>OZ245359.1:0-4427227 GCA_965226385.1 Bryobacterales bacterium | reverse complement strand
AAGGCACATTGTCTGTGACCAGGCATCGGAAACAGTACATTACTGCAGAGGTTGTAACGGCAAAATTGGCATTCACACCACCCCTTACCTGTGGATCAGATTCCCGAAAGTCAACAGTGGCATTGGACCCTGAAATTGTTAATATGCAGCGAATTGCGATGTGTTCGTCATCAAATCCATCATCTTCCAGGTAGTCTGTGAACAAATATTCCCCGTTCGGTATAGATTCCAGACGCTTGCGCATGATCGTTTCTGCATAATCCTGCAAGATTGCCATCTGCTGCACCAGCTTGGCTTTGCCATGTCTGACCAGTGCTTCCTGCAGTCGTATCTCTCCAGTGCGATGTGCGGCAACCTGTGCGCCTAAATCTCCGAGTCGCTCTTCAGGAGTGCGGACATTTGCCAGAATAAATGACATCAACGCTGGGTCAAACTGATTATTCACAACCAATCGAACAGGTGGGATACGCAGCCCTTCCTGGTATATTTGTTGCGCCAATGGCATCGACCCCGGAACCATACCCCCAACATCCGCATGATGCGCTCTTGTTACCAGATAAAAAGCTGGCCTCTGGTTGTGATCCGTAAAAACCCCGGATACCGAAGTGATGTCAGGCAGGTGTGTCCCTCCGCGAAATGGATCATTCAGAAAAAATATTTCACCAGTACTTACTTCGAATTCATTCGTGACAGCCTTGACTGAAGCTGGCATTGCTCCCAGATGGGCTGGCATGTGGTCACCCATGGCCACAGTGTTACCCTGCTCGTCATAGAGCGCACAGGAGTAGTCTCGCCGTTCCTTGATATTGGCGGAAAATGCCGTGCGTTTGAGGACTATTCCCATCTCCTCGGCAATGGAGACAAACAGGTTGCTGAAGACTTCCAGTTCAAGATTCATCAGGTGGTCTGTCTCTCCACCAGGAAGCCAAAGCTGACCCGGTTACATTCATAAATGTACCGAATATACCTCCTGCCAAGGCAGCTAACGGACTTTTGAGTACACCAATCGCCAAGCCAACAGCCATCCCGCCATTCTGCATGCCCACCTCAAAGGCCACAGTGCGACGGTCAGTTTCTGGCAGACGACACCAGCCTGCTGCCAGATATCCCAGCAGGTAACCAGTGATGTTGTGGATAAGGGCAGCACCGATCACGGCCAGTCCGCTTTTCAGGAGGTTATCCCGCGAATCCGCAGCTATGATGGCCAGGATGAAGCAGATTCCGGCCATGGATATTCCTGGAAGAATGCGATTTACAGACAACTGGTACCTGGTAAACAGGCGATTCAACAGCAAACCAGCCCCTACCGGCAGGATCACCAACTGCACAATAGACCACATCATGGCCAGTAAATCGATCTCGATAAGCCTTCCAGCCAGTAACTTCATCGCGAAGGGCGTCATCAGCGGAGCCATTAATGTTGAGCAGGAAGTCATCGTGACCGAGAGAGCAACATTGCCTTTGGCCAGAAAAGCCATGACATTTGATGAAACACCGCCGGAACAGGATCCGATCAAGATAATCCCTACTGCTATCTCAACTGGAAAATCAAAGGATTTTGCAATTGCCCATCCAAGCACTGGCATGACACTGAACTGCAGAACCAGCCCGATTAACACAGCTTGAGGCATCCTGAGTGCCCGTACAAAATCTGCGAGGCTCAATGTGGCACCCATCCCCAGCATGATCAGTTGGATCAATGGAGTAATCCATTCGTTTAAAGAGAATGGCCCCCATGACAGAAAATAGGACGGGTAATATAGAGCCCAGGTGATCATGGTGAACACCCAAACTGGAAATGCGATTATATTCAGTCTGGGATGGAACTGCAGAAACAGCGCCAACAGGGCGAATGTGGCTACCAGAAACAGGCCGCTCATTCCGACCTGTTCATTCGTCCAGAAAAATATAAACCCAAAAAGTGCCAGCAAAGCAGCAATCAGAATATACCAGTTGCCGTTTTGCACAAAAGCGGCATCGTATCACAGTTTGACTAGGTTTCCGTGATAGCACCCGCTCGGATCTGTAGCCTTTTGAAACTGTTCAATCGCATACTGCTGCCAACTCTACTGCTGGCCGGTTTGTTGCTAACCGGCTGTGCCGGTAGGGCCAAGAAAATCAAGCTCCCTCCCCCTGTCAAGGGCAAGATCGGCTGGACCGAACGAGGGGTCGCAAGCTGGTACGGTCATCCCTATCACGGACGCATCACGAGTAACGGCGAAGTTTATGACATGAACAAGATGACTGCAGCCCACAAGCGTCTGCCCTTCAATACCTGGGTACGTGTGACTAACCTGGACAACAAGCAAATAACGATTGTCCGCATCAATGATCGAGGACCATTTGTCGGAAAACGCATCATTGATTTATCCCGTGCTGCAGCAACTGATATCAACATGATTGTTTCAGGCACAGCTCTTGTTCAATTGAAAGTTATTCGTCCACAGAAAGGAAAGAACCCACCGAGTAGCAGGAAAAGCAGCACCGGACAGCAACCCCAACCACAACCACAATCCCAGCAGAACTTCGATATTCAGATCGGTGTGTTTTCAGATCGCAATAATGCCCGGAAAGCTGTCAACAAGGCTTCTGACCTGGGGCTTGATGCAGCCATACTGGAATATACGCAGTCAGGCCAGAGACGCTACAGGGTCCTTGTTACTGGCGGTAGCAGACAACAGGCAAACTCAAAACTGCAACGCCTGAAGAGTCGGGGTTTTGATGGGTTTTTACGCCCTCGTTAAGCCACTCGACCTGCCTGAACCTGAAACCACTTCATCAGTCGTCGCTCATCTCCCATTGATGCGGAGCCTTGAAGCTCTTGCTATCACGTCCCTCGTTATAAGGTGGCACTGCCTCCTCAGGTTGCAATGATCGAAACCACTTGATTTTCTTGTACATTGTAGCGGCCCTTGCCGGGTTTTGATCAACAAGGTTGTTTTCTTCCGAGATGTCCTTGGAGATGTTGAACAGGAATTTCTGCCTGTCGGCATCATCGGCATTCTCATCCGTTACAACAGGGCCAATCACTATCATTTTCCAGTCGTTAGTCATGTAGGAAATCTGCTCACCAAGCAGTCCTGACTGGCCAATATAGTTAAAAAGTTCCCTCTCAAGCTTCTCCTGCTTTCCTGTCAGGATGTCCAGCATGTCTACACCATCCAGAGGCTTGCCAACAGACTGTTCCACTCCGGCAAGTCGCATCACTGTAGGAAATACATCAATGTTGGCGAGTGGCTCGTTGATCTTTCTTCCACCGGGTATCATTCCATACCAGCGCACTGCTGCAGGGACACGAATTCCACCTTCAAAGACCGTTGCCTTGGCACCGCAAAGGGGTGTGTTCTCTCCTATCCCCCTAACACCGCCGTTGTCAGATGAAAACAGGATAAAAGTATTCTCCAGAATTCCATTTCTTTCAATAGCATCAACAATCCTGCCAACTGCTTGATCCAGTAAATGAAATGTTGCTCCCAGCACACGACGGTTGCTGTTGCGCTGCTCTCGCACTCTAGTAGAATCCTCACCAGTAGCCCCCTGGAAAGACCCCCTAGCGGGTGGGAGTTGCTTGTACAGCATCAGGTCACTGTCCTTGGCCTGGAATGGGCTATGTGGTGCATTGAACGGCACGTAGCACAGGAATGGCTCATCATCCCCGGCGTGATGGTCAATAAAGCGCACGGCTGCATCGGCTATCAGGTCTGTGGTGTAGCCCTGATCCAGACTCGCCTCGAAACTGGAATGCCAATCCAGTTCTCCTTCGCGTTCATGAGTGAAATAGTCAATAGCTCCGTTATAGTGCCCATAAAACTCTGTAAAAACCCCTGTTTAGCGGGTGATACTTCTTGTGCGAATGCCCAAGATGCCATTTCCCGAAAATACCCCTATGTTTGTAACCGGCAGCAGCAAGCATTTCAGGCAGTGTCGTTTCTGATAAATCCATGCCCCCCTGCCTCCAAGGTGGATAAACCGCCCTCATGGAGCCAAATCGGATCGGATAACGGCCTGTCAGTAGCCCTGCCCTAGTCGGGGAACAGACTGGGGCAACATAGTAACGAGCAAGTTCTGCCCCCAGAACTGCTATTGAATCTATGTTTGGTGTTGCAATGTTGCCCCCATGCAAGCTCACATCTGTCCAGCCAAGGTCATCAGCCAGCATGATGAGAATGTTCGGCTTGCCAGCCCCAGGGTCCCCCTGCCGACTGGGTTGCATCTCCGTGTTCAGATTCGGGGGAACAACTCACAAGCAACAGAACTGATATAGCCAACAGGGATGTTCGAGAATACATCTGAGCTATCTTACGCCCTCTGTAAAGAGCCATATTGCTGCTACAGGTCCCTACCTGGCAATCCAGCTTGCAGGGCAGCACCAGACAACACATGGATCCTTGTGTTTGAATGCTAGCCGCAATATCTCACCAAGGGCGTGAACATGAGGTGTAAATTTGTGATAACCTATTTATATTCAGCAAGTTAGGAACTAGCCAAAGACACACCCCATGCGCGCACACTGTATCACAATCGATCTGGCCAATCAGGGCCGCCGCCAAGTGCGCGCTCGCTTTGACGGCGGCCGCATGTCCTCCGATGGTGGCGCCCTGCTGCTGCAGGCTGTTGACCAGCGCATCGGCCTGACCCGGCGTCTGGCCGCCTGCTTCGTCGATCACCGCAACCCCCGCCGCTGCGAGCATTCCCTGCAGCGCCTGTTCGGGCTGGCGCTGGGGTATGAGGACCTCTGCGACCACGACCGGGGCCATCCGCTGGCCGGCAGGAGGGGCGTTTCTTCCACGGCTATTACGACTGCTACTGCTACCTCCCGCTGTATGTGACCTGCGGGCCACACCTGCTGTGCGGGCGGCTGCGACGGTCCAACCGGGACGCGGCGGACGGGGCCGTGGAAGAGTTGCAGCGGCTCGTGGGGCAGATCCGGCAGCGCTGGCCGCGGGTGCGGGTGGTGGTGCGGGGGCGGATCGGGACCCAGCCGCTGTACGAGCAGCTGTACTGCGCGCGCGGGGACATGGAGAACCGGATCAAGGAGCAGCAGCTGGACCTGTTCGCGGCGGCGCTGCTGGAGGTGTTGCGACAACGCGGGCGGGCGGGGACGGAGCTGGCGCGGGCGCAGTTCGGGACGATCCGGGCGCTGCTGCTGAAGGTGGCCGCGGTGGTGCGGGTGAGCGGGCGGAGGGTCTGGGTGTCGTTGTCCTCGGTGTTTCCGCGCCAGGAGCTGTTCGCGCACAGCCTGGCGCGGTTGCGGGCGGAGACGCCGGGATAGCCTGTGGGCCAGCGGGAGAGACAGCCGGGGCGCCACGCGCGGCGGCCAGCGGGAGGTGTGTTCACCCTGCGCCAATTCGCCGAGCAGGACGGGCAGAGTGCCCCGGCACCGGTCCCGGTTGACGCAGATATGGCTACGCGAGGGGATTCCTGAACGCCAGGGCCGGGAAATCAGTTGCAGGCCCGCTTCCAACAGCCCATTGCCCGGGCCCGTGACGCCAAAATCCGAGACTGCCTAGACTTGGTGAGCGATACGGGCTAGACTTCGGCTTGAACTTGCTACGCTTGCCACGCAAAGTTGCACTGACAATTGCAGGGTCTGACCCTTCTGGTGGCGCAGGACTGCAGGCCGACCTCAAGACCTTCCATCAATTCGGTGTCTACGGAACTTCAGTAGTCACTTTAATCACCGTCCAGAACTCCTGCACAGTAGAATCCATTACTCTCTTGGATGCTGACCTGGTACACAAGCAGCTAAATACTGTTCAACAAGATATTCCTGCACAGGCTGTAAAGACAGGTGCCCTTGGCAGGGCTTCAATCATTGAAGTCGTTGCTGAGTGGGCCAGGGATTCGAAAGTACCCCTGGTGGTTGACCCAGTTATGGTCAGCACTCACGGCACCTTGCTACTTGAGCAGGATGCAATCATGGTCTTGAAGGAGCAGTTGTTGCCTCACTGCTTCCTGCTAACACCAAACCTGCATGAAGCAGCAGCCTTGACAGGACTTGATGTGCAAGAAAAGGACAGCATGCAAGAGGCAGCGAGGCGGATTGCGGATTTTGGCGTACAAAACGTTCTAATCAAAGGCGGACATCTCTCGAATGATGCTGTTGACTTGCTCCTGAGCGGGGATGAAGTTCATGAGTTTGACGCAGAACGCATTCATTCAACTCATACCCATGGAACGGGTTGCACCTATTCAGCCGCAATAACGGCACTGCTAGCTAAAGGATCACCACTCAGGGATGCTGTCAATGAAGCCAAAAGATTCATCACAGAAGCAATCCGAACCGCTCCGGGACTGGGAAAGGGGCACGGGCCAGTCAATCTCCATGCCCGGACTGAAACTTACAATCCCTGATTTTGCAATGATCAAAGCAGCACACGCACCAACTTGCTCCCATGTCTCAACCGAGAAATGATCGTCGCTGGATCTTTGCGATTCTCACAGCTGTTCTTTTCCCTACTTTGGTACTCCACGGCACATGTATCGCCGTAATGGGTCCTGGAACCTGGGGAGCAGGCGTTGAGGAACTCGTTCCAGAGGTCAAGCCACCCACAGAGCAAATTACTGCCTACATTGAGGAACTTTCCTTCAGCCAGGCAGATAGCCCCCCGCTGCAAGATGATTCAGACGATTTTGCTTCAGAAGGGATTGTTGGCCGCCTTCTCTGGGCTCATCAGGCAACCGAAGGGACAGTTTTCCTGAGCTACGAACAGTCCCTGATAGGAAATGTTCAACACCTCTATTTAAAAGACGAAAATGGCCTTGTAGAGATCAATGTTCCGGCTGATCACCTGATTGTAAGACCACAGTGGGCAAACGGACGCATCATCTATGAGCGCTGGACACCGTGGGCTGTTCCACCAATGCAGAAGCTTCTACGCTATGTAAGCAGTTGGTTTGATTCCTCGCTGCGACCTGAGGCTGCACTGTATTCCTCCAGTGACAATGGCATGGAGTGGCACTATATGATGCCAGGCCATTCACTGCAGGTCGCTCCTGATGGCCAACATGCAGTTTTCCTTCGCTCAGGGGCAATGCTTGCCAACTTCTACAGTATTCATATCTGGGACCTGCAAAACGACGACTCAGCCGTCATCTACAGCATGAGAAACAGTGAGGAACAGGACTCAAAATCCTTTTCCCTGCACTGGACTGCAGATTCTGCAGCACTGCAGGTTGTTGGAACTGGGGGAGGATTCCTCCGAAGGCCACCAGGTGGTAACAGAGTGGACCATGCAGTCAATCTGATTTATCAACTCAATGACCAGACTGTTTACGAGCTTAATCCCTGACTTGCAAGGCTTGTTTGATCAGGATCTAACGAATCTCAGAGTTTCTCAATAGCTGAGTAACCCATCATGAGTGCCATAAGGGTTGCTGAAATCCAGAGCATCAAAGTAATCCAGCCCTTGGGCAGGATGCTCTTTGGCATCCTTGTGTAGCGGATATAGAGCATGAACCCGCCGATGATCGGCAGCATGATAGCCTGTGCAATCCCGCCAATCTTCACCATCAGCACAGGTTCCTTGATCCACATAAAATAGAGGCAAGGAATGACAAGCAGTATCACTACAAATATACGAGTAGTGCGCAGTCGTAATTGATAGTTGGACTTGTCATAAATACCAAGCATTCCGACCATATCAGCCCAGACCCTGCAATGAGCTGCTGTCGATGCAAAGACTGTGGAATAAAGCACTGCAAACGCACCGACCATGAATAGCGGGAAAGACCATTCCCCCAAGGTTTCTGTATAAATACTGGAGAGGACACGCACCATGGCAGAACCTTGAGGTATCAGTCCCATGCCTTTCAGGATTCCAGCGCCCAGAAAATAAAAAGCAATCGTGGCAAAGGTGTAAATCACCATAGAACAGAGCACATCAAATCCCATGACCCGGATCCAGCCGAGGGCACGTCCCCTCCATGCTGGTGTATCGTCCCGTTTACCTGCGGATTGTGCGTACCCCTTTTCAATGCACCAGTAGGGGTACATCACGAGTTCGGTAGCCCCAACACCCGTAATTCCGAAAGCTGCGACAGCTGTCCCCATTCCACCTTCCGGAGGCTGAAATGTCAGTCCGGTCAATACTGCGTTCCAGTCAAAATATTGTGGTAATTTCAGGAGCAGGAAGCAGCAACTGACTGTCAGCATCGTAAAGCTCACTACCAGCAACATGGCGATGCGCTCTACCATCGAGTACTTGCCGACAATCAGCAGCACCATGGTGCAGGCAGCAAGCATCCACACAAAAGCCGACAAGGGCACGCTGGGGAACATCATGTTCAGGATCTCTGAGATTCCACCCAACATGGCACCGACCTGAAACAGCGTAAAGATAACCATCACGCACCACATCCAGACCAGCCATGAAACTTTCAGTCGTGGTCCGGGAAGTTCATTAAAGGCCTCCAGTGTTGTCTTACCCGTACCTATGGAGTAACGTCCCAATTCGTTCTGAACCACAGTCTTGATAAGACAGCTCAGAACGATTAGCCAAAGCAGGGTATAGCCGTTCTCGGCACCAAGAACGGTGGTAGCAATCAATTCACCCGTGCCGACAATAGAACTTGCCAGGATCAATCCTGGTCCGACCAGCATCGCAATCTGGCGGAAACGCTGTGGTGGCGCTGCTATGTTCTCCGGGTGGAGTGCGTATGGATCCTGACTGTTTAGTTCTGCCATAGCGTGCTCGCAATGCTATCACAGAGCTTCATCTGTAAAGCTGTTTGCTTCCAGATACTCAGCATTCAAGGCTACTGGGCGTTACTGTGAATCGGTTCGTCCAGTACAAACGGATCTGGAAAATCCCCTGCCTTCTTCCCTTCTCTTTCTCGAAGACGCTTGTTTTGTGAACCCCCACGAGGGGCATTCAGTGGTATTTCCATGCCACCAAGCTCTGCCATCATCGCGTAAAGCCTGTCTTCAAGTTTCCTGACAGTCTGCTTGTATTCATCATCGAAGATCAGGTTATACATCTCTTCAGGGTCTTCCTGAAGGTCGTAAAGCTCGTCTGCATCCCACAGACCGTAATAGGTGATGTACTTGAAGCGATCCCCACGTAGTGCAAACTGCGTCGGTGAGTGCGGGAAATTTTTCTCCCAGTAGTACACGTACAGGAAGTAGTCCCGCCAGGGTATCTCCTTGCCCATACCGAGCTGCAGGAAGCTCATCCCGTCCATGTGAGGAGGTTTTTGAACCCCCATGGCTTCCATCACTGTCGGTGCAATATCAATGTTTGCAACAACCTGCTCCACTACCGTGCCTCCAGAGAACAATTCCGGACACCACATCAGCATCGGGACTCTAATCGATGTTTCGTAGGCCACCCTCTTGTCAATCAGTCCGTGTTCCCCGAACATGAAACCGTTGTCGCCCATATAGATTACGAGTGTCTCGTCAGCAACGCCCATCTTGTGCAACTGTGCCTTGACCCTGCCAATGCTGTCGTCCACGGCACTTAGTGCTTCTGCATAACGCTTGTAATAACTCTCGATATCCAGCGCACTGTGATAGGGGAAGTCGACACCATGCCAACTGTTTCTCTGGTCTCGCAGCCAGCGAGGTTTGTTTCGGTAATTTTCCGGAGTATCTGGTTCAGTAGCTGGGCGTTTGAACGGCTTATCGTCCAGCACCCCCGCGTGCCGCTCGGCAGGTGTGAAGTTTGCATGCACAGCCTTGTGAGATAGGTACAGGAAGAATGGCTTGTCCGCAGGTTGCTCAGAGAGCCATTCGACTGCATAGTCTGTAAGCTCGTCCGTGATATAGCCTTTTTGCTTGATGCGTTCATCGTTCACATTGAGTGTGTAATCAGGTGTGGGTGGCAAGTAATGTCCCTGACCTCGGAAGCTGACCCAGTGATCAAAGCCCGGGCGCGGTGAATCTGCTGCTCCCCCCATATGCCACTTACCAATAAAGGCTGTGGCATAGCCAGCACTCTGAAGGTATTGCGGAAAGAACAGTGTGCCTGGAGGCACCATGCGATTGTTGTCAATCACACGGTGCCGGAACGTGTAAAGGCCCGTCAGGATCGAAGCACGGCTTGGCGAGCAAAGGGATGTTGTAACAAAGGCGTTCTTTAAATGAACACCCTCTGCGGCCATCTCATCCATGTGTGGTGTCTTCGCAAATTGATGGCCAAGAAAAGACATGGCATCGTAACGATGGTCATCGGAGAGGATAAAGACGACATTTCGCGGCTTGGCTCCCTCTATCTTCCGGGGCGTGACTATTTCAGGAACAGGTGACACCGCAGCATGAGCGAGTGAAACCAGCGAAATGAAAAAGACGGCTTGATGAAATCGCATCGCCCTATCGTATCCAACAATGATCATGCAACTGCGACCAGCCTGAAATTGTGGAATCAACAGGCAGTTACAACTGCTTGGCAACTCTTTTCACAAAAGCAACGTCGTACAATAACTGTGAGTATTGCCATGAAGCCAAAAACTGTTCCATTTACGATCCTGGCTCTTTGTTTGATGGGTCTCTTGATGCCTGCATTTAGCGCCAACAGTCAGCCTGACGTGTCAGTGGACAAGATCATTGAGCAATTCGTTGCAAAAGAAACTGAATTTTCCAAGGCACGTCAAGCCTACACCTATCGACAATCCATCAAGATCTTTGAGTACACAAATTCGGGTTCTGTTCGAGGCCGTTTTGAACTGATCCAGGACGTCCTTTTTGACAATAATGGCAAACGAGTTGAACGTGTGGTTTTTGCGCCTCCTTCCTCTCTCCAAAACATCATCCTTACCCCGAATGACATGGATGATCTTCGCAATGTGCAGCCCTTCGTCATGACCATTGACAGTGCCGTTGAGTATCAAATCGATTACTTGGGAGAGCAGCAGGTAGACGAGATCGAAACCTATCTATTTGCTGTAAAACCCAAGAAGTCAAAAAAAGACAAGCGGTATTTTGAAGGGCAGATCTGGGTAGATCAGGAGGGGCTTCAGATTGTCAAGACGGATGGCAAGGGAGTAGGGAAGAGAGGCAAGGATGAGCAGTTTCCCCGCTTTGAAACCTACCGTGACCAGATTGATGGTGAATATTGGTTCCCGATTTATACAAGAGCTGATGATACGCTGGCATTCCCTAGCGGACCACAGAAGATCCGCATGATTGTCAAGTACGAAAACTACAAGAAATTCACTGGAACGAGTACGATCACTTTCGGTGAGGTGGTTGATGAAGAAGAAGCAAAAGAACCCAGCCAGCCCTAGTTGGCAGCTTTGAGCGTCCTATGCCGTAATTTTCCAACTGCGGGTCACTTCAACTGCTCATCAACCATCCCATGCAAATGAATCCTTTCCCTTCGGTTCCTGCCAAGGGCCGCAGTATCAACAAGATTCTTGCAATTGCCCTAGTACCGCTGGTTCTTACGCTGCTGCTGTTCATTCCGGTTCTTCCTTCCCAGACGCATAGTCACGAAGATTCGGAGACAACCGATATCTTTGAGCAAGTCAACTCCATGCTCAAGGACTTGCGGGAGATCATGGGATTCGGACCCAGTCTTTCCATCCAGCATTCCTTAATCTCACAAAACGAATTTCGAAACCTGTATCGCAAACAGCTGCAAGAAGAATTCAACCCCAAACAGATCAGGGCTGAAGTGCTTTTCCTGAAACTTTTTGGTCTGGTCACTGACGATTTCGATTACGAGACGACATTGCTGGATTTGATGAGTGAACAGGTATGGGCTCTTTATCACTACAAGACACACCATCTCTATATAGCCGACTGGGCACCCCCTGATGCCCGTAGCTTTGCGCTTGTTCACGAGCTCACCCATGCTGTTGATGACCAGCAATTCAATCTGCACAAGTACATCAAGAGCCCTCGTAATTCAGAAACACAACTAGCACGAATTGCTGCTGTTGAAGGACAAGCTTCCTGGGTCATGACTGAGTGGGTCATGCGACAATCTGACCGCTCGCTGCTGGACAATCGCCTGTTGGCCATTACAACCGCCAGTGCAACGCGTTTTGAAGCGGAGCAGTTTCCTGTTTTCGAAAGCTCTCCTTTGTACCTGCAAGAAACCCTGATCTTTCCTTATACAGATGGTCTGTTATTTCAACAGGCCATGATTGAGCGTTATGGCCAGGAAGGCTTCAGGAGAGTGTTTGAGAACCCACCACAATCAACCCTGCACATCCTGCAGCCCGAGTTGTATGTCGACGGACTTACACTCGATCATCTGAACCTTCCTGAGGTCAAGATTCCAAAAGGCTACAAGAAAGTCTATGAAGGGGTGTTCGGACAACTGGATCATAGGATCCTGCTGGAACACCATCTGGGAGATACCGAATCCGATGATTTGCTGAACAAGTGGCGAGGGGCTCGATTTGAAGCATATGAAAATCGCAAGGATGGTCATTCCTTCCTGCGGTATGCCGTTCGATGGGCTGACGAAGTTGCAGCCAGCGAATACTACAATCTCTATCGTGAGATTTGTAAGCGGAAATGGGAAGGGCTGGAGTTAATCGACCAAGGCGGGAACCAATGCCAAGGCATTGCCTCTGTGGGTGAAGTGACACTGCGCCGTAAAGGGAATATAGTTGAGAGCCTGGAAGGGCTTCCACAAGGAACTAGAAAGGATAAGATCAGATAAATGCACCGATTGATTCAATTGACCATCGCAATGGGAATGGCTATTGCCTGCATGGCAGCACCTCGAGCAGCTTCTGAGTTTGAAGCAGTATCTTTTGATGGCCGCAACGTGTCCCTGAAAGCACTCAAGGGCAAAGCAGCTGTACTTATGTTTTTCTCGACAGATTGTCTGCATTGCCAGCAAACATCAATGACGATCGATCCGATTTACAGGGAACTGCGTTCCAAAGGCTTTGAAATCGTGGGATTGTCTCTGAACAAGACTGATACCTCAGGCTTGAGGACATTTGCCTCAAGATATGGTGCAAGCTTCCCACTTGTGATTTCTTCACGAGGAGAGTTTTCCCGAATTGCCGGGGTATCGCTCATGCTGCGCATTTACTACCCTTACATATTGTTTATTGATAAAAATGGCACGATCCAGGAAGAACACCAAGGATCAGAGAGGGCGTGGTTTGAGAACCTCGACCGCAATTTTCGTTCGGCAGTCGAAAAACTGTTGAAGTAATTCTTTACGGATATTGTTTGCCGTGGCCATAACCACGCAATCCAGTTAGGAATCAGTAGTTTTCAGGAACTGTTTCTGGTGCCTGTGAGCTTCTTGCGAATCACAATCCTTTTGTCCGTTTCACCGGAATCCGGGATTCCCTCTTCAGTCCGATTCCAGAAGCACCAGAAATAGTCAATCATCGACCAGATTGTCACCAGTAGCGCAAGCCACATGGCAATGTTGCCCAACTGCTCAACCAGTCTGGAGTATGGAGCCATTAACAGCAGAGAGACTGCAATCACTTGCGCAACCATCTTGGCTTTTCCGTAATCGCTAGCAACTATCGTGATTCCTTGAGTCAGTGCTAGGTAACGCAATGCAGAGACAGCAAATTCCCGGCTCACAATCAGGACAACCATCCAGGCTGGAACACGATCCAGTTCAACTAATGAGATCAAGACTGCAGCAACCAGCACCTTGTCTGCGATAGGATCGACAAGCTTGCCAAAAGTGGTTATCTGGCGCCGCTTACGGGCAATATAGCCATCCAGAAGGTCTGTGATGGAGGCTGTCAAAAAAATGCCCAGTGCGAGCATTTCACGTGTCAGGACCATCCAACCGGCATCAAGTTCCATCGCCTCCTTGCGTAGTAATACCGCAAGGAGTATCGGAACGAAGAAGATCCGTGACAGGGTTAGTAAGTTTGGCAGGTTCATTCCAAACCAACGAAAAGCATAGTGCCTAATAGCGATAGCCTACTATACAAGCCTGTTTCCATGTAGAAGTTCAGTGACTGTTCATTTCACAATCAACTGATTTGCAAGTCTGATCTGAATACTTTCAAGTGATGTCCAATCCTCATTGAAGCAATCAGCGAAAATATGAAATGAATGCGAGTTGATGGAAGACAGCCTGATCAGGCACGCGCACTGAATATCCGACCTGACTTCATGTCCTCGGCAGAGGGCTCGGCCCTGATTGAAACCGGGAATACCAAAATCATCTGTACAGCTTCGGTGGAGGAAAGTGTTCCAAACTTCCTGCGAGGTTCTGGACGAGGCTGGGTCACTGCGGAATACGACATGCTTCCTCGTTCCACATCTACCAGAAAACCTCGTGAAGCCCGATTGGGAAGACCCTCAGGGAGAACATCGGAGATTCAGCGTCTAATCGGACGGTCACTGCGTGCAGCCGTCAATATGAGCAGGCTTGGTGAACGTACACTTTATATTGACTGTGATGTCATGCAGGCAGATGGCGGCACACGGACTGCAGCGATTACTGGTGGGTGGGTTGCCATGGCCTCAGCTATGCAACTTTTGATAGAGGAAAGGGTAATCCGTAAGATGCCGATCAAGAATCATGTTGCAGCCATCAGCGTCGGGATCATTAACGGAGTCCCTATGCTTGACTTGAACTATGAAGAGGACTCGCGTGCTGATGTGGATATGAATGTGGTCATGAACTCGGTTGGTGATTTTGTGGAAATCCAGGCAAGTGCTGAAGAGCAGACATTTTCGAAGTCACAGCTCAATGAATTACTACAGCTTGCGCAATCAGGCATTCATGGATTGATCGCTGCCCAGAAAAACCTGATTGATATTGAATTCGATGCTTGAACTAACCTGTGCAACCTCCAACCAAAACAAGCTCTCAGAATTTCAACAGGCATCAGGGAATGGCATCATAGTCCGGGGCTGCAAGCCTGTTGATTGCCCTGAAACAGGTGATAGCTTTTCAACAAACGCCCTTCAGAAGGCTACTTGCTATTACAACAACCAACCATCCGAGTGGCTGTTTGCTGATGATTCCGGCTTGGTTGTCGATGCCCTGCACGGAGCACCTGGAATCCAATCGGCACGTTACTCCGGTCTGCCCGGTGACGATCATGCAAACAACCGATTACTTCTGAAAAAACTTGCTGGTCTTCCACGCCAGCAACGTACTGCACGTTTTATCTGTGTGATCGTGTTACTGCATTACGGCAAGTTTGCTGCAGAATTTCATGGAAAGGTCGAAGGTACGATCTTGAACAAGTATTCAGGTGCGCAGGGATTCGGATATGATCCGCTATTTTACTTCCCACCACTGCACAAAAGCTTTGGGCAGGTTCCGGCTGACTTGAAATGGGAACATAGCCACCGTGGAAATGCTTACAGGGCGATGATCGAATGGATCTACAGTGAACTGTGACAGCAAAAGCACATTACCTGGCATTTGAGACTGGCGGCACAAAACTTGTCGCTGGCATTGCTGGCCCCGACCGGAGACTGTTGCAGACTGCCGTCATAAAGCGTGCACCGGAAGATCGTGCTGCGCAGAGTTTCCAAAATGTTGTCGAGGCAGCAGAATCCTTGATGAACTCCTTTCGGGGACCGGATGTTGTTTTTCAATCCATTGGTTTCGGATTTGGTGGAACCGTTCGACGCTCCACAAACCAGCTGCATCTTTGCTTGCATGAGGATGGCTGGTCAGAACTGGATGTTGTCTCTGAACTTGATTCAAGATTCCATCTACCAGTGTTTGTAGAAAACGACTGCAAGCTTGCTGCGCTGGCTGAATCTCAATTTGGGGCTGGTGAGGGCGCAGAATCTGTCTTTTATGTGACTCTCGGTACTGGTGTCGGCGGAGGATTTGTGCGCAAGGGGTGGATCCAGGCTTTTGGAGATTACGGAGAAGCTGAAATCGGTCACATTGTAGTCGAGCCCGAAGGTCTTCCCTGCTGCTGTGGTGGAAGAGGATGTGTTGAAACTCTCTGTTCCGGCCCAGGACTCAGCCAACTCTGTTCGAAGTTGGCAGAAGAGCATGCAGGGAAATGGGGGGCCTCAGTCCTCTCTACCCTCAGTGCGTCCTCCAATCCTCCCAGCGAAACTATAATCAGTGCCTGGGAGCAAGAAGACGAATTCGCAGGATCTGTCATTGAATACTCGATCAAACACCTGGCTGTTGCCTTGGCAGCTACCATCAATCTCCTTGTTCCGGAACGGGTTGTAATCGGTGGTGGATTAGGCACATCCAGTCCGCAACTTCTTGATCTTCTACGGAAGAATACGGAACCGCTAGTTGTGCCCTATTTTCGGAACAGCTATTCCATCGAGACTTCTAAACTACAAGAAAGTGTGGTTACCCAAGGAGCTGCAATACTGGCTGCCCAACATTCGTCTTGAGCTGTGGCACAGCCCGACCACGGAAATTCGACCACTGGGTCCTGCCGGTACTACCAGGCATCCAAGGCCTCTTCGAACATAGCGGCAAGGTCTTGCTCGGATGCCGGACGAGGTGACAACTTCGTAACACGGTGTTGAGGGAGAGTTCCCTGTACTAGTCCTGGAATATTCCGTTTCTCGTACCCTAGTGCTGCCAGCCCATTGGGGACACCAAGTTCCCGCATGAAATTTGTAATACAGTTTGCAAGAACCTCTCCCGCAGAATCGAGTGAGACACTTGAAATATCTGCCCCAAGTGCTTCTGCAGCTTGAAGATGACGTTCCGGACAAGCTTGTGCTGTATACCTGAATACTGCCGGGGCATTCAGAATGACTGATATACCGTGCGGAACCAAAGGGTGCTCGGTTGGATACCCTTCCATACGGAAATCGTTGATCATCTTGATCATTCCTGAAACCGGATAAGACATTCCATGAGGCAGATGCACGCCTGCATTCCCAAAACCAATCCCTGCATAGGATGCGGCCAGAAGCATCTTGCCACGAGCTTCATCATCAGCAGGGGTTTTTACTGCTCGCTGCAAGTAGGTACGTACCATCCGCAGGGCTTCAAGTGCCCAGACATCACTGATCGGGTTTGACCCTTGATAGGCCGGTCGAAACCATGGTTTACCAGGAGCCTGGCGTGTTCGATAATCTATTGCAGTATAGGATTCGATTGCATGAGAAAGGACATCAAGACCAGTTGAAGCAGCCACAGCTGGAGGCAACGTTTTTGTGTTATCCGGATCCAGAAAACCGAGTGTGGGTTTGAGCCGACGGTCTGCTATCCCTGTCTTGGCGTGTATTTCGACATAGTCAAAGATTGCAACCCCTGTCGTTTCACTACCCGTTCCTGCTGTTGTTGGAACTGCAAAGAGGGGTTTTAGTGGACCTGGTACTGGGATTCCCTTTCCTATTGGCGGGTTGACGTAATCAAAAAAGCTGGCTGGATACGTTGTATAGAGGTTCACTGCCTTGGCAGTGTCCATCACTGACCCTCCACCCACCGCCACAATGCCATCAGGGTCAACTTCTTCCCCCGCCTTGATTGCATCCAGAAATGAAGCATCCGTTGGTTCTACAGACACTTTGCTGTACAGCGTCGTTCGGATCCCTGCATTCCCAAGGGAAGCCAGCGCAGTTGACACGGAAACTGATTCAACCAGGTAGGGATCCGTTACCAGGAAGACGTTACGAATCCCGCGGTCTGCAAGATCATCACCAAGCTCTCGGGTAACTCCAGGGCCGAAGCGGATATTGGAAGTGGCTAGTTCGATTGCTGATTCAGTGGCCATATGTGATGCCTTCAATTGCTCTGGTTCAAATTACCAAACATACGCAAGCAATTTGAATCAAACCTGTGGCGGAACAGCTCTTGCCCGTCATGAATTGCAACAGGAATGTCGTTTCCATAAAGGTTGCAGAGAGAGGAGTCACTGTCCACGTCAATTTCAATGATTTCAACTTCAGGCATGGCAGCCAGTAATGCGCTTTTTGCGTCTTCGCACAAACAACAATTTGGTCTGGAATAAAGAGTTATCTCCAAAATTCCGCGCATAAGCAAGATAAGTATCTGTTCCTCAGCAATCTACAAGGACATACAATGTTGTCACTATTTGTACCTCATTGGCCAACATGATTCAAAAGGCAGCGATGTCAATAGTTAGAGTATTGGGTTGAATGTTGTTATTCAGTAGCTTGCGTTATATACCGCCACTTCGCTAGTGCAACAATGGAGTGGGCGTGGGAAAACTGGGTAGAGATAGTTAATTTCAGGACCACAGCAGTGTCGACGCCGTGGATACTAGGCTGACCGGAGGGAATCTCAAGGAAGGTCATCTTGAGAACACGGTCTCGATTGATCAACTGGCGGTGATGCATCATGGAGATCGGACTCGCTACATATGCCGATGCTGTCGAGCAATGGCTTCGTGGCCGCAATCCCCATTGCCGGAGGTCGATTGGCCCGCTGTCAAGCTCCGGTACCCTGTTCAGAATCCGTAGCGAGCGAACAGTGCCCGGTAACGGGGTCGAAATGAATGGTAGCCTATCTCCCAGACTATAAGCCTGTCCTGAACATTCGAGTATTGCTCGCTGCCGCTGATCGTCACGCATGTTCTTACATTTTTTGAACATTGAAAAGCCCTGACACCACGCAGGATCTGCCAATCTTGTTGACTGGAAGCAGTAGTCAGAAGCTCGACACAGACAGACGGAGCATATCCCTTGCAGGACACACCTCACAAACCTCCGCCTAGCGCTGGCCCAGATACGGAAAGCTGTAACACGCGCACGGGAATGCTCGCAGACCTCTAACGAGACCTTGCCTCAGGTTAGCGATCGGGATTTGCGATCTGGCAGCAATCACTGCGATCAACTCTGCCACAGGTATGCGAGCTTCGACAAGTTTAGTAATCAAGTTTAGTTGGAACTTCACCTCCAAAATTCGAATAATCGCAGCTATATCAGACAGATAGACTGAATCAACCTGCCAATTTACTGGCAACAAATTTGCCCGGATCGACCCCGAGCAAGTCGAATGCCTTGGCCTGCAGCGGCGTCGGCTTGGCGACCATCGGAAACGGGTGCTGCGGGGCGTCCGGCAGCGTCACCTCGTTCAGCGTGAGCGTGCCCAGATCCGCCAGCAGCGTCTGGAAGCTGTGCACGGGCAGCCCCTCGGGCGTCTGCTTGCTGGCGGCCTTGGCCTTGGTGCTCGCCGAGACCTGCGCTTTCTCCACCGGCGACTGCCGTAGCGCCCGCGCTCCCGCCCGGTCCTCCTCCTCGAACAGCAGCGGCGCCAGACACCGCCGCAGGTGCCATTCCACGTAATACGCCAGCAGGCACAGCAGGATGTGCCCGCGCACATGGTCCTCGCTATAGACGAAGATCGGGCGCACCGCCAGCTGCGCCGTCTTGAGCGAGCGGAACGCCCGCTCGACGTGCGCCAGGCTCTTGTAGGCCTCGACCGCCTCGGGAGCCCCCAGGGCGGAGCTCTGCAGGCTCGTCCGGATGACGTATATGCCGTCCAGCTGCGCCTCCGCGTTGATCTTGTCCTGCTTCCTCGACCAGCGGATCTCGGCGTCGGTTACCTCGATGGCGAAGTGCTTATCCACTTTTTTGCGGCTGACGTCGCGCCCCACCCGCCGGTTGATCGCCTCCTGGCCGCGCAGCCGAGGGTGCGGGAAGCGCACGGCGCGGGCGATCGTCTCCAGGATGCACCCCGACCGTGCTCGGATCCGCCGTGTTGCCGGCGAACACATCTACGGCCACGGGACAGCCGTCGACCACGCAGAGCAGGCCGAAGACGATCTGCTGCTTGCCCTGCTTGCCGTCCCGGTTGTGGCCGCACGCGGCCAGTGGAGAACAGCGCCCCTCCAGATAGCTGGACGAGACATCGTAGAGCAGCAGGGTGGCGCCCTCGAGATGCCGTCGGGCGAGGCTCTTCTCGATCCACGCTTGCCGCCCCAGCAGCCAGTCGAGCATGTCAATCATTTCGTTGCCGCGGACGGGACCGAGGTCGAGCAGGGCACCGAGGCTGCTGCTGGCGGACTGCGGGGACAGGCCGCGAGCGGTGGCGAGCTTGGAGCCGGGTTGGAGCACGCGGGCGACTATGGCGGCGATGGCGAGGTCACGCCTGCGGCTGCGGAGGCGCTCGAGGCCAAGTTGACGGCCAGACGCCGAGGACGGCGGCGACATGGCCATGGGGCAGGGAGCGGCGGCGGCAGAAGGCCTCCTCGCCGGGGCGATAGACCTGGCCGCCGCGGAGCATGGCGCGGATGCCGTCGACGATCTGAGGGGGCAGTTTGGAGAGGTTGGCGAGGGTGGTGCGGCGGATGCGCTTGCCGTCGCGTTGGGCTTGGCGGAAGAGGATGGCGGGGGGGGGCTGTTGCGGTTGGGGATGACGTCGACGTGGTAGGACATGGGGCGAGGCCTCTTACATGGAAACAATATAGAACACAATTATACTGTTTGTCAAGCATAGACAAAGATTACTATGCGCTTAGAACATGGCAACAAATATCCAGTTTTCAGTCCGGTCTGTGGAGCGGTAAACCGCGCTATTCCAATGATTTGGTGGACGGCGCTAGGGCTTAAGGGACGGTGAAGTTCCGGCTAGTGCTCGCCAACAGTTGCGGCACACTACAATTCGGGTGCGACGCGCCAGGTCACTTCGGCGGCTGCGGGCAGGTTGAGTGTCAAGAGTAGATTGGGCGACCCGTCACGACCGTATCCGCAGTTGTGCTTGAGGTTGTGGCCCTTGTGTTCCAGACAGTTGAACAACTCGTTCTCAATTTTCTAGCTACCAGACGCCTATTGAAAGATTGGCAACGCTTGTGGGTGAATTCTGGGTACGGCAAGCGAAGGGAGGGAGCCTAGAGCTATCGCGAGGCTCGGCGTCCCAGGCCGTCTTCGATTTGTGTCGCCTAGCGGCACTGCCCTGTTATGCTGCTGACCGCACTTCCGATCCTAACATCGACATCTGCCCGCGTAGCGGCAAGTGCTCAGTCATTTGTTCAGAATGTGTCTGCGGAGCGACACCAGCTATGGGGTCTGTCTACCAACTCAGAGTCTGAAGCAGGATAGCTCCGTGATCGATTGCCGATTGACGGAGATTGGGTACCGGCTGCGGGCCAAGAAGCACCACCGATCGAATTAGTTCAAGGGAACCCGGCTTTCCGAAATTCGCGCGAGCAAAAGCCTGCGAAGTACCGTAGACGACCCGGTAATGCAGTTCTGTGGCACAGCGGAAGCGAATCGGAGATAGCAAAATCTATGGTCAACAACCTTGCAGAAAAGAGAAACAGAACCGTCTCCTGGATCGGTCGCCCTATCAGGCAGCGGGAAATGTCGGATGGAACCACCAACATTCAAGTGCTGGTGGAAGAACGCAGGACTCTCCCAGTGCGATGGAGTGAAACCGCAGCATCAGACCTAGCGAGGACCCCAGTCCTTTCGAATCCATCCTGTGAAGTTCCGCCGGAACGCGCGTGAGTACCACGACGGCTGCACATGATGACTTGTGTCAGCACACCCAGCACACCGAATGAAGACGGCAGCGAAAAATCCAAGTCTTGTTGCCGCTTGCCGAGTCAGGGATGTCGATTCTGCTGGCTTCATTCGCTCGGCCAGACCACACCCTGCTGCTTCTCTGTGACCGGGGCTAAGCCCTTGTACATGAATCGCTGGACGCGCTGTCCGTGATACGTCTCCGTTGTATAGAGGTTGCCCGCGGAATCTGTGGCGATGCTATGCACGGCATAGAACTGGCCCGGTTGCCGACCGCCGTCCCCGAAGCTTGTCAGGATCTCGAGCGACTCGCGGTCCAGAATATGAATCCTCTGGTTCGCCCCATCGGCGACATAGAGGAACTTCTGACCGGGGTCCCTGGAGAGGGTGACATCAAACGTCGATCCGTCACCGAGAGTGGCCGGTTCTACCCATGTCTCCTTCACAAACGTCCCATCAGTCTTGAACACCTGAATGCGGTCGTTGGTGCGGTCGCAGACATAAACCAAGCCGTCGTCCGAAAGTGCAACAGCATGTACCGGCGTGCGGAATTGCTGGGGTGCCGGCTCTCCAGGCGTGTACGCAGGCAACTGGGTATCATCAGGCACGTTGCCGTAGGCGCCCCAGTGACGCTTGTACTCACCCGTGTCAGCATCCAGGACGATCACGCGGCGATTGCCATAACCATCGGCCACATAGAGTTCGTTCGTTTCCGGATCGACAAGCGTCTTGGCTGGCAGTTTAAAATTCTCCAAGTCATTGCTACCCTTACCCTCAAATGGCTTGCCTATCTGCATTAGGAACTTACCTACCTTTGAGAACTTTAGTACCATGCTGTCGTGTACACGGCCCTCCCCCATGGCGGCTTCGTTGTGCGGTAGTGCCGCTTCCGCACTTGACGCACCGCGGCCGTTTCCACCAATCCAGACATTGCCCTTGTGGTCGATATCGATGCCGTGGTTTGAAGCTGACCAGTTGTACCCCTCGCCAGGACCACCCCAGTGTTCGATCACTTCGCCCGCTTGGTTGAATGCCAATATCGGTGGCGCAGCGTAGCAACAGTAGGAAGCCGGTGGATCCCAAGTCGCGTAGAGTTCCTTCTCCTCAAGTGAACTACCGCGATGGATGATCCAGACATTGTCCTCGTCGTCCACGTCAACGCCAATCACGGTCCCCAGGAGCCAGTGGTTCGGCAGCGGCTTCGGCCACATCGGATCGACTTCGAATCGCGGGGCCATAACTACACCCGACTCCTCCATCGGGTCCCCAGACGGCGCAGAACACGCTACGAGGATGGTGATCGTCACCGCGAGGGCGACCCTAGTTTGGTGTTTAGATTGCATGGAAATCTCCCGGCTTCTCTGCCTACGACATAATACTTGTTTAGGTAAGAAGAGAGCAAGCTTTATGTTCCGCTCCTGTTCTGCATTGGTAATAATGGTCGCTCTCGTTCTTACGAGTACGGCTTGGGCCCACGAGATTCCGAACGAGGTCTTGGCCCGCATGCTGGCCAAGGCCGAGGGTGAAACCTTTCAGTTAGTGGTCCGCATTCCGCTGAGCTCGATGCGGGATGTCGAGGTTCCGGAGTTTGGGCCTGGGTACCTCAATGTCGAAGAGCTCGCCCCGCGACTCGGGGATCTGGCAACGCAGTGGATCGTCCCCTTTGTCGAGATCTACGAAGACGATGAGCGGCTGCCCGTGCCCAGACTGGCAGCAACGCAGATTTCGCTTCCATCAGACGATTCCCTCACATCCTTTGAGCGGGCGCTCACGCATATCGCCGCACCTAGACCCGCCAATACCGAGAACCTGATCTGGGACCAAGTTCTGCTTGATGTGCTGCTGGAGTACCCGGTCCGATCCGAGCATTCCAAATTCTCGATTCGACCGGGCCTTGATCACTTGGCTGCACAAGTGGCCACCACTCTCCAATTCCAGTTGCCTAATGATGTGATCCGGGCATACCAATTCGCAGGCGATCCAGGGCGTGTACCACTGGATCCTAGTTGGTTCCAAGCCGCTTGGCGGTTCGTCCAACTTGGCTTTCTGCACATCCTCGACGGACCAGACCACCTCCTGTTCCTGTTCTGTCTGGTCGTCCCCTTGCGGCGCTTGCGAACGCTCGCGTTGATTGTTACAGCATTTACGATCTCGCATTCGATCACGTTGATCGCTAGTGCCGTCGGTTTCGCCCCCGGCGCCTCGTGGTTCCCTCCGCTGGTCGAGACGCTCATTGCAGTCTCCATTCTTTACATGGCGCTTGAGAACATCATTGGTGCCACCCATCTCCGCTGGCTCATTGCCCTTGGGTTCGGACTGGTTCACGGCTTTGGGTTCTCATTCGCGCTACGAGAGACATTGCAGTTTGCGGGCTCGCATCTGGTGACGTCCCTGCTCTCATTCAACGTTGGTGTCGAATTAGGGCAGTTGTTCGTGCTCATGCTGCTCGTTCCCGCGCTGGCAGGCCTGTTCCGTTACGTGGTCGCCGAGAGGATCGGAACGATTATCGTCTCAGCGTTCGCTGCTCACGAAGCGTGGCACTGGACACTCGAACGAGCAGCGGTGCTAAACAGGTTCAACGCCAGTTGGAGCGGGTCTCCTGTCACGTTCTGGCTGTTGGCGGGGTTAGCACTCCTCGGGGGAACTGGCCTGGCAGCGGCGTACTGGAATCAGCGTACGAAGCACTCACCGCATGGCACTGACACGCCTGCAGAGGTGAAGGATTAGGCAGGTTGAGGATAGCGCCCATGTCTTCGTTGATAACGCCGTTGCAAACGACTGAAAAGTGGCACAGGAGGTTGTCAACCTGCCTGGACAGAACATCCTCGCAAAGATCAAGTCCGCACCAGTGGCTGCGGTCCGGGATCAAGGTGATCATAACTAAAGTTGGCAGCGGATGAGAACTGAGGAGCTAGCGCCTTGTCCCAAGTGGCCACATTATGTTTACAAGCCCTAAACAAACCGTACTTCTGTTACGGGAGAAATAACCATCAAGTAGAACTGCTATCAAAAAAACCCCTACGTTTACAAGGATCAAAGTCAATGTGACGTAAGGCTTCCCGTTCCTTAAGCCCAACTTACACCGCACAGTTACTGGACTGTTGCACGCCATTCGGGGCGGAGTCAACATAATAAGTCCCTTTTTCCGAGTTATTTGTAACGGGATGGCAGCTGTCGGCCCTCCTCCAACTCAGGCTCCAAGGGCCAGCTCAGGCCCACTTGGCGGGCTCTCTGGAGCACGGTGTTCACTGTACTCAGACTGATCCCACAGGATCTGGCTATCTCTCGCTGACTGTGTCCCAACTTGTGGTGCAGCCTCATGACCTCTTTGATGTTGTGCATTGCGACTCGATTTCTTGGCATCGCGACCTCCTTCCAAGGAAGGACGTCGACTGTTCTTGCTCCGTCGCGCCGCTCCAGCTCTATGTGCTCAGAACTGGTGTTCGTTCTCAATCAGAATCAGTGTTCGTTTTCAATCAGAATACGAAACTCCAGCGCCGAGAGCGTCGTCAGGTGTGCCAGCAGGTCCGGGAAGCTCTGCAGCGGCAGGTTCCCCTCCAGCGTCTCTCGCGTGCGGTCCTTGCGCTTGCCCCGCTCGGACCGCACCGCCGGGCCCACCGGCCCCGTCTTCCCTTCCTGCCGGTCCTCGTCCAGGAACAGCAACGGCGCCAGCCGCTCCCGCATGTGCCATTCCAGGTAGTACGCCAGCATGCAGATCAGCAGGTGCTCCCGCACCCGCCGCTGCTTCCAGTGGAACACCGGCCGCACCGCCACCAGCGGGTTGTAGCAGACCAGCAGCCGCTCGCCGGGGTACTCCTCGCAGGTCACGCTGGCCAGGCCCGGGGTGTCGAACAGCCCGGGCTGGATCACGTTGCGCTTCACCAGCTTGCGGAGGGTGTCCCCGCGCAGGGCGGTGATCCAGTCGAAGCCGGCGGCGAGGTGGCGTTTCGCGAGTTCGCGCTCGACGCGCAGCTTGGAGCCGGGGCAGAGCAGGCGGGAGACGATCATGGCGAGGGCGAGGGAGCGCTGGCGGCAGGGCCGGGAGAAGAGCAGGGAGTCGAGTTGGAGGCGGCGGGCAGTGCCGAGGACGGCGCTGACGGCGCCGTGCTGGCGGGGAGCTGGTTGGCGAGGGCGAGGCGGAGCAGGTCGATGAGGTGCTGGGGGAGGGCGGAGAGGTTGGCGAGGGTGCGTTTTTTGACCTTGCCGTTTTCCCAGTAGGATTCGCGGAGGAGGTGGCAGGGGGCCTTGCGGGCATAGGTGGAGGTGATGTGCATTGTATGACTAAGAAAAGAAGGAGAGGGAACGAACGGAACTAGCTATTGTCAAATCATATCACCGGGAAGAGTGTCAAGCAGAAATTGCATATATGTATGACTATGATTTTCAGGTTTCGGGGCCCGAATCAGGGCAGCAATAGGACGGATCGCGCCGGAGGCGCGCAGGCTAACTGACTGTGATCAGGGAAGTTGCGGAGAACCGCTGCCCACCGGACAACCGGCAACTATCCAGTAACTAGACGGTGTAAGTTGGGCTTAAGGCATCATCTCAAATAGGTATCACTGGATATAACCTGTTGCCTAGTTTCTGGTTACACGGCTGGAGAAATCCGAATTAGAGCGACGCTCCCCGTTTGCGATGATTTCCTTGACTTCATCAAGCCCCTGGATACCACCGCGAGCACCCAGTGCCTTACAGTTCAGTGCAGCCATGGCATTGGCAAATTGAAGTGATTCCTGAATCGAGTACTCCTTGACAATGGCATAGCTAAAAGCACCGTGAAAGACATCTCCAGCTCCTGTTGTGTCCTTGCAGTTGATCACAAATGCAGGGGAGTAGTGGAAGCATCCATCGGCCAAGGCAAGAGCGCCATGGGGACCAAGTGTCATGGCTGCAACCCGCATCGAATACTCTTTCTGAATCAACTCCAGTGCTTTAAACGGATCTCTCTCACTGGTCCATTCAACTGGGAAATTCGTACTTGCAATCAGGTAATCAACATAAGGCAAAACTCTATCAAACCCGCGGTAGATCGTATCTACATCGACTGTAACCGGTATATCGTTCTCGGATGCGATCCGGGCGGCATGTTCTACAGCAGCAGTGTCATGTCCATCAATATGGAGCAACCCTGCACAGGTGATTTGATCAGGCAGGATCTCTTCCGGCTCAATTTTCAGACACGAAGGACGCATCCACAGGATCGTCCTCTCACCGGTTGTCTGGTCAATGACGATGTATGCAGACTGGTTGGGGCAGTTATTGCGCTGTTGCACATGAGTGATGTCTATCCCGGATTCTTCAAGGCTCTCTATCTGGATAAGGCCCCGTGCATCGTCTCCAACACTACCGATGTACTTCGTCTTCAATCCCAGCGTGCTGCATGTCACCATGGCACTGGCAACCTGCCCTCCTGGGGAAAGAATTTCCTTAATAAACGGAGCTTTACCTCCATAAGCAGGGAACTGCGGAACCAACAGGAGTGTGTCAGTGGCGTTGAGACCAACCCCGACAACATCAAAAGTTTTCGACACGTTCTACAACCTTACTCAGAATCCGCAGCTGCGGATTCGATCTTGAATGTGTAAGCATATCGGCTCGTAAGTTCCTCCGGTGTGAGAGCGGGAATCGTGATGACCAGGTCATCCTTCTGTTGTTTCCAAATAAGATAACCGGATACTCCAAGCAATGTCACCTTGGAGCCTTTTAAAGCTTGAACACCTTGTAATCTCAGATGTCCCTTGGGATAACCCGGAGTAATGCAGTAAAGGTCGTCACCCTTGCGAGTGAAAAAGACTTGCTTGCGAGCATTTCCGTCGTTCGGTTCAAGCCCAACCAGTTCCATGATGTCGTACTGCTGTCGGTATTGCTTGTACTCCTGGGCCGGACGCTTGCCAGATGTCCACTGGGCGGAGTCCTTCCAGGTACGTGTTCCATAGATCGCTTCCCCGTTCACAGCCAGCCAGGAGCCAAGTTCTTTAAGACGATCCTGTTGCAACTCGGGAATCCGTCCATCAGCTGTTGGGCCGACATCCAGCAACAAGTTGCCACCCCGGCTGACCAGGTCAACCAGGACCCATATCAGTTCCTTTCCTGACATGTAGTTTTCCAGTGGTTCGTTGCGGTTATATCCGAATGAATGGCCAATTCCACGGTTTTCTTCCCAGGCGTGGGAATCATCAGCCATACCTGCTCCGTACTCGGTTGTGAAATAGCCACCATGCTCGTGTCGAATTCCCTTCCCCCAACGGTCATTGATTACAATCTCATTACGGCTTGGGGATTCATTGAACAGCCATGACAGTAGTTCGGTACTGTGCCAGCGTGTGTGTTCCAGGTCCCATTCCCCATCACTAAAGATCAGGGACGGCTCGTAACGTGTCACAACATCCCGGAACTGAGGAATCATATGCTCTTCAATGTAGCGAGTCCTGTCATTGATCCAGAGTGGATTGAACCACTCATAAAGGGAAAAGTAGAACCCCATCTTGAGTCCTTTGTCCCTTACAGCCTTGCCCAGGTCCCCAAGCAAGTCACGCCGTGGTCCGGTTTGCGTACTGTTCCAGGGCCTCCCCCAGGTCCTGGTCGCTTCTTTGCTAGGCCATAGAGCAAAGCCGTCATGGTGCTTAGATGTCAAGACCACATAACGGGCTCCCGACTGCTTGAACACGTCTGCCCACTGTTCTGGATCAAACAGTTCTGCCTTGAACTGTTCTGCGAACTGTTCATATGCAAAGTCCTCTCCGTAAACCCGTTTATGAAACTCTCTAGTGGCTTTCGCATTCCGTAACTGACGCTCATTCTTGCCTTCAAGTTCGGAATCCAATGAGTGCCAGTACCACTCAGAATAAGAGTCAGGATATGCAAAGGATGGGACGGAATAGACACCCCAGTGAATGAAAATCCCCAGCTTGGCATCCAGAAACCAGGAAGGCGTCGGTCTGGAATCCAGCGATTCCCAAGTGGCCTCGTATTCTGCAGCTTTCACAGTTGAAGTGAAAAACAAGAAAACAGCTAAGGAAATAACTAGTAAATGTTGAAAATGCTTATTGGTCATGATGATTAGAATTTACAAAAAACTTGCCACGACATAATCTGCTGTGTCGGGCAAGCTGGGTGATTGATACACTCGCATTGTGCTGACAAACTATCAGCTTACCGCCCGATCCCATGGCAATCCAAGTAGTGACTGGCGTGAAAGGATTGCCTTTCTCAATAATCTTGAAAGCATTCGTGCAGCCTCTGATGTATTAAACAAGAACCAGCAGTGGCTGAACCAGCAGCACATTGAACTCTGCAGGAAACCAGCCCCTACCTTTCAGGAAGCAGCACGGGCTGAACATTTGAGGCAAGTCCTTGAAAGTCTTGGTCATCAATCTCAAATCGATGACGTAGGCAATGTCGTTACAGCCATTGAGTACTCCAAAGACCTGCCATACATTGCAGTCACAGCACATCTGGATACAACCCTTGTCCCTTCCAGACCTGAAGATATACAGGTTGAACTTGACGGCAGCATGTTTGGCCCTGGAGTGACTGACAATGGCTGCGGTCTGACAGCACTGCTAGCCCTTGGCAAGGTACTTGGAAGGCCTTTAGTTGATAACCCTTCACGGAACATACTGCTAATTGCAACCGTTGCAGAGGAAGGAGAAGGCAACCTGCTTGGCATGCACCACCTTGTCCATAATTCACAACTTGGCGCAAGAATTGACCGTTTTATTGTCGTGGATGGATCCTCCCATTCCCACATCACAACATCTGCCCTGGGAAGCAGTCGATACAAACTCGTGATCACAGGGCCGGGAGGGCACAGCTGGAATGACTACGGTCGAGTAAACCCGATCCATGCCTTGACGCGAGCAATCAGCTTAATGACCCAGGCAATACTTCCTGTTTTTCCAAGAACCAGTTTGAGTGTCGGAGTTATCGAGGGAGGTGAAAGTATTAATGCAATCCCCTGCTCTGCCTCTGCAAAAATTGACGTGCGTTCCCAGGACGAACATGCAATAGAAAAAGCAAGAAAGGTCATTGAAGAGGCTGCAATGATGGCTGTGACTGTTGAGAATCAGCAATCCCTTGACCACTCTGCCAGCTATCAATTACACGAGATAGGCAAGCGTCCAGCTGCGAGAGCACTTTCCTACAATCCTGTTGCCGACTGCTTCCTGGCAGTCGATGCCAACCTGCACATCAAGTCGACTACAGACTACGCCTCGACGGATGCCAATATCCCGCTTTCGGCAGGAATTCCCACTGTTGCAGTAGGCGCGGGTGGCAGAGGCGGGAATGCACACACACCTGATGAATGGTATGACCCCGATGGAAGAGTCCTGGGATTACGAAGACTGTTGCTAAGCCTGGCAGGACTGCAAATTGCTCACTGAGAGTACATCGGATCAGATCCATCCCAAATAGTTAAGCACCGTGTTTTGGGGACTTTTATAGGAAGCTTTGTTGTGCTGAATCCCTTTATACAAAAGGACTCTGAGGGATAGAGATGTACTTTCAAGAGGCTGTTGTACTATGAACTCTGAATATCAGGTTATGCGTTTCCTCTTAAGGCCTTTTCTGGTTGCAACATTGCTTTTCATGGCAATACAGGCAGCTAATGCCGAAAACAGCCGCGTGATGATTGCCGATTCAATTTACATTGGTCCGGATGAATCTGTGAGTGATGTCGTTTGTATTGCATGCTCAGTCCAGATAGATGGCGAAGCCGACGATGTAGTAGTCATTGCGGGGACCCTTGTAAATAATGGACTTATTAAAAATGATGCCGTAGTGATTGCGGGCTCGCTGGAATCAGCAGGACCAATTTCAGGGGATGCAGTAGTCATAGCCGGCAATCTGGATTTACAAGACGAGATCGGTAATGATGCCGTTGTTGTGATGGGATCGATTCATGTCAGCAACCTTGATGCCCGCATTGTTGGGAATGTGATTGCAGTCATGGGTGATATGACTGGAGAAACTGCGGAAACGGTTGGCGGCACAATGCGTTTGATTGGCAGTGATCGGGTCGGTCAGATAGTGCTTGCCAGTGCAATTGGCATATTCACACTAGGTGGTTTACTGCTTTTTATATTCCTGCTTGTGATGAGTATGTGCGGATACTTCATCCTTGGCACCCAGCGTCTGAGCATCATGTCTGAGACACTCCGGGGGAATGGCTTGGTCTGCTTTTTACTCGGGATCGGGACTTGTTTTGCTTTGGCTGTGATCAGCATGCTTGTTGCCATGTTGTTGCCTGTATCCTTACCAATCTTGCTGCTTTTCTTTGTTGTCTCTGTTGTTGGATACAGCGGACTGTGTTATGGGGTAGGTCGTAACCTCTTTGGCCAATTTTCACCGGCTACTTCAACCCTGTTAGGGGCTTGCCTGGCAATTGCTATCCAGATGATTCCCATCATCGGTTGGATCATCCTATTTGTGTTCTGGAACATAGCTATCGGATCGGCAGTATTCAGCGGATTCGGGACTGCCCCGGAATGGTTGCTCACTCGTGTAGCCGTCCAACCTGCCAATCAAACTGCTGCACCTTGAGGCACATGCGTTCCTGAGCACCTTGTTTGCACTACGTTAATGAGCACCATTTACGTACTGGGCAGCCTCAATGTGGACTATGTTGTCGGTGTTGAGCGACTGGCAATAGCTGGTGAGACCTTAAGTGGCGGTAACCTCTCTATTTATCCGGGAGGCAAAGGAGGCAACCAGGCGGTTGCAGCAGCTCGCCTTGGCGGGAATGTGCGCATGATTGCTCAAGTTGGCTCGGACGATCAGGGGGTGTTTTTATTGAACAGCTTGCAGCAAGCTGGAGTGAATACCGAAGCAGTCCGTAAGGTTGAAGGGGCAAGTGGAGCAGCCCTGATCCAGGTACTTCCAGATGGTGATAATGCCATCGTCATCTCCCCGGGAGCAAATGTATTAGTTGATAGGCAACTGGTTCGTAAGCAGTTACAAGATCTGCAGGCTGGTGATTTCTTGCTTTGCCAACTCGAAGTTCCCCTCGAAGCCGTAGAAGAAGCCTGCAGTATTGCTCATGAGCGCAGCGCAGTCAGTATCCTGGATCCAACTCCAGCGCGTCAGTTGCCAAGCAGTCTGACAAGCAAGGTCCAGATTCTTACACCGAATGAAACCGAGATTGCTGTACTACTTGATCAACAGGAATTTAAAGGACCTAAGGCCTTGAATAAACTCAGGAGCCTGGGGTCGGCATCTGTTGCCATCAAGATGGGTTCACTTGGAGCCTGGATATCAAATAACGAAGAGATTTATCACATCCCTGCATTTCCTGTGAAAGCTATCGATACGACTGCGGCGGGTGACACTTATAATGCTGCCTTGGCAGTTGGTCTTTCAGAAGGCATGGAGTTTAGGGATGCTGCTCATTGGGCTGCTGCTGCAGCCGCAATCAGTGTGACTCGTGCAGGAGCTCAGACATCATGCCCTTCACGCACTGAAGTCCAGAAATTTCTTTCCACAAGGGCAGTCTGAAACCAACTGGCAATAATTGAATGCCTTGCTTGGAACTGCTTGTTTTGCATTTAAACCAAAGACAGATTTATCAGTTGATTCAACCGGGATACTGCATTCCCAGATCTTTTACACGAACCAAAAGCTTGGTTTCTCAGATTTAGTGCCAGATTCACCAATCTTCGAAAGTGGAAAAGTGAGATCAATCTACATGATTCAGGTGGTTACAGGATTTTCTGGCAGAGTAAAGCCAAGCCTCGTCATCGCGCGGGTTCTTCTCGACAAGCTTAACGCGCAAGTCCTCTCCTTTCACGAGATCGTTCTCGAGAGCAAATGCGTGGCCCAAGGCTCGGCGTGCCATGGCATCTCCCGGTGACTGCTCAATGGCGCGTTCGAGGATCGGGACGGCATCCCCGGGCCTGTCCAGCATCAGCAGTGTAGTACCGAGACCAACCCGAGCGGGCTGCATGTCTGGGACAGTCTCAAGCGCACTGCGGAGACTTGTCTCCGCCGCGGTGTACTGTCTCAACTCGTACTGGGTTCTCCCAACCGCAATAGCAATCCAGGGTCTTCTGACTCCTGGACCAACAGTTTCGAATATGCTTGCCACGCTTGCTCGAATCGGTTGGACTGGTACAGTTGGTCAGCTTGAGGAGGACCGACAGCCTACGCCGCCAGCAGAACGACGGTGGCAAGCATGAACCCGAAGGTATACCAAATGGTCTGGATCATTTCGGCTCCATCGTATCCGTTGCGACGATCTGGGGATGCCAGAAAAGATAAAACGACCCTCCTTAAAATTAGAACAGCCGGAGGTGACAACTGTTCCTCGCATCATTCTAGCCCGGGTTTGATGCCATGAGTCACCCAGCACATCTGAGATATGGAAGAACATGATGTTGCCAATCGTTCATGCACCATAGTGCTATTCTTGCGTTATCCTCTCTTGGCTTATCAGAAGTATTTACTTTGCCAATAACTGCAACTCCGACCACAGCCAAATATATTGATTCTGCAAAGGATCTTGCCCTAATGGCTCATTACCTGAGCCGTGAAAAATCAATTGCATTCGATACAGAGTTTCTGTGGGAAAGAACTTATGCACCAAAGCTGGCACTGATCCAGGTTGCTAACTTTGATGCTTGCTGGGTCGTAGATACAGTTGCCCTGAGCAGTGCCGACATGCGACCACTGCTGGATGTTTTTATTGCCAGCAATACTCTCAAGGTCGGACATGCTGTTGAGCAAGACCAGTTATGCTTCAAGTGCACTTATAACATCATTGCCGAACCAGTGCTCGATACCTCCATTGGTGCCGCCCTGGTGGGACTGGGTGACCAGATTGGACTATCCGGTCTGCTTAGTAAATTACTTCGAATCAATATTGACAAGGGATATAGCAGAACCAACTGGATGAAGCGCCCCTTACCCACGGAAATGCTGAATTATGCAGCAAACGATGTGATTCACCTTTCCGAGGCAGCTGAGAAACTGATTCATCAATTACAAGATCTGAACCGTTTGGATTGGGCAATGGAACTATCCGCTAAGTTTGGCAAAAGTGTCAATGAAGAGTATGATCCCGCCCCGCTAGCGCTGAAGCTTTCCTCCGCGGCAAGGTTTGATGCGGTCGGCTTCAGCATCCTGAAGGAGCTGCTACTCGTACGTGAGGATTTAGCGCGCCAGAAGGATATTCCACGCAAGTGGATGGCTGGTGACAAGATGCTACTCAAGCTTGCCAGTGCTCGCCCCAAAAATATTAACCGAATAAAGGAATTCCGTGGACTTGGAGCACTCAGTACCGGCAATGGTCCTGCAAGAATCCTGGCTGCAATTGAACGGGGTCAAAAGTCCCCTGCTGAAGACTACTGCCCAGTCAGAAAGCTCAATCCATCAGCATCAGAAGCAGCAACCTTGAACATTCTGAAATGCTTTCTGAATGTTCTGGCGGCTGACAACAAGATTCCCTTGCGCTACCTCATTGAGAGCAATGATTTACTAACACTGTTACGCGGCAATTTCAAGCAGATTGAAGAGTTACGCAATTCAGGGTTTCTCGAACCGCACGTCCTGCAGATAATCGGGAACGAGCTTGTTGAAATATTGAATGGTCGCAGAATTCTGCGCGTTGTAAATGGTCAAGGCACCCAGGAACATGTCTGATTCATGTCCTGAGAGCAAATAACTTCCCTGAATCAGGAATTCCTACTGCCCTGCTGGAGCTATGTAGCGGCAAAGCACAGTATTATCCTGATCGAGGTTGTGTGACCAGATAAACTGTGCACTTCCAAACTTTTCCAGATAGTTCACATATGCAGGTTGGTTCGTGACAGCACTTGCGGGATAAGTTGAAGCCTGATGCCAGTCTGAATCATCAAACTCAGGCGAAGACCAGTCATCAGGAACCGGGAAGTGCAATGCATAGCAGGACTGTGGGTCTTCTGCAACACACTTGGGCCGTTCCACACAGGATGAGGTGTCCGGACCTGGCTTCACACAAGATGTGTCATCGAGCGGGCTGATGTAGTATGCCTTGCATTTCCACTCAGTCCCTGTTTCAGTCCCATTACTAAAACTTGCGATGAACCCGCCATCACCGACATTCCAGCGGTCGTACTCCATGCCGACTCCCAGATGTGTACCCCAGTCCACTAGTTTTACAGCAATTACCAGGGGCTGTTTTGCCTTGAATCTGACCACACCGGAATTAAATGGCACAAAACCAATCGGGTCCCTCGCGACTATGGCTCCATTCACGTACAACTCGAAATAGTTGTCACCAAACAGGTACCCGGTGATTTCTTCACCACTCGGATCAATCTCAATCGTTTCAAGATCATCGAGATAGTCCACATTGTCTCCTCTGTCACTGCAATCGTTATACAGGTCAGTTGGCTCTGGACCTTGTGCAGGTACAGTTGGGACCTGCCACTCACGGCCATCGTCGGAAGTAACGGTCCCACAACGGGCTTCAATAAATCTGCGTGCAGTACCACTGCATGAAGTTGTTAAATTTCCACAGGAAAAGCTCTCGGTTGCCAGACCTTGAGTCAACACCCCCGCACCAGGATCCTGAGCCACCAGGATAAAAGCAGAGCATATGCAAATAATCAGATAGCGCATTAGACTAGCTTGTCAAAATTGCAGTACCTCTGGGGTGCAGTTCATTCTCAGACCTAGACAATCAGGTTTGTTCCAACTCATAAGAACCTCTGGCCAGGATACGTGCATCTCCTGTCAATCCAAAGCAGTCATCGTCCCAATCGACAATAATCTCACCTCCCTCAGTGCATATGCGACCGGGATTATGAAGCCAGTTGTAATATTTTGCTGCCACTGCCACACCTAGAGATCCTGTCCCTGAGCTTAATGTGGCTCCTGCACCACGTTCCCAGAATCGAACATCCAGTACATCAGTAGTCTCGTAATCTTCAGTTAGTTCAACAAAGGAAACATTTGTTCCATTGGGAAAATAGTTGTGCTGTTCTATGTCCCTTCCCAGTGAATGCCAATCAAAATCGAAATCATCCCTCGTACATATGCACTGGGGATTACCCACATCAGCTGTGATCACGAAGTAAGTTCCTGCATTCGCACCTTCTTCAATATTAAGAAAGCAGGCTTCTTCCAAAATGCGGCAAGAGGAAGCACTGGTAGTCATTCTGAATTGATAATGCGGATAATTTGCTTCTTTTCGTTCCATGCTTCGGACCCCCGCACCCGTTGCAATCAATATATTCTCTGAAGCATCCCTGAATGCTGTCAGGTATGCGGCAACACAGCGTGTTCCGTTTCCAGATATTTCTGCCTGACTGCCATCACTATTCCAGAGATGGATTTCATATTCAGCCTTTTTACCCTTGGAATGGCTAATCACCTCAATACCATCTGCACCAACACCAAAGTTACGATCACAAATATTCCTGGCTAACTCAGACAGATTACCGCCTTTGATTCCAAGGGTTTCCAGATTTTCACGCTCCAGGATCAGAAAATCATTTCCATTCCCCTGAGCTTTCGTGAATTCCAATGCAGACATATCTAAAAGTTTTCAGCCTTTGATCAATCAGTAGAACTACAGCTTATCCAAACAAACAAAGCACATCCAATCAAAGAAGACTACCCATTGATAATCTGAAAGCTTCAATTCCATGACAAATCCATTAACTCAAATACAGTTTCAAATCCCCTTTGACAGGATCAACGCATCACAAGTAGTGCCTGCCATTGATCAGTTGCTCAAGGAATCTCAATCCAGCCTTGATGAGTTGATTGAGAACCACTCAGCACCCGATTATCAAAATACGCTCGCTGCACTTGAAAGAGTCGATGAAACGCTTGAATATGCCATGGGCATTGTTGGACACCTGGAAAGCGTGGCAACTTACCCGGAACTACGTGAAGCCTACAACCATGTTCAGCCCCTAGTTAGTGCCTTCTACTCCAGTATTCCATTGAACAAACAACTCTGGCAGCGCATACAGGCTTGCAAGGAAAACGATCAGTCTCAAGGCCTTTCGCCTACCTGCCAAAGATTCCTGAATAAAACTGTGGATCAGTTCCGCCGTAGTGGATCTGAGCTTAATCCAGAAGATAAGAAGCGCCTTCTGGATATCAATGTAGAGTTGGCTCAAGTCACAACGAAGTTTGCTGAGAACGTCCTTGACTCAACCAATGCCTTTGAGTTGTATATCGAAAACGAGGCAGGGCTTACCGGGCTTCCACCCAGTGCAGTTGCAGCAGCCACGGCAAGCGCCGCAAGCAAGGGGAATGCCAACTGGCGCTTCACGTTACAAGCACCTAGCTACATTGCTGTAATGACATACCTGGATGATCCTGATGTCCGGAGAAAGATGTATGAGGCCTACAGCACGCGTGCAACTAAAAAACCCTTTGACAACAAGGAAATCATCTTGAATATCCTGGCTTTGCGCAAGGAAAAGGCGCAGCTTTTGGGTTATGACAACTTTGCAGACCTCGTGCTTGAAGATCGCATGGCTAAAACAGGGTCAACAGCCTGGGAGTTCGTAAACACACTCCGAGAGAAGACTCAGTCTGCATTTGAACAGGAAAACAAGGAACTTGAATCTTTCAGTGGGCAGAATATTGAGCCTTGGGACCTGGCTTACCTGGCTGAGAAGCTGCGAACTCAGCAGTACGCATTCAATGAAGAAGATTTACGCCCATACTTCCCGTATGAAGGTGTCTTGAAAGGCATGTTCAAGATTGTAGAACGATTATTCGGAATCCAGATTCAGAAATGTGATGGTGTACCTGCCTGGAACAAGGCTGTCGATACCTATCAAATCCTTGATTCCGACGGTAGCCATCTTGGTTCGTATTATGCCGATTATTTCCCCCGGGAAGACAAACGTGATGGTGCTTGGATGGACGCTCTAATCACAGGGGAACCGAATGGTGATGGATTTACACCACACCTTGGAGTGAACTGTGGCAACCTCACTCCCCCAATCAATGGCAAACTCGCCCTGCTTACTCATCGTGAAGTTGAAACCATCTTTCATGAATTTGGACACCTTCTTCACCATTTACTGAGTCGTGTTGAAGTGAAAAGCCTTGCAGGGACTCAGGTTGCTTGGGATTGGGTTGAGCTGCCCTCACAAATCATGGAGAACTGGTGTTGGGAGCGTGAAGCACTTGACATTTTTGCCAGGCATTACGAAACAGGATCACCACTCCCTGAAGATTTGTACTCAAAGATGAAACGTGCAAAAAACTTTCGAAGCGCTAATGCACAGATGCGTCAACTCAGTTTTGCCACCCTGGATCTTGCATTGCACACGAAATTTGACTCTGCTACTGATGGAGATGTACTTTCCTACTCATGGAGCATTCTGACGGACTGTTCGCCCGTACCCCTGCCAGAAGATCATGCCATGGCTGCTGCATTCACACACCTGTTTGCAAGCCCAGTTGGTTATGGAGCTGGTTATTACTCCTATAAATGGTCAGAGATGCTTGATGCAGATGCATTCACCCGTTTCGCCAAAGAAGGAATCTTTAACCCAGATACAGGCAGAGCTTTTCGGGAACACATACTCTCCAAGGGAAACAGTGAAGACCCGGAGATTCTATTTCAATCATTTATGGGACGGGATCCAGATCCTGAAGCTCTCATGAAGCGCCTAGACCTGACCGCCTGACCTATGGCAGGAATAACCCTGCCCGTCAAACTTCCCGTTTACACATCATCTCTACCCCGGCAGCTGTGATAATTCTGAATGCAACGTCGCCAGCCTCCGCCTTCTTGAACGGAGCTAGCTCAATACTCAAGGTGGTATCCCAGCTAAACAGGTCTAAATCCTGGAATTGGTGCTCGCATAGACCCCTGCTTGTACGGGGACTCGTCGAGACCTCGCCCACTCACTAGAGAGGAGTGGCGAGCCCTCAACAAGGGAGCCAACGATGCCGGAAGCAGTCGTGGTCCCTGCCGCGCCGAGTCTTTATGGGTCAGTCCGGTGTAAGTGACGTAGTAAGCGTTCGGACAGACCGTGCTGGCCGGTATCCAGTTCCGACAACTTCTGGACATCCCCAACACCATTGTTTTTATGATCTTTCCAACACTTTCTACACCGGCCGGCCCAATGCCTGCTGCAGCGCTTCGGGTACGACGCGACACTTGCCCGATTAGACGACTTCCGGACGTAGTCCAGATTTCAAGCGAGGCGAACACTGCAAGATGACCAAAGTCTCGATCCAAGTACCAGCTAAGCATTTCCATTCGTTGCTGAGCGAGGTGCCAGCCTCGACCGCCAAACACTTGCGGGTGAGTCATCCACCAAAGTGAACGCCCGGAAGGGGGTGGTGGAACGTGAGGTGTGGAAAATTGATTGGGGATTGCACTTGTGGCCCCAACGAAGGGCATACCACTCGTTGGGGTGGGCCACTATTTTGGTATTTCATGAAAACAACCAATCACCATGGAGAATCAAACATGCGATCAGAACAGGATACGGCCATTGAGGTGATGATGGAACAGTTGATCTTGCACAGCCAGGAGGACATGGGGCATCGGTATGCGCCGTGTTGTTCAATCTGGCAATGCTGATCGAGCTGATCGATCTAATTCTACGGTTTCGGCGGGTTAATCATGACATGTGCACCGGCAGTGCCGGGGTACATCAACCAAGGACCGTTGCCCGCAGTCGCCGAAATTCCCGTCGACTGCGGGGTAGCATAGGGCGTGTAGATCACAAACCGCAGATAACGCTCAAGAATCTCATCCTGGTCCGCGTCATACGCCTTGCCGATCAACACATATAGCATGCGCGCTTCGCGTGGCATCACGACGCGCCCCTCGTCCACGTCCTTCCAGCGGATTTTATGGCGTTCCTCGCCCGTGTAGCCCTGACTCGATAGCTCACGCCCGCGTGCCATAAACGCCTCCAGATCTTTGTGGTAACAAGCCACGGAGAAAGTGTCGTCGTCCGGCTTATCGGCGAGACAGTGCAAGTCGTTGGATCCTTTGTGGAGCACGACCAACGTTCCACTGGAGTCGTACCCCAGTACGGTGGCGCCGGCTCTGAGATCTTCCGGAGCAGCCTGCACGCTGGAAGCGATCTGGTGGGCTGTCGAGGGAACTTCAGCGCAGAGTGCAAATGCGGCGAGCAAGAAGTAAGAAAGCGTCAGTCTCATGATTCCTTCAAGCGAGTTGGAAGTCGACGAACCCTGCCAATTGGACTGCAGCAGCTTCCGGCCCCCTAATTTCAGTTTATCTCATTGCACGCATCAGTGGGATACCCCGTCTCCTCCATCCTCTGCACCGCTGGACGATGGCAGTCGTCCCTCGCCCGGCGCCGCTCCTCCCCGACACCTTGATATTGGATGTCCCTTGCTAGAGAGGTCGAACACGCTTGACAGCGGGTTCTACGTGGAGGCTTTGGAGGCGGCACTGGAGACTTATGGTAAGCTGCGGATCTTCAACACTGATCAGGGCAGCCAGTTTACGAGCGAGGCGTTCACCGGCTGTTTGCGGGAAGCAGACATGCGGATCTCGATGGATGGACGGGGGACGCTGCATGGATAACATTTTTATTAAGCGGCTGTGGCGTTCGCTGAAATACGAGTCGGTGTACCTGATAGCCCGACTTCGTCATATTTGAATTCGAGACAGTACAAGTGATTGAAATGAAATAACTTGCGGATGCAGGCCGGGCGTTATGGCATCACAAAATCTGTCAAGGGCGCGGATTATTGCGTGGAAGACGGTGACGGCGTGGCATCGGCCGCGCGTAGCGAGGTGGTGAGGCGGACCCAGCCGGCGAGCTGGCGGCGGATCGTCTCCCAACTCGAGCGCAGGCCCGCCTGGGCCAGGCGTTTGCGCAGCAAGTGCACGCCGTGATAGGCGAGCACGGCCAGGAACAGGTGGGCGCGGATGCGGCTGGGCTTGACATGGAAAATGGGACGCAGGCCTGCCTCGCCCTTCAGGCTGCGGAAAGCGGCCTCGATCTCGGCCAGCTGCCAGTACGTCTGCACGACCCGTTCCGGCCCCCACTGCGTGTGGCTGGTGCGCAGCACGTACATGCCGGCCTGGGCGTCGCGCGCCGGATGCTTACCGTTGGGCTCGATCCGGATCGCGGTGGCCAGCTGCGCCGCGCTCGACGGCAATGTCATACTGCCCGGCGACTTGCCGGTAGCGTTCCTTGAGCCGTCCCAGCCGTTCCAGCACCTTGTCGTAGCGCTTCGTGCAGCCCTTGCGGGCCAGCCCCGCGTGCAGCGCCCGGCTGCGCTTCTGCTTGGAGCGGCCGAACTGCATGTCGCCGCCCGGCCGACCGTGGTAGTGCACGTTGGTCAGATCGTAGAAGACGATCGCCGCGGGCGTGTCGAAGAGGCTCCGCTCGCGTTGAGCGAGGGCCGTCTCGAGCGCCTCGCGGTGCTTCCAGAGCAGGTCGGAGGTGCGGTACAACTTGCTCAGCGACAAAGGCTTGGCCCGTTCCAGGCCGAGCAGCTCGAGGGTCGCCGAGGAGCCTGCAAGCCGAGCTGATCCAAGGCGTGCAGCGCGAGGCGCTCGCAGCCGACGGAGCGGACCCGCGAGTGCTCCAGGGAGTCGAGGTGCACAGCGACGGCTTCGAGGCCGAGCGGATGATCAGGGAGTGTCTGGAGTTCTACAATTGCGAGCGGCCTCACTCGGCGTTGGGCGGAGCGACTCTGGAGGAGGCGTTGCGGGCCGCAGTTCACTAAAGGGGGCGGCTGCCCCCTGCAACCCCCGCGAGTTTTCCAGGGCATCAAGACAATCAGTACCCGTAGGGTAAACTGTGTGTGCACCGGGAAGCTGACGTGGGCACTGCTGGAGAACAACCTGCGAGAGAATACAGATTTGGCAGTCATACCGAGCCGCTCCTGGAGAGGGTTCTGTCCTCCCCAGGAGCCACTCCTCTTTCTGCCTATTACGATCTTCCTCATTTGCAGAGTCTTACAGTTCAGGAATACACCTTAAACGCGCTTAAATCTGCCGACCAGTTGTCCAACCAACCGAGACCATCTCATTGAAGCGCAGGATTAAACATCGGTACACCGGAATGGTGACCGCCATCGTGATGGTGGCTCACCTTCAACTCCCCGTGTTATTCGCCCAGACCCAGAGCGGCGGGCAGACAGCAAGAAGCGGACAGGAGCTGTATCGGGCAGCCTGCGCGGCCTGTCATGCCGCCAATGGCAGGGGAGCGTCGCGGGCGATGGTCGGGTTTGACATTCCACTCCCCGACTTTACCGACTGCCAGTTCGCCTCGCGCGAGCCAGACCCAGACTGGGTAATCGTCGTTCACGAAGGCGGGCCAGTGCGAGGGTTTTCCGAGATGATGCCCGCTTTCGGCGAGGCCCTGAGCGTAGAGGAGATTCAGAGGATAGTTTCTTATATTCGCGGCTTCTGCCGCCAACCTGCTTGGCCGCGTGGAGAGCTCAACCTGCCACGCCCGCTGATTACCGAGAAGGCATTCCCGGAGGACGAGGCGGTCCTAACGACGACGATTGATACCGAGGGGTCTGGCGCCGTGACCAACGATTACCTGTACGAGCGGCGCTATGGGGCGCGAAATCAGATTGAGCTAATCCTGCCAGTCAGCGCTCTTCGTACTGAAAACGGCGGTTGGCGCGGCGGTGTAGGGGACATCACCGTAGGGTACAAGAGGGCTTTGTTTCACAGCCTGGAAAGCGGCTCAATTTTCAGTGCGGGCGGTGAAGTGATTCTGCCGACCGGGAACAAGGACTACAGCCTCGGAAACGGATTTACCACTTTTGAAGCTTATGGTGCCTTTGGACAGATTCTGCCATCGAATGGGTTTTTCCATTTCCAAGGAGGGATCGAGGTGCAGATTTACGAATCCATCATGGCAGACCAGTCTGGGATGCCAACGACCGGTCTGTTATCAGCAGTTCGCTTCGTAAAGGACAACCGGCTTCTACCCCGCGGGTTTAACAAGGCGACAGCAGACGAGGACATCGCTGTTCGGGGCGGTGCCGTGCAAGACCATGACTTCAACGGTGGCGATCGTGTCTTGTATTCGGTTGCGTTGGGCGATGCTGAGGGGCCCTTTCAAGTCGAGGCCGAGCTCTGGTATCAGCCGATCTCCTATCGCTGGGCATCGAATCTACGCGAGTACAAGGCGGCGGAAACGGAACGGTTTGTGAAGTACTTCGATTCCATGTCTTCCGCCTCTGCCGTCATCCTTGCCCGCGCAGAGGTTGTGAAATAGGATGATTCACCGCAAGGGAGTCTCAAATTGCTCAAACTCGTACGAGGCTTCCACGACCACGAGCACGACTAAGCCTCCCGAAACGAACTACATAGCGCTTGTTCGCGGATAGCGAATGGGAAATCGCGTTCCCGTCGGCAATCAGGCGGTTGCAAGTCCGTAACATACTGCCATACTGCGCGAAAGCCACTTAGCCTAATCTTCTGGCTGGAGAATAAAAGATCCTCTTCTCGTCCGCGCTTGACCGCAGGTCTCGCACCTCGATCTGGATCGGTCCACCCTACTGGCGTATTGTTGGCTTTCCGGCTTTCCGGCGGCCCCGTTTTACGTTGCAGGAAAGTTGCAACTCAGAAACGCGTCAGAAAACCCGTACGAAAAAGACTGGCGACAAATTCCCGGCACACAGTTTTTGCACCCTTCTGGATAACTTGGGCACCTTGACCAAAAACCACATGCAACCTCAACTGAAAGGAGTAGGTCCATTCGTGTCGTTCACTCACCCAACGCCCCTGTAGCACCGGGCATTTGAGCTTCTCGACGTGAAATTGCCCTGAATGTACCCATGATCGTATATCCTGTAATTTGTATCTTGTTGATAATAAAGTGGATCTGTGTTTACCCATGGGAAAGTTCATACTAGGACCCCGAGATTCGATAACAGTTCCCCGGTGCGTTCGCCATATGAGGAAAACGTCACCGCTATAGCTCGACTTTCTGGTGGGCCGGTCTAGGTCATCTCGCTAATCGGCACCATAGCGAAATCGGGTTCGGGAAGCGGCCCTCGGCGCACGCCGTCTGCAACTCGCGGAACAACTCCGGAGCGAGGCGACGGTGATTGACGACGACCTCAGCCGTTCGGGGGCGGCTCGGGTCACCCCCGAACGGCACCCCGAACTTCAGGGGTGCGAGCAGCAATTATAATTGGTGCTAGCCAGCGGATGGCCTAGCCCGACCTTCTCAAGAGTCTTAGATTCGGAGGCGTTTTGTCCATTTGGGGTGGATGGATAACCTGGCAATGTTGCGTGGGGCGTCGGATCCGGGCAGATGCCTGGTAAGGGTCGCCAGATCCGCGGTTGTTGGGGCTTGTTTTCTCTTGCAACCCGCCCTGCAGACGCACTGATCCCCGGCGACCTCCGACGGGGCTCGAGACGATGGCTGGAGTGCAGCTGCTAACAGCGCAGGGGCAGGCTCTGGAGACGGGCCAACACCTGCCCGAAGAGGCCCGCTTCAGGGAAGCCCTCGTCGAACGACAGCCGCACGGCCCGCACGCTGACCCGGATCCGCACGCCGATCTTGAGCAGCTTCAGGCGGATCGTGCCGCATTGCGCCCGCGCCAGCCGCGTGCCCGACAGGCCCCAGCGCCGCAGTAACTCCAGCAGCGCGTAGGCGAACGAGGCGAAATACAGGCGCAACTGGTTGGCCCGCATCGTCTGCGCCGAGGTGCGATCGGCGAACAGCGCCAGCTGCTGTTCCTTGATGCGGTTCTCCATATCGCCCCGCGCGCAGTACACCTCCTCGTAGAGCGCGCGCGCCGCCATCCGCTCGGCCCCCAGCGACGTCACCACGAAGCGCGGGTTGGCCCCCCGCGGCAAATGCTCCGCCTTGCCGATCACGCGCCGCTCGCGGCTCCAGCTGTCCAGCGTCCGGTAGCGGAAGTCCTTGAACACCCGCGCCGCCTGCCCCGTCCGCTCGCATTCCTGCCGGGCCCGCTCCAGCTCCGGAGCCAGGCTCCGTTTCAAGCGCGGGTTCTGCGCGATTCCCAGCACATACTCCACCCCCTGCGCCTCGCACCAGGCCAGCAATTCGTCGCGGCAGAACCCGCTGTCCCCGCGCAGCCAGATCTCGACCCCGGGCCAGCGCTTCCGGATCCGCCCCACGATGCGCTCCAGCTCCTCCACCGTGCCAGCCGCCGTGTCCCGGTCCGCCGTCCGCAGGCGCGCCCCCAGCAACTGCTGGCCGCAGAAGATATAGAGCGGCAAGTAACAGTAGCTGCGATAGTACCCATGGAAGAAGCGGCCTTCCTGGCGGCCGTGCAGGGGATCGTCCGTCGCGTCCACGTCCAGCACGATCCGCTCCGGCTGCTCCCCGTGCCAGTCCAGGAACAGGTCCACCAGCAGGGCATCCAGCCGCGCGGTGTCCACCACGATCTTCTTGTAGCGTTCCCCGGCGTCCAGCGCCGGCCCCGTCAGCTCCATCCGGTTCAGCGTGCTCTTGCCCGGCGGCAAACGCTCCCAGCTCGCCCTGCGCCGGCCCCGGCCCGCCGCCCCGCACAGCAGCGACCACAGCTTGCTCTGGCGCAACGTGTCGTGATCGATCAAGTCCCCGTAGCCCAGCGCCAGCCCCAGCACGCGCGCTGCCACCAGCACTTCCACCGGATGCTGCGTCCGCTGCGGGTTGCGGTGATCCCGGAAACACGCACTCAACCGCTGGAACAGCCCCGTCCGCAGCGCCAGCTCCCGCAGCAGCAGCCCGCCGCCATCCGACCCGAGTTCCCCACCGTCAAACCGACCGACTACACGCTGCCTTCGAAAGCGCTCGAATTCCAGTCGTTCCGTGGTACACTCTGTAGTCATAAGGTCGTCGTCCTGTTACGTGGTAAGTTGTTCATAACAAACCAATTATACCACGAGACACGGCCTTATACCCTACCGCTCTTGAGAAATCCGGGCTAGCCACATGATGCGACTCACCTCATTAGTGCTGTTGATCCCGTTAGCGGTGACCGCGCAAGAACCGTTCGCGGCCGTTGCGCGGTGGACATTCTTCGAACTTTTGAAGAATTCTTCAGAAGCGCCGATGATTTCACCAACTCTGCATCAACGAGTTACCGAACAAGGACTGGTAATAGAGGACCTCTCGTGGGAATCGAATGATGGCGAGGTGGTGCCTGCCTACCTGATTCGTCCAGCCGAGTCCGAGGGGCCGCTACCGGCCATCATCTGCTTGCACGGCTCAAGTGGTAGTAGGGAGTCTATGGTGGACTCCGAGTTCGGACCTGGTGAGTGGACGCGGCCCGGCGGTGACAAGTCCCACACCAGAATGTTGGGATGGGCCAGAGAACTCGCGCGGCGGGGCTTCATTGCGTTGGCAATCACGCAACGCGGGCTTGATAGACGCGAGCCGCCCATCAACGTGCAGGCCAACGTCATGCTGGTCCAGGGCCGCACAGCAATGGGGGCATTGCTTTACGAGATCCGTCAGGGCCTGACCTATCTCAGAGGTCGCGGGGATGTAGGCAAGATCGGTGTTACCGGGATGTCGTTCGGCGGGATCACCTCGTTCTATACCTGGCTGGCGGACGACCGCGTGGCGGCGGCCGCTCCGATCTGCGGCGGAGTTGGATCACTGGAGTCCTTCATTCGTTCGGGAAGGCTCTCGTATCACGGTACGTATTGGTGGGTTCCGGGCTTGCTTGAGAAGGGTGATCACGGCGACTTCGCGGCAGCGATGGCGCCACGGCCGCTGATGCTTTGGGCTCCGACCTCGGATATCGGCATGCCCCGAGAGGGAGTGGATCGATTCCGCGAGCGCGTGGAACCCGCCTATCACCGAGCCGGGGCCCAAAACGCCCTGAGGATTCATCAGCCTCCAGGTGAACATAGCTTCACGCTTGAAGCATTCGAAGCGATGGTGTCGTTCTTCAACGAGTTCCTGCGCTAGGGATTCAAGACACTGGCTAACACTGACTCCACCTTGACACCGTTCCAGCGGTGAGCGCCGTCGAAGGAATCCATCCGCAGATGTTCCTTCACGCCTAGTGCCTTGTAGGCTCGTTGAATCCGCTTCCAAGCGCCGGGGATCCACTCCTTGACCATCAAGCCATCGCGTTGCCCGATCTCCCAGATGGCAGGACGGGGCGCGACCAACCCTCCAATCTCCTAATGGCATTCAATTAGGTGAATGCAATTGCCAACCGGGGGCGTTCAACGACACCAACTTGCGCTGGTGACCATCAAACTCAACCGCTTCTTCGAATCGGAACTCCTACTTAAGTGGCGGTCGATACGGACCGAGCAACTCCTGAGCTTGGCCCCAAACCGTGGTTGCCAAGCCCGACACTCTTCCGCGGTCGAGCCTCGGAACTTCATCTCCAGGGAGTTTCGTCGACGAGCCTGTGAATGTGTTCATGGACGTCTGTGGCGGCGCAGGCACCAGACAAGGCTTGAAGTAGCTGTCGGCGATGAATACAACTCATTCATGGCTCCACGAGCAAGGGGGTTGTAGCGCGGCAGCAAGCTAGCATTTTCGGTGCGGACTCCACTGCAGACGGACCTTTAGCACGGCGGTCATTGGAGCGTTCCTTGAAGTGCCAAAGATTGCCTATTGAAACCGCGGATGATGCGACCTGCGAAGGGTCCACCCCAAGTCTTTCTTGTCGACACTCAAGAGTAGCCGACGGCACGACCGAGTGTCCCTATAATAAGGACATGAAACGGGGTCGAGCGGTATCACTGTCTGCCCTCGTAGCGTGTACTTTCTCGCTGCTGGGAGCGGCAGAAACACCCGCCAACAAGGTTCCGGCTGTTACCCGGCAGTATTGGGCGTTCCAGCCCCCTGTCCGCTCCGTAGCACCCCAAACCTTTTCATTCTGGATTCGGACGCCAGTCGATGCATTTGTTTGGGAGACGTTACAACGCAACGGGCTCAAGCCGTCTCAAGATGCTGTGAAGGAGCGATTGCTCCGGCGCCTTTGCCTTGACCTAACAGGGCTGCCACCCACACCCGAACAGGCCTCGTCCTTCCTCACCGACGACTCCCCACACGCCTATGAAAGGCTTGTTGAGTCTCTTCTCGCCTCCCCGCATTATGGCGAGCGCTGGGCGCAGAAGTGGCTTGATGTAGTGCGATTCGCAGATACGGATGGGTTTGAGCGCGACGGATATCGCGAGCATGGCTGGCGGTACCGCGACTACGTGGTTCGGTCGTTCAACGAAGACAAGCCCTACGATCGCTTCATACAGGAGCAGATCGCGGGCGACGAGCTCTTTCCTGGCAACACGGAAGGGCTCATAGCGACAGGGTTTCACGGAGCCGGTCCCCGTCATGTTGTGTCAGGAAACCAGGACAAGGAGGAAGCACGCCAAGAAGTTCTCATGGAGATGACGCTGGGAGTGGGCCAAGCGTTGCTCGGGCTCACTGTCCAGTGCGCCAGGTGCCATAATCACAAGTTCGACCCAATCAGCCAGGAGGAATACTACCAGTTGGAGTCCTTCTTCGGTGCAACCGACCTAAAGGACGTTTTGACCGCTCATCCGGCAGAGGTTGAGGCACATAAGAAGGCTGTTGCGGCGTACGGACAGGAGGTAGAGCCGATCAAGGAGCAACTCAAGCAAATCGAGGCACCCTACGAGAAGGAGGTTCGCGACCGCAAACGTGCCGAGCTTGAACCTCGGCACACTGCCGCCTTAAATATTGCGGAAGACCAGCGTGATGCAGAACAGGAGCGGCTCGCCAAAGAAGCAGAATCGCAAATTAAGCCTGCTTGGTATGAAATTGTGCCCCTGCTGTCCGACGATGCGAAGCAACGTCGAGGAGCCCTGCGACAGCAGCTTCATGCGCTCGAACTTCACAAGCCCGATGCTCCCGCTGCAGCGTTCGCCGTAGAGAACCTTGAGGAGGCCCCTCAAACCTACATTCTGGGAGGCGGCGACTATCACCGCAGGGGAACGCCCGTCACTCCAGGATTTCCAGCAGTTCTCGGACCACTCGGATTCGACACCACCCAGGACGGGATTGGAAGAAGATCAGTCCTGGCCAAGTGGCTAACCACACCCGAGAACCCTCTGCCTGCGCGTGTCATGGTCAACCGGATCTGGGAGTTTCGCATGGGCCGTGGATTGATGGCCGATCCAAATAACTTCGGCATCCTTGGCGGCATGCCAACGCATCCCGAGTTACTGGATTCCCTGGCACTGAGGTTTGTGCGTGAAGGTTGGAGCGTCAAGGCGATTGACCGTCTCATCGTACTCTCAAGCGTTTACCGGCAATCGGGGGCAATTGATTCGCAGCGAGCCTCCGCCGACTCAGACAACCGCTGGTACTGGCGAGCTCACCGTCGACGCCTGACGGGCGAAGTAATCCGGGACAGTGCATTGGCTGTGTCGGGCAATCTTAACCGTTCACTTGAAGGCAAGCCGGTCCGGATTCCGATCGAGCCGGAGATCTACGACCTGATCTTTACGGAGGCCGAACCGGACAACCTATGGCCCGTTACCCCCGACAAATCCCAGCATGACCGACGTAGCATCTACTTACTGAACAAGCGGACCGTACGGCTTCCCTTCCTCGCCAACTTCGACCAACCCGACACTATGACCTCCTGCTCAGTGAGGTCGACTTCTACTCATGCCCTGCAGTCGTTGAGTCTGCTCAACAGCGAGTTCATGCAGGAGCAGTCACATTCGCTCGCCCGAAACATACTGCGACGCTGTGGCGAGAAGGGCACCGCATGCCAGATCGAGCAGGCATTCCAGCTGACGCTGTCCCGGCAACCGACATACCAGGAGCAACGGCTTGCCGAAGACTTCCTGGCCGTGCGAGCAGATGCACTGCACGACTTCTCCCTTGCCCTCTTGAACCGAAATGAATTCGTCTACAGGCCATAGTGAATGCGCCGCATTCAGCGGCATGTCCCGGCGAGACATCCTCTGCCGTGCTGCAAATGGCTTCGGGGTGATCGCGCTGCAGCACTTGCTTGCCCGTAGATCTGGAGCTGGACAGGGAAAGAGCACCCTCAGCGCGAAGCCCCCGCACTTCGCAGCTCGCGCCGAGGCGGTGATTTTCATCTTTAATGTCGGTGCGCCCAGCTCAATGGACACCTTTGACCCCAAGCCGTTGCTAAACCAGCGCGCCGGGGAGCCGATGCCCAAGAGCTTTGGCGAAGTGGGTGGTCAGTTCACGGATGGCAGCACACCGATTTTGGGTAGCCCTTGGGAATTCCGGCGGTACGGCCAAAGCGGACTGCCAGTATCTGAGCTATTCCCGAACGTCGCGCGTCACGTTGATGACATCTGCTTCGTCCGATCCTTCATCACGCGTAGCGTCGTACATGCTCCTGCGATGTACGAAGTTCATAACGGCCGCTTGTTTGCGACGCACCCTAGCATCGGTTCCTGGGTTACCTACGGCCTCGGTTCGGAATCCGAGAACCTGCCCGCGTACGTGGTCATGCCGCAACCAGAGGGCACTCCGGAAGGGGGAACATCGTGCTGGAGCCAAGGCTTCCTACCCTCGATTTATCAGGGCACTCTGCTCCGTCCGGGACCGAATCCGATCCTCCACCTGGAGCGGCCGAAAGGAGTGACCGAGGATCGTCAACGAGCAATGCTGGACTTGCTACAGGCGATGAACGAACTCGACTCGGGCGAATTTGATAGCGAAATGCAAGCTCGCATCGCAGCCTACGAACTAGCATTCCGCATGCAGGCGCACGCACCCGAGGCCGTTGATCTAGTCAAGGAATCTTCCTCGACCAAGCGATCGTACGGCTTGGAGCAAGACCGGACACGGGAATTTGGCACTCGCTTGCTGCTAGCGCGACGGCTCGTGGAGCGAGGGGTACGGTTTGTTCAGATCTACTCCGGCGGCGGCCCGATCAGCATGCAATGGGACGCCCACAAGCATCTCAAAGAGAACCATGAGAAGATGGCGGGGCACAGCGACCAACCGATCGCGGCACTTCTTGAGGATCTCAAGCGGCGTGGGCTGCTTGAGAAAACACTGGTCGTCTGGGGAGCGGAATTCGGACGCCTGCCGACTTCTGAGAGCGGCAACGGTCGAGACCACAACCCGCATGGCTACACAATGTGGTTCGCGGGAGGCGGAGTCAAAGGGGGGCAAACTATCGGAGCCACCGACGAGTTCGGACTGCGCGCCACCGATCAGCCATTTTCGATGCGCGACTTCCACGCCACGATCCTGCATGCCCTCGGACTGGATCAGAACCAGTTGTGGCACCTGCACAACGGACGGCACGAGAAACTCACTGACTTCGGAGGATCGGTCATCGGATCAATGTTCGCGTGATGCGGTTGCTCACCCCTGCCCTCCTGCCTTTGGCTCTCGCGACGCTCCTGGCTGCCGCGGACTCGCCGCCCAACTTCGTCATTATCCTTTGCGACAACCTCGGATACGGTGACACGGAGCCATTTGGGTCGAAGCTTCACAACACGCCACACTTGAAACGCATGGCCCGGGAAGGGCGCAAGTTAACTCACTTCTACTCCAGCGCCGGTGTCTGTACGCCATCAAGGGCTAGCCTCATGACCGGCTGCTACGCACAGCGTATTGGTTTGCACAAGACTGCCCGCGATGGCCATGTGCTACGTCCGGTCTCGCCGTACGGGATCCATCCGGACGAAACGACGATCGCAGAATTGCTGCGGTCGCGAGGCTATGCAACAGCGATCATCGGCAAGTGGCATTTAGGAGATCAGCCCGCGTTCCTGCCGACCCGCCATGGTTTCGACTCGTTTCTCGGCATTCCCTACAGCGATGACATGACGCAAGAGAACGGACGGGGCCGAACACAGTTCGATGGCGACCGTTGGCCGCCGCTGCCCCTGATGGAAGATGAGGTTGTAGTTGAGGCCCCAGTGGATCGCAACCTCCTTACGAAGCGCTACACGGAACGCGCTCTGAACTATATCGAGGCGAACACGGAGCGTCCGTTCTTCCTTTATTTGGCGCACGCTATGCCCGGCAGCGAGAGAGTGCCCTTCGCCAGCGAGGCGTTTCACGGCAAGAGCCGCAATGGGGCATGGGGCGATGCGGTCGAAGAACTCGATTGGTCAACTGGCCGCATCATGGACAAACTAGCTGAAACCGGTCTCGCCAATCGCACATTCGTGCTTTGGACATCCGATAACGGCGCACCGCTAGCTGCCGATGTCCACAGCCCAGCAAGAGGCAGCAACCAACCATTGCACGGACGCGGCTACACCACATCAGAAGGGGCATTTCGCATCCCGGCAATCGCTTGGTGGCCGGGGAAAATTCCTGCCGGAACCGTCTCTGACGAGTTGATGAGCACGATCGACCTGCTGCCCACACTATCGGCGTTAGCCGGAGTGGCCTTGCCAGTGGACCGCGTCATAGACGGGCTGGATGTTCGCGCCGCACTGCTGGATGAGGGTAGCGCCGATTCGCCCCGCAAGAACTTTTTCTACTATCAAGAAGACGAACTGCAGGCGGTTCGCGTCGGCCCGTGGAAGCTATTCCTATCACTGAAGAGTCCAGACCCACGACACCCGCATTTCGGCCAGCGAGCATCAAACCTGCCGCTACTCTTCAATGTTGTGCAGGATCCGGGCAGTCGCCGGAATATGGCGGCCAAACGAACCGACATAGTCAAACTCCTGCTAGAGGTGGGAGCGAAAGCCAGGTCCGAACTCGGAGACCACGGGATCCAGGGCAGCGGGCAGCGCTCGGCTGGACGGGTCGAATCGCCGCAGCCGGCAGTCCTTGGACCGTAGACTGAATCACAGTAGGTGCCTTCGAGTGGCACGTACAATGTTGCACTAGCCGGGACCGCCATCGCTCCTTGTTGTTTGCTCCTGCAGTCATTGTCGTATTAGCCATCGCACCGAGCATCTCTGCATCATGACCCGACTTCGTCACCTTCGTGCTCGCTTCGGCTGATTTCAGGGGTTTTCGGCGCGAAAGTCCAATGAATCCGGGGCGTCCCGGCTGGCCAGGCGCTGTGTAGTGCCATAAAATGTTACAATAGGCAGAAACATGTTGCGCCGCGCCCCGGCGCTGCGCCATGCTGGGGGTGTGTTCATCCGCAAGACCGCAACCCGCGCCCGCCGCGACGGCGGCAGCTACATCTCGTTCCGACTGGTGGAGTCGGTCGCTCCGGCTCGCAGGTCAGCCAGCGCACGCTGCTCAACCTGGGATCCGGCTTCGCCGTGCCCCCGGAGCGCTGGCCGGAGCTGGTGCTGCTGGTGGAGTCGCTGCGCTCGGGCCAAGCCTGCCTGCTGGAGCCCGATCCCGCTTTGCTCGGCGAAGCCGAACGCATCGCCGAGGCGCTGCGCCTGCGGGGCCTCGACGCCCCTGCCGAGCAAGCCATCGCCGTGCACCTCGACTCCCTGGAGCACTCGCGGGTCCGCTCCGTCGGCTGCGAGCGCCTCGCGTTGCACGCCTTGGATCAGCTGGGCTTGCAGGACGCCCTGCGGGCGCAGGGTGTGTCCGCCCGCGACGCCGCCGTCGCCGCGGCGCTGGTCGTCGCCCGCATGGTCCATCCCTCTTCCGAACACGCGGCCCACGCCTGGCTCGCAGGCTCCTCGGCGACCCTCGAGCTGCTCGGCCTGGAACGGGCCAAGCCTTTGTCGCTGAGTAAGTTGTACCGCACTCCGACCTGCTCTGGAAGCACCGCGAGGCGCTCGAGACGGCCCTCGCTCAACGCGAGCGGAGCCTCTTCGACACGCCCGAGGCGATCGTCTTCTACGACCTGACCAACGTGCACTATCACGGCCGGCCGGCCGGTGACATGCAGTTCGGCCGCTCCAAGCAGAAGCGCAGCGACTGTCCGCTGGCGACCTTGGCGCTGGCCTTGGACGGGGCGGGCTTCCCACGCTGCAGCGAGGTGCTCAAGGGCAATGTCTCCGAGCCCGGCACGCTGCAGGCCGCGATCGAGCGGCTGGAAGCGCAGCGGGAGGCCGGCCCGCTCCCGACGGTGGTCATGGACGCGGGCTTGTCGACAGAGGCGAACCTGGCCTGGCTGCGCGCCCGCGGCTATCCGTGGATCACGGTGCAGCGCGGCCGGGCGCCGCGCCCGGACAGCGCGCCGGACGCGGCGTTCGCCACGCGGGCAGGCCATCCGGTGCAGGCCTGGCGGGTCGACAGCGAGGGGGACGAGACGCACCTGCGGGTGTGGAGCCAGCAGCGCCAGCAGAAGGACGAGGCGATCGTGGCACGGCGGCGGGAACGCTTCGAGGCGGAGGTCCGGGCGCTGCACGCGGGGCTGGCCCGCAAGGGCTGCACGAAGCGCTACGACAAGGTGCTGGAACAGCTGGGACGGCTCAAGGAACGCTACCGGCAGGTGGCGGGGCAGTATGACATTGCCGTCGAGCGCGGCAGCGGCAAAGGGCGCGCAGCGCAGCTGGCCACCGCGATCCGGATCGAGCCCAACGGCAAGCATCCGGCGCGCGACGCCCAGGTCGGCATGTACGTGCTGCGCACCAGCCACACGCAGTGGGGTCCGGAACGGGTCGTGCAGACGTACTGGCAGCTGGCCGAAATCGAGGCCGCCTTCCGCAGCCTGAAGGGCGAGGCGGGCCTGCGTCCCATTTTCCATGTCAAGCCCAGCCGCATCCGCGCCCACCTGTTCCTGGCCGTGCTCGCCTATCACGGCGTGCACTTGCTGCGCAAAGCGCAGGCGGGCCTCCGCTCCAGTTGGGAGACGATCCGCCGCCAGCTCGCCGGCTGGGTCCGCCTCACCACCTCCCTGCGCGCGGCCGACGGCCGCTGGATCCAGTGCCGCCAGGACTCCCGCCCAGACGCCAAAGCCGCAGAACTGGCCCGCGCCATCGGCCTGATGCCGGGCCTGCATCGCATGCGCACCAGCCACGCGGCGGATGCCACGCCGTCACCGTCTTCCACGCAATAATCGGCGCCCCCGACAGATTTTGTGATGCCATAACGCCTGACCTGCATCCGCAAGTCATCTCATTTCAATCACTTGTACTGTCTCGAATTCAAATATGACGAAGTCGGGATGAGACCAACAAGATGCATCCATACCATGCCAGACCAAGTGGTATTGTTACTCCCAGTCGTCCTGGCCGCCATCTTCGCCATGCGCACCTCGGTGAAGCACTTGACTGTGAAAACGCCATACCTGCAATAGTCCAACACTACAGATTCAGCCGCGCAGAACTCCTGGCAGACATGGGCCACTTCACCAACAATCTCTGCGGGAATGCTTGTCACACCATTTTGGTCACCGTGTAGCAGGTCTCAGGAGTAGATTGCAAGGCCGCTCACATGCACTAGTACGTGGAACTCGACCAGTTGTGGATAGTAATGCAAGCAGATCACACTGTCCACAAAGCACAGCAAGCCGACAACACGCACCTGGTCGAAACTTTGCGCCGCTCCGCAGGTTGTCAGACCGGAGGCGTCGAAACCATTGTTGGTTATATCACGGATTTTGTCAGATCGCCCGCATCCTGAATTATGACAATCGGAGTGACCGGGATCTCTATGAAACGTGCGGCCTGATCGTTTAAGGTGCCATACGCTCCTGCACCCATGGGCTCAAGTACGGATCGGAAGTTCGCAGTCGAGGCGTAACCGCAAATCAGCCCCCTCTCAAAAAAGCAGGACGGAATCCGTGGGTCCATGAACCCCTCGGTCTGCGGGCGAACGGCGAAAAACTTGCTGACGCTGCAGACGGTCACGTGTCGTAGCGACAGAGCTCGCTCAACACGTCTTGGGCCAACTGCAACTCGGGCATGACCACCTATGACAGTGGATTCCCGGCAGCAGGCGACCCTAGAAGTGGACCGGTTGTGTGAAGGCTCCGTTTCCGGCGGAGTCCCAAGCGGCGAAACGAACCCACTTCTTACCGGAGGCGTCAAATCCCAATCGGAACGTCTTGCTACCGAACGCCCCTAGCTCACTCGTCGGATGAACCTGCCTGCCGGTCCTCTCTCCGTCGCCCCAAACGATCTCGACGAATTCTAGCGGGAAGGTCCACTGTACTTCCGCAACCAACATCTTGCTGTTTTCGTTACCTTCGACTTCGAACTCAGGAATCAGCACCTCACCTGTCGAGACAAAGAAATCACCACGCCGCATTGCATTGGTGATCGGGCTCCAATCCCCGTCGAAAGTCGGGAGCTCGTTCAACCGGACATAGTTCACTGACAGGTGCGGATAGATCTCGTCCTCCGGGAATTTCGTGTATGTGTCACCTTCAGCGATCAGATACTTCGGTCCGGCCCAGTTGTTCATGTCGTCCAGCGTGCCAAAACAGCGCTCTTCGCAAATCCTAGCCTGTGATAGATCCGCCGGTAGGGATTGGAAGGCGCCACCCAAGTAACGCTCGCTCAGGAAATGCGGGGCTTCACGGACAACATCGGGGTAGAACGTTGATCCCTTGGTGCGTGGATGTGCCTGCCAGAGCAAGCCACCTTCAGTTTCCAGCATCGAAAGCATTTCGCTGGCCGAACCGACTCGATACACAGTACCATAGGAGGAATGGCTTTCCCGGAACTGCGCACCCTCAGACCGCACCTTCGCCCAGTAGACGGGCCTCGGAAAGACCAGCGTGTAGTGACCGCCGAAATACACGTTCGGCTCCTCTCCGGGAATTAGAAGAAAATCAGCATCCGAGTGCCTTCGGCACGCTTCAAAATACTCGCCGAGCTCTCTGAACCGGATTTCTCCCGGTTCGCTCGGATGACCATCACCATGGAAGTCCGACATCATCGCGATGTTGATCCCGAGTCCGCGAAAGGCCGAAATCCAAGGAGGCCGTGAGTCGAACGCCCCCTCATCAGCAAGTTGCTCAGCGAAATGCGTATGGAAATGGCTGACCGCGACTTGGTAGCCATCCAAGGGCTTGTACTTGTCACCATTGGTATAGGCCAGCACGGCCGCAAGCGTGTCTTCCGCGTCCCCCGCGCCGAGGTGGTAGTAGACAGCCATCCGCTGCAGGCTACCAGGAGGGGCGTTGTAGAGGGCGAAATTCCCTTCGGCGAAACGGCGTGACTGTCGAGCGCGCTTCTGCCAGATCCCCTCGGAGGCACCCCATGGCTGGAACATTTCCTCTCGTTCCCCTTGCCGCACGCCCACATCGAAGCGTCCGTTTTGCCGCTGGCGATACCAGACGTAGCCGAGGTTCATCTCGATCTCCCTTGCAAAGAAGAACTTGTGGGAGGGCGGAAACACGGCGAGCGACCCGTGCGATTGCTCCAAGAGAAGAATCCGGTTGCGGGCTCGTAAGGGCACAGGTCCATCATTTACTCCCCCACCAAAGCGATAGTGCTGCCAGTCCCTGGCGATATCCCGCCAGCGCAGCCGCTCGTAGTCGTCACTCCTGAGACCGCTCAGACCTGCTTGATAGACGTAAGCAACTGACGGCTTGGAAGTGGACGCAATGGCCTCTTGACGTACAAGGCTTGATCCATCGTACACGGTGAACAGCAGATTTCCTTCGAACGAGCCTAGAGTCAGCCCATCAAATGCGATCTCCAAACGAACCCCTTCCCGCCGCACTTGGCACGACTTGACTGCATATTCGACGGTGCTGCGAGTGACCTCCTTCGGATCACGGGGCATCCCGGGATTCACGTCCTCAAGGCCCGGCACGTTCAATGGCGCGTCCCAGAATACCTTCCACTTCTCTTGCTCAACGATCTCTGGTGTCGCATCCCTGCCTAAGCCACTCATCGGCCGCAACTGCTGATGAGAGATGCGCCGCTCGCCCTCTGCCACGTAGAACTCCGGATGCACATCCCTCGCCAAGGGAGCCCAATGGCCCGCCCTTGACAGCACGGCCAACTGCCTCACAACGGGCTGGCCTTGATCAACTCCGAATGTCGCCCGAAGCTTCCCTGAAGCGGCACCCGTCCATTCGAAGAGCACATCGCCGTCGATCGCTTCTGCTTGGAGGCCATCACTCGACCGGTAGTTGGTGAAATCGCATTCCAGCGGTTCTCCCGACGCAGCTAAGCAAAGGAGCAGGGACAGACTTAGCAAGGGTTTCACAGGAATTCCAGCGCTCTAGATCCGCGCTGGCCCTATTGTATTGCAATGCCACCCCTAGGGGTGGCTTGTAGCTCCGTGATCAGGTGCGAGCGAGACGGCCATGGCCACCCACAAATCAAGGCACAGATTGGAATCTGGGCTGGTTGGCCCAGAGGTTGATGTCGATCTCAAGCACGTCGCCTGCTCCTGCTGCCAAACTGACCTCGAACCGGTTCCTCGCAATCCGCACCTCATCCCCACTCAAGCGAATGTCTGTGAACTGGTGCTCCCCGTATGCACCTGCCTGTATGACAATCCGTCGGGATTTCGCCGGATCGAGATTCACCAAACGGACGCGGACGCCCCGCTCCGGCGCGAGGAGCAGCCTGATGGTCGCGTCCGTTTCTGGGGCGAGGTTACGTGTCCCGGAGAAGCCGCCACACGCGTCCTCCGCGTGGTGACACTGGCCGACGGTGAGACGATCCACAATGCCTTCTTCGATCGTAGATTTCGAAAGGACTATCCATGAAGCTTCATTACTATCCCGAAACCGACAGCCTCTATGTCGAACTTAAGGCCGGACCGGGCGCGGAGACGCGCGAGGTCTCGGACGGGCTGAACATTGATCTCGATGCAGCCGGTAGCGTGATCGGTTTTGACATCGACCACGCGGCCAAGCGCTTTGACCTGTCCACTCTGGAGACCGAGGCGCTGCCAGTGCGCTCTGCCCGGATCGGCTAATTCCCAAGAAGATTCGGAATGTCCTCTATCTGCGGGGAGAACGCACCTGGGCATACAGCTCGAGGAGGCTCAGGCCGACCAGAAGTGCCGCCAGCGTCCAAAGGAGAAATCTGCCCAACACCGTTAGAGCCAGAGAACTGCCCGACAGCCACGCGGCCAAGACGACGGCGCCACACAAGTTGATGGCCACCGCACCGCCAAGCCCCAGCCCGATGAAGCCCGTCCTCCGGCGAAAACGTTCGACGAGCAGCGCGACACCTATACCGAAGAGCACGCCTCCGAGAACGCTCGCAAAGAAGGGCCGATCGCTAGCTGGAAGACCAAGCGCCTCGGCAACCGAGAGCGGGTACCACACAAGGACAACTCCAAGGAGCACGTTGAACACGCCATCGATCGTCAATAGCTTGGTTCTCATCGATTCGCTCGTTCTGACCGTAGAGGAATCTTCGAAACGGACATCTCGTGGACATTCACAGAGGTGCGCTGAGCCTTCGTGCGCGTCGGTCCCGGCCCGATCGAACGTAAGTGATTGACGCGCACGATTTCCGAAACATCCCGCTGAACGTCCTCGGCCCGCGATCCGCGCCGTGGGGAAGCTGCACCCCTATGGAAACTGCCGCTCAGCGATGCTACGCTGGCGATCAAGAATGCAGCGACACTGATGGAACACATCAAGCCAGATGGGCGGTTCCACAAGAACCGGCATGTGCGTGACTCAATGAGTAGGTCACCCCCGAATTCGTTCATGTCTATAACATTACACATATGGCATTTGCATCGGCACCGTGAAGGGCAAACAAGACCAAGCTACGGCCTTCAAAGGACAGTGGGCTCGTGCAAGTGGCAGTCCCAGCCCTTTCGCTGGCAATCTCCGCGATGCATCTTTGGAAGTGGTTCAACATGTTTGCAAAATGGACGAGCGTTCCAGTTGCCCTGCTCAGATGAGCTTGAGTCGGAGCAATGAGCAGGATTGGACTGCACAGGAAGCCATGACTAGATTCGACCAACCGAGATCCTTGCGGTCCTCGACGAATTGCTAGCAACCCATTCCAACACCACAGCAGCCCGCGAACTCAACCGCAGCAGACACGCCAACTGGCGCGGCGAGCCCATCACCGTCAAGTGCGTACGCTTCCTGCGCACGCACCCCGCAACGGTCGCAAATCGGAATCTGTGTTCAAAAAAGATCGGAATTAGTATTCGAAATGGATTAGAATGGGGCTTATATACAATCCTAACCAAGGCAACCGGCGATTTTTTTGGGGAGACCCAAGAAAAGCATCCATAACTCATTGATTCCGCTTGACATCCAGTGCTGTATTGGTTATGATAGTTATTTAATGAGAGGACGCAAGAAACACCATCATCCGGGACCGGGCAAGGCCCGCCGCAAGAGCCTGTCCATCGTCCAGTTGATCAGGATGTTCCCGGACGACAAGGTCGCCGCGGCGTGGATCGCCTCGATTCGCTGGCCGCACGGAGCGGTCTGCCCGCACTGCGAATCCGACAACGTGCAGTGCGGGGCGAAGCATCCGAACATGAGCTATCGCTGCCGCAAGTGCCGCAAGTTCTTCTCGCTGCGCACCGGCACGGTCATGCAGAACTCGAACCTGGGCGCTCAGAAGTGGGTGATCGCGGCCTACATGCTGACAACGAACCTCAAGGGAGACTCCAGCATGAAGCTGCACCGGGACCTTGACATCACGCAGAAGTCCGCATGGCACTTGGCGCACAGAATCCGCGAGACTTGGGACCGGGGCGAGGGCCCGTTCGGTGGTCCGGTAGAGATTGACGAGACCTACATTGGCGGCAAACGCAAGAACATGAGCAATGCACAGCGCAAGGAACTGACGGGGCGTGGGCCAGTCGGCAAGACGGCGGTGGTCGGTGCCAAGGATCGCGAGACGAACAGGGTCGCTGCGAAGGCTGTTGAATCCACCGACAAGGAAACGTTGCAAGGATTCGTCAAGGACTGGGCAGACCTGCAAGCCACTGTCTACACGGACGATGCGAGCGCCTACGAGACACTGCCGTTCGAGCACGAGACCGTGAAGCACTCGGTGCGTGAGTATGTTCGCGGCAAGGCACACACCAACGGAGTCGAGTCGTTCTGGTCCATGCTGAAGCGTGGCTACATCGGCACCTACCACAAGATGTCACCGCAGCACCTCGACCGCTACGTCAAGGAATTCTCGGGGCGTCACAATCTCCGCCTGGCGGACACCTTGGACCAGATGGAACTCACTATGCTGAGGATGGTCGGCAAGCAACTGCGGTACAAGGACCTGAAGAAGGATAACGGTCTGGACTCAGGCGCTCGGGAAATGGCGGCATGAGCCTGAACCAAGCAAGCGATTGACTACTATGGGCGGGACTCAAATGAAGATAGACAAAGAGATAGCCAGCAAGCCACCCGAGACGGCGAGTGCCAAGACAAATCACAAGCGCGGGCGTCCGGTCAAGTACGCGATGCCCGATCCGATCCCCGACACCCCCGAGAGCATCATGCGGGCATTGCTGTCCGCACCGCCAAGGCGCGAGAACGACTGGGACTATATCAGGCGATCCGGGCGGAAAACCAAGCGCCCGTAGTTAATTGCAACGAAATGTTAAACGGTTGCCTTGGTTAGGATTGTATATAAGCCCCATTAGAATCTGTGTTTGATTTCATAAGCATACGCAGGCAATTACGGGACGAGGCACACACGACGTGCCCAGAGATTGGCTTTTCTATTCAGCAATACTCTGCACTTTATTCAGCGTGGCAATCAACTGTATGAGCACTACCTGCAAGTCCCGGTTACTCTGCTGAATGCAACCAAGATTACCTATCTGGTGCTAACGCAGTACAATTACATTCACATCATAACCCTTATTGTTTCAATGGCTTGCAAAAGGTAGTTGTCTTTTTGAACCCAATCAACTTATTCTCTACATCTGACCCGCTTTCAAGGACCTTCTACGCCCATCCAACCGTCGATGTTGCCAAGGATTTACTTGGAGCAATACTCGTTCACCACACCCCAAACGGGATCCTTGCAGGCAGGATTGTTGAAACAGAGGCATATCTGGGGCAAGGCGATGAAGCTGCTCACAGTTGCGCTGGCATCACATTGAGAACCAAGGTAATTTTTGGGCCTCCTGGCCATGTTTATGTATACGTAATTTACGGGATGCACATCTGCTTGAATGTTGTTGCACAACCCAAGGGTGAGCCCGGATGCATTCTGATCCGAGCACTGGAACCACTTTGCGGTTTAGATGTCATGCATGCTAACAGACCAACTGCCAATCGACCAGCAGACTATGCAAATGGCCCTGGGAAACTGACTAGAGCCATGGGTATTACTAAACAAGACTATGGAGCAGATCTCACTCATGGCTCACTGACTATCCGCAAATTCAAGGTACCTGATCAGTTTCAAATTGAATCCTCGCCAAGAATTGGGGTCTCAAGGTCAAAAGATCTTTCTCTTCGCTTTTTCATCGCCCATAATAAATATGTCAGCAGACGCTGATTTTGCCTGATGTCTCAGCGAGTCATCATCCACATCGACATGGACGCATTCTTTGTGTCCGTAGAGGAGCTTTCAGATCCATCGCTGAAAGGCAAGCCTGTTGTTGTAGGCGGAAATCCTAACCAACGCGGTGTTGTCGCTGCTGCATCCTATGCGGCACGCAAGTTTGGCGTGCACTCGGCCATGCCAATTCGGGAAGCCTACAAGCGTTGCCCCCAAGCCATCTTCCTGCATGGTAATCCAAAGCACTACATGGATTATTCACGACGTGTCAAAGTGACATTGCAGCAATTTTCGCCACTTGTAGAAATGGCTTCGATTGATGAAGCCTATCTAGACATAACTGGTTGTGAACGGTTGCTGGGATCACCGCTACAGGCTGCTCACACCCTACACGAAACCGTTTATGCAGAGACTTCCCTGCCTTGCTCCATTGGCATCGGAACCTCTCGCTTGATTGCAAAAATAAGCTCAGGGCTTGCCAAGCCCAATGGGCTTTTGAAGGTTGAACCAGGAGCTGAAGCTGCTTTTCTAGCACCGCTTGACATTGCCCGCATGCCTGGAATCGGCAAGGTCACGCAACAGAAACTCCGTCAACTTGGAATCAGTAAGATTGGACAAATCGCTGCAGTAGATGCAGCATACCTGAACAGGCATTTTGGGAAAAATGGAAGTGCATTGGCTGGCAAGGCACAAGGACTTGATTCGGGTGCCTGGTTCAGTACAGGTTTTACTTCCAATGACCAACCAAAATCAATCAGCAATGAGACAACATTTCCTGAAGACACAAAAGACCCTGAATTGATAGCAGCTACCTTGGCCCATCTTGTTCAACTGGTAGCCAGAAGGCTCAGGGAGCATGAACTCTGGACACGAACCATTCAGATCAAGCTTCGTTACGAAAATTTTCAGACTCTCACCAGATCAAAAACCCTGGATGAACCTACACAACTGGATACGACTATCCTGCCTACAGTTCGCAGCCTGTTCAAACGACATCACTATCGAAACCGTGCGATCCGGCTCCTAGGTGTAAATGTAGGATCCCTTCAGAATCATCAATCACAGGCTCAATTGTTTGAGTCTGATAACAGTGAGCAATGGACACACGCACTGCAAGCTGTTGATAGTTTGCGTGACCGCTTTGGTGAATCAGCTGTAGGATTTGCAGCTGCAATGAAACATGGACGACGTGAAATCGTTCACGAGAACCCTGCAGCATTGGCTGGCAATAAAAAAAGTAATGATGATTGAGTTCCACACGGGAACTAGTTCTTAGAGCCTCAACCAGGTTTGAACTCAAGCACATCCTCACCAGCATGAAATGGTGCCGAGATGGACAACTTCCGAGCAATCTCCTCGACATCACTTTTTGACCAGCTCACCATCGTGTGAGCAACATGTCCATCCGGTTCAATCAGGAACACAGTAGGTACATTGGTCAAACCATAAGCATCTGAAACTGCATAATTGGACTCTTCCGTATCAAATACCTGAAGATTCTTGAATTTGAAATCAGCACTGAAACGATCAGAATCGGACTGAGTATCCTGGGAAACTGTGACAGCTGTTGCATTGGACTCAACCAGCTTGTCTGCAAGACGGTCAAGGTATGGCATTGCGTATTGACAAGTAGGACAATCCGTCTTGTAGAACATCAGCAGAACCGGACCACCACTCAAGGACTGCTTAAGACTAAACTCCTTTCCATAGGTGTTTTTAAGTTTAAAATCGGGAGCCATAGCGTTTTCAGTTAGTGCTGCCATTTCCCTCATTATAAGGCGTCTATCAACTGTTGTGTTGAGGCGTCACTGCGTTACTAAACAACTCGTGCTTACAATGGGTGAAAGTCCATGTCAAACCCCATCAGGTTGGCAATCGTTGTGATTGCAATAGTCTTTGGATTGCTGGTTTATTTTTCCATGAACCTCAACCAACACACCTTTGAGGTATGCATGGAATTCAATGGACGTACCAACTGTGCCACTGCCTCAGGAACTACTGAACAAGAAGCAATCCGGACTGCAACAGATACTGCCTGTGCAATCATTTCTTTCGGAATGACCGAAAGTATCCAGTGCAGTCGTGTAAAACCTCTTAGTGTGACCTCGAAAAAGTAGCCTTTCGAATCCGATTGCGATGCAATAGGCCTGATAAGAAAGCTACCCCTGTGATGCAACCAAGCACCAGCAGTGAAATACGCCAGTTGATAAGTTGTGGCTGAAGTGATTGCTCAAGACTTGACGCAGCTGGTACCAGAATCAGTCCACACACATGGACTGCCGATGTAAAAAGTAATGCTTGCGACGATTGAGAGTGCATGATGCCACTCTTCCACAAGAGGGTCATCACTATGAGATACAACATCCCGGGTGCAATTCCTGCAGCAGCACCTGTCAAGCCATCGACCTGAATCAGCAACTGTCGCGACCCGGTAATGATTGCCACTATCCATATCGGTGTCGGAACCAGTACAACCCAATTGACCGCCTTTCCTTTGCGACTACGCAGAAAAATCCAGACGAGCAGCACAGTATGTATGGAAACTGCCGGCAACCAGATTTTCGGGTTCTCCAGCCAAGCTTGTGCCTGCTGCCTGGAAATCGATTCAGCAACAAGACCACAAAGAGTCGCAGAGCCCATTACAACAACGCAATATTTGAACAACAATACTGGACGACTAGTCAGCAGCCATGCATCCCGGATGCAAAAAAGCATTAAGACAAAACTGAGAAGAATAACTTGATCTATAACGTTCAAGGGGGTCAATCCTTTCTAGAATAAACAACCATTCGTCCCCAGATAGCTTCACCGGGAACAGAAAGCGACTTCTGAACTGCTTTTGAGTCAAATGTGCTAGCGTTTTTATTTAGCGGATATTAATTCATAACCCAACCATGATATCCAGTCTGGTTTATTCAATATCAGATCAAACACCGCTATAAATTCCAAGTATTCCTGGTTTTGGAACAACAAACATGAGCGTGAGTATCGGCATAATCGGCGGAAGTGGACTTTACCGGATGGAAGCATTGGAAGATGCACGCGAGGTTCCGGTCCAGACCCCTTGGGGAGACCCATCTGATGCCTATGTTGTTGGTCGCATTGCTGGACGCGAAGTGGCGTTCCTGGCTCGTCATGGGAAGGGCCACAGTATCATGCCCTCAAACCTGAATTTTCGTGCCAATATCTACGGTTTGAAGTCCCTTGGTGTGGAGTACATCCTTTCGTTCAGTGCTGTTGGCTCCCTGCAAGAACCACTTAAGCCAAACTATTTTGTGATTCCCAACCAGTTCTTTGATCGCACCCGTGGGCGCATATCAACATTTTTTGACGAAGAACTGGTCGCACATATCACTTTTGCTGAACCGATTTGCAAGACCCTTGCGGATGTTGTCGAAGAAGCCTGTAGAACAGTAGGAGTCATTGTTCACAGGGGAGGTACTTACTGCTGTATGGAAGGTCCTGCCTTTTCCACCAAAGCGGAATCTCATCTGTACCGAAGATGGGGCTTTGATGTGATCGGGATGACCAATCTTCAGGAAGCTAAACTGGCCCGCGAAGCTGAAATGTCCTACTGTACAGTTGCCATGGTCACGGATTATGACTGCTGGCATGAAGAGCATGATTCCGTAACTGTTGAAATGGTGATCGAGTGCCTCACGAAAAACGCAGAAAATGCACAGCGTGTGGCTCTTGAAGCGATTCGGAACATTCCAGAAGGGCCCTGTCCCTATGCCTCAGCCCTCAAGAATGCAATCCTGACAGACCGTAATGCCATTCCGGATCATATCCGTGAGAAATACTCTTTGTTAACAGGCAAGTACCTGTAGCCATTCTTCCCGAAAGTTACATTTATGCCTCTTCTGGTTGTTGGATCTGTCGCATATGACGGCTTGGAAACTCCACGTGGCAAGGTGGACCGCATGCTCGGGGGTGCAGGAACGTACATTGCTCTGGCAGCCAGTCATTTCGTCAAAGTCCGCCTGGTTGCAGTTGTAGGTGATGATTTTGCTCCAGAAGACGAAGCGATTCTCCATCGCCGCAATATCGATCTTGAAGGACTTGAAAAAGCCCCCGGCAAGACTTTTTTCTGGAAGGGCAAATACTCGCCGGACATGAACAGGCGAGAGACCCTGACTACAGATCTGAATGTCTTTGCGGACTTCAAGCCCAAGCTCCCAGAGACATACCTGGACAGTTCCTACATCCTTTTGGGGAATATCCATCCTGAATTACAGTCACTGGTTCTGGATCAGGCTTATGGCACACCCATAGTCGGTGGAGACACCATGAACTACTGGATCGAGCGGACGCCCGAGGCTCTGGCACAGACAATCCGCCGCTGGCAAATCATCATGATCAACGATGAGGAAGCGCGCCAAATTTCGGGGCAGAACAATCTCCGCAAGGCGGCCAGGGAAATCCACGCCATGGGTCCGCAAACTGTTGTGATCAAGCAAGGAGAGCATGGTGCTGCCATGTTCCACAACAACAACTGCTTCATCGTTCCCGGCTATCCCCTGAAAGACCTTTTTGATCCGACTGGTGCCGGGGATGCATTTGCCGGCGGATTCCTGGGGTACCTGGCCAATCAGAATGATGCTGGCACGGACGAAGCCATTTTACGCAAGGCCATGGTCTACGGCTCAGTTATGGGAAGTTTTTGCTGTGAGCAGTTTGGTGTCGATCAGCTGAATGTGCTCAAGGACGATCAGATCAAGGAACGCTATGGAGAGTTCCGCCAGCTGACTTCCTATTGATCCTTCCCTGTTTCCTCGTTTTCACCCGCTTTAGGGAGATCTTTAGAATCACTCACAAACTGCCAACCAAACCGGCCCTTGATGCAAAGGTTGCCGGATGTTACTGGCTGGTCAAGCGGGGAACTTGTCTTGACTATCTGGTTGTCCTGCGTATGGACTGTCAGTGTGCAGCCAACCCCACAAAAAGGGCAGATCGTGTCTGTTTCCTGTTGTTTGGACTCATCCCAAGTCCCCTCTTTACGCATTTCATGTTCACTTTTGAACATGAGAGCACCCGTGGGACAAACTCCAATACAGTTGCCACAATAAACACAGGCTGATTCCGTTAATGGGACGTCAAATTCCGTCGATATACAGGCATCAAAACCACGTCCAGCAACCGCAATGGCAAACGTATTCTGTGCATCCTCCCCGCAAGCCTCAACGCACTTGTAACAAAGGATGCACTTGCTGTAATCGCGGATATAAAGATCGTTATCAACTTTTACAGGCTGGTCCAGTGTTTCTGCAGGTTCTGTTTCGTTTCCATAACGGCATGGATCAGCGTTATAGCGTTCCATGTAGTCTTGCAATGTAGGAGCAGTTGAGACATCCGTCGTGGATGCCAGAAACTCGAGAACCATTCGTCGGCTGTGCCGGACTCGCTCACTGTTGGTTTTCACAACCATACCGGCTTCCACCTTGCGTGAGCAGGCTGGAACCAAAGTTCTGGATCCTTCCAGTTCAACTACACATACACGGCAAACATTTACTGGCGAAAGGGTTTCAAGATAACAGAGCGTAGGTGTGTCTATCTCACATTGTCTGCAAGCCTCAAGCAGCGTTACACCTTCTGGAACTGTAGTTTTTTTGCCGTCTATCGTCAGTTCAAACAGGCTCTTAGGATCTTCTGCAGGTGCTTGTGGAATTGGCCCTCTTGGGACTGGAACCATCAGGTCCGGCCTGTCAAGTTGATTCATTGGTCATTCCTTTCACAATCGATAAACGCACAAGGGCAGACTCCACAGCACTCGAAGCAGTGTGTCCCAGCCCACAAATCGAGGCATCCCGCATGACCTGGCCAATCTCCTCAAGCAATCTCTGCTCCCTGTCCAAGGATCCAAGAGGCTGCATTCTTTCAAGCCGCTGTAACAACTCATCTTGCCGAACAGTACCCACTCGGCAAGGTACACATTGCCCACAACTTTCCTCCCGGAAGAACTGGGCAATGCGACGCAATATCCGACTTATCCTGACACTGTCGTCAAAAACCATCACAACAGCTGAACCAACTGTTGCTCCTATCCCTCGCATTCCTTCGAAGGTGAAAGGAGTATCAATTTCCTCAGGTATCAAAAAAGATCCTGCAGCGCCTCCAACCAGGACCGTTTGCAGTTTTCCAGTTCCGGAAACTCCACCGGCCAGATTAATCAGGTCCCGCACTGTGACACCAAACGAGGCCTCATAAACACCTGGTTGCTCCACATGTCCGGAGAGACAAAAAAGCTTTGACCCAGTCGATCCAACAGTGCCGGTTCCCGCAAATGATTCCCCACCATGCAGAATGATTCGGGGAATGTTTGCCAGCGTCTCAACATTGTTAACAAGTGTTGGTCTGCCAAATAGCCCAGCTTCCGTCGGATAAGGCGGCTTATTGCGTGGTTCCCCTCGAAATCCTTCTATGGAGTTAAACAAGGCTGTCTCTTCACCGCAGATATATGCCCCTGCACCAATACGTAATTCAATATCACAACTTTGCGCCATAAGCCCTTCTGATTGAAAGATATCTATTGCATTCTGAAGACGCTCAGCAGCCAAGGGATACTCACCGCGGATATAGATAAAGGCTTTCGTGCAGTGAGTGGTAAAAGCAGCGATAGCCATCGCCTCAATGACGGCAAATGGATCTCCATCCATCAACACTCGATCCTTGAACGTACCTGGTTCCGATTCATCGGCATTACAGATCAGGTATTTGGGAGCAACAGCTTCAGCAACGGCCTTCCATTTGCGTCCTGTCGGAAATGCAGCACCTCCCCTGCCCACCAGCTTGGCAGCAAGAACCTGTTCTACCACCCATTCTGAGCCTTTCTCGATAGCCTTTTCAAGTGCCCTGCAGCCACCATGTGCCCGGTAGCTTGCCAAGCTCAAAGGGTCTGCCGTTTCAATCCGTTGCAGTAACTGTAAATTCTCCTTGTCATGCTGTGGGACTGAAATGCTGACATCAGACACAGGTGAAATTATTGTTCCTTCTCCACGTAAACATGCTTCAACGTCTTCCCAACCAAGTGGAGCCACAGATTGACTGATCGGAGCTCTACCCGCTTGACTGACCAATGCGGCTGGAGCTCTTTCACAGAGTCCCAAACAAGGGTTCCGGAGCCATGTAGCTTCACCACCATGAATTAGGGAACCGGCCGGTCCATACTGCTCCTCAAGCTGCTGGCACAGGTCATTGGCTCCCCTGCATTGGCAAGCAATATCATCACAGACCCGCAAGACATGCCCAGGTTGCCAGGACAAGGAGAACAAGTCATAGAAATCTGCAACTCCGTAAGCCTCGGCAGGTGGGACACCGAGTCTCCGACATGCGTAGTTCAGAGCACCTGGGCTGATCCACCCGATACGACCATTGATCGCATGTAATACGGGTAGCAACTGGTGCCGGGCAACGCCTTCCAGTATGCCCGCAGTTGTCCGTGATTCCTGGGGCTCAGGACCAAGGACCAAGTCAACAGCAGCAACTTCATCACTGTTTGGCTGATCTGTCGTGAAGTGTAAGTCCAACTAGCCGCTCCGTTTCCAGGAACCTCGTAATGGCTGGCATGATTCCAGTCGGCAGAAGCTCTTCAACCCCCAGAATATGCACGGTGTTTCCATTTGCGGTACGTTATTTACTACAAGCCATGCTGTCAGTCGTCGCTGATACCGGATTAGATTCTATCAATTCGTATGGCAGTTGCCTTGAATTCGGCTGTCCCGGATCTCGGATCCACTGCATCAATTGTTAATTGGTTGGTATCCACTTCGTCCGGAAAGTGGATTGTCATGAATGCCAGCCCTGGGCTTAATCCGTGATCAAAACGGACTGGCACAATGACAGATCCTCGTCTTGAACTGACACGCACCTTTTCGAACTCTCTCAGCTTGTAATGGTCACCATCTTCAGGAGCAATATCCAAGGTCTCTCCAAACCGTAACGGCGACTTGTACTGTCCAGTCTGGATTCCAGTATTGTAAGAGTCCAGGCGGCGCCCTGTTGTCAGACGAATTGGGAAATCTTCATCCAGCACGTCAACCGGTGGACTATGGGGAACCGGACTGAATGGTGCTCGTGGTCCAAGGAGTGGTCGCTCCCACAATCTGCTGTGCAAGAACAGCTCTCCCGGATGCGACTCATCGTAACAAGGCCACTGGATACCGCCCAGTTCCTCCAGACGCTTGTAACTCATACCGGTGTGCATCGGACTCAGCATGCGTAATTCGTCCCATAGTGTCTCCGGGCTGGGATCTCCCCAGTCGCTTCCCATCCGATTAGCCAGATCTAAAATGATCCGCAAGTCATCCTTGGTTCCTGCTGGGGGCTTGACTGCCTGACGAACTCTTTGTACCTTGCGTTCACTGCTTGTCACTGTACCATCGGACTCCGCCCAGCCGGCCTGGGCAGGTAAGACAACATCCGCAATTTCAGCGGTATGCGTCATGAAAAGATCCTGTACTACAAGAAAGTCCAGATCCTTCATCAACCGCTCTGCCCTTTTCTTGTCCGCTTCTGACACTAGCGGGTTTTCTCCGAGGACGTAGAGAACTTTCAGTTCACCACGCTCCATGGCATCAAACATGCCACTCAAATGCCAGCCTTTCTTCGGTGGAACTGAACAGCCCCAAGCAGTCTCAAACTTACTGCGCAACTCAGCGTTCTCAAGATGCTGGAATCCCGGCAATCGATCGGGAAGAGCACCCATGTCTCCCCCGCCCTGTACATTGTTCTGCCCTCGCAGTGGGCACAGGCCTGAGCCATACTTTCCGACATGCCCGGTCAGTAATGACAGATTGATTAATGCCTGGACATTGTCAACGGCATTGTGGTGTTCAGTAATACCCAAAGTCCAGCACAGTTGTGCTCGTTCAGCCTTGGCATAATCATGAGCGAGTTCGCGAATTGCATGGCGTGGGACCCCTGTTACCTGTTCTGCTAGCTCTAGCGTGAAACTGTCTACAAATTTCTGGTAGGCGTCAAATCCACTGGTTGCATGTTCAATAAATTCGCGATTTTCAAGTCCTGCATCAAGAATCTCCCGCCCAACTGCATGTGCAAGAACGATATCCGTTCCTACCTCAAGCCCAAGCCAGCGACTGGCCCATTGAGCAGAGGATGTCTTACGCGGATCAACAACAAAGAGCTTTGCCCCATTGTTGATGCTCTTCAGGACGTGATGGAAGTAAATAGGATGTGTTTCACGTGCATTAGATCCCCACAGAATAACCAAGTTGGTTTCTTCCGCTTCCTTATAGGAACTGGTGCCGCCACCCGCTCCAAACGCAGCCGCCAGACCGGCGACACTAGGGGCGTGTCAAGTGCGGTTGCAACTGTCGATATTGTTGCTTCCAATCACTGTCCGTACAAACTTTTGTACGGCATAGTTCAACTCGTTGGTCGTTTTTGAACAACTGAACATCCCAAATTCGCTAGGGGAGCCCCCTGCAACGACCTTGCGAAAGGCTGCAGCAGTTAAGTCAAGAGCTTCATCCCAGCTACAGAGTTCCAGTGAACCGTTTTTTTGGATCATTGGCTGTGTTAAGCGTTGATTGCGCGAAGATCGGTAAGACATTTCTTGAACATAATACTTCAAGCAGCTAATTCTTTCTACGGCTGTTGCGATTATGGGTGTGGATGCCGAGGCCGTTGAGGAAGCCGTAAAGCCATTAGCGGTACACCACGTGCTGGAATGACGGACCAGCCGAGATGCAGCCGACTATTTTGTGGCAACTTCGATTTTTAGCTCGTTGATACCGGGCACGATTTGTACAACGAGATCGTCCCCTCCCGGAGAGGTTTTCGAAAATATCTCGGCATCCTCAATCGAATACGAGCCGCTGGTCGGATCCGAGAAATCCGCTGCAACACGATGCACCTCCATGCGATATTGTCCAACACTCGGCCCGACATCGGCCACGATTTCGAACTTTCCCTCATTCCGCCGACCCATATACGATATCGCCGGCGGGTTATTGTCGTTTTCTGGTATCAACGTGACCCAACCCGAGTAGAGCGGTTTCCCGTCGATTAGTACAGTACCACTAACCTCCATGCGCTCGGCATCTGTCAAGAATCCCTGCCGCCGCAGCCATCCATGGAGCAAACCGGGCCACTTCCCAAGGTCTGGGTCACCCGGTGCGAGCCCTGTGCCATGCGGACCGAAGGCAAAGATATGCATCTCTGCCGACACGCCTGCGTCAAGCAGTGCCTGATAAAAAGCAATGCTGTGCTTCGGTGTTACCACTGGGTCCGTGTGTGTGTGAACTAGGAATGTGGGCGGAGTCGATTCCGTCACTTTGATAGCCGTATCGTTATACGTTCCAACGTTTCTGCGTAGCAGTTTTCCCGACACCACCGCATAGATAGGGACCAAAAAATCGGGCCGGGAACTAACTCGGTCAATCGGATCGCTCGCCTTTGGGTCTCCGCCATCGAATAAGGTTCCGACTGCTGTCGTCAGATGCCCGCCAGCAGAAAACCCGAGTATGCCGATTCGGCTCGGACTGATTCCGAGCTCGTTCGCCCGCGCCCGCACATACCGGACGGCACGCTGCGCATCGAGTAGCGCTAACGACGATTCGTACTTCGGCAGTAACCGATAGCGCAAAACAAATGCGTTGACTCCGATGGAATTCAGCCAACGCGCGACCTGCAAACCCTCATGATCCGACGCGAGATGGCGATACCCGCCACCCGGATTCACCACTACCGCCGCGCCTGTGTTCTGCTTCGGCGCAGCGAGATGAATAGTCAAAGCCGGCCGGTCTGCGGCTTTGTCTCCTTCTGCTCCGGGTGCCCCGCCAAGCCAAAGCAGCACCTGTTCGTGGCCCAATACCTCCCCACCGAACGCGACGCCACAAACGCAAATGAGTACGAGGATGGTGAACAGTGAAATGATTCTCATTGGATTCTTCTTGTACCCAGGCCATTCTAAAGAGGGCGCGGCTAGAGCATATCATGATTCCGCGGCGGCGTGGTCCGTTTGCCACGCCGACTAGGCTGTCCCAGGGATTATTGTATTGTTCGCCTCCGCACCAGTTTCATCTTACTGGCACTAACTTTTAGTGACGGAGTGATGGACACAGTTAAATGAACCACAAGAGGAGCAAAAACATGACACCCAGGAAATTATCCCAATCCAAGAAAACACAGGCAGCAGTTACTGTGATCGACATAGATCTTGTCAAGTAAAAAGTGCAGGTCATAGGTATGGGCGTGAGCGGTGGCATCGTCCTGCGCCACTGCATTTCATAGGCTGCACAGTTGAAGCTGACCGTCAAACTGCCTGCAGTTATGGTCGGCACGGGAGCCAGCTACGGTGCACATTACCTCGGACGGTTGCTTTTCAGGACTATCGAGCGGGCGGCTGTTGGGGACTCGCTGCTGAGTTCGTCAGCAGATGGACTCATAACTGTCGCAAAGCTCTGGGAGGTGAGTACCAGTTGTACGGTGGAGGTCGATGATGGCAGAGTTTTCTGCTCGGTATATATGGACGGGGCCAACGTCAGGTTCAAGTGGAGGGCTGGCCGACGTCGCTCAGCTGGTACTCAGTGGAGAAGAACCGCGAGCCTAGCCAGCGGAAGATATAGTCCGTGATCAACTCCGCACAACGTATGTCCGGGTTGCCTGTCGATTAATTCAGCAGAGTGTCCAGTTGCCCAATGCTGCTGTAATGAATGTGTTCAGTTCCTGTGTTCCGCCCTGAACGTGTCTTCTCAACTATGTTTACCAATCTCTAAGTACAATAGAGTTCTTGATCTGCAATCAAAATGCATTCCAGCAAGCATCTAAATGGCTGGGCTAACGACAGTTTCATGTTTCGGTTCAATTGCAGTGGACCTGGCCCGTTCCCGAACGCAATTCACAGTGTGAAATAAGGAATCACAGCAAATGAGTATTGAAAACTTCGGCGTCGCCGGACTTGGCGTCATGGGACGCAACATCGTTTTAAACATTGAGCGCAACAGCTTCCCCGTCATTGCCTACAACCGCAGCAATGAGAATGCACAACGCATGCGTGAGGAATCTTCAGGGAGAAATGTCACTGTTACCCAATCAATTGAGGAATTCATTTCCTTGCTGGATCCTCCACGGAGAGTATTGCTGATGGTGACGGCTGGCAGTGGCACAGATGCAGTAATGGATGAATTACTCAAGTACATGCAACCGGGTGACGTGCTGATTGATGGTGGCAACGCACATTATCCCGATACAGATAAACGAGTAACCAAATTGCAGGAAGCAGGCTTGTACTTCGTGGGCTGCGGCATTTCTGGTGGTGAAGAAGGAGCCTTGTGGGGCCCTTCAATCATGCCCGGTGGCAATCGCGAGGCCTACGACAGGATTGCCCCAGTCCTCGAGAAAATTGCTGCCACGACAGAAGACGACGGCTCCTGTGTCACATATTGTGGGCGGTCCTCAGCTGGTCATTACGTGAAGATGGTCCACAACGGCATTGAATACGGCATCATGCAGCTCATCTGTGAAGTCTATGACTTGATGCGCAGGACTATCGGGTTGCCAACTCCCAAAATCCAGAAAATCTTTCAGAAATGGACAGAATCTGAACAGGTCGGAGGTTTTCTGGTGGATATCACCGCGCAATGCCTGAACAAAACCGACGAGGATACCGGTGACCCCTTGGTCGAGAAGATCCTGGATACAGCCGGACAGAAGGGCACAGGCAAATGGACAGCCCAGAGTGCACTGGACCTTGGTATCCCGATTCCGACACTTTCCCAATCTGTGAATGCCCGCATCCTGTCGGGACTCAAGGATGCACGGGTTGAGGCATCCAAGGTCCTACAAAAGCCGGAAAGTTCTGCACAGGTCAACATCGAGGATCTGGAGCAACCCCTGCATGATGCACTGTTCCTATCTATGATCAGTTGTTATGCACAGGGCATGCACTTAATTCAGGCAGCTTCAAAGGAATTTGACTACGGCACGGATCTGGCAGAAGTCGCTCGAATCTGGCAACAGGGCTGTATTATCCGTTCAAAGCTGCTGAAACCCATCAGGAAAGCCTTCAAGGAAGTTCCGGATATAGACAACCTGCTCGTCCATCCCTCCTTCTCCGGGATGGTTAACGAGAAGTTGCCAGCACTTCAGCAAGTTGTTGCGTTAGCAGCAAGCAATGGCGTACCAGCTACCTGCCTTGGTGCAAGTCTTGCTTACCTTGACAGCTATCGCTCCGAGTTCTTGCCTGCCAACCTCTTGCAGGCACTACGGGATAACTTCGGAGCACATACTTACAAGCGTCTGGACAAGCAGGGAGTCTTTCACTCTCAATGGAACAGTTAAAGGTCATCCGCTAATTACTGGACATCCGGAAACACGCCATGAAAACACTCAACGACTATCAACCGTCCCACGAGTTCTTTATCGGCCTGGACTCTGACGGTTGTGTGTTTGACTCAATGGAAATCAAACACAAGGAATGTTTTACTCCAATGTTCATCAAGCATTGGAACTTGCAAGCTGCATCCAAGTACGCACGCAGGGCCTGGGAGTTTGCAAATCTGTACTCCAAGACACGGGGCATGAACAGGTTTCCTGTTTGTGTGCGCACACTGGAGTTGCTGGTTGACTGGCCGGAAGCTGCAGCACGAGGGAGTCAGATCCCGGATCTGACTCCTTTTAAATCCTTTATAGCTTCTGAGTTCCCTCCCAGTAATGCCGGTCTGGAGGCATACCTGCAACAAACCTCCCATCCTCAACTTGACCAGGTCATGGAGTGGAGCCTGGCTGTGAATGCAGCAGTGAAAGATATCGTTTATGGAGTTCCCCCCTTTCCAAGGGTGACTGAGGTTCTCGGCAAAATGATTGCAGATTCAGACCTAGTAGTTGTTTCCGGCACCCCAGGCGAAGCCTTGCAGCGTGAGTGGGATGAAAACAGGATTTCACACTATCCACAACTGATCGCTGGACAAGAGCTTGGTAAGAAGACTGAGCATCTGGATGCCCTTTCAGGAGACAAACGCTACGCACCCGATAAACGTCTGATGATCGGTGATGCCCCTGGAGACCGCAAGGCTGCCGAAGCTACAGGCTGCTTGTTCTATCCCATCAATCCCGGACATGAGGAAGCATCCTGGCAAAGACTGAATGATGAAGCCTTGGACCGTTTCTATGCTGGCTCTTACGCCGGTTCATACCAGCAGGGGCGCATTGAAGAGTTTGAGGCACTGCTCCCGGAAGATCCACCCTGGAAGGCTGCTTGAGTTCAGGGGTTCTCACTCCAGCTACAAAATTTACTGCACCAACAGCATCAAGTGGATTTGTAAGAAATCTGCAACCTGATTGCAATGGGGCTTATATACAATCCTAACCAAAGCAACTAATTTACAGTTCATTGCAATCGGCTACGGGCGCTTGGTTTTCCGTCCTGTGCGCTGGATGTAGTCCCAGTCGTTCTCGCCCTTGGGCGGTGCTCCCAGCAACGCACGCATGACGTTCTCGGGAGTGTCGGGAATCGGCTCGGGCATAGGGTATTTGACCGGACGGCCTCGCGGTCGCTTGGGCTTGTCTGGTGGTTTGGTCATGGAGTCCATCCTAAAACAATCCCTGGCGCCAGCGACTTCCCCGGCAAGGACTCGGCCACGCGTGAATCCGAGTGCCTTTCCCGCCGTGGACGGTCGTGGCGGGATGGCGGCGGAGTCTCAGCGCACGGGCCAGCCCGCAGTGCGCTGAGACTCCGTGTGGCGCGGGCCGCTCATAGCGCCATTTCCCGCGCCCCGGAATCCAGACCGTTCGCCCGCTTCAGATCCTTGTACCGCAGGCGCTTGCCGATCATCCGCAGCATGCTGTGTTCCATCTGCTCCAAGGTGTCCGCCATGCGCACATTGTGCCGTCCCGAGAATTCGTTCACGTAGCGTTGCAGGTGCTTCGGGGACATCTTGTGGTACGTCCCCACATAGCCGCGCTTGAGCATGCTCCAGAACGACTCCACGCCATTGGTGTGGGCCTTGCCGCGCACATACTCGCTGACCGAGTGCTTGACGGCCTCATGCTCGAACGGCAGCGTCTCGTAGGCACCGGCCTCGTCGGTATAGACCGTCGCGTGCGGGTCCGCGGAGTCCTTGACGAAGCCTTGCAGCGTTTCCTTGTCGGTGCACTCAACGGCCTTCGCCACGACCCGATTCGTCTCGCGATCCTTGGCTCCCACAACCGCCGTCTTGCCGACCGGACCCCGCCCCGGCAGGTCCTTGCGGACATGATTCGGCATGTTCTTGCGCTTGCCGCCCAGGTAGGTCTCGTCTACCTCGACGGGTCCGCCAAACAGCCCCTCGCCCCGCTCCCAGGTCTCGCGGATGCGATGCGCCAGGTGCCAAGCCGATTTCTGCGTGATGTCCAGGTCCCGGTGCAGCTTCATGCTGGAGTCTCCCTTCAGATTCGTTGTCAGCATGTAAGCCGCGATCACCCATTTCTGCGCGCCGAGGTTCGAGTTCTGCATGACCGTGCCGGTGCGCACCGAGAAGAACTTGCGGCACTTCCGGCAGCGATAGCTCATGTTCGGATGCTTCGCCCCGCACTGGACGTTCGTGGATTCGCAATGCGGGCAGGTCGCCCCGTTCGGCCAGCGAATCGAGGCAATCCAATCCTCCGCGGACTTATCGTCTGGGAATAGCCTGATCAGCTGAACGATGGAAATGCCCTTGCGGCGGGCCTTGCCCGGTCCCGGATGACCGTGATTCCTGCGCGCCATCATAACAATACTATCGTAACCAATACAGCGCCGGAAGTCAAGCAAAATCAATGAGTTATAGATGGATTTCCTAGGTTTTTTCTACAAGCAGAGCTGGTTGCTTTGGTTAGGATTGTATATAAGCCCCATTGCAATCAATAACTCAAAAAATCTGTGAGTCCTGCTATGGCGAATGCAGACTGAAAATACCCTTTCTTGCTTACTGCAGTGGGTAGTCTCAGAATGCAAGCGGGATCTTTCTAGCTGCCCTGTTCGTTTTTCGCAGAAATGAAAAATTACAGCCTTCATCTGCTTGTAGGACTGTGTCGAGATATAGTTTTCCGTAACCGCGGTCATAGTAATCCTGGCGAGGCTCCCACTGTTGCCTTCGTTTCTCGAATTCCTCTTCAGGGATCAGCAGGTCAAGTCTACGGTTGGCGGTGTCAAGCTGAATCTCGTCACCATTTTCAACCAGTGCCAAAGGCCCCCCGGCAGCAGATTCAGGAGTGATATGCAACACCACTGTCCCGTAGCTGGTTCCACTCATCCGGGAATCCGAGATACGCACCATGTCCTTGATGCCCTGTTTGAGTAGCTTTGTCGGGATTGGAAGATTCCCATATTCTGGCATTCCCGGGCCGCCAATCGGACCACCGTTTTTTAACACCAATACCGATTCTGGTGTGGCCTCAAGATCCGGTTCATCAATCCGGTTCATCAGGTCTCCGTGATCCTCAAACACAACTGCCCTGCCGATATGTTGCAGAAGCTCCGGAGTTGCTGCACTCGTTTTCAGCACTGCACCACGAGGACACAGGTTTCCGGATAGCACGATAGTGCCACCCTCCTTCTGCAATGCATTCTGCCTTGGCAGGAGCACTTCCCTGTTGTGGCATTCTGAGCCTGCAACATTGTCTGCAATCGTCTTGCCTGTGACCGTCATTGCTTCTCCTTGGAGCTGATCCATGATGTCGTTCATGACAACCGGTATCCCACCTGCATAGAACATGTCTTCCATCAGGTATTCACCGGATGGCCGGATGTTTGCCACGACTGCTGTTTCCCGGGAAATCTGGTCAAACCGTTCCAGTGTCAAGTCAATTCCAAGCCTGCCGGCAATTGCCTTGAGGTGAATAATTGCATTTGTAGAGCCTCCAATTGCCATGTCTATACGGATTGCATTCTCGAGCGAATCGCGGGTGATGATCTGGGATGGCTTGAGATTCTCCTTAACCATCTCCACAATCCGCTCACCTGAACGTTGTGCAATTTCATAGCGTCGTGAGTCAGCAGCAGGAATATTTGCACAGCCGGGAAGAGTCATCCCCATGGCCTCAGCCAGACTTGTCATGGTCGAGGCAGTGCCCATCACCATGCAGTGACCCGCTGAACGGGACATCGAGCATTCTATTTCACACCAGTCTTCTTCGCTGATGCGACCGGCACGCAGCTCATCCCAGTAGTGCCAGACATCCGTCCCGGAACCAATCTCCTTGTTCCGCCACATCCCTTTGAGCATCGGACCACCCGTAACAATAATTGCCGGGAGATCTGCGCTGGCCGCTCCCATCAACTGGGCAGGGGTTGTCTTGTCGCAGCCACATAGAAGTACAACGCCATCCATTGGATTGGCTAGCCCGTATCGCTCACCAAGTCTAGGCAGCCTCGGATTTTGGCATCACGGGCCCGGGCAATGGGCTGTTGGAAGCGGGTCTGCAACTGATTTCCCGGCCCTGGCGTTCAGGAATCCCCTCGCGTAGCCATATCTGCGTCAACCGGGACTGGTTCCGGGGCACTCTGCCCGTCCTGCTCGGCGAATTGGCGCAGGGTGAACACACCTCCCGCTGGCCGCCGCGCGTGGCGCCCCGGCTGTCTCTCCCGCTGGCCCACAGGCTATCCCGGCGTCTCCGCCCGCAACCGCGCAGGCTGTGCGCGAACAGCTGCTGGCGCGGAAACACCGAGGACAACGACACCCAGACCCTCCGCACGCTCACCCGCACCACCGCGGCCACCTTCAGCAGCAGCGCCCGGATCGTCCCGAACTGCGCCCGCGCCAGCTCCGTCCCCGCGCACCCCGCCCGGCAGCTACTCCGCCTTGCCCATCACCCGCACCCGCGGCCAGCGCTGCCGGATCTGCCCCACGATGCGCTTGTAACGGTCCTGCGGGGGTTGCGGTGATCGACGAAGCAGGCGGCCAGGCGCCGGGTCAGGCCGATGCGCTGGTCGACAGCCTGCAGCAGCAGGGCGCCACCATCGGAGGACATGCGGCCGCCGTCAAAGCGAGCGCGCACTTGGCGGCGGCCCTGATTGGCCAGATCGATTGTGATACAGTGTGTGCGCATGGGGTGTGTCTTTGGCTAGTTCTTAACTTGCTGAATACAAATAGTTTATCACGAATTCACACCTCATGTTCACGCCCTTGGTGAGATATTGCGGCTAGAATTGATTCCTCAACGTCCATGGCCACAAGGTTGCGGAACATCATGGTTGATGGCCTCATGAAGGGCTCACCGAGTGAAATCGTTGGAAACTCCAACGGGAACCCACCAGCAGCCCAGACACCTATTTTCCTGTATTCTGTAAGCCTTTTGATATAAGGAACGGTTGTCATGTCCAACGATCTGAGCCGTCGACATTTTCTAGGGATTGCAGTTGTCGCAACTGCAGCTTGTAACCAGTACCAGAAAAAACGAGGGGTTCAAAAATGAACCTACAGGACTTTTACCAACTCGTATGCTGGGCAAGACTGGCGAATCACCTTCCACTCTTGGCCTTGGTTGCGGCAGCCGACTATTAATGATACGAGGAAGAAGATCGCGGGCTCGAGGCCTTGCATACAGCCTTGGGTCTCGACATTACTTATGTAGACACTGCACAGGGTTATGGCAATGGAAAGAGCGAAACCTGGGTTGGCAAGGTCATCAAAGACCGGCGTAGTGAAGTGCTCCTGACTACCAAGATCTCGGTTCGTGATTACGACAAAGCCATACGTGAGTCAGAGTTGAGCCTGAAACGTCTGCAAACCGATCAGGTCCATCTAATCCACATTCATAACCTCAGAGGAGCGGAAGACCTGGCAGCCGTTGAGGCAGGCTGCCTGAAGGTCCTTATGCAATTGCGCGATGAAGGGGCATACCGTTTTGCCGGTATAACAAGTCACACCTATCCAGACACTGTAGCCAAGGCACTCGAAAGACATGATTTTGCCTGTATCCAGATGGTGTTGAATGCAGCAAAACAAGGCAGTCTCTCACCAGAAACTGGTCGTGAACCTTTACCGTCAGACAGTTTTACCACGATTGCCCTGCTGGTCGCACTTCGGAAAGAAATGGGCGTCTTGGCTATGAAGGTCACTTCACAGGACACGATTTTTAGGGGGAAACATGGCCAATGTCCCATGACCAGCCTGTTGCGCTATACGCTGTCACCGCCCTTTACTACTGCAGTTGTAGGTATGCCCAAACTGTACTTCTTGCATGAGAATGTGCAGATTGCACAAAGCTTCTCTCCAATGCCCAGTGAAGAAATGGATAACTTCTCACGGGAAATTGTATCAACCCACAAATTTGCAATGTATGCTTCCTATCCGTCCCACAGAGATGTCTGATTCAGGGCACTCTTCCTTGCATTCTGATATCCATGCCAGTTGATAACCGGAAACAGGTTATCCACCCAAACTAATCATTTCAATTTTTTTAACCGTATCCGGGCTGTAGCCCTCGACAGACTCAATGGAGTGCAGCCTTGCTTCTGAATAACGGTCTTTGCGGGAGTGCCAGACAGAAGTAATCTTGTCTCTTAATTCATCCGATGTGATCCCTTGCCTTAAGAGGGTTTTTAAATCATGGCCATGTGTTGAGAAAAGGCAAGTGACCAAGCGACCGTCCGCGGTCAGCCTGGCTCGTGTGCAAGCACCACAGAAAGGCTCACTTACGGAAGCAATTACACCCAATATCCCTTTTCCATCGCTGTAGCGATACTTCTCGGAGGGGGCACTTCCTCGCCTCGCCGTGACAGGTTCTACTGGATAACGTGAAGTGACACTGGCCAGTATCTCAGACTTGGGAACCAGCTTTGAGGAAGTCCACTGGTTAACATTACCAACATCCATGAACTCTATGAACCGCAGGTCATAGTTCCCTTCTCTAGCAAACTCAGCCAGGTCAAGGATCTCGTTTTCATTGACACCACGTTCAATCACGCTATTGAGCTTGATCGGGGTCAGTCCAGCTTCTTGTGCTGCAATGATCCCCTCAAGTACGGGTTTGAGTTTGGCCCGCTGGGTCATGCTTGCGAAAGTCTCCGGGTTCAAGGAATCAATACTGACTGTGACACGGTGTAATCCAGCCTGCTTGAGTAGCTCTGCCATGGATGCAAGCTGGAAGCCGTTTGTGGTCAGGCAGATGTCTTCAATACCTTCGATCTCTGCGAGCATGACAATAAGCCGGGTCAGATCCTTCCTAAGGAGTGGCTCCCCACCGGTAATGCGTAGTTTTCTTACGCCCAGATCCACGAAAGTGCGCGTCAGGCGCTCTATCTCTTCGTAACTCAGGATCTGATCTTTCGCTATCCAATCGTAACTTTCAAGCGGCATGCAGTAGGTGCATCGGAAGTTACAACGATCTGTAACAGAGATGCGCAGGTCTTCCAATGGCCGTTGGTGCTGATCAAGCAACAAGATTCAATACCGCTAACGACATTGTAATGAATAGTCTTCTCTGCCATATGCCTGTCCTGTCAGGATTAACTTGAGTATTTCTCTAATTGACAGATTGTCTCTTCCCCAGTAACACCGTTACCTGTCGCTATCACACAGTTAACTCGGTAGTTTAGGGAGGTGAGTGGGAGGCGAGGATGAACTGCATACCGCAACTGACTTCTCTACAGAAACTCCCTTGAATTCCTGGGAATATGGAAGCAACTCCACAATCCTGCCTTTAATTCTGTCGAATTCAACGATATAAAAGGGACTGATATACCTGAGTGCATCGCTGACAGTAACGATCCGGAAATATTTCGGTGCCGATGGCTGGCTGCGCTTGGGCACATTAGTGGACAACTGACCCGACATAGCAAATGCTTGGGCACATGCCAACGGAGGTGATCATGGACCATAAACGCCATGCCAAGCTATTCAAGAACGGTCGAAATCAAGCGGTCCGGATTCCGCGGGAATTCGAATTCTCTGTCGACGAAGTCATCATGCACAAGGACGGCGAGCACTTGATAATCGAGCCATCTCCGCGAAACGGATCTCTGCTTGAGCTTCTCGCGACCCTTCAACAGATTGATGAGAAGTTTCCGCTGATCTCCGACCCACCGCCCGACTCCGTCGAGATCTAATGCATCAAATGCGATATCTGCTTGACACCAACATTCTCTCGGACCTAGTCCGTAATCCCAATGGCCGGGTGATGCAGCGAATTCGTGACGTTGGCGAAGCACAGGCCTGCACCAGCATCATTGTTGCGACGGAACTCCGCTACGGGGCCGCAAAAAAAGGATCACCCCGGCTCAAAGCACAAGTTGAAGCTGTGCTCGGACACATTGAAGTCTTGCCCTTCAATGCACCCGCTGACACCACCTATGGCATGTTACGCGCCCGCTTAGAACAAGGCGGCCAGCCGATCGGCAGCAACGCTCTGCTCATCGCCGCTCATGCCGTCACCCTCGGCTACGCGATCATCACCGCTAACGAACGCGAGTTTGCTCACGTTGACGGTCTTTTCTGCGAGAACTGGCTACGTCTACTTCGGCATTCCATTCACCAGCGTGCGTATGATTTCGGCTACGAGGATTAGCCTGACGCGGGTTCCTTCAGTTCGTCCGCGGGCAGCGGCGAGCGAGTCGGCACCGGCCAGAAAGGTGCTCGCCTGATCGGGGCGGACGGCGTCGCACTCGACGTCGCTTCCCACGCTGCGGCCGTAAAGGCACAGGACGCTCGCCCCAGATTGGAAGCGCGTACCGCGCGCCTGGCGCCAAGCGACGTATTGTTCGATGGCGGCTTGGAGCGTTATGCCAATCCCTCCAGCTCGAAGTCCACCACCTCGCGCAATGCGGCTAGGTGAACCCGGGCGTACACGACCATCGAGGCCGGACTGCGATGCCCGAGGTGGTCCCCGACGGCCTTCATCGACAGGCCTCGGTCCAGAAGGTGCTGGGCGCAGGCATGCCGTAGCGCGTGCGGCCCCCGCTTCGGGGCGTCGATGCCCAGGCGCCACAAGCGTCGGCTGACCACGCCCCACAGCGCCAAGGCGCTGAGCGTGCGGATCGGGGCTTGTAGCATGAGGAAGATCGCGCGCTTGGCCCGGCGGGGGCGGCTTTCCCGCAAGCAGCGCAGCAGCGCCTCCCCCACAGGTCTGGACAACGGATACAGGTGCGTCCGTCCCGGCTTCTGGGGGCGGACCCGGAGCGTCTCCGCCTCCCAGTCGACATTTTCCAGCTGCTCGCGACGGACGGGACGGTCCTCCCGCACATCCAGCAAGCGGACGAGTGCCAACTGGCGGCTCGCCAGTGCCCGGAGGGTTGTGGGGTGGGCTCCCGCCCCGGCTAGGTGAACGAGATAACGCAGGCGGTCTCGTGCGAGGGGAGCGGCGCGATACCGCTCAACCACGCCGGGGTATCTAAAAAGTTGTTCAAACATGTTCGGATCTCCTTCCTGAAGGGAAAACGAACATGATCGGTCGAATTATTATATTGCGTAAAGTCGAGTGCGGGTCTCGATTCCACAAGGGGTGACGAGGTCAACGCAACATAATTTTTAACGCAACATATGATCTGGAACTTGGCCAGTGAGCAGTTCCCCGGCGCCATCCAGATCATCGACTTATTTCATGCCAGGGAGCACCTGCGGGATGTGACCAAGACCTTCAACGGGGTCGGCACGCAGACCACGGAGGCCTGGGCTAATGCCTGCTGCGACGAGTTGGACGCGACCCACACTATCTATCCCGGTACCAACCTACGGCTCGCCTACGAGTTTGCGTCCTGACCGCCACGCTAGAGGGCCAAAACCTGCCCAGTTGGTGCTCAATTCGTCGAAAACTGCGACACATTATGTGTGTCTGAGGTCAGGATGTCTGAGGTTACTGTCAAACAAGCCACTATCACCTATGCCAACGAAGCCGACATCCCCAACGTTACCTTCCTTGATCATACTGACTGCAAATGGCGTGATGCCAACCCCTACAAAGATGTCAACATGCGTGACTACGCTACCCTTGAACAACTTCTCGTCCTCACCAACCTGGAGAACATGAGCACCGAGTTTACCCACATGGAGTTGGTGCAGGGTGAGCGCCTCAAACGGCTATGCTTAATTGCCATTCAGCAGATGTAGACCATCACCGCCCGAAAGATGAAGAAATTCGAAGGTCCAGGAACTGGGGAGTGAGGAGTGGGTATGAATAATCAGGAATGAGCAATAACCGGGAGGCGGACAAGGTGTTCCGGGAGATTTTGTCTCATATGTGCTGCGCCTTGCAACTCATGCAGGCCCACCATTCATTCAAAAAGACTACGTGTTTACAGTAAAACAGTTATCATGAAAACAACCAATGATAGAGGTTACAAACAGCGCAACGGAGAGGATCCGTGGAATGCTTGACAAGGAAAATCCCAATGGCTATCTCCGCCTCGGAGTCGTTGGTGGCGGTTGTTCTGGACTGCAGTACAAGTTCAGGTTCGAAAAGGATGCCCGCAACTCGGACAATGTGCTGGAAGTTGATGGGGTCAAGCTTTGCGTGGACCCGAAAAGCTACCATTACCTTGATGGCATGACATTGGACTACATTGAAACCATTCTTGAACAGCGTTTTCTGTTCAAAAACCCCAATGCCGAAAAGAGTTGCGGTTGCGGCAAGTCTTTTCAGATCAGTATTTGAACCAGTGAGAGAGCTGAGTCTGTAAGGCAGGCGGAGAAAGAGGATGCAACCACTACCCCGCGAGCAATGGTACGACAGGTTCAACTACATCGCAAGTGATCTTTACCCTGGGCGATACACACAGGCATATACAGACCAACTGGTGGATACTGCCCGTAAGGTCGAGGACCTGATCAAGCAAAAGCAATCACTGGTGGTCGCCCACAACTACCAGTACCCCGAATTGCAGGAAGTAGCGGCAGAAGTCGGCGACTCACTGGGACTGAGTCGCTTTGTTGCCAAACAATCTTCACCAAGGGTTGATTTCTGCGGTGTCTGGTTCATGGGTGAAACAGCCAAGACAATCGTTGGCGACCGCACCAGAATATACATGCCTGACCGACCAGGGTGCTCACTCGTAGATTCGATTGATCGCATGCGTATTGAGAAGTGGATCGAGACTACGAAAGACGGTATTGTAATTTCATATGTCAACACAGATGCCAAGACAAAGGCGCTAAGTGACTATATCTGCACTTCCCGTAATGCTGCTCAGGTACTAGATCATGCAGCATTACAGCATCCTGGCAAGCGGATCCTGTTCCTGCCGGACAAGTTCCTTGGTTCTGTTTCCATTGCACAGAGCAATGTCGTGGACCCAGCCTTGGTTGACCTTTACGACGGTTGCTGCCATGTGCACGCAAAGATTGGTGAAAATGCGCTGGATGAAGCATTCGACAGCTACCCAGATGCTGAGTTATTAATTCACCCGGAATGCGGATGCGCCTCACATTGCATGTCCAAGGTGATGAATGGCAATGCACCGTATCAAAAGGCATTCTTCCTTTCAACCGAAGGCATGATCCAGCATGCCAACAAGTCTGCATCCAAGGAATTCATCGTCGGCACAGAAACGGGCATGGTTTACCGGTTACGCAGGGAGATTCCAGACAAGATCTTCCATCCGGTCAGCCCGGATGCTACTTGCGAGTACATGAAGATGAACACGCTTGAGAAATTACTGGACTCGCTTGAAAATGATCGTATTGAAGTAACGGTAGAGCCTGAAATCGCCAAAAAGGCACAGCTGGCCATCGAACGGATGCTTTCCATCCAGTAGAGTCCTGGTTTCCTTGTATGATGCTTTCGGCTATTCCCCTTTCAAAAGCTGCCTGACCTATGAAACTCGCGGCAATGGATGGTTCCAATGACCAAACGGATTATGAAACTCCTGCTGCTACTATCAGTGTTGCTCGTTGTACCTGTTACTGAGGTAACTGGACAATCCAGAAACAATCGGCCAGTAACACTGGATGATCGCCTGGCAGCCATTGAAGTCAGAATTACTGCACTTGAGAAGCAGAATGTACTGAATGCACAGATTGATCAGCCTGACCCAATGGATCTGGATACGCGATCCAAACTGGATCGAATGGAAGTGAGAATTATCCAGCTTGAAACAAGTCCGCCGGACTGTTCATGCGGTGGTGGACAAAACAGTGCCCTTCTAGAAAGAATGCGTTCACTGGAGCGTCAAGTTGCAAGACTCAGAAGTTCGAGACTTCGTTAAAATATAAGGAAAATGCGATTAATCTGGATATTAGCTCTCAGTCTGACTTGGTTTACCAGTTGTGGAGAGCGCATTGATTACATTGATGAGTCCAGACAGGCCACCGGGATCAAGATAGGGGAAGTTACATCCAACTCAGCCATTATCTGGACTCGTGTTACAGAATCAGCCAGTCGCCGTGCAGATGGTGTCGTGTTCAGAGGGCGCCCTGAACAGCCCGAATCTGGTGAGAATATAGCCGTCCCCGCACCGCACGAGTTGAATGGTTCTGTTCCTGGAGCCGCTGGACGTGTCCGCTTGAGTATTGACGATAATGTCAATTTTTTTGAACCGGAAATCAGTGAGTGGGTTGAGGTTGGTCCGGAAAATGACTTTACCAAACTGTTCCATGTCCAGGATTTGTCGCCATCCACTGTCTACTACTTCGAAATAATAACTTCCAACCTGGCAGGGACAACAATTCATCAACCCGTAAACGGCCGTTTTGAAACAGCCCCACCTGCGGATGAATTCAAAGAAGTCAAGTTTACTGTTGTCACTGGCCAAGCCAACCGGGATCATGACACGCAGGAGGGATTCAAGATTTATAACTCGATGATAAAGCTGGCTCCAAATTTCATAGTTCCAACTGGAGACACCGTTTATTACGACAGCGACAGTCCTCGCGCAACATCAATCGAGCTGGCCCGTTATCACTGGCACCGCATGTACAGCTTTCTTACCCTGCGCCTCTTTCACCTAAGTGTTTCAGGCTACTGGATGAAAGATGACCATGATTCGTATCACAATGACAACTGGCCCGGCATGAGCCGCGAGTCCATGGGAACATTCTCATGGGAACAGGGGTTGCAGGTTTACTCCGAGCAGGTACCTATGAGCAACCTGCCGTACCGCACATTCCGCTGGGGCAAGGGTCTGCAGATCTGGCTAGTAGAAGGCCGTGACTTCCGCTCCCCAAACACCATGGAGGATGGACCAGACAAGACCATTTGGGGAGATGTGCAGAAGAACTGGCTGAAAGAGTCACTTCGAGCAAGTAATGCCAACTGGAAAGTGCTGCTCAGCCCCACGCCTATTATAGGCCCGGATCGCTCCAACAAGGCTGATAACCACGCAAATTCCGCTTTTCGCACTGAGGGTGATGAGATGCGCGCATGGTTTGGAGAGAATGTGCCCGATAATTTCTTCATCGTTTGTGGTGACAGGCATTGGCAATACCACTCTGTACATCCGCAAAGGAAGGTTCATGAGTTTTCCAGTGGACCTGCAACTGATGAACATGCGGGCGGATCACCTGGCGAGGATGAAGAATACCACCTGTTCCATAGGGAAGCCGGAGGATTTCTTTCTGTAACAGTCGACAGTGTAGTAGATCAAAGCCGTATCACTTTCCGCCACCACAATGTCGATGGTGGCGAGGAATACAGTTGGTCACGAACCAAAACCAACGAAACCAACTAAGCTACTTGAGATATTACTCAGAGCCAGTTAAGGATTTCCGACCTGCTGAGTCCTGTGCTAAAAAGAGTGAGCTGTTACGCAGTGGCTCAGGATTTCAAGCAATCAGGCTCACATTCGCTGTAATCCAAGGGACTGCGTGATCCTGGCGTAAACACTTGATATCGGTTGGTTTGCTTGAATCTGGACAAGTATCCCAAGTTCGCCATACAAATCAAGCAAGGGATTGGTTCTGATGTGATAATCACGGATCCGACGACGCAGTGAGTCCGGGTTACTATCTGCCCTTTTCGTGTAGCCGGAACCCCATCCTGCTTTTCCACGCTTCAGTACGCGATCAAAAATGACTTCGTCCGGGACATCTAGGTAAACCACGTGATCAATGTCCCAGTTCTGCCACAGGAACTCAGCCTGTGCCCTTGTCCTTGGGAAGCCATCCAGGATGAACCCGTAATTCCAGTCATGTTCTTCCAAGCGGTTTTTGATGACATCCATCACGAGTTCGTCTGGAAGCAAGTTGCCGGAACCGAGAATCACCCGAATCTTTGAAGCCAGTTTTGTCTTGTGCTCTATATGCCAGCGGATGATATCCCCGACCGAGACATGGACAAAGTCGTAGTAAGTCGCAAGCATACGGCTCTGTGTCGACTTGCCTGAACCTTGCGGGCCAATCACAACATATTTGTTCAAGCCACTAGCCCCTGAATCAGGCGTAGAACACTGCCTGAACCATGAGTCTATAACATTTGCATGGTTACTACTTCAGACGTGTGATGCAATGGGATACTCTTTCCAAAAGGGGCTTGTTGTATGGAAATCTCTCCGCTGAAAATAGCAGTTCTTGGTGCTGGGTCTGTAGTAATAAAGCATCATCTACCAGCATTGAAGGCTGTAGGAGGATGCGCAGTCAGCATTTTCGACCCAGCCACAAAGGCTTCCCGGTCAGCAGCAGCGGCATTTGAAATCCCTAAGATAGCTTCTTCTGCCGAAGAAGCCATAAAGACAGCAGGAGTTGAAGCAGTCCTGATTGCTTCTCCCAACGCCTTTCATCGCGAACAAGCTGTAATAGCATTCCAGGCTGGACGCCATGTTCTTTGTGAAAAGCCTGTCTGTATCAAGCTTACCGACGCCAAAGCTATTATTGATGCCTCTGAGCAGTCAGGAAAAGTATTGCAGATGGGGTTTCATCATCGTTACAGCAGTGAACATCTCTGTGTAAAGAGATTGATTGAGTGCGGGGCAGTCGGGGATATTCGCTCTTTCAACGGAAATATATCTGAGCCTTTGGAAATCATCCCGGGAGGACTTAAAAACTATCGCTTTGATGCTGCATTGGGAGGTGGTTTCACTTTGATTGATGTAGGCCAACACCGTATAGACCAGATCCGTGATTTACTTGGTGATGTTGCCGAGGTCTCCTGCGAAATGGGATCGTTCCTGCCATCCCACAACTTGGATGACTGTTCTATATTAACCCTCCTTATGCAATCCGGGGCTATCGGATCACTCAACTGGCATCGCTTTTCACGTGCCTTCACTTCACCACTAATGCTTTATGGCACCAAGGCAACACTTGGTTGCAGTGCATTTATCACTGCACCGTTTCAGTCAGCTCCCATTTCGATCTATCTTGAACAGGATCCTTCCAAGATATTGCCACCGGATATCCTTGCCTGGACACGTCCCACCCGCTGTTGGGGAGATCTTGAACCAGGATGGGTAGATATCTGGCCCCCACGAACGAAGACCTTCGAAGAGCAGTTCAGGAGCTTTTTCAAAGCCGTGCAGCAACAGCATGAACCGAGAGCAAATGGGATGGATGGTTATAACGCTCTTGAAATCGTTCAGGCAGCCTATCGGTCTTATGAAGAACGACAAGTTGTGAAGTTGCCACTAAAGGATGGCAACCACCAGGAGCCCCCTCGCTGGTAACAGGAACAGGCTTATTCGACAGGTTCGGGGTTAGTTACCTGGACAAGACCTGCCATAGAAAAACTGTCCTGGTTCCGAGCACTGACTGGCAGCACAATCTGGGCTTTGACATCCTCACATCGCTCACTGTCACAGATCTGACCCTTGACCAGAATCTGACTAGCCTTGTTCCCGGTAAACTTTATGTGTGAAGCCAGAAGTGCATTGTATTCAAAACCATATGTGAACCATTGGAGTTCCGGTCTTGAGAAATCCGTAGGGTCTGTTTGATACCAGTTACCCGTAACTTGCAGATCACCTGAGACCTGCACCTCTGTGTTTTTCTCAACACCCAGTGACATCTTGCCAGCAAGTGCTACCTTGGCCCGTTGTTCATTGTCCATTGCGTAGATATGCCAACCGTCGGCTACCTGCAACTCGATAACGAGATGCTCTCCAGCCAATTTTGCCCGGGCACTAAGTCTTGTCTTGCCGTCCTGTGTGACTTGAGTCGGTGCTGTCCACTCACCTGCCAGCAATACTAGTGCACTCAGTAAATACAAAACCCAATGGGATCGACCAATCATTTCCGGAAGCTCATCCTTTCTGTTTTGAGTAAAAGTTCAAGTTGCTGCTTATTGCGCAACACTTGCAATTTTATTGTTGATCCGGCCTGCTTGCGGAGCTTGATAAACAGGTCTGCCGTGTTGGCAATCTCATCATGAGTCGTTGAGTCTACACCGTACACGATGTCACCTATCTGCAGCTCATGGCTGCCCAGCAGTTCAGCAAGCGTATCAATATCCTGGACCTTGCTTGCAAATCCGGTGGGGTTCAAGTTCAGAGCCTTTTTCTCTTCCTGTGTCAGTGGCTTGGAAGAAAAATAGATACGGGGTTCAACACTGAGGTTCCGATAGCTCAGATCCGTATGCCACCAGAAGTTAGGCAACTCAACTGACAAATCCATTAGTTTGCCATTACGCTCCACGGTCAATTCAATTTTCTCAACTCCATACTTGACCTGATCGTACTCCCATTGCAGATCACCGAAAGTCCAGACAATCGCGCCGTTCAAGGCTCGAATCACATCTCCGGGAAACATTCCGGCTTCCGCAACATTACCTTTCGCTTCATGGACAACTAAACCCTTTGGAATATCGAGATAGATGCCAATCTTCTTGATATCCGGTGAACGATACATGTGGACTAGCTTGTCGAGTGTGCCGTCCATCTCAAGTTGTACATTCTGCAGATCGCCTATCAAGTGGCACTCCACGCAGCGACCTGCCTGGGTTGTCCTCTTGAATAGTTCAGGGATTTCACGGGGATACAATTCCGGAGGAGCAGGCTGTTTGGCCAGCTTGTCTTGCTTGTAAAGGTTGTGCAACTCAAGGCCTTTCTCAAGAGCCAATTCCAGGCTTTCAAGTTTCAGGTAACCGGTAAATGATGATTGGTCGCGCCCGCCGTAACGCATATAGACCTGTTCATCCGAATTGAGAATAAAAAAATACAGCGTGTTGTAACGGTCATAGTCGAATAGACCGATGTTGATGTTGTCCATCCGTGTAATACGAGCCGTTACATACTGCTGAAGCAGTCGGCCGCGATTGGTATTTTCCTGAGTCAGCACAACCTGTGCGTCAAATTCCCTGCCTGCCCTTCAAGGCGCACAGCGAAACTCCAGGAATATTGGCTTGCTTGACTTGCGTGCCTCCGCAAGAGCTTCCTGATACGACTCAATCCAGCTCACAGCTTGCTGAGACAGGCCTTGAGTGGCACACAGTATACCCAGCAGAGATAACCGCTTCATCCACTTCAAGTAATCATGCACAGGAACTAACCCTCACGTGAATAGTACGAGTCCGAGGACGGTTATCAAAATCAAGCAGAATAATCTGCTGCCACATTCCCAACACGAGACGGCCACTTTTTATGGGGACTGATAGTGATGGCTTCATCAACGCAGCACGTAAGTGCGCATATCCATTGCCATCATGCCAAGCTTCATTGTGATGGTAACGAGCAGCCATCGGGGCAATCTTCTCAAGAGCATCCTTCAAGTCACGGACTGCTCCTGGCTCGAATTCAATAGTTGTCAAGGCTGCTGTCGATCCTTCAACAAAGACATGTACAACTCCATCCTCAACACTTGTACCAGAAAGTGACTGCTTCACATTTCCAGTGATGTCCAGGATATCGTTAAACCCTTGTGTTGAGATCTTGAATTCCATGAGTCCGAAATAAGTCTCTTTCCTAGCTACAGGCTGCCTGCAGTGCTTTGATCAGTTCCTCTTCCTGATCTTCGAGGACTGTGCGTAAATCCAGCAACAGGCAATCCTTCTCGATGCGAGCAATCACTGCAGGTGTATGGGATCTCAGCCGCTTCTCGACTTGATTGATTGTTAGTTTTCCCCTCGGAGCCAGGACAATCAGTCGGGTCGGCAGACTGTGTGCAGGAGTTGAGCCACCACCCAAAAGGGATTCCCCTGCAACAACCTGCACATCAGGCAAACCAAGTCTCTTAATGAACTTTCTCGCCCTGATGGCAAGGCTTCGCTCAGTGATTTTCATCATATGGAGCACGGGGACAGCATCTTCCCTGCCGAAAAGATAATCCTGAAGTGTTGCTCCCAGAGCAGCAATGGTCAACTTATCGACTCTCAAGGCGCGAAACAGTGGATTCCTGCGGATGCGAGCGATGATTGCCGATTTACCTGCAATAATCCCCGCTTGTGGGCCGCCAAGTAGTTTGTCTCCAGAGAAAGTAACCACATCAACCCCTGCTTGCAAGCTGGCCATGACAGTTGGTTCATCCTTAATGCCTACTTGTCCCAGATGTATCAGGCTGCCACTGCCAAGGTCCTCAACCAATGGGATTGACGTCGAATTTGCCAGATTTACCATTTCGGGAAGTTTTGGCCTGCCTGTAAAACCCTCTATATGGAAATTGCTGGGGTGAATCCTCAACAGAGCCTTTGTATCCTTGCAAACTGCACACCGATAATCTTCAATGCGAGTCCTGTTGGTTGTACCTACTTCCCGCAGAACGGCTCTTGAGACTTCCAGGATTTCCGGGATACGGAAGCCATCCCCAATCTCAATCAATTCCCCACGGGAGACAATCACTTGCCCATTTCGAGCCAGTGTATCCATGACTATAAAAATGGCGGCTGCATTGTTGTTGACTACCAGAGCTGGAGTTCCAAGCAGGTGCTGTAAAAGAGTTCCAACATGATCATCCCGTTTGCCTCGCTTGCCCTTTTTAATGTCGTATTCAAGATTGCTGTAGCCTGCAGCAGTCTGCTGGAGGGCCTGAAGTGCAGATACTCCTAATGGTGCACGGCCCAGATTGGTGTGCAGGATTACCCCTGAAGAATTAATGACAGGTTGGAGTGATGGATTACGCAGTTGCTTGACCAGGTTGTCGATCCTTACTTCAATAGCCTGCCCAGCAGTGAGGTCCTTGAGATCTTTTTTCTCAAGTATTTGTGTCCGAACTTCATCTAGCGCTTGTCTTATCAGATTGACGACTTGCTGACGAGGCATCAATCTGAGCCATCTTGAGGCCGCCTTGCTCCGGAGCATATTCTCAACGCCAGGAAGCGTTCGCAAGGTTGCCATATTTTCAGAAATCACCACTCTTTCCCATCTAACCAGCCTGACTGCACGAGGGGCAATAGTGCAATGTCCCTCACTGTACTGAACCGGCGGAACGTTGATAGCAATCGTTGTTGCTTCAAGTTGCATTAGAGTGTAGTTCTGGGAACACAGCAACCTTATAAGGTGGTCTGCAAGTTGCAATAACTTGCTTGTTATTTGAGAACGTGGTCTATCATTTCAGACCTTTCCGGGGGCATTACCCTTCGTAACAAGGATGCAGCTACCCGAACGCTGATTTCCTGAGTCAAAATAACACCATCGCGATCATTGCCCTCACGATTGAAATGGCCTCTTGCATGATCATCAAGGCCGTCAGCATCAGTAGAACCTCCTGTGCTGGGCTGTGAAAGAGCATATTCCTGAGGAGTCACTTCCCCATCCTGATTACCATCAAGGCTTGTACGTGCCGACATATTCTCGATAACTTTCTTGTTAATCGCCTGATGAACTTCAGTTTCAGTCAAACTACGGCCTTGATCTGAGTCAAGTGTTGCCAGAAACTCAATATCACTATTCTGTACGGGACTGGACCCTCCGCTGCCTCCAACTTGTCCCCCTCCACGTTGACGATTCGGGCGGCCTACACGACGTGATTGTAGTTCTTGCATGGCCTTGACAAACTCTTCCACTGTGACTTGTCCATCCGTAAAATACTCTGATTGACGCATGAAAGGTGCTGGCTCGTCACCAGTCAACAGGCCATCCTCGTTGACATCCAGTGATTCGAAAATTTCACGTGGGTCGCCTCCACTACCCCTGCCCCTACCTGCAGGCATAGCCATTCCATATCCAATAGACCGCAGGGCTCCAATCAAGATCGATAAATCAAGATTTCCACTTTCCCTTGCATCAAGGATTCTGTAGCCCTGCAAAACTCAGTGTCAGACCTGTCGATAACACAACAAGACCAATCACTATTAGTAATGTCTTTGCAGAAATCATTTTCTGCAGCTAAGAGCTGGAAGAACAGTGAACCATTGAAACAACCCTTTCTTGAAACATACTCAACATTTATATATGTAACTGAATTTCATATATACTATCACAATTCCTTGAGATACCACCGCAACACAAGTAAATGTTATTGCTGAATGCACAGGGTTAGATCTTTTGAATGCATCAGTAAAGCAAGGAAAAAAGACTCTACTTACTTGTTATACCTGATGTTATGAAAGATTCAAATCAGATTTTTGCTTACCACTGATGTCATTGTTTCAAACAGCTGATCCTCTCATTTCCTGCTAGTCAACCGACGAACTCATGTAGTGTCTTTTATGCAACTCGATTGCTGTAATCAGGAACATACTCCGACTATTGCAGACGTCTTTAATCTGGTGCATGTGGAGCTTCGTATACTTGTTGCGTGAATCGTCGCAAGTTTTTACTTTCCACAGCATCAGCAGTAACTGCTTCTGCATTTTCCCTTCCCTATCACGTTATTGACACCCATATCCATCTGTTTGACCCAAATCGTCCAAGCGGAATTCCATGGCCACCCGCTGACGATCCAATCCGTTCAAAACCCACTTACCCGCAACGTTTCCAAAATGTTGCCAGATCTAACGGCGTTGCCGGAGCCATTGTCGTGGAATGCAGTCCACGCATAGAAGACAACCAATGGGTTCTGGAGGTGTCAAAAGGGAACCCGAATATCGTTGGAGTGGTTGGGTTCCTGGATGCTTTTGAGCCAGGATTTGCAACCCAACTGGAGCGGTTTTCTAGCAACCCGCTATTTCGTGGTATCCGTTTCGGAACCCTGTGGGGTCACAACCTGGGAGATCACGTGAACAGTTCACAATTCATTTCCAACATGAAGCTGCTTGCGGATGCCAACCTCTCACTGGACACTGCAAACCCGAACCTGGATCTTCTCGATGATGTCTTGCGCCTGTCAGATCAGGTACCGTCACTACGAATCATCATTGACCACTTACCAAAGATCAATATTCCTGAGGCTAGCCAAGGACGTTTTGAGGAGACCTTGCAAGAATTTACTGCTCGCAAGCAGATTTATGTCAAGGTTTCTGCTGTCTTGCAAAGAATAGAAGGACAGGTCTCACATGATATTGAAACTTATCGTCCACGAGTTGATGAAATCGTTGGAGCATTCGGAGAGGACAGAATTCTATTTGGCAGTGATTGGCCCAACAGTGAACCCTTGGGAAGTTATGGCGAAGTTATCAACATTGTGCGCAAGTATTTCTCAGGTAAGGGTCAATCAGTTGAACAAAAATATTTTCGTTACAACAGCATTGCTGCATACGGCTGGATGAAACCCTGAATCTGTTTCATCCAGGTCTTGATTGAATGAAGAGATGCAGGGCTGAGATAAAACGCCACTATAACCTGGCTGATGATAACCACATGATGCGTTCAGCACAATCAGCCATGTTACATGTGCCCCTGCATTCACCAGACTATTCCATGATTTACGATTGTCACCGATTTTCACAGTCATTAAGTACACCTAGGTCGGGCGCTTGAACCGGTAACGGCGCTAGGGCGGGCTAGGCGCGGGTGGCCCCGAAGAAGGCGAGTTGGCGGTTGCCGATCCACGGGATGCGGGTCGGCTCGGCTGCCTGCAGCGTCTCGAACAGCGCGGGCAGGCCGCGTTTCTTCTTCAGACAGACCGTGCAGAGGTCGGGCTCGATGCGGATGTCGTCCCCGGTGCTGAGCAACTGCTCGAAGATCGACTGGGCGGTGAGGCGCTGGAATCCGAGCGGCAGGTCGAGGGCCAGCAGGCAATAGAGGTTGTAGGCGAGGACGGTCATGGCGAGGACGAGCTTCGGCTCCGGCAGCGAGGACAGAGCCCGGCTGGCTGGGCTGCTCTTCTCGGTGTTCGGCGCGCTGCAACTGGCCGGCCTCAATCCCTACGCCTAGACGCTGAACTACCTCGGGGCCTGCGCCCGCGCCCGCGGGGCTCCGTATATTGCCAAGGATACACTACTAGGGTAGCTGTCTCATTGAAAGGAGACTCAGAATGACGAAGCAAGCCTCGGGTGTGATACAAGCCGACATCGAACAGTTCATGCAGGGCTTGCACCGCCGCAATCCGGGAGAGAGCGAATTCCACCAAGCCGTTCAGGAAGTCGCGCAGTGGATCATTCCGTTTTGCCACGAGAACCCGCAATACCGCGAGGATCAGGTTTTCGAACGGATGACCGAACCCGATCGGGTTATCATATTTCGCGTGACATGGGAGGACCGGCATGGCAACTTTCGCGCGAATCGCGCTTGGCGCGTCCAGTTCAACAACTCAATCGGACCGTATAAGGGAGGAATGCGATTCCACCCAACGGTAACGCTCAGCGTGCTGAAGTTCCTTGGGTTCGAGCAGGTCTTCAAGAACAGCCTGACGACCCTGCCGATGGGCGCCGGCAAGGGAGGGTCGAACTTCAACCCCAAGGGCAAGACCGACCGCGAAGTTATGCGCTTTTGCCACTCGCTCATGGTGGAGTTGTCGCGGCATATCGGCGAGGATACCGACGTTCCGGCGGGCGATATCGGGGTCGGCGCGCGCGAGATCAGCTACATGTTCGGAATGTACAAGCGTTTGGTGAACCGCTTTACGGGAATCCTGACCGGCAAGGGGCTTGCATTCGGCGGCAGCCTGGTGCGCACCGAGGCCACCGGCTACGGTAGCGTCTATTTCATGCGCGAGATGCTTGCAGCGCGAGGTGACGGCATCGAGGGCAAGACGGCGGTCGTGTCGGGCTCGGGAAACGTCGCGATCTACACGATCGAGAAGCTGGTTCAACTGGGCACCAGGGTTGTGACCGCCTCCGATTCGGGAGGATTCGTTTACGATCCGAACGGTATCGATCTAGAGAAGCTTGAATGGCTGAAGGATCTCAAGACTGTCAGGCGCGGCCGCATCCAGGAATACGCCGAGAACTTCGGCTGCGAATTCCACGAGAAGAAACGCCCATGGGCCGTCCCTTGCGACTTGGCCTTCCCTTCCGCAACCCAGAACGAACTCGGAGAAGACGATGCGAAGACCCTCTTGGAGAACGGGGTGGTCGGTGTCTGCGAAGGCGCGAACATGCCGACCGATCTCGAAGGTGTGCGACGATTCTTGGACGCCAGGATTCTATTCGGACCGGCAAAGGCGGCTAACGCGGGCGGCGTCGCGGTGTCCGGCCTCGAGCAGAGTCAGAACGCGCTTCGTATCTCTTGGTCGCGGGCGGAAGTCAACGAAAAGCTCGAGAGTCTCATGAAGAAAATCCATCTCCAGTGCGTGGACTACGGGCAGGAGGAGGGCTGGATCAACTACGTCAGGGGTGCGAACATCGCCGGATTCGTGAAAGTCGCCGACGCAATGCTGGCCTACGGTGCCGTCTAGCAGCCGGTGGCCGCACCCCCCGAATTCTGTGTCTGATGTCTTCAATGCCCTGCGACGACTTGATCGCTCGCATCAACTGCCGGGCGCGAATTCAGGCCTCCCGTATGTCGGCCGGAGGCGTTTCACATGGACTCAGCAATCGCACCCCGAGTGCGTGTCGGATCCGTACCTCGGAAAGGCCCCCGAGCCCCACTATGCCGGTCACCCCGGAGGAGGTCAGCAGCGTGAGGTTCCGGCCCTCACGTTCACAGGTGTCCGCCAGTAGCTCGGGAACAGGGCGGCTGGCGGCCAGGCCGACGCGTGTCCGCACAATTGAAGCACAAACACCTACGACGTTGGGCCGGTTCCTGCCGCCGCTAATCTCGGCGCGCAGATCCAAGACCCGGCTCACCCCACTCGGCACCGAACACGAACTCCTGCTGGGTCCGGCGGGTGCGCGAACTCTCATCTCGCGCCCGCAGTTCACGGGCTCCAGTGCCTGGGTCAGCCCGATAGCCCAGCGCGAGCGCCGTCATAGCCTCGAACCCAACCGGGATGGAAAAGACCTCCCGTGCCTTGTCGGGCAGGATTCCGGCCATCTGGTGCACATGGACGCCCCGGCTCGTCGCCTCGAACGTGAGGCTCGCAGAGGCCAGTCCCAGATCGTGCTGAGCAACGCGGTTGGGCTTGTCGTTGCGGGAGAACGTTGTCCGGGTGCATCCCAGCGCGACAGTCGGCGCTTCGCGCGCCCAAACCTGGTTGCCCTCGAGCAAGCAACTCAGGATCCTGTCAAAGTCCTCCCTCCGGTCGCGACTCGCAACGAGATAGCGCCAAGGCTGTTCGTTGAACGAGGAGGCTGCCCAGCGTGCCGCCTCAAAGATAGACAGCAAGTCTTCGCGCGGTATCAGCCGCCTCGAGAAGGAGTACGGACTCCAGCGCGTCGAGATGAGTTCGTGGACGGGATGGTCCGGGGAGGCATCCTTGGACATGCCCGAAGTTTACAACATTGCCCGCGAGGAACCGCCTTGCGAGACCGCTGGCGGCTTCAATGATCGACGATAATTTCAAACAGTGTAGATAGGCGGTACACTCAGCTCCGCCGCATCGCCTGGACGGACCTATTCCTGCAGTTGCACATCGCCGCGCCCGTGGGCCCAACGCGCACGGGGTAAAGGCCAGGGCTTTTCAGAGTTGGCCGCTAGGGTGCGGAATCGGTGTTCACTTTCTTCTGAAAATACCGCTAGAACTACGCTGGCTCGGGCCGATTTTCGCCCCAAGATCCGGCTTCAGCTGAAATCCAACAAGCGGATGAAGGGGATCTGGCCGGAACAACGAGCGCGGGCCTGGGGCTTGAACGGAAGGGATCCGAAACGTTCATTGGGCGGGTAGAGATTCATTCAATCCGGTTGGTCCCGCGCAAGGCGAGCCGCGTTCCAGTTTGCAAGTCACACCAATCGTGGAGGTGATAGATCTGGGCCAGTTTACTGGCGCTCCTGGGAAGAAGTCACTGGGTACGGATACCATGCCGTGGTTTCAGCACTTGATGCAGGGATTGGACAGGTTTTGCAGGAACTTGACAGGCGAGGATTATCGAACAACACATTGGTCATCCTCGCATCTGACAATGGTGCTTGGATCGGATCCAAAAAGCCACAACTGGAAGTCGCATCAAATCAACCATTCCGAGAAGGACGGACAACCGTCTACGAGAGTGGGATTCGAACACCTTGTATTATTCGCTGGCCTGGGCGAATTACTGAAAACACTGTTTGCCGAGAGCCATTGATCAACATAGACTTGTTTGCTCTTGCCCTTTACGCAGCAGGAGCTGAACCGTTGTCAGAGATACCACTGGACGGACTCAATCCCTTGCTTGCACTACGTGGTGAGTCCCCTTCTCATCATCAGAGTTTGTACTTTAGGCATGGGGAAACTAGCAGTATCCGAAAAGGGGACTGGAAACTGGTGCGCCCTGCTCCTGAAACACCCATTGGACTATACGATTTATCCCACGACTTTGCTGAAAGCGATGACCACGTCGCTACTCATCCAACAGTTGCTGCTCAGCTTTGGGATGATTTTGTAAACTGGCTCAATGAGATGCATCAAGCCTTATGATTCACAAGAGTTCAGTGCACGAACTCCGTAGGAAAGCTAGTACTGAACTTTTAACTTTACGATGTGGGTCTACTCCGTATCTTGTGGGGTTCAATGGTGATTCATCACTGGGCACAATAGTATGATGGTCTGAGAAAAATATGATATTTGATCAATTGAGGATTGGTATGAACTTAAAACTAACAGCTATCCTAGTCAGTTTATTGACTGCCTTGCCAGTTGCAGCTGCAATCTTTCCTGATGAGAATCTTGAAAAAGCTGTCCGGCAGTACGTTTTTGAAAAGCGTGATACCGATGAACCTATTACAGCAGAGGATGTTGCTTCGATTTCAACAATTACCGCACGAAGCAAGGGGATTAGTGACCTGACCGGACTCGAACACTGCAAACGTCTGATGCTTTTGGAGTTGTCTGGGAATGAAATTACGGACCTTAGTCCCATTGCCGACCTTGGCCTACTACAGAGCCTGACACTGACTAGCAACAAGATTGAAGACATCTCGCCATTGGCAGAACTCAAGCGGCTTCAGTACATTGAACTTTCAGACAATCAAATTTCTGACATAACACCTATAAGTGGTCTTGAAGCCTTGAACTCCGCCTACCTGTCCGGCAACATGATCAATGACATATCAGCAGTCAAGAACCTGCAGAAGCTCTGGACTCTGGATCTCGCGGATAATGTTGTGAGCGATTTGAGTCCGGCTGGCAGTATTGTCAGGCTCTCCTCGCTGATTCTAGACGGCAACAAGGTCACGAGTGTTGAAGCGTTATCTGAATTGACTTCCCTACGGCGACTGTCTTTAAAAAACAATCAAATCAAAGACATCAGCATACTCGCTGAAATGGCTGAAAAAGATGTTGCTGACAAGAATCGATTTGCCAGGTTCTGGATTGTTTCCTTGCAAGGCAATCCTCTAAACAATACATCTCGGAATAAGCATGTTGAGACTTTGAAAAAGTACTCTGTCAGGATCAGCTTTGCCAAGGAGTAGCAGGATATGGCTTCTTCAGTTCTGGGCAACGATGTGATGCAAGAATTCGTTGAGCGGCTTGAGAGATAGGTGACGGTTCGTACCGGACACATGGGTAACACTTTTTGTCATCTGACAGTCCGCCCCGATGCCTTGCAAAGAAAACGCCTGACGCGGGTGCCGGCTGGCGTCTTGCGCCCATAGCTACCATGGGGTACCAGCGTACAGCCGCCTGCGGGATGAAACGGGCAACTGGGCGGGTTTGCATGCCACCACGCCTTGCTGCTAACGTAATCTTCGGCGCTGAGTTCAGTCTTGTAGCGAGCTTGCACCTCACCGCCCGCGGCCCGGCGAGCTTGAATCGTGCGGGCCACCCTCCCGATTCGACTATAACGCCCCTTTCTTGTACTGCGGCAGAACCCCACCGGATCGGTCCGCTCTCAATGTTGAACCCATGCGGACCCGCCTCGCTCGAGTCAAAGCGCTGCCCTCCATTGCCAAGCTGCCACTACCCGTGCCAGATTAATTCGCTTTTTCAACGATTCAACAACAGTTCAATCCGAAAAATCTAACCCGTTTTTTACGAAACAAAGTGAAATACAACAGGTGTACTGCGCGCGGGGCGATATGGAGAACCGCATCAAGGAACAGCAGCTGGCGCTGTTCGCCGATCGCACCTCGGCGCAGACGATGCGGGCCAACCAGTTGCGCCTGTATTTCGCCTCGTTCGCCTACGCGCTGCTGGAGTTACTGCGGCGCTGGGGCCTGTCGGGCACGCGGCTGGCGCGGGCGCAATGCGGCACGATCCGCCTGAAGCTGCTCAAGATCGGCGTGCGGATCCGGGTCAGCGTGCGGGCCGTGCGGCTGTCGTTCGACGAGGGCTTCCCTGAAGCGGGCCTCTTCGGGCAGGTGTTGGCCCGTCTCCAGAGCCTGCCCCTGCGCTGTTAGCAGCTGCACTCCAGCCATCGTCTCGAGCCCCGTCGGAGGTCGCCGGGGATCAGTGCGCCTGCAGGGCGGGTTTCAAGCGAAAACAAGCCCCAACAACCGCGGATCTGGCGACCCTTACCAGGCATCTGCCCGGATCCGACGCCCCACGCAACATTGCCAGGCTATCCATCCACCCCAAATGGACAAAACGCCTCCGAATCTAAGACTCGTGAGAAGGTCGGGCTAGCCCGTATCGCTCACCAAGTCTAGGCAGCCTCGGATTTTGGCGTCACGGGCCCGGGCAATGGGCTGTTGGAAGCGGGCCTGCAACTGATTTCCCGGCCCTGACGTTCAGGAATCCCCTCGCGTAGCCATATCTGCGTCAACCGGGACCGGTTCCGGGGCACTCTGCCCGTCCTGCTCGGCGAATTGGCGCAGGGTGAACACACCTCCCCCTGGCCGCCGCGCGTGGCGCCCCGGCTGTCTCTCCCGCTGGCCCACAGGCTATCCCGGCGTCTCCGCCCGCAACCGCGCCAGGCTGTGCGCGAACAGCTCCTGGCGCGGAAACACCGAGGACAACGACACCCAGACCCTCCGCACGCTCACCCGCACCACCGCGGCCACCTTCAGCAGCAGCGCCCGGATCGTCCCGAACTGCGCCCGCGCCAGCTCCGTCCCCGCCAGCCCGCGTTGTCGCAACACCTCCAGCAGCGCCGCCGCGAACAGGTCCAGCTGCTGCTCCTTGATCCGGTTCTCCATGTCCCCGCGCGCGCAGTACAGCTGCTCGTACAGCGGCTGGGTCCCGATCCGCCCCCGATCAAGGCTGGTCACCACGAAGCGCTGGTTGTCCCCGCGCACCCCGCCCGGCAGCCACTCCGCCTTGCCCACCACTCGCCGCTTGCGGCTCCAGCTCGCCAGCGTCCGATAGCGGAAATCGCAGTACCGCCGCGACGTCCGCCCGCTGGCCAGCCCCCGGCTGCGCGAGCGCCCGCTTCAGCCGCGCGTTCTGGGCCAGGCCGAACACGTAGTCGACGCCCTCTGCCGCCTCGCACCACGCCATCAACTCGTCGCGGCAGAACCCTGCGTCCCCCCGCACCACCACCCGTACCCGCGGCCAGCGCTGCCGGATCTGCCCCACGATCCGCTGCAACTCTTCCACGGCCACGATGCGCTTGTAGCGGTCCTGCGGGGCCTGCTCGGGGGTGCCTAGCTCGAGCCGGTGCTCGAGCCGGCCAGCGGATGGCCCCGGTCGTGGTCGCAGAGGTCCTCATACCCCAGCGCCAGCCCGAACATGCGCTGGTCGACAGCCTACAGCAGCAGGGCGCCACCATCGGAGGACATGCGGCCGCCGTCAAAGCGAGCGCGCACTTGACGGCGGCCCTGATTGGCCAGATCGATTGTGATACAGTGTGTGCGCATGGGGTGTGTCTTTGGCTAGTTCCTAACTTGCTGAATATAAATAGGTTATCACAAATTCACACCTCATGTTCACGCCCTTGGTGAGATATTGCGGCTAGAGCAGAAAACACTGCAAACCATCGACAACCCGTTCGGCGCGAGGTTGTCACCCATGTCATAGGTACGTTCTGTAACCTATGTCTCCGGGCCGGACACGTGTGATCTGGAGCCACGAGTCGGATTTGAACCGACGACCTGCGGTTTACGAAACCGCTGCTCTACCAACTGAGCTATCGTGGCTCGAAAAAGAGATGCGTTCTGCTATTGCACCACTAGTTATTATAGCTGTGATTATGCTAATCAAGTTCATATCCATTTACAGGTGAAGCTCAATTCTGAACCAGTCGAAAGGTGCCTGACACGTACCGATACTCTGCTCTAAACCAGTTACGGAAGCTTCATCTCAACAATTTTATTGATGTCCTGGGTGAGCCCCCCTTGAGAACATAATACTCATCAACAAAGAAGTTGGAGGAGTATCCAGGATAAAACTGATACTCCTGAAATCCCGGAAAAGGACGAAACAAGTCAGAAGTCCATTCCCACCCATTGCCAAGTATCTGAGAAAGACCGTATACACTATCCCCTTCTGGTGTTGCGATTACTGAACACGGGTCCCAGCGCACGAAATCAAAATTTCCATGCTTCAACCCCGGGGTCTCATCACCCCATGGTAATTGTTGCGTAACACCTGAATGGGAGTTGTATCACACAAAATCCCACTGTGCCTCATTTGGCAGCAATGCGCCCATGTATAAGGCATATTGAGTCACCTGTTTGTGTGTGACGTAAACCGGCCAGTCAAGAGGTAGCGGGATCAACTCAACAATCGTCCGTAAACTCCATCCACTGGCATCGTTAATCCAGTAGTGCGGTACTCCCTCACTCTGCTCAACATAGTCAAGGTATTCACCATTTGTGACCTTGTGTTTGATAATACTGAACTGGGGGACATCAAAAAGCTGGGCTTCAAATTCGTTATCCCAACCAAATCCGGTACCTCTCTCTACGTCCCAAAGTCGTTTTGCCATTTGAGATGTCAATCCATGTACGTGATGGACTAGCAGCCTGTTGAGAACCACTCCTGATTCGAGAGTACGACTTATTTGGGATTTTCAAGTCTACATCCAGATTGTGTGTAGATAGCCCATGGTTTCGGCATGCATCAGGCGATGTTCGATACAAACCTGTACAATTTCTTCCGGCACTTGTTTAATAACCTGATCCACCGTTTCATGAACCTGATTGAGGTAGCTGTACGTTTCCTTCAAGTTGGCCAATCTTCAGGCTTCTATGTTGGTCAAGGTGCGCTGTGGCCCCTTTCCTAACTACTCTGGATTGGGCGGCCGAGCCCGGCATCCAGCCCTGTTGGATGACCGGGGAGGCACCTGCACCCCCCGCGGCGTAGCGGGGAGGCGAGGGCCGACCCTGGGGCCTGCAGGCCCCAGGGTCGGGCGGCGGGTCGGACCGTTTCAGGCTGGGTTCGAGGAATCGAAGATGAGCTTGGTCGGCCCACCGCAACCATCCCCCCGAGGCCTGGACGAAAGGTTGGGCGCGGGGCCCGGATTGATCAGAAGCCAAGGCTGGGGGATGACTCGCATTCACTGTACTGCCTTCCGGAGGGACTCGAATCATGAATGGCACGGAACTCGCTGCGACGGACCTCGTCGCTGGCGTGGATGTCAGCAAAGCCCGGCTCGACACGCAGGTTGAGCCGGGCGCTGCCACCCGCAGCTTTCCCAACGATGCTGCCGGCCAGCGCACGGCACGGGACTGGTTGCGCAGGCTAGGTGTGCGCCGCGTGGTGCTGGAACCGACAGGACGCTACCATCGCGCCCTGCACCGCTGCCTCGACGAGGCTGGCCTCGAGGTCGTCCTGGCCAACCCGCTGCAGGCCCGGCAGTTTGCGCGCAGCATGGGCCGGCTAGCCAAGACCGATCGCATCGATGCCGCCATGCTGGCCCTCTTCGGACGCCTGCCGGATCGGCGCCGGGCTCTTCCCTTGGAACATAACCTCCAGCAACTGAAGGACTTGGTGGCCGCCCGGGCAGCCTGTGTCGAGGACCGGGCCAACCGTCGCAAGCGCATCGCCGAATTCGGACCCGGGCCCGCAGCGGCCGCACTCGGCTGCCTCAACGACGCTGCCGAGCGCGAGATCAGTGTGCTCGACCAAGCCATTGCCGATGCCCTCGAAGCCGACGAAGCCCTGGCTCGCCGCGCAGAGATCCTGCGCTCCATCGCGGGGATCGGTCCGGTTGCCACGGCTGTGCTTTGCGCCGACATGCGCGTCTTCTACCAGCGGCTGACCGACTGCGGCAAACCGCACCAGGTCGCGATCACCGCCGTCATCCGCAAGCTCGTCGTGCTCGCCAACGCCTTGCTTCGCGACGACCGCCTCTGGCAACCGCTGGTCCCCGCCAAGGCCTGAATGCTGGATGACTCCCGACCCGCCCTCTCCTCCCAGCGGCCCAAGGCGCAACCTAAGACCGAACATCTGAGCTGTGGGGAAACGTCCAGATTCTAGATCCCTTCCGCCAATCCCCGAAAAACCCTTGACATCGGACACGAAAGCTCATCTGTCGGTGAATCTGAGGATTCAGGATCGATACCAAACGCAAACAATTGATTGAGGCTACTTGAGACCGGCTTCAGTTTGAGCTGGTAGTCGCAGATCATGTTCCAGTCGAACACTCCAGATGCCCGATATAGAAATTCAGCCGATGACGACCTTGAAGGGGTCTCTCGAACAACAAACCTGGACCTACAATATCGAATGTTTCATCTGTTCTTTTTCTTGTATCCAGAAGGCATTTATGCAACTGGGACTTTGCTGGGATAACGTTCATTATCTGTGATTGCCGTTCCTGCCCGTTGTAGTTCTATGGTCATGTCTAGGTGTGCCAACATGTTGTAAAACGTGATGGATGAAAATAACCCGTTCCTCGCAAGTTTCATCCATGATGTACGTGAGGGTCTGGGAAACTGCCAGCCCAAGCAACTGCCAGCCAAATATCTCTATGACAGCTTGGGGTCGGCCTTGTTTGATGCAATTACCTTTGTCCCCGAATATGGTCTGACAAGGGCTGAAAAACGCATTATTCAGCGTAGTTCAAAGCACCTGTCTGAATTATTTTCTGCAGAACAAGTCATTGTTGCGGAATTAGGGAGTGGCGTGACTCGGAAACTCGCCAGCTACTAGAAGCATTTTCATCAGGTTGCATACAGTTTTACCAGCCCATCGACCTTTTACTGAATCCACTACTCCTATGCAAACGTGAATTACACGATATTGTGCCTGTCAGGGAGTATCACGGTTCCTATCCTGATGGACTCAAGGATCTTCAAAAAACCGTTTCGAGGACATCCCCCTGCTCTTGTTGTTCCTAGGCAGCAGCATAGGGAACTGCAGTCCCCAAGAAAGTGCGCAGTTGCTGACAGACATCCATTCCTGCCTGCAAGTTGGTGATGCCGTGCTCCTTGGAGTAGACTTGGTGAAGCCCCGGGATGTCCTCCTCAATGCCTACGATGACCCAACCGGCGTTTGCTCGGCTTTCAACCTGAATGTCCTGAGTCATATGAACCGCAAACTTGATGCAAATTTCAAGCCTTCCTGCTTCGAGTATGAAGCAGGATAAGATGAGCAGTACCATCGAGTAGAGATGCACTTGCGTTCCAGAAGGTATCAGGAAGTCAATATCCCACGCGCAAACATATCATGTAGTTTCCAACTATGGGAAACGATTTGGACGGAAAGTTCCTATGAGTTTGAGGTTGAGGAAATACACCAAACAATGGAAAGTCAGGATTCATGTTTGTGAATGAGTGGACTGCTGAAGAATGGCCGTTTCTGGAAAGACTATTGATAGCAAAATGAGGTTCACCACTTTAACCGTTGGCATATTGAATTCAACCACAGTCAAAGGAACTACCCGCAGGAAGTTCGTTAGCTTGAGACTCGTTTTTTGGGCGATAGTACTCTTGGCAATTCCCCAGGAATTCCCCGTTTTGGGGTTCCATCCCGTTCATGCCCGCAATGCAATGGTTGCTGCAGCCGAAAAGCATGCCACTCAGGTAGGAGTTGATGTAATGCGTAATGGTGGCAACGCCATTGATGCAGCTGTTGCTGTCGGACTAGCGTTAGCCGTCACTGAGCCGAATGCCGGAAACCTTGGTGGGGGCGGATTTATGTTGATACGCCTCGCTGATGGACGTTCAACATTCATTGATTTCCGTGAAAAAGCACCAGGCACCGCACATCGTGACATGTATCTGGATGCCAATGGAAATCCCACGCAAGACAGTGTTTTTGGCTACAGGGCTGTCGGTGTACCGGGAACAGTCCGTGGGCTTGCCCTTGCCCTCCATAAATATGGCACCCACACCTGGCAAAGCATGGTGGAACCAGCAGAAAAGTTAGCCAGGGATGGCTTCCTGCTGAGTTGGGAACTGGCACAATCCCTAAAAAACAATAAATTCTTACCTGGATTCAAGGAGTCCACTCGCATATTTCTTAACAACGGCAACCCCTTTCAGTTTGGCGCTGTGCTGCGCCAGTCTGACCTCGCAAATACACTAAAACGAATCGGAGACAATGGCCCGGACGAATTCTACACGGGCAAGACAGCCCAACTCATTGCTGCTGATATGAAAAATAATGGAGGCTTGATCACAGCAGAAGATCTTGCAGCATACACACCTGTTGAGCGCCAACCTGTTACTGGAACTTACCGTGATTACAAGATTTTGAGTGCACCACCGCCGAGTTCAGGTGGTGCAGGCGTTATTCAGATCCTCAATATCCTGGAAAGCTTTGATCTTGCCAGATTGGGGCCGGGGTCTTCAGCATCAATTCACTTGACTGCTGAAGCCATGCGGCGATTTTTTGCCGACAGGGCAAGGTTTTTTGGAGATACAGACTTTGTCGGAATCCCCCTGAAGGGCATGCTTTCAAAACAATATGCAGCCATGCGAGGCAAAAACATCAAGCCTAATAAATCCACACCTAGTGTTGAAGTGGGAAATAGTGATCCTTCAGGCTACGAGAGTGATGAAACAACCCATTACTCCATTGTTGACAGTGCAGGAAATGCGGTAGCCGTGACTTATACACTCAATCGTGGTTTCGGTTCAGGAGTCACAGCCAAGGGTACAGGTATCCTGCTCAATAATGAAATGGATGACTTTACTGCAAAACCAGGCAGTCCAAACACTTACGGACTCCTGCAAAGCAAAAACAATGCCATCAGCCCGGGAAAACGTCCGTTATCCGCAATGACACCAACGATCGTCTTGGAAAAAGGCCGCCTCCGCTTGGTACTGGGTGCACAGGGTGGCCCGACCATCATTACCTCAGTTGTTCAAGTCATTCTTGATGTCATCGAGTACGGAATGAATGTTCAGCAGGCAGTTAACTACCCTCGCTTTCATCATCAATGGATGCCCGACCTGCTGTATATGGAATCACACGGTTCTTCAGCAGATACTCGTAAGGTCCTGGAGTCTTTTGGACATCGCCTCAATCAGAATCGCTCACTGGGCCATATCACTGCCATTGAAGTAGGCTCTGAAATCTTGATGGGAGCCACAGATTCTCGCAGCGAAGGGATTGCAGCTGGATTCTAGAATCGGGTGCAGGTACTTCAGCCGGTTGATTTTCTTGAACGTTACGGGACTCGTTTTCCGGCATGGGGATTGAATGATTCCAGGACATACACTCGTGCTCTGGCACTTGGCCACTACGAGAATTTCACAGCAGTCAGTTGGCTGCTTCCCCGAAAACTACGCCAGGACTACTGCAACATCTATGCCTACTGTCGCTGGGCTGACGACTTGGCAGATGAAATTGAAGACACTGCCCGTAGCATTGAACTTCTCAACTGGTGGAGCAGCGAGTTGGAGGCCATGTCACAAGGCCGAGCCAGCCACCCTGTGTTTATTGCATTGAAGGAGACTGTTTCAAAACATCTGTTGCCCAGCCAGGAGTTTGCTGACCTGCTGGATGCATTTATGCAGGACCAGACAGTCACCCGTTACCAGACCTACAATCAACTGCTTGCCTACTGCCGCTATTCAGCCAATCCTGTTGGGCGCATCATACTACGCCTCAATGGCTGCAAAGATGAGTCCCTGTTCAAGCTTTCCGATGCAACCTGTACTGCTCTGCAACTGGCCAATCATTGGCAAGACATTCGCAGAGATTGGGAACGTGGCCGTATCTATATCCCCGAGGAAATCATGAACTTGCACGGTTTTTCCTATGAAAACCTTGCTTCTGATATCCAACAAGGAACTGCATCTCTTCCCTGCTGTAATACAGTTCAAGAGCTGGTTGGTCATGCTTCTGATTTGTTTGTGGAAGGGCTGTCTCTAGCTAACAATTTTTCTGGCAGAATGGCAATCATTCTCGAAACATTTTCATGTTCAGGTATTGCAGTACTGGACAAGATTCGCTATCAACGGTGGGACACCATCTCCCACCGCCCCACAATCAGTAAAAGTCAACGCACGATGATATTGTTGCGAGTCATGATGCATCGTACTTTCAGCAAACAAAGTGCAGCAACAGGATCACGGGATGTCATTACTTGACGAGTCGTACATGCACTGCCGACGTATTGCCAAGTCCCGTGCAAAGAACTTTTACTACTCCTTTCTGCTCCTGCCAAGGGAGCAACGGGATGCCATGTGTGCTATTTACGCTTTCATGCGGCGTGCAGATGACATTGCAGACACTATCGACAACTCAATAGACAAAAGGCAGTCTGAACTTGAACTGTTCCGTCAAGAACTCCGCAGTTCACTTGCTGGGAACAGTTCTGAAAACCTGATATTTCCCGCTTTTCGACAAACCATCAACCGTTACAACATACCTGAGCAGTATTTTATTGACGTTCTGGATGGCATGAAAAGAGATTTACAGTGCTTTGAATACAGCACCTTTGAAGACCTCTACAGCTATTGCTACCAGGCTGCTTCCGTAGTTGGAATGACCTGCATTCATATCTTTGGATTTGAATCCGAATCTGCACCACTTCTGGCTGAAAAATGCGGCATTGCTTTTCAGCTCACAAACATCATGCGGGATTGTCGTGAAGATGCATCACTGGGTAGGGTGTACTTTCCCCTGGATGAGCTTCGGCAATATGGTTTGAGCAAACAGGAACTAATGAACTGCTCCCTTCAATCTCCAGACCCAAGGTTCCAGCGATTCATGGAGTTCCAATGGAACCGTGCAAACCACTATTACAAAGAATCTGCTTCCTTGCTGCCAATGATCCGGCAGGAGAGCCAGCCTGCACTCTGGGCCATTATTGCCATTTATCACAAGTTACTTGTAAGCATCCGTAAGTCTGGCTATGACGTACTCAGGAACAGAATCAAACTGTCCAGGTTACAAAAACTATGGATCGTTGCATATGCCACACAAATGCGCATGAAGGGAAGGACGCCCCCATTCCCAGCGTAAAAATCATTGGTGGTGGACTGGCTGGCCTGGCAGCTGCAACAAAACTTGGTGAGGCTGGTTTTAAAGTAGACCTTCACGAGTCCAAACCTTACCTGGGTGGAAGAGCTTCCTCATTTCCTGTAAATCCTGCAAATCCTGATTCCGAACGAATCGACAATTGCCAACATGTGCTGTTGCGCTGCTGCACTGCCCTGCTCGATTTTTATCAGCGTTGCGGGGTACAGGACAAGATCGCGTTCCATGACAAATTGCACCTTGTTCTCCCAGGAGGAATCACTGACACAATCCAACGAGACCCTTTGCCAGTACCATTCCACTTGGCTCGCTCGTTTATCTCAATGAATTCATTGAAATGGGCTGACAAACTCTCCTTGTTCAAATGCCTACGTGCAGCGAAACGTGACTGGAAACATAGAACGGACCTGGACTCAATTACATTTACGACTTGGCTGCATGAACATGGTGCTACTCCACGCACTATAAGCAGGTTCTGGAAGCCCTTTATTGTCAGTGCCTTGAATGAAGAATCTGACAAGGCCTCTGCACTTCCTGCCTTGCAGGTTTTTGTTGAAGGGCTACTTGGAGACCGGACAAGCTATGAAATAGGGATTCCAGTTGTCCCGCTTGACGAGTTGTACTCTGCAGCCATTGATCAAAAGCTTGGGGAAGGAGTCCATATACATCTCGGCTCCAGGATAGATTCCATTGATCCTGCTAGCCAGGAAGCTGACTACTACGTCAGTGCTGTACCGTTTGAACGTGTATCGAACCTGCTGCCCGACTGTGGCATGGAAGGCATTCTTGAACACTTCTCCCATTCCCCAATTACAGGTGTCCATCTATGGTTTGAGAAGCCCATCACACATCTGGAGCATGCCATGCTGCTCGACCGTCAGATTCAATGGATTTTCCACAAGGGAAACGGCTACTACCTAGTTGTTATCAGTGCTTCACGGGATCTGCTGCAGCGTCCATCCTCCGAGATTGTGAAACTGGCCTTGGACGAACTGACGGAATATTTTCCGGCCGTCATACAGTCAAAACTCAACAAAAGTCGAGTAATCAAGGAAGTACGCGCAACGTACTCTGCCGTTCCCGGCCTTGAAAATCACCGGCCAAGCCCCGCTACCAGATACCCCAACGTGTTTCTTGCAGGAGACTGGACTGCAAGTGGTTGGCCAGCAACCATGGAGGGTGCTGTCAGGAGTGGCTATCAAGCAGCTGAATCCGTAATTGCTGCAAGCCAACAGGTACAGTCCCGTTCGTGATGAGGCATTGCAACATATGCAATGCCAGTGTCAGTCCAACAATTTCGTTTGTTAGAAGTTGAACCGCACTGAGAACTGAAACTGTCTCGGTTCAAATGCTGATGTGAAGGCAAATGCTTCCGTCACAGGTGCTATCTGCCCAGTAAGTGAAGCTGGGAGTTCGGCTGCACTAATTGCCCCCACATTGCCATTCACATTCTTGAAGTTAGTGTGATTCAGCAAATTGAATGCTTCAGCTACAACCTGGATGCTGCGCGTCTCACCAAATGGAAACTCACGCATTAGCCGAACTTGAAGAGTCTGTAAACTGGGTCCCTTACCAACGTTACGACCGATACCAAAGGGACGGTGAGTATCTGTATGACGATCACCAACATTGTCATATCCTGCATTCAGGTTGAATGGCCCACCGGAACGGGCGATCAGGATCCCCGAAAGTGTGAAATCACTGATCAGGTTGTGTCCAATACTCTTGTTCGGACAGGATTCCAAAGGCGATTTGTAGATAGCCTGTGCCACAAAGCGATGCGCCCTGTGGAACGAAGATAATGCCAGTTCATTTTTGGCATCCCACTGTAAGTGAGGCTCGAAGGATGAGTTGTAATCCGTGGTTTCATCCATAGTCTTACTCCAGGTGTGGTGCATTGACAGGAAGAATGTATTCGAGAAACGTTTCTTCAACTGTAGGATCATGGCGTTGTAGTAGGAATTCCCTGAACTGACATAGACGTTGTCCTGCAACAGCAATGGGTTGTGAAAACCAACAATCGGGCGACCTGTGTCGGGGTTAGTTCCAGCATTGAAAATATTTGTATCCACAGGACGAATCAAATGGATCCCGCTGTTGTAGTTGTAACCTATGGAAAATGCATATCCACTAAACTCGCGCTGGATTTCAAAACTACCCTGTTTCGCATAGGGATTGACAATATCCTTAGCAACCCTGAACTGTACTCGCAATGGCAACCCCGGGCCTGGATCGATCCCATGAATCTGCAAGTTTTCGGGCGTAATTTGCTGGTTACCAAGAACACCAGTTGCAATTGCGGTCTGGTAGATCTCGGCTGAAGTCAAACGTCTGCCAGTCAAGGCACTGTTGACTCCCGGTAGTCCGGTCAAAGGAACAAAGACCTGATAAATCTGCTGTGCATCTCCCAGCAGGTCACTGATATAACCGATTTGTCCATCAATGCGTGAGAAATAAATCCCAAAACCGCCACGGATAACTGTTTTGGAATCGGGACTCCAAGCAAACCCGGCACGCGGAGCGAAATTGTTGTTATCCCTCGGGAATCTGGTCTTCTGCTCCAGTTCATAACGCAAACCCAGGGTCAATTTAAATTTCTGGTTTACACGCCATGAATCTTCCATGAAAAAGTTGTAACGGTTGCCCCACCCTTTCCAGATAGGATCACCAAATCCCTGCTGGTATATCAGGGGCAGCCCCAGCGCATAGGCCTGCAAGGATGAGATTGAAGAGTCCACTAGGGGAGCCAGTTGGGGGGCTCCGACACTGGCCAATGTAGCCTTAAGAGCACCCGAGAATCCGGGACCTGCAGCTGTGTCAATCAAATTCGAGAGAGGAATACCCTCTCCAAAGATAAAACGGCCTGAAAAGAAGGTCCTTGAATCAACGTCGAAGTTCGCGGGATTGAAGTCCCCCCCCAATTTAAAAGTGTGGTTCCTCGAAACATGGATGAAGTTCTGGCGCACTTGCATGGAACGCTCAAGAATCACTGCCGGCAGGATGAAATCTCTGCCAAATTTGCCAAAACCATTGATATCTATAGCAGGTCCCAGTTGGTCTGTAGGATAAACCCCTGCATTGTGATGGGAATACCCTGCACGGGTCTCGCTGACCCAACTTGGACTAATGACGTAAGTGTCTCCAAACGCAAACGCGTAATCCTTGACATCGGTGTAGCGTCCACGTGAGAGCGCAGTCAATGCACCAAAACTAGTATTTTGAGCATCCTGACCTGTCCAGTTGACCCGGATAAACATGTTGTGACCATCTCGCAAGGTATGGTCAAACCTTGAAATTAGTTGTTGCCTCTGTTCGGAAAACGGAAACACACCACTGTTATCTTCGTAAAGCTTTACAACATGAGGATAGTTCCCAGGAGTCAACTGACTAACCAGTCCCTGAAGTAGTGGTGCAAATGCAGGATTGGGGACTGAGGAAAGCGCACCCAGTAGTGTCTGTTGGGCCGCAGGTAACTGGGTAAGAAACGAACGGTCATCCAACAACGGTACAAACACTGACTCATGCCGATCAAGTCTCTCGTAAGCTCCGTAAAGGAATGTCCTGTTGCGGGCGATTGGGCCACCAAGAGACATACCGCTCTGCGTTCTTGTATAGGCAGATTTGTCAGGATCAAAATAGTTGCGTGACTGGAAACTACGATTTCGCAACAGCCCGAAAATAGTTCCATGAACATCATTGGTCCCGCTCTTGGTCACAATGTTGATCGCTCCACCTGCCGCACCGCCCAGTTCTGATGAAAACGAATTTCGATTGACCTGAAACTCTTGTACCGCTTCCTGACTGATTGAAGAACGAACGCTACCGGTACTGTACACGTTTGAAATTCCATCGAGCATGAAGGAGTTGCCACGACCGCCTGTGCCGCCAATACCGATTCCAGACTGAGGAGTCGCAGCAATACGAAAGTCACTCGCATCCACAACGTAGTTCGTATCCACAACACCAGGTGTGAGCAGGGCAAGGTCCAGATAATCCCTGCGATTAATTGGCAGGTTCTGAATCGCGACGGAATCAATGTGGTCGGACTGCTGTGTTCTCTCAGGTTCGATTGCCAGACGGGTACTCTCAGATGAGATCACCACCATTTCCTCTGCCGCAGCCACTTCCAGTTGCATTGAAAACATCTCAGTGAACCCGGTACGAACTTCAACACCTTCAACTGTCACTGGAGCAAAATCCTGTATGGAAAACTGTAAAGTGTAAAAATCAGGATCAAGAAGGCTAAACAAGTACTCTCCAGTCTCTGAAGTCTGAACTTCCCTCTTCACACCGCGACTCGGAACTTCAGCCACCACGGTGACACCCTGGATAACCGCATTGGTTGTGTCGTAAACAACTCCACGGATATTGCCGGTATTAGTTTGGGACACCAGAGTCCCGGCAAGAACAAGCAGCGTTGTCAATGCCAGTAAGAACGCTCTCAGAGTTTGAACAAATTGGAACTTTTGCCGAGCCACGCCTTAAACTTTAACAATAAACACATAAGATAGTGCCTGTAAAAAAAGGGGCTTATATACAATCCTAACCAAAGCAACTAATTTACAGTTCATTGCAATCGGCTACGGGCGCTTGGTTTTCCGTCCTGTGCGCTGGATGTAGTCCCAGTCGTTCTCGCCCTTGGGCGGTGCTCCCAGCAACGCACGCATGACGTTCTCGGGAGTGTCGGGAATCGGCTCGGGCATAGGGTATTTGACCGGACGGCCTCGCGGTCGCTTGGGCTTGTCTGGTGGTTTGGTCATGGAGTCCATCCTAAAACAATCCCTGGCGCCAGCGACTTCCCCGGCAAGGACTCAGCCACGCGTGAATCCGAGTGCCTTTCCCGCCGTGGACGGTCGTGGCGGGATGGCGGCGGAGTCTCAGCGCACGGGCCAGCCCGCAGTGCGCTGAGACTCCGTGTGGCGCGGGCCGCTCATAGCGCCATTTCCCGCGCCCCGGAATCCAGACCGTTCGCCCGCTTCAGATCCTTGTACCGCAGGCGCTTGCCGATCATCCGCAGCATGCTGTGTTCCATCTGCTCCAAGGTGTCCGCCATGCGCACATTGTGCCGTCCCGAGAATTCGTTCACGTAGCGTTGCAGGTGCTTCGGGGACATCTTGTGGTACGTCCCCACATAGCCGCGCTTGAGCATGCTCCAGAACGACTCCACGCCATTGGTGTGGGCCTTGCCGCGCACATACTCGCTGACCGAGTGCTTGACGGCCTCATGCTCGAACGGCAGCGTCTCGTAGGCACCGGCCTCGTCGGTATAGACCGTCGCGTGCGGGTCCGCGGAGTCCTTGACGAAGCCTTGCAGCGTTTCCTTGTCGGTGCACTCAACGGCCTTCGCCACGACCCGATTCGTCTCGCGATCCTTGGCTCCCACAACCGCCGTCTTGCCGACCGGACCCCGCCCCGGCAGGTCCTTGCGGACATGATTCGGCATGTTCTTGCGCTTGCCGCCCAGGTAGGTCTCGTCTACCTCGACGGGTCCGCCAAACAGCCCCTCGCCCCGCTCCCAGGTCTCGCGGATGCGATGCGCCAGGTGCCAAGCCGATTTCTGCGTGATGTCCAGGTCCCGGTGCAGCTTCATGCTGGAGTCTCCCTTCAGATTCGTTGTCAGCATGTAAGCCGCGATCACCCATTTCTGCGCGCCGAGGTTCGAGTTCTGCATGACCGTGCCGGTGCGCACCGAGAAGAACTTGCGGCACTTCCGGCAGCGATAGCTCATGTTCGGATGCTTCGCCCCGCACTGGACGTTCGTGGATTCGCAATGCGGGCAGGTCGCCCCGTTCGGCCAGCGAATCGAGGCAATCCAATCCTCCGCGGACTTATCGTCTGGGAATAGCCTGATCAGCTGAACGATGGAAATGCCCTTGCGGCGGGCCTTGCCCGGTCCCGGATGACCGTGATTCCTGCGCGCCATCATAACAATACTATCGTAACCAATACAGCGCCGGAAGTCAAGCAAAATCAATGAGTTATAGATGGATTCCCTAGGTTTTTTCTACAAGCAGAGCTGGTTGCTTTGGTTAGGATTGTATATAAGCCCCTAAAAAAACCTGTATTTTGCGGGGAGCACGTTGCGAAACTAGTTTCCAGTTCCCTGGCTGGCGGAAAATCTCCACTGAATTTGTCCCGAACTGCCGACGACAAGCAGCTATAGATGGAGAGCAATGGCAGATTGCACTGTGGTCGCGCACCAGGTCCAGTGCTTCCTGGCCGCTGCCAGGGCGGGCACTTGGCGATGATGGATCCGACACCACCGCACGCAGTTGCTCCGTTGTCGCATCTGCCGCAACCTCAACTGTCCACCATTCCTTAGCCACTTCAGCTTGCCGTTGCCCAGCATACGCCACGCTCGTTGACAAGGAAGCGTTCGTAGGTGCGCACGATGCGTTCGATCGGACCTTCGCCGCCCGGGTGGGAAGCGCGGCCGGGATCCGGGCGTTCTCTCGCAAGTGGCCCAGCAATTGCCGACCAGTCTATGCGTCGCCGCGCCGCCTGAACCGCAGTTCGCGAGTGTGCAGGAAAGCCTCGACCCTCTGCTCGTCGAGAGCCTCGACAGTAAGTTCCCGGTGTTCGAGCCAGCGGCTCAGGTCCGCAATGAACTGGAGCTTCGCCCGTACTGACGAACGGGCGTAGCCCTCTACGGCCAGCCAGGTGGCGAACCCGTCGATGTCGCGGGCCAACGGGCCTGCGTGCAACCTCTGTCGGCTTTCTGGATTGGGAAGGAAGTGCTCAATGGAGTTAGACATACCCCAGCATGATGGGCGCACTGCCAGCGAGACAAGATAGCCGGATTATTCCAAGTGATCAACACTGCGGCACCTCGCAGCTTGCTGAAACAACGGGATCTCTTGCCAGCCCACAGGCGCAACTCGGAGTAACCACCATTCCGTAGCCACTTCAACACGAATCAGGCAGCGCCACGCGTCCTACAACAGGTTGACATCTGTTGGGCAATGCACGTCGGTCTCAACCGCAAACGAATCACCGTGCGCTTGCAGCAGCTCGTCTGGCCAGTTCCCGACCTATGCATGGTTCGATATCAACGCGATATACGTTCAGTCCCAGACACTGCCTACCATAATATGCATAAAGCTGTTAATTGCAACTATAGACTCCCGAGTGACTAAAATCATTTCCTTGCAGAGCCCTTCATGAAAAAAAGTCCATTGAGTTTCGTTATATCGCCCAAGACCTCTAAAAAAAAAGACAACCAGTCACCCTCTAGTCGCAGACCGAGAAGCCTTGCAGAATCATGGAGAGAGGAAATCCTGGATGCCAAGGCAAGGCTCGAACCATTCCTGATGGCAACACCTTTGATCTTCTCGGACTTCCTCACTGAAACCTTTGGTATCAGTGTCTGGCTCAAGCTGGAATCCCTGCAGCCAACCGGTTCATTCAAAGTTCGTCCAGCCTTTAACAGTATTCTGGCTTCCAGGGAGGAGTGCGAGGTGTCTGGCCTTGTTACATCTTCCTCCGGCAACTTTGCACAAGCAGTTGCCTACGCAGCTGAACTTCTGGAGCTAAATGCAATCGTTGTCATGATGAAAAATGCATCGCGATTCAAAAGAAGTCGTACAGAAGCGTATGGTGCTCATGTCGAACTCTGTGGTAACACCGCCAAAGCACGCTCTGAGACTGTTGAGCGTATCCACAAAGAAGATGGGCACCACATCATTCATCCCTATAACTCTCGTGAATCAATTGCCGGAAATGGAGTCCTCGGGCTGGAACTTCTGGAGCAGATTGATCAGGATTTCAACCTGATTGTTCCAGTCAGCGGAGGCGGCTTGATCTCGGGAACTGCCCTTACAGTGAAAGCAGCTAGACCCAATTGCAGGATTTTTGGCGTTCAACCAGAATTGAATCCATCCATGAGACGTTCATTGGAGAAGGGAGCACCAGTGCAAGTAAAAACCGGGAAGTCTATAGCAGATGCCCTCACAGTACCAATGCCTGGGGCAAATACCTTCCCAATCGTTCAACAATTGGTCGAAGATGTTTTCCTGGTTAACGAAAAGAGCATGGCTGAATCAATCGGCTTGCTCTCCTTGGAACAGAAACTCGTGGTCGAGGCTGGCGGTGCTGCTTCCGTTGCAGCACTGCGTCATTTTGACTTTGAAAACAATACAATGCCGATAGTTTGCGTGATTAGTGGTGGGAATCTTGATCCCGAGTTGCTAACTAAAGCCTGAAGATCAGCACATCAGATCAACAAGCAAGTATTTCGGGAATACAAGCCTACTCGTTAAAGAGTATTGGGCCATGGATCAACCGTTTCAGGCTGGTGCATGAACATGGCGAGCCCGGAGGGATTCGAACCCCCGGCCTGCCGCTTAGGAGGCGGCCGCTCTATCCAACTGAGCTACGAGCCCGCACCTTTCATACATTCTTGCATGAGGTCTTGATAAATTCCAGTCGGGAACATGCGTCACGGAATAAACTGCTGTCTACAGTTCCAGACTCAATCTTCACCTAACAGTGACAGCTTTGCTCATGTAGTCCAGGATCTCCTGTACGATTTCCGGATTCGCAGCTGATACATCCTTCTCTTCCCCCACATCCTGCTCCAAATCAAACAGTTCCAGTGGCTCTTCCGGGCTTTCCCGCACTGCCTTCCACTTGCCCCAACGAACAGCTTCTGCGTTTCCTGGAGTCCCTCCCCAGTACAGGAATCGGTCCGGGGTTGGCGCACTGTGCCCCAACAGTGTTGGCAAGACGCTGATGCCATCAACACCAGCGGGAGTCTCGGCTCCTACAAGTTCCATGACAGTTGGCAGAAAATCCGCAAAATACCAGATGAGATCACTGGTTACTCCTGCAGGGACCTTGCCGGGCCAGCGTACGATCATCGGTACGCGAATTCCACCGTCATGCAGGGTTCGTTTGTAACCCTGCAATGGTCCATTAGAGTCAAAAAAGAAAGGATCGTTGCCGCCTTCCTTGTGCGGACCATTATCTGAACTGAAGAACACGATTGTCTGATCATCTATTCCATGCTTCCCGAGCGCTTCGAAAATCTCACCAATACCCTTGTCCATACGAGAAATCATTGCGGCTGTACCTGTTTGAGGTCCAGGCCAGCCCTTATCCTTGTAAACGCCTGCATCCGGCACTTCCATGCCTATCCGCTCACGGTGTTCACCAAGATCTTCTTTGATGTTCTGAAGCCCGGGGTCTCCCCCACCCTCAAGATTTCCTGCTTCATTGTTTGCATGAGGAATCGTTAATGGCAGATACAAAAAGAACGGCTCCCCGGCTTTCTCATCCAGCCAGCCCAGGGCTTCCTCCATCAGGAGGTCATGGGAATAATCCACTCTCTTGGTGGCTACCCCGGTGTAATTCGGATTGCGTTTGGAAGGGATGACTTCGTTATCCAGCATCACCCGTTCCGAGTTGCGCATCAGGAACTGCGGGTAATAATTATGAGCCTGACCCTGGCTCAGATAACCAAAGGAATAGTCAAATCCCTGCATCCAGGGAGCACCGGGAGTATCTTCCATGCCAAGTCCCCATTTCCCGATCAATGCTGTTGCGTAACCTTTTTCACGTAACAGTTCAGCAACCGTAATATCGGCATCAAGCAAACCAGGTTGGCCATTTCGACGAACGCGCGTGTGCCCTGTATGCTGCCCGGTCATCAGAACACTTCTTGAAGGGGCACAAACCGTGAATCCAGCATAGACATCCGTGAACCGCATGCCTTCAGAAGCCATCACATCAAGATTGGGCGTCAGAATCATATCCTGCCCATACGATCCAAGGTCGCCGTAGCCAAGGTCATCAGCCAATATCCAGATGATGTTCGGAGGAGTGTTCCCCTTTCCCTCCTGACCTGTCCTGCTATCACAGGCAGCAAGAATCATTAAAGACATACATGCAAAAAGCAGGAGTCCATGAAATGACTGCTTCAAGCGTTTCATGGTTGTCAAATTGTCAGAACCATTGGTTGTCATTGTCTGGACTGTCCTTTCTCGTATTCGTATTCTCATCTTCCAGACCCGGACTCCCTAGTATCCCGAATCCATCAATATCCTGCACGCAGTAACTGGCCAACATTTATGAAACCTTCAAGCTTGCTACAATTCCGCCGCAATGAGTAAAACTGTCGACCGTAGACTATTTCTGAAAGCTGCTGCTGCCACAGTTGTAGCAAAAGCTACTTTGCCCAGTGGACACGCTGCAGCAGTCTCTTTTGATCAAGCGGACAGCCTGTATCACGGTGATGAGTGGGAAACCCTGAATCCTGGCTACTGGCAGATCAAGAACAACTCCCTGCGCCGCCGCATCCATAACTTTGGCGACCGCGCCCGCAATACTGGCTTCCCCTACCACTACGAAACGCACGGTGCCCGTTTCGGCTCATACAGCATGCATGTCGAGTACGACCCGTCCCTGCCACCTGGTCTGATCTTTCATCGCCATTGGCGGCTCGAAGGCAACTACAAGCTACAAGTGGAAGGGAAAATTCACACCCTCACTCATGAACCTGCTGAATCTGACGATCCAAACTGGAATATGTACAAACCAGGTTACGGACTTACAGGGTTGGCATTTGGATCCTCAACCCTGTACGAGTCCTATGGAATTGCCGGGAAGGACGGCAAGGCAGCCTGGATTGCTTGCTGGACGGATGATGGCTATTTCGGGATCACAGAGCATGGCACAGATACTGTAATTGCTTCTGAACGAGTACAACGTCCTGCTGTTGGAGACCAATTCAAGATCACTGTCCAGGTATCCGGTGATGATGCCAATAGTGCACGTCTGACAGCAACCCTGGAAATCGACGGTAACAACACTCTCCATCAAATCGAACTCGATCGCATGGACCGCAAAAAATTCACAACAGGTTTTACTGGACTTGCTGGTCGTGGCCTGCTGGACTTTGAAATCAGTCATTTCAATGTCGAACCCATGCAGAACAAACCCCTTGCTCCCAAACTCAACGAATGCCACGTCTGTTATGCCCTGGGAGATACACTCCGGCAGGACAACAATACCTGGACAGCACGTTTCATCAACCTGTTCCGGAGTCCTGGAGATCTGGCAGAAATCCGTTTAGCAACCAGCCCCAATCCATCTGGTGGTTGGGCCAATGTTCCAGTTGCCGGGTCCGCTGAGATTGTAAACAACGATTTTCGAAGGAATACAGCTGTGATTGATGCCCGGTTGCCAGGCAATCCAGCAGAATCTACCCTCTACTACACCATTTGGAAAGACGGCAAGGATGTGACCTCAGATCCGCGCCTGGGTAGCGATGCTGTTGGCAGCGGAACCGGCCAGGTTGGCAAGGTCCCAGAGAATGGCTCTTATATCGGCCGCCTGCCCCAGCTGAAAGCTCCTTACAAGTTATGCGGTCTTTCTTGTCACGCCATTAATGGGGGCGGCCCCAATCTGCCAGATCATGGTCCCGGTGGTGGCTTCTTTGTGCATGACCAACCCACGCCCATGGCTTACAAACACTTGGAAGACTATAACTTCCAAGTCATGCTGTGGGAGGACGATGTCTGGTACATGGAACTGCTGCTCTATCCTCCTTCGCCGGATGATGCCTACAAGATCGTAACGACAACACTGTGCGGACCAACCACACGTTGGCAGATGATGCGTCACTGGAACACAATCAACCCAGGTGACCACGATTACGGGATGGATGATGTCAAGGGACCGGAGCAAATTGCTATCCGAAACCACTCCGACCTGGGGCAGGACCGCAACTACATGCGGCGGAACTTCCAGATTGTTCATCATCTGGTTACCGGCCAGCAGGATCCCTCAGGAACCTTGAACCCGAAGAAGTGGCGACGCTGGAAAATGCCGAACAGGGATTTCAGTCTACTGATCCTGGACTCCCGGTTATGGCGCTCCAGTCAGGACACTAATATCTGGGATGATCAGGGCTGGGGTGCCAAGACAAGCCTTTATTCCAGGACTGATGTCACTCGCAGCCTGTTGGGAGAAGAACAGTTTGCCTGGTTGCAGGAAACCATTCGGACAGACTCATCCCAGTTGATCTGCCTCACTGGAATCAACGGCATGCACACCATCTGGACCGGTGACGGTCGCCGTCCCACCGCCAAGACGGAACTTGGTGAACGTGACCGTGTTGCTGCAGATTACGCCGGATGGGTTACCGCTGGAGCAGACCGGGTCCTGGAATTACTTGGCTCAAGGGATGGTGTTATCAGTGTTTATGGCGATGTTCATGTGGGAATGATCCTCAAGAACTCGGAACATCACCTCTACGAATGTTCTTTCGGTCCCATTGGTCGCAGTGGTGGACGTAGTGTGAAAGAGGGTTTTGGTCTGAAAATGCAGGATTTTGATGGTCGTGAGCTTGAAATTCGTGCTCTTTATCACCAGAGCTATGACACTCCTGATCTGCAAAAGCTCGATGGCCCCTTCTATTGGAATTTCCTGGAGATGGAGTTCGACACTCGTGATTCAGAACTAAAATTCGGTCTGCGAATACGCAACCTGGTCGATGCTCCGACTGAAAATCCAAGAGGTGGTGGGTCAGTTCAGGAGGCTGCAAGTGCAACTGGCCGCAGGCCTTTATGTGCCCTTCCGGAAGCTCGTTTCATCCCTAATGCCGACATCCTGCTTTCCAGTGTCGATGGCAGACCTATCCGGGGTGTCCGGTCATTGGCTGACGGGAGATTGCCAATCCAGGGGCTGGTTGATGTTGCACCTGGTACAGAGGTTCTTGCTACTGCACGGTCCGGCCACAGAATTCTTGCCAAAGTCCTCGTGACAGAACAATTTATCGGTTGATTGATCTATGAATAGCTGAACTTAGCTGACAGGTTGATGCTGACCCGGTTCGGCTTGGGATTTCTTGGGAATTGACTGTTGCTCAGCCTGCTCTTCTTTCCCGGTTAAACTCGACTGTTTCTTCTGCATCTTGCGAGGGCCAATCATCATACTCATTGATCGCCCTTCAATGCGTGGACGTGTCTCGGGGTTGCCGAACTCATCCACATCATTTGCCAAAGTTTGCAGGATACGCTCCCCAATCTGTGAATGGGTGATCTCACGGCCCCTGAAAAATATGGTGGCCTTGACCTTGTTGCCCTCCTTCAGAAACCGGACAGCGTGGTTTTTCTTGAATTCATAATCGTGTTGATCGGTGTTTGGGCGGAACTTAACTTCCTTGATCTCAATCTTATGCTGCTTTTTCTTGGCTTCGTTCTTTTTCTTTTTCTCAATATAAGAATATTCACCGTAGTCGATGACTTTCGCTACAGGCGGTTGAGCATTAGGGGACACGAGCACCAGATCAAGCCCGAGTTCCTTGGCACTCCTGATGCCGTCCTGGGTTGACATGACCTTGGTAAAGCCATCCGGAAAGACAACCCGCACCTCGTGTACGCGGATTGTCTCGTTGACATTCTGTCTTCTGGCCCTGCGAACCGGGCGTTGTCGTCTGCGAAAGATAACTATTCTCCTTGCCTTGCGAAAACTACAAACCGAACTTTCACTCTGAAACAGGAGCCCCTGCTGCCTGCTTCAACTTGTCAAATCTATTTCTCGTCAAAGTCAAGGTAGCACTCGCATACTTTCCACAGCAGTGGTCCACGAGTTGTTGCCCCATTCCAAGTGTTAATATCTTAGCATGAACCCGCATCACCAATTACGCAAGAATCAAACACCTCTCTCCACCGTTGCTTGATCGATATTCGATTTGAATGGAGGCAATTCGGCCTGAATACAAATCCCGTCAAATTCAGGACCACCTGCTTGTATCTACATTTATAGATGCATGTTCCAATAGAGGTTGACAAATCAACTCTTACCTCAATAGCATTGTTAGGTCTGTTGAGAAACTTCGCAAGTCTGTATTCATGATTAAGTACGATCTCATCAACAGTATTGTCAATCGCACTGGTCTCAGCAGGGTCAAAGGACAGCTCGCTGCTAAGACAATCATCGATATGATGACAGCTGCCATGCAGTGTGGTGAACGCATTGAATTGCGTGGATTCGGGGTATTTGACATTCGTCCACGCAAGACAGGTATCGGACGAAATCTACGTACGGGTGAGGAAGTTAGCATCCCCAAGGGCAAGACAGTGCGTTTCAAACCTGGAAAAGGAATGCAAAATCTCTAGTCCGAATATTTTCTAACCGAATAGATTGAATAAGCAGTATGTTTACTGCGAATAAAGGACTTATAGATATTCCTGAAAAGAATCTATCCTACACACAAGCTTCGACTGATTAAGAAAATTCCTGAACAGTCGGCGTGATCACCATTTCAGGGATAGAAGCCCGAGGGTGCAGGGTTGCGACCAGTAATACAGCCTGTGCGACATCCTCAGGTTGCAGCATTTTTGCTCGTCTGCCAGCATCTGGGACTTCCGGACGCTTGTCAAGGATTGGTGTATTCACTTCGCCAGGGCAAATCACGCAGGAGCGGATGCCATTTCTACCTTCTTCAAGATGTGTAGCAAGACTCAAAGAGCGAGCCCCATGCTTGCTTGCCGAATACCCTGCTCCAGCAACCACTGAAGTCCGTACTCCGGCCGTCGAGGAAACTGTAATCAGTACTCCATCCCCTCGATCACGCATACCTGGCAGAACAGCGTGAACCAAGTTAAATGGACCACCCAAGTTCACACGAACCATGGCCTCGAAGTCTTCTCTGGTAAGTTTTTCCAGTTTTCGGTGCACAACATTGGTGCCTGCGTTATTCACAACAATGTCGATGTCAGGCAATTGTTCCCGAGCCCAGGCAACCATGGTATCCACGGCTTCAGCATCTGAAACATCAAGAGTGTATGGTTTTAATCGTTCTCCAGCATCTCCCGCAGATTCCCTGGCCTTCTCAAGTTTCTGCATTGTGCGACCAACAGTCACGACAACAGCACCCTCTTCAGCAAAACACCTCGCTATGGCTTCACCGATGCCGCTTCCTGCACCTGTAACGATTGCGCCCTTACCCTGAAGTCTATTCATTTCTTTCGCTTAAATCCTTTGCTCCATTGCTGGTTATACCTCAAGTATCTTAGCCTGACCGCATACCACGGCGTGTTATCAGGCATTCTCAAAAGTCGCCAGGACAGTGGCAGTGAGTCAGTATTCCAACAGCTAACCATGTGTGAACCTTGCTTTCCGTGACATCCAGGTTCATCAAATGCTCTAAGGCAGAGACTGGCAGCGACTTCCAGCGCGTCGTGCCTGTCTTGGGCTGAAAGGCACGTGTTATCTGGTGGCGAACTGGGTCGCACGCGGGGCGATGGGAGGAAGCGCGCTGGACAATGTGCAGCACGGGCACCCGAAGGCGGTCTTCGCGTATCCGCCTTTCCAAGAGCCGTGGAGTTTCCAGGCAGACATGCTTTCAGCCTTAGATATATGGCTATAATGACTCAAGTTTCAGATGAACGAAACCATCGTTGTCGTTGAGGATGATCGCGACCTGTGCACCCTCCTGGAGTACAACCTGCGCAATGACGGCTATAAGGTAGTCACGTTCCATAAATTGGACGGAGTGCTCGAAGCCATACAAAACTACAAGCCTGACCTTCTTTTACTGGATGTCATGCTCCCTGACGGCAACGGTTTTGAGTTTTGCAAGGAACTACGCAAGAACTCATTCATTGACTCAATTCCCATCCTGTTTCTCACGGCACGCAGTCAGGAAATCGACCGTGTACTCGGGTTCGAGATTGGTGGGGATGACTATATTGTCAAGCCTTTCAGCCCACGCGAATTGCTGGCCCGTATCAAGGTGCATCTTCGCAGGCATACGAGCCGTGCTGTCAAGAAGTTCAATAAAGGCGGACTTGAAATTGACTACGATGCCCGCTGGGCTACCCTCGATGGAGAGCCTCTGGACCTGACAGCCACAGAATTTGCCCTCCTGGGTTTCCTGGCTGAAAATCCGGGCAGGGCCTACACGAGAGAACAATTGATCTCCCAGGTCTGGGACAATCGCTACCACGTCACTCATCGCAATATCGACGTCCATATACGTCGCTTGAGGGAACATATTGAAAAAGAGCCCAAGCGACCACGCTGGATCCAGACCCTGCGCGGCTTTGGATATCGCTTTGAAATACCTTCATGACAGCTCGCATCATATTCAAACTGGGGCTGTTGGCAATCTTTCCCTTGGCAGCTACAGCTATCGCTGTAATCCTGCTGGCAAACAACATCACCACCACGAATCCTGAGGAAGGGTTGAAGATCAGCTTGCTGGAAAAAGCTCGCTTGGCTAAAACCGTACTGCAGCAACAATCTTCTGATCTTATTCAGGACACAGCCCTGAGAATTGCATAACGTGCAGGAGCCAAGGTAACAATAATTGATGCTCAAGGCAAGGTGCTTGCAGATTCAGAAGCCAACCCTGCCGTCATGGAAAACCATGCCAGCAGGCCGGAGTTTAAAGCCTCGCTGGAAGGAGTTGAATCTGACAGCAAACAAGTGAGCATAACGGTAGGCATGGATTACATGTAAGTTGTCATACCCATGACCAAATGGGGTTTGAGCAGCTAGCTTGATCTCTGACTTGCAAATACAATTAGGGCAAACTTCCACTGTCCTTTTCTGTTTTTGGAAAATACATAATGGACATAGCCCAGCAATTTTTGCAAGGAGACTCTTATCCCCATGTCCCGTTCCATTAGAAACCTTTTCCTGCTTGCCGCAATATGTACATCACTTCTGTGTGCTGCAAGACCCGCCAATAAATTCGTTCCCATCTTTGATGGGGTTTCCCTGAAAGGCTGGGAAGGCAATCCCAGGCTCTGGCGTGTCGAAGACGGGGCGATCGTCGGACAAACCACCGAAAATGACCCAATCCCTGCAAACTCGTTCCTGGTCTGGCGCCAGGGAGAAGTGGATGATTTCGAACTCACTTTCGAATTTTTCATTAATGGCGGCAACTCTGGTGTGCAGTACCGCAGTTTTGAGAAACCCCTCGAATGGGGACCTGACATCATGGGTGGGCTTCAAGCTGATTTTGAGGCTGGAACACAGCATACAGGTGGTTTGTATGGAGAACGTTCGAGACGGATCCTTGCCCGTCGGGGCCAGAAAGTCGAGATTGGCACCGACGGTAAGCCCCAGGTTATGGGAAGCGTCGGTGACCCGGTAGAGCTACAAGCCAGAATCAAGCTGGATGACTGGAACACATTCCATGTAATCGCTCGCGGAAACCGCTACATCCACAAGATCAACGGACATGTGATGGTTGATGTGATGGACAATGATCCAGCGGCTCCTGTCAGTGGACTGCTCGGCCTCCAGGTCCATCGTGGGCCTCCCATGGTCGTCAAATTCCGTAATATCATGCTCAAACGCCTGCAGATGGCAAGCAAGAAGAAGGTTGTACTGATTGCCGGAACCAAAAGCCATGGTTATGGTGCCCATGAGCACAATGCGGGCATGAAGCTGTTAGCTGAAGTATTGAATTCCAACAACGGCGGAATCCATGCCATTACCTACCTGGACGGACATCCAGATGATCCAACTGCCCTTGACAATGCAGATGCTGTAGTTATTTACGCCAATGGGGGAATTCGCCATCCCTGGCTCAGCAATCTACGCCAGATTGACGCAGTATCAAATCGGAGAGCAGGCATCGGGGCAATTCATTTTGGAGTCGAAGTTCCCGCAGGAGAAGGGGGAGCGCATTTCATAGACTGGCTGGGTGGCTATTACGAGCCCTGGTGGTCTGTAAACCCACATTGGGAGCTTACAGATGCCATTCTGGCGGAAGACCACCCCATCACGAACGGGGTTAAGCCGTTTGTTGTATTCGACGAATGGTACTTCAACATGCGCTTCCGACCCGGAATGCATGGAATCACACCAATCCTGTCAACCGTCCCACCTGCGTCCACTATGACTCGACCAGATGGGCCACATTCAGGCAACCCCTATATACGTTCCATGGTTGAACGCGGTGAGACGCAAATACTTTCCTGGGTTTCTGAGAACCTCAATGGAAGCCGTGGGTTTGGCTTTACCGGAGGCCACAATCACTGGAATTGGGCTAACCCCGATTTCCGCAAGCTTGTCCTGAATGCAATTACCTGGCTGGCCGGAGCTGAAGTTCCAGATAATGGGGTTCAGTCGGGAACTTATACGCTGGAGACCATGCAAGCCAACCAGGATGAACTACCTTGGGGACGCTATAAGGAGATAGAAGTCAGAAAGATGCTACAGGAATGGCAGCAGTAATTACGAACTAACCAGAAATCTACTTTGCACTGGATGCAAGTTCTATATTCCATATCAATTGGGAATGAAATTATGTAAACAATCATTCGATTGAAAGCCGGTCATTTTGTCCCTGTTCTTCAATCCCTTGGCTTTTTCAGCACCAGCGTTCCGACCAGTACATCATGAAAGGTCTGCTTACGAGCATGCAGCGGTTGGATCAAAAACCCGACCAGCATTACTGAGTAACTAATAAGTTTTACAGGTTCACGAAGAGTAGCTTTTATGAAAGAAATTCTATAGCCATTCAGATCTGCGACTATGATTCCCACAACTCTTCTGCCAACGGTACCTTGGTGACGACTTGAATCCTGAAATCCGTAATAAAGCAAGGTAATGAACGGAATAGTCAGTTGAATGGCTTGCCCACCACCGAGAGAATCAATCAGCCTGCCTGTCGATCCCGCCATGGCAGTGACCATTAATGGATTGACGATTGCCGCAATACCAGAAAAGATCAACATCATAATCAGAATGTCAATGAGCTGTGCGAGGAAACGGCTCCAGAATCCCGCATACTCAGTGGATGAATGTCGCCTACTCAATGGATATCGTTTCCTTGGTCCCGACAAGTTCATTTCTAGCGGAGAGAAAAGATTTAGCGCTGTTTAAGTGCCAAAGTTCAGGCCAATATGTCATGAGGTGCCTGTCTCTGACCATGGAACGCTTGTATCAAGTAACTGATCATCCTAAAAAAGCAACCTGGAACTTTTAAGAGTTCGCGCAGGATTGCCTCTCTAACTGACTACCTTCTGTCCATCCATGTCTGTCACAACCTGACCAAACAACCTTTTCCCGATTGTGGCTTGATAGGACGAAGAAGACCCCTGATAGTAGTACTGTCAGCATGCTTATAAGGATCCCGGAAGGACTAAGGCAATGCCTGGAGTATCTGGATACAGGTCTCTTTCAACTGAGATTCCCAACACTAAGTCAATAACAAGTGAAAATGTTCCAACAATCACGATATTGATAAACAGAGCGAAGAACCGACTGAAAAATTCCGCATACCCTGTTGATGCACTTTCATTGTCTGCTGGAACTGAATTCTCAGGCTCTGGAACAAACTTCCAGTTGTCATACTAAGTCAGAATTTTCAAACAAATTTCATGCTCTTCGCGTGAGTTGTAACAGCAATTTTCAGATTTCTATCTACACGACAGATCAAGTTGGGTCTCAATAGACTTGTTCCGGTCAGGTTGATCCTCACCTCGTATCAGCAATGATCTGGGCATTCCGGTCCGCAGGGCGGACGTAGACGAGTCTCTCCCTGCGGGCTGCCGCAAGAGGCCGGGTTCGGCAGAAGGGAGGCGTGAGCGCCGTACTGGAGCTGAAGATCTGCTGCTCAGTCGCATTCGAGAAGTCGTTCTTTCCCTGTTTGCACGGGACCAGACGCCTGGCCTGTGAAGGCCACCAGTGCTCCCTAGGTGCTGCCCCGGTACGCTGAGCAGTGCGTGCGGCAAGCACTACTTTACGTTATCCTTCGCGGTCGGTTTCCAAATCAGTTGCGCTGCTCCGCTCGCCACGACAACACGGGCCGTCAGAATGTTTACATCCTGTACGCTTAATGAATTCATGCAACTGCTTGAATCCATATCCGTTACCTTTGCAGATCTTGCATGGGGTCCATGGCTGATGGTACTTCTTCTGGGAGGCGGTTGCTACTTCATCTTCTATTCAAGGATGCTGCCATTTCGGTACTTTCGGCATGCCATTCACATCCTGATGGGGCGTTACGATGATCCAGATGATCCTGGACAAATCTCGCATTTTCAAGCGTTGAGCAGCGCACTGGCTGGCACAATCGGCATGGGCAATATCGGTGGCGTTGCGGTTGCTATCCAGACTGGAGGACCGGGAGCTGTTTTCTGGATGTGGGTCGGAGCCATCTTGGGAATCACTACGAAATTCTTTACTTGTACACTGGCTATCCAGTTTCGGGGACCTGATAGCCGCGGGACTATCCAGGGAGGCCCGATGTATACCATCTTGTATGGCCTCGGACGACGTTGGAAGCTGCTGGGTTCATTCTTTTCCTTCTGTGCCCTGGGAGCAATGACACCTCTGTTTCAAACCAACCAGCTTGTACAACTTATTCGAGAGAGTTTCACTGATCCTCAAGGTACATTCGCCGAACCGACTGCTGCGTTTGGTTTCAACCTGACAGTAGGCATCATCATTGCTTGTGTGACAAGCGCTGTCATTTTCGGCGGGATTCTCCGAATCGCACTTGTGGCTTCCAAGGTTGTGCCATCCATGGTGGTTTTGTACCTGCTATCAGCCGTCTACATGCTGTCAGTAAATTACACGCAAATACCCGAACTGTTTGCCTTGATCATCCGGGATGCGTTTACAGGGGAAGCTGTTGCAGGCGGAGTGTTCGGTTCTGTCTTTGTGATTGGCATTCGACGCTCAGCATTTTCCAATGAAGCGGGTATCGGTACAGAGGCTATGGCTCATGGTGCTGCCAAAACCAAGGAGCCAATCCGGGAAGGACTCGTAGCAATGCTGGGCCCGGTCATCGACACACTGGTTGTCTGTAGCTGCACTGCACTGATTATTTTGAGTTCGGGAGTCTGGCAAATCACAGCAAAAACCGGTGTCAGCGTGACTGCAGCAGCCTTTGACACCTTCATGCCTTTAGTTGGAAACTACATTCTGATTATTTGTGTTTTCTTCTTTTCAAGCAGCACCATCCTGACCCAGGCTTACTATGGAGAAAAGGGCCTTGGTTTCTTGATTGGGGCAGAGCACCAGCACTATTACAGGTACTTGTATATTGCAGCGATCTTGTTTAGTGCCGTGACTTCAATAACCGTAGTGATCAATTTCATCGATGGTTTATTTGCACTGATGGCCATCCCCACAATGGTTTCTGCGTTGCTGCTTTCTCCCAAGGTGATGCAGGAAGCACGAAGATACTTTGAAAGCCTGTAGAATCAATGACAGAGCAACGAAATCCACAAGTGTTTGCATCCTCAGGCACTTCCTGTTTCTCTCAATTCCTCACATCTTTGCCAGAGCTTTTCAGGTGCTGGCCAGTAACATGAATCGAGTCCGGCGCAGCATGCATGCAACCGGAAGTTCAGGCATCCTGCCAATGCTCCTGCTTGTGCTTCTTTCACAACCACTGGGTGCCGTCAAGTTAATGCCCGAGACCATCCAGGCGTTCGATGACTATGTGGTCCTGGTCGATACGGAGTTTGAGCGTCGTCTGCAGGGAAAAGCTCCATTTCTGTGGGCAACGGAATCAAGCGAACGCAGCACGCAGCTTGATCAAGGAACAATCGTCATTGAGGCGGCCATCGCTACAGGCGGCTTGCAAGTCGAACGAGGGATCATCCATGACTGGATCGCTGCAACTCGGATCCCAGGAGTCAGTATTGAACGTGTAGTCGGAATAATTTCTGCCTACAACCGACATGCCAAGATTTTTGCACCTGATGTCAATAAGTCCCACATCCTGTAGCAAGATAATTTGAACTACATCGTTTATATGAGACTTTTCAGGAAGAAAATACTGACAGCAATCTTCGACACAGAACACATCGCACAGTATGGAAGTGTCGACTCCCAGCATCAGTGGAGCCGTTCCTACAGCACCATTATCCAAGAGGTGCAAAACGCCGGTACAGCAAATGAGTACCTTTTGCCAGTGGGGGACGACCATGGCCTACTGTGGCGGATCAACACCTATTGGCGATTCGCTCAGGTCGATTCAGATGTTATTGCTGAGTGCCGGTCCGTTGCGCTCACAAGGAACATTCCGGCAGTTTTGCATTCGATGTTGCAGCCCATACTACCTGTCATCACCCGCAACTCACTTCGAAATATGATGAAAAACACCAGCATAGCTGCCTTGCACTCAGCTCCCTGACTGCTGCCCCCCTTTTGATTGCAATCTCACTCCGATCACGACTTTCATGAACTCCAGACTGACATTCCTGCTACTAGCTACAGCTGTTGTACTCACAGCAAGACAACCCAATATCCTGCTCATCGTTTCTGATGATCAGGGATATATGGATCTTGGATCCATGGGAAGCCCTGATATCCTGACACCGAACCTTGACAGACTTGCAGCAGAAGGCGTCCGGTTGACCAGTTATTACGCAGCATTCCCAGTCTGCACTCCCTCTCGCGGTGCCTTGCTCACAGGCCGTTATCCGCAACGCAACGGCACTTACGAAAACTTCCGTAATGACCGGGTCAACGATGACTACCTGTACCCTGATTATGAATATGCAGTCAGTCCGGAACGCATCCTGGGAATGGACTTGCGGGAAGTCCTTTTGTCTGATGTTCTCTCCGAAGCCGGTTATAGTACCGGGGTCTTCGGAAAATGGGACCTGGGTTCCCTGCACCGCTATCTCCCGATGCAGCGTGGGTTTGATGACTTCTATGGCTTTGTGAACACGGGAATCGACTACTGGACTCACGAGCGCTATGGTGTCCCGTCAATGTACCGTCGTAATGCACCTACGGTTGAGGATCAGGGAACCTACACAACCTACTTGTTTGAACGAGAGGCACTGCGGTTTATCAATGAGAAAAAGGAAAAGCCCTTCTTTGTTCTCCTTGCATACAATGCGCCGCACGGTGCCTCGAACTTGGATCGCAGGATCCGGGGCCTTGTTCAGGCTCCAGGAAAGTACATGGAAAAGTACCCTTCAACTGACCGGATCAATGGGGAAAGGCGTCACAAGTTCATGGCTTCAGTTACTTGTATGGATGACTCTATCGGTCGAGTCCTGGATCGTATCAACACACTTGGACTGAGACAAGACACGATTGTTATCTTTGTCTCGGATAACGGTGCCGGGGGTGGTGGCGACTCCGGGCCATTGCGAGGTCGCAAGGGCGATATGTTTGAAGGCGGTATTCGGGTTCCCTTCTTGATGCGCTGGCCTGACCAGATCAAACCAGGAGTAGTATCTGATGAATTCCTGACTGCCTTGGAAATTTTCCCAACACTGGTGCAGGCTGCAGGTGCTGATCTACCGGAAAACACTGTGTTTGACGGTTTCGACATGCTTCCTGTCTTGCAAGGGCAAAGAGAATCGCCCCGCAAAAACATGTTCTGGGAACGCAAGGGCGAGTATGGCGCTCGCGTAGGCAAGTGGAAACTCGTGAATTCAAGAGGCAGCACAGGGCTCTTTGACTTGTCGGAAGACCTCGGGGAGCAAAATAATCTTTCTAATAAATTACCAGCAGTCAAGGAACGTATGGAGAGCAGTTATCTCCAATGGCTAAAAACAATGCACGATACTGATCCTCGTGGCCCTTTCCGAAATTATTGAGACTCCTGCCCATCGAACACATTGCCTGTAGAACACCCAATGGTTCTTCCTTGTCGGGTGAATGTGGTTCTTGACTGATTATTTCAGTCAAACAATGAACACATACAAGCTAACCAGAGCCTGTAACAAGCACAACTCTTTTACCAATAACCCATTACACTGGCAGTAATGTCAGTAGAAGAAAATATCCGGCCCTTGGAAATCAACAGGTACAAAGATCATGACATCCAGGTTCGCTGGAGTAACGGGGAAGAGATTGTCTATCCGGCTCGTTACCTGCGGGGAAAGTGTCCGTGCGCTCAGTGTGTCGATGAGATGACAGGCAAGCGGATTGTTACCGAGAGCATCTTGCCAATTCTGGTTTATCCCACCAAGATCGAGTCTGTGGGACGCTATGCAATCCAGATCTACTGGAGTGATGGACACTCCAGCGGCATCTTCACTTGGGAAAGGCTGTACGAACTGTCCAGGAAGCTGTCTGCCTCCTCTTCGTAAGAAACCGCTTCCCCAATTAATTGACTACCGGTTGAAGGTTCAGGCCCAACGGCCTTTCTTGCTCTCCGAGGCTATGTAATCAGATGCCCTGGCTGTGATAGCCATCATTGTCAGTGTCGGGTTCTGACAACCGCTTGAAACCCATGAAGCTCCATCAGGGACAAAGACATTGTCAATATCATGAGCTTGGGTCCATGTATTGACCACTGATTTCCTGGGATCCTTGCCCATGCGGGCGGTACCGGTTTCATGAATGCAGAATCCTCCAACGGAGTGCCTGCCAAACATGCGAACATCCTTGTGTCCGGTGGATTCTAGCATCTCCGCAGCCTGTTCACGAGCATCAGTCCAGAGCGCCTTTTCATTGTCAGACCAATCAAAGTGAATATCTATTGTCGGGACCCCCCAGGCATCCCGAACTTCCCTGTTCAGGGAAACGAAATTGTCATAGCGAGGCAAGCACTCGCACCATGCTCCAATCCCTGTGGCCCAAGCGCTTTCTTCATGCACAGCCCTTTTGTAACGTTCACCGAACCCGCTTGCTTTCAGGTTAAATCCAGCAGCACTGTTGCCTTGGTACCCATAGCCTCTGATCATCCCATTCGTATGTTGCCGATCAATGTTCCTAAAGCGCGGAATATAAATCCCGTTTGGACGCCTAGGCATACCAACCCAGGGTTTGGCCTCCAGTTCCGGCATCAAACCGTTGGCACCGGCCATGTAGATGTGATCCATCAGATGATGACCGAGCATGCCACTCGAATTGAAATCAAGTCCATGGTCTGCAGAGTGCATCAGCAACCGTGTTGACTCCAGTGTTGAAGCACACAGCATAACGATTTTCCCTCGCACTTCGCGAGGTACACGGGTTGTACGATCCAGGTATGCCACACCCGCTGCCTTGCCTGTCCTGGGATCAGCAGTCAGATGGCTTACAACAGCATCAGTAAGGATGGTGCAGTTCCCTGTATCCACTGCCGCCTTGAGTGTTGTGGTCAAGCTGTTGTAGTAAGAGTGCGTAATACATCCCTGTTCACAGGGGCCGCAATAGTGACAGGCTTGACGTCCGTTATGAGGCTTCGTGATAATCGCAGTTCGCCCCATCGTAACCACGCGGGACATGGATTTCTTGAGACGGTTCCTGAACAAGGCCTCGCCACAGGAAAAAGGCATAGGTGGCATGAAAACGCTATCTGGAAGCTGATCCAGTCCCTCTTCGATCCCGCTGATGCCAATGTAGCGTTCGACCTTTTCGTAATAAGGTTCCAGATCCTCGTATGTGATACCCCAGTTTTCGCCATAACCGTCACGGTCTGCACAGTTGAAGTCCAGATTGCCCATACGGTAAGACTGCCGCCCCCATGAAAGGGAGCGGCCACCCAGAACACGCATCCGGATCCAGTGAAACGGCTTGTCCCCAGGTGTCTGGTAGGGGTTCTTGATATCGTCCGCCCACCACTTGTAGTTGGATTCCCTACAGGCATACACCAAGCCCTGCACCGGGCGAGTGCGCATCAGTTCCGGAGATTTTCGAATCCCACTGACAAAATCAGCTGAGTTGCCCCGGTACTTGAGCTGGTATGGCTGAACATGCTCCGTAAAGTCTCTTTCCGAGATCCTGGGACCCGCTTCAACAACACAGATTTTAAGTCCGGCATTTGCCAACTCCCAGGCAGCAACTCCACCGGTAGCTCCTGAACCGACAATGACAATGTCGTATTGATCCTTGTCATGAACTATGGTTTGCAACATTCCATTAAGTCTACTAACCCGTTACAGACAATATTGCAAGGAAAACTGATTGCAACTACCTGTCCCGCTCAGAATTCCAGGCGCAAGGAAAGTTGCACCTGACGTGAAGGTGTCATTGTCGAATTGATACGGCCTGCACTACCAATACGGCCACCGCTCCCCTTAAAAAGGGCTCGCGCAGATGGCACCTGGAAGTTGGGATGGTTCGTGATGTTGAACACTTCAGCCCTGAACTCGAATCTTTGCATCTCGGATTTCAGCAATGTCCTGTGAACAGCTAGGTCCATGAAGAATGCCGCCGGGCTACGTAAAATACCGCGACCAAGGTTACCGAGATAACCGGCCTCCGGTAGGTCGAATGCGTTTGCATCGAAATAGCGCGATGGGTCACCCAAAGTTATGTCCTCAACACTGCGCCCCGCAACCAGATCTGGTCGCTGACCAGAATCACCGAATCCGGGACGCAAACGGGCTCTGTCAAAACCAACATTAGGAGCAAATGGAGTCCCCGAAAATGCCTGCACCAGGCCATGCAATTCCCAGCCGCCAAACAAGGCACTCACAGCAGAACCGGTTCCCTTCCAGAGATTCCATGAGTAGCTGACAGCGAATACATGTTCCTGGTCAAATTCGGACAAGCCACGGTTTGCACGATAGTCCCAAACCGTTGGCACCTGGTCACTGGCCACGAAGTCATTAAAAGTGTGGTTCGAGGATTCGTCGATGGAACGGCTCCAGGTGTACTTGCCCCGGAAAGAGAACTTGTCGCCGAAGCGGCTCTGCAGGCTCAGTGACAGTCCCTGGTAAAAGGAATTGAACTGCGGTCGGCGCAGGCCAATCCTTGAAAAACCGGGGTTGACATAGGGGTTTCCAGCTGGGTAGTAATAGCGGCCGTCACTGGTGATCTCCGGGACCGGTGTGTTGGCGCTGATGAGTTGGCCAAACAGGTGGATACCACGCGCCCCGCTGTAACCCGCCCTTAGCAAGGTCTTGCGACCCAGCTGTCGTTCCAAGTTGAGTTGCCAGCGAGCGACATACGGTTGGTTCAAATCGTAATCAATGCCATCCATTGAGGAAGAAGGGTTCCTGCCTTCGGCTGCCTGCAGGATATCCGGGAACTTGGGCCGTCCAAATACCAGGATGCGGTTGAACAGGGGTGGGGTACGTACACCGGCAATGGTTAGTTCCCTGCTGCCAAGCAGGTCAAAAAATATGCCTCCGCCTGCCCGGATCACCGTTTTGGAATCGCCTATCGGATTCCAGGCCAGTGAGGCGCGAGGGGCGAAGTTGTCATACGAGGGATTTTTCCAGAGTGGTCCGCCTAAAGTTGTCTCAGAATCATTAATAAAATCCCTCAGGACTGCAATCTTTCCATCAACTTCAGTTGGGGTCGTAACAGCCTCGTAACGCATACCGAGACTCACACTCACTCTCTTGTGAAGCTTCAATTCCTTCTGCAGGTATGCAAAGATCTGGCTGTAGCGCCAACCACGAACCGTGTCCGAACCGGGCTGCATGACCTCTGCTATGCGTGGTCTGCCCTGCAAGAGCAAACCAATGGAATCAAATGTGTAAGAACCAACTGCGCTGAGGTCTGAACGCTGATTGAAACGGATACGATCATATCCCCCACCAAGACGCCATGTGCCACGTTGCGTAGTGCGTACCATTGACGATGAAAACTGGTAACTTTCCAGGATAAATCTCCGGGGTCTGGCGCGGGCCTGGAATCCACCCAAATTGCCCAATCCAGTGACCGTAATTGATCCCATCGGCAGCCCGTCTACGAACGAAAGCTCGGCTGGGACAGTTGTTGTGCTGTTTTCGAAGTTATCTACGTGGCTAAAAGCAGCACGCCAAGTGGAAAGGGTTTTCGCTGAATGAACCCTCTTGAGTTGGGTGTGCAGGAAATAATACTTCGAATCCAGTCCGAAGTCCCACAGATCGAATGAGTCCGGTTCATGGTTCTCGGCATCATCCAGGGTAAACCGGGCAGAAACCTGCGTTGCATCATCCAGGAAAAGATCCAGCTTGCCTGAAAGGTAATCTTCGTTAGTTCGGTTGGAGACTTGCTGAATTAACTCGGCTGTGCCATCCCCAAAGTCCCGACCATTAGGCAGCGGATACAAATCAAGATAAGGCTTGACTTCCTCGGCGACTGCAATGGTTTCACCAGGCAGGTTTCCAAGCCTAGCTTCAGCGGTTGGAAGAGCCGGACGAGCAGTCTGTTGCCGTCGTTCCCGAAGACCTTCGTAGTTGACCAGGAAAAATGCATTGTTCCCCCCGGCAGGACCGCCAGCAAGCACCCCGAAATGATTCCGCCTCAAGGGAGGAACAGCAGATTGCGGGCTGTCAAAAAAGTTTCTGGCATCCATCGAACTGTTACGTAGGTACTCATAGATGCTTCCATGCAAGCGCTGCCCACCAGAACGGGAAACAGCAGTAAAGATACCGCCTGCAGTGCGGCCAAACTCAGCACTGTAGGGATTAGTCACCAGATGGACTTCCTGAACCATCTCAATACCCAGCATGTTTCCTGCAGCACTGGCAGGTGCAGCTGAAGTGGCATCATTGACGTAAACACCATCCAGGCGGAAACTGTTTTGGTTTGGTCGTGAACCAAGGACAGAAATCTGCACTCCCAACCCCTGGGCCAGACCGACGCGAGCAGAGGCTGGCAGAGTTGCACCTGGTTCAAGCGCTGAAAGCTCGAAAAGATCACGGCCATTCAGGGGAAGTTCCCGTAAATTGTTCTCTGGAACCAGTCCACCCCAGTCCTCGGCACTGGTAGATAGCAGTGGCAGGGCTGCAATGACTTCAATTACTGCAGGATCGGAGCCCACCTCCAGCTCCAGGTCAAAGTAAACTGTTCTCCCACTACCCAACTCAATTCCAGAAGCCTTCAGCGTCCTAAAGCCCGAATGCTCAACTTCTATGTCATAGATTCCAGGCTGCAGGGAAACGGCAACGTAGTGCCCGATTGGGTCTGTTAGAACTTTTCTCTCGACACCCGTCAGGACTTGAATCACCCTTACATCAGCACCTGCAATCACGGCTCCCTGGGGATCTGTGACCGTTCCCTCAAGTGTCGCGTCAGACTGCCCGAAAACCGGCATGCCTGCCAGAAACAGGAAGCACACAACTAGACTAAGGAAAAACCGCAGGGTAGATTGATTTTTGGAACAGGGTCTTAAGGCGACCAATAATCTTGCTGTCTTTTGTCGATTATTCTGGTTCATGCAAAACCTTGGATGCCTGCCACCAGACAGGGCGATTGATAGGAAATACGATATTATTGCCTAGTTTGTTTACGTCTACTACTGAAACAACCAAATCGGATAGAACACGGGTAAGATTTTATAGTACGACTTACTAGCCATATGATTTGCAATCTTTCTCTGATTTCAACGCATGATTACCAATATATGGAGAACTGCGCCACTTGCAATTAATCCTGTTCAAAATTGAGCAAGCAACTCCCGCATATCAGGTTCGCTTGATTTTCTGAAATGGCATGGCTGAATATCCGCCTATAACCCCGGTCATGCAGCAGTATCATGCTGCCAAAAAGGATCATCCAGACTGCCTGATGTTGTTCAGGCTTGGTGACTTTTTTGAATTCTTCTATGACGATGCTGTTACTGCTTCCAAAGACCTGCAGATCACTCTGACCTCACGCCAGAGAGGCAAGAACGGCTCGATTCCCATGTGCGGGGTACCAGCCCAGACGGTTCAGGGCTATCTGGCCAAATTGCTTGAAAAAGGCCATAGAGTTGCAATCTGCGACCAGATTGAGGATGCAAGAAAGTCACAGGGTTTGGTCAAACGTGCCGTTGTACGCGTGCTGACTCCGGGTACAACAAGTGACCTGGATCTTCTGAAAGCCAATGAAAACAATTACCTTGCAGCCGTTCATGCACTCAACGGAACAGCTGGCATGGCTTATGTTGATGTCTCCACAGGTGAGTTCTGTCTAACTCAGCTTCCTGAAATCGAAATCACTGACCTGCTGCTTTCACTGGGTCCCAAAGAAGTCCTGCAGGCACAACAGGTCTCGCTTCTACCTGGTACTCAAACACTGGAGTCAAACAACCCGAACAATCGCTTTACCTTAACTGAGGTTGATTCCTGGACCTTTGATTTTGAGTACGCCGAACAAATACTGAAGGATAAATTCAACCTCCATACGCTGGAAGGACTTGGACTGAACGGCTATCCACATGCCGTATCAGCTGCCGGAGCACTGCTTCATTACCTGAAAGAAACCCAGCAATCCGCACTACAACATCTCGACCAACCTCGATTCTTTCAACAGAAAGACTGGATGGTGCTTGACCCCGTTACCGTTCGCCACCTTGAACTGGTACAGCCTCAGTTCAAGGAAACTCCCCGAAGCACCCTGTTTTACACACTGGATCGAACATCAACCTCCATGGGTGCCCGGCGGCTGCGGAACTGGATACTGCATCCCAGTTTGCATGGAGAAGAGATCGAACAGAGACTTGAGGCGGTGAGCAGCCTGTGCAGGGATACCATCGTCCGCAGCGAACTGGAACGGGAACTCCTTTATCTCCACGATATTGAGAGATTACTTGCCAGGGTTACGCTCGGAACTGCTAACCCCAGAGACCTGTACAACATGGGTGCTTCCTTCCTGCATCTACCGCCACTACGGCAACTGGCATCGCGATTGAATAGTAGTCGGGTCACTGCCCTGCTCGGGCAAATGGACAGCCTTGAGGATGTTTGCCAACAGATAACAAAGACTATTGCCGAGGAACCACCGATCCAGCTCAATGACGGCGGAGTCATTGCTCGCGGCTATGACGAGGAACTGGACCAGTTACGAGATATCAGTGGCAACAGCCGCACCGTTATTGCACAACTGGAGCGGAACGAACGGCGCAACACCGGGATTGAATCACTGAAGGTTCGTTACAACTCGATCTTTGGCTACTTCATTGAAGTCTCGAAATCCAACCTGGCCAAAGTTCCCGACCGCTTTACCCGCAAGCAGACACTGACTAATGTCGAACGGTTTTCGACACCAGAGTTAAAGGAACTGGAAATCAAGGTTCTGGAAGCAGAAGAACGCATCTCCACCAGGGAAGCTGAACTATTCAAGTTACTCTGCACCGACATCGCCGCAGAAGCTCAACGTATCCGGACCACAGCTACTGCCATTGCAGAACTCGATTCCTTGAGGAGTCTTTCGCAAGTTGCTGTTGAGAATGATTACATTCGCCCCAGGTTTTCCTTGAATGGCTCGATCCAGGTCGAAGCCGGGCGGCACCCAGTTGTCGAACGCATGCTGGACCAGGAGGGATCGGAACGCTTTGTTGAGAATGACACATACCTCGACAATGACAACAACCTGCTGGCCATCATCACGGGACCTAACATGGGTGGCAAGTCAACCTACCTGAGGCAAACCGCATTGATTGTGATCATGGCGCAGATGGGATCCTTTGTTCCTGCCCGAAAAGCATTCCTGCCTCTGATTGACCGTATATTCACGCGGATTGGAGCAAGCGACAATCTCGCCCTCGGAAGTTCGACTTTCATGGTAGAGATGACCGAAACTTCCCAGATTCTCAATACGGCTACTGACCGCAGCCTGATCCTGCTGGATGAAATTGGCCGTGGGACTTCTACTTATGACGGTCTGGCGATTGCCTGGGCTGTGGCAGAACATATCCACAACCGCATCCATGCCAAGACACTGTTTGCCACCCACTACCACGAACTGACTGTTCTGGCGGACGCGCTCGACGGCATCTTTAACCTGCATGTTTCAGCAAGGCAATCCGGTGGCAAACTCATCTTCCTGCGTCGTATTGAAGCCGGAAAAGCTGACCGCAGCTATGGCATTGAAGTTGCCCGGCTTGCCGGAGTGCCCCAAATTGTCATCTCCCGTGCTCAAGCAGTACTCACCCAACACGAGAATGAAGAATCAACACATCAGGATGCACAGGATATCCCTGAAAGAACAACTCAGGAGAATATCTTCGGTCTTCTCTCAGAAGGGGTTACAGAAGGGATTACAGAAGAAATCCGCAATCTCGACATTGACAAACTACGTCCTATAGAAGCACTCTCGCTACTATACGAATGGCAACAAAAACTGGATCCCGCAGACGAGGAATGCTGAGCAAGTCAGCATTTTCGTGCATGCATCATCAAATACACACAAAGCCCCGGTTCAGTTCGAGTAACTGGTATTGGTCTGCTACGCTTTAACTTGGAGAAATATCTGGAGGAATTAGATGGCAGGTTCTCACACTCTCACATTCACCGATTCGGACTTTGAGTCTGAAGTTCTGCAATCAGACCAGCCCGTTCTGGTTGATTTCTGGGCTACCTGGTGCGGCCCGTGCCTGCAGATGGCTCCGGTAATTGATACCGTTGCAGAGAAGTATGCAGGCAAGATAAGGATTGGTAAAATTGATGTCGATCACAATCCTGCTTCGGCGCAGCGGTTTAACGTGCGCGGCATTCCGACCATGCTGCTGTTCAAACAAGGACAGCCTGTCGAACAGATTGTTGGGACCGTTCCGGAAGAAAAACTCTGCACCGCCCTCGACTCGCACCTCGTTTGATCGTTGCTGACACGCGCATTGAGTAACAGTCGTTTTCAGGCTGTGTTGGGGTTGTTGATATTTCAGTTTGGCTGCAACCAAACCGGTCGCTGACATCGGATGCTTACATGGCATTGAAACAAACTCAGCCATTGACGCGTCGCAAGTTCCTATATCACAGTGGCTTGCCACTGGTTGCACTTGCTGAACACAGCAACGGATTCGGTGCTCAGAAAAGCAGTCCCAGGCCCAACTTGAATGTCCTGCTGATCCTTGTGGACGATCTGCGAACTGAATTGGGTTGTTTTGGTAGCAGCCAGATGTCCACACCACACATCGACCGACTGGCAGACTCGGGCATAACATTCCTGAAATCCTACTGCCAGCAAGCAGAAAGTAGCCCTTCACGTACATCGATCCTGACCGGGTTGCGACCCGATACAACCCGAGTATTTGATCAGCAGACACACTTTCGCCAGTTTATACCGAACGCAGTTACACTTCCCCAACAATTCAGGCAACACGGTTATCAAACAGCTGCATTTGGCAAGGTGTTCCAGTCACCTCTGCTAGACGACAGGCCTTCCTGGAGCATTGCGTCATGGGTCCCGGGCAGCCCTGCCTGGCGCAGCCCGGAAAACGAGAGATTAGTCCAGGACAACTGGGAACAACTTCGGAATAACAACTGGGCCTCTGATAACGGGCAATATGTCAATTCAATTGGTAGTTCCGCTAACAGCGGACAACTCAGGAGTGTGATCAAAAGCTGGAATAATCCTGACGTCGAGGATCAAGCATTGCCTGATGGCCAGACAGCGCGAACTGCTGCTGCTGCACTTGCCTCACTGCAGGATGAACGTTTCTTTCTGGCAGTTGGCTTCCAGAAGCCCCATCTGCCATTTGTGGCTCCCAAACGTTTTTTTGATCTCTATCCAAGCAATGCCGGTATCAATCCGGACTTTGCGGAACCTCCCAGAGATGCTCCCTTGTTTGCGTTGCATCAATCTGATGAAATCCGGAATTACATGGACATCCCGGAAGAAGGTTCCATTCCGGGGGACAAGGCCAGGGAACTGATTCGGGCGTACCGTGCCTGCGTCAGCTATACCGATGCGCAGATCGGACTGCTACTGGACACTCTTGCTGATACCGGCCTGGTTAGCAACACGATTGTCGTAGTCATCGGTGACAACGGATCCCACCTGGGTGAGCTAGGGCTCTGGAACAAAAACTCTAATTACGAAGCGGCAACTCATACCCCGCTGATTGTTCGAGCTCCGCAACAAAAAAACTCCGGACGCAAATCCAGGGCTTTGACTGAATCAGTCGATATCTACCCCACACTCTGTGACTTATGTGGGATACCTCGCCCTGAAGGGTTGGAAGGATCCAGCTATCGTGCATTGTTCGACGACCCGGTGAGGTTGTGGAAGCGTGCCGTGTTCAGCCAGCATCCGCGAGACATTCCCGGAGTCGGACTAGGCATGGGGTATTCCATGCGAACCAGCCGTTACCGTTACACCGAATGGTCTGGTCTCGATAGCCCTTACATCACGTCTGAACTCTACGATTACCGCAATTCCCCACACGAGCTACGCAACATTGCAAACAAGCCTGAGAATGTATCGCTTGTCAATGGTCTGTCTCAAATGCTTCGGGAAGGATGGGGTGGCTCCCTGCCTCCGACTGAGCTACCCTATACATCCCGGGTATGAACCCCAGCCCAGTCCCCTGATTCACAAGGATTGACAATCCTGCTCCCTCAGGAGGATGCCATGCCTGACGGGGACCTGAGCAAGTTGTCATAGTCTTTCGAGAGATCCACATCCCTGACGACACCTTCATCATGGACATCCAGAAAACAGGTTTCCGGGTAGTGCTTGCGTATGACATCCTGGGGGCTTGAATCAGGAGAAAGTTGCAGCAACTCTGCAATAACTTTCCGTGACAGCATCACGGGATGACCGCGTTTCCCGTCGTAGCGCGGGATCACGATCGGAGTCCGTTCTGTTTTGGCTGCTTGAACAAGCTGATCCAGGGTTTCTCCCCGCATCGCTGGATGATCGACGAGCATCCAGAGTATCCAGTCCGCCTCCTGTCCTGCTCTGCTGAGTCCAGTTTGTAAAGAGGAAAGCATTCCAAGGTCGTAGTCTGCATTGATCACGGCGTGTACCCGTTCGACCGGGGGCAAGGTCAGTTTAAGTTTGGATGCATTGTGTCCAAGAACAACGATCACGTTGTCCACTCGTGGTAATGCAAGATAGATGAGGTGATCCAGAAAGGAACGCCCCCGGTATTCAAGCAGGGCCTTGTCCTGCCCCATGCGCGATGAGCGTCCGGCTGCCAGTATCAGGCCATTGAGCCTCACACGGCTCCTGTCAAAGACTCATCCAGTACTGGTTCCTCGGCAGGCTGTTTCAAGTTATGCCTAAGCGAGTGGGGTATGCCGTGAGCAAAGACAGATTTCGAAATAGTACACCAGTCCGCTTCGGGATTGCGTCGTCTCTGGATCATTTCCGCAACCACCGCAATAGCAATCTCTTCCGGTGTCACTGCGCCGATATCCAGTCCCATGGGAGCATGGATCCTGGATAGCTTGTCGATTGCAACCCCTTCCTTGCCCAGGTGCTTGACCACTTCCAGTGTTTTTCGCTTGGAACCGATCATGCCGATGTAACGCAGGGGCTGTTCAACAGCCCAGCGCAGTACACGCATATCATCCTTGTGTCCGCGAGTGACAATAATCGCATAAGTCGAGTTGTCGGCATGCAACCTCTCAAAAACATCTTCGTACTCATCTGCCAGAACTTCTGCAGCCTCTGGAAACCGGTTCCGGTTCGCATAGCTGTCACGATTGTCTACTACTGTTGCCCTAAAGCCAGCTAGTGTCGCGATTTTTGACAGGCTTTTGGAGATGTGACCTGCTCCGAAAATGAGGGCATTTGCAACTGGAAGAACAGGTTCCACGTAAACGTTAAGCTGGCCACCACAGATCAGACCGTTGTCATAGGCAGCATCCTGGCCGAGGTTGAACTCTAGCAAACGGGGACGCTCAGATTCAATAACATCCATTGCCGCCTGCCAGACCTCGGCTTCCGTACAGCCGCCACCGATCGTACCCACTATCGTGCCGTCTTGCCGAATCAGCATCTTTGCACTCTGAAAACTGGGGATCGAGCCGGTCACCTCTACGATTGTCGCCACAGCACACTTCTGCCCTGAGTTCCTGAGCTCAACCAGCTCTTCGTATACATCCATGGGACGTGCCATGGCCTTCATGATATCCCTTTTCGCATCGGAAACGATTTACTTCACCCTATGTGAGCCCCTGTCAACACTGTCTGGAATGCCATGAGTCAGGGACTCAACATGACTTGTCTGGTCTCAGGCGTGTCGACTCTCATGATGTAAAGTGAAGTTTACTCTCCTCCCCTTTTCTCCCTTGAACTTATGCAACTAGAGAAAGCTTACGAGCCTTCGAGTATCGAGTCCCATTGGGCTGAATGGTGGCTCAGCGAAGATCTTTTCCAGGCCGATGAGTCCTCTGAGGCCCCAGTGTTTTCGCTTGTCATTCCTCCTCCAAACGTGACAGGTGCGCTTCACATGGGCCACATGTTCGAGACCTCCCAGGTTGACATCACGATGCGCTGGCAACGCATGAAAGGCAATAACGTACTGTGGCTTCCTGGCACCGATCATGCCGGGATCGCCACTCAGATGCTGGTCGAGAAGCACTTGGCAAAGCAAGGCATTGTGCGCCTCAAAATAGGCCGAGAAAAGTTCCTGGAACACGTCTGGGAATGGAAAGAGACCTATGGCGGCAAAATTGTCGAGCAGTTGAAGAGGGTTGGCGCGAGTTGTGACTGGAGTCGTGAGCGTTTCACTCTGGATCGAGGCCTTTCCCGGGCAGTGACCGAATGTTTTGTCCGGTTGCATGAAAGAGGCTTGATCTATCGTGGCGAGTACATGGTCAACTGGGATCCGGGAACCCAGACAGCAATCTCTGACCTGGAAGTTGAATACGAATCCCAACAAGGACATCTTTGGTACCTGCGTTACCCAGTCAATGGCTCGGATAACGAATACGTGGTTGTGGCAACAACCCGTCCCGAAACCATGCTGGGAGACTCGGCTGTCGCCGTGCATCCCGGGGACAAGCGATTCGAGCACCTGCATAACAAGTCGGTCATCCTGCCACTTGTTGGCAGGAAACTACCCGTGATCTGCGATGAGTTTGTCGACCCTGAGTTCGGAACCGGCATCGTCAAGGTCACTCCTGCCCACGACCCGAATGACTTTGAAGCCGGGATCCGGCACAACCTTGAATTCATCAATGTACTGGATGAACAGGCACACATGACAAACAATAGTGGCGAGTATGCCGGACTCGACCGCTACAAGGCACGCAAGAAAATTATTGCTGATCTCGTACAACAGGAACTGGTTGAAAAAATCGAGGACTACAGCAACAAAATTGGTCGCAGCCAACGTTCCGGCCAGATAGTTGAACCAAGAGTTTCAACTCAATGGTTCGTGCGAACCAAGACACTTGCCGATGCCGCCATCAAGGCGGTTGAGGACGGGCGCACGGAGATTATTCCGGATCAGTGGAAACGGAACTATTTCGAATGGATGCACAACATCCGTGACTGGTGCATTTCAAGGCAACTGTGGTGGGGACACCGTATCCCTGCCTGGCATCTTGAAGACGGCACATTCATCGTGGCCAGGAACCAGGAAGATGCCGAGACCCAAGCATCAGAGCGTGGGCTGGCCATCAGCCACCAGGAAACAGATGTTCTGGACACCTGGTTCAGTTCAGGGCTCTGGCCGTTTTCGACCATGGGCTGGCCAGATGAAACTGCTGATCTTAAGAAGTTCTATCCCACTGCCTTGCTCAACACCGGCTTTGACATTCTGTTTTTCTGGGTTGCTCGCATGATGATGCTTGGCATTGAGATGACCGGGGAAGTTCCTTTTCACAAGGTCTACATTCACGGGCTTGTCCGGGATGCTGACAAACAGAAAATGTCAAAAACCAAGGGCAATGTCATTGACCCGATTGTGATGACAAAAAAGTACGGTACAGATGCCGTTCGCTTTGCCTTGGTGGCTTCAGCCGGCCAGGGATCGGATGTAGTGTTGCAAGAAGATCGTATCGCAGGCTACCGGACCTTTGCCAACAAAATATGGAATGCCTTGCGGTTTGTCGGCATGAGTCTTGAGAAGGCCGGAGCAGAGGTCTGGACGCCAGATCCAAACGGTACATTCCAGCCTCTGCCTGATGAAGAGACCGGTGAAGTCTCCATCATTGACCGCTGGATTTTTTCGCGCTTGAGTGCTGTTGCCAAAGAGGCAAATGAGAATATCGAGAAATTCCGCTACCACGAAGTCGCCAACTCGCTTTATCACTTCTTCTGGCATGAGTTTTGCGACTGGTACATCGAGGTCAAGAAGCTCTCCTTCAAGGAAGGTTCGGGACTAACCAACGGCTGGAAAAATATGCTGGCAGCGACCGAACTTTCCCTGCGCCTGTTACACCCAGTCATGCCATTTATCACTGAAGATCTTTGGCAAAAGCTCACTGCCAACACTGCAACACGAGCCAAGTCGATCGCTTTGGCTACCTACCCTGAACCTGTCTCAGAAAATGTCGATCAGAATGCGGAACAGCACCTGACTATCCTGCAGAATCTGGTGTTCACTGCTCGCCACTTGCGTGCCGAAATGAACATTCCACCGAAAGAACACCTCGGCGGAAGCGTTTTCAGTGAACAGGCTATTGTTCGTGATGTGGTTGAGCAGGAACTTGATGTCATTCAGCGTCTTGCAGGAGTCACGCTGTCAGCCATTGCTGGCAAAGCACTTGCCACTCAAGCCATTGGACATGCGGCTGAATTTGATTTGTCCCTGGAACTTCCCGCAGAAAGAAAGGCTGTCCTACGGCGCAAGCTCCAGAAACAACTCAAGGAAATCGAAAGGGCCACTGCCAGTGCATGCGGGAAACTTGACAACGAGAAGTTCGTGACTAGGGCTCCTGAGCACATAGTCAGTTCACTGCGCCAGAAACTGCAGGACTACGAGTCCCAGATAGAGCGGATCAAGAACACATTAACGACTCTCTAGCCCGCAATTGGTAAAAGCCTGTACAGTAATCCGGTCAGCCGAACTAATCAGACAACCCTGGTCAGGACATGCTGTCCACTACAAGAACCTGGATATCAGGAAAACCCGATTTAATGCGCAATGATTGGCAAGCTTGCAACCGTCATGTCCCAGACGATGTTCAGCATGCCATTAGACTCCTCACCTGGTTCGACAGAGATTGTGAGTTGCTCGGCCATTTCCTCTGTCATGGCTACTGACATCTCGGTCCGCCCCAGATCCATGCTTTCGTCATAGTCGAAAGCACCCCACTGATCCGCAACATTATTCAGGATCAGTGTCCAACTGGATTCACCTGGAATAGTGAACAGGGAGTACTTTCCGGCAGGCACATGCAGTTCACCCAGCATCAAATCCCTGTCGGTCATCAACGTCGTTGCCTCATCGGCCCCAGTACGCCATACAGCGTCCAGAGGCACCAAGCCACCATAAATTTCACGCTCTTTCTTATAAGGGCGTCCATAAGTAATCTCGATCATGGCTTCACCGACCTGAGCATTTACTGTCTCGTGCGGACTTACCCGCTCAGCTTCTTCCTCGGTTGCTGAACTGGCTTCCTCGGTTACCGAAGTACCGCCATTACAGGAACTAAATACAAACAGAACTACCATCAGAATGGCAATAGAAAGATATTTCATTGAATTCACCTTTTTTAAATTAAAGAATCTTGGGGTTGTTACGCATCTTTATTACAGAACAACTCTTCTAAATCATAACGACAATCTCGATCATGGCTTCACCGACCTGAGCATTTACTGTCTCGTGCGGACTTACCCGCTCAGCTTCTTCCTCGGTTGCTGAACTGGCTTACTGGGTTGCTGGACTGGCTTCCTCGGTTGCTGGACTGGCTTCCTCGGTTGCTGAACTGGCTTCCTCGGTTGCTGGACTGGCTTCCTCGGTTGCTGAACTGGCTTCCTCGGTTGCTGGACTGGCTTCCTCGGTTGCTGAACTGGCTTCCTCGGTTGCTGAAGTACCGCCATTACAGGAACTAAATACAAACAGAACTACCATCAGAATGGCAATAGAAAAATATTTCATTGAATTCACCTTTTTTAAATTAAAGAATCTTGGGGTTGTTACGCATCTTTATTACAGAACAACTCTTCTAAATCATAACGACAATCTTAACCCTTGATGTCAAGACCTGTATATTTTTATTTTGGAGATTCTGATCTATTCAGGTTGAACCACGTCACACCATGCACGTGGCAACGCCAAATTCACCCCAGGGGTGTTGGCAAGTTCAAGGCCGCTCAGCAATGCCTTCGCTCGCACTAAACGTTTCAAGCTTTACAGTGACGGAACATTCTTTGATGTACCCCACGATTGGGAGGAAGAATCCCCACTGACAAAGGGAAAGCCTGGCTCACAGGCAGCTTCAGCACGAAACACCTTGCTGCGCGTACTGCATTCAATGCCTGTATGGGATCCAGAACAGGATTCAGACGACTGATCCCGGCATCACACGGCAGTTTGAATCCTCATCTTTGATCTACTAATCATCCAATGCCCGGTCCAGTGCTTCTACGAAGAAGTACTCGCCCCACATGACTGACTCACCAACACCAAGATTCTTGTTGAGGTGATAAATCCCTCCCTTGAGGATGCCTTCCCAAGTTAGCGTTTCCGATGCCAGGTAGGGTGGCTGGGCAAGTGTCTGCAGGACTTGTCGGCCTGCCTGGGCATAGGCTGCACCCTTCTCCTTGTCCGGTACCAGGCGCGCCAGTCTCAGCAATGCTGCTGCTGTAATGGCAGAGGCTGATGATTCATCCCGCTTCCTAGCAGCAGGCATATCGAAATCCATCGGCGTGACCCCACTCGCTGGTACATGCTTCAGGAAATAGTCTGCACATAGTTGCGCTGTATGCAGGAAACGCTCATCCTTCACAAACTTGTAAGCAGAAGTGAAGCCATAGATCGCCCAGGCCAGCCCACGTGCCCAGCATGAATCCGAACGCCAGCCCTGCTGTGTGGACTGCCTGAGAAACTCACCTGTTTCAAGGTCGTATATTCCTTCATGCGATGAACTGCCGTCACCGCGGATCAGAACTCGCCTACTTGTCAGACAGTGTTTCATGGCGACCTCCAGTAGTGCTTTGTCACCTGTCTGCAGAGCAGCATAAAAGATGATGCCGACGTTGGCCATGATGTCAATAAAAAGTGACTCCGGTCCCATGAAGGATGACATGTACTGTCCTTTTTCCTTAAAGCGAAGGGCCAGGGTTTGGCCTGCCTGGATAACGACATCGTTCAGTTCGGTTCGCCCTGTCAGTTTGTACCAACGGTGATAGGTCGAAAGAAAGATAAAGCCCAGGTCGTGAACATTCCGGTCCATCTTGCGTGGCTCCAGCGGCAGGGTGTATCGCCGGGCCAGATCCATCCATTCCTGGCTGCCTGTGCGCTTGGCGAATATCCACATCATGCCCGGCAGAAAACCGTCGCACCAGTGTGTCCAGGCTTCCTTGTTGTGCCGCCAACGGCCTTGCTCGGTATACATCGGATAAAAATCCGGATCTCGTTCTGCAGTTGCACGGACTTGCTCCTGAGCAAAGTCAAATGCCTTTTGATAAATGGTTCGAGAGCCTTCCAGCGAGGTTGATTCCAGCATGAAATTACACAGTCTAGCACCTGGCAACCGACCCTATATAACATATAACCGTGCAATACTTGGGTGGGACACAGCGCTCGCAGTGCCTTTTGTGATCCAGCTAGGATCAACTATTGCCATCCAGATTTAGAGCTTATCCAGCGGGATTTCAAAATAGAAAAGCTCTCGGCCGGTAGACAGGTCCATGATGCCGGAAATATAGGCAAAGTAGCCTCGCAGTGACTGCACGTCCCCGACCGAATAGTACAGAAATCCACTAGCAGTGCTCTCAGGGGTAATGATTGGTGCCAGAAATTCGTGATTCATGATTTCGGGGCGATTCAGGGGCCCTTTTTTAACGCGCTTCTTGTTCAGGCCTGGTAGTCCAGGGATGTTCCTGGAAGTTGGTTGGTGTCCACTCGGGTTGAATGTCGCAAGGTCCTCGCCACTGAATGGCTCCAGCGACTCACGGTCGGGAGTGATTAGGCGAACCTTCAGGTTCTTGAGTTCAAAACTGCTTTTTCCGGTGTTAGTCAGCACAATCAGCAAGGGAACAAAGCCGTAATTCAAAAGACGAACATTGCCGAATGCCCTTTTCTGATCCTTTTCCGAGAGGAACGGTTTGACCGCGACAATCAGCTTTTCCTGTTTCTCTTTACCGGGATACTTGTCTGCCGTCCTGGCACGAAAAACCTCCTGCCCCGACATGACAGAGGTGGTCATCAGAACCAGTGAAAATCCAACAATCCAAAAAGACCGCATAAGTCTTGTCATAATACTCATCTAAACCTCAACAGCTTGATTCTATTTATTTATAACCTGCTGCTTTACCTTTTGTCACCGCTCGCAATCCCCGTTTGGATCTTGCGGAGTCGCACCAGGGGGCATGCCTGGAGCAGTTTCCCGGAGACATTCGGGAGACTCGACATTCAACCAGATAGGACGCAGCGTGCGCCTATCTGGTTCCATGCAGTGTCTGTCGGCGAGTTGAAGTCATCCCTACCATTTTTGCGAAAGCTCCGCATGTCACTGCCGGGAGTACCCTTGTTTGTCAGCACAGGGACTGCAACTGCCAGGCAACTTGCTGATACCGAGCTGCAAGGACTTGCTGAAAAAGTCTTTCGGGCCCCATTGGAGCTTTCCTTCTGCGTGGCCAGGGTTTTCAGTTGCTTGAGACCCAGATTGCTGATCATTGCGGAAACGGAACTCTGGCCAAACTACTTCTGGCAGGCCAGGAGGTCTGGTGTAAATGTCCTGATAGTCAATGGCAGGATCTCGGACCGTTCCGCTTCAAGGTACAAGGCACTCCGATTCCTGTTCAAGAAGGTTCTGCTGTGCGCGGACCACATCCTCGTACAGTCGGAAACAGATCGGGAGCGCTTTATTGCTGCCGGAGCTTTGTATGACAAGACTGTTACCGGAGGCAACCTGAAGTATGACTTTGACCATGCTGCCTCCTCACAGCAATTGCAGTCCGACCTGCAAGAGTTCATTGAACGTACTGCAGCTGACCTGGTGATTGTGGCTGGCAGTACACGGGAACACGAGGAAGCCCTGCTAGTTCCTGCCTTGCAGGGTGTAGCAAGCGTGCAGGAACGAGTCCTTTTCGTGGTTGCACCCCGACATCCGCATCGATTCAATGAAGCCGAGCATGCCCTTGTGGCATCCGGACTGAAAGTCGTGCGTCGCTCAAAACTCGGGGAAGTCATTAATTTCGAGTTGCCGGCAATCCTGCTGCTTGACAGCCTGGGGGAATTATCCTCGCTCTATCATCACGCTGATTTTGTATTCATCGGTGGATCCCTGAACAAGTGGGGAGGCCACAACATACTGGAAGCCGTCCTATATGGATGTCCTGTCGTGGTTGGACCAGCCATGCAGAACTTCCAGCTGATGACAAATGACCTGAAGGCGGTAGACGGACTGATTCAGGTCTCGGATGCAAAGGAACTTGTTGGGGTATTCATGGATCTGGCAGTCAAAGGCAAGAGACGTTATGTTATTGGAAAGGCTGGTCAGGAGTTCGCCAAATCACAACGTGGTGCTTCAGTCCGAGCTGCAAGTGAAGCAGTCCGACTTTACAAAAAAGCACTGCCGGTCAGGCCTCCATCCACACTTGCGTGGCTCGCACTGGTTTTACCGTCCTGTATCTGGAGCTTATTCGCCCGCCTACATCGCTATATGAGAGAAGACGGCACGCTTAACAGCCGTCAGCTTGCTACTCCAGTCGTCAGCATCGGGAACATTACCGTTGGGGGGACAGGTAAAACACCAACCACAGCGTGGCTTGTGGAGCGTATGGCAGAGGCTGGATACATGTGTGCAGTATTAACCCGGGGATATGGACGCAACCGGATTAATTACACCCATTTGCTCCATGCAGGAGATTCATACAGAGCTGACATGATTGGAGATGAGCCAGCCATGCTGGTTCGCAAGTTCAAATCCAGTGCACCTAATACTCTGGTTGCAGTCGGTACTGACAGGTACGAGACAGGGCGTCGAGTAGAATCCCGCACACCTGTCAACCTTTTTGTTCTGGATGATGGCTTTCAGCACCTCAGGCTCAAGCGTTCACTTGATATCGTGCTGCTTGACGCCAGTCAGCCTGTCGGGAATGGATACACGTTACCTTTGGGAACTTTGAGAGAACCTCTCTCTGCACTTAAAAATGCAGATATCGTGATCCTGACGCGAATTGACCCAAACCTTGACTATTCTGATCTTCACAACATCATCCACTGCCAGAATCCGGACATACGGATCTTCGAGGCTCAAACAGTCATTCGAAAGATTAATAACGCTGTTAGCGGGACTGCATTACCCCTGACTGTCATGAATAGCAAATGGATGGCTGCATTCTGCGGTATCGGGAACCCGCAGTCGTTCTGGTCACAGCTTGATCAGATTGACTGCAAGATCGTTTACAAACGTGCATTCCGGGATCATCACCGGTACCTATCGAGTGAACTGCTGATACTGCAGGATGCAGCGATCGAACATGGAGCAGAAGCCCTGGTTACAACTGCCAAGGACATCATGAATATAGGAAAACCCCCTGCTCTTAAATTGCCTCTGTATTGTCTTGAAATCGAAATGCAAATCAATCAGGAAAAGGAATTGCTTGCACTGGTACTCATGAAGTTGCAGAAATCCCCTGACTGAACCGCAAGTGAGTACTTGTGCTGAACTACTACCGATGTACCCCGATCGGCGATGACCAGGCAATTTCGCCATTCTCCTGGATTGCCTGCAACTGGTACCAACTTGTACCGAAGACAGGTTCCTGATCCGTGAAGTGAAACTCGACATCCTGTTCCATTGGACGAACGGTGTAGAGCACTTCGTTGTTCCGGATGACAGTTGCTTCACGAATCCGGTCTGTGCCGAAGATCCTGGCGTGCATCGGAGGCGCATTTTCCTCAACTTAAATTTCCCCACACATGAAGGCATCGCCCAGCTGCACAGCCAGAATGATGTTGTCCGCGGCTCCATAGGTGCGTCGACTACGGATAGATTCAAGCACTCCCGCTCTGGAATGCTGTTTGGCATAAACCGTTGCATAGGACATGTGTGTTGACAAGTGATCCGAACTTGCAATCACTCCCAGACGGTAGCCCTTCTTCCATGCTTCTGCGACATGGGACCTCCTGCCGAACAGCGGGGCATGTTGTGGGTTCCTGAAAATGATTCCAAAGCGATCAAATAGTACAGGAAGTCTTCGAAAATGGCTATCCCTAAGCGCAACTCAACCTTGGTATCAGACAGTTATTCCTGATGCGAAGGTGTTCCTGCCAATTACGCCGAGGCAGCCAAGTGGTACAGAGTAGCCGCCGGACAAGCAGTTGTTGAGGCGCAACAGAACCTTGCCTTGAGCGATGCCAAGGGATACTGTGTTCCCAGGTACGATGCCACGGCTTGGGCCTGTCCTCGATTGCTGCCAGCACTGGTTCCCGAACAGCCAAAGAGGCAATCAGAATATTTGAATCAGGGATGGTTGGCAAACGAGTCGCTGAAGTTCAAACAACTCGCAGCAAAATACTTTAAATCCGGGGTCAGGGAATGTGACTAAACAGCATCTTGTCCGGGTCCGATCCAGTTCTGTCTGTTAACCGCTCAGGAATCCTTTTCGGCGATTCCACCATGTGTCATGTTGGCAGGATCAAGTAACCGATCCAATTCACTGTTGCTTAAATCCGTTTCCCTGGCCGCCACATCCTTGACCCGTAACCCTTCCTTGTAAGCCTGCTTGGCAATTGCTGCACCCTTCTCATAGCCAATAACAGGGTTCAGTGCTGTAACCAGGATAGGATTTTTTTTAACCTGTTCAAGGACATGCTCCCGGTTCACTTCAAAACCGGCAACTGCCTTGTCCGCCAACACCCGGGCTGCATTACCCAACAGGGAGGCACTTTCGAGAATGTTGTGTGCAATGACAGGCAACATCACGTTTAGCTGAAAATTCCCGGATTGCCCAGCAACAGTAATCGTCACATCGTTACCTATCACCTGAGCGCACACCATTGCTACAGCTTCTGGAATCACCGGGTTGACCTTGCCCGGCATGATGCTTGAACCGGGTTGCAGGGATGGCAAGACAATATCTCCCATTCCAGTGATGGGACCACTGTTCATCCAGCGCAAATCATTGGCAATCTTCATCATGGAGACTGCAGTTGTCTTGAATTGAGCACTCAGTTCCACGATCGAGTCCTGACTGGACAGGCTGACGAAGTAGTTCCTGCTGGAAATAAATGGCAGCCCTGTTTCCGCAGACAGCTGCTTTGCCACGCGGGCACCAAACTCGGGATGGGCATTGACTCCTGTGCCAATTGCTGTGCCACCCAAGGCAAGTGGAGAAATACGTGAGAGAGATGCCCGAATGCGTTGCTGGGACTGTGCAATCTGATCTGCCCAGCCCCCGATTTCCTGGCTGAAGCGGATTGGCAGGGCATCCATCAGGTGCGTACGGCCTGTCTTGACCACAGCATCCAATGACTCTGCCTTGTAGGCAAGTGTTTGTCGCAGGTGCTCCAGCCCCGGTAATAAGGTGTTGGCGGTCTCCATGTACGCACTGACATGAATTGCTGTCGGGATCACATCATTGCTCGACTGTCCCATATTGATGTGATCGTTGGGATGGACAACTTCCTCAAGCTTGCTGCTCGCCAGTGTGGCGATCACCTCATTGGCATTCATGTTGGTTGAAGTTCCTGAACCTGTCTGGAAGATATCTATTGGAAATTGTTCATCATGCTTGCCTTCCGAGACTTCGCGAGCAGCCCATTGAATGGCTCTGGACATCTCCCGAGAGAGTTGTCCCAGTTCCTGATTTACTGCCGCAGCCACCGCCTTGATCAAGCCCAGAGCCCGGATGAAGGCACGGGGGAAGCGGAGCCCGCTAATTGGGAAGTTCTTGACAGCTCGCTGTGTCTGTGCCTTGTAAAGGGCATCAATTGGAACATGTATTTCGCCCATGGAATCTCGGTCGATGCGGTATTGCGGGTTGTCAGACATAGCCTTTCAGAGTAAAGCAAGCCATGACTGCCGTGCTGAACTACTTTCACTAGTCACTCGTGTGAAGGCTGAAATAGCAATCGAAGATGGACAGTAAAACTCGCTATCTTACAGTTACAGACTTACTGATCACTGCAAGTCAAATTTCGGTCAGTAGTTCTCAATGTAGGTTTTTAAGGCGCAGTAGCTTTGTACCGGGTGGGGCCGCCTTGCTCCCGCTCCTGCGCCTTGACGGGTGCATTCTCGTGGCCCTCGACGGCACCCAAACCCACTCCTCGGACAAGATCCATTGCCCGTCCTGTTCCTCCCGTCAGACCGACTCCAGGCCCCAACCCAAGACACAGTACTTCCACACCATGCTCGGTGCCGCTGTGGTCGGCGAAGAGCTGCTCTGCCGCCAACCCCTCTGCCGCCTCGTCCTCGACTGCGGCACCAACTTCCTCTTTGTCTGCAAGCCGCAATCCCATGCGAGCTTCCAGGAACTGCTCCATGATTTCATCCAATCCACTCACTGGCTGCGCCAACAGCATCACAAGACCCGCCGTCTCGAATACCGTCGCTTCAGCTGGATGAGCAGATTGCCAGTTCGCGACAGCGGCGACGACGTCCTCGGCAACTGGATTGAGTACGACGTCGAGGTCGACAAACCCATTGGCGAGGACCACCGCAAGCGCACCTGCACCAACACGCTACTCACCAACCTCAAGGTCACTTGCGACAACGTCGCGTGCATCCCCGCCGCCGGACGCACACACTGGAAAATCAGGAACGAGACCTTCCATTGCCTGAAGAACCGCGGCTACCATCTGGAACATAACTTCGACTACAGCCGAGCTGGTGCAGTCTGTTCAAAACGCTGCGTAAGGAACGCCCCGCTCGGCTGCAGCTGCCTGAAGCTGAAGCGTTGGTGCCTTGTAGCTGTGGCGCGATCTCGGGCTCGCATTAGCCACCCCGTCGTCCCGGTTCCGTAGCTCCCGCCTACCCGTTCCAAGCCTCCCACAGCACTCTCGGTGCTTGCTTCCCTGTGCGATCACCGATTCTAAACGCCACCATGAGAATTGTTGACTTTTTCCGAGTGTAGTTGCGAGGGACCCTTGGTATAGTGTACATATACATGCACATCTTGGGTGGAACGATGACAGACAAACATTCTATCGCCGAGGCACGCCGCAACCTGCCAAGGCTCGTTCGCGAGGCTGAGAAAGGCGTGGCGGTAGAGCTGACGCGGCGTGGCGAACCGGTTGCGGTGTTAATCGGTTGGCGACAATTCGAGCGGCTCGCTTTGAACCGTCGCGGTTTCGTCGAGACGTATGGGGACTTCATAAATGAGATTGACCTCACGGAGCTTGCATTTGACCCCAACGAACTGTTCGCAGGGACGCGCGAGAAAACAGGAGGACGCGACGTTCGGTTGTGAAATACCTGCTTGATACCAACATTGTCTCTGAGCCGCTAAGGCCGAAGCCCTCCAACAGCATCATGCGAAGACTGCGCGAGCACGAGGACGAGATTGCGATTCCGGCACCAGTCTGGCACGAGTTACGGTTTGGCTGCCTGCGACTTTCACGGTCGCGAAGGCGGGAAGTAATCGAGCGTTACATCGAGTGTGTTGTGCTGGCGAGCTTTCCTGTCCTGGAGTATGACCAGCGGGCCGCCGACTGGCATGCGATCGAGCGTGCGCGACTGAGCGCGGCGGGCAGGACCCCACCGTTCGTCGATGGGCAGATCGCCGCTGTCGCTTGCGTCAACGGCCTAACTCTGGTTACGTCGAATACGAGCGACTTCCGGAGGTTCAACGGTTTACAAGTTCAAAGTTGGGCGTGAGCTGGGTTCGGGATATCCGAAGATTACGGACCCCCTGCCACCGCCGACCTGATCCGAACTTCATGTGATAAATCCCATAGAGCCGTCGCGCACCTCTCCCGAAGTCGACCGCGATGTCCTCGTTGCGCCAGAACCTGGAGCAACAAGGATGGCTACACCGACTTATGATGCAGCTAGATTAGATGGATCGATTATTGTCGTTTCGACTTACATTAAACCAATGCTCAATGCTCAGAACTGATGTGCTCCTGTCCCTTGCACGGTTCTGAGAAAGTGGGTTGGAGGTGCTTTGACTCGACCCGAGAGCGGGTCCAAGAGGCACCGGGGGGCTTTTGCCGAGCAGCGGGGTAGGCTGCAGGTGTCGTGGAGAGGTGGAGTAGGGTGCACTGGATGTCCACAGGAAGTGAGTGGGCGCGATTTGCCCGGGATGCTGTGTCTTCAGCGGACAGCCCGGCGAGACGATTGGGATCGAGGTGCGGGGATACAGGCGACGTGTGAAGTACCACTCCTCTGCCTCGTCCTCGACTGCAGTGTCGACTTCCTTTTTGTCTGCAAACCCCTTCCCATGTGCGCCTCCAGGAACTGCTCCATGACGATTTCATCCAATCCACCGGATGGCTGCGCCGATGGCATCCAAACACCCATCGGCTCAAAGACCGTTGCTTTCGCCGGATGAGCGGATTGCCTGTCCCCTATGCTATCCCTAATAAATAACTGAATAAATTAGAGTTATATTACATACCTAAATGTTTAATCACCCTGCCGATCACCCTTTACAAACTGGGAGGCGGAATCCATTAATCTCGTCGAAGAAATTACTGCGATTCCTACCACGCTAACCCAATCCCCCGCCACCGCAGTTCGTCCCGCCGCCGCTCGTAGTCCGGCATGACGCGCCCGACGGCCTGCCAGTAGTCACGGCCGTGGCCCCGGTGCCGGAGATGCACCAACTCGTGCACGACGACGTAGTCGATCAGCCGCATCGGGGCCTGGATGATGCGCCAGTTCAGCCGAATGGTACCCCGCTGGTCGCAGCTTCCCCAGCGCTTCTGCTGGTTCACGACGATCACCCGGGGCATCGGGACACCGGCCTTCAGCTGCCACGCCGCGCCCCACGAGGTCGCGGACAAATCGACTGGCCCGGTTCCTTCGGGCTCCCTCGAAGTAGAAGCAGAATTGAGCTCGCGTGAACACGCCGCTATGCAGACAGACCAGGGCGATCCACTCCGCCTCACGGCCCTTCCAGCCGAACGCCTCCAGGGCCTTTTCTCGATCATGGAGATGCTCGATCATCGCTTACTCCCTCCCCAGAGCATGATCGGCAGGCAGGTAGGTGATAACGATGCCTATCGGGTTGTGGATCAACGGATGGGGTTCGATAGTGCCGGGTAACTTGCACCAAAAGCATGAATGCCCGTTGTTCTGGTTCCGTCTCCTGCTACTTCCGCCCGTAGGCCTCGACGAAGGCGTGGATCCGGCCGCACGTCGCCAACTTCGGCGAACACCTCCGGCGTGGAGATCGACCACTAACGTCAGATCGCCGATGGCCTGACGCCCGAATGCCATCGGCTTGAAACCGACTCGTCGGAAAAACTTCTCCACACGCATATTGAACTGGGCGGTCAGGGGTGTCATACGGAGATTGAAGACCGCATTCTCCTTTTCGTCAACAACAAAAAGTCGGTAATTTCCTGCATTTTCAAAGTTCCCCTACAGCACCTCCACCATCCGGACCAAGGCCTACTTCGGCTTCGTCTTTCCTGCCACCTGCGCCGCCCAAACCCCAGTCTTTCATGCACTGGGTCGGGGCGGGAACATGACTCCAGCCAAGGTCTGGCCCAGTGGGACCCACCAGAATCCAAGTTGCACGCTCCCTGAAAGAAGATAGAGCAGTGGAGACAACTACTCGCGAACAATAGTGGTTGAATGGAGGGAGGCGTTCGTGGAGAGGATCTGGAGGCGTGAAGGGCTGAAAGTGCAGCAGAAACAGAGGCTCGAAGACGATTGTGCCCGCTTTCGATTGAAGGCGCGAAGCTCCACAACGCGCGGCCGCATTGCAACGGTACGGTCCAGCCCGCCAACGCCAATCAATCGTGCATCGTAGTCGGCTGCGAGGATCAGTTTTCGCGATCTGGCGTTATCGGGTGTCTCGTCTGTCCGACTCATGTGGCGGCGACTCAATGGCTGATCGTGTTACACGCGCTTTGACCGTCGACCGGTGCATGACCGACTTCACGACCTGAACGAACCATGGCGCAGCATGCGGCGGCAGCACGACCTCCCTCACTAGAATTTCCAGATTCACAAGTATGTACCGGCCTCGCTGTTCGGCAACGTCCGGATCGAGCGGAATATCCCGATCAAGGAGTACGTGCTGTGTCTTGAAAGGCGGCCCGGGCAGAACTGCGCGTACCTCGCCCTCTTCGCGGTATTCCATCCGCTTATGGAACAGTGGCGCCCAATCGAACCTTGACACTTCCTTTCGGCGGTAGTCAACATACTCGACCTGCCCAAACGTGACTGGCAGTTCGGCAATCGAGAGAATCGACTCCTGCAAATGCTGGAAGGTGGTACGGACCGCTACTCCTTCCGAGCCGGCGTAGGCCTTCCACATGAGGCTGGATTCGTGGCCGGATTCCGTCCAGCAACTTATCAAAAAGGTCCGTGCGATCTTGTGAAGCAGGTTGTGACTCTGGTGCTCCGCTTGCTGCAAACGATCTCCGTGGCCGCGGGGTATCGGCGGGTAGATGAACCCTTCGTACCTGTCCTCCATATCTCCGACCAAGGAGAAGAACAGCTCCTTTCGTTCGAGAAGGGAACAGAACTTGGCGAAGCTCATGTAACGCCAGAGCGTGGCAGTTGCTTCGGGTACCGACGGCTCCCAAGAAGCCTCCCAATGGGAATCGGTACCAGTAAACAACCGTTGATCGCCTAACGCGACCCCGATTAGCGGCTTTCCGTATTCGTGAGTCAATGCGTGCAACTTCCCTTCAACGCGACGACGCACTATGACTTCGAGTGGCCACCAAATCCTTCGCCATCACTTGAGCCAGGAACTCCGCCCACCGCTCCATCAAGACGCGCCGGCGCTCGAACAGGTCCGAGCGGGCATAGGCCGCTTCCACCTGATTCCGAACCACGTGCGACAACGCCGCTTCCATGACCGTATGGGGCGCATCCGTGCATTCTGCCGCCCAGTCGCGAAAGCTCGAACGGAATCCGTGCGGCACGGCCGGAACTCCCAGTTCCGAAAGCAAGATGTTAAAAACGAAATCAGCTAGAGCCCGTCCGGTGGGAGACGGAAACACCCATTCCGAGTTGACCGTGTTTTGTTTCGCCTCGACCAGAATCTCTCGCGCCCGGAATGACAACGGCACCCGGTGCTCCCGCTTGTGCTTCATCCGTTCCGGGGGAATCCTCCACTCTCCGACTTTCAGGTCGATCTCTTCCCAGCGGGCTCCTCGCACCTCCCCGGACCGGCACGCCGTCAGAACCAGAAACTCGAAGGCCAGCTTGACCGCAACCGTCACCTCGGATTGCCGCAGCGTCCGGATCGCGTCGGCCACCTCCCCATAGGGCAGCGCCCGGTGGTGTCGTTGGATACCGCCAGGTTTGGGCAACGCCGCCCCCATCGCCTCCCCGGCCGGATTATCCAGCCGGTAGCCTTGGGCGATGGCCCACTTCATCACCGTGCCGATCCGTTGCCGCACCCGCCGAGCCGTCTGGTGCTTGGAGTTCCAGATCGGCAGCAGGACTGCCATGACATCGGCCGAGCTGATCCAATCCACCCGCTTGTGGCCAATCTTCGGGTATACATAGTCCCGCAGGGTCCCTGTCCACTGGCTGGCGTGCTTGGCACTCTTCCAGTTCGGCCGGTGCATGGCGATCACCTTGGCGGCGGCCTGCTCGAACGTCGGTACGGATTGGCGCCTGGAAGTCATGGGATCGCCGCCTGCCCGGGCTAATCTGCGGTTGGCCAGGGCGGTCTCCCGGGCTTGAGACAACGTCACCAGCCGGACCGGACCCAGACCCAGTTCGCGGCGCTTGCCGTGGATGAAGAGCCGTTGGATCCACTGCTTGTATCCGGACGGCTTGACGCGCAGTATCAGTCCGTGTTCATCACAAAAGATACCCGGCTGTTGGATGGTGCGGACGAAGGCGGCAGTGAGTTTCTTACCATGTGGAGCCACTTGGTCACCCTTTGATGATCACACCACTGATCACCCTTTCAGTCCTGGAATACACAAGACTTCACGGGATGCAAATATACCACAAGTAATTCACATACAGACAGTTAAACTACATTACTGTACATCTTGGAATCTAGCAGGACTATGAATAAGCGGATTGCCAGTCCGCAACAACGACGACACCGTCCTCAGCACCTGGATTGAGCAGGTTGCCGAGGTCGACGACTCCGCTTGCGAGGGCAACCGCAAACGTACCTACACCAACACGCTGTTCAGCAGTCTCAAGGTCAGGCGCGACAATGCCGTGAACATCGCCGCTGCCGGGCGCACACGCTGGAAAATTGAGACCGAGACCTTCAATTGCCTAAACCCAACTTACACCGCACAGTTACTGGACTGTTGCACGCCATTCGGGGCGGAGTCAACACAATAAGTCCCTTTTTCCGAATTATTTGTAACGGGATGGCAGCTGTCGGCCCCGGCCGTTTCGACGGCGATCGAGCTCGAAAAAATGCGCCGCTAGTGACTAGGTTCCGCAGGTTCGGCCGCTATCGGCTCCGGGGGCGGTGCCGGGTGCGGCTTGCTCCCCAGCAGTTCAAACGCCCGCTCCTGCAACGGCGTCAGCGCGCTCAGCTTCGACACACGGTGCTCCGGAGCCGCCTCCAGTCGCAACTCCAGCGCCGAGAACGTCGTCAGGTGTGCCAGCAGGTCCGGGAAGCTCTGCAGCGGCAGGTTCCCCTCCAGCGTCTCTCGCGTGCGGTCCTTGCGCTTGCCCCGCTCCGACCGCACCGCCGGGCCCACCGGCCCCGTCTTCCCTTCCTGCCGGTCCTCGTCCAGGAACAGCAACGGCGCCAGCAGCGACCGGAGGGCCCGCTCCACCCGCGCCAGGCTCTTGTACGCCCGCACCGTCTCGGCGTCCCCCAACTGCTCCTCCTGCAGGCTCGTGCGGATCACGTAGATCCCGTCCAAACGCTCCTCCGCCCGGATCGACTCCTGCTTCCGCCGGGAGCTGAACGCCTCCGTCTGCTCGTCGAACGTCCACTCGAAGTGCTTGCCCAGGCGCCGCCGTCGCAGCCCGCCCAGGCGCCGGTTGAACTCGTCGCGGTCGTAGCGGCCTGCCGCGTACCCGGCCGCCAGCTGCTCCGCATCCGCCGCGGTCAGCTCCAGCAGCACGTTGCGCTTGCGCCGCCGGCTCGGCCGCTACAAGCTTCCTGTAGCACTCTCGGTGCTCGATTCCCTATCCAATCACCGATTCTAAACGTCACAATGAGAATTGTTGAATTTCGGTTAACCCAATCAACTCGCCGTCTCTTAGTATTGAGATACGGGCTGCCTCGCAAATTGCCTCGTTATAACGGCTGTTGGCTGGAGTGGCTACTATGCCCTGCCTCTCAATCTCGGCAATCAATTTCTTGCGCTTGTCACTTGAAGACGCCTCTCGCTCAATACGTAACGCTTCTTCAACAATATGGCGAACGGAGCGCACACCATAACCTGTAGGCACCAATCCTGGCCCACCAAGATCCTGATAAAGAAAATAATCCGGGCTTGGCTCGACATATTGCGTAGCTCCCGGCCCTTCAATTGGTTCACCGAAACTGTAAGCAATTCCACGATATTGATCAGAGTGCTCCAGCATTGCTCCCCGGGAGTTCCCACTGCAATAGAGGGTCATGCCCTGTGTGTTGGGTCCCGGGGCAGCATCAGGAAAGCTCAGCGAATTCTGAATGTTCAAACAGGCACCGTTTTCCCATAACACCCGAGCATCGGTCCATAGATAACCCTGTTTGCCGTTAGGGAGATCATCAAGAATGCCATAAACAGAGACTGCTCGGGGCAACAATCCGGTGATGAAATGAACCAGGTCCACATAGTGGCAGCCGATATAAACAAATGAATCCGTTGCATCAGCAGTGAACCAATTCTGGAAGTTTGAGTCCCGATAATGCCATTTCTCCATCAGGCGTGCGTGGCCCAGCCGAAACTCACCAAACAGGCCCTGTTTGTAACGATCCCTGGCCATGATACTGCGGGGATCGAAGCGCTTGTGGTATTCGATTCCGACCAGTAATCCTCTCTCGCTTGCCTTCTTTTCGATCTCAAGTGATTGATTTTGTTCGAGTACCAGTGGTTTCACACAACAGACATGCTGGTCACAATCCAGCGCATCCATGACTACCCTGTAGTGATCCTGATCCGGAATGGCAACCACAACTACACTGCGAGGGGGTAATCCCTTGAGGGCCTGTTTATACAAATCCGGATCCGCTTTATCAGGAGCTGAAGTCGAACCAGGAACCTGCCGGAAACCAACATCCGGAAAAGCCTTTTTCAGAAGCGGTGCGTCTGTCAGAGCCTGGACGGAACGCTGCCGCTGTGAACAAACCATGACTTCTCCAATGCACCCCTCCCGACGCATCTGGAGAAGAGCGGGCAGGAGCTGGTCATGAGCGATCATGCCAGCACCAATGAGCAGTACCGGGTTTTGACTGTTCAATATTGACATCACTCCTGTAGCAATACTGCCAAGTTCAAGTAGCCTGCAGCCTATCTTTTCCCTTTGGGGAGTGTGGAAGGTGGCCGATTCAGAACAATCTTTGCAATCTGCTCAAGCACTGCCCTGAAGTAGGCTCCATGGCGTTTTTCAGTAGATTCGTCTTCTGTGAACTGGGCACTCGCTGCTGGCTGGTAAACGAACGGGAACTGATTCGCCGTCATGGTTGGCGAATAGCTCCACCCTGATGCATTCAGAAGGTAGGATTCTGCCATCGCCCGTTCCTGATCCAGTTCTTCAACTTTGGAATGTAAGCCATTGTAGTCACTGACCATCAGGACTGGCCGCTTGTACTGCTTGAACCGCTGTGCACTGGCCATCTTTTGATTAATGCTTCGTCCATCACCATGGAGTAAAACAACATCACACAACTGGGACAGGGGGATTGGATACATCCTGCCCGAACTGCTTGATGCACCGATCGGCAGAACAAAGTCAGCCTCCTGAAACTGCTCGCGAACAATCCCGATCAATGACACCAGATTCCGTGGAATGAAGCGACGGTGATCCCAGTGATCTTCCTGTTCATCCCAGGCATCTGCGATATCCAGAATGACATTCCGGGCATTCCTTGCAATTAAATGGCGCGCCACATTCCTGGCTGCATTCATGATCATTTGCGGGGATGCCAATGCTTCATCCTGTTGTTGCTGGAATAGGACAAGACAGACAATAAGATCCCGGCGATTAGTGGCATTAAGCAGCTTGTCAAGCCGCGCAAGCCAGTCTGGTTTGAGAGATCCGTCGGCATTGTATGCACTGATCAATGAGCCTGACTTTTCTCCCAAGTCTGCGCTTGGACCACGAGTGATCCCATTAACATTCGAGTTGTACCCCGGGTCGCTGCCTTGCAGGCTAACTACAAGTCCGCCTATGCCATGCTGCATGTAAAGATCCAACTGTTCAATCAACTGATCCGTATTGGCAGCCGGATCAAACTGCCGCTCTTTCAGCCAGTCATCGTTGTAAAGGGCCTGCGTGACTCGCAACATGGCAAGGCTGCCACGCACCTTCCTGCGGAAAGATCCCTTCTCGTATGTACGTGTCCAGGGAGAGCCGGAATGATTGCGTACATAGAAATGGTCCTGCTGGTATCGCGGTCCGAGCATGGAGCCGGTCGCAATTTCAATCCCGGAAACAGGCAGGGTACAAGACAACAGTAGTCCAAAGAATACCGGGGTACTGGCAATCCACTGCAAACGCATTCAAGTCCTACGGCTGTTTTGTGCCGGAAATCGTGATATTAGCATGCAACAGGACAATCCATGAATGTTGCGCGAAAGAATCTACTGATCCTGATTTTGCTACACTTCATTTTCGTTTTCTTATCTCAAAAGGAGCCTCTGACTATCCATGGCCAGACCAGTAACACTCTTCACCGGCCAGTGGGCCGACCTACCCCTTGAAGTCATTGCCAAAAAAGCCGCCGCCTGGGGCTACGACGGCCTGGAGCTCGCCTGTTGGGGCGACCATATGGACGTTTTCAAGGGTGCTGAAGATCCTCAATACTGCAAACAGCAGAAAGCTATTCTCGAAAAACACAACCTGCAGTTGTTTTCGATTTCAAACCATTTGGCTGGACAGCTTGTTTGCGACCCGAACAATGATGCACGTTCCGATGCCTTTGCGCCGGCAGAAGCAGCTGGTGATGCCGAAAAAAAACGTGCCTGGGCCATAGAAGCCATGAAAAACTCGGCACGTACGGCACAAAACCTTGGACTCAAGGTCGTCAACGGATTCACCGGCTCTTCGATCTGGCACATGCTGTACAGCTTTCCTCCTGTATCTGACGCCATGATTGATGAAGGATTTTCTTATTTTGCAAAGATGTTTAATCCGATTCTCGATGTCTATGATGAATGCGGAGTGCGTTTCGGACTGGAAGTTCATCCAACCGAGATCGCTTTTGATATTTACACCGCACAACGTGCGCTTGATGCCATCAATCACCGCGAAGCCTTCGGGTTCAACTTCGACCCCAGCCACCTGCACTGGCAACAGGTCGACCCGGTTGTGTTCCTCAGGGAGTTCAGTGACCGCATCTATCACGTCCACATGAAGGATGCGGCGTTGCAACTGGACGGCAAGTCCGGGATCCTGGCATCGCATCTTAACTTCGGCCATCCGGATCGTGGCTGGGACTTCCGTTCACTCGGACATGGCGGTGTCGATTTCGAGGAAATCATCCGGGCACTCAACCACATCGGATACGATGGCCCCCTTTCAATCGAATGGGAAGACAGTGGTATGAACCGTGAAGCAGGTGCTGCCGAGGCTTGCGAGTTCACCAGGAATGTCGATTTCGAACCTTCAAGCCGTGCATTCGATGCTGCATTTGAGGAATAACAGGCATTCCGAATGACTATTCTGATCGCCATTGCGATCATTCTGCTGGTTCTTGTTCTCTATGACATCTTGCAGAAAAGACATGCCGTCATCCGGAATTTCCCGATCATTGGTCACTTCCGCTACATCCTTGAGTTCATAGGTCCGGAATTGAGGCAATACATCGTCACTGCTAACGATGAGGAGCGACCATTCAGCAGGGCCCAGCGTCGCTGGGTATACACGTCGTCAAAGAAAGAAAACTCCTATTTCGGGTTCGGGACCGATAACGATCTCGATCAGTCTTCAAACTTCATCCTGATTAAGCAAGCTGCAATAGCAGCCGAACCACCGCCCGGAGGTGATCCACCGGATTATCCACTACCCTGTGCAAAGGTTCTCGGCCGACACCGTAAACGTCGATTGGCGTTCCGTCCTGCCTCGATAGTCAACATCAGCGGCATGAGCTATGGCTCATTGAGCCGTAACGCTGTAATGGCACTGAACCTGGGTGCAAAGCTTTCCAACTGCCTGCACAACACAGGAGAAGGGGGCATTGCAGAGTGCCATCTGCTTGGTGGCGAACTTGTCTGGCAAATAGGAACCGGATATTTTGGTTGTCGCGATTCTGACGGCCATTTTGACCTGGCAATCTTTCGGGACAGGGTTGCTGAAAGTCCAGTGCGCGCCATTGAGATCAAACTCAGCCAAGGTGCCAAGCCAGGTCTTGGCGGCATTCTGCCGGCAGCCAAGATTACTCGTGAACTTTCCCGGGTGCGTGGAGTTCCCATGGGCGAGGACTGCATCAGCCCCAACAGGCATTCCACGTTCAGGGATGCTGACAGCCTGCTTGACTTTCTTGAATTGCTGGCTTCCGAAACAGGAGTACCGGTTGGTATCAAATCAGCTGTAGGGCAACTCTCTTTCTGGAAAGATCTGGCACAACTGATGAGGAAGACTGACCGCGGAGTGGACTTTATCACCATTGACGGTGGTGAAGGGGGCACTGGTGCCGCACCATTGTCATTTGCCGATCATGTTTCCCTGCCCTTCAGGCTGGGATTCCCACGCGTTTACAGGATTTTTGCAGAAGAAGACCTGCATCAGCAAGTTGCCTTTATCGGCTCTGGCCGACTTGGATTTCCTGACAGTTCACTACATGCAGTAAGTATGGGCTGTGACTTGATTAATGTTGGTCGCGAAGCCATGCTGTCAGTTGGTTGCATTCAGGCTCAACGATGCCACACGGACTGGTGCCCGACCGGAGTGGCCACGCAAAAGCCTTGGCTGATGCGAGGACTCGACCCGGAGTCCAAGGCTCACCGTGCCGCCAACTACATCATTGCCCTGCGTAAGGAACTGACCTTGCTCAGTCGTGCCTGCGGAGTCGATCACCCTACCATGGTGGGGCCTGATCACCTCGAAGTGTTATCTGGTATGGAATCCCAATCAGTACGCGAACTGATTGGTTACGAGCCTGACTGGGGGATGCATGAACATCACTGAGCAAGATTCTCCCGACGGGACTGAACAAATACCTGTAGATGGTCCAGATTCCAGGACCGCCAGAAGGGAGGCAATAATTGCCGGGCTACTCTGGCTGTCCGCCCTGCTGATTACTGTCGGATTGTCCACCTTTCTGGGTGATCAGGTCATGTCATTCCATGGAATCCCTCGCTGGGCAGCCATCGGTATCTTCAGCCCCTGGCTATTGTTTTTTCTTTTGCATTGCCGTTACAGCCTGGGACGACGCAAGCGGTTCCCCGGCAACACCTGAGACACGATGTACGAATCTGCTCCTGCTGTGCAAGTCGCCTTTGCGCTGTACCTTGGCGTCACTTTCCTGCTAGCGTATCTCGCCCGTCGCCAAGCTGGACAAAGTGGATTTCTTGGCGAGTTCTTTCTGGGAAGCCGCACCATCGGGCCATGGGTGCTGGGATTGACCTGGATCGCCACATCTGCCAGTGGCGGAACCTTTATTGGTGCTCCAGCACTAGCCCATGCCAACGGCTGGTCTGTGATGCTCTGGATATCTGGCTACATCGTGGTCGCCACGGTGGGATTTGGATTACTGGGCGTACGAATAGCGCAGATCGGTCGCAGGACAGGTGCCCTCACGTTTCCTGATCTCCTGCGAGATCGTTTTGACAGCAGTACCATTGGCATCCTGTCCGGATTGGCAATTTTGATCCTGTACGTCAGCTTCATCGTTGCGCAGTACATTGCCGGTGCCCGTGTTCTGGAAGCAGTCCTGGGACTACCCTACTTATGGGGTGTAGCTGGATTCGCAATCGCCGTCTGTCTGTACACAGCCTATGGCGGATTTCGAGCTGTTGCCTGGACGGACAGTTTTCAGGCCATCATCATGCTACTGGGAGTCCTGCTGACGGCAGGCTTTGCTCTTCATAAGGCGGGTGGCATGCAAGCTGTGTACGAAGGCTTGCAAGCCCAGTCCCCGGCGCTGCTGACGCCCAGCGGTCCCGACAATTTCTTGCCGTTATCGGCCGCTATTTCCTTCTTCTTTGTCTGGCCTATGGCAATTGCCGGGCAACCGTCCCTGATCACTCGTTTCCTGGCTTGCCGTGACACTGTTTCCCTGCAAAGGGCAGCCTTGCTCGTTGGGTGTTACATCCTGCTACTGTACCCAGCAGTCATTTTCGTCGGTATCGTGGGTCGTGTCCTGGTTCCTGAACTGGCTGCAGGTGACCATGCCATGCCGGCCACTATCCTGGCGGCTGTACCGCCTTTACTGGCGGGGTTTGTGCTAGCAGCACCACTGGCTGCCATCATGTCAACAATCAGTTCCTACCTGCTTGTGTCCGCTAGTGCCATTGTGCGGGACTTGTATGAAAGGAACACCACTTCACCCATCACTGAAAGAAAGGCTCGCATGCTGACTCACCTGTCCGTTTTTGCGATCGGAGTCGTCGCTGTCGTCTTTGCCCTGCAGCCGCCGGACTATCTGCAGTACATCATCGTGTTCGCCGGAACAGGACTGTCTGCAACATTCCTGTTCCCTACACTGCTGGCCGTGTATTGGACTGGAATGAACCGCATAGGTTGCCTGAGCGGCCTCCTGACAGGGTTCCTGTCCTTCCTGCTGCAATATGCAACATTGGGCACACGTAGCCTGTGGGGGTTTGACCCGTTCGTATGGTCGCTTGTGATCAGTGCAGCTGGATGCTTTGCAGGATCAGCAATTGGTACCAGTGAGCCACGCTCCCTGCTGTTGAAATACTTTGCAAGTGATGAGCTAAAGTCCAGCTGAATACTTTCGCTGCAAAGATTGAGATGGCCTGAATCGCTACAGTTCCAGTTTCCAGGGAGCCCTGTACTCACGCTTCAAATAGGTTTGCGCTTCCTTGTTGTTGGTCGTCTCGGCAACTGGGTCCCAGTCCACACGTTGGCGACTACGCAGCGAAACATTTCCAAGCAGTGCCATGGCCGTTGATTTATGGCCGATCTCAATATCACAAATCGGCTTTGAGCGATCGCGGACTGCCTTGATAAAGTCTCTCCAGTGATCTTCAGTGCTGGGGTTATTCGCTTCACCCCTTTCGGCTGCCATACGGTCTTCGACTCTTCGCTCTGGCTCCCTGTAGCTACGCCGTTCCGGAGTGATTTCCCAGTAGCCACGGTTGACAAAAAGTGTTCCTTCCGTGCCGTGGAAGAGGATGCCGTAACCCGGTAACCCACCGCTATAGGCGTTGGCAACCCGGTTCTCGTAGGTGCAGACGAAAGTCGGAAATTCGTAGCTGGACAGGATCGTGTCAGGTGTTTCGCGGTTGTCGGTCAGGGCGTACTTGCCACCGAATGTCGAAATGGCACGGGGACCAGGCTCGGCCATTGCCCACAGCACGATATCGAGCAGATGGACGCCCCAGTCGGTCATCATGCCGCCGGCGTAATCCCAGAACCAACGGAAGTGAGCGAAGGAATAAGGGTTGACGCCAAAACGGTTCTTGTTGAATGACCTCTCGGGGGCAGGTCCCAGCCACATATCCCAGTCCAGATCAGCAGGAGGATCGGTATCAGGAGGTACGCCGATGCCTTCGGGATACATATTTCCAAAATTCCAAGAACGTACGGAACTGATAGACCCCAGCTTGCCGCTCTGTACGATGTCCTTGGCCTCCTGGAAGTGCACTCCGGATCGCTGTTGTGTGCCAACCTGCACGACACGGTTGTACTTGCGCGCAGCCTTGACCATCATCTGGCCTTCGTGAACAGTCACCGAGATCGGTTTCTCGACATAGACATCCTTGCCTGCCTTGCAAGCTTCAACGCTCATGTAGGCGTGCCAGTGATCCGGAGTCGCAATCAGTACGGCATCAATGTCCTTGGCTGCCAGTAATTCACGAAAATCGGGGTAAATTTTGGCATCAGGCACCATCTTGAGGGCTAACTCCAGATTGGGCTTGTACACCTCGCTGAGAGCAACAACTTCAATGTCTTCGGTAAACTTCAGTGCCGAACGCAAGTTGCTGCGGCCCCGTCGGCCACACCCTATCAAACCCAATCGGATCTTGCTGCCTTCGGCGGCTTTTGCCCCGGCTGCCATGGTTGAAACAGTCCCAGCGGAAACCGCCATAAATGATCTACGTTGCGTTGCTTGATTTTACTCCACATGCCTGTAACAATGTGCCGTGGTCATGAGTACCCCCAATATCCAACATGTCCAACAGTCGGATCCAGTGCTTGTCAGGTTTGCGCCAGAAAACCACTTGTCGCTAAAGACGGGACTCAGACTTGAACGATCAGCTATTCATCCAGTGGAATACCATACACGGGAAGCTCGTGCTGATCGTCAAGTTCTTCCAGTAATCGCAAAGCCAGTGCCTTCTGTCCGAAATCAAACTCGTTCTCTGCAGTCTTGATCGCATGGGATGCAACCCATGCCTTGAGTATTTGCAGTACCGGTTCGGTGATGGCTTCTTCCGCACCAGGCTCGAACCGCAACGGTATCTCGGCGTTGCGGATCGCATCAAGCAACAATTCCGAAAACTTCATCCGAGGGTGCCTCAATTCTGTTGGGGCAAAGGCTTGCTGTCAAACAGTGCACGCAGTGACGCCGTGTAGGGTTTTCGAGCCACTCCGCATTCCGTAATGATTGCTGTCACATAGCGATTTGCTGTCACATCAAATGCCGGGTTGTGTACCTTTGTCCCTTGTGGTGCAATCTGCTGACCCCGGACTTGTGTCACTTCTTCCGGGCCTCGCTCTTCAATCGGGATGTCCTCACCTGATGCCAGGAACTGGTCAACCGTTGAGAGTGGTGCGGCAACGTAAAAAGGAATCTTATTCTCATTCGCCAGTACTGCAAGCTGGAAGGTGCCGATCTTGTTGGCAACATCGCCATTGGCAGCGATCCTGTCAGCCCCGACAACGATTGATTGAACCCGACCTTGCTGCATCATGTACCCGGCCATGCTGTCAGTCAGGAGTGTAACTGGAATACCGTCCTGCTGAAGTTCCCAGACAGTTAGTCTCGAACCCTGCATCAGAGGCCTTGTCTCGTTGGCCAGCACGTTCAATGAATTGCCCCTCTCAACAGCTGCTCGAATGACACCGAGTGCTGTGCCATAACCACCTGTTGCCAGGGACCCCGCATTGCAGTGGGTCATAACCGTACCACCATCGGGCAATAGGGGTGCCCCATGACGACCCATTTCCTTGTTAGAGGCAATATCCTCCAGCAGCACCTGTTTGGCCTCGTGTTCAAGTTGCTTGCGGATCGTTGCCGGATCGGCACCCTGCTTCCGCTGGCTGCGATAGAGGCTGTGCATGCGATCAATGGCCCAGAAAAGATTAACTGCTGTCGGCCGGGTAGCGGCCAGAATTTTGCAGATTTCTTCAACCTGTATGTCCAGGTTTTTATCAGATGCGTTCTTGACTCCAAGGGCCACACCCATCGCGGCAGCACACCCGATCGCCGGCGCACCCCTTATGACCATGCTCCGTATCGCAGCAGCAACATCCAGATGGTCATGACAGGTGATGTAGGTCTCTTCGGACGGCAACTTGGTCTGGTCGATCATGACCACACCTTGATCGGTCCACTCGATTGTGTTTACCATGGCTGGTTTTCAGCACCCCAGGTCAAGGACTCCAATAATTCCCAAGTCTACTTCAGTCAGGCCAGGAAACCATAAGGCCAAACAGCAGTCCGTTGTAAGAAGCATGCACAATCGTACTGGCCTGAATCGAACCGCTACGCATGCGGATGACCCCGAGCACACAGCCCAACAGTGAGAGCACACTCAACTGCGGCCAGTGCCAGCCGTACTGGGCGCCATGGAGCAGCGAAAATACAACACTTGTACCGATCAGGGCACCACCCCGGCCATGCAACTTCTCCAGTGCGGAGAAAAGGAAGCCGCGAAAGACGATCTCCTCAAGAAGTGGAGCAGCCAGTACACCAAAGACAGCGAGTAACCAGATTGCGTTCTGGTCTTCGAATAACGACTGCATCGGTGTACTCTCCATGGACTCATTCACGGCGTACCCCAGCAAGCCCGAGGCAAGAGCCAGTAGTATCCCGGTACGCACGTATCCCCAGACAGGCTTGGGCAAGGGTTTCCAGTCAATTCCATCCAACAGGTCCCGGCCATATTGCACCTGGACGACATAGACGATATACCCCAGAATGGGGATCCATACCACGACCTGCATGGGAACCACGATGTAGACATTGCGCAGGAGCGCAGCAAATGCCTCTTGTCCCGAGATGTCTCCAAGCCATGCCAACAGCCCTGCAGCAGCATTGGTAACAAGGAGTTGCGAGATGAAGCCCACTGCTGCCAGAAGCATTATTTCCCGATAAGCCCAGTGAGGTTGGACAGTGTACAAAACTTCCTTGGATGGTTCGCCTGACAGGTGAACCGTGTATTGGTTTTCGTTGTCCACTTATAACCCGAGCCTGCTCAGTTCCTGCCCTGTATGGCTTTTCTTGATCTTGGCAACCTGTTCAGGGCGCCCTTGGGCGACCACATTCCCGCCAGCTTCGCCACCTTCAGGCCCAAGATCAATGATCCAGTCTGCAGAGCGGATCACATCCATGTGATGTTCAATCACAATCACGGTGTTCCCATGATCCACCAATCTGTTCAATACTCCAAGCAGGTTCTTTACATCATCAAAGTGCAGGCCGGTTGTCGGCTCGTCCAGGATGTAAACCGTCTTTCCTGTCTGGCGCTTGCTCAACTCGCGCGCCAGCTTCATACGCTGGGCCTCCCCACCGGAGAGCGTTGTGGAAGACTGCCCCAGCTGGACATAGCCCAGACCGACATCCAGCAATGTCTGGAGCTTTCTGTTAACACTCGGTAAAGCCTCCATATGGGGCACGGCCTGTTCGATGGTACATTCCAGAAGGTCGGCAATCGAGAGATGCTTGTAAAGTACCTGCAAGGTCTCCTGGTTGTAGCGCCTGCCCCGGCAGGTGTCGCAAGTCACAAACACATCAGGCATGAAATTCATCTCAATGCGACGTGTGCCGTCGCCAGTACAGGCTTCACAGCGCCCACCAGCTACATTGAAACTGAACCGGCCAGGCTTGTAGCCGCGCATGCGGGATTCGGGAAGCTGTGAGAAAAAGTCACGGATAGGAGTGAACACCCCGGTATAGGTAGCCGGATTGGAGCGAGGTGTGCGTCCCACTGGCGTCTGGTCGATCCGAACAACCTTGTCGATGTGCTCAAGGCCATCAACCTTGTCATGTTCACCGGGCAGCATGATGCTGTTATAGATTCTGCGGGCCAGCACCGGGTAGAGAATGTTGTTAATCAGGGTGGATTTGCCACTGCCCGAAACTCCCGTAACCACGCAGAGTGTTCCCAAAGGAAACGGCACTGTGATGTCCTTGAGGTTGTGTTGCCGGGCACCGCGAACCGTAAGTTTCCTGCGGTTGGCCGGACGGTGGCCATTCGGTTCAAAAACCGACTTTCTGCCAGACAGGTAATCAGCGGTCAGTGACCCCATCGTAGAAGCCACTGCCTGGGGCGTCCCTTCGGCCACCAGTTTCCCACCCAGTCTCCCAGCCCCAGGGCCCAGATCAATGACATGGTCGGCTCGTTCAATGGTGGCCCGGTCATGTTCCACGATGATGATGGTATTGCCGAGATCACGCAGGTCGTTCAGTGTGTCAAGAAGCCGACTTTGGTCTCGCGAGTGCAGTCCGATCGAGGGTTCATCCAGCACATAGAGCACCCCCTTGAGGCGTGTGCCAATTTGCGTTGCCAGACGGACACGCTGTGCTTCACCACCCGAAAGGGTGGTTGCGGAACGATCAAGGCTCAAGTAGCTCAGCCCGACATTGTCAAGAAACTCAACCCTCTTGAGGATCTCGGACAGCAAGCGCTTGGCAATGGTTTTCTTGCGGCTTTCCAGTTCGAGATTCATCAGGACCGCCCGCAGACTGCTCAATGGCATGCTGACCATGTCATTGATGGAATGGCTGCTCACCCGCACAGCCAGACTATCGGGTTGCAGCCGATGTCCACTGCAGTGCTTGCAAGGCATCTGCGACAGGAACCTGGTATCGGACTCCTTGGGAACACTGATGAAATTACTTCGCAGGATACGTGTGATCTGGTCAACAATCCCGTAAATAACATTGGTGTTGCGACCGAACAGACTCTTGAAAGTGAAAGCATTGCCGTACAGGATCAGGGTTTGCTGCTCGCTAGTCAACTTGTTCCAGGGTTTGCTGAGATCAATGTCAAAGGGCTCGACTTCGGTCCACAGAGACGTCGCGATGTACTGCAACTCAGGCTCGCCATGCCATTCGCTCTGCCACAGGGTTTCTCGGTGATCCGGTAGCAGCTTGTTCAGGTCAAGATCCCACTTCCATCCCAGCCCCTTGCAACCATCACAGGCTCCATACTTGCTGTTGAAAGAGAACGAACGCGGTTCGAACTCCGGCATGCTCGCCCCGCACTTGACACAGGCAAGTCGCTCTGAATACAGGGTTTCTGACCCATTCTCCTCAACAACAATAACCAGGCCCTGCGCTAGTTTCGAAGCTGTAGCAATGGAGTTCTGAACCCTTTTCCTGACGCCTTCCCGCACCGAGATGCGATCCACAACTACCTCAATGGTGTGTGTCTGGCTGCGCTTCAGACGGATGGTGTTCGGCCCACCATCAAGCCGTTTTAACTCCCCGTCAACCCTGGCAAGCACAAAACCCTGACTGGCATAGTCTGCCAGCTCTTTGCGGTAGAACCCCTTGCGGTCCCGCACAACCGGGGCCATGATGTTGACCTTGTGCCCCATCTTCTGAGCCATGATCTGCTCGGTAATCTGCTCCGAACTCTGACGTTCGATCGGCAGGTCACACTTCCTGCAATACGGTGTTCCGACCGAGGAGTAAAGCAGCCGCAGGAAGTCGTAGATCTCGGTGACTGTTCCGACAGTCGAGCGAGGGCTACGACTGGTAGTCTTCTGCTCAATTGAAAGCGCCGGACTGAGGCCGTCTATGGAGTCGATATCGGGCCTTTCCATCTGGTCAAGGAACTGCCGGGCGTAGGGGGAAAGGGTCTCGATGTAGCGCCGCTGCCCTTCGGCGTAGATCGTGTCAAAGGCGAGCGAGGACTTGCCCGAGCCACTCAGACCCGTCATGACCGTCAGGCGGTTGCGTGGGATCTCCAGATCAATACTTTGAAGATTATGCTGACGTGCACCTCGGACCTGGATCTTGTTGAGCATGCCTGGTGTCTGTTACGGTCTTCCCAACAGCACATCCAGGTGCTGCAGCATGCCGGTCTCTACTTCAATTGTCTGCTCTGCACGCAAGTCGCCCTTTTCGATGCGGATCACGTGCGTCCCCGACGGGATGCTCAGGTCCGTGTTGGTGAACCGACCGGTGTCGAGGCCGTTAAGGAAAATCCTCCCGCCCTTGGGCACACTGGTGATCACCAGCGTGGATGACTGCTCCCGCAGTTGAATATTGATCGTCGCGGACTTCCCGGCTACTGTGAATGTGCGGCGCTGCGAAGAGCTACCCTCGCGGGAGGCAAGCAACGTGTGCTCTCCGGGTACCAAGTCAAGTGGACCGCAGGGGGTGTTGCACCGCAGGTCCGCGCGATTGTTCACGACAACCTGTACCCCGGGAGTCCTGCTTTGGAAGAATACGGGAACCGTGGCGGGTATCGTGACAGGCGGTTCTGACTGGACCGGACTCACCAAGCTAATGTTATTCCCAACGTCCGGTAATGGAGATTCACCGGCAGTGGTCACCACTTCGTTTACTGTACCGGATTCAGGCTGCTCGTCTTGAATCTCGGGAAGCAGTTCCTCTGCTGCAGGTGAGGGTTCGAATTCAGCGGGCTCCGGGTTTTCGGACACAGCCACGTCAGCTGGAGTGGCAGTGGTACCCGTCGAGGAACCCGCGTCAGTTTCTGGTTCACTGACACTGTCACGGGCAGGCAGGGTTGTACCAAAAACCGCTTCAACTATAGACTGTGGGTCATTTAGTAGTTGCGGGCGGTTGATCAGGATAAAAACCAATGAAGCTGCCGCGATAACCAGCAGCAGGATAATCAGCATCGGCCAACGTACCAGGGGTGGCGGACTTTCCGAAGTTTCCGTGTGCTGCTCCTGAATATCCTCCTGCTCACGTCTGTGAACAGGCACGGGCAGCAACACTGGAGCAACCTCGTCAAGGGTGTCAATAGTTGCCTCGGTCGCAGCCGACTTCATCACAGGCAGGGATTCTGCCGTTACGTCCTGCTCATCTGCCTCACGGTTAAGACCCGCTGGAAGTGCAGCAACCTGCTGCCCTGAGTCCCTCCTGGGAATGGCCGCAGCCACAGCATTCGCAAAGGCACTGCAGGACTTGAAACGCTCATCAGGGTCCTTGGACAATGCCCGCAGAACAGCGTGTTCAAGCTTGCTATTGACTTGCTTGTTGAACTGGCCAGGTGGTGGAGGATCCTCGGAAACCACCTTGAACAGTGTTGTTGTCAGGCTTTCGGCCTCAAACGGTTTTTTGCCGGTCAGCAGTTCGTAGGCAATCACGGCCAGGGAGAACTGGTCGCTACGTCCATCCAGGGAATCTCCCTTGATCTGTTCCGGTGACATGTAGCTCGGCGTACCGACCACGGTCCCCGTACGGGTAAGTCTTGACGAGGATATCCTTGCAACACCAAAGTCCATGATCTTGATGCCGTTGGAAGAAAGCATGATGTTGGCAGGCTTGATGTCACGGTGGATGATCTTTCGTCCGTTGGCATAATCAAGGGCCGCTCCGGCCTCTTGCAGGAAGTCTGTAACAAACCCGAGCGTCCGTTGAAAAGATTTCCCGTCTGCCAGCAGGTCGGACAGCTTGCGCCCTTCGACCAACTCCATCGTGATGTAGGTCAGGTCATCCTGTTCGTCAACGTCGTAAATGGTGACGATCGAAGGGTGGGAGAGGCTGCCTGCTAACTGCGCTTCACGAAACAAACGCTGACGCAGGCCGCTGGACTCATCCGCTTCGACATGCTCGTCGAGCTTGATGGTCTTTATGGCGAGATCACGACCAATCTTTGGGTCGCGGGCACGATAGACAATGCCCATCGCCCCACGGCCCAACTCGGAGACAATTTCGTAGCGGCCGATCCATTCCATGAAGTGGATAAGTTTCTATGCACTCTACCATGAAGAGCGCCACAACAGATATTCCCCAAGGATTCAACCGCGCTATATTCTTGAGACATGGTACGGTTTGTCTTGTTTTTCATTCTTTTGCTGACTGCGGTAGCATTTGCCGGTGACTGGCCACAGTTTCGGGGGCCTGAGGGAGCGGGTATTGCGGAGGGCGCCGGGTTGCCCATGCGCTTCGGGGAAGATACCAACCTGCAGTGGAAGACCAGCCTGCCTCCCGGGCATTCCTCACCGGTGATTGCCGGTGGCCGCATCTTCCTGACCGCCTATGAGGACGAGACGCTGTTGGTGATGGCACTGCAGCAACGAACCGGCGAGGTTCTGTGGAGACGCGAAGCACCCCGTCCGCGTCGCGAACCGCACCAGCCGACCCACGGGCCAGCCTCCCCGTCCCCGGTCACAGACGGTGAAAACGTCTATGTCTTTTTCGGCGACTTTGGTGTGCTTTCCTACGACGCACAGGGCAATGAGCGCTGGCGGTACGCCATGGGGCCTTTTGACAATATCAACGGGCATGGCTCGTCCCCGATTCTGGCCGATGACAAGCTACTGGTTCTGTGTGACCAGGCATTCGGCTCATACCTGGTAGCGCTTGACACAGCCACTGGCAAAACGATCTGGAAGGCCGATCGGCCAGATATCACTCGCAGCTATGCCACACCAGGCATCTTTTACCCAACCGGCGGCCGTCCGCAGGTTGTCGCTCCCGGAGCCTACCGGGTGGTGTCCTACGACCTGCAGACCGGTGAAAAACTCTGGTGGGTGGATGGCTTTTCCTGGCAACTGAAGTGCGTACCACTATTCGCAGGCAACACGATCTACATCAATGCCTGGGAGATTGGTGGCGACCCCGGCCAACAGAAGGAAACGCCGACATTCAGGGAAGTCATTGCCGAACATGACCAGGACAAGGACGGCAAACTGTCCCGTGAAGAAGTACCCGTTGAGGGCTTGAAGCGGGATCGTTCCTGGCTGGAACACGACCTGGATGCGGACGGACTGATGGGTGAGCGTGACTGGTACTTTTACCAGGCCCGGCGAGCCCCGGTGAACAACCTGGTTGCCATCCGCCCCGATGGCCGCAGGGGAGACATTACCCGGGAGGGCGTGTTGTGGCGTTACAACAAGTCCCTGCCGAATACCCCCTCGCCACTTTTGTATCGGGACATGATTTATCTGGTCAAGGACGGCGGGATTTTCAGCAGTATTGATCCGGCCAGTGGCAGTGCCCACAGTGTGACCCGTCTGCGTGATGCAATCGACAAGTACTGGGCCTCACCCGTAGCCGGGGACGGCAAGATCTACACAGTCAGCGAGGGATGCACGATCAGCACCATCGCTCCGGGTGGCGATTGGAAGGTTCTTGAAACCAGCACCCTGGACGGCACCTGCTTCGCCACACCAGCCATCGTGGACGGCCACATGTACATCCGGACACTGCAGGCGATGTATAGCTTCAAAAAACAATGAGACGGGGCATTCTCACCCTTGGGGTTGCTCTGGCAGCCTGTGGGTGTGCCCTGCCAGGTCTTGCCCATGTTCTGAGTACAAGCCAGGGGAGCCTGCGACTGGAGGGCAGCGCAGTGCATTACGAACTGCGTATGCCGCTGTCTGAAGCCCCCACAGGCAAGAGTTGGCAGCAGGACCTGCTGGAGTCCTTCAGTCTCCGGGTAGGGGAAACCCCGGGCAAACGTGTGCAAGGTGCATGTCACGAGGACCCCGAGCAACAGCTTTACATCTGCCGTTCGGTGTATCAGTTCGATTCAGAACCCAAGGCGGTCATCGCCCGCTGCGACTATCCATCTGTATCGGTTCCGCAGCATGTCCATATTGTGAGTTCGGGCGAAGGCGAGACGGTTAGGCAAACGGTTTTCGACATTGCTTCCCGAGAGGCCGAAATCCGTTTCAAGCCCCCCACCCGCTGGGAGGTACTGCGCTCGCAATTTGCGGCAGGTGCCCGGCAGGCAGTCACCAATCCGGCACTGCTGCTTTTCCTGGCCGTTCTGACACTGGCAGGACGAACCCGGCGGGAACTGGTTATTTCTGTGGCAGCATTCCTGCTGGCCGAGACCGTTGCCGCACTGGTTCTCAAAGTGTCTCCCTGGATGCTGCCGTCCCGTTTTGTGGAAGCTGCAGCTGCACTGACGGTCGCCTACCTGGCAACGGAGATACTGCTACTGCCGGAAGCCCAGCAACGCTCGCTGGTGTGTGCAGGCATGGGAGGTTTTCATGGCCTTTTCCTGGGCAGCTTCCTGCGCCAGACAGGCATGCAGCCCGCCTGGTTCCTGACGGGTGTACTGGGCTGCGAGATGCTCTTGCTAGCCGCACTCGGCAGCTTGTGGCTGTATACCCGGAGCCGCCGCAAGGAGCAAATTCTTGCACTGCTCCTGCTGCTATGCGGAGTGAGCTGGTTTGTGATGCGTCTGCAGGGCTGAGTAGCGGCTGGCGACGTTCCATCAAGTGATACCGGGGATCGTCGAGGCTACGCTGGGGCGAGAGACGACCGAGATAACCAGAGACGCGCGGAACCGGCAGCCCTAGAGAGGGTTGCCGGGATTTATGGCGTTGGCCCGGTCCTCCCGGCAGGGACCACGATCAGTATAGCGAAACCGCCTACTCGGAACGGTGCGCCTCAAAGGTCATGGAATACTGATCCCAGGTTCCCTTGCCCTTCAAGACCCCGTCTTCAAGCTGGCCATCCACCCCAAGCCGGGCGCCGTATCCTGCCTCCATGGAATACAGGCTCCCTTTGATAACCATCCGGTTGCCCGTGAAGGTTCCCTCGAATTTGCTGCCGTCACTTACAACAGACAGGGACTCGCCTTCCTGAGTGATCATCCAGACAGTTTTTCGAATACCTCCCTCGGTATTCCAGACAAATTGCCATTTGCCACTCAGGTCCTCGGCCTGGAGCTGGTGGGCAGCAACTCCTGTTAACAGCACTGTGGCAGGAACAAAAAACTGACGCCGATTCATGACTGGCAATTATACCCACTCCGGTTGAATTCCCGAAGAATCTCCGCCAACCTACTTGACTCTACTTTTTCAAAAGGCGAAGATAAGGGGAAGATAATTATTCGTCAGAAAAGCAAGGAGTGCAGAAGCACACAAGGAGATCATCACAATGGCAATCGCAAATTCATATATTGACCTGGAGCCGCTTGCGGTTACGACCTGCAACCCAACACTCTCGCTGGGGCGACGAGACCACTCTCTCGGTGCAGTCATTGAGCAGTTTCAATCGTTGCAGCAACACCCGGAGTCCCCGATCAGGACTATCCGGCACCAACCAGTCCGGGAGGCTCGTTTTGTCAAGTTACCGGACGCTGTCGACCCCAGGCTGCGCCGGACGCTCGCTTCGCGCGGCATCGAACAACTCTACGTTCATCAGGCGCAGAGTTGGGAGCATCTCAAGGATGGCAAGAACGTTGTTGTTGTCACTCCTACCGCCAGTGGCAAGAGCCTCTGCTACAACCTGCCCGTACTGGACACACTGGCCGAGGACAGTGAGGCCTGCGCACTGTACCTGTTTCCGACCAAGGCCCTGGCCGCGGACCAGATGGAAGAGTTCAATGCACTGGGCGATGCACTGGGTCCGGATGCACGTGCATTCACTTACGATGGCGATACACCAGCAGATGCACGCCGGTCCATCCGGCGGAAAGCCAACGTGGTTCTCAGCAATCCCGACATGCTGCACAGCGGGCTGTTACCGCATCACACCCGCTGGGCACGTTTTTTCGAACACCTGCGCTACATAGTGGTCGATGAGTTGCACACCTACCGTGGTGTATTCGGAAGCCACTTGGCCAACGTACTGCGACGACTGAAGCGCATCGCAGCATTTTACGGCACTAACCCGCAGGTCGTATGCTGCTCGGCCACCATCGCAAACCCGCAGGAACTTGCACAGAACCTAATCGAGGAGCCCTTTGCACTGGTTGATGAAAACGGTGCACCGAGCGGCGAGAGGTATTTCGTTTTTTACAACCCGCCCGTTATAAACCGCGAACTGGGCATCCGTCGCAGCTATATCAACGAATCCCGCCGCATGGCGGAAACCTTCCTTAAACGCAGACGGCAGACGCTGGTTTTCGCCAACAACCACCTGGCTACGGAGATCCTGGTGCGCTATCTCAAGGAAGCTGTCGGGCAGCCCCCGGGTGGCCCGTCACCAATACGTGGTTACCGAGGCGGCTACCTGCCCAAGGAACGTCGGCAGATCGAATGCCAGATCCGGAATGGGGAAATTCTGGGTGTAGTCGCCACAAACGCACTTGAACTTGGTGTCGACATCGGGTCACTTGATGCAGTAGTGCTGGCTGGCTACCCTGGCTCAATCTCTTCAACTTGGCAACGCGCCGGGCGCGCCGGACGGCGACAAGAGGCATCGGTCAGCGTTCTGGTGGCCTCATCAGCCCCGCTTGACCAGTACGTTGTGGCCCATCCAGAATACTTTTTCGGGGCTCCCCATGAACAGGCTCACATCAATCCGGACAATCTCGAAATCCTGATCAGTCATCTCAAGTGTGCAGCCTTTGAGCTACCCATTCAGGATGGTGAAGCCTTTGGTCCACACGATACGGCAGACCTTTGCAGTTTTCTGGAAGAAACCGGGGTCGTTCACCACGCCGGGGGAGCCTGGCACTGGACCTCGGAGTCCTATCCAGCTGATGCAATCAGCCTGCGCAAGGTGACCAGCGACAACTTTGTTGTGATTGATGTCAGCAACGAATCCCAGGTGATCGGTGAAGTGTCCTTTCCAGCCGCGCTAACCAGTCTGCATGAAAAGGCAATCTACATCCACGAAGGCCGCCTGTACCATGTGGAGCGGTTTGACTACGAAGAACGCAAGTCCTACGTCAAGCGTGTCGAGTGTGGCTACTACACGGACGCCATAGAGCATGCCCAAGCCGATGTCATCGAAAGCTTTGACGATGCCTCGATGGGCCCGGCTGTGTCCAATCATGGCGAGGTGCGGCTCACTCGCAGGGTGGTCGGGTTCAAGAAGATAAAGTTCCACACCAACGAAACCATCGGCGATGGCAAGCTCTCTATGCCTGAGCAGGAGATGCACACGACCTCGTTCTGGCTGCATTTCCCGATGGAGTACCTGGCAGCCCTGCAGGACTACTCGCCAAATGACAAGCGCAGTGGTCTGCTTGGGCTGGGAAACGTGCTGCGTATCGTTGGCGCGGTAATGCTGATGTGCGATACCCGGGACCTTGGCGTCTCAACCCGCAATGCCCGGGACAACTCGGAAGCACTGGCGGATGCAGAACTGTTTCTGTATGACAACTATCCCGGTGGTATCGGCCAGAGCGAGCCACTTTTCCGGTTGCGACATACGCTACTCGAGAAATCACTCGAGTTGCTTGGAAACTGCCCCTGCGAGGGCGGCTGCCCGAGTTGCGTTGGAGCCTCGGGTGAAATCGGCGAAAAGGCCAAGCAAGTTGCAGCCTTGTTCGCAGCAGCTCTGATTGCCAGCTTGCCGGAGACCACCCAATCCTGAAATCAATCCCAAGGAGAATGACATGAACCGTATTACCCAATTTGACATTGACCGTTTGCGAAACAGGATCCATCAATCTGCTGTGCAACGATTCGAAACCAGTCCACGTAAAAGGATGGAAGCACGCCCGGAGTGCCGCTCCCGACCCGCCGTACCCAACAGGGAAGCCATGACGGGAGAAGTCCTTTCAAATTCGTTGGGGAGCTATCTACTGCAAGAGCATTTTTATACAGGGAACCGGATGCACGGTATCATCCCGGTCAACCGCCTTGCGCAGACCCCCGCCAGTTGGATACACAAAATCTCCGAAGGCCAGATCCCGCCCAGTAGTCCAGAGTGCTGGGCTTTTCTGGATACCGAGACCACTGGACTGGCCGGAGGCACCGGTACGTGTGCGTTTCTCGTCGGGGTTGGCACACTTGAGAACGAAGGTTTCCGCGTGCAACTCTTCTTCATGCGCGACTACGACGAGGAGTCTGCCCTGTTGCAGGGACTTGCCGAACACCTGAAAAACTACACCGTACTGGTTACCTACAACGGCAAGAGCTATGACGGACCTCTGCTTGATACCCGTTACCGGCTCAAGAGACAGCAATCGCCACTTGACCGCATGCATCACCTTGACCTGCTGCACCCTGCACGGAGAATCTGGGACAAGCGCCTGCCAAACTGCAGACTTGGCACGATTGAGTCCGACATACTTGGCTTTGAGCGAGAAAATGATGTGCCAGGTGCCCTGATTCCGCAACGTTACTTCGAATACCTGCGCAGCGGGCGAAGCAGTTTACTTGATCCGGTGTTTCATCACAATGTCCTGGACATTGTTTCGCTGGGGTGTTTGAGTACGGTGCTGCTGGAAAGTTTTGCGATGCCTGACGACGCACCCTTGTGTCATGGCGAAGACATGCTGGGGCTCGCCCGCTGGTTACGCAAGATTGGCGACGAGGAACATTCGCTTGAGCTATACCGCAAGGCTGTCCATACAGGGCTACCGCGCAGTGGTCTTTTCCCTTCCCTGTGGGAATCAGCCCAGCTGGAGAAGAGAACAGGGAACCACAGTACACAGCTTCGACTGTTGCATGATCTTGCACGCATCAGTGCTGCCTACCGCGCTGCAGCTTTCGTGGAGATTGCAAAGCACTATGAGCATCGTGAGCACAACTACAAGCTTGCGCTGGAGTTTACACGTAACGCAATACAGTACGCATCTTCGCCAGAGTTAACCCACCGTGAAGCGCGGCTTCTACACAAAATGACAAACCACCAGGTTGTCGCTGCCTGAAATTAAATGGGAGCGGCCGAGGCCCTGGGGCGCGAGATCGACGACGACGAGCGGGCCGTGGTTGTATCCGAGCGGCCCGCGGCTTCGACGATGTACCTGGGGCTGGACGGCACCGGCGTGCCGGTGCGCAAGGAGGCCGTGGAGGGCCGTGCGGGCAAGCAGCCCGGAGACGGGACCGCCAAGACGCGCGAGGTCAAGCTGGTCACGGTCTGGACGGCGGAAACCCGCAACAAGGAAGGCCGTCCGATGCGCGACCCCGGCGCGTTGCAGATCGTCGACCTGTTCCACGCCAAGGAGCACCTGCCCGACGTGTCCAAGGCGCTCCACGGCGCCGTCAAGGAGTGCGCCGAGGCTTGGACGCAGGCGCGCTGGGACGAGTTGGCCGAGGGCCGGCTGGACGACCTGCTGGCGGCCCTGCGCCTGCATGCGGGGCGTTGCGAGGAAGCGCGCAAGTGCGGCGAGTACGTGGACCGCAACCGCAACCGGATGCAGTACAAGGCCTTCCGCGCTAGCGGACTTTGTGTCGGTTCCGGCGTCGTCGAGGCCGGCTGCAAGATCACTGTTGGCACTAGGATGAAACGGGCCGGGATGCACTGGACAATCGCCGGCACCAACGCCATCCTCGCCCTGCGCTGCTGCTACCTTAGCGGTCGCTTCGAAGACTTCTGGGAGCGTCGGTCAGCCAACACCCAACAGCGATCTAAATAATCTGACGTGCACCCCCTGATGCAGGCCTATCAGGTCAAACAATAAACCAGTAACTATACTCTGACGAAGTGCAGGTAGTTGGTCAATTACCATCAGGCACTTCTCCAAGTTTCCGGCCCAGTTTCATTCTCTCGGATAACAAGCGCGAAACTTCCTCACGGTTCCCTGAGCGTTCTGCCGCTGAAATGGTGTTTTGCAGGTTCCTGTATTGGCTTTGCCAGCCCTGCCTCTGTACTGCATGAAGAGCCTGATGCCCCTCTTTCAGTGACAACTGCTTCAGGTCCTTGTCAAAGACAAGGTACGAAAGTCGCTCACGATCTTCTGCTTCAAGTCTGCCTTCGACTAATGCGTACTCGAACGAGTCACTGTCCTTGGCCACAGTTTGTATTGCGCCAAATATCTGTCGACACGGGAAATGGTTCTCTTGGGCAATCCTGCATGCCTCCTGCAGCAATTCATCACGGGCTTCCTGCGAAGACACAAACAGTTGCACCAACAATCGTTCTGAAGGGGAAAGGACTTTAACAGGATTTGCCCTGATCATGGTTTTATCGGGAATACCTGTTGACACGCTCAGTCGTTGTAAAACAAGACTGCGTGGAATGCCGATATGATCTGCCAGTTCTGTGGCGGTTGAAGCACGGCGGATCGGGTCAGGTAGCCAGTGGATGGCTACCAGTAGGTTTTCAAAGGCTGCAACACGTCCTTCGGATGATTCCATGTCATATTGCCGCCGTGAACGGTCCAGCATCCAGATGAAGTATTGCGGGGCGTGTTCCAGTTGCTGGCGGTAGCTCTCACTTCCATGAGATTCACAGTACTCGTAGGGGTCCTGACCACCTGGAAGTTCCAGTACCCTTACGTTCAAACCTTCACGCAACAGGATTTCAATTGATCGATTGGCAGCATTCTGCCCAGCTTCATCGGAATCGAAGTTGACAGTAACTGTATCGACATGACGACGCATGGTGCGAACCTGTTGCTGTGTAAGTGCAGTGCCACAAGTTGCAATCACATTCTGGACATCAGCCTTCCAGACACCAATAACATCCATGTATCCCTCGACCAGCACTGCAAAATTGTTCTTCCGCATATTGGTCTTTGCCCTGTTGAGGTTATATAGAACAGAGTTTTTGCGATAAATTGGCGTTTCAGGTGAGTTGAGATATTTTGGCTGTTTGTCGGACTCCATGATACGCCCGCCAAAGGCAATCAACTTGTCGACTTCGCTATGAATCGGGAATGTCAGCCGTTCCCTGAAACGGTCATAGAGAAACTTTTTGTCCTCTGATTCCCCGATCAGCCCGGATTCAATAATTTCACTCTGCTTGAGCCCTTGCGCCAGGAAATGATTCAGCAGGATGTTGCCACTCGCAGCATAACCGATGCCAAAATCAGCAATATCTTGCTTTGAGAGCCCCCGGGATTCAAAATACTGTCGTGCTTTGTGTCCTTTCCAGGACATCAACTGGTTCACAAAAAACTTTTGGGCGATCTCATGGATGTAATGCAGAGTTTCACGCTTCCCTGCATCTGTTTGGGAACCTGTCTTTCCTGCCTGTCTGGGCATTTCCATGCCCACCTGTTCAGCCAGTGTCTTGAGGGCTTCAAAAAAGCTGAGCCCCTGAAAATCCATCAGAAAACTGAATGCATCTCCTGTTTTGCCACAGCCGAAGCACTTGTAAATCTGGAATCCGGCATGAACCGAGAAAGAAGGAGTTTTCTCTTCGTGAAAAGGACAGAGCCCTATGTAGCGCTGCCCTTGCTTGCGCAGCCGTACATGCCCACCGATGACATTTACTATGTCAACCGCTGTTTTAACTTGCTGTGCAAACTCCACCGGTTCACTTGCCGATCGCTGGCCTGCCAGCAGTTCATGCTATTCCAGGATCCTGAGGCGGATGTTCTTGTACATCACAACACTGCCTGGATCATGCCCCTGCAGGGCAAATGTTCCATGGCTCAGCTTCCTGCCAGGAAAGTTCATGCCCCGTCCGTTTGGCAAGGGCTTCAGGCCTTCCCAGCCTTCCGGCTGGATCCATTCCGTGATCAGATGTCCATCCACGTAAATCTTGACGTTGTTGCCTCGCACAACAATATGCTCGGTGAACCAGGTATCGTCTTCCGCAGGTGGCACCAGGTTATCTAGTACTCCGTATAGACTTCCTGTCTTGCGAGGATCACGATTGAAGGTATTGTTGACCTGTACTTCAAACCCCAGATCAGGCCAGCCAGTTTCCTGGTACATTGTATGGAAGTAAATGCCGCCATTGGAGTTATTCTTGGCATTGACGTCAATCTTGAGTTCGAAATCCGTGAAATCGGCATTACCAACACTGCCAGCGTAATAAAGATGGGCGCGAGGCCCCTGGGCAATAATCATGCCGTCCTTGATCTGGAAAGTTGACTGGTTTTCCGTAGTGATCTTCCAGCCGTCGAAGGTGGAGCCATCCCACAAATCAACCCAGTCGTGACTGTCTGACAGACCCGAAGCAGTCAATAGAAATAAAGAAATTGCAAGGCAAAGCAAAGTTTTCATTACATTCGATATTGTACACAGACTTTATCCAGATGAGAAACCTGAATGAACTCCATCCCCGCTTCAGGGACGATGCTTGCAAATCTGCAATTACTTGCCTTGCTTGAACGTGCTCCAGAATATTTCACGCACAGCAGAACATGTTTCCGCAAGCAAAGTGCCCATGTGATCAGATTTGTTGGTATACGGACTCCAGCGTTTGACAAGCCCTGCAATCATTTCCTGTTGCCAAAGTGCTGTGGGCATGGCATGGGATGAAGTACCTTTCTGAATACGCACCGCATGGTCGAGAGCACGCAAAAAAGTAGCTGCTGCTTTCAATACATCAAGCTGTTCCCCGAGTGCAGGATCAGTTTCGCGAATGATCTCGATCCGCTGCGGAGTGTTCAGGGATTCGTAGAACGATTCAGCGTGCAATAGCCTCCAGTACATCAGGAGGAAATCGATGTCGTAGTACCCGCCTTCTCCGGATTTGAGCGGCTGAACCTTGCCTTGTTCAGATTCAAGGCGCATCCGCATATCAAACAGCAATGGGGCAAGATCATCACTTTTTGCAAAGCGACGCCAAAGGATCTTCTGAAGTTTGGCCAGGAACTCTGAACCGGCCTCAGCATCACCTGCGACCGTACGTGACTTCATGTAGCTGAGCGCTTCCCAGGTTTCGGCTTTTTCTGAGAAATAGGTTAGATATTGTGACTCAGTCTGCACCAGTTCACCATCACGTCCCAGTGGGCGTAAACGAGTGTCAAGGCTGAACATCTGGCCGTCAGCCGTATAGCTTGCAATGATGTCCACTATACGATTGGCAACCTGGGCCCATAACTGACGTCGTTCGGCTTCAGAATCCGGAATGACAAAAACGACATCTGCATCTGAACCCAGATCGAATTCCCGCGTGCCAAGTCGGCCAAGGGCAATTATACGGACTGCAGAGGAAATCGCTAACTCTTCACCGGCTTGCTTCACGGCTTCTTTCAGAGCCAGTGCGTGAGTAACCTGCAGGATCCACTCTGCAAGCCTGCTGGTCGCAACCAACGTGTCGAAGACATCCTCACTCAAGCAAATGCTACGGGACTGGATCAGGAACATCTGTTTGCGGAACAAACGCCTCATGGCCGAAACAGCTGACTTGGAATCCTGACCATCCTTTATGGTTTGCTTCAGAGCATTATCCATTTCAAGAGGTGCAGGGTTGCCACCCTTATTCTTTTCCCGGGACTGTTCCTCAATAGCAGTGAGAACTTTGAGGTCTTCGGAAAAACGCAGCAATGAACCGGAAAAGTGAGGGCTGTATTCAAGGAGTTCCCCAACATATCCAACAAGCTTCGGTTTTGCATCAAGAAGCTTGATGATCTCGGGCATGGAAACAATATTGTTCAGGAAATGCTCCAGCATCCGGTTCCCCCAGCGCAGTTTGAGCGCACGGAAGGAATTGGCCAGCTGTGGGGAGATTCGTTCCAGATGGGGCAAATGCCTGTGCCACGATGCATCTGTGTCCAGTGCTTTCACTCTGTTTTTCTGTTCTTCTTCAGACTCGGGTTCGTTGGTATGCGCAGAAGACATTCCCCTCTGCACAACCATGCTTTTGGTAGGACGCTGACTGTGAATCACGCGGTCGTAAATACTCCTGACCTGCCTGTAGTGGTTGTTGATTTTCGTCTCCAGTGTCTGTCCCGGACTGGATTCTGATTCAAGCCCGAGTTGGCGACAGAGTATTAGCAAACCTTTCTCATTCTTCGGCAATTCGTGGGTCTGCCTGTTGTCCAACATCTGGAGTCGGTGCTCGATCGTTCGCAGTAAGGTGTACGCCATGAACAAGGCGTTGCAATCCGAAGAGCCCAGGTAGCCTTTCTCCCGCAACCGATGTAAGGCATGCATCGTTCCACCACTACGCAAGAACGAATCCTTCCCTCCGTATAGTCTTTGCAGACACTGCACCAGGAACTCGATATCACGGATCCCTCCCGGGTCCAGTTTCACGTCAACCACACCCTGCCCACTTCTCTTGCGGTTTTGCTGGATCCGATCCCGCGTTTCCGCCAGCCTTTCTATTTGTGAAAAGTCAGTTGTTGTGCTATAGATCCTGGGAGTGAGCAGGTTGAGGAAGTGATTGCCAAGACGCAAGTTGCCTGCTGCAGGGCGGGCTTTCAGCAGCATCTGTAGTTCCCAGTCCCTGGCTCGTTTGTTGTAGTACCGGGCAGCAGATGACAATGGAACTACCAGTTCCCCGGCAGATCCATCTGGCCGAAGACGCAGGTCAACACGATAGCTGAACCCCTCCGGGGTCATCGTTGACATCAGATTTGTGAGTCGAGTTGAGAGTTGCAGGAAGAAGTCCTGATTCGTCGTAGTCACAGACCCAGTGGTCTTGCCACTGCCTGAATAGAGATACATCAGGTCAATGTCGGAACTGTAGTTCAGTTCACTTGCACCCAGCTTGCCAAGTGCCAGAACAACAAATTCACACATGATTTGGCCATCATCGGTGTTACAAAGTGGTCTGCCGAACCGGAGTACCAGTTGCTGGTAGATATACTCCATCGCTCCTTGGATGACGACATCGGCAAGAATCGAAAGTCCCCGTGCAATATCAGCCAGTGGGGCGAAACCAAGTAAATCCTGCATGGCTATAAGCAGCATGTACTTGTGCTTGAATATTGCAATTCGCTGGGCGACATCCTGGTCGCTGTACTTCGCTGAAAACGAACCAAGATCCCTGCGCAAGTCATTGTGCTGAATCGGCATCTCGATGTTTTTTGATACCAGTGCCCAATGCAAAAGTTCGGGACTGTTCATGATCACATTGGATAAATAATGGCTGTTGGCAAAAACAGTCAGGGCAGCATAGATAAATTTACCGTCGGTATCTTTCGACCCAAGCTCCCAGGGCAGTTGGCTGTAAAACTTCTCCAGCCGTTGCAACGCACTGACAGGCTCGGGCAACTTATCAATCAATTGCACGATTTTCAAGCAAGCTGATTGTGGCAAGACCTGCTCCAGGTATTCCAGTGCAGCCTGAATCTGCAGTTCAGTCTTCGGATCCGGTAACGGAGACATATTCTATTAGCAGCAGACTAGTTTAAATGCATCATAAAGAGCATTGCTCAGCGACAATGGGAAACAGGACCATGAAACAGACAGGATCAGGAATAACACGTCGGCAATTCACTGCAACTTGCACGATACTGGGAGGCAGTACCACCAGTCTTCAGGCCGAAACACGCCAAGAGAAAGGGCAACGCCTCGTGCAGGACACATTTGAGACGATTGGTGGACAGCACTTTCTCGACATTCAGACCCAGGTCCGTGCGGGACGTGCCTATTCCTTCTACAACCGCCAAGTGAGAGGTCAAGCCCGGATCACGATCTATGACCGCTTCCATGAGATGCAGCCCGATCCTTCCAGTGACTGGTTGCCGCTCAGTCGCAGGGAAGTTTACACAGACAAAGGTGACTATTACGCATTGTTTCTCAATGGCAAAGGCTATGAAGTGACCTATCGGGGAGTTGCGCCACAGGATGAGGAGACGATGCAACGTTACCGTCTGGCAATCCGTCGAGATATTTTCTACTTCATGCGATACCGCAGAAATGAAGATGGACTGTATTACTACTACAAGGGCACGGAGATTGTCGACAATGTTCCCTGCGAGGCTGTGGATATTACTGATATCGAAGGAGAAGCCATCACCCTGTTTATTCGCAAGTCCGACGGATTACCAGTCCAGCAGCTATACCTCCGACGCGATCCAAAATCCCGCATCCCTTTTGAAGAGAAATCGATCTTTGGCAGGTACCGACCTTTGGGCCAGACCATGCTGCCCTGGGTTATACGTCGCGAACGTGATGGAGAAAGGGTGTTTTCCCTGTTTGCAAGCAGTTATGAGATAAACAAGCCACTCTCATCATCCATCTTTGCAATCCCCATGGGAATGTCCCGGCTACCGCCCAATCCTTAGAGTACTTGCTGGATCAAGCACTGCGATTCAACCAGTTGGCAATAAAAAACTGAAGTGCGAAGTAAAGGACTAGCAGAAGCGCACAAGCTCCAATTGCTATCGGCAGATTGTTCATGGCAAGACCCAAAGTTTGTTCCCCATAACGCAATGCCAGTAACACAAGCCCGAAATAGCGCACGGCCCTTGCGAAAAGAATAGCCAGACTGAATTCAAGCAGTGGCATGCGGAAGATACCGGCTGTAATCACAATCGGTTTCATGGGCATCGGTAAGGGAATCATTGCTACTGGAATTAGCAGCAGAGCACTCCAGCGCTGAATCAACTTGCTTATCTTGATGATCCCTTCAGGAGAAAGTGCCTTGCTGAGCATGGCGTTGCCGATGCTACCCGCAATGAAATACAAAACGATGCTGCCTACCAGGGAACCCAGTACCCCCATGCCGGCAGCTAACAGAGCGATCTCGGGTTTTGCAATCGACTGAGCCAGCAGCAGGGCATCCACACCCTGTGGCATTGGAACTAGGGCATTATCTGCAAGGGCTACCCAAAAAACTCCCCACGGACCAAGAACCGCGGCCAAAGCTGCGACCCATTCGCCCAACTGTCTTATCAAGGTCATTGATCCAGGGAGGTTCCTTGTCTGCCTTGCATAGGCCAGTCGTCAGGCTTGCAGGAATAAACAGGAGTGGTCTTTCCAATTGTCCGGCATTAGCCTGATCAGCTGATACCAGTTTGGTTTTCTTGCAGTGTCGCAAGAAATTCCAGCAGGTCAATGAGTTCCTGCTTCGACATAGCGTTTACAAGGTCTTCCGGCATGATGGACAGGTTGCTCTGCCATCTCTCAAGGATGTCTGAAGGAGCCAGCTGGATTTCATCGGCGGCTTCCGTCCGGACGATGACCCTGTCGGCGGTGTCCTCTACCAGTACCCCCGTCAGCAACCCATTGGAAGTCGTGTCCAGTATCCATGAAGCATACTCGGGGGCAATGCCTTCACTGGGGTGCAAAATGGCATGCAGCATTCCTTCCTTGCCGTATTTTGAAGCGATTGTGGCAAGATTTGGGCCCACAATCTCCTCCCCGGCCTCCAGTGAATGGCACTTTGCACAACTGGCTCCATCCTGTTGCTGGAATACATTCCGACCACGTTCAACATTCCCGATGGACTCGACGATCTCACGTACGCGGATCACCTGGCGATTATTCTTGTTCTGCGGAGGTGGCAGGACTGTTGCGGCTCTTTCCCGGATTACCTGATCACGGGATGTGTTAACAAGGGTCGTTGCAACGGTTCGTAATTCAGCCGGTAATGCATGGGACTCTTCCATATCCAGAATAAGATTCAGTCCTTGCGGATGACGGCCAAGCACCCGCAGTGCTGCACTGCGTATTTCATTCCCTGAATCTGACATCACGATGTCATGGAGAACTTTCTCAAGATCTTCCGGATGCAGGTTGCCCAGGCTTTCGATTGCTGCAATCCGTAGTGTCGAAGAACCCTCAATGGCCTTTTCGAGCATCAGTTTCTGAGCCTGTTTGCCACCCACGAGTCCCAGTGATCTAAAAGCAGCTACTTTGTCCTCTTCAGGCAGACCATCACTACGAGCAAGTCTTATGAGTTGCGGGGCGAAGGCCTCATCAGCTACAAGTTCCACCAACTTCAATGCTTCAGAACGGGTTTCCGAATCCTGCAGTCCCCGGCCAACTGCAGACATTAAACGCGGGTTATCCCGGTTTGAATGCCATTCACTGAACAACTGCTTGCCAAGGAAATAAAGACCTTTGTTGCGCAACTCTGCATTTTCACTGCTGTTGCCAACCAATCCGGCTACTGTAATCGCAATGTCGCTTGATGCCTGCCACGCCAGAGCATCTAAAGCTTCCATTCTTTGTTCCAGTGGGTTTGATTGATCCTCAATAATTTTCTGCAAAAAAGTTCGGGAAGTCGATGCCTGTAATACCCAGTAGATATCCGCTATTTTCGAGTCCCACTCTGGGTGTTTCTTCCGGAGCGCCTGGAAGAAGGGGTCTTCCGCTCCTGTTGCTGCTAATCGGAGTGCTTCCAGATACCAGCGATCCTGGCCATCGTAGCCAGAGGCCAGTGCCAGCAAGATGTCGAGCTTATCCTCAGCTGTGAAGTCTTTCATCATCAACGCCACTTCGCGTCGTACCTGAGGTGAGGAATCAGCAGCTAGATGGCCAAGATGCGCAAGCAAGCCCAGCTGGTATTGCCTGGCTACTCGCAGGCCAAGAATGCGGAATTTAGGATCCGGGGATTTGATTGCATCCTTGAGAGCATCCTCTCCTGCTCCTCCCAGTCCCGGAAGCAGCCAGAGAGCCCTAGCACGCAAGACCTCATCAGGTCCGCGCCAGGCTGCCAGCAGCATCTCCCGCTTACTATCTTGATTATGGCCCTGCAAGGTCTGGCATGCCAGGAACCGAGTAGCTTGATTCGGGGATCCAAATGCAGTTAGAAGTCCTGCATCGCTCGCCAGGTCCAGATCCATTACCTGGGTCTTGTGCCCCTTTGGTGCCAGACGGAGAATGCGTCCTTGAGTAATATCCTGCATGTTATGACCGCCGACACCGGGATCCTGCCAGTCTGCAACGAAAACCGAACCGTCCGGAGCAACTGCAACGTCACTTGGCCTGAAATTCGCATCCGTTGATGCCACAGTCATCTCGGAATCCATGGCATACCCTGCCCCGTCAGGATGCACCATGAATGCCTGGATCAGACGTTTACCGGGTTCGGCATGTAGTAATGCGTTGTGATACTTTTCCGGCAGCAGCTTGCCTTCATAAATAGTAAGTCCGGCAGGTGAACCCGGACCCGTCCGTGCGATGTAAGGCATTGTTCCAGGACGCTCTTCGTGGAAGTGTGAACCCTTGTCCTCACGCCACCTTCGTCCACTTGGCCCCCAGTAGCCGAAATTAGATCCTTCAGCAACATACAGAAGACGTGTCCAACGGTTGCCGTCATCATCGTTATCCGTCTGCCAGATGGAGCCGAACGAATCAAGTGCAATCTCATACGGATTCCTGGCGTTGTGGGAAAGCACACGCAGGTCCGTGCCGTCGGGATTCATGGTCTGTACAGTTGCGGCATAGAAGGGGCCTTCCCTGCTGCTGCTCAAATGATTCCCGGAACGATCCGTTGTATCGAAGCCCTGATCTCCTGAATTAAAGTAATAGCGGCCGTCATGCCCGAAGAGCACAACGTGCAAACCATGATCGTGGTCAACCCCGCGCCATCCAGTCAGCAAGACTTCCTTCTGAACAATTTGATCATCGTCATTCTTGGTATAGACAATGATGTCCGGTGATTGGGAGACAATCACCTGGTTTCCCAAGACGGATATTCCCAGAGGTGCCAGCATTTCAGCATGCTGGTCGAAAATCTTTCTGGAGTCAGCCTGGCCGTCTCCGTTTGTATCTTCCAGGATCACGATGCGATCCCCTTGAGGGTCATTTTTAGGCCTACTCCACAGGTCACTGCGATAGTTGACAGACTCGATCAGCCAGATCCGACCACGCTCATCAATATCGAAGTTGGTTGGATTGACCAACATGGGTTCACTAGCCCAGAGTGTCAACTCAAGTTCAGCAGCAACTTCAAATGCATCTCCTGCAGGCGGTGCGGAGCGACTGCAGGCACCCAACATCAGCATAGTTACAAAAATAGTGATCCGAAAAAGCATAGTCGGATTCGATTTTAGCGATTGAGGTGCATCTTTTAAATTTTTAAATTGCGTGGCTGAAGGATAAAACATGTTCTATCTGGGGCAAGGATGTCTACTGGTGACATGCAATGCAAGCTTTTATCTATTGTCTGCCTTCACATCCAGCTAGCCCTTAGGATCAATACCTGCACGTTCATTTAATGTTGGGCCGGACCGTGTCAATATCAAGACTCTTTTTAATGTTCGCTAGCCCGCATATCTCACCAATCGTAGCCAAGACGCGAATCGGCGCGAATTGGCGACTGGAGTCCTGCAGGAAGGACCGGAAACCGCGCGGATGCATGGGATGCGGGGCGTACAAGGCATCCGTGGGGAAGCCGCCTGCTCCGGGCCGGCCGGAACGGGGCCCGGGAGCGGATGCGGAGACGCACCGGGGCAACGCCGGCGGCAAGCCGACGATCAGCGGACAGAGCCGGTTCAGCACGCCAGCGGCGGCGCATGCGGGGGGGAGGATGTTGCAACCCCTCCCCGGCCTCTGTTTCAGATCAGGTCCATCAAACCAGCTACCCTTACGAAGAAGCCTTCAAACAAGATACAGGGGGGCCCGCAGATTGCGCAGCGCGGTCGCATAGAGGTGCTGGAAGGGGTGGACGGAGGAAAGCGACAGCCACACCTTGCGCGTGGTGATGCGGATCACGGCGGCGATCTTGAACAGCTTGAGGCGGATGGTGGAGCATTGCGCCTTGGCCATGGCCGGCCGGCCATGCCCACCTCCCGCACGGTGTTCATCAGCACATAGGCAAAGGTTGACAGGTACAGGCGCAGTTGGTTAGCGCGGATTGGCAACCTGCCGCAGGTGCTCGGCCTTGCCGATCACGCGCCGCTTGCGGCTCCACGAGCTGTGCGTGCGATAGCGGAACTGGCGGGATGAGGTGGCTACGGTTTCGTGGACACTTCGGTGTGCGGTAGGTGCGGCTGCTCTAGAGAGGGCTGGAGGGGCTGGAGGGCGACCAACGGGAGCCCGGGAGCCAGCCGGCGAAGAGGTGGCGCAGCAGGGCCCGGCGGCGGCCAGCGGGAGGTGTGTTCACCCTGCGCCAATTCGCCGAGCAGGACGGGCAGAGTGCCCCGGAACCGGTCCCGGTTGACGCAGATATGGCTACGCGAGGGGACTCCTGAACGCCAGGGCCGGGAAATCAGTTGCAGGCCCGCTTCCAACAGCCCATTGCCCGGGCCCGTGACGCCAAAATCCGAGGCTGCCTAGACTTGGTGAGCGATACGGGCTAGCTGGCATTGTTCGAACACAGGACAGGAGTAATTTTCAACTCAAACGCCGAGGTTCTGGTCGATACAGCGAATTGTGTCGGAGTTATGTGGCGTGGCATCGCACTTCAGTTCAAGAAGAAATTCCCTGCGAATTTCACAGCCTTGCTGCAGCTTGCAATCACAAAGATGTCCTACCCTGTCGGATGTTCGTGCTTGATCCGGTATGTCCAGGAGGCATCACGTTCTTCTTCGAATCCTACAAACCGTGTCATGTTTATAAAACATATCAGTAAATTCTTGTGTCTCATTGATTTCAAAAGTGTTCAATAATGAGACTCTAAAATATGGGTCTGGTTTCAGTGCTGGATTTACAATTAGTGCTCCCTTCATAGGGAAGAGATCGGCTGTTCCCTGCCAAGCCTCTAAGAATAACAGGGGTCAAGCCGTTATATAATGTGGCTGCAATGAGCTTTCCTAGCTTCAAGTCCCTGATACATGTTCTGTTCTGGATTGCAGTTGCGGGAATGCAGCCTTTGAACGCTGCAAAAATCGATTTCCAGAGCGAAGTTCGACCTCTTCTTTCTGACAATTGCTTCCAGTGTCATGGGCCTGACCCGGCAACCAGGCTGGCTGAACTGCGACTGGACCGCAAGGAGGGGCTATTCGGCAATCGGCAGACCGGAACTCCTATTGTTCCGGGTGACCCTGAAAAAAGCTTGCTGTTCCAGCGCATCTCACATGCGAACGATGCCTTGCGCATGCCACCGAAATACTCTCATAAGGAATTGCAGCCCGAAGACATTGACCGCATCCGTGAATGGATTGACCAAGGTGCAGAATGGACAGGACACTGGGCATTCGAAATCCCCAAAAGACCTGCATTGCCTGCAGTGAATAACGAAGACTGGATCAGCAATTCAATCGACCATTTCGTTCTCTCTCGCCTTGAAGCGGCAAACCTTACACCGGCACCAGCTGCAGACCGCAATACCTTGGCCCGCCGCGCAGCTCTGGATGTAACTGGCTTACCTCCTGCTCCCGAGAAACTCAGGGAATTTCTGGAAGACAAGGAAGCTGGTGCATATGGTCGTTATCTGGATCGTCTCTTTGCATCCGAAACCTATGGTGAGCACAGGGCCCGCTACTGGCTGGATGCAGCACGCTACGCCGACACGCATGGCATTCATATCGATAATTACCGTGAAATGTGGCCTTACAGGGACTGGGTCATAAACGCTTTCAACGCCAACCTCCCCTTTGACCAGTTCACACTGGAACAAATTGCAGGTGACCTGCTTCCTGAGCCCAGCATGGAGCAAATGATTGCTACAGGCTTTTATCGTTGCAATGCCACTACGAATGAAGGTGGAGTGATTCCTGAAGAGTATGAAGTGATATACGCCAAGGATCGTGCCGATACGACGGGAACTGTATTCCTGGGCCTGACTGTAGGTTGCGCCACATGCCACGACCATAAGTTTGACCCGATCACGCAACGCGATTTCTATGCCATGACGGCCTATTTCCGGAACACGACTCAGTACGTGATGGATGGCAACATTTCCGACACTCCACCAATCATCATCGTGCCGCAACCTGAAGACAGGGAGAGTCTGGAAACTCTCAGAAGATCTGTTCTGGACACACGTGAAAAGCTCCTGCAATCTGTCAAGAACCCTGGCACGGGATTCGAGGAATGGTTCAACAAGCACTCCTACGGAAATTTGGAAAGTCCATTACGCCCTGGTGAGGAACAGGTTTTGGCTGATACAGACCAGATGCTCCGCAATGCGCAGGAACTGGCTGAAGGGGTCGTTGAAATGGAAGGGCCTGCCGAGAACATGCGTGCCCTGCAGTTTGGCGAAGAGGCCTACATGGAACTACCGGCATCAAAGATCGATACGAATACTCCATTTTCGATCGCATTGTGGGTCTATCACCCCAAGGGAGCAGGCACTTACGTTGTTGCCAGCCAGACAGACCTTGATGACAAGTTGAGGGGCTGGAATCTCACTATGAGCGGACGGCAAATCGGTTTCACGATGACAGCAGTGAATGGTGATGAAACAAGCAGCATTGATATTCGTCCCAACAATACTTACCAACTGGAGCCTGGCACATGGCGCCATATCACGGTTACTTATGACGGCAGTGGTGAACGGGCAGGTCTGAACTTCTACTACGACGGCCAGCGTATGCCTTTTCAAGGCAGTGAGTACTTCGAAAAGCTGGATGGCCCGGTTCTCAGCGATCAGCCGGTACGACTGGGACGAGGCTTTTACAACAATGATGATGAAACCAGGATTCATGACTATAACGGTGGAGGCATTGCTGATTTTCGCCTCTATAGCCGGGAACTGAGTCTGGAAGAGTCCAGAGTCATTGCGGAGTGGCCACGGCTCTCAGAAATTCGGGACAAGAATCCTGAAGAACTAACCAGTGCAGAAAGACAAGTAGTGAGTCTTCACTATCTGAACTTGCACGATAAGTCCTATCAGAAGGATCAGGCAGAAATTCGAAAAGCTGAGCGTGAAGTGCGAGAGATCCGTCGTCGTGGAGCCGTTACGCATGTCATGCAGGAACAGGAAGGAAGCGAAGCTGTTGCTCATATCCTCTCCCGAGGCATGTACGACCAACGCAGGGAAAAAGTCCCAGCAGCAACTCCCAGCTTCCTACCCTCACTGGAAGATGACACCGGACTCCACAACCGCATGAAACTGGCCCGTTGGATCATTGATAAATCAAACCCTCTGACTACCCGTGTCACGGTTAACCGCTTCTGGCAACAAGTATTCGGAACAGGGCTGGTCCGTACGACCGATGACTTTGGTGCCCAGGGTGAGATGCCTTCACATCCCGAGTTGCTGGACTGGCTGGCAGTCGAGTTCAGGGAATCAGGGTGGGATGTCAAACAATTGCTACGGACGATCCTGACTTCATCCACATATCTTCAAGCAGCGGAGACAGATCCAGCTAAAATCCAGGCAGATCCCGGGAACCGCCTCATGTCTCGTGGACCACGCTTCCGCATGGACGCAGAGACGTTAAGAGACTACGGCTTGGCTGCCAGTGGAATTCTGGTACAAAAAATCGGTGGGCCAAGCGTCAAGCCCTACCAGCCCGAAGGGGTCTGGGAGACCGTTGCAATGCCTGGGAGCAACACCCGGAGCTACAAGCAGGATAGCGGAGACAAGCTCTACCGGCGAAGCCTTTACACCTTCTGGAAAAGAGCTGCACCTCCTGCTTCGATGCAGATTTTCAATGCCCCGACCCGTGAACATGCCACCGTTTATCGTGAACGAACAAACACACCACTCCAGGCGCTGGTGACCATGAATGACAAGCAGTTCGTGGAGGCCTCACGCTTTCTGGCTCAATCCGTCATGAAGCAGGCAGATGAGGACTTCACAGATCGGCTCGGCTTGATGACTATACGGCTGTTGTCGAGAGAATTCAACATGAAGGAACAGCAGGTTGCAGAGCAAAGCTTCCAGAAGTTCCTGCAGCATTATTCTTCCCGGCAGGAAGATGCAAAGAGGTTGTTGGCAGCGGGGGAGTTCCCTGTTGATGAATCCCTGCCCCAGTCTGAGTTGGCGGCCTGGACCATGCTGGCGAATCAACTGATGAACCTCGACGAAGCATTGAACAAATAAAGTATTGGCATCTCGGAGATTGAACATGAATCCAGTAGAACAAGCAATCCGGACCGAAACGCGCAGACAATTCTTTGCTCGGAATGCCAAAGGTATTGGTGGGCTGGCCCTTGCCGGCTTGCTGGCAGAGAATGCACCGGGTGCCATAGCTGACCCGGAACAAAGTGGCGGGCTGCCCTCCCTGCCCCACTTTGCACCACGTGCAAAGCGTTGCATCTATCTCCACATGATGGGTGCACCACCCCAAATGGATTTACTGGACTACAAGCCAACCATGAAGGACTGGTACGACAAGGACCTGCCGGAGTCGATCCGCAAGGGCCAGCGGCTGACTACGATGACCTCGGGGCAATCACGTTTTCCAATTGCACCATCAGTGTTCAAATTCAACCAACATGGGCAGAGTGGTGCCTGGATTTCCGAAATACTCCCTCATACAGCCAGCATGGTGGACGATCTTTGCATCATCCGGTCTATGAATACTGATGCCATCAACCATGAACCGGCAATTACTTTCATCCAGACAGGACGTGAAGTAGCTGGCAGACCTTGCATAGGCTCCTGGCTCGCCTATGGACTGGGGAGCATGAACAAGGACCTGCCTACCTTTGTGGTGATGAATGCAGAAAAAAGCCACCCCAAATCAGGACAGCAGGCCATCTCGGCCAAGCTCTGGAGTTCTGGGTTTCTTTCTGCAGAGTACGCCGGTGTGGGATTGCGATCTGGTGCTGACCCTGTGCTTTATGTGAACAATCCTGACGGCATCACCTCGCAGGTACGCCGCAACATGCTGGATGGACTGGTCGAACTGAACCAGATGCAGCATGAACGCATAGGCGATCCTGACACTCTTGCACGGATCGAGCAGTATGAAATGGCCTTCCGGATGCAGACATCAGTCCCGGAGATGAGTGACCTTTCTTCCGAGCCAGAAAGCACCTGGAAGCGCTGGGGGGAGGAAGCACGCGAACCGGGCAAGTTCCAGAACGCTGCCCTGATGGCAAGACGTCTGGTCGAGCGTGGTGTCCGCTTTGTGCAGATCTATCACCGTGGCTGGGATGTCCACAGTAATGCACCAGAAGTCTTGCCTGCCCAAGCCCGTGACGTGGACAGATCCAGCTGGGCACTGATCCAGGATCTCAAGGATCGCGGACTCTTCGAAGACACCCTCATCATTTGGGGAGGTGAGTTTGGAAGAACCATCTACTCTCAGGGAGAGTTGACTCGAACGAACTATGGACGTGATCACCATCCACGCTGCTACAGCCTGTGGATGGCCGGTGGAGGGGTCAAGGGCGGAACAGTTTATGGAGAGACCGACGAGTTCTCCTACAACATTGTCAAGGATCCGGTACATATCCGTGATTACCAGGCAACCCTCATGCACCTGTTTGGCATTGATCATGAACGGTTTACCTACAGGCATCAGGGGCTTGATGCAAAGTTGACAGGCGTTGAACAAGCACATGTGATCAACCCACTGCTGGCATAGATTTCAAACTGCAAAGCAACGCAGAGCTTATACTCGGAAGTGGGACTGGCCGTCCGGGCAGTCGCTGCACCTTCAGGTGGAGAGGAAAGTCCGGTCTCCACAGGACAACGTGCCGGTTAACGGCCGGAGGGTGTTTTCGCGAGGAAACATCTATGGAAAGTGCCACAGAAAACAAACCGCCACGGACATCTGTTCGTGGTAAGGGTGAAATGGTGCGGTAAGAGCGCACCGCGCTGTGGGCAATCATGGTGGCAGGGTAAACCCCATGTGGAGCAAGACCAAATAGGGAGCAATGTGGTGGTCCGCTGCGTTTGAGTTCCGGGTAGGTTGCTTGAGACGCTTGGCAACAAGCGTTCTAGATGAATGACTGCTGCCTGTCATTTGACAGGAACAGAAACCGGCTTACAAGGCGGTCAGTCCCAATGAATACAGAATCCGTAAATCGTCAATGAGTACAAGGTTGTTCCACAGACACCTGCACATTTAGCCCAAAGTTCCAGACGGAATTTCTGTCGATTTTCGCCGTAAGGCCTTGAATTTCAATCGGTTGCACTAGGCCAAGGGGAGAACCCATGGGATTTTCATACCCATGTGATAATCCCTCCATGGCCCGGGCTGCCGCACGGCTTCCGTGCCTACTGATGCGAGTTGCAATACATTTGTGCTTGACATTGTTTCCCTCCGTGTGCCATAATCATACCCATGTACATCGAGCGCGTCCCCAACCGCAACTCGCCCCCTGCCGTCCTGCTCCGCTCCTCCCACTGGGACCACGGCAAGATCCGCAAGGTCACCCACGCCAACCTCTCCAAGCTCCCCCAGCCGCTGGTTGATGCCATCGCCCTGCTGCTCCGCGGCGGCACCGTCGTCGGCCCCGGCTCCCCCGCCGTCCGCATCCTCGACTCGCGCCCCTGCGGCCATGTCGCCGCCCTGCTCGGCGGCGCCCGCCAGCTCGGCCTGCCCGGTCTGCTGCACGTCCGCCCCAGCCGCTCCCGCGACCTCGCCCTGGCCCTCGTGCTGATGCGCCTGCTGCTACCCGCCTCGCGCCTCGCCACCGCCCGCAAGCTCGCCCCCGACGCCGAGTTCGCCGCCCTCAACGAGGCCCTCGGCCTGGGTCCCGTCTCCGAGCAGCAGCTCTACGACACCCTCGACTGGTTGGCCCGCCGCCAGCCCGCCATCGAGGCCAAACTGGCCCGCCGCCACCTGCAGGACGGCTGCCTCGCGCTGTACGACCTGACCTCCGTCTGGTACACCGGCGAGCACTGCGAGTTGGCCCGCCGCGGCTACTCCCGCGACGGCAAGCGTGGCAGCCGCCAGATCCTCGTCGGCCTGCTGTGCGACGCCGCGGGCCGCCCGGTTTCCGCCGAGGTGTGCGCCGGCAACACCGCCGACCCCGCCACCGTGCCCGCCCAGGTCGACAAGCTGCGGCGGCGCTTCGGGCTCAGCCGCGTGGTGCTGGTTGGCGATCGCGGCATGCTTACCGCGGCGCGCATCCGCGAGGACCTGGCCCCCCACGAGGAGCTCGGCTGGATCTCCGCCCTGCGGGCGCCGGCGATCCGCCGGCTGCTGCGCGAGCGGCGTTTCGATCCCGAGCAGGTCGGGGACTGGCAGCTGGCGCGGATCGAGAGCCCGGACTACCCCGGCGAGCGGCTGCTGGTATGCCGCAACCCGCGCCTGCGGCGCCAGCGGGGCCAGCGCCGCGAGGCCCTGCTGCAGGCCACCGAGGCGGCCCTGGTGGAGATCCGCCAGGCCGCCCAGCGCCGCTCCAGCCCGTTGTGCGGGGACGCGCTGAAGCTACGCGTGCACACGGCGCTCGGGCAGTACAAGATGCGCAAGCATTTCCAGGTCGAGCTCGGGGAAGGGGGCCTGAGCTGGCAGCGTGACAGCGCCAAGGTGGCCGCCGAGGCCGCCCTGGACGGCCTGTACGTGATCCGGGCGCAGGTGCCGCCCGAGCAACTGGACGACGCCGGGGTGGTGCGCGCTTACAAGAGCCTGGCCGCGGTCGAGCGGGCCTTCCGGCATCTCAAGACCGTGGACCTGGAACTGCGCCCGTTCTACGTGCGGGATCCGGACCGCGTGCGGGCGCACACGCTGGTGTGCCTGCTGGCCTACCACCTGGAATGGCACCTGCGGCAGAAGCTGGCGCCGCTGCTGTACGAGGAGCAGGACCGCGCCGCGGCCGAGCGGCGGCGGGACACGCCCGTGGCCCCGGCCCGGCACACGCCCGCCACCGAAGCCAAGCGCCGGACCCGGCAGACCGCCGAGGGCGACACTGTGTGGGACTTCCGCGGCCTGCTGGGGGAACTGGGCACCCTGCAGCGCAACCGCGTGCGCTTCCAGCTGCCGGGCGAGTCCGAACACCCCGAAGTCCGGCTGCTAACCGAACCGAGCCGCTTGCAGCGTCGCGTGTTCGAGCTCCTGCAGCTGCGCCAGCGCGACATCCTACCCAGTAGAGCGACCTCTGCGAGGCTGCCCGCCAAGGCCGCAACTGCCTCTGCCTGAGTAACTTGCGCACCGAAAAACCGTTCTACGGAAGCTGGAACTTTAGTTTAGCGACGAGTCTCACCGCCTACCCAGATTGGTTAGGAGAAAGCACGGGCTCCATCAAGCTGGTTGACCCGCACGTAGTAGTAATCTCCGTGGTTCAGTGTTCCCATGTCAGTAAAGTCGATTTCGGCTCCCATGGCCATGTCCTGGCTGACCAGTTCCAGCGTTATCGCATCCATGTCAAGGGCTTCAGAAACATCTTTTCTAAGTTGTCCATTAGAAAGCTGATGCAGTGCAATCTGTAGTTTCCTGGCTGGTAGGTCTCCTGAAGGGCGAACAGGAACAGGGGACTTGCCCCATTCACTGGCAGGTTCAAGATCGATTGAAATGGTTGTGGAGGGTGTTGCCCCCTCCAGTTGCAACATCAGCGTATCGGCTTGGCCACGAGTGTCTGTGCTGAAGCGAATAGTGTTGGATTCAGCCCCATCCATACGAGCTCATTCCTTGTGCTTGTTGTCAAAATGTAATGGGTTCATGAAAGCTAGCTTCGCTCCCTCTACTTGCAGCGAGCCTTGCCACTGCCGATACCCACGAGGGTTGTCGCGGATCAATGGCTCAGAGGAGGACTCAAAGCCAACGGCCAGCCTGGATGTGCTTCCAAGACCAACCTCCATTGGACGTTTTGTATAAACCGTTTCACCGTTCTTAACGACTTCGATCCTGCGGATGGGAGAAGTGCCAATGACCTTCGCTTGCAATCGCCTGTTACGCGTTTGCTTCAGACGTCTACCCATTGGAGTCCCATTCATCTCGACATCAAGAATAATGCGCTGTACATCGGTTACTGCATAGGCATGGCGCTGCTTGAGTGCATCGAAGATGGCATCCGATGTTTTCTCCGGAGCCTGTACTCCTGCTAACCCACCAAACTGGCTTAGCGAGGAGTTCGGTTGCCTGCTGGAGGTCCAACTGTATCCCGGTCGGGATCTGTGATCGTCAGAAGCCGCCAGAAAACACTCCGTTGAAGTCAGGTGATTTCAGAATTTTGTGATTTTATCAGCGCAGTTCGGTTGTATTTGAGAGTTAATTAAGTCGGATTTGCAGTTCAGACAAATTCAGGTCATTTTCTCAGTCCAGAATGCAAAGAAACTCGATTTTTGGACAGATCTGCCTGTCCCTGTTGTTGCCAGGATAAAAAATACGGCAGTAATGGGCGTGTAGGCAGCCAGTCAGGCCGCAAGCGGAAGTTGCTTTTGTTGTATCTGTTTAACCTGCCTGGGTTGTTTGAACCGATTGAGCCATTTGAGCCACTTGAGTTCCTTGCGCCGTAAGAGCTGTCCTAACCGATGCAGGTTTGCGGACAGCACTGCCATACCAACTGTGCGCTCGAAGCCCTCCCTGCCGTACGTGCGAACCCTGTCCAAGCCGCGGTGCTCAAGATTATTGATCGCCGATTCAACCGCTGGATGCTGCTGACGAGCGGCGGCAAAAGCCTCTTCCTGTTCCCGCTCCCGGTCAGACTTGTTGAGTTGACCCTTCCTGGGCAGAGCATTGAGGTCCAACAGTTGATTCAAGCTGTCGAGGTTAGCTGAGCTGTAGAAACCACGGTCGAAACTACATGTCCCGAAGTCTGGATACTGCGCTTGACAGGCCGTAACCATTGACACCACTACATCCACATCCGAGTTCTGCCACTGGATATCGTGATGCAGTATGAACTGGTGCTTATCCTCAATGATGCAGACCGGCACATCGAGCTCCACCAACCGCCCAGCCTTGCCCTTCGAGTTCCAGCGCGGGTGTTCCTGGAACAGGGAAAACATCTTTTCTTTGTGCGGAATCGTCTCGCCTTGCAGGATCCGTCGGTCAATCTGCTGGGTCTGCCTTGGCGCATGGTGAACATACCTTTTGATCGGCTCAAGCAGCACCTTCTCGCTCTTTTGTTCCAGCTCATAAATCGACTGCTCAGCACACTTGACCAGGACTCGGCAGCGGTCAAGATAAGCCTTCACCTGTTGCGGTCGTTTGCTCCACAGACGTGCATTGCGCACCTTGTTGAACAGTTTTTTCACTTCCCTGGGGTGATGCGCTGATTGGCGCCAGCCTCCAATGCCATACTTCTCACAGGCTCTTCCGGTGTCTCGAATCATGGTGAGAATCGCATCCAGCAAGAGATTGACATCTGTTGGATAGTGCACCCCAGTCTCGACGACAAAGGAATCACAGCGCCCGCACAAGTCTTCGCCTAGCTCCCTGTTGACGAGTTCGTGTCCGGTCTCTACCACCAGTTGGTTCACCTTCAACAGAAACTCCGGCGTTAGCAGTGAGACATTGTCCAGCAGCGTCTGATGCTCGTACCAGTTACTGGCAAATGTTCCGTGGCCGAGCATTTCTCGCACGACATTGTAATGGTTGAGCAATTGCTGAAATGTGCTGCAGCACATTTCAGCAAAAATGTGAACTTCGCTGTTATGTGACATAGGAGTCGTAAGTCCATGCCGGGACGGCCGACATTGCGGCTAGCCTGGGGAGAGATATGTTCATCCAGGAGTTTGAACAGTTACTGTCGTTTCAGCTCGTCGGTGTAGATTAGCTGCAAAGCCTTCAGAATTGCCGGGATGTCGTCCCGTGATTTTGGGTCGATCGAGATGTCCTCGATCAAGACTTGCTCAAACTCAAGCTGTGCATTGTGGACAACTCTCATTGCATAATCCTCGGGAAGATTGCGGCAAATGCGCCGTTCTAACTCTATTATCGCAGATTTGGGGCAATCTTCGCAAAGGAAAAACGATGATAAGTTATTTAGTACCAGTTATATACGGTATTCTCTGGCAGACACTATCTAGAACGTTCAGGGTTACTAACGCTTGAACGGACTCGGACAGCAATCCACAGGACACACATCCGGACAAGGGGGTAATTTTCCAACAACTACACGTGTTTCGTAAGAGTGAACACGCTCTGCAATCAAATCACGAACTGCTAAAACAAATTCAGGATGTGTTCCCACCGTGCTTGCGCGGACCATTTGCATTCCCAAATCCTGAGCAACTTCAGATGCTTCCATATCGAGGTCATAAAGAATTTCTACGTGATCAGACAAAAATCCGATCGGAACCACACAGACTTTAATTCCACCCTCCGAGTGAAACTGCCGAATGCTATTACAGATATCAGGTTCGAGCCATGGTTGTGCAGGAAACCCACTACGGCTCTGATACACCAGTTCCCAGTCCTGTATCCCTGCCCCTAAGCTCACAAGTTCACAAGCTTTCTGGAGTTGCTTTGTATAGTTACTTGTCTGTGCCATGACCATTGGGATGCTATGTGCTGTATAGAGAACCTTAAGCGGTTTGTTTCCATCATCAGGTTGCAGTTTGGAGATCGCATCAAGGACACGCTCAATCACTGCTTTAATAAAACCAGGGTGATTATAAAAGCTGCGAATCTTGTCGACTACCGGAGCAGTTCGCCCAACTTGTTCCCTGGCATTCTCGATATTTTCGCGATATTGGCGGCAACCGGAATAAGAGCTAAACGCTGATGTCACAAAGGCAATGGCATGCTTGATGCCATCGTGTGACATGTTCTGGAGTGTATCGAGCAGCAAGGGATGCCAGTTGCGATTACCCCAGTAAATTGGCAGATCGGGGCCTCTTGATGAAAGTTCCTTTTGCAGCGCAGCAATCAATTCCCGGTTCTGGTCGTTGATCGGGCTTTTTCCCTCAAAGTGGTAATAGTGCTCCGCTACCTCAAGTAGTCTTTCCCGTGGAACTGGCTTGTCTCGCAAGATATTTTCCAAAAAAGGGATGACATCTTCATTGCTCTCCGGCCCACCAAATGAGACCAGTAAAATTGCGTCATATTCTGGAGGAGTCATACTCTCAGATTCACTGGACAAGGCAGGACCTGCTAAAGATACAACTGACAGACTTACACACTGTCTTCGTGTCGCAACAGGAACAGCCCTGCATAGATCTTGGGATCAATCAGAAAACCTTCCTCTTCCCGCTGCACAAGCCAATTTCTCAACTGAGCAACAGGGACAAGATGGACCTTGATATTCTCGTCCCCGACACCCCCTCCTGTGCCAACCTTTACTAGGTTACTGGCTTGCAGGAACGTGATCAGCTCACTGGTCATGCCTCCAGAGCTTGGAGCACGGGTCAAAATTTTCATTTGAGCAGCCCGGTAACCAGTCTCCTCTTCAAGTTCCCGGTTGGCTGCATCCATCAGACCCTCTTCTTCAAACCCCTCCTCATCACCCACCAGTCCAGCGGGTAACTCAATCATGTTTGAGCGTACCGGAATACGGTACTGTTCTACCAGAACAATCTCCCGGTCTGAAGTCACTGCAACAATAACAGCTACATCCAGAACATTCACCCGATCGACATACTCCCATTTGCCGTCCTTCAACAAGCGCAGGAAGCGTCCAGCAGCAATTGTCTGAATATCCTGGCTCATCCAAGTGAATCCTCGGAAACAATTTCTATACCCACCTTGCGCATCTCATCCCAGGCGAGCTTAACATCGCCTGCAGACAGGTCAATCCCACGGCAACCCTCTTGTATCACATACGTTCTCAATCCAAGTGAGGCAGCATCCAGCGCACTGAACTTCAGGCAGTAATCAGTTGTAAGTCCAAGCAAATGTACTTCCTCAATACCGGTGCTTGAAAGATAATCCATCAGACCGGTTGATTGCCTGTGTGCGTTATCAAAAAAGGCAGAATAGCTGTCAAGGATCCTGCTCATGCCCTTCTGGATGACCTTGTTGACGCAGCCTACTTCAAGGGCATCATGAAAGTCGGCGCCTTTTGTGTTCTGCACACAGTGGTCCGGCCAGAGAATCTGCTCCAAACCATCCAGAGGTATTACATCACCTGGGTGGTGTCCCTGATGTTGCGAAGCAAAGCTCAGATGGTCGTGGGGGTGCCAGTCCTTGCTGGCAATCACATGATCAAACTTCCTGGAAACCCTGTTGGCTACAGCTATCACCTCATCCCCGTTCGGTACAGGCAGGGCACCCCCTGGCATGAAGTCGTTCTGCAGGTCAATCAGGATCAGGCAAGTCATGAGTCAGATATTTTGACAGGAAGCTATGGATCCTGGAACCGTATTCAGGGTCCGCCAGTGCAAATGCAATAAAGGTTTCAAAGTAGCTTGGAATATTTCCTATGTCGTAACGCTTTTCGTCAGGGTGGAGCTTTATACCCAGTACTCTCCCACCACTCTCAGCAATCATCCGGATAGCATCCGTCAACTGGATTTCACCGCGCTTGTCGGGTTCAACATTCCGAATCATGTCAAAGATCTGTGGCGAAAAAGCATAACGGCCTGAAATTGCAAACCTGCTAGGAGCTTCTGCGGGTTTTGGTTTTTCCACTAGCGTCTGGATCCGAAACACATCGCCATCACCATCCGACGTAACAATCCCGTAATTCTCAACACGCTCGATGGGTACTTCCTCAATAGCAATCACAACATCCGCATCCTGCTCAATAAAAGACTCTGCCATGCGTTGGCAAATCGTCGAAGTCCCGCTCAGTCCAATAATTGAATCTCCCAAGGCAAGGAAGAAAGGTTCGTCTCCTACAAAGGATTCGGCATGTAGCACAGCATCCCCCAGCCCCTTTTGAATGCTTTGGCGAGTGTATTGGATACGCAGCCCCAACTGCTCAAAATCCAGTAACGAGATCAGGTCCTGCCTATCTGACTTGCTCAAAGATTCGATCAGTGCAGGATCAGGGTCAAAATGGTTCTCGATTGCTGCCTTGCCCCGTCCAGTGACAAACAATAGATTGCACACACCGGTCTGAGCCATCTCCTCGACCACGTACTGAACAATCGGCTTGCGTGCAACCGGCAACATTTCCTTTGGCTGGGATTTGGTTGTCGGCAAAAGACGTGTACCCAGCCCGGCAACTGGTACAACGGCGTTGCGAATTGGACAGTCCATGAATTGAAGGGGGGAAGAGCTAATCCACGCTCAGATTCTTGCTTAGCTTGCCATTGATTAAAGGTGAACTTCGATTCCAGAAATCGACAAACAGGGATCGCATGGCAGTACCGAGGCTCCCATGCTGGAATACAAGAGCTGTGATCTGGGGATTACTGATGACGGGGTCATCCAGCGAGATCATTCCACTATGGCTGTCAAACACTGCTAGTTTCATTGGGATGTTATGACCCAAGCGGACTTCAGCACCGGCATCCTCAAGCGTTTTCAGCATGCTGAAGCGTTCCGGTTCCTGAACATCACTGATATCAAACATCAGTTTGCATGAGGTTCCCTTATCAGCCAGACTACGGACGATCGGTTCATGACCAGGGTCCACGCCATAAGGCGGACGGGCAAACTCCAGATACTCGTTACGTGTCTCAAGAAGCATGAGGCGATACTCCTCAATGATCTGACCTGTATCGGCAATGATGCGCAGGTAATCAAGCGGACCGTGCCCATGTGTGCCGTCCAGGTAGACATCCGCTAGTTCCCTGCTAAGTGCTTCTGAAACGGTCAGGCGATCTTGCCACTCGCGCTGGAACCGCTCTCGCTTACGGTTCAGGTAGCCTTCCAGTGCGAGCTTAGGTTCTACTGCAGAGAACTGCTTGGTCTTGCCGTGAACAACGCGCACAAACCCCCTATCGACCAAGCTGTTCAGAACGTCATATATCTTGGCCCGAGGAATATTCGCTCGGCTTGCAACTTCCAGTGCCTTGAAATGAACATGCCCGATCAGTACAAGATAGGCGTTCGATTCATAAGCATTCAGACCGATATCATGCAAACGGCGTGCTTGTTGCTCAAAATCCAATGTTCCTTAAATTATAGCGAGGAATGCATAGCATACCTTCGTACTGACTGTTTTATACCCTTGCAACCGATGGAGACAAGGACCTGAAGTCCAACACGAGATTAATGGAAGTATTTTTCAGGAACAATACTTGGAAAGCAAATGACTTGGGCTAATGAACTGATTCACAAACGGAGATGCAAGCCATGAGGGTAATAGCACAGATACTGGATCCCCGCCCAAGTCAGTCAAAAGTTGAAATTCATGAAGAAGAGTAGCAAAAGGCAATAGCCGAACTTGGAGCAATGTTCGCTGCGCATCCTGCGGCATTGACAGGCATCAGCTCAGATGTGTGGATGCTGTCATTGAAAACGGCCTGGCTTTCATTTAGGGATCGCATTTCAAGGCAGAAATTTACAAGTGATCGCAAATAGGGCCAATTGGTAGACCAAGGTGTTTCAACTTTAGAGGTTGACGATATACCAATCTGTCAGATCAGTCAGACAAGGTTAATTGGTTGAAGGTGGGAAGTAGCCACTTCGGTGGTACAACTCAATCTCGGCTCCCAAATCAACTTCAACCTCGATATTACGAAAGACTCGATCCGCGAAAGATTTCCTGGGGACATAACCCAGGATGTACTGGCTTTGTACATTACCAGCCACATCGAGAATTGCGTCATAGAGTGCAGCCAACTGGGCAGCAGCATAACCGCCAGTGCCTACTTCGTATGCGTAGTTCCCGGCATCCTGTGGCTTGGATAAATAACCTGCCACATCCTTATGCACTTCCTGCATTGGCCGAACCACACGCCCGCCTGTTTCCACGGTGAGTTTGACCAAGTTCTCTTCTTCCGCATTGTGGAAGCCCCAGCCGACTGTGCTGACTGCGTAGATAGTTACCTGGTGTAACTGGGCTGCGTAGATGGCTTCCTCCAAGGAGTGCTTGCTGGCGTTGTCATGACCGTCACCAATAACAACAATCACCTTGCGCGGCTCGCTAGCCCCCTGATAAGGCTGAGATACCAGTTTCTCCGTGCACGCCTTGTAGACTGCATCCAGCATGGAACTGCCCCCACCATGCTTGAGGCTCTCCATTTTCTCTGTAAGGATCACTGGATCATTGGTGAAATCTACCAGTTCATCGACCTCCGTGTGATATCCATAAAGAAAGCCCTTGTTCTTGCCACCTTCTGGCACCAGCATCCATGCCAGATCGCCGATGGATGTTTGGTAAGTCTTGTAATAAAGACGTGCTGTGTTACTGAGATCAATGATGAAGCCAGTGTGCATTGGTGGTTTTTTATCCTCCTCAACACTGCGTGTGAAGTAGCGGATCTCGACACGTTCGCCATCTTCCCACACCGCGAAATCCTCCTTGTCCAGATCGATGATAAAACGCCCCTGAGGATCAGTAACAGTTACAGGCAGGTTGACAACATTGACTTCAACACGAATTGTGCTGGAGTCCTGCTCCGTTTCCTGGGCAAAAGCAGTGGCAGCAATGCAGCAGATTGCCAGTACCAGAAACCTTAACCCCATGTGCATGATTCGTTTATTCTAGCCCACATCAAGATACAGGAATGGAACAAATGACAGTTACTAACCGCCGTTATCTCTAGACGCTGCTGGATATAGCGTTGTACGATGAAGCGAGTTTTACTGTTCTCGAAACAATGCAGGAATTTCTTGAGTGGGCTACTCCCGGCAGTGAGGAGTGGAGACTGGCCCGACAGCTGGATCGTAACGGACTTCCACGACACATCGCCATCATCATGGACGGTAATGGACGCTGGGCCAAAAAACGACTGCTTCCCCGCGCAGCTGGTCACAACGCAGGAGTCAAACCCGTCCGGGAAACAATTGCAGCTTGTTGCCGGCTGGGCATTGATGCATTGACACTCTATGCTTTTTCAGTTGAAAACTGGAAACGCCCCAAGGCTGAAATCGATACTCTCTGGAGCCTGTTGCGTAATTACCTACGGAAGGAATTGTCGGAACTCAAGGCCAACGGAGTGCGATTCGAGACCATTGGCCGGATTGATGCTTTACCGGATGCGGTCCAGCATGACATCCAGGTTGCAGTAGAGGAAACTGCATCCAACAAGGGTCTGCGCCTTTATGTTGCCCTAAATTACAGCGGTCGAACTGAAATCATTGATGCCGTGAACCGCATATTGCAACAGGGAGTCGAGAAAGAGGGCGTACGGCAGATCAGTGAGCAGGAACTGAGTGATCGACTGTATACGGCAGACATAATTGATCCTGACCTTCTGATCAGGACTTCAGGTGAATTTCGGCTCAGCAACTTTTTGCTATGGCAGATTGCCTACTCCGAAATTTGCGTAACCGATCGATTCTGGCCAGACTTTCAAACGAGTGACCTGCTGCAGGCTCTTCTGGAATACCAGAAAAGGGATCGTCGCTATGGAGGTCTTCGCGAGCAAGAATCCATCCCGGAGCAAGAATTTGTCCTGGCTGGCGAAAGATTCTAACGATTCCCGAGAAATGATACGAATTCTTACTGGCTTGTTTCTGGCTGTTGCAGTTACGGCAGCCACATTCCTGGCACCTCCTATAATTTTCAAGTTTCTTGTAGCAGGCCTGGTTTGCATTGCATTGCGAGAATACTTCGCGATTGCAAGAAGTTCAGGGATTGAGCCACTTGAGAAGTTCGGTTATCTGGCTGCCCTGCTATGGATACTGGTACCAATTGATAATTACAGTTATTTTTTAACGCTGGTTGTCCTCGTGTTGATGTTAGTCGGGATGCTTTTTGGAAGACCTCATGAGCAGATTCTGCCAGCATCCGCAGCAACTCTGACAGGAGTTCTCTACATCACAGGCCCCATGTTCTTCGGATTGTTACTCCATAAGCAATCAGCACACTGGCTCATCTTTGTCATTCTGATCAGTGCGGCCGGAGATGGTGCAGCATATTACATTGGTAAAAACCTGGGACGTCATGCCTTGGCACCCTATCTGAGCCCCAACAAAACATGGGAAGGGGCCATCGGGTCTTGCCTGTTCGGGACTCTTGCCGGAGTGCTGTATCTAGAGTATTTTTTACCGGGATCCATTGAGCGTTTCGAATTGATCCTGCTGGCATCAACTGTCAATATCTGCGCCCAATGCGGGGACATTGCAGAATCTGCCTTAAAACGTGGTGCAGGGCTGAAAGACAGCGGCAGGATGCTGCCCGGACATGGTGGAATTCTTGATCGAATTGACGGAGTACTTTTTTCAATGCCTGTAGCCTATGGCTATCTGTCCTATATCCACTCCTAATCCAGTTACGACCCGGATTCCTGAGCCTCTGGATAGTTTGGCGACAAGAGTAGGCCTTCCGGGCGAGGAACAAGTTGGCCATTACGCAGGAATGGCTCACCTCGTTCTTCAAAATGAGCTACCAGTCGACTTCTCCACTGTTGCAGTTCCCGACTACTGTCAACCTCACCTGAGAGATCCTTTTCCTCGCCAGGATCAGCCTTTAGATCAAACAGTTTTTCTGCCCCATCAAGGGCATGGAAGATATACTTCCACTTTCCATCAGTAAAAGCATTCCAGTGGTTTCTCGGGCTGTAGCACGTGAAGTGCTCTAGATCTATGAATTTGCGCCAGTCTGCTTTCTTGCCTGCGACAGGTTTGAGTAAGCTTTGCCCGTCTACAGTATCCGGGATTGAGATCCCGGCAGCATCCAGGAATGTGGGCATGACATCGCGCAGTTCTGTCACAGAGTCACAAACCTGACCACGTTTCGCTGATGAGACACCATCTGGCCAGCGAATCAACATGGGAATGCGAGCCGAAGGCTCATAGGCATAACACTTGCGCCAATGGTGGTGGTCCCCAAGCATGTCCCCGTGATCGGAAACGAACATAATCAATGTGTTCTCGTATAAGCCACGTTGATGGAGAATCTCAATAATGCGACCAATCTGATCGTCAATGAACCGGATGGAGCCGTAATAACCTTGTCTGGACTTTCTTGCAAAATCCGACCCCAGATCACCATGCCAGATATCCCAGCGATCGCTGCTTCTTGAACGGAATTCATCTGTCCATGAGCCGATATTTGCTTCAGGAATCGCCGTATCCTGAAACTCCTTCATGTAGCGGTCCGGAGGATCGTATGGGCTATGTGGACGTGCAAAGGAAACCTTCAGGAAAAAAGGACGATCATCGCTGTAGGATTCAAGAAATCGAGCTGCCGTATCCCCAGTCCAGGCCGTGGGATGCAGTCGTTCAGGTAGTGCATATTCCTTGGCCCTGCAATCGTTCCAGCCAATACCCGTAGCATCTGGGTCAAGGTTAGGGGCCTGATTCCAGAACCATGATCTGTAATCACTGCGGAAGTCCACAGTATGCTCGCGTCCGGACTCATCCAGCAGCACTTTCTCATACCCGTGCGGATTGCGTTGGGGGTGAAAATGGTTCTTACCTATAGCACAAGTAAAATAACCCGCCCCACTCAACATGCGTGGCATCTCGTGTGGGTACTCGGGGGCAACCCTGTTGTAACCTAGCATTCCGTGATGCCAGGGAGATTGACCTGTCAACAAGCAAGCTCTTGCTGGAGTACAACTTGGAGTACTTGAGTAGGCATGGGGGAACCGTGCCCCTTCGTTAGCAAGACGGTCCAAGTTCGGAGTGTGAACTACAGGATGACCATCAACACCCAAACAATCCCCACGCTGCTGATCCGACATCAGGAACAGGATGTTCGGTTTTTCCTTACGACTGGCGCTGAGGGTCCCACTTAACCCTGCTACGGCCCCCATCTGAATAAACCTACGACGTGGCAAGGAGTTCATGGTTCTAGATGGTAGCAGCGTTACAGCAATACCAGTAATAAGTCAATATTGGGGATCATGAATAGCAGAACTTGCTGTTCGCAGAAGCCAGAAGGAACCGGTCACGCATGCTCTGTTCTGGACTGCACCACTATCGTGAGACACGGAATAAACAAATAATTTGTAGTTCACCAACAGGACATACCCAGTTGCAGATTCTTCAGAACGTTAGCTCTGCCTATACTTTAAAAAACTCATGCCTTGGATTCCTTGCCACTTTGTCAGCCAAGGGCAGACTCTGTTTGAACTCTACTGACTGACAATATTGCAATGCCGATTGCAGCCGATGGTTGATGTTTGTTGTAGAGTTCGTCAATCCACTCACCGACTGAGTTACGTACCTGTGCAAGCGTTTCATGCTGCCGGTGAATCTGCTCCGACTTGAGCGTTTTCATGAAACTTTCCGTCTTCGCATGGTCAGTGGGATTACCACGAAGGCTCATGGAAATCACAATGCGCTTCGAGCAGCGCGAAATCAAGCCACCGCTATCACACTGCGGCTTGGTCACCTCGGCTCACATTCGGAACTTGGGCTCTGACTTCCTCGGTTGCCAACTTGCATCACTTCACTGCCTCAATCAGTTGGGCCATGTGAGCGGGGCTCTCAGGGCGTTAACCATTCCTCTTGGTGGCCCGGCTTGTTTCGCTGTGGTTTGTTTCTTGGGGTCGTGGGAGAATTGGCAGACTGATTGCAGACTGGTTATTATTCAACCTAAACGTAAACGACAAACCACACCAACATCGTCGCAGTACCACATCCAGCCGTTCCAGATGGTCATGCCGTGAGGGAGAGGATCTGTGTCAGTTAGTTGTATTCTGGTGTCTGGGGTTCCAGTGTCAGGATCGTAACGGTAGAATGCGTTATCGTTCGACTCTGCACACCATAGCCACTTGCCTTCCCATCCAAGACCGTGCGGTCTGTTACCTTCCGTCGGGAATTCCTGCTTCACCTTGAAGGGATCAGGGTTGATGCGGTAGATCTTTCTAGCTGGTGGAACGGCTACCCATAGTTCACCATCACGCCATTCCATACCGTGTGCACCGGTTACATTTCGTTGTTGTGGCCGACGTCCCTGGCTTGCGGGCTTCTGAGCAGGTGCCAGCGGACTTCTGCGTGATGTAGTCCACTGCACTACACCGGCACCTGGAGTGGCGAATCGACTCAGTGTCTTGCCACTTTTCGCATCGATTTTCAGAAGTTCGCGACTGTAAGTCGAAGCCGTCCAGAGTGCCGTGCCATCGAATGTGATTCCGCTGCCAGCCTTAGTTTCTGTTTCCAGAGAACGAAGCAACTTGCCATCCTTGTAACTGACGAGGTAAGCCCGATTGTCACCCTGGTCCAGTATCCATAGTCCGTCCTCAGTCGCCTGTAAACCGTTCGGCTTGGGGCCAGGTGACTTGAATACTGTCTCAACGGGGGAACTTCTTATATCTAGTTTTGCGGCTGCGAGAGAACCCGTAGAGCAAAGGGCCATGAACTCTCGTCTTTGATATAGCATGGAAACCTCCTCAGGTGTGTCAACAGGATCTCACAACCAACCGTGTTACAAGCTATGCGAGTGAAACAAAACAGTTCACCAACATCAACAACTCAAGACTTCAAGTGTGGGACACTGCGCATATGATACGACGTTTTGCGCTCGTTTCATCACTGCTGTTACTGCTTCAGACAGGCTGTCAGGCCGTTGAAAAGATTACGATCCTTCATCTGAACGATTTGCATGCAAGACTGCTCCCCGATAAGAGTAGCCGGGGTGGTTTCGCTCACATAGCAACCGCTATTTCAAATGAGCGGAGCAAGAACAAGAACACGATTGTCCTGCATGCTGGTGACATGGTTCAGGGAACTCCTGTCTCGACTCTCTTTGACGGTGTCCCCGTGTTCGAAGTTGGAAATAAGCTCGGGATTGATGTCCATTGCCTAGGAAATCACGAATTCGACTATGGCTGGGAAAAGATTCTTGAGTTTGCGGAAAAGTCAGAGGCGCCAATCGTTTGTGCGAATGTAACGAACGCAACTGGGGAGACTCTATTGCGACCATCGGTGGTTTTGTCTGTTGGCAACCTGAAAATTGCTGTCATCGGGGTAATTACTGCACGTTTGCAGTCATTGACAATGCAGGAGAAGGTCGGGCAGTGGCGGGCCAGTTCCGTAGTGGAGTCATTGCGCCCTGTAATTGCAAACATCCATGATGATGTGGATATAGTTGTTGTTCTCGCGCACATGTTTGACGATGAAGAAGTAGACGTCCTTCATGAGGTCCCTGACGTCGATATTCTTGTCGGGGGTCACAACCATGGTGGTCGTGAGTTCGTACTAGACATTGATGGAAGAATTGGTGTCAAAATGCGTGCTTATGGTACGGAATTAGGCAGGCTTGATATTTACTACGATCGTGAGGAAAAGCGTATTGTCAACATACAATCCAAACGAATACCTGTTTACGCATCGGAATACAAAGCAGATAAAGATACGCTCAAGTTGGTTAACAACTGGGAGTCCAAAGTTTCCGACCGTGTGGATATCAAGATCGGTGTCAGCACTCAGACGATGGGTAAACGAGAGCTGCAGTTCGAAATTGAGACTGCGATCCTCGAAGAGACCGGGGCGGAAGTCGCGTATATGAATCTCGGTGGGATTCGGGATTCGCTGGCTCCAGGAGATATTATGGCACGTGATATCTGGAACATGTTGCCATTCGACAACACTCTGGCTGAAGCTGAGATCAGAGGCAGTCAACTGCCTGAGCAGTTAGTTGAAAGGAAAAACCTCAAGCCATCAAGGGGCTACCGCTTGGTAACAAACAGCTTCGTTGCATCACAATTGAAAGACCAAGGTATTGCATCCAAGCCGTCAGAGTTAGTTTTAAGAGAGGTGTTCATTGAATGGATCAAGGAGAGAGGGACTTTACCATGAATCCGCTGACTTGTCCTTTTCAGTCCAGCCGCTCCGGCAGTTTTACGTAGTTTGTAGGATTTGAGCAGCTAGCCTGATTTCAGTCCTTTCCAATTGGCGCATGAGCCTAAAGGAAGTGGAGGCCAGACCACCACTATTCTGCATTGCTTGTTAATGTTTTCTGTGTCCCAGCTTTTGGGTTCACTCCATTTTGTTTGTATATGGTTTATGAATTGCTGCTGACCGCTTCATCGTAAGCTTGCACACCAGCTTTAAAGGCTGAATTTAATTTCTCGCGGTTTGCCTGGACAGTTTGCTTTCCTTGCTCCAGAATTTCCTTGCTCAGTTCACGCCATTCCCCGCTTTGATCTTCAAGGTATTCGCGTCCTTCCTTGATGCCACGACGCAGGTCTTCGCGAGCTTCAACCCCGGGCTTCGGGGTGAGCAGTAACCCGACCGCAGATCCAATACCAAATCCCATCAGGAATACTGGCAATTTATTACTGGACATACCTTATCTTGCTCCATCTTCCATTGCTGATGCTAACACAAGAAAATCTCATTCAACTTTCTAAAATCGAATAGCTTTGCCGACCTGGCTTGTGCCGATTGCACCGTCATTTAATGGATATTCAGCTGATTCAGCACCGATTTCCATGGAAGTAAACTACACCTGATTTTAGGAAAGAGTTCCATGAGTACGCAAAGAAACGAATCAGATACGCGTCGACCCATTAAAGACAATTTTCCGGTTGCCAAGCCAGGGAATCGGGAGCGACTCGATTGTCTGCATGGTCTCAAGCAGAGCGGGCAAGTTCCGCTTTTTCTTCAGGACGACGGTGCAGGGGTGCTTATCGAGGCTGACGCCAGCACCAGTGCAGACCATCTTTCAGAAAAGCGTACGCGAGTTGAGCGCTGGTGTCTGGATGGTAGATCAAGCGCGAGTGGGCGGTAAAGGCTGTAAGCCCGGACATTGATGGTGAGGTCAAAGTCGACCTCGATCACCACGGAGGAAGAGAGACGGTTGAGGTGGAAGAAAGAGAGTTGCCCGGAGATGGACTTTTTAACGAGCCAGCGGCGAGTATGGTGACTCAGGATTTGGCGAGAGAACTGCCAAAGCAGCAATCAAGCATGGAACGGCAGTTAAAAGCTGGGAGGATCGTCATGAAGACATGCGCAAGGTGTGCGAAAGCGGCAATGATGGGATTAGTCTACACACATTGGTATGGCATGTATGGGGTTACACACCGTTTCTACATGGAACTCGTGCCTCAACTGGGTGAGTTGATTGATCACAACAGATCAGGGTCCAAAGCATCGGCAGCAACCTGGCTTGGCAATAAACTGGGCGAAGTTCTGAACTCCGAATGCACCGCAGGTTCCTTGGTAGGTCAGACCCGGGAGAACTCGCAGCTTGCGATGCTGCCGCAGCAGAGTTCAAAAAGCGTTACGCACAATGATGTTCTAGAAGTGATAGAAAGTCCCTGAAACAACCAATTCGAGCACTGCAAGAAACCCCTGTCTACTGGCATTATCATGATATCGGGTATTTGCTGCTTAAACTGCGAGTCGAGGACATAGCTGTCCTGGAATCAACTCTCTTCTGCAAGCAAATAATCAAGAAAACAAATTAATAATCATTTGTAAGACACTGATTATAAAATTGTTTTATAAGATTTGTATTTGCATTCAATTGAAAACAACCTCTTTTGTCTGGACAAAGGATTACATTCACACTGAACGAAGTGCATGCCGTGACTACCGAAAAAGATGTCAATATTTTTGCACTCGAAAGAACCCGCAGATCGCGAAGCTACTGCTGTAGAGTTTCAAAAGCATTACACACAATGATGTTCCAGGAGTGACAGAAAGTCTCTGAAACAACCAATTCGAGCGCTGCAAGAACTCCCTGCCTACTGGCGTTATGATGATACTGGTATTTGCTGCTTAAACACCGAATCAGAGAACTAGCCGTCCTGGAATCAACTCTCTGTTGCAAGCAGAAAATCAAGTAAGGAAATTAAAGATCATTTGTGAATTATTGATTATAAAGTTGTTTTATATGATTTAACTTTACATTCAATTGTAAACAATCTCTTTTGCCTGGACAAACGAATACTGCAGACTGAACGAAGCGCATGCCCGTGACTACAGAAAAAGATGTCAATACTCTTGCACTTGAAAAAGGCATACCCGAAAATCCGGAAGCGGAGCAGTTTGTCCTGGGTTCGGTATTGCTAGATGACAGCCTGTTCCCACAGGTAGCAGGTGAACTAAACGCAGAGGATTTCAAAAATGAAAGGCATCGTCGCATATTTCATCGTATGTGCCAGCTCGGCGAGCGAGGCGAACGAATTGAGTACATCACACTTAGCAATGAACTTGAAAAACACAAGCAACTGGAACAAGTTGGTGGAATAGCATATATTTCTGCGCTAACCGAAGGTATGCCGAGGCTTCAGAGCATTGAGAGCTATATCAAAATCGTCAAGAACAAGTCGCTACTGCGACAACTGATCAATACTTCACAAACCATCATTGCCAACTGTATCGATGAAAACGACGAGGCTGACACTATCCTGGCTAATTCTGAGTCAGCGATCATGCATCTCGGCAACCAGGCGCTACGTACAGGTCTTGAAAACCCCAGAGAAACCCTTAGCAAGTACGAAGGTGGCATGGAGACCTTTCTGGACCCCAGTAAAAGGGCGCATGGATTGGAAACTCCATTTCACCGTTTCACCGAAATGACGAATGGGTTTCTTGGAGGACAGTTGATCGTGATTGCAGGACGACCTGCGATGGGCAAAACTGCCATCGCTTTGAACATTGCTGCACATGTAGCAATGCCTTCTCATGATCGACCAACCAGGACTGTCGCCATTTTTTCACTGGAAATGTCAAAGGATGCACTGCTTACACGAATACTCTGTTCTGAAGCCAATGTTGACCAACATCGCTTTCGAGGTGGATTTCTCAAACAGGAAGAAAAAAAACGGCTGCCAGAGGCACTGACTCGCTTGGTGCAAAGTCAGTTGTTCATTGATGACTCGGCTGGAACCCACCTCATGGAAATCAGTGCCAAGTCCCGGAGATTGAAATCCGAGCATGGTCTTGACTTGATCATTGTGGATTACCTGCAACTGCTTGGGAGCAAGGGAAAGGTTGAAAATCGGGTGCAAGAGATTTCTGCCCTGTCTCGAGGACTGAAACTTCTGGCCAAGGATCTTGACCTGCCCATCATTGCCCTGTCCCAGTTAAGTCGCAGGCCAGAGACTAGAGACATTAAGGATCGCCGTCCAATCCTGAGCGACTTGCGTGAGTCCGGATCAATCGAACAAGATGCCGACATTGTCTGCTTTATTTATCGGGGAGAAGTCTACCAGCCCGATCGGGCCGACTTGTCAGGGAAAGGTGAATTAATCATTGCAAAGCAGCGCAATGGACCAACAGGCAAAGTCAACCTGGCATTTTTGCATGAGTACGCCAAGTTCGCCTCACTTTCCGAAAGGGAAGATGAATCGTTCTAAGATTTTTTTGCTCAAAGAGTTACATGACAGATTCCCGAATTAACTGATGTTCCGAGGCAGGAACTATATCTCATTGACGTTGAATCAACTTCATGGATGATCGTCTATTGACATGCTTGTCTTTCCTGAGAAACACACCCTGCCAGCATTACCGCCCAGTGCTCCTGGAATAATCTGAAAATTGATTCAATCTCAAAAAAATGGCCAAGCTTTGGATTAAACTAGGTCAGGAACCTTTCAGATGCCACAATGGACACCGGCAGTCTGCCTGCTTTTGTTGACAACACTTTTAAACGCACAGGTACCCGAAAAATCTCTTCCTAAAAATCATCCAGCTGTTCATACAAAAGACAGACTGGCCGAGCTAGCTGAACAGACAGAAGTCCTCCAGCCAAGCCAGGTGGACTCCTTGCAGGCTGTAAGTCGAAACAATTTCATTGATGAATTAATTTTTGCAAAAATTGAAGAATCCAGCATTCCCCATGCTGGGCTGTCTGATGATGCAACTTTCTTCAGACGCATTCACATTGATATGACAGGGAGAATCCCTGATGGCAAGGAAGCCAGGGAGTTTGTTCAAAACCCGGATTCCGCCAAGCGTGACAAGTTAATCGAGAAGCTCGTTGGTAGCATTGACTGGCGTGACTATTGGACTTACTGGCATCTCGACTTGTGGCGCACCAGCCAGAACCGTGTCGGCTGGGCAGGCAGGAACCTTTTTCATGACTATGTCGCCGATGCCCTGCTACTGAATCAACCCTATGACGAGTTCATCAAGGAAATACTCACTTCAGAAGCCAGAAGCAACTGGTACATCGGGCCAGCCAGCTATCTAGTGCGCTGGGCCGTGTTCGGGGATAACTGCACCGAGATCATGCATGAGGATACAGCGGACGAAATGACCGTAATGCTTTTCAAGCACTTCATGGGCATCAATCTGCAATGTGTTTCCTGTCATGACGGAGTAAACCACCTGGAAAAGGTCAATGTCTGGTTAACCGAACGCAAGCGTGAAGAGTTCTGGGCACAAGCAGCCTTTTTCGGCAATACGCGCGTGATGCGCAGGGTTGAGTTGCGCAATACACAGGATGAATACCTGATTGATGACAAGGACCCTGAACGCACAGGTTATTCGAGAGCAGCCAACAGTACCGTGCGTGTAAAAAGGTCCGGTGAGGGCAGTGTTCCACCCAGTTTCATTCTTGGCGGAGAACAGCCCCGGGACGGCAAGCCATTGAGAGCGGAACTTGCCCGTATCTTTACAAGCCATCCACAATTTGCCAGGGCCATCGTAAATCGTTTCTGGGCAGCATTCATGGGAGTAGGGATTGTAGAGCCGTTGGATGGTTTCGACCTGTCACGTATGGATTCCGAAAGCCTACCGGAGGGTTGGGAAGTGCAACCCACACATCCGGAACTGCTGGAACAGCTGGCACAGGAATTCATTGACAGTGGTTATGACCTGCAACACCTACAGAAGACCATCGTGAAATCCTCGGCCTACCAGCTGTCTGCTGACTTTCCCGGCCAATGGAAGCCCGAATACAGGGACTATTTTGCACGCAAATTCATTCATAGAATGTCCGCGGAACAGGTCTTTGATGCAGTTGTGAAGGCGACAAACCTCCATATTCCGATTCAGATTCCACTCACTGACAAGACTGTGCAGTACATGGCCCAGATGCGGGGCCCGGCTGACCTGCGTCGCAGCATTTCAATTGATCCGCAGGTAAAACAGGATCTGCAGTTTTTCACTGAGTCTTTCGGCCAGGCAAATCGCGAGTTCAATGAGCCCAAGCGCGACGGGTCCATTCTTCAGGCTGCCTTGATGATGAACTCCAGTCTGGTCAAGGAAAAAGCCAAACCAGTTGAAGGCAGCTATCTTGCGAACTTGCTGCAAGAGGATGCCACAGAAGAAGACATGGTGGATACACTGTTCTGGCAGTTCCTGACAAGAGCACCGGAACACGAAGAAAGAATTACCGCAATCGAGTTGCTGGCTGAGTTAGGCAAGGAACAAGGTGGCGAGGATCTACAATGGCTTCTCATGAACAAGCTGGAGTTCCTGTTCAATCGATAGGCCATCGAAATGCAACGATTTGAAGACCATTTCATTACAAGGCGTGATTTCTTCCGGATCGGCACGGTAGCCATGACTGGCTATCATTTCCTGCCTCTGGTGCAGCCACACGCCAAAGCGGGCGGCCGTGTGAATCCAGCTGCCAAGGCCCGTTTCTGCATCTTTGTGATGCTTGAAGGCGGACAGTCCCATATAGATTCCTGGGACTTCAAGGAAGGACCCTGGACACCACCGGATTTTGATGTCCAGACATTGCCGGGTGTAGGCAAGTGGCCAATGGGTCTCTACCCAAACCTGGCAAAGCGAAAGGACAACTTTACACTGTTGCGCTCACTGGAGACATGGGAAAGCCAGCATGGACGAGGACAGTACTACATGCAGACCGGGCACCAGCACAACCCTTCGCTGGCACCGGAACTTCCTGCGGTTGGCTCTGTTGTGGCTTATGAATACGCTTCAAGACGTAAGGAAAGTGATTCCCTGCCACCGTTTGTTGGATTTAATACTTTTCCGCAAGTTGGACTGATCGGCTCCGGTTTCCTGCCTGCCACCTACACACCTTTTCATGTGAACACTTCTTCCGACATTTCGGCGCTTGCACCAAGCAAAGATGAATTACCGGATTTCCTGAGTCGTTGGAACATGCTACAGAAATTCGATAGCCGGGTTCGGACAAATACATCCTTGAAGAAAAAGGTTTACCGGGATTACCACAACCACTACGAAGGGGCCGTCGAAATCATGTCGGATCCCCGCAGTGCCGGTATCTTCAGTATTGGAGATGACGAGCGCAAACGTTATGGAGAAACCCCGACCGGTGACAGCTTCATCTTGGCTCGTAACCTGGTCAAAGCTGATGCAGGTACACACTTCATCTTTCTGACGCATGAAGACTGGGATCACCATGGCAGCATCTACTCGAAAGACAACTTCTACAAACGTTCCAAGGAACTGGATGTCGCATTAAGCCAATTACTGGATGACCTGGAATTGTCCAAACGAGATGACGGTAGTTCTGTTCTGGATGAAACGCTTGTTGTCTGCATGGGTGAATTTGGCAGAACTCCAGGAGCCCTCACCAATATCAATGGTCGGGATCACTATCAGTACGCATTCACAGGGCTAATGGCAGGAGGCGGAGTCAAACCGGGACGGGTTCTTGGAGCAACAGATGAGATGGGTGCCAAAATCACTGATTACGGCTGGAGTGCTGGTCGTTCGATTTATCCCGAAGATCTTGTAACAACCATCTACTCAGCCATGGGAATTGACTGGAGAAAGTCAATCGAGGGAACCCCCTCCGGACGCACATTCCAGTACGTCGAGATGTTTTCACCCACGCAAATGCTTGCCCATCGTGTAGTTGAAGAATTATTTACCTAGCAAGACAACATTCCGAATACACTTCACAGATACAGTCAGACAAGAACATGCTGAACGCCTTGAGTCGGCGATTAAAGATTTCCAGTCTTGCGCGCAAGATGCGCACGGACTGGGACGAGCGGGCCCGTTCGGATGCGTTTTATTTTGTCGCAAGCTCCGACGAGAAAACATGGACAGAGGAGGACTTTTTTGCTACGGGCGAAAAGCACATTCAGGAACAAGTCCTCACGGATATGACCAATATATGTCAAGACCGGAACCCTTCAGAGATGCGGGTTCTCGAAATTGGTTGTGGGGTAGGTCGCATCACTCGCTCACTCGCTAAGGTTTTTGGAGAAGTACATGCTGTAGATGTCAGTCTGGAGATGGTCTCAAGAGCCAGGCACTACTTGCAGTCCACACCAAATGCCACAGTGCACTGCAATTCAGGAACTGACCTGGATATTCTCAAGGGCTTAAAGTTTGATTTCGTCTTTTCCTACATTGTTTTTCAGCACATTCCCAACAAGGAAATAATCGCTGGGTATGTCCGCGAAGTTGGCAAACTCCTACACAGAGGATCGCTTTTCAAGTTTCAGGTACAGGGTGTTCATTCTGAAGCTCTGAAAAAACCAAGCCGGGACACCTGGATGGGAGTCAGCATTTCCGTTGAAGAAGCAGAGGAGATGGCTGCGAAGAATGGTTTTGAGTTGCGCTACATGCAGGGTGCAGGAACCCAGTACTTCTGGTTGTGGTTCTTCAAGAAATAGGAAGAAATTCTGGGAAGCACATCAAGCTGCCAGCTTCAATTTCAACTCTAGTCTTCCCGATTTTCCTAGCGCAGTTTTTCTGGCAATTGAGGAGCCAAGTGCAGACGACGCAGAATGCGATACGGAACTCTCCTTAGTTCCCGACCGAGCATTCCTTGAACTTCGGCATGCTTGTGTTCAAGCGTATCAATCCACTCCTTGAGTTTCTGAATGTGCAGTTCCCTTTCACGCAGTACATTGCCTTGTGCAGGAATGTAGACCATGGACGGTTGCCAGGACAAAGGAGACATCGAGCATAATCCGACAAAGAAGTGTGCAGTAGATGGATCGCTGGCTTCTGTCTCAAACTTTGCTAACGGCTGCCTTGAATGGTCCGCTGTGAAGGCAACTGCAGGTGAGTGGTTCTCAAGAAATACCCTGCTGTGTGGAAATACTTGCATCAAAGCCCCACAGAACTCTTCATAGTTGAATTCGTGGATATGAAATGGATTAGGTGTGGTACGCGTACTCGCATAGTAGTCTCGATTCGGTGTCGAAACAAGAAAAACTCCTGATGGTGTCAGGACTCGCGCTGCTTCACTGACAAGCTTTTGCCAATCCTTCAGGTGTTCAATGACTTCAAATGCAATCACAACATCCAGTGATGCATCTTCAACAGGCATTTCTGTGCAGTCACCCTGAATGAAAAGCACTGATGGATAAGAGGTTTTGCAGTGATTTACAGCCTCTGCTGCATTGTCAAGTGCCAAAACCTGATTAGCAGAATCAACCAGCCGGGCTGCCCCGTACCCTGCCCCGCAACCTGCGTCCAGGACCCGCTTGCCAAGAACGAAGGATTCTGCAAAGCAGTAACGCGCAAGGTGCTCACTCAACAGATCAGGATCACTTGATTCCGGAATAAGTCGCTCCCCGGTGAACTCCATTACCGATTCTTCCCAAGTATCCCTTATTTCTTACTGTTATCTGTATACAGCCAACAAACAGGGTGCCACGATAAATTCCATTTACCTGGAATTCCAATTGTGATATCAACCACCTGAAAGGTAGGCTGTGTTGCTTTACAATCAATGTCCGTTTGTTTGAATGAACAAGGCGGTATCGTAATAAATTCAGTCTTGAATACGCGAACAAAGATTATCCAGTCATTTGAATCAATAAAACGCCGGGAACAGTTGCATCTTGTGTACGGCTGGTTCGATGTGCTGACTGCCGAGTATTGTGGGATATTGCAAGGATCAACATCAGTTGATAGCACCTTGATCGCCCTGGTGTTTGAGGAAAATGAAACTCGATCGTCTCCACTAAGTGCTTATGACCGAGCGCAAATGCTTGCAGCACTTGAGTGTGTAGATCATGTGATTATTTGCAAGGAGTCTGAATCCGACTCAGTGGTCTCCGAATTTAATCCGGATTCTGTCATTGATATAGATTCCCTGCAAAAAAGGGATGTTGTCCGTGATGTGCTCAAACTCCAACAGTCCAGTTGATTCCATCAAACGCATCCTGATGGTGCGGCTGGGAGCCATGGGAGACATTATTCAGACACTCCCAGCCGCCGCTGAACTAAAACGCTGTTTTCCATCTGCCTGTGTTAGCTGGGCAGTCGAGGAACGATGGACCGCTCTGCTTGAAGAACACCCTCACGTTGATGAGTTGATTGCCATTCCACTCAAGCGTTTGCGAAAAACACCACTCAACAGCACTGTAGTTCAGGAATTTTCTGCCATGCTGTCTGCTCTCAGTTCACCAGGGTTTGACCTAGCGATCGACTTCCAGGGGCTGATCAAGTCGGCTATGGTGGCAAGGTTAACTCACGCGGCATGCATTTTTGGGTTTGAACGCAACCAATTACGCGAAAACCTTGCTGCTCTTTTCTATAATCGATTTCTATTCTCTACGAGCACTCATGTCGTAGATCGTTACCGAGAACTTGCATCGTTTGCTGCACATACCAGCCCTGCTCCTGATGTCATTTTTCATTTACCAAATGGAATCCCAAAGAATGACTTGCCGGAACGATATGTACTTGTAAGCCCTGCAGCCGGTTGGCAGTCAAAACAATGGCCCCTGGAGTATTACGGGGAGTTAGCCGACCTGCTCTGGAAAAATCAAGGCATCCCCATGCTGGTGGATTGTGTCCCGGGCAAGGAGTCTGCTTTCGAGTTGATACAAACTCGTACATCAGCCGATGCGGTTGTTATCCATCCGTCAAGCATTGAACAATTGATTGCAGCTACTCGCAAGGCAACTGCGGTTGTCGGGGTTGACAGTGGTCCTCTGCATATTGCTGCAGCACTTGAAAGGCCTGGTGTTGCAATCTTCGGTCCGACTGATCCAGCACGGAATGGACCTTATGGATCAAGCTTGAGTGTTTTGCGTCATGAACACGCTAAAACCACATACAAGCGAGAAACTGAGATCAGTGCATCCATGTGTGCCATTAGTCCACAACAGGTATATGAGAGACTCTCTGAAATAATTCCTTGAGTAGACTGAATAGTGATGCAAAAGCAATGCATAATCCTGTTCTTCTGCACATTAGTACTGCATGTCCCTGCCCTTACACAGGGTCGAACTGAAGGCAGGTTACAGACAAGAGACGCACTGCAACTCATGCAACAGATTGACGAATTACTGGAAGCAACTCGCATCATCATTCCTGAGTTATCAAGAGCAGGAGCACCTTTGAGGGAAAACTTTCATCAAGGCTTCAAGACCCTTGAAACTTCATCTAGCAGAAATCATGTAGGTGTCATGTACAAGATGCTCTGGAATGCCCGAACTTATCTGCTGTTAACTGATAACATCCCCAAACCAGTTGAATTCAGGGCTGACATACAACAGCAACTGGTACAGTTGCGTGAACATCTTGAAAGATTCGATACTCATTTCGTAGCCACTCTGGATTACCGCGAGCAGCAACTGCTGGGTGGTGATCGTGACAACCTGAAACGGTACTCTGAAGACAACCGCTTGATCTCACCTGACACCCTGTCACAGGAACGGGTTGTATTTCTGGGAGACTCGATCACCGATGGATGGAAACTGAACCAGTACTTTACAGGCAAACCTTATGTAAATCGAGGCATCAGTGGCCAAATTACTGGACAGATGCTGGGGCGAATGAAGCTCGACGTGCTGGATCTTAAGCCAAGGGCAGTAGTTATCCTTGCGGGGACTAATGATCTGGCAAGAGGAGTTACTGATGAAACGATTCGCAGCAATCTCGAAATGATCGGAATATTGGCAGAAGCTGCTGGAATCCGTCCTGTGTTTGCTTCGATCCTGCCCATCAACGACTATTTCAAGGACAGTGACCCCCGCTTTTTGCGTTCGCAATCCCGCAATCCTGATCGCATCCAGAACCTCAACCTTTGGTTGGCAAGGACTTGCAAGGAAAAAAAATGGGTTTACCTGGACTATTTCCAGAGCATGGTTGATGCTAGTGGTCAACTCAAGAAAGAGCTGTCACAAGACGGTCTGCACCCGAACACTGCAGGCTACAAGATCATGACACCCTTGGCCGAAGAGGCGATCAAGCTCACTTTTTCCAAAAGCAGGCGTGGAATCAGAAACCTATTCCGTTAAGGACTCTTGCGGGACTCGGTCCCGCCTCTATTTCTCGCAAGGCGACAGCAAAGCGAAACTGGTGTTGTCAGCCTAGAGCAGTTCCGGGACTTCCCCAGCCGTCAGTCCAGCCTGCTTGAGGATAGATTCGAGCGTTAGCCGCTTCAAGTCCTTGTTGTGGAAAGCTGGTGTTACCTGTGAGGTTGTGCTGCCCTGATGTTTCAGAACGTAATAAGATCCATGGACATGATGTACCTAAAAGCCGGCTCGTTTGAGAGCCTGGAGAACTTTCCTGGGTTTGAGGGCGGGCAGCTGTTGGCTCATGCCGCTTCAAACGTAATACTGATTTGCTCCTTGATAGGCTCGCCAGGAATTAGGCTGTCAGCTGGAATCGAAACACCGTCTTTCTGTAGGCTTTCCAAATAAGCCCAGATCGCCTCTGCCGCTCACTCTCGGGCTTTCTCTAGGCTGTCGTCTTCGGTTATCAGGCCCTGTAATGCCGGACAGGGCATAGAAAACATTTTCAATGAAAACGTTCTTGCCCCAAGAAATGTGTTCACCATGTCCCCAGACAGTTCTGTTCACCATGTGCCCGGTTCGGACCTCCGCCGTGGCGTGCGTCCCACCCCAGTGTGAGGCAAAGTTTCGCCAATAGTGGCCGTTCCAGGTCCCAATGCGCGGCGTCAGGCTTACCAAGACCTGAGTGCGGCGGGCCTTTCTCGACTTGGCTGCGCTCGGTATCTTTGATCCGTATGTTTCTCAGGCCCATCACTGAGTGCTTCATGCCAAGCGTCCCGAAGAGGCCACTGTCCAAATAGTCCGGAAACGAAGTCTTGGTGATGCGCTGGCACACCTCGGCGACCAGCAGAGTGCCGATGCTCTGGTACTTGTAGCGCTCCCCTAGCTTGAACAGCAGCGGCGTGCGAATTACTTTCTCCACTAACTCCAACAGTGGCGCACTGCGCTTGCGCATCGCGAGATTTTCGTTGAGCCGATCCAGAAAGCCTGAGGTGTGCGTCAGCATATCGTCGAGCGCCAGTTCGCCGCGGTCACTCAGCAGCATTACACCCGCAGCAGTCATCGGCTTCGAAATCGACGCCAGCAAGTAGATTCCTGGGCGGTCTTTCGACATGTTGAAGCGGCCTTGGTGCGTCTGGCTACCCTGCTGCACGCAGCACCGCGTGCTCCACTTCGCCGCTGTTGATGCGCCTTGAAATGAGCGCTTCAGCTTCGTCGATTCGCCCCTGGCTCAATGCCGCGACTAGCGGAGTACCCAGGGTGGTTGATAAGAACTGTCGGCGCAACATGGCGCGCTGATCATAACATGCAACTCTCTGCTACACTCATCACAGTTATGTCATCTACCGCAGTCTCACGGCGCTTATTTTTGGGGCGAGTTGCGGGTGGTTCAGCGCTCGCCGCTTTTAGCTCGACCCTTGCTTCGGCACAGTCGCCAGAACGGTATTGGGAGCAGGTGCGCCGCCAGTTTCCTTTCCCCGAAGACCGTGTCCCGATGAATGCTGCGAATCTGTGTCCCTCGCCGACGATTGTTGGAGATCGCGTTACTGAACTGACACGCGAAATCGACATCGATTGCTCGTTTCAAAACCGCGCGCGCTTTAAGCAAACGCTTGAGGCTTCGCGTTCCCGCGTGGCGAAACAACTGGGAGTCTCCGCCGACGAGATCGCTCTTGTCCGTAATACCAGCGAGGCGAATAACACCATCAACAACGGGCTCGATCTCGGGGACGGCGACGAAGTCGTCATCTGGGACCAGAACCATCCCACCAACCACGTCGCGTGGGAGGTTCGAGCCAAACGTCGCGGTTTTAAGGTTGTCAAGGTTAAGGTCCCGCGCAAACCACGATCCTTCAACGATCTCATCGAGCCGTTCCGGCGCGCGATCACCCCGCGCACGCGGGTCTTGGCGTTAACGCACGCTTCAAACGTCAGCGGTATTCGGCTACCGGTCAGAGAGCTCGCCGACATCGCGCACGAAACGGAAATACACGTTCACCTCGACGGTGCCCAGAGTTGGGGCGCGCTCAACGTGAAATTGAAACAGCTCGGCTGCGATAGCTACTCGGCCAGTGCGCACAAGTGGTTTGTCGGGCCTAAAGAGGTCGGACTGCTCTACGTGCGCAAAGATGGCATCCCGGAGATATGGCCGAACGTCGTTGCCCCTGGCTGGGGAGACGGTCCCGAAACGGCGCTCGCCGGCGCTCGCAAGTTCGAATCGATGGGTCAGCGCGATGATGCTGCGCTGGCTGCGATCGGGGCGACGGCTGAGTTCCACGACGCGATCGGAACGCCGGAGATCGAATCACGTGTTTTTGAACTGACGGCCATTCTCAAGAGCGGTCTTCGAAGTGCCGGTGCGACGCTTGTGACGCCGATGCAGCGGGAGCTTAGTGCGGGCGTTTGCATAATTGATGTGCCCGCCCTGAACCGCGCGGAATTGCTTGAACAGATGTATGAAAAGCACGGCATCGCTGGCTCGACGTCGGGTGGCTTCCGGCTTTGTCCGCACATCTACAACACGGGCGAGCATGTTGAACGGGCAGTCGCGGGGTTGAAGAGTTTGAAAAGGTTCTGGGCGTAACCGCGCAAGCGGCGTCCGAGCTTGTCCGACCCGGGACATAGTGAACACTTTAGACCGGGCACATGGTGAACACTTTTTTTCTTTCAGTGTAGTCTTCAACTCGATTTTAGGGGTTCTTTGTGTGTTCCGGCGGGGCAAAATCTTTTGGTCACCGACGCGGCGATGGGACCCCTTCTCGCACTTCCGACGGCCGTCTGCCGCGCCGCCGACCCAAAAATCCTCTTCGCTTCGAGCCTGTGCTCGAAGCGGTCCGCGAGGGGAGCTTCCCGGACTCCCGCTGGCAGCATGTCGACTTCAGCCTACAGCGCTGCGAGGATGCCTGGCGGCACAAGCCCGACACCGCGCCGGGCCGTGCACGCCCGATTTCGGAGCAGGCAGGCCCGCCCGCGAGGGCACGGTCGGCTGCTCCCCAATCTCATCAGGAAAGGACAGGAAGACGAGATGGTGATGACCGTATCTGCTCCCCATGGAAGGGGTCCCCGGGAAGGAGGCAAGCCTCCAATTGGTAACTTGAAGAGCGTCGGCGTCGCTTCGCTCCGAGGTGATAGCGATTCCTTCGGAATGGGCGATAACAATCACCGGAATACGCATTCAGGCCGCGCAGAGCTGAACGCTTCTATGAATCGTACTGGACCCAAATTCACTCAGGGACATTTTCCTGCTAGTCCCCCTAAGCGGGCTGGACGGAGAGTGTGGAGGATCATTCGGCTCGTCTGGATCTTTGCCGGAGTCGCATTCACGCGTTGGCTATACGATTCGTTGCGCGCAAAAGGCGTCGAAGAAACAACGCTCCAAAGCAACGCCTGAATTACGGTCGCCGACACTGGCGAGGCGATCTTCTTTACGCCAACGGTGCATGAGGGGTCGATTGGCTTTCTGTTCTTTCACGGTGGCGGCGTCGAGCCGAGCGCCTATGCACCTCTCATCCGCGCTATTTCGGAAAAGGGCTTCATTGCGGTTATCGTGAAGCTTCCCTACCGCTTTGCTCCGTTCGCAGCCCACAGACGCGAGGCGATTAGCCGTGCACGACAGATCTTCGCTCAAACTGAACCCGTGGAAAAGTGGGTTGTCGCCGGACATTCCAAAGGCGGCAAGATTGCTGCCGAGCTTGTCCATGATGATAGATCATCAATAGCCGCACTCATTCTGATCGGGACTTCGCATCCAAAGGGCTTCGACCTATCCAACATCGCGGTTCCCGTCAAGAAGATCTTCGCCAGCAATGACGGTGTTGCAACGCTGGAAACGATCGAATCGACGAAACGGAATCTTCCGGTGCATACGTAATGGATCGAAATCTCAGGAGGCAATCACTCCCAGTTCGGTTACTACGGGCATCAACTTTTGGATGGTCATGCGGCAATTGATCGTTCTGAACAACAGCGCCGAACGCTCGAGGAAATCCTCATGACACTTGAATCTCTTCAAGGGCCCGAATCTCTCACCCCTCGCTTTGACCCTGGATGCCAGCCGGACCGTGAATAGGTGGGTTCCGGCCGTGCTCCGGAGTGACAGCCGTCCCCGGTCTCGACGCCGTCCCTGCGCATTCGACATTTCATGAGCAGTTCGCTTGCAGTCGGTTCCGCGGTCCGTGCCTGGCAAGGTCTTTGCCCTCCCTCTTCCTAATCGGGTAGTGCCGCCGGTTGCCCGACTTCCCCCGCACAGATCCCCACGGGTCTGCTAGGGCACGGGGGTCCTACCTCCGAAATGGTTGACGGCAAGTCTCGCATCCGGCCATGGGTGCAGCACTAGGACATCCGGCCACAACGCGTCGCACAACAGGTGCAGACGCTCCCAGGGATTCCGGTCCTTCTGCGACCTCCGCCGCAGGATCTCCAGCCACCTCCGACTCAGACTCCGCTCGAACCGCAAAGATGCGCGTGCCTCGTCGGCACCGCGAAGTGGTTGTACCAGCCTCGCAGCACCATCCCCAGCCATCGCGCCGTCTCCAACTCGTCCGCGTGCATCCGCTTCCGCAGCTTCGTCCGTATTGCCTTTAGGATGTGTCTCATGCGTTGCGCCACCGGCTTGCGCCCCAACCCGAAGCGTCCTGTCCTCGTGCATCGGCAGAAATGCGTCATGCCCAGGAAATCGAACGTCTCCGGGCGCCCCTCCCCCCGCTTCCGGCGGTCCGCTTCCGCGTACTTCCTGAACTCGAGCAGGAGGGTCTTGCCAGGGTGCAACTCCAGGCCGGACTGGCCGAGTCACTCCTTCGGCTCCCCTAGGAATCGCTCCGCGTCCTCACGGGGCTGGAAGCCAGCCACGTAATCGTCGGCGTGCCGCACGAAGATCATTTCGCCGCGTGCTTCCCTCGGGCGCCACTTCTGCGGGACCCACAGGTCGAGCACGCAATGGAGGTATCATGCTGGGAATCCGGTAATGTTGGGAGATCCACACAACCGAATGGGAATCAAGGGTTTGCCTCTGGGACTCCCAACATGATTCGGTACGGGCCCGCTAGCAAGCGGGCCCTCCCGAAGACGATTGAGGGCGCTCAGGTTCTCAACAAGGCCCTCAAACAGGGCACGCCGACAATGACGTAGGAGGATTCAATTCTCTCCTGAAGGATGCGAACAGGAATGGAATGGGAGGGTGCACATCGGAATTGTGAGACCGACGTCAAACGTTGGCTGATCGACGTTCCCAGAAGTCCTCGAAGCGGTTGCTGAGGTGAGAGCAGCGCAAGGCGAGGATGGCGATGGCTCCTTCGTGCCTTGGTGCAGTCGCGCCAAGTCACTCAATTTGCCCGCTCCCGAGACACTGGATGCACGACCTAGGGAATCAGGAAATCTTTTGCTTTTGCTCGTCGAATCGGCCCAGTTCGACCGGTCTGAACCAGATCCGACAAAGTCCGTCATCGATCGCTTCGAGTCCGCTCGGCTCGCGGGCCAGTACTTCGCTGAGGAAGATCTTGTCGCCGCACCAATAGAACTCTCCGCCCTTGCCGCCCTTGCGTCTTGCATACCCTGTCGGGTATTCGACCGCCGGAACCCGCAACGGATACTCCCGCGGCGACCGCTTATACACGCTCACTGGAGTGCGTTGTCCCAGCGCCTGGTGCGGACGCTCGTCGTTGTATTCTCGACAAAATCGCCAAATTCGCACTGCTGCGCCCGCCGGTTTGCCTGCGGCGGTTCGGCCGTGTGCAGTTGCCACGTTAAGTGAAAACACTCCTGTCGTCCGTTGGCGCCTGGCGGCGCAGGCGGCGTGCGTTCGACCACAATACCGGGCTTGATCAGCCACACGCTAAGCCGACTCGGTCCCTCGATCGCGCGGCTTGCGAACGGCGCTCCGTTGTCACTGCGAATTGCCCTCGGAAGTCCGTATTCACGGAACATTCACGCCAATACGGCCTTGACGTGCACGCCGTCACACTTGTCGACGGCTTGGCAACACAGCGCCTAACGGATGTAATTATCGACCACTGTTAGCGGGTCGATGCGAACACCGTCGGCGGTGAGAAACCACCTTTGAAGTCCATCGAAATGACATCGTTGGACGCCTCGGCCTGTGCCAGCAGCTTGTCGTGAAGCGGCGTGCGGCAGCGCTTTTTGCGCGGCTGAATAAGCCCTTCAAGGCGCAGAGTTTCGCCAATAGTCGACGCGGCCGGAGGCTTGTCGCGAGCATATTTCCTAGCTAGGATGGCGCGGATTTTCGCGCGCCCCCAAAGCGGATGGTCACTACGCACTTTGATGATGCGGCCGACAATTTTATCGGGTGTTCGATTGGGATGGGTGCTCGGGGTGCGCGAGCGATCGGCGAGTCCCTCCGGGCTTAGCTCGTCGTCACGCTTGACCCATTTATAGCCGATGCGGCGTTGGATGCCGTACTGGCGACAGAACTCGGCCATGCTGTCCTCGCCTCTGTCGTAGTCGGTGATGAATTTCATTCGTTCGCTCATGGTGTTGGTTTGTTCCCGGGGCATAGAAAACATTTTCAAAGAAAACGTTCTTGCCCCAGGAAATGTATTCACCATATCCCCGGATAGTTCTGTTCACCATGTGCCCGGTTCGGCCCAGGCGCCTGGGGGGAGAATCCGATTGACCGGGGCCGAAGACAACTACTTGTGCCTCGTTCCCGGTTACTGCCGACAAGGTAACCTGCAAGCCGAGCTAGACGAGCAGTGGCACTTACTCTGGGAGTAGTACGCGTGGAAGGAATCGGATAATGCCGAGACTACGATGATAAAATCACTAAATTCCGAGATCACCTGATTTCAACGGGGGTGTTTTCTGGCGGACACTATTTAACTCAAGTAGAGAAATTGATCCTGACCGAAATGCTATCCGGTCATTTTTAACTGATCAGTTACTGATGTCCAGTAACCCAGAGTTTCCTTGATAAGCTTTAAGTTTGGCTTAACCTGCCAACCCCCAATCAGGATTGACTGTAATGAACCTCCTTGACCTGTTCAAATCCAGCCCCCAGAAACAGGACCAGGATCGCTCTGACTCGGAAACCATTCGCAAGATCAGCCTTGCAATTGACAAGTTGCCCCAAGAGCAAGCTAAGTACATCGCAGCCTTTGCGTTCATACTGGGCCGAGTAGCCAACGTCGATTTACATATCAGTCTAGAAGAGATTAACGAGATGGAGCAAATCGTGGAACGTATTGGTGAACTTCCCAAAGAGCTAGCCACCCTCGTCGTACAGATTGCGAAATCACAGCATGTAATGTTTGGATCTACTGAGAGTTATGTTGTGACTCAGGAGTTCAATCGCCAGGCAAGTCGGCCCCAAAAGCTGGCATTGTTGCACTGTCTCTTCGCTGTTTCATGTTCTGACCAAGCGATCAGTGTGAAAGAAGACAATGAAATCCGCTCAATCAGCCGGGAACTGCGGCTTGATCATGCAGAGTTCATTGCTGCCCGCTCTAATTTCAGGGGATTCCTCAACGTTCTCAAGTGAACAACACCCATCCCGTAATCCCCTGATTGGAGATGATGTGGAGTAACAAATCCAGGAAGTTTAACTACTGCTGTGAAAATACCTCTGGAAAGGAGTCAGGAAATGGAATCAGCTACTTTTGCTGCCGGATGCTTCTGGGGTGCGGAAGTTGAGTTTGGCAATGTCCCTGGGGTTGTATCGACAACTGTCGGCTATACCGGAGGTCACACCAAAAACCCAACCTATCCGGAAGTTTGCCAAGGTGATACAGGTCACACGGAAGCCGTGACGGTCTCCTATGACCCACAACATGTCAGCTACGAACAACTACTGAAAATATTCTGGAGTTGCCATAATCCGACTCGTGTCAATCGGCAAGGCCCGGACACTGGATATCAATATCGATCCGCGATTTTCTTTCACACCGAGGCACAACAAGCCAGTGCACAGTCTTCAATGCAACAACTTGAAGAAAGCCAGTGTTACAACGATCCAATTGCAACTGCTATCGAGCCGACATGCACTTTTTTCAAGGCTGAAGAATATCACTAGAAGTACCTTGTGAAAAACGGACGTGCTGTTTGCCACAGATGAAAATGCTAGCCGTTTTTTTGTAATCACCGAATCTCCATTTGTTCAAAATCACCAGCTTGGGTGGAGTGCCCAACCTTCCTGCAACATTAGAAGGAATATCCTTATCTGGTTCTTTGGGTAGTGACACAATAAAAATTACAGTTATATGACTTGCAGCATGCAAGTTTCCCGGACTTGGAGTTTTTCTGGATTATTCATGTTCCGTCATATTGCATGCAAGCTGAGTTACTGAGTGCCATGACTATACAGGAAAACCACACTTCGTCTGATCACCATGGCACATCTCTGATGTTGCAGGAGATCCATCAGCAACCTGAGGTTCTGGCTCGCATGCTGGATCAGGATGTTTCAGCTTTAGACAGTCTTCAGAAACGTTTTAGCAGGAAACCTCCCAAATTCATTGTTCTTGTCGCTCGGGGTACTTCCAGTAATGCCTCGCAATTTGCACGCTACTTGTTCCAAATTGTTCTTGGCATTCCAACCTTTAATGCCGCTCCATCAGTTTCAACGCTCTATGAATCAATCCCCAAACTAAAAAATGCGCTGGTAATTGGGATATCCCAGTCCGGTGAATCGACTGACATCAACGCTTTTCTGGAGGATGCCCACTCAGAAGGGGCTTTCACAATCTGTATCACCAATGAAGCTGACAGCAGCATCATCAACCTTGTGCATGAAGCCCTGTTCGTGCAAGCCGGAAGGGAGACCAGCGTTGCCGCAACAAAGACTTACAGCGGCCAACTGCTCATGCTCTACTACCTCGCCCGTACTCTTGGGGCCAATTTCCCTGACTGGGTACTCAAAACTCTCCCTGACCTTACTGCCTTGCAGTTACAGGAGGAAGAGCGTATCTACCAACTAGCAGAGCGTTATCGCTACATGTCTCATACGGTGGTCATAGGTCGAGGGCTGAACTATGCCAATGCTTTTGAATTCGCCTTGAAGATGATGGAGACAAGCTACGTAGTTGCAGCTGGCTTTTCCGGCGCGGACTTTGCCCATGGCCCAATCGCCTTGGTGGATAGAGGTTTTCCAATCTTCCTTTATATTCATGCAGGGCCAACATTTGAACAGACTGTCAAACAGAGTGAGCGCTTGAACCAGATCAAGGCCGAGGTCATCGCAATCGGACAACCGACCCAACTCAAGGCAGTCCAGTGGACACGCAAGATGGAACTTAAAGGGGAGTTTCCTATTCTGTCAGACTATCCAGAGGACTTGTTCACGCCTATTCCGTCCATTATTCCGGCACAGTTGTTTGCAGCATTCCTGGCAGACTGCAAAGGCCTGAATCCCGATACCCCTAGGCTACTAACTAAAATCACCCGTACACTCTGACCTGTTAGTCATCCAGGACAACCCGACCTGGCACAGATTATTCACGAGCGCTCAGGCCTTATAGTACCTCGTCGTTCAGCACTGCGATATCACCGTCCAGCGCTTCGCGAACAGCAAGATATCCTGGGACGGTATCACTCGAGTTTGACAGTTTAATAGATACAAAATTGTCATAAGCATAGGCACAGCAATCACTTGGAAGCGATTTTCGCAATAGCCCGCAGTATCTAGGAAATCAGCAGTTCAAACGAGCTTCAATATCGGTTCTGGTGCCCTTATCCCCATTAGTTTCAGTCGCTTGGAAGCTTCCGGTGTCGGCTTCGTCACCTGCCAGACCTCGTGTTCATCCCCCAACAATTGCCCCAGCTGGATCCGCTTTAGATCATCCCTGATATTCCGCCATGTGTCGCCACACGCCCTCTCGGCAACACGTTCCAGCAGCAGTGCCAGCACCGTGATCGAAACATGCGCATGAATGCGGTGTGGTACCCAGTGATGCACTGGACGTAATCGCAACCCACTTTGCAGCGTCCGCCACGCCTGCTCCACCCGCTGTAACTGCTTATAGCCCAGTGCCATATCCTCTCCACTCAGGCTGTCGTCGTTAGCATGCACTACGAACTTCCCATCGTGCCGCTCTGCCTCCGCCACCTTCTTGCAGTCAATCTCCAGTCCGTTTTCACCCGTCTTCAAGTAGCGTCCATACCTCCCGCTTGCACGCAGCACGCCCTCTCGCTTGCTGTGTGCTGTGCCGTCTGCCTGCTCTGTTGCTTGTGCTTTCCTGGCCGCTGCCTGCTCTGTTTTTGATTTCCTGGTAACAACCTTCCCGGTCGTCCTGGATTCCTTGGTTGCGGCCTGTTGGTGGCGTTTGATGGCCTCGCAACGCTTCTGTGCCAAGCTCGTCAACTCGGCCTGCAGCTCTGCCAGCACCTGCTCCCGCTGTTTCCTGTGCCGTTTCGCCTCCTCCGGGTTGCAGCAAACTGTGTAGCGCCGCCTCCGCTCGCCATGCCCCACTGTTACTTGTTTCACCTGCAAGTTCTGTGCGACCGTGCGGTACCGCCCCGGTCGGCTCAGCACTTGCTCATACAGCTCTGTTGCCTGCCGTAGTGGCTGGCCCACCAGGTAGCGTCCCCCGGCTGCCGCGAGTGCCTGCAGGTTCTTCTCTGACACCATCCCGGCGTCCCCCCACGAAAATCAACCGCGTCAGTCGCCAGCCATCCAGATCCCGCTGCACTTGCTGGACCGTCTCCACATCTACAGTGTTCCCGGAAAATACCCAGTGCCGCACCGGGAACCCATCCCGCGTTACCGCCAGCCCGCTCACTACCTGCGGAGCATCCCCCCGCCCGTTCTTCGAGCGGCGCAGTGGTTGGTACTGCTTGCCACCAGGCTGTGTGCTGCCCTGGCCCTCCTGTTCGTCTTTCTGGTCTATTTCCCAGTGCAGCGAAGTCGTGTCAAAGAACAACAACTCGGTGTCGAGCTGCAGCAGGTTGGCGAGTGTTCCAGAAAACCTCTTCCTCAATGGCGTTCCTGTTCGCCTCCAGGAAATCCATCGCCCGGTACAGGTGCTGTAGCGACAGTGTGGAGGTATCAGGAATGCGTACATCCTCAGCCAGCCATTGCTGGCAGCAGTACAGCTTGGAGGCCGGTGCGCAGGCGCGGTTAGCAACCATGGCGAATAGTGCCCGCTCTACATTGCAGCGCAGACGACGCGATCCGAGTGCCTTGCGAATGGCTTGCGGAATACCGAGCTGCTGCCAGAGCTGCTCCAAAACGTAGAGGTCACCCCAAGGCCAAGAGCCGTTGAAGTGCCAGTCGGGGTGCTCGGCGGCGAGCTGTTGGGGGGCACAACGGGCGAGAATGCTGTTGGCCAGGCGTTTGAGGCCATCAACAGCCTTGGTATCAGTGGTGCGACCGACACTGTGAATAATACTGACCCGGGAACGTTTCTTGTTTGAGTCCCAGGTGTTGTGAGCGATCTGGAAGTGGGAAAGGTAGCTGCCGTCCTTGCGTTTCTGGCGGTTAACTCGGAGGTACATGTGATTAGTATCACACACATAAACAATTTGGGAATATGGACATATAGAATGAATCCTGTATCTATGATAATGAGCCATGAATGAGCAAAACACCATAAACAAAGGGCAATCTTACGGGGAGGTTAGTTGATGTGCGCAGAAACTGTCAAAGTCGAGTCTAGCAGCCAAAACCGCTTGGCAAACACCGTTGAGTAACCGGGACTGTAGCCGTCTACTACAACGCCCCTCGTGGCTGGTGCCAATACCAACCTACCCGACTAACAATAAGCAAAAGGCAACTCAGGCCGAGTCCCCCCAGCCTTGTCCCGGAATAAAATCCAGACCCCGGTTTTGATGTCATCCTTGGGCTTTCGACACTCCCTCAGCGGTTCACTTGTGTTCAACTCTACTATCCATACCTGACAGGATCTTGTTTTAGATTCCCAGCACCATCACCACCACACCTCTTAAACAAAGCAACAGTGGGCGGTTTGAAGCCTTGCCTGCACAGCGACTCCGAGGGACATTCCTCATCTCTTGTACAGCATAGCTGCACACAGGGCTTTCACCCTACTGTCCGCTTTCGTGCACACGGATTTCCACCTGTTGGTGGCGTGGTGCACTACCGGATATAGCAGCTTTTATACGGCCTCATCAGATGAAGAATATCCTCTGGCTCGCACAACTCGCTGCAGCTTGGAGTTCAACGCTTCGATTGCATTTGTGGTGTACATGAACTTCCGCTTGGACGCGAGACAACGCAATTATGCATGAGGTTTCGAGGGCCATGCCGGAGAGGAAACGCTAATCGATGATTGAGGAGTAGACGAGTGCAGCAAACTTCTGCCGGAGCCGAAGGTGGCCGCTTGGCTGAACCTGTACCATCAACACTCCAATCAGTTCTTCAGCTGGGTCAATCCAAAAGACTGTGCCTTGTGACCCGCCCCAATAGTACGATCCAACGGAGTACGGCGGACCAATCTCGGAGCGATCTGTGACGACTGCAAACCCCAAGCCGAAACCCAACCCGGAGGCGTAGGACGTTTCCTTTTCGAGATGATTCTCGGAGATCAAGCTGACAGTCTTTGGCCCAAGCAACCGCGTGCCATTGAATTCACCACCGTCGAGCAGCATTTGGCAGAAACGCCAATAGTCAGCCGCGGTCGTGTGCAGGCCGCTCGCACCCGCAATAAATGTCTTCACCTTGGCAGCTTTGGCAGGTTCGCGGGAAGTTCTTGTCGGGTCGTCCTTTCCGTTCACCACGAGCATAGCCCGGCGTGGCTGCTTGGAATCCGGTGGCCAGTAATGAGTGTCAGTCATTCCGAGCGGTCCGAGCACACGATCCTGCAGAAAGCGGTCCAACCTTTTCCCTGATACACGTTCGATCAGGTAACCAAGTACATCAAGGGAATCCCCATAGAGCCACTTGGAGCCTGGTTGCGCTTGAAGCGGGAGCTTCACAAAGTCCTTCATGTACGCGTCCATTGTTGGGAATGCATACGTATCAGCACGACTGCGTGGGTCGCGGACCCCGGATGTATGAGTAAACAAGTGGCGCACGGTCATTTCACGCTCAGTGGGCACGACCTCTCCTGGCTTAACCTGAACCACTGGGTCCTTGAATTCGGGGAGGTGCTCCGAAACAGGTTCGTCCAGCGTCATGCGTCCTTCTTCGAACAACATGAGGGCGGCTACCGCCGTCAGTGGCTTGGTCATGGAAGCAATGTCGAACAATGCGTTGAGCGGCATCGGGTCATTCACGCGCATACCGCGATTGCCGGTAGCTTGATGATGCACGACCTTGCCTCTGCGGGCTAAGAGAGTGACGAAGCCTGCCGCACTACCGTCCACAACCATGTTGTCCAGCCAAGTCTCCACTCGATGTAACCGCTCAGCAGACATTCCCACCGATTCCGCAGTAGCAAGTGGGATCACGGAGGACTCAGCAAACAGTGAACTGGCCGCAAGCAAGAGCACGGCTGATGCTAGAAATGGACTGAGCATGAAACCCATCTTCCCGTAGTGGAGACTGACTATACCAGCGCGACCACCACAATCACCAGCCTCTTCCGGTATCCTCCCAACCGCAGGATCCGCTTATGCTCCAACAGTTCATTGAGTTCAAACACCTAGTTGACGGGGAGTCGGCATCCGCATCAACCGATTCGAGGCTTACTTGGACATTTGCTCGCGTTCCGCCCGCATGGTTGCTGAATCACCTGGCAGTAATTCTTTTATACCAGAGTGCTACAGCTCACTTAGGTACCCCCGTGAACCGCCCTGGCTGCTTCCAACCGGAGCGACAGTTATTGCGTGGCATTCGCAACCACCAGCAAGAGATACCTGTGCATGGCGCACGACAAGGATGGTTTGATTAACGAGTTAAAGAAGGCTCTTTCAGAACGGATTCTGAATACGGAATTGGATGAACACCTGGAAGCCTAAGCCAAGATGGCCCCAGGTACGTACGGAACCTGCCCCGCCACAGCCATTGCAGTTAAGGTCGCTTCTCTATATCCCCCCTTTTCCGCCACCACAGGCACCTGCCACGAGAACGATAAGGCGTTGATGCCTTCCTGCCTGGCTAACTGCTGCGAGAGCAGGTAGGTGAACCTTGGTTTAGACGGGGTTCCAGCCAAGCAAATAGGCTGTGCCAAGAGCAACTCGCCTTGAAGGTGATGTTCTAGCGCGAACTCAGCCCGTCTTCCTAGGCCCACCTCAGCATCGCACGGCCTTGTCCGAGTAGACGGTCGCGGTTCGTACAAGCTTGTTGCGCGTCAGGCCTCGGGTTCGAGATCCCAGCCAAAGCCCGGTCCGTCCGAAGGGCGGGTGTAGATGCCTTCTGGACCACGGGTGAGATTATTGTCTTCCTGGTACCGCTGAAACACGATATCCGGGCCACCCGGAGCAGGCATGAACATCTCGGCCCAGGGTGAGTTGGGAGTAGCGTAGATAAAATGCACTGCGTCGCGCTGGCCGCCGCCGTGCGGGATGACTGGGATATCGTGGGCGGCCGCCATGTGAGAGATCTTGATGAGTTCGCTAAGCCCGCCGCACCAGTGGATGTCAGGTTGCCATATCTCGGCCCCCTCCACTCGAAGAAGCTGCCGGAACCCGTAACGGGTATAGACATGCTCACCCGTCACGATCCGGGTCGATGTGATTTGTTGGCGGAGCCGTCCGAAGCCCTCGAAGTCATCTGGAGGCAGCGCTTCCTCGAGCCAGTAGACGTCAAAGGGCTCGAAAGCTTCCGCCAGCTCCAGTGTGTAGCGCTCGGTCAGAGCCATCCAGCAGTCCATCATCACGTCGCCGTCTTTGCCGACTGCCGCGCGGGCGCGCCTGACCAGCTCGACATTCTTGCGGATGCCTTCCTTGCCGTCTGCAGGGCCATACGGTAGTGCTAGCTTAAGGCGCTTGTAGCCGAATTCGACATGCTGCTCAATGTCATTCCCGGTACAGTAGGACGGAATGCGAGACTGGATCCTGCCTCCTAGCAGACGCCAGACTGGCGCGTTCCAGACCTTCCCCGCAATGTCCCAAAGCGCGATATCCACTCCGGAGATCGCGTTGACCACAACGCCTTTACGCCCATAGGACATGGTCGACCGCCACATGATGTCCCACAGACGTTCAATGTCGAGGGGATTCTCGCCCATGAGGAGGCGACGGAGATGGTCTTCAATGATCACTCCGCCTCCGGGACCTCCCAGTCCGTATCCCTTGACACCCTTGTTAGTGGAAATCTCAACCCAGAAGCTGCGCGCTCGTGGCCCATCCGCTCCAAACAGGCTCCTCATCGGCTTGTACTTCGGATAGATGGAGACCGGATTAGCCACTTCGACGCTACCCGTAGACCAGGAACCCGGTGTCGGTTCGTAGCTGGGGATTGGCCGCTTGGGTCTCATTCCGACCACACGGACACCCGTGATGCGCAAATCATCTTCTACACCGCCAAGAGCCGGAAACGTGATCGGCACCACGGCTACCGACGCGGCGGTCAGGAGATTCGACGGTTCATCATTACTCCACCCTGGGATCCGGCACGAAGACGCTCGAACCTGACGTAGCCGTTCACTGCGGAGTTCGGGGTCGACACAGTAAATCGCCGATTAAGGTTACCACGCTGCTGAAAAAATTGTGGTGCCAGCCAACATCACAGTGCACAATATTGTCTCAAGCACTATGGTCGATCTGTTGCTCTTGCAGACTGATAGCGAATGCACAATTACATTCGAGAGTTGTCACTCATCATGTGCGGACTACTTCCAAAGTGCCCGCACATCAAACTTGATCAACCGCTACCCACAAAGTTGTTTTGTAAGAAGAGGTGCTAATGAAAGCCAATGAAGGCGATTAATCACGCATAATCCGAGCCCTTTTGCGGAGACGTTTGCGTGCCAGCGCCTGTTTCAGGCGCTTCTTATCCCCGGGCTTCATGTAGTAGGAGTGCCGTTTGACATCCTTGACGATGTCTTCCTGCTGTACCTTGCGTTTGAATCGCCGCAAGGCAACGTCTAGAGGCTCTCCTGCATTCAATGTGATTTCTGCCATATAAAAAACACACCCCCCTCCGGGAAATGATTTCACTGGGGTTTATGGAACCTTGGTAGCTCTGTGCGAACCTCTTGATTGTACTACGAAGCCCGCCTCTTATCCAGTTTCAGACATTGGTTTCTTGGCATACTCAGATAGGAAATGACCACCATGATCCTCATTAGTGAAGAACAAGTCCGTGAAACCGTCTCAATGAGCCAAGCAGTCGATCTTGTCGAGCAGATGCTCATTCGACTGGATCATAAGGGTGCCGTTAACCACCCCAGACGCAGGGTGGTCATGGATAACCGCACTTTACTGCACTACATGGCAGGTGGGGACAACGAAAATAAACGGGTAGGTATCAAGGTCTATGCCACAAATCCAGCAGTCGGAGCCCCTAATTTTGTTGTATTGCTATACGATTCCGAAACTGCAAAGTTACTTGCAGTGATTGATGCCAATACCTTGGGTCAAATAAGAACAGGCGCAGCCAGCGGTGTTGCAACCAAGCATCTGTCGCAAGAGGGTGCCAGTCGACTAGCACTGTTCGGCAGTGGTTATCAGGCTGAAACTCAACTTGAGGCCATTGCCTGTGTAAGAGCCTTGAAGGCAGTGAAAGTCTATAGCCGCAACCCTGAAAAAAGAAGCAGTTTTGCCAATCGTATGAAAGAGAAACTGGAGCTGCCTATCCAGGCCGTTGATTCCGCAGAGGAAGCATTGGACGGAGCTGACATCGTGACTACGATTACTAATGCTCGCGAACCAGTCTTTCATGGGGATTTACTAACCAATGGGGTTCACATTAATGCTGCTGGTAGCAACCAAAGTAGGCGTAACGAAATCGACTCGACCACAATCAAACGCAGTTCATTGATTACTGTTGATTCCCTGATACAGTCTCAGATGGAAGCAGGGGACTTGATTCAAGCTGCCAAGGAAGGTCTCCTGGACTGGAATAATGTGATTGAACTCAGCACCGTCTTGAGCGGCAAGCAGCCCGGAAGAACTTCCAGAGAACAGATCACATTGTTTGAATCCCAAGGGCTGGCAGTTGAAGATATCGCTCTGGCGGATTTTACCTACCAAAATATTGCTCAATAATCAAGGTATTGAACATGAAATCTGTATGCCTTAAATTACTGACTCTCTGTCTGGCTAGTTTCACCCCAACCTGGGCACAAGTTGATTGGTCACAACCGGAAGGAATCTCCTGGCGCACTGAGAACATCCTCAGCGAGGGAACCCGCCTGACGTCAGAAGTGTTCCTTCTTGAGGAGAACTCGCAGAAGAAGCTTACCTGTATCCTCATGGCACATGGATGGGGTGGAATTGCTCGCGGACTACGTTCAGGTGCCGTTGCATTTGCCCGGGAAGGTTTTCTGGCTGTAGCCTTTGATTACCGGGGCTGGGGGAACAGCGACCCAAGGATCATCCTTGCTGTGACTGTGCCGTCTGGTAAAGAGCTGGAATTCAAAGCCAAGGTTCTTGCAGTTCGTGAAGTCGTAGATCCAATTGAGCAAACACGGGACTGGCTGAATGCAATGCACTGGCTGCAAGACGAACCACAATGCGACACCTCACGTATCGGAATTTGGGGCAGCAGCTACTCGGGTGGCCATGTCCTGTACGTCGCCGTACACGACAAAAGAGTGAAGGCTATCTACAGTCAGGTCGGCGGAATGGATTCACGATTTATCATCAAGGACTCAGCAGAAGAAGAAAAGACACTAAAAGAAGCCACTGCACGTACTCGGGACAAACTGCCCTACCCCGACCCGGGAACAGTAGCTGTCGGATCGTTGCGTGGTGCCCCTGTTCGCGACAAACTGATTCATTATGCCCCTGTCGAGCTTGCTCGTCAGGCTTCTCATGCTGCTCTCATATTCGTGATTGCTGAAAATGAGGAGTTGTTTGACAACCGTGACAATGCCATCAAGGCACACGATGCTGCAACTGGCATTAAGAAGCTAGTGACAATACCTGATATCAAACATTACGGAATTTACAGGGAAGCACGCAAGCAAACCCAACAAATGGCCATTGAATGGTTTCAGGAGCATCTCTGAGCTTCAGGGGCCTAGCTACACGCCTTGCCAGGAAAGTACAATAGCTTTTGTGTCAGAGCCTCAAATCGCAATCTATCCGGGCTCGTTTGATCCCATCACAAATGGCCACCTTGACCTGATCCAGCGGGCATCCAAGCAGTTCGAACAACTGATCGTTTCGGTCTTGCAAAACGATACGAAAATAGCTGATTTCCCTCTCTCCGATCGGTTGACCATGATTAAAAAATCTATCGAGGGTATGGACAACGTAACAGTTGCAAGCTTTGAAGGATTGCTTGTGGATTTTGCCAAGCAGCATAAAGCACGCCTGATCCTGCGAGGCATCCGGGCAGTTTCAGACTACGAATATGAATTGCAAATGGCTTTGATGAACCGTAATCTTGCTCCGGACATTGAAACAATCTTCATGCTTCCATCCGAGACCTACAGCTATCTCAGTTCTCATCTCGTTAAGGAAGTCTGCCAACACGGCGGCTCCATTGAAAAATTAGTTCCGCAACATGTGGCTGAGAAACTGTATGTCATCAAGAACCACAAAGCATAAGAACAACTAGTCCTTAACTATGAAATTCTCTAACCGCATCACACGGATCAGTGAATCCGCAACAATGGCTGTGACAGCCGAAGCTGGCCGTCTGAAACGGGAAGGAGTGGATGTTGTTGCTCTCGGCGCAGGTGAACCTGACTTCCCTACCCCGGACAACATCAAACAGGCAGCCATTAAGGCGCTGAATGACAACTTCACCCGCTATACACCGTCAGGTGGCATACCGGAGCTTAAGGAGACCATCGTAAGCTGGCATTCCCGTGAATTCGGAACCTCATACCAGCCAAATGAATGCATTGCAACAGTGGGTGGCAAGCATGCCATCTTCAATACCCTCGCTGCACTCATTGAGGATGGTGCAGAAGTCGTATTGCCAACACCTTATTGGGTAACTTTCTTTGACGTAATCAACTACTACGGAGGCACTCCTGTAAAGATTGAAACAAAGGAGTCGAATGGCTTTTCCCTGACTGCAGATGATATTGCAAATGCGATCACCGATCGCACTCGCATCTTGATTGTTAATTCACCAAACAACCCCTCTGGCGGAGTCATCGAGTCCAAGGAATTTAAAAGGATTCTGGAACTCACATCCAGCCGCAACATTATCCTTCTAAGTGATGAGTGCTACAGCCACTTCGTATACAGCTCCGATCCTTTTTCAATCGCCTCGGCAGCACAGTCAAAATCTGACGTTCTGATTGTTGGATCCTTGTCCAAGACATTCGCAATGACCGGCTGGCGACTGGGATACCTTCTAGGTCCCGCAGATCTGATCAGTAATGTAAACAAGCTGCAGAGTCACTCGACCTCAAACCCCACATCCATCGTACAGAAAGCAGCCATTGCGGCTCTCACAGGACCACAGGACTCGATTGGGGAGATGCTGGAACAATACCGTCAGCGTCGCACTTTCGTTGTAGCTGCGCTTCGAGATATTCCGGGTGTGGAATGCCCCGAGCCAAGCGGGGCTTTTTACGCCTATCCCAATATCAGCTGTAGCTTCAGGAAGCAGGGGATCGAAACAGCTACAGACTTTGCCGGTAAACTGCTTCGTGAAGCCCATGTCGCAGTTGTTCCGGGTGAAGCCTTTGGTACCACCGAACACATCCGCCTGTCTTATGCAGCCTCCATGGATGATCTGCAAGAAGGCATCAGCCGCATCCGCCGGTTCATTATAGGATTGATGTGAGCCGACTGGAGCCACTGAAATTCAAACCCCACCTGTTTGAAAGAATCTGGGGTACAGGCAATCTTGCCCCGATCCTGGGACACACAGAACGCCAGATCGGCGAAGGCTGGTGTACCTATGACGAAAGTCTTGTGGCTGAAGGCCCCTGTGCAGGTCAGAAGCTTGGTGACCTGTTAACTGAATTCGGCCAACGCCTGACAGGTTCTGGCTGGAGTCATCCAGAGAAAGAACTTCTACAGTCTTCCAGTCTCTCAACCGGCAATTACAGTGGTTTATTTCCTATCCTGAGCAAACTGTTGTTTGTCCAGAACAAGTTATCAATCCAGGTGCATCCTGACGATGCACATGCTGCCCGTCTTCAAGGATGCATTGGCAAAACGGAACTCTGGTACATAGTTGCGGCAAAAGAGAACTCCCAACTTGGACTGGGGATCCTGGAAGATATCTCCCATGGGCAATTTGTTGACGCAGTTAACAAAGGCGATGTAGAGTCCCTGATCCGCTGGGTACCAGCGAGACAAGGAGACTGTGTCCTAGTTCCTGCTGGTACAGTCCATTCCATTGGAGGCGGAGTTTTACTCTGCGAGATCCAGCAGAACTGTGACCTGACCTACCGTCTGTATGACTACAACCGTGATGGTCCCAATGGCAAACCACGGCAGTTGCATACCAAGCAAGCGCTCGAGGTCATGGATACTACATCGCGACCCCAGCCATGTCGGCCCAAGCTGTTATTCAAAGGAAATTGCACAATCTCTTTACTCGGGCAATGTCCTTACTTCATGGCTGAGCTGCTCAAATGGGATGGTCGAATTGACTACTCTGTGGACACACAACGATGCCATATCTTAATCATTATCAAAGGTTCCGGAACACTGAACTCCCTGGCGTTTGAGACTGGCGATACATTTGTCATCCCTGCCGAATCAGCCAAATTTCCACTTATCGGCAATCAAGTCCAGGCAGTTCGGGCGAGCCTTCCCTGACTGGAACCTCCGTCCGCCAAATGAACCCAGGACAGTGCTTTCAATCCCTACCCGAGGTATAACCCCGTACGCTCCTTGGCGAGCCGCACGGTTTCTTCCGCAATGGGTGATACCCGTTCCACACTCTTGTACAGGATGCTACGCAAATAGTCACGGTTATCCATCAACTCGCCATAACGCTTCTGGATGGGCTCAAGCTTTGAGATCACTTGTTCACTGACTTCTTTCTTCAGGTTGCCATAGCGCATGTCAGAAAAGTGTTTCTCCATCTGCTCATCATTCCAGCCACTGAAGGCCTGGTAAATCGTAAGCAGGTTGTTGACACCTGCGCCGGGTGCCTGCCAGTTCACCGCAGGCTGTGAATCAGTAACAGCACGACCAAATATCTTGCGAATACGCTTCGGTGGATCCAACAGACTCACAGTATGGTTTGGAGACTGCGTGGATTTACTCATCTTCCTGGTCGGGTTATCCAGTCCCATGATGCGGGCACCTACTGCTGGCAAACTAGTTACCGGAAGCACAAAGGTTTCCCCGTACAAGCTATTGAAGCGTTGTGCTAGGTTGCGTGTCAGTTCCATGTGCTGGGACTGGTCATCGCCCACTGGTACAAATTTTGCCTGATATAGCAGGATGTCAGCTGCCATCAGAACTGGATATACAAACAACCCTGTTCCAACTGAATCCTGCCCGTCATCGGGTTGCTGGAGTTTGGCCTTGAACTGGGTCATGCGACCCAGCCATCCGTATGGCACAACACAAGTAAATATCCATGCCAACTCTACATGTGCCGGGATTTGTGACTGTACAAAAATTGCTGAATGATCAGGATCCAATCCTGCAGCTACATACAAGGCTGCAACCTGTTCGCAACTTTCCCTCAGTTGCTTCGGATCCTGATAGACGGTGATGGCATGCTGGTCAACTATGCAGAATATTGGCTCATAGTCGTACTGGATCTCTGCCCAGTTGCGCAGTGCACCTAGATAGTTACCAATATGCAGAACACCTGTGGGCTGCATGCCAGAAAAGATTCTTGGCTTCATGAAACAAAAGGGTTTAACCCATTCTAGCGAGTTGACTGTTACTGGTAATTTCCTGTGATTCGAACAGATAGCTCATTAAATGCTGAACATAGTGAATATAAGTCTTGGTGATACCATTAGTTAGTATGAACTGCCCTAATCGGTTGGGCAAGATACATCTTGACTTACCGGTTTGCACAGTATAGTCTGCCATGGATTTCGACCAGCTTCATACTTTCCTTGAAATTGTGCGGCTGAATAGTTTTTCGAAAGCTGCAAAGACATGCTTTCGCACCCAGCCAGCAATCAGTGCCCAGATCCGACAGATGGAGATGGAGCTCGAAACCCAGTTGTTCGAGCGCTTTGGAAGCAGAATCACACTGACACCAGCCGGACACATTTTCGCTAATTACGCCCGGAAAATACTTGATCTACGCAAGCAAGGAATCGACGAAGTACGCGAACTCGAACGGATTCCCAAGGGTGAGATGACCATTGCCGCGAATGAGGCAACTTGCGTTCATGTACTGCCAGCTGTCTTTTCGCGTTATCGCAAGAAGTTTAACGAGGTGCAGATTCAGGTTGTCCGGGCCTATGGCGCTAACACAATCAATGCTGTGCTGGATAACTCTGTGGACTTCGGAGTAACCCAGTTACCTGTTCTCGACAAGAAAATCGAAGCCGTCCAGATTTTTTCAGATGAGATCTGCCTGATGACCTCCCCCAGACACCATTTTGCGAACAAGAAATCAGTAACCGCAGCTGAAATTGCCAACGAAGACCTCTTGATGCCAAAGGGTGGACATACCCGTAGTCGTATCAATGAATACCTGAATGTCCGTGACAGGGACCTCAGGATCTCAATGGAACTTGAATCCAGCGAGATGATGAAACGCTTTACCGAGGCAGATATGGGTATCACATTCATGGCCCTCACGCATGCCCAGGAGGAGATACGCAAAGGCAAATTATGTGCGATTCGACTGCATCCTCTGCCAATGATACGTACAATAGGATTGATTTACAGAAAAGATAAAATGTTGTCCCGTGCAGCAATCGGGTTCATTCAGATCCTCACTGAATTCGCAACAGAGACAAACATGGGTCTTCCGACAACTAACAAGACATCATGAATAACAAGACATCATGAAGTGGGTCTATAAAAGTTCCAGTGTCATCGTTGGAACACAGGAGGGTGATCAGGTCTTTCACTCGCTGGATGAATGCCCCCTGGAAATCAAGAATCAGTTGCGAGAAGTCGTCAATGGACCCAATTCCCAAACACTTTTAATTGCAAATCGTGAAGCTTTGGAGGCACTCCGGGAAAGTGCCAAACTCAAGGCTGCCAGAACGCGTGAGCTGAATAAACTGGAAAAAGCGTTTTTAATGCTGGCTGATATTCCCAGATGGCAACTCAGGATTATTGCTTATTTGTATCCCCCAACCTTTTTGATCTTGATCCTTCGCTGGGCTAGCAGCTAGCAGCAGATTCACTGTCAACAGACAGATGATCCGGGCAGTTCCCGGAAAAGACCATCAATACTGTTAACCGAACAAACAAAATTGTCACGTTTGAATGTTGATCAAATGTATGGCGCACCAGATGCTTTTCCATCATGAAGAATGACCTGTTTGACTCTCAGTCCAGTCCGTGCTCATCTTGTTTTGAAATCAACACTCGTTCACGACCTTCCTGTTTGGGCGGGACATGGGAAATTCTGGAAGTTGCATTCGTCGTACCATAAAAATCAATGCGATTACTCACCTATTCACACGAGCAAACTATGCAGCAGGTTGGGATCCTTCAAGACAATCAGGTCCTGGGTCTTGAGCCAATCGGCTACCAGAACATCATCCAGTTCCTCAACGATGGCCAGAGTGCATTCGCTAAAGCTGCACAGTACACCTCTAGTCCAGAAGAGAGTATTGCCCTGGATGATGTTCACCTGCATGCACCAGTCCCAAAACCCGACAAGTTCATCTGCATCGGTCTGAATTACAGGGATCATGCCATTGAGTCTGGTATGGACATCCCAGAGTTGCCAACCGTCTTTACCAAGTACCCGAATGCGGTATGCGGACATGGGGAATCCATTGTGCTTCCCTCGGTTTCAACACAGGTTGATTACGAAGCTGAGTTTGCGTTTGTAATCGGGAAAACGGCTAAAAACGTCAAGGCGGCTGATTGGCAAGATTATGTTTTCGGCTATACCTGCGTACATGATGTCAGTGCCCGGGATTACCAGTTGGCAACTTCCCAGTGGACGATCGGCAAGACTTTCGACACCTTTGGCCCGATGGGTCCAGTACTGGTCAGCAAAGATGAGATCCCTGATCCTCACAACCTGCAAATTCGCTTCAAGCTCAATGGCGAAACCCTGCAGGATTCCAGTACCAGGCAACTTGTATTCAATGTTCCAAGCCTGCTGGAATACCTGTCCAAGGTAATGACACTGGAACCCGGGGACATTGTCTCTACGGGTACACCTCCAGGTGTGGGTATGGCCCGCAAGCCTCCCATCTACCTCAAACCGGGAGATGTCTGCAAAGTGGAAATCGAGAGAATCGGGGAGCTTGTAAATCCCTGCGTCAGCGATATGGTTTAGCTATAAAAGCCATTTCCCTGAATTGCGACTTATATCAACTATCCAGTTGCAGCAAGTCGGGAACGGGCTCTTTCAATAGCCTTTTGTGCCCGCTCAACATCTATATCAAGAGAAGTCTGTTTAAGGAGCTTGCTGGCGCGTTCCAGTGCCTGACTTGATCTTTCCCTGTCTATGTCTTCAGACCGTTCGGCCTTTGACGCCAGGACACGAACCCGGTCCGGCAAGATCTCGACCGTTCCGGAATCCAGGGCCAGTTTTTTGATGGATTTGTCAGGACTGGTAAATGACAAGACTCCAATACCCAGTTCAGCCAGCATTGGTGCATGTCCCGGTAATACTTCGAGATAGCCCGTTGTCAGCGGTAACTGTACGGAAATAGATCGCTCGTCAACAACCAATCTGTCAGGTACAGCCACTTCCAGCTGGATAACTTTGTCCTGCATGTTTACAAAAACCCGTCAGATCAAGCTGCCCTAGCAAGTTCCCTGGCTCTTTCCTGAACTTCATCAATAGTTCCAACCATGTAGAAAGCCTGTTCAGGAAGCTCATCAAGATTGCCTTCCACGATCTCCTTGAACCCACGAATCGTCTCGGAAATCTTCACATAGCGTCCTTTGACGCCCGTGAACTGCTCAGCAACATGGAAAGGCTGTGAGAGGAACCTCTGGATCCTCCGTGCTCGTGACACGATCAGCTTGTCATCCTCGGACAACTCCTCAACACCAAGAATTGCAATGATGTCCTGCAGTTCCTTGTTGCGTTGCAAGACACGCTTAACTGCCTGGGAAATGTTGTAGTGCGCGTCGCCAACGATATTCGGATCGAGGATCCGGGACGTCGAAGTGAGAGGATCTACAGCCGGGTAGATTCCCAGTGAAGCAATCTCTCGGGACAGGTTGGTCGTCGCATCCAGATGCGCAAAGGTTGTTGCTGGTGCGGGATCCGTGTAGTCATCCGCAGGGACATAAATCGCCTGCACGGAGGTAATGGAACCATTCTTGGTAGATGTGATGCGCTCCTCAAGGGCACCCATTTCAGAGGCAAGGTTGGGCTGGTAGCCAACAGCAGAAGGCATGCGTCCTAGCAGTGCCGATACTTCGGAACCTGCTTGTGTAAAACGAAAGATGTTATCAATGAACAGGAGCGTGTCTTGGCCTTCAACATCGCGGAAGTATTCGGCAACAGTTAGCCCGGTCAACCCAACACGAAGACGAGCCCCAGGCGGTTCTGTCATCTGGCCATAAATCAGTGCAATCTTCGACTTCATATAGTCATCAGGATCCACGACTCCAGACTCTTGCATTTCAAGCCAAAGATCATTGCCTTCACGGGTACGTTCACCGACTCCAGCAAAAACCGATACCCCACCGTGCTGCAGGGCAATATTGTTGATCAGCTCCATGATGATTACTGTCTTGCCCACACCGGCACCACCGAATAGGCCAGTTTTTCCACCCTTGAGATAAGGCTCGATCAGGTCAATAACCTTGATCCCTGTTTCGAGCATCTCGGACTCAGTGGACTGATCCTCAAGCGATGGAGCATCACGATGAATTGGTAAGCGTTGCTCGGTTTCAACCGGACCTCGCTGGTCAACCGGTTCACCCAGCACATTGAGTACACGACCAAGAACCTGCGGACCTACAGGAACCGTAATCGGTCCACCCGTATCAACAACAGGCATCCCTCGCACCATGCCATCTGTCGGTTGCATTGCAATTGTTCGCACACGGCCTTCGCCAATGAACTGCTGCACTTCACAAGTCACATTAATTGGCTCTGGAACATCAAATCCTTCGCTCGTTATGCGAACAGCATTGTAGATCTTCGGCAATTCTCCACCAGGGAACTCAATGTCCACAGCGGGGCCTGCCACCTTAATTACTTTCCCAAGGATTGGCATCTTCTATGATTCCTTTTCAATACAATCTGAACCGTTACTCAAGAGCCGAAGCCCCCGAAACGATCTCAATGATTTCTGTCGTAATGCTTGCCTGGCGCACACGGTTGAGGTGCAGGGTCAACCTGTCCAGCACATCCCCGGCATTGCGAGTTGCCGAGTCCATTGCTGTCATACGGGCAGCATGCTCAGCAGCTGCAGAGTTCAGCATTGCCAGGTGAATATTCGTCAACACATGCTTGGGAAGCAGGCTGCCAAGAAGCTCTATAACTGGCTGCTCGTACTCATACCCCGGTCCGTTGGTATCTTCACTTTCCGGTGGTTCAATGGGCAGCAACTGCCGCAACAGTGTCTCCTGGTTCAGAACACTTTGAAAGCTGTTGTACAGCACCCAGACCTGGTCGACCCGACCACACCCAAAAAGCTCCATCGATTTGTTGGCAACAGTCGATGCAGTATCGTACTCAACTTTGTTAAAAACTTTTTCCCAACGACCACTGACAGGGTAATCGCGCTTACCGTAATAGTCGACTGCCTTGCGACCTAGTAATTCCAACTGAATTCCCTGCCCTTCATGCCCTTCAATGAACTGACGGACAGACTTCATGACACTGCTGTTGAAAGATCCGCATAAACCCTTGTCGCCTGCCAGCACAAGTAGTTGTAAATTCCTGCATTCCCTTTGTGCGAGCAGCGGATGACCAAGCACTGCGGTTTCTTCCGTAATGTTTTGCAGGATGCTGCCAATCATGCTATTGAGCAGACTGGCGTAGGGTCGTGCATCAATCACAGCATTCTGAGCACGGCGCAACTTGGCAGCCGAGACCATCTTCATGGCCTTGGTGATCTGCTGAGTATTGTTGACTGAGCGGATCCGCCTGCGCAGATCAATGAGAGAGGGCATTTCTAACTGGCCTTGGCAGCTGCTGCAGCATGCAGCGATATAAACTGTGACTTGAAGCGGTTAATTGCATCCTGAAGAGCTTTCTCGATTTGCTCGTCAAGTACCAGGTTCTTCCGGATCATCTCCAGTACGCCACTCTCTCCCTGGACATCCAGGGAGTCAAATAATCCACTCTCAAAATCTGCTAGTTGGGAGATCTCAAGATCATCAAGATAACCCTTCGTCCCTGCATAAATGATGGTGATCTGCTTCTCAACGGGTAATGGTGAATACTGCTTCTGCTTCAGCAATTCCACGAGCCGGTCACCACGATGCAGTTGTTGTTGGGAGGTCTTGTCAAGGTCGGAGCCAAACTGTGCAAAGGCTGATAACGCTCGATACTGAGCCAGGTCAAGGCGCAAAGTACCGGCAACTGACTTCATTGCCTTGATCTGGGCATTGCCACCTACGCGGCTGACCGAAATGCCAACATCCACAGCAGGGCGAATATCCGCATTAAACAGGTCAGTCTGCAGGTAGATCTGTCCATCAGTAATTGAGATGACATTGGTTGGAATATATGCAGAAACATCACCAGCCTGTGTTTCGATGAATGGCAATGCAGTCAGTGACCCCCCACCCTTTGCCTTACTCATCTTTGCAGCTCTCTCAAGTAACCTGGAGTGCAGGTAAAAAACATCCCCGGGATATGCTTCCCGACCAGGTGGTCGCCTCAGCAGCAGGGATATCTCACGATAGGATGCTGCATGCTTGGACAGGTCATCGAAAACACAAAGGGCATGTCTACTTGAATCCCGGAAATACTCGCCAATTGCTGCTCCTGAGAACGGTGCCAGAAACTGCATCGGAGCCGGGTCAGATGCTGACGCAACAACCACAATGGAATACTCCATTGCGCCGTTCTCTTCCAGTGTCTTGATTATCTGCGCAACCGTTGAACGCTTTTGGCCAATTGCGACATAGATACAGATCATGTCGCCATTTTTTTGATTGAGGATCGTATCAATCGCAATGGCTGTCTTGCCTGTTTGCCGATCTCCAATGATCAGCTCACGCTGCCCACGTCCAACGGGGATCATGGCATCAATTGCTTTCAACCCCGTCTGCATAGGTTCCTTGACTGGTTCACGATCCACCACTCCTGGAGCTATACGTTCGACGGGGTTGAATTCTGTTGTAATGATCGGGCCCTTGCCGTCCAAAGGCTTACCCAAGGCATTGACTACCCGACCAAGCAAAGCTTCCCCAACAGGAATTGAAATGATGCGACCGGTACGCTTGACCTGGGCACCTTCCTTCAGGTTGGAATAGTCGCCTAGTATCACTGCGCCTACCTGATCCTCCTCAAGGTTCATGGCAATGCCTGCGATGCCTCCCGGAAAATCAAGCAGTTCACCGGCCATGACGTTCTCAAGGCCATGCAGTCGGGCAATGCCATCGCCGAGGGATATCACGGATCCCACTTCGGAGACTTCTACTACCGATTGATAATTCTTGATCCGCTCTTTGATCAGTTGCGAGATCTCTGTGGCATTCATCTGGGCCATTAAATTAATTTCCTTTCAAGGCCTGTCTCAAAGCTCGCCACCCATTGAGGTTGCAAGCGAACTCAAGGCACTCCGCACTGAGCCGTCATACACGGTAGATCCGATTCGCACAATACTTCCCCCAAGCACTGCAGAATCCATGATGTAGGTTGCCTGAACATCCTTGCCAGTCAGTTGCTTGAAACGTTGTTCCAGCACCGTCTTGTTGTCTTCTCCAATTCCCGTTGCCACCCGCACTTCAATTTGCACACGATCGCGATACTCATCCAACCAGAGTCGAAACCCTTCCAGCAACTCGTCAAACAGCACGATGCGTCGATGCTCGACAACAACATGAAGAAAATTCCTGATCAGCTTTGAAAGACCGATTCTCTCACCGATTTCCTCGACCAAAGCTTGCTTGTCAGCAGGCTGAACTGCCGGGGATTTAAGCACGTTAGCCAGTTGAGGGGATTCATCTAGCAAGCTTGCGAAAGCATCTAACTGTTGCAGTGCCCGTTCGACGGTTATGCCTGAGTCGTTTTCAGCTACTACTTCGGCTAAAGCGGAAACATAACGATTAGCAATTGCGTGTGACATGTTTGCGGCAATACTAGATCCGCTTCCGCAAAAGTGCTTCCGATACTAGGAAAACCCTGAAAAATGGATGGGATTTCAAGGCAGTTTACAACGAATGAAACATTGCCTTGAAGTCTTAATTTAACACAGGATTTGAGTTGGTAACAACTGTGAGGATCCTGAATTGTGTGAATGCAATGGTTTCTCCCAGATTCGGCATCACTTATGATTCGCCTGGATCTCAAAAAGCCATCAAACTCAGCCTGAAGCCAACATGCTGCATGATGCAGGTTGATATCGTTATGGGACAGATTAGCCAATACCGCCCATCCGACAGCACCGCCGTAACCGTCTTCGCTGGGCTAGCAGCGTCATGCCCGCCCACCACACTCGCATACAGGCAGAGGACCGGAGCACCCAATGGCATTCGTTATGTAAAGTCAGTTAGCGATTAGATGGGGCGGCTGCTAGTCCGTTGATTTTGTCGAGGATACAGCCCATTCGAGATTTTTTCGGGCAGGGGGTTAACTTTCGCGCCCGGATTTGCCAGTGTGGGGTGGGATGGCTGCCGAGCGCGACATTGACCCCCGCATTCAGCGCCTCAAGTCCACGACCTTCTGTGGCAAGCGCCTCACCCGGCGGCAGATCGCCGACATCCAGGAGACCGTCGGGCGCTTCCCCCAGCTGAGCCGCACCGAGCTGGGCCAGACGCTCTGCGAGCACCTGGGCTGGCACACGCCCAAGGGCCGCAACCGCATCCAGCTAGCGATGCGCGTGCTCGAGCAGCTGGAACAGCGCGGGATCCTGACCTTGCCAGCCAAGCAGGGGCCCGGGCGGGGTCGGCAGAAGCCGGTCGAGCCGGGCCGGCGCAGCGATCCGCAGCCGGCCATCGCGGGACCGCTAGCCGAGCTGAGGCCGTTGCGGCTGGAGGTGGCCAACGGCGCGGAGGCAGTGGCGGAATGGAACGAATGGGTGCAGCGCTACCATCCGCTGGGCTACCGCCAGCCGATCGGGGCGCACCTGCGCTACTTCCTGCTGGACCGGCAGGGGCGCAAGCTGGGCTGCCTGCTGTTCGATTTCGCGGCGCGGCAGCTGGCCTGCCGGGACGCGTGGATCGGCTGGGAGGGCGCGGCGCGGCGGAAGCCTCTGGAGCGGGTCGTGCGGAACGCGAGATACCTATTGTTCCCGTGGGTTAGCGTGAAGAACCTGGCGAGTCACGCGCTGGGACTGGCGCCGGACTGGCAGCGGCAGCACGGTAGCCGGCCCGTGCTCGCGGAGACGTACACGGACCCGGAACGGCACCGGGGGACGTGTTACAAGGCGGCGAACTGGCAGCGGGTGGGCCGGACGCAGGGGAGCCCGGCGAAGGGGGGCCGGCCGGCGAAGCCGCCCAAGGACGTGTGGCTGTACCCGCTGCGGTCGGACTGGCGGGAGGTGCTGCTGGGGCGGCCGTCGGCGGCCCGGCCGCGGCGGTCGGCAGCGCACGTGGCGGAGGAGCGATTCACGCGGATGTGGCAGGAGATCCTGTCCGAGGCGGTGCGCCTGGCGAGTGAGCACGACCGCGAGTGGATCCGGCGGCGGCGGGTGCTGAACACGCTGCTGGTGGTGCTGTTCGTGTTCCGGCTGGTGTTCGCGCCGGACCGCCAGGGCTGGCGCGGCCACCGCGCCTTCGCCGTCGACGGCTCGAAGCTGAACCTGCCCCGCCCGCTGGTCCGCGACGGCTACCGCCAGCCTGCGGAGGCGGCCCACTACCCCCAAGGCCTGCTCAGCTGCCTCTTCCAGCTGCGCGCCCGCCTGCCCGGCGACTTCGGCCTGCACGCCCACGGCGTCGTCGTCTACGACCGCGGCTACTACTCCTTCCGCCTGCTGCACGCCCCTGCCGCGTGCGCCTCGTCAAGTACACCGCGGGGACGAGCACCTACGTGCTGGCCACCACCTTGCTCGACCGCAGCCGCTATCGCGTTGCCGACCTGTCCGACCTGTACCATGCCAGATGGGGAATCGAAGAGCTGTACAAGATTTCCAAGCAAATGCTGACCGTGGAGCAGTTCCACGGCCAGAGCGAGCTGCTCGTCCAGCAGGAGCTGAGCGCCCATTTCAGCCTCATCGCGATGACCCGGCTGTTCACCAACCACAGCGAGGGAGGCTACCGTTCCGATCCGGGCAAGCCAGCGCTGCAGGCCAATTTCCGCAACGGCCTGCGCACGGTCGGGCGGCACCTCGAAGGGCTGTTCCTGCACTACGCGGCCACGCTCGACGCGACGCTCCGAGAGATCCTTGATAGCATCGCTCCCTGCAGCCAGCGGCGGCGCCCCAACCGTTCCTACCCGCGCGTCTCGCGCAAGCCGGCCAGCAAATGGAGGTCCCGCAAGCCCACCCCGACCGCAACGCCAGCCTGAAGACCCCGAACTCCGGTGCGAACCGCCGGAAATCCCCTTGCATCCTTAAACTAACGCGCAAATTCGCTAAACGAATGCCATTGCCGCACCCCGCCCGGCAGCCACTCCGCCTTGCCCACCACCCGCCGCTTGCGGCTCCAGCTCGCGAACGCCCGCTTCAGCCGCGCGTTCTGGGCCAGGCCGAACACGTAGTCGACGCCCTCTGCCGGATCTGCCCCACGATCCGCTGCAACTCTTCCACGGCCCGTCCGCCGCGTCCCGGTTGGACCGTCGCAGCCGCCCGCACAGCAGGTGTGGCCCGCAGGTCACATACAGCGGGAGGTAGCAGTAGCAGTCGTAATAGCCGTGGAAGAAACGCCCCTCCTACCGGCCGTGCAGCGGGTCGTCGGTCGCGTTCACATCCAAGACGATCTCCTCCGGCGCCGCGGCGTGGCTGTCCAGGAACAGCTCCACCAGCAGCACCGAGCCGCTGCGGGTCGGCCACGATGCGCTTGTAGCGGTCCTGCGGGGCCTGCTCGGGGGTGCCCAGCTCGAGCCGGTTGAGGGTGCTCGAGCCGGCCAGCGGATGGCCCCGGTCGTGGTCGCAGAGGTCCTCATACCCCAGCGCCAGCCCGAACAGGCGCTGCAGGGAATGCTCGCAGCGGCGGGGGTTGCGGTGATCGACGAAGCAGGCGGCCAGGCGCCGGGTCAGGCCGATGCGCTGGTCGACAGCCTGCAGCAGCAGGGCGCCACCATCGGAGGACATGCGGCCGCCGTCAAAGCGAGCACGCACTTGGCGGCGGCCCTGATTGGCCAGATCGATTGTGATACAGTGTGTGCGCATGGGGTGTGTCTTTGGCTAGTTCCTAACTTGCTGAATACAAATAGGTCATCACAAATTCACACCTCATGTTCACGCCCTTGGTGAGATATTGCGGCTAGCCCTGTGTTCCAAGCAGGTTCATCTTTTAGACTATCCATACTGCTGAATGAACGCTAAAATTTGCAGTTGGAATTGACATTCACAAAGTCTGATAATTTTCGTTATGAGACACAAAATAGTTGACATATGAACAATGACTGAGCAAAAAAACACCTTGCAGGGCATCATTGGGTTCCCTGTTACTCCGTGGAATGACGATCTTGAGCTTGACGAAGCTGGATTCAGAACACATGTCCAGTTCCTGCTGGACAGCGGGCTAGATGCACTGACATTTTGTGGTAGCAATGGAGAATTACACTCCATTACTCTTGAAGAGTACAAGCGCATCTCGATGTTGGCCGGTGAGTTGGTCGGTGATTCCAGGTATCTGATTTTTGGTGTCGGGCAGAGCTGGCAAAATGCAATGCAGCAAGCAACCCTGGCTCGTCAGGCAGGAGCCAATGCAATCCTTTGCATGGCACCATACATGGCTGATCCGAATGAATCTGGGCTCGCTGATTACTACCGTCGAGTTGCAGATGCTGCCGAGTTGCCAGTGATCATGTACCAGACCAAGTGGAGTGGACTTCTTCCTCTAACCCTCCTTGACCGACTGGCCAATGTCGAAAACATAGCAATGGTCAAGGACGAAAATGGCAACTTGTCACATTATCTGAATATCCGACAACACTTTGGCAGCAGGTTCCACTGGATTAATGGCATGGCGGAGCCGTTTGTCCCAAGCTACTGGAAGCTGGGGGTTGAGACCTTTACTTCAGGACTGGCATGCTTCATGCCGCAGACTGCAGTGCAAATCCGCCAACTTGCCATTCAAGACCAGTTTGAGGAAATTAATATCATCCTCGACAAGCTTGTTATCCCTATGTACTCCTTGCGCAATCGTCGGCCGGGATACCGTGTTTCCATGATCAAGACTGGAATGAACCTCGCTGGTCATCCTGGCGGGCGTGTAAGACCACCACTGATTGAAATGGATCCTGAGGACCGTGAAGACTTGCGTGCTGTTATGAAAGGCAATGGACTGCTTTGATACTGAGTAAGAGGTCAGTATGTAGCATGCGTTGCCTGTATCCAGCTTTCCTAATAGCTTGCGGGTTGTTTTCAGTTGGCATTCAAACTGCATCAAGCCAGAATGTACCACTTGCAGAGAATCCTGAGCAGGAAACCCAACCACGTCAAATTGCGCCGGTCATGAGCTACTTGTATGCCGATTGGCTGACAAGACCAGAACGGGAGTTTGAAGAGCAACCTGACCGTGTTGTCGCTGCCTTGAAAATCCCCCGTGGAGCCACCATTGTTGACTTAGGTGCCGGCAGTGGCTACTTCACTTGGCGCCTCGCAAAAAGTGTGGGACCTGAAGGCAAGGTTCTTGCTGTTGATATCCAGAACGGCATGCTGGATCTGTTGAAAAGCAACATGGAAAAGCGCAACATCCAGAACTATGAAGCCATTCTTGCTACAGAAACCGATCTACGCTTGCCTCAGAACCAAGTCGATCTAGTGTTACTGGTAGACGTTTATCACGAGCTTGCCTCCCCTATCCTGACACTCCAATACTTGCAGCGTGCACTCAAGCCAGATGGACGACTAGTTGTTGTAGAGTACCGCAAGGGAGTTCCCGGCATTCCGATTCATCCCCTACACAAGATGACGGTGGAAGAAGTACGCAACGAGGTCGAGCCGGTTGGTTTTGATTACAAGGAAACGATGCACTTTCTGCCAAGACAGGACATTGTGATCTTTACTCCTGACAAGGAGTGAACTGTCCTGGTACCTGAACGGGTTAATCAATTTGCTCGGATTCCTTAGTATTGAACGCCTCATCCGTGGACTTCAGCAATTCGTTGAATACTTTCATATCATGCAGTGATCTCAAATCCGGATCGCGTAATGCAAGGATCCGGTTTTGTGGGTCAATCTCAATGGCTATCTTTAGTGGCTCGTAAGCATCGTGATAATTTCCTGCCAGGCAATGTACAAGTGCCCGTGCATAGTGTAGATAATCAACTCCGGGATCAATGGACAGTCCCTTTTTGAGTAGTTTCTCAGCCTTTTCCAATTGCAGGTTGTTCAACAGTTGAACTGCTTCGTTGTAGTAGTCATCTGCAGTCTCCATAACCTGCTTTCTCCTTTTTAGGTGTTGCATGCAAATCTGCTGGTAGACACATGACCGGTGAACCAGTTCAACATTCGGTCCAACCTGTACTTTTTGCAGTATTCTTTTAGCCAGGCCGTATTTCTTGGCCTGAAACATAGCCATCCCCTTTTTAAAGGTATCAAGCTGACTTTGCTCGTCTACACGATCAGCAATCGGCCTTGGGTTTCTTGAAACCTTGGGGGCTTCCCTGGTGGTGTTATCCCTGGATTTCACAGGGATTTTCGATGCACAAGCCGATCTGGGAGATGTGACCTTTTTCAAAAACACTGGTTTCTTGCCTGCAGTTTCAGCTCTAAAACGTGCTGCAACCTTGCTTGCGGTTGCTTTTATAGTTGCTCCTTCAGCTGTTGCCTTAACTTCCTTCTTAGCCACCGATCAACCCGTTCACGCAGACAGAGAGCGGATCATCCAACATCAGACTGGAATATTTTCTGTTGCGTGTTCGAGATTTTATACCACACAGGCAGTATATTGGCAAAACACGGACTCAAGCCCTAATCCGGTACAGACTCGAATAAGTACGGATTAACAAGGCCTCATCGGTAATTGCCGGCGTTGCCATGCACATCTCACCTAACGGGTTCATGCCAAGTAGCTTGAACTGTTGGCCAGCTTCGATGACATACGTTGTACCTGATTCGTCCAGGCAGAATATCTTGCCGTTGTAGGCCCACATTGAAGCCGTAAAATTAACTGATTCCCGTGAAATCCGTTGCTTGCCATAGACTTCCACGCCAGTCCTGGCATCGTGACATCTCAAAAATCCCCTGTCATACAGGGTGTAGTAAAGCCCTTGGTATACCACTGCTGAAGGGTGGTAGGGACCACCTTGTGGGACACTCCAGGCAACGAACTCATTGGAAGTACTTCCAGTTGCAGGCGAGATATCACCTTTTGCTCCGGGGCGGATAGCATAGATCGGTCGTTCCGGACTGCCGATATAGCCGGAAGTCACATATAGAAAGTCTCCAGCACTAAATGGAGTCGGAATGGAAAGCGCTGACATCCCGCTGAGTTCCCACAGCAGTTTGCCGTCCAGGTCATAGGAACGGACCTTGTTTCTGCCTGCGGTCACAATCTCTGTGCGTAAACCGTTCTCCCAAACGAATGGTGTGGACCATGTGGTTGGCTCATCCCTGTTAACCCGCCAGATTTCCTGACCTGTCAGCTTATCGAGGGCAACGATATAGGATTGCTCCTCATTGTCATTTGTGATGTAGAGCCGGTTCTGATGCAACGCAGGTGATGAGGCTGTGCCATATCCCCAACGAGTCTGCACAGCCATCCACGGTTTTTCCCACAAGATGTTTCCCTTGTAATCCAGTGCCCAAGTCGCCAGATCACCAACATGCACATAAACATACTCACCCTCTGTCACCGCTGTTTCAGAAGCATAGGTATTCTTGCGATGGCGCGAGCCTCTTGGTATTCCACGATGCACTTCGGTTTGCCATTCAGGTTCACCACTGGTGACATCCAGACAATGCACCAGCCAGCGATGCTCAGCTCCGGATTTGGGACTGTCCACTGCACCTTCGTAGAACCCGCCCTTCGGCGGCCCTGTGATGTCATCCGCTAGGGCGGAGGTCAGAAAAACCTTTCCGTCCATGACTATGGGTGAAGACCACCCTGCTCCCGGAATTCCTATCTTCCAGTCAACGTTCCTTGTATCGCTCCAGGTTTCCGGCAATCCGGCTTGTTGTGCAGGAACTCCGCGTCCACCCGGCCCCCTGAACTGTGGCCAGTCAGCCCTTGCCAGCTGTACAGCCAGAGGTGAGACAACCCAGAAAAGCTCCCTGCGAGTCAACACTTTTTTACCATCACTGAATTGTATCCTTTCTGAACGATTTCATTGTTCTGGTTGAGTACTTCATAATCTACATGAACCACACCCCTGTCTGGCTTGGAGCTTGAAGCCTTTTTAGCAGATACCCGGACTCGAGCATGGATTGTATCGCCAATATAGATGGGTGCAATGAAGTTCCAGGACCAGTGCAATGAAGCAATCGCCTCGATCTGGAATGTCGAACGATGCTTCAGACCGTCGGCAATGGCTAGACCCAGCAAGCCGTGTGCTACACGACGGCCAAACTGCGTTTTCTTGGCATATTCATCGTTTGTATGGAGTTCAAAGAAATCCATGGAAACTGCAGCAAAGTTCATTATGTGCCAGTCAGTAATTGTGATTCCCGGCGTTTCATGAACTTCACCAATCTCAATGTCGTCAAAGTAGCGTTTTTCCATCACTGCTCCGTGAGTATATTCCACTGTCCTGCCCTGCTATTGCCTGTCCAACACATTCCTTTTTGAATCAGGAGAATGATTCAGCACGACAAGTTGACTGGAAATGCCCGAATCCCGTATAATTTCAATAAATCAGGCGCTAGTTCTATTTGTGTATGCGCTTGATTGATCCACAAGGTTCAGGAAATTATGTACGCGGTTATCGAGACGGGCGGCAAGCAGTTTTCCGTCTCTATGGGAGACGAGATCCGTGTTGAAAAACTGCAAGGTGATTTAGGCGAGGATGTGAACTTCACTGGAGTCATTTCCGTGTCCCTGGAAGACGGCACACTACAGACAGGTGATGAGGCATCAAAAGCCCAAGTTACCGGGATAATCTTGAACCAGGGTCGTGGTAAGAAGGTTGATGTTCTGAAGTTCAAGAGACGCAAGATGTACAGACGGCGCAACGGACACCGGCAAGACTACACACAAGTCCGTATCACATCCATCACAGTCAGTTAACAGGACAATATTCAGGAACAGTCATGGCACACAAGAAGGGACAAGGCACTTCCAGAAACGGCAGGGATTCGCACTCCAAACGACTTGGAGTCAAGCGTTTCGCCGGTCAGGTAGTCAGCGGCGGCTCTATCCTTGTACGCCAGAGAGGCACCAGGTTTCATCCTGGAAAAAACGTAGGACGTGGCAAGGATGACACCTTGTTCGCAAAAATTGACGGAATCGTGCAATTTCACAACCGTGGTCAAAAAGGTCGCTCAATTCACGTTTTACCTGCAGAAGCTGCATGAGTCGCAACTTCGCTTAACTCACTCAGATCTCGCACTCTCAAACCACTGTTCAAACCAGTAGCTTCCATACTTGTAGCCTACGAGTGCTGTCAGCCAGAGTAGTACAGGAATATACTCCATCTGGACAAGTGTCCTGTCATATCTCCACAGACCAAGAATTTCATATTGAATAACCACGTGATAAGCCAAGGTCGATAATCCCGTCCACAACAGCAAAGGAGCCACTGGATACACAGCAAGAAGTGGCAGCAGCCACGTCAGATACCACGGGAAACAGTTCGCAGATAAAAACAGCAAGGAACAGATAGCAGCAAGTGCTGCCATTACGGGATTGAAGCGCATAGCACGCAATAAGAAGAGCATCCCCAGCATCAGCCACTTCACAATATTCCTTGCTCCCTCGAAATCACCTCCAGTCCAGAGCATTATCCACGCGAAAAAGCTGTCGTTGTTGCGCCAACCTCCAACAAAATCATTCAGGACATGCCGGACTTCCAGCAGACTGAACCCATAGGGGATGCAAATGAAGAAACCAACGATGATGCTGGCTAAGGCTCCGCGCCAGTGGACCTGCCAGCGGTTATCTTCCCGCGATAACAACAGAAATGGGAACAGTACAACAGGCCAGAATTTACAAAGCACTGCAACCGTCAGTACTACAAGTGCCAAATTGGGCTTTTTCCTTAATGAAAATACCAGAGCGGTAACGACAAACACGATGGCAATGGCATCGTTATGCCCTTCTGCCCAGAACTCAATCACAGTAAGAGGCGACCAGAGGTAAATCAAAGCCCAGACTCTTGGCCGACCTGCTGCAGCTAGAAGGATTGTCAATAGCCAGCCCACAGCCAGGTCTGCCAAGGCCATCAGAACCTTGAGCAACCAGACCTGTTGCCAGGGATCGCTGGTAATAGAGCTTGCAGCTCGATAGCCCCACAAGTAAACCTGTTCCAGGATTGGTCCGTAGGCAGAGGACTTGTCTTTCCCAGCTATTCGTGTCCATGTCACATCACGCAGATCTTCCCATTCCTCTTCAGCGGGGTAATCCAGGTAGGGGTTCCCACCTGCGTGCTGCAGCATGCCTTGCCAACGATAGCGTGCTACATCTTCAGATAGCCCTGGAGACAGTGGCAGGATTATCAATCGAAAGATGACAGCAGCAACCCAGACTCCTCGCAAGAGATTTTTCTGGTTGAGCTGTTTTACTCCTGATCCTGTAATCAACCAGCAGGAAACGCAGTACACTATGAAAATCAACAGGGAGCGGACAATAAAGCCTGGGATATTGCTATTCAGGCGTTCCAGATGCAGCAATGAGCAGAAACCCGACCCAATCAGAAGCGCACAGAGGCCCAGTCCAACTGCAATCTGTCGCTGCTGCGGATTCCACATTGATTGCAAACTCAAGCCTTGAGATTTAAGCTCCAATCGAGCTTCCTGAAGTATCGTACATGGGCACTATTGGCTTCTTGCTAGTCGGCATTTATTTCAGTGTGATGGCAGTGCTGTGTGTTGTCGGCCTACACCGCTACCACCTCGTTTATCTCTACTATCGCTACAGGAATCGCTCGCAGGGGCCACCTGACAAATGCTTCGACACCTTGCCTCGCGTAACAGTCCAGTTACCTGTCTACAACGAAAAGTTTGTGGTCGAGGAACTGCTGGAAGCAGTTTGTGCGCTGGATTATCCAAAAGAACTGCTACAGATTCAGGTTCTGGACGATTCTACCGATGAGACTTGCCACGTACTAAAACAGGCTGTTTCCAAACATCTGGACATGGGCTGTCCTGTTGAGTATCTGCCTCGCACTGAACGCAATGGGTTTAAAGCTGGTGCATTGCAGTCTGGATTGGATCATGCAACCGGCGAGTTAATCGCAATCTTTGATTCGGACTTTACACCGAATCCAGATTTCCTCCAGCAGATCGTGCATTACTTTACAGACACTTCTGTAGGCATGGTCCAGGCACGTTGGGTTTTCCGTAATCGAAATCGTTCCCTGCTCACCCGGCTACAGGCCATGCTGCTTGACGGTCATTTCGTGTTTGAACACGGCGCAAGGGCACGTGCTGGACGCTTTTTCAACTTCAACGGCACTGCCGGAGTATTACGCAAAGCCATGATTGAGGATTCTGGTGGCTGGCAGCACGATACACTCACTGAAGATACGGACTTAAGCTATCGGGCTCAACTTCGCGGATGGAATTTTCTCTACGCCCCACATATCCAGACCCCATCCGAACTTCCGTTAGATATGACTTCTTTCCAGGTGCAGCAGGCGAGATGGGCCAAGGGGCTCATCCAGACAGCCCGGAAACTATTGCCAGGTATTTTGCGCTCCAATCAACCACTTGGTATCAAGGTAGAGGCTGTCTTCCACCTGACAGCCAATCTCAGCTACCCACTGCTGCTGCTTCTGGTCATGATGCTGCCAACCATGCTGGTTCGCCAGACCTTATGGTCAGGAAGCCTGCTTTGGCTCGATTTGCCTGCGTTTTTGGTAACATTCTGTTCCCTTGCCTGTTTTTATCTGCTTGCACAGCATGAACTGAAACAAGGATCTTTCCTTGAGAACTTGCAGTTGATTCCACTGCTAATCATGGCTGGAATCGGGTTATCCATCAGCAATACCCGAGCAGTGCTGGCTGCACTGCTGGGAGTACGTTCAGAGTTCGTGCGCACTGCAAAATATGGCAACAGTGTTAAAACCGTTGAAAAGGCCAGGGAAAAATATGCCCCCCACGGGGGTTGGCGTGTGATTGCCAACCTCTTGACAACTGGTTATTGTGCCATCTGCCTTGGAGTAGTTCTCCATGTTGGTCACTGGTTCGGTGTACCTCTTGTATCCCTGTTGCTGTCAGGTTTCGGATTCACCGGTCTGTTGATGCTGCAAAAGAACAATCTTCACAATGCTCCTGTTTTGAATATCACAAATGAAACCGCCCACTAAATAAAAACATCTTCCAGAATTTTGTTTTTTACGGTGGAATTTGTGCACAATGGTTCGAAGTAAGCATGCCTCTTTACCACATTTACTACCTCACCGAGGAACACACCGAAAAATTCCGCTACAAGTCACCTGTAAAACCTCCATTCCTGCTCTACAAGTCACGGTACGAGGAAGGCCCTGCAATCGAAGCCAGCACTCCCTATATGTTATGGCAGGCCATGCGGGACCAGGAAACAGAACAGGAACAATCAAGCCAGAATAATGCGGAAAGGCCAATTGATATCGGGGATGCCTTGCAGACACCGGATGATGAGCTTTTGCTCTGTAATTACTGGGGCTTCGACAAAGCCGAGTGGCGGAGTTCAGAACAACCAGAGCAACCTGGTGAACACAGTTCTGTCAGAACTGTCCATACCCACTCATAGAAGGCCGAGCGATTGCCCAGACGATGATCGACCGCCTGGTCGCAGTCACAGCCACGAAGGAGAATCTGTGATGGTGAATACTTTCGCACTCAAAAAAGGCGCGCGCCACTGCACGAGAGCAACTGCAACCTGCCCTAAACCGATCGCATAGCTCTCGAAGAAAAGAATAAACTGCTCCAATTGATGGTATCGCCGGATGTGATCCTGCCCTTCAGCGCCCGGGCAGGAGAGGAATTCGACTTCATTAAAGACTTAAAGTCTTGAGCCTTCCTTACCATGCGGGAAGACCATGTGGGAAGCATACACTTCCATTTGAGCATGGTAGCTTGTAACCATTATAAATAAGCGCTAGCGCTCCGCGAAGCAGCCTAGACACCGTCAGCGAGGGGAATTTCAAGGACTTGTCCTATTCTTCTTTGTCCGCTGGATCTACCGACGCTCTTTGCTTCCAGGCGCCGCGCTCTGGGGCTTGATATCGGGCTATGGCCTCGTGCGTTTCGTGGTCGAATTCGCGCGAGCGCCGGATGCGCACATCGGGATGGATCTTGGTCCTCTTTCGCGGGGACAGCTGCTCAGCCTGCCGATGCTGCTTGTTGGTGGCGTGCTACTCGTTCGCGCCTTGCGGGCAGAGTCTTCGAGGGAAGCTAGCGGAGTTCGATCGAGTCGCCCGGAGAAACACCGAGCGAAGAATAGGTGACCAGTGCCGTCGCCGACCGTTCTTCGACCTTCAAGACAACGACCTCTCCGATGACTGACGCACCAGGTCGGCCAGCAGGAACTTCTTGTTCGATCCTTGGCGCGAATCCGTCAGATGCTCGTCGATCAGCTTACCTAGTCCGAGTCGTTCGATTGTGCGCTTCTACAATAAGCGGGCCACGGCAGAGCAATGGATCAAAGAAGGCCAGCAGGCCACGAACTGGACCCGACTATCTTGCCATCGTTTTCGGGCTAATGAGGTTCTCCTACAACTGAGCGTCCTGGCCTACAACCTTGGGAATCTCTGGCCCCGGCGAGTGCTGCCGAAGCAGATTGATAGACGGTCCTTGACGCGCATGCGCAGCGGCTCGTCAAGACGGGCGGGCGCCGGGTGAAACATGCGCGATACTATTGGCTCCTGCTGGCAGAGAGTCAGCTGACCCGCCGCCTGTTCGGGGCGATGCTCCACTGAATCTGGGCCCTGCCGGTCCCGGCGGGCTGACGGATGAGGCTGAGCGAGGACTTTCTGGCGAAGAAAAGGCGCAGCTGCGGAGAGGTGTCGCAAAATGCCCCCGAGCACCGTCGCTTCCGGATTCGACCCCTGACAGAGGGTGAGGGGGCCGAGGCGTTCGGATCTGGAAGAACGTGTGATGAAAAATCTGGTCTGCGGGCAGGCTGTCCATGTATAATGGCCATGATCCAGGTAGCCAAAATGAAAATCCTGGGAGAAATCAGGCTCAGGCCAGCATGAACGAGGCGATGGCCGAGTTAGAATGGGTTCGGATAACCTTAGAGGAGGCGCGAGTCGAGCGGGATCGGCTGATCGCTTCCGGTCCGGAGGGCCCCTAGTGGGATTGAAAACGATGACACGGTGGATCAGTTTGGCGGCGGCCTCTTGCCTTGCCGTCGCGTGTACCCAAACGCCCCAGGCGGAACAGCAGCCGAGCGCGACGGCGTTTCTTGGCGCGCGGATTATCGACGGAACGGGCCAGGCCCCGATCGAAGACGGAGTGCTGCTGGTCCGCGACGGACGGATCGAAGCGGTCGGCCCGGCAGATGCCGTGGCCGTTCCGGCGGATGCCGAGAGCATCGACCTTTCGGGCAAGACGATCATGCCGGGATTGATCAACGCCCACGGACATGTGGGAGAGGGCGTCGAGACCAAGCTTCCACTCTATGCGCGCTACGGAGTGACGACGGTGGTCAGCTTGGGTGGGGAGGGGGCCGAGCACATTGCGCTCCGCGACTCCCAAGAGACGCCCGACCTCGATCGCGCCCGGCTCTACGTCGCCGGACCCGTGCTGGATCCGGGTTCTCCGGAAGAAGCCCGGCAGCAGGTAGACGAGCTGGCCGAGATGCGAGTGGACTGGGTCAAGATTCGGGTCGATGACAACCTGGGCACCGGGACCAAGATGCCCGAAGCCGTTTATGGCGCCGTAATCGAGGCTGCCCATCGCAACAACCTGAGACTTGCAGCGCACATGTTCTACCTCGAAGATGCAAAGTCGTTGCTGAGAAACGGGGCCGATCTGCTGGCTCACAGCGTGCGCGATGCCGACGTGGACGCCGAGCTGATCGCGTTGATGTCCGAGCGCGATGTGTGCCTCGTTCCCACCCTGACCCGGGAAGTGTCGACTTTCGTATACGAAACCACGCCGGACTTCTTCAGCGACCCGTTTTTCTTGAGAGATGCCGACCCGCTGACTGTCGAGCAGATGCAGGAGCCCGAAAGGCAACAGGCTATGGCAGCCAGCCGAAGCGCGCAAGCCTATAAGGAGGCGCTCCAGGTCGCGAGCCGAAACGTCAAGACGCTACGTGACGGTGGAGTCCGCATCGCCATGGGCACCGACAGCGGCGCGTCTCCGCAGCGTTTTCCCGGCTATTTCGAGCACATGGAGCTGGAGTTGATGGCCGAGGCCGGGCTGACCCCCGCCGAGGTCATCGTGTCGGCCACGGGCGATGCGGCGGAGTGTATGGGCCTGGCTGACGAGTTGGGTACCCTGGAGCCGGGGAAGTGGGCCGATTTCGCCGTTCTCGGCGGCAATCCCCTCGACGACGTCCGGAACACGAAAACGATGGAATCGGTCTGGATCGCCGGCAACCGGGTGCCGTCGGGAGACTAAACCGAGACCGCGTCTCTCGTTCTGACAAGCGGGTTACCCGTCAAAACTGGCGTCACTCGGCCACGCGTCGACCTTTTCGGCGCGGTCCCCATTCCTGTGGCCGGACCCTACCATTCCCGCTCGGTCCCATACCAATTGAGGAATCGGCTCTATAGGATGAAAACGATACTGATCGCCGCTCAGAAAGGCAGGACAGCATGAGCAACCGGATAGGGATCCTTCGGGAGTTTGGACAGAAACAGCTTGAGCTGATGTGCAACCGTCGGGTACGGATCGGAGGTCAGGTAGACCAAATACACTTCGTTTATCGCCTCGTCCCATGTAATTTCGCTTCCGGATCGATCGATCAGACGCGACTCCTTGTCAAGAATAGCCCGCCGGGCTCTGTCAGGTTAACTCGGCACATGGCACAATGCCGGGATGAAGACACGCCGTTCCCGCTACGTTAGGCATCGCTTTCCACCCGAGATCATCAGCCACGCCGTTTGGCTCTACTATCGATTCAGTCTCAGCCTTCGGGAAGTCGAAGAAATGCTCGTTGAGCGCGGCGTCGACGTGACCTATGAAACGGTCCGACAGTGGTCGATGAAATTCGCTGTCCAGTACGCGCGTCGCTTGAAGCGTCGTCAAGGTCGGCTCGGCGACACGTGGCATCTGGACGAACTCTTCGTCTCGATCAACGGAAAGCGTCAGTATCTGTGGCGCGCGGTCGATCAAGACGGCAACGTGATCGACATTCTGGTACAAGCCCGTCGGGACGCGGTTGCGGCGCGGAGATTCTTTCGAAGACTTCTAAAGAGTCAGCGTCGTGAACCGTTTCTGGTGGCCGACAAGCTGGGCAGCTACCGTGCAGCACACCGAGTAGTCATGCCCTGGGTGACACATGACACGCGGCAATACGCGAACAATCGGGCTGAGGTATCCCACCAATCCACACGACAACGGGAGCGTCAAATGCGACGTTTCAAATCACCTGATCAGGCGCAGCGATTCTTACATGTTCACGGTGTGATTCAGAATCTCTTTCGGCTTGGTCGGCACCGACTCAGGTCCGTGCATCACCGGATGCTCCGGGAACGCTCGTTCAACGTGTGGGCAGCGGTGACAACAGCTTGATCTCGGAGCAACTGGCCTCGCTCTGACTCGCCTGTGTTGAGTTGACGATGCCCCGGTGGTGCTGGCCATCGGCTGGTTCGCACTGTGCGCGTGGGTGCTGAAGCACGCCGACGAATCCGTCCACGGCCGGCAGTGGATTGTGGAGGTCGGGTTCAAGAAGTTTGCAGGGACGATGGAAGTCTCGTGCGTCGTGAAGACGGACGAACGTAGCGCGCTCGTATCAAGCCCAGTCAGCGCGTCGCAGCCTCGGGTTATCCGATACATCGCCAACAACGTTCTCGACGCCAAGGACGCGGACTTCACGGACGCTGAACCCGGCGAGATCTTGAGGACAGTCGGCCACGACCTGGATTCGTACCGGGCATTTCTCGCCGAGGTGGAGCGACCCGACCGGGACGGCGCCATTGTTCTGGTCAGCGCGACGCATCAGGGAGAATACCTCGTCAACCCGCCCGAACTACAGCGAACGCTGATTGGCCTCGCGCAGGTCGTTCAGGTGTTGCCGGAATCCAACAGCTACGAGATGAGGGAGATCCTCGGCTAATTGCGGTCCGCCTGGGGTGGGGCCTTGAACGTGCTGCCCATTCCATCGTCGTCGGGCATAGTACGGCCTCGGTACTTCCTCCGCGACGAGATATCCGGGGTTGGGGCGAGGAACCGCAGCGGATTTCGCAAGTCCTAGCCCATGTCACCGCGAACACCAACATTCCGCGTCTGCGGATGCATTTACGGCCCGAGGGTGTCATACAGCTTTCCATGCGTCGCCGGATGGAGAAGGCGCGCGCTACCAGTACACAGATGACCGTGGCGCAGCTGCGTCAGGAGCTGGATGAGGCCTCGAAGCGAGAGATCGAGTATGGGCACTACTTTGAAGAGACTGTTGAGCACATTGCAGGCCTTGAAGCTGAGCTCTCGCGCTACAAGGACGATCTTGAGGAGACGCAGGGCAAGCTACGGAAGAATGAGTATCAGCTTAAGTCTTTTAAAACGCAGTTGGGAGCCACCGGCAACGGCGGCGCTTTCAATCCTGAAGTGCTTCTGGAACTCGCCACTCGGAGAGAGGACCCGAGCCCGGTGGATTGCATCAAGATCATCGAGGACCTCTATGGCGACAGGTGTACAGTCCTGGACAGTGCCTGGAACAGCGCGAGGAAGACGACACATTTCATCTACGGGCGCGATTTGCTAGACCTGCTGGTGCGGCTGGTCACGACGTACCGCGCCGGGCTGATAGACGGGGGCGACAGCAAGGCGCGGCAGGTGTTCGGGAGGTACGAATATGCAGCCAAGGAATCGAAAACGGTCATGGAGAACAAAGCCATGCGCCGCCAGAGAACCTTCGAATACAACGGGACGCAAGTGGAAATGTTCCGGCATCTCAAGATCGGTGTAGACGACGACAAGACGCGGACTATACGAGTTTATTTTGGGGCTTATATACGAAACTCCCGAAATGGAGTTGAAAACTCACTTGCGCCGCCTCCGATCCCTGGGCCTGTCGATCCAGCGGATATTGACCGGGGACAGCATTGCGTCCGCAATCTCTTCCATGGAGGCGTTCACGCGGAGTATCTCTTCCTTTTCGGCCTTGGTCGGCTGGTAGTCAGTTCTGACCAGTTCCACGGTTTTGGGTTTGCTCTCTTCGGTCATTGCGTCGGTAATTATGCACGGATTCGATGGCGTCCATGTGGGCGCCCAGGTGCCACTTTGCTTTCCACTGTTGGGGGCAGGGGAGGATCATGCGTGCTCGCCTCCACACTCGCAGGCTGACCGCCCGCGTAACAGCAAAGACGACACCGCCATCCACGCCCCCACGATACCGACCGCCCTACGTTGCGTCAAGTGGTTAATCGCCATTGCGTCTCCATCAATTCCATAAACCGGGCCATTGCCCCGTCTTGTGTCGGACCGCTACGCCCAAGCTCATGCCACTAGATCCTTGTACCGTAGCCGGGTTCCTGCCATCGACGCGACGATCGCTCCCATCTGCTGGATCGTATCCATCTCCCGGACGTTATGGCGGCCGCTGAATTGGTCCACGTACCGCTGCAAGTGTTTCGGGCTCATCTTGTAGTACGTCCCGATATAGCCGCGCTTCAGCATCGACCAGAAGGACTCGACCCCGTTGGTATGGGCCTGTCCACGCACATACTCGCTCAATGAGTGCTTCACGGATTCATGCTTGAAAGGCAGTGTCTCGTAAGTGCCCGCGTCGTCCGTGTAGACGGTCGCTCGCCTGTCGGTCCGATCCTTGATGAATCCTTGCAGCATGTCCTTGTCCGTGGACTCTACGGCCTTCGCGGCGACCTGATTGGTTGCGCGATCCTTGGCTCCGACCACTGCGGTCTTGCCCACGGGTCCGCGTCCCGTGTCGGCCAGCTCTCCGCGCTTCGCATTGCTCATGTTCTTGCGCTTCCCGCCGATGTAGGTTTCGTCGACCTCTACAGGGCCGAGAAACGGGAAGCCTCCGAACTTCAAAGCTTTGCGCACGCGATGGGCCAGGTGCCACGCAGTCTTCTGCGTCACGCCCAGGTCGCGGTGCAACTTCATGGAAGAGACGCCCTTCAGGTTTGTCGAGATCAGGTAGAAGGTGAACAGCCAGTCGCGGTAGCCGATCTTGCTCGACTGCATGAACGTACCTGTCTTGGCGCTGAAGTTGGCGTCGCAGACCTTCTCCCGGCAACGGAACGGCATGGACTTGCGCTTGGCGCCAGTGTTCACGTTCAGCGAACCACAGCGCGGGCAGCAGACACCGTTAGGCCAGCGCCGTTGTACGATCCACGCCTCCGCCGTTGGATCATCGGGGAACATCCGGAAGAACCCCACCACAGATAGTCCCTTTCGGAAGTTCTTGTCAGTACCATTCTTAGTTGCTTCCATATCAATCTATTACATAACTATTATACAGGAAACTCCCGGGCTTTTCAACTCCATTTCGGGAGTTTCGTATATAAGCCCCTTCGGAAGACGCGATTCTATCCACACAAAAAGGAGGAGATTGAAAGGAGTGACGCTGGCCCGTCGGCAGGCCATCAATGCTAAACTTGCCCCATCAGCATCGGTGCCAACTGTCTCTTAGCCGAGGACTCAAAATGTCTCACTTTCGCTGAAGACGTACAGGAGAGCTAGCTAGATCCAGGGCAACACAGGCACCTACTAAAGGTACTTTCTAGCACATACAGTCTAAAAGAATGCTATGTAACCGTGAGGGAAAAAGATGAAGAAAACGGCCGTGTTCTTACTGATCCTGATACTTGCCAAAACGGGTCCATTGGCTCAGGAGACTGACACCAAGCCTTTAAGCAACCCAGGTGACTACAAGTCTGACAGTCACTTCCATTTACTTGATTTCCTACAAAACGGAGAGTTTCTGAATACGGATGGCAAATTTCCGGGTACAGAATGGGGTCTGGCCGAGAGCGGGCGTTATTCGACGCTTCCCTTTGGAGAGAGAGGGAGAAGAATTGAAGCATTGCTTCGGGGAATGGAAGCGGCGAGAGTCGAGCACATCATGGTGTCAGGTATGCCGTTCATCAAGAAGTGGTCGGAGAATGAACCGTTCATGAGACCAAAGTATTACCTCGATAGCAGTTCAAGAGTAAAGCGTGCGCGCGATACCGACATCGCTGTTGCCGCCGCCCTTCTCGACTATCAGAGAAAATATGCGAACGACCCTACCCGGCTGGCGGAACTTCGAAAGATACACCCGTTCATCACGGGTTTTGATGGGACTGATCTTGGGGCGGTTGATCTCATCGTGAAACGGATCAAGGAGTTCCCTGGAATCTGGCAAGGGATAGGCGAGGTGATGTCGCGCCATGATGATCTCACGAACCTGACGACCGGAGAAAGACCCCGTGCCGACCACCCGGCACTTGTGCGTGTCTGCCGGTTTGCCGGGAAACATTTTCTTCCGGTAAGCATTCATCACAACATCGCCCCGATCTCTAGAAATCCGAGTGAAATTAAGGCACCACTCTATCTGGACGAGCTGGTCGACCTGTTTCGTCACTGTCGTTGGCAGGAGGATGACGGGAATTACACGACTCGGTTTATCTGGTGCCATGCGGGCATCAGCAGACGAGTCCAGATCGAAAATCTCCCATTCTGGCTAGAAGAGGTTCTCAAAGATTCGGGACATCAAGTCTACATCGATCTTTCGTGGGTTGTCTTGGACGATTACATATACAAGGACCTGGATCGGTGGGTCCAATTGATAAAGCAGTACCCAGAGCGATTCATGATTGGATCGGATGCGGTCGGTGGTGCCAGTAAGCTCAAACAAGAGTTCGACCGCTTTGACCTGCTGTTGTCAAAGTTGCCCTCGGATATCAAAGTCAAGGTTGCTCATGACAACTTCGCCGATCTGATGCAAGAAATGGCGGTGATGAGGGCGAAGGCAGGACTGGGAGAAGAGGGGATCGTACTGGATTACAAATATGAGTTCTCGGAGTATGCCAATACTGGACGATTGTCCAAATCGGAGTCTTTTACCTATACCAGAGAGAAACCGGAATAGACTTGATTAAGATCCATTCCCCGATAGAGATAGGCTGGGGCAGGTTTGGTATTTCATGAGACTATGCGCTTCTATGTGGACGGCATCGACCTTGACCACCGCCGGATCGCCCCCAAGACGAGAAAGCCATCGTTGGTTGCAAGCTTATCCCGATCCATCCGGGCGACTGCGAAACCGTTGTCGCCGGCGATGCTGAGCCACATGTCCGCAAGCACGAAATCCTTGCGGACCCCACGCCCCTCGGCGTACATGACCCCGAGCTTGAACTGCGCAGCAGCGTCGCTCTGCTGGGCAGCTTGACGGACCGCGTCAAGATTCTCCTGTGCCAGGAATACCGCGCCGGCGAGGGCGCCCAACACGATCACCAGCGGGACCCTCTGGTGATCGGGCAGCGCCCGAAGAGACGCCTCAAGCCGTGCGTGTTCGTCGCCGGACGTGCTTTCTGCGGGAATAGTGTCCGCAAACGTTATTTCTCCATCGTTGGTGTCGATCTCGCTGAACAGCCGCCAGCGTCCCCGGAAATGGGTCAGGTGGTTGAGACAGAGATTCGCCGATCACCGTTGTCAGCCATCCACCGATGGCCGGGTTGTTCCCGATCGTGTCGAACCGTTCGAACGCTTTCAAGAACACCATTTGGGCAACTCCTCCGCGTCGGACCGGCTGCCCAACAGGCGGCGCGCGGTGGCGAAGACACGATCCTGGTACTTCTGGACAAACGCCTCAAACTGGGAGACATCGGTCATAGTTCGCAGGTCGTCTGCTCGATGTCATCACTCTATTTAACCCATGGAGGGTGAGAAAAGTTTCAGGAAAATACGGAAGTCGTGGGTCCAACCAAGTAAAGCGATCTCCGGCCGCAGATGCAGCTGTGGTGAGGAGTATGTCGCCTAGACCAAAGTTCCAGACGGAATTTCTGTCGATTTTCGCCGTAAGGCCTTGAATTTCAATCGGTTGCACTAGGCCAAGGGGAGAATCCATGGGATTTTCATACCCATGTAATAATCCCTCCATGGCCCGGGCTGCCGCACGGATTCCGTGCCTATGGATGCGAGTTTTCAATACATTTGTGCTTGACATTGTTTCCCTCCGTGTGCCATAATCATACCCATGTACATCGAGCGCGTCCCCAACCGCAACTCGCCCCCTGCTGTCCTGCTCCGCTCCTCCCACTGGGACCACGGCAAGATCCGCAAGGTCACCCACGCCAACCTCTCCAAGCTCCCCCAGCCGCTGGTTGACGCCATCGCCCTGCTGCTCCGCGGCGGCACCGTCGTCGGCCCCGGCTCCCCCGCCGTCCGCATCCTCGACTCGCGCCCCTGCGGCCATGTCGCCGCCCTACTCGGCGGCGCCCGCCAGCTCGGCCTGCCCGGCCTGCTGCACGTCCGCCCCAGCCGCTCCCGCGACCTCGCCCTGGCCCTCGTGCTGATGCGCCTGCTGCTACCCGCCTCGCGCCTCGCCACCGCCCGCAAGCTCGCCCCCGACGCCGAGTTCGCCGCCCTCAACGAGGCCCTCGGCCTGGGTCCCGTCTCCGATCAGCAGCTCTACGACACCCTCGACTGGTTGGCCCGCCGCCAGCCCGCCATCGAGGCCAAACTGGCCCGCCGCCACCTGCAGGACGGCTGCCTCGCGCTGTACGACCTGACCTCCGTCTGGTACACCGGCGAGCACTGCGAGTTGGCCCGCCGCGGCTACTCCCGCGACGGCAAGCGTGGCAGCCGCCAGATCCTCGTCGGCCTGCTGTGCGACGCCGCGGGCCGCCCGGTTTCCGCCGAGGTGTGCGCCGGCAACCCCGCCACCGTGCCCGCCCAGGTCGACAAGCTGCGGCGGCGCTTCGGGCTCAGCCGCGTGGTGCTGGTTGGCGATCGCGGCATGCTTACCGCGGCGCGGATCGAGAGCCCGGACTACCCCGGCGAGCGGCTGCTGGTATGCCGCAACCCGCGCCTGCGGCGCCAGCGGCGCCAGCGCCGCGAGGCCCTGCTGCAGGCCACCGAGGCGGCCCTGGTGGAGATCCGCCAGGCCGCCCAGCGCCGCTCCAGCCCGTTGTGCGGGGACGCGCTGAAGCTACGCGTGCACACGGCGCTCGGGCAGTACAAGATGCGCAAGCATTTCCAGGTCGAGCTCGGGGAAGGGAGCCTGAGCTGGCAGCGTGACAGCGCCAAGGTGGCCGCCGAGGCCGCCCTGGACGGCCTGTACGTGATCCGGGCGCAGGTGCCGCCCGAGCAACTGGACGACGCCGGGGTGGTGCGCGCTTACAAGAGCCTGGCCGCGGTCGAGCGGGCCTTCCGGCATCTCAAGACCGTGGACCTGGAACTGCGCCCGTTCTACGTGCGGGATCCGGACCGCGTGCGGGCGCACACGCTGGTGTGCCTGCTGGCCTACCACCTGGAATGGCACCTGCGGCAGAAGCTGGCGCCGCTGCTGTACGAGGAGCAGGACCGCGCCGCGGCCGAGCGGCGGCGGGACACGCCCGTGGCCCCGGCCCGGCACACGCCCGCCACCGAAGCCAAGCGCCGGACCCGGCAGACCGCCGAGGGCGACACTGTGTGGGACTTCCGCGGCCTGCTGGGGGAACTGGGCACCCTGCAGCGCAACCGCGTGCGCTTCCAGCTGCCGGGCGAGTCCGAACACCCCGAAGTCCGGCTGCTAACCGAACCGAGCCGCTTGCAGCGTCGCGTGTTCGAGCTCCTGCAGCTGCGCCAGCGCGACATCCTACCCAGTAGCGCGACCTCTGCGAGGCTGCCCACCAAGGCCGCAACTGCCTCTGCCTGAGTAACTTGCGCACCGAAAAACCGTTCTACGGAAGCTGGAACTTTAGTCTAGAGGATAGCCACCCAGGCCGAGCGTTCGGGGCTTGCCATGAATGACCAGCCGCTGGAGCCAGCGCCGGGCACCGTTGGGATCAACACGAAGGTTCAAGCCATTTCCGTCACAGTGGAGACCCAGAGGGGCACCACAGACAAACTGGGCGCTGAGCCGGTTGGTATGGTGCGGTCCGTGAGGTTTGGTTCGTATGGGAAGAAACTCCCGTATAACTCGAAAACGCAAGCCTATAGACCACAATTATACATACATTATATTTCTGGAACAAGCGGGATTTTCATCCAACTTGCTGGACTGCCAGAAAATAGATAACTGTAACTATATAAGTTTATTGAGTGAATCTCACTGGACAACTCTGAACCTCTTCGGAACTCCTGATACATCTCATAGCTCCGGACGGAGGAATCGCCTGGGATGAAGATGTCGATCTGTGCCCGGATGCTCTCAACTTGCAGCTCACCAGCAAGTCCGTCGCGGAAGTGATGCCGGGCGCACGGCTTCTGGTTGAAAATGTCTGAACTCTGCCGTTTCAATGGGATCGTCATTCGCATGTAATTTGACGATCATGGGCCGCTTCACTTCCACGCACTGTACGGCGGAGATGAAGCATAGTGGAAATCGATAGTTTGGCCGTGTTGCACGGACCTCTTCCTCCGTGCGCTCAAGGGCTTGTGGTCGAGTGGTCCTCCCTCCATCAGGCGGAGCTGCGGGAAGCCTGGGACCGGGCAAAACGCCTAGAGCCGCCCGGAAAGATCGCACCACTGGAGTGATCTAGCTACGACGATCGACTATGACCCGCGGACGGGGTCAAACCGTCGGGATCGAGGATGTGCGAATCCACGACTTGCGCCACAATTTCACCAACGGCGGCTGCTGGGCAGCGGCATCGACAGCATCCTGGATCACCTGGTGCATCACGCGTACTGCTTCAAACTGAGCGGTGACTCGCTGCGCAAGTTGAGGGGGCACCTGGCTGCAGGGCAGGACAGTGCATGATACCCTCATTCCGTCTCAAGTGGCCAGGGGTGGTTCGCCTGTTCGTTTGCGACAACAGACCGGCTGGATGTGTAAAGAAAATTTTGTACAGCTTGAACAATCCAGTTAGCTGATACGCTTCAAGATTGCCTGTCTTGCCAGGTCAAGCTCCGGCAACCGCATTACCCAACAGATTCCATAAAGCACAACAACCCCCAGAGGTACAGCCACCAACAAGGCAGCCAACCGACCCACAAATGTTCCAGAGCCCATTGCTGCTTCTGTTGCACCGGCACTCAGCCAGCAACAGGTGCCCATAACCAACGAAGCCGCACAAATCTTCATGCTTGATGCCAGGAGCCGCCTGCCTTCAATACCGTTCACCATGGAGCGCATAACTCCCAGCAGGACCAGGAAGTTGAACATTGCAACAAGTGAGGTCGACAATGCCAGTGCCCAGTGTCCCCATGAAAAACCATCAATAAAAAACTTGTTCAGCCCGTAGTTCAACACCATTGACGAAACAGAGACTATCACAGGGACCCGAACGTTGTTCAATGCATAAAATGCTGGTGTCAGTACCTTGATCGCTGCATAGCCCACCAGACCTATGCAGTAGAAGGAAAGAGCAAGAGCTGTTTGCTCGGTATCATATGCCTGAAACTGACCACGTTGGTACACAACCCCGACCAATGGCTTGCTCAGGATCCAAAGCCCTACAGCAGAAGGCATCGTCAAAAGCATTACCAATCCAAGGGACCTCGACAGGGTTTCACGGAACTCATCCATCCGGCCTGCAATAGCGTCGCGTGAGATGGCTGGCAGTGTTGCTGATGCAACAGCAACACCGAATAATCCCAATGGAAGTTGCATGAACCGGAAAGAGTAGCCCAGCCAGGAAACTGGCCCATCCATCACAACACCGGAAGCATCGGTAAGACCTGAAGCAAAGATACTGTTCACCATGACATTGACTTGCACTGCTGCAGCACCGATGGCAGCAGGTCCCATCAACCTGAGTACCTGTCGAACCCTCGGATCAGAAATTGTGAGATGCGGTTGAAAACGCAGCCCTGTTCCGCGCAGGCTCGGAATCTGACAGATGTACTGAACTACCCCTCCAAGCAACGTACCCATGGCCATACCAATGATTGGTTCAAAGCCTAGTTTGGATCCCACCACAAAACCAAGTAAAAGCCCCAGCCCAATGGATGTGACGTTAAAAAAACTTGAAGCCAAAGCAGGGATCCCGAATTGTCCGTGTGCGTTCAACACGCCCATCGCCTTGGCAGCCAGGGCTATAAACAACAGGAATGGCATCATGATGCGGGTAAGCAGAACCGTCAGCTCAAGCTTTCCTTCAACTTCCGAGTACCCTGCAAAAATCCATTTCACGAGGAATGGCGCAAATATAAATCCAAGACTGCAGATGATCACCAAAACAGGGATCATCAGGGTCGCCAAACGGTTCGATAACTCCTGTGCTTCTTTTTGCCCCTGACTCGACATCGTCTGGGCATAAGTTGTGACAAATGCAGAGGACAGCGCTCCTTCAGCTAGCAGGTCGCGCAAAAGGTTTGGAATCCGGTATGCCGCAACAAATGCGTCATAAGTCATACCTGCACCGAACAGTCCGGCAAAGACTATCTCGCGGATGAGCCCCGTGATACGGCTCAGTAAAACTGCAAGGCTGACCACCCCTGCCTTGCGCACGATATGTGCATGGGCGGTTTCTGTCCCGCTATCGGAATACTCACTCAAAGGGACGAATTGTTGAACTTGTGGAATTCCATCAGGAACACAAAATCAGACTATTGGCTAGAGTATCACCGTTACTGAATCAAGGCTTGCTCACAACTGTGCAAAGACAAAGCTCCAGATATCGCTCCATTCCTCGACAATTTTGTTGAGTGGCTTCCCACTTCCATGACCTGCGGACTGCTCATAACGTAACAGCATGGGCTCTCTACCGGTATTTGCCGCCTGAAGCCTGGCAACCATCTTGCGGGCATGCATAGGATCCACCCTGGAATCAGAATCTGCGGTATAAATCAGTGTCGCAGGGTAGGATTCACCTTCCCTGACATTATGGTATGGAGAGTATGCGTGTAGCCATTCAAACTGCTCCGAGTCCTCTGCACTGCCATATTCCGAAACCCATAGTTTTGCCATACGAAACCTGTCATAGCGCAGCATATCCAGCAATGGCACACCACAGACCACAGCACGCCACAAATCAGGCCGCTGTGTTATGGCAGCTCCCATCAGCAGTCCGCCATTGCTACGCCCATGAATAATCAACTTGTCTGGATCAACTAGCTTTTTCGCCTTGAGGAATTCTCCTGCAGCGATAAAGTCATCGAAGACATTCTGCTTGTTGCCAAGCATGCCTGCACGGTGCCATTCTTCCCCATACTCACTGCCCCCTCTCAGGTTTGCGATCGCAAGCACATTGCCTGCCTCAATCCACGGGAATATCCATGTTGAGTAGCTGGGCGTTAGCGCAATGTTGAATCCACCATAGCCATAAAGAAGCCCTGGCACCGTGCCATCCTCAGGCGTGCCCTTTTTAGCGATGAGATACATTGGAATCTTTGTTTCATCACGACTGCTGTAAAACACTTGTTTTACTTGATATTCCAAGGCATCCACTGGAGATTCTAGGCTTTCCCAATGCTCAGGTTGAAGGGACTGTTTTGCCAAGTGAAAGATTATAGGAGCTTGCACGAATGAGCTGTACTCAAAAAACACTTCATCCTGGGATGGATCTGAGCTGATACTTTCAACTGTTCCCAGCCCCGGAAGCGGTATGGACTGCTCGCTGGTGCCATCAAGGTTGTATGAATAGAGTTCTGAATGAGCATCAATCATACGGCCCACAAAGAGCCTGTCACCGGCGACTCGGGCATACTCGATCACGGATTCACTCTCGGGAATGATCAGTTTCCAGTTCGAGCGGTTCGGACTGCGAAGGTCAACTGCAAATACCTGGTATCGAGGGGCTTCAGCGTTTGTAAGCAGGTAAAGGGTATTACCCTTTACTTGACCCTGATAGCTGTACTTTCCGTCCTCAGCAATCGTATCGGTTTTTCCTGATCGGGTACTTCGTACATAGAGGTGGTTACGACCCCAGCCCAGGAAGGTATCCAGTAATAAGTACTGCTCATCCGCGCTAAGCATGGCGTCCGGGATGTGTGCTTTCTCAAGACCCTGGCCAAAGATCAAGGGATCCTTTTCGTAATTGCTGCCAAGCTTGTGGAAATAAACGCGACGGTTATACAGCTCTTCCCCGGGTCCAACTGAGGCAATGTCCTGAGGCCTTGAATAATAGAAACCGGAACTGTCCTTGAGCCATTGCGGGTTGGCAAAACGGACTTTGGGGATAACATCCTCAAGGGTTTCACCTGTTGCAATATTCAGTATGTAGAGGGTACTGGTCTCTGTCCCTTGGAGTGACTTTCCGTAGGTGAGCAGTTTGCCGTCCTTGGAGGGGACGAACCAATCAACAGTTGTTGTGCCATCATCACTCATCGTGTTGGGATCAAGCAGCACATGGTCTGATTCATCCAGGCCTTCCCGCATATACACGACCGGCTGGTCCTGTTCCCCAGCCCTACGGGCATAGAAGTATCTTCCTCCAGCTTCAACTGGCGAGATAATTGATCCGGATGCCAGGATTTCAGCCATCCGTTTCTGCAATTGCTCTCTGTGCTTCAGTTGCTGCAGGTAATCACTACTGTAAGTAACCTGCTGTTCAATCCAGTCCCTTACTTCAGGGCTTTCGGAATCCTCAAGCCAGCGGTAAGGATCCTGCACCATGACGCCATGAAGGGTTTCTTCCACCATCTTGATTGCAGTTTCTGGCGGGGGTTGCAGTTCCGAGTTCCCACAACCCATTATTCCCACAGCAATTGCCAATGGGGCAATATACACAAGGGGTTTTTCTACCATGTTGCTATCGTAGCCTGATACATGGATTACCATTTCTAGTGCAGATCAGTCCAGCACCAGTAGACGTTTAACATAACAATCAATTTATCCATGCAAACCATTGATTTTATAGGTTGTTACGGTTCAAGATAATCTTCTGGCAAGGGTTCAAGCTCTTCCATTTCCTCGAAGGTGATCATGGATTCCGTAGTGAATTTGCGATAAAGACGAAATTCGATTTCATTGCGGCTCAGCAATCTTTCATTCCGGATAAATGTCTGTGCTTTGAGGGGCAGCAAGTAGGTACTGTCGCTGACATCAATAAAGTCGAAGTCCAGGCGAGACTTAGCCTCCTGCATCGGAAAACTCCAGGGGATTCCTTCAGCTTCCATAACGATTCGTAAAACCCGATTGGTTTCCTTGTCGATGTAAACAAGCCCTTTGTAGCCCGCCCGAATTGACTGTATTGCCTTGTCCTGGGGACCGTTAGCAGAGGTTAATGTCCAACTCGAACGATTCACAGGCACCTCCAGGTGGAAGACATAGACATTCCGTCCTCTCAGGAGGGAGTGCCTCGCCCAGCTAAATTCTGCAGCTGTAGTAATCGCAAACAAGCTGTCCAGTATGGTTCCGAACTCCCCTGTACTGGTGGCACCACCCAATTCCTGGAATGCTTGATTCGTAGTCCTGTCATTGACGCTGATCGTCTCGTAGTCTTCAACACCGTCAAAGTATGTGACCCTGGTCTTGATCTCGTCATGTTTAAACCAGTCCATGCTAAGACCTGAGGGGTCATAAAATCGACGCGTAACCTGCAGACAGAGGTAATTCGGCAATTCAGCTGTATAGTCCCGTGAATTCAGGCGAGCCTCTTCCAGAATCCTCTGCTGAATTGCTGGATGAGGCGGTGGAGGCTGTTTCGGCTTTTTTTCTACAACAGGTTCAATGATTGGTTCCTGGAAATTCGAACTGGCTAACTGCAGTGCTTCCAGTGCAGCAAGGGTTTTCGTGCCAATTCCCCATCCAACAAACTCTTCAATCAACCTGTCAGTGATCGCAAACTGTACCGATTGGCTTTTCAGGTAGTTTGCTACTTCCTTGTCCTTAAGCTTTTGATCGACTGAAGAACGAATGAATTGCCGCAGTTGTACATAACTGAGGTCAGCTGCACCGAGCAAGATGGATGCAGTTGCAAGCAGTAAGCAAAGCATCTTCGCTTTACGCAACATGTCATTCATTCTAACCAAGGAAAACTGAACTTGTTGCATTTGCAATCGTTCAGTCACTTCTGATGAGTGCTGCCAAATTCCTTACTACGCAGGCAAATCATAACCATATGCAATCATGCAACCATGACAGCTGTCAGAATCGCCAAAATGATCGTCGAAGTGCCCAAGTCTGCTATACTCAGCCCATAGTATGCAGAATCAAAAAAAACAAGAAGGAGCCCTGGTATCAATATGCCCCTAGCAACAGAGGCAAAGAAGTCGATAGTCAAGAAGTATGGAGCCAACATGAAAGATGTCGGCTCGACACAGGTGCAGGTGGCAAGCCTGACACAGCGGATTAGCGAAATTACGGAGCATCTCAAAGAACACAGGAAGGATTTTTCCTCCCGACGTGGTCTTCTGAAGATGGTTAGTCGGCGCAGGAGCCTGCTCCGCTACTTGAGCAGAAAGCAACCAAGTGAGTATGTGAGAGTTGTCGAATCGCTAGGTCTCCGTGGCTAATGAACAGCAGTCACTGCGAATGCCGTAAGGCATGCCAGCGATAGTCTGGATTCCCAGTCCACTAATGACCTGATCACTTGATCCTGATTGCATTGCAAAATATGCGGCATCAAGCGGCACTCTGATCCATATCAGACTCTCTAACTAATTTCTTTTACTGCGTACTGGCGTAAAAGGTCACAATCTTACTACTCCAAAGTGGAGTCAAGTGTGACTCAATTCAAGGAAAAAATATATATAACATGAAACATACAGTTGAATTTGAACTAGGCGAAAAAACTATCAGCCTTGAAACGGGAAGACTGGCAAAACAAGCTGGCGGAGCCGTTGTTGTTCGTTGTGAAGACACACAGGTACTCGTATCGGCGACTGCCGCCTCCTCCCCTCGTGAAGGAATCGACTTTTTCCCGCTCACCGTCGATTACCGCGAGTACACCTACTCGGCAGGTCGATTTCCCGGCGGCTATATCAAGCGTGAGACACGTCCAACGGACAAGGAAATCATCACCTGCCGCATGATTGACCGCCCTCTGCGGCCATTGTTCCCGGCAGGCTTTTGTAATGAGACTCAGATTATTGCCTTCGTGCTCTCTTCTGATCCAAATCATGATCCCAGCGTTTTCGCGATGCTTGGAGCTTCGGCAGCCCTGGCAGTCTCGGATATCCCAGTCAGCCATGTCACAGGTACTGTGCGAATTGGCCGTCTTGGGGATAATGAATGGGTAATAAACCCGGGATACGAGCAAGTCAAGGACGCCAACATCCACATCACCGTTTCTGCTGCACGAGATGGCATTGTGATGGTAGAAGCCGACTCAACCGAAGTTGCCGAAGAGGATATGGTCGAGGCCATTCGACGCGGACACGAGGCTTGCAAGCAGATCATCGACGAGATTGAAAAGCTGGCAGCACTCGTTGGCAAGAAAAAGCGTGATGTACCAACTCCTGAATTTGACAGCGCAATCCGTGAACAAATCGAGTCGCAGTGGGGCAACCGCATGGAAGCCGCACTTGACACCAGTCAACAGGACAAGCTTGCAAGCCTGGTCAAGGTCCGGGAAATCAAGAAAGACATCAAGGAAGCATTTGCCCACGACGTGCAGCAGCTCGCTGAGGCAAAGTCTTTCATGGAGCCATGGCAGGAGAAGTTGTTCCGGAAACAGGTTTTTGAACTGAAACAGCGTCCAGATCATCGCGACCCGGAAACGATCCGACCGATTACATGCGAAGTCACAGAATTGCCCAGGGCGCACGGTTCAGCCGTCTTTACTCGTGGCGAAACCCAGGCACTTGTGACCACAACACTGGGCACCAAGGTGGATGGACAAAGACAGGAACGTATTGAGGATCTGAGCTATGAGAAATACTTCATGGTTCACTACAACTTCCCGCCATTTAGCGTTGGTGAAACAGGCTTTATGCGTGGAGCAGGACGAAGGGAAATTGGGCATGGACTTCTCGCTGAGAGAGCCTTGACCCCCGTTATGCCCAGTCGTGAGGACTTCCCTTACACCATCCGCATCGTCAGTGACATCTTGGAATCAAATGGTTCCAGTTCAATGGCAACTGTCTGTGGCGGTAGTCTATCCTTGATGGACGCCGGTGTACCAATCAAGTCTCCCGTTGCTGGCATTGCCATGGGACTGGTCACGGAAGGTGATGATTTTGTTGTACTCACTGACATCGCAGGTGCTGAAGATCACTATGGAGACATGGACTTCAAGGTGGCTGGCACACGTGATGGCATCACAGCGTTGCAGATGGATATCAAACAACCCAATGTGAGCGTAGAAGTCATGGCCAAGGCCCTGGAACAAGCTCGCAAGGCTCGCTTCGAGATCCTCGACAAGATGTCAGAAACACTGGAAGCACCACGCGAGGAAGTGGCAGAACATGCGCCGCGAATCACGACCATTCAAATTCCGGAAAGCAAGATCCGTGACTTGATCGGTCCCGGAGGAAAGATGATCAAATCGATTGTCGAAGAAACCGGAGCCAAGATCGATGTGGATGACAGTGGCACTGTCAGTATCGCTGCAACCGACAGGAGCAGTGGTGCCAAGGCACTTGAACGTATCAAGGAACTGACCGCAAGTGCAGAAGTTGGTAAAAGCTATCTCGGCAACGTCACTCGCATTGTCGATTTCGGGGCGTTCGTGGAGATCTTCTCAGGCACAGAAGGATTGCTGCACATCAGTGAGATTTCTGAGCAGCGTATTCGCGCAGTCAGCGACGAGTTGCGGGAAGGTGATCAGATTCTTGTGAAGTGCCTGGGCATTGATGGAAACAAGATCAAGTTGAGCCGAAGAGCCGTTCTTCGGGACCAGAATGGTGATGGTGAAGGTGAAAGCAGGGAATCCTCTTCTGATTCTGGTTCCGGCTCTGATTTCAGACAAGATCAGCGACCTCGCGGTCGACGCCCGGAAGGCAGCGGTCGTCGTGATGGCGGCGGCAGTCGTCGTGATGGTGGGGGGCGCCGTGATGGCGGCGGTGGTCGTCGTGACAGTGGTGGCGGTGGTAGTCGTGATAGCGGTGGCGGTGGTAGTCGTGATAGCGGTGGCGGTGGTAGTCGTGATAGCGGTGGCGGTGGTAGTCGTGATAGCGGTGGCGGTGGTAGTCGTGATAGCGGCGGTCGTGGCAGACGCTTCTCATCCGGCTCCCGTGAGTCCTCCCGCCGATTTCCGGATCGTTCCGATTAAAAAAACCCGAACCATATCATAACTACTTGCACCGTCTGCGCAGCAAGTATTAGTTGACTGTTACTCGGACTCTCTGTTCCCACATTGCATGGGATCATTGGGGTCCGGGGACTCAGTTGTCCTACCTGTAACTTTCGCTTTTTGCAGACAGTTTTCAAGCACCATGCCGGGATGGAATCCGGCAATCCCCAGCGTACGTCCACCTCCCGGTAGCAGTGCCTTGTGGGGTGCAAGACCTATCAGTTCGCTACCCAACACTTGCACGGAATATTTTCTGGCTTCTTCCCCGACTTTGTTGAAAACCTGATGAAGCGAGGTCTCCTCAAGTCGAGTGAGGTTGATCGAGACTTGGGCTTGTTGTTTGGATTTAATGTAGAACCCCAAGGCCTTCACACCAGAGAGTCCGCCAGATGATTCTCGAATCTCACCAGCAATTCTTTTGGCAACCTGATCATCCTTGTCGGCAAGCTGGATATTGAATGCAATCATGAACTGCCGGACACCAATACAGCACGCACCCGCAGTTGGATGAAGAGATGGGCCACCTACATCTGGCAACAATTCATTACGCTCCACAATTGCAGCTAGCCTTTCGAAGCCAAACTTACGGACTGTCTGAAGTTGCTGCCTCTCTCTGGATTTGGCAGCATAACCGTAAAAGTAAACCGGTAGTTTTAATTGTTGCCACACTTGCTTCCCGATTGCTTGGGCTGTAGCGACGCAAGATTCCATTGAACACCCGTCAAGTGGTATGATCGGAACCACATCAATTGCTCCAATACGGGGGTGAACACCTCTGTGCTTCCTCAGATCAATCTGATCAACTGCAATTGCTGCAGACTCGATCACAGCTTTCTCGATGTCGGCTAACTTGCCTGCCAATGTAAACACCGAACGGTTGTGATCTGGATCATGGTTATGATCCAGCAAGGATGCCTTAGATGACAGCATGCTCTGCTTCAGCAGTTCAAGCAATTGAGGATCTTGCCCTTCCGAAAAATTAGGTATGCATTCTGCCAACTCCGACACTCTTGTTTGGTTAACCTCCATGTTGTGGCCCAACCCCCATGGAGGGTAGTTTCGCTAAACTCAAGTCAAGCTCCTGTTCAATCATGCGTGAAGCGATACCAAAGCCTCTTGCTGTGGCAACCGTGACTGGCTTGCTGACATCCATCTACCTGATCTTCATTTGGGTGCCAATGGAAGCAAGTATGGGCATAGTACAGCGGATATTCTACTTGCATGTTTCCTCGGCAGCTGTTGCATTTCTTGGATTCTTCCTTGGTGGTATTGCTGCCATGGCATACCTTTCCAAGAAAAACAATCGCATGGATGACCTGTCGGTTGCCTGCAATGAGGTCGGTCTCTTGTTTGCATGTGTGAACCTGATCACTGGCATCCTCTGGGCCAAACCGATCTGGGGAGTTTACTGGGCTTGGGATGCACGACTCAGCACAATGCTCCTATTGGCCTTGATTTATGTAGCCTATCTGATTCTAAGACAGTCCATCTCAGAACCCGATCAACAAGCTGTTGTCTGTGCCGTGGTATCTATCTTCGGGATGGTTGATGTCCCCATTGTCTACATGGCAAATCGCTGGTGGCGTACACAGCACCCTGCACCCGTGTTAGGAGGGGGAGGATCCCTGGATCCTCGCATGAGTTTTGTTCTTTTCTTTACTATGTTTGCACTTGTGCTGCTGTTTTGGTGCCTGGTGCGGCAACGCAGTAATCTGGAGTCACTCAGAAGGCATACCTACGCAATGAGGCGGCAAGTCCAGGCAATCTCTTAACTGAATCTTAGGTACGAATTATGGAAGAAAACCTCAAATGGCTATGGGCAGCATTCAGCATTGCATGGGCAATGCATATCGGCTATTTACTCTTGCTATCTGAACAAGGCAAGAAGCTCAAGAACCAATTGAATGACCTGCAGGCATTACTTACGGAGCACAGCAGACCAAACTCAACAAGAGAAGACAGCTAATACTGATCAGTTTTCATCTTTGACCATTGGTGAGTAGTGCTGTAAATGATTCCGGCAATTCACAATGCACTCCGTTAGTAGCAATCTTCAAACTTGCCTGCCTAGCCGGGGCAATTATAGGTTCACATTACAATCTATATCCAGACAATCTATATCCAGGATCAAATTGCAATTCCAAACTAGACTTCGTTTGGTACGACCCAAGGATGCCGGTAGTTGCGCGACAGTAGTGAATTTGCACCATAACTGCCAATAAAACGCTCCTTCTCCTTATCAAAAAGAAGCTTTTCTGAAGTGCGGTACGAAATATTTGCCATGTGGCAAAGAGCTGCCGAAAGATGTCCTTCAAGCACATCACAGTTCTGGTCGCTGACACGCCTGCTGTGGACAGCTTTTCTGAAATTTTCAAAATGCAGGTATGTCGTATCTTCCCCAGTGGTAGCCATGCTTGGCCCCGGCACTCTTTTTTCTCCCAGGAATGTCTGGTATCCCTGGTGGGACAAAGTGAGATAACCGTCACTTCCAAAGAACAGAACCCCGATTGTATGCGCACCATTACCGGAGTTTTCCAGAAGCTTGCACTCACCACCAGTCATTAGTCCACGAACTTCAAACTGCATCATGAGGTCTCCATAGTCGAATGTCGCATGCTGTGTATTCGGCGTTTCCTGGTCATCGTCGTAGACGAAGTGACCACCCGCTGAATGAACACCACCCGGAAGATGGTCAAGGCCGAGCCCCCAGCGCGCCACATCCATCTCATGTACGCCCTGATTGCCTATATCGCCATTTCCAAACGCCCAGTGCCAATGCCAGTTGTAATGGAAACGGTTTTGCTTGAACTCATAAGGCTGTGCCGGCCCTAGCCAGATGTCATAGTCAACGCCAGGAGGAACTGCACTTACTTCGGTTGTGCCAATTGTCTTACGACGCTTGTAGCAAAGGCCCTTGGCCATGTATAACTCACCAATTACACCTTCCCGAAGCTTCTCAATAGCATCAATCGTATGGGGGGTTGAGCGGGACTGATGCCCAATTTGCACAATACGCTTGTACTTACGAGCTGCTTCCACCATCTTGCGCCCCTCAAATATGTTATGGCTGGCTGGCTTTTCGCAATACACATCCTTGCCAGCCTGAACTGCCCAGATTGTTGAAAGCGCATGCCAGTGGTTTGTGGTAGCAACTGTAACAATGTCAATATCCTTGTTAGCCAGCATGTCACGCAAATCACGATATTCCTTGGGCTTTTGCTCCTGCAGTTGCTGTGTGTAAGCCGCTGCTTTCTCGGCAACACTCTGATCGATATCAACAATAGCTGCTACCTGCATTCCCGGGTTTTCTGCAACAGCCCTGATATGTGACCTTCCGCGGCCATTAACACCAATAACTGCTGCTTGCAGTCGGTCGTTGGCCCCAAGAACCCTGGAATACTGCGCTGCAGTCAAAGTTGCAAGGGATGTACTTGTGGTTGATAGAAATTTGCGTCGATCCATGAAAACCTCCAGATGTTACGGTGATTCCCTGATTGTATGCCAAACAGGTTCTGGATTTGCCAATTCATGCCAGTTGTGCAGCAGAACATTTCAATGTTCGCAAGATGCAAGAGCAAACGTGAAGATAAGAGGCAACGAGCAATACTCAAGTGTCCAGGACAGGCTTATAGTCTGGAGATGGTCAGCCGGAACGGCCCAGAGCATTCATTTCTGTCCTCTTGCTGATGTCACGAAGCATTATGACCGTCGCATTATCGTCCGTGACCGGCGAATATTGAATTTGTCTGAGTCGTACAGTACTTGTCTGCAAGGATCAGGAATCAAGATGAACTGTAATTAGTCACCTGCCCTCAAATTGACTGCCTGGAATCCTGCTCCAGTCCATCAAGTCAACGGGACATCGTAATAATTCAAGGCCCATTCACGCATAAAACGAACCTGACTCGGCTTGATCCTGTAGAGCATGAATTCAGGGTTGTTGATAGATCCAAGAAAACTGCGTAGCAGAGGATTCTGCTCCCAGATTTGTTGCAGCAATTGCTTTTCCAGAATCAGTTCCGCATTACCTGTAATCCGAACCTGGTCATGCCTATCATCCAGAAAGCAAAGTTCAACTTTGGAATTGGATTCCAGTTCCCCTGTCTTGTGCGAACTTCTCAGGGATGCCATGTACACAGTGAATCCTTCAACTGCGACTGTAGAAATGGGACGTAACCTGGGCTGGTTGCCATCAATGCTTGCCAACATGGGGAACTCAGCACGCGACATGGTTTCCTGCGCCAGATCCCTGAGGCATACAACATCAACAGGTTGAGGGGTTGGTTTCATGTTTGCAGTGTACCGATGAGTAGTCTGAGCCTCGTGGATTGAATGTTACTGGCACGTCCCAAATACTTGTTCAAACTAAACAAGTACAATGGCTTATCCAATGGGAGTTCTGGGGATCCTCTTTGTATTGGCAACAGCATATATGCTGTCGAGAGATAGATCCAAAATCCGCTTGCGGACCGTTGGCTGGGGAGTAGGAATGCAGGTTATCCTAGCATTTCTGGTTTTACTCACCCCCTTCGGCCAAGTATTCAAAACACTTGGAAGTGGATTCAACAGTTTTCTCGAGCTGGCAGAGGAAGGCAGTATTTTCTTGTTTGGCTCTTTGGGTGATGCAGACAAGGGAGTAATTTTTGCATTCCAGGTATTGCCGCTGATCATCCTTGTTTCAGCCTTATCGGCCATTCTTTACCACTTGGGGATCCTGCAAAGGGTTGTGAAGATATTTGCAGTCATCATGCAACGCGGGTTGCGTGCCAGTGGCGCAGAATCGTTGAACGTGGCAGCCAACCTGTTTCTCGGACAGGCTGAAGCTCCCTTGACGATCCGCCCCTATCTGGAAAGACTGACCCGTTCCGAATTGATGACCGTCATGACCGGAGGAATGGCGACAATTTCGGGGGCTTTGCTATTTGCATATGTCCAGATCGGTGGAGCCAGTCCCGAGAGCTTGATTTCTGCAGTTGTCATGACTGCTCCAGCCTGCATAATGATGTCCAAAATCTTTGAACCGGAAGTTGACCAGCCTGCAACCCTGGGACAGATTCCAGAACAGTCCGTATCGAAAGACCAAAATGTCATTGATGCAGCAGCTCGCGGTAGCATTGAAGGACTGACCGTAGCGCTTCACGTAGGTGCCATGCTCATCACATTTGTGGGTTTGATTGCAGTAGTGAACGGGATAATGGCAGCATTGCAGGGTGCTATCGGATGGGCATGGTTTCCAAGCAGTATTCAGGACATTATGGGACCCATTTTCGCTCCCATAGCCTGGTTCATGGGAATTCCCTGGCAAGATGCACCGACCATCGGAAACCTTCTTGGAACCCGTCTGATCCTGAATGAATTCATCAGCTATTCACAGTTGAGTGAAGTTCAGCAGACCTTGCAACCACAGTCATTCGTTATTGCAACCTATGCTTTGTGTGGGTTTGCAAACTTCGGGTCCATTGGGATCCAGATTGGTGCCTTGGGAGCATACCTTCCTGATAGACGTATGGAGTTGGCCTCAATCGGCGTACGTGCCATGATTGCCGCAACCCTGTCAAATTTCATGACCGCTTCTATTGCAGGTCTTATGCTTTCCATTCCTTCCTTGAGAGGCTGATTCAGGCTATGAACATCAATACAGAACTGCTGCTGCAACTACTTGCCAGTTTTACCATTGGCTCCACCCCCTTTGCCATCATTGCGATGATTGGTTCGGGAACTGATATCCGCACCATCGGGTCAGGCAATCCTGGCTTTAACAATGTCTTGCGATTCAGCAAGCCTCGTGCCCTGATTACCTTGGCAGGGGATATGGCCAAGGGTTTTATCCCCGTTTGGCTATTTTTTGGACCGGAGAATTACATCAATTTTGGCTGGCTACTTGGTTTTTGTGCGATTTTCGGTCATTGCTACTCACCCTGGCTCCGTTTCAAGGGGGGGAAGGGGATCGCGACTTCGTGCGGAGCGATGCTGGCACTCTACCCTTCCCTAGCTGCAATGGCGCTTGTCTTCTTCGCGCTGACTCGCACAGTGGGCAGCAGAATGAAGTTAAAGCAGCGAGGAGCATTTGCCTCGGTTCTGACCTGGGTATTTTTTACAATCGTGCTTCATTTCCAGTCAGGGATGCCACATACACGTTATGCGATTCTTTTGACACTGTTTCTGGCCTGGCAGCACAAATCCAATATTCGCAGTATGTTTCAACCATCTCAATCCGCTAACTAACCCTATGCATGGTTTGTTATCCTCATGGTCATGGGTCGTGAACCCAATTTCTGGCTTGTCAAGTCGGAACCAACCGCCTATTCTTGGAATGACCTCGTACGGGATGGTTCGACCTGCTGGGACGGCGTCCGGAATTACGAAGCACGTAACAATCTCCGGGCAATGGTTGTAGGTGAGCGGATACTCTTCTACCACTCAAATGTAGGCAAGGAAATCGTAGGAATTGCAGAAGTGAGCCGTGAGCATTACCAGGATCCAACAGCTGAAGATGATCGGTGGAGTGCCATTGACCTGAAACCGGTTCTATCACTCAAGCGACCTGTCACCTTGGCCACAATCAAGCGAAACCCCAAGCTGCAGGAAATTGCATTGGTACGGAGAGGTCGAATTTCAGTTGTACCAGTGACTCAACAAGAATTCTCCGACATCCTTGAACTCGCGAATTCTTAATCGAATTCAATTGCCATTCAAGTCCTGTGCTTAACCGTACTGGTGTTGTGATATTGGAAGATGGCCCAGTTCAGTCAACTCGTAATACAAGTTAAGGACTACATGGTTCTGCATTCGCGAGTTGATTGCTAAGTCAGCTTATTACTCAACGGTTGTACTGAGGAGCTGGTCCACGCAGCATGCTCCATGCAAGCTCACAATCTGCAAGAGTTTCAGAGGGTAATGGGTCTGCCTGCGCTGCTGTCAGGTTCTCTATGAGATGATCGTATTTCGATGCCCCCAGAATGACGCACTGTGCACCGGGTTGATTGCATAACCAGCGTAATGAAAGCTCTGTGAGTGTGATCCCAAAATTATTCGCCGTTTGTTTCAAGAGTTCAATTGCCTTGAAGTACTCTTCATGCCAGTAACGCTTGCGGTACTGCTCGTTGCTATCGAATCTTGTGCCAGCCAACGGACCCTTATCCAGAGATTGCTTGCCACTTAACATCCCGCCAGCCAACGGGTTGTAACAAACATTCGATACATCAAAACGCTTTGTGAATGCCAGGTACTCTTGCTCAATTCCCCTGGCCAACAAGTTATACATGGGCTGGGCAACGGAAGGAACTTGAAAGCCATGCTTTAGAGAAATGGATGTTATTTCCATCATCTGCCAGGCCGCATAGTTTGAGAAGCCAATTGCACGTATCTTCCCTTCTTGTAGCAAATTATTCATGACTTCAAGAGACTCTAGAAGTTCAACTTCATAGTCAGGCTGATGCAGGTAGTAAATATCAACGTAATCGGTATTCAACCTCTGTAGACTTTCATCAATGGCTTTTCTAATAGCACTCCGTGACAACCCAACATAGGAATTCTCTCCCGAGTGCATCTTGCCACGAACTTTTGTCGCCAGTATTACTTTGGAGCGTTTATCACCCAGAATCCTGCCAGTGATCTCTTCGGAAAGTCCGTTGTTATAAACATTCGCTGTATCAAGGAAATTCACACCCTGATCCAGGGCATAATCGACCATGCAGGCTGCCTCACTTTCATCAACCTGTGAACCAAAAGTCATTGTCCCGAGACAAACTGTCGAGACTTCACATCCAAGAGTGCCCAGTTTTGTTTTCTTCATAACTCTTTACCGACGTACTGGATTGATGAATGCACCATTGGCCGCTACATCCCAGACAGCAATACGAGCCCACTTCCAACCAGGAGCTTGTAAAGTCCAAGTAAACACCTCACTCTTGAAGGCCCCGCTAGATTGCAAATCAATAATTTTACGATATGTTCCTTCCCCGTCACCCCAGACAACTTCTGCAAATTTCAACGGGAACGTCCAGCGCAAGTCTACTTCTGCAGTGATTTCATCATCGCCACCATAAATCTTCCATGAAGGCATTACTATTTCACCTGTTGAAACAAAGAACTGCCCTTCTCGCAAGGGCTTCATCAATTCACCATATTGATTGAAGCCAGGCAATTTATCGGCCTTCACGTAATTAATGTTCATGTGGGCATACAACTCATGAGTGTGGTCAAACTGAAATACATCAACTTCACCGATCAGTTGCTTGTTCATGCCCCAGTTCTGCATGTCATCCAGCAAGGTGAAGCCCCGCTCTCCGAGGCGAGGTGACGCAAGGTCAGCAGGCATGGCTTTCCAGCCAGCACCAAAGTACCTGGGATCACGAAAATGCTCAGTCTCTCTGATGGCATCCGGATACCCGGTTGAACCTTTTGTTCGAGCATGCGTCTGATAGATCCAGCCATCCTCACGGCGTACAAGATCAAGTAACTCAGTCTCATCAGCAGTGCTGTATACAGTGCCGTACTCAGGATGGTTTGACATGTATTTGCCACCCTCAGGACGATTCATCCACCAGTAAACAGGCTTGGGAAAGGTCAAGGCCCAATGGCCTCCGAGGTGGACATTAGCTTCCTCAGACGGGATGAGAAGAAAATTCCTGTCCGATTGTTTCTTGCAAGCTTCAAAGAAGTTGTCAAGTTCCTGAAGGCGTAATTCAGTAAGATCCCTAGGATGCCCATCACCATGGAAATCCATGATGATTGCTGCATCCACTCCCATTAACTGCAGGACGGACTTGAATGGTGGTACCCAGTTCATTCCGTTCTCAACAGCTTGCACTGTATAGGAAAGGTGAAAATGCGATGCCAGCCTTTGAAAACCATCAAGTTTCGGGTAGCTGTCCAGGTTCGTAAATCGCAAAGATTCCTCAAGGACTGCCTGCGGCTCACTCGTTCCCAGAAGCATAAACATGCTCATCTTCTGGACACTGCCCTCTGGGGCGTTCATCCACGGGTAAAACTGCCAGTTGGTGTCACTGAGTTGCCGTATCCCTAGCGAAACACTGCCGCGCCATGAACGATGCCAGTTCTGGGAAAGATTCGATGTGAAATCACGAGGGAAAAAATACTGGTGAGGTGCAGGGAATGCTACCACACTGCCCTCACCCGTACCACTTGCCAAAACCCGATAACGCGACTTGTATGGCACTCGCTCAGGTTGCATTCCGTTTGCTGACTGCAGTTGCAACTTCCCTTGCGTGTCGTAGTACGCAAAGGGAGTTTGCATGTTCCGGCCGATTTGCTCCTGACCAGGAGCCTTGAATTCAATACCGGCATCGTAAAAGTACGCAAGATTGGGCTTGTCTGTTGAGACGATAGCCTCCTGTTGGATCAACCTGGATCCTGGAAAAAATGTGTAGGCAAGCATTCCTGTAAAAGGTCCCAGTCGGAAGCCGTTACACAGCACACGCACTCGATTCCCGACAGTTTCAACCCGGATTGAATCCAGCTCCAAACGACCGAAGAATGCCTGAGTACCATCCTCATGCATGGGTGGATAGTCAAAAAATGCATTCCATCCCTTGCGCCGGATTCCAGTCTCTATGCGATAGAACGGACGGACACTTTGCAGCACAACAGCATCCCCTCCACTCACTGAAGTGATAAGTGGCTGGCTTGCGTCACGGCTGAAACTTGCTTGCCAGACAACTCCTGATTCGTCAATCCACTGCACGTTCAGACTTGAGTCCTCTACTCGCACTGCGGTTGCACCTTCCTGATAGTCATCAATGTCTATCGGAACCGTTTCCGCATAGAGAGCAACTGTCAAAAGCACCACCAAAAAAAGTCTTTTAGCCAATTTCACCATGGCGATATCATAACGAACTGCCACTCCTGGCAAATATCCAGGGATTTGGATACGGATAAGCACGTCAACCCTTGTATCAAGTCAAATGAATCAATTGAATCTCCGGCCTCGGATGTTTTCGGTTTACAGCTGAATCAAGCAATAGAATCGCAATTACAGGTAGCTTCCAATCCTGGATTTGTTTACACTGCTATCGGGAAGAGGCGTAATTAATGACATTTCTGGCTTTAGCTCTAGCTAGCTTTCTTTGGGTAACAGCTGCAGTAGCCGATTCAGACAACACCTCCCACCAGTACGCACAGGACGCTGCTTCAATTCTTGATCAGCACTGCATCCAGTGCCATAGGCCAAAACAGCAATTATCCGATTTAAGGCTCGACAGCCTTGATGCCATGTTACAGGGGGGTAAGAACGGCCCTTCCGTTATACCTAGCAAAGCTGATAACAGCTTGCTTTTCCATCATGTGACAGGCAAAGTTGAGCCACGCATGCCCTTTGGCAGTGCCCTTACAACCAAAGAGATTGAAACCCTGAAGAACGGGATCAATGCGGGTGCAAATTGGCCGACAGCAGAAGAAGCAGGCAACAAGACCTAGTGGGCATTCGTCGACCCTGTTCGACACGATCCACCGGGTAGCTCAATACATCCCATTGATGCCTTCCTGCAGTCAAGACTTCAGGAAAGTGGAATCAGCAGTGCTGAGCGAGCAGATCCCGAGACACTGATCCGCAGGGCTTACCTGGACTTGACAGGATTGCTGCCTGATGCAAAAGCAGTCCTGATTACCCGGAAGTCTCAGCCATAGTTAGGAAGCCGAGAATTGGTGGATTCGCGCTTGGATCCAGTTGACCTAGAACGCCGTATGAGATATAATAAGTGTCTGAATACAATGGAGTTATCTATGCCTAAGAGCAAAATTCAGTTTCGGAAGGGACAGAGCCTGCCAGAGTTCTAGGAGTCGTACGGAGCCGACCAGCAATGCGAGTACGCGCTGCTCCAGGCGCTCTGGCCGGATGGCTTCCAGTGCCCCGCCAGCGGCTACGAAAAGTATTGCCAACTGCGCTCGCGCAAGGTCTTGCAGTGCATCCGCTGCAAGCACCAGGCGTCGCTCACCGCAGGCACCTTGTTCAATAGCACCAAGCTGCCTTTAAGCACTTGGCATCTCGCCATGTACTTAGTTACTGCCCCGCCTCCGCCCTCTAGGATTCCACGGCAGGAATCGATCTTGGGCAGAGGCTCATCCTCCCTGCAATCACCCGCCGAACGACCGCCTAGGGTTTCATGACGTCGGGGTGAGCGGCAAGCCGATCATGTGAGTTTATCTTGGAGGAGTGCCGGAGAGGGGAGCCCTAGCCCGAACCTGGGAGCCGCTCTTCCCTTGCCGCAGGTGGCGTAAGCCATCGCTGTGGCAAGTATCAGTCGCCAGCCCCGCGAAGCCGCCATCGCCGGAACAACGTGCCTCAACCGCCCTTCAGGAACATTTCTCCCTGGAGATGCGCTTGAAAAAAAACACGGAAGCTGCGCCGACATGCCCGAGTTCGGCCAACTCGGCCGCCGCCAGGCCACCGCATGAACGCACGGACGGGCTGCCCCCAACTGAACCTCGCCATCCGGAAAGAAATGCAAAAAAATCGCCTCTCCGGAACATCTCTGCCCGGAGACGTGCTTGACAAGAAACACGGAAGCTAGATTCCGCAGTTGAGCAGCGTTTGCCGCCTATTTTGCTGGGTTGCACTGCCCGTTGCAACGCGTCGCAGAGACTCTGTGACAGGCCGGCAGGAGTCCCGGCGGCGGCTTCGGCACCCTCCCGTGGCGCGCACAGCTTCCGAACGTTGCTGGAGAACTTGGCCACGGTGGTCAAGAACCGTGTCCAGCCCAATCTGGAAGGAGTCGAGCCCTGCGACATGCTGACACGCCCGACGGCCTTCCAAAGCAAGGCCGTCGGGTTCCTCGGCGTGCCCCTTGAATGTACTCAGCAGGGACCCACCCCTGCAAACGTATCTTGCGGAAGATAAACCGGTTCTGTATTTTGCCCGGATTAAGTTCAGCCAAATCGGCGTGAAAATCAGTGCTGGAACTTCTGGAGAGGGTCGGCACACTGGTAGCTTGGCCGCGCTTCGGTTCGGAGGCAGCGGCAGCTGATTCTGGTAACAGAGCCGAATCGCAGGTGTCGCTCCCGCGGCCTGCCCCTGCCCCGCTAATCTCGACTTAACTTTTGCTCCTGCCCTAACAGCAATCCGGAGCCGCGAAAATGGCACAGTATGCAGAAGCCAGCTGCGTCAAAGTCCAGCTACATCGAGGGTTTTTCAATCAGCAACGGAATTCTGACGCGGTATCAGGAGGCTAACTAGCTAACTGACTCATAAGATGTTGCCCACCCGCCTTCTGCCGTTAACGGGACAGTCGTGATGACACGTAACATTAGAATCAATAACTTGGAACGCAGGCCGCAAAGTTCTACCGTATTTCTACCACGGCTCCAACCGACGTTCAAGTGAAGACGGGCTATACACCTCCATGCGCGCGCCCAGCGCTCAAAACTGAGCTACGGGCCAGGGCCTTTGGAGCACCTTTTTTTGCCTCAATCAAAGCAGATCGAAGCGGTCCAGGGTCATCACTTTGGTCCATGCCTCGACGAAGTCATGCACGAACTCTTCCTGCCCGTCGTCAGCTGCATAGAACTCAGCAACTGCGCGCAGCTCAGAGTTAGAACCAAAGATCAGGTCAACCGGAGTAGCGGTCCACTTAAGCTCGCCCGTGGCACGATCACAACCTTCGTAAATGCCCTCCGTGGATGACTCGGTCCATTGCGTTGACATGTCGATCAGGTTGACAAAGAAGTCGTTGCTTAGTGTGCCAGGACGGTCTGTGAACACGCCGTGAGCAGCGCCTCCAGCGTTGGCATTCATAGCTCGCATGCCGCCGACAAGTGCCGCCATTTCAGGAACTGTCAGGTTCAACAGAGCCGCCTTCTCCACCAGCATCTCCGCTGGAGATCGGGGGTTACCGCTGGCGAAGTAGTTGCGGAACCCATCCGCGGCAGGCTCGAGCAGAGCAAAGGAGTCCACATCGGTCTGCTCCTGCAAGGCGTCCATGCGACCAGGTACAAAGGGCACATCCACGTCGACCCCGGCTCTGCGAGCCGCTTGCTCAATGGCAGCAGCACCGCCGAGAACGATCAGGTCGGCGTGAGAGACTCGCTTGTCGCCTGATTGCGCGCTGTTGAAATCACTTCGGATCTCCTCCAGGGCCTCCAACACGCGGTCCAATTCAGCCGGATCGTTTACAGCCCAATCATTCTGGGGCGCGAGACGAATACGAGCCCCGTTGGCGCCACCGCGTATATCGGTCCCGCGGAAAGTGGACGCTGAGGCCCAGGCAGCCCTGACTAATTCAGCCGTAGACAAGCCGGAATCAAGAATCTCAGCTTTCAGTTTGGCCGCATCTTGTGCACTGATCACGGTGTGATCAACTTCAGGAATAGGGTCTTGCCATATGAATTCCTGGTCAGGCACCAGATCACCGAGGTAACGCGAGGTCGGACCCATGTCGCGGTGAGTCAGCTTGAACCAGGCCCGGGCAAAGGCGTCTTCGAACTCCTCCCGGTGATCGAGCCAGCGCAAAGTGATCTCACGATAGGCCGGGTCAACCTTCATTGCAAGGTCGGTGGTGAACATCATTGGCGCGTGCCGTTTGGACGGATCGTGGGCATCCGGCACTGAATTCGATGCAGTACCGCCAGCGGGCTCCCACTGGCTTGCCCCGGCGGGGCTGCGAGTCTGCACCCACTCATAGGCGTACAGATTCTCCAGGTAGTTATGAGTCCAGACCGCGGGGTTGATCGTCCACGCACCTTCCAGGCCACTGGTGATCGTGTCGGCGCCACTGCCACTGCCGTAGCTGCTTTGCCAACCGAATCCTTGCGCCTCGATAGCGCCGCCCTCTGGCTCAACACCTACGTACCGGGACGGATCCGCGGCGCCATGGGCCTTACCGAAGGTATGACCACCAGCAATCAACGCAGCCGTCTCTTCATCATTCATCGACATGCGGCCGAAAGCCTCACGTATGGCGTGACCGGCCGCCTGTGGATCCGGGTTGCCGCCCGGGCCCTGAGGATTCACATAAATCAGGCCCATCTGCGTCGCGCCGAGAGGAGGATGCAGTGCTCCTTCCTCATTGCGTCGATCGGCGGCGAGCCACTCGCCCTCAGGTCCCCAGTTCACTTCTTCGGGCCGCCAGGCGTCGATACGACCACCAGCGAAACCCAAGGTCTCGAAGCCCATGGACTCCATGGCGACTGTGCCCGCGAGAATCATTAGGTCGGCCCAGGAAATCTTGCGACCGTACCTCTGCTTGATAGGCCAAAGCAATCGGTGCGCTTTATCCAGGTTTGCGTTATCGGGCCAGCTATTGAGCGGCGCGAAGCGTTGCAGACCACCGTCAGCGCCACCCCGGCCGTCGATGGCTCGATAGGTGCCTGCACTGTGCCAGGCCATACGAATGAAAAACGGCCCGTAGTGACCGAAGTCCGCTGGCCACCAGTCTTGAGAAGTCGTCATCAACTCCTCAAGATCTGCCTTCAGCGTATCCAGGTCGAGACTCTCAAACTCTTCCGAATAGTTGAATTCTTCGCCCAGGGGATTGGATTCCGGAGAGGTCTGGCGCAGTGGATCGAGGCTCAACCAGTTAGGCCACCAGTAATCATTGGTCGGTGCACCGTCCTGGGCAAGCGCCAGGTTGACTGGCAAGACCGGAAAAATCCCAATCGCCAGTAGGGTAAGCAAAGAAATCGCTCGCTTAAGCATCTCAATCGTCTCCTTTAGGTAGAGGCTGCCAGTGTCAGTGTGGGTCGCACGAAGTGTCAGCTGGATATATGGTAACGCAGACAGCTGAGACTTCAATCGATCCGCTGAAAAAACAGATTTCCAAAATCCAGGCTCCCTACAGGAAAGAAGCACTGGCCAAGAAGATTGCTGAATTCCCGCAGGAGATTCAGGATGCCGTTCGAGTTCCACCTGAGGAGCGTCTCCCCGGTCAGAAACTGCTGGCTGCTCAGGTTGAGTCTATGAGTGCAAGTGTCAGCAAGGAAATGCTATCCAAGCCTGATCTGGCTCAGGTCGAGCAGCTAAACGAGCAGATTGATGCCCTTGAGGCACAGTTGCCCGCAGCCCTGCCGACAGCAATGGGGATCCGGGATGGTGACTATCGATTCGCACCTGATGGTCTCGGGGACGCTGTTCAGCCCGGAAAAGGCAATCGTGAGGACTTCAGCAACATAGAAGGGACAAGGCTTCCCACAAAGCACTACAAGCCACCACCGGCACACTTCCTGCCCAATGCGGATTACAGGAATAAGGGGCCTGAAGTCGAACCCGGGGTTCTGGAAATATTAAGCAGGGGTAACCCTTTTGAACCCCAGCCTCCCAAAGACCATCGAATTTCGAGCGGAAGAAGGATGGCTCTTGCCAACTGGATTGCCTCTGATGACAACCCCCTGACTATGGGCACTGAACCAACGCATCCGAAACTACTAGACTGGCTTTCCACCGAATTCATCCGTCAAGGCTGGAGCGTCAAGTCAATGCACCGCCTGATCATGACATCCGATGCCTATCAAATGGCTTCCTCTTATAACAGTCCTGCTGCAAAAGAAAAAGACCCGGAGAACAAGCTGCTGTGTAAGTATCGGCCACGCCGACTGGAAAGTGAGGTTATCCGTGACATCATCCTTACCGCTTCAGGAAAACTCAACCTGGAATCAGGTGGACCTGGATTCTTCCCACCTATCCCGGAAGAAGTGCGAGGGTCATACCCCAATGGCAAGTGGGAGATGACCTCACCAGGTTCGGCGAACTGGAGACGCAGTGTTTTCGCCTATGCAAAACGAGGGCTTCACTATCCAATGTTTGAAGTGTTCGACCAACCCAGTATGAACGTATCTTGTGAGCATCGAACAATCACAACTGTTCCAACCCAGGCATTAACCCTGTTGAACAACCGCTTCATACTACAACAGGCTGGTTACTTCGCTGAAAGAGTTATGGAGCATGTACTTGATCCAACTGCCCGTATCAACGAAGCCTACCGAATCGCATTGAGTCGACAGCCTACAGAGAGCGAACTGCAATCCAATCTTGAATTCCTGCAAAAGCAGGAAAAGTTTCATCAAGGTGACAAACTTGCTGCACTGACCGATTTGTGCGATGTCATCCTGAACCTGAACGAGTTTGTGTATGTCAACTAAACCACGATACGTATCCCGTCGGAATTTTCTCTTCCAGGCTGGTGAAGGCATCAGTGGGTTGGCACTTGCCAGTCGGCTGCAACAGGACAAACTGCTAGCCTCAGATGCAGTCTGTGACCCAAATACAACCTCTTCTGTTTCTGCCCTTGACCCTCATTTCAAGCCCCGGGCAAAGGCCGTCATATCACTATTCATGAGTGGTGGTGTAAGTCACATCGACAGCTTCGACTACAAACCCCTGCTTGAAAAGCACCATGGACAGCCACTGACAGGCAAAGGAGATGTACGTGTACGGCAAAGCTACCCCGGTCCACTGATGCGCAGTCCTTTTGAGTTCAAGCAGTATGGCGAAATCCGGAAAGTACGTTTCAGAATTATTTCCGCATATTGGTGCCCAATCAGACGAGTTGGCGTTCATTCACTCCTGCCAGGGACGCTCCAATGACCATGTACTGGCTCACTACGAATGGAATACAGGCTCCCTTCTGATGGGGCATCCCAGTGTTGGCAGTTGGGTTACTTACGGGCTGGGCTCAGAGAATCAGAGTCTGCCAGGATTCGTGGTTGTTTACGATCACCGCGGCGGCCCATTCTCAGGACCAGCGAACTGGAGCAGCGGTTATCTGCCAGCGTCGTATCAAGGGACTGTATTTCGCTCCCAGGGAGATCCTATCCTTGACTTGCAACCACCCAGCGACATGCTTGGAGTGGAGCAGCAACGAGCCAGGCTTGATCATCTGGCTCACCTGAACGAGGAGCACGCCAAACGTTATCCAGGATCATCGGAACTTGCAGCAAGAATCGAATCCTATGAACTGGCATACCGCATGCAGGGATGTGCCCCGGAAGCCGTAGACATTACAAAAGAGTCTGAGACAACCAAAAGATTGTACGGAATGGACGATCCCGTCACCGAACCTTTTGGGAAGCAGTGTTCGCTGGCACGCAGGCTTGTAGAACGCGAGGTCCGATTTGTGCAGTTATACAGTGGTGCACTCAGGCAACAAAACGTTGATACTTGGGACGCTAACAGCAATCTGATCGAAAACCACACTCTCCATGCCAAGGAGGTCGATCTGCCGATTGCAGGTTTACTGCAGGATCTGAAGAAAACCGGATTGCTTGATGACACACTCGTTCTCTGGCATTCCGAGTTTGGCAGGATGCCTATTTCACAAAGGGGTGTCGGACGGGATCACAATCCCCACGCCATGACTATGTGGATGGCAGGTGCCGGGATCCAAGGTGGCCAATCAATTGGTGCGACCGATGAATTCGGTTACAAGGCAGAACAGCAGGTGCACACCTACCATGATGTCCATGCAACCCTGCTGCATATGCTTGGCCTGGACCATACAAGGCTGACCTATTTCTTCAACGGCCGTCACATGCGCCTGACAGATGTCCACGGTGAGTTGATCCCGCAGCTGATGAGCTGACAGGTTCGAACAACTGGATGATCAGAGAAATCCCGGACAACCGGGAAACAGCCAAGGTCTAAGCTCGGCTGTAACAGTTGTAGTGATAGGCCATGTCTTAATCACACTAAGTGTGTTCACTATCCCGGATACTGCTTGTTCTGCTGTGTACTCTGACATGAATCTTTCGCACACTACTCTTGCAACTTGCAGCTTCTACTCTTCATCCTGCTGGGCGGACAGTCGATTGACAACTGAGAGATCTTCGAGAGTAGTAATGTCCCCACTGACCTTGTTTGTTGTGACAATCTCGCGCAACAGGCGCCGCATGATTTTCCCTGAACGTGTCTTGGGCAGTGCATCACTGAAACGGATCTGCTTTGGACGTGCAAACTTGCCAATCTGCTGAGCAACCCATTCCCTTAGCTCATGAGCAAGCTCATCAGTTGGTTCATTCCCCTGGATCGGTGTGACAAACGCAATCACTGCCTGCCCTGTCAGATCATCGGGAACACCCACGACTGCGGCTTCGGCAACGGCATCATGCAGAACTAGCATGGATTCCAGTTCTGCAGTGGACAGACGGTGTCCACTAACATTCATGACATCGTCAACACGACCGAGTACCCAGATGTATCCATCTTCATCCTTCCGCGCAGCATCCCCAACGAAGTACAACCCCGGTATCTGACTCCAGTAGGTCTTCTTGAATCTCTCCGGGTCGCCCCACAGGTTCCTGAACATTGAAGGCCATGGTTTGCGAATAACCAGGTATCCTTCGCCACCAAGCTTGACAGATTTTCCTTCCATGTCGACAACATCGGCACTGATCCCAGGGAGAGGCTGTGTTGCAGAACCTGGTTTCGTTGCCGTTGCTCCAGGCACTGGCGAAATCATGATCGAGCCTGTTTCGGTTTGCCACCATGTATCCACAATTGGACAGCGTCCACCACCAATTACACGGTGATACCACTCCCAAGCAGAGGGGTTAATAGGCTCACCGACAGAACCCAGTAACCGCAGACTAGTCAAGTCATGTCTCTGCGGGTAGCTGTCACCAAACTTGATAAAGGAACGAATCGCTGTGGGTGACGTGTACATGATATTGACCTTGTACTTGTCTACAATGCTCCAGAACCTGTCAGGTTCAGGAAAGTCCGGCGCTCCCTCATACATCACGGTTGTCGTACGTGCCAGCATGGGACCGTAAACAATGAAGCTGTGCCCTGTGACCCATCCAATATCAGCCGCACACCAATAGGCGTCCTCGTCTCTGATATCGAACACCCAACGCATAGCCATCAGTACCTGTACCTGATAGCCTCCTGTTGTATGAACGATTCCCTTTGGTTTACCAGTCGTTCCTGACGTATAAAGCACATACAGGGGATGCTCCGCATCCAGCTCTTCCGCTGGACATTCTTCTGATACATTCGATTCCAGTTCATGCCACCAGGAGTCACGTCCTGGCTTCATCTCGACTTTGTTCTTCGTGCGTTGGCAGACGACCACTCTGCGAACACCCAGACAATCGTCCAAAGCTTCATCCACAACCTGCTTGAGTGGAACAATTCTGCCACGTCGCCAACCACCATCAGCGGTGATGACAAGACTTGCTTCCAAATCCTGGATACGGTGTTTAAGAGCTTCAGCCGAAAATCCCCCAAACACAACACTGTGAGTAATGCCAAGTCGGGCGCAGGCCAGCATCGCAATCGGCAACTCGGGAATCATTGGCATGTACACAATGGCCCTGTCACCGGCAACGTAACCTTCCCGCTTCAAAACATTTGCGAAACGTTTCACATTTTGCAGCAACTCCTTGTATGTCAGGACCCTCTGATCACCCGGCTCCCCTTCCCAGATGATCGCTGGCTTGTTTTGGTGCTCAGTTTGGCAATGTCTGTCCAAGCAGTTGTATGACATATTGATGCGACCACCGACAAACCACTTGTAAAACGGGGCATTTGAGTCATCAAGCACCTGGTCCCATTGCTTGAACCAGTGCAGTTCACTCGCCGCCAAACCAGCCCAAAAGCCTTGCGGGTCTTTCTCTGCCTGGGCATTCAGGTGAAGAAGTGCGTCCTTTGAGGGCACAATGGCCTTGGAAGCAAATTCATCGCTGGGGGGGTATAAATCCATGGATAACTCCAAATTAGCTGTGGGAAACAACTACTCCTGCCAAGAATAGCTTTACTGCCAGGGGCCTGAATCCTTGTGGCTCATGATCAAAGAATCAAAGATTGCAAGCACACGCTTGCGGTACTGGTACATCTGCTTCAAGCGCTCCTGGAAACTTGGGTCATATTCCTTGAGTCGCATCCATTTTTGAAAAACATGCGGAGAAACATCAATTTCTGCTCGGAGATCATCTGCTGAATGACCCCTTAGAAAGAGGCCATAGAACATTGCAGCCTCAGACTGAGGGGAATGAAGCTCTCCTTTGATTTTTGTTGAGACTTGGATACCATTCATCAGACAGACCAACTTGATGCAATGTAACAGTATAGTTATGCCAAACATAGCAGGCAACAACCCTGCAAACCTGCAATGCTTCCACATATCGCAGATATATGTGCCGTTATTGGCTGATTTCAGTCAGGTCCAACTTGTACCACTGTAAAAACGGTTCATGATCCTATGCAGAAGCAGCTACAATCCGCATAATGTGGGCACCTCTACTGGCTTCTGCTGCAGTTAGCTACACAGCGTATTCAGCAGCTTGGCCAAGTGCCCAGCAATGGGGATCATGCATCCACCGCATGCCTAACAACACAAGGTGTATTGCTTTGACATTTGACGATGGACCGAGTAACGAGACACACCGGATCCTTGAACTACTTGAGTTTCACTGCATCACTGCTACGTTTTTTGTCTGTGGGATGAATGTCGAACGACGACCTGATACTACCCGTGAAATTGTTGCAGCAGGACACAATCTGGGCAACCATACCTACTCCCATCCTTGTTTACTGCCCTGCTCTGCTGATCGTGTGAGAGATGAACTGACTCGCACACAGCAGGCTATCCATGAGACAACCCAACTGTTTCCCACACTGTTTCGTGCACCCTATGGACTGCGTTCACCTGCCCTGCGTTCCCTGTTGCCGGAGCTTGGGCTGACAGGTATTCACTGGAGTGTTCTCGGTCATGACTGGGAGTGGGATGCTGAACGGATTTCAAAATACATCCTGCGCCAGACAGATAGCGGCAGCATCATTTGCCTGCATGACGGAGACAGGGTTCAGCCCACCGCAGATCGATCACAGACCATACAGGCACTGCAAGACTTGATCCCGAAACTGCTTGATCTTGGTTACTGCTTCACCAGGTTGGCACTCTAGTGGACTGCACTGGAAAGTTTGCAAGCGGAATAATTCTCACCTGGTAAATTCTTGTAGAACTTTGTTGCTAACCTAGGCTTGCAAACCGATTCGGCACATTGGTGAATCATGGAGTCGTCTTTTGCATGCGGTACACCAGTCGTGTAGGCATCATGTGGAAACCAACTGCTGCTGGCAAAGTAAAAAAATAAAGGAATGAGAAAACGAAAGGGGGACAGATGTCCTGATGGTTATATCCAATACCCGTGTAAATTCCGACTGCTGCTCCTGTAATCCATCCTACATATCGTTTTTTGAATGGACGGCGGACCCGAACTGTGAGTACGACCCACTTTTCAATTGTGCGTGTCTGGCCGGGTTGTAACAAGAGCGTGATGGATGTGTCCGACGCCGAATAAACCACCCCTTGATCTTGCGGGCTTCAGAGGCCGTTTCGTGCTTGTAGAGTTCGACTACTGTTCGCACTCCGGGAGAGAGTGACTGCACCCGACTCCAGTCGGCCAATTTATCTAGCCGTGGGTTTTCAATTTCATTTGCTTTCGCTGGCAGGATAGTCAGAAGCAAGAGCAACCAGAGTCATTCCATCAATGGAAAAGGGAGGTCATAGCACCTGCAATGTCAGACGCAACTCACTTCCGCTGAGTCTCGATCAAAAAGCATTCCAACGGTAGCGGAAGATACGACCCCAAGGAAAAGAATCTAGCATCTGATGTGTCTCATGAATGTGTCCTTGTTCGCCCCTTCCACATGAGTGAAATAACGGCGTCTTGTTTTTTGGCTCTTCCAATGAAAGGAATTACTGCCCCTATCTGAAAAGAATCAGTACAGAGCCAAGCAACGTGTGCCGAGCATACAGTACTTGATGATGAACAAGGCAGCGCAAATAGTCTCATTTTCTTCTGTGAATTTACCAGCCACCAGAGATCAAGACTGCTCGCTAGAACTTATTGCGCAGTCCAGCCGCCATCAATTACCACATCGGTTCCAGTCAAGTATCCGGCACCGTCTGAGCACATGTAGACAGCCAGTTGTCCAATTTCTTCGAGCTTCCCCCACCGTCCCACAGGCAGTCGAGCCAGGAACTCACGGTTCTTTTTCGGATCCTCAATCAATGACATGTTCATCTCAGTAGCAAATGGCCCTGGACTGATACCGTTGACAGTAATATTGTGTGGTGCAAGTTCCAGTGCCAATGCCTTTGTAAAACCCAGTAGCCCTGCCTTGGTCGCAGAGTAACCCGTACGGTTCGGGAGAGAAACATGCGACATGATCGAAGTCATGTTGATAATGCGGCCCCAATTCTTTTTCTTCATCCCAGGGATAAATGCCTTGGACATCATGAAGGGCCCATTCAGGTTCACATCAATGATCTGGCGCCATTCCTCGATTGACATGTCCTCAATCGATTTCCGGTTGTTGATCCCTGCGTTGTTAATCAGGATGTCGCAAGTCCCATACCTTTCCAGAACCACAGCTTCAACTTCTGCTGGTGCAGTTTCATCAATAACATCCGCCACGATGTAATCTGCATATCCACCGCCTTCCAGGATTCCAGTGACTACTTCAGAGAGCAGTGCCTCGTTTCGCGCTACAAGAACCACTTGAGCTTTAGCTGCAGCCAATGATTCAGCCATCTGTCTGCCAAGCCCTTTACTGGCTCCTGTTACTACGGCAATGTGTCCCTTAAGCAATGTATTTGACATGAAATTGGTGATTTCAGCAGTGATGATAACCAGGTACCGAGTGAAATAGTTAGGATAGCAATCTGCTGATGCAGAACGATCTTGGAATCTGGAGTCCTATAGCTTCTCAAGCCTTTGCTGGATGCCAAGCGCTGTCCTGGTTCCTGTAGTTGCAACAAAGACAGTGTCGTCCCCGGCAATAGTTCCCACAATTTCTTTCCAGTCCACTGCATCGAGTTGCTGTGCAACTACGTTTGCTCCTCCTGGGTGTGTGTGCAACACTACAAGGTTTTGCGCAGTTTGGATCTGCAGCAGAAACTCATCCAGCACACGGGCAAGGCTGGTATCGTCCTGATTGGGTCGATGTATACGATCTACGAGTTCATACCCTTTGCTCGTCTTAACGATGCTGAGTTCCCTCAAATCGCGCGAAAGCGTCCCCTGGCTCACTTCGATACCATCACCATCAGCCAAAAGCTGAACAAGATATTCCTGGGTCTGCACATTCTTTGAGCCGATCAGATGCAGGATCTTCCTTTTTCTTTCGGATTTGTTCATTACCGTTCAACTCATGAAAGTGCAATTTGCTCTTTCAACTCCTGGAGATCCCTTGAGGCGCTAGCTAATGCCCTGGCAACAGAATCCTTAGCAGTTCCTCCAGGAACAGCATGGTTCTCCAATGCCTTTTGCGGAACCATGGCAGTCAAGGTCTCTTCATCAAATTCAGGAGCAAAGCTTTGGAGTTCATCAAGGGTCCAGTCCTGGGGGCATTTTCCCTGCTTCACACTCTCCAGCACAATCCCGCCAACTATCTTGTGCGAATGATGAAATGGCACACCCTTGCGAGCCAGAATTTCCGCCAGTGCTGTAGCAGCCACCCAGCCATCATCCGCAGCCCTTGCCATAGCCTGCGGCCTGCTCCGGGTAGTATCGACACAAAGCTTCAGAACTGCTAACGATCCAGCCAATTGAGCTGCAGTATCAAAGACTCCCTCCTTGTCTTCCTGCATGTCACGGTTATAGGAAAGGGGTAATCCCTTCATGGTCATCATCAGTGCCTGCAGATTGCCACATATCCGACCAGCCTTGCCACGCAACAGTTCCAATGCATCGGGATTCCTTTTCTGGGGCATCAGGCTGGAGCCGCTGGTCACCTCATCCCCGAGATCAATAAAACCGAACTCTTCACTGCTGTAAATGATCCAATCTTCTGCCAGGCGGCTGATATGCAGCATCGTCACCGAGGATGCATACAGAAAATCCATAGCAAAGTCACGGTCTGAAACAACATCCAGACTGTTAGCAGAGATCTTCGAAAAGCCCAACTCTGCAGCCATCCTGTCCCTGTCGAACGGGAATCCGCTGCCAGCTAGTGCACCGCTTCCCAATGGCAGGATGTCTGTTCTTTCATAGGCTTGCTGGAAGCGCTGCCAATCCCGCTGGAACATCTCAAAATATGCCAGCAGGTAATGCGAAAACAAAATGGTCTGTGCCCTTCTCAGATGTGTATATCCGGGCAGAAATATTCCAGCTTCCCTGTTGGCCATGGCCAACAGGGATTCCATCAAGTTCAGGAGAGCAGTCTGCGCCTGGCGAAGTTCTTTCTTCATCCAAAACCTGAAATCAGTGGCAACCTGCTCGTTACGGCTGCGTCCTGTGTGAATCTTGCTCGCAAGATTACCCACCACCTCACCCAGTTTCCGGATAACAAAGGTATGAATGTCTTCGTCATCAGCATCAAAAAAGCCAACTGCATTCGACTCTTCAAGCATCGAGTCGAAAGCCGCATGGATGCGCTGCCTTTCACTGGCACTCAGAATACCTACATTTTCGAGCGCACTGGCATAGACTTTCGATCCAGCTACATCAGCCTCAAACAGTTCCTTGTCGAAATGCAGTGATCCTGAAAATTGCTCGAATAACTCCGCTGGACCTGATTCAAACCGTCCTCCCCAGAGCTTCATGAACCTTTTCCTTCACTTTTCAGAGCCACTTTATGTACAGCTGAATGCACTTTGAGTGGCAGTCCAGTGAGATTAATAAAACCAGCTGCATCCTGTTGATCGTAATCCGCTCCCATCGTAAAGCTCGCAATCTCAGGTACATACAGAGAATATGGCGATGTACGACTCAACACATCAATGCGACCCTGTTGAAGTTTTAATCTGACTTCCCCGCTGACATAACGCTGTGTTTGATCAATAAAACCGTCCCATGCCTCACGGAGTGGTGTAAACCACTTTCCGTCATACACAAGTTCCGCATAATCCAATGCGATCTTTTGCTTGTAATGCTGTGTTGCCCGGTCGAGAGTCAGGGATTCCAGTTCCCGATGGGCCGCCATTAATATCGCTCCCCCTGGTGTCTCATAGCAGCCCCTGGATTTCATGCCGACAAAACGGTTCTCTAGAAGATCAATCCGTCCGATACCATGCATACTACCCATTTCATTCAACACTGCAACTAAAGAAGCCGGACTTAAAGGACTGCCATTCACTCCTGTTGGCATGCCGGCCTCAAATGATATGGCAACTTCCACACCCTCAACAGGTGCTTTTGATGGATCCGTGGTCAAAGTCCAGACCTTATCAGAAGGGGCATTCGCAGGGTCCTCAAGCTCAGCTCCTTCATGTGAGATGTGCCAGAGATTCGCATCGCGACTGTAGATTTTCGCTTTGCTTTGCTGAATCGGAATATTGTGGGCGTCGGCATAATCAATGGCATCCTCCCTTGAGACGATGTCCCAGGAACGCCAGGGAGCGATGACAGGCAAATGGGGTGCAAGTGCCTTGTATGCCAGTTCAAACCGGACCTGGTCATTCCCCTTCCCGGTGGCGCCATGTGCCAGGGCATCACAACCAGTACGAATTGCGATCTCCACCTGACGTTTTGCAAGCAATGGACGTGCGATGGATGTTCCCAACAGGTACTTGTGTTCATAAATCGCCCCGGCCCGAACCATCGGCCAGACATAATCACGGACAAATTCTTCCCGCATGTCCTCGACATAGACGTCTGCTGCACCACTTGCGATGGCTTTCTCTTCCAGCCCTTCCAGTTCGTCTGAGCCCTGACCTATATCCCCACAAATCGCAACTACTTCTGAACCATAGTTCTCCCTGAGCCAGGGAATGATGATGGATGTATCCAGCCCTCCTGAATAGGCCAAGGCCACCTTGTCTGCCTTGAGTGTCATGAATTTCCCCTACTATCTACCCAGCATCATCAGCAACAATGCCTTGTGTGCATGCAACCGGTTTTCAGCTTGGTCAAACACCAGTGATTGCTTGGACTCAATTACCGAATTACTAACTTCGTGTCCCCGCAAGGCAGGAAGACAATGCATGAATATTGCATTTTTATTCGCTGCTGACATCACACTATCCGTCACCTGGTACTGCGAAAATGCAATCCGTCGTTGGTGCGTCTCCTGCTCCCAACCCATACTTGTCCAGACATCGGTATACACCACAGTCGCGTCACGAACAGCTTCGTCCAAGTCCGTCAAAATCTCAATCTTGGCTCCAGATGACTCTGCAGCTTCCTTTGCAATTTCCATATCTTCCAGACGTGGACCATATCCTGAAGGACCGCAAATTGAAATTGCTACACCCAGTTGTGCGGCACACATCAGCAACGAATGTGCCACGTTGTTACCATCACCGATATAGGCAATTTTCAGGTCATCCAACGTACCAAAATGTTCCCTGATCGTCAGGAAATCAGCCAAAGCTTGGCAAGGGTGCCAGGACTCGCTTAATGCATTGATTACAGGTACTCTTGACCATTTCGCAAGGACCTCAAGCGTCTTGTGAGAGTAAGTTCGGGCTACAATCGCATCAAACCAGCGATCCAGGTTCCGTGCGATGTCTGGTGTTGGTTCCCTTTCCCCGATGCGACCATCGCAATGATCTTGAAAAACGGAATAACCACCAAGTTGCAGTGCAGCCAGTTCAAACGTCATTCGTGTTCTGAGTGACGGTTTCTCAAACAACAGTGCCACTGAACGATTCCGTAGTGCATCCCTGTAGAGTTCCGGCTCAATCTTGACCAACAATGCAAGTTCCAGAAAACTACGCAACTCTTCAGCAGACAAGTCTGTGTCCTTGAGAAAATGGGGCGTTTCCAGCACACGGAAAGATGGAGCCAACATTAAATTAATATTCATTATTATGAATAATTACACATCACCTTGATAAAGTCAAGTTGTACAAGCTTGCCGGGGCACAGGCTTTCAGGGAGTATCCTGAGTCACTCTGAAGATCATGCAATTTGAAGTACAGCCAAGTTATGTCGGAACACGGCTGGATCTGTTCTTGAGTGAACAATTTACCGGGACAAGCCGATCCCTGATACAGGAATGGATCACTGATGGACATGTACAGGTCAACCAAACTGTCCAGTTAAGAGGTTCTCGAAAGCTCCGGGAGGGAGACTTTATTGATGTCGAGCCTGCATATCGCAAGCCACTCAAAGCCAAACCGGAGAACATAGCTCTGGAAATCCTTTACGAGGACGATCACTTGGCAGTGATTAACAAACCAGCCGGTATGAGTGTGCATCAGGGGGCTGGTCATCATTCAGGCACCTTGGTAAATGCCTTGCTTCATCACCTGAATTGCCTTTCTACAGTTTCGGGAGAGTTAAGACCCGGTATTGTCCATCGACTGGACCGCTTCACAAGTGGTGTCCTGTTGGTGGCAAAACACGACATCTCACATCGTCGTCTTCAGGAGCAGTTTCAAAACAGGGAGGTTCGGAAACATTACTGGGCAGTTGTCGAAGGGGTCCTGCCAATTGACCCTCTCAACAACCCCAAACTGCTGATCCATGGCCGCCCTGTCAAAAGTGAAGGGCACTGGTGGCTTCGCCTTGAAATGCCAATCCGCAGGGACAAGCGCAACCGCGTCAAGATGGCCATTTCACACAAGGGCCGTGAAGCGATCAGTGATGTGCGTTGTCTGCAAGCAGGTGAGCACTACACTCTGGCAGAGATACGAATCCATACAGGACGTACGCATCAGATACGTGTACATCTGTCCAGCATCGGTCATCCAGTGGTTGGTGACACTCTTTACGGAGCACGTCGCGCAGTGATAGAAGCCACTGTTCCTGAGCGTTGTCTGCTCCATGCTCAGAGGCTGGCTTTCAAACATCCTGATAATGCAAAGCCTATGAGTTTCGAGTCTCCCCTGCCTCCCGATTTCAAAAAGATGCTGCAACCATTGGGGCTATAATAAGAGCATATGTTTTCAGCCTGGATTGCAGTGCTGTTTGTTGCAATGTGCAGTACCTTGGCATGGGCACAGGAAAGTGGCAAGGCTCAGCTCGAGCCGATTTTTACGCAATCGGATATCATCAAGGTTGATGTAGCTCGCGTCCCCTTGCTGTTCACAGTCACAGACAGAAAGAACCACTTTATTACTGACCTGAATCGCGAGGATTTTCAGGTTTACGACAATCAACTGCAACAGCAGATCCGTGAGTTTGACCGCGAAAGCAACTTGCCGTTGCGTATCGGTGTCATCCTAGACACCAGTAACTCGATCCGCACACGATTTACTTTCGAGCAGGAGGCAGCCATCGAATTCCTGCGGGGCGTTCTGGTACAAGAGAACGATCGTGCATTTTTAGTGAGCTTCGATACCCGTGCAGAACTGATCGTGGACTACACCAATGACGTAGAAGCACTGGCTGCTGGTGTGCGAAAACTGCGTGCTGGAGGTGGAACTGCACTGTACGACGCAATTTACTATGCCTGCCGTGACAAGCTTCCAGAAGACCAGCCGAAAGAACAGTTCCGCAGGGCACTGGTTGTGATTGGTGATGGAGAAGACAACCGCAGCACAGTGACAAGGGAAGATGCTTTGGAGATGGCTCACAAGGCAGAATCAGTCGTTTATACAATATCGACCAACCGGAGTGGCAGGGCTGAACACGGAGATCGTACCCTACGCAGGTTCGCAACGGAAACTGGCGGGATTTCTTTCCATCCCTTCCAAGCCAGGGATCTGCAACAGTCCTTCGCGAATATCGCCAATGAACTGCGCCATCAGTACTTCATCCTGTACTCACCCAGTGAATTCACTAACGACGGATCTTTCCACACTGTCGAGGTCTACACTGGACTGCGCAATTCAAATGTCAGGGTTCGTAGTGGCTACTACGCACCTCTTCCAGACGAAACCAACTAGTGAATACTTTGTAATGAACTCCTTGTGCTGCAAAACATATTGCGCACAAAGACAATGCGTGAATATTATTTATTCGCCTTTTGTTCTCCCTTTTGCTAACATGAAGTGAGTTCAAAGGAGAAAAGGAGATTCCCATGGAACATAAACAAACAAGAGAAAGAAATCTAAAGGATGCAATCCAGTCCATTGAGAAGGAACATGGCAAAGGATCTATCCAGCGTATGGGAGAAAAACAGATCCATACCAGAGCAGACGTGATCTCTACAGGGGTCATTTCCCTTGATGCAGCACTTGGAATAGGAGGCCTGCCGCGCGGAAGGGTAGTCGAGATATTTGGGCCAGAGTCTTCCGGCAAGACAACACTAGCACTGCAAGCTGTTGCCCAGGCGCAAAAAGCAGGAGGTGTGGCAGCAGTCATTGATGCCGAGCATGCGATGGATCCGACTTATGCGGAAAATCTGGGTGTCGATGTGGATAACCTGCTGATCTCACAACCAGACCATGGTGAGCAAGCACTGCAAATTACGGACGTACTTGTTCGTTCGGGAGCAGTTGACATCCTGGTGATCGACTCTGTCGCGGCACTTGTACCAAAAGCAGAACTGCTGGGAGAAATGGGTGACAGCCATGTCGGTCTGCAGGCTCGCCTGATGTCCCAGGCATTGCGCAAGTTGACCGGCCAACTAGCGCGGTCCAACTGCTGCATTATTTTCATCAACCAGATCCGCGAAAAGATCGGCGTGATGTTCGGGAGTCCTGAAACGACTACCGGTGGCAGGGCGTTAAAATTCTATGCCTCTGTGCGGCTTGATATCCGACGGGGCGCTCAGATCAAGAACGGTGATGTTGTTCTTGGCAATCGCACCAAAGTCAAGGTTGTAAAAAACAAGATGGCTCCACCCTTCAAAATATCCGAGTTCGACATCATTTATAGTGAGGGTGCTTCGTCTGAAGGTGATTTACTGGACCTAGGAGCGGAACACAACCTGCTGCAAAAGAGCAGTTCCTGGTACTCCTTCGAAGGGGAAAGGATCGGGCAAGGTCGTGGAAGGGCCACAAACTTCCTGAAGGAGCATCTCGACGTTCGCGCCAGGCTGGAAATGGTTGTCCGGAAGACCCTTGGGCTCCCCTATCGCGAGATTGAAAAGCCTGTGACGAATGGCCAGCCAGCCGTTCAGACAAAAGCGCCTCCACTTGGAGGCGCAAAGCAACAGGCAAAAGCCGTCGTTTAAGTCTGCCTTTTCCTTACGCCCAGAGCAGCAGATCGGGCAGTGCTCCGATTCACAGCAACGACCTGAGTTCGCCACTTTCCGCCCAGCCCCTAACATTGGATGAACTTCCAGTACCTGCACCAGTGCGCGACTGAATTCGTGGAGTGTCACAACGTGCGGAATCTCGACACTCTGGAGTAATTAGCATCGCTGGCGAAAGACTTGGACGGGTCCGCCAAGACGTGCGAGACCAACTAGTGTTCTGTATCAGAAGTTCTTGACCAGTGCATGTTGATTCTGGTACCGTCAGCCTAAGGAGGGAGGCGACGATGCCGAATCATCACACGAGAGGGGTTCCCGAGGTTTCGGAGGATGATCGGAAGGAACTGCAACGCTGGTTGCGGCGCCGGAAGACAGCCCAGTCGCTGGCCCTGCGGGCGCGCATTATTTTGGGGAGCGCCACAGGCAGGAGTGATCAGGCCGTAGCGGGTAAGCTGAACACGACACGGGCGACGGTCGGCAAGTGGAGGAGGCGGTTCTTGGAGAAGGGCTGCGATGGCTTGCTGGACGAGCCGCGGCCGGGGACGCCGCGCTCGGTCGAGGACGACGATGTGGAGGACGTGGTGATCCGGACGCTCGAGACCAAGCCGCGGGGAGCCACGCAGTGGAGCACGCGGTCGATGGCCAAGGCGTGCGGGCTAAGCTCGGCGACGGTGAGCCGCATCTGGCGGGCCTTTGCCCTGAAGCCGCAGCGCAGCGAGACGTTCAAGCTGTCGCGAGATCCCCTGTTCATCGAGAAAGTGCGTGATGTCGTCGGACTGTACATGCACCCGCCTGAGAAGGCCGTGGTGCTGTGCGTGGACGAGAAGGCGCAGATCCAGGCGCTTGACCGCACCCAGCCCTGGCTGCCGATGCGCCCCGGATCGCCGGAGAAGCGGACGCACGACTACAAGAGGAACGGGACCACTTCGCTGTTCGCGGCCCTTGATACGGCCACGGGCGAGATGATCGGCAAGTGCTTCCGGAAGCACCACTCGGTGGAGTTCAAGAAGTTCCTCGCCATCATCGACAAGCGAGTTCCGCCGGAACTCGACATCTACCTCGTGCTGGACAACTACGGCACGCACAAGACCGCGATGATCCACAACTGGCTAGCGCGTCGCTCGCGATACCACCTGCATTTCACGCCCACGAGCGCCTCGTGGCTCAATCAAGTGGAACGCTGGTTCGTGGAAATCACGCGGCAGCAGATTCGGCGCGGCACCCATCGCAGCACGCAGGCGCTGGAAAAGGCGATCCGCGAGTACCTGGATGTCTACAACGAGGACCCTCAGCCGTTCGTGTGGACGAAAACCGCTGACGACATCCTAGAATCGCTCAAGAGTTACTACACACGAACTTCCGAGACAGTACACTAGTCGCTGTGTGGAGCTCCGAGTAGCACAACGAAAAGGGCCGCCCTGGACCGTTGACGGGGCCAACGGGTCATCGCCCTACGCTGCTGCAAGCCCAGTGGTTGCTAGGAGGACTTCTGGGAACACTGATTAACAAGTTCCTGACGCAATCTTAAAATGAAGTCGTATACCCAGTAACAGTTAGGGGTTCTGTTACAAGCTAGAACTTGTAGCTGAAGAACAAAAAAGTGAATGTATTCGAATTGCCTTTTTTAATTGCTTGGCGTGTTCATTTGTCAGGTCATATTACTTATTCTCTGTTGAGGTGTGAAAATGGGTAATAGAAACTCGGGCTGATGCTGCCAACGGGTTCCGGGCATGTTATTGCTCATTGCAGCCAATCCCTATGAGTTCAAGGGGTTTTCTTCACTGGAAAAGCAGTCCGGTGGGGATGTACGCTGGTTATCAGAAACAAAATTACTGGGGGCTAAAGCACTGCTGGCTGCAAATGGAATCGGATGCGATGCGGCAAGAGAAGCTACCGAGAGCTTGATAGCAGCCCACCCTGTTAAGGTAGTGATCTCGACTGGCTTTGCCGGTGCCTTGCATCCTGCCTATGGGGTTGGGGACATCTTCCTTGCGGATGAAATCCTGGGTGGCAAGCTCAAGTATTCAGGGAGATTACCTGCAGAGTATCCGCAAGAGACACGACGTGGAACGCTGATTACAGTAAATGCTGTCGTGCAATCCTCTCAAGAGAAACAGAAACTCGCAACAAAGGGAGCGCAAGCTGTCGACATGGAAGCAGCAGCTGTTGCCGCCGTAGCTCAAAAATACAACCTCCCATTCTTTTGCCTGCGTTCAATCAGCGATTTGGCTTCCCAAGAAATATGTATTGATTTCAATCAGGCCTTGCGCAAGGACGGCACGATCTCCACATGGAATGTCCTCAAGCAGGCCGGTATTCGCATGGGCTACTGGTCACAACTATGGCAACTGAAGCGAGATGGTCGAACGGCAGCCCAATCACTTGCAAATTGCCTGTTGCAATGCAGGTTCAGCAATTAGCATGCCGAGCAACAACACATCCACTATGAATGCTGCCGTTTACCGCGGTAATGGGCGCGTTGTTATCGAACATGTTGATATACCCGAGATAAGCCAAGGGGAACTACTCGTACGAGTCGAATGCTGTGGGATCTGTCACACAGACCTCAAGAAAATTGAATACGACCTGCTTCCGGCTCCAAGAATCTATGGCCATGAGACATCAGGTGTAGTTGTCGCGGCTGGTGAGAACGTCTTGAAGTTTGCAGTGGGTGACCGGGTTTGCATGTACCATCACATTCCCTGTTTTGAGTGCCACTATTGTAAATTTCGAGACTACTCCCAATGTGCAAAATACAAGCAGGTCGGTGTAACGGCAGGATTCGAGCCTGCAGGTGGGGGCTTTGCCCAGTATGTACGCGTGATGGACTGGATCGTAGAAAAAGGCGTTGAGAAGATTCCTGAATATGTCAGTTTTGAACAAGCTACGTTTGTAGAGCCTGTGAACACATGTCTGAAAGGATTGGCCAAGTGCAAGGTTGAACCCGAGGAAAGCGTCCTGATAATGGGACAGGGCCCCATCGGCCTGCTGTTCACCACACTGCTACAGCGCCAGGGAGTGCAGTCAGTGGTAGTCAGTGATCTCCTGCAACAGCGTTTGACACTTGCACGGCAACTGGGTGCTAGTGAAACATGGCAGGCAGATCTTGATCCTGCTGGGCTTTTAAAGAATGTGACGGAAGGAAGGGGATTTGACGTGGTCATCGTGGCGGCCTCAGCTGAAGGAATCGTCAAACAAGCGGTTTCACTGGCAAGACGTGGCGGACGTATCATGCTGTTTGCCCAAACGTCTCCCCATGAAACGTTTTTACTCAACGGAAAAAGTATTTGCGCAGACGACCGCACGCTGTTTGGCTCCTACAGTGCCTGTGCTGATGTGCAACAGTTGGCTTCCGAAATCGTCTGGGACCATAGCTTCCCTGCGAAATCCCTGATTTCCCATAACCTTTCCATGAAGGACTTCAATCAAGGTATAAGCTTGGCACGTCAACCCGATGATGGCACACTAAAGCTACTTGTCCATCCTCAGGAGTAATCAGCTTTTGAAAGACACAATGCTAGCTGGAGTTCTTCACGGCAAGGAAGACCTACGCCTTGAAGAAGTAGCCGTACCAACCATTGGCCCTTCCGACATCCTGATTCGGGTAAGAGCCGCCTTGACTTGTGGCACGGATCTAAAAGTTTATCGTAGGGGACACCATGCCAAGATGATTACCCTACCCTCTGTCCTAGGTCATGAACTCGCCGGTGACATCTTGCAGACAGGTTCAGTAGTGAAACTGTTCAAGCCGGGAGACCGTGTTGTCTCTGCAAATTCGGCACCCTGTCATAAATGTTTCTTCTGCAGGCGAGATGAGAAGAATCTTTGTGAAAACCTCCTGTTCAACAACGGCGCATACGCACCATATGTAAAGATTCCAGGACCCATTGTTGAATGCAACACTCACCGAATCCCTGATCATATCGACTACCGGGAAGCTGCACTGACTGAGCCCTTGGCCTGTGTCCTCAAAGGCTTGGACGATATCCGAGTTAAACCTGGTGATACTGTCACCATAATTGGGCTAGGACCGATTGGTTTGATGTTCGTAAAGCTTGCAAGGATTGCTGGAGCCAGAGTGATTGCGATCGGGCGTCACCAAGTTCAATTGGATCGAGCTGAGCACCTTGGCGCCGAAGTGCTGATCGAGTCGAGACGCGGGAGTAACCCCATAGAAGAAGTCAAGAGACGCACGGAAGGCGGCCGGGGATCTGACATTGTTATCGAAGCAGTCGGCTCACCACATGCCTGGCGACTGGCCGTTGCGATTGTCCGTACTGGTGGAATTGTGAACTTCTTCGGTGGCTGTCCTAAAGAGACCCAAGTGTGCCTAGACACTGGCAGGATCCATTACTCATCCCTAACATTACGTGCCACTTTTCACCACACACCAAGCCATGTCCGGGAAGCAGTCGACATCATCAGCAGCGGAGAAATACATGCCTCGGATTTCATATCAGTTGCAGCACCACTGTCTGACCTGATTGCAGTCTTTCAGAAGATGATGAGCCAGAACGGCCATCTGAAAACTGTGATTCTTCCCGATGAGTAATCCTTGGGTAGGGACAAAAGAATTGTCCCACTTCCTGATTCTGCAGTTAACCCAGTCCTTTCCAATTGGCAGATGAGCCTGAAGCGGGGGGTTGTTTCCAACTAAAGATGAGCCTGAAACGGCCTCAGAGGGAGATGTGGGAATCATTGGAGGATGATTTTGCATATCGAACTGGAGTCCCACACGAACCTGGAACGTGTCCGGGAGTTTCTCACGGGCAAGGCCACAGGAATAGTCCTGATCCCGGACCGGAAGGAGGCGTACGAGCACATCAAGCGCGTATTGCGACGCTTCAGCTACTGGCGGCTGGGTAAGGCCGACAAGGGCCTGCTGCGATGCTACCTGCTGCGCACCACAGGCCTTTCGCGGGCGCAGCTGGCACGGCTGGTGGCACGCTATCTCGCCGATGGTGAACTGCGGGACCGCCGCCGGGGGGCGGCGTGGCCGTTCCGGCGGCGCTACGAGCGGTCCGACATCTTGCTGCTAGCAGAGACCGACGAGCTACACGGGACGCTTGCGGGGCCGACCACGCGCAAGATCCTGGAACGGGCTTGGACAGTGTTCCGGGACGTGCGGTTCGAGCGCCTGGCGGGCCTTTCGAACGGGCACCTATACAACCTGCGGCACTCGCAGGCGTCTCGGCGGCGCAGGGGAGAGAAGGTTGTGACACGCCCGGTGAAGGTCGCGATCGGGGAGCGCAGGCGCCCGCGTCGCAGGGGAGAGAAGGTTGTGACACGCCCGGTGAAGGTCGCGATCGGGGAGCGCAGGCGCCCGCGTCCCGAGGGCCGCGCAGGCTACCTGCGGGTCGACTCGGTGCATCAGGGCGACCTGGCTAAAGTCAAGGGTGTCTATCACATCAATGTGATGGATGAGGTCACGCAGTACGAGTTCGTGGGGACGGTTGAACGGATCAGCGAGCGGTATTTGATCCCAGTGCTGGAGGGCTTGCTGGGGGCCTTTCCGTTCCAGATCCGGGGGTTTCATTCCGACCATGGGTCGTAGTACGTGAACTACTAAGTAGTGTCTGTGACAAAACTCTCGTTTTTGGCAGGGGTGCTTTGTTTGACGAGTTTGCAGTTCCCTGGCGGGTGGGAAATCCCCACTGAATCTGTCCTTAACTGCTGACGACAGGCAACAGCGGACGGCAATCAATGGCAGTTTGGACTGTGGTCGGGTACCGCTGCCTTCCCGTGCCACTGCAAGGGTGGGTGCTTGGAGATTTCCAGGCAGTTCGCTGACGCTATGCGGCGCGTCGCAAGCACTGCAGCTTCAGCCGCTCGCGCTCCTTGTGTTGCAGGATCAGCCCGATCCGGTGAAAGTTGGTGGAGAGCACCGATAGCCCCACCATGCGCTCGAAGCCGTCCGCACCGTGCGCCCGCACCCGGTTCAAGCCCCGGCACTCCAAGTTATTGATGGCTGATTCGACCGCCGCATGCGCCCGTCGCGCCGCCACGAATGCCGGGACCGCCTCGCGCAACAGGGCCGCCTTCGACAGGCGCCCTTTCTGCGGCAAGGCATTGACCTTGAGCATGGTATCAAGCTGCTCCCGGTTGGCCCGACTGTGACACCCCTTGTCGAAGCTGCAGCCCGCCAGACTCGGATACAGTGCCTGCGTCTGGGCCACCAACGGTTGCGCTACCTCCACGTCATGCTCCGCCCACTGGATCTTGTGGTGCAGGATAAACTGGTGCTCACTCTCCACCACACTCACCGGAACCCCCAACTCCACCGCACGGCCAGCCTTGCCCTTCGCGCACCAACGCGTGTGTGGCTCAAAAATGGAAAACACTTTCTCCTCGTGCGGTATCACCTCGCCTTGCAGGATGCGCCGGTTGATCTGGTCAATCTGCCGCTCCGTATGTTCCAGATAACACTTGATTTCCTCCTGCACATCCGCGTCGGCAGCGTCGCCCTGGCACGTTGCGAAAGATCCCGCGCCAGCCGCAAATAGGCCTGCACCCGCTTTGGCTTGCCTTGTCGTTGCCGCCACGAACGTACCCGGTTGAACAGATTCCGCACGTTCATGGTCAGATGCATGCTCTGTCGCCAGCCGCTGATGTTGTGCTGCTGGCAGGCGCGCGCCACCACCCGGATCAGGCAGCGTAGCGCGTCCCACAGCAGGCTGACATCAGTCGGGTAATGCACGTCAGTCTCGACCGTGAAGGAATCACAGCGTGCCTGCAGTGGCTCGGGCGGTCTGTGCCCGACCAATTCGTGGCCCGCTCCCACTACCAGGCGGTTCACTGCCGCCAGCAGTTCCGGGGTGAGCAGCGCGACATTGCGTAACAGCGTGCGGTAGCTGTAGGCGGTGTTGTCGAACACTTCGCTCAGGCCCAGCATCCGGCGCACGTCAAGGTGTCTGTTTGCTAGATCATGCAGCCGGTCGTAGTCGCAGTTAATACCCTGTTTCAGCAGGCCGAGCACGAGGATATTCCACAGATCCATGCCGCGACGTCCGACCGCGCGGTTAATCCTCCCCGCCTCGGGACTATCGCCTGCGGGATCCAGCTTCTCCAGGATGTGGTTCTCCAACAGGGTGAATATCTCCTGCCGCAACTCCTCCTTGCAATAAATGTACTGGATGCCCTTCAGCACGGCCGGGACATCGTCGCGACAGCGGGCGTCCAATTCAATGTTTTCAATGGCGATTTGTCCGAGTAGCATCTCGGCCTTTTGGATGGCTCTCATAGGTGTCCTTTTATATTAGAGAGGTGGCGGAGAGCAGGAACCCAGACAGGATCCGGGAACCTCTCTTCCCTTGCCGCAGGCGGCGGAAGCCGCCGCAGCGGCCTGCAACAGATGCCTCCCCGCCTCAGTGCGGGGAGGGCGCCGGGGGGCCTGGCCAGGCCCCCCGGCGGCGACGGGTCGGACCGTTTCTGTCCTCGGCCTTTCGAGCCGTGTTCGAGCTTGGTCGGCCCGTCGCAACCATCCCCCCGAGGCCTGGACGAAAGGTTGGGCGCGCGGCCCGGATTGATCAGAAGCCAAGGCTGGGGGATGACTCGCATTCACTGTACTGCCTTCCGGAGGGACTCGAATCATGAATGGCACGGACCTCGCTGCGACGGACCTCGTCGCTGGCGTGGATGTCAGCAAAGCCCGGCTCGACACGCAGGTTGAGCCGGGCGCTGCCACCCGCAGCTTTCCCAACGATGCTGCCGGCCAGCGCACGGCACGGGACTGGTTGCGCAGACTAGGTGTGCGCCGCGTGGTGCTGGAACCGACAGGACGCTACCATCGCGCCCTGCACCGCTGCCTCGACGAGGCTGGCCTCGAGGTCGTCCTGGCCAACCCGCTGCAGGCCCGGCAGTTTGCGCGCAGCATGGGCCGGCTAGCCAAGACCGCTCGCATCGATGCCGCCATGCTGGCCCTCTTCGGACGCCTGCCGGATCGGCGCCGGGCTCTTCCCTTGGAACATAACCTCCAGCAGCTGAAGGACTTGGTGGCCGCCCGGGCAGCCTGTGTCGAGGACCGGGCCAACCGTCGCAAGCGCATCGCCGAATTCGGACCCGGGCCCGCAGCGGCCACCTCAACGACGCTGCCGAGCGCGAGATCGGTGTGCTCGACCAAGCCATTGCCGATGCCCTCGAAGCCGACGAAGCCCTGGCTCGCCGCGCAGAGATCCTGCGCTCCATCGCGGGGATTGGTCCGGTTGCCACGGCTGTGCTTTGCGCCGACATGCCCGAGCTCGGCAGCATCGGCCCGAAGCAGGCCGCGGCCTTGGCCGGCACGGCTCCGTTAGCCAGCGACTGCGGCAAACCGCACCAGGTCGCGATCACCGCCGTCATCCGCAAGCTCGTCGTGCTCGCCAACGCCTTGCTTCGCGACGACCGCCTCTGGCAACCGCTGGTCCCCGCCAGGGCCTGAATGCTGGATGACTCCCGCCCCGCCCTCTCCTCCCAGCGGCCCAAGGCGCAACCTAAGACCGAACATCTGAGCTGTGGGGAAACGTCCAGATTCTAGATCCCTTCCGCCAATCCCCGAAAAACCCTTGACATCGGACACGAAAGCTCATCTGTCAATTGGAAAGTACTTTAGTCGTGTCCAGCGTTTCAGCCAACTTTTTTCGCGGCCACCGAAACCGCCCGCTCGAACGGGATTTCACGCACCGCTCGAACGGTTACATTTCAGTAACCTACCGCTAGATGTGGATCGGACGGACGGACGTCTTGAGTGCGGCTTCCTTGATCGTCTCGGCGAGTGTAGGGTGAGCGTGGCTTGATCGTGCGATGTCCTCGCTCGATGCGCCGCATTCGATGGCCACTGCCGCTTCGGCGATTAAGTCGCCGGCTCGTGGACCAATGATATGTACCCCCAATATGCGGTCAGTCTGCTTGTGTGCTAGCATCTTCACGTAGCCGTCCGTATCCGCGAGCGCCTGCGCCCTTCCGTTCGCGATGAAGGGGAATTTGCCCTTTCGGTACGGGATTCCGGCCTCGGTAAGTTGTTCTTCGCTCTTACCGACCGAGGCGATCTCCGGATGCGTGTAAACCACGCTCGGAATCGCATCGTAGTTGACGTGCCCGTAGCCCGTGACGATCTTCTCAACGCAGGCCACTCCTTCCTCTTCGGCCTTGTGCGCCAGCATGGGGCCGCGGATCACGTCTCCGATCGCGTAGACGCCTTTGGAAGAGGTTCGGAAGTGTTTGTCGACCGCGATCCGGCCGTGGTCTTCCAGCTCTACGCCTGCAGCCTCCAGGCCAAGGCTTTCTGTATTCGGCTTGCGCCCTACCGAGACCAGTACTCGATCACACTCCAGCGGAGCCGCGCCTTCGACCTCAATCCTGCATTTGCCGCCTTCCATTCCGGCTCCGGTGACTTTCGCTCCTAGCTTGAATTCAAATCCCTGCTTGGCAAAGATCTTGTGAGCGGACTCAGCAAGTTCCGCATCCATGCCTGGCAGGATTCGGCCCAGGTACTCGAAGACGACAACCTCAGCACCTAGCCGGCGCCAGACGGATCCCAGTTCGAGTCCGATGTAGCCGGCACCGATTACAGCGAGGCGCCTGGGGACCTCCTTGTAGGAAAGCGCTTCGGTGCTTGTGCCGATACGGTCACCGTCGAATTCGATGCCCGGCAAAGTGGCGACCTGGCTTCCGGTGGCGATCACGATGTGCTTGCCTTCCAGTTCGCAAGTGCCGTTCGGCTCTTGCACGACTAGCCCTGAGGGCGAGACGAAGCGTGCGCTGCCCGTGTAACGCACGATCTTGTTCTTCTTGATCAGGCTGGCGACGCCCCGCGTGAGGGAGAACACCACACGGTCCTTTCGCTGCAGCATCCTTACCAAATCGAGTTGGACATCCGAAGTGATAATTCCGTGCTTGCCGAAGCCTCCTTTGGCCTTCTCATATAGTTCGGACGATTCGAGCAGCGCCTTGCTGGGAATGCATCCGATGCGGAGGCAAGTTCCCCCGAGTGCCTTCTCCTTCTCGATACAGGCGACATCAAGGCCAAGTTGCGCCCCGCGAATCGCCGCGGTGTAGCCTCCGGGACCCCCGCCGATAACAATCAGATCATGAGATTGCATATGAATTCGCCCGCCACAAGGTGCACCGCCTGACCGGCAACGGATTCGGATCGCTGTCGGCGCGGCGCGGTCATAACTGCAGCCAGATCCTTTCCGGACGCTCCAGCAAATCCTTGATGCGTCGCAGGAAAGTGACCGCTTCCCTCCCGTCCACGATCCGGTGATCGTAAGTTAGCGCCAAGTACATCATGGGCCGCACGACGACCTGCCCGGCAATCGCCACTGGCCTGTCCTGAATGGCATGCATCCCGAGGATACCGGATTGCGGCGGGTTGACGATCGGTGTTGACAGTATCGAGCCGTAAATCCCCCCGTTCGAGATCGTGAAGGTCCCGCCCTGAAGCTCGGCGAGCTCGATCTTGTTCTGCATCGCGCGATTGGCGAAGTCGGCAATCGCCAGCTCGATTGCGGCGAAGCTCATGGACTCGGCGTTCCTCAGGACGGGAACGACCAGTCCGCGCCCGCCGCCGACTGCGATACCGATGTCCTGGTACTTCCGGTACACGATTTGCGTACCGTCGATGCGAGCGTTCACGACCGGAACGGTCTGGAGGGCGTCTACGGCGGCCATCACGAAGAAGGACATGAACCCGAGCTTGATGCCATGACGCTCCAGGAACGAGTCCTTGTAGCGCTTCCGCAGCTCGATGACTGAGGTCATGTCGACCTCGTTGAAAGTGGTTAGCAATGCGGCGGCTTGCTGTGCCGCCACGAGGTTCCGCGCGATGACCTTGCGTAACGAGGTCATCGGAACGCTTTCTTCCTCGCGGCCTCCGACAGCCGCCGGCATCTGCGCCTGCAAGGGCAGCGGCGATGGATGCGCTGGTTTCTGGGGTGACTCAGCCTGGATTGCCTCGATCGCCCTCACAGCGTCTTCTCTAAGCACTCTGCCGCCCGGGCCCGTACCTTTGGCAGCCGAAGTCGGGACGCCTGCCTCGCGCATTACGCGCTTGGCGGAGGGCATGACGTGCGGTTCCGATTTGGGCCTGACTGCTTCCAGAGTCTCGGCCTTTTCGGCGGCGCCAGGTGTCGGGGCTTGCGTCTCTGGAGCCTTGGCATTGGTCTTTGGAGCAGATGACTTGGAATCGGCCAGCGGCAGTGCGCCGTTCTCGTCAATCACACCGATGACGTCGCCGACTGCCACCTCCGCCCCCTCCGACATGACGATACTGACCAGTGTTCCACTGACCGGAGCCGGAAGCTCAATCGCGGCTTTGTCCGTTTCGAGTTCGACGACGACCTCGTCGATATTGACGAACTCCCCCTCCGACTTGCGCCAAGCGCCGATTTGAACTTTGATGATCGACTCGCCCGCTTCCGGGACTCTCAGATTGACTGACATCGGTGGAACTTCTCCGTTACTCGACCAAAAGCGCTTCTTCGATCAGTTGGCGCTGCTCGCGTTTGTGACTACCAAGCGACCCTGTTGCCGGACTAGCCGACTCCGGGCGGCAGACGACGCGCGAGAACAATCCGGGAAACCGTATTTGGAGGTGCCTCCACGCGCCCATGTTCCTCGGCTCTTCCTGCACCCAGCAAACTTCCGTGTCCCCGAACGGTGCCAAAGAGTCATTGATCGTTTCGAGGCTGAGAGGATAAATTTGCTCTAGGCGGATTATAGCCAAGTCCTGCCGTTCGGCGTCGTCGCAGGCTGCCTTGAGGTCATAGTAGAGCTTGCCGCTACAGGCCAGCACACGCCTAACCCCGCTTGGCTCGACCTGCAGATCGCCTAGAATCCTTTGAAAGCGCCCTTCCGATAGCTCATCCAGGGCGGACACGACCTGGGGATGGCGCAGCAGGCTTTTCGGGGACATCACGACCAGCGGCTTGCGCCATGGACGAACCATCTGGCGGCGCAAGAGGTGGAAATATTGCGCCGGTGTGGTCGGGTTGACGATCTGGATGTTGTCCTCGGCCGCCAGCTGCAGGAACCGTTCAAGCCTGGCGCTCGAATGCTCCGGGCCCTGGCCCTCGAAGCCGTGGGGCAGCAGCAGCACCAAGCCGCTCCACAAGCCCCACTTGTCTTCACCGCTGGAAATGAATTGATCGATGATCACCTGCGCGGTATTGACAAAGTCCCCGAACTGCGCCTCCCAAATGATCAAGCCGTCCGGCGATTCCAGGCTGTATCCGTATTCGAAGCCGAGCGGGCCGGCCTCCGAGAGCGGGCTGTTGTGAATCTCGAAGGTGCCCTGCCGGGGAGAGAGGTTCTGGAGGGCAACGTACGGGAATCCCGTTTCGGCATCGCGCACTACAGCATGCCTGTGTGCGAACGTGCCGCGCTCACAATCCTGGCCCGTCAGGCGCACTCTAAACCCTTCGAGCAGCAGGCTTCCGAGCGCCATCGCTTCGGCACCCGCCCAGTCGACTGGTCGGTTACCGTTCGCCATTTCAGTGCGCTGCTGGAGCAAGCGGACGATGCGGCGATCCGGAATGATCTCCCCCGGTGTCTTGCCTATCTTCTGCAAGATCGCCCTCAGCCGGTCCATCGGTACGCCGGTGTCGACTTCGGGGACCTGGGTGTCCAAGCCTAGGTTGTAGCCTGACCAATCGCCCGTCACTTGGTCACCGATGTGAATGTAGTCTTTGCTTTTCGCCGAAGCCAATTCCCTCTCGAGGCGCTCGAGGCGCTCGTTGGCAATCCGCTCGGCTTCCTCCTCAGTAACGCCGCCTTGACTCAGGAGGTGATGCAGGTAAGCTTCCCGAACCGGCTTGCGCTTCTGGATGGCTTGATACAGCAGCGGCTGTGTGAAGCGTGGCTCGTCAGTCTCGTTATGGCCCTGGCGCCGGTAGCCGTACATATCGATCACGACATCGCGCTGGTACTCTTCCCGAAAGTCGACCGCAAGGCGGACAACCTGGGCCGCCGCTTCCGGGTCCTCTCCGTTAACGTGCAGCATCGGAACCTGCAGCATCTTCGCTGCGCCGCTGGCGTAGATCGCCGAGCGGGCTTGCCTCGGGGTCGTCGTGAATCCGATTTGGTTGTTGACGATTATATGAATCGTGCCGCCTACCGAGTAGCCCGACAACTGGCTCATGTTGAGTGTTTCCTGTACGACGCCTTCGCCTGCGAACGCAGCATCACCGTGGAGCAGGATGCAGAGGCCGCGGTTTCGTTTCGTGTCGCCTCTGCGGTCCTGCCGGGCCCGCAGGCGGCCGACGGCGACGGGGTCGACGAATTCGAGGTGACTCGGATTGAAACACAGGGAAAGCCGGAGGTTCTCGCCTTGGGAACTCGTCCATCTTCCGCGGTACCCGAGATGGTATTTGACGTCCCCGCGCCCTTCGTAGTGCACGTGATCCAAATCAGCGAACTCACGAAAAATCTCCTGGGCGTTCTTGCCGATGACATTGGTAAGGACGCTGAGGCGGCCACGGTGCGCCATGCCGATCACGATGTCGTTGACGCCGTGGTTGCAGGCTCGTTCTATGAGCAGGTCGAGCAGCGGGATCAAGGTCTCGCAGCCCTCCAGCGAAAAGCTTTTCGCACCGATGAATTTTTTCTGGACGAAGTCCTCAAAGATCGTGGCGTCGGTCAGCTTGGCCAGGATCCGCAGCTGGCGCGCCAGTGTGAGGGTGACGTGATTGCCGACGGGTTCCATCCGCATCTGGAGCCATTCGCGTATGCCCAGATCGTCGATATGCATGAATTGCACACCAACCGAGCGTGTGTAGGTCTCGCGGAGTCGTTCGATGACTTCGCGGGGGGTGTCCAGCGAGCAGCCTGAAAGCGTTTTCGGCGAGATCTTCTTGTCCATGTCTCGCGGCTGGAGTCCGTAGTAGGCCGGATCCAATTCAGGGCTCTTGTGAAGGGCGAGTTCCAAAGGATCGATGCGGGCGGTCATGTGGCCCCGGACCCGATAGGCCCTTACGAGCTTGTCGACACAGTGCTGAATATCCGCCGCGACGAGGACCGCTTCTTCTTCGGGATGCGGATGGTCCAACGGTTCGTCAATCAACCCTTCGATAGGCAAGCCGTCCAGCCCAGAACTCGCAACCTGATCGAGGGCTGCTTGCAAGGCATCCGGGTCGGCTTGTAGGGAATCGAAAAAGTTGCGCCACTGGGCCGACACTGACGCCGGGTCGGTTATGTAGTCGGCGAATAGCCCCTCGACGACTTCGATGTCAATGGGTGAGGAACACTGACTGGGTTTAGACATGGTTGACCGATGGCTGCAAACTAGCCGCTCCCACTAACGAGAATAGCCCGTGCAGTGTGATAAATCCCGCCGATACTAATGGATAAGGAATTATATACAGCACAGATTCCCAAAAAGCCTTGATCAATTCTTTACGTTGTGAATCCTACTCGGCCGTGTCGGTCCATTCCACCGGTTCAGGCGGTGGGACGAAGAACTCATGTACCCGGTGGTCTTGGGTATCCTCGTGGAGCTGGCCCGCAAACGCCACTGGACCGACTCCGCGCGCAGCAGATCCGAGTCCTTGTGTCCGCTCTCGACGAGCAAGTTACGGAATTGATCCTGAAATCGGTACGACTCGTAGAGCGAAGCCATCGTGGATTCGAATTCCTCGTAGCCAGAGACACGGAAGAGCGGATCGAGCCGACCGTGCGCCGTGAATAGCGGCCAGGGTGCGATCAAGGAGACGGGGTGGATCAGGTTGTGCATGCGAAAGTTGACCGGGTACATGCAGTCGCAATGCCGCCTCCGGGTGTTTTTGGGCAAGCTGACTGCGTAGGTACCGATCCGCAGATCGAGATCACGACCTCGATGCGTGGCTCGACCGCAGCCGTGAACCAACTCATGGCGGCCCCGCCTGACCCGCCTGTCATGGCAATCCACTCGCTATTCACTTCCAGGCAGGTTTCCAAATAATCGAAAGCAGAGAGCGTATTCCAACCCTCGAATCCGGCGGGGGTGTAGGCGCGCGTGTACCACTCATACATCTCCTGGTTGAGCACCCCATGATGCAGTCCGGCCATTTCAGCGATCTGTACCGGATCGATCACCATCACTGCGAGACCTTGATCCCGCTGCTCGACCTGCTCATCAAACGTGACTGCAACCACGGCATCAACGACATCGTGATCTGCATGGCGGGCTGGATCCTCAAACTTGCACAGTCTGAGCCGGAGCTGGTTCAGGTGGCGATTGAGGTTCCGCACGGCCCGGTTGTCGATAGTCTGCTCAACCGTGGCTTCCAGCTGCTCCGGATGTGGGATTCGAAATCTTGGTCCTGGACTCGGAGTTCCGACATGAAGTCGCGCTCCTCTTTGGCGCTACCGTGTTCCCGCGCTAATGGCGGAAGTCCATAGCCTAGCTCAGGTGCCGAGTCCGGCTCGGGCCAGCGGTCCCAACCAGGCTACTAGTCCTCGCGGGCGCAAATCGCCTAGACTTCGCTTCGACTACCTTAGTATCTTGGAACAATTCACACTCTTATGCAATTCGACACAGCCAACGCACTCCCCTGCTGGAAATCGCGATTCCTGGCGGCGACCATCTGCCTCGCCCCCTTGCTCCACTTGGTCGGCTGCTCAGGGCCTTCCGCTCCCGAGCCATCAATAGAACTGGAGCGGGAGCAAATCACCCGGGGCCCCAAGAACCACCTCTTCGGGTACATCGGCCACGTGGGAACGATTCCATGGAATGCTAGCGGACGGTACATCGTGGCGTTGCGGACGGACTTCGTCGACCGCATGCCTGGGCCAGACGACGTCGCAGAGGTGATCCTGCTCGACACGGAGAACGATTACGAGATTCGCGTTGTCGACGAGTCGCGTGGCTGGAACGTCCAGCAGGGCACGATGCTCTACTGGAATCCCGGCGACCCCGAGAACCAATTCTTCTTCAACGACCGGGATCCGGAGACCGGCAAGGTCTTCTGCGTGCTCTACGACATCAAGGAAGGCCACCGAGTCCGCGAGTACCGCTTCGAGGACACGCCCGTCGGCAACGGCGGAGTGTCCTTCGATGGCAAGTATTTCGCGGGGATCAACTACGCGAGGATGGCCCGTCTGCGACTCGTCACCGGCTATCCGGGAGCCTGGGACTGGACCGAGGGGGTGAGCGCTCCCGAGGACGATGGTGTGTTCTTGGTGGAGGTCGAGACAGGCGAGAAGGAGTTGCTGGTATCGTTTCACGATCTAGCCGAGGCACTTCGGCGGGCACGTCCCGATATCGACTCGATGCCGCTCTTCATCAACCACACTCTTTGGAGCCGGACGGGTAAGCGGTTGTTCTTCTTCGCACGGGCGAACTTCGGCCAGCCCGGCCGCGTCAATGCGTCGTTCACCGTCGCTCGCGACGGCACGGACCTCCGGCAGCAAGAGACGCATATTGGCGGCCATCCTGAATGGGATGCGGGTGCGCAGATGATCGGCTCGATCGCCAACCGGCAGGCCGTCTTCGACGTCGAATCCCAGCAACTGGTCGAAGTGATCGGCGATCGCGAGATGTTCCCTGACCCGGAAGGGGATATCGCGCTATCGCCTAACCTTGAATGGCTCGCGAACGGGTACAAAGAAGACGGCAAGGTCTACTACGTGGTCCACAATCGCCGTACAGGCGAGACACTCCGCAGCGGAGGGTACGATCTCTATGGCCGGGTTTCGGGTGAAGTGCGATGCGATCCGGCCCCCCGGTGGAACCGTGACGGGGACACGCTGCTGATCCCGAGCATGATGGAGGACGACACTCGGCAGATGTTCATCCTGCGCATGCCCTGGGCTCCGTGAAGGCAGCCAGATCGGCATGCGCCGACGCGATTCTTCGCAAATACAGGGGGCGGAACCAATACGCCTGAAAACCGTCTTCGGGCTTCACCACACCTCTCTTTCAGTGTGTTGGCTCTGTCCGTCAGTGAGTTGGGAGCGAAGGCTCGGAGGCGACGGTAAACGAGACGGCGTAGGGACCGGATCCGAAAGGCTCGGAGATGGGCTAGTACTAGGCGAAATCGAAGAAATGCGATTCCATGTCGATTAGTATCGGCGGGATCCATCACAATGCACGGGCTATCTTCGTTAGTAGGAGCGGCCAGCTTGCAGCCATCGATCAACCATGTCTTACCCCGGCCAGCGTTCCGCACCCATTGACATCGAAGTCGTCGAGGGGCTATTCGCCGACTACATAACCGACCCGGCGTCAGTATCTGCCCAGAAGCGCAACTATTTTGATTCCCTACCAGCCGACCCGCAGGTCATGGAAGCCAAGCTCTTCCAGGGCCTGCAGGCGCTATTCAAGACGGTGATTGGACGAAAAAGTGAGCGCCGCGTGCGGCTAGTCACTTTTTACGAGTCAAATCGAGGGGATATGGCGGCCGCGGTGAAGCGCGGAGTGGTCGTCAGGGACCGACGCAGGAAGTGAGAGGTACCGGGATTTCCGCGTTGGTGCCCCGCTCCCGGCAGGCGGCTGGATTTCAGCATAGCACACGCATGGCAGCCCCCTGGGCGCCTAGCCCGACCTTCTCACGAGTCTTAGATTCGGAGGCGTTTTGTCCATTTGGGGTGGATGGATAGCCTGGCAATGTTGCGTGGGGCGTCGGATCCGGGCAGATGCCTGGTAAGGGTCGCCAGATCCGCGGTTGTTGGGGCTTGTTTTCGCTTGAAACCCGCCCTGCAGGCGCACTGATCCCCGGCGACCTCCGACGGGGCTCGAGACGATGGCTGGAGTGCAGCTGCTAACAGCGCAGGGGCAGGCTCTGGAGACGGGCCAACACCTGCCCGAAGAGGCCCGACTAAGCCTGCTTCAACGATCCAACAACAGTCCGAACTCCGAAGACGAAGAGGCCCGCTTCAGGGAAGCCCTCGTCGAACGACAGCCGCACGGCCCGCACGCTGACCCGGATCCGCACGCCGATCTTGAGCAGCTTCAGGCGGATCGTGCCGCATTGCGCCCGCGCCAGCCGCGTGCCCGACAGGCCCCAGCGCCGCAGTAACTCCAGCAGCGCGTAGGCGAACGAGGCGAAATACAGGCGCAACTGGTTGGCCCGCATCGTCTGCGCCGAGGTGCGATCGGCGAACAGCGCCAGCTGCTGTTCCTTGATGCGGTTCTCCATATCGCCCCGCGCGCAGTACACCTCCTCGTAGAGCGCGCGCGCCGCCATCCGCTCGGCCCCCAGCGACGTCACCACGAAGCGCGGGTTGGCCCCCCGCGGCAAATGCTCCGCCTTGCCGATCACGCGCCGCTCGCGGCTCCAGCTGTCCAGCGTCCGGTAGCGGAAGTCCTTGAACACCCGTGCCGCCTGCCCCGTCCGCTCGCATTCCTGCCGAGCCCGCTCCATCTCCGGAGCCAGGCTCCGTTTCAAGCGCGGGTTCTGCGCGATTCCCAGCACATACTCCACCCCCTGCGCCTCGCACCAGGCCAGCAATTCGTCGCGGCAGAACCCGCTGTCCCCGCGCAGCCAGATCTCGACCCCGGGCCAGCGCTTCCGGATCCGCCCCACGATGCGCTCCAGCTCCTCCACCGTGCCATCCGCCGCGTCCCGGTCCGCCGTCCGCAGGCGCGCCCCCAGCAACTGCTGGCCGCAGAAGATATAGAGCGGCAAGTAACAGTAGCTGCGATAGTACCCATGGAAGAAGCGGCCTTCCTGGCGGCCGTGCAGGGGATCGTCTGTCGCGTCCACGTCCAGCACGATGCGCTCCGGCTGCTCCCCGTGCCAGTCCAGGAACAGGTCCACCAGCAGGGCATCCAGCCGCGCGGTGTCCGCCACGATCTTCTTGTAGCGTTCCCCGGCGTCCAGCGCCGGCCCCGTCAGCTCCATCCGGTTCAGCGTGCTCTTGCCCGGCGGCAAAGCCTCCCAGCTCGCCCTGCGCCGGCCCCGTCCCGCCGCCCCGCACAGCAGCGACCACAGCTTGCTCTGGCGCAACGTATCGTGATCGTTCAAATCCTCGTAGCCCAGCGCCAGGCCCAGCACGCGCGCCGCCACCAGCACCTCCACCGGATGCCGCGTCCGCTGCGGCTCGCGGTAATCCCGGAAACAGGCGCTCAGCCGGCCGAACAGCCCCGTCCGCTGCGCCAGCTCCCGCAGCAGCAGTCCGCCACCATCTGAGCCGAGCTCCCCACCGTCAAATCGACCGACGACTCGCTGCCTTCGCAGGCCCCCAAATTCCAGTCGTTCCGTGGTACACTCTGTAGTCATAAGGCCGTCGTCCTGTTACGTGGTAAGTTGTTCATAACAAACTAATTATACCACAAGACACGGCCTTATACCCTACCCCTCTTGAGAAATCCGGGCTAGATGCCCGTTCCACCCAAAACGCTCTCTAAGTGTCTGAAAGCCCATTCCGGCGACGTCACCATCACCGGCGCCGCGACTACGAGCGGCGATATCACCGCCGGCGGGGAAGTCAACGATCCCGCCGGCTCCATGGCCGAGATGCGCAGCCTACCAAACGGGAGTCCTCGTGGTCTTGCGTGTCGAGATTAAAAGTCGCGATACTATCGTCCTCTTCTGCACCTGTCTGCCCTCCGTGCTGGAAGCCGTGGGCTAGCAGCCTACGGACAAGATCCTCTGTGGCAGTCTGAATGCCCGCTTCCAGAGAAAACAGAGGTCTCTGGCCATCCAAGAGTTCCTCGGCAAGGTCGGCAACCTGTTTCTAGTTTTCCTTCGCTTCCACATTACCCGTTTCGAGACCTGTTCGACATTCACTCGTGTTCCGGCCAACACGGTCGCTAAATCGCCTGACAGAGATCCTTTTACAACAGAGTGCCTCGGTTTACATTGTTACTTCTATGAACCGCCCTGGCAGCTTCCAACCGGAGCGTCAGTTGTTGCATGGGATTCGCACCCACCAGTAAGGGACGCCTTTGCACGACACACGGCGAACCAAGGTTAAGCTGCCTGGCTTGCTGCTAACAGATGAGGAAGTTCTTATTGTTCAAGTAATCAGGAAATTGGTGCTGGAGGAGGGGGTCGAACCCTCATGCCCGGTAAAGGGCGCTGGATTTTGAGTCCAGTGCGTCTGCCAATTCCGCCACTCCAGCAAGTTGTGTCTCAATGAGCCATCAGTTCGCTGATTTATTCATGCGGATGATTCATAAATGGTCACCAAGACCACCACTCGAATTATTCTATTATGATGGGGATTCAGATTTCATTGCTGTTCCGGGATTTTCCTTTATACGAGCTTGCAACCTGCGCATACCACGCAGCCAACGGTCGTAGTCCGTTACTTTACGTCGCATGAACTCGGATACTTCGGGATGCGGAAGAATCAGGAACCGTTCTTCAGCAAGTCCTTCAATGACGGCTTCTGCAACATCAGTCGGTTCAAGAGCTCCTGGAGTCAGAAAATTGTCACGCTCACCATGTTCGCCTAATAACATACGTGTCAGAACCCCCTGGGGACACAAGATAGAAACTTTCACACCTTGATCGCCATATGTCACGGAAAGCCACTCCGCCAGAGCGACTGCTGCATGTTTGCTCACAGCGTAAGGCATTGAGCCAATCTGTGTAAGCACACCAGCAGCGGATGCCGTGTTCAGCAGGTATCCACCTCCGCGAGAGATCATTCTGGGCACCAGATGCCTGGATGCATAGAGGTGGGATCTGTAATTGACATCAAACACCAGTTCAAAGTCCTCATTAGAGATTTCCACTCCACCAGGTCTTGAAATTCCTGCATTGGAACAAAACAGGTCGATAGGACCATAAGTGTTCTCCACATCATTGATGAGGTCCTTGACTGCATCTTCGTTCGTTACGTCTGCAGCGTATGGCTTGGCTCCGATTGATTCTGCAGTTTCCTCAAGTAATCCCGTATCAATATCCGAGATCACAACAGTCTTCGCTGACTCCTGAGCAAACTTCGTCGCAAGTGCTCGCCCAATCCCTCGAGCTGCCCCTGTGACAACGATTACCTTATCTTCAACCTGCAAGAATTCCTCTCTTTCAATAATTTCAGTCGCTAACTGTACCTTGATTACTTCATTACCGGTAATCTCTACAGCTGTGATTTGACGTCGATTCTCACGTTGAAAGCTCTTACATCATCCCCAATTACTAACAGTATCTGTTTACTGAGATATTGGTAAAACTTGTGTATGGAGCATGAGCCAAGCGGCAAGCTGGTCAGGCTGATTTAACTTAATTCCATTTTTGAATTCTATTCCAGGAATGACTTTCTCCAGGAATACGAAGCCTCGTAGCTTTCACCAATTCTGCTCAGCGCAGAGGCTCAGTTTGAAGATCATGTACAGTTGCGATTCCTGATCAAGCAGCCCTTGGAATCCCTTGTGTGCTCCGGATTGCACCAAACATTGATTCGATCGGATTTGTCAACCGGGTTTTGATTTTCCAGGTCGGAAACGTGTTCGTGGAAGAGTGCTGGTGAACAAGAGCGACAGCAGACTTGCAGTCCGAGTCGCCCATCTCCGGTTGTAGTTGAAGATCTGAGGTGCCAGCAGCAGGTTGGTGTAACAGCTCATCCGAAACAACATCGTAGACGGGTAGCAGCGCGAAAGCTTGCACCGTTGTGACTCAATCCCTGTCGACTTGCGGATTTGGCGACGTTATCTTCTCATGGTGTGGCACAGGCAAGCCGTCCCACCCACTACCCTTTAAATCCTGCCTCTAGCCCGGAAATCTCACCAATGGGTTGAGAATGAGCCTTTGAATCGTGTATAATATCTTTGTTATCAGTATCTTACACTGATTTCGAAGGGAGGGTTCATGAAAGCAGGGTGCGCGGCGCAGAAGTTGCAATTCGAGGCGCACGGCAAGCGCGACGTGGTCGCGGATTTCGATGGTGGGAGGATGACGTCGGACGGCGGGGGATTGCTGCTGCGCGAAGCGAACTGCTGCTTGGGCGACCTGATGGCGCGGCTGGGCCAGTGTGTCTCCGACTTCCGCCAGCAGGGGTCGGTGGAGCACACGGCGACGGATCTCACCGGGCAGGGCCGCAAGCGGAAGCGCGACCGGGCGGCACCGCTGGCCAGTGCGGCGACCTTGAAGCGCTTCGAGCTGGGCCGTCCGGAGACGGCCGCCCAGCATCGCTACCACCGGATGCTGGTGGACCGGGACGGCCTCGACAACCTGCTGGTGGACCTGTTCCTGGAGTCGCAGGCGGAAGCGCCGGAGGAGATCTGGCTGGACCTGGACGCGACCGACGACCCGACGCACGGCCAGCAGGAAGGCCGTTTCTATCATGGCTACTACCGGGAGCACTGCTATCTGCCGCTGTACATTTTCTGCGAGCACCACGTGCTGTGCGCGCGGCTGCGGACGGCGGACCGGGACGCCTCCGACGGCAGCGTGGAGGAGCTGGAGCGCATCGTGGGACGGATCCGGGAGCGCTGGCCGGCGACCCGGATCCGCATCCGCGCGGACGCGGGGTTCTGCCGCGACGGGATCCTGAGCTGGTGCGAAGCCAATGCGGTGGGCTACGTGCTCGGGCTGGCTCGCAACCCGGTGCTGACTCGGCGCTTACGCCACGCCATGCGCCGTGCGCGGCGGTGCGCCGCTTCCGCCAGTTCCGCTATCGCACGCACAGCTCGTGGAGCCGCAAGCGGCGCGTGATCGGCAAGGCCGAGCACCTGCGGCAGGGCGCCAATCCGCGCTTCGTGGTGACCAACCTGGAACTCTCCGAAATCCAGTCGCCGCAGCGGCTGTACGAGCAGGTCTACTGCGCCCGCGGCGAGATGGAGAACCGCATCAAGGAGCAGCAGCTGTGTCTGTTCGCCGACCGCACCAGCAGCGTGACGATGCGCGCTAACTAGCTGCGCCTGTACCCGTCAACCTTTGCCTACGTGCTGATGAACACCGTGCGGGAGGTGGGCCTGGCCGGCACGGCCATGGCCAAGGCGCAATGCTCCACCATCCGCCTCAAGCTGTTCAAGATCGCCGCCGTGATCCGCATCACCACGCGCAAGGTGTGGCTGTCGCTTTCCTCCGTCCACCCCTTCCAGCACCTCTATGCGACCGCGCTGCGCAATCTGCGGGCCCCCCCGCATGCGCCGCCGCTGGCGTGCTGAACCGGCTCTGTCCGCTGATCGTCGGCTTGCCGCCGGCGTTGCCCCGGTGCGTCTCCGCATCCGCTCCCGGGCCCCGTTCCGGCCGGCCCGGAGCAGGCGGCTTCCCCACGGATGCCTTGTACGCCCCGCATCCCATGCATCCGCGCGGTTTCCGGTCCTTCCTGCAGGACTCCAGTCGCCAATTCGAGCCGATTCGCGTCTTGGCTACGATTGGTGAGATATGCGGGCTAGGGACATCACCTGTCCACGGTTTCTGCGGAGGATCCAAGTGTTAATGAATTCAATGTGATTACGAATTCAATTGAAATCTCGTGCAGAATGTTTTGATTGTTTATGAATACCGCACAATGTCCCAACAGAAGCTGAGATTACATTTTCGTAATAAAGCCAAGCGATATGACACCTAAGAAATCGACTTCTATGGCAGAAGATTCACAGTGGTAGGCCCGAGCGGACTCGAACCGCTGACCTCTACCATGTCAAGGTAGCGCTCTAACCAAGCTGAGCTACGGGCCTGAATGAAAACAGCGACGTAAACCAATCCAGTTCGGGTGTTTTCCTGCCTGATGACAGCACCTAATATGCCTTCATCTAGACGGATAATAACACAGGCAACTGTTGCTAATGATGCTACTGGTTCAGTGATTAGCAGCCAAAATTTATACTGGCAAGCACTTCTACATCTATGCAATGTAGCCTAGTTGAGAGGTGGTTCAGTGACTTGGTACATCTTTCTCAAGCGCTTGAGTTCAGACATCAGGTCGTCTGTCAATTTTGCTATTTCAGGCCTGCCATAAACACTCTGCAATTCATGCGGATCTGTTTCCATGTCGAAAAGTTCCCACTCGTCGGTCTCATAGAAACGGATCAGCTTGTAACGTGCTGTGCGAACTCCTTCGTGCGCCGGGACACCATGAGCTACCTGACTTTCGTAGTAGTGGTAATAGAAGGTCTTTCTCCAGTTGTTTGGAGTTTGACCCTTGAGCAGGGACACCAGGCTGCTACCTTGCATATCTGGAGGAGCTTCAACGCCGGCAATCTCTAGTAACGTAGGGGCATAGTCAAGGTTCGAGACCAGATCTCGGTTGCTCGACTCAGGCTGTATAACACCAGGCCAGCGCACCAGTAACGGTGTTCTCAGAGATTCTTCGTACATCCAGCGCTTGTCAAACCAACCATGTTCCCCAAGATAGAAGCCCTGGTCGGAACTGTAGACGACCACCGTATTCCTTGCGAGTCCTGTCTCGTCGAGATAACGCAGCAATCGACCTACGTTGTCATCAACTGATGCTATGCAACGCAAGTAGTCCTTGATATAGCGCTGGTACTTCCAGCGCACCAGTTCCTTGCCCTGTAGGTTGGCATCCATGAGCGCCTTATTCTTCGGATTGTATACTGCGTCCCAGACCGCTTTCTGTTCTGTGTTCAGACGTCCATATGTGCTCATCCACTGACGAAGAACACGGTCACCTTCCACGGAATTGGACGGCGGCTGAAGCTTCAAGTCATGAGCACTGACCATGTGTCTACCGATTTCCATCCGGTTCTTGGCCGCAGAAGAACTCCTTCCCGAGTAATCATCGAATAGTGTCGGTGGCTCCCAAATGTGCTGCCCGTCATACAACGAGAGGTGCTCAGGACCCGGCATCCAGTTCCTGTGCGGAGCTTTGTGTTGGCTCATTAGCATGAAAGGCTTGTCAGGATCACGGTGCTCTTTCAACCACTCAAGGGAGAGGTCCGTAATGATGTCCGAGACGTAGCCTGTATGGTTGCGTCGTTTATCATCTGGCCCGACTCGCATATCAGGGTTGTAGTAAGCCCCCTGGCCTGGCAAGACTTCCCACGCATCAAAACCGGTAGGGGCACTCTTCAGATGCCACTTCCCGAAGATCGCCGTCTCGTACCCTGCCGCCTGCAACAACTTGGGAAACGTCTGCTGTGAGCCATCGAACTCCAGCCGGTTGTCAAGCACACCATTCAGGTGACTGTACTTGCCACTCAGGATGACTGCGCGGCTCGGTGCACAGATTGAATTTGTGACCAGTGCCCTATCAAAACGAATCCCCTCGCGGGCAATTCGATCAAGGTTCGGTGTGTGATTGATCATTGACCCATAGGCACTGATTGCCTGATAGGCATGGTCATCAGTAAAGATGAAAATGATGTTGGGTTTTTCTGATGCACCTGACAACATGGTGATGAACAGCAGGAATGAAGCTACACGCAAACACATAATGCTGTGCATTTTACCCAATTGCGCCCTATGGCCCTGAAGCAACCTGAGTACGAGGCGGCCTCGAATCCATACAATGGCAGAAGCGAATGATATGCTGATTGAAGTTCAGAATTTGCACTACAGCTATCCGGATGGTTCCAAAGCGTTGCGCGGGGTCAACTTTACCCTGCGGGAAGCAGAGACTGTCGCCATCTTCGGTGCAAACGGTTCAGGAAAAACAACTTTCCTGAATCACCTGGTAGGGTTACTACACGGTGAGGGGTCCGTCACTATTTGTGGAATGGTGCTGAATAGCAAGAACCTTCCCGCTGTTCGACAACGTATCGGAATGCTTTTTCAGGACTCGGACGACCAGATTTTCATGCCGAGCCTCCAGGAAGATGTAGCTTTTGGACCACTCAACATGGGAATGGATGAAGAACAAGTCCAGACTCTTGTAGATCACTGTTTGAAGGAAGTTGGTCTGTTTGAGGAACGCGACCGGGCTCCTCACCACCTCAGTGCCGGAGATAAAAGAAAAGCCGCACTGGCTGGGGTGCTTGCCATGAAACCAGAAATCATTCTGCTGGATGAACCTGCCACACTCCTGGACCCGCCCGCCAGGAAGGCGTTGATCAACTCCCTGCGGTCCTTGCCACAATCGAAAATCCTCGTGACTCACGAAGTCTCACTGGCTGAAGGGCTGGCTGATCGGGCGGTCTTTTTTAAGGATGGACGCAATATCGCCGAAGGCAGTGTAAGAGAAATTGCGGAACGCTATAGCTGGAAGTGAGTTAGGTAATCACTGCACATCAGGCTGCACAGGTAGCTGAGCATCAATCTGGGTCAACCAGTCTGTGAGCCTGTAAAGCAGGGCTTTTGCTATATCCGGTTTCTCTGAAGCCCGGTTATTTTTCTCTCCCGAGTCTTCAGCCAAGTTATACAGTTCCAGACTAGAATCCTCGTAGTAGCTCATCAACTTCCAGTCGCCAACCCTGACTGCACTGACCGGGGTCGTCGTCTGATAGTAGTGCGGGTAATGGAAGAACAGTGCTTCCCTACCCAGGCTGGCATCAGGATTTTCAAGCAGAGAAGTAATGCTTACTCCGTCAACATTCCTGTTATGACTTTTAGTCCCCTTAAGTCCGGCAATGGAGAGTATCGTACTGTAGTAATCCACACTGCTAATCGGCTCTGAACTGACAGAGCCCGCTTTCGTAACACCAGGCCAGCGAATAATCGTCGGAACTCGAATCCCTCCTTCATACAAGGAACCCTTGCCTGAACAAAGTGGCGAGTTGTCTGTTACTTGCTTGCCTTCAAAGTCATTGATAAAGCCACCATTGTCCGAAGTGAAGATCACGACCGTGTTGTCTGCTACTCCCAAATCATCAATCGCATCCAGGATTCTTCCCACGTTCTCATCGAGCGAATGGACCATAGCAGCATATTGTTCATTGCCATGATTCATGCCATCTTTGATCTTCTGCTTGTAACTCTCGACAACTTCCGGTTTGCCCTGAATAGGGGTGTGGACAGTATGAAATGCAAGTTGCATGAAAAAGGGTATTCCCTTCTCTTGCTCCAGGATTCGGATGGCTTCAGTAGTCAGACGGTCTGTCAGGTATTCTCCTGTTTTCCCGCCCTCAAGGTGTGGAACATAGCGTGGTTCTGAAAATTCTGAGATCCACTGTATGGAAAGAAATAACTCTGAGGAGCACCCCAATGTGTTCCGCCTACGTTGTAATCAAATCCTTGCGTTTGGGGATAAAAGCCTGCCGTGCCCAAGTGCCATTTCCCGAGATGGGCAGTCATGTAGCCTGCTTCATGCAACACTTCCGCAATCGTGACCTGATCAAGCGGAAGACTGTCCAGTGTTCTGGGAGTCACCAGCTTGCGCTTGGGTATCGGCCTGCGGGCAGCCTCACTCCATATCGTCATGTGAAGCCTCGCAGGGTGCTTGCCGGTCATGATTGAAGCCCGTGTCGGACTGCAAATGGGAGATACAGCGTAAGCGTTGGTAAAATGCATCCTGATTACCCGGAAGTCTCAGCAATAGTTGGGGAGCTGAGAAATGCTGGATTCGCGCTTGGATCCAGTTTACTTAGAACACTGTATGAGATATAATAAATGTCTTAAAACAAAGGGGTTAACTATTCCTAAGAACAAAATCCAGTTCCAGAAAGGACAGAGCCTTCCGGAGTTCCTGGAGTCCTACGGAACGGACCAGAAATGCGAAGACGCGCTGTTCCAGGCACGCTGTCCGGAGGGCTTTCAGTGCCCCGCCTGCGGGTACGAAAAGTATTGCCACCTGCGCACGCGCAAGGTCTTGCAGTGCATCCGCTGCAAGCACCAAGCGTCGCTCACCGCGGGCACTTTGTTCGACAACACCAAGCTGCCGTTACGCACCTGGTACCTCGCCATGTACCTCGTCACGCAGTCCAAGAACGGCATCTCGGCGATGGATCTGAAGCGTCAGCTCGGAGTGAGCTACAACACGGCTTGGATGGTCAAGCACAAGCTGATGCAGGCCATGCGGGAGCGGGACGACAGCCAGCGGTTGCAGGGCACGGTGGAGCTGGACGACGCCTACCTGGAATCTCCAACGACAGTCTTGCCAGGCTACTCATTCTGGATACCATGTTCCAGACGCACTTGAAGTGATGCAAGACCCTTGTTACTGCAGACCTGGCAGGGATAATTGTCCATGCAATCTCTGCTTGTTCAGACTCAATGCGTTACCATATGTCTTCATGCGGTGCATTTACGACACAGTTGTCTTTGCTTGTTCTGCAACAGATACCTATCAAGCTAACCGGCCTGCGATCCTATCTTTCTCAGCTTTTCAAGAGTTTGCCTGTTACTGCTGGTGGAAAGCTTCCTGATGAATAAATTCAGTTATGGATATTGGCATTCCAGAATACTGGATGATCCTGAAGTGACTGCTCTGGATTACATGCCCTATTTACTGCAACAGGGCTGGGACATGCCGAGTAAGGCCTCAAAAAGTATTAGGTCCGATCAAAGGAACAACTGATGAACATCCTTCTTTACAACCCTGACAATCAAGTCACAAAGAACTACATGCCACACCTCTGGATGTTTGTCCTGCAGGCTTTGACTCCACCGGAGCACAAAGTATTCCTGATTGATGGCAACGCCCAGCCCATGTCGGAATCGGACATTATCAACTTCGTCAAGGAGAACGATATCAAGTTGGCTGGTATTGGAGCCATGACCCGGATGGCCGCACGTGCGTATCTCATGGCTGACGCTATTCGGTCAGCAGGAGCCAAAGTGGTGATGGGTGGACCGCATGTTACGGAAGTTCCCGATGAGCCAATCGGCAGGGGCGATGAACCTCGCCATGCGGATGCAGTGGCTCTTGGCGAGGCAGACGAAATCTGGGCCAAGATCGTACGCGATGCAGAGGCTGGAGTACTTCAGGAAGTCTATACACCAGTCGACGAATTAGGCAATGAAATAAAACCCTCACTGAAGGACTACCCCATCATTCCCTGGGAAAAGATGGATCTGCAGCAATTCAACTTGATGGCCAAGATCCCCTCATGGGGCCGTTATTTACTGGAGAAAGCTTCAGTTTCCTGGAAAAGCCTGTACATTATTCCAATTGAATCGGGCAGAGGCTGTCCTTACGGATGCGATTTCTGCACAGTAACCGGTTTCTTTGGCGATTCCATACGCTTTCGTTCAGACGAGAGTGTCGTAGAAGAAATCCTGCGCTTGAAAGCACGTGCCAAAGCCGAGAAAGGACAAGTTGGCGTTTTCTTTATCGATGATAACTTCGCAATCAATGTCAAACGAACCAAGTCGCTCCTGCGGGCGATGATCGCAAACGATGCGAAGGTTCCATGGGTTGCCCAGATCAGCATGAATTTGCTCAAGGACGAAGAGCTTGTCGAATTAATCAAGGAGAGTGGGGGACGATGGATCTTCATGGGCCTTGAGTCTGTCGATACCGAGAACCTGAAGGCCGTGAACAAGGGCTTTAATAAACCTGCAAAGTACTCCGAAGTATTGGAACGACTTTCCAGCCGAGGGATTTACTCAATCACTTCCTTCATCTTCGGCATGGATGGTGACCGCACTGGAGTAGCCCGGACTACTCTTGATGCTATTGAGAGTTGGCCGCCGGGATTACCTGTCTACGGGCTGCTCACCCCCTACCCGGCAACTCCTCTTTACGACCGCCTGCTTGAGCAGGGACGACTGACTCGTCCACAGCATTGGCTCGACTTCAAGCCGTTCCGCATGGCTTTCACACCTGAGAACATCAGCGTTTCGCAAGCCGAGGCTGAAGTCCACGAGGCATGGAGCACTTCTTATTCTCCTGAAGCGACCGCCCGAGCCCTCAAGAAAATCGAGGGGCGTCCCTTTCATGAACGCATGGTGATGTTCTTTACAAGACTGGCATTCCGTGGCATTTACTTCCCTCAGATGAACAAGTGGCATTGGTTCTTGGTTCTCTGGCAGAACCGCTCAAACTTCGTGCAGATCATGAGCGAAGCCATCAAGGCACATCGCCAACATCGGCGCAACCAATCGAAGGTCGAGCCAACAGCACGACTGTCTCCGCACGTGTCAGATGTAAAATAATCCAGAACATCTGGAAATACTGCATCGCGCTAAATAGCCTCTGTTCTGCAACTAGTTCATGGTCAATGGCGATAAACTCTTGCAGGTAAACTGAGAGTCTGGCAGCAGTCCTTCCAGACGGCTTGATTCCAACTCCCATGTTCCAATCGCTCTTCAAGCGCAGGAAGACCGTTGTAATTGCGGCTCTGATAGCTGCAATCGTGTCTGCAACAGGAATTTACTGGGCCAATCAGCCGAAAATCCTGTTTCTCGGCTTCCCAAGCATGTACCGCTTCCTACTGGCGGATAGTGCCCAGGCAAGTGGCGTTCGATATACCTACTGGAGTCCCGAGAAGCTGGATGATCCCCAGCTAGTAGATCCGGATTTCAGCCGGTTCAAAGTCATCCTTGTCAGTGGACGCCGTTCGGACCCAATCAGTCGTCCAGTACAAGCAGCATTAGCAAGATCAGTGAAATCCGGGGCGAGTGTTATTGTACTGCCGGCGCATGACACCCAGCGCCTAGGTGTAGGAAATGCGGACTTCGCAGGACAGGAGCGCTGGATAGATGACTACTGGCGTTTCGGCGGTGTCGAGAACATGTCACGACTCATGCAAACTGTGGCTGCAAGGCATCTGGGAAAAGCCTATAAAGAATTGCCCCCTGTGCCAACTCCCAATGACGGGTTCTATCATCCTGGATCCCCTGCCCTATTCACTTCGACCGACGCTTACAAACGCTGGTATGAATCCTCAGGCAGGTACCAGCCAGATGCCCCCAAGGTGCTGATTGATTTTGCAGATGGCTGGAGACTGGGTATGAACCAGGCCACCAACGCCATCATTGAAGCTTTTGAAGATGGTGGCTTTAACAGCGCCTCGATCTTCGGAACTATGCAGACTGCTACTTTTGCCTTGGAATACAAACCGGACATCCTGGTTTCCCGTAAACACGGCCGCTGGTGGCTTGGTAAAGCCGGAGTGGATGTCCTTGATAAACAATTGAATATCCCGATGCTACGCGGCCTTTCCCTGTTGTTCACAGGAGAATCATTCAGTGAATACCAGAAGACTAGAGCTGGAATCCGTGATGCCGGTTTGATCATGGGCGCGATGATCCCTGAAATGGATGGAGCCATCCAGCCAACATTGATCGAGGGACTGGATGCCGAGTGGTATGGCAGACGATATGAAGCTTTTCAGTCAGATCGTATTTCACTACTTGTAGAGCGTGCCAAACACTGGGTGCGCTTGAAAACACTTGCTAACAAGGACAAGAAAATAGCTATTTTCTATGTCTCTGGAATCGGCAAGGGCGGGATCACAGCAGCCGGTTTAAATCTACCCCGGAGCATGATCCGTTTCCTGAACGAGATGCAACAGCAAGGATATGCAGTGGATTCATTCCCTTCGGATGAAGATGCATTGCTTGAGGAAATGCTTGCGAAAGGCCGCAATGTCAGCCAGGGACGTCAACGCGACCTGGAAGAGCTTGCAGCACAAGAAGGTGTTCTGCAGCTACCGATCGACGGTTACCTTGCGTGGTATCAAAACCTGCCTGAGGAGATGCGCTCTGCTGTTGAGGCAGCGTTCGGACCGCCTCCCGGTGATCTGATGACCATTGAGTCGGAAGACGGAATCCGTATCGTCATTCCCAAGCTGGAGTACGGCAACGTGATCGTACTGCCACAACCAGTCCGGGGAGCCTCCATGGACGCTAAGCTTCAGCACAATGACCAGGTCCCCCCTCCCCATCAATACCTGGCAGTCTACTGGTGGCTTCAACACGTCTGGCAAGCTGATGCGATTTTGCATTACGGCACACACGGGACGCATGAGTTTTTACCAGGGCGTCCACTGGGTCAGTTGGCCAACGACTGGTCGGACCGTATCCTCGGGGCTTTACCAAACATTTACGTGTATGTAATGGACAACGTCGGCGAGGCTTTGATTGCCAAGCGTCGCGGGGCAGCCGTAACTGTAAGTCATCAGATCCCGCCAGTCGACTCCGCAAAAATCACACAAGAGGATCGCGAAGTCGATGAGATTTACAGGGCAACCCTACAGTTTGCGTCCCTGCAAGAGGGCACACTGAAAGAAACACTGCGCAAGGATATTCAGGCTATAGCTACTGCGCAAGATCTCGACGAGGACCTTGAAATGGACTGGTCAGTCAAGCTTGCAACAGACCAGGAAATCAATGCACTGAGCGCACATATTCATCTGATAGACCAAGATCTTGTGCCATTGGGGCTTCATGTGCACGGTCAGGCAAATGATCCGGAACAACTGGCTCCAATGATCACTGTAATGCTTGGTGATGACTTGTTGAAACGTGTAGGCTGCGACAGAATCGGCATCGATCAAGCTCGTGAAATAGCAACCCGCATGGTCAGACATGTACTCCGTGGGGGCACACCAGCAGCCGTGCTGCAACCGGATGTAGCCAAGCTTGAAGAACTTCACCAGGCATTCATATACACCGGCACTGAGATTGACAAGGTTCTTGATGCACTGGCCGGAGGATATGTTTTGCCTGGCGGCGGGGGTAACCCGCTCAGGAATCCACAAGCACTGCCCACCGGTCGCAACCTCTACGGTATTAATCCAGCAGAAGTGCCTACAAAAGCTGCCTGGGAAGTAGGGGTTCAACTGGCTGATGCACAGCTTAAAGTGGAACTCAAGAGACTTGGCCGATGGCCACGCAAGATTGGATTCACGCTCTGGAATACCGAGTTGATCAGGCAATACGGTACAGACCTTGCCCACATCCTGTACCTGCTGGGAGTTCAGCCGGTCTGGGATCACCTTAACGTTGTAGAAGATGTTGAGCTGATCCCACTTGAAAAACTTGGCCGACCACGCATTGATGTCATCATTCAGGCCGCTTCGTTGTTTCGTGACACATTCCCGGATCGCATGAAGTTGCTTGACAAGGCAGTGCGGCTAGCAGCATCGGCCAGTGAACTCGATAATTATGTGAGTGACCACACCCAGCAAGCCGAGCGGGCTCTCAAGCAAGTTGGGCTGGCTGCCAAAGACGCCCGTATCCTGGCCGGTGCACGGATCTTCAGCAATTCTGCAGGAGGCTACGGGACCGGACTCGTCGATAGCATCGAACGTAGTGGGGACTACACATCGACACAAAACTTGACCGAGGCTTATCTTGCAAGGGCAGGAGCCGTCTACACGGAAGGGTTTGAATGGGGCAAAGCCGTACCCGAAGCCTACAGGCAACACCTGCTGCACACAGACGCAGTCACCTTGAGTCGTTCAACCAGTGTTGTGGGCGCACTCACCCTGGATCATTACTTTGAATACCTGGGTGGTATGACGATGGCTGTTCGCGACACCACCGGGATCTCACCCGAAACCTACCTTGCTGATGTCCGGGACCCGAACGCAGCAAGGATCGAGACCGTCCGTGAATCCCTGGTTCGTGGTCTGCGCGGCAAATTCTGGAACCCGAAATGGATCCGTGAACTCCAGCTGGAAGGCTATTCGGGTGCTGTCGAAATGGCTCAGACTTCAACCAATCTTTTTGGTTGGCAGATCACCAAGCCTGAGGCTGTAAATTCTTATATTTGGGATCAGGTGCACGAGGTCTATGTACTTGATAAACATGACCTTGGACTGGAAAACTGGTTTGATGACCACAACCCGCATGCCTACCAGGAAATGTTAGCAGTCATGCTGGAAACTGCCCGTAAGGGGTTTTGGAATCCTGGGGAGGACACCCTCGAAGATCTTTCCCTGCGCTATGCACGTTCCCTGTCAAGGCATGGGGCATCCGGCAGCATACGAACCAGCAGCAACAGTGCTTTCGAGACTGCTCTTTTACATCGTGTTTCATTGGCAGATCAAACTGAATTGCTTGCCACCCTGCAGGTAGAGTTCCAAGGTGGAGGACCTGCAAGTGTTGAAGGACAACGACTTGTTGAGCAATCCAGTCGAAATAGTGACACACCTGGCATGATTCGATCCAGGTTCGGATTAGCCTTTTTAGGCATTCTGGCCTGCATGTTCTGGATTGGATGGCGTAGAAGGCGTTAGTATCTTAACCTTGCTTTCAGATCAACCCATACGGCTCAGTTGTGCCCCTTGGTTGCTATACTGCCCATATCGTAGACAGCTTGAGCTGCATGAAGGATTTTCACTTGTGAAGTACTCCTGACAAGCCAGCTTGGCGTTGACTTACATCTTGTCGAAAGCGTTTTATATCGAAACATTTGGCTGTCAGATGAATGTTCATGACAGTGAAAAAGTGCGTGGTCTGCTGAAAGAACGTGGCTACCACCAGGTCGCATCCCCCGAGGCAGCCAATTTACTGCTATACAACACCTGCAGTATCCGGGACAAAGCAGAACAGAAGGTCTTTGCGCGACTCTCCAATATCAAGAACACCAGTACTGACAAGATGATTGGTGTTTTGGGGTGTGTCGCCCAGCACAATGGTGAAGACATTTTCGAGTATGCTCCACATGTTGATTTTGTCTGTGGTTCAGCCAGTTACAACACCTTACCGACACTACTGGATCGGGTTGAGTCGGGTGAGGCCAGGGTTAGCGGACTGAATCTTGAGACAAACGAGACTTTTGATGTCCCGCGAATCGAGCGGGACCGCCCTTACAGTGCCTACATCACGATTATTGAAGGCTGCAACAAGTCCTGTACCTATTGCGTAGTGCCTTTCACACGCGGTCCCGAGCGCAGTCGTGACAGTGCATCGATCATGCAGGAGGCACGGGAACTCACGGAACAGGGGTTTACCGAGATCACCCTGCTTGGACAAACAGTCAACAGCTACTGTGATCCTTCATCTGCAGGCTGGACCTTTGCAAGGCTGCTGGACGAGATAGGCCTTTTGCCTCAAATTCGACGTGTCAGGTTCACAACCTCCCATCCGGTCGATTTCACACAGGATATCGTCGATGCGATTGACCGCAACGAGTTCTTGTGTAACTGGGTTCACTTGCCTGTCCAGTCTGGTTCAGCAAGTGTGCTGCAAGGGATGAAACGCACCTACAACCGTGAGCAGTATATGCGCTGTATCGAGATGATGAAGAACGCAACCCGGCAGATTGAAATCAGCACAGACATCATCGTTGGATTTCCCGGTGAAACCGAAAAGGACTTTGAAGAAACACTTTCCCTGCTTGCCGAAGTTGAGTACTCTTCTGTTTTTTCATTCAAGTACTCATCACGCAAAGGGACTGCTGCAGCTGAACTTTCACAAGTTCACGAGGAAGATAAAAGCCGACGACTGCATACCCTTCAAGAACGTCAAAAACAGATCCAGTTACGGCGCAATTATCACTTGATCGGACGTGAGGAAGAAGCACTGGTTGAAGGTCGCAAGGATAAATTCCAGCAATGGGTCGGGCGCACTACCCAGAACCGGGTCTTGAACTTCACGGATCCGTCAGGCCTTGCATCGAGCAGCAACCTGATGGGTAGATATTGTCAAGTACAAGTTACAGCCTCCGGGCCGAATTCCCTAGTTGGGGAGTTGGTCTCAGCCGAGGCCAAGCCAGCATTCCAAGGGCTGCGCGTTTTGAACTAGAGGGAGGTTCCAATGGCAGAAGTCGAGATGAAAATCTGTGGATTGATGATGGATCCAATTACGAACATGCCAATCGTAATTCTCAAAGATCTTTCAAACAAGACCGTGCTTCCGATCTGGATCGGCGTCTACGAGGCAAACGCAATCGCCTTGGAAATTGAGAAAGTCGGTACACCTCGACCAATGACGCACGATTTACTCAAAAACCTGCTACTTGGATGCGAAGCCACCATCCAGCGGGTTGTCGTCAATGAACTGAAAAACGATACATTCTTTGCCATCATCTGGGTAGAACAGGATGGGGAGTTGATCTCCATTGATTCGCGGCCAAGTGATGCCTTGGCAATGGCACTCAGGTTGGACTGCCCGATCTTCGTCGATGATCAAGTCCTTAGTTCTTCCAGGCTCTCACCGTCGCTCAACGACAAGACCAACAGCGAAGAACTACGAAAATGGCTCGAGAATCTCGGTGAAGAGGACCTCGGTCAGTACACAATGTAGATCAGTCCAGGCTTTCTAAGCTACAGGACCCCGATGTTCCCCCAGTTCAGCGGCTAGCTTCTTGCCCTCTTCAAGTTCCTCAGTGAGTTCCCTGCCCTCAAGCGGAGTATAGGACTTCACAGTTGCCACTGCTTTCTGGAGTTCGGCTACAGACTTCATTCCCATGATGGCGACTGACAGTCCCGGGATTCCGAGGGCATAACGGACAGCCCGTCCATAGTGCTTGTCTTCAGAGAGAATCGCTCCGTCTCCCTTTGCTCCACCGAGAATTTTCATGGCAACGACGCCCATCCCATCACTTGCAGCCTTTTCAAAAACAGTACCTTCAAAATTGTAAATATGACGGTCGATGCAGTTCACCGCTGACATCACGACCTCGACACGGCCTGAATGCAGGATTGGCAATGCCCGTTTTGGACGTAGGTGACAAGTCATCCCGATATGACGTACATACCCATCTTGCCTGAGTTGTTCCAGACCTGCCAGGGCTCCATCCTCTCCAAGCAAAATATCCAGGCTTGGAAAACGGTCTGTCCGTCCAACATTATGAAGATGAACCAGGTCAAAGTATTCTGATTGAGTCTTTTGCAGGCTATCTTGAACCTGCCAAATCGCATCTTGCTTTGATGTTGCTTCAACCTTGTCAACCAGGATGAAACGATCTCGTTTGCCCTTCAAGGCGATTCCGAGTCTCCGTTCAGCCTGCCCGTAAATCGGCGCTGTGTCCAAGTAGTTGATACCGTTATCAGCCGCTGCAGCAATTACGTTATTCGCCACCTTCTGTGAGATTTTTTTATCACCCAGAGGAGCGGTCCCAACTCCCAGTAGACTGACTTGTAACCCTGTTCTTCCCAATGACCGTATCTCAAGCTGGTTTGCAGTAAGTGTCCTGCTGGTAGCAGCAATAGTACCGGCAAGAGCTGTAGTCTTTCCCAGCTCACGGCGTGTAATTCTTCGCATGCATGCCTCCGCATACAGTGTATCCAAAGCAAGTAGTTGGCCGAACACCACATTGTCACTGCAAAGACCATAAAATCTTCATCTGATCGTGCTTACATTAAACTAAGAAAAGAGGCTGGAAGCACTCTTCAGGACATGGAATTCAAAGAGTCTGATCCAAGCTCCCTTTCAGGGTTGATGAGGCTTGATTCAGAAGCCAGTCGTTTGACATGGAGAGATGTTCAAACCTGGGTTCGCGACGTTATTCTGTCGCTTACCATTGCTTTTCTGTTTCTTGTATTCCTGGTCCAACCTGTAAAAGTCGAAGGGACCAGCATGCTCCCCGAACTTATTCACGAAGAACGAGTCATTGTGGATAAGATCCTGTATCGCATCGACAATATTCAACGTGGTGATATTGTCGTATTCAAGTTTCCAGAGGACCCTTCGATGTCCTACATCAAGCGTGTTATCGGGCTAGCAGGGGAAACCGTTGAGATCCGGTCCGGCGTCGTCTACATTAATGGCAAAGCTGATACGGAACCCCATGTCCTTGAACACTATCGCGGGCGTTCCAATTTCCCTGCCTTGACAGTCCCTCAAGGTGAGTATTTCTTACTGGGTGATCACCGCAATGCATCAAACGACAGCCGAACATGGGGTACTGTCAAGGGGTCTTACATTACAGGCAAAGCTGTTTTTGCTTATTGGCCCCCTAAGCAGTTCGGGATTGTTCACTAGGGCTTGAGTACATTCGCAATGAACTTTCCTGCCATCCTTGCACTTGAGGACGGACGCTGCTTTCAAGGACGTGGCATCGGTGCACCTGCCGAAGGGTACGGAGAAGTTGTTTTCAATACAGGGATGACCGGTTACCAGGAGATCTTCACCGATCCTTCCTACAAGGGCCAGATCGTTATTCTGACCTACCCACATATCGGAAACTACGGTACGAATCCGGAAGACAATGAATCCGGGAAACCCTACATTGAGGGACTGATTGTTCGGGAGTTTTCTCAGATTGCCAGCAACTGGCGATCCACCCAGGATGCAATCGACTTCCTGGCCTCCAGGAACATACCGATACTTAGTGATATCGACACACGGGCACTGGTGAGACACATTCGCAGCAAGGGTTCACTTCGAGGAATCATCTCTTCGGCTGAACTGGATTCGGAAAAATTGATCCAGAAAGCACGTTTGCTCCCCGAAATGACTGGCCTGGACCTTGCCAGCGGGGTTTCAACTACCAAAAGCTACACCTGGGAGCAAGTGCCTGATGACAACCTGCCATCAACAATACCATCGCCTGTTCATGACCAGTGCAAGCATGTTGTTGCATACGACTTCGGGATCAAACGCAACATCCTGCGTAAATTGGCAGTTATCAACTCAAAGGTCACTGTTGTGCCATGTCGTACATCAGCAGAAGATGTGTTAGCTCTCAAGCCAGACGGAGTGTTCATCTCAAACGGACCCGGAGATCCGGAACCATTACAGGTACATGCAAAACAGATTCGTAAACTCATCGGGCGAGTGCCAATATTTGGCATCTGCCTGGGACTTCAGGTTCTGGGACAATCCTTGGGTGGCAAGACCTTCAAACTGAAATTCGGGCACCACGGCTGCAATCACCCTGTGCTGAACCTTGTTACAAACAAGGTGGAAATCACTTCCCAGAATCATGGTTTCGCACTGGATCCTGACTCTTTGGACGCTTCATCCATCGAGTTGACCCATCGAAACCTGAATGACCATACAGTGGAAGGTTTCCGGAGCCTAAAGGATCCACTTTTCTGCGTGCAATATCACCCTGAAGCAGCTCCAGGTCCTCACGATTCACGCTACCTGTTCGAAGAGTTCAGGCAGCTGATGGAAAAGGCAGTATGAGTACCACCATCTTCCCTGCCAATATTGTCCTGTGAATCGAAACATGATCATCTGCCGGACAACACTTGGCACACTTTCGTAGGAACCATTCATGCCGAAACGAACAGATCTTAAAAAGATCATGATCATTGGCTCGGGTCCAATCGTAATTGGGCAGGCCTGCGAGTTTGACTATTCCGGGACGCAAGCCTGCAAGGCACTGCGTGACGAAGGTTATGAAATCGTGCTGGTCAATTCCAACCCTGCCACGATCATGACAGATCCTGAACTGGCCGAACGCACCTATATCGAACCTCTCACCAGTGACTACCTGAAAAAGATCATTGAAATTGAAAGACCCCAGGCCTTGCTCTCGACAGTTGGAGGGCAGACCGGACTGAACGCTTCGGTTGCCTTGGCTGAGGCGGGCATCCTGGAAGAATTCGGGGTGGAACTGATCGGTGCCAATCTTGAAGCTATCAGGCGTGCTGAAGACCGCCAGGAATTCAAGGTAGCCATGATAGAAATCGGGTTGGAAGTGCCACGATCCAGACTGGTTAACAACGTGGACGACGGTCTGGACTTTGGACTTGAAGTTGGTTATCCAGTTGTCTTGCGACCAAGCTTCACGCTGGGAGGAACCGGCGGTGGACTGGCCTACAACTCGGAAGATATGAATGTCCTGCTTCGGCGAGGGCTCGAACTGTCCCCCGTTCACGAAGTACTTGTCGAGGAAAGCGTACTCGGGTGGAAAGAATACGAGATGGAGGTGATGCGAGACAAGGCGGACAACGCAATCATCATTTGTTCCATTGAGAATTTCGACATGATGGGAGTCCATACTGGAGACTCCATCACAGTCGCACCTTCCCAGACATTGACCGACCGTGAGTACCAGACGATGCGGGATGCATCTCTGGCATGCCTGCGCAAGATTGGTGTAGATACAGGAGGCTCAAACGTTCAGTTTGCAGTGAATCCCGATACAGGCCGTCTGCTTGTAATCGAGATGAATCCGCGCGTTTCGCGCAGTTCAGCACTGGCTTCCAAGGCAACCGGGTTTCCGATTGCCAAGATTGCTGCCAAACTTGCTGTCGGCCTGCGTCTTGATGAGATCCCGAACGATATTACGCAAAAGACTCCTGCAAGTTTTGAACCCAGCATTGACTATGTCGTAGTCAAGTTACCCAAGTGGCAGTTTGAAAAGTTTCCGGGCAGCGACCCGTCTCTGGGCATACAGATGAAGTCGATTGGCGAAGTCATGGCCATTGGCTCGACCTTCAAGCACGCCCTCTGGAAAGCCATCCGCTCACTCGAGACTGGCCGTAAATCCAACCAAGATGATTACAATGCCGACCTCATTCCCAATCGCCTGATCACGCCCAGTCCGGACCGCCTGAATTACTTGCGATTTGCATTTGAACAAGGGCTCACTGTGGATGAGATCTGGGACATGACCCGCATTGACCGCTGGTTCCTGTCACAGATCAAGACAGTAGTTGACTTGCAGAAACAACTTGCTGCAACAGATCTTGACAAGGTTACCACGGAAGAATTGACATTGGCCAAACGTTATGGTCTTTCAGATAACTGCTTGGCAAGTCTGTGGGATGTAACAGAAATTGAAGTCCGTGAACATCGTAAGCAGCAGAATCTAAAAGCAGTCTTCAAGCGTGTTGATACCTGTGCTGCAGAATTTGAGAGTTTTACTCCGTACATGTACTCCGTGTATGAGCAGGAATGTGAATCTGAACCAACCAGCGCAAGGAAAGTAATAATCCTGGGTTCCGGTCCCAACCGAATTGGTCAGGGTATTGAGTTCGATTATTGCTGCTGCCATGCCTCATTCGCACTTCAGGAAATGGACTGTGAGTCCATCATGGTGAACTGCAATCCGGAAACTGTCTCAACGGACTATGACACAAGCGATAGGCTTTACTTTGAACCACTGACGCTCGAAAATGTACTCAACATCTGCGACACCGAAAAACCTGAAGGAGTGATCGTGCAATTCGGAGGGCAGACCCCATTGACACTGTCATTGCCTTTGAAAGCGCAAGGCGTACCCATCATCGGCACCGATCCGGAGTCCATTGACCTTGCCGAGGATCGCGATCGATTTGGGAAGCTGTTAAACCAACTGGACATTCCGCAACCTGCCGGCAGTACTGCAACAACACCGGAAGGAGCACTGGAAGCAGCCATGAAAATTGGCTACCCGGTACTCGTCCGACCGAGCTATGTGCTTGGTGGACGAGCGATGGTGATCGCCTACGATGCATCCTCAATCGAAAACTACATGCGGGATGCAATGTTGTACTCACAGGATCGACCAATACTGATTGACCGCTTCCTAGAGAATGCAATCGAAGTGGATGTCGACGCCCTGTGTGACGGGGAGGATGTCCTACTTGGCGGCATCATGGAACACATCGAAGAAGCTGGCGTCCACTCTGGTGACAGTTCCTGTGTCCTGCCCCCTCAGACAATTTCCCAAGAACTACTGGCAAATATCGCTGACTATACTGTGCGCCTGGCCAAAGCCTTGAATGTGATTGGTCTGATGAACGTGCAGTATGCAATTCACCGAAACAAGGTGTACGTCATTGAGGTTAACCCCCGGGCATCACGGACAGTTCCCTTTGTCAGCAAGGCAACCGGTGTACCTCTTGCAAAGATTGCAGTCAAACTGATGATGGGGCACAAGCTGTCCGAGTTTAATTTGCCGCAGGGCGTACTCAATGCTCACGAGATCTGCGTAAAATCCCCTGTGTTTCCTTTCAACAAGTTCATTGGAGTGGATCCTGTCCTGGGCCCGGAGATGCGCTCAACAGGCGAAGTCATGGGTATCGGTTCCACATTTGGTGAGGCCTTTGCAAAGGCCCAACTCAGTGCTGGCCAGACCCTGCCAGACTCCGGATCAGTATTTATCAGTGTCACATCCCGTCAGATACAGGAAGGAATCGCTGTGGCTCGCAAGTTTATTGACTTGGGATTCCAGATCCTCGCAACGCGAGGTACGGCTTCATCCCTGCGTGCAGTTGGCATCCAGTGCAGAACTTTATTCAAAATCAATGAAGGTAGACCGAATGTCATGGATTTGATCAAGGATCGCAAGATTGACCTGATCATCAATGCCCCGAAGGGACCTTATGCGTTTGAAGATGAGAAGAAAATACGCATTGCAGCTATCCTGCAGGGCATTCCGAGCATGACCACTTTGAGTGCAGCAAGAGCTGCAGCAGATGGTATCGCTGCAAGACATGCCAAGGAGACCCAAGTCTGTTCATTGCAGGAGTTATACGCTGCTGTGTCAGAATCGCCACAATAGGGTTAGGATTCGTTCGCAAACCCCGTGATTCCAAGGTATCTCAATCGAATTTGTAGCCATTCAGATAGTCACGCCATGGCTTATACAATGGACTTTTAAATGCGGAAGATTCAACGAGCGCTGCTTAGCGTAACGGACAAAACAGGACTGGTGGACTTTGCCAGTTTCCTGCAGTCTCAGGGTGTTGAGTTGATCTCAACAGGTGGCACTTCCAACATCCTTCGGGATGCAAAACTTGACGTGCTGGATGTCTCTGATGTAACTGGATTCCCTGAAATGCTCGACGGCAGGGTAAAGACGCTTCATCCAAATATCGCCGGAGGAATTCTGGCCATGAGGTCGAATCTAAAGCATCGGGAAGCCATGGCTGAACATGGAATCGCAGAGATCGACATGGTTGTTGTGAATCTTTACGATTTTGAAGCAACTGCATCTCGCCCTGGGGCAACTTTTGAAGAATTGATCGAGCATATCGACATTGGCGGCCCAACACTCATCCGCGCTGCAGCCAAAAATTTTCAGGATGTTGCAGTTGTGACAGATCCTATGGACTATCCCTGGATCCAACAGGAAATGAAAAACAATAACGGTGCTCTTTCCAAACAGGTCCGCTGGGAAATGGCCAGGAAAGCATTTCATACAACTGCCAGCTACGACTGTGCCATAACAGGGACACTGGCCAACCTGGAACCTGGACGAGAACCTGTTAAAGAACACTTAAGTTCCATGCCAGCATTTCTCAATATCCAAGTACCCCGCAAGCAGGTACTGCGCTACGGTGAGAATCCACACCAGCAAGCAGCTCTTTACAGCATTGGTACACATGGCATTGCTGGAGCAAAGCAGCTTCACGGAAAGGACCTTTCCTACAACAATCTGGTTGATCTGGATGCTGCTTTGCAGTTGGCATGGGATTTTGATAATCCAGCAGTTGCAATCATCAAGCACACCAACCCCTGTGGCTGTGCAGAGAACAATTCACTTGCAGAAGCATACCGCAAGGCCTTGGCCTGTGACCCTGTTTCAGCATTCGGTTCCGTGATTGCTGTTAACTGTGTTGTTGACTACGAAACAGCAGAGGAAATGTCCAAACTGTTCATCGAAGCCTTGGCTGCACCGGGCTTCACTCAAGAGGCGGTTGACATTCTATCCAGGAAGAAGAACCTACGACTGATGGAAATCGGTTCAACAGAACCCGGCGTGCCTCTCAAAAGCATTTCAGGCGGTTTCCTGATGCAGAGCGAAGACTGTACTGAGGACGGCAAGCCAAACCATGAAGTTGTAACCAAACGGCAGCCCACAGGATCTGAAAGCACGGCACTGCGCTTTGCATGGAAGGTGGTCAAACATGTCAAATCCAATGCCATCCTGTATGCCAGTGCAGGTCAGACAATTGGAGTCGGCGCCGGACAGATGAGCCGCGTGGATGCTGCACGGATAGGAGCCAGCAAAGCGGTTTTGCCACTCAAAGGTTGCGTTGCCGCATCAGATGCCTTTTTCCCTTTTCCCGATGGTCTTGAAGAGATCGCCAGCCATGGAGCTACGGCGGTGATCCAGCCGGGTGGATCGAAAAATGATGACAAAGTGATTCAGGCAGCGGATCATCTGAATCTGGCCATGATCTTTACCGGAATGCGACATTTCCGCCACTGATTGAACTGATTGCAATCAATTTTCAAAAGGAGTATGAGGTGGTCTCTCTTGTTTGGGCAGAAGATTCAGGATTACTGGATCAGGGAATATTTGGGTAAGCTGAACGATAGGGTCTCTTGCTTGCCAGCAATTATCAAAGCTGGGCCATTTCGTAGAAAATAAGGCACTTTATCCCCAGGGACATGCAGGAAGATACTCTCACAAAAGACATGTTTTGTGACTATGTGATTGCCGAAACCACCAGCTTGTTCAAGCACCTCAAAACAGAACTGCAAGATGCTGAATCAAACTGGAATTCCATGTGTAAGAATTACAAGGCAGAATTAGAGGTCCCATTCCTAGTACTCCCAGCCTGATAGCTCTCAACTGCCTCATACGCTTCAAAGGGCATAGTGCTGGGGTACGCGAGATTGCATCCGAGAATTGCTATCCTTCTTCAAGGAAATTTCCATGCAGCTAGATCGACGAACGTTCCTTCAAACCGCAGCAGGCTCTATTGCCCTGTTGGGTTGTCAAGACACCGAGCCCCATGAAGCTGAGCCTATCAATGGTTCAGACAAAAAATACCGTATCATCGATTTTCATCAGCACACGAATTACAGTGGACGCTCTGATGAAGATCTTGTAAAGCATCAACAGCTCATGGGAGTAGACCTCTCCGTTCTGTTACCTGCCGGTTCACGGTTGGGGCTCGCCGCTGACGTTTATGGCAATGACTCAGCAGTCGAGCTAGCGAGTCACTACCCTGACTCGTTTGTATTTTACGCCAATGAGTTACCGGACATCCCCGAAACAAAGCAAGTCCTGGAAAAGTATCTGAAACTTGGAGCCAAAGGAATCGGAGAGCAGAAGTTTCCTGTGGAGTGCGACTCACACTCCATGCAAGAGGTATATGCGATTGCAAGAGAGTTCGAAGTCCCTGTCCTGCTTCATTTTCAACATGATACCTATAACATGGGGATCGAACGGTTCCACAAGATGCTTGAAAAATACCCTACCGTCAATTTCATTGGGCACGCCCAGACCTGGTGGGGCAATATCGACAAAAACCATATTCAGACCGAGATGTACCCAAAGACATCTGTCACACATGGAGGTATCACCGACCAGTTGCTGTCCAATTACGAAAACATTTACGGTGACCTCTCAGCTGGCTCCGGGCTGAATTCCATGTTGCGCGATGAAGAGCATGCCATAGGATTTCTTGAGCGACATCAGGATCGACTGCTATGGGCCAGTGACTGCAATGACACAATCGGCGCTGGCCCGGACTGCATCGGAGCGAACAGCTTATCTGCAATCCACCGTCTTGTGACTCACGATGCACCCCTGAAGAAAATCCTGAATGAGAACGCAGTTCGCTTGCTACAACTGAGTTGAATCTTGCAGGACTCGAAGCACATCTTTAGTTCGACCCATACATAAAATATGGGAATCATATACCGTAACAACCTTACTTCCTATCACTAGTTTTTTTGTTTTGTGCTCGCCTTAACAACCGAGCCTAGTTTACGCCGCGATTGATTGCCTCTCCTAGCCCATGTTTGACAGTTTTCGCTTGGAGCGGATTTGCAAACCCCGGTAAACAAAGAGTTTACCTGCCCCCCTGTATCTTGTTTGAAGGCTTCTTCGTAAGGGTAGCTGGTTTGATGGACCTGATCTGAAACAGAGGCCGGGGAGGGGTTGCAACATCCTCCGCGGCCAGTTTCCATTCTCTTGAGTAAGCGGTCGGTCGGGCTGGCAGGCCTGTATTGAGGGGCCTGACTAAAACGAGTCAACTCGCCGGAAACAACCCATTGCCCCCTGTGCCTTTTTGAGCACCTGGGGGGGGGCAATGGCATTCGTTTAACGGCCAAACAGCATTCGTTTAAGGGTTCAAGGGGAATTCCGGCGCAGCGGGCCGGTTTTTCGCGCTTCAGGCTGTGGTTGCAGTTGCGGTTGCCTTGCTGGACCTCCATTTGCTGGCGGGTTTCCGGGAGAGGCGCGGGAAGGAGCGGTTCGGGCGCTGTCGCTGGCGGCACGCGGCGATGCCGGCGAGGATCCGTTCGACGGTCTTGCCCAGCATGGCGGCGTGCTCCAGGAACAGCCCTTCCAGGTGCCGCGCCACGGTGCGCAGGCTGCTCTTGAAGTTCGCCTGCATCACCGGCTTGCCCGGGTCGGCCCGGAAGCTCTCCTCGCTGTGGTTGGTGAACAGCCGGGCCAGGGCGATCAGACTGAAGTGGGCGAACAGCTCCTGCTGGACCGTGCGCTCGGTCTGGCCGTGGAACTCCTCCACCGTCAGTAGCTGCTTGGAAATCTTGTACAGCTCCTCGATGCTCCAGCGGCCGTGGTACAGGTCGGCGAGGTCCCGCACGCTGTAGCGCTGCCGGTCCAGCAGGGTGGTGGCGAGGGTGTAGGTGGTTGTGCCGACGGTGTACTTGATGAGGCGCACCCGGCAGGGCTGGAAGGCGGCCTGCGGGTGCTGGCGCAGTACGTCGGCGCTGGGCGTGACGGTGACCGTGTGATCGGTGCGGTCGCCGAGGATGAAGTCGCGGAACAGGGTGGAGGCGTTCCGCTGGAGGCGGAAGACGGCCTGCAGGCGGCGTTCGGCGTGGGCGTGCAGCAGCTGGAAGGAGTAGTAACCGCGGTCGTAGACGACGACATCGCCGGGGGCGAGCGCCCGGAGGTGGGCCAGGGCCGCCAGGCGCTCGTTGCCATGGGCGAGCAGGTCGAAGTCGACCGGGATGCGGGAGCGCAGCTGGTAGAGGCAGCTGAGCAGGCCCTGCGGGTAGTGGGCGTTCGATGAGGGCGTGCGGTAGCCCTCTTGGGCCAGCGGGCGGGGCAGGTTCAGCTTCGAGCCGTCGACGGCGAAGATCCGGTGGCCGTGCCACAGTTGGCCAGCCGTCTCCCGCGGGGCTTGCTCGAGAATCGCCCGGTGGATACGCCGGAACACGTCGGCGTGAATCTTGGCGCGGGCCACGCAGATTGACGAGGCCGATACCGGCTGAGGCTGCGGCAGCGCGACCCCCAGCCGGCGGCACTGCTCCCACAGCTCGGCCAGGGTCAGGGCGTAGCCCTGGCGGTCGGGCGCGAACACCAGCCGGAAGACGAACAGCACCACCAACAGGGTGTTGAGGACCCGCTGCCGCTGCTGCCACTGCCGGTCGTACTCGCCCGCCACGCGCACCACCGTGCCGATGATGCCCTGCCACAGCTGCACGAAGCGATCCTCGGCCTCCGGCTGCACCAGCTGGCGCGGCTTGGCCAGCGGGCCTGGCCTGGCCGCCGCGCCCGGCCCGTGCAGCAGGATGGAGTGTTCATCTTTTCGTGCCTAGGTGGGATAGTGTTGGATAGGCAGTAAGTGAGCACCCGTGAGCCGGGGCCAAAGGAGTACAGAAACAATGAGTAAACAAGTGAATGTGAAGGCCTATCCGAAGGACTTCAAGGAGCAGGTCGTGAAGCTGGCACAAGTCGGTGACCGCAGCGCAACGCAGATCGCGCGCGAATTCGAGATTTCGCGGGAGTCAGTGCGGCGCTGGGTGAAGCAGACGGAGCTGGATCAAGGCAGCCGCACGGACGGGCTGCGCAGCAAGGACCAGGACGAGCTGGCACGGCTGCGGCGCGAGGTTCGGCAGCTGCGCATGGAGCGGGAGATCCTGTCAAAAGCCGCGGCCTGGTTCGCTCGGGAGACCGACTCGATTCCGTCCGGATCTACGAGTTCGTAAGAGCGCATCAGGCCCAATATCCGATTGCGTGCATGTGCCGGGTGCTGGAGGTCTCCACCAGCGGGTACTACGCGTGGCGCCGGCGGCCGAGGAGCCGCCGGGCGCAAGAGAATGCAATCCTGTCGGGTCGCATCGCGGAGATTCACGAGCAGTCACAGGGGATCTACGGGTCACGGCGGGTGCACGCGGAACTGCGGGCGCAAGGCGTGGTAATTTCGTGGCAGCGGGTGGCGCGGCTGATGCGCGCCAGCGGGCTGCAAGGAGTGACGCGGCGGCGGCGGGTCTCGACAACGCAGTCGGACCGCCAGGCGACGGTCGCCCCGGACCGCGTGGAGCGCTGCTTCGAAGCGTCGGAGCCGAACCGGCTGTGGGTGGCAGACATCACGTATGTGCCTACAGTGGAAGGGTTTCTGTATCTAGCCACGGTGCTGGACGTGTTCAGCCGCAAGGTGGTGGGCTGGGCCATGAGCGCGCGCCAGACGGCCGCACTCGTGCTGGAGGCACTGCAGATGGCGATCGACACGCGGGCACCGCGCAAGGTCGTGTTCCATTCCGACCACGGCACCCAGTACACGGCGCTGGCGGTCGCCGCGCGCTGCGACCAAGCCGACATCCTGCGTTCGATGGGCACGGTAGGTGACTGTTATGACAATGCGCTGGCGGAAAGTCTTTTCGCTACGGTCGAATGCGAGCTGCTGCAGCGCGTGCGGCTGACGAACCGGGAGGAGGCGAAGACTGCGATCTTCCGTTTCCTGGAGGGCTTCTACAACCGCCGCCGCCACTCGGCGCTGGGCTACGTGGCTCCCGTGGAATTCGAGCGTTCCTGGAGCGAGGCGCGCGTGGCCGCAGCGAAGCGAGGGCCAGCCCCCGCCCCCGCGGAGTTTTTGGAGGCATAGAGGAATCTATCGACAGGCCGGGTGGGCGAAACGGGCGCCCGGTCAGCAGCCGGACGCCCCGAGGGCCATCTGTCGATGAGTTCCCCGCTGTTGTATTTCACTTTGTTTCGACAAAATTCTTCAGATTATTCCGATGCAAGGCCGAGGGATTTTGTGGATTAGTTCACTACTGCAGGAAAGAGTTACAGTGGCGAGCTTGACTGAAACATACGGTTCTACAGGGCCTTTACCCGGCCTCAATTCTCTCCTGCAGTAGTGAACCAATTCGAACAACGACCGGACGAGTTCATGGAATAATTTGGTAAAATCCACTGAAACAAACTGAAAAACAACACCCGCTGGCTATTCCTGCGCGGGTTGCTCTCCAGCCGGGCCCGCCGACGCTTCACCAACCAAGACACAGCGGTGCAGGCCGAGGTGCTTTTTTGGATTCATTCGCTACTGCAGGAAAGAGTTGCAGGCAGCGAGCTTGACTGCGGCTTCAGCCTCTGGAAAGCCTGCAAGCAGAACGGGTTCCGCCCCTTGAACGCAGCTTCCTGCTGGCCTCACGGGAGACTTCTTGATGCCGTGCATCATGCAGAGATCCTGGAGCTGGACGTAGTCAGTTACAGGGCCGAGCAGGCGCGCAAGCGGAACAGCACGAAACGCAGTACTGGGCCTGGGGCAGTGAATCGGCCCGTCCTCGACCTGTCGGACATGAGACCACAAACGTGCCGGGGGGCAGGGGGACGCGTCCCCCTGCCCCCCGGCACCTCCTCCAAACCAACCCCATCCCACCCACGCACTTACTACTCAGCCTTAGGGGGGAGAGGCTCTGCCCCCTGCTACCCCTTTCCCGTATGGTAGATCTTGCCCCTTTTGCTTCCATAGCGGGCGGCATTGGTCGCCCTCCGGGCTCCCTCTGCCACGTCTGCACCGCGCGACCCAGAACGAAAATTCTAATTGTCGCTGGGCAGCCGTGAGCGCTCTTAATTCGAACAACGGCCGGACGAATGCATGGAATAATTTGGTAAAATCCGCCGAAATCATGTGAAATACAACACCGGGCCTTGCTTTCAGTGAGCCTGGACACCCGCTTGACCTTGACATCACTGCTCTTCTCAGCAATCATGAAGTGCACTCGACCTCCGGGACCACTCGACTGCCATAGCTGCCACAGCCCAAATAGTCCGAAACTTCGTAGATACTCCAGCCAGGGCGAGGTCGCGGGAGCGGCTGGGGCGGACGTGCAGCAGGCCGGGCAGGCCGAGCTGGCGGGCGCTGCCGAGTAGGGCGGCGACATGGCCGCAGGGGCGCGAGTCGAGGATGCGGACGGCGGGGGAGCCGGGGCCGACGACGGTGCCGCCGCGGAGCAGCAGGGCGATGCCGTCGACCAGCGGCTGGGGGAGCTTGGAGAGGTTGGCGTGGGTGACCTTGCGGATCTTGCCGTGGTCCCAGTGGGAGGAGCGGAGCAGGACGGCAGGGGGCGAGTTACGGTTGGGGACGCGCTCGATGTACATGGGTATGATTATGGCACATAAATGGAAACAATGTCAAGCACAAACGTATTAAAAATCACACTGGATAACACAGCGGCGGTGCGCCACCCTAGACTGTTAAGGGGCAATTACATGGGTATGAAAATCCCATGGGTTCTCCCCTTGGCCTAGTGCAACCGATTGATCCTAAAGGGCTTACTGCGGAAATCGGCGGAAATTTTGTCTGGAACTTTGGGCTAAGGCAACGATTACGACGTTCCGCTCGGATTGGGGGTGGAGTCGCCGCTGCACCCATGCACCCAGCGCGTCCGGTCGCTTCACCAGGCTGTCGAGCACTAAGTGCACACCATGGACTAGCAGCGTACGAATTTACCTGTTGCCGTGCTTGCTGATGCCCCCAAGCCGCTGCTTGCCGCCAATCGAGTGCTCGCTTGGCGTCAGGCCAAGCCAAGCCGCCAGATCGCGATAGTTATCGAAGGTAGTGTCTCTCGAATCGAAGCACCAGTACAGTGGCGGTCGGTGGCCCGCGGCCAGGGACCTCACACAGGCGCTGGCAGTCAGTATTGGCCTTCCCTCCTACGCGAGTTCGTTGTCGTAGGTGATTATCGCTTGTCGAGTTCCTGCTATTACTCCAGCAACTCCACGCACAGCTCCCACCCCCGAGCAGCAAGGCTGTTGTCGGCATCCTCAAGGATCTCCGGAAGCATCTCCTCAAGCTTGTGTTTACCATGTGGCGCAGTAATCCCACGCTCAAGCAGGATTGCCTGCAGTTGGTTGATGAGCCGGGTGTGCGTGTTCACAAGTCGAGTCCGAACACGGTGGATGGACTGCATCGTGAGCTGGTTATCGTTCTTGGCGGAACAAAGCGCATAGTGGAACGCTGGCAGGCCTCGGCGCAGGCCGAAGAGATTCAACAAGCCCACCGATGTTGAAGTCGTGCCGGACGGATCGGTTTACGTGGCGGATCGCGGGATTTCCCGGGTGCAGGTGTTCGATGCTGACGGCACATTCGTCTCCGAATGGGAGAGCAACGAGATCCGTCGACCTTGGAGCCTCGACATTACAGCTGATGGCAATATCGTAGTGGCGGACGGCGGCGATCTCACAGGCACGGCGTACGACCGCAACGGGGTACTACTCATGACAACAGATGGAGAGATTCTTGAACGTTGAGGATCCTACGGAAGTTATGACGGCCAATTCTATTGGGTGCATGATATCGCAGCAGATGGAGCCGTGTACGTAAGAGACGTCAACGCCAGCATGCGAGTCCAGAAGTTTCTTGCTCGCTGATCCGGCAGCTGTAAATACCAAGAGATCGAGTGCGAACACACGCTTCGTCGATGAACGGGCCTACAACGCACCCTCCCCTGAGATGATGCGCGAATCAAGCCAAGCCCGTACAGCTTGGGTGCTGATCGCCTAGCCCAACACGAGCCAGGTCTCGCCACTGCCTGAAGACGGTTGGACGGGGCAATCATGGCGGTCGCCAGGCCATCGCGTCACAATGGTACTGTTTGACAATCGTATCGAAAACGACCGGAGTAGATTTGGCTCAACCGCCAAACACCTTGGTGGCTTCCGCAACGACCCAACAATGACAGAAACGATCTCAATCCCAATCTGGCTCTTCGCCGTGGCTGCAATGCTTGTGTTCTGGTCTGTGCTTGACCGCTTGTTGATTCCTAGCACCCGATGGTTCGTGAGGCGGCGGATCAATCGGATCGTCAATGAGTTGAATACGCGGTTGCAGTTTCAGATTCCGGCCTTCGAACTAACGAAGCGGCAGGTGCTTCTTGATCGCCTGACATTCGACCCAAAGGTAATGGAAGCTGTCGACTCGCAAGCCGACAAATTGGGCGTTCCCAGGGAAGCATTGCTCGATGAAGTTGAACGCTACGCGCGCGAGATTGTGCCATCGTTCAACGCCTACGCTTACTTCCGAATCGGCCATTACCTCGCGCGCCGAGTCGCCCAACTCCTGTACCGGATTCGTCTGGGCTATTCCGACGACGAGGCGCTGTCCAAGATCAGCCCTAGCGCGAGCATCGTATTCGTGATGAATCACCGAAGCAACATGGACTATCTGATCGTCGCCTACATGGCTGCTAGCCGCACGGCACTTAGCTACGCCCCGTCGGTGAGTGGGCAAGGATCTGGCCGCTGCAGACGCTAATAAGGTCACTTGGCGCTTATTTCGTACGCCGGAACTCCGGTAGTTCTCTCTATCGTCTGGTGTTGTCGCGTTACGTCCAGATGGCGACCGAAAGCGGCGTGGTTCAGGCGATGTATCCTGAGGGCGGCCTAAGCCGCGATGGCCGCTTGCAGCCGCTCAAGCTTGGCTTGGTCAGCTACATGGTCTCTGCATTCGATCCCGCAGGCGATCGCGATCTCGTGTTCATTCCGGTTGGAATCAATTACGACCGTGTACTGGAAGACCGGTCTCTGGTCCGCACACTCGACACGGACGCCGACCAGCGTAGCAGCCGTTTCGTCATCGCTAGTGTACTGAAGTGGATCAGCCGAAATCTAGGCCTTATGTTGAGAAAGCGCTGGTATCGATTCGGCTACGCTTGCGTGAATTTTGGGACGCCGATTTCGATGCGCTCGTACTTAAGTCGCCGCAAAATCAATTTTCACACCTTGGACTCAGATGCACGTGTTGCAGCCATTGAGCGGCTGGGGGATGACCTGCTCGCCGCGATCGCAAATACGATTCCGGTCGTGCCGGTGTCGCTGATTGCTACGGTGTTCGTCCGCCATCCGACTCAGCCCATGAGCGAACTCGAAGTCAAGACGAACGTGCAACTGCTGATCGATGAATTGGAGAGTCGGAAGGCCTACATCCACATTCCGCGAGCGGACCGTGATTATGCGATCACCGTGGGATTGCGGATGCTGGTGCTTCGGCATTTTGTGAAAGAGGTGGACGGTTTGTATCGTGCCGCCGCCAACGAGCACACAATGCTCCGCTACTACGCAAACGGGATTGACCATTTCTTAAGCGCATTACCCTGACCTACGCCGTGCGTATTGACGGACTGACGTCGAATACCACAGCTTCCAGATGTGCTTGATCTAACCGGCACGCCCCCAAATTTCGAGTTTTTACTCTGTGACGCACTTGTAAGTCATTATTTCTATTGATCTGAAAATCCGCTTAGGGGACTTGATGTCACCACACTTTGTGAGATTTCTCCTTGGCTTCAGATGCAGGAACCTTGTCATTGTCCACTGACACGAGGTTGTGATGGTGACGGAAACTCACACCTGCAGCAGCGGCGATGTGCGCTTGCTCCGGGTTTGGATCCACATCCTGGCGCTGGCTCCAGACTTTCCCTTCTTCTGTTTGTAATGCCATCGTAAGGCGCACCCATCTGTTGAAATAGTTGCGAATCGATTTCCAGCTGTTTTTAATACCATGCGAGCTCAGACGGAAGCACAACGCATGCACCACCTGGTACGCCAGTACTGTCAGGAACAGGTGTCCTGCAACCCTGTTTCCTAGGGCCTCGCATTCAACCCACGGTCAGTCCACGTAGTAACCCGCGCCGACAAGAACGGGAACCCCTTGCGCCACGACGCGCTTGAACAGTCCGACCTTCCACTGGTACAACCAGTGATCGGATTGAGAGCTCGTTAGTAGACCTGGGCCTCTCCGAAAGTATCACCGACAGCCACCACATCCCAAACGCCGAACTGATCTGTCGGTATACTCTTGCCCCCCATTCGTGCAACGCAATGCCACCGGATTCCGACTTACGTCATGCACCATTTATTCAACCGTTCGATCTGGATCAGAATGTAAGTGAAACGACCAACATTGCATCCGGGAGAGGCACTGTTGTCAAAAACTTGAACAGGATTCTGGAGCAGCAATTCGCCGATGGTTGCAGCACATCAGGCCCAAAACTTCATAACGATGTATCAAATGTGCTCACTCACCAAAATGCCCAAACTTTGCCAGAAAAATTTGGCACCGGATAAGTTGAGTTCAAGCAATATCGACTTGATACTAAATCAGGACTTCCTTGATCTTCTGTCCTGCCATTTCACCCGTCGGTGTACCCAGAAGTGCGGTTGCTGTTGCAGCAATATCAACATGACTTATCGGAGTATCTGTCTCTCCGCGATCCAGACCTGCACCAAGTGCCATCATCCAGACATTGCGGCAGGATGGATCTCCGCTACGATGATTCAAGAACCCATTCGCCGTGTCAATATCACCGTCCCTGCCTAACTCAGGCAGGATTAGCAGTGTCGTTTTGTCCTTGTAACTTGGATTGGACTGAACTTCATCCCACAACATTCCACAAAGTCGATCCGTCTTAGTCACTGCCTGCAAATAAAGCGAATAGGCTCCCCAGTGAGCCACATCCATATCCCAGAAATTGACCAGCATAACCCGTGGTGCGAACTCGCGCATCACCTCACGCGCTACAAACAATGACAGCTCATCACCTGAATTTGGCGCTTCAGGACCATAGATATACTCAACAAGGCCACGCTTGAGTGTGTCCTTGACCTGCCTATCGAGTTGCCTCCCACCACGGAATATCGTCCACCCGATGCCTTCGTAGCCGGCATTCAGGATGCCTTCGAGTTGCTTCAGGACATTTTCTCGATTGGCCACTCCCTGATCCAGATCACGCTTGATCACGTCATCGACCGCTTCCAGCAGGAGCTGCTTTGGCAGTACGACATTCGCACCAAAATCTTCACCGAAACCACGAACACTGGTTGCGCCCATAGTCGCAAAACTTTTGTTTGTACAAATCGCCCAGGTATCTGTGGCCGGAACCTGCAGATGCTTGCGGTAATACTCAAATATCGTTGGGCTGGCTGCTTTGTCAAAACCGAAATCATCCACCCGTTGCCAGTTCCCGGTTACGATACTGGCCGTCGAATTGTAGTGTGAAAGCACTCCACTGTTCTGGCAGTTGGAAAAGAAACGACTCTGGGGTTTCAACCCTGCAAGCCTCGGAATATTCCGTAACCCCTCAGGAGTAAATGTCTCCTGATAACGACAGCCCCCACCGAATGTCACGATGATCAGCTTGCGATCGGCATCCAGAGGCTCTACCGGGCGCGCCTTAGCCCAACGTGGCACTAGCCGGTCTGCAATCGCCAGACCTGCCAGCTTCAGAAAATCTCGCTTTTTCAACGGGAACCTCAGTAAGCAGTAATTTCCCCACCGAGAATTTTCTTGCGGGTCGATAAACCCAGATCAAGCGGATGGTCATACCCCGGTAAGATTTCACCGCTCGGCGAATAGTAAGGCCCTATGTCACAGGCCATCGAGCCCTCTCCCTTTTCTACAAAAGTTATCTTCGTTATCAATTTCGCTGATTTATAACCATATTTAGAAGGAACAAGAAGGCGTAACGGGGCACCATGTTGATCAGTCAGGGGCTTGCCTGCCATGCCAAGACACAGCATTACTTTTGGGTCCTGCATTTCCTCCATGGACATATACTCAAACCAGCCATCAGAACTATCAAAGCGAACCGCTTTCACCTTAGGTGATGGCTTGACATCTTCCATCAATTCTCCAAAACGGAAACCGTTCCAGGTTGTTCTTGACGACCAGCACTGTACGCACTTGAGTCGTGACGACTGCTCTTGCTGTGGATAGGCCCTCAACTGATCCAAAGACATCTCAAGTGGCTTGTCAATCAAGCCCTCCAACTTCAACTGGTAAGTACTTTTATCAATGGGCAGTACGGGGTTGTACCACATGATCCGGAACCCCAATTCGTCCGGTGTATCGGTAGGCAGAAGTATTCTGCTTTCAGTAGAAGCAAGCGAGCCTGCACTGGCAACAGCCATGCCAGATTGAATGAATCGCCGACGGTTCATGTCTGCATTGATTCTAGCAATAGATCATGCTGTATCAGTCAATTGTTCTTCAGGAACAAACTTGTAGCCCAGCCCGTGCTGGGTGCAAATCCAGTGCGGCTTCTTTGGGTTGGACTCAATTTTCTGCCGCAACCATCCAACATGAACATCAACTGTTCGAGTCGTCAGCTTTGCATCGTAATTCCAGACATCGCGAAGAAGTACATCCCGTGAAAGTGTCTCCAACGGGTGCAACACCAAATACTGCAGCAACTGGAACTCCTTGGCAGATAATACCAATGGTTTTCCACCTCTAAACACCAATTTCTGCTTGGCGTCTATAAGGATATCTCCAAATTTAATAACATGTGGCGTATCTGGCTTCAGCCAATCCTGACTTCGTCGCAAAATAGCGTCCACACGGGCAAGCAGTTCCAGCATCTCGAACGGCTTGGTCAAATAATCGTCAGCACCGGTTTTGAGACCTGTCACCTTGTCCATCAACTGGCCTTTGGCCGTTAGCATCAACACAGGTGTTGCTACTGCCTGGCTACGCAAGTCACGACAGACTTCAAGGCCATCCTTTTTTGGAATCATCAAGTCAAGGATTATTAGATCAATCCCGCCTCCACAGGCTTTTTCGTAACCTGCAAGTCCATCTTCAACTGCCTCGATTTCATAACCTTCCGCTCGCAGACGATCTTTGATCGTCATCCTAATCCCGGCTTCATCCTCTACCAGTAAAATGCGTGACATGATTGATTCTTCAGGCTCCCTTTGCCTGTTCTTCGGATTTGATCGGTATGTGGACCGTAAAGACACTTCCCTGACCAGGTTTACTCTCGAAAGACAACCTGCCACCCAGTTCTTGTATTAAGTCTCGTGCCAGCTTGAGACCCAAACCCGAACCTTGAATGTTCTTTTTAATAGCTACAGATCCTCGATAATAGGCTTCAAATATACGATCTGCCTCTTTCGGGGGGATTCCTGATCCACGGTCAAGGATCCGTACCTGCACTTCATGACATTTGTTTTCAATGACTTCAGCCGTTTCAATCCTAACCCATTTACCTGGCATCCCATACTTCACGGCATTGTTTAATAGATTCGCTATGCACTGCTCAAGTGCCTTCTTGTCTGCCCGCACACTGGGCAATTGCCTGGTCAGTTTCTGCTCAAGCTCGAATCCTGATTGTTCAATCATGGGATAAACAAGTGCCAGTGCTCCCTTGACGACTTCTGACATGTCCAGCGTTTCCAGGTTAGAGCGGTTTTTACCCGATTCCAGTACAGATAATTGAAGTGTTCGCTCCACCATCTCGCTCAATCTGCGTCCCTGATCACGAATCAGCTCCCCATACCTTTGAACCTGCTCACCCTCACTAACAACACAATCGGCCAAGTTCTCACCAACCGAGCAAATCACGGAAAGTGGTGTGCGTAATTCATGCGAAACTCCAGTAACAAACTCCATTTGCATGGCAGCCAGCCTTGATGCGCGTCGTGATGAAATCAAGACAAGAACCAAGGCAGAGGCCAGCAACATCAGAACTCCAAAACCCATGCCAAGGTTCGTAATCCTCTGGGTTGAAACAGCTTGATCCAAGGAGCCGGTGACATGCTTGGCTGCTATTACAAGATCCAGTGGTCTACCCTCATCTCCCAGCAAGACTCTTACCCGGCCAAACGACTGCCTCAAGTTTGAAGTGGGACCAGGTGTGTCGCGAGATGCATTTGCAGTACGCTCTTGATCTGTACGTCGCGTACTGTTCTGCGGTACGTTACCGTTATCTCTTCTGGTGGGTGGGCGAATATTCCCCCGTTGGAAAACATTTCCCTGCAATCTGGATCCTGGAGTTGGGATCCGTCCTATTCGCACTTGGCTATCGGCCTGATTGAACCAATTGGACTTATGAGTGTTTTCTGGAGGATATAGGAACTCCTTGCCATCTTTCTGAAGAACAGCAACTTCATAGAGATTTTCCCCGTCAGGGCCTGAGAAGTACTGCCTGACCATTTCCGGCAGCATCGTCTGGTGAATATAATCCCAATTCATAATAAGGATCAGATATCCGATATGAGGAAGACTGAATGGCCGATTCTGCCTGCGCCTTACTTGCCCCCAGTCAACTATAGGGTGTACCAATGCCCTCGTTTCCGGGTACAGGTTCCAGAGAAACGACCGCGAGTTTCGACCACGCACCATTGGATCAGGCAATTGTTGAATCCGGTCCTTAAGCACAGCAAGATCGCTGTCCCACTCCACTGGATTCAGCAACCCATCGTTGAGTGGTAATTCCAAAAGCCAATCAAGACCTTCCTCCGTTTCCGAATAGACCAGCAACCGCTGGATCAATGGGGTATGAGATGTTGTCTGGCGCCAGAGGTCGTAACGACTACGGTAGATATTCCAGTTCGTCTCCTGTTCAACCCGTTCACTGGGTTGGAAAACGAACACCAGATTTGCCCATTCACGTTCCAGTTCCCGCTCGAACTGCCTCATGGAGTTCTCCAGGGAAAACTTCATCATCGCGCGCTGAGCAAGACTCAACTGGCCAGTCCATCGAAATTGCAGTACTGCAAGCAGCACGAGCATCGCTACAAACAGCAGGATGACAAAGGTCAGTCGGTTAGTACGAAAAACAGGCCTAAACATGACTCTCAGATTGCTCAGGGATGGCTTCAGGATCTAGTCACAGCGATCTTGAAAGTAAAAACATTTTGAGTTTTAACAATAAAGCCTGCATGTTGAAGCTGCAAGCGGCCTGCCTTTACAAGTTACAATTCTGGTCATGGGATCAACAGTGCTACTGGCACCTGAGACCTCTCTCAACCATCAAACGCCACATGGCCATCCCGAACGACCCGAGCGCTTCAAGGTGGTCACCCAGATGTTGCAAGTCACTGGCTTGATGGAACAGATGGACAGGATCAAACCAGTTGAAGCTGAATTTGAAACACTCAATCTCTGCCACAGTGAAGACTACATCGCATTAGTCGAGAAGGAAGTGGCTGCTGGCAACCGTCAGCTGACAACAGGAGATACTCATATCAGCAAGGGCTCTCTGACAGCTGCTCGATTTGCAGTCGGGGCGGTTTGCACAGCAATTGATGCCATCTTGCAGGAACCCGCTACTGCGAAACAGGCATTCTGTGTCCTGCGGCCACCTGGACATCACGCACGCCCCAGTCAAGGAATGGGATTTTGCATTTTTAACAGCATTGCCATCGGTGCACGACATGCAGTCCAGCGCAAGAGTCTTGAGCGTGTACTGATCGTTGATTGGGATGTCCATCATGGGAACGGGACACAAGACATCTTTTATGAAGACCCTGATGTGCTGTTTTTTAGCACACACCAAGCCCCCTGGTACCCAGGAACTGGAAAAACATGGGAAACCGGAGATGGAAAGGGGCTCGGCTCAACGATGAACTACCCCTTCCCTGAAGGCTCGGGGAGAGATGAGATACTGGGAGCGTTTCGTGAAAAGCTTGTTCCTGCAGCAAACTCATACAAGCCTGATCTCGTAATGATTTCTGCCGGTTTCGACTCCCGTCTTGGTGACCCGCTTGGCCGCTTCCGTCTCACGGACGAGGACTTCCGGGAGATGACTACACTACTACAGGAAATAGCAGATAAACATGCCCAAGGTCGACTTGTTTCCGTTCTTGAAGGTGGCTACAGTCTTCGGGGACTTGCTGCTGGAGTCCAAAATCATGTCGAAACCCTGCTTGGATAGGAAGCTCGCCAATAAGCGCCAGCAATCAATCAGGAGAAATGTTCTATGGATACAATGCGTGATGTTGTAACAGTCGTGAATTGGGGATGCCGAAACTCCAGGTACATGCCGACTCCAATATAGGAAAGTTTCAGCATTGAACCTCCCCAACTCGAGCCGCAGTGTGAAACTTGTACTGGTTGCGGGCAATACTTGGGATGACCTGAAATCCAGACCTGTCGGTTGCGAACCTCTAGGATGTACTGATGATTGCGCGTTTTAATGCGGATACAACTACCTTCCTCAAGTCCCTCCAAGAAAATATCCTCTTTAGTTGCAGTCTTTTCAAGACAGTGGTTGATTTCACACTTTAACCCGGCTAGGGTTTCCGTCGAAAACACATGGTACTGCTGGACATGCTGCTGTGGTGTGTTCATGTCCGAACTCATGCTCATGAAGTAATTTTTTCAATCCAGGCTACTGGGGACCACTCAACCTGCGGTAATACTCGGCAACAGCTTCCCGATAGTGCTCCGGTACAGGCTGCGAAACAATTGCACGAACCTCTTCCTTGTCATCAAGTTCCAATTGCCTGCGGAGTTGCACTTCCAGTTGCTCCAGCATGGTCAGCATCTTGCGATATTCCAGATCCAGCAATTCCGGGTTTTCCCGGAAACGCCCCTGAGACAGTCCGCGTGCAAAATTGCGCAACTCGGCTATATCCCCGAGATCAAATTCACCTCCTGAGCGGAGCCGTTCGGCAAAACCTGGGACTTCAGCTGCTCCAGATTCCAGAGCTTGCTCCATCCGTTGCCTGGCACCAGGACTGTTACTTGGCAGTGGTATTCTTCTCTGCCCCCAAAAACTGCCCTCACTGGGTCCCCCGAGGCCATTCACTCCACGACGACTGCCTCCAGCGCGATAACCACCGCCACCGCTATTTGATTGGGATTGCTGACCCCCTCCAGACTGAGAAGCCTGCCCACCTTCTCCAGATTGTTGACCGCGCTGTTGACCCGCCTGAGAAGACTGTCCTGAAGCTTCCTGCATTCTCTTGCGCAAGTTCTCTACATCTGAAAGCAATTGCGCCAATCCCTGCCCCTGTCTGGAGCCATCATCCTGCTGGGCTAGCTGCTCGGCTCTACGCAACTGGTCTCTCAGCTTGCGCAGTGCGCGGGATACACTTTCCTCGTCGCTTGCAACATAAGGAGCGTATCCACGTCGTATCGCTTCGGAAGCATACTGAATTGCGTGAGCAACTTCTGACTGTTGAAGTTCAACCAGAGCATCCATTACAGTCTTTGACGCCTCGTCATTAAACTCTCGCAGGCGCCTTGTCTGCCGTTGCATTTCACGCTCGATTTCAGAGAGTCTTTCACCGATTTCCTGTTTTCGATTTGCCAGATCAATTTCCTCTTCGCGAGTCATGCCACTTGGTAATTGTCCGTTGTTTTTTCCTCCCTGAGCCTTGAGTGCCTCCAGGGCAACACGCAGGGATTTCTGAATTTCTGCAGCAACTTCATGCTGTTCATCCACTATTGACGACGCTTCCTGCGACATATTCGCCAAGGAGGACTGGCTCTGTTTGCGTTGCTGATCAAGGAGTGAATCCAAGGCCTCCTGCAGTTGCTGCTGAGCACGAGCAGTCGATGCTTTGGGGTTACCTCCGGAGCTGCTGCCCTGCTCCATTTCCCGGGAGGCCTGCTCCAGTTTTTGAATTGCTTGCTGCAACTGCTGCCCTGAGCTACCGGACTGTTGCCCATTACTGCCCTGACTGGCTGACTGTTGCTGGCTTGCTGACTGGCGCCTCTGCAGTTGTTCCAGTTGTCTTTGGAGATCTTCCGCATCCCGGCGCAGCATTTCCTGCTGCCAACGCTGCTGGATACTGGCCTGTTCATTGTTTTGCGTACGATCAGCTAGTTGCTCCTGACGCCTCGCCAGTTCCTGGAGCTTTTTCATCGCTTCGTCAATTTCCTGTTCAATCTGCTGTCCAGATGCCCCACCACCTGTTTCATATTGGTTCTTCTCAAGATCCATCTCCAACTCAAACATTTCGGCCAGGTCGCGTGATGCACCACCGCCTCCCTGCCCATTCTGGCCCATCGAAATCTGGATGTCCGTAAAGATTGATTCTGCGCGAAGCAAGTACTGTAGTGACTGCTGTGCCGGAGCAACAGCATCATCAAGCCTGAAATCCTGCAATTGCTCTGCAGTTGGATACATGTACTCTGCTGCTTGCTCCAGAAACTTTGCGAACTGCTCGAATTTCGGGTCATTATCTGTCAACTGCCGCGCCCGGGTTCTTTGTACAAGCGTGGTTGCCTGGTTCATCAATACCGTCTGCAGTTCTGAAAGCATTTCGGAACTTTCCTGCAGTTTTTCCTTGGAGCGTCCATCCTCTGCATCGCGTTCCTTGATGAGATTCCAGATTGCAAGTATGATTTCCTTCTGGCGGCGCGATATCTCGTCTTGCTGACCCTGCGAGCCACCTTGGCCAGGTGCTTGTTGCGATTGTGAATAGCGGCGCTCGAACGGCTGCACATTAATGAAGTACATGTCACTTCGTACTTCTCTTTTCGCATCAGATGACACCAGGTAATAACTGACCAGATCACCAGGTAGCAGACCGGCTTCCTGAGCTGCTGGCGGCAAATTGTCGACCTGACTTCCCTGAGGAGCAGGCAATACCTCCTGGGGCTCACCAAGCTCTTCGAGATAGAACATGTGACTGCCCGCGAAACTCTTTGCTCCTCGACGCACCGGCAACTGGACAATATCCTGCTCAATGCCGTTCACTGCATAATGCAGTTCGAAAGAGAGCAGGCCAAAATCATCGCTTGTTTCGATACGGATAGGCACTTCCTCAATGTTGCTCGCCCTCCAGTCTCTGCCGGGCTCAAGGATTTTAACCTGTGGCTTTGCATCAGGGATCATTGTGATGAAGTAGTCATCCATCAGACGGACCTGCTCTCCCTGATAGATGACTGCAAGATGGTAAGTCGAATCTTGTGTAACTTCGATCTGCGCCCTGTTATTTTGAACTGCTATGGACTCACCAGCCACAACCAGCAAGCCCTTTTCCAACTGCTTGTCGGTTGTCAGGATGACCGCTACCTTGGTTCCTTCTACCGCAAGGATATCGCTACCCGGATCCTCCACTCGTGATTCGAGTCCACTCCAACTGGGATAGGTGTACTCCAGCCTGATGTTCTCGACAGTGGGCATCACCACAACATCTACCTGGAACTCACGAGTTTGGATGCGACCGGCTACGACGTAGTACCGCAGCGGCTCTCTCACCAACGAGAAGGTGAACTCATAACCACTGCCCTCAAGCTGTGGTCCCATGGGAGCAATCTCCCAATCCACACTGCTTTCAAACTTGGCATAGATCTGCATCGAACCCGGATCGAATCCGGTTGCCATTACCGTTACTTCAAAATTCCCTCCATAGCGAAGCGTAATATCCCCAGGCTCGACAATCAATTCGTACAGCGGTTCCGGTTGGTTCAGGAATGGCCCTGTCCAGATCCGGGCTGTGCCATATTGCCAGTAGCCAGGCCCTGATGTCCCAAGCCATAGTAGTGTGAGAAATCCAAAACAGCCTGCTAGTGCAAAGGCAAAAATACGCCCCGGATTGACGACTGCAGTCAACGGAACCTGGGCTGCAGCTTGGCCTGCATCCCTGGACAGCAGTCCCAAAAGTGGACTCTGCGCCTCACTGCGGCTTTCTGAGCGGAGGGTTTCATCAACCCATGTCCGCAATCGCCCATCAAATACAGCAGACGTACGCTCAGCTTCTTCAGCGGCTTGCGATAGTCTCCGTTTTTTTCTCAGGCGCCACAGGGGATATACAATCAGCAATGCGATCTCAGCCGCAAGAAACAGAAAAAGAAAGACTTGCGAGCTAACAATGCTCGTCGTGGAGAATGCAAACCGATTGGCGATATATACGCACAAGCAGGTCAGAAGCAGTGCTGTCAGTGCCAGACCGCCTAAACCACGCAAGGTGAAATCCATCTGAAGCCGTTTGGCAATCGACCCCAGATAACTATCCAGCCTTACGCTGGAGTGGATCTGGTCGTCATAAATCACGGAACTAATTCCCCCTCGCGATATCAAGGTGCTGATTTCCTACGAATGATTCTACCAGCATGGCCATAAACAGAAGTAACAAAAGGACACGCCAGATATTCAACGGGGGAATCTCCACCTCGCTGGACTCGATTGTAGTCCCTTCACTTCCAGTAGACTGCCACAGCGCTAGCGTGTCATTATCCACTTTCACCAGATTTGACTCCCTTGGATCAGGGTTCACAGCCAGAAGTTCAGTGCGCTTAGCTCCACGAATCTCAAAGAAACCGATTTCGTCCAGGGAGAGAGTTTCTTGGGATGTTGATTCAGTTAACGTCAGTACCCGTTCCCCTGAAGGATTCAGGACTTGCACTGCGGAGCCAGATCCACGCCTGCGATCCAGTTCCAGCATGTCGCCCAAAACCATTTCTCCACTACCTGATTCTGCTCCTGTGAGATAGCTCGCAGTTTCTGCTACGAATGGCACAAAAACCCCAGTCAGTGGCAGATCATTCCAGATATTGTCGAAAGTGGATGCAAAGAACATCACCCGGCCCTTACCCATCTGATGTTCGAGTAGTAGCGGATCCCCATTACCCAATCGCAAGGAAACAATATCTCCTTCCAGAGGCTTGATCCGGGCATTCAGATAGAACTTGACCGGGCGGAATCTTTCGACTGCCGCAACTACCGGGTGGGACAGGTCGGCCTCACCCGCCACCTGAAAAAGTGCGTTGTTGCGCTCTGTAGCAAGTGGTTGCTCGACTTCATGTGAAGTCAAAAGGCTCTTGCGTGCCAGTACACTGTTCGGTCCTAGGGCGACAAGTACTGCTCCTCCCAACTCTACCCATGTGCGCAACCTCGAATCGAAATTACTCATCAGCTGTGTGACATCTGACAACACGACCATTGCATAACTGCTGGGGTCCAGCCGTTCCACTTCACGGGGTGAGACACTTTCCAGGCGATAATGCATTTCTGAACTGGATTCAAGAGCGGTTTGGTAGTACAGCAAGTCCCGTTGACGGTTATCTGCAGTTACAAACAGCAAGGGAGCGGGTTCTGTGTTGTCAAGCGCTACCCTCCGCATATCATCACCCGGCAGGGCGTCCCCGGGTTCTAGCTGAAATACCGCACGGCTGTACCCGCGTGGTGGATCCGTGATGTCAAACCTGAATGTGCCCCTCTTTCCGGCTTCGATCTGCTGGCTCTGGCTGTCAACCAACCGGCCATCCAGCAAGAGACTGACTTTCTTTTCCGCAGATTCTGTAGCATGGCTTGCAACTGTGACTTCGATCCTCGGATGCTCAGCACCAAACAAACGAATCGAACCCTTGATACTCTCAATTGCCCAGTTCTCGGATTCTTCTGCAGCTACATCGTGAAATTCAAGGGTTGTTGCCGGTGGTAGGACCAGATCCTGGAATCGGGTTGGCATTGCCGTATTCTGAAAATCGGAAATAACATGCAACTTGACAGGAGTGCCTCCAGCGGGGACAAGATTTCTCGCAACCTTGATGACATCACCAAAATTGTTGTGTGAATCTCCAGGAGAACTGCTTCCCAGAATCCTGGTCAGCATACTCTTGTCATTGGTAGCATCGCTCAGCACCTGGATTGAAGGGCCATTAGCAATGATCTGGGCCCGGTCAGATTCACTCATTGAGGTGATGATGTCAGAGGCCTCCTCTTGCGCCCTTCCCCATCGCTCTCCATACTGCATGCTTAGTGATGTGTCCAGAACAACGATGTGCAGGTTCGGTAGTCCTGAACCAAATGCTCCGGCAGCTCTTTCCCAGATCGGCTTTGCAAAGGCCAGCACCAGGAAAAGCAGCATTAGTAAACGCAAGACTAGCAATAGCAAGTATTGAAGACGCCGCTCACGGACAGTACTGTGTGTACGTTTTTCGAAAAACATCAAGGAACTGAACATCTGACGAACCGGATTCCTGCGTTGCAGCAGGTGCAGCCACAGTGGCAGACCCAAAGCCAGTCCTCCTGCCAGGAACCAGGGGTTCAGCAACTCCATGCCTCAGCGCCTTCTATGACGAAACAGTAGATAGTGACGAAGCGCCAGATCCAGTGGCTGTGATGTATCAAGCAGTTGGTAGTCTGCACCTTCGCCAACTGCCTTTTTTTGCAGCAGCTCCACATGGCTCTCAATCAGGCCCGGATAGACCTTACGGGCATAATCGGATGAGACTTCCATCCGTTCACCGGTTTCCATGTCTTCAAGCAGGGCGGAAGTAGCAATCTCCGGCTTGAGTTCTTCAGGATCCAACACTTGCAACAGAACAAGATCCTGTCCCTGATACGTTAGCGTTCGAAGTGTCTTGAGGATTTTCTCAGGATCAACATAAAAATCCGAAATCATTACAACCAGACCCTTGCGCCGAACCAGTCTCCTCAGGAGTTCAACGGGTACATCCAGATTGGTTCCCGTTGTCGCTTCAGCGTTCTGCAGAACCTGCAAGATGCTCTGCAGATGGCGTGGACGAAAGACTGCAGGTCGTACTTCGCGCACGTGCTCATCAAACAGGATCAATCCCACCGCATCATGCTGATAAGTCCCCAAGTAAGCTAGCGATGCAGCCAGATACTTTGCATACTGCAGCTTCGATATTGTGCCAGACGCAAATCCCATGGAGGCGCTGCAATCCACCAAGACCATCAGGTGGGTGTTTGTCTCACCAAGAAACCTCTTGATGTAAACACGATCTGTCCTGGAGTAGACATTCCAGTCGATGTAGCGAGGATCATCTCCTTCTGTGTAGGCACGGTACTCGGCAAATTCCTGGCTGAATCCAAACAGCGGTGAGCGGTGTGAACCATGCAGGAAACCGTTTACCACGGTCTTTGCAACCAGATCTATATTCGATAGCCGAGAGAGAACTTCGGGATCCAGCAGGCGCTGTTCCGTCATGACACACCCCAATGCTGCATGTCTGCACTCACTGGCAGGGTAATAGCCATGAGTTGCTTCATCCACTTGCCCCGCAGCCAGGAATCAGCTTTCTTCCTCGACTGGTTTGGTACGGATCATCTCCAGCAAAATGTCGTCAACTGGCATCTTGTCTGACTCTGCGTAGAAATTGGTCAATACACGATGCCTGAGAACTGGCAATGCCAGAGTCTGCAGGTCTTCATAAGTCACGTGATAACGGCCATCCAGCAAGGCACGTGCCTTGGCGGCTAGAACCAGAAATTGAGTAGCTCGTACACTGGCCCCATAGTTGATGTATTTTTTTACGATTTCAGGGGCTTCAGAATCTCCTGGCCGTGTTGCCCGGATCAGGGAGACTGCATACTCACTGACTGAATCTGCGACTAGAACTTGACGAACCAGCCATTGAAACTGCAGGATTTCTTCGGAGGTTGTAACAGCTTGTACCTTTGGGAGCGGTGTGCCCGCTGTATTACGGCTGACAACCTCTACTTCCTCTTGCGTTGAAAGGTAATCCAGCACCACGTTGAACAGGAAACGATCCAGTTGTGCTTCCGGTAAGGGATACGTCCCTTCAAGCTCGATCGGGTTCTGGGTTGCCAGTACCAGGAACGGAGGCTGCAAGATGTAGCTGTTCCCACGCACTGTTACAGACAACTCCTGCATTGCTTCCAGCAATGCTGCCTGTGTTTTGGGTGGTGTACGGTTCACCTCGTCAGCAAGCAGGACATTGGTAAAGAGCGGACCTTGCACAAATGTCCAGGTACGGCGCCCTGTACTGACATCTTCTTCCAGTATGTCTGTGCCAGTAATGTCTGTAGGCATCAGGTCCGGTGTGAACTGGATACGTTTGAAAGTCAGTCCCAAGGCTGATGCCAGCGTACTAACCAGCAACGTTTTAGCCGTACCGGGCATACCTGTGATCAGGCAATGTCCTCCGATCAGAAGCGTGATCAACAAGTTGTCAATTACTTCATCCTGGCCAACTATGATCAGCTGTACCTGCTCACGGATGCGCTTCATGGAAGATCTGAAGGACTCGACCAGTTCTTCTATGGCAGCGGGGTCCTGTTCGGTAATCACCGGCGAGTTCATTCAATTTCCTATCTTTTGACTTCCAGCAGCAATCGCAGTGCCGGTCTGAAAGTCGGCGCATTTTCGAGAGACTGCAACACGTGAAGGCGTGCCTTTTCGAAGTCGTTTATCTTAACGTAAGCTCGGGCAAGGTTGTACTGTGCCATTGCCTGGTCATGCGGGTCCAGGGCCAGTACAGCCTGAAATTCACGACGGGCCTGTTCTGCTTTCCCGATCTTGAGAAGCAACTCGCCAAGCCTGGTATGTAGTTCCTCATCCTGCGGCCGGTTGTAGAGCAAGCCTTCATAAGTGTGAATTGCCTGCTTAGTTCGACCCTTCTCTTCAAGCCAATATGCCAGTTTCTTTAATGTCTCTGGTTGCCGACCACCACGCATTTCATACTCAAGCAAGTGTTCAATTGCAGCGGTCTCGTCTCCTGTCTCCTCGCTGGCTTTGGACAACAGTACATAAGCACTACCACTGCCAACATGTTGCGGGAATGCTTCCCTGGCCGTGTTGGCAGGCTCAAAAACTGCCTGCCAGTTTTTTTCTGCAGCAGCTTCCAATGCTTTTTTCAGGTTGCTTTGCCAGTTTGGGAGTCCCTCAAGCGCCGGACCCATGAACTCTTTCATGTACTCGTTAAATTGTTGATCAAACTCTTCTGGGGCAACTTCGAGAACCGTGTGGATGTTTTCATCCGTGGTTACTTTTTCTGCAAATGCGTTGAGAAGCTCAACAAGCTTATGTTCGCCCCACTGTTTGGCAATGAACTGACAAATATAGCCAGCCTGCAAATAGGATATTCCAACCTGGCCAGGGTAACGGGGACGGATGAAACCCCGATCCAGATCCGCTACAGGTAGAAGTTTTTTAGCTTTGAATGCCTGTATATATTCCGGGAAGAGGCTTTCGCCCCAACGCGGGTCACCCAGCCACTCTTCATACATGGAAATACCTTCCGAATACCATCGAGGCACGAGATGGTTGGTCGATTCAAGAGTGAAGACATGAGCAAGTTCATGCCACAGGGTTGTGCCCCAGTGAAATGCACCGGATTCCCGGGCCGTGGGACTGTCCATGGCTACGACATAACCAAATGTTACTCCCAGCAGGCCGATGCCAGGCATGGCCATGGTCCGTACTGCAAAGTCATCATGGTTCGGAAAGAGTTCAACCCTGACAGGGCGTTCCAGGGTAAAGCCGTACTTGTCAGTAAAGACCTTGATGGCTCGTTGTGAAAGTTCTTGCACATAGGAAAGCAGGTAGCCGGACTCATCCCGGTGTATTTTGACCAGCAATTCCGGTTCTGAAGGACTCTCGCTTTTTCTTGTCTCGACTCCGGGTTGATCATTGTCTCTGCTCGAGTGAGTCAGGAAATCGTCAAAATTGTCGATCAGACGCAGGGTATTGACCGTCTTTGTGTTGTAAGGGTCTCCGTTATAGGCAATTTCGAGATGACGCTGACCTTCCTCGTCATGCCCTCCCCGCATCAGATTGACACCGAGTTCTGCATGAGCCTGCCAGAGTTGTGGATCAATGCGCACAGCATGTCGCAAGCGACCAGTCGCCTCACGATAACGCCGGGTTATGACGTAGAAATGTGCCTGCTCCGAATAGATCTCTCCGTAACTGGGATTGTAGGAAAGAGCCTTGTTGATCCACTTGTTGTCTGGATTGCCACGAAGCATTTCAAGTGAGGCCAGCAAGGAGTACGCTTCCAGTGGGGCCACCTTCAACTCATGGGCCTGTTCAAGAGCTTTTTCAAGTGATTTTTCGGCATCCTCATGATTGCCTTCCTCAAGGGACATGCGAGCCAGCAACAGATGTGCTTCGACCTGTTTGGGTTGATCCTCAAGGGTCTTTTTGACTATCTCAACCGCTTTGCCATCAAAACTGTTTAGCATCACACTTGCCATACCCAGGCGGGCAGGAATGTGTTCAGAATCCAGCGCCAGTGCTTCCTCAAAAAGTTTCCCCGCTTCCGGATGCTGGTGGGAAGCGCTGTAGAGGTAGCCCCAGCGAACCCGTAAATCAGGATTATCCTGGTCAGCCTCTACAGCTTCTCGAAACTTATCATTGGCGGACTTCAGGTCACCCAGCATCCAGAACGCTTCCGCACGAGTTGCCAGCGAGCCATGTGTCAAAAGATTTCGATAGCAGTCCGCCGCATTCAGTCGCTTGCCCGTATCTTGGAGTTGATCACAGGGATGGAGTTCAGCACTGCGCTTGCCACGGCTATCATCACGCTGCGCAGAAATAGTGGGGATCATGCCGACTAGCAGAAAGACAGCCAGAACACAAAGCTGGGCAATAGAGAACCTCATGGAAGGTCCCCCGCAGGTTTTTCATCCAGGCTGGCAGGATTACTTTGGTCAATCCGTTCCTGAATGTCCGCCAGGTCGAGCAGGAGTTCCTGTAATTCATCCAGGTATTGTTCTTGCGGCATCTCATCCTTCCGTAGACGGAGTTCCCCGATACCGCGCTCCAGTGCTTCCCGCAGGGACAACAATGCCTTCAGAACAGGGTCTGTTGCCATCTCTGCTACCGAACCCAGCCGGGCCAACACGAAGCTTGATGCCAGCTTGCCCTCAATGCGAGGATGTTCCGTAGCCAGTTGCTTGTTGTCAGAGTAGTAGGAACTGACCCTGTCTTCTGCATAACGAAATGCTTCCATAGCAGAAATGCTCTCGTTCTTGTCCGTGTCGGCTGCAGGCGCGCCCAGTGCCTCAGCCCAGTACTTCCCGAACACAGTGGCATTTTTCTCACGACCATTCTTGGTAGCCGTGATGACTATACGTCGCGGGGACTTGAGGGATTCCAGTGCACCACCACTCGAACTGGTTGTGTTGACGATCAGTTGACGGGACGAAAGCAGGCTATTCATCCACTGTTTGAGTTGAAGATCAGAGATATCAGGACCAGGAATGTTCAACTTGTAACGACGGCCATCATAAGAGCCATGCCCTACCAGATACACAGCAACCGAGTCATCCGGCCTCAGGATGCGGGCCAATTCCTCAAACCTAGTCTGGATGGCCTGTGCGGTTGCATCCTGTCCTGCCAAAACATGCACCCTGGACTGATCCCCGGCTGTATCCTGGCAAGTCGGCAACAACTCGACGACCTGTTCCCTAAAACTATCCGTGTATTTCTGGATGCCACCAAGCCCTTCAATGATCACGAAATGTGTATCGGCAGCGTAAATCTGTGTTGTGAACAACCCGGCACTAAACAGGGCAACACAGAAACTGACAACACTCCTTCTACTAATCCATCGGTAGATCAAATTACACCCCGCTTTCGCCGAAGTAACCACTCTGAAGTACGCAGTGCTAGAAGCAACAGAAACAGGGCCGGCATATCCCACAGATCCAGCACTTCGCGAGCCGTGATCCCTGCTTGAGAAAAGCGGATCTCGTTATGAAGGTCTGACAGTTCATCCAGTTCCCAATAGCGGCCACCCGTATTCTTTGCCAAACGTGTCAGAAGACTGCGGTTCTGCTCCGGGTGAAAGTACTCTGCAACGTCTCCTTCACGTCGTACATGTAAGGTATCTGCACCCAAGCGTTCATCACCAAGGTGTGCAGTAGATTCGATCCGGTAAATACCAAGCTCCGGTGCATCCACTTCCGCCTCATAGACTCCCATCTCGACAGCAGAAGGAGTCAACTCGATGGTGCGGGGTGAACCATTCTCGGGGGTGATCACAGCATTTACCAGAGCGTTACTGGCGTGCTCATAATCCTTTGTCCGAACTTCTGCACGCAACACAACCCGTGCTTCGTCAGAATAGTTCGAGCGGTCACTGGACAGACGGACCGTGCCACTCGTATCAGCAACCAGACTACGCAATAATTGCCTCCAAAATGTATGGTGCTTTATATCAGTGCTGGGCAGGAGCATCTTCCAGCGCCAAGTACCCCCGGTAGCAAAGATCACTGCCCGACCACGACCATAGTTCTGCTGAACCAGCAAAGGCACCTGATCACGACCTACTTGCACGCTCATCAACTGCACTGCTCCGGGTTTGAGAGCACCCACACGCTGGTAGTCAGCCAGTTCAGGCATTTCCGCCCAAAGCAATTCGTTTGTTTCAGGATCTGGATCGAGGCGTGTGACCAGGGAACTGCGCCCCTGGACAGTTAGCACTGCCTTGACTTTTTCACGGATAAAAGTACTCTCACCTCTCTCGAGCAGGGCTGGCAGGACGTCCACAATTTCGGAGTTATTCCAGCCCCCTGCACCCAATCCGTTGCGACCTGCAAGCATCATCAATGTGCCACCACGACGACTGACAAAATCCCGGATTGCTACCTGCTGTTTCGGGGTAAAGAAAGCTGCCTCAAGACTCCCAATAATCAGTGCATCATATTCAAACAATTCCTCGCCATCATCAGGGAAGCCATGCTGCAACTGCTCTGGGGTATCGACGTTCTGGCGATAGTACTTATTCGTCGAAGTTCGCAACATGGTCACAAGTTGCACACTGGCATCGGCATGCACTGCGCGTCGCATGAACTTGAATTGCCAACGTGGCTCCCCTTCGACATAGAGAATCCTGCTCCTGCGACGGGGTATATCCATCACACGCAGTTGCTTGTTATTGCCTGTAATTTCTTCTGCGGCAAGTGGTTCAACAGTGAAACTCAGATTACGTACGCCGGAATCCCCTGCGGCGAAATCGACCCACTCCCTTTTGACAGGCTCTCCAGCGCGGAGTGTCACAGGCTTGCTGGCTAGCATGGTTTCGTCATCACGAACTGTAATTCGGGTTGTTTTCTCATTGTTGCCGTCGTGACGTAGCGTGAGCTGAGCACTGATCCGGGAATGGGGTAGAGACTTGGCAGCAACGGATACATCGGACAGTTCAATGTCTCCCTCAATTCGCTCCCTGCCGACTCCTATCGTGTGTACGGGAATGTTGTACTTGCCGATCTCTGCCATCAGACCCCGACCGAATCGTCCGGTATTATCTGCGCCGTCACTGGCAATCAGGACAGCTCCAAGAGGCACGGCTGTCGACTCCTGCAGAACGCTCAACAGCGACTCTCCAATACCACTACTTTTACCTGGCTCCGGGATATTTTCCAGTTGCAGTGAAGCCAGTCGTTGAGGGAATCCAGAGAACCCGTAAAGCTGCACACGAAACCTCTCCTCAAGGGAGTCCATTACTTCTCCGGAAAATGCATTGGTGACCTGCTCAAGACGTGACTGGCCATCTACTTGCAACGACATGCTGCGCGATGTATCAACAAGCACTGCAATGGCATTCTGGCGGTTCTTGAGAGACTGGACGGCCAAGGCAGGCTGCCACAGCAGGACAAGCACCAGAATTGCAGCAAGGGATTGCAGGATCCAGATACCCCAGACAGTTCCCCCCTGCAGGCGGTGACTGGTACGGTGCAAGTAGAATCTCAAACCACCGATTACCAGCAAAGACAGTAACAGCAACAACCAGATCGGCCACCCGGATGCAAGCATGATTTCTCCTTTGCGGTAAGCCGCAACCGGATACTTGAACAGGAACTCGAACACTGCCAACCCCTCAGTGAGTCATTGCATAGATCAAGTAATTGATCGCAAAACGATAGGCAAGGGCCGTCATGTTTTCAGGATACTCCGGTGCATCGGCGTGCTCCCATGCATCACCCATATCCATGTTGAAGTTGATGGCAACCATCAAGCGGTCTTCGGAATCATAAATACCTCGCCAATGTGGCGTATAGCCCCCTTTTTCAGAGCTTGAACCTGACCACACATACTGGATGCCTGGAATCTGCGTCCGCTGGTCAAGATCATAAAGGGTGTGGAGAATTGGATCGTTTTCCGGAATTTCGATGATTGGCTTGTCTGGAAAGATTCGTTGCATGCTGGAAACAAAAATTGCCCACTCATACTCTCCATGGAAGTCATCCACCATCAGAAAGCCACCACGCAAGAGATACTCCCGCATTCGCTCGGCTTCATGATCTGCCAGCTGCCAACGCCCAACTTCTACAGCGTAAAGCCATGGGTATTCAAATAGCTCGTCATCCATCGGATCGAGATACTTCCCACCGTAAGCAGTATCAATCATCGTCAGACGATTGATCCCGTTTGTCAGGTGGTACTCGGCATCAGGATAATCAGTGCGCCAGCCACCACGCCCCCTGCGGCTGTATTCATTACCGGAACCGTAGGCATAGCGGACAAACTGAAATTCCGCGCGTGGGTCAGGGTCAAAATCCCAGGCACGAGGGTTCTGATCGTAGCCCCGAAATCCGCCAAAGAACTGAAATGCCTGTATCAGGGGTATCAGACCTAGCAGACACAGTACGAGCAACAAATTGAAGAGCCGGACTTTTGCTGAAAACACCACTGCTTGCCTCTCCTTGGTGTTCCTGAGAGTAACACAAGGACAGGCGACAGATGCCACCTGCCCGTTACTGCTCGGAGTGGTATTCCGATCACGACTTCAAGCTCCTATCGGAAAGCAGTGAGATTAGTTGGAAAGCAAGTTTTTAAGCTTGTTTGCCACGACCGGGTCCCTCAAAGACCCCATGGCCTTGATCTCGATCTGGCGAATACGTTCCCGGGTCAGTTTGAACCGTTTGCCAATCTCCTGCAGGGTATGCTCCCGGTCATAGCCAATCCCGAAACGCAACTTCAACACCTCACGTTCAAACTCTGGAAGTGAATCCAGAATCTTGGATGTGCAGCACTCAAGTTCTCCATCCATCAGGTCCTGAACTGGAGATGGTGAGCCCTTGTCCTCAAGCAGGTCCTCCAGTACCGATTCCCCGTCCCCGCCAACACGCGTCTCAAGGGATACAGGCGTCAATCCGATCAGGCGAAGATTCTCGACCTTGTTCGAAGTGGTTTCCATGAAATCTGCAATCTGTTCGTCAGAGGGCGGATAACCGAACTCCTTCTCCAGTGCACTTACAGCCCTGTGGAACTTGTTGAGTTGCTCACTCATGTGCACAGGAACACGAACAGTACGGGACTGGTCAGCCAAAGCCCGCATGATGGCTTGCCTGATCCACCAGGTTGCATAAGTCGAAAACTTGAAACCACGGTGATAATCGAACTTCTCAACCGCACGGGCCAATCCGATGTTGCCTTCCTGAATCAAGTCCAGCAAGTGCAATCCACGGTTGACAAATTTCTTTGCGATCGATACCACCAGACGCAAGTTCGCCTCAACCAGAGCACGCTTGGCAGATTCAACATCTTTCCTGCTAATGTCGAGCATCTTGACCTGGTGACTGACAGTCCTGGCATCAAGCGGCATCCAGTCCAGTCCGAGTTTGCTGTCTCCTACCAGGCTGGTCGCATCCGCCATGAACCTGGCAACATAATCGCTCCATATATCGGAACTGATAGGCAGTTTGCAGATCCCTTTCGAGAGCAGGACCAGCTTGCGGTTCAGATTCCACTGACTGCTACGCCGTGCCTTCTTGTTCAATACTCCCGTCTTACTGAATATTGCCTTGGCAGCAGCAACCTCGTCGATCTGCCTGCTGACCCGTGCCAGCCGCACTCTCAGACTCCTGACCAGCTTTTGAGAGAGCTCATGGTCCCCTCCAGCAATGCCGCGTACATATAGATGCGCTGCCTTCGGCGTTGCCATCAACTCCGTGCGCAGATCAAGTAACTTATTCCAGAGCCAGGGGTTGCGCGAGAGAACCTGCCGCATGCGTTTCTGTCCTCGCTCCATCTGCTTTGCAAGACGCACTTCACCTGCCTTGTCCAACAGGGTGACAAGACCCATTTCAGACAAGTAAAGACGCACATTGTCCTCTGGGGCAGATGCTTCCTGCCTCAACTGGGAGTCATGCGGTACGTCCTGCCAGATAACAACTCCTTCATCTTTCTTGTTGTGGATCACCTGATCAAGGGTTTCTTCAAAATCAACTTTTCCCAGCACCTTCAAATACACCTCACTTTCTACACACTTACCACTATGTATGATTTGACGCAGGATGCTGCTTTTTGGTTGCTTTTTTGTATTCAAGACCATCATCAGACTGGCAGTCCAGACAGTAGTTAACATTGCTCTTTGGAGTGGCAATTAACTAGCAGAATTACCCTGTAAGTCATTGCAGTGCGAACATGAAGATCTGGAGATCGTGCGCTGGCAGCTAGCCCGATTGGCACGAACCCAAGCAGTCAGGCAAGTCGTGTTCTGTTCAGACAGATGGAAGATCAATAAAGCACGCTGGATGACCTTCATCATGGGTCCGGTTGCACTGCATCTGATACTTGCAATATTCGGGCAGGTTTCCTCTTTAGCACAGGAAACGAATGTACTGGAGCAAGAGACACGGCGTTTTCTTGAGACCTTTAACCTGATCCATCAACGACTCGCTGAGCCATTTGAGACAGACTCGGCAATCTATCAAGGTGCACTCCCTGCCATGTTGAGGACACTGGATCCTCATTCGGCATTTCTTGATCCCCAGCAACTTGAGAGTTTGCAGGAAATGCAACGCTCCACAGAGAAAGGATTCGGCAGTGTCGTCAACCTCTTGCCCGGTCGCGTCATTGTCCTGCAGACACTGCCTGGCAGCCCGTCCGCACGAGCGGGGATTGCTCCCGGGGACGAGATCCTGATCCTCAATGGTTACCCATTGGCAAATCTTCCTGTTGAGCAGTTGCTTCCATTACTGGGGAGTGCCCGTCAAACACAGGCACAGTTAATGGTGAAACGTCCCAATTTCCTGAAGCTTCTGAAGATGACACTGATTCCTGCCGAAATGGCTGATCCCAGCGTTTCGAGACAGTTTGAACTGGAGCCTGGTTTCGGCTACATCAAGATCATCAATTTCGAAGCCGATACCGCCAGGGAGTTGCATCAGGCTATCGAGAATATGGGTAGTGATGAGCTAAAAGGACTGGTGCTTGATCTTCGCGGTAATCCTGGTGGGATTGTTGAAGTTGCCATACAGGCTGCATCGTTTTTTCTTGAAGCCAGGGAACGCATCCTGTGGATCCAGGGACGCTCCGGAACGAAGGAAGAGCTACTTGTTCCTGCAGGATTTGAGCCTTACCACATTCCACTCTGCATTTTGATCGACAACCGCACATCAAGTGCAGCTGAACTTTTTGCAGGAGCCCTCCAGGATCACAACAGAGCCCAGGTCCTGGGGCAACGCAGTTTTGGCAAGGGCCTGATTCAGAGCGTCTTTGAACTTAGTGCTAATACAGCCCTGGCACTGACAACAGCCTACTATCAGACACCTAATGAACGCACCATCCAGCGATGGCCCAACTCATGCGGTCAGTTCCAACTGGCTCCTTGTAGGGAACAGGATGAACAATACGATTTACAAGGAGGGATCGTGCCCGATCTGGTGGCCAGACCTTTACAGTTTTCAGAACTGGAGAGTATCCTGCTGACCAGCAACTCTTTTCTTGAATTTGCCAGGGACTACATTGGTCGGAACAACGGAATCAACCGTTCCTTTGAACCCACCAACAGCATGCTGGATGACTTCCAGTTGTTCTTGTCAGAACGTCGCATCCGCCCTGCACTGTCTGAATGGTCCTCGACACTGGAATTCATCCGCTCCAGGCTGAAGCAGGAAGTCCTGAATCTGGCTGTAGGAGTGGAAACCGGTGATGAAGTCGAACTTCGACGCGATCCTGTAATCAAGGATGCAGTGCGGCTACTAAGAGAATCTGCGCGTTAATGCTTCTGCCTGCAACAAGAATACAGATTTAACCGGCAACCAGACCCTTGCGCCCAAGGCTGAGTAATCCATGCAGAAAGTACCATAAGGTAAGACAAGGAATCCCGTATGAACAACCCGAATCGACTACTCCTGGTAGCACTGGTCCTGAGCCTGACGGCCAGCACATCCTGCGACCGCTCCACCAAAGTGCGCATTGGTGTCATTCCTAAAGCAGTGGCTCACGTGTTCTGGCAAACAGTACATGCAGGAGCCATTGCTGCAGGACAGGAACTCGATGTGGAGATTGAGTGGAAGGGCCCGCCAGCGGAGACAGACTACTCCCGGCAGATTGAAATCGTCGATGCCATGATCAACTCACGTGTTGATGGCATCGTACTCGCACCAACAGAGGCTACTTCCCTAGTCGGTGTAGTCGAGCGTGCTGCCCGGGAAGGCATTCCACTGACGATCTTTGATTCGGGTATCAATACCGAAGAATACGTTTCATTCGTTTCGACCAATAACTACGAGGCCGGAGTACTGGCAGCCCATACCCTGGCCAAGATGCTTGATCAAAAAGGGAGGATCATCATAGTGAAAATGACACCGGGTGCATCGTCAACAATGCAACGGGAGGCCGGCTTCGAAGCTACAGTTGGCAAGGAGTACCCGGATATCAAAATAGTGGACTTCAAGTACTGCCGCTCGGACCGAGCACTCGCCCTCTCGGTCTCTGAAAACATGCTGACAGCAAATCCAAACCTGGATGGCATGTTTGCTTCAGCCGAACCAGCCACTATTGGCGCTGCCAAGGCATTACGAAGCCGCATGATGCATGAAAGCATCAAGCTGGTTGGTTTCGATTCGACGGTAACAATCGAGAAAGATATCCGGGATGGAATCACTCGCGCAGTGGTAGTCCAGGATCCTTTCCAGATCGGTTACCAGGCTGTGAAGACAGTAGCCTCTGCTATTCGAGGCGAGAACCCGCCAAAGCGCATTGATACCGCAACCCGGGTTGTTTCACTTGAGAATATAGATGCACCCGAGATAGATGCACTGCTGCATCCAGATCTTGAGCAGTATTTGAACTGAGCCAACCGCTGCTCAACCTGAGCACTCAGTTGGCAAATACGGTTTTCAGTTGCCCGAGTGCCCACTCCAGTTCATGGTGCTGGATGACCAGTGGCGGTGCCAGGCGAATCACGTTTTCGTGAGTTTCCTTGCAGAGTATATTCAGTTCCTGCAACCTCTCGCAGTACTGCCTGGCCGGAAGTTTCAGTTCGATACCGATGAGTAATCCAAGGCCCCGAATTTCCTGAATGTCAGGGTGCGAGATCTGTTGCAGTTCCTTAAGGAACCAGGCTCCCAGATCTTTCGAGCGTGCTGTAAGATGTTCCTCTTCAATCACCCGCAACGATTCCCTGGCAACAGCACAAGCAAGGGGGTTGCCGCCATAAGTCGAACCATGGCTGCCTGGATCAAATACGTCCAGAACTCCTGCTCTCGAGACCACTGCAGAAATCGGATAGAACCCGCCTGAGAGTGCTTTGCCCAGAACATAAACATCCGGTATTACATTCTCATGCTCACAGGCAAACCGTTTGCCTGTACGACCCAACCCGGTCTGAATTTCATCAGCTATCAGCAGTACATTGTTTTTGCGGCAAACCTCGGCAGCCGCAGCAAGATATCCAGCCGAGGGAAACAGAATCCCGGCTTCACACTGAATCGGCTCGACCAGGAATGCACAGGTCTGCGGTGTAACGGCCGCTTCCAGTGCGGTCACATCGCCAAAGGGAATGGTGAGGAATCCTGGAGTAAACGGACCAAAGCATTTTCTGCTTTCAGGATCTGATGAAAATCCGATAATCGTGGTTGTCCGGCCATGGAAGTTGTTGTTGCAAACAATGACCTCAGCTTGATCTGTAGCAATGCCCTTGCGCATGTAGCCCCAACGTCTGGCAGCCTTGATGGCTGTCTCGACTGCCTCTGCACCGGAGTTCATCGGCAAAATCATTTCCATGCCGCAGTATTGAGCCAGCTCACGGCATAGATGAGGCAACTGATCGTTGCGGAAAGCGCGCGATGTCAGCGTCACCTTGCTGGCCTGTTGCATCAGGACAGCCAACAGCCTGGGATGACAATGGCCCTGATTGAGTGCCGAGTAGGAACTCAGGCAATCCAGGTAGCGCTCACCTTCGACGTCATAGACCCAAGGGCCTTCTGCACGCTCAACGACCACAGAGAGGGGCTGGTAGTTATGAGCACCCCACTGGTCTTCAATTGCCTGCAGTTCATCGGTTGCACTGCCTATTGCTAACGGCTGCAAGCGGGATAACCTCGATTGCTTCAGATTAGCATTGCCATCAGGCTATTCCGGCTCGGGGACATAGATCACTTCCCCGTTTTCCAGTCGATACGCTATACCCAGCCGCTCACCGCGCCCTGCACCAATTTCCTCGCTGGCTCGCAACCGCTCAATCTTTTTACCCCGCTTCACGATCAGTTCCATATCAGGGCGTCCTGGATTCGTGACGATGGTGATATCTTGCATGCTCATTCGAGCTGCAAACTCGGCCAGTCCAACGCTACCTGAAAGTGCCAGAATCAGTGCGACAACGAGCACCATGCTGGCATCAAAAAGATTCACCAACCCACCGAGTGGATCACTGTCTTCTATCTCACCCAGTGCTGTACCAGCACGCTGCATCCAATCTTTTCTCTTCATGAAAAGTCCTGCCACCTGTTGTCAGGCCTTGTTTTTTTTCTGTGGCTCGCTGGACCAGGCATCCAGGAGATAGTGAATCTCAGTCAGGTCCTGACGGCACCAGTTGCGCACCAGAACACTGAGTGCAAAGGAAGCCCCGCCAACTATCAATCCCAGCACTGTTGTCGTAAACCCAATCAGCAGGTTTGCAGCCATGGACTGCATGTCTCCGGCTGCCAGTCCGGCCAATGCCGGCTGCAGGGGGATCAGGGTACCAATCAGACCCAACATGGGAGCTGTGCGTGACAACACGGAAAAGCCTTCCACCCTCTTGCGCAGGTCATTCTCAAGATCTGCCACTGCCTTGTCCAGCTGCTTTGGTTGTGAGGTAATTGCATTGGCAAATCTCCCCAGAGTAAGCTTCCATTCCATGTTCAGGAAGCGCTCCCTGGTAGGTTCCGATTGATGAAATTCCCGTAGTGTTTCCTTGTTTTCCCTGCGATCAAGGGATTCAGCAACCACGCCACCTGCCAGGTAAATTGCGTAGACAAACAGACAAAGAATTGCCAGCAGCGCAGGTAGTAAAAAGGCACTGGAGATCCAGTAAAGGAGGCTTTGCAGATATTCCACGGAAAAGGGTTCAGCCCTTCAGCTCTGCCTCACGTACTTTCTCCAGACGCCGTTCATGTCGTTCATCTGCAGTATACCGGGCTGCCAGAAATGCCCGTACTACTTCACCTGCCAGGTGGGTGCCGACTACTCGACCACCAAGGCATAAGACATTCAAATCGTCATGTTCCACACCCTGACGGGCAGAGTAAGTGTCATGGCAGATGCAGGCTCGTATACCTTTAAGCTTGTTCGCAGCAACACTTGAACCAACTCCGCTGCCACAGACCAGAATGCCCCGCTCTGCCTCACCTTGCCTGACCTTCTCAGAAGCTGCCAGAGCAAAGTCGACATAATCGTCCCTGGAGTTGAAAGTGACTGCTCCAACATCAAGCAGTTCATGACCTTCTGCGACAAGTTGTCTGACCAGAGCCTGTTTCAGCTCAAAGCCAGCATGGTCTGCCCCGATTGCGACACGCATGAGCGATTGATTGTAGTCCACCGCCTGCAGCAGTGTATGCATTGTAACGGAAATATGACTGGAAACGTACAGTACTGAGTTGCAAGTACTAACATAAAGAGGCAAACTACCGTTGCTTTTCAAGCTACTGTCGGCACTGCCAGCCGTGAACGGTTGTGTGAATCCACTATGAAAATTGGCTTTATCAGCTTGGGATGCCCCAAAAACCTTGTGGACAGCGAAGTCATGATGGGCTTGCTGGAAGCTCGGGGGCACCACTTGACTACCAATCCCACAGAGGCTGAAGCGTTAGTGGTTAACACGTGCAGTTTTATCGAACCCGCCAAGCAGGAATCGATCAATACAATCCTCGAAACTGCTGAATACAAGAAGACCGGTCGCGCCAGAAAGCTGGTTGTGGCTGGTTGCCTGGTTGAACGTTACCGTCACGAATTGCGTGAGCAGATCCCGGAAGTCGATGCTGTGCTCGGGACGAATGAGCTTGAAACCATCGTGAGCCACTGTGAAGGTGGTGCCATTCAAAGCAACGGGGAACCTTACCTCTACCATGACCTGACACCACGCAGGCTGTCGACACCAGGGCACTATACCTACATCAAGATCAATGAAGGTTGTGACCATCCCTGCACGTTTTGCATCATTCCGCAATTCCGCGGAAACTTCCGCAGTCGTCGCTTCGAATCAGTGGTACAGGAAGCAGAAAAACTGTTTGCGCAAGGTATCCAGGAACTGAATCTTATCGGACAGGACACAACAGCATACGGAGCAGACCTGGGTATCACAGACGGGCTACCCAGTTTGCTGGAGCGCCTGGCAACCCTGGAGAATGCTGGTTGGATCCGCGTGCTGTATGCATATCCGAATCGGGTAACTAACCACTTGCTTGAAACCATTGCGCAACATGAGTCACTTTGCAGTTACCTGGATATTCCGCTACAGCATGCCAGCGCCGATGTACTGCGTCGCATGAAACGCGGTGCCACCGGGGATATCTTCCTGAAAATGATCGAGCGTATTCGACGAATCGTCCCAGGAGTGGCTATTCGCAGTAGTTTCATCGTTGGATTCCCAGGCGAAACCGAATCCGATTTCGATCAGCTGTGCCAATTCATTGAAGCTGCAAAGTTTGACCACCTCGGGTGCTTCCGCTATTCCGATGACGAGAACAGTGCCAGCTACCACCTGGATTGCAAGATTGACAAGCGCACGATTTATAATCGTCAGCGACGTTTGATGGCACTGCAACGTAAGGTTTCGAAAAAGCATAAAAGAGAACTTGTTGGACAACGGCTGCCATTGATTGTGTCCGGGCCATCACAGGAGACGGACCTGCTTTGGGAGGGACGCTTGCAAACCCAGGCTGAAGGGATTGACGGCAAGACCTACCTGACTCGATTTCCAGACGGCTCGACCCCCGCAATCGGGGATATAGGTATGGTCAAGATCACCAGTTCCAGCGATTATGACCTTTTCGGGGAACTTGAAGAAATCACAACTCCAGCACACTTGCATAGCAACGCCCTGCATATACTTCAGTAGTTCAGCAACAGCAATCTGAATCTCGAGTTTCATGAGAGACGCGCTCAAGAATTGTCCGATCTGCAACAGGCCTGCCAGCCTGAAGAGTCGTTATTATCCGTTTTGTAGCGAACGTTGTCGCACACAGGACCTTGCCAACTGGACAACCGGGACTTATTCGATTTCCCAACCCCTTAGTGAATTGGAAGAAGACTTTTTGCAAGGCACCCAACCCGGCAAGGACTCTACCGATGATTAAGCAGAAACTGGCAATAATGCTGGCGACCTGGTTTTACAGCGGGTATATCCCTGGAGCACCAGGGACAGCTGGCTCCCTTGTTGCGTGGGGGATTGCCTGGACCGTGGTGCACAAGTTCAATGTTTCTTCCTGGATCTTCCTGGTTGCTGCCATGGTCCTTTTACCAATTGCTGTCTGGTCGGCCGAAACCGCATCCGAAATGATGCAAGCACGAGATCCTGCGAATGTTGTCATTGACGAAGTTGTAGGACAGTGGATTGCTTTGGCTCCGGCTGCAACGGACTCATGGGCGCAGTGGATTGTCGCCATAGTTCTATTCCGGATCTTTGACATTGCCAAGCCTTTCGGAATCCGTCGTGTAGAGGCTTTTCGTGGTGGAATCGGGGTTGTCGCAGATGACGTGGTTGCAGGGGCTTGCGCTATGATTGGAGTGCTCCTCTTACGCTGGAGTACATCCTGACACAACCAGTTAATGCCTGCAAATAGCACTCCTGAAAAAACCCGTATTCAAAGCATTTTTCCGCCAGCAGCCATTCCAGGTGGCCTCCTGGAAGTACGAGGCCAAAGAATGGTGGCAGAACTCGGTGTGCAACCTGAAGTGCACTTCGGATCAGTCGCTGGCCGAGTGGTTATCGGTACAAGTAACCGTCTGGTAGTCAGCATTCCTGACGAAACAACGGACAACAACCTGCAGGTCGTAGCAGGAAAAGGCTGCCGGGCAAAGCATAGTTTTTCGTTGGGTAAGCTGCTGGCCAACAACATCCATGCCGTAGCAAATCCAGTGATAGATGCAAAGGGCAACATCTTCACGACCTATAGTGGCCCACGTGGTAAAAAAACACACGTGTCGGTCTACAAGATTGACAATGCAGGGCAAGTGGAACCCTTTCTCACGGGGATCACCAATGCAACAGGACTGTTGGTACATCCAGATGGCAATCTGCTGGTTTCCTCTCGAAACAATGGAATGATTTACTGCGTCACACCGGATGGCAAGATGGATGTATTCGCAGAAGGCATGGGTGTTGCTACTGGCCTTGCCATTGACAAGGACAGAAATGTCTATGTCGGGGACCGCACGGGGACCATATTCAAGATCAATTCCAGCCGTGATATTTTTGTTTTTGCGACCCTCGAACCTTCCGTTGCAGCCTACCATTTGGCCATGCATGAGAACGGATCGCTATATGCCTCAAGCCCTACAACTTCAAGTTACAATAGTGTCCACGTCATTAACCCCCATGGTGAAGTGAGCATCTTCCGTCGTGGCTTTGGTCGACCACAAGGCATTGCCATAGATAAGAAAAACAGGCTGCATCTGTGTGCATCCTATCGAGGGCAGTATGGCATCTTCCGCTTGCTGGATGATGAAAAGGTCGAGCATATAGTCTCAGGCATAGGTATTGTGGGTCTGGCATTTACCCAGGAGCAAGACATCATCGTTACAACCTCCAGCTGTGCTTACCACATTGCCGACCCGGGTTGAGCACGATCAAGCTACCGTTTCTCTGCCAGGTAAGCCTTGCGAATAACAGGCCACCAAATGCAAGCTGAAATCATTGCCGTAGGATCTGAACTGCTGACTCCCGAAAAACTTGACACCAACTCACTGTTCCTAACCCACCGGTTGAATGACTATGGCATTTCAGTCATCCGCAAGTGCGTCATCGGTGATGATCGAAAGCAATTGGAGCGCGAAATTCGGCACTCTCGCACTCATGCGGAGCTAGTTATCCTCTCAGGAGGTTTGGGTCCAACACTGGATGATTTGACTCGCGAAGCTGTTGCGGATGCAACCGGGTTGCAGTTGGTTTATCACGAGGCCTTTGTGAAACTGATTCAGGAGCGATTCAGGAAAATGAATCGACCGATGGCAGATGTCAACAAGAGGCAAGGCTACATCCTTGAGGGGGCAGAAATCCTGGACAACCCTCACGGTACAGCACCCGGTCAATGGCTAGAGGACGACGACGGCATCCTGATCCTGCTACCTGGTCCGCCGCATGAACTAAAACCCCTCTTCGAAAACACCTGCCTACCCAAACTGGCACCTCATGCTCCCTCACAGAGTTATTACACGATGATGCTGCGAGTTGCTGGGATCGGCGAATCGGATCTGGAGCAGATCATCGCACCGATATACTCCAGAGAATCCAACATCGCAACAACCATCCTCTCCTCACCTGGTGACATCCAGATTCACTTGCGGGCAACAGCAAAAAAGGAAACTGAGGCTCGCAGGATCTGCGCAACCCTCGGCGAGAAAATCCATACTTCCCTGGGGGACGCCGTTTACTCACTGAATGGGGATTCACTTGAGCAGACTGTTGCAAGACTGCTCTTGAAACATGGCTGGAAGCTAGCCATCGCAGAGAGTTGTACCGGCGGGTTACTGGCAAGCAAGTTGACAGAATTGCCTGGCAGTTCGGAGTTTTTTGCAGGCGGATTCGTGAGTTATTGCGAGTCTGCAAAATCACAATGGCTCGGTATTGATGAGAAAACCTTGCATGAGCAAGGTGCCGTCAGCCTACCTGTTGCCGCTGCAATGGCTGCTGCAGCACGTGAGCAAGCTGTGAAAACCATGGGCGAGCCTGCCGTGGGAGTGTCAACAACAGGCTTTGCCGGTCCTGCGGGCGGAACTGCGCATGATCCGGTAGGCACTGTTTATTTTGGAATTGCCAGCCAACACGGCGTGCAAGTACATCGCCAGCAGTTTACCGGTGGTCGACACCGTGTCAGGACCATGTCCGTACAGACTGCTTTGGATTTCCTGCGGCGACGGATTATGGACTGGACGAACTCGGATCCTGCTAGCTCTCTCTAGCCATCAAGATGCGAGTCTGCTGCAAGTACTCCCTCACCCGCCTAATAACAGATTCGCTACAGCATCGCTTGGGAATGACATACTGCTCCTGTGGAGAGGGAGAAATCAGGAAACTTCGACTGGTCTCTTCGGCATCCCAGAGATCTTCCCAGGCATGCCAGCCGTTTTTACCCGCTGCAAATACTTCAATTCCGCTTGGGCATACATGGTAACGCTGTTCTATATGCGAACCGCCAGATTTGCGTTGATCCCGGATGATCAGCCCTGCTGTGAGGACCATGGGACTCAGTCCTGCCAGTAATAGTCCAAGTGCTATAACAGCCAGTGTGTTGCTGGCAATAAGTTGCGCCGCAACTGCCAGGCCAGCAAACAGTAATCCATAAATCAGCAGTCCATACCTGGCACGCTTCAAGAACTGGGACAACGACCCTGACAGGGCATCGCTAAAGCGAATTTCAGTAACAATCTCAAAACTGTCACCAGTTATTTCAGGCTGAAATGATGTCATACGATTCGATCAGTACTCCACGGTACATCCTGGAGTGCCACCAATCTCAGGCAACGGTTTTCTAGTGTACTGTCTCGGAAGTTCATATGCAGTAACTCTTGAGCGATTCTAGGATGTCGTCAGCGGTTTTCGTCCACACGAACGGCTGAGGGTCCTCGTTGTAGACATCCAGGTACTCGCGGATCGCCTTTTCCAGCGCCTGCGTGCTGCGATGGGTGCCGCGCCGAATCTGCTGCCGCGTGATTTCCACGAACCAGCGTTCCACTTGATTGAGCCACGAGGCGCTCGTGGGCGTGAAATGCAGGTGGTATCGCGAGCGACGCGCTAGCCAGTTGTGGATCATCGCGGTCTTGTGCGTGCCGTAGTTGTCCAGCACGAGGTGGATGTCGAGTTCCGGCGGAACTCGCTTGTCGATGATGGCGAGGAACTTCTTGAACTCCACCGAGCGGTACTTCCGGAAGCACTTGCCGATCACCTCGCCCGTGGCCGTGTCAAGGGCCGCGAACAGCGAAGTGGTCCCGTTCCTCTTGTAGTCGTGCATCCGCTTCTCCGGCGATCCGGGGCGCATCGGCAGCCAGGGCTGGGTGCGGTCAAGCGCCTGGATCTGCGCCTTCTCGTCCACGCACAGCACCACGGCCTTCTCAGGCGGGTGCATGTACAGTCCGACGACATCGCGCACTTTCTCGATGAACAGGGGATCTCGCGACAGCTTGAACGTCTCGCTGCGCTGCGGCTGCAGGGCAAAGGCCCGCCAGATGCGGCTCACCGTCGCCGAGCTTAGCCCGCACGCCTTGGCCATCGACCGCGTGCTCCACTGCGTGGCTCCCCGCGGCTTGGTCTCGAGCGTCCGGATCACCACGTCCTCCACATCGTCGTCCCCGACCGAGCGCGGCGTCCCAGGCCGCGGCTCGTCCAGCAAGCCATCGCAGCCCTTCTCCAAGAACCGCCTCCTCCACTTGCCGACCGTCGCCCGTGTCGTGTTCAGCTTACCCGCTACGGCCTGATCACTCCTGCCTGTGGCGCTCTCCAAAATAATGCGCGCCCGCAGGGCCAGCGACTGGGCTGTCTTCCGGCGCCGCAACCAGCGTTGCAGTTCCTTCCGATCATCCTCCGAAACCTCGGGAACCCCTCTCGTGTGATGATTCGGCATCGTCGCCTCCCTCCTTAGGCTGACGGTACCAGAATCAACATGCACTGGTCAAGAACTTCTGATACAGAACACTAGTTGGTTGCAACCACTTCCTGTTGATATTCCACAACCGTGTCCACAACACCGATTTCAACTCGACGGTTCTTCCGACGAACTTCGTTCGAAGTACCATTCAGGCGAGGGCTGGTCAGCCCAAATCCTTTGGATTCAATGATCTCCTCGGGGATACCTACCCTAACCAAGTAATCCTTGACTGATTGAGCCCTTCGTTCGGATAGTCCCATGTTGTACTCTGCATTACCCTGATCATCTGTGTGTCCATAAACATACAAGCTGTAGCCGTATGAGGCCAGCAACACCCCTGCAATCCTGCTCAGGATTTCACGGTTTTCCGGACCGAGGTCCGACTTGTCAAAATCGAACAGGAAAGCGTCCTCGCCAAGCCGCACAAGGACGCCCATCGGCGTGCGATCCGTTTCAGCAATTCGCCCAAGGGCATCTTTCATGAGACCCAGTTCCTTGCTTCGCTGCTGTCTGAGTCGTTCTGCAATCTCGGACTGACGCTTGGCTTCATCAAATGCCTGCTCGGCCTGCTGACGCATCATTTCAACTTGGGTAAAAGCCTTGTCGCGCTGCTGCGTCAACTCCTGAAGAGCCTTGAGACTCAATTCTTCCCGCCCAAGGGAATCACGGACCCTGGCCCACAAGCGTATTTCAGTCTGCCTGGATTCAAGGACAGCGTGATCCAGGACCTTCACGTTCTGCAAAAGCCGCCAGTTTGTGTAACACAGAACAATCAGTAATGGAAGACAGACAAATAATGCCAAGTACTCAAGCCATCCAAACTTCGACATACCAACCTAATTCTCGCAAGCAAACACTGTTTTGACAATCTGAAAGCTTGCTTTGTAAAAGCAATCCAGATCGTTTCCTGTTGTTGCAAATTAGAAGGGTTCCCTTCACCTCCATTGTGGCTGCTTCGCTCCAGGTCATTGCAACCCAATGATCGCACAAGGGGAATATACTATCAGCGTGACGAGACGCTCTTTTCTGGCAACTACAGCAGTAACAATCAATCAATTACGTGCCGCACCAACTCCGGCAAAAATTACCCGCATCGAGGTTTCTACAATTGGTGGCAACTTCCACAAGTTTGTGGCGATGAATTCCTACGACAATGCTCCAAAGGGCACTTCCTACTCAAATACCCTCATCCGCCTGTTCACTGACCAGGATGTTGCAGGATCAGGTGTGATGACTTACGGGAAACCGGATACTGCTTTCCTGCAAGACTTGCGAAACCTGATCGGCGTCAACCCGGAATCACTCTACGAGTTCCGTGATGGCTACATCGCAGGGCGTGCTCCAAAGTTCAGTAAACTCCTTGAAGCACACAAGCACCTTGACGGGCCGTTGTGCGACCTGATTGGGAAGCTGCGTGACATGCCATGCTGGAAGCTTTTTGGGGAAGCCGAGCGTGAACGCATTGATGTCTATGACGGCACACTGTATTTCAGTGACTTGTGGTTTCGTAACAGAGGTGTGCAGGCAGTTGTTGACGAAGCCACTGAAGCAGTAGGGAAAGGATACCGGGGAATAAAGTTGAAGATCGGACGTGGCAGCAAATGGATGCATCGTGATTCTGGCCTGCAGCGTGATATAGAAGTCATCCAGGCTGTCCGCAGTGCTGTCGGGAAACATGTCAATATTCTTGTGGATGCAAACAACGGCTACGTAGGGGACTTCGATGCATCCCTGACATTTATCAATAAAACGAAGCTACAGCAACTGTACTGGTTCGAAGAACTCTTTCCAGAAAGCATTGAAGAATATGAAAAGCTCAGCAACTATCTGCAGCAGGAAGGGATCACTACATGGATCGCTGATGGGGAGAATATGCGCAGTGCCGAACAATTCCTGCCTTATCTCACACCCAAGCGCCTTTTTGACGTGCTGCAACTGGATATACGCACAGGAGGGGTTATCGAAGGTCTGAAACTGGCAAGGATGGCGGGAGAGCACAATGCCCACTCCGTTCCTCATAACTGGGGATCACAGTTAGGATTCCTGATGTCATTGCACCTGGCAAAGACACAAAAACATGTGATTGCCGCTGAGGATGACCGCTCGACCTGTCCCGCACTTGTAATCAAGGGGTATGAGTTTGCTGACGGGACTTACAGCGTCTCAAATGAACCAGGACTGGGCGTGGAAATCAATGAGGATTTCTACGAGGCACCTGAATATCCCGCAAAGACTGTAGTGCAGTGAGGCAACCACGACAGGTTGACTCACCCGTCATTACAGTCCTATTCTTCCAAAAATCTTCGCTTTATTCCGCAGATGCTTCCGCAAGACTGATCATGTTTGGGATGCAGGACTCACACAACTGCCAAACCAGCCGCGACAAGTAGATTGAGCCTGTTGATTAAAAACGGTTACGGCGAGGGTCCTGCTCGGGTAATTCCTTGCGGAATGTGTTCACGAGTAGACGGTGAAAACTGCATAACTTGCCATCCTGTGCTGGATGTCCACACTTGATACAGACACTCTCTTCACCATGATTCCCGTTTTGGCTCCGGTATGTGTTCCCGTTTACGTATCTTTCTTCTCGATTTCCTTCTGAACCATTCTGGGAACGGGGCTTCCGTGAGTTCCTTCTCTTGTTGGAACCCCTACCAAAGCGACTTGGTCGCCTGCCTAAGTTTTCACGCATAATTCATTGATGGAGAGCATGCGCTGACAAGCGCCTACTCTCAAAACCCTTTTCCCGCCGAAGTGCTGCCATGCAGGCAGTACTTCAAATCTGTTGAAGTCAAAGCCCCCCTTAGCTCATCTGGCTAGATGGGCAGATGAAGAGCTATTCAGTCGTTGAGCCGCTGGCTGCTACAGAATTCGTAGCGTCATACGTTTCAATGATCTGGTTGGTGATGTTCATTTCGGTAACTGCATACAATACCAGACTCTGGTTACTTGAGATGTCCATCACAATGTGCAGGCCATTATCTTTCGAGTACCGGTCGATGACAGTGATCATTTTCGAACCTATAGTGCTGAATAACTGATTATGTTCCTGTGAGAATTCACCCTGCGCATCTTCCATCCTACGTTTCAATTCCAATTCCACTTTCTGGATGTCTCTGGTCAAGTTACGACGCGCTTCCTCACTCATCGTATTCGCACCCTTTTGCAACTGGTCACGCATCTCGGTGAGCTTGCTGTTCTTGCCCGCCAGTTCTTGCTGTGTAGGCTGGTACCTTTCCTGCAACTCACGGATCAGTTTCTGCCCCTCGGCCGTCCTGGAAATCGCTTCCTGCACATTGATGAGAGCTACTTTCGTCTGTGCTACAGCACTCCCTGCTAGCATTCCAGCAACCATCGCACCGGCAAGCAATATACTTATTCCTCGAAATTTACGTAACTCAATACCGTACATATCTAATTACCTTCAGGATTATACCCCCGCCACTTAGCGACAGTTCAAGTTTAGCATCCCTGATGACTAGACGTCATCCCAAGATCCACCTGTAATTCTCAACTCATTGCTCGCCAGCAATAGTCCCAGTACTGACCTTCTGCCAAACCCGACACTAGAACGTCCGGCTGATTGTGAACCTGAATGTCGATTTCTTCTCGAAAAATGGCAGTGGGGTACCAACTGGCGCAACTCCCTGAATAAACGAACTATTGTTCGGGAATAGCGAACGGTCAGCGACTATCGGTGGCCTCAGATATTCATTGACTCGCAGCGGGTTGTAAGCCCAGTAAAAGCGGAACGGTGCATTGATAACCGGCATCATGATCTGCAACTCAAGACCTGCCGAACTGCGTGTTTTCTGCGTAGCAGGAATAATTCCTATGTTTTCAGAAAAGCCTGCCTGCGGGAAACGTCGATTGAGTTCCTCAGCCCGACCCGAGTTCAGACGTACCTGGTTCTTGACCAGGATACGATTGAAGCCAATATCAAAAAACGGAGCAAGCACCACTGGACCAAAAAGCTTGATCCTGTACTCAAGGTTGTAAACAAAACGTGAGTCTCCACCTGGGAAATTCAGCCGATAGACGGGAACTTCCGTTGTAATAGGAACCCTCTCCTCAACACCGTCTATGACTTGTATTTGGGTGCGGTTGGTACCGTTGTCATTCAAGATTGGTACGTTCGTGAAATCAGGTATCCAGACCATCGGACTGATCGACCAGATCTGGAACCCGCGCACATCATTCTCACCTCCCATGAAAGAGCGGTTGAAGGGCGGCGGCACCCTGCCGCCAAAACCCGTCAGAAACGAGAAAAGACCACGCATGGCAATCGTGCGTCGTGATCCTGCCGGCTTGAAGTACTTGGCTTCGACTGTCGGCTGTATGAATCTGGCATTTCCACCAATCCCAGCAATTGCCACGCTTGCAAACAGGCTCTTGCCCTTGGATGGCGTAATCGGGTGGTCGACCGTATTGTAGTAGTAGCCTGGTGTGATCTGGCTGGTGGTGATGCCTTCGAGTGAGTTGGGACCCGCAACTCCTTCGAAGTTGAGATACGTAAACAGGTTGCGAGCAGATTGACTGAACGTTACAACGTTTGACCTGCGAAAACTGTAGGTCAGGCTCAGACGAGCAAAACTACGCCGTAGGGGATAACTCAGGAAAGTTGTAAAACCCGCTGAATTTTGCCGATAGTCCAGGATATTGTCCCGCCCTAACTGGTCGAACAGAGGGATCAGGTTGGCACCAGCAAAGATTGAAGCTTCCCGGGCCTGGTTGAAGCTGAAGCGACTCGAGAATACCGTGAACCCGGCCTGGATGGGTTTGTCGAAAAGGTAGGGTTCCGTGTATCCAAACTGCAGTACCCGCTCGCGGCTACCTAGCTGGGCATTGAAGGACAATGTCTCGCCCAATCCAAGGAAATTGTTGGTCGAGTAACCGAAACCGATGAAGCTGCCCGCAAAGCCGGAAACACCACCATTGAGGTTGATCATGTTGCGACCGCGCTCCTTGACCTTCAAGGTCAAGTCAACCAGTCCTTCACGGGTGTTGCGGGTAACAACCGTGTCAAGTTCAGGCCCTTCGGTCCTGATCGGGTCAAAGTATCCCAGCTGGTTCAGACGAAGCATGCTGACATCCCAGATGCGGGTGTTGAACATGTCGCCTTCATCCAGCAGCAACTCGCGACGGATGACCTTGTCACGGGTTGTGTTGTTGCCATCAAATTCAATGCGGCGGACAAAAAACTGCTTGCCTTCCTCAACCGCCAGGTTCAGGTCAATTGACTGCTCTTGCTCTTGTTCATTAAATTCGAAGCTCGGCTCTGCCACGAAATCTATGTACCCGAATTCACCATAAAGCTTCTTCAGGTTCTCCATGCCCGTGCGGAGCTTTTCAATATCAAAGATTGATCCTTCCTGCATGGCGAACACGGGACCGAGAACTTGGTCAGGGACACGGAACAACTCCACGTCCGTGAAGCTCAACTTGCCACGGGAATACCGGGGGCCTTCCTCAACAAGCAAATTGATATTGGCATGCTTTTTTGGCGAATTGAAAAGCATCGTCCAAGGAATCAGGAACGTTGACCTGCCAGGAGCATCCAGAATGTCCAGGTCATGTCTAGGAACGTTGGCCTTGAAATAGCCTTTCTTCTGGTAGGCATTACGAAGACGCTCCTTGTCCTCTTCAAGCTTGCGAATATCAAAACTCTTGGCAAAAAGGTTCTCAAGGATCAGGCTGTAGGGGATACCAAGGGGCTTTGTGTTCTTCATCGCTCTGCGAGCGGCCTTGGGCTTAATGACATCAAGGCCTTCAAAGGACACATTGCCAACCTTGACCTTCGGTCCTTCATCGATATTGAAAACCACTTCAACGGATGCAGGCGGGATCTGTCGAACTTCAGGCAGCACCTCGGCATACTGTCGACCGCGCTCGCCCATCAGTTCCTTGAGTACATAGACCGCCCTGTTGACAGTTGTCGGGTCATAGCGCGATTCCACAGTAAGACCGACGCCGCGCTCCTTAAATCGTTCCAGGATGTCAGACAGTGAAGCGGACTTGTTGCCCTCATAACGAATTGTTCGCACGACACGCCTTTCAGTCACAACAAAGCGAACAATCTTGCCAACTTCGCCATCATCAATTTCAAGGCGAAGGTCATCGAAATAACCCGTGTTCCAGAGAACCATGTAGTCCCTGCGAAGGGTCTGTATGTCATAAAGGTCACCGGGCTGGGTAAAGATTCTTGCGGCCAGGCTGTCCCTGGGCACCCTGCGAGTCCCGCGAAAAGTGATTTCCTCGATAATGCTGTCACCCGGCTGCCGGGTCGTCTGTTGCGCCTCTGGCTCAATGTCTTCAAACGGGGAGGCTGTTGGGTCCGCCTCCAGTGGAATTTCCTCAAAAGGCGAAACGGGTTGCTGCGGAGCCTGGGCCTGGGCAAGCAGGGAATTGCGGACAGTGCTGTCTGCAGGGAGTGTCGCTGACTCGTCCTGAGCCTGCTCGCTCTCAACAACAGGAACTTCCGGTTCAATTCCAGTATCCTGTGCCGACACAACACCTGCAAGCGCCAGGAACAAGGCTGCACTGATTAATATCAAACGGCTCAATCTCATGGGGTAGGGGCTATCCGAGGATCGATACATCTGACCACTCAGCGGGCAGACTTGTCGCGCTGTTGCATTCATTTGCCCTATACGCATGCGTAAAAAAAGCAGTTTCAGCATGGGCGGGGAAATCTGGTTGGAAGGCAACTTGATGAATACTGACTTTACAGCAGCCTAACAGCCTAAACTCGTATTTGGCAAGGAATCCTGACCCCTAGAAGCAACTGCAACTAATGACGTACAAGCGCGGCCAAGCTGTTTCCCGAACAAACCAAAAAGGAAATCACTCGGACTTTTTGAACTCGATGAGAAACACTCCCAACTGTCCATCGTAACTCAATTCAAGATGCTTGCGCTTGACCTTTGCAGGAATCTCAAAAAACAAAAAACCTGAAACCTGTTCTTTACTGGATTCCAGTTGCAACTCCATGGATTGTAGACGACTCTCGACAGAGTTCTCACTACTATTCTGCTGCTCAATTGTTTGTACTTTGCTGGTTTGTGAGCCAACCCCGATACCGCTGCCCGGAGCATCAAGGCGCCTTGGTCTCTGTCCTGTACCGGGAACACCGCCCCAGATAGGGCCACCCGTTGTATCTTTCATCACACCAGAAGAAGATGAACTGCCCTCACTGCCAAGTGCCAGAACAGATCCTCCGGCTACGCGTTCTGGGCTTTGTGCCGGAGAGGTGTCATTGTTACTGCGTGAGCGCATCAGAAAATCATCACGCCGGAGCAAGACTTGCGAGCCATACAAAGGACGTATCTTCATCTCAACAAGGATGACTTCACCATCCATGCTGCTGCCTGCAAGTTGAGTGATTTCGAGCAGGTCTTGAACCAGACGCACTTCGACATCAGCATCATCAATCTTGCGGACATACCATTCAGGAAGCTTTGCTGCCGGTGCCATTGCAAGCCCAAGCCAGCAAAACAGTAGGATTCGAACAATCATCTCAGACAGACTCTGAAAAATTATGACACAGTAAGACTGATTTAACAGGAATCATGCACTGACCGAGAGTTGCTCGGATAACTCGGTCCACTCGTTCTCATAACGTTGGATTTTCAACTGGCTGGACTCAAGATCACTGATTGCACTCTGTTGGAGGGAATAGTCACTCCCGGCTGCCGTCACCTCATCCTGTAACCTGAGGCAAGTCTTCTCCAGTATCTCGATTTGCTTTTCTATTGATTCAATGCGGACACGGATCTTTTCTGCTTTGAGTGGGTTCAGCCTGCGAGGGGACCCGTTCCCCTTGGAAATTGTCTCTCGTTGTTGAGTCGTAAATGCCAGAGCAGCAGTCAGTTCACTGCTGACCTGTACAACAGGTTCTACACTTTCTTCATCCCGCTTTTGCCTAGACCATACAAACTCTTCATAGTTGCCCGGATAGACCTCAACCTGCTTGTCCGAGATTGCAATTACCTTGTTCGCGAGTTGCTGGATGAAATAACGGTCATGGGATACAAAGACCATCGTTCCCTGAAACTCAAGTAACGCATGTAACAGGACATCCTTGGCGCGCAAGTCAAGGTGGTTGGTAGGCTCGTCCAGCAATAAAAAATTTTGGGGGCGCACCAGCATCCTAGCCAAGGCGTAACGATTGCGTTCACCACCGGATAGCACCTTGATCTTCTTGAAAGCGTCATCCCCACTGAACAGGAAACTGCCCAGTAGTCCGCGCAACTCAGAGGTCCCCATGTTCGGTGCATGGGACGAAAGATCTTCAAACAGAACCGCATCGGGATTCAGTTCCTTGTACTGGTCCTGTGCAAAGTAGTCGATACCTACTTGATACCCTTCCTTGCGCACACCTGCACTCAACGGTTCATTTCCAGCCAGCATACGGATCAAAGTGGATTTTCCGGCTCCATTAATTCCGACCAGTGCAATGCGATCCCCTTTTTCAATGCGCAGTCCAACCTTTTCAAGTACTCGTGTGGAGCCATAGCTCTTGTCCACATCATCCAGTTCGATGACTACCCTGCCCGAGGCCTGAGGCTGTGGAAAACGGAAGTGAATCGCTTTTTCTTCGGGTGGAATTTCAATTCGCTCGATCTTTTCCAGTTCCTTGACCCGGCTCTGTACCTGCTTGGCCTTGGTGGCCTGGTACCTGAACCGGTTAATAAAAGCTTCGAGTTGCTCGATGCGGTCCTTCTGATTACGGTGTGCCGCACGAAGTTGGAGAAGCCGCTCCTTGTGAAGCTTTTCGAACTTGGAATAGTTACCCGTGTAAAAATGAGCCTGCCGGTTCCACAAATGCACGATTTTACTGATTGTAGAATCCATAAAGTAACGGTCATGAGAAATCAGTACATATGCATAGGGATAGCTCCGAAGATAGTCCTCAAGCCAATTACGGGCTTCAAGATCAAGATGATTAGTGGGTTCGTCCAGAAGAAGCAGATTCGGTTTGGCAAGTAACAACTTGGCCAGGGCGATGCGCATCTGCCAACCTCCTGAAAACTCCTCACAGGGACGATGCCAATCCTCTTTCAGGAAGGAAAGTCCACCAAGTACGTTCGTTGTCTGGGCTTCCTTTGTATAGCCATCAAGCATCTGATAGCGACTGGAACACCACTCGTAGCGCTCGATTACAGCTTGGAACTCGGGTCCAGATGGGTCCAGCTTGGCCATCTTGTGCGAAAGATCTTCAATTTCGCGTTCGATTGCGAGTGCTTCATCGAATACACTGACGCATTCTTCAAGCAGGGTCCGACCGGAGAAAGTCAGGCCTTCTTGTGGCAGGTAGCCAATGCGCAACCCTTTTTGCTTTTGGAGCTTACCATCATCAAGGGACTCCACACCTGCGAGGATTTTTAGCAAAGTGGATTTGCCGGCCCCGTTGGCACCAACGACACCAACACGATCGCCCAGAGTAAGCAGCCAGTCCAGATCACTGAACAGCACCCTGTCGCCATAGCGCATTTTTGCTCCTGAGAGCCGAATCATTACTTCAAGTTTAGCCTTGACAGTGGCTTTTCAGATTTGATCTTCTCGATAGCACCAAGCACTTCCCGACAAGATTCCACCAAGGCTCTGTTTCCATCAATTACACAGTGCGCAAAGTGGCGTGTCGACCTGACGTGTTCCTGGAACATCGGCTGCACCTGGTTTTGCCATTGCTTTTTTACATAAGTTGCGGTTCTTCCCCTGAAAACCGTATCCCGCTGAATTCGTCGCTGTAGGCAAACATGTTCGGAGGCGTCAATAAACACAGCTACATCAAGCAAATCCCTGATACGCTCATCCCAAAGTGCATATATCCCCTCAACCAGAATCACACCGCAGGGCCCGACCTGCCTTACTGCGGATAACCGGGTGTGAGTCTTGAAGTCATAAACTGGAACTGCAACTTGTTCTTGCCTGCTGATCTGATGCAGTTGATCAGCCATCAAATCCCAATCAAGCGCGGATGGATGATCAAAGTTGTACCCAGAAAGATATCCCGGTGGCAAATTGGAAAGATCCCGATAGTAGGAATCCAGGCTGAGTACAACACAATCCGGTAATGACTTTACCAGTTCCTGAGTGAGTGCAGTTTTCCCTGAACCAGAGCAACCTGCAATGCCAATTGTGATTTTCAGCGCATCACCCGTGACATGGTACCGGGTAGGATGATCTATCAACTGGAATCTCAACAGAGAACTGCAGAATCATAAACAAGCAGCATGTAGCTTCCGGCTTGGTGCCAGTTCCTACGCCTGGCCATCAGAAAAAATGTTATCCGAGATCCCAGGAACGCCATTCGATGACGCCAACCCTGTCCGCCCAATTCTGCCACATAGAACTGAGTTGCGCTACTTTCTCAGGCATCTCCCCCGCCAGATCATTGAGTTCAGTACGATCCTTGACCATATCATAGAGTTCCCAGCGACCTTCCTCCGGTTTGGAGTATTTGGAAACAAGTTTCCACTGTCCGAGCCGGACCGCACGATTGCCTTCGTGCTCCCAGTACAGTCCATCGGGGTGTCCTGCTGCTTCTGCTCCCCGAAACACAGGTGCCAGTGACGCACCTTCCAGGGGGTGAATCTCGTGATCGGAGTAGGTTTGCGGGTAAGAAGCCTCGCCAACATCCACACAGGTCGCCATGATGTCAATCAGATGGCCTGTATGGTCTGACCATTCACCCTGCGAACTGATCACAGCAGGCCAGTGAGCAATCAGAGGGGACGAGATACCTCCCTCATGTACCCAGTGTTTGTAGTAACGAAACGGAGTATTCGATACATTTGCCCAAGGTATTCCATAACTCTGATAGTTCTCCTCAGCTCCCGGCATCACCTTCGGATTATTCCCGATGGCAACAGGATCACCAGCGTATGTGCTTTTGGGTATGTGAAGACCACCCCATCCTTCGCGGGCTTCTTCAGCGCAGCCACCGTTATCTGCTAGAAACAGGATGAGCGTGTTCTCGAGTTGCCCACGCTGCTTAAGCGTAGCCACAACATTGCCAATCGCCTGATCCATCAAATCTACCTGGGCCGCATAAACTTCCATGCGCCGGGCCTGCCACTCCTTGTCTGGAGCTTCTTCCCAGGGAACCTGTGAACTGTCCCTGTCAGTGAGCCCCCAAGACTCTTCCAGGATGCCCATGCTGCGCATGCGCTCATAGCGCTCCTCACGGAGTTTGTCCCAACCCATCTCGTAACGCCCCTTGTACTTTTCAATGGTTTCTTCAGGAGCATGCAGCGGCCAGTGGGGCGCAGTGAATGGCATATAGAGAAAGAAAGGCGTATCCGTCTGCTCGTCCAGGGCTTCATTAATAAATTGGGATGCATTCTCGCCAATTGCAGTCGTGTAATAAAAATCAGGGCCTGGGTCTATGATTTCGTTCCCACGGACCAATGAAGGGGGATCGTAGAAGGAACCGGCACCATGAATCGTGCCGAAGAACTTGTCGAACCCACGTTGCATGGGCCAGTTGTCCTGGTTAACCCTTTCACCTGATCCTGGAGCCGGGGAGACATGCCACTTTCCACTCATCAAGGTGGTATAACCGGCCTGTCCAAGTACTTCACCCAGGGTCACGCAATTCTTGTTGAGATCCCCCATATAGGCTGAAATCGACTCACCGCCCTTCCTGTACTCCGACATCATATGGCCAATACCTGCCTGATGCGAGTAAAGCCCTGTCAACAAGGCAGCCCGAGTCGGGCAGCAACGTGCACCATTGTAGAAATAGCGGAAGCGCAGTCCTTGCGAAGCAAGGCCATCCAGAACAGGAGTCTCGATTTCACCGCCATAGCAACCGGTATCTGAAAATCCGTAATCGTCTGCCATCGTGACGATAATATTGGGTCGTTTTGGCTTTTCCTGATCAACCTGCGAGCATGCCCATGGCAATGTAGCAGTTGCTGCTCCCAGGCGCAGTAAATCACGTCGGTTGAGAGTTTGAAAAGTAGTGTTCATCGCGCCAATGATACTGCATTTTCCAGTCGCAATGGGAAAGACACAGAACCCCAAAAAATCTGGAACAGCGTTGTAGCAGGTGGCAATATGTCCCCTCACCAATGCCTGTCCTGGCCAGCTGTGTGGGGGTAGAAAAGCTCAAAGTGACAATCCGTTCGACAATATTGTGTCTCTCAGGTAACAATGAGAGGAAATCACTTGATGCGTCCCCAAGCGTGATCCCAAGCCATTCATGAAAAACAACTCTTCCTCTTCTGCAGATGCAGGGAACCGACTGAAAGCCTTGGAGACTGGTTACAACAGAGAGCCCTTTCTTCAAAAACTGTCCAAACCCTCCACACTGATCGGTCTGTTTTTTGGAGTATTGGTATGTGCAGGGGTCTGGTATTTACAATCGGATTCACGTCTCACAACACTTGAACCCCCTGATGTGCAATACCAGTTGTTGCAAAACAGGGGGGTTACAAACGGTGTTCCGATTGCAATCCAGATGGGACCACTTACACTGTTTGAGATCAACGACAACATGGCAGGTGGTGGCGGTGCTGACCGGGCCAAACAAGTTGTTCAAAACCTCCAGGACTCAATCACAGAACTCGTTGAGTCCCCCGGTCGGGTAATCACAATTGAGGTTGCTGTCGAAGATGAAATGCCTCGCATTGTTCAAAAAGAAGAACTGGACTCCCCGGAGTCACTTGAGATCATTCAGGTCACCGCAGAAGATATGGCCTTGTCGTACACGGAAGATGCCAAGTTGCTGGCAAGGGTTTGGGCTGAACGTTTGACTGACGGCCTGCGTCTGCTGGTGTTTGCAGAACCTCCAGAATTTTCCAGAAATTCCAAGTTTGGCATGGCTCTCGACACGCTCTATGTCAATGCTCGTAGTGTAGGGGGAGCATTGTCATCCAACAAACTGACCGATGCTTTTAAAAACTTGTCGGACACTTTGCGCAGTGATCTGACGAACTTCCCTTCACCACTTGTGCCTGATGAAGAACCTGTCTTGAATTCCAGCCAGACAGATTCACCCCTGACAGCACCCCTTTAAATAAAAAAGGACGCATCTTCGATCAGAGGGGTTGCCTCTGGTGAGTTGCAGATACGGTGAGCATTATATGAGTTCCGCTTTAGGCTGACTTGACCGGTCACACCAGGCACTGGAGTCCGAAACGGCAATGCATCCTCTGATACCCAACTGGTCGTTTGCAGCAGAAAGGATCACATCAAGGATTGTTGTATTGGCTGCATTGATTCTCTTTACCATCTGCGGCTGAACCACAATCCAGCTAGACAAACGGCTAAGCAAAACGGAGCATGCTGTGCAATGTCTGTTCGAACTCAATCACGCCAGCATAGTAGCCAGATGGAGACCGTACTCAAGATACTTGGACTGTGCTTTGTGGTGGCGAGTGAAGCGGTTAAAAACCTTTCAATGCTGCCTACAGCCTTGTGGAACGAATTCCCGCATCGGGACCAGGTCTATTTTCAGTCTGGTGATCAGGTCCCGAACTTCAGGGTCGATCCATGCTGCAAGGACGGCACTGCGGCGGCGGTACCAGTAATCACCGCTATTACTGTCCACAGCAAGCAACTCGGGTGACTGAGTAGCAGGATGACCCACATAAAGATGAATACCGGGCTTAATTTCCAAGAGAGCATCCATCAATGCGCGTTTTATACCAAGAGGATTATTGTCTGGCGGATACCCGGGTGCGAATCTCTGCTCTCCGTAGAGTCCAGCACTTGAAATTGCCAAGCAATTCTCCTCGGCGAGTTTCTTCATGATTGGCAAAAACTCTTCTCTACACCCCATGCCCATGTGGCAGTCAATGTAGTCAATCCTTATTCCTAACCTTTTCGCATGTTCTATCTGCGCCCTGAATTCTTTCTCAACCTCAGCGGGTTCGGGATCATGCTCGGCCCATGGAGCGCTCGACGCATTGAACTCAATAGGTCTCGGGCGGGAATAGCCCCAGCCCCAGAACTTGCCATCCGGTGCTACCAGACTCGGTACTTCGCTAATTGCACTCAAAGGACCCCACCGCAAGCGATTCCACTCACTGGTGATCGTCAGATGGATACCAATACTCCATTCCGTGTGCTTCCGCACAATATCCGCTGTTTCTGAAAACCAAGGTGTGGGTGCCAGCAAGCTGGCAGAAGTCATGATACCTTCCTCGAAAGCCTGCACCATCGCAGTATTCGAGGCGTGTGTATATCCAAAGTCATCACCCCGGACGATCAATTTGACAGTTGCGTTCTCATGCTGTGCGAACACAATGTTGGTCGTCAGAAGGACAGTCAGGGAGTATATGATCCAGTAACTGCGCACTAGGGTCAAAGTGAATGTGCTCATTACAGCCCAATTGTCGCCGGTTTGCTTCCCATTACGCAAAGGGATTCCGGATGGTCAGACTTTCTACTTGTTGACCGTGTTGGAAGTCTTCGGTGTAAAGCTGACTACAGCCTGCTTCCAACGCGGCCGCGACGATCAGACTGTCGTAGAAGCTGAATCCGCATTGTCCCTTTACGCGAAGACAGCGCCGGTAAAGTGAAGGCGTCGGGTTTATCAACCACAGCGGTATGAGAACGTCATCAAGCAGCAATCTGGCATCCTCAGGCCTCAAGCCGAGCTTGAGTGTAACTACGTTCATTGTTTCCTGGACGACTTGATAACTAATGCAGCCAGTCCCATTGTCAAGGCTTTGGCGAACCAGTTTCTCGGCACTCTGCCGCTTATCAGCAGCGGTTTCATCGAACAGGTAAACGAATACGTTGGTGTCAATAAAGTCTTCAACGCTCATTCATTTCATCCCGCGTGAACTTGCGCCCGCCTGTCGCCATACTGCCGCGCAAGACACGGATAGCCGCGATTGCAGCATCAGCCTGTTGCGCACGCCCGACATAATCAGCAAGCCACACCCGAAATTGTGCGTTCAAGGTCGTTCGCTCTACTGAGGCACGCCGCCGCGCCGCTTCTATCAGGTTCTCGTCAGCACTCAATGTTATGTTCTTCATATTGTCTTTTCATCAATCACTTTACACGAATATACTGTACACTATTATCGTGTTAATGGTCACTCGGAGCACGTTCAAGGCCTCACCCCTGTTCATTAGTAGTCCCGTGGATCGTCATTCGATCATCTAGTTGAACTACTCAACCACCCACCGCTAGCCTGACCTGAAACACCCCCCTGTTTTGCTGCGGATAGTGCACGATCAGGCGACGGAACAGGCGACGAATTTCATGCAGCAGCTGCAAGTTGTTCGACTGGCTGCTCGACAATTTGATCGCCGAGGGATTTGCTGCGCAAGCAGCGCGGGCGCGAAATTCTGGGCGCGGGGCAGGACAGCGCATGAAACCCTCATGCCGTCTCAAATGCCGCAGTGGCTGGTTCGCCGCCGGTCCCGAGTTCGAACGCGCTCTCAAGCTGCTCTCCGAGGGGGCCTTCAAGCTATTTGCCTTCGTCTGCCTGTACGCCGACCGCCCCAGTGGTCGGCTCGACTTTGACCGCAAAGAACTCGCTCGCTGCCTGGGCAAGAGTCGCAGTACGCTCGCGCGCCAGCTGTTCGAATTGGACCATCTCGGCATCTGCAAGCTGGCAACTGCCCCCCACCAGCACCACGCCTCCTACCTGATCGTCTCAGAAGCCTACTGGCCCTACTGCCGTGCACCCCAACCAGTGCTGTTGCCCGCAGACGCTGGCCTCCAAGCCTATGTTCGTGAGGTGCGCGAGATGTTCCTGCGCCCGACTTGTGTGCAGGCCCAGTTCACCTCCGACGACCAACAACTTGCCACCTTGTGGTATCAGGCCGGTGTTCCTGGCGAAACTTTTCGACGCGCCTGGCTACTGGGCTGCGTTCGCAAATCCATGACCCTGATCAACCACCCTGCTACCCAGCCGATCCGCAGTCTGCGCTACTGCGTGCCTCTGCTGCAGGAAGTCCAGCTCGAACCTGTTCCCGACTCCTACTGGCAGCACCTTGAGTTCAATCTTGAGCGCTGTGAGGACTACTGGTCCCTCAAGCAAGCTACCCTGCCGGATCGTGCTTACCCATTTTTGGAGCAGGCAAACACCGCCTCGCCGGATGTCTCCTCCCCCCAACCAACTACAAAAGGAACCCTAAACAGATGATGATGTTCACTTTCATTCCCCTGCTAATTGACGGAGGTACCTACTCTCAGGCATGATGATTCCAGGCACCGTTGCTTCGCTCCGAGCTGTTCAAAAAAGATCGGAACCTGCGTTCAAAAAAGATCGGAATTAGTGTTCGAAATGGATAAGAATCAGCGTTCGAATTCATAAGAATACGCAGTAGGCCAGCATGCACACGAACAGGTGCACCCGCACCCGCCGCTCCTTCCAGTGGAACACCGGGCGCACCGCCAGCAGCGACTTCATCGAGCGGAAGGCGCGCTCCACGCGCGCCAGGCTCTTGTAGGCGCGCACCGTCTCCTCGTCGCCCAGCGCCTCCCGCTCCAGGCTGGTCCGGATCACGTAGATCCCGTCCAGGCTCGCCTCCTCCCGGATCGACTCCTGCTTGCGCGTCGAGATGAATGCTCCCGTGGCCTCGTCGAACTCCCACCTCAAGTGCTTGCCCCTGCACCGCCGCCGCAGCGTGCCGAGGCGCCGGTTGAACTCGTCCCGGTCGTAGTGGCCGGCCGCGTAACCGGCTGCCAGCCTGGCGGCCTCGGCCTCGGTCAGCTCCAGCAGCAGGTCGCGCTGGCGCCGCCGCTCGGCGGCGACCATCGGATTGAAGCACACCAGCAGGCGCTCGCCGGGGAAATCGTCGCCCGTGACGCTGGCCAGGCCCCAGGTGTCGAACAGCCCGGGCTGGATGACCTTCTTGCGGGCGAGCTTGTGGATGGTGTCGTGGCGCAGGGCGGTGATCCAGTCGAAGCCGGCTGGCTTGAGATCCTCGTCGATGCAGGTCTGGGCGATCATGCCCCGGTCGCCGACCTGGGCGACGCGGGCCAGTCCGAAGCGCTCGCGCAGCGCGGTCACCTGGTCGGCGATCGTGTCGGGGTCGGAGGTGTTGCCGGCGAAGGCCTGCACGGCGACAGGGCAACCATCGCGATTGCACAGCAGGCCGTACACGATCTGCGGTCGGTCGGAGCGGTGGTCGCGGGAGTAGCCGTGCGCGGCGAGCTCGCAGCGGGAGCCTTCGACGTAGCTGGAGGAGAGGTCGTAGAGGGCGAGGGAGCCGGGCTCGAGATGGCGCGCGGCGAGATGGCGCTCGATGGCGGGCTGGCGCTTGGCGAGCCAGTCCATGGCCTCGTAGAGATCGTCGGTGGAGGCGTTGGGGATGTCGAGGAGGGCGGCGAGGGTGGAGCGGCCGGAGGGGCCGAGCTCGCGCTCGACGCGCAGCTTGGAGCCGGGCTTGAGCAGGCGGCAGGCGAACGCAGATGGGTTGCGACATATCTTGGTGAAAACAGGGAAGTTGCTCTTTATGGGAGCCAGCGCTCCATCCATCCCAGTACAGTAACCAGATGGTGTAAGTTGGGCCTAGGCATCGACCTCGCAACCGAATTGCAGGGCCCGCAAGGCCGCCTGATCCGTATCGTTGACCCCGGTGTCGAGCCGATCCAAGAGTTGTTTGTATGATGGTTGGTGGGACAGGCGATCCCGCCTGTCCACCGCTGCGATACGACAAGTCTTCACGGTTCAAGTCAGGATCCGTCCTCCCACAAACGGCCGTCTTGGGGGAATTCCGACTTTTTCTGTGAGGCAGGCTAACCTATCCGGGTCCGCGAGCGCCAATAGTACAATGGGGAGCCATGTTGTTTTTCAGTTTGTTTCAGTGGATTTTACCAAATTATTCCATGAACTCGTCCGGTCGTTGTTCGAATTGGTTCACTACTGCAGGAGAGAATTGGGGCCGGGTAAAGGCCCTGTAGAACCGTATGTTTCAGTCAAGCTCGCCACTGTAACTCTTTCCTGCAGTAGTGAATTAATCCACAAAATTCCTCGGCCTTGCATCGGAATAATCTGAAGAATTTTGTCGAAACAAAGTGAAATACAACAAGCCACCTCGATACACGGATCGCTAGACCGGCACTAACTGCAACCTTGTTACAAGCAGTATTACCCGCCGCGGCCATCATCCTCTCGCTCACCGCTTTACATCCGTCGGCGTACGCCGGGGACTCGCGAATCACCACGGCCCACGCTGTGGACGGCACCATCAACATCGATGGACTGCTGAACGAACCCGTTTGGCAACAGCCGACCATAGGTGAACTCATCCAGGTAGAGCCAGACACTGGCGACGCCCCCACCCAGCCCACGGCGGTTCGTGTTGCCTTCGATGAGCACAATCTATACATCGGCGTCTACTGTTTCGACAGCGAGCCGGACAACATCTTCGCAGCGGAAATGGGCCGGGACTCCAGGCTGTTTTTCGACGACAACATCGCGATCCTGCTCGACACGTTTCACGACGGCCGCAACGCCTACTACTTCTCCACCAACCCAATCGGAGCCCTGGTGGATGGCCGTATCACCGAGAGCCGACGCCCCGACTTGAGCTGGGATGGCATCTGGATCGTGCAGACCCGCATCCTTGACGATGGCTGGACTGCGGAATTCCGGATCCCGTTCAAGACCTTGGCGTTCCATCCCGACCGCGACGATTGGGGCTTCAACATCGAGCGTCAACTCTCGCGGCGGCGCGAGAGAGATCGCTGGGCCTCGCCCTCGCTCAATGTCCGTCTCAACCGGGTGGTGATGGCGGGAGCCATCGACGGGCTCTTCGACCTGACCCAGGGCACCGGCCTCGACATCAAGCCCTACGTGTTGGGCGGCTATGCCCGCGACATCGAGGCCGCCGACCGCGTACAGTTTCCCCTCGACGCCGGCGTGGACATTTTCTACCGCGTCACCGCCAACCTGGTCTCCAGCACCACCTTTAACACCGACTTCGCCGAGACCGAAGTCGACACGCGGCAAGTGAACCTCACACGCTTTAGCTTGTTCTTTCCGGAAAAACGCCCCTTCTTCCTGGAGGACGCCGGTGTATTCGATTTCGGCATTCCCAGAGGCGGCGGGAGGCGAGGCCCGCCGCCGGACATCGTGCCGTTCTTTTCGCGGCGCATCGGCCTCGTGGAACGCGAGCCGGTCCCGATCCGCGTGGGCCAAAAGCTCACCGGCAAGGTGGGAAACTTTGACGTCGGGGTCTTGAACGTCGTCACCGGCGACACCGACCACGCGCAGGGCCAGAACCTGTTCGTGGCGCGCACCAAGGCGAACTTTTGGGCCGAATCGTACGTCGGCGCGCTGGTCACACACGGGGATCCGACTGGCGTCGAAGACAACTCGCTGGTCGGTATGGATATGAGACTGGCGACCTCGGATTTCCTGAGTCAAGGAAAGATTCTCGCGCTGACAGCGTATGGCTCAAAAACCCAGACGCCGTCCCTCCACGGTCAAGACAATGCCTACGGCTTCGAAATCAACTACCCGAACGATTTCGTGCGGGCCGAATACCAATGGCAACACCTTGGGGAAAACTACAATCCCGCACTCGGCTATTATCGGCGCCATGGAGTCAGGAAGAACTCCCTCCGCGCCAGCGTCAACCCACGGCCCAAAGCATGGCACGTCCGGCAAGTCGGGATTGGGGTCGACTTCACGCGGTATTTCAACCTGGCCCACGGAGCGGTCGAAACCAGAGAGCTGGAGATCTCTCCCATCGAGATCGAGTTCAACAACGGTGAGGAACTGCGCTACCGGTTTATTCCAACGATCGAGACCCTTTTCGAACCCTTCGACATCCGCGATGACATTGTGATCCCGGTGGGCGAGTATTCCTTCCTTGTGCATGATATCTCTTACCGCAGCGCCCTGAATAAGGCCTGGCGGTACGACATTGGATACAAAGCCGGTTCCTTCTATACGGGAAGCAGCGATGAATTATCGACCGAACTGAGCTGGCGCAGCAGGAATATCAACACATCAATAGAGTTGCAACAATACTGGGTGCGTCTAGAGCAGGGCAACTTCAACACACGCCTGGCGTTGGTGCAGTTCGACTATTCGTTAAGTCCCTTCATAACGTTGGCCAATTTTGTCCAATACGACACCGAGTCACAAAATATCGGCGTTCAAAGCCGCTTGCGCTGGATTTTGAAACCGGGCAACGAAATCTACTTGGTTTTTAACCACTCTTGGCAACAGAATCCGCTCGAGCGCTTCGAGTCGCGGTACACCGATATACGCACCAAGCTCAACTACACTTTCCGCTTCTAGCCGGAAGCTCCACATCGGGCCCAAGCTTGCCGGGCAGCGCCGGGAACAATTCCTCGCAAAAGCAGAGCCGCACCCGGAAGGGCGCCGGCCGACGTGGTAGTGAAATAGCGCCTGGAGATGGTTCTTGGCGGTTCAGCCGGGCGCGGGCCCGCGGGCCGGAGTTCTGGCGCCCCTGAGTAAGACCGGCAGACCACGACTCACCCCGGCCACTCGCGTCTCATTGAGGGTTCGCAAGCACTTCCAGAAGGGCGTCCGCCCGGCGGTGGGCCGTTTCGCGGCGTTCTTCGACCCTTTCAAAATTGAATGAGTGATCGAACTGAACAGCTTCGATGACGGGAACTTCGGCTTGCTGGTACTGCTCTTCCAGCTCCTGGCGGCGGTCCGCATCGGCGACGCGGCGAATCAGGGGCTGTGCTTCGTCGAGGAGCGTCCGCACCTCGCGAATGGATTCCAGCAGACCGCGCGCCTGCGCTGGGAATTGCGGGTTTCCGCCGACACCGTCCTCGCTGTGGTACCCCTTGCACCGCGCTTCCAGCCTATGCGGGGAGAGGAGCCGCGCGGCTACTTCGCTGTGGCAGGTGGTGCAGACCGGCGGCCTTTGGTCGTCCTCTTTGAGCAGCTCCAAGTGCCGGCTGCCCTGGAACGCGACGTACGGCCCGGTGTGGCAGGTACCGCACGTTCGAACGATGTTGCCCCGATGCACCGGGCCGGCCGGATTTCTGCTATTCAGGATGCTCCTGTGCGCCCGGAACGCATCCGCGCTTGCCGGGTCCCCGCCGTGGCAGTCGTCGCAGCCCACGTTGTTCCTCGCGTGCGGCGACGTCTCCCATTCCATCAAGTGACCGGGAGCGTCGGGGTTAGCAAAATGGCAACCGGCGCAATAGTTCTGCTGCGCCGGCGCCGCGGCGGGAGCAGAAAGACCAGAGCAAGAATGAGCGTTCCAATCATTCTCTACCCACCTCCATATAGCGCTGCCCCAGGCCTCACGGCGCCCTCGTCGCGTTTTTCGGCACTCTTGGAGACCACCCCGAAGGATTCGTGGCCTGGCGGGAGGTGGCGTTACCGCCCGGGAGTGAATCTGGCGGCGTCGATAATCGACCAAAAAGAATGATCCATCCTATTGATGTCCGCATAATATAGTGGCATCAGAAGAGGCTGGCCTGCCTCCAGAAAGCGGTGACGAGTTGCGGTCGACGACGCATCCGACGAAGGGCTCGGCGCGCATGAAGGCTGAGTTGCGCGCAGTCCTTGGGGCAGAAGTTGGGAAGTTCATGGTGCTTCCAGTGACCCCAGAGGTACCCGACGGGATTCAATTCGGGCGCGTAGGCGGGCAGGCGTTCCAGTACCAGCCGGCCTTCGGTGTCGGCGACGAAGTCGCGGACGAGCCGACTCCGGTGGCTGGGCAAGCCGTCCCAGACCACCAACAGCGGTCCGGCGACATGCCGCATCAGGTGCTGAAGGAACTCGATGATCTGGGGGCTCTTGATCGCGCCCGGGTACAGTCGGAAGTAAAAACGCCACCACGTGACTCCGGCAATCGCCGACAGACTCTTCCAGTTGAAGTGATATTGCAGGACCGGTGTCTGCCCTCGGGGCGACCAGGTCCGATACCGGTGCGGCCGTTCCGTCAGTCCGCTTTCGTCGACGAAGACGATGGTCCGGCCTTCGTTCCGGGCTTTTTTTTAATCTCGGGCCAGCGCTTCTGCTTCCACACGCGGATGGCGGCCTCATCCCGCTCCAAGGCGCGCCCGGTCGACCGCTGGCAGCTCCAGCCCAGTTGCCGCAGGATCCGCCATACATGGCCGAGATGGAATCGGACGCCGCATTCTTCCTCGATCAAGTGCGCCACACGCCACGCCGTCCACAATTGCGTGTCGTATCCCAGCGCCTCGGGACCGTGCTTCAACCCGGACTCGATCTTCTTCAGATCCGCCCGACTCAGCCGCGGCTTGCGCCCGGCTCGCCCGGCCTTCTTCAGTCCCGACTTCCCAGACTCCGCCATCTGCCGTGACCATCGATTCACCGACTGGCGGTGCACGCCTACGCGCCGCGCCACCCCCGATTCCGACAACCCCTGCTTCAGCAGTTTCGCGGCTTTCATCCGCCGCTTCTCCAATGCGTCAAAGTCGCGTCGAACTCCCGCTGGATTTCCCATGCCCCGACTCTACAACATCGGAAATAGAATGTCACTATATTATGCGATTGTCAATAGGTTCCATGTCAAGGATGACCGTCCGGACTCGGAGAATCCGTTACCGGCAATGGGACGACCTCCTGCGTGCCTTCACGTCGTGTGGATCTTCCCCAACCGGGACAGTTGGCTGTAACTGATGCGCGTCCTTACCACCGAGATGGGACGAAGACTGGATCGAGGCAGCTCTTTAGCTGAACATGACCTTTCCAAGGGTGCAGATAAAGCAGTGATGCGTCAGGCTGCTGCTTAACCCAAAGGAGCTGCAGAACTCACATAACCGTGTACGGTTCTTCTTCGTCCGGTGGTGTTGGGGAAACGATGTTTTTGGAAACACCGGAGCAATCGACTCGAGAAAAGCCAAGGTTCCGTCGTTGGCGTCCTACTAACCATTCAGGCGGAACAGTATCCGAGCCATCAGATTATTGATCGTCTGATACCTTTCGGCTGGTGCCGCAAGAATCTCCTCCTCCGACTGCACGTACTCTGACGGCAGCAGCTCTCCCCGACAGTGCTCGACAAGCTGATGGGCCGCCTCGGGTGTGGTTTCCAGATGAAACTGAAGACCCAGCACCCGGTTCCCAAACTGGAACGCCTGGTTTTCACAGGCTTCGCTCCTGGCCAGCAATCGCGCGCGCGGTGGCAAATCGAACGTCTCACCGTGCCAGTGGAACACTGTTATCGAGGAAGGCAAGCCGAACTCGTTCTCCGAGGACGCCGCCTGGACGGGAAACCAGCCGATCTCCTTCGCGGGGTTCGGATAGACCTTTGCACCCATAGCGCTGGCAATCAGTTGGGCGCCGAGACACACGCCCAGAACGGGCTTCCCCGTCTGGATGCAATCGCGAATGAAACGTTCTTCATCAGCCAGCCAGGGATGCCGGATCTCATCATTCACACTCATGGGGCCGCCCATCACGATCAGGAAGTCGACCTCCCGGGCGTCAGGTAGATCGGTCGATTCGAAGAACGGCGTGCGCGTTATCTCATATCGGGCTGAGCGGAGCCATGACTCGATGCTGCCGAGTCCTTCAAATGGAACGTGCTGCAAGTAGTGAGCTCTCATGGAATCTTCCCCGGATCACGATAACATCGCCGGCGGCTCCTGCGAGACGAGGTCGCCAAGCGAGGTAGAACGGATGCTCGTTCATCTGGACGACACAACCCCGAAGGGTTGCCGGTGCACAATCCCGGAACACTGTCGGCCGATCTCGCCACGCACAGGCGGAACGAGCTTGCGTGGCACGCGCCGAGGCGCCGGGCCGGTTCTCTTCGGCTATGGAGGGAAGACTCCTCAACCGTTGTCCGGTTTGGGCATGCGGTAGCCGACCCTACGCTCGCTGAAGATGTAGGTGGGGCGGCTCGCATCATCGCCCAGCTTGCGGCGGAGTTTCTTTACGAAGGCGCGCACCGACCGGGGGGTGCCCCCATAAGCGTTAAGTAGTTTGGCGTGGATAGTGTATGATGGAGGCATGAGCAGTGCGGAGAGCCATCCATCCGGAATGACCGAGGACTGGGGCCTGCTGCTATCGTTCCTTCCCTGCAACTGGCGGGATCTGGCAGCGAGCACGGGGGCTCTGAAGGGGCTGCGCAAGGACAAGTCGGCGGACAACCTGCTGCGGGTGCTGTTGATTCATCTCTGGTGCGGGCACTCGCTGCACGAAACCGTGGTGCGCGCCAGGCAGGCGAACCTGGCCGAGCTGTCGGCCGTGGCTCTGTGGAATCGGCTGAAGAAGTCTCAGGCCTGGTTGCGCGCCCTGTGCGTTGAGCTGTTCCGGGAGCGGGGCTTGGAGCTGTCGGCCAGCGCGGGCTTGCAAGTCCGGGCGATCAACGCGACGACGGTCAAGGAGCCGGGCAAGACCGGGTCGCTGTGGCGCGTGCATTACAGCGTGTGCCTGCCGTCGCTGGCCTGCGACTTCTTCAAGCTGACCGAGACGCAGGGTGCTGGCACGGGCGAGAGCTTCGTGCATTTCCCGATCCGCGCAGGCGATTACCTGCTGGCGGACCGGGGCTATTCGACCGCCGCCGGCATCCGCTACGTGGCGGATGCCGGCGGTCGGGTCACGGTGCGGGTGAACACGCGAGCGCTGCCCCTGCGCACCTTGGAGGGCCGGCCGTTCGACCTGCTGACGGCGGTCCAGGCGATCCGGCGGGCCGGACCGATCCGCTCGTGGCAGGTCCAGGCGGTCGACAAGCAGGGCCGGGCGGTCGCGGGGCGCGTGTGCGCCCTCCGCAAGACCCGGGAAGCGATCCGGATCGCTCACAAGAGCCTGCGCAAGAAGGCTTCGAAGAAGGGCACGCAGCTCCAGCCGCAAACCTTGGAGTTCGCCAAGTACGTGATCGTCTTCACGACGTTCCCCGCAGCGGAATTCACGGACGCGGACGTTCTGGAGTGGTACCGCACCCGCTGGCAGGTCGAGCTCGTCTTCAAGCGCTTCAAATCTTTGGCGCAACTCGGGCATCTGCCCAAGCGCGACGACGAAAGCGCCAAGGCTTGGCTCTACGGCAAGCTGTTCGTGGCTCTGCTGGTGGAGAAGCTGATCTCCCACGCACGCACTATTTCCCCCTGGGGATACCGCTTGGCAGCGGAAACGGCCACCCAGCGCGTGGCGTGACTTCCAGTTTATGCTGAACCAAGTCACGCGCTCCATCGAACCGTCCATCTCATTGTCTCGGACCCTCGGCGAGTGGAACGCAATTTCCGAACAGCTCGCCGATCCTCCTCGAAAACGCAAGCCACAGTTGGCCTCCTACTTCGATTAGCCACAAATGACTTAACGCTTATGGGGCGGTGCCCCCGCGCCGCGAGCGCCACACACGGTGCAGCAGGTGGTCGTAGGTCGATACCCGGCCGGCATTGGCGGACAGGGCGCGGAGCAGATCGTACTCGGTGGCGGCCACTGGCACCAGACGCCCGGCCACGCTCACCCGGCGTTCCGCGTACTTTGCTTGAACTCCATCGTCTCGGACTCGCCGGTTGAGACAAGCGCGTTAATTTGATAGGCGTCATGAATGCATCTCTATCGTGCTCCTGAGCTACGGCTACGATTCAACCTCAACAATGGAGGTTAGGCAATACAACGCCTTCAGGGGAGCAGTCTTGCCTGATTCATTCTTACCCGCTAGACAGCAAACATCACTAATCGAAAACTCTGTTGAGTCCTAAATGCTTTGAAAATTTGTGATACAAACTTTGGTAAGTTTCATACTGTCTCCAATTTAGATCGCTGTATACCAGGAAAAATGCAAGTTGCTGGTTTACTGCTGGTCAGGCCTCATTGCTCTTGATCAGCCCGAATTCCAATAGTGGCTCCAGACCACCATTCGCCAGCTTGGGTTTATCGAACCAATTCTTTGGTTTTCCCTGGCGTTCCACGTCACGTAAAGAGCGTTTCTGTCAGTAATAAACGAGAGAGCAACTTCACACTCATCCTCGGAAACAAGTGCTACACATTGCTAGCACAGCCAGTTTCTCAAACTTCTCTTCCTCTCAGTATCCTGTTGCATCAGGATACCAGCGTGGTCATTACGTGGACTGTTGACTTCTGAACTGACACGCCGGCAATCAAACGGTCCCTGATGAGGAACCTGTACCATTTCAAGCAACCCGGACTCAGGCATTGCTGGATCAAGCCATTTGTCATAGTCAGAACGGGAAATAATGGCAGGCTGGCGGTTGTGTATTTCCGCCAGAGTGCCCGAAGACTCGCAGGTCAGAATTGTGAACGTCGCAATACGGTCCTGTCCCTGATGCCAGAACTCCCACAGACCTCCAAAGGAGAACGGCTGTTTGCCCAAGGAAATCCACCAAGGCTGCTTGCCAGCAGGGACTTTCTGCCATTCAAACCATCCATTCGCCGGGACCAGGCATCTCCTGCGACGAAAAGCACTCCGAAAAGAGGGCTTGGAAGCTACCGTTTCTGAACGGGCATTGATCAGTCTTGAGCCTATGGCAGGATCCTTCGCCCAGGAAGGAATCAATCCCCAGCGATGAACCTTCAATGTTCGTTGGCCTTCTTCATTGGCCCGATACACTGCAAAAGACTGTGTAGGGGCGCCATTCCAACGGCTGGTCAGTTCCTCAGGTAAGTCGGTTTCATGTAAGTTGTAGAGTTCCGAGTAATCCTCGGTGTCAATATCTTGCGTAAATCGTCCACACATCAGGGTCTGAAGGAATCAATTGGCAACAGGTAGGGGTATCCTCATTTTGCAGGTTCCATTACTGCGGCAACCAGACTACCTATAAGGCAATTATCCTGCTCAACTAATTCGGTTTAAATCATAACAAACTGGCTGTGAAGCACTAACTCTTCTTAAGGCCAGTAGTTCCGTTGCTATCCATGGCAAGAAGCCTTATATTTAGTCATATTGCAAAGGAGTACAGCACTTGCATCACAGCAGCCTACCTGAGTCATGGTTATTTGGGGCTGATGTCCAGGATGGGTGAAATTGTTATCGGATGTGCCGGAGATTGATGCATCTCGCAGGTCCCGGGATTGGTAGACTGCGTTACTCCTTGCAGATGACTAACCCGATTGTATTAATTGGTCAACTGAACAGGGACATCATCTCCTGCAACCGCTGCCCTCGTTTGCTGGAACACTGCCAGTCAATCGCCATGGTAAAACGCAGGGCCTACCTCAATTGGGAGTACTGGGGCAAGCCTGTTCCGGGTTTTGGAGACCCATTCGGGCGACTCTTAATCCTCGGACTTGCACCTGGTGCACATGGTGCAAATCGAACAGGTCGGATGTTTACTGGTGATAATTCCGGTCATTTTCTGTACGATGCATTACAAAAAACAGGTTTTTCTTCACAATCAGCATCAACTAATCGTAACGATGGGCTCACACTTAATGACTGTTACATCACTGCGGCAGTACGCTGTGCGCCACCCCAGAACAGGCCAACTTCAGCAGAGTTCCAAAACTGCCAGACCCATCTGGTCAGGGAGTACGGGTTACTACCCAACATTCGCGTTGTCATCGCCTTGGGTCACCTTGCCCTGAAATCCTACTTAAACCTTTTGATCACAATGGATTACAAGATCAGTAAAAGTGCTTTTAAATTCTCCCATGGAGCTCATCACAAGATCCAGGAAGGCTTGCCAGAGTTGCTGTGTTCGTATCACCCCAGTCAGCAGAATACCCAGACAAAACGACTGACAAAGTCGATGCTAGTCGATGTACTACAGCACGCGAATGAACTGATTTCAGGATGAGAAACAGGGCTTGCTTTCAAGCAGAACTCAAATAAAAAATTAATTTTTCTTAAAGTGCAACCACCGAGCGGTTGTTTTCATCTATACTACTTCTGATAAAGAGACCAACCCACAGAATTCCGGCCGGAAGGAGGTGCCGGAATGTTGTCAGCAAACAACTAATCAAACCGAAAATCAAACAAGGAGAAAAAGGATGATACAAATGAATAAGAATGAGATCCGTCAGGAGCTACAGGGGAAGCTCCAGGATTTAACGAAGCGGAAAACTCGTGATGAGTTGAGACAGGAGCGCTGCAATGATCCAATGGATCAGATGCAGAACCGATTCGACATGGACCTGACAATCAGTGTGATCAACAAGGACTGGGAAACCCAGAAGGCCATTGAGACAGCACTGAAGCTGCTCGAGATTGATGAGTATGGCATCTGTCAGGATTGCGGTGCAGACATCAACCCGAGACGGCTGGAAGCAATTCTCTGGACCACACTGTGCGTGTATTGCCAGGAAGAGCATGACAACACTCAGGTTAGCACCGGGGTAACTGACGTCCGCAGAGCGGCCTAAGGTTCTCTACCTCAACTTTCAGCTATTGAATAAAGTTTCAGGCCAGTCATGAATTTCATGATTGGTTTGAAGCAATTTACACCCTTTTCGCAGGGTGCATGACGGGAGTCTATCCAGAACAGAACGGTTCGTTGCCGTGTGCCACTGGATATTGCAGCCCGCACTGGAACCTGTGTCTCTGGAATGGGCTGATCGGGGCGTGTACTGTGATGCTGATGCAGGTACTGCTGGAGAGCAACCCGCGATTACAGTGAGGCAGTCATAGTGAGTGGCTCCTGGGGAGGACTCTACCGCCCCCTACCTGCCTGTTACATTTCTGCTCATCTGCAGAGTCTTATAGTTCAGGAATACACCTTTAACACACTTAAAGCTACCAACAAGCTTAGGCAACTTTCACTATTTTTACGCCGCCTACACGCGGTTTGGAATCGCCGCTCTGTGGTCGTGTAGTTTCTTTCCGCCGTTCTGAGTACGTAAAGCCGAGTCTAAAGCCGCCAAGGCCCCGAAACTGTCTGTTCTCTGGCTTAAAGTTCAATTTGCAGTTCCAGTGGACATGTTCGATTGCGGCACTTGGGCTAACGGCACTGGAAGTAATACCTCCCAAACGCCAACAGGCTCTACCTTTGGGGGCGTTCCGACCAGCCCGAACTCCGTTTGGAGCCGATCTCTTCAAGAGTATATGACGCCTCAAGAATGTATTGACCGAACGCGTTCGATGCTTGTCGTAAAACCCTTTGCCACTGTGGGTGGCGCCATGGACCACCTAGAACGACACCGGCAAGCCTTGCTCTTTGTTCTTTGCGTGTGGCCCGAGTCGGCGCAACAGTGCCGATTGCCGGACAAGGGGCGGCTGGTGCGAGCCCAAGGGCGCGCCACAAACGCAAGGCACCAAAACTTCAGGCGGGGGCGGACGGCAGCGATGCGCGCGACGTTGTCGCGAGTGATGCCGAGACTAGTGAACAGCGTGTTGTTATAGGTGCGCTTCCGGTGGTCCTCGCCAGCGGGGTCGTCAACCTCAACGGCTTACTCGACCATGTTCCGAGGACGGCAGCGTCGCTGTCGCGGATCAACAATCCGCTCATCCAACGGAGGCGACGGTATTCGTGAAGACGGGTCTTGTGATTCCATTGTGGCTGCCAGTCAGTGGATTGGATGAAATCGTCGTGGAGCAGTTCCTGGAGGCGTACATAGGACTGGGGCTTGCAAATGAAGAGGAAGTCGGCGCCGCAGCCGAGGACGAGGTGGCAGAGGGGTTGGCAGCAGACCAAGTCGTTGCTGAGGAAGACCGGGCGGAAGGATCGCAACTCCTGGATATGCATGGAGATCCAGCACTTGGCGGAGATGGTTCCGAAGTCCTGCTTGCGGACTGCAGGGTGCTGCCGTGCTCACCGGGATTGTCTTGGAGTTGGATGAATTCGGGAGCGAGGTCCAACGCCATGTTGTGGCCGACAGCGATCAAGGGGACGCCGAGCATGGGGTGGAAGTACTGGGTCTTGGGTTTGGAACTTGGAGCCGGTCTGAGGGGAGGAGCAGGACGAGCACTGGATCTTGCACGAGGAGTGGATTTTGGGTGCCGTCCAGGGCCTCGAGGATGCGCCCGTCGAGGTGCAGGAAGGGGTTGAGGCCGCCGCGCTGGCGCAGAAGCTAGAGCAAGGCGGAGAAGAGGCCGTGGAAGGCGGCGGTGCAGAAGCCATCGAGCAAGTTGTGGGTAACGTTATCAGACGGGATACGGTGCATGCCGAACAGCGTGCGGCAATTGGGGTTGAGCCTGCGATGCTGCATGTTTTGCTGGAAGTCGAGGAAGGAATGGTTCTTGAGGAAGAATATGGCGAGGATGCTGAGGGCGGTGTCGGCCATGGAAAAGGGTGTTGGGTCCGGTGCGGGCAGAAGGGTGTTGTTCTGCGACGCGCCGAAAGGAGGCAATCAGGAGCTGGAGGATAGGTATGGAGGCGAGGTGGGGAGCGGAGTTTCGGAAACATTTGGCATACTCCCTAATTTTCCAGGCAGGGGAATTATATTAAGTGTGTGTACTAGGGCAGGAGCGGCAGCGCCTGCACTCGGGAGGGAACGCTCGTGAGGCCGTGCGGACAACGAACCCGCGAGTCGCACTTCCCAACCATTTCGGACCAGTCGGAACAAGGCGAACCTACCCGGTGCAAAACCCTCCTGTGCCTAGAAGCCCTGCTTTGGGAATTGCCGGCGGACTGGTCTGGTCGAAAATCGAGTTTCTTTGCATTCCAGACTGGGAAAACATCCTGCAATTTGTCTGAAATGCCAATCCGGCGCAATTAATTCTCATATACAGCCGAACTGCGATGATAAAAATCATAAAATTCTGAGATCTCCTGATTTTAACGGGAGTTTTTTCTGACAGACACTAGTTATAATAAACGTCGCCCAAACAATGTTGATTACGGAAAAATTTACACTAACAATCAACGGCTCACAGCACTCGGTTAAAACCTTTGGCGAGAGGCCTCTGCTTGACGTGTTGCGTGAGGACCTTGGCCTTACCGGCACCAAATATGGCTGCGGTGAGGGGCAGTGTCGAGCATGCACGGTACTGCTTGATGGACGCGCGACTCCATCTTGTTTAACGCCCGTGAAGACAGTCAGCGACCGATCAGTCCAGACGATTGAGAGTCTCTCGTACGGCGGTGAACTCGACGTGGTCCAACAGGCATTCTCAGATGCCGAGGCGATGCAGTGCGGCTACTGTGTCCCCGGAATGATATTGACGGCAAAGGCGCTGCTAGACCAAAACACTTCACCGAGCGAAGACGAAATTATCGATGGCATGGACGGCAATCTTTGCCGCTGCTGTGGATACAAGAACTTGATCGCCGCTACAAAATTGGCTGCTGATCGGATGGCCGACAATGGCTGAGCGCTGGGAGGAACTTGAGCCCGATCGCCACGAATTGCGCGAAGGGTTGCCGTACCGGTTCAAACTCGACCGCCGAGAGTTTGTAGCCGCGACTGGCGCAGGGCTGCTGCTAGTTGTCTCCGGCTGCTCCTCCCGCGGTGAAACCCCGAAGGAGCGCACTCGGCTGCATATTGGCACTGACGGGATCATTACGGTCTTCAGCAGCAAAGTCGAATTCGGCCAAGGTTCCCGGACGCAGCTAAGCCAAGCAGTGGCAGAGGACTTGCGGATCGACATCAACTCCGTGCGAATGGTTCTGGCCGATACGGACCTGACGCCGGACGATGGTGCAACGGCTGGCAGCCGGACTACGCCTTCGACGGTTCCAAGAGTCCGAAAAGCCGCAGCCGCAGCCCGTGAAGTTCTGCGAGCGACGGCTGCTAAGACTTGGGGAGTTGACGCAACGGCCCTTGAGGTTCAAAACGGTTTCGTCCGCCACGATGGAAATCAACTTAGCTACGCCGACCTGGCAGCAAACCCTCATACGGCCGCGACCGACGATCAGTCAGTACCAGCAGGAGTTTCCGTTCGAGCAACACCTGCATGGACAACCCTTGGTAAATACGCACCAAAGGTGCAGCGCCACGAGATCGTAACCGGTCAGCACCGCTACCCATCTGACATTGTGCGTCCGGGGATGCTCTACGGAAAAGTTCTGCGAGCCCCGGCATATTCGGCTACTCTGAAGTTGCTGGACGAAGGCGCTCTCGCTGACTTTCCCACAGTAGAACTCATTCGCGACGGCGAATTCGTGGGCTGCGTTGCATCAACATCGTTCGAGGCCCGCCAGGCTGTCGACTGGCTGGCCAAAACCGCCAATTGGGAGTTTGGCTCGCATCCGTCGAGCGAAGAAATTTTTGACCACATCAAGTCACATGCGGTACGTGAGGGGACCGGCCGCAGGGGGCCTCGAATCTCCGAGAAAGTCTCAGAAGACCGCGACAGCAAAACCGCAACAGCAACACTCGAAGCGCGCTACACCACCGCATACATACAGCACGCGCCGATGGAACCACGTGCCGCGGTTGCTGAATGGAACGATTCCCGGCTGACGGTTTGGACTGGAACCCAACGTCCCAACGGCGTGCGAAAGCAGCTAGAAGAGACTTTCCGCCAGCGCGAAGGCAGCGTCCGGGTGATCGTCCCCGACAGCGGCGGCGGTTTTGGCGGAAAACATACCGGCGAGGTCGCCATCGAGGCGGCGCGATTATCGAAGGCGGTTGGGAAACCTGTATTGCTGCGATGGACGCGTGAGGAGGAGTTCACTTGGGCCTACTTCCGCCCTGCCGGTCTTTTTGAGATGCAAGCCGACATCGACGGTGACGGCAAGATCGTCAAATGGGACTTCTCGACATACAACGCGGGTGCCGCGGCGATCACTCCGCCGTACGTTTCGTCAGCAGTTCGCACTGCCTATTACCCAAGCGATTCGCCCGTGCGGCACGGTTCTTATCGTGGCATCGCCGCAACCACGAATAATTTTGCGCGTGAATGTTTCATCGACGAACTGGCTCTAGCAGCGGACAAGGATCCGTTAGAGTTTCGGCTTGAGAACCTCGACAACGACCGCTTGGTCGCTGTCCTTCAAACCGCGGCCGAACGATTCGGTTGGCATCGAAAAGGTAATGCTGGAATCGGAATTGCGTGCGGTACAGAGAAAGGCTCGTATGTTGCCACGTGTGCCCAGGTGAAGATTGACTCAGGTCAGATCCAAATTGTTCGGCTTGTCGAGGTCTTTGAATGTGGTGCCATCCAGAATCCCGGGAATCTACGGGCGCAGGTTGATGGCTCGGTCATCCAGGGCATTGGCGGTGCGCTAATGGAAGGTGTGCAGTTTGCCAACGGGCGCCTGGAAAATAATTTATTCTCGCGCTACCGAGTGCCACGGTTCCGCGATGTCCCACCGATCGATACTGTCCTCCTCGACCGCCAAGACTTGCCTTCAGTAGGTGGCGGCGAGACGCCGATTATTTCCGTAGCACCAGCGATCGCGAACGCCGTCTTCTCAGCTACTGGGAAGCGCGTACGTCAATTGCCAATTCAACTTCCGGCCTAACTTTTTCATGCGACATCGCTTGATTGTTCTGAGTCTGCTGCTCACAATTGGCGCGGTGGCCGCTCCGTTGGTCGTAATTTCGATTGACGGCCTTGACCATCGATGGCTGCGCGACGCCGACGAGTTGGGGCTACAGATCCCCAATCTGCGGGGCATGATGGCTTTGGGTGTTCGCGCCGACGGCGTGACCGGAATCGTGCCGACTGTCACATGGCCGTCGCATACGACAATGATCACAGGCGTTCGCGCCGAGACACACGGTATCCCGAGCAACGACCAGCCCGACAAGCCGGGCATGCGCTGGTGGTGGGCATCGTATTTGAAAGTGCCGACTCTGTGGCACCTGACCCATGCCGTCGGCATGACCAGCGGCGCGGTTTGGTGGCCCGTGACCGCGGGCGCGGATATCAATTGGAACTTGCCGGAATTTTGGGACGATCCAAAATTACCGTACAAGTCGCTGTGGTCAGTACTGCAGCAGTCGAGCCCAGGGTTGCCCGAAGCGATAGCAGCCGAATACCCGACGTTTCTGCGGCAGGAGATGGGCGACTTGCAAAGGGTGCAGGCGACTCGCCATATCCTTGATCACCATCAGCCGGATTTGATGTTGCTCCACTTGGGCGAGCTCGACAGCGAAGCTCATGAGACCGGCGCGTTTTCGCTTAATGCGCGGGCGACGTTGGAATATCAGGATGAGTTGCTCGGCGAACTGCTCACGTCGGTGCCGGATGGCAGCTACGTTGCGATCGTTTCCGATCACGGTTTTGAATCGCGTAGCCGCTGGTATCGCCCAAATGTCGTGCTCAAAGAAGCGGGCTTGACCGATCGGGCCGAGGTCGGCGACGGATTGTTCGGCGTGACGTCTGAAAATACCGCCGAATTCTTTCGTGGACGCCTTGCCAATGACAAAGATCTAGTGCGTGAGGTGCCGATCGCTGAGGTTCGCGAGATGGCACCGCATTTTTCGCATTGGGTAGCGGCGTTCGAGACCGGGTTCGGCACCGTCCCGCATCCGGACGACACCGGGGCTGCTGTTGAGGAAGCCGAGTTGCACGGAGTTCATGGCTTATGGCCAACTCGTGAGGGATACAGGGCGGCATTTCTGATAACTGGTCCGAAGATCAAGCACGGTAGAATCCCCCGTATCTCGATGTTGGATATCGGACCGACATTCGCCGACATCCTGGGCCTGGATCTACACGTGGCCGAGGGCACGTCGTTCTGGAATCTGCTGACTCGCGACTGAGCATCGGCGTCGTGATTCGTCGTCAAAGTCCCAATTTTCGACCAGCGCACAATAATGGCATCTCGGATTCTCCGGGTTGCCAACATGACCTTCCCGAAAATTACACGTACTCGGTGACTTCATTACCCCGCTCGGATTCGTGTTTGGAATCAATGAGCTCTTGATGTTGCTTCTGATCGTGCGGTCAGCCTTGCTGGAGGTGGCAAACACCAAACCCGGTAAACCCGAGTTCAACCATATGGGTCGGACTGCTCAGCGATCGCAAACTACGAGTCAACAAACTGCGCTTGCGACCGTGTTGCACTCCCCTCCACGAAGCGATGCAAGATGACGAGCGGCTGGGTGCGTGCATGCTCGATATTCTGATGAAAGGGACATCGATGTGAAACTGTTCTGGGGTGATTGGAGGAATGGCCAACACTGTCGGGGTGTCAAAATCCGCCGTTAACCGGGAAACTATTGAGACTGCTGAACCCAGTAGGGATTGTGATCCCGACCCGGCTTTTCTTGGCGGGTCTCAATCGTGGGCAGTTTGCCGAATTGAACAGCCCAGATGACCAGTATTTCATCGAGCATTCCACGGCTTTGAGAGAGGCGAGTAGCCCGGCGACGCTCTGGTCGGTCCGCCGACATAGCTCTTCGATATTTCATTGATGTTGGAGTGATGGTCCCATTGGCCGTTGATGACAGACACGGATTGCTCATCACTTTCGATTCAACGATGCGCCATTAGGCATCGTGCGTCATAGCCGCCGGAGAGCAGATCGTCGACGTCTTAGAGTTCCCGTGTTACTTGGTTTTCATTCGGGGTATCGGGACCTCGGAAGCTTCCAACTGTATCTGAGTTACTAACTCGTAGTTGGCGGTGCGGGGTTCAGAGTCTGGATCAAGCGGGTAGTCTCGTTGGTGCAGCTTGTGGAAGCCGTTTACTGTTCTCAAAGGAACTGTAGCCAGGCACAAGTGCCAGAAGGTGATTCAATTGATCAAGAAGCTGTACTCTTCAGTCGCAGAGGACATCCCAATCCTGTCGTGAAGACGCACAACGACAGTGTAGTTCCCAGACTGGATATTCTTGTCCAGGTCCAACCGGATACGCGCAGGCAACCAGAATCGCGGATAGAAAGGATTTCCTGCATCACCTTTTGACTCAAATGCAAACAGCTTGTTGCCTTCTTCATCCAAAACCCAGGCATCGGATTCAACATCATATTTGTTGTCCTGCGTTGTCTTGTAACCGGTAATAAAAAACGAAGCCCAGATTTCTTCACCCGGCCTGAAGTTCGGCATCTCGAGGCTGACACCGTCTTCAATTTTGGAAAAGCGGAAATTCCTGATTCTCAACCTGTTCGATTCCTCAAATTGAGTGCCCTCAACCAGAATCGGCATGCTCACATTCAAGGTTTGGCCTGCGAATACATCTTCAACTTCAATACGGATCAGATAGTGTCCACCACCTGCATGTTCAGGAATTACCGGGGAGTAACGTATTACAGGCCTCCAGTTCTCATCTTGTGGAGCAACCTCAACATCCACCTTGCCCTCTTCGGCTATATAAAATTTTCTGCCCGCGGGATCCAGCGCTTCCAGTTGGTAGCGCAAGAGGATGCGATATTCATCATTAACCAGGTATCCCTTGATTCGCAAATACAAATGGACGGTTTCACCAGGCAGGAAAAGACTGTCCTCAGGAATTGCATAGCCATCCCGACTATCCAGGATTGTTAGTTCTGCTATTTCCAGTGTGGATTCTACTTGCTCCTCAAGGTTTGCCTGCGTTGTATCTGAATTGTTCTGCTGAGCCTGCAACTGAGTCAAAAACATAGCAATCGCGCACAATCCCGCCATGCCTGCTAGTCTGCACATGCGAAATCTCATGAGGCATAAGTGGAATGGCTGATTGTGAGGTCTGGATGAATTCACGACTTCGAGTATATTCCCCGGCATGTTAAGAATTGATTTCACAACGGTGCAAATGCCTGGTATGGAAATAGGACGGTCTGGAACTGTTACCCGTTTGATGTTTTAGCAGTCTATATCCCATGGTAAAGCTGTCGCAACATACACGAAGTAAGGCAAGTAGTAACCAGATAGGCGACAATGCTCAATTAAGGTAAACATAATGACTTCCAAACAACAGGGAATCCCCGTAAATTCATCAAGACGCAAGTTTTTGCAGTCTTCTGCAATAACGGCCTCTGCCGTAGGCATGCTGCAAGCACAGAGTCCCCAGGAGATTCGGGTTGGAGTTGTCGGCTGCGGTGGACGAGGCACAGGAGCAGCTGCCCAAGCACTGCGGGCAGATGATTATGCTGTTTTAACTGCAGTGGCCGATATTGATCAGGAGCGAATCGATCGATCCCTTGAGTCAGTCGAAGAGCGTCATGCAGGCCTAAACAAGGTGCGCGTTGATAAGGAACACCAGTTCGTGGGACTCAATGCTTTTCAACAGGTCATCAATAGTGATGTTGATGTCGTACTGCTAGCCACACCTCCTGGTTTCCGGCCAATGCACCTGAAGGCTGCAATTGATGCAGGAAAGCATGTATTTTGCGAAAAACCAGTGGCCGTTGACGCACCCGGTCTCCGTTCAGTCCTTGAAACTGTGGAACAGGCCAAAAGCAAAAACTTGTCACTGGTTGCAGGGTTCTGTTGGCGATACAACAGTGCCCTCATCGCCGCAATGGAGCAGGTTCACAACGGGGCAATCGGTGATATTGTCGCTTACTATGCGACCTTTTACACATCTCCTGTCAAGCCCATGCCACCGGCTTTTGAACGACCTCTTGGTATGAGTGATGTTGAATGGCAAGTACGCAACTGGTACAACTTCGGGTGGCTGTGCGGAGACAGCATTGTTGAGCAGGCAGTCCACAGTGCTGACAAAATCGCATGGGCCATGGGGGATAAACCACCGGAAAGCTGCGTGGGAGTAGGTGGCCGTCAAATCCCTGCAAATGATGGCAACATTTTCGATCACTTTGAAGTGAACTACTTGTATCCGGACGGTGTGCGAGCTTTCCTGGCATGTCGGCAGATTACCGGTTGCCATCGTGAAAATTCTGACTATATTCTCGGGACCAAAGGTCGACTAACAATAGGCCGGGGTGTTGTCCCTAATATTGAAGGCCAGAATGAGTGGACGTTCAGGGGACAACAAAACAACATGTACCAGGAAGAACATGATGTTCTATTCCGAGCCATCCGTCGTGGCTCACCAGTCAATGACGGAGTCCGCATGGCAACAAGTACGATGCTTGCAATGATGGGCCGAATGTCAGCCTACACTGGTCAGGAGATTACATGGGAACAGGCCATGGATTCCAAGGAACAACTTTTCCCGAATGAATTGAACTGGGACATGCCATTTGCTGTTCCGCCTCTGGCGCTACCCGGCAAGACGGAGTTCCTTTAAAACTCCAAAACCATCCAAGTAAATGGATCTGTTCGTTGACATGCAAAATGCATGCAAGAATCTGACTGTGGTGCCTGTTTTGCGATGGATTGCTGATTATCTGGTGCAATGAGGAATTGCCTGCCGTGTTCCGTCGATTGAGATTTCTATTCCTTGCTGTCTTCCTGATTCTTGGAGTGGGGCCTATAGCTGCTACCGTCGACTTTGACAAAGTTATCCGTCCAGTCATTGAACAACGTTGTCTTGTCTGCCACAAGGATTCGAACAAGCTAGGTGGCTTGAGTCTTGAAAGCAGGCAGGCCGCCATCAATGGCGGGAATCAAGGAGCTGCCATTGTTACTGGGAACCCTGCCCAAAGCCTTTTTTACATTAGGATGACCCATCCGGCAGGTGAACCCGGGGTCATGCCTCCAACCGGACCACAAGTCCCCGAGAACATTCTGGAAGATATTGCAACCTGGATCAGGGAGGGGGCTATTTGGTCTACGCCTCTCCAAAGCCCGAGTAAACCAGCCGGAATTGAAATCGGATCCAGAAGCTTTGACCTGACCCGTCGTATCCATTCCCGTATTCTGCAGCAGGCAAAAAGAGAAGAATCCACAGAATTTGCTTTCTACGAGCAAAAGATCCCGGACAGTTCTGCAACCATGCACATGGTACCCATCCCATCCGGTGAGTTCATGATGGGAACCGCTGACTCGGAACTCGGCAGGGGTGAGGATGAAGGCCCCCGTCACCGTGTGCAGGTTGATGCCTTCTGGATGGGAATCCATGAGATCAGTTGGGATGTCTTTCGACCTTTCATGCTTCGAGAGGCCGATATCTATCGAGATCCAGATGCGTTAGCTGCCGCCATATCAACTCCAACACCACCCTATGTCGAGATGAGCTTCGGGATGGGCATTAAAGGTTACCCGGCAATCAGCATGACACAACATGCTGCGAGTAAATATGCAGAGTGGCTGAGTGCCAAGACAGGTCGCTTTTATCGTCTTCCGACTGAAGCTGAATGGGGATTTGCCTGTCGCGCTGGTAGTGATACTGCCTATTCGTTTGGCAATGACTCCTCTCAACTAGCCGAACATGGTTGGCACTGGGAAAACAGCGATGGGCAATATCGACCAATTGGGACCCTTGAACCAAATGCTTGGGGGCTTTTTGACATGCATGGCAATGTATGGGAGTGGACGCTCGATCAGTACAAACCAACTTATATCAGTACTGATCAAATCCAAATCAATCCATGGGCCCAGGCCAACAAGCTTTACCCAAGGGTTGTACGAGGTGGGTCATGGATGGATGATGCCGAGTTGCTCCGTTGCGGGGCACGTCGGGGCTCGGATGAAAACTGGAAGATGCAGGATCCCCAACTGCCTAAAAGTATCTGGTATCACACGGATGCCCAGTGGCTGGGTTTTCGTCTGGTAAGGCCGTTAAAGATCCCGACTCCCGAGGAAATGCATGCATATTGGAATTCTGCCACCGGCAAAAAATAGCCTTTATCTTGCCCTCAGTCTCGTGTGTGGCATGTTTCAGATTGCCTACGGGGGTGACACCAACACAACGGCTCAATCATCCCGACATGTTGCCGAAGAAACCCACATGGGCATTCCCATACGGATCACCGCGTATGTCCCGCAAAATATCAATCCAGCCATTGTGTTGCGGCAAGTATTCAACCGTATTGGTGAACTTGCATGGATGCTCTCTGATTACGACCCCACATCAGAGCTTAGGGAACTGGAAGAAAATGCCTGGAAGGGACCACAACCGGCCTCAAAAGAATTGATTGACATACTCAATCATTCCCTGAGACTTGCTCAACAATCTTCCGGTGCATTTGATCCGACATTTGGCAGTGTAACTCGCCTATGGCGCCGTTTCCACAATACGCAAAGAGCTATTGATGAGACTGAATGGGAACAGGCTCTTCAAAGAACTGGCTGGCGGAAAGTACACCTTGATCTTGAAAGGAGAACCGTATTCCTGCAGCAACAAGGTGTGCAATTTGATCTGGGGGGCATCGCAAAAGGATTCATTGCCGATCAAGCCCTCGCTGTGCTAAAGCACAAGGGCGTACGTCAAGCCCAGATTGAAATTGCCGGCGATATCGTTGCAGGCGATCCACCACCTGGTCAGGAAGGGTGGAACGTTGCAGTCGATGCAGCTGGGGAAAGGGGAACTATCGAGCGACAGGTTCTACTGGACAATCAGGCCATTTCGACTTCATCAGACCGTGAACGCTTTTTTGTTTCCCAAGGAAAAACCTGCTCTCATATCCTGAATCCAGTACTTGGGCCGTGCAGCCAAACCCATGCAGTCAGTGTTATCACAGACTCTGGTATCACTGCAGATGGTTTGGCAACTGCCTTGGCAATCCTGGGACCGGCTGCATCCACAACACTGCTCAAACATGATCCTGATACGACAGTCTATTGGGCAACTGATGAAAAGTAGCTAGTAGCGTGCAGAGGCTCGGATTCGTCCAGGGACGAGTCTCAACAAAAATCCCAGAGACGAATGCCTCCCAAAAGGCCAGCCATATTAGAGACTATATGGACATCCGGTGGGAGGTCGAAATTGATCTTCTTGGAATTGCCACCACCTAAATAAAGCGACTGGAAACTGAACAGATTTCGAATCTGTTCAATGGCTTCATCTATCCTTTCGTTCCAGACCTCAATGTCCTGCCGTTCTATGGCAAGTGCTCCAAGATAGAACTCATAGGACTTATTCTTGAGGAATATATGATGTGCTAACTCAAGATTCGGAACCAGTCTGCCATCCAAGTAAAGACCGGAACCAACCCCTGTCCCCAAAGTCAACGCCAATTCGACACCGCGTCCTTTAACTACAGCCAGTCCGTGAATATCAGCATCGTTCGCAACACGAACCGGCCGATCAGTCATGGATTCCAAGGCTCTAGCCAAGTCAAAACCGATCCAGCCAGGATGCAAGTTTATAGCTGTATATGTGACACCCTCAACCACCACACCGGGAAATCCAACAGATATCCTGTCGAAGGACTGCTGCCGGTCAATCAGTTCACCAAGTGCTGCCAAAAGCAATTTTGGGGTGGGTTTGTCCGGTGTAGGCAGACGCTGACGTTCACTAATCGGTTCACCGCTCTTATTCAGGGTCAGCGCTTTCAGCTTCGAGCCACCGATATCAATCACCAGGGTTCGAGGAGAGGTTACCTTGACGACACCCGTCATATGTGTTCAAGCCCGCAGTGTAGCAATCAGTATCCGAAGCAATGAATTCAATTCTCACTACTCCGCTGATACTTGTACGACCCAGAAAAATTCCTCTTCAGGTTCAAGATAAACCAGTCCCTTACGGAGCACGAGAGAGTTTTGTAACCCGACCCAAGGTTCGGGACTAAAAAAGCCATTTCGCACGTCTCCCCAAACATTGAATAGTATGAGATCTCCCTCGGGAAGCTTGCTGGCATTATGGGAGATACGCATGGTGAGTCCATCTGGATCCTTATAGAGGGCATATGGATCCTCACCCTCCGGGTATCCGCTTAGCGAAGTAGCTGTCAAGGGTTCATACTCGCCAAGCACAATGCCTTCTGCATATGAAAGAGGCTGTGTCTCACCTGTTGGGGTTCCGTAATCCGTCTTCAGTATCTCTATACTTGAAGGACTTTGAAGCACTATCTCGGCCGGATCACTACCATTTACCAAAGGAGCCAGGAAGGTGATATGGTTCCCGATTGAAAAGAACATCGGCTCAGTGTTTTCCGCATCTGCCCTGATCACATAACGCATCTCAAGGGTGCCCTCTGAAACGATATATTCCACTGTGCACCTGAAGCCAAAGGGATACCACTGTTGTGTCTGGGGGCCATCCACCAAACTGAGCAAAGCACGGGCAGAATGATCATCGGCACTGCTCTGCTCAACTTGCCATGGCAAGTCTCGGGCAAAGCCATGTATGGGCATATCCCGTCTTACACCACCATGCTCATAGGCACCATTATGAAAAATCTCGCCTTTACGTCGACGTTCGGCCAGGTCTTCAGGGAAGTTCCGGCCTGTTGCCGGCCACAGGAAAGGTCCCTTACCCATAAAACCTTCACGAGGAGCGTAGTCCCGTGCCAGTTGGAGGGTTTCCAGCCAGTTCCCTTTATAAAGAACACGTAGTCCGCTGAGTTCCCCGCCCTTGGCAGGAGCCACTGCGGCTTCAATACCACCTGCGACGTCCCTGAGTACGATCAGTTCCGTTGCAGATGCATCAATACTGGTAGCTTGCTCCACGAGATAACCTGCTTCAGGTGTTGTTCCCGAACATCCCATAAAGCAAAGAACCGACACGGCTGCTAAACATGCCAGTGGCAAGTTCTGGAATTTTTTAAGTGCAGGGTAAATCATGAGAATTTCGTTTTCTGTTGACCTAGATTGGTTGTCCACGGTAAATCAGATGCAGAATGTTCCCATCCGGATCCAGAAAAAATGCCAGCCGATTCGGGCCAACCTCAACATGATGGAGGAATTTGATTCCCTTGGACTCAAGGTCACTTATGCCAGCATCCACGTCATCGACACTAATTGCCAGATGGCGAATACCAGGTGTCTTGAGTTCGGTGGCAACTGCCTGCCCTTCTGATGGAATCAGTTCCAGCATCGTACCGTCTGCAGCACGAACGAAGATATTTCCGTCGTAGCGGTGCACGATAGGCATCTCGAGGTTCCTCTCGTACCAACTCGCCAGAGCCTCAGGGTCCGGGGTTGCAATTGCAGTATGTTCAATTCCCTTGTACATCAGGTTTCTTCCCTTTCACGGCCTTTACGCCGACATATTCCTTTTGGAGAGGAGCGAATAAATTCAACCATGCGCAGAGCATGGGGACCTTCTACTTCGTTTTCCACTTTCTCAAGAGCTTCTGCAAGAGAGATCCCTGAACGAAAAAGAATACGATAGGCCTGCTGGATGCGCTCCGTCTCAGTGGCATCCAGCCCTGCCCGTCTCAGGCCAACCAGGTTGAGGCCATGGACAGCCATCGTGGGACCAACATGCGTGAGGTACGGTGTCACATCCTGATTGACGCGAGTCATTCCACCAATCATTGCCAGTTCCCCGATCCGCAAGTACTGCTGCACTCCAATCCCTCCGGAAACAAATGCCCGATCTTCGATTTGAACATATCCCGCAATAAGTGAAGTGCTGGCAATGACTGTTTCATTTCCAATCTTGCAGTTATGTGCGATGTGACCTGAGGTCATGATGAAGTTCTTGTTCCCGATTACGGTTTCCGATTCCGGACTGGTGCCACGACTGATCGTAAAGTGCTCACGGATCTTATTGCCGCTGCCTATGCGCAGGTAGGAGCGCTGTCCATCAAATGACTTGTCAAGAGGTTCAGTGCCTAGAACTGCACCAGTAGATATCTCATTGTTTTCACCAAGAGTTGTCCATCGCATGATTACGGCATGGTGGTCGATCTTGCAACCTGCACCAATTACAACGTCATCTTCAATAACGACATATTCCCCCAGCATGACACCTGGACCGATGCGTGCAGTGGACGCAACTCGGGCAGTTGACGCGATTACAGCCGTAGGATCCACCAAGGCCATTACTTGTTCAAGTCTCCCTGTGAACGATGTATCCAATCCTCCCTGGCAATTGCCTTGCGTTTATGATTCATCCTGCACACAGACTTACATTGTCCATAATCAGCTTCAAGCACTTCGACTAAGTGCACTGAGCTGAATATAAAATTGGCTCAAAATTGAAACAGGCTGACGCTACTGTTCTCTCTAAATCAGACATGCCTTCAGTACACAGCATGGGATAATCACTACTTTATGCAGTTTGATGAAGCAGGGAACCGCCAGCGCATTGCAGCACTTCAGGGTAAAGGAGTTGAAGCTTGGGGTCCAGAACGTGTCTATGTTGCTCCGGATGTTGATCTGGATGCTATCGAAGCAGGCACCGTCATTCGCCACGCTACGCTTTCCGGATCAGACCTGCACATTGCACGTGGAGCCATCGTCGGCACTTCAGGTCATGCTGAAGTTGAAGACTGCCAAATCGGCCCCCGAGTAGAGTTGGGTGCCGGTTTTTACCATGGTGCAACATTCCTGGAAGACGTAAAGGTTCGGGGATTTGCGGAAATCAGACCGGGTACATTGCTGGAGGAACAGGCTGAAGCAGCCCATTGTGTTGCATTTAAAAACACGATCTTGACATCATGCTGTGTTGCTGGCTCACTGATCAATTTTTGTGATCTGTTCATGAGTGGTGGAACCTCACGACAGAATCACTCTGAGATCGGCTCCGGAGCCATTCATTTCAATTTCGACCCCAGAGGCGACAAATGGGGTAGCCTGATTGGCGATATAAGAGGCTTGCTCCTGCGCTCTAAACCTATATTTATCGGTGGAAATTGCGGACTGGTTGGACCGATTCAAATTGGATTCGGAACAGTGACTGTTGCTGGCTCAACCATGTCCAAGAACATTGAAGAAAACCTCACTGTTTCCGAGCATTTCGGCAATCACCGACTAGCGGGCTTTGACCATCAGGGCTATAGCAGGTTAACTCATAAGATTCATACGACAGTCAGGTTGATTGGAACCCTTTGGACACTTGATACCTGGTATGGACAGGTCCGCCTGCCTTTTGCACGTCCTGAGGAAAAGCCCTTTTATGAATCAGCACGGACTCAAATCAAGTCTCATATCCAGGAGCGAATCAATCGACTGGAAACAATCATCGCCAAGCTGACGTCATCCTACGAACTGATGAATGCAAATAATCAGCTACCGAAGTCGCAACCCTTCCTGCAACACAACAAGTTGCTGAAAAACTGGAAGGCCTTGCGGACAGAGATGCAACAACATCCCGGAGGTTCAAACCCTCCCAGGGACTTCCTCAAGGCATATGAAGAATCAAGAGCTACTGGAACAGGACACGTAAATGCTGTGCATGCTGCAGCAGATTATGCAAAAGAGACCGAACAATGGCTCATCGGCATCGTTGAGCGATTTGAACAACGTTGCAGCCAGATTATTGAATGAGAGTAATCCTATGAAAAACCAGATCCTTTGTGTTCTGACAACTTTGACACTGCTGTCATCTTGCGGCTTGTTGAATCAACAGTATGTAGGACAACCCAATATCATCCTGATCATGACTGATGATCAGGGCTGGTCCCAGCTTGGTGTACACGGCGATCCGACACTACAAACTCCCCATCTTGACGGACTTGCAGCAGAAAGCGTCGAAATGACCCGCTTTTATGTATCACCTGTCTGTGCGCCTACTCGCGCTGCCTTGATGACCGGACACTACAACTACCGAACAGGCGTCGTGGACACCTATCTGGGTCGGGCCATGATGGACCCCGCAGAAGTCACAATCGCCGAGATGCTGCGTGATGCAGGCTACAGTACAGGTATCTTCGGGAAATGGCACCTCGGTGATAACTACCCGCAACGCACAACGGATCAGGGCTTTGAAGAGTCTGTCGTGCACAAAGGGGGCGGTATCGGCCAACCCTCGGATCCTCCCGGGTCGGATTACTTTGATCCCATCCTGTTCCATAACGGTGAACAAAAAGAATTCAACGGCTATTGCACTGATGTGTATTTCAATGAAGCCATCCGTTGGATTGGTGATGGTGGTGACAAGCCGTTCTTTGCCTACATACCAACAAATGCCCCACACTCCCCTTACCTTGTCCCAGATGAATACCGTGAGCCTTATACCGAACAAGGACTTGTTGACAAGGATGCTCGTATCTACGGCATGATTACGAACATTGATGACAATGTCGGCAAACTGCTTGCACATCTGGACAATAAAGGCCTTGCAGAAAATACCCTTTTTATCTTCATGACTGACAACGGCCCGACAACCCGTCTGTATCATGCTGGCCTGCGGGCACAAAAAGCGAGTGTTTACGAGAACGGCATTCGCGTTCCATTCTTTGTGCGCTGGCCAAACAGACTGGAGCCCACAAAACTTGATGCGATGGCGGCCCACATTGATATCACTCCAACTCTTCTTGCTGCCGCTAGAGCATCTGCTCCAGCAACAGTCGAGTTTGATGGCGTGAACTTGCTACCACTTTGGGAACAATCCGTTGTGGCATTACCAGAACGCACCTATTTCGTCCAGGCACACCGTGGCAACAAGCCCGAGTTGTATCGCGCCTTTGCTGCGGTCTCCCAGCAGTACAAGCTACTGCAATCCCAAAGCTTTTCAGAACCTGCACCAACTGACGCACCTCTTGAGTTGTACGACCTCATCAATGATCCCGGTGAAACCACTGACCTGGTTAATAAATACCCTGAGATCGTCAAAGAACTCAAAACAGGTTACGAACAGTGGTTCGAGGATGTCTCGTCCAGTCGCGGTTTTCATGCTGTGCTGTTTGCACTCGGAAGTGAACAGCAACCCTCGGTAACCCTGACCCGGCAGGACTGGCGTATGCAGTCTTCGGATGGCTGGGGCAGAAAAGATCCCGTTCTGGGGCATTGGGAAGTCGACAACCTTTCAACAGGTCCTTATGACATTACCGTTACACTGGCCGAACCCACTACAAAGTCTTCCAAGGTGCAGATTGCTTTCCGCGATTTCAGGAAAACAGTACAGATAAAGGCGGAAGAGACACAGGTTCAGTTCAGGAATGTCACTCTTGAAACCGGTCAAGGGAACTTCCAGGCAAGTCTGGATAATGGTTCCAAGCCCCGCGGAGTCTGGCATGTGAAGATTAATCGTCTGCCACTGCAGTAATGGTGTGACACACTCGCGCTGAACCGAAACACATACCCGGATATGCCAGGACCCTACCTTACCCTGTCATCTACAGGAGTTCTACTGGCTTGCAGGAGTGAATGAAACTCCTTGCTTCACGTAATCGTATCCGCCAATCTCTTTTTCAAATTGCTGGATACCCCTGGATAGATCCAGTGGTTGAAGCAGACGGTATTCTTTGCCTTTCAAAACCCGGATAACGCTGTTAATAGCCCCTTTCCATGCATATCTGGAATTATCAAAAAATGCAGCCGAGATGTTTCGAGCTCTGAGACGATTCGAAACAGATTCCCCCAGATGTTTCCCGTAGAGCTTGTCCTGGCCAACAAATACGATTGACTCTGGTGCCGCATTTTCCAGCAATTCCGATTCCAACATGTCTTCAAAGAACAACATCTCGCTGCCTTTCATGAGTTGATCAAAATTCACCTTGTCCGGTTCGAGATCCCCAAGTATGCCACTCATCGCTTCAAAGTCAATTGACTTCTGATAGTCCTGCCTGAACAACACATTCTGGTCTTCAAAGCTGAACACAATTACCGAAAATTCGTTGAAGCTCTGGCTGCGAGCTAGTTGGCGTAGCGTCGAGAAATGAGGTAGCACATCGAAAAGCCGAGGACGCCTGGGTCTCCCACGTCGACCAGCAATGTCCATACTGATGAAAATCTTCAGTCTGCGAGGCTCACTGCGGTGTGGTTTGATAATGTTCCCTTCATTCCGGAACATGTAGATCGCAGTATCAACGATCACGCCAGGATCCAATGTCAACTTCACCGACTTCTGCTTATTTGACAAGGCAGCCTTGATCGCTTTCGTCCCTTTGCAGGACCGTCCTTTGTCATCCTGAATCACCCAGTAAATACGATAGTTTCCCTGTCCCATTGAAGCCGCGGTGTACAGGAACATCTTCCCCTTGATATCATCTGGAAACCGTTGTTTTATAGTGACCGTGTCAGCCATTCTGGCTGCCCGGCCAGGAGTTCCCTCCTCTGGACTGTAGAACAGGTCAAGGTACAATTCTGGCTTTTCCCCACGGAATTGCTTCAGGGGCAACAAGAACATGGCCCCGGAAATGAATCGAAACTCGTAATCCAGAGATGGACCAATATATTTGGCATCGCATTGAAGCTTCCCGGAAGTTTCAGTGGCTGTGGCAGTTGCCATTAATGCGGCCAGAAGCACGCAAGGTAATAACTTGTGAAGTGAGTGCATGGACACCCGCTAAACATTTAGCGTAACAACATCTTGCGATTCATCAAGCATTGATAAAATAGGCATTCTCCAGGTGGACACTTGTTTTTCTCCGCCATTTTGTCTTCAACTAAAATCACACCAAAACTTTGGCCAGTTACTAACGGAGCCTGGCAAATACGACTGCCCCTGCCCTGGGAACTGACAAGCGTCAATATTTTCCTGTTCCAGCGAAAAGAAGACTACATGCTTTTAGACACGGGAATCTGTACTGAAGAGTCCCTTCTGTCTCTCGAACTGTCTTTGCAGAGCCTTGGCCTGAGTTGGGATTCAATCGGAGAAATCCTCATCAGTCATTTGCACCCTGACCATCTGGGAGCAGCAGCCGAAATCCGCAAGCGCTCAGGTGCTCCAATCCGCATGAATCCAAGAGAATCTGGATACGTTCAACCTTTAAGGCCAGATCAGCAGTTTTTCCAGGAAACGGGTAGTTTCCTGGTAAAGCACGGCTTCCCCCGATCTGACATTGATACGCTGCGTAACCAAGCTCTAAAAACTACAGAGATTGTTGAGCGCTTCGTTTCTGATGGTGACCTATTACCTGGCGAAAGATTGCCCTTTCATGGCGGGACCCTGGAAACAATCCTTGCTCCAGGACACTCTCCGGGACAGCTTTGTTTCCACTACCCGAAGGAGCGGGTTCTTTACTCCATGGACGCAATCCTGCCCCACACAACTCCCAATATCGGACTGCACTGGTTTTACCCCTCTAACGCACTCAAAGACTACTTCGAGACATTGAACACTCTTGAGCAACTGGATATCGACCTTATCGTCCCCTCACATGGCAGACCCTTTCAAGGACACCGTGCATGGATTAAAAAAACCCGAGAACATCACTTCAAACGCTGCGAGAAGATTTATGCCCGCATCAGCGACAAACCCCTGAATGGCTATGAAGTTTCAGAGTTGATCTGGCCCCGGGATCTCAACCTGTCCAATCGACGCTTTGCCCTGGCAGAAGCACTGGCTCATCTCGAATACATGGCTCAATTAGAGCGAATTAAAATACGGTCCGTTGACGGAATCACCTGCTGGATGAAGTGAGTGTTGCTTGCGATCAATAATGACTCCAGAAGTGTTTGCGAAACTACCAATCATTGATAGCTGACTTGACAAAGTTAAACTGCTCAGAGATGTGGCTAAAATAGCACTTCGTCCATGGCCAAATACATCGTAATCGCAGATGGACCATTGGCTCAGGTTGTCACTGAACTTGCCGGAGATCAAATTGAATTCCTGCCCTGGCAGGTAGCACTGGAAGGGAGTCCCAAGCCAATTGATGGGATTTATACTTACGGCCACCCTCCTGTGGATGGAGCCTTACTCGACAGGCTGACTGGAGTACGAATAATCAGCAACTACGGCGTCGGTGTAGACCATATCAACGTTACAGATGCTGCAGAACGTAGCATTCCGGTTGGAAATACTCCCAATATCCTTGATGGCGCAACCGCTGATGCAGGTTTTGCCTTGCTGCTTGCAGCTGCACGACGGGTCGTTGAAGGCGACCACTATGCCCACTCAGCAGACTTCTTGCGATATGACCCCGGCTACATGCTGGGACGTGAAGTTCACTCCAGTACCCTGGGCATCATCGGTCTTGGAAATATCGGCATGCAGGTTTTACGACGTGCATCCGGGTTTGATATGCATGTGCTCTATCACAACCGTAGACCACGACCAGAAGCTGAACGAAAACCTGGAGTTGTTTATGTCTCTCTGGAGCAATTGCTCGCAGAAGCTGATTATGTAATGCTCACATGTCCCTTGACTCTTGAGACCCATCATCTGATTGATTCCAACGCGCTCAAACAGATGAAATCGACAGCCATACTGATCAACATCGCTCGCGGCGCAATCGTCGATACAGAGGCTCTATACGAGGCTCTCAGTGAAAACACAATTGCTGGTGCCGGACTGGATGTGACAGATCCAGAACCCCTGCCCCGGGATCATCCCCTGCTTGGGCTGGACAATTGCACTATCCTTCCCCATCTAGGTAGCGCAACGATTGAAACGCGTCTCAAAATAGCTGAGATTTCCATCCAGAACCTGTTTTGCGGGCTTCGTGGTGAACCCCTGAAACATCAAGTTCAGGTGTAATTCACGCTGGATTGTCAAGAAGCACTTTGATCCGCTTCTCAAGTTCTTCCTTGCTCATAGAGCCTGGATGATAAAGTCGGACAATTCCTTTTCTGTCAATCAGGACCAGAGTTGGCGTCGTGCTCACCCCGAACGCTACGAAATTCTTACTGCTTAGAGGGATCGGTACATGCTCTGGCAGTGGGTTTTGTTTCCAGAACCTGCCTTGCAGGTATGCAAGTTCCTGTTCCGCAGATGCATCCATACCACGCGCAACATAACCGTAAAGTTGTGTAGGTGCCACGAGCCGCAACCCTTTCGGGGCATATTGTTCTTCCAGTTCAAGAATCAATGGTTTTTGTGTCAGGCAATCGCCGCACCAATGTGCCCAGAAGAATAACAGGACAACTTTTCCCTTTAGCGAGCCCATATCCGAGGAACTCGTTTCAAGAAACCGCCCAGTGTCGAGGGATGGTATGGGCTTACCCTCCAGGCTCAGGAGTAACAGGTTCTTGTTGAGTCGGGTTTCGATTGAAGTACCGGAATACTCTTTAATCTGTTCCTGCAGAAAGCTTACAGCCATTGTGCGGTCACCGGAGGCGACATAGACCTTGCCTAACGTTTCAATTGCCGCTCCCAGCGCAATTGGAAAAGCAGCTTCTGGATCCTTGTCAATCGTCCGGTGATGAAGTTCAGCCCGGCAACGCTCCAGAGTCTCTGAGGCATAGGCCTCAGCTAACTGCAGGTCACCACTGATCAAACCAGCACGACCGACCCAAGACATGGCTTCCAGCCAATCGTCGTTCAGGAGATCTTGACTGGGCCGCTCTAGCTCAAAAAGTGACTTGGCAGCTGTCGACTGATTGCCAAATGCCAATTGCTTAAGTACTGCTACTGGCGGGGTAGCCGACTCCTGTCCACAGGCAAGTAGCGGTAACAGGAAAAAACAGGTCAGTCTGTACATTGCATGTGCTCAATTAGAAACCGTACCAAACTTGATCATATTACTGCAGGACTTCCCAGGCAACTTCCGCACAGGTCGGCGAAAGAGATCGCAGGCGCTTAACAATTTTCGGAAGTTCCTCTAGCAACGCATCAACTTCTTCCTGTTTACTCTGTCTGCCAAGTGAGAACCTCAGGGTTGACTTGGCCTCCAGGCGACTTAATCCAATAGCCATCAATACATGGGAAGGTTCCACAGCACCACTGGAACATGCGGAGCCACTGGCGACGGCAAAGCCTTTCAAATCCAGCGCAATCAACAAGGGTTCAGCTTCAACATGATCAAACTGTATGCTGGTCGTGTTTGGCACACGTGTTGCTTTTGCACCAAGAACCCTAGTCGCAGGAATTCGATCCAGAATAGCTTGCTCAAGCTTGTCTCGAAGTTCAGTGATATGACCCGTCTCCTTCTCAAGCATTTTTCTTGACAGTTCAGTTGCGGCTCCCAGACCGACAATTCCCGGAACATTCAGTGTCCCTGGTCTCCTGTCCCTCTCGTGGCTACCACCGTACTGAACCTTGTCGATCTGTACACCTCTCTTGATGTACAAGGCACCCACACCTTTGGGTCCATAGATCTTGTGTGCACTGAGGCTAAAATAGTCAACTCCCAGATCGCGCATTGAGAGTTTGATCTTGCCGCAACTTTGAACTCCATCCGTATGGAACAAAACCCCTGCTTCCTTTGCAATGTTGCCGATTTCTTGGATCGGTTGGACAGTACCAAGTTCATTATTGGCATGCATGATGGTGATCAACACCGTCACTGTTCGTAATGCATCACGAACATCTCCAGCAAGGACACATCCTTCAGAATTTACAGGCAGATAGGTGACCTTCACCCCCTCCTGCTCAAGTTGCTGACAGGCGTTCAGGACTGCTGGATGCTCGATCTGGCTAGTGATCACATGGCGGGGCCGATCCTTAATGGCGCGGACTGTACCGAAAATCGCGAGATTAGCAGCTTCTGTTCCCCCGCTGGTAAAAACAATGTCCCTGGCATTGCAGTCAAGCAGGCCAGCCAATTGGTCCCGGGCCTGTTCAACTCCCAGTTGGGCTTCCTGTCCGAACATGTGAAGACTGGAAGCATTACCGTAAACATCCTTGAGATACGGCATCATGGTCTCAAGAACCTGTGCATCGACAGGCGTCGTTGCGTTGTGATCGAAGTAACAATGGCGCATTTCTAGAGTGACTTTGCTTCCAGTACAAGTATACGAACCGACTTCCCAACTGGAGGGTTTGTATCCTTTGTATTGAATAAGATTGAATGAAACTCAGCTTGACGGGACAATGAAAACTAATATACAGCTTCGAGTATTAGTATTGCTGGGGTTCATCCCACTGATTGCAGGTGCATCTGACTTGGCTGAGCAGGCCAACAACATCCTGAAAGAAAACTGCCAGATGTGCCATGGTGCAGCGATCCAGCAATCGGGTCTTGATCTTCGAACAAGAGAAGCAATCCTGCAGTCGCCGTACCCGTTCGACCGTTGCACCGCAATCGCTGTTACTGATGAACAATGCCGACGTGCTGTTACTAGCCCGTATTGCTCACCAAGTCTAGGCAGCCTCTGATTTTGGCGTCACGGGCCCGGGCAATGGGCTGTTGGAAGCGGGCCTGCAACTGATTTCCCGGCCCTGGCGTTCAGGAATCCCCTCGCGTAGCCATATCTGCGTCAACCGGGACCGGTTCCGGGGCACTCTGTCCGTCCTGCTCGGCGAATTGGCGCAGGGTGAACACACCTCCCCCTGGCCGCCGCGCGTGGCGCCCCGGCTGTCTCTCCCGCTGGCCCACAGGCTATCCCGGCGTCTCCGCCCGCAACCGCGCCAGGCTGTGCGCGAACAGGGCCCAGTACAGCCGTAACTGGTTCGCCCGCAGCGTCGCCGCCGAAGTCCGGTCCGCGAACAGGTCCAGCTGCTGCTCCTTGATCCGGTTCTGCATGTCCCCGCGCGCGCGGTACATCTGCTCGTACTGCGGCTGGGTCCTGATCCGCGCCCGCTTCAGCCGCGCGTTCTGGGCCAGGCCGAACACGTAGTCGACGCCCTCTGCCGCCTCGCACCACGCCATCAACTCGTCGCGGCAGAACCCTGCGTCCCCCCGCACCACCACCCGCACCCGCGGCCAGCGCTGCCGGATCTGCCCCACGATCCGCTGCAACTCTTCCACGGCCCCGTCCGCCGCGTCCCGGTTGGACCGTCGCAGCCGCCCGCACAGCAGGTGTGGCCCGCAGTCACATACAGCGGGAGGTAGCAGTAGCAGTCGTAATAGCCGTGGAAGAAACGCCCCTCCTGCCGGCCGTGCAGCGGGTCGTCGGTCGCGTCCACATCCAAGACGATCTCCTCCGGCGCCGCGGCGTGGCTGTCCAGGAACAGTTCCACCAGCAGCGCGTCGAGCCGCTGCGGGTCGGCCACGATGCGCTTGTAGCGGTCCTGCGGGGCCTGCTCGGGGGTGCCCAGCTCGAGCCGGTTGGGGGTGCTTGAGCCGGCCAGCGGATGGCCCCGGTCGTGGTCGCAGAGGTCCTCATACCCCAGCGCCAGCCCGAACAGGCGCTGCAGGGAATGCTCGCAGCGACGGGGGTTGCGGTGATCGACGAAGCAGGCGGCCAGGCGCCGGGTCAGGCCGATGCGCTGGTCGACAGCCTGCAGCAGCAGGGCGCCACCATCGCGAGGACATGCGGCCGCCGTCAAAGCGAGCGCGCACTTGGCGGCGGCCCTGATTGGCCAGATCGATTGTGATACAGTGTGTGCGCATGGGGTGTGTCTTTGGATAGTTCATAACTTGCTGAATACAAATAGGTTATCACAAATTCACACCTCATGTTCACGCCCTTGGTGAGATATTGCGGCTAGCCAAGTACTTTGCTCAACGTGTGGTACTGGAAGCTGGGTATGATCCACGCAATCAAGTTAAACGAGCTTTCGAGATTGCACTGTCACGACCACCCAGGGAATCTGAAGCTCTCAGTGCCAATGAATTCCTGGAGAGTACTCCAACAGGATTAGTGGACTTGTGCCAGACGCTGTTCAATCTGAACGAATTTCTTTATCGCCAGTAAGAGCAAAAAGAAAAGATACGGCTTAGCGGCCAGTTGAGCCAAACCCGTTTGAGCCACGCCCGCTGGCTTGAAGGTCTTCAACAGCCTCCCATTCTACCTTTTGATAATTGCTGATGATCAGTTGGGCAATACGGTTACCCGCCTTGATGCTGTAAGGCTCAGGGCCAAAATTGATCAAGATCACATGCACCTCACCACGGTACCCGGGATCAATGGTTCCAGGGCTATTCAGCAGTGTTATCCCATGCTTCTTGGCAAGACCGCTACGAGGACGTATCTGTCCTTCATAACCCGATGGAATCTCGATACTCAATCCAGTACGGACACTTTGCCATTGACCTGGTTCCAGTTCTGCGTTTTCAGCGGCAAACAAATCCATTCCTGCATCTTCATCTGACCCATGCGCGAATCTGGGCACAATGGCATCCGAGAGAATTTTTTTGAAACGGATGGGGATGGTCATTCTGGCCGGTGTAGAACTCATCTTCATCAACTCAAACGAGACAATACTATAGCGAGCATAGAAACATCTCCTGAAACAGGCTTATAAGAGGCGCTTAAACCCATTTGAAACTCAAGGGTTTCCACTCGACCCAAGATAATTAAGCTGCAGGTAGTCCACACGTACCAGTTCGTTCTTGTCGCGTTCAACTGAGAGCATGAGTTCATCACCTGCATGAATATCAACACCTGAGATTGTTTTGGTCTTCCAAGCGTCATCGTCTTCATCAGCCAACCAGGAGAAGCCTTCCTGATAACCGTTACTCCAGAACTTGTATTGACTTGTGCCTTGCGCATCGTCAAAGTATCGGACTTCAACGTTATATCTCCCATGTGCAGCTGTATAGGGCTGTTCGAATGGTGTTTGCATGCGTCCAGTGGATGCTCCTTCTTCCAACTCGACGTGAATACGATGTGACACTGATCGGTTCTTATGCTTGAACTCCAGCAGGAAGTTTTTCAGTGCCAGAAAGTTCTCCGCTTCGATCCGAACACTTGTCCGAGGGTTTTTGGGCGCTGGGATAAGCCAACCCTCCAGTAGGGATCTCAGTTTGGCTATCTCTGAATCCTCATCACCAGTCATCAGGAAATACGCCATCCCTGCATCCGAGCAATCTGCTCTTGTAGATACACGGAGACGCTGCCAAAGGAATCGGATGTTATCGTCACTTGAATCTCGCATCCAGTGGAACGGACTCCATTCCTCAGGCTTGGCATGCCGTCCGTAAGGACTATTACTCAGAAATCGATTCTGATCGCGAATTTGAATCCACTTGATACCAGTCGGAATCACATTGCGCTTGTTGTAGTTGTATGCATACTCCCGGTCAAACCCATCATTCCAGCGACTATGAGAGATCACGGAAACGTATTTTCTCTTTTCGGGATTGGACTTCTGGATGGCTTGATAAGCCACTTCCATTGGGCCTTCGATCACGAGGTAGAGCGGGTCTTGGGTGGAAGAATTGTCAATCGCCGATGCCAGGCTGTTGATAGCAGCATCGAGATCACCTTGACAATTGTGAAAGCGGGATCTGTCATATCCAAACCGCGCAACAGCACCAAGTACGCTTTCCTCATGAATCCTTGCCCACTCGGGGTCATTGTTATTGAGAATGGAGTTGTAGTCGAAGTGGACAACCTGGTCATTGACCCCGAGTGCATTGAAGATTGCCAATGCTACTGGTGAAGCTGCCCAATCGTCTTCATCATTGTGGTTCCCGTCAGAACTCCAAGCGATTCTGCCTTTGAAGTTCCTGCCATCAAACGGATTGGGCTGAGCAAGTAAAACTGAAGACGTTAGCCCCAGCAACAGGACAAGTCCAAGGATTTTCCCTGATCCGACCATCACTTGGTTAACTCTTGGTATCAACGGCACTATTAGAATGTTCAACAGCATAGTTTGCGTTGCTTCTGCGGAAGATAACCGAGCTACTCCTCTGATCCGTACGTAATCCCATTAACCAAGCAACATGGCTTGGTAATGCAGTGATCTGAGCAGTAACAATTGTTAGAGAGTTACATCCCGGACGCCTTGATAAGTGCTTCCTGGACATAAATATCTTCCTGAAATGAGACATGTAAAGGCCTTTCCCCTCGAACGGCAGCAGCTAAAGCTTTCATGTCATCGACATAACGACTGTATGGTGGCAGTTTTACTTCGTGAGGACCTTCAGGAAAATGACCAGCAGCCTTGGCCAGGTTGAAGACAAGTTCAGGAGGCTCAATAGGCCGGAGGGTTGCTACACCATTCGTTCCATGGACTTCAAAGCTCCGGTAACTACTGCCATTCTGCGCCAAGGCAGCCCCGATGACCAATCCCATTGCATTGGAGTATTCAAACACCGCAATGGTGTTATCTGCCAAGCCGTCATCGTACTCTCCATGTTTCTTCAAGTAAGGGATCACGCGATTCGGTCGCCCCAACAGCCTGACTAACGGATCAATGACATGGGGACCAAGTTCAAACATCTGTCCTCCTCGGAATTGAGCCCACTCCGGCCGCGAATCTTTTCCTAGTGTTTTGTGGATTGATGCCTGGACCAGGTGTATCTCACCCAGCCAGCCTTTTCTTGCTGCATCAATCATCATGTTGATGCCCGGATGGTAACGCCACATATAGCCCTGCTGGACAACCAGACCCTTATCCGCTGCAATACTCAGAATTGTCCTCAAGGATTCCACATCAAGTGCTGGAGGTTTTTCGAGATGCAGGTGTTTTCCAGCCTGCACAACACGAAGTCCATCGCGGGCGTGATCCTCTACGGGACCTTCCACAGCAATGACATCAATGGATTTATCTGCCAGCATCTCTTCCATAGAGCGAATCAGTATTCCCTCTCGTTTGTACTTGGCCCTGACTGTAGGGTCATCGTCCCACAGACCAGCGATTACGTAGTCAGCCGACTCACTGACAACCCGGATCTTACCGCTACCATGCGAGTGACTTGCACCGAGGAAGCCAATATTTACAGGCTGCCCAATACCTTGCGCTGCAAAAAGAAAGACTGCAAGAACAGCAGTAAGAAACATGCGACAGTTAATATAATTCATGGCTATTCTCTTGTTGATTTCCTTTGATTCGTCAGTAAACTGATACACCTATCCTGCAACAAAACTACCCGAACGCTTGAATTGCAGGGAGCGGTAAAACAACCACTCCCTGCCTGAATCTGACAGCTGGATCAGAATTCGTAACGCACCATCAACTGCAGTCTCCTACCATCCGCAGTACTTGTAATGCTATCAAAGCTCCCTGAAGTAACGTTTGAACTAACTCCCCTTAAGTTCGTATGATTCGTAGCATTGAAAAAGTCAACCCTGAACTGCAGGCTATGTTGTTCTGACAAAGAGACTCTCTTGGATATGAGGTGGTGCCGGATATTCGGACAGTGAGCTAAGGTGGATCTCGCCGGGGCTGGAAGGAGCAGATCATTCCGTTCTTCGCGTTTTCAGAGCCTATCCGGCGAGCGATCTACATGACCAATGCGATCGAGAGTTTGAACAGCACGGTACGGCGTGCGGTGCGCACGCGGGGCCATTTTCCGCATGACCGGTCAGCGACCAAGCTGCTCTACCTGGCGTTGCGCAACGTCGAGCGGAGCTGGCGTGCCCCGCCGGCGTTCTGGCACCAGGCGCGGATCGAGTTCGCCATTCAGATCGGCGCACGCTTTGCAATGGTGGTGACATGGCATCAATCAGATTCCTGATAGCGCCTGGATCGGCGATCCAGTTTGCTACAATGGCTCGTCCGTGTGGGCGGGTTGAATTCAACAACATTGGCTCCACACACGGAAATTCTGATAGGCCCGGACAAATGTGACCTGTTAAGAAACTACGCGCTTAGGAATCAAAGGTAGAGATCTGCACTGATAAGTAAATGGTCCATTTCCTTAGGTAAATGCCATTGCCTCCTGCCCGCCTGTGGAACGAGTTCGTCGACCGCTACCACTATCTCGGTGTTACGCACTGCTGCCATAGCCGCCGTATTGGCCCCGTGGGTGCTGTTGCCATAGAATGGCTTACGAGGGACTGCGGACGGTCTTGTGCTACCACTGCCCGTACACCCGCCGTCTGCATCCGTCACTCTCGGTGGTCTTCGACACCGACCAGCCTGATGCCACCCACCTGAAACAGGCCATCAAACAGTTAGACAGTTCAGTGCAATGCCTCTGGGAGGGGACCCGTTCTATATGCACTTTCACTACTGTCCCGTTTAATGTCCCTTAGAATCAAGAACTTGCTCACACTCGACCCCTGGGTCTTGTAATTCGGTTTCGCAAGCGATTGATTCAAAAGAGATTGTGCTGGCCGCCTGTTTATACCGAGCCTTCAAAATATGTAGCATTACGAGGCGATTTCGGGTTGCTCGCTCATAGTTTGGACCACCAAACAGACCGGGTTGGCAGTCTGGGGCGGCGTCCTGAGTCCTGTTTCGCCCTGCTGCGGTATAGCATCCGGCATGCAAGTTGAGGTGGCCCACTGGAAGTTGCCGTCCCCCTACTTGCATTTCGATACAGGGAACATTGGGGTGGCTGGCCAAACGATGGCTTATTGGCGAACTGAAGTGGACGCGTGATCCGTAGCGAGTCGCTCAAGCGACAGGTTCGAGCGGATCTGTCGTATGGCACGGGACGGAGTAACGTACTGAGTCTGCGGCGGTTATGCGGCGACGGGTTGTATTATCCACCGGCCGTTTTGAGCAATTCGTCGAGTTGCAGTTCGGAGGTCAGGGCAGTCTGTGTCAGGGTTTGCTTGGAAGTGACGGTCGCGGCGCGCGGCGGTCCCTTCTCGCCCAGTGGCGGGTACAGCAGATCGATGCACTGGATCTGCCCCAGTTCGTGCTTGAGCCCTTCCATGGTCAGGGTCGGCCAGACCGCCCGGGCCTTCTGGTGCAGGTACTGCAGCAGCGACACCCCCAACAGGCAGTAGAAGGCGTGCACGCGGATCTTGCTGTCGGTCCAGTGGTGCAGAGGCCCCCAGCCCAGCCACTGCCCGCCCTTCAGACCCCGGAAGACGCGCTCCACGTGCTGTTGCCCGTTGTAGGCCACGGCCACCTGGGCGGGTGTCCAGTCCAGCCGGTTCGTCACCAACGTGGTCCGGCCGAAGCGCTCCGCCAGTAAGCGGTGCAGCGCGTCCGTGTCGACGGCTAACTGCAGTTCCCAGCTGCGGTCTGCAGCCCGTCGCAACTCGTAGCTCAGCGCCTGCGCGACGAAGTTCGGCTGCAGCCAGCGCTGGATCCGGCCGCGCAAGCCCTGCTCGGTGTGCCGGGCCTGCGGCTGGGAGACCTCCCGCGCTAGGGCGCGCAGCTTCTGGGTCGCTTTCGCCAGTGACGTGCCGACGCTCTGGAACTGCTCGGCCGCGAAGCCCGCCGAGTGGCGCACCACCCCCAAGTACTCGTCGCCGTGCACGAGCGTGCGCTCGGCCCCAATGCTCACGCCGGGCTCCCCGGGGAGCGGTTGCAGATCCCCGACGGGGCGCGAGCGGAGCGAGTCCGGGGCCTGGTCCCAGGGTAGCGCGGCGATCCAGCCCAGTCCGCTGTCCTGCAGTTCCAGGGTGTTGGCCAGGGCCGCGCTGCCCTTGTCCATCACCAGCGTGACACTCTCGCGCGGGAGGCCAGCCCCGTCGAGTAGCCGCGTGATGCGCCCGAGGCAGGCTGGCAGCTCGTCGCGGTCGGTGACGTTGCCCGGGTAGACGTGGTGGCACAGGCTCAGACCGTGCTCGCCGTCGAGGGCGTAACTGAGCCCGACCTGGCGCAGGTCGTGGCGCTTCTGCTTGCTGTGCCCGCGCTGGGCCAGCTGGTTGCGGAGGTTGGTGGTCGCGATCCAGGTGTGGAAGTTGGTGGTGTCGTAGGCCAGCACGCGGCGGCTGGTCAGGCCGCGGGCCTGGAAGGCCTGCAGCAGGGCGAGCTGGGCGCACTCGAGCTCGTCCTGGCGGGGCGCGCTCAGCGAGTCGCTCACGTCGATGGCGTCGAAATGGTCCCAGAAGGCCTGGGAGGTGAACTGGCGGGGGGCGTAGCCCCACAGGTCGGGGAGGATGCTGTGGCGGTACCAGTCGGCGACCTCGGTCTTGGGGCCGGGGGCGCAGATGCGGTGGAAGGCGGTGAGCAGGAGGAAATGGGCGATGGAGGGGCCCTGGGCGGGGGCGGGCCAGACGGAGAGGAGGGCGTCGAGGGCGCCGGAGAGGCGGGCGGCCTGCCAGAGAGCGGCGGGGAGGCCGCAGTCGCGGGCGGTGGCCTCGAGGGGGAAGGGAGCGGCCTTGTCGCGGACGAGCTGGGCGAGGCGCTCGGCGGTACCGAGGTAGGTTTGGTGGGTGATGCGGGGCTTGCCGTCGACGCGGCCGGAGGTGACGACGTAGTAGTAGATCTGATTGCCCTTCTTCTTGCCGACGATGGAGGCCATATAGGGTAATACAAGATCCGCCGGAGCACGGATTCATAACTGCTTTGGTCACAGTGACCTAGTGGGACGCGTCCTCTCGCTGGAGGGGAATTTCAGTAAACTACCGCTAGATCTGCGTCTTGACCGCGTTCTCGGACGTACCAAGGAAGGCTTGGATACGCAAGTGCTGCTTTCCTGTAGAGTTCCCGCTCATGTTGAGCTTGTGAAGTAACCCGTTGAACAGGCCGTACTTGCGGAACGAGAACTCTACATTACTGGGGTTATCGCCGAGGGTGTTCAGACTGACGATCCGAGAATTGAGGGGCGCGGGGACATGTTCGACTCGCAGTCCTACCTCGGTGGCTCGCCGAGATATCGACAACCATAATCCAGGACAAGCTCTCCGATGTGGACCCCGTAACTGATCAACAGTACTACCGGCTATCCCTGTCGGCAATACATTAGGCTAAATTGGGGGCATGATATCTGGAGCGCCCATTTCCCGGTAGCAGCGCAATGCAGCCGACACCGGCCATCCCGATCACAAAGATCAATACCAGCGCCATGTCGTAATTGCCCGCGCTGTCGTGCATTGTACCGACCAAAAACGGCAGAGTTGCCTGCCCGACTTGGCCGATTGGCCAAAGAATCCCCATGACCCGCGCAATTGAGCCGGTCCCAAAAAGTTCGGCCGCAACCAAAGGGATCATCATGTAGTTGGCACCCAAGCCAAAACCAAACGCCATACCGAACAGGTATGTCATCGACGGCTGATCAATAACAAAGAGCAACGGCACGGGCAGCGAGACCAACAAGCACGTAGCTACCATAACCAGCTTCTTGCTAAAGCGGTCGGCCAACCAGCCGGTGATCACACGCCCCACTAGGCTGGAGGCCAGGATCACAAAGGTTGTATCTGCCACGATTGATGCCGAAAGATCAGCATCCAGGAACAAGAGTTTCATATGGTGATTGACTGACCCGATCGCGGCAATGCTGAGAAACGAACCAATGGTCACCAGCCAGAAGGGCCACCTAATGAGTAGCTCTCCAAACGTCAACGACTCTGTGGTCGCTTCGCGTGTTACATCCGTAACGGGTTCGGAATCCAGCCCCATGTCGGATGGCCTGTCCCGCAAGACCCAAAGTGCTACAGGTACAACTAGCAAGATCAGGCATCCCATGATCTGCAGTGCGGTACGCCAGCCAAAGGCCTCGATAAGAGGTCCAGCTACGAATTTCTGAGATAACGCCCCGCCAATTCCCAGACCAAGGTAGGCGAGGCCCATAGCCTTGCCACGATTACAGTTAAACCAATTCGCAAGCAGCACTTGACTCGGTATCGGACCGGAGTACACAAATCCGACCATGACCAAGCACCAAATCAGGCGATATAAGATCAGCGAACCTTGCATGAGGCCTAGGCAGTTGAGTGCCACGGCAAAAGATACTGCACCGAAGATGATTAGCTTACGTGGGCTAAACCGATACACCAAGAGGCCGCCAAGTGGAAGGACCAGAAGCGACGAAAAAAAGAAGCCAGATGTTGTCTCGGTGCGATCCCAGCCGAATTCAGCGATGTAGTGGTCGTAGAAGAACGGCATTGCATACATCGGCATCCCGACTGTCATCGCGAGGATGAAGAAGCAGGATGCCACGACGAACCAGCCGTAGTAAATGTGGCTTCGCACGGTGCGATTCGAGTTTATCCTAGACAAGCAGAGCGTTTCTCAATTGCAGCATGCCACACCCGAGCCCCTGCACCCTGTGAGTCAGACTGCTTGCAATGAAAAGTCATGGACTGACACTGCGTTTGGCACACATTTTAGATGATCACTTTCTCTATGGTCGGCTTGAGTTGCGCTTAGGAAGAGTAGGCTTTCAACATCCGCATGAACTCCGCCATGTAGAGGTGCTGATCGAACCAGCCGCGCCCGCTAACCATGTTGCCCGAACGCACACAGCCTTCGTTTACGAATGTCGCACCACAGATCTCGATGTCAAATTGGCATTTTGGTATCGTCGCCATGCGCTTGCCGGCAATGACGTTCGCTGTAGCAAGGATCTCAGCTCCGTGGCACACGACTGCAACTGGCTTGTTGCACTCGAAGAAGTGGCGCACGATACGGATCAGATCCTGGTCGTATCGGGTGTACTCAGGTGCGCGGCCGCCTGTGAGGAACAAGCCGACGTAGTCCTCACAATTCACATTGCGAAAGGCTACTTTGGCCTCAAGGTGGTAGCTAGGCTGCTCGCGTGTAATATCCCATCCTGGAGGGATTTCATGCATCACCAACGGGTAGATGCGTGCTTCTGGGCCAGCAACAACAGCCTCGTAACCATCCTCCTGTACGCGGTACACAGGGTACAACGTGTCCATCGCCTCGGCAGCATCACCAATTGGAATAAGCACTTTTGACATGTTCAAGATCTCCTGTCTCGTCAGTTACCACTGTTTGTGATGTAACTGCCTGAGGTCTCGCATCTTTGTTCTTTCACCCTGCTATATACAGGAAAGATGCTGTTCTAGTATACTTTCTGCGGGGTTAGCAATAAATGAACACAAATTCCGTTACAAGACGTGGACTACTGCAAGCAGCCACGATCATGCCTTTTGCAGCCGTAGCAGGCAGCGCAGCAAATTCTACTGTATCGGTTGGAATCATTGGGCTGGGCGGTCGAGGTAGTAGTCATGCTCGACATCTAAGCAGCCTTCCACAAGCCAAGCTGGTATCAGTTGCAGATGTATCCGATGACTCGATTAAACGTGCAAGGGAAAAGACTTCCCTGGATGGAGTGTCTATCTACAAGGACTTCAACGAGGTTCTCGCAAGTGATGTTGATGCAGTTATCATCGCTACGCCAGTTTTCTTGCACCCCGACCATTTCGAGGCTGCCATTGCATCCGGGAAGCACATCTATATAGAAAAACCTGCTGCCGCTGATATCGAAGGTGCAAAGAAAGTCATGCGTCTTGCTGACGCAGCACCAAGGCACATCAACATTACATTTGGCTATCAACAACGCCACGGGGACGTTTACATTGCTGCCAAGAAACTGCTTGACTCGGGAGAAATCGGAAAACTCAATCTGGTGCACTCCCATTTCCTCAAAAGTGGCATGACGAGCAAGGTACCGGTCAAACCGCCTCCCAGTAACGAACAGGAAAAACTTGATCAATGGAAACTATGGAGGTTAACTTATGGAGAGATTATTACAGAGACCTTCTGCCATAACATTGACGCAATGAACTGGTTTGTTGGCTCGCATCCAGTGAAGGCTATAGGAACGGGCGGGCGAGCCGTGATGAAGGCCGGTGACCTGCTTGATCACCTCAACGTCACATTTGACTACCCGGATAACGTCCAGGGGAACCTAATTGGCTCCTATCTATCGCCTTCTTTTTACAGGGAAGTCTACGAACGCTATTTCTGTGATGACGGAGTGATTGAAACAGCCAGGTCCTACTGGAAGCACTTCCAGGGCAGGAACGACATGGTTGAAGAGAAGTCCCCACATGACATCACGATTGATGCACTTGAGGAGTTCTTTGGACGCATCCTTAAAAACAAACCTGCAAATACTGGAGTACGAGGAGCCGAAAGCACACTCACCGCCTTACTGGGGCAGATGGCAATTGATCGCAAAACGGAAGTCACTTGGGACGAGATGATGAGTTCTTGAGGCTGTCTTCCCATGAGTGAATCGAATCGCCGGCAGTTCCTGCACGGGGCATCACTTGCAGTTGCTGGAGTCCCGGCAGCGGCATACGAGAAGCCTGACAGCTTTACAATCGACTGCCAAAGTCATTTCTTTGTTCCTGAGCTGGTCAAAATGATGACCAAACGGAAAACACCTCCATACTCCTATCAGAAGGATGGGCAAACGTATGTAGTCACGGGACTTGCTGGGCAAGACGCCTGGCACCGCCGTCTGCGTGAAAAGCACATGGATATTGATGCCAAGATTCATGACATGGATGAAGCTGGAATCAACCTGACAACCATCAGTACGAATGACCCAGGACCTGAGTCCTTTGGATCAGAAGGACTGACTGCAGCACAAGTCGTCAATGACTGGATTGCCGACCTTGGGACAAGTCACCCTGGGCGATTCGCAGGTTTGATAGTTCTTCCTCTGCAGGACATGAATGCTTCCCTCAAGGAACTCGACCGCTGTGTCAACAAGCTTGGTATGAAAGGTATCCTGCTCTATTCAAACCTGGACGGGCGCTACCCTGATGAACCTGAGTTCACGGAACTGTTTGCAGAGGCCGAGCGCAAGGATATTCCCATCCTGCTGCACCCTGCCCACCCGGTCACGTATGAACAGACCAAGGGGCGCAGCTTGATGGCAGGTCTGGGGTTGATGTTCGATACAACAATCGCACTAGCGCGGATTATTCTCGCGGGCATCCTTGACAAGCATCCCAATCTGAAGCTAGTCTGCCCTCACGTCGGTGGAACACTGCCCTATCTGATTGGCCGTATTGATCACCAGACCCAGATACTTAAGCGCGGTGCAGAAAACATCAACAAACCGCCCAGTGAATATCTAAAGCAAATTTACCTGGACGCTGTCTCCCCGATACCTATGGCGATCCAGTATGGAATCGACTTTGTAGGGATTGATCGGATGCTTTATGCCAGCGACCATCCCTGGGTCGACCCGCAGTTGATTGCCACTCACGTCAAGAGCCTGGGACTCTCGGATCAGGATCAGGCAAAGATCTTCGGCGGCAATGCCCGTAAACTTTTTAACTTGTAGGGGCCTCACAATGGATCGCCGAGCCTTCCTGTGCATGCTGTCAGCATCATGCAGCCAAGTGCCTGATATTTCTGAATCCAGCTCACTTGAGCATTTCAAACTCGCAATCTGCAATGAAACATTCCAGGAAGCAGACTTTGCAGCAGGCTGCCGCCTGGCACTTGATACAGGGTATACGGGTCTGGAAATTGCTCCATGGACTCTGTCAGAAGACCCGGTGAAAATATCCATGCAAAGGCGAAACGAATGTCGTGGAAGCATGACCTCACAAGGCATCTCCTTTGTAGGGCTACATAGCCTGCTAACTGCCCCGCCTGGAGAATTGCACATCACAACACCGGACAATGCGGTGCGTACCAGAAGTTGGGACTATTTCCGACAGCTCATTGACCTTTGTGCAGATCTCGGTGATAACGGACTTATGATCCTTGGGTCCGGAAAACAGAGACGTACGGTCGAAGGATCAAGTGTTGAGGATGCGGTTCTACGCTTACGTGATGGTCTGGCTTCAGTCGCCGATCACGCGCAAGAGCGCGGTGTAATGATTCTTCCTGAAACACTGGCACCCCATTTATGCGACGTTTTGACATCACTGGAAGAAACAGTTGCACTGGTTGAAGAAATCAACCATCCAGCGATCCGGACGATGTTTGATACTCACAATGCAGTCGCTGAAAAGCTGTCGCATGATGATTTAATCCACAACTACTCACACCTGATCAAGCATGTCCATCTGAATGAAATGGATGGTACTCACCCTGGCACGGGAGCGTACGACTTCCGGGTGCCTTTACGTGCACTCAAGGAGATGTCTTACGATGGCTGGCTATCGCTGGAAGTTTTTAAATTCGAGCCAAGCGGTGAGGAAATAGCTCGAATAGTTGCGAATTACATGAAACAGATCGAACTGGAGTTGTAAACAGCCCTGAATCTGTTCCACAACCTGCCCGGAACGGTACTTTAAGCCAACATCTTGTTCACAACATTGCCGGCAACATCTGTGAGCCGGAAATCGCGCCCCATGTGCCGATAGGTCAGGCGTTCATGGTCAAGGCCCATCTGATGCAAGATCGTTGCCTGCAGGTCATGTATGTGAACGGGATCTTCAACGGCATGCAATACCAGCTCGTCAGTCTTGCCAATAACCTGGCCGCCCTGGACCCCAAACAACCAACGTTTCATCGAGAAGTCCACGTGCTTTCAGATCCTTGACAAGTGCCGCTACGGGTTTATCTGTCATCGCGCAGTTCTTGCCAAGTCCCTCATCAAGATTCGTGTGATCGTCCCACGAGGCATGGATCAGCGTTACCACACGGACTCCACGTTCAACTAGCCGCCGCGCCAATAGGCAATTTGTGGCATAGGAATTGGTAGGTTCTTCACCGACCCCGTAACTTTCCAGAATCTTATCCTAACTATTACCCCTGGAGGACCAAATAGATCAAGGATTTTTGCTTGCACTTGCTGAAGCAATGAAACTCAAGACGTGATGATCAGTACTGTTGACTCAGTCGGTCAGGCTATTGTCCAGGAGTGAACTTATCCATCCTTCGGTGTGCCCCAGTGATTCCTGTAGCGGCGCTTGACATAGAGATTGGCCTCGGGATCATTGATTACTGTTTCTGATTCAGCATCAAAGTGCAAGGTACGGTTCGTACGAGCCACGATATTTGCAAGATGGCAATGCATCGCAGAAATATGTCCAATACCAATATCTGCGTTGGGCGGCTTACGCGACTTGATTGAATTCATAAAATCTTGTATGTGAGGAACTGTATCGTCACCTGCCATTTCCTCTTCATAGAGAAGCTCGGCTCCGGAATCGTCAAATACCTTGAATCCCCATTGACCCTTGTTCCAGCGGCCAATATGAACCATCCCTTCCGTGCCGTAAATCGCGACACCATTATCAACTCCAGCCAGCGGGTATGGTGTCCAGATACGCATTTCCCAGATCAAGGCCTTATCGCCGTAATCAAATGTTACGTTCATTGTGTCCGGTGTCTGCTGGTCATCATCAAAAAAGACCTTGCGACCCATCCCTGACACAGTCCTGGGATAGTTCACGCCCAAGGCCCAACGACCGATATCAAGCTGGTGTGCACCATCATTGCCAGCGTCGCCAGTCCCGAAATGCCAATGCCAATGCCACTTGTAATGGAAGCGATTCTCGTTGAACGGGATCCAGGGAGCTGGCCCAAGCCATGTATCGTAATCAGCACCTTCGGGAACCGGTCCATCCTCCTTGTGTCCGATGTGGTCGCGTAACTGAATGTTCCACGACTTGGCCATCAAGACTTCACCAATCTTGCCCGACTGGGTGTACTCAATCGCCCTTCGTGTCGTCGGGCGGTTCCTAGCTTGTGTTCCATGCTGCACAACTCGTTTGTGATAGCGGGAGGCGTTTACCAGGAGTCTGCCCTCCCTGATGTTGTGCGAACAGGGTTTTTCGACATAAACATCCTTACCTGCTTCGCAGGCCAGCAAGGCAGCCGGAGTGTGCCAATGATCGGGCGTAGCCACAACTACAGCATCAATGTCCTTGCTCTCAAGTGCCCGTCGCATGTCACTACTGGTTGGAGGCTCTGGGATATCACGATCCCGCAAGGTACTGAAGGCGCGTTCGAGTGAAGCTTGATCGGCATCAACCAGATGGGCAATATTGACTTCCGGAAGACTTGAAAAGCCACGAATCAGGGAGCGACCACGCCCTCCAACTCCGATAAAAGCCACATTCACCTTGTCGTTTGCAGCCACAGCCTTGCGACGTGATAAAGCAGCCATTGCTGCTGCACCAAGAAAAAAGTAGCGACGATTTATCATTTCTAGAATCCTCTCTATGTTAAAAGAATCGCCTGTAGTATAGCGAAGACAATCAACTTCGCTAAACCAACGGAACTTTCAGGCAAGCATTCCCTGAACGATGCTGCCGCCAACATCCGTCAATCGGAAGTCCCTGCCCTGGTGTCGATATGTCAATTTTTCGTGGTCGAAGCCCAGGCAGTTCAACAAGGTTGCCTGCAAATCATGAACATGAACTTTTTCATTGACTGCTTTTAGCCCAAGGTCATCTGTCTCCCCGATAACTCGACCTGCAGCTATGCCACCACCGGCCAACCACATGCTGTAACAATCCGGATGGTGGTCTCGCCCTGGCGGTTCGTCCTGGCGATCCATCTGAGCCATCGGTGTACGGCCAAATTCACTCGCCCAGATTACTAGTGTGGAATCCAGAAGTCCCCGCTGCTTGAGATCCTTGATCAGTGCTGCCGTGGGCTGGTCGATAATCGCACAATTCTGCGTATGACTCTTGTCCAGCTCCTTGTGATCGTCCCAGTCGCCATGGCATCATTTCCACCCTGCGCTCTAGCCAGTTCACGATCCTGCTCCAGCACCACGGTAGGGATGCTGTTGAGCAGTTGCACAGTCAACCAGCCAACCACAGAAAGTCTGACAGAAGTAGTCGAATTAGTTGAGTACAAGAAACTGAGCAAACTCGGATTAGCAGCCCTTGACAGGTTCCAGAACACCTGGAACACTCGCAATGTTGCAACCTGGTCAAAATCGCTTCATTTCCCGCATGTACGCCCTTCGGCTGGAGAGTTCGATATTTATCCAACTGCAGCAGATTACATCCACGCCAGCCGTGATGTTTTTTAAGGTGTTCTCGCTCTGGGCTGGCACCGCAGCCAGTGGGACAGGCGCCAAATATTGCACGTATCTTCAGACAAAATGCATATTGCTGGTGAATATACACGTTGGCGGGAGAATGGTGAGAAGATATCAAGCCAACAGGTCACTTACATCGTCACTAGACAGGGCGATTTCTGGGGCATCCAGTCGAGATGCGGGACCGGGAAAATAAATATTGGCGATGAAACATCCTTGGGAACTGAGCCTGCACTTGAAGCGGTCAAGAAGTGCTTTGTGGCATTCAACTCAATGGATCCTCAGGCTTGGGCAGACACACTGCATTACCCACAGGTACGTTTGAGTGCATCAGGGCTTGACATATGGAAAACCAGGGATGAGTTTCTCGCAGGAGCTGAACCTGCCATTCAGAGGACATGGTTCCAAACCAGGATTGAACAAGCTGAAACGATTCAGGATGGTGCAGATGATGCAAACGTAGTTGTGCGCTACAACCGACTCAATTCAGAAGACGAATTGCTTTCCACCAACGATGCGGTATTCCTTGTTACAAAACGTGATGGCAACTGGGCTGTTCAGGCGCAATCAACATTCGCTCCCTGAACTCCTGGAATCTCAATCATCAAGATGTACTTCTGCGATCGCAATCCCGCTTTCGCCCGCGACTGCATACAGCAAGTAAACTCGGTTCCCTTCTTCGTAGATTGCAGGATCCCTCAACTGATTCACCCTTCCGTAAGCCACGCTACGAAGGGAGGGCTTGAGTGGTTCCCCAGATCCTTCCCATGACTTTTCGGGACGTAATACCTCTTGGGGGCTTGAATCCTGCCACTGCGTCCAGGGATGTGAAAGGTCAATTGTGCTCAGTAATATCCGCTCAGGGGCATCACCAACCTGGGTCCAGAATACATACATCAAATCGCCACGTTTTAAGAGAGCTGAATGACGCATTTTCGGGTTGAACAGGAGTGGACCTTCCTCGAAACCAGTCAGTCCATCCTTTGACCGATAGACCCGGCCTGGCATAACGAGAGCATAGGTGGTTCCGTGATGCATGAACACACGGAAGTAGGACTTGCCAAGAATCTCGGGCAACCCCTTGAACCTTATGCCATCCTTCGACAGGGCTACTCGTGTTACCTGCGAATTGAAACCGTCCAGACCGTGAAAGTACATTACGATCTGTCGTTTCTCGTTATTCACATGCACATCTGGAGAAGCAATATGTGGCGCAGTGAGTTCCATTGCCAGTGAGTGAGGGAGCTTGTTATGCCCCCCTGCAGATACTGCTCTGCTGGCTGCAACCTTTTCGAGTTCACCTGCCGGGATCAGTGGTGGCTCCGATGGAAAGTGAGTGTCGGTGATCTGGAGGCTACCCTGCGGGTACACAGTCCAAGGACCAGAGAGTTCGTCAGCATAGGCGAGACGTATATAGCTACCTTTGTGATCCGCGAAGTAAATGTAATAACTGCCAAGTGGGTTCTCGACCCAATCGGGAACCTTGACCAGGGAGGGACCCTGAATATTTTCTCCAATACCGGGGTGAAACTCTGGAGAGATGATTGGTGCATCCAGCAGTCGTTCGACACGTACTTTGTACTCATCTGCGGTAGCTGAATCCAAGCTAACCATCCCTGCAAACATGATCAACCCAATCCGCATGGACTGGTTAACTAATTTCCTCTTGTTGCTCATGTTTGTACTTTCAAACACGTAACCGCTGCTCTTTATGCCGGGACTCAAATTTTTCTATCAGGAAGTACAGGAATTGTACTAAAGCAGGACCCGGCTTACTCATGAGATCCAGTGACTAAACTATCAGGATGTTCTACTCTCCTGATCGTCGTGAGTTCCTTACCACTGTCGCAGCTACTTTAGGCATTACGGCTTGTGATGGCATTGCTCCAAAACATCCACTGGAGTTGCTGTATAGCCAACCAGCAGAACGTTGGGTAGAAGCATTGCCGATTGGGAACGGCAGACTGGGAGGCATGATCTTTGGTGGTATAGCCAAAGAACGCATCCAGTTCAACGAGGATACAGTCTGGCAAGGTAAGCCGCACAGTTATGCAAACAAGGACGCTCATCATTGGCTGACTCGCATTCGTCAATTATTATTTGCGGGCAAACAAAAAGAAGCAGAGGACCTGGCCATGGAGCGATTCATGAGCCAGCCATTGCGCCAGAAAGCTTACCAGTCATTTGGTGATTTGATCCTGACCCGGCCAGGACTTGATATAGCATCTGTTTCGGACTATCGGCGTTCGCTTGACCTGAACGAAGCTATCGCGCATGTTGAGTTCAAACATGCCGGTATCATCCATAAGCAGGAAGTATTCTCAAGTCATCCAAAACAAGTTCTTGTTACAAACCTGAAAACCAGTGGAAGCCAGCAATTGTCATTCGAGGCCAGGTTACAGAGTTCGCACCCATTAACAGCCATAGGGGAAGACGATGGAGTGCTCCGAATAGCTGGAAAAGTCTTGGATGGTGCGATTCACTTTGAGGCCCGTCTAGCCATCCTCACTGATGGCAAGGCAGCAATAGAGAATGACCAGCTTCGGGTCGAGGGGGCAAACGAGGCTGCACTGTTACTCGCCGGAGCCACGAATTATGTGAATTTCAGGGATGTTTCCAGGGATCCTGTTGCATATAACAAATCCATCCTGGAGCAGTTAGCTGGTGCTGAGTACGAACAGTTGAGACAGGAACATGTCGATGGCTATCAAAATCTTTTTCACAGGGTTCACCTTGATCTGGGCAGGACAGCCGCAAGCGAAGATTCTACTGACAAACGAATAGAAAGATTTGCAAAACAGAGTGATCCGGACTTGGTCACATTACTATTCCAGTACGGACGCTACCTGCTCATCTCCTCAAGCCTGGGCAAAAGCCAGCCAGGGAATCTCCAAGGCATCTGGAACGACTCTGATACGCCACCTTGGGACAGCAAATATACAGTCAACATCAACACCGAGATGAATTACTGGCCCGCTGAATCCACAAACCTGGCAGAAACACATGAGCCTCTCTTCGCAGCATTACAGGAAGTGGCTCAATCTGGGGCTGAGACTGCCAAGGCTCATTACGGAGCACGTGGATGGGTACTGCATCACAACTTTGACCTTTGGCGAGGGACTGCCCCGATCAATCACTCGAATCATGGCATCTGGCCAACCGGCGGAGCCTGGCTCTGTCAGGGTCTCTGGCAGCATTACCTGTATCAAGGCAACGAACCGTTCCTGAAAGAAACGGCTTATCCACTCATGCGAGGAGCAGCACTGTTTTTCCTTGACACCCTCGTTGAATCCAGAGATGGGCAATGGTTAATTGCAGGTCCCAGCAACTCGCCTGAAAATGGCGGACTTGTGATGGGACCAACCATGGATCATCAGATCATCCGCAACCTGTTCGGCAACACCATTGCAGCTGCAAAAATCTTGGATACAGACACTGAACTCTCAGAGCAACTCAAGAAAACAAGAGTGAGAATCGCTCCAAATCGAATCGGACGCTTGGGGCAACTGCAGGAATGGATGGAAGACGTTGACGATCCGGAAAACAAGCATCGTCATGTCTCACACCTCTTTGGCTTACACCCTGGCGTCGAGATCACACCATTGGGAACCCCTGCTTTATTTGCAGCTGCACGAAAATCACTTGAATACAGAGGCGATGGAGCGACTGGCTGGTCCATGGGATGGAAAGTGAACTTCTGGGCTCGTTTTCTGGATGGGGATCACGCTTACAAGATTCTTGAAAGCTTGCTTGCACCTGTACCGGATGCAATGACAAGAAACCTGGATGGTCGTCGGGGCGGGCTGTATCCAAACCTGTTTGATGCGCATCCTCCATTCCAGATTGACGGCAATTTCGGTGCGACAGCTGGTATCGTCGAAATGTTGCTTCAAAGCCACGATCCTTACGGAACGCCCCTCGGAGAGAGCGCTGTCCAGAACGGACAGGCCGGATTCATGCACCTGCTTCCTGCACTTCCAAGCACGCTATCCAGCGGCAAGGTCAGTGGATTGCGAGCTCGGGGAGGGTTTACAGTCAGCATTGAGTGGCAAGACATGCAACTGGTTCAAGCAACTGTTGAGTCCCACCTTGGCAAGCCATTCACATTACGTTACGAGAGCTCAGATCTCGCGTCTTTGCTTCCCCAAGGGGAAAGCTTAACTGTGACTGCATCATCTTTTTCTTGAGTGGAAGGCCAGTTTGACAAATTAGGCTGGAAATGCAGACCAAAGCCCTTATGAACAAATGTTTTTTGCCCTGAATCGGGTGATCTATAATTCCCGAAACAACGGCACATTGTCAGCTGATACCAACCTGATCTCAACAGGATTTTCACTCGGCGACAAAGATTGTGACGAGCTAGCCCGGATTTCTCACCAAGGGTAGGGTATAAGGCCGTGTCTTGTGGTATAATTTGTTTTTTATCAACAACTTACAACGAAATAAGACGACGACCTTATGATTACACGGTGTACCATGGAGCGGCTGCAATTTGAGGCGTTAGGACGCCAACTTGTGGTGGGTCGTTTTGCCGGTGGGGAGCTCGGATCGGACGGCGGGGGGCTGCTGCTGCGGGAGCTGGCGCTGCGGACAGGGCTGTTTCGGCGCTTGAGCGCCTGTTTCGGCGATCACCACGATGGCAAGCGGACCCAGCATGCGGTGGAGGATCTGCTGGCGGCACGCATACTGGGGTTGGTGTTGGGCTAGGAGGACCTCAACGATCATGACGCGTTACGACAGAGCAAGTTGTGGGCGGTATTGTGCCGGGCGGCGGGCGCTGAGGGGCGCGGGGGCGGGGTGGTCTGGAAGGCTCTGCCGCTGGGTATGAGCACGCTGAACCGGCTGGAGTTGACGGGCCAAGTCTGCGCCGCCCAGGAACGCTACAAGAAGATCGTGGCGGAGACCGGGAAGCAGGATGCGCTGTTGGTGGATCTGTTTGTGGACTGGTATGGTCCGCAGCCGGAGCGGATCGTGTTGGACGCGACGGACGGCCCCCTGCACGGCAACCAGGGGGGTCGCTTTTTTCATGGTTACTACGGCAGCTATTGCTACTTGCCGCTGTACATATTCTGTGGTCAGCAGTTGCTGTGTGCGCGATTGCGGCCGGCGGACCGGGAGGCAATGGCATTTACTTAAGGAAATGCCATGGGGGGGACTCCTCACCATTTGTCAAGGCCAAAAGAGCTATAAAAAGGGGCAGCTACTCCCAGTGGACCTGGCGAGACTTAACCAGGGGAAAAACCCGAGTCATTCCCAAAATGGCTCTTGAGACACCGCCACGTTTCCCGTGGCGGTCTGCCTGCTGCCAAGCTCCTGCAGTCAGGGGAGGCGCAGCGCCTCCCCGAACCCCTCCCACAGCCCAGCAAGCGGTTTGCACAGAGAGAGGGTTCCCCATGCTCCCAAGGGGAATCACAGGGCAGACTCCCCACCAGTTGCCAAGCCAGCCAGAAAACTGTTCCAGACGAAGGTCAGGCTGCAGACTGCTTCACCGCATGCTCCGGTCGCTCCGCTCCCTACGCTGGGCCCCCTCGACACCCGAGAAGCGGACGTTTCAGCTTTGCCTTGACACACGGATTGACATTACTGCCCCCCTTGGCGATGATGGATCCGACACCACCGCACACAGTTGCTCCGTTGTCGCATCTGCTGCAACCTCAACTGTCCACCATTCCGTAGCCACTTCAACCTTGAGTCCGCGCTGCAACTGTACGACAACATCCAGGAACGGATCGCCTCCTACGAGGCACGCCTGCTGCAGGAGATCCGGGCTCTCGAACCGCAGGAGCGCCGCGAGCAGCCGGTGCCGCGCCATCCCAGCGCGGGCAAGGAGAAGGCCATGCGCGGTCGGGGAGAGCAGCAGATCCGGACCACCCTGTGGCGCTTCGCCGGAGTCGATCTCACCCGCATCGACGGCAGCAGTGCCGGCTCGGCGCAGACCATCTTCACCGAAGTCGGCCTCGACCTGTCCGCCTTCCCCTCCGAAAAGCACTTCATCAGCTGGTTGCGCCTGTCCCCGCGAACCGCCGTCTCCGGGGGCAAGCCCCTGCCCCGGAAGAAGTCCAACGGCACCGGCGCCATCCGTGTCGCGGCCGTCCTGCGCATGGTGGCCGTCTTCGCCATCGCGCGGAAGCTGGCGACCCTGATCTACCGCATGCTGCACTACGGACAGGACTACGTCGATATAGGCGAGAGCGCCTCCGAAGCCCGGTTCCAACGCCAGCCTCACCGCCACAACCAAATCCCTCGGCTATCAACTTGTCGAGCAGCCAGTCGAGCAATCCGCAACAGCTGCCTGAGATTCGTGGCTTGTTCGCCATTTCGCCGCCTGATCGTGCGTTTTCCACAGCGAAACAGGGGGTGTTTCAGGCCAGTGAAGATTCCTACATTTCTTTTACGGAGACCGAGAACAGGAGATGCACACCCAAAGCATACAGGCCTGTTGCCAAGCTCACATTCTTCGCAGTGTTGTAGTACCGCTGCCATCAACCACTGGTACTTTCTTCCTGGACTCCTCAATAGCGAATGGAGTGATGAGGCTGTCCCGAAGCCTTTGAGTCTGGTGGACTCCAAACCAAGCGTGTATATTCACTCTTGCCTGGGTGTACCTAATAGGATGTAGGCATGCTCTCTCGACCCAGCATGGTGCTCGACTGTGATTGCCTCGCTACTACGTCGGGAACTACAATCGGCTGGCCAGATACGATTCTGGAGTGTGGGTACTCGCCTAGGCAATTCCCGCCCAAGAATCTTGCGCGACGTGACTTTAGCAAACGGCGAGACAATCCATAATGCGTTCTTTGACCGTCGCTTTCAAATGGAGTAGACCTGAGACTGCACTACTATCCAGAGACTGATAGCCTTTATATTGAGTTCAAGGCGTTGCCGAGTATGGATACACAAGAAGCCGTTGATGGTCTCAATGTGGATCTGGATTCACACGGTGAGGTTGTCGGATTCGACATAGACCATGCTTCCAAGCGACCTGACCTATCGACACTCGAAACCATGGATCTGCCAGTAAGCGCTACAAGGGTCGTTTGACTCACGGCCCGTTCTTGATCAAAGCCTCCAGCAGTTCAAGCTCTCACACATCACACGGCTTCACGACGTAGCATCCCGATGGCAGAACTCGAATCGGTTCTGGGCAACAAAGACAAGTCGCCAACAGGTGTGAGATAACTTCGGACTCTCTAAGATCACCGTCGTATCTTCGACGGTGCCGGATACAAGAACACAATGGAATGAGTATGCTTTTTGGGCGTTCGCAGCATTGCCACCAATTGCGGCCCTGTTGGCGAGTATCGCAGCAAATCCTTTTCCCTTGCAGCAAGAGTAGCTGATGCAATTGCGTTACACTGTTGAGGTTAGCATGCGCTTCGGAGGGCAAATCGGTTGCCAAGCAATGGCCTGATCGGCGTATCGCCGAACCCATCGCCACTGCGGGTTTGATCTTGTCGATAAAGGGAAACAACCAGACATGAGAATGCCAATTATGATGGCGTTAGTCACCTTGGGCATCGGAGTTATCATACCCGGTGCGGAGCGCGTTGAATTTAACCGCGATGTTCGTCCGATTCTGTCGGAAAATTGTTTCGCCTGCCACGGTCCAGATCGCAACGCACGGCAGGCTAGTCTCCGACTTGATCTGCGCAAGGAAGCCCTCAGCCGGGGTGTGATCCAGCCTGGCGACTCACCTGGAAGCCGCCTTGTTCAGAGAGTCCACCAAACAAATCCCGCACTTATCATGCCGCCCGTCGCGACAGACAAGAAGCTCACGGACCAGCAGAAGAAGGTCCTGTCGGCATGGATCGACCAAGGTGCCGAGTACCAGGAGCATTGGGCCTATATCAAGCCGAAGAGACCGGACGCCCCATCCGGCCCGACTGGAATCGATTATCTGGTAACCCGCAAGCTGGAAGAGAAGGCATTGCGTCCAGTCGAACAAGCAGATCGCCGGACGCTAGCGCGTAGGCTGAGCTTCGATCTGACCGGATTACCTCCCCGTCCGAGCGATGTCGAGGCATTCGTCCGCAGTGGAGACCCCACTGCTTACGAAAATCTTCTGGATGCTTTGCTCGATTCGCCCCACTACGGCGAGCGGATGGCGATTCATTGGCTGGACCTGGTTCGCTACGCCGATACAGTCGGGTATCACGGCGACGTCCCGGTCAATGTCTATCCATTCCGCGACTACATAGTCCAGTCTTTCAATGAGAACAAGCCGTTCGACATTATGACCCGTGAACAGATCGCGGGCGACCTATTACAGGATCCGACCAAAGCGCAGCTGGTGGCGAGTGGCTACAACCGCTTGAGCCGCATGACAAATGAAGGCGGCTCCCAAGCGAAGGAATACCTCGCCAAGTACGCATCCGACAGGGTCCGCAACATCTCAACGGTGTGGCTTGGTTCGACATTGGGGTGTGCTGAGTGCCATGACCACAAGTTTGATCCGTTCCTAACCAAGGACTTCTATGCAATGGCAGCCTTCTTTGCGGACATCGAAGAACAAGGGGTGTTCTCTGGCAACGGCAACTGGGGGTCGAAGGTGCGTGTGCTTGGTCCTTCTGCCCAAGAGGAGCAGGCGGATATCGAGGGTCGGATTGCGAGTCTGCGTGATGAAGGGAAGGCTAAGACCGGAGACGACCTGGGAGACCTGGATGAGTTCGCATCCTACCTTCGCGACGACCTCGTCCGCTGGAAGGCGTTGGATCCGGACCGAGTCTGGAGCGACTGCGGGCACCCGAATTTCAACCAATGCGATCGTTTTGAACTTAAAGAGGAGCAGGAAGCACTTGTGCGGGTTGTCCTCACAGGAGACCAGAAGCCTAGCGAGTCAATCCACCAAACCGAGATTCCGATGCAAGATGGCACTCTGACGGCGCTGGCCCTTGAGTTATTCCCAACCGGAGACTTCGACTCCTTCTACTTGAGTGAGTTTGAAGTAAGGCTTCTGGGCAGGGAGGACTGGCCTGTCCGCGTGTCTCTGTCGGGGTTGCTACCCGACCGCGAAGAGGCAGGATCCATGCTACGGGACACCCTCGATGACAACTACCACACCGGCTGGAGTGGTCAATGGAAGGACGAGGTTTCGCGCACCGCCGTGTTCATCTTCGACACGCCGCTCGCGACACGCCGGGGTGAGCATCTCCAAGTCTCGTTGATCGGAAATGCGCGTGGCAGCTATGGCCTACCCTCGCGATTTCGCCTTCTCGGGACCAATTCTGCGTTTCCAGAGATCCCGGTAACCGGAGAGCTGCGCGAAGCTGTCCTTGCCGACGGGCACCGCACGGACGCACAGCTAGCCTCGCTTCAGGAGGCTCTTGATCGGTTCACAGGCGGGAATGCCAATTGGCAGGCGATCCGAGCCTTGGAGCGCCGCAAGAAAATACTGCTCGATCAAGCACACGAGTCACTCGTTGCCAAAGCGGTCAAAGAACCACGTACGGTGCGCATCTTGCCACGCGGAAACTGGATGGATGACTCGGGGGAAGTGGTCAATCCACAAGTCCCTCACTTCCTTGATCCGATCCCGACAACGGATCGTCGTCTGACCCGACTCGACCTTGCCAACTGGGTCACGGACAGTGACAACCCGCTAACAGCACGGGTATTTGTCAACCGCCTCTGGCGAATCTTCTTCGGCACCGGGCTATCAAAGGTTCTCGACGATGTTGGCTCCCAAGGTGAGAAGCCAATCAACCAAGAGTTGCTCGACTGGCTTGCCGTGGAGTTCGTGGACAGTGGCTGGGACGTTCGTCACATAATCAAGACGATGCTGCTTTCGGAGACATACCGCCGCTCTAGCGAGACATCGGATATGCTGCTCGCAGCGGATCCGTACAACCGTCTGCACGGCCGCCAAACTATGGCGAGAATTGAGGCAGAGTTCATCCGGGACAACGCTCTCGCCGTGAGCGGACTGCTCAACCGCACGATGGGGGGCCCAAGCGTCAAGCCCTACCAGCCGACCGGGTACTACAAGGAACTCAACTTCCCAAAACGCGTCTACGAACCGGACTTGAATCCGAACCAGTTTCGGCGAGGATTGTACACTCACTGGCAGCGCCAGTATCTGCATCCTTCACTGATGGCTTTCGACGCACCGGCCCGAGAAGAGTGTGCAACTGAGCGAGCAGTCTCGAATACACCTCTGCAGTCCTTGGTGCTCCTGAACGACCCCAGTTATGTGGAAGCGGCACGCAACTTTGCAGCACGCATACTGCACGAAGGCGGCAAGAGTGATGGCAAGCGCATTGACTACGCCTTCCGCGAGGCGTTCGCCCGCCCTCCACTGGAAACGGAGCACGATGTCGTGTTACGGCTGCTCAAGCGTTACGAACGGTACTTCGCCTCCGATCCTTCCCGCGCAGACAACCTGCTGTCGACGGGAATATCCCGTGTTCCTTCCAATGTTGCTGCAACGAAACTGGCCGCGTGGACGAGTGTGGCTCGAGCACTGTTCAACAAGCACGAATTCCTGATGCGGTACTAGGTTGAATACCATGCGAAAACCTGCTTTCGACCTGTTCCAGACCAGACGTGCCTTTCTGGGGCGTGCCTCCATGGGCCTCGGATCCGTGGCCCTTGCATCGCTACTAAAACCCAGCCTGCTAGGGATCCACCCCGGTGCCCCGGGTTTTCCGAACACCCCGGCTAAGATCAAGCGCATCATCTTTCTGTGCATGGCTGGCGGCCCAGCGCACCTGGAGTTGCTGGACTACAAGCCGGAGCTTGCCAAGCGTAATGGCGAACCAATGCCGGAATCGTTCACGAAGGGCCAGCAGATCGCCCAGCTCCAAGGCAAGGAGCTGCGGATCCTGGGACCGCAGCACCCCTTCAAACACTACGGCAAGAGCGGTCAGCACATGACGTCCTTGCTGCCGCACATCGGCGGGATTGCTGACGACATCTGCATCGTACGTTCGATGCAGACCGAGCAGATCAATCACGACACAGCCCATACCTTCATGAATACCGGGTTCCGCCTTGCCGGACGGCCGAGCATGGGCTCGTGGCTGCTGTACGGGCTAGGCAGCGAATCGGATGACCTGCCTGGATTCGTGGTGCTGACATCCGAAGGCGGCTCGCAAAGCCAGCCAATCGCTGCGAGGCAGTGGCACAGTGGCTTCCTGCCTAGCGTTTATCAGGGCGTGAAGTTCAACTCGAGCGGCGACCCGGTGAACTACGTTCGCAATCCCTCCGGTGTGAGCCAGGCGATGCAAAGCGAATTGATCGACGCGGTGAGCGAGCTCAACGGCCTGCAGCAGGGTTGGACCCGTGACCCGGAGATCGCAACTCGCATCTCGCAGTACGAACTCGCATTCCGAATGCAGATGAGTGTCCCCGAGTTGGTTGACTTCTCCAACGAGCCACAACACATTCTCGACATGTACGGCACCCGCGGCGGGGACGGTACGTTCAACGCCAACTGTCTGCTGGCCAGGCGCATGGCCGAGCGCGGCGTTCGGTTCATCCACCTCTACCATCGCGGGTGGGATCACCACAACGAGATCAAGACCGGTCTCCCCAAGAGCTGTGGCTACGTCGACCAGGGAACCGCCGCCTTGGTGAAGGATCTCAAGCAGCGGGGCATGTTCGACGATACACTGATCGTCTGGTGCGGTGAATTCGGGAGAACACCTATGTCCCAAGGCTCGGACCCAGCGCTACTGGGCCGCGACCATCATATCAAGGGCTTCTCGATGTGGATGGCAGGTGGCGGTGTTAAGGGCGGGCACAGCTATGGTGCAACGGACGAACTCGGCTACAACGCTGTAGAGGACGTCGTGCATGTCCACGACCTGCACGCCACGATTTTGCACCTCTTCGGTATTGATCACACTAAGCTGAAATACCGCTTCCAAGGCCGCGACTTCCGTCTTACCGATGTCGACGGCAAGGTCGTGAAGGACATTCTCACGTAGCCCTCAGGAACGAGGAGCCGTCTGAACTCCTCGCTCAGCTGGAAGATGAACCGCAGAACCAAGCCAATTTCACAGGCGTGGCTGTTGCAGACTTGGTCCGGCCAGTCAGACATTGGATGTTCAGTGATCAGTTTGTTGCACATGATGTTGGAGTTCACTGCCAGAACGCTGCCAAGTGACACCGGTGTGAACTGAAAGTGGTTGAATACGTTGTAGAATGCGGCCAGGAATTCGACCGTCTTGGACTCACCAATCGAGATATGCTTGCTCACACTAAAGTCGAAGTTCAAAACTCTGGAGATAGGTCGATTTAAAATGTGACACTAAGGCCCCTGATAGACCATACGCAAGCCGATTCCAAGGGATATGTCGCACTCATGAGTGGCGGCATCACAGATTGTTCGCAGGACGCAGTTGAAGCGCGGTTGCGCCATTAAGTGGAAGCGGACGAGAAGTCCTTTACCACTTCGTTGGGTATCAGGTCAGTGAGGTTATGGAACATGGCCTTGAGGAGGGCTCACCTTCATCCAGATCACGTGACTGCCATAGCATCACGCATACCAGCATCGCGCCTGTGGCCTGATAGACCACGATCCTGATGAGGTCAGTAAGTATCTTGCGCTAGGGCTCGAGTCTGACTACCTGTGCTTCTCTAAGGATTTCACCAATTGGTACTCTTTCCGGCAAGTCTTTGAGGCACGTCTTGTGTTCCTCAATGCGCACCTCCACGTCCTGTATCAGCGTACGTAGTGTCTGTGACAAAACTCTCGTTTTTGGCAGGGGTGCTTTGTTTGACGAGTTTGCAGTTCCCTGACGGGTGGGAAATCCCCACTTTCCCTTCAGCTCTCCTTGATGCACAGGACTACTTCACGTGCCTGCCTTATGAGTCAGCTTCGGCAATAATTCTGTAACAACTGCGTGTTAGAGTAATGGCATGATGCGAGTTACATACATGAGGCTGACTCTTGCTTTCATAGTGGCATTGGTCCTTGTAATCGGTGTCGCCGAGTTACCCAGTCAGGCACCGGAACTTAACTGGTACAAGGGAAACCTCCATACCCACACGATCAACAGCGATGGCGACAGTTCTCCCGATACTGTCGCTCGCTGGTACAAGGAGCATCGCTACCACTTTCTGGCTCTAACCGATCACAACTACTTCACTGACCCCCAAGGCCTCAACAGTTTTTTCGCTGCACAGGAACGGTTCCTGCTGATTACCGGTGAGGAAGTGACTGCGAAATACAAGGATGCTCCTGTTCATGTCAATGCATTTCGGGTGAGATCAACCATCCAACCAGCGTCCGGGAACAGCATTCTTGATACATTGCAGAAAAATGTCGACCGGATCCGTAAACATGGGGCTGTACCTTCGCTGGATCATCCATACTTCCGTTGGGCTTTTGACACCGCAATATTCAAGCAAGTCAGCCAACTCAAGTTATTCGAGATTTACAACGGAAGCACGAGCACAAATAACGAGTGGGGGCTCGAGCAGATGTGGGATGACGGCCTTACTTCCGGGCTCAAAATCTATGGTATTGCGGTCGATGATGCCCATCAATTCAAGGAAATCGGGCCACATGTGTCCAATCCTGGTCGTGGCTGGGTTGAAGTTCAAGCTCCTGAGTTGTCACAGGAAGCAATCCTTGATGCGCTGGAAAAGGGCAGATTCTATGCTTCATCCGGCGTTAAGCTCGAATCCCTCAAGCATGGAAACGGGATGATTGGCATCAGTATCAGGCAGGAAGAAGATGAAAAGTTCAGAACCCGATTCATCGGCAAGGGCGGAAAAGTCTTGGACGAGGTTATCGGCCTCACGGCTGAATACCGTCTGAAACCTGGAGACAGTTACGTTCGAGCAACAATCAACAATTCAAACGGGTTGCGAGCCTGGATACAGCCTATCTTTGAGAATTGAAGTCATCGGAACGAATCCGGTTTCCATTGACTACTTCCTGATCAACCAGACTTCGGCGACCTGAGTACCCCTGCCATTACCCCCTCGACCGGGTTCACCTCGCCATGAAAGAGTGAGCATTCCATCCTCCGTGGCAGCACTGGGGATGTCAAATTCCATCGTTTCAAAAGGGATTGGCCGACTGATAAGGTCATGGACTTGCATATCATCAGCTTTCAGTTCGATCTTCACTTGAGGACTGTCTCCGGCATAAAGCACACGGAGTTTATAACTTGCTTCGGGGTCGAGAAACTCATAGCGCATTTGCAGAGGTGCATCGTTGAGGGCCTCAGCATGGCGCCACCAGGAAATGGGCATCTCCAATGCATCCTGGCGAATCATAAAACCCACGAGCGACGACTCGAGGTAAGCCGGGTCGCTCTCATAGCCCTTGCCCTTTAACAGGTGTGGTTGCCGGTTCAGATTCCCCAAGTCGTCGTAGTAGCCTCCAGGTCCTGGGTTGGTTCGGTTTACAAGAGCATCAATGGCCACTAGCTGTTCTTCTTCAGAAGACAAATCGCGGATTTCACGGAACATCTTGCTCAACCACAGCCGGTTATTCAGTGGCATGTCAACTGTGTCGAGGTTAGCCCCCCGTCCTACACTAATGGCCTGATAGCGCGACACACTGAGTTGTGCACGAATACTTTGGTAAAGTGCTTCTGCCAACTCAAAGATACGGCTCCGCCAATCCTGTGAAACAGGTTGAGTAAGACCACGATCAAAGGATGCCTGGGCAGCTTCCAGCGCCAGGCGAGAACCGGTCACATTTGCACGACGCAAGTGGCTCATTGCCTCGTCTTCAAGTGCAGTTTCATAAATCAACCGACTGCGATTGTATGCATCGTAGTAAGCACGATAGAGCCCCTGTTGGAATCGCCAATTCAGCTTGAGTTGTGGCGAGGCAGCCTTCTCCATGGATTGGAACTGAACAAGAGTTGTATAGACGCCCTCGTTCCGGGCGAGTGGACCACGCCAGTTCTGCTCAAGACTCAGTAGTCCTTGTGCCCATGAATCGGCATAGTCGGCACCAATGAACAACCGCGAATAATCACGCAGGATATCGATCACTTCCTGGTCCTGATCCCAGCCAAGTCCACTCCAGATGAACTTATTCACGTCATCATGGTTGCCTTCCGAGTAAGTCAGAAAACCGACTGAGTATTCATTTAACAGCCGGAAAATTCGTGCCTGGTCAACAGGGCGCGGATTAATGACCTCGCGCGCTTCTGTCAAGGCGTAAGCAAGATCCCAGTCAGGCACTGGATACTGACAATGACGGCTGTGTGTAATGTCAGGATATCGGCGTATCGGATATTTCTTGGGTACACGTTCTCTCAGTTCTGGAAGACTGATCCGTTGTTGCGGACCAAAAACAATACCTCCTAGCCATTCGGGTTCTTTATCCATCAAGTCGAAAAATACATCCATCCACTCGGCATCGAAGCCCTGTGGTGACATCCAGATCTCAGCGTTGGGGTGATACTTTTTCAGAAGTGCGGATTGCTGTTCAAGCAGATTGAACATATGGACTGGATATGTATGGCCTGGATCCCCACCGGGGACAAAAAGATAGTCGATGCGAGTCAGACGTTGGTAGACCTCCTCCCATTCCTTAAGCGCAAACTCAATATCCTGGGGGTCTCCATAATTCTTATCCAGTGCTGGATACCAGACCCAGATGTCCTGTCCATACTCATCACCGATTCGTGACTGCTCAGTCATCATGTCGATCTGCGGTAGCGGAAAATGGGGGCTGTCTGCAGCATCATCAGAGCGTGGTGGGATCAACTCAATGGCGTTTGTGCCAAACAGGGCAAGTTCGCGAATGTATTGCTCCCATTGTGCAACCGTCCAGGCATCATAAGAATTTGTCTTGGGACGAAAGCCGAGTTGGTGACCTCGTAATCCAGTTTTTGGAGTAGTAGTCACATCAAGCGGTTTGGGCAGTATGATGCTCGCCTCTCGCATCTCAAGCTTGCGGAGCAAATGCCCAACACCATATAGAACTCCCCGGGAGTCTGTACCGCCAATGACAACCGCTTTGCTGCTGGTCTTAATTGTGTAGCCCTCCAGGCCAGGCTTTCTTCCAGAGGTGAGATTGCTGGCATTATCCCCAGCGAACTCCTGGGCTTTCGAGAGTGGCCCGACGGCGATGACAGGTTGATCCCCTGACGGCCACTTGTTCTGAACAGGTATCCGGATAGCTGTACGACTCTCGACTTCTTCGACGAGTGACTGGATTGCCTTGTCTTCTACTTTGTCAAGAGATGCCGGAGTAACAACTACAGCATTGGTGAGATCAATCGCCATCAGGGTCGAAGCCAGACAAAGTAGCAAGATAGGAAGAGTTAGATGTTTGATGGACATAGGAAAAGGATCAAGTAGTATGCATGGTTGTCCGTTTGGGCCTTCCACACTATTTCATTTATCGTTTCATATATGGAGGTTCATGTTACACCATGAAGCGGTGCGTCTGTATCGTTTCAGACTCCAGACCCAGGTCTCCCATTAGACGGAACTTCACGGCAGGTTCAAGCCGTGTTGTTGTATTTCACTTTGTTTCGACAAAATTCTTCAGATTATTCCGATGCAAGGCCGAGGAATTCTGTGGATTAATTCACTACTGCAGGAAAGAGTTACAGTGACGAGCTTGACTGAAACATACGGTTCTACAGGCCTTTACCCGGCCTCAATTCTCTCCTGCAGTAGTGAACCAATTCGAACAACGACCGGACGAGTTCATGGAATAATTTGGTAAAATCCACTGAAACAAACTGAAAAACAACACGTCATTGCACAACTTGTTGCGTTCATAGGGTTTTGCCTGTCCAAGCGCGGCCCTCAACCTGTCACGGTTATGGGAACAGTCTGAGGCGGATCGACTCCGAGCAGGTCGAAGGCCTGGCGCTGGAGGGTGGTGGGCTCGGTGGCGATGGTGATGGCGGTCTTCGCCTGGGTGGGCAGGGTGAGGCGGTTCAGAGCGATGGTGGAGAGATCCCCCAGCAGGGTCGGGAAGCTGTGCACGGGAAAACCCTCCGGTGTGGTCTTGGTGTCGGCCTTGTCCTTGGCGCGATCGGAGACCTCCACCGATTCGACGGGCGTGTCGCGCCGGGCGCGCGCCGCGACCGGGTCGTCGTCCTGGAACAGCAGCGGAGCCAGCCGCCGCCGCATGTGCCATTCGACGTAATAGGCGAACATGCACAGGAAGACATGCCCGCGCACGTGGTTCTCGCTGTAGACGTGGATCGGGCGGACCCGCAGATGATCCTTGCTCGTGCGGAAGGCGCGTTCCACGCTGGAGAGGCTCTTGTAGGCCTCGGCGGCTAGATCGGGCATGCTGGTGCGAATGGCATAGAGGCCGTCGAGCCGGGCCTCGGCCTCGATGCTGTCTTGCTGGCGCTCCCAGGCAAAGCTGTCCTGGGTGACATGGAGCGCGAAGTGCTTGCGCACCTTGTAGCGGTTGGCTTGCTCCCCGATGCGGCGCCCGATGGCGGCCTCGCCGGCCAGGCGTCCGTCGCGCAGCGCGGCCGCGATCCCCTCCAGGATGCGCTCGGTGGCCTGCAGCAGATCCTCGCGCTTGCGGCGGCGCTCCGTGCGCAGGCGCGGGCTGCCCATGCCACACAAAGTAGAACTTAACAAATGCGAACAGACATGTACTCAATGAGGTATGCAACAACAGAATCGTATTCTCGAGACCGTTTCGAGTCCCGAGGGTCTTACACGTGTTTCCGCGCTGATGTCAGCGGAGAGCTTCTCCCATCGCACTGCGGTCGCTGACCGGGTATGCAAAGCATTCGGTTTCTCGGATGCTCGTGGTCGGCAGCAGCGCGCTGGCTGCCTGAAGGCGCTTCGCGCCCTTGATGCGAAGGGGTGTATTGCTCTTCCGGCTCCCCGCCACCGTGGCGGTGGTGGTCAGCCTCGCGGTCTGGGGCAGGCCGTAGCGGCTCCCTCCGGCGTCCCCGACCGTGTCAACGAGGTGGAGGATCTGGTGCTGATTCTCGTCAGCAGCGCCGAGCAGCGCCGTGTCTGGAACGAGCTGATGGCCCGCGAGCATCCGCAGGGTGCCGCGCGCCATGTCGGGGCCCAAGTGCGCTACCTGATCCTCTCCCGGCATGGCTGCCTGGGCGCATTCGGGTTTGCCGCCTCAGCGCTGATGCTGGCAGCACGCGACCGCTGGATCGGCTGGGACCCTGCCCTGCGCGCACAACAGCTGCATCGCGTCGTGGCGATGAGCCGGTTTCTCATCCGGCCCGGCGTGCGTTGCCACAACCTGGCCTCGAAGGTGCTGGGAATGTGTCTGCGCCGCCTCGCTGACGACTTTGCAAGGCGTTACGGTTACTCCCCCCTGCTGGTGGAGACCTTTGTTGATAGTAGCTGCCATGCCGGTACCAGTCTCAAGGCATCGAACTGGAGCCTTGTTGGCGAAACCTGCGGGCGCGGTCGCTTTGCGCCAGCGGGTCTACATGTGTGCAGGTGCCAGTAGCAACTCGGCCTGGCAACTCGCCAGCCTATCCCGCCGCTGGGTCTGGAGTATCTACGAAGTTTCGGACTATTTGGGCTGTGGCAGCTATGGCAGTCGAGTGGTCCCGGAGGTCGAGTGCACTTCATGATTGCTGAGAAGAGCAGTGATGTCAAGGTCAAGCGGGTGTCCAGGCTCACTGAAAGCAAGGCCCGGTGTTGTATTTCACATGATTTCGGCGGATTTTACCAAATTATTCCATGCATTCGTCCGGCCGTTGTTCGAATTAAGGTCGCTCACGGCTGCCCAGCGACAATTAGAATTTTGCAGACAGAGGGAGCCCGGAGGGCGACCAATTCAAAAGGGGCAAGATGGGCCGCTGCGGTGCAGACGTGGCAGAGGGAGCCCGGAGGGCGACCAATGCCGCCCGCTATGGAAGCAAAAGGGGCAAGATCTACCATACGGGAAAGGGGTAGCAGGGGGCAGAGCCTCTCCCCCCTAAGGCTGAGTAGTAAGTGCGTGGGTGGGATGGGGTTGGAGGAGGTGCCGGGGGGGCAGAGGCCCCAGTCGATGAGCAAACCAAGCCGTGTGAAGGCCTCATCCGACAGGAATCCGGGAAAAGGTCGTGCAGTTGGTGCAAGGCGGGCGATCGCAGTCAGCGGGAGGTGGCCGAGGAATTCGGGATCTCGACGGATTCAGTGCGGCGCTGGGTGCAGCAGGCGGAGCGCGCACCAAGGCAGTCGGCAGGACGGCCTGCGCACGAGCGAGCGCGAGGAACTGAGCCGGTTCTGCTTGCGGGAGAACCGGCAGGCTGAAGATGGAGTCGGGAAGCTCACTGTCAAAGGCAGCGGCCTGGTTCGCTGCGGCGAGACCAATTCGACCCGGTGCACGGCTGTTCGAATTCGGTAAGAGCGAATCGGGTCGGTATCGGATCGCCCGCATGTGCCGTTTGCTGGGGGTCTCCACCAGCGGGTATTACGCGTGGCGGGTGCGGTCGCCGAGTCGGCGGTGCGCAGCAGAACAAGGATTCCATGAGCCGTCCGGTCGCGGTTCGAATTGGCCGACTACTGCGGAGAGACCTGACGGGTAAAGGCCCTGTAGAACCGGTATGTTTCGGTCAAGCTGCGGGCACAGGGCTGTGACTCTTTCGCTGCAGTAGGTGAACTAATCGGCTGATGCGGGCGCTGGCCTTGCATCGGAATAACGCGGCGGAATTTTGTCGAAACAAAGTGCAATACAACAGCGGGGAACCATCGACAGATGCGCCCTCGTGGCGTCCGGCTGCTGTCCGGGCGCCCGTTTCGCCCGGACCCGAACCTGTCGGTAGCTTCCATCTATGCCTCCAACAACTCCGAAGGGTTTGGCGGGGGACGGGCCCTCGCTTCGCTGCGGCCACGCGTGGGCTGGCTCCATGAACGCTCGACATTCCACGGGAGCCACTGGTGCAGTCGGCGCTGGAGATGGCGGTCACGGCGCGGGCCGCGCAGGGCGTGGTATTGCATTCCGACCGCGGTAGCCAGTACACGGCGCTGGTGTTCACCCGGCAGTGCGCCGCAGCGGGCATCGAGCGCTCGATGGGGTCGGCGGGCGACTGTTTCGACAACGCCATGGCGGAGAGCCTCTTCGCCACGGTGGAATGCGAGTTGCTGCAGCGCGTTGAGTTCGCGACCCGCGCGGAGGCGGAACTCGAGATCTTCCGTTTCGTGGAAGGTTTCTACAACCGGAAACGCCGACATTCAGGGCTCGGCTATCTCTCGCCGGTGGAATTCGAGCAGGCCTGGCACACACAGCAGGCGGCGGCCTGACCCAGAGCCAGCCAAGGGCGCGGTGACAATAGCACCGGGCTGTTGCACTCTCCGTGTGTCTCGATCCCGTCTGGGAGGGCAGCGGGCGGGTAATAGTAACGGTAAGACGGTAGGATCCTACCATTGCCAGCGACCGTGCCTGGCCAGATTTGGCACAACCAGAGCCACCCGGGTCCGGTCCGGACGCCTACTTCGCCTGCGGAGGAAAAAGCGAAGAGAGGGGATGATGAAGAGCTGAAGAGGATGTCTCCTTGACTTCTCCAGGCCCTCTACGCCACCATGGTGCCACCCTCTACGGAGTTGCTGCCCTCTGCTGCACCCTCAAGTGTCCACCACTTCGTGCCACCCCACCGGCGCCACGCGTAGTACCCGCTGGTGGAGACCTCCAGCACCCGGCACATGCACGCAATCGGATATTGGGCCTGATGCGCTCTTACGAACTCGTAGATCCGGACGGAATCGAGTCGGTCTCCCGAGCGAACCAGGCCGCGGCTTTTGACAGGATCTCCCGCTCCATGCGCAGCTGCCGAACCTCGCGCCGCAGCCGTGCCAGCTCGTCCTGGTCCTTGCTGCGCAGCCCGTCCGTGCGGCTGCCTTGATCCAGCTCCGTCTGCTTCACCCAGCGCCGCACTGACTCCCGCGAAATCTCGAATTCGCGCGCGATCTGCGTTGCGCTGCGGTCACCGACTTGTGCCAGCTTCACGACCTGCTCCTTGAAGTCCTTCGGATAGGCCTTCACATTCACTTGTTTACTCATTGTTTCTGTACTCCTTTGGCCCCGGCTCACGGGTGCTCACTTACTGCCTATCCAACACTATCCCACCTAGGCACGAAAAGATGAACACTCCACGGTGCCTCGCTGCGCAAGCAGCGCGGGCGCGAAATTCTGGGCGCGGGGCAGGACAGCGCATGAAACCCTCCTGCCGTCTCAAGTGCCGCAGTGGCTGGTTCGCCGCCGGTCCCGAGTTCGAACGCGCTCTCAAGCTGCTCTCCGAGGGGGCCTTCAAGCTATTTGCCTTCGTCTGCCTGTACGCCGACCGCCCCAGTGGTCGGCTCGACTTTGACCGCAAAGAACTCGCTCGCTGCCTGGGCAAGAGTCGCAGTACGCTCTCGCGCCAGCTGTTCGAATTGGACCATCTCGGCATCTGCAAGCTGGCAACTGCCCCCCACCAGCACCACGCCTCTTACCTGATCGTCTCAGAAGCCTACTGGCCCTACTGCCGTGCACCCCAACCAGTGCTGTTGCCCGCAGACGCTGGCCTCCAAGCCTATGTTCGTGAGGTGCGCGAGCTGTTCCTGCGCCCGACCTGTGTGCAGGCCCAGTTCACCTCCGACGACCAACAACTTGCCACCTTGTGGTATCAGGCCGGTGTTCCTCGCGAAACTTTTCGACGTGCCTGGCTACTGGGCTGCGTTCGCAAATCCATGACCCTGATCAACCACCCTGCTACCCAGCCGATCCGCAGTCTGCGCTACTTCGTGCCTCTGCTGCAGGAAGTCCAGCTCGAACCTGTTCCCGACTCCTACTGGCAGCACCTTGAGTTCAATCTTGAGCGCTGTGAGGACTACTGGTCCCTCAAGCAAGATACCCTGCCGGATCGTGCTTACCCATTTTTGGAGCAGGCAAACACCGCCTCGCCGGATGTCTCCTCCCCCCAACCAACTACAAAAGGAACCCTAAACAGATGATGATGTTCACTTTCATTCCCCTTCTAATTGACGGAGGTACCTACTCTCAGGCATGATGATTCCAGGCACCGTTGCTTCGCTCCGAGTTGTTCCAAAAAGATCGGAATTAGTGTTCGAAATGGATAAGAATCAGCGTTCGAATTCATAAGAATACGCACTTGCGGGTAATCAGGTTCTTTTTTTAGTGATTTATGAAACATTATGTTACCTCACTAGTGTCGCGTTGAGGACGCGGACAATCTCGCATAACTCGTTATTGTTGAATCAATTACAAGGGATTTCGGAGTGTCCGAGACTTGAAGTCTTGGGCACCAGTTGAATCGTCGTTTCCACCTCCCTCGCGCAAGTCGACTATTACTACAGTGTCTGGACATGTATCGTGGCCAGACCGTCTTCTCTCAACTCATGCAGTTCGTCCCTTGGAGGGCGTTTTCCCGCATCGTCGCCCGCTACAGCGGCGATCGCGGTGTGCGCAACCTGAACTGCGCCCAGCAGTTCCGCGCTATGGCCTTCGCCCAACTGACCCGCCGTAGAAGCTTGCGGGACCTGGTCGCTTGCCTGGATGCCGTTCCCGCCAAGCTCTACCACGCCGGCTTCACCTCGCCGATCAGCTTCTCGACCCTCGCCCGTGCCAACGAGCGGCGCTCCTGGCACATCTACCAGGACCTCGCCCAGCACCTGATCTCCCGGGCCCGCCCGCTCTACGCCAATGAGGACCTCGGCCTCAACCTGGACGACACCGTCTACGCCCTCGACTCCTCCACGGTCGACCTGTGCCTGTCTGTGTTTGGCTGGGCCCCCTTCCGGGCCACGAAGGCTGCCGTCAAGCTCCACACTCTATTGGACTTACGTGGTTCGCTACCCTCCTTCATCCATGTCTCCGACGGGAAACTGCATGATGTCAAGGCACTGGATCTGATCGTACCCGAACCCGGTGCGATCTACGTCATGGACCGGGCCTATGTCGATTTCCAGAGACTGTTCCGACTGCATCAGGCGGGAGCCTCCTTCGTCACGCGGGCGAAGAAGAACCTTGCCTGGCATCGGGTCTACTCGTCCCCCAAGGACCGCGAGCACGGCATTCAGGCGGACCAGCTGATCGCCCTGGATGGCAAGCGGGCGCAGCAAGCCTATCCCCTGCATCTGCGCCGCGTCCGCTACCAGGATCCCGACTCCGGCAAGCGGCTCGTCTTCCTGACCAACCGCCGCGATCTTGCTGCCGTCACGGTTTGCGCTCTGTACAAGCAGAGGTGGCAGGTCGAACTATTTTTTCGTTGGATGAAGCAACACCTCGAGATTCAACGCTTCTTCGGGACCTCTGAAAACGCTGTGAAGTCGCAAATCTGGGTTGCAGTGGCCGTGTACGTCTTGGTGGCGATCGTCCGCAAGGAACTCGGCATCGAGCTGTCACCGTACCGCATGATGCAGACCATTTTGGTCATGCCGTTCGAACAAGTCTCGCTCTATGAGTTACTTACGGAATCCGTGCCGCCACCCGGGCCGGACTCGATGGAGCTGCAGCTGCTGCTGTTCGAGACCTGACTGGAGCCTGCCGCGCTCGGCGCGGCTGGCGGGTTCCAGGCATGCGGTCAAGGATGCCCGAGCCCGGAAACGCATCTGCTCGCGCCGCATGTCCCCGGACGACCGCAGACACCACCCGCTGCCTCCGTGACGCCAACTCGAAGCAGTCCGCCAAGCCCGTCTCTCGCAACGGCTGCCTGATCGAAAGTGCGAGCCGAGCCCTGAAATCCTACACTTTTTCCGGTTCGCTTTGCCCTGCGCGAGAAAATCAACTCATTGGAAACAAAGCACTTACCGAACGATGCTACAGAAAAAAATACGACCGTATTTTTAAGCCCCTTGTTTTCAACGACTTCTAACGCGACACTAGTGATGTTACCTCAATTGTGGTATTGTTGACCAAGCTCGTCATATGCCATTCCGGGCTTTCGCAACCACCCTCAGCGCACTCGCCAGTCTCTTGCTCTCGCCGCTGGAGCCTATCCGTGCATCGACCATTCCTGCCAGCAGCGCCCACTCGTGCTTGCCTGACGACTTCGAATTCTTGCGATCTCGCAGTATTGTCAGTCCGGCCTCAAAGCGCGCTGTTGGGTTGAATGTTGGCGACCCCCTGACGGTACGGCTGATCTACTTCGTTCCAAGCGACCGCGAAGCCCAGGACGACATAGACGAGAAGCTGGATTCGATGATAAGAAACCTACAGGAATCTTATGCAGAGCAAATGGAAAACCACGGGTTTGGCAGCAAGACGTTCAGATTTGAAACCGATGCAGCAGGCAAGGCTGTGGTGCATCATGTGGAGGGGAATTTTGATGATGCTTATTATCTCACGGAGACCTTCTCCAAAGTTGTCTACCAGGAAACGGCTGAACAGTTCGACGGGTCGAGAAATATTTACCTTATCGCGCTAGATGTAAGTAACGCGGTCATCGACGGGTACTGCGGTCAAGCGGGACGTCTGGGACCCGAAAGCGGAACGGCGCTAATACCCGCCCCAGATAGTGACCTCAAACTTGAACGCGGGCGGAGTTGTTTCAATGTTTCGGTTGCTGCCCATGAACTAGGACACGCATTCGGATTGGCACACGATCACTTCCGGAATACCACCCGGAGTCCGTCCTCATATCACACCGACTGGATGGTCACGTCCTTCCATGCGGCGCAATGGTTGGACGCGCATCGCTACTTCAACACTGGCCGCACCTATCCAGCAAGCGACGAGCAGACGAGCATTGAAATGCTTTCGACGCTCTCGGTCCCACCGCTCTCGGTCCGCCTTCGGTTCGAGTTGAGCGATCCGGATGGACTCCATCAAGCGCAGTTGCACAACGCGACCGGTGAGGCAATTGACAGCCGGGGAGTGGAGGGACAAGCCGCCACCGTCGAGTTTGTCACAACCGAAGTAACTGAAGCCCCCGGCAATCGGGTGAGCCTGCATGTTGTGGATGTGGACGGAAATGTCACCAAAGAAGAGCACCCAGTTGACATCACAACGCTGCTTCCGGAGGAATCTGTGTCGATTCCAAATGCAAACCTAGGCTCGTTGGTGAGGGAACGCCTTGGCTTGGACGCCGATGAGACTGTCACGCAGATTGACATGCTGAGACTGGGGGGGGTCGAGGCTACTGGTCTCGAAATAGCGGATATTTCCGGACTTGAATCGGCCGTGAACTTGAAAGCACTCTTGCTAAGTGACAATCAGATCGAGGACCTCTCTCCCATTGCAGGATCAACAATCCTGGAACGATTGAACCTGAATCGAAACAACGTATCGGATATCTCGTCCTTGGCGAATATGGCGAATCTATCGATCCTTGCGCTATCAGGCAATGCGGTGACAGATCTCTCGCCCTTGGCCGAACTAGCTGTCCTGAACTCTCTGGAACTTCGTGGCAACGCAGTGTCGGATATCTCGTCGCTGGCAGGACTGACGAATCTCGGTTTCTTGGGCCTCAGCGGGAACCCTGTGACAGATCTCTCGCCCCTGGAGGGGCTGGAATGGCTGTCACGCCTGGACCTCGCGGGTACCTCGGTGACGGATCTCTCGCCCTTGGAGCAGATGGCCCGCCTGACCAGACTGCGCTTCGGTGGAGACTCGGTGACGGATCTCTCGCCTGTTGCGGGTTTGACCCGCTTGACACAACTGGAGATTGTGGGGGATTCGATTTCGGACCTCTCGCCGCTGGGAGGGCTGACCAACCTTGCATCGCTGTGGTTCTCGCAGAACTCGGTATCGGACCTCTCGTCCCTGGCCGGGTTGACCGAGCTGACATTCCTGGACTTCGGGGGGAACTCGGTATCGGACCTCTCGTCCCTGGGAGGGCTGACCAACCTTGCATCGCTGAGGTTCTCGCAGAACTCGGTATCGGACCTCTCGTCCCTGGCCGGGTTGACCGAGCTGACATTCCTGGACTTCGGGGGGAACTCGGTATCGGATCTCTCGCCCTTGTCGGCATTGCACCGGCTGACCCACCTGAGCCTTGACAGGAACGCGGTCTCGGATCTCTCGCCCCTGGCAGGTATGACCCAACTGGCGCATCTCAGCTTGGTGGGAAATACGGTCTCGGATCTCTCGCCCCTGGCAGGTATGACCCAACTGGCGCATCTCAGCTTGGTGGGAAATACGGTCTCGGAGCTGTCCGCCTTGTCAGGGCTGTTCAATCTCAGAGGGTTGAATCTCTGGGAGAACTCGGTATCGGACCTCTCGTCCCTGGCCGGGTTGACCGAGCTGACATTCCTGGACTTCGGGGGGAACTCGGTATCGGATCTCTCGCCCTTGTCGGCATTGCACCGGCTGACCCACCTGAGCCTTGACAGGAACGCGGTCTCGGATCTCTCGCCCCTGGCAGGTATGACCCAACTGGCGCATCTCAGCTTGGTGGGAAATACGGTCTCGGAGCTGTCCGCCTTGTCAGGGCTGTTCAATCTCAGAGGGTTGAATCTCTGGGAGAATCCGGTGTCGGATCTCTCGCCCCTGGCGGGTTTGACCCAGCTGAGATTCTTGGGGCTCTGGTGGAGTCCGGTTTCGGATCTCTCGCCCCTGGCGCGACTGGACGCGCTGACACACTTGCACGTAGTGGGAGGCTCGGTGGATGACTTGTCGGCGCTGGCAGGGCTGACCCGGCTAGAGGAGCTGAACGTCTCGGAAAACTCGATTTCGGACGTGTCTCCCCTGGCGGGGATGACCCACTTGAGTTACCTCTACCTCGCCAGCAACAGCGTCACTGATATCTCGTCCCTGACGGGACTGACCGGTCTGAGAAGACTCGAGCTTAGTGGGAATCCCCTCAGCGACCGATCCATCGATACCCACATCCCTGCCCTTCGCAGCCGAGGGGTCATAGTGCTATTCTAGGATCCGTGATAAGTCCCGTTGCGTAGCCACCCCAAATCCAGTTCCGCCCGACGCTGCTGCCGCCGTACCTGCGACGCAGTGCCGCGATCTACCGCGTCAGGATTCGGTTGAGTAATGCTGACAACTGGATGCCTACGCCGCGTGCCGATGCAAACGCGTCTAAGATCTAACGGGCGCAGGATGGTGGTATTGCTACCCCAAACCTCATGAGCGCGCATGCTCACCCCGACGGCATGAAATATCTCTAGAGCGGACAGCCGCGTGGCAGAGCCGTCCGCAGGTCGCAGCCCGTGCTACGTGGTTGAATACCCTGTAGCGGAAGCGGCCCCTGGTCGCAAACCTTTCTGGTGGCTTCGTCCCCGCAATCCAAACTGACCTGTCGGTCCCGCGTTGAGCCCCGCATCGTACCCGCCCCCTCGCGGGGGCTTGGACGCACAGCAAAAAGAGCCCCGCCACATCGGCGGGTGTCGAATACCGGGTCCGCGCCGTGCCGCTTCCGCCAAGGGAGAGTGTAAAGCATGACGCAGGATGAGTCCTTGCAAGCCGACCGCATGACGCGGGACGGGTGCTGGTCGTCGAGCCGTGCGCGGCGACCATGGAGGGCACCGGCATGTACTGGGAGACACCGTACCGGGCCCTGGAAGCGGCCGGAATCCAGCCCCAACTGGTGCATGCCCAGCATGTGAAGATGTGGGATTCACAGTGCAAAACCTCCTGGCCCGACTTCGTCATATTTGAATTCGAGACAGTACAAGTGATTGAAATGAGATGACTTGCAGATGCAGGTCAGGCGTTATGGCATCACAAAATCTGTCGGGGGCGCCGATTATTGCGTGGAAGACGGTGACGGCGTGGCATCCGCCGCGTGGCTGGTGCGCATGCGATGCAGGCCCGGCATCAGGCCGATGGCGCGGGCCAGTTCTGCGGCTTTGGCGTCTGGGCGGGAGTCCTGGCGGCACTGGATCCAGCGGCCGTCGGCCGCGCGCAGGGAGGTGGGGAGGCGGACCCAGCCGGCGAGCTGGCGGCGGATCGTCTCCCAACTGGAGCGGAGGCCCGCCTGCGCCAGGCGTTTGCGCAGCAAGTGCACGCCGTGATAGGCGAGCACGGCCAGGAACAGGTGGGCGCGGATGCGGCTGGGCTTGACATGGAAAATGGGACGCAGGCCCGCCTCGCCCTTCAGGCTGCGGAAGGCGGCCTCGATTTCGGCCAGCTGCCAGTACGTCTGCACGACCCGTTCCGGACCCCACTGTGGAGTGTTCATCTTTTCGTGCCTAGGTGGGATAGTGTTGGATAGGCAGTAAGTGAGCACCCGTGAGCCGGGGCCAAAGGAGTACAGAAACAATGAGTAAACAAGTGAATGTGAAGGCCTATCCGAAGGACTTCAAGGAGCAGGTCGTGAAGCTGGCACAAGTCGGTGACCGCAGCGCAACGCAGATCGCGCGCGAATTCGAGATTTCGCGGGAGTCAGTGCGGCGCTGGGTGAAGCAGACGGAGCTGGATCAAGGCAGCCGCACGGACGGGCTGCGCAGCAAGGACCAGGACGAGCTGGCACGGCTGCGGCGCGAGGTTCGGCAGCTGCGCATGGAGCGGGAGATCCTGTCAAAAGCCGCGGCCTGGTTCGCTCGGGAGACCGACTCGATTCCGTCCGGATCTACGAGTTCGTAAGAGCGCATCAGGCCCAATATCCGATTGCGTGCATGTGCCGGGTGCTGGAGGTCTCCACCAGCGGGTACTACGCGTGGCGCCGGCGGCCGAGCAGGCGCGCAAGCGGAACAGCACGAAACGCAGTGAAGCGGGTGCCAGCGCACCGGGCCTGGGGCAGTGAATCGGCCCGTCCTCGACCTGTCGGACATGAGACCACAAACGTGCCGGGGGGAAGGGGGACTGGTCCCCCTTCCCCCCGGCACCTCCTCCAAATCAACCCCATCCCACCCACTCACTTACTACTCAGTCTTAGGGGGGAGAGGCTCTGCCCCCTGCTACCCCTTTCCCGTATGGTAGATCTTGCTCCTTTTGCTTCCATAGCGGGCGGCATTGGTCGCCCTCCGGGCTCCCTCTGCCACGCTTGCACCGCGCGGCCCAGAATAAAAATTCTAATTGTCGCTGGGCAGCCGTGAGCGACCTTAATTCGAACAACGGCCGGACGAATGCATGGAATAATTTGGTAAAATCCGCCGAAATCATGTGAAATACAACACCGGCCTTGCTTTCAGCGAGCCTGGACACCCGCTGGACCTTGACATCGCTGCTCTTCTCAGCAATCATGAAGTGCACTCGACCTCCGGGACCACTCGACTGCCATAGCTGCCACAGCCCAAATAGTCCGAAACTTCGTAGATACTCCACCCGGAAGAGCGTTTCACGCTGCGCATTGAGCCGTCGCGCCGCCTCCAGGTCCGTCAGCGCCCGCTCCTGTGCGTCCAGCTGGGCGAAGTCCACGCCCGGCCGCAGGTACTGCTCGGCGTCCGCACGTCCCCGTGGCGGTAGCGCTTGCGGATCCGGCCCGTCCGCGGATCCTCCCGCTCGCTGGCAAACAGGCACGGCCGGTGGTAGTTCAGGTACGGCGTCAGCACCTCGCGGTTAAAGCGGTTCAGGGTGTTGAATTTCTGTTTAATCCGTCGAATTTGATTCACTCGGCTCCGCGTGGGCGCAGACCATTTTCTTCAAGTAAATCCGCTACTGCAGGAGGAAGAGAGCAGGCCACGCTCGAAGGCATTGGTGGCCCAGTAGCGGATCTTGCACGGGCAACCACCAGCGGTTGTGCAGTGAAGGCGGCAGGGGCCTTCTGCCTCCGCTACAACGTGTCTCGGACTAGCCCGACCTTCTCACCAGTTTTTGATTTTGGGGCGGTTGATCAATTCAGGATGGATTTAGGGCGTGGCGACATGGCGTTGGGCAGCGGATCCGAGCAGAGGCTTGGTCAGGACCGCCAGATCCGCAGTTGATTGCGCTCGTTTTGCCGCGCTACCCGGTCTAGGGACACAGTGATCCCGGCGACACCCGCAAGGGGCGCAACAAGATCTCGGGAGCGCGCACGGCTAACAGCGCAGAGGCAGGCTCTGGAGGCGGGCCAGCACCTGCCCGAAAAGGCCCGCGTCGGGGAAGCCCTCATCGAACGACAGGCGTACGGCTCGTACGCTGACCCGGATCCGCACGCCGATCTTGAGCAACTTGAGGCGGATCGTGTCGCATTGCGCCCGCGCCAGCTGGGTGCCGGCCAAGCCCCAGCGCCGCAGCAACTCCAGCAGCGTGTAGGCGAAGGAGGCGAAGTACAGGCGCAACTGGTTGGCCCGCAGCGTCTGCGCCGAGGTGCGATCCGCGAATAGCGCCAGCTGCTGTTCCTTGATGCGGTTCTCCATGTCCCCCCGCGCGCAGTACACCTCCTCGTACAGCGCCCGCGCCGCCATCTGCTCGGGCCCCAGGGACGTCACCACGAAACGCGGGTTGGCCCCCCGCGGCAAGTGCTCCGCCTTGCCGATCACACGCCGCTCGCGGCTCCAGCTGTCCAGTGTCCGGTAGCGGAAGTCCTGGAACACCCGCGCCGCTTGCCCCGTCCGTTCGCACGCCTGCCGGGCCTGCTCCAGCTCCGGGGCCAGACTCCGTTTCAACCTGGGATTCTGGGCGATCCCCAGCACGTACTCCACGCCCTGCGCTTCGCACCAGGCCATCAAGTCCTCGCGGCAAAACCCGCTATCCCCGCGCAGCCAGATCTCCACCCCGGGCCAGCGCTTCCGGATCCGCCCCACGATGCGCTCCAACTCCTCCACCGTGCCCGCCGCCGCATCCCGGTCCGCCGTCCGCAAGCGCGCCCCCAGCAGCTGCTGGCCGCAGAAAATGTACAGCGGCAGGTAACAGTAGGTGCGGTAATAGCCATGGAAGAAACGGCCCTCCTGCCGGCCATGCAGGGGATCATCCGTCGCGTCCACGTCCAGCACGATGCGCTCCGGCTCCGGCCCGTGCCAGTCCAGGAACAGGTCCACCAGCAGGGCATCCAGCCGCGCGGTGTCCGCCACGATCTTCTTGTAGCGCTCCCCAGCCTCCAGCGCCGGCCCCGTTAGCTCCATCCGGTTCAGCGTGCTCTTGCCCGGCGGCAGCTCCTGCCAGCTTGCCTTGCGCCCGCCCCGGCCTGCCGCCCCGCACAGCAGCGACCAGAGCTTGCTCTGGCGCAACGTATCGTGATCGTTCAAATCCTCGTAGCCCAGCGCCAGCCCCAGCACGCGCGCCGCCACCAGCACCTCCACCGGATGCCGCGTCCGCTGCGGCTCGCGGTAATCCCGGAAACAGGCGCTCAGCCGGCCGAACAGCCCCGTCCGCTGCGCCAGCTCCCGCAGCAGCAGTCCACCACCATCTGAGCCGAGCTCCCCACCGTCAAATCGACCGACGACTCGCTGCCTACGCAGGCCCCCAAATTCCAGTCGTTCTGTGGTACACTCTGTAGTCATAAGGCCGTCGTCCTATATCGTGGTAAGTTGTTGATAATAAATAAATTATACCACAAGACACAGCCTTATACCCTACCCCTCTTGAGAAATCCGGGCTAGCTCGCCATTCACATATTTTGGAGTCGGTTTAATCCGACGAATTCCCGTGTTGTTTCACCGAAATAATGTGAAATTCAACACAGGGGCTCCGCGAAGCGCCCCGGAATGTGCCCGTAGCCCAGGTGCTTGCGCACCACCGAGCCGTTCTTGCCCTCGCACAGTGCATTGTCGGTGCTGCGCCGCGGCCGTGACTTGGTGAACTCCGCCCGCAGCTTCTCCAGCAGCTTGGCCACGAGGCGGTTGACATACTCCGAGCCGTTGTCGGAGTGAAAGCCCAGGATGGCAAAGGGGAACGCCGCCAACAGTTGCTCCAGCACCGGCAGCAGGTGCCGCTCGCTGATCGTCTCCACCGAGCCGACCGCCTGGTACTGCGTCACCTCGTCCACCACGTTGATGTGGTAAACCCCCTTGACCCCGTCGAGGTCGCCCTGGTGCACCGTGTCCACCCGCACGAAGCCCGGGCGCCGCTCCCCGATCGCCACCTGCTGCGGGCGCGTCGGCTCCACGCTGGCCAGCCGGCGCCGGTAGGCGACCGTCTTGCGCAGGTTGTAGACATGCCCGTTCGAGATGCCCGCCAGGCGCTCGTAGCGCCCGTCCCCGTACAGCTCCCAAGCCCGCTGGCACAGCTTGCGCGTAGCTGGCCCCGACAGCCTCCCGTGCTCCCCGTCCAGTTCCGCCAGCGCCGCGATGTCCGCCCGCGTGTACTTGCTGGCGAACGGCCGCCCCGGCCGCCGCCGGTCCCGCAATTGCGCCTCCCGCTGGCTGCGCCCCACCAGCTTGGTCACCTGCGATCGCGACAGTCCCGTCGTCCGCCGCAGATACTCCAGCACCAGCCCCCGCTCGGCCCGCCGCAGCGTCCTGTAGCCGAACCGCACCAGGCTCCGCTGGATGTGCCCGTACTGCTCCTCCCGCTCCGGCAGCAGCGGCTCGCTGCCGTCCGCCCCCAGGTCCCCTCTCCAAAAACGCCCGCACCTGCTCCAGGCTCTTGTGCGACGCCAAATCGATGCGCATGACCATCCTCCGATGGTCTCCACATCCCCCCGCGCCGTCCGTCCAGGCTCATCTCTGGTTGGAAACAACCCCCTCGTCCAGGCTCATGTCTCGTTGGACAACGCTGGGGGTATACTGCGGCTATCCAGGATGCTGAAATGGATATTCCAGTTAAAAGCTTAAAGGGGGAATCTAATGTTTAGCAGACGTGTTGCAGTAGTCGCTGCTGTTTCTGTATCTTTTCTTCTGTTCTCGGCGCGGATGTACGCTCAGCAGCAGGGGGGCGCTCCCACGGGCCGGAACATTCTGATGATTTGCGGGGATGAGAATCGTAGGGTCCTACCATGCACCAGCATCAGCGACGTCTTCGTCAAGAACCATCTCGAGATCGATATGGGGCATAAGGTTACGAGAATCCCACACGACGCCGAGGGAGGTGAGATGCTGGCGGCCGCCAACGCGGCAGACCTGGTGATCTTGGCCGAGTCGCTCCTCTCCGCAACGGTCGGGACCAAGGTTGTGTCGACTCCAACACCCGTCCTCAGCTACGAGGCGTTTCTCCCGGACGAATTCGGGCTAATCAACCCGGAGGGTGAGCGCATGGACCCCGGCACTCCCGACCAGGGCGACTATGGCGCCATAGAAGACCATACTACGATCAACATCGTGCATCCCAAACATCCGCTGGCGGCAGGGATGAGCGGCCGCGTGCAGGTCTATCGCGTGCCAAGGGAGATGAATTGGGCCGAGGATCTTGCGCCCAGCGCCGAAGTCGTAGCCACCCTGCCGGACTATCCGAAGGCTGCAGTGATCTACGTCATTCGCAGAGGCGCGAAACTCTACGACGGCACCCCGAATCCTGGCTTGCGTATCCAATACTTCATTGAGAACGACAACGAAACAGGCACGGTGAACCTGATGACCGAAGACGGGTACCGCCTCTTCGATGCCGCGATCAATTACGCATTGACCACCGATCCCAAGGGCTGAGAACAGAACTCTGGTCCATCGTCCATGGGGTGTGGGAATCTGTACCGGCCGTAGACGACCGGCCTAGACTCCAGACGCGGGAACATGTCCAGGGCTCGAGCTGCAGTACCCCTTGCCAGTCCGCCAGAGCATGCAGCCAAATTCTCGTCGAAGCTGCAGGCGACCCTTGGTTATGGAGCGGGAGACGGGGATTGAACCCGTGACATTCAGCTTGGGAAGCTGACGTTCTACCACTGAACTACTCCCGCACTCGCGGATTAGTTTAACAGCTTGTATCGCAAACAGTGAATACATCTCCCCATAAAAGACTGCATGTACCAATGCTGTTTGCTGAATTTGAATGAAGGGAGCCAGATAAAAATACCTTTACACATGAGACTTGATACCTTCATCATGAATATCGACTGAAGATTCATTACTAAAATGCCGAAATTCCGAATAGTCCAGTTGAATGAATTACCACCTGTGGAATGTCCCTGTGGGCAAGCCCGTCGGGGCTTTACCGAACCAGAGAACCAGCTAGCGACCGTGCATCTCACTGATATCAGTGCAACTTCAAAAACGCATTATCACAAGCAGATGACAGAGATCTATGTTGTCCTCGAAGGTGACGGGGTGATCGAGCTTGATGGACAGTCATTCCCTATCAAACCATTAACATCAGTAATGATCCAACCCGGTTGTCGACACCGGGCAGTAGGTACAATGCGCATCCTGAACATTCCAATCCCGGCTTTTGATCCGGAAGATGAACACTTTGATGAAACTTCAGGTCATCCTGAAGATTGACTTTCTGGCAAGGTTCATCGCCCAAGTCATGATCAATGGGCGGATTTTTTCTTGTATCCTGACCGGATCAATTCCTTGGAAGCTTCCCGAAAACTCAGACCGGAAAGCTTGCTGCCATGCTGCCCTAGGAAACTGTGAATGGCCTCCGGATTGGTCCAACTGTAATCGCGAAGCGCCCAGCCGATTGCCTTGCGAATGAAAAACTCTTTTTCTTCACAACGCATCAGTACATGGCCGAAGAGCTGTGACTCATCCAATTGATCCTTGTGCTTGAGTTGGGATAACAGTGCTGTGCGACGAATCCAGAGTGACTTGTCATCAATCCATTGCTCAATGGTGGGACGAACCTTTTCGCGGTGACGAAGCAAGGTCGGACTTACAAGCTGCGATACAACAAAGTCCACCAAGTCCCACCAGGCCCCTTCCCTGACGAGTTGGCCATAAAGCTTGAGTGATTCCGGCTCAAAGTACTGTGGAAACTGAACGGCATAGTCCAGTGCGGCATACTTCTCTTCCCTGTATTGCAAGTTCCAAAGAGCCAGGATCGCTTCAGTCCACTCGGATTGGTTCGCTGGCCGGAACTCTTTCTTGAATTGACGAGTGACAGCAACTCGCTCTGGTTTGTTGATTCCGTAAAAAGGCGATCTGTTCTTCATGTATGCCTGCATCTGCGGTGCCTTGACAGGATCTGCCATTTTCCGGAATTCACTTTGAACAAAATCAACCAGTTCGTCCATAGTCTTTTTATTTTGTACGGAAGGACTCATCGCTGAGATTCCAGCTCACGAATGGTAACAGGCAATACTTTGTGAGCCCGGGTTGTCGAGCTAAAAAATTTGCGTAGCCCAAGCTCATCTTCGACATGCTAATTCTAGAAGCACTTGTACAAGAACGTGTTACGAGACGGGATCGAGCGTTTGGCACAACACCGCCCGGGTTGGGCGGACGGCGGACGCTCCCGACTGAGGAGGGCTTCAGGCGGCTTGCTGCACGGCTCCAGGAGCGGGCTCGAACCTGTCAGGAATTACGATGTTAGCTATTTCCAGCCATGAATTAGCACAACACATTAGGTGCAAGGCAGACCCGAACAGCGCTAAGTCCTTGCAAGCTCAGGTCGACCGCCTATGAATCGGAGTTACCATTGTCGAAGATGGGTCAAGCTTGTCCGGATCGCCATAAGCTCTTTCATCTAAATCAATCCCGGAAGAGCTTTCTCTCCCAAGTGATGCAGTGAATTAGCAGCTTTTTCGTGAGACCTGTCCATATCTACTCACAGGTAGCTATGGACCCCGGTTCAGGGGGTTATGTCTTCAAGGACTACCCAGAGGAAGTTTGAACGCTCAACTATAGCTACAACTGTCTACAAAAGCGCCAGAAGAAGGGTCTTCCTGATCACAATTGATCTACAGTATATCCGGCTTTCAGCCTGATCAAGCTCTCCAGCCGGATAAGGTCAAGGTCAGCGTTCAATGGGTATAGTTTCTTTTACCCAGCCGCCGATTGCAGCCACACTTGACTTGACACGGATCACATCGCCATCCATAAATGTCACAAACACCAGCTCACCGGGAGGCTCCCCGTAAATCCAGTCTTCGGTTTCAATACCATCATTGAAGTCGCGCAACTTCCGTGTAGGCATGCCCCGCGCCAGCAACACCATCTCCTTGTCCATGCCTTCAATAATCTCTTTTTTCTCAATGGCTTCCTTGTATTTTTCATCAATCGAATCAAGATAATGTTCCGTCGCTGTGCGCTTCTCGAAGTCCAGAATGGGGTTCAACAGTTCCTTGATTTCTGCCGCAGTCTGGTTCACGATGCTGTCCTCAAACACCAGGGCAAGTTTGGTCCCTCCCGGAGCATGTGTGGACTGGCTTGAGCCTAGTGTTGTACCCCTGCTCGCGGTACCTCCTACCTGGATGCGGTGCCACCACTTGCGCCCGCCTTTGAGTCCGAAGTTGATTTCAAGAATTAGTTTCTTGTCCGCAAATTCAACCTTGGTGATCTGTACTAGATCCCCGACACGAGCAGCTGGCCCAAACCTGAACATTGCATCGGACCATTGCTGCACTAGAACCTGACCCGATGTATCCAATTGCAATGGCTTTTTGGAACGTGGCAACTGAACTTTGGCAGTACCGTACTCGGCATTCAGGTCCCGAATCAGATCAGAGCGCTGAGCAGTTGTGATCTTTTCATCCTTCGCGCTTGCTGTTGGTGTGTACACCGTTATCAGGCTGATAGTCAGGCAAAGAACCAGTTGCTTCAACGTCATTCGGTGACCCTGCAGCTTTCTGTTCCCACAGCATTGCAGCGGAATCCGCTCTCTGTGGCAGAAGCCAGATTGCTGCTGCAAGCAGCAGTGCCATGCATGTAGCCAGTACTCCGCCTTCCAGTCCATACACTCCCCCTGTCAACCAATCGGCCATTCGGGGCTCCAGGTTAAGCTCTGTGAGTCTTATTGTAATACCCGAGTTGTTTGAGCCAAGTGTGACTTGAGCAAGATTCCACCCCAAGTGGACTCCGATTGCCATCCACAGTGAGCGCTGCCTAAAAACTACCAGACCAAACAAAGCGCCATAAAGAGCAGTATTGAGTGTGGCTGTCGGAGTGACATTCGGGTTTGATCCATGCAGCAAGGCAAAAACAATTGACGTGACACCGATAGCTGCCACCGGACCAACTGCACGGGCAAGCAATTGCAGTACAAGACCACGCAGGAACAGCTCTTCTCCGATCGCACCTACAACAAGAATCATTACTCCTGTGAAGGGCGCCGTTCGCAAGTCAAAATGTACACTCTCCAGATCAATAGGCATCCAAGTCGCCCATTGGGCAAGGACCATCAGCACTATGATCAAACTGCAGCCTGCTGCACCAAAAAACAGACCTGTGAATACATCCCGAGTGCTCTTGTAATCGACTCCCAGGGAAGCCCAGTTAGTTCTTGCAGAAAAATAACAGGCACCCATTGTGATGACCAGGCTGCCAAACAGCAAAGGCACGGTACTCACAACAATCGAAGACTGGCTTAACGAGTTGACAAACATAGCTGCTGGAACAGCAGCAACAAAAGTTCCTACCAGCACAAGGTTTGCCAGTAACAGGTCGAATAGCTGTTGCTTACGTCGCTGTGAAAGAAAGGACATGCCCCGGATTCTGTACATTATCCGTCGTCAGTGATCCAGGGCAAGAGGGTCTTCCTGCCCTACTACCCGTACTGGCAAGTTGATGCATAAGTGTCTGTGACTTTCAAAACTCCCTGCAGATTCCATCATTAGCCACAGAACCTTTGAGCGCTTACATTTTCCAAGGATCATGAGTGCCAAAAATTGCTCCATTCAACCTGAATTCAAGGCACATGGAAGCCATGTGTTTTCATTGACACTAGCATTCCACAAGGTTTATCCTTGAATCAGAAGATTGCATGGCAAATCATAAATCAGCAATAAAACGGATTCGTCAAACAGAACGGCGCTCCACCCGGAACAGATCCATAAAAAGTCGGCTTCGCAGCACATTAAAATCTTTTGAGTCTGCTGTTGAAGGCAACCAGCAGGAAGAAGTCAATAAAATGCTCAGCCCAACAGTTGGACAAGTAGACAAATCCGTCCAGAAGGGGCTCATGCATCGCAACAAAGCCAATCGGATTAAATCAAGGCTCTCTGTGGCAGCCAACAAGCTTGCTGCAGTCAATGCAGCATAAGCGGATCGCTACTCCACAGTCGTCAACTTCATGACGAGCATCTCCATGATGATTCGCTCATCTGGATTGACCATCCGTAAATCTCGATCTGCTTCATAAAAAGCTATCAGTGCCTTGCGCAATTCCTGCTTGCGGAATTTTGATGCAACCAACTCAACCTGACGGGCTCTGAACTGCGGGACATGAATATCAAATCTCTTCAACTGGCTTGTCCCTCCCCCATATCCACTGCGATCAAGTTCCTTCACTGCCAGTGCCAGACGGAAAAGGCCTGCGATCAGGTTTAGCTGCAACGGCCAGTACATCCCTTCCTTGGACATAGTGTCGAGCAGTAACAATGCCTGTCTCTGGTTACGCTCGGCCAATGAATTCACAAACTCAAACAAGCCACTATGACGAGCTTCGGGAACCAGTAACTGCAGTTCTTCTGGAGTCAGTCCGCCGCTGTCCCAAGAATAAATAGAGAGTTTTTTGAGTTCATTCTCAACGCGGAACAAGTCTCCACTCAGCATATCGACCAGGTTCCCTAGAACATCTGTCTGGATCTCAAGTCCAAGCCTCTTGGCTAGCCCCCTTGTGACAGTTTCCACATCGGCATCACTCAGTGCAGGCAACTCAACATGTTCCGGAACCGCTGCAAAAAATTCCTGAACTCTCTTGATCCTGTCTTTCGATTTCCAATCACCAAGATCAAGTTGCACGGCTTCAATCACTAAAACAACTCCAGGTTCAGGATCCTTGAAATACCCCTGTATCAGGTCCAGCTCAGGACTACCTTTGGACCCCCTGCGAGGTATCACCTGTTCTGCGTTTCGCCCAATGACCAATCGGTCTGAAGTGAACAAAGCAAGGGTCCTTGCTTCTTCGATCAGGAGACCGAGTGATTTCTCCTTGAGATCAATAACTGTCTTTTCCGCTCCATCAGGCTGCCCGACTCGCAGGATTGTTTCAATTACCTTGCGCCAGCGGTCCCTATAAAACGGCTCAGAGCCAAGAAACAGATATCCACTTGCTAACTTTCCCTTGTTCCTGAATTTCCTGAATCGATCAAGTGGGCTTGGATTTCGTGGGTTCAAACCGATACCATAGCACTCAGACAATTGTTCCCTCTTCTTGGTACAAGGAAACGAATCATGCGCATCACTTCACTGCTTTGCATACTGCCTTTATTGGCTTCAAGTGCCTTGGCAGGTGACTCCTCAGACTGGGCTGCCTGGCTGGGATACGAGTACCGGGTCAACCCAAATGTGACTTACAAGATTGCCAGCAATGCCGATCAGAAACTCGATGTTTATACCCCTCGTGGAGTATCCGAACCCAACCCCACAGTTATCTACATCCATGGTGGCGGCTGGGTCGGCGGCTCCAAGGAATCAAGTATCTTGTCAATCCTGCCCTACCTCGAAATGGGCTTTTCCGTAGTGAACGTCGAGTACCGTCTTGGACGGATCGCTCGTGCTCCGGCAGCAGTTGAAGACTGCCGCTGTGCCCTGCGTTGGGTGTTCAGCAATGCGGAACAATACAAATTCGATACAAATCGCCTGGTTGTGACTGGCAACTCGGCAGGAGGCCACCTCGCCCTGACGACTGGGATGTTCAATACATCAGCAGGATTCGATGCCGAGTGTCCCTCCCGAGATGACCCCAGTGTCTCAGCAATCATCAACTACTACGGCATCACAGATGTCTCCGATCTCATGGCTGGCAAGCCGAATGAAAAAACCTATACAGTCTCCTGGCTCGGTAGTCAGAATGACCGCCAGGAGATTGCAGATTCCGTTTCACCAATTCACCATGTCAATTCCAACTTGCCACCTATCCTCACCATCCACGGCGATGCAGACAATATTGTGCCGTATTCACATGCCGTTGACTTGCACGAACTCCTGGACAAGGCAGGGGTCGAGAATCAACTATTGACCATCCCTGGTGCGGGACATGGCGGTTTCTCAAATGATGAAGTCGACAAGATCAATATGACGATCCGGGCTTTCCTGGGCAAGCACGGACTGATCCCTGAATAACAATCAACGCCTGGAACGGATATAGTCAGCAATATATGCACGCAGCTTGGTGCGTACCCGCTCCATCACTGGCCAACCGTTTTTCGCCCCTTTGAGCAGCGTATCCATAATCCGTTCGACTGGCAGCAATTCGCGGCTTGAGGAAGTAATAAAAACCTCATCCGCTTCATAAAGGTCGGCTGGTTGCAGGACCATTTCCTTGACCTCTTCGTCCAGTTCATGTAGCATCACATGCCGCGTAATCCCAGTTAGTAGCCCACTGGATACAGGTGGTGTATAGATCACTCCTTTGCGAACGGTAAATATATTTGCTGATGTGCATTCTGCTACCTCATGGCGCTCATTGAGCAAAACCACCTCATCATATCCTTGGCTCAGGGCATTTTCGTGAAACGTCAAATTGAATGCCCATGAAAGCGTCTTAACTCCTGCAAAGGGTGAATCAGCATGCCGGGCATTTTCCTGGATACCCAAAATCATTGTTGAGCCCCAGTCTGCCAAGTCCGTTGTGAATGCCAGAATATCAGTTTCATTTCTGGATCCGGGTCCTTCGTACATTCCTCCCTGGCTACGCATGATGTTCACACGCATTGTGGCTTCGGGACATTCATTCCGTTCCACGAGCTCGCACAGGTTCTTACGCAGTTTCTCTCGACTGAAATTGATCTTGATATTCAACAACCCGGCATCACGCTCCAGCCGATTCCAGTGTTGCTCAAAGGAAAAGGGCACGCCCTCATAGATCCGCAGAGTTGTAAAAACTCCCCAGCCTGTAAACAGACCCACCTGACCCGGATAAAGGATGGCTTCGTTGCTCGGCAGGATTGTGTCGTTGTAAAGAATATGGCTGTGAATCATACTCTTTATTATCAATCCAAGTTGATAATCTTCTAGCAAGGCGTAGAAATAACAATATGGCTGCACGAGTTGAGTGTTATGTTTAGTCGGCTGCAACACAGCCAAGCTATCCACAGGAGTGGCATTCCCATCCACTCCCATGGGTTCAGACTTTTCTCTTCCAATTCAAACCTGATTACCCAGCAGTACCAGCCATAGTTAGGAAGCCCAGAAATGATGGACTTGTGCTTGGAAACAGTTGACTTTTAGCACAGCAATTGATTACTAACTATCCGATTCCATAGAGATTATCTACTCCTGAGCACAAAGTTCAGTTTCAGAAGGGGCAGAGCTGGCCGGAGTTCATGGGGGTGTATGGAACGGACGAGCAATGCGAGGCCGCGCTGTTCAAGGCGCGCTGGTCAAGAGACTTCCAGTGCTCCGAATGAGGTTACGGGAAGTATTGTCGCCTGTGCCCACGGAAGGTCTTGCAGTGCATCCGCTGCAAGCGCCAAGTCTTGGTCACGGTCGGCACCTTGTTTGACAACCCCAAGATACCGATGTGACGAGCGAACCTAATGCCAGCGTCTCAGCTCAGTCTCAGCTCAATCGCCCCCACTTGAGCGCACAGCATTGAAGTTCTCCTGCGTAAGAATCGGGAATGCAGCGGACTGAAACTCCTTGTCCACCAGATACCACGTTACAATCTGATCATTCTCTGCCATGCACTTGATCATCATCTCCCCAGTGAGCTTGCGAATCCCCAGTTCAAATAGCGAGCGGGTCGGCAAGCGCCGTTTGCACAATCCGCTCGGTGTTGCAGGCTTTTTGCTTGATCTGCTGGAAAAAGAGCCTGTCTACCTCCGTAAACTGTGTGCCGAATCATTCGTTCAGCTGGCCGATGATCTCTGAAAGCTGCACCTGCTCATCCTTGGCTCTGCCAGAACCAACCTCAGTTGGGCTCTTGCGCACTGGCTTTCACCCTCCCTGACGTCGATAGCACCTGAGAAACGATGCTCCAGGCGGTAGTACTCTAGCACCGCCTCATCGCCGACCTGGACGACCGATGCATCCCTTATTTGAGAGACTTGGCGTAGTCTGTCGTAGATACATTCCTGATCTAGTTACATTCATTATTCTCTCAGTGGTTTTAGCACTAGCTGGCGTAAAAAAGACTGAGGCGGGAAACTCCCATTTCCTCAAATCGTTGTTGACGCATGTAACGCTGTTCTAACATGGCAACCTGTTCTGCCGTCATCTTGCTGCGGTAAGGAGCAAGCTGGGATTCCAGTTCCTGGCGAGCAGCCAGCAGTTGGGAATCACTCACGAGCAGCATCACTGCAGCGAAGACCCTGTCCTCAAGAACCGTCAGTTTCTGCTCCACAACCTGGAGATTATGCAGTTCGCCTGCTTCGGCCTGCTTGGCCATTTCGTCCAGCGTGACTGCTGTCAACTCGAAGGTTTCATTGTCTGAAAACTTATGCAGTTCCATAGCCCGTTGACGCAGGAATACAGCCAGTTCTGCAGCCTCAAGTGAGGGCCTAGGCTCGACATTCCTGACATCGGCATACGAAGACATTTCCTTCGCTGCCTTCATCACTTCCTGCGCACAGTATGCCAGTGAATTGACTTTTCGGAACCTGCGACGCCGGGAATGCCATTTTTCGAAAGCACGGTCAATACCCTTGAGTACCGCTTCCAGCGGAATCTCTTCCGTTTTCCAGTATTCAATCAATGCCCAGTCAAGCGGGGACATCAGGAACATCCCGCTGTCACGGGCCTGTCGAAAGCGATCTTCAACTTCCGTAAAATAGTTGTAGTAGTTCACAATGCGAATACTGGCAGAATGAGCAACAACTATAGGAAAAGACTGTTGAACACCATCTTGAACGTGGCATTGGATTGCCCACGATATTGTGGACGGATCCCAAACAGGATGACGTGTCCTTTACCAAGTGGTACATCGACTACAGCCGCACGATTCGCAAGATAGTTCTCACCAAGCAGCCATCCAGAGGCAAGTATGCTGCTCTGGGGGTATCGCAGTAACTGCTTGACACCAGTTCCTGCCCTGCGCAGAACCCTGTAGGCTGGACCGGACTCAAACCAGACAGTCTCGCGCAACCGCATGCCATAGCAAAGCGGATGCGTGACATCCACATCCACGTTAACCAGGGTGCCAGGGCCATAAAATAAGCTTGAGTTGAGATTGCCAACAACATCCTCGACAGGAAGCCCGAATCGATCCTCGACATAGACTGCTGCACGATTAAAGGCCAGGATTGTTCCACCGGATGCAACAAACTCGCGCAAGGCATTGGCACCACTTGTACCTAGTCCGCTCCTATATTGGGGAGGAACAATCCAGTCATCGCTTTCGTTGTCTATCTCAAATCCTGTATCCAAAACCTCGGGCTTCGAGTCAGGCAGGATAAGTACATCAAACTCCCCTGACAGTCCTCTTTTAACTGCAACATTCCCAACAGATTCGTATGGGATTTCATACTGATCGAACAACCAGCGCGTCCAGCCTTCGTCAATGTTGGGAACATGACCTGCATAGATCGCAACTCGTGGAATCTTCATACTGAAATGGTCGGGTCCCGGAGGCTCACTACTCCCAAAACTCAATCCCAATTCCTGCGCAATTTCCTGAAGCAGTTCTTGTTGAGATTCCTCGGACTCCACCAGAAACGAACCATCAGTTCGGCTCCTGTACACGTTGGCATTTGCCATCAGCAGTCGGCTCACGGAGACCCAGCTGGCACTGTCGTTCGGTGAGAATGTCAAGAACGGCGAATTGTCTACTTTTCCGGCTGCTGCCTTGACCTCTTGTAGAAGACGTGTTCGTGCTTCAAACTTGCCCTCGAGTTCAAAAGTCTCCACCCCCATCAGCATCGGGAGCGAATGAGCAGTCACATCGTAGGGACTTTTTGGAGGTCCGCCCTGATACATGCGCAAAGCAGGGTACTCCTGGTTCTCCATCAATGTTTTGGCAAATGAGCCGAACGGTTGGTCCAGGCGGACGATGTAGTCTCCCTCGCTGATTCCGTGGTCGTTCAAAATGGTTGATTCGAGAGCCTGTGTAATCTCGACAGCTCCAAAATGCAGGGTCTGCAGGAGTCGGATTGCAGCCCCCGGGTCATGTTGCTTGATCGGAATGACAAAGAATCGTTCACGTCCCCGCTCAATAACACGCAACCCAATGGTGTAGAAATTCTGTAGTAATTCATGCCGACGCAGGGCAGCATTGCGAAGCACCGAACCGAACGTGATCATCTGGTTGTCGATGATGTCCTGTAGTCTCCAAACTCCACCCTCCCATGGCTCCAGGTAATTCCAACTCCTCTTCCGTGGGCTATAGTTGCGCCCTGTCTGCTTGAGACTCTCGTACGGAACATCCAATGGGGAAGCAAGGCGAGCACTGGCGGATTCGCTCAACAGACGCAGTCCGCCATGGTAGCTCTGGTAATGCCGGGCTGGTGAGAAATAGTCATAGATCCCGTGAACCAGCACTCCTTTCTTCCCAGCTGCTGTCAGGTCTACAGCCATGGCCGTTCCGAAGGCATTGGCCTGCTGGACAATCAACGGGTCTATATTCGGATCCACCGGGTCAATCCAAGGCGGGACAAAAATACGTGCTCCGTACGAGCCCATCTGATGTACGTCATAGACAATCTGGGGATGCCAGAAGTTGTGCACCTTCTCGACCATCAAACGGGTCTCCTGTTGGCTGAAGATATACCAGTCTCGGTTGTTATCATGCCCCAGGTACTTGTGATAGAGCTCAATCATCCGGGCTCCCTCATAAGGAGTTCCCAGCCAGCGGTGATACCAGGAGTAAACCTTGTCCACGCCATCAGGGTTCAGGGACGGAACCAGCAGGAAGATGGTGTTGTCCAGGATTTCCTGATGGGAGGGCAGGTTACCGGAAAGCAATTCATAGGCGAACTGCATGCTCGTCAAAGTGGAGGCTACTTCAGTGGAGTGGATTGAACACGTAATCAGAACGACGGGCTTTCCTTCCAGAATCAGTGCACTGGCTGCTTCCGGCGAAGTTGTCCGGGGGTCGGCTAGCCTGGCCAGTACTTGCCTGTAACGTTCTATTTTTTCAAGGGTTTGCGGATTGGCTATGGTTGCCAGGATCAGAGGACGGCCTTCGGTTGTGGATCCCAGTTCAACAATACGTATTGAATCGCTGTTCTTTTCCAGTTCATGGAAGTAACCGACAACGTCTGTCCACTGCACCAGCTTTCGATCCTCCCCAAGGGAGTGACCAAAGTACAACTCCGGTGCAGGGACACTACCTAGCACCGGTAGAGCACCGAGCAATAGGAGGAAAAAGCGCATATGCAACCCTTTAACTATAGCCGTCCATTTGCAGTGCATAAAGCAACGGGGATGTTTTCAGGAACCCCTGAAAAACTACAAACCTGCCTTGATGCATTGCCTCATACAACTGTAAGGACGGCTTCATTCTGAGGGGTTTCAGAAAGATGAGACAGTTCATGGTCAAGCAAAAACCGTTTGGCTTCCAATCCGCCTGCATAGCCGGTCAGGCTGCCGTCAGAACCAATGACGCGATGACAGGGAACCAGGATTGAAATTGGATTCCTGCCAACAGCTGCTCCCACAGCACGCACTGCTCGTGGATTACCGAGTCTCCTTGATAACTCGCTGTAGCTGATGGTTTCCCCTGCCGGAATTGCCAGCAACTCCTGCCAGACACGCTTCTGGAACTCACTGCCTGCCCAATCCAGTTCTATCTCGGGTGCATACTGGAGATCGCCCGCAAAGTAGCAAGCCAAGTAAGCCTCCGCCTGCAACAGGAAGAGATTTCCATAGCCCTTCTGTACTCCATTAGGAGCCAGTCGAGCTTCAATACTTTCCTTCTGGCTGGGCAAGTAAATTGCACTGAGCCCATGCTTGCTGGCTAGCATACGGACAACTCCAACTGGGCTTTCAAATTGTGCAAATTGCATGAGATTTAACGACCTGCGACCATCATATTACTTCTTGGTCCAATATGCTGTTCCTATATTGGGTTGTTACACTGTAAGTGCTTGCTTTTCAGTGCAAAACACCGCCTGAAGGTGTCCTAATGGTTGAAATTACTCCATCAATTCTGAGCGCTGACTTTGCAAGGCTGGGGGAACAACTCGACACTGTCCGCAAGGCGGGAGCCAGAATGATTCATGTGGATGTCATGGACGGTCACTTCGTCCCCAACATCTCAATCGGCATTCCAGTGGTTGAATCCTTGAAAAAATCAACAGACCTGCTGCTCGATTGCCATTTGATGATCACCAACCCGGAGTCCTATCTCGAAGCATTTGCGCAAGCAGGGGCAAAAATGATCACAGTTCATCAAGAAACCTGTCCACATCTCGGAAGCATTGTGAAGAGAATAAAGGAACTTGGGGCAGTTGCAGGGGTGGCTCTCAATCCCGCCACATCCCTGACAACCTTGGAAGAAGTGCTGCCAGATCTTGATCTTGTCCTGATCATGAGTGTTCATCCCGGCTTTGGTGGGCAATCCTTCATATCCTCAAGCCTTGATAAAATCAAGCGTTTGGACACATTGCGCCATCAGCAGAATCTCAAATTCCGCATTCAGGTTGATGGTGGAGTCAATCGTGAGAATGTAACAGCACTCTGCGAGTCGGGTTGCGACATTCTCGTCGCAGGTTCCAGTATCTTCAATACTGATTCACCAGGTGAGGCAATGCAGGAGTTGTCCAGATTGGCGAAACTTACAGATCTTGTCAAAGCGTAAAGGTTTATAAAGGAATTCTGTCACAATGTGACTGGACACCTAAGTATCATGAAACATATGCCGCAAATCAATTTGTCTGGTCGAATATTGGTGGCAAGCATTTGCCTGGGATTTCTGTTATTGGCAAGTGGCTGTGGAAAAAGTCCCTACGACAATCCGATTGCAAATAACTCGCAACAGCCTGACAAGATCCTGTTTGACAAGGCTGTTGAAAATATTGAACGGCATCGATACGAGTTGGCTCGCATCACCTTGCAGACATTGATTAACACCTATCCCGACAGCGAGTACATTGCAAAAGCCAAACTGGCAATTGCGGATAGTTGGTACCGGGAAGGCACTTCAAGCGCACTGGCACAAGCTGAAGCAGAGTACAAGGACTTCATCACGTTCTTTCCGAGTATGGAGGAGGCTGCTGAATCCCAACTCAAGATCTGTGAGATTCACTACGCCCAGGTTCAAAAGCCTGACAGGGACAACGTCCATGCAGTCCGGGCAGACCAGGAATGCCGTCAATTGCTGCTGAAGTACCCCAATAGTGTCTTTCGGGAGGACACTGAACAGTTGCTACGTAACGTACAGGAAGTCATCGCAGAAGGGGAATACCGTGTCGGCATGTTCTACATCGATAAAGGCAGCTATCGAGCCGGTGTGAATCGCCTACAGTCAATTACGGAGCATTACCCACTGTTCAGCAAGGCTGACCAGACCCTCTGGACCATGGGTGAAACATATGGGGAAATGGGCGACAACTTCGAGGACAACCAGGCAGAGTCCTATCAGAAACTTGTGTCGAGCTACCCATTGAGTCCGTTTGTCGAGGAAGCCAGGCAGAAACTCATGGCGATGGATCGTGAAAATCCTGACGCAAATCCTGAACGCTTCGAAATTCATAAATTCAACGTCGAGAACCGCATTGAGCCTGGAACGATGGGTAAGTTCTGGGGACTCTTCCGTGGTAAACCAAATCTCGGACATGCTGCGAAAGCAGGGGACCCGGCTATGTCAACCCTTATACCGACTACACCTCCTGGTATTCGGACGCCAGCGACGACATCCCCAGGTGCAGCACCAAGTGCGGATGTAACCGTAGAAACCATTTCAGGTCCCAGCGCACTGGATACGGAACCGGATGCACGCATCAACCAGCAGCAATCTGACGAGTCAGAGGAACCCGAACAAGAGTAGGTTCCATGCATTGAGTCAGAAGTTATGCCGAAGATTTTCCTGATCGACGATAACCCGCATGTCCATGAGATGGTTCAGCAATCACTAGAGGATTTGAACTGCGAGATCACTGGGGTTCAGGAGGGTTCAAATGCACTTGAGGTGTTTGAAAAAGTCCGCCCGGACATTATTCTGCTGGATGTTACGTTACCGGATACTGACGGATATGAACTCTGCAGGGAGTTCAGGGAAACTGCTAATGGCCCTTCCCTGAAGATTGCATTATTGGCCGGGCCCTTGCAATCGATCAATCAAGCGGAAGCAGAAGCCGCTGGATTTGACCAGGTACTCCACAAACCATTGCACAATAATGAGCTTTTAACTTTTGTAAACAGCATGCTTCATTCTGCTGTTGATGAAGTCATACAAGCTGAGCCTGAACCCAAGCCTGCCACTGCCCTGATTCAGCCTGATACTGTGGAAAATCCTACTCAACTCCCCGATACCCAGAGTGAGTCTCCTGTATCGTGGAACCTGCCAGAAGCAAGACAAAAGGCTCCAAAAGGCTTCAACTTGAAATTTCCGGATGCAGACCTGCAAGAAAATCCAGAAGAACAAACCAGTACTCGTCTGAATGCATTGATAGAGAATGCCTTGGGAACAAGTAACCTAACACCCTCCAAGGAGCGTATTCGTGAAGAGGTCGCAGCAGTCTGTTCTGCTAGCATGCCGGAACTGGTCGAACATATTACGGATCGTCTGATGTCACGACTGAAGGGTCTTTAATAATACAATTCCAAATTCGACACTCTCATGTTGTCGCTCTGTCAGGTTCAATTGGGTATACCCCTGTGACTTTCAGGAATGTGCTCCAGGGAACATGCTGGATTCAAGGGACTTAGGTAGGATCAAAGTTAGATAGTTAATGATTTGGGCGCGTAGCTCAGTTGGATAGAGCATCTGCCTTCTAAGCAGAGGGTCCCAGGTTCGAGTCCTGGCGCGCCTACCATCTATCACAATTACTCACTATCGGCATACTCGCCAATTGAGATGGAGATACAACGAGTAATTTACATGTCAGAAACTACAGCCCCCACCTCCACCAACCACTGCGAGCCGTTACATGAAATACTAATCGACCCAGGTGCCAACCCGAAGTCAACTGACACTGTAATGGAATCAGTTCAAAATATGGCAGGTAAAACATATTTAGCGAGATCAGGGCTCTAGAAACTAGGACTGATGCACACTTCGATGCCATAACTACCAGATTCGAAACCGTTCCGATGTCGTGGATGCCCGTTCATGTCCCTTGAAAAACAGTAAAGCTTACTGATTATTATTGGTTGCGGGATATTCATTTTTCCCGGTACTGTTGTGGTAATGGGCTTGATCAATTGACTGGACATCATTCCCAACTAAGCCATTCGCATCATTGAATACAGGGGCATACGCAGTTGGCTTGCTCCCGCATCAAATGCAGGTTTAAAACACACCAAACTCGAAGTCCGTTTCATCCTAGCCTTACGCTTCGGAAATTCATTCGCCAAATCGTGAAGCTAATGGTGCTCCTCACAGTCTGGTTTCGTCAGTGGCTGGGGCTTAGGCAAGGGTTTTCGAGGAAACAACTAGTCGCGGTTGGCCGCATGGTAAACGAACAAGGCAACAATCATTGATGCCTGAATTAGGTAGGCTGGCTGAGCTCGGCTGTTCCAAGCGAAACACCACCAGTCCAGACTATTGGTCAAGGAATGGAATATTCCGCAAACCATCCGGTTGCGTCTTCCCGATAAACGCCACTGGCTGTAACTCACACTGAGCGGCTCAAGCAGTAACCGTGGTCCTTAGGAGTAATTGTCACGGCCACAACCGGGACTCGGCAGCAAACAAACCCGGTGGCATCAAGTATTAGATATGCTTCTTCAAGGAATGAGTAACTCCCGTTCATTTTGGTCTTGGCGATGCTGGGATCGTAGATTAGCTTGAGATTCAATGGTCGTCAGGACAAATGCATCAAGTCAAAAACACCAAGGTAGCCCAAATCCCCAAGATCAAGGAGCTTGGTATCAAAGAATAGTAATAGTGCTTGATATGAATCAGGCTTCTATAATTCAATATCAACGGAATTCTGATGCTCTGCCATTGGCTATCTCTCTCACTTTTAACAATTGTTTTAATCCTGTCAGTGACAGGCTGTAATTCCGATCTGTCTCCACAGGAAGTTCCTGTGGGTGAAGCCATGAATAGACCAAGCACTCCCGAAGGCCTTTATATTTCCTGGCACGAACATATCATTGATGATCTGGAAACAGGAGGAGTCCCGCTTGCCGGCAGCGATGGGCTGGCCATGGCAGACCTTGACCTAGACGGTTACGAGGACATCGTTTCTGTTCATGAATCCGACACTGTGTACGACGGGGTCGCTGACGGACATATCAGGATTGCTTTTGGATCTGAAGACCCTGATCAATGGATGCTGGTTACCCTTGCCGAAGGCGCCGAAGCCGGGGCTGCGGAAGATGTTTCAATTGCTGATGCAAATGGCGACGGCTACCCTGACATTGTTGCTGCTTGTGAAATCGAACACTTGATCTACTTTCAGAATCCAGGTGCACAGGCACGTACTGAGCGCTGGGAGCGAATCATGCCTTCAATTGCAAAGAACCGTGGATCATTCATCCGGGTATTTTTCGCAGATTTTAACAGCGATGGAAAGCTTGAAGTTATTGCTCCCAACAAGGGGACCCAGACCGGGGCTTCCAGTGAGCTGGAGCTACGACCTGTCAGCTGGTTCGAGACGCAGGGCAGCCCATTGAAAGATCAGTCCTGGAAGGAGCATGTGTTAACCAAGGTGCGCGTCCCGATCAATTCACAACCTGTCGATCTTGACTCTGATGGCGACACTGACATCCTTGCTTCTTCGCGCGGTGAAGCCCGCTTGTTCTGGTTCGAAAACCTGAGCGATTCTGAGATCAAGTTTGTGGAACACGCCATCAAAATTGAAATAACAGGTGAATCTGTTGAGCCTTTTCTAAGTGGGTTTATGTTTGAATTCCATGATTTCAATTCAGATGGTCGACTGGATGTCTTGCTTTCTGAGAAAAGGCCCAACCGACCTGATCTGGTGTGGCTTGAGCAGCCATCAAGCACCAATGCAGCCTGGATACTCCACCGTATTGGCACTATGGAGCCCGACACGGCTACAGGCATGAGGATTGTGGACATCAATGGAGACGGCAATGTCGACATTTTCTCTGGCAGCTACAGCAGTGGTCCTCGCAATGAAGACGGTGCAGCTGTCACCGCGGACATGCCATTAGGGCGACTGGCCTGGTTTGAGAACCCCGGAGATCTTGAACAGCCGTGGATTCGTCACGACATCTCACGTCGTAAGCGCGGTATGTTCGATATGTTTGTTGCAAAGGATCTTGACGGTGATGGTGATATGGATATCATTGGGACGCGCGGTAACAGCATTCCTTACGACGGAGTGTACTGGCTGGAACAAGTCAGAACTGAACAGCCGGTACAGGTGTTCCAGCGAGCACGTGAAGTGGACAGCATAGAGATGCCAGTTCCCTGAACCATACTGAAAGTCTGGTTATAAAAAAACTGAATTGTTGAATTCGAATGCGTCCAACCAACTAGATGCAACCGAATCTGATTGCCACAATCAATATTCAGTGCGGAAGATAGAGGCTCATGATGAAATACGTGCTTTCCTGCGATGAAGGAACAAGTAGTGCCCGGGCTGTGGTATTCGACCAGCAGGCTAATGTCGCAGCTACGGCCCAAGCCCCCATAGATAGCCGCTTCCCTCATAGTGGCTGGGTTGAGCAGGATGCGGAGCAAATCTGGCAAACCCAGTTACAAGTGACCCGTGATGCTGTTGAGCAAGCAGGTTGCGGCTGGAGCGATATCGAGGCACTGGGCATAACGAACCAGCGAGAAACCACGATTGTCTGGGAACGTTCAACTGGCAAGCCAATCTCAGATGCAATTGTGTGGCAGTGTCGCCGAACGGCAAACGCCTGCCAGAAGATGCGGGATGACGGTCATGCAGATGCAATCACCAAACGCACAGGCCTGGTTCTAGATGCATATTTTTCCGCAAGCAAAATTGCCTGGATTCTTGAAAACGTACCGGATGCAAGGCAAAAAGCGGAAGCCGGCGAACTCGCGTTTGGCACCGTAGACAGCTGGTTAATCTACCGCCTGACTGGACAGGAATCCCATGTTATCGACCGCACCAATGCCTCCCGTACCCTTCTGATGGACCTTCGAAAGGGAGAGTGGGACCGATCCATGCTTTCTCTTTTCAGCATTCCGGAATCCATGTTGCCACGGATCGTGGACTCTTGCGGCACTGTTGCAGTCACCAATGGGGACTTGCTGGGTGCTGAGATCCCCATTGCTGGAATTGCAGGCGACCAGCAGGCCTCGCTATTTGGACAGGCTTGTTTTAAACCCGGATTGGTGAAGAACACATATGGGACTGGTTGCTTCGCTTTGATGCACACTGGGACCAACGCCTCAGTCTCCAATAACCAGCTACTTTCCACCACGGCAGCATCCCACTCCTCACAGGATGAATTTGCTTTGGAAGGTGCCATCTTTGTGGCTGGTGCCGTCGTACAGTGGCTTCGGGATGAGCTCGGCTTGATTGGCAGTGCAGCCGAATCCCAGGAGGTTGCCCAGTCTGTCGAGAATACATCCGGAGTCTACCTTGTACCTGCATTCGTTGGCCTTGGAGCCCCGTACTGGAACTCCAATGCAAGAGGAACCATGACCGGATTAACTCGTGGAACCAAGCGCGCTCATATCGTACGTGCTGCCCTGGAATCAATCGCCTACCAGACACGTGAACTGGTTGAAGCCATGGAATCGGATTGTGGAACTCGACTTACTGAATTACGCGTGGATGGAGGAGCAACGTCGAACGAGTTCCTGATGCAATTCCAGGCCGACATTCTTGGCGTTCCTGTTGTGCGCCCTGCCTACCAGGAAACAACTGCTCTCGGGGCAGCCTATCTGGCAGGTCTCGCCTGTGGTGTCTGGAGCGGTACTGAGGAACTGGAACAGTTCTGGACAATTGACCGCAAGTTTGAACCCTTCATGCCGGAAACAAGGCAGCAAGAACTTTATCAAGGCTGGAAAGAAGCTGTTTCCAGAACTCTCTGAATCGTGAACAAATCAGGGTGTCACTTGATAGCGTTCCAGATCTTTCCGTGAAACCTTGATCCCTAGACCCGACTCCTGTGGAAGGTACCATTCACCATTCTCGAAGTGGATTGGTTGTTCGACAATTTCCTTGCGAAAGGGATTCTCGGTCTGGTCGCATTCAATCAACTTGGGTTCGGGAGTCAATGTAAATGGCTGTCTTTGCCGCGCTGCATAGAAATGCAGGGATGCTGCCTGTCCAATGGCTGATCCCCAGGCATGGGGCGTGACATGAATCCCTGTCAGCGAGGCCAGTGTGGCTATCTTCATACCCTCGGAAATGCCACCGCAGGCACATAAATCCGGTTGTGCATAATCCAATGCACGCATCCGGAACCATCTCTCAAATCCGAATCGGGTGTACTCGCATTCGCCTCCTGCCAATGGAATGCTTGTCCGGGACTTGACCTCAAGATAACCTTCAGGATCGATTGGTGAAACCGGCTCTTCAAACCAGTGGATGTCAAACTTTTCAACCTGTCTGGCCAGTTGAACAGCCTCAGTCGGGGTATAGGCGTGATTTGCATCAATTGCCAGTTTGATGTCTTTCCCAATGAAGCTGCGCAATGCCTTTACAAGTTCAGCATCACGTTTTACACCTAGACCAACTTTCATCTTGACGGCCCTGAACCCCGCCTCCAGATAACCCTCTGCTTCCTTCTCCCAGCGTTTCTCCAAGGGTTCTTCGCCTCCAAAATAAAATCCGGTGGCATAACAGGGAACGGATTGAGTCGACTCGCCTCCCAGAAGTCGGTAGACCGGCACACCTGCATCCTGGGCCTTCAGATCCCAGCAGGCAATATCAAGTGCAGATATGGCTGCCAGCATCAGTCCTTTCTGTCCGTAATCAATGGAACGGGCGTACAGCAACGCCCACAGTGACTCGACTGCACCTGGATCCTGACCGACTGCCAAGGGGCCAAGAAACTCCCGAACTACACCAGCTGTTAAAACTGCAGGACCATACGCCTCACCCCAGCCTTCCCGGCCATCATCAGTTTCGACCCGCACGAGCATGGCTTCTCTTTTCGTAAAGGCAAACTGGGAGAACCTGATGGACGATTCAAGATCAGTGCACAGTACATAGGTTTCAACATTGCGAATACGCATAGCACTGATAGAATAGCCACTTCAACGATGAAAGCTATTCGAGTCCATGAACACGGCGGACCGGAGGTCCTCCGATACGAAGACATCCCGGAACCAACACCAGAATCCGGACAGGCAATCGTTCAAATCGAAGCCTGCGGTATCAATTTTATTGATATCTATTTCCGGACAGGTCTCTACCCTACTGAGTTACCTTTCACAAACGGACAGGAAGGCGCAGGTGTTGTTACTGGTGTTGGTTCTGATGTCAGTGATGTGAAAGTAGGTGACAGGGTTGCCTACACAGGCATACAGGGAGCATATGCAGAATATGCTGCTGTGGATTCCACCAGGTTGGTTCCAGTGCCCAATGGCATTGAGACCAGGACTGCCGCCGCAGTCATGCTGCAAGGCATGACTGCACACTACCTGCTGCATTCCACTTTCCCCCTGCAATCGAAACACACCGCACTGGTCCATGCTGCTGCAGGTGGTGTCGGATTATTACTTGTCAAAATGGGAAAGAAGATTGGTGCCCGCATCATTGGCACCTGTTCAACTCCAGAGAAAGCCCAAAAAGTTCTTGCAGCCGGTGCAGATGAAGTCATCCTCTATACAGAGAAGGACTTTGAATCCGAGTGCCGCAGAATCACTGATGGTAAAGGTGTTGATGTTGTTTACGATTCCGTTGGCAAGTCCACCTGGGAGGGCAGCCTGAACAGCCTGAAGCCCCTCGGGATGATGGTGACATTTGGCAATGCCAGTGGCCCTGTGCCTCCGGTCGTACCTCTGGATTTGACTAAGCGCGGTTCACTGTTCCTGACACGGCCTTCCCTGTTTGCATACATCTCATCAAGGGGGGATCTGCTGAAACGGGCCAACGATATATTCAACTGGATCCTGTCCGGTGAACTAACAATCCACATTGGTGGTGAATTTCCCTTATCCGAAGTAGTCGAAGCCCACACCAAACTGGCTGCTAGACAGACTACAGGCAAGTTGCTGTTGATCCCCTGACGCTTCAGGACTACCAGTACAATGAACCCGAGAGTTTGAGAACAGTGAGCTTTTGCACTTGATTGCAAACAGGAACCCAGATATCTCTGAGAGTCCCTACAGTTCACAACTCAGCAGGCAGTGGTTCAACCAGCTAATAGTTTTCTTTGCAATTCATGAAGAAAGATTCGTGTACGGCGCTATAGTCTATGCACAAAGGTTGGTTTCTACCTTGAATCAGTTGGCAGGTACAAACTGGACTTGGAACAAGGGGACTTGTCCCGGTGTTGCAGTCCCAGGGTGCCAGATCACAGAGGCCTCTGCTTGATTCGGAGATAGGCACAACATCAGGATCAATTTCACATGTTTCACAACAAGGACAAGTCATGCAAAATACAAGACGTTCTTTTCTAGCCGCAAGTGTTGTTCTTGCAGGATTGCGGTGCACCACACCTGAAAGCAAGCAACTCAAAGAGGAAGACAGTTCCGGGCAAAACCCTATCAAGCTCTCCCTGTCAGTGCGTGTGGCTGAGTCATTCTCGGACAAGCGCAACAGTACACTGACTATCGACGAGTTGATTTCACTGGCATCCAGTGTTGGGTATGAGGCACTTTGCATGCGAGCGTCTCAGGTGGGTACACACACGGCACCGGAGCGCATCGCAGAGGTTCATGAAAAAATCAATGCTGCCGGGCTCAGTGTCTCGATGGTTACTGGCGACTTTGCTGTTCCCAGTAATAACGAAGAGGGGCCCATGCTGTTGCGGAACATCACTCCTTACCTGGATCTGGCTGATGCGCTGGGATCCAAGCTGATCCGTGTATGCATGAAAAAGGATGAGGACATTGCCTTTGCCCAGCAGGCTGCCGATGAAGCCCACGAGCGAGGTATCCGTTTGGCGCACCAGTCCCATTGTGCAAGCCTGTTCGAGACCGTTGAAGGGACCCTACGAGTTCTGCAGGCAATCGATCGTCCAAACTTTGGCCTTATTTATGAACCAGCCAATTGGTTCATTGCAGATGAGGACTATGGTCGCGACACCATCCTGCAACTGAAGCCGTACCTGTTCAACTTCTACATCCAGAACCACAAACTGACACCGGATGGTGTCACAACGGTTCAGACATGGAAGAAAGGCCCGGTACCACTGGATCACATCGGAGTCTGGGAAGAAGGTGGTGTTGATGTCAAGACCGTGTTCGATGCCATGCATGAAGTGGAGTATGCAGGGTTTCTCACTGTACACCAGGCATTTGGTGATGTCATGCCTGTTCAGGAAGCTGTCCAGAAAAGCTATGACTACCTCAAAGTACTAGCCCAGAGACCGCTGGCCTAAAGAAGATATGCTGATTACACAATTTACAAAGTGAGGATTAACATGAATTCGATTAAACGCAGGAATTTCCTGATCACAGCTGGGATGACAATGGCTGCTGCAACAGGCTCGGCAGTGCAACATAAAAAAATTCATGCTGCAGTCCTGGGAACTCAACATGGTCATGTAAGGGGGAAACTTCGGGCCATGCTGGATTCACCGGATTATGAGGTTGTTTGTGTATGCGAACCTGTCTCGGAAGTCCAGAGAAAACATGCTGCAGACCCACTTTACAAGGGTCTCAAGTGGGTTTCTGAAAAAGATTTGCTGGCAGATCCAGCCATCAACCTTGTTGTTGTGGAATGCAGACCATGGGAAGCCGTGGAATGGGGAAACAGGGTAATTGATGCCGGCAAGCATCTACACCTTGAGAAGCCAGCTGGAAACGAGTTCCAACCATTCAAGGACTTGATTGAGAAGGCTCAGAGCAAGAAACTGCTACTCCAAAAGGGATGGGTGTTGCGAGGACATGAAGGTATCAATGCCGCAATTCATGCAGCGAAGCAAGGATGGTTGGGTGATGTGTTCATGCTACGAGCAACAATCAACTCTGACCGTGACCAGCCACAGCGCGATATTGAAGCTCGCTACAAGGGAGGCAGCATGTTCGAGCTAGCTGGACATGTCATAGACCGTGTTGTCGAAGCATTTGGAAGGCCTGACAAGGTGCATAACTGGCTGCGCCACGACACAAGCATTGACGACAAGCTGGCTGACAATACCCTCGCTGTTTTCGAATACGATCATGCTCTAGCAGTAGTCTCAACTGCAGCTCGCATGTACGGAGCCGGAGATCACCGTTCTTTCGAGCTGATTGGTAGCAACGGCAGCTTCATGACCCAGCCTTTAGGTAGTAATTCACAGCTTACCGTTGCCATGCGCAAGGCGCAGGGTCCCTATAAACAGGGTTGGCAAACGATTGAGCTAGGCCCACAGCCTCGCTACATCCCTGATTTTGTCGAACTGGCACGGGCAATCAAGAACAATACACCTCTCAAACTCTCTTACGATCATGAGCTTAATGTTCATGAAACCCTGTTACGTGCATCCAGTGAGATGGCCTGATGCCTTCAAGGCAAATCGTCAGGATGACGCACAACTGACAAACAAAAGGACACTATGAAACAACCAACATCATCCTCAAGACGAAGCATCATCAAGGCGGTTGCTACAGTAATCCCGGCAGTAGCAGTGCGAGGGAGTGCTGCCAACTCAACGCCATCCGTTGGGTTGATTGGCTGTGGTGGGCGTGGGGGTTCTCTCGCCAAGGCACTTCTTGAGACTACGGACGCTCGTCTCGTTGCTATGTGTGATTTGTTTGAAGAACAGATCGAAAATACCAAGCAACGTATTGGTGACCAGTCAGCCAAACATTACACGGACATGAACGAACTGCTGGCAAGCGATATTGATGCCGTAATCATTGCTACCCCGGTCTTCCTGCACGCAGAACACTTTGAGACAGCAGTCAAGGCCGGCAAGCATATTTACATTGAAAAGCCGGCTTCAGCTGATGTCGAGGGCTGCAAGAGGATCATGCGCGCCTCTGATTCAGCTGATCGGAAATTGAACATCACCATGGGGTTCCAGCGCCGCTACGCCACTACATACCTCCGTGCAAAGCAAGCACACGATGCCGGAGAGATTGGTGCTATTCGCATGGCACACGCACACTTCCTTAAATCCGGGGGTAGCAGACGTGCAGTGGATGCCCCGCGTCCAACCAGCGAAATCGACAAGATCCGTCACTGGCATACATGGAAAGAACTTTCAGGCGATCTGATCGTCGAGAACAATGTGCATTGCATTGACGTCCTGAACTGGTTCCTTGGAGGTCATCCACTCAGCGCTGTAGGTCATGGGACCAAGAAAGCAGACCGTAGTGGTGACATGCGTGACAACAACAATGTCATCTATGAATACGAGGACGGAGTACTGGCATCACTGGCCGGTTCAACCCTGGGCTCGAATAACTATCGGGAAGTGCATGAGCAATTCTTCGGGACAAACGGGATGCTTGAGACTTCCGAGTTGCACTGGCGCCATTACAAGAACCGGAAAGAGGACACTATTGAGAAATCAGTTCGCAGCACTACTCTTGATTCGATGCAAGCATTTATTGAGAGAATCTCATCCGGAAAGCCTGAAAACACTGGAGTGAGAGGGACAGAAAGCACACTGACAGCAATCATGGGGCGTATGGCAATGGATGCACACGGTGAAGTTACCTGGGAAGAATTGATGAACGCCTGAGTTCTGTACGGTCAGGAACATGAGTGACAGGACGATGAAACGCCGAATTTTCGTGAACACGATGATGGCTGGCGTTGCCAGTCAGGTTTCATGCGTAAAAGAAACAGACAACAATGCAACTGACAACAAGCCCAAGGGGCTAAAACTGTCCATCACTTGTGACATGTTCCTAGGTGAGGATATCGGATTACCGATCGATACCGTGGATGGCCTCGACCCGCGTCCCCTGCCCCGGATCAAGTATTCACCTGACGAAGCACTGGCACTGGCAAAGGAACAGGGTTATCAGGCATTCGAACTGTTCAACTGGCATGACCCCGAGGAACTCCAGGGATACACAGCTGCAATGAAAAAGTACGGACTGCACTGCGCCTGTATCTCAGCCGGTCGAGGAATACGCGCTCCCGAGTGCAGTCTGACTGACCCATCAGAGCAGGATGGATTCCTGCAGGAAATTACAGCATCCATACAGGTTGCCCAGGAACTGGGAACCAAGTCCCTGGTCGCTCTAACCGGTCTGGAACGGGCAGGTGTTCCACGAACACAGCAACTGGATAGCTGTGTAGCCGGTCTGCGCGCAGCAGCCCCGCTACTGGAAAAATCCGGCCAGCAAATCATCCTGGAACCAATCAATACTTTGGTCACCCGTCCGGGCTTTTTCCTGGCATCAGCACGGGAAGGATTCGAGATACTCCGACGTGTAGACTCCCCGAATGTCAAACTCCTGTTCGATATTTATCACGTCCAGATCAGTGATGGTGACCTGATCGGACAGATCCGCAACAACATTGACCTGATCGGACACTTCCATATAGGCGATCATCCCGGTCGCATGCAACCAGGTACAGGCGAGATCAACTATCGCAATGTTCTGCATGCAATTTATGACTTTCAGGAATCAGGGCAATTCGACGGTTATTCCGCATTGGAGTATCACCCCAATGTTCCGTTGCCACAAACAATGGCTGAGATGAGACAGTTGGCTAATTTCAGCTAGCCATTTACAAACAATGCACTAATACCAACAACCCAGTTTGCTCAAATGATCCTTTTGGAGATCCCTGTGCGGTGGTCCAGATAAATGGAAGTTTCCAGAGTTAGCCCGCATATCTCACCAATCGTAGCCAAGACGCGAATCGGCGCGAATTGGCGACTGGAGTCCTGCAGGAAGGACCGGAAACCACGCGGATGCATGGGATGCGGGGCGTACAAGGCATCCGTGGGGAAGCCGCCTGCTCCGGGCCGGCCGGAACGGGGCCTGGGAGCGGATGCGGAGACGCACCGGGGCAACGCCGGCGGCAAGCCGACGATCAGCGGACAGAGCCGGTTCAGCACGCCAGCGGCGGCGCATGCGGGGGGCCCACAGATTGCACAGCGCGGTCGCATAGAGGTGCTGAAAGAGGTGGACGGAGGAAAGCGACAGCCACACCTTGCGCGTGGTGATGCGGATCACGGCGGCGATCTTGAACAGCTTGAGGCGGATGGTGGAGCATTGCGCCTTGGCCATGGCCGGGCCGGCCAGGCCCACCTCCCGCACGGTGTTCATCAGCACGTAGGCAAAGGTTGACAGGTACAGGCGCAGCTGGTTAGCGCGCATCGTCGCGCTGCTGGTGCGGTCGGCGAACAGACACAGCTGCTGCTCCTTGATGCGGTTCTCCATCTCGCCGCGGGCGCAGTAGACCTGCTCGTACAGCCGCTGCGGCGACTGGATTTCGGAGAGTTCCAGGTTGGTCACCACGAAGCGCGGATTGGCGCACAGCGCATGGCGTGGCGTAAGCGCCGAGTCAGCACCGGGTTGCGAGCCAGCCCGAGCACGTAGCCCACCGCATTGGCTTCGCACCAGCTCAGGATCCCGTCGCGGCAGAACCCCGCGTCCGCGCGGATGCGGATCCGGGTCGCCGGCCAGTGCTCCCGGTAGTAGCCATGATAGAAACGGCCTTCCTGCTGGCCGTGCGTCGGGTCGTCGGTCGCGTCCAGGTCCAGCCAGATCTCCTCCGGCGCTTCCGCTTGCGGCCCTACCCGGTGAGATCCTTGCGGCCCGCCATCAGGTCGCCCAAGCAGCAGTTCGCTTCGCGCAGCAGCAATCCCCCGCCGTCCGACGTCATCCTCCCACCATCGAAATCCGCGACCACGTCGCGCTTGCCGTGCGCCTCGAATTGCAACTTCTGCGCCGCGCACCCTGCTTTCATGAACCCTCCCTTCAAAATCAGTGTAAGATACTGATAACAAAGATATTATACACGGTTTAAAGGCTCATTCTCAACCCATTGGTGAGATTTCCGGGTTAGAATAGCTGTTTTCCCTCAATGTCCACTCTGGTTGCATTGGAATAATCCTCATCCATGCAATACACAAGATAACTTGTCCCATTTTATGCAGGGATTTAGTGATCCATGACTAACAATCAATCAATCCTACATCCGGATAGTCAAGACTCCGATGGGGCAGGTGGCTGCCTGTCGTTCAGGGAACAATTCCTTTGGATACTTCTGATTTGGGTGGCATGGATGGGATACGCAATTATCCGCTACAACATTTTCAAGGGTGTCGAATGGATGCACTTGCCCTTATACATTACAAACAAGTCACTTTCTACAAGCGGGATCTGCTTTATTGCAATGTCCTATCTTGTTGGCAAGCTATTCATCAGACCCCCTGTACCCGTGGAACGGAGACGCTCCCTGGCAAAGTTTTTCGGAGTGACTGGATTTGCCATGATATTTCTCCACTCGATGATGAGCAACCTCTTGAATTCCCAACCTTATTTTGAAAAGCTGTATCACGAATCAGGAAAGCTGAACCTGAACGGCGAACTGACTTTCCTGTTTGGAGTGCTGGCATTCGGAACACTTCTGGTTCCGGCAATTACTTCTGTGAACTATTTTCATGAGAGTCTAAGCAAGACAACCTGGTACCGAGCACAACAACTTGGCTATCTGGCTTTGTTGTTGGCTTGCGGCCACCTTCTGGCTCAGGGATCCAAGGGCTGGCTTGAAACTGCAACCTGGCCAGGTTCCATGCCCCCACTGACACTACTCGGATTTCTGTGCGCCGTGTTGGCGTTAACAGTCAAGCTGTTTTACATGCTACGTGCAAAACGGGAAATCAATTAATCGACAAATGGGCTTTAAAAAGTAAACGCTTGCCTATAACCTTTGTACCATCGCAGTAATCAGGGCAGCCCTGTCAGCAATACGCTTTTCCAGAATGCTCTCATTACAGGAATGGGCACCCTCACCTACAGCCCCGATCCCATCCAGTGTTGGGATGCCCAGTGCAGCCGTTGTATTTCCATCGGAGCAACCACCAACCGAAGCCTCAGCCAACCCCATACCCATCTCACTAGAGATTTTCCGGGCGAGATTGAATAACTCCACAACCTGGGGTGTTCGTTCAAGAGGCATCTTTTTTCTGCCCTCAATTACACGAATCGAGCAGCGAGGGTTTAAAGGCTTAAGCGTTTCAATACGACACATCAATTCTTCCGCCTGTTGGCGATCCGAGAAGCGCACATCAACATCTACCCAAGCATGTTCGGGTACCACATTCGTAGCCGTACCACCACGTATGACACCCACGTTGACGGTTTTGCCACTTTCCAGATCAGTCAAGTCGGCAACCCTGGTAATTTGCTCGGCAAGTTCAACAATTGCGTTTGCACCTGCTGCAAAATCCAAACCAGAATGCGAAGCTTTCCCTTCAACTTCTATCCGGTACGAGCAACCCCCCTTACGTGCTGTTTTCAGATTTCCTTCTACTCCGAAACTTGGCTCTGCAACAAGAACGACGCTACTGCGTTTCGCTTCCTGTTCAGTAAATGGCGTGGATGTTGGTGAGCCGATTTCCTCATCCGAATTCAGTTGCACAACAAAGCGACAACGGGATTGCAGGTTGAGTTCGCGCAGTGCCTTGGCTGCGTAAAGCAGGTAAACAACCCCTGCCTTCATGTCAAATACGCCTGGCCCCCACAATCGTCCTTTCTCCTGTGCCCAAGGCATATGTTTCAGCGTGCCAAGCTCATAAACAGTATCGAGATGTCCAAGACCCAGGATCTGGCCATCTCCTTGTGTTGGGATATCAAACTCCAAACGCAGATGGTCTCCATATTCTTGCTGGGGGTAGCGAGTCACTTTTGCAATGCCCTCCGCAGCCTTTACGATTGCATCAGCCACACTGTCCACTCCAGCCTTGTGATGAGTCGGGGACTCAATCTCGACAAGCGTCCTGATTAGATCAACCATGGAATCCTGCTGGGATTGGATGTACTCGAGGATTTTCCGGGTGCTCATTCTTAATTCCTTTTGCTTGCTTGAAAATGTGAGCAGTCCAACTAGAACCTGTCTGCTACTCAGCGGTGATTACGACACGGCCAGTTTCAAGGCGAATTTCCCGTACATTCCCCTGTAGCTTGAACTTCTCTCCAGACACGTATGGTCTTAATTCTTCAGGTACAAACGTAAGCAGAAAATATGTCAGCAACTCCCCACTGATTTCGAGTTCCTCAATCTTCGCTGTGATAACCCTGGTTGTGGCATAACCTTGCTGTGCTTCATATCCAACTACAAACTCGAATTTCCTCTCACCAGTTAATAACGCGCGCATCAGGAATGGAATACCATCCATGGAAGATCCTGCTTTCTCCAGATTAATCCGTGACCGTACAACTGCCGTCCCAGGCTTGATTTCAATCTCTGGATCAAAAACCCCCTGTGGCAGCAGAACTTTCCCGTCCAGACGCAGGTAGGAGTTCATCTCATCCTGCAACAGGATCACTGACTCTCCGGATTCAAGGTTGCCCTCCTGGATGCGCAGCAATTTCCGGGCAGCGGAACTTGAGGCCTCTTGTGAGATGGCAGCCACCATCACAAGAGGGATGAGCCACAGCAGCATAGCACTGAGCTTCATTGCTGTCCTCAAGAATTTCATTCTTTTTCTCAGGAACTGCTTTCAGTCGTTTGACTGACGGCAGTCCTCGCTTCTGCTACAAGCCGTTCCATCATTTGTGTAGCAGCAATCCCTTCTGCAGCTTTTATTCTGGGCCCTTCTGCTTTCGTAATGATGCTTCCACACCTTGCCTCGACAATAAACTTCCGCTTGTGTGATGGCCCTTCCGTTTCCACAACTACATAGTCTGGGACCGGCAGGCCTCTGGACTGTAGCCACTCCTGAAGTACAGTTTTGCTGTCCCGTTTCTGCAGATTGCAATCCGGGTCCGGCATCTCCTTTTCAAGCAGGATCAAGCACCGCACCAGTGCACGGACAGCATCAATTCCTCCATCCAGGTAGATTGCTCCAAGGATTGCCTCCATTGCATCAGCCAGTATCCTGTCCTTGGACTGCCCCCTGTTCCTCACCTCTGACTTGCCGAGCATCAGACATGATTGGATCTTGAGAGTTCGTGCAGTTGCAGCAAGCCGTTTTTGATCTACAAAGGATGATTTCAGCTCGGAAAGGTCTCCCTCTGAAAAATTCGGGTAGTGCTCGTAGAGCAGTGCACTGACAGTCAAACCGAGCACGGCATCCCCGAGGAACTCGAGACGCTCATTGGATTCAATCCTGTCTTGAGAAAACGAACTGTGCCTCAGTGCATGCTGCAACAAGGTAGGATCTGAGAATTCATACCCCAATCGATCACATAGTGCCTGCAATTTCGTATGCATGATGGCAGACACGCAGGACGCTGGATAGCGGCCTCTGGATGGCTTAAAAGTCCAAAGGGTTACTGCTTCAAGCCGTCTCTAACTGTTGCACACAACTCAGAACCATCGCCCATTATCACACCACCAGCTTCAATGCACTGGTTTGCATAACTTAAAGCTTCATCATTCTTGTCTTGCTTGGATAGTGCCATCGACAGGGAGTACATTGTAAATGCAATTGGTTCGCTCGACATATCAATGGCTTTCCGGAGAGATGCTTCGGCTGCCTGAAATTCCTCGCGTTGAAGACCCACAACCCCCAGTGCTTCATGGCATTGCCCCATGAATTCCTTCTTGGTCATCAGCCACTCGTCATCAGTCATGTTTGGATCATTTTTCGGTAGTGTCGGAATCATGGACATGGCACGTTTCGCGTAATCTTCAGCCTTGGAAAGTTTCTCATCCCTGTCCAGGTCGAACTCGCGTGTACGATTCGGAATCGCTCCCGCCATTGCAATCAGCGCACCTGCAACAATACCCGGGTTTTCCGTGGAATCCACGATTATTTCCCCATAGAGCAACATGTTTTCAAAGTCATTCAGTTGCTGATACGCCAGCATTGTTATATAGCTGACACTATCCTTGACATCACTATCAGGGTAATTTTGCAGGAAGTCAGCCCCAGCAGCAGTGCGTTCTTCTACCGTGGCAGCCTGCTGTACCGCAAGAAATGCATTGTATTCTTCTTCCGTCTTCATTTGCGGCTGAGCAAACAGACCTGCTGTACAAACTGCTGCTGCCAATAAAACCATCAATATTTGTTTCATAGCAAACCCCCCGGACAACATCTGACCTCGTGTTGAGTCATCTCGTTTAGTGTAGCGTTAGAACACTTCAGTCTCTTGAAAATGCAACTGAGACTAATACCACCTGAAGCTTACAATAAGATTTCCTGGAGGCCACTGCTTTCACTATATCGTGAGCGGTCGGGACCCATTTCTGTTGCCTGAGGAATATCTCGAAATTCGTGGTGCGCGCGTTCATAACCTGAAAAACATTGACCTGCGCATCCCCCATAACAAGCTAGTAGTCGTAACCGGTGTCTCCGGTTCTGGAAAATCATCCCTGGTTTTTGACACGATCTACAATGAGGGCCGCAGACGTTATGTGGAGTCCCTTTCCGCATACGCTAGGCAATTCCTGGAGAGGATGGTCAAGCCTGATGTCGAGATGATTGACGGCATCGCTCCAACAGTTGCCATCAGGCAAAAAAATACAACCCGCAATCCGCGCTCGACAGTTGCTACGTCAACCGAAATCTACGATTTCCTGAGACTCCTGTTTGCCAGAGTCGGGCATACCTACTGCCCGGAGTGCAACAAACGAGTATTGCGCGACGATGTGGACAAAATTACATCCCAGATGCTTGCCTTCAAAAAAGGTTCACGCTGGCTGGCGATGTTTCCTGTTGAGGCAGCAGCCAAATACTTGTCATCAGGGAATTTGAAAGAACGCTTGTTCGACATCCGTGAGCGTGGCTACAACAGGCTTTATCAAGCTGGCCAGATCTTTGAGTTTTCGACACCTGAATCACTACTCGACATCGACTTCAAAAAGACATTGTTTGTCCTGGTTGACCGCATTGTAATATCACCTGAGATGCGGGAACGTATTGCCGACGCGGTAGATATAGCCTATCGCGAGTGCGGGCAAATCTTCTTTGAAAATACAGATGACCTTGGCAAAAGTCTCTGGTTCAGCGAGAAGTTCGAGTGTCGCGATTGTAACCTTGAATTTCCTGATCTCGAACCTCGCTTGTTCAGTTTCAATTCACCAGTCGGCGCCTGCACCCGTTGCGAGGGATTCGGTGAAACCTTTGACTACAACATGGGACTCATTATTCGAGAACCGCAACTGACTCTGAACGAGGGAGCAGTTTACCCCTGGGAATCCCCAGCGTATTTCCGATACAAGACAAGTATGCGGAAAGCAGCCATGGATAAAGGCGTGGATCTGGATACTGCGTACCGGGAACTCCCACTGGAGCATCGCCACTGGATTGAGGAAGGCGGCAAGGGGTTCGGTGGTGTCCGTGGATACCTGGAAAAACTCGAAGAAAAAAGGTACAAACCAGGTGTGAGTGCCAGACTTTCACGATGGAAGGAAATGGTGCACTGCTCACTGTGCAATGGAACTCGTCTCAGGCAGGAAGCACTGAATGTTCAAGTCGGGGGACAAACGATTGCAGGGATCATGGATTATTCACTTGCAGAAGCCCTGAAGTTTTTTAAAGAGCTGAACCTGAAGGGGGCGGAAAAAGTCATTGCCAACAGTCTGCTGATCGAGATCAAGGATCGTTTGAAATTCCTCAATGAAGTGGGATTGCAATACCTTACCCTCGGCCGTGCTTCCGCAACTCTTTCCGGTGGCGAAGCACAGCGTATCCAGCTGGCAACTTCCCTCGGCTCTCGCCTGGTAGGGGTTTGCTACGTTCTCGACGAGCCATCAATCGGACTGCACAGCAGGGACACGTCCAGACTGATCGGTATCCTGAAAAAGCTGAGAGACCTGGGCAATACGATCCTTGTGGTAGAGCATGACCCGGAGATCATGCGTGCTGCAGACTATCTGGTTGATCTTGGTCCCTACTCAGGTGAGCTTGGGGGGGAGGTTATGTTCCAAGGCACCTACAAGAAAATCGTATCCCAGTCTTCCTCATTGACTGGTCGCTACCTTACAGGTGTGGAAAAAATTCCTGTACCGGTAAACAGAAGAACTCCAATAGCCCCGAAATTCCTTCAATTTCAAGGGGCAAGAAAACACAACCTTCTGGATGTCAACTTCGAGATACCACTGGGGATATTGACCGTCATCACTGGAGTATCCGGGTCGGGCAAGTCAACCCTCGTACATGAAATCGTCCACAAAGCACTGAGCACTGCAATCCAGCTCAGACCAAAAGTCTTCCGGGATTTGTATGCAACAGCAGAACCGTATCAAAGGCCGTATCAGAAAATGAGTGGAGACAAATACCTGGATGACGTGGTTCTTGTCGACCAGTCGCCCATTGAGCGGTCTTCCCGTTCCATCACCGCCACCTATATTGATGTCTTCACTCCCATCCGGGAGCTATTCTCCTCAACGAAACTGGCAAAGCAAAGGAATTACCTGACTGGGTTCTTTTCTTTCAATATTCCTGGCGGGCGTTGCGATACGTGTGATGGTACTGGCAAGCAGACTATTGCAATGCAATTTCTTGCTGATGTTGACCTGCCATGCGAAGACTGTGATGGAAAGCGATACCAGTCAAAAATGCTGTCGATCAAATTTCTTGGCAAGAACATATGCGAGGTACTGGACATGACAGTCAACGAATCCTTTGTGTTCTTCGCTGCCCACAAGAAAATTACAAATAGATTAATGTGCCTTATTGAGGTTGGTCTGGGATACTTGCGCCTTGGGCAGCCGATGTCTCATCTGTCTGGCGGAGAAGCACAACGCATGAAGCTGGCGTCACACATTTCCGAGGCGCGGTTGAGCAATACATTGTTTTCATTTGATGAGCCAACCACCGGGTTACACTTTGACGACATCGCAAGGCTGATGCAAGTATTCAACAAACTGATCGACAAGGGGGCTACAGTGCTGGTCATCGAACATAATCTGGACGTGATCAAGTGTGCTGACTGGATCATTGACCTGGGTCCGGAAGGTGGTGATGCTGGTGGACAAATACTGGAACAAGGACCGCCAGAAGCAGTTGCCAAGTCAAAGGTTTCTCATACAGCGAAATACTTGCAACAGGTGCTGGCATGAAACTGTTAGTCCTGCTTTTCCTGGCAACAACAGTACTTGGAGCCCAGGAACTCGCGTTCCCTCATCAACCACACATTGCACAGGGACTTGATTGCTTGGTCTGTCATTCCGAAGCAACAGCTAGTTCTACCTCAGAGGATCTGCTCCTTCCTGACGCAATGCTGTGTCAAAGTTGCCACAATGGCCAGATCGCACCGCAAATCGATGCATCCGCAATTCTTGGCAAACAGCCAGTCTCAAGGAGTTTCCGCTTTGACCACCAGCAGCATCTTGGCCTTGGGAACATTGCTCCCCGGATCGCAAAAGCAATCGATGAAAACAACTATTTCGGGCATCCAGGCGATTTGCGAAGATTCCTGGATAGTAAGAATGCATGCGCTGCCTGCCATCGCGGAATGGAGGAAAGCACAGTCACTGGTTTGAAAATACACCTGCCCCAGATGGCAGATTGCATTGTTTGCCATACAGAAATCGATAACCCCTTCACCTGTACCGACTGTCACTCTGACAATGCAGTTTTGATGCCAGTAGATCATTCCCGGGAGTTCGTCGACCTGCACTCCACTGGAAGGATTGAGCTTGACAAGATAAGTTGCCTGCCTTGCCACGGAAAGAATTTTTCATGCATGGGATGCCATTGATCGTTCTTCCATACCCTCTGTTCGGATAGAGGATTCCGGCTACAATCACAGGTAGATCAGGAACCTTGCATATTCATACAACAGTTGCAGGAAAGCTGCAATTCTCACTGTTGGTAACGGTAATTTTTATCGTTGTGGAGTTCATTGGTGCTGTACAGGCTGACAGCCTTGCCCTGCTGTCAGATGCAGGCCATAACTTCACCGATGCCCTTGCTCTCGGGCTTGCCTGGTTTGCAGTTTATTTGCAGCGCAAACCACCGAACAAGAAGAAAACATTCGGTTACCACCGAGCTGGCGTACTTGCTGCCTTCATCAATGCCCTAGCGCTTGTATTCCTGGCATTGTTCATCTTCTACGAAAGCTACGAACGACTTCTCAACCCACGAGTCGTGCAAGAGCAACTCATGATCTACATTGCAGCGGCCGGGTTGATAGTCAATTTGCTTGTGATGAAGGCACTGCATGGTGAAAGCAGGGAGGATCTCAACATCCGGGGAGCCTTCATGCACATGTTTGGCGATGCTCTGTCTTCCATTGGGGTCATCATCGGGGGTATTGTCCTGATATGGAAGGACTGGCTCTGGATAGACCCCACTCTGTCTATCCTCATCGGATTTGTAATATTGTGGAGCGGTTGGGGGATCGCTCGAGAATCCCTGAATATATTGCTTGAAGGTCACCCACAGGGGATCACCCACGATGATATTTTTAAGTCACTCCTCGACCTTGAAGGAGTGCTGGATATTCATGATTTGCACGTATGGAGCCTTTCATCAAGCTCGCATGCACTGAGTTGCCACGTACTGATTGAAGACCAACCGCCATCCAGGAGCAAACGGCTACTGGATCATATCAATGAATTGCTTGCAAAATACTACCAAATCCACCACACAACAGTGCAGTTCGAACACACCAATTGCATAGATCTGGAAAGATCTCAGCCAAATTTATCAGCACGTCTTTGCTCTGCAGTTCACACTGCAGAGCAATAGATCTGCGCTTCCAGGAGGTTAAACCTTTTCTGGTGATGGGACTTCGAAGCCCTCACGATAAGGCTTGCTCAGCATCTCACTTGCTTTCTTGTCATTGCTGAACTGATTCGTCTTCGAATCGAATTTCAGAATCTTTCCACGCATGAAAGCAATGTTGCCAAGGTGTGCAAGGCCTGCGGAGTAATGAGCTGTCTCCACGGGACCATTCTGGTCTTCGGTTTTATGGCTGCGTACAGCGGAAATGAAATTCTCGAAGTGCTTGGTTGGAGCACTGCCACTTTCAATCAGCTTGTTGTTGCGACCACTGAAGATTTCCCACTTGTTGTAACCGGAAACCACGAGGTGGCCATCTGCACCGTAGAAAATATTGCCATTTGCAGAACTTGTTTCATGGTTCGAATGCCAGAAACGAACGGCTACTTCAGCCATCTTGTTCTGCTGGCGATATTGCATCAGTGTCGTCAGCAGCTCCGGTGTCTCACGGTGATCGTCCCACAGGTAACGTCCGCCAGATGAAACAATCTCGTCCGGGAATTTTACATCCAGGCCCCACTGCAACATATCCAACTCGTGGACGCCTTGGTTACCGATTTCACCATCGCCGAAATCCCAAGTCCAGTGCCAGTTGTAATGGACATGGCGCGTGGAATAGGGACGCCACTTGCCAGGTCCCACCCAAAGATCGTAATCAAGATGAGCTGGAGGTTTTTCATCTACTGCAGCCTGCAATGGAGGACGCCATTTGAAGATTGTGGCTCGTCCCATATAGACTTCACCGATCACTCCGTCACGGAGCTTCTGCACGGCTTCCCGGATCGCTTCACAACTGCGCAACTGTACACCATGCTGCACAATGCGGTCATATTTTTGCGCTGCAGCAATCAGGCTCAATCCTTCGTTGAAGCTGTGCGTAGCAGGCTTTTCGACATAAACATCCTTGCCTGCCTGGCAAGCCCAGATCGCTGCCAAGGTATGCCAGTGGTTCGGTGTGGCGATCGTGACTACATCAATGTCCTTGTCCTCAAGCACCTGACGTAAATCCTGAACAACTTTCGGGCGATGCCCGTGCTTTGCTTCAAATTCGCCAGCTCTTTTATTGGCAATCTCCATGTCTGGATCAACAAAAGTCGTGACCTCGACATTCTCGATAGGCTGCAAGCCATACATATGGCTTTGACCGCGTCCGTTCACTCCTAGAACGGCGACACGAATCCGGTCATTTGCACCAAGTACACTGCTACCGGCAGCAAAGGAAGCCACTGGTGCAGTCGCAGCAACAGCTGTCTTGACAAAGGTTCTTCGTTTGATTGCAGATTTGGTTGCCATGTTAAATCAACTCCACTGGATATACTAGCGCAACATTCAGATTGAAGGGAACAGTTTTTTGCAAGATTCACTCCCGATGGAGATAAAAATTCAGCGTAATAACATTCATCCTTCGAATCCGGATGATCAGTGCCCGATACCGTAGCAGACTGCACAGTTCGCGGACCCTGGAGCAGGAGTCACCGGAAGACTCCAAAGTGAACACATCTGCCTTGTCCGCATAGGAATACCGTTCATAACCGGGTGATTCAGTTGATGCCAGCTCTAGCAACAGATCCCAAAAACTGGACTTTTTCAAAAACCGGCGTTCTGATCCAATCTCTCGGGTTAGCTTCAAATCCCCACGCTGATTACGAAAAACGATAAAGTCACAAGCTGCCGGGTTGAATTCACGGCTTGGATCAGAGTCAGGGTAGTTATTGAGGATTCGGGATAATTCTTCTAGCGATACCTCAAATCCCTGCCATCGAAAACGAGTGTCCTCACTGACGAGTGATCCCCGGGACAGAATGCGTGCAATGCGATCAGGATCCTTCCCGCAGATACCAAGAATCCTTCTGATCAAGTCTTCGGACGCTAACTCAATACGAGCAACAGGCGCCACTGACACATAGCCGGCAGATTCCGAACTGACCTTGCAAGCAATGACTGCCGGTAGTAGCAAGCCACGATCATCCAAGATCACTCTGATTCTCCCGTCCACAGTTGCATTGCGGGTGTATCTCAATCAATAAAACCTTGCCCACGCAAAGTCTCACTCAAGTCAGGTTCTTCCCAGAACATGACGCGCTCCAGAACAGCGCCGTTTTTGAGCAAGGCTCCGTATGGAACATCTTCAAATGGAAATGTTTCCTTGAGAACTTTCAAATCCGGAGAGAGCTTCACTCCACGCAGCCCGGCATCCTCCAGGAACCCAGGCCCCCAGTCCATATCCTGTGTCGGAATGCCGATAATCTGTGCCTGCCATTGGTAACCGGACATGGTTTGCCCTGCATCAAGACAATGCATGCAACTGGGGTTGAAGAAGAACAAAAAAACCTTGCCTTCTTGCAGTGCATAAGGCTGTTCATCCGCAGTAATCATTTCTGGCAAGGCAACAACAGCACCTGAGTCAAGGCTGTCCAACCCAAGCATCAAACCAGCAAAGGCCAGGACAACAAGCACCACAATCATTGCTCTGCGCAAATCAGCAGGTTTCGAGGAAAATATCATTGCGACAAGGGACACGGCCAGCATCGCAGCATCGCTCCAGAAAAATGCTGGGCCAACCGCTCGTTCCAGCCACGGAAAGCACGAGCAGTCCTCCCCTTGAAGGGTTTGGTAATTGATTCCCATGTATGCCATGAAAACGAGTAACAGGAGAGCGGACAACATTCCGCCCCAGCGTCTCCACAAGGGACGCAACAACAGAACACCGGCAACAACTTCAGTAATGGCAACGGCCAATGTCCCCGGCAGGCTCCATTGCACAGGAACAAGCAGCTGGGTGAGTTTCAACTGCCAATTGGAGATATCAGTGAGCTTCCAGAACCCGGCACTGAGCCAGAGCAGTGCCATGCAGATTGCTGCACTCCACCCCAACCACTCTTGCCAGTTCCCAAACTTTGTGTTTTGAGTTTTCATCAATGATTCCAGACCATCCACAGGCAATTAGAAAGCATATTTTAAAGTATAGGATTGACAGGCCTGCTGGACAATACCTGGCGACTCAGTGTTCCATCAGGACTCTGCGACAATTGGTAACTATGCAGAAATCAGATGGTATGAACTATGCCCCCAAAGGCAAGGCGGAACCGGTTGTCGGTTCCGGGGAATTTACATTCGCAGCGCTGGCACTAGACCACGGCCACATCTACGGCATGTGCAATGGCTTGATCGAAGCTGGTGCAGATCTCAAGTGGGTTTACGACCCGGACCCCGCTACAGTCGAGCAGTTTCTGAAAACCTATCCGCAAGCCAAGCCAGCCCGTAGCGAGGATGAAATCCTGCAGGACGAGCAGGTCCAGCTAGTTGCATCTGCTGCCATCCCGAACCAGCGCTGCCCACTTGGCTGCAAGGTGATGGAAAATGGCAAGAATTATTTTACGGACAAGGCGCCGATGACCACACTTGAACAGCTGGAACAGGCAAGACAACAAGCTAAAAGCACTGGCAGGAAGTATGCTGTTTACTACAGCGAACGACTGCATACCGAGTGCTCTGTGTATGCAGGCAACCTGATTAAAGATGGCGCGATCGGTCGTGTCATCCAGGTAATTGGGATGGGACCACACAGGCTCAATGCACCTCAGCGACCGGCCTGGTTTTTCGATTTCACACAATACGGTGGCATTCTCTGTGACATCGGCAGTCACCAGATCGAGCAGTTTTTGTACTTCACTGGGGCAAAAGATGCCACGGTGACCTTAAGCCAGGTAGCCAATTACAACAACCCCGGACATCCAGAACTTGAAGATTTCGGGGATGCATCCCTGGTTGCTGACAATGGTGCCAACAACTATTTCCGTGTTGACTGGTTCACTCCTGAAGGACTCGGTGCATGGGGAGATGGTCGCACCTTCCTGCTCGGGACAGAAGGCTACATTGAGTTACGCAAGTACCTCGATGTTGGCCGCGAAAACGAGTCCGACCAACTCTACCTGGTTGACAGGAATGGCGAGCAACATATCCGGACCTGCAATACTGTCGGCTTTCCCTATTTCGGGCAACTGATCCTCGACTGCCTGAATCAAACCGAACTTGCGATGACACAAGAGCATACCTTCAAGGCCGCGGAGTTGTGCCTGATCGCACAACGGGATGCAAAACGGCTGGTGTGATTGAACGTGGATCTGTACTTGATCCTGTCCATCTTGCTGGCAGTATCAGGCATCTGTTCGCTCGCCACTCTTTACGCAACCAGGATCTTCCACAACCCCCTGCCTGCCCCAGCAGAAAACAAGGATCCCTATCCTGCCATGTCAATCCTTAAGCCGGCAATCGGTGCAGGTAGCGAATTCCTTGCAATGCTTCGATCACATGCCAACCAGCAGTACACGAATTTCGAAATCCTGGTTGGCTGTGAAATGGGTAACGAGGACGTGCAACATGCAGTACAAGAACTGCAGCATACATTCCCACAGCTGCAAATTGTTCTTGTTGACTGCCCGAATGCTTCTGAGGGTAGCAACGGTAAGGTTGAAGTACTTGAGACCCTTGCCAGTCATGCCAGGAACCCTGTCCTGGTGATTAGTGATGCAGATATTCAGGTCCCCGAAAACTATCTCGAACAAATCAGCCAGGATTTGGCAGAGCCAAAAACAGGGCTTGTTACCTGCCTGTTCCGAGCCGAGCCTGGGCATTCCCTGGCATCCCGGTTCGAAGCCCTTTGGATCAACACCGAGTATTGTGGGCAGATCCTGCTCGCTAGTTGGCTGCAGAGTGTGAGATTTGCACTCGGTGCGTCGATCGCAATCCACTCGGAAACACTGCAGGACATCGGGGGCTTCAAATCACTGCGCAAATTTGTTGGCGAGGATTACCAGCTTGGTGCCAGGGTTGCAGCACTAGGGACCAAAGTAAAAATCAGCACCCTGCCGATTAAGTCCCAACTACCAATCAATGAGAACTGGCAGGCATCCTGGAAAAGACAGTTACGCTGGTTGCGAACAATCCGCAAGCAACGCCCCCTCGGACATGCCGGACTGTTTTTTACTTTCAGTACCGTCTGGGCCGGGGTATCCCTGTTGTGTCAACCGAACCGGTTGTGACCAATGGCCGCAGCCGTGTTCGGGCTCCGCATACTGGTGGCGGCTTCGAACTCACGTGTTCTGGGAAGCCCATTTTGGCTGAAACATCTGTGGCGTCTTCCCCTTGTGGATTGCCTGGCATGTTTTATCTGGATTTGCAGCTATTTTGGTTCAAGCGTCGAATGGGCTGAAAGACGGCTACATCTGGGCACTGGAGGAAGGATTATCAAGACACAGCACACCCATATTTCCACTGATGATCCATAAGGATTTCAAGTACATTTTCAGGGCTTGAGAGCCTTTTCCTCTCTTTGTTGCACAGTAATAAGAGTCCTGTGGATTGGATATACTTAACTAGTCACGACATTCTCCAATGTCTTTTATTCCCGAAAAAACAGTTCTGCTGCTGCACCCAAGAGGGTTTTGTGCAGGTGTAGTGCGAGCCATCGACATTGTCGAATTGGCACTTGAGACTTTCGGACCACCAATTTATGTCCGGAAGGAGATCGTCCACAACATTCACGTTGTTCGCGAACTAGCCAGTAAGGGGGCAATTTTTATTGACGAACTCTCTGGAGTGCCTATCGGCCGTCGACTGATTTACAGCGCCCACGGTGTAGCTCCAGCAGTCCGTGAGGAGGCAGAAAAACGCCAACTACAAGTCATAGACGCAACCTGTCCTCTGGTGACAAAAGTCCATCTTGAAGCCATCCGTTTTGCAAAGGCCCACAACACGATTCTTCTGATTGGACATCGTGACCATGACGAAGTGGTTGGCACGATGGGCGAGGCCCCCGAAAGGACCATTGTGGTTTCCTCTTCCGAGGAAGCAGAGCAAGTCGAGATCCCCGGTCACGATGTAGCCTATCTAACGCAGACAACACTGAGCCTTGATGAAGTGGAAAGTATCATCAGCGTCCTGCAGCGCAGGTTTCCCCATATTCAGGCACCCCCAGCACAGGACATCTGCTACGCCACTGAGAACCGTCAACGAGCAGTCAAGAGTGTCGCCCCCAAGGCCGATCTGTTGCTGGTTGTCGGATCACAAAACAGTTCAAACTCCAAACGTCTTGTCGAAGTAGGTGAACATTCCGGTCTGCCTAGCCACTTGATAGACAATGAGCAAAACATTTCTGCAAGTTGGTTCGAAGGTGTCCAGAATGTTGCAGTGACCGCAGGGGCTTCAGTTCCAGAACACCTTGTACAGAGCGTAGTCCAACATTTACGCAACTTTGGGTTTCACAACGTCAAGAATGTCGAAGTTATTCCGGAGAACGTATTCTTTCCGCTGCCGTCTGTATTGAAGTCAGACCAGCCACTCACACAGATCGCTATGAATTCATGATTCCCGCTTTAGGTGGAGACATAGCCCTGGCCAAAACACAGCCAGTAAGTACCGTCCAATCACACAACGTTCCAGAAGCCATTGAGAAGGCCTGCGATTACCTGCTCAACCGACAGCAATCGAAAGGGTTCTGGGTTGGAGAGCTGGAAGGTGACATCACACTTGAGTCCGACTATGTCATCCTGCAGCTCTGGCTGCACCAACCCAATAAAAAGGGCAACTGGAGTCCACCAACAAGGTCAAGGATTGATGATGCATGTCACCATATCCTGAAAAAGCAATTAACTGACGGAGGCTGGAACCTGTTCCCCGGTGGACCCGCCAATGTAAGTGCTTCGGTAAAAGCCTACTTTGCCCTAAAACTGGGTGGTATTGACTCCCATGAGGAGTGTATGCAGCGCGCCAGAGGGAAAATCCTTGCACTCGGTGGGGTCGAGGCAGTGAACAGCTACAACAAGATCTACCTGAGCTATTTTGGCCTGTTCCCTCGTCATAAAGCACCTTCCATCCCTCCCGAGATATTCCAGCTTCCAGCAATCAACCGTTTCAGCATTTACGGGATCCCGTCATGGAGCCGCTCCATGCTGGCCCCGCTGTCCATCCTAGATGCCAGCAAGGCCTATCGCCGGGTTCCGGCAGGATTTCATATTCAGGGAATCTTCACTGGGCGTGCCCCTGAAGCATCCGAAATTCTTAGCTGGAAACGATTCTTCATGCTTGTCGACAAGACAATCAAAGTGCTCGAATCATCCGGGATCCGCCGCAATCGACAGAAAGCACTGGAAGCTGCAACCAACTAGATGCTTGCTCACCTTGAAGGCTCCGAAGGACTGGGTGCCATCTACCCGGCAATGATGAACTCAATCATGGCACTCACGCAACTGGGTAACGGAACAACACCCCATGCTGCAACAACAGATCAAGCACCTGGATGACCTGATCCTTGAGGATGAAAAGGGGTTTCGTGTACAACCTTGCCACTCACCTGTCTGGGATACGGCAATGACCGCCTATGCCATCGGATCAACCCAGCGTGTGATGAGTGAGCCCGCACAATGGGCACTGAACCGAGCCGCAGACTGGCTCCTGGACCGTCAGGCAAAACGCAGGGGCGATTGGGCAATCCGTAATCCAGCCATTGAACCTGGCGGTTGGTATTTCGAGTACGCCAACGAGTTCTATCCAGACACGGATGACACGGCAAAAGTACTACTGGCACTGGAATGGGCTTCGGCCAGTGATACTCAGCTACAGCAAGAGGCAGAAACCCGGGCCCTGAAATGGCTTGTTTCCATGCAATCCTCGGATGGTGGATGGGCAGCATTCGACGTGGACAACTGTGCCAGAATACTTACCCAGGTTCCATTTGCCGATCACAATGCAATGCTTGATCCAACCTGTGCAGACATCACCGGCAGGGTTCTTGAAGCTCTGTCTGGTCGCAATCGCAACCAAGATCGCGGAGCAATAGAAAAGGGTGTCAGGTATCTCCTTCAAAGCCAGCAACCTGACGGAAGTTGGTATGGTCGCTGGGGAGTTAACTACCTCTATGGAACCTGCTTCGCCTTGCGGGGCTTGCGGGCAGCCGGTACTGATCCCAGCGAAGCCAGCATGATTTGCGGTGCTGAATGGATTCGCTCGATCCAGAACAGTGATGGAGGCTGGGGCGAAACAGCTACCAGCTACGATGACTCGGACTGCAAGAATATCGGAGATTCCACTCCTTCACAAACTGCTTGGGCACTGCTTGCACTCTTTGCAACCAATGATTACTTGAGCAGTTCAGTCAAGGCCGGAGTCAACTACCTGTTATTCACACAAAACCAACAAGGCACATGGCAGGAAGAACCATTCACCGGAACGGGCTTTCCGGGTGTGTTCTACTTGCGCTACCACATGTACCCTCAGTACTTCCCGTTGATTGCGCTCGGTGAATACCTGCATCAGGACAGATGGGAGTCACGATGAGATTTCCCCTTTCCAGTTCTGTCCGTATCGCTACACATATCGCGAAGAACAAACTGTTTCCGCGCCCCGAATGGCAGCAGGATCCGAATCCAATCAAGAGCCAGTTTCCAATCCTGCCCAACTCACACAAACCCGTAGCCAACACTGAACAGCATCCTATGTTGTGGAAGCGCTTTCCTTTGGTTCTGATGCTCGAACCACTCCATGCCTGCAATCTCACATGTACCGGTTGTGGACGCATCCGGGAATATGAGGAATCAATCACTGAAAGGCTTTCCGTTGAGCAATGCATGACGGCCATCGACGAGTGCGGTGCTCCAGTTGTGTCGATTTGCGGTGGGGAGCCGCTCATGTACAAGAAGATCGGCACACTTGTGGCTGGCGCCCTTGAACGCAAACGCCACATCTATCTGTGTACCAATGGCATGTTCATCCCGGATCGCCTTCATGAGTTCCAGCCGCACAAGCAGTTTTTCTTCAATATCCATCTGGACGGCCTAAAGGAGACTCATGACCTGGCTGTTGAGAAGGAGGGAGTGTTCGAGCAGGCCATAGAAGGTATCAGGGCAGCCAAGATCGCAGGCCACATGGTCTGCACCAATACAACTGTCTATAGGGAAACGACATGCAGGAAATCGAGAACATGTTCGAGTACCTCCAGCAATTTGACGTGGACGGGCACATGTTATCTCCGTCCTACAGCTACTCAGCCGTGAACAGTCGCGAAATATTCCTGACAAGACAGGAAATCGAAGAGAAGTTCCAGAATGTTGATCACCTGTTCCGGCGCTTCCGGATGAGTACAACCCCTGTCTATGCAGAATTTCTTAAAGGCAACAGGGATATGCCCTGCACGGCCTGGGGCAATCCGACATACAACACCAGGGGATGGAAGGGCCCTTGCTACCTGATCACTGATGCGCACTGGAACAGTTTTGAGGACTTGATGAGCCAAACACCCTGGCAGCAGTATGGTCGCGGCCAGGATGAACGCTGTGAACACTGCATGGTGCATTGCGGTTTTGAACCGTCGGCTGCCCTGGGAGTAACCGCACAGCTCGGGGACAGCCTGCGTATGTTGCAGTGGGCCCTCAGTTAAGTTGTTCACCGCATTTGCAAGGCAGTAGATTCATGCACACTGATTTAGCAACACTTACTGTTGATCATGCATTGATCAAAGTAAGGATTTTTCTGGGATAACCATGAAGGCACTTGTTCTCAAAGAGTACAAACAACTCGAACTGGAGGATGTTCCAGAACCACGGGCAGCGGAAGACGAAGTACTCATACGAGTGAGGGCCTGTGGCATCTGCGGCAGCGATGTACACGGTTTCGACGGCAGTTCAGGTCGCCGCATACCCCCGATCATCATGGGGCACGAAGCGTCCGGGGAAGTCGTTGAAACGGGCTGCCAGGTACAAGGTTATGCAGTTGGCGACAGAGTCACGTTCGATTCAATGATCTCCTGCCGGAACTGCTTTTTTTGCAGTTGTGGCCGACCCAACCTTTGTGAAGGTCGCCGCGTACTCGGCGTGTCCTGCGATGATTACCGCCATCACGGTGCTTTTGCCGAACTGATTGCAGTGCCACAGCACATCGTGTTCCATCTTCCCGATGGAGTGAGTTTCGAGCAGGCTGCCATGGTGGAGCCTGTCTCAGTTGCGGTCCATGCAGTGAACCGTACAAGTCCTTCCTTGGGCGACAACGCTGTTGTTGTTGGTGCAGGCATGATCGGACTACTGACGATTCAGGCACTTCGCACAGCAGGATGCGGACATATCACTGCTGTCGACCTAGCAGCTGACCGCCTGGAACTGGCCAAGCAACTCGGTGCTGACGAAACAATACAAGTCAAGAACGGTGTGGATGTGCCGACAATGATCTACAGCAGGACCGGAGGACTCGGAGCAGACGTTGTCCTGGAAGCTGTTGGAACCGAAAAGACTGTGGCCATGTCACTCGACAGCGTCCGCAAGGGGGGCACTGTCACATTGATCGGGAACATAGTGCCGACAGTCAGCTTCGGACTGCAAAGTGTCGTAACACGTGAGATTACGGTGTTGGGTTCCTGTGCATCAGCCAATGACTACCCTGCCTGTCTTGCACTGATGCAACGTGGCAGCATACAGGTTGAACCCATCCTGAGTGCAACAGTGCCTCTTGAACGCGGGCCAGAAATGTTTAACCGGCTGTATGCCCGGGAAGCAAATCTCACCAAGGTCATTCTGCAGCCATGAGCCCTGTGCAACAAGCAGCTTCCAGCAGCAGTCGCACCCTTCTCGCATAGCGAACCCGGAAACCATTGCAGGAACGGCAATTGTGGCTGTCATTTACAATTTTGCAGTACCTTGAACAATGCATGAGCACACCACACTGGGACTGATACAAATGTCCTGCGGTACTGAGCCGCATTTGAACCTGGAAAAAGCTGTCCGTCAAATTGAGTTCGCTGCAATTCAAGGTGCCCAGATTATCTGCTTGCCAGAACTGTTCCAGACCCAGTACTTTTGCCAGGAACAGAACCCTGACTGGTTCGACCTTGCTGAAACGATTCCAGGACCAGGGACCGAGGTGCTCTGCAATGCTGCCCGCAAGAGCCGCGTTGTGGTTGTTGCTTCCTTGTTCGAGCGTCGTACGCCAGGAATTTATCACAACTCTGCGGTGGTGATTGACGCTGATGGCCAGTTACTCGGCACTTATCGCAAGATGCATATCCCGGACGATCCGTTGTATTTCGAGAAGTTTTATTTTACTCCGGGTGATTTGGGATTCAGGGTATTCAAGACTCAATTCGGGAACGTTGCCCCCTTGATCTGTTGGGACCAATGGTTCCCTGAAGCCGCACGACTAGTTTCTCTTGCCGGAGCCGAGTTCCTGGTTTATCCCACTGCCATTGGCTGGCATCTGCAGGAAAAAGAGCAATGGGGAGAGCAACAGGTCAACGCCTGGCGCACGATACAACAAGCCCATGCAATTGCGAACGGTGTATTTGTCGCGGCTGTAAACCGGGTCGGGATGGAACGCCCCCGGGAACAATCTCCTAACAGGCCAGCCGAATATGAGGGCCTTGATTTTTGGGGTCACTCGTTTGTCTCAGATCCTTTTGGACAGTTGCTTTCCGAGGCTGGTAGCAGTGAGGAAATCCTGCTGGTTAGCTGTGATCCCTCAATTCTTGAACAAACACGACGCAACTGGCCTTTCTTCCGGGATCGTCGCATTGATGCCTACAACGACCTGGTCCTGCGGGCAATCGAGTGACAAGCGCTAGCCCGGCAACACCTCGCATGCCTGCTGAGTGGGAACCTCATGAGGCAACCTGGCTTGCTTATCCTCAAAACGCTTCCGACTGGCCCGGCAAGTTGAACTCCGCACGATGGGCTCATTTGGAAATCATTCGGCATCTGCAGCGGAATGAAACGGTCCGGCTGATTGTTCCTGAAGAAAAACCATGGTCACAAGCCAGGAGCATACTGCAGCGTAACGGCGTTAACATTGATGACCTTGAAGTACACTTCTGCGCTAGCAACCGCAACTGGCTGCGTGATTCCGGCCCAACATTCGTAAGACAGGGGCAGAAACTTCATGCGGTCTGTTGGCTGTTCAATGCCTGGGCAAAGTACAAGGACTGGCAGAAGGATGCCAGGGTTGGACGCTTTATTGCACGCCGGGCTGGAGCAGAAATTATTGAGCCGAAAATCAATGGACAGGTTGTCTGTATGGAAGGTGGTGCAATCGACTGCAACGGTCATGGCACGTTGTTAACCACGGAGCAATGTCTGCTTTCAGAAGGGCCGCAGACACGAAATCCCTGCTGTACCCGGGACGAAATTGAGTCTGTGCTTGGTAAAACTCTTGGTGTACAGCAAATACTATGGCTGTCACGAGGGATTACTGGTGATGACACTGGTGGGCATATCGACAACCTGGCCCGATTCGCAGGATCAAACCGGGTAGTGACAATTGTCGAGACAGATAGCAGGGACGTTAACCATGCTCCTCTACTGGAGAACCTGAGACGCCTTCGTGGCATGCACGCTGAAGATGGCAAGCCACTTGAAATTGTAGAACTGCCAATGCCCCGCCCCGTGTTCTATAACAGCTACCGTTTACCTGCAAGTTATGCAAATTTCTACATTGCCAACAACCTGGTCCTCGTACCAACTTTCAATGATCCCAACGACCGTGTGGCCTTGCGCATCCTTGAGCAGTGTTTCCCTGACCGTGAAGTCTGCGGCATCCATAGCCTGGATTTATTGCTGGGGCTGGGAACGCTGCACTGTCAGACCCAACAGCAACCGGCCATCTAAAACTATTTGTAAATGCTTGTTTCACACCCATTAATGGATTCTGATAGGCAACTCGCGATAGTATAGTTGTCTGATGTATAACAGTTGGCGCTTTTTTGCGTCTAAACAAATATGATGGCTAAATTCCTGCATTTCCTTAAACAGAAAAATTACCTTCCATTGACGTTGATCTTATGTACGTTAATGCTGGGTATTCTGATCGGAACAGTGATTTCCGATCCTGTCGATGCCACCAGCAACACTGACGATCCCATCACAGATGCGACACCCCTCGTCGTACCCAGAGCAGATCCTGTAGAGAACCAGTTTGCCGAACTGGCTTCCGCAGTCAGACCATCTGTCGTGAGTATCCAGGTGATGGCAGAGGTGGAAGAGGGATCATCCGGTGAAGACAATCCCCAAGGCAACTCTGAAGACTTTTTTCGTCGTTTCTTTGGAATACCCGAGGTACCAGGGCAACCCAGCCCTCGGCAACGCAGACCTGGACAGGGCTCAGGTGTCATCGTTGACCCGAAAGGCTACATCATCACCAATAATCATGTCGTGCAGGATGCCGATCGTATACAGGTCTCATTTGCAGACGATGAAGAGATTTACGATGCAAAACTGATTGGTACGGACATTGAAACCGACCTGGCCGTTATTTATGTCAGCCAGAAGAAAGACATGCAGGCTGCAAGGATTGGTAATGCAGATGCAGTCAATGTCGGCGACTGGGCCATTGCCATTGGCTCACCTTTCGGTTACCGCGAAACTGTAACTGTCGGTATTATCAGCGCCAAATCCCGTGAGATGGGGTCAGGGGCACGAACAAGGCCGTTCCAGAAATTCCTGCAAACCGATGCAGCAATCAACCCTGGCAACAGCGGAGGCCCGCTGCTGAATATCCGTGGTGAATTGATTGGTATCAACACAGCCATCATCTCCCGCACAGGAGGCTATGACGGTATCGGTTTCGCACTGGCATCCAATATTGCAGTCGCTACTTATAACCAGATCATTCGTTACGGCCGTGTTTCGCGTGGCTCAATCGGTGTTGAGTTCAGCAGCAACCAGAGTCCTGCGCTGAGACGTTCTTATGGTGCTGATAACGGTGTGTTCGTCAGTCGCACCATTGAGGATGGCCCAGCTGACAAGGCTGGTATGGAAGCCGAGGACATTATCGTCAAGGTGAACGGGATGACCATCATGGATGGTGACCAGTTAATAGAAATCGTTGCCGGCATAGAAGTGGGTGAAACCATTCCAATCGAGGTCGTACGTACCGAAAAAACTGTGAAGCTTGATGTCACTATTGCTGATCGTGAGAAGCTCTACCCCGAAGACTTTGCCAGTGAAAACTCCGAGATGGAGGATGGTGAAGAAGCCGAGGTAAGATTTGGCATCTCGGTCCAAGAAATCACACCTGCCAGACGAGAGCAGATGAACCTGGATCAAGAGGAAGGTGTGCTTTTAACCAAGGTCGAACCGTCTTCTTTCGGGGATGATATCAGACTGCTTCGCGGTGATGTCATCCTGGAAGTCAATCGTCAGGGAGTATCCTCGATTCGTGACCTCCGGAATATCCAGCATTCACTGAAACCAGGGCAAGACGTGGTTTTCAAGGTCTTGCGTCTTGCAGGCAGGAACTGGCGGACACTTTACCTGGCAGGGGTTTTAGGCGAGCGGTAAACAGCCTTAACTTATCAAGCCAACCGCCAAACGATAATACACTGGCGGAGGCTAACTGTACATCGTTAGCTTCATAATTCGCAGGGTTTAGCAGTGTTTAAATACCTTTGATGGTGAACAACAGATCTGTCTGACTAATCCAGGCAGGCTTGGTTGATATGAACTCCCAAACCAAAGTGTGTTATTTGTGCTCTGGCACAAGTCAGCTCAGGGAGACTGAAAACCACTTCCGTATGCCTTGGATTGCGACACAAATTACGCGGAAGACATCTTAAGATTTGGACTCGTATTCGATGAACAATAAAAGTATGAACAGGCTACTGCAACACTGAGCAAGGCTGTGAACCTAAAGCCGAAGATGTCAAGACACACTATGCACTTGCGCGAGTCCTACTGAAAATCGGGCGTACGGAAGAAGCAGAAGCAGAGTTGCAAGAGGTTGAGCAAACCACATGAAACAGCCGCCTCAGCCCTCAGCAGCGATAAACCTCAACCCTGACCTGGCAGGTATTGCATCTAGCAAAACCGCCGTCACACTCGAAAGAGCTTTTCCCAGAGAAACCTAGCAGTGAAGAAAGGGTTTTAGGCATAATGATTCTGGCGTGTCACTCCATCTGAAATTCAGTTTCTTTTTAGTCTTGTTCGTATCTGCAGCCTTCCCGAAAACACAAGTTGAGTTTGTAAACGATATTGAACCGATTTTCAAGGAAAAATGCTACTCCTGCCACGGAGACAAGCAACAGTTAGGTCTGCTCCGTCTTGACTCACGAAATATTGTATTCCAGAAAGGCCCAAGTGGCCACCGAATCGTCCCTGGAGAACCTGCTGCAAGCAGCCTTTATCAGCGTGTTGCTGGTCTTGGGGAAGGCCAGCGAATGCCTCTGGGTGGTGAACTCAGTTCCCATGAAATTGAAGTAATCCAGCGGTGGATACTGCAGGGTGCCAACTGGTCAAAAGGACTCGGAACAAAAGATGGATTGAAGCAACACTGGGCATTCGTACCGCCCAGTAAATCCAGTTTACCTACTACTGCTCGAAGCGATTGGATCAAGAATCCAATTGACAACTTTGCTTTGGCGCGGCTGGAGGAGGAGGGTCTTGAGCCTTCACCCCGTGCATCCAGACAAACCCTGCTTCGCAGACTGAGTCTTGACATTATAGGACTCCCACCCACGCTTGAGGAAGCCGCGAAGTTCCTTGCCGACAAGGAATCCGGTGCTTATGAACGGTTGGTTGAACGACTTCTTGCATCCCAGCACTACGGGGAACGCTGGGGACGCATCTGGCTGGACGCAGCTCGTTACGCAGATTCCGATGGTTTTGAAAAGGACAAACCACGTCAGGTCTGGTTCTACCGTGACTGGGTCGTCAACGCCTTGAACCAGGACATGCCTTATGACCAATTCATCATTGAGCAGATTGCAGGCGATCTTCTCCCGAAAGCATCGCAACAACAGCATGTCGCAACAGGTTTTTTGCGCAACTCAATGGTTAATGATGAAGGCGGTGCGAACCCTGAACAGTTCCGGATGGAGGCCATGTTTGATCGCATGGATGCTGTCGGCAAAGCCGTTCTTGGACTGACTGTGCAATGTGCACAGTGCCATGACCACAAGTTCGATCCCTTTACCCAGAGGGATTACTACCGCATGTTCTCTTTCCTGAACAATTCCCATGAAGCCAGGCAGTCTGTATACACCACAGAAGAAGCCAAACTCCGCAACGAGCTACTACGGGGCATTCATGAGATAGAAAATGGCCTGCGCAGCAAGAATCCCGACTGGCGTGAGCGTATGCATGAATGGGAGCAATCTATTGCTCATAACCAACCCGAGTGGTCAGTACTTGACGCTGAGATTGAGCTTGGAAGCGGGGAGAAGTACCTCGTTCTTTCTGACAAATCCATCCTTGCCGAGGGCTATGCTCCGACGCTGAGCACAGTTAGTCCTGAGGTACGTGTCAAGTCCGGGACTATCAATGCGTTCCGGCTGGAGTTGCTAACTGACCCCACGCTGCCACTGGGTGGCCCCGGCAGATCCTTCCTTGGAACTGGTGCGTTGACAGAATTTGGAATCGAAGTAGCGTCAGAAGCTGAACCCGACTCCTGGAAAAACCTGAGTATTGCCAGTGCAACAGCGGATATCAATCCCAAAACAAGCTGGCTTGACCCATTCCTGTTCCCTGACAAGGCTCAAAAACGGCGACTGCTCGGGGATGTTGGTTTTGCAATCGACACCTATCTGATGAGTGCATGGAATCTGGATGCAGGTCCGGGTAGGCGAAATGCACCCCGCAAAGCTGTTTTCCAGCTGTCTGAACCTCTGGTCATTGAAGAGCCCATGCGGATCAAGTTCAACCTTGTGATGATGCATGGTGGCTGGAACTCTGATGATAACCAGTCCCTGAATCTAGGACGTTACCGCTTCTCGTCTACCGAGGCAAAACATGCCACAGCCGATCCCCTTCCGGCTGATGTACGGCGAATAATTACCCATGTTCATGCAGAGGATCGCAGCCCTGAAGAGGAACAGGCTGTCTTCAGCTTCTGGCGCACAATCAATCCTGAATGGGCCACTGCAAACTGGCAGATTGAGCAGCTCTGGGGCAGGCACCCGGAAGGCTCAACGCAGTTGGTGATGAGCGAACGCAAAGAACCACGCATGACACAGGTTCTCCAGAGGGGCGACTTCCTACGTCCAACGGAGCAGGTTGAACCAGGTATACCTTCATTCCTGCATCCCCTGCAGCAAACAGGACAAAATCCGGACCGCATTGATTTTGCGCACTGGCTTGTTGATCGCAACTCACCCACCACAGCAAGAACCATCGTCAATCGTTTGTGGCAGGGCTATTTTGGCATTGGGCTTGTGGAAACTGCAGAGGACTTCGGCTTGCAGTCCACAACCCCTTCACATCCGGAACTGCTGGACTGGTTGGCTGTCGAATTGATGGACAACGGCTGGAGCCTGAAACACATTCACAGGCTCATCACAATTTCTGAAACTTACCGTCAGGTATCAAGCATTTCGGATGAACTTCTCCAGCGTGATCCCAAGAACCGACTCCTGGCGCGTGGGTCACGCTTCCGTGTCGATGGCGAGATCGTGCGTGATATTGCCTTGGGTGCAAGTGGGTTGCTCAACCATGACGTCGGTGGACCCCCTGTTTACCCACCGGCCCCCGAGTTCCTTTTTCTCCCTCCAGTCAGTTACGGCCCGAAGCGCTGGTATACGGAGAGGGGTGATCAGCGTTACAGGCGGGCTTTGTACGCATTCAGGTATCGCTCTGTTCCCTACCCTGTACTGGATACGTTCGATACACCGACAGGGAACTTTTCCTGTGTAAAACGAGATCGTTCCAACACACCGCTGCAGGCCCTTGTCACCCTGAACGAAACTGTATTCGTCGAAGCTGCACGTGCCTTAGGACAAAAGGTATTACTTGAAGGTGGATCAGGTGACCCTGAACGCATCAACTATGCCTTCAGGCGTGTACTGACCCGTGAACCCGAGAAATCAGAAAGCGACGAACTGCTTACAATGCTTGAGAGCCAGAAACACCGCTTTTCGGAAGGTAATCTTGATCCCAGGGCACTTGCTTACGGTGACGGACAGCCGGAGGATATGAACATTGATGCCTCTCCTTCCGAACTGGCCGCTTGGACCGCTGTGTCAAGAGTGCTGCTAAACCTGGACGAAACCATCACTAGAGAATAAACATGCAAAGTAGATTTTCCTCCACAACTCCACTGGCACGACGCTGGTTCCTGCAGCAGTGTGGTGTAGGGCTTGGCTCCGTGGCACTTCGTCAGATCCTGCAAGCAGATGATCCACTAGCACCAAAACAACCCCACCACAAGCCGCGCGCAAAGAACGTCATTTTCCTTTTCATGGGAGGTGGCCCCAGCCATCTGGAACTCTTTGACTACAAACCGAAACTGGCAAAGTTCGACGGGACACTGCCACCCGATGGCCTGCTTGATGGTTACAGGGCTGCTTTCATAGATCCAAACTCCACCTTGCTGGGGCCAAAATTCAAGTTTGCCCACCATGGTAAAAGCAAGGCCCATTTATCAGAACTGATCCCACATACAGCCTCGATCGCGGACGATATCTCAATCGTGAAGTCACTTGTGACAGATGCATTCAATCATGCACCGGCTCAGGTGATGATGAGCACCGGGTCTCAACAGTTTGGCAGACCATCGATGGGAGCCTGGACCCTTTATGGACTAGGCAGTGAATCTCGCGACTTGCCTGGGTTTGTCGTATTCAGTTCCGGGCAGAAGGGACCCAGTGGTGGCAATACCAACTGGGGAAGTGGTTTTCTCCCATCGACATACCAGGGTGTCCAGTTCAGAAACAGTGGCGATCCAGTGCTGTATCTTTCGAATCCGGCCGGAATTGACCGCAACCTGCAAAAAGATTCGCTGGACTCCATCCGACGTCTCAACCAGATGCATCTTGATGCAGTCGGGGACCCCGAAATCAACACCCGGATCAATTCATTCGAGATAGCATTCCGGATGCAGGAAAGTACACCTGAACTGATGGACCTGTCGAAGGAGCCCGCCCATATTCTCGAGATGTATGGGGCTGAACCTGGCAAACCCTCCTTTGCAAACAACTGCCTGCTGGCTCGTCGCCTTGTAGAGCGCGGTGTGAGGTTTGTCGAGTTGTTCCATGAATCCTGGGACCAGCATGACGCACTGACCAAGGGATTGACCAAGAACTGCAAGGACACAGACCGTGCCAGCGCTGCGCTGGTCAAGGACCTCAAACAGCGTGGACTGTTGGATGACACATTGGTCTTGTGGGGTGGTGAGTTCGGCCGAACACCAATGGTACAGGGTGGTACCGATGATGGACGTGACCACCACCCCAATGCCTTCACAATGTGGATGGCAGGCGGTGGCGTCAAAGAGGGATTCACGATGGGTGAAAGCGACGATCTGGGGTTCAATGTGGTTCAAGACCAAGTGCATGTCCATGACCTGCATGCAACAATTCTGCATCTGTTGGGATTCGATCACACCAAGTTGACCTATCGCTTCCAAGGGCGTGATTTCCGTCTTACGGATGTTTCCGGTGAAGTCGTCCACAAGCTGCTCTCATAAACCGCTAGCAACACCTACCAAGCCAAAGAAGTCTCCTTGGCAGGGGCCTCGATAATTACTAGCTACAGCTGTGGCTAGTTCCCATGGTTCAACCGCGATTTCACACGCTTGACGAGTTTGATAATCTGTTCAGCCTTCCGCACGCTGCCCAAATCGACAACATGAAACTTGTTTTTTTCAATTTCCAACTGCAGTGCTTTCGCCAGTTCCAGGACTTCGGCCATGTCCTCGGCGGATTTCTCTACTTCCTTTTTAAGAATCATCATTGTCTGGGATCTGCCATCAGGCATTTTCCTGTCCTGCTTGGGTTCCAGCTCCAGATTCAAAATCTGTGCAGGTAAAGGTATCAACAATATCTGCAGAAAAAGCAATAATCTGAACAGGATAGTCATATCTTTGCATCATGATACTACCAACCCACGGACAGTCTGCACATACTCAAAATTTCCATGTGCAGACTTTGCTAAAATCAACTATCTTGAAGTTAAGGTCTGTCCGATTGATTGGCCGATATTCCAAGATTTGACACACAGCTCACATGCTTGAGAAACTCAACCAAGGGGGAAGTTGGAAACAATGACTTACATCATCGCGGAACCTTGCATCGGGACCAAGGACACAGCCTGCGTAGACTCTTGCCCGGTGGACTGCATTCACCCAAAATCTGACGAAGACGATTTCGAAACGGAAGAGTTGCTCTACATTGACCCGGAGGAATGCATTGATTGTGGTGCTTGTGTGCCCGTCTGCCCTGTTTCGGCAATCTTTGCAGAAGAAGACCTGCCGGAAGAGTGGTCTGATTTCACTGAGCGCAACGCCCAATACTACAGCTAGAACCTACAAGAATCTCTCACACCGTGTAACAGGAGTTGCACGGTGTGTACTATGCTTCCTGCAAACAAATTGCAGGGTTTATAATCTCAAGTTTCCAGAAAAGCAGCAATTGCTGCGGTTATCTTTCGTTAACTGTGTATGGTCAGATTGTATTTGACCAATTGATCCTAATTCTTGTCCTTTTTGTGGACATCATGGCAGGACTTGCATGCTGCCCCTGTAGCTTTCAGTGCTGCGTTGTAACTTTCAGGATCCATTCGATAGGCACCCATCATCATGTCACGGGCAGCAGCAACAACACGTTCGGAACTATCGCTCCATACGTCATCCTTGATTCGACCATCCATCCGGATGAGTTGGGCCGCCTCCACTAACAAGGAAGCAGCGCTGTTCGCTTCCTTCCATTCATCCTTGTTCGCAGGACCACCTGCTTTACTCATAGCCTGAATCTTGTCCATGGAGGGCTTGACCATCACTTCCATAAGATCGTGTATCGTGGCAGCTTTCTGGTAGGCATGCTTCTCATGACTGTCAGCCAGGCACAAGCCAGCAAGTGCAATGGTTAGCAAACTGACAACAAAAATTCTGCTCATCAGGGTTCTCCTCAAGTTGTTTTACAAGAAATGCTGCAGAAAGGCAGCAACAAAATTATAGCCAATCAAAGGACTGGATTGTTGCAGAACAAGTCACTCGATTCAGTGGTGCATCCAGTTTCATCATGGACATTACTGCTCACGAGCAGCAGCAAATTCATCTCCCGGTTTCCAACCAGGCAGTTCCTGCTGCTCGGCTACAAGCCTGCCAAGTTCAAACCCGAATCGAGCCAGTTTGGCGATGCCGGAAAAATTCCAGTCTTCCTGGAATTCATCAGAAGGCTGATGGTAATGGTTTGCCCGATAGTCATCGATCTTCTGCTCTCCCCACCCTGCCGGACGGTCGATGTAGTCAGCACCAGTTTTCAGGGAAAATGCAGGCACACCATGCTTGGCAAAGCTGAAATGATCCGATCGATAGTAGTAGCCTTGTTCCGGGTGCGCATCCGGAGACAGACTCACATCAAACTTTTTCGCAAGCTCTGCAACTACCCCTTCCAGGGTTGTGCGCTCATAACCGAGCATTGAAAAATCATTAGTATCTCCAAAGGGATACAGTCCGTCGTAGTTCAAGTTCACAGCAGTTTGAGGCATGGTTGCCATGAGCGGATTCTCTGCATAATATGCGGAACCAAGCAGGCCACTCTCCTCTGCCCCCACAAATGCAAACATCACGGAACGATCAGGTTTTTCAGGCAAGTTGCTGAATGCCCTGGCAATCTCCAGAAGCACGGCACAGCCAGTCGCATTATCGACAGCGCCGTTGTAAATGCCATCTACCGAGTCACCCTCCATCTTGCCCAGGTGATCCCAGTGTGCGGAATAGAGCACCGCTTCCTTGCCAGCTTCAGGATCACTGCCAGGGAACATTGCCACTACGTTGCGACTTACAAGAGGCTCGATTGAGGTCTGCAGTTCACCATTTGCTGAAATGCCCAATGGCATTGGCTTGAAGTCTTTGCTGTTCGCCATGTTAACCAGTTCATCAAGGGATTTGTCTTTTGTTGCTGACGATTTTTGAAACAACTTCAGGGCAGACCCGGAATGTAACCAGCCAGCCAGGGCAAGTTTGTGCACATCTGGTTGGTTCTTGACGTAAAACTGCGGACCACTCCATGAATTGCGCACAACATCCCATGAGTAGCCAGCAGTCTCATCCGTATGAACAATCAATACTCCAAGAGCACCACGCCGGGCAGCTTCCTCGTACTTGAAAGTCCAACGTCCGTAGTAGGTCAGTGCCCTTCCACCAAAGAATGAGTCATCCTCCGATGGGGGTTCGTTTGTAAACAACAACAGGATCTTGTCACGAATGTCTACATCCTTGTAGTCATCCCAGTCAAACTCCGGAGCCGTGATGCCATGACCAACAAAGATGAGCTCCGCATCAAATTCAACATGATCCATCTGCTGCTCACTGTTGCCTACATACTCATCCAGCAGGGATATTGACTTTCCAGCAAGATACAGTTTTGAAGTCGATAATGTCTCTACCCCAACCAGTGGGACCTGCTGGAAGTAACTGCCGTTCTCTCCCACAGCTTGAACCCCAAGCACAGCGAGTTGATTTGCCAGGTACTCGGTTGTCAGGACTTCACCCCGGCCTCCAAGACCTCGTCCTTCCAGGCTATCCAGTGAGAGAAAGCGGACGTACGATGCAAGCCGTTCCGGACTGAACCCATCTTCATCAGAGTCAGGAACAAAACTACAAGCTGAGAAGAGAATAATGGTCAGCAATAAAAAACGCATATGGATATCCAGTCATTCCTCGAGGTCACCAGACAACGGACTGGTGTTGCGTGGGTGGTATTCGTATCTCAAGGCAGCCCTTGCCAGTTGGGAGAATCTTGCCCGGATTCAACCGCCCATCCGGATTGAAAACATTCATCAGGCGCTTAATCCGATCCAGGCTGTCTTCGGAAAAGAGCAGCGGCATCAACTCAATCTTTTCCATTCCCACGCCATGCTCACCAGTGATGGCTCCACCTGCATCAATACAGTACTTGAGGATTTCTTCGCCCGCCTTGTGTGTCCGTTCAGTTTCATCCTCACTGCGAGGATCAAACAGGATGATCGGGTGCATGTTGCCATCCCCTGCATGGAAAATATTACTGATGGTCAACCCGTATTTCTCGCTAACCTCATGGATATGGCGCAATGTATCCGCAATGCGTGTGCGCGGTACTACCCCGTCCTGCACATAATAGGTTGGACTGACCCGCCCCACGGCACCAAAAGCATTCTTGCGGCCTTTCCAGAGCAGGGCACGTTCCCCTGCGGATTTCGCAACACGTACCTCGCGGGCATGACACTGTTCACAGACTGTCTTTACCTGTTCCAGTTGCTCGGTAACAGCTTCCCGAACCCCCTCCAGTTCGATCAACAAAACAGCTTCTGCATCCATCGGATACCCTGCATGCGTAGCTTCTTCAACCATGCGAAGCATGACGCCATCAAGCATCTCGATAGCAGCAGGTGTAATTGCACGAGCCGTCAGTTCACCAACCGTAGAAGCAGCATCATCAGCTTTCTCATAGACAGCAAGCAGGGTTTCCACCGATTCAGGACTGCGCATCAACCGGACAATCACTTTCGTGATCAGGGCCATGGTTCCTTCCGAGCCGGTTAATAAACCCTTCAGGTCATAGCCAGGATGTTCCTGTTCCTTGCCACCTAGGTTCACGACGGTGCCATCCGTCAAGACAGCCTCAATGCCCAGCACATGATTGGTTGTTACGCCATAGATCAGCGTATGCGGACCACCGGCGTTTTCAGCAACATTGCCACCGATCGTGCAGGCTTTCTGAGAGGAGGGATCCGGCGCATAGTAGTAACCCTCTCCCTGTACTGCCAGGGTAATGTCTAGATTGACAACCCCTGGCTGGACAACGGCACACTCATTCTCATAGTCAATTTCCAGGATCTTGTTCATCTTGGAAAAACCGATCATGATCCCACCGCACTTGGGGATCACGCCACCACTCAGACCAGTACCTGCCCCACGACCAACGATCGGCAAAGAGTGCTTTTTTGCGATCTTGACAATCTCTACGACCTGATCCGTATTGTTGGGAAAAATCACACAGTCCGGTCGACTTTTTTCGATGCTGCCATCGAATTCATACAGCATCAGGTCGTGATCTTGAGACAGGATTGCCTGCGAGCCGACGGCTTTTATAAGGTCTTCAAGTTCTTCTGGTGACAGCACATTTCTATCGTACTGGATACCTCAGGCACTAGTTGAAGCAATAAGTCCGTCTTGCATGGTTGCCGCTGCAAAGCTCAGCAGGTCTTTTCTCTGACGGGATATTTCAGCCAATCGCCCATAGTCACCAGCCATCTGGCAGAGCTGCAAGACGTTAGGGCAACTCAGGAATTGCGGGTCTGCATCAGAGAGGTGCTTACTTGCAACATCAGCCGCCTCAGCAGCACGGTCGAGTCTTACCAGCAGGTTCACAAGCAGTTGGGCCGGTGCTGTACCTGCTATATTTTCATCGCAGGTTTCAATCTTCCTGCAAAAGTGCTGCAGTCCGGATTCAATTTCCCTGCCAAGCACAGTACGGACATAGATTCCATAGTCTTCAAAGACATTTTCAAAAGGAGGATTCCCAGGGAACTGGTACATCTCACCCAGCCGCTTGCCATACTCTGTCAGTCCAACCAGAAGTTCGAGTGTTTCAGCTCGCTCAATTGATGGTGCCATCTGCACCAATGAAGATACATGTGAAGTGTCAAGGTAATAGGCGTTACCCTCAAAAAGCCAGTCCCGGTCCTGCACCAGGACAGCAAGGTCGTCCTCATCGGGAGTACTGCCTTCTTGTTGGCTAATTGCATACTTGATGTTCGTAACCAATTCGGAATGCAGTGTTTCGCATAATAGATGCGCACAATCCGAGCGCCCCTGTTCTGCAGGATACTGGGAGAAATTCGTGATGGCACGGCAGATACCGTAATGCTTCAGGATTAACTCAAAACCCTTCCGTGGATAGACTTGTTCGTGATATGCCACTTCGATGATGCCATCCAAGACTTCACCTGCTTCCTGCTCAGTGCATTTTTCCAAGGCATTCCTGATGGTATCCTTCTCGCCGATAGCCCTGTAATATGGCCATGCACGCCCGATTTGACCGTCTTTCAGGAACAGTTCCCCGACTTCTCGAGCGGCTTCAATAGTAGCCTGCTCATATTTTTCTTGCAGATCAGGATCCAGATCACTCCAAGGCTGCGTCTGGATGAGTGGCATACCCAGCAACTGCCGCTTGCGCATCAAACGAGCTTCAAAGATGAGTGGATAGGCACTTTCCTCACGGAAGCGTGCGATCAGTAATTCAAATCCGGCATCCACATCACCAGATGAAAGAGCCTCCTCTACCTGATCGAAAACTTCTGTCAACTGCACGATTTCACAATACTACGCTGCAGCTGGTGAAGGAAGACACTGCACTTGTGAGTTGATTCACAGAATCAGCAAAAGTACTAAAGACCGAGGCCATCAGTCTTTTTAACAGTGCGCAGCCTGAACCAGGTGCACAGCAGCAGTAGAAAAGAGCCAAGCAGATTCCAGCCATACTGTTTAAGTCCATCCATACCAGCAAACAAGTAGTCAGATCGAAAGAAGGCAGTGACCAGAACAAGAGTCATTGCCAAAGCTACGAGCATTAAAGGTAGCCTCGCAATAGTACTGTTCTTCTGCGCCATTACGGCACTGAACATGACGACAATCCCCATGATCAAAACTGATCTCGCTGTATTATCTGTTTCAAAGGGCAAGAGAGGTACATTCATCTCACCCCCATCAATCATTCCAAGAACACCCACTCCCAAGAAGTACAGTCCCAGAATGAAGACTATTGGAATGCTGATCCAGCCAAGTATAGTTCGCATAAGTCCAGAAATTTAAAACTGCAATAACGTCCAGAATTGTAGCATTATCAAGCCGTTGTTCATTTATCGGCAGCTCACCAAAATGTTGTATGTGGAGGACGTATGTTGACAGATTCAAAGATTTTAATTCCATAATCGACCTGCACAAGGACCAGCAATACACTACTTGATCATTGCCACACTACTGCACATGCTTCTGGCCTTGCGCCACGTGTTCTCCATGATTTCTGGGATCTCATGAGTTAACCCAAATTCCCGATCCACTCTGGATACCGGAACGATTCCTGAGTTGTACATATTATTGTCAGAGTTAATTTCAGCTTTTACCTTGCAAGCCCGAGCAGATGATAATTTCCTTCGCACTGGTTGCATCATCTAACGGCACATTCCCCTGAAAGTTATACAGACCATATTTTCAGAGTCATTTCCAATGAGTCCCGGCTATGTTGCTCATGATGGATTCAGGCCAGGGCGCGAGTACAACTACAAGGACAACAACGCAATGCCGTGATATTCAGAAGATGAAACCAACTGATGCTCACGACAACACTCCATCTAACGTTCAGTCTTTGAAATCTCCAGTCAGCTTCTGGTTTTGAGCCTGTATTCATCAGTTGCTAGTGCCCATTGGCTTGCGCACACTGCGTCCCGATCAGTTTGATGTAAGCGTGACAGCCTGCTCGACAAGTCCGGCCGGTCGAACATTCGCCCCAGCACGCTTGCCATCACCGAGGTCCACTCGGGCAACTTCTGCGAGAGCCTTTAGTCTCACCACACTCCGGGGGTTTTCAGCCGCGACGTTGCGGGTTTCCCCAATGTCAGCTTGAAGATCATACAGTTCCGTGATCGGGTTTGGCTGAAAAGACGGATATCGGTCGCTCATCCGCGCAACATGTAGCTTCCAGCGCCCACTCCGAACTGCATTGAGACGGCTCATGAAGTAGTAGTAATAGGCAAGATGCGGAGTGGGTTCGGGTTTCTCACTCAGTAGCAGGGGGTTGATATTCTTGCCATCAATCAAACGATCAGAAGGCATTGAGCCGCCAGCAAGTGCAGCAAACGTAGGCATGATGTCAACCGATATTGTTACTTCATCACTTGCAGTGCCTACAGGAACATTCCCAGGCCAGCGTGCAACAAAGTAAACACGATGGCCACCATCCCACGTCGACCCTTTACCACCCTTGAGTGGAATATTGCTTGCACTGTGCCGAGTTGCTCCGCCGTTGTCCGACGTAAAGATGACCAACGTATCGTTGTCAATGCCGAGTTCCTTGAGCTTGTTGAGTATCTGTCCAGTCGACCAGTCAATCTCTTCAACTGCATCACCCCATTTGCCGTTTTGTGACTTGCCTGCGAACTGCTCTGAAGAGTACTGCGGCCAGTGAGGCATCGTGTGAGCCATGTACAGGAAAAATGGGTCTTCCTTGTTAGCTTCAATGAACTTCAGTGCCTCTTCGGTGTAGCGTTTTGTGATTAATCTCTGGTCCGGTTCTTCCTCGATTACATTCTCCATTCGAAGCAGAGGGAGCGGAGGGTAGTCGTACGGCTTCTGTCATGAGTCGTGCCCCATGTCGTTCGAGAACGGAATGCCGAAGTATGAATCAAAGCCCTGATGAGTGGGCAGGAACTCGCGCTGGTCGCCTAGGTGCCACTTACCAACACAAGCAGTCTTGTAGCCAACCTTCTTGAGGACTTCGGCAATAGTGATCTCATCTGGATGCAACCCCTTCTGGTTGCCAGGGAATAGCACCCAACGGCCCTCCTCGTTCTCATCAAGGCCAACACGTCGTGGGTAGCTCCCAGTCATGAGTGAGCTGCGAGATGGAGTACAGACATTTGCCGATACATAGAAGCTGGTCAGCTTCCTTCCCTCAGTTGCCATATGGTCCAGGTTCGGTGTGCGGTGAAGAGTCGATCCGAAAGGCCCGATGTCGGCATAGCCGAGATCATCAACAAAGATCAGGACGAAATTGGGCTGGTCGACTGCAGACAGAATACCCACCAGGCAAAGCAGGATAAGCGGGGTGGTTCTCAGCATTGCAGTATTCAAGGAAGTGGGCACTCTGGACAATGGAACCCTCAGGTCTTCACGCCATCACATGGAGTCGAGCCTTGAGCATCCGTAGACTCCCAACATGTTAAACATCCAGGGCAGAACATTGAGTCGCAGGCAAGGGACAACCCTGTTGTTAGAGATTGCCCTCAACCAGCCGCCTCCTTGCTGGCAGGTCGGCATCAACAGAGGCGAGGTTGCCAGTGATTGAGTAGGAGTCCAGCCCGCCAGATTTGCTGAGATTCTCAAGCAAGATTCCACTCTTCCCGACATCCTGTGCCAGGACGTTACGAATCCGCAGACCACCGAATTGTTCATCAGACCTAATGCGATAGACAATTCCGTATCCTGGCTGCTTGTCACCCACAATTACAATGTTGTCGAGCAAGACATTGTCCGAATCCTCAACAACAACCGCAGCCTCAGGCTGGCTGGCATTAACAATTGTCACGTTCCGGATCGAAACGTTGTTACTGTTCTGTATTAACAGAGAGGGGAGTTCCGGGTTTCCGTCGATCCTGATGTTCTCAAGTACCAGGTTGCTTGTGTTGCGGATATGCGACGGACTCCACTGTTCATGCTCTCTCCAGTCGACACCAGTGACATTGCGGATGGCCAATCCATCATGCCCGAAGTCCCTGTTAGCCGTACGAACCGTGGTCACGCAATCCTTGACTTGTACACCGTCAATGACGATGTGACGATTGACCATCCCCGGTTGACCGTGATCCTGAATATCAACACCGTAGAAGCTGGACTCAGAGTAAATGTCACGAACTGTGATGTGCTCGCTACCATCGGATACTTCAACAGGGCCTCGGAGCTCTGAACCATAACTGCGAATGTTCTCGACCAGAAGATGTCGAACATAAAGCCCCTCGTTGCCACGGCCTCCAATCGAGACAGTGTCACGAATCGTGTTGCGAGCCGTAATATTCCGGATCACTCCATGCTCAATGTCGCCGTACTCCGTAATGGGAGTGATCATCATGCCATCCTTGGCGCTATTGTTCGTCTGACCGTTTTCGATCACGAAGCGACCACGACGCAAGACAATAAGAGGTGCGCGCTCAGCCTGTGTCGCTGAGTCTCCATTACCCTCAAGGATGAAGTCCCAGATCCGGACATTCTCGGACAGAACTTCGAGAATCGGAGTCTCAGCCAATCCAGGCGCCAGCCGCATGTTAAGACCAACCAACGTCAAAGGCTTGTCTATGCGGACAGTTCGTAAGACCTCAACCTGGCTGGTACGGTCTGCGATCATCACCGAGTGTGGGGCTGCCACAATCACTTCTTCTTGCAGGTTGGCCGCGTCAATTCTCACATACTGGGGTTTAGCCCCGTAGGCATTGTCCATGCACAACGAGGTTGCCAGGGTGACTAGTAGTAAGGCGATTCTCATTGCTGTGGCCAGAACTCTAACATGAGGCAGCACTATACCTCTTCCGCACGCCACCAGCAGTACCACAATACGGATATCCCTACAGTTCGTGTCGAACGCAACAAAGGCAACCAAGCCAGTCACTATACCGACTCTCATGAAGGCAAAATCCTTCTAGCGTGGAACAACAGGCGTGTTCTGGTTTTGTGCAAGCCCTGATCCTCCCCTAACAAGCAATGGCATTCGCATAGATAATCCGGTAGATAGCTCGTCGGTGGACCGATAGGTTGTTGATTTTCAAAAGGATACGCCTCCCTCAATTTTTTCTGCCGAAGCGCTTGACTTTTGCGCCCCAGTTTGCCACCCTAGGTATGGAGTACTGGGAGCTACCCGATGGACCCGCTGATCGAGAACCTTAAATCCACGACATTCTTCGGCAAGCGCCTGACACGGCGGCAGATCGCCGACATCCAGGAGACCGTGGGGCTGTTCCCGAAGCTGAGCCGCACCGAGCTGGGCCACACCATCTGCGAGCACCTGCGCTGGCAGACGCCGAAGGGCAGCAACCGCATTCATCTGGCGACGCGCCTGCTTGAGGAGCTGGAGCGGCTCGGCATCCTGACCCTGCCAGCCCGCAGCGCTAGGCCCGGGCGGGGCCCGCAGAGGCCGATCACGCCGGGCGAGCGGACCGCGCAGCCCCCTCTCCGCGAGGATCTCGCCGAGCTGACGCCGCTAGCCCTGGAGGCGGTGACCGAGCGGGAGGCTGTCGCGGAGTGGAACGAATGGGTCGAGCGCTACCATCCCCAGGGCTACCGCCAGCCCATCGGCGCGCATCTGCGCTACTTCCTGCTCGACCGACACGGGCGCCAACTCGGCTGCCTGCTGTTCGGCTTCGCCACCCGCAACCTGGAGTGCCGCGACACCTGGATCGGCTGGCAGGGCCAGGCGCACCGCAAGCACCTCGACCTGGTCATCAGCAACAGCCGGTTCCTTTTGTTTCCCTGGGTGCAGGTCAAGTTCCTGGCGTCGAAGGCGCTGGGGTTGGCGCTGCAGCAGCTGCCGCAGGACTGGCAGCAGCGGCACGGCTACCGGCCGGTGCTGGTGGAGACCTTCGTTGACCTGGAGCGCTACCGGGCGACCTGCTACCGGGCGGCCAACTGGCAGTTCCTCGGCATGACGAAGGGGCGCAAGGCCAGGGGAACGGCACCGGCCAAGACACCCAAGGGCGTGTACGTCTACCCGCTGCACCCCGACTGGCGCACGATCCTGCTGCACGGGCCGGGCGCGGCGGCCAGGCCAGGCCCGCTGGCCAAGCCGCGCCAGCTGGTGCAGCCGGAGGCCGAGGATCGCTTCGTGCAGCTGTGGCAGGGCATCATCGGCACGGTGGTGCGCGTGGCGGGCGAGTACGACCGGCAGTGGCAGCAGCGGCAGCGGGTCCTCAACACCCTGTTGGTGGTGCTGTTCGTCTTCCGGCTGGTGTTCGCGCCCGACCGCCAGGGCTATGCCCTGACCCTGGCCGAGCTGTGGGAGCAGTGCCGCCGGCTGGGGGTCGCGCTGCCGCAGCCTCAGCCGGTATCGGCCTCGTCAATCTGCGTGGCCCGCGCCAAGATTCACGCCGACGTGTTCCGGCGTATCCACCGGGCGATTCTCGAGCAAGCCCCGCGGGAGACGGCTGGCCAACTGTGGCACGGCCACCGGATCTTCGCCGTCGACGGCTCGAAGCTGAACCTGCCCCGCCCGCTGGCCCAAGAGGGCTACCGCACGCCCTCATCGAACGCCCACTACCCGCAGGGCCTGCTCAGCTGCCTCTACCAGCTGCGCTCCCGCATCCCGGTCGACTTCGACCTGCTCGCCCATGGCAACGAGCGCCTGGCGGCCCTGGCCCACCTCCGGGCGCTCGCCCCCGGCGATGTCGTCGTCTACGACCGCGGTTACTACTCCTTCCAGCTGCTGCACGCCCACGCCGAACGCCGCCTGCAGGCCGTCTTCCGCCTCCAGCGGAACGCCTCCGCCCTGTTCCGCGACTTCATCCTCGGCGACCGCACCGATCACACGGTCACCGTCACGCCCAGCGCCGACGTACTGCGCCAGCGCCCGCAGGCCGCCTTCCAGCCCTGCCGGGTGCGCCTCATCAAGTACACCGTCGGCACAACCACCTACACCCTCGCCACCACCCTGCTGGACCGGCAGCGCGCTGGCAGCGCTACAGCGTGCGGGACCTCGCCGACCTGTACCACGGCCGCTGGAGCATCGAGGAGCTGTACAAGATTTCCAAGCAACTGCTGACGGTGGAGGAGTTCCACGGCCAGACCGAGCGCACGGTCCAGCAGGAGCTGTTCGCCCACTTCAGCCTGATCGCCCTGGCCCGGCTGTTCACCAACCGCAGCGAGGAGAGCTTCCGGGCCGACCCGGGCCAGCCGGCGATGCAGGCGAACTTCAAGAGCAGCCTGCGCACCGTGGCGCGGCACCTGGAAGGGCTGTTCCTGGAGCACGCCGCCATGCTGGGCAAGACCGTCGAACGGATCCTCGCCGGCATCGCCGCGTGCCGCCAGCGACAGCGCCCGAACCGCTCCTTCCCGCGCCTCTCCCGGAAACCCGCCAGCAAATGGAGGTCCAGCAAGGCAACCGCAACTGCAACCACAGCCTGAAGCGCGAAAAACCGGCCCGCTGCGCCGGAATTCCCCTTGAACCCTTAAACGAATGCTGTTTGGCCGTTAAACGAATGCCATTGCCCTAACAAGGGGGTGTAATCGTCTTGCAATCGAACAACACCTGCTCTGTTGAACATCTCTCACAGACAGCATGAGATTCCAACCCAGCGCTTCTTCTGTTGTCACTACTTTGAAACTCTCAATACCCTACATGCGTAACTACAACCAAGCCAACTCCCTTGAGGATGGTGCTGATGTAAACTTAGTTTGACTAAATTGTCCAACAAAAATTTTGTTGAAATTAGGGTGATTTTGTAAACTAGATCAGGTTTCTCAGTGGGGGAGATTGATAACATGGGGAAATCAGGAGGGATATTTCATGAAATTAGATATTATTGTTCGCAGTCTAACTAGTCTGTTGCTACTGGGGCTGCTTGTCCCCGGTATGTTCGGACAAGCAGACACAGCCCAGATCTCCGGTTTCGTTCGGGATTCGACCGATGCCGTGATTCCTGGAGCTGCCGTCACGATCACCAACGAGGCAACCCAACTCGCAAGACAGGTCCAGACCAATGAATCCGGATACTTTGCTGCTCTGGCTCTGCCACCTGGATACTACACGGTCACAGCAGAATCCGAGGGTTTCAAACGGACTCTGAGCACCCAGAACAAACTGGATTCGAACATCTCCATGCAGGTTGACCTGCAGCTTGAACTGGGTGAGGTGACTGAATCCATCGAAGTTGTATCCCAAGCCATCCAGTTGCAGTCGGAAACCGCAACTGTCGGGCGCCTGGTTGAGGAAAAGCAGATCAAGAGCATTGTCCTGAACGGCCGCAACCCACTGTTTCTAGCACTGCTGAAACCGGGAGTGACATCAACTGGTTCAATCGGCCGCTTCAGCTTTGGCCTGACCAGTGGCGGCATGTCAATCAATGGTTCACGCAGTCAAGACAACATCATTTCCTTTGATGGTGCTGTTAACATGAGGACCCGTTCAAACGGTACCAGTATCGGCACTGCAGACCTTGAGACAGTGCAGGAAATCCAGGTTCTCACGGCAAACTACAACGCAGAATACGGCCGTGGCATGGCTGGTCAGATCCGATTTGTCACCAAGAGTGGTGCCTCTGATTTTCATGGCAGTGTTTACGAGTACTTCCGAAACAATACCCTGGATGCAAACACGTGGTCCAGGAATCGGGCCAATCAGGAGCGCCAAGCTGAAAGATTCAACCAGTTTGGCTATGTGCTTTCAGGGCCTGTCGTACTTCCGGGTTTCAATAGAAGCCGCAGCAAGATGTTCTGGCTCTGGAGCCAAGAGTGGGTAGAGCGTAGACGCGAGAGAACCTCAATTATTACAGTGCCTACTCTGCCCATGCGCAACGGTGATTTTTCGGAATTGCTCTCGCCTGATAACAGTCTCTTTGGCCGTAGACGTGAAATCGTTAATCCGGATACAGGCACAGCCTTTGTGAATAACATGATCCCGATGGCTAGTATGAGCCCCAATGGCAGGGGATTTCTGGCTGCTTACCCTGACCCGGTTGCAGGATTCCTGCAAGGAACCAACAACTTCATCCAGACCCGACCACAACCCGCCAGCCAGCGCAAGGATACGCTTTCTATTGATTACAACCTGTCAGACAAACAGAACCTGAGGTTTCGTTGGCAAAACTACAACTACTTTGAGCCAGAAGCTTTCCGTGGTGGAACCGATCGTGCAATACGCACTATTGATCGCCCCAACGCGACTTACACCCTAAACTACATCTGGACGGTCTCCCCGCGGTTGATTAACGAGTTCCTGGCCTCAGTCAGTTATGACACGGTCTACCTTGAAGTCCCAATTACCAGCCGTCTTGATCGCAATACATACGGGATCAACTATCCCTATATCTATCCTGAACGGAAAGAGATCCCAATCAAGATTCCAACCATACAAATCCAGAACATGGGACGAGTTGATGGTGGACCATACCCTGCCTTTTCATCCGGTCCCATCTATCAGCTTTCAAACAACATAACCCGCCTCATAGGCAATCATTCATTGAAGTTCGGTGGCCGTTTCGAGCGTGCTGGACAGAATGACTTTGACCAGATTAATGTTTCCGGTGTTCCGGGAGGAACGAACAACCAGAACGGCCGGTTCGTATTCGATGACAGAAGGCTCGGTGCTCCTTCATCCGGAGTTGCAGTAGCAAATGCTGCCTTGGGTCTGTTTACGACTTACGCAGAAATCGGACAGCGTGCCTATACACCCTATCGTTCCGAAATGGGTGAGTTCTTCCTGCAGGATTCGTGGAAAGCCACCTCAAACCTGCGTATTGAGATGGGTATCCGCTATTCGATCATGACGCCTTACTTTTACAGTCTTTGGCGCAACATGGCAGTGTTCGATCCAGACAGCTACAATGCTGCCCAAGCCGCTGTTCTTGATCCTGCGACAGGCAACGTGATCAGTGGTGACCGCTATAACGGCGTTCGGATTCCAGGCAAGGGCTGGACCGATGCAGCTTATGGCCGTGTTGGAATTGCCGACACTGGAGAATTTGACCACCTCTTCACTGGCGGCAACAAATACTGGGGCAAAGTATCCACCACAGAATTCCAGCCCCGTTTCGGTGCCGCTTACAAGATCAATGATCGTTCGGTGATCAGGACTGGGCTCGGACGTTACCTGGCACGCCCGGGAGTCGCTGACAATGTGTTTCTGGGTGGCAATCCACCATTCCAGCCCATGGTTTCGGTCTCAACAGGTCTTGCCGACAATCCAGGTGCTGGGGAAGCAACCGGGTTCCCGCAGTTCTTCATGACACAGGATCCTGTGTACAGAATCCCCTCTTCTTACATGTGGAATATCACCTTCCAGCAAGAAGTCGGATTCAACACATTGCTTGAAGTAGGTTACGTAGGACGTACTGCTACACATATGGAGCGATCCCGCGACATCAACCAGCTTCCAGTGGGTACTTTGCAACGCCCAGAAAACTCCGGATTGAATCCTAACTACCTGCGTCCTTACAAGGGCTTTGCAAATATTGTCCTGGGTGAGAATGCATCCCGCTCCGAGTACAATGGCTTGCAATTCAACCTGACCCGTCGTTTCAGTGACGGACTCAGCTTCGGGGTAGCCTATACATACCAATCATCAAACGACAATGCTGACCATCGTCGTGACCAAGTCTGGGACAGCTACAATGACGCCAACTTTTGGGGGCCGTCAGACTACGACATAGGAAACGCACTCGTTGTGAACTGGGTATACGAGATTCCATTCCTCAGAAATTCAAGCAACAGCATCATGAAGGGCCTGGTGGGAGGCTGGACCATCTCCGGTGTGATGCAGTATCAGACCGGGCGCCCGCGGACTATTGGCCGTAATAGCGATTATGCAGGGATCGGGACCAGCACGTTTCAACCTTGGGAAGTCAGTGCAGATCCGATTCTGCCACGTGGCGAAAGGGGGTTTTCGCAAGGACGCAGTGACAGCATCTACTACTTCCGTACGACGGCTTCTGATGGCTCAGATCTCTTTTCACAACCTAGAGCTGGTACGTTTTCAACCAGCCAGAACAGGAATCAGTATATCCGTGAACCCAGCACCCAAAGCTGGAATCTTGGCATCTTCAAGGATTTTGTAGTTACAGAAGGACAAACTGTGAGTTTGCGTTGCGAAATGTTCAACTTCCCGAACCACCCGAACTTCGGTAGAGTCGGTACAAACCCAACCAGCTCCACTTTCGGCAAGGTGACTTCCAAGAGTTCCAACAGGAACTTGCAGCTGAGCTTGAGATATTCCTTCTGATAGGGAATCGTTAACCAGGGATCGCCTCGGGAACACCCTTACAGGGTTCTTCCCAGGGCGATTCAAAAGTCTCAACATATATCGTTCACCCGCCAATGCAATGTGAATTGTGGTGGGGTTAGGTAGTATAAGTCACGATGAGAGTCACTGGCATTCACCCCGGAACCGCCCAGTCACTGGATATTGAAATAGAAGATGGTATTATTCAACGAGTAGGCCAGGCTGCTGGACCAGTTGAGTGTTTTATTTCCCCGGGCTGGATTGATTTACAAGTCAATGGCTTTGCAGGCGTAGACTACAACGACCCCCAGACATCAACAGAAGAAATCGCACGTTCCATTGAAGTGCAGCGCTCCACAGGGGTTGCCCGCATCTACCCGACTGTAATCACAGGTTCGTTTGCAGACATGTCCGGGTCCCTGCACAACCTGGCTGCTGCCAGGAATTCTCTGTCTGAAGGAGGTGCAATGCTGGGCTTCCATGTCGAAGGACCTTGGATCTCACCACATGATGGACCCCGCGGGGCTCACCCCGTAGATCACGTCCGGGCACCCAGCATCGAAGAATTCAATCGATTGCAGGATGCAGCAGAGGGCAATATCAGGCTACTGACCTTGAGTCCTGAGTACCTGGAGTCAGCCGAAGTCATTGAGTACATGGCAAGAGAAGGTGTCGTGGTTTCGATTGGGCATACCAATGCCTCCGGGGCGCAGATTGCGGATGCAATTGCGGCCGGTGCAACGATGAGCACACACCTTGGCAATGGAGCTCATGCCAGCCTGCCGAGACACGAGAACTACATCATGAACCAGATGGCAGCAGACTCCTTGTTTGCAGGTTTGATTATTGATGGCATTCACTTGCCAACATCATTTGTAAAAGTAGCCCTTAGAGCCAAGGGACTCGCGCTTTCATTTCTCGTCACGGATGCTGTAGCGCCTGCACATTGCCCTCCTGGTATCTACCAGATTGGGGAACAGCAAGTCGAGTTACTCCCTGAGCAACGTGTCGAGTTGACAAGCAGCCGACGACTGGCGGGTTCTGCACTTAGCATGGATCGTGGCGTTGAAACTGTGATGCGGATGACTGGTATCTCCCTGTTTGAAGCAACTCAACTTGCTACTACCAACCCTGCCAAGGCTATGGGGTTGAGTGACCGTAGTTGTTATCTTGAAGCAGGACAGGCTGCTGACTTTACGTTGTTCCAGGTTGGAGATGACGGTGGCTTAAAAGTCAAGCAGACACTTGCTTGTGCTGCATGAGTATTCCGGCATCAGGTGGTTATACTTGCAGCTTGGCGGGTCCTGGATTATTCATTAGTTTTGAAGGCCTGGATGGATGTGGCAAGAGTACACAGCTCCAGCTTCTAGCCCAAAGACTGCGCCAGGAAGGGGTTGAGATCCTGATCGCTCAGGAACCCGGTGGGACTGGCCTCGGGCAGGGGATCCGCTCATTACTGCTGGACTCTGCAAATACAGAAATACGTCCTGTTTCCGAGTTGCTCCTGTACTTTGCCTCTCGCTGCCAGAACCTTGAAGAAGTGATCCTGCCTGCCCTGTCTGACAACAAGGTTGTACTCTGTGACCGCTTTACAGATGCAACGATTGCCTACCAGGGGTATGGACGAGGTCTGGGTGACAAGCTGGTACGACAGATTGACACTATTGTATGTAAAGCTCTGAGACCTGACCTGACACTGTGGCTTGACATTGAGCCGGAGACTTCTCTGCACCGTGCCAGGAAGAGAAATGACACAGCAGAAAGAGATGAAGGTCGCATGGAGTCCGAAACGCTTGAGTTTTTCCTGCGCGTTCGTGCAGGCTATGCAGCCATCCACGACTCGGAACCTAGCCGGGTGCTGCGGGTCGAGGCAGATGGGTCGATTGAAGACGTTGCCGGACAGATTCAAAACATCGTTTTGCCAAAAATCTCAAAATGGAGTCGGGAGCAGCCCTCGAATGACTATTAACTCAAAGGCGATTGCATAACTCCTTTCGGCTGTTCCGGCAGCAAATAATGAATGTCAGCCTACCGTGCGAAAATTGATGGATACTTGGCTGGACCTGCAGCCACCCAGTTATGTCGGCACCAGAATTCATTGGCCACAAGCGTATTACAGACATGCTGTGGCGCATGGTCTCTGAAGACCGTTTACCACAGAGCATTCTCCTTGCCGGTCCTGAAGGGGTTGGTAAAGCGACGCTTGCACGGCATCTAGCAGCAGGCATAAACTGTGTCAACGGTCCTGGCAAGCCTTGTGGTGATTGTTCACCTTGCCAGAACATGCTGGTAGCTGACCTGAGCCTGAAGTCGTTTCAGAAGCAACTTGCAGATCGACTTGAACTTGCACCTGCAAAACGTGCTGAAAGCCCACTGGTTATCTCGACACATCCCGATTTCCTGATCTTCCCTCCCGATGGCCCAATGCACATAATCAATATTGAGCAGGCCAGAATGTTGAGCAATGCAGCACATTACGGCCCATCTGTCGTCCGAAGAAGAATATTTCTGCTGGATCATGTGGACCGAGCCAAAGTGGAAGCAGCCAATGCATTACTGAAGACCATTGAAGAGCCTGCGGATGGGATCACAATCATACTGACGACAGAACATCCCTATCTGTTGCCTGCCACAATCCGCTCGCGCACCATTCCCTTTTACTTCGGCCCATTGGAAGACGAGGAGATGCAGTATTTTCTGGCAAATCGGCATGAAATCCCGGAAATATCCAAGGATCAAATTAAATTCTGGGCCCAGGGGAGTCCCGGTGTTGCCGTAGCAATGGATTGCAACAAATTCCAGCAAAGCAGGAAGTCGATGCTTACCCTCATAAAAACAGCACTGTCTCAAGGAGAGTTTGCCCACCTTGTTAAAACCATGGAATCCATCGGTCGCAAACAGTCCGATGGTATCGACCGCCTGGCTCCAATGGTTGCTTCCCTGCTTCGAGACCTGTTGCACCTGCATGTCGGGATCATGCAAGGATTGACACATCAGGACATCGACAAGGAATTAATGGAATTGGCTCCACTTATCAGTTACCAATGGTTTGAGAAAGCCCTTGTTGCACTGGAAGAACTCGAAGTCCTGCAACCATTCAATATTCAGAAGCAGATCGCACTGGAAGCCTATGCACTTGGCCTGCAGCAGTAAATACATACTGCAATTGAACTGCTGGAAAAGCAAGATACCTTCCCCGCTGTAGGCCACAGTCAAAGTACCCGCGTATATCGTGATATATTCGCTCCCAGCTATTTCTTTGGTTAGACATACTGAGGAGAGGTATTAACATGAACACTACAGTCGAAGACGTTGCAACTGACATCGCAGCACCTCAAGGAGGCAGCTTCCTAATCAAGGAATCTGTAGCCGGACAAGTTCTCACTCCCGAGGATTTTTCCGAGATGCAGCACCAGGTCTTCACGACCGCCAAGGAATTCATGAACGGGGAGGTTATTCCCCGAATTGCAGAATTTGAACAGAAGCAGGAAGGTCTGGCACTGGAACTGATTCAGAAATCAGCTGAACTGGGGCTGCTCGGGATTCTGGTCCCTGAGTCTTATGGTGGACTTGAGATGGATATTACGACTCAGATGCTCGTCAGTGAATGCGTTGGTAGCTATGCATCATTCTCAACCACTTACGGTGCACAATGTGGAATCGGCACGCTTCCGATTGTTTATTTTGGTACTGAACAGCAGAAGCAGCACTACCTTCCACGACTGATTCGAGCAGAGCTGATAGCAGCCTATTGCCTGAGCGAACCACAAGCCGGCAGTGATGCACTGGCATCACTGACACGAGCAGAGCTGACACCTGATGGCAAGAACTATGTACTGAATGGTCAGAAAATGTGGATCTCAAACGGTGACTGGGCTGACCTGTTCACAGTCTTTGCAAAGGTGGACGGTATAAAGTTCACCGCCTTCCTGGTGGAACGCTCATATGAGGGGGTCAAGCCAGGAAACGAAGAGCACAAGATGGGGATCCGGGGCAGTTCAACAACGGCACTTTATCTTGACGATGTCCACGTACCTGTTGAAAACGTACTCGGAGAGATTGGTCGTGGTCACATAATAGCATTCAACGTACTCAACATAGGTCGTCTGAAACTCGGTACAGCCTGTGTTGGCGGTGCCAAGAACCTGATAGCAGAGTCTGTCAGCTACGCCTTGCAACGTAAAGCTTTCGGGCAGCCAATTGCTAATTTCGGTGCAATCCGCCAGAAACTGGCGGATATGGTGGCACTGACATTTGCCGGTGAATCCCTGGTCTACCGAACTTCAGGGATGATTGATGCCCTACTGGGTGATTTTTCATGGGAGCAGCCTGATGCGGCAGGAACAATGTTGCAGGCTATTGAGGAATATGCTGTCGAATGCTCAATTGCAAAGGTTTACCTGTCCGAATCTCTAGACAGCATTGCAGACGAAGCAGTGCAAATCCATGGTGGATATGGTTACCATCAGGACTATAGCGTTGAACGTGTTTATCGCGACTCTCGGATCAATCGCATCTTTGAGGGAACCAATGAGATCAATCGACTGTTGATTACAGGAATGCTGCTCAAAAGAACAGCCCAAGGGCGGCTGGATTTAATGGGAGCAATCCTTCAGTTACAATCTCAATCCTCAGCTGAACCCGTTGATACACCATCAAATGGACACAGCAACACGGCACACCCTGTGCTACTGTATCGTGCCAGGAAAGGCACCCTGATGATGGCTGGAGTGGCCTACCAGCGATTCGGTTCAGAGCTTGAGCAACAACAGCAGATCGCTGCTGCATTGGCTGAGATGGTCATTGCCGTCTATGCAGCGGAATCAGCCATGCTACGAGCTCAGAAGCTAAGCACCACTGCCCATCGTGATTTTGCAGACGACCTGGTCACTGTTATCATTCACCAAACCATGAACACAATACGTGAGCAAGGTGATTTGGTACTGGGTGCTTGTTCAAGCGGGCCGGAACTGGCAACCTCACATGCAACCTTCTTAAAGCTGGTCCATGCACTACCAACTGATATCCCAGTTGCACGGAACAGAATTGCTTCCCGCGTCCTGGAAGTTGGCCACTACGGCCTATAGGGTATTCAACTGAAGCTGAATCTAATCACTGCCGCTTTGGGCCGACTTGCCTTCCTCAAGCAGCCGGAAGAGCCCCGCAGACCTTCGCATGTCGTATGGGTCCAGCAAACTCTCAGGCATGATCGAGATTTCGGATTCACGCATATCAACAATGTTTGAGCGATCAATCGAGACCGGGCGATCAAGATCAGGAATGAGTACCGTGACCTTCTCATCGTCTTCCTCCAGAATCATTGCGGAATAAACATCGTCCTTGGTCTCAATACGCCAGGCGGTGTACTGGTCCGATATTGTCCTGGATGGCCACAACGTTGCTTCCAGCAAGTCTCGACGACTGAAACGATTGGCAATGGTCGTCAGGTCCGGACCGTAATCCTCGCCAATATCTCCATAGCGGTGGCACTGCGAACAAGCTTCCTCAAAGATCTCAAGACCGCTTGCACTCTGCGCAATTGTAGTCATGGGGTCATACATCATGTACTCGAAGATTTCCTGCTCGCTGTAAAGCTCGCTTCCACGCTTGCGGGCGAATACGTTTGGCTGGATATGGTCCCCACGGTTGCGCAAGCTGGCCAGCAACGCCTCGTCTTCGATTGGAGCATACTCGGGAATCGCTGCATAGGCAGCTGCCCTTTCCTGCTTGCTGTAAAACTCCAGAGATGACTCGAACAATCGATTCAGGAAACCAGCGAAGCTTGCACCCCCTCGCCAGTCCTTCGACTTCCGGAACCAGCCCAGCAAGGTCTGCTTCTGTTCTGCTGTCCATCCCTGCTTGATCTCCCGCAGGCAGTAGATGTAATGGATCTGCAACTGCTGGTTTTCATCTCCTGCCGGTAGCTGTGCCAGGATGCTTTGGATTGCCTCGGGCCGGTTTGTGTAGGCCATTGTCCGGGCATACTCACGATTCAGGTGTTCCTCTTCTGCAGGGAACCGTGGTGCCACGATCTCATAGAGCTGGTCCCGCAGACTCTGCCTGCAGCCACTTTCAATCTCTAGACAGGCGAGGTGGAATACTCGCAACAAGGACAGTTCCTCTTCAGCAGCAAGACTGTCACTACGAAGCATTGAGAGTGTTTTTTCAAATACAGCCTCAAGCTCAATAGCCTTTGAAGATGTGCGAACAAGTGCAAGCATCCCAACCGTCACTGAAAGCGCATTCTTCTCCTCAATAACCAGATCTTTCCATTCCTCACGTGGGAGTTCCTCAATGGCAATCCGCCCTGCCCAGCGCACATAACGATCCTCATCATCCAAAAGTGAATAAAGATCAGCAGTCTCGGCAAATCCCGGATCCCCCATTCGCATGAGGGCTTCAGCCGCGCGCCGACGTACGAGTGGGTCCGTATCCTGTAGTGCTTCCGCTGCAATTGTTTTGGCGCGGTTACTGCCATGTTGACCGACGACATAAATTGCAGCTGCCCGTAAAGGAGCATCCACCGCTTCAAATGCCGAGCGAATCAGAACGGCATCAGGCTTCGGACCATAGCGCTGCAAAAGGTGTAATGCTTGTGCCCGGTCAGATGTTTCTGCGGTCTCATCCTGCACCAGGGCTTGGAGTTCAGCAGCCCATGCATCGCCCATCTCATCCTTTGTGGACTGAAAGTAAGCGTGGCTGAATGCAGACAGAGGCTGCGGTTGCCTGACAATAGAAAGGATGCCTGTCTCGGGTAGACGATCCAGGTTCGCATGGTGCCCCTTGTAAACCACCCTGTAAAAACCACCCTGCGTCTGACGGCCTCCCATCGTGAAGTACACCAAGCCATCAGGACCAACTTCGAGGTCAGTCACGTTCAGGGGTTCGCCATAAATGAAATCAGTTGCTGGTTCAGCCAGTTGGTAGGTTGCTCCAGACCGCTGAAGCCTTGACATAACTACTCGTCCTCGTGACCAGTCTCCTTGCAGGAACGAGTCAAAGTACCTGGCCGGGTAGGCGTAGCTCTGGTAGAAATCAACCCCGACAGGTGAACCTCGCCCAAGATCATCTACAGGTGGCAGGGAATCCAGGTAGTACGGAGGGAACTTGCCTGATCCAGTACGCCATCCGTAGTCAGCTGATGGAACACCATGTACAGAACGTACATCGCGGTACCAGGGGAGGTTAATATCCCACTCCATGTCCGAATCAAAAGTAAAAGCTTCTCCGTCGTAGTTGTAGGCATGGTTGTACGGATTGCGGAAGCCACCAAACAGCAGGGAAAATGTTTCTCCCCCATCATTGATACGGAACAGTGCACCACCAGGAGCCTTGCGACCGACAGCATGGCCCCTGGCATCCATGTAACGGGGCAACAACTGGGACTCACGATAACGACGCAGGGGTGAATCCTCTGCAATGCGTCCCTCTGGGATAAAGGTGTGGTTCCCAAGAAGTACTGTGATGCCACCATCCGGGCTTCGCCGGATGTCATGCGGGCCATGCTCCCCAATACGCCCTGTGTACTGCACGATGATTTCCCTGGAATCCGCAACACCATCACTATCCTCATCCGGCAACCGGAACATACAGGCTTCTCCATCGTCGGGATTGGTGCAGTTGGCATACAAAGTGGAGCCGTCAAACCAGATCCCCTGACAGTTCTCGACCTCTTCACTGACCACTTGCTGGGACTCGAAGAAACCGTCGCCATCATTGTCCAGCAATCTTGTCGGGTGACTGCGCTCCTTGGAGACAACTGGCCTACCCATCGCATCAAATGTCACCTGGATCAGGGATCCAACCTGTTCGGCATCCGCAGCTGCTTCAACAACAAAGCCTGCAGGAACCTGGTAAGGACCGTCGAGAACCGGGTCAGCCATCGGGCCACAACTGTAAAAAATCAAGCAGGTTAAAGCCCGGAAAATTCGTATCATCATTGTTGTCAATTGTAGCGATTCCATTCCCGGTGAGTTTAATCCGATCCCCCAGCTCAAGAGCTCTGCTGATCTACAGAACCATCATTGGGATTGTCCAACTTCGTAAAGAATTGCCAGTCAAGGGACAAGTTTCGGGACACTTGTATGGATCACCGAAATAAGCCCAATCCGTTTGAGAACATCATTGAAGTAACATAATTCTCCATCAGGGCTATGTATTTTACTCCCGTACCCACAATATGCTGTAGTCGAGGTCGTGGGCGAAGATTACCCTCGGACACTCACCGAGCTTGAGGCACGGTTCGCGACCGAGCAGGCGTGCCGAAAGTAGTTGTTTCAGCTGCGCTGGCCTGATGGGTTCGCTTGCTCGCGTTGCGATAGCAGTGCCGTATGGACCACTACGCGGAATCGCTTGACCTACTCCAAGTGCGGCCATCAGGGCTCGCTAATGGCTGGGACGATCTTCCAGAAGACACGCATGTCGCTGACGCTGTGGTTCAGGGCGGTCTGGTGGGTGACGGCGCAGGAGAACGGCGCCAGCGCACTGGGACTGCAGCGGATCCTGGGCTTGGGGCAATACAAGACTGCGTTGACCTGGCTGCACAAGCTGCGACGTGCCATGGTGCGTCCGGGACGGGACCGGCTGGACGAGTTGGTTGAAGTGGACGAAATCTACGTTGGCGGCAAGGCAAGCGGGGCACCGGGACGGAAGCTTGACAAGAAGGCCTTGGTCGCGGTGACTGCGGAGGAGACCGGAGCCGGGGTCGGGCGCGTCCGGTTCAAGCGCGTGCCCGACGATTCGGCCGCCAGCCTGGAAACGTTCATCCTCGAGGCGGTCGAACCCGGCAGCATCGTGCGCACGGATGGCTGGCGCAGCTATTCCAAGCTGCAGGCCCTCGGCTACCTCCACGAAGCTTCGGTGAAGGGAGGGGACCCGGACAGGATCGATTCTGACTCCCCACGTGTGCGTCGTGTAGCTTCGCTTCTGAAGCGGTGGCTGCTAGGCACGCACCAAGGCGCGGTCACTCACAAGTACCTCGATTACTACTTGGACGAGTTCACCTTCCGATTCAACCGCCGGAATTCGCGGTCACAGGGCCAGCTCTTCTACAGGCTGCTCCAGCAAGCAGTCGCAACGGCCCCGGCCCCATGTCCGTCGACGGTCACGGGTACCAAGATTCCGGACTCTGCCACACGCGGCAACGGGCCTAAAGCACCTATCCCCAACCACAACATATAGCGTCTACGGGAGCTAAGTGCATAGCCCTGTTCTCCATTGCTTCTGTTTAGTATTAATTCTCATGAAATAACAATTATTGTTATTGGGCTGCACCCTGTTTTTTAAACAGAAGTATTCCGTTTTCCCCCATCGTGGCTATTCCTGAGATCTGTTTCGTCTCGGCCCGATGATGTAAAGGTCAGCACGATTGAAACCCAGAAGGCTTGGGCTATGAGTAAATGAATGATTTGCAGCAATGCAGGTGCAGCCAGTCCGATATTCAGGAATCCTATGACAACCTCAAATACGATCAGGTACAGGGCTACGGAAGCCCAGCGATTCGTAGTCGCCTCCGAAAGAAGAAGCCATAGCATGTAGGCCGCCATGACAATAGCCATCAGGGGGTGCAGGACTCGCAACCGAACCAGAAAATGATTGCCAGCAGAAAGATCGTCACGGATTTGGGCGAATAGTCCTGTCCCGGTCGTGACTTCTATTGGGAACAGAGTATCACCAAGAGCAGTGACAGCACCGCTCATAACTGTCACGACAACCAGAGCAAGACCGACGACAAATGCCAAGCGTCGCCGAGTTATGAAAACTCCCCGGAGTGAGGTCTGGGAATGCCAGGCTGCCAGTGCAGCACAGGCTGTCAGTGCAAGCGTGTTGATCAAGTGCAGTGCAATGACTATTGCCCGGGCAACTGAATCGTCATCGACAACAAGCTCACCCAGTACAAGTCCTGCACCTATCGCTCCTTCGAACACAATGAACAACAGTGTCAGCGCTATCAAACGAAATACCTGGCCCGTCTGGAATCGTCTCCAGGCCCATCCCAGCATCACCAGACCAAAAATGCCGCATAAACCGCTGCTTAGCCGATGGGTGAACTCAATGACAGTTGCAGTCGAAGGCAAGCTCGGAACAATCTCGCCATGGCATGTCGGCCAACTGCTACCACAGCCGGCCCCTGAGTGACTGATCCTGACCCAGGCTCCAAACAGGATCACAGCGACAAGGTAGCCAAGAAACAGCCAGGCAGCTCGAGTAAATGCTGAAGTTATTGAGGTTGGCTTCTTATGCCCCCAGACAGGGTGTGACCCGGTCATTGCTTTTCGATCAGAGTAACCAGCAATTATTTCTCCATAACAAGGAGCAGATCCTTGGAATCAACCTGGGCACCTGCCGAAGTAAGGATTTCACTGATGCGTCCAGCGTGGGGAGCGTAGATCGTACTTTGCATCTTCATGGCTTCCAGTGTCAGTAACTTGTCATTGGGTTCCACTTCATCCCCTGCAACTACAAACATGCCTGTAATCAAGCCCGGTGTTGGGGCGCCAATATGGCATTGATTGCCGCTGTCGGCTTTACGTGCTGAAGGCTTTTCCGACTGCAGTGACAGATCGCGAACATTGACATCTCTAGGTTGACCATTCAACTCAAAAAAGACCGTACGCATACCATCGGGATGCGCTTCACTGCACGTCAGGAATTTGACAATAAGTCTTTTCCCGGGCTCGATATCAAAAAAGCATTCCTCTCCTGGTTGCAGTCCATAGAAAAACACCGGTGTCGGCAGTAGCCCCACATCTGCATATTGCTGGCGCGTTTCTGCAAATGTCTTGAAAACATCCGGGTACAGCAGGTAACTCAGAATCTCATCATGGCTCACGGGTCGACCAAGTATTCCTTCCAGCTCAACACCTGTTACCTTGAAGTCAGCTGCAGGCAGCTGACCCCCGTGCCGGCCGGAAATAGGCTCCTTGCGGCAAAGCAGAATTTCCCTGATTTTCGGCGGCCAACCACCCGGAGGTTCACCCAGTGACCCACGCATCATGTCGATAGCAGAATCAGGAAATCCCACATTATGGTTAGAAGGAAGCTTGGAAACCTCTTCACAACTCATCCCCTTGGTGAGCAGGAAGAGTGCAAGGTCACCCACGACCTTGCTTGACGGCGTGACTTTTACAATGTCGCCAAGCAACTGATTGACATTGGCATACATTTGCTCCACTTCACGCCAGCGTTGTGCCAGCCCCATCGCTGCAGCCTGCTGCTGCAGATTGGTGAACTGGCCCCCGGGGATCTCATGTTTGTAAAGCCGTGCGCTACCGGATGAGGGTGCATTGTCAAACGGCAAGTAATAGGTACGAACTGATTCCCAGTACAGGGAGCAGTCCCCGAGTGCTTGCTCGTCCAGTTCAGTATCCCTGGCATTGCCCTTCAATGAACCGGCAATGGCATTCAGGTTTGGTTGGCTCGTGGAACCGGAGAGTGCTGCAATGGCAGCATCCACGATATCAACTCCTGCCTCAGAGGCCTTGAGCAAGGTAGCAGCATTCACTCCACTTGAATCATGGGTATGGAAATGGATCGGCAAGCCGAGTTCTTCCCTAAGGACCTTGACAAGCTTCTGGCCAGCATAAGGACGACACAAGCCAGCCATGTCCTTAATACCCAGCATGTGGGCACCCATTTCCTCGAACTTCCTGGCAAGGTCAAGATAGTAATTCAGGCTGTACTTGGGGCGTTCGGGATCCAGGATGTCACCCGTGTAACAGATGGCTGGTTCACAAATCGACCCGGTCTTGTGCACAGCATCCATGGCAACCTGCATGTTGCCCACATCGTTCAAGGAATCGAAGATGCGGAAGATATCTATGCCCTGCCTGGCTGCTTCGATCGTGAATTCCTCTACAACATTGTCCGGATAACTGGTGTATCCAACTGCGTTCGAGGCACGCAGCAGCATCTGGAAACAGATGTTCGGTACGGCTTGCCGTAACAGGCGCAGGCGTTCCCAAGGGTCCTCAAACAAAAAACGCAGTGAAGAATCAAAAGTCGCACCGCCCCACATCTCGAGGCTGAACAGGTTCGGCAACCGCTGTGAGACCGCTGCTGCAGTTCCCAACAGATCGTAGGTACGCACACGCGTCGCCAGCAGGGACTGATGTGCATCGCGAAAGGTCGTGTCAGTAATCAGAAGGCGCTGCTGCTCTCTCGCCCAGGCAGCAAACTTCTCCGGACCGAGTTCATGCAGTTTCTGACGAGTTCCGTCAGGGGGTGCAACACCCTGCTTGAAGGGCACAACAGGTGGTGGGTCAAAACCACCCTGAATATCTGTACTTCCTACTGTAGGATTGCCGTTGACAATGACAGTCCCGATGTAACTTAACAGGCGATTTGCACGATCACGGGCAGCCGTGAACTGAAACAACTCCGGAGTTTCATCCAGAAACCGAGTGGTTACTCCACCGGAGCGGAAGGACTCATGCTTGACAACGTTCTGCAAGAACTGGATGTTTGTCTTGACTCCACGAATCCTGAACTCACGCAGGGCACGGTCAGCCCGGGCCGATACTTCATTGAGTGTCTTGTCCCAGACAGTTAGCTTGACCAGCAGTGAGTCATAGAAAGGACTCAGCACCGTTCCGGAATAAGCACTGCCGTCCAGCCGGATACCCAGTCCAGATGGTGACCTGTAGGTCTGGATACGGCCATAATCCGGCGAGAAATCGTTCTGTGGATCTTCCGTTGTAATGCGGCACTGGATCGCACATCCCCGGGGCTTGATTTCATGCTGCTGTGGAATGCCCAGCGGTGCTTCATGCAGTTTACAGCCCTGTGACACAAGAATCTGAGAACGGACCAGGTCGATGCCGGTAACAACCTCTGTGACCGTATGTTCCACCTGTATACGCGGGTTGACTTCAATGAAAAACCATTCTTCGGTATCTGCATCCAGCAGGAATTCGACTGTTCCTGCGTTGATGTAATTCGCTGCATGCGCAACCTGGACTGCTGCTTCGCAGATCTCGTTGCGCAACTTTTCAGGTAGATTCGGGGCCGGAGCCATTTCGACAACCTTCTGGTGCCGCCGCTGTAAGGAACAATCGCGTTCCCCCAAGTGAGCAATCGAACCGTGCTCATCCGCCAGGAGTTGCACCTCGATATGCCGTGCTCTTTCAATGAAATGCTCAATAAAAACAGAACCATCCCCGAATGAGCGCAAGGCTTCCTGTTTCGCCTCGTCCAGCTTGCCTGAAAGTTCCTCAGCAGTTCGGACAACTCGCATCCCCCGTCCGCCACCACCGAATTGCGCTTTCACAATCAACGGATAACCTATAACCTCCGCAGCCTGGAGTACTTCACCAGGATCTTCCGAAACCAGGTCTGTACCAGGCACAATAGGCACACCCGCTTTTTGTGCCAACTGACGTGCTGCGGTTTTGTTCCCGAGCATGTCCAGCAATTCCGAGGTGGGACCGACAAAAGTAATCCCTGTCTGTTCACAAGCTCGTGCAAAGGCACTGTTTTCGGATAAGAATCCGTAGCCGGGATGAATTGCATCAATCTCCCGCTCCTTTGCCAGTGCGATGATGTCTTCAATATTGAGATAAGCAGCTACAGGCCCCTGCCCACTACCTATTTCATAGGCTTCATCGGCCTTGAAACGGTGCAGGCTGAAACGATCCTCGTGCGAATAAATCGTGCTTGTGCGCAGTCCCAGTTCCGTTGCAGCCCGCATGATACGGGTTGCAATTTCGCCACGATTCGATGCCAGTAATTTTTTCATGGACTGAATCTTCTAGGCTATCAACCACTTGTGCACCCTTGGGGATGAAGTCAGTAAATATAAATGTAAACGGTGTCACGCATCACATATTTTCTACTCCTAGTTCCCTCCTTGCTGCTGTCAGAGACGTTCCAGGAGAGCGTTCGACCCTTACTGGAAAAGCACTGTATTCTGTGCCATGGCGAGCAACTGAAGATGGCCGAACTGCGCCTCGACATCTTCCAAGAGGAGCAGGAGGCACTGAAGCATCCCGGGGTATGGGAAGACGTGTTGCGGATGACCCGCACTGGCAAGATGCCGCCACCAGGCAGCCCGATGCCATCCACAGAAGCCATTGAGGCACTTGCAAGCTGGATTGAAAGCCGCAGGGAGAGCATGTCATCAGGTCTCAAGCTCCTGCCAGGGCGAGTGACTGCTCGTCGTCTCAACCGGGTCGAATACAACAACTCCATACGTGATCTGCTTGGCGTTGATTTACAACCAGCTGATACCTTCCCTGTCGATGATTCAGGCTATGGCTTCGACAATATCGGGGACGTACTTTCACTTTCTCCCCTGTTAATGGAAAAATACCTCGCCACAGCAGGCAAGATCGCACGTATCACCATTTGGGACAGGCCCAGGTTCGCCAGACCGACCCGATACCGGATCCAGGCCATTCGGGATGCTTCCAACCCGGCAGCTATCGGGGCTATAGCAGCCTACATGGATGACGGCTCCATCCAGCTGTGCTATGAGTTCCCGGCAGATGGTCAATATCGAATGTCTTTCGGTGCCACAGACCGCCGCCTCCGCACCCTGAACGATTCCCGCTATCTGAGTGCTAACGAGCTACCGCCACCTCGCATCATGACCATGAAACTTGATGGGGCACGGATTGGAACGAAAGCAATAGAAGCCACCCAGGACTTTGACCGCAGCGAGAAGGTATCACGCCAGATTGAAGCCGGTGTCAAGCAGGTCTGGCTAGGATTCATTGATATCAATGGAAAGCCGATGAATCCCAACGACGAGTTTCAAGAGCGCAGACTCTGGGTGGATTACCTGGAGATAAATGGCCCTTACGATGCCGCACCCAAACCGATCCCGGAAAGCCACAACAGGATCTTCATATGCAGGCCAGAAGGGGAGGAACCCTGGCAGCCGTGTGCGCGTGAGATTCTTGGTCAACTGGCAGATCGGGCTTACCGCCGTCCCGCTACTCACACGGGATTGGAACGACTGATGAAGCTGGCATCGAACTCCCTCAGAAACGGGGAGAGCTTCGAGGAAATGGTGCAGTACGCACTACAGGCCATCCTGGTCTCACCGCAATTCCTGTTTCGCATTGAAAGAGACCCAGTTCCAGATGACAAGGAAGGTATTCGTTCAATTGACGACTACGAACTTGCCTCCAGACTCTCATACTTCCTGTGGAGCAGCATGCCTGACAACGAACTGTTTGATGTCGCCCGGTCAGGGCAGTTGAATGAACAGGCTGTACTGGAACAGCAAGCGACCCGGATGCTGCAGAATCCAAAATCCTCAGCATTTGTAGAGAACTTCAGCGGTCAATGGTTGCAACTGAGAAACCTCTCGCAAGCCAACCCTGACATGGAGTATTTTCCGGAGTTCGACGAACAGCTCAGAGAGGCGATGTTAAAGGAAACCCAATTGTATTTCGAAACCATCCTGCATGAGGATCGCAGCATTCTTGAGTTTCTTGACAGCGAATTCACTTACCTGAACGAGCGCTTGGCGCAGCATTACGGGATCAACAATATCCAAGGAGACAAATTCCAGCGAGTTGAATTACAAGACGGCAAAGGGGCGGATTGCTGGGGCAAGCCAGTATCCTGACCATTTCCTCCTATCCGACACGCACATCACCTGTACTACGTGGGCTATGGGTTCTCGACAACATCTTGGGGCAGAGGCCCCCACCCCCGCCACCTGATGTTCCAGAACTGGAAGTCAAAGAACCGGAAATCGGTGGAACCTTACGGGAGCAACTTGAAATGCATCGTGCCAACGAAGGCTGTCGTTCATGTCACCTCGTGATGAATGCCATTGGTTTTGGCCTTGAAAATTACAATCCGATTGGACAATGGCGGATAAAGGATGGTGAGTTGCCTCTTGATACTTCCGGTACGCTGCCGGGTGAACTGAGCTTTGAATCACCAGCAGAGTTAAAACGCATCCTGATGGAAACTGAGGCCGAGTCTTTCGGTCGGACACTTACCAAGAAACTGATGACCTATGCCTTGGGAAGAGGACTAAACCGGGATGACAACCCTGCAATCGGTGAAATCCAGCAGAAACTGGAAGAAGCAAACTACCGTTTTTCAGCCTTGATCCAAGGAGTCATTTCCAGCATGCCATTTCAGATGAGGACGCATGAGTCCCTGAACAGTACTGCGTCCAGGAGCGACTGAAATCTTTTTTCAGTCTCCAGCAAGGCTGATTTTTCCAAGGATTTTTGAGCAGGATGCTCCAGTCGCAGAAGGCAGGTTGGACGGACGGCCATGGTATGTCTCGTATGCAAATACTGCGAATGCCAATGCTTCCTTGGCGTCTCCTTCGATCCCAAAATCACTGCTTGTGAGGACTTCTGTAGCAGGTAAGCCTTTCTGAATATCCTGCATGATCACCGGGTTATGAAGCCCACCTCCAGAAACAATCAACTGGTTGACAGGCATGATGGGTAAAACCAGCCTTTCAATCCCAAGCACAATGGTTTGTGAAGTAAGCCTTGCAGCCGTCGCTATAAGAGATTCCGGTGTTATATCTTGATCAAGAAGCTTGGCAACGTATGCACTGCCATATTGTTCCCGTCCGGTGCTCTTGGGGGCGGGTTGTCGATAATACTGATCAGCAAGCAGTTCTGCGAGTAGCGGTTCATTGACTTTACCTCTCGAAGCCATTTCCCCGTTACAGTCATAGCTTCGAGCACCTTTCGTGGAGTACTCCACCAAGGCATCTATGACCATGTTTCCAGGACCGGTGTCAAAGGCAATCACTGCCTCCGCCCCTGCATAGGCAGGAATAGCCGTCAGGTTGGCAATGCCGCCGATATTCAACGCAACCCTGTTATCTGTCTGGTGCCTGAACAAGAGGTAATCTACGAATGGGACCAATGGGGCACCCTGCCCTCCGGCAGCCATGTCCGCCGGGCGAAAGTCAGCCACAACTGGTGTTTTCAGGATGTGTGCGATGCATGCAGCTTCCCCGATCTGCATGGTGCTTCGAACCTCTCGGCCACTCAAATCCGACCCTTCAGCCTGGTGATAGATCGTCTGCCCATGTGAACCAACCAGTTCGATCTTTTCAATTGGGATCCCTGTGCACTTGCAGGTTTCAACAACCGCTTCGCCGAACAGAGTTCCCAGCAGGAAGTTGAGTTGGCTGATGTTTGCAGTGTGTGTTCTGGTATTTGAGATCGCAAGTACTTCCTTGCGAATACCAGCCGGGAATGGAACTTCCTGAAAACCCTCAATCCTGACGGTCTGCTCAAATCCTTCTCCCTGGATGTTAACCAGCACAACATCAATGCCATCCACAGAAGTCCCGCTCATGATGCCAGCAACCAGCATTTTTTTCGTAAAAACCCCTCTTCAATTCAAGCAGCAACAGAATCATTCCTCATAGGATTCCTGCAAAGCAGAATCAGCAAACGATTCAACCCAATCTGACTGCGGGGATATTTCCACTAATAAATCCACAATGACAGATGCGGAGAAACCCGCACGGATCAGGTTTCGATAAAGACGAGCCAATTCTTTCTGGTTCTTGATCTTGAATTCTTCAAGGCGTTGCCCAAACTTGCGCTGGAGATGTTCCCTGGCAAGCTCATGCTCATCGGATTCGCAGTAAACTTCTGAAACAGCTTTCTCGGCTGTAGCAGGATCCACACCCCGCCTGGACAGGTCATTCAGTACTCGACGGCGACCCAGTACTTCGACTTCCCGCCGATAGCTGGAGTAGGATTCTGCAACACTCTTATCATCCAAATAACCATACTCGGTAAGCCGCTTAAGGACGGTTGCTACATCTTGATCCCTAGCACTGCGCCTTAGAAGCTTGCGTTTCAGTTCCTCGTACGTATGCAAGCGCCTGCCCAGCAGACGCACAGCATGTCCATACAATGCTTCCAGTGCAAGTTTATTACCGGGGCCTGCTGTTCCAACCATTGGGAACATCTTAATCCAGTTCAAGTAGGATAGAGCAGTGATCGGTGCTCCAAAGTTAAAACCTCTTGCAGGAATGATGTTTCTGCAGTTCTTCGTCTGGGGAGCGTGGTACGTCGGTGCCCCCTTGTACCTGACAAAGATTGGATTCAGCGGTAGTGACCTTGGCTGGACGTATGCTGCTGGCCCACTCGCAGCCATACTTTCACCGTTTTTTGTAGGCATGATTGCGGATCGTTTCTTTGCCACTGAAAAAATACTCTGCACCCTGCACATTCTGGGTGGAGTCTTCATGCTGCTTGCCTCCTTCATGATGAACCCGGCTGCACCGGCTTCACCAGATGCTATCAACCTGATGTTCCTGGCTCACATGCTTTGCTATTTCCCCACCCTCGCTCTGACTAACTCACTTGCCCTGCACCATGTCACCGATTCCGAAAAGGAGTTTCCGATGATCCGCGTATTCGGCACGATTGGCTGGATCGTTGCAGGTTTCCTGCTAGCTGCTATCGGATGGGGGGATCAGCTTGAAATGTTCCAACTCACAGGAGCCATTGGAATCCTGATGGGGCTGTATTGTCTGACTCTGCCTCATACACCGCCACCTTCCGCAGGAAAAAAGAGTTCGTTTGGCGAACTGCTGGGAGCCGATGCATTCATGCTTTTCAAGAATACATCCTTCACTATTTTTATCGTGAGTACATTCCTGATCTGCATCCCACTGGCTTTTTATTTCCAGCTAGCTGCAAAAGCCGTCCAGTTGACAGGCATTTCCGATGTGACCCGTGCAATGAGCTATGGACAAGTGTCGGAAATCCTGTTCATGATTCTGATGCCTGTGTTCTTCAAACGCTGGGGCGTCAAGTGGATGCTGGCCGTCGGCATGCTGGCTTGGGTCATGCGTTACGTTCTGTTCGCACTGGGAACAACGGACTCAGTGAGATGGATGATGTACTCCGGGGTCATCCTGCATGGCATCTGTTACGACTTCCTGTTCGTAACAGGTCAGATCTATACAGATCAGATAGCCCCTAGACACATTCGCGCCCAGGCACAGGGCATGCTAGTGCTGTTTACCCTAGGCCTCGGAATGTTGATCGGTGCCCGGGTTGCAGGCAATACAGAAGAACGTTACACACCCCAGGGATCCCGGGTTCTGAGCAGTGAAGTACTGCAAATAGGTACGCAAATTGCACAAATGGAAGATGCGGGTAGCAGTCAGGAAAGCATCGATTTATTACGTGAAGAGCAGTCAGGCAAACTCCTGCAAGCGCAACAGATGATCAACTGGCGTGCTCTCTGGACATTGCCAGCAGCCCTGTCAGGAATTGTCCTGTTACTTTTCCTCGCTGTATTCCGCGATCGCTCACGAGATAGCATGCCTGTTCAAACAAAAACAGGCTGAGGGACATAGCTTGTTCCTCGGCATAGGGCTAGCAGTTACAGGCAGTATTATTGCAAGAGACTTAACCAGGATCAGATTGTATTGCCGTCAAGTGTTTCCCTAGTGCCCGGGCTGCCTCACAGGCCAGTCTCGCTGCATGCCTGGATTCCGTAGGCAACCCATCCAGTGCGGTTTCAACCTGTTCAGGCGTAATGGCCTGAAGTTCTTGAATGGTGCATCCTTGCACCATTTCTGTCAGCACCGACCCCGCAGCAATCGAAGCCGTACAACCGCGCACCTGGTATCGAATCTGGTGAATGCTGCCATCTGTGTATTCCGCAAACAGGATCATAATATCCCCGCAAATCTGATTCTCAATCGTCACGGATTCTGCAGGAGACTCCAGTGTTCCTACGTTGCGTGGATTCTGGAAGTGATCGAGTAAAACTGTGCTGTACACGGTTTGTGAAGTCTAGGGAGTTCTGAGGCGTAGTCGGGTTTTACGACCTTCCAGGTCCATGGTCTGAAAAACAAGCTCCCTGCGGGCATCCAGTTGATGTTTCGGGATCTCGAATCGGGCGGCAACAAGTCCACTCAATGATTCACCAGGGACCAGAGTTTTGTTGCTAACCAGAGGCTCATCCAGCATTCCACCGAGGTCAGGAAAATACTTGAACAGTTGCTGGATATCAAAAACACTGATGATTCGACCTTCATACAGGTCTCCAAGTTCATCAATGACTTCAACAAGCCTGTAATCAATCTTTACTTCGTAATTCGAAATATTCTCAGCACTGAAGTTAAGGATGGCCACAGAGCTATTCTGCTCCATTCCGAGGGTCCGTACTGCCGTGATCTTCCCTTGCAGGCGCGGAGTCGCTCCCCAGTTGTAAACAATCAGAATGCCAGCAAGCATGAGCGCCCCAAGCAACCCACCAGCGATTGTGATTCGATTCCAATGCATCCAGATATTTCAGTGGACTGCTCAGCAACCCTTTTTAAATTTTATGTTGGCATACACAAGGCGCCAAAGACACCCTTAAACTAATCTTTACAGCGTGTTGTATTAAATCCACGAAGCTGCTATTTGCTCCCTGCCAGGCAAAACCTTCTTTTCAATGAACCCGTCAGCCATTCCTTGTTGCTACTATCGCGGTTTATGACCAACAGGCTTGCAACCGAGACCAGTCCCTACCTGCTCCAACACGCCGAGAATCCAGTTGACTGGTATCCCTGGTCCGAAGAAGCACTGACCAAGGCACTTAGGGAAGACAAGCTGATTTTCTTGAGCATTGGCTACTCTGCCTGTCACTGGTGCCATGTGATGGAACACGAATCGTTTGAAGATGTTGGGATTGCGGCACAACTGAACGAGCATTTTATCCCGATAAAAGTAGACCGTGAGGAAAGACCCGACCTCGATGAAATCTACATGTCTGCAACCATGCTTTTCTCTGGTGGGCACGGCGGTTGGCCGATGAGCGTGTTTCTTGCTCCAGATCTCAAGCCAATCTATGCAGGCACCTACTTCCCAAAAAATGATGCTTACGGCAGGCCGGGGTTCTCCAGTCTGCTCAGGATCATTATCCAGAAATGGACTTATGAAAGAAGTGCATTGAATGAGAACGCTGACAAGGTCGTGGAGGCCCTGAACCAAATTCATAGGCAGGAAGAAGGTGATTCGCTAGCAAGACCTGAACTTGTGAATCAAGCCGCAGATATGCTTGTCCGGGCATTCGATCCTCAATACGGTGGAATCGCCAGTGGCAGCAATAAGTTCCCGCAGAGTTTCGCACTCGAACTTCTGTTACGTACCTTCCATAGCAGTGGGCAAAAGCGTTACCTGCAACCTGTTGAACTCACCCTGGAGAAAGTTGCCAACGGTGGTATCTACGATCACCTCGGAGGAGGTCTGCACCGTTACTCCACAGATACCAAATGGTTGGTTCCACACTACGAAAAGATGCTCTACGATCAGGCTCTTGTAGCCTCGATTTTTCTTGATGCTTCAAGGGCAATCGAAGACAAGACAAAGAGGGACCTTTTCAGAGCCCGGGCTCAGGATATCTGTGACTATGTACTCCGTGACCTGAAGAGTCCTGAGGGAGCCTTTTACTCGAGTGAAGACGCTGACAGTGAGGGCAAGGAAGGCTTGTTCTACATCTGGACTCGTGATGAGATCATTGAACTTCTGGACAAGCTTGAAGCACGACTGTTCGCCTCGTGTTATGACATCTCCGAGTCCGGCAACTGGAATCATCCTGGCGACGCACATGTCCCCTCTGGACCCAAGAACGTCTTGCAGGTTGTAAGGTCCGCTGAAACTCTCGCCAGATTGCATGAGCTGCCACTCGAAGAAGTGGAAAATGTCCTGTCTGCTGCAAAAAGAAAACTCTATAGGGCACGTTGCCAGAGGATCCGTCCTGGACTGGACGACAAGGTGCTGACAGGTTGGAACGGATTGATGATTACCGCACTTGCCAAGGCGGCATCCCTATTGCAGGAATCATCCTACGGTGAGGCAGCAGTTGCCGCAGCAAACTTTCTGCTCGATAAAGTTCGTCAGGATGACAGGTTACTGGCCAGTTATGGCAAGGGGGTGGCAAGGCTCAAAGCCTACAGCACCGATTACGCATTCTTGGTCGAGGGACTCATCGAAATCTACTGCTGGAACGGTGAAACTGAATACTTGCAACATGCCGAACAGCTAACCGAGACACTTATCGAGTATTACTGGGATCAACAACAGGGAGGATTTTACTTGACCGCCTCCGACCACGAGCGACTGCTGGTCAGAACCAAAACTGTCCAGGATGGTGCAACGCCTTCCGCCAACTCAAGCATGGCCATGAACCTGCAGAAATTGTCCATACTGCTGAACAGGGATGATTATAAACAGAAGGCAGAGACCATTCTGAGAGTTTTTGTCGATTCCTCACTAAGAAAGACTTTCCAACAGGAGCTCCTGCTCAGCGCATTGGATGCCTGGCACCGGGGATGGGAAGAAATCGTTATTCTGGGAGCTAAGGAGGACGAGCATACCAAAGCCTTGTTGACTGCTGGGCATGCAAATTACCGGCCAAATCAACTGATTGTGCAAGTCGAACAACCTGGACGGACATCCCACGAGTCCCTGCCCTTGCTGCAAGGCCGCAAGATGATTGAAGGGCAACCCACTGTTTATCTCTGCCATAACTATGTTTGCAAGGAACCAATCACAGCTCCACAAGCATTGTTGGCCGCTCTGTCAAACTAGCTTCTATCACCTGTTTCCAAGTGGAACCAATGCCCGAGACAGCGATAATCCGAGCAGCCAAACCGGGTGACAAGCCTTCAATTCTGAGATTGATTTCACTGTTTCCGGATACCTTGCTACAAGAACACCTGCCTCGCATCCCCTCTTTCTTCGTGGCAGAGTCCCGTGGCGAAATCGTCGGGTGCTGTGCCTTGCAAATATATTCCAAACGGCTATCCGAGCTACGCAGCCTTGCCGTCCATCCTGGTTACCAGAACGCGGGAATTGCATCATCGTTGGTCGAAGCCTGTCGCTCAAGGGCACGAGAACGAGGCATACAGCAGGTCTTCACTGTCACCAGTGAACCCCATCTCTTCGAGCGCAATGGCTTTGCAGTGCATTCCGGATGGAAAACTGCCCTGTTTTTTGATCTGGATTGATCCTGCACCAACCGTCACAATAGCAACAGGCTATGGTGCTATGTAGCCCTTGGGAGCGTCCGTTCAGTGGCTAGTAAGATAATCCGATGTATATTTCAACCTGATTAGACAAGGCGTTAGCCAAACCAATGCCGAATACGCGGTTTTGCCAGCGTGTATAACGTCCTTCTATTGTCAGCTTCAGGTTGAGATCGTCGATCAATTCGAGCCCGATTCCCCCGACGGCACCAAAGGTTTGATCGTTTTCAACTTGGGGAGCGACGTCAAAAGTATCGCTTTCACTCGTGTTGTCGACATTAATAATCTCTCTGGAGGCCATGGGATCACGAACCAGTCTCGCGGAAATACCACCGGAGAGGAAAGGACGCACCGTGTGCCTTGGTCCGACCAAGTAGTAGCGCATCGTAATCGGGATATCCCAGTAAGTTGCACTGGTTGTCAGGAACTCATTTGCGATCAACTGCTGGTTGCGTGTCAGTGTTGCCTCACGATTAATTCTTGTTTCGGTTTTGAATTTCACGCTGCGGGTAATTAGCTCGCCTGTAATGCCGATCTTTGGAGCAATGTTGAACTGTGCTCCCACACCAAACCCCCAAGTGTCTTTTTCCGGTTTAGAACCTGAGAAAAATAGTGTCGGAGGATTCGTATCATTGTTGCGTTGATCGTTCGTACCCTCGGAAACTTGGCCGGTTATCAAGTAGACTACTCGGCCTCCGACTGAGAACTTTTCGTACTGAACCCTGGGACTACGTCTCCTGGTATCAGAATCATCTTGGCCAAGCAGACACACAGGCAATACCGCCAGAACCAACAGGCCTCGCACGTAGTGGGCGATCATAGACCTAAAAATCATTCTTGCAGCGACCTCTTTAACGAACATACCAGTATTCCGATGCCTTACACCTGAAGATCAGCAATCACCGGGGCATGATCCGATGCTGTGAGACCTTCCTTCTTCTTCCGGTAGTCACGGTCGATCTGGACGCTTTCAAGCTTTTCAATGACAGGTGCGGTACCAAGCAAGAAATCAATCCTCAGACCTTCGTTAAACCGGAAGGAGGCTCCACGGTAGTCCCACCAGGAAAATTTTGCATCTGAAGGATACAGGTGGCGGAACAGATCTGCAAAGCCCCATTCCTGAAAATACGCAAATCTAGTGCGTTCGGATTCGGTATGAAATATCTTTCCAGACAACTCTTCTTCATTCCAACTGTCCAGTGCCTGCGGAACGATGTTAAAGTCTCCGCACAAGATGGTCGGTGCCAACGGATCATGATGGTTTCGAAAATGGGTCAAAAGGCAGTCTAGCCACTCAAGCTTCCGCTTGAAGTCAGCATGTTCCAGGTTTTTTCCGTTTGGCACGTAAACAGTTGTAAGATTCAAACCGCCAACTTCCGCAGTAAGCAACCTGGAACCAAATTCTTCCTGTCCGGGTAGCCCTTTCTGACGAACGGTAACAGGCTTCTTGCTCAGGATGGCCACGCCATTCCATGCTTTCTGGCCATGAATTGCTGCATGGTAGCCTTCAGCCTCGAACTCGGAAACGGGGAATTGCTCATCAAGAAGTTTCAACTCCTGCAGGCCAACTATGTCAGGTTGCCTTGAACGCAGCCAGTGCAATACATATTCCAGCCTGGCACGGAGGCCGTTTACGTTCCACGTAGCGACCCGCAAGTATTCATTAAAACATGTTTTAAATCCACAATGTTCCGATAACCCAGCACACTACGTCATCGTGCCTGAACGGACTGGAATCCCGGTGCCTGTGTTGTCAACCGAGACTCACCCAGCTGCGGTTCCTGGCAGCACGCTCCGCAGCATCGAGTATTCTCTGGTTCCTGAGCCCGTCACGAAAATCAGGGTGTGTTTCAGAACCAGAATCCAGTGCTTTGAGCCAGTCATAAATCGTATGGGTGAAGCTGTGCTCATATCCAATGATGTGCCCATCAAACCACCAGTTGTCGGCATAGGGGTGCTTGCCGAGTGAACAGGCAATGATTTCATGGAAGCCTTGAGCATCTTCCTGGTCATCCAGTGAATAAAACTTCAGGTTGTTGAGGTTTTCGAGGTCAAAGCTGATCGACCCCCTGCTGCCATTGATCTCAAAGGCATTATGGTTCTTGCGACCCGGAGCAAAGCGTGAGGCCTCAATCGTACCGAGTGCCCCGTTTTCAAAACGCACACAAAGCGCAGCAGCATCATCCACAGTCACGTCTGCCATCTCGGTTGATCCAGAAGAGACTGGACGTTGCTTGATGAATGTTTCAGTAGCGGCAGCAAGTTCTGCAATATCCCCACAGAGATAGCAGCCCAAGTCAATCACATGTGCACCGAGATCGCCAAGTGCGCCACTACCGGATTGTTTGGCATCAAAACGCCAAACCAGTTCAATATCCGGAGACAGTGCCCAGTCCTGCAAATACCGGGCTCGAAAATGATAGATTTGCCCTATCCGGCCATCATCAATCATGCGCTTGGCAAGTGCCACCGCCGGTACACGGCGATAGTTGTGCATCAGGAAGTGCCTTACCCCTGCTTCCTCAACAGCTTCCACCATACGTTCCGCTTCAGTGAGAGTATTCGCCAAAGGCTTTTCACAAACAATCGTCTTACCCGCTGCGGCGGCAGCAACCACCATTTCGCAATGCATCAGGCCTGGTGTGACGATATCAACGATGTCAATGTCTTCCCTGGTAATAACAGATTGCCAGTCTGTTGACGCTTCCTGCCAGCCGAATACATCCCTGGCCTGCTCCGTTTCTGCGGGATTGCGTCCGCAGATCACCACTTGTTCGACTTGGGGAGCATCTGCAAAGTACATGTTCACATTGCGGTAGGCCTGGCTATGGGCCTTACCCATAAATTTTGTACCTAACAGTGCAACACGGAAGGTGTTTTTTGGGCCTGATGACTGTTCCTTGGGTTTCAAAGGCCGCGCCTCCAATCTAACCAGATTCTATATGGTTTCATACATGAATCAAAAATTCACACAACAGCTGTGTTGAGCATAAGAACAGTCACCACTCATGCAAGTTTCCGACTCTTAACAAAGGGTCTCTGACTTGCCTCACTCAAATCGACTCACCCGGGATAAAAAACCAACAGTTCTGCTGCCCTCCAAAACTATTCCGATTCATTCCAGTTTCATGAAGTTTATTGGTTGCAAATCTGTTGGAATCCCATCAATCTCTATCTTCTTTTTCTTCCCCGCAAACAGGAGATTTACAACCAGAGCCAGTTGCATCATAAGACTGACACCAATCAGGACTGCAATGAAGCTGTCAGGTTGATCAAGTGTCCAGCCGACCGCGCTGTTGTCAATAAATCCCTGCACTGCCACCGGCCCCACAGAATCCGAATGTAGTTCCTACATGGTAAGGAGGAAAATAATCCGTTGGCAAATTGAGCAGGTGAACAAAGAAAATCTTGTCGAAATCTTGTCGCCAAGTGCTCCAAAGCAAATACTTGCCATTGCCATCCACAGGTACGGATTCCAATGAAAGATATCACCATTCCCAAGAGAAGGGATGCGGGAAATCAGCCAAGGAGGCGTGAAACAGCGGATAGAGTCTCAGGAAATGAAACGGCAAAAAATCGTGCCTGTCGTTCGCGATTCAGGTGCCGAGCTTGGCGACAAGATTTCTACAAAGCAGCCCGTTTCATGCGACTATGCGACTGCTTCGATAGCCCTAGTGCTGTTCTCTGTGACATCCCGGCAATGATGGTCGGACCAGCGATTGAACTCACAGCACTGGTTCGTCACTTCAGCCGTCTGTTCATCACAGAGGTAACCCTCACTGTCCCTCTTCCTTACAGTCGTATTGCGCAAGGCGTATGGACTGGGAGCACAAGCAATGGCTTGTGGATACAACAAGAAACCCATATTTACGGCTGGCTGGCCCACCGCTGAACATGGTGGTATGGGGCTGGAAGGGCAAATGAAGCTCGGATTCAGGAACGAACTGGCAGCAATCAATGACCCCAAGGAACGCACAACTTGTTACCGGGAACTCGTGACCGCAACATATGAGCGAGGCAAAGCTCTTGATGCCGGTGTTTCATTTGCTTTGGAAGACGTGATTGACCCTGAGGCTCCCGGCACTGGATTATGAGGGCACTGGAGTTGGCACCTACAACACCACCTGGAACAGGAAAGAAACGGCCTTACCTCGACACTTGGTAGTTCCAACAGTATTAGCTGGACACTTTCAACGCCTGTGCTCCCTGCGGTGAAGCACTGACAATTTCTTGCTAGAGAAACATTTCCTCGTCGTTAGAGACCCTGCCAGGTTCTTTTTGCTTTCCTTTTGAAAGCTCATGCAAGGCTGCGTTCACTCCCGCAGTAACTCCACGAAGCTTGTTAGCTGACACCTGTAGTGACTGCTCGACAAGGGCAGACAGGTCATTGATCCGTTTCAGACTTGATTGGATGATCGAATCAACACTTTCGACATTTCTCTGCGCTGTGAGAGTGAAATTACTGATAAAGCAATCAATGCTTTCAGCCTGTTTCTTCATCATCCCGGTAGTTTCATTCAGTGTCTGCAGTAGTTGACTGGACTGGTTCGAGATATCTTCAACTGTTTCCAGTGTCGTCTTGGCAACAGGCTGCCAAGAATCCATGAACTCAGTGAATCGTTTCTGCATCTTGAGGAACTGCAACAACCCGACCAGAGCGATACATGTAACTATAAGCATGAGAACGGCAACCAACCCTAGCGAGAAGGCCTGGATCATCAATAATTGTGTTTCATCCATTGAATTGAAAGTTTTTGTTTCTTTTAGCTGCTACAACCAGTTGTTGTAACTTAACTAACTGATAAGTAGGATAAACGCCAACCTGCATTATCTCCACTGAAAAGCTCTACTTTCCTGAAGTTGACCTAAAAACCTCTCCGCGTAAGCCTGCGAATTGTTCATAAATCAAATTTCATTTTAGCTTCCTGTATGACTGCTGTTAGTTACGGCAGTGCTTGATATTGGACCTTCGCTGAGGTTTTCAAAAGGACGGGGGTTTCTTATTCTCATAGAAATGCCCAGCAATGTGAGGTCACACTTGACATCCGGTGAAAGGATCGGTTCTGGGCATTGACAGAACCCCAGGCAGGTTCTGATGCATCAGTGCTACAGTGTCGAGCCATCCTGGAGAATAGCCACTGGATACTCAATGACACCAAGGTATTTATCAACACTACCTCTCGGTCGGATATTGCTGTGATAATGGCTGTCCCAGACCCTGATAAAAAATAAGCCTTACTTGTCGAGAAGGATACTCCTGACCTGGAGGTCGCTAACCCGGAAATCTCACCAATGGGTTGAGAATGAGCCTTTAAACCGTGTATAATATCTTTGTTATCAGTATCTTACACTGATTTCGAAGGGAGGGTTCATGAAAGCAGGGTGCGCGGCTCAGAAGTTGCAATTCGAGGCGCACGGCAAGCGCGACGTGGTCGCGGATTTCGATGGTGGGAGGATGACGTCGGACGGCGGGGGATTGCTGCTGCGCGAAGCGAACTGCTGCTTGGGTGACCTGATGGCGCGGCTGGGCCAGTGTGTCTCTGACTTCCGCCAGCAGGGGTCGGTGGAGCACACGGCGACGGATCTGATCGCCCAGCGCGTGTTCGCGCTCGCGCTCGGGTACGAGGACCTCAACGATCACGGCACGCTGCGGCGCGACAGCCTGCTGGCCTTGCTGGCGGGCCATCCGGAGACGGCCGCCCAGCATCGCTACCACCGGATGCTGGTGGACCGGGACGGCCTCGACAACCTGCTGGTGGACCTGTTCCTGGAGTCGCAGGCGGAAGCGCCGGAGGAGATCTGGCTGGACCGGGACGCGACCGACGACCCGACGCACGGCCAGCAGGAAGGCCGTTTCTATCACGGCTACTACCGGGAGCACTGCTATCTGCCGCTGTACATTTTCTGCGAGCACCACGCGCTGTGCGCGCGGCTGCGGACGGCGGACCGGGACGCCTCCGACGGCAGCGTGGAGGAGCTGGAGCGCATCATGGGACGGATCCGGGAGCGCTGGCCGGCGACCCGGATCCGCATCCGCGCGGACGCGGGGTTCTGCCGCGACGGGATCCTGAGCTGGTGCGAAGCCAATGCGGTGGGCTACGTGCTCGGGCTGGCTCGCAACCCGGTGCTGACTCGGCGCTTACGCCACGCCATGCGCCGTGCGCGGCGGTGCTGCTGGCAGACCGGCGAGGCGGTGCGCCGCTTCCGCCAGTTCCGCTATCGCACGCACAGCTCGTGGAGCCGCAAGCGGCGCGTGATCGGCAAGGCCGAGCACCTGCGGCAGGGCGCCAATCCGCGCTTCGTGGTGACCAACCTGGAACTCTCCGAAATCCAGTCGCCGCAGCGGCTGTACGAGCAGGTCTACTGCGCCCGCGGCGAGATGGAGAACCGCATCAAGGAGCAGCAGGTGGGCCTGGCCGGCACGGCCATGGCCAAGGCGCAATGCTCCACCATCCGCCTCAAGCTGTTCAAGATCGCCGCCGTGATCCGCATCACCACGCGCAAGGTGTGGCTGTCGCTTTCCCCCGTCCACCCCTTCCAGCACCTCTATGCGACCGCGCTGCGCAATCTGCGGGCCCCCCCGCATGCGTCTCCACATCCGCTCCCGAGCCCCGTTCCGGCCGGCCCGGAGCAGGCGGCTTCCCCACGGATGCCTTGTACGCCCCGCATCCCATGCATCCGCGCGGTTTCCGGTCCTTCCTGCAGGACTCCAGTCGCCAATTCGCGCCGATTCGCGTCTTGGCTACGATTGGTGAGATATGCGGGCTAACAAGGAAAACATGCCTGGTGTCCAGCGAGCGAGACAACGCAGATTCATCTGAATGATTTCAGGGCTCCAGCTCAAACCTGATTGGCGAGTGAGGCCATTGCTTTTCAAATATCGTCAGCAACCTTGCCATGGGCCAAGTTGTTTGACAGCGAAGCAGTTCAATGAGTTGCAACGGAATGTGTCCAGATCCATGGCGGATATGGCTTCATCAAGAACTACCCAGTCAAGAAGTTCTATTGTTATGTGAAACCTGTGACCATCGGTATGGGTACCAGCGAAATCCAGCGTATGTTGATTGCATGGGAACTGTTGCTTCAAGCCATTTCGCTATATCAGCGAAACGTCACAAGTTCAAGCATGGAGGCCAGATGGGGCAGTTCGTTGAATCCATCCAGGGACAGTCGAGATTCACTGAACAGGAACGTTGTCAGGGAAGTGTTGCGAACACGCCAGTTGACTTCAAGTGCTGCTCTTAGGGGTGCCTGTAGGCACTCCTGAACTGCAATTCCAATTGGGCCTCCCGAAGTTAAGACAGCAAGGTGTTTCCCGCCAAAGTGTTCCTTGCGGATAATGTTCAGTGCATCCTTGACCCGCTGCCGAAATGCTTCCCAGGACTCAAGTCCAGGTTGAGCAATACGACCTGCGACCCATTGATGGATCAAGGCCTCAAACATCTTCTGAAATAGCCTGTTATTTGCAAGATCCCGGTAGATGAATTCCAGGAATTCCAGAGTTCGGCAAAGGACTTGTCGTGATCAGCAAGCCGGGGAGCCACCTCAGAGACAATCTCCTGAGCATGATACTCGTCCAGGCCCATTAATTCCCTAGCTTCCGGCCAAGGTAGTCCCTGGGTTGCGTACTCTTCCGAAATAGCATGGCAAGTTTCCCTCTGACGCTTTAAAGTTCCATAAAATACTGCATCAAACACAATCCCGTGACTTGCCCAATAACGACCCAGTTGCCTCGATTGTTTCCAACCGACAGAACTGAGTTGATCCGGGTCATCAGAAAAGGCGCAAGCCTGTCCATGCCGCACAAGTATTAGAGTGCTCATGCTGTAAATTGCTTCAAATCACACTTCAGGAATCCTAGATTACAGGACTGACCATACTCCGCAATTGAACATTTATCACCAATTGACCAAATAGCAATCCAGTGATTCTCTTTATTTTCGTAAAATGTTTTGTAGTAATCCTGATGAAGTATTTAAAAACATTAACAGGTTGCATTGCAGTTACAACCGTTCTTGCTGCTGCGGAATCCGTGAGTTATTACAAGGATATCCGTCCGGTACTGCAACAGCACTGTTCGGGCTGTCATCAACCGGCAAACAAGATGAGCGGGTTGGTGCTGACCAACTACCCAGGAATTTATAAAGGGGGACAGAAACATGGCAGCTCAATTGCCAAGGGATCCCCTGAAAACAGTCCACTCATCGGACTAGTGAACGGAAAAATTCAGCCCCGCATGCCCATGGGGTCTGCCGAACTCACCCCTGAGTCCATTGACTTGCTGACTCGCTGGGTGCGTGAAGGAGCAGAGGACGATACACCGGCAGAAGCCAAGGCCCCACAAGTCCCTGATAAACCACCCGTTTATACCCAGGCGCCAACCATAACTGGCATGGCATTCTCACCTGATGGCAGCAGACTGGCAGTCGGTGGCTTCCAGGAAATCCTGTTACATGCCATGGACGGATCAGGGATTGCAGCACGTTTGCTTGGTCGTTCGGACAAGATCCATTCGCTCAACTACTCCAACGATGGGGGAAAACTGGTTGCCATTGGAGGCAGCCCTGCACGATTCGGTGAACTGCAAGTCTGGGATCTTGATTCCCGGAAGCAGCTCCAGTCAGTACTGGCAACATCTGACACCCTCTTTGCCGGTGACCTCTCGCCGGATGGCAGCAAGTCAGTTTTCGGAGCCGCCGACAAGAACATCCGCATGGTTGACCTGGCAAGCGGTGAAGTCATCTTCCAGGCAGGTCATCATGAAGACTGGGTATTGCAATCCGTCTTTGGCATTGATGGCAAGCGAGTTGTCTCGGTTGGTCGAGACAGGGCAGCAAAGCTTGCCGATGCAGGAACCGGTGCGTTCCTTGAAAACGTTAATTTTCTTAGAGACAAACTCTATGCCATCACCCGTCATCCAAGACGCGATTACGTTTTGATTGGTGGCGAGGATCGTATTCCGTACCTGTACACAATGGATCGCCCGCGGGCACTCAAAATCGCCGATGACTCCACCTTGATCCGAAAATTCGATGAACAGGAAGGCAAGATTTTTGCACTGGCATTTAGCCCGGATGGGTCAAAGATTGCTGTAGGAGGAGTTTCTCCAGATGTTCCCATCTACAACACAGCAACTGGTGAACTCATAGCGACTTGTTCAGGGCATGAGGGCAGCATTTTTGTTGTGGCATTCCATCCGGATGGAGAAAAGGTAGCTACCGGAGGTTTTGACGGAGTAATTCGGTTATTTGAGACAACAAGCGGGAAACTACTGGACTCGTTTTCCTCAGTACCTCTGGAAAGGGGAAAAACATCGGGAGCAACACCTGATGCAGGTTAAGTCAATGCTTGAGTTCAAATCAATCCATCGTTTTCCAATCAGACGTTCACCAGGTCTGCTGACAGTCCTTATTGCTTTCACAACCCTGCTCCTGCAGCCGCTGCAAGGGGCAGCACCAGTTCTCACAGCAGTTTCACCTCCGGGAGGCCAACGTGGTTCGGCCATCTACCTGACTCTTGAGGGAGTTGGGATTGATGGAAAACTCCAACTGCACTCAGAAATTCCTGGCACCTTCACTGTCCTGAGTCAATCCAATTCAGGTCGTCAGTTCCTGCTGGAAATCGATCAGGAAGCACCTGTCGGGGTCTACCCATTGAGCGTTGAAACCAGCGGTGGATTATCAAACAAATGGCTGTTTCGTGTCTATGACTTCCCCGAGGTTGCGGAAGCAGAGTCGAAGTCATCTTCCGCCCGCAACAATTCCTTGAACAGTGCCCAGGATATCCAGGCCCCGATCACAGTCAACGGAACCTTGTCTGAAGCTGACCGGGATTTGTACCGAGTTACACTTGAAGCAACACAGGAAATCGTACTAGAAGTCGAAGCACGCAGACTTGGTTCCTCAATCGACGCTGTACTGCAGATCTATGGGCCCGCGGGCAGCGCTGTTGCCCGCAATGATGATGCACCAGGTATTGGTACTGATGCCAGGATCGCTTTCACGGCACCTGCTGCTGGTCAATACTTTGTCGAAGTCCATGATTCCCGGTTCAGCAAACAGCAACGCAATTTCTACCGTCTTGTAGCAGGACCGATTGAATATGCCGAGGCGCTATATCCGCTTGGTTGGACAGCTAATGAGGCCGTTGAAGTCGAACTTTCCGGGGGTACTCTCCCCGAGCCTCGCAAGGTAACCGTATCAGGTAGCACAGTTGCTGTAGGAGGCTCCAGGGCCAGTCTTCCTCAGCCATTCCTGCGCGGGAGTGATACAGAAACCCTGGAACCCTCCGGCGGTGGACACCATTCGATGGTAGAAGGCCAGATCATCAACGGCAGGATCAGTACTGCCAGTGAAATTGACAATTACCGTCTTGATGTCCATGAAGGAGAGGAATGGATGATCGAGACCCAAGCTGCCCGGCTTGGCACATCACAACTCTATACCCTGCTTGTCTTGAGAGATCAGAACGGGAAAAAACTGGGTTCGGCAGGCGACCAGGAGCCGGAAGAGTTGCTTTCCTTCATCTCATCAAGGGCTGAGACCCTTGGAGACCCATCCATTGGACTCAAGGTCCCCGCTGGAGTCACAGTGCTACAGGTCAGTGTTGAGGACCTGCTGGGCCGAGGCGGAGCAGCGTATGGCTACCGTCTTGTTGCCCGCAAACAACCCCCCGACTTCATCCTGAGGCTGGATGAAACAAGAATCAACGTTCCCCGAAATGGAAGCATGACGGCTGGCCTGACCATTGACCGCCGGGGCTACATGGGAGCAATCCGACTTCATGCAGAAGGACTTCCTGAAGGTGTTATTGCCGAAGGTGGTTACATACCAGCCGAGTTCGGGGGAATGACCAACTCCCGCACATCCCGCAAGGGCAAACTTACCTTGACAGCATCAAAGGACTCAATGCCGGGAAAGGCAGCAGTCACTTTCTACGGGGAAGGTCGCACCAGTGACGGAGAAACAATCCGTCGCGTGGCACAGACCTCAAGTCTGATTATTCCTGTCGCAGGTTCCAATCAAAAATCTGTACGTTTGCCAGCTCGCACATCCGAAGTCGAAGTTGCAGTCACTGAAAGTGAGCCTGCTTGGCTGGAAATCCTTTCAACGAGGTCACTGCGTTTGATTCAGGGACTTAAACACGACATCCGTTGGGCATACCATCAATCCGACGGTAGTGTTCAGGTCACATCCCCTGTCAACCTGACAAACGCTCCTGCTGTCGCAAACCTGCGCATCCTGGGTGAAGCCAAGATCAAACCAGGTGACAAAAATGGCTTGTTCGAGATGAACACAACCATGGGCACCCCGGCGATGCGTTTTGACCTGATCTTGAACTCTGAGATCCGGCATGCAGGTGTAAAACACAGTATCTATGCACCTCCGATAACTGTAGACATCGTGCAGGGGTACCGTATCGAGTCCCCTGACAAACCAGTAACTATCCAGGCAGGGCAGGAGTTCACTCTTAACGGCAGTTTCGAGCGGGAACCTGAATTTGATTCAGAGGTTATTGTTGAGGCAGCTAACCTTCCGATTGGAGTGTCCTGTGCCTCACAGAAGATCAATGGAACCCCAAGCCAGTACACTCTGGATTGTGAGGCAGAAATTTCTGTCGAACCAGGTGAATATGCAGTCGAGATTGCACCACGTTCCGTGCTGGCGGGACGGGACAAAGAGGCCGTTCCATACAACATACCTCCGGTTGAGGCGGTAATTGTTGTTGGTAAAGGGTCTACAATAGCCAAGGCACAGGCTAGCCCTGGAGTTTGACCATATGATGAAACTAAAAGTATTGGTTTTTACTGCATTTGTGAGCATCGTCCCACCACTTGTTGCAGCAACTCCAGAACAACGCCCGGCGAATTTTATCCGCGATATCATGCCGGTTCTCAACCGCACAGGATGTACAGCTGGTTCGTGCCACGGCTCAGCCAAGGGCAAGAACGGATTCAAACTTTCCCTTCGTGGCTATGACCCGGCATTCGATTACCGTGCACTTCTTTTTGAAGTGTCCGGGCGTCGATTCAACCGTGCGGTTCCAACAGCCAGCCTGATGCTCTCCAAGCCAGCGATGCAAGTTCCCCACGAAGGTGGTATGCGTATCAAAGAAGGCTCCGATCAATACGAAACCATCGTTCGGTGGCTTTCCACTGGTGCACCTTACGGTGACCCTGAAGTCGATGCTGTCGAAAGCATTGAGGTAGAGCCGTCAGAAATATTCCTGGACGAACCTGGTCAGGAGCAAACCTTGCAGGTCACTGTGCATTACAAGGACGGTTCCACCCGGGACGTCTCGAAAGTGGCGATGATCGAGAGCAACTCAACCAGTACTGCATTGGTGAAAGAGGATGGCACGATCCTTGGCGAGCGCATTGGCGAGGCGGCCATCATGGTGCGTTATGAAGGCAAGTTCGTCACCGTACCCATAACCGTTCTTAATCCGGCACCTGGCTTTTCCTGGAAACAGGTTCCCCAGCATAACTTCATTGATAAGCAAATCGACAACAAACTGAAAAGGCTGAAAATCCAGCCATCCCCTCTTGCCAGTGAAGAAGCATTTATGCGCCGTCTGTACCTGGACCTGACGGGCATCCCTCCCACACTTGAACAAGCCCGCGAATTCCTGGCGGATCCCGATTCATCGAAAAGCAAGAGGTCGCGACTCATTGATCAATTGCTAGGCAGTAACGCCTATGTCGACCACTGGTCGCTGAAGTGGGGAGACCTGTTGCAGTCTAACCGCAAGCACCTTGGTGAAAAAGGCATGTGGGCATTCCGCCAGTGGATCCGTGATGCCATCGCTTCCAATCAGCCTTACGATGATTTCGTGAATGAATTACTTACATCCGTAGGCAGCACATTCCAATCTCCGGCTTCGAATTTCTACCGGGTCAATGACCAGCCCAATACTGCCATGGAGACCACGACCCAGCTATTCCTTGGTGTGCGCATGGTATGCGCACAGTGCCATGACCATCCTTTCGAGAAATGGACTCAAAACCAGTACTTTCAACTCTCGGCCTTTTTTGCCGCTGTCGGCATGAAACCCGGCTTCGACAGTGATGAACAGATTGTCTACCTCAAGCGGGAGGACAATTCTCTACTCCACCCGAAGACCAACAAGACTGTAGATCCCGAATACCTGCTGGCATCAACCGGCATGCCTCAGATCGCGTCTTATTCAGATCGAAGGGAAGCGCTTGCCAAGTGGCTGACTTCCGAAAACAACCCCTTCTTCGCCAAAGCGATTGCAAACCGTGTATGGAGTTATTTTTTCGGTCGCGGAATTATTGATCCAGTGGATGATATCCGTGCTTCAAACCCGCCGATCAACGCTGCCTTGCTTGATGCACTTGAGAAAGACTTTGTAAAGAGCGACTTTGATTTACAGCACCTGATCCGCACGATTGTCAGTTCTCGGGCATACCAGACAGCAATGGAAACAAATTCCTGGAATGAAAATGATGAGATCAATTTCTCGCACTTTGTCCCGCGTCGCTTGCCTGCCGAGTCACTGTTGGATGCCATGACGATTGCCACGGGTTCTCGACCGGACTATCCGGGAGTGCCGGAAGACTTTAGTGCCCAACAACTACCAGACCCTCATATTGACTCAGGTGGATTTCTCAACATGTTCGGAAGACCAGAACGCGAGTCACCGTGCGAGTGTGAACGTCGCAATGACCTGAGCCTGCCACTTGCCATGAGCCTGGTCAACGGACCAACACTGGCCGATTCGGTCGCAGATCCAGAAGGAAGAATTGCCAAGGCTATTGTTGCTGGACAATCGGACCGTGAACTCATCGAAGAGTTATATCTTTCAGCCTTGAGTCGCTATCCTTCTTCTACAGAACTGGACGAGGCACTCACGTATCTCAACAGTACCCCGGGAAGGGCTGCCAAGGCCCAGGATCTACTCTGGGCGCTGATCAACTCGAACGCATTCCTGTTTAATCACTAAGGCCCGGAGCACTGTCTGCATTCGAAGACAGGAGTCTCTCAGCTACTAGTTCTGCGAGATCAGCAATCCGGATGTCTTCCCTGTTCGCTTGTGTTGCTGCATCGCGCAGCATGATCGGACAGTAAGGGCATGCCACTGCTACTGTCCGGGCTCCGGTCTTCTCGATCTGCTGAAACCGTTGGTGGTTGACCCGTCCAACTGGCATTTCCACGGTATCGTCAGTAATATAAAGTTGCGCCCCACCTGCACCACAACAGAATGTCTGCTTTGCATGGTTGGTCATTTCAACAAGCTCTGCACCCAATAAGTCCAAGATTTTTCGTGGTTGCTCAGTGACTCCACGTCCTCGCGCCAGGTAGCAAGGATCATGCAATGTGATCCGCTCATATGAGGGTTCAAGGGGCAATTTCTCCATCAGTTGAGCCAGCAACTCAGTGTGATGCACAACTTCAACTCCCAGATCCTGGAATGCTTCCTGCTGGCGGTAATCCAAATCGAACATGCAGGCGCAATGTGGATCACAGGTCACGATCTTTTTCACTCTTTTGGAACGCAGCATGTCAATGACTTGTTGTGAAAGCTCCAAGTAAAGATACTCATTCCCTGCTCGGCGTGCTGGCTCACCACAGCAGGTTTCAGTCGACATAACTCCCCACGAGATCCCGGCGGCTTCCAGAATCAGTTTCATTGTCTTAACGACTTTTTGTCCGTTTAGATCATAGCTGCAGCCACAACCCAGCCAGAAAAGCCATTCTGAGGAATCACCAAAAATAGGGAGTTCCAGATCCGCGAGTAACTTTGTCCTGACCTGCTGGGAGGCTCCCCATGCATTGTGGGGTGTCCTTTCCATCGTGGTGAACATCGTAGTTAGCTTTTCACTGTTTGTACTGCCTTCACTTACCAGGCCACGGCGCATATCCAGTATTTTCATACCGACATGTTCAATCCCAACCGGGCAGACTTCCTCGCAAGCCCCGCAGGTCAAACACTGGTAAAGATCCTCTTCACTGACCCATGCCTCGCCACGCTGTACCATGGCTGCGGATCCAGTGATACGATCACCATTCGAGAGCAGGCCATGTTGCAGTTGAAGCACGATCTTTTTTGGGTCCAATGAACCCCCAATAAGATTTACAGGGCAACGATCCGTACAACGACCACACTCGACGCAGGAGTTTACATCCAGAATGTCTTTCTGCGAAAGATCGACAAACTTCAGCATGCCGAAATCCTCGTCATCTTCCTCTCGCAAAGCTCTAATTGTGCTCATCACGTGTGAACGGAAGAATATTGCAAACGGAGACAGGACAAGGTGAAGGTGTTTTGAGTTCGGGATAAGCCACAACATTCCAAACAATGAACAGGTATGAATCCACCAGTTCACCCGCCATTCTGCTGATGGAGCTTCCAGCAGCCACCACTCTAAGAGATAAGTCACCATCAGGACACAAATCAATAGGGCAACCAGAGCCGAGGTAGCCGATATGTACTTTCCGAGTGTCTTGGGACGCAAGACAAAACGCCGGAAACTGAGACCGAAAATGCCGAGCAGTACAGCCACTGCCCAGCAAGCAGCAAAATCCGAATACCAGCTTCGACTTGCCTGGGCAAGGGCAACCCCATGTATTCCATGTCCAATATGCTCTAGGCTAACCCAGGCAAAGGCTGTAAAACCCCAGACTACCAGGGCATGCATCAAGCCCACCAGTGGTCGTTCACGAATGACTCGTACCTGTAGCAGGACTTCCGCGATGACTCTCCAAAGGCGTTTGCCAACACCATCAAGATTCAGGTTCTTTTCCCTGGATTTGCGCATCAGGGAAAGGCGTTTCCAGATGGCAAGCAGGAAATATGCAGTACTTGCCAGGACAATAAGTGCTAGGATAATCTGATCAACCACAGCCTAGGATCATAGCGCGTGGAGATGCTTACTGACGATTAATCACATAGGCAAAGGGGTACACTGGGCAAGTCGGAATGGATCCTCATCTTCTCGCTCTCGGGGGCATCTGGTATGTCGCTTTTTTACTCTCACTGACATGTCATGAGGCTGCTCATGCACTGGTAGCTTTGCGCGGTGGAGATGACACTGCTGCAGCTGGTGGTCAGGTCACACTAAATCCCATACCTCACATTCAACGTGAACCTTTGGGTACTCTTGTCGTTCCGTTTATAACTTTTGCGCTTCAAAACTGGATGCTGGGCTGGGCTTCCGCTCCATACAGTCCACTCTGGGAGGCCCGTTATCCCCATCGAGCTGGATGGATGGCACTGGCAGGACCTGCTGCAAATCTCTTGCTAGCGTTTGCCTCGGCTTTATGCATCAACATTGGCCTGGTGATTGGTGTTTTCATGGTCCCGACCTCAATCACGTTCTTCCAGGTCGTGGAAGCTCATGGGAACATGGCTCCCTTGGCATCCTTTCTCAGTATCCTGTTCACCCAGAATGTCCTGCTGATGACATTCAACTTATTGCCAATCCATCCCCTTGATGGCAACACAGTCCTTGGCTTGTTCATGCCTGAGCAGACTGCAAGGCGCTGGTTTGAGAAAAGTCGGGATCCTGTTTTTGGCATGGCAGGCTTGCTTCTTGCATGGTATTGCTTCGGTGAAATATTCTGGCCTATCCTGCGCACTGCAGTCCGACTACTGTACTGGTTCTGATTCAAGCTCCGCGGTGTATTATTGGCTTGAAGTTCTTCCTTATCGCTTAGTACTGGATCCTGAAATAGCAATTTATATTGTAGGTTTTCCCTGCTTTTCAAGTACAAAGTTAACAAATGTTCTCAAGTCCATCAACCAACTCTGCTGATTCTCTGTGTAACTGACATGCAACTCTTTTGGTAATACCATCCGGCTCGGGTCCTGCAATTCGGCTTGTGGTACGAGTTCTAGCCCGGAAATCTCACCAATGGGTTGAGAATGAGCCTTTAAACCGTGTATAATATCTTTGTTATCAGTATCTTACACTGATTTCGAAGGGAGGGTTCATGAAAGCAGGGTGCGCGGCGCAGAAGTTGCAATTCGAGGCGTACGGCAAGCGCGACGTGGTCGCGGATTTCGATGGTGGGAGGATGACGTCGGACGGCGGGGGATTGCTGCTGCGCGAAGCGAACTGCTGCTTGGGCGACCTGATGGCGCGGCTGGGCCAGTGTGTCTCCGACTTCCGCCAGCAGGGGTCGGTGGAGCACACGGCGACGGATCTGATCGCCCAGCGCGTGTTCGCGCTCGTGCTCGGGTACGAGGACCTCAACGATCACGGCACGCTGCGGCGCGACAGCCTGCTGGCCTTGCTGGCGGGCCGCAAGGATCTCACCGGGCAGGGCCGCAAGCGGAAGCGCCGGAGGAGATCTGGCTGGACCTGGACGCGATCGACGACCCGACGCACGGCCAGCAGGAAGGCCGTTTCTATCATGGCTACTACCGGGAGCACTGCTATCTGCCGCTGTACATTTTCTGCGAGCACCACGCGCTGTGCGCGCGGCTGCGGACGGTGGACCGGGACGCCTCCGACGGCAGCGTGGAGGAGCTGGAGCGCATCGTGGGACGGATCCGGGAGCGCTGGCCGGCGACCCGGATCCGCATCCGCGCGGACGCGGGGTTCTGCCGCGACGGGATCCTGAGCTGGTGCGAAGCCAATGCGGTGGGCTACATGCTCGGGCTGGCTCGCAACCCGGTGCTGACTCGGTGCTTACGCCACGCCATGCGCCGTGCGCGGCGGTGCTGCTGGCAGACCGGCGAGATGGAGAACCGCATCAAGGAGCAGCAGCTGCGCCTGTACCTGTCAACCTTTGCCTACGTACTGATAAACACCGTGCGGGAGGTGGGCCTGGCCGGCACGGCCATGGCCAAGGCGCAATGCTCCACCATCCGCCTCAAGCTGTTCAAGATCGCCGCCGTGGTCCGCATCACCACGCGCAAGGTGTGGCTGTCGCTTTCCTCCGTCCACCCCTTCCAGCACCTCTATGCGACCGCGCTGCGCAATCTGCGGGCCCTCCCGCATGCGCCGCCGCTGGCGTGCTGAACCGGCTCTGTCCGCTGATCGTCGGCTTGCCGCCGGCGTTGCCCCGGTGCGTCTCCGCATCCGCTCCCGGGCCCCGTTCCAGCCGGCCCGGAGCAGGCGGCTTCCCCACGGATGCCTTGTACGCCCCGCATCCCATGCATCCGCGCGGTTTCCGGTCCTTCCTGCAGGACTCCAGTCGCCAATTCGCGCCAATTCGCGTCTTGGCTACGATTGGTGAGATATGCGGGCTAGCGACGACCCGGCAAAGCCGGGCTGCCTGTGGTCCAGCGGGAATCAGATCCCCAGTAGGCGGATTGCACTCCCCTCCACGGGTATTGCCGTTCCCCTGAAACATCAGGGGTCGCACAGCAAACCCACAGACAACCACGCCTATCCCGCCAAGTGCAGGTGCCCCGTAGGGTCGTGTACCCGATGCCCGTTGCGGGCGTACCGAATCCAACAAATCTAAGGGGCAGCCCCGATCCATGGCCCAAGGCTCCGGAGCTGGGATTCCTCAACCCTTCAACGATTCAGGCAGTGTCGCTCTCCCGAACAAAGCCTCACATTACGATGCTGTTGCGAAGAATTCCCGGTGTTGCGAGCGCCATGCTTGCCCATGACGTTGCGATTCCGACCAAAACAGAACCGTTCCCAGGCAGCTCTGCATCTGCCGGGCCGATGGTACTCTTCGCTTCAAAGGCAACCCAAGGCAAGCCCCGGGCAGTCAGGCTAGTATTTCTCGTCCCACGTGTAGTTGAGCCGCACGTAGTAGTACCCGCCGTTGAACCCGTACGGCGTGGCCTGCGGGTACAGATTGCCCGAACCCCTGTACGCCCCGGGGTTGATTGTCGGGAAGTTGTTGAAGACGTTCTGGCCCCCGATCGAAACCGAGATCCCGTTGGTCACCATGAAAGTGCCTTCGATATCGGCCAAGTAATCGCCCGGATAGTTGCGCCCGTCCTCCCTGTCGAAGAAATCACCCCAGTAATTCAACCGGACCAATAGGCGAAACTTGCCGGCCTTGTGCCTGACCGTAACGTTCCAGCGCGACTCCGGAAACGCGTTTTCCATCAAGTTGATCTCTTCGGTGCCCACGTGCTCCGGACTGTAGTCAACCACGCCGGTCTTCGTGTGGTTCAGAACGAAGCTGACCGCTGTGTCACCGTCCATCGCGGCAGGCGTGTAGGTGGCAACCAGGTCAACGCCTTGGGTCGACGTGTCGATCTGGTTCGTGAAGAATTTGAAGTTGGTTAGATTAGCGGCACTGGTGATGCCTTGCGAAATCAGTGTTTGGACTTGATCGGGTTGGAGTTCGAAGTCCTGCGTCAACCAAAGCCGATCTCTCAGATCGACGCGGAAGTAGTCCGCCGTGAAGCTGAACTGGCCCTTCTCAACGATTGCCCCCGCCGTGTAGTTGCGCGACTTCTCCGCTTCCAGAGGCCCGCCACCTACGAGCGCCGCGGCTGGAGACGTGGACGGGATAGTACCGTCGTTGGTGAGGTCTCCGAGTTCCACGCTGAACACGGTCGAAACGTTGAACGCATTTTGCTGGCCTGGCGTCGGCGCCCGGAATCCGCTGCTGGCGCTTCCGCGGAGCGCGAATCCGTCAGAAACCTCCACGCGGCCGGCTAGCTTGTAGTTGATCGTCGAACCGAAATCCGCGAACCGCTCGCCACGGAGAGCCCCTGCCAGCGTATACCGGCTAGCGGGGCCGCCGAGCTCGATGTCACCGTACACCGCGTAGTTGCTGCGGTTCCATTCGCCCGCAGCGATCGAGCCAAATCCGTTGAATCCGTTCGATGCAGAACTGAAGCCCTGCGCGGCGTACGGTCCGATCGTGTAAGACGCCGCATCGCCTTGGCCGATGATGAATTTCTCATTCCGCCATTCCACTCCGGTGGCAAGGTGGACATTGTCGGTTGCGGCGTAGGAAAGATCGAAGTTGAAATTGGTCTCTTCCTGCGTGTACTTGCCTGGATCAAACGAGGTTGGCGACTCGGGCCCCATGGAAGCATTGACCGTGTTGTAGATGAAGAAGTCCACTGCGTTTGATCCGACGCCTACGCTCGCGTCCCAGACCACGCCCCCGGCAAAGATACCGCGAAGGCCGCCGACCAGTGACGTGTCGATCATGTCTCCTCCGAACTGTGGTGTGAATCCGCCTGGCAGGCCTTCCGGGGCACCAGCAAAAGGTTGGTGGAACGTGAAGCAGTTCGGGTTGCTCTTGACTTCGGCGAAGTTCTCGGGATCGAGGACGGCACCACTGGACACTCGAACCGTCGGGCACCCTGCGGAGCCGTCTAGGGTCCCGTCCTGCGCATCAATTACGTCGCCGACCAAAAGTGTTTTGCCTCCGTCGCCGCTGAATACCGAGCTCCGGGTATGGGGATTGCGGAAGTAGAAACCGCCGTCCACGTGCTTGGACGCATAGTTGGTATGCGCGTAGACCTGTGTCGTGCTACCAATGAACTTGCCGAAGTTTCCCCAGAACTTAACGTCATCGTCGATCTTGGGTGAGCCCCAAACCTGAGCCGTGGGACTGCGGACATCGGTGTTGCCGTTAGCGATGAGCTGCGCGGCGTCGTAGCGCTGTATCGCTCGGTCGGTGGGGTCGGTGTTGCCGTACTCGATGCTGAGGTTGGCGAATCCGCCTTCGCCGAGCGGCAGGCCGACATTGCCGGCAAAGGTGACGTTCTCGCCGTCTCCCGCGCCGTAGCCGCCAGTAGTGACTTGCATGCTGCCCCCGGAAGAGGCGTCCTTAAGCACGAAATTCATCACTCCCGCGATGGCGTCCGACCCGTACTGGGCCGATGCGCCGTCTCGCAGCACTTCGGCCTGCCGAAGCGCGATCGAAGGAATGACCGCCAGATCCGGGCCCTGTGCGCCGTCCGTAGGGCCGATAGATATCCAATGAATAACAGCAGCGCGGTGGCGTCGCTTGCCGTTGACCAATACCAGCGTGTGATCCGGAGCTAGATTGCGGAGGCTCGCCGGACGAACAATCGTGCCGGCATCGCTGATGGGATTCGAGCTGACGTTAAACGAGGGCACCGTGTTGCGCAGCTGATTGACCAGATCCGGGTCACCCTGCTCATTGAAGTCTGCAGCCGAGACGATGTCCACCGGAACGGCGGACTCCAGCACAGCTCGTCCTACGGTACGGCTGCCGATGACGACGATCTGCTCGGTCACTGTCGACAGAGCGAGTTCAATCCTAACCTCGCCCGTCGATTGCTGCAGTGTCCCATCATACGCCGCGAGGCCCGGAGCCAAAACTACCATAGAATGGGGGGCAGGCCCAAGATCACAGAAGGTCGCAATGCCAGAGTTGTCGGTTGGCTGCTCGCTCGCGCCTATCGACACAGTCGCGTTCGGAACTGACGCCCCCGACGGATCCACAACCGTGATCTCGAGACATTCCTGTGAACTGGCTAGTTGGACACCAACCAGCATACCCACCACGAGAATCGCGAGATTCGCAGCCATTCGAATAGTGGTTATTGTCGAACTGTTCAACACACTGGAATGAGTCTGAACAGATATCGAATTCTTTTGGCTATACATGCTTTCTCCTAATGAGTTACTGAAGTCATCAAGGCTTTCTCCGATGTACGGGAAGCCAAAGAGTGTACCAAACGATAACATTAATTCCGTGTCACTGTAGCAAAAAAGAATCTGGCGGGAATGTTCCGAGCAATCCTACTCGCCTACTCGTGGATGCCTTCGCGCTTGAGCTTGGCAATGAACGCGGCTTGGCTAATCGTGCCCTTGGATGAGTTACCGTTCCGACCTTCTCTACAGGACAGCCTGAGAATACGATCGTATTGGGGATTATAACGAATAGTCACATTTACCCTTGACAACGCCGGCCGGAATATGTTATCCTATAGTCACATAAGGGGGTTGGCATGGCACGCAAGGCACCGGGCAAGTCTCACCGTAAAGGACTGACACTGCTACAGATAGCGGACATGTTCCGTGAGGAGGATGTAGCGAAAGCATGGCTGGCCGAGCAACGCTGGCCGGATGGACCCAAGTGCCCGCATTGCGGCACGAAGGATGTCCAGTCGAACATCAAGCACAAGACGATGACGCACCGGTGCCGAAGGTGCGAGGGCAAGCCCATGTTCTCGATCAAGACAGGCACGGTCATGGAAGGCTCGAACCTCAAGTACCGTGTGTGGGCGGTTGGCATCTACCTGTTCACGACGAACATCAAAGGAATCTCCAGCATGAAGCTGCACCGTGAGGTAGTGATCAGCCAGAAGGCGGCTTGGTTCATGCTGCATCGTCTCCGCAAGGCGTTCGAGGCGGAAGCTGGACCATTCGCTGGTCCTGTCGAGATTGACGAGACCTACATTGGCGGCAAGCGGAAGAACATGCCGAACCACATCCGTGAGGAACTGACAGGGCGCGGGCCTGTCGGCAAGACCGCCGTTGTGGGCGCGAAGGATCGAGATACGAATCAAGTGGCTGCCAAGGTTGTCACGTCCACCGACAAGGAAACGCTCCAAGGTTTCGTGAAGGACTACGCGGATCTCCAAGCGACCGTCTACACGGACGACGCGGCTGCCTATGAGGGCGTGGATCGAGAGTACGAGACGGTCAAGCATTCTGTCAGCGAGTACGTTCGCGGACAGGCGCACACCAACGGGGTCGAGTCGTTCTGGTCCATGCTCAAGCGCGGCTACTACGGGACCTATCACAAGATGTCTCCGAAGCACCTGAATCGCTACGTCAAGGAGTTCTCAGGACGACACAACATGCGCGCGAGCGATACCGTTGACCAGATGGCAGGCGTGGTTGCAGGCATGGACGGCAAGCGGCTCAAGTACAAGACGCTGATCAAGGACACCGGCTTCAAGTCCGGTGCAAGGGCGATTGCATGAGCCTGAACGTCAAGAACCGCACGCTCTTTACCGGGGACAACCTAGACGTGCTGCGTGGTATCAACTCGGATTCGGTAGACCTGATCTACCTGGATCCGCCCTTCAACTCGAACAAGACGTATGAAGCGCCAATCGGCTCGGAGGCTGCTGGAGCCGCATTCAAGGACGCATGGACTCTGGACGATGTCGATATAGCGTGGATCGGAATCCTGGCGGACAAGGAACCGGCACTGGCATCCATCATAGAGTCAGCGGGGCTTTCCCACGGCAAGGGCATGCCAGCCCTCTACGGAAGGCAGGAGGGTCAGTGCGCGGGATGCAAGCACCACTTCCCGTTCAGGAACCTGACAGTGGACCACATCACACCGCGCTCGAAGGGCGGAACCGACCACCTGGACAACCTCCAGATGCTGTGCGGGGCTTGCAACTCGTCCAAGGGAACGATTGACCAAGCTACTTTCGTCGCGAAGCTGAAGGCGCAAGGAATCCGAGACTGAAGGGGTACGAGGAACAATGCCGAAGGAGCCCAAGCGACCCAAGCCTATCGAGATCGAGTTGCCGCACCACGCCTACCAGCCGAGCAGGGCTGAACTGCGTGAGGAGTTCAACATGCCTGCTGCCAGTCTCCAGACAGTCCGCAAGGCGTTCTTTCGTCCAGTCACTGTTCAGAGAAAGTGAGCAGGACGGCCGGCGTTGTTAAGGGTAAATGTGACTATTCGTTATAATCCCCATCGTATTCTAATGGTTGTCAAGGAATTGTTCTTGCAAAAGAGTAAAAAAAGCGAATAAATACCCCTGAACCCTGAAAATGGCAGATTGCCATCTAACCCCAACCTGATTTTGACAGCATTTTCACCCGGTTACTGGATTTTGGCGAACTAGCCCAAGTTTACCGTGTATTTTTCGAAGTACTATATTTCCCAGTGGTTTACGCCTGATTCTTGTATGACCTAACTGTCCATATAGCGTTGCAGGTCGAGGGCCTCGTAGAGGGCGCGTTGGTCTTCGCTCATGCTTGAGACGACCCTCTCCAGGCGGGGCTTGCGACGGCTGCCGTGCGGCGGATGGAGCAGTCCGACCTCGCGGATCGTGCCGAGTTGCTCGAACAGGGCGTCGAGCGAACGGTCCAGGCCACGGCGGCGCAGATCGCGCTGCAGCAAGCTCGTCAGCAGCAGCGCCAGCACGCAGCAGAACACGTGGACCTCGATCTTCTGATCCGTCCAGTGGTACTGCGGGCGCAGGGCGCTGCGCTGCGGCCGCTTCATCTGGCGGAACGCGCCTTCGACATGGTGCTGGGCGCGATAGCCGCGCACGATGTCGGCGTCGCTCCAGTCGTGGTTGTCGGTGAACAGCAGCGTCTTGCCGAGCAGGGTCGTCCGCAGTTGCTGCCAGGCCGGCTCGTTGAAGGCGTGGGCGAGCGTGGGAAGACCGTCCCGCTCGCCGATCTCGACGGAGAAGAGGTCGCGCATGTGGCGGGCGCGCAGCCAGCCGTTGATCTTCTTGGTCACGCCTTGGACACTCGGGGGACAACCGCCTTGGACCTGCCCGTCGCGCCAGCGCCCGAGTTGCCCGGCCAGTTCGGACAAGCGCCGCTCGCGCTTGGCGCTCAAACGCTCTAGGGTTCGGGCCTGGGCCGCGAACAGGTTCTCGTTGTAGGTCACGACCACAGTGCGTTCGACACCGTAGATCGCGCGCGTTACGCGTCGGGCACGGACCCCGGGCAGGCCGTCGGGGCCGAGATCGCGCAGCTCGGAGGGCGGCGTGGCGAGCAGGTAGGGGTAGTGGGTGGGGGCGAGCGAGCCGATGACGTGGAAGGGGCTGGCCTCGACGGCGGCGAGATTGGCCTTGGAGTTGTTGCCTTTGTCAAAGACCAGGGTGACAGACTCGAGCGAGTCGGCGACGGCGCGGCAGCGGGCGGTGAGCTGGCCGCAGAGGTCCTGGAAGGTGGGCGCGTCGGGGCGGTTGCTGGGGTAGGTGCTGTGCAGCAGGGGCAGGTGGGAGTCGGCGGAGACGAGCAGGGCGAGGCCGACGATGCGCAGGGAGGCGCGGCCCTCCTTGCTGTGGCCGCGCTGGGCGAGGGTGGACTTGTCGTTGAAGGTGTCGTTGAAGGTGAAGAAGTTGGTGGCGTCAAAGAGCACTTGGCGCAGGTCGACCTGGAAGTCGCGGACCAGGGCGGCGACGAGGTCACGTTCGATGGCTTGGATGGCGTCGGAGGAGATGCGGTGCATGTTGTCCCAAAAGCGCTGGCTGGAGAGTTGGGAGGGTTTGAGCGGGAGCAGGCGGTCGAGGACGGTGCGTTGGAACCAGGGGGCGATGGCGGATTTGGAGCGGGGGTCGAGGCAGCGGTTGAGGACGGCGACGAGCAGGTAGGTGCCGACGGAGGGGCCTGGGCCGCGCTTGGGGATGTGGCGGTCGATGATTCCGGCGAGCTGCAAGCGCCGGGCGAGGTCGAAGAGGGCGGCGACGGCGCCGAAGTCGCGGACGGTGGCTTGGGGAGCGGGGGCGGAGGCGGCGAGTTGGAGTTTGGCGACGATGTCGTCGGCGCGACCGAGGTAGATCTGGCGGACGACTTTGGGCTTGCCGTTGACGCGTTGGGACTCGCGGGCGTAGTAGTTAGGCGTTGCCGCGGATGATCTTCTTGACGAGGCTGGCCACGAGTTAAGTCATACACTAGCACAGATATGAGAACATTGTCAATAGATATATCAATTAATATCAACAAGATAGAAAGAACGAAGCGATACAGAAATGGCCTGTAAATGTTAGGTCATACAAAGAATCGGGGCGGATCCTGCCAGCGAATCCACCCGACCGGAGGGCGTAACCCTTTATGGGACAGTACTTTACAGAGGAGGGACCGGTCGCGGCTTACCGCGAGTTAGCGCTCTCTCCAGTGCGAAGGCGGTAAAGTTGGGCTAGGTTGATCGGTTCCTCCCTTGGAACGCGGCGTGATGTGGTCCACTGTCAAGTTACGGAACGGGAAGTGGTGATTGCAACCGGCGCATAGGCCCTCCTGCCTGCCGTAGGGGGTGTGGCGGGGCGTCTTGTACGGCGGTAGTTTGCCAACGTCCGTCCGTCTCGGGATGTCTGTTCTGGCTGTCACCATGTCGGGGCGGTAGAGCGTCCCAAGGAGTCCGTCCAGTCTCAGCTTGACCAGATCTATTGCCTTAGTGGACAGGTCAATTCCCATTGTAAAAGCAAACTCCGGGCTTCGCGGGGCCAACACACTATCCTCCAAGGTCTAATCTTCTCTTTTCCACCCCATCCCATCAGTCTCATCTGACAATTGGAAAATACTGCAATTTAGATCCAGTAACCACTAGTCTCTGCTGTTCAATTCCAAATGTAACAGCAAGGTTTCACGCAGCAGGTAGCAGAAATTAATTCTTCAGGAGAAGTTTCATCAATACCCCGCGTCTGCATCTGGTGGTTTTGGGAATTTCCGAATGTTTGAATAACGGATATATCCTTCCCAAACATCACCACCTCCCGTCGCTCGCGGATCATTAGTCTCCGTAAGATAAGTATCCAGTTCCGTACGCAGTTCCGCTCGGATAGAATCAAAGGTTGCGTCGCTTGCAAGATTGTTCAGGCAGCCTGGATCCTTTTCAAGATCAAATAGTTCTTCCTCAGGCCTTTTTCCTACAGCCCATTGAAGGTATTGCTTGACTCCATCCTCATTTCGCCCTTCAATCAGTCTTTGCAGGGACGGTGACGCATCAATGTCGTGATAGCCACCATGCATCGCTTCCAGTTCCTGGCCATTTCCCATGTACTTTTGTGGCGCACCAGCCGGCCAGCGTTGCGGTTTGAAATTACGAATGTAAAGATATTCCGGGGTGCGCATCGAACGCTGCGGATAAGTCAGATTGTTCCAGCGAGAAGAGGAATGCCTCTCGCGACCTGAATATGCACGGATGCGACTCTCATCGACCATCCCGTCGTGCTCGGAATCAAGAATATTCCTGATGCTGCGGCCAATCAGTGCAGTAGCACCACCCGGGTGGTTGACACCGGCAGCATCAATGATAGTTGCCGTGAGGTCAACGAATTGCACCAGGTCTTCAACCTTACGACCTGCTTTGCCATGTCCTGCCCAGCGTACAGCCAGTGGCATGTGGATCCCGTAGTCGTACAGGTTGGCCTTGGCTCGCGGGAATGCCATACCATTGTCTGAAGTAAAAATCACAAGAGTGTTGTCGAGTTCTCCCGCATCTTCCAGAAAATCCAGGATGCGGCCAATTTGCGTATCAAACCACTCGATCTCGACTGCATAGTCCAGCAAGTCTGCCCGGATTTCCGGGGTATCAGGCAAAAACGGCGGAACTTCTGCATCCTCCAGCTTCTTACCTGCCTTCTCCCAGGAACCAGCTTCGAATCGACGATGGGGTTCATGGCCTCCAACCCAAAAGCTGAATGGCTGGCCCAGCTCTTTCTTGTGATAGAAATCCTCGAAATTGGCCGCGTAATCGGTATTACGAATACCTGTAAAAGGTGGTTCGAGCTTTTTTTCCATAAACTGGGGACCAGCCGGATTACGCAACCGGTTTGAAGCTTCCAGATTGCCCGGACCCCAGGGCTTGCCGGTGTTCCCAATGGCATAACCTGCTTCTTCGAGCAAATCCTGGTAAGAAAGGTAGGTTTGCGGGAAGGAACTGGCATGCGTACCAGCCTGTTCAATCATCCAGATATGGCGACCTGTCAGGAATGCAGCTCTCGAAGGGCTGCATCCCGGGGCAGGCGCGTAGGCGTTATTAAACAGCACACCTTCCTGGGCAATACGGTCAAAGGCAGGCGTTGAAACCATCTTTGAGCCGGCAACTGATACATGCGGGTAGGAAACGTCATCCCAGATTGCAAACAGGATATTCGGAGGCTGCTTTTGGGATTCCTCTCCACAACCGGAAAGACTGAGGATCACAGCAGCTAGAAACACAATTCTAAAAATCATCACAATACAGTTTAGCGGAATTGAAGGGTTCTGAATGACTAAAGGGTTAGGTTTCATGATTCATGCTCCAACTGGTTGCTCAACGAGCATTGATGAGTGATAGATGCTTCTCCAAACAAGTAACCACTCCAGATGCGTAGAATTGATAATGGGGTCAAACCTCTTTGCAAACTCGTTCTCTGGTTCTATTTTCTGCTCTTCTGTGCAGTGTTTTTTCGATATCAGCACAGCAGGGCAGCTATTCTGCAGAAGATTTGATTCGTCAGGGTCTGACGGCACTTAGCATCCGTGACATGCCAAGGGCACAAGGCCTTTTGGAGCAAGCCATTGAACAAGCTCCCGAAGATGCCCGTGCCTGGGTCGGTCTTGCCAACATTTACCGCACTCTCAACCTGCACACTCAGTCCCACCGTTATGCAGCCGAAGCAGCGCGCCTGGGTGAAGACAATCCCGTGATCCAGCATGCACTGGGAATCTTCTACCTGGATGGCAGAAACTGGGCTGAAGCCGCCAAGTGGGAGGAGAAATTCTCACAGAGTGAAATCGCGGATAGTGATGTTTTTGTGCGCACGATCTCTTTGTACCTTCAGGCAAATATGCCCTTGAAGGCCATTGAAATCGGGATCAGAGGCCTCGAAAAGAATGAATCAGCCCCTCTGAACAACCTGCTAGGTAAGGCATATTCAACAGCACAACAGCCAGAACCAGCACTACGTCACCTGGAACTGGCCATTACCATGCAGCCTTACGAGGAATCTTTCCACTATGATCTTGGTTATTTTCATCTCAGGCAACAGGATTTCGAAGCTGCAGACAAGGCATTTATTACTGGGCAGGACTATTTTGACAAGAGTGCAGCTATAGAACTGGGACTAGGAATTGCAGCCTATGGACAGAGACGATTCACTGATGCTGTAGACCACTTCCTGAAGGCATCAAGGCTGGCTCCCGGGCTGGAGCAACCTCATGCCTTTCTTGGTCGCTTGCTTCAACATGCTGGTCAACGTCTCGACGATGTTGAGGAAAGGATGCGAATTTTCAATGAGCAGTACTCAAAGAGTCATTTTGGGCCGTTTCTATACGGTCAGGTGTTACAGGCAAAACTTGCTGGTGATAAAGACTCCAGTGCCTTGGAAGCGATTGAGTCACTCTTCAGGAAATCGATAGAAAAGCGAGGAAACTTTTGGGAATCCCATTACGAACTAGGTGTCCTGCTCGAAAAAAAGGGTGACTACCAGGCTGCCCAGGAACACTTGCTACGGGCAGTGGAACTCAACCCTGGCTCATCCAAACCACACTATCGGTTGGCGCGTGTTTATCAGAGACTTGGCAAGAAAAAGGAAGCTAAACAGGAACTGGCACTCCATCGGAAACTGACTGAAAGTGAGCGTAAATCCATGCAGTTGAGTGGGCTCCCGGAGGACCTGAAAGAAGCCTTTTAAGCCTGACAGGAACCATTATCAATCAAGGGTTGGGGAGTCTCGAACCCCAGGAACAATCGGCAACTGCTCAACAATCCGAATGCCAAAGCCTTCCAATCCTGCAACTCTTCTGGGACGGTTGGTCAACAACCGGATTGTCATGAGTCCAAGATCCTTGAGTATTTGGGCACCTATCCCTACACGGTGTTGCAGACGTGAGTTGCTACCTGACTCAGTATCCGGCTTCAACTGAGGGTGTGGCAGTATCGTATCCATTCTTCCCGAGTTCCTGCTCAAACCAAATCCTGGCGAGTTGTGATGCAGGTAGACCACCACACCACGTCCTTCTGCAGCAATCATACGCATGGAGTCATGGATTTCGTGATAACTGGGATGAGCTTTCGAGGCGAACACATCCCCGAAAAGGTCATGAGAGTGCATGCGAACCAGGACAGACTCGACATTGGCTACATGACCCATCACCAAAGCAAGGTGGACTTCGTCATCCAGGTCAGAACGGTAGGCAATCGCCCGGAATTCCCCGAATTCTGTTTCGAGTTCGCACGCACCAGTACGCTGAATACATGATTCATTTTCAAGGCGGTAGCGAACCAGACTCGCAACCCTGAGCATCTTCAAATCATAGGTCTCACAAAACGAAATCAAATCCGGTTCGCGAGCCATCGTGCCATCATCCTTCATGATTTCGCAGATCACTCCTGACGGTGCCAGGCCTGCAAGACGAGCCAGGTCTACAGCCGCTTCAGTCTGCCCTGCCCTCACAAGCACACCACCCTTACGGGCCCGCAATGTCGGGACATGCCCGGGCCTGGCCAGGTCTGATGCGTTCGTAGCAGGATTGATAGCAACCTGGATTGTGTATGACCTGTCTGCAGCAGAAATCCCCGTCGTAACACCTTCACTGGCATCAATTGGCTCGCTGAATGCTGTCCCAAACATGGATGTATTGCGTTTCGCCACAAGAGGTATCGCAAGCTCATCCAGTCGTTCTTCGGTCATGGCGAGGCAGATCAGTCCCCGGCCGTGTGTGGCCATGAAATTGATAGCATCAGCCGTGACATGTTCAGCGGCCATGGTCAGGTCACCCTCATTCTCACGCTGTTCATCATCAAGAACGATGATCATGCGACCTTGGCGAAACTCTTCTAACGCCTCTTCAACACATACAAAGGCCACAGTCCAAGCTTATCAACAGACCCATTGCACAGAACTTGAAGCGGACTTTATGACATACTCAATAGACCGACTCATAGACTGATGGGTCATGACCACTCAGTCTGCCTGCACCAGACGATTTACTGCTGGATGCTCCTGGATTCAAGCATGCTAACCTTGGATCAACCACGTGGGTCATGCATCCCATGACTTTCATCCGGTTCTTTCCCAGACCAACTCTTCCTGTCATTGAGGAGAATTTATGTCTGCTATAACTAATCTGCGCGCACTTGAAATCCTTGACTCCAGAGGCAACCCGACGCTTCAGGTTCAAGCCACCTTAGCGAGTGGGGCAAGCGGATCGGCGCAAGTTCCTTCCGGTGCTTCTACCGGGATCAATGAAGCTGTTGAATTGCGTGACGGAGATCAAGACCGCTACTTGGGCAAGGGAGTACAAAAAGCCGTCTCCAATGTTAATTCCGAGATAATGCCATCCATCCAGGGTTTCGACGCAGAAGATCAAAGAAACATTGATGAAACCCTGATCCAGCTGGATGGAACGGATAACAAGGGTCGACTCGGTGCGAATGCCATTCTTGGTGTTTCCATGGCCTTAGCTCATGCCATGGCTGCCGAGAAAAAGATTCCGCTCTACCGTCAGATCACCAACCAGGATTATTACCAGCTTCCCGTTCCGATGTTCAACATTGTCAATGGCGGACAACATGCCGACAACAATGTCGATATCCAGGAATTCATGATCATGCCCCTAGGGTTTCTTGTTTTTTCAGAGGCCTTGCGAGCAGCTGCCGAAACATTTCACGCACTCAAGTCCATCCTAAAGTCTAGAGGCTACAGCACTGCTGTTGGTGATGAGGGTGGTTTCGCACCCGAACTCAAGTCGAACGAAGAATCGATGGAGCTTCTTGTTGAGGCAATCCACAAGGCGGGATACAAACCGGGGGAGGAAATCTATATTGCCTTGGATGCTGCCGCCAGTGAATTCTGTCAGGATGGTGAATACGTTTTTGACCAGTCGGATAACAGTCGTCGTAGCGCACAGGAAATGACAGCAATGTGGCAGGAATGGGTCGGGAAATATCCAGTGATTTCTCTTGAAGACGGCTTTTCCGAGACCGATCACGAAGGCTGGAAAATCGGAACCGCCCAACTCAACAAGAAACTGCAACTGGTTGGCGATGACCTGTTTGTGACTAATCCAAAAATATTCAAGGAAGGAATCCAGGACAAGCTGGCCAACTCCATCCTCATCAAGTTGAATCAGATCGGTACGGTAACAGAAACACTGGATTGCATCCAGATGGCACGGGACAACAACTATACATTCATCATTTCGCACCGTTCCGGTGAGACCTCTGACACCACCATTGCTGACTTGGCAGTCGCATGCGGTGGAGGCCAGATCAAGACTGGTTCTACTTGCAGAAGTGACCGTGTGGCCAAGTACAACCGTTTGCTGGAAATCGAAACAGAGCTGGGATCCAATGCCAGTTTTGCAGGTCGGAACGCTTTCAAAACATGGCTTTAAACGACTTTCTGAACTAAGGATCCAAAGAGTATTTCAATCATGATCTGGTTACATCAGCATCAGGCTTTTCCTGTCAACAGGCACGTTTTCAAGGAATTACCCTGTCTCAAGTGCAAAGTACAAAGCACCTGCGGTTCATGTGAAACAATAGAACATAGAACGATTGATAGTTGCTGGAGAGAGGCGTGAACGCGGATATCCCTGAATTGCATAAAAGGCCAAAGCTTGACGAACTCACACCTGAGCCAGAACAAGCCCCCGAGGTCGCAATACAACCTGAGCCAGAAGCAACCCCTGTTGTGGTTGCTCAGCAAAGTGAAGTTGCTGCGGCATCTCAGATCGAAAATGACATTCTTGCAATAGAACAAGAAACTGGAACTGAGTTGCAGGAACCGTCTGATCAAACATCTGGTCAGGCTTCGGGGACTCAACAGCAGGAAGGCTCTTTGGAAAATATTGAAAAACAAGCTGCTTCAAGTGAGCAGACAGAAGCTTCGGAAATCACCTCTTCAGAAAAAGCTGCAGGTTCACAAAGCGATGAGGCCAGAAAAGAAGGCTCCTCATCTGTGAACACCAAGTCGTCAGCTCCAGTTCAAACTCAACCAGTCCTTTCTTCAAGTTCCATACACTCAGGAATACCCGGGGCACCAGGGATTCCTGGCAAAGCATTAGCAGGAGGGGATGACGATGATGACGATATCGACATTCCCGAGGCAGTCGACTACGGACATATAGTCAGAACTTCTTCCAGGAAAAAGGAAGAGCCTTCCCTACCTATCACCGAAGCAATCCATGGCACGATTGCAGGGATACGTGATGATGGTTACTTCGTAGATATCGGTCGCAAATCTGAAGCATTTCTGCCAATTGCCCCTAATGCCTCAGCAGACGAATCCTACGCACTGGGAAGCCCTGTGAAAGTTGTCATTGCAGGTCAATCTTCCGATGGCTACCTATTGTTACAGGGCATAAATGCAATGAGGCCAACTGGGTGGGAGCAGCTTGCTACTGCCTTTGCTTCAGATGCAACTGTCGTTGGCAGGGTGATTGAACAGGTTAAGAGTGGTCTGACAGTTGATGTCGGTGTTCGGGCCTTCATGCCGGCATCAAGATCTGGAGAACGTCATGATGATGGATTGCAAGCTCTGATAGGACAGGATATTCGAGCACGAATCATTAAACTGGACGAATACGATAAGAATGTCGTACTGGATCGCAGGGTTGTTCTTGAAGAAGAACGCTCCAAGAAACGTCGGGAGACACTCTCCACTCTTAAAGAAGGAGACCATATCAAAGGAGTGGTTAAATCCCTTCGTGATTTTGGGGCTTTTGTAGATCTTGGTGGATTTGATGGGCTCCTGCATATTACAGATATTGCCTGGAACCACATTAGTACTCCTGCGGATATACTTCACATAGAACAGGAAATTGAAGTCCAGGTTCTGAAAATCGACCAGCAAGAGCAGCGCATCAAGGTTGGGCTGAAACAATTGCAGCCTGAACCATGGACAAACATTGGGGACACTGTCAAACCTAATGAAGTAATCAGAGGCAGAGTCACTCGAATCAAGGACTTCGGAGCATTTGTAGAAATCGCTCCGGGGGTAGAAGGCCTGATACATCTCTCCGAGTTGTCCTACGACCGACGCGTCCGTTATCCCGGTGAAATCGTCAAGACCGGGGATTTCGTTGAAGTGATGGTCCTGGATGTGCAGGCCAGTCAGAAACGCATAGGGTTAAGCCTGAAGCAAGCTCTTGGTAATCCATGGCTGAAAGTCAGCGAACAGTTCCCAGTGAATTCAGTCATTACCGGAACCGTCCGGAAGATTGTGAAATTCGGGGCATTCATTGAAATCACAAAGGGCATAGACGGACTCCTGCATATTTCTGATATTACCTCGGAAAAACACCTCATGAGCCCTACAGAGATGCTTCGCGAGGGGCAGCAAGTTCGAGTCAAGGTTATGGAGATCAATCCTGAGAAGCAGGAAATGAAACTGGGGATGAAGCAACTCGAGCCCACAGAGCTTGATAGTGTCATAGCCCAAATCAACGTCGGGGATAGAGTAACCGGGCGGGTGATCAAGACCAGGGGACGCCAGGTGACCGTAGAGATTGGCGAGGGTGTCCACGCATTTTGCAAGATCCAGTCCAAGGGTACACCCAAGAAAAGCGAGTCACTGGGTCAGACTTCCGACTTGTCCTCACTGAGATCCATGCTGGAAGAAGCATGGCATGGTGATGGCGATGCATTTGCTGGGTCAAGTGAAGGGTCCTTGACTCCCGGATCAGTACACACTTTCAAGATCACTAGGCTCGATAAAAAAGAAGGGATCATCGAGTTGGCCACAGTCTAGGATACAAACCGGGCTTGGGAAAGTTTCCTTTGCTACAAGTGCCAGATTTCTAACCCCAACTTACACCATCTAGTTACTGGTCTGGAAAGTCTTGCCGTGAAGACCCTGTGGAGGGAAAATCCTTTTTCCGCAATTATTTAGCTCGGGGGAGGGTCGGCCGTTAGCGCCGTTTCCGGCACGATTCCGCCAATTTTCAGAACGCGATTACTGACTAGATTGCGGTGTCCTGGCAGACCCCAGCGCCGGGGCCGGGTGCGGCGAGATTCCCAGCAGCTCGAACGCCTGCTCCTGCAGCGGCGTCATCGCACTCAGCATCGGCACCCCGTGTTCCGGCGCCCCCTCCAGTTCCAGCTCCACCGCCAGCAGCCACTTCATCGAGCGGAAGGCGCGCTCCACGCGCGCCAGGCTCTTGTAGGTGCGCACCGTCTCCTCGTCGCCCAGCGCCTCCCGCTCCAGGCTGGTCCGGATCACGTAGATCCCGTCCAGGCTCGCCTTCTCCCGAATCGACTCCTGCTTGCGCGTCGAGATGAATGCTCCCGTGGCCTCGTCGAACTCCCACCTCAAGTGCTTGCCCATGCGCCGCCGCTGCAGCGTGCCGAGGAGCCGGTTGAACTCGTCCCGGTCGTAGTGGCCGGCCGCGTAACCGGCCGCCAGCCTGGCGGCCTCGGCCTCGGTCAGCTCCAGCAGCAGGTCGCGCTGGCGCCGCCGCTCGGCGGCGACCATCGGATTGAAGCACACCAGCAGGCGCTCGCCGGGGAAATCGTCGCCCGTGACGCTGGCCAGGCCCCAGGTGTCGAACAGCCCGAGCTGGATGACCTTCTTGCGGGCGAGCTTGTGGATGGTGTCGTGGCGCAGGGCGGTGATCCAGTCGAAGCCGGCCGGCTTGAGATCCTCGTCGATGCGGGTCTGGGCGATCATGCCCCGGTCGCCGACCAGGGCGACGCGGGCCAGTCCGAAGCGCTCGCGCAGCGCGGTCACCTGGTCGGCGATCGTGTCGGGGTCGGAGGTGTTGCTGGCGAAGGCCTGCACGGCGACAGGGCAGCCATCGCGATTGCACAGCAGGCCGTACACGATCTGCGGTCGGTCGGAGCGGTGGTCGCGGGAGTAGCCGTGCGCGGCGAGCTCGCAGCGGGAGCCTTCGAGGTAGCTGGAGGAGAGGTCGTAGAGGGCGAGGGAGCCGGGCTTGAGCAGGCGATCATGGCAAGGGCGAGGGAGCGGCGGCGGTCGGGCTTGTGGAAGAGCAGGCGGTCGAGCTGGAGGCGCTGGGCGGCGCCGTGGAGGCGGCAGGAGCGGAGGGAGAGTGCGGAGTCGTCGGAACCGACGGGGAGGCGGTTGGCGAGAGCGAGGCGGAGGATGTCGATGAGGGGCTGGGGGAGGGCGGAAAGGTTGGCGAGGGTGCGTTTCTTGACCTTGCCGTCCTGCCAGTAGGATTCGCGGAGGAGGTGGCAGGGGGACTTGCGGGCGAAGGTGGAGGTGATGTGCATGTATGACTATCCCTAACGGAGAGAGTTGGCGCGCTCCGACAAACTAATTAAAGCATTAACTGCTATGTAGTGTCAAGCGATCCAGTAAATATGTATGACTAGGTCCAAGGGTATGCAAGGGCTGGTTTTCCCCTGGAATCGGCAGTCGAACGCAGATGGGTTGCGACCAGTCTTATTGAAAACAGGGAAGTTGTGCTTTATGGGAGCCAGCGCTCCATCCTCTCCAGTACAGTAACTAGATGGTGTAAGTTGGGTCTAACCAAATCATCCGGTTTGCTCCATGTCCAAGGTGCTGGTAACATTCACCAGCTTGTTACACACAGGAGTTTCCACATCACTGGCAAACAGCCGCTTGATAATTTCAGTGCTGTCATCAACTCATACCAGTGCGACTGACAAGGTATGGGAAATAGTCATGTCCATGGGACTACATGCAGTGGTAGACTAACTGCCACTTTTTCTGGTTTGCAGAAGCCTGAACTGCAACTATTTCATTCGGTTGCCCAACGGGTTAAGCGTAAGAACCTGAATATCAAGCTCGTTTTCACCATGCAGTATCGCTAGAGCTCAAGATTCCCGTTGTAAACCATGTCCTTGAGCTTGAACTTCCGCTTGATTTCCTTGCCAAGTATTGCCATAGCCACCATACCAGCACTACGACCGCCTGAACCACTGGCACCAGGACCATCACGGCGGCCGCCAGCAGCACCTCGCTGACGATCACCCTGTCCTTGGCCTCCTCCACCCAGACCTCGTTCCGGTCGGTCAAGTTTCATCACAAACTCAACTTCCTTGTCTTCCAGTTGGATCTGATCGGTTTTCGGGAAAAAGTACAGCAGTAGTACACTACCGTATGTCTCCACTTCAACCTTTCCAGGAAGGATGTCCTGTTTCTTCTTACGGCACAGTTTCGCCGTCCCAATCAACCGCTCTGGCTCATCCTCATACCCTGCCAGCATCATCGGTAATCCATCCACAACCACTAAGTAGTAGTCTTCCTGGTTATCCAGAAACTTCTGCATGCCCGGGGTTACCTCGGTACTCTCCCCCAAGTTGCGTTTAATAATTGCCTGCTTACTCGGCAACGCAGAGTTAAATCGAATAATGAAGCTGGTGGTTTGCGGGGAGGATGTAGAATTCCCTCCACCGTCGCCACGGCGACCACCGCCGCCGCCGGGAGCACCACGGCCGCCGCCACCGCCGCCGCCAACACCGCCGATAGTGCCTCCACCACGACCGCTACCTCCACCGCCAAATCCTGCACTTGGCGAGGATAAAGTAAGGATCACTTTCTTGCTCCATGGAGAGTTCTCGAGCATCTTCGTGACTTGCTTGTCAGACCAGTTAGTGAATTCCGTTGTCTCCCAGAAACTGGCTGCCATTGCAGTTCCAGCCAGCAGCAGCAGACATGACAGAAGCACGTAAACGATTTTTTTCATATTAAAAACAAACAATTTGACCCCCAATTCCTCAAATCAACACAACTTTTGACAGCACATAGGCTATCACATGATCTTACTGCAGAAGTACTGCCAATCATAGTCGAAAAGTAAGGCATTTTGGTTTCATCAGATGCACACATTCTTTAACTGCCTTTGGGGCATGATATTGTTGAGTTTTCCCCTGCATGAGCGTTCAGCCCCGCCTTTCTCGCGGCCTTCGCGATTTACTACCAGATGCAATGATGGCGTGGCAGCACCTTGTTGACACTGTTCGCGGAGTCTACGAAAACTACGGATTCTCACCACTTGAGACTCCTGCCATTGAATACCTTGACGTACTGTCCGGGTCTTCAGGAGAAGAAGTACAGCAGTCGATTTTTCGGGTTGCAAACCCTGAAGAAGAGGATCTCGGACTGCGATTTGACCTGACAGTCCCTCTTTCCCGAGTGGTCAGCCAATATCCTGCCATCATTTTCCCTTTTCGGCGCTACCAGGTCTCCCAAGTCTGGCGTGCAGATAAACCGGATCCTGGGCGGTACCGCCAGTTCACACAATTTGACCTAGACACTGTTGGTGCTCCTTGCGGAACAGCTGATATCGAAATCCTGGCGGCTGTCTGTGATTCGCTCAGCGCGCTTGATGTTGGTCCTTATCGGGTGAGATTATCGAGCATCGAGATCCTCAACCTGCTCCTCAAGCGTAGTGGGATTGAAGAAAACCAGGCTCCTGATGTGTTCCGTGTACTCGACAAGCTGGGTAAAATTGGCCTGGAAAAAGTAAAGCTGGAGCTGACAAGTGGTTACACAGACTCTTCCGGGGACAAAATCCGTGGTATCGGACTACAAGCCAACCAGGTCTCTGTCGTTGAAGAATTTCTGGCAATTTCAGGTTCCACTCGTGCTGAAGTCCTGAGCAATCTGGACGACCTGTTTGAGGGTATTGAAGGCAAGGATGAACAGCTTGGAGTTATCCAGGAGATCTCCGCAACTCTCGATACCATGGGCTATGGCAACGACCGCATCATGCTGGACCCCAGCATTGCACGGGGTCTGGCTTACTATACAGGTCCTGTTTTCGAAGCCGTGCTGTTGGATGCACCCCAGTTCGGATCTGTATTCGGGGGTGGTCGTTATGACAACCTCGTTTCGCGCTTCGGAGGTTCTCCCTTGCCAGCAACCGGCGCTTCACTGGGTGTTGACCGTTTACTGGCCGCACTGGAGCATCTTGGGAAGCAGCAATCCAAAAAAACTGTTACACAAGTACTTGTAAGTGTGATGGATCCATCACTGACCCGGGAATGCCTGTTAATTGCCACTGAACTTCGTCTGGCGGGGATCCGAACGGAAGTCCATGTTGGTGCACAGAAAAAGCTTGCCAAACAACTCCAGCGTGCAAATCGGCTTGGTATTCCCTTTGTGGTAATCATTGGCAGCAATGAACTGGAAAACAAGGTTGTAACAATCAAGGAAATGGCTGTCGGCAAACAAAAAGGTTCGGACATCAAGAAACATGATGACTGGAAAGAATCCCGTTTCGGGCAGCAGGAAATCCCGCGTAGCGAAATGGTTCAGACCCTGAAACGAATACTGGCTGACAGCTAGGGTCCGGGAATATTCTTTCGCTAAGATGATTGCGTCGGGACATTCTGTCATCCGTCGTATTTTCAATTTGACTAATAACATTCAATGAACATCGAAAAATATACTTTTGGCGTTGGTGATCGCTTTGCTCACCAGGCAAAACCCCAACTGCGTGCCTGCCAGCTGGCAGCAGAACGTGGCGCGAAGATCATCCCTACCTGGAATAAATCTCACCGTGAGCACTTGACAGTGGGTTCACAGCCTCCCAGTGTCCGCGAGGCTGCCGACAAGGCTGTTGCTGAAATGGGCTGGACTGAGCCGTACTATGTGGATGCGGATCATATCAACCTGGATACCGTGGGCGGTTATCTGGAGACTAGTGATTTCTTTACTTTGGATGTCGCTTATGCAATCGGTCGCCCGGCAGGGCTGAGTGCTATCGATGAGTTGATCAGTCACCATCCGGAACTGGTTGGCAACCTGGAGATCAATGGAATCGAACAATCAATTGCAACAACTTGCCAAAGCATTAGGGAATCAGCCGGAAAGTTTTTGTTTGCCGTCCAGGAAGCTGGCCAGATTTATCGCAGGATCGAATCTTCCAAGGGATCCGGGAATTTCATCACAGAAGTCTCCATGGATGAAACGGACAGTCCGCAAACACCTGCCGACCTGCTGGTTATCCTTGCTGCCCTTGCGGACGAGGGCATCCCGGTTCAGACCATCGCACCGAAGTTTACTGGCAGGTTCAACAAGGGTGTTGACTACGTTGGTGATGTGGTGCAGTTCAACCATGAATTTTGCGATGACCTCGCGGTCATACGTCATGCTGTGAGCACCTATGGTTTGCCTTCGACACTGAAGCTCAGTGTGCATTCCGGGTCAGACAAGTTCTCAATCTACGAATCAATCCGCAATTCTATCCAAAAGTTTGACGCTGGTGTCCACGTCAAAACAGCCGGGACAAACTGGCTGGAGGAGCTGATTGGGCTGGCAGAGGCTGGCGGTCCGGGACTTGAACTGGCCAAGCAAATCTATGCAGAAGCTTACGAAGCCAGGGAAGATCTTTGCGCACCCTATACTGCAGTTATTGATATTGATTCGGCACTACTCCCCCAACCTGCCGATGTTGCAACCTGGGACTCCAGGGAATACACATCATCATTACGCCATGAACAATCCTGCCCGGAATTCAACCCCCACTTCAGACAGCTTCTGCATGTGGGTTACAAGATTGCAGCCAAAAAGGGAGACCGCTATAGCGACATGTTACGGGAGTGCGAAGCATCCATTGCCAAGAACGTCACGGAAAACCTGTTCAACCGGCATATTGAGCCACTCTTTCTAAACTGAAACCTGCCAGTCCCAGACTACACATCCTGAAGTAGGCTCCCTCAACAGCTAACAGAAATTGAGATTTTAATATCGTGTAACTATGCCTAGCACTGTTGTACAAGAGACCCACTTGCTGGCTCTTGATGAACCAAGCCCCATTGAGATTTTTAATCCTTCCGGGCATAACCCAGTGGTCATCACCTGTGACCACGCTTCCTACCATGTGCCGAGGGCTCTGGAAGATCTGAAACTTGCAGACACTGAACTCCAACGCCACATCGGATGGGACCGCGGGGCTGCAGAGTTGACTCGCAGTCTGGCCAAACGCCTGGATGCCTTTGCCGTATTGTCCAGATACTCACGTCTTGTCATTGACTGCAATCGTAATCCTGGAAGCAAGAGTTCAATACCCGAAGTCAGTGATGGCACAATTGTGCCGGGCAACATCGGATTGACCGCACAGCAAAGGCAGCAGCGTATTGATACCCTGCTCCAGCCTTACCACGGCGCCATCCGGAAACAGTTGGAAACCATTCAGTCGGGAGGAAAAAATCCTGTATACATCTCCATGCATACATTCACACAATGCATGGCGGGGGTCGAGCGTCCCTGGCACATAAGTATCCTCTGGGATTGTGATCCACGCATTGCACAACCCCTATTGCAAGCACTGCGCAGTCATCAGGATCTTGTTGTTGGCGAAAACGAACCCTATTCAGCCCGCACACATTTTGACTACTCCAATTATCACCATGCAGAATCTGCCGGGCTTGCCAATGCCCTGATCGAGATTCGTGAAGACCAACTCCGTGATCATTCAGGAGTCAGTAAATGGGGTGAGATTCTGGGTGAAGCGCTTGAAGCCATTCTTGAAAACCCTGAATTGTATCGAGATAACAACTGATGTCAGTCCCGGAACCAAGTTTCAGCATCGGAGCAGAAGAAGAATACCTGCTGGTGGATCCCGAAACGAGAATGCTTGTCACGGAACCTCCTACAGACTTGATCCAGGAATGCGAATCGCTTCTTGGAAGCCAATTCAGTCCCGAGTTTCTGCGGGCACAAATAGAAGTTGGCACCAAGGTGTGCAATTCCATCCAGGAATTACGAGCCGACCTGGTTCATTTACGACGCACCATTGCCAAGCTTTCCAGCAACCATGGACTTGTTCCCATTGCTTCATCCACTCACCCCTTTGCACAGTGGCGTGACCAAAAACACACTGACCGGGAACGCTACAACATCCTGCGTGAGGACATGCAGGTTGTGGCACAGCGCTTGCTGATCGGTGGTATGCACACTCATGTCGCCATTGAGTCCCATCAGTTGCGGATCGACATCCTCAATCAGGTTCAGTATTTTATGCCACACCTGCTGGCTTTGAGTACTTCTTCACCATTCTGGGAAGGCATGGAAACCGGACTCAAGTGCTATCGTCTGTGTGTTTTTAGCGACCTGCCGCGTACCGGACTGCCCGAACGATTCGAAAGCTTCGGAGAATACCGCCGCACCGTGGAATTGATGGTTGAGGCTGGATTGATCGATGACGCCTCAAAACTGTGGTGGGATGTGCGCCCGAACTCACGGTTTCCAACCTTGGAAATGCGCATCACCGATATGTGCACATCCCTGGATGATGCGATTTGCTGTGCTGCGTTTTATCGCTGCATCTGTCGAATGCTTTTCAGATTGCGACGCAAGAACCAGCGCTGGAGAACCTACCCTGCTCTCCTGATCAACGAGAATCGTTGGCGTGCCCAGCGCTATGGCCTGGACGAAGGCATGGTGGACTTCGGACGGGGTGAAATCGTTAGTTTTCCAGAATTGATTGACGAGTTGATTGAACTTGTTCATGAAGATGCGGACTTCTTTCAATGCATCAAGGAAGTTGAACATGCTCGAACAATCATCAAGCGAGGAACCAGTGCACACCAACAACTAAAGGCCTATCACGAAGCCAAGGATTCCGGTGCAACCGAACAAGAGGCCCTGCAGCAGATTGTCGACCTGCTCATTCACCAAACCTTACAAGGGCTCTAACCGCCAGTCCAGTTGAGTCCTTGCCCTTTGCTTGAAGACAACGCAGGAAAACTTTTAGAAGATTTTCCATCCCTGTTAACCTTTTCGGTTCCAGTGTCGTTATAGAGACAGACTTGGGCAGATACAGATTTTTTGCTCAAAGAAAAGGAAAAAACATAATGGATGAAGAAATTCTTGTACCCCTGGCAACTTTTACATTCGTGGTGCTCATCGTTTGGATCAGATCTGTGAACACTCGCATGGTTAAGGAGAGACGAGTCGATCTCATCCGCCAATTGATCGATAAGTTTTCAACAGGTGAAGCCCTGGCCAGTGCCATGGAAAGTCCTGAAGAGTCACGCCTGCTGGAATTCCTAGCACTTGAAACTAAATCAAATAGGGATAAACTTTCCACACTCGGTCTTTACTTGGGGATGGTGCCCTTTTGCCTGGGCATTGGTTTCTTTATCCTTCGCTTCAGCAGTGCCAGTCACTTTCTGATACCAGCCGTTATCCTGACTTCAATCGGTGTCGGAATACTTGCTTCCACACTACTCGCAAGACGCTATTTCCAGAAGGAACAGGAGCAGACTGAACAAGAGTGGAATGGCAATCATCAGGAGACCAGCTAGACCAGCGAATCAATAGAGGTTCCGACTTGATGTCATGCGGAAAGCCGTGATCTGACTTTGTGAAGCAACGCCAGATCAACACTCGGGAATTCGAACAGTTCTATGAAAAGACTGCAGGTGCAATCCGTGCATACATCTTGCGCCACTGCGGCAATGTTTCTGCTGTTGATGACCTGTTTCAGATCACTTACACAAAATTCCTGAACAGTCGAATGGCAGCCACTCCATTGGCCGATGGAGCCAGTGCATACCTTTACCGCATCGTATCCAATACAATTACTGATCATGGACGCTGGCTCGTTCAGCAACAGGCACCATGAGATACCGCTCACTGACAGCATGACTGCAAAGCAGTCGGAACCGACAACCTCTCAAGTCACGCTACGTAATGGACTGAGGAACTTATCGAATCGCGAACAGCAACTCCTTTGGCTAGCCTATGCGGAAGGCTTTACACACAAGGAGGTGGCGAACATAATGAACTTGAGTGAAAACAGTGTGCGCGTCCTACTTTTCCGTGCCCGTCACAGACTGGCCAGTGCACTGGGACACAACCATGATTCAAAGGGGGGAATCTGATTATGAGCAATATTGGGGACTTCAGTTCCCCGAAAAACGCACCTGACAGTGGCGACCTGGAGCAATTGCTGCGCCAGGAGTTCCAGACAGAGATTGATGCCCAGCAAGGTCATCTGCCCACTTCAAACTCCATCCTGCTAGCCGTTCAAATCCAGAAGAACCTTGAACGTCGCACCAGAGGCGAAACAATTGTGGCATGGGGTGAAACAGTCCTGCTCGCTACTCTGGCCATCATCATTATGCTCTGGTGGAGTGAATCAAGCACTTATGTTCTGGATTCCTTTTCTACACTGACAGGAAATCCCGTGTTGCGAAACCTCATCAACGGGATAACGTGGACAATTGTAGCCGCCTCATTCCCCCTGTTACATCGACTGGCAGACTCCATCTGAATCCGGATTCTCTGGCCCCAGGACACACCATGTAGCTCGAAGATAAGGCCGGACTTGCGTTTATGATGAAAACTGTAATCCATCCCAAATATGTCGTTTATCCATGAAGAATTCCTGCTAGGAAATGCAATAGCCCGTCGGCTCTACCATGACTACGCAGAAAACCAGCCAATCCTCGACTACCACTGTCACCTGCCACCAGTTGATATCGCCCAAAATCGCCAGTTCCAGAACCTCTTTGAAATCTGGCTGGAAGGAGATCATTACAAGTGGAGGGCAATGCGTGCCAATGGCATCAGTGAGTTGTATTGCACTGGGGATGCAACCCCATTTGAGAAATTCATGGCCTGGGCTAAAACAATGCCCAATACACTCCGTAACCCGCTGTATCACTGGAGCCACCTGGAACTGAAACGCTACTTCGGGATCGACGAACTACTCAATGAAACCAATGCCAAAAGCATCTGGGATCTGACCTGCGAACAATTGACAAGTGGCAAGTTGAATGTCAATGGCATCCTGGACATGTTCGATGTGCGGGCTCTATGTACGACCGACGATCCTACCGATGATCTTGCTTATCACCAGGCGATAGCCGCATCGGATCTCAAGACTCGGGTCTACCCTGCTTTCCGTCCGGACAAGGCCCTTACGGTTGACCAGCCAGCATACTTCAACACCTGGGTTGCAGGACTGGAGGCTGCCAGCAACATTGAGATTCATACCTTGCAGGACTTCATGGATGCCTTGGAACAACGCCATGACTTCTTCCATTCCGTGGGCTGCAGGCTTTCTGACCACGGCCTCAACCATGTCTTCAGCAAGTTCCCAACTGAGTCTACAGCACAAGCCATCTTTGATGCGGCCAGGGATTCAATAGCTGCCTCACCCGGTGAACATGAACAATTTGCAGCTTACATGATGCTGCTGTTTGGTCGGCTGGATGCAAAAAAAGGCTGGACAAAGCAGATGCACCTTGGGGCCAGGCGCAACAACAGCACACGGGGGCTTCAGGTTGCCGGGACCGACACAGGTTTTGATTCTATAGGAGACTGGAAGCAGGTGGAGCACCTCAGCAGGTACCTCGACCGACTGGACCGTGAAAATGCCCTGCCCCGCACCATTCTTTACAACAACAATCCAAACGATAACTACACCTTTGCAACCATGCTGGGCAATTTCCAGGATGGAACCATTCCGGGCAAGATGCAGTTCGGGTCGGGTTGGTGGTACCTCGACCAGAAGGAAGCCATGGAGTGGCAAATCAACTGCCTCTCCAACACTGGTTTGCTTTCCCGTTTTGTTGGTATGCTGACCGATTCACGTTCCTTCATGTCATATCCTCGACATGAGTACTTCAGGCGGGTATTATGCAACCTGCTCGGGCAAGACATGGAACGTGGTGAAATCCCGAATGACGAAGCATTCATTGGCAATCTGGTCAAGAACATCTGTTACCAGAACATCAGGGAGTACCTGCGCCTTGAAGGGATTTAGTCGTTCTCGCCTTGTGGTAGCCGCACGTTTTAATAGTCTTCGACAGGTCAACTGATGATCAGTCGCCGACACTTCACCCGCTCCCTTGCTGTCGGAACACCGTTATTGGGGCTGTCCTGCAACCAGGGTACGCGCGAGCCAGTTACAAATCGCAAAGTCATTGTCCTTGGACTGGACGGACTGGACCCCAAGATCATCCATTCATTGATGCAAGCCGGGCGTGCGCCGAACTTCCAGAAACTTGCATCCATGGGAAGCTTCAACAAGCTTGCTACCACCATGCCCTCCCTGAGTCCTGTGGCATGGAGCACATTCATCACCGGAACCAACCCTGGCAATCATTCCATCGTGGACTTCATCATGCGCGACCCGCTGACCTATCAGCCTTATTTCTCGATCTGGGAATCAAAAGCAGGCGGCAGGGCTTTCAGTTTTGGAGACTACGAGTTAAACCTTCGCGCCACAAGTGTTGAGAACAAGAGAGTCGGGGTGCCGTTCTGGACCTATCTCACAGAAGCCGGGATTCCATCTACAGTCATCAAGATCCCGACAAACTTCCCAGTTGATGAGTCGGCAACAAGAGCCATCAGTGGTATGGGCACACCGGATCTGGCTGATTCCTTTGGGCGCTTCAGTTACTACACAAGCGACAAGAATGAAGCCTACCCGGGACTGACAGGTGGCATCATTCGTCATCTTGAACTGCATCAAGGCCATACGGACGTTCACCTGGATGGCCCGGCTAACACACTGCGAAAAGATGGAAAAATACTCCAGGTTCCATTCAGCATTGATGTTGATGCACACAACGATGCTGCAATTATTACGCTTGAAAACCGACGTCTGCTACTCCAGCAGGGAGAATACAGCGACTGGGTAAAGGTTCGGTTCGACATGGTGCCCATGCTGGCAGGTATTAGAGGTATCTGCCGCTTCTACCTCAAGGAAGCCCATCCCCATCTACGCCTCTATGTCACACCCATCAACATTGATCCTGCTGAACAGGCCATGCCTGTTACTCATCCACCAGAGGTCGGGGGTGAGATTGCGGACCATATCGGACCGTTCTGGACCAAGGGGCTGCCTTCCGATACAAAAGCACTTGACTATCGGATACTGGATGATGAGGCTTATGTCAAACAAGCAGAACTGATCCTCCAGGACCGCCTGAAACTGTTCGAGTACGAGTGGTCCCGTTATAGCGAAGGACTGTTTTTCTTCTACTTCTCAAGTACTGACCAGGATGCCCACATGCTCTGGCGCAACATGGATACTACTCATCCCATGCACAAAGCCAGCGACATCCGCTTTGCTGGTTATATCCATCACTTGTACGAAGAGATGGACAAGCTTGTAGGCCGCGTACTGGAAGCAGCAGGTGATGACATGCTCGTACTTGTTTGCTCGGACCATGGCTTTGCACCATTCAGCAGGCAGTTCCACCTGAACTCATGGTTGCGTGAGCAAGGCTATCTTGTACTCAAGGAAGAAGCTTTAAAAAAGGAAACAGCCAGTATTCTCGACATTGATTGGTCCAAAACTGCTGCCTACGGTATTGGATTCAATGGTTTATACATGAACCGTCTCGGGCGCGAAAAACAAGGGATTCTGAACGATTCGGAAGCAAGTGAACTTTCAGAACGAATTGCAAGTGAACTGGAAGCGATCCGCGATCCGGAGACCAGGCAACCTCCTGTACATCGTGTATACCGACGCAAGGAAGTGTATTCCGGTACATTTACTCCCGAAATGCCTGAGCTGCTTATCGGCTACACCCCTGGCTACCGGAACTCATCGGCCTCGGTAATGGGCGAGAGTGGCTCGGAGATTCTCAACCTGAACCCATGGGCCTGGGCCGGGGATCACTCAATGGCTCACGAGTTGGTGCCTGGCTGCCTGTTCAGCAGTGCAGCTATCAGCGGAGACAAGAACCCGCACATTCAGGATCTGCCAACTACAATCCTGGACCACTTCGGGTTGGGAAAGCCCTTTGGGATGCAGGGTGACACCCTGCTTTAGACCTACCGGGAAAACTTACGAGGCCAGTTCTTCGGAGCGCTCACTGGCAGCCCCCACCGCTGCCATCAATGCACCACGTACTGCATGCAATTCCAGTTCATTCAATCCCGCAATGGTTGTCCCTCCCGGGGTCGTCACCAGGTCTTTCAGGACAGCAGGATGCCAACCCTTCTCCTTTAAGAGCTTGGCAGTTCCAAACAGTAGCTGGCATGCCAGTTTCTGTGCAAGGGCTGGTTGCAAACCCTTCTTGACTGCTCCTGCAGCAAGCCCCTCAAGCAACACACTGACGTAAGCCGGTCCGCTACCTGTGAGCCCGGTTACAGCATGCATCTGGGATTCCTCAACGTGAACGACTATCCCCACTGCTTCAAAAACAGACGTGGCAGTTTCTAATTGCTCCTTGCTTACATGTTGGTTTGTACAAATGGCTGAAGCACTTTCGCGCACCAACATCGCAAGGTTGGGCATCACACGGATCACTGGCCAGTTAGCAAGCAGGCCCTCCTCAATCCGGGCGAGTGGTACACCGGCAGCTACGGAGATCACTGCACAACCAACGTTCAATGATTCCTTGATATCGTCCAATACCTTGGACAGTATGTGCGGCTTGACTGCTATAACCAGCAAACTTGCTGCTTCTGCCGTCCCTGACAAACTGGATGACCTGAAATTTGGACCGAGTTGAGCCTCAAGTTGCTTAAGTCTCTCTGAAGATACGTCTGAAGCAACAACGGTATTTACAGCACCAGCTGCCAGGACTCCTTCAGCCAATGCGCCACCAAGGTTCCCTACTCCTATGATTCCAAGGGTCAGCTCTGAAGCCATGAGTCAAGTGTACGACAGGGCCCCCATGATTCCTGCAGCATGAAGCTTCAGAAATGAATGTGGAAAGAATGTTTAGTCCAGGTATTCAAATTCCCAACCAGCATGTTCATACTGGCTACGGATACGCCATTCCAGAAGCGTACGGAGTAGTTCCTGCTTCTTCCCGGCACAGCAAGGATCGTCCCACAGATTACTGACCTCATCGGGATCTTTGTTCAGATCGAACAATTGCCCGTCCTGGTTGTCCATGAAATGTACAAGCTTCCATTCACGACTACGGATCATTGTCTGGTAATCATTTGTCGTGAAGTTGACATCACGCGCAGATTCGCAATAGACATGCTCCTGACCCTCCCATGGATCTCCGCATAGCGGATTTTGAAGAGACTGGGCTTCCATTCTTTCAAGGGGCTCAAGTCCAGCCATTTCAAGGATGGTTGGGCCGAGATCAAGGAAGGAACAGAGCCCGTCCAATGTCCTTCCGCCGGAATACTTTTCCGGAGACCAGACTATCAATGGCACACGAGTAACGATGTCATACATCGTCCACTTCTGGCTGTGTCCGTGATCGGTCAGGCAGTCGCCATGATCCGAAGTGAATATGACTATCGAGTTCTCCAGGTAACCGGTTGATTCTAGGGTTTCCATGATCTTTCCTACCTGATCGTCAATCAGGGAGACATTGCCACAGTAGTAAGAACGTTGCCGTTTTCGTGCAACCTCGGAAGGATGCAACTGATGCACAACTGAGTCATGGTCGACTTCACAATTGTGCTGGATCATTCCTGTGTAAGGCTCTGGCTGGTTATCAAGCTCCTCCTGGGTAACTTCGAGCAGGGGGATGTGCTTGTCCGTGTAAAGATCGGCATAGCACTGCGGCGGATCATACGGCGGGTGTGGACCCGGGAATCCGATCTGGAGGAACAGTGGCGTGGTCTGCGGATAACTCTTCAGCCACCAGCAGGCAAGATCGCCCACAAAGGCATCAGGGTGCATGTCTTCATCAATTGGCCACTCAAAGGCTCCCAGTCGCTCCTTATAATCCGGTAAGTCGCGATAGGTCAATCTCCCAGGCTTGCGTAGACCTCGGGCACGCAGAGCCTTGTCCCATTCGTCGAAGAAATATCGACCCTCAAGGTGGCGGTCCTTGTTCTCAACCGTGTAACGCTGCCGGAACCCAAACAACTCGTTATAAGGGAACGTGTGCATCTTGCCGATGTTGATCGTGTTATACCCAGCCTTGTTCAACTTGTCGACCCAGCAATGCCGCCAGCGATCACCGTTCCGCAGCACACCATGCGCATGGGGATACTGGCCAGTGAACAGGCTTGCCCTGCATGGGGCGCAGGAAGCTGCCGGGATGAAGCAGTTTGTGAACGTCACACCCTCACGCACAAGTCGGTCAAGGTGCGGGGTATGCATGTGGGAAAACCCGAGTTCACGAATCGTGTCGAAACGCTGCTGGTCAGTGATTATGAAGATAATATTTGGTCTGGCTTCTGGCATGGATTCCGTATTTTAGCGATGAGTTCATCCTCTAGCCGATACTACTAACCCCTCCCTGTACCAACTCCTGAGTCAATATTCATGCAGGGCCGGGATTTCTGGTTCTGGATAGGGGATAATATCCCGATTGTGACCGTATTACGTGAAGGCAGTTTGCTTCGAAAAACTCCACTGAACCAGGTGCACCATGCCTCTGGTGCCCGCATGGTTAATTTCAGTGGATGGGAGATGCCAGTGGAGTACAGAGGCATCATCACAGAGCACACAGCAGTGCGTACAGGTGTTGGCCTTTTTGACGTCAGCCATATGGGCGAGATCACAGTCCATGGGCCCCAAAGTCTTGACCTGATTGATTATCTCTGTAGCAACCGTGCCGCAAACCTGGAAAATGGACAAGCTCAATACTCCGGGCTGCTCAACCCTGCTGGTGGTTTTGTTGATGACCTACTAGTTCATCGAATGGGGAGTAATCACTATTTCCTGTGTGTCAATGCCGAAACACAAGAGAAGGATTACGACTGGCTCCTTAAAAACAACTCTTTCGACGCTGCAGTTGAGCTTGTCAGTGACAAATACGCTCAGCTTGCAATACAGGGACCTAAAGCCCTTGAAGTCGCCAGCCAACTCACTGAGAGCAACCTTTACGACATGCGGTACTACTGGTTCAAGCAGGGAGATTTTGCCGGTGTAGAGGCCATCATTGCGCGAACCGGCTATACCGGTGAAGACGGTGTCGAGGTTTACCTGCCTGCCGAAGAAGCCGAGCGTATCTGGCAACTCATTCTGGATGCTGGACAGGAATACTCTATTCAACCCTGCGGGTTAGGCGCCCGCAATACACTGCGGCTTGAAGCTGCCATGTCGCTTTACGGGCATGAGATCAACGAGGATATCACTCCGTATGAAGCTGGTCTCGGCTGGATTGTTAAGCTAGTCAAGCCATCATTCTGCGGACGTGAGACACTCGCGAAGCAGAAAGAGGGAGGAATAACGCGTAAAATTGCCGGGTTTGAGATGCTGGAGCGTGGCATTGCCCGTGACGACTATCGGGTTCATGTTTCAGGCAAGGATGTTGGATGGGTTACAAGTGGCTCACCTGCTCCATACCTGCAGAAAAACATTGGAATGTGCATGCTTCCAGTTGAGTATTGTGAAAAGGGACAGCAAATCAAGATACTCATCCGTGGGAGAGAAGTCTCTGCCGTCGTTGTTCCGATACCATTTTATAAACGCAGGCGAAATTGACTATGAATTTACCGACTGACTGTTACTACACGAATGAGCACGAGTGGGTGAAGATTGATGAAGCAGTTGCCATCATTGGCATCACACATCACGCCCAGGAGCAACTTGGGGATGTCGTATTTGTCGAGTTGCCAAGCATCGGAGATCAATTGCAGGCAAAGAATGTCTTCGGAACTGTAGAGTCCGTCAAGGCCGTATCCGATATCTATGCCCCAATCAGCGGGGACGTTACAGCAGTGAACGAGGCACTGCTGCAAACCCCGGAATTGATCAACTCGGACCCGCATGGGGAAGGCTGGATTATCAAACTGCAGGTTTTTGATAGCAATGAGATCAACGCCCTGATGGACGCTAAACAGTACAGTGAGTACGTAGCAGCCGAGAGTAACGAGTAACGGACCGGAGATCTGGTTGCGCTATCTTCCGAAATCACCATCCGAGCGTGAGGCAATGCTCGACAGGTTGGGCCTGACTTCTGCCGAGCAGCTGTTCGACTCCATTCCCGAATCACTCAGGTTCAAAAAGGAACTCCAGATTCCTGCAGGGCAATCCGAATTCGAAATCCAGGAATTCTTTGAGAAGTGTGCCCGGGAAAGTTCCAACGGCTATGCCAGTTTCCTAGGTGCTGGATCCTATCGACACTATCGTCCCGTCGTCATTGATGTCCTGGCAACCCGCAGTGAATTCCTGACTGCCTACACCCCCTACCAGGCGGAAATATCACAGGGCATCCTAACCACCATCTTTGAGTTCCAGACAATGATTACTCAATTGACAGGAATGGATGTGGCCAATGCATCCATGTATGACGGCTCCACTGCTGTTCCGGAAGCCGGCATGATGGCAGTGCGCATAACCAAACGGGAGCGCTTGCTGGTCACAAAAACACTCCACCCTGAATACCGTCAAGTGCTGAATACTTATTTTAAGCATCAGGGGCTTGAACTTGACACCATTGATTATGACCACGAAAACGGCATGGTCAGCATTGAGGACCTGGAAACCAGCCTCTCATCCAATGTGGCAGCGGTGATTGTACAATCCCCCAACTTCTTTGGCATTGTTGAACAGATCCATGAGATTGCAAAAATCGTTCACAGGCATGATGCACTGCTGATCGTGGTGTTTTCTGAAGCTGCTTCCCTTGGACTGCTCTCGCCACCGACAGAAGCAGATATTGTTGTCGGTGAAATGCAATCATTTGCACATCCAACCAGTTACGGTGGTCCGTATGTCGGTATTCTGGCAGCCAAGACCAAATATATCCGCCAGATGCCTGGTCGACTGGTGGGACAAACGCTTGACGAAGATGGACGGATTGCCTACTGCCTGACACTGGCAACTCGCGAGCAACATATCCGACGTGAAAAGGCAACCTCGAACATCTGTACGAACCAGGCTCTGATTGCTCTCATGGCAACGATCTATATGACATTGTTCGGAAAGCAGGGGCTGCGTGAACTTGCCGAGCAAAACCTGGCGAAGGCGCATTACCTATGCAAGACATTGCAGTCGGCTGGAGCCAAGCAGGTGTTTGACGGGCCATTCTTCAATGAATGTGTCGTGAGACCTAGTAAGCTCACAGCTCAACAGGTGAACGAACGTGCCTTGGGAGCAAATATTATCGGGGGACTTGAACTGGACAAGTTCTTTCCAGAACTTGCCGGAAGTTTGCTGGTATGTGCGACCGAGACCACTCGGCGCGAGGAGATGGATCAGTATGCCAACTGTTTCAAATAACGTGCAATGAAGAGGATCAGGCAACACCAGACTCAAAATGAACAACTGATCTTCAAAAGCTCTTCTCCGGGAAAAATAGGCTACCAGTTGCCACATCTGGATGTTCCAGAAGTAGATCCACAGGAAACACTCGGCAAGCAAAACGTCAGGGAGGAGATTGCAGGTTTTCCGGAAGTGAGCGAGGTGGAAGTCATCCGGCATTTCACTCGACTATCCACCTGGAACTATGGCATAGACCTGGGGTTGTACCCGCTCGGCTCCTGCACGATGAAATACAACCCGCGTCTCAATGAGGCCGTTGCAAGGATTGAAGGCATCCTGAATGCACACCCCTACCAGCCTGCAGAACTGGCTCAGGGTCTTTTGCACATCCAGCACACCCTTGAGTCCTACTTGATGGAAATTACAGGCATGGATGCTGTCACGGTACAGCCTGCTGCAGGGGCCCATGGCGAGTTAACCGGTATCCTGCTGATCCGTGCTTTTTTGGAAGCTCAGGGAGATGCTCGTAAAACAGTCCTGATTCCCGACTCAGCTCACGGCACCAACCCTGCAACGGCAGCCATCGCGGGTTACGCAGTAAAGATAATACCTTCCAATACCAAGGGGATGATTGATCTTGATGCACTGAAGTCTGCTGTAGACGAATCAGTTGCTGCCCTGATGGTCACCAACCCCAACACTCTTGGAGTTTTCGAGCAGGACATTGCAGAAGTCGCCGACTTGTTGCATGAACAAGGTGCTCAGCTTTACATGGACGGAGCAAACATGAACGCTCTGGTTGGGATTGCACGCCCGGGTGAATTCGGCGTTGATGTGATGCACCTCAACCTTCACAAGACCTTTTCAACACCCCATGGAGGTGGTGGTCCTGGAGCGGGCCCTGTGGCCGTACGTGGACATCTTGAGCCCTTCCTGCCAATACCAAGAATCCAGCAAACACCTGATGGTCTTCGACTGGATGAAGAACGCCCTGATTCAATTGGCAGGGTGCGTGCGTTCTACGGCAACTTTGGAGTCCTGGTTCGAGCCCTAGCGTATATCCTGGCTCACGGGCGGGAAGGCTTGCGCAATGCAACGGTTGATGCAGTCATGAATGCAAACTACATCCGAAATGGGCTTGAGGAGCATTACCAGTTGCCTTACAAGGCTGCTTCTCTTCATGAATGTGTCTTCAGTGATGCCTTGCAAGCAAGGAAAGGTGTCAAGACAGGTGATATTGCAAAGCGATTGATTGATTATGGTTTTCATCCCTACACAGTCAGTTTTCCACTGATCGTTCGCGGTGCATTGATGATCGAGCCTACTGAAACAGAGAGCAAGCAGGAACTGGATCAGTTTATTGAGGCCATGCAGACAATTGCACTGGAAGTAGAAACCGATCCTGACCTTGTACGTAGCGCACCACATTCAACACGAACGAGCAAGGTGAATGAAACACTAGCCTCCCGCAAGCCAGTAGTGACCTGGCAGGCTAACCATGAATAAGCACATATCCCGTGATCAGAAATTACAGAACATACTTTGACTTCTGAAAATTCGACAGACTCGGTAAGCCGATTTCTCCTGCTGTCGGGATACCATAGGTTACTTCGATGAGATTCTGTACTTTCGAGCATTCTGGAGTCCAAGCGACTGGTATTCTCCAAGGAAACAAGATATTACCCATCAGTGAGATCAATACCAAAAGGGGTGCTGACTTTCCGCTGGACCTGCTCTCGTTGATTGAGACAAACCCCCTAAATGCACTACAGTCCTTGTCACAGGGACTTCTTGCAGAAATCCCTGTAGAAGAAGTTCGATTAAGAATTCCCTACCCAAACCCAAAAAAGGTTTGGTGCATAGGACTCAACTACAAAACCCACGCCGAAGACCTCAATGAAAAACAACCCGAAGAGCCGGGGAGTTTCATGAAACCCTCTTCAAGTTTTTTTGAACCAGGTGGGGAAATTGAACTGCCTCCAGAAGATCTCTCAACGGATGTAGATGCAGAAGGGGAACTGGCTTTGGTTTTCAGCAAGCGTTGCCGGGATGTCCCAATTGAAAACATTCAGGATGTGCTATTCGGGTTTACGACTACCCTGGATATGACGGCTCTGGATATTCTTGTGAGGAACACTCGCTACCTGCAGCGCTCCAAGAGCTTTGACACATTCTTTTCCTTTGGCCCAGTGATCACAACTATTGACGAAATTGAAGATATTGATGCCCTGGAAGTCCTCACAATCCAAAATTCCAGTGTGTTTTCACGCGACTTTGTCCGAAACATGAAACATCGGCCGTATCAATTGGCCGCCTTCCACACTCGTGTTATGACTTTTGAACCCGGAGACATCCTGTCCACTGGTTGCCCGAAGGGGGCAAGGATACAGCCTGGGGATACTGTGGAAGCTCGCATTGATGGTGTCGGGAGCCTGCGAGCTTCTGTAACCCGACGCCAACCCGCAGCCTGAAAGTACTGTTGTTAGCTCCTGACAGCTGTTACTGCGTCCATCGGGTTAACTGAACCCTGGTTCCAATGCAACAGCTGACTGCTGGACCTTGCTCGTCCTGGTGATGCAGTAAAAACCCCCACTACTTCATCAGTAAAAACAGCTGAACCATTTACCCGTGTGGCTTGTACAGGGCTAAACCCAACTTACACCATCTAGTTACTGTACTGGGATGGATGGAGCACTGGCTCCCATAAAGCACAACTTCCCTTTTTTCAACAAGATAGGTCGCAACCCATCTGCGTTCGACTGCCGATTCCAAGGGAAAATCGGTCCTTGCATACCCTTGGACCTAGTCATACATATTTACTGGATCGCTTGACACTACATAGCAGTTTATGTTTTAGTTAGTTTATCGAAGCGCGCCAACTCTCTCCGTTAAGACTAGTCATACATTCACATCACCTCTACCTTCGCCCGCAAGTCCCCCTGCCTCCTCCTCCGCGAATCCTACTGGCAGGACGGCAAGGTCAAGAAACGCACCCTCACCAACCTTTCCGCCCTCCCCCAGCCCCTCATCGACATCCTCCGCCTCGCTCTCGCCAACCGCCTCCCCGTCGGTTCCGACGGCTCCGCACCCTCCCCTCCGCTCCTGCCGCCTCCACGGTGCCGCCAGCGCCGTCCTCGGCACCGCCCAGCGCCTCCAGCTCGACCGCCTGCTCTTCCACAAGCCCGACCGCCGCCGCTCCCTCGCCCTTGCCATGATCGCCTGCCGCCTGCTCAAGCCCGGCTCCAAGCTGCGCGTCGAGCGTGAGCTCGGCCCCTCCGGCCGCTCCACCTTCGCCGGCAACACCTCCGACCAGGTGACCGCGCTGCGCGAGCGCTTCGGACTGGCCCACGTCGCCCTGGTCGGCGACCGGGGCATGATCGCCCAGACCCGCATCGACGAGGATCTCAAGCCGGCCGGCTTCGACTGGATCACCGCCCTGCGCCACGACACCATCCACAAGCTCGCCCGCAAGAAGGTCATCCAGCCCGGGCTGTTCGACACCTGGGGCCTGGCCAGCGTCACGGGCGACGAGGCCACGGGTAGCATTCATCTCGACGCGCAAGCAGGAGTCGATCCGGGAGGAGGCGAGACTGGACGGGATCTACGTGATCCGGACCAGCCTGGAGCGGGCGCACCTGTTCGTGTGCATGCTGGCCTACTACGTGGAATGGCACATGCGGCAGCGTTTGGCGCCGCTGCTGTTCGTGGAAGAGGGCGGGCCGCCGGCCGGGCCGGGGCCGGTGGGGCCGGTGCAGCGGTCGGGGGAGGGCCTGCCGGTGCAGAGCTTCCCGGACCTGCTGGAGAGCCTGTCGTCGCTGACGGCGGTGGAGCTGGAACTGGAGGGGGCGCCGGAACACGGGGTGCCGATGCTGAGTGCGATGACGCCGCTGCAGGAGCAGGCGTTCGAGCTGCTGGGAATCTCGCCGCACCCGGCCCCGGCGTTGGGGGCGGGGTCTGCCAGGACACCGCAACCTAGTCAGTAATCGCGTTCTGAAAATTGGCGGAATCGTGCCGGAAACGGCGCTAACGGCCGACCCTCCCCCGAGCTAAATAATTGCGGAAAAAGGATTTTCCCTCCACAGGGTCTTCACGGCAAGACTTTCCAGACCAGTAACTAGATGGTGTAAGTTGGGGTTAAACGGTTAGCAGACCAGTGAGGTTCAAAGAACTGCGAGTTCCACTTCTCCAGTTCAATGTCGCTGCAATGGTCCTCATAGAGGGCTTATTCTATCTCGAATGTCGGGGATTCCCAAACAGAATCAACTCGCTTGCGAGGATCATCAGCACTCAAAGTCCCCCAGATGCCAGCTTGACCCCTTTGCTGTTACTAAAATGGTAGTGCCGTTCCAATACTTGCCATGTGACCATTGCAAGTTGGTTCACAGTTAAGGTACCGCTACTTCATTCGTACGCTGGCCACTTGGTTGTGTAGGAGCCTCAGACACATTATCCCTAGGCAACCATTTTGCAAGACTCTGCTTTTCTTCCTTGTAATTATCATCAGCAGCGAGGTTGGTCCATTCCATTGGATCAACACGGTGGTCATACAGTTCCTCCGTACCATCGGCATAACTGATATAGCGGAAGTTTTCCGAACGCACCGCATGGTTCAAACGGCCATGTGTCGTCACAGTTGGACTCCATGGCATACCGGGGTTGCGTAACAAAGGGACAAGGCTGCTTCCGTCCACTGCGGGATTCCGTTCGAGTCCGGCCAGTTCGAGAAGAGTCGGATAAATGTCCAACAGGTTTACTGGCCGAACACTCCGTGCTCCCGGTCGAGTGCCCTCAAGTAATCCAGGAGTCCCTGGCGGGGCATAAACCATCATGACCACACGCGTAGCTTCTTCCCACAGGGCAAACTTGCGCCAGTGATGCTTTTCGCCCAGATGCCAACCATGGTCTGACCACAACACAACGATCGTGTTGTTGGCATGCCCGCTCTCATCCAATGCATTCAGGACCCTGCCCAGCATGTCGTCAGCGAAGTTTATGGATGCAAGGTAGGCTTGCACCGCCTGTTGCCATTTACCATGCTTTGTGACCGAAACATGATCGCGCCGATTCTTTACAAACTTGCGCCCTGCCTCTGGAACATCCTGCAAGTCCTGATCAAATACGATCGGCAAATCGACAGAGTCTAATGGGAACCGATCCAGGTATTGTTTGGGAATATACCAAGGCAAATGAGGACGGAATATACCACAGGCCAAGAAGAACGGCTTTTCTTGCTTCTTACGTAGCCTGGCACCTACCCAATCTGCTACAAGTGCATCCGACATTTTCTGGACATTGACATCCAAGGGCCCCCAGTCAAAGTTCCCGGTTCCCTCGATTCCGTTCATTGGTCGCATCACGGGATTGGGCCCCGGGGGGCGATTCTGGGTTTTGCTGGGCCAGTACTCGTTCCAGGAGGGTGGGTCCGGATAGACCCCGTGGTAAATCTTCCCTGCCCCGCCAGCCCAGTAGCCGTTTTTCATGAAATACTGCGGCAGCGTGACCACTGTCGGCATCGCCGGGCGCCAAGCCTGGTTATTGTGGTAAACCCCGGAATGATAGGGAGCGATACCCGTCATTACAGCTGCGCGGGAAGGGTTGCAAGCAGGGGCTGAGGTATAAGCCCGAGTGAATAACATCGAGCGTCGAGCTAATCTTGCCAGGTTCGGAGTTCTGGAGTTCGGGTTTCCTCCCAGTGGCTCGATCCAGTCGTTCAAATCGTCGATCGCGATGAACAGGATGTTGGGTTGTTCCGCTTGCAGTGCGAAAGGCGATAACAAGAGCAGAGCGAACAAAAAGACTGACTTCATGGCGCCCTCATTGAAGAGAGTCACTGTATTTCAGTTTGAAAGTTGACGCACACTGACCTCACGGAACAGCACGGTAGATCTTCCGTCATGGTTCTGCAGCCCAATGTAGCCTTCATCTGGCCTGGGACCTCTCTGCGGCTCATACCACCTCTTGCGTTCAGGTACTTCCTGATCACCATGAAACTCATTGACCTTTGTTCCATTTACGGAAACCTGCGTAGTCTGTCCATCCAGTGTGATCTCCATCGTGTTCCAGCCATCAGGACTACTTGGAAACCCGGATGCCGAAGAGAGGGAGTAGATCGCCCCAGTGCGGTGAAATTCATCTCCTTCATCCTGTATCTGGATCTCATACCCCCTGTGTACTGCATACCAGGGATCGTGTGCTTCTTCAGGAATACGAATAAAAATCCCGGCATTAGCAACAGGGGAAGCTGGTTTGTAGACAATCCGGATCATGGCATTGCCAATTTTGCCACCTTGGTACACCAGCAAACCCATACCGCCAGTAGTCTTCAGTGCTCCGTCTTCAACGACGAACTCACCTGGTCCAACATGATTCCAACCCGTCAGGTCAGAACCATTGAATAACTGCTCCGCTTCGGGAAGAGGGGACCCACAACCGGAAGCGAACAAAGTTGCCAACAAGACAGCAAATGCTTTCATAGTTTTCCCAGCTTACATCGACTGTGGACTTCCTGCCTCTCAGCCGACCGAAATTCGTTATTCCAATCTCCTGATAACTTAGAGTTCATGTCGGAAATCATACAAATGGGAGTAGCTGAACTTGCCAGGCATATTTCACAACTTGAATTGTCTTGTTGTGAAGTGATAACAGCATTCCTGTCGCGCTGTAAAAGCATCAATCCGGCCATCAACGCCATTACCGACTTGAAAGCTGAGTGGGCTCTGGAAAAGGCATCTCAAGCAGACAAAGCACTTCAGTCCGGTGCAGACCCAGGACCTCTTCATGGTGTACCGTTCACCATCAAAAGCTCCATAGCTGTTGAAGGGTACCTGCTTGAGTGCGGTACAAAGCTCCGCAAAGGTGAAGTTGCTAACTGTGATGCCACATTGGTTGAACGGCTGAAGAAAGCGGGAGCCATCATTCTCGGCACAACCAACGTTCCTGAATTCCTGATGGCCTACGAAACTGACAATTACCTGCATGGTCGAACTAACTCCCCACTCAACAATGCATACACACCAGGGGGTTCAAGTGGCGGTGATTCGGCTGCAGTCGCTGCGAATTGCTGTGCAGCTGGCATTGGGAGCGATGCAGGTGGATCTGTGCGGGTACCTGCGCATTTCTGCGGATTATATGGCTTGAAACCGTCACCCGGGGTCATTTCCCGTAGCGGGCACTGGCCACCGGTCGGTGGGCCTTCAACCACTCTGGCTGCTGTCGGACCTCTTACGAAAAATGCTGAAGACCTGGACCTGCTGCTTGATATAACTGGCGGATATGATCCCACGGACATCTCATCCTTCCAGCAAAATCCACTTAGTGTGGACAGGGGCAAGCTCAAGGAAATCAAAATTGGCTGGTTTGACCATGCCTGGGGAATGCCTGTAACCAGGGAAACCCGAAATGCTGTGCGCACTGCAGCAGAGGCCTTGTGCCATCGGGGCTTTCAAGTAGAGCGAGTCGAGTTGAAAGGGCTTGAACAGGCTCCCCAGATCTGGTGGCTTCTTTTTGGGATCTGCCTCAAGACACTGATTGAAAGCTCCATCCCAAAAGGCTATCGCCTGCACCCACTCTCATACGAAGCCATGGCCTCTGACAAACAGGAATCCGGAACAAGCTACCAGGACCTGCTGAACGGTTGGCTTGCACAAGACCGACTGAGGCACCACCTGCTTGAACAAATGCAGGACTATCCCATTCTTCTATGCCCGGTCGCAGCTATACCGGCCTTTGAACACGGACAAAGGGAATGGGCAATCGAAGGAGAACACGTCCACTACCCTGATGTTTTTGTATACAGTCAGGTCTTCAACCTGCTGGGCACTCCCGCTTCAGTTGCACCAGTAAGTACTTCACCTGAAGGGATGCCAATTGGGGTGCAGATTGTCGGTATGCCTTACGAAGACCGTATGGTGACCGCAATTACCAGGGAACTGGAATCTGCACTACAGGCAGGATAACCAGTCATAGTGCCGCTAAAATTCAGGATCGGCTTATGTAAGTGCCATCCGCGGTGTTCACCCGGATGGACTCACCTTCCTTGATGAACTGAGGCACCTGAACAACTAATCCTGTTTCCATCTTGGCGGGTTTGTTGACATTTGTCACAGTCGCCCCCTTGATAGCGGGTTCCGTTTCCACCACTTGCAGGTCTACAGCTGTTGGCAGATCCAGGTTGAATGGGACACCATCCAGTAAATGGACTTTCACAACCGTATCGACAATCATGTAATTCACTTGATCCGCCAGTTGTTCCTTGGTGAGTTCAATCTGCTCATAAGTCTCTGTGTTCATCATGTGGTACACGTTATTGTCCGAGTACAGGTATTGCATCTCTTGAGACTCAAGCATCACTTTAGGAAATGAATCTTCGGAAGCAAACCTCTCTTCAACCAATGCTCCCGAGCGATGGTTGCGCATTTTGGCCTGTACAAATCCTCGCCCTTTACCAGGAGTACGATGTTCTGTCTTGTGAACAGTACAGATATCTCCTTTATGACGGACAACCATGCCTGCTCGTAACTGTGTTGCTTGAACGTTCAATACTTACTCCACATTTGATCTTTTGCATTGTGTCAGCCAATCACAGCACCAATCGGCATTATATCGCCTGATACGATAGCCTTCCCACCGGCCTTCCAGATGTAAATTATGTGTCATGTTTATACAGTTTTCATCAAGTTTCTGACGGCAACAGACATATAGCCGTGTATGGCAGTGACAAATGGACAGATGCTACTGAATGGTGAGGGTGTAGGGCATCATCTGCATCATGCCACCACGATGCAACGCAGCAAGGACTGCATTCTGCTCCCATAGATTCCAAAAATCCGCCAATAGAGGCACTTCGAACAGTTCCTCAATCAACCTGTCCTGATTCCGGTTCATGATGGTCTGAAAAAAACTTCTCGGCGCTGGATAGTTGAATAACTGAACCGGATCTTCTACTTCGATCTCCGCCGCTTCCTTCACAAGTTCAATGGCTTTCTGGTATCCGCCAAGCTCATCAATTAACCCATTCTCAAGGGCTTGCTTCCCAAGCCAGACCCGACCTTGGGCAATTTCGTTCACTGCATCAACATCCATACCACGGGCCTCTGAAACTCTCGTCAAGAACACCTTGTAAACGGATTCGACACCCTGCTGTACTTTCTCTCGTTCCTGGCGTGTCATTGGCCTGTAATCCGTATCGATAGCCGCATTGCGTCCACGCGTGATGATCTCCTTACTAAGCCCGAGTTTCTCGTACAGTCCACCCATGCTCAGCTTCATCATGAAGACACCGATAGAACCTGTATATGTCCCCGGATAGGCAATGATGTTAGTATCTGCCACGGATGCAATGTAATAGCCTCCCGAAGCTGCCATGTTGGACATGGAAATCACAAGCGGCTTTTCCTTGCTCAGCATGCGAACTGCGTGCAAGATCTGTTCAGAAGCTGTTACTTCACCACCCGGTGAATTGATGCGCAGAATCACTCCTGCCACATTTCTTGACTTGCGCAGTTCATCCAGATGCCTGACAAAGGTTTCAGATCCAACCATTCGCTGCCGGCCTGTCAAGGGATCAATCCAGCCTTCACCACTCACAATGGACCCGTTGGCATGCAATACAGCAATTCTCTTGCCACTGCCTTGATTGCTGCGAACACGTGTAGCGTAGTTTGCAGCACTTACCCGATTCAGCTTCTCGACATCAACCGCTTTGCTCAATTTCTCAAAAAACTCATCTTCAAAAAGCACGTCATCCACCAAGCCGTGCTCCTTGGCCTGCACTGAGAGAAACGGTCCTTCGTCCATCACTCCACTCCAGTGAGCAGCATCCTCACCTCGTCCCGCTGCAATCCCTTCGAACAGTTGCAGCGACATTTCATCCAGCATTTCATTGATGACCGCCCGAAAATCGCTGGACATTTCAGTGCGTGTAAATGGTTCCACTGCACTCTTATACTTACCGACCCTTACAGCTTCTGCATTAATCCCAAGCTTTTCAAATGCACCCTTGTAGAAAACGACTTCTGCCCTAAGTCCTTTGATGTCCAGGATGCTTTCCGGCAGAATCACCACACGGTCAGCCAAGGAGGCCACATAATAATCCAGCGTACTGCCAAGCATCAGGAAAGCCCACACAGGTTTTTCTGATTCCTTGAATTCCTCAATCGCCCAGCGCAGTTCTTGGGACTGTGCCCAGCCAGTAGACAGATTCCTGCATCGCAGGACGAGCGTCTTGATATCATCATCTGTTGCAGCACTACGAATGAGTTCTGTCAGTTCCCGCAGGTTTACGGAATTTTTCCTGTCTGAAGTCAAAAATGGGAGCGGAAGCTCCGCATCAATGCGTTCAGGAATCGCACCGGATAACCGTACAACAAGGGCAGAATTTGAAGAAATGGGTGGACGGCTTGGACCAAACGCCAAAGAGACAAGAGCAAGAAATGGGATGATCAGGAAGGCTAGGAACAGGCCACTCAGGATGCCCCAAAAATAATTTTTAGTAAAAAGCTTCACTCAATATCATTATAATTGACAGCTTCTGGGACTTGATTAAATCGAGTAGATTCCTGGTATGAATGCCACCATTACCACTCGCTATATGGAGCACCCGACAAGGCTGTCTTATCGGCACCACTCTTCACGTCAAATAATCCCGATTCGCCTGTCGCGCTTGTTTGCGTGATAAGTTCCCATGTATCCCTCGATTTCGTAATAGGATCAATCGGGATATCCCTTAAATACCCCTCATCAACAAGCTCCTCAAGTGACTGTGGTGGAGTTTCCTTGTCATAGGTGTACTGATCAATCACAGAGCGAATTGTGAGTAAGTTGGAACGCAGTACACTTTCCTTTGCTCGCACCAAGGCTGAGGCATAAAATGGTACTGCGATCGATACAATCGTGACGATGATGGACATGACAACCATCATTTCAAGGATGGTAAAGCCAACCCTGTGCTGTTTGTTAACACCTTGTTGCATGACCATTACCATTCGCTGTAGCGCGATCCGTCCAAGGCAATATCATTACTCAGGGAATAAACATCAAACACATTCCGCCCGCCCCAGCTATTCGAACCAGGATCATCGGTGATCGAACGCAATCCCCATTCCGCTCTGCCAGTGATGGGATCAACAGGTATCTTGCGCAGGAACCGGACTGTATTGGAGTCGTCCTCATCATAACTTGATTCATCATAAGTGTTACGAGGATCGCCCACTGACCCGGATGTTCCCAGACTCGCGCCAGTCCGAGACTGGCCCAGCCTTCCTCGTTGCTGTTGTTGCCACCCTCCAAATCCAGTGTCCGCAGATTCCCGTAGCCCTGACTGGGACTGCATCACTGAGAGTCCTCCTGTATTCTGACTGGGTTCAACTCCATCTACGAGCAATTCCAGGCTCTCCGGGTACCCGTGATTATTCGGGTTGAGCAAGTTGCCTAGTATTCCGTTGTCAGCCATATCCTTGTGCCGGTCAATCGCTGTACGCATTTCATGTAATGCTTCCCGCAGGCGTTGCTCCTTGGCTCTCTTCACTTTGATGTGTGCTACAGGCAACGCTATTAGGGAAAGTGTGAGCAAAAGGCTGAATGCCACGATCAGTTCGACCAAGGTCAGTCCCGTAGTACCAACCCGAGGAGCCATCCTTCTGGCCAGGCTGCGTATTCCGCGTTCAGTAAATGCTCGTTGCAGCATTGTTGCTATTGCACAAGGACAGGGACGTCCAGCGGCTGAACTGCAATTAGTGCATTTTCCGCTCCCCGGGGAGATGTCGCAATAATTCTCAGATCCGATTCACCGGCTGCAAGACCTTTGAATGTCAGCTTGACAAGTTCACCCTCACCATCGGCTCCGCCTGTTCCCGGGTACCGTGAAATATTGACTGCAGCCAGTCCGTTTTCCTGTCGTATCGCTCGCGAGAAGATGATGTCACTAGCATCGCTTCCAGCCAGGAACGATCCTTTCTCAATACTAACCAGAAGCAATTTCTCACGGTCGAACTGGATCCGTAACGGCATACTGATAAGTTGGACTGCATCCCTGACATTCAGAGCCACTGTTACTTCATCTCCAACACCAAGATCAATCGAAGCTCTGTCAAGGATCAACGCAAGTCCAACAGAAGATTGTGACTGGGGCAAGGGGTCGGATACGGACTGCTGATCCTGGGTTGCTCTCGGCTCCGCAGTATCAACCTCCTGCTGGGTATCAATCACCTGCTGGGAAGGGGTATCGACAACTAGAGGTTCCACATCCTGCACACTTGTTTCCGTCAATTGAGCCAAGGGTAGCAAGGCGGGTTTGCTGCTACCATCCTGCACGTATCGCATTTCAAACTTCTGATCGGTACCGGATGCAAACGCTCGCAGGTTGGACTTATCAATACTTGGCATTCTCACAATATGCGGGATCAATACCAGCAGGATCTCACTCTCCGTTCGTTGTACTTCCTGTTCGCTAAAAAAACGGCCGATGATCGGGAGTTCACCAAGGAAAGGAACCCCGGCTTTTGTCTTGAACATCTGGGACTGGTTCAGACCACCAATGACACTGGCCTCCCCTTCCTGGATGCGAATATTATGCTTGATCATCCTCTGGCCGATAACCGGCTGCGAGATGCCACCGATATCCCTAAAATCACGCACATTCGAGATTTCAATCGAGATGGCCATCGAGACATCCCTGTTGGCATGAATTTTCGGTGTCATGGTGACATTGACTCCAACATCCGTATAGGTAAACTGTGTATTCACCAGGGGGTTGATGCCAACGCCCCCGACACCAGGCTGAAAACTTCCTGTTGCAATAGGGATGCGGTCTCCAATGCGCAGGTCAGCTTCTGTATTGTCTGCTGCACGGATCCGTGGGGACTGTAAAAGGTCAGAGTCAGAACTGTTGAACAAGGCACTAACCATGAACCCCGGCAATGTAGTAGACCAACTGCCCGTCCCGATGTCCCCCAAGCGATTCAGAGGCAGGCCAGCCGACTCTGTTCCATTCCCGGAAGTGTTTGCCCCGTTGAATGTCAGTGGGAGACTCAAGCCGCTGGTGCCACCTGTAACAGGTGTGATTCCCAGCTTGCGGGTGTTTGAACTGCTTGTCTCAATAACAAGCACATCAATGACAACCTCGGGGCGAGGCTTGTCCATGTCATGGATAATTTTCTCTGCAATCGCAAGTTTTGCCCGACTCGCTCGAATCACTATCGCACTCATCGAATTTACAACAAACATGCGACGGATATCTGTCACTCCACGGATTGCCGTCGTAACATCCTGCAAATCCTGTGGCAAGGCCAAGTTCGTCAGGTACAGTGTCTTGACAACTTCATCTTCAAACTCCCGTCGCTTGTTTGGATTGTCACTCGCAATAAACACAGCATTGTGAGTCAGCGGTTTCCAGAACGACGTTGTCAGCAGGCTTACGTAATCCAGTGCTTCAGTCAAGGTTGAATTCAGGATTTGGATGTTGATCTTGCTGCTTGTAAAAGCAGGGTCGAAAAGTACATTGATACCAGCAAGCTTTCCAATCGTTTCGAAGATAACCTTAGCGTCCTCATTGAGCATCAGGTTGATTGGCTCAGTTGACAGTGGTTCAAGGTCTGGCGGGGCTGTCAGGGATCTAATACGATCTGCCCGCTCGAACCGCTCGGTTTCAAGCGCACTCTGGAGTGATTCCAGGGTCAATCCTTTATCCAATGCCTCTACAGAAGCCTGCTGTTCCTGGTAGAGTTCTGTTGTTCGCATGTGCTCCTGCAGAGCTACACTCGAGGCTGGATCAATAGAGACCGCCATCTGGAATTCGGCGATGGCTTCCTCGTATAATCCTTGGCCACGAAAGCGGTATCCGGCATCAACATGCGCCTGGCCAGCAACAAAGCGCATGCGCCGTTCTGCCAGTAAGTAACGAATGGTTTGAGGAGCCTCCTGGCTTGCTTCGCTGTAGAGTCCAAGAGCCCGGTCATATTCGCCATCCAACTCGGCCTCCTTGCCTTGCTGGTACAGCGCTTTTGCCTTGCGTCCACTGGCAAAAGCAATGTTTACCTGTGTCAGCAGCAAGAGCAACATTAAAAGTATTCGAAATCGACTGTTTGAAAATACTGGCATCCTGATAGAGGGTGTTCGTTTAAAAAAACTCCGTCATGACAGGAAAGACGAACGGGGCTCAGTGAACGTGGAACGTAAAATGTCACGCAGTGAAGGCATCAAGATCCTGACTGAAAACAGACGGGCACGCCATCGCTACACCTTCATGGAGCGATTCGAAGCAGGCTTGGTTCTCAGTGGAGCTGAAGTCAAGTCATGCCGCAATGGCAAGATCCAACTTGTTGACGCCTATGCAACGGTCAAGAATGGCGAACTCTGGCTGTACAACGCCCATATCAGTGCCTACTCCCATGCACGTCTTGAAGATGATGCATCAACCCGACCACGCAAGCTCTTGATGCGTCGCAAGGAAATCGACCGACTCAACGGCAAAACCCGTGAGAAGGGACTGACACTGATCCCAACCCAGATGTATCTGTCAAACGGTTACATCAAGTGTGAGATTGCGTTGGCAAAAGGGAAACTGTTTTATGACAAACGAGATCAAAAGCGCAAGGCAATAGATGAGTCCGAAGCCAGGGAAGCTGTTAATCACCGTCGCTGAGGCTGGCTTCAGTTGCCGTATTGTTCTGCGAACAAGTAAAACTTGAATTTCGGCACCTGTGATCCTACACCCCAGCGGGCAACCTTGTAGCCGACTTTCAAGAACTTGATTTCAGGAACTGAGTCAAGATCACAAAGAATCTGCCAGACACCGTTGTAGAATTTCTGTGGAAAGCTGCGTACCGGATCCGTCAGCCACTCTTCACCATCCACTGACCCCAGGATCTCAATATCAAGGCTTTGTTGCTCCACTGTCTCTGTAATGCCCAGGGACAGCAGTACCATGCCGCGCTGGGAGCCAATTTCAAAAGACTCTCCATAGCCACTCTCTTCAATACTTGATTCAGAAACAAGGAAGCTGGGGAACATGATCACTCACTGCCAGGGAAACTGCAATTCTAGCATTGTCACTTTATACTCATACCGACCCGACTTCGACAATCGTTGCTCCGGCCCCGCCTTCATGCTGCTCTGCCTGGTAGTATTTCGAAACGTGATTATGCCTTGCAAACATGCGCCACAACTCCCGGCGCAAGATATCCTGACCAAAGCCATGAATCACTCGCAGCCGTACTTTCCCTGCCAGTACAGCACGATCCAGGAACTTGTCTACATCCTGCAAGGCTTCATCCGCTGTCTTGCCAATCACATTGATCTCCGACGGCAAGCCGCCGATAGGCTGCGCAATCTCAAGATGTACTCCTTCAGGTAAACGAGGCGGGCGTTCTGGCTCTTCCGCTAGCCGTGTAATGTCTTCACCCTCAACCTGGAGCCGCATGGATCCGACCTGAACCTCCCATTGACTTGCAGCCAGCATGCGAACAAGCGTCCCGGTCATCCCCATTGACCTCAACCGCACGTTATCCCCCACTTCAAATTTCTCGGTAAAGCCCTCCATTAGATGCCCGCCTGAAGCCCCCAAAACGGCGTGTACTTCCTCGCTCATCACCCGACGATGTTCAGTCAGAGAGCGGGAGACACGACGCTCCGCAATCCTGACTGCCTTGGACCCGGCCGACGCGATGTCCTTCAAGGCCTTATCAAGCTGTTTCTGGAATTGCTGTTGTAACTTGCGTGCCATATCCTCAATGCGCTTTTCCATCTCCATGCGCAGGTCGCACTCTTGACGTTGTGCCTTTTCAGCAAGCTCTTTCTCTTGCAGTTCAAGCTGCCTTTGCTTGATACGGACTTCACTTCTTGATGCCTCATATTCACTGGCACGCTGACGCAAGTCAGACAGGTACTGCGTTACATGTTCATCCATGGTTCCTTTCAGTGATTGAGCTCTCTGGACGATTTCAGAGGGCATCCCAAAATGCCTGGCCATCTCCAGCCCAACAGAATTGCCAGGCATGCCGACTTGCAGTCGATAGGTCACTCCAAGGCTTTTTTCATCAAATTCAAGCGAGGCACTCTGCACCCCTTCTGCTCGCAAGCTGAACATCTTGAGTTCTGGCAAATGTGTTGAAACAAGAATGAACGCTCCCAGTTCCTTGAGTCGCTCAACAACAGCCACCGCCAAGGCTCCACCATCCTCGGGGTCTGTGGCGGTGCTCAACTCGTCCAGCACAATGAGGCTTTTGGGGGTTGCTATCTCCAGAATGGATGCCAGGTTCGAAACATGCGCTGAAAAAGTACTCAGACTCTCACTGATTGACTGTGCGTCGCCTATGTCAACCAGGATGTTGTCTAACCAAGGGAACTCGGCTGTATCTGCAGGAATAGGGATACCAGCATGTGCCATCATTGCCAGCAACCCCACAGTCTTGAGCACGACTGTCTTGCCGCCCGCATTGGGACCGCTCACAACCATTGTTCTCTTGTCCTTTTCCAGGCACAGGCTCATCGGGACAGGTCTTTTCCTGGTACTGGCAAGTTGATCTTCAAGCAGGGGATGCCTGGCTTCTTCAAGGAAAATCCTGGCATCATCCCCTTCCTTGATGCCAGGTAGACAGCATCGAAACTCAAGGGCAAAGCGGGCACGGGCGAGAATATATTCCAGTTGTCCGAGCACATCGACTGCTTCAGATATCGCTGTGCGTTGCCCACGCAAGAGGTTGCTCATTTCACGTAAAATCCGCAGGATCTCACCCTGCTCTTCCTCGTGTAGCCGCACCATGTAGTTGTTTTGCCGGATAGTATCCAGTGGTTCGACAAACGCAGTCTGCCCAGTCGAACTCGTTTTGTGGACTATGCCTTCAACCCGATGTTTCCAGTTCGCCTTGACAGGCACAACCATGCGACCGTTCCGCATGGTGATGTAGCTGTCCTGCAACACACCCTTGTCCGAGTACTTGCGAAGGAATTTCGACAGTGACTCTTCGACAACCTGACGCTGTTTCTCGATCTTGCGACGGATTTTTGAAAGAGTACTGCTGGCCAGGCTGGAGATTTCTCCATCGGGCAGTATCTTGCCTGACAATTCCCTGACTTGTGGCTTGAAATCTGCAAGCCTTTCAAGGAACACGCTCAGTTGTGGACTGCGATCCTTTTCCCGGAGCAGCGTATCGTGCACACCACCTGCTACTCCCAACAGGACTATTACAGACTGGATCTCTTCCACATCCAGAACAGCATCCGCCATTGCCAGCCTTCTTACTGGTTCGCTGATATCTTCAATCTCATTGAATTTTGGAGCAGCGGAAACACTCCTCCCTCCACTACGCTCAAACTCCCGGAGCCAACCGATGGCTTCACCGACTCTTTTGAATTCGGTTACCGCCTCCTGGCTTGATGCCAGGCAACGCCTGGCCGACAACTGTTTTAACTGCGTCTCTCCGAGAGGGCTTGCAATATGCCTCTGCAACAGAGCAAGAACGCTTTTGAATTCAAGAGCTTCTTGAGCCTGATCGAGTGAACTTGTGGCGACTGTTGTCATCGGCTGGTGACCGCAATGGATGCCCTTTGGATCAGATTCATGGTCAGTGGTGTCAGTGATAACGATGCAAGATCGTTCCATGCAATCCATGCCACTTCACTGGCATCGTCACCAGCCTGCAACTGGCCTCCAGTACATTTGCAGAAGTAATCAAGAACCACATAGTGATTTGTCCCTGTCCCTTGTATGGAATCCTGGATCATCTCCTCATGGATTTGGGAAAGAATCACGTCGGCCATCCTGGATTTTTCTTCGTGTTCTGCAGGAAGCCGTTCGTATGTTGCTGCCAGTTCTCCGACTTGGACATGCAACCCAGTTTCCTCAAGCACTTCCCTTTCCAGGGCCTCTGTCAGGCTTTCACCGAACTCTACCTCTCCACCTGGCAGTGACCAACTGCCTTTGGAAGGAGGGGTGCCTCGCTTAATCAACAAAACCCCCTCGAGATCAAATACCAGTGCCCCAACCCCGAGAACCAGTCGCTTCGCTGGATCTGCTTGTACCTGAACTGCTTGCATGCCAACTCCTAATCCGTATCCGGGGAATTACCAACGCAATTCCCTTAACGAATGTAAATAAATTCTTTCAGATTGAAGATTGCATGACCAAGATCAGTCCATGCTGCAGCATCAGGTGTTTTGCCTAGATAGCTCAGGCTTTGATCCACTTCACGCGCTGTTGGGGGGCGTCCCAGGGATTCCAGGAACATCCGCCTGACCGTGTCCGGGGCCGACTCAGATCCTTCTGACAGACGGTTGCCCCACAATTCTGCCTGGGAAACAATCAGGGGGCTATTCATCATCGTGAGTGACTGGGCAGGTACATTGGTAACGTCCCGCTGACCTCGAGCCGATGCCGGTTTGGGTTGGTCAAAAACTTCCAGGAACGGATTGTGCGCATTGCGCCGAATCTCCTGGTAGACACTTCGTCGGCCATCACCATCCAGTGGCCCTTTCGCACGGTCGCCCTTGGTCTTCCCCTTGGCAAAGGCGTAGTAGACATTAATCGACTGACCTTGCACCGTCGGATCAAATCGGCCTGAAACAGCAAGCAAGCTATCCCGGATGACTTCGCTTTCAAGGCGCCGGATGCTCATATGTTGCAGACTGGTATTGTCCGGATCAACCTTCATGGCCTGCTCAGAAGACTCGCTGGACAACTGGTAAGCGGCACTCAATACCATGCGCCGAATCAAATTCTTGATTGACCAGCCTTCCTGCATAAACTGATTCGCGAGGTAATCCAGCAGTTCAGGATGGGAAGGTGTGCTTCCCAACCTTCCGAAATTATCTGTTGTTGCAACGATCCCACGGCCGAACAGCTTCTGCCAGACACGATTCACCATCACACGCGATGTCAGGGGATTTTCCGAATCTGTGACATGTGCAGCAAGTTCTGTCCGCATGGAAGCAGGATCCTGGTAAGGCTTGCTGTCCAATGCCTCCAGGTATCTGCGAGGCACCAGCTCTCCAGGGCTCTTGTGATCTCCCCGAATCAGTAGCGGCATGTTCGGACCCGCTTCTTCCACGACCCCAGGTGCCCTGCGATAGATAGGAACTTCTTGCTCTATGCGACGATACTCCGACACGAGATTTTCAAGGCTCTCAGAGCTATCCAACATCGTTGGAAGCAGTCGGGAACGCACATTGTAGTCGAGATAATCAGCCTGCCCTGCTGTCAAACTACCATCTTGCCATGCAAGAACAGCATCTTCCAGTCGACTTGCATACAGTTCCGCAAGTTCTTTTCGGCTTTTCGGGGTTGCCCCGTCATACAGGTAGGACAAGGCTGATTCCAGTGGCCTTGGATGGACCTTTGTGTTGTGGAAGGCTACAGCCAATGCCCCGAAATGCGAACGTCCATCTTCACCAGGTTGGGGGCGGGGATTTTTCCTGGAGTCCTCTGTATCAAGACGGAAATTGGTAGCATCCTGCATCGTTGCAAATTCGATGTAGGCACTGAACCCCTTCCAGTAGGTCGCATCCCATGTAATCCAGCGAGGCTCGTCTTCCTTCGGGGTATATCGTTGATCATAGATCCCGCTTCTCGGGACGGCATAGTTCTCAACAATCAGGCGAACCACACTGAAGTCACCACCCTGAACAAGAAAACTGATGTACTTGCTGTCAACCGTGAAACGTGGGGACTGCAATACCCCGTTGTGACGCCTGGTGAGCAGGCCGGTATGCATTCCCGGTCCATAGATCGCTTCAGTAACACGATCGCCTTCCGGCAGAATTGAAAACTCACCTGCCTCAACAGGATCCTGTCCGAGTCCGGTCCCAAAGCTTATCCAGTCGCTGGTGTTTTCCCCAAGATCCCAGATTGTTTGAAAATGCTCGGCATTAAAACTTTTTCGCCTGGATCGTTGCTGGACCCAATCCTCCGTAAGGTGCTTCCAGCCTGACTGGAATTCCTCCTCCGAGGCTTCTGACAACAAAAACCACGGATGTAAAGGATGATCCGGCTCACAGGCTGCAGCCTCAAGTTCTCTTTGAACACTCTCATCCATGTCTAGAAACTGTTTGGCAAGTTTCGCACTGGACTGTTGCCAGAGCTTACCCAAGACACTATGGACCTGGCTTTTCAACATACGCAGGGTCTGCTGCTGAGCCTCAAGCAAGTGCGGTGAATCAATAGCTCGCTGCACCGGGCGTGCATTGGCAAAGATGCCAAACAGTGCATAGTAATCCTGTTGGCTGATGGCATCGAATTTATGGTCATGACAACGCGCACAGGAGATGGTTAACCCTTGAAAGGCCTTGGAAAATACATCAACCTGGTTGTCCGTCCACTTCACACGATCTTCCCAGGGGTCAACCGGCTGAAAACCGTGTTCCACCATACGAAAGTGAGCAGGCCCGATCATTGACTCATTCAAATCCTCTTGCTCATTGATGCGAGGATTGCTCAGCAGATCACCGGCCAGATGCTCACGCAGCAACTGATCGTAGGGAACATCAGCATTAAAGGCCCGAATCAGGTAATCACGGTAGCGCCAGGCTTCCGGCAAGTCAGGATCTCCTTCACTGCCATGCGATTCCGTGTATCGCATGAGATCCATCCAGTGCCTTGCCCAGCGTTCCCCGAAGTGAGGAGAAGCTAACAGGCGGTCGACAACAGTTTCAAGTGCCAGCGTTGACTTATCCCCCACAAAGGAGCTGATCTCTGTAAGAGTCGAAGGCAATCCCGTCAGGTCATACGTAAGACGACGCAGTAATGTATATCTGTCTGCAAAATGTGCGGGTTCAAGCCCTTTTTTCTCCAAGGCTGCCAGCAGGAAACTGTCAATCGGAGTCTGCGCCCACTGTGTGTTTTTCACGACAGGCGCGGTTCCCACATTTACGGGTTGCCAGGCCCAATGTGCCTGGCGTCGCTTGGCAAGGTCAAAGACCTCGGTTGGATCCGGCGCACTTTCTGCCATTTCTTCCGGCCATGGGGCACCAGCCTCGACCCAGTCCTGAAGGTCCCTGATCTGTTCCTTATGGAGTCTTCCCATCGGAGGCATAGGCACCTTTGCCTCGCCCCGAACAGCCTGAAGCAAGAGACTGTCCTTGGAATTTCCAGGAACAACTGCAGGACCTGAATCCCCGCCTTTCAACAGGCCGGCGTGGCTGTCCAGATGCAATCCAGCAAATACACTGGAGGCTTTTGTGCTATGGCAGGAATAGCATTTCTCCACCAGCAAGGGGCGGATTTTCTTTTCAAAGTGTTCAAGGCCAGAGTCCGCACCTTGAGCTGGAATCACCATAACAGAAGTGACCACAAGAGCCAGTAATCCTGCCAGAACCACTGTGGTTAATTGATCAAAATTGCTTTCCACGATTCCGTCAATATTGTACGACTTGCACTGTTGCCATGAACTTCCCAAGTGCCGACAATCCGATTCGGTAAACTACGAAACGTGCCATGGAAGCAAACCTTGAGCTGTTTTTCGCCAATATCCATTGGTCACTGCTGTTAATTTGCATTGCATTATTATTATTCGTACTCGGTAAATCTGCAGAAGCCCTGGTTGAGCAGGCGGTTGAACTCTCGGGCAGCCTGCACATCCCGCAAATCATTGTGGGGGCAACGATTGTCAGTCTTGGAACGACTACTCCGGAAGCCGCTGTGTCCGTGCTTGCAGCAGTTCAGGGATCGCCCGGACTGGCACTTGGCAACTCTGTAGGCTCGGTGATTGCCGATACGGGCTTGATTCTGGGACTGGCGTGTTTGATTGCGCCATTGAAACTCAACCCGAAAATCGTCAATCGGCAGGGCTGGATCCAGATTGGGGCCGGTATGCTGCTTGTCCTGCTCTGCATTCCCTGGAATCAGCCTGGACAGATCTTTCAGTCCGGAGGCAAGCTTTCTCAACTAAGCGGGGTGTTCCTGCTGCTGCTACTTGTTGTCTACCTGTTTTATTCAATTCGCTGGGCTGGTCAGCAACGCTCGGAGGAACAGGAAGGCCAGGAACACCACGGTACTGTCTGGCTGATCCTGCTAAAACTGCTGGCAGCCATTGTTATGGTTGTGCTCTCTGCCCATTTACTGATACCCAGTGTGACAGAAGCGGCTTATCGGATATCTGTTCCAGAAAGTATCATCGCTGCCACACTTGTTGCATTCGGAACCTCTCTGCCGGAGCTGGTCACTGCAGTGACTGCCGCAAGACGTGGCCATGGTGAACTGGCAGTCGGCAACGTCATTGGTGCAGATATCCTGAATGTGTTTTTTGTTGCCGGTGCTGCAGCAGCAGTTACCCCTGCAGGCCTGGTTGCAAGTGAAAGCTTTTTCAGGGTTTTATTCCCCGCAATGCTGTTTATCCTGATTGTTTTTAGGGTCGGTGTTATTCTCTCAGGTGATACTCTGAAGCGCTCGTTCGGATACATCCTGCTTCTTGCCTATCTGCTATACCTTGCTGGCAGTTATTATCTGCTTCCTGGTGGAGTCAGCGGGTAATGCGGTCCTTTTCTACAGGTCAAGGCATGAACCTTATTGAAGCCTGATCCGCGCTGAACTGCAGGGTCGATTCACAGCTACGCCAGTATTTCCTGGATAACTCTACCTTCGACATCAGTCAAACGGAAATCACGGCCTGCATAGTTGTAGGTCAGCTTCGTATGATCCATGCCAAGCAGGTGCAGCATGGTCGCATGCAAGTCATGTAGATGGGTCCTGTTCTCGACTGCTACACCTTGTACATCACACAAGCCGTGACGCATGCCACCCTTCACCCCACCACCTGCAACCCACATTGTGTAGCCACGGTTGTTGTGTCCTCTGCCATCGCTCTTGTCGTTCTGTTCGTATGTAGACCTGCCGAATTCCCCACCCCAGACAATCAACGTGTCCTCAAGCATTCCGCGTTGCTTGAGATCCGTCAATAGAGCTGCAATCGGTTTGTCTGTGGCCGCTGCTTTGGCTTTCAGTCGTTTTCTGAGGTCGTTGTGCTGGTCCCAGCCACGATGTCCAATTTCTATGAACCGGACACCTTGTTCCGCCATCCTGCGCGCCAGCAGACACTGCATTCCAAAAGTCCGGGTTTCCTTCTGGTCCAGCCCGTACATCTCACGGATGCTTTCCGGCTCTTGTGACAAATTGGTTACAGTCGGAACAGCCTTCTGCATTCGGAAGGCAAGTTCGTAGGACTGGATGACACCTTCAATTCGGTCATCATTCTCACTCCGGGTGAGCATGTCCCGGTTCAGTTCCTGCACATAGTCCAACTGTCTGCGCTGCTTCTTGGTGTTCATCTGTGAGTTGTGGATGTTCTCGATGGGATCCTCGCCTCGCTTTATGTTGATGCGAGTTCCCTGGTAAGAGGCTGGCAAAAAAGCCGAGCCATAACTGGACGAGCCGCCAATGGGTGGAGGATTCATCATTACGAATCCGGGGAGGTTCTGGTTCTCGGTACCAAGGCCGTAAACCACCCATGAACCCATTGACGGTCTCACGAAAGTGATACTGCCCGTATGTGTGAACACAGTCGCCTGTGGATGAGCTGGTGAGTCGGTGTGCATGCCATTCAAAAGGCAAAGGTCATCGGCATGCCCCTGGAGGTATGGAAAGATTTCCGAGATTGGCAGACCACTATTACCGCTCGGCTGGAACTCGAAAACAGGAGGAAGTATCTTGCCACCCTGTTTGCCGATCGCAAGTTCCATCTCCACGTACTGGCCTGCATGCTTGCTTAGTTCGGGGTTGTAATCAAACGTGTCATGCTGTGTCGGTCCACCTTGCATGAAAAGGAAAATAACCCGCTTTACCTTTGGCTCAAAATGCGGTTTTTTTGGCGACAGGGGATTCTCGGAGCCTTTTGCACGCAAAGCTTCCATCACAGAGATCCCTGCAAATGCCGTGTACCCAAACCCTGCTGTGGTTGACTTCAGGAAGCCTCTGCGATTCAAAATCATTTTCTTTCTCCTGCCTGCTGGTTTTCCATTAGCGCCTAGTTGAGGTAGCGAAACTCTGCACTGTTGAATAGTGCGTGGTAGAGGTGCAACCACACCTCCTGTGTAGCCGACTGCTCCTTGCCAACCCCAGCCAGAATCTCATCCACTCGGCGCAAGGTCTGCTCGATTTCCTTCGCACTTGGATCACGGCCCAGCGTCTGAAGGAAAGTCTGACGGATTCGCTCAGGGTCAGTCTGCTCTGAAGTCAGAAGCCGTTCTGCGGCTATCCTTGCCTGGGACTGGACAAACTCACTGTTCATCAGGAAAAGCGCCTGAGTCGGAGTCGTCGTCACATCACGTGACCCGCGTGTCTCGCTGGCATCAGGAAAATCAAAAACATCATACAGACGATTTGAAGCGTTCCGGATTACAGGCAGATAGACACTGCGATAGGACTCCTCAAGTTCCCAGGGCTTGATCTGCTTACTACCTGGTTTGAGGAGCTTTGAGCGGTCAAATCCGTGCATTGGCGACCCCTCGGGAGCCCCTACACGCAATTCTCCGCTGACTAGCAGAATCGAATCCCGCAACACTTCAACTTCCACTCGCCGCAGATTTGCCCGCCAAAAATACTTGTTGTCTGGATCAATCTGGAAGTTGTCTTGGTCAAACCCGGTGGAAAGCCCATACGTACGACTTAGCACAATTTCGCGGATCAAATTTTTGACTGACCATTTCTGATCCATGAACTGTACTGCCAGATAGTCCAACAGCAAGGGTTGTGTTGACTTGCTACCTGACAAACCGAAATTGTCAACACTACTAACAATCCCGCTGCCAAACAGATGAGTCCAAATCCTGTTTGCCATGACACGGGAAGTCAGAGGATTATCGCGACGGGTCAGCCACTGCGCCAGTTGCAAGCGTCCGCTCTCACCCCTTGCAATACTCGGCACTTCAGCATCTTCGGGGAATACCACTTGCAGAAATCCCCGGGGAACAGACTGCCCCAGCGTATGGGGGTCGCCACCGATATTCACCTTGGCATCCATGGGATCTGCTGACTCAAGTACCCCCATGGCGAGGTTTTCCGGAAGAGGCAACTTGCCCAACTCACGTGCAAGATCACGAATCTTTGTCCCCTTCTTCCTAGACATTGCGGCTTGCAGTGCTTCCCACACACGACTGCGTTCAGAGCGTATTTCGACGATATTGCCAGTCGTGTATTCCGGGACACCTTCCAGTTCGACCAGCCTTTGAATCCTGAAATATCCACTGTTACCCGGCTTGGGCCTGCGACGCACACCATTACATACATCAGTACTGCGGAAAATTCCCGCTAATGCGTAGTAATCAATGGTCGGGATCGGGTCGAACTTGTGATCATGGCAGCGGGCGCAGCCTACACCAAGTGCAAGGATGGTTCGAGAGGTAACATTGATCATCTCGTCCACTACATCCATTGCGAATTGCTTGGCATCTGGTTCGTTCAGGTCGTACGCACCCTGCGCAAGAAATCCTGTGGCAACCAGTTTCTCGTTGCGGTCCACACTATTGCTGAAGGGCAACAGGTCACCAGCAAGCTGTTCCATCAGGAAGCGGTCATAGGGCTTGTCTTTGTTGAAGGAATTAATCACATAGTCCCGATACTTCCAGGCCACAGGAAAAGGCACATTGCGCGTGCGTCCGGTTGAATCGGCATAGCGTGCAAGATCCAACCAATGCCGACCCCAACGTTCACCAAATCGTTCCGATTCGAGCAGCCTGTCCACAACCTTGCGATAAGCAGGCTCCGAGTCATCAAGCAAAAAATGCTCGATTTCCTGAAGAGTCGGAGGCAAGCCTGTGAGATCAATCGTTACCCGGCGAAGTAAATCTGCACGACTGGCATCTTGTACCGGCCGTAGGCCCTGTGATTCCAGTTCGGACAGTACGTACTGGTCGATACTTCCTCGTAACCAGGAACCGTCTTGAACTCCTGGCAAGGGAGCCTTGACAGGTGCCTTGAAAGCCCAATGCTGCCTGCCCTTTGACAAGTCGATACTGGATGCCACCATGGTGGCTTTGGGGTCCCGTGGGTCGGGTGCTCCTATCTCGACCCATCGTGTGAAGTCCTGAATAATTTCCTCTGGCAGCCTTCCAGACGGGGGCATCTTCAATTTGCCGTCATAGCGCAAGGCTTCTAGTAACACGCTGGACTCAACATCGTTTGGCATGACGGCATGCCCACGCTGTCCACCTGCCCGGATACCTTCACGTGTATCCAGGCTCAGGCCTCCCATGCGTGTACTGGCTTCCGCCGAATGACACACGTAGCAGTTGTTAACCAGTACAGGGCGAATCCTGTTCTCAAAGAACTCCAACTCGGCCTCGGAAATAGTTTCCTCAGCACTCGCTGTGAACGGGACGAAAATCACCGCCACAAACAGAGTCAACAAGAGGGGATTCATGTAGCAATATTACATGGTTTGTCCAGATATTCGAATCGATTTCGGACAAGACTCCCCACCCAAGTGTGCAGTGAAAGCAACTGAGTAAGACAAAAAAAGGGGAATTGTATACGAAAGTGCCCACGCTAGTCAAGCGTGATTTGGGCACTTTCGTAGCCGAGTAGGAGGGGCGTTACCGCGCCCCTCCCCTCACAGACCCGAGCGTGCGCGTCTAACGCACTCGGTTCCTCACATGGCAGGTTCGCTCAAGAGAAAAGCGGAGCGGTTGTGGCGGGCCGGACGCGAGGCCGCGGCAGAGGGTACCTCCGAAGGAGTTCCCGCATCTTGTCCCAGTTCAGGCGCGATTTCCGGCTGCGACGCGATAGCCACTTCCGCCATATCCGCGCGACTTGGTAGTAAAAACTCGACAGTCGCACACTGTTGCCCCTGAGCCCGTAGTAGTTCCCGTGCCCCCGGAGCACGCTTGCCAGATGCGCCCACTGCTCGTGGACCGCGTCGTGCCGGTGTCTGCGACACCAGTCGTTCACGGCTCGCATCGCGCGTGCGAAGCGGCTCTTGGCCGTGGTCTGGCGCACGACAGGATTGCCCTTCCGCGACCGCACCCAGTAATGGGTGAAGCCGAGGAAGTCGAATGCCGCGCCCTTCCCGCGCCCTCCGGGCCGGTTCGGTCGGAAGTCCAGGTACCGCGTCTTGTCCGGGTGGAGCCACAGCCCGTACCGGCCAAGGCGCAATGCTCCACCATCCGCCTCAAGCTGTTCAAGATCGCCGCCGTGATCCGCATCACCACGCGCAAGGTGTGGCTGTCGCTTTCCTCCGTCAACCCCTTCCAGCACCTCTATGCGACCGCGCTGCGCAATCTGCGGGCCCCCTTCCCTCGGACGGGTCCCGGTGGTCCCGGTTCCCCGCCGTCAGCCGGTAGTATGAGGGCGCTACGACTCCCTGCACTGCATCCCTTCGGCTTATTGATTCACCAGCCGGCACCACGCTGTGCCTGCTTGTTCGCTCCCGGTCCCCCGCAGGCAGGGGCGGGCCCGGACCCTTTGTTGCGGCCAGTGGTCCGTGTTCCGGCCATCATGCGTGGACAGTGCGGGGCCTCCCAGGTTCCCCGGCGAGCCATCCCGTGGCTATGCGGACGTTCTCTGACCCCGGACGACCCGTTGCGCCTCGCCTGTAGCAGCGCTGCCGGTGCGGCCCCCGCAATTATAAGAACGAAGACATCGACATTAAGGATTTCGAGGCTCAATAGCGTCGCTTCACCACCCGCTGTGTACGCTTCACGACGTGCGTTGCCGCACGCCATGCAACACTCGCTCCCGGCTGGCGGGCTGCGCCTTTACCGGGCAGGTGTCAAACCTACTGGCTCGCGGTGCAAGGGTTCAACTCATCGTTTCCTCCTTGCCAGGGCTTACCCTGGCGCAATATAATCCCCAAAAAAAGAGCTTCATTCTCTCCATCAATATTTTGGGGTAGTGCTGTTGCCAACAAGCAAACTGAGGTGACCGTATGTTCAATGCCTGAAAATGGCCCGGAACTCTAACTGAATCAAGAAGTATCCTGAACAGCTTTGTGTTTATCAAGCCGCAAGCAGTATCAGATTTCCAGCAAGCCTTGCTTGACCAGATAATCCCACACCGCCTGAGTCGATTCTTCAGGTGTTTGCTTGCTGGAGTCAAGATGCACTTCCGGATTGACCGGAGCCTCGTAGGGGTCGGAAATACCGGTAAAGTTCTGAATCTCACCTGCTATCGCCTTCTTGTATAACCCCTTCACATCCCTTTCAATCAAGATGTCCAGCGGACAATCTGTGTAGACTTCCATGAAATTTTTTGCGCCGGCTCGCACTTCGTCACGGATATTGCCATAGGGGGAGATTGCAGCAGCAATGGAAATGACACCATTGCGCGAGAGCAGGTTGCAGACAAACCCGATTCGACGAATATTTGTATCGCGATCTTCCTTGCTGAAGCCCAGGCCCTTAGAGAGATTGGTCCTGACGACATCTCCGTCCAGGATCTCAACCTTAACCCCAGCTTCCTTCAGACGGCTTGCAAGCCGGTTGGCAACAGTTGATTTTCCAGAACCTGAAAGTCCTGTCAGCCAGAGAGTTACACCCTGATGTTTCATATTTGCTTTTCTCGTTATTCCTTCTGGAAATGGATCAACAGCAGGGTTCTATGAACCTTGCTTCACACGATACGGTCGCCTGACAGGGATTACTTCGTCGAGCAGGATATCAATCTCACGACGTAGTTCGCCTTGCGACGATAGATGCATACCGCACTCCTTGTCAGCATCGGCCTCCCACCACCAACGACCAGCACGCTCTGTCTCACCCGGCTTGATTGGCCTGCTACAAGGCTGGCACCCGATACTTGGATAACCCAGATCATAGAGCGGGTGCATGGGGACATCGTTTCGCTTGATGTAATCAAAGACCTGATCATGTGTCCAGTCCGCCAGAGGGGCGAGTTTGATGATGCCACCGTGCTCTTCATCAATGGCAACTTTTTCAAGGTGTTCACGAGAGCTGTTCTGCCTTCTCCGCAGTCCCACCACCCAGGCATCGAAACCAACCAACCTGCGCTTTAGAGGTCTTGATTTACGGATCTCACAACAAAGCTTTCGCTGTGGCACGCTGTTGTAGAACAGATTGGGACCATGGCGAGTCAGCATGGAATTCAGTTCAGCGGAGTCAGGAGAAAGCAGTTCAACTTCGATGCCGTAACGCCTGCGAACCCTGTCAATCTGATCATAGGTCTCTTCAGGCAGACGTCCTGTGTCAAGACTGAAGACATTGATATCCCCGCCCGTCATGCAGGCAGCCATATCCAAAATGACAGAACCAGTTGCCTGGAAGCTGGTGCTGATTACGAGCCCTTTGCCAAACTCATCAATGCCCCAGTGGAGAATCTCCTCGGCACTGGCATTGCGGGTTGGCCAGCTGAATTTTTGCCGGGGTAAACTCACGCAGATTCCCTGGCTGCCCTAATCAGGATTTCGGCAACCTCAGGCCTTGTGAACTCATTGGGTGGAACCTTGCCTTCCAGTAACATCTGGCGGACAACACGACCAGCCAGATGTACATGATGCTCAAGTGGGTGCGGACAGGTCTTCTTGGAAGCCATTCCTCCACAGACTTTGCAGAAGTGCACAAAGTCGAAAAAGACCGGCTCAATACCAAGTTCACCTGGCTCAAACTCGGAGAAGATTTGCTGGGCATCGAATGGACCGTAATAATCTCCTACCCCGGCATGATCACGACCCACGATGAAATGCGTGATGCCGTAATTTTTCCTGACTTGGGCATGATACACGGCTTCTCGTGGTCCGGCATAACGCATCCATGCTGGAAATGCTGCGATCATTACGTGCTCTTCGGGGTAATACTTCTTTATCAGCACCTCATAACATGCCAGGCGAACTTCTGCCGGGGTGTCATCCGACTTGGTTTCGCCAAGCAAGGGATGGATCACCAATCCATCGGCTGTCTCCAGTGCAATCTTGGTGCAAAACTCATGTGCCCGATGAATCGGGTTTCGTGTCTGAAAACCGACAACCTTTTCCCAGCCTTTCGCAGCAATCATGGCGGCAGTTTCCCGCGGTGAGGCTGGTAAGTTACCAGGCAGTTGCAATGTCCACTCGGAACAAACCTCAATTTTGCCCGCTAACGAATACTCTCCCGCATCACTGAGCCATGCCACACCAGGATGTTCCTCGTCCCGAGTGCGGAAGACGCTGTCGGCATAGATTTCCTTGTCAATTTTGAAAATGCTCTGGATGGAAAGGATTCCTGCCGGGCTGTCTCCATCCAGCAGTACGACTTTATCTGCAGACTGCAAATGGTCCCGGGTTTCCAAATCCACTGGCAATACAATCGGGATGCTCCAGGGCTTGCCCGAGCGCAAGTGCATCGTTTCACAGACGGAACGTGTTTCTGCTTCATCAAGAAATCCATCAACTGGCTCATACCCGCCTTCAGACAGCAGGTACAGATCGCTCAACTGGCGAAATGAGGCTGACAGCGAGGGAGTCCCGGACGCCACAAGTTCATTGAGATGTTTAGCAGAAACAGACATCAGTGCTAATTGTACCCATTCCTATAGAAATAGTAGGGTTTATTGCAAATCAAGGGCGCCTTCACCTGAAATCAAGTCTGTTAGAGAACTCGAGCCGGCGGGTACCCTTGCTGCCTCAGGTACACATATTCGGAGAGGCATTGCTTTAGTTCAGGCATTGGGGTAATCCCTGCTCGTTCAATTTTGGCATTTAACAACACGGAATATCTAAGACGCAGCGCAGACGCCTTGTAATCCTGGAACTTTACCGGAAGAAGCGGACTGGAATTGCCCATCACCTCAAAGAATTTCATTGCGAATTCGTGCCAGGAAATCCCCTCACCTCCTCCAAGATGGTAGAGGCCATAAGGAATATTCTTCTCCAATATGTCCAGTGAGCGAGTTGCCAGAGCAGGACCATAAGTGGGAGAAACAAAGCTGTCATCAACTATTTCCAGAGGCAATTCCTGCTGGGCCCTACGTAGTATCCGTTCCAGAAAGTTACCCTGCTCAGTATGCTGACCAGCTGGTCCGTAGACTCCTGCAACACGAAGGACATAGTGTGCTTCACAGCTGAGTTGTACAAACATCTCGCCGGCAAGTTTTGACGCACCATACAGGGAGCATGGTGATGGCTTGTCTTCTTCGGTGTAAGGGGATCCCTTTTCTCCATCAAACACGTGGTCGGTTGAGTAATGCAGAAGCACAGCACCAGCCTTCATGCAAGCCTTGGCCAATGTTGTCAACGCAAAGGAATTAGAGTGCAGCACGGTTACAGGTTCTTCATGTGCCCGGTCTATGCTGTTGTAGGCTGCAGCATTGATCACACAATCAGGCCGATAGGTGCTAATTACATCCTGCACGGCATCAGAATTGTTGATGTCAAGCTGTTTTCGAGTAAAGGCATGTATGCAGTAATTGCGCTTTTCGCATTCGAGAACCAGGTCTGTTCCCAATTGACCGCCTGCCCCGAAAATCAATACCTGCAAGCCGCAGTTTATCAATCACAACGTGCTAAAGAACACCCACCAGGTTCAAGCTGTTCTCCAGGTTCTCTGTATTTCCAATAGGTATTGTTCGGGGATTACATCGCATAGTGACCATTCGCCGCTTGAGTAGGCATGGTCGGGAAACTGCGAAGTATCGGGACTTGGTGGCGTGAACGTTGAGAATCGGATCCTGTTCACCGGGCACAACCTCGACGCGCAAGTGCTCTGTAACTGCTGCACGTCGACTAAGGGAACGAAAGATCCAGCTGCATCGCTCCATGCTTAATGCGCGGGGCATTCGGGATTGAGGAGGAGTGATGCTACAGAGTGGAGACCCGCCGCAGCGCAAGCGCGGGCGTCCAGTCAAGCACCCGCTGCCTCCGCCGATCACTGCACGGCCCTGAAACAGCCGTGAAGAGGCGGACTGGCACATCTGAGAATCGGTCGAACCGAGGATGTGCGAAAAAAGGCGGCAATAATTCCCGCCCGACTTCGTCATATTTGAATTCGAGACAGTACAAGTGATTGAAATGAGATGACTTGCGGATGCAGGTCAGGCGTTATGGCATCACAAAATCTGTCGGGGGCCCCGATTATTGCGTGGAAGACGGTGACGGCGTGGCATCCGCCGCGTGGCTGGTGCGCATGCGATGCAGGCCCGGCATCAGGCCGATGGCGCGGGCCAGTTCTGCGGCTTTGGCGTCTGGGCGGGAGTCCTGGCGGCACTGGATCCAGCGGCCGTCGGCCGCGCGCAGGGAGGTGGTGAGGCGGACCCAGCCGGCGAGCTGGCGGCGGATCGTCTCCCAACTGGAGCGCAGGCCCGCCTGCGCCAGGCGTTTGCGCAGCAAGTGCACGCCGTGATAGGCGAGCACGGCCAGGAACAGGTGGGCGCGGATGCGGCTGGGCTTGACATGGAAAATGGGACGCAGGCCCGCCTCGCCCTTCAGGCTGTGGAAGGCGGCCTCGATTTCGGCCAGCTGCCAGTACGTCTGCACGACCCGTTCCGGACCCCACTGCGTGTGGCTGGTGCGCAGCACGTACATGCCGGCCTGGGCGTCGCGCGCCGGATGCTTGCCGTTGGGCTCGATCCGGATCGCGGTGGCCAGCTGCGCTGCGCGCCCTTTGCCGCTGCCGCGCTCGACGGCAATGTCATACTGCCCCGCCACCTGCCGGTAGCGTTCCTTGAGCCGTCCCAGCTGTTCCAGCACCTTGTCGTAGCGCTTCGTGCAGCCCTTGCGGGCCAGCCCCGCGTGCAGCGCCCGGACCTCCGCCTCGAAGCGTTCCCGCCGCCGTGCCACGATCGCCTCGTCCTTCTGCTGGCGCTGCTGGCTCCACACCCGCAGGTGCGTCTCGTCCCCCTCGCTGTCGACCCGCCAGGCCTGCACCGGATGGCCTGCCCGCGTGGCGAACGCCGCGTCCGGCGCGCTGTCCGGGCTCGGAGACATTGCCCTTGAGCACCTCGCTGCAGCGTGGGAAGCCCGCCCCGTCCAAGGCCAGCGCCAAGGTCGCCAGCGGACAGTCGCTGCGCTTCTGCTTGGAGCGGCCGAACTGCATGTCACCGGCCGGCCGGCCGTGATAGTGCACGTTGGTCAGGTCGTAGAAGACGATCGCCTCGGGCGTGTCGAAGAGGCTCCGCTCGCGTTGAGCGAGGGCCGTCTCGAGCGCCTCGCGGTGCTTCCAGAGCAGGTCGGAGGTGCGGTACAACTTACTCAGCGACAAAGGCTTGGCCCGTTCCAGGCCGAGCAGCTCGAGGGTCGCCGAGGAGCCTGCGAGCCAGGCGTGGGCCGCGTGTTCGGAAGAGGGATGGACCATGCGGGCGACGACCAGCGCCGCGGCGACGGCGGCGTCGCGGGCGGACACACCCTGCGCCCGCAGGGCGTCCTGCAAGCCCAGCTGATCCAAGGCGTGCAACGCGAGGCGCTCGCAGCCGACGGAGCGGACCCGCGAGTGCTCCAGGGAGTCGAGGTGCACGGCGATGGCTTGCTCGGCAGGGGCGTCGAGGCCCCGCAGGCGCAGCGCCTCGGCGATGCGTTCGGCTTCTGCCGAGCAAAGCGGGATCGGGCTCCAGCAGGCAGGCTTGGCCCGAGCGCAGCGACTCCACCAGCAGCACCAGCTCCGGCCAGCGCTCCGGGGGCACGGCGAAGCCGGATCCCAGGTTGAGCAGCGTGCGCTGGCTGACCTGCGAGCCGGAGCGGACCGACTCCACCAGTCGGAACGAGGTGTAGCTGCCGCCGTCGCGGCGGGCGCGGGTTGCGGTCTTGCGGATGAACACAACCCCAGCATGGCGCAGCGCCGGGGCGCGGCGCAACATGTTTCTGCCTATTGTAACATTTTATGGCACTACACAGCGCCTGGCCAGCCGGGACGCCCCGGATTCATTGGACTTTCGCGCCGAAAACCCCTGAAATCAGCCGAAGCGAGCACGAAGGTGACGAAGTCGGGACCGGAACCTACGATCGATTCATCGCTGACGGATGCGAACAAGTTCCAATCGTGTATTGGGAATTGTCAGATCAGTTCCCTGTCTGCCACTGTCAGTGCTTCTATGCCTCTCGTGTTCCGGGTCGCTGCGAGGGCCAGCCAAGACCTTCCGAAATCCGGATTCAAGCGGGCACTGCAACTTTCTTTGAATCTCCCCAACACGTTACGTTCGGTGGAGCGTATCGAAAGTACTTTGGCAGAAAGGGATGGGGTATCGAACCTGAGTTCTCGTGGATGACTGAAGGAAACCATACTGATAATATTCTTGCCATTAACCTTGTCAAAGATCTCTCCAAGCCGACTGCAAGGCGAATTTGGTACATGGTGATGGGAGGAGGGATCAACAAGCAAAGCACGAGACGTGATGTGGGACTGTCGGTGCTTGCTTGGGGTGTTGGAGTGAAGATTCGCACTGGCGGACGTTGGTTCATCGCTCCGCAATGTCGGATCGGCGTTGAACCGAACATTCGACTTTCTGTCTTCTTCGGATTCGGGTCGCGACGCCGTTCCCAATAGATTGAGGAATGCGTGTACGAACCGCCGTTCTTGTTCCATTGATGACACTTGCCATCAGTGCTTCAGATCAACCGCTTGTTGGACAGACCGGCATCTTCGATGCCCGCGTGCTGGGTGGATACGCATTAGGTATCGAAGATACTCCACCCCACGCGTCAATCATAGGCATCGCAGCTTCGGCACGGATTTCTGACCGCTGGCGACTCGGCGTGGAGATTCTGGACGCGAACCTGTTCGGCCCGTACGAGTACGAGCGACGTGCTTGGCTCGTAACTCCAGTGTTCGAATGGGTGTTTCTTCCCGAGGCACAGTTCAGGCCCTACATGGTCTTCGGGTTTGGTTTCACGCAGTGGAGAACGCTTGAACCCAATCCCCTTCATTACTTCGATCCAACGCTGGCTGAGTTTGAATGGAGAGAGCAAAATGGCGTTAACCTAGCAGGTGGTTTGGGGCTGAGATTCTATCTGACGAAAAGGCTTTTCGTTGCACCCGAGATTCGTATCGGGTTATTGCCGCTGTTGCGTATAACGGCCTCGGTCGGCTATAGCTTTTTCTAACGCGTGAGGTTGCTGCGGCAGAAAAACCTGGGTTTACGAGGTGCTAATGTCGTCTAGCGACTGTTCCACTCCGCCATGCAGTGCAAAGTGCCGTGCTAGGAACCGCTATGAGATCTGGGATGTCGTGAATTCGGCACGTTCGTGAACGTCGGCCTAACCTTTGCCTGCTTGACCTTGGACAAGGAATCACTCGCAGTTGCTTGCGAGTGCTAAACCTTCGGAGATAGCTTCAAGCCGTGCACGGAGTGGATCCGGCTTTCTGACAAACGCACGAGTCCGTCAGTACCCCGGAGCGCAGTCCGTCGGCCAGTTCGGCACGAGCCCGAATCCGGTCACAGAAGCCCCGACGTGCAATCAGGCCCGTTGTAGCAAATTCGCCTTCGCAAGGGGCAGATGGTCACTTTGCGATGTAATCCCCTATTGTTCAAGCATTGGGGACTGGTTCCTAGCTTGTATTCACCTGTGTACATGGCAGACTGGCCAACCGCCCCCCCCCCTGGAAGATTCAATCTTCCACCTCACTAAGTGGAGAATGACAGTGTGCCTGGTTGGCTACTTTGGGGAATATTCAGACAGCCTGAACTAGCTAAATCATGGATATTCAATCCACCGAACGAATAACAAACAATCAAATCTTGAACTGTTTCCTGAATCTCTGAAATACGAGGTCTACCAAAAGGCTCTCTGATCCCTCTTGCCCGAAAAGGCAATTCTCCAAAAGCCGATGTGTCTCACTCATTTCCTGTCAAGGAACGCAATGTATCCTGCAGTTGTTTCCTGGCTTGAGTAGCCTCCATCGAGGCATCACTGACAGTGACAGGTTCCTGCTCATCACGACCCAGGGACATGTCGAACATCCTGCCATCGTCATACAGTTTCCAGCGCTGGGTCCTTACCCATCGCTCACCATTGTTTGAAGAGTAAGCCCACTTACGAGGCGAAGTCTTCCGACCACGTACACGGTCTGCAAAACTGACACCGTTCAAATCTTCCCGCACAGAGCCCCCTGCCAATTCAAGAATTGTTGGCATGAAATCACTGAAGTCCACGAGGTCGTCCACAACCTGGCTGGCTTCCAGCACCCCGGGCCAACTCACAATGAGGGGCACTCTGGTTCCGGAATCAGCGAGTGTTCCCTTACCACCTTTGACACCCATTCCTTTCCAATCGAATGCAATTGGCTGCTGCAGCATTTCCTTGCCTTGAGCCGAGAAGTAATATTGTTTCGGCGTACCATTATCACCCGTGAAAATCACAACTGTTTTTTGGCGAAGATTCAGTTTGCCAAGCGCATCAACGAGAAGTCCAGCACGCAAGTCCATGTTCTCTACCATTTTCTTGTAGCTGTCGTACTGGCCTTGAGGTCCCAATGGAGGTGGCTCGTCCAAATCATCCGTCACATCGTGTGCCAAAGCCATGGGGTAGTAGGCAAAAAACGGTTTGTCCCTATTTGCTTTCATGAAATCGATCAGGAACTCAACATAGACATCAGGACCATACCGATCAACTACATCAGAACGCACTTTGCCGTTCTGGAAGATCAAGGGCTTGTAGTAGCGAGGTCCTTCATGCCAGCCAAACAGTGAATACTGCTCAAATCCCAGGCGGTATGGGTGATCTGTTTCCTTGCCAAGCAATGTGAGCTGCCATTTTCCAGCAACTGCAGTTGCATATCCAAGTTCTTGCATCTGTCTGCCAAGAGAGTTCGCCTCCTGGTCGACGGGAAACGTACCCCAGGGAGCGTCTCCCAAACGGAATGGATACTTTCCAGTCATAATTGCAAGCCTGGATGGATGGCACATGGGCATTGAGTAGCAGTGCCTGAATCGTATCCCTTCGTTAGCGAGAGTGTCCACATTCGGAGTGGCATAGGAAGTGCCACCATAACAACCTATCGCCTGATCCCCAATGTCGTCCGCAAGGATAAACAGGATGTTTGGTTTATCAGATTCAGACCAGGCTGTTGAAATAGTCAACAACAGGCTAAAACTCAATGTCAGTAACGTGCGCAACGGGGCTATGATACTCCAATTCCAGCTGGCAGGCGCATCCCGGAACAGGCTGACAAATGAACCCAGGGCATTCCATCTTCAAAAGTGAATCAACAGACTGACAGTTATACTGAGCCCAGTTGAATAATGATAAAACCACTCGTTACTGGGGCTACAGGTTTCATTGGGAAGCAGCTGTGCAGCATCCTACCTGCCCCTAATATTCTGACTCGCAACCCGGAGTGTGTTCCCCCGGAACTGTCCAACGCTACTTGCTTTCACTGGAACCCAGAGGCTGGTCCGCCTCATCCTGAAGCCTTTGAAGGTTGCGATGCTGTCTTTCATCTTGCGGGTGAGTCCGTTGCAGATGGTCGCTGGAACGAGGCGAAGAAGGCTCGCATTCGTACCAGTCGTATTCTCGGGACCAGGAATCTAGTTTCCACACTTATGGCCCAGGAACATCGACCAGCAGTACTTGTCTGTGCATCAGCTGTCGGCTATTATGGCTCGCGTGGTGATGAGACTCTTGACGAACAGTCTTCTGCAGGCAGTGGATACCTGGCAAATGTTTGCAAGGCATGGGAAGAGGAAGCCCTTGTTGCCAAGCAATCTGGAATGCGTGTCGTGTTGATAAGAATTGGCATGGTCCTGGGCAGACAGGGAGGAGCCCTGGCCAGGATGGTGCCATTGTTCAAGCTATGTGCAGGGGGAACCCTGGGTAATGGAAAGCAGTGGATGCCATGGATTCATGTGGATGACCTGGCTCGCCTGTTCGTATTTGCTGCCAACAACGAATCAGTAAGAGGTCCCATTAATGGAGTTGCACCAAACCCGGTTCGGAACCGTGAGTTTACACAGGAACTGGGACGTGCCGTGAAACGCCCGGCGTTTTTCCCCGCCCCAGCATTCGGCCTTCGGCTTGGCCTGGGTGAGTTTGCTTCAGTCCTGTTGGCATCACAACGAGTACTCCCCAAAGCAGCCACTTCTGCCGGTTTCGAGTTCAGGTACAGCACAATCGATTCTGCACTGGCAGACAGTCTGTGACATGTTTGGCACAGTGCGACATTCCAGGATTCAAATGATAGTCAGATCCAGGATTGCTCGACATGCGACCTGGGCTGACGAAATTCCCAAGTTCGAACAGATGATATTAAACCGAGGCTAAAAGCCCGATAATACTGCAGATACAAGCGTGGACGCCATCGTCCGACTGGCTCGTCGCAGTGCAGCATCACGCTCCTGAACGAATGCTTCTGGGTCCGCACTGACTTCATAGGTTTCCCGGTGTGTGAGTTCGGGATTCTGGTACAGTTCCCTACCTTCCAGCTGGTCAAACAAAACAACATGCACCCGTGTGATTGTCACCACACTTGTTGCCCGACCCGTAAGGGCATCAAAGTTCTGCGGGATAGCATCAACCAGGACGATAGTCCCATGCAAAATCACGTCTGCTTCGGAACTGTTACTGACAATTTGATAGCGAGTCCGAGTGATCAGTTCTCGCACGACGGCATCCGTCATGTACTGCTCAATCTTGAATTCCGCAGTAGCATTCATGAAGGTTGGTACAGCAATGGTCTTGATCCCATCCGGCAACAGGTCCGACTTGCCAGCCACATGGTAGCCACAAGCAGCCAGTAGAGCCTGTGCTCCAAGTAGTACCAGGAAGGCTACGTACCACAAACTGAATTTACGAAATCCTGTGCAATCCGAACTACACATCAGACTGGGGACTGCGGGGTGCTAACTGCATCTGGCTCAGATAATGCAGTAGTTGTCCGCACCTTCAGGCTGTACAGACGGGTCAGGATGCCACTCAATACAAATGATAAAGCTAGCGTTAAAAGCACAGGCCGGGAAAAATTCCATACCAGGAAAATCAGTATGCCGGTAAAAACAACCCCAAGAACCGGCTTTCTCATGAAATTGAGTTCCTTGAAACTGCGATAACGCCAGGTCGAGATCATCAGGAATCCCAGTCCCATCATCATTACGCACCACAACACACCGCCTGGCCACCATTGCTCAATGGGGTGTCCTGAAGAAGCATGAACAACAACTGCAACTGCTCCAGCCGAAGCAGGAATCGGTAATCCGACAAAGTATTTCCGTCGAGCCAGTCCGGGGTTTTTGGGTAGTGGATTTTTTTGCACATTGAAACGTGCCAGTCGGGAGGCCCCGCAAATCAGGAACAGAAAAGTGCAAAGGTATCCAAAAGGTGGTAACAACTCTGCCAGCAGTGGGCTATTCCCGGGTGTCAGACCACGCATTCCCCAGGCAAATGAAAGGACAGCTGGTGCTGCACCGAAAGTGATGCAGTCCACCAGCGAATCAAGTTCTGCACCAAATGCACTGGTCGCATTTGTCATACGAGCAATCCGTCCATCCAGGCCATCGGTAAGCATTGCAACCCCGATTGCAACAGCCGCAGCATCCAGCAATAGAGCAGCTTCTGCAGCTCTGGTGGCAGGCAACGAGATTGCCTCCAGGGTCTTCATGATTGTGAAGTACCCGCAAAAGAGTGTACCCACAGTAAAGAGCATGGGTAACGCAATGGGTGGTTTGCTGGCACCTGTAGTTCTTCGAATTCTCATCGCTCTCATCTCATCGTAAGGTTGCCAGGACTGAACTGCCACCAGCTACCTTGTCACCACATTGAACCACTATCCCCCATTCCGGGCCCAAGAGTACATCTACCCTGGAGCCGAATTTGATCAATCCGAACCGTTCACCTTTTTGCACTTCATCACCCTCCTGTTTGTTGCAAACAATGCGACGTGCAACAAGCCCGGCAATCTGTTTGAGTTCAACACTGTGCCCTGCCTGTTGGTCAGTAATCACCAGCGTATTGCTCTCGTTATCCAAGGACGCTACTTCCTTATGCGCCATCCGAAAACTGCCCTTACTGTACTCAATCCACTCGATCCGACCGGCGATCGGTGCCCGGTTCACATGAACATTAAAAATATTCAGGAAAACACTGATGCGTGTACGCAGGTCTGCTTCCTGACGTATTTGTACGACCCGTCCGTCTGCAGGGGAGACACAAACCTGCCCGTCAGGTATCTGCCTTTCCGGATCACGAAAGAAGTACAGGCAAAATGCTGCCAGTAACAACCAGGGGGTTGCGATCCAGGGGTGTAACAAGTAACCGCAAAAAAATGCACCAGCCACGAGTGCCAGCGCATAGTACACTCCATCCCTGACTAACAAGTTCCTTACTCCACCTGTGACAACTTCAGGATACGTAACTCCTGATCAACAAGAGCCTGTAATTTAAAAAAGGAACTGCTTCAGGCAGAAAGTCAGCGTATGCCCGAGTTGGCATCAATCCGAGCAAGCAATCACTGCTCAGGTGGCTTGCGCGGCATACTCGGCCACGATGGATTCCATTTGATCCTTCAAATGCAACTTCATTTTCTTTAAACGAATCTCTTCGGTCTGCTCTTCCTGTGATGGAAAGCGACGTTCACCCAACTCATTCAGACGACGCTCGTATTCTGAATGTTGACGTTTCAGGTTGCGATACTCTTCATTGGATTTCATGAGCTCGCTGTCGATCTGGAAAGTTGATGTTACAAACATTGAGTAACAGTCCTCCTATGTCCATGGGGTGGTTCCTGCAAGCTGTATTTTGGGGTGCTTGCAGACACTGGATAATTCATCCGGGGTTCTGGCCTGTATTGACTGAACAACTGCCCGATACAATCTAGCAGAGTTTCTGACAGGTTGCAAAAATTACAGGATAGTTCCAAATGCGGTGATTCATCAATGATGATTTGAGTCGTCCGGTTTTGCTGATCACTCGCTGGACAACTCATCATTTCAGTGGCGCTTACTCGTGGTTTCCACCTGCTGCAACAAGGCGTTCGGTATCCTCCAAAAGCCTCTGTGCAAGGGGCAGGGATTCAATGGCCTGCTGAACATCCGGGTCAAGTTCGTAATATACACGCTGGCCTTCCTCAATATCGAATGCCGAGTTATACACTGCACGCTTGATCAAGCGCTTCATGTGGTCAAGATTGGCCTGGAAATCTCCTTCCTCAAACTGGATCCTTTCTGCGTCAAGAAATTGCTTGAATTCCTCAATTACTGCATCGGTAACATCCCATCCTGAAGGAAGGTCAATGTTCTCACGGCTGTAATCCTGGGCAAACGTATTGATGGCAAAGTTGCGATTGAGTAGCCACTGGAATTCGTTCGACTTTTTCTTTTTAAACTCGATATCCGGAGTAATCCCGCCACCGGCAAAAACTCTCCGTCCCTTGTCCGTTATACGGACATCTTCCTTGATTGGCTGGTAGCCCTCACTGCAGGGGTTGTTGTAGTAATCAATCATCGACACGCCGTCATACTGACGTTGGATCAGCCTGCCACTGGGCGTGTAATAGCGTGCTGTGGTCAACGCCAGGCCGGAAGACTCGGAAAGTGTATAGACAGTCTGTACCAGCCCCTTGCCAAACGTACTGTGTCCAACAATCAGTGCCCTGTCATGATCCTGCAATGCCCCTGCAACGATTTCAGATGCAGATGCTGATTCGCAGTTCACTATGACAACCAATGGGAATTGATTACCCCTGTTGCCATTTCTGACGTTGTAGTTTCGCTCACGGGAGGAGCGACCATGATGGGAAACAATCGTCTGCCCTTTTTCCAGGAACCTGTCCGAGACACGCACTCCTTCACTAAGCAGTCCTCCACGGTTGCCTCGAAGATCAAGAACCAGGCCTTTCAAATCTTTGGACTTCAGATTGGTCAATGCCTTGTCGAGTTCATTTCCAGTGTTTTCGTTGAACGTGTCTATGCGAACAAAACCGATATCAGGCTTGATCCGGAACGATATGGGGATGCTGGGTCGCGGGATTCTTTCTCTGGTGACTATTTTCTCGATCAGTTTTTCCACGCCACGTCTCTGGACCCCGATCATGACCTTGGTGCTAACCTGGCCTCGCAAACGCTGTGCCACTTCGGTCACGGTCAGCCCTTCGACATTTTCCTGATCCACTTCGACAATGACATCACCCGGCCGCAACCCTGCCCTGTAAGCAGGCGTTCGGGGAAATGGAGCAACAACGACAGTGCTGTTATTCTGGGTGCCGATCGACATTCCGACACCGGCATAATGACCCTGCTGGTTATCACGAAGCTGCTTGAACGCATCCGGATCCATGAACGAGGAATGCGGATCCAAGGTGCGCAGCATATAGGGAATGACACCGTGGTAAATGACGTCTTCTGTGTCCAGTTCGTCTGCGTAATGTTCTTCAACCGTTGCGAGGATTGTTGAGAATTGGCGGAAACTGTCCTGGATTAAGTTGTTGCTGGGTTCGGAACTCGCATAGGCATCCGAACCCACCCAGAACAGACCTGCGACAAGGACAGGAACAGCAATCATTCCAATTCCCCACAATCGTGAACTGATTCGTTTCAAGAAGCTTCCCTTAATCCAATTCAAACACAGAATCAGTATATTAGCACCATGTTAATTATCCTGTATCTTTAACAGGCTCCTATAATGGTTAGTGGAGGGTGATATGAACAAACAGCGGAAGTTTCTCGTAATCATAGTCGTGATCCTTGCAACACTGATCTGGATGGGCATCAGTGGCGTCAAGGAGAGTGCTACTTACTATGTAACCCTCGAAGAACTGCTGGCGATGGATGAATCAGGCTCCAAGCGGATTCGCGTCGGCGGGGATGTGACAGAAGGTTCAATTATCCGGCATGCTGACAGCGTTGAGTTCACCCTTCAGCAGCAAGACGAAGAGATGACACAGGCCATGCTTCTTAATGTAATCTACACTGGGCAGGATCCTTTACCAGACACTTTCCGAGATAAGGCTCAAGCCCTTTGTGACGGACATCTGCGTACAGATGGGAAGTTTGAGGCAACCAAGATTCAGGCAAAATGCGCATCGAAGTACGAAGCTGCTCCTGAAGGGGAAGCCATGCCTGTCTACGACTCCCCGGTTGTCAGCCCAACAGACTAAGGGATTCGATGTGATTGGCTGCATAGTATGCCACCTATGGTCATTCAAGGCTAGGTAACCTAAAGGGGGTCAGGGCAATATGGAAAATCTTGGTTACTTGGCAGTCCTGCTGAGCTTCCTGCTCTCCATCTATGCGGTCCTCGCCGCATTGGCCGGTAAATGGCGCAACAACCCCTTTCTTGAGATCAGCGCACAGCGTGCCGTTTTAGGTACCTGGATACTCGTTACAAGTGCTTCAGCAATCCTGCTGTACGCCATTCTTACCGATGATTTCCGTCTCAACTATGTTGCCTCCCGTTCCAATGCTGACCTGGACCTGATTTACAAGTTCGCAGCCTGGTGGGGAGGACAGGAAGGCTCCCTGTTGTTCTGGAGCTGGATCGCTGCAACCTATACATTTGTAGCCGTTTATACGGGTCGCAAACGGCACGCCAACATGATTTCTTATGTTATCGCCGTGATGGCTGGAACCCAAGCATTCTTCCTGGCCCTGGTTGCCTTCGAGGCCAATCCCTTCCAGGTCATCATGTCCGGCCCGCAGATCACAGCGGTGCCGGATGGTAACGGGTTGAACCCGCTACTACAGCACCCCATGATGGCGATTCACCCGCCCATGCTCTATCTGGGGTATGTCGGATTCACGGTTCCTTTTGCATTCGCCTTGGCTTCCCTGATAACCAGGCAACCAGGGGAGCGCTGGATTCACACTACCCGTATCTGGACCATGGTGACCTGGCTGTTCCAGTCGATCGGGATCATGCTGGGTGCGCGCTGGGCCTATGTGGTACTCGGATGGGGTGGCTACTGGGGATGGGACCCGGTCGAAAATGCATCCTTGCTTCCATGGATCACAGGTACCGCATTTCTGCACTCGGTCATGATGCAGGAAAAGAAAGGAATGATGAAAGTCTGGAACATCATCCTGATCTCCGGAACATTCTTTCTATGCATCTTCGGTACCATGATGACACGTGGCGGACTGGTCAGTTCCGTCCACGCCTTTGCAGAATCTGAAATCGGGATTTACTTCGTCTGGTTCCTGATCATTGGTATCGGTCTGACAGGCTATCTGATCATCAGTCGGCTGGATTTCCTCAAAAGTGAGGCCACTCTGGATTCAGTCATTTCCCGTGAATCCAGCTTCCTGTTTAACAATGTGATCCTGCTGGCCAGTTGTTTTGCAGTACTCTGGGGCACATTGTTCCCAGTCATTAGCGAGTACATCTCCGGGAACAAGATCACCGTCGGTGCCCCGTTCTTCAACAAGATCAACATTCCGATTGGTCTGTTCCTGCTGTTCCTGACAGGTGTGGGACCGCTTTTCGCGTGGCGCAGAACTTCCCTGGATTCACTACGCAAGAACTTTCAATTGCCAGCCCTGGCTGCACTGCTCTGCGGCACCATCCTGTTCATTACGGGTATGCGTCATTTTTACGCGCTGGTCTGTTTTTCCCTTTGTTGTTTTGTCACCCTGACCATCCTGATGGAGTTTTATCGCGGCGGTAGCGTCATCCAGAGCAAGCGAGACATATCTTTGCCGGTGGCTTTACTGGAACTGACTCATCGCAACACCCGTCGCTATGGCGGCTACCTGGTTCACATGGCCATCGTACTCATTTTTGTTGGCTTTGCCGGTGCAGCCTTCAACCAGGTGCACCAACAGGACATGGCAGTCGGTGACAGCATTGAAGTTGGCAACTATGCGTTCAAGCTGCAGAATGTCAGCGAAGCAGATAACCCCAATTATTTTCGTGCTGTAGCAGCCATTGATGTCAGCAAGAATGGTGAGTTCCTAGAAACCATGCTGCCGGAACGCCGTTTTTACCATGCCTCCAACCAGCCCACCAGCCGGGTCGACGTGCGCAGCCGATTACAGGAGGATGTCTATGTGGTCTACGCCGGACAATCCAGCGTCGGACAAGCTGGGAACGAGTCCATCCCGGTCATTCAGGTCTACATCAATCCTCTGGTCAATTGGATCTGGCTCGGGACCCTGTTGCTGGTCACTGGAACCCTTGTAGCCCTTGTTCCCAGCAAGTGGAACCGTCAACTGCCCGGCAAGCCGGTTCAGGGCACTATCACGATGAAGGAGCAACCCGTTGCCACAACTCGTGTATAGCCTTCTGTTGGCACTCGTTGCTGTCAGCGCACAGGCAACAGTTTCCTACTCAGAGTTGCGTGAGGTCGGGGACCAGGTCAAGTGCCAGTGCAGTTCCGGCTGTTCCTATACCGTCGGCAGTTGCAACATGCTTGGCTGCCATTTTCGTGAGCCCGTTTTGAAGGACATCCAAAACGGTCTCGAGGAAAACAAGCCAAGAGAGGAAATACTGGCGGCTGTCTATACGAAATACGGCGATCAGACGCGTGTTGAGCCCCGTCGTGAAGGATTCGGCATGGTCGGCTGGATCATGCCTTTCGCTGCGTTGTTACTGGGACTGTCCATGATTCCATTAGTGGTTCGAAACTGGCGCAAGAGAACCGTTGTCGACAGGCGTACAGAAACTGTGACAAAAGAAGTGTATGACCGTTATCGAGACAGCATTGAAGAAGATCTCAAAGAAATGGAATAGACTTTCAGACAAGTCCTTGACAGAGTAATCCATTTAGTCCGTCACCCATACTGTCATGCTTATTGCGGCTGCCATCGCCATGATTCTAGTGGCCTTTGCCTTTCCACTGATTGTCAGGAAAAGCCATATCCCAGAACAGGAAGCCATTTCACCGACGTTGCATCTTGAGGACCACAAGGCCGTGGTTTACATGAATCTGCGGGACCTGCGGAATGAATTTCAAATGGGCAAGTTATCCAAGTCTGACTATGCAGCAATCAAGCAGGAATTACAGAAGGAACTGGCTGGAGTACTCGCTGAAATCGAAAGGATTAAAGGCCATGAGGACGCATAACAACCCGGTCATGCGCTCATGGCCGTCCATAGGTACTGCCCTACTGCTCGTTGCATCGTTCAGCCTGCCGGTCAGAGGTGCTGTACGAGGGATCGTGAAGAACGCTTCAACCGGTCAACCAGCCGCCGGTGTCCAATTGACCCTGTCGAGTTTCCTGGGTGGTATGAAACCGCTAGAGGAAACCTTCTCACAACCTGACGGCAAATTCGAGTTCACCAAGGATCTCCCAGGTGTTCCTCAACAACAGCCATTCCTGGGAGCAATTCGAGCCGAGTATGATGCCGTTGGCTATACGGAGATCCTGCGCAGTGGGGAGTCACTTGAGAATGTGGAGATCACTATCTACTCAACAAGCAGCAGTAACCTGCCTTCTCCAGTTAATCGTGTTCTCATTCTGGAGCCAGGTGAAACCGAGACGATAGTCCAGGAGAGCTACCAGTTCCTCAACAGTTCACAACCGCCTGTGACCTACAGCACAGAAGAAGGTACCCTGCGATTCTATCTACCACCCGCTGCAAAGGGGATCGTGCAGGTTTCCGGGACAGGGCCAGCCAGGATGCCTCTGCAAAGCACTGCCCTGCAAGAGGGGAACTCCGACATATACAAGGTCGACTTTCCACTGAAACCCGGCGAGAATCGCATCGACTTGACATACCTCCTGCCCCGCAGTGACGAGGACATGCTCGAGATCCGCTCACTCTATCGTGGCGTGCCTACACGAATCGCTGCACCTGAAGGAGTCTCTCTCAGTGGTGAATCGCTTGAGAATGTGGGACAAGACCCCTCAACGAAAGCGACAATTTATGGCCTGCCGGACGCCGAGATGGCAAAAGTAGGAATCAGCGGTGTAGGCAGACTCCGGAGTTCGACTCCCGAATCATCTGCTCCATCAAGCCAGATTTCGATCGCGCCAGCCCCGGTGGCCAGCGAGTTGACCTGGATCATCATCCTGACCATCATGATCCTGGGAGTGGGTTTTTATCAATTGGCAACTTCAAGCACTTCAAAGCCAGATGAGTCACAACCATCCAAAACTGCCAATGGTCCACCAGCGAAAGATCCACGGCCAGTCTCATGAGCGAACCCGCGATTCTGGTACGCGGCGTCTCGAAGTTTTTCGGGGACTTCCCGGCACTGCAAGATGTGGAACTGTCAATCAATCCCGGGAAAGTACTAGCCTTGCTGGGACGCAACGGTGCCGGCAAGTCGACCATGCTGCGGTTGCTGGCTGGTCTGAGCACTCCTACCAGCGGCATAATCTCATTCCCGGCAACAGACGGTGAGGGAGGCTCGCCTCATAGTCACATTGGGGTCATCGGCCATGGAACCTGGTTGTATGAGGAATTGTCTGCTGAGGAAAACCTGCAGTTTTTCTGTGATCTCTATGCCGTTCGAAATTCGAGTCAAGTGCTGACTGAGTGGCTTGAACAAGTCGGTCTTGAACGATTTCGCCATACCCAGGTGCGTGAATATTCCCGAGGCATGCTGCAACGGCTGACTATTGCTCGCGCTTTCCTGCACAGCCCATCTATTCTACTGCTGGATGAACCCTGGACTTCCCTTGACGACCGTGCCATGCAACTGCTCTCCTCACTGGTCCTACAGGCACGGGATGAAGGCCGTACTGTCATCGTTTGCTCTCACCAGTTGCATGAAGCACTGCATGTTGCTGACGATGTGGCCTTGCTGCACAGGGGAAGGATTGTCTATCAGGACAATTCTTTAGAAAGATTGCGGGATAACCCCGAGTTGCTGTACGACAAAATCCAATGAGGCGGTTTTTTGCTCAATTCTGGGCCATTGCCAAGAAGGACTTGCGTAGCGAGTTGCGCAATCGTCAGGTACTGAACGCAGCAATATCCTTTTCGATCGTCGTGTTGCTGATGTTCAGCTTCACTTTCGACCCCAATACAAACTCGGAAGTAAGAAGCCTAGCAGGCGGTCTGTTATGGATTGTTTACCTGTTTGCCAGTATGCTGGTTCTCAACCGCAGCTTCGCAAGAGAAACCTCGAATGAGTGTCTGGAAGCATTGATCGCTTCCCCTGTTTCAGGTGATGCGGTCTTCCTTGGCAAGACAATCTCCAGTTGGGTGCTGATCCTTGCTGTTGAAGTGATTTCGCTTCCCATTTTCGGAATATTCTTTGACATCAACTGGCTTCCGAAATCAGGCAGTCTTTTCCTGGTGTTTGCGCTGGGGACATGGGCATTTGCGGCAGTCGGAACAAGCTTTAGTGCCGTGACCGCCAATAACCGCATGCGGGAACTGATGCTACCGTTGCTACTTCTCCCAGTGTGCCTGCCAGCACTGGTCGCTTGTGTCAGCATCACATGGGGGATTTTCGACCCCTCAGCAGTCGGGGAAATTGGTGCCTGGATGAGACTGCTGATTGGATTTGACATCATTTACACCCTGCTGGGCATATTGATGATGGATTCGATCCTGACTTCTGGTTGAATTTGTTTGACCTGCAATACCGGCTCAGCTCATCTTTTCCGATGCTGGCCACTTGAGACGGAGCAGCAGGAACAACAAATACAGCCCAAGAGAAAACCGCAACATATCAATCCCTGTATAGCTATGATGCAAGGTCCAGAACTGACTGCTTATCTCAGGCAGACTCTCATGTGAAACAAAATCGAGCATTCGCCCCAGGCGGATTGACTCCGGCAGGACATACAACTGCAGGAACAGTACTGCAGACAGCATCACACCCAGTATTCCAAGGGCTGCTTTTCCCAAGCGAATCTTCCAGGCCAGGAACAGGGCTACCACAGCTAACAGGACCTGGACATTGCCCCATCCTCGAAAGAACAAGCGATTGACTTCCGACGCCTGGTGACGGACAGCCAACCGTAGATTTACTTCAGAAAGCCCCTCGACTACACCCATGTAGTCGGTATTCTCACTGACTGCCAAGCCATTGGCAACAGCGAAGTTCTGGATTGCGGTCTGCCACATGAAGACCGTTGCCCCGCTCCAGGTTCCGAGCAGGAAGATCAGTAGTATTGCAAGACGGTTCACGATCCAGGTGCAACATATTCTGGTGGAGGAGCGGCACCTTCCCCGAAGAAAAATGCATCCATTTGTTTCATGATCGTTTCCTGCGCCTCAAGAGTGGCAAGATTCAGCCGGTATTCATTGATGATCATTTTCAGGTGTTCCGTCCACTGCGCCCAGGCAACTTTTGAAACATTGTCAAAAATCTTCTGCCCCAGCTCGTTATCAAACGGAAGTTCCTCCAGGCCAGGTAACTCCCGGTGGAGCTTCAAGCATTGAACCATTCGATCAGCCATGTCATCCTCTATTGTAGAACCTACAGATTCTCAAGACCTTTTGAGAAAACCTGATGAATAATCCCGCACTAACATTATCTATTCCCGTCAATAATCGTTTGCTCACCTTGATGTCAGGTGACATCACGAGGGTATCTACTGATGCAATCGGAAATGCTGCAAACTCCGCTCTTGCCGGGGGTGGCGGTGTCGATGGAGCGATTCACCGCGCAGCGGGACCATCCATCATGGATGAGCTTCATGTGATCCGGGCTCAAATCGGGCGATGTCAAGTTGGCAAAGCCGTGGTGACCAGTGCCGGGAGATTACCCGCCAAATGGATCTTGCATGCAGTCGGCCCCATTTACCAGGATGGTAACCACGGAGAACCCGAAGCACTCAGATCTTGCTATCACTGCTGTCTTGAACTGGCAACTGAGCTGGGAGCCAGCAAATTGACTCTACCAGCCATCAGCACCGGTGTTTACGGGTATCCAATTGCCCAGGCTACCAGCATTTCACTACAAACTGTCTTTGACTTCCTGGAGTCAGGCAACTCAACTCTTCAAGAAGTCATTTTTGTGCTTTTTGGACCAAAGGTATTCCGTTCCTTTGCAGATTTTGCCATGGAAACTCTCAGACCGGATAAATCCAGTTCATAACTCGCTGTTATCGTTATTTGCATACTTTTCCCAAGACACTGGGGTTGCGTGGTGCTGGCTCGCACGGAATATCCTTATAATGCGTGCGGTCACTGGAACCAAGATAATGACATTTTTAAGTAAACCATCACGCTATGCGAACTATCAAGTGCGGATCATCGGGTTGGTGCTTTTCCTGGCGATGCTTGTCATCGCTGCACAAACAACTCAGGAATCCGTGCTGTCGGTAACAATTCACGACGCCCAAACCGGGGAGAAGACCCCTGTACGAGTCCGCTTGATGGACCAGACGGGAACTCCACTATATATGGCAGATGCTGCAGATGTTTCGGAAACTGCATTCGGCATACCACCAGAGGCCATTGCTGTCATGTGGGGTCGTTCGGATAGTGCGGAAGGTTACCTGCTGCAACCTGACGGCTCGTTTTATGTTGACGGTTCATTTGAGGCCAGTCTCCCACCCGGCAACTATCATCTGGAACTTTCCAAAGGCTACGAGTTTGTAAAGCAAAACCATGAAATAGATATCGAATCCGGCAGAAGTATCAAGCACGATTACAGTCTGGAACGCTGGATCAACATGCCTCAGCGCAACTGGTACTCTGCGGACGATCACATTCATTTACGCCGTGCACCTCGTGATAATCCGGCAATCCTGCGCTGGATTGCCGCCGAGGACATTCACGTTGGCAACATTTTGCAGATGGGTGACTTCTGGCATTTTGTCTATTCGCAATATGCCTGGGGTGAGGCAGGTCGCTACCAGGAGATGGATAACATTGTCACTCCTGGACAAGAAGAACCCCGCACGCCAGAGATCGGGCACACGATTTCTCTGGGTGCGAATGATTTCGTGCGGTTCCGGGACGATTACTATTCCTTTGACCGCTACTTCGACCGCGTGCATGAATTGGATGGTGTGAGCGGGTTCGCACACCAGGGCATGTCATTCCATGGCGGTCGTGGAATGACAATGAACGTGTTGCGCGGCAAGATAGACTTCCTTGAACTGGCACAGTTCTGTGTTCCTGACGGACCAATCCACACCGAGCATTATTACCGCTTCCTGGATCTCGGATTTCGCTTGACGGCACTGGCAGGGTCGGATTTCCCCTGGTGTGGCAGAAGAATTCCAGAAAACACGCGAGGGACGAGCCAGATTGGCGATGCCAGGTTTTACACCTATGTGAACGGGGAATTCTCCTTTGAGAACTGGGTAGCAGCTGTCAAGGCAGGGAGAACCTTTGCCACTACAGGCCCAATTGTGGAACTTACTGTGAACAACAAGCTACCTGGTAACACCGTTGACGTTACTCAAGGCACGATGGTGAATGTGACTGCAAAAGCACTTGGGGACGGCTCAAGAATCCCACTCGAGAATCTTGAGATCATCGGCCACAGTAAGGTACTGAAGCAAGTCAGGGCTTCGGATGCAAAGCAAAGCAGCAGGCAGCTTGAGATCAAAATGCAGCTGCCTGTGCAAGACGGCATCTGGATTGCTGCACGCGCTTCGGCAGGACCTGGTTACATGGCACACACGACACCGGTCTATGTCACGGTTGATGGAGGCGGGTTTCACAATCCAGACAATCTGCAAAGCAATATTGAGTTATGCAACACCGATTTGCGCGAACTGGAACAGGAACTCAGTAACCCTGGCAAACGGCTTGACAACGAGGCCTGGCGACACACGGACGAGCTTAAGCGACAGATCAGTGAAACCCGCAAGATCCTTCAAACCTTAGGGGGCTGACTCCTTGACATGGAATGCCACGTCGGATCATTGCCCGTATACTTTTGACTAGGAGATTGTCCATGAACCTTACTCGCCGTCATTTTCTGGGATCCATGGTTGCCACATCGATGGTCACACCAGTGATCGCCAATCCACCTGAAATTCGTATTACAGGATTTGGGTTCCTGCGTATGCAGTTTCCAGGTATGATGCCAGTCAAACGCAACTCAACCATCCAGAGCGGAGGACGCCAGCCAGGAATGACCCAGCTTGAGTTGTATACCGACTCGGGCATAGTCGGCAGGAGCCTGCCGAAGTCGAGGGAATTGATCGAGGGCCTCTTCCATCGGGTCAAGGGCGAAAACCCTTTTTACGTCGAGCGGATCTGGGATCGCATGTACCGCGATAATCGCAAACCGGTTGCAAAGGGCAGCTACATTGAAGCATTGGGTTCTGTAGATATCGCAGTTTGGGACATTATCGGTAAGGCTCTCAGCCTGCCGGTATACAAGGTACTGGGAGCACATACTGACAAACTGCGCGTCTATGCTGCTGGCGGATACTATCGTGACGACAAAACCACTTCCGACCTAGTAGCAGAGATGGAAGGATATGTTGACGAGGGTTTTCGGGCCGTCAAGATGAAAATTGGTGGTGAGCCCATGCATGTCGACGCTGAACGGGTTCGCGCAGTCAGGGAAGCGATTGGCCCCCGGATTGACCTTTTGCTTGATGCCAATAACAAGTGGCTGGCTTACGACGCAATCCGTTTCGGACGGATGGTTGAAAAGTACGAACCTTTCTGGTTTGAAGAACCAGTCGTAGCCGATGACTTCGAGGGATGTGCAGAGGTGAAACATGCACTTGACATCCCAATAGCCGCCGGTGAGAACGAGTTCACCCGCTGGGGAACCCGCGATCTGATCGAACACCGCTCAGCAGACATTCTCAACCTGGACACCGTCATGGCTGGCGGGATCACCGAGCATCGGAAGATCTCAGCACTGGCATCGGCTTATCACATCCCGGTAGCTCCTCATGGCTCACCGCACATGGCCTCCCATCTACTGGCCTCAACTCCCAATGCACTCATCATGGAGACGTATCCCGGGGTCCAGAGTCAATACAATCCGGCGCTCCCTCTTTACCCGGTCAAGGATGGCTACATCACAATGCCACAAACACCTGGGATTGGTATCGACCCAAGCCCTGAGATGGTGAAAAGGTACAAGGTTTAGGCTCGCAATACACCAAACTCTTCGTCCATGGTGCCCACCACGGTGTAGTCTCGGTCATTGATCTGAATCGTTTTCCGCAGAATGTTCAGATCTTTCTGGAATTTCCACTCCCACAATCTGTTGCTGATCATGGCGGCTGGCGCGTGGCGGGGTGTTCGAGCGGACCATCGATCTGCCCTACCCGTTGAGCGATTCGCGTGTCCTGCTAACCCTGGTGCGGATCGACTTGGCGGCGCATCCGTTGGGCAGCACGGTCGAGGGCGCGCGCGTGTCGGCCAAGCCCGCCGAGGGTCGGCGGGTGCAGCAGTCCCTGTTCGTGCCGGACTTGCCGAGCCCGAAGAAATTGGTGGTGACCTTGGCGCGGCTGACCGACCTGGTGGGAGCCGAGCGGGTCAGCGCGCCGACGGTTCCGGATACGCACCGGCCGGGAACCGCGGCTCTCAAGGCATTTCGGCCTGCACCGAAACGACTCGGGCAAGATGCGAGAAGGGAACTGAACCAGTCTTCGCAACTGTCTCTGAAGGATCGGCTGCGAAGAGGTCCTTGAAGCTCTTGCAGGAGCGCTACGGGCAGGTCCGCCCCGTCAGGAACAGAGGCGTCCGCTCTACCCTCTTGGTTCCCATTGCCATGAGAACGTTTTACCGTGTTCCTAGTGTGACTTGCCCGTCATTCGCTCGTTGGCTAACTCGTACCGCTAGAACTCGTACCGCAAGCCGAACTGCAGGACCCTCGGCGGAATCATCACCCTCGAGTAGTTTCCGAAGCTCCCAGTGAATGTATACGACAGTGTCTCCCATGCGTCCGCATTGAAACGCACGCTGTTCGTCAAGTTGAATGCCTCGGCTCGAAACTGCAGGTTGTGCCCTTCGAAAGGTAACTGAAAGCGCTTTCCGATGGCCATGTCCACCGAAAGGATCCCATGGCCGCGCAGATTGTTGCGTTGTCCGATCCCGCCGACCACGACCTGCCGGAACGATGAAAGGGCGGACTGCGGATCGCTGAACACATTCGGTCCCGTACCGCCCCCGATCAGAGTGGCGTTCGTCGTGTTCGTCTGCGCCGGTATCGGGCCGATGGGTTCGGCGAAGTGCTGGTAGCAGTAGCAGGTCGGCCATGCAAGACCGTTAAGGATACTGAGCGGGAAGCCCGATGTGTAGCGCCAGAGGCCGCTGATCTGCCAGCCGCCCAGCACCGCCTCCCCGGCCGGGCCCATGCTGTTGAGCAGCGGCTTTCCGCGCCCGAACGGCAGCTCCGCCACCCAGTTCGCGTTCGCCTGGTGGCGCATGTCGAAATCGGAAACCGCTCTTTGCGCCTCGCGGTCCCAAGAGTTGATGACGCCAAACGTGGACCAGTAGGTGTCGCCTGGAACCTGGCCGAATCGCTCTCCTTGGCTACGCCGCGTGCCGACGGACACCAAGTCCCTGGACTCGGAAAGGGTGTAGTTGAGGTCGAACTGGAAGCCCTTGAAGAATCCCTTGCGCAGCGAAATCTGCATCGAGTGGTAGGTCGCGGTTCCGTAAGACCTTAACGCATCGAAGCCCCAGAACTGCGGGTTCATGTACAACCCTGGGCCGAAATCGCTGCAGACCGGGGCACAGGCGTAGTCGAGGTAGTACAGCGCCGTGCCCGTGTCGGGGCTATTGGATCTCAGGACCTCGTATACGCGCTGGGTCGCAGTCAGGTCCAGTGTAGCCGATGAGGAATACAAGTTTTCGAAGAATCCAACCTTCGGCACGGACTGGGTTGGCCAACCGCCTCGGATCATCAGTTCTAGTTCCTGGAGCGCATCGTGCAGGTACTGGCCGGACCCCGGATCCTTGAAGTTGACGTACTGGGCCACAGCAGTGTCGCTAACGAGCTGCCTACGGCTGAACCTTCCGACGTAGCCGACCTCCATTAGGAAGCCGGCGCCCAGTTCGCGGGCCACCGTGAACGTGGGGTTGATGCTGTACGGCGGCATCACACTCGAATCAACTCCCTGGCTCCACGACAGACCCGTGGGATTCGGCGTGCCGGGCCCACCCGGCGGCGGCGGCAGAATCCCTCGGGCAGGGATGTTTGAAGGCCCCCCGAAACGGGGCGCTGACCCGACAGTGAAGCTCTGGTTGGTCACCCTGCTTGTGAGGCCGAACGCGTTTCGGTCGATCATCTGAATCATGCCCATCCCGAAAATGTTGTAGAAGAAGCCTGCACCCGCTCGGATCGACGTCTTTCCAGGGCCGCCGAATAGCTTGCCCAACCAGCCGTCGCGAGCCTGCGGCGAGAAGGCAATGCCGAGGCGCGGCGAGAAGTTCCTCGCGTGTGTTGCCCACAGCGGTCCGCCTTGGGGGTCGTCAACGCCCACGAAGCCGATGGGCCCTGCTTCACTCGTGGGGCGACCGTTCGCGGCCAAGTCCAGGCGGTGCGCGATGTACTGGTCGAGCCCCGGCGTTATGCTGACCTGTAGTCCGTTCACCTCCCTCACAGGCGGCATGAACGACCAGCGTAGCCCTGCCGTGATTGTCAGACCCGGCTTGACGCGCCAAGTGTCCTGGAAGTAGAGCTCAAGCTCTTCCATACCGAATGTCCGGCTGATTGGTTCTCCCACCCCCAGGGCGGTGCCCTGCAGGTCATAGTTATAGTTCGCGTCAATGAAGTTGACGAGCCCTAGGGCGGTCGCCATGGTTTCCCTGTATGATCCGGGGCTCGCGGGCGCCACGGCTAGCGGGGTGTCGAACAAAGCGGGGCCGTCCGTTAACGCCCAGGCTGCCTGTTTCGCAAAATGATAGCTGTTGGCGGAGTTCGTACGGTGGTTCCGGATCGAGCGGAACACCCCGCCGAATTGGAAGGTGTGCGGACCGCGCAGGACCGAGATGTCTTCCGCCAAGGTGTGCGTCGGTAAGTAGTTCGACTCGGGCGTCGTCGTGCCTGTGGAATCGTCGATGATACTATCGCCGAGACTCACTCTAGATTCCGTCTGGACCCCCGACAGATCTATCTTCTGTCCGGTGAAGCCGTATCGGAAGTTGCTGACGACGCTGCTCCCGATCAAGCCCGTGTATCCGAACGCTATCCCGCGGCTGTTGTCTGCGGTTTCCCTGTTTGGGGGTTGGCCGGGAAACTGGGGCACACTGCCGATCTGGTCGTGCTGGTAGTTGGCCCGCGCGAACATGCGGTGGACACCGTTCTGATCCGCATTCCAGTCCACCTTCGAAATGAACGTGTTCCAGACAAGCGGGGTCGAGGCCGTGAACCTGTATCCGCCCGTGTTCAGCCCATCACCGACAGTGGAGTCGTTCGGGGCCGGGAAGGACCTAAAATACTCAAGGGCGGCAGGGCTGGGACCGACTTTCAGAGGATCGATATTGGAGCGGATGAACGCCGGGTCGAGTTCTTGCACCGCCCCTCCCGCACTTCTGTATTTGATGAAGCCATCGCGCAGCGAGTCGTTGGGAACTTTGCGTACCACGCTACCCTCACTAGCGTCCCTGCGCCCTTCGTAATTGGCGAAGTAGAACAAGCGGTCCTGCATAACGGGACCGCCGACCGAGGCTCCGAAGACGTTGCGGATGAGCTTGGCGCGGTCGACACCGGCCCTGTTGTTGAAGAAGTCGTTCGCAGCAGTGGCAGTGTTGCGGTGGAACTCGTAGAGCGATCCGTGGATCTGGTTCGTTCCGCTCTTGGTCACCAACGCGACCTGCGCCCCCGCCGATCGGCCTTGGTCCGCGTTTGCCATTGTAGTCACAACGCGGAACTCCTGAATCGAGTCCAGCGTGTTGCGCAGCACGCTTGTGAATGGCAGCCGTCCGTTTTGGTCGTTCACGTCGACTCCGTCGAGCGTCACGTTCGACTGGTCGCTCTGGGCTCCGTTCACAGAACCGTTCCGGATGTCGCCCATTTTCCGCGAGTCCAACGGATCGGCGCTCAGGAACGTGACGCCCGCTTGGAGTGAGAGCAAGCCTGCCGGATTGCGTGCGTTCAACGGAAGCTGCCGGATCGGCTTTGTGCCAAACGCGTTCCCGACCGAAGCGTCGGTCGTGTTCAGTTGCGCTACGGAGGCGGAGATTGTGACAATTTCTTCGACCGCTTCGACCGTGCCGAACACCACTGGGAGCGACACGTTGGTGTTGACAAGCAACGAGACGCCCTCGACAATCACCGGTGCGAAGCCCTCTCGTACCGCCGAGAGTGTGTAGGATCCGGGCGGCAGCTGGGCGAACGTGTAGATTCCCTCTTCGTTGGAAGCCGCAGAACGCTGGAAGCCGTTCGACTCGTTCAGGATGTCGATCTCTGCCCCGGGAAGCACGCCACCGGTCTCGTCGGTGACCACCCCGCTCAAACCGCTCGATTGACCGAGCAAGGCTGGCGCCATGAGAAACCCGGACATTGCAACTAACAGGGCGGTCCGAGCCAAAAGCAAACAAGAGGGCAGTTTGCTAGAAACAGCCACGTTCATCATCATATCATCCCTCTATGGTCAACAACTATGCCTGAAGGGGCTACGGAATGGTGGCTATTTCGAGTTAGACCCGGGTGGCTGGAGGAAGATTATGTGGTTTCAACTTGTTACGGGTGACTGGGTGTCTGATCGCTCGGAATAATCGCGATGTCCTTCCCGGCTGGCGCAGCTCGTCAGCCTGCTCCGCGAGGATGTCCAGCTGGGCTCGGGAGCCGGTCGACGCTGCCAAAGCAACGCGCGAGGAGCACTGCACGCCGCTACGCAAGGTAGCGGCGACTCCCGCCGGGCGATACCGCCCTGACGACGAGGTTCCAGCGCACCTGAACAGTCCGTGATTATTCCGAGTCCGATACGCCATCCGGTCCGCCTTCCGCTCGCCTTCAGCAATCAACTCGGAATTATGGTGGACAGTTGAGGTTGCGGCAGATGCGACAACGGAGCAACTGTGTGCGGTGGTGTCGGATCCATCATCGCCAAGGGGGGCAGTAATGTCAATCCGTGTGTCAAGGCAAAGCTGAAACGTCCGCTTCTCGGGTGTCGAGGGGGGCCGGCGTAGGGAGCTGGAGCGACCGGAGCCGGCCCCCCTCGTTGATCCGTGCCAATCGCCAACGGCCTGGATGCCGGACGGATGCGCGCCGTGCGCGAGCTAGCGTCTCGCCACTCCAGGTCGACGATGCGCTCAGAGGCGGACCGGCTCGCGTTGCTCGTGCCAGCGGCGCTCGAACTCCGCGGGGGACCGGTAGCCCAGCGCCGAATGGCGCCGCCGGAGATTGTAGAAACCTTCCAGGAAACGGAAGATCTCGCTACGCGCCTGCTCGCGGGTGGTGAACCGCATGGAGACCAGCCGTTCGCAGTTCGACCGTTTTCTCGATCTGGAGAACGAGGGAGTAGGGCAAGATTCACGTGTCTGAGAATAAATTTTTACCCGGTGATTGACAAGCTTTGAATATTATGGCAATTTATATTTAGGCCTGCCTAAATATGGCTACTGAAGCAGTTGGTGACTATTTGAAGGCAATCTTTGAGATTGCCGGTGAACACGGGAAAGCTACCACGACTTCCCTTGCAGAAAATCTCCTTGTCTCCCCGGCATCAGTCTCCGGCATGCTCAGGAAACTTTCTGAAGCTGATCCTCCCTTGATTGAGTACCAGAAGCACCATGGAGCAAGACTGACCAAGCCAGGTAGATCCCAGGCGGTTGAAGTCGTACGCCGACATCGACTCCTGGAACTGTTCCTTTACAGCGTTCTCAACTACAGTTGGGATGAAGTGCATAAGGAAGCTGAAAAACTGGAGCATGCCATTTCAGAGACCCTCGCCGACCGTATCGCGGATGCCTTGGGGGATCCTGAAACCGACCCTCATGGCCACCAGATTCCCCGCAAGGACGGTTCACTCCCAAAACGAGTCGAAAGCAGCTTGCTGCAAATGAAGGTTGGGGAAAGGGCTGTTATCTCCATGGTTTCTGATCGCGACTCGGAGATGCTTCAATACCTCTCCAAGATGGGGGTCCTGCCAGGAGCCACTATCGAACTCATCGAACGAGAGCCTTTTGGTGGCCCACTCATGCTGCGAATTAATCAGGAAAAAGACTTTCGGTCAATCGGGCCTCGCCTTGCCGCCACAATCCATGTTCAGGATGCCATCGCCAAAAGGAAAACAGGATGACTGGTCTTGAAATCCTGTTGATTGTTCTGCTTGCAGGAGCAGCCCTGATGGTACTCCGCACTCCCTTGTTACAGGTCTGGAAACGAATCAAGGCCAAGCGAGAACGCACAAGAACTGAAGACGCACTGAAGCATATCCTTTCGTGGCAACACAATTCCAAACTGGCCACGCAGGAATCCCTGACAGGAGCGCTACTTTTTTCTCCAGCCAATGTGCTTCAACTGACAACCCGTATGCAGGCTTCAGGGCTGATCAGGATCCTCCGTACCGGCATTGCACTCTCACCACTAGGGGAACAGCAGGCACTGCAAGTCGTCCGGGCACATCGCCTGTGGGAACGACACCTCTCCGATGAAGCAAACATGCCAATGGAACGACTGCACCAGGCTGCAGAAAAAGCCGAACACAGTTTGACCAGAGAAGAACTGGCGCAACTGGATGCTCACCTGGGTCATCCCCTGCATGATCCCCATGGAGACCCCATTCCCTCCGCCGATGGCAGCATGGCTGTGCTTGAGGGGGCAAGCCTCAACGAATGGCCAGAAGGAAAACTTGCCCGCATTATGCACATCGAAGATGAGCCTTATGTTGTATTCCGGGAAATACTCTCTGCCAACCTGCAGCCCTTGCAGGTTGTCCAGGTACTCTCATCAAAACCGGATCATTTGACTATCTTAAATGGTAATCACAGGCAGCATATCAGTCATATCGTTGCAGCAAATATACAGGTCACTGACGTGCAAGAGGATGACGTACGTCCGACAGATGCAGTCCCACTTTCACAACTGCCTCTAGGGTCAAAAGGGGAAGTCATTGCATTGGGTCCTGAATGTCATGGATTCACCAGACGGCGACTGCTGGACCTGGGTCTGACTCCGGGAACCATGGTGCAAGCCGTCATGGACAACACTTTCAAGGACCCAAGGGCATTCCTGATCCGGGGGGCTACCATCGCACTTCGCAGCGATCAGTCAGACTACATCTGGATACGCCAGAAATCACCTGCAAGTGAGCAAGAGGTCACGCAATGAGTACTGCACATTCCTGCCAGGAATGTCCTGCCCATGCCCAACTGGCGCAGATGGGCATTGGCGTTGCGAACTTTGACTTTGTCGTGGCCTTGGCCGGCAATCCCAACACCGGCAAGTCATCTGTATTCAACGCCCTGACCGGGCTGCGTCAGCATGTCGGTAACTGGGCAGGCAAGACGGTTACACGCGCCGAAGGAGCTTTTTCCCTAGAAGGGAAACACTACAAGCTGGTAGATCTTCCCGGGACCTATTCTCTGCTCTCTGCATCTCAGGACGAAGAGATCAGCCGCAACTTCCTGTTGTTTGGACAACCAGACTGCACCATCGTGGTTGTGGATGCAACAGCGCTTGAAAGGAACCTCAATCTCGTCCTGCAAGTGCTTGAGATCACTGATCAGGCCGTCATCTGCGTCAACTTGATGGATGAGGCAGAACGCAAGGGGATCGATGTCGATGTCCGAAGTCTCTCCCGCGACCTGGGAGTGCCAACCGTGCCAACAATAGCGCGCACCGGTCAAGGGATCCCCGAACTGGTCTCCACAGTGGCCACTGTCATCTCCAGTGAAGTTTCTACAAGGCCACTGAAACTCCGGACCTCTCCTGAAGTCGAGGAAGCCATCAGCAGCCTTGCTCCCATGATCGAGGACCTCGTTCCAGGGCTACCCAATGCCCGCTGGGTCGCCTTGAGGCTTCTTGACGGCGACCATAAGGTCCGCCAGTCCTTACTCTCCGGAGAACTTGCCGAATTGTTTCAGAAGCAGAAAGCGCCACCAGAGCGAACAAGCAAGATGTCTGAAGTTGCAGGAGCCTTGTAAGCCTGTGACTGCCCAAGCCGTCCTGGATCATAGCGACCAACTACGTCGGCATCTTAAAGGGGACTTCCGGGAACAGATGGTGACCGTCATCTATGACAACGCCCAGCAGGTTGCTTCACGATCCGTGAAAGTAAGCGGCAGCAAGTCCTGGGACCTGGATCAGCGTATTGACCGCATCGTGACATCACAATGGCTTGGACTCCCACTGATGCTGTTCCTGCTTGGACTGGTGTTCTGGATCACGATCCTGGGAGCCAATGTTCCTTCGCAAATGCTCGCAAACATGTTCTTTGCTGTCGAAGCAACCTGTGCAGGATGGTTCACGCAAATCGGAGTACCCTGGTGGCTAACCGGGCTGCTGTGGCATGGTGTTTTCCGGGGCCTGGCCTGGGTGATCAGTGTCATGTTGCCACCTATGGCGATCTTCTTCCCGGTCTTTACGATCCTTGAAGACTTGGGGTACCTGCCACGAGTTGCCTATAACCTGGACTGGCTTTTCCGCAAGGCTGGAGCCCACGGTAAGCAGGCACTGACAATGGCCATGGGATTTGGCTGCAATGCAGCCGGAGTCACCTCGGCACGCATTATCGATTCCCCTAGAGAGCGACTGATCGCGATCCTAACCAATAATTTCGTTCCCTGCAACGGACGGTTCCCGACCCTGATCATGTTGGCCGTGATCTTTGTTGCCGCTGCATTCCCGCCTGTAATCGCATCATTTGTAGCTGCCGCTACTGTTGTTGGGGTTGTATTGCTAGGCGTGGCATTTACACTTGCAACTTCCTGGGTCCTTTCCCGAACAGTACTGGAAGGGCAGTCTTCCGCGTTCAGCCTGGAGTTGCCACCGTACCGTCGGCCAAGCATCCTGCGGATTCTTTACACCTCACTCATTGACCGTACGATCTTTGTCATGGGTCGCGCCATGCTGACAGCTGCACCTGCTGGCGCCGTCATCTGGATCCTTGCAAACACCCAACTTGGAGGGGCCAGCCTCTCTGACCATGCAGTGGCTTTTCTGGCACCGCTCGGTGAAACCATCGGGCTTGATGGCGTGATACTGCTGGCCTATGTCATAGCGATCCCGGCCAATGAAATCGTGGTACCTACGATGCTCATGTGCTATTTCGGTAGCAGCATGATGTCAGATGTTTCAAGCTACGATGAAATCCGCACTGTACTTGTAGACCAGAACGGCTGGACCATGCTAACCGCCGTGAACCTGATGTTGTTTTCCCTGCTACACAACCCCTGCGCTACAACCATTCTCACGATCTGGAAAGAGACCCGTAGCGGCCGTTGGACTACTCTTGGAGCACTGATGCCGCTGGCACTCGCATTCGCTGTCTGCTTTCTAACAGCACAGGCAAGCTACCTGATCCACTAATGCAGGAACCGTTAGACACAAAGTCCCCGGGATTTGCAGCGCTTGATCGCTTCGAGCAATTACCCCGGCTCCAGCAAATGATGGAGGAAGTACTGGCTACAAATCCTTTCTGGCGACAAAGGCTGGACAAGGACACAATCCCTCGATGTGCAGAGGACTACCAGCGGCTGCCATTCACATCAAACCGGGATCTCTCCGAGGACCTGCTCAGTACCCCACCCTTTGGTTCGAACCTGACCTATCCAATTGAAACCTACACACGTCTTCACCAGACTTCAGGAACCAAGTACCAGCCACTGCGAGTTCTGGACACTGCAACGAGCTGGGACTGGTGGTGCGATTGTTGGGATGCCGTTCTTGATGTTAGTGGTGTGACCAGCAGTGACAGGGCAATGTTCGCGTTCTCATTCGCACCATTCATCGGGTTCTGGTCTGCCCATGCAGCCATGGCTCGACGGAATGCACTTGTGATTTCAGGCGGCGGAGCAAGTACGGTCCGTCGATTACATATGCTGGTTGAGACTGGCTGCACAGTTCTTTTCTGCACACCGACCTATGCTCTGCACTTGGCAGAGGTAGCGGACCGTGAAGGCATCCATATCAAAGGCTCAGGCATCCGTTGCACCATACTTGCTGGAGAACCAGGCGGTAGTGTCCCTGCGATGCGCAGGAGGATACAGGAAGCCTGGCAGGCAGAAGTTTTTGATCATGCAGGCATGAGCGAGGTTGGCGCATATGGAATTCCGTGTCCAGAAGGCCGTGGAGTTTTTGTCAACGAACGGGAGTTTATTGCCGAAGTAATTGATATTGAGAGCCGGCAACCTGTCAGCAAAGGACAGACCGGTGAACTTGTCCTGACAAATCTCGGGCGCTGGGGCAACCCTGTGATTCGATTTCGGACTGGTGATCTTGTCCAACCACAACGCCTTGAAGAGGGTCTCTTGCTGCAAGGTGGCATTCTGGGAAGGATCGACCAGATGTTGGTGATCAGAGGTGTCAATCTACACAGCAGCAGCATTGAACAGGTTGTCAGAAACATTGCCGGGAACGTTGAGTATCGAGTCACCCTGAGCCGCAAGGGAGCACTGGATGAAGCTGAAATTGAAGTAGAGGCACAACCTGAAACATGCTCGGACATCGGACTGGAAATCCAGAACTCTTTTGGAATAAGAGTTAGAGTTAGCAGTGTCAGACTGGGTAGTCTTCCGAGGTGGGAAGCCAAGGCACAGCGCTTTCATGACCTTCGAAAATCATTACATGACTCATCGACGGGGTATTCCCGTTATCAGGGCTGCTGAAGCCTTGCTTTTTTTAAAACCCCGACTCCCGGGCACCTGGCGAGTAACCATCCTTGCACTGCTTGCTTGTGTAACTGCCTTGCACTGCCAGGCCGAACCGGAAAAACCGAACTTTATACTGATCGTCGCCGATGATCTTGGCTATGGTGACCTGGGCAGTTATGGCAATACCCTGATCCGAACCCCCGTTCTGGATCGCCTGGCATCCGAAGGCGTTCGACTGAAAGAGTTCTATTCAGCTGCACCGACCTGCTCTCCAGCACGGGCAGGCCTGCTGACCGGAAGGCACCCCTTACGCACCGGTATTACCCGAGTGTTCATCCCCAAGGAAAAATGGGGCATGCCGAACTCTGAATTGACCTTGGCAGAACACCTTCGCACTGCTGGCTATGCCACGGCTTGCATCGGGAAGTGGCACTTGGGAGGCCGCAAGCTGTATCGTCCTGACCGGCAAGGATTTGATCGTTTCTTCGGGGTTTTTTACAGCAACAACATGAACCTGATTCCATGGCTGAAATGGCCACGTTTCCAACTCTACGATCAGGATCAGGTAGTAGAATCTCCACCCCGGACTGCCTTGCTTACACAGCGTTACACGAACCAGGCCATACGGTTCCTCAAGGAAGAACATGAGCGACCAATGTTCCTCTATCTTTCCTACACCATGCCGCACATTCCACTGGCAGCATCTGCTGAGTTCACAGGGCGATCAAGCCAAGGCATTTATGCGGATGTAGTCGAGGAACTCGACACCAATATTGGATACATCATTGCGTCACTTGTTGAACTTGGTATTTCTGAAAATTCCTACGTCTTTGTCACCAGTGACAACGGACCTTGGAAGGGTGACGGCAAGACACAGGGTGGATCCACCGGCAAGCTACGTGGTTCCAAGGGCACGACCTGGGAAGGAGGCGTGCGGGTGCCATTCCTGGCTTGGGCACCGGGAAGGCTGCCCGCAAACCAGGTTCGCCAGGGAACTGCTACTTTGCTGGACCTGTTTCCGACCATCAGCCGTCTGGCTTCCCTCCCCCTACCGGAAGACCGGGAGTATGACGGCATGGACATCAACCCCTTACTGCAAGGTCGCAACCCGATGATTGAAAGAGATCTGTTCTTCAGTGACCGTCTGCTGATTCATGCTGCTCGCTCCGGCAACTGGAAACTCCATCTTTATGGCAGGGAAGTTCGCCCGAATGGAGTAACAAAAAAGCGTTTCCAATATAATCCGCCACTGCTGTTTCACTTGGGCAGGGATGAGGCAGAATCCAACAATATCGCTGCCAATCATCCTGAGATTATCCAGCAGATCACAGCACGGATTTCCAAATTCCAGAAGAACATCGAACCTGTAATGACCCTTCCCTCATACAGTCGATCCGTCATTAGCGGACTGCTTACACATGCTCCGGACAATCCGTCAAAAGTTCCAAGATAGATGCCCGGGAACTACATGGTTGCAATGATGCTGGCAACGATCAAAGCACCCGAATCGGGTATAGTTTCAGTTGATGGGTAATAGTTCCCGCATGCGCACTGTTTGGCTCAGGCTGCCCTTGTTGAGAAGCTTCTCGACCATTTTTACGGGTGCCTTCATGCTCTGTTCTGCAACAGGTTCAGAGTTGGCAGAAATTGAATATTTCGAGAAACAGGTACGCCCCTTGCTGGTAGCAAAATGCCAGATGTGCCACAACACGCAGTTAAAGAGCGGCAATATCGACCTTTCTTCGGTTGAAGGGTTTGTCAATGCTCGTGACGAGGCTGCCTTGATCTCTTCTACTGATCCCGCATCCAGCCGCTTGCTTGCGATTATTGGCTACCAGACCAAGGTAAAGATGCCACCCGGTGGCAAGTTACCAGAACATGAGATCCAGATTTTCAAGGGCTGGATCCAAAAAGGAGCACCTTGGCCCGGCGCAGAGCAATGGAGTGCTTTGATTCCGGAGGAACAGGCCACATTCACCGAGGAGCAGAAACAGTACTGGGCTTTCCAGCCGATCTCAACACCAGATGTTCCCCAGAGTGAAAAGTCTGGCTGGACACATAACTCCGTGGATCATTTCGTACTTGCAAAACTCCAGGAAAAGGGACTGGAACCAGCACAACCAGCCGACAAGCTGACATTGCTGAGACGAGCGACATACGACTTGACAGGACTACCCCCGACCTACCAGGAAATCCAGGATTTTTTGGCAGATGGTGCACAGGATGCTTTCGAAAAAGTCGTGAACAGACTACTTTCCTCTTCTGCTTACGGGGAACGCTGGGGACGGCACTGGCTGGATGTGGCACGCTATGCCGATTCAACAGGCAATGATGAGGACCACCGCTATCCCTATGCATGGCGTTACCGCGATTACGTAATCAAAGCTTTTAATGACGATCTACCTTATGACCAGTTTGTCCGCGAACAGATTGCAGGAGATCTCTTACCTGCCAGCAAGCAAGGGCAGATCAATGAGCAGGGGATCGTAGCAACAGGTTTTCTGGCATTAGGTCCAAAGGCTGTGGCGCAACAGGACAAAAAGCGGATGCTGTATGACGTTTACGACGAGCAGATTGAAGTTGTCTCCAAGGCAATGCTCGGTCTGACTGTTGCCTGTGCGCGTTGCCATGATCACAAATTCGATCCCATCCTGACCAGGGACTATTACTCAATGGCAGGGATGTTTGCCTCAACCCGCAGTTTCAAGGATCCTTCGACTCATGTCTCGAAGCTCCTGTTCAAACCACTTGTACCCGAAATGGAATACAAGAAGTATCAAGCGGAGTTGACTTTGATCAGGAACAAGCAAATTGAGCTCGACAACATTGCTGACATTGAGATCGAGTTGTTCATCGACTCGATTGCTAACAAGACAGCAGAGTACATGCTGGCTTCCCATGATGTGAATGAAAAGAACCAGGAAATAGGACAACTGACCGAGCAAAAGGGACTTGATCCTGCCCTGCTGACGAAGTGGGCCACTTACCTGAAACCGGTGACACCACCAAGGAAACAGCTTGATGCATGGCGTTTTGCCATGGACAAGAACCGCAATGAGATCGCACTCTCCTACCAGCAGAATTTTGAGAAAACGCTACAAGAGTGGCACTTCTCGATTCGGCGCTGGCGCAAGAATGCCATCAGCATGCTCAAGGAAGGCTCTATGCCTCCGCCTCCCAGACCAGTGTTTGAGGCAGGTAAGGATCGTTTCTTTTATGACATATACATGGCTAAGGAAGCCCCACTTCGTTTCAGCAAGAAAGAAAAAAAACGGATCCTGAAGCCTGAAACGCAGGAAACAATCGCTGTACTGACACAAGACCTGGAGCAGATGAAAGCAGTTGCCATGCCTGAACCACCCATGGCCAATGCTGTTGAGGAAGGCGAACCCGTCGTACAGAAGGTATTTATTCGTGGGGATTACAACGCCGCAGGCGAGGATGCCCCGAAAGTCTTTCCAGCCATTCTGGAAGGACTCAACCAAAAGCCTGCCAACAGCGTGAGTGGTCGACTGGAACTTGCCAGCTGGATCGCATCGGAGAAAAATCCCCTGACTGCCCGAGTGATGGTCAATCGCATTTGGCAAAAACACTTCTCCGAGGGCATTGTCCGCACACCGAGTAACTTTGGCAAACTGGGCACACCTCCCTCACACCCGGAACTACTGGACTGGCTGGCATCCAGATTCATTACCGGGAACTGGTCCATCAAGAACATGCATCGGACAATCATGCTGTCAAACACCTACCAGATGAGCAGCAAGACAAGCGATCTTGCAGCCATGGAAGATCCCCGGAACCTGTGGCTTTCCCACTTCCACTGCAGGAGACTGGATGTGGAGGAAATCAGGGACAGCATGCTGGCAATCGATAACTCGATCGACCTTGCCATGGGCGGCACAATGCAGTCAGGGTTCGGCACAGATCGTGAAAATTCCAATGACCGCCTGAGCATTGATCCATCAACATCCAACCGTCGTATGGTGTACCTGCCACTGCGCAGGGCGAACTTGCCCACATTGTTGAACCTATTTGATTTTGGCGATGCAGTAACATCAACCAGTAAGCGTTCCACGACCAATGTGGCCCCACAGGCCCTGTTCCTCATGAACAGCAAGTTTGTCTCGGACCGTGCTCGCAACCTTGCCCAGCAATTACTGGCTGAGGAAAGTTGGACGGACGCCGAACGCATGAATCAAGCCTACCTGCGAGTGTTGACACGCCAACCGAGAGCCGAGGAACTCGATACTGCCTTGACATATGTTGACAGTTTCGACTCCAGGTTCGATCAAGTAACCGAACTTGATGCATGGCAAAGCTATTGCCGGATCCTGCTGGCATCAAACGACTTCATGTACATAGATTAATGCAGCCGCTGAATATTCTGGAGAATAAGAGATAACGATGGACTATCGGCAAATGATCAAGCACATGAATGCAGTGCAACCCGTGACGCGTCGGGGCATGCTTCGGGATGCAGCCTGTGGTTTTGGGATGCTGGGACTGGCTGGCCTGTTTGAGCAGAACAAAGCGAAAGCTAACAATGTCGCTATTAACCCTGCTACGCCACTGGAAGTGCGTTCCCCTCACTTTGAGCCACGCGTAAAGCGGGTCATTTTCCTGTTCATGCACGGCGGCCCCTCCTCAGTCGACACCTTCGAACACAAACCCTACCTCGCAAAAAATGATGGCAAGCCCTTGCCCATCAAACGTCCACTGGCTTTTGATGACGAACAGCCAGGCCCCTTGATGAAGTCCCCCTGGGAATTCCGGTCAGGTGGACAGAGCGGCATCATGGTAAGCGACCTGTTTCCACATGTCCGTGAGTGCGTTGACGATATGTGCTTTTTACACTCGGTAGTTGGTGAGGGTGTAGATCACGGTGCTGCACTCCTGCAGACCTTTACAGGTTCCAGCACGTTTACCCGCCCAAGCCTTGGCTCCTGGGTGGTCTACGGTCTGGGTACAGAGAATCAGAACCTGCCCGGCTACATCACCATCAAACCTGCCCTTTCTCACGGTGGTTCAAAAAACTGGTCCTCGGCATTCTTGCCTGGTTCGTTCCAAGGCACACCGATCGGTCATGCCGGGCTACAGATCTCGGATGTCCAAGGCGAACCGATCGAATACATGGTCAACAAGGGCCTGTCGCAGGAACAACAGCGTTACGAGCTGGACATGCTGCACAACGTCAACCGCCGTCATGCGGAAATGCGCACCCCCGATTCCCGGCTTGAGGCGCGTATCCAGTCCTTTGAACTTGCATTCAGGATGCAGGTCCAGGCACCGGAAGCCTTCGAAGTCGAAAAAGAGTCCGAGGCGACCAAGAAGCTGTACGGACTCGATGATCCGGTGACAGCAGATTTCGGATGGCAGTGCTTGCTCGCAAGACGCATCAGCCAGCGCGGTGTCCGTTTCGTGCAATGCACCCACTCCTACAAATGGGACCAACACTCGGATCTCTATAACAAGCACACCCGGAACGCTGCCGAGGTCGACAAGCCTATTGCCGCGTTGCTGAAGGATCTCAAGGCACAGGGAATGCTTGACGACACGCTGGTGATCTGGGCAGGAGAGTTTGGCCGTACACCAGTCAGTCAAGGTGGAGATGGCCGTGACCATAACCCCTACGGCTACACGATCTGGATGGCTGGAGCAGGTGTCAAGAAAGGCTTTCGCTACGGTGCTACAGACGAGATCGGGTACCATGCAGAAGTCGACCGCATGCATATTCATGATTTTCATGCCACGGTGCTTCACCTGATGGGCATGGATCACGAAAAACTGACCTACCACTTCTCCGGACGCGATTTCCGCCTGACAGACGTTGCAGGAATCGTTCACGACAAGATATTCCTGTAACTGCCCGGTGTTCGAGAACCACCAGTACGACTTTCTAACGTGCCAGAACCTGCGACTACCAACCTGACTGACGGCCCAAGGGACGCTGATCTACGCAAGTGCGTCCACTGCGGGCTTTGCCTCAATGCCTGCCCCACTTATCGTGAACTGGGCGTCGAGATGGACTCCCCGAGAGGACGTATCTATCAGATGGTGCAGGTTGCAGAAGAAAACATCAGCATCTCTGACAGCTACATTGAGCACATTGAGCAATGCCTAGCCTGCCGGGCCTGTGAAACAGCCTGCCCTTCCGGGGTTGAGTATGGACGCCTGATTGAAGACGCACTGGCCCAAATCGAAGGTTCAATCAAACGACCCCTGGCAACACGCCTGCTGCGTTGGCTGGCCTATGACAAGGCATTGCGAAGCCCGCTCATACTCAGAGTGGTAGGCACCCTGCTATGGCTTTATCAGAGGACTGGACTCGACCAACTGATGACCCAATCCGGGACAATTAAGGAACTTGGACGGCTTGGTGAACTTGCCGACTTGGCACCTCAGGCACAGGCACCTTTCTTTTTCAAGAACATCGGTAAAGTCTATCCTGCTGAGGACGAAACAAGGCACCGAGTGGCATTCATGGCCGGGTGCATGCAGAATGTGTTTTTTAGTCGGCTGAACGAGGCGACAGTCCGTGTACTGTGCAAGAACGGTTGTGAAGTAACTGTTCCCGCTAAGCAGGAATGTTGCGGTGCACTGCAGGTGCATGCGGGCCTGCGAAACATAGGACGCGAGCAGGCAAGGAAGAACGTTGCGGCCCTGGAACTGGGTGATTATGACGCAATCATCACCAATACTGCAGGATGTGGTTCCGTACTCAAGGAATACCCACAGCTTTTTGAGGATGATCCTGAGTGGCACCAGCGAGCCATGAATTTTTCAGGCAAGATACGAGACGTTAGCGAGTTCCTGGCCTCAATCGAACTGAATACTGATTTTGGCAAGGTTGAACGGACAGTGACCTACCAGGATTCCTGCCACTTGTTACACGGGCAGAAAATCCGCCACCCTCCTCGCACAGTGATTCAACAGATTCCAGGGGTGACACTGCGTGAATTGCCCCAGAGTGAGCTTTGCTGCGGTTCGGCAGGTGTATACAACATCGAACACACCGATCTTTCCATGGCATTGCTCAAAGACAAGATGCGGATGATTGATTCCACCCGCGCCGACACGATCGTTACAGCCAATCCAGGCTGCATGTTGCAACTACAAGCCGGCACCCGGCTTTTTTCAAAGCCCATGCCAGTGATGCATGTAGTGGAACTTCTCGACGAGGCCTACCAAGGAGCCCATCGGAACTAACCGGCCTGTCCGTCCAGAACACCGCGCATGTAAGAGAAGGACTTTGCCATGCCCGCTTGCGGCTGATCGGCGTTGATTTCATACTCCAACCCGACTACCCCTGAGTATTTGCGATCCTTCAGCATCTTGAAAATATTGGAAACTGGCATTTTCCCGTCTCCCACATCAACCTGGCTGCGCCTGTCGCTAAAATCAGCCAGATCCTTGATGTGGAAATCATGGATGCGATCCCAGACCCCGTCCAGTTCTTCCATCAGGTCCACTCCGGTGCGTACTGTATGTCCGACATCTACGCACAAGCCCATCCGTGGATCCATATCCTTGATCAGCTTGACCACATCCCTTGGTGCCGGGTAGAAGTTGTCCTCCGGCCCATGATTGTGGATAGCCATCTTGCGGTCATACTTGATCGCAAGCTTCTCGATCTTGGCAAGGTTGGAATGCTTGGGAGCACAGACCATGATCGGCATGCCCGCAATCACTGCATATTTGAAGTAGGGCTCCAGTTCGGAACTGTCGTCGCTACGCAAGGAGATATTGCCGCCGGCAACGATCTTCAAACCCGCAGATTCAAACTCAGAAGCTGCTGCTTTTAAATCCTCATCTGAAAGGTAATGCGGCAGATGGACCGACTTGACATTCACATACTGAATCCCGAGATCCTTGATGATGCTGATTGCGGCGGAGCGACTGAACTGCCGGAGCGAGTAGGTCGCAACAGCAAGCTTGACGTCACCCCAGTGATGAACTGATTCATCATTGGAAGCGTCATTACTGGACGCTGCTGCTGGCAGTGCAGCCCCAACGGCAGCACTGCCCAGAAAAGAACGTCTTGTTGGCAATCTCATTGAAAAATAAACTCCTTATGACAATTGAAACACTGCAATTCTGCTTGAGTTTCTTAAGCCAAATAAAAGCTATTATAGACCCACTTTGCTCTATGAAATGTTTTATTTCTTTTCATTGAACTTGTACGGGGCAGTTGAGAAAGATATCTTGTGCTTAGGCTGGAAGATATTCATTGGACAATTCGACAAATGCCCCTCAGCGATTGTGTGAATCTTCTTACTGAACGCGCTGAATGGATTGGTTAGAGGTTGATGCCAGTTTCCAATGGCATCCTGCTGCCCAGCAAGCTGCATGTAGGGCTACACTGATTCCAACTTGTCCGTCTAGCCGCACCAGCCCTGACCCAGGAAGTCCTGTATCTTGTTGAAATCAGGAGTGCTCCCTTTCCCGTTTACCTGGGAGGGGTGGTAAGGGGAGAACTACTGCAGACATCACTTCGGATTCAACAAGAGGGATCATTTTCCAAAAGTATAGAACAGCCGAACCCTTGTTATTTCAGGAGAATATCAATGAATATCATTGAATATCAATCGGGTGTACGACATGGTTGTGAGATTTCAGCAGATTCCTTGTGAGCGGCGCTCCCAGAAGTCCTCGTAGCCGCCGCTGAGCTTGCAGCATCGCAGCGCGAGGATGGCGCTGGCACCGGGGACTGTCCAACGCATCCCGGCCCTTTTTAATCTCGTGCCGACTGCCGTCTTGCAACCAGCTTCCACGACGCAGGATCCCACGCACAGGCCTTGGACGCGGAAGTCCGCGTACTCCATCCGGCTGCGGTTGTGCTCCACGTATTCGGCGCACAGGCGCACTTCTTGGCAGTCCTAAGCGTGCGCTCACAGAGCTTTTAGCAAATCCCCCAAGCGGCCCCCGTCCAGTTCGTCGCAGCGCGCCTCGGCCCACTGCTCCGTGAGCGGGCCGCCGCTGCAGTGCAGCGCCTTTGAAACCTCCCAGAAGTGCTCCTTAGCGTGGAAAAGGTCGACGATTTGCAGGGCTCCGGGGAACATTTCCGCGGCCACGTTCCAAATCTACGCAGCTCCGTCGCCCAGAATCACGCGCCGCCCAGTCTCCGGGAAGCCGCGCCGGCGGTCTGCAGGCGGGCGTCGCACAATTGCTCGCTGACCTCGATGAGTTCTCCGGTCAGCCTGCGCAAACGCTGGCACTCGTCGACCTGAGCGCGCGTCTCGTCGACGCGTGCGGCTGGGATGGACCGCGTGGTCTTCTTGCCGGCGACCTCGCACAGGAGTACGAAGTAGGGGCCGTGCCCGGGATGACCGGCTTGCTTGCAACGGCAATTCGGCTTACCACATTTCTGATATCGGTGGCGCAGCGATCCGGGGCGCAGATCTCCGATGGCGGTGAGAGCACTCCGGATGTGGTCGCGGCGTTCCTCCAAGGCCCGGATAGATTTGGGTATCGGCACGCTGGGCTCCCTGTCCTTACCACTAAAGCAGTAAGGACAGGGATGGGTGATGACCATTGGGAACAATGGCACTTGGCGCCGTTACCAAACTAATCTCACCGATCTCAGACTCATGTCGTACACCCATTATCAATATCATTTGACAATATCATTCGACAATAAAACCGGGATCATTTGACAATAGAACCGGGTGGGGTTACCCTATATACCAAGCTATATGGGGGTTAACCTAAGCCAAGTATAGGGGGTTAACCTAAGCCAAGCTGGAAGCATAGGAGGTTGACATGCTTTGCAAAACTCGTTTCATTTTACTCCTGGTTCTACTCTTACCATTCCCGTTATTTGCTCAGATCAACACTGGGACAATCCTGGGGACGGTCCGGGATGCCCAGGGGGCGGTCGTGCCCGGTGCCGACGTCACGGTCACTCTCACCGAGTTAGGTGTCTCCGTTGCTCTGAGCACCAACGAATCCGGCGTTTTCCAAGCGTCAGGCCTGCGACCGGGGGCCTACCAAGTTCGAGCCGAGACGGCAGGCTTCAAGGCCGCGGTCAGAGACGGGATACAGCTCGCCATCCAGCAGCGTCTTGAACTCACTTTCACCTTGGAAGTCGGTGACATCACCGAGGAAGTCCAAGTCGTCGCCGCGGCCTTGGCGGTGGAGGCGGAGAGCGGCCAGTTAGGAACGGTCATCGAGTCCGACGTCATCGCGGACCTCCCGCTCGACGGACGCCGTTACTCGGACCTGATCCTGTTAAGTCCGGGCGCGGTCCCGGCGCCCGGAGCGCAATCCAATCCGCGCGAAGCCAGAATCAACGTCGATGGCAATTTTTCGCTCCAGAACTACTTCGCCCTCAATGGAGTCGACAACAACACGTTTACGACCAATGCCCAAGAACGGAGTCCTCAGGCGGTCTCGCCTCCCCCTGACGCGCTCCAATCCTTCAAGATCCAGACCCGAACCTATGACGCCGAGTTCGGATGGAGCCAAGGTGCGGTTATCAATGCCGAGCTCAAGTCGGGCGCGAACAACATTCACGGTTCCGGCTGGTACTTTCTCCGCAACGACAGTCTGAATGCAAACAACTTCTTCAACAACCGAGCTGGAGTGGAACGCGGTGTTGAGAAGCGCGGCCAATACGGACTCACCATAGGCGGGCCGGTTGCGAAGAATCGGACCTTTTTCTTTGCCGATTATCAGCGCACGGACGCCACCAAGGCCGGAGGCGCAAACGGCACGGTCCCAACGGCTCAAATGAAGCAGGGCATCTTCACGGGCGACCGCGACCTAGTAATAGCCCGCAGAGCGGATGGCACTGCCATTTATCCGGAGATCGTGCCTTGCGTGGACGAAGTCAACGACGTCCTCAATCTCTTGGCGAACCGCACGGACGGACGGCCTTGCGCAGACCCGGCTGGCATGGCGCTGGTACAGCTGTATCCGGAAGCCAACTTTGAAAAGTTCAGCTACCAGTCCGCTCTCGATGTGCCCCTGGAGCAGAACTCCTTCGATGTCAGGCTCGACCACAATCTCTCGGACAAGGACGTCTTGTACGCGTCCTACAGCTTTCTGCAGACCGACACCATCGTCGAGCAGGGCCCATTCCCCAACCCACTGGCAACGGGTGGCTTCACTGCCAACAGCTATGTCCGGGGGCAACTCTTGGCACTAACCTGGAATCGGATCTTCAGCCCGTCCGTCTTTAACAGCCTTAGATTCGGATTCAATCGTATCTATTCAACATCTGATCCCGTTGCCCCCGAAGGTGACGTTGGGCCCGATTACGGACTGAATTCGCTCCCCGGTACATTCGCTTACGGTCTCCCTCCGATCCGTGTTGACGGCTACACCATTCTCGGGACCTCAGAGTGGAGACCCCAGTTCCAAGTGTCTAAGGTCTTCCAGTTGCTGGATAACCTTAGCTTGATTCGGGGGAATCACTCGCTCAAGTTCGGAGTTGAATACAAACGGGCCCTGAACGATTATCTGGACGTCAGAGCACCTAATGGTGCCCTGCGTGTTCCCAATTGGTTTGTCGGTGACGGGGTCGCCAACCTGCTACTGGGCAATATTCGGGAAATCCGGGCCACCACGGCTCTTGTGCCCCAAACCTACACCGACGGTGTGATGTTCTATGTTCAGGATGCCTTCAAGGCCAGTTCCAAACTCACTCTCAACTTCGGGGTCAGATACGAGTACTTCACTCCGATTCTCGAAAAGAATGATCTGATTTCCAATTTCGATCCCAATGCGAATGGAGGCCGGGGAGCGGTGATAACGACCAGTTCGGATATTGGTCAACTCCCCTGCACATTCGAATGCGTGCAGCAAGTTCAGGGGGATGATATTTTCAGCAGGGCTCTGGTCAAGCCCGACCGTAACAATATTGCCCCCCGGTTTGGAGCGGCCTTGCGAGTCTCGGACAACACGGTCATCAGAGGTGGCTATGCGATTTTCTTCCAGGCGATCGATCGGATAGGGAGTTCCGCAGCGTTATCGCTGAATCCCCCACAGTTGGTTGAATTTCGTGGCTTCAGAGCGAGCGCCAGCAGGCCTTCATCGGCGTTGTTGCGCGATCCTTTCCCTTCGGGAACCAGCGAATTCCATCCCCTGACGATCGATATCCGAAGCCGCAGCTTCGAAGGCATTTCTCCCTGGTCACAGCAGTACAGCTTCGGGTTCCAATTCCAACCTCAAGACAATTATCTGCTGGATATCTCGTACGTGGGTGGAGACTCCAACCAGATTCGCAAGCTCCAGCCGCTGAACCAGGGTTACATCCACCCGGATGGACAGGTGACGCGTCCCTTCCCGGACTGGCCGCGTTTGAGCGACCATTTGGCCAGCAACGGCAAGGCCAACTACAACGCCCTGCAGGCGAGCCTGAGGCGCCCAATGACCGGAGGCTTGGCCTTCAACATGAACTACACCTGGAGCAAAGCGCTGGGAGACACACAGGACAATCTCTCGGGCGGAGCGTCGGCCAGCCTGGTCCGGCCGCAGAATGCCTATGATCTGGCAGCCGACTATGGACGGCTGGTCTTCGACCAGACGCATCGGTTCGTCATGAACTGGACTTGGCAAATCCCGTCTCCGAGCGATGGGTCTGCGCGTCACGTCCTGGGCGGCTGGCAATTCAACGGCATCTGGAGTTCCACCTCGGGCGCCCCCATCGGGATTGGCGGCCCCGACAATAGCAACACGGACAGCCAGAACGCTCGAGCGGACTGCATCGGTGACCCGCAGGGCCCCAGGACCGTCGAGCAGTTCTTCAACACGAACGCTTTCCAGCCCGCGCAAATCGGGACATTCGGCAACTGCGGAGTCGACAGCTTGAGTGGTTGGCCGCATCACAACTTCGATCTTTCCCTGTTCAAGAACTTCGACCTGGGTTCCAGAGAGAACACCAAATTGCAGATCCGATGGGAGTTCTTCAACGCCTTCAACACGCCTCAGTTCAGAAACCCGGAGCGGAGAGTGCACAATGGCAGGTTCGGCCAGACGAACTCGGTTCTCGATCCGCTGAGGGAAGGAAGGGTGATTCAATTCGCATTGAAGTTCCTTTTCTAGTCGACATTCCAACCGGGCGGGTCTGCATTCAGGCCCGCCCATTGCCAAACCTGCAAGCTCGCCCAATGGACTCGTGGTGCTAGTAAGTTGCACAACCCCTTAGGGTGGTCAAAAATGCCGACAGAACAAGCCCCCCAGCAAGATTCCGGAGAGGGCCTGATCCGTGGCCTGGGGCTGAAGGAAGCCATCTCGGCCAACGTGGTCGAGATGCTCGGCATCGGACCCTTTGTCACGATCCCGATTCTGATTGTGGCCATGGGAGGGCCCCATGCCATGCTGGGATGGCTATTGGGGGCGATACTAGCCATCTGCGACGGCTTGGTATGGGCCGAGTTGGGGGCTGCGATGCCGGGAGCGGGAGGCTCCTACATCTATCTCAGGGAAGCCTACGGCCCGAAGAAGATGGGCCAGATGATGTCTTTCCTGTTCGTCTGGATGATCTTCTTCACCGCACCGCTTTCGGTGGCGACCGGGGCCGTCGGGTTTGCCCAGTACGCCCACTATCTGGGGCCTGAGCTCTCTCCGCTGACCACCCAGTTCATCGCGGTTGGCCTTTGCCTGCTCATCACCTTCGCGCTTTACCGTGGTATTCGCACCATCGGCCGACTCTCTTTCATTCTCATGCTGGCCGCGGTCGGGACCATTCTCTGGGTAATTGTCTCGGGGCTCTTCAACATCCAAAGCGAGCTTCTCTTCGATATTCCCGAGGGAGCCTTCTCCTGGTCCTGGGACTTCGTTTCGGGCTTGGGGGGCGCTGCGCTGATCGGCATCTACGGGTACGGTGGTTACAACAATATCTGCTTCCTGGGGGGAGAGGTCAGAAACCCCAGTCGGAACATTCCCTTCGCTGTCATCGCCTCGATCGCTCTCGTGGCGTTCCTTTACATCTTCCTGAACACCACGATTCTCGGCGTGGTGCCCTGGCGCGACGCGATGGCCTCGCAGCACGTGGTCTCCGACTTCATGGAAATCGTCTATGGATCCTGGGCGGCCCAGGTCCTGACCTATCTGGTCCTGGGCGCGTCGGCCGCATCCGTTTTCGCCTTACTACTCGGGTATTCGAGAATCCCCTACGCCGCCGCCAGGGACGGGAAATTCTTTTCGGTTTTCGGCAAGCTGCACCCGACCAAGCGCTTCCCCAACGTCTCGCTACTGACACTGGGGTTGATCTCGACCGTCTTTTGTTTCTTTGACCTGGGTAACATCATTCAGGCGCTCATCGTGATCCAGATCATTGTCCAGGTGCTTGGGCAGGTTGTTGCCGTGACTCTGATTCGAAACTATCGGCCTGATATCCGCCGCCCCTTCCAAATGTGGGGGTACCCGATCCCCAGTCTTGTAGCCCTGATCCTCTGGCTCCTTGTGCTTGTCTCGACGGGAGCCGCCATCGTAGGGTTAGGGCTGCTGGTTCTGGCGCTGGGGATCGGTCTCTATATGATCAGAGCCCGCCAGGTCGGTGAGTGGCCGTTTGGTCAGCAGACGGCTGGCGAATCATAATCTCCTGATCGGCCCGTACCTCGATCAAGGTCGAGGTTTGGCCACCAGGCCAAGTAACTTCCACGGAGTCCACTTGGGTATGGGTGCCTATCCCGAAATGGAGCACCAACTCGCTCTGAGAAAGGTAGCTTCCACTGCCGTGCACCTCACGCAGCTGCAGCTGGTCTCCGGTGCGCACCCTAACTCGTGCCCCCAGAGCCAGACGATTACCACCCCTGCCGACTAAACGGATTCTCAAGTAGTGATTTCCATCGGGAGTCTGGTTCCAGAAGAGTGTGGGACTTGAGTCGATGTTGTTGAGGACGAGATCCAGTCTCCCGTCGCCGTCGAAGTCTGCGGTTGCTGCTCCCCGGCTGGATTCCTCATTTTCGAGATACAGGAGACCGGGCTGTTCCTGAAAACGACCATTCTGCATGTTCCGAAAAATCAGGCTGCTCTGGCGATAAGATACTGCGGATACCTGTTCGAGCTGATCCACGCTGGGAAAGACGTGCCCGTTGGCCATGAAAATGTCCAGCCAACCATCATTATCAAAATCAAAAAAAAGCGTCCCCCAGCCAACGTACGGGCGTGTGGGGAGGTCCAGGCCTGACTGAGTCGTGACATCTGTGAAGTTGAAGTGACCCTCATTGCGATAAAGCGTGTTGTAGTCCTCGGAAAAGTGAGTGACATAGAGAGAGAGTCGGCCATGATTGAGAAAATCTCCAGCCGCGACACCCATCCCGGCCTGTTCGACTCCCTGACCATTGACGGCCACCCCCGAAAGGAGTCCGACTTCTTCAAATTTGGCGTTGCCCAAATTCCTGTAGAGCAGGTTGGGCGTCGCATCGTTGGCTACAAAGAGGTCAGGTAGACCATCGTCATCAAGGTGTACAAAAAGTGCCCCGAGCCCAAAGTAAGCCTGCGGATCGCCCAGTCCGCTAGTAAGGGATTTTTCTTCGAAGGTGCCATCCCCCCGATTGAGAAAGAAGGAGTCGCCAGCACCTTTGAGTCCTCGCGGGCCGCACATGACCGAAAGGCCCAGATACTGACAACCCAAACTCAGACTTCCCATTGAGCCGTAGGCCTGGCTTCCAGGTTGGGGCAGGTTACTTGGGTCCAGCTCGATGTAGTTGGCAACGAACAGATCCAGATCCCCGTCGAGGTCCACATCAGACCAAGCCGAGCCAGTTGACCAGCGGGAATCATCTACCCCCGCCTGCTCGGTGACATCCTTAAAGGTTCCATCACCTTGATTGCGCAACAGTTGATTAGGGCCATAAGCAGTGATGTAAAGATCAGGAAACCCATCGGCATCGTAGTCGGTGACAGAGCAACCCATGCCCCAATAGCCGTTTCCGCCAGCACTCGCCTTTTCCGTGAGCTCCTCGAAACTGCGACTACCCCGATTGCGGAACAACGCATGGCGCAAGCGCGAGGGTCTGCTTTGCTGGAAGTCCTCAATGTGGCCGCCGTTAACAAAATAAAGATCGGGACTGCTGTCAAGGTCGTAGTCGAAGACACAGACACCGGCGGAACTGGCTTCAACAATGTAGCGCTTCCTATGATCGCCACTGACCAAACGGAATCCGCTCAGACCGGCAGCATCTGCCGACTCGATAAAGCGGGGCTGTGACAATGATTGGCACAGCAAACAAGGCTCAACACATACCAAGAGCCCGACTACGGAAAAAAGATAAAGCCAACGGAAGCGGGGCATGGTAATCACCAGCTTTGGGACTTGGCATCCTCGGTCAGCCACTTGCGGACCAGCGAGTCGGTCCTCCCGGGTACGATCTTGACCAGCATCTGACTTTTGGTGGAGGAAGTCTCATAAAGTCTTCCCAAATCACCTAGCCATCCACAGGCATCACTCTTCTCCAGATCGGAGGGAAGCTGAACGCGCCGAAAATGAGCATCAAGTCCAACGCCCTCTTGGCTGCCAAAGGCAATCTCGCTGTGCCCCTGGATCTTGATCAGGTCAGTAACACCCAGGACGAGCAACCCCAACACGGTCAGCCCAGGGATCACCGTTTGGGCTCGTTTCATCTCCCGTAGCACTTCTTTGGAGGAGTCGTGTCAGCCTCGGGTATCGACAATCGCGCTTGCCAGAGAAACCAACTCTCAGCCGACATCAGGACTGTCTCAGGGTGCAGCTTTGATGGAAGGCTCCCGACACCACTGTACCCATTATAATGATCATTCTGACTAACCCTATTGCACCAGGCCTGTCGGCAGGAGAAGTCTCGCTATGCACAACTTTACAGATTGGAATGGCGAGATACCGTAAACTGATCCTTGCATGGCTCCTCGACACAAGGACAGCCAGAACTGGACGATGAACAGCACCAGCCGGCAGTCCCTGGTCCATCGTACTTTGCAGGCTCTCTTGATCTGCTTCGTCTTGCTGAGTCTCTGCCGGACTCTACCCGGCCTGCCAGTGGCGCAGGTCCCGGTTGATGCCGTCGCCGAATTCAACCGCGCCCTGGATCACTTCCGGGGCGGAAGCTACCTGAAGGCACTTCAGGTCATCGAACCGCTTGCGCGACGCCATCCCATGGTTGCTGAGATTCAACACTTGCTAGCGATCATCCTTGATCTCAATCAGAAGCCGGAAGAGGCCAACCAGCACTTCGAGCGAGCCGTGGAATTACAGCCGGACTCGGTTGTTCTCCGGACAAACTTCGGCGCCAGTTTGATGCGTTTGGGAAAAGCCTTGGAGGCCACGGAGCAGTTTCAGAAAGCTCTGGAACTTGAACCGAACAATCCCACGGCAAGCTTCAATCTGGGAACTCTACTCTTGCAACAGGGCCGTCCTGAGCAGGCTCTCCCCTGGCTGGAAAAGGCCTTTGTGATTCAGTCGGACGTCTACGAGAATGCCTACCAGCTTGCCTATTGTCAGTTCTTGCTAGGTAAGTACGAAGCAGTGGACACAGTTCTGAAGAAACTGGCAGACCCTGCGATGTCTCGGGTTGAGATGCGGTTCTTGAAAGTGCTCACTGAGCGTGCTTTAGGACGTGCCGACCAGACGCACCAGATATTGCAAGAGATCACACCATTGCTGAATGGTCAGCCAGAGTTGCAGTTTCAGGTGGCATCGCTGCTCTTGAGTCAGAGCCTGCTGGAACCCGCTGAGGAACTGCTCCTATTGGTGATCGATCAGTTGCCAGCCTACTATCGGGCCCATCTCAACCTGGCACTGGTCCAAAAGGGGCTGGCAAAGTTTGCTGAGGCCACCCGGACAGCAAAGGCTACTCTCGCTATGGAAGAAACCGGGGAGATCCACTTGCTTCTGGGGGACCTGCTGGAGGCTCAGGAAAAGCCACTTGAGGCGGTTTCTCATTTTCGCCGCGCGGTAGCACTGGATCCCACGCCGGCAAACTACTATGCTCTGGGTCACGAATTCCTGATTCACTGGAACTGGGAGGCCGCTGGTCAAGTTTTTTCGGCAGGTCTCAAGAGTCATCCCGACTCCTGGCATCTCTGGGTTGGTGCCGGAGCTGCGGCGCTCGGTCTGACGCAGTACGAGGAGGCAACCCGGGCCTTTTTGAAAGCTGTGGAGTTGAAGCCTGACGAACTGATGGGCTACCAGTTACTTTCACAAACGTTCGACCAGTCGGAAGAGGCTTTTGAAGACGCCGTGGGCTCCTTCAAGGAACTACTAAACCGGGAAGCGGCGAATCCTTGGGCTCGTTATTTTGAGGCTTTGACAATTTACCGACACGCTTCCCGGTCGGGAGATTCAAGCAAGTTGGCGGCGCGGGTCGAACTGTTGAGTCAACTGACTCGGGAGGACTCCAGCTTCCTGGAAGCGCATCTGTTGCTGGGTGAGATCCAATTCGAACTCCAGAACTGGACTGGTTCAGTCGAGGCACTCCAGCGAGTGGTCCAGTTTGATCCGAACCATGTTTCGGCACACTACCGGCTGGGACTTGGACTACAGCGGTTGGGCCAGTTGCAGGAGGCACGACAGACCCTCCAGCGGTACCAGGCATTGAAGGCTCAGGCGGACCAGACGATCGGTGAAAGAGTCGCGGCGACCACCCGGTTCATTGTGGAGCTTAAGCAGGATGACAGACCCCGCCAACCCTGAACAGCTGGTCTGCTGTGGCGAGTTTTTTGCGGATCTGATCTTTTTCGATCTGGAGACACTTCCGACCCTGGGCAAGGAACTCAAAACCGACAACTTTGCCATCTCACTGGGCGGCGGTGCCGCGATCACCGCTACTGCAGCAGCCCGACTGGGACGCGCAACAGAGTTGGTGACGGTTTGGGGTGAGTCCGCGCTGGATGTCGAAGCCCGGAGACGACTGGAGGAGACTGGAGTTTCTTTCCCGTGGTCCCAGATAAGACCCGAGGTGAGTTCGGGACTCACTGTGGCGGTTTCCACGCGTGAAGATCGCTATTTTCTGACTTACCCTGGTGCCAATCACTTCGTAGAAGAGCACCTGCTTGGGGCAGAAACTCTGGAACGAATCAGTCTCGCCGGCCATGTCCACTTCGCCCTCACTCCCAGTCGGTGGGGGCCGTTCCTGAGCGCAGTGAAACAGCTCCAGAGCAGCGGAGTCACGGTGTCCTGGGACCTGGGTTGGGATCCAGCGGCTGGCAGTTCCCATGGCTTCCAGAATCTGTGCCAGCAACTGGATGTACTTTTTCTCAATGAGATGGAAGCACTCCGGTATACTGGAGGATCTTCGGCCCAACAAGCCTTGGCATTTTTCTCTCATCCACACAATACTGTCGTCATCAAGCTTGGTCCAGCGGGCGCAATCGCCTCGCACAATGCGGCCTCACCAGTACAAGTTGAGGGAATTGAGGTCGAGGCAGTTGAAAGCACCGGCGCCGGCGACGCTTTTGACGGAGGATTCTTACACGCCAGAATGGCAGGAAAAGCAGTAGAAGAGGCACTCCGGTGGGGTAACATCTGTGGAGGGTTGTCGACCCGTTCGCCGGGAGGGGTACAAGCCCTGCCGAGTCTAACAGAGTTCAAACAACAACTTGAGCAGTTTGCCATTGAAGCAAGCTGAGAGGTAAGGCACGGATGAAGCTGACTATCATTGGGGGTGCAGGTGTTCGGGTTCCACTGGTCACCAACGGCCTGTTCCGCAAAGAAACAACTCTCGCGGTAAACGAGTTGTCTTTGTTTGACACCAACCCGGAGCGTCGCGAAACCATTGCTCGCATCTCGGAGGCAATGGCAAGAAGGGCCGGTGGAACAGTTCGGGTATCACAGCCGACCACACTCGAAGAGGCACTTGATGGGACTTCGTTCGTAGTCTCGAGCATTCGAGTGGGTGGAATCCCAGGTCGGGTTCAAGACGAGAGGATTGCACTGGAGCATGGGGTGCCAGGTCAGGAAACGGTCGGACCCGGCGGCTTCGCCCTGGCCTTGCGTACTATCCCCATCCTTGTGGAATACGCCCGCAGAGTGACCGAGCTAGCCCCCCAGGCCTGGATGATCAACTTCACCAATCCAGTCGGAATCATGGCTGAGGCATTGATACATGAAGGAATAGGTGCCCGTTGCATCGGCGTCTGTGATACACCCCGGGAGCAGTTTCTGCATCTCGCCGAAGCGCTGGGAATTTCGCTTGAAGCAGCATCTTTCGACTACCTGGGCCTGAACCATCTGGGTTGGATCCGGGCCATCCGGGTGGACGGGCGTGACCGCATGGAAGAGCTACTGGCTTCGGACGAAGCACTGGAGGGAGCTTATCCCAACCCTTTCTTCTCGAAAACTTTTCTGAGGGAATTGGGTCTGCTGCCCACGGAGTACCTCTTTTTTTATTATGCGACCCGTGAGGCCTTCCGCAAGACAGTAGCCTCCGGGAATACCCGTGGCAAAATGATCCAGAATCTCGAGAATCGCCTGATGCAGTCGGTGGCCGATTCTGGTCGGAATGAGACCAGAATTCTGGAGGCCTACGACTTTTATTTGGCGAGTCGCAATGCCTCCTACATGGCGATTGAAACTGGGGAACAACTTGAGAAGGGCAAAGTGGTCGCGGCCAAAGAAGAACTGTACCAGGGTGCAACTGGCTACGAGCGAATCGCTCTGGATGTGATGAGTGCGATCGGCAACGACCAGCTACGGGTGATGCCAGTTGATGTGGCCAACCAGGGAGCCATACAAGACCTCGATTGTGATGCCGCAGTGGAAGTGCCTTGCGCTATCGACTCCAACGGTGCTCGACCGCTGGCTGTCGGTCACTTGCCCGAGAAGGTCAGAGAGCTGGTTCTTCAAGTCAAGAATTTCGAGCAGGTTACCGTGGCGGCCGCGTTGCAGGGCTCGCGGTCCCTGGCGATCGATGCCCTGACCATCAACCCACTAGTCGAACGTCGTGAGTTGGCAGAAAAACTGGTTGACGCGTACCAACAAGTTCACACTCCCTGGCTGGATTATCTGACGTAGGCCAAAGGCGGCAGGGTGTCGCGGTAGGGTTGCTGAAAACGATCTGCTCATGAGAAAGCAGATAGTTTCCCCTGATTACTTGATAACAGACTCCCTGCTGCGTGTGCCTGAGTCCAATAAGCCTCCAGAAAAGCAAATTTCCGGATGTAATTGCGGCCTGCCACTGATCGGCTGGGACACTGCCGGATTCCGGCAACAATTCAGGCAATTACACCTTGGCCGATTCTGACTTTATGCTAAAGTGTAACCCCGTAAGTTGATTCACACACAAGACCTCAAGGGGGGCACAATGCTACTTCAGTTTCAGTTTTTTGGCCGGACTTTTCTGGTCCTGTTGACCGCTTGCATTCTGGCAGGTTCGACGCAATCCCTGATTGCTCAATCTGGACCCAATCTAGACCGTGTCTTGACACTGGCCGAGGCCAGAACAGGACCCCGCTCGCTCTCAGTCGATTGGGGTGCCCCTGGCCTATGGCAACGCCTGCTACGGCTCCAGACAACGGCAAGTGCTCTTTACACCACTGCCCATCCGGATGATGAACAGGGTGGCACATTGACCTACCTCAGCCGTGGACAAGGTGTACGCACCTCACTGTTAACGCTCAACCGGGGAGAGTCGGGTGCCAATGCCATCGGGGCTGAGTTGTTTGACGGATTGGGTCTGATTCGAACCGAGGAACTCCTCATTTCCGATCGCTACTACGGTCTTGACGACCAGTATTTCACCACTTTGATCGACTATGGCTATTCCAAGAATCTGGAAGAGGCTCTCCGGCAATGGGGCAGGGAGAACGTTCTACGGGATGTCGTTAGGGTCATTCGAATCAACCGACCTCTGATTCTCATCTCCCGCTTCCATGGCAGTCCCAGAGATGGTCACGGCAACCATGAAACCGCGGGAGTGGTGACCCAAGAAGCTTTCGCACTGGCTGGCGATCCCACCCAATTCCCGGAGCAGATCAGTGATGAGGGTCTTAGTCCCTGGCAGCCTCTCAAGATCTATCGGAGCAATATCCGGCCTCGATCCGTCTTCCGTGGAAGCAGCGAGACACCTGATCACCGCTGGAACGTAGATGTCAACGTCGGGACGTTCAGCCCTTGGCTGGGAGAGAGCTACCAGGAGTTTTCAGCCTTGGGTCTGAGCTTTCAACGCTCCCAGAACAGTGGGCGTCGACGAGAAACGTCGGGAGCTTACCACCAGTTTTTTGAGAGAGTATCAAGCCACGTTGAGAGTCCGGATAGTGAAGCTGGCTTTTTTGACGGCATTGATACGTCGATTTCAGGAATATATCGGCTCCTGGGCGATACTCCCCCCGAGGGTGTTTCTGCATTACTGTCGGAAATCGAAAGCCGGGTCACAGACTCCGTTGCGGCCTACAACGTCCATAACCCTGTTGCAGTAGTGCCCTTCCTGGTGCAGGGGTTGAACCTGATCCGCGAGGCGATCCGGCTGTCTCAGGACCACAGCGAGGCACTCTTCCTGCTGACGATCAAAGAGCGACAGTTTCAGGATGCAATAAATACGGCTTTAGGACTCCAGTTACGAGCCGTGTCGGCGCCAGCCAGTTCCGGAGATCCCAGTTCCCCCTTCCCACCGGCAGCCACAATGGGAGTGATTGTTCCCGGCCAGAAATTCCAAGTGGAGGTTTCGCTGGTCAATCCTAGCAGTCTCCCGATTCAGACCGAACAGATATCACTGGGGAGTATTGGAGATTGGGAGATTCAGGGAGACTCCCAGTCGGGCAAGTCATTGCGTTCAGGTGAAAGGATCTCCACTACATTCGCAGTCACGACACCTCAGGACGGACCCCCTTCAAGCAGGTATTTTCATCGAGGATCAATCCAAGAGAGCCGCTACCAGGTTCGAGAACCTGAATACCTGCATCTGGCCGGCCGCAAACCGGCTCTTACGGCCGCAATCGACTACTCGATTGGGGGGCAGTCGGTCAGAGCGAGCGCAGTGGTCTATCGCCGGGAGGCGAATCTCCCATATGGCTATGATTATCGCGAGTTGAAGGTTGCACCAGCCCTTGTGGTCAATGTCTCCCCGGCTAATCTGATCCTCCCGTTAGGATCGAGACGGAACCAGATCACGCTGGAAGTAGAGCTCCTCAATAACCAGAGCGGAGGCAGTCAAGGTGAGTTGGTGCTGGAACTTCCCGACGGTTGGCGTGCTCAACCCAGCCGAGAGACCTTCCAGTTTTCCCAGGCCAATGCACGAAGGAACTTCAGTTTTTTGGTCACCGCACCCCAACTCGATGCGGAGACCTATGACCTCCAGGCGGTCGCCCAAGCAGGCGGACGGGAGTACCGTCAGGGTTACCAAGTGATTCGTCATCGAGACTACGACATTCGCTACTTGTATCGAGATTCAATGACCCGGATCAGTGGTGTCGACGTCAAGATCGCTCCCCGCTTGAAGGTGGGGTATGTCATGGGTGTGGGGGACGATGTTCCCAGTGGAATCGAACAGCTGGGCGCCCAAGTTACTCTTCTGGACAGCAATGACTTGGCCACCGGTAGCTTGGACGCCTACGGAACGATTGTCGTCGGCACACGAGCCTATGCTGTGCGACAGGACTTGATTACTTACAATCAGCGTCTCCTTGATTACGCTCGTCAGGGCGGGAATCTGATTATTCTGTATCAAACACAGGAGTTCGTTCCCGGGAAGTGGGCCGCCTATCCGGCCGATCTCCCACGCAGGGCCGAAGAGGTTTCTGAGGAAGATTCGCCAGTGAAAATACTGGCCCCCGACCATCTGGTCTTCAGACAACCCAACAAGATAGTGGCAACCGATTTCGACGACTGGGTAGAACAGCGTGGTTCCAAGTTTTTCTCCAGTTGGGACGACGCTTACGTACCGCTGATCGAAACTCAGGATCAGGGGCAAGAACCACAAAAAGGAGGGTGGCTCACTGCTCAGTACGGCGAGGGTTACTACACTTATTTTGCCTACGCTATTCATCGACAGGTTCCTTACGGCGTGCCCGGACCCTATCGGATCTTTGCCAACCTTCTCTCGCTGGGCCACTGAGTGGAAAGATACTCCCGATGCAATTGAGAGCCAGCCAGCCGAGCGTTATCCCGCTTTTTCGGTAAACGCTTCGCCCTGAACCACCTCCTCAGGTTGAAACGTGGATTCCTGGTTGCTCTTCTTCGGGTGCTCGTGGGGCTGGGCCGGCATGGGTTCTCTGGCTGGTGTGAATCGGTCCCGCCAAGTGGGTGGTACGGGCAAAAAACCAACTCGCAGTAATCTTCGGTGAAAAATATGTCATTCAGTGATGCCAAAGACCTCTCACACAAAATATCTGACAATCCTGTCGCTGAGTGTGTATCAAGTCGACGCCCGAGAAACCGTCAAGAGCCACAGTTGCTGCTCTGTGAATGAAATGTCGTTCTGATCCGGGTTTGCAACCCGGCACTACCCCACACAACATTGGCGTGAGTACAGATTCACACGGAGGCTAAATTCTTTCTCACTGCTGTAGAAGACCCCAGGAAAGAGTTCAAGTAAATATTCATGTATTCTTAAGGGCATGCAAGGTAATGCAAAAGTCATCGAACACCTGAACCTAGTTCTGAAAGGTGAATTCACCGCCATTCACCAGTACATTGTGCATGCCGAGATGTGCGACAACTGGGGCTACACGAAACTTGGGGCATTCATTAAACTGCAGGCTATTGGTGAAATGCGTCATGCAGAAATTCTGATTGAGCGCATCCTGTTCCTGGAAGGCGTCCCGGGAATGGGCGAATTGCACCCGCTCAATGTTGGCGAAAATGTCAGACAGCAACTGACGAATGATTTAAATCTTGAATACGATGCAGTGACGGTTCTCAACACTGCTATCCCTGATGCGGTCGCTGCAAGTGACAACACTTCCAGGGAACTGTTTGAAATCATACTTAAGGATGAAGAGGATCATGTGGACTGGCTCGAATCCCAGTTGCAGATGATTGAAGATATGGGCCTCGGGCTTTATCTGTCCCAGCATTTAGCGGATGCACAAGCCGCAGCCGGTTAATCGAGCTGGATTTCAAGCACCTGGGCTAGAACCGGGTAATACTGCAAGTGGATCTTGTCACCGGCCTTGAGTTCTTCAAGTCGGAGGCGATTCTTCCCAGTCCTTTTAAATAATTTCTTGCTGGTCTTGATCTGTTCCCTTCCCAGTGGCTGTGAGAAAGCCAACTCAAGGGGCCCTATCTTCTGCAGGGAGTAGAGAATGGTCCGTTTCTGCAGGTTAATACTCTGAATAGTCCCTCTGGCTTTGACAACCTTCAGGACCGAATCCGGCCTGGTGCCCTCAAGGGCACCGTCAGCATTGTCGTGCACTCCCGGACGGGTGCTGGAACTGACTGTTTTCTGCTGCGCAACAGCAGTGGTCAAGACAAGGGTTAGAGCCAGAAAAAGACGCAGTACCATAGGAACTTCCTTCAATTGTAGTCTGCTTTACAAGATTGTGCCTTGAAGCCAACTCAGAATTATGAAAATCAACACCCTGGTTTTTAAAAAAACTTCCACTGCAAGTAACTTCAAAATCAGAGAACCGAGCCAAGATAGTTCACGATTTCCGGTTGTATCCAGTCTTCTGGACCCATGTATTTCCGCAGGACCCTGCCATCTCTTGAGATGAGATAGGACTCGGGGTACTTCAACGTGCCATACCTTGCACTGATACTACGTTCCGGATCACGAACCGTTGGAAACGAGATGTTTGATTGATTCAGGAAGCTTTCATACTGTTCCTGATCCTCATCGACACTGATGCCCAGTACGATGAATCCCTGCCCCCGGTAGCGTTCATACAAGGTGTTCAATGAAGGCATTTCATAGATACAAGGAGGACACCAGGTGGCCCAGAAATTTAATAGCACTACCTTGCCGTCATAATCCTGCAGGCTCACACCAAGCCCGCGGTCGTCCTCAAGTAGAAAAGCAGGGGCTTTATCTCCTGCTTGCACGTCATAAACACGCAGATAGCCTTGGACTCTGTAGACCATTACAGAAGCAAGCACTACAGCCAGTCCATAAACAATTACATCTTTATTGCGTGTCATAATTTATACAGGGTTTGTTTCCACTTTAGTCGGCAATAGACGTTTGTGCAAAGCGCACTCCATGCTAATCACACGCAAGGCCGAGTTTTCAGCATCCCACTTCTGTAGCATCCCGGGTCTTTCCGAGCAGGAAAATGAAAGATTGTATGGGAAAGAGAGCCGAACACAGGGTCATGGACACAACTACATTCTGGAGGTAACAGTGCGCGGTTCGGTTGATCCTGTTCACGGCATGGTCCTGGATCTCAAGAAACTCAAGGGTGTGATCCAGAGCGAGGTGATTGATATTTACGATCATCGCTTCCTGAATCATGAAGTTCCACCCTTTGACACGGTCATCCCAACTGCAGAGAACATCGCCCAGCAGATCTGGAAACGCTTGCATCAACCCATCCAAACGATGGGAGCTGAGCTTCACTCCATACGGCTACATGAAAGCGACGAGCTTTTTGTGGATTACAGCGAACCCACAGCATCTTGACGAGACTTACCAAAAGATATTGTTTCTCGGCGTCCCATCGACTGTTCACACAGCAGTTCAGTGAAGAGCGTAATCTTGAAATCTTTGGAAAGTGTGCCAATCCGCATGGCCATGGTCACAACTACTACCTGGAAGTGAGCCTGTCCGGCGACCCGGATTCAAGAAGCAGTATGAACCTGTCCCGTAAGGATTTCGACCAATGGGTTCATCATTCTGTGATTGAGCGGGTTGACCACACTCACTTGAACACTGATATCGAAGCATTCAGCCAGCTTGTCCCGACCGCTGAGAACATCCTTGCAACCATTGAACAATGGCTGAGAGATGGCTGGGAGAAACAATTCCCGGGGAGGACTCTTAATCTGGATGCTCTCCGTCTGGAGGAAACTCCAAGGAACAGTTTTCAAATCAACATGAAAGACAAAACAACCACTGCATGACAAATCCTAGTACACATGAATTAATGAGAGACCTGGATTCTGGCCAGAACAGTAATCACCTGGAAAAGGATCCAATCCAGAAGCTGGTCTACTCAATGCTGGCAGAGCTTGATCCGGAACCTGACCGCAATGGTCTCAAGAACACTCCTGAACGCGTTGCACGGGCGTTTCGGGGCCTTACCTGTGGTTATTACGAAGATCCCCAAGCTGTATTGCAATCAGCCATGTTTGAAGTAACGTACGACGAGATGGTCATAGTCAAGGACATTGAGATGTATTCGCTATGTGAACATCACTTGCTACCGTTCTTCGGCAAGATACACATCGCATACATTCCCAGCAACAGGGTGATTGGGCTCAGTAAAACAGCCCGCATGGTCGATATCTTCTCTCGCAGACTACAGATCCAGGAACGCTTGACGAACCAGGTCGCTGAAACAATTCAACAAACCATTGATCCGGTTGGAGTGGGTGTGATCTGTGAAGCCCAGCATCTCTGCATGATGATGCGTGGGGTTCAAAAACAGTACTCCTCGACAATTACAAGCACCATGCTTGGGGAGTTCCGTGAAAATCAGAGAACCCGTGAGGAATTCCTTTCACTGGTTTCGCCCAGCAATAACAGATAGTCGACAAATCAGAGCCTGCAAACCACAGAACGTCTCAAGTCGAAGCTGTAACTTTTTTTTCTGAATCCTTGGAATTGCTTTTTGATGTTTCGGACTTGCTTGAGTTGCTATCAGAACTGCTGGAAGATTTCAATTCGCTCTTGGAGTCAGAAGCTTCTTGCGTCTTTTCCGGCTTACTACCACCCTTGCCGTAATCTGTCACATACCAGCCAGTACCTTTGAACTGAAACGCTGGCGCAGACAGCAGTTTTTGGACGTTTCCATCACAAGTTGAGCCACTGTTGTCTTTGTGATGTCTGTAAGGGGCGTCTGAAAATTTTTGGATTACTTCGAAACGCTCACTGCATTTTAAGCACTCGTACTCATACAGCGGCATTATGGATTCAAGAGAAGTGGCCAGTCGAATATGAATGTTCGTATCGGGTCCAGCCGACCACTGAGTTCAGTATATCAACCGAAAACCCAATAAATCAGGTAACGCAATACCAGCCGGATGCGTATCACAGTATGAAAACTGTTTTTCCCTGTACACTCATTGCAACAGATTGAGGGTTATGAAAATGAAACGAAAGATGGTAAGCATCCTGAGTATCGCAACCTCTGGAGTTCTGGGAGTTGCATTTCTTGCAGTAGCCGACCAGCCGCCTGAAGTGATCAGTGAAGAAGTTCAGACACTTCAGGATCCTGACCAAATGGATATCATCATCCCCAGTGGCACACAGGTTCCCTTGGTACTGATCAACAGCATTAGTTCCAAGCATTCGACACCTGGAGATAAGGTTTATCTTGAATGCGTTTATCCCGTAGTCCTTGATGAGGTGATCCGCATTCCAGCGGGAACCCGTGTTTCAGGAAGTGTAGTCAGTGTCAAGCGACCCGGTCGAGTCAAAGGCCGTGGTCATCTGTATCTCAGATTTGAGCAGATCATCTTTCCTAACGGCGTTATCCGCAGTCTCCTTGGAAGGCCAGGGACCCTCGACGGGCGTTCTCCCGATAGAATGGATCGCGAAACCGGCTTGATCACTTCCGAGGGGCAAAAGGGTGAGGATGCTGGAACAATTGCCAAAACAACTGCTGCTGGTGCATCAGTTGGCGCAATTGCAGGAGCAGTTGGAGGCAGACCAGGAGCAGGTCTTGGTGGAGGTGTCTTAACCGGTGCTGCTATCGGTGTGGCACAAGTACTTTTAACACGTGGTCCGGACGTTGTACTTGAGCGTGGTACACATCTGGAGATGATTCTGGAGTGGGACATGCAATTTACCAATGAGGAACTGCAATTCGAGAATCCTGTATCACGCCCCTGGGGTAACTATGGAGCTGGCCCTGACACACGCCGCAATCAGAAACAATCGCCCGGAATTGGGCGCTATCCTCTGTAATTTATTCGACCGGATTCAGGCACACATCAAAGGAATCCGATCAGTTGTGTGCGCATGGGGTGTGTCTTTGGCTAGTTCCTAACTTGCTGAATACAAATAGGTCATCACAAATTCACACCTCATGTTCACGCCCTTGGTGAGATATTGCGGCTAGGACCAAGGATGTCTCCTTATATATCATCCTGATTGCCCACTAGTCTCAGCCGAACTTAGACACCTAGAAAATCATCGATCCACGCGCGGCCGGCGGGCTGCGAGCACGAGCCGCGCGTGCACGGCGGGGGCAAGGGTAGCTGCGAAACGCCCGGCCTGGCCTGGGTGAACACCCTGCTCGGCAACGTCAAGCGGGCCATCGACGGAGCCTATCACGCCTGCAACGGGCGCTACGCAGGCCGCTACCTGGCCGAGTTCTCCTACCACTTCAACCGGCGCTACCAGCTGGCCGATCTCGTCCCCCGCCTGGCCTATGCCACCGCGCATGCTCCGCCGCTACCTCACCGCCTCCTAACGTTGGCTGTGACTCCTAGGTAATTGGATATATCATTGTGTCAAGCAAATCTCAAAACCACGGTTTCGGAGTAGGTGGCGGTGGTTTCGGAGTGTAACAGGAGTCGGATGGAGGTGCTTGCGGGGGGCAGGGTGCGGTTCGAGGCCGAGCAGTTCGAACGCCTTGCAATGCAGCAGAGTCATTTCGCTCAGCATCGGAATGCCGTGATCTGGGATTTGATTGAGCCCGAGTTTGGCTGTCGTCAGCAAGGAAAGGCTGGCGAGCAGGTCAGGGAAGCTCTGCACCGGCAGCCGGTCGGCTAAGGTTGCGTACGAGCAGTCCTTGCACTTAGCCTGATCCGAGTGCTCAGCTGAGCCGACCGGACTGTCCAGTACTCTCTCTCGCACATTATGGGTCATTCCGGGCACAAGGGATACCACTTCTGGATATCCACGAACTGGCAGCTGGCAAGTTGAATGCATTGCTTTCCAGGGTTGCCAGTCGAGACCTTTTCGATACATGCACACGATTGGGTTCCGATGTCTTGGATCGAGAAAAGTTGAGACTTGCGTTCGTTGTATACGCTGCATTAAACCGTAAAGACTTACGAGCAATATCGTCCAATGATCTTCAACCAGACCCTCAGGAATGTCGCCAGAAGCTATGCCCTCTTTTACCAAGAGAGACAGTGCCCAAACCGGATGACCTGAAGGAATGGCTCAAAAGCATGGTTGACAAATGCCGCGAGTATTTATTGCTGGTCCTACCGTTTGAGGAACACGAGCTCAAGTTCCTTGAGCGCATCAACCCGCAAGGAGAGATCGTTCCGGAACTGCTAACCCAAGACGAGGATATTGCAGCACGTATAAGCCAGAACCCTCATCTGTTGTGGAAGTCGCTGAATATCCGGCGCAGTCAAGAACATGCAAACAACTGACTCACTCAGGAGTCTTTGTTGTCCATGAAGTAATAACAGACCAAATGGCAAACCACGAACTGGGCATCTTCTATGCGACCCATATGTGAGTCTTCCACGTGGATACTCAGGTCGACGTTGGGCTTCAATCGCCCTCCATCCATGCCACTCAGCCCGACAGTCTGACATCCAATCGAGTTTGCATACTCAATTGCTCGGATCACATTCTCGGAATTGCCACTGCCACTGATGGCCATGACAACATCCTCTGAACGGGCAAAATTCTTAAGGGGTTCAGCGAAAACAACCTCGTACCCCACATCGTTCGAATACGCAGACATGGTTGGTATCTGCTCACTAAGCGACATGATCTTGAATCTCCTGTCACGCTCATAACTCGCTCCCTTGACCATGTCACAAGCAAAGTGGTTTGCTGTTGCTGCGCTACCACCGTTGCCAAACACAAAAATCTGCCGATCTTCATTCCTCGCTTTTGTCAAAACATCAATCAAGGACTGCACCTTAGCCAGGTCTATTGATTGCAGGACATTAATCAGTCGGTGTCGATACTCTTTTAAAAACATCTTTCTTGTCTTGACCTGGTTTGTGATTTTTGGCAGCCAGGACTTCTTCTTTGTTGGCAGTTCCTGTCCCGGATTTATTAATCGTTATGCTTGCAACAATTATGCCAAACGCAATTGCAGCTGCTATCCCTTGGCGTGCAAACAGAGCCAGTGCCAAACCTGCATTCAGGCTGTCTCCAGCTCCACATATATCAACCGGATTCTCCACCCTCACTGCAGGAATCAGTTTTATCCCATCCTCATCCACAAGGTATGCTCCCTGCTCTCCAGCAGTCACTACAAGGTATTGCGAACAAAGCTTCTCCCTGAGAGATTTGTAATCCTTGCCTCCAAACTCCTTTTCACAGGCAATCAAGGCCTCCGCCTGGTTAGGGACACCAATCACATTTCGAAAGTACTGGATTCTCTCTCTTGAATCCGAAAGGAATACCTTTTCAGGACTCCCCTTGGCATAGCAACAAATGACATCTCGCAACTTGGAGGTCACAACTCCACCTTGATCAGTTTCCGCCTGATCGGCCACGATTATGATGTCGTACTCACAAACTGTATCTCGAAAATTTTGAATCAGCTGAGCTTCAATTTCTTCAGGCAAGTGGCAAGTGTTGATGAAATCAACACGCGACCTGTCCTCCACTCCCGTTTTCCGGTTGATGATCTTGGTGTAGGTAAATGTCTGTATCTGCTCGGACTTAACCAGCAAACCGGAATCAATACCACGTTCATCAAGCGTACTTTTTAGTTCATGTCCAAAACCATCACAACCAATCGCTCCCAGGACGGACACATGCCCTGCACCCAATGCCATAAGATTGCTTGCAATAGTCCCGCCTGCGCCAGGGGTTACAGCAGTCCGGGTCACTGCACAACGAGGGAGTCCGGTCTCACGAGAATCCTCAGCCAACGAAGGATCATACTGGCACCAGCGATCCAGACAGATATCACCGACTACCAGTGCACGTGCTTTACCAGCACTAGCAAAGATTGCTGAGCAATCCAATTTCTCGATTGCTGTCACAGCGCCTGTTTAATCACTGCTTTTCGCAACGCAGGAACTGTCAAACGATGATCCCCGCACACATACAAGCTCTCGCCTCCATCCACTACCGTGCGTACCAGTATTGTCTTGTGAGGACGGAAATAATAGCCAGGGTCACTTTTTGGTAACTCCTTGTGAACATCACCCTGAATCGGCACAAGGTCAAAGACTGTTGTCATGAAATTTGAAATGCTGCGTCCTTGCTGATGTGCAACATTACGAGCCATTGCTAACGCTTTGAGATAGACCTCGGGAGCCATAATCGCCGAACCCAGACTCACCATGATGCCAGCCTCCAAGGATTCGACTGTCTTTGCAAAAATCAGGAAATCCCGATAACTGGCATCCCCATAGGAGGCTCCATCACAGTTGGGATGCTCGTGTGTGATGTCATAGCCAATACCTACATGAACCGTGACTGGTATGTCCAGTTCATATGCCCTGGCCAGAATGCTCACATCCCGGTAAGGAAGTTCATCACTGATGATGCGGCGTCCAAAGTTCTCACCCAGTCCAAGTTCATGTTTTGCTGCATCAACAGCCCAGTCATTCAGCATCCCGGTCTGATCCCAGAGCCCAAATTCTCCAGTACGGATATAACGCGGAACACTCTCTGTTGTCGCACCGATAAGTGCCAATTCAAAGTCATGAATGGCTCCGGCACCATTCATCGCAACATGTGTAAACGCATCTCTTTCAAGTAAGTCAATAACTTGTCTGGACACACCGGACTTGATCACATGCGCCCCCATCATCAGGATGCGTGCGCTCGAGCCCGAAGACACCATTTTGCTTGCTACCCGATCCAGATCATCACTAAATGGCTGATCGGCATCTGACACCACTTCATCAGTCTTCAGCAAGTAGCCCAGATCCATATCATGCTTGCGCTCCCGGAGAGGTCGAATCCTCAGTCGGGAACGGTCAAACACAGGATATTTCGATTTCATAAACTCAAGCCTCCTGCGACTCAGCCACCAGTAACTCGCACAACGATCCCGCTATTTGCCATGAAACATAGCATTAACCAGTTCATTGTGAGCCGTGAAGTTGGGAACAATCCAATCAGCACCAACATCCACGAGGCGTTTCCGCTTCACTGGATCGACAACACAACAATCGGGCTCGTCACTCGCAACGCCTACGGCACATCCCCCAACATTCTTGACAACTTCAATTTCCACAAAACCATCCCCGAAACCCAGAAAATCGCATCCCTGGTATTCACTGTCACGGATGATGTTTTCAACCAGAATCTTTTTTGAAAAACTCTTGTAGTCATCAAGTGCACCATGCATACCGCCCTTGAAATAGGAATCTACCTTCAACAGAGTGGCTTCCTCGCGCATGAACGGCTGGTCTGTGCCACTGGCCAGATACATCAGCATTCCACGATCTTGCAGGGTATCCAGCAATCGACGACTGCCAGGAATCATCATTTCATCAGGAGCTACACGCTCTGAACGTAGCCCTTCCCTGCGGTGCTGGATTCTCTCCATCAGCAAGTTGAGATAGATGTGTTTGTACTGCAGAGGATCCTTGGGTGTCCCACCGCGCTTGCTAACCTGCTCTGTGAACTCAATCATCTGGTAAATTGTTTGCCGACCAGTCAGTCTGCCCACATACTCTTCAACGATTGCTGTCAACTCCATCTCGGATTCGCCAGAATTGAGGTCAGCCAGAACTTCGACCATCATTGGAACCATCACTTCGAACCAGCCTGCCCGAATCAATGAAATCGTCCCATCGAAATCGAACAGCCCTACGCGGGCATTTGCAGCGTTTGCTTGAGGGTTTCTTATCTCTAATTCGTCGGAAGTCAATTTTAAGTTCTACCAAACCTCAGGTAAGCGGCGGGTATCCCTTACGGTAGCCCAGTACAACGAAATATCAGAAAGACTGTTTGAAGAGGTTCAAAATCAATCTGTGAGACCGTGTTACGGGTTCATTTGATCGTAGACCTGTTCGCTCATTTACTTTGAAAACAAACTTCAACTCGGACAGAAGCTGTGAACACTTGACGAGTAAGACAGTGCATGGCTAGGCTACAACGAATGAGGGGTTAAACTGCTATGGCTAAAGAGCTACGTATTGGAATGATTGGGTATGGCTTCATGGGGCGGGCCCATTCAAATGCTTACAAGCGCTTGAATGACTTCTTCCCTGTCGAGCACCGTCCAGTGCTCAAGGTGGCATCTGCCCGCAACCCTGAGAAAGCCAAGGCTTTTGCTGACAACTGGGGATATGAACGAGTTGAGACGGACTGGAAAAAAGTTGTCACGGCAGATGACGTTGACCTGATTGATGTATGCACTCCCAATCATATGCACAGGGATATTGTTCTTGCAGCTGCAGAAGCAGGCAAGATGATCTGTTGCGAGAAGCCCCTTGCAATGAATGTGGGCGAAGCCGAAGAGATGGTCAATGCCGTCCAGAAAGCTGGCGTCATGAACATGGTTTGGTACAACTACCGGCGTGTTCCTGCAATCTCACTTGCCAAGCAGATATCTGATGAAGGACGCATCGGCAAGGCATTTCACTACCGTGCCACCTACCTGCAGGACTGGACCATCTCTGAAGATGTCCCACAGGGTGGAGCAGGCACCTGGCGTCTTGATGTGGATGTTGCAGGCTCAGGCGTCACTGGTGACCTGCTGGCTCATTCCATTGACACGGCAATGTGGCTGAATGGCCCCATTACCAGAGTGACAGCAAGCACAAAAACTTTTGTCAAGGAACGCATGCATGCAGACAGTGGCCAGGTCCAACCGGTTGGTATTGATGACGCCTGCATGTTCCTGGCAGAATTTACCAACGGCTCCATGGGGACGTTTGAGTCCAGCCGTTATGCCCGGGGCAGGAAAAACTACAACACTTTTGAACTGAATGGTGCAGACGGTTCGGTTTTCTTTGATCTTGAAGATCCTGAATATCTGCACTACTTCGAATACACGCAGTTGCAATCAGGCAAGAAAGTCGAAGACCACCTCACCGGCTGGCGGAAAATTCATGTTACAAACCCGGAACATCCCTACATGGACAAGTATTGGGTACCTGGAACAACTATCGGCTACGAGCATACATTCCTGAATGCCCTGGCAGACTTTGTTGCTGGAGTTGAGTCCGGTCAGCCAACCCAGCCAGATTTTGAATGTGCCTTGCAGACACAAAAGGTTTGCGACGCTGTTATCGAATCGGCCAATACCGGCAACTGGCTTGATACTGGTGCCCGGTAGATCACAATTCGCAGATCAGATTCGTACAATCTGTTCCTGCACAACTCCGGTAGCGCAAGCACCGGTTTCGCTTATATAACAGTTGATCTCGCTGCGCAAGCCGTGTTCCGGAAGGTAGATTCCAGGTTCGATCGAAAAACAGGTCGCAGGGATAATCGGCCGCTCGTCCCTGGTTTCAAGGTTGTCCAGGTTCGCTCCATTGCCATGAACCTCTTCCCCAATCGAGTGTCCGGTGCGGTGAACAAATTTATCACCAAACCCTGCATCCGTAATGTGCGAACGGGTCACATCATCCACTTGCCAACCCTGAACAGTCTGACCCTCACGAATCGCATCATTGACAAAGGCCAGTGCCTTGTTACGGGCCATGGATACGATTTCGAACAATGACTGCACACTTGCGGGTGGAGTGTCACCGCAGAATCCAGTCCAAGTAATGTCATAGTAAACCGACCCTGGGATTGCCAGTTTCGCCCAAAGGTCAATCAAGACAAAATCGTTCTCATGAATCGGCTGTGAATTTTCTCTTTCGGGACTATAGTGCGGATTGCCACTATTGGCATTGACCGCCACAATCGGTCCATCGTCGGCTACCAGTCCTTCTTCCTTGAATCGACGTTGAATAAACTTCGCAATGACAAATTCTCCACTGGAGCCTTGTGCAGTAATGTCAGTACGGATTTGCTTGAAGGCTTCTTGCAATACAGCATCGACCTTGCGACCTGCTTCAAAGTGGGTTTTTTTCTGCTCTCGTGTCCAACGCGCCTCAAAGTACTGAACCAGCGCAGCAGATGTAACTACATCTATCCCCAATGAACGCACCAGATCCACGGTTCCACCATCGACAAGTGACACAGTTGGGATCATGCAGTTCGCTGAATACTGCATGGCAATTTTTCCTGCCTCACTGAGCATTTTCCGAAGCATCTCGTGCTGTGACTGCCAACTTGAATACGAGTTCTTGTTGCCAGGCAAACTATCCAATCTGGCGTTCTCAATGGCATGGACAAGTTTGGCGGGATCGCCTTGTGCCGGGATCCAGTAATACCAGCGCCTTGATACATGGCCACCTGAATCGAGATTCAGGACCCGGTAAGCAATGGGATCCCGCACATGATGATCAAACAGCAGCCAGCCGTCGAGTTTCAATTTTCTGAGCTGTTCCTGAATCTCCTGAAGTTTCACAAGGCAAGCCAAGGCCGGGCTCCAGCCCGTGTCTTTCCTACAATTCTTGCATTACTTCATACCTATTTACTAGAATAAAAGGCGAAGGGAGCACCACCAATGGCACTAACCCGCAAGCAAAGGCAAGTCCTCAAGTGTATTTCAGACTTCATTACAGAGCATGAATACAGTCCAAGCTATGATGAACTTGCAGAATTGTTGAACTTGGCATCGATTTCAACTGTTCACAAGCATCTTTCCACGCTCAAGTCCAAGGGCTATTTGCAGGACAGCTTCAACAGGCACAGATCCCTCGAAATCCTCCCCAAATTCTATGAGGAACTCCGCAACAACCAGGAGACCCAGGACAATGCACCAAGTGTGCCGCTGCTCGGCACAATCGCTGCTGGACAACCCGTCGAAACTTACGAGGATCTAGAAGACCTGTCCTTTAGTCCGTTACTTGCCTCTAAAGATATTTTTGCATTACGTGTCAGTGGCCAGTCCATGATTGATGATCACATCATGGATGGTGATTATGTGCTGGTTCAGAAAGCCCAGCAAGCTCGTAATGGCGAGATCGTCATCGCACTCGTTGAAGGGGCTGAAACAACCCTGAAGCGTTTCTATCTGGAACACGACAAGGTACGTCTACAGCCTGCGAATTCCGAGATGGACCCCATCATAGTTCCCGCCGACCAAGTGCAGATACAGGGACGGTTACTGGCTGTTCATCGTCGTTACTAAGGCAAGTGTTCTGAGCTACTTATACAAGCGTTACACCGCTTGGAACTGGAGCTGCTCGGGAGAGTCTGCAGGGTTTTGCCGACACGATTTCATTGAGGATCGTATTCCCTGTTTGTGTGACAGGTGATGCAAAAGGAGCTCAGCTCAAGAAGGCGTACTTTCAAGATCATGAGGTGGCAATGAAAGAGATAAGGATGACAGTACGGCATTGGACTGGCCTGGATTCCCAACGACATATACGGATGTGATTATTTTGGTTCGTCGTGCCCGATGACGATCCGGAGTTTTCGGTTGGCAAGCCACGGGATCTCGAGCTCTTCCTCGCCGAATCCGGCGGCAATGAGCAGCGGGTTGTGGGCGCGTCGCCCGAGTCGCACCTCCATCACTTTGGGGCCGATCCGCACGGTCACAGAGGTACGCACGAAGCGGTCGAACAGCTGCTGTGCCTTGGTCCTTTCGTGTTGGTGGCCGATTCGTCGAGCCAGCAGGTGGTACAGTGTGGCCGCCATCACGGTGAATTGCAGGTCGGCATCGATCTTCATCGGCACCGCCGCCGAGAGTGCGTCCATGTGGAAGAACTCGATGGACTCGGCGATGGCGTTCTCGATGACCATGTGGCGGGCGTAGCGGTCGACGAGGGCAGCGGCCGGTGCAGCGGGCTGGTTGGTCAGCAGCAAGGTCGGATCCTGGTGGCCCAGGTCGGCCACCGCGATCTGGCGGAGCGGGCCGGGGTAGTGGCGTAGCTGCACGGTGCTTGAAGTGGCCCTGTTTTCGTGGACACCTAAGATAGCTTGGATAGGCAGGGGTTGCTCGCTGGAGAGGCGGGGGTAAGGAGGCCCCGAACGATGAGCAAGAAAGTCTATGTGAAGCCGTATCCGAAGGAGTTTCGGGAACAGGTGGTGCAGCTGGTGCAGCTGGGGGATCGCAGCGCGCTGGAGGTGGCCCGGTAATTCGAGATTTCGGTGGATTCGGTACGGCGCTGGGTGCAGCAGGCGGAGCGCGACCAGGGCCGCCGTCAGGACGGCCTGAGCAGTCCCGAGAGGGAGGAGCTGGTGCGTCTGCGACGGGAGATCCGGCGGCTACGGATGGAGCGGGAGATCCTGTCAAAAGCAGCGGCCTGGTTCGCTCGGGAGACCGATTCGATCGCGTAAGAGCGTTCGAATTTGTGAGAGCGAACCAGGCCCGGTATCCGATCGCGTGGATGTGCCGCGTGCTGGGCGTCTCCCCCAGCGGCTACTACGCGTGGCGGGGGCGGCCGCCGAGGTCCTGGAAGGTGGGCGCGTCGGGGCGGTTGCCGGGGTAGGTGCTGTGCAGCAGGGGCAGGTGGGAGTCGGCGGAGACGAGCAGGGCGAGGCCGACGATGCGCAGGGAGGCGCGGCCCTCCTTGCTGTGGCCGCGCTGGGCGAGGGTGGACTTGTCGTTGAAGGTGTCGATGAAGGTCAAGAAGTTGGTGGCGTCGAAGAGCACTTGGCGCAGGTCGACCTGGAAGTCGCGGACCAGGGCGGCGACGAGGTCGCGTTCGATGGCTTGGATGGCGTCGGAGGAGACGCGGTGCATGTTGTCCCAAAAGCGCTGGCTGGAGAGTTGGGAGGGTTTGAGCGGGGGTCGAGGCAGCGGTTGAGGACGGCGACGAGCAGGTAGGTGCCGACGGAGGGGCCTTGGCCGCGCTTGGGAATGTGGCGGTCGATGATTCCGGCGAGCTGCAAGCGCCGGGCGAGGTCGAAGAGGGCGGCGGCGGCGCCAAAGTCGCGGACGGTGGCTTGGGGAGCGGGGGCGGAGGCGGCGAGTTGGAGTTTGGCGACGATGTCGTCGGCGCGACCGAGGTAGATCTGGCGGACGACTTTGGGCTTGCCGTTGACGCGTTGGGACTCGCGGGCGTAGTAGTAGGCGTTGCCGCGGATGATCTTCTTGACGAAGCTGGCCACGAGTTAAGTCATACACTAGCACAGATATGAGAATATTGTCAATAGGTATATCAATTAATATCAATAAGATAGAAAGAACAAAGCGATACAGAAATGGCCTGTAAATGTTAGGTCATACAAAGAATCAGGGCGGATCCTGCCAGCGAATCCATCCGACCGGAGGGCGTAACCCTTTATGGGACAATACTTTACAGAGGAGGGACCGGTCGCGGCTTACCGCGAGTCAGCGCTCTCTCCAGTGCGAAGGCGGTAAAGTTGGGCTAGCTGAATCCTCTGCGAGATGCTAGTTCGGGCCAAGATAGAAGAAGTAGAAGCAGGACAAATAGATTGCTAACAAGGAACCTGAGTATAAAAATACCATCAAAAATTTCTGGTCAATCAACATCTCCACTAATGACAACCCCTCATGTAATCGGCGCCGAGCGAAATGAATCACAAACACTACCGACGCGATAATCGGCAACCAGACAAAAATTACTTCAACAGATGGACTCATTGGATTTTCCTATTTCCCTGCATCCTGCCATACTTCTCCTGCCAGTTTCTGAACTCCTTCTTCGCTGAGAACAGAAACACCCAGTTTTATTGCCTTGGCGAGTTTGGAGCCCGCGTTGTCGCCTGCAAGCAGGAAATCCGTTTGACCGCTGACGGCACTGGAAACTTTGCCTCCAAGCTTTTGAATGCGTACCTTGGCTTCATCCCGGGACATACTTGACAATTTACCTGTGATCACGAAGACCTTGTCGCTCAGAATCTGTGGCAGACCTGATTTGACTGGGCTTTGTTCGAACTGCAAGCCGAATTTACGGAGCCTTCCAAGTAAGTGCCTGTTTTGGGCTTCATCAAAGTAGTTTCGAATCGACGCTGCAATATGCGGGCCGACCTCTTCCACTTGCTCCAGTTCCTCGACTGAAGCATCCGCAATCCTGTCCATGCTCAGGAAATGGCCACCAAGAAACTCAGCAGTTCTTTCTCCGACATGGCGAATACCCAAGCCGAAAAGCAGACGGCTCATGGACTGCGTCATGGATTTCTCAAGGCTTTCCTTGATTTTGCCGGCAGACTTGCTCCCAAGTTGCCTCTTTAATTGCAACTGTGCCAACTGTTCAGGCTTTAGCCGATACAGGTCGGCAAGGCATGTAACCGATTCATTCTCGACAAGTTGTTGAAGCAGGTTTGCACTCAACTTCTTGATGTCCATTGTGCTTGGATCAACAAACCGGATTAATTGCTTTAGTAAAAATTCAGTGTCAGGTTTATTCTCAAGTGGCGTAGCCTGCGACTTGTTCACCATTTCGGGAATGCATTTCACACCTTCCTGTCGAAGTGCTTCAAGAATGTCAAGATTCTCTTTCTTGGAAAAATACCCCACGACAGATTTTTGGGCAGGAGATCTTAGCCTTTTCAGGTCCTGCAACTCCTTCTCTGTAGCACCTGCAATCCTGTCCAGGCTCTGAAAATGATTGACCAGTATTTCCGCAGTAGATGGACCGATTTTCTTGATCCCAATCGCAACAAGTAACTTGCTCAGTGGCCTTTGTTTTGAAAGAGCAATGTTTTCCAGAATTACAGAAGCATCTTCATCCCCAAGGTCGGATACTGACTTGATGACAGCAAGCTGCTCTGCACTCAGTTCATAAAGATCTCCTATGTTGCGGACAATCCTGCGTTCAACAAGTTCGTCCGCAACCCACTCTCCCAGACCATCAATGTCCATTGCCCCCCGACTGGCAAAGTGAAGAATAGATTCCTTCAGTCGTGCCTTGCAGCTGATGTTGATACAGCGAGCAACAACCTCTTCTTTCTCGCGAACAACCTGAGATCCACAAACAGGGCATTGCAATGGTATTTGAAAGGAACGCCTTATATTACCCTTTCGCAGGACCCTGACCACTTTAGGAATCACATCTCCACTGCGTTCAATCAAAACGCTGTCACCAATCTGAAGTCCCAGACGCGCAATCTCAGCCTCGTTGTGTAATGTAGCCCTCGAAACAGTGACACCCCCAACCTGCACTGGCTTTAAAAGAGCTCGGGGAGTGATCGCACCAGTTCGCCCAACCTGGACATCAATATCTTCCACAACAGTCTCAACCTGCTGGGCACCAGGCTTGCAGGCTATGGCCCAGCGGGGGTATTTTGCAGTCGCACCCAAGCGGCGTTGCAGCTCAGTGTCATCAACCTTGAACACCATGCCATCGATTTCATATGGAAGGGAATCACGCTTTGGCATCCAGCTGGACCAGAATTCAACACACGCTTCAATCCCCTTGAGCTGCGCCCGGTGAGGATTTACCTTGAAGCCCATCCCTGCCAGTGCTTCCAGTGCTTCCCATTGCGAAGCAAAGTATTCCGAGCCTTCTACATAAAACATGTATGCAAAAAAGTCCAGACGCCGTTCAGCAGTCTGTGAGGATTTCAGCATGCGCAAAGAACCGGCTGCAGCATTCCTGGGGTTTGCGAACAATGGTTTCTCTTGCTGGCGTTGAGATTCATTCAACAGATCAAAAGAGTGCCTGGGCATCACCACCTCGCCCCTGATCTCAAAATTGTCAGAAATCCCGAATTGATCCAGAGTCATCCTGTCAACACTCAAAGGCAGCGAGCGAATCGTTTTGGCATTGGGTGTAATCACTTCACCTTGCTGCCCATCTCCGCGGGTTAGTGCCAGTTGCATCTGCCCGTCCGTGTAACGCACCACCATTGATACGCCATCAAGTTTCAGTTCACCTACATAGTCAAGGGACTCTACACCAATGGTTTCCCTTGCCCTGCGATCAAAATCACGAAGTTCTCCATCATTAAAAGCATTGTCAAGACTCAAAAGAGCCGCAGAGTGTACTGCCTTTTCAACATTCTTGCGGGGTTCCCCGCCAACCCTCTGGGTTGGGGAATCCGGGGTGACCAGCTCCTTGAACTGCGTCTCGATTGTACGCAGTTGCCGCATGAGTGCATCAAACTCAGGGTCACTGATAACAGGCTGGTCCAGCACGTAATATTTGTGCTCATGAGACCTTATTGCAGCTTGTAATCTTTCTGCATCTTGCCGTGCTCGTTCGAGCAACAAGTCCGTAGAAGGATCCGACGGCATCGCTGTTATTATAAAAGTTTAAATGCGGTTTCAAAGGGCCGTACTCATTTGCAATCCTAAAGCCCGTAAGGTTGCTACCAGTTCAAATCCAGAGGAAATTGGAGATATCTTGCGCCAAAGCGCACGGGATGTCGAAATCGTGCAGACCGCTGCACCGAAGCATGCTGCAGAACTGGCCCGCAATGCACAAAATGAGGGCTGTGATCTATTAGCTGTATATGGTGGCGATGGTACCGTTAATGAGGTAATCCAGGGGGTTGTACCCGATTGTTCAATGGAGCTACTTGTACTGCCTGGCGGTACGTCTAATGTCTTTGTTCGAGAAGTTGGGCTGTCCCAGGATCCGTACAAGGTTGCAAGTCAACTTCCCACACTTACTGCACAGCAAGTCCCATTAGGACATGTCGAGTTTTTGAATGACGACAGTCGCTACTTTCTTCTGATGTGTGGTGCAGGACTGGATGCCCGGATTGCTGAACGCACTAACCTGAAATTGAAACACCACATAGGTGAGACTGCTTACTGGCTCAGCGGGCTCCACCAAGTCTTTCGTAGATTCCCCAGTTTGTATAGCACACAGCAGGGAAAGGAACAAACGACCAGCTTGATCCTTGTTTCAAAGAGCAGGCGTTATGGAGGTGGATTTGTAGTGACTCCTGGAGCAAACCTGTTAAAAGATCAGTTTGAAGTTGCCTATTTCAAGGGGACGAATAAATTTCGCTACTTCAGCTACCTGCTTAGTATCATTTTCGGGACAACAGGGAACTGGCCCGGCATCAGGCACATTGACGCAAATCAGATTGATCTGGAAACAGATGGTCCCTCCAGTGTCCCTGTACAGGTAGATGGTGAAGTTGCCGGAATACTGCCAGCACGGATCACACTCAGTTCCATAAAGCTCCCGTTATTGCTCCCGAACTCATACTGGAATGGTCATGTACAATCCTGAAGACCAACTGCTTCTCAAGACAATCCAGACTTGCAATATCAATTTACATTGATCTCTAGACTGAAAGTAGGTTCTGATAAATAGCATGCTCCATCGATCAGTTCTTTCCTTCGCAATCTTGCTAATGTGCTCAGGCTGCGCAAATGAGGCTCCCATGACTTCAAGTTCTTCCACTGCTGAATATTTTATGTATGTCGGCACCTACACTCGTGAACTCAGTAAAGGTATTTATGTCTTCCGGTTCAACACCGAAACCGGGGATGCAACCCCTCAGGGACTCGCAGCTGCAATCAGCAACCCTTCCTTCCTGGCACTGCATCCTAATGGCAGGTTCCTGTATTCCGTCAGCGAAAATGATGGATCGGGAATCGTCGCATCTTTCGCAATTGATCACAGCACTGGAATACTGAACAAACTCAACGAGGTGTCTTCAAAGGGTAGGGGGCCTTGCCATTTGAACGTGGATCCCAGTGGCAGGATGCTGATAGTCGCTAACTACCAAGGTGGCAACATCGCCTCGTTTCCCGTAAACGATGACGGTAGCTTGGGTGAAGCAACCTCTTTCTTTCAACATGAAGGAAACAGCATTCACGAGCGCCAGAAGGAACCCCACGCCCATTCTTCTGATTTTTCAGTAGACAACCGATTTGCATTTTTCTCAGATCTTGGGCTGGATCAAGTAAAGGTCTATCAATCTGACCCGGTAACAGCTGTACTGGCTCCGAATGAACCTGCCTTCGCAAGCGTTACACCGGGTTCAGGCCCCAGGCACTTCGTGCAGCATCCTTCCGGTAATTTCGCCTATGGGATCAACGAACTGTCATCCACAGTCTCTGCTTTTTCCTTTGACACGGAAACGGGTGAGTTGAGCGAGATCCAGGTGCTTTCCACATTGCCCGAAGATTACGAAAGTGAAAATAGCACCGCAGAAATTGCACTGCATCCCTCCGGACGTTTCCTGTACGGTTCAAATCGTGGTCACGACTCAATTGCTGCATACAAAATCGATCAGCAGAGCGGACATCTGACATTGCTTGAACTGGAGCCTACACAGGGTGAATGGCCCCGAAACTTTGCAATTGATCCAAGTGGAAAATTCCTGCTGGCAGCGAACCAGAATTCGGACAACATTGTTCTGTTTCGCATTGAAAGTGATTCCGGCTTGCTCACTTCCATGGACAATCAGTTCGAGGTCGACGCACCGGTTTGCGTTACGTTCGCGAAGATTATTAGTGATGAATGAAGGTGCAACTGGTTGCCAGTGAAGCAATCAACGCATTACTCTGGAATTACCAGATGGTAAAAACAGAACGCGAGTATGCAGCCGATATCGTACAAGTCGGCAAACTCGTATTTCAAAAGGGCTGGGTCGCTGCGAACGATGGCAACATATCAGTCCGACTGAACCATGAGCGCATCATGTGCACACCTACTGGTGTGTCCAAGGGCATGATGTCTATCGATGACATCATCATCATTGACTATGACGGCAAGAAGGTTTCCGGGAGACTTGAATGCACTTCGGAAATCATGATGCACCTGAAAATCTATGAACTCCGCCAAGATATTGATGCGGTCGTTCATACACACCCACCTACTGCAACGGGGTTCGCTTCCGCTGGGCGGGCACTGGATACTGCCTTGCTTCCAGAAGTAGTGATAGGACTAGGCTGCGTACCACTTGCAGCATATGGACTGCCGGGCACCGAGGCCTTGACAGAGCCTATGCTTCCGCTGATCCCGAAGTATGACGCACTACTGCTGGGCAACCATGGTGCAGTCAGCTATGGCAGCACTGTCCTGCAGGCTTATTTCCGCATGGAAACTGTCGAACATTTTGCACGCATCAATTTTGTGGCAGAGATGCTGGGCGGTGCGCGGGCACTGCCGAAGGCTGAAGTTGATAAGCTATATGAGTCAAGGGAGCGTTACGGAGTCATGTCCAAGGCATCGCTGGTGCCAGGCTGCCCGGTAACAGCTGAAGATACAGGCAACGCAACAGCTACGACCCCTAGTGGAGAGAATGGTTTCTACGTTACCCGGGAAGAATTGATCCAGTTACTGGAAGAGGCCATTAAGGCCAGAGGAGGACAATAGATTTATGGGTGAAGCTCTAGGACTAATTGAAACACGCGGTTTTGTCGCAATGGTAGAGTCCGCAGATGCAGCTGTCAAGGCTGCAAACGTTACGCTTGTTGGCTGGGAAAAAATCGGCTCCGGTTATGTCACCGTGCTGATGCGTGGCGATGTTGCTGCCGTCAAGGCCGCCACCGATGCAGGTGCTGCAGCTGCCCGTCGCGTTGGCGAATTGATTTCCGTACATGTGATTCCAAGGCCGCATGACAATCTAAACAACATTTTCGACATCACACCGGATGGAAAGGGTTAAACAACCCCGCCGTGTAAACCGGAGATACTGCGCACAATGACATTGGCGCGAGTTGTCGGAAACATCGTTGCCACGCGCAAGGATCCCAGGCTGGAAGGGCAAAAGCTGCTCATCCTGCAGCACCTGACTCCTGACGGTAAACCCCGCGACAGCTACATCGTCGCACTGGACACAGTTGGTGCAGGAACTCAGGACATAGTGATTTCTGTTGCAGGCAGTTCCGCACGCATGGCCTCGGGTTTGCAGGAAACCCCGGTTGATACAGCCATTGTCGGGATCGTAGACGATATCAATCTGACAGACTGGAGCAGTTGATGAGACTGGCACGCGTTATAGGCAACGTCACCTCGGCCCACAAGGACCCCCAACTGGAAGCTCGCAAGTTCATGTTTATCCAGCCAATGGATACCGATGGCTTCGATTCCGGGACACCGCTTATTGCACTTGATGCCGTGGGCGCTGGAGCTGGTGAGGTTGTCTATTGGTCCGGGCGCAGGGAAGCGTGTTTTGCGTTTGATCCCCAAGTTCCCAGTGATGCCAGCATCACGGGTATTGTGGATAACATTGACAGGAAGAAGCCATGATCATCAGTAAGGTGATTGGCGAAGTTGTTGCAACGCGAAAACATCCAAGCCACGAAGGCCTCAAGCTGTTGACCGTTCGGGAGATTGACCGTCAAGGGCTGGAGCATGGTCCGGCCTATATAGCCGTTGATGTTCTGGATGCTGGAATCGGGGACACAGTATTGCTGACCATGGATGGCTGGGCAGCTATGACTGCTATTAAGCGCAGCAAATCTCCCATTGATGCAGCTGTTATTGCAATCATTGACTTCATTGATTGGGATCAGCAAGTACAAGGCAACCACCCCGAGAGCCTAGACTCACTACTGTTAACATGACAGACTGATGCGGCTCCAGAGCCGTCGTTTATTTATCACTTCTACGCTTGCAGCGCCAAGTCTGTTTGCAGGGAGGGGTGACCGCATCCCTGCCCCCCGAACCCCATTCGACGATCCGTTAACCGAAAGGAAGATGTTCCGGTTGACTAACCCGGCAGTACTTCATCACTTGCCGCAATATCAACACCGCTTCATCGCTCATAACAACTCTTTCCTCCTACTGGCAGCTGAACATACCGGCACAAGGCAACTGTATCGCCTGGAACTTAAGCGCGACCGCCTTGTTCAACTGACAGATGGACCAGGAGTACATCCATATGCTGCCCACCTTCAGCCAAATGATCGTGGGTTCTTCTTTCTTCAGGGCAAGGCATTGCATCAGGCAAACATTGATGGTGGCAACCTGAAGACTCTCTACACTTGCCCCGATGAATGGATGTTCCCCGGTGAGATAGCTATCTCTTCTGACAATCGACATGCTGCCCTCATTGAGATGAAGGAGTCGGACTGGCAATCGTCACCAAGACTACTGTTTGAGAGCAGACCTCTCTGCCGGGTGCGTGTCATAGATCTCTCAAGTCAATCATCGCGAATCCACAACTGGGTCGCCACTGAAGAACGCCGTTGGCTCTCGACTGTGCTGTTCCGTCCTGGCAGGTCGCAGTTACTTTACATCCGTGAGGGTCCCAGCAACAGGGTGAGGAACCGCTTGCAGTTGATCAATCTTGATGGCTCCGAAAAGGCCAGTGTTCGCCCAACACAGGCAAAAGAGAAGATCATGCAAGAGCGCTGGAGTACAGACGGCTCACGCCTGCGCTATATCAACTATCCAGATGTACGGCGCTGGAGTGCCAATATTTGCAATCTTGTGCCCGAAACCAGGCAAGAGTCGATTGAGACTCCCTGCTCTGCTTTTGGATGGTTCCGGGAAAACTCGGACAGTTCGGCAATCGTAGGTGCTAGCAGGCGGCCATCCGGCCCCAATATGTACGTTCTTTTCCCGAAGATGCAACGCGAAATCACGTTGTGTGAACATCAAAGCAGCTTCAAGTCATTTCCGGTAGCAGGGACGGATCGCATGGATCCCCTTGCTGCAGTTCCGAGTCCGGCTCTATCTCCTGACAGTGAGTGGCTGTATTTTGTGACGGACAGGGAGGGGTTGCCGACACTTTACGCGATGCCACTGGATGATCTAATTGAATCTACAGCCAGCAATTAAAAAACATACAAGAATTCCTTGCCCATCCTGAAACAACCGATATCCTGAATCCCCGCAATCTAGCTGAATGCAATTCCAACATTGACTGAACTTGAAAACAACTTCTGTGAAAAAGGCATCCTGCTGATAGGAGCCAACGGGTTCCTAGGCAAGGTAATCCTTGCAATGCTACTGGATCGCTTCCCTGGGGTCCCATGCATCCACATCCTGATCCGTACAAGAAAAGGGCTTGGAGCCGAGGAAAGGGTTGAAAAGGAAGTTCTTGACTCACCTCCTTTCCAGCCTTTGGTTCAGCGATACGGCAGGGACAGCGTGTTGCATCGTGTGAAAGTCCTTTCAGGTGATGCTGCCCAGATTGATGTAGGACTTGGAACTAACCAGGTCCAGGATCTGAAGGGCAAAATAGGATTGGTCATCAACTGTGCGGGACTGGTGGAGTTTTTCCCTCCGCTTGATCAATCGCTGGACGCCAATGTCACTTCCATCGAGCAACTGATTCAATTTTGCAGGCAGCTCAATGCCAGGCTTGTGCATGTTTCGACATGCTATGTCGCAGGAGAAGCAAACGGCCTGATCGAGGAAACAGAACCCATACCTGGCTTTTACCCACGACGTACAGGACAGGATGACAAGCGATTCTCAGCCAGTGACGAGCTTGCAGAATGTCGCGAAGCGGTGGCAAGAGGAGCCAAAGGGCTTGAGGGAGCAAAACGCACCAAAGCACTAGTCGAACTTGGCCGTAGCCGCTCGTCACGCTGGGGATGGGTGAATACTTACACCTACTCGAAAAGCCTTGGTGAGCAGATCCTGGCTGCACAGGATGATGTGCAATACGCCATCGTACGACCTGCGATTGTTGAAAGCTCACTGCGTTTTCCATTTCCGGGCTGGATTGAGGGTGGTCGCACAGCTGCCCCTCTTGTGTTGATGGCAATGGGAGGCTTGATGGACTGGCCAGCACGCCGTGACCTGTCGTTGGAAGTTGTACCTGTTGACCTGATTGCTGCAGCGACACTGGCCGTGAGTGGCAAATTGCTTGCAGGACGAGCAAGACAGGTGTATCAACTGGCTAGCTCTGACGTAAATCCATACCCACTGGAAGATCTGATCAAGCTGCTGGTATCGGAAGCAAGGAAAAAAGGTTCGGGCTCAAGGATTAACTGGCTCGATCCCTTCCCACGACTGCGTTTTCTTAATGCTGCCCAGGCAGAAGAACGACGCCAACTAATGCATCGCAGGATTCGGCGCGGGCGTAGGCTTCTGAAAACTCTGGGACTTGGCAAGCGTACTGCGAACCTGCGGCTTGTTGAGCTTCAACTTGGGTTTCACCAACAGACGTTCGAGCAGTACCTTCCATTCATTCTTGATAATCGATACGTTTTTGAATCCTGCAACATCCGCGAGCTTTACCAGCAGATGTCACTGGAAGACCAGCAAAAGATTCCCTGGAATCCGGAACTGATCAAATGGCCTTCCTACTGGCGGGATTGTCAAAGTGCAGGTATCCGCAAGTGGTTACAGCCAGGGGCTGTGCGCGAGTGGTCATTCCAGCTTTAGTTAATTCTCAAACCAAATCGCCAAAAAGGCTGTTTGTTCGATATTGTTTTAAACGAGGCCTTTAATACGTAGCGCGCTATTTATCGACTTGCATCATCAAGCTTCAACCACGTGTTACCTGCCAACCCATCACTGAACATGAAACCCGTAGATCTACGTAGCGATACTGTGACCGTTCCAAACGAGGAGATGCGCCTTGCCATATTCAAGGCAGAGGTTGGCGATGATGTCTTCGGTGAAGATCCAACCGTAAACAAGCTTGAGGAACAAGCAGCAGAAATTATCGGCAAAGAGGCGGCTGTACTCATTCCATCGGGAACGATGGGCAACCAGATTGCAGTTGCCGTACATACTTCACCGGGACAGGAAGTGATCTGTGATCAGAACGCACACATCATGCTCTACGAAATGGGTATGCTGGCACGCCTGTCGGGGTGCCTGTCTCGGACAATCTCCACCCAGGATGGGTTGCTCAACTGGGACCTGATCAGCAGTCAACTCCGATCCAGTTCGGATCATTTCAAGGGCACTGGGCTGATTGAACTCGAAAACACACACAATGCTGCAGGAGGCAGGGTTTACAAGCAGCAAGCAGTTGAAGAGATTTGCACCAGATCTCATGCAGCCGGTGTCCCTGTCCACATGGACGGTGCCCGCATATTCCATGCAGCAACTGCCCTTGGAGTCCCGGTCAATGAAGTTGCATCACCCGTTGACTCCGTAATGTTCTGCCTCTCCAAGGGGTTGGGAGCACCGGTCGGATCAATGCTTGCTGGCAGCAGTGCATTTATTGCCGAAGCGAGACTCGTACGCAAGGCACTAGGTGGCGGCATGAGGCAGGCAGGAATCCTGGCAGCTGCAGGGATAGTTGCCCTGGAGCAGGGACCGAAAACGATTCCTGAAGCTCATGACAACGCCAGGTATCTGGCACTATCTCTCTCACAAATCCCTAGCATTGGATTGGACCTTGCAAGTGTGGAAACCAATATCGTCTTCTTTGACATCACCGCAACGGGTCTAACCAACGAAGAATTCCTGGGAGCACTCAAGGAATCCGGAGTGTTGGCATTAGGGTTGCGTCCGGGCCGCATCCGTATGGTGACTCACCGCGACCTTGATCGATCTGACTGTGAGAGAGCAGTCGAAGCAATCACAGCAGCTTGCTCACTACCAGCAGTAGTGGTTTGAAAATTTTAGGAATACCTGAAGGCTGCTATTAATGTACATCCTGGCTGGGTCTTGGGTCCTGCCTGCACAGCAGTTACTTGAGTTATCTCCCGGAAGCTCTCCACGCCTGATAACCAGTGACCGGGCGATCCTGTCTTCCCCACTAAATCGAGATGACTTGAATTGTCGTGTCGTGTCACTCATCCCGTGACTTTATTTCGAACTAAAGTAACTACATGTTGTGCTTCGAGCACGGGTAGGGAACATGTTGTGGCCAGGCAGCCAAGGAGGCTGCCTTGCAAACCCATTCCACCAAGCCGTCGCCGAAGCAGGCGAGGGTCGCCGCCCAGATCGCGTACGTCAAGGGCATCGAGTCCCTGAAGACCAGCGGCGGGCTAACGGATGCCGACCGGCGATTCCTCTACTCGCAGCGGCCTTCCAGCATCGACGCAGAGGGCAGGATCGTCCTTGAGTTCGCTTCGCCTGCCGACGTGATCGCAGCTGGATCGAGCCCATCAGCCGTCAGGTTCTTCTTCACACACAATCAACCTGAAGCTACGGAACCAAAGGAACGGGACCTCTATGGGCGGGCTGCCGCGAAGAGAAGCAACCAGAAGAAGTATCGCCGCAAGGCCGCAAGCTGGCCGCCCCACAGCGATCACGATTTCGCGAGTCCCGATCGACGGCTCGGTATCAGGCATGCGCCACTGCTTCCTTGGTTCATTATGGCAGCCGCGGAGGATCTTGTCCGCAGACTGCATGCTCGTGGATTCCAACCCGGCAGACAGGCAGATACAGCACGGGACGACAGGAGCGCGACTGTTGATCTTGACACGCTGGACCAGGAGGACTCCCGTTCGGTAGGCTGCGAGCGGATTTGCTTGCAGGCCTTGGAAGAACTTGGCTTCCAGGAGCTGCTGCGGAGCTTGGGTGCAAGTGCTCGTGACAGCCGCCTTGCCGTGGCACTGGTGGTGGCGAAAATGATCAATCCTTCCAGCGAGCGCGAGGCACTCCGTTGGCTGCAGGATGACAGCACAACACTGGAGTTGCTTGCTCTTGACGGCGGTACAGGCATCTCTTTATCCAAGCTCTACCGTATAAATGATCTGCTGTGGAAGCACCGCCAATCCCTCCAGCAGGGGCTGTTCCTACGGGAACGGCTGCTGCTGGACATTCCCGACACAATTGTTTTCTATGATCTTTCCAATACTTTCTACACCGCTCGGCCCAATGACACGCTACGGCGCTTCGGACGCTCGAAGCAGAAGCGCAATGACTGTCCGCTGGTCAGCTTGGCACTGCTGCTTGATGGGGCAGGCTTCCCGCGTAGCTGCGAGATCCTGCCCGGCAATATCTCTGAACCAGGCACCTTGCAGGACGCTATGGGCCGACTTGAGGCAGTCTGCGAGGACAGTAGTGCGAAGCCCACCGTGATCATGGATGCGGGTATTGCCACCGCAGAGAATCTCACTTGGCTACGGCAACAGCACTATAACTGGATTTGTGTCAGTCGGGAAGGCCAACCGCAGCCACCCGAGGGCGTAGCCGAACTTACACTCACCACCAGTGCTGGTCAGCAGGTACAGGCCTGGAAACTCGCCAGCAAAGACGACGAAGCACGGCTCTATGCAGTAAGCGCAGGCAAGAAGATCACCGCGAACGCCATTCTTAAGAAAAACCGTCAGCAATTCGAGGCTGCCCTGCAACACCTCCACGACGGCCTTTCCAAGCCAGGGTTCCTGAAAAACTATGACCGGGTCCAGCAGAGTATTGGGCGCATCATGCAGCGCTACCCGAAAGTATCGCGGCAGTATGACGTCCGGGTCACCAAGGACGCTACCACCAAGGGCAGCGCTACCAGGGGGGTCGGGACCAAAGCCTCCACAGTCACCTTTTCCCGCAAGCAACTATACGATGATGCCGCTGCCGGGGTCGGCTCCTATGTGCTACGCACCAGCCATAGCGACTGGAATCTGGAGCGGATCCTGCGAGCCTATTGGAGGCTCACTGAAATTGAGGCAACGTTCCGGTCCTTGAAACCTGAATTGGGCCTGCGCCCGATCTGGCATAGCAAGGACAGTCGTATCTCAAGCCACCTTTTCATCACCGTTCTGGCATGCCATGGGGTGCATCTGATCCGGACCCGCCTCAAAGCCCAAGGCATCAACCTGAGCTGGCAATCGATCCGCACTCGGATGCGTTCCTGGGTACGCATCACCACTACCGTTCGTCAGGTGAATGGTGCTCTGCTTGTCAACCGCCAGGATGTCCGTCCGCTAGCGAAAGTTACAATGATCTCCCGGGCCGCCGGTGTAGAACCGCGTATTCATCGCCGCAAAAGCCGTGTAGCCAAGTAACAGAATCTGTAAAAAGTAGTGCCAATTGGTCAGATCTGTATCCTGGAACCGACGTGTTTTCAATCAGTTACAAGAATAGATTACTTCAATATGACGAACTATGGTTAAGATTTCCAGCCATCCAGGGAACTGGAAACTCGTCACACGTTGCGCCCGCGGCCAAATGCGAGGGTTTTGGCACAGGCACTAAGTTACTGCTGTAAAACATTGCACTAGCTTTTTATGGTCATGGAAAGTATCATCGTGAATAATCCGGCTAGTGGGTCAGGACGTAACCCACGACTTGGCTGTATAGTACAAGTGCAGGAGCGAGGCGTACCAGCCTTCATGGCTGGGACCGCTCCCACAGGAGGACAATAATGGTTTCTACACGCGCTTCAAGACGAGGATTCCTCGCGAACGTCGCTGCAGTGCCGACTCTAGCTGCCGCACCCGCAGCTTCCAGAATTCTCGGTGCCAACGACAGGATCAATGTCGGCATGATTGGAGTCGGATCGAAGGGGGGTGGTCATCTGCGGATGCTTCTCAGACGCAGCCATGAAGAAGGTGACATCCGCATTGCTGCAATCAGCGACATCTACCGCAAGCGGCGCGACGAGGCACTGACGCTTGCCGAGCTCAAACCAAAACACAGCTACGTCGATTACCGGGAGTTGCTGGCACGTTCTGACATCGACGCAGTGTGGATCGCCACGCCGGACCATTGGCACTCCACGATGGCGCTGGACGCGTTAGCCGCGGGCAAGGATGTCTACCTTGAGAAGCCGATGACATACACCATCGAAGAGGCCCGCCGCATCACCGAGGTTGTCGAGCGGACTGGGCGCGTTCTCCAGGTGGGCAGCCAGCACTTGTCCGACAGGCGCTACCACGAGGCGCTGAAGGTGATCGAGCGGGGCTGGATCGGACCGGTTCTGTGGGCTCAGAACACCTACTGCCGCAATTCGCTCTACGGCGAGTGGAACTACACCATCGACGCCGAGGGCACGCCCGACAATATCGACTGGGACCGCTTCATCGGCACTGCTCCGGCGCGGTCCTTCAGCGCCGAGCGATTCTTCAGGTGGCGCAAGTACTGGGATTACTCCGGCGGCATTGCCACCGATCTCTTCTACCACCGGCTCGCTCCTCTCATGCTGATGATGGGCAAGGAATTCCCGCAGCGCGTCAGCGGTCACGGCGGTATCTATGTTCACCGTGAGCGCGAGGTGCCCGACACGTACGCCACTGTCATCGAGTACAGCAGTCACTACGTCAATCTGTCAGCCTCGATGGCGTCCTCTGCGGGTAATACCGGCATGCCCACTATGGTCTACGGACACGAGGGAGCCATATCGTTCCTGCCAGGAGCGATCCAGGTCATACCCGAGTACCAGTTCGCGTCCAAATTCCGGGAGGCGACAGGCGAGGACGTCTTGCACGTTGAGGTGGAGCAGAGAAATGTCAGTGCGGATCATATCGCGGACTTCCTCAGCTGCATGCGCAGCCGCGCCAAACCCGTCTTCGACGCCCGTTTCGGCTACCAGGTCATGACGGCTATCCGACTCGGCGTCGACTCTTACCGTAGCGGTCGGTTGATCGCCTATGATCCGCACGGACAGCGAATCCTGCCTGCCCCGGAGCCGCGTCGACTCTACGAAGGCTCTGGCAAGAATTTCGAGGAGCCTCCTCGCAGACCACCACGTGAGCCGCGTAACGGCTGACGCTGCAACGTTGTGTCTGGCTGCTCGCGGGACGCTGGCCGCGCTTCCGGCACGGTTTGCGTCTCATGTGGTTCTGATTCACCTCCGACAACGGTGATGTGAAGCGTCATGGTGCGAGCAATGCGCCGCTCCGGGGCATTCCGGGGATGACATACGAATTTTTGGGTGATGCCCGGGTCTCGGTGAAGCTTCATGCTGAATACACTTTTGGGATTCTTCACCAGCAGCTATACCGCAATGGCCCATAACTGGTATCCGAGTTTGGAGCCTTGCGTGTAGTACCTGTTTTCATGGAAAAGAATTTCTTGCAGTCGCGGCACTGCTAGGTGATGGAATGGTGAATAGCACTGCAATGAACATTGGTCGAGTCGCAATCGCCACTATACACACCCTCAGGCCAGTGGCATTCTGCACACTATTTCTCGGCCGACGCGTCATCAGGGAACATTTTCATGATCTGGATCAGAGTGACACCTTCGTGGTTGTGCTTCCGGTTGCTTTACATTGCCATCAACATATCCTCACAAAATGTCACTCTGCTGTATTAAAAACAGCCCAATACTCCCTATGGGGCAATGGTCAAATGTTACTTTTGTATATTCCATGACTTCCTGTAGGCTGCTATTGCTGTGCATACTGGTTGGATCCAGTGTTCTGCCTGCACAGCAGTTACTTGAGTTGTCTCCTGGAAGCCCTCCACGCCTGATGATCAGTGACCGGGCAATCCTGTCCTCCCCGCTAAATAGAGATGACTTGAATTGTCGTGTCGTGCCTCTCAAACCGCAACTGGATTTCGAACTGAAATACCAGATTGGATATCTAATACACTTGCCAATGGAAGCAGTTGCGGTGCAAGGGGATAACCTGCAGGTCCTGTTCCGCATCCATGCCCAGGATGATGAAAAAGCAGATCCGGTGTATTTTCAACAAAATTTTCAAGTCCCTCCACTCAGTGATGAACAGCAAGGAGAAGTCGTACTGCCCGGACGCTATGTTCTGGGTCCAGGTCGATACAAGGTTGACTGGATGATGCGCGATCGTATGGGCCGTGTCTGCTCGGCTCACTGGAAAACAGAGATCAATCTGACTACAGATACTGAGCCATTGGCTACAGCTCCTGCCGAGAATGACATCTCCCCCTACAAGCAGGACATCTTTGCTGAGGAACCCCCAGTTGTGCGCAAGGCAAACGAAAAGGAGTTGCTTCATGTGTCGCTTCTACTGAACCTGGCTCCTGTTGACCAGCTGAAATTCAAGCTCAGTAACTATGAACTGCAGAGCATCATTGCAATGTTACGAACGCTACATCGGGAACCGGGCTTTGGACTCTTCAGCCTGACTGCCTTCAATGCCACGAATCAGAAAATTGTCTACAAATCAGAGCAGAATACCCGGCTCGACTTTGCAGCCCTTGGAAAGGCTGTGGAATCCATGCAACCCGGACTGATTGATGCTGCTACGCTCACTGATCCAGAAAGCGGAGGCCGTTTCATGGCAGATGTACTTAACGGTGCACTTCACCCGGGAGGAAAAACACCGGATACAGTCGTAATCATCGGACCCAAGATCGACCGCGAAGCCCGGATTGCTGAACTCAATCTGGTATGGGACGGTCCAACTCCACAATTGATCCAGTTTGTTTTCGACCAGAATCCGCTGAGCTACCCCTGGCAGGGTGCACTCAGTCGTGTCTTGAAGTCTTGTGGCATCAAGACCTATACGATCACAAGACCGCAAGACTACTATGGCGCACTTATTGAGGTGCTTGAATCCTTTTTTCTTCTGGGGCACGAGGCCGAAAACCTTTAACACCTGCTATCGGAGTTGTTATTGAGACGGCATAATAGTGTTGTCATGTTCAGACTACTTTGCACTTCGCTAATTCTGTTCCCGCTGGCAGTTCAAGCCAGTGGCAATCAACCGAATATCATCTGGATCATTGCTGAAGACCAGTCAGATCACTTTGGATCTTATGGAGAGACGCTTGCAAAGACGCCCCATGTTGACAGGTTGTCTGCCGAGGGGGCGAAGTTCACCCGGGCATTTGTCACAGCGCCTGTATGCTCACCTTCGCGCTCAGCCATCATCACCGGGATGTACCAGACATCCATCGGGGCACACAACCACCGCAGCGGACGTGGAGAGCGAAAAATTCACCTGCCAACAATGGTCAGGCCAATCCCCGAAATACTCCGTGAGGCGGGTTATTACGTGTCCAACGGCAGGATGCAGACCGATGCGTCGATTGCCAAGGGCAAGACGGATTACAACTTCGTCTACAGCCCCGATTTATACGATGGTGCAGATTGGTCTGGTCGTACCGAAGGGCAGCCGTTCTTTGCACAAGTACATCTGCGCGGAGGGAAGTTCCGAAACCAGAAAACACTTGAGCCAATTTCCAATGTGCAGACAATAGGTATTGATCCGGAAAAGGTAACCCTGCCCCCCTACTACCCGGATCATCCCAAGCTGAGGAAAGACTGGGCGCAATACCTTGAATCCATCGAACATGTTGACTGGGAGGTCGGACAAGTCATGGACCGGCTGAAAAGGGAAGGTATTAAACAAAACACAGTTGTCTTCTTCCTGACTGACCATGGAGTTAGCCATGCTCGCGGCAAACAGTTCCTGAGCGAAGAAGGCACCAAGATTCCATTGATCGTGCATGCTCCAGGAAGAATAGAACCCGGACTGGTTCGCGAAGACTTGGTCGCACATATCGACATCACGGCTTCGACACTCGACTTTGCAGGCCTTGAAGTGCCCGGTGAGATGGAAGGTAGGCCACTCTTCGGTGAACATGCCCAGCCACGGGAGTATGTCGTCTCGGCACGTGATCGTTGCGATGAGACCGTTGAGCACATGCGGAGCGTTCGGACAAAACGATACAAGTACATCAGGAACTACCTGCCGGAACTGCCCCACTTGCAAGCCAACCGCTACAAGGACAGCAAGATGATTATCCAGACACTTCATGAGCTGCACGAGCAAGGCAAGCTCTCGGCTGAAATCGACCATATGTTCTATGCACGAAGGCCAAGGGAAGAGCTGTATGACTTGCAGGAAGATCGCTGGGAAATGAAAAACCTGGCTGTGGATCCCGCACACCGTGGCACTCTTGTACAGTTACGGGGAACACTTGATGAGTGGATCAGGGAAACAGGAGATATTGGGCAAAAGCTCGAATCCGAACCAGCCTATGACTCCGATATGACCGTTTACCTGAGGGGGAATAAAGGGGTGCAGCAGGAGATTCTCAAGCGCAACATCATGTCAATCAAAAGCTGGATGGTCAATCATCCCGATACCGCCAAGGAGTAGCAGGCTTAGCCTGATGGCATGGTCCGCTGATGCATTCGCCATCTGGATGAGGCAACTGCCATCCCTTGATTCGAGAAGTACTCCAGACGATCGCATGTTGTTCTGGCTAAACTATTCATATGAGCAAACTCATCCATACATCCAGGATTCGCATCTACCAGGACAAACCCCCTGAGAGACGGGCGCTGGTCGAGGGATTCGAAGAACCAATCGAGTTTGGAGTACACGGCGGCATCAAGCATTTTTACGGCATGGAACCTGATCGGGAACTGCCCTCAACGCTTGATCACATGATTGCTGCCGTTGGTGGTTGACTGACCGGCACTCTGTCAGGGGCACTGGCAGTCCGTAAAATTCCGAATCACCCCGAAAAAGTGTATAGCGATGTCGAGGGTGACATTGAGAGTGTGGATGGAGTGATGCGCATCACATGCATCCGTGTGCATTACTACCTGACAATTCCCGAAGGTACTCGTGATCGAGCACAAAGGGCACTTGATACACACATAAATAAATGCCCTGCTGCAGTTAGCGTCAAGGGATCAATCGACATCAAGACCGAAGCAGACATAGTAGAAGTCTGACGACCACAGGTTGTTCAGTACTCCTTCTCTATGTCGCGGTGCTGGACACTCAGTTTATAATCGGAACCTGACAATTTGGCTGCAATAGAATCTGCAAGATAGACGGATCTATGTCGTCCACCAGTGCAGCCAAAATAAACCGATAAATAACTTTTCCCTTCCTCTGCGTAGTGCGGCAGGAGGAATCCAAGCAGGTCCAGCACCTTCTTTTGAAACTGTTCTGTCTGAGGATACTTTTGAATGAACGCGGCCACCTCGGGATCCTTGCCGGTCTTGTTGCGGTAGCTGGGTTCGTAATTGGGATTGGGCAGGAAGCGAACATCCAGGATCAGGTCACTGTCAATAGGCACCCCGTACTTGAATCCGAAACTGCCAACTGTAAGCAGCAGCCTGGGAGTCTCAATCGAGCTACCAAAAAGCCCATATACTTTTCGGCGTAACTCATGCACGTTATATCGCGATGTATCCAGGATTGTATCGGCCAGTTGCTGGATTGGCTGGAGCAGCGTTCTTTCCTCTGCGATGCTTTCAAGTACCGACCCACTCCCTACTGGATGAGGCCGACGGGTTTCACTAAAACGCCGCTGGAGTACGTTGTCCGATGCTTCCAGGAAAAGCAGAGTGGTCTGGGTCTGCTGACTGATTTTTTTGTAGATAGTAGGGAATCGAGCGAGTGATTCTCGTTCACGGATATCCACAACCAACACGGATTGTCCGATTTCAGTTGAGTTGCGGCACATGTCCGCAAATGGCTGGATCAAGTCAACGGGGAGATTATCAACAGGGTAATATCCAATGTCTTCCAGCGCTTTCAGGGCAGTCCCCTTCCCTGACCCACTGTAACCAGTCAGGATCACTAGGCGTGAATCGCCGGGAAGCCGGGAAACAGCAGGTTCTGTAGGCATACTCACCCACCTTCAACTAGTTCCACTTCACCGTTACGAAGACGCACCAACACCTGGACCCGACCATTGTCCGCATCACGATAAGAAACAAAATCCCTTGCGGGGTTTTCCAGTTTCAAAAGTGCTTCCTCCAAAGTTATTGGCTTCTGTTCAATGGTATTACTACGAACAATTCGAGAGTTGACCTGCTGATTGCTGGCACCCTCATCAGAGTACTGTCCCATGGGATTTGTCATGACATCTGCAACTACGGCAGAAGGTTCGTCGCGCTGCTTTCCGGGACGGCGAATGTCGATGAGCTTGTGCTTATTGCGCAAGACCTGCTTTTCCAGCTTTTCAAGTGCTGCGTTCATAGCGATAAAAGTGGAATCACCACTACCCGCCACAACCAAGGTGTGGCGAAGTGCACGTAATGTCACTTCTGCTTTACAAAGGTGTCGCTCTTTCGACAAGTGCACATTGGCACTCATCCCGCCAGGATTACCCAGTATGCGGTGAATCTTCTGAACTTTCCGATCCAGCTTGCCTTGCTCCCGTTCAGAAAGTGCAACCATTCGCCCCGTGTAATTAAATCTCATCAAAAAACCTCCAATCCCGTCGTTCTATTCACTGCCTCAGGATGTTGCAACCCGGCATGCCAGTAGCTTGCAGTGAACACAACTGGTTCCGAAAGCTTCGCAATAAGGCATTGAGCAAAGTCGGCACCCTGTTTTTCAAAATGATTCGGAGCCTTTGCGCTATGCATGGTTATCAGACATCCTGTTCTCGGCGTTCAGTATATCGAATAATGTAACATCCTTTATTCTTAATGCTTTGCATTCAAGTTCCGAAGACCGAACCAACAGGAGGCAACTGCAAATCTGCCCTCACTATGGCAGGTGAAGTGCGCTAGGTTCCAATGTCGTGGTCATACTCAATAAACTTGTACTAAGGTAACTTTATAACCCTGTATCGTTTCGAGCGGCATATTCTTGTTGCCCAAAATTGAGCCCATGATCAATATGCCACAATCTGATGACAAACACGCTATATGTGGCGCTCCATCCTGCTGCTCTACCCATTTCTGACAATTTATGTTCTTGTCAGCGTACTGGTCTTTGTTCCGGTTACCTGGTTGATCAGGTCCATTCGACCAATCTACTGGATTGCCAGGCAGGGTTGTCGCATAGGACTACGTCTTGCCGGTGTCAGGGTTCGAGTTGAAAACCTTGAATACGCCTATCAACATCCCGTTGCTTTATTCGTGGCCAATCATGTGAGCAATGTCGAACCAGTAGCCCTTTTCTCTGTCCTGCCCCGGATCGCGGCCATCATCAAGAAGGAACTTACAAAGGTTCCATTCCTGGGTTTTGCGATGAACCTGGGGGGATTTATTGGTGTTGAGAGGAGAGCCCCCAATTCCAGGAAGCAGGCGCTTGAGCAAGCTGCCCAGACCATGCGCAAGGGAATCTCACTGCTTGTTTTTCCTGAGGGTACAAGAAACCAGGCTGAAGAACTCCTGCCGTTCCGTCCTGGACCGTTCCAGATCTCAATAGAAACAGGGATTCCCATTGTTCCGATCACAGTCCATGGAGCAACCAGCCTGATGCCCAAAGGCAAGAGTTTCGTCCAACCCGGCGAGATAAAACTTGTGTTTCATCAGCCAGTAGAGACAGCGGGTCTGGATGATAAGAACCGCCTTGAGTTAATGCAACGAGTTAGGCAAACCATGCAGGATTCCTTGGATGCCAAGGCACCTGGTCAGGGCGCTATGGAAGACAACACTGACGCCTGACAAGCACCAGTTGGGAAGCAGCATAAACGGCCTCCCATCAAGCTGCTTCAAGGCTGGACACAAATATACCTGTTCTTCAACACACCTGTTCTTCTCGATTTTCGACAAAGATTGCTATCATACTTAGAGTCGTTACAGGGACTTCGATAGCTTGTTTGAAGTACTTCCTGCAAGACGGCAAATCCTCGCGGGATGTCCAGATATTTTACACTTCAGGAAGCTGAAAGCCTGCTCCCGTCAATCCGGGAGTGGCTTGAGGCCGCTATCAATGCCAAGGTTGAAGTAGGCGAAATCGACTCCGAGATGCAGGAACTCACGGCACGAATTAACGTGCTGGGAGGCTGCGAAATCAACCCGGATGAAATTGCACGCAAGAAAATGCAGCGTATCTCACTGATTCATTCGATTGAGGAAACCATCACCCGAATTCAAAGCAGTGGCTGTCTTGTCAAGGACCTTGACATCGGACTTCTTGATTTTCCAGCCTTACTGGACGGAGAAGAAGTATTTCTCTGCTGGAAACTGGGTGAGTCGAAGATCGAGTGGTGGCATTTCCAGCAGGAAGGTTATGCTGATAGGCGCCGAATCATTGATGAATTTGAAATCGGCGGATCCAGTACATCTGTTCAGTAACACTTTTCCAGAATCAATCTTCTGGGTTATGCGGCTTCTCCTGCAGGTCACTGGATGCAGTTGAGTCGCTGGCCGGATCCGCCCCTACGACCATCTATTTAGAGGGACCGGAACTATTACGACCGCCTGTCGGAGCCACCAGTAGAAGAGCTTGCCTCGCGAGTGTGGCCCTCACCGGTTGATGCAAAATCTGAACTCATCCAAGTATTTAGTCCAAATGCTTGCGCTTGACCGCGCCCTGATGGGTACAAATTACTACGTATCGACCAAGCACAGACCGTCCACAGTAGCAGGCATCCCAGCCTCTTAACTTAATATCTGACCTTCAAAAGGAAGATTCCTTGGCAAACTTGAGTGCCTGAGCGACAAGGAAAAAGAGCATAAGGTCGCTCTCGTTGTCGCCATGAGCAAGCTGATCAAGCTCGTCAAAGCCATGCTCCGTGACGACCGCTATTTGCAGGCCGAATCCCCCTCGACCGAGGTAGTCCCATGACTCTCACCGCTCTGTCCCGCACGTTGCAAGCGTGTGCCGTGTGCTCCACGGTCAGTTGCGGCTACGCTGCCTGTAGACCCCACGGAAAACGCATCCAAACATTGCTTCCTGCAATTGAACTTGACAAAAAACACAGAAGCTCTGCACTACCGGTTTTTAATTTTGGCTGGGGCTTACAGGTAATCAGGCTCAAGTATGTTCAGACCACCGTCGTCAAGCCGGGCAGGACGTTGCCAATAGGAGTATTGTGGCGTCCATTCAGCCTCATTGATTCCGGCCAGGCCAAGCAGGCTCCACATGATGCAGTAGAGATCTCCGGGGCCGAACACGCAAGAGTTCTTGCGCAGGATCGTTTCACCATCCAGTTCATAAACGACGGCACCTGGCATGTTGTCAGCGTCTTTCTTAACTGTTTGGTCGCGTATATAGTCGCCGCCAGAGTGGGAGGCAAGACGGATACGCCACCCGCGCGAATTGGCAAATCGTCTCTGTAGTTCTGGCTTATCTTTAGAGACCAGGACTATGGACATTACCGATTCCAGATGCGTAAGCAGACCATTGATCCCGTCGGCCCACAGTGTGCAATAACGACACCCCTGACCCATGTTATGAATCAATAGCAGCTTGTTTTTTCCTGCAAAGAGCTCTTTCAAGGACTTTTCGCCATCCATGGTCGAGAACATGTAGTTGGTCACTTCATTGCTCTTGTTCTCCTTGCGCAGCTTCCAAAGCCTTGTTTTGAGTTCGAAAATCTGCCTTTCGAGTTCCGTGATCTCAGAAGTTGCCGTTGCCATGAACCATAGGTTATCTGATTTCCGATAAGCCTCCGCCAAAGTGAGGAGCCAACAGGGCAGAGGGGGAGTGCCCACGGCGACATACGCAAGCCGGATACCACCCGGGGCGCTCTTCTCGGTATCGAGTGCGCTGGCTCCATTCTTTGGCGCCTTCACCAACCAGGTAGGCCTCGAATACAACCTGTTGTGCCTACTCGAGTCAACCGCATAGCCCAGTCAATCTTTTGGTCCCTGGTCAATGCCGGGAATTGTATCCGGCTCAGTTGTAAGGCATGTCAGACCGCTCGCTCCAGTCATCCCCCGTACGCTCAAACCACTCAGTTGTCATCATATCGAGTTGTGCCTGCAATTCGGCATGTTCCGGTTTGTCAGCCAGGTTCTCAAGCTGGAAGGGATCCTGCTCATTGTCATATAGCACCCAAGCCCGGTCTTCGTGCCTGGCATAGGTGTAGCGGTCGGTTCTGACACCCCGCCAGTGGGGAAACTCAGATTGCTCGGTCGGAGTGTAACTTTGCAGGTAAACGGACTCTGGAGCACTCAATCCACTTTGCTCGTTCTGGTCCGCAGTCATCAGATGCGCCGATAGATCCAGTCCTGCAATACTTTCGTGCTGCGGCAGTCCGGCCATACCCAGTAAAGTTGGGACTACGTCTACATGTGAGAAAGGAAAATCGAGTTCCTGGCCTTTCGGAACATTACCTGGAAAATGCACAATCCCTGGAACTTGTAGTGACTCTGCCCAAGGCTTGCGCTTCAATAGCGTTCCTTGGGAGCCCAGCATGTCACCGTGGTCAGAGGTAATGAAAATAAGCGTATTTTCATACTGTCCACTGTTCTTTAGCGCCTCGACAATCATACCCACCTGGTCATCCAGGAATGTGATCGCTGCATAGTACCCGGCCAGGTCATTACGGCTGCCAATAGTCCGGTTGTTACGCACCTGCACTTCTCCATTCCAGTTCTCACGCATGGTTAGCAAATCGGGATCGTACATGTTCATGTACTCAGGTGGTGCTACATAAGGGTTATGAGGCGGTCCCCACTGGACGTAGGCCAGGAATGGTATCTCCTTATCCTCTTCGATGAAGCTGATGGTTTCCTGTGTGAACACCGCAGCGGAATACCCTTCAATGGGAATAGGCTCGGGAGTATCCCGGAAATAATGCATGTTCCAGTAATTGTGGGAACAGATGTTGGCTGCCCAGAAGTCGAATCCCTGCCTTCTCTCTGGCTTCACAAATCCAGGCATACGCTTGCCGCCTTCAAGGTGCCACTTGCCGATAAATCCTGTACGATACCCGTTCTCCTTCGCAATTTCGGCAATCGTGACTTCGGAGTCTGGCAGCGGGGCATCGTTGACAGCCACTGTGTGCTGATGGGCATATCTCCCAGTCAGCAAGGTTCCACGGGCCGGACAACAGACCGGGCAGTTTGCCGAAACGTTTTTTAACAAGGCACCGTCTGCCGCCAATGCATCCATGTGCGGCGTATGCACATCTGGATTACCCATGATGCCGAGATCCATGGCACGCCATTGGTCTGGCATCAGAAAGAGAATATTTGGCTTGGGAGGTTCCGGACCACAGGCGGTTGCCAGCACCCCCGCTGTTACAGCAGCAAACTCACGTCTATTTAACATAAGGCGCTAGAATCCCACCACTGTACTGATCCTGTCAACTATTTGAAGTTTTTAGGAAAGATCAGTTCGCATAATGCCAGATCGTGCCATCACGCAAATCCTCCAGCACAACTCCTTGTTCTGACAGTTGATTGCGGATGCTGTCAGCACGTGCAAAATCACGTGAAACACGGGCTTCATCTCTCTCTTTCAAGAGTTGCTCGATTGTTTCCGGGGCAACCCGGTCCGCATCCTGTGGGAGCAGGACATCAAAGATCGAATCAAAGAGTTCTAGCAGTTTCCTGGCCTCTGTAGCATTCCCTGTCCCGAATTCGTTGGTATCAATAGCTATATTGCCGGAACGTATGTACTCAAAGACTGCACCTAAAGCTCCAGCCGTGTTCAGGTCGTCATCCAGTGCCTCGGTGAATTGTTCACAAGCTTTCCGGTACCACCCGGTTGCTCTATGATTATCCTGATCAGGAAAACTACTCTGGTTCACTCGTCTTGCAAAATTCCTGAGCCTCTCAATAGCAGAGGCTGAGCCCTGCAAGCCCTCAAATGTAAAGTTCAGCTGCTTGCGATGGGGTGTTGAAAACAGCATGTAACGAATCGCATCGGGAGAGTATCCCTTGTCCATCAAGTCCCGCAAGGTGAAGAAATTACCGAGCGATTTCGCCATTTTCTGGCCGCCCACCAACAAGTGCTCGGCATGAACCCAGAAGCGCACAAATGGCTTGCCCGTCGCACTCTCGGACTGTGCAAGCTCGTTCTCATGGTGAGGAAACTGCAGGTCAACTCCCCCGGTATGAATATCAAACGTTTCACCCAGATAAGCCATTGCCATGGCTGAACATTCCAGGTGCCAACCTGGCCTGCCGGGACCCAGCGAACTATCCCAACTGGGCTCGCCTTCTCTGGAAGCTTTCCAGAGTACAAAATCCCTGGCATCTTCCTTGTCATACTCATCCTTGTCAACTCTTGCATCCGCTTGAATCCCACCGGCATCAAGTTGTGATAACTTGCCATATTCCTGCCAGCTGGCTATTCGAAAATAGGTCGAGCCATCATTTGTGTACGTGTGGCCAGCCTTTGCAATGCGCTGTACCAGCTGCACCATTTCCTCGATGTGCTCTGTTGCTGCTGGTATTTTCTCGGGTTTCTCAAACCGCAGGCTGGCACAGTCCTCAAAAAAGGCTTCTGTGTACTTGTGGGTGTACTCCTTGATTGAGACCCCGTCACGAGTTGCACTCTGGATGATCTTGTCCTCGACATCTGTAATGTTCATCACGTGCAGCAGTTTCCAGCCACGGTGACGCAAGTAGCGGCGCAAAATGTCCTGGAACGTGAAGGTACGCAAGTTCCCGATATGGACATAGTTATAGACGGTCGGCCCACAGGAATACATCCTTACTGTCTGCCCGTCAGCAGGTGCAAACTCCTCAACCTTGCGGTTCAGGCTGTTGTATAGCTTGAAAGCCATGAATTACCAGCAGTTACAGTTATCTTACCGAGAGAGCTATTACGATCCTATTCTGCGCTAAAGGCGGTATGCTTCCACGGCTGTGCCACCCAGAATCCGATTCTGTTCAGTTGTACTGAGTCCGGTGATGTGATCACTCACCAGCTTGAACCAACGCCCATACTCAATTGCCAGTAGGCAAACCGGCCAGTCGGAGCCAAACATCAATCGTCCGGGGCCGAAGGATTCAAGTACAGTATCGAGATACGGTATGAACTCGTGTTCGGTCCAGTTGTCCCACCTGGCTTGTGTCGCAACACCGGAAACCTTGCAATAGACATTCTCCCGCTTGGCGAGTTCCCGGATCCTGAGCTGCCACGGTGACAAATACCCGTCCATGATGCGGGGTTTCGCAATGTGATCCACAACAAAGACCTGGTTCGGGTGGCGGTCAACAAATTGCAGGGTCTGCGGTAGGTGCTTTTCAAAAATCAGGATGTCGTAGACGAGGCGAGCTTCAGACACAGCCCTGATACCGGCATTGAAATCCTCACGCAGCATGTAGTTATCATCGGCTTCATCATGCAGGACATGGCGGTAAGCCTTGAGCTTACGCTCACTTTCGAACTGGGACATTGCCTGCCGGACATTGTTTGAAAGCAATGGTACCCAGCCGACAACTCCCTTGATGAAGCCATTATCATTGGCAATATCCAAAAGGAAGCGCGTTTCCTCAAGAGTTTGCCTGGCTTGTACCGAGACTACTCCGTCTACTCCGGCAGCTTTGATTTCCCTTCGCAAGTCCTCTGCCAGGAAATCGCGACGAATGACCTTCATTGCATCCGACATCCAGCCATATTCGTCCGGATTATATTTCCAGAAGTGATGATGGGAATCAATCTTCATATTTCATTCAGGAGCAGTCTTTCCGATTGCTCTTCAACAGCGGCCGTCATGCTCTTCTAGTCCTGGTTCTCCGGTAAGCCTGTCGGCCAGATCCGGTTTTTGACAGGTTCAACCAGAGCTTCGATTTCATCCAGCAGTCCATCCGGTGTTTCGAAGTTGAACACGTTCAGGTTCCTCTCTACATGCCTTGACTTGGACATCCCGACCAGGACACTGGCTGTGTAGGAGTAGTCAAAGCAGAACTTCAATGCAACGTCAGCTACATCGACTCCCCTGGACCGGCATAAACGAGCAACCTCAATACCAGCCTGTTTGACTTCATCGGATGCGGAATGCCAGTCAGGAGCGCCACGCTCAGTCAGGATGCGCAGGTGCAAGGGGGAGGCGTTGATCAAGCCGATTCCATTCTCTTCACAGAAAGGACGCAGTTCAGTATCCAGATCATCCACCATCAGGTTGTATCGTGCATAGGAAAGGATGCTGTCGACAGGTTCGCTTTCAGCCACCTCGCGCAGGATTTTCAGGGGCAGGGCTGTGATGCCAACATAACGGCACTTGCCAGCTTTTTGCAGTTCCCGTGCAACTGAGAGTGCCTCAAGGACCTGAGCCTCTTCTACGTACTCAATGTCATGCATCTGGAACAGGTCCACATAATCCGTCTGCAACCGGCGCAGGGATTCATCAATGCTGGCAGTCACCCGATCCTGGGAAAAATCAAAACTGTCAACATCATACCGTCCGCACTTTGTAGCCAGGATGATGTCCTTACGCTTGCTGCCAAGGGCTTTGCCAAGTCGTTCCTCGGAAAGAGTCCGTCCGTAATATGGCGAGGTATCAAAAAAGTTCACACCGCAGTCGATCGCCATGTGGACCGCACGTTCACCCTCCTGGACATTAATCTCCTCGAATTCGTTTCCAAGCGGTGATGCCCCGTAGCCCAGGACCGATACCTGCAGATCTGTACTACCCAACTTGCGGAATTCCATGTTTTAATCAAGTACTCTGCAGTATTAGGAAAATAGCAAGCTTAGCAGCTTCACTACTACAGGCCTGTCAGTCTTGCCTGTTCATTCACACAGAACTGGTACTGCTGGAGAACAAGCTGGGTTGCAGACTGGTAATGACTAACACCCTTCCTCTGACTGAGCAACGCAATGAATGCTCCCTGGGAATTGATTCTGCTTCCAGCGAAGAAATCCTCAGGATCATCAATGCGGGGGATGCAACTGTTTCCCAAGCTGTTGAACAGGAAATTCCCCACATAACCAGAGCTCTGGATGCCATAGTGAATCAATGGCATCAGGGAGGACGACTGTTTTACGTTGGCGCCGGAACCAGTGGCAGGCTGGGAGTGCTTGATGCCTCGGAATGCCCGCCAACGTTCAGCACTCCACCCGAGCGAGTACAGGCCATCATCGCTGGTGGGCAGGAAGCATTACAGAATGCGGTTGAAGGGGCCGAGGATCGACCAGAGGATGGCAAGAGCGCACTGCAACAAAGAGGTTTTGATGCAACCGATTCCCTGGTTGGCATTGCTGCCAGCGGCTCCACCCCATTTGTGCTCGGAGCTGTTGATCACGCCAACCAGCTCGGGGCTGTAACAGTGGGATTAAGTTGCTGTCCAGGGTCCGCACTGGAGCTAGCAGCTCAATTTCCTATCACTCCGCTTGCCGGGCCAGAGATCATTACCGGCTCAACCCGCATGAAAGCCGGTACTGCCCAGAAACTTGTACTGAACATGCTTTCCACAGGACTGATGATCCAGACCGGATATGTCTACAACAACCTGATGGTGAACCTGCATGTTAAAAACAATAAGCTTGCCGAACGTGCAGTCCGGATTATCTGTACTGTGACAGGATGCAGCCCGAATGCAGCACACGACTCACTGCAAGCGTCCGGGGAACAGGTTCGAGTCTCAATTGTAATGCTGCTTTGCGGACTTGGGCGTGAGCAAGCCGAGCAAAGGCTGACCCGTTACAACAACAATCTGCGTATGGCATTGGAGGAGTCCCGTGAATAACCATCCACACAAATCAGAAACCAGGACAGTTACTACCCTTTACCGTCTCAGCTTTTTGACCGCTTCCGTTCTCTTTTTCCTGACAGGGACCTGTCAGGCACAGCCCCGGAGTCGTTCCATTGAATCACCCCAGGTCCATGCTGATAGAAGCATCACATTCCAGGTACTTGCTCCCGAAGTCGACTCTGTAGTGCTGAATGCTTCCTGGGCAGGTGGATCAAAACCCCTGGAAAGAGGTGATACCGGTATCTGGTCTCTTACCATCGACCCTGTACAGCCAGGAATCTACAGTTACACCTACCAATTGAACGGAGTACAAGTTCTGGATCCACACAACACTCGTGTCAAGCATTGGAGTGGCGGTAATGCCAGCCTGATTGAAGTTTCTTCTGCGACACCACTTGCCTACTCTGTACGGGAAGTCAGCCATGGAGTACTACACAGCCACTACTACAAATCAGACAGTGGTGGCAGTAGCAGACAACTTGTGGTTTATACCCCGCCCGGATACGATCAGGAAATGGACAGGGAATACCCTGTCCTTTACCTGCTGCATGGGTCTGGCGATAACGAAACAACCTGGCACCAGGTTGGCAAGGCGAACCTGATCATGGACAACCTAGTAGCTGACAAAAAGGCTGTTCCCATGCTGGTAGTCATGACTAACGGGCATCCTGTTCCGTATGGCCGCAATTCACGCGGCTTGCGATCCATGAATACAGAAAAATTTCATGATGACCTGGTCCAGGCAGTGATTCCCCTTGTCGAGTCGATGTATCGCGTCAAGAACGGTAGGGAAAACAGGGCCATCACAGGACTTTCAATGGGCGGTGGGCAGTCCCTTCATTGCGGAATAAACAACCTCGACAAGTTTGCCTGGATTGGTGCCTTTTCAGCTGCTGCTGCAGATACTGAAGAAGATCCTGTAATGCGTGAATTCATGGGAAACCCGGAAAAGGCTAATGAGGATCTGAACTTGCTCTGGATTGCAATTGGCAAGGATGATTTCCTGCTACCACGCAACCTGACATTCCAAAAAAAACTGCAGGAAGTTGGTATCGAACACACCTATCTGCTTACAGAAGGCGGGCACAGCTGGCCGGTTTGGCGCGATTACCTGGCCCGGTTTGTTCCATTGCTGTTTCAACCCTGAAACCATGCACTTTCCGGCCTGAAAGTACTGCGTTTTACAAGAGCACATGGTTGAATAACCAAAAGGGCTAACATTGCGCCTTATTGTTTAACTGGTTCCTGAACCCGGACTTTTAGCAATGCTCAAAATAAAACTGCAATCAATTGTTGGCCATCATTGGTTTCGCCCGATTGCCATCATTCTGCTTTCTTCTGTCATAACAGCTACTGTCTTGATGCTGTACGGGCCTGGTGCTCCAGAGCTAGCTACTGCAACAGTTGAACGACGCGACTTCATCCGTACAGTCACTAGCCGAGGTGAGCTGAAGAGCGCACAATCGGTGCAAATCATTACTCCTCAAACACCGGATCTTAAAATCGTTCAGTTGGCTCCAAACGGACGGCCTATCAGTGCCGGAGACGTTATCGTGCAGTTTGATGAGTCTACACAGGAAGAAACCCTGCTCACAAACGCCACAAGGGTGCGGCAAGTCGATAGCGAGATCAAGCAAATAGAGGCACAGCATTCCATCGTTGACGAACGCAATTCAATGGAGATCATGCAGTCAACCTACAACTTAGAGCGAGCATTGCTCGAAGCGAGCAAACAGGAAATCCTGGCTGAAATCGAAGCTGAAAAAGCCAAGATTGATGTGGAGATCGCAGAAGGTGTTCTGCAGAAATCCAACGCAACCTCACAGGCAAGCGACATGTCACAGGAGGCTGACCTCGCAGGCCTGATCGAGCGCCGGAACAAGGCGCTGCGCGACCTGAATCTCTCGCAATCCTACTTGCAAAGTATGGTATTGCTAGCACCAAGTGATGGAATCGTACACATCCTGAGTAACAACCGTGCACAGGGTTCCTATGGAACCGCCCGTCCACCCTTTCAGGAAGGTGACACAGTCTGGGCTGGAGCAGCGATCGCTGAAATTCCGGATTTGGATTCACTGAGAGTTGAATTTCGCGTTGATGAGGTTGAGCGTGGCCGGGTCATGGAGGGTCAAGTGACAAGGATTCGGGTCGATGCCGTTCCGGATGTCGTTCTTGACGGAAAAGTGAGCTACCTGAGCCCGATTGCAACACTGGTGTTCAACCGACTTCCTCCCGAAAAGAATTTTCCAGCCTACTCATCCATCGTTGAAATCGACGAGAGGCTGAGACCAGGCATGAGTACCACTGTGGAAATCATTGTGCAACGCCTGCCAAATGTACTAGTCATTCCCAGCAAGGCTTCTACGCAAATCGACGGCAAGCCGACCGTTTTCATTAAGCAAGGTGACAGTTACAGTCGCTCTCCTATTGAAGTCTCTGCAACAAATGGCCCCGAAATTGTTGTTACTTCAGGTCTTGAGGAAGGTGATGTGATTGCCCTCGAAAACCCGGAGACCTACTCAAGGGTATCCGGCAATTTGTAGGTGTGAGGGAGTTTCAGTCATGACAAAACTATTGATTCGACTAATGTTCGTGATGATCACGGGCGCATTGGTTGCTGGGGGCTACTACGTCTGGCAGCAAATTCCACAAAGAGAACTGAACTTGGCCTTGGCCGAGGTCAAGCGGGGTGATTTGGTGATCAAGACTTACCTGCGTGGTGAGTTACGAGCTGTTCGCTCGTTGACACTGATAGCTCCTAATATCGGTACACAATCCCAGATCACGCAACTAGCCCTGACAGGTGCATTAGCCAAACGGGGGGATCTGATCTTTGAGCTTGACGACTCGGAACGCGTGGCAGCGCTGGAAGACAGCCTGCTGTCAGTTGAGCAAATCGAAGAAAATTTCAAAAAGGCAACCGCAGAACTGGAAATCCGCAAGAGCCAGGACGAGGTAGAGATCGTTAAGGCAGACTTCCAGGTACGCAGGGCAGAACTGGAAGTCAGTCGTAACGAACTACTCGGTGAGATTGATGCTCGCAAGAACATCCTCACGCTGGAAGAAACCAAAAGACGCAAGCAGAAACTGGAAGAAGACATCAAGAATCGACTTCAGCAACGCGAAGCAGAGCTAGCCGTACTGAGGGAACAACTCAACAAGGCACAAATCGATGTGGACCGGGACCGCAGACGCATCGCCCAGTCCCGTGTTCTTGCACCCATGACCGGTCTTGTATCCATCTTGCAAAACCGCTCTGGAGGTCGCGGTGGATTCGGGCAATCCACCCCGGAAATCCGGGAAGGTGACCAGATTCCAGCAGGAATGTCAGTAGCACAGTTACTTGATCTCTCTGAGATGGAATTGATGACCAAGGTTGAAGAAGCCGAGCGCGCCAACCTGCAAGAGGGACAACAAGTCCTGATCCGGCTTGATGCACTTCCCCAAACAATGACTCCGGGCACCATCAAGCAGCTCGGAAACATGGCGAGTACGAATATCTTCGCAGGTGAAGCAATCAAGAAATTTGAATGTGTCATTTCGATTGACATGCGCACACTGCTAGGGCATATTGGCGCCGATTCTGCAAGGATTGCACGCATCATGGCTACGGCCGAACAAAATGCAAGATTTGGTCTTACAGGAAATGCTCGACGTGGTGCTGATGCTGCCTCACTCAGAGAAGGCAGCAGACCGGGTGGAAATCGTCAGCAGGGTACTCAGCAACAAGCAGGAGCAGATGCAGGTAGCGATGGCAATACCGGCCGTCAACCTCAACAAGCCAGGAGACAAGGAAATGCTCAAGGTGCCGACCCCCAACAAAGCGGTAACAACCCGGGTGCAGGCCAGGGTCGTGGCGGTGGTCAAGGTGGTGGAGGTGGATTCGATGCATCACGCATGCTTAGTCGTCTTCCTGCAGAAGCCCGTAGTAAAGCCGAAGCATTACTTAAGGATCGCAGTCCACAGGATCTGAGCGAAGAAGAGCGCCAGCAGTTCCGTCAAATCATGCAATCCTCATTTTCCGGAGGTGGCGGCAGAGGTCAAGGCGGTGTACCGGGTGGCGGAGGTCAAGGTGCCGGTCCTGGTGGCGACACATCCAGCGGAGGCAGAGGACTCAGTGGCGGAGCACCAAGTGGCTTCAGTTTTGGCGATGACGGAGGCAACAGTATATCAAGTACCAGTTCAAGTGGTTCCGAATTTACTGCTACAAAACGAGCAGTAGCAACCTTGCCTCTTCCCCCGCAGGAAGGTTCTGATGTGGAAGTACTACTGCGACCAGGGTTGCTGGCTGATGCTGAAGTCATCATCGAAAGCATTTCGGATACTCTCTATATCCCGTATCAAGCTGTATTTGAAGAAGGGATCCAGACAATCGTATATGTCAAGGAGGGTAACAGGCTGCAGTTACGCCGTGTGACCCTTGGGAAAAGAACAGAGGCACAAGTCGCAATACTGGAAGGACTTGAAGAAGGTGAATTCGTTTCCCTTTCCTCACCGGACTCCGTCCCGGCCGGTACAACCAAGAAATCGGCACCATCTTCGGGTCCAGCCTTTCCCGGCGGCGCATAAGGCACTTTGCTGATGCAAATTCCTAACGTAATGCCCGAGCTCCAGATGGGGATCGGGAGCCTGCTCGCTCACAAGCTGCGCACGCTGTTGACCATGCTCGGTATGATTTTCGGTGTCGGTGCCGTTGTTGCCATGCTTTCCATCACGGAAGGTGCCAGGCAGGAGATGGTTCGTTACATCGACTTGCTTGGTATCAACAACATTGTTGTTGAAGCAAACGAAGCACAGGACCGGGACACTCTGATTGATATTCGCCAGGTTTCGCCAGGTCTTACTTTTCGTGATTCCCGGGCTATTGCAGCCAACACACCAAATATTGCTTACATTTCAGAGCGCAAGACATTCCAGCCCAATAGCCTGTTGCCCACAATGGAAGGCGACTTGCCCAAGCTACTTGGTGTGCTGCCGAACTATACCGATATCTACAGCATGAGCATGCTGGAAGGGCGATTCTTTACAGAGGAGGAACATTCCCGTTCCGCACCTGTTTGCGTGCTTGGTGAAAAAGCCAAGATCAGCATTCTCGGATATGGAAATGCAGTCGGTAAATACATCAAGATAAATGAAATCTGGCTGCATGTAATCGGGGTTACGGCCCCCCAGGCAACAGCTGAAGCTGACATCGAAGGACTCGAATCAGATGACCGCAGCAACATTATCTTGGCGCCACTTAACTCAGTGATGCGTCGCTTCGAAGACACCAACAGCTACCTGAAAGATGAAGTTGATGGCTTGCTCATCCGTGTGGAGCAGGACTCCGACCCAATCGAACTTTCCCAGATCGTACGCGCCATCCTCAACGTGACACACAACGGGGCAAGTGACTTCAGCGTACTGGTCCCGGCAGACTTGCTGGCACAGCGTGAACAGCAGCAGTTGGTATTCAAGGTCGTCATGATTTGCATTGCAGGGATTTCCCTGCTCGTAGGTGGTATTGGAATTATGAACATCATGCTGGCTACGGTACTCGAACGTACTCGTGAGATTGGCATTCGTCGAGCCATCGGAGCCCGTCAGCGGGATATCGTGAGGCAATTCCTGATAGAGGCCGTACTAATATCAATCCTTGGTGGATTGATCGGTATCTCGGCAGGTTTCGGTGGGTCCAGGATTATTGCATTCATTGCTGGTTGGCCCACGGTAGTCACAATAATCTCCATCATGGTTTCCTTCGGTGTCTCCGTGTTTATCGGACTGCTGTTCGGAATTTACCCAGCTGTGCAAGCGGCCAAGCTTGATCCTATTGAGGCAATCCGATATGAGTAGAAACCCGCAACCAGTCGCCAGACAACTCACCCATCTGGCATTCATTCTTGTTTATGCATTCACAATTGGGCCAACCTTTGCCCAGTTCGCTACATTCCCGGATGGAGACTTTTTCCGGGAGCAGTGGCAGCACGCCCCTTATGCAATCGAGATTGACTCCGTTGGCAACCTGGAAGATTACGTGGTTGACAACAAACTTGAGTTGTCCTTACGGGCTTATCTGGAACTTGTAATCGCAAATCATCCTGATATCCAGATTCAGAAACTTTCTGTCCTGGAAGCACAAAACGCCATTCAAAGTGCGTTCAGCCCATTTGACCCTAACCTTGCGCTGGACTTCACTACTAATCGCAGTACAAATCCTTCTTCTGACGTATTGCAAGGTGGCACAGTTATCAGTGCACTGCGGCAGAACGGTGGTTTTACCTATCGACAGACTCTCGAGACGGGTACAAATTACCAAGTGAGTTTTACAGGGATCAAGGATTCGAGCAGCAGCTCATTCCGTACGTTCAACCCTTCGATAACGGATCGCCTCGAAGTTCGCATCACCCAACCCTTGTTGCGTAACCGCGGACGGTCTATCCAGCGGATTCCGATCATGATTGCACAATCGCGACTGGGTATCAGTGAAGAACTCGCTCGCCAGCGCATTATTAACCTGATAGCGCAGGCAGAAAACCTTTATTGGCAGGTGATTTCAACTCGCGAATCTTTGTTCGTGCAGGAGAACAACCTGGAACTTCGACGCAAGTTCCTGGAGCGGTCTCAGCGTGAACTGGAACTCGGAGCTATCTCTCCCCTGGATATTTACCAGCCAGAACAAAACTTCGCAACTGCCCAAGTCAGCGTGACACGAGCCCGTTATCGTCTGCAGCAGGCCGAAGATCGTGTGCGGCGACAAATCTCAGCTGACCTGCATCCTGAGATCCGGGAGATGCCGCTTGTACTGATTGAATCCGCAGACCCTCCGGTCTACATGCCAAGCTTTGATCCACAGGAAACTATTGAAAAGGCACTCCTGTTGCGTCCTGAGGTTGGCCAGTCCCGCCGGAGTCTTGAAATCGCTGACTTCAATATCAAGCGCTCTACAAACGCTATTCGGCCTGACCTTGCTCTGACTGGCAGTTTCCGTTCAACCGGCCTGGGAGGCAACTCATACGAAACCTCACTCCTGGGAGGCAGCCCAACGCTTTCATCTTCAGGTGGCTTTCCGGATGCAATGTCCCAGCTACTGCAATTCCGGTTTCCGACCTACAGCATGGGACTCACATTAAACCTGCCCCTCCGGAACCGTCGGGCAGCAGCTGATCTTTCAAATAGTGTGATTCAGAAAAAACGTGACCTGTACGAACTGCGATCCTTAGAACAGGAACTGAGGCTGGAAGTACTGAATGCCATCACCGGCGTGGAGTTAAGCAAGGCAGCCATTCAACAAGCTGCAGTGGCTCTGGACTTTTCCCAGAAAAGGCTGGATGCTGAACAAAAAAAATATGATCTGGGTGTGAGCACGGCATTTATTGTGCTGGATGCCCAGGATGATCTAGTTCAAAGTCAATCGGATCTTCTGCAGGAATCTATTGGATACAGACAGGCTATTTTGACACTACTGCAGTCAACAGGAGAACTGCTTCAGGAACGTGGCATTCGTGTCCAGTACAACTAACCCAACTGCTATTCGCTTAGTTCGAATCAACAGGGAGTCCTGTTTTCAGGGCTAGCGAGCGGTAACCAGCCGTGTTCTGGAAACACCAATGAATACAATGGATTCAGCCATTTCAGCAGATGGCACAATCACACTGTCATAGCATTTCAAATATGGAGAACTTTCAGTGATGACAATCACACTTGCTATCTGTGTCCTCACATTCACCTTAAGCATAGTGCCCGTATTTGCTGATTCACACGACGGAACAAGGACTCTCGCACTGGAATCCACAAATGGACTTGACCTGTACAACGTCATCGCCAGTTCCAAAGATTTGAATGGTATGCAAGGGATCAGGCTCTCACCCGATCCCAAAGTGGTTCAGGAAATTGCAGAGAAAGGTCAGGAGTGCCTCACGATACGGGTCGTTGACCCGTCGGGCGCACCCGCCCCAACGGCCAACCGTCACGATCGGAGCGGTGGACCAGCCAACCGACGACGCGGGTACCGCAAGATTCTGCGGCCTGGGAAACGGCCTGCACTCCGTTACGGTAGCGGCTCCTAACCTCCGGACTACGACTCAGACGGTCGACCAGATCACTGGATCGGTAACCATTGCGCTTCGTCTGGAGATCGTGAGTTCGGAGGTCGTGGTCGTCGGCACTCGCAGTGAGGGCCGTGAACCCCTCGCGTCGCCGGTGCCCGTGGAACTCGTGATCGGCGAGAGACTACGGAACTCCGGCCATGTCGAGACTGGTCGGGCGCTGCAAATGCTAACTCCTTCGTTCAATTTCCAAAGCTCCGCGATCACCGACGGGACTGACTCGGTGCGCACAGCCACGCTCCGCGGACTGGGCCCGGACCAGGTCTTGGTGCTTGTCAACGGCAAGCGACGACACAACAGCGCGCTGCTCCATGTGCTCGACTCCGTTGGCCGCGGCACCGCCGGCACGGACATGAACGCCATTCCCATCGGGGCTATTGAGCGCATCGAGGTCCTACGCGACGGGGCCGCGGCGCAGTACGGTTCCGACGCGATCGCGGGCGTGATCAACTTGGTACTGAAGAACTCTCCCGGTTTCAGCATGGACACCAGCTGGGGGCAAACCTACCGTGGTGACGGCGACGTCTTCACGCATAGCATGCACGGGGGATTCGCTAACGAGAATGGCGCGTTTATGAACCTGACATTCGAGACGCGTCAGCGCGGCCACACCAATCGATCCGGAGCGTGGGGCTGGCCCTTCTACCTCCCGGCGGAATGCGACCCGGGCGAGCAGCCGAGTTCCGCCGGCTTCTGCCTGGACCCGCGCGAGAGCACGGTTGGACGGCACGTCATCCAACTCGGCGACGCCGAGACCGATCACTACACCGCCTACTACAACACCTCCGTTCCGCTCGGAGACAAGGTGAACCTCTACTCGTTCGGCGGCTTCTCAATTCGTGGTAACAGCAGCCCTGGCTTCTACCGCGTACCGTTCATCTTCGACGAGAGAATCGTCTACGAGCTCCACCCTGAGGGTTTCCTTCCGTTTATCAACACTGACGTGGACGACCTGTCCTTCGCGGCTGGTATCGACTGGACCACGAATTCGGGCTGGGGATTTGATCTCAGCGTGAGCCACGGACGAAACGCATTCGACTTCCTCATCACGAACTCGAATAATGCCTCGTACGGCGTCAACAGCCCGACGCAGGCGGATACCGGCTGCCTCCGATTTGACCAGACCACGTTCAACTTCGACGCCTCTCGGTTCTTCGAGTACGGCGGCAGGACGATGAACCTAGCCATGGGCGGTGAATTCCGAAGGGACGGCTACGGGATCCGTGCGGGCGAGTCGATTTCTTACTTGCACTGTCTCGACGATCCGAACTCCGACAAGTCCTCCTGCAGGCCGGACGCCCCTCCGGGCATCCAGGTGTTTCCCGGCTATAGGCCGGACGACGCGGTGGACGCAAGCCGCACGAACGCGGCGGCGTACGTGGACCTGGAGTGGATCTTCGGTGGCAAGTTCCTGGTGGGCGCGGCGGGGCGGTTCGAACGCTACAGCGACTTCGGGGCGACGATCAACGGAAAGCTCTCGTTGCGCTACAACTTCACTCCGTCCTTCGCGCTGCGGGGCGGTGTCAACACCGGGTTCCGCGCGCCCTCGCTCCACCAGCTGCACTACAGCAAGATCGACACGCTCTCTGTCGAATCCGACGACGGAACCTTGGTGCTTGCCGAGGTCGGCACGTTTCCTAACAACAGCGTGATCGTCCAGGCCCTGGAAGTGCCTCCGCTCAAGGAAGAGACCTCGTTGAACTTTAGCGGCGGCATCGTGGTCAAGATGGGCCAGGCGGCGGCTTTCACGTTGGACGCGTTCCGAGTGCAAGTGGACGACCGCATCGTGCTGAGCGCGAACTTCACGGCGGCCGATGTCGAAGGCACCTCGCCAAGGGTGGCGGAAGTTATGCAGGAGACCCGCATCAGCGGCGCTCAGTTCTTCGCCAACGCGGCCGAAACCGTGACTAGCGGGGTCGAGTTCACGCTCAACAGCGTGCATGCGTTCCGCAACGGCGGGGTGTTCGATTGGGGCGTGTCGGGATCCTATTTCGACACCGTCCTAGGTGGAGAGCTCCGTTTTCCGGGCTCGCTAGCACAGATCAAGGATGTGCTCTTCGCGCCCGCCGATCGTGCCATCATCGAGGATTTCCAGCCGAACACCCGTCTCCAGGGCATGGCCGAGTACCGGATTGGTCCGGTACGGTTCGGCGGTGGCTTGCGATACTTTGGCAGCTACACACTCTGGGACAGCTTGGGCCTGATCGGCAGGAGCCAGCATCAGACATTCGGGGGCGAATGGCTGACCGATATGCATTTCGCGGTGCGGTTGATTAAGAACACCGAGCTGATGGTCGGGGCGCACAACCTGCTCAACGTCTACCCGGACCTGAACGAGTTCAATGACCTGTTCGGCACCTTCCTGTCGGACGTGGCGGGCACGCCGTTCAGTAACATCACCGACCGAAACGGAAGCGTCATCCCGGGCACGGAGTCCCATGGCATATTCCCTTACGCACGAACGTCGCCATTCGGGATCAACGGAGGGTACTACTACGCCCGGTTCAGTGTCCGGTTCTAGCGACGGGGCGCTGCGGGGAAGCGCAACCGGGTGTTTCGGGTAAATCGCTTGGTGACCGCAAGCCCGTGACTTCCAGCCCGTTGGCAGAGACGAGCACGATGGTGTCCGGTCGGAAATTCCATGCCTTGCGACCGGCCAACACAGGGTAGCCCCGCTGCACGATCTGAAACGGTTCAGAACAGAAATCGAGCCGTTGGCATCCTATCCGCACTTCGAAGACGGCCCGATCTCGATTCCTCCAGGTCAAGTGCTAGAATCCGGCAGTCTCCTTGACAGCTGCCACTAACGCTCGCCGCATCACTCTCGCATTCGCGGTTGCGGCAGCTTTCGTTACCTACCTCGACCGCATCTGCATTTCCGTCGCAGCGCCTTCGATAACCGAGGGTCTCGGTCTGACGACCGCGCAGATGGGCTACGCGTTCAGCGTCTTTGCCTTGGCCTACGGCATCTTCGAGATTCCGATGGGCTGGTTCAGCGACCGCTTCGGTCAACGGGGTCTGATGGCCCGTATCGTTGCTGCGTGGTCGCTGTTTACAGTGCTGACAGGCTTGGCGCGCAGCTACGCTGCCCTCATCGCTGTCCGCTTCCTGTTCGGCGCGGCGCAAGCCGGTGCTTTTCCTACGCTCACGAGGGCTCTGGCTCGGTGGTTTCCTCCCGGCGAACGCGGCCAGTCCACCCGCCTGATGTGGATGAGCGCCCGCCTCGGCGGCGCTAATGATCGCCATAGTCGGATGGCGGCTTAGCTTCGCCACGTTTGGAGTATACGGCTTGGTTTGGTGCTGGTTGTTCTGGCGCTGGTATCGAGACGATCCTGCGAACCACCCCGCGGTCAACGAGGCAGAACTAGCGTACATCCGCTCTGGGGGGCCGCCGTCATCGGCGCCGACTGCAATTCCATGGGGACTCATGCTCGCAGACAGGAACCTCTGGGCACTTTTCGGCATGTATTTCTGTTCCGCGTACGGATTCTATTTCTCCGTCATGTGGCTGCCACCTACCTCATGGACGAGCATGGCCTGACGCTTGCCCGATCTGGGATGTACTCAGCCATTCCGCTTCTAGTAGGTGCGTTCGCATGCGTCGCGGACGGTACCTTCTTGGATTGGCTGGTCCGGAAGAAGGGCTTACGGTGGGGCCGCCGGCTAGTCTGCATCGGCGAGTTCAGTCTCGCTGCGGTCGGGTTCGCCCTAGCCGCAACGGCTGACGACGCCCTGTCGGCGGTTCTTTGGATGGCCTTCGCGCAGGGTGCCCAGGATCTGACATTACCCGTGGCATGGGCGGTTTGCGTCGACATCGCCCATCGCTACGGCGGTACCGCTACGGGATTCATGAACACCGCCTCCAGCGCTTCGTCGGTGATCTCGCCGATCACTGCCGCGTGGCTGGCCGCGAGGTTCGGCTCCTTTGAGTCGATGTTCTGGGATGCGACCGTTGTGTATCTTATAGGCGCGCTGCTGTGGTTTCTCATTGACCCGGAGCGGCGCGTGCGAGGTTGAACGCGTGCCGAAAACTCCGTATCTCTACCAGCACCACACTTGGGTGGAGCTCGGCGAGCGAATCAAGCAGCGGCCCGTAGTCGTACTGCCGATCGGCTCCGTTGAGGACCACGGTTATCACCTGCCGCTTGACACAGATAATTTCCTGATCTGGAGCATCTGCCAAGAGGCTGCAAAGCACGCGGACGGAGACATTATGCTGCTCCTTTTGATCCCTTACGGATTCGAAACCCACCACATGGACTTCACGGGCACGATCGATGTGCAGCAGGAACACTTCGACATCACAAAGAGCGTGGCGCACCACGGCTTCGACCGAATCCTGATCGCGGACGGCCACGGGTCGAACATACCCATTCTCGATCTGGTTGCGCGGCGGACGGTTCTCGAGACCGACGCGCTGTGCGTCTGCTTCATCTGGCCCAGCCTTGCACACGATGAGATCGGAAGGCGGCGCGAGTCGGGACACGGCGGCATGGCGCACGGTGGCGAACTCGAAACGTCCGTCTACCTGCACCTAGCTCCCGACAAGGTCCAGATGGACAAGGCCGTCAAGGACATAGGGATGCCAGAATCCGAGTTCATTTAGATGGACCTGATGGACAAATCGCCCGTGCTAGTCATGGACGAATGGACACGTTTCAGCAAGAGCGGAACCTACGGCGACCCGACAATCGCGTCCGCTGATAAAGGCGAACCCATCTTCGAAGCCGCCGTGGAGGCCTTTGTGCTCCTCGTTCGCGAATTCAAGGACCGTCCTCGCGGCGAGTGAACGGATTAGCACAAGGATACGCCAAGGCTTCCCTGAAGCGCCTGCGCCACTTGCCCGCCAAGAAGGGTCCGCATTCCTCGAGACGAGAGAATCCATTTTCGTCACGGCTGGGGGCGGGACGAGTCTGCTTGGCCAAAGGTAACTGGACGGACGTCCCAGCGAGTCCTGAAGTCTCCGTCCCGAGAATACATGGATGCTGAAACCATCGGGTGGGGGCGAATTGAGAGAGGGCTCCAGTCGCAGCTTGGTGCAGGCGCTGGTATCCCTGAAGCACTGGGGTTAGGAGTGGCCGGCGCTCGACCTGATGACGCCAGCGATCGAATCGCACGGCCCCTGCAATACCGACCAGCGTCGAGGAGCCGGATCTCTCGCAATCGGCTCGCCGGTTTGACAAACTTGAGACCAGCGTCCGGAATACGGGGACGCCCACTCCTCCGTGGGGCGTGCGACTCGCGCGCTTGTCCTGCACAATAGGAATGAGTCGGCGGGATGTTCGAGCTAGGAGCGGTGCTAGGATGAATCTCATCACAGTCGCGTCGTGCCTGATTGCAGGCGCGACGCTCTCGGCAGCACCAATCGACCGAGCAGCGCTATCCCTTCTGGACTTGGCTGGAGAGCCGCAGAGCATCGAGAACTATTCCGGGCGCGTCGTAGTGTTGAATTTCTGGGCGACATGGTGCGGGCCGTGCCGAGAGGAAATGCCCATGCTCGCTGACTTGCAGAAGCGCTACGCCGATCGGGGCGTCGTGGTCATCGGGGCCTCTGTGGACGACGCCAGTACGAGGGCGCAGATCGAACCGTTTCTTGACAAGCAGGGGATTGCGTTTCCGGTCTGGACGGGAGCGACAGCACCCGACATGGAACGGTTCGGACTCTCAACGGCCCTTCCCGCAACCGCGATCATCGACCAGGAAGGGCGCATCGCGTTTCGCTTCGTTGGCGTTCTGAAGCGCCAGCAGATTGTGAGGCGCCTCGAGTACTTGCTGTCAGGATCGCAAGGCGTGGTGCCCGAGCGGTTCTTAAACTCCATGCCCGATGCGCCAAGCCGCCATGAAGGCGGCGAGCACGAGGATGGCGAGGATCACGCACACGGCGGGGTCGGCATGGAAGGTGCCTCTCTTGTGCCTTCTTGACCGCTTTGACCAGGGGAAGGCCGCGCCGTGAGCGGGGCAGAAGGCAGCAACAAGAACCGATTCGTGTTCAGTACCCGGATCATCCCTGGCAGCGTGCGTCGCGCGCAGCTGCGGTCCACATTGACCTACCGCATCACTCCCAGGCTGCAGGCAGGCGTCGAAGTCAACCCTCGTTCAACGCAGGAACGCGCCAACCCGCTGGTGAATTGGCTCGCGATACGCGAGGGTTCGAAGATGCCGGCCGTGATTGTCGGCACAAGCTCCGATCGCATCGGCACGCCCGGCGGCCAAAGCGTCTATGCAACCGCAAGCAAGAACCTCAAGCGCGAGACGAAGCTTCCGATCGCTCCGTACTTCGGCATGGCGTACGGAACCTACCAAGACAGGCTGCGATTCATAGGCGGACTCAATGTCGGATTCACCGAGAACCTCAATGCCATGTTGATCTTCGATGGCGTCAACGTCCATCCGCTGATCAACTTCAGCTCCGGCCGTCATGTGTTCACATTCCTACTCATGAGGGGTAGGCAGCCGGGGCTTAGCTACAGCGTTTCGTTCTAGACGGAAGCGTCAGCTCCGAAACGTCGCCCTCCCCGCACTGAGGCGGGGAGGCATCTGTTGCAGGCCGCTGCGGCGGCTTCCGCCGCCTGCGGCAAGGGAAGAGAGGTTCCCGGATCCTGTCTGGGTTCCTGCTCTCCGCCACCTCTCTAATATAAAAGGGACAGCCAGCGCCGAGGTCGCTGCTCGGTCGCATCCAGAAACAAGCCTCTCTATGCTCTCGAGAATTATCTGGCGCGCCGAGCAGCCCCGCTTCGCGGCAGTTTCGTGCAATCGTCGATGCAGATCGCACGGGATGTGAATACTCACGCGCAGCTTGAGTGTCCATATCACGGCCACACCAACATGAGGACCTGAGTAAGTCAATGATTGGGGTCGCAAGCTTGGTCGGTCCGAGCCCGCCGTGGAAGCGCCGCCGGACCGTGCCAACGTGTGAACCTTTCTGGCCTTGCCCGTCGTCTCGATGTCTGGAATCGGTGGCAACGCCAGCCTTCCTCGCCGGGAGGCGCAGAACGATCCAGGGTCCCCCTCACCCCCTATTTGGGCATCGCATACGGGACGTTCCAGGACAGGCGGAGTTGGTGTCTGGTTCACCGAGAAATGGAGTTCTGCGTCATTGTTAGCGGCGTTTGTTGGAGGCGTTGTCTACCATCCGCTCAGGATCTAAAGCTACAAGCACCAGGCGCTCTCGTTCCAACCTGCATGGGGCAGGCAGCTCAAGCTCGATTGCGGCACCTCATTCAAGTTCAAGGTGGTCCTTCCGAAGAGTGGTTCACCGCAGTACGAACTTCTGCACGATTCCACTCAGTTGTGCCACGAACACGCTGCCATCGCCTGCGACGGTCGTACCGTGGCCGCCGACATTGTCCGGCAGCTCGTCCGCGATCGTTCCGTCGAGGTTGCGCAGGATCCCGCCAGCCCAGATCCCCTGGTCCTTGCTCATGAACAGCGTGGAGACTCCTCCCACGTCCTGCCATTGGTCGAGAAACTTGCCGTCGGAGTCGAAGACCTGGATCCTTTGATTGTCTCTGTCCGTAACGTAAACGCGCCCCTGCGCGTCGACAACGAGATTGTGGGGCAGGCCGAACTCCCCGGGGCCTGTTCCGCGCTTGCCCCACTCAAGCAGGTACTTTCCACCACTCGAGAACTTGACAACTCTTGCGCTTCCGTAGCCGTCGCTGACGTAGAGGGCACCGTCCGGACCGAAAGCCACGTCCGTCGGCAGGTTGAAGTGGGCGCGATCCGTGCCGGACACACCTTTCTCTCCGAGTTGCAGCAGAACATGCCCCTGCCCATCCGTCTTGTACACAGCGTGCGCGCCGGCGTCAACCAGCCAGACATTGCCGTCCGGATCCACACGGATCGAGTGGGCGCCGCAGGCATGGCATCCAGCCGGGCCATACACGACGGTGTAGCCGGATCCGTCGGGAGAGCGGACGTCCTGCGGAATCCTCGTCACTTTGCCTTCGCTGATCATCCCCTCTCCCAAGGAGCGGATAAAATTGCCCGCTACGTCGAACTCCATGATCGGGTGTGCGCCGCGATGGAAGACCAAGATGTTTCCTTCCGCTGTCGTGGCGACCGCGGCGACCTCTCCCCAGTGCCATGGTGCGGTGGTTCCGGCGGCAGTCGTGGCGGGAATCGGCCACTCGACCTCCCCGAACTCTTGCTGGCAACTTGCCGAGCAGGCGGTCGCAACCGCAAGAACGCATAAGCAATAGAAGCGCATAGCAAGTACCATCAGACCCGCAAGTACGGCTTGAGAGCCGCGAAGTTGTGCTCGATTTCCGCCACCGCATCTGGAGAGTACGTGTAGTCGCCCCGTCGTGACGCAATGGTCTTGAAGATGCCCCGGCGCTTCATCATGTACGACCGCAACCCCGGAATGACCTGCTCAAGGTTGGTCATCAGCAACAGCTTGCTGAAGACCTCGCGAACCTCGTCGCGCTTGTCGGCCAAGTGCAGTTCCCAGAGCTGCGCGTAGACGTCGCCGTACATCGGGCCACCAGTCAGCGTGCCGTCCATTCCCAAGCGCATCTCGTAGGTCCATCCGCGGGCGCGGAAGGCGCCGAGGATGACCTTGATCGCCCCAGGGCGGTACTTTGCCATCGCGTTCATGCGCTCGACAGTCGTCGCCACGCTCTGGTACTCCTCCTTCAAGTAGCCGAAGTTGTCGAATTTGCGGCCCATTTCGACAATGAACTCAACGGTCGGCTCGACCTTTGGCGATCCGCCGGCTGTTTGAATGAAAACCGGGCGTTTTGCCAGCTTGCAGAGTTCGGCGTAATATTCCCGGTAGTCGTCGAGCGACTCTGCCTTGGTGGGCGGGATCGCGATGACAGCGTCTGGCTCCAGCTCCTCGGCGAGTCGGGCGAACTCGAGCATTGACGGAGTGTCTTCGGCCTGCACCCCGAGAATCAGAGCCGGATTACGCCCCTTGGCGGCCTTGGCGATTACTCCCATGCCGCGCATCCGCTCGTCTTTCGAGAGGTAGCTCAGGTCGCTGGCGTTTTGGGGCCAGACCATGCCTTGGACGCCACAACGGTCCAGAAACTCGACTTCGACCTCGAGGTCGCCGTAGTCGATGGCCTTGCTCGCCGTGTAAGGCGTTGCCAGAATCATGAACGCGCCGCGTAGCGGCTTCTCGGACGGCGCGGCAATGGCCCGACCGGACGATGCCAGCGCAGCTGGGGCGAGGAGCCCGAAGCTTTCGCGACGGGTGAAGTGGGCTGGGTAGGCCATGGCGGGCTCTGGGGTGATTGTAACCCCGAAGGCACTTCTTCGCGTGCAATCCCAGCGTGCTTTTCTTGAGAAGCATGCTCATTGCACCGTATACCATTTGAGGTCTCGGCGACACGCTTCGTTCGCGCGGCCCGCCTGGTGCTGAATAGAGCATTGCGAAGCTACTCGCGGAACCAGTGCCCATCATGGCGGGAAATCAGCGCCTGCACCACTTGCAGGACACGCGCCACATGGGGAGCCACAGCATCCGCCTGCTAGTATTCGACGGCGAGCGGCACATGCGGTTTCGCGGCCTTTGTGATCGCATCAGAGTCGACGTGCCCAGCTCGGGCACCAGCATGCTCACAACCCAGGGATCATGTGGCTGCTGCACCTGGCGCATAACGGCGACCTGTATTTCCGCAAGTGCAGATTCTACATAACGCCTGGAGGTAATCACTCCGAGTAGAATACGCGTTCTCTGCCCGATCAAAGACCGAGGTAAAGGAACCAGAGGCTCCGGCCCTTGAGGGTGTCGAGCAGGTGCGTTAGCTCGAAGCTTTGAGGTGTTGAAGTGTCCGCACAACCCGCTGTACGTGGCTAACGATGAGGCCAACATTGAAGCCGCGGCTCGCTCAGTTGCACGGTGGCTTCGATTGTCCCCACAATTACGAAAGTGGTTAGCGGTTTGACTGCATTTCCTCGCTCGGCTGAAGTGGCTTCTGATCAATAAGGCAATGACTACTGGGAAGAGTTTATCTATTTTCAACGTCAGCAGGCGTGGTTTTCTGGAATCTGGTGGCCCGTTGGCCGCCATGTCAGCCATGACTCAAACGGTGGTGGCCGCCGTCCCCTCCGCCGGGGCGGACATTAGTGGGTTGCCACGCATCAAGCAGGAGCTTGTCGACCCGCCCTTCGTTCCTGAGCACAAGCAGATCGCCGTAGGCGGCCCGAAGATTGTCGAAGTGGAGTTTGTCGTCCACGAAGGCAAGAGAGTGATCGACAACGACGGGACCGAAATCGATGCTCTCATGTTCAACGGTTCAATCCCAGGGCCGCTGATCATCTGCCACCAGGGTGACTACGTAGAACTCACGCTGAAGAATCCGGATGGCAATCTCTTCGAGCACAACATCGACTTTCATGCGTCGACTGGTGCGCTCGGCGGTGGAGCCCTTACACACGTACAACCGGGCGAACAGGTCATGCTCCGCTGGAAGGCGATTAAGCCGGGCACTTTCATCTATCACTGCGCACCTGGTGGATCGATGATTCCATACCATGTTGTTTCCGGTATGAATGGAGCCGTCATGGTGCTACCAAGGGATGGCCTCAAGGACCGTGATGGCGGCCCCATCCGTTACGACAAGGCCTACTATGTCGGCGAGCAGGACTACTACATTCCCCGAAACTCCGATGGCAAGTTCATAAAGTACGAAAATCCTACTGCCGGCATCTCCGATGTCCTTAAGGTCATGCGCACGCTCACGCCGTCCCATGTGGTGCTTAATGGTAGGGTCGGCGCACTCACCGGCGATAGCGCCATGAAGGCCAAGGTTGGCGAGACCGTTCTGTTCATCCACTCACAAGCCAACCGGACTCTAGACCGCACCTTATCGGCGGACATGGTGACTACGTATGGGAGCAGGGCTCATTCTCCGATCCCCCTGCCCACGGGCTTCAAACCTGGTTCATCCGTGGCGGCTCTGCTGGTGCGGCAATCTATACTTTCAGGCAGCCGGGAGTCTATGCTTACCTTACCCACAACCTGATCGAGGCAGTAGAGTTAGGCGCCTTGGCCCATGTAATAGTCGATGGCGAATGGGACGATGATTTGATGACCCAGGTTCAGGCTCCGTCCCCGATTCCTGGGTAAGCCTCCTTGCGGGGCGAGCACGTATCGATACCACGTTCAAAATTCATTGATGATCTTCAGTGACAGACCTGCCATGTATTGTCTTGGCCCCACAGTCTCATGCGGCCCGTTCCGAGGTTTCGCTCAAGGTTCTCGAAGTCGTACTGGGCGGGCACCTTTCTGGCGCGTGCATAGTCCATCATCTCCAAAATGAGTACCCCGGTATCGCGAGCGACCCGTGCGAGCATGGGCTTTCCATCCCTGTACAGCCGGACGCAGTGCTCCAAGGATGCCATCTGAACTGCCGGGTTATGGGTGTGGTCAATTCGGCCGCCGAAGGATAGTGGGCCCTGCGTCGTTGGCAATCAAGTCACATGCACCGGACGGTCTTCCAAGGCCGAACGCACCGTTGAGGTTATCTGCTATCGGCTTCTCGACGAGGATGGCCTTCCCCGCCCGGGCCGCCTTGAGCACATGCTCTTCGTGGGCGGTTGTTGATGATGCAATCACGACGGCATGGGCACGCTCGTCACGCATGGCTGCGTCGACCGCAGTCTCGCGGTCCTCCGCGCCTAACCGTGCGCCAAGTTCCTCAGCCTTCGTTCTGTCAGAGTCCGCAATGTGAATTAATCTGCAGTCGTGGCTTCGGCGATGTTCTCTGCACGAATGCTGCCAATCACACCCGCACCAATTACCGAGATTCCAATCGATTCAATTTCTGCCGGACGCAATGTCGCCCCCTCAACTCGCCAGGAACTTGCCAAGCTGCTGGTGGAACGCAATCCCCGAGATTCCCAAGAAGAACACAAAGCATGCCACTTGGCTCACCTGCATGATCATTGGAGGGCGCAGCGGTTCGGGTAGAAGCTTACGATTCACATACAGCGCATGAAGTGCCGTAGCGCTAAGTCCCAGGTTCCGCAGCGCGCCAGTCACGATGGCCAGGAACAGCGGGTCAGGCGTCAGCCGCAGAGCGATCAAACCTCAAAGAAAGTACAAGCCCATGATCGTGTAGTAGATGAACTTCACCCGGTTGCCGTCCATGTGTCGCACATGCCTGCTCCCTGTCCAGATCACTTCGGTCCATCGGCGCACGATGTTGTCGATGTCCGAAATCTGGCCCGGCGACAAGACAATGAAGCCGCAAAGCAAGGTAAGGAACCAGAAGACCTCGCCAGAACTGTCGGCGATTCCGCGCGCCGTCATGGCCGCAGCGGCGTGCCCCTCCACGTCTACCCCCGCGATGTACTCCAGGGAGAGCATCGAAGGGAGGGCCATCCCGATCAGGCAGGCGCCAAACCAGATTCCGAGTTGGTCCCTGAGCAGATGCCGCATCCAACCCTTCCACTGCCGGAGCGACTCCTCAGTCAAGGGGAATACCTTGCCAACATGGGCCAATTCGACCTTGCTCCCACCCACCATGCTGGGAATTGCACCGACTAGCGGTCCCATCCCCCAGCCTTTGTCACGGGCATAATTCGAGAAGCTGGTGTTGGTGATCCCGCCCATCCCAGCGATTGCCGCAAATGCGGCGAGTGTCGCCCAGTCGATCTCCGCGTCAGGGATCGAGCCAACCCGAAGAAAACCGGTGAAGACGGCCACCCATGTGTCCCAGCTCACAAGGAACACACAAACGAATCCTAGATAGCCGAGCACAACGAAGATCTTCGTCACCATTACCTTCTCGACGGTGTTGTATATCTTTCCACCAAAGATCAGCGGCAGGAATGCGGCCGTGAACACGCCATAGGAAACTAATCGAAGCACGCTGCCGTGCTCAGGTCCGGGCAGGTGTCCAAGGAATGCGGCCACGAGCGGCACGGAGGCATTCGAAGCTAGATACGGCCAGATCCCACCAAGGTCCAAGAGCAGATAGAAGAAGATCCAGAACTTTGGGCCCGGAATCGTGCGGAAGAACCCGACCAGGATCGGCTCACCCGTGTAGAGCGTATATCGCATCATGCACAGGTTGTGGCTGACCTGCAACAAAATGCTCACAGCGGCGATCCACATCAGCTGGCCGCCGTACTTCGCCGTGACGATCGGGCCGAAGAGCCACTCCCCGCCACCGATTGCGCTGCCAGCCAGCAACAAGCCCGGGCCGATCAGGAGCCTCTACTGCTTCCAAGTGAAATGAGGCGCCTGCGGCAAATCGGCACTCTCCCAGGGTGGAAAGAAACGTCCGGCTCTGGATCGGACATCCGCCGAGTCGTCCACGTGCATGATCAGAATCATACCCCGACACCCGCACGGGGACTCCCGGCGAACCCGAATCAAGGGCTAGAGAAACAGTCAACCCGAATTCAGCTGATCTTCCATCAATGCTTCAACTTGACTTCAACTGCAGCCAGACTGGACTGCTTTTATTTCCAGAAGTAAATTGTAGAGAATTGACAACAGGTCACAGGGCAATGAAGAAATACTGGATTGCCGTATAATTCCTTAAAGAACCACAGTTACAACGGGGCGTGGCGCAGCCTGGTAGCGCGCCTGCTTTGGGAGCAGGAAGCCGGGGGTTCAAATCCCTCCGCCCCGACCATTTCTCAGTTTGTCCGGCCCGGAGACATAGGTTACAGAACGTACCTATGACATGGGTGACAACCTCGCGCCGAACGGGTTGTCGATGGTTTGCAGTGTTTTCTGCTCTAGGTCAATATACCCCAGGTCATGGTGCATGGAGCTGACGAGCCAGATGGCGTCGTCGACCTCCTTGATGCCGAGCCGCTGGCCGGCCATCACGGTTGAGATGTTGATCTTCTTGCGGTGCATGCAGATGCGCCCGCAGGCCGTCACGAGAACCTCCTTGTCGTGGAAGGGGTAGGCCAGCTCCGGCAGGCCGCGATAGGCCCTCGGAGCCGGGGTGTAGAGCTCCCCGGGGCATTGCATATTGAGGGCCTGGTGGGGCCTTTCGCCGTTGAATTCATGGATGAATGCGTCGAAGCGAGCCTGCTGCTGCAGGATGTTGCCACCTGCTGGGCGGGTGGTCTCCTGCTTGAGGGTCAGGTGCATGCGCTCGTGGCGCCCGTTCTGCTGGGGGCGGCCCGGCTGGATGCGCTCGATGGCGATGCCCAGCCTGAGCCACCACACGGAGAGCTTGGAGAGGTTGTAGAGGCCGTTGGGGCTGGCGAAGGGCAGGCCGTTGTCGGAGCGGATGACCACGGGCAGGCCGCGCTCGCGGAAGAGCTGCCGGCAGGCCTCGAAGGCGCCCTTTTCCTTGGTGGATTCAAGGGCTTCGCACAGCAGCAGGAAGCGCGAGGCTTGGTCGGTGACGGTCAGGGGGTAACAGTACTGGCCGTTGCCTAGCTTGAATTCGCCCTTGAAGTCGGCGCACCAGAGCGCGTTGGGGGCGGTGGCCTCCGACAGGGGCGTGCCGGGCGCCTTGTGGCGGCGCCGTTGACGGGCGCGCCGGACCAGGCCGTGGCGGTCCAGCACCGCATGCACGGTGCTCTTGGCGGGAATGCGCACATCGCCGGCCACGCGGCGGACCAGCAGCTCGCGGATCTTGCGTGCGCCCCAGTGGGGCTTCTCCTTCTTCAGCCGCACGATCATTTGCTCGATCGGCTCGGGCAGCTGGTTGGCATAGCGCACCGGCCGCCGCGAGCGGTCGCAGAGCGCTTCCACGCCCTGCTCCTTGTAGCGCTTGAAGATCTTATAGCCGGTCTTGCGGGAGATCCCGAAGGACCGGCACACCTCGCTCATGCCCTCGCCATCCAGCAAACGGGCAACGAATCGCAAGCGTTCTTCCATTACCGAACTCTCTTTCCACGGCATCAACACCTCCTGTCAGATGACAAAAAGTGTTACCCGTGTGTCCGGTACGAACCGTCACCTATCTCTCGAGCCGCTCAGTTTCAACGTTCCAGATTAAGGCGAGCAGTTTCAGTAGGTCCCTGTTACTTTTCCAGCAATGATTTGAGTTGCATGGTCAGGATATATCTACTGTGTTACCTGATCAGAGACATGAGACATGTCAACACTCGTCATGTAACATCGTCTGGCGTTGAATCCTATTCCCCGATTAGCAATCTGATGGTTCAACTCTTCGGTTTCGGGTCAAGATTCTTAGCAAGCTCATCATCTGTCACCGTGGCTGATCCGACCCCCAGTGCTGGGATTTTGATCTTTGCAAGCCAGCATATTGCGTTCATGACGACCTTGCGGTATTCATCATTTTGCCAGTTGCTGTGAAAATGTCCGCCCGTAAAGCCAAACCCACGGCCTCCATCCTCGCGTTCCAGTGCCCAGAGCATTGTTTCCTTGCGCCCTTTAGCTGCCTGAATATGTGTATAGGGACCTTTCGGATAAACATAAGGACCATTCCGAGTCTCCATGTCTGGACTAGCTACAAGAATGGGGGTGTACTTTGCATTGCCTAAGTCCTGGGGCTTCCAGGCATCAATGTCATTCTGAAAACGGATATTGAAATACCATTCATCTTCGATCGCAAAAGGTCTTACCCCATGACTGACCGGGTGGTCTGGAAAATCCTCATAGCTTGGTGTCCAGATCGGGTTGCAGGACCATTCATGCTCGTAATAACCTCCTAACCATTGTTTGAACTCTTCCCCAGCATCATCACGCAGGACTTCCACACCGTAATGCATGCAACCAAGCCCCACTCCTCGACTGACCAGTTTTTCCATCAGGGACAATCGCTTCCCCACTACAAGCGGGTGCTTGCGACTACCATCTGAATAAATCACGACAGCAGCTGCATCTTCAAACGTTGCTTCGTCCTTAACCCAACCGTTGTCATAACGCTCAACAGTCAGGTTTGGAACCTGACCCAAGCGCCTAGCTAGTAACAGTGTCCCTGCCCTGAACTCATGCATTCCGGATGGATGGCTTGGAGCCCCCGCAATCAGTACAAGCTTGCGTGGTTGTGATTCTGCCAGAAGGGACTTTTTCATCACTGCCAAAGAACCAGTAGTGGACACCAGTAAGCGCAAAAATGTTGATCGATTCATACAAGAAATCTTACAGCTTTTCACTGCATTACGAATAATGTCTGCTCCCTTCTTTCCTGGTTAATCAGCATTCCATTCTATTGTGGATATCAGACTTTGGATTTAACTGGAAAAGTTTGCGAAAATTCAGACTTGTCCAAACAATACAATTTACGCATCCTTTCCCTGATCGCAAGCGCGACTGAAATCGTCTGTGCGCTGGGGTACCGGGAACAAATGGTCGGGCGTTCCCATGAGTGTGACTACCCGGAGGATGTAAAGCTCCTGCCACAAGCATCAATCCCTAAATTCAATATCCACACCAACAGCAAAAAGATTGATGAACAGGTCAAGAGCCTTGTGAAAGAGGCAGATGCCATGGATGCACTGGGAGTCTACGAGGTTCTGCCTGAAGTACTTCGAGCACTGCAGCCGACCCACATCATTACCCAGACCCAATGCGAGGTCTGTGCTGTCAGTAGCAAAGATGTTCACAAAGCTGTCTCACAACTCACTGATTGTGATGTCCGCATCGTTTCCTTGCACTCAAACTCACTGGCAGATGTCTGGCACGACATCATGACCGTTGCCTCTGAACTTGGGGATACGCCAAGCGGTATTCGTCTTGTGGCAAGTCTGCAAACCCGTGCAGCTGACATTGCATCCAAAGCCCGTCCCCTGAAATCAACTCCATCTGTTGCTTGCATTGAGTGGGTAGATCCGCTGATGGCTGCTGGAAACTGGATGCCAGAACTGATCAGAATGGCCGGAGGCCACGCTGTGTTCAGCGCCCCTGGCCAGCATTCTCCCTGGCTGGAATACCAGGATATTCTCAAAGCCGATCCTGACATCATCTTCATCTGCCCGTGCGGATTCGACATGGTACGAACGATGGAAGACATTCCCGTTCTCAAGTCACGACCGAAATGGGCCTCGCTAAAAGCTGTAAAGACAGGAAGGGTTTATATTGCTGACGGCAACCAGTACTTCAATCGCCCAGGTCCCAGGTTGATTGAATCACTTGAAATACTTGCCGAACTCATGCATCCAGACATTTTTTCTTTTGGTCATGAAGGCACTGGCTGGACTGCACTCGAATCAGATCTCTAGCTACAAGACCTAAATAACAGCTAGATACTCCTTCAGCTTCATTTTGGCGGGACCGAAATACTCGGCAAGTTTTTTGTCGGGCCACCAATTTCAAAAATCAGCAACCCCGAGTAGTTAGTCTTCTTGAGCTTCCGGAGCAGTCCGGGGTAATCTACAAATCCATGAATCAACGGCTTGTGTTCAGCCCAAGTGCCTGGTTCGACGTCATGGATATGGAAGTGAAAACTCCTGGGGCCTAAATGGTCAGTAATCTCGTGTGTTAGGTCATTGTATGCCCGTATCCCGGCCGTAGTTCCCTTATCTGCAGAATTGACTCTTGCCAGCAACTCGGTGTAGTTCTTCTGGTGCTCGACATCAATTGTTGCACCGACATGGCTATGATCAATCTCCTGGATCAGACGGACGAACTCTTTCACAGAGTCTGGATAACCAGTCTTGATAGCCAGTCGAAAGATATTCTGCCTGGCAATATCACACCAGTGGCGAAACTGCCGAATCATCTTCGGTCACACCTGCTGCATTGACTTATGTTGTGCTCGCTGTACATGGACATTAACAACCTCTGCTCCCAGGAAAACCGTGGCTCCCAGTGCTGTTTCGATCTGCCGGATTCCAAACTCATTAGCCCTCGCAAACGCCGAGAAGTATGGGGTATCCGTTCAGGGCAGATGTATGGAGATATATTTGAATCCTGCAACAGCTGACTTGATGCGCTGTTTTTCTTCTGCTGTCAGTCTGTCGTACTAAAAACCGGGAGGAACAGATGCAATCGCCTCAGGAGATCCCATTGGTTGCATCTCAATGGTCTGCAAGCCTAATCCTTGTAGGATTTCCATTGCCCGGTACAAGTCATACCCGGGGAAGCATGTATTGTCACCAATGATGGCAGGATCAAGTCCTGTGCCTGCTCCAGACTGGGCAATTGAAGCAAAAGCCCCAGACTAGTCATTTTCTGCGGACACAAGCGTCGGCTGATTTTCATGACACTATCGTGTCACAACCCGATAACGCGTCAGTTTGTTGAAGTTGCAAGAAAATGTCAGGAAAACAAACCTATAAGGAAACATCACGTGGTTGAAGCGTAACCGAGACCTGCATTGGACGTCCCTGCCTGATCAGATCGAATTCTACAGTGTCTCCAGCAAGTTTCAATGCCAGGGCTTGCTTCATTTTATTCTTGGCGGTTATTGCCACGCCGTCGATAGCAATAATCAAGTCTCCTCCCCAGGGAATCCGGTAATTACCGATCGTAACTTCACGGTCCGCACCACTGAGACCTGCCTGCTCGGCAGCTGAACCCGGCTCAACTGCGGTTACCAGGAATCCGGCCTTTTCAAGCCGCATCGCCCGTGCATACCCAAGGGGCAGAAAAAATCCGTCAATGCCGATCTGCTGTGGGGGCTGGGCCCCACCCTTGACAAAACGCAGCAGTGATTCAACTCGGCTGATAGGCATGGCAAAACCGATTCCAAGGTTCCCACCGGGACCATAAATTGCAGTGTTGACTCCAATCACATTCCCACTGGAATCAAGAAGTGGACCACCACTGTTCCCCGGGTTGATTGCGGCATCAGTCTGGATCAGGTCATTCAGGATGCCACTACGATCCTGAATCGAACGTCCGATCGAACTGATCACTCCGGTAGTCAGGGTTCCTTCCAGTCCGAATGGATTACCAATTGCCAGGACCTTTTGTCCGACCTGCACGGAGTCCGAATCTCCCAATGACAGGTAGGGCATGGACTTTTTAGCGTCGATCTGGATCAGTGCCAAATCGTTCGCAGGATCTGTTGCGAGGATACTCGCCTTGTAGACTCTACCGTTGTTACCATCCTCAAGGGGGGTGACCTCAAGACTGGAACTTCCACGAATGACGTGATAGTTCGTCACGATTCGACCTTCGGGATCAATCAAGAATCCCGAACCGGTCGATTCACTGGGATAGACATCCAGGAACCAGTTACGGTGCAGTACGGTGCTGGTGATGTGGACTGTAGCCGGACTTGCACTCTTGTAGATGTCGATGTCCGACAGTTCCTCCCGTGTGAGTGTCGAATCCGCCTGCGTCCAAAATGGTTCTTCAAGAACAGAGGGAAATTTCTGATCCGGATAATCTCCCCAGCTGTTCCAACCCACAAACAAGGCAATCACGATGCATGCCAGTATGAGTGGACGCCAGACCATACTGTTACCATTCTGAATGCTCATCGGTCAGCCTCTCCTCATTGTGCCTTGTCTGCTTCAGCCCTGAGTTCCGTGTAGACTTGCCGGACAGCATGCAGTACTTTCTGCTTGCTGCCACTGGTATCAATCAAATAATCTGCGAATACTTTCCTCTCTTCCAGAGGCAACTGTCGTGCCAGTCTTGATTCCGCATCCTGCCTGCTGGTGCCTTCTCTCTGAATAAAACGCTCGATTTGTTGTTCCCTTGAACAGACTGTCAAAACCAGACAGTCGTAGTGTTTGTAACTCCCGGTTTCAATCATGATGGCTGCCTCGATCATTGCAATCGCATGGGACTGCTGACACTGTAGCTGTGCAAAGAATTGCTGCTGAACCTGTAACACTCGGGGATGGATGATGCTGTTCAGAAGGGTCAGTTTTATGGGGTCGGCAAAGACAATCGATCCCAGTCTCTTGCGGTCTACAGCGTCATTTTCATCAATTATCCCTGCCCCGAAAGCTTCAATGATTTCACGACGAGCTTCTTCATCTTCTGCCATGATCCTGTGTGCAAGCTTGTCCGCCTGCATGACTTTACAGCCCAATCTCTCAAACTCAAAAGCAGCAAAGCTTTTTCCACTCGCCAAGCCGCCAGTTAACCCGACTTTGAGCATTTTAAAAAGAAAGGATATTTGGTTGGCCGGGGAGGATTCGAACCTCCACAACGGGCTCCAAAGGCACGTGTCCTACCATTAGACGACCGGCCAGCGGTCCGTCTCGTTAGAATAGCATCCAATCTCGGACATCCTGACCTCTTAACTTGAGAGCCGCTCGTCCAGACGAGCGAAAGTGTTGTGTAGTCATGGGGTCAGGCCCTTGGTTCAGGCTTGGTTGATCCGGGCTCTGTCGCTTTTGAGTTGTCATGGGTTGCGCGGGAACAGCGGGAGCAGACCACCGGGTTGACCAACAACATCAAGGCCTTGAAGCGACGTTCCAGAGCCACGCCAAAGGGCGTCAGCGCCAGGGATCTCCCGCCTCGCTAACTGGACCCACGACTGGTGCTCGGAGACCCTGCTCGAATCACTGTGTACAGTCCGTAAAAGACTTGTAATGGTACCGACCTGCGACTCGTCCACGAATTCATGTCTAGACTGCCCCACAAGCAGGCCGAACCCGCCCTATGTACACTCGATTAGTCAACACCTACAACACTTTAGATGTGTTAGAGATCCAGCTGTCTGAATCTACGGACAGTTTTTCAGCCCTCTGGCTTAAGCCAAGACCTGCGGGTTTTTTCTCTTCCCGGCTAGAAGTGAGAGTCCTCATCCCCAGGCAACTGGCTGAGAAGGACTTGCTCCCCGTCATTAACTCCATAACTGACCAGTGCGTGGGTGTCATTGAATTCCTTGACACTCACATTCCGCAAGTTAAAGCTTTGTTTATCCATTACGTAAACATGGTTGCTATTGCCGTCAGCCGGGTCTGTACGAAGCGCTTCCCGAGGCAGTATCAGCCCCTCATCACTACTTGAGATGAAGACATCGGCACTTCCTGAAAGATCAGGCAGAATGCGCTCGTCCAAGTCCTCGATCAAGACCAACACCGCTATGCTCTTGATGAATGCCGAGGAACTGCCACGCGAGTACCTGCTGCCCCCTCCACCACCCGTCGCAATCGCACCAATACTGGTGACTCGCCCACGAAACGACTCACCTGGATAGGCATCCAGCTGCACAATCGCTTTATTCCCGATTCTCATAGCCTGGGCATCGACCTGATTGACCGCTGCTTTCAGGGTCATCTTGGAAACGTCAACAATACGCATAAACAGGGAACCTGAATGGACCCGATCTCCCGCCTTGGTCTGTGCAAACTGCCCACCACCCCTATACCTGGCCTCCAGAACAACCATGCCGTCAATCGGGGATTGAATACTCAGGTTTTCGTAATCCCGTTCGTGGCGCTCAAGATGCAGTTCTTCTTCCCGCACCTCAAGTTCCTGATGTTTCAGGTCAGCACGATGAACTTCCTCCATAATTTGCCCCTCCTCAATCAACTGTTTCCAGTTGATTTCGGCTTCATCGGAAACATTCTTCAGTATTTCTGCCTCAATAGCAGACTGCACTTCCGCCCGCTTGAGATCCAGCAATGATTTCTGATGCTCGGCCTTGGCATTAGTTCTTGCCTGGCGTTCAGTCTCCTTCAGGATCATGATCTCAGCGGTACGTACTTGATAAGCAGCCTTAGCCTGGACAATATCTGCTTCCCGATCTTCCATGTGATCTTCCAGCCATTTGAGCTCAAACGTTGCAACGACATCTCCAGCCTTGACGATGGTGCCAGCCTCTGCCAAACTCATCAGGGTCATGTCAGATCTGCCGGCGTCCCGGGGACCTCGCATCTTCGGTGTCCTGATTGCCGCAAAGTCAAACGTCTCAATGGATCCACCGATCCGCAGGGTTTGGTCAAGTGTCCCCCAAGTTGCTGCAGTACTGCGCATTACAGACGGTTGTAGTGAAGAAGCCTGAGGATTCAGACCGCGGTTGCCCATAGTCCACATCAGCAAGCCAGTCACAAAGACAGCCAGTAGTGCAAGCAGCAATGTCAGACCCTTGCCAGGTCCTATTGGCTGCTTTGTTATTGGCTTAACAGGAACTGGCTGTACCGGAAGCGGTACAGGTTCCTTTCGGAGTGGGTGTGGTTGCGGAACAGACATTTAACTTCAGGTTTAGAACTCGCCTATCAAAGAATGGCGTTTATATAACACTTAAGGTAACGCATGACTGGAATTTTCAAAGAATTACCTTGCTGTACAGGACTTCTTACTGGTTTCAGATCCTCCACAAGACAGAACTAACTGCAAAACGAAGTCCTTTTCAGAATGGCTATTTGTATGGAGAATTCGGAGACCTGCGACAGTCAGAGTAGCTATTGCATTAAAAAGTGCAACTGATTGCTGCATCAACTCCAATCAGGCTGTTTCCCGAGCATCTTCACTATGCAGGTAGTCCTCGACAATCGAGGGATTCAGAAGAACAATCTGCTGCTCACCAGGTCGCTGGTTCCTGGTATCCCCGCTGAGGTTGAGGCCCTTGAGAACGTAGTACACAAAAGCTCGTCGGACAGCCATTTGGACACGCCCGTGCTGCATACCGTAATCACGTTCAATCACCTGTTTCTGGGTTTCAGACATATCCGGGTGCGGCCCGATTTCAAGAATCACTGTTTCGTGCCATTCAAGGTCATTCTCAGGGTTGATTTCGCTACGTCTTGTTTCCCTGGTTTCCAGAATGCGTGCAAGATTGAAATCCTTGAAGCTATGGCTGGATTCGCACCAGGACCGGGCATGCCAACGGTTGCCATCTGAGCCAATTGCATGCGGACAGACCCAGCGCCACTGAGGCTCTGGTGTTGTCAAAGACTGGTACTGGATTTCAATCGCATACTTACTGTGAATTGCATTCACAACACACTTCAGGATCTTGGTATCTACTGAACGCTTGAGTGCAGGTACCGCATCATAATTGGGAAGTTTGCCAAACCACGAGTCGGACTGCTCCACAATACCGGAAGAAACAAGATCCAGCATCCTGAGGTACTGATCGGCTGCCGGATCATGAAACTTCGGCCTAAAGCTAGGGCCCGGAACGTAAGTTCGCGCACTCTTGTCGTAAACCATATTCCGGGGAGCAGCCCGGATGTAACGGTTCAGGTCAGTGGAAGCCTGGTTCACCGAAACCCTGAAGCGGCTCATCAGGTCACTTCGGTTCATCCGATTTTCCCAGAACAATCTCCAGTCAATGAAGCTGAGCCGATGCTCAACACTCCACCGCAGCTGACGTTTCTTTCTTGGCATGTAATTTCTTCGATCCCTTTACAAATCTGTTTTCTTGTCCTGGGTAGACTGCTCGCGTGTCTGAACTTGCAAAGTGAGAGGATTGAATTTACAAAGTGAGATGATTACAGAATCCGGGAATCATTAACCCAGCACTTGTCTGGAAATTAATAACAATGAAAGCAAAAAGTGTATAAATCCTATTATTGCATAAATCTTGTTTCAAGTTGTATATCGGAGGAAGATATATCCGGATTCTGGAAAGATATATCCGGCATTTCATGAACACCACAGTGCCTGGACCACAAATTGTTCAGAAAAATACTGTATTCAATCTCTTTGGAGAACCCTGAAGTCCGTATCTGATTTATGCCTGTTTATGACTACCTGGAACCATTTCAGTAATTACATTCATGCTATTCCATGTGTTTCAGAGGGGAAATCGATTGATACAATGACTGCGTGCTGCTGAAAGCTGGCTTGCTACTTGGTGGCTTCATTGGGCTGATTCCCCTGCTCAATGCTGACGGGCTTCCCCGACAGGTTGATTTAACCCGGAAATCTCACCAATGGGTTGAGAATGAGCCTTTAAATCGTGTATAATATCTTTGTTATCAGTATCTTACACTGATTTCGAAGGGAGGGTTCATGAAAGCAGGGTGCGCGGCGCAGAAGTTGCAATTCGAGGCGCACGGCAAGCGCGACGTGGTCGCGGATTTCGATGGTGGGAGGATGACGTCGGACGGCGGGGGATTGCTGCTGCGCGAAGCGAACTGCTGCTTGGGCGACCTGATGGCGCGGCTGGGCCAGTGTGTCTCCGACTTCCGCCAGCAGGGGTCGGTGGAGCACACGGCGACGGATCTGATCGTCCAGCGCGTGTGCGCGCTCGCGCTCGGGTACGAGGACCTCAACGATCACGGCACGCTGCGGCGCGACAGCCTCGACAACCTGCTGGTGGACCTGTTCCTGGAGTCGCAGGCGGAAGCGCCGGAGGAGATCTGGCTGGACCTAGACGCGACCGACGACCCGACGAACGGCCAGCAGGAAGGCCGTTTCTATCATGGCTACTACCGGGGGCACTGCTATCTGCCGCTGTACATTTTCTGCGAGCACCACGCGCTGTGCGCGCGGACGCGGGGTTCTGCCGCGACGGGATCCTGAGCTGGTGCGAAGCCAATGCGGTGGGCTACGTGCTCGGGCTGGCTCGCAACCCGGTGCTGACTTGGCGCTTACGCCACGCCATGCGCCGTGCGCGGCGGTGCTGCTGGCAGACCGGCGAGGCGGTGCGCCGCTTCTGAAGTGGCCCTGTTTTCGTGGACACCTAAGATAGCTTGGATAGGCAGGGGTTGCTCGCTGGAGAGGCGGGGGTAAGGAGGCCCCGAACGATGAGCAAGAAAGTCTATGTGAAGCCGTATCCGAAGGAGTTTCGGGAACAGGTGGTGAAGCTGGTGCAGCTGGGGACCGCAGCGCGCTGGAGGTGGCCCGGGAATTCGAGATTTCGGTGGATTCGGTACGGCGCTGGGTGCAGCAGGCGGAGCGCGACCAGGGCCGCCGTCAGGACGGCCTGAGCAGTCCCGAGAGGGAGGAGCTGGTGCGTCTGCGACGGGAGATCCGGCGGCTATGGATGGAGCGGGAGATCCTGTCAAAAGCAGCGGCCTGGTTCGCTCGGGAGACCGATTCGATCGCGTGGATGTGCCGCGTGCTGGGCGTCTCCCCCAGCGGCTACTACGCGTGGCGGGGGCGCCCGCCGAGCCGGCGGGCGCGAGAGAACGAGGCATTGAGCCGTCGGATCACGGCGATCCACGCCGAGTCGCGGGAGATCTACGGGGTGCGGCGGGTGCACGCGGAGCGGCGGGCCGCGGGCGTGGCGGTGGCGTGGTAGCGGGTGGCGCGGCTGATGCGGGCGCTGGGCCGGCAGGGCGTGAAGCGTCGGAGACGGCGTTGCACGACCCGCAGGGACCGGGAAGCGGCCGTGGCGTCGGACCAGGTGCAGCGCCGATTCGAGGCGGCAAAGCCGAACCAGGTGTGGGTAGAGGACATCACTTGCGTGCCGACCCAAGAGGGCTTCCTGTACTTGGCGGCGCTGCTGGAGGTGTTGCGACAACGCGGGCGGGCGGGGACGGAGCTGGCGCGGGCTCAGTTCGGGACGATCCGGGCGCTGCTGCTGAAGGTGGCCGCGGTGGTGCGGGCTGCCGTATACAGCAGGGGCGGGTTCTGGAACAGCCCCGGGTAGGGGTCTTTGAGGTGCTCTTTCCTGTCTGTGCTGTCGCGTCCGAACATTGCGTGTCCTGTCCACGGTTCGGACGTACCCGGGCGGATCTGGGTTACCTCCCCGGCGCGTCCCCGGTGGCAGCGGCCGCACGGAGGCCGTTCCGGAGGCTGTCGGGGGCTGCCGGTCCTTCGCCAGGCCTTATACTGCACTCGTCACTCATTTACCTATCATGGATTGAGTGATCTTGTGGGTCGGTCCCGTCTTTTTCAATACAAGCCCCAAGGCGTGGACGGAGCGGAGAGCATAGCTTCTGGATGAGGTCTTCGCTGCACGACCTTTGCAACCGCGCTGTGACTTTCGTAGGTGGAGCGCTCAGGTTAGGCGTTCGATGACGCCCGATGAGGAACTTGATCGAATGCACGCGACAGGGATCAGACTATGAGCAACGGCTTTCAACGCGCGCTAAATCACATCCGCTCCAGTGCGGGTTCCGAGTTCGAGAAGGGTCGGCTCTTCGAGCGACTGATGAAGGCGTACCTTCGGCAGGATCCGCTCTACCGAGAGCGTTTCTCGACTGTCTGGCTCTGGTCCGAGTGGGCTGAGACTAGGCCGGACTGCACCGCAAAAGACACAGGCGTTGATCTCGTCGCGCAGGAGCGCGAGGGGGGCTATTGCGCCATTCAATGCAAGTGCTACGCACCGGGCACGCGGATATCGAAAGCGCATCTGGACTCATTCATCTCAGCGTCGGCTCGCGAACCATTCACCGCGCGCATGGTGGTCGATACCGGAGACGAGTGGGGACCAAACGCCGTCAATACGATCGCAGGCCTGACGCCCGCCTGCGCCGTCCTTCGCTTCGGCGATCTGGAGGGGCGCCCTGTCGACTGGCCCGATTTGGCCCGCCACGAGCCTGAATCGCTGGCTTATCGCGGGGAGCCGTTCAACCTGAGGCCCCATCAACGGATCGCTTTCGAAGACGTAACGCAGGGCTTCGCCGAGCATGACAGGGGCAAGCTGATCATGGCGTGCGGCTCGGGCAAGACCTTCACCGCGTTGCGGATCGCCGAGTCCGTCGCCGGTGTCGGCAAGAGGGTGCTCTACCTAGTGCCTTCGATCTCGCTCTTCCAGCAATCCATGCGGGAATGGGCGACCCAGCGGGAGATCCCGCACAGCTACATCGGAATCTGCTCTGACACGCGCGCCGGACGCAACGACGAAGATGCCTCGCTGCAGGAACTTGAGATCCCTGTCACCACTGACACGAACAAGATCTCGGAAAGGCTGCGGTCCACGTCGCCGGATGCGATGACCGTGGTCTTCTCGACCTATCATTCGGTCGGCCTTGTCGAGAGGGCGCAGGACGCCGGAGCGCCGCCGTTCGATCTGGTGCTGTGCGACGAGGCGCACCGGACGACGGGCATCGAGCGCCCCGGCGACAAGACCTCTCCGTTCGTGCTGGTTCACGACGCGAAGAGGATTCGCTCCGCGAAGCGGCTGTACATGACCGCCACTCCCCGGCTCTACACGGAAGGCGCCAAGTCGAAGGCTGCCCGCCACAACGTCGATGTGTTTTCGATGGATGATCCGAAGACCTACGGGCCGGAGTTTCACCGGTTGCCATTCTCCAGGGCTGTCGAGCAGAACCTGCTGTCCGACTACAAGGTCGTGGTCTTGGCCGTGTCCGAAGAGCACGTGAACCGTGCCCTGCAGGCCCACCTGGCATCTGCCAGCGGATTGATCAATCTCGATGACGCCGCGAAGATCGTCGGCTGCTGGCAAGCGCTGCAGGATCCGGAGAACAAGCGTTCCAACGGAGGGCCTGCCCGCCCCCTGAAACGCGCCATTGCCTTCACCAACACGATCAAGTCTTCCCAACTCCTGGAAAAGCACTGGGACGGCATCGTCGAGCGGGCCATCGCGTTGCTGCCCGAGGAAGAGCGGGCCGGCGCGTTCGGCTGCGAAACCCGCCATGTCGACGGGCAGCACCATGCCCTGGAGCGCAAGTCCCGGATCGAGTGGCTGAAGGGGGAATCCGATGGCGGCTGCCGCATCCTGTCGAATGCGCGCTGCCTGTCCGAAGGCATTGACGTGCCAGCGCTGGACGCGGTCCTGTTCATGAGCCCGCGCAACAGCCAGGTCGACATCGTGCAGGCGGTTGGCCGGGCGATGCGGAAGGCGGAGGGCAAGGGTTACGGCTACATCGTGCTGCCTGTCGCCGTGCCGGCGGGCGTCGATCCGGCGGCAGCACTCGACCACGAGGAACGGTTCGCGGCGGTTTGGAGCGTGCTGCGAGCGTTGCGCTCGCACGACGACCGTCTCGAGGCGGAGATCAACCAGATCGACCTAAATAACGAGCCCACAGGAAGAATCATCTTCGGCGGCGGGGGAACCGGCGAGGGGAACGGGAAAGGCCAGCCGGTACTGCCGTTTCCGCCGCTGGACCTGCCGGCCGGGGCGATCTACGCCAGGATCGTCGACAAGTGCGGCGACCGGAAGTACTGGGAGACCTGGGCAAAGGACGTGGCGGCCATCTTCTCACGCCTAGTGACTCGGATTGAAGGGCTGCTCGAGACTCCCGAACACAAGCTGCTGCGGGAATGGTTCGAGACGTTCCACGAGGAACTTAGGGCCTCGATCAACGACTCGATAACGCGCGGCGCTGCCGTCGACATGATGGCGCAGCACGTCCTGACGCGGCCGGTCTTCGAGGCTATGTTCGAGCAGTACGACTTCGCTGGCCGCAACCCGGTCGCGCGGGCCCTCGACGGGCTGCGGAAGGATTTCGGCGAGTTTGGCTTGGAAAACGAGACGCGCGACCTCGAAGGCTTCTACGAGAGCGTGCGACGGCGCGCGCGAGGCCTCGACAACAGCGCCGCGCGGCAGCGCGTCCTGATGGAGCTCTACGAGAAGTTCTTTGCCACCGCGCTGAAGAAGGACGCCGACCGGCTGGGCATTGTCTACACGCCAGTCGAGATCGTGGATTTCATCCTGAACAGCGCCGACCGGGTTCTGCGGGACGAGTTCGGGCGGTCGCTGAGCGACGAAGGCGTCCATGTGCTCGACCCCTTTACCGGCACCGGCGTCTTCCTGGTCCGGCTGCTGCAATCAACGCTGATCCGGGACAAGGACCTGGCGAGGAAGTACCTTGAAGAGCTGCACGCCAACGAGATCGTGCTGCTCGCCTACTACATCGCCGCGATCCACATCGAGGAGGCCTTCCACGGGAAACGGGGGGCCGACAGCGCCTACGAGCCCTTCAGCGGCATCGTGCTGACGGACACTTTCAACCTGCATACGGACCGGACGGGTTTTCCGCGGGACTGGCTGCCGGACAACAGCGAGCGGGCCGAGCGCCAGCAGGGGCTGCCGATCCAGGTGGTCATCGGAAACCCGCCCTGGTCGGCGGGGCAGAGGAGTTCGGGGGACGACAACCCGAACGTAGACTATCCCGAGGTCGAGGCGCGCGTCGCCGCGACCTACGCCGCGCGTTCGACGGCGACCTTGAAGAACAGCCTCTACGACACCTACAAGATGGCGATTCGCTGGGCCTCGGACCGCATCGGGGACCAGGGGGTGGTCGCTTTGGTGACGAACGGCTCGTGGATCGACGGGAACGTGGATTCCGGCGTGCGGGCGTGCCTGGCGGAGGAGTTCAGCACAATCTACGTGCTCAACCTGCGGGGAAACCAGAGAACGCAGGGCGAGCGCTCACGGCAAGAGGGCGGCAAGGTATTCGGCCAGGGTTCCCGCGCGCCGGTGGCGATCACGATCCTGGTCCGCAACCCGGACGCGGCCCACGAGGGCTGCCGCATCCTGTACCGGGACATCGGGGACTACCTCAAGCGCGAGGAGAAGCTGGAGATCCTGCGCGAGGCGGGGTCGGTCGCCGGCATTCCGGACTGGCGCGGGATCACGCCGGACCGGCACAACGACTGGATCGGCCAGCGCGACGAGGCGTTCCAGAAGCTCTATCCGATGGGCTCGAAGGCGGCGAAGGCCAGCCAGTCCGACAAGGCTATCTTCAGGCTGTTCAGCAACGGCTACAAGACCAGCCGCGATGCGTACCTCTACAACTCTTCATACGGCGAATGCGCGGCGAATGCGCGGAACGTGGTGGGGGCCTACATGGGAGCGCTACGGGACTTGGAGGGAGGCGAGCATTCGGACCTGAGCATCGACGCCCTGGCAAGCCGCCATTCCTCGCACGTGCGGTGGGACCAAGCGCTGAAGGACAACTTGGCGCGACGCAAGCCTGTGGTCTTCTCGCCGGGAAACATCTGGACAACCCAGTACCGACCGTTCGTCAAGCAATGCTGCTACGTCGACTATGTGCTGGTCAACAGAAAATACCAGATGGATAGCATCTTCCCGGAAGCCGGCAGCGACAACCGGGCGATCTGCGTGCCTGGGGTCGGCTCGACCAAGCCGTTCTCGGTGCTCGCGGTCGACACGATGCCAGACCTCGAATTGATATCAAAGGGCCAGTGCTTCCCGCGATACCGTTTCGAGCGGCGAGACGAGCGCCAGGCCAGCCTGCTGGACGACATGCACGACCTGGAACGGGTCGACAACATCACCGACGCCGCCTTGAATGCATTCCGGATGCGCTACGGCGACAGCGCGATCACCAAGGATCGGATCTTCGACTACGTGTACGGTATCCTGCACGCGCCTCTGTACCGCGAGCGCTTCGCCAACGACCTGGCGAAGGCACTGCCACGGGTTCCAATGGCACCGGACTTCCATGCTTTCGCCAGAGCCGGGTGCGCTCTGCTAGAACTGCACATTGAATACGAGAGCTGTGAGAAGTGCCCGCTGGAGATCGAGTCGAAGACACCTGCGGATCCGGGACCCGGCCACTTCCAGATCGGAACTCGCTCGATGCGGTTCGCCGACAAGCAAAAGACGGTCCTTGTGGTCAACGACCATGTCCGAGTAACCGGGATCCCGGCCGAGGCGCACCAGTATCAGGTCAACGGGCGGACGCCGCTGGAGTGGTTCATCGACCGCTACCGCATCAAGCAGGATTCGCAGAGCGGAATTGTCAACGACCCCAACGGCTGGTTCGAGGATCCACAGGACCTGATCACCGCAATCAGGCGCATCGTGCATATCTCGGTCAGGACCACACGGATTGTCGAGGACTTGCCAGAGCCCTTCGACAATGTAGACGGGGTCAATTCAGGAGATCCCGGCTAGCGAGCCGGGGGCAGAAGGGCAGCGCGGCGCGGGAGGCGCAGGTGGAACTGCGCTGGCGGGAGGTGGGGCTGGCGGACCCGGACCGGCAGGAGGCGGCGCTGAAGCTGCGCCTGGTGCACGTGCGGGAGCAGACGCAGCCGGAAGGGGCGGAGCGGCTGGAATGATTCCTGCTGACGACGCTGGCGGTGCAGACGCAGCAGGAGGCGGAGCGGGTGCTGGAGTGGTACAAGCTGCGCTGGCGCATCGAGGATTGGCACCGGGTGCTGAAGTCGGGCTGCAAGGTGGAGTACCTGGGGCACCGGCAGGGGGAGCGCATCGAGCGGGCGGTGACGATCAACGCGGTGATCGCCTGGCGGCTGACGCTGATGACTCTGCTGGGACGGGACACGCCGGAACTGCCGGCGGACACGCTGTTCACGGAGATCGAACTGGCGGCGCTGGAGGATTTCGCGCAAGACCGGCGGCAGCTGCCGCCGGACAATCTGGGGCGGGCGGTGCTAACGCTGGCGATGCTGGGCGGGTATCTGAATTACAAGCGCAAGCAGTACGCAGTGCCAGGCCACAAGGTGATGTGGGAGGGATACACGAGGCTGGCCACGATCACGCAGGTGGTGGAACGGACCCGTCGGTTAAACGAGGGTAGCAAGCTCTATCAGAAGATGCGTCGTGAGTGACTTGTGTGTAAACGGCAGGATGCGGGTGAGCGTGCGGAGGGTCTGGGTGTCGTTGTCCTCGGTGTTTCCGCGCCAGGAGCTGTTCGCGCACAGCCTGGCGCGGTTGCGGGCGGAGACGCCGGGATAGCCTGTGGGCCAGCGGGAGAGACAGCCGGGGCGCCACGCGCGGCGGCCAGCGGGAGGTGTGTTCACCCTGCGCCAATTCGCCGAGCAGGACGGGCAGAGTGCCCCGAAACCGGTCCCGGTTGACGCAAATATGGCTACGCGAGGGGATTCCTGAACGCCAGGGCCGGGAAATCAGTTGCAGGCCCGCTTCCAACAGCCCATTGCCCGGGCCCGTGACGCCAAAATCCGAGGCTGCCTAGCCCGACCTTCTCACGAGTCTTAGATTCGGAGGCGTTTTGTCCATTTGGGGTGGATGGATAGCCTGGCAATGTTGCGTGGGGCGTCGGATCCGGGCAGATGCCTGGTAAGGGTCGCCAGATCCGCGGTTGTTGGGGCTTGTTTTCTCTTGCAACCCGCCCTGCAGACGCACTGATCCCCGGCGACCTCCGACGGGGCTCGAGACGATGGCTGGAGTGCAGCTGCTAACAGCGCAGGGGCAGGCTCTGGAGACGGGCCAACACCTGCCCGAAGAGGCCCGCTTCAGGGAAGCCCTCGTCGAACGACAGCCGCACGGCCCGCACGCTGACCCGGATCCGCACGCCGATCTTGAGCAGCTTGAGGCGGATCGTGCCGCATTGCGCCCGCGCCAGCCGCGTGCCCGACAGGCCCCAGCGCCGCAGTAACTCCAGCAGCGCGTAGGCGAACGAGGCGAAATACAGGCGCAACTGGTTGGCCCGCATCGTCTGCGCCGAGGTGCGATCGGCGAACAGCGCCAGCTGCTGTTCCTTGATGCGGTTCTCCATATCGCCCCGCGCGCAGTACACCTCCTCGTAGAGCGCGCGCGCCGCCATCCGCTCGGCCCCCAGCGACGTCACCACGAAGCGCGGGTTGGCCCCCCGCGGCAAATGCTCTGCCTTGCCGATCACGCGCCGCTCGCGGCTCCAGCTGTCCAGCGTCCGGTAGCGGAAGTCCTTGAACACCCGCGCCGCCTGCCCCGTCCGCTCGCATTCCTGCCGGGCCCGCTCCATCTCTGGAGCCAGGCTCCGTTTCAAGCGCGGGTTCTGCGCGATTCCCAGCACATACTCCACCCCCTGCGCCTCGCACCAGGCCAGCAATTCGTCGCGGCAGAACCCGCTGTCCCCGCGCAGCCAGATCTCGACCCCGGGCCAGCGCTTCCGGATCCGCCCCACGATGCGCTCCAGCTCCTCCACCGTGCCATCCGCCGCGTCCCGGTCCGCCGTCCGCAGGCGCGCCCCCAGCAACTGCTGGCCGCAGAAGATATAGAGCGGCAAGTAACAGTAGCTGCGATAGTACCCATGGAAGAAGCGGCCTTCCTGGCAGCCGTGCAGGGGATCGTCCGTCGCGTCCACGTCCAGCACGATCCGCTCCGGCTGCTCCCCGTGCCAGTCCAGGAACAGGTCCACCAGCAGGGCATCCAGCCGCGCGGTGTCCGCCACGATCTTCTTGTAGCGTTCTCCGGCGTCCTGCGCCGGCCCCGTCCCGCCGCCCCGCACAGCAGCGACCACAGCTTGCTCTGGCGCAACGTGTCGTGATCGATCAAGTCCTCGTAGCCCAGCGCCAGCCCCAGCACGCGCGCTGCCACCAGCACTTCCACCGGATGCTGCGTCCGCTGCGGGTCGCGGTGATCCCGGAAACACGCACTCAACCGCCGGAACAGCCCCGTCCGCTGCGCCAGCTCCCGCAGCAGCAGCCCGCCGCCATCCGACCCGAGCTCCCCGCCGTCAAACCGACCGACTACACGCTGCCTTCGAAAGCGTTCGAATTCCAGTCGTTCCGTGGTACACTCTGTAGTCATAAGGTCGTCGTCCTTCTACGTGGTAAGTTGTTCATAATAAATCAATTATACCACAAGACACGGCCTTATACCCTACCCCTGGTGAGAAATCCGGGCTAGACTTGGTGAGCGATACGGGCTAGCGGCCTAGCTTTGCATGCCCCCTTGGACGGTAGGCTGGAACTCTGATCATTCACAGGAGGGTCGAGGGGCGGCTTGGCAACTCTGCAAAGTTTGACGGCACCCGCTATATCGATCTTGGAGCCGTTGGGAACTACAACTATCTCGATCCCGTAAGCATTTCTGCCTGGGTCTATCCGACCGGCAAGAAGGATGGCGCAATAGTCTCTTCCATGACCGAGAATCCCATCGGGTCTGGCTGGGGGCTTTTTTTGCGAGGAGGCAAGCTCTGGTGGCACATGTCACAGCGCTGGAGTGACTTGAGCATGAGGCTGGAGACCAGGCAAGACATCCAGCTGAACCGCTGGCAGCACGTAATGCTGACTTACGATGGCAACCGAAAGCCCAAGGGTGTCCATGTTTACATCGACGGTGTTGAACAGGAACTTAATATTCTGTTCAGTAACCTCGACTGGCCAAGTAAAAGCAACGCCTCACTCAAGATCGGAGGCGGTGGCGGGTTGGATAACCGTTTCACCGGCCTGATTGATGAGGTCCGTTTGTACGGTCAGTCACTAAGTGCCAGTCAAGCCCGGGCACTGTCTGTTTTGGAGCCATTGCAAGAAATCGCAGCAATTTCGCATGACAAGCGTTCCAACGCACAACAGGACAAACTGGACCTGGCATTTCTGGATACCGCCAGTTCCCCGAATATCCGACAGTCACGCCAGCAATACGAGGAAGCCCAGCGAACTCTTGCTGCATATCGTGAACACTGCCAACCGTAATGGTCATGCAGGAAGGGGAGCAGAAACAGGCCTACGTCCTGAATCGAGGCCGCTATGACGCACATGGTGAACCTGTACAGGCAGCTGTACCCTCTGCACTGGCCGCAGGTGACAAGGATGCTGTCGGCAATCGGTTGCAACTCGCCCGCTGGATTGCCAGCCACTCCAACCCATTGACTGCCCGTGTGATTGTAAACCGTTTCTGGCAGATGTTCTTCGGTACCGGGATTGTCAAGACCGTTGATGACTTTGGCTCCCAAGGGGAGTCTCCTTCTAACCAGCCTCTGCTGGACTGGCTGGCAGTCGAGTTCATGGACTCGGGCTGGGACGTCAAGCACTTGCTCAAGACGATCATGCTCAGCAGGACTTTCCGACAGACCTCGCGTGTCAGCCCGGAACTGCAGGAGCTTGACCCTGACAACCGCCTGCTGGCACGTGGGCCCCGCTTTCGCCTGTCTGCAGGAACAATCCGCGATCAGGCTCTCGCAGTAGCTGGACTTCTGAAGCAACAGCAGGGAGGGCCTTCCGTGCGTCCTTATCAACCCCCCGGACTCTGGCAAGAAGTCTCGGGAGAGACTTATGAACCCGGCTCGGGAAATGACCTGTACCGGCGCAGCCTGTATACCTACTGGAAGAGGACTGTAGCCCCACCATCAATGGTCAACTTTGATGCCTCGGATCGTGAAGTCTGCAGTGTGTATGTCAATCGTACGAACACACCCTTGCAAGCCCTGAACCTGATGAACGCCACGATCTTCATCGAGGCTGCCCGCAAGTTCGCGGAAAGGTTGCTGCATGACCCTTCACAAAGCGTCCCAAAGCGGATTGAACTTGCCTACCTATATGCAGTCAATTGTCTTCCACATGACCATGAAACCACCATCCTTGCGAACCTGCTACAGACGTACCAGCAGATGTATGCCGACGATCTGGATACGGCTGAACAATTCCTGACAATCGGTGATTCCGACTGGGACAGGAATTTGGATGCTCGCGAACTGGCTGCTTATGCCGGCATGACGAGCCTGATCCTCAACCTGGATGAAGTGGTCACGAAACAATGACAGCTGTTAATGAATTCCAGTGCCTCCAGACACGGCGGCATTTTTTCGGGAGGGTTGCGACTGGAGTCGGTTCGATTGCAATTGCCACCTGCTGGGCGAGGACTCCCTGCGGTCAACTGATTCCTCCAGTAGCAATGATGCCCTTGATGGTTTGCCTCACTTCGCACCGAAAGCCAAAAGAGTCATCTGGCTGTTCCAGTCGGGCGGTCCTTCACAGCTTGAAACGTTTGACCCGAAACCAGGACTAAACCAACTGCGAGGTCAGGACTTGCCAAAGTCTGTCCGCAAGGGCCAGCGCCTCACCACAATGACAGCTTCCCAAACCAGCTTCCCCTTGGTTGAGTCAGCTTATGGGTTCAAGCAGCATGGTGCATCGGGAACGTGGGTCAGTGAACTGCTTCCACACACTGCGAAGATTGCGGATGAAATCAGCGTGGTTCGCACCATGCACACTGATGCCATCAACCATGATCCTGCAGTAACTTTCCTGCAGACCGGTGCCCAGATTGCCGGTCGTGCGAGTGTCGGCTCCTGGCTCAGCTACGGCCTTGGCAGCGAGAGCAGCAACCTGCCCAGTTTTGTAGTGATGATCACGCAAGGTACAGGGGGCCAGCCACTTTATGACAGGTTGTGGGAGTCCGGGTTCCTGCCAACCCGCTATCAAGGAGTCAAGTTCCGTTCAGTCGTGGATCCTGTTTTATTCCTCTCAGACCCGAAAGGTTTTACGAGAGGACAGCGTAGGGACTTCCTGGACGCACTGGGGAAGCTGAACCAGAGCCAGTTTGAGCAATTCGGCGATCCGGAAATTGTTAGCCGGCTTGCTCAGTACGAGATGGCATTCAAAATGCAGCAATCCGTACCGGAGTTGACTGACCTTTCCACGGAAGCGGACTCCGTCTTTGATCTTTATGGCGAGGATGCCAGACGGCCCGGCAGCTATGCTTACAACTGCCTGCTTGCACGCCGACTGGCAGAGCGCGGAGTACGGTTTATCCAGCTCTATCACCGGGGCTGGGACCAGCATGGCAGCCTGCCGAGCGGTATCAAGAAACAGACCCGTAACACTGATCAGGCTTCAGCTGCACTGGTTCAGGACCTGAAACAGCGTGGACTACTTGAAGACACCCTTGTCATCTGGGGCGGTGAGTTTGGTCGCACCGTCTATTGCCAAGGCACCATGACTGAGAACAACTATGGACGGGATCATCATCCGCGCTGCTTCTCAATCTGGATGGCAGGCGGAGGAATCAAGCCCGGCATGAACTACGGGTCAACTGATGAGTTCAGCTACAACATCACGGAGAACCCAGTTCATGTTCATGACCTTCATGCCACCCTGCTGTATCTGATGGGTGTTGACCACACCCACCTGACTTTCAAGTTCCAGGGCCGCAGATTCCGGCTCACAGATGTCCACGGCAACATCGTGAAGCCTTTGGTTGCATAACAATCAAGGGTTTGAGCAGCTAGCTTGATTTCTTTCTATATCTATCTTTCCAATAACATCCACTTTGGCTGGATTGATTGCCGAGGCATCCGAAGCGCAGGGGCTGTTGATAAAAACTACAGCCAAGCCTTGGGGTCGAACGATTTGTAATCTTCGCTAAACAAACTCAACAGGTCGTGTGCCGTGTGGTCAAAATGCAAGGGTGTGATTGAGAGTCTGCCATCCCGAATGGCAGCATAATCACTTCCCTGCTCTGCGTTTTCCTCTGGCACATCTTCGTGCATCCAGTAGCAAGGGCGATCCCAGGGGTCTAGTGTCTCAATTATGAGATTTCGAGAGATTTTCTTGCACTGATGAGTGATCGCAAAACCTTTGATCTCAGCTGCTGGGACGTTCACATTCAGAACAATGCCTTTTGGCAGCCCATCAGAGAGAACTTTCCGCACCAGCCCGGCAGCGATGCGTGCAGCAGGATCGTAGTTGATATCGACCCGCTGGTTCACTGAAACCGCAATTGCCGGTACGCCATATTTCGCCCCTTCTGCGGCAGCGGCTACTGTTCCCGAGTAATAGATGTTCTCACCGAGGTTGGGACCGTTATTGATGCCGGACACCACGAGTGCTGGTGGTTTCTCAAGCAACCTGCAGATGGCAAACATAACGCAGTCAGTCGGTGTACCATCGACCGCAAACCTGCCTTCACCGCGCTGCTCCAACCGCAGGGGCCGTCTTAGAGTAATTCGGCGGCTAGTGGCACTTTGCTCAACCGCAGGGGCAACTGTTACGACCTGGGCAACCTTGGCAAGCTCCTGCGTCAGTGCATTGAGCCCGGGAGCATCTATGCCATCGTCATTAGTTGCCAAGATCAGTGGGGTATTGGTAGATGCCATTTCTCAGCGTATCGGATTGGCAGATCACGCTCGTTTACACCTACTGCAACAGGAAATACCAGCAAGCAGCCGTTACGTTGCGGTGCTAGTCTGAGCATAAATGGCAGTCGTTACTGAAACATCAATCACACAGTCAATCATTGCAAGGGACAAGAATTTCGTTGTCCAGAATTACGGTCGCTATCCGTTGGCAATCAGCCATGGTGAGGGAGCCTACCTGTATGATTTCGATGGTCGGCAATACCTGGACTTCATTTCAGGGATCGGGGTGATGGCCCTAGGGCATGCTCATCCCAGGATCCTCAAAATCATTGCTGAGCAGGCCAGCACTCTGATCCACTGTTCAAACCTGTACTACCACCCCAACCAGGGAGCCTTGGCTGAAAAGCTGGCTAAAATCAGTGGTCTTAATCGCACATTTTTCTGCAACAGCGGAGCCGAGGCTGTGGAGGCAGCCTTGAAAATCGCCAAGGGATATGGCCGTGCCATCAGCGAATCCAAGTACGAAATCATTGCACTACAGGATTCCTTTGCAGGACGTACTCTGGGAGCTATTTCCCTCACTGGGCAACCAAAGTACAGGGAACCGTTCGAACCCTTGATTCCGGGAATAAAATTCATCGGGATCAATGACACTGCAGCCCTGCAAGATGCAGTGAATGAAAATACAGCAGCCATCTTCTTCGAGCCTATCCTGGGGGAAGGCGGCATCGTTGAAATCTCGGCAGAATTTGCTGCAATTGCACGCCAGCTTGCCCGACAATTTGATGCGCTTCTGGTTTGCGATGAAATCCAGTGTGGTCTAGGTCGTACCGGAAAAGCATTCTCTCACCAGTTCTGGGGAGAAGAATATATCCCTGATGTCATCACAGTTGCCAAACCACTGGCAGCCGGACTCCCAATTGGAGCTGTTATCTGCAATGAGAAAGCAGCTGCAGTTCTGGGTCCGGGAATGCATGGCTCGACTTTTGGTGGTGGAGCCTTGACCTGCCGAGTTGCACTTGAGTTCATCGAAATGCTACCCGACCTGATGTCAAGGGTTCGCGAGATCGGAGCTTACTTCGAAGCAAGACTCCAGGAACTCATTGCAAGGCATGAGTTCGTCAAGAAGACCAGAGGAAAGGGCTTGATGCTCGGTCTGGAACTCTCTGTCCCTGGTGCAGTCTTTATCAACAGGGCACAGGAGCAGGGCCTGTTGCTGAATTGCACAGCAGGCAACATCCTCCGTTTCCTGCCTCCCTACACTATTGAGCATGTACACGTCGATGAGGCCATCGGTATTCTGGATGATGTCTTGTCACAGGGACCTGAGCAGCCAACTTGATTTCTTTATAAATCTATCCAAAAAAGTTCAATATGGATAGATTTATTGCTATTGGCGAGGCATTCAAAGCACCAAGCGTGTTGATCATGACACTGTCACGCTGGGAGACAGAAGGCAAGTTGATCCCGGAGCGTACCGCAGTGGGCCATCGTCGCAATGACCTCGCCAAACTCAAACCAGAAATGTTCCACACCGGTCCGGGTGAGCAGCGCACGGTAGCCTATGAGCGTGTTTTCAGCCACGACCAGAAGGACGATCTGGAACGGCAGAAGCAATTATCCAGCAACTCAAGTTTGTGGTGTGTGATCCAATTGCTAGGATGAGCGACAAAATGCAAATCTCAAAGCTGGAAACCAGACACTGTGACGCAGGTTGGCGGGACTATCATTTCGTCAAGTTGACAACCGAAGACGGCATCATTGGTTGGAGTGAGTTCGCTGAAGGCTTTGGGTCGTTCGGTGTTTCTTCGGCAATAGAGAAGTTGGCATCCCGCACAATCGGGAAAGACGGGGCCAATCACGAACGCATCTACACCGCGTTGTTCTGTGCTACCCGGTCCGCTGCCGGAGGGGTAATCGGCCAGGCTCTGGGAGCTATTGAAAACGCTCTTCTGGACGCCAAGGCCAAGACACTGGGAGTGCCCTGCTACAGCTTGCTTGGGGGCAAGATGAGGGATCACATCCGTCTCTATTGGTCACACTGTGCAACCTGGCGTATCAATCATCCCGAATTCTTTAAACCAGCAATTACTGGGCTTGAAGGTGTGCACGACATTGGCAAAGAGGTTCGGGAGCGTGGCTATTCCGCACTCAAGACCAACATCTTTAAATTTGGAGATGAAACAGCCAGCGGCTGGATGCCTGGTTTTGGAACTCCCTTTGAGCCCGGCAGGAACGTGGAACGCAATACCCTCCAACAACTGCAAGCCTGCATTGAGGCTCTACGGGCTGGCGCAGGGCCTGATATCGACATCCTGCTTGACCTGAACTTCAACTGCGCTACAGAAGGCTACCTGAAGATTTTGCGTTTACTTGAGAAGCAGGAATTGTTCTGGGTTGAGATAGATAGTCGTAATCCCCAAGCGCTGGCACATATCAGGCAGCAGAGCCGACATCCAATCAGTTCCTGCGAGACTTTGATCGGTACACGCAGTTTCCTGCCTTACTTTGTACTGGAAGCGGTGGACATAGCCATTATTGACGCAGTCTGGAATGGTGTCTGGCAAGGATTGAAGATAGCTGGCTGTGCCGAGGCATTTGAGGTCAACATTGCACCTCACAATTTCTACGGACACCTGGCAACCATGATGAATGCACATTTTGCAGCTGTCGTCCCAAATCTCCGCATTATGGAAATTGACGTGGACCGGCTTCCCTGGGATGAGGAACTTTTTACGTATGAACCACCCATAGAGAACGGACATCTTGTCATTCCTGACAGGCCAGGTTGGGGAACAGAACCAGTTGAAGAGGCATTGCAGAAGTGGCCTCCCCGTAATATTTGAGGGTTGTCTCGCTGGGACTTCAACCGCCCCACTCAGATAACTGGATTCAATGCACGCTGTATTGCATCTGCCTCAGAAGGAAGAGTGCTGCTCATGACCCGACAACCATCTTTGGTGACTTCAACCATGTCTTCAATGCGGATTCCCAATCTTTCATCAGGCAAGTAGATTCCAGGCTCGATGGTGACAACCATGCCAGGTTTCAAAATGTCCCTGACGGGGGCAGGATCATGCACATCAAGACCAACATGGTGCCCCAGTGCATGTGGCAGTCGCCCTTCGACACCAAAACGTTGCAGATGCTTCTGGAAGTAGTTGCTGACAATCTGCTGCATGCTACGGTTTCTCAAGCTGTTCAGAACCATACCCGGGCGTAGTGCTGCTATCACTTTTTGCTGTGCCTGATGGACGACTTCGTAAAGCTCCCTGTGGTATTCACTGAACTTTCCTGAGACAGGAACAGTGCGAGTAATGTCTGCTGCATAGCGTGAGTGTTCCCCACCCATATCCATCAAGAGGAGTTGTTCGTTTTCGAGAGTACTATCATTCCGGTGATAATGCAGGATCGAAGCATTCTTCCCAGCGCCAACGATTGGAGGATAAGCCATTCGGGCACAGCCTGATTCGTAAGCAGCCCCAATGAACCTGGCCATGACTTGATGCTCGGAAACTCCTGCCTTAACAATTTTCCAGGCTTCTCTGTGCGCAGAGACAGTGGCATCAACTGCCTTCTGGAGCATCAGGATTTCTCCTGAAGATTTGATGCTGCGCATCTCGGAAAGATGTCTCCGAACATCGCGTATGTTCGTAGTTCCTGCATCATTCTCCAGACGAGCAAAGAGATGTTTATCACGAACGCTTTCTGCGCCGCTCCCGGGCAAGGGATGCAAGCTGTAAACCAGCTTGCGATCTTTGATAAGAGACTGCAGTTCCTGCGGCCAGTTACCAGTTGCCAGCACCTCCTGAAATCCAAGTCTGCCTGCTTCCTCAGGACTCGTTCGAGGCACTGTCCACGACTCCGGCAAGCTGCCCTGCTGTGGAAGAAACAAGGCCTCGCAATATGAGACGCGTCCTTTTGAAGGTGCGATCAGCAGTGCTGCACCTGGCTCGCTGTGACCTGTCAGGTAGTAAAAGTTGCTTTCCTGCCTGAATCCTGTAAATCCTGATTGTCCCTCAGACTCTGTATAGCCGGGTATTGCAATGACCCCATCACCGAGTCGTTCTGCGAGCATGCGACGCCGCTCTGCGTAGATACCAGAATTCTCTTGTCCCAGACCGCTCATCACCGGGAGTGCTGAGAATACTGCCAATAGGGATCTACGCGAAATCAGCAAGCTATCAGAGTAACGAAGAAGCTGGATTCAGGTGACAACTTAAACAAGATATCTCTGCTTTTGTGTTGGGCTACAATCGTTTTTTCTGGCCAGCATGAAGAAGATAACCCTAGTCACAGACGGCTCATGTTTAGGTAACCCTGGACCTGGGGGTTGGGCAGCGGTTATCCGCTATGGCAAATACACGAAGAAACTCAGTGGATCAGCTCCCCAAACAACAAACAACCGTATGGAAATGGCTGCAGTAATTGAAGGCTTGAACGCTCTCAAGGAGCCTTGTGATGTCACAATCGTAACCGATTCCCAGTATGTAAAAAACGGTATGACACTCTGGCTTGACTCCTGGATGGGACGGAACTGGAAGACTAAAAGTAAAACTACAGTGAAAAACAAGGAGATCTGGATAGCACTGGAAGCGGCTACCTCCCGGCACAAGGTCTCATGGAAATGGGTCAAGGGGCATGCCACCCATGCAGACAACAACCTTTGTGACGTGCTTGCCAAGGAAGCAGCAACCAATCAAGCAGTAGTCAAAGAATCTTGAATCCGGCTTGGAGATGGCTCAAGGAAAGCTTTTACAGTTGCAATGGGTTCCTTGAATGGCTATCAAGGATTCAATCCACTCACTTAACTGTCATAAGATAAGTAACTGTAGATGTCCAAACGCTTTGCATCATTGCTGGTTGCAATGGCAAACGGGCTGAGCCTGATCCGGCTCATCGCTGTGCCTGTAATTGTGATTTTGATTGTTCGTTCAGCCGAAATCGAGTCTTATCGACTTCCCACTTTCTGGCTTCTCGCAGCCTTGCATGCGGGAGATGTCCTTGATGGCTATCTAGCTCGCCAAGGAAGTCGACGTCTTGCAGAACGCAATTACTTTGGGGAGGTCATTGATCCGATCGCGGACAAGCTCTACATCGGTGCAGCCTATCTCACACTGGCTCTTACAAGGCAATTTCATCCTTGGTTTGCGGCACTCGTCATTTTGCGTGATGTATCGATTATCATTGGCTGGACTTTCATTTTCAGACGATCAGGAATCCGGTTGCTACCAAACGTACTGGGCAAGATGACCGATGCTGCTTGTGCAATCCTGCTTTGTACAGTCATCATCCGAATGAATCCTGTATTTGTTTTTACTTTCACGAATTTCACAGCAGTGCTGATCCTCGTCTCAGGCCTTGCCTATGCTCGCATGGCCATACGCTCGCTTTCTTCCGCTTAAGGATTTGCAAACCCCGGCAGACGGGTCCTGATGACCCAAGCTTACTGTGTCCGGGTAGACGGATGCTGTTCCCGCCAGAAGTCGACACTGGATGCCTTGTGCACACAAGAGACAGTGCAGGCTGGAGCACAGGACTTTGGCGTATTGAATGACTGCTTGATGTCACTGACAGTATATTGATCCAGTGGTGTGCCCGGTGTGCCTCTTTGTTGGGAACAATAGTGCACCAAGCCGTCTTCACAAATATAGAGGTAGCGAGCGCCTGCACGGCAACTCCACTTGTTGGTCTTACCCTGCACAAGGTTGTCCTGAAAATAAGTCAGACGACTGTAGCCGCGCTTGGAGAGAGCCTTGACACGCTCGTACACCCTGCGCTCGATTTTAGTTAGTGGTTTCAGTTGCCCACTGCCATCGTGAATGATACCGATGGTACTCGTAAAACCAAGATCCAGTGCGCGCCTGGCAACCTTGTGGGCATCTTCGGGGTTGGGGAGACCAGCACCAACCACCGAGTTGATATTGACATCAAAGTCAGCATACTTCGCCAGCATGGACAGCTTCTGGTCGAGGACTCGCAAGCTTTTCATTGAAGTACTGTCGGGTTCGACGTTATCAATGCTGATCTGAAGGTATTCAAGACCGGCATCGTTCATCTGCTGGATGCGGTCTGGACCTAGCAAGTATCCGTTTGTAATCAGACCGGTGATCATTCCATGTGATCGGATGTGTACAAACAACTCATCCAGCTGGGGGTGGAGCATTGGCTCACCGCCGCTGAGTGTGATGACGCTTGTTCGCAAATCTGCCAGCCGATCCGTGCGTTGTTTCAGCACCTCAATAGGGACAGGTTGGGAGTGATCGTCATATTCGTTGCAATACGCACAGGCAATATTGCATCGCCGTGTCGGGATCATGTGTGCCAGAACCGGGTGTTCAGCATCAGCAAAGGCCTTGATGATCATCTTGGCTACGCGAACACCACGATGCAGACGCAGTTTCCTGCGATGTAGTCGGGTCTTAAAACTGCTTCCCGGCATCAGGGCCTCATACGTAGCGATTGAAGGCAGGATACCCGTTATTCAAATTCGCTAAATGGTTTACTGCATAAGTATAACTTTCAATGAGTTGTTGCTGTTTGGCTGCGGTTCAAGCACTGATGAAGGGTGGGCATTTCCGTTGAAAGCACTATTAATAAAAATGGCAACTGATGAGCAATCCAGACTTTCGGAATAGTTCATTCTATGTTTGATATTGCCGTGCTTGCTAGAAAGAAGCTCATTGGTATTTCGCTTCCGCAAAACATCAGTATTCAGCTGTCAAGCAGGGACTGGGTGGACATGGTCCAGACCTGCAACATGTTATGCTGATTATGCTAAAAAGTTTGATCTGCGGGAGTAACTCAGTTGGTAGAGTGCGACCTTGCCAAGGTCGATGTCGCGGGTTCGAGTCCCGTCTCCCGCTCCAGAACATTCAACAGTTTGCTCGGGAAAACCCCATCTACCGGCGCGGTAGCCAAGTGGTAAGGCAGAGGTCTGCAAAACCTTTATTCGTGGGTTCGATTCCCACCCGCGCCTCCAAACCATCTTTGTAATATATTGAAACAATTAGACTTATAAAGAACCAGTGGATTTTGTTACTGCTAGAAATACCACTTTTGGATTCGACCGGATGCCGGTCGTCGCAGGCGAGACCGCGCCGGACTTCCGGATTCCGTGCCGCACCTCGCAGGCGCGATGTACGCGGGCCAGGTGCCGGCGCTTGAGTCGGTTCGCGAGCGTCCCTCGAGTTGTCGAACCGGACCGTTCCGGGTCGCGGTCGGTTGGGAAAGCGGGTCAATCCGGCGCGGGCAGCGGCTTCGTGGCAGCGCTGCGCTCGGTTCGAATCCAGGGGCAAGCCTCGAACCGATCAATCGATAACCGTCAGATTGCATGGAGTCCGCCCGGCGTCCACGCTCAGCATGCAGGCTGGGCCGTCCTCGCCGCTCAAAGTTACCTCTTGCGTTGGAGAAGTCATCTCCCTGTTGCTCAGCAATCTCTACCTCAACGAGGTGGACAGGATGCCGGAACGGGCGAGGGAAGTCACCCGGTAGGGCAGGTACCAGTACATCCAATACGCCCGATTTGCTGACGACTTGGTGATCCTGATCGACGGCTAACGCCGCTGGCAGTGGCTGGAGAGGGCCGTGTGGAAACGGCTGCTGGAAGTGCTGGCGAAACTCGGAGTGGACCTCAATCGAGACAAGACGCGTCGGGTGGTGGATCTCGCCAAGGGCGGGAGCTTCAGCTTCCTGGGGTTCGACACGCACCACCGCAAGACGCGGCGGGGCAAATGGGGCGTTGCCTACGTGCCGCGCATCAAAGCGCGAACCAAGCTCCTGCGTCGGCTCAAGGAGGTGTTCCGGCGGCATCGCTCGCGACCGGTAGAAAAGGTCGTTGACCGGATCAACCCGATCCTAAGAGGTTGGGTGAACTACTTCCGCATAGGGCACGCCAGCCGGTGTTTCAGTTACGTCGGGGACTGGGTCGAGAAGAAGGTCAGGCGCCATTTGATGCGACCGCGCGGACGGCGGGGATTCGGCTGGAAGAGGTGGAGTAGGCGGTGGCTGTAAGACGGACTCGGATTGTTTTCACAGTACCGGCTTGAGCGACTGCCGGAAGCACTCTCGGCACGGAAGGCCTCATAGCCCTTGAGACGAAGGCAACAGGAAAGCCCGGTGCCGGAAAGCGCACGTCCGGTTTGACGAGGCGGGAGCAGAAAACGTGATCATGGGAGTCGGACTGAGGCCAAAAGAGAAAGCGATGGAGTGGCCACCGAACCCTACCGTCGTCGCGCCTGCTCTCGACCCTACCTGAGAGCGCCCGCGGGTGAGACTCCCTCGGGCGACTCGACACGGTGCCTCTTTGACCCCCGCACCAAGAGCACCCAATCACTGCTCATCCAACTACTTCAAGTGATGTCGTACGGTCTCATCACTCCAAGTACGACAAAGTGATAGAGCGCCTCGTCAACAACCGAGAGAACCTCCTGGTGTCATACAATTGCTTTGCCCAGCACAGGAGGCATCTGCGCAGGACGGACTCTGTTGAGAGCGTGTTCACCACAGTGCACCTGCGAACGGTCAGGAGGCACGTCTGACTGAGCTGGCCGACGGCGTTCCCGCTGGCGGCGCTACAGCTGGTGATATCGGCTCAGCAGAGATGGCGTCGCCCTGAATCGATCAAACTAACTCGCGTAGGTTATCGACGGAGTACAATTGAATGACGGAATTCAAGTTGTTCTACGAGTTGTCTGAATCCTGTGTCACCAACATTTTGGGGATGACTCACTCCGTGCCGCACAGCCGGGCAGAGTGCCACTGCCGCTTGAAATCCTCGAAACGCCTCGCTAGCGTCACTGGTTTGTAGCACTAGGACTCTCATCCAGCCTAACGGGCAATTCCTCCCTCTTCCTCGAGTACACGAAATGAAATTTGCCATCCTGCATCTCAGTGATATGCATTTCCGCAGCGAGAGCAAGAACAACCCGATTCTTCAAAGAACGGAACAGATCGCGGCAGCCCTCCGGGGCTTATCGGAACCTCAACTTGACTCCCTTTTTGTGGCGGTCACCGGCGACATTGCGTTCTCTGGCAAAGAGCATGAGTATTCCGTCGCGCTAGACTTCTTCCTCTCATTGCAGGAATCTATGGCTGAGTTCTCTCTCGACTCAGATAAGTTTGTATTCATTCCCGGAAACCACGATTGCGACCATAGCAGGTCTAATGCTGTTCGCCAAGCAATCATCCGCGATACTATTAGAGGTGAAGGTGGGATCGATAAAATTGACGACGATATTGTCGCGAAATGCCTCGAAGTGCAGAGTGAATATCTTAAGTTTATTTCTCTCTTTCCGGAAGCTTCGCGTACTGTAGACTCTGGACTCTATGATGAGTATTCATTTGCCGTTAACAATGCGAATGTAATTTTTCGATGCTTCAACACTGCGTGGATGTCGGAACTTGAAGAGAAGCAAGGGCAGCTTTTCTTCCCCATACACCTCTTGGATAGCTACAGTTACCAGGACGCAGACGTAGTCATCTCGCTGTTGCATCACCCATTTCGATGGTTTGAGTCAGACAATGCACGATCACTTGAGAAACATGTGGAAGCGAATACTGATCTCATTCTGACAGGTCACGAACATGTCCACGCTCGATATCAGAAAGTCTCATTTGACGGACATACCAATCAATATCTTGAGGGTGCCATTCTCCAAGATCTTGATGGATCAGACAGTGGGATTTCGGCAATTGTTGTCGACTTAGATCGCTCACAGCACCTGACGGCGACTTGGCACTGGTCGGGGAGCTCTTACCGCTTAAGTCGCCAACCACGATGCATCAGTTTTGGACGAGATCATCGCTTATCACTGCTCGCTAACACCGCAGAGTTCACAAGACATCTACATGATTTAGGTACAGCATTTACACATCCACGAAAAGATGCGTTAGTCCTCGAAGATCTATTTATATATCCCGATCTTTCGTGTCTTTCAACGAGCACCCTGAAGTCGGGCAAATCGACGACACTTGACGACATTGTAAGCAGCCAAACTTTGATTGACGAGCCACGGCCGGAAGTATTGATACTTGGATCGGATCGATCGGGCAAGTCAACATTAGCGAAAGCCCTGTATCTCGGATTCAAGAGCAATGGATTCAAACCGCTATTCCTGCTCGGTCGAGCTATCAAGAAAGCATGTAATGAAGTTGCTCTAAAGCGGATTATCGCTTCAGCAATATCAGACCAGTACGGCGTGGATGTTGTTGAGGACTACGAACAACTGCCGTTGGGCGAGAAGGTATTGATCGTAGACGATCTTCAAGACGCAAAGATAAACCAATCTGGACAAGTAACGCTCTTGAATAATTTACGACCACGATTTGCCCATATCATTGTTTTCGCCCATGAATCATTCTTTCTTGACGGACTTACACAGACCAAGCCCGAAGCCGACGGATTTATCTCCTTTTCAGCCTTTACACTCCGAGAGATGGGGCACAGACTTCGCGGCGAATTAATCGATAGGTGGATGGATCTGGGCCAGGACCACACAACAGACGAACGCGAGTTCTCTCAGAGGGTCGAGGCGGCTGAAAGTCAGATTCGTGCATTACTGGGCAAGAACTTACTACCATCATACCCGCTCTTTGTCCTTATAATATTGCAAACGCATGAGTCACAACAAGCCCTCAACACTGCTTCTGGCTCTTACGGGTATTACTATGAAACTCTCATAACGGCAGCACTTCATAATCAATCAAGAACGATTCCACATGATACGATTTATACGTTCGTTAGTTCGATCGCATTCGCGATGTTCAGTGAAGAGATTTTGAGTTTGTCTGGCACTAAGTTCAATGATCTGCTAGACGCATATCGCAAAAGACATAAGGTAAATCCCGACAAGAATCAAATTCGAATCGTACTTCAAGATGCTCGTATTCTCGTTTGGGATAAGACTGGTTCGGGGCGTTTTCAGTACAAATATATTTATTACTATTTCGTCGCGAAGTACTTAGCAGAAAACCTGTATCGAGAAAGCGCTCCATCTGAGATACGTGCATTAGTTTCAAGGCTTATGAAGACACTTCACGTGGAAGAGCATGCGAATATAGTGATTTTTTTCTTGTACTTGACTAAAGACGAAAAATCAATCAAAGTTCTCTTATCTAGGGCTGAGTCGCTCTTTGATGAGTCATTGCCTTGTAACTTCCAGGGTGATTTAGATTTTACTAAGAACTTGATCACTGAACCACCTAGAATGATGCTCGACGACGGGACCATCAAAAGTCACAAAGAGCAGCACCGTGGTGAACTAGATAAGTCTGACGATAAGTTACACGAACACTTGGCATTGGAAGAAGAAGAGCAGCTTGAAGGTGTAGTCAAGCTAAACGAAGCAATGAAGACACTCCAGATTATGGGACAAGTCTTACGCAATTTTCCTGGGTCGCTAGAAGGTGAAATTAAAGTTTCGATCGCGAAAGAAAGCTACCTCTTGGGACTTAGAGTGCTTGGGTTTTTCTGTACATTGGTTAGTTCGAATTTGACTGACCTTCGAGAAGTTTTCAGAGAGCTTCTGCGCGAACAGGGCCTGAGTGACTCAAGAGAGATTGAGCGACTAGCTGATTTTATTCTGTACAACATGGTCGCAGCAGTAGCATTTGGCATGGTTAAAAAGATATCTCATTCTCTTGGATCGGAATACCTTGCGGAGACATTCCAAGAAGTGATTGATCGCAGGGTACCCACATCGATTTCGCTAATCAATCTATCCATAAAATTAGACCACTTTAAAGAGTTTCCACTGCATGACATTATGGAGACTTATAATGACACTCACAAGAACTTGTTTACGTCGTCGATTGTTCGCGGTATGGTACTACAGCATCTCTATTTGTTTCCGGTTGCACAAGGCACAAGGCAACAAGTATGTGATCGGCTAGAAATCAGGATAGTCGACCCGAAATTGATCACGGGTGAAGATCGTAAGTGAGCGCTCGGATAGAGAATGGTCTACACTGAGCTGGTTTGAGCTGGGTTCGCTTCTCCGATGGATTCGTCGAGAGTTTGTTACGAATCTTAGGACATGGTTGAGATCACAGCCTCTGTGCTGTGGAGTCGGGTTCAAGACCGGCGCCTACTGGTGTTGCGGACCATGGGGGCCACCAGTCACGGATGGGACGCCGAGTGAACATTGGGCTCCGACGGCCAGGCGGCGCCGGACGGAGGCTCTGCCCCGAACCACTAGGTAGTAGCCGGGTTCCCAGAACGCGAGTGTGAGCGGCTGGCCTGCCCTTTCGGAAAGCGTCTCGTGCAAGTAGTGGACGACCGCTTCCGAGAGGTGGACCGCGAGAGTGCCGGTGAAGGGGCCGCGCACGCGGGCGTCGGATGCAAGGTAGCCAAGCAGGTCGACCTGATCGATGACGTATGCCATGCGCAGGAGTCTATCTGCAGATCGCGGGATGTGCCAGCGTACGGGTCGTCGCGAGAAGCTGCTGGACCTAGCCCGACTTCGCCATATTTGAATTTGAGACAGTACAAGTGATTGAAATGAAATAACTTGCGGATGCAGGCCGGGCGTTATGGCATCACAAAACCTGTCAAGGGCGCGGATTATTGCGTGGAAGACGGTGACGGCGTGGCATCGGCCGCGTGGCTGGTGCGCATGCGATGCAGGCCCGGCGCCAGGCTGATAGCCTGGGCCAGTTCTGCGGCTTTGGCGTCCGGGCGGGAGTCCTGGCGGCACTGGATCCAGCGGCCGTCGGCCGCGCGTAGCGAGGTGGTGAGGCGGACCCAGCCGGTGAGCTGGCGGCGGATCGTCTCCCAACTGGAGCGCAGGCCCGCCTGGGCCAGGTGTTTGCGCAGCAAGTGCACGCCGTGATAGGCGAGCACGGCCAGGAACAGGTGGGCGCGGATGCGGCTGGGCTTGACATGGAAAATGGGACGCAGGCCTGCCTCGCCCTTCAGGCTGCGGAAAGCGGCCTCGATCTCGGCCAGCTGCCAGTACGTCTGCACGACCCGTTCCGGCCCCCACTGCGTGTGGCTGGTGCGCAACACGTACATGCCGGCCTGGGCGTCGCGCGCCGGATGCTTACCGTTGGGCTCGATCCGGATCGTGGTGGCCAGCTGCGCCGCGCGCCCCTGGCCGCTGCCGCGCTCGACGGCAATGTGGGGTGGCTACGAAGTGGTGGACACTTGAGGGTGCAGCAGAGGGCAGCAACTCCGTAGAGGGTGGCACCATGGTGGCGTAGAGGGCCTGGAGAAGTCAAGGAGACATCCTCTTCAGCTCTTCATCATCCCCTCTCTTCGCTTTTTCCTCCGCAGTCTCGAAGTAGGCGTCCGGACCGGACCCGGGTGGCTCTGGTTGTGCCAAATCTGGCCAGGCACGGTCCCTGGCAACGGTAGGATCCGACTGTCTTACCGTTACCATTACATGCCCGCTGCCCTCCCCGACGGGATCGAGACACACGGAAAGTGCAACAGCCCGGCGCTATTGTCGCCGCGCCCTTGGCTGGCTCTGGGTCAGGCCGCCGCCTGCTGTGTGTGCCAGGCCTGCTCGAATTCCACCGGCGAGAGATAGCCGAGCCCTGAATGTCGGCGTTTCCAGTTGTAGAAACCTTCCACGAAACGGAAGATCTCGAGTTCCGCCTCCGCGCGAGACGGCTGGCCAACTGTGGCACGGCCACCGGATCTTCGCCGTCGACGGCTCGAAGCTGAACCTGCCCCGCCCGCTGGCCCAAGAGGGCTACCGCACCCCCTCATCGAACGCCCACTACCCGCAGGGCCTGCTCAGCTGCCTCTACCAGCTGCGCTCCCGCCTCCCGGTCGACTTCGACCTGCTCGCCCATGGCAACGAGCGCCTGGCGGCCCTGGCCCACCTCCGGGCGCTCGCCCCCGGCGATGTCGTCGTCTACGACCGCGGTTACTACTCCTTCCAGCCGCTGTTCGCCCACTTCAGTCTGATCGCCCTGGCCCGGCTGTTCACCAACCGCAGCGAGGAGAGCTTCCGGGCCGACCCGGGCAAGCCGGTGATGCAGGCGAACTTCAAGAGCAGCCTGCGCACTGTGGCGCGGCACCTGGAAGGGCTGTTCCTGGAGCACGCCGCCATGCTGGGCAAGACCGTCGAGCGGATCCTCGCCGGCATCGCCGCGTGCCGCCAGCGACAGCGCCCGAACCGCTCCTTCCCGCGCCTCTCCCGGAAACCCGCCAGCAAATGGAGGTCCAGCAAGGCAACCGCAACTGCATCCACAGCCTGAAGCGCGAAAAACCGGCCCGCTGCGCCGGAATTCCCCTTGAACCCTTAAACGAATGCTGTTTGGCCGTTAAACGAATGCCATTGCCCGAGAAGGGGGTCGCTCCCATCCTATAGTATTCCTGCGGGAAGGCCCCATGCTGAGCTGACGTGCTTGTAAGGGGCCCGATGAATAGGCGGCACCTGCTCCGAAGCAGCGCCAGCGAGGCGGGGATGCGGTCGGTCCGGTAGGCTGACAACCCGCATGACCCTGAGCGACTGGATCGACCGTTTCGGGGAGCGGGCCGTCGAGGAGTTGGCCCGCAGGCTGGGTGGCCGCCGGGTGTACACCCCTTCCGCCGAAGCCCTCTCCGAGGGCCTGCGCGCCGCTCTCGGCGAGCAAGCCGGCGAGCTCCGCTGGAGTCATGCCGGCCTGCGGGTGGAGATCCCCCGTTGATCGCGGTCCAGCGTGAGCGCACCCGCCGCTGGGTGCGCCATCAGGCGCTGAGTCTGATCGCCGGCGGCCTCCGACCGTGACATCGCACGCACCACCGGCCTCTCCCGCCGAACCGTCGCCCGAATCCGCGTCGATTCAGGAGAGTTTGAGACCGGCGACACCACCTGCCTGGTCGGGAAGAACGAAGCAGGGAAGACAGCTGTGCTCGAGGCGTTGTATCGGCTCAATCCCGTTATAGACAGCGATGGCAACTTCGACGTCACGCACGACTACCCGCGAGCCGCTGTCACAGACTATGAACACCTTGTTGAAACCGAGCAGCGTGAGCCCGCAACAGTAGTTACTGCTGTCTATGAGTTGTCTGATGATGATGTTGCAGAGGTTGAAGGGCAGTTTGGCGCCGGTTTCTTGGCCGATCGATTGGCGAAACTGTGGCGCGGGTACGAGAACAACACAGTTTTCGAGATCAACTTGAATGAAAGCGTAGCCGTCCGGCATTTGGTAACCCAGGCCGATCTACCTGACGACGTACGGACGGAGGCCGAACAGGCATCGACGCTAGAGAAACTACTGGAGACATTGATAGCCGCTGCCGCAAATCAGGAGAGGGCTCACCAGAACGCCTTAGCTTCCGCAAACCAGCTAGAGGACCCTGGCGAGCAGGCTAAAGCGATGGACGGAGCCAACAGACTTCAGGAATCTGCGTCTGCTAAGCAGCTTCGCACTCACATTTCGGCTTACTTGGAGAAGGACTTCGAAGAGTACGTCTGGAATACCTATCTTTATCACAAGATCCCGAAGTTCTTGTACTTCGACGAGTATTACCAGATGGAAGGTCAGGTAAACATACAGAAGTTAAAGGAACGACAAGCTAACGAGTCACTCACCGAATCCGACCGTCCGATGTTGGGGCTCATCGAACTCGCTCGCCTCAATATCGACCAATTGCTCTCAGCGAGGAACACGCAGAAGCTAGTAAGCAAGCTTGAAGGTGCATCCAACTATCTATCCGAGCAGATTCTGAAGTTCTGGTCTCAAAACAAGCATATCCAAATACGCTTCGACCTGCGCCCGGCGCTCCCTGAAGACCCGGAGGGGATGCGCGAGGGCATGAACCTGTGGGGGTCCGTGTACGACACGAAGCACAGGGTGACGACTCCGTTGGGCACCCGAAGCCGTGGCTTCGTCTGGTTCTTCTCGTTTCTAGCGTGGTTCTCTCAGCAACGCAAACGCAATATTCCGCTGATCTTGTTGCTCGACGAGCCTGGGCTGTTTCTGCACGCCAGCGCTCAGGACGACCTGCTGCGCTACATCGAGCAGGAACTCAGGCCACACCATCAGGTCATCTATACAACGCATTCACCGTTCATGGTGGACCCGAACCACTTTTCTCGGATCCGGATCTTGCGTGACAAGAGCATGGAGTCGGACGACGAGCTGCCGCCGGAACAGCAGGGCACCAAAGTCTTTAAGGATGTTCTTAAGGCGGATCAAGGCAGTCTGTTCCCCCTGCAAGGCGCGCTCGGTTACGACATTGCGCAGACGCTGTTTATTGGACCGAACTGCCTCATCGTAGAGGGCGTTTCCGATCTGCTTTACCTGTCGACTATTACAGGTGTGCTGGCTAGACAGCAACGTATTGGCCTTTCGGATGCATGGACCATCACTCCTGTCGGTGGATCAGATAAGGTGACAACATTTGTGTCTCTGCTCGGCTCACAGAAGAAGATGAAAGTGGCCACGCTCATCGATCTTCAGAAGAGTGACCAGCAGACCATCGAGAACCTCTACAAGGCGAAGCTCCTGGCCAAGAAGAATGTCCGCACTTTCGCGCAGTACACCGGTACAAGTGAGGCGGACATCGAAGACATGTTCGAGCCCCAGCTATATCTCGATGTAGTCAATGCGGAGTACGACAAAGAACTGGTGAAACCGATTGAGTTGAAAGACCTAGGCCGGCATCCGAGAATCCTCGTCAACATCGAGTCATGGCTGAAGGCAAACCCGTTAGAGACCGGGGCCTTCAATCACTATCGCCCGGCGCGCTATTTCGCCGAAAACATCGCCCAGCTGGGGCCGAAACTGAACAACGGGACCCTAGACCGCTTCGAGGCTGCCTTCAAGAAACTGAACGCGCTGCTGTAGTTGCTGCGAAACGGCGAGGTAATGACGACCCTCAGCCATAAGCCCAAGCGAAGCTGGTCTGTAGGGAGCATCGCCCACCTCCGATCAGATGCCGATTAGCCCGGATATCTCACCAGAGCTGCGCACGGTGCCCATCCTGAGCTGCAACAGTCGCCGATTGGGCGCAAGTGGAGCCTAATCCCGGAGATTTGTCGCCATCCAGGGTATCCGAAGCGATTCCAACTCGCTGCCAGACCCAAGTCCAGCGAGGAGTGGCCCTCTTGGCAGGCCTGCTGGCCGCCTGGCGCGCAATCCGGGCGCACTTCCGCCTGGCCGCGCCCCTCGGCGCGCCACATCGCTCCAGTCCGGCCGTCTGCGACGCTCATCCCGGGCAACCCCTTGGCCTCCGATCCGTCAGCAGCCTCGCGATGCTCTCGAAGAGTTCCCTGTGCGGGTACGTCGAGGAGAAACGCAGCCATACCTTGCGCGCCGTCACCCTCACCGCCACGGCCACCTTCAGGATCCTGCTCCGGATCGTGCCGCTTTGGGCCCGCGCCAGCGGACTGCCCGCCAGCCCGTAGCGACGCATGATCAGCAGCAGCGTGCCGGCGAACACCGAAAAGTACATCCGCAGCTGGTTCGCCCGCATCGTCGCCGTCGATGTGCGGTCCGCGAACAGATCCAGCTGTTGCTCCTTGATCCGGTTCTCCATCTCGCCGCGGACGCAGTACAGTTCCTCGTACAGCTGCCTGCCCACCACTCTCCGCTGCCGGCCCCAGCTCTTCAGCGTGCGGTAGCGGAAATCCCGGAAACGCCGCGCCGCCTGGCCGGTCCGCGCGCAGGCCTTGCCCGCTTGCCGCAGCTGCCTGCGAATCTGGCCCAGCAAACGACTGTTCCGCGCCAGGCCCAACACATAGTCCACTCCCCGCTGCTCGCACCAGGTCATGAGCGTGTCCCGGCAAAAACCGGCGTCCCCGCGCACCACGATCGCTGCCTGCGGCCAGCGCTGCCGGATGCGCCGCACGATCCGCTCCAATTCCGCGACCGTCCCCTCCGCTGCCTCCGCCTGCGCCGTCCGCAGGCGCGCACACAGCACATGCTCTCCGCACGTGATGTACAGCGGCAGGTAGCAATAGTGGCGGTAATAGCCGTGATAGAAGCGACCCTCCTGCTGGCCGTGCAGCTGATCGTCGGTGGCATCCACGTCCAGCACGATCCGCTCCGGGAGCGTCTCGTGCATGTCCAGGAACAGATCCACCAGCAGGTCGTCGATCTGTTCCGTGCTCGCCACGACCTTCTTGTAGCGGTCCTCGTCTGCCTCCAGCGGCGTACCCAACTCCAGCCGGTTGAGCGTGCTCGAGCCAGCCAGCGCCAGCGCCAGAGCGAACACCCGCTGCCCAAGCAGGCTCTCCAGAGAGTGCTCCACACGCGCCGGATTGCGGTGGTCAATGAAGCAGGCTGCCAGCCGCCCAGTGACCTGGAATGCTTGGTTGGCGGCTCTCAACAGCACGGCACCGCCATCGGAAGAGAGGCGCCCGCCGTCGAACTTGCCAACCACGTGACGGCGTCCCAAGCCCGCCAGCGGGAACGCATCAGAAGTACACTGTGTCGCCATGGGCATTGCTCCTTGAGATCAGTTAATTAACTGATAACAAACAGTTTAACACGAATCCAGCCTCCACTGCAAGCATATCTGGTGAGTTTTCCGGGCTAGTAAACCTTCAACAGGTCACCCAAGTTCTTGATGCTGTCGAAGACTTGCTCTCCGTGGTCAGCAAACTTGGCGTCGGTCCCCGTGAAGCTCCCCGCCAAGACTGAAACGAAAACGCTTCGGCGGAGCGGACGAGCCCGCGTGCACTACCATGGAAGGAATCCACATGCCAACGTGCTTTGTGATTCAACCGTTCGATGATGAGAACGACAGGAGATACGACGAGGTGTACAAGCCAGCTCTGGAGGAAGCCAAAGTTGAGCCTTATCGGGTAGATCGGGATCCGTCCGTGACGGTACTGATAGACGCCATCGAAGAGCGAATACGGGAGTCGGACATCTGCCTTGCGGATATCACAACGGACAATCCAAATGTGTGGTACGAACTCGGATTTGCATTCGCTGTGGGGTGCCCGGTGGTCATGACCTGTGCGGAATCACGATTCGAGAAACTGCCGTTCGATGTTCAGCATCGAGTCGTCATCAAGTACGCGACAGCGTCGCCGAGTAACTTTGAGCAACTTCGCGCGGAAGTCGTGAAGCGAGTGGCAACGAGGTTGAATGATACCGATCGTGCCGCAACGAAGAACGGCGAGGACGACGGAGCCGGACTGGAAGAGTTTGAGAAGAAAGGTCACGTCAAGGTAGTAGGAGACAATCGCAAGTCGTTTGACGTCACGAAGAAGGGTTACAGTGCTGCCGACGATCAACGCGGCGTCGCTACCAGCTGCGGTTGGCTACAGTCCGTCACCATTGAAGAGAGTCCAGTGTTCACGAGGGGCGCAACGCTACATCTAGCGAGGACCACAGTGGTGGTTGGTGGCAACGCCTCTGGGAAGACCGCACTATGTGAGTGGCTCGCTGGAAGCGGGGATATCACTCTCCTCAAGCGCTGGTCCGTACTCACTAAGCCCAGAGGCCGTACGCAAGTACGGTTCGACGCGATGACACCGTTGCCGCTGACCTGGACCATTCGGGTATTCGCGGAGTCGAATATCCAGTTCGAAATGGGTGGCGAAGCAGTACCTCAGCTCAATCTAGCCCACGCGTTTGTCTACGCCTCAGAGCGTCCCCTACGGATGCCAGAGGAGACCACTATCAGTTATTTGGCCAGATGGCTGCGCATTGACCCCGCTCATATCCGCAACATTGTGCGCTCACTGGCCATAAGAGGCGGGTTTTGTGTTCACAACCCGCGATTCGATACACGAGCGGATGACGAGGGTTTGCTGCTGGACCTAGACGGGACAGTACCAGGGCTCGAATTCAGAGAACTCTCTAGCAGCGAACAGATTCAAGTCGTGATCGAATTCGCTGTTGAGATCGCTCGTTTTAAGGCTGAGAAGCAGCCTACGATGCTGCTCATCGATTGCGTGGGAGGATTCAATCCAGCGATGTTTCAAGAATATCTGGAGTTTCTCGCCACTCAGAGTGAGAGATTCCAAATCATCGTTACCACCCCCAGAAGTACGGGCCGCTTCGATAGAGACTTCGAAGGGTTTCGGATTGCTACATTACGAGGAACGGTGCCTAACGTAGAAATCAGTTAGGGAGGGGAGCTTATCGCCCCCGAGCAGCTCTCCAGATCCCTGCGAAGGAATCCGTGGCCCCCTGCCCCCCTTATCACCCTTCCCAGCCGACGAGCCTGAGGCGGTCTGGAGTGACCCCCATTTCGTGGACAGATGAAGTAGCGTGAGACGAGCATGATGGAAGAGAATTGGTGGGTCGAAGGAGCTGACAAGCAGCGAACAACCAAACAAGAAACAAGGCCTATCCGAAGGAATTCCGGGAACAGGTCGTGAAGCTGGTGCAGGCCGGCGGGCAGACGGTGTCGGAGACCGTGCGGGAGTTCGAGATCTCGACGGACTCGGTGCGGCGCTGGCTCAAGCAGACCGAACGGGACGCGGGCAACCGCCAGGACGGCCTGAGCACGCCGGATCGCAAGGAGCTGGCGCAGCCTGCCGTTTGCACACAAATCACGCTGGGCGCATCTTCTGATAGAGCTTGCTACCCTCGCTTAGCCGTCGGGTCCGTTCTACCACTTGGCTGATCGTGGCCAGCCTCGTGTATCCCTCCCACATCACCTTGTGCCCCGGCACCGCGTACTGCTTGCGCTTGTAATTCAGGTACCCGCCCAGCATCGCCAGCGTCAGCACCGCCCGCCCCAAATTGTCAGGCGGCGGCTGCCGCCGATCCTGCGCGAAATCCTCCAGCGCCGCCAGTTCGATCTCGGTGAACAGCGTGTCCGCCGGCAATTCCGGCGTGTCCCGTCCCAGCAGCGTCATCAGTGTCAGCCGCCAGGCGATCACTGCGTTGATCGTCACCGCCCGCTCGATCCGCTCCCCCTGCCGGTGCCCCAGGTACTCCACCTTGCAGCCCGGTCTGGAGTATCTACGAAGTTTCGGACTATTTGGGCTGTGGCAGCTATGGCAGTCGAGTGGTCCCGGAGGGCGATCGACTTGGCCCAGGATTGGAGAGGGATCCATGTGGACTTGATCGGTCTGGTCGCAGATTACCGAAACCGGTCGAAAAATACCTTTTCGGCCAACCTCTGGAACAGATCCCGGGTCAAGAGTCCGGCCTCCAGCGCCCACACCACGGGAAGGTGGTCGTAGCTCCAGCGCGCGGCGTGTTTCAAGGCACGCTTCGGATACGCCCTGCGAACGACCTTGCCGGGATGCGGGCCGCCATCGAAGTGATTCGCGATGGCGTCGGCGGCGACCTTGCCGAACCGGCACGCGTTGTGGATACCACCGGCGGTGAGCGGCGACACCATTCCGGCCGCATCTCCGATGAGCAGGACCCGGTCCCCGTAGAGGTTTCGCAGCAGGCCGCCGATCGGAATGAGTCCACCGCGCTTTTCTAGTACCGGTCTTCCAGACAACCCGAACAGGGCATCGATCTTGGTGATGAACTTCGGCAGGTCGGCCTGGCAGTGGCAATGCACGGCCAGGCCGACCTAGCCCGACCTTCTCACGAGTCTTAGATTCGGAGGCGTTTTGTCCATTTGGGGTGGATGGATAGCCTGGCAATGTTGCGTGGGGCGTCGGATCCGGGCAGATGCCTGGTAAGGGTCGCCAGATCCGCGGTTGTTGGGGCTTGTTTTCTCTTGCAACCCGCCCTGCAGACGCACTGATCCCCGGCGACCTCCGACGGGGCTCGAGACGATGGCTGGAGTGCAGCTGCTAACAGCGCAGGGGCAGGCTCTGGAGACGGGCCAACACCTGCCCGAAGAGGCCCGCTTCAGGGAAGCCCTCGTCGAACGACAGCCGCACGGCCCGCACGCTGACCCGGATCCGCACGCCGATCTTGAGCAGCTTGAGGCGGATCGTGCCGCATTGCGCCCGCGCCAGCCGCGTGCCCGACAGGCCCCAGCGCCGCAGTAACTCCAGCAGCGCGTAGGCGAACGAGGCGAAATACAGGCGCAACTGGTTGGCCCGCATCGTCTGCGCCGAGGTGCGATCGGCGAACAGCGCCAGCTGCTGTTCCTTGATGCGGTTCTCCATATCGCCCCGCGCGCAGTACACCTCCTCGTAGAGCGCGCGCGCCGCCATCCGCTCGGCCCCCAGCGACGTCACCACGAAGCGCGGGTTGGCCCCCCGCGGCAAATGCTCTGCCTTGCCGATCACGCGCCGCTCGCGGCTCCAGCTGTCCAGCGTCCGGTAGCGGAAGTCCTTGAACACCCGCGCCGCCTGCCCCGTCCGCTCGCATTCCTGCCGGGCCCGCTCCATCTCTGGAGCCAGGCTCCGTTTCAAGCGCGGGTTCTGCGCGATTCCCAGCACATACTCCACCCCCTGCGCCTCGCACCAGGCCAGCAATTCGTCGCGGCAGAACCCGCTGTCCCCGCGCAGCCAGATCTCGACCCCGGGCCAGCGCTTCCGGATCCGCCCCACGATGCGCTCCAGCTCCTCCACCGTGCCATCCGCCGCGTCCCGGTCCGCCGTCCGCAGGCGCGCCCCCAGCAACTGCTGGCCGCAGAAGATATAGAGCGGCAAGTAACAGTAGCTGCGATAGTACCCATGGAAGAAGCGGCCTTCCTGGCAGCCGTGCAGGGGATCGTCCGTCGCGTCCACGTCCAGCACGATCCGCTCCGGCTGCTCCCCGTGCCAGTCCAGGAACAGGTCCACCAGCAGGGCATCCAGCCGCGCGGTGTCCGCCACGATCTTCTTGTAGCGTTCTCCGGCGTCCAGCGCCGGCCCCGTCAGCTCCATCCGGTTCAGCGTGCTCTTGCCCGGCGGCAAAGCCTCCCAGCTCGCCCTGCGCCGGCCCCGTCCCGCCGCCCCGCACAGCAGCGACCACAGCTTGCTCTGGCGCAACGTGTCGTGATCGATCAAGTCCTCGTAGCCCAGCGCCAGCCCCAGCACGCGCGCTGCCACCAGCACTTCCACCGGATGCTGCGTCCGCTGCGGGTCGCGGTGATCCCGGAAACACGCACTCAACCGCCGGAACAGCCCCGTCCGCTGCGCCAGCTCCCGCAGCAGCAGCCCGCCGCCATCCGACCCGAGCTCCCCGCCGTCAAACCGACCGACTACACGCTGCCTTCGAAAGCGTTCGAATTCCAGTCGTTCCGTGGTACACTCTGTAGTCATAAGGTCGTCGTCCTTCTACGTGGTAAGTTGTTCATAATAAATCAATTATACCACAAGACACGGCCTTATACCCTACCCCTGGTGAGAAATCCGGGCTAGGTCATGGAGACGCCGGGTACCACCCATCCGATGTAGCCGGGCGCACGCTCCGGGTCGATGAAGCAGTGCAAGCAGTCGCCGACGCGATCCAAAGGCTCGAACTCCCACTCCACTCCCTTGAGCAGTCGGACGTTGCGGTCGAGACCAAAGCTCTCGGCCACCTTGGAAAGCGCTCCGTCAGCCCCGACTAGGAATCGGCCAGTGATGCCGGCACCTTCGAGAGTCAGTGGAATCCGCCCCGGTACCACGCCCTGAAATTCTTCCCCGAAGCGGACCTCAGCACCCGAGCGCCGGGTTTCGTCGACCAGATGGCCCATGAGCTGCGCGGTGTCCGTCGCCATGAAGAAGTAGCCGTCACTCTCCAGCTCCACGAACTGGTGGCTCGGCGTATAGACTCTCACCCGGTTTATCTTGCGGACCAACGGGGTCGGGGCTGCCCACTCCTCCCAGGCTTCCTTCACCAGAATACCCGTTGTGTGGATGCGCTCTCCCGGCTCGGATTGCCGGTCCAGAACCAGGACGGACAGGCCCCGCTCCGCCGCCCGCCGGGCGCAAGCGAGCCCCGCGAAGCCGGCGCCGATGACGATGATATCGTGACTTTGGGGCATGTTGTCGCTCCTTTCTTGTTCTTCACGGTCCGCAGGATGGAGTTGACCCGGTTTCGTGGACACCTACTATCTTGGGAGAAAGGAGTCAACGATGCCACGGACGAGGTCGCCGTACCCGCCGGAGTTCCGGCGGCAGATGGTCGAGCTGGTGAAGGCAGGGTGTACGCCCGAGGAGCTGAGCTGAAGCGGAATAGTAGTTCATTTCAGGGCCTATCAGAATTTCCGTGTGTGGAGCCAATGTTGTTGAATTCAACCCGCCCACACGGACGGGCCATTGTAGCAAACTGGATCGCCGATCCAGGCGCTATCAGGAATCTGATTGATGTCATGTCGCCACCATTGCAAAGCGTGCGCCGAACTGAATGGTGCACTCGATCCGCGCCTGTGCCAGAACACCGGCGGGGCACGCCAGCTCCGCTCGACGTTGCGCAGCGCCAGGTAGAGCAGCTTGGTCGCTGCCCGGTCATGCGGAAAATGGCCCCGCGTGCGCACCGCACGCCGTACCGTGCTGTTCAAACTCTCGATCGCATTGGTCGTGTAGATCGCTCGCCGGATCGGCTCCGAAAACGCGAAGAACGGGATGATCTGCTCCCAGCAACTGCGCCAGCTACGGGCGATCGCCGGGTACTTCTGGCCCCACGGACCCGCTTCAAACGCCTCCAATTCCTCTTTCGCAGCGGCCACTGTTGGCGCCCGGTAGATCAGCCGCAGAGCTGCCGCCAGCGGCTTGCGCTCCTTCCAGGATCCATGCGCCAGTGAGTAGCGGATCAAGTGCACGATGCAGGTCTGCACAGGCGCCTGCGGATACACCGCCTCAATCGCCTCCGGAAACCCTTTCAGGCCATCCACCACCACGATCAGGACGTCCTGTAACCCCCGTGTTTTTAACTCGTTCATCACGCTCAGCCAGAACCTGGCGCCCTCCGTCTGCTCCATCCACAGACCGAGCACTTGCTTGTACCCCGCGCACGTCACGCCAATCGCCAGATACACCGCCTTGTTCTGCACCATGCCCTCATCCCGGATCTTCACGCGCACTGCGTCAAAATACACGATGGCGTAGATCGACTCCAACGGCCGCGTCTGCCACTGCCGCACTCTGCCGTTGACACACAAGTCAGGTTAAAACCACTCGCTTGTACAAATCGCTGTCTTGCTTCATCCGGATGAGTCGCTCGTAGGCCCGCGAGGCAGCGTTCAGGAGCGTGTAGCCTGACCAGATTTTCTGATGACCGGGCGGCGGTTCCTTGTTGCGGTTCAGGTAGCCGCCCAGGATCGCCATCGTTCGCACCGCGCGCCCGAGATTGTCCGGGGGCGGCTGCGACGGTCCAACCGGGACGCGGCGGACGGGGCCGTGGAAGAGTTGCAGCGGATCGTGGGGCAGATCCGGCAGCGCTGGCCGCGGGTGCGGGTGGTGGTGCGGGGGGACGCAGGGTTCTGCCGCGACGAGTTGATGGCGTGGTGCGAGGCGGCAGAGGGCGTCGACTACGTGTTCGGCCTGGCCCAGAACGCGCGGCAGCAGCGGCGCTCGCGCAGCCGGGGGCTGGCCAGCGGGCGGGGTGCGCGGGGACAACCAGCGCTTGGTGGTGACCAGCCTGGAGCGGGGGCGGATCGGGACCCAGCCGCTGTACGAGCAGCTGTACTGTGCGCGCGGGGACAATGGAGAACCGCATCAAGGAGCAGCAGCTGGACCTGTTCGCGGACCGGACTTCGGCGACGACGCTGCGGGCGAACCAGTTGCGGCTGTACTGGGCCCTGTTCGCGGCGGCGCTGCTGGAGGTGTTGCGACAACGCGGGCGGGCGGGGACGGAGCTGGCGCGGTTGCGGGCGGAGACGCCGGGATAGCCTGTGGGCCAGCGGGAGAGACAGCCGGGGCGCCACGCGAGGCTGCCTAGACTTGGTGAGCGATACGGGCTAGCACCTGAGCGCTGGATGGACGTCCCCTCACGGGGATCTCGACTCCTTCTGCGCAGCTTGCGCGGCGGCCTTCTCTTCGGCGCGCGCTCCAGAGAGGATATTGAACATGCCGTAGTTGCCCTCGTGACAGGCGTACTCGAAGATCGGACCCTCGCTCTTCCTCATCGGAAATACCGCCGTCCAAGAGCTCATGAACGACTCCGAGTCGTCGATTGTGTACTCGTAGCGCAGCGTGTCGGCGTCGACACGGCTAAAACGTTCGATCACGTGCAAGTTCTCACCAGCGCCCTTGAACATCGTCTGGTCGGTCAGATTCGTCGTGTCAACGACCAGCGTGTCGCCTTCCCAGCGGCCACGTGAGTCGCCCATCCACTGGCGAATGTGGGAGGGCAGATGGGCCCGCCCGTCCAGTGGGATGATGCGGACGTCGTGGACCATCTCGTTGAGAATCGCCACGTATCGAGGAGTCTGAAAAAGCTGCATGTTGTTGTTGTAGGCGCTTGGGTTCATGGGCGGTCCGGAGTTGAACCCCACGATGCAACGCGTGCCCACCCGGCGGTCCTCCGGGCCGCGAGCGGGACGTCGCCTGATCTCCGCGACTTCGTCCGCTCTCTTCTGCGCCTTGGGCGTCAAGGGAGGAATCCTGCCATCGGGCGGATCGATAATCAGCGACGTTCGCCGGTCAGCTGTGACTTCTGTTCCGCGGTCAAACCAGAGCTGGTTGTAGCTGCCGATGCAGTCGATGAAGTTCGGAGAGCCGATACAGCGCTCTGGGATCGCGGGCGAGTCGGCTTCTATACGACTTTGCGCAGTTTGCTCTTCCAGTTCATCCGCTTCGGTTTCCGTAAGAACCTGCTTCCCTGCCAGATCGTTAGGGCGTTCCAAGGGCGTAATGGTGCGGAAGTCCCAGATTCCCCGCAGGTCGGGGGCACCCCACACAGTAAGCGGCGGGGTGGCCGTGTCCGCCGCTGCCGTCTGGTCCTGGGCGATGCCGGGCAACGGCAACTCAATCGCGATTACAGTCGCCACAACAACGATTGAAGCGAGAAATCTATGGCTCATCTTGAACCTCCCTTCCACTGCGTATTCTTATGAATTCGAACGCTGATTCTTATCCATTTCGAACACTAATACCGATCTTTTTTGAACAGCCCGATCGGAGCAAAGCGACGGTGCTTGGAATCATCATGCCTGAGAGTAGGTACCTCCGTCAATTAGAAGGAGAATGAAAGTGAATATCATCATCTCTTTAGGGTTCCTTTTGTAGCTGGTTGGGGGGAGGAGACGTCCAGCGAGGCGATGTTTACCCGCTCCAAAAATGGGTAAGCACGGTCCGGGAGGGTATCTTGCTTGAGAAGCTAGTAGTCCTCACAGCGCTCAAGATTGAACTCAAGATGCTGCCAGTAGGAGTCGGGAATGGGTTCCTGCTGAACTTCCTGCAGCAGAGGTACGAAGTTGCGCAGACTGCGGATCGGCTGGGTATCAGGGTGGTTGATCAAGGTCATGGATTTGCGAACGCAGCCCAGTAGCCAGGTGCGCCGGAAGGTTTCGACAGGAACACCTGCCTGCTACCACAAGGTGGCAAGGTGTTGGTCGTCAGAGGTGAACTGGGCCTGCACACAGGTTGGGGCGCAGGAAGAGCTCGCGCCCCTGACAAACGTAGGCTTGGAGTGCGGCGTCTGCAGGCAACAGCACTGGTTGGGGTTCACAACAGTAGAGCCAGTAAGCTTCTGCGACGATCAGGTAGGGGGCGTGGTGCTGGTTGGGGGCAGTTGCCAGCTTGCAGATGCCGACATGGTCCAATTCGAGCAGCTGGCGCGAGAGCGTGCTGCGACTCTTGCCCAGGCAGCGAGCGAGTTCTTTGCGGTCAAAGTCGAGCCGACCACTGGGGCGGTCGGCGTGCAAGCAGACGAAGGCAAATAGCTTGAAGGCCCCCTCGGAGAGCAGCTTGAGAGCGCGTTCGAACTCGGGACCGGCGGCGAACCAGCCGCTGAGGCACTTGAGACGGAATGAGGGTTTCATGCACTGTCCTCCCCTGCGGCCAGAATTTCGCGCCCGCGCTGCTTGCGTAGCGAGTCACTGCTGAGTTCAAAGCAGTGCGCGTGATGCACCGGCGATCCAGGATGCTATCGGCGATGGTGGGATCGCCGATGTGATCGTGCCAGCGGGTGGTTGGCAGTTGCGAAGTGAGCACGGTTGAACGCAACTGGTAGCGATCTTCGCAAATATCGAGGAAATCACGACGTTCCAGCTCGGCCATCGGAGACATTACAAAATCGTCAATGACCAGGACGTCACTACGGGCGAGCTTGCTGAGCAGGCGCGGAAAGTTGCAGAGCGCTAACTCCACCTAACCCGGTCGACGACACTCGCGATTAGTGCCTCGGTTGGAACCCACCGATTGAAACGGAGGTCATTATGCTCATCGAATGGGAGGTGATCTTGGCCCCGACCGGCTTCATCCTCCGCAATTCTCTTTCGTCCGTTCATTGATTGTTTCTACCCATTACCGTGGTAAAGCAAGGTAAACCGTCCCGGGACTTCCGGAGGCTCAGATTCTTGAGAAGATGGGGTCATGAAGCACTCGACAAGAGATAAGACCGGATACTGTGGCGGCTCGGGGTCTGAGCGCCGGGAGTCGCGGACGATTCAAGGCATTCACGACGACCCGATCCCCCAGGAGACCGACCCCGATTCGGGGCTCCTGATCGGTCCGCAGCTCGCCAGTCCAGGGCCAGCGAGAGTGCCCGAGCGCATGGTGTTCGAGGGCCGCTACGCGCGGTTCGATCCGCTCGACCCTGCTCTCCATCGCGACGATCTCTACGCCGCTTCGACGACGCCGGATCGGACCGCAAGCTTTCGCTATCTGTCCGACCCGCCACCGGACTCGCCCGGGACGTTCGACACTTGACTGGCCGGCGTAGCAGCATCTGTGGACCCCCTGTTCTTTGCCGTGACCGCTCGCGCCACCGAACGGGTCGAGGGCTGGCAAACACTGATGCGCATCACTCCCACCCACCAGTGCATCGAGATCGGCAACATCTATTGGGGCCCCGCGTCGCCACTGAGGCGATGTATCTGTTCGCCGCCTATGTCCTGGAGACCCTTGGCTATCGCCGTTACGAATGGAAACGCGATGCGCTCAACACCCCGTCGCGCGGCGATCATCCGCAACCGCAGTCGCGACACCGCTTGGTTCGCGATGATCAACGAGGAGTGGCCGGTGCTGAAGGCGGCCTACGAGCAATGGCTCGCGCCGGAGAACTTTGACGAGAAGGGGCGACAGAAGACTCGTCTGAGCGAGCTGACGGCGGCGGCACTCGCGATCGTACGCCAGTCCGTGTGACCCTCAAATTGACGCTCGACTCCGTGCCATGGCACTGATCTCTTATGACAAGCCAGACCGCAAAAAGGCGCGTTACGCGACGTCGGCAGGACTGGCTCCAGTCGCACAGTATCCGCCGAACGAATTTGACCTCCACGACATGGCAGGCAGTGTGACCGAGTGGTGCTCGGATTGGTTCGAGCGCACCTGCTACGAGAGCAGCCCACAGGAGACCCCCCAAGGCCCATCAGAGGGCATTTACAGAATGGTGCGCAGCGGCACTTGGTCGGATGGGCCGAACCGCATCACCGTTTCTTCCGGAACTGGGCGCGACCCACCAACGGACACCCAATCTTGGTTTCCGCTGCGTGCGAGACGTCGAGTGACCCGCTAGTGCCTGCGATCGCGAATCGTGACGGACGCGGACACGCCTCGGCACGGGATGCGATGCGTTGACCACCTCGCCCGTCGTAGCGAATACCGAAAAGAATTCAGGTTGATTCGGTGTGCTACTATTTTTTGACCTATGAGACAGTCGATTCTATTACTACTGGCACTTGTTGCTCCTGCAGTCTATGCCCAGCAACTCGGTGTCATCAGCTTCCCCAACAGTGGCGATGCCGCCGCCCAGGAGCCATTCTTGCGAGGCGTGCTGCTCTTGCACAGCTTCGAATACGATGATGCGGCTGCGGCGTTTCGCGACGCTCAGGCTGCCGATCCCGCATTCGCTTTGTCGTATTGGGGAGAGGCGCTCACCCACTATCGGCCTGTTTGGGGTCGCGAAAACCTTGACGATGGGCGCTTGGCACTTGAGAAGGTTCCTGCCGACGCGGCCGTCACCCCTAGGGAGCAGGCCTACCTGGACGCTGCCACGGTCATTTTCGGCGAAGGGGAGCAAGATAAACGCTGGAGACGCTACTCCGATGCGATGGGGCAAGTATCGAGAAATCATCCGCAGGACTTGGAAGCCGCCAGCCTTTACGCCGTGTCGATGTTCGGAGTGATGGGCGGCAAGCGCGACCACCGGACGTACATGAAGATCGCGTCGATCGGGGAAGGAGTATTCCGCAAGAATCCCGATCATCCCGGAGCACTGCATTACTTGATCCACGCCTTCGACGATCCGGTTCACGCGCCTCTCGGCCTGCCATACGCGCGACTTTACTCCAAGGTCGCCTCATCGGCGCCACACGCCCAGCACATGCCAGCACACATCTTCCTGGCCCTGGGCATGTGGGACGAGTGCATCTCTTCGAACATTGATTCGTGGAATTCGTCTGAAGACCGCGTCAAGCGCATGGGCTTGGGAAGTGACGATCGGGGCTATCACGCCCTCTGGTGGATGCAATACGCTTATTTGCAAAAGGGGTTCCTAGACAAAGCCCTGGAGAATCTGTCGATTATCGAGCAAGATGCCGCCCAATCGGGCTCGCGCCACGCTCGCAATCATCAAGCCTACCTTCGAGCGCACTTTCTCGTAGACGGGGAGCAATGGGCCGCTGACTTGCGACCCGTTGACGACGACGGCCTAGCCCCCAGGGCCTGGGGTGCCAATGCGCTTGTCGAGGGCATCCGCGCACTCAAGACCGGAGACATCTCCGGTGCCCGCGAATGGGCTGCGAAGCTTCGAGCCAAGGCAGACGCCAAAGGCGATGAAGAAACCTCACTGCCAATTGCCGCGCTCGAACTCGAAGGCCTGTTGCAGCTTGAAGACGGCAAGCCTGACGACGCTGTCGCGACGCTCCGCAAAGCGGTTCAGCTCGAGGAGCAGACTTCGTTCGGTTACGGCCCGCCGTTTCCGCCCAAGCCCGCTCTCGAGGTACTTGGCGAGACACTGCTGGCAATTGACCGGGCTGACGATGCGGTGAAGGTATTCCAGGCATCCCTGGAGCGCACGCCCAGGCGCGCGCGCTCACTGATGGGTTTGCGCAAGGCTGCGACAGCCGCAGGTGACGAAGAGACCGCCGACCGGACGAAATCCGAGCTGCGGGACCTAACTTCGAGGCGTTAAGTCCAGCTCCGTCAGCCGCGCGTCGACCTCGGGCGCGGAGCTACCGGTCGCCACCGGAGGAATCTCAGACGCTTGGGCGGGGTATAGTACTCACCGCAGTAGTGGACAACTTCTTGGCTCTTGAATGTTTGGAACCCCGAAATCTTGTCCTTCAACCCGGAGAGCTGAGGAACAGCGGTACGACAGGTAGAATCCATCGCGCACCTCGCTGACGTCGAAGTTCGGCAGCGCAAGGAGGACTGTTGCACAGCCGCCATGGCTCTGCTATCCTGCGCTTGCCCCACTTGCACCAAGGGCATAAATGCAAACTGTAGATCGCACGCTCCGGGTTCAAGCTTGGCTGGCGGGCTTGATCGCTGCAGGAGGGTTTTTGTGCGTATTAAAGGCGCAGCAGCCCGCGCCATCTACTACCTCGCACCGGCTCCTCGTTGATCAATACTGCGCCTCCTGCCACAACAACAATCTGAAAACTGCCGAGCTCGCACTCGACCTGGTGAGCTCTCGTCCGGTGAAGGAGAATGCCCTGATCTGGGAGAAGGTGGTGCGGAAACTTCGCGGCCGCCAGATGCCTCCCTTGGGGTCTCAACGACCGGATGAGACAACCTATAAGGCAGTGGTGTCTTCGCTGGAGGACTCGCTCGACCGCGCCGCCGCGACCCAGCCGAACCCCGGCCGCACAGACACTTTCCGGCGGCTCACACGGACGGAATACCAGAACGCCATCCGCGACCTGCTTGCCCTTGAGTTGAACCTCTCGTCGGTGCTACCGCGGGATGAGTCCAGTTCGGGCTTCGACAACATCACGGTCGGCGACCTCTCCCCGACATTGCTCGAATCCTACGTTTCAGTGGCGGACAAGATCTCCCGCTTAGCGGTTGGGCGGCCAGTGCCGTCTCTCGCTGTCGAGACAATCAAGAAGAAGCCGGACCTCACTCAGGAGTGGCACATCGAAGGTCTCCCGGTGGGGACCCGTGGCGGAACGCTGCTTCCTCACAACTTTCCGCTGGACGCGGAGTACGAGATCGTGATCCGGCTGACGCGAGACCGAGATGAACAGGTCGAGGGCTTGAGAGAGCCGCACCAGGTGGAGCTGCTTTTAGACAGCGAACGGATCCGTTTGTTTGAGGTCGTGCCACCACGGCATGTCGGAGATCATTCAGCAGTCGACAAGCACCTCAAAGTCCGCATTCCGATCTCGGCTGGTCCGCACCAGCTTGGCGTGACGTTTCTCAAGAAGCCTTGGGCGGTGCTCGAAACGGACCGGCAGCCGTATCAGGCTCACTACAACGTATACCGGCATCCCCGGGTCCAGCCGGCAGTCTATGAAGTCTCGGTTATCGGTCCCTATAACGCGAAGGGCCCCGGCAACACGCCCAGCCGAGACCGCATTCTCGTCTGTAGGCCGGAGGGCGTCGAAGACGAAGAAAGCTGCGTTAGACGGATTCTGACGACGCTCATGCGCCGGGCCTACCGGCGGGAGGTAACGGAGAGCGACTTCAAAAGTCCGTTGGAATTCTATCGCCGAGGACAGTCCGGGGATGGCTTTGAAGCCGGGATTGAAATGGCCCTGTCATCGATCTTGGTCAGTCCGGAGTTTCTATTCCGTGTGGAGAGAGACCCTGCTGAGATTTCACCGAATACGGCTTACCAGATCAGTGATTTGGAGCTGGCGTCGCGGCTTTCCTTCTTTCTTTGGAGCAGTATTCCCGACGATGAGCTTCTCGACATTGCGATTCGGGGAGAGTTGAGTCGCCCCGAGGTCATGGGGCGGCAAGTACGGAGAATGCTGGACGACCGGCGTTCTCACGCCTTGCTGTCGAACTTCGCCGCCCAGTGGCTGCACTTGCGTAATCTCGAGTCGATCACTCCCGACATGCGCTTGTTCCCTAGCTTCGATGACAATCTGCGGCAGGCGATGAGACGCGAGACGGAGCTGCTTCTCGAAAGTGTCATCAAGGAGGATCGAAGCGTCCTTGACCTGCTCGCCTCCGACTACACATTTCTGAATGAACGCCTCGCCAAGCACTACCGGATACCTCACGTGTACGGTAGTTGGTTCCGGAAGGTGATGCTTGAGGACAATAGCAGACGGGGTGGACTACTTCGTCACGGAAGCATCCTGACAGTAACGTCTTACAACACGCGGACCTCACCAGTGATCAGAGGGCATTGGGTGCTGGAAAATCTGCTAGGCGTGCCGCCACCTCCGCCGCCAGCCATCGTTCCGACGCTGGTGGAGAAGACGATTGATGGAAGCCTATCCATGCGGGACAGGCTGATGGAACATCGCGCCAATCCCTCTTGCGCCGGCTGTCACAATTTGATGGATCCACTGGGCTTTTCTCTCGAGAACTATGACGCCGTCGGCCGTTGGCGCAAATCGGAAGGGGGACAGCCGATTGACGCAACGGGAAATTTCCCAGGAGGCGCGGAGTTCGACGGGGTGTCAGGCCTCGAGAAGGCTCTGTTGGACCGCCCCGAATTGTTTGTAGGCACCCTAATCGAAAGGCTTTTGACTTATTCTCTAGGCAGGGTGGTTGAGCACTACGATGCTCCAGCGGTTCGGAAGATCGCGCGAGATTCGCGCTCCGAAGGTTTTCGCTTTTCGTCCCTTATACTTGGGATAGCAAAAAGTAAACCGTTCCAGATGAGGAGATCATTATGATAATCACCAAGAAGGCTATCCCGCGGCGGACGCTCCTGCGGGGAATGGGCGCTACAGTGGCGCTTCCGCTACTTGACGCGATGGTTCCGGCAATGACCGCGACTGCCTCTACGCCGGCAAGCCCAGTGCGCCGTCTGGGCTATATATTCATTCCGATGGGATCGGATATTACCCGGTGGACTCCTCCAGGCAACGATTCATTGACAGAGCTTTCGCCTATTCTTCAGCCACTCGAGCAGCACAAGGACCACATCACGGTGGTGACGAACATGGAGCTGAAGAACGCCTATCCGGGCACACACGCGACTTCCAACTCCGCCTACCTGAGCTGCGCAAAGGCAAAGTTGACTGAAAGCACTGACTACTATCTTGGGACTACTGTTGATCAGATAGCAGCCAAGGAAATCGGTCAAGACACGAAGCTCCCGTCTCTCGAGCTCGGCATGGATCTGCTGGATGTCGTGGGGCAATGCGACGATGGCTTTGCATGCGTTTACCAGAACAATCTCTCCTGGTCCTCGCCAACCACTCCCCTTCCCTATGAGGCACACCCACGGAAGGTTTTTGGACGTTTGTTTGGAGAGGGCAGCCCGGAGGAGCGAAGCAGGACGCTAAAAAAGAAGGCCAGCATGCTGGATCGGGTAAAAAGCGATATTTTGCGCCTCCAGCGTGAGCTGGGCTCGAGTGATCGCTCGAAGGTGGATCAGTATCTGAACAGCGTGCGGGAAGTGGAGCGCCGCATTCAAATAGCAGAAGCAGGAGGGGCCGAGAAACCGACCCCGGATATGGAGCGGCCGGTCGGCGTACCGGCTGCTTATGCCGATCATGTCCGGTTAATGTTCGACCTGCAGGTGCTGGCGCTTCAAGCCGACATCACCAGGGTGATTACATTACAGTTGGCGAGGGAAGGCAGCACACGAAGCTACAACGAGATTGGAGTATCCGAGCCGCATCACCCGCTGACCCACCACGGGAACGATCAGGACAAGATCGCCAAGGTGGCAAAGATCAACGAGTATCACGTGTCGCTGTTCGGGTATCTTCTCGAAAAACTCAAGACCACACCGGACGGGGATGGATCTCTGCTCGACCATTCCATGTATATGTATGGCAGCGGCATGGGAGACCCGAATTTGCATGACCATATCAACCTTCCGATTCTGGTGGCTGGAGGCGGTGCCGGTAGGTTGAAGGGCGGCCGACACATCCGGTATGCGGATCGAACACCGCTTGCGAACCTGCATTTGACGCTGCTAGAAAAGGCGGGCGTGCGCATGGATTCGTTCGCCGACAGCAAGGGGAAGATCGAGGAGTTGCTATCGATCTGATTCCATCCGGGAAACAGGGGAGGGACGCCATGGTGCTTTACATCGCCTGGAGCCATGAAAGCTCCAGAGCCGCACGCGGGAGCAAGCGGTTATTGCGGCTTCGACCACCCGCTCCCTCACGGCTGCGGCTCCGGAGTCGCGGTTTGCGACTTTGCGGCTTTACGGTCGCGCTCCTGTCCGTGATCAGTCTGGCGGGCGCAGCTGACTCATCGTTGGCGGATGCGGCCCAGACCATGGATCGGCAGAGCGTTCGTGCCCTAATCGAAAAGTCTGTAGATGTGAACGCAACCCAGGTTGACGGCATGACGGCTCTTCACTGGGCCTGCCGGCACGATGACCTTGAGATGGCAAAACTGCTGGTCGAGACCGGCGCCGACGTGAACACCACCAACCGCTATGGGGTGACGCCGCTAACGTTGGCCTGCACCAACGGAAATGGTGCGCTGGTCAAGCTGCTCCTTGATGCGGGAGCGGACCCGAACACCAGCCTCCCTGGGGGCGAGACCGCATTGATGACAGCCTCCCGAACGGGGCGGATTGGGCCTGTAAAGGCACTGCTGGCCAGCGGAGCCGACCTTTACGGGAAAGTTCATGGAATGGGAAGGCGGGAAGGCGCAGGCGCCACTGCCTTCCTCATCCGCATGAGTGACCCTACTATTTTTGACTTCGAGACGAAACCAGAACAGACAGCCCTGATCTGGGCTGTTGCCGAAGGGCACGCCGAGGTCGTTGCGGAGCTGATCAAGGCAGGCGCTGATTCCCAAGCCACTCTATCCTCTGGGTTCACACCGTTGCTCTTCGCGGTGAGGAACGGCCACACGGAAGTCGTGAAGACCCTCGTGAAAGAGGGCGCCGATGTCAACAAACGCATCGAGCCTCACCCGGACTGGCGCCATGGCGGCTACGGCGCGCGGCTACGGCCCGGTGCCACTGCCCTGCACGTGGCAGTTGAGAATGGTCGTTTCGAACTGGGGGCCTATCTGCTGGACTCTGGCGTTGATCCCACTGCCGCCGACCCGATCGGCTACACAGCGTTGCACGCAATTACCGGGGCGCGCAAAGTGGCTCTGGGCGATGCCGACCCGCCACCCGAGCCTACGGGAAACATGACCAGTCTCGAGTTCGTCCGCAAGCTGGCATCTCATGGCGCGAACTTGAATGCAAGGATGAAGGGACCGGGCATGATCAATCTGGGAACCGCCGTGTTCGGGCCGACCGCATTCTTGGCGGCCGCCCAGACCGCAGACGTTGATTTCATGAAGACATTGATCGATCTGGGCGCCGATCCGTTGCTCACGGACGAAGACAACAGCACCGCCTTAATGCTGGCGGGCGCAAGGACCGGAACCGAAGGGGAGGTCTTGCAGACGATCGAACTGTTGCTGGATCTCGGCGTCGATATCGATGCCGTCGACGATAACGGCGAAACTGCGATGCACGCTGCCGCCTACAATGATCGGCCCGAGCCCATCAAGCTTCTCGCCGCCAAAGGTGCCAGTATTGAAGTCTGGAACCGGAAAAACAAGCTCGGTTCTACACCATTAGCTATTGCCGTAGGTTACCGAGGGCCGCGAAGCTTTCGACCCCAGCCCAATGCCGAGGCGGCGATTCGTAAAGTGATGATTGCTGCGGGGGTAGACCCGCCGAAAAAAGTCACTGCCACTGCCAAGGCGGAGCAGGCCCGTTAGGTTTCCAGGCGACTGACACCCTGCTGCCACCAGAGACCTCGAACCGCTTACAAAAGAGATTACGGAATCGCTTGACACCACTCTGAACTATCGAAATTGCACAGATGTGGGAATGAGCCGGACTGAGCAACAGTGACGATCGGACATACTTAGCGGAACCTCCAACGGCAACCAGCTTTCCTGCAGGGTCTACAAGGACTGCAGCTTCTGGCTCACCGAGTTACATGCTCTTGATGTAATGACTCAAAGCAGGACCAAGGACGATGCGTACGCCATGGTCAAGGACTTACTCGAGACAGTGGTCAACCTACCGGAGTTTTCGGCTCACGTGGACTCGAGTTTGACAGTTTAATCGGAACTTCACCGTCCCTTAAGCCCTAGCGCCGTCCACCAAATCATTGGAATAGCGCGGTTTACCGCTCCACAGACCGGACTACAAACTGGATATTTATTTCCATGTTATTAACGCATAATAATCTTTATTCATGCTTGGAACACAGTATAACCGTGTTCTATACTGATTCCATGTAAGAGGCCTCGCCCCATGTCCTACCACGTCGACGTCATCCCCAACCGCAACAGCCCCCCGACATCCTCTTCCGCCAAGCCCAACGCAACGGCAAGCGCATCAGCCGCGCCACCCGCTGCCGCGCCCCGTAGATCTCCCGCGACTCGGCGTGGATCGCCGTGATCCGACGGCTCAACGCCTCGTTCTCTCGCGCCCGCCGGCTCGGCGGCCGCCCCCGCCACGCGTAGTAGCCGCTGGGGGAGACGCCCAGCACGCGGCACATCCACGCGATCGAATCGGTCTCCCGAGCGAACCAGGTCGCTGCTTTTGACAGGATCTCCCGCTCCATCCGTAGCCGCCGGATCTCCCGTCGCAGACGCACCAGCTCCTCCCTCTCGGGACTGCTCAGGCCGTCCTGACGGCGGCCCTGGTCGCGATCCCCCAGCTGCACCAGCTTCACCACCTGTTCCCGAAACTCCTTCGGATACGGCTTCACATAGACTTTCTTGCTCATCGTTCGGGGCCTCCTTACCCCCGCCTCTCCAGCGAGCAATCCCTGCCTATCCAAGCTATCTTAGGTGTCCACGAAAACAGGGCCACTTCAGATTTGCGGATGATGAAGCTGCGGATGAAGATCTCGGGCGGGTTCCGCTCCGAGCAGGGTGCGCAGGACTTCGCCACGCTGCGCAGCGTACTATCGACCGCGCGGAAGCAGGGCCTGAACCGCATCGAGGTCTTGCTGCAAGGGCCGGCGGTCCTGCTGGCGAAAGTGGAATCCCAGCCATCCCACTGATCAGGGCTTGTGCCTGCGGAGTACCTGGGTAGTTACCCTGTTTCGCCAATTGCAACCAATCCTGAAAGAATGCGCAAGCCAGTTCGATCGCACTAGCCGACCTATAACGCGAAGCTTGGCTGTGTTCCAGCCTCTTTCGTCCAAGCCGCGAGACTCTGCGCCAAGGCTTGGTTGCAATGAGAGTGCAGGCTCAGCGGCAGAGCAAGTTCCCTCACGCGGGAAAGGCCGTGAACCTGACGCTTGGAGAGCTCCTGAGTAAATCGGCCGCGCATCATTGCGTGCTTTCCGCACACCCGTCTCGAGTTCCCTGCCCTGCGCAGGATGGTGCGGATGGGAATGAGACCCCAGTAAGACCCTAGAACGACCCCATAGGCCCCTGCGGGCTGTGCGGGGTCCAATTCACCCAATGCCCGCCTTACCTGACGGTCGCTGGTATGCAGGGGTAGTCGGGCGAGGATCTCGCGCAAAGGCAGCCCCTCCCCGGAGCGGCCCAGGAGGACAGTAATCGCCTCCTGCCGCTCGATCAGGTCATTCCCGCAATGCCCGGATGGCAGGTAATCCACGCGGCGGAAGCGCACTGTCACGCAGTCACCGTGTTCTTCGATCTCGGGGCGGAGCAACCCTGCGACGGTTGCCAGAGCCGCCATCTTGATTGTCCCGCGGCCCCACTCCTGATCATGCCGCGCCGGTAGAAGGTGCGGGCGATCAGCGGGTTCCAGGGCCTCAACTCCTGCGGGCCGTTCAGATCGTCCGGGGTCAGCACCGGAGTGCAGCGGGCCGGTAGAGGTGACCTCCAGGCGGTCGTCGAGAACCGCAAGATTGATAGGGCCGCCGCCCATCGCGTAGTCGCGATGGCATGAGGCGTTCGCGAGCGCCTCCTGCGTGGTCCGAGGCGGATTAAGCCGGGCAGAGTTTGAGTGCCGAGACCAAACCGTTATTCGACAAGAAACACGGGTCCCGCGCTACCAATGCTGCGCAGAAGGCTTCATTTCCGTGCGCGGCATCTGTGTGAGTTCACCCGTGAGAACGCATACTACACTGTCGGCAAGGGTTTCTGTTACGTGAGCACATACCAGTACTACGAGTTCCAAGCGATCGACCGACCGCTCGAGGAGGCGGACAGGGAGGCGCTGAGGAGGCTCTCGTCAAGAGCGGACATAACGTCCACAAGATTCAGCAACGTATACAACTTCGGCGATTTCCATGGCGAGCCTCGCAATCTGATGGAGCGCTGGTTCGACCTGCATCTGTATCTCGCCAATTGGGGAACGCGAAGGATCATGATCCGGCTTCCCAAGCGGCTCATTAATCATTCGCGGGTCGACGGATTCGTTAGCGAGGTCGACGAGGTCGAGCTGTTTGAGTCTGGCGAGAACCTGATCGTCGATGTTCGGTTCGATTCCGAGTCGTCGGGATACGGCTACTCCGACGAAGAAGGTGACGGATGGCTCGATTCGCTGGCACCGCTTCGCAACGACATGCTCGCCGGGGACCTAAGGTTGTTTTACATTCTCTGGCTGACCGCCGTGGAAAGGGGCCTCCTCGCCGATGATCAAGAGGAGCCGCTTCCAGGAATCGGCCCTCTTTCCGCTCCGCTCAAGGCGTTCGCCGAGTTTTTCCAAGTTGATCTCGACCTCGTCCGAGCGGCTGCCGAGTCTCCGGCCAACCCCGACAGCGGCGGTTCCTTTGCCGATGAGTCCCGCAAAGCCATCACATCCATTCCAGCGGATGAGAAAACGGATTTGCTTCTGCGTCTGGTCAACGGCGACGTTCATATAGCCGCAGAGCTCCGCACCAAGATTCGCGTCGCCTGGGACGCCACAGAAGGACAATCCCGGGTCAGGCGCCGGACGGTTGCAGAGATTCGCAAACGCAGCTTGGCCGTTCGCGAGGAGCGCAGGGCCGAGGAGGCCAGGCGGAAGGAAGCGGAGCGGCTCCGCAAGGCTCATGAGGCCGCGCGAGCGCAGCGGGTGCGCTTGGATTCCATCAGGCGCCGGGGAGCGCGGGTCTGGGACGAGGTCGAGAGGGAGATCGAATACAAGAATGCCAGCAGCTACGACCGGGCGGTAGAGTTGCTCGTCGACCTGCGAGCGCTGGCAAAAGAGACCGGCGCGGTCGTCGCCTTCGCAAACCGGCTTCAATCTATCCGGGAGCGGCACGAGCGCAAACGGCGGTTCATTGAACGGCTGGACGCACACCGGCTTGGCCTCGGTTAACTACGAAGTCGCATTCCGAGGAATCGTCCGCTCGACCCAACAAGGGCTTTCGTCGCAGTCTCGGCCTGCTCCGCGTCTGCAGTTCTCCGAATGCGGCGGAGCGCCACCGCGTCCGCACATGCTTGATCAGTGGCATGAGCGACCTGTCTCGAATCAGCCTGATTGGAGCTTGGGCATCAGAGGTGAGCCATGCGGACGTATTGCGAGTCTGCGACCAGAATGCCAGTTCTGAGTGTGAACCTGCTCGCGGTGTCAATCCTCCCCGTCGTCGTGTTCCCGACCCTGCCCGTATTTGGTGAATCACTCGACATCAAGTCGGTCTACACCTACAGGGAGGCCGTGTCGGCAATGGAAGCCTACGGCGAGCAGGAGCGGCGGGTGTATGCGTGGCCGAGCGGAACTCTGATTACGTTACTTCCCCTCGCCTAAATCAGCTTTCTTGCAGGGCTCATCGCTCGGTACAGGCCGAGTGACCGCATCTGGTGTCTGGCTTGTCCTCCGGCTGCAGCGGGCATATTTCGATCTTCGCGGTGCCTGCTCATAACCCTGCGGCTGTTTCGACCGTTCGCCGTGCCTTCGCGAAATCTCAAACCGACACTTCGTAGCTGTCAAATCTGTTCCCGTCCGCTCTGTTCACAGTCCGTTCGACTTCGGATTCCAGAGGCCTATTGCGGAGCCAGACCCGACGGAGACGAGCATGGCTGCGGCTCCCGAGCTGGCAGGCATCGCCCTGGTATGGGGCCTCGCCCTCACCTCGCCCACGGCCGGGGCATAAGCGCTTCCGCAGAAAGACGACCGTACCGTCTCCTGCTTGAGGGTCTGCGGGGGAGGATTCTCGATGACACGCTCGGGAGGGGCAAGCTCGCCTTCGCCGAAACGGCCGTAGCCGTCGAAGTGAACGGAGAACTTCCGAAACGCTTCGGCGGCGGCGCCGCGACGGCCCATTATAGCGATAGCATCAGGCTCAGTTCCGTTTGCCAACCCCGATGCGAAACATTCTTCGTCGTGATGCCCGGGCGCGTCGGCGGCGCCTCCGCACATCGATCCCAACCGGCTGGCCACCGCTCGCCCTTCGCTCACCATGTTCATCATGGCCGCCTCCGGTTTCCTGGGACCCGAAGATTCGCCGGGCGCTGCGTGCACACCGGCAATTGATCGCCTATCCCGCTCTCGCAGACCCTCAGATGCGGCGGCAATGGCAGCCATTGCGGATGTGAGTAACGCCGCGTCGCGCTCGCGGCCCCGCGAATTCCTGCACCGTGACGCCCGCCCCGTCGGGCCGACAGCGCACTCCGCAGCAGGCGGCGCACTGCCTTGTCCGTCCCTCAGTCCTGCTCGCGGTGCAACGCCGGCTCCACTCTGGCCCCGGACTCGTGTCCCTCTCGTCTGGGCATTCCGCTGCGATGCGTACCGTGGAGGGACTGCCTCGCAAGCCGCCAGCCTTCGCTGGCCGCGCACCAAATCCGCTTGGCGCCGGGCGCCCGGAATCCGCTTGGCGCCGGGCGCCCGGAGTTCCCGGCATGGAACCGAGTCCGGTCCAGGCAGCAGCCCGTCACACAGCTAGGCCTCGCGCATGAGCATCAGCAATTCGTCAGCCGACATCTTGCCGCTCAGCTCGGCTCCCGCGAGCAAGTCGTCTGCCAAGCCCCTCTTCGTGGCGTGCAGGTCCACGATCTTCTCCTCGATACTGTCCTTCATCACGAGTCGGTAAATGGTCACGGGCCTGGTCTGCCCGATGCGGTGGGCGCGATCAGAGGCCTGGTCCTCGACCGCCGGGTTCCACCAAGGGTCCATGTGTATGACATAATCCGCCGCGGTCAGATTGAGGCCCTGCCCTCCGGCACGCAGGCTGATCAGGAAGAGATCGCCCTTGCCCGACTGGAAGGCATCGATCTCCTTCTTCCTCTTGCCCGCCGGCGTCCTACCGTCAAGGTACCGGTAGGTGATTCCCCTGCGATCCAGCTCGGCGCGGATGATCTCGAGGTGGCTCACGAACTGGCTGAAGACCAGGGCCTTGTGACGGCTGGCCATCAGCTCGCCGACCGTATCCAGGAATGTCTCAAGCTTCGAGCTCTGGACCTCAGTCCCCGGCGCGATCAGCGAGGGATTGCAGCAGGCCTGGCGCAGCCTTGTGATCTCGGCAAGGATGCGCACATGGCCGAAGTCGCCCCGCGCGATCGTCTTGAGGGCCCGCTGGCGCACAACCTCGTAGAACGCCCTCTCGTCCGGGGACATCTCGATGCGCAGCGTGACCTCGGTCTTCGGCGGCAGTTCGTCGAGAACGGCGGACTTGGTGCGCCTGAGGATGAACGGCCGGATCAGGCGCTTGAGGCGTTTCCTGGCGTTCGGATCGCCTCGATGATGGATCGGATGAGCGAACTTGGAGGCGAACTCCGTCGGCCTACCCAGCAGTCCAGGATTGACGAATTCGAACAGGCTGTAGAGGTCCCCCAAATCATTCTCGATTGGCGTCCCGGTGGTGATCATCCGAAAGCCGCCAGAGAGCTTCATGGCGGCTTTCCAGCGCTTTGTCTCCATGTTCTTGATGGCCTGAGCCTCGTCGAGCACGACGTTCTCCCACGCCACGGTTGCAAGTCTGTCGGCCTCGTAATGCAGCAGTCCGTAGCTGCAGACGATCAGGTCAAACGGACCGGCGGCTGCCAGCATCGCCCTGCGGTCGCCCGGACCGAACTGCACGGGCCGAAGCGTCGGGGCGAAGCGCCGCGCCTCGTCAATCCAGTTGGAGCAGACAGACATCGGCGCCACCACCAGCGTGGGGCCCGATTGCGCCCGGGTCAAGCTCACAGCCAAAGCCTGCACGGTCTTGCCGAGACCCATGTCGTCAGCCAAGCATGCTCCGGCACCCCACGCTGCCAGGCGCGCCGCCCAGCGAAACCCGTCAACCTGATAGTCGCGCAACTCCGCCTGCAGCGTTGTGGGCACCTCCGGCTCCGAGGCGCGCGCCTGCTCGATGCGCTCGAGCTGCCCCTTCCACTTGGCATCGGATCGAAGGCTGCCCACGCCATCGAGGACATCCTCAAGCACGTGCAGCCTGCTGCTGGGCAGCCGCAGGCTCTTGGCGGTCTTGTCCAGCACTCCCGAGAGGGCCTCGATGCGCCGCCGGAACTCTTCAGTCAATGCCAGGAACCGATTGCCTCCGAGCGGCACAAAGCGTCCGGTTGCACCTTCCGTGGCGTCCAGCAGTTCTCGCAATGACAGGACACGCCCCGAGTCAACATTCAGGTTTCCGCTGAAGCTGAACCAATCCGTCCCGCTCCGGATCGCCAGCGACAGCGCCTCCAGCGACGCGCGGTGCTCGACTCGCAGCGTTTCGCCCTTGGGCCAGACCAGCCTGGCCGAACCCCCGAGCGATCCCAGCTCGTCGAGAATCTCCAAGCACTCCTCGACCCCCTCAAACACCCACTGCGCCCCATCCCAATTGGTCTCCTCCAACGACCGGCACGCCGAGACCACCTCCGTAAGCAGCCGCTTCTCCTGGGCAAGGACCCGCTTCCGGCTCTTGCTCGTCCCGCCGATGTGGGCAAAGACTGTCGCCGCCCCAGAACCGGTTGGCAGAAAGGGCCCCTCCCGGCCGAACGGCTGGACGACTGGCACCACCCGCAGCCCTTGGCCCAAGGGAGTAACCTGCAGCACCGGGGTGGGATCGGCCGCAGTAGCGGCACCGACCGGCACGATGCCCGCTACGTGCGATTCAACCGTGACAAGCCTGCTCACCGCCTTGATCGCCGGCCTAAGGCTGCGACTTTCACGGGCCGGCACCTTGAGGCCGCCCGAACCCACCACGGCATGAATCTCGCGATGCAGGTCTTGGAAGACAGTGACGGAGATGCGAGTGTCCGATTCCGCTTGAACCACACTGTGCCCGGACTTCGGGAATGCAGGCACGAGCTCGACAAGGAGATGGTCACCCTGCGATGAGATGCGAACCTGGGGTGTGACTCGCACGATCTCCACAGCCTTGGTGGGAGAGTCCAGGCTGAAGACGTTCGGGTGCCCTGCAAGAGCGCCGAATGCCCCGTTGTACACGTAGCGGTGCCAGCCGTTGATCCATTGGGTTTCTATCGCGTCACACACCTCCCAATCACGGTCGGTCAGGAAGCGCAGGCGCACGCCGTCCTTCAAGCGGTCGATCGCCACTTTGCGACCCTTGGACCATCCACCGGAACTGAGACGCAATTGCTCGCGTGCCTCGAGCTGTGGACTATCCCCGCTCACCTTCACCAGCCAGGCCAATCGCCTTTCCTTCGCCGGCGCACTCTTCTTTTTCTTCTTGATGGCATTGGACCCCAATTGCTCGAGGGAGGCCAATCCAGCTTTCCAACCGCAGGCTGTCACAAGCGATTCCACCGGCGGAACATGCTAGGACGTGACCCACTCGGAAGGGACTGGCAACCGGATGGCCGAGTAGGCATCCAGCGGTATCGGGATCTGATTGTGCTCAGTAGCCAACCACTCATAGCCAGTCTCGCTAAGCCCGCCGACACTGTGAGAATCCATTATAGCTGTCACGGTCGAAGAGCTCCCCGTCACACCAGAACTTCGCCAGATCGGCGAAGAGCATGACCTGGTGATAGGCAGACGGCAACGCGAGAAAGACGAGGCTCGGGTTCCCCTCTCGCGGCGTCTCATCATGGCACCACCGGAGGATGAAAGATTCAGAACGCCACGATGTGCAGGGTAGTCTTGGCGGCGGAGCTCAGGCGCAACAGCACCATGTCCGCGAGGCCGTCGGACTGGCTTGCCAGCCTCTCAAACCTGCCTGCGCCCAACTTTGGAGTTTTTCGGTGGAAACAGTTGTAAGTCATTGCTTTGATTGAATCGGAATTCCGCCAAGCGGATTTGCGGTCACTACGCTTTGTGCTCTTTGTCGGTGTCTCCTGCCTGTTCCGCGAGCGCGTTCCAGTCCAGCGGGACAGTCCGGCGGTGACGCCGGAACGCGAGCCCGGCGGCCGCTGCGATGCGGGCCTGCTCGTTGTTCGGGTCCACGTCCTGCCGCTGGCTCCAGGTCTTCCCCGCTGCCGTCCGCATCGTCGTCATCAGCCGCACCCAGGTCCGCATCACCACGCGCAAGGTGTGGCTGTCGCTTTCCTCCGTCCACCCCTTCCAGCACCTCTATGCGACCGCGCTGCGCAATCTGCGGGCCCCCCGCATGCGCCGCCGCTGGCGTGCTGAACCGGCTCTGTCCGCTGATCGTCGGCTTGCCGCCGGCGTTGCCCCGGTGCGTCTCCGCATCCGCTCCCGGGCCCCGTTCCGGCCGGCCCGGAGCAGGCGGCTTCCCCACGGATGCCTTGTACTCCCCGCATCCCATGCATCCGCGCGGTTTCCGGTCCTTCCTGCAGGACTCCAGTCGCCAATTCGCGCCAATTCGCGTCTTGGCTACGATTGGTGAGATATGCGGGCTAGTGCGACCCCGGATACAGCATCCAATTCAACTCTGGCGGGGATTTCAAGGAAACCTTCCGACTGATAAGGGGGATATGCCTGGAGGCAGATTGTACAGGTAAGTACAAATCCCAGTACACAAGACCATATCGACAAACGACTGCTTACTTTCAAAAGATTCCCTTCAAACCATGCCGAGTCAGACTCGAATCAATAATTGTTGTAGTCGTACCAAACACGTGAGTACATCGAGTGTGATTACAGTTAGCACCTTTGATTTATAAGGAACTGATTGGTTTATCTATGGAAATGCTTTTTACAAGTGCGAAAACTCCCATCCCTGGAGCTAGATGCAGTTCATTTACAGCATCCCTGGTAATCAATGCCCGCAGTCGAGCTCCAGTAATATCTACTAGAACACTCGCATAAGCTGTCTCTGGATTCTCTGTAACTTCTTTCACTGTTCCCGCAAGAATATTACGGACGCTGATCCCTGAAGGCCTTTCTGTAGCCAGAACTACATCACGCGACCTCACTCGCAACCGCACTTGCTCTCCAACTTCAACACTGGTTGCTGGTATCGCAATTGTCTGACCATTGTGGTCAAGCCGTGTCATCCGCGATTCCAACTGATGCTCAATGACTGTTGCATGCAGGATAACTGCAACCTCGTGTATATCATGTTCGTTACCCGGATCGAGGTGCTCTAGGATTTCCTGGACCGGCCCACTGTCAATTTGTTTGCCCTCTAGCAACACAATCATTGTGTCAGCAAGCTGCGCCACTTCCTGGATGTTATGGCTGACATAGAGAATCGGGATTGACAGATTCTTGTGCAGTGCATCAAAACACGGCAGAATCTCATCCTTTGCCTGGCGGTCCAGCGCGGAAAGTGGTTCGTCCATCATGAGCAATCGTGGTTGTGCAAACAGTGCACGGCCAATTGCAATGCGTTGACGCTCACCTCCAGAGAGTGAAGATGGGCTGCGCTCTAGCAGGTGTCCGATACCTAGCAAGTTCACAATTTCATCGAGCGTAATGACAGTGTCAGAACTAGTGCGGTTTGCCCTTCGCGCACCGTAATTCAGGTTTCCTAATACTGAAAGGTGGGGGAAGAGGCTGGCTTCCTGAAAGACATAGCCGATGGGACGCTCGTATGGCTTTCTGAAGATTCCCTTGTCGTCATCCTGCCAGAGATCATCCCCTACCTGAAGTTTGCCAGGTAGCCGATTCAATCCAGCCATACAACGAAGAATCGTTGTCTTGCCACAACCTGAAGGCCCAAACAACGCTGTGATGCCATGCAAGGGAGCCTTGATGTCAACATCCAGTGAAAAAGAACCCAAGGTTCCTTGAAACCTTGCCTGAATGCTGCCCGGAATGGAGTTCATGTTTCAGTCCGCTCCAGACGCTTTTGCAAATGCATCATCAGGAGGATCACAAGAAAAGAGAAAACAAGCATGCCCCCAGCCAGGATGTGGGCTTGAGTCCACTGCAACGCTTCAACGTACTCGTAGATAGTAATTGAGAGTACTTTTGTTTCTCCGGGAATACTGCCACCAATCATCAGGACCACACCAAATTCTCCGATAGTGTGAGCAAATCCCAACACAGCACCTGTGATAAAACCAGGCCGGGCAAGTGGAACAGCCACTGACCAAAAGGCATCCCATGGAGAAGCCCCAAGCGTGGCTGCCACTTCAAGTGGACGGTCGCCAAACGCCTCGAATGCATTGCGGATTGGCTGCACGACAAACGGCAGTGAGTAGATTACAGAACCGATTACAAGCCCTTCAAAAGTGAATGCCAGTGAACGACCGCCTGCAAGGCTACTTAACCAGCCACCAGGACCACTCGGACCAAACGCCAAAAGTAAATAGAAACCCAATACTGTTGGCGGAAGTACAAGAGGGAGTGCGACTACTGCAGCCACTGCTTCCCTCCAGCGAACATTGGTACGTGCCAACCACCAGGCAATCGGTGTGCCCAGTACCAAAAGCAGAATAGTTGAGCACGATGCGAGTGTCAGGGTCAGCCTGACCGGCACCCAGAGATCAGCGAACTCGGGCATCTGCACCTGACTTGTTGCCACCGTATCCGAAACGCTGCAATGTCATGCCTGCTTCAGAACCTGTCATATAAACCAGAAATTTTCGGGCAGCAGAATTGTTCATGCCCCGCTTTAGCAAAACGGCATCCTGTGAAATTGGTGAGTGCAGGTGTTCAGGCACAACCCAGCGTGAGCCATTTTGATGGGAAACAACCTGGGAATATGCAACAAATCCAAGTTCCGCATTCCCTGTATGGACAAATTGATAGACCTGGGCAACGTTGGTCCCTTGAACGATTTTTCTGCGCAGGCCCTCAAGTACTCCAAGCTGTTGCATGATCACAACCGCTGCTGCCCCGTACGGTGCAGTGTCGGGATCAGCAATAGCAAGTTTCAAGAAGTTGCCGGACTTGATTGTCATTTCCCCATGCACAAGGTTCCTATCCCTGCTGAACAACACGATTCTACCTGTGGCATAGGTAAAACGACTGCCAGGAACAGCAAATCCATTCTCAACGGCCGTTTTCGGCCTCAACTGATCAGCTGCAAGGAATACGTCAAAAGGTGCGTGCTGGGTGATCTGTGTATATAGCAACCCTGTTGATCCAAAACTGTAAACAACATGATGCCCTGTAGAAGCTTCAAAGGTCTCCCCAATTGCCAGGGCAGCGTTACGGAAGTTTGAAGCAACAGCAACCCGCACTTCTTCTGCAACTAATGTGCTGACAGTCGATAGCAAGCCAAGCAGGAACATGAAGCTTATTGGCAGTACTCGCTGTGAATACCTCACAAGTGTCATGGATTGCTTTTCAGGAAGGTTGCAGGGGTATGGATACAAGGCAATCCCACGGATGACTACACCATTGGTCAGAGCAAACCTCAGGCGGCTTCCGGGGCTTCAACTGACATCCCCGGTAGAAAGGACGCTCTTTATTTACATCAAGGGTACCAGCGTACACTCACATTGTAAGGTTCCAGTATCCAGCATGCACATTGCCTGTTCCATGTTCCTGTTTGTCGCAGCAGTTGTCCTGAACTCGTACAACTTTTTGCCAGCACAGCAGTTTCTTGAAGTTGCAAGACAGGCGGGTATCGATTTTAACCATACTGCTTCGAAAACTCCAGAAATATCTAATGGAGGCAATGGGATCCGGTGTTGCGGTTTTTGACTTTGACAGCGACGGCTTACTGGATCTTTATTTTGTCAACGGAGCCGACCTGTCACAAGCTGCAGAATCCGGCCATGCAGACAAGACTGCACCTCGATTCTGGAATCGGCTTTATCGGAATCAAGGCAACTGGCACTTTGAAGATTTAACAGTTAAAACCAACAGTGCAGGTCGAGAATATGGCATGGGCGTTACAACTACTGATTACGATGCCGATGGCAACCTGGACCTGTTCATTACAAACTTCGGGCCAGATATCCTTTATCGCAACAAAGGAAATGGGACATTTCAGGATGTCAGTGAAGAAGCAGGGATCTATGGAGAGGGCTGGTCCAGTGGGGCAACATTCCTGGATTATGACGGGGATGGGTGGCTGGACCTATTTGTTGCAGGCTATCTGGACTGGAGTTTTGAAAACAATCATTCTTGTGGTCCTTTCTTGCCCAAGAGCAGATCGTACTGCCATCCAAATGAGTTCGGGGCTGCCAAACACACGCTTTACCGTAATCTCGGCAACGGACGATTCGCGGATGTTTCAACTGCCACTGGGTTGGATTCTTACCCAGGGAAAGGCCTTGGGGTAGCACTGAATGATCTGGGGCAGGATGGATGGGTCGATCTGTTTGTTGCCAATGATTCCAAGCCCCAACAACTATTCCTCAAAATGCAAGGCAACCGTTTTGAGGAAGTCGCTATCAGTCTAGGCGTTGCCTATGATGCTGAAGGTTCTTCTTATGCCGGTATGGGGGTTGACTGGATCGACTATAACCGAGACTTGAGGACCGACCTGCTCGTCAATGCACTCGGCCGACAGGGATATTGGCTTTATGACAATGTGAGTGGAAGATTTGAGCCAGTTTCAGACAGATCCGGCATAACAGTTCTGTCAGAACTGTGGTCTGGAGGGGGGATCGGTCTTGTTGATTTTGATAATGATGGCTGGCGAGATCTCCTGGTGGGACAGGATCACGTCATGGATGATATCCATGATTCAGATCCTGCACTTCCCACACAGGAACCACTGCTACTGGCTCACAATCTATTCGGTCGCTTCTATGACGTGTCAGTACGTGACGGTGAAATCTTTCAACGTAATTTCTCTGCCCGAGCGGTAGCATTCGGCGATCTTGACAACGATGGAAGGATCGATGCAGTCATTAATGTAAACAACGCATCGGCACTTGTACTGAAAAACATCACCAATGCTGGGCGACACCTGACTGTCCGACTGGAGGGCACACTGGGGAACAGGGATGCAGTCGGCTCCACTATGACCATCAGTACTTCCTGTGGAACTGAACAGAGAGCCTATCTGGGCAGCAGGGGAAGTTACCTGTCCTCAAGCTCGACCGATTTGCATTTTGGCCTCGGGTCCGAGCAATGCACCGAAGTCAAGGTGTGTTGGCCAGATGGCTCTATCCAGTCAGTGAGCGAGCCCTCAGAATCATTCATCATTGTTCGCCAGTCTCACGAACCGTGATTAAGGGTTCAGAGCTTAATAGCCTTTTGACTTGTCCACTACATTGATTAGGGGCAGACCGTCTGCAAAACGCCTGATGTTTTCCTTGACGGTTCCACGCATACGACCACGATCCAAGTCCGAGCGACCTGCAATATGAGGCGTGATAATGACATTATCCATCTGCCACAAGGCGTGACCTTTAGGTAGCGGCTCAGGATCTGTTACATCAACTCCCGCTCCAGCAAGCTTTTTTGAGTCAAGAGCCTTGACCAGTGAGGGCAAGTCATAAGTACCGCCTCTGCTGACTGCGATGAAATAGGCCCCTTCTTTCATCAACTCAAACTGGTTGGGACCAATCATCTTGTGACTCTTTGGTGTATGCGGTGCAGCCATAAAGACAACATCGGCATCCCCGATAACCGTATCCAACATGTCAGGTTTGACAACCTTTTTAATAAAAGGTGCATAGGGAATATCTTCGGGATCGACACCGACAACATTCATACCATGTGCCCAGGCACGGATCGATATCTGCTGGCCAATACCACCCATGCCGATGACCAGAGCATTCTTTGTGTTTAGTTCAGCAAGCGTATAAGGTCTACTTTGCCAGTTCTCGTTTGCCTGACGTTTCATGAATGTGGGAAGTCCTCGCGTCATGGTCAATAGCAGTGCCATGGCATGATCTGCAATCTCAGGTCCCTGCACGATCTGGTTGTTTGTCAATACGATGTCGCTGTTGGCCATAGCGTCAGATCCGGACTTGTGCAGGATCCGCTCAACACCTGCACTGAGTGTCTGCACCCAACGGAGTTTCTTTCCCGTTCGCACCATATCAGGTGATATGTTGCCGACAAATGCATCAGCGTCTGCAATCTCATCCATCACGTTTTCCCTCGTAACGGGTACGAGTTCAACCTTGTCAGAGGCAGACCCCCACTCTTCAATTAATTCCGGGGACTGTCCCATAACGACAACCTTCAGTGACTGTGCACCACACAGTGCAACTGATAGAAGGGTTAATGCAATCAAGCGAATCATAAATATAACTCCAGTAAAATAAATTGTACTCAAACTTTCCCACTGCATGCGAGTATTAGCAGCTTAAGCATGCTATTTATTTTGATTACACAGCAGTACCAGCCAAAATTAAGAGGCGGTGAGGCAGCGGAGGGGTACGCGCCGCGATATAGGCGAGCCGGGGGACGAGATCGGCCAGCTGGTAGCGCCGCTTGAAGCGGTAGGCGAACTCGGCGAGGTAGCGCCCATGTATTGCGGATCGCAGGCGTGATAGGTTCCGTCGATCGCCCGCTTGACGTTGCCCAACAGCGTGTTCACCCAGGTCAGCCTGGGCGTTTCGCAGCTGCCCTTGCCGCCGCCAGTGACGCGCGGCTGGTGCTCGCAGCCGCGCCCTGCAAAGGCTGGCTGTCATCCAGCTCCCGCATGGCCTGCATGAGCTTGTGCTTGACCGACCAAGCCGTGTTGTAGCTCACCCCCAGCTGACGCTTCAGACCCATCGCCGAAATACCGTTCTTGGACTGCGTGACGAGGTACATGGCGAGGTACCAGGTACGTAACGGCAGCTTGGTGTTGTCGAACAAGGTGAGGTGACTACGGTTTCGTGGACACTTCGGTGTGCGGTAGGTGCGGCTGCTCTAGAGAGGGCAGCACCATGATGGCGGAGGGGGACGGAGAAGTCAAGAGGGAGGCAGTGGAAGCGGGGGCTGGAGGGGCTGGAGGGCGACCAACGGGAGCCCGGGAGTCGGCCGGCGAAGAGGTGGCGCAGCAGGGCCCGGCGGCGCCGCCCGGTCGCGCTTCCGCTTGCGGCCCGCCAGCAAGGCCAGCAGGCTGTCGCGCCGCAGCGTGCCGTGATCGTTGAGGTCCTCGTACCCGAGCGCGAGCGCGCACACGCGCTGGGCGATCAGATCCGTCGCCGTGTGCTCCACCGACCCCTGCTGGCGGAAGTCGGAGACACACTGGCCCAGCCGCGCCATCAGGTCGCCCAAGCAGCAGTTCGCTTCGCGCAGCAGCAATCCCCCGCCCTCCGACGTCATCCTCCCACCATCGAAATCCGCGACCACGTCGCGCTTGCCGTGCGCCTCGAATTGCAACTTCTGCGCCGCGCACCCTGCTTTCATGAACCCTCCCTTCGTAATCAGTGTAAGATACTGATAACAAAGGTATTATACACGATTTAAAGGCTCATTCTCAACCCATTGGTGAGATTTCCGGGCTAACTGCAAGCGTTCGGACGGGCCGTTCTGGCCTGTCCGGTCTGGTGCAGGTGACGTAGCAGCCTACAATATCCATACCACTCTTCGAGTTGTTCTAGCGCCAGGCTGGCCGTCCGTACCGGGTTTGGCCTTGTCCCTAGTTGTGACACTGCTTACAAGCCACTTCCTTGGACAGGATCAGGTGCTTTGCACTACTGGAACCATGAGGGGCATGGCACATGCCGCAACTGGCTAGCACATGTGCCTCATGGCTATGGATGTTCAGAAACTCGTCCTTGACATGGCAAGTGAAGCATCCACCCTTGAACCGGAAACGCCCACGACGGCTTAAACCGTGACAGTGAGCACAGTCGGTAGCCACTGGCGGGTGGGAGACAAAGGGTGGATTGCCCTCAACGGGTGGTGTGTCACCCGTTACAAACTTGATCTCAGTACTTCCTTCTTCCCATTCGAGCTTCAATGTGTGTTGACCCTCTTTGATCGGTATCAATACGTAAAAAACGTCAGGGAATGGTTGCTCGGAATCAACTGGTTTCCCGTCAACAAACAGCCGCCCATCGGGGGCTTTGGCGATGATCTCTACTTCATCGCTTTTAACCCAGGATCCATCCAGTGGTTTCATGATGCGGCCTTCCTGGGCACTAACCGTCAAGGCTAATGTAAGAAACCAGACCGCTAGGGCCGAGAGTCTAGAGATCGATACGGCAGATCGCACCCGCATGAGCACTTTTATTGTCCTTGTGGCCAGGAGCGATGCCCGCATCACAGTAATAAAGCGATCCCTGCCACCAGGTCATGCCGTGCGGGTCCGGGTCGCTTCGTACTAGCTGTACTGCTTCCAGGATCGTTCCTTTATGGATATCGAATTTCAAGACGCGGTAATCGTTGGAGAACATGCACCAGACGTGCTCCCCGTCAAAGCCCAACCCATGCGGACGGCTCAGCGGAATGTCGAAGTCTCTGAAGACGTTCAGATCAGCATCAGACAGGACGATCTTCAGTGGGTTGAACTGCGTGATCCATAACGAGTCCTTGGCCCACAACAGACCGTGTAAGCCACCGCCTGTGGGGGTTGGGTGGTTGATGATGTGCCTTCCGGACTTGATGTCCATCTTGACGATACGTCCGCCCTTGTGCAGATCGTGATCCCGGCGGGGCCGCAAATTCGCAGGACCGTTGGCCCCGACAAACAAGTGTCCGCCGCCGGCAGCGATTCCACTTGTATTCGATGACTGGGTTTCATAGCCGACCAGTGGCCGCCCGCTGTCCCAGTCAAGCAGGTAGGCACGATCGGTTATCTGCTCGCCGACCCAGAGTCCATCTGCAGTTGCCTCCAGGCCATTGGGATTACCGTCAGGTGATTGATAAAGTTTCTCAACCTTCCTACGTCTGCGAATGGGGTATCTGCGCTGTTCATTGGAAGCTGCCTGGATGGCTCCAAGCAACCCAGTCAGCCACAGTCCTCCAGCTAACGAAAAATCCCTCCGAGTCATCGCAAATCTCCTTCATACGACCAGCTACGCCAGCGAACAAGACTGGAATCGATCTCGTCAATACGAGCGACGCCGGACATGCCCATGTCCAGGGCCAGTTCCGTCTTTAGTAAATCAATCACACGCGAGACACCGTCTCGGCCAAAACACGCCAGTCCCCAAAGATAAGGACGTGCCACACCGACTGCCGTCGCACCTATTGCCAGCGCCTTGAGTATATCCGTTCCACGACGGAATCCGCCGTCTACCAGGACGGGAATTTTTTCAGAAGCAGCCTGAACACATTCGGGTAGTGCCTCGATCGTGGACCCTGTATGGTCCAGTTGCCGAGCTCCATGGTTGGAAACAACGACAGTGTCAACTCCAACTTCAACAGCTTTTTCAACATCCTCTGCGATCATCAGACCCTTGAGCATGATCTTCAAGTCGGTCATTTCGCGGAGTTGCTTCACTGTGTCCCACGTCGGGGTTGGGAATGGTCTGCTGGGGTATTCGCCAGTGTTCCATATCCTGGCACCATCTTCATAGATCAACTCACCGCTCTCATCTCGGGGGATATTGCCGAGGTTGCACCAGTTACGCACTAGACCGTTGTGGACCGAGCGTTCACGGTGAGAGACCAGCATGTTGTCTACTGTGAAACAGATGCCGGTACAGTCTGTATCCTCCAACCTTTCGACAAAGTCGAGCATTGTGTTCGTCGTGCGGAACCGACCACCGGTCGTGTACTGCCACCAGTGTTTTGGCCCGTTGCCCGTGGCAATGTAATCCTCAGCACCTCCATTACTGATGTACATCATGTTCTGCAGTGCTGCACCCCTGGCAACTTCCTCTTCACCGTTCCGGTAGAAGCAGTTCTTGCCACCAGCCGGACAGATGAATATCGGAGTTTCCATCTGGTATCCAAGGAACTCAGTCGAGAGATCAATGTTATGAACATCAGTGAGAAATCTCGGTCTGAGGATCATTCTTCGGAAAGCCAGTCGATTTTCCATCAATGAGATCTCATCCTTACCACCTTCATCCATGTAATCGATGGCCAGTGGATCCAGTAACTGTTTCGCTAGCTTGTGGAAATCAAAGACGTTCGCGAGTTTCGTGGAATCAGTGAGTTCGGGCTTGTGGTTATCTGCTAGAAGTGGCGAAGCAAGAATGAAACAGGCTAGGTTTCGGAATGCTTCACGGCGACTTGAAAGTGGCAACATGGCGCTTGCAAAATACCACTCCCCCGAAAGGCAAGTCAACGTTTTTTCAGAAGTTAACAGCACCAGTTAATGGTTCCAGTTTCAAACTGCAGGAAATGAGTTGTTGATCTTGGGGTTAGCTACCGGAGCTGCGTTCGGTCGGACATGGTCAATTATCGTCATAACCTGCCCGGACAAGTTACTGCCACTGACTTGATAAAGGAAGTGCATTGAGATCCTGGCAAGCGGAACCAGGCTCAGAGTAACCGGAGTCTCTCCCCTGAGCGAATACAAGTGTCGATCCGGCCCTTGGATGTTCTGGCAACAACAGAGATGTTCCGTTCGCTTGCTCGGGCAGAACGGCCCAACATTGCCTTCATAATGGCCAGCGACCTTGGGGCCGGCGTCGTGAAATGCTACGGGGGGCGCCCTCTGCCGCACGGTCAAACTTGCGCTCGATTCTCTGGCGCGAGAAGACATACTGTCTAGCGATACTCACTCGGTTGCTTCGTTGTACGGATCTTAATGGTCGCCATCTCATGATGGGCCGTTAGCGTTGGCGGTTTAACGGGCTTCAAGAGAACGGCCCCTGGGGATCTCTGAATCCGCAGTTACCCACTGCTAGCTTCACTGTTGGACATATGCTCCAACATGAGGCTATCGCACTGCATATATCGGCAAATGGCACTTGGGAACCTTGATGCAGACCATGGATGGCAAGAACCAGGGACTAAAAAATGTCTACGATGACAGGCTGTTGAAGGTTGGACCAGGTCCGTACGGCTTCGACTTCAGTTTCATTCTTCCCTGATCACCGGGCATGTATCATCACGACTTTGCTGGACGAGATAAACATCGCTGCCAGTCCTGTTTGCGACCTTCAACGCTAGTCCGTGCCTGCCACTCGACAACCGTTTCTGGGTTTAGCTTAACCAGAACCATCAGGCTCTTTTGACCAGCCTGTATTGCTCAACAGATCACTGCGGTCGTTTTGGTGTTGCTGTGTAAGGTTTGTCCCATAAGGCATCTTACAGTTGAGATGAAGACCATACAGCATCAAAGTTCGGTACTAAACATCTGGCAACCGAAGGCAAGACCGTGATCGGGATCGGGGGCAACTGGATCCATCGCGGAGAAGTGGTGTGGAAGCGAGCCGTACCCAGCGCCTGGTGACAGAGTGTTGTACTTGGCTTAGGAGGGGGTCGCCGTCTGTTAAAATTCAGTGCGTAGCGCTGAAACGCGCAAGGAGGTATGCATCATGGCAACGACAAGGAGGACATTCGTCACGAAGGCAGCACTCGGTGCAGGCGCAGTAGCTGCCTCGAGTTCGCGTCCGTCGCTAGCGCAAACCAGCCCGAGTGACACCATCAATATCGGCGTCGTTGGAATCAGGGGCCGAGGCCGCTCGCACATCAGAGAGTTCTCAGCGATCCCCGGCGTGCGGATCAGCTACATTTGTGATATCGACGAGCGCCTCTTCCCTGAAACCATTTCGGGAATCGAAGACCGTTCGGGGTACAGACCCCAGACAGAGACCGACATTCGCCAGCTCCTTGAGCGGGACGATCTCGACGCGATCTCCATTGCCACGCCTGACCACTGGCACGCCCTCATGACGGTCTGGGGATGCCAAGCGGGCAAGGATGTCTACTGCGAAAAGCCTTGTTCCTACACTCTGTGGGAAGGCCGCAAGATGGTCGAAGCCGCCCGCAAGTACGGGCGTATGGTCCAGATCGGACTTCAGCGCCGAAGCTGGTTGCGGGAGAAGTCTGTTGCACATTTCGTGCGCAACGGAGGCTTCGGCACGGCTTATCGGGCCAAGGCAGTCGTGTATCGCGGAAGGATCAATATCGGCAAGATGCAAGAGTCTTCGATCCCTGAAGGTGTCAACTGGGACTTGTACTTGGGGCCCGCACCCTATCGGGCTTTCGATCTCAACCGCTTCCACTACGGCTGGCACTTCTTCTGGGACACTTCGACCTCTGAAGTCGGTAACAACGGAGTTCATCACTTGGATGTCCTTCGCTGGGGCCTTGACAAGCAGGTTCACCCCGTCAAGGTTCACTGCACTGGCGGCCAGTTTGTCGAAGACTCGGATTCCGATGTTCCAAATGTCCAGATTGGCACGTTCGAGTACACCGACGGTACGCTCCTCGAAATCGAGGCAACAACGCTTTACAGCCCCGCATTCGGCGGTGTCCGGATCGGTGGATTCTTCTACACTGACGAGGGCTATATCGGACAGAGCGACAACTGGACCGCGACCCGTGGCGAGTTCACCCCTCGAGACCGACCGATCTCTGAAGCGGGAGTCTCGTACCGAACGAACAACCTTAGCTTTCCAGCCATCTCCTACCCGCCGGGCCCGGAGATTCCAAACCTCAACGAGCCTGAGATCAGCCATTTCCAGAACTTCATCGACTGTGTGCGCTCGCGCAAGCACGAAGACCTGAATTGCGAGGTCGAGCAGGGCCACCTTTCGACGTCCCTCTGTCACTTGGCTAACATCTCATATCGATCCGGACGCAAGCTGACTTTCGACCCAGCTACCGAAACATTCCCAGGCGACGAGGAAGCGAACGGCTTGCTAAGGCGGCAGTATCGCGAGCCGTACGTCTTGCCCGACCAAGTGTGAAGCGTCTCCAGGCCCCACAAGACACAGGATCCTCCACCGACACTCAAGCGGGCGGGATTTCGCATCAGTCTACCTGAGAAGGCTGCAGAGCATCCCCTCCCTGACGCACAGCATCAAGCAGGAATCGGTTTCTGGTTCTGTCGCTACGCGAAAGGTAGCTGGAGTTTCCGAGTTGGCGACAATCAGGGATCGGTTCATTGTAACCAGCCCTCCTGATCGGCCCTGTACACCTTGCACGGCGGAACGCGCTGAACATTATCCAGAATCTCGAATCTCGCAGATCACTCGATATCCGCCAACACAACACCTCCAGGGGCCGGAATACTTCGCGTTCAATGGGCTGTCTGTGCTTCACAGGTCGTCATGTAAAGCGACGCGATCACCGGCGTCTTGCGAACCTAAGCCAGAACACTGTTCCAGCGGGCCACAGTTCCTCGTACTCCAACAGGCTCAGCAGGTTGAGCCACCACGCCTCTGTCCAGCTCCGTTGCCATGGCAATCCTCCAGAATTCCCACTAGCTTACCTGCGGCGAGATAGTCCGCCACCCGGCCCCGCGTCCACGACGCCTCTTCAGTCGGTGACCTTCCGGCAGCTCAACATGCAGGTCCAGTGGTCTGTGATACGAACTGTCAATCTCATGTACCCTCCACACACAAAGAGACAATCCTTTCGTGTGTTTCTTGCAATGCTGTATACATTTCGGGACTGCCATATCCAAACCAAACCGGGACGAGCAGATCATGGCCCTTTATATTGCATTGGAAGTACACTGAATTCACTTCCTATGTCTCAAAAAATCGGATTGTTGTTTCCATGGATTGCGGTCTTTATTCTGTACGCAGAGCCCAGGATTGAAACTGCTGTGGACTTCCAGAAGGATGTTCAGCCTATCCTGTCCGATTCCTGCTTTGCTTGCCATGGTCCTGATGGTAACGCCCGTCAGGCAAACTTGCGACTTGACAGTCGCGAGGGAGCCTTTGCTGACCGTGGTGGCTACAGCATTATTGTTCCTGGTAACGCAGCAGACAGCAGGCTCTTCCAGAGAATGAACCACCCACAGGAGGTGGCACGCATGCCACCTCCCAATGCAGAACGGTTTCCCACTCCAGATCAGATCAAAACCATCCGACTCTGGATCGATCAGGGAGCTGAATGGAGTTCACACTGGGCCTACGAGTCACCCCAGAGGTTATCTTTACCCCATGCCCCGGAGCAAGGTCGCGTATACAACGTCATTGACAACTTCGTGCTGGCCCGGCTTCAGGATGCAGGGCTGCAGCAATCTCCCGAAGCAGCTAGACATACCTTGTTGCGGCGCTTGAGTCTTGATCTCACTGGCTTGCCTCCGGACACCTCCGATGTTGCCTCCTTTCTCAGCGACGATTCGGCAGAGGCATACGAGAAACAAGTTGACCGACTGTTGGGATCTCCTCATTACGGAGAACGCATGGCGATGCAATGGCTGGATTTCGCGCGCTACGCAGACACACACGGTTTCCACATCGACGGCAGGCGAGACATGTGGCAGTGGCGTGACTGGGTGATTCAGGCCTTCAATTCAAACAAGCCATTCGATGAATTCACCATTGAGCAGATTGCCGGTGACCTGCTTCCTGACCCCACACTGGATCAGCAAATCGCCACTGGATTCAACCGCAACCACATGATTAACCACGAAGGGGGTGCCATACCGGCTGAATACCACACGGAGTATGTAGTGGATCGTGTTGAAACTGTCTCAACTGTCTGGATGGCCATGACAATGGGTTGCGCCCGCTGCCATGACCACAAATACGACCCGCTCAAGCAGAAGGAGTTTTACAAGTTCTACGCATTCTTCAATTCCGTGGATGAACTGGGGCTTGATGGAGTCAATGGAAACGCAGTTCCAATGCTTTCCCTTCCCGACCAGTCCCAATCCTTCCAACTTGACTCGCTTCAGGAGAGGATCCGGTCAATTAATGCAGATTTACCAAATGAACGAATCCGTTCAGACAGGAATAACTGGGAACAAACAGCCTCACAGACAATTCCACGGGCAAGTACGGAAGGGTTGGAAGCACACTATGAACTGGAAGGAGGCTTCACAGACACTTCAGGAAATTACCGCCATGGAAAACTCATGCGCGGTGAGCCCCTGTTCAGGGCAGCCAAGGCTGGACAGGGTGCAGACTTCGATGTTGACACTCACATCACATTCCCTGGGACCAGTGAGATTGACCTCTCAAAACCCTTCACACTTGCATTCTGGATGAGGCACTCAGGACTTGTTGCCAAGGGCTTGATCCATAAGATGGATGATCCCGAGAGCGGTCGTGGACTGGAACTGAAATTAAGTCGTCCTGTATCAATCCCGGACACCCTGCGGCGTGAGTACGACCTGACGGTTCGTCTCGCATCATCCTCTGATGAGGCAATCGTTATCAAAACCAGAGAACCGTTAAAAGACACCAAGGGGCAAGACGGTGCATACCATGTAGCGATTTCATATGACGGTTCAGGGCAAGCCAGCGGATTGCAATTCCACCTCAATGGCCAACCTGTAGAGAGTACAGTCCTCAAGGACAACATGCAAGGATCGCCTGAATTGACTGCCCCTTTCGAGATCGGAGCCGGTCGCTTCGGTGGTCGTTACACGGGAATGCTGGACGATCTTAGAATCTACTCCCGTATTCTTGCAACGGATGAGATAGAGACAATCCACACACATGAGCCAATTCGAGCCTTGATAGGCTCCCCTTATATCAACTGTGACGAAGTTCTGACTAACGCTCCGAAAGCTCCTGCAGACGACATCTATGCCCCAAAGCTGGATACAAGGATTGGGCGATGCAGAAGTCGTGTTTCCCAGTTGAAAGACTATTACCTGAAATATGCTGCCCCCGAAACTGACCGCCTACTCTATGCACAGTTGGAAGAACTTCAGCGCGAAAGAAAAGAACTTGAAATATCCGTCCCGAACGTAATGGTCATGCAAGAGTTGCCACAGCCACGTGAGACCTTCATGCTGGCTCGTGGTGATTACCGCAACCGTACAGAGTCCGTTGAGCCTGGAACCCCTGACTGGCTTCCAGCATTCCCTTCCAATGCTCCAAGAAACAGATTAGGGCTGGCCAGGTGGCTCATCAGCCCGGAACATCCACTGACTGCACGTGTTGCCGTGAACCACTACTGGCAACAGTACTTTGGCAATGGTCTTGTGAGAACTGCCGAAGATTTCGGCTTGCAGGGAGAGTTGCCCACACACCCTGCCCTGCTTGACTGGCTTGCAAGGGAATTTATCGAGAGTGGCTGGGATATCAAGGCACTCCAGAAGAAAATTGTCATGTCTGCAACTTACCGCCAGAGTTCACGCTTGACTGCCGGGTTGAAAGCCAAGGATCCAGCGAACACCCTGCTCGCACGCGGACCACGCTACAGGCTGTACGCCGAATCCGTGCGGGACAATGCTCTCGCATCTTCCGGTTTACTGAGCAAGCAAATTGGTGGGCGTAGCGTCTTTCCTTACCAACCTGAGGGACTCTGGAAGGAGATGGCCTATGGCGATATGTTCACAGCACAAGTCTATCGAGAAAGTTCAGGTGAAGACCTTTACAGACGCAGCATCTATACCTTCTGGAAGCGCACGATTCCCCCTCCTTCCCTGGGTGTATTTGACGCTCCTGATCGAGAGAAGTGTATTGTCCGTCGCTCCCTCACAAACACCCCCCTGCAAGCTCTGGTACTCATGAACGACCCCACTTACGTGGAGGCTTCACGCGCGCTTGCTGAACGTATGCTTCTTGATGGTGGATCTACTTCTGCAGACCGCATTCGCATCGGTTATGAACGTGCCTTGGCACGCCAGCCAAGCAACCTGGAAACGCAACTGCTTCAAGATCTAGCCCTGGTTCAGGAGACCAAGTTCAGTGCTGCACCTGATCAGGCCAAAGCCCTGCTCGAAGTGGGCAAAACAGCCCGTAGTAAAAAAATCAAGTCGACTGAACTTGCAGCCTGGACAATTGTTGCAAGCAGCATACTGAACCTTGATGAAACAATCAGCAAGGAATAAACACAGATGAATCCCAAGCTCGAACGAGACCTAATTGTTACCAGGCGCCAGTTCTTTGGACGCACTGCAACTGGCATCGGCACAGCCGCTCTATCCCATTTGATGCATGCTGACGGCTACTCGGCAACACAGCCAATCGGGTTGCAGGGAGTGCCACATTTTGCACCGAAAGCCAAGCGAGTGATTTACATGTTCCAATCCGGGGCTCCCTCTCAAATCGACATGTTTGATTACAAACCGATGCTGGAGAAGTTCCACGGGCAGGATCTACCAGACTCAGTGCGCAAAGGGCAACGTATAACAGGCATGACATCGGGTCAGAGCAGCTTGCCCATTGCCTCTTCCATCTTCAAATTCCAGCAGCATGGGCAATCAGGGACTGCGCTCAGTGAGTTATTGCCGTATACGGCAAAAGTTGTCGACGATCTTGCATTTGTCAAAACGGTGCATACAGACGCAATCAACCATGACCCTGCAATCACATTCATTCTGAGCGGATTCCAGCAACCGGGCCGACCTTCCATAGGCTCCTGGATTAGCTACGGTCTGGGCAGTGAAAATCAGGATCTGCCTGGGTTTGTTGTTCTGATCTCGCAGGGCAGCAACCTCAACCAGTCACAACCCCTGTTCTCAAGACTGTGGGGATCCGGATTCCTGCCTTCGCGCTATCAGGGCGTCAAGTTCCAGTCCAGCGGGGATCCTGTGCTGTACCTGACGAACCCCAAAGGAATCGATGCTTCAACCCGGCGAAACATGCTGGATGTGGTTTCTCAAATCAATAGTCTCCGATCCCAGGAATTCGGAGATCCCGAGATCGAAACACGCATTGCGCAATACGAGATGGCGTATAACATGCAGACATCAGTACCTGAACTGATGGATTTATCCAGTGAACCGGAACATGTTTTCAATCACTACGGCCCGGATTCGCGTAAGCCTGGAACCTATGCTGCAAACTGCCTGCTGGCTCGACGACTCGCAGAACGCGATGTCCGCTTCATCCAGCTTTTTCATCGAGGCTGGGACCAACACTCCGACCTGCCCCGGGACATCCGGCTGCAGGCACGCGACACGGATCAGGCATCCGCTGCTCTAGTCCAGGATCTCAAGGAGCGGGGCCTTCTGGAAGACACACTGGTGATCTGGGGTGGAGAGTTCGGACGTACCGTCTACTGCCAGGGCAAACTGAGCGAAACCAACTATGGACGAGATCATCATCCCCGTTGTTTCACGATGTGGATGGCTGGCGGCGGAATCAAACCCGGTATTACCTATGGGCAAACCGATGACTACTGCTACAACGTTGTCGAAGATCCTGTACATGTTTATGATCTGCAAGCGACTGCATTGCACTGCTTGGGGATTGATCACAAGCGACTGACCTTCAAGTACCAGGGTCGCCATTTCCGCCTCACGGATATACATGGCAATGTAGTCGAGCCTTTATTGACATAGTAAGTCGCAGGATCACAATCGGACACTTGTTTAGATCTGAGTATCGAGAATCACTTTTGCCACCGGGTTGACCAGTAAAGTGGACATTTTGAGCATTAAGTGAAATACAGACTTCTCTTTTTCGGGATGAGATCAATCAGATTGGCAGCAAATCATATCGCGAGTGTTCTCTGGACTACTGCGTCCAATCCAACTTCCATAAATTGAAAACCGCTTCATAGCATGACATTTGTCACTTCATAGATAATCATCACGTGGTAACAGCCTTCATAGCTGAATGTCAGCAGGAAGTCTCAACGTTTAACCCAGTCCCAGGTCGTTATAACGATTTTTCAGTTCGTTTCAGTCAGGAACTACTTGAATACCCTAGTGAGATTCAAGATGAAATCGGTGGGGCAATTAGTTTTTCAGAGAGCAGAACGACTACGAGTTGGCTCCCACATAAGTGGTACAAGCGATTACATCCGGTGGCTCTCTTGCTGCAGCAGACTTTGAGAGTAATACCTCAGGATTTCTGGGGGCGCTAAGTGAGCCAGACTCGCCTGACGCAGTCTACTTTGCCCTATTCAAAGGGTTTTGGCCTAGTAGTAGTGAAGTCCCCCATTGTGAACCATATATGTTTGCAGAATGGTGTGGCAGACTGATTAACGTCGATACTCCAGGTGCGACCAGTGCTAATCTCCCACTCTCGGACACACAAAGTGCTCTAGTGCAATCTACCCGCTTAACGACCAAGTATCTTTTTAATCCTGAGGTGCAGATTTTCCAGTGCTTTTAATAACGATCAAGGTCGCTGCCAGGGTTTGTAAGCTGTGTCCTTGAGGAATGCTACTAAGTCCGTTATTTCATGATTTGAAAGTTGCTTATCCAACCCGGCCGGCATAATAGAAACGGTTCCAGGTCGAATCTCCTCTATGTCTTCCCTGTTAATCCGGACTTGCTCGTTGACACCTGTTGCAAGTAAGAAGTAGAGGTCAGTTTCTTCCAAAACAACACCGTTATAGACTCCAGTTGGCGTACTCACGACAATTGATTCATAACTAGGCACGAAACTCAAGCTTGGGTAGACGATCGATTCAATGAGATCTCTTTCTGTCCGGATACGACCAATATTTCCTAGGAAAGGACCAATCTCACCCCCTTGATAACCAATCATGTGGCATGCTGTGCATGCTGTTTTTGTGCTGTTGAAAACTGCTTGGCCACGACGGGCATCGCCAGCTAACTTGGTTTCCAGCAACTCATCTATTCTTCTACTCTGGGCGTCAAGGTCGATCTCTTGACTTGCCAGAAGTGCATGAGCACTTTCCTGGATTCCTGCGGGATAGTGCGCCACAACAGGCTCCAGAATGTCTGCCCTGAGATTGGTGAGCCCGCCGGAGTTCTCCAGTGCCTGGAGCATCTTACTTCCAAGTTCAAAACTCAAACCATTCCTGAAGGCCTGGACTATGTAAGGGAGTTCCATTGGGCCCGCTTTTCCAAGAGTTTCTATGAGGCGAAATAGTTGATCTTCAGATAAAAAGGCCTGGGCAAGTGACCGAGAAGCGGCGCCCCGGATCTCAATAGCATTCGAGGGCTCAATAAGACCGATCAGGAAGTCAAACAGTTCCGGACTTACTCCTTCAAGGCTTGCGATGGATAACTCGGTGGACTCAGCACGTAACCGCAATGAGTTTGCTGGATCAAGAGCTACTCGCATCAATGCTGCATCCAGAGCCGAGTCTCTTGCTTCGGGCTTTGGCAGCTTCCGTATCACGTCAACAGCCGCTTCAACGACTGCCGAGTCTTTCTGCATCAGTGCCCTGACTAAAGCTTCCGACCAGTCTTCGGGTAATTCATCCACATTTGCGGTAGCCATTAACTTGAGCGCTGTAACGCGGGAGGTTGATGTTCCAGAAACCCTTGCAGACTCAGCCAGCATTTTCTGAATTGTTGGATCACTGCTAAACCTATCGATTTGTCGTGAAATAGAAGGATCATTCATATTGGAACGAAAATATCCTGCAAGCTCACTGCCCCAATTCGGATGTTGTCCCGCAATCCATTCAGCAGCTTCAGAAATTATGGGAGTTTCTGACGAAAGCAAGGGTATGACATCACTTGGCTTGAGCATTCCTGGTGTCATTTGATCAAGGGCAATCATTGCAGCTTTTCTCGTGCGTGAATTATCCGATTTGAGCCCAACACGTGTTGCAACTGGATCAGCGATTTCAATCAGAGCGTATGTGAGCGAATGCAATAGTGCTTCGTCATTGCTTGTTGCTGTCGCTGCGAGCAAGTCTGGCACAGTAGAACTATTCCCAATCCTTCCCAAAGCCTCTGCAGCAACACGTCGGATGGCGTTCGAACCTGTTCTAAGCTGCACAAGTACCAACGCCAGCGCATTGTCATCTCTCCAGGCACTTACTGAATGTAGAGCGGAGTGTCTGATCTTCTCGTCCGTAGCGCCGAGTGCTTCTCGTACGGCTTCACGAGCGCTTTTTTCCGGGATTTGCGATAGGGTCCAGACTGCATTCCTTCGCACTTCGAGTGAATTCCTGGTGTCTCTTAACGCTTCGATAGCATCGGAACCAAGACTCTTCAAGAGTCGGCTCGCTCTTTTTTGAACAGCGTTTCGACTGTCACCAAGTAACAAGGTAAGGTCTTTGGACGACAGTTTGTCCCAGTTGATCTCCTCGCCACGGGGGTTCTCAATCGACGGCACATCCTGAGATCTAACACGGTAGATCGCTCCCAGAACCTCCGGTTTAGCAAGTTGAGCTGATGGACAGCAAATCTTGTACCAAGCACCGGTATCAACGATGAGCAAGCTACCGTCAGCGTCTTCCATTACGTCTGTTGGATGAAAGTCGTAACTATCTGAAGTCAGGAAATCAGAGTCCTCTGTCCTGTAGGTAGCACCATCAGGTATCAACCTGTGGCGAGTGATTCTATGTGTGTTGAAATGCGTTACGAAAAGGTTTCCTCGAAATTGCTCGCCAAATACAGTTGAGTTGTAACTTGCAAGTCCGACAGGAACAGTAGCACCCATCTGTGTCATCACCTTGTTGAAACCGCCGGTCATCGGGTGGGGATCTGTAACACTATGAACCTTTCCATATACACCTCCATACAAGGCATGAATCAATCCATCACGGCGACCTAACTTTGGGTGCTCAGTAAAGGTCGATGTAAGAAATCGCTCTCCTTCTGGTGAGAATGCGACCTCAATTGGATTGTCCATACCCCCTGTCAGAACCTGTTCGATTGGACCTCCCTCCGGACGACGTCTGAAAATGTGAGCAGCCCTCGTCGTAAACAGTGAGCCGCCAGGGCGTTCATAGCTCTGTTCAGCGAACGCACCTTTTGTCCAGTAAATCCAACCATCAGGTCCGAGATAGGGTCCATGAAGGTCGTTAGCACAGCCGGTGAGAGTCTTGCCGTCAAACCACTCCTCGCGTTGATCTGCAATACCGTCACCATCGTTATCAGTTAGCTTCCAGATCACTGGCGGAGCGGCGACGTAGACTGAGCCATCATGCCAAAGAACTCCTTCTGGCAACATCATCTTGTCAGCAAATACTGTGCGACGGTCGAACTTGCCATCACCATCTACATCCTCAAGACGCAAGATGCTGTGAGGGCGTTTGACTAGTTGTTGCTCAATGCTTTCAGTCGAACCAGATGACTCAGCCACATAGAGGAACCCTTGCTCATCCATATCAATGATCATGGGGCGTTCGACAAGAGGTGGCCCAACTGCTAATTCAAGTTCAAATCCATTTTGTATCCAGATATTGCCATTCGTAGTCGGTTTGCCACAACCATACAGAATGATTAGGATGACCACCAGGCTGGTTCGAATTGGACGGAGCATAAGTTGTGGCAATCCTAACATGTACCGGATTGATAAAGGGTGGGAGTATTGCAACCACACTAAAGCAATGTGAATCATCCATCCGTAAAAACTTGACTTTCACTTCAGCCGTCTCGTGCTTATGTGTTGTCGGCACCACCAGTGATCAAGGCAAAGCCCCAGCATGCCTGGAGACCGCCATTGTAGTTCGTGTATCGAAAATAAATAGTGATTCAACCATTGCCTCTCGCGATCAGCCACTTCCACGCCCAGCAACAGGTCCATCTGTTTGCTGCTGTGATACCAAAGAGTGTTCCGTTAGACAGTGTCTCCTTCCCCTTCCAACTCTAGCGATCAGAATATAACTTATTTATAATCAATTATATAGGGAACACCGCTCCACTACAGTCCCCTTACTGTACCCCTTTTTATGAACGGGAATCCGTTGAATCGCCCAAGGCGTGGGTGGACGGACTAACGACGATGGCTCGCACACAGAATTTCTGACACAACCGGTCGGTTGGATGTTCACCTTCGCCGCCGATCCAGAAACAGAACCTGTTCGTCGGCGCCAAAGGCTTCCCGCAGGAATCCCGTCGGCTCGATCGAACCGGACCGATCTCCGGGGCGCATGAGAAGGCTCGGCTCGTGGCGTCTTCGATACCTGCCAAGTCGCGTCATCTGAGAGAACCGTTCCTCGCCAGACCAGCCGCTCTCGCCCGTCAGCGTGCGACCGATATCCCGGGCCCTCGAGGTCTCGGCGAGCGGGTTCTGCTCATGGCGGGACCGACCGGTCTCAGCCCATGCCCGATCGGGCCCGCAGGTGTGCGCGTCGATCCGGGCCTCGCGTATGGCGAACTGACGCCGGGTTGACAACCCCGGCGTTCACGAGGACCTGCGATAGAGAGCTGATGCGGTGAGTTGCTCGAGAGCGCGGCCGATCTCGCCATTGACACCTGGATGGGATTCGCCAGGTCGCCCTGATGTTCGAATGTTACTCAACACGGCCGGTCGCGTATCTCCGGTCACGTCCGCCCCGGTCCTCCCATAACGCTGATCCCCAAGAAATAAGGCCTCCAGAAAACCCGCCGCGGTTCAGCGGAGTGGCTTGGTGATAATGGGTTTTGGTGCATCGCATGACTGAACGTTATCCTCCTCCGACCCGGATGTGCTTGCCAACTCTTTCGTTTCCCGGATCATGGTACACGGGCCAGTCTGTGACTCCACCGTGGTGGATCGAGTCGGCTGTCAAGACGTATGCATCGCAAGGAACTTGCGGAGATGGTCCGTCAGGATCTGCGGCTGGTCGATCGGAATCAGGGTCCGGCTGTCGTCGATCCACACCAACTGCGGGTTCTCGAAGTGCTCGGACAGCCTCTCGGCGTGGGCGCGAGGCATCAGCTTGTCCTCGCGCGCCCAAACGATGAGAACCGGCCCGCGGAACGAGCGTTGTTGCTCGGCCCACTCGAGCAACTGGCTCTTGTTCGGTACGTTGCGAAGGTACTTGTTCAGGTCGCGACGAACCTTCCGATTGTGGCGTGCGGGATGAATCCAACTCATGAAGAGGTCGTTCGGAACGCGCTTCTTTGACATGGCACCGAACGCCAGGGGGAGATTCCGGATCCAGCGAGGCCGCAGCAATTGAACGGTCAGGAACGTACCGCCTGGCAGGGATGCGTTGAGGCAGAGCAGCCGGCCGGGTAGTTGTCGAATGCTTCGCAGGAGATGAGAACGAGGTTCGCGACACGATCCGACCCCCCGGGGCTGATGACGAGTTGCGCCCCACCCCAGTCGTTGCACACGAGTGTGACCTCATCCAGGTCGAGTTCCACGTGGAACTCGGCGATCATGTGCGCTAACGATTCGAGGGTGAGGTCCGCTTCATCGGGCATCGGCGCGTGGTGTGAGCCGAACGGCAGCTCCGGGACGATGCAGCGGTAGCGATCCCGCAGTCCGTGGACGACCTCTTCCCAAAGGCTCCCGTTCATAAACACCCCGTGGAGCAGCACTACGACCGGTCCGTCGCCGGCGGTATCTGAGTACATGAAACCGGCAGTTGTCGGTCCTTGTAGTTGCATCTGCAGATCCCCTCGACGGTGGGCGTCGAGGTGGCTCATCTCCAGCGCCGTGTCGCATGGATGCGAAATCTTTGAGCCGGGATTTCCTTTTGAGCCTTCCAGAGATTAATTCTATACATCGATCTGTATCACACCGAGTACGATTTACCGCACCTCTCTTCATGAACGGGAATACGTTGAATCGCCCAAGGCGTGGGTGGACTGAGTATGACAATCGCTCGCACACAGAATTTCTGACACTACCAGTCGGTTGGACGTTCACCTTCGCCGCCGCGGTCCGCGAACTGGTCCGAATACGGAACCTGATGGCGGCGCCGGCGTGAGGCCGCCGATCCAGAAACAGCGACGCCTCTCCCGGTTGTCAAGACGGCGCGACACACCGCGAAATCGGCCTGGATCAAGGATTGTTGAGCGGCTTCCGAAACTAAAACCGCTCACTCGGAACGGAATCCCGGAGTACGATAACTTTTTCAGCAGCGTGCTACGGAAGGCTCAAGTAGAGTTAACGGGCAATAACAAGCTCAGGGACAAGCAGCTCACCAACAAGACAACGCCTCACAAGAACAGCTCGGCGAATCGAGTAAGCTGGTAGGAGCCAGCTTGCTTCAGTAGCTACCGGCGGAGGCCAGACATGCGGAAGATCTGTTACCGCTGCGCGACGAGCCTGGATGGATACATCGCCGGGTCCGGCGGCGAGGCCGACTGGATTGTCATGGATTCCGACATCGACTTCCAGACGGCGTCGGACCGGTTCGATACCTAATCTCCTGGGCCGGCGTACGTTCGAGGCCACCGGCGGACGGGACACTTGGTCACCCGGCCTCCGGACTTTCGTGTTCTCGCGCACGTTGCGGCAGAGCGACTACAAGCACATCACCGTTCTCGGCGACAACTGGAAGGAAGTGGTGCGGTCGCTTCGCGACGAAGCGGGAAAGGACATCTGGCTGTTCGGTGGCGGGTCCCTGTTCCGGAGCCTCGCGGCGGAGAGATTCGTCGACACCGTGGAGGTTGCCGTCATGCCGACGATTCTCGGCGGCGGCATCCCGCTCGTCGCCGAGCCGGCCTCCCGAATCGCGCTGACGCTGACGGAACAGACAACCTACGAGAAGTCCGGCATCGTCAGTCTGGTCTATGCCGTGAACGATGTCCGCCGAAAGTAAAGCCGGGGGTTCGGCAACCGCTTGCAGACGGAGCGTTGCCGATGAATATCATCCCTCGATCGGGCCGGAGACGGGGACGCTCGACGCGGATCTACCCGGACTGAAGTTGCTACGTAATGGTGGACAGTTGAGGTTGCGGCAGATGCGACAACGGAGCAACTGTGTGCGGTGGTGTCGGATCCATCATCGCCAAGGGGGGCCGGCGTAGGGAGCGGAGCGACCGGAGCATGCGGTGAAGCAGTCTGCAGCCTGACCTTCGTCTGGAACAGTTTTCTGGCTGGCTTGGCAACTGGTGGGGAGTCTGCCCTGTGATTCCCCCTGGGAGCCTGAAGTGGCTACGTAATGGTGGACAGAATGAAGATGCAGCGCGAGCACCGCGTTCCGCTCAGCGGGCGGGACGGCCGATCAGGGGCCGGAACCACGGACAGTCTCCAAGAGGAGCGGCTTGAGAGCCTTTTCGAACGCACCGGCCGGTGTGTAGCCCTCCATTCGCTTGAGCAGCTGGCCGTCCCTGCCAATGATCAGGCTGGTTGGAATCGCATGGATCCGGTAGCTCTGCATCACGCTGCCATCGACATCGCGCAGCGAGGGGTAGCCGATGCCGAGTTCCTCCAGGTGCCGCCGCGCCGTGCCCGGATCCTCGTCACTCACCCCGAGCACGACGAGGCCGTCGGCGGAATGCCGCTCGTGCAGCCGCTGCAACTGCGGCAGCTCCCGTCGGCAGGGTTCGCACCATGAGGCCCAGAAGTTCAGCAGAACGACGCTGCCGCGGAGTTGCGACAGGCGCCAGGGCACGCCCTCCAGGCCGGCGAGCGCGAAGTCCGGCGCCTGCCTGCCGCGCGCCGGATAGGGCTCGCGTTCCCGGAGCGAGCCGGGATCGGGCGGACGGGTCCGCAACTCCTTGGCAAACCGGCGGGCGAACTCGTCGAGTATGGCGCGCCGCAGCTTCGCGTCGCGGGGAAGCGCCACCTGCGAGCAGCGGTGGGAGTCGTCGGAGTGCAGGCCCAGCCGATGCCGGCCGCCTCGATTCCTGAGCCACCGGGTCAGGTCCAGCGCATGGGTCGCCCCGAGGAAGCCCGCCAGGGAATACGGGCCCAGCGCATAGAACACGGGCACTCCCGGGAGCGTCGTGAGCCAGTAGGTCCTGTCGAACAGCGACCAGCGCACGGGCGTGCGAGTCCGCTGGAACCGGATTGTGTCGTAGGCGAAGCGCTCGGAGTCGTGTCCTGGGAGGTCCACGGTCATGTGCGTGTCCGTGAACACGAGCCTCGCTGGTCGCAGTCTCGTTCCCTCGATCCGGGCGCGGAGCCCTTTCTCGTAGACCGCGGGTCCTGTCCCCTTGGGAGGGCTGGCGCCCGCCGTACCAAGGCCGCAGACGAGCGCCAGCGCGAGGCCGGTCGCCACGATCCTGTGAGTGCTGTCCATGGGTGCTCCTTCCTTGCTCGCGTCCCCGAAAGGCGATTCGATGCGCTCGATCGCTGAACCCATTCGGGGGGGCATCCTGTTTACGGGTGTAGACGCAGCGGAGGCGAGGAGCGAGTACAGAAATCGTTCAGGACATCCGAGCGGCACACCTCGGCGCTGCCAGGTTCGACACCGCCGGGATCGTCGTTGGCGGGCCTGGTGACACACGTATTGACGCAATAGAGGGCGAACCGCTGCGGCCCGCCCAGCCCGAGCGGCATGGACTTACCCGCGAGCCGCTGTTGTTTTTCGGATTATTTTGCATGACGATTTTCGGATTATTTCAGACGCAAATCTGGTAATTATTCAAATTGTCTCCTGCAGGAGAGAGTTAGGGGCGAGGGGGGTTGACAGAGGCTGCCGGTAGCGGGAAGCTTCCAAGTGGTGGCACAGACGACAGCGATTTATTCTGCTTTGCAGCAGATTTGCAGTTGAACTGAGGGCTGGATGGATCTGTAGTGGGCTGGCAGGGCGTGGTCAGGAGCGGGACAGTGTTTTGCAGGAGCAGGCTTAGGGGGTTAGCTGGCACTGTTGGGAGCGGTGTCGGGATTGCAGTAGCAGGTCGTTCCAGTCTTTAGCAGAGTGGGGCAGGAGGCGGCTGGCCTGGGGGTTCTGGCTGCAGATTAGCTGTGCGGCCTCATCTCCTGTCAATGTCAAACGAAAATTGCGCACTTCTGACAAACGAAAATTGCACACATCTGAGGGGAGATCCACCGCGGGTTTGGCAGACTTTCCCCCTTCGTAGCGATAGGGCTTGAGGCGGCCGGCTCCGGTCGCTCCGCTCCCTACGCCGGCCCCCCTCGACATCCGAGAAGTGGACGTTTCAGCTTTGGCTTGACACACGGATTGACATTACTGCCCCCCCTTGGTGATGATGGATCCGACACCACCGCACACAGTTGCTCCGTTGTCGCATCTGCCGCAACCTCAACTGTCCACTATTCCGTAGCCACTTCAGTTGCTGAACTGCTCATCGCAGCCCTTTGACACCGGGGTGCTTCAGTCCATGTTGTTACCTCCATGACCCGCCCCGGCTGCTACCAACCGAACGCGACAATTGTTGGGTGGGATTTGAACCCACTAGGAAAACGCGCCTTTCCACGGCGCACTGAGATTTCCGGGCTAAGACAAGCAAATGCGTTAAAGAAACTGCAAGAATCAGGATTCAAGTAACACAGTCCAGGCTGGCTTCCATGAATAATCAGACCAAGATACTCTAAAGACTGCTAGCATTTCGATATGGATTTCGGGAAAGCATTCAGCGCAGCTCGCGATGCATTCCGGACTGTACTGCCACGACTGATCTCGATCGCCCACCAACTCTGGCTCGAAGTCATCGGTTTTGTATTCCTTGTCCTAGCAGTGCTGTTTGTCTTTGGCCCGTTTGGTTTTATTCAGGCATATCGGCAAGAGCCTGAAAACATATTCCGGCTGGTCGTTTCTGGAGCCGGCGCATTGATGTGGGCATGGTTCGGATTCGATTCTTTCCGGCGGGCTAAGAAGACTACTCGCAACCGCTAGCTAAAGTATATGAAGCCCATCGAAAACCTGAGGCCTGATTCAGCTACTGATCAAAACCTACCAGGTGATTACCCCTACACCAGGGGCATTCATCCCGGCATGTACAGGGAACGACTCTGGACCATGCGTCAGTACGCCGGGTACGGCAATGCCCACCAATCCAACGAACGCTATCGCTACCTGATCAAGCAAGGGACCACAGGACTTTCTGTCGCATTCGACCTGCCAACCCAGATGGGCTATGACTCTGACCACCCCCTGGCTATGGGAGAAGTCGGTCGAGCCGGCGTAACCATCTCTTCTATCGCAGACATGGAAGCTCTCTTCGAGGGGATTCCACTGGAAACGGTCTCGACCTCGATGACCATCAACTCAACAGCAACGAACCTGCTAGCTCTCTATGTGACCGTTGCCAAACGCCAGGGTGTTCCTGCCAGCAGGCTGCGAGGGACCGTCCAGAACGACATCCTCAAGGAGTATATTGCACGCGGCACTTACATTTATCCTCCCAAGCCCTCCATGCGCATTGTGACTGACCTTTTGGCATGGTGTGCCCGTGAAGCACCCTTATGGAATGCCATCTCTATCAGTGGCTACCACATGAGAGAGGCAGGTGCGTCTGCCGTCCAGGAGCTTTCCTTCACGCTATGTAATGCGACTGCCTACATCGAAGCTGCACTTGCTGCCGGGCTTGATATCGACGAATTCGCACCAAGACTTTCCTTTTTCTTCAGCTCCGACCGCAACTTCCTCGAAGAGATTGCAAAATTTCGTGCCGCACGGCGCCTGTACGCCAGGCTCATGAAGGAACGCTTCAAAGCTTCAGATCCACGTTCCATGCAGCTTCGTTTTCATACCCAGACTGCCGGTTCATCACTTACCGCACAACAGCCCCAGGTCAACGTGATCCGCACAACCTATCAGGCACTGGCAGCCGTTCTGGGCGGAACCCAGTCCCTGCACACAAACTCACTTGACGAGGCACTTGCTCTCCCCAGCGAGGAGGCTGCAACTCTTGCCCTGCGCACTCAACAGGTGATCGCTTCAGAATCCGGTGTCACACATACCATTGACCCTCTGGGTGGTTCTCACTGTATTGAAAGATTGACTGACGACCTTGAAGAACAGGCACTCCATTACATGACCAGAGTTGAAGACATGGGAGGAATGGTCGAGGCGATTGAGCAGGGTTTTGTCCAACAGGAGATCCAGGACTCAGCTTATTTCCTGCAACAAAGCATCGAAAAAAAGGAACAGACCATCGTAGGCGTCAACGAGTACAAGTCACCGCAGCAGGAACCTGTTTCGATCCTTCGAATTGACTCCGCCCAGGAAGAAGAACACAAAAAGGACCTGGCTGCGTTCCGCAAAAAGCGACAGGATGCTACAGTCCGGGAATCCCTGCAACAATTGCAGGAAACTGCAACAGGAAATAACAACATCATGCCTGCCGTGATTCATGCAACGGAATCCGAAGCCACTCTGGGAGAGATTTCAGATGCTCTTCGAACGGTTTTTGGGACCTATGACTAGCTAGCTTAACTCCGGTTCCTGAACGTTCAACCTACGGCTACAGGCGGTGGAAGGCTTTCAAGATGTCCCGCATACCGTACTTCAATGCAATTGGCCTCCCATGCGGGCAGGACATCGGGCAATCCGTCCTGGCAAGTGCATCAAGCAGCCAACGCATCTTTTCCGGTGTGAGTGGCATGTTGATCTTGATGGCTGCATGACAGGCGATGGTTGCAGCCATGTGATTTTGCAATTCCGTCCTCGTCGTCGAGCGTAGTTCAAACGCGGAATTCTCCAGCAATTCGATCAGCAGTGTCTCTACCTGCCTGGCTGACAGTTCCGTCGGGGTTGATTTCACAGCCAGGGTTCGCCCGTCAAAGGATTCTGTGTCGAACCCGTTGGCATGGAGTTCCTCGGACAATTCTTCATAGACAACCAGCTGATCAAGAGTGAGTGTCAGCATGATGGGCATCAGCAGTTGCTGGGACTCGTAGTGTCCGTGCTGTCTGGCCGCAAGTACTTTCTCAAACAGGATTCGCTCATGTGCCACATGCTGGTCAATAATCCAGAGACCGTCATCCCCGGCTGCCGCAATAAAACTCTCATGCAGCTGGCCCAGCAGTCGAAGATTACCCAGGTCAACCAGGGTATCCGGCTTGCGGTCAACAAGCGGCAGGCGGCTGTGGCCGTCATCCTCCGCATCAATGTGCTGGATATCCACGTCTGTAAAATCCTGCAGACTGGTCGATCCCGGCGGCTTGGCAACAGGAGGCGCGGAGGTTATATACTCCGTTGCTCCCGACAACCCGAGTCCTCCTGAAGCTGCATTCGGCCATTGCCGGATTCCACCTTCACTCCATTTCGAGGACTTCTGTGATGCACCTCTCCATCCCCCGGCCATAACTTCGGCAGGCGCCTGGAATTGCCCGTCACTAACGGTTGATCCAGATTGAAACTGTGGCAACCCGGAAGCAGGTTTTATTTCCCTCAGTCGATCCCGGATTGCATCCCGGACGAAATCAAGAATTCCGTAAGGATTCCTGAACCGCACTTCAGTCTTGGAAGGATGTACATTGACATCTACTTCCTCCGGAGGCAGGTCAAGAAACAGGAGCACGAACGGGAACACCCCTTTCGGCATGAGATTTTCATAAGCACCCGAGATTGCCTTGATCAGAAGACTGTCACGAACTAAGCGGCCATTCACGAAAATGTAGGTCGAGTTGCGATTGACCCGGTGCACCTGCGGTTCCGAGACAAACCCCCTCAGACTCAGTTTCCTTGAACTGGTCTCTGCATACTCAGAACCGTTACAATCCACGGCCTGTTCGTCATACACGGGCTGTATAAAAGCGCCCATGGGCACCTCCCGTTCAACGGGCTCGATCTCAACGAGCTGGGCCAGGATGTCCGGTCCAAATACCTGGTAGACCCTCTCTCGCAGGGTCTGTACCGATGATACGTTCAACAGTTCCCCGCTTTCGTTCTGCAGGACAAATGACTTGTCGATATGTGCCAGGCTGTACTGCGTCACGATTCGTACACAGTGCGCAAGTTCTGTCTTGATAGTGCGCAGGAACTTGCGACGGGCAGGAACGTTGTAAAACAGGTCCTTGATGGCAACACTGGTTCCTTCAGCCAATGCATCTTCACGCACATCTCGCATACTCCCACCATGAATTTCGACCACAGTCCCAGTCTTGTCATCCCTGGTTCGGGTCTCAAGCAACACTCGTGAAACACTCGCAATCGAAGGCAGTGCTTCACCCCGGAACCCAAGTGTTGCTATGGCAAGCAAATCATCCGGGTGACGAAGCTTGCTTGTGGCATGACGCTCAAAGGCTAGCATTGCATCGTCCCTGCTCATGCCAATCCCGTTATCGCTGACTTTCAGGAGTCTCCGACCACCCGACTTCATGTCGACCCGCAAACGCTTTGCGCCTGCGTCAAGCGAGTTCTCAAGAAGTTCCTTGCATACAGAAGCAGGTCGTTCCACCACTTCCCCTGCTGCAATCTGGTTCGCAACCCGATCCGTTAGCACTTGGATTCGGCCCATGGTTTTCTCAGCCTAGCGCGTTCTAGCCAATCCGGCGTATCGGACTGTAATCAAAAGGTTTACTATCTGCAACAAAATGCCAACAAACCTGTTCTTAGTGGCCAGGTACAAGAACGTATACTGTGTTCCATGCCACATCAGCAGGGCCCCTTGCTTACACGCCGGGTCTTCGCACTCACCTTTACAGGAAGCATTTCAATGGCCGCCCTTTAACCCCAATCCATTCTTGCCCTGACTTTCGATGTCTTCGGGACAGTCGTTGACTGGCGCTCAAGCATCATCCGGGAAGGCACAGAGCTTGGTCTCAGGAAACAGTTGCAGGTTGACTGGACTGCCTTCGCGGATGCCTGGCGTGACGGCTATGGACCTGCCATGAACAGGGTCCGGCAGAAGGATCTTCCATGGATGAACATTGATCAACTACACCGCCTGATACTGGACGACCTGCTCGGACAGTTCGGGATTTCCGATCTCAGCGAAGCAGAAAAGGACCACTTGAATCGTGCCTGGCACCGTCTTGGCCCCTGGCCGGATGCTGTTGAGGGTATCCGGAGACTGAAACGCAAATATATTGTGGCTGCCCTTTCGAACGGCAACATCTCCCTGCTAGTCAATATGGCCAAACATGCCGCACTGCCATGGGATGCAGTCCTGTCTGCAGAACTTGCCGGACACTACAAGCCGGACAAGCAGACATATCTCAAAGCTGCAGAACTTCTGGATCTGGAACCGTCCCGAGTAATGATGGTTGCTGCCCATAAGGGCGACTTGAGGGGTTCAGTCGCAGCGGGATTCCGCACGGCCTTTGTTCCCCGCCCGCAGGAGCGACCCAACCGGACCATCGATCTATCCTATGACCAGAGTTTCGACTGAGGTGGCTACGGTTTCGTGGACACTTCGGTGTGCGGTAGGTGCGGCTGCTCTAGAGAGGGCAGCACCATGATGGCGGAGGGGGACGGAGAAGTCAAGAGGGAGGCAGTGGAAGCGGGGGCTGGAGGGCGACCAACGGGAGCCCGGGAGCCGGCCGGCGAAGAGGTGGCGCAGCAGGGCCCGGCAGCGGAACCGCGCCGCTAGCAGTGCTCTGCGGAATGCATTGTCAGGGCGACGGCGGCTGCGCCGCGCTCCAGGCCCGCTCGAACTCTACTGGGGAGAGATAGCCTAGCGCCGAATGGCGACGGCGCCGGTTGTAGAAGCCCTCTAGGAATTTGAAGATCTCGCCTCGCGCCGCCCGCGTCTCGATCGCCATCTCCAGCGCCGACTGCACCAGCTCCACCGTCTGGCGCGCGCTCATCGCCCAGCCCACCACCTTGCGGCTGAACACGTCCAGCACCGTCGCCAAGTACAGGAAGCCCTCTTGGGTCGGCACGTAAGTGATGTCCGCTACCCACACCTGGTTCGGCTTTGCCGCCTCGAATCAGCGCTGCACCCGGTCCGCAGCTCCGCGTGCACCCGCCGCGCCCCGTAGATCTCCCGCTCCATCCGTAGCCGCCGGATCTCCCGTCGCAGACGCCCCAGCTCCTCCCTCTCGGGACTGCTCAGGCCGTCCTGACGGCGACCCTGGTCGCGCTCCGCCAGCTGCACCAGCTTCACCACCTGTTCCCGAAACTCCTTCGGATACGGCTTCACATAGACTTTCTTACTCATCGTTCGGGGCCTCCTTACCCCCGTCTCTCCAGCGAGCAACCCCTGCCTATCCAAGCTATCTTAGGTGTCCACGAAAACAGGGCCACTTCACCCAAGTGCCACTTGCCAAAAAGACCGGTGGCATAGTCATTCGCAGCGAATACTTCCGGCATCGTCGGGATATCACGCCTCATCAGGTTCCGACCTGCCGGTACCATGCCAGCCTTGTTTCTCAATGCATATAGACCGGTCATGAGTCCACCTCTGGTAGGTGTACACACCGACGCCACATGGAAATCTCTGAAACGGATACTCTCATCGTGCAGTTTGTCAAGGTTAGGAGTCTTCAGTACAGGGTTGCCGTGCACAGAGAGATCACCATATCCCTGATCATCTGTGAGGATGACGATAACATTGGGACGTTCGTTTTTGACTGCAGTACATCCTGAGAACGAAAGTATGAGTACAAGTGAGGAAAACAAAAGATTCAGTCGATTCATGATTTGTCCTGTTCGAGCGAAGCCACCAGGGCAGCAGGAAATCAATCTCAGGCAGATATCTTTCCTGACTCTTCCTGAACGCTTCCAGGTTCCCCTGCAAGCTCTTCTGCCGATATTGTTTGCGTAATGAATTGCCGGGCAGCATCTAATGCACTGTTGCTTTCTTCTCCGTCTGGTACGACTTCTGCAAATTTCACCATGTCCGCCTGGTTCAGAAAACTCCTCAAAAGTTTCTGATGACCCTTGCGGATCAATGGTGAACCGGAGATCGAGGTCAGGAATTCCTGCGTCGTTTGTTCCGGCGCACGCAAGCCAAAATACCCTTCTATATAATGGCGTACGATATCAGAAAGACGGATGTAAAAAGGCTTCACCTCACCCTGAATGAGCAGGTCCTCTGCCTGCAGAGCAGCCAGCGCATTGAGCGCAGTTTCATGTGCAGGCACTTGACGAGGCACTTGCTGTCTGTGGATTCTGCGCTTCCACCACCAGATCAATCCACTGGTCCCTGCTGACAGGAGTACAACTCCGAGAACCCATACCCACCATGGAATGGGAACATCGACCGGATCTGTAATATCCTTCAATTCCGGGGATGCTGCTTCAGCCAGCACGCTTTCTACCAGAACCTCAAGCGGCTCTGTCATGATTTGTTCAGAACCGTTCAGGACAACTTTCAGTTCCGGAATTTCATATTGCCCAGGCAGGAATGGCTGAAGTTCATATTCATGCCCGTGAAATATGCGGCCACTGGCTAACAGTCGTTCAGGCAGAGCTGCATCACGAATTACTGCGAACTCCCCGAAGTCGTTATCGGGATTCGGAAACTCGACACTGTCAGATTCCGCACACTCCAGTTCGAGTTGCAGAACCGTACTCATTGCTGTTGTCAACGTCTTGTTGCCAAGGGACAGAACAAGCCTCGCCCCCGCTTGCTCAAATTCCTGAATGATCTCGGATTCCGGGTACTGTGTTGATTGATTACCACCGGATCCACAGGCAACCAGCAGAACCGCGATGACTCCACATAATGCCGCTGTAACTAGGCGGAACATACCTGTGGACAGAGATTGCCGGGGCTGACTCATCGGCGTCTTCCACGCTGTTTCAACAGCCGCCTCAGCCCCCGGACATAATCCTTGCCGGTTTCTACTTGCACCTCATCAATACCTGTCGAGCGGAAGAAGGCCCGCTGCTGCTCAAGCTGGTGCATTGCCCTTGATTCATACTTTTTACGCAAACGTGCGCTGGAAGTGTCCAGAAGCACCCGTTGGCCAGTCTCTGCATCCTCCAGTTCGATCAAGCCCACATCAGGCAGTTGTTTCTCTCTTGCATCCCTAACCACAACTGCAATGAGGTCATGGCGCCGAGCCAGAATACGCAGTTCCCTCCCTCCGGACTGTTCAAGTGGCTTGTCAGTGAGAAAGTCGGAGATCAAAAAGACTACCCCTCGTTTGTGTGTAACCCTGCCCAGGTATTGCAGGGCAGCGGCAAGATCAGTACCACGCCCCTGTGGAGAAAAATCAAGCAACTCCCGAATCAGGCGCAGCACATGCGTACGACCCTTGCTGGGTGGCACAGCCAATTCAACATGGTCGGTAAAAAGGATCAGTCCAACCTTGTCGTTGTTACGAATTGCTGCGAAGGCAAGCAGCGCACAGAATTCAGCAGCCAGTTCGTTCTTCAACTGGTTGCGACTGCCAAAAGTACCTGATGCCGACAGGTCAACAATCAGCCATACGATAAGTTCACGTTCCTCGACATAACGCTTGACAAATGGCTTGCCCATACGAGCTGTGACATTCCAGTCAATACTGCGTATCTCGTCCCCTGGTGCATATTCGCGAACCTCTTCGAATTCCACACCGCTGCCCTTGAATATACTGCTGTATTCTCCAGCCAGCATGTCATCAACAGCCTTGTTGGTCTGGATTTCAATCAGCCTGATCTTCTTGGCTAACGAACGTGCAAAATCCTTTACATCCAGAGGCATATTCCCACCATAGGGGAGCACAGTGTGTGCCTCAATCAGGGAACTTCCACACTATCCAGGATACGTTGGACAATATCCTCGGAAATGAGTTCCTCGGCTTCAGCCTCATAGGTCACCATGACACGGTGACGAAGCACGTCATGCACGACGGACTTGACGTCCTGCGGTGTGACATAACCACGCCCCTGGAGCAAAGCGTACGACCTGGAAGCCATAGCAAGATAGATCGTGGCCCGAGGTGAAGCCCCGTGCCGAATCCAATCCCCAATGTCGAGGTCGTACTCAGCAGGATTCCTGGTGGCATCTACAAGATTGACGATATACTCCTCAATCTTGGCATCCATATAGATTTCGTCGGCAAGGATTCGCAGTCGAAGAATGTCTGCAGGGGAAAGGATGGCAGCAACGTCATGCCTGACAGTTGAGTGAGCCATGCGACGCAGGATATCGAGTTCCTGGGTCTTTGATGGATAACTGACCTTGAGTTTCAGCATGAACCGGTCAACCTGTGCTTCCGGCAAGGGATAGGTTCCTTCCTGCTCAATCGGGTTCTGGGTAGCCAGAACCAGGAAAGGATCTTCCAGCACGTGGGTCTCTTCCCCAATCGTGACCTGGCGTTCCTGCATGGCTTCAAGCAGTGCGCTCTGCACTTTTGCCGGCGCCCGGTTGATCTCGTCAGCCAGGATAATGTTGGCAAAAACTGGCCCTTTTTTCGTGCTGAATTTGCCATCGGATGGCGAATAGATCATGGTGCCGATCAAATCAGCAGGAAGTAAATCAGGCGTGAACTGGATGCGCCGGAAAGATGCCTGGATCACCTTGGCAAGCGTTGTGACCGATAGGGTTTTTGCCAAACCCGGAACACCCTCGATCAGGACATGTTGATTACTGAGCAGAGCCAGAAGCAACCCGTCAATCAGTGCCTTCTGGCCAACAATGACACGGCCGATCTCACTGCGCACTGTTGCAAGAACTGCTGCTTCGGCCTCCACTCGACGAGTGATTCGGTGCACATCAACGGGTCGAGAGCGATCTGATTCCAAACCTGAATTCATTCGAGTAGCTGTCTCCTCCATCTTCTTACTTTCTCTAACAAACCTGTAAACCAGTCTATATTCAGTGTTATCACAGACACATCACAAGAAAACAACAAGTGAATTACTGCGTGGGGATGAGCATTAGACAGTGAGTGATAAAAACTCCTTTGTCAAAGCAGAGGAAATAAACAATGAAGAGAACAGATTAATGAACTATTTTAGTTCCCTTAACAGGGCTGCACAAGGATGAACCGTATGGGGTATCTTGCGATTGTCGATCGTTTTTAAGCCCTGTCGGCGGTGACTGAATGGTGTGAATTCAAAAGTGATGAGACTGTCAGTAATTTTGGGTGTGAGGTCCTAAAAACTTGAAATGAAAGCAACATAATATGACTATCTAAAACGAATTACTGGACCTGCTTCTGTCTGGTCGCGATCCACAGGGACTGTTTGCCAAGGATGGTTTGGCTGACGAGTAGAAGAAGGCTCTTTCAGAGCGGATTCTGAATGTGGAACTAGATGAACACCTGAGAGCCAAAGCTGCGAGGGGTTCCGGCAACCATAGCAACGGGGCATTGAAAAAGTCGATACTGACGGGCACGTTCCTGGTCAACGAGCGTGGTACGGGACCGGAGCAGTATCACCCCAGGCCAGCGCTGCAGTCTATCGGGTGCTCCCGACCGACGCGGCGATAATTGTAAAAGAGTTTCAATAACATCATGCCCGAGAACCTGCTGCTTGATGTCCGTGGCCCCGTAGCCGTACTGACCTTCAATCGCCCCGAGCGAAATAATGCCCTCACGCCCACAATGCGCGACCACTACTTCGACCTGCTGGACCAGTGTGCTGCTGATCCTGGAATCCGCGCATCGTCCTGACAGGTGCAGGGAAGTCCTTCAGCGTCGGAGCTGATGTTGAAGCGTTGAAGTCATCTGGCCAGCATACAGTCGACCGGATCCGCCAGCCGGGACGGCCCGTCCACTACGCCCTTTCGATCCAGAAACCGATCATTTGCGCCATCAACGGAGGCTGTGCAGGTGTCTCGCTGGTCCACGCGCTATGCTGCGACGTTCGATTCGCGGCCGTTGGCACCAAGCTCACGACCGCTTTCACGCGTCGCGGCCTGATCGCGGAGTACAGCATCTCCTGGCTCCTGCCACGTTTGGTCGGCCAATCCCGATCTCTAGATCTATTGCTCTCGGGGCGCGTTGTCTTGGCGGACGAAGCCCAGGAACTGGGACTGGTGAACGCCGCGTTTCCCAGAGAGGAACTGTTGGACAACGCAATCGCTTATGCCGCGGATCTAGCCGAGAACTGCTCTCCCACTTCAATGGCGGCTATAAAGTGGCAGGTCTACACAGACTACAGCCATAATCTTGACGAGGCTGTAGCTGCGGCTCTCGAAGAGATGATCCAGTCCTTCAGAAGGCCAGATGTGAAGGAAGGCGCTGCGAGCTTCATCGAACGACGAAAGCCGGAGTTCGCACCATACACCACGAATTCCGATCAAGAGGACTGATTGGCAGCAGAGGGTTACAGTATTTGACAATGGGGCCAGGGATTCTGGATGTGAAGATGTCGCTCGGTAGCGCGGTCATTCTGTTGCTGCTTCCGGCAAGCATCTTCCCTGCCGAGGATGTAGCAGTGATTGCCGACTTCGTCAATCTCTCCTTCACGGCCAACGGTACATCACGGACGGCGGCGCTTTACGTGCCTCCCGGTTACCGTGAGTCGCGGACTTGGCCGCTAATCGTATATCTGCACGGCGGGGGTGGAACCGGTGACAACAACGGAAACGCCATCAACGAGTGGATGAACCGGCAACCGATCGTGCGTGCGATCCAGAAAAATCCCGAGCGGTTCCAGGCCCTCGTGCTGATTCCGCGTTGCCCGGAAGGAAGAATTTGGACCCCCGTGCCGCCCAACCCTGTGCAATCGGAGTGGCGGTTGCGGCGACACGGACGGGAGCCTGCTCCAGACGCAATGATGCACATCACCTCAGCGATCAACGCGACAATGAAATCGTATTCAGTGGACAGCGACCGGGTGACGCTCACCGGGAGTTCGATGGGAGGCGAGGGCGCGACTCGATACGCAGCCCTGCAGGCAGACCGCATTGCCGGGGTAGCGCCGTCGGCGGGCTCCGCGATGATCGTCCCTGAGGACGCGCCAGCGCTGGCACGTATGGGCGTTTGGATCTTTCAGGGACAGACCGATTCCATCAGCACAGCGACCTTGGCGAGGCGCATGACCGCCGCGATCCGTGCCGCAGGCGGCACAGTGCGCTATACGGAATACGAAGGCGTTGGCCACGGCATTGCGAATCGCAACTACGGTGACGAGCAGGTCATTGATTGGCTACTCAAGCAGACGCGGCGCAGTAACCGGACTGTCCCAATGCCCCAGTCTCTGGATATAAAATAATCGCTAGGGCTTGATCGGAAGGTGTACAGCCGTGCGCTACTCTCTTGGCTTGATGGACATTGATCATCACCATTGTATGTTCCTCGCATGCATAGCTAGCTAATATTCTAGCTAGCCATTTCTGCAGATGGCAAAGCGACGAGCGGGCGTTAACCAGATACAATTCCCGCTTGAGAAACATCATGCACGCTTGCCCTTGTCTTGTACTTGTCTGCTCTGCTCGTGGCGAGCCGCGGGAGCAGGTCTGAAGTTGGGCACTGGACACCAACGCTGAACCCGTGGGCTACCTTTTCAATATCTGACAGCTGGCGGTTCGGAGGCCAGAACGACAAGGCCTCCTGCTCGCCCGACGGTCACAAGCCCGTGAGCCAGTACATTTGGGGAGCCGCTTGCTTCGACTAGATAAAAGTGGTGAACGCAGCTCGGACCAGTGCATGGCCTCCAGCTGGTGCTGCATCACAACCTGGGATTTTAACTTTCGGCTCGGCGCTAGAGTGTTTTCCAAACCAGAGATGAGCCTGGACGAGGCTCCAGGTGGGGAAGGGAGACTAGGGCATTATAGGGTGTCCGTGGAGAGCAGCTGGGATCGCCACCGAGGGGGGCGAAGGGGCGACCAACGGGAGCCCCAGATTCCGTTGGTGGGTGTGATCATCAGCATCCTATCTGGGGGGCTCGTGCTGGCACTGGGCAGGCAGGGCCGGGCGTGCTGGAGGCGGCCCGCGGGGTGGGCGCCCGGCCGGGCGCCCACCCGTTTCGTGGTTGGTCCACAGCCCGGGCTCAGGCCGTCGCGCGCAGCTCCCGGAAGAGCGTTTCGCGCTGCGCATTGAGCCGTCGCGCCGCCTCCAGGTCCGTCAGCGCCCGCTCCTGAGCGTCCAGCTGGGCGAAGTCCACGCCCGGCCGCAGGTACTGCTCGGCGTCCGCACGTCCCCGTGGCGGTAGCGCTTGCGGATCCGGCCCGTCCGCGGATCCTCCCGCTCGCTGGCAAACAGGCACGGCCGGTGGTAGTTCAGGTACGGCGTCAGCACCTCGCGGTTAAAGCGGTTCAGCGGCTCCGCGAAGCGCCCCGGAATGTGCCCGTAGCCCAGGTGCTTGCGCACCACCGAGCCGTTCTTGCCCTCGCACAGTGCATTGTCGGTGCTGCGCCGCGGCCGCGACTTGGTGAACTCCGCCCGCAGCTTCTCCAGCAGCTTGGCCACGCGGCGGTTGACATACTCCGAGCCGTTGTCGGAGTGAAAGCCCAGGATGGCAAAGGGGAACGCCGCCAGCAGTTGCTCCAGCACCGGCAGCAGGTGCCGCTCGCTGATCGTCTCCACCGAGCCGACCGCCTGGTACTGCGTCACCTCGTCCACCACGTTGATGTGGTAAACCCCCTTGACCCCGTCGAGGTCGCCCTGGTGCACCGTGTCCACCCGCACGAAGCCCGGGCGCTCGAGCGCCCGTCCCCGTACAGCTCCCAAGCCCGCTGGCACAGCTTGCGCGTAGCTGGCCCCGACAGCCTCCCGTGCTCCCCGTCCAGTTCCGCCAGCGCCGCGATGTCCGCCCGCGTGTACTTGCTGGCGAACGGCCGCCCCGGCCGCCGCCGGTCCCGCAATTGCGCCTCCCGCTGGCTGCGCCCCACCAGCTTGGTCACCTGCGATCGCGACAGCCCCGTCGTCCGCCGCAGCGTCCTGTAGCCGAACCGCACCAGGCTCCGCTGGATGTGCCCGTACTGCTCCTCCCGCTCCGGCAGCAGCGGCTCGCTGCCGTCCGCCCCCAGGCGGCTCTCCAAAAACACCCGCACCTGCTCCAAGCTCTTGTGCGACGCCAAATCGATGCGCATGACCATCCTCCGATGGTCTCCACATCCCCCCGAGCCGTCCGTCCAGGCTCATCTCTGGTTGGAAACAACCCCCTCGTCCAGGCTCATGTCTCGTTGGACAACGCTGCAACTGGTGTTGCACGAAACTATGACATATAATGGTTGTGTCAACAGCATTTATACCACGCGGAGGCCTTTGTTTTTCTACCGAAATCGGACCCTTCCTGAATAATCCGGGCTAATATCGCCTATCGTCTGATAGCGCCACGCTTCCGGGGTCTGAAATTGTGCCGCTGAGTCTCAACTATGCGCTTTGGCAAAAAACAAGGCCCGGCCATCCGTTCCCAACTCTTCAGCCTCAATTTGGTGATCCTGCTATTCGCGCAGGCAGTGGGGGTCACCGGCTGGTTCGCTGTCGTTACGGCTGGCGGAATCCTTGGCCGTAGCCTGGCGGCAAACCCGGCCCTGGCGACCTTGCCGGTGTCACTGCTCATCGTGGGCAATGCCGTTTCCACGATCATCGCTTCGTGGACCATGGCGCACGTGGGCCGCGCCCGTGGCTTTGCGATTGGCGCGACGGTGGGCGCCTTCGGAGCAGCCTGTGCTTTCCTTGCAACCCTGACTCACGACTTCGCGCTGCTTTGTGGCGGCTCGATCACGATCGGCTGCGCGGCCGCGTTTTCTCAGCAATACCGCTTTGCCGCCACTGAATGTGTCGGTGCGGCGGCCGCACCAAAAGCGATCTCAATCGTGCTTTTGGGCTCCATCTTTGGCGCTTTCCTCGGCCCGGGACTGATGTCGTGGGGCGAGGCCTGGGTCGCGGGCGCACCGTTCGGTGGCTCATTCGCCGCTATTGTGGCGTGCTATTTACTTGGCGCTGCCGCCCTCCTTGCCTTGCGGCCGATGACCCCTTCGGCCGAGGAAGAAACAACCGGGGGCGCTCGTCCTCTGCGCGTCATAGTTCGCGGCCACTTCTTTATCGCGGCCGTCACGGGGGGCGCGATCGGGTGGGGCGTCATGACTGTCTTGATGACGGCCGTACCGCTGGCCATGCATATTGTCGACGGGTATTCCCTGGCGGCAACGGCGGCGGTCATCCAGGCCCATGTGCTGGCCATGTACCTTCCTTCATTGATCAGTGGTGCTCTCATCGGACGCTTCGGCGCCGGGCGGGTGATGATTGGGGGAGTGGCGCTGCTTGGCGCCACCCTGGTTGCGGGCCTGGCGGGCCGCCACATGCTGCACTACGGCCTGGCCATGGTGGCGCTCGGCGTCGGTTGGAATTTCCTCTATGTTGGAGGAACGACGCTACTGGCCCGAGCCCATCGTCCAGCCGAACGCTTCCGTGTTCAGGCGCTGAACGATTTCAGCATTATGGGTATCTCGGCCTTTGCCTCCTGGAGTTCGGGGGCAGTCATGGAGCTGCATGGCTGGAACGGGGCGCTCTACGCCTCGATTCCCGCCATCCTCGTTGCAGCTATGGTCATTCTCTGGGTACGTCCGGACCCTCCGCCAGCAGCTGACCGCGCATGAGAGCAGGGGCGGCTGTCAACGGTCATCAGAAACCGCGTCAATCTGAACAGATGGTCGACCACAACATCTTGTAAGAATTAGGGGACGTTGTTGAATTACTGGAATAACTGTCTCCGTTTCCTATTCCTGACCGACTGAAACGGCGTAGCAGATGCCTTCCCGAACGCTTCGGTACACTCGCAGGCACTCACACCGCGATTCGTCCTCGAAACGCGGCCGAATCGTTGCACCAGTGTTTTCCAAACCAGAGATGAGCCTGGACGAGGCTCCAGGTGGGGAAGGGAGACTAGGGCATTATAGGGTGTCAGTGGAGAGCGGCTGGGATCGCCACCGAGGGGGGCGAAGGGGCGACCAACGGGAGCCCCAGATTCCGTTGGTGGGTGTGATCATCAGCATCCTATCTGGGGGGCTCGTGCTGGCAATGGGCAGGCTGGGCCGGGCGTGCTGGAGGCGGCCCGCGGGGTGGGCGCCCGGCCGGGCGCCCACCCGTTTCGGTGTGCCGAGCATGTTCGGCAGCTTGAGGGTGAAAGTCCCTTGGACAACCTGATGGAGGTGAAGTCCTAGCGAAGCGCAAGGGCGTCGCTGCGAGGCGGGGTCTGAAGGAAGCGTAGAGCAAAGGCGCGAGCCGATGAACAAGAACCGGATACGAGGCATACAGCGTCGGACGAGTCGGCCGATGACGACGAAGTCCAGTTCCATCAAGGGCGCTGGTTGTAAATCCGGCGGTTGTGCGCTGAAGGCTGTCGAACTTACCTCGGGAGATCTGCCGTCCGTCCGGAATGCCGGACTGAGGGAGGAGCAATCCGACCTGACCGGGCGGCAGAAGTCAGCAGAAGGCATAGTAGACCCACAAGGGACGAAGGCCTGAACGAACGGAGTGGCAAGTAGAACGGCGTTTCTCGTGAGCGGAAAGCGGCAGAACATCCAGCTAGTGCTGGCCTTCCCCGTCGATGGAGGGGGTGAAGCCCCGGAAGCGGCCGGGGAAGGGACCGAACCGCGCGCGGCGGGGCGACGGGACGAAAGCCCGGCTAGAGACGAACAGTGGATGGAGCGAGCCTGCGAGCGGGACAACTGCAAGCGGGCGCTGGCACGAGTCCGGGGGAACCGGGGGAGTCCGGGGGTGGACGGGATGACCGTCGACGAGTTGCCCGGGCACCTGCGGGAGCACTGGCTGGCCATCCGGGAGCAGTTGCTGAGCGGGGTCTACCGACCGCAGCCGGTGAGACGGGTGTACATCCCGAAGCCGGGCGGGGGCAGGCGCAAGCTGGGCATACCAACGGTGCTGGATCGATTCGTCCAGCAATTGGTGGCCCAGGTCCTGCAGGAGCACTGGGACCGGACGTTTTCCGAACACAGCTACGGGTTTCGCCCGGGGCGTTCGGCGCATCAGGCGGTCGAGGCGGTCCAGCAGCAGATGGCTGCGGGCCGGCGATGGGTGGTAGATCTTGACTTGGAGAAATTCTTCGATCGAGTGAACCACGACCGTTTGATGGCCCGGATGGCCCGACGGATCGGTGACAAGCAGATGCTGAAGCTGGTCCGGGCATTCCTGACGGCCGGTGTGATGGAGGACGGGCTGGTGAGCCCGGTGGACGAGGGGACCCCGCAAGGGGGTCCGCTCTCACCCCTGCTGTCGAACATCGTGCTCGACGAACTGGACCGGGAGTTGGAGCGACGCGGGCTGCGGTTCGCACGGTACGCGGACGACTGCAACATTTATGTGGGCAGTCTCCGGGCCGGGGAACGCGTGATGGAAAGCGTGACGCGTTTCATCGCCGGGACGCTCCGCTTGCGGGTGAACCAGAGCAAGAGCGCGGTGGCGCGGCCATGGGAACGGAAGTTCCTAGGCTTCAGCTTCACGGCACACGGCCAGCCGAAGCGGCGGATTGCACCGCAAGCGGTGCAGCGGTTTCGGCGGCGGGTGCGCGAGCTGACGCGACGGACTCGGGGCGTGAGCCACGAACGGATGGTCGAGGACCTAGCCCGCTATTGGCGGGGATGGCTCGGCTATTTCGGGAAGTGTGAGACGCCTTCAGTGCTGGCACGCTTGGAAAAATGGACCCGGAGGCGGCTGCGGTCGGCGATTTGGAAGCAATGGAAACGAGGAAGACGGAGGTATGCTGAGCTACGCCGACGGGGCGTGAACGTGCAACTGGCCGCCAAAGCGGCTGGCAGCGCGCACGGACCTTGGCGCTTGGCGAACAGTCCCGCACTCGCTCTGGCCCTACCGAACGCCTATTTCACCGCGCTGGGACTGCCGAGCCTCCATGTTCGGACATAGCTTAACCGGTCGAACCGCCGTATACGGACCCGTATGTACGGTGGTGTGGGAGGGGTGGAGCCGCGAGGCTTCCCCCTATCCCGATTGGTTGGTCCACAGCCCGTGCTCAGGCCGCCGCGCGCAGCTCCCGGAAGAGCGTTTCGCGCTGCGCATTGAGCCGTCGCGCCGCCTCCAGGTCCGTCAGCGCCCGCTCCTGTGCGTCCAGCTGGGCGAAGTCCACGCCCGGCCGCAGGTACTGCTCGGCGTCCGGCAGATCCCGTAGCCGCTCGTACGGCGTCCGCACGTCCCCGTGGCGGTAGCGCTTGCGGATCCGGCCCGTCCGCGGATCCTCCCGCTCGCTGGCAAACAGGCACGGCCGGTGGTAGTTCAGGTACGGCGTCAGCACTTCGCGGTTAAAGCGGTTCAGCGGCTCCGCGAAGCGCCCCGGAATGTGCCCGTAGCCCAGGTGCTTGCGCACCACCGAGCCGTTCTTGCCCTCGCACAGCGCGTTGTCGGTGCTGCGCCGCGGCCGCGACTTGGTGAACTCCGCCCGCAGCTTCTCCAGCAGCTTGGCCACGCGGCGGTTGACATACTCTGAGCCGTTGTCGGAGTGAAAGCCCAGGATGGCAAAGGGGAACGCCGCCAGCAGTTGCTCCAGCACCGGCAGCAGGTGCCGCTCGCTGATCGTCTCCACCGAGCCGACCGCCTGGTACTGCGTCACCTCGTCCACCACGTTGATGTGGTAGACTCCCTTGACCCCGTCGAGGTCGCCCTGGTGCACCGTGTCCACCCGCACGAAGCCCGGGCTCCACGCTGGCCAGCCGGCGCCGGTAGGCGACCGTCTTGCGCAGGTTGTAGACATGCCCGTTGGAGATGCCCGCCAGGCGCTCGTAGCGCCCGTCCCCGTACACCTCCCAAGCCCGCTGGCACAGCTTGCGCGTAGCTGGCCCCGACAGCCTCCCGTGCTCCCCGTCCAGTTCCGCCAGCGCCGCGATGTCCGCCCGCGTGTACTTGCTGGCGAACGGCCGCCCCGGCCGCCGCCGGTCCCGCAGTTGCGCCTCCCGCTGGCTGCGCCCCACCAGCTTGGTCACCTGCGATCGCGACAGCCCCGTCGTCCGCCGCAGCGTCCTGTAGCCGAACCGCACCAGGCTCCGCTGGATGTGCCCGTACTGCTCCTCCCGCTCCGGCAGCAGCGGCTCGCTGCCGTCCGCCCCCAGGCGGCTCTCCAAAAACACCCGCACCTGCTCCAGGCTCTTGTGCGACGCCAAATCGATGCGCATGACCATCCTCCGATGGTCTCCACATCCCCCCGAGCCGTCCGTCCAGGCTCATCTCTGGTTGGAAACAACCCCCTCGTCCAGGCTCATGTCTCGTTGGACAACGCTGCTAGTGGTAATCTATTTGAAATTGCGCGACACTAATCACTAGGAAATTTGACGAATGCGTAGTCCAAGTCAGTTCAACTCTTCTAGCATAGTCGCGCTGTTGGTGTTTACGGCATGCATCGCATTGCCTCTTGCTGGCCAGCCCCTCGGAACCGACCCTGATCCAACAGACGGTCCTGGGACCACCGACGCTCCGATCCAGCGGGCAGCCTATCCGGCGGCGCAAACAGGCGGCAATTACATGCACAATTTCTACCTGCCACCTGCCGCCAGTACACCGTGGCGTCCTAGCTTCTCGCCTGACGGCGAGTGGATAGCCTTCAGCATGGCAGGATCGATCTGGAAGATCCGTATTGGGGAGGACACCGCCTACGAGTTGACTGCGAACTCCACTTACGACTCCTCGCCAACGTGGTCCCCGGACGGGCGATGGATCGCATACACTGCGGATGACAACTACCGGAGCATCAACCTCCAGCTACTCGACACGATAACTGGGGAAAGCGCCGCATTGACTCGTGGCGAGCACGTGAACCTGGACCCCGTCTGGGCACCCGACGGATCGAGTCTCTTATACATCTCGACTGAACCGGACGGTTGGTACCACGTCTTCTCGATGCCGCTTGAGAACGGCGTGCCGGGAGAGCCCGAGCAACTGACCGAGGACAACATTTACGCCAACTCGCGACTCTATTTCGGAAGCCAGGATCTGCATATCCAGCCGACTCTCTCCCCTGACGGTAAGGAGATGATCCTGGTCTCGAATCGGGGCATCCCGTTGGGTTCAGGAGCGATTTGGCGGGCACCTGTAGACCACGACGCAATGTCGAAAGCGAGGCAGATCCTCCGGGAGGAGACACTCTACCGCACGCGTCCACAGTGGTCGCCTGACGGGTCACGGATTTTATATAGCTCGCATCGGGGAAGCCAGTACAGCAACCTCTACGTGCTCCCAGTCGATGGTGGTGAGCCGTATCAACTCACCTTCGGAACATGGGACCACTTCGAGCCGCGTTGGTCTCCTGACGGTAATTTTATCGTCTATGTTTCGAACCAACACGGCATTTCGGACTTACGGCTGTTGCAAACCTTTGGAGGCAAAGAGCAGGCAATATTGATCCACAAGAGGGTCTACCGTCGGCCAACCGGAACCCTGCGGGTCTCAGTAACTGACGCGGATACCGGACGGGCCACAGAGGCACGCATCCAGGTTCGTGCTTCCGACGGTAAGGCCTATGCGCCATCGGATACCTACCAACGGGTCGCATCACGAGCACTTCATCGCGATTTCTTCCATACCCGAGGGGAGTTTTCGGTCCAGTTGCCTGCCGGAGAAGCCTCGGTCCAAGCCATGAAGGGATTCGAGCGACATCCCGTATCCCAGAGAGTCTCGATCAAACCCGGCAAGGTAACCATCGTGCGGCTGAAACTTGAGCGATTCACTGACAACAAGGCTCGTGGATGGTACAGCGGCAGCGACCATGTGCATATGAACTACGGTGGCAACTTGCACAATACGCCGGAGAACCTTCTGTTCATGGCAGCTGCTGAAGACCTCGACGTAGTGGGCGAAAAGATCGCCAATAAGGATAACCGTATCTTCGACCATCAGTACTATAACGGAGCCTACGATCGGGTGCGATCAACCACGGAGCGGATTCTGTCCTGGGGAGAGGAGTTCCGGCCCCCGTTTTACGGGCATATCAACCTGCTGAACCTCACGGAACACCTCATTTCGCCATTCACGACAGGCTATGAGGGCACTGCCATTGAAAGCCTGTATCCGAGCACAACGGATATATTCCGAATGGCCCGTGAGCAGGGTGCACTGGGTGGCTACGTGCATCCCTTCTCGAGCGAGCCTTCCTCGACCGGTTACTCGTCTACACGAGGTTTTCCTGTTGACCTGGCCCTGGAGTCGTTCACTTACCTGGAAGTGATGACAAGTGCTAGGCAAGCAGTGCACACAGCACGTGTCTGGCACCGTGCACTCAATTGCGGCTTCAAGGTCACCGCTTCCGGAGGTGAGGATTCGATCTCGAACCTGCACAGAACACCCGTCATCGGGGCGGCGCGAATGTACGCCTACCTCGGCGACCGACTGACTTGGGATCGGTGGGTCGAAGCGATTCGCAAGGGCCGCACGTTCGTCACCAATGGGCCACTTGTGCAACTCACGATCAATGGCGAGATCGCAGGCAGCGAAGTTCGTCTGCCGCCGGGGGGCGGCGGCATAGAAGTTGACGCGCACATGGAAACGACATTTCCGGTCGAGAAACTCGAGTTGATCCGGAACGGTGAAGTCCTGGAATCAATCCCACTTCGCAACGGAGGCCGCTTGGGCGAACTACGCAAGCGGTTTACAGTCGAGCGAAGCGGTTGGTATACATTGCGCGCCACGACCGGAAAACCAGTCCTCCCAATTGACGATACCCACCTATACGCTGAGACAGGCCCGGTCTATGTCTACTGCGGTACGCAACCAATCCGCTCCGCCGAAGACGCCGAGTACTTCATTCGTTGGGTCGACAACGTCGCACAACAGGCACGTGAACATCCCGGGTGGCGTTCGCAGGCCGAGCTCGAGCATGTTCTGGGACATTTCGAGGAAGCTCGCATGATCTTTGAACAGCGGGCACTGGAAGCTACTCAATAGACTGCGCGGCAGGCGAACTGATCGAAGCTCTGGCAGTTAGCGCACAGATCGATATCGCAGAGGCCGGCCAGTATGAAGTCGCACTTGTCTTCAGGGGATCATACAAGGCAGCCCGCGGACAGCTTGAAATCCGCATCAGAGAGCGATCATTCACAGAAATCATCCAGGCAAAGACAGGGCGGGCGTTAAATTAACCTCATGGGAGTAAAACGTCGCGACTCTTGACAGGGCGGACCTTTGACATTCGTGCTCCGAACTTCGACTCAGGTTCTGTGACGTTTGACCGCGAGTATGAATCGGGAAGAAGAGTGACACTCGAAATGCCCGTAGAAGGTGTGGTCGCAGCATTGGTGATGCTGGCCGTTGTTGTACGAATCAAGGGGTCTGATGGGACGATGGCCAAGAAAGAGACGATCTAATGCTTAATAAGAGGCGAAAGACATCTTTTCCGGGCCAGGAATGTCGCCCACCAAGGTTATAACCCTTTTCTATCCCATACTTGATGTGAATCTCCATCCTTTTTTTTAATCACTTACGACACATTGAGTTAAACATGGGCTAGCGGGACCGGTACGTTCTGCAGTTCCTTCGTACCGACTTCGGCCCGGTCCGTTTGCAGGCAAGCCAATGTAGTGCTTGCTTCTATGAACTACCCTGGCTGCTATCAACCGGCGCGACAATTGTTGAGTGGGATTCGCATCCACCTGGAGGAGGTACTTTTTCACAACACCGAATAATCCGGGCCAGGAAATAGTGCCTTTCCACTGCACGCGGCAACCTCACCCTGAGCGTAGGCGTTGAATAGATTACACTGCTTTTAGAAGACAGCTCCAACCGTAAAGTTGGGCGATGTAAGTCGCGCATTCACCCGTCTGGAGAATCCGTTGTCCGCACCTCGGGCAAGCCATGAGAAACGTGCCATCCTTGCCAAGCCCTCGATCTCGCTGCCGACTCCTAGTAACCGCTTCGATCGCCGCCTGCTTTCTGCCGTTGGCTGCGCAACAGGCCCCGGTGTTCAAGGCGGAGACGGCTCTGGTGGAAGTGGAAGTCCGGGTGACCGATAAAACCGGCCAGCCAGTGACGGATCTTTCGAAGGAAGATTTCGAGATGTTTGAGAACGGCCAACCGGAATCGATCTCGACGTTCGAATTCGTCACGCAACCCGTTCCGGGGAGTCCAGCGACCAAGCCTGGCACGCCCACCGACCGCTCGAAACCGGATCTCGCGGAAGCTGCCAGCGAACTGAGCAGCAGTACGTTCATCTACATCGCGACTCGAGGGCGTCGCGAAGACCGCAGACACATCTTTGACGCCGTCAAAGGGTTCATCAACGAGAACTTAGCTCCGGGCATACTGGTCTCCATCGAAGGGTCCCCGTTCACTTCGCGTCGCAGCGAACTCTACCGGGAACTCGAGGCGATGCTTGATCGCAGTTCCGGGGGACGAGGAGGTGGCGGCTTCGTTGATACGCTGGCTGTCGACCTGGCCCGTGATATCGATTATAGCGCGGCTTTCGAGGACTTGATCGAAGAGGCGAACGACGAGTTCGAAAGCCAGCTTGAGGAGATCAATGCCCGCGCGGTGCTCTACCGGCGCCTTCGGATGTATGAGTATATCGACTTGATCCGGGCACTGAGCATCTATCCAGGAAGGAAGGTCGTTGTCCTGTTCTCCACCGGACTGCCAGTCGACGAGGACAACCTCGACATCATGAAGGCTCTGGAGGACGAAGCAACCAAGGCCCGCGTCCGCTTCTACGTTTCGGATGTCGGCCGACTTAGCGCAGTTCCTCCAGGGGGCGACGCGGAAAGCGCAGGCAACCTCGATTCTCTGCTGGGCAATCCATTGGACAACGGGTTCCAGAACCAAGCGCAACAACGCCAAGATAATCAGGATGGCCTCTATGAGTTGGCGCGCCGAACAGGTGGTCGAGCCGTGCTAAACAGCAATGACTTCGGGGAAGTCTTCGATGTGGTCATTCGTGAGAGCGGCGACTACTACCTACTCGGCTACTACCCGAGCGACACTAAGCAGCGTGGTCGTCTCCGCCGTCTCCGTGTGCATGTCCGACGCAATGGACTGCGAGTTAGACACCAACGGGGTTACTACGAAGAGCGCCCGTTCGAACTCATGTCGCGCACCGAGCGGAACTTGCGCATGCACCAAGCACTTACTTTCGACACGCCGTACACAGACCTCCCGCTCCGTGTCGACCACGAGTTCTTCCATAACTCGCACGGTTCCCCCACTTTGGTCTACAGCGTCGGCCTGCACACAAGGGATATTCCTTCCGCAACCGTCAAGAAGGGCGAGACGGTCAAACTGACGGTTATCGCGCAAGCTTCTGGGACCGAAACCGAGAGCGGTAGGAGAACGCCCCCCATCATCGACGAGCGTCGTTTCGAGATGATAGTGGATAGTTCGGAGCTTGAGCGTCTGAGCAACGATCCCAACTCGTGGCTACACTACGGTTCGCAAATGCCACTTGAGCCGGGCATCTATGACTGGAAGGTTATTGTCCGGGACGATCTGTCCGGTTCCTTGGGCAGTTTCCAGACGCAAGTGCGCATCCCGGAGAGCCAGCCTCGGCTCAGTGCCAGTTCGCTACTACTGACGAGCCGGATTGATGACATTAGCAGCACCAAGCCCAGGAAGGCTACTCGGAAGTCCCCTGAGGATGTCTTGCAGGTTGCGGGAAGTCGCTTCTTTGCGTCCGCCGTCAAATCGTTCCGCAAGGGCGAGTCGATCTACCTGCTCTACGACGTCTACAATCCAGGTGCCGAGTCGCTCTTGGATCCTCCCAGCCCGAGACTAGCACTATACCGGGGGCAGGAGCGGGTCGAACGACTGCCGGTCAAGGGACACCAAACCGTGCCGGACCACAAGGGGAACCGAATCCGGTACATGGCTGCTCTCGCCACCACCAATCTGCCCGCCGGGGACTATACCATCGCCGCGATGCTGCCGTCCGGCACTGGGGAAGGCCCGGTGATCTACAGAAAATTCCAAATCGTCAATACCGCCACCGAGTGACCATCAAAGGATGAGGAGTGGACTCCGTACAATCCAGGCATGCAAAGACCTCGCGGTAGAGCTGCGGCTGTGACTCCCGGGTCTGCGCGCTTACAACATTGCCGTCGCACACAACCTGCTCCTCAACAAACAGCTATTCCAGCTGTTATCTTTCCGATTATTCTGGACTGGTCAATCCAACAGACTGGGTCTCAAGAGCTTCATTGGTATCATTGATCGTCTCTGCAAGATAGCCCTGTGCGAGAGTCGAGACACCACTGATCTCCTCGGTCACAAATGCAAAGCCCTTAGCATGCTGGAAATCACACTCTGCAACAACAGAACCCTGAAAATCTACGATCGGATTGATCCCGAATTCAGCATTGCCTCGCGACATAGTAAAGGCCAACTGCCTCCCTGCCTCCAAAACTGTACTGTTGCGCAATAGAGGCTGGGCTCCACTGGGTGAATTGGAATCGTAAAAATGTAACGAGCAACTACCTGCCTGCCGTGCAGTACTAAAAGGATCCAGCGTAGTGTTCGTGATCACAATGGCGGTCTCGAAGTTGCTTCTGCTTGTAATGAATGGAAACAACAAGCTTGTCCCGCATCCCCGGACAAATATCAATGGTGTCTGGTTTTGTTTGGTCTCGATGAAACGTGGCCCGGCTGCAGAAAGATTTGAAGCAGTGGGCTTGCCAAGCGGGGCAAGGCTGACAGCAGCCTTTACCCATCTAGCAGACACATCACCGGTAGAATTCTCCACCCTGGAGAATCTGAAAGGGATTTTGCATTGCTCCATCTTCAATGGGTTAGCTGCCACAACCTCGTAAACTGCAGTTACTGTTGTTTCTGAAGTTGCCACCAGGTGTCGGAATTCCTGAGACTCAGCCATCGGCTCTCCTCCGCTACCCAGTGAGTTGGCTTCGCTCACCAATCTCAAAGCCAGGAAGTTATCTTCATCCACACTGCTTGAGCAACTTACACTGCCTGGAGCAAGCACCGAGACAACCCCTTGCAGATTTGTCAGGGAAACACGTAACCGCGTCCCCGTAATCAGATAGTCCTGATCTGAAACGAAGTTCGGATAAGGGTAAAAATAATCCAGCCATCCAGGATCACCGGTTCTGATGTTCGCTGTACCAGTTGGTTTGAATGCTGAGGCAAAGCCTTCCGTGATCACAACATCCAGAGCCGATTCGGATTCATCGCACAGCTGCACATCGTGGTCCGCCAGAACCTGTGCATATAGTCCAGGAGATGCGAACGCAACATCCAGCAGATCTTCAGCAAGCAGAACATTGGCTTGGGATGAATGGACGGACAAGGCTGCCCTGATCGGGTAAGGAGCAGCCAAATCACCGCCTGAGCCGCCCAGATCAGCAACGTTGACACGAATATTTGTCAAACGAACCGTACTTGTCAATGGATGGCATCCCCCGGGAACGCCGACCTGGTTTGTACAGTCCGGGACTATGTCAGCAGGGTTAGTAAAACTGCCAATTGCTGCACCAGGTATTGGTAATGCAATCTCTCGCCAGTGAAGTTTCAAAGTATCGGTTCTATCCAGTCGCGCCAGCAACGGATCCTGTACCGTCTCGTCGGAAAGAGAACACCCTCCAATGACACGTACCGGACTGGGCACAAAACAATTTTTTTCATTCACCACCAGGATGGCATCTGTTACATCGGTGCCATTCCCATAATTAAGCCGGTTGGCATTCCTGGCATTCAAAGCAAGCGTGATATCAACATCAACAAATCCTGTACCTGCGACTCCGGTGTGTGGAGCACTGTTCTGGCAAGTGATGACAATATCACCAATCAATTCACTCAGTCCCTCACTCCGAATAAGCGGTATGGTACTTGTCGCAGAACAGCGGATCACACCCAACGCCAAACTTGGGCCGCTGAAAGACTGCGAGCTTTGGGCAAAAATTGCTTGCGACAGACAACATATCGCCAGGCACCCCCACAACAGGCCCCATTGAAGTCTCCAACCACAAGTCTGCTCCTTCTTCCAATGAAACCCGAACATCATTGTGCCCGCCTGAATAATCGGGATCCGCTGTTGAGCTCGGACACTAATCGTCTGCCGTCAGGAGCAATCACAACAGTGTTTGCGAAATATCCCATAGCCAAGTCTGCACTGCCTCCAAACCCATCAGAGATAAATGCATAACCACGGGCACCTGGAAATCCACAGACAGCCATCACATAACCTTCAAACTGCTCAGTACCCTGAATGTTCTGGTCAGCATTACCACCGGAAAGCGTGAAAACCAGTTGTCCCCCCACAGAAACCTGATTCGTCTTTTGCACGGTTTGAAATAAACCGGTGGCTTGACTTGTACCGTAGTAATGCAAGTCGCAGGATCCTGTAAAAGCCCTTGTGGACACTGGTGAACTATGTGTGATGACCAATCCCGTGTCGAATCCGGCCTGGTTGGTAACAAAAGGAAAAATCAATACCGTACTGCAAGCAGCGAAGTGGAGACTGGATTCTGTAGCTACGATCGCAGAAACGAAGCCTGACGGCGAAAGGTTTTCATCTGAGTCCAACACTAGACCACGCGGTGCCAGGCTAACAGCAACCCTTCCCTGTCCCTGTGAAGTGAGGACCTCGTTCGCTTCAATAACTACAGGGATATGACAATCCTCCACCTGGAACGAATCATGTGCAAGAACTTCGTAAACTGCACTACCCTGCCCTGTAGACAATGCCACTTCCGTATTGGTAGTGGCGCTGCCTTGTGAACTCACCTGTCCACCGTTGCCATCCGGGCCGTGACCTCTGACCAAGCCAATGGAAAGAACATCACTCAACGTGGACCCCGAGCTGTCGTGTCGGGGCTGATGGCAAGCCAGATTCTGTGGCAAACTTATGCTTACCCCAGACGGGATGTCCTTGAATTCAAGCAGAATACGGGTTGGCAGCTTGACGAAACCTGCAGAATCAATATCGGAAAGCGAATTTTGCTCAGTAAACGGTTCCGTTTTGAATGCGCTTGCAAAGCCTTCCTGGACATGAATAACGGATTCACTGTGACCTTCACTCAAACAGAACGAGGCGGATAAAGGATCGACAGGCTCCAGCAAGAGACCTGCGGCAGGATATGCGACCGGAACCTGACTGTTCTGCACTGCTACAGCAGTCTGCGCACGAATCGAAACGGAAGCCACCATGGGTGCTGCCGCAACAGGACTGCTGGCAAAGATACGAAGTTGTGAAGCATTGCCACGAATTCCGCCCAATTGCAAAGTCGTGCTCTGCGGATTGGCTTCGCTTGCATTACTGGACGGGAAAGCACCTGGAAATGGCAGGGAAACACTGCTCCATCGCAACTTGTTTACTGCCTGCAACTCACCATACTGTGGGTCTTGCACATAAGAGGGTGCTAGATTGCAGCTACCAAAGGACGACCCGGTATCACTGATACTCGAACAGTTATTACCGTTCACTACCAGAACTGCATCAGTGAGTCTGTTTCTGTTCTCCCCACGGCTGAAATTGGTCACACTGACATTGAGCGCAACAAGAACATCAATGACCAGATTGGGCTGTATCTGCGGAGTGACCGTCGGTTCGGCTGTACAAGTCAATACAACATCTGCTGCCGTTTCTGAAATTCCTTCGGCTAGAACTGTAGATGGTAAGGAAGATACCTTGCAGGTAACAGCTGCAGTGGTCTGGGATATTGCCGGACTGCCCCAGAGCATGGACAACAGCCATACTGCGTAAAACACAGCTGTCCACGACAACATTTCCTTCCCTAAGTTATTTTCCCATAGATTTCTTCAAAGAAAGCCTTTTTGGCAACCTGCTGCTTGTTGCATACTCCTGGTTCTGAAGGGAACTCTGCTGAATTCTAATCCTGCATCAAGCCCCAGGCAACCAGCTCTGTTGCCTGGCTCCGTCCTTGTACAGGTGATCCTTGTTTTTAACTCAACAAGCTCTATGTGCTTACTGCCCCCAGCTCATCACACAACTGATGCCTCTGGATAACCGGTTGTCCACACACCTGCTGGCACCTCGCACTGGTAAAAAGATCTGTGTGACTTGCAGAAATTCCATTCTGGTGAGGAATGGAAACTATTTGTCACAGAATTACGTCTAGAACTTGCATTCAAAAAGGGTTCAGATACATTTTCGGAGTGTGGGTACAACACAATTTCAATGCTTGCTATATCTTCAAAACGAACACAATCTGCCGCTGATTAGGGAACAAGGTGGAAGCCGAATGTACAAAATATACAAACTTCTACAGCCGACATTGTTGTCAATTGGCACAGTAATCCTGGTGGGCTCAGCGGTGCAAGCGCAGGTTGTTCCGGACTGCTCGAGTTGGCCAGTATTTCCTTCAACTTTCACCCGCGCCGATCTTTCAGCATGCCTGAGTACCGGGCTTGACCTGAATGCCCAGGATACTAGCCTCGCTTGGACTGCGCTACACTTCGCCGCGAGTTACAACAATCCGGACTTAGTGAGTGAGCTGATTAACTCTCGGCCAAATCTAAATCTCCAAGGTGAGACTTACGGCTGGACGCCTCTACATTTGGCAGCCAGAAATTCAAATGCATCTATCATTCAACTACTTGTCGATGCTGGAGCAGATCCCAACTTTCTGGATAACCGGGGCACGACACCGTTGCATACTGCAGCAGGTAGGCGCAGTTTCGATGCAATCGTTGTTCTGCTCAATGCAGGGGCCAATCCCGCACTCCTGACCGCTGATGGCAGTACTGTGGTCCATTACGCTGCAGGCAGTCCGGATCCACAAATCATAGAAAGAATGTTGATCACTGGAATTGATCCAAACTTGCAGGCTACAAATGGTACAACGGCTTTGCACTATGCGGCTCGAAATCCAAATCCGCGGGTTACAACAGCTCTACTCTTGTATGATGCCAATTCCAACTTACCGGATTTAGAAGGTTCTATACCTCTGCACTGGGTGCTTTATTCAGCTAACGTGCAGCAACTCGTGGATGTTGGAGGATCCGATGTAAATGCCAGGGACAATGAAGGGCTAACTCCCCTGCACTGGGCATCCTATACATTTCCTGTGAAGTCTAACAACACACTGGCACTGTTACAGGCCGGAGCAGACGTCAATGCCACTGACAATACAGGGCGAACGCCCCTGCATCTTGCAGCCCAAGCCAGCATTGACCTGTCCGTGATCAATGTTTTAATCGACAACAATGCAGATATACATGCGAAAGACAATAGTGGAAGAACCCCGTTGCATAGTGCATCTACGCCCCTGAAGATACCTGGTAATACTGAAGACCTCATAGACTCCTACAATAATCCAACAGTTGTTGCCAGATTGATCCAAGCCGGAGCTGATGTACGGGCAGTGGATAATCAAGGCTCGACACCGCTGCACCTGGCAGCCATTTATCATGGGCATCCTGCGGTAATATCCTTGATGCTACAGGCTGGAGCAGACGTTAACTCAAGTGACAATCAGCTCTTGACACCCTTGCACTATGCAGCATCATTAGGTAATTATCCGGAGTCAGTCGCTTACTTGCTTCTTGCCGGAGCAGACTATAGCGCTGTGGATATTAGTGGCTTACTACCTGAGGACTATACAGGTACCAACTTTAACCACAGTCGCAATGTAGTTACTGACTTGATTGTCGGGAATTATCCGGAACTCTATGCGTCTGTCTACGCGAACGCATTGTCTCTTGCTGACGGCGTGGCCAATACATTTCAGCCAGGAAGTGCGACCACAGCCTCCGCAGCTACTCCTGTCCCGACTCCCCCACCTGCGCAGTAACAAGTCGCACGGTTCAGGCAATCTATCAAGGCACTGATACAAGCGAACAATTCACGAACAGGAGCCCATGCTGGCTCACAGATCAGCCCCTGGAGTTGCAATCAAAATAGTACTTACATCAAAAGCTTCCTGACAAGTGCCAAGGATGGCAGACAGTTCCATTCCGGGGATTCCAATCAGGAAGAAACTTTGGATTACAGGTATGTCTAACGACCCTTTGTGAATTCCTGGGACCCCAGAGTCAGGAGGGTTCTTGATCTTCTAGAGAGACAGCAATCTGACACTTACTGTTCAGCTGTTGCTAAAGATGCCAGGTCACAGGCAGGAAGATGCAGGTATACTCGGCAACTGCTTGTGTAACGGGATTCCCGAGGAAAGTACTCAGCCCAGCAAGACAACAGTGTTCCGCATTGCCTCCCCTGAAACCCTGCTGGCTTGTTCATTGTCCATGTCATTGAGTTTCCGGGAAAAAGGCTCAGGACTAATTGGCCCGTCATAGCCGATCGTTGCCAATGCCGCTTTTCCAAGACCTGCGGCAGACAAACCCATTGCAAGGAACCCCCTGCGCCCGGATACTTTCTCATTCAACTTGTCTTTCATTGTGGAAGCTATAGCAGGCTCAAACAGCTGTTTCACTTGGGATGCCTGAAGTATCCTGACTCCTCGTTAACCGGCAAGTGCACTGCCGAAATCCTGTCAGGTGGACAAGACGGCTTGATACTGCTGCACACAATGCAATGGGATGGAATGTATTTCGCATGAATTTACCATCTCGTCTGTCAACTTGGAGCTGGCCTGCGTTATGATTTCAACAGGAAAGCATTTCAGCACCGTTTTGTTTCAGAACAAGATCGTTGCTAATCCACTATAGGCTCGTCACAGTTATGTTCTCTTCACCTTGGACAATATGGCTCTTTGGATTACCTGCAGTTATCCTCGTCGCTGGTCTGCTTCATTATTCCGGCCATGGCCCGTTCATAGGTCTTACGGAAACACTCCATAAGGTCGTTGAACTTGAAGACGAACTTGAACATCTGGAAAAACAAAATACTGAGTTGCAAGAAAGAGTTGAGGGCTTGATGCCGGGAGAATTCGGCGTTCACAAGAATGCCCGGGAAAAGTTAGGATATTCACTGCCTGGCGAGATTGTAGTCCTGATTCCCAATAAGCAGTAGTGCGGGAACCCTGCCGGGGAGGTTGAATAGATTCAAAATCTCTGCAGTATCCTGGTTCTAACTGTAATCCACGCCAATTTAATTCATTGCAGACCAATTTCAGAAGTTCGTACTACCAGGTACAAGACCAAGGGAAACAGTCGCATCAGGTACTGCCTTTGGATAGAATGAAACCGCATTATGGGTCGCTCCATGGACAAGCCTGCTGCCGCCTTGATCAAGGATCTGGCTGCAAGAGGCTTGCTGGACAGCACTATCATCTACTGGACGACTGAATTTGGACGGATGCCCTGCAGCCAAGGCACAAAAGGACGCGATCACAATCCATTCACATTCACATCATGGCTCGCTGGTGGCGGAATCCAGGGAGGTACAGAGCACGGAGCCAGTGATGAATGGTCCTACAAAGCGGAAAACAAGCCGACTTACTGCTACGATCTGCATGTAACTGTCCTGCATCAGCTAAACATTGACCATACAAGGCTTACCTATCGACATAACGGGATCGACCGACGTTTAACTGATGTGCATGGTCATGTCATTTATGATGTGTTGGCATAACCCAGGCTCATCTGGCAATGTGTAGCACTTGAGTTAACCGCCAGACATTACCCGGTAAGCAAGGAAATTGATGCAGTCTGCAATTGCAGAAAATCTTGATAAGGTTCGGATGAGAATTGTCTCGGCAGCCAGACGTGCACAGCGTGATCCTGACTCGGTGACCCTTGTGGCGGTTTCAAAGCGCAAACCAGCCGAAGACATTGCTGTGGCTCATGCAGCCGGGCAAAGAGATTTTGGTGAGAATTATGTCCAGGAACTTGAAACCAAGTCGCGTGTGTTGACTGGACTGGATCAGGTTCGCTTTCATCTGATCGGAAAACTGCAGAGCAATAAGGCCAATCGAGCAGCAACCCTATTCGATACCATTCATACAGTAGACAGTGTGAAGCTAGCCCGACGACTTGAGCGGACAGGGACGCCTCTGAACATCTTCCTGGAAGTAAAACTTTCGCACGAGTCCAGTAAATCCGGAATTGATGAACAACAAGTGGAAGCTCTTTGTGCAGCAGCACAATCTGCACCAAATCTGAAATTACTTGGGCTAATGACCATGCCTCCCTGGAGTGCAGACCCGGAGCGTTCTCGCGAATACTTCAGACATCTCAATCAATTGGCTGAGAGGCTTGGTGTAAATTGCCTCTCAATGGGGATGAGTCATGATTTTGAAGTCGCTATCGAAGAAGGGGCAACACATGTACGTATTGGAACAGCGATCTTTGGGAAACGCAGTACCCCTGCTTTATGACAACAAACTACTACAGGCAATGTGAATCAGGTCAATTGGCCATGAGTTATTCGTGGAGAACTGCCATCAGAAGTTGGTGATCGACTCAGAATGGACGGTAGCGGGACTCATCCTGGCAGACTGCTTTTTGCTTTCAAGCATTGTCAACCCATGCTGAACATGTGCGTGCCACCAAGGTGCAATTCAGTCGTGCAACCCATCACAATCAACTGTATGGATTTTATTGGGGCTTATATATTACGTGGGTACTCAAGTATATAAGCCCCAAAGATAGGGAATTATGTATGAGAGTACCCACGCTCTGCAACCCCTTGATCTGCAACGACGCACAGGCACCCTTGGGGACGGTTCAAATGCGGCCCCGGACGCAGAGTAACCAAGGCTGGTCGGAACCACAGCCACCCACACATTACGGAAGCCCGGCCAGAAAATGGTATTCTGGTCCGGCTTCGTGGTGTCAAGAAACCAAACGACCCCTCAGCTTTCCGTAGGAAAGATGAGGGATCAACAGAGGAATGCAGGCAAGGCGACACAGACGTACACACAGCCATAGAAACAGCCAAGAGCACTGTTAAGGATCTCTTCTCGGTCGCTGGTGAATTGAGATTGGAAGAGGTCGAGTTCGATGATACGAAACATCCAAACCACTGGAAGATAACCGTGAGCTTCAGCAACTCTCCCGGACTGGAGGTATGGTCTGGACGCGACGTAGGGCGTGTTTTCAAAGTTGTCCGGATCAGGGATATAGATGGTCAGGTGGTATCTGTCACTCATCGCACATTCCCCTCACAGGATTGATCAGATGCGTGCAAAGGAGGCATTCATCGATGCAAACCTGCTTACACTGCTTGTCGTCGGCGCGGTAGACAAGCAATTGATCATGAAGCACCGTCGCACTCGTCAGTTCTCGGTGGCAGACTATGATCGCCTACGCACGATAATTCGAAAGGTCCGGATCTTCGTCACTCCCCACACACTTGCTGAAACATCGAACCTTCTAGCAAAGAGACCACTGGACCAACGGCTACTGGTGGGACTCAGTGCGCTTATCAGGAACAGCGACGAGGTTACCGTACTCGGAAAGTCCGCTGCCAGCCACAAGCACTTTTCACGATTGGGGCTCTCGGATGCAGGACTCTTGAAAGTGATCTCCCCAGAGAGACCGCTGCTCACAGTGGATCTCGATCTTTACCAAGCGACATTCGAGAATGGACAAATCAGAGCGTACAACTTCAGGCATCTCACGTAGTGATTCGATCCTTGTATGACCTTACATCCCGGTCAGACAGCCACCATGCGTCGATCTCACCGTTGACGGAACCAATTCAACTCATCATCGATGTAGAACCTAAGACTACCGTCGTCCTGCTGCACTACTCTCTCAGCTTGGATTGTGACCGTGTGCGAAGCCAAGCCGCCTTGGATCACAGTGTAAGCACGCAGCTTTTTTTCCCTGCTTATGACCGGCGAATCCACAGTGCTTCCGAGAGTTATACTACCAAATGTAGCCTACTTCCTCGGGTACTTCTTCAGGTACTTCCACTCATCCCGCTTCTTGGGGGGAGTGTTGAGCACGGCGTGGGCCACGTTCTCCAGCGTATCCGGGATCGGATCCGGTAGGGGATACTTGACAGGACGACCTCTGATCTTTCACAATAACCTATTTATCTTCAAGGACATACATATATCATACCGGGCGGGGGCAACGTTGCCAATCAGATGTACTTAAAACCACCGCCCGGATGGACCGGTCAAGTCGCTGTACTTCAGGCGCTTGCCGATCATGAGCCAGACCAGCATCTTCATCTGGTCGAGCGTGTCAGCACATCTCAGGTTGTGCCTTCCGGAAAACTCGTTCACATAGCGGTTCAAGTGCTTGCGGCTGACGTGGTGGTAGGTGCCGTCGATTCCGCGCTTCAGGGCAGCCCAGAAGGACTTGATGCCTTGGGTATGGGCCATGTCCCTCACGTACTGGCCGACGCTATGGTTGACTCTCACGCGGTTATCCAGCGGGCCGTATGACCGGCTCTCGTCGGTATAGATGATGGTGTCCTCATCGATCCGTTCCTCGATGAACGGGATCACGTGCGATCGCTGCATGCTCTCCACCGGCCGCGCCGCGATCTGATTTGTCTGGCGGGCGCGGATCCCGACAACCGGAGTCTTTCCGACTCCGCCGCCACCAGCATTTAACCTTTTGGACGTGTGCTTGTTCTTTTCCAGTCCGCCGATGTACGTCTCGTCAATCTCGATGGGACCGCCGAACATGTCATGCTCATCGCTCCACGATTCGCGGATGCGATGGGCCAAATGCAATGCCGATCTCTGCGTGATTCCGAGGTCGCGGTGCAGCTTCATACTCGACTGGCCCTTCCTCAATTCAAGCAGTTCCATCTTGTTGCCAAAGGTAGCCGTCACCCCGTTGAACGAGTTCGAGCCCTTCAGGATTACAAGCCCAGATCCGAAAAACCCGTTCGCTATTCTCTTGATCACTCCCTTGACGACTGCGCCGCCAGCGAACCTCTCCTCTGCCCGAACTGCGTTCTGCTCGAACGCCATGGCCAAGTGATTTTGGATTGAACTACCTGAAGACAGGACACACCTAAAGGATCAATTCGACATCCACTGATGGTATCCAGCAACGACGTCCATCGGGGAGTTCTATCTGGTACCAGTTTCTGCGAGTTTCCAGTACACGAAATTCAACACCCGCATGTAGTGGATCCTGGAATGCAACCTCATAGCTCTGCCCATCTCCTTGACGTGCGATAGCATTTTGAGAGGTCACAACTCCTTCAAGTCGCTGCCTTTCTATGGCAACTTCATAAACAATCGATCCCAGAAACAGTGCCGAAACCACACCCATGACGATGGTCAATTCCCTGGGAACCCATTCCTTGCCACGCTGACGAAAGATCAGACTAATCCAGAACAGGCTCCAAGCTGCTCCGAATACCTGCACCCTTGTCGCTGCACTGAAGTCAAAATGCCAGAAAAACAACGTTTCAAGGACATGGCTGCTTGTTGCCTGCTCCAGTTTGTCCTGGCGTTTGGTTCGAGCAAAATCAAGGTTCCGTAGCGCATTTCTGTCACCGGGGTCCAGTCGCAGAGCACGGCGGTAATTCAGGATAGCCAGACCAATCTCATCCATTTGATGGTATGTATTGGCAAGGTTGTAATAGAGCTCGGGATTACGGATGTTTGCTTCATCCAGCAAGGATTTGTACCGCAACGCAGCCCGGCGATAGAGCATATGAGCCTGTTGGGGGTCGTTGGTCTGGAGTTGGTTAGCCTGCTGGAAGAGGTCGTTTGCCTCAGCAAAAACTTTCACGGGCATTTCCTGTGCCATCAATGGCAAGCCGACTAAAAGGATGACCAACAGCTGCAGGTTTGATCTACAAGCCACGTAAAATCCCCTCCACACCATCAACCGCTGTCCTGGCGTCTGCCAGCAAGCGCTGTTTCCATTCAGAACCTGAGTGCATTCCATCCTGTGAATCCAATGCAGAAGCGGAAGCAGTAAGGCTGTGTACTGCACCTCCGGAATAACGACCCAGTTCACACCGCTCAAAAACACTGCTAAGACCAGTCAACACCCGGTCATCCATTTGGGAGTGCACGCTATTCTTTCCTCCCCTTTTTTTGTGCAAAAGACGCACCACATCTTCGTAAGTCAATGCTCCCTGACGAGTCCCGACTGCGTTCGCAGTTCCAGTGTCAGTAGAAAGGCGAGCGGCGAAATACTCCCGCAAGGCTGCCAATACTATTGCTGCCATTTGCTCATCAGAATTACTAGCAGGATCAATCCCCGCAACTACTCGTTGCCACTTTGTATACGTGGATTTGGAGCGCCATCTGGAACTGCCTTCAAATCTCCTGACCAGCCCTGTTCCCAGTATGCTGAGACAAATCAACGGAGGCACTACTAGCCCTATCAGTACCAAAGGAACAGGTCCAATCGGCCGCACCCAGATGGTCCATGAGGACTCCACGGGCTCAAGTGCAGATTCGTCAATGTAGTTGTGCGCTATGCCGGATTCGTTTGATTCCACTTCAAGCTGACGTGGCTGAACTCCATCCAGTCCCTCCGCATCTTCCGCTGTAACGATACGGGCAGCCTTGACTGCTAGGGGAATTGGCTCGGTTCGCGCTACCAGATAGGACTCCTTTCGGGGATCAAAATAGTGGAGTTCAATCGGGGGTATCTGCGTTACACCGTCATTCTTCACACGGAGCGTCTGAACAAAGTACCGTGCATCTTCACGATTCTCTCCTGCCGCCATTTCACGAGGAATTTTGAAGTCACGAGACAGTGCAGTCTGCTCCTCCAGCGAGGGCAACTGTGCATTGGACAACATATTGCTGCCCTTTACACGCAGCTCAAGAGTGATGGGTTCGCCAACCGAAATTTCCAGCGGCTCCGCTTCCGCCTGGATCGTGAATTCTCCGATCCATCCATGAAAGCCTGCAGGACGATCTTCTGACGGCAGTTCAAGCACTTTCAAGCGTGGACGATTCGAGGGGATTGCCAGTGTCTGCATAACAACCTGCCGGTCAAAGACACTTGAAAAGAAACCACCCCCAAAGAAATCGTCAAATGGTCTCGACCGTCTCCTGGCTCCCTGGTCGGGAGTCTGGAACGCCACTGTTGTGCCCGGTAGGACAAACTCCCCAGGCTTGCGCGGAATCAATACTTTTTCAAAGCTCAACTGCGTATACTGCCTGCCTTCAAACTCCCCTGCTCCCTTGCGTGCTCTGGCACGACGATCACCAAGCAGTATTTCCATGAATTGATCAGGGTTTTGCCCTGCTGCCAGTGACCCAACTGAGTCCGGCTCGAGAATCTCAAAGCGATTATCCTCAAGCAACGGCATCGTAAAAGAGAACTCGCGAATGTCTCTTCCGATGTACCAGATCGTGGTCAGTTTGATTGGCTGCCCTACGTAAGCCTGCTGTTCTGACAGGGACATCCGGAGCTTGAAGTCATTGTTCTCCTGCGGTGGCTGAACCCGTATGGCGATCGGTTGTGTCTGGACCGTACGTCCCCCATTACTTACCGTCAGCGCAGGAATGCGGAAATCACCAGCCCGACGGGCTGACAAACGATAGTTCAGCTTGTAGCCATGCCTCACGCTCTGTGTCATGCGTCCGTTGATGATGCTCATTGATGTACTGTTGCTGGCGCCCCCACCCACCTCAGTCACTGCAAAGTCCTTTTCCAGTGCTCTGAAATCCACTGCATCAGGCTGGTCAGTACCCTCGATCTGGATCTGCAGCAAGAACTGCTGGCCAACATACACCTGCTGACTCTGGACTGCAGCCCGTGCAGTCAGGGATTCCTGTTGTGCCGACAGCACGCAGGGTACCAGGAACAGTGCTGCAATCAGGAATGTCTGCTTCATTCGTGGCATCATTTACCAGTCTTTCTCTACTGCAACCACCCCGATACGCTGTTGCTGCTGCCTGCGGCGACGGTCAAGTTTTTCCTTCGCCAGAATTTGCTCAACAGTCATCTCCTGTTCACGCTCAGAGAGACGGGGCGAATCCTCCTCGGGCTGGGCCTGTTGTTCCCCTAGAGCCTGTTGGGGCTTCTGGCCTTGTTGTTGCTGGCGCTCAGCAGCCTGCTTCAGGGCATCTGCAGCTTTCTGTTGATGCTCGGAGGCTTCACCAGGTTTATTCTGTTCCAGATCACTTTGGGCCTTTTTCTGGTGCTCGGAAGCAGTATCTAACTGTTGACGAGTCTGTGGGTCTGCGTTCTCCCCCAACGATTCGGTTTGTTTATTCATCTCCTGCTGCTTGTCAGCCAGGTCCTGTGCCTGCTGCTCCTGTTGCTTCCGGGAATCTGCATCCCTCTGCTCCTGACGATCCTGTTCCAGTTGCTTGCTTTGATTGGCTAGTTCCTGCTGCTTTTGAGCAGCCTGTTGCAACGAATCGCCTTTGCTTTCATCCTGATGCTGATCTGACTGACCCTGATCAGAGTCTCCGTCCTGCGGCTGATTCTGGGCTTGCTCACGCAACTCCTGGATTCGTCGACGTGCCAACTCAAGGTTGTAAGCAGAGGCTGCCAGACTGTTGTCAATCTGCAGGGCGTCCCCGTAAGAGCGGGCCGCCTGCACCAGGTTATCCAGAGCCTGCCTGGGATCTTGCTGTGCGACACTCTCAGCCTGCTGATAAAGTGCATTCCCAAGATTATGTAGTCCATTTGCCTCGATTTTCGGAAGCCCATGTTCGAGGCTTTGATGCACCGCCTTGCCATACCATTCGATTGCATCCGAAAACTTTTCCTGACGGTAGAGTGCATTTGCACGATTGAGGGAAACGTACGGAGATTCGGGATCCTGCAATTGGGCATCCTTGTAGGACTTGAGAGCCTGTTCATACTGCTCGGAGCGATATGCTTGGTTACCCTCATTGACCAGTTCCCGAACAGATGCTGCAAATAAAACACCCTGACTTGAAACCACCAATATCAGCCAACTGGCTGCACTGCTGACCAGCCGAATCCGTTTTGCCTCACGCAGCAGCAACTCAAGCGCAAGTGCCAGTAGGCACAGGAACAGGAACACCTGAAATTTCTCCTCCCGTCGTTCAGTCTTCCGTGATCCCAGCTCACGCCCTTCTGCCGAAGCGATCAAACGTCGATACACTTCGCCGAGGTCAATGGCACCTGTGGACACATTCAAGTAACGCCCTCCTGGTGTCATTGCCACCATGCTGCGCAGAACTTCGGCATCCAGCATGGACCAGACTTCCCTTCCCTCATGTCTCAGGAAGCTGCGGTTATCATTCGAGCTGGTGTCGGTCAGGACAGGGATTCTCTGGCCCATCCGGTCATCCCCGAGACCGATGGCAATCAGGCGCACACCCTGCTCGCCAACCTCTGCTGCCGCCTCAAGCGGGAAGCTCTCATGATCCTCACCATCAGTAATCAGGATGATGTCCTTGTAACCATCAAGCTTCTTATCAAAGACATCGCTCAGCACTTTTCGCAGTGCATCACCAATTAGAGTCCCTCCACGAGACACACTCAAAGGAGAGATGTCTTCCAGTGCCAGACGGAAAAAACCGTAATCCAGCGTGAGTGGGCATTTCACTACGACAGAGCCAGCAAAAACCGCCAGGGCAACTCGGTCTCCCTCCAGCCTGTCAACTGCATCGAGAATGGCAAGTTTCGCCCTTACAAGGCGGTTAGGTACCAGGTCCTCTGCCAGCATGCTGCGCGATACGTCCAGCAGGAACACCACATCGCGTCCACGCTGCACTGTTTCCTGCTCAACAAGGTTCCAGGCAGGGCGAGCGAGTGCCATAACCAGTGAGGCGACTGCACATAACAGCAGCAATGCTTTTAAAAGGCGCTTTGAAGGGTCAGCAGGTTGCAAGCCTACTAACTTGTGCAACAGTTGCTCATCAGCAAAGCGTCTGAGGGACTGTTGGCGTCGGCGTGCTGCATAAAAGAATAAAATGGCCAGCAAAGGCAAGAGCCAGAGCCCATGAAGCATTGCAACGTTGTGTAACAGGAAATCATTCATGGGATCGTTCGTAACAAGGTCTGTCGCAACAGGATTTCGCAACACAGGAATGCCAAGGCTGCCAACGCCCAAGGCATGTACATCTCGCGATACTCGATGGATCGAATGGCTTCGAACTCACTTGTCTCAAGCGCATCAATCTCACTGTGGACTTCACGCAAAGCGTCAGCATCAGTTGCCAGCCAATACAGCCCTCCGGTAGTTTCCGCCAATGCACGCAGTGCCTTGTCATCAAAGCCCGGGCGCAATGGAACGTTCAAGCGACCATAGGCAGTCTGTATCCCGTACTTGTCGCCTACTCCAACGGCATAGACCCTGATCCCCCACTGCTTGCAAAGCTGCGCTGAATCACTGACACTGCGGTCTCCTGCATTGTTCTCCCCATCAGTCAACAGGATGATGATCTTGCTCTTGATTTCATAATCGGAGCGTGAATTGCCGCTACGGTTCAGTTCTTCTTCAGTTTGCTTCAGGCGAGCCCCAGCCAGGGCCAGGGCATCCCCGATCGCAGTACCATCCTCGCGCTGGTCGTCAACCAGTTGTACAGTATCGAGAAGTTGTAACAAGGTGTCGTGCGACAGGGTCAGTGGGCACACTGAATCTGCATACTGCGCAAACATCGTCATGCCAATCAGGTCGTTCGGACGGCCCTTCATCTCACCATCCTGCGGGTCAATAAAATCCCGGAAGACACTCTTGACTGCTTCCAATCGAGTGACTGTGCTACCGCCTAACTTCATGTTCGCTCCCATACTGGATGAGCGGTCGACAACCATTGCAATCGCAATCCCTCTCGAGACATCCCTGACACGTTCAAACCCCAATTGAGGCCGAGCGAGTGCGATCACCAGTGCAATCAGCATCAGCACCCGCAACAATAAAGGCAGTGCTGCCAATCTGGATCGCCAGGATGCAACCAGATTCCCTGCTACGGCTGTTGATGAGAACTGGAGTGCACGAGGGCTACTCCGCCCCCAAATCAATAGAGCCGCCAAGGGCACCAGCAGCAGGAACATCCATGGCGACTCGAAGCGGAACATCGCTTGAATTGATCTTATTTTTACACTCTTTCAACATCCTTGCCAGAAGGAATGTGTATACCACACAACATCGGTTTGTTAATGGTGCTTTTCGAGAGGCTGAATCACGGATCCAAGCTAACCCACGAACCAAGGGTGTGCTCTCTGTTCAATTGAAACAACAAGCATGGACAAGGCATTACCAAACTGTCAAGAACCTGAATACTGCATGTCAATTCGCATAAGACACCGGTTATAAATGTTGTGGAGTAACAAAATCAATCCATGATGTGAGCAGGGACAGGATGTATCCTCAGCAAGGTGGCTCTATCGTTCAGCCGTTGTTGGAAAAAAGCTGCCTGACTGTGTTAGTGTTGATTTCCTGGGATGCCTAAAAAGTCCAATTACCATCAAGCCGTTGGAATGGTCGAAACCATGGGTCTGGTTCCATCAATTGAAGCAGCAGACGCCATGGTCAAGGCTGCCTACGTCACGCTGGAAGGCATTGAACAAATAGGGGCAGGACACGTCACTGTAACCTGTCGCGGAGATATCGGGGCTGTCAAAGCAGCAACGGATGCAGGAGCAGCAGCTGCTCGTCGGACAGGTGAACTGCTTAGTGTGCATTTCATCCCGGCACCTTACGCCGATACTGTATCCATCCTGCCCAAGGACTCTGCCGAGTAACGGCCAAGATGCTTGAAGATCGGGATCTTCGATCCATTCAGGAGGTTCGCTCCAAAGTCCAGGCGGCCCACAAGGCCTTTCAGGCCTTCAGTCATTTCACGCAGGAGCAGGTGGATGCAATTGTTGCAGCAATGGCTGCTGCTGCTCGCTCCAATGCCGAACGACTTGCCCGGCTTGCTGTCGAGGAAACCGGTTACGGGAATGTCAAGGACAAGATCGCAAAAAACCTGTTGAACAGTGACCTGCTCTACAACGAGATTGCTCCTCTCAAGACCATCGGGGTCCTGGCTGAAAAGCAGGAACTCGGGATCACAGAGATTGCTGTACCGGTTGGTGTCGTTGCAGCCGTGCTGCCGACTACAAATCCGACCTCGACGGCATTCTACAAATGCCTGATTGCAGTCAAAGCGGGCAACGCCATCATACTCAGCCCGCATCCTCGCGCCAGTCGATGTACATGCGAATCGGCTCGCATCTTGGCTGAAGCTGCGCAGGCAGCAGGGGCACCTGAAGGACTCATACAATGCATCAATCAGGCCACCATCCCGAGTACAAACGAGTTGATGCGCAATAAACTGATTGGCATCATCCTTTCCACTGGTGGTCCGGGAATTGTCAAGGCGGCTTATTCGAGCGGAAAACCTGCTCTTGGTGTCGGGGCGGGCAATGTTCCAGTACTGATTGATGATTCCGCCGACCTAGACCATGCAATTGCATCGGTAGTTGACGGCAAGTCTTTCGATTTCGGGACGGTCTGTTCCAGTGAGCAGACCATGGTTGTCAACCGCCAGCATGAAACCAAAGTCTGGGCAGCCCTTGAAGCCAACGGTGCATTCCGTCTTAACGAACAACAGGCCCAGGCTCTTGAGAGCGTACTGTTTACTGAGGAATTCCGGATTCACCCCGATTGCGTCGGACAGTCCCCCCAGGTCATTGGGCGTAAGGCTGGTATTGAGGTTCCGGATACTGCCCGCATCCTTGTACTGGAGATTCACGGAGTCGGGCGTGATCACCCTCTTTCCGCTGAGAAACTCTCCCCGGTTCTGACCGTCCATTTTGTTGCCAACTTCGAAGAAGCCATCACAGTTTGTGTAAACATTTTGAATTTTGGGGGCCGTGGCCATACTTGTGTCATCTACTCAAAGGATGAGAGCAGAATTCTGGAATACGGTCGGCGTGCCCCGGCATTCCGTGTTCTTGTCAATACGCCAGCCCCACAGGGTTCAACCGGTATCACGACCGGAGTATTCCCTGCCATGACTCTTGGTTGCGGTGCAATCGCCGGTAATTCGACAGGAGACAATATCGGCCCGATGCACCTGCTGCATGTAAAACGCATTGCACGCCACATCCGTACACCAGAAGAGGCGTTCACAAGCAACGAGGCCAAGCGCTACTTTGCTGCAATTCAGTCCGGCAAGTCCTTTGAAACCAGTACTAACAGTGCACCTCCAATCCTGCCATCGATGAAACCAGTCAAGGCTGCTGCAGTCGCAACCAGAGTGGACCAATTCCTTAACCAACGTGGGCTGAAAAAATCTGCAAGACCAGTGACTACTGTCACACCTGTGAGTGATATTGTTGACCGCTTTCTTGATAGCAGACAGGCCCCTGTCTCCATGACTGCAATGTCCGTCGCTGCAACAGAAGATGCAGAAATAGCACCTCCTGCCCCTGTGATCCGTCCTTTGCCGTTTGTCTGTGAAAATGATGTACGCAAGGCAGTTTCAACAGGCTCGAAGATCTATATTGCCAAGCACACAATTGTTACCCCAGCAGCCCGCGACCTTGATACCCATGGCAAGATACTGGTGCAGACGGACGCTTAAAGTGAATGTTAGCCGGTCGAATTGGTGCAGCGATCTCTACTGCAGGTCTGCTTCTGATCGCACTGATTTTTCCTGGACTGTCACGCAAAGCTGAGCCTCAGGAGGCTTCAACTCCTTTTCCTGCCGGTGAGAGACTGGCCTACTCAATTGCCTGGCCAAGTGGATTGTCCGTTGGAGAAGCCATTTTCCGGACCAGGGCAGATCCTTCCAGCTGGGAATTCGAACTCCTTCTGGAGGCAAGTCTTCCAATAATCGCCATCAATGATTTTTACCGCTCCAGCACAGACAACTCACTCTGCTCTGTTGAGTTTGAAAAACGCAGCATGCATGGACAAAAGCAAGTACACGAACTGCTGCAGTTCAAAGCAGCTCAACTTGAGCGCCACAATGTGACTCCACAGGGGTTCAATTCTACAAGTACAGTGGCTATCGGGGACTGTAACAGGGATGCCCTGGGATTCCTTTACTACTTGCGTGAGAATCTGGCCAAAGGGCGGATCCCCGATATACAGCAGATATTTTTTGGAGCCACTTACCAACTACAACTTGCCTACAAGGACACCCGCTGGCTCATGAGTAGGGGAAGTTGGCAACAAGCTGACGAAATTGAGTTCGTAGTCACAGGCCCTGCTTCCAAGCACCAATTCACAATCCATTTTGGCAGGGACGAGGCGAGAACCCCATTACTGTTTCAGATGGAGTTTGAACCAGGACCTTTTTCGATGAAACTCATCGAATGACTTTTTTTTCAAGCCCTGCAGGAACAATCCTGCCGGGATTATCTACCAGAACAGCTTCAGTTGAAACCGGAAGGTACGGCCATCGTTGAGAGTATTGTTGATCTGGCCAAAATTCGGTGAGGGCAAGGTCTTGCCAGGCTCTGCAAACTGCGGGGTATTGAAGAAGTTGATGGATTCTGCTCGATCCCCTGTCTAGTGGTCCAATGAGATCCAGAGATTCCCAATAAAGTAGTTCAAGTCTCTTGGTACGAGTCACTTATGGTATAGTGGCATCCGTTGAAGTTTAGGGTAGTCTCTGACTCAAGGGGTGATTCACAGGGTGATCATGCAGGGGGTGATCACGTGACTCGATATCGCAAGAAACTCACCGCCGCCTTCGTCCGCACTGTCGAGCAGCTGGGATTGTACTGGGATGAGCATGGGTTGATCCTACGGGTCAAGCCGTCCGGATACAAGCAATGGATCCAACGGCTTTTCATCCAAGGCAAGCGCCACGAACTGGGTCTCGGCTCGGTCCGGCTCGTGACGCTGGCCCAGGCCCGAGAGGCCGCAATCGCCAACCGCAGGCTGGCCCGGTCGGGCGGCAATCCCATGGCCTCCAGGCGTCAGTCCGTCCCGACGTTTGAGCAGGCCGCCGCCAAGGTAGTCGCCATGCACCGGCCGAACTGGAAGGGCGCCAAGCAAGCCGCCCAGTGGACAGCGAGCATGCGCGACTATGTATACCCGAAGATGGGCCGGATGCGGGTGGATGGGATCACCACGGCCGATGTCATGGCCGTCCTGTCGCCGATCTGGAACACCAAGCCCCCGACAGCGCGGCGGGTGCGGCAACGGATCGGGACGGTGATGAAGTGGGCAATTGCCCAAGGCTACCGGATGGATAATCCGGCCGGGGAGGCGCTCGGGGCCGCGTTGCCGAAACAGGGCGGCATCCAACGGCACTTCAAGGCGCTGCCCTATGGGGAGGTGGCCGCCGCGATCCGGACGGTGCGGCAATCCGAGGCGGTCCTGGCCGTCAAGCTCGGCTTCGAGTTCCTGATCCTGACCGCGTGCCGGTCCGGGGAGATGCGCGGGGCGCGGTGGGAGGAAATCGACCTGGAGGCCAGTGAGTGGAGGATTCCTGCAGAGAGGATGAAGCACAAGCGGTACCATCGGGTGCCGTTGTCGGCTAGAGCGCAGGAGATTCTGGCCAAGGCCCGCGAAAACACAACGAACTCGGAATGGGTGTTTCCGTCTCCCGCCGGTCGGCCCCTAACGGATCTCGCGCTCAGCGGCTTGCTGCGGGAGTTGGGAATCCCGTCCGTGCCGCATGGGTTCCGGTCGAGCTTTCGCGACTGGGCGGCCGAATCGACCGACGCGCCCCATGCGGTCATGGAGACGGCGTTGTCCCACGTGGTCCGCAACCAGGTGGAAGCGGCCTATGCGCGGTCGAACCTCTTCGAACGTCGGCGGACCTTGATGGAGCAATGGGCGGAGTTTCTTGGGCGCGAGCCGGAGACCGGCCGCAAGTGATCGGTCGGCCGCTGGATCGGTTTGACCGCCTTCCTGCAAGGATCGATTCGGACGGGAGCGACCCCCAGGGGGGCGGTGCGGGGTTTGTGAAAACCGGCACCGCCCCACGCCCTGCCAAGCCACCGTCCACGCTCTGCGGCTCGTCGACGATCAGGATAGGCCGAGTAGCCTTGATGAGACCGATCGGCTTCTCGCCGCCGGTCTTCTCGCTGTCCTTGTAGAGGTTGTTGACGTCCTTCTTGTTGATTGCACCGACCGTCACCACCATGATCTGTATCTGTGAGCTGGTGGCGAAGTTCCGCACCTGCCCGAGCTTCGTGGAGTCGTAGAGGAAGTAGTCAACGGGGGTTCGGAGTAAAGTACACGGAAATGCTCCTCGGTGATCTGGAGCGATTTGTAGACGCCCTCCTTGATTGCTATAGATGGCACGACAATGACGAACTTGGTGAAACCGTAGCGCTTGTTCAGCTCGAAGATCGTGCGCAAGTAGACATACGTCTTTATCGGGAAATGGCCACCTTCCAATCAGCGGGCGTTTCCGACCGGCCCGAATAGAGATCTGTCCGCAGGCACAAAGCCCCTGGGCCAAGCCACGCAAGGTCTGGTCGTCAGCAGCCGATTTCTCGAGTTGCCATGTTATACACCAGGGTTACAATGAGGGAGCTTTGGCGGCAAACTCATTGGCGGACTTCAGATGAAGATGCGCAACAAAGGAAGGTTTTTCTTGCTGGGTGCCGGAGCTCTAATCCTCCTAGCCGCGATACATACCGCCGGCGGGCCTTTCAACTTCACGCTGGACGTGCCAAGGGCTTCCGCCCAGGAGGCAATTTCCGATTCCGGGCAACTCCCTGGTGCTGTGCCGCTCGATGCTGTGCTTCAGGAACAACTGGATCAAGCCTGGGCGGTGCGCGCGCCCAACTATCAGCCGCGAACGAAACACTTGAATCCCGATGGATCGCCGAAATATACGAACCGGTTATTCCTGGAGACGAGCCCTTACCTGCTCCAACACGCCCATAACCCAGTGAACTGGTATCCCTGGGGTGACGAAGCTTTCGAAACTGCGCGCGAGCTGAATCGGCCCGTCCTGTTGAGCGTGGGGTATTCCACCTGCCATTGGTGTCATGTGATGGAGGAGGAATCATTCGACGATCTGGAAATCGCCCGCTATATCAACGAACACTACATCGCGATCAAGGTGGACCGTGAGGTTCGGCCCGACATCGACGCGGTCTACATGACCGCCGTGCAAGCCATCACAGGACATGGCGGCTGGCCCATGACGGTGTGGCTTACGCAGAATCGCGAGCCTTACTACGGGGGAACCTACTTCCCTGCCCGCGACGGCGACCGCGGTGCGTCGCGCGGATTCCTGACCTTGCTGCGCGAACTCGGTGAGGTCTACCACGCCGAGCCCGAAACCGTGGCCGGCCGGGCTCGCCAAATCACGGACGCGATCAGTGAGATGCTCGAACCCACGGCGGGCGGCTCGCTCCCGGGTGCCACGGCAATCCGCCAACTTGTGGAACATTACCGCGCCAACTTCGATGAAACCCACGGTGGTTTCAAGGGGGCTCCCAAGTTCCCGAGCAGCATGTCCGTCAGGCTCCTGTTGCGCTACCACCGCCGCACCGGGGACCAACAGACGCTACGGATGGCGGCCCGAACACTCGAAAGAATGGCTCGGGGAGGCATCCGGGATCACGTGGGCGGAGGCTTTCACCGCTACTCCACCGACGTTCGATGGCTGGTGCCTCACTTCGAGAAGATGCTCTATGACAACGCTCTGCTTACGAGCGCCTACATCGAGGGTTACCAGGCGTCGGGAAACCAGGAGTTCGCTGACATCGCGCGCGAGATCCTGCGATACGTCGAGCGCGACATGACTTCTCCCGAAGGCGCCTTCTACTCCGCTACGGACGCCGACAGCCTCAATCCGGAAGGCGAGCGCGAGGAAGGCTGGTTCTTCACCTGGACACCTGCCGAAATGGAGATGGCTCTCGGGCCGGAACGCGCCCCCATAGTCAGCGCCTACTACGGCGTTACAACGGACGGTAATTTCGAAGGCCGCAACATCTTTCACTTCACGGCGAGCCTGGCGCACACCGCACAACAACTGGGCGTGACGCCGCAAGAATTCGAAGCCACGCTTCAGACAGCCAAAGAAGAACTCTACCAGGCGCGGAGCCGGAGGCCGGCGCCCCTGCGGGATGAAAAGATCCTCACTTCCTGGAACGCCCTGATGATCTCCGCGCACGCTCAGGCGGCGCTCGCATTCGATGACCGCCGCTACCTTCAACGCGCCGAAACCGCAGCCGATTTTGTGCTGAGCAACTTGCAGCAAAATGGCCGCCTGCTCCGCAGTTATAACAATAGCCAAGCGCGGCACAAGGCCTACCTCGACGACTATGCGTTTTTCATTGGTGCGCTTCTCGATCTTTACGAAGCGGGAGGCGAGCTTCGATGGATCGAGGAAGCGATTCGCTTACAGGGTGTGCTGGAGACCCACTATTGGGATGAAGAGAACGGCGGCTTCTTCGCGACCAGCGGCGACCACGAAAAATTGATCGCCCGCGAGAAACCCAGCTACGACGGCGCCGAACCTTCGGGCAACTCCGTCGCCGTTATGAACCTCGTGCGACTGCATGAGTTCACCACCGACGACCGCTACCGCCAGCGAGCCGAGCAGTGCTTCCAAGCCTTTAGCCCGATACTGGCCAGAGGCCCCGCAGCCCTTTCCGAGATGCTGCTGGCCCTGGACTTCTATCTCGACAACCCAAAAGAGATTCTCATCGTCACCCCCAACCGCCGTGAAGAAGCCACGGAACTTCTCGCGCGCCTGCGGGCTGCATTCCTTCCCAACCGTATTCTTTCCGTGGTCACACAGGGCGAGCAACTCGATGCCCATGCGAAGGTCCTCCCGCTTCTGGAAGACAAGCGCGCCATTGGCGGCAAGCCCACAGCCTACGTTTGCGAGCAAAGAGTGTGCGAACTGCCCACCAGCGAGCCTGCCGTTTTCGCGGAGCAGATCGCCAAGGTCAAGCCGCTAGCGCCGAGTCCGTAAAGCTCATCGGACCAGAGTGATGAGCGTTTCTTCCACTCGATCTGAGTTTCAGCCGATTCGTTATGATGATCTTGTTTGCCTGAACACGCATGGACTGGTTTGGTGGTGGTTCTCGTACTGGGCATCGCCGCCCAATGGGTCGCTTGGCGGCTGCATCTGCCTTCCATCCTGCTGCTGGTCAGCGGCATTGTCGTAGGGCCGGTCACCGGCTATCTGGACCCCGACACGCTTTTCGGCGACCTCCTGGGGCCGGTGATCTCCCTTTCCGTCGCGATCATTCTTTTCGAGGGCGGGCTCAGCCTGAGCCTCCGGGATCTGCGCGAGATCGGCGCCGTCGCCATTCGGCGCTAGGCTATCTCTCCCCAGTAGAGTTCGAGCGGGCCTGGAGCGCGGCGCAGCCGCCCTCACCCTGACAATGCATTCCGCAGAGCACTGCTAGCGGCGCGGTTCCGCCGCCGTCGCAGCCCGCCCAGGCGCCGGTTGAACTCGTCGCGGTCGTAGCGGCCTGCCGCAGGCCCGGGGGGTCGAACAGCCCGGGCTGGATCACGTTGCGGAGGGTGTCCGGGTCGGCGGTGTTGCCGGGGAAGGCCTCGACGGCGACGGGGCAGCCCTGGGGGCTGCCCAGCAGGCCGTAGACGATTTGGGGGCGGTCGGGTCGGTGGTCGCGGGAGGCGAGCTCGCAGCAGGAGCCCTCGAGGTAGCTGGAGGAGACGTCGTACAGGGCGAGGGAGCGCTGGCGGCAAGGCCGGGAGAAGAGCAGGGAGTCGAGTTGGAGGCGGCGGGCAGTGCCGAGGGCGAGAGCGGAGCCGTCGTGGCCGATGGGGAGCTGGTTGGCGAGGGCGAGGCGGAGCAGATCGATGAGGTGCTGGGGGAGGGCGGAGAGGTTGGCGAGGGTGCGTTTTTTGACCTTGCCGTTTTCCCAGTAGGATTCGCGGAGGAGGTGGCAGGGGGCCTTGCGGGCGTAGGTGGAGGTGATGTACGTTGTATGACTAAGAAAAGAAGGAGAAGGAACGAACTGAACCAGCTATTACTACATCATATGAATGGGAATAGTGTCAAGCAGAAATTGCATATATGTATGACTATAATTTGCAGGTTTCTGGGTCCGAATCAGGGCAGCAATAGGACGGATTGCGCCGGAGGCGCGCAGGCTAACTGACTGTGATCAGGGAAGTTGCGGAGAACCGCTGCCCACCGGACAACCGGCAACTATCCAGTAACTAGACGGTGTAAGTTGGGTCATAAGCACCACATTCAGGCAGCATCGAGCAATCAACTTGGACATGGATATTTACAAGCAACCAACACAGTGTCGGATTACTGATCTGGTAGCTCCGTTCAAGTTTAGGCTATTCAGGTCACTCAATTGCTTGCGAAACACCTTGGCTTTGATTGCCTGCAACTGTGACGTGAAGTCGATGAGAGGTTTGATTATTCGACAGATTTCAGGGAGTTCAAATCTGGTTTTTCCGATTAGTTGGCTCTGGATGAGAACTCATGTATGAAGCAGACTCTTTTCAATAGCAAACAGGGGTAAGTGAAGGTGATCCCATAGCGTTGTGCAGGACTTTGTCTTGAAACTGAATTGAGAAGGCGTAGGTACTGGCTCACATATGAGTTAGGTTTGGCATGCTGCCAAGTTTAGAAAACCCGGACAACGCCACCTTCCACGCGGTACCTCTTGTACTCATAGACACCGACATTGGAAGTACGGTTCTCGCGAATAATCGAAATCGATGGGGAGAATCCCATGATCTTGATGGCTCTGTTGTATGCCGAGACCCGACTGAACACCATTCTTGTTTTTGGTGGGTCAGGACCGAAGATGGCTGAGCCATAGTCATAACCAGTGAAGAACAACTGCTGCCCTCCTGAAACTGTAAAGCCCAATGGGAGATCATAGTTGAGACTGATTCCCGCCCATCGTGTCTTGTGCCTGGTCCTCAGACGGCCTGTCTTCTCACGGCTGAGACCGCTTGAGACCCGCAAACTCAATGATGGAATGACTGGAATGAATGCAAAGGCATTTGCATTTGCTGTAAAACCGGGTTTGAACGGATCACCTAGTGCTACCAACGGGTAGCTACGGGCAAGTGTACCGCCCCCACCCACCCAAAGTTTTCTGAACATCATGTAAGCACCATCTGCCTGCAGCCCAAACTGCCGACTGTATGGCCTGCCATTCACTGCACGGTTATCAGCCTGAAACGCAATATTCAGCTGGCTCCGATTCCCAATAAAACGCGGGCCAGCGAATATCGAATAGCTTGAGTCATCGAAATCACCCCCCGAATAATCCCTGCGATACATCTGACCGCCTACGCGCAACCGAGCTACTGAACCTGGCAACCACTTCAGTGTCGGTATAGGACGCTGATAGACCACTCCCAGCGTTCCAACAACCCCAATGCCACTCCGCGCACGTGCCTCATCGTCAAGTTGAAAAGGCAGGCCAAGAATGTCAATCGTCTCAGATGAGGTGGCTGTGTTGACATTGGTATCAGGAGCCAGCGAAACATTCAGGGAACCTGATGCACGCTTGCGAGCACGGATCACCTGCACAAAACCACGAATTCTAGTGGCAGCTATTGGTGGAACCCCGCCACTACCCAGCACGCGCAGAAAATGTTGTTCCGCGGCCCAGCAGTCATCCCCTATCAGGTGTTTAAACAGATTCCGGGGTGGTTGCACACAAACGCCACGACCAAACAAGGCTCGCGCCAGTTCCAGTCTCACCCGAAGCAGGTTTGGTTCACCAATCAGGACAGTCCGGAAAGAACGAACGGCAATGTTGTAGTACTCCCGCTGCTGTGCATCACGAGGGCTGCTGCCTGCCCTCAGGGACAAATCTGAAACCATCAGGGCCGACATTCCCAAGGAGAATGTTGCTGCCTTGGAGTCAGGTCGTGCATCTGCAATTGGTCGGATCAATGTATAGGCTTCAGCCCCCCTGCCTTTAGCGAGGAGTTGCTCCACCTCAACGACCACTTCACGAATCTCTTCATCTGTTAGCGGGGCTTTGCTCGCTTCAGTAGCAGAGGCGGTATCCATCAGTAATGTGAGGCCGGCAATCAACAGCAATGCTGTAATTCGGACCAAACAGCTACTCCCTGGTGTCTTCTCCGGGAGACGAGCATTAATGGTTTCTGTCATGAATCACCAACCGAGACCGTTCCTGCATCCCGGTAGGATCCGGTGTCACCTCGGAGTATCAATGCTGAATCGTGTTTACAATCCGCACGGACAGACCGCTGTGTTGCAATACATTACAGTACTGCGATCGGCTGTCCCTATCCACCCATACTTGCTTGAAATCCTGTTCATTTGTTCTCCTTTACCCAAGCATGGAGTCGTGCTGACAACTCGTTCATGGCTTGGCTTTTTGACTGCCCGGCAACACAATCGTTTCCTTTTACCGGATTCGGGAGCTTCACTCCCAACTGACTTTCGTAGTATAACATTGCCTTCATTTATCTGAGATAAATCCGTTCCAAGTAATTCATATATATCCGGTTACACATTTCTTGCAGGTAGCTGATTCACCTTGAAACAAGCTATCTGAATTCCCGGTTATCCACACACGAATACCGTTCTGTTAGACCTATCCATACGTACTCATTAGTAGCAATGGTGCTAACTTCCTGCTTGAGGGAGGTGCCTACTCTCAAGCATGATAATTTCCACCGCCGTGGCTTCGCTCCGACTTGTTCGAAATGGATCGGAATCCGTGTTCAAAAAAGATCGGAAGTAGTGTTCAATTTGGGTAGGAATCGGGGCTCAATTTCATAGGAACACGCAATCACCGAACTCAGTACTCAGGGGTCCCTGCAATGTCCCAACCCAGAACCGGATCCAGGGTTTGCAACAGGACCGGGTGGTACCCTGGCCGTGCCTTTCGATAGATCTGCTGGATTTTGTCCTTGTATCGTCCTGCTTTCACAAGTTCCTTATAGAGCGGTCCAACGAACTTTCGCCGTCCAACCTTAAGCAGGAACGGTTCCAGTGCTTCGTCTGTGCCATTGTAACCACTACGGATCGATAGCAGGAACCATGCCGACAGGATTTCTGCATTGCCAGAGTGCGTTAGTCGGAATGCCTTGTCAAGCTCCTCCATTCTCTCCATGGGGAGATCTTCTGGAAGCACCCTAAGGAACCGTAACCAGTGTTGCGTAGTCCAGCTATCCACTGGCAAATCCTGTGTGTCCACAGCACCGTCCACCCAAGTTTGGGAAAGTTTCACAACCTGCTGCAATTCAGCAGACTCCGGTTCATGCCTTTTCGTTGGCAACCTTGGCTGTTGCAGCCACTCCTCAACTGATATTTCCTGCACATCCCCGGGGTGCCGGTTCAGGAGATTCTCTTTGAGGTGCTTTGCAAACTCGCCAGTTGTCAGGCTCTTGAAAGCAAATTCCTCAAAATAACTTCTCAGGTATGCATCGAATACAGGTCTTCCAACCGCCTTCTCAAGTGTGCGCAAGAACATGGCACCCTTTGCGTAGGGCACACCAGTAAACCCGTCATCCGGGTCTCTTCCGCGCAGGTCTACATGCAGGATCTGGTCCCTCTCGTCCATATCTGCCATTTCTCTCTTCAGACCTTCAACTTCAAGAAGAGCCTCCATTGCCGAGCGATCGGATCCGAACACCTGTTCCTGGATGCGCTCTTCCAGGTAGACTGTAAAACCTTCATTTAGCCAGAAATCGCGCCATGTAGCATTTGTGACGAGATTTCCGGACCAGGAATGCGCCAACTCATGCGCAATCAGGCTGACAAGGCTTTTGTCTCCCGTGATGACGGTCGGTGACACAAACGTCAGTCGAGGGTTTTCCATGCCACCGAATGGGAAGCTCGGAGGGAGTACCAGAATGTCATACCGTCCCCAGCGATACGGACCGTACATCTGCTCCACAGCCTGCATCATGTCCTCGGTGTCTTCAAACTCACGGGCTGCAGAAGCCAACATCGCATGTTCCGCAAATACCCCTGTTCGCTCACTCATGGGACTGAATCCAATATCCCCAACCGCCAGGGCAATCAGGTAGGAGGGAATCGCCAGAGGCATTGTGAACTTGTACTCACCGGTACGCTCTGTACCTGAAAGCATTTCTGCACTCATGACGGCCAACAGGTTACGCGGGGTACGGATTCGGGCAGAATAGGTTGCCCTAACTGCTGGCGTATCCTGTAACGGAATCCAGCTGCGTGCATGAATAGCCTGTGACTGCGTATACAGAAAAGGCTGCTCTCCTCCTGCAGTCTGCCTCGGAGTCAGCCATTGCAACGCACTGGCGCCAAGCCCGGTCGCGTAGTGCACACGGACCCGGTTTGCACCACCCAGTGTGATTCTCAGTGGAGCTCCAAGAACCGGGTCATGCTCACCCAATTCATATTCCACATCCAAAAACTCCTGCTCGCTGACTGCTGCCTCGACCTTGTCAATTACAAGCTCCCGAGTATCCAGCACAAGTTCCCCGGATTCGCCAGCTAATTCCAGTGTGCAGTTGCCCCGTAGTTGCTTGACATCAAAATCTACATGGAGGTCAAGATCCACATGGGTCACACGTACATCTGCATTATTGGCATAGGAGTGCAGGTCTTCTGCAGCGTCCAGCGGAGCCTTCTTCCCCAGGTACTGTGTACAGTTCAACAACATGACGCAGAGTATCAGTCTGCCCCAACATGTAAGAGCAGACTCTTTCCCAACATGAATCCTCATGGCACTCGTTCGAAGCCTGCCCGTCATTCCCGTGTGATAAATTCATCCAAGCTCAGCATGGCGCGTCCCATCTCCAGCCAGGCTGCCTGTTTCGCACCGCCAGGATTTCCTTCATTGCGTTCCAACTGTGCCTGAAAGAACCGCTTAGCCAGTACAGTTTCCTGTTCAACCGCTTCACGTGCCAGGCACAGCTTCACCAGATACTCATAGCGTTCTTCGAAATCCACCAGACCACTGCTTCGAACACGATAGGAAAGTGCTTCAGCAGCCTCCAGGAAAACAGGGTCATTCAAGAGGTTCAACGCCTGTAACGGAGTGTTTGAACGCTCCCTGCGGGAGACTCCAACCAGGGATGTTGGTGCATCGAAGTTCACTAGCATGGGGTAGGGTGAAGTACGCCGGAAGAAGACATACAGTCCACGACGGTAACGCTGTGCATCCAGATCCTCGGCCCAGTCTTTTTTGGCATAACTCAGGTCTGATACGCCCGGTGGCTGAGGCGGGAACACACTACGTCCTCCTACGGCCGGATTCAGCAGTCCACTTACTGCCAAGGCGTTATCACGAATCAACTCGGCCGATAAGCGAAGGCGGTTTTGGCGGGCAAGCAGTATGTTGCCAGCATCCTGGGAGAGAAGCATCTCACGACCATCAGAAGCCTGGCGATAAGTCGCCGATGTCATGATCAGTCGAACCATTTTCTTGCGGCTCCAGCCCGAACGGACAAACTCGCTGGCCAGCCAGTCCAGCAGTTCTGGATGAGATGGTGCCGATCCTTGCGTACCGAAGTTCTCGGATGTCTCAACCAAACCCATACCGAACAGTTCCTGCCAGATGCGGTTCACCTCGACACGGGCTGTCAGCGGGTTAGTTTCTGAAGCAATCCACTCGGCCAGCAACAACCGGGGAGGCTTATCTACCTGCTCCAGATCAGGCAACACTGCAGGTGTGTGGGGTGGCACTTCGCTACCCAACTCACGGTGGTCGCCACGAAGTGCTATCCGAGCCGCAAGCGGCTGTTGGCGCTCAACCATGGTATAGGCTTGTGTCACTACAGGAACCTGGCTGTTCAGCTCTGCAAGTTCCTTGCGCAACTTTTCCAACCGGCTTTTGACAGCTTCATCCTTGTTGAAATCCGGACCGCTGCTGCGCAGGAACCAGTTCGTGATTTTCTCCCGCTCAAGTTGAGTGAGTTGCCCGGGATGTGAGCGCAGCAACCAGTCAGCACGGTCATTGGCTGCACGCCATTCCGTCACTTCATGATCCCAGTCAGTACGCACACCAGGAAAGTCCATCGTCTGAAGCATTTGCTGACGCCAGTCAGACAGCAATGCCGGAATGCCGCTTTCCGCAAGCAATTTGTTCCTGGCTGACCTGTAAGTGGTCACACTTCTCAAATAAGAACCAAGCTCACCTGGCATTAGAGCCTCTATGTCCTGTTCAACTGCGTTGTGAAAATAGGCAAACATTCCGTAAAATTCACGCTGCGATATCGGGTCGTATTTGTGATCGTGACACTGTGCACAACCAACGGTCAGACCCAGCCAGGCATTTGCGACCGTGTTAACCCGGTCGACAGTCTCCTCGAAACGTTTCTGTGCGTTTTCAACACCCGCTTCCCGATTCTTGATGCCATTTCTCAAAAAGCCCGTTGCAACCCGTTGCTCGGTTGTCGCATACGGAAGCAGATCCCCCGCAATCTGCTCAATGCTGAAGCGGTCATAAGACATATCGTTATTGATTGCCTGAATCAGCCAGTGACGCCAGCGCCAGGCATGTGGGCGCAGTGGATCCCGCTCATATCCTTCACTGTCAGCATATCGAGCAAGGTCCAGCCAAGGTAATGCCCATCGTTCCCCAAAATGGTCCGACTGCAGAAGCGTGTCCAGCAACTCCTCATAGGCCTGCGGACTGTCCTGACCCAGGTACTTGTCAAGCATCCTGGGTGACGGCGGCAGTCCGGTCAGATCAAGGTACACACGCCTTAGCAGTGTGGAAGGTGCTGCCTGCGGGGAGGGCTCCAGCTCCATGGACTCCAGCCGCGACAGTACAAAAAGATCAACAGGATTACGTACCCACTCTGTCCGCTTTACATCAGGTAGAGGGGGGTATCTCACTGGCTGGAAAGCCCAATGCACAGTTCCATCTTGCTCAGACCTAGACGATTGCGTGTTCTGTTCTGCTTGCTTAACAGGCCAGTGAGCCCCTGTGGCAATCCAGGTGCGTAGCTTGCTGATATCAGTATCCTGCAACGCAGCTTCTCTTCCGGGAGGCATGCGAAATCCTGCCTGTTCACTAGTAACCCTTGCTATCAGTTTGCTGGCCTGTGGGTCTTCAGGAACGATCACAGCACCGGAATCACTACCCTGCAGTGCCATTTCGCGGTTGTCGAGTCGCAGGCCTGCCATCTGCTGGACAGAACCGTGGCAAAGATAACAGTTCTGGTGCAGGATGGGTTCAATATCGCGAGTAAAGTCTACAGCTGTCTGTGCTAACCCAGACTGCAACAGGACCATTATCAACAGTCCCTTGAGGATTCTGTTTTGCACAACATCCACTATTATCCCCTTGCGATACCTGGATATGGCATACCACTACAGTGATTGATTTCTTACCCTCACCCGGTACGGGGCTCAAGAACGGCAAAGGTTGCCAACACTTCTGAAATATGAACATCCCCGCAATGCACTTCGGCACGGGCAACGGCCAGTCGCCGTCCCACTCGCAGGATATGGGACCGAGCCACCAGAATTCCGTCTATGGCCGGTTTAAGGTAGTTGATCTTGAACTCAACTGTTGTCACCGGCTTGCCGACTGCATTGAAAATAGCACAGCCGATGGCAGCATCTGCCAGTGAGGCCATCACACCACCGTGAACAACTCCCGCTCCATTTAGATGCTCTTCCCGAAGCTGCAGATGCAGTGTCGCACCGTCACCATGAAACTCGACAAATTCCATCCCAATCAGTTTATTGAAGTGAGAAAGGGGAAAAGACATGACAGGAGATCAACACAGGGTAGCTATTTCAATGAAACACTGCCCGCAAAAGGGTAAGGATTTGTCACAGGGCCAGTTTTGTCTCAGTGATACCCGGCTACCCTTCAAGAGTACTTGCATCGGAAGACACCCTCAAAGGACATTCGTACAGGACCTTCCCTGAATAATAACTACCGGCTGTAATGCACCACCGTCAAGGTTGACCTTGTCAAGGGCTCCCTGCTACCAGGCATATCTGCCAGAGACTCGGACTCAGCACAACAAACAAAGTATCTCACCGTAACTGTTGCACATAAAAAAGAGGGAAGGGTTTCGCTGTGCCTCAACTACAGACTGTGATTTCAGGCTTGGTCCTTCTAGTCCAGGTGCTGCCCACGGCGGCACCAGATCTGCACCAAATACAACGGCCATGCCTGGGACAGGCTGTAATGGCATTGTAATGTGTATGGTGTCATTAACCTTTTTGCCTGTCGGCATCGAAAATACCCAAACAGCCCCAATTACTGCCACGAATTCGAATCCAGCACCTCCTTGTCATCACTTCATTACCTTTACAGGGTCCTACCGACGTATTCCCAGCAAAAACAAGGTTGTTATGCTGGTTTTTGGGATTGTCGTCCGGCGGCTTGGCGCGGATCCGTTCACATCATGAATCTAAGGTACCGGGACTTCTTCAAGCAAGGACTCAAATCGGGTTGTCAGACCCAAGGTCAACGCAAGAAAGCCACCTTACCGGGTTTGCTTCCAGTCTACAAGATTCGAAATCCCGGAAACACCCAGCAGGCAGTAGCCATCCTGCAACACAGCGGACCTATCAACAAGGAACACTCACTTGTTCAACGGTTTGACAACAATACAGAAAATGCAGCAACCGGGTTCAGCTGCGCAACCGGGCCATGGGAACCTGTTGAACACATCTGCGCGGTCCCTATGACTGGAAGCATCAGTTTTCTGATCAACAATCTCTCAAGCAGTTGTGTTGCTCAGATTCAGATTATTCCACGCTTGCTAACTGTTTCCACAACTCCTCTGCGTTCCATATCATCCAACAATCGCGCTAACCGCTTCTGAAGACCCTATCAAACAGGCACACAAACCATCAATACCATCTCATGCGGCCCAACAATTACGTTCTTGTGATCTTTGATAGCTGTCGTTATGACACCTTCGTCCAAGCCAACCCAAAAACCATCCAGCGGCTCGGCCCGCTTGAAACACGCTGGTCCTATGCCTCCTGGACGGCACCCTCCCACTACAACATCCTGATGGGTCTGTTACCCCACAACAGCCCGAAACAGGTCTATGCCTCGGAGTACTACAAAAAGGACTTCTTCAAGTACAACGAACGTCTCGGTGTCGAGGATGTGGGCTTCAAATCGCTGATTCCACATTTGTACTTCCCAATATTCCTGCAACAGCAGTTCCAGTACCGCACACATGCCATGGTGTCCCTCCCCGTTCTGAACCCGAAGACCATCCTGAATACGGGATTTGATACCTACAGGCTGATGCCAAAACACAACGACATGCGGGCCATGATCCGGGAGATGCGGTTCCCCGAAGACCGCCCCTCCTTTTATATCCTCAACGTCGGTGAAACACACTACCCTTATGCGCTTCCGGACGAATCACCCGAGGACTGGCCCCGTATCAGCGGCGTACATGGTGTGTTCCGTCACCTTGATGACCACATCGTCGGTGGTCAGCTGGTGAATGATCGCGAAGAGTTTTTTGACCAGCAAAAGTTGAACCAGCTTCAGGATCGTCAGGTCAAGGCAGTTGAGTACCTGGACCAAGTCGTCGAGGAGTTGTTCGATAAAGTCCCCGCCAACACCTACATCACGATCACTTCAGATCACGGTGAGCTTTTTGGAGAAGACGGCTTTTTCGGTCACGGCCCCATTCAGCACAACAAGGTGTTTGAGGTGCCATTCGTCGAAGGCCTTTTGCGATAGATTTACCGCTGCGCCATAAATCCGACTCCCTGCTCGGACTCAGAGGGGCATAATCTCTTCGCGATCAGGATCGAACTTGATCCGTCTCTTCTGCATGTAGGCGATATTTCCAAGGTGAGACGCCTGGGCCGAGCGGTGGCCGATCCAGACATCCCCATTCGGCTTTTCCCTGCTCTTCACACAATCCATAAAGTTATCGACATGATCCTGCGACATGTTGCCGATGTTATCCTGCACCACGGCTGGTTCGTTCGGGTCTGAGGTATACCACTCGTAACGCCTTCGCGTGATCCACAGGCGGCCCTCGGTCCCCACAACCTCAATGCCTGCTCTCCGCAGTCCCGGTACCAGCGTTCCCATAAACGTAGCAGTCCACTCTCCCGGATAGTCCAGCAGGCAGGTAATGGTGTCAGGAGCCGTGCGCCCATCCTTGTAGTGATAGATTCCTCCGGAAGCTACTGCTGCGACAGGGTTGTCCTGCCCCATGAACAGGTGAACCGCATCAATCCAGTGCGTAAACACGTCTGTGATCTGGCCGCCACCATAGTCCAGGTAAGCCCTGAAATTGAAATACTGCTTCGGGTCATACTCACGCCATTTCACAGGACCCAGGAACCGACCCCAATCCAGGTTTGAAGGCTGCTCGGTGTACTCCTGCGGGAACCCACGCAAGTGGGTACTGTTACCATGCCACCATGTACGAGCCAGTGTGACCTTGCCGATCGCACCAGTATCAAAGTACTTTTCCTTCGCCATCAGGAAGTGCTTGGCAGAACGCTGCTGCATGCCAACCTGGCATACCCGTCCGTTCATTCGCACTGCCTTCACGATTTTCGGGCCCTCTTCGATCCTTAGAGTGAGCGGCTTTTCACAGTAAATATCCTTACCTGCATTGGCAGCATCAATGCAGATTCCAGCATGCCAGTGATCTGGTGTTGCAACCACCACTGCATCCACATCCTTGGACTCAAGCAGTTTCTCGTGCTGCTTGTAGCTATTGGCACTGGTTGCGATCTGTGCTGCTTCGTCGATACGGGCACTGAATACATCGCACAACGCAGTTGCATTCACATTCGGATTCTGCAGAAAAGTTCTCAAAACAGAGCGTCCCCTGCCACCACACCCTATTAACCCCAGATTGACCTTTTCATTTGCCCCAAGGATACGGGCGTAGGAGACAGCTGTGAATGCCGCTGCAGAGTTGAATAATGTACGTCGGTTGATCAAATTAGACATAGTGTAAAAAGAGTAACATGGATAGCCCTGCCGTTTAATGCGGAGTCCTGTTCCTGGTCATTCCATACAGGGCTTTCACCTGCACACTCGTCAGGTATATTTTGCCGGGTTTCAAGCTACTTCAGTCAATCAATGCTCTGCGACTCAAATTGATTCGTTTTGCTTGCACTTGTGGATGAAACTTGACGAGGGAGTTGGGCTAAGCAACAGTCTACAATTCATTCATACTGAAATACATAAATTTGTTGCCAACTGAGAAATATTACGTTGTATACCTGGCTCACTATTTACCCGACACCGTCCCCCCGGCCTCCCAATGGCACTGAAATAGCGCAGACGGAATTCGGATTTCTTCGCAGACCTCCAGTGTATTGATTCGAATGCACTTACAGCGTTCTCCGAGTCACCTGGAAAAACCCCTTGACATCCGAGCCCGGATTTGCGATGGCAGCTAGGAATAGGTTTCCGGGCGACTATCGTGGATCCGCACATCGAGAATCTCAAGTCCACCACCTTCTTCGGCCGGCGCTTCACGCGCCGGCAGATCGCCGAAGTCCAGCAGACCGTGGCCATGTTCCCGGCGCTGAGCCGCAAGGAACTGGGGCAGACGATCTGCGAGCACCTCAACTGGCGCACGCCTGCCGGCGGCAACCGCGTCAAGGCCGCCCTGAAGCTGCTGGAGCAACTCGAGCAGGCCGGCATCCTGACGCTGCCGCCCAAGCGGGCCGAGAACATGCGCCCGGGTCCGCGCCAGCCTCCGGCCGCGACCCGCCGCAGCGATCCCCAGCCCGTGATCGAAGCCCGCCTGCGGGACTTGGAGCCGCTGCGCCTGCAGGTGGTCGAGCAGGCCGCGGAGACGCGGCTCTGGAATGAATTCGTCGAGCGCCACCACTACCTCGGCTACCGCCAGCCGCTCGGCCCGCACCTGCGCTATTACCTGCTCGACCGGCACGGGCGCCGGCTGGGCTGCCTGCTGTTCAGCCAGGCCAGCCGCTCGCTGGCCTGCCGCGATGCCTGGGTCGGCTGGCCCGAGGGCGCGTACAAGAAGCATCTCGACCTAGCCCGACCTTCTCACGAGTCTTAGATTCGGAGGCGTTTTGTCCATTTGGGGTGGATGGATAGCCTGGCAATGTTGCGTGGGGCGTCGGATCCGGGCAGATGCCTGGTAAGGGTCGCCAGATCCGCGGTTGTTGGGGCTTGTTTTCTCTTGCAACCCGCCCTGCAGACGCACTGATCCCCGGCGACCTCCGACGGGGCTCGAGACGATGGCTGGAGTGCAGCTGCTAACAGCGCAGGGGCAGGCTCTGGAGACGGGCCAACACCTGCCCGAAGAGGCCCGCTTCAGGGAAGCCCTCGTCGAACGACAGCCGCACGGCCCGCACGCTGACCCGGATCCGCACGCCGATCTTGAGCAGCTTGAGGCGGATCGTGCCGCATTGCGCCCGCGCCAGCCGCGTGCCCGACAGGCCCCAGCGCCGCAGTAACTCCAGCAGCGCGTAGGCGAACGAGGCGAAATACAGGCGCAACTGGTTGGCCCGCATCGTCTGCGCCGAGGTGCGATCGGCGAACAGCGCCAGCTGCTGTTCCTTGATGCGGTTCTCCATATCGCCCCGCGCGCAGTACACCTCCTCGTAGAGCGCGCGCGCCGCCATCCGCTCGGCCCCCAGCGACGTCACCACGAAGCGCGGGTTCTGCGCGATTCCCAGCACATACTCCACCCCCTGCGCCTCGCACCAGGCCAGCAATTCGTCGCGGCAGAACCCGCTGTCCCCGCGCAGCCAGATCTCGACCCCGGGCCAGCGCTTCCGGATCCGCCCCACGATGCGCTCCAGCTCCTCCACCGTGCCATCCGCCGCGTCCCGGTCCGCCGTCCGCAGGCGCGCCCCCAGCAACTGCTGGCCGCAGAAGATATAGAGCGGCAAGTAACAGTAGCTGCGATAGTACCCATGGAAGAAGCGGCCTTCCTGGCAGCCGTGCAGGGGATCGTCCGTCGCGTCCACGTCCAGCACGATCCGCTCCGGCTGCTCCCCGTGCCAGTCCAGGAACAGGTCCACCAGCAGGGCATCCAGCCGCGCGGTGTCCGCCACGATCTTCTTGTAGCGTTCTCCGGCGTCCAGCGCCGGCCCCGTCAGCTCCATCCGGTTCAGCGTGCTCTTGCCCGGCGGCAAAGCCTCCCAGCTCGCCCTGCGCCGGCCCCGTCCCGCCGCCCCGCACAGCAGCGACCACAGCTTGCTCTGGCGCAACGTGTCGTGATCGATCAAGTCCTCGTAGCCCAGCGCCAGCCCCAGCACGCGCGCTGCCACCAGCACTTCCACCGGATGCTGCGTCCGCTGCGGGTCGCGGTGATCCCGGAAACACGCACTCAACCGCCGGAACAGCCCCGTCCGCTGCGCCAGCTCCCGCAGCAGCAGCCCGCCGCCATCCGACCCGAGCTCCCCGCCGTCAAACCGACCGACTACACGCTGCCTTCGAAAGCGTTCGAATTCCAGTCGTTCCGTGGTACACTCTGTAGTCATAAGGTCGTCGTCCTTCTACGTGGTAAGTTGTTCATAATAAATCAATTATACCACAAGACACGGCCTTATACCCTACCCCTGGTGAGAAATCCGGGCTAGTGGTCGGCCAGCCGCGGTTCCTGATTTTCCCCTGGGTGCGCGTGCACTGCCTGGCGTCGAAGGCGCTCTCGATGGCGGCCCGGCAGCTGCCCGCGGACTGGCAGCAGCGCCACGGCACGCGACCCGTGCTGCTCGAAACGTTCGTACACTCGGAGCGCTTCCGCGGGACTTGCTATCGCGCCGCCAACTGGCAGCGCATCGGCCAGACCAAGGGCCGCGCCGACGCCGGGCGCAGCCGCAGGCCCCCGACGCGGACTTCGTCGCGCTGTGGCAGGACCTGATCGGCGCGCTCGACGCCATTGCCGCCGAGCAGGACCGCCGTTGGCAGCGGCGCAGCCGGGTGCTCAACACGCTGCTGGTGATGCTGTTCGTGTTCCGCCTGGTGTTCGCCCCCCGCCGCCAGGGCTACACCACCACGCTGTCCCAGCTATGGGCCCAGTGCGCCGCCCTGGACGTGCCCCTGCCGCAGCCGCAGCCGGTCTCCGACGCCGCCATGTGCAAGGCCCGGCCCAAGATCGACGAGGACGCCTTCAGGCAGTTCCACGCCGCGATCCTGCGCCGCTCCGAGCAGCCCGGGCCGCTCTGGCTGGGCCACCGCGCATTCGCCGTCGACGGCTCCAAGCTCAGCTTGCCGCGGCCGCTGATCGACGCCGGCTACGACACCCCCAGCGCGCAGGCCCACTACCCCCAGGGCCTGCTCAGCTGCCTGTACCGCTTGCAATCCAGGCTCCCGGTCGATTTCGACCTCTGCCCCCACAACAACGAGCGCACCGCCGCGCTCGCCCATCTCAAGGCCCTGCAAGCCAGCGACGTCATCGTCTACGACCGCGGCTACTACTCCTTCGAGCTGCTCTGCGCCCACCGCCAGCACAACCTGCACGCGGTCTTCCGCATGCGCCGCAACTCCGGCACGGCGATCGACCGCTTCATCGCCAGCGACCAAGCCGACACCATCGTGTCGATCCTGCCCGGCCCCGAGGCCCTGCGGGACCTGTCCCGCAAGCATCCCGGCAGCTCTTGGCAGCCCGTCCCGCTGCGCCTCGTCAAGTACACCCACGGCGGGACCGAGTACATCCTCGGCACCACCTTGCTTGACCGCCGCCGCTATCGCGTGGCTGACCTGTCCGACCTGTACCATGCCCGCTGGGGGATCGAAGAGCTGTACAAGGTGAGCAAGCAGTTCCTGGAGGTGGATCAGTTCCACGGCCGCAGCGAGCGGCTGGTGAAGCAGGAACTGTTCGCGCACTTCAATCTGATCGCCATGACGCGGCTGTTCACCAACCGCGACGCCGACGTGCGGCAAGCGGGCCGGCCGCGGGCCGGGAAGCCGGCACCGCAGGCCAACTTCAAGCACAGCCTGGCCGCGCTGGCGCAGAACCTGGAAGGCCTGCTGCTGCGCCATACCGCATTTGTCAGCGAGACTCTCGAGCGCATCTGCACGTGGGTCGGGACCGGTCGGCGCAAGCCACGCTCCAACCGCTCGTACCCGCGGCGCTCGCTGCAGCCAGCCCCGAAATGGTCGCGGCGCAAAGCCGCTACCGCCTAGCCAAGTCGACGCCGACACCGATGAACATGCCTTGAGCGCTGCCCGGAACCGGCAAACCGACTGCTCTAATGCCCGCAGACCCTAAGTTAGTGCCGAAAACCTTAAGTTAGTGCCATTGCCCGGCCTCCTGCGATTCCCCGAGGGGTGCTGCCCATCTTCGGTACACTGCAAAAGGGATCATTTGTTGTGAAACGCGCCGATGGCGGAGGTACACCAACCCCTATGACGCATCAGCCGCACGATGCGTGCCAACTCCCCTCCGCATGACGACGCTGTTGCTGGGATTCGGCGGTCGGTGCGGGCAGCCCCGATCTATGTCCCTACTGCCGACCGTGATCCCAGCGAGCGCCGACTGTGCGACGGTCACTCTTGCTTAAGGCACGAGCATCGCACGGCGGCAACCATCAATGTCAACTAGAAGAGGTGATGCAATCGGCGGGTTTCATGACGTCGGGGTGATCGGTGCGCCGATCATGAACGTTTCTAAACGAACAAGACACCTTACTCAAGAAAACACAGTCTCTTCTTGCGGTATCTTTGATACAGGAAGCTTACATTTCATCTTTGTCCTGGATCAGTCCGTACATCCAAAATGCCCTGAGAATCCAGACCAGTTCTTAAAAACTTCCGACAGTCTCTGCACCTTGGATCCATTCTACGGTCTGATCCGAATCCATTAAGTGCACCTACTTACTTACCATGTCTTACGACTTCTTTCAACCACCCCCACGTATTCTGCTCGGCCCAGGTCCGAGCATGGTCGACCCTCGCATCTACCAGGCCATGTCGAGTCCCCTGATCGGTTATTCGGATCCTGTGTTCTTCGAACTCCTGACAGAAATAGCGGAATTATTGCGCTATGTGTTTGGAACACGCAATGAATTTGTAATTGCCATTTCAGGCACCGGTACGGCCGGTATGGAAGCTTCGGTCATGAATTTCGTAGAAGCCGACACCAAGGTAGCCATCTTCGCCAATGGATACTTTTCCGACCGGCTCACCGAGATGTGTGTCCGTCAAGGTGCTGATGTTGCCCGTTTTGAAAAGCCTTGGGGTTCAGTCTACTCAGCCCCTGAAGCCGAGGAGTTCATCCACAATGAAAAGCCCGAAGTCGTCGCTTTTGTGCATGCCGAAACATCGACGGGAGCACACCAGCCTGCCGGGGCTATTTGCAAGGCTGCCCATGATTGTGGCGCCTTGGTCATTGCAGACTGTGTAACTTCACTCGGTGGCATGCCTGTCGATGTCGACAAGAATGGAATCGACATCGCTTACAGCGGAACCCAGAAGTGCCTGAGTGCACCTCCGGGGCTCGCCCCCCTGACGCTCTCTCCACGTGCACTTGAGAAACTGCACAAAAGGGAATCCAGTTGTGTCTCTTGGTATCTCGACCTGAAGCTGATCGGCGATTACTGGCGCAATTCACACCCCTATCACCACACCATACCAATCACAATGTTTTATGCCTTGTTTGAAGCATTGAGACTGTGCCACCTCGAAACACTGGAAGCCCGCTATGCCAGACATCAACTGAACCATCAGGCTTTTGTTGCTGGTATTGAAGCTATCGGCCTTGAAATGCATGTGGCAGCCGAGAACCGGTTATGGACACTCAACACCCCTCTTCTACCGGAAGGTTGTGACGACGCTGTTCTCCGCAAACGGCTGCTGGAAGAATACGAAATTGAAGTCCTGGGCGGCTTCGGGCCGCTTGCTGGCAAGATACTGCGCGTGGGACTAATGGGAGCTTCATCCCAACAAAAATATGTCTTGCTGTTGCTTGAAGCACTCCAGACCTGCCTGGGTCAGTCCGGTGCAACCCAAGCTGCTGAAGCTGTTTATAAGTCCTGAAGACAACGTATCGGTTGCTCTTCCACAGCAGGACTCAATCCCATCACAAATAACCGAACTCCCAGGTTTCGACTTTCCGCCAACTGGGATTTTAGCACTGATGGTTCTGGTAGGGTTGTGCAGTTCCTATACACAGAACCTGGCTGCTAACACCCAAGTGGACTTTACCGAAACCAACCCATCACCGGAGTCTAGTAATACAATGGAGTAGCTTGGATAGTTTTCAGGTCTTAACCTGAATACTGAAAATTCCTCACAGGCAGGTGTCACTACCCGTTATACACCTTTACAACATAAAGCAGAATGCATGAGTCCACTAGAACTTCCTGTCAGAAAACACCCTGCCAATAAATACTCCTTCAGGGCGGCTAGCTCAGCTGGTTAGAGCGCCTGCCTTACAAGCAGGAGGTCACAGGTTCGAGTCCTGTGCCGCCTACCAAGCTTGAATTCTGCAGGTACATCATAGGTCGGGATGTGAAAAGTATCAAATAACTTGATCTTGGTTGATTAGGCCTCTGACTCCAATTTTAATTCTGCTTACAACCTGTTCGACCTTCACCAACTGAAAATGAACACCCTGTCCGCACCTAAAATTGCTACACGACCAGTGCCTGTACTGGAGTACTTGGGTGTGCTGATCAGACAAGACGTAAAGCCCGTAAATCGAACGCAACTCGAACAAGACTCACCTGGTAATCCAGGAAATCACGCATCAAGGCGGACCTGGCCATCATCCTTGCTATGTTTGCTGCTCTGCTGTTTGCATATAAAACCACCGCAATACTTTAATCAGGATTGATACCACTTTCGTTCGGAATCCAGCCAAAGTGAAAGTAGCAAACCTGTTTCCCTGCCACTGGATATTGAGTCTGGTTCACGATAGTGTGCCTTTTCTTGTGCCTGAAACACCATCAGGCCCACGCTGCTCAGTTAGAATCGATACTTCAACCCCCCATTGCACAGCCTGTGAACTGTCCCTTTTGCTCACATTCGGATGATAAGGTGATCGACTCCCGTCTGACCAAGATGGGAGATTCAATCCGTAGACGCCGTCAGTGCCTCTCCTGTAACCGGCGTTTCACAACCTACGAGCGAATTGATGAGGTGCCACCCATGGTCATCAAGAAGAACGGTCGTCGTGAGCGTTTTGACCGTAAAAAGGTAGTGGAGGGACTGGTCAGGGCCTGTGAAAAACGTCCTCTCTCCATGGTGTCCATCCAGGGCATCGTAAGCGAAGCAGAATTCCTGGTTCTTGAATCAAAGGACCAGGAATGTACCACAACCCGAATCGGGGAGTTTCTCTTGCAAAAGCTCCATTCCCTGGACAAGGTCGCCTATATCCGCTTTGCATCGGTTTACCGTGACTTTCAGAATGAACAGCAATTCATCAACGAACTCACCAAACTGAAACAGAAGAAGTAGCTACACTTCTGCAGCATCCAATGACTATTTCAGAAACCTGATTCCAACAGCCTGGAACACTGCCTGCCTGGATAATTACGCCCTAACAACCTCCCAATCAGTCCTGTGCCAATATGCTAAACTAATCTTGAAGTTTCTTCGGGTGTTTCGCACGCGAAGACAGGACGCACGAGGGCCTGCATGCCGAAGAGAACATACCAACCGAACCGGAGGAAAAGAGCCAAGAAACACGGCTTCCGTATCAGGATGCGCACCCCGGGAGGGCGGCGTGTTCTCGCAGCTCGTCGCGCCAAAGGCCGCAAGCGGCTCAGTGTCAGCGACGAGTAATAACGGATCGCACCAGCAAGAGCCTCCACAAGGCTTCCCTTCCTCGCGCCGCATCCTCAAACGCGCCGATTTCCAGACTATTTACCAAACGGGAAACCGCATCGGATCCAGGTTGTTCACAGTATTCGCTCGTGATACTAAGTCAAAAGTACTTGGACGTATTGGTTTTACAGTAACTGGCAAGATAGGAAATGCGGTAGAACGCAATCGTTGCAAACGACTTCTCAGGGAAGCCATTCGCAAACACTGGAATCTTTTACCTGATGGAACAGAAATAATCTTGCATGCAAGACAGGGTCTCAAAACCGCTCAAGCGAGCGAAGTGGAAAATGAAATTGTACGGGTGTTGCGCAAAACCGTCCGCTGACCAGCCTACTGGAACGGACTGTCCAGGGGCTTCAAAGAGCCAGCATGTGGATCTGTCTCTGTTGCAGCACATCGCACTTGTGCTGCTATGGGGTTACAAGATCACTCTTTCTCCCCTGCTTGGTTCCGCCTGCAAGTTCCACCCTTCATGCTCCAGTTACTCACAGCAAGCAATTGAAATCCACGGCGTGCGTAAAGGATGCCTGTTGACACTGAAACGTTTGCTGCGCTGCCGCCCATTCAGTCAAGGCGGCTTTGATCCCGTCCCGGAAAGTACTCACCCCACGAATTTTTAGTATGAAAAACGACGAACAGTTTATTCAGCGCCGGATGCTACTGGCAGCAGTGCTATCGGCCCTGGTCATGGGTGCTTACATCTATCTGACACCACGACCAGAACCGCCTACCGCACCTGTGACGGCTGAAGTTGACGAGATCTCTGGTAACAGCACTCAGGAGGCAGTTGCCATTCCTGAAGACTCACCTGAAATTGAGCAGGATTCCGAGGCCATTGAAGCAGCCAGTGAGCAGATTATCAGGGTCGAGACGGAGACATTCAGTGTTTCCTTCACCAATCAAGGGGCGCTCGCAACCAACTGGATACTTAAAAATTACAATGATGCCAGCGGAACTCCACTTGAACTCATCCATCCACAAGGTGCTCAACAGCACGGTTATCCTTTTCGCGTCGTACTTCCCGGAGGGGACACCCTGGAGGGTTCAGACAGCGCATTGTTCACTGTAGATTCAGGTCCGGTAGTCCGTAGGGGTCCGGCAAAGGTCACTTTTGAATACTCAAAAGACGGTCTCTATATCCTGAAATCTTTCAACTTCAAGGCAACAGGCTACATTGTGGAAATAGAAACCCGGATTGTTGAAGCCAATCGGCCCCTACGACACTTGCTGACCTGGGGTGGTGGATTCGGGGATACTGCCCAGGCCAGTAATGAAATTCACAGCCAGACTTTCTATTTCGATTCCAATGATATCCAACGAATACCCGCATCTGATGCAGAGGATGAGAGAGTCGAGTTCGCCGGACCATTTCCATTTGCCGGGATCGCAGACCTGTTCTTCACAGCAACAGCCATTCCGGAATCAGGTGAAGAAATCCGATTGGAAACATCCAGCATCAAGATCATCCCTGCGGGTGGCGAACCGGAAGCAGAAAAGCTTTACGCTGCAGCTGCTTTCGGTGGTGCAACGAACAACAAGTTGCGCATGTATGTGGGCCCCAAGAGTCTTGAGTCCCTTGCTGAAGTGGAAGGTGTGGGGAGTTCCCTGCGCAACATCGTGGATTATGGGTTTTTCTCTTTTCTGGCCGAACCCCTGTTTGCCATGCTGCGCTGGGTACACAACCGGATTATCGATAACTGGGGCTGGAGCATTATTCTCGTCACGATACTCATTAACTTCATCCTGTTCCCCCTGAAATACAAAAGCACGCAGTCCATGCGCAAGATGCAACAACTGCAGCCACTGGTCAAGCAGATCAATGATCGTTACAAGGGCGTCACTATGCGGGATCCTCGCAAACCCAAGCAGAACGAGGAATTACAGACCCTCTACAAGAAGTACAAAGTAAATCCAATGGGTGGCTGCCTGCCCCTGCTGCTACAGATGCCGTTTTTTTTCGCCTTCTACAAACTGCTCACAGTAGCAATCGAAATGCGTCATGCCGAGTGGTTGTGGGTGAGTGACCTGTCCAATCCGGAGACACTTCCCATCCGGATCCTGCCCCTGGCAATGGTTGCTACACAGTTCTGGTCCCAGTCCCTGACACCAAACCCGACAGCTGATGCTGTCCAGGCAAAAATGATGAAATTCATGCCACTGCTTTTCGGCTTTATTTTCTATCAGTTCCAGGCGGGTCTGGTGCTATACTGGCTCACCAGCAATTGCGTAGGAGTCGGACAACAGTTGATACTTAATAAGCTGCCTATTGAACAGTTGCAAATTGATACCCCTCACTCCAGGGGACGAAACAAGAAACGGAGCCATTAAGATCAAGTCTGGCTGTAAGGAACAATGAATTTTGCCATGCCCAAATTCGAATGGAAGGTTGATTCAATAGGCCTTGAAATCGAGAATTTTCTTGATCCCCTGCTAGATGCTGCCGATCTGGATCTCAACTATGAGATCTACGAAGTTGAACAGAAAGAGGCGTCCATTGGCCCCGATATTGCGGTTGACTTTGATGGAGATGACACTGATCTCCTGCTGAATCGACGTGGTGAGCTATTGCTTGCGCTTGAACACCTGACACTTGAGACACTAGGTGTCCCTCATGAAGACCGCTACAGGCTCAATTTCGACTCTAATGAGTACCGCCTGCATCGCATCAAGGAACTACGTACGAGTGCCCTGAAGGCTGCAGAACGGGTCAAGAGAACCGGCAAGCGATTCGAGTTCAACCCCATGACTTCCCGCGAACGGCGCATCATCCACGTTGCACTTCGTGATGTAGATGAAATTACTACAACATCTGAAGGGATACCCCCACGACGCTATACCGTCGTGATGCCCAGGAATAATCCAGACTAGCTTTGGGAAATCAAACAGGCCTCTTAAGGCCATTCCAACGCCTTGCCGCCAATTAATCCAAACCTTTCCGCCGCAATCGGTGACGATACGATTGTTGCTTTATCCACGGCAAGAGGCCGGTCCGCTATCGGGATCATCCGGTTGTCTGGACCGCAGGCTGTCAGCATCACAAACTCTCTTGTTCCCAAACAGCGATTCCAACCACGCACAGCTATTTTGGGGAATCTGATCAACGACCAGCATGAAACCCTCGACCAGGTTCTGGTTACCCTGTTTGCGGGGCCAGCAAGTTATACCGGCGAGGATGTTGTTGAAATATCCTGTCATGGCTCCCTTCCCGTCCTGCACTACACAATTGAACGGGCACTTGAACTGGGGGCTCGGCTGGCTGAACCTGGTGAGTTTACACGCCGAGCCTATCTCAACGGACGCATGGATCTCGTGCAGGCCGAAGCTGTCAAGGATCTAATTGACTCTACAACGCTGTACCAGGCACACATTGCAGCCAGACAGACAAGCGGGGCTCTCTCAGCCGAGCTGCGCCATGTCAAGCAAAAGCTTGTTGAACTCATCTCAATGCTGGAAGCAGGGATCGATTTTGCAGAGGACGATATCGCCGTTGCAAGCGGGCCAGATATACTGGAAAAACTTGAATCTGTCCGGGAGAGGGTCACAAGGCTAGCCAAGGGATTCGAGATTGGCAAGATTGTTCGTGATGGCTTCAAACTGGCAATACTAGGTCGGCCGAATGTTGGCAAGTCAAGCCTTTTTAATTGCCTGCTGGAAAGCAACAGGGCGATTGTCCATGAAGTTGCAGGAACGACGCGAGACGTGATCAGCGAATCTGCTTCATTCGAAGGCATTCCTGTTGAGCTCATTGACACCGCCGGTATCCGTACAACGCCTGATTCTGTTGAGTCGGAGGGAGTCCAGCGTTCCTGGCAATCCCTGGCTGGTGCAGACTGCGCCCTTGTTGTCGTGGATCTGTCCCAACAAGCAACTAATGAGGACCATGCCCTGTGGGAACAGGCCAAGAAGTCGTCCTCTCCACTACTGGTTGGAAACAAGCAGGATCTTGATGAAAGCTATCAAGGCAACATCCCGACAATAAAAGTCTCAGCTAAGACTGGTTTCGGGATTGAAAATCTGCGCAACAAGATCCGGGAATATGCACTTTCTGGCCTGGATACGATGCAGGAAGGTTCATTCGTAACCAATATCCGTCAAGAACGCCTGCTACGTGAATCTCTACTGGCACTTGACAAAGCAACCGAGGCTACAAATCAGCAGGTTCCGCATGAGATGTTACTGCTTGATCTCTATGAAGCACTACAACCACTTGATGCAATCACTGGTAGCACGACCATGGACGATATTCTGGAACAGATTTTCACTACATTCTGTATCGGTAAATAGTACAACTCATCGGTCTTAACACTTGCGCTTTCTTGCTCTATGCATTGCTGAAAAAGCCAAATTTATTGCAGCAGATGACAATAGAAGTAGCTGTACTCTTCGAATACGGGACGTCTTCTCCTTGAGCATTGCGCAAGCTTGATGTCACCCACCTTATTGCGATGGAAGCATTCCGTATGCACCCGATCACACCAGAACTTACACGTATGGTAATCAACTCTTTTGAATTCGAAGGCTACAGTGTCCCTGCCGCTTAACAAGTCATTGTCACAACAACAGTGCCTCATTACTTTCCAGAATTTTTCCTGCGACGGAGCATTTCGATCTTGAACGCCACACGGCTGGAGCTATGCACACAAGCAACCTGGGGTGTTCGCCCCTTTGGCCTGGGAACGCATAGATACCTGGCTGCCGACTTTACTGCATTGGCTAATGCGGTGACCATGGCAACAATTGTCCAGGAAACCCATCTGAAACTAGATCCACTCGATTACAAATTGAAGATCAATCCAGTTTCACTCCCTGATCATGATGACTGATTCAAAATTCGAATGGAACGACAACCCAACAGTAACAGCAAGCCCAAGTGACGCTTGGTTTGTATTACCAAACTTTTTTAGGTCTTATATTCCGTTGATTTTAAACGGAACTTCACGAAGTCTGATTGGCCGATAACTCGTTGAAGCCAAAGGGCTTCTTCCCACTTCAAGGGCCCTGTAACTGGTATTTTGTTCCCATAACTCAGGCCACTGAAATATTTCCTTTATTTCTTGCTACAATTGATTTTATGATCTGATACACTGCCTGTAGTGTTCCCATAACACTCGCCCGTTTCCTTCCACGTCGAAATTATCCCCAACCGCGCCAACAAACCCGCCATCTTGCATCGCAGCCGCAGCCGCGAACGCGACCTCGTGCTCGCCCCGGACTCCAAGCTCGCCACTGCGTGACGACTCTCGCCGGAAACGGCCGACTCCAGCCTCGGCGCCCTGCTCGATCTCGGCCCCGTCGCGGGCAACGAGATGCTCGCCATGCTCGACTGGCTGCTCGCCCGCCAGAAGTGGGTCCAGACCAGCCTCGCCAACCGGCACCTCAAGGGCGCCACCCTGATCCTCTACGGCGTGAGCTCGAGCTATCTGGAGGGGCGGCTCTGCCCGCTGGCCGCCTTCGGCTACAACCGGGACGGCAAGCAGGGCAAGCAGCAGATCGTGTTCGGGCTGCTGTGCGCGGCCGACGGCTGCCCCCTGGCGGTCGAGGTGTTTCCCGGGAACACGGCCGATCCGACCACGGTGGGACGGCAGGTGGAGCGGATCCGCAAGCGTTTCGGCATCGCCCGCATCGCGCTGGTCGGCGACCGCGGCATGCTCACCACGGCCCGTATCCGCGAGGACCTGCAGCCGGCCGGTCTGGACTGGATCTCCGCCTTGACATCCAAGCACTTGCGCAAGCTGGCGGCCGACAGCCTGGTCCCGGCTGCCGTCGCCGAGATCACCAGCGAGGACTTCCCCGGCGAGCGGCTCCTGCTGTGCCTGAACCCGCGCCTGCGGGCGGAGCGCCGTCGCAAGCGCGAGGAACTGCTGCAGGCCACCGAGCGCATCCTGGCGGGGATCGCGGCCGAGGCCCGGCTCGACGGCTTGTATGCCATTCGCACCAGCCTGCCCGACCTAGCGGCCGAGGCCGCCGTGGAGGCGTACAAGAGCCTCTCGGGCGTGGAACGCGCCTTCCGCACGAGCAAGGATCACCTGCGGATCCGCCCGATCCACGTCTACAGCGAGAGCCACGTGCGCGGCCATGTCTTCCTGTGCATGCTGACCTATTACGTGGAATGGCACATGCGGCGGCGGCTGGCTCCGCTGCTGTTCCAGGATGACGACCCGGCCGCGGCACGGGCCCAGCGGGACACGCCCAGCGCAAGGCCGCCAGCAAGACCACGCCGGACGGCTTTCCCGTGCACAGCTTCGCGACCCTGCTGGGGGACCTCTCCACCATTGCCACCAACCCAACCCAACTCCAGCGCCGGGCCTTCGACCTGCTGAGAGTCGAACCGCAACAGACTGTTTCCATAACCGTGACAGGTTGAGAGTGGCGCCAGGAAAGGCAAAAGCCAGTGAACGCAACAAGTTGCGCAATAAACACGGCTTGAACCTGCCGTGAAGTTCCGTTTAAAAGCGTTCGAAGATCAAACTGTTGAAGATTTCCTACTGCAAAACCTTCGAGGCTGACTGTGTCCTGATCTTCTCATCAACTTTCAGACGGGGTTTCCAGCTAGAAACGGCGTGCCATTAGCTTGAAGCCATCCCTGCTGAGCTTGTTTCTGACAGTCTCTGCTTCCGCAGAATTGCTGAACGGACCAACAACTACCCGAAAAAAACCATCCCTGGAATTGGGTTGGATTCTCGCCGGCAACCCTTCATTCCGGAGCCAGTCTGCCAGGTCCTTGGCATTCCTGGCTACTCGCAGTGCAGCCACTTGGTAATACAAGCTTTTGGGAGGTTTTGATGTTCGTTCTGCAGGGGGTTCTACGGTGGCTGGAGTTGATGGCTTGGTTGCAGCAGAAGTACGTTGTTGCTGCCCGGGGCTGGAAGCATCCTCGGTGGTAGTCACAACCCTGACAGTGGGCTTTGGTTTGTCAGTTCGAGTCGAAGCTGGAGTCGGGTTCTCACCGGTGTCAGCTTGCGCAGTTGCGACTGTATCCACTTGTGGCTCTTCTTTTGTTTCTTGCAGGTTCCCGGCACTGGCTGTCAGGTCCTGGTTCAGCTCATCAAGATTAAGCAGTATGTCTGGAATCTTGAATGCCCCATCTTGCTGCTGTGCCTCCGTGTCAAGAAAAGCAAACAAGCTGGGCTCACCCAGTTCGCCGCTGTTGTACCCCTGCGAATATCCCCATACAAAAATCACAGACAGAACTAGTGTAGCTACGAATGCAACGCCAAGCAGATGTCGAAAACTGAAGACTACTTCGACCTCACTACCTCTCTTTGTTGGCATTCTCGTAATCCTGGTAGGGACTCATTGACATGTCCTGCAGAATGCTGCTAACTCAAAACAGCAATTACAAAAACATTCAGGTCGATACGCTCCATCCTGGCATTGATCCTGGATTAGCCAGTAGCTGCAATACACTCTTGGTCAACCCATTGATCAACTAGCCTTAAGACTGAGATTTATGAATCCTCGGACTCTGCGGTAATATTGTGCTGTTTTTGTGCCCAACTGGCAACACCATGGAACAAATCAACCGGAAGGGGCAAGACGACCGTGGTGTTCTTCTCTGTCCCGATTTCCGTCAAGGTCTGCAGGTAACGCAGGGTGATCGATGCAGGTTGCGTACTTAACTCTTTTGCAGCTTCCGTCAACTTGCTGGCGGCTTGCCGCTCACCTTCAGCATGAATGATCTTGGCGCGTCTTTCCCGCTCAGCTTCGGCTTGACGGGCAATGGCTCGGATCATCTGCTCGGGTAAGTCTACATGTTTCACTTCAACAGCCTGTACCTTGATCCCCCATGAGCCTGTATTCTCATCGAGTGTCGACTGCAGCCGGGAGTTAAGCTTTTCGCGCTCACTCAGTAACGTGTCGAGATCAGCCTCGCCCAGTACCGAACGCAGCCTGGTCTGTGCCAGTTGGGAAGTTGCATGCACGTAGTGAGCAACCTCAACCACTGCTTTCGCTGCATCCATTACGCGGAAAAAGACCACCGCACTGACCTTGACAGTGACATTGTCACGTGTCACGACATCCTGTGAGGGAACTTCCAGTGTTTCCAGTCTCATCTGCATCCGTACCATACGATCCAATGGCCGAAAGACCAGAATCACGCCTGGCCCTTTAGGGGTGGGCATCAGCCGTCCCAGCCTGAAGATGACCCCTCTTTCATATTCCTGCAAAATTTTGATGCTATTGATCAAATACAAACCGACAATCAAAAGAATGATCAAGAAAACGGGATTCATAATTTACTCCAATCTGAATTAACTATACGCCAAAAACTGGCGTTTTTTAAAAGAACTCGCAGGCAAGCCATTGATCCTGCCAGGTATACACATCTACTGAATCCAGCTTCCAAGAAAATGCGATACAAATAATGATTTCATCCTGAGGCTCTGTTCTGAAACGTTCCAGCCACGTCATTTGTCGGCAAACCACCATCAGGAAGAATATTGCTATCTGCAGTCCCAAATGGCTCCACGAACAACTGCATGCCATCAACGGATACGACCCGGACCTTTTGACACTGATCGATTTTGCTGGCTGCACACGCATTCCAGAGTTCACCATGCACAAAAACAGTCCCCTCAGGATCAAGGGCACTCCTGGTCTGGCCGATTTCCCCGATCATGGCCTCAGTACCGCTGGCAGCCTTGAACTTGAATGATCGGATTGCCAGTTGCAGTAAAAAAACACTAATTGCTGCAAACGGAAGCGTGATTGCAAATGCCGCTCCCCAACCGATCTGCAGTTCGGGAACATCAGTATCAACCAGAATGACAATCCCAAGGATCATTGCGATTACACCGCCAGTGGCTAAAATGCCATGTGTTGGCGTCATCGCTTCAATCACAAAGAAAGTTAGTGCAAGAAACATCAAGGCAACCCCTGCCAGGTTGATGGGTAACAGCGATAGTGCCATCAGCCCCAGGATGGCCAGGATTCCTCCCATCACACCGGGGAAAATCAACCCGGGATTCGAAAATTCGATGTAGACACCAACCAGTCCCAGCACAAGAACCAGCAGGGCAAGGCTTGGATTAATCAGTGGCAGGAGGACTTTCTGCCGGACATTGGGGACATAGTTATAGGTCACAGCACCGGCAAGCGAAAGTTCTTGTTGCGAACCATCAAAACGGACAATCGACTTGCCATCCAGTTGCTTCAAAAGATCCTCAACATCGGTAGCAATGAATTCGATCAGGTTCGATTCCAGGGCATCCTGTTCAGTGTAGGACTTGCTTTCAAGAACCGCCTCCACAGCCAGTTCGCTGTTGCGCCCGCGCTTGTCTGTAACTGCACGCAACGATGCCGCAGTATCATTCTCGATCTTCTGTTTCATCGTGCCTTCAATTTCACCGCCCATGGCAAGAACAGGTGTAGCCGCCCCGGTGTTTGTGCCAGGCGACATAGCGGCAACATCGGCCGCAACCAGGATAATGAACCCTGCTGAGGCCGCATGGCCCCCACTGGGAGTGACGTAAGCAATTACCGGGACATCCGATGCAAGGATTGCCTGCACAATTTCCTGGGTCGACTGTAGTGAACCACCAGGTGTATTCAACCGCAGTATGACCGCAGCATCACCCGCTTCTTCTGCCTGTTGCAGGCCCTCAGTGATGATTTCCTGGGTCAGGGGATGGACAACCGTGTCCAGATCAAGAAGAAGAACACGCTGTGCAGAAAGCGCAAACGGGATTCCGAGAATAAAAGCACACCCGGCTAGGCAGGACGTAAGGACCTGTGATTGAATTACATTGCTTTTCCACAACCAGAGCATCACCAACTCAGTGTATTGTAACGTTCCAGAATAAAAGCCGGGAACATGGCAAGTTCCCAACCGGAATAGAACCGAATGACCCTTTTCAAACCAGTGATCTCATGACTTGTCCGATCACTCCTGACTATTTGTCTTGCTTATGGATCCACTTGGTTTGCAGCATGGTTCCTGATTGACAGCAGGGACAGGCTCCTACAATTAAGTAACTCGCATGAGGATTTCAAAGTTCAAGCTCAACAGGCTGGAACAAGTGCTGTTCGGGTTAGCTGTTGCTTGTTTGCTGTTATGGCCCGTGCAACTGGTTTGGGGGGCGGTGACCGCCCTGACCCAGTTCTGCCTGTCCCTGCGCTACTGATTATTAGTGGCCTGTCCCTCAGTTACCGACTTGTACAGGTCGCCCAATGAGTTGTACACAAATTCCTCTGGCGCGTGCGCCATCGCATGTTAGCCGTTTTTTTCTTCATCGGGGTGTTGCCCATCTCACTCGGAGCAATGCTCGTGATGTGGGGCATCTTACTGTTATTCAGCCCATTAACCGCTTACATGGTCACTATGCAGATCACGCAATATACAGAACGCCTCCAAGCAACTGCCGACGCACTCTTGTGGCAGATCCAAGGTCTTTCCGACACAGAAAGGACTGACTTCTTCACACGTATAAGCGCCTCTGCCGTTTCAGAATACCCGGGGCTAGGTATCCAGACCCAAATTGCAGGATCAAGGAAGGCCTATACAGCTGGGGATGCACCCAGCATTCAATTGTCAAATCTTTCCAGGTCAAACCCCCTTGTTCGCAAGGATCAGCAAGTTTGGTTAACGGCCTTGTCCGTAGATGAAACCCTGCACAATCGTGTCTTGCTGAGTGTTCCCGTAACTGGCCCACTTTTAAATCAACTCCTGCCTGGACTGGGCATTCTGGAAGTTTCCGGATTAGATTGGGAGTCTAGTGGACTCGGGTTGCCAACTCCAGAGTTCGAACTGACTGTCCCCTCCGGCGATTCCGGGTTGCCACCTCCAGCGCATCCACTGGACTGGAAAATCATCTGGCCGATCCAGTCGGAGGTACTGGATTCAAACACTGATGCAGTCACCCAGACAACCTACGTTCTTCAGACACGCCCCTCAGCTTTATGGGCCAAGATCTTTGATAACCAGTCATCAGGCATGTACCAGCTTGTTGTCAAATTGGGTTACGCATTGTCAATCGCATTCCTTGCCAACCTGCTTGTTGCACTGTTCATCGCAATCTTCCTGACCCGTACCCTGACCCGGGCAGTTCACAACCTGTACATCGGTACCCAACACATCAACAGGGGTGATTTCAGATACCGAATTCCCCATACAGGTAGTGACCAGATCGGAGACCTTTCTCGATCTTTCAACTCAATGACGGTCTCGCTCGAGCAATTGATTGAGGATTCCAGGAAGCACCAGCAACTTGAGGCAGAGCTTGAAATTGCCCGTGAAGTGTAAGCCCGACTCTTCCCCTCCTCTCCGCCGAAAATCGGCAACCTGGAAGTTCTGGGAGTCTGTCGGCCTGCTCGAAGTGTGTCCGGGGACTTTTATGATTACGTCAGGCTTGACGATCACAGCATGGCAATCTGCTTCGGGGATGTATCCGGCAAGGGGATCTCTGCTGCACTAGTGATGGCCACCCTGCACTCAATCGTTCGCGCTCAACTTGTCCAGTTTCATACCAACGGAAGCCAGCCGCTTGCTGATGCAACTGCTATGCTCGTCAGCCAGACAAACCGCCAACTCTATGAACAGACAACGCCCGAAAAATTTTCTACCCTGTTTTTCGGGACATACAACGACCAGTCCGAACAACTTGTCTACTCCAATGCCGGGCACCTGCCTCCGTTGCTGCTAAGGAACGGCAGTATCTCGGAGCTTGAAATAAACGGCATGATCATTGGGACCTTTGCCGATGCCACTTACACAGCAACAAGCATTGATTTCCAACCCGGAGATACATTGGTGGCCTTTACAGATGGAGTATCTGAACCCGAAAACGCCTCACAACAGGAATTCGGTATAGCACGGCTCTGCGAAACGATTACCCGCAATGTGAATCAGACCCCCACTGAAATCATTGAGAATGTCATGTCTGAAGTACTCGCATGGACTGGTGATACAACTCTGCAGGATGATATGACGATGCTGGTTATACGAAGAAGATGAAAGACCTGACCAAGAGCATACGTCCCTTACGGATCATCTTCTTACTCTTCCTGATCGTCTCTACTATCTTGATGTTGGGGACACTGGGATTTTACCTGATTGAAGGCGAGAGCCTGTTTGATAGTTTCTACATGGCCCTGATCACGCTAACAACGGTGGGTTATGCAGAGACCATCCCACTGAGTCAATCAGGCCGCATCTTCAATGCCATCCTGCTGCTCAGCGGATTCACTGTTGTTTTTATCATATTGGGAGTCATAGATGACCTGATTTTCAAGCTTGAAATATTTAACTACTTTGGAATAAGGAAAACAAAGCGAATGATCAAAAAAATGTCCGACCACTACATTGTTTGCGGTCTTGGCCGTGTAGGACAGGGAGTCATCGACGAACTGCTCAATCAGGGGCAACCAATCGTTGCCGTGGATAAATCCGAGTCACGAACAGCCTTTGCTCAGGAGAAGAACATCCCGACAATTGTTGACAATGCCTCCCTCGACACAACCTTGCTAAACGCCGGTGCCAAGCGTGCCAAGGGACTGGTGGCTGCAATTGGCGACGACGCGCAAAACGTCTATGTGGTACTGACTGCCAAGGGGTTGAACCCGGCATTGCCAGTTGCCGCTCGAGCAACCAATCCTGAAGCCCATCCCAAACTCAAAAGGGCAGGTGCTGAAGTCGTTTTCTCACCATACAAGTACGTGGGACACCGTCTGGCACAAGCCCTGATCAGTCCACAAGTACTGAGCTTCATTGACATTGCCGCAGATATGCAGGGTACCGACATGGACAGTGATATCCGGCAGTTCAGTGTCGGACACAAAAGTGATCTCGCAGGCAAGGCACTGGATGTAATCCAGCTACCGCAACGGCTGGACATCATGGTGCTGGCAATCTCCAAGTCAGAAGGAACCATGCGTCTGAATCCAAAGGGAGACACCTGTATTGAAGCAGGAGACATACTAGTTGTGATGGGTGAGAACGACCATCTCGAACAATTGGAGTCCGAGCTTCAGGGCTGATGCACCGGATCCTCACAGCAGCCGAGATGCGCGAGGCAGACCGCGCAACCATTGAGGATCACGGTGTGCCCGGGTTACTGCTGATGGAGAATGCAGCCAGTGCTGTCACACGCGAGTTGCTGGAACGTTACCAACCGGTTGATCAGGGAAGCATCCTGGTTCTATGCGGCAAGGGCAATAACGGTGGAGACGGCCTCGCAGTCGCCAGGCAACTGCTGCTGCAAAAGCCGGATATCAACATGCAGGTCGTGTTGCTTGCTGATCCGGACCAGCTTACAGGAGATACAGCAGTGAATTGGCAAGCACTGGTGGCACAGGATTTCCATCCCGAGACATCTGCCACTCCCGAAGAGTGGCGGGCATTACGTAACAGGCTCATTGCTCCATCCCTGATTGTTGACGCAATCCTGGGGACAGGAGTCCATGGAGCGCCACATGGTATCGCTGCCAAGGTCATCGCTGATGTCAACCGGCTATACCGGAATGCCAGTGTAGTAGCCGTGGACATGCCCTCCGGTTTGGGCTCCGATACGGGGGAGTTAACCGGGAAATGCATGCAGGTCGAGTGCACTGTCAGCTTTACAACACCCAAGATCAGCCAGGTATTTCCACCTGCCTGTGAGCATCTTGGAAACCTCGTCATCGCTCGTATCGGGATTGCTGACTCGGTGCTTGATACCCTGCCCGGCCCACGGCTTCTGCTCAATACACACAGCGATGTCTCCCGCTTCCTGAAACCCCGTAATCCTTCTTCTCACAAGGGAACTTACGGCCACGTCCTGGCAATCGGGGGATCAAGCTCAAAACCCGGTGCTATTGCAATGACCGGGATTTCCGCCTTGAAGGCAGGAGCCGGTCTAACCACAGTCGTTACTTCGCAGAGTGCAACAAGTTCTATCTTGGCCATCAGTCCAGAGTTGATGATAGAACCTGCCAGTGAACTTGCAGACGGAACAATGGATCCGTCATCCTTCGATGAACACTGGTTTTATGGCAAGACATCCGTTGCCATCGGGCCAGGGATAGGGACTTCTGCCAGGAATCTCGAGCTCGTCCATAAGGTCATCCAGTGCTGCCCTTTGCCATTGGTCATTGATGCAGACGGTCTTGCAGCCTTGAAGAACTGCACCATTGCACCGCGCACAGCAATCACGGTCCTGACCCCTCACCCGGGTGAGATGTCACGACTGGTAAATCAAGACACGGAAGAAATCCAGCAAAATCGCGTTCAGACTGCAAGGCAATACTCCACCAGGCATCAGGTGTATCTGATCCTCAAGGGACACCGGACTCTGATTGCATCCCGGATGGGGATGTTGTCGTCAATCCAACAGGAACGCCCGGTATGGCCACAGCAGGTTCCGGCGACATTCTGACAGGCATCCTGGCTGCCTTCCTGGGACAATTCCCTGAACAGCCGGTACTGCAAGTGCTAGCTGCGGCTGTCTATCTGCACGGCCTTGCTGGCGAGATCGCCTGCCAGGAAACAGGGGAACACGGGATGCTTGCAACCGACTGCTTGAATCACTTGCCGGAAGCCTTCCAATCACTGGGAACATGACGGTTGAGACACATTCATCCCAGGAAACAATTGCCCTTGGGTTCAGGATTGCAGCTGGAGTGCAGTCCCCTGCCATCATCCTGCTACGTGGTGAATTGGGTGTTGGAAAAACCACTCTTGCCAAGGGCATCATCGCTGCATTTGGATCCGCCAAGGCTGATGAGGTGACCAGCCCGACATTTTCACTGGTACACGAATACAAGGGGAACCCCACGGTTTACCACCTGGACCTGTATCGCCTGAACACCATCCCTGAACTTGAGACCTTGGGGCTTGCAGACCTGCTGGATGATGAATCTGTTGTGCTGATCGAGTGGGGTGAAAAATTTACTCAGCAACTTCCAGGCGAACGGATAGAAATCACCCTGGAATACGGCCCTGAAGACACCCGTATCATTCATGCGAACATGCAACTAGCAGAAGATCAGGGACAAGTTGGTTCACTACGGTGATAATCCCACACAAATCATGATTGCCCAGCTACGAGGAACAGTACTTGAGAAACAGACCAGCACAGTTGTGCTGGATGTCGGAGGCGTGGGCTATCAAGTCGCCATTCCGATTGAAACCTACTCGAGGATCGGCCAACCCGGGGATGAAGTCATGCTCTACATCCATACACACATGCGGGAAAATATTCTGGCCCTGTTCGGCTTCCACAACCCAAGAGACAAGCAGCTGTTCGAGAAATTTATCCAGGTCGGAGGGATCGGGCCAAAGCTTGCACTGACAATTTTGTCCGGCCTTTCCAGTGATGAGCTCATGATTGCCATTCAAACCGGAGATGTTACAAAACTTACTCGCATCCCAGGCGTAGGCAAAAAAACCGGTGAGCGAATTGTCCTAGAATTGAAAAACAATCTGGATATCCTGGGTGCTGGTGACCTGTCGAAGGACGATCTCACTGCAACAGTCGAGGAAGATGTCATTTCTGTACTGGTCAACTTGGGTTCCATGCCTGAAATGGCTCAAAAATGTGTGATGAAAGCTCGCCAGGAAGGCACCCCTGCTGAGTTTGAAAGCCTTTTCCGCGAAGCTATGAAGCTGATCCAGGGTTAGTAAGCGCCATCATGGCCAAAGATCGTATCGTTACGTCTGCATCGCAAGAAGAAGACCAGCAGTCTGATGTCACTTTACGACCACAGACACTGCATGAATTTATCGGACAGAATAGCCTCCGGGAGAATCTCTCAATCTCCATTGAGGCTGCCCGCAAACGCGAAGAAGCACTCGACCATATCCTGCTATACGGTCCACCGGGTCTTGGCAAGACTACACTTGCCACCATTGTTGCCAATGAATTGAACGTACGAGCCGACTATACGGCTGGCACCGTGCTGCAAAAGAAGCTGGACCTCACCGGAATCCTGACGACCATGAACAGTCGTCAAGTCTTCTTTATTGATGAGATTCACCGCTTGTTGCCAGATGTCGAGGAGATGCTGTTCTCTGCCCTAGAAGACTTCCGTGTCGACTTGGTCATTGGTACCGGGCCGGGAGCCCGCATGCACTCGGTTCCCATAAAAGCGTTTACTGCAATTGGAGCAACGACCAGGCAAGGGCTGATCAGCGCTCCATTACGTACCCGCTTTGGCATCATCCTGCGCCTCAATCCTTATGGCGAGGAAGACCTGACCAAGATCGTATTTCGTTCGGCAAGGATACTCCACATAAAAATCGATCAGCAGGCAGCCAGGGAAATTGCACGTCGCTCCCGAGGCACCCCAAGAATAGCCAATCGGTTGCTTCGCAGGGTCCGGGACTATTCGGATGTCCGTGCTGATGGGCGGATTGTCCACAAAATCGCCTGCACTGCACTGAATATGCTGGAAGTTGACCCCCTTGGACTGGACGAAATCGACCGCAAGTTGATGGAAACAATACTCGACAAATATTCTGGCGGCCCCGTCGGGATCAACACGATCTCAGCCTCAGTAGGTGAGGATGCGAATACTATCGAGGAAGTTTATGAACCTTACCTGATACAACTGGGATTCCTGGATCGTACTCCTCGGGGGCGGGTTGGCACGATCGCAGCATTTGAGTACTTCGGCATCAACCCTCCACGGAACCCGCAACCCACACTGAAATTCTGAGGAATAACCATCTTGAGAAACGCACCCCATTACATTGCTATCGAAGGACCATTGACTGTCGGGAAGAGCCGACTTGCTGAAGCCCTTTCTGAAAGTATCCGTGCCCGTAAAATACTGGAAAAACAGGATAATCCGCATCTTGAAAGTTTCTTTATGAATCGCTCAGGAGCAGCCTTCCTCACGCAAATGCACTTCCTGTTCGAACGCTGCCAGCAACTCCTGGCTGCGAACATTGAGCAATCACGCATGCCAATTGTGGCCGATTACATGATCGAGAGGGACAAGCTATTCGCCTACCTCAACCTGAATGACGATGAGATTTCTGTCTACAATTCCTACTACCAGAACTTCAAGAAGCAACTGCCGGTTCCGGATCTTGTCGTTTATCTCAAGTCAACTCCCGAAATCCTCAGCAAACGCCTGACAACGAGCGGTAAAACGGTTACAGGATATACCAAGGCCTATATCGAAGGCGCTGTTCGTGCCTTTGACCATTTCTTTGAACACTACAAGGCAGCTGACGTGATGATTGTAGATACAACAAAGGCGGATATCCTGAACGACCCGGAAGCTCTCCAGAGCTTGCTTGAAGATTTGGTCAAACCTGTCTATGGCACGCAGTTTTTCCTGTCCCTTGGTTCATAGAAGCTGTTACTTGTGAAATCGACTCAACGGTAAGGCTTCAAACATTATCATGATCCTGGACTGGACAGTACTTCTGGCAGCCTTTGGGGGTGGAATATTCGCTGCAGCAATCGGCACGCTGCCCTCCTTCATCTTTACGGGTCTGCTAGTCATGCTCGGTGTGGCTGTGGCGATGGCAGGTGGCGGCCAGGAATTGCTCAGCGATGTAGCCTTCGGTTCGATCTTTGGTCCCCATATCGCATTTGCTGGCGGAGTTGCAGCCACAGCATATGCCAGTAAACAAGGACTGATCAGTAGCGGGCGCGATATTGCAACTTCCCTCATGGGACTCAACAGGCCGGATGTGCTTGTTGTCGGTGGCTGTTTCGGGATCGTTGGCTACCTTCTCAATGTCTTTTGGCAAGTCCTTGGCCTAACGAACTGGACCGATACGATCGCCCTGAGTGTAGTGGTCTCGGCAATGATCGCTAGGCTGCTGTTTGGCCGCAGTAGTTTAATCTCCAGGCAATTCAAACCGGATGAAAACGTGAACTGGGTGCCTCACCAGCAAAATCCCGGGCAACTCCTGACGATTGGCTTGGGAGTCGGTCTTGTTTCTGCCTTTATTGCCTTGTCACTGGGCATTGACAGAGGAGGGGGAGTCCTGGGGTTCGGTATTGCTGCTTCGTCTCTGATATTCGCCCAGTTTGGACTGAAGGTTCCAGTTACACACCATATTGCACTCCCTGCTGCTGCAGCGGCACTGGTTGCAGACAACCTGTTACTTGGGTCAGCATTCGGAATAATCGGAGCTTTTGCAGGAGAAGGCTTTTCCCGCATTTTTCACCATCACGGGGACACTCATGTCGATCCACCAGCTGGTGGTATTGCCATCACAATCGTTCTCGTTCGACTGACCGAGTGGCTCATGCTTTCCTGAACTATCCTGCCTGTGAGTTATTACCACTGGCAATTACACCACCTGAATCTGAAGAGTAATCACTTCGTTCATAAGGTAGCGTTGTTATCATGAAGAGGCTTTATGGGATCCCGCTTTAAATTCACGGTTATATGCAGTTCGTTCCTGCTCACCATCCTGATGGTGATCGGTGCCGTACTTGGTAAAAGTGAAGAGCAGGAAGGTGCCTACCGGCCCTTGGCTGTCTACACCGAAGTCCTGGCAAGAATCAAAAGCGATTATGTTGAAGAGCCTGATATCCCAAAGGTCACCCAAGGGGCACTGCAAGGACTTGTGGAATACCTCGACCCCCTCTCGAGCTACCTGACCGCAGAACAATTCAGCGAGTACCAGATGGCGAGCAAGAATTCCGACAATGGCACTGGACTGTCCAGTGGTATGGTTGTTCACAAGCAGGGCAACTACACCAGCATACTTGCAGTACTGCCGGGTTCCCCTGCTGATCAAGCGGGAATTCAGACGGATGATCTTATCGACGCCATTGATGGTATGAGCACCCGGGTCATGTCAACGGCTCACCTGCATACCAAGCTTAGTGGTGAGCCAGGCAGCAGTCTCACTGTGATGATTCGACCAGTAACTGACTACGACTTACCTGTTGAGCACACCCTTGAACGGACTGTCATTACACTTCCTGACGTGGATTTCCGAATGCTGCACCAGGACATTGGATACGTCGACACAGATGTGCTGAGTCCAGTTCACATTCAACAAACATCCACAGCCATCAAGAAGCTTGAAGCTGACGGAGCCAGGAAAATCATCCTGGATCTGCGAGGAAATGCCGGTGGCTCCCCGGAGGCTGGAATTGACCTAGCCAATCTGTTTCTTGATAGTGGCACTGTCGTAGCACTGAAAGGGCAGAAGTTTTCAGAGAAAACTATCCTAGCAGACGCAGAGTCGAAAATAACCACCTTGCCACTTGTTGTGCTGATTAACCGACCCACTACAGGGGGTGCTGAGATTGCAGCCGCTGCAATTCAGAAAAACCAGCGTGGTGAAATTGTTGGCGAAAAAAGCCTGGGACTGGCTGCCAAACAGGACACCATCCTGCTTGAGGATGGAGCAGCGTTAATCCTCTCAATCGCTAAATACTACGGGCCAGAGGGTGATGTGATCCACCAAGAAGGGGTCTCGCCTGATCATGCCATTTCACCGCAGGAGTTGCGACGGTATCACAACCAATTACAACAAGATTCTGAAAACCCATCTACTGAAGAAAAACCCAAGGATCCATTTCTTGAAAAGGCGTTTGAGGTCCTATCCGGCAGTGAATCTGCCTGATTGCACATGATCAAGGATGTACAAGTCCTAACAACTGGATATTGGAACTGGCTCAATCAGGAAACCGAGTTTCGCATTGTCGAAAACTTTGTAGAAATCACAACTCCATACCTCGACCGCCACAACGACTATCTTCGGATTTACATTACAAGAGAGGATGGCATTTTCTTGCTCTCCGATCACGGATATGTGATTGAGGACCTTGAGCTTTCAGGTTGTAATCTGGATGAACCAAGGCAACAGGACATACTCCAGGAGATATTGCATGGATTTAGTGTGCAACTGAATTGCAGGGCTCTGGAAATAATTACTTCTCCCGACGACTTCTCGGTATGCAAGCACAACTTAGTGCAGGCAATGCTTGCAGTTAATGGCCTCTACTGGTTATCGCAACAGTAACGAATCGCCAAGACCTGCATAAAACACAATCAATTGTGTTCCTGATTACGTGTGAGTCTCAGCCCTTGATGTGCAATATCGAAGAAATCGTAATTCGTTGATTTATAAGGATTTTATCTTTTCGACGCAACACCGTTCAATTTCAGAAAGGCCTCAGTCTTCCCGACTTTCTTGGCCACTACGGCTCCGAAGAGCAATGCACTAAGACGCTGTTTCAAGCGCGCTGGGCGCGTTCTTCACCTACATCGCCATGTCGCAGGGCGCGTAGGACCCTTCCAGAAATCCAACATGCGGCGCCCTTGCCCCCGGGCCGGGCAGGCTTGCCGTCACTTCGCCCGGTTCGCTGTTGGGAAACGACAAAACCATGTAGAGGGCGGAGAGCAGCCGCGCGCTCGACGGCAGCGATGATGAAGCGCGGCGAGATCTCCAGATCAGGCCGAAGGTGTCTTCGAGCAGCGGCCGGACGACTTCGGTCAGCTCCGAGACTGTGAAGATCTGCCGGGCCGGGGCAAGGTCAAGACCGAGCTGCTCCATGGGTTTGCTGAAGTAGGACAGGCAATCCTGCCTGTCGGGAGTGACCGCGCTATGATGCCCTCGTGACGCACCGGAGCGAGGGGAACCTGGAATATAGCACGACCCGGCGCGGATTCTAGCAGTCGGTTGGGGCAAGCGCCGCCACCGCCATCGCATCAGCGCATGCACCTGCACGGGCCACCACACCGGAGCGCGGCGTGGTCCACACGGTCACAGGACCGGTTGCAGTGGACCAACTGGGCGTCACGCTGATGCACGAGCACATCGTCACCGACCTGCGCGCCCCGGCAGAGCGACTCCCCGGAGGGATGTGTTGCAACTTTCAAATGAACCGAGGGTTTCACGCCAAGGCTCGTCTCAAAACCGTGCCGTGCACATCCGTTAGGCGGGAATAGCGCCCTTGAAACTTGTAGGTCAGCCGCGTGTGATCCACACCCAGGCAGTGCAGAATCGTGGCGTTGAGGTCATAGACCGAAACCGGATCCTTCGCAATGTTGTAGCTGAAGTCGTCGGTTTCCCCAATCGTCTGCCCGCCTCGGATACCGCCGCCCGCCAGCCAAACCGTGAAGCAGCGGGGATGGTGGTCGCGGCCATAGTTGTCCTCGGTGAGTGTTCCCTGGGAGTAGACAGTCCGGCCGAATTCCCCGCCCCAGATGATCAGCGTATCCTCGTATAGCCCACGGTCTTTCAAGTCCTGAATCAGCGCGGCTGTCGGTTGGTCGGTGTCACTGCATTGGCTGGTAATGCGTTCGGGGCAGTTGTTGTGGTGGTCCCAGCCGCGGTGGAACAACTGGATGAAGCGCACGCCGCGCTCGGCCAACCGCCGTGCCAGGATGCAGTTGGCGGCGTAGGTGCCCGAATTGCCGGCGTCGGGGCCGTAGCGCGCCAGGGTCTGTTCCGATTCGGTGGAGAGATCCGCCAGCTCGGGAACGGACGCCTGCATCCGATAGGCCAGCTCGTATTGAGCGACCCGGGAGAGGATTTCGGGGTCGCCGAACTTCTCGGCGTTCTTCTGATTCAACTCGGCCAGGTCGTCGAGAAAGCGGCGGCGCACTTCCGCATTAATCCCCGGGGGATTCGAGAGATAGAGCACCGGGTCGGGGCCGTTGTAGAATTTCACCCCCTGATGGCGTGACGGCAAAAAGCCGCTGCCCCACAAGCGGTCGTATAGCGGCTGGTCGCTGACGGCGCCCAACGAAATCATGACCACAAAAGCGGGCAGGTCCTTGTTCTCGCTGCCCAGCCCGTAGGTGATCCAAGAGCCCATGCTTGGCCGGCCGGCCAGTTGAAATCCAGTGAGAGAGAAGGTGACCGCAGGATCGTGGTTGATCTGCTCGGTGTGCATCGATTTGATGAAGCAGAGATCATCCGCGATTTTCGCCGTGTGTGGTAGCAACTCGCTCAGGGTTACGCCCGATTCGCCGTGTTGCGCGAACTTGTAGATCGAAGGAGCCGTCGGGAAGCTGGATTGATGAGCGGTCATCCCCGTCAGCCGTTGCTCGCCGCGCACGGACTCGGGCAGATCCTCGCCGCGATGTTTCTCCAACTGTGGTTTGTGATCGAAAAGATCCAACTGCGAGGGGCCGCCTGACTGGAACAGGTAGATCACCCGCTTGGCCTTCGGTGCGAAGTGCGGCAAACCCGGAAGTCCGAGCCCGTCGCTCTCTTCTCCGGTCGCCGCACGTCCCTCTTCATTCAACAGAGACGCCAATGCGGCTGTGCCGATACCCAAGCCGCATCGGCCGAAAAAGTGCCTCCGTGTGAGCGAGAGGCGATAGTCGTCGATGGGGTCGAAGATGACGGGTTTCATTGCTTGGTAATCACCTCGTCGAGATTGAGAATCAGACTGCCGACAACCGCGCAAGCCGCCAGTTCCTCAGCCTCCAGCCTCGGATCGCTGCGCCTCTCGCCCACGGCTAGCAGCCCCGTTGCCGCCTCCGGATGGCTCTGGAAATATACGAGCTGCGTTTCGAGGCTGCTCAGCAGCACCTGCCTTTCTCCCTCATCCGGCACACGCCCCGCCGCCAGGCGAAATCCGAATCCGAGGCGGTCTTCAGGCGTGGCACCGCCCTCGCGCAACATGCGCTGGGCAAGCATTCTGGCGGATTCGACGTAGGTGACGTCGTTCATGAGATTCAAGGCCTGGAGCGGCGTGTTGGTGCGCGTCTCGCGCACCTGGCAGTATTTCGCGTGAGGAAGCGTCGAACACCTGCATGGCAGGCGGCATGACCGTTCGCTTCCAATATGTATAAAGACTCCGCCGCCACAGGTCTTCGCCTTCTTCCTGGGCGTACTCGGTCATATTGGAGAAGACCATGTCATTCAAAAGACCCTCGGGCTGATAGGGTTTCACCGAAGGGCCGCCGAGTTCTTCGACCAGCAGGCCCGAGATGAACAGCGCCTGATCGCGGATCATTTCGGCAGGCAGGCGCAGGCGCGGGCCACGCACCAGCAAACGGTTGTCGGGATCGCGCTGCAACTGCTCGGGTGTGGATCTTGACGATTGGCGGTAGGTCGCACTCGTCACCATGGTCTTCAGAAGCCCTTTGACGTTCCAGCCGTTTTCCTGGAATTCCATCGCCAGCCAGTCCAGCAGTTCGGGATGCGACGGGAGTTCCCCCTGGACGCCGAAGTCTCCAGCAGTCTTCACCAACCCAACGCCGAAAAGCATCTGCCACAGGCGGTTGGCGGTTACGCGCGCGGTGAGCGGATTCTCCCCACTGACGAGCCAGCGGGCCAGACCTAGGCGGTTCTTGGGCGCATCCCTGGGCATGGGCGGTAAAACAGCCGGGACGCCGCGCTCGACCTTTTCTCCAGGCGCGTCGTAGGAACCGCGGCGAAGCAAGTGGGCCGACCGCGGCTCCGGCAGTTCCTGCATGACCATCACCGTGGGAAGCGCGGTCTCGAGCCGGAATTTCTCTTGCTGGAGCGCGCGCAACTTGGTCCACTCTTGTTGAGCGGCGACAGGCGCCGCTTCCTCCAGGAAAGCATTGCGCAACTTCAGCCGTTGCCCTGCGCTCCGTGCCGACGCTGATATTCCAGCGATCCAGGAAATCGGCTCCGCACAAGCCAGGACAACTGCCTCTTCGGGCTCGAGCAGAGTGTTATAGACCCGGACTTCATCGATTAGCCCTTGGAAGCGCCATTCCGGCCCGCCGCCACCACCGATGAGAAGACGCCCACCTCCGACGCTGAACTGCCGGAATAGGCGGCCGTTGTTGATCTTGAGCTCTTGCCTCTTCCCGTCGACGTAGAGCTGGACCTTCTCATGTGGCTGCAGGCTGTCGAACATCGCGACCACGTGATGCCACTGCTTGACCGGCAGCGTGTCCTGGGTTTCAACTCGAAACGAGTCGTCAGCCCAAACTCCGACAAGGTTGAAATGCACCTTGCCGTTGATGAAAAACACGCCAAAGCCGCGTCCTTTGGGCAAGCCGTTCTCCTGCTCGGTGATGTTGTCCCTCATGCGCGTGACGATGGCGCCGCTGTTTTCGGACTCCGGATAGAACCAGGCCGAAATCGAAAAGCGGTCCTTGAAATCGTGCAGGCGGTCGCGGTAGTCGAAGCTGGCCACATCGCCCGCGTCGAACACCAGGTTGCCGTCGAACACGACAGCCTGGCCGAGCGGCGAGGCGGCGTACCGGGGCGAGCCGTTCTGAAAACCGGCCGGGGCGGTTTCCCGCTCCTCCTTGGCCTCTTCATCAGACGGCTCTTCGGGTTCTTTAGAATCGCTATCTTCGTTCACCACCAGGCCGGCGTCCTGGTTGAATGGTTGATGCACAAGCAAGTCGTCGGCGGGGAACCAGTGGCGGGCTGGAGAGCCGGAGAGCGCCTGCTCCCAGCGCCGTTGCATGGGCGCTGCCTCTCCCAGAAGATCTCCTAGCCGCCGCTGGGCCGAGGCCATCTCCCCTTCCAGGCGCTGTAGCTCTTGTTGCTGCTCCCGCGTGGGCGCAAGGATCCAAGGTGCCGCGTTGCCGAAGTTGCTGAACCGTCCGTCCTCGGGAACGCTATTGAAAGGGGATTATATCCAATGATTGACAACAAAATACGTATCACATTCATCGACGGATCACAGCGGGAAGTCAACGCCTTCAAGATCGAGGGAAGCGAGCCGTCTGACCGTGGAGACAGTTACTCACTCATGGTTGGGAATCGTGCCGTCCGCTTGGTTGCCTAGCCTGTTTCAGCAATTCGTCACGTAACACAAGCGCCAGCACGATTTATCAGCCTCGCTGGTCCCTCTTCGTTCGCTTCCCCTTCCTGCGTCCCGACCGCTCGGCCCCGCTCTTCTCCAGCGGTCTTCTAAGGTTTATCTCCTTCACGAAATCAATCGTCCGATGGGTGTTCGGCGGAGTGCGGTAGCTCATTACCAAGACGCCATTTCCCTCTTCCTCGTGCGTGATCGCGAAATCTCCCAAGCAGATGATGTCCATTCCAATCAAGACATCGGCACCGGCCAGATCCGCCTCGGTGACACGCAAAGCCTTGAACCCAACATTGCTCGGCAGAAGGATGTTCACAAGGTAGACATCGGAAGGCCGGATTCCCTTTGCTGTCCCTACTGGAACCCTGTCTATCGATTGCAGCTTGAGATCGGTGACGACCTTCCCGGTGATCACCGATCCCGTAGCCCCGGTGTCCCAGATCCCTATGTATTGACCTGTTGGCGGATGATCCAGGCCGGACTGCGGATCAAACGCCTCGCAGACCCCAACATCGGACGCGAAGACTCGATTGTTCTCAGGACTCCGGAGCGTCAGAGCCGTTGGGTTCAGTTCTGGCATTACTGAACGGACGGTCTGCTGCTATGCAAATCGTGAGTGGAACGTGTGGTGAATCTCTTCCTCTGGGCGGACACACTGACGAATCAGAAATGTCTTTGTTCCCATCTTCTTGCGGGCTTCCGTGTAAGCTTCCAGATCGGAGCCGTAGAATCCCGCCATCGACTCCGCATGGATCACAACGAACTTCCCGTGATGATCCCTGGCAAGTTCCGACTGTTTTGTCTTGAAGAAGGCAATTTCTCTTTCAAGGTGTTCCATTAGCTACTCTCCATTTCACTCCAACTCCTTGGGCCTTTTAGTGAACCCATCGAACAGGCCCTCCAAGCGAGCCATGCGCTCTCGAAGGCGGCCAACGTCCTCTCGAAGCGTACCGATGTCCCGGTGGAGCTGAGAGTGCCCTCGCAGGATGATACCCCCCAAGACCGTACCGACACTAAGGATTGCAATAATAGCGTCCATTTCCGTCATTGCCCGCCTCCTACAAAATATAACAAGTTAGGTGACTTGTTATACTTCCGGTCAGCCGTTCCTAGGACGGTTAGGGCGAGGCGGGCTGATCGGCACAGCATCGGAAACCGGCTATCGTATTTTCGATCCCCGGCTCTGGCCTGCCTCGCCCGCCTCTTGTGATCACCACTGCATTCTAGCACTGTTTCTATAAAACGTCCTAATATATCCTGAATGGATTGCTTTACTATCCCGCCACGCTGTTACCCTGTCTGTCTTGTGTCAAGTGCATAATTATAGGAACAGGCGACGCAGGCCTGAGTTCGGGAGTTTCGTATATAGTCCCCTTGTCAATCATTGGATATAATCCCCTATTGAAATAGGCAAAGAGCTGATAGTATTCCTTCTGCGTGAACGGATCGAACTTGTGGTTGTGGCACCGCGCGCAGCCCATCGTCAGGCCCAAAAACACCGTGGAAACGGTGTCGACACGGTCGACCACGTACTCAACCGCAAACTCCTCGGGCACTAGGCCGTCCTCGGCGTTCCCGCGGTGGTTGCGGTTGAACCCGGTGGCGATGCGCTGCTCCATGGAAGGGTTCGGGAGCAGGTCGCCGGCGAGTTGCTCGATGACAAATTGATCGAAGGGCAGGTTGCGATTGAAAGCTCCGATGACCCAATCACGCCAGCGCCACATCTCCCGCTCGCCGTCGATTTGATAGCCGTTGGTATCGGCGTAACGGGCCGCGTCGAGCCAGTACGAGGCCAGCCGCTCACCGTAGCACGGGGAAGCAAGCAAGAGGTCCACAACCTTTTCGTAGGCGTTCGGCCCCGAGTCCGCCAGGAAATCATCGACTTCCTTCGGAGTCGGCGGCAACCCCGTGAGGTCGAGCGTGACACGGCGAATCAACGTGGTGCGGTCAGCCTCGGGAGATGGCTGCCAGCCTTCTCGTTCCAAGCTGGCCAGCACGAAAGAATCAATGGCATTGCGCACCCAACCTTCGTTCCTTACCGGTGGCGCCGGCCGGCGGACAGGCTGCGTGAAGGCCCAATGCTGCTTCCAGGGCGCGCCTTGAGCAATCCATTCGGTCAGACGTTCAATTTCCTGTTGGGTGAGCTGGCGGCCGGAATACGCCGGAGGCATGCGGACTGAAGTCTCCTGGGCGGTGATTCGCCGCACGAGCTCACTCTGCTCGGGATTGCCCCGGACAATCGCGCGGCGCCCGTCGCCCAGGTCGGCCAGCGCATGGGCCTCGGAGTCAAACCGGAGAGGGCTCAGGTTGTTTGGGGCGTCGGGCCCGTGACAGGCAAAGCACTTGTCCGCCAGTATGGGACGGATATCCCGGCTGAAATCAACCCGCTCGGCGGAAACCGGCGGCGAAGCGGCCTGCGCCGCCTTGCCGGACGGCTGCGGAACTCCACTGAGACAAAGCACCCAAGCCGCGGCCAAAGCAAGATACCTTACGCTTGCACGGCACAAACTTTGTCGAGGGTCCAATGTACTTGAGCTGGCCATTTGCTTGCGACCCCTACACAAATACGCGGTGGTGTTCCCCCTAAGTGCCACTCAGGCATAATAAGTGTACCACCCGCCGTAGCGCCTTTTTCCCCACGGTTCTCTTTCGTGAAACTCACAACCGGAGGGGGAGTCACTGCGATTCGCGCCTTCGACGAATCAGTGACTCACCATGATGTGAATGGGCGAGAATCCCGGTGACTGTCCCCGAAAGCACTACCGCCGGATGCCGATGGAGCTTTTCCGCCGCACCGAGAATCGCGCTTCTGGGACCGGCAAATCGACGTTGACGCACTTGATCGCTCGATGGTACTGCTCCAGGATGTTGTTCAATCCTTAACACCGTTATAGAACGCCGAGAATAAGCTCTTCCACTTTCCGCCAGACGGCCGGGTCGCGGCCCATCCTGGCATGCGCTACGCGCCCGAGCGTCTTGTGCCACGGCAAGTGGGACAGGTCGATGTTCGAACCGTCGTAGTCGAAGCGAAAGTTTCCCAGTATCTCAGTACGTTCCGGGCCCCGGGCCTGGATCGGAGCTTCGCCTCGTATCAACCATCCGTTGTCCTGATACAGGTTCGCGGCGCGGAGCACGTTCGGAGGAATCGCGGAATCGTTCAGTCCGACACTGTCCACCTGGACGGTCAGTAGGACAGGAATGCGGAGGGCGTATAGTTGCCGCGCGAACTTGACGACGGCGGCTCCACCAAAACTCTGTCCGTAAATGATTATCCTGGCGTTCGATCGTTCGACCTTCTGGAGGCGGCCGTCGCCGTTAAGGTCCAGCGATTCGCGCACCAGGCGAACGGCCAGGTCCCGTTTCCTGTTCTCGACGGTTTCTACATGCACTCCCGGCAAGTGGTGATCGCGCAACCTCTGAGCCATCCACCCCACACCGACTTCCGTATTGTGCCAGGAATCCCGTCCCCCCATAAAACCAAGAATCAGCGTCTCCTAGTCTCTGAGCGGCGTTGGCGTCGAGAAATGCACGTAGCTTTGGGCGGATCGGACAGTACACGAGGCCAACAAGGCGCCGAACAAAGGCAACGCGATCAAGATCCCAACGCGGCCTCCACGGAAGACGCGGACTGCTCCCTCTGAGCGGGGCTCTAAGCCCATGATTCCTAAGAATAGATCATATGATCTACAGGCGGGACTTCTTATGAACTGAAGAAAACCGAACGCAAGCATCACCGATTTCCCCACCTATGGAAAAGCTTGACAGGTTAAAAGGCGAACAGTAAAACCGGCTGAGCACGAAGGCAGTAGCCAGTGGCCCGTCAAAAACACTTGTGGCCACGCCTGTAGACTGGGATTTCCGTTTTGGCCATCCCGGCACGGACAGCGTACTCAAATCCGCGGCTCGGATGCGAAGTCTTCGTTCTCCTCTCACGATCGATGCTCCGTGCGCTCTAGGTTCGGTCGCTGAATGCTGCTTGATCGCCGCGTTCCTGCTGGCTGGAGGGCTTTTCGCCGCCATTGCTACTAGTAGTTCTTGCAGCATGCAACCTGTGCGCTGTACTCAGGGTCCAGACTTGGGATCCACTCCCAAAATTCTGCTCAAACAGGCGTAGGATCAATGCGTACTACCTGTTCTCATTGCTAATGATTGCTCTACTACTCGGATTCACTGCACCAAATCTGCCCGATCTCCTGTTTGCCTGCCAGGATTATCAATCTTGATCTCCCCAAAGGTAGACTCATATTGCGCTATGTTCTGGGAAAGTACCAGGTGCAGGGCCTTGGCCTGTTGGGGGCTCATGTAAACACCCTGGAAAACGTCAATGATGACCTCTTTCGTACTGCTAAGCTTCAAACGCCCAAACTGGAGAAAGAAATCCCAGATGTTGACGTTTACCTGCACACTGTTGGCGTACTGCTCACTGTAATTCTCCATTTGCACAACACGAACCTTTTCGGCTTTACTGCGATCAAGGGCCGAGGCTTCGGACGGTTTGTTGCTCATATCTTGTATTATGCAACGCTAATCAAGGCAACTGCCTTTTTCTGACTGGATGGATTCCTGATGTTTGAACGACACAAGCAACGTGCAGCCCTGCTGTTTACAGTCACAGACGCATTTCTGACCTTCGTAGCGTTCGAAACTGCTTATCAGACACGAATTATCTTGCCCATGCGGGAGTTCTTCATTACTCAGGAAACAAAAACACTACTACTCGGCATGCTGTTACTGGGCATAGTCGGGTCGGGATTGGGCCTTGGGGTCTATTCCAAACTCTCAACCCAGTCAACTCTGGGAGCAGTTCTTTCAACATGCAAGCAGATCCTGACCACCTTGATTGGGCTGCTGGCATTTCTGTACCTGCTGAATCTTGATGTACCGATCAGCCGAATGTTCATTGCGCTTTTCTTTGTTTACATGACTGGATTCCAGTTACTCCAGCGCATCCTGGCAAGGAAGATGACTGGCATCATGAGACGTATATTCGGTGTCATTACAACATTTGTTGTTGTTGGAGACGGGGACCCTGCAATCAGGATATGTAACGAACTCCAGGCTGAGAAACATCTGGGAATCCGGTTGCTGGCACTTGTTGATTGTGGTAACCCACTTCAAACACCAACAACCGACTCCAGCTCATTCAACAGGAAACCGCTACAAGCACTTCCGAAATTGCTTGCAGAGCGAGCAATCGATGAAGTTATTTTTGTTGTTTCCACGGAACAACTCCAGAAACTGGAGAACAGCTTTTTACTCTGCGATGAGCATGGTGTCAAGACACGGGTATCCACTGATTTTTTTCCCCATATCCATAGCCACATCCACTTTGAGCACTTTGGGGACAGGCCACTGCTTACTTTCTCGATAACTCCAAGCAGTGAACCCCATTTGATATTGAAACGGATTCTCGATATGGTCTTTGCCGCCCTTGCACTGCTACTCCTGGCATTGCCCATGCTTCTTGTTGGGTTACTTGTAAAACTGAGTTCCAAAGGTCCGGTCATTTTCAAGCAACAGCGTTGCGGGCTGAATGGCAGGACTTTCAATTTCTACAAGTTCCGTTCGATGGTTGACAATGCCGAACTCCTGCGTGCAGGGCTTGAACACCTGAACGAAAAGGATGGTCCCGCGTTCAAGATGGGCAATGACCCGCGTCTGACAGCTATCGGTCGGCTTCTACGGCGCTTTTCCATAGATGAGTGGCCACAGTTCTGGAACGTGCTCAAGGGCGAGATGTCGTTTGTTGGCCCGAGACCTGCCTTGCCTGCAGAAGTCGACCATTACGAGATCTGGCAACGTCGGCGACTGCGCATGCGACCAGGACTGACATGCCTGTGGGCACTTCACGGTAGGGATTCTCTGGATTTTGAACGCTGGATGCAACTCGATCTTGAATACATTGACAACTGGTCACTCTTGCTGGATTTGAAGATCCTGTTGCTGTCAGTGCCTCTGGTTTTAAGCGGTAAGGGTGCGAGCTGAAGTTTGTACGGCGTAGCTTCAGCCTGCTTCCAGGACCTCATTTCCAGAACAATTCACATGCTATGCTCATGGCTTTCCTGATGCGTAATTCCATACTTCGTATTCACCAGCAAATCCTTGTCACTACAGTTTTTACTGCGATGGTGTTACTAAGCCAGTCATCGACACAGACGACACTTCGCAACCCACCCAGCCAGGCCAGTCATGCACTGTTTGTAACGTTCGGAATTGGAGACAAGACCAAGACAAGTTGGGACGGAACACTGGAAGTCTCTGATGGGGTACTCATCGAACTGATTGGGTACGAGATGGGTATCGGCGATATCATTCATCCGCCAAGAAGATGGGAGATGTCGACACGCCCTGCATTTGCATTCTCACGCAGGAACCACGACAAGGATATACTTGAGGATTTACCGCCTGATACGTATCTGTCCCCGCGATTCTATGTCTTCCTGAACGGCTCACCTACTACCCGTATCGCATTCCAGACCAACCAAGGTCGCTTCGAATTGCAATTGGCTGACATCCCTGACACGGGCAACATGAACTACCTGAATGGGCGTGTCTCTGTTTCACTATCTCCACTGCCCATGCTGATCGGACGTGGCGGGTCACGCAAGAATAATATACGCCTGACAGACAATGACTTCCCCTCCATTGCCGTGACTCAGGAAGGCACGATCTGGGTAGCCTACAGTGGCTTCTCCGGGGATACAGATCGCATATATGCTGACCGCATTCTCCCCGGTCAGGGAGCAGCACAGAACACTCGCCCCATGCTGTCAGCCAACAGAATGGTGATGTGTATCGGACAGCAGTCACCGAAGACGCTGAAGGCAAGATCTGGGTTTTCTGGTCAGAACAGGTCAAGGGCAACTGGGACCTGTATGGGCGTGCGTTTGATGGAGAAGTCTGGGGATCAACTACACGCATCACAGACGCAGCCCAACCCGACATCCATCACAAGGTTCTAAGGGATTCAACCGGCCGCCTCCACTTGGTCTGGCAGGGTGCACGTGGCAACCGTTTTGCCATTTTCCACAGAAGCTACAACGTAGATTCTGGTTGGAGCGAAGAACAACGCATCAGCAACCCTCAGGCAGGAAATTGCTGGGAGCCTTCCATCACAATCGATGATAAAGACACACTCTATGTGGGATGGGATCAATACAGCGAAGCAACAGGCTATGACGTTTACCTGTCGCACAAGGCCGGACAAAGCTGGGCACCACCACAAGCCGTTGCCGGAACAGGTCGGTTTGAAGCTTACATCACTCTTGCATCCGATCAGTCCAATCGTGTCTGGATGGCCTGGCATGAATCCGGTGTGAACTGGGGCAAGGACTGGGGCTATCCCTTTGATATCCAAGCAAATGGAACGGGACTGTACAACTCCAGAAACATTCGGATGGCTGTTTTTGACAATGGTCGGCTTGTAGCACCTGCCACAAGCCTTGAATCATCCCTGCCGGATGCAGGACCTGGCAACAACTTCTACGAATACCCCCAGGTTGCTGTAGATGGGTCCAACCGTGTCTGGGTACTGTTCCGGCATCGTCGCCCGATGCAGCACAACGTCTACTGGCGGACGCCTTCACACCATGCGCTCTGGGAAATTCATGGCAGCTATTACGGCGGGGACAAGTGGTCGGAAAGCCTGCTGTTTCCATACTCGACAGGCCGGACAGACATGCGGATTGAAGTTGCCAGGGATTCGTCAGGACAACTTGTTACAACCTATCCAACAGACCGCCGTAACTTCCGCGATTTTGTCAGCATGATGCCTGACGTGTTTGCGGCACGGCTACCAAGCATTTCAGGTTCAGCCAGTGATCACAGCCTGCAAGCTTTTCAGTTGCCGCCTGTTAAAGCGGCCCGGCAACCACCAAACCGTCCCCGCAGGGAGATGGCAGCTGATGAACCAGTGCACCCAAATGATGAACAGGATGTTGCCCGTATTCGAGATTATGTCTATGAACTCGGTGGCAAGCGATACAAGATTTACCGTGGTGATATGCACCGTCATACAGAGATTTCCTGGGATGGCTACAGCGATGGATCCTTGGAAGACACTTACCGCTATGCCATTGACCCGGGGGCCCTCGACTTCCTGGCTGTTACCGAACACAACTTCGGTGTCGCAGATGAATATGACTGGTTCCGTAGCCAGAAATATGCAGACATTTTTCGGGTCGGTTCTTCGTTTGTCCCGATGTTTGGCTATGAGCGTTCCATCAAATATCCCAACGGGCACCGCAATGTAATCTTTCCATACCGTGGCAATCCCATCCTGGATTACCAGCATTATGAATGGGCGCCCAACTCAAATTACGCAAGACAGGGAGCAGAACGGTTTTTTGCCTATTTGCGCAAGTACAACGGGATAGCCATGCCACATACATCCGGAACGGACATGGGGACCGACTGGGCGGATTATGATCCCGAGGTTGAACCGATTGTTGAAATCTACCAGAGCGACAGGAACAGCTACGAATGTGAAGGCTGCTGGCGCTCAGCACCTGATGATGAAATACAAAAGCAGTTTGGTGGCTACAGGCCGGATGGCATGGTTTCGGTGGCCTGGGACAAAGGATACCGTCTGGGTGTACAGGCCAGTTCGGATCACCTGGGTGTTCATACAGCCTATTCCCTGCTCATTGCTGAAGAAAACTCAAGACTCGGGCTTTTCAAGGCTATCCGTTCCAGGCACACCTACGGTGCAACTGACAACATCATTGTTGATTTCCGGCTGGTCGAAGGCAACCAGGAATACCTCATGGGTGATGAAGTTGCAATCTCGGGAAATCCAACCTTCCGCATTCATGTCAAAGGGACTGATGCACTTGCAGAAGTCGAAATAGTCAAGAACAACCAACGGGTTTACCGTCAAACTCCAGGCACAAAAGCAGTGGACTTCGAGTACCAGGACAGTGAACTCCCAAGAGAAGAAGCCGACTTCTTCTATCTTCGAGTGCGCCAGGCTGACCGTGACAAACAGGTCGCCTGGAGTTCACCGATCTGGGTATCGGCCCATTGAACTTTCCTGCTGGTTAGCTCCAGCAGGAATTACCTTAAAAACCTAGACAGCAAAGCCATGCTGCTTACGGTGTACTGCCCCGTCATATATTTGGGTCGACTTGAACATTTCATGGCGACCATCACCTGCTTCATCCACAACACTCGACACTAGTACCGTTTTTTGTTCATCACTCATGGGCTTGAAATCGCGGGCAATCCTGATTTCTGCCTGGAGTTCTTCCATCGAAAGAATTCCAACCACGACGGTTGCTGCCGGCAAGCTGAGGGCATAGCGGCGGCACTGTTCGTGGCTAACTTCTGTATGAGTCGGGATTTGACCTTTCGGGGAACCCCCTCCAAGGCTCTTCATCCCAATCACGCCAACATCCCGTGCCAGGCATACCGGGACAACTTCCTTCTGGAAACTTCGGTAATGCGCATCCATGACATTCAAGGGCATCTGGGCAGTTGCCCAGTCATAGGGCTTGTTGAGCATCTTGATATGGATGTGTGGATCCTTGTGTCCAGTAAACCCGATGTAGCGCACCTTCCCTGCCTTCTGGGCCTCCAGTGCAGCCTTGAGTCCACCCTTTTCCATTACCCAGTCCGGGTCCGAGTCATAAACCATCTCGTGAAACTGCCACAAGTCCAGTCGATCGGTCTTCAGGCGCCTCAGGCTTTGCTCCAGGTTCCGCATGGAACCTTCATAATCCCTTTCACAATTCTTGGTCATCAGGAAGGCCTTGTCACGCTTGCCCGGTGCAGAGAGCGCCCGACCCATGATTTCCTCTGACCCACCGTCGTGATAGTCCCAGGCGTTGTCAAAGAACGTCAGGCCTTCTTCAAGCGCAGCATGCATGATCCTGACTGCTTCATCCTTGTTCTCAACAGCTCCAATGTGCCAGCCTCCCAGGCACAGTATTGAAACCTGTTCATTGGTTCGACCAAGCCGACGAGTCGGCAGACCGTTCGGGCTGTCTTGCTGGGCGAGTGCCTGCTGTGCCATGGCTACAGCTGCTGCACTGCCAAACATTCCACTGAAAAATGAACGACGTGTTGCATCAAGCGACATAAGAGTTCCTCCTGTAAGAATCAATGTTGCCTTATGGTAACCAATTCAGGCATTCCAGTCATATTCCAATTAATTAGTTCCTGTTAACGATTCACGATGCCCACACGGTAGTAAGGCTTGGAATGCTCGGCAGTACCCATTACATAATCCTGGGAAGTCATCATTGGGTCATAATCACGCCAGAGCCAGGTCATGGACTCAGGCAACTCGGCATTACCATGCTGCTGGTTGTGCTGGGCATTGCCAAAACTGAACTTGTAATCATATTCCTTCATCTTCAGCGAGTTGGCCAACTGGATGTTTTGCAAAGGCCAGCTTCCGTGAGAATTCTCAAGATCATAGCTGCCATCCTGCAGCCATATCCTGATATTTTTCCTGTCACGCTTGCGGATCAGGAATGGCCAAATATTGCCACCATCAAGCATTTCTGCGGGATCCTCGACCCCAAAGCGCCCCTGCGGGTAGCCGTTCCTGGGATTCTGCTGTCCGTACCGCCACTGGATACTTCCATAACTGCCAATTCTTGATAGCACCCTGCTCATCGCATGTGGCCGGAACCAGGCCGAGTTCAGGGAGCAGATGCCACCTGAGGACTGACCGCCAATGCCACGACTGTAGCCATCCTGCCGCAAGCGATACATCTGATCGACCTTCGGGAAGATTTCGTCGAAAACCATCTTGTTATAGTCGTCATTGAAGGTGTCGTAAAGAACACTGCGCATGTGGCCAATCTCGCGTGGAGCATAGGACGCTGCATTATCGTGATCCCCGATGATCCCCGGAGCAATCATGATGAGCACCATTGGTGGTACTTTTTTCTGCTGCTCCAGGTTTTCCACAACGGTCATGATCCTCGAACGCTGGTCCCGTTCAAGAAAGCGATGTCCGTCCTGCCAGACCATTGCTGCAGAGGGCTTGCCGGGGTCCACACCTGGAGAGGCATACACCCAGTACGACACCTCCCAGCCACCGTACGTCGGGCTCTCATGGATCAGTTCCTCGGAAAGCTTGCCCTTCGAAACACCCTCCTGTGGATAGGAATCCTGGCCGTATGCCGCCGTGTCGAATCGCTTGTCGCCGAGGATTTTACCGTCGACCCTGTAATAGTGAGCGTGCGATGTCCCAGTCCTCATCCGACGGCTTTGATATATCCACAGATCGCCAGGCAGTTGCTTGAGGGCAGTCGTTGGTGCGTCATTGATATAAAGATGCGGTTTCCTGGCAGACTCCACTGCCCAGACAAAATTACCCAAATGGCCTGCAACAGCACTGCCACCCTTCAAGTCAGCCGCTGAAAAATGTTCCCTGAGTTTTCTACTCTGGGTTTCCTCCCCGGTCTCGGAAGTCAATTCACTCAATAATTGTTTTATAGATTCGTCAGTCATTTCCAATCACTTTCCTGTTCTGATTCACAAGTTCAAGATGTATTCTGCATCGGAGGATAACAACCCAACACAGCCGTATACTCAGTCATCTCACGCAAATGATTCATTGCATTTGCACAATTCTCTTCATCAAGCGACGCCAGGATATCCATATAGAACAAATACTCAAACGGACGGCCCTTGAGCGGCCTTGATTCAATCTTCGTCAGGCTGATGTCCCGTAGTGCAAAAGCACTCATGCATTTGAACAGCGCTCCCGAGACATTTTTAACTGCAAAAACCAAGGATGTTTTCAAAGGCCCGTCAGAGCGTCTGCCACCTTCTTTCTCCCTTCCCAGGAGAAAAAACCGTGTATAGTTCTCGGGATCATCCTCAATTGATGCTTTCAGGATTTTTGCTTTGTAATACTCAGCAGCTGCAGTTGAAGCGATTGCAGCCAGACTGGCATCACTTCCTGCCATGACTGTCTTCACGCTGCCCCCCGTGTCGTAGTGGCTTTCAGCACGGATTCCCGTGTTCAGGGTGAAGAAATCCTGGCACTGTGCCAATGCGACCGGGTGTGAAATGGCACGTTCAATCCCTTCAAACTCAGCTTCTGGACGACCTATCAGGTTGTGCACAATGCGCACGGTGGTCTCTGCCAGGATCACGGGTTCGTATCGTAGCAAGTGGTCATAGTTTTCATGAACCGAACCATGTAGTGTATTCTCGATCGGAACAACCGCATACTGCACTTTCCCTGACTTCAGGGACTCAAAAACTTCCTTGAACTTCTCGCAAAAAGTAAACTGCAGTTCCGAGCCGGGCAGGATATCCTGGCTGGCCTGTTCACTGAAGGCGCCGTGAGCGCCTTGAATCGCAACTGTTGTCTTGCTCATGGGAATTAACTGCTGGAAAACTGTCGCGGTTCTGTAAAGAGCTGTTGCCCTGAGCCCGCCCTTAGATTATAGGAGCCTGCAAGGTACCGAACCTTGCTGCCAATCGCAGCCTTGCTTGAACAACAGCTTACGCCAAGACAGGCTCAGACTCACTGACTTCGATTTTCTGCGGTTGATCCGATTCGAGAGCATCTGCATAGCGCACGGATACAAGTTTCGAAACACCTGCATCCCCCATCGAGACCCCGTACAGGGTGTCCGCCACCTCCATGGTTGTCATGGAGTGGGTGATCACAACGAATTGAGTTTCCAGTGACATTTCCTGCAGCATCTGACGGAAACGAATGATGTTTGCTTCATCAAGTTGCGCATCAACTTCATCCAGAATACAGAACGGACTCGGCTTGTAACGGAAAGTAGCCATTAACAGGGCCAGGACCGTCATCGACTTTTCGCCACCGGAAAGCAAGGCGATATTCTGCAGTTTCTTGCCCGGGGGCTGGGCAACGATATCGATCCCCGATTCCTCTTCATTCTCGGGATCCGTGAGTTGCATCTCACCGACTCCACCATCAAACAACTTATGGAAGACTTGGCGGAAATTGGTGTTGATTGCATCGAATGCGTCCTGGAATTGTTCCCGTGTAGCCTTTTCAATCTCCTTGATGGCTTGCCTGGTGTGCCGGATGGAGTCAATCAGGTCGTTCTGCTGGTTTTCCAGGAATTCCTGCCGCTGACTGGTTTCCTTGTACTCTTTCAGAGCAAGTATATTTACCGGTCCTATCTTGTCAATCTTGTCCTTGATGCTCTGGTGGGTTTCCTCCGCCCGGAAGAGTTCTTCCCGTGTCAGGCTTGCTGGCAACTGCTCCACTACAACCTGGATTGGCTGGCCAAGATCGGACAGGGAACTTTCATTCAGATGCTTGAGATCGGCATCTATACCAGCCAGTTCGATCTGTTTCGCGGAACTTGCACTGCGTTCATACTCAACTTGATTTCTCAATTCCTTGATGGAACCTTCCAGTGTCCCGGATTGAACACGGGACTCTTGCAGGTTCAGTGATGTTTGCGAAATCTGTTTCTTGAACCCTTCCTGCAGTTTAGATTTATCCTCAATTGATAATTCAAGTTCCTTGTTGTCATTTTTAAGGAGCAGAGTGCCTGCCTGCCAGTTTTCAATCTCTTGCCGGGCCGCTCTCTGGCGAACCTTTAACTCACGAATACTTGCTTCTGCATTTGCCAGGGAAGTCTTGCGTGCCTTGTATCTTTCATCGAGAGTAGCTTCTTCTGTCTGAAGCATTGTTCGACTCTCCTGCAATTTACCCAGCAGGTCATTCTTTTCATTGATTTGCCCGTTCAGGTGTTCCAGCCTTTGTTGAAGATCTTTGTAGGCATTTTCAAGCTTAGCCAGAGAGGATTTTCCCTTTAGCTGCTCCTGGGCACAAACATCCCGTTCACTTCCCAACTCCTTGAGCCTGTTCCCCGACTCCAGGATTATCTTGTTTAAACCACTGCTCCTTTCCTCAACCCGTTGCAGTTCGTGAGTGACAGCCAGTAACCGTTTCTCCGTGTCTTGCAGCTTCCCTCGGACTTGATCCATCTCATCATTCATTCGCTCTAGCTTCGATTCCAGCTCATCAATGACTTGCTCCTGTTGTTGCAGTTCCTGCGCTGCTTGCATCTGTTGGGGAACCAGATCACGCAACTGCTGCTTCAATATGAGCGGGCCGCTTGAGGTTTTCCTGGCAACATGAACGCTGTTACCGCAATACCAGGTTCCGTCAGGGAGCAAAAAGTACTTTCCGGGGTGTGTTGCAGCCAGAGATTTCGCATTCTCCACATCTTCAACCAGATAACTGCCACGCAACTTGGGAAGCAGGGTATGCACTGCAACATTCGGCTTTTTCACAAACTGGATGTGATCTGCAAGTCTCCCAAGCACACGATCCTCAAACCCGGTTGCCGATTGGCTTCCACCTGCTTCGAGCAGGGCATCAACAAAAAAGCTGATCCCACCCTCCGATTCGGCACGCACCAGCTTCAAGCCCTCATCAGCCTCATCCCAGCTGCCAACCACTACGTATTCCAGTTCGTCCCGCAAGAATTGCTCGGTTATCTTTTCGTATCCGTCCGCAACGTCCAGCAAGTCCGCCAATATACCCAGCGGCCGAAAGTTTTCATGCGGATTTCTTTCAAGAGCATCAAAGAGGTCCTTGACCGCATCTTTTGTGTAGGCTCTGTGAGCGAGGACATCCTGCAGCGATTCCCGGCGTGCCTTTAAGTCCGAGACTTTTGCCCTTTGAACCTGGATTTGCTTCTGTGCTGCATCCAGTTCTGCAGCCTGCTCTGACAGCAGGTGCGCGAGATCAAGGCTTCGCACCCTGTTTTGCTGATCGAGAGCCTTCAGCTTTTGAGACCATTCATCCTGAAGCTCTCGCTGGATTTCTGCTTCTTGCAGTTCATGGGTTGCTACACAGCGTTGTGAGTGGAATTCGGCCAACTCACGATTCTTGGTTATCAATGTCTCTTCCAGCTTGCTGAGCATGGAAGATACACGCGATTTTGCATCCAGGTTCTGCAGTAGAAGGTCATTGCTGTGACTACGCTCTTCCTGCAATCGGACCATTTCTGCTTCTTCAGTGCTGTATTCCTGTTTCTTGATTTCCAGTTTGCCGCGAAGTTCATGGACTGTCGATGCGACATTTTCCAGTTCCAGTCGCTCATTTGAAATTCCCTTTTCAAGTTCTACCAGCCGTTCGCAGAACGATTCAAGCTCTGTTATGGATTCCTGTTCGAGCTTGTCATTGCTTGCAATCGTATTCAGCTGTTGCCTCAGTCGCTCCCGGAGCCGCTCCGTTTCAACTCGCAAACCGGACAACTCTTCACGCCAGTACTCAAGTTGTGATTCCCAGGACTGTTCCTGTCTGCGCCTCTGTTGCAGTTCCGAGTCGGTCTTTTCTGCATTGGCCAGTGTTTGCATGAATTTTTTCTGTGCCAGGTTTACCTCTGCCCTGAGACGTTGGCACCCGGTATCCATGCGATGGAAACGACTCACAAACATCAAGGAGACAACTTCACGAAGTTCCTTGTTGTACCGCTCGTATCTCTCTGCCTGCGCCGCCTGTCGCTTCAGGGAGTTCGCCTGCCTGCGAATCTCCTCCAGGATGTCATGGACACGGTCCAGGTTCAGCCTGGCGTTAGCGAGCTTGAACTCCGACTGCCTGCGCTTGACCTTGAAACGAGTCACTCCGGCCGCTTCTTCAATAAACATGCGGCGGTCCTGGGGACGGGAACTCAACAACTGCCCGATTCGACCCTGCTCGATAATTGCGTAATGATAGGGGCCCAGCCCAGTACCAAGGAACAGTTCATGCACATCCCGCAAACGGACAACCCTGCCATTGATGATGTACTGGCTGTCACCATTCCGGAACAGCTTCCGGGTCACCGTGATTTCGCCTGACTTGCTATATCTTGTAATTAGAGAGTGCGACGCCCCATTTCTGCCCGAACCATTACTCGGAATTTCCAGGTTGCGCCTTCTTGCTCCCGGGTCGACCATGGCGATGGAAACAGTTGCAAGACCCGCCGGGAAGCGCTGTTGGGTGCCGTTGAAGATCACATCATTCATACGGGCACCGCGAAGTGACTTCGCAGATTGTGCACCAAGTACCCAGTTGATGGCATCACAGATGTTTGATTTTCCACAACCGTTGGGGCCAACAACTACTGCAATACCATTGCCCGTGAATCTCAGCCGCTCACGGTTGCAAAATGATTTGAACCCGAACAGGTCAACTTGCTTGAGCTTCAACAAGAGCATGCCTCCAGGGATATGTCGAGGGTTAGAAGGGTCCTGTTTTCACCAAACCTGATCACAGGGTAGTTCCCATTCTGGAAGTTCTTTTTCATGCGCCAGTACGTTTTAGCTAGCCTACCCAAAAAGACGGCAAAATTCAACAAGTTGTAGGTAATTATCTGAGTAAACGCTACATATTCTACCCTTGTTCCCTATTGGCACTTGATATGGGCAATTGGAAGTAGAATGTTCTGGAGACATTGTTTTATGAAATACTATACTTTTCTGCTGCTGACAAGCCTGTTCACAGCAGGCTGTTTGCAAGTTCCCTCTACTCCTGAATCGGCTTCTGAACCAGGAAATTACCTCGAAAATATTAACCAATTGACCTTTGGCGGTCAGAATGCAGAAGGCTACTGGTCACCCGATGGAACCAAGCTGGTATTCCAGTCCACCCGCAACGCTGCAAGCTGCGACCAGATCTATGTAATGAACGCTGACGGTTCGGACCAGAAAATGATATCAACAGGTGATGGGGTAACGACCTGTGGTTATTTCCTGCCCGATGGCGAAAGCATCCTGTATGCCTCAACCCACTTGGCAGGCAAGGAATGCCCACCACGTCCAGACCGCAGCCAGGGTTATGTATGGCCTGTCCATGCCGGTTACGATCTTTTTCTGACCGATCTGGAGGGTTCTGGACCAACAAGACTGACCACTGCAGAGGGCTACGATGCCGAAGGAACGATCAACTGGGCTAAGGGCAAGATCATTTACACCTCAAAGTTGAGCGGGGACCTGGACCTGTGGGCAATGGATCTGGATGGAACCCACAAGACACAACTAACCAAATCCTTCGGCTACGAAGGCGGTGCCTTCTTTTCACCTGACGGCAACAAGCTGGTTCTGAGAGCCAATCAACCTGCTGCAGGTCCTGACTCCGAGAAATACCAGCAACTGCTGGATCAGAACCTGACCGCACCGATGAAGATGGAACTCTTTCTTGCTGATACCGATGGCGGTAACATGCTTCAGCTGACTGATTTTGGCTGCGCCAGCTTCGCCCCGCAGTTTACACCTGACGGCGGGGACATCATCTTTGCATCGAACAGGAACAATTGCGACAGCAGGGAATTCGAACTCTTCCTGATCGGGCTTGACGGATCGAACCTCCGGCAGGTGACCGATTTCGGGGGATTCACATCGTTTCCCGAGTTCTCGCCGGACGGCACACAACTGGCTTTTACATCAGACCGTGATGCGAAATCACGTTATGAGTTCAACATTTACACTGCACAATGGATAGGATCCGGGCAGTAGCACCAGGTTGCCATTCACACAGGCTAAGGGCTGAGATCCTGATTGATATTTTCGATTTCGGTGGCAAGTTGCAGGACTTGAAGGCGCAAGGTAGACAGTCGCTCCCCAATGCTGGTCGTCATGCTTGAAGGACTCGCGGCATCCTGTGCATTCATAACTGCAGCAGAAGCCCCTTCATAATCTGTCGCTGAAACCATCTCACTGCCAGGGCCGCTGATTGCTGCCAAGGCAAGTTCAAAGTTGTCTTCGTACACAAGCCGTTCACCCATGGCTAGTACGACCTTACGCAATTGAGGCATGCGCGCAGTCTCTGCCTGGATATAGATCGATTCGACGTAAAGAAAACTGTCTCCCACCGGCATAGCAATCATCTCACCTCTCAGTACTCGGGATCCCTGTTGATCCCAGAGTGTCAGATCACGAGCGATCTGTTGATCCTGGTTGATCTGTGCTTCAATCTGGTTCGGCCCGTACACCAGTTGCTGTTTCGAGAGCTGGTAGAAAACAAGATCACCGAGGTTGTCACCATCGCAACGGGCAGCCATCCAGCCATTGAGATTGTCTTTGTTGCTGGGAGTGAAAGGTAACATCAGCAGGAACTCAGGCTCGGTTTCTCCCGGTAATGTTGCCACGATATAGGTCGGCCTCATGGCTTCAGCTTGCCCACTGTCCCCTGCCAGACTTCTGCCTACTTCCCAGATGTCCTCCTTGTTGTAGAACACGGATGGATCACGCATATGGAAAGTGCGATAGATCTCGGCCTGGATGCTGAAAATCAATTCCGGATACCTGGCGTGGGCACGCAGCGATGCCGGCATCGCTTCCTTGGACTCAAACAACTGCGGGAATAGTTTTTTGTAGGCACGGATGATCGGGTCCTGTTCATCCCACAGGTACAAACGGATCGTACCGTGATAGGCATCCACAGTGGCCTTGACGGAATTACGAATGTAGTTGACTCGACTTCTCATCTGCCCGACCCCGACCGATGTTGAATAAGGATGAGCATCCGAGGTGGTATAGCCGTCAACAATCCAGACCATCCGTCCGTCTTCCGTGATGACAAGGTACGGATCCTGATCCCATTGGATAAATCCTGCCAAATGGCTCAGGCGTTCGCTGACATTGCGGTAGAGCATCATACGGCTCGACTCATTGGTCGACCTGGTCCACAGGATGTTGTAATCTCCCTGCTGGATCGCTGCCGCAAGGCGTCGCACCACCGAATGGATCGGGAAGCCTCCCTCTCCTGAGTAGTGCGAGGAGACGTTCTGGTCTTCCTTGGGATAGTCGAACTCCAGTTCGTCGGTACTGACAAAGACAGGATCATGGGTCAGTTCCCCGTAGTAGATCTCAGGCTGTTCGATCTTGATATCCGGGATCTTCACCACAGGGGGCGCATCCTGTATGAGCAGGACAGGAAGCCCTTCAGGTGTTGTTCGATTGACTTCCGATGCCACAACTCCATATCCATGCGTAAAGACCAAGTGACGATTGACCCATGTATCAGCCTCTGAAGACAGTGAATTGATGTCAATCTCCCGCGGGGAAAGCAGCAGTTGCTTGACCTTGCCATCAATCTGGTAACGGTCGATATCCATATCAGCAAAGCGGTAGTACAGACGCAGTGCCTGGATCTGGCTGATTGTGTCCGTGTAGGCCTTCTCGTCCCACAGCCTGATGTTGTCCACCAAGGTAGTGTTTGCTGCCACATCAAGGGACGGGGATTCGCTGAGAGAAAGGTATTCCTCCCGCCCTAAATTGATTCCATAGGCCTGGCGGGTTGCCTGGATATGTCGCTCAATATATAACTGTTCGAGATTGAGCTCATTCGGGCTTACATACAATTTCTGCACTGCCAGTGGAGCTAAAGCATGCAAGACAATTGTGCCACCAACGAGATAGCCCATCACCTTGTAACGGGAGGTTGTAATCAGGGGTATTGCCAGGACAAGTGCAATCACGACCAGCCAGCGCAACGGCAGTCGCCAGACCTCATCCAGGTAGTCCATTCCAACCATGAACCCATGGTCGCTGAGCAACAGGCTGTACTGTCCGAGGTAAAACCAGACAGCACCACCTGCCAGGGCAATGCAGGCGATGATCTTGACAAAATTGGCTTTCGTCGCGCCCGGCAGCATCAACGGTTGAGGACCGAGATCAAACTCCTCCATCTTGCCACCTTCCAGGCGGAAGTTCCTGAACTTCTCATAGATCTGCCAGCCCCGGGCGGATAAAAAGAAAACGACAGTCCCCATGAAGACAACAGTAAACAGGTACTTGATGAGTAGTTTGAGAAATGGCAGGTCAAACAGGTAGAACGACAGGTTCTTGCTGAAAATCGGATCCAGCCAGTGCTCAGGGCCGAGAGCCATACCTCGTGAGCCGACAAAGGCCATTACGTTCCAGGAATCGATTTGCGAACCGATAAAGACAATCGAAAACAGGAGCAGGAACGAGGCGACAATTCTGCGATAAATCCTCCGGAGTCCGCTTCCGGTAAGACCCACACCCGCAAAAGCCACACCCCGTTTATGTGCCCAGAGCAATCCGCTCCAGGCCAGTAATGACGCCAGGACCATCGGAGCGATCTTGAAGCCCAGAATACTGATCCAGGTGGGAACCTGGCCAATTTCCGACCACCAAAAGTATTCAACAGCAAAATCCGCGATCCCTCGGGCGCTGGCCAGCACCATAAGCAGTGCAACTGCCAGCATTAATAAGCGCAACTGTCGTGACGTCATGTTTTACTAGTATCCTTTATTCGCACACAGGTCGTACGAACCGCTAAATTCATTCCACCCAGATAGGGGAACTCCAGGCCAGTTGCCCGTCATTCTGCACAACCCTCACGTAGTAATAGTTCGATCCTGACTCGAAGTCCTTATCGGTAAACTCCAGTTTGTAATCCTCGCTGTTAGGGTGGCTGATGTAAAGGATTTGCTGGTTCTTGACGATGATGAACTGCTTGATGCGATCTGTTCCGATTGCCTGGATCATCAGCTTGGGAGCTTTATCGGAAGAGATGATATCGCCCATGATGTAGCGGTTTCCATCCACATCAACAGCCTGGAAGTCCAGCACGATGTTGTCAGTTGCAGCGTAGACATGACGAGCCTTGATAGCAGCAAACATCGACTCACGTGTAAATTCTTCGGACACAATCATAGCATAGGACAAGTGCGTCGACCAGTGATCGGAAGAGGCCTGCACATCGATCTTGTAGCCCTTCCTGAGGGCGTCCCACCAGTAACCGATGGGGTTGAAACCTGAACGCTGCTCACGAAGTTTTTCCGGGGCAGCGGCCAACGGGGCTCCCATGTACTCGTAACTGGCCCGATAGCCCTGGTAAATTTCCATCAGTGGTTCCACTTCAGGGTCATTGTTGAACCAATCCGTGCCCTGCGCTGTACCTGAACTGTGCGGCATCGAAATACCATCGTTTTCGTGCAGGTAGGCGTAGAGCTTTTCAGCCCGTTCCTCTCCTCGTCGTTCGGCATCTGGAATGGGTAGTGGACGTGTCCCTCGCTCAGCAAAGATGACATTGCGGTGCCCATTGGGGAATACAAGCGAACGCTCATAGCCGAACAGCGGGACAAAAGAACCTGGAACATGGAACAGGTCCGTCAGTTTCTCGTCCTGCCACCAAGTGAACTCCTGGTCATAGCCTAGCTGGTGGTCGGTGGGAACAATGAAATCCATGGCTGCAACATCCAGGGCATAGCGGTAAACCTCGATCAACGAGCCGTCGTATTTGAAATCCTGTGAGACATCAGTATGCCGGTGCATGTCACCGCGGTAGATCTTGTATTTTCTGTTTCCCGCATCAATCGTGTGGTCGCGGATGGTTGCCACGTTCTGCTCTTCATTCGGATGGATCGGCAGTTCCTCTGCAAAGGAATCCAGAAACTCCTTGAAATTGCTGTCCACATAATTCGCCTGCTCACTGGCAGTGCCCAAGTCGGTGATATAAATGTCTGCGTTCAACGGCACCGCATCGGTAAACGGCCGGTTGTCCGTCATCCAGACCGCATGCAACGACCCTTCCGAATCCGTTAACAGAGCTGGACGCTTTTCAATGGATCCCTGACTGTGTGCCAGTGGAACAGGAGTCGACCACCTGGCCCCTTCAAAGCGGGCAATGAACGTTTCCCACATCATCCTGGCACCAATATTGTGGGCGCGTTGACGTGTCCAGTGCCTGAACAGCATGGTCAAGGTGCCACTTGCATCAATGGCAAGTTGCGGGTTCTCAAAGTTCGGGAACAGCCGATAAACATAAAAGGGATCAAGGGGTGCCTTCAGCACACTCCAACTGGTTCCATTACGCTTGACGACCTGGATGGAACGTTCCTGGTGCAATGGGACCGCCATGGCAGGTGTGATTAGATACCCTACATCCTTGCCCCAGTTGGCCCCTGATTCATCCCAGGCAAGCCAGGGGGATCCTACTGCGTCTACCGCCACGTTGGCATGGGCCTGAAAACGGGCACTGGAAGTAACCTGTTCGACCTGCTCAAGTTTCCCGTTCCTGTATGCAGGTAGAAAACGTCGTAATTGCCGGAGTCATAGCTGTCCCAGACAATATGCGCCTGGTCTTTTGGCCCTCCGGCGACCTGAGGTTCCCAGTCATTGGCAGACGACTCACTGACACGAACCGGAGCATCCCACTGCCCGTCGTTCCAGGCTCGCAGCCAGATATCACTGTTGGACCTGCCAGCTGCTCCCTGGTGGCTTTGCCAAACAACAAATACCTGGCCGTCCTTCGAGGAGGCTGCCCGATGAAACGTATTCGATCCCGCATTGCTGATCCGTTGCGGGGCTTTCCATGAATCTTTTGCCCAGAGCCTTCCCCATAATTCCCAATTCAATCCTTTTCTCTGGCTCCAGAAAACCCAGGCATTTCCCTTGCCATCCGACGCTGCGGAAGTTCGCCAGATATCACCTGGGGTCGTAGTTACTTCCTGTGTCTCTTCCCAAGTTCCTCCACGATTCAATCGCATTAAGACTCTGTCACCACTCTCGCGGTATGCAACCCAACTGGCCCCGATTACACCTTCTGAAACCTGCATGATGGCAGGTTCATCGTCTTCGTATCTTTCGTCTGAAATCTTTTCGACTGTTGGGGTCAAGCTGACTGTCGCCCTTCCCTCAAGAAAGCTCTTTGGTTCACGGGTCAACTCATCCAGACGGAACAACAATTCACCTTGAGCTGTAGGAACACGCACATGGGCTGAACCACCATCACGGATCACTGCAAAAAGTCCGATTGGAGAATATTGTGTGGGAGGGAGTTCCGCCGGACTCATTTCGTTGTAGTTGACACGCGCAAAGCCTGTAATCTGCTCTTGTCGGGTGGAAGCAGTCCAACTGGAAGTATTTGCAAGATTGTCAGAAGGCATGAAGTGACGCTCTTCAAGGCGAATCAGCTCTCCGCCTGAGACGCGCATCGACCCAGCCCAGGACTCGACCGCTTCAGCATTCTCACCAAAGACTGATGTAGATGGTTGTATCCTTGGCCAGTGCCGAGAAGGGTAAAAGGCATAATGTCAACAGGACTCGGAAACAGTTCATGCTGCGGCGATTATAGACAACTACGGATCAACCGGAGAATTCTCATGATTCGCAGAACCTGTCGCAAGTGGAGTTGATCCCAAAGAATCCAGAAGAGAATGAAGCCCTGCACTAACACTGCTACAAGTTGACTATGCTCAAACCATGCAGTTGCCTGACCCCCGCAATACTGACATCCTGATCCACGTCAATGGTGAGTTGAAACCCCGTTCTGAGGCCAGCGTCTCGGTTTTCGACAGCGTAGTGCAAGGCGGCGATGCCGTCTGGGAAGGGCTGCGTGTCTACATGGGGAAAGTGGCGGACCTTGACAAACACCTTGACAGGCTTTTTTCCTCAGCCCACGCGATGGCATTCAAAGCCCTGCCTTCCCGTGAAAAGGTACAACATGCACTGTTTGAAACCCTGACAGCAAATGCCATGACAGACGGTGCGCATGTGCGACTGACCTTGACCCGGGGAGAAAAAGTCACCTCCGGAATGAGCCCGCACTGGAATCAATCAGGCTGCACACTCATTGTTCTCGCCGAATGGAAAGAGCCTGTATATAATCCGGCAGGCATCCGCCTGATCACATCTTCCATCCGTCGAAATAGCCCGCAATGCATCGACTCGAAGATCCACCACAACAACCTGATCAACAACATCCTCGCCAAGATCGAGGCCAACCTGGCCGGTGTCGATGATGCACTGATGCTTGATCTGAACGGTTTTCTTTCCGAAACGAATGCCACCAATGTCTTCCTTGCTCGAAGCGGCAAGCTCTATACCCCACATGCAGACAGCTGCCTTCCCGGAATCACCCGCGACACTGTGATCGAAATGGCAAGGGACTCAAACACCGAAATCATCAAGAAGAACCTGTCTCTGACCGAAGCCTACAACGCGGACGAAATGTTCACGACTGGGACCATGGGAGGGCTTTCCGCCGTACTTGAAGTTGACGGCCGGATGATCGGCTGCGGAAAGCCTGGAAAACTCACCAGCATTATGCAGCAGTTGCACAACGAGTGGGTCAAGACCCACGGGGTTCCGATTAACTAACGAGAACTTCCTGCTACTGGTCAGTAACTACAGGACAGGCTCGAAGCGTTCAAGGAGTGCTTCCAGTTCCTTCACTTCTTTGGGTCGCACTTCAGGAAGGGGAGGACGAACCGGTCCGGCCGGTTTGCCAAGAATTTCCATCGCTTTCTTCATGATGCTGACTTCATAGCCCTTACGGCGAGCACGCATGGCATACAGTGGCAAAACATAGTTGCGCATCAAGCGTCCCAGGCTTGGGTAGTCCATCATCGAAGCCCGTTCGTGCAACTGCAATGAAAGCCTGGGCGCAATGGTTGCAATGCTCGATGTATAGGTTCGGATACCGAGCGAATAGTACCCGGGCACCATGTCATCTCCAATACCCCCGATCCAGTGCAACCGATTCCCGCAGCGCTCCATGATGCGCTGGTAATTCCGCAAATCGCCCTGCCCTTCCTTGAAAGCGATCAGGTTGGGGATTTCATCTGTCAGGCGATAGACTTGCGAGGCGGTCAGGTTCACTGTATCTCTTGAGTACAGGAACAGTCCCCTGTCCACAGATTCACCAATCCCCTTGTAATAACGAAGGAGTCCTTCAAAATCCGCATTGGGATAGTAGGGAGGAAACATCAAGATCCCGTCAGCTCCCGCTGACTGGGACTGTCTGGCAAGCTCGGTAGAAAGTCCCCCTCCAAAACCGACTCCGGCAATTACTGCGGTCTTGCCAGCCGCGACTTCAACAGTGGCCTCCACCAACTGAAGATGCTCTTCAGGTGTAATTGAATACAACTCACCGGTCCCCCCGGCTGCAACAACAGCACAGAGCGGATACTTCAACATTTCCGCAAGATTGGTGCGGTAAGCATCGATATCAAGTGAGTAGTCTTCCTTGAAGTTCGTAACAGGAAATGCGATTACACCTTCAAGTTTGCTGCGGAGTGCGGATGGCGACATGAAAATATTGTCGCATTCAGAAAACCAAGCGCTTGATACAGCCTGCAGCCCCGTTGTTGCCCAAAGCGAAACCTCAGGAAGCTATACCTTCACCCTGTCCTGCTCACAATGTTTGCGATATCAATCAGGTACATCTGCCTGCCCTCTCCCCCGTGCGGTGAATCAATCACAACTTTTGTGCCGTCAGGGCTGTATCGAGGATGGTTATCGCAACGCCATTCGCCACGGTATTCCGGCGGAGAGTAAAAGTGACCGAGAGCGACCCGAGTGCCCGTAACCACTTCATAAAGATACGGGTGCTGCAGGCTTTCCTTGTCCGGATAGGTGTCGTTCAGGATCCAGTCATTGCCAGGCAGGTACGTACAGTGCCCATTGAGGGGCATTACTTCGGGGGCAATCACTTCAGCCTGCGTTGTCTGGTCGCGATAGAGGTAGAACTTGTTGCCATGTGAAGGATGCCAGGCCCAGGCCAGGATTTCTTTGGGACTGCGCCAGATGAAATGCGAGGTTTCCCCGTAAGGATCAAGCACATACGGGTTCGAGCCGTCGCTGCCGATTGTAAACAAACGTGTCCCAAAACTGCGCCCCGATCCCTGCGGGTATCGCCAGCGGTGCAGGAAGGAAACTCTTGAACCATCAGGTGAAACAAGCAAGTGATTGAAATAGTGCTTCAAGTCACTGGTATCGCTATTGCGGTTGGGTACTGCAGCAGCCTGGGCAATAGAGTACAAAAGCGTCTTCTCTCCCGTATCCAAATCAACTTTCCACAAACCTTCGTTATCCGGGGTCATGACATCGGCATTCGGATCAGCAATACCTGAATATCCGTATCCAGGCCGCACTGAATCCAGTCTCCGAAAGTCTGTCGTGACCGCCCACGCCCCATCTGGACTCAGGGCATAGATTGCACTAGGAAGTTTTTGTTGTATTCCTGTCACCGTATTCAGGATGTAGCTGATGTATTGACCGTTCTGACGATCATTCCAGATCACAAGACGATCCGAACCAGGAATCCACTGCAGCATGCAACCTTGTTGCCAGCCCCATGCAGTGCTACTACCCAAGTCAACCCAGCGGTTCTGATCTGCCAGGTCGACCCAACCGATCCGTATCTCGTCAGTGGGTTCCGGAGAACGGTGTTCAAAATCAACTTCCATCCCCAGCACATAGCGACCTGAGGGATGAATCTGCAGCTTGTCGTAGTAGCCGAACCAGTGGTGCTTCGGCCCGCAAGTAATGGCACTCACAGGCGGAAGTTCTTCACTAGCATGAGTGTGCTGCTGGAGAGGGGCTGCCATCCCCGCCACACAGCATCCTAAGAACCAACGTCGAGATCTGTCACTGATCCTGCTCACTTTGCTACCTCCAGTTCATACCAGTAAGCAAACTTGCTACCCTTATGGCGATGAAGTGCCTTCTATTGTCCCTGACTGTATTCTTCCTGCTTTGCTCATGTTCACAAGAAGCAACTAACGAGTCCACAGAGTCTGCAGCAGCTACGGAAAGGCAGGTATTCACTGATACGGATGGCAGAACACTGGCTGTGTTGGCAGGCCAGACACTTTACCTCAGTGCAATTGCACCTTACAACAACCAGCTTTCGATCAGCGAACAGACCCGGGGAGCCATGGGTCGACTAGGTGAAATACTGGCACTGGCAGCACTGAACTATTCTCATGTTGTCAGCTGCCATGTTCTGCTGGCCGACATGGAGCAATACACCGAAATGAATGATGTGTACGGCAGTTTCTTTGAGGACAATCGCTGGCCTGCACGAACCACTCTTGAGTTTCCAGGGTTCCCGTCAAATGCCGAAGTGACACTTTCCTGTGTTGCTTACACCGATTCCGATGCTATAGAAATCATCAGGCCATCAGAAGATGCTCTTCCAGCTGCAATGGGACCATACTCTCCTGCTATTCGCGCAGGACAGTGGCTGTACCTGTCTGGACAAGGTGGCAGGAATCCTGCTACTGGCAAACTTGCCACAGGCATTTCGCAACAGACTGAACAGACCATTCAGACCATTGGAATTATCCTGAATGCCGCCGGTCTCAGCCATGAAAATACCGTATTGTCAAGCTACTACTTTCTGGCAGACAAGGATGAAGCAAGCATCAATGGAGTGGTTGAAAGCTTGTATGGTGCAGGTGGCGCACCCAGCCGTGCCCTTGTCCAGCTTTCCCGACTGCCCGGCAATATTGGTATCGAGATTTCGACTGTTGCCTCTAGTGACAACTACATCAACCGACTTTTCATCCATGACCAGGAACCATCAGCACTCTCAAGCCCTGCATCCCTGAGTAACGGCACTGTCTATACATCTGTCTCCACTGGAATTGGAGAAACATTTACTGAGCAATTTCAGGATGCAATCCACCAGCAGCAGGAAATACTGCACCTGGCATTCATGGATCTTCCACATGTCGTCCGGGTCAATGCCTATATGCGTGACATGAACAATCTTGAGGAACTGGAACAGCTTCTTGCCGAAGCATTCCCCGGGGATGGACCTGCTACTACGATCGTGCAAGCAAGTCTGCCTGCCACTACTGGAATCCAGTTGGAAATAATTGCTGTCCAGTAGGGGAGAGGCAGCTTCCTGAACCCTCATAAAGCAGCATTCATCAACAAACTGGACACCAGCTTGCCTTGATAGAATTGCAGATTGATGCCCCACCAACCTTCCAAGCAAGAACTTCTATCCAGTCCTACTAATCCTTTTTTAGTGGATCACTCCAATTCAGCGACATCCTTGCTTAAAAAGATGGCCGGAACGGCCTTCCAGGGACGACAACTCGGGGAGGCATTTGAGACCTGGAAACAGATGCTGAGTGATCCTGATTGCACCATCCTGATGGGCGTTGCAGGTGCCATGGTTCCAGGAGGCATGCGCCGGGTTATACGTTTCATGATCGAGAACCGCCTGATTGACGTGTTGACATCGACCGGTGCAAACTTTTTTCACGACATCCACGAGACCAAGGGACATCACCACTTCCAGGGATCCCCGACTCTCGATGATGAAATGCTGGGCGAAACCATGGTGGACCGCATGTATGACGTGCTGGCAGACGAAGTCAGGTTTCAGGAACATGATCTGTGGATCGGCAGCTTCGCATCCCGACTTGACCAGGCAAGACCATATACGACCCGCGAATTTCTTTACCTGCTGGGTCAGGAGATCGGCAAGGATTGCCCGGAAGACGGCATTGTGACGGCAGCTGCAAAACATCGCGTCCCATTATTTTGCCCTGCAATTGGAGACAGTTCCATCGGGATCGGCATTGCCGAGAGTCGTCATCGCGGCGAGAACCGCCTGATGTTCGACATGATGGCCGATGTCCTTGAAATCACAAATGTTGTCGCCGAATCGAAATCGACTGGAGTAATCTATTTCGGCGGGGGGACACCCAAAAACTATACCCAGCAGTCAGAAGTTGTTGCGATTCTCATGAACCGTGGCAAGCTAGGCCATTCCTATGGAATCCAGGTCGTGACAGACGCAGCACACTGGGGTGGGCTCTCTGGCTGCACGCTCGCAGAATCCCAGAGCTGGGGAAAGATTTCCAAGGGAGCCAGAATGGTTGACTGTCACTGCGATTCTACAATTGCAATGCCACTTTTGGTTTCCGCCCTGGCAGAGCATACAGAGTTATTACAGAATCGTAAACGCCCTACATTCGATATGAAGCAAACACTCAAAATTCAATTACCTTGACAGCAATTCCAGTTTTGCAACCAGGTGATTAACAACATGTGACAGTACAAGATCAACTGCACTCCAGCAGAGAAGTTCCGAACAGCAATCGCAGGATTGGAGAAACGCCTCCTTGCAAAGAAGTTGATCCTCGAATTGCCCAAGCAGAGAGCGAGCCACTTAAAAGTCAACTGCAACATTTGCTTACAGAACTCTCCGAGTATTGGCAGCTAGGGACTGGTTGATAGAATTAGACCCGAATGGAATCTCCAGACATGCATATCCGCTCAAGTCAAGGTATTCTTCTCCCTCTCCTGGCCATTTTGATTTCGTTTGGTTGCGGAGAGTCAGAACCCCCACCCCCTAACATCATCCTTCTCATGGCCGATGACATGGGATGGGGACAAACCGGCTACTACAACCATCCGCTTCTCAAGACCCCCAACCTCGATGCAATGGCAGCAGCCGGATTACAGTTTGACCGCTTCTATGCCGGTGCTCCCAACTGTTCACCAACCCGCGCCACCGTACTGACGGGAAGATCCAACGACAGGACAGGTGTGGAAAACCATGGATTTGCACTAAGACGTCAGGAAGTCACCCTTTCCCGGGCTCTACACAGTGCCGGTTATGCCACTGGCCACTTCGGCAAGTGGCACCTCAACGGATTACGTGGCCCAGGTGTTCCAATTCTCGATAGTGACAATCACAATCCCGGAGTGTTCGGTTTTGAAACCTGGCTTTCCGTCACTAACTTTTTTGAACGTGACCCGCTCATGAGCCGGAATGGACTGTTTGTCGACTTTGAGGGTGATTCTTCAGAGATCATCGTCGAGGAAGCTCTCAAGTTCATTGACAGGCAATCCAGACAGGACCTTCCATTTCTTGCAGTTGTGTGGTTCGGTACGCCTCACTCTCCCTGGATTGCAAGCGACGACGACCGCTCTGATTTTTATGGACTGGATGAAAAGTCACAGCATCATTACGGGGAACTCGTTGCCATGGATCGCAGCATAGGAACACTACGAACCAGACTGCGGGAGATGGAGATCGAGCAAAACACGTTGGTTTGGTTCACGAGCGATAACGGAGGACTTCCAGGGATTAAACCTGGCACCGTTGGCGAACTGCGAGGATTCAAGGGCAGCCTCTATGAGGGCGGTATCCGTGTGCCTGCAATCATTGAGTGGCCTGCTGCCATTGCCCAGCCCCGCAAGACTGCATTCCCAGCCGTTTCCATGGATATCTTTCCAACACTTGCTGAAGTAGCAGGACTTGAACAAACTGTCATGAAACAACCCCAGGACGGCATCAGTCTGATTCCTCTGTTCAGTGAGGACCTGGAACGCAGGGAGCAACCCATTGGGTTCCGCCACACTGGCAGACTGGCACTTATCAATAATGAATACAAAATCGTTTTGAATGATCGGACTGGAGGCGCGATTGAACTTTACAACCTTTCCAGTGATCCTGGCGAGACTACCGATCTCGCTTCCCAGCGACCACAACTGAGTGAAAACCTGCAGAAGTTGCTAAGTGCCTGGGACCAGTCCGTCACCATGAGTGCTGAGGGTGGTGATTATGCAATTGGGGATTTCGACAAGTCTGAATCCCAACCGAGGTTCTGGATGACAGCCCCGGAGTATGAACCCTACCTCAAACAATTCAAACTTCGATCCGAGTACGCGGATCGGATCAAGTAGAACCTATAACCGCAACAATTGACTGTATCGTACTAATATCAGTTCAGCACCATGTCCCTTTCAATCGGTAATGCTCCTTGCTCATGGGGTGTCGAGTTCGCAGATGCGGTATCCAACCCACCTTGGGAGACCGTTATTCAAGAAGCAAGCCGCGCTGGATACCAAGGCATCGAACTTGGGCCAGTGGGCTATATGCCTGAAGATCCGGATCAACTTAGGGACAGTCTCCAGTCCAATGGATTGACCCTTATTGGCGGGGTTGTTTTTCAGGCATTCCATGACCCTGATGCCTGGAAAGAACTTCTGGAAGCACACCATCGAACCTGCCACATGCTGGAACTTCTCAATGCCAGGCATCTAGTCCTGATTACCAGTGTTGCGGATGCCCGCAAGCAGTACTCAGGACAACCTGATCTCGCGCCCAGACTTGAAAACACTCAAATTGCTGCCATGCACGAACGTATTCGCACTGCAGCAAAGATCGCCAATGAGCAATACGGTTTGTCTGTTTCAATGCATGCGCATGCAGGCGGATTCATCGAATTCGAAGATGAACTTGAGCAAGTACTGCATACAGTCGATGAGAACATACTGAAACTTTGCCTGGATTCAGGTCATTGCCTGTATTCAGATTACGATCCTGTTGCCCTGTTCAAACGCTATTCCGATCGAGTAGATTATCTTCACCTCAAGGACATCAACCCAACTGTCCTGCAGTATGTAAGGGAGAACCAGATAGGTTTCTATGATGCCTGTGAGCGTGGTGTATTCTGCAACCTCGGCGAGGGAGCCGTGGATTTCACAGGACTCTTGCAGGAAATCCAGAAAGTTGGCTACAACGGCTGGGCTACAGTCGAACAGGATCGTGGACCCAACAGCCATCGTTCTGTCTATGAGGACGCAGTGAACAACATGAACTTCCTCAAGTCCAGCAATTTCACAAATTGAAGTTGCTGAACAACCAACTCAACCTTGGTTCAGGAGTACGACATGGAATCATACTTCCAGTCTCAACTTGCTCCGCCTGTCTTCTGAAATCAAGCTAGCTGCTAAAACCCCTATGCGGTCGAACCAGGTTGGCCAAGTCTACTCTGCTGCGCCCAGGAGGATTCAATTCCCGGAAGTAGGTCCAAGCGTTCACGACTGCGTAGTGGGATAGGAACGGCGGGCGGGCGGGGACACCAGAACCGGTCCAACTCCAGGAGATCTCACAGCGTCAGGGTCAGCCAGCAGGCCCCCCATTGACGCGGATCACGCCACGGCACGCTGCACGATTTTCCGTGAGCCCTTTGGCGGCCTTGTGACAAGTCCGAGTCAAATCCGGCGCAGCCGAAAGTTTGTCGGTTATCGTAAAATCGGCAGCTCATTTAGGTAATCGAATAAGGCTTTCGCAATACGCTGACGCTCGGTTTGGGACAAACGATTGGGGAGCGCCGGCATTGTCGTGTAACTTCGCACGGATGAGGGTGCCAAGACCAATCGCGTAAATTCCGCCTCTGCGTATCCTTTGGCGATTTCCGATAAGTTGCCTTCGAATTTTTCCCCGCCAAAACCATTTACCTTGTGGCACTTCAAGCAATACGTTTTGGCCAGTTCGACACCTTCGTGAAAACGATCATCAAGACCGACTGGAAAAAGTGCCTCGTCGGACAACGTAACAAGTTTCACTTCCTTCACCTGATACGGCCAGTTTTGAGAACCCTCCGCCAGCAAAGCGGGATTGGAGATATTGTCCCAAATGAGATAATAAGGCCCAAGCGGCACATTGGTTTGGTTCTGCGCGATATTATCGATCGTGAAAGCGAAATTGTCCTTCCGAGCAAAAACGATAAATGCGTTTTCCTTCGTAAATCTGCTGATATTGATGTGCGAAACGAAACCGTCCAACGCACGGAATTCGATCGTTTCAGCCTGGCTTCGCCAGTCCTTGCCAAAGACGAGCGCCATTACATCGACAGCTCGGTATCCGACGTATTCGATTGCAACGTGCTTGTCTCCCACACTCAGATGCGGTTCGTAGACTAACACTGTTCTGGCTGGAAGCCCTATTCGTTCTTGCAGTTGTTCGGCAGGAGGCAATTCCACCGTGTGCGCCATGGATGCAAACAATACGACCAGTCCGACAAGCCGGCTGAGATTCGAGAATGTGATCCACATATTTTCGACTCCCCAACGAAAGTTTTCATAACCATTCTAACTGGCTGCATTCGTTGCTTGAAGTGACCCCGCGCTACTACGAGAAACTACCACCTTAGAGCCTGATTCAAAACTTGTCATTATCAATAAGCAAGACAATCTCAACAGGTTGCACCACGACCGAGCCGCCGAATCATCACCCGAACCATGGCCAGCTGAAACCACGCCAGCGAGCTCTCCAAGGTCTCTTCAAAATCCTTTGAAAAGCGCCGTCAACGGCCCAGCCAACCGAACGTCCGCTCCACAATCCAGCGCCGGAAGATGACGTTGACCCCCTTGATATCAGGTGGTTTTTCCACCGCCTCAAGCTCCCCCTTCCAGCCAATTACATCCAGAGCTGCACACAATTTCGGTCCTCTGTAGGCGCTGTCCGCATAGACCTTCAGGACCATCGGCGTGCTCTGGCTGAGCAGCGTGATGAAATCAACTACCCCGTCCCAGTCCTAGATGTCCGCAGGCTGAATCACAACACTCAGCGGAAGACCGAAAATGCCAACCGCAATGTGCCGTTTTCGGCCGTTCACATTCCTGCCTCTGTCGTAACCGCGGGGCCCGCCACTCTCGGTCGACTTCACGCTCTGGCTGTCGATGATCCCAATCGCCGCCGCTTCCAGACGCCCCTCCAGTAACCGCGTCCGGTCCCGGGGACACTCCAGCATCCCTGCAAATACACCATCATTCCACCACTTGTAGAAATAGTAACAAACCGTGGAAACGTTTGGAAAACAATCAGTTAGCAGACCAGGAGGGTTCAATTCCCGGAAATAGGTTCACAGCGTTCGCGATTTCGTAGTGGGATGGGAACGGCGGGCGGGCACAAGACGGCTTCTGCTGGCCGAAGGAACGGGCTGCGTGGACGCTCTGGGCGAGCGGACGCACACCCGCCTTGGCAGCCGCGCTGCGTCTTCAGGCACTTGCTCACTCATCCAGGAACTCGACAGATCCTCGATTTCATCGCTGTCAAGACGCTTGAGGATGTAATGCAGGCTTGGGGCGGCCACGGAAGGCGGGGATCTGTGTCAACGGCAAGGAGGGCGGTCACGGCAACGAAGCGCGCAAGGTGCTGCGGGCGCTGGGCGTGGCCCTAGAGGCTCCGCAGCCCCCCAAACGGGGACCGAATCGTCCACTGAAACGACTACAAAGTTGACGCTGAGAGGGGCCAACGGGGTGCCTAGGTAACAACGCCGATGTGCGCTCCTTTAGATTCGAGGACTTACGAGCGGCAATGTCAAACATGGGCTAGCCGCCGCAGGCTCATATCGTCAAAAAACGGGGAATTGAATTATCCTGCTACTGCGCCAGTGCAACGTAGAATCCAATCGTGCAAATGCAGATCATGATACCCGCCATCTTGGCATGTTTCCATGGAACCATTTCGACCCTGCTTTGATCCAGCTCTGGTCGTGATATTGAAGCCGGCAAGAATTTTCCAATCACAAGCATGAAGCCGACAACAATCACAAATACAAGTGCCAGGAAATGCAGGAAATGCACTTCGTCTGCGAGGGAGAACAGGTTTTTGAGTAACTCCTGCACTGCATCCTTGTACGGGAAGACCATCATGTAGAACATTAGCGGTCCAGCTATCAGACCTACCTTGGCTGACCAGGCCGGGATACGGGTTGTCAAAAGCCCCAGCAGGATCACAGCCAGCATGGGACCGAAGAATGCAGCGTTGATTTTCTGAAGGTAGTTGTAAAGGCTGCCTGTCGTATCGATCAGTGGAGCAATAGTCATTGCAAGCAACGCCAGTGCAATGCTGCACGACCTGCCCGCAAACACCAATTCACGTTGGCCAACCTCCCTGCGGACAAGGGCTTTGTAAATGTCCTGACAGAACAGCGTGGCCGAAGAGTTCAACACACTGTTGAACGTACTCAGTACGGCTCCAACCATGACCGCAGCAAAAAAGCCACTAAGCCAAGCCGGCAAGATAGTCTTTACCAGCAACGGATAAGCCAGCAGGTAATCACTGGGACTTAGTGTGTCCTTGAACATGTGATAGGCAATCACACCAGGTAATACCACCACTAAAGGGCCCAGTAGCTTGAAACACGCTGCCAGGAGTACGCCTTTCTGTCCCTCTGCAAGGTTTCTTGCTCCAAAACCACGCTGAACAATGGTCTGTCCTACACACCAGAAAAAAATCTGGTTCACAACCATTCCTGTAAACAAAACTCCGAAAGGAAGGAAGGATCCCGGCTCATTCCCTGTAATGTCAAATTTCGGGCGTTCCTCCATGTACACGGTTGTCAGTCCATCCAATGCATTGCCATCGCCTATCTGCATCAGAGCGAGCAGGGGAATCAGCAAGCCGGCAATTGCAAAGCCTACACCGTTAATTGTGTCGGAAATTGCAACCGCCTTCAGACCACCGAAAATCGCATATAAAGAGCCGATCGTCCCAACTCCCCAGACCAGCAGCACTGTAATTTGCTGCTGGCTCAACCCAAGGGAGGCTTGCAAGTCAAAAAGACTATCAATCCCTGCAGCACCTGAGAGGAGTACGACAGGCAGGATCGCCAGCACATAAGAACTCAGGAAGATCAGGGCAGCAATCATTGCCGTCTGCTTGTCATATCGATTCGCCAGGTATTCCGGAATTGTCGAAAGACCCATTTTCAGGAAACGCGGCAAAAAATAAAGTGCTGTCAGCACCATGGCAATGGCAGCAGTCGTCTCCCATGCCGTCACCGCAATCGTGTGGTTAAAAACATCCCCATTCAGACCAATCAGGTGCTCGGTTGAGAGGTTAGTTAGGATCAGGGATCCGGCAATTACCCAGGCATTAAGGCTGCGCCCTCCCAGAAAGTACGCATCCCACGTAGTCATCTTGTCCCGCCGGGTGTAGATGTAGGAAATGACGGCAACCAGGGACGTGAATGCCAGAAATGTCAGTACTGTCAGATTCAATCTACTAATCCCTTCATACGATGTATTGAATCCTGCAATACACCAGATATCTAAAACAATTCAGTATCAGTCCTACAGATTCAAGCTACAGAAAGGCTCGTTCCATGCGCTGCCCGGTTTCCCACTGCTCACGGGCTTCCACCACTGCCGGAATCGATGAGACTTCCGCCACCGGAACATCCCACCAGGTCTCGTAACTTGGGACCCTCTGTGTCCCATCCGTCTCGATCACTACGACACTTGTTGCATCATGCTGGCTCATGGCACGGACAGCATCCTCTAGTTCTGTACGGCTAGTTACCCGGCAGGACTGAGCCCCGAGACTATGAGCATTCTCCCTGAAGTTCACAGCCACAAGTGAACCAGTCAACTGACCATTGCTGCGCTGGCGGTACTGCGTCCCGAAACCTGCACTGCCACATGCTTCGCTCAAGCCACCAATGCTCGCAAAACCATGATTGTCAACAACAACGATATTCAGCTTCACACCTTCCTGGATGGAAGTCGCAATCTCCTGAGCCATCATCAGGTAGGAGCCATCACCTACCATCACGTACACGTCACTCTCGGGTCTTGCCATCTTGATGCCCAGCCCCGCAGCAATCTCATATCCCATCGTGGAATATCCGTACTCCATGTGATAACTGTTTGGACTACTGGTCCTCCATAGCTTATGCATGTCTCCAGGCATGCTGCCTGCTGCACAGACAACAACATCACTATCCTTCGTCATGGCGTTAACAACACCAAGCACTTCGCCCTGACTAATCGGTGGACCATGTTCCAGCCCATAGATCCTGTCTACCTCTTGGTCCCACTCTGTACGGTACTGCTGGATCCGTGTTCCGTATGCAGCTGGCACCTTGTAATCAGCGCACAAACCTGAAAGTTCCTCAAGTGCTATTCGCGCATCGGCTATGACCGGCAAGGCAGCATGCTTGAAGGCATCAAACTCCGCAACATTGATATTGATGAAACGCACAGTGGGATTCTGGAACGCTGTTTTAGAAGCACTGGTGAAATCACTGTAACGGGTGCCGATACCAATCACGAGATCGGCTTCCCGGGCAAGGATATTCGCTCCCGGTGTTCCGGTTACTCCCATGGCACCAACGGCCTGCGGATGGTCATACCTCAGGGAGCCCTTGCCAGCCTGAGTTTCTGCAACCGGTATTCCCGATTGCGATGCAAAATCCGCCAGGTCATCATACGCTTTGCTGTACAGAACCCCACCGCCAGCCACGATCAGTGGGTTCTTCGCTTCACGGATCCATTTCGAGGCCAGTTGCAGAGACTGAGCGTCTCCTCTCGGGCGCTGGATCGCCCAGACACGCTCCTGGAAAAACGCTTCTGGATAATCGTATGCCTCGGGCTGCACATCCTGTGGCATCCCAATCGTGACCGCGCCTGTCTCTGCCGGAGATGTCAGTATCCGCATCGCTTCCGGAAAAGATGTGATCAGTTGTTCCGGACGCTGGATTCGATCCCAGTATCGCGAGACCGGACGGAAGCAATCATTCACGGAAACATCCTGTGTCTGTGTCGATTCGAGCTGCTGCAGCACAGGAGCAACATTGCGCCTTGCAAAGATGTCACCGGGCAGCAACAACACTGGCAGACGGTTGATGGTTGCTGCAGCTGCCCCGGTAAGCATATTCGTCGCCCCAGGACCAATCGACGAAGTGCATACCATCGCACGGAGGCGGTTTGAAGCTTTGGCGTAGGCAGTTGCCGTATGAACCATGGCCTGCTCGTTACGGCTCAGGTAGTACTCAAACCCCGGATCCTGATGCAGGGCCTGGCCAAGACCGGCCACATTGCCATGCCCAAAGATCCCAAAACAACCCCCGAAAAAACGATTCCGCTCACCATCCCTTTCAACCCACTGGTTTTTTAGAAACTCAATGGCTGCTTGGGCCATAGTCATTCGTCGGGTCATGTTCATTTCCTCCAAATTATTAAGAGTACTCTGTTCAACCTATTTCTTCTACGGTAATTTCCTGAGCAAGGCTACCCAATCCTTACCCGGATCGTTGGGCGGAGAAAGTGTGATCCTTCCGTCATTACGCATCAGCATCTCGCCAGCACTGACAGTCTTGTTGGATCCCACCTGTAATTCGCCACCATTGCGTGGGTTGTACCAAGCAAGGCTGTACTCTCCCGGGGCAACCGTAATGCCTGTTCGCCAAGCTTCGGGAATGTAGATCGCATAAATCTGCCCTTCCTGTGCAAACACATAGGCGTTCTCATCATCAGTCAGGTCATTTGCTGACCACATCTTCTGGAAAGGCAGGTGATTTTGGAAAAACTCAAGTGCATAGCGGGTCTGGTCCCACATGCGATCCCGGGATCGCCAGTCCTCGCAGTTGAGATCCATCTGAGCGTACTGGTAACCAAAATACCACTCCACACCTGAACCGCCTCCCATCAGGTTACCCCAAAGGGCATGTTTGCGCGGCTTGTCATGTTGAGGATCATCGACGTCGGGCATCACACCTGCCGATGCCGGCGACTGTTCGTCATGAAAAATTGCCCAAGGTTTTCCGGCTGCAGCAGAACGCATGCGCAGCATGACAGCCTCCCGGTTCGAATCTTCCATACTCCCCTGGATCGATGTAGCAGAGAACTGGGGGGTTCCCAGGAGACTCGTATAACTACGAAGACTTCTGCGACTGTGTGTATGGACCGTGACTGCATGGTTGTTTGGATCCATGCGTCGAATGTATCCGGCAATGTCAATACGATCTGCGAACGGCGTGTCGTTCTCTTCGCCAAGGTTCCAGATGATCGCCAGGTGATGGCTGAAGCGAGCAGCCAGTTCCCGCAAGTAGAGTTTACGCGTATCGTTCAGTTCCGGCCCACCACCAAGATTCTCATCGTTCTCTGTCTCCTGGATCACAAGGTGCATTGCAATCCCGCGCCGTTCCATATGGCTGAAAACAATCTCCCACTGAGCGAGTTTGGAAACATCAAAACGGTCCCTGTTTGCGGGATCATTCCAGATCCAGGTGTCTTTACCATCCCCACCGTCAAGGTTATAGGTCATGAAATACACACTGTTCATGCCCTTGGAAGCGAGATAGTTCAGTGCCCCGATGATGTTCTTGCCTTTACCGTCCTGCCAGGTTGGATCGCCAGGCTTCCAGTCGCCAGCATGCGGTTCGTAGCGGTGCAGAAAACCCTCCTTGTCGGTCGACACACCACCATGGGCTGCTGTATCGAACGTCCCATCAAAATCTGCGTATCCCAGGAAATTTTCTGGAGAATCTGCTCCACCTTTAAGAAAGTAATCGCCATTTGAAAACTGCAAGTAGTGTCCTTCACCAGGTGTCAGAAACCCTTTTTTCTGAAACCCAATTGCTGCGTCCGGAGCCACACCAACATCCAGTTTGCCCGCATCGGAGTCAAAGGCAGTTGCCACTCCCCCGGCAACGCCCAACGCGACATTGGATCCTGTTCGAAAAGAGACTTTCCAGTCCCACTGCCCAGCCTGCGGCGGGGTAAAGCGTACCCGCCACTTGTTGCCTTCCTTTGCCGAGGAGTTGCCTGCATCACCGTCGGCCGCAAAAAATCCCTGCACAGTTCGGGTCGTGGCTGATTCCCGGTGTCTGAACTCTACACTCATCCGGTAGTCAAGAAACGGATTGACCGCAGCATCTTCCGAGGTACTCGGCCCATCAAAGGTTAGTGTGACTGGCTGCCAGTTGACTGGTTGCTCCGGCATGACATGCACTGCCGCCAGAGAAAATATTGCGCAAATAATTAGCTGGACTACCAGAAAACTGATTTTTAGAACATGATGTTTCATTGCTACTCCTTTATACAGTGGACCTAACGCAATGAAATTTTGATCAACTGCTTCCATATTCACAAGAATCATCAACTACCAGTTTCAAGCTTGCAACTTTAACAGCCTGGATGAGTTCAGTTCCGCGCATGCATCGTACTCCGTGCCAGTGTCCAAAGAATCTTGCAGCCAGCAGCCAAACTGCCCCGCAAACTCCCACTGACCTTGCTAACGCCTCCCATGCGTTGGCGATTTTCTACAGCCACCTCAGCCACTCGTAACCCGTGCTGCAAGGCCTTGATCTGCATCTCAACGGTCCAGCCATATCCTGCATCGCACATACCGAGTTGCTCCAGGGAATCTGCTCTGATAGCCCTGAATGGACCGAGATCCGAGTAACTGTGCCCCATCAGCATGGCAAGCAAGCTGGTTGCTATGCGGTTCCCTATCCTCTGATGCAGGTGCAGTATACCGGACTTCTGATCCCCCAGGACCCGTGAGCCCAGCACCATGTCTGCTTGCCCTTCAAGGATAGGCTGAAGCAGCGACCTTGCGTCTGCAGGATTGTGACTGCCATCCCCGTCCATGAACACCACGACCCTTGTACCGGCAGGCAAGACTTCAAGGGCACATATGCAAGCACTGCCATACCCTCGTCTTGGCTCACTGACCACCAGGGCGCCATGACTGGCAGCAACATCCCCGGTCTGATCGGTGGATCCATTGTCCACAACCAGGACTGTGTGAAACAGGCCTTCAGGAACTTCAACCAGAACTCGGCCTATCGTTTCCTCCTCATTCAATGCCGGAATCACCAGTACAGTGTTCATGAAAAGAACTCCGCCCGCTCAGGGTATCAATGCCAGCCGCTGAGGGCACACATCAAAAGGAACAAACCTTCATGCTGTAACCGAGGTGTGCTCGATATCATCAACCAGATGCTGCATCCGGTAAAGGTGTGAATAGATACTGTCTGTCTTCATCAAGGTGTAGTGCGTTCCGGTTTCAACGATCTCTCCTTTGTGAAGAACAACAATGCGATCCGCCTGACGGATTGTCGACAGGCGATGGGCAATGACGATCGAAGTTCTCTTTTGAAGCAACCTTGAAACAGCCACCCGGATATCCTGCTCGGTGCCCGGATCCACGCTGGAAGTCGCTTCATCCAGTATCAGGATTGGTCGATTTCGAAGCAGTGCCCGTGCAAAGGCCAGCAATTGCTTGTGACCGGTTGAAAGCATTGCCCCACGCTCAAGAATCTGTTGACCATATCCTTCAGGCAGGGATTCAATGTGCTTGCCAAGCTGAGCGTTTTCCGCCGCATCCTGGATGGATTGATCATCGAATTCCTCATCATTCATACCGATGTTATCGGCAATGGAACCCGAAAACAGGTTGGGATCCTGCAGTACAACTCCGAATTGTCGCCGCAGATCACTGACGAACCATCGCTTCACGGACTTGCCTCCAACCAGGATTACACCTTTCTGGGGCTCGTAATACCGTAGCAGGAGACTAACGATCGTACTCTTGCCAGCACCCGTATGACCCACTATCGCCATCATCTGCCGGGCTGTCACCTTGAAGCTGACGTTCTTAAGTACCCAATCCTCATCCTTGTACGCGAACCACACGTTGCGGAACTCGATACTCTTGCTCTTCGTGCCGACATGCACTTCCGTCTCGGAAGATTCCTTGGGAACTTGTTCGTCCAGAAGTGAAAAAATCCTCTCCGCACCAGCCATGGCAGACTGCAGGAGATTGTATTTTTCCGCCAGGTCCTGAATGGGTCGGAAAACCCGGGTGCCATACTGCAGGAACGCAAGTAGTACACCTATCGTCAAGGTGCCGTCAATCACCCAGCCGCCACCGACCACGATCAGCAAGGTCATTCCAAAAACATTGACCAACTCGATCACCGGGAAAAATATGGCGTGTGCCTGCACAGCACCATAATTGGCGCGACGATGATCCTCGTTGATTGCCTTGAATTCCTGCACAGCCCTCTTTTCGTGGTTGTTCAACTGAATTTCCAAGATTCCCGTAAAACTCTCCTGCAGATAAGCCGCCAGCCTTGCAAAGGAAGCTCGTACTTCTCGAAAATAGTCCCTGGCATATTTACGAAACTGTACGCTGACAAACAGGACAACTGGCGCTATCGTCACGTAGACCAGGGTCAGCTTGGGGCTCAGGTACAACATCGCTCCGAAGGCACAGAACAGGGTCAGCAGGTCACCCGCAACCGCCACAAAACCCGAAGTGAATAATTCGTTGAGGACATCCACATCAGTCGTGACACGAGTTACTACGCGACCACTCCGGTTGCGGTCGAACCAGGAAACCGGCAAGCGCTGGAGGTGCTCGAAGATCTCGCGACGAATATTACGCATCACTCGCTGCCCCGTGAGATTCATACAGAAAATCTGAATACCGCGCGTCAGTGCCATGAATGCAATTACAACCAGGTAAATCAGGGCGATCATGAGGATCCCTTCACTCGGGTCCCCGGGCAGGTATGGCTCCAGAAACGATACATCCGTTTGTGTTGGTTGCAGATAAAGGTCGACCGCAACTTGCGTCAAGAGCGGTCCTGCCACACTCAGGGCAGAGTGAATCACAAGAAACGCTACTGAAGTGCCAACCAGCAAGCTGTACGGCCTCAGGTACAGCCAAAGCCGTTTGAGCAAAAAGGCATCATAGATTGCAACGGAACCAGACTCCGAACGAGCCTTGTCACGGGAGATTGACATGCTTGTACTCATCGCAAGGTCAACTCCTGTTCAAGCTGCTGCAATTTACGCATGTTGAAATAAATGCCTTTCCGTCTCAGCAATGTCCTGTGTGTACCCTTTTCAGCAATCCGTCCCTCGTCCAGCACCACAATGAAATCGGCTAGCTGGCCAGCCGACACACGGTTCGAAACAATCAATGCCGTCCTGTTCCTCATCACAACTCGTAGCGTTTCAAAAATCTTGTGTTCCGTCTCGGCATCTATGCTCGAAGTCGTATCATCCAGAATCAGGATCCTGGGTTCACGAAGCAATGCCCTTGCAAGAGCCACACGTTGTTTCTGCCCCCCGGAAAGGGTAATACCCCTCTCGCCGACCATTGTGTCCATACCATGTGGAAAAGAATCTATCTCTGTATCCAGCACTGCAGCAGAGACAACATTCTGGATTTGCAGGGAAGTCGCATCCGGGGCACCCAGGCAAATGTTTTCCCGGAGGGTTGTATTGAACAGGATCGTCTCCTGAGGTACAAAACCGATGCTGCTGCGCAGTACCGACAGTGGAATCTGACGCACATCTACCCCATCCACTAGCAACTGGCCCTCGGTAGGATCCATGACCCTGGAAATCAGGCTCACCAGCGTCGACTTGCCACTACCCACAGGACCAATAATCGCCAGTGATTTCCCTGCTGGAATTCTCAGGTTGATTTTATTCAGGGCAGGTTTTGTGGCGGTGGGATATTGCACCGTAACAGCTTTGAACTCAATGTCTCCCCGCAAGTAGCTGTAGCCCCAGCGGGTCTCCTCGTTATCAGCTATCAATGGTTTTTGCTGCAGCAGCGTGTTCAGGCGCCCGAGTGAAGCAACACCCCGCTGGGTGATATTTACGACCACACCCATCCCCACCATCGGCCAGGTCAGAACTCCCAGGAAATAGATAAACATCACGAAAGTGCCAACCGTGATGTGCCCCTCCAGGACTCTCCAGCCTCCGAACCCGAGAACCGCAATGCTGATCACACCGACCAGGAGTTCCATAATCGGGTAGAAGGTTCTCCAGATACGGACCAGCCCCATATTCGCTTCAAGGTATCCATCGTTAACAAGACCAAAGCGTTTCTTTTCCTGCTCGTCCTGGTTATAAGCACGCAACATCCTCAGGATCGAAAGGTGCTCATTGACACGGACACTCATCTCCGAAAAGCTCTGCAGTGACTTCTGGTATTGCTTGTAGGTGCGCCTGCCAAAAAAGCCGACAGTGCTCGAAACAATAGGCATGGGTGCAAAGACCACCAAGGTCAATAGCCAGTCCGTTGACGCCATCACGACAAGAACAGCAAGAAAGATGACACTGATCTCACCCGTATACATCAGCCCAGGACCCAGCAGCGAGCGGACCTGGGCCAAGTCATTGGTTGCCCGTGCCATGAGATCGGTTGTGCCGAACCGTTCATAAAAACGCCGGTCCAGGGAGAACAGGTGTCCTGTCAGGTCATTCCTCAGGTCATACTCGATATCGCGTGAAATTGTGATCAGGAACCAGCGCATAAAGTACTGCGCTACACCCTTGAGTACAGCCACTACCAACAGCAGTACCGCAATCCTCAGCAGTGCTGCTTTCGTGTATTCCACTGACAGAGAATCAATAGCCCTGCCAATCAGAAAAGGCAATAATGCTGTAAATATTCCGCGGAAGCACAGCATAAGTAAACCTGCCGAATACCGCCACCGGTAATTCAGCAGGTAAGGAACCAGAGTGCTCAGAGTTTTCAGCACGGGATCATTCGTAGTGGTAGAGCAACCAGTAGACAATGACTCCTGTTACCGAGACATACATCCACAGAGGCCAGGTCCAGCGTGCGATCCTGCGGTGGCGTTCGAAGGCCCCGCGCAAAGCTCGCACAAGCGTAACTACAACCAACGGTGCGATCACAATCGCCAGCACGATATGGCTGATCAGGATAGTGAAATAAACAGGCCGGATCCAGCCCTGACCCGTAAATGCTACTGAACCAACCTGCCAGTGATAAACCAGGTAACTGGCCAGGAATGCACAGGACGCCAGGGAAGCACCTATCATGCTTACCTTGTGTCGAGGGATGTTGCCTGCCTTGATAAAGCTGTAACCAGACACCAGGAAAGTAGTTGCCAAAAGGTTCAGACAGGCATTCAGTGTAGGCAAATCTGTAACTGCCATTTTGCAATGCCTTAAGGGAGTGACGCTTGCGGGCTATGAAAGATTCCCCGCCTCCGTCCTGCTTGCACGATACCAGGCAGCACCCAGCATCAAAACACAGAAACCGATCATCACGATCCAGCAAACCATGGATGACTGCGCACTGGAGGATTGTGGCAAGTCAAACAACCTGCGCAACTCCGTTACCCCATACGTCAGTGGATTGATCACGGTCAGCCAGCGTACCCAGAACGATGAACCATCCAGTGGAAAAACGCTACCGGACATCAGCCACAAGGGCACAAAAACCAGATTCATGATGGAGTGAAAACCCTGGACTGAGTTGAGCCACCAGGCACAGAAAAACCCCAGGGATGTCAACCCGAAAGCCAGCAGGAATACGACCCCGAAGATGGCTGGCAACTGAGCCGGTTCAAGGGTTACACCAGCGAGTGGAGCTAAGGGCAGCAACAGTACCCCCTGGATGGCTCCCAATGTGGTCGCCCCAATTACCTTGCCAAGCACAATTGACAGCCTGGAAACCGGTGCAACCAGAACCGACAGCAAAAAACCCTCGTGACGATCCTCGATCAGCGAGATATTGGCAAAAATTGATGTGAACAACACCACTAGCAGCAGGGTTCCCGGGAAAAAGAACTGCATATAACCACCCTCCGAGGCAAGTAGCGACGATCCGAAACCGGATCCCAATACAAACCAGAACAACAAGGGAGTGGCAAGAGAGCCAATTACTCGGCTTTTTTGGCGGTAGAAACCACGCAGTTCCCTAAAGCATAGAGTTGAAACGCTCAGCCAGAAGCTAGGAATCACAGAGGCAGAAGTCCCGGGCAATGGCATTGCCGCTGTGGCCTCTGAGGATGAGGTACTCATATAATTCGGGGGTGTGTCGCCTGTACGGAACAGGGCGAAACAATCATTTTACGGGAAACACCGACAGCAGAGTTCCAGCCGGGTTGCGTTTACTGACTGAGCTGTCCAAACTCAGAGCTCCAGAAGGTACCCGGGTTTGCCCACATTGGATGCCATAGTCGAACCTATCTGGACCAACCGACCAGCTGCTTCGTGGATATGGCCACAGAAGAAATAATCAGGCTGCTCGGAATCAATAAACTCGCGTATGGCACTGCTGCCAAAATGCATGCCCTCGCCGACTTCATCCAGTTCCGTATTGAGAGGAGGAGCATGACAAACCAACACCTGCGGCTTGAGCCCCTTGAAGCGAGCCAATCGTTCTGCCAGCTCTTCCTCACTGTATTCACCAGGTGTATTGAATGGCGTGTTGTTGGAATAGCCCAAGCCCCCAAAGTGAGTTCCTTGCACTACCCAAGATACCTCGTGGAAGTACTGGAACGAAAACTCGTCACAAAACTCCTTGATCTGCTCATCCGTTTCGTTGTTACCTGGCATCACCCAGAGCCTGTTTCCGAGGGGTTTGAGTACTTCACCACAGACATCAAGAGGTGCAGGCCAAGTCACCAGGTCGCCTGCTGCGATGTAGATATCCGCTTCGACTGCAATGGCCCTCTGAAGGCTAGCAATATCTCCATGGATATCAGCAAATATCTGTACACGCATGTTAGTCCAAAAACCAGTTGTCAGGTGGACACCTGCCACTGGCGCCTTGTTGCCGCCAGGCGAACACGCGCCTTTTCAAGGACCTTGTTACGGGCTTCTTCATCTGTTGCCCCTGTTGATCTGGCAATCAACGCTCCCGGCGAGACATTGTCAACCTTGGCGTAGCAGATTTCACCAATTCGATAAGTAGTGACACGGATGGGCCAGCCTTCAACTTCCAGTTTCATGGAAGAGAACTCTTCGGCTTTCATATTCCTCTTTCAACTGGAGCACCAACCAGGTTGCCCCACTCGGTCCAGGAACCGTCATAGTTGGTCACATTGTCATATCCCAGCAGATACTTCAACACAAACCAGGAATGGCTTGAGCGCTCCCCAATACGACAATAAGCAATAATCGGCCGGGCGCCACTTATGCCTGCATCAGCGTAAAGTTGCTTGAGTTCCTTAACCCCCTTGAATGTGCCATCCTCCAAACATGCCTTGCCCCATGGAATATTGGAAGCACCAGGGATGTGCCCACCACGCTGGCAGGTTTCCGGCAAGCCCGGAGGAGAAAGGATCTCACCACTGAACTCGGCAGGGCTGCGAACATCAACCAGTTCCACAGCTTCCGCTCCGACTGCTTGGCTCACCTGCGGCAGATAGGCTCGTAATGTAAAGTCTGGCCCCGATGCCTGATAGTCCGAACTACCCAGGGAGGGAACCTCAGTGGACAACTCGCGTCCTTCTGCGAGCCATTTCACACGCCCACCATTCATCAGACTTACATCGTCGTGACCATAGATCTTCATTTGCCAGAAGGCCCAGGCAGCGAACCAGTTGTTGTTGTCACCGTACAGGATGACCGTTGTCTGGTTCCCGATCCCGCTCTCCGACATCAACTTCTCAAAAGCGTTTTTAGGAACGATATCGCGTTGTACGGTGTCACACAACTGGCTGTCCCAAGACCAGCCAACCGCACCCGGTACATGCCCTTCTGAATACGAACTCGTATCCACATCAACTTCCACAACTTGAATATCTTTGTCACCAGCATGCTCGGTTACCCACTGGGTACTGACCAGAACTTCAGGATGGTAATAATCTGTCATATCTACTGCACTCCTTCCTTGAATTTTCAAGGCTCATTGATAGTAGTATCGCCCAACACCCTAATCATGTACTTGCCTGTTGGAACAACAAAGTTACCGACCAGTGACATCTATTTCATAAAACCTGTAATACCTGGTCTGTGTTGCGTACACAGGTGTCCCCAACCTGCCCTGTCTGAGGGACATTGCCACCTCCTTGCATGCCACCAAATCCAGGCATCCATGGCCAACTTCTCGGGAGTCAGAACTGGCTAGAGCAACACTGAAATATCCTTGATTCCCATCTTTCCGGGTCATGTTAAAAGCACTCAAGTGTTGTAACTGTTGAGGAATGCTTGCTGCCAAGCAGCCAGACTCTGCGTGCCAAATCCCATCCGAAATGGACCTGGCTGGCAATATCCGGTCAACGCCTGCCAACCAGAGACAGATGCATTATGGCTGCATATTTTGTTCTAACCGAGGATTATTGCCGGAAACCAGCAGAGCAGCCTCTGACAGGAACAGCTTTGTAAACACAGTGTCTGTTGATCGGTCATAAAGTCCGTATACTGAATCCGAGGCCTGCACCGTAACACTCGAAGCCAGTGATCCAGGCTGGTCCGCTTGAGTGCCAGTGACTCTGCGCCCAGAGCAGATGGACGCCCCGGGGAACAAGCAACAGCTCAAGGAGTATACAGAGGGACTGCCCACGGGCCCCGGCATCTATCAGTACCTTGGGCAGGACAAGCAAGTCCTTTATGTGGGCAAAGCAAAGAACCTCCGCTCCCGTGTCAAAAGCTATTTCTCAAGTGCTAACAGGACTGATTCCAAAATCAGTTCCCTGTTGAATGAAGCCCGTTCCATTGGATACATCCTTGTTCGCAACGAGAAGGAGGCCATGGCTCTTGAGAACAATCTCATCAAGGAACACAAACCGAAGTTCAACATACTTCTGAGGGACGACAAGACCTACCCCTATCTCAAGCTGACCAGGGAAAAATATCCCCGCATCTACGTCACCCGCCGACTCAAAAAGGATGGTTCAACTTATTTTGGCCCCTACTTTCCAGGTAATCTTGCCCACCGGCTTGCCCATTTCATTCACCGCCACTTCAAGGTTCCCTCCTGTGGCATCGACCTGACCCGGCAACACCCTCGCCCCTGCCTTGAGCACCACATCAATCGTTGCTGGGGACCTTGTGTCAAGGATCTAGTTGAGGATGCCGTCTACCAGCGTGCTGTTGAGGATGTCCGTGCGTTTCTGGGAGGACGCCACAAGGATCTACTGAAAGACCTTCGAGAGCGGATGCTCCATGCTTCCAAAATCCTGGAATATGAGAAAGCAGCCAGTCTGCGTAATCTCATATCGACCGTGGAGGAGATTGATGAACGCCAACGGATGGCTGCTGCGGAAGGCAGTGATATTGACCTGCTCGGAGTCTATGCCGAGCCTCCACTTGTTGCGGTCAATGTCTTTCATGTACGCAATGGCCGAGTCGTTGACCGGCGGGAGTATTACTGGGAAGACCTCGGAACTTTTGAACTGAGTAATTTTCTGGAAAGCCTGTTGCCGCAACTTTATCTTTCCCAGCAGTACATTCCTTCTTGCATCCATGTTCCACAAACCTTCAATGGCCTGGATTCTCTCGCCGAATTACTCGCTGAAAGACGAAAGCTGAAGGTCGAGATTACGGTACCCAAGAGGGGATCCAGAAAGGCCTTGCTGGATCTGGTCGTGACTAATGCCCGGCACTGCTTCGAGCAGCGTTTCAGGGTAAGGAAGCCAACCCTTGCGAATATGAAGGCTGCTTGGCAGGAAGCTCTCAATCTGCCTCTCCATGAAGAAAATCGCACGGCTGGATTCCGGGTCGAATGTTTCGATATCTCACATACTCAGGGATCCGAAGTTGTCGCCTCGATGGTTGTCTGGGACAACGGACACCTCAAGAAAAGCGAATACCGCAAATTCATCATCAAGGAACAGACGAACGACGACTTTGCAGCAATGCTTGAAGTTGTATCCAGAAGGTATCGACGCTTACAGATTGAGAACAAGCCTTTCCCTTCCCTAGTGCTTGTTGATGGTGGCATCGGACAGCTTCATGCTGCCGCTGAGGCGCTGGAACAGTTAGGAGCCGTAACTCAGCCTCTGGCTGCAATTGCGAAACGAGAGGAGACACTGTTCGTGTTCGGGCAGGAAAACGAGCCGATACATCTTGACCGCTTTAACCCGATTCTCCGTATGGTTCAGTTGATCCGCGATGAGGCTCACCGTTTGGCAGTGGCCTTTCATCGCAAACGTCGCTCGAAGAGCAGCCTTCAATCCGAGCTTCTGACCATACCCGGAGTTGGTGAGAGTACAGCCCGAAAGCTGCTGCACAGGTTTGGTAGTGTCTACGGGGTCCAAACATGCTCTGCCGAGGAACTCGCAACAGTCGTGAATCACCGCCAGGCAGAACTGATCCGGTCACATTTCAAGGTGTGAGATATGGGGCTTTTGAATCAGCTCAATCTCAGGTCCAGCAAGTATAATAACCATCCCTGCAGGTAACCTCGACCGGAATTCCGTACACCTCGGAAAGCAGCTTGGAATCGAGCAACTGTTCTTTTGGGCCATCCGCATAGATGCGTCCATCCTGCAAGAGGATGACTCGTGATACTTCCGGCAGGATGTCCGGCAGGTGATGAGTCACAAAAATAAGACTGGTACCTGATTCAGCTATTTTGTGCAGGGTTTTTCTCAAGTCCAGCTCAGCCCTCAAATCCAGTCCATTGGAAGGTTCATCCAGCAAGAGGGCACGTGGATTATTGACCAATGCTCTTGCTATGACAATACGCTTGGCCTCACCGGTGGACATTGCATTGACAGACTTGTCACGCAAGTGCTCTGCTTCCATCAGTCTGAGGACTTCATTCCCACGCAATTCCATCTCGGCAGTCACGGGATGTTGGGGCCACAATTCGAAACTGGAATAGTACCCGGAGAGCACCACACTGCGCCCTGAGGCGCTCTTTGAGCAGGACTGCACCATTTCATTCGAAACAACTGCAATCAGCTTGCGCATGTCATGCACATGCCAGTCTGAGCGACCGAATAGCTTCATGACAGGCTGGAAGCGTCTGACCGGATGGTCGTAGCGCATCATAGTCCGAATCAGGGTTGATTTGCCGGAACCATTCGGACCGATGATCGCAACATGCTGCCCGCAAGGTATTGACATGGACAGTTGATCCAGTGCGAGAGTTTCACCGCGGTAAATGGTGATGCTCTCAAACTCAAGCAATAGCGGCTCATCTTTCCTGGCAGAAGTCATCTCAATTTCGATCCAGTCAACTTGTCTGGCGCACTGTTCCAGCCGAGATATTTGCAAAAAACCATACTTGCCAGATCAAGCACATACTGCAGATGACCTGCGACCCGGATTCATATCCTTTGCACAGAATCCTTATAGCCCTGCTACGGTCGCTTCCCGTGTTTTCCCAGGAGTAGCTCGATAAAATTCTACAGCCCTGACAGTTGGAATCAAGGACTAATATGGCATGCACCGGGTTGTCTGTTGTACTGTTTCCCGAAGTCGTTTCAAGCCCCATTACCAACTTTACATCCGGAGATTCTCAGGGTTGTCTTATTAAAAAACTAATATCAGTTACTTAGTGCCTGCGGCGGACGTTGTTCCAAGCGTTGAAACTATGTTGTTGACATCATCTGTAGTAAACACCATATTGCAAGGCTGGGACGGGCTGTTGAGATTGGCGACGAGTTTGAGCCGGAGTCCGAAGAGCTGCACGACGGACGGAAATTCTTGCGTTGTCGCTGCTTCTGCTGTAGTTCGTGCCGCAATTATGAAGGAACTGCGGTTCAGTGCGGCTGGCGGCGAATGGAGAGTCCCCTCCGCCTTCGACACGAAGCGCAAAGCGGTCTTGCTCGTTGCAGAGGGACAAATCAGGGGCCGCAAAAAGCGGTTCTCCCGTGGGCTGATCCGCAAGGCTGATGAGCGTTTCGATGTACATCTGGCCGTCTGAAGAAGGAAGGGAAGTAATCATGGCTGTGAACGTAGACGACAAAATCAGGAAGCAGAGCACCGCTCAGCGCAAAAAGGTCGAGGCCCGCGTGGCGGAGCTGATTACCGAGGAAATGGCCCTGTGCGAGCTTCGCAAGGACCGGAAGCTCACGCAGGTGCGCATGGCGAAGCAGCTTGGGATCACGTAGGACAGCGTCTCGCGACTTGAGAAGCGCAGCGATTTCCTGCTGCCCAGCGATTTCCTGCTGCCCACACTGCAGAAGAAGGTAGAGGTGATGGGTGGGAACCTATCGCTGGTCGCCGAATTCTCCGACCGTGCTCCGGTCGTGCTGTCGAGTATCGCCAAGGATGACCCGCGCGCCTGATGTCGAGCTGGTGTCGGTCAGCAGACAAGGGAAGTTAGCCCAAAGCCCCCAGATTGCTCAGGTGCTAATGTACCCGAGAGCGGCGGCGGCATTGTCATAGGCCGAGAGGTTTTTCGTAGCCTCAAAGGAGAGGTCGCGTTCGACGGGAAGGCCGAGCAAGGCAGCGATCTCCGAGAGACTCATGGAGCCGAGTTCTGGAAAGCCCATGCGGAGATCGCAAAGACCGAAAACGATGTCGGGATTCTCAGGGTCGATCTCCGTCAGGAGCCAGGTACAGGCCGTGTCGGCAAAAACAGCTTCATAACGGAATGAAACGCAAATCGATAAAAACACCAGGAATGCTGGCTAAACAGTCTTTCCTGTCATTTCTGTAGTTCTGAATTTGTGAGATTTCTAACTCACAGCAAGTACCGGATGATGTTTGAATTGTATCCGTTCCAATGCTCTGAGTCCGTATCCTTTCAGGCCTGTCAGGCAAGCAGGAGTGATATCATCAGCCTGGAGATCAAACCCATGAATCGCAGAAACTTTGTAAGTGGCGCATTGGCAGGTGCTGCAGGACTTGGAACTTCAGCTCAAGCCACAACGTTGAAGGCAGGTAACATCCCCACCAGGGAATTCGGCAGGACCGGAGAAAAATTGACCATAATCGGCCAGGCCGGTGGACGATTCCCTCTATGCACGTTTGAGGAAGCCAAAGCGATCACTCTGCGTGCTTACGATTTGGGCATTAACTACTTCGATAACGCCCATAGCTACTGGAGTGGACGCTCTGAAGAAGTATATGGAGAAGTCCTTCCACCTTTTCGCAAGGACATTTTCATCACTACTAAAAGTGCGAAACGCACCCGAAAGGAGGCCGAGGAAGAGTTCCATCTTTCACTTAAACGCCTCAAGACGGATTATGTCGACCTTTGGCAGATTCATGCTGTCGGCGAAATGGAGGAAATTGAACAGATCTTCGCTCCAGGAGGTGCCATCGAGGCATTCGAGGCTGCAAAAAAAGCCGGCAAATGCCGTTTTATCGGCTTTACTGGACATCACGACCCTCACGTCCACATGGCAATGCTTGAGCACTATGACCACTACGACACGATTTTGATGCCATTGCACCCAGCCGATCCTTCGTATCTGAGCTTCGAGCAGATTGTCCTGCCAGAGGCACAAAAGCGTGGCCTTGGAATCCAGGGAATGAAGAGTCTCGCCAATGCCAAGCTACTGCAGTCCCTCAGCGTCAGGCAGTGCATTCAATATGTGCTGAGTTTGCCGATTCACTGCCTCGCAGTTGGCTGCACGACGATTGGCCAGATCGAGGATGATGTCCGCATTGCACAGGAGTTCAGCCAGTATGATGCTACTGCGATGACAGCCCTTCGAGACCGCGCCAAGAGTATTGCAGGGGCTTCACTCGAGGACTGGAAACGCGACCTGCAACAAGCATCAAATCGTCCAGAATACACGGGAGCCTAAGTCCGGGTGCCTGTGGTGAAAGACCCGGCAACACTGTCGGGACACATGGTGTAGTCCTAGCTTCAAGATTCGATACACTCCACTTGCAACATGCATCCCTCCGGCCAATTAAACTAAATCACTTACTAACCAACAGACAGGAGATTTTTTTTGTGAACCGCAGAGCATTTTTGGGGACATCCGTAATTGGCGCAACAACTGTGTCATGTAGCACCCCAACTGTAGAGAAAACCCCAAAGAACGAGCCAATGCGAATGCATGTCGGGACCCAGCGCGGTCCTACTGACTCGCATTTGCTGCAGTATTTCAAGCGCCACGGTGTTAATAACTGCTGTGGATATCCCCCTGATCCTGGTGAGCGTGGTTACTGGCTACGTGAGGATGTGGAGAAGACCCGCGATCTCTGTGAACAGCATGGCGTAGCATTGGACCTTGTCGCACTGCCATTTTTGGCTTCTTCCCACATTGACCGTGAAAAACGCGGGGCAATCATGCTGGGTCAGTCTCCAGAGCGGGATCAGGACATTGATCACATTCACAAAATGATCCAGGCTTGTGCAGAAGCCGGGGTGCCCGCATTCAAGTACAACATGAGCATCCTGGGAGTTGTCCGGACTGCAAGATCACCAGGACGTGGGGGTTCAAGCTATTCCACCTGGCGCCTTTCCGATTCTGAGGAAGCTCCACCACTTACACGAGCCGGCAGGGTTGACGAAGATGCAGCATGGGAACGCATTACTTATTTTCTGGATCAGGTGATCCCTGTAGCAAACGAATACAAGGTGCGAGCCGCCTGCCATCCGCACGATCCGGGTATGCCCCCTGAAGGCTACCAGGGCGTCGTGCGTGTTCTGGGCACTCCGGATGGTCTATATAAATTCATGGGCATCCAGGAAAGCCCGTACCATGGTTTTAATCTTTGCCTGGGGACCACTGCAGAAATGCTCGAAGATCCAGCCACTGAAATTCATGACGTGGTCCGTCGCATCGGTGGTGAGAAAAAGCTTTTCAATATTCACTTCCGCAACATCCGTGGCAAACGTGATGACTTCCAGGAAGTCTACCCTGATGAAGGGGACATGAATATGGTGGAGGTTGCTCGCACACTCTGGGAAGTCGACTACCCCTACATGCTGATGCCGGACCACATGCCACAGCATGAAGACGACCCCCGTGGCAGACAGGCTTTCGCTTATGGGTTTGGGTATATCAAGGGTATCCTTCAGACCCTCCGGGACTCGGTGTAAGACTACGACCATCTCACGCTTATTTCTGCGTACTAGTTGAGCGGGTATTGGGGAGAGGACTGGCTATTTTTACAAGAGTTGTTTACCGGTATGGGCATGGCGAAGCAAGCATCGCATCACAGTCAGTATTGCGAAAGGTGACGCTGTTCCTGGCACAGCCGGATGAGCAGCGGTGCTGGAATACACAGATGGAGCAAGGGCACTACCTGGGGTTCAAAGGTTTCGTTGGGCGGGGACTGTGCTACATCGCGGAATGACACAGGCAGTGGTTGGCTCTGATGGGCTGGCAGACGGAAGCCTTCAAGTGCTGTCCAAGGTACTGCTGATTGAGTTGGTGCAAGCTCCCGTCTATTTCGTCTGGCTCAATTGCAGAAAAAATACCTTGGATGCTTTTTCTGGGGATCACGGCGAGCAACGGGTATGCTTTAGAAAAATCCGGGGCTTCTGCACTCTACCGGAACATACCATGGCTGAGCTATTGGGCTGATCGACTGCGGTCTAGTAGCTGCGATACGAGGTGTCGTCAACGGAAGAAAGCTCCTGATCGGCAAACCACGGTTTGGCGTGCTGTTCCACGACATCGCATAATGCCCGAAACCTCGGCAGGACCACTTCCTCGATCACCTGTGTGCGTTCGCTTTGAGCTGCCGTAATTACCTCTCGCCAAACTGAGCGGCCCGCCATGAACCCTGAGCAGCCTGCCCGACAAGCTACTTCAAGCTGAGCCTTGAACACGTCAAACGGGTCGCCGAACGATAGCAGCACCCAGGGCGTCTGACAGGCTGCCGCCAGTTCCTCGGCTATTTGTCGCCAGACCGCCTCGGATGGCTCATGGCGTGCGTCAACCGGAAACTGCAGCTTCAGGACATCGGGTCCAAGTGCGCCCAATCGCTTCGCCGTTTCGATTGTGATGTGTGGACGACCCTGTGCGTACTCGGCGCTATCCACCTTGATGGCAGGGTCAAGGGGATACCCCAATGGTTCAAGGAACAACGGAATGTCGTACTTCTTGCAGTCCTCAACAACCGACACGACGAGTTCGTCTCCGCGAACTGTCGCGGCTCCCGCATCCGGGTGATAGAAGATCAACAGCTTGATACCGGAGGCACCTAGCCTCAGAGCCTTCTCGACACTCCAGTCTGTGAGCAGGGTTGTTTGTCTGGCGTAGGGACTGCCTTCATATCCCTGCTGCTCAAGGGCACACAGGAATCCAACCTGACCCGGAAGGGCCTGCGACACGATCGCTTGTGCAGCACTGTAGACAGGATCCAGTAGCACCCCGGAAGGGATAGTTCTGACACCGCTTACGACAGAGAGTTTGATATCGGTGAGTGCGGACACAGGTACCGCTGCAGGAGCATCCGGGTCGATCATAATGCGCATCGAGTCACGATGGTCAACTGCCAGTATCTTGAAACGCCCTTTGTCGTCGGCGAGCGATTGAATGCGGCGAATCTTGCCCGGGGTTAACAGTGCACTCACGTATTAGGTATCCCCCTGGAAGATAGGCAACTGCATCGGATTCGCTTGCCAGTCCTGGCGGATCCAGGCGAACTTGGGGTCGTCATGGGGTGGCTGGACGCGCTCATCGTCGAGCAGGTCGCCGGCAAGGTAATTGAGGAAGTAGAGCTTGCTGTTGGGTGCAGCAGCCGTTGAGTGGAAACCCTTTGTGACGATCACCAGGTCACGGTCCCCGACTGCAAAGGTCTCGTCGAAGGCCTCGTCAACGCGGTAGTTACGATGGAAGGCGAAGCTATACTCGGGATCAACGCGGAAGTAATAGGTTTCTTCCAGATAGGCTGATTCCTGGAAGCCGTCATGGCAGTGTGGCGGCCAGCCTGACCAAATGCCGCCAGGCACATAGACTTCGAACAGGATCAATCGCTCAGCAGGCAGCGGGTATGCAAGCACGTGGTTGACTTGACGCAGGGCCGCACCGCCACCCCGTATCTCGTACTTCATCTCGTCGGGGCGAATCAGGCGTAGCGGGTACTTGCCTTCCGCTGGAGCCCCTCCGGTGGCGAGTTCACAATCTGTGACGGCTTCGATGCGGACGTCGTGCCCAGGTGGAACATACAGGATGTGCGGCATCTCTTCGAAGACACCCTTGCGCGAGACATCGAATCGATGATCTCCCACGGAAACGGAATAGGAGCCTTCCAGCGGGACGACCGCGACTTCCGTGTTCCCGGAAGACAACTCAAACACCTGTCCCGCGCTGAGTCGGCTCACACGAAAACTCAAGTGCTTCCAATTGGCGGACTGCGGTGTCACATCGAGACTGATCGTGGCTTGAGGGTTGGAGTGGATGAGGTGGGTTGTGGGTGCTCTCTGGTCTGGCATTGTTAAACTTCGATCTTATATGAATGACTATGTTATGGGATTGTGGGTCCTGAAGTTGGCGATAGTGAGAACCATGGAATGCTCACGACTGCTCGCGGATCATCGTTTCGACTTCTTGAAGAGTTGGCATGGCTTCGGAGCAGCTCTGGCGGCTGACTACAATCGCGGCCGCCGCATTGCCGTAGTGCAAGCACTCTTCGATCGACTTGTCCTGGAGAAGCGCGTAAAGAAATCCCGATGCAAAGCCGTCTCCCGCTCCGATTGTAGACAAAACTTCGACCTGATAAGGCGCCATGAACACGGGACCATCGTCTGTCCACACACGCGTGCCTTCTGCACCTAGCTTCGAAACAAGCATCTTGACGCACGGCCGAAGCGCCCGCACAGCTCCATCAAGGTCGTCGACACCAGCGACGAGTTTGAGTTCAAGATCGTTACCAATGAGAACATCCACCTTGGGGAGAGCCAGGCGGATAGCTAAACCTGCGTCCTCTGGCCTCTGCCATGACATGGACCGGTAATCAACATCCAACACGACTTGGCTGCCTGCAGCTTTTACGCTCTCTATCGCGCAGTAAGTGGACTCACGCGAGGGAGATGCACACAGTGATGTGCCGTTAGTGATGAACAGTCGACCGGAACCGAGGTAGGCTAGCGCTCTATCATCGAGGTCAAGCTGCACGTCTGCCGGGTCGTTACGATAGAAAACCTGGGGGAACCTGTCTGGCGGAGAAATCTCAGTGAGACAAAGTGAGGGGAGTGCACCGGGAACCCGCTTAACGTGCAGTGTGTCGACATGCTCTGATTTGAGACAGTCGACCAGGAAATCACTGAGCGCATCGGTCCCCACGGCCGCTGCGATGCCGACCTGGGCGCCAAGCCGCGAGAGGCCAACTGCCATGTTGGCACTCGATCCACCAAGATAACGGGAGAACCGAGTGGCTTTGGCAAGCGGAACGTGAGGTTCGTCGGAGTACAGGTCGTAACCGATACGACCAACGATGGCAACATCCATAGATGTAATCACGCTCCTTCTTGCGCGCAGGCCCCCCAATCCTTTCGCGCCTACCTCTACAGTATAAACTTTGGAAACCTCGGCATTGAGGACGTGTCATCAGGATTCTTAGCCGGGAACGTTCTGGTCGTGGTCGGTTTCAATAACCATGATCATCGGACTGCCGGCCAGGCCAGGGGTGCGAAGTGCGGATCCCAATGAGAAGAATCACCATTCCTGCGGGAAAAGTATCAGTTCGGAGCGAAGTGACTCGGCCCTGGTGCGGGCTGATTACCATTTAGTCCTCTAGCTTGCCTCCGATTGTCGCCAGGTTATACCTTACGCAGTCAAGCCAACATGAAACTCAGTATGAAATGACATTGGGCCAAGACCTGGTCTCAACTTCTTGAATCACAACAACCTGCAGACGGCACTGTGTTACCGTCGACTCTTAAAGGACGAAGATGCCTGCAGAATCCGCAGTTGAGGTAAGAGATGTCGTGTTTCGATACGACGACAAGGCTGCCCTTGCTGGTATCAGCTTTGATGTGCCCTCTGCCAGTATATTCGGTCTGCTTGGCCCGAATGGCAGTGGCAAGACCACCCTGTTCCGTATTCTTTCGACCCTGCTGGTTCCGGAAGACGGCAGCATCAAGATCTTCGGGATTGATGTCGTCAAGCAACCGCTTGAGGCAAGGAAGCAGATCGGGGTCGTGTTCCAGTCCCAGAGCCTCGACAATCGACTGACTATCCAGGAGAACCTTGTCCATCAAGGTCACATGTATGGCATGCGGGGGGAGATCCTGTCTCAACGTATCGACGAAGTCCTGGAGCGTGTCAGGCTGACTGACCGACGCAAGGAAAGGATTGCAACACTCTCTGGAGGGTTGCGTCGCCGTGCTGATCTTGCCAAGGGGTTACTTCACAGTCCCAGGCTGTTGCTGCTCGACGAACCCAGCACTGGTGTCGACCCCAATGCGCGTCTCGCTTTTTGGCAATACCTCGAAGAACTGCGCGCCAGCGAATCCGTAACGGTTTTGCTTACAACCCATTTGATGGATGAAGCAAGTGGCTGCGATCACCTTGTGATCCTCGACGAGGGGCACCTGATCCGAGAGGGCACACCGTCCGAACTCACTTCCGAGGTCGGTGGTGAGGTAGTCGTTCTTGTAACAAGTACACCGGCAGAGATCATCTCTGTACTCAATCAGCAGTTTTCAGTTCAGGATGTAAATGTAGATGGCAACGTAATCCGGTTTGAACACCCCGAGGCTGCAAAATGGGCAGTCAAGCTGATGCATGGATTCGAGGACTCTATTGAGTCTGTCAAGATTTCAAAACCCAGCCTGGAAGATGTTTTTATTCACCACACTGGTCATGGATTTGAAAACAATAACGCGAGCCTGAATAAAAGCATCTAGATGGCATCCGCATAATAACCATTGCGTGTCTGGATACGAATTCCCTTGCGTGGGCTCTTGAGCTTGAGCTTGCGAAATCCGGGATCCGTCAAATCTTTTTTAGGGGAATAGCCCAAGCTGTACTGACTACGCATTTCCTTGTTGATCTGGTCAAAAATCAAAGACAGAGGATTGCTGCGACTGACACGAAAGAAACTGCCACCTGTCTCAGTGGATAACCGCTTGAGTGCTCCCGGACCAGCCCTCACGTTAAAATAACCACCTGCTGCAAAGAACTGATCAATGTACAGAATCGAGAAAATCACCAAGTCAGCACGTTGCGCTGCTTCAATGGCAGTCTTCAGGGTTGTCTTGCTGCCGTAGTCATGGCCGTCCGAAATAATTACAATTGCCTTGCGTCCGATCTGATCATCAAACATCTCGTCTGCCGCCAGGTAGACAGCATCGTAAAGGGCAGTGCTTGTCTGGTGCTGGTTGCCTGTAGGGTTGGGATGCAGACCACCAACCGCGCCTTCCACTCTCAGTTCATCCATTCCCCGTTGAAGCAGATTGATTGAGTCCGTGTAATCTTGCAGTAACTCAACATTTCTGTCGAAGCTCATCAGAAAAGCCAGGTCCGTCTTGGGACGCAGCACTGACTGGAAAAATAATTCTCCAGCCCGGCGCTCCTCGGGGATCAAGGCTTGCTGGCTTCCGCTGGTGTCGATCAACAGTCCAAGAGTCAATGGCAGGTCCGTCTGATGCGAAAAATACTTGATCTGTTGGCGAACTCCATTCTCTTCCAGGATGAAGTCCTCCTTCCCTAAAGTTGACAGCAGATGACCATTGCTGTCCTTGACGGTTGCCAACACATTCACAACCTTGACATCAAGCGAGAATAGAGGATCTTCAGAACCGGGTTCTTCCGTACCATTTTGGGCGCCCAGAATCCCTGAAAACTGGAACACAAGAAATATACAGATCAAGAACTTCATCTAACTTGCAAGACGACTATACAGGAGTTGCGGTTTCTTTCTCTCGCGTTGATTCCTGCAGAGTGATGATTCCTGCAGAGTTACCTGTGTTACAACCCTGCTTCCTTACTGGCTCATGTTTGACGTGCGCCGTGAGAAAGCGTCTCATTCTGGTGGGTGCGAATTCCACGCAACAACTGTTGCTCCGATTGGCAGCAGCCAGGATGGTTCATGGAGGTAACCAGTGTCTGCCAGATAACCACTGCCGATCTCTGCATTTCGTAATGTCGTCGTCGCAACTCGGCAGTATTTGAGAGACAAATCCTGCCAAATCAGCCACTTCAGACAAGTTCGGGACTGGTGCTCAAGTTCAGAGTTCCGGACACAGGACGATTTCAAACGTGATACGGAGGTCTCTCGAGAACCATGCGCAAGTCGGTTCCGGGATATATGTGGTGCTCAAGAGTGGCAGCGGAACTATTGGAACTTGATCAACTAACACGGAGCACAGGCAGGTAATACACTGCACTGCTCGCCAACTCTCTTGATATCAATGACTTATTACTGTGTCCTCGTCCGTAACAGTTAACTCCCGCCAAGTCCGAACTAACAGCTAGACCTTGTTATCTTTGCCCGTCCATTGCTTTTTTAACTCCTTAAAGCCTTCTCGAAACGCTTCCTTGATTTTCTTGGGAGCTATAGCAACTGCAACACGACCAACGTTAACGACCTGAGGCGCAATTTTCGACTCGGTGACAATACTCGAAAAGGCACTTGTTGGACGGAATGCAATCAGAGCTGTCAGCAACACCCCGGAGATCAGGATGCCACGCAATAAACCAAACCCTGCCCCTATCAGCCGATCTACCCACTGAAGATCCGTCCACTTCCAAAACATTCTCAGACTGGTAGTCAGCAACGCACCTGTCATCATGCACGCAAGAAATATCAGAAAGAATGCTACCCCGGAAGCCCACCTGAAATCAGCAACAAATAATCGCATCAGGTCAGCAAGTATCGGATACCCCCAGAATGCCAGGAAAATTCCCCCAACAAGAGAGCTGATGCGCACCAATTCTTTGGTAATACCGTTATAAACTGACAGGCTGATGGAAACCAGTATGATCCCAATCAGCACGATGTCGAGCAAGTTGACATCCATGCTTTTCTTAAATTCACATCTCCATGGCAGAGAGTCTTCTCTCAGAACCGGATGCGAAACATTCTACTTTGTGAAAGTATAACGAAGGTTGCCCGCATCTTCAGGCTGGCAATGCTTTTCAGGCTTCGGACCACAACACCTTAATACAAAAGCAGGCGGGATATTTCTCCAGATCAACGAGCTTTCAACAGACGAAAAGTATTGTTTCAGGTAAATGCCAACGTCAAAATGTTCGACACTACCATGCTGTCTTCTCAGACGCATGATGTACTGAAACTGCGTGATGATACTGCCTTCATGCAGGCTTCGAAGCAATCCTGAATAGATTGCATCCGTGGTCTGCTTGTCCATCAAGCCAATCCCGAGGGAAGAAACTACTCCATCAACACTTTTGATCTCACGGCGATCCAGTTCGGCCACTACTGTCTCGGCCCCGGATGCGATTACATGCAGTCTTTCGTCCTGGATTGTCTGACGCAGGTAGTCTACAAAACTGGCGTTGGTTTCAAATGCCAAAAGTATCGCATCCTGTGGCATCCTCTTCAGCAACTGTCTCGTCATTGCCCCCGTCCCAGGCCCGAATTCAATCACAACGGCCGGATCCTTTTGACACAGGGGGTCTACCATCGCGCGTACCAGCTGACTTGAGCTGGGAATTACTGCGGCAGTATGCTGGAAATCAGCAAGGGCTCCTTTTGCAAAGGTTATCAGGCTCATGAGATCCCCTGACAGCAGCCTAGCAACCTTTTTTCATGGCTACAGGCTGCACATCACGCATTTGGTGGGGTTCCAGAACCTTCAACGTGCGAAACTAAGTCTGGTATGCGGTCTAGCCTCTCTTGCAGGATCGCCTTATTGATCCTTTTCGCAGTACCCGTTTATGCAGAATCACTTGTACTGTTAGGGAACGTTCAGCCACCTCTGCAACGTGGTCTAGCCACATTGTCCGCTGTCCAGAGTTCATTTTACGCAGAAGCTGCTGTCACTAACAGCAGATTCCGGTTCCATGGATTAAAGCCAGGGGGGTACACACTGAACGTGCTGGATCCCGAATGGGGGGTGACACAACAGACAATTCAGGTCACTCCCAGCTTCAGTAATGCAGCAGGACAGGTGCATGTCGAGGTAAAACTCAATCGCTCTCATGCTTCCCGGCATGAACGTGTGCAGAAGGGTAGTTCTGTCTCCGTCTCCTCGCTGAAAGTTTCACCCAAAGCAAAAGCAACGCTTCGAAAGGCTCACAGAAAGCTAGGAGCAGGGGCAGAAAAGGAAGGCATCGCCCTGCTCCATAAGGCCGTTGAACTCTCGCCCACGTTCATCGAAGCCTGGAACGAACTCGGGACCATTGCCTACAAGTCCGAGCAGTACAAAGTTGCTGAAGGTTACTTCCGAACCGCACTGGAACACGAGCCATTGGCCTTTGCTCCAATGGTCAACCTTGGGGGGGCCCTGCTGTCACAGTCACGTTTCGAGGAAGCCCTTGCATACAACCTGATGGCTTGGAACATGCAACCCAGAGATGCTTTGGCAAATTCCCAGCTGGGCATGAACTACTTTCACAAGCAACAGTTCACCAAGGCACTGGAATACCTGCGAAGAGCCAAGGATGCCGATCGCGGCCACTTCAGCTATCCGCAGGTGTTTCTGGCTGAAATCTATGGCAAGCAGGGCAACCTTGAAGAGGCACGTCAAGAACTCAAGGAGTTGCTCTCCTTGCATCCTGATTCCCCGGTTGCTGTCATCGCTTCTGCAGCATTGCACAAACTCGACCAGGCGATGCAAAACAATCTGGAATGATGGTGGTTCTGGATTAATGACCGCTGCAATCGCCAAGGCCGACACCTCACCTGCCACTGCGCAACAATGAAACTCCCATGTTCCTTCGCTGCTGGCTTGTCCTGATTCTGGTTCCCCTGCTTCAAGCAATCGAGCCGACCAATCTGCCCAACTTCATTATTATCCTGGCCGACGACCAAGGCTATGGGGATCTGAGAGTACAGGGACACCCCTACATCCGTACACCAAACCTGGACCGCATGGCTGCTGAGGGCCTGCGATTCACAGACTTTTACTCCCAGCCCTTCTGCGGCCCTGCCCGAGCAGCCCTCATAACCGGTTCATACCCGCCTCGCAACAGCTTGATGTTCAACCACATCCCAAAGGCAAGAACCGGGATACACCCCAATGAAATTACTCTGGCTGAATTACTGCGCGACCGCGGCTATGCAACGGCAATGATGGGCAAGTGGCACCTCGGGGATGCTCCCGAATTCCTGCCCACACGTAACGGCTTTGACTCCTATTACGGGCTACCCTACTCGAATGACATGTGGCCCTACCATCCGAAAATTATTCGTCACGCGGATGAAGATGAGCGTATGCAATACACCCGGGAAAAAACCGCATATACAGGGTATGCACAGTCCGAAGAAACCTACCCTCCTGACTGGTTCCCTCCTCTACCTCTTCTTGAGAACGCGGAAGTTATCGAACTCAATCCCCGTCAGGAAGAGCTGGCCGCTACCTACACCGCCCGTACCATCAAGTTCATTCGCCAGAACCGCAACCGACCTTTCTTTGCTTACATCGCACACGCCATGCCGCATGTTCCGCTATTTCGTGGAAGAGATTTTCGCAACAAGTCCCTGCGTGGTCTCTACGGAGATGTCATCGAAGAAATTGACCACCATGTTGGAAGCATCCTGGATGAGCTTGAAGAGCTTGAACTGGATCAAAACACACTAGTCATTTTCACTTCCGACAATGGCCCCTGGGCCGGCTACGGAATTGATGCAGGTTCTGCAGGCCTCTTGCGCGGATCGAAGGGAACAGTTTATGAAGGCGGTGTTCGAGTGCCGGCAATCATGCGCTGGCCGGGACAGATCCCAGCCAACTCCGTAACCTCGAAAGTAGCTTCGATCATGGATATCTTTCCGACACTGGCGGAACTCTCAAAGGCAAGGATTCCCAGTGACAGGGTCATTGATGGCCTCAGCTTGAAGCCTCTTTGGGAAGACCCCGAAAAAGCAAAAGGCCATGAAGCACTCTAGTTTCATGAAGGTGGCTTTCGCTACAATGCCGAGGATGGACCACACGGGAACGATCCAAAGCTGAGCGCAATGAGATCCGGCCCATGGAAACTGCACTTCAGATCTAAACCTGCTGGAGACTCCGACAGCGTCAAGATCACTCCTATGGATCTTTACAACCTGCATCACGATGTAAGCGAAACGCATAATATCGCAGACAAGCACCCGGATGTAGTTAAGCGTCTCGTCTGGTCAACCAGGCCCAGTCTTTCAACGACAACCTGCGAAAGCAGACAAGACCCCTAGGACGTCTGGCTGCCAGTTCGTCCAGCCCTTGAGTCCCTGCTTGATCTGCAGGATTACTCCACGGTATAGAGCCCAAAATCAAGACCACGTCTGCCTTCTGAAAACTCTCCCTCCACTGCGATGACATTGGATCCCTCTTGCAACAGTGCTGTGTGCATGCTGAGATCCATGTGGTGGTAGTGCCGTCTCGCCGGGCGCAGGTTATTGAAGTCCAGTATCTTCTTGCCGTTCAAGTACAAGAATCCGCTATCGATGGCATGGTATGCCTCTGCCCAGAGATTTGTTGGAAGACTTTCCAGGTCAAAGGTCTTCATCATCCACATCCGCCCGGCTTCCCATTTCGTGCCTGTAGGAAACTGCGAATCATCCCCCGACTGGAACGGCGCATTTCCCTTCTGCCAGCCTTCAACATCTGCAGAGGCCTCAGCCCAGCCATCTGCCGGTTCATCAAAGCAATATTCCCATTCCTGAGGGGCGTGTTCCGAGGATTCCAGCAATGTTCGTGCTTTCCCTTTGGCCTCATAGATTCTCTTATGAAGTTGCTGAACCGATTCCTCGTCAAACTTGACGATCTCGCGGTCGTATGTCATTAACCCGTTCACTTCACTTTCGACATCCGTCGTCTGCGTATAAATAGCTGCAGCAAGGCCATGACCAAGTGGCCCTAGCAAGTTCCCGACAACTTCCTGGTACTTGTTGTTGAGATCATCCCGGCTGAAATATGTGCGATAACCCCAGTTCTCACGGTCGGTCCACAAATGGTCATTCACTGGCCAGCCAAGTCCACCAAACTCACCCAGCAGCGTGGCACGCTCCGGTGAAATGTGTTCCATTCCCGGACCGGGATACATGTGAGTGTCATAGACATGACCAACATCTCTGTCCGTCCAGCCACTGATTGCGTTTACAAGCCTCGAAGGATCGCGATTTTCCACCCACTCGCTGATACGTGCCGTGTCGTATTGACCCCATCCCTCGTTGAAGGGAACCCACATTACGATAGACGGAAAGAATGAGAATGTATCAATCAGTTCCGCCAGTTCTGCCTCGAACTGCTCGGCAGAGTCGGCAGGACGCACGGCATCTTCCGCATCCGCCGGTGAAACAAGCAGATTGTCCGGATTGCCCCGGCGCAGGTTGCCGTTGGGCATATCCTGCCAAACCATCAAACCCAGGCGGTCACAATGGTAGTACCAACGGGCCGGTTCCACCTTGACATGCTTGCGTGCCATGTTGAAGCCCAGCATCCTGGTAACTTCAATGTCATAACGCAATGCTTCATCCGTAGGTGCTGTGTACAAGCCGTCTGGCCACCAGCCTTGATCTAGCGGTCCAAACATGAAAATGGGTTCGGAGTTGAGCATCAACCGTGTAAAACCCCTGGAGTCCTTGCCCAGGGAAACATCCCTCATTGCAAAATAACTACTCACACGGTCAACTACATCCTCACCTGCAAGCAACTGAACATCCAGGTCGTAAAGAGTGGGTGAGTCCGGTGTCCATGCCACTGGGTCTTCGATGGACAGAATCACATCCTGACTAGCACTACCGCTGGACTGAATTGTCATTTCACCTCCCTGGAAAGCCGTCACTTTCAAACGGCACTGGTCGCAACTACTGTTTAAAGAGACACTGACCTGCGCCGTTGCATCTGCCAGGGAAGGCAAGATACCGACGGACTTTATTGAGATTTCCGGAACCGGCTCCAGCCACACGGTCTGCCAGATTCCTGTGACAGAGGTGTACCAGATTCCACCTGGGTCACTGACTTGCTTTCCGCGGGCCTGAGTCCATGTATCTGTGGGATCCCAGACCGATACAACAAGTTCCTGCTCGGCATCCTGGGTGAGCGCATCCGTGATATCAAAGCTGAAAGGGGTATAACCTCCCTTGTGCTCACCGACCAGGGTGCCATTGATATACACCATGGCATGCCAGTCCACTGCTCCAAAATGCAGCAGCACACGTTCCCCTGCCCACTCCTGTGGGACTGCAAAACTCCGCTTGTACCAGAGCTTTTGCTCGGCAGCGGGACTTTGTTTTACGCCGGATAACGTCGATTCGCTGGCAAAAGGCACCAGTATCTGACCAGCAAAGCCTTGCGGCTGGGGGTCATCCCGGTCTACCAGGGAATAGTCCCAGGATCCATTCAGGTTCAGCCAGCGACCACGCACCATCTGTGGTCTTGGATATTCAGGCCATGGCATCTGCTCATCGACATCCATGGCAAAGCGGCTCAGCATCGGATCCTGTCTGGTATTCGAGCCACTGCACCCGGTCAGCAGCAGAAGGGGGGAAACCAAAAGCAGACCAAAAGGCCCACGTTGAGAGTTAAAGATTCGTTTCATCGCGTATCAGGCTAGCATGAGATTAAGGGAGTGAAATCCCGAGCCGCAGGGTAATCAACTGTACGCCATATGGTCATGGGAATATGCCCTGCGAATACGCTGCAGCCCTGCTTTGAAAACAAGCAGCAACCCTTAATTCCCAATGATCATTTCACTCACACTGAACCCCGCGGTCGACATTGCACTGAGTACGAAGCGAATTGTCTTTGACGACCCTTCAATAATTACGCAGGAGATTGAGACAGCCGGGGGCAAGGGGATCAACGCAGCCAAGGTCATCCACTCATACGGCGGCAAAGTACTTGCCATTACGGTAGCTGGCGGCTGGCAAGGTGAACGGTTTATCGAACTGCTGAAACAGTCCGGAATGCCTGTCGATATCCACCATGTCGCAGCAGAAACCCGTCGAAATGTCTCCATAACCGATAACCAGGGATTGACCATCAAGCTTGACCAGCAGGGAGAACCCCTGAGTGCCGACGAAGTGCAGCAAACCGTTAAGGCAGTTGAACAACACCTCCCTGAAGCAAGCTGGTTCATGTTGACAGGAAGTCTTCAGCAAGGCATGCCAACTGATATCTACGCAAAGCTGATCGAGAAGTGCAAACAGCACAATGTCCCCGTCCTGCTGGATTCCAGCGGGCCAGCTTTGGCTGCAGCCATTGCCTGTTCTCCAGCCCTTGTAAAACCGAACCGGATCGAGGCGGAGAAACTCCTGGGAAAGAGCTTGCTGACACAAGGGCAAGCTCTCCTTGCAGCTGTAGAAATCCAGCAGCTGGGTGCGGAGAGAGTCATTCTCTCGCTGGGTAGTCAGGGGATCATTGCGGTTGGACCCGAGGGCAGGTTAAGAGTCGCTCCTCCGAGTATTGAGACCGGCTGCCCCATCGGTGCAGGTGACGTGCTGGCAGCAACCTGCCTGTGGGCTATGGTACGTGGGGAATCCTTTGAAGAGGCATTGCGCTGGGGTGTTGCCTCCTCTACAGTCGCAGCCTCGCTTCCAGGCCTTGCATACGGGCAACTCGATGAAGTCAGTGCCCTGCGCGAAAAAGTCGAAATCCAGTCGCTCTAGTTTCTGGTACGCAAGTGATTGTCCAGTTTTTCACAAAGCTCTGAGATACCCTGCTCAACAGCTTTGCTCATACCCTGGACAACCGAGCGAACATCGCTTTGCTCAACCACTGCTGTTTGAGTCGTGCTGTCTGACCAGGCTACCCTGTCCGATTGTGGATCTACCAGATCCAGTGTGATCTCAACAGATACTGTCAGTTGCGTGCCGTAATCGATTTCCTCAAGACGCTGGAGATGCCCTCTGAGGAGGTAGTCCGCCGTGGTTCTTCCATCAAACAGAGTGACACTTGAAAACGTTCCCCGGGCCAGCAGCTGCCTCCGCAGTGCACCTGCAATGCTGTCGCTGGGATCTTCTGCCCAGCGATGGTATTCATAGAAGCCAACCTGTTCAGGTGACTCGCGGTAAACAATGCGGTCCTGACTGATCACACGGGACTCACGGATGGGCAGCAGGATGGCCGTAAAATCAAGCCGCTCAACAGCAGGTTGGGGAGCAGGCAGGCTCAACACATAGTAGTGGGTTAACGGGACTTTTCCGCCGCATCCCAAGCAGCACACAATCAGTGCACTCACGGCAATATGGCGTAATTTGCGAGAGAATCTCATGTTAGTCTGAGACAGTTCGTCATTATGCCTCATCAAGTACTAAGTTGCCATTTCTGCGGAACAACTGTTGAGTTGCAACGCGGTGAAAAGATACAGCGGCTGGACAGTTGCAGCACCTGCAACAGGGACCTGCACTCCTGCCTCCATTGCAGGTTCTATGATCCAGGCCGTAATAACCAGTGTACGGAACCTGAGGCCGAATGGGTCAGTGACAAGGAGTCTTCCAACTTCTGTGGATACTTTGAGCCAAGCAGTTCGCTGAATCGGATGAAAAGTGGTGGAGCGAACCGCAGTGTGGATGCACGCAGTGCATTTGACGACCTGTTCAAGAAATAGGCATCCCTGTTCGTTAATCCCGCTTGCCGGATTGGCAAACAGCACGAAACAAACCGCCCGCAATGTAACAATACCTGTAAAGGGTCGGGGATGGTCACAAGTACGCAAGCACCGCTGGATATTATGACTGGGGTAGCGCATCGGGATAAGGTGTCGAAGACCTACGGCATTGCGGACTGGGGATTCGGCTATTTCGGAATTAACGAGGTCGGCCACCTGGTTGTCACCCCGCACAAGATTCCCACTCTTGCAATCGATATATACAACACAGTCAGAGACTTGGCACAGAAGAAGCACTCTCCACCTTTTCTGCTGCGATTCCCGCAAATACTGGACGAACGCCTCGCGTCACTGCATTCGGCATTTTCCAATGCGGTCCTGGAATATGAATATGCAGGACGCCACATCGGGGCCTACCCTGTGAAAGTCAACCAGAAAGCGGAAGTACTCAAGCGACTCGTTTCATCAGGCCAACGTTATGACTATGGACTGGAAGTTGGCAGCAAGGCGGAGTTGATTGTGGCGCTCTCCATGCCACTTTCCAAAAACGCCCTGATCGTCTGCAACGGACTCAAGGACGACCTGTACCTACGCGTAGCCATGCATGCCGAAAAACTTGGACGCCGTGCAGTGATCGTCATGGAAGACCTGCAGGATCTTAATATGGCACTGCAGCTGGCTGAAACTCTTGAACTCAAACCGTTGCTGGGGTTACGTATCAAGCTCACATCTCGTGGAAGTGGGAAGTGGGAGGAATCCGGTGGTGAATTTGCCAAGTTCGGTATGAGTACTGTTGATCTTGTCCAGGCTCTTGAGATCATTCGAACCCGCGGTGCTCAGAAACAATTCAAGATGCTGCACTTTCACATCGGTTCGCAAATCAATGACATTCGGCGGGTCAAGCAGGCATTCAAGGAAGCTGCCCGCGTGTATGCAAAAACCCGGAAGACAGGCTTCGGGATCGAGTACTTGAACGTAGGTGGGGGTCTTGGGGTTGATTACGACGGGTCCAGGACGGCCAGTGAGTTCTCGATGAATTACACGGTACAGGAATTCGCCAACGATATCGTATACACAATCAACGATGTTTGCTCCAGTGAAGATGTTCCACTACCAACTATCGTTACCGAACACGGAAGGGCAATGGTGGCCTATCACTCCATGCTCGTGGCAGATGTCCGCAAAGTGGTCACCCCAGGTCGCACATCGAGCGGATTCATTGAATCCTATTCATCCGATGCCGAAACGGTGCATGAGATGACCGACATATTGAGTGAAATCAACGCCAAGAACTTTCGCGAGCAGTATCACGATGCCTTACAGCAGCGAGGCGACATGAACTCACTGTTCGAGCTCGGCTATCTAGGCCTTCACGACAAGGCCAAGGGCGAATGGCTTTTCTGGAAAATCTGTCGTAAGGTCCTGCAATACTCCCGGACGATGAAGCAGCGGCCACCGGAGTTTGACGAACTGGACCGTATGCTCGCATCCAAGTATGTCTGCAATTTCTCGATGTTTCAGTCGCTACCGGATTTTTGGGCCTTTGACCAGCTATTTCCTGTCATGCCCATCCACCGGCTCAATGAAATTCCTACGGAACAGGGGGTGCTATGCGACATTACATGCGACTCGGATGGCACAATGGACCGATTTGTTGATATCAAGAACTTCAAGGAATCCCTGAGTCTTCATACAGTTCATCAGGATGAGCCCTACTATCTTGGTTTCCTGTTACTTGGTGCATACCAGGAAACTCTTGGGGATCTTCACAATCTCTTCGGCGTGGTTACGGAAATGAATGTCCTCATCTCTCCGGACGGTTCCTGCCATACAGAACAGCCGATTCGTGGGGACAGTGTGCGGGATGTGCTGCTTGGCATGGGTCATGAACCCGAAGCCATCCGGGAAGCAATTGCGAGGCGACTCGATGAGCGCAAGCAGTCCGGGTTGGTCAACACCGAAGACGAGCATGAGATCCTGGCCACATCCTCACGTGTAATGGATGACTATACTTACCTGTTGTAATCCCGGCCCTCGCCAGGTTCGCAACTTTTTCCTGAATAAAACCAAGCGTGTCGAACACTCTCAAAGACCTGCTCGGCTCACACGATGCCACTTCAGTCGCCTTGCGCGACACAGAGGGGCATTCGATGAGCTATGGCCTGCTCCTGAAACAAGTAGAAACTACTGGAGAAATCCTCAATGCCAGTGGTATTGGCAGGGGTGACCCCGTAGCAATCGTTCTCGACAATGGACCGCACATGGTTGCGGCTTTCCTTGGAGTTGGGTCGGTTGCTACTGTCGCACCGCTCCATCCTGGCTTTCGGAAGCAGGAATTTCTCGACGCCCTGGACAGCCTGAAAGCCAAGGCCCTGATCATTCAATCCGACTCGGATACCGTTGCGGCTTCTGCAGCTACCGAACTTGACATACCACTGCTGCCATTGACCCCTGTGACACCTGCGGGAGGGTACACTCTGGAACCCCAGCAACACAACTCAGCATGTAACCCGGGACTGGCCAGGGGAGAAGATATCGCACTACTGCTTCATACTTCCGGAACAACCACAAGGCCAAAACTCGTCCCATTGACACAATCGAACCTGACAGCCTCAGCCCACAATATCGCAACAACACTCCAACTCACACCCACGGATACCTGCCTGAACATCATGCCAATGTTCCATATTCATGGCTTGATCGGAGCTGCACTGTCCTCGTTCTTTGCCGGAGCAAGTGTTGCAGCTTCCAGTGGCTTTTCGGCCTTACGGTTTTTTAAATGGCTGAATACGGTCAGACCTAGCTGGTACACGGCTGTACCGACAATGCACCAGACAATCCTGCAGCGTGCAAAGCACAACCAGGATGTCATTGCCACAAGCAATCTGCGATTAATCCGGTCATCCTCTGCTGCTTTGGCTCCACAGATACTCCATGAACTTGAAAGTACATTCAATTGCCCGGCAATTGAATCGTATGGAATGACAGAAGCCTCGCACCAGATGTCCAGCAATCCCCTGCCCCCCTCCGCCCGAAAACCCGGGACAGTTGGAACGGCAGCAGGACCAAGTGTTGCCGTCATGGATATGGAAGGCAATCTGCTACAGTCCCAGAAAACCGGGGAGGTTGTTGTTAAGGGAGACAACATCATGAGTGGTTACCTCGACAACCCTCAAGCAAATGCTGACTCCTTTATGCAAGGCTGGTTCCGGACGGGGGACCAGGGCTTTCTGGATGCAGATGGGTACCTGACCATCACTGGACGACTGAAAGAACTGATCAATCAAGGGGGCGAGAAGATCTCACCTCGTGAAATTGATGAAGTCCTGCTTGATCACCCGTCTGTAGAACAGGCCGTTGCCTTTGCTGCTCCCCATGACAAGCTTGGTGAAGAAGTAATGGCAGCAGTAGTACTCGCTGAAGGCAAGTCAGCGACACAGCGTGAACTGCGCGAATTTGCTGCTTCAAGGCTTGCCGATTTCAAGGTGCCAAGACAGGTAGTGTTCCTGGACAAGATTCCCAAAGGTCCAAGCGGAAAGTTGAAACGGGTTGGACTGGCCCATGATCTTGGACTCGCCTAACACTGGCGGACCAAGTGCCACTAGCGGATGATCCATCTGAGGGGGCGCTCCAGGACTGGAACCCCAGTTCGTCAAAATCCCGGCGGTCAGGTGAAAATCCTATCAAGATCGGGTTGGGTTCAGATGGGAATCTGCCGGTTTTTTGGGGGTTAGTGGGTATTTGCCATACGTTCGCCCTCTGATTGTCTGAAACTCCTATACTGAGCAGGATTTTTCATATATTGCACTCCCCCCCTACACTCCTGTAATGCTGCAAGTACAAGGTACAGAAACAGTTGTGTGCCTCAGAGCAACCAAAACGCATACCACGGGCGGCCAAGCGGGCTACAGGTATCGGCTGATGCGTTCAGAACGTAGCGCTGACAAGGTTCGACAGAAAACCCTGCTAAATCTTGGAACCGATTATAAGGTGCCGAAGGAAAACTGGAAACAGGTCGCCGATTTTGCCAAGTGACTCCTGAACGGCCAGATGCGTATTACGGGACCCCGATTGCGGTCACCGGCGTTGTCAGAGTAAATCAGCTTGAGCCACCTGGCGAGGTCCCCTAGCCTTTCAAGAACGCAAAATCCCTTCGGCTATTTCAACTGCTTTCGGTGGTAAAGCGGGCATTCTCGGTGAGTGCCCTGTGTAGTCCGCCGTGCTATTCTTGGCTTGTCCAGGAGCCGCTATGCCCCGTCTTCTTTTCTCTGTGATTTCTCTGCTGGCTGCCTTGACCGCCGCCTCGGATTTAGCCGCACAACAAGCAGAGGCGCAGCGTTTGCCCAGAGAAGTACTCGACGTAATGCCACCATCGGAGCGCGTAAGCGGTGATCCCGGGCAAATGAATATGCGTCCGCTCGCGTGTCGCAACATGCCATTCACGGAAACTCGGAGGCGCATTGTAGATATAGCAATTCAGGAATGGGGGTTCTTTGGCTTCCCTATCGTTGATCAAACTGATTTCGACGATGAAATTCCTCTTGAACGATTTTGGGCGCTTTCCCGCAGGGTAGATGTTTACCCGGCGTCTTTCAGGCCCCTGCATAGAGGTGGACGTTTTCCACCCCTCCCTGCTGAAGAGACCGCGCGTGTCGCGAGTTCCGTCGCCGGCTACTGGGCGGCTACGCCCCGCGGTGGCGCAATGATCGCTAATCAGAACCGAGTATGGAACGGTCTGGAGGGAATGGCGGGGCGATGGGCGGATCCCTGGTCGGCAGCGTTTGTGTCTTGGGTGATGTGCGAGGCCGGTCTCGGTGATGGCAGTCAGTTTCAACGTGCAATTGCCCACTGGACTTACATCGATCAGGCCATTGGCGCTCGCGATGGGCGCACATCGGAGGCCGCATTTGTCGCCCATGAACTGGGGGAGGAGAAAATCGTGCCAGGAGATCTCCTATGTAGCGGACGTCGTCCCGCTTACCGGAGCATAGCGGAGCGTCGTCGCCAGCTTGGAGTAGGTGCGAGAACCCATTGCGACATTGTCGTGAATGTCGACGAAACTAAGGGACGCATTCTTACGGTCGGGGGCAACGTGCGCCGCTCGGTAAGCTTGAAGCTTTTTTCCGCGGTCCAAGACGCAAGTGGGAATTTGCGTCCGGCGAACCCCCCCGAGACTGGAGGTATGCGGCCACTGTTCGCTCACCTAAAGCTTCGTGCCAATCCCATCGAGCTCAATGCACTTGAGAATAGTCCAACGATTAAGGCGTTGGACTGTGAACTGCAGATTGAGGAGCGCCATCCCGCCCTTGATTTCTTTCCCGCAGACTTGGCTGAGGGCACGTGTTGAAAAAGAAAGTCGGATTAATTGTTACGGCATTGTCAGACTAACTGGAGCGGAGCTGTAAAACCTACAATCGAGGACTCTCAGGCTGCAAGTTGACGCTACTCGGCCAGGGCGGCGGCTCGGTCTTGTTTGAGAATGTCGCAGCGGTTGAGATGGCGTTCGTGGTTGAAGTGGTTGTGGATCGAGGCGTGGACGGAGGCGAATTGTTGCAGGGTCTTTACGTCCCTGAATTTCGCCATTGCCCCTTCCCTTCGTCTGAACGGCTGGTGTGAATTTTCCACCCGGTTGTTGAGCCAACGACCGCAGGTCTGGGCGACCGCATTACCGATCACATGCATCGCAACCCGGTATGACCGAAGCCTGTCCGTGACGATCGAAGCCGGCCGACCATAACGCTTCATCGCGCGTTTCAGAAACCTTAGTGCAGCCCTGCGATCTCGCCGTTTCGTTGCAAAAACCTCGAGCACTTCGCCTTCATGATCAACGGCACACCACAAATAGTTCGTCTCCCATTGATCCGCACGAACACTTCGTCCAGGTGCCAGCGCCAGTTCGAATACGAATGATGATGAACCCGGCGCTTCCGGATCTCAGCTGCAAACAGCGGACCGAACCGGTTCCACCAGAACCGTACCGTCTCGTGACAGATGTCGATGCCACGTTCGAACAGTAGATCCTCGACCTGTCGCAGAGACAGCGGGAACCGAACATACATCATCACAGCGAGCCGGATGATCTCGGGCGAACTGTTGAAACAACGGAAGGGATTTTGCATTCTTAAAAGCTAGGGGACCTCGCCAAGTGGCTCAAGCCAATTTACTCTGACAAGGCCCACATACGCTATAGCCGCCGAATGTTCACAAGCGAAGTGGGACGACATTGACGTCACTGAAGTTGCGCAACCCAATTCTGAAGCAGGGATAGCTACCCGCTCCCCGGTGGCCGTTTCGAGTTGCTCCACAGCGTTCGACCGGCTGCAGGAAATGCCGCTCGCCGGCCATTTCAGGAAACGTATGTGGTTCGGCGTGGAACCTTGACCCCTTTAACAGATGCGAAATCAACAAGTTAGCGCGCCGATCGGCGCCGAAGCCGCGCGCCGACTGACAATAGCTCCGGATATGGAGACCGCCGGGCACTGCCGCCGAAATGGAGACTCCCGTTGCGGGTCACACCGGATGGATACGAAACAACGCCAGACGTGCGCTGGAGTTTGATTCAAAGTGTTCGCCAATCGTTTGCCAGTCTGGTATAACAGCAATCTTTGCAAGAATCAAAACGCCGCCAACCATTTGAGTTAGCAGCGTTTTATTTGGTTGCGGGGGTCGGATTCGAACCAACGACCTTCAGGTTATGAGTCTGAAAAGAACTCAGCGATAGTCCGCTGAATCTTTTCTGCAGCAACTCGCGGATTCTCAGCATCCCGAATGAGGCGGCCAATAACCACATGGTCGGCTCCACTTGAAAACGCCTGCCTGACATCGACTGTGCGTTTCTGGTCATCTGCAGGTCGGTTCTCGACAGGGCGAATCCCTGGTGTCACAACGATCAGCCGTTCACTAACCTCTTCTCGCAGTGCTGCCACTTCGAGACCCGACGAAATCACACCATCACAGCCAATCTCGAAGGCACGTCGCGCTCTTGACAGGACCAGTTCCCTGGCATCACAATCGAAACCCAGATCCTCCAGGTCCTTGCGGTCCAGGCTTGTCAGTGCCGTGACAGCCAGGATTTTCAAATCTCCACGATTGGCACAGGCAGCTTCCAGCATGCCGTCGTTGCCATGAACCGTACAGTAGGTTGCACCGCTGCCGTTCAAACGAGCCACAGCACGCCCAACAGTTGCAGGAACATCAAAGAATTTCAGGTCGACAAAGACTTTCTTACCGTTTGCAACCAGCGACTGCAGAAGCTGGAAGTACCCGCTGTCCATGAACAACTCAAGCCCAAGCTTGTAGAACGAAACGCTCTCGGCCAAGGAATCGACCATTTCATGGGCGGCTTTAACGGTGGGGACATCCAAGGCAAAAATCAACCGCTCCCGCAGGGGAACCAGGTTGTTTGAAACTGGCATGATTTCTTTAATCTAGCGTGCAATGCACTACCAGTACAGTACACTGCCAAATCTGTTGCTCATCCAGGAATCTACTCAAAATCCATCTGTATCTTACCTATCAGGTTAGGCAGATAACTGCGAAATTTTGCAGCGATTTTGGGGTCTGCCTGCGGCAAGGACTTTACTTCTTCAAGAATCGAACTTGCTTTCCTGTCCATGTAATCAATGGCATTCAGGGCAGCCATTGCGAGGTAGACACCATGATTTTCGGCATTGGCAAGTTCAAGCAGTACGGTCAATGAAGCTTCAGTCTGTGCTGGATTGCCGTAACGTCCAAGCGCTTCAGCTGCTGCAATCCTGACCGAAGGAGCAGGATCTGCCAAGGCTTCCTGCAGCAGACCCTGCATAGCATCAACGCCTCCTTGCTCGCGCATAAGCGCCCCCAGTGCGGCCCAGTAACGGACAGCAGAATCTTCATCCTCAAACCCGGCTCTCAGCTTTTCAATGCCATCCGAGCGCATGGAGGATGCGATATCAGCCATTTGCATGACACGCTCCAATGGGTAACGAGAGTCATCATGGCCCATCACGTACGGTGCACCCCCTGCCGAGCGCTGGTGGATTTCATACTCCGGCAAGAATCCCAGGTCCCTGATGCCAAGCAGCCACTCACGTATGGCCTTTTCAAAGCGCTCAATCATGGGTTTGAACTCGTCTTGGGAAGCCAGATTGATTGTCTCGTCCGGATCATCTTTCAGGTCATACAATTCAACAGCCGGTTTCGTTTCCCAAAAATGTGTGCGAGGGGCAGACAGCAGTCCCTTGGTGTAGAGTTCGTGCCAGACCCGCGTGGTTGGTGTCTGGAACATGTATTGGATGTATTGCCCATAGATCCGGTGTGGCTTGAAATTCCGGATATAGATGTACCGCTCGTCACGCATGCTGCGGACCATGTCGTAGCGTTCGTCCATGCGCCCTCGAAAGGCAAAGTTATATGCAGGATCAGGGGTTTCAAACTCTCCGGCAAAGGCATGACCCTGTAAATGTGCAGGAGGCTTGATGCCAGCCAAGCTCAGTACTGTCGGTGCGAGATCGATAAATCCGACAGGTCTATTACTTGAGCCACCGGGCTGATATTGTCTGGGTCTGAGCTGGCTGAATTTCTCTGGAACATAGAGCAACATGGGCACATGCAGCCCTGAGTTGTACGTCCAGCGTTTTCCGCGAGGCATACCGGGCCCATGATCTCCCCAGTAGAAGATGATTGTGCTTTCCTCCAGGTCGTCTTCACGCAGTTGTTCCAGAACCTCACCTGCCATTGCATCCATCTCGGTCATCTTGTCGTGGTATTGCGCCCAGTCCTGTCGGCTTTCAGGTGTATCGGGATGATAGGCCGGGACTCGTACCTTGGCAGGATCATGGACTGCCTCGTGTGGACGCATCCGGATCTGGGATTCGTGCGTAATCGTAAAGTTGAAAACGGCAAAGAAAGGCTGACCCTCAGGTCGATTCCGCCAGTGCGCATTCCGGCTTGACTCATCCCAAACCTGACCAGGCTTGACCAGGTTGTAGTCCTCTTTTGCATTGTTTGAAACGTAATAACCAGCTTCACGCAAGTACTGCGGGAACATCTGCATGGATTCTGGCAGCTGCGTAAGAGAACGCATATGCTGCGAACCAGTCGAGGGCGGATACATCCCACTGATGATTGTTGTACGCGCCGGCGCACAGACAGGCGCTGTCGACCAGGCATTGAGGTAACGCAGCCCACGACGGCCAACTGCATCAAGGTTTGGAGTGTTGGCATAGGTGTCGCCATAGAAACCTAGATGGGGACCATTGTCTTCCGAGCTGATCCAGAGGATGTTCGGCCTCTCTGCAGCTTCAAGTGAAGCAAAACAAACAACAAGTAATAGCAGACAACGAGACATCTCACCGAGTATACCCACCTGAATTCGTCCAAGTTTGAACTTCAGCCAGACTTACAGCTCATACTGCACAAAATTAGTTGACAGGAGCGAAGCTGTTTAAAAGAACACTGTCAGTGGCAATACAAGACCAGTATTTCGAGACTAGCCGAACTGTTCACATCAATCTGTTAGTAGTAATTACAAGGTTGTGACATTAAGACCAATGGCTCATCAAGGATTAAAGTCTCTGGAGGGCAATAAAGCGAACGTTGAACTGGATAGCGCAGGCTCCCATTGTCTGGCTGTACTCAAGACTAGATGGAACTTCACCTCCGAAATTCGAATAATCGTAGCTATATCAGACAGATAGACTGAATCAACCTGCCAATTTACTGGCAACAAATTTGCTCGGATCGACCCCGAGCAAGTCGAATGCCTTCGCCTGCAGCGGCGTCGGCTTGGCGACCATCGGAAACGGGTGCTGCGGGGCGTCCGGCAGCGTCGCCTGGTTCAGCGTGAGCGTGCCCAGATCCGCCAGCAGCGTCTGGAAGCTGTGCACGGGCAGCCCCTCGGGCGTCTGCTTGCTGGCGGCCTTGGCCTTGGTGCTCGCCGAGACCTGCGCTTTCTCCACCGGCGACTGCCGTAGCGCCCGCGCTCCCGCCCGGTCCTCCTCCTTTTATATTAGAGAGGTGGCGGAGAGCAGGAACCCAGACAGGATCCGGGAACCTCTCTTCCCTTGCCGCAGGCGGCGGAAGCCGCCGCAGCGATCCCGGCCGGTCCCGGGCCTGACCGCCTGACAGCGCAGCCGTTCGTAGCCATCCGTGCAGCGAGGCTCCGGCACCCCAGCCGGCTCGTATTGCGGGCCTCCGATCATTTTTTTTTGCGTGCCAGCGCCCGTTCGACGCTGCGCCGATGCACCGCCAATCCGAATTGATCGCGAACCAGTGCCACCAGCTCCCCGGAACGCAAGTCCGGTTGTGCGGTCCGCGCCGCACGCAACGCCTCGACCACCTCTGCGCCGAGCTTGTGGGGCCGTCTCGGCCCCGGCTTGGCGGGCACCAGCGCCGGCAGCCCGCCATCGTCGTAGGCGCTTTTCGCCTGATACCAGGTTGGCCGGGTCAATCCGAACTGCGCGGCGCTCTGACTGACCGATGCACCGTCCTTGCGCACCCGCCGCAGCATCTCGTACTTGACCTGCACGATATCGCATGGATCGAAGAACGCATTCGAGAGGAACAGCTCGTCGCGCACTTTTTCGGGGTGCGGGTTGAGGGAGCTGTGCCGTCGTAGCGCGGCTGTCTTGGGATTGTTGGACTGTTTGGGCATGAGGGTCTCCAGTTCCGGATCGGAATGTAAGTATACTAAAGCGCACATGAAGCGCCTTGTCAAGCGCATTCTGTTGGCGAATCCCCGCTAACATCCTGACTACACTGCAAATAGCCCCCCGAAAAGCTACGAACAGCCCCCCGAACCCGCCTGCACCGGCCGCCCTGTTGGGCATAAACGTTCTTACGTATGCGGCGTAATTCACTTTACAGTCCTCCCGCGGCGTCTGCCCTCATCCGGTCCAGGAAATCCGCCAGTTTGAGCAGGTCCGTCACCCGGAACGCGGAGCGACCCGCAGAAACCGTCACGAACGCGTCTTCGGGCACAAAGTTCGTCCAAGCCGTGGGAAAAGACTGCATCTTGCCGTCTTCCCCCTCGCAGAACACCCGGTCCAGCCCCCAGCAGTGCTTGCTATAGGCGAAGCGGAACTCAAGGCCGCGCAGGGGATGAAACGGGTGCGTCACGCGAACGGTCTGACTCACACCGTCCGCATCGGGTGCAGTCGACAACTCTTTCCAACGCCATGGCGGAAAGTCTTTTCGCCACAGTGGAATGCGAGTTGCTCCAGCGCGTGCGGTTCGCCACCCGCGAGCAGGCGCGTAGCGAGATCTTCCGTTTCCTGGAAGGTTTCTACAATCTCCGGCGGCGCCATTCGGCGCTGGGCTACCGGTCCCCTGCGGAGTTCGAGCGCCGTTGGCACGAGCAACGCGAGCCGGTCCGCCTCTGAGCGCAGCGTCGACCTGGAGTGGCGAGACGCTAGCTCGCGCACGGCGCGTATCCGTCCGGCATCCAGGCCGTTGGCGACTGGCGCGGATCAACCAGGGGGGACTCCTCACCATTTGTCAAGGCCAAAAGAGCTCTAAAAAGGGGCAGCTACTCCCAGTGGACCTGGCGAGACTTCACCAGGGGAAAAACCCGAGTCATTCCCAAAATGGCTCTTGAGGCACCACCACGTTTCCCGTGGCGGTCTGCCTGCTGCCAGGCTCCTGCAGTCAGGGGAGGCGCTGCGCCCTCCCCCGAACCCCCTCCCACAGCCCAGCAAGCGGTTTGCACGGAGAGAGGGTTCGGCAGGCTCCCAGGGGGAATCACAGGGCAGACTCCCCACCAGTTGCCAAGCCAGCCAGAAAACTGTTCCAGACGAAGGTCAGGCTGCAGACTGCTTCACCGCATGCTCCGGTCGCTCCGCTCCCTACGCCGGCCCCCCTCGACACCCGAGAAGTGGACGTTTCAGCTTTGGCTTGACACACGGATTGACATTACTGCCCCCCTTGGCGATGATGGATCCGACACCACCGCACACAGTTGCTCCGTTGTCGCATCTGCCGCAACCTCAACTGTCCACCATTACGTAGCCACTTCAGATCGACGGCTGGCTGCAGGCGCGCCACATGCGGGACCTGTTCGCGGTCGAGGTCGGCGCGGCGGACGGCCTGCCGACGCTGCGCTACCGCGCGCAGCACCATGTGGAGAGCGCCTTCCGGCAGCTCAAGGACACCGACTGCATCGCGATCCGCCCGCAGTACCACTGGACGGACCAAAAGATCGAGGTGCATGTGTTCTGCTGCGTGCTGGCGCTGACGCTGTGCGCCCTGCTGCAACGGGAATCGAGCCGCCACGGCGTGGAGCGCTCGATCCCGGCGCTGCTCGACGAACTCGGCGGGATCCGGGAAGTCGACGTGCTGTATCCGGCCCGGCAGGAGGGCGGCGAGCCGGTGATCAAGACAACGCTCTCCAAGATGACCGCCGAGCAGCGGAGGATCCATGAAATCCTAGGCCTCAAGGAATACGAAATCTGATCCCCGGCCCGATGTTAGGTCATACAACGGGCTGTCTCTATCTTCTTGGAATCAATGCACTTGCCGGAATCCTACAGCCCAACACGGTAAACTCGGGCTAGGCACGAAAAGATGAACACTCCAGCTCGGTGCGGCTCAGCTTAGGGAACAGCCCCACGGTCTCCTGGATGTCGGCGATCCGCCGCCGTGTCAGGCGCTTGCCGAAGAATGTCGTGGATTTAAGGTTCTCGATCAGCGGGTCCATCGGGTAGCTCCCAGTACTCCATACCTAGGGTGGCAAACTGGGGCGGAAAAAGTCAAGCGCTTCGGGAGAAAAAGTTGAGGGAGGCGTATCCTTTTGAAAATCAACAACCTATCGGTCCACCAACGGGCTATCTACCGGATTATCTATGCGAATGCCATTGTACTTCTGCCACGGGCTGCTATGCTGTCAGTGCCGGGATGGCCAAACACGGAAATCCTGGCTGGGAGGAGATCTGTAATGGTACGAGTGATGTTCACGTTTGTTTTGAGCCTTGTCATTTTCTGCAGCCCTGCATTGCTGCAGGCGCAGTTTGAAAAGGCCGAGATTGTGGGAACGGTCCGCGATGCTTCAGGCGCGGTCGTTGCAGGCGTGACAGTTCGGATCCGCAACGTCGATACGAATGAAGGACGAGACGTTGTGACCGACGGGCAAGGGAATTTTGCGTTTCCCGCCCTTAACATTGGCCGATATGAAGTGAGCGCTTCGCTGGAAGGCTTCAAGACAGCGGTCGCTACCGATATCGCACTCAACGTAGACAACCGGTTGAGAATCAATCTCGATCTCGAACCCGGCGCCGTCACCGAGCAGATCGAGGTGATCGCGGCGGCTCCGTTGTTGGAAACCGACACCAGCTCTCGCGGCCAGGTCATTCAGGGCCTGCAGATTCGAGAGCTGCCACTGAATAAGCGCGACTACACGCAATTGGCCCTGTTGGTGCCGGGCGCCACGCGAGAGCCCCGCCATCGGCTCGGGGGGGCGATGAATATCAACGGGAACCGCGCGCTGCAGAATAACTTCCTGCTGGACGGCGCCGACAATAATTCCAATGCGACCAGTTACCGCGGCGAGAGAGTGGACGTCATTCGGCCGTCAGTGGATGCTGTCGCCGAGTTCAAATTGATGACCAACAACTACTCGGCGCAGTTTGGCAGAAGCGCCGGAGCCGTGGTCAACGCTACGATCAAGAACGGAACCAATAAATACCACGGCACAGGCTGGGAATTTTTCCGCAACGACAGTCTGGATGCTCACGGGTGGACGCCGACGATTCCCGCCGACTTGAAGAGGAAACTGCGCTTCAATCTATACGGCGCCAACCTCGGTGGTCCCATTGTCAAGGACAAAACCTTCTTCTTCGTCAACTACGAAGGGGAGCGGGAGAGAAACGGACGGACGTACATCAACCGTGTTCCAACTCTGCCGTTGCGGGAAGGAGACTTCAACGACCTCGCGGGCGCTCCCAGCCATGTTCAGCGGACGGTGATCGACCCCGACACGGGAGATCCCTTCCCCAACCAGATCATCCCTCGCAGCCGTTGGGATCCGGTTACGGTTCGGGTGTTGAATGACCCCGACTTCCCGATCCCCACGGCGGCGGGCTTCCGAAACAACTTCAATGCGACGCGCACCGACCGCATTCGGTCCGACAAATTCGACGTGCGCATCGACCACAACCTCAGCGCCAATTGGAGACTGTTCGGGCGCTACAGCTTCTCGGACCTCGAGCGCTTCCGCCCCACCATTTTCGAGGGACTCGCCGAAGGCTCAACCAACGACGCCTTCGGGACCACGGCGACGCGCGGACAGAACGCGGTGTTCGGTCCGACGATCACTTTGAGCCCCACCACTCTGGCGGAATTTCGCCTCGGCTACACGCGCCTCGGCGCCAACGTATTCCCCGCTAATTTCGGTTCCGCATCCCCGACCGAGCTGTTGGGCATCCCGAATCTTCCCACCGACCCGAAGATCATCGGCGGATGGCCGATGCTCGACGTCAACGGCTTCAACCGCTTCGGCCGCACCACGTCCACACCTCAGTTCCAGATCCCCAACGTGTATCTGTACAAAGGAACGGTGTCGACTTTGAAGGGCGCCCACAGCCTCAAGCTGGGCTTCGACGCCATGCACATCTACACCGCAGTTATGGACGTGTCGGCAACGATCGGGCGGTTTCGGTTCCGGCGGGACGGCTTCAGCAGCAACTCTTGGGGCAATTTCCTTCTGGGAACACCGGATCGCATCCGGATGACCTCGCCGACGGTCATCTACAACCAGAAGCGAGTCCACGCGTTCTTTATTCAGGACGACTACCGCGTGACCAGCAACTTGAGCTTGAATCTCGGCCTGCGCTATGAGTACGGGCAGCCGATCACCGAGAAGTTCAACCGCCTGTCAAACTTTAACGTCGGCACGGGCGAGAAGTTCTTCGCGTCGGATGGGAGCATCGAAGAGAGGGCTCTGATCGCCGCGGATCGTAACGATTTCTCTCCGCGCTTCGGTTTCGCCTGGACGGCCAGGCAAGGGTTCGTGATTCGCGGTGGCTACGGCATTTTCTACAACCACACCAATCGCCAGGGCCGAGAAGGACTGCTGGGAATGAACAACCCGTTTGTGACCGATCTGGAGCGCCGCCAAAGAGCGTCCACTCCTAATTTCATCACGCTGTCGGGCGGGCCGCCGCCGGATTTCTTGTCCAACGTACGGGATGTGGATCAGATCAGTCGCGGAAACGACCCTAGTTTGCGCAACCCCTATATCCAGCAGTGGAACCTGACGTTGCAGTTCCAGCCCGGGCAAGAGTGGTTGTTTGAAATCGGCTATGTGGGCAACCGCGGCAACAAGCTGACACGCTTCTACGACGCCAATCAGGCCCCCGTGGGCGGTCCGCCTGGTCTTCAGGAGCGCCGGCCGTTCCCCACCTTCGGGGAGATTCAGTACATGGACTCGGGAGGTACAGCCAGCTATCACGCTCTGCAAACGCGAATCGAGAAACGCTGGAGCAACGGGTTCTCACTTCTCCAGTCGTTCTCCTGGGGCCGGGGGCTCGAGAACGTCGGTGCCTGGGGCGAAGAGCAAAGCGGCGGAGGCCGCCGCCCTCAAAACGCATATGACTTCGCGAGCGAATACGGCCTTGCGGGAACCAGCATCAAACTCCGCTCGGTGACGAACTGGATCTATGAGTTGCCGTTCGGACAGGGGAAGCGCTTTTTATCGGACTCCAACGCGTTTGTCGACGCCGTGCTGGGCGGATGGGAGTTCGGTGGCATCTGGACCTGGCAGTCGGGCTTTCCGGTGAATATCCGAAGCAACCAGTGCGGATCCAACTGCGACCTCGGAGGCCAGCGGCGACAGCGGGCCAACGCGCTCTCCGACCCCAAGCTCGACAACCCGACGGCGGCGATGTGGTTCAATGTGGACGCTTTCAGCGAACCGGAGGGTCCGTTTGGAACCGCCTCGCGCAACTCGGTTTACGGTCCCGGAATTCTCGGCTGGGACTTCACGTTGGCCAAGACCTTCAACATCTCCGAGACAACGCGGGTGCAGTTCCGAACCGAGTTTTTCAACGCTTTCAACCAGGTTGATTTCGACCGGCCTGGGAACAACGTATCGAGCAGCAACTTCGGTACGATCTCAAGCGCGGCCGCCGGCCGGTCCATCCAATTTGGGCTGAAGTTGTACTTCTAACTTTGCGTAGTTGGTTTTGGACGTAACGGGCGCGGGCTATCACCCGCGCCCTTTTCCTCGAATGAGGCTAGGTTGGAAACTCGCTGGGTTCGTGCTCTTTCTTGGACTCGGCCACGGGCAACGAATCGGCATGCAGCCTCCTTGCGATTGCTCCCAGCCTGACGCTGCCGCGTGGAACAAACTAGCTCTGGACTCGCATCTCAAACGCCGCTTGGACGAGGCTAGCGAGGCCTATGCAAGTGTTCTGGCGGCTGACCCCGCCCGCGAGCCCTCCGAAACCGACTCCCGTAGGGTACTGATGTTTGCTCCGCGGGTTTTTGTGACCCGGAGCGAGCCGTTCGGCCTGCGAGACGTGGCGGCCGTCGTTCACCCCCGAGCGCCCTGGATCGCCTATCACTTCCTTTGGGACGATGACATCGACTTTCCAGACGACAACGACCCCTGCGATCACGAGGTGATGTGGGTCCGCCTAGACACAGACCGAGGGCGGGTGCGCGACTATTTCACTTACTTTCACGGCCGGATACTGCAGGCGCCCAAGGAAGCAGTAGACGACGCAAACGCGCACCAGGGCCGTCCCAGGGTTGAGGTTCAATGGGGGAAACACGGGAGCATGCCCCCAGGCTGGCGTGGGCTTTCCATCGTTGCTGACGAGGGTGACGCGGAACGGGATCATTACCCGCTCAATAAGCCCATCTCTCTGGAAGCGTATAATCGCGGCACCTTTGAGAAGCTGTCCACCGTGGGGCGACGTGCCGTGGGATCTCCGCTCGGACGGGCTTGGCCTCAGAAATTTAGCGGTTCCTGGAGAGACTTTGTCGACTTTTCGAGGCCTTTAGACCCTAGCCCTCCGCTGCGCCGAAAAGGATTCGTGCTAGTCTCTTGCTGGAACAATGCTGTCCTGGACCGGCACATTCTCACTTACAACTTCCGGCCCAAGATCGAATGGCCGCCGCGGATATGCGAAGATCTCCAAAATGACTAGAACGGTTTTCCCGGGTCCGTTCCTAACCCTGCGTAGTCGCAACCAAACAGGGGTGCATCGCTTCACAAGGACTGATTGCGTCATGGAGGCAACCGCTCTCTCACGGTCGCGGCTCTGTTTGTCGCGCCAGCCCAAATTTTCTGTCAGGTTTAGCAAGAATCTCAGTTTTAGAGTACTAAGAGCGATGAATACACGACTACAAGCTTTCCTTCTGATCTTGCTTCTCAGCGTTGCCGTTACATCGAACGCCGCCGAGCCGGCCGACTTTCGCCTGCCGCCGAAATCGGCCTTTTCCGGCGCGATGCCCCGATACCCGAACGTGTGGTTCTACATACACACGTCCTTGGCTTCCTCTTACCACGACGCCGTCAAGTTGGTGACGGAAAATCTCCGCACCGCGATGCACCTGCGAGAGTTTTACGGCCCGTTCGGCAACCCGGAAGGTTGTGACTTTGAAGTCCGACTCGAGCATCTTCAGCCTTGGGAAGTAAGGGAGCATCGCGCACTACAACATTCCCACGCCTTTCACATGAGGTACTACTACAGCGACCTGGCGGCCAACAACTTCGAGAAGGTTTCAATCGCCTCCGGTAGCGGCGAGCAGACTTTCTATCGTTTTGCGGCTAGCGCCCACTATGAGGTGGAACACACAAACCCCAACCACGCTGACGTGGAGATTTGCCCTATCTGTGGCCGGGCTGGCGACTATGCTGACCTTAAAGGGAACCTCGTGGAAATGGTCCACGATCCTTTGGGCCTCGAACTGGTGCTGAGCGGCAAGATTCGCGGAGAGGTCGTGCGCTTCGAAGACTGGAAGCAGCAGGAGGTCGGAAGCATCGAGCCGTTGGGCGAAAGGTTCTCCCTACAACACCACGTTTTCTCTTCCCGGGAGGAAGATCAGAACACGCTGCGAATCGGCATCGTCGTTCTCAGGCCGAAATGATTGGAGTTTGATGGATGCGGAGGAAACAAGCAAGTGGGGTTGAAGTTCCGTCCGGTAAGCGCGATCGAGAACGGAGGGAGCGCGCGCGCTCCCTGCGCAGCCGTGTGATATCCGCAATCGTTTCGATTGCACTGGCCGCTCTGTGGCCGGGCGCCGCCTCGGCTCAGCAGATCGGTCAAGTCCTGCCGCCGTGGTCTCCGGGGACACTCGACATTCATCAGATCAATACCGGCAAAGGCGATTCGGCGTTCTTTATCTTCCCGGACGGAACCACGATGCTCGTCGATGCCGGCAACGGCGGCCGCAATCCGCCCCGAGGAACCGCTCCCCGGCCGGACGCCAACCGAACTCCTGGAGAATGGATTGCACGCTACATCAAGCGGATGCTCCCGCATGCCTCCGCTCCCGTCATCAATTACGGTTACATCACCCATTTCCACGGCGACCACATGGGATCTCTCTATCCCAATGTGAAGGTCTCCGGATCCGGGGAATACAAACTCACCGGCATCATCGACGTTGGGGAACAGATACCGATTCGGAAAATGCTGGACCGCGGGTGGCCGGAGTACAACTTCCCGCGGCCGCTTGACAACCCGATGATGGAAAACTACCGGGCCTTCCTCGAATGGCAGATTGCCGACAAGGGGGTGAAGGTCGAGCGGCTCCAGCCCGGGCGGGGCGACCAGATCGTGCTCGTCCACGATGCGAGAAGCTATCCGAATTTCGTGGTTCGCAACATCGCCGCCAACGGAGAGGTTTGGACAGGGGTGGGTGCGAACACCCGCCAACACTTTCCCCCGTTCGGGGATCTGTCGCGTCGAGATCAGCCCACGGAAAACATGTGCAGTATGGCGATCCGGATCAGCTATGGCAAGTTCGACTATTTCACCGGAGGAGACATGCCGGGAGTGCCGCCGGAGGGGGCGCCGGTGTGGCACGACGTCGAGACACCGGTCGCGAGGGCCGTTGGGCCTGTCGAAGCCTGCGTGCTCAATCACCACGGGAATATGGACTCGATGAATGCTTTCTTCGTCAGCACGCTGCGGCCACGAGTTTTTATCATCCCCGTCTGGTCGTCCGACCACCCCGGTCACCGCGTTCTCGCCCGGCTTTACTCGGAGAGGCTCTATCCCGGCCCGAGGGACGTGTTTGCAACCAACATGATCGAGGCGAACAAGATCGTGATCGGGTCGCTTTTGGAGCGCCTCGCGAGCGATCAAGGTCACATCGTGATTCGCGTCGATCCAGGCGGCGGGTCCTATCGCGTGATCATCCTCGACGACTCAGCTGAAACCTACAAAGTCAAGGCGGTGCATGGGCCGTACGAATCGCGGTGAGGTTATCACCAAGGATTCGTCGGGGCGAGCCCCCGCGCCCTGCCGTTTACCCACAAGTCTTGTCGGAACGCAGTCGCTTATAGAAATCGCTGGTCCGCTCCAGCCTGAGCAGTCTCTCGTAGGTCTGTGCGGTAGTCGCGAGTCGGGTATAGCCTTCCCAGAGTTTCGCGTGGCCTGGTGGCGGGTCACGTTTGCGGTTGAGATAGCCACCCAGCATGGCCATGGTGAGCACCGCACGCCCGAGATTGTCGGGCGGTGGTAGCTTGCGGTCTTTGGCGAAGTCCTCCAAGGCGATGATCTCGATGTCGGAGAAGAGGATGTCGGCCGGCAGCTCGGGCGTGTCGCGGCCCAGCAGCGTCATCGCGGTGAGGCGCCAGGCGATGACTGCATTGATGGTCACTGCCCGCTCAATCCGCTCGCCGGTGCGATGGCCGAGATATTCGACCTTGCAGCCAGACTTGAGCACGCGGTGCCAGTCTTCGATGCGCCAGCGCAGGCGGTACCATTCGAGGATTTTGAGGGCCTGCTGCCTGGATGTCACCGGCAAGGAGGTCAACAGGAACCATTCCAGTGGCTCGACGTTGTCTGGCGCCGACTCTTCGCAGACATGCACGAGGCTGAGCTGAAGCGGTCCCGGACCCTGGCAGGAGCTCTTGCTCGGCACTGGCAATTGCACGGCGCACCAACGTAGCGCAAGCTTCGCTTCGCGTGCCTTGCGCCCCGCGCGCGCCTTCTGTCGACGGGTTCCCCGGCGTGCCGAGCTGCGCGCCACATGCATCTCCAGATGCGCCTGTACCGGCTTTGCCTGCACGGCATCGAAGAGCTTCGGGAGATCCTTGCCGAGGTTACGGGTGTGCTTGGCCCGCACCAACAGATCGACCGTGCCGAGACGGTGCTGCTCGGCGAAGAGATCAAACACATCCGCTGCGCGATCCATGACCGCGACCGGACGTACGCCGTCGAGCTGGTCAGCAAACTCAGCGCACTGTTGCAGGCCGCGCAGCCAGCGGTTCGTCTTGCGCTGCTCCAGTGGCTTGTTCTTTTCCGCCTGGCCGTCGGGGGCCTCATACTGGATGTGCGGAACCCCGAGCGGAAGGCCTGCGCCGTTGACGACCAGCGTCGAATGCATGTGCAGGCCGAGCGTGCCAGCAGCACCCTTGTTCTTACTGATCAGCCCCAGGCCCGCGCAACCGGGATGCTCGGCGAAGTTCAAGTCGGTGCCGTCCTGCAGGCACAACACCACCTCCTGTCCCTGCATGCGCCCGAGCGTGCGGGCGCGGTGGGGCGCCAGGATGTTCTCGGGCGTCAGCTGGGAATCGTCCGGCTGGTCGATCAGGCGATAGTAGCCCCGCACCAGTGCCTTGTCGGACTGCGCAGCGGAAGGAAAGGAAGCCATTGGCGCGTCGGCCTGTACGGTGACGCTCTTCACCAAGCGCCTGCTCAAGCGTACATCACCCAGCGGCGCACCGCTAAACTCCTGCTCGGCCCACTGGGCGCGGTCCAGTCCCTCGCCAGGACCCAGCGCCGGGATAGGCTGGCGAGTTGCCAGGCCGAGTTGCTCTCGCCAAGCGGGCTGCAACGGATACATGTAGATCGACTTCACTGGCACCTGCACACCCGCTGGCGCAAAGCGACCGCGCCCGCAGGTTTCGCCAACAAGGATCCAGTTCGATGCCTTGAGACTGGTACCGGCATGGCAGCTACTATCGACAAAGGTCTCCACCAGCAGGGGGGAGTAACCGTAACGCCTTGCAAAGTCGTCAGCGAGGCGGCGCAGACACATTCCCAGCACCTTCGAGGCCAGGTTGTGGCAATGCACGCCGGGCCGGATGAGAAACCGGCTCATCGCCACGACGCGATGCAGCTGTTGTTCGCGCAGGGCAGGGTCCCAGCCGATCCAGCGATCGCGCGCTGCCAGCATCAGCGCTGAGGCGGCAAACCCGAATGCGCCCAGGCAGCCATGCCGGGAGAGGATCAGGTAGCGCACTTGGGCCCCGACATGGCGCGCGGCACCCTGCGGATGCTCGCGGGCCATCAGCTCGTTCCAGACACGGCGCTGCTCGGCGCTGCTGACGAGCAGCAGCACCAGATCCTCCACATCGTTGACACGGTCGGGGACGCCGGAGGGGGCCGCTACGGCCTGCCCCAGACCGCGAGGCTGACCACCACCGCCACGGTGGCGGGGAGCCGGAAGAGCAATACACCCCTTCGCATCAAGGGCGCGAAGCGCCTTCAAGCAGCCAGCGCGCTGCTGCCGACCGCGAGCATCCGAGAAACCGAATGCTTTGCATACCCGGTCAGCGACCGCAGTGCGATGGGAGAAGCTCTCCGCTGACATCAGCGCGGAAACACGTGTAAGACCCTCGGGACTCGAAACGGTCTCGAGAATACGATTCTGTTGTTGCATACCTCATTGAGTACATGTCTGTTTGCATTTGTTAAGTTCTACTTTGTGTGGCATGGGCAGGGCGCGGCACCTGGAAGGGCTGTTCCTGGAGCACGCCGCCATGCTGGGCAAGACCGTCGAGCGGATCCTCGCCGGCATCGCCGCGTGCCGCCAGCGACAGCGCCCGAACCGCTCCTTCCCGCGCCTCTCCCGGAAACCCGCCAGCAAATGGAGGTCCAGCAAGGCAACCGCAACTGCAACCACAGCCTGAAGCGCGAAAAACCGGCCCGCTGCGCCGGAATTCCCCTTGAACCCTTAAACGAATGCTGTTTGACCATTAAACGAATGCCATTGGGCGCCAGACGCCGCCGCAGGTGCCATTCCACGTAATACGCCAGCAGGCACAGCAGGATGTGCCCGCGCACATGGTCCTCGCTATAGACGAAGATCGGGCGCACCGCCAGCTGCGCCGTCTTGAGCGAGCGGAACGCCCGCTTGACGTGCGCCAGGCTCTTGTAGGCCTCGACCGCCTCGGGAGCCCCCAGGGCGGAGCTCTGCAGGCTCGTCCGGATGACGTATATGCCGTCCAGCTGCGCCTCCGCGTTGATCTTGTCCTGCTTCCTCGACCAGCGGATCTCGTCGTCGGTCACCTCGATGGCGAAGTGCTTATCCACTTTTTTGCGGCTGACGTCGCGCCCCACCCGCCGGTTGAGGCAGACCAGCAGGCGCTCGCCGGGAAAGTCCGGGCTGCGGATCTCGGCGATCCCGGCGGCCGCCAACTCGCCCGACCGTGCCCGGATCCGCCGTGTTGCCGGCGAACACATCTACGGCCACGGGACAGCCGTCGGCCGCGCAGAGCAGGCCGAAGACGATCTGCTGCTTGCCCTGCTTGCCGTCCCGGTTGTGGCCGAACGCGGCCAGTGGAGAACAGCGCCCCTCCAGATAGCTGGACGAGACATCGTAGAGCAGCAGGGTGGCGCCCTTGAGATGCCGTCGGGCGAGGCTCTTCTCGACCCACGCTTGCCGCCCCAGCAGCCAGTCGAGCATGTCGAGCATTTCGTTGCCGCGGACGGGACCGAGGCCGAGCAGGGCACCGAGGCTGCTGGTGGCGGACTGCGGGGACAGGCCGTGAGCGGTGGCGAGCTTGGAGCCGGGTTGGAGCACGCGGGCGACTATGGCGGCGAGGGCGAGGTCACGCCTGCGGCTGCGGGTGCGCTGCAGGAGGCGCTCGAGGCCAAGTTGACGGCAGACGCCGAGGACGGCGGCGACATGGCCATGGGGCAGGGAGCGGCGGCTGCAGAAGGCCTCCTCGCCGGGAAGTTTTTCCAGGTGACGGTGCGGAGTATCACCGGCTCGTAAGGCGATAGACCTGGCCGCCGCGGAGCATGGCGCGGATGCCGTCGACGATCTGGGGGGGCAGTTTGGAGAGGTTGGCGAGGGTGGTGCGGCGGATGTGCTTGCCGTCGCGTTGGGCTTGGCGGAAGAGGATGGCGGGGGGGGGGGGGGCTGTTGCGGTTGGGGATGACGTCGACGTGGTAGGACATGGGGCGAGGCCTTTTACATGGAAACAGCATAGAACACAATCATACTGTGTGTCAAGCATAAATAAAGATTATTATGCGCTTAGAACATGGCAACAAATATCCAGTCTGCAATCCGGTCTGTGGAGCGGTAAACCGCGCTATTCCAATGATTTGGTGGACGGCGCTAGGGCTTAAGGGACGGTGAAGTTCCGATTAAAGTCTCTGGAGGGCAATAAAGCGAACGTTGAACTGGATAGCGCAGGCTCCCATTGTCTGGCTGTACTCAAGACTAGATGGGAAACTGTGAAATACGTTTAGAGGTTTACGATTTGGGATTAGCACTTGGTGCTGAGATACTATTGCTTTGTTCGAAGCTCGGACGGACGAACGAAGCGCATCCAGTGTGTCAGTAGACCATGCACAGACCACTTCCAGTGCAAAGAAGGAGAACCGAATGAACCGCAGAATCATCGTAGCAACGTGCTTGCTGGGGATAGGCATAATAGCCTGCTCTAGCAAGGAAGAGATAGCTCCAGCCGCCAACGCGCTCAAGGTTGCCGAGGACGTTCGGCATGTCAAGGTCTACTTTGAGGAGGGGATGTTCGGCGGCTGGCCGGCCAACCACGGAATCTGGATCTGGGACAACGAGATCCTAGTTGGGTTCGGAAAGGGCTACTACAAGGACCAAGGGTTGAGTCATCACATCGACAGGGAGAAGCCAGAGATTCACATGCTGGCCAGAAGCCTTGATGGCGGCGAAAGCTGGTTGATCGAGGATCCGGGTACGAATGGGTACCTATTGACGGAAGGCGGCTACCTGCACGGAGTTACGCGTCCCGGCGTGACGCTGCCCGAACTCCGAAAAAGCGAAGGCGGCATTGATTTCACCCATCCAGACCTAGCCTTAACCGTCCGTACCAACAGCATTCACGCTGGAATCGGCCGCATCTTCTATTCGTATGATCGCGGACACACTTGGGACGGTCCCTTCCGCCTGCCGAACTTCGATTCCCCAGGCATTGCCCCTCGGACCGATTACATCATTGACGACAAGGATATCTGCACGTTGTTCATCACCGCCGCAAAATCAAATGGCAAGGAGGGCAGGCCCCTCTGCGTACGCACCACAGACGGAGGGGCGACATGGAACTTGGTGTCATGGATCGGCCCGGAACCGGAAGTGGGCTTTTCGATCATGCCCGCTTCGGTGCGGCTGTCCGAGACCGACATCCTTGTCACAGCCCGCATGAGGAACGAATCCAAACGGTGGATCGGAACGTATCTTTCGACTGACAACGGCGAGAGTTGGGAATACCTCAACGAGGCTGTCCCCGACACCGGCGTTGGCAACCCGCCTGCGATGATCCAACTTCAAGATGGACGGATCTGCCTGGTCTACGGATACCGCGCCGAGCCGTACAGCATCCGTGCCACGCTCAGCAGCGATAGTGGCAGGACCTGGGGTGACGAGATCATCCTTCGAGATGACGGAGCAAGCCGTGACATCGGCTACGTCCGTGCAGTGCAACGACCTGACAGAAAGGTTGTTGCTATCTATTACTTCACCGACGAGGCAACCGGTCCGGAGCGCTACATCGGGGCGACCATTTGGAGTCCGCCTGGCATCTGAGTTCAGCCCTCATCAAATCGATTCCTGTAAGCGCATCGCAGGGGACACCTTAGAGTCGGTAACTTTTATACCCGATCACTGACTCTGTCCGCCGCCATGAGTCGATCACCGACCAGTTGTCTAAACAAACGAGACCACCTCAGCGCCTATCGTGGGATGCTGGAGCTCGGGCACGAAAGCATCAAGCACAGCGTGGGAGAGTACGGCAGTTAGCAGGCTCACACTAACGGCATTGAATCGTTTTGGGCGATCATGAAGCGTGGCTATCAGGGCACTTGCCATAAGATGAGTCCGAAGCACCTGCCGCGCTATGTACGGGAGTTTACCGGTCTGCACCAGATTTGCGACCGGTACACAATGGCTTAGATGGTCGTGATATCCAAGGGTATGGTTGGGAAGCGGCTGCACTACACACGATCGTACAGCCGCTGTAGCAGTTGCAACACTCATATATACTGTCCTAAATTCGAACGAATCAGCATAAGCGGGGGCGGGTGCCCCGACAATGCTTGCATTGAAGATGAGCCACCACATTGAATCGGTGCTGAGGGATTATGCCGAACACTCCCAAGGATGCCAACCGATTCCGCGGGCCTCTGCGGAACCAAAAACTTTGAAGATCTCGCCCTCGATCAGCTGGATCCGCCCGTACACGAAACCGGGCAGCTAGTAGACCCTGTTCAAGATGGTGCGCAACTCCATCGACTCACCCCCTTTCTCGTGGAGGCTGGAGCCTCCCACCCCCATATTCCTACAAAACCTGAAGCAGTGGCTCCCCCAACCACAGGCGCAACAGCTACGCTGCTGCAAGAGAGAGACTAGTTTCTAACCCACAGATCCTGCGGAAGAGGCTAAAAAATGTAGTTTCGATAATAGCTTTATCTATTTTTTCAAGAGTAGCTAGTGAAAAATTGCCAAATCATGATCAGGAATTCGTCACCTTCTGGTTTCCCATCCTTCCCCCATATTTTCCGATTTCCCGGCGGGACTGTATTAGCAGGCATCCCGAAACAGGCATCATTACATGTTATTGGCGTACCACCCCATTCCATAGCTGTAAGATCCGATCTATTTGCTTATCTGTCATTTCTTGCCAATCAATAACATGAGCCCCGCATGCTATTAGCTCCAAGATTTCTGCATTATCAGAAATGTTAGGAAAGCCAAAACGAGGTTCACAACCTGGTACAACACCAAATAAATAAAGGCTGACGGCGTCTGTGGCGTACTCACGACCGGACCTCGGATACCGGTTCCGGCCCCGCCGTCATGCCGAATTCCAAGACGCGACAGAGGTATGCGGTTAACTTCGGATGCCTGGAACCTTGAGTGGAATTCCTCGCTTAGCAAGTAGACTGCTCACTTCCAGGTCACTTCCATCGCAAAGAAGTGGTCGAAAACCTCACGGTTCGGGTGATTTGCGTCGTTCTTCTCCGGGCTCCTGATGTAGAAGTCGAGCTGTTGCAGTGCCGGATTCACCGCGCCGGCTTCCGTGCTCTTGCCTGCGAACGGGTAATGGGCGACCAAGTCACGGCTCCTCATCCCCTGCGTAACCATAAAGTGGATTTCGTAATCGTCGTAGAGTGGCTCACCGTTCAACATCGCCGACCCGATGCCCCAGCCCGCTACGTAGAGCAAACTCTTGGGCCAGTTGGCATCGCCACATCCGGAATCGCCATGCTCGTACAGGAAAGCGGCGATACCGCCGTCTTGGCATGGTGAGAACTCCTTCACTTCTTCGAGCTCAATGACGTAGTCACCTTCTGGAAGCTTGAGTTCCGCTTGGAACGTCCCGGTATTGTGGATCTCGTCCACGTCGAATTTAGCCGTCCCTCCGACGGGACGAAGATTCGCTCCGTCGTTACCAATGTGATCCCAAGGGCTCGGATCGTTCAGAGTGCCGACTTGGTAGATACGAGCACCTGAGATGACAAACTTTCCATCGTAGAGATCGTGCTGGCTAGGAGAGTAGATGCCCATCTCAGTGTCTGGCTGGGTTCTCGGCCCTCGTTCATCCGTCTGCCCAAATGACGAGGAGTCGGGCTGAGACGCAACACAGCCCAGGAATAGGGCAGCAAGAAATACGATCAAGCATGCGAGAGTGCTCGGCAGGTGCATCTGCTCACCAAAACTGTAGGAACCTCGTTGCTCTTGGCAAGCTATTTCACACTCCCTCGAATGGTTATTGGAGAGCAGAGTGAACTTCACGGTTCACAGACTACCACGGTGACCAAGAGACTGTCAGGCAGGAGTGTACTTGAAGTCAACTATCAAGCAATAGGAACTGTTGCGGATAGGTACTCCATAGCCATCAAGAACCATCACGAAGTCGTGTACAAATAGTTCCTTAAAAGCCTGAAGAGGCAGATGCCGACACACGTTCTTTGAAGGATTCGAGGGAGAGTAAACAGATAATGGCGAAGAAGTAGAACATCGGAGCGAGCACGAAACTGAAAGAAATACTTGGTGATGGCAGGGATTTGATCCTTGAGGCGGTGTGTGCGTGCGTGCAGGAAGTCCAGCAGGAACCTGTTCCCGACTCCTACTGGCAGCACCTTGAGTTCAATCTTGAGCGCTGTGAGGACTACTGGCCCCTCAAGCAAGATACCCTGCCGGACCGTGCTTACCCATTTTTAAAGCAGGCAAACACCGCCTCACCGGATGCCTCTTCCCCCCAACCAACTACAAAAAGAACCCTAAAGATGATGATGATGTTCACTTTTATTCCCCTTCTAATTGACGGAGGTACCTATCTCTCAGGCATGATAATTTCAAGTAACGTCGCTTCGCTCCGATTCTGTTCCAAAAATTAGTGTTCGAAAAAGATTAGAATTAGTGTTCGATTCATAAGAATACGCATTTTCCTGGATTCTATTCAATTTATACCCGCACAGCGGTAGTACTATATACTATGTGGGCAAGATGACTCAATCAAAAGTTGGATGGGTTTCGCTGGCGGTAGCCTTAGCGTTGCTCGGCTACGGCGGATGGGTGAGCCCGGTACTGGTGGCGCAAGGCTCTCAGCTGACCGACAAAGACGTCCTGCCCATTCTTGAGAAGAATTGCTTGCAGTGCCACGGCGAAGACCTCAAGCAGGCCAACCTCGACCTGCGGACTCGTGAGGCCATGTTGCAGGGCGGCGACAAAGGCCCCTCGCTCGTGCCCGGCAAAGCCGAGGCCAGCTCGCTCTACATGCGGGTGACCGGCCACACGAAGCCTAAGATGCCGATGGCGCCCCTGCCTCCGCTGAGCGAGCACGAGATGCTCGTGCTCAAGAACTGGATCGATCAAGGGGCCGCTTGGGGCGGCGCCGGACCCGAACGAGCGCACACCCAAGCCCCCGGCGACAAGGTGAACGCCAGCTACCTGGAGTACCAGGAACGCGTCATCACCGACGAGATGCGCCAATGGTGGGCCTTCAAGAAACCGGTGCGGTATGCGGAACCGGAGGTGCGCGACTCCCGCTGGTCGGCCAATCCCGTCGACAAATTCATCCGGGCCTCGATGGATGCCAACGGGCTCACGCCAGCCCCGCAAGCCGATCGCATCACGCTGATTCGGCGTGTTTATCTCGACCTGATCGGCCTTCTCCCACCGCCGGAGGCGGTCGGCGAGTTCGTCAACGACACGTCGCCAGGCGCCTACGAAGAACTCGTGGAAAAGCTCCTGGCTTCGAGCCACTACGGCGAGCGCTGGGGACGGTTCTGGCTCGATGTTGTTCGCTTCGCTGAGAGCTCCGGGTTCGAGCACGACCGCACGTTGGACACTGCGTGGCGCTATCGCGACTATGTGATCAAGGCCCTGAACGAGGACAAGCCCTACGACCAGTTCGTCATCGAGCAGATCGCGGGCGACGAACTGGACGAACCAACCTACGACAGCCTCACCGCCACAGCCTTCTACCGTGTCGGCCCGCGCGTGCGATTTCGCGAGAAGACCAACCCCTACTATCGCTACGACTATCTCGACGATATGGTTCGGACGACTTTCCAAGGGTTCATGGGGATGTCCGTACACTGCGCTCGCTGCCACGACCACAAGTTTGATCCCATCACTCGCAAGGACTACTACCGCTCCATCGGTATGTTCTTCGGATACGTCAGGTACGACCATTTCCTAGCGCCAAAGAAGGACGCCGACGAATGGGTACGGGCGAAGAAGGAAAGCCTCAAGGCTATCGCGCCGTTGAAGCGCGCCATCGCCGAGATCGAAGCTCCGTACAGAAAGCGCGAGTTCGAAGAAAGGCTCGAGCGACTGCCAGAGAATGTCCGGATCGCCGTCAGGACTCCGATGGAAGAGCGGACTCAGGGCCAGAAGCTGCTAGCGGCGCAGTTCGAAAGAAACTATGACGCGAGCGGTGCCGGCATGAATGACGACCTCGGGCCGATCGTTTTCTCCGCGACGAATGACATCGACTACCGCCAATCGCCGCTCCCCGGCGGCGCGCTGTTGTTTTCGCTAAGAAACAAGGCCACCAACGCTGCCAACGGAGTTCCGGCGAAGCCAGACCGGCAGCCCAAAGCGCCGATCAAGCTCAATCCCGAGGACGAGCAGAAGCGAAAGGTGTTGAAGGACAAGATCGCGGCGATTGACAAGAAGACCCCGAAAGCGCCACCTGCGGTGGAGGGGGTTCGGGACGGCGACTACCGTGTGGCCCCGCCAGGTCCCGGCGACAACTTGGTTTCAGGCCACTACAATCCTGAGTACGGAGAGGTGAACGAGAGTTATCTCCCTGAGCCGGGTCAGGACTACAAAGTCCCGAATGTGCATTTCGGCGCTAATGGCCTGGTTGTCGAAGAAGACCGCAAAGCAGCGGTCGTAGAACCTGGGTTCCTCACGGTCATGGCAACCGGCAACGAAAGGGTGACTCGTACGCCGAACCGGCCTGAGTACGTTACCAGCGGTAGACGCCGCGCCTTGGCTGAGTGGATCGCCTCGCCGGATAACCCCCTGACGTCGCGTGTGATCGTCAATCGTCTGTGGTACTGGCACTTCGGCCAAGGCATTGTCCCGACGCCGGGGAACTTCGGGAAGATGGGTATACCGCCGACTCACCCCGAGTTGCTGGATTGGCTGGCGACTGAATTCGTACGTCAGGGTTGGAGCATCAAGCAGATGCACCGGCTGATCATGAACTCCGAAACCTACAAGATGGCCTCGAGCTTCTACAACGCCGAGAATGTCGACAAGGATCCGACCGAAAAATTCATATGGCGCTTCCCAGTGCGACGCTTGGAGGGAGAAGCGATCCGCGACGTGATCCTCTCAGCCAGCGGCCAGCTAAACCTGAAGGCTGGTGGAGAGCCATTCTACCCAGCCATAGCCGAGAGTGTCCGCGAAGGCTATACGGGCGGCAAGTGGATCCTCACCGAGGAGGGGCCCGAGACCTGGCGTCGGAGCATTTACGCCTACTGGAAGCGTGGCTTGAAGTTCCCGATGTTTGACGTTCACGATCAACCCGATCAGAACGTCACAACCGAGAAACGTACCGTCAGTACGGTGCCAACGCAGGCTCTTACGCTGCTTAATGGCAAGTTTGCGCTGCAGCAGTCGGGGCTCTTGGCGGACCGGGTCATCGACGAGTCGGCGGCAGACCCAGTTGCTCGGGTGAAGAGGCTCTACCGCATCACCCTGGGTCGTGACCCGAAGGCGAGAGAGTTGGCTGCGAGCCTCGACTTCCTTAGCAACGAGCGGGAGTTGCAGTCTGACAAGGCCTCGCCGGAGCGCGCAGCGTTAACGAACCTGTCGCACGTGATGCTGAACACGAACGAGTTTCTGTATATCAACTAGAGGAAGGCCGATCATGACTCCGCTCTGTAAAGACAACGCTAGCAAGAAGCAACGCTACATCAGCCGTCGCGATTTCTGGAGCAGAGCTGGCATGGGCATCGGCGGCCTTGCGCTAACCGACCTGCTGGCCCGTGACGGCTTGCTGGCTGCTCCGCCTTCGAACGATGCGGCCAGTTGCCTAGGGTCGGAGGGGATCACGGATTCTCCCTACCTGCCCAAGCCCCCGCACTTCAAGCCGCGGGCCAAGTCGGTGATCCATCTCTTCATGAGCGGTGGCGTGAGCCATGTCGACACCTTTGACTACAAGCCTGAGCTCGAGAAACACCACGGTGTCGCTCTAGGTGACGGAATCGCGGGTGTCGACGGCGACGGCCAGGTGATCGTAAGGCAAGGCTATCCCGGACCTCTGATGAAGAGTCCGTACGCGTTCAAGCAGCACGGCCAATCCGGTGCCTGGGTCTCCGAGCTATTCCCCCACATGTCGACCATCGTTGACGACCTAGCCTTCATCCACTCCTGCACGGGCAAATCGAACGACCACGTGCTCTCGCACTACGAGTGGAACACCGGGATGATCCTGATGGGCTTCCCGAGTGTCGGCGCGTGGGTGACCTACGGACTGGGCAGTGAGAACGGCAACCTGCCGGCCTACGTCGTGCTTTACGACCACCGGGGCGGGCCGTTCAGCGGACCGACTAACTGGCACGCTGGCTTTTTGCCGGCCGCCTACCAAGGCACCGTGTTTCGCTCCACCGGCGACCCGATCCTTGACCTCAAGCCGCCTTCGGAATACTCTTCGGTCGAAGAGGAGCGCCGCAAGCTCGACCTGCTCGCCAGACTCAACCAGAACCACGCTGAAGAGCACCCAGGGGTTTCCGATCTCTCGGCGCGGATCAGCTCCTACGAGCTGGCTTACCGTATGCAGGGCTGCGCGCCAGAAACGGTGGACATCTCTCAGGAAAGCGAGGAGATGAAGCAACTCTACGGGTTGAACGAAAAGGTCTCGGAGCCGTTCGGTCGGCAGTGTCTGCTAGCCCGCCGCATGGTGGAGCGAGGCGTGCGGTTCATCCAGCTCTATAGTGGCGCGATCGTCAACCAAAACGTGGACACCTGGGACGCTCACAGCAACATCGTCGAAAACCACGGAATGCACGCGCCCGAAGTTGACAAGCCGATTACGGGGCTGATTACCGACCTGAAGCGCAGCGGCCTGTTAGAAGAGACCATCGTCATCTGGCAGTCGGAATTCGGCCGCATGCCAATCTCCCAACGGGGGCTCGGCCGAGACCACAACCCCGGGGCCCAGACCATGTGGATGTGCGGCGGCGGCATCCAGGGCGGCCAGCACATCGGCGCCAGCGACGAAGTCGGTTATAAAGCCGCCGAGCAGGTGATCACCAACCACGACGTGCACGCCTCGCTGCTCCATATGCTCGGCCTCGACCACCAGAAGCTGACCTACTACTTCAACGGGCGGAACATGAGACTGACCGACGTGCACGGCGAGCTGATCCCACAGATTGTCGGCTGATGTGAAACACCTCAGGCTGTGGGTGCGGAAATAGGCCCTCGGATGGTCGGGAAAGCGGTGTCGGGAACGAGTTGGTATCCGAGGTCCTTCGCGGTTGTTTTGAGGTGGGCGAGGGTGCGCTGGCGATAACGCTCTTCATAGGCCGCCTCGCCCACGTCGACGTAGTCTTGCCCCCAGTACAGCATGCGGTACACCAACGTCGCCAACTTGCGCGCGGTGGCGAAAATCGCCGTCTTCATCCCCTTGTGCCGCGCCTTGCGGCGCAGCGCGGCACCCAGCGCGGACGTGGATCGGATCAGCGAGGTCGCGGCCATGCGCAGGGCGTTCGAGACGCGGGTGGCTCCCATGCCCCGGCCGCGCTGCTTCCCCGGGCCCGGATGGCCTTCTCCTTGGCCGGGTTCGGATGCACGGGACAGTCCTCGTCCGGCAGCGCCTGGTCGTCCTGCTGCTCCAATTCCTCCTGCAACTTCTGCTTGTAGGCGGCGATCTGCCCCTGCACCTCGTCGTACAGCCTCAGCGAACTCTCCAGATTGAACACGTGCTCCTCGCGCCAGTTGCCGGTCAGGTACTCCGCGAACTGCTCCGGCGTGTGCTTGCAGCGCTTGTGTCGCAGCCCCGCCAGTTGCTGCGGGTCCCGCTCCCCGCTCGCGATTGCCCGCACGATCACCATCCCGGTCTGGAGTATCTACGAAGTTTCGGACTATTTGGGCTGTGGCAGCTATGGCAGTCGGCCAGTTCCCGCAGTTGCCCCGTCGTGGTCCCGAACGTGCGCACGTTCGGCTCCCCGTCCTCTCGTGACGGCCCGCACACCCAGTGCTCGCGGCTGCCCAAATCGATCCCCGCCACCTGCGGGCGAATGGTCTGCAAGCCTGGGCGCCGCCCCTTCGTCTGCTGCTTCTGCTGCTGCTTCATACTGTCCCTCCTCGTGCTGTCCATCGAGAACCCCGGCCCGGGTTGGCAATGCGTTGGAAAGCTGATGTGGGGGAGAACTTGCACGCAAGCCTCGCCAGTGAATGATCGCTCGCCCGGACCCAAACTAGCCCTGGGGCATGCAGCACCAATGACAAACGGGGCGTGACTGCCGGGGCTCCCGCTCTGATTCTAGGACACCGCGTGTTTCAGCCTGGATGATCCGGGCAGTGCCCGGGGGCGGAACTAGCCTCGATTCCCGTGCGCCGTGGAAAGGCGCTACAACCCAGCGGGTGCGAAACCCGCCCGGCGAACTATCGCTCCAGCAGGTAGCAATCGGAGCGGTTCATGGAGGTAACAAAATGGACTGAAGCACTTCGATGCAAAAGGGTCGCCGTGGGCGACTCAGCGAGCGCGCAGGCCGTAACGCGAATGAACGCCATATGCTCTGTAGCGCATATGGCGTTTAATGCGCTCTTCCCCGTTATGCGCTGTTGGGGCCCTATCCCCTTGTGATGTCAGGACTGAGCCCCGCTTCTACAGCGCATAACGGATTGTGGTTACAAGGCTCGCAGGTACGCCATGAGTCCTTTGTCATCGCGATACGACCTGTCGGGTGCGGGTTCGCTCGAGTCAAAGACGGCGACCGATTTCGGCGTAGACAGTCGTTGTGTCGAGGCTGGCATGGCCGAGCCAAGTGCGGATCGTGTTGAGGTCCACCCCAGAGCGCAGCAGATGAGTTGCGGCCGTGTGGCGAAGCAAGTGGGGACTAACCTTCTTGGTGGCTAGCCCATGTTTGATAGTTTTCGCTTGGAGCGGATTCGCAAACCACGGTAAACAAAGAGTTTATCTGCCAACCTGTATCTTATTTGAAGGCTTCTTCGTAAGGGTAGCTGGTTTGATGGACCTGATCTGAAACAGAGGCCGGGGAGGGGTTGCAACATCCTCCGCGGCCAGTTTCCATTCTCTTGAGTAAGCGGTCGGTCGGGCTGGCAGGCCTGTATTGAGGGGCCTGACTAAAACGAGTCAACTCGCTGGAAACAACCCATTGCCCCCTGTGCCTTTTTGAGCACCTGGGGGGGACCCGTGTTCCGGATGTTTCCCGACTCCGTGTCCGGCCTGTGTCACGGCTTCCCGCATTCCCTTCGATCCCGGCCCTTCGCTCCAGCGGCTCCATCCGGGCTTGCGCCCCGTTGTTCGCCGCCTTCGTCGCTACTACTTCCGCGTCAGACTTCTTCGCAGCGTGCATCATTGGCTTCGACTCCTGTCTTCCCGCTACAGTCCCGGCAACGACTTGCCGGGACGACACGAAGATCTCCCAGTTCCCGGTGTGGTATGAAATGGCTCATTCCTTTACCCTCAGGGACTTTCACCCTGGATCCAATCACCAGTTAGACTGGCTGTTCCTCCCATGCTCGTCAAGTTCTCCGGCTAGATTCGTGTCTGTACGGCCATCCTGCTTGATCGGGTTGAAGATCGGGATGCCGTTCGCAGTGATCGCGATAGCACCACGAAAAAGTGTCTCTTCCCCCCGAAACCGGGGAATCGGCAAACCGGGTCTGGAACGGCAGCCGAAAAGCGTTGTTACCGGAATACTGCTGAGGAATCGGCACCTGCTGATTCCAGGCGCGGATGCCGACCATCATGTGGTGGTCCGGCATGGAGTCCGATTCCACTTAGAAGTAGTTGTTATCCCATCGGACCTCTACCCTGTCCGAGAAAGCGCGGAACGATCTCGCTATCGATTCAGGATCGAGAGTGAACAACTTCGTGGGCACGGCCGAACCGGCAGCGACCGTCAGCCCCAGCGCGAATGCCGCCAACAAGTACAGCCGGTTCATTGGTTGCCTTGACCTCGGCTCTCGCGGTTCTGTCTCCGGCGCCGGGTGCCCTGCTCGCGATCACCCCGCCGTTGTCGACCGCCGCGCTCAGGACGCGAGACATCCTGGTTCGGATCGAAGTTTGCGTTGATGCGCGGCAGTCCCGCGTCAACACTGCTGAGGTAGGCGTCCAGCATTCCCTCGAGCGCGTCGAGTCTCTCGGGCATTGCTGAGGATAAATTGTTGCGCTCGTACGGGTCGTTGCGGATGTTGAACAGCCTCAGCTTGTCGGGCTCCTTGTAGAAGCGAATCAGCTTGTAGTCGCCTGAGAGCATCGCCGAGGCCGGACCCAGCGGGTCAGAGTCATAGTGCGGGAAGTGAAAGACAATCTCCTCCCGCAGTCTGCTCACCGTGCCGCGCCCGTTGTCGGTCAAGACAGCAGCCAAGCTGCCGCCTTCAACGTCTCGAGGCAGCTTGTAGGCCACGCTGGCTAGTTCTGCCACCGTGGGAACCAGGTCCACCCCAGTCGCCCGAACGCGCGACACCGAGCCGGGCTTGATTCCCGGTCCGCGGAAGAACAGCGGGACCCGCAAGCCTCCTTCCCAGACTGTTCCCTTGCCTAGGGCCAGAGGCCGGTTGCCAGAGCCCGGGGTGCCGTGATCGGTCGTGTAGAAGACGTATGTCTCATCAGCGATCCCTAGCTCTTCGAGCTTGTCAAGAACCATCCCAATGGTGATATCCATGTCAAAGATCACAGCGGCCGCCCCGGTGTCCCGCTCGTTACGTCCACGGCTTGCCGGCCAACCAGAGATGATCTCGTTCGTGCTTTCCCGAGCGTCTGCCGAACTGCGCCCGCCGTAATGCGACATCTGGATATAGAACGGCCTGCCGGCCTTTGCCTTGGATTCGATAAACCGCAAGCCCTGCTCAGTAATCCCGTAGGCTTGCTTGGGGTTCGGGCTCCCCACATTCACCGGACCGCCGTTGTTGTTGGCGCCGTCAGTCTCGTCGAAGCCGTGCTCCACGGGGCTTCTACGCCCGACATGCCACTTTCCGAAGTGCGCCGTCGCGTAGCCTGAATCCCGCAAGATCTCGGCGATCGTTGTCTCCTCGAGCGGCATCTCGAGAGCGGGCGTTGGTTCGACAAGCTTGACGTTCGGACCCGAGCGCAAGTTCACAAACGTCATCCCCAGCTTCGCCGGGCTCTTGCCCGTGAAGTAGGTGGCGCGCGATGGAGTGCACCTTGGCGACGGTGCGTAGAAGTTTGCGAAGCGTATTCCGCCCTCGGCCAGACGTTCGAGATTCGGCGTTTGGAAGTAGTCGTTGCGTGACTCGGGGACTTCAGGATCCATGCGAACCGAGGTGCTGTTCCAGCCTTGCCCTTCGCCCTGAATGAAGACGAAGTTTGGCTCGCCTGCCGCCGAAGCAACCAGCGCCGCCAGAAGAATCAAAACGGCTTGCACGATCATCATTACTTCTCCTACTTGCTTTGGCCACTATTTATAGGAACACTCGGTCTCTACATTGCAGCCCCGACCATCACGGTGAGACGAATCGGATCCACCTGTCGGTTTCATCCGCTAAAACCTTTGCGCACAGAATCCCGAGACCTCCGAGCACGACGGGGCGGCGGACGGTGTCGAGCAGGGATGGGGATTGCAACTGCATGTCCGGTTCGAGGCGCAGCATATCCGGGACCTAGGGCGCAAAGTCGCGAGCGAAACCCGTTCTCCGCGCGATGGCAGCCTTGTTAGAGGTCTCTGCTTACTAGGTGGTGGCGTACTACCCATTGGCCGCGCTTCACTTGGATTCAAGAGGAGTTGTCCATACCCCTGGCCGCTGTCCGGCATCAACAGGGTTGGTTGACTGGACGGATGGAATCGCTCGGATTCGATCTCAGACAGGAACGCGCCACTACGACCGGCCTCTCACTTCCGAACGGCTACATGCATGGCACGCTTCGCTTTTCCCGACCGGTCGAAGCGGCATGAGGCGCATCAGGGTCAGCGCATGGCGAGACGACGCTACTGGCCCGATGCAAGTAGTCTCCGGTCATATCGGGCGCGAGCGAGTTCATTTCGAAGCGCCCGCGGCCAACCGACTTGATCACGAGATGTCAGTCTTCCTAGATTGGTTCAACGCACCAGCAGCAGCCGACGAGGTACTCAGGGCCTCACTGGCCCACTTGTGGTTCGTCTCGATTCACCCGCTCGATTATGGAAACGGACGGGTCGCCCGTGCACTCGCCGACATGCTGCTCGCGCGCTCCGAGCAGAGGACGCAGCGATGCGGGTTGGACGTTACGCCTTGGATGCGATGGTTTCTTGACTGTCTCGGTCGAGCCATCGACGGTGCACAAGACACACTTGCGGCAGTGCTCAAGAAAGCGTGCTTCTGGGAATCCGTTCGAACCGTACCGGCTCAACGAGCGTCAGCGTATGATGCTGAGCCGGCTGCTCGACAGATTCGAGGGCAAGCTGACGGCATCAAAATGGGCGAAGATTACCAAGTGCTCCCCTGACACTGCCCTCCGCGACATCATTGATCTGATGGGTCATGGAATTCTCGTACGCATCAACACGGGCGGACGGAGCACTAGCTACCAACTTCCCAGCCGCATCGCTTGACAGCTCGCGTAAGTCGCGGTGCCCCCATCGCGGCTCCGGGATCAAGCTTCGCTGCCAGCCCGGCGAAATACTCGCGGTACTTCCACCTCAGGTCCTGCCGAATGAACCTGCACGCGAAGAGCGGACTGGCGAGACGATGAGAGGCACTGGCCTGATTCGAATCTCGCCCAGGAACCACCGAGACGAAGGAATCTCTAAACCAGATCAGAGCTGACTGGAGGCACCTCGTCGGCTCATCGCCTGTAGGTGCTTGAAAACTATAGAGCGTGAGACGGGGATCCAACCCGTGACATGCAGCTTGGGAAGCTGACGTTCTACCTCTGAACTACTCCCGCTCCGAGTAGTAGTCAAGCACGCACCTTCGCTGCAGAAACCTCGATCCGGATGCCTTCCAACCGTCGTGCCCGATGACCGTTGCCCTGGGTCAACTTGCCCCGCTATCCGTGAACTGCCGGACTGCGTGAGGCATCCGATGGAGGCAAAGCACTTCCCCGCCCTGCGCTGGGCTACAATCCTGAGCATGCTCTCTATCTTCTCGTCCCCGTCACGCTACACCCAAGGATCGGACGCTACTAATTCCCTGGGACTGGAAATGAATCGGATCGGGCTCCGTGGTCCGGCCACGGTCCTGGCCGGTCGGAGCGCTTCCTCGAAGCTTGCCTCTACGTGGCACCGCACCTTTGGCGAGGCAGGTATCGAGTACACAGTCCAGGCGTTCGGCGGAGAGTGCAGCCATAAGGAGATCGAGGAAGTCAAGGTAGCCGCTAGGACTGCCAAGGCCGAGGTAATCGTCGGCGCTGGCGGCGGAAAAGTGCTCGATACGGCCCGGGCAGTCGCGGCCGATCTCGGCCTGCCCGTCGTGAACTGCCCGACCGTGGCATCCAGCGACGCACCTTGCTCCGCACTGTCAGTGCTATACGACGACCAGGGTCAAGTAGTGGATTATCGCGTTTACCCCCGGAATCCCGATCTCGTACTCGTAGACACCAAGGTCATCGCCTGCGCGCCACCTCGGTTGCTGGTGTCAGGCATGGGCGATGCCCTAGCGACGCTGTTCGAGGCCCGTACTTGCGTCGAAGGCCACGTGAAGAACATGCGGGGAGGGGCTTCGACACGTAGCGCGCTGGCGTTGGCGGAGCTCTGCTATCGCACCCTGATCGAAGATGGCTGCAACGCCCTCGCCGCTGCCGAGCGCCAATCGGTCACGCCCGCCTTGGAACGCCTGGTCGAAGCCAACACGCTGCTGTCGGGGCTAGGATTTGAGTCGTCTGGCCTCGCCGCGGCTCACTCCGTCCACAATGGCCTGACAGTCGCGGAGGGCACTCACGCCTACTATCACGGAGAGAAGGTGGCCTTCGGGACGCTCGTGCAGCTCGTGCTGGAAGGCAAGCCGAGCGCCGCAATTGACGAGGTGCTGTCCTTCTCCCAGTCCATCGGACTGCCGATCACGCTCGCCGACATCGGATTGCTCGCGTCCGACACGGAAATGCTCGATGCGGTTGCGAAGCGCTCGACCGCCAGGACCGAGACGATTCATAACGAACCGTTCGACGTACAGCCGGAGATGGTCCGGGACGCGATCCGAGCCGCGGACGCGCTCGGACAGCGTTGGAAGCTGTCGCACTGAGGCCGACCGATTGTTTGGCAGCGCGAGGGCCCGGGTAGGGCCGGGTTCAACACTAGATCTAGGGAGTTTCCTTCACCCAGACACCGATTGCCGCGTAGCTTTCCTTAATCCCGATCACATCACCGCCGAGGAATGTCACAAACACAATCTCGCCGGGGGGCTTGCCATAGATCCAATCCTCCGTCTCGACGCCGTCCTTGAAATCCCGGATTTTCTTGACCGGCCTACCCTTCGCTAGCAGGACCATCTCTTTGTCCATGCCCTCGATGACTTCCTTCTTCTCGATCGCTTCACCGTACTTCGTGTCGATCGTGTCGAGGTACATCTCCCTGGCCGAGCGCTGCTTGAAGTCCAGAACCGGCTTGAGCATGGCCTTGAAATCGGCGGCCGATTTCGCAGGGATCGTCTCGGGGAACACGAGAGCGAGCTTCGTACCGCCCGGTGCGTGAGTGTTCTGGCTCGCGCCGAGGGTCATCCCACTGCTGACAGCACCACCGACCTAGACCCGGTACCACCACTTGCGGCCTCCGCTCATACCGAAATTGATGTCCAGTACCCGTTTCTTGTCTTCGAACCGGATCGCTGTGATCTGCACCAGATCGCCGACGCAAGCGGCCGGTCCGTACTTCATCATGGCTTCGGACCACTGATCGAGGTCGTACTGCCCCAACTGCCTCAGCACTAGGGCTCCTTGGACCGCGTAATCTGAACCCTGGACGTGCCGAACTCAGCGTTCAGGTTCCGCACCACTCGGCGCGCTGCGCCGCTGTCAGTGCTTCGGTCTTCGCTTGCAGCGCCGGAATCGCGATAGCCGTCAGGCAAATCGCCAAGCAAGGTACTCGCAACGCTGCCGGGCTCGGAAGCCTGCGAATCGTCAGCCTCCCAAAGTCCCCGCAAAACAGCCAGGCCGAAGGCAGCGCCAAAAAAGGTGGTGTTTACCTACGCAACCCCCGTAACGCCTGGATTCAAGCCATGCAGCACGGCGAAGACAATCGATGTAGCGACAACCGCCGCGCCGGAGCCGACGGAGCGAGCCAGGAATCAAGGAGTCGAGAAAATGGCCTATCGCTCATCGACCTCACCACAGGTTCCCCGATCCCGTCACCACCAAGCACTGGCTCGTCGACCTTCGCTTTCCGGACGGTATTCGTCGTCCGCACTGCGAATCCCTGAACGTGGTGGCCGACAGGTGTCATCGGTTGATGCCCTCTCGCTGCTGCCCCTGTCGCCGTTGGTTCTCTGCCAATGCGGGCGGTGTGACGCACGCATCGAAACTCGGGCTGCTAGCTTGGGCAACTTCCGTTTGCCCAATGGCGACCGGCCTCAAGGGCATCTCAAGCATCAAGCTTCACTGCGAACTAGACATTTCCCAGAGGTCGGCCTGACATTCGGCCCGTCGCATCAGCCAATCGTGGTCGGCACTTCGGCAGTATTCCCCGGGGCCATCGAAGTCGACGAAACCTACTTCACCGGGAAGAGCGCAACCAGCACGATAGCGAGAAGGTCCAAGCGGACGGATGAATCTCTGCGGCACGGCATTGGCGGGGAAAGCGGCGTCCCCGTGCTAGGAGCATACTGCTCCCACTATTCACCGCTTCTCTCCCCCCTTGGGGCCACCGGTTCGATTCAAGACTGGAAGCACCGGCGGCGAGATGCAAAGTCCATTCAGGCACCGACTGAACTGGATTGATGTCTCGCCAATCCTCGGATTGTGATCCGTGCGCTCGTGAGGTGAGTGGCGACCGCAGGACGCGGCAATGTCAGCCTGTCGGAATGCACGGTAGTTTTGCAGTCCGACCCGCTGGCTCCTCGTCCACAAGCATGAACTCGCGTGTCCACGGGTTGGTCCCGGTCCCGGAGCCAGGCATAGGGACGCTAAGACTCCGCAAGACGGCCCAGGGTCGTACCAACACACTCGTGACTGGGGGTGGAGGGTTATAGCTACTGCCTCGCCCCGTCCTGGCCTCTCTTACGCAGTTCCTCCTGAGCGTTCGTGAGGGGGTACTAAGACTTTGTCTTGACACTGTGGGCCCGCCCGTTGACGGCGTCAGAGTCTGCTTATTAACGTTTATGTATGGCCAAAAAACTCCGATCTCTCGCTATTCCTGCTCATCTACATCCGGGGAACTCTGAGCGATCAATCAAGGTACGAGAGAGCATCCCGCTCAGTCGCCGACGCCTTCCCGATCTTCTGATCCGGCGCGACAACGTAATTCCGGCCTTATCTCGGAACCGCAAGCGCCAGTTAAAGAAACGCCGCGACCATTCCGGTGCGATCCGGGTCTGTCTGCCCGGACGCGGTGCACTACTTGACGCATCAACTGACGGAGTTCGCGTTCACTTGCCGTCGACGTATTCGGCGAGCCTCGCTTGGATCTCGGATTCCGGCAGCCAGCGACCACGCACCATGACACCCGCCAACCGGGCCATGTTCGCCAGATCGTCGAGCGGATTGGCCTCCAGCAGGATGAGGTCCGCGCGCTTGCCAATTGCCACTAGACCGAACTCGTCGCTCCCGAAATGGTCAGCCACATTGCGCGTGCCGGACGCGAGGATCTCGAAGGGAGTCATGCCGGCGGATGCCATGATCGCCATCTCGCGATGGATGGAAAAACCGGGGACGTTGAAGACCTGGGGAGCGTCCGTACCGAACGCGATGCGCACTCCGGCGTCTCGCAGCGCCTTGAGCACGTTCTTCCGTATCTCGATCACACGCTTGCCTGATTCGGGGTTCAAGCGCTCCTGCCGGCTCGTCTGCGACTCAATCCACGCATCCACGGTCTCGCGCGGAAGATACTTTAACCCGTCAAGCTCGGCGTAATCCTCGGCGGGCCGGGCGGCGTTGAAGGTCTCCCACAGAGCCATCGTGGGCACCACCGAGGCCGCTGCCAGCCGGGTCGCCTCGACTACATGAGGAATCTTGCTCTCGTCGGCGTATAGGCCCATGTCTCGCGAGCGCGTGGTCGCGTCCGCGCCCATGATCGGCGAATCGTCGGCTTCGAGCGCTTCCAGGAAGTTATCCAAGTGGTCAATACTGCCTTGGCCTGCCGCTAGAGCGTGCAGCAGCCCCACCGCGTTCGGCACGTGCCCGCCGAATGCGATTCCGACTTGTTGCGCCTCATCCGCAATAGCGTCGTAGACCTCCGGATCTAGACCTTCCATAATCTTCAGCAAGTCGTACCCGGCATCCTTCTGCTGGCGCACGTGCTCGCGGGCGGCATCGGCTGTCAGTTCAGGGGTCGCGTGAAAGGCCGGCCCGGCCGCGAAGAGAGTGGGACCGAGGCGCGTGCCCGCTTCGATCTCCTGCCGAAGGTCGAGGTGAAATGGGTTACCGAGCATGCCCCTCACTGTCGTAACGCCGTTGGACAGGAACAGGAAGAGGATTCGGTCGACTTCCTCGGGCGGCGCATCGGGACTGGGGAGGTGCCCGTGCATTTCCGTGAAACCGGGCATCAGGAACCGGCCCGTCCCGTCGATGACATCTGCGACGTGCGGCGCGACGGCCTCGCTTGAGGGAGACAGATCGACGATGCGGCCGTCCGCGACGACGACCGTCTGGCCGTCCAGGACACGCTGGCCGTCCATCGGAAGGACACTCACATTGACGAAGGCGATGGTGCCTTCTGGCGCGCTCTGGCAACCGAGTCCCGCTGCGACCGCGACAATTCCCATGATGCGCTTCATACTGATCCAAGCCTCCGTTTGCCAAGGCGGGAACTCTCGATCCCTGCAATACTATTGTAGCTGTGGTTCCGAGCCGGCCTGCGCCCAGTAGACCGCAGCGATCAGTCTTCCGGCTCTTGGAAGTTCTTCATCATATATTCGTAATAGGCCCCTTCAGAAATCCTAGGAAAATCTCGTTGACCAGCTTCAGCCCCTTCGTCACGAGGTACGCCAAGTCGCCGTCGAGGCTTTCCAGCAACACCGACACGTCGCCCTTGCGATTCCTGGCGGCGATCTTGATTCGCGCGGGGTCGATGTGACGGTGGTCGCGCACGCCATCGTCAGTGCGGCCCTTCAAGAACCTTCGAAGATCCTGATAGAGCGGCGAGTCCGCCGGAACCTTTGGAAGCAGATCTCGAAACTCGAGCTTGGAACGTCGCGGGTCGAAGACGATGCATACGGGACTCTCCTTCAACCACCCGACGGAACAGTCCAGCCTGCCCCGTATGCGCATCGAGACAAACGATCGGAATACGCCCCGGTCGGCCCGGCTGCGCAGCAGCGCGTCCACTGTCTCGGCGGGACGGTACCAATCCTCCATCAGTGGTAGTAGGCCATGCAGCCCGGCTCGACTTTCTGCAAGAGACCGGGCGGGTAATCGCGGGCGCTCCAAAACTCCTTGATCGCTTGGCAATTGATGACGGTGGAGACGCCCTCGCTTGTAACGTACTCGCCACGAACCCCGAGCGCCTCGCCGATTTTCTCGTAGCGCATGGGCTAGAGCGGCCAGGGCAGCAAACGGATTCGAACTGTAGCATAATCAGGGTGTCATGCCGCGCCGTCGAGTATTTCTCGCCAGCGCTCTCGCCGTGGAAGCGATCCGCGGCGGCGAGTTTGAGCGATTGCCTTATACGTTCGACCCCGGCTGGCCACATCTCCCGGCAGGATGAAATCTTCAGGAGACGCCTGGCGACGCTGTGGACGTTAACGATCACGTCTACGTCTTCTATCGAGCTCTCCAAGTATTTGACCCGGACGGCGGGTTCATCGAGCAGTGGACCGACATAGGGGCACCGTGGGGGTTGGCACTGAGCCGTGATAACACGCTGTTTACCGCTGACGGTCACAACAACTGCATTTTGAAAGTCGGGCTGGACAGCACGGTCAAGGGTCAAATCTCGAGCGGCGGCAAGACCCTGGGACAAGTTGATTTCGCGCACCACACCGCCGTCGATTCCCGAGATAGCGTGTATGTCGCGAAGATTAAGAACTGGCGCATGCAGAAGTTCGTGCTAGGATCGACTAGTCGAGGGGGCCATTGACCATGTTGACGCTCAGCCGCTGCCGTTGCCTGCTTGCTTGTATTGCACTTGCGGTGGCGCCCGAAGCATGGTCGCAGGAACTGGGTCTGCACGAGATCCTAGCGGAGCCGATTCTTGCACCGAACCAGCCGGAGATCGAGGCGCAGGTCTACACCTCTTCACGTGTGCCGGCAGTTCGGATACCGTCCTCCAAGAACGAGTGGGAAGAGATTGCGGCCGAGACGCGCAGGCGGGTGCTGGACGAGGTAGTTTTCCGCGGCGAAGCGAGGGCGTGGCGTGATGCGCGGACGCGTGTCGAGTGGCTCGATCCCATTCCTGGCGGCCCCGGCTATCGGATCAAGAAGCTGCGATACGAAGCGGTTCCCGGGCTGTGGATTCCCGCGCTGCTCTATGAGCCGGAGAACCTCGACGGGAAGACACCAGTGGTGATCAATGTCAATGGGCATGATCGGGAATCCGGCAAGGCGGTGGACTACAAGCAGCTTCGTTGCATCAATCTGGCAAAGCGCGGGCTCCTGGCGCTAAACCTGGAATGGGTGGGGATGGGGCAGCTCAATACGCCCGGATTCAGCCACGACAAGATTAATCAGCTTGACCTGCTCGGGACGAGCGGAATTGCGTTGCACTACTTGGCTCAGAGTCGGGCGATCGATCTGATGCTCGAACATCCGAACGCAGACCCAGAGCGGGTCGCGGTGACAGGCCTTTCGGGCGGAGGATGGCAGACGATCTTCATCAGCTCGCTTGATGTGCGGGTGGCAATCGCAAATCCCGTCGCAGGGTACTCGAGCTTTGTGACGCGCGCGCAATTCCCATTGCCGGACTTAGGCGATTCCGAGCAGACGCCGAGCGATTTGGCGACAGTCGCGGACTACACGCACCTGACCGCCATGCGCGCACCGCAACCGACGCTCATAACGAATAACGCGCACGACTCCTGTTGCTTCCGGGCGGGACACACCCTTGGTCCGCTGTTACGGGCGGCGCGGCCAATCTTCGAGCTGTACGACCGGCCGGACAACTTGCGGCACCACGTAAACCAAGACCCTGGCCACAACTACGCCCGAGACAATCGCGAGGCGTTCTACCGCATGCTGCGAGACTTCTTCTTCAGCGGGAGCAGTGAGTTTTCGGTTGAAGAGACAGGCTTTGAAGCCGAGCTGAAGACCGCGGCGGAATTGGACGTTCCGCTCCCGGAAGGGAATCTCGACTTCCACAGCATTGCGCTGGCGTTGGCGAAGGAGGCTCCCCGGCGGCGGGGAGGGACGCGGACGGGACTGCGAGCGGTGACGAAGACGCCGCGCTACGACGTTCAAGCGAGTGAAGGGGGGACGTCTATAGCCGGCGAAATTAAGGCGATTCGTTGGCGGTTGCGCATGGACAACGACTGGACCGTTCCGGCAGTGGAGCTCGAGTCGGGTATGGCGAGCGGAACAGTGATCCTGGTGGCGGACGGCGGTCGACGGAGCGCCGGCGGCGAAACGCGAGCGCAACTGAAGCAGGGACGCAGAGTGATCGCCCTAGATCCGTTCTATTTCGGGGAGTCGCGTATTGAGACGAAGGATTGGCTTTGGAGCCTGTTGATCGCCGCTCTGGGAGAACGCCCGTTGGGAATCCAGGCTGGACAGATCGCCGCGGCGGCGCGGTGGGCCCGAGAGCGTCACGGTCAAGCCGTCGAAGTCCATGCGGTGGGGCCGAGGACGAGTCTGTCCGCGCTGATCGCCGCGGCGCTGGAGACCGATGCGATCTCGGGTGTGCGGTTGGTGGAGTCATTCGGCAGCTTGGCCGAGATCATTGAGCACGACTTGGGCGCACGCCAGGCACCGGAGCTGTTTTGCTTCGGGTTGCTGCAGGCGTTTGAGATAGAGGACATCCGGGCGCTCGTAGCACCGCGGCCCGTAGAAATGGATGGGCCCTGATTGGGGCCGTCAGCCAGAGCGGCACGACGCGACGGCTAGCGCTGTCTTCGCATTCGTTGCGGAACGCGAGCAGACGGATCGCATCGCGATATAGCGGGCGTCCTTCGATTTGATCTCCATCGGCGGCAGCCGTCCCCGCGCATCAACCACGAAGTCGACCTCGTCAGCAGTCGTCGATCACCAGTCGGAGATCTCGGGGCTTGCTGTCCGGGGACGGGCCCGAGCCAAGAGGTTTTGGAGGATCAGGTTCTCGAGGTTTGCCCCAAAGGCTCTGGTTCGCCACCGCGGTGAAGCGCGAGTCCTTTGTCACCCCCGAGATTCACCCCCAGTCGGGGCCCGATGCATGACGGTGCAGTGATGCGATCCTATAGGGCTCTGCACATGCTCTACTTCTTTCGCTTCGCCATGAACTCCCGCACGGCGCCGAACTCGGGCACCTCGTGCTTGAACTGGATCTCATCCCCCTTGACGGTTCCGGTGAGAATGATCGTGATCGGGCGATTGCCGAACACCTGCTTGAAGCTGATCTGATCTCCTACAACCTTCCCATCCTCAATCTCGATTTCTCCTCGGGAAGTGGTGACGGAACCTGTCAGCTTGCCCCCCTCCTCTACTTTGAATTTCAACGTAGCGGGGGTGGTTCCATCCCTGACGGGCATCTCGGCTTCCCACTCCCCATCAACGGAGCCAGCGGCGAGCGCGACAAAGGCAAACAAGAGCAGGCATGCTGCGAATGCAATTCTAGGGAACGTCATCTTGTAATTCTCCTTGATGCTGACTTCCTATGACAGGCAGCCTCGTTTCGCGCGAAGACCCAGCCGGCCACTGCTGAGGTTTGATTCTAGCAGCCCGCCGGGATCACCATCAAGCCACTCCAAGGCCGTTTGACTTATTTCCCCACCTGTTCTAGAATTCCGTGACAAATGACAATACAGAGACGGCGCCAGTTCGGGTCGTGCAAGACTGGAACGATGAGTTCCGCGACGGTGAACAGGACTAAAATCTCATCGGCATGACGTCTCGATCCGCAAAGCTCGCCGTGCTCGTTGCACTCTTGTGCGCTCTTCCGGTTGTTGCGGCGGGCCAGCCCAACATTGTTTTCGCCATCGCGGACGACTGGGGTTGGCCCCACGCGGGTGCCTACGGCGATGAGGCCGTCCAGACGCCTACGTTCGATCGGCTGGCGAATGAGGGAGTCCTGTTCGAGAACGCCTTCATCTCGTCTCCTTCCTGTACGCCCAGCCGCGGCGCGATCCTGACAGGCCAACAGTTCTGGCGTCTTGAGGCGGGAGGCAATCTCTGGAGTATCTGGCCGTCCAAATTCACCGAATACCCCAAGATGCTCGCCGGCGAAGGATACTTTGTGGGCAGCTATCGTAAGGGCTGGGGACCCGGGCAACACCCTGACAGCGCCGTCAACCCGGCTGGCAAGAGCTACGAGGGCGTCGACGAATTCCTCTCCGCTCGACCCGACGACATGCCGTTCTGCTTCTGGTTCGGGACGAGTGACCCGCACCGTCCCTACACCGCGGGATCGGGCGCCGAGAGCGGCATCGATCTCAGCAAGGTCCACCTGTTCGAGCACTATCCTGACACCGAGGAAATTCGCAGCGACGTCGCGGACTACTACTGGGAGGTCGAGCGTTTCGACCGCGAGGTCGGTGAGCTACTCACACGCCTCGAACAGATGGGCGAGCTCGACAACACGATCGTCGTGATGACCGGTGACCACGGCATGCCGTTCCCGCGCGGCAAGGCCAACCTGTACGATTCCGGCACGCAAGTGCCCCTGGCGATCCGATGGAAGGCCAGCGTCCCCGGAGGCCGCCGCGTCACCGACTTTGTTTCGACTACGGACATCGCACCGACGTTGTTGGAGGCCGCGGGTTTGAGCACGCCGGTGGAGATGACCGGAAGATCGTTGCTTTCGATTTTGACCTCGGGCGAATCGGGCCGCGTTAATCCTCGCCGAGACCACGTTGTGTTCGGCCGAGAGCGTCACGTGCGGGCCCAGGAGGCGCCCAGCTCGGGCGGCTACCCGGCGCGTGGGATTCGCACCGATGATTACCTGTACATCCGCAACTTCCACTCGGAGCGCTGGCCTGCCGGCACGCCGAACCGTGAGGCGGCCTTTGTCCCCAACTCGTGGCTAGCCGACTGCGACAACGGTCCGACAAAGACGTACCTTTGGACGCATCGTGACGATCCCACTGTCAAGAAATACTACGAGCTGGCGTTCGGCAAGCGTCCCGCCGAAGAACTCTACGACTTGCGCAAAGATCCCGGACAGATAAAAAACGTAGCTGCCGACGTGGAGTATCACCAGATTCGCCTGGGGCTCGTCGTGCGCCTCTTCCAGGATCTCCACGGCCTAGCGGATCCACGGGTGCAGGGCCGCGGAGACATATTCGATGCTCAGCCGTATCTCGGGCGCCCGGCGGGCGGGAATCGTTCAAGGCGAAGGCCGCAGCGATGAGATCTCGAACACTTGAGATTGGAGCGGTCTCGCCCCTGTTCTGATCCACAGCAAGGAGTTCAAGTATGTCTGTTAGATCCCTTTTGTCGACCCTCTTGCTCACCACCGCCGTAATTGCCTATGGGGGCGAAGAAGGCTTCAAACCGTTGTTTGACGGCGAGAGCTTCGACGGCTGGACCGGCATGCGTGGCAACCCGCTGCCGAGTCAAAGCTGGGTGATTGAAGACGGCATGATTCGCACGCAAAAGGACCGCTCGGGAGGCGACTTGCGCACGGTTGCCGAGTACTCGGACTTCGACTTTCGATTCGAGTGGAAGATCGCCGAGAAAGGCAACTCGGGCGTCAAGTACAACGTTCACGAGGAGTGGACGAGCGACAGATTCCGGCCGAGTCAGACAGAGAGACAAAAAGCGCGTATCCAGCGTGGAGCCATTGGTTTCGAGTATCAGATCTCAGACGACACGCTTTGGGACCGCTCGCTTGACGACTGGCGGGCATCCGCGAGCGGCGCTTTGTATCTCATTCACTGGGTCGATGAGAAACTGCTCAAACCGGTCGGTGAATGGAATACGTCGCGCATTGTGGTGCGCGGCAATCACGGCGAACACTGGCTCAACGGCGAGAAGTTGTTCGAATTCGAGATGGGCTCGAAGGACATGCTCGACCGGGTGCAGAAGACGAAGTTCAGGCAGATGCCTGGTTACGGTCTGAAGGGGCCGGGGCCGATAGTGCTGCAGCATCACGGATCGCCGGTTTGGTTCCGTAACCTGCGTATTCAGGCAGAATGAGTAACCTGCGACCGGCGCGAAAGTGCGAGGGCGAGTGGGACGCCGAAAGTTGCGCGTGTTACCATCGCCGTTGGGTGCAATAGACAAGTCATGGCAACCCACGGCCTTTCCCGACGTTACTTTTTCTTCGGCTCGCTACTCGCTGGCGCAATCCCGTCCGGCGGCTACGGCACGGTCAAGTCGCTACGGGCGATGGGCCACAAGCCCTACTACGACAAGCTGAACGTGGCGGCGATCGGCTGCGGCGGCCGGGGCGGTGGCATCTTGAACCAGGTGGCGCAGACCGAGAACATTGTCGCGCTGTGCGACGTCGACGAGAAGCGCGCGGCGGAGAATTTCCAGCGCTACGCCAAGCAGCCGAAGTACGCAGACTTCCGCGTAATGCTCGAGAAAGAGGGTAAGAACATTGACGCTTGCACCATCGGCATCCCCGACCACATGCATGCGACGGTGGCGCTCGCCTGCATGCAGGCCGGAAAGCATGTCTACCTCGAAAAGCCGCTGACGCGTACGCCATGGGAGGCGCGCTTGATGGCCGACGCAGCCAAGAAGTACGGCGTCGCGACGCAGATGGGCAACCAGGGCTATTCGCACGAGAGCATTCGCGTCACTGGCGAGATTCTGTGGTCGGGTGAGATCGGCGATGTCCGGGAAGTGCACGCCTCGTCGTCGCCAGGGACCCATCCGGTGGGGCTGACCACGATGCCGGACGAGAAGTCCGTGCCCTCGGGCCTCGACTGGGACCTGTGGCTGGGCGGCGTGGACATGCGCGCCTACAACCCCACGTTCACGCCTTACAACTGGCGGGGGTACTTCGACTTTGGAACCGGCCAACTCGGCAACTGGGGCATTCACGTGTTGGGCCCGGTGAATTTGGCGCTGCAACTGGGAGCGCCGACGAGCGTGGAGCTGTTGCGGCAGGTCGACTCGAGCCAGTGGACATTCCCGACGCGAGCGGTACTCAAGTATGATTTTCCGGCGCGCGGCAAGATGCCGCCGGTTTCGGTCTATTGGCATGACTCGGCGCGGCCGACTGAAGAGGAGGCCTATCGTGTGTCAGGCATGGAGGAGCAGACGATCCTGCCGCGGGCGAACAACCTCAGCGCGAAGGGGCGCGGAGCTGAGCCGCAGCCCGGAGGACGGCGAGGCCCGCGAGGCCCGCGGGGGCCACGAACGGGCCCGCCGACTGGCGCGGGAGGGCCAGGCGTCGAAGTATTCGGCAATGAGCGCCGGGGCGACCCGGCCCAATCGGGCGTGCTGACGAGCAACGGGGCCGTTTTTTTGGGATCGAAAGGTATGATGGCGACGGTTGCACGTGGCGAAGGCGTGCATCTGCTGCCTGCCGAGCGTTGGGCGGACTACGAGTTGCCGCCGCAACTGTTGACGCGCTCGCCGGGCCACATGACCGACTGGGTGCGCGCCTGCAAAGGCGGGGATGCAGCCTGCTCGGACTTCCGCATCTCTGGGCCCTACTCCGAATGGGTCGTGCTGGGCGTGATCGCGTTTCGCGTTCCGGGCAAGCTCGAGTGGGACAGCGCGAAGATGCGGTTCACCAACAGCGACGAGGCGAACAAGTATGTGAAGCCGTCGTTCCGCGAGGGGTGGGAGCTGAAGCTCTAGCCCATGTTTGACATTGCCGCTCGTAAGTCCTTGTATCTAAAGGGGCGCACATCGGCGTTGTTACCTAGGCACCCGTTGGCCCTTCGCAGCGTCAAGTTTGTAGTCGTTTCAGTGGACGATTCGGTCCCCGTTTTCGGGGGGCTGCGGAGCCTCTAGGGCCACGCCCAGCGCCCGCAGCACCTTGCGCGCCTCGTTGCCGTGACCGCCCTCCTCGCCGTTGACACAGATCCCCGCCTTCCGCGGCCGCCCCGGCATCTCGAACTCCACCAGGCTCACTGCCTCCAGCGCCTCCCACGCCGCCCGGGAACTCAACCGTAACCCCGCCTTCTCCAGCTTGCGCTGCAGGATCCGGTCGAACGTCAGCGCCAAGGCCGCCACCAGCACGTGCGCCTGCACCCGCTCGTCCGTGCGATGCCAGATCGGGCGTAGCTCCAGCACGTCCTTCATGCTGCGGAAGGCCGCTTCCACTCGCCACAACTCCTGATAGGCCCGCACCGCTTCCACCGCTCCCAACTCCGTCTCCTCCGGCTCCAGCAGCCAGTGCCCCTCCCGCCGCTTCTCTTGCGCACAACTCTCGTTCTCCCAGTACTCCAGCCGTTCCTCCCCCGCCAGCCGCCAGTCGTAGTAGCGCTGGCCGTGATTCTGGCTCAGGATCTTGCCCGCCGCCTCCCCAATCAACCCCGCCGCCTGCTCCCGCACCGCCTCTGCTTCCACTTCGCTGCGCTCCCGCTCCGCCTGCACCTCCCGCTACGCCCGCTTGCCGAACTCCCCCAACGCCACCCGCTCCCGCAACCGCTCCAGTCGCTCCCGCACCTTGTCCTGCTCCGCCTCCCGCAACTTCCGCTCGTGCCGCTCCCGCTCCGGCGCATGCACCAAAAAACGCCGCCTCCGCGACCCTTCCTCCATCACCTCCTGCACCCGCGACCCGTTCGCCTTGACCCTCCCGTCCGCTCCTTCGCACCGCGCCCAGGCCTCCTCCCGCACCGCCTGCAACGCTGCTTCCATCTCCGGGTTGCGCCGCCCCTACACCGCCATCAAGTAGCCCAGCCCCTGCTCCTCCAACGCCGCCACCGAGGCCTCCGACTTCATCCCCCCGGTCCCCCACGAACACGAAGCGTCCCAACCCGAACCGCTTCCGCAGATCCGCAAGCACCTCCCGCACCGTCGTGCTATCCCGCCGGTTGCCCGCGAACACCGTGTGCGATACTGGCAACCCGTCCACCATCGCCACCCCCACCAGCAGCTGCGGGTTGCGCGGCCGCTGGTCTCGCGAGTAGCCGTGCTGGGCCAACTCCTCCGGCCCCAAGCCTTCCAAATACGTGCTGGTCAGGTCATAGAACACCAGGTCGCAGTGGGGCGCGAACAGGTGCCGGAAACGGCCCAACAGATGCTCTTCGAGCGCCGCCTTGAGCGGCAGCAGGGCGTCGAGGGTGCGGTACCACTTCTGCAATTGGAAGGCTTGCACCTTGACGCGCGGGTTCTGGGCGGCTTGGCGCTGGGCGTCGGAGAGGTAGGAGGGGGCGAAGCGGCGGCCTTGGCTGTCGCAGGCGAAGTAGGTGCGCAGCCAGTCGGCTAAGGCGGGCTCGGAGGCGGGCTCGGTGAGGCGGTTGGCGACGAGCACGAGGGTGCGGTCGGAGAGGTTGCCGAGGCGCTCGGGCAGGCCGAACGAGAGTGCCGAAAAACGTGGATTTTCCCAGCCTGAGCGCTTGCCAATATCGGCACTTTTCTGTAGACTGAAGGTATGGCAAAGGCACCGGGCAAGAATCACCGTAAGGGCATTACTTTCAAGCAGTTACTTAGGAAGTTCCCCACTGATGCCAAGGCTGAGGAATGGATTGTCAAGCAGCGCTGGGCGAGGGGCGTGTGCTGCCCGCATTGCGGGTCGTTGAATGTACAAACGGGCTGCCAGCACAAGACCATGCCGTTCCGCTGCCGGGAAAGGATCTGCGCGAAGCGATTCAGCACCAAGACGGGCACGGTCATGGCAGGCTCGAAGATCGGCTATCAGGACTGGATTGTCGCCGCGTTCCTGGTCATGACCAGCCTCAAGAGCGTGTCGAGCATGAAGCTCCACCGCGACTTGGGAATCACCCAGAAGTCAGCCTGGTTTCTGGCTCAGCGACTGCGTGCCGCATTGTCTGAGGACAGCAAGCTGTTCTCGGGGCCGGTCGAGGTGGACGAAACCTACCTGGGCGGCAAGCGGAAAAACATGAGCAACGCGAAGCGCAAGGAACTGGCGGACACGGGCCGCGGGCCGGTCGGCAAGACGGCGGTCGTGGGCGCGAAGGACCGCGCGACGAATCAGGTCGCAGCGACAGTCATCCAGTCGACTGACGCGCAAACGCTACAAGGATTCGTCAAGGATCATGCGGACCGGCAAGCCACCGTCTACACCGACGATGCGACGGCTTACGAGTCCCTCCCGTTCGACCACGACACGGTCAAGCACTCGCTGAGCGAATACGTCAAGGGTGAGGTGCATACCAACGGCATCGAGAGCCTGTGGTCCCTGCTCAAGAGGGCGCACACCGGCACGTTCCACAAGCTGAGCCCGCAGCACCTTGACCGCTACGTGCAGGAGTTCGCCGGACGCCACAACCTGCGTGCTCTGGACACGATCAAGCAGATCAAAGGCATCCGCCGCGGGATGGAGGGCAAGCGGCTCACTTACAAGGCGCTGATCAAGGACAACGGCTTGAAGTCCGGTGCCAGGGCGGTGGCGTAGTGGCGCTGAACGTCAGGAACCGCACCCCGCTCAGCGGGGACAATCTCGACCAACGTACCAAGTTCAAGCAACAAGGGATAATATCGAGGCACATGAAGACAGGGAAGACCCCTCCCAAACCCCGCGAAGTGGAGATCATCCATCCGTCCTACCAGCCGAGCGCGGCCGAGTTACGGGAGGATCTGCGAATCAACGCCACGTTCGAAGAAGCGGTCAAAGCGCTGGTGCGACCTGTGAAAATCCGATACGTGCTGCCCAAGAAGCGACAGCGCTCAGGCTAGGAAACCCGCGTTTTTCGGCACTCTCGTATATAATCCCCTAACAATGTACTTGACAGTGTGGTATGTCAAGTATATTGTTATCCTTGACAGTTATGGCTTCGGGGTTTAACCTGAGCTGCACTGGGCACAAACGTAAGTCCGAAACACGTCTCGTGTTTTGTGTGGTTTGAGCTTGAACGCAGCCCAGCCGACTTGTAAAAATCGCAGCATCTGGAGAACCAACCATGCGTAAGTCAAAAACGGATCTTTCTCGACGACAGTTCATTGGTAGTTCCACGGTAGCTCTCGGTGTGTTAAATTTAGCCGGGGTTTCCGGGTGCTCCGAAGTGCAACAGGCCGTCCCGGCTCTGCCACTGGAGAAGTTGCGGCCCTCCGGCACCCCCGATGAGGCCTACTGGTCGAAGGTGCGCTCGCAATTCAACCTCATCGACGATTTCACCTTCATGAACAATGGCACCCTCGGCCCGATGCCAAGGCTTGTCACGGACGAACATGACCGTGTGTTCGCGGAGCTGGCTGCCGACCCGACAAACGGTTCCCGGCGCGAGGAGCTCGACGCCAACCGTCCGTTGCTTGCCCGCTTTGTCGGCTCCGATCCAGAGGAGACGGTGTATACACGCAGCACGACCGAGGGCATGAACATCTTCGCGATGGGCGTGGACTGGCGCGAGGGCGATGAGATCCTCATGTGCACCCACGAGCACAACGGTGGCATCGAGGCCTACCTGACGCTCGAAAAACGGCGGGGTATTAAAATCAAGTGGCTCGAGGTCCCTTCCCCCCCTGAGAGCATCGACCAGATAGTCGAACTGTACGATCAAGCCATCACGCCTAGGACACGGTGCATCATGGTGAGTCACCTCACGTATGTGACGGGACTCCTCATGCCTGTCAAGGAGCTGACAGATTTGGCGCGTCGCAGGGGATTGCTGATCAGCGTCGATGCGGCTCATCCCTTGGGCATGATCGACATCGATTTTCATGGCATGGGCTGTGACCACTACGCGGGCTCTGGCCAGAAGTGGCTGATGTGCGGGACCGGCACCGGTCTCGCGTGCGTCAGCCGTAATATCATGGACAGTGTGTGGCCACTGATGGGCGCCGGCAGTTATCGAGACGAGGACACTGAAGAGCGCAAGTTTTACCGAGATTCACGCAAGTACGAGGATGCCGGCCAACGCCACACCCCTTCGGCACTCGGAATGGCGACCGCTATCCGTTTCCAAAATACGATTGGCAAAGAAAATATCGAGAGCCGCGTTTGCGAGCTGTCCGCCCGGCTTAAGGAAGGACTCAAGGCGATCGAGGGTGTAAAAGTTTGGACCTCGATGGACCCCACGCTCAGCGCCGGCCTCACCCTCTTTTCGATTCGCGACATCCCGATGGAAAACGTCCAGCAGGCCCTCATGGAACGCGATCGCATTTACATTCGTACCATGAGAACGGGAAATCTGAATGGCGTGCGCGTGTCAACCCACATCTACAACATGCCGGGCGAGGTCGATCGACTCTTGGCAGGTGTGGGGCACCTCGCCAAGAATTGGTCCGATTACATGACCGCGCCCACTGTGTAGCTGCCCGATAGTGGAGTTGTGGTCACCCCGAGTGCGGTGAGTTGAACTCCACTTGGTAACTCACACTGGTCCGAAAACAGCAATACCGGCAGTGGTGCTTGGCACTTAACTTCAAGCACTCCTTGGGAGTCCGGATCAAAGACCCCCAAACTAATCCCGAACTCAAATCGAAAAGCGGCTTCAGCTTGTCAGGCTACTGCCACTCGTTTGGGAGGATAGGGGAGATTCGTTGTTGACCCACGGCAAAGGTGCAAGATAATTTCAACGAAACGCTCCGGCTCCAAATTCGAATATGATGGACCTCGGCAGGCAGCAAACGATTGACAGCTTTGAACCGGACTTAGCCCATGTTTGACATTGCCGCTCGTAAGTCCTTGTATCTAAAGGGGCGCACATCGGCGTTGTTACCTAGGCACCCCGTTGGACCTTCGCAGCGTCAAGTTTGTAGTCGTTTCAGTGGACGATTCGGTCCCCGTTTTTGGGGGCTGCGGAGCCTCTAGGGCCACGCCCAGCGCCCGCAGCACCTTGCGCGCCTCGTTGCCGTGACCGCCCTCCTCGCCGTTGACACAGATCCCCGCCTTCCGCGGCCGCCCCGGCATCTCGAACTCCACCAGGCTCACTGCCTCCAGCGCCTCCCACGCCGCCCGGGAACTCAACCGCAACCCCGCCTTCTCCAGCTTGCGCTGCAGGATCCGGTCGAACGTCAGCGCCAAGACCGCCACCAGCACGTGCGCCTGCACCCGCTCGTCCGTGCTGTTGTTTTTCAGTTTGTTTCAGTGGATTTTACCAAATTATTTCATGAACTCGTCCGGCCGCTGTTCGAATTGGTTCACTACTGCAGGAGAGAATAGAGGCCGGGTAAAGGCCCTGTAGAACCGTATGTTTCAGTCAAGCTAGCCACTGTAACTCTTTCCTGCAGTAGTGAATTAATCCAAAAAATTCCTCGGCCTTCCATCGGAATAATCTGAAGAATTTTGTCGAAGCAAAGTGAAATACAACACGTGCGATGCCAGATCGGGCGTAGCTCCAGCACGTCCTTCATGCTGCGGAAGGCCGCTTCCACTCGCCACAACTCCTGATAGGCCCGCACCGCTTCCACCGCTCCCAACTCCGTCTCCTCCGGCTCCAGCAGCCAGTGCCCCTCCCGCCGCTTCTCTTGCGCACAACTCTCGTTCTCCCAGTACTCCAGCCGTTCCTCCCCCGCCAGCCGCCAGTCGTAGTAGCGCTGGCCGTGATTCTGGCTCAGGATCTTGCCCGCCGCCTCCCCAATCAACCCCGCCGCCTGCTCCCGCACCGCCTCTGCTTCCACTTCGCTGCGCTCCCGCTCCGCCTGCACCTCCCGCTGCGCCCGCTTGCCGAACTCCCCCAACGCCACCCGCTCCCGCAACCGCTCCAGTCGCTCCCGCACCTTGTCCTGCTCCGCCTCCCGCAACTTCCGCTCGTGCCGCTCCCGCTCCGGCGCATGCACCAAAAAACGCCGCCTCCGCGACCCTTCCTCCATCACCTCCTGCACCCGCGACCCGTTCGCCTTGACCCTCTGTTGTATTTCACTTTGTTTCGACAAAATTCTTCAGATTATTCCGATGCAAGGCCGAGGAATTTTGTGGATTAGTTCACTACTGCAGGAAAGAGTTACAGTGGCGAGCTTGACTGAAACATACGGTTCTACAGGGCCTTTACCCGGCCTCAATTCTCTCCTGCAGTAGTGAACCAATTCGAACAACGACCGGACGAGTTCATGGAATAATTTGGTAAAATCCACTGAAACAAACTGAAAAACAACACCCTCCCGTCCGCTCCTTCGCACCGCGCCCAGGCCTCCTCCCGCACCGCCTGCAACGCTGCTTCCATCTCCGGGTTGCGCCGCCCCTGCACCGCCATCAAGTAGCCCAGCCCCTGCTCCTCCAACGCCGCCACCGAGGCCTCCGACTTCATCCCCCCGGTCCCCCACGAACACGAAGCGTCCCAACCCGAACCGCTTCCGCAGATCCGCAAGCACCTCCCGCACCGTCGTGCTATCCCGCCGGTTGCCCGCGAACACCGTGTGCGATACTGGCAACCCGTCCACCATCGCCACCCCCACCAGCAGCTGCGGGTTGCGCGGCCGCTGGTCTCGCGAGTAGCCGTGCTGGGCCAACTCCTCCGGCCCCAAGCCTTCCAAATACGTGCTGGTCAGGTCATAGAACACCAGGTCGCAGTGGGGCGCGAACAGGTGCCGGAAACGGCCCAACAGATGCTCTTCGAGCGACGCCTTGAGCGGCAGCAGGGCGTCGAGGGTGCGGTACCACTTCTGCAATTGGAAGGCTTGCACCTTGACGCGCGGGTTCTGGGCGGCTTGGCGCTGGGCGTCGGAGAGGTAGGCGGGGGCGAAGCGGCGGCCTTGGCTGTCGCAGGTGAAGTAGGTGCGCAGCCAGTCGGCTAAGGCGGGCGCGGTGAGGCGGTTGGCGACGAGCACGAGGGTGCGGTCGGAGAGGTTGCCGAGGCGCTCGGGCAGGCCGAACTCATGCCACAGGCGGCGCAGGGCGAGGAAGGGGCCGAGGCGGAAGGAGTTGAGGGGGAGGCAGGTTGGTGGCCGCGGCAGAGTTCGAAGATGCGGTCGAGGTGTTGGGCGAGGAGGTCCTTGCGGCCGAGCGAGACGACGGTGCGGCGGGAGGAGCGGCCGTGTTTCCAGACGGATTCGCAGAGATGGACGTACTCATAGGAGCGGCCGTGGGAGGTGGATTTGACGAGCATGGGGAACATAGGAGTTGCTACCTAGTTCGAGATAGCAGAAAAGTACAAGATAATAAAGGAGAAAATGGTCAAAAACCCAAGATTGTTGGCACCTGGATTTTAGGGGAGGTTGGCAGGTAAACTCTTTGTTTACCGGGGTTTGCGAATCCGCTCCAAGCGAAAACTGTCAAACATGGGCTAGGCACCAGGATTGCGCAACCGAGGCGCGACCGTGAGGGGGTGTGCCGACTGGCGCAGGGACTTCCGCGCAGGCGGCTTTGCGGCGAGCGAGCCTTCACTTTTGTGAGTAGCGGATTTCCTATGGCGACTGGGCAGCCAACTCTGCGACAGTCTGAATCCGCACTGACGGCGAAGGGTTGTCTTGTCCGATTGGGTTGACGCATTGCATCGTTCTTCGCAACCACCTATGCGTAATCAACGCAGCAACGCCGCAGGCCGTATGTGCTTGCAAACAGAACTCTTCCTGTGTCGTATCAGCTAACTGTTGTAAATATCTCTTTTACGAAGCCACTGGCGCGGCAGAGAAACTCAGAAGATCTGCGTGTGAATGAAGTCTCCCTATTCGGATGAGTTGGACCGCTTCAAAAAGATGCTCTCGAATCAAAAACTAGATGAACTTGTGGCTCGGTATCCGCTCCACAAGAGTGCTGTTTTCGATTCCATCGCAAAAGTGCTTAATTGTGTTCAAGAACCAAAACATACCGGAGTCGCTTACCCCGCCCGAACGGAATCTCAGATGCCTTTACGGACATGCGAATCATGTCCATATCCGGTTGGCCCGACTGCCGTCTGGCTTCGACTTTCACACCTAGGCTCTTAAGCTGGGACAGGGCTTCCGTGAGTGTTACCCGCATAGAAGGATACCTGCGGAGTCAACTGACGAGCGACCAGCTTGGAGTTGACGGCGAAGGTCGCAAAACTGGAAGCGTCTGGGAGCGCTGTCCACGACTCCGGCGAGTTAATCAGTGCCACGCTTGCACGGCAAGTAGGTGAACAGGCCGGGCCGTCGAAGCCAGTGCAATGGGCATCCAAGTCTTTGACCATGCCATACGCATCATCCTGAGTCTTACCCTGCGTCATCACATAAAGAGCAAGCAACTCGGCGAGCCAGAAGCTACCTTCCTTATAGACTCGACCGGAAAGCCGGTTGCTGTTGGAGGTTCCGCTAGGGGGGATGTCTGACATCCACTGCTGGTCGCTCCTTGCCATTCCCACAGCTTTACTATCCTACTCGTACAACATGGCGCCAAGCGATTACGTGAGCGATACATCATTTCTGCTGGTGGTGATCAGCTTCAGCCTGCTTCGCCTCCTTGAGGATCTTCTTGTCAATCCTCTCATTGATCTCCCTATGGCAGGGAAGTGGTACAGTAATCCGGTCGTTGGTCCACAGGTCGTGCCCCCTACCGTGACCTTTGAATCGCCAACCGAGATCTTTCAGCTTCCGATCTAGCTCGCGTTTTCGCATTCTTTCTGTCTCATTACACAGGAGTGCCTATCAGTTTTCTGCGTCCGCAGCATGTGTCGTGCCATGGGATCCCCCTCAGCACTGCACAGTCGCCTGGTTGCGGTAACTCGCGCAATTGGCACATAGCGGAGCCGTCTGTGGTCCCAATATGGTCTCCCGCCTAGTTGGTTTAGCCAATAGCCGATTTAGAATCAATAATATTTCCCCATTTACTAATGGATCTGCCTGCCTCTGGAACAGTTTCGTAGATGTCAGCTTCCCTGTTGTAGACCGAGATCACGCGCCTTCCTGGAAAGGCCCACAACGCCCGGCGGCCGCTACAGCGTGCTCCTGGTTCCCCAATGAGTAGCATGTTCCACGATATCCTGCGCCCACGAACGCCTCCAGCATTGCCTGCCATCAGCTCCGTTCCGACTACGACGCCACTACCTTCAGGGAGACTTCGCCCAACTGCTCCAGTACTCCCGCAAATAGGGTTATCGTGTTAAGTGTGTTTTGGCGACAGATCACATTAAGGCAGTGAACATAGTGCTTGAAAACCATCTTGTTTTGAGCGTCAAACTTTCCAGGGAAGCGTGTCCAACTCAGTGATAAAATACAGATGTTGCGAAACATTTTCGCCTGTCCGGGATGAAATTCGGAATCGTTACATTCCCCGGTTCCAATTGTGACCACGACGCCGTCTATGCGCTGTCTGCGAATATGCAGCAGCACGTCACCGAAATCTGGCACGAATCCCGAGACCTCGAAGGTGTTGACGCTATATTCATTCCCGGCGGCTTTTCCTATGGCGATTATTTGCGTTGCGGAGCCATAGCCAGATTCTCCCCAGTCATTGAGGCTATTAAGAAGTTTGCCACCTCCGGCGGTCTTGTGATTGGTGTCTGCAATGGATTCCAGATCCTGCTCGAAGCCGGTTTGCTGGAGGGGGCTTTGATCCGAAATGTGGGACTGCAATTCATCTGCCGGACGGTCGATCTGGTACCAGCCACACACGACTCACCGTTCACAAGCACTTGCCCCCCGGGCCAGCGACTGAAAATACCCATTGCCCACGGCGAAGGCAACTACTTTGCTGATAAGGACACCCTGACTAAACTGCAAGACGAAGACCGCATTGCCTTCCGCTACCATGGCAGCAACCCGAACGGGTCCTGCGAATCCATTGCTGGTGTACTCAACAAGGAACGCAATGTCCTGGGGATGATGCCTCACCCTGAACGAGCCTGCGACCCTGCCATGGGATCCACGGATGGCCAGTCCATTTTCCGATCAATGATCAATGCCCTGGAGGCCGTGCATGCTAGTCATGGAGGCTGAAGTAACTGAGCAAATTGCTGCTGAGCACGGACTGACATCCGAAGAATACAACCGCATCCTGGACCGCATCGGTCGTGTTCCGACACTGACGGAACTCGGCATTATCGGTGTGATGTGGAGCGAACACTGCTCCTACAAAAGCTCAAGGCTGCACTTGAAGAAACTACCTACTGAAGGGGAGCACATCCTGATAGGCCCCGGGGAGAACGCAGGAATCATAGATATTGGAGGTGGCTGGGCGGCAGCGTTCAAGATCGAGTCCCACAACCACCCAAGCTACATTGAGCCCTTCCAGGGTGCCGCAACCGGTGTCGGGGGAATCCTGCGGGATATCTTCACCATGGGAGCAAGACCCATAGCCATACTGGATTCCCTGCGGTTCGGACCTCCAGATGAGCCGGTCAACGGGGGTATCAACAAACGTATCGTGCGGGGAGTCGTTGAAGGCATTGCACACTACGGCAATTGCATCGGGGTACCCACCATTGGAGGGGAATGCGCTTTCGACAGTTGCTTCAGCGCAAACCCCTTGGTCAATGTCTTCGCACTGGGAGTTATTCGGAAGGATTCAATTTTCCTGGGGTCGGCCAAGGGAATTGGCAACCCGGTCATCTACGTGGGTGCCAAGACAGGCCGCGACGGGATCCAGGGAGCATCGATGGCTTCTGCCGAATTCGACGAGGATTCGGAAGCCAAACGACCCAACGTACAGGTCGGGGATCCGTTTCTTGAAAAACTCTTGCTTGAAGCCTGCCTTGATGCCATGAAAACAGGTGCCATCCTGGGGATCCAGGACATGGGGGCTGCCGGCCTGACCTGCTCTACAGCGGAGATGGGTTGCCGGGGAGATGTCGGCATTGAAATCGAACTCAACCGTGTTCCACAACGTGAGGAAAGCATGTCTTCATACGACATTATGCTCTCCGAATCCCAAGAGCGTATGCTGCTGGTTGCAGAACGCGGGCGCGAATCGGAAGTTCTGGAAGTCTTCAGCCGTTGGGGGCTGGATGCTGTCGAGATTGGAACAGTGACAAGTAAAAAGTGTTTGCTGGTCAAGCACGGTGGGAATGTTGTAGCAGAGCTTGAAAACGATTTCCTGAGTGACGACGCACCTCTGTACAATCGACCGTATACAAAACCTCTGCGCAAGGCTCCCATGGATGGGCCACAACTCGAAGAACCCTTAGTGCAGGATCTGCTCACTGCTCTCGAAACCCTTCTGGCGACTCCCGATCTGTGTTCCAAACGCTGGATCTGGGAGCAGTATGACTACCAGGTCCGCACCAATACGACAGCAGGTCCAGGTGGAGATGCAGCAGTGATCCGTATCAAGGAAGCTGGCATCTCTTTGGCCATGTCACTGGATGGCAACTCCCGCTACTGCGCCCTTGATCCTTTCCTAGGTACGCAGTTGATCGTTGCAGAATGCTGCCGACACCTGGCAACTGTCGGCGCAGTGCCTGTTGCAGCGACCAATAACCTGAACTTCGGCAACCCTGAAAAGCCCGCAATCATGGCACAGCTGGTCGAATCCATCAATGGCATGGACAAGGCCTGTCGGCATTTCAATACACCCATCACTGGAGGTAATGTGAGCCTGTACAACGAAACCCTGGGGGACGGTATTGACCCAGCGCCCGTGATGGGTATCGTCGGGATACTTGACCATGTCCAGCCTCCATCTGGAATCTGCTTTCCAGAAGCAGGATTAAAGCTGGTGTTGGTGGGCGGTATTCTGCCTTCCGGGGGTGACCAGTTACCAGTTCGCATGGGGTCCACTCAGTACGCCAAACACGTGGTCGGCAAGACTTGGGGGTTGCCACCTGCGCTGGATTGCAATTATGAATCAGCCGTCCATGAAGCGGTCAGGCAAGCGGTCAATAAAGGACTCACCTGTTCTGCCCATGACCTTGGTAGCGGAGGATTAGCCATAGCTCTTGCAGAGAGCTGCTTCGGTGCAGGACAAGTAGGCGCTAAGATTGACCTGAACACTGGATATCCAGCACATTACGTGCTGTTTCATGAGGCCCCGTCCAGGGTTTTACTTTCCACAACTACTGAAAATGCAGAAACAATTCAATCAATCACCAAAAACCTTGGCGTAGCGGCTACGCTGATAGGAGAGACAACATGCGACGGGCAACTGGCCGTCACTATCAATGGGCAAGAATCATTCCGCACGTCGCTTGCCCACTTGAAACAAATCTGGGACTCGGCCTTTGAAGATGTGCTGGAAACACGGTAGCTATGGCCCAGTCAACCCCAAAGGGACAAGTGATCACTCTTGAGGACGACCACTTTCGGGAAGAATGTGGCATCGTTGCAATTTTCGGTCATCCAGAAGCCGCAAATCTGGCATACCTTGGGCTTTACGCACTGCAGCACCGCGGGCAAGAAAGCGCAGGCATCAGTTCCAGCGACGGCACTTCCGTCACTACCCGCAAAGGTCTGGGACTTGTGAATGAGATCTTCGGGGAAACAGAATTAGAACGGCTGAAAGGCCATATTGCAATTGGTCACACCCGTTACTCAACTGCAGGGGATGATGGGGCGCTCAATGCACAGCCATTTTATGTCGAGTGCAACAAGGGGCAGCTAGCTGTTGCACACAACGGCAATCTGACAAACGGTCACATCCTGCGCCATGAAATCGAGAGGAGTGGCTCAATCTTTCAGGCCACAAGTGACACCGAAGTTATTCCCCACCTGATGGCTCGTTCCAGAGAGACCCGGCTGCGTCTGGCATTAAGGGAATCGTTGCTGCGTCTGGAAGGTGCCTATTCTCTGGTTCTGCTGGCAAAGGACCGTATTATCGTCGCTCGCGACCAGCATGGGTTCCGTCCTCTGGCCTACGGAACCATGAAACACAAAGGACATGATGTCCATGTGTTTGCCTCGGAAACATGCGCCTTCGATCTCATCGGGGCGCGCTATGTGCGTGATGTCCTGCCGGGAGAAATGGTCACCGCAAGTGACGATGGCGTTGCAAACCTGCAGTTTGCACCCCCTCGCAAGTTATCACAGTGCGTTTTCGAACATGTCTATTTCTCGCGGCCTGATTCAATTGTGTTCGGCAGGCCAGTCCAGAAGACCCGAGAGTCACTGGGGCGTTGTCTGGCCAGGGAAAGTCCTGTCGAGGCTGATTGTGTTGTTCCCGTACCCGACTCCGGCAACGCTGCAGCCATCGGCTTTTCGAACGAGTCCGGGATCCCGTTCCAATTTGGTTTGATCCGCAACCACTACATTGGACGAACCTTTATTGAACCGAAACAATCCATCCGGAACTTTGGTGTCAAGTTGAAACTGAACCCGGTTCGCCATATTATTGAAGGCAAGCGCGTCATTCTGGTTGACGACTCCCTTGTCCGTGGAACCACGAGCAAGAAAATCGTGGGGATCATGCGTGAAGCAGGGGCTAGCGAAGTTCACTTACGTATCTCCTGCCCCCCGACAATCGCATCCTGTTACTACGGAGTCGACACTCCGGATGTGGAAGAACTGATAGCTTCAAACATGTCTGTTGAGGAAATCTGCAACTATACCGGTGCAGACTCCCTGGCCTATCTGTCTCTCAACGGCCTTGAGAAAGCTGTAGAAGACTCCAAAGGGAGTTATTGCTATTCCTGCTATACAGGCAAGTACCCCACCCAGTTGGTGCAACTGGATCAGATGGTGCTGGACTATCGCACCAAAAATACTCCGGAAGACCGCTTCGCTGTGCGCAGCAGACAAGCTTCATAAACCAACAGCATTCCGGGGTCCGGCACAACCCTGCAGGTATCCTTGAACCCCGGACTTCGCGAGAATAGTTGCCGCTCAACACCTGAAACAGTATAGGCTCATAGGCAGCATTCCTGACTCCGGGATTGATTATGGAGTGGAGTGCTTCGGGAATTTTATGAATGAAATGTCTGCTGCACTTTACTTTATTCAGTGTTTTGATTGGACTGGCTTGCAATGTCACAGTTGATCATTCTGGAGATGACTCGGATACAGGCATGGACAACTATGGTGTTGTCCATGGCTGGCCTGTCCTGCCGGAAGGTTATGCCCTTGGTCAGACTACCGGTGTAGAAGTAGATCAACACAACTGTGTCTTTGTTTTTCACCGTGCCGCTCGCCCGGTGCTCCGCATTGATGGTGATTCCGGTGAAATCCTTTCTTCCTTTGGGGATGACAAGTTCTCGAATACCCATGGACTGGATGTTGACCATGACAACAATGTCTGGCTGACCGATGCCAATGATCACGTCGTCTATCAGTACAGCCACGATGGAGAACTGATGAAGACGATCGGTGTATATCAGGAGCCCGGTGAGGACGAAACACATTTCAACAAACCCACCGATGTGACCGTCGCACCTGATGGTTCCATCTATGTCAGTGACGGTTATGGCAACAGCCGCGTGGTAAAACTTTCAAGCGAAGGAAAGTTCATGATGACCTGGGGCAGCAAGGGAACCGGTCCCGGTGAATTCGACACCCCGCACGGTATCACCATAGATACGGATGGCAATGTTTATGTTGCTGACCGCGGGAACGCCAGAATCCAGGTATTCGATGCTGCTGGAAAGTACCTCAACGAGTGGAAGAGTGATGAGTTGGGTCGTCCCTGGGGGGTTGATACGACTGCGGGCGGGAATGTTGTTGTCGCTGATGGCGGCGACATGACCGGTACAGCATACGACCACAACAGTGCCCTTTCGATGGACCACGGCGGGAATATCCTTGAAAAGTGGGGGTCCTACGGTAGTCAGGATGGCCAGTTTTACTGGGCACACGATATAGCCGCAGGTGCCGACGGTGCCGTCTACGTTGTGGATGTCAATGTAGGTATGCGTGTACAGAAGTTTGTCCGTCAGTAGTCAATTTTTATGTTGCGCCAAAGGTGTAATGTCCGGTTTGAGCAATTCTGAAATGTCTGCTTTCGATTGGAGGCAGGCGAGGGGTTGTGACACACAGGAACATTACATTGAGCACGAAAGAAGCGGACCGTCTGGGCATCGTCCAGGCGGTGGTCGACAAGCGCATGAAGCAGCGCGAGGCCGCCGAGCGTCTGGGCCTGACCGACCGGCAGGTGCGGCGGTTGGCGCAGCGCTACGAGCGGGGCGGGCCCGCGGGCTTGGTCTCGAGGCACCGGGGGGCGGCGCCCCCTTCGTCTCCCTCCTCCAGGTTCCTCCCTCTCACCAAGGGGGCCCTCTCCCCGCTTCCCAGAAAGCGGACATTTCAGCTTGGCAAAGAAGCGGACATTTCAGCTTGGGGTTGACAAGTAGTCAATTTTTAAGCAACCGTCAACGTAAAGGTGTATACTATTTCAGTTCCGGCATTCATAAGCCAAAACTAAGAGGAATCATTATGAAAATCAGAAATTATCTCATCATAGGACTACTCGTGTCGATATCGGCATCCTGGACTACAGCCTCAGCAGCCGACAATGAAATGTTCAATACCGTCAAGCAGAAGCTTGCTGAAGGCAAACAGGTCATTGGTGGCACTATCAGTACAACAGATCCCCGTGTCTATTGCTCCATGGCAAATTCGGGCTTTGATTTCACGTGGATCGAAATGCAGCACAGTTCACTGAACTACGATCAGGTCGCAAAGATGATCTGGGCGTGCAAGGATGCACCGGCGATCCCATTCATTCGTGTTCCCTCCGCATCCGAGGGGGACATCCAGAAAGCGACTGACATTGGAGCACTTGGAATTATTGTGCCTATGGTCGACAGCGTGCAGGAAGTAAAGGACGCCGTCACTTACGCAAAGTATCCTCCTGTGGGCAAACGCAGTCAGGGTGGAGGCCAATATGGGCAGCTCTGGGGTTCCGATTACCGCGGTAAGGCAAACGACAATATCATGATCGTTGCCATGATCGAGTCACCAGAAGGTGTTGCAATCGTAGACCAGGTCGCTGGGCTGGATGGTATTGATGTGGTGTTCGCTGCAAGCGGTGATCTGGGTAGCTTCACAGGTTGGGCGCGTGATGACCCGAGATACCTGGAGATGGTCAACACGATCAGGGACAAGACACTGCAAGCGGGCAAGGTACTTGCCGGCCCTCTGTCATGGCGAAACAGGGAGGGATTTCTGTTCTTCCAGGGCCCATCGCAAGGCAGCTTGATCCGTAACGGTGCCACGTTAGCTCTGGAAGAGTCAGCGGCAACCATGCAAGATGTCGCCACGGGCGACGAATAGTCAAATCAATAGCAAAATACAGCGTGCTACTTGAATCCGGGAGTAGCAGAAACTCATAACCAGGCTCAACAATCTGGCAAGAGTCATAAATCGCAGCAAAGGGGTTAATAACTCATATGATGACTGCGGAAACAGACGCTGCAGTACGCTCTGCAGCGTTCGAGCATGTGGAGAAGTTGAGTAAGGTTTACGAGTACTTCACAAAAAGTGAGCTGCAGGGAGGATTCTATTTCAAAGGGGAGCGCTATCCCCTGGTAAATCCGCAAAGGGGCATTTTCAAACCCAGACAGATGCATTATCTGTTATCCATCAAGACTGTCATCCCGAAGCCAGGACAACAAGCTACATACGACGATCAGCACCAGGTTCATACTCAGATCTTTCAAAGTCGTGAAACCATTGATTACTCCTTCATGGGATCCAACCCTGCCGCTGCAGATAACCGTTGGCTTCGTGAGGCCTATGAAAACAAAATCCCCATCATCTACTTTCTCGGGATTGCCCCAGGTCGTTACACTGCCATATTGCCTTCATATATAGCTGGCTGGAATCCTGACCATTTACAGGCTCAGGTCTCCTTTGCTCCACCTGCCCCAGATATCCAGACGATCGCCCAAGATGCATGCCGGCCACCACCCGAAACGGCCATAGAACGTAGGTATGCGCTCCGCACAGTACAACAACGATTGCATCAGGATATATTCCGAAATGTTGTCATCACAGCTTACGATGGGCGTTGCGCTATCACCGGTATACCGGAACCAAGACTGCTGGACGCAGCGCACATCATGCCGGACAAGGATGAAAAATACGGGCAACCTGTAGTTCAAAATGGATTTCCTCTATCCAAGACACATCATGCTGCTTTCGATGCCCACCTGATTGGCATTGATCCCGACTATTTCCTGCATGTGTCAGAAACACTTCTGGAGTTGCATGACGGACCATTGCTTGAATCCATCAAGCAGTTGAAAGGCAGGAAGATCCTCCTGCCATCTGCAGCTCGAAATTATCCTGATCAAAACCGCCTCGCAGAACGTTTTGAAGAATTCAGAAAAGTTGCGTAAAAGTTCAGGACAAAAGCCACTGCCTTCATTCCCCTGACTTCAATAACCAGTAGCAAAGAGTAATCAAGCATCTCCTGCAAGCAAGATGGATTGTTTATCGCTTGACGGGTCAGTGATCCGTCGAGCGGACGCGCCAAGTCCTTTCAACCGGAATGTGTCAGGGGGAGCCGGTGCACAATTCGCGGATTGGGGCCATCAGCGGAGGTGCAGACAGCGCAACAGCGGGGCGTAAGCCGCACTTCGCACTTAACCATGCGAATGCGGCTGGCTGTCCTCCCGCAACGTCACGTCGCGCGGGTAGTGGTTGGGGTCTCGACCGTCCAGTGGCCGAAGTGCAGCCTGCTCGCCGCCTTCCTCGTAGTAGCCGCGACTCACCACCGGCATCCTGCTGTCGTGATCCACCAGCGTGTCCGATTCGTAGTGGGTGCCCGCAGGCGACAGCTTATTCGCTCCAAGAATGCGCTTGCCGCCCCCCGCTTCATCCTGACCAGCGATAACAGAGCGGAATGGGACCCCAGTCACATCGAGCAATTCGACTACTACGCCAACCATCCGAGCCAGCAAGGTAAGAAGTGCGACGCTTTGGAGGGTGGGCACGGATGCCGTTTATCGTGCAATGGCCCGCTAAGGTCGAGCCGGGATCAACAAGCGACCAGACCGTTTGCCTGACTGACTTGATGGAGACCGCGGCACAGATAGCCAACCCGACGTTGCCTGTGGATGCCGGGGAGGACAGCGTGAGCTTCCTGCCCGTGCTACTGGGCGAAGACGCGGCACCTCTGCGAGAGGCGACGGTACATCACTCCGTGGTCGGTACGTTCGCTATTCGTCAAGGCAAGTGGAAGTTCATCGACGGCCCGGGCCCGGGCCCAGATCAATGGGACGGCTTGAAGGAAGGTGACCCGCCGACAAAGCTCTATGACCTCGAAACAGATCGCCACGAGGACAAGAATCTTGTGACAGAGCAACCGGACCGCGCACTGGAACTCAAAAAACTACTGGAGCAGTACAAAGAGCAGTGATACAGCCAACCGCTCTGACGTCCGGCTCTGCGTGTACGTCGAGCGACCGCGATCGGCAGTTCAGAAGCTGATCCTGAGTCCGCCATTGACCTGACGGAACAGACCGGGCTGGATTCCCTGAGGCGCCCTGGACGAAATATAGATTTCATCGAGGGCGTTCTTGATCGTGAAGTACGGTTCGAACACCCACCGTTCGCGGCGGATTTCGTACGCCACGTTCAGATTCGCCACTTGGTACGACGGGAGCTGTCCGACGGTGCCGTCGGCCGATGGAGCTATGGTCTGCCCGTTGTTGCCGAACTGGCTCCCGATGGCGCTCAGGTCGAGTTGGAAGCTCAAGCCGCCATACTGCTTGACTCCGATGATTGCCCCCACCGTGCGCTCGGGGGCGTACGGGAGCCGATTGCCGCCGTACAGGCTGTTATTCGTGAACTCGGCTGTCGGCAGGTACGTATACCGCAGATCCGTATAGACGCTCCATCCCGTCAAATCGGCGATCCGGTCCCAATGGACCTTGGCTGAGCTCTCGAATCCCTGATGCAGCGTTGCGCCACCGTTGGTGATTGTCGTTGTCGCCCCGCCCGACTCCGCCGCCGTGATGATCTGATTGGAGAAGTCCATGCGGAAGAACACGAATTCTCCCGTCACACTCCGATCTCCCAGGAGCCGGATGCCAGCTTCGTAATTCCAGGAGAGTTCCGCGTCAAGATCTAGATTCTCGCCGCTGCTCGTGATGGCGATCTTAGTGCCAGGAGGCGCGAAGCCGCGGTGAACTCCCGCGAAAAGCATCACTTCGTCGTGTGCCCGAACCGAGAACCCAAGGCCAGGGATGGCTGTTATTACGCCGTTGTCATTGCGGATGTCGACGTTCGTCGGATCCCCCTCCACGCGCTTGCGCGTGATGTGCCGCTCCTGGTTGTAATGCACGAAGCGAACGCCGGGAGTCAGCGTTACGCGCGCTCCGATCACAAATCGACTCTGCAAGTAGCCCGCGAGCGCCTGGCCGGTACGGAACTCGTCGTCCCGGATCACGCCTGTGCGTGCAGTGAAACCATTGCCGTCGACGCGCTGGTCGCGAGCCTTCTCGTAGATGTACCGGACACCGGCATGGAGATAGCCGTAGCGGTGCTGCAGGCCGTAGTTCGATTGCGCGCCGAAAACGTTGAACAAGCGGTTGCGGTTGCCTGCCGAGTTGCGTAGGTACAGCCCGCCACCCGCGACACTGGGATCGCCGGCTATGCCAAGATAGTCGCGGCCTCTGTCGGCCCGGTCGAAGTCCTGCCGTCCCCAGTACCGCTTCGTGGTGTAGATGAACACCGCGCTGCTCAGCACAACGGACGGGTTGATCGTATAGGCATGCGAAACCGGGCCCGACCGGCGTTCGACGTCAAGCGTGTCGGAAGGGACAGGGTTTTGGTGCGGGTTCTGTTGGTACATCGACGTGGTAAGCCCGAGGTACGTTGAATTCGAAATCTCGTCGTACACCCCGGCTTTGACCGCCAGCGCGTGGCTCTGACTGGGCCTCAGGTTGAGTTTCATCTGCGCGTCCTCGATGTCGTAGTAGAAACTCCGCCAGCCGTCGCCCTGTTTGTGGAGATAGGTCCCGATCCACCCGATCGACTGGTCGCGATTGCTGCCTCCGAGCAATGCCGACCCGACGAACAGACCCCGCTGCCCGCCTTCCAAGTCAAGCTCGCCGTGGAACTTCGCGGGAGGGTCCGGCGTAACGAAATTCAAGACGCCGCCAACGGTCTGCGGGCCGTGTGCGATCTGGCCGCTTCCCTTGAGAATCTCAACGCGGCTCATCCGTTCAATTGGCGGCGAATAGTACATGTCCGGCTCGCCGTACGGGGCTAGCGCGATCGGGATGCCGTCCTCGAGAACCAGAACTTTGCGACTGCGATTGGGATTCAGGCCGCGCATGCCGATGTTCAGCCTTGTCGCAACCGGTCCCGAGTCCTCGCGCAAATTCGCTAAACGAATGCCATTGGCTGTATGTGACCTGCGGGCTACACCTGCTGTGCGGGCGGCTGCGACGGTCCAACCGGGACGCGGCGGACGGGGCCGTGGAAGAGTTGCAGCGGATCGTGGGGCAGATCCGGCAGCGCTGGCCGCGGGTGCGGGGGCCGCGACGAGTTGATGGCGTGGTGCGCGGGGACAACCAGCGCTTCGTGGTGACCAGCCTGGAGCGGGGGCGGATCGGGACCCAGCCGCTGTACGAGCAGCTGTACTGCGCGCGCGGGGACATGGAGAACCGCATCAAGGAGCAGCAGCTGGACCTGTTCGCGGACCGGACTTCGGCGGCGACGCGGCGGGCGAACCAGTTGCGGCTGTACTGGGCCCTGTTCGCGGCGGCGCTGCTGGAGGTGTTGCGACAACGCGGGCTGGCGGGGACGGAGCTGGCGCGGGCGCAGTTCGGGACGATCCGGGCGCTGCTGCTGAAGGTGGCCGCGGTGGTGCGGGTGAGCGTGCGGAGGGTCTGGGTGTCGTTGTCCTCGGTGTTTCCGCGCCAGGAGCTGTTCGCGCACAGCCTGGCGTGGTTGCGGGCGGAGACGCCGGGATAGCCTGTGGGCCAGCGGGAGTGACAGCCGGGGCGCCACGCGCGGCGGCCAGCGGGAGGTGTGTTCACCCTGCGCCAATTCGCCGAGCAGGACGGACAGAGTGCCCCGGCACCGGTCCCGGTTGACGCAGATATGGCTACGCGAGGGGATTCCTGAACGCCAGGGCCGGGAAATCAGTTGCAGGCCCGCTTCCAACAGCCCATTGCCCGGGCCCGTGACGCCAAAATCCGAGGCTGCCTAGACTTGGTGAGCGATACGGGTTAGCAGGCTTTTGTTCGGAGGATTCGGAATCCAGCTCCCGCTCCTTACCGGTGGTCGCCTGAAAGCGAATATCGAGGAGACGAGACTGGGTTTGGAAAAGACCAGGGCTACACGCGAGGAACTTGTCCAAGCGATCGGCCTGCAGGTCACCAAGTCGCATGGCGACTTGGCTACAGCTCTTGAGTCGGTGCTGACTGCCGAGCAAGGTGTGGGGCCGGCTGCGGAGGCGGCCGATGCGCAGCCGCTCCGGGACGTGCATGTGTGTTTTCCTGGTCCATGCACCGACACAAAGTGTCACGGCGGCGCTGATTTCTTGCAGGTCGTCAAAGGTGTCAAAGCCGCCTCGGGATACGAATCTGTTGAGCGATACGGACTTCACTTGAAATGCATCGGCAGCAGAATCCTTTGCCAAGCCATTTCTCTTTGCAGCTGTGATGCAGACGAGCCAGGGAAAGCGGACATCACGCTCTTGCCACTCGGTGATGGGAGCGACTATTCGTTGGGAAGCCTACTGACTGCCTGAACGCTCAAGACGACTGCCGGCCTGATCTGGGACTCCGCCCGGAAACGTTCCCGCGTCCATATCCTCCACAGTATCGGCCGCACCGACGATACCAAGGCAGTCGACGGCCTCAATCGCTTCGCCAACAGCATCCTCACCCGCTGTGATCCCGAACAGTTCGCCACCGAGCACAGACCGTCCGAACACTCACGCATTTCAAGGGCTGTGACTCACGCGTAATCAGGATCAACTATAACCTGCAAATCAACAGGAAAAGGTAGAGCAAAGGCAGGTAAAGCACCGATACTCTCAGAAGTGCACGAGCCTGAACACCAGTCTTCTTGATAGCCAGCGTGATTCCGTAAGCAAGATAACCCACACTGATCAGGAATGCCGGAATTACATACCAGAAATGCACCATCCCAAGCCATGCAGGTGCGATGCTCAATGGCACCAACAACACTGAACTGCCAACAATTTGCAGGCTGGTCGATCGACCAGAAGGTTCAATCACCGGCAACATGCAGATACCCACTCTCTCATAGTCCTCGCGATACATCCAGGCAATGGCATAAAAGTGTGGAAACTGCCAGAGAAACAGGATCCCGAACAGTACCCAGCCTTCAAGACCAACTCCATTGCGCACGGCTGCCCAGCCCATCAATAACGGTATAGCTCCAGGGAAAGCACCGATCAATGTCGACCACCAAGTACGGGTCTTCAAGGGGGTATAAACAAAGTTGTAGGCAACCAGAGTAAAGAGCCCCAGACCGAAACACAGCGCATTGACTCCAGCCAGCAGGTAAATCAATCCTGCCAGCAACAAACCTGAAGCAAACAGCAGCGCCGGTAAAGGCTGGATCTTGCCAGCAGGCAGTGGACGATCCTGCGTCCGGCGCATCCTGGCATCCGATTCCCGCTCCCACCACTGGTTGAGAGCACCCGTTCCTGCAGCCAGCAAAGCTGTGGCTAGCAGTGTGTTCAGGGCAAGTGTGTATGAAAAGGAGCCGTCAGACGCCAGAAAAACCCCCATCATCGTTGACATCAGAATCAGCCAGACAATGGAAGGTTTAGTCAAATCATAATAATCTGAAAGGATCGTTGTAATCCCTGGGCTATGAGCAACCTGTACAGAGGCCCGGGAATCGATCCGCATAACTGTGGAGTTTCCGTACCGGTTGAAAAAAGCTACCCCGTAAATTCAAAGTCGAGCTGCTTGCTTTCGCTGGAGCCGACCGTAATTTCCATCTCCTGCTCGCCCAGTTGTTCATGCAAGGCTTGAACGGTATACGTTCCAGGCGGCAGGTTTCCGATCTCAAAAGAACCATCTGCTGAAGATACAGAAAAATAGGGATGCTCCAGAACATGAATATATGCCTGCATCCAGGGATGGATGTTGCACTTGACAGCAATTTTCATTTCCGCACGTGGGAAGGCATACTCAATTGCCGGTGCTCTGGCAGTCTGGGACTTGTTCCATTCCCTGTTATCCCGAGGAAGGGGATGCACGTTATGAGTAGTTTCATCGGAATTTATAACGTTGAAGGGTTGCCCCTTCTGAACAGCAACGACATGAGGCTTGTAGATACAGCCTTCCTGGTTCAGGGTTACCTTGTCCGTACGGACAGGGAAATTCTTGCCTTCAAGACCCTTGGAAACCCATACCAGGACATATTGCAGTTTTCCATCATTCACCACGGCGCGGTCTGATGGGACACGGCCTTGATGCATCCTCATGCAGTCGGGTTCTGCACTCATGTTGACTGGCGGAAAGCGAGGAACTTCGCCTGAAAAGGAAATACTGCCCGTTACGGTGGCAGCAGTGGCTGGATCAACGGTTACCATGGTGCCGCTTGGAGCTTCACCACCCCCACCAGATCCCTGGTTGGCAACCTTGGAATCATACTCCTCAAAGTAGTCATCCCCACCACAAGCAAATGCCAGGGCTATGACCATTACAGGTACAAACAATATCGCCCAGGTTTTATAGTTGAACATCCAGTCGACCTCCTATTTGGAACGTCCCCGGCTGACAGCTTGCAGCCGAATCAACATCCCGAAAAACGCTCTTCTATCTCATTGTAGGGCCTGAAGACGGCGCAGTTCGGCGTTGTCCATCTGGAACATGTAACGCGTTAGCAAGTCTGCATGATCGCCTTCATAGCTGCTTGCCCGCGAAGGCAATTCGCCGTTAAATATCCAGCGCTCGCTGTCCCTTTGGAACAACTCTGACGGCATGGCTGTACCCGGTGCTATCGAAGCAGGTTCAAGCAACCAGCGATACGTCCAGTTGGGCTTCAGCCGCTCCGAGGCAATCAGGAAATTCGGTGCCGTTGCATTCTGGTCAAGGGAAGCAATCCCTGTCATGTGGCAATTCAGGCAGGGTGCCGCATCACTGGTAAACAGTTGCCTGCCAATCTGCTGCTCATCGGAACTCAGCAGCTCCATTGGCTCGGGCATATATGGCACAGACTGCGAATCACGAGCCATGAAGAATTTCGTCAACTTCGAGATCTGGCGTTCCGAAAAGTAGAAAGTGGGCATCCGTGCATGCAGGTACTGACGCACGCCGTTGCGGTTGACATCCGTTTCACTCAATGCCGGGTTATGCAGGAAACCACTCAACCATTCCGGCTGGACTCTCGCCCCTTCCGTATACAGTTGTGGCGGGAACTGCTCGGCCCAGTCGGGATCGTTCATATATCTCGGCATTGACATGAAGGATGTCACGTTCCCCGGACGAACCTGATGACAACCTGTACAGTTGTGGCGTACAAGGATCCACCAACCTTCCTGCACATGCGATCGCTCGTCTTCTGGCTCATAGCGGTACTGCTCGGGAAATGTCGTATCCACTGCTCCCAGCAGGAATGTTGTCAATGAGTTGATCTCGTCAGCACTCAGGTTGAAGTTAGGCATCTTGAGTTTTTCACTCTGCTCTTTCTCCTTGCCCTCATCAAAGAACGCAGGGTTCTTGAGCTTGCGTTCAAAAAAGCCCTTGTGTGAGTGCCATCCTTCAAGCTCAGCCTCATGAGTTTTAAGTGCAAAATCCAAACGTTCCAGTGGCTTGCTGCCTTCAGTCGTGAGATCAGTCCCGATACGCCCCTCATTCTCCATACCGGAGACTTCATGGCATCCTCCGCAACCGTAGGCACGAATCAGTTCGGCTCCTTGCGTTGCCATCTCGGGATCATCCATGAACGTTGCTTCCTCATAGATAGCATCCGTTCTCTGCTGCTGCAGATAAGATGCAATGTCCTGCGATTCCTGCATCGTCAAGCGCAGGCTAGGCATGATGGGTCTCGGGCGCATCTCGTCCGGTACATTCGGGTCAGGTGTTACTTCGGTAGGGTCCTGGATCCAACGCACCATGTAGTCGTAGTTCATCTTCTCGCCTACGCGGCTCAGGTTGGCAGCAAACTCGCCTCCCAACAACTGGTCTCCCACCCCAATCGAGTGGCATGCCAGGCAACCCCTGGTTTCGAAAAGTTCCTGGCCTCGTGTTGAATTGCCTTGAGATTGAGGGACCAAATTCCCGTCAAGTGCGTTCTGCCAGAGATAGGCCGATATCTTCTGCACTTCATCTTCCTGTAACCGGAAGACAGGCATCTTGGAACCAGGACGAAATTCATGGGGATTCCTCAGCCAGACCGGGATCCACTCCTTACGGTCCTTGGCCTTGATTTCCTTCAGGCTGGGGCCGAACTTCTTGACTTCCCTGGACAGGTTCTTCTCCTCGAACTGCAGGGTATGGATCTCTGCATCAAGACGAGTGTTTGTCAGACGAAACTCCTCGGCACGTGCATAAAACTGCCGGGACATATCCCTGCCAGTGGCAGTGTCTCCTTTTTGCAGGCTCACACGGATTTCCTTGGTGTTACCGTCCCGTGTGGTAATCAGGTTGCGCATGTCCTGCCGGACATTGGTCAACTCTTCTGCCTCAGCATCAAAGCCCTCAAAGCGGTGGCAACCCCAGCAACCCTTGTTCATGTACAGCTCGCGACCCTTGTTGAGCGTCTCGGCTCCCACAGTCACAATTTCCTTGACATGGCATTGCTGGCAGCCCGCATCGACGTTCTCGGGAAAGTACATCGGCCAAAGCCAGAACTTGTGGCGCCCGTGTCCTTTTGTAACACTACGTGTCGCCCGGCCATTGCCGTTATGACAGGATGAACATCCAAAGGCTTCCGGGTCATGAATCTTAAGTAATTCAGGCCTGGGATGGCTCTGGAATACCGGGTAACGCAGATCCGTGCGACCGATTTCGACCGGTTCCCGAATGCCGACATGACAGGATTCACAACGATCTACCAAGTCAATGTCCATAAGGTGGATCTGCTTGATGCCGATCGGAAAATCCCGCATCTTTGTAATCAAGCCGGATATCTGAACCGAACTCAAACCCAACAGTTGATCCTGCATCAAGGCATCCCGTTGCTGACGCAAGACATTCGCCTGCTCAAGGATTTCCAGCCTTTCTTTTTGCAATGCAGCACGCTCAGTTTGCAGCCCAAGGAACTCACTCTCAAGCCGGTCATAGCTCATCTCCAGTGATTCAGTTCCACCGGAACCATCCGCCAGCGGCAGTTCCACTTCCACAATCCGGGTACGGATTTCCTCCAAGTCCTCACGCAGTCCCTGCTTGCTATCCTCGTCGTGCGAAACCTCTACCTTGTAACGGATCGAATCGAATTCACTTCGCAGGATCTGGAACTGGTTGCGAGCAACCGTCAGGCGGGGGATCACACCGGAACTGACACGCTTGTCAATCTCCGCAATACGGGCTCGAATCACTTCTTCTTCCGACTCAAGCTTGGCATTGAATTCCTGGTACTCCGCTGAATTGCGGATCTGTTCTTCCTGGGCTGCCTGCTGCGGTTGGGTTTCCTGCAGGAAGCGCGTGTAATACGCCCGGAACCTTGCCTGGTAATCCTTGTAAGGGCGCATCACTTCGACTTCGTCGTAAACAGCCCATACAAGCGACAGCGTCAGCAGCAAAGTCGATATGAGCAGGTGAACGCTGTAAGATTTTGTCGTGACTGGATCAGGAAGCATCTGAACTTCCTTTTCCTTGGCAACTTCTTGGATATCTGACATGCGAAATTCTATTCTCTTGAATTTATCGTGGCTGCAACTGGTTACACATTGAACCAGGGCGTGACCCAAACATACTTGATGCGGAACAGGAGTCTCGCAGCAATCTTGACCGGCAGTGCCAGCATGATGATCAATAGCGTCTGCATGATGGCGTACTGAAGCAACGACATGCGCGCAAGAATCTTGCGACTGAACTCGGTTGCGGTCAAGACGCGGTGGCAGACATAACCGGCAACAACCGCAAAGCCGCCGACAACAAGACCGCCAAAGATACCGATCCACGGCTGGGATGTAATACCTATGATTTCGTGAAGATCACGGTTGATCTCGAAAATCAAACGGTTATGATCCCACGTCATACCTGGCCAGAACCACATCCAGCCTGGACCGCGTATCAGTGTGCCAATGACGATCATGGAACACCACAGGATGATGAAACCGGAAATGAAAGTCCAGATCGCAAATCGCCTCTGCCGGTAGGTGTAATAACCGTTCCCGAGGGGATTTTCGTCAATGTAAGGTATGACGATCAGGCCAATGATGATCAGGGACGGCATCAGGACGCCAGCAATCCAGGGATCGAAATAGACAAGCATCTCCTGCAGTCCCAGGAAATACCAGGGAGCCTTTGAGGGATTCATTGTCAGAGTGGGATTGGCTGGCTCTTCCAGTGGTGCATCCAGTGTGATGGACCAGACCATTAGGATCACTGTCACGATTACTGCCGCCAGAAACTCCATCCGGAGCAGGTACGGCCAGACCGCGACCTCCCGCGACCAGCCCTTCTGGAAAGGCTCAACCTTGCGGTGGCTGGTCTTGGCAAGATCCTTGTCCTTATCCAATTCCACAATCAGGCGGTCATTTGCAAACGCCTGTTTGAGTCCCATCCACGTGAAAAACGGAATGATGAATATCAACCCGACAATCGGAATATTGTCCGGCAGGGAGACTATGGTCCAGAGTTGGTGCCAATCCATGATGCAGTTTCCCCTTGAAGAACCCGGCTACTTGCGCAAGGGCTTGATCTCGCTTTCCAACATGACCCGGGCTGGCCCCGAGATCCCGCCATCCTTGCGGACACGCCAGAAGTGCACGATCATAAACGTCGCAGCAAAGCCCGGAATCGCGATGCAATGCCATATATAGGCACGCAGAAGCGCATTTGCATCTACGATTGAACCTCCCAGCAGGGCAAAACGCACGTCATTGAAGGGTGTCATCCCCAACTGGGCCCCGAACGGGCCCTCATGACCCAGCATTGGCGTCGCACGTGCCATGTTTGTGCCAACAGTTACAGCCCAGAAGCCAAGCTGATCATCGGGGAGCAGGTAACCCGTGAAGGAAAGCAACAGGGTCAACACCAGCAGAATGACGCCAATAGACCAGTTGAACTGGCGTGGCTTCTTGTAAGAACCTGTCAGAAAGACACGAAACATGTGCAATTGCACAGTCAGCACCATCGCATGTGCTGCCCAACGATGCATGTTCCGCAACAACTTGCCAAATGGCACATCATGCTCGAGGTACAGGATGTCCCGAAATGCCTGAACCTTGGTCGGATGGTAGTAGAACATCAGCAGGACACCGGTCCAGGTCAGTACCCAGAACAGGTAGAAGCTGATACCACCCATCCCCCATGTGAAGTTATAGCCAACAGCATCACGGTTAATCTTGGCCGGATGCAGGTGCAGGAATACGTTGCTTAATACTCCCAGCGTCCGGCTTCTTGCCGTCTGGTCATGTTTGACACGGAAAATTGACTTGTAGACTTCAGTAGTGGTCGGCTTGCGGACCGCATTGAGATCCATCGCGGCCTTTTTCTTGATCTCGTCCGGATCGATAGTCACACCCAAAAGAGAGCGAGCCCCGTTACTGCCATTCGCACTTCCACTCCTACCAGCGGTAACGGTTTCTTTGGATTGTTGATCCTGTGCCTTAACGACACTGTCGTTTGTCTCGGACATGCTCTTCGCTACCTTTTCTGGCTAGACCTGGAGGAAACTGCCCGGATTGTTGAACTGGGTGGGCTTGCCCTTTTCCTCGCGATACAAAACACTCGTATTGACAACTATGCGTCCCTGGGGATCCATCTCAACCGCTGCCCGATCCATCGGACGGGGTGCCGGACCTTCGTAATTGCGTCCTTCCGGGTCATATCCGCTGCCATGGCAGGGACACTTGAACTTTCCTTCACTTGTCTTCCAGTCTGGAGTACAACCAAGGTGCGTACAGTTGGCATAGATCACGAAAAGCCGGTCTGCCGTACGGACAACCCAGATACGATTGCTCTTCTGGAAACGTGTATCAACACCAATCGAAAAATCTGTAGGCAGCCCGATGCGGAACTGCGTGCGTGGTTCAAAAATCGTGCGCGGAAAGAAAAACCGCAGAAACATCAGAAAGCTGGCCGTGAGAAAACCGCCCGTCAGGATGCCAACCATCCGACGGCGGGATTCTATTCCGGCATTCGGATCAGAGCTCTCAGCCCGCAGACTTGCCTTGATCCGTTCTATCAGTGAAGTTGGGGCTACACCCCCTGCCTGTTGTTCAGACACTCGTCTTCCTCAATTCGATGGAGCAAGGGATAAGAATATCCCCTTCTGTCTCTATTGTAGAGGAAGCCTACCAGGGAGTTTCAACCCAAATTTTGTGCCCCGTACTGCAGTGCCTCAGGTCAGACCCAGTTCATGCAGTTTTTGCCTTGCAATCTCTAGATCTTCCGGAGTATCAACACTCACACCTATATGGTCCCGAGTTGGGATAACCAGTATCTTATAGCCGTTTTCAAGAACACGTAGCTGCTCCAGACCCTCAATTGCTTCCAGTTCTGTCGGTTCCAGTTGATTGATTTTCAGAAGGAAATCACGGCGGTATGCATAAATCCCGATGTGCTCCCAGGCAACATGACTCCTGACACGTCCGGCATAGGGAATCGGGCTGCGTGAAAAATACAGCGCATGACCACATGTATCCGTGACCACTTTCACTACATTGGGGTCTTGTAAGACTTCACGTGTCTTGATCTGCTTGCACAAGGTAGCCATTGGGATGCAGGGCTGCCGAACAAGCGGTTCGACGAGTTGCTCCAGAATCCGGGCATTGACAAATGGCTCATCACCTTGCACGTTGACAATAATGTCTGCCTCGGAAGATGCTGCTACCTCGGCTACCCTGTCCGAACCCGACACATGATCGGATGAAGTCAGGACTGTCTGGCCTTGAAAACCAGCAACAGTATCCCGGATGCGCTCATCGTCCGTCGCAACAACAACCTGCTGGAAAAGGCGGCAAGCTGAAGCGCCCTCGTAGACATGCTGAATGAGTGGCTTGCCACCCAGTAACACCAGCAGCTTGCCCTCAAAACGTCGCGACGCATACCGCGCAGGAATTACACAAAGAATTGATATCGGCAATGATGCCTATTTGTATCAGAGTTCGGGAATGGGGTCACCTGGAGCAATGTCTTCCCCTTCCCAGTTGGCTTGTCCATCCCTCCAGGTGAGGACCCGACTGCGGCTCCCAGGTGCTGGAGGCGCACTGGACTCGGGGAGCATCATGCGATGCTCTGCCAGGACTTCTGCATAAGCAGGGTCAGCTGCCAGGTTGGTGTGCTCAAAGGGGTCTTCCTCCATGTTGTAAAGTTCCTCGCTACCATCCGCATATTGGATAAAACGCCATTTTTCCGTACGGATGCCATGGTTGTCATGGTTGTGAGTAGTGATAGCCGGCCATTGCCGGGGGGCACTGGCATCTTGCAACTGGGGCAACAGGCTGTGCCCTTCCAGTCCTGGTTGATCCGGCAACCCTGCCAAGTCAATCAGGGTTGGATATATGTCCAGCAACTCAGCCGGAGCTGAAACTTTCGAATTGGCCCCGACCCCCGGGCCTGCGAAGATCAGCGGAACCCTTGTTGAACGATCCCAGAGCGTATTCTTTCCCGTGATGAGCTTCTCACCGAGGTGCCAGCCATGATCCGACCAGAGCACGACAATTGTGTTCTCACTGTGGCCACTTGCCTCCAGAGCGTCCAGCACGCGCCCTAGCTGGTTGTCCACAAAACTGATGGAAGCCAGGTAGGATCGCACCAGGTTCATCCATTGACCCGACTCTTCAAGGAACTTGAAACGGGGCTCGGGTAGCTTCCAGTGCATGTACCAGGAGAAGCGAGGAGTATCGTCGCGGTCGTCTCTCTGTACTGGAGGCAAGAGTTTTTCTTCTTCATCCATGTAGAGGTCGTACCATTCCTGGGTGACATAGCAGGGCACATGGGGAAGGAAAAATCCTGCAGAGAGGAAAAATGGCTTTTCCTGCTCCCCTTGCAGCGTTCCTTCCAATTGCTCGACAGCCCAGCTAGCTACCTGCCAGTCCCCTTTGTCCTCATCTTTATGGGGGAACACTCCCCAGTCCATCAGGGGATGATCTGCAGGTGTTTCGACCAGCTTGTTCTCCGGACGTACACCCACACCTGCCGGAGGGCCGAGGACCTGGAACTCCTCGTCCGTCTCACTCCTGCCGTAGCGACCGTGGTAGATCTTCCCTGTGGTGTAAGTGGCATAACCCTGCCTTTCAAAGTACTGTGGGAGGCTCTCTATACCCTTGAGATCCTCGACCTCCCTGAACCAGGGCGAAAGTCCATAGATACCTGTACTCGAAGGACGTCGGCCAGTCATCAAGCTCGTTCGGGAGGGATTGCACAATGGCGCCTGGGTATGGGCATTCAGAAACGTGGTGCCACGAGCGGCCAGACGGTCAAAGTTTGGGGTCTTCGCCAGGGGATGAGCATTGAGGGGTCCGACCCAGTCATTCAGGTCATCCACTGCAATGAACAGGATGTTCGGAGGGTCAGTTGGCTGCTGCTCGCCACAATTTGCCAAGAAAACACATAGAACTGCAACCACGCAGGCCGTTAATAATCGACTTTTCATTGTTAGGTCATGCAATACCCTATCACAGGGATTCTGCCGGGGTGATCCAGTCCAGACTGTGGACAGCTACCATAAATGTCTTGCAATGGCCGACCCATCCCAGGAATTTTCCAAGCTACTCGAGATTATGAAGACGTTGCGCTCCCCGGGAGGATGCCCCTGGGATCTCGAGCAGACACTGGACAGCCTGAAACGTTATGTAGTGGAAGAAACCTACGAAGTCCTTGATGCAATCGACCGCAGGGACTGGAAGGGTCTTGCAGAAGAACTTGGCGACCTGCAGTTGCAGATTGTGTTTCAGTCCCAGATCGCCATGGATGATGACTTGTTCGACATTGCAGATGTGCTTGATTGCATCAACAGGAAGTTGATCCGACGTCATCCTCATGTCTTTGACAAGGAATCGATTACCACTGCAGACGCAGTCAAGAAACGATGGGACGAGTTAAAGGCCGAAGAGAAACCGGAATTGGCAGATCAGGGACTTCTCGATTCAGTTGCGAGTAATCAACCGGCCATGCTGGAGGCAACTTCGATCAGCAAGAAAGCTTCCGCTGCAGGTTACGAATGGCAGACTTTTAATGAAGTCTGCAAAAAGCTTGAAGAGGAACTTGAGGAGACCAGGGAGTCCCGGCAATCTGGAACTCAGGAGCAGCTCGAAGACGAGATCGGCGACCTGCTGTTTACTGCTGTCAATATTGCCCGTTATGCAGGGATCGAACCCGAGATCGCATTGAAACGGGCGAACCTGAAATTTCGCAAGCGATTTCAAAATGTCGAGCAACTACTCGATACTCAAAAGAAAGCCGTTCGAGATGCAACTCCGGAAGAACTTGACCAGCTATGGCAACTAGCAAAGCAGATGTAAACAGCCTTGAGATCCACACTCTTCATACTCTTGAGGAGTTCCACCAGACTTTCCAGTTGCAGAAACAGATCTGGGGTTTTGACGAAACTGACACTGTGGCACCCAGACTCTTTGGTGTCTACTTACGGACCGGGGGCTCCTGTCTGGGGGCATTCCTGGATGGGGAAATGGTTGGATACACACTGGCTTTTGCAGCATTCAAGCCGGATCACCGGGTTTATTGGCACAGCCACATGGCAGGTGTAGCGCCAACTGCCCGGAACCTTGGCATCGGGCTCAAGATGAAGTTGCGCCAGCGTGAGGAAGCGATTGCAGCCGGACTTGACCTGATTGAATGGACGTTCGACCCGCTGCAGACGCTCAACGCATACTTCAACATCGAGAAGCTGGGTGCCAGTATCGAGGCTTACCTCCCAAACTATTATGGGGTAACATCAAGCAAATTACATGGATACCGCCCATCGGATCGCCTTGTAGCCGCCTGGCATCTTGAAAGACCAGCAGTCAGGGACAGGCTGCAAGGCCGCAAGGTCCAGACCATTCAGAGTCTGGAACGGATCGAAATCCCATTCCAGATTTCCGAACTCTCGCCACAACAGACTGACGCGATTCAATCCCGGGTTCGTGAGCAATTCCAGGCTGCATTCGCAGAGAACCTGGTAGTGGTTGGTTTCGAGCATTCCAGTGCAGGAGGTGTGTACCACCTCAACCCTGCAGGCAGCCCGGGATAACGCCCTTACAGGTAGGCATGCCCTTGCTCGCAGAGCCACGCACAACAAGACCTGATCAAGAATCAGAGAACGGTGTCAATGCAATCCCATTTCAATCGAGTTACTACAATGAACTGAACAAAGGCATATGAACCCATGGCAGATTTCCCAGTAGCAGTCATTACCGACGAATTTTCCCAGGACTTCGAGCAGGTCTGTAAAACCACCACAGAACTTGAAATCCCTGAACTTGAAGTCCGCACCTTATGGGACAAGAACATCATCGCCTTTTCTGATGATGAACTTCGACAGTTGAAACAGATCGCTGACAGGTACGGCAAGCGTATCATCAGCATTGCTTCCCCGGTCTACAAGTGCACTTTACCCAATGGCGGCACAATCGATGAACAGTTCGAGCACGACGCCTTCCAGACAACATATACCTTTGAAGACCAGCCAGGCCTCCTTGATCGCGCAATAGAGATCGCCAAACAGTTGGAAGCTCCGTTCATCCGAATATTCAGTTTCTGGCGGACAGTTGAACCAGAAGAAAACTTCAATCGCAACATCGAAGTTCTACAGCAAGCAAGCAAGGCTGTTGAAGGTACAGGTATCAAACTGGGACTGGAGAATGAGCATGCCTGTCATTTCGCAACGGGCGCAGAAGTTGCCCGTGCGGCCAAAAAACTTGATCCTGAACTGGTCGGAATTGTCTGGGACCCCGCCAATGCCTGTGTTGCAGGCGAGTGTGCCTACCCCGAAGGATACAGGGAATTGTCAGTTGACCAAATCTGCCACGTACATGCCAAGGATTGCGTGATGGACTCCAAAAACAATAAACCTGTTTGGGGGGATATTGGATCTGGACAAATTGGCTGGGAAGATCAGCTCGCGAGTCTGGGTTCTGACGGTTACAAGGGATCCATCAGCCTTGAAACGCACTGGGGTGGGCCCGGGGGCGACAAGTTTGCAGGCAGCACGATCTGTGCAAAAAGCCTGCAGAGACTGGTCAAGGCTGCCTGAAGCCAGACAGTTTTTCCTGAATCCGGGATCAGAGGAATGAGGAACTATTCATCCTCAGCCGCATCAGTACCAGAGCGGCCAGATGCCTGGATAACTTTATCCGCAATGTGGTTTGGAACGTATTCGTAGTAGCCCGATTCCATAGAAAAAGTACCCCGACCTTGCGTCATTGATGTCAGCTCATTGGCATAGGTCAGCATTTCCGACATGGGCACGTCTGCCCGGATAACCTGGCTTGAACCCTTGGTGTCCATCCCCTGAATACGCCCCCGACGGCTGTTGAGGTCACCCATCAGGTCACCTGCAAACTCACTTGGAGCCACGACCTCGACTTTCATTACAGGCTCCAGGAGTGCAGGCCTGGCCTGGGCCATCGCCAACTTGAATGCCTTACTTGCAGCCAGCTTGAAAGCCAGTTCGGACGAGTCAACATCATGATAGGTACCGTCATAAAGCGTCACCTTGAAATCGACGACAGGGTACCCGGCAAGAAAGCCCTTCGCAGCGGCCTCCACTATGCCCTTCTTGACAGCAGGAATGTAGGTCTTGGGGATCGCCCCTCCAAAGATTTCGTCCTTGAATTCGAACTTCTCACCCCTGTTCAGAGGTGACATCTTTATCTTGCAATCCCCGAATTGACCGTGTCCGCCGGACTGCTTCTTATGGCGACCGTGTACATCGGCATTGCCACGAATCGTCTCACGATATGGAATCTGCGGGGACCTGAGTTCCACTTCCACGTTGTAGCGCTTTTTTAATTTGCTGCAGACAATATCCAGGTGCTGCTGTCCGTTTCCGGCCAGCAGGAACTCCTGTGTCTGTGGATCCCTGTAAAAGCTCAGGGAAGGGTCTTCCTCCAGGACTTTTGTAATCGTAGTACCGAGACGATCCTCATCCTGCCTGCTCTTGGGTAGTATCGCGTAGGAGATGGCAGGCAGCGGGAGTTCCACCCTCGGAAAGATAACTTCATGCTCTTTATCTCCCAGGCTGTCACCTGTGTGAGTATCCTTCAACTTTGCTACTACGCCAATGTCACCAGCATGAACAGCCGAGACCTGCGTCAGGTCCTTGCCTTGCGACACGCTGATGCGTACTAACTTCTCAGTACTGCTCTTGGTGTGGTTGAAGACCTGAGCATCATTGGTGAGCACACCGGAAACAACCTTGAAATAACTCAACCGTCCTGAAAAGGCATCTGTGTTCGTTTTCCATATGAACATGGATAACGAACCCTCATCACTGATTGCCTGTAATCCGGAATCTGTAGGAAGTTCTCCCCGAGTAACTCCTGAGGGCATCGCGCTAACAATGAAATCCAACAACAGATCAATGCCCATGTTATGCAAAGCAGATCCACAAAGGAGCGGAATTACTTCTCTTTCGGCTATGGCACTCCTAAGCCCTGAGACAAGCTGTTCGCTCTCCAGTGTCCCGGATTCGAAATACTGGTTCATCAGGTCTTCATCAGTCTCGGCAACCGCCTCGATCAGTCTTATCCTGGCTTCCTCAACCTGACCCGCTAAATCATCCGGAACACTGATCTCGTTCCCTTTACCGTTGCCGTCTACCTGGTACTCATAGGCCTTGGCGTGAACCAGATCCACAACGCCACGAAAGTCGTTTTCTGAACCGATCGGATGCTGCAGGGCAACAGCCGTGACTCCAAACACTTCCTTGACCTGAGCGGCCACTCCCGCTACTGAAGCTCTGTCCTTTTGCACCTTGTTAGCGAAAAGGACTTTGGGAATCCCGTAGCTATCTGCATATTCCCAGCACTTCTCAGTCTGGACCTCAATGCCATTCACTGCATCAACAACAATAACTGCTGAATCCGCAGCAATCAGTGCCGCTTTTACGTCACTGATGAAAATGTTGTAACCAGGAGTGTCCAGCAGATTGATCTTGGTCTTGTTCCACCCCACATGTGCGACGGAAGTGGAGATCGTGATACTGCGATCAATCTCCTCTTCATCGTAATCAGTGACAGTATTCCCCTCATCGACCCGTGTCAGGCGACTTGTTGCTCCTGCGGTATAGAGCATGGCAGCCGTCAATGTCGTCTTTCCGCAGTCGCCATGACCAACAATCCCGATAGTTCTTACTTCATTACCTGAATAAACCTTCATTGACTTTCCATTCTACATTTCACTGAATTTACAGGGCATATCCGAACCCCTGAAACCCCTGTGTAAAGCTGTCTTGTTCCTGTTCCAGCATCTGAAACAGGATTCAGGCCCGGGAAATCCAGTATAAGACCCCCAGATATCTAGAGCTCATGATTTGCACTCCAGGTGTCATATGCATGCCTGCGGGAACCCTTGTACTTGTATGTATCAAAGACCCAAGCCATTCCCAGTGCACGGGGATCATCGTCATCCTTGAGTCGTTCAATCAGTTCTGCTCGCAAGCCCTTTTTAACATCCGCATATTGTGGATCATCGGCAAGATTCCTCACACAGTCCTGATCCCGGTCAACCTGATACAACTCCTCAGCTGGACGCTTCCCGAATGACAGGTTGTAGAACTTGTCAAAGGAACCAAGAAGCTGTGACTTGGTCGGGCTGCCATCACAATTCCGGTAGCCGGTTTCCGGGTTCCCGGCAGGCCAGCGGTCCGGCTCGTAGTTGTGCACGTAAAGATATTCCGGCGTACGGACCGCCCTCACCGGGTAACCCCAGTCATTCGGTCTGCCCAGGTCATGCCGTTCCTTGCCGACCAGCATACGGTTCCGGCCAGAGTCGATCCAACCCGAATCATTCGACCGTAGAATGTCAACGAAACTCCTGCCTGTTATGGAATCCGGAACATTAACACCAGCAAGTTCCAGGAATGTCGGTGCAAAATCCCTGACATTGATGAAGTCCTTCACCTTGCGACCTCCGGAATCACCACCCCAGCGGACTGCCAGCGGGAGATGGAATCCCTGTTCATAAATCTGTCCCTTGACACGCGGGAACGGCATGCCGTGATCCGAGGTGACCACAACAATCGTGTTATCCAGTTCACCTTTGTCCTCAAGGGTTTTGAGAATACGGCCCAGATGCTGGTCAAACCATTCGGATTCGACTGCATAATCTGCCAGATCGCGTCGGATCGTTTCCGTATCCGGGTAATAGCCAGGTACTTCCACGTCCTCGGAGCGTTTCCCGCTCAGGGCACCGGCCCCATCCTGATACGCCCTATGTGGCTCATGGGTTCCGAACCAGAAGCAGAACGGCTGATCCGCCTCCCTGTGTTCCAGAAAATAATCAAAGTTCCTGGCATAATCCTTGTTCGACATGGCACGGTAGGGCGATTCGAGCTGGTACTTGACGTATTCCTTGCCAGCTGGATTTCTGGAAAACCCGCCCGCCTCATAATCTCCAGGACCCCAGCCTTTTCCCGTGTAACCGACGTGATAGCCGGCATTTTCCAGCAGTTCTGGAAATACAGCCCACTTCGCCGGAAAGACGCCGAAATGATTGACTGCTTCCTCTAGTTGCCAGGTGTTTCGCCCGGTCAGAATGCTTGCCCTGCAGGGTGAGCATTTTGGATTTGAAGTAAAGCAGTTTTCAAACAGAGTGCCTTCCCTGGCAACACGATCAAATGCTGGAGTCTGCACCCAGGTGCAACCATATGCACCGGCGTGTGGCCAGCCCCAATCGTCTGCAATCGCAAACAGGATGTTGGGCCGCTTTTGCTGTGCAGCAAGAGGCACTGTGGCTACCAGTGCTGTGGTCATCATTTCCCGACGAGTCAAAGTCATGTTGCCTATGGTATGCAAAACAGGGGATTGGGATAAGTCGAGGAGTTATCTTCAATCTGGGCGAGTGATTCGCCCAAACAGGTTTCCACCTGCTTCATCTGCCCACCACGTCCCGGCGTAGGAGTCCTTGTAGAAGACAACCCTTGCTGTATACGTCCCCATGCCCGGGAGCCCCAGATCTGTCACGCTCACCACCGGAGTGTCCCCTGCCCATAAGAGATTGACAGGCACAGGAAAAGTGAAATCCCTGCTCCCGAACTGAATGCGGGTATGAAATGTCCATATATCCCCTGCCCGATGAACGATTTTGCTGATGTGATATCGGTCTGTTTGCAACTTGGGGGGCTCACCCTCTTCAGCAGATTTATCCCCTGCACGCTGGATCGTGAAGTTGCCTTCAAGAACGACATCCCTCATGGATTCCGCAAATGCTTGTTCAAGTGCTTCTTGCTCGGCAGGTGTTTGCAAATCTTGCGAACAGGAAACAAGCAGGATTGAAACCAGTAACAAATAATTCACAAACATACTTTACACAATAAGTACATTTCCTAAGCACCTTCTTTTTTCTTGATTGGGATTACATGCCCTGGGTGAAAGTTATTGATTTAACCTGTCTACAAAATGACATCGAAATCGTTGCGCCGTTGAACCCTCATAGGTTTTGGTTTCGAGACTTTCCCAGGTGCTTTTTGTTGCATCTTCGTGCCTGTTCTTGGCTCGATTTCCTGTTCAATACGCTGATGCTGATTGCGGGTTTCTACATCAAGGTCGTAGTTTGTCTGCAACTGCATCCAGAACTCGGGTGTTGTTCCAAAATATCGCCCAAGTCTCAAAGCCGTATTGGCAGTAACCGCACGCCTTCCAAGGACGATGTCGTTAGCTCTTGAACGGGGCACTTTCAAGGCGTTCGCAAGCTCATAGACACTCAGGCCAAGAGGCTGCAGATACTCTTCCTTGAGAACCTTTCCCGGATGCAATGAATGTGCTTTATGCTCTTGATCCACAGAACCCTTCCCTGCTCGACGAATAGTGCTACTCATTGCTACTTCCATCAATATTAGATGACAAATAGAACAAGTTGGAAAGTGAATGTTCAGTGCAGGAGCGTATATTCATTCGGACAGATCAACTCCGGTTCCCTCTGCCAGGGTGATAGTCGAGTTGATTTCCTGTACTGGAAATCTTTCCTTGATCATTACGGAGCAGTACATTGGGGCCAAGACTTGTGAGATAGAGATCCGGATCGCCGTCCGCATCATAATCTCCTACTGCCACGCCCATGAAGTAGCCTTCAAGCCCCAAGCCGGACTTTGCAGTGACATCCCGAAACAACAGCTCACCCTCAGGTAGGATGCGGTTTTCAAACAGGCGGTTTCCGGGCTCACTCCCAAGCGTGAATTGCGCCATTTCCGGCTTGATGGTTTTGTCCAGCATGGTGCCTTGTAACAGGTAAACATCCAGATCACCATCCAGGTCATAATCGAGCAACGCAACTCCTGAGCCCATGATCTCAGGCAGGCAGTTCTGTCCACTGGCCCCAATAAAGTGCTGGAATACCAGTCCTGATTCCTCTGCAACTTCCCTGAATTGCAATGGGCCTGCAAAGTTTTCATCCACAATTTCTCGTCCTAACTGTCCCCCACAACCTGACAGTATGAGAATACCGGTCAGACAACGATATCGTTTCAAGGTTGAACCTATCATGAACCCTACAGATCTAGATTAACCACAACAACAATTCTCACTTGGACAAGGGCCTGTAATTACCGATAAATCGGGGGCTTCCTGTCGTCTGGAAAAATACACTGCTAACATGCAGTCAATGCCTTTCTCAAGTGGATGGATGTCACTGCCACTTAGCTGCCTGACTATGGTCGTGCTGCTTCTGTGCTGGTCCCCAGGTGGCAGTCTCAAAGGACAGGAAGCAGGACTGATCGTTACTGTTTTTGACGAACGCACCGGAGAGCCGCTGAAGAACTTACAAGTCGAGAATTTCACAGTCCAGGATGGAAGCAGCACATTGACTGTTCTGGAAGCTGCTCCCGTGACTGAACCACTCGACATCCTGCTTCTGCTGGATGGAAGCATGGTAGGCGAACCCACCCGACCAGTGTCCATAGCCCTGGTCAATGCCCTCAAGCCTGATGAACAGGTGGCAATTGCAGGCTTTCATGAATCTGCAGACCTGCTGCAGGATTTCACTTCAGACAAGAATGCCCTGCACCGCGCCATCGAAAGGATCGAGTACAGGGGCACTCCCAGGGTGGTGGATGCATTGTTTGCTTCGATTGACGGTGGTTTTGAAACAAGGATCAACCGCAAGGTGATCATTCTGGTCTCAGCAGGAGTGGAAGGAAGCAGTCGCATACCTGAGGGTGAAGTTGTAGCCGATGCAAGAGCCAAGCAGGTTTCCATCTACTCGGTTTTTGTACGTGCTTATGATCGTGGTTTGTTCAAGCGTCTGTCCATGCGAACTGGTGGAGCATATTTCTTACCCAAGCAACTCAAGCTTGACCCTGAAAATATAGGCCATCAAATCCTGGAGTCGGTCCGTCACAGCTACGAACTCACAGTCAGTGGAGTCTATTCATTGGGAGACAATCTTAAAGTGTCTGTCTCGGGTCCTCTCACCGACAAGAAAAAGATCCTGGCCTCTGCACTGGCAGTAGATTAAGGAACAAGCTCCGTACTGTCTGTCCCATCAGGGTCAGATCAACCCGGGGCTAGAGATCCAACGGTTACCCGTTCATTAGCTGCTGCCGCGTGACTGTTCCTTGGGAGTAGCCAGATAGCCAGTAATCTCGTTCCTAGCAACCTTGTTGACAACCAGTTCGTATGGGACACGTGTACCGACAACATAAAACTGCACAGGTTCCAGTAAAGACCTTTGTTTCTTCACTATTTTCATGTCATCCGCCCAAAGTTCAAGCGAGTACATGTTCTTCCCTCGGTCGGTACCATTGAGCTTGACGCTGATCGGCCCAACACGCTGCGGCTTTCGGGTTTTACCCAGTGTGAATTCGTAATAGTTCCGGTCCCCGAGTGCTTTTAAGGCTGTGAGTTCCTGTCCATTGGTAGCGATCAAACCACTCTGAACACCAAGATCACCCTTGACACTGCTCAATTCGGCAATGGTCTTGTCGAGTTCTGCACGAGTTTCGTTGACCGCTTCCTTCACATCTTCAACTTCTCCGCCAAGTGCGCCGACCTTGGACGTGGTATCTGACTTGAATTCCTCCAGTCCCTCCAGTCTTCCACCCACTGCAGTGATCTGCTCCTTACTCTCTTCCTGAGACTGCTGGGTCTCCTGAAGCGCTTTCTGCAAGGTCTGCGTACGTCCTGCAACTTCCCGTGTTCTTTCATCAAAACTCTTTTCTGCTGATTCGACCCTGGTCGTCACCTGGCCTACTTGGGAAGAAGTCTTGGCTACATTGCCATCCAGCATTGCAATTCTTTCCTCATGTTGTCTCAACTGGGCATCCGTTTCCTCACGGAACGTATCGAGTTGAAGCATGTTGTAGACACTGATCCCTAGCAGCACTAACAGACCTACCAGAAAAATAGCAGCTAATACATGCCCTTCACCAGACTGTTGATGTAGCTTTTGCTGACGCGAAATTTTATTAGTCATTTTTAGTGGAAACCTCCAAACATGGAAAATTACGTTGCGTTAATTCCATTATTCACACGATTAGACGGAATTCCATGCTTCAGGTTTCAAAAAATGTTGTAAATCTTAAATATTTTTTTATGTGTTGGTATCTGTTGCCTGTCAGCTTCCAGATGAGGCAACATATTTGTCATGAAATCTCATCTTATCGTGGGTGTATTGCTCATCCTGACAACCTTCACCGCTCATTCTATTGCCGAGGATTGGATCCAGTTGTTTGATGGTCAGACACTGAATGGATGGGTTCAGAAGAATGGTTTTGCAACCTATCGGGTTACCGATGGGATGATCGTTGGCCGCACTGCGGCCGGCAGTGCCAACTCATTCCTGTGTACAACCAGGAACTTCGGAGATTTTGAATTGCAGTTCAAGGTTCGTGTGCACGACGAGCTGAATTCCGGGGTGATGATCCGCTCAAGGCAAAAAACCATGTCATCCGGTGATGGACCCAACAACGCAGTTGGCAGGGTCTTTGGCCCACAAGTTGAAATCGAAGCCAGTGGGGAAAAGGGGGCTGAATCGGGTTATGTCTATGCCGAAGCAACCGGACGTGGATGGCTGACTCCACCGGAACGGTTAATTCCTCACAATCGCATCCAGGACGGCGAATGGAATGAATACCGGATCCTTGCCAAGGGACCCCGAATCCAAACCTGGATCAACGGGGAAGCTGTTGAAGATCTGGTTGACGAAGAAATTTACAAAACGCATCCAGGAGGGTTCATCGGTCTGCAGGTCCATCGCATACGGAATGACAATGGCCCTTATGAAGTTGCCTGGAAAGATATCCGACTACGACCACTCAACTGATTGTTGAATTCATTGGTACAAACCATGCTATTGGTCTGATATCTGCTTGATCAACCAGAATCCGGAGCATTCATTGATTCAGTAGGGTGTTTCTGCGTTGTATCGCATACTGTTGGTGAAGATTGATGGATATCAACCTTGTAGTTGCTCACACCGATACCCGGTGGTTTAGAGCTCTTAGTCAGAATCCAGGCCTCACTGAGGTTAACTTCTGGCGTCCATCGACAACCAGCTTCAGGGCGCTTAAGAAAGGAGAACTATTTCTGTTCAGGTTGAAGTCTCCTATCAATTGCATTGCAGGAGGTGGGGTTTTTGCTCATGCAAGCAACATGCCATGTTCGTATGCGTGGGGGGCATTCGGTGTTGCAAATGGGGCTGATTCCGAAAGTGATCTGCGTAAGAAAATTCAAAAATATCGCAATGATGATCCTAATGACCGAACTGATTTTCAAATAGGTTGCCGCATCCTGAACCAACCATTCTTCTTCAGTGAAGCTGATTGGATACCTCTTGCTGGAATTTGGAAGCCAGGCATACAAAGCTTCAAACGACTCAACACTGGGGATTCAGATGGACAGAGGCTTTGGGATGCAGTACACGAACGGTTAGCACTCATGAATAAACCTTTGATTCAAGACACTGCCCAATTCGGGAAACCCCAAATAATTGAACCCAGACTTGGACAGGGTTCATTCCGCTTCCTTGTAACTGATCTGTATGATCGACGTTGTGTAGTCACTCGGGAACGTACCCTTCCTGCCTTGGAAGCTGCCCATATTCGTCCTTACAGTCAGGAAGGAAAACACACACTGGATAACGGCCTATTACTCCGCCGTGATATTCATACACTCTTCGATTTGGGATATGTGACCGTTACTCCTGAAATGACATTTATTGTCAGCAAAAAAATCAGGGAGGAGTTTGAAAATGGCAAAGAATACTATGATCATCAAAACACTCGGATTCTAGGTCCATCTGACATCACTAAAAGTCCCAATCCCAAGTGGTTGACTTGGCACAATGAGAATGTTTACAAGGGTTGACCACTGGCACTAAGGCCCCTGAATGAACACTGATCCTTTTGAATCAACCACCCGAATCATTACAGGGATTAAATATACCTGACTAAATACCCGTTTGGTGGCTTCACTTGATTTGAAGTAAATCCAAAGGTTGCTATCGTAACGACATCTGTTGCAGACCATATATACACAGCTGCCAACCGTTCTCTTTTGTCCAAAGTTAAATCACCCAGAAGCTTTCTCCCACACTTGCTACGCGTGAAAGCTGCAACCCGGTTCGGCAGGCGCATCACCCCGCCATTTGTGACCTTGTACGTCACTACCCGATGCGATGAAAAATGCATTCATTGCTACTACTGGGACGAACTCAATCCCAAACTGAACCAGGACTTCAGTTTTTCGGAATTCGACCGCACCCTGGCCTCAATGGGTAAAATCTACAACCTGTTCATAGGTGGTGGCGAACCATTCCTTCGTAAGGATCTGGCAGAAATTCTCCTTGCTGCCCATTTCCGCAACAAAACCACTAACGTTTACGTCCCTACTAACGGACAGCATTCGGAAAGAACTGTCTCAATCCTGGAGGAGGTTCTCTCGCAAACCCCTGCCATGCGTTTCCATCTGAACCTCAGCGTCGACCATATCGAGGAACAGCAACATGACCGTATTCGTGGCAAGCAGGGGGCTTATCGCAAATTACTGGCAACCGCAGCAGCAGTCGAACCTCTTCGACGGATTCACAAGAACTTGATCCTGCATACCCTGACAACAGTGATGCGGGACAACCAGTCGGAAATTCTAAAGATCCATGAGGAAATCAAGCGCCGCTTTGACCCGGATGGTACTTCATATAACTACTGCCGGGGTAATCCACTAGATCCTAAGCAAACAGAAGTTGATCCCGTGATTTACAGGCAGCTCATTGAACTTGTCAAGCAGGACCAAGTCAAGGGACGGATCCGTCAAAGCGCATTCGGCTCCTTGAATCACAGCCTGGACGATCAGGTTCGTCGCAGTGTCGAGAAAACAGTATTGGAGCAGAAAGCCCAGTTTTCCTGCGTGTCTGGCAGACTTGCATGTGTGATCTACAGCAACGGAGATGTTACCGAGTGTGAGATCAAGAATTCACGACTAGGAAATCTTCGGGATGTGAACTACGACTTCCCTGCCTTATGGTTCAGCGAACAAGCCAAGCAAGTTGCCAATGAAGCAGCCAATGGGTGTTACTGCACACACGAGTGCGGACATTATGCCTCAACAATCTACAGCCCAAAGCTTCTTGGGCAAGTCGTTGCTCGGACCGCTGGAGTTAAGAGTTGAGAGACAGTCCCCTGATGTGACACCCCATAATAATCAGCTGTTTCGAAAGCCTGATCAATAGAAGCTGTGGTGTGGTATCCGTCGATTGACGTAGCATGTACACGTGACTTGATATGGGCAGGCACTGGTTCATATCATATACAGGGGACAATAGCCAGCTACAGGGGACAATAGCCAGCCTCTGTTTGCCTCATACAGCAAAGCATGATTTTTTAGGTGATCATCTGTGTTTGAGATCAAGACAGGACAGAAGATCCCGAATCGCTTGTGATACAACAAGCTGTAGAAACCTTACTCTCGGGCAACACTCCAGAGCATTCCCTGGCATTGACTCACTCAACAGCTTGCATTACTATCGGGTTGACTAGAATCCAGCACACTTTTATTCATGAAAATCCTTATCGTTGCTCCATGCTGCTGTGCCTGGCCAGACTAGGGCTGGTCTCTTTTTCAATACATATTGCGACGCACTTGTCGCATCGACACATCTAGAGGTCGTGATGTTCGGCGGAATCAAGGAACAAGTTCAGACAGTCTTCAAGCATGACCCTGCTGCGAGCAGCACTCTGGAGGTACTGCTTTGCTATCCAGGTGTACATGCAATCCTTTTGCACCGCATTGCACACTGGTTCTACACAGCCAGGCTCTATATTCTGGCGAGACTGATCTCTCACTTCTCAAGAGCCTGCACCGGTATTGAGATACACCCCGGAGCCCGCATCGGCAAGCGCTTTTTTATTGACCATGGCATGGGGGTAGTGATCGGCCAAACAAGCATCATCGGTGACGATGTATTGCTGTATCAAGGCGTCACTCTTGGTGGAACAGGCCATGAGAAGGAAAAACGACACCCTACACTCTGTAACCACGTGGTGGTGGGTTCCGGAGCAAAAGTGCTCGGTAATATTGAACTCGGAGAATGGGTAAAAGTGGGTGCTGGTTCGGTGGTTGTGAAACCTGTACCAGCTCACTCAACAGTTGTTGGTATCCCCGGTCGCGTTGTGGCCTTCAAGGGGGTTGCCATCGGCCCCGAGGAATGGCAGATGCTCGAGCATGGCGAATTGCCAGATCCTGTGGGACAGAGCCTTGCGAACCTGAATGAACGTATTGCGCTACTTGAGGCTGAACTCAATATCACTAAGAGCAAGCATCCCGACACTCAATCCATACTCCCCAGTGGCTGATTAATATTGTCAGGTCAGTATCCACTGATAAGGCTGTCATGTTGGACTAGGTAGTTTGGGCTTCTTCGTCAATGGGTGGAAGACCCAGGTCTTCGGGATTGATTGCCTCAATGGGGGGACCACCCCCAACATCTACTTTTTCAGATTTTCTCTGCTGTTTCTTTTCGTCCTTGTCACGACGTTTGTTTGCTCTCGCAAGCTCTTTCAAACGCTTTTGAAATCTTGTATTTGATCGACTAGCCAATTCGCAACCCTCCTGTAATTAATAATATGGATTCCCAGATACTAAAACCGGGAGCACCCACTAGGGTCATCAAGCATTATTGCAGATTCAACAAATCTTTATAAGAAAGCGGTTTTTAAGCAGGGAAGTTCCAAAGTACAAAGAGGGTGATCGGGACCGGGCTTGGAGCGTTCAAATTGGCGCGGTGTAGGCCTCGAGGGGGGCTGGATGCCGGTTTGGAGCGGTTTCGGACGGGTTGGCAGGGTGTTGTCTGGCTCGCTTCCGGCCTGTGAGCGGGATGCGGGCGCAGGTTTCCCTGCGCTGGTCGCCCGGAAGGCTGCCACTGCAGTGGGAGAGTGCGATCAGGGCACGGCGATCGCCAGCGCCGCCCGGGGACTGTAGCTGAGCTTTTCCATCGCCGCCGCGATGTTCGTCTTGCCCAACATCCGCAGGATCGTGATCGCCAGGTTGTTGAACGCCGCCAGCGCCCGTGGCAGGGTGCCTTTGCGCGCCCGGCAGGCGTCTTCCCGCAGCACGCCGTCGCGGACCGCCATCAAAAGGATCCATGCACGGAAAGATCAAAAGGACCGGAAAGTAGGACGATATTCTCCCCTCGACCTCATCCGCCTATCAATCCAAACTCAAAAGTGATAGCCCTGCTACAAGAGCGCAATCTCTTGCACTTCAAGGAGTAACTCTTCCAAAGAGTCCATAGATGTATTCCTAAATGCAAATCACTCGGGGTGTCAACCAGGCTGCGAGTATTGCGGCCTGTGTTGAAATGATTCAAAGCTGAAGGAATCTGAAGACAAACTCCAGATGAAGCGTGGGCTTACCGAACGGCATGCAATTTACGAACGCCCAAGTATAACCAGGCTACAGGGTTTAATTGCGTCGGGAACGTTTCGAACTGCTCTTTGACCGGATCTCATGCAGCTTGGACTTACGTCGCTTGGGCTTGCTAATCCGGAATGTCCCGCTTCCGGAGTATTCCGCCTTATATTCTTCCTTTTTTACCTTTTCCGCCATAATTCAAGACCTGAATTCCAGCATACCCTGTCAGGGCTTGCCTGTTCACGTGATTGCCTGAGTAAACTGATAAATCAATTACTTCCGGCTAATCAGAACTTCCCGTTCCTGCCCGGGGTGTCAAATGCCGGAACCCTGTTTTAAAACCTATACTGGATTGCTACACCTCCAATGTCTTATCCACGAGTAGCCCGGATGCAAGCTGTTAGTCAGTTTCGCAAGCATTGTGCTGGCCTTGAATTGAACATGCAGGCTGAGGACATGATTGAGACAGCACCTGATTCACCTCTTGCACAGCCTATTAATGCTGCCGGAAAAACTATTGGCAACCGATTTGTGATTCATCCCATGGAGGGCTGGGATGGAGAGGCAGATGGTAATGTCAGCGAGTTGGTGCGAAGACGCTGGAGAAATTTTGCCAGAAGCGGAGCCAAGCTGATCTGGGGTGGTGAGGCTATGGCTGTAATGCCTGAGGGTCGTGCCAATCCAAATCAGTTGATGATTCAAGGCTCAACTGAAGATTCACTCAAGGCACTGCATGAAGAACTGCTGGAAACCCATTTTTTTGAGTACAACACCACAAGTGACCTTCTGACCGGATTCCAGTTGACGCATTCCGGTCGTTTCTGCCGTCCTGACAGCACCGGACCCAAGCCCCTGATCCTGTACCACCACCCTCTCCTGGACCGCAAGTTCGGACTGTCGCAAGACTATCCGATCCTCAGCGATGACGACATCCGCGGCATCATTGATCGATTCATACAAGCGGCGGGGATCGCTGAACGCTGCGGTACAGCATTCGTAGATGTCAAACACTGCCATGGTTATCTGGGGCACGAATTTCTCAGCGCAGTCACACGGCCGGGTCCCTTTGGTGGGTCTTTCGAGAATCGCACCCGGTTCCTGCGGGAGATCGTAGCAGGTATCAGGGCATCAACTTCCCAATTGCAGATCGGCGTACGGTTGAGTGCATTTGACTTTGTCCCCTTTCATCCTGACCCGGAACAAAGCCACGGTTCAAGGCTTGGTCCCGGTATTCCCGAGGACTTCTCAAACTCCCTTCCCTACCGCCATGGGTTTGGCACAAAGGCTGACAATCCTGTCGAATATGACCTGACCGATACAGTCCGATTCCTGGAACTGCTTGAAGAGCTTGAAATTCAATTGCTCAATGTCACGGCGGGTAGTCCCTACTACACCCCACACATGCAGCGACCTGCCTTGTTCCCTCCTTCCGACGGGTACCAGCCCCCTGAGGACCCGCTAGTTGGGTGTGATCGCCAGATCCAGGTCACTGCGGAACTCAAGGCACAGTTTCCAAAACTGTTGATTATCGGAACCGGCTACAGTTACTTGCAGGAATTTTTACCGCATGTAGGCCAATGGGTTGTCCGCAATGGTCATGCTGATGCCATTGGACTAGGCAGGATGGTTCTGGCATATCCACGATTGCCTTACGATGTCTTGCAGAATGGTGTACTCAACAGCAAGCGTATCTGCCGTACATTCAGTGACTGCACAACAGGGCCAAGGAATGGCCTGGTATCCGGCTGCTACCCACTTGATCCTGTTTACAAGAAATTGCCGGAAGCTGCGATTGTGAGAAAAATCAAGGCTTCATTGTAGCCAGCATCAATTCACGGCAAGAATACCCTTGCTAGAAATTGCACCGGTTGATGTCGATCGCCCATTCCTGCTGACATCCAGCACCCATGAACCAGGGGCGAAACTGGGAGTGGCAATGGGATTGACCTGTTGGAGACTCAGTCCTCGCTGTCCTTTTGAGTTTGAAGTGTTTTTTACACTTACCATCCTGCTCTGCCATTCTGAATCCCAATATTTATCAAGTAACTTGACCTTGCTTTTGCACTGTTTAAGAAATCCAGTAACGTTCATTGAGAAGTGCTGGGCGTCCCAAGCCGGATCAGCTAGGCTACTGGCCAACCCAACTGATTCAGTCAGGATGGGAGTTCGCCCCAAGGCACCCATCCTACTTTTTTTGCATAGTCCAACCAAGCCTCTCCCAGAGCCGCTGCTTCTTCAGGCAGCTTTTTGACCAGGTTGTTGAGTTCACAACGGTCAGCTTCCAGATCATAAAGCTCCCAGGGTTTGACCCCTCTTGTTTCCGGGTCCCTCATCGCAACAAGTTTCAAGCGACCTTTTCGAATAGCTCGGTTGCCCTGATGCTCCCAGAACATCATTTCATGCCCCGCCCTTTGCCCTGATTGAAATACAGAACGCAGGCTTTTGCCTTCCAGTGGTGTTATTTGCTTCTCTTTGTACATCTCGGGATAGACGGCATCTGCCAGGTCCACACATGTAGCAAGCAAGTCGATTACATGACCTGGTTCATCTGTATACGACCCTCTGGGAAGTTTGATGCCTTCCGGCCAGTGACAGATTAACGGTGAGGATATCCCACCTTCGTGCACCCAACTCTTGAACTCCCGGAACGGTGTATTACTGGCATTAGCCCAAGGGCGTTCATAGCCATCAAAAGAATCTACTCCGCCAGGCATGGCATTGGGGTCTCCCCATGTGTTACGTGGAGTTCCCTGCTCAATATCTGCATTCTCATGGCAACCTCCGTTGTCCGACAAAAACAGGATGAGTGTGTTTTCGAGCTTGCCCAATTCCCGGATCGCTTCTACCACTCGACCAATGCCCTGATCCATGCAGTCAACCATTGCGGCGTATACTTCCATGCGTCTTTCCCATAAAGGCTTGTCATCCATACCTTCCCAGGCGGCTACCTGTAGATCACGTGGGCTCAATTCCCAGTTGTCTGTTCGCAACCCTATCTGTTGCTGTCTTTTGTAGCGCTGCTTCCTGAGCTCATCCCAACCCATTGAATACTTGCCGCTGTATTTATCGATATCCGTCTGCTTCGCATGCAAGGGCCAATGTGGAGCAGTATAAGCAAGATACAGGAAGAACGGGTTGTCCTCGTGTCCTTGCTTTTGGAGAAATTCAACAGCGTTATCGCTGAAGGCATCTGTCATGTAGAAACTGCCACCATCAGGAGGTGTATAGGGCGTATTCCCGAACGCCATTTGACGTGCACCATCCAGTTTGAAGTAGTTTGAGCCGCCACTGATCAGTCCAAAATATTCATCAAACCCCCTGTCCAGCGGCCAATGAGGCCTGTTTTCACCAACGTGCCACTTGCCTGACATCATGGTGCTGTAACCTGCCGTTTTGAGAACTTCGGCAATCGTGACGCAATTGTCATTCAGGTAGCCCTGGTAGGAGGGCCGCCCCCGGTCACGGATCATGTGTCCCACACCTGCCTGGTGGGCATACAGGCCGGTCAACAACGAAGCACGCGTTGGGCAGCAGCGACCCGCATTATAAAATTGCCGGAACCTCAACCCATCAGCTGCCAAGGCGTCAAGGTTAGGTGTCTTGATTTCACCGCCATAACATCCCAGATCTGAAAAACCCATATCATCCGCCATGATGATGACAATGTTGGGCCGCTTGCTTGCATCCCCTTCCTGGCTACTGGAACATCCCGCCAGTACTGCACTGCCGCACACCTGCAGAAAAGATCGTCGGTTGAAATCCTGGGTCATAATGCAAAAGAGTATCTCGAAACCAGTAATCAGAAGGCAATGTCTGATTGCCATCTCTCTCTGCTGACAACCAATAACAATTGAGGCTCCCGCTAAGGGAACCCATTACACCTCGGGCTATAATCATCAGCCAATGTTAAGTACACAACCTTTTTCCCTGGCAGGCCGTTCGGCTGTAGTGACAGGTGGAGCGAGTGGAATCGGAGAGAACACAGTCAGAGTCCTTGCAGGTGCTGGAGCCAAGGTATTGATAGCGGATGTGAATCTCAAGGCTGCCGAGACTTTGGCCAGCCAAATCGAGGGATCTAAAGCTGTTGTCATTGATGTAACCAGTGAGAGCAGTGTCAGTTCAGCGCTGGACGGACTGAATTACCTCGATATCCTGGTCAACAATGCCGGAGTCGGCCACGTCGGGAACATTGAGGAATGCAGCCCAGACGAGTGGCGTCATCTAATGCGCATCAATACCGAAGGGGTATTCCTGGTCACACAAGCAGCACTGCCATTACTTCAAAAATCCAAACATGGCTGTATAGTGAATATCGGTTCCGTTGCAGGCATGGTCGGTGTGAAGCGGCGATTTGCATATTGCGCATCAAAAGGGGCTGTCGTCAGCATGACTCGTTCACTGGCTGCCGACTATGCAGGACAAATCCGGGTCAACTGCATCTGTCCTGGCACTGTGGATACTCCATTTGTCGAGGCTTACCTCGAAAAATATCACAAGCATGAAAAATCTGAAATGCGCGAGCAGCTGAATGCCCGCCAGCCCATTGGTCGTCTTGGCAAACCGGAAGAGATAGCCCACATGGTGCTCTACTTGTGTTCAGACGAAGCAGAATTCGTCCACGGCTCGATTCTTGCAATTGACGGTGGCTGGACCGCCCTGTAACACATTGGCCTACATGGGATAATCTAATTGCCATGTACAAATGCTTATTGCTTTTACTAACTGGTCCGCTGGTCATCTCACTGCATGCAGAAGTCAAACTGCCTGCCCTGTTTGGTGACCACATGGTCATGCAGCAGGGTGTTCCTCTGCACGTATGGGGTTGGGCACAACCTGACGAAGCCGTGAATGTGGAATTTCGCGGGCAGAAAGTATCCACAACAACGAACCAGGACGGTGGCTGGGAAGCCTGGCTGAATCCTTCGGATGCCGGGGGTCCATACAAGATCATGCTCCAGGGCAGTAACAATATCACTCTTGAGGACATTTATGTCGGGGAAGTCTGGGTTGCTTCAGGCCAGTCAAACATGGTCTGGCCCCTGGGTCGTTCCCGTGATGCAGAAAAGGAGATTGCAGCTGCAAATCACCCGCAGATCCGCTATTTCAAGGTGACTCTCGCAACAGCTGACAAACCCAAGGATGATGTAGAAGGTCAGTGGCTTGTTGTCTCTCCCGAGACCGCCGGAGACTTTTCCGGGGTCGGTTATTTCTTTGCCCGACATCTTCAAGCAGAGATGAAGGTGCCTTTCGGAATTATTCAGTCTGCCTGGGGCGGAACTCCCGCCGAGGCCTGGACAAGTGCAGAAACACTCGCCTCAGATCCAGCACTTGCTGAGTTCGTGACGGCAACCTCCGATAGGCCACAGCACAATCCAAGAGTGCTGTTCAATGCAATGATTGCTCCCCTGACGCCCTATCCAATTCAGGGAGCTATCTGGTATCAAGGAGAAAATAACGCTGGCAAGGGCCAGGGGATGATCTATCGACGATTGTTTCAGTCCATGATTCTTGACTGGCGTCGTGCATGGGACATAGGAGCATTTCCATTCCTTTTCGTGCAACTGGCCAACTATGGCAAGGTCAGTGAAAGCAGTACCTGGCCGGAACTGCGTGAATCACAGACAGCAGCACTAGAACTGGACAAGACCGGTATGGCTGTCACAATCGACATCGGCAACTCGACCGATATTCATCCGATCAACAAGCAGGACGTAGGTCTACGTCTTGCATTGGCTGCCCAAGCCGTGGCTTACGGAAACGATGAGGTGGTGTACTCCGGCCCCTTGTATCGACAAACTACCCGTGAGGGGTCCATGTTGCGACTTTGGTTCGACCACCTTGGCTCTGGACTCGATACACGTGACGGGGATCTTGAAGGGTTCGAGATTGCCGGGCAGGACGGCATGTTTGTTCCTGCCAAGGCCCGAATCGATGGAGAAAACGTACTCCTTTCAAGTCCCACTGTCCCAGTTCCGGTGCAGGCACGCTATGCCTGGCACGCGGATCCTTCAGGGAATCTGTTCAACAAGTCAGGGCTACCCGCTTCCCCTTTCCGAACTATGCAATAACCTCAGGTAATACAGCCTCACTTCCGGGGCAAAACTTGGGAGCATGGTTTCTTACGAGCATCTGCATGAGAACGCAGGATCAGGATACAAATACGCTTTGCAAGGTATTGACTGCTCTCAAGAATCACACTGTGCACTTCCCGTAAGCCTGCAATTAGCAAATGCAATACAAGCCACCACCAATTGTGAAGGACCTGGTGCTAGTTGGTGGCGGGCACAGTCACATTGCCGTTCTAAAACGTTTCGGGATGAAGCCAATCCCCGGTATTCGACTCACTCTTGTCTGTCGGGATGTGCACACACCATACTCAGGAATGCTGCCTGGACTGATCTCCGGGCATTATGAATATGACGACGCCCATATTGATCTGGTAAAACTTGCAGTCTTTGCTTCAGCAAGGTTCATTCATGACGAAGTCATCGGCATGGATCTGTACCAAAAACAACTGAAGTTTCAAAAACGCCCACCCATCAGCTATGACTTCCTTTCACTCAATATCGGCTCAATACCCAGCATGCATTCTGTCCCGGGGGCAGCTGAATTTGCCGTAGCGGTCAAACCAATCAGCAACTTTCTGCCCCGCTGGGAGGCACTGCTTGATCGCATCAAACAACTTAAGGAGACTCCCCGCATTGCAGTTGTCGGCGCAGGAGCCGGTGGAGTGGAGCTTACCCTCTCCATTCAGCACAGGCTGCATCAGTACTTCCAGGCACTAGGTCGCTCAAAGGACCTTGAGATGCACCTGTTTACCTCAGAACGGCAGATCCTTCCCACTCACAATGCCTGGGTACGGAAAAAGTTTGAGCGTATCTTGGGGGAACGAACCATCACAGTGCACCTCAGTTCTCCTGTTATCTCTGTGGCTGCTAACGGGTTCCTCTCCAGTGAAGGGTTCTGTGAAAAGTTTCATGAAATAGTCTGGGTAACCCATGCATCAGCAACCAGTTGGCTGGCAGAATCCGGAATCCAGACAGGCAAGCAAGGCTTTGTAGTGGTCGACAAGTACCTGCGTTCACTCTCACACCCGGAGATCTTTGCGGCAGGAGATATCGCCACCATGGAGTCCAGTCCAAGAGAAAAGGCAGGTGTGTTTGCAGTGCGGCAGGGGCCACCGCTTGCCAATAATCTGCAAAGGACACTGCTCGGCAAAAACCCCAAACCCTACCGCCCACAGTCAAAATTCCTGAGCCTGGTCAGTACTGGAGACAAGTATGCCGTCGCTTCCCGATCCTCTTGGTCAGTGGAAGGCAGGTGGGTCTGGAAGTTGAAAGACTGGATTGACCGTCGCTTCATGAGCAAGTACGAGGACCTGCCCGAGATGGAGGGCCCCACGAATGAATTGCCTGATGCATTGTCATCACAACTTCTTGATTTGAACCGCTCGGCATTCGAGATGCGCTGCAGGGGCTGCGCCTCTAAGCTTGGCCCTGTCACATTGCAGGGAGCACTTAACAACTTTAAATCTGTCATACGTGAAGATGTCCTCGTTGGTTTGCAATCCCGGGATGATGCTGCAGTCATGAAGGTGCCTGTCGGCAAGGTACTTGTACAGTCAGTTGATTTCTTCCCTGCAATTGTTGATGACCCTTACTTATTCGGTCAGATTGCTGCCAACCATGCTCTGGGGGACATCTTTGCAATGGGGGCTGCTCCGCAATCTGCTCTTGCAGTTGCTGGAATCCCATTTGGTACACAAGGCAAGACTCAGGAGTTGTTGCAACAACTTTTACTGGGCGCAAACGAAGTGTTCCAGAAGACCAGCACAAGTCTTGCCGGTGGACACAGTAGTGAATGTCCTGAGATGGCCCTTGGATTCGTAATCAATGGCCTTGCGGATGAGGATGCCGTTCTGCGCAAGGACAGATTACAAGACGGAGATGCACTCATCCTGACCAAGCCACTTGGAACAGGTGTATTGTTTGCATCTGAAATGCGACTCAAGTCCAAGGGGCGCTGGATCAAATCCGCCATTGAAACAATGTTGCAATCGTCCCAGGAAGCGGTTGAGATACTCCGTCAACACGGAGCTACAGCATGCACCGATGTCACAGGTTTTGGTCTCGCAGGACATCTTATCGAGATGTTGCAGTTCTCCCGACTTGCAGCGGAAGTGGAACTTGATTCCATTCCTGTACTCGCTGGCTCACTGCAATGTTTTGAAGCAGGCATCACCAGTTCCCTGCATCATGAAAACCTTAAAGTCTGGGACAGCACGGGCAGTGACCCAAGGTCAGCTAAACACCCTGCTTTCCCACTGCTGTTTGACCCACAGACTGCAGGCGGACTGCTAACTGGCATACCGGAATCCAATGCCGAAGGGTGTATCAAGGCACTCCAGGCCAGTGGATACAGTGAGGCAAAACGTATTGGCAGGATTTGCAAACAAGATTCTGCAGAGTCCTTGCTGAAGCTTGTCTCTGTTGACTCCTTAAAACACCCAACTAACTGGATAACGAGGAACTAGCTACGCTCGGACCGCTAAGAAGGCTGAGGTCCTTGCTGCTCAGTAGTAGCTGTTACACCCTATACACCCTGGACATAGTAAAAAATCAGCATGAAACGATCCTGCATGCCAAAACTGCACGGTAGCAAGTCAATCCTATTGGTGTTAGCCTGCTGGAAAGTAGCGATTGAGGATATCGAGCACCAAGACCACGGCAGCACTGGTCCCGATGATCCAGATCAGCAGTTTGTATTGCGAGTTGAGGGATTTGTACTGAACCTCCATCACGCTGTTTAGGTTCTTGGTAGCAGCCTCCTGGACATCGAAGCGTGACTCAAGGCCGATGCGTTACGGCGTCGGGACTTCAAGGCAGTTGACTGGGAGAACGTGATTACGGAGATCAAGGACTTGGACAGAAGCGACCTTTGCAGTCTGACGAGCCACTGCACCACATTGCTAGAGCATATGCTCAAGCTTAAACTGGGAGACTGGGGAGCCCCTAGTCGGGCAGAACTGGTTCGGCACCGTCGAAAACGAGCGGAACAGTATGCAGGCAGTGATTGAGGAAAGCCCCGACCGAAGTCCAAGTGCAGTGAGATGTTGGATGCCGTTTGGGCCAGAGGACAGGCTTTTGCCGCGCTAGCGTTAGTGGGATACGGGAGCAGCGTGAAGGGCGGTAATGAGTTCCAGCAATTAGAGCGTGTGTGGCTCACAAGACTGCTGACGGATTGCCTCTACACGCACCAGCAAGTTGAGGACTCTCACTTGTGGCCGCACGTTGTGAGCACAAGCTGACACACAAAGTGCAGCAAAAGCGGGCGAGGTGATGGACAAAGCCACGCCGACCACGATAGTAATCCAGCCGCTGAGTGCACAGGGGCATCCCTCGATCCACATACACTGCTGTGCGGTAGGAAAGGTGACGCGGAAGGAACCGCAGGAGAAGAAAAAACTTAGGGGATGTGAAACCCGTAATCACTTTGTAATGAAGGGGCAATCGTGGTGGTTGTGGTGGCGTAGTATGAGGAGCAACCCGAGGCTTTAGGCACGGATGAGGGGGGATGACTGTGCAGCTGGATGCCCGGCACTTTGTCAGTGGTCATCATAATGCTCAGGGCAAATAAATGCACTAGGCCTGGGACACGGAGATAACAGTTGTGTTGAGCTGCTGTGTGCAGACTCGTACCAGTGACCCGGACCACCTGGAGCGTCAATCTAGCTGAAAAACAGCATCTGCACTGCAACTGCCAAGGCATGCGTAATCATAGCCGTCGTGATACTGCCTGTTTTCTCATAAGCCCTACCGCAAAACCAACCAAGTACAAAAGCATTACTCGCATAAGGCAGGTTTGGAAACGATCCTCGGCCGAGATGGGCTGCTCCAAACAGAAGTGCAGCTAAAAACCGTGCAACCAACGGTTTGCCAAGCGAACTTGCTGTCAGGTTCTGAACAACTCCCCTGAGCAGAAATTCTTCAGCCAGTGCCGTTGTGAAGTAAATTCCAAGCAGCTTACCCAGTGTTCCACCAAGGCTTACCCAAAAGTGTTCAACAGGAGGTTGCCAACTTAAATAACCTGTGAGAAGAATGACAAGCACCAAGAAAGGTGTAGCTACCAACAGATTCAGCAAGGCGGGACGCCAGTCTTTGCTGTCAGGCAAAAGGTGCAAACCAACTCCATGCAGCTTGCGAAGTGACAGAAAGGTAAAGATCCCAAGCGGAATCAGCATCAGCTTGCCAAGTGACTCCAGTCGATGTGCGGGTGGCTCAAAACCCACGTAAATGTCTGCAAAGAATGAATTCAGCCCACTGATCATCGGATAAGCAAGTGCGCCAATGACCAGTGCATCCTGCCAGCAAAGTTTATGCTTCCTGACAGGGCACAGCACATAAGGGAAAGCAATGCAGGCGCAAATCAAGGACAGTTTCAAAAGCGAAGTCCAGGAGAAGCAGCCTGTCGGTACGGAATAGATCAGGTAGGGTGCAATCGAGTCAGCCACAAGTGCAGTTGCAAGGACGCCAGGTGGGAGTAGTTGCTCAGCGACTCGCCTCACTGGAAAGGAAACAGCTGCCAAGTAAAAAACAGCTGTCCAGGCAAACGCAAAGGTTACGGGAATTGCAACTGCTACGGAAAAGCCATAAAGTTGTGCAAGAATGCCCCCAGCAATAAAGATTGTCAGGAGGGTACAAACAACACCGATGCAAAATGGACGCAGACTGGTTGAAGAGTACGTATTTCTGAAGGTTGTCAAGCTACTAATCGTATCCCTGTCGCTCTCACTGCTGTCACTTGCAGCAGAAAAGACTCCTGTTGAACTGGCCCGGAATGTTGCCGAACAAGGCAGTGCTCTTGTGACGGAACGTGACAACTACACGTACAGACAGTCCTTCAAGTTTTTTGAAATCAAAGATGGGATGCTGGCTGGTCGCTATGAGGAGGTACGCGATATCACGTTTACAAGTTCGGGTGAACGGGATGAAAAACTCCTGAAAAACCCTGTCTCCCAACTCAAACGTATGCGTCTGACTCCCGAAGACTTTGCAGATCTCCGCAACATCAACCCTTTCGTACTGACAAACGAGTCCTTACGTTTCTACAAAGTGACTTACAAAGGTACCGAAACCGTTGACTCAATAACCTGTCACGTTTTACACATCAAACCCCGCCAGATCCTTTATGGACAGCGCTTTTTCGAAGGACTGTTATGGGTCGGAATCAAGCACGGCCAGGTTATCCGGATCAGTGGCCAGCCTGTTCCCCAAATGCATCGTATCAAGAACAGCAACCTGTTTCCGAGATTCACCACTTACTATGAACCCATTGATGGCAAATACTGGTTTCCTGTCCGTACCCTTGCAGATGATATCCTGCCCTTCCCATCCGGGAATCAACGCGTCAAACTGATCATTGAGTACTCCGAATATCAGCGTTTCACTGCTAACTCAACAATTACTTTCGGTGAAACTTCCAAGCAGTAAGACATCTCGACAACCTTTTTCAGTTCAAACATCATGCGTGCAATGCCCAGTCCCACGATTGCATGTACAATCAGGTGTTTCAGTGCACTGTCTACTGACCGCAATTGCCTTGATCATTGTCCCTGCGCTGTCGCTGGGTGCACAGCCTGTTCACCTTGGCAAGACGCTTGCAGACTGGCAGGCCAATCTTAACTCGACCCAACGACAGGAACGACTGCTTGCGGTCCATGCAATCGGAGAGATGGCCATTCAAGGTCAAGAGGGGGCCCTGGATGCACTGATTGAGTCTTATAAGCATTCAGACAGTGCCATCCGCTACTGGGCCGTGCTTCCTGTCAGTAAGATCACCAACCCCCCGCAATCCATCAACGGTTTTCTTAACATGGCTATTCAGGATGAGGCTCCTGAAGTCCGGGTTCAGGCTGCCGGGGCACTCATAGCAACGGGTCACACGAAGGAAGGCTTGCTTGTCCTGGAAACATTGCTTTCCCACCCGAATCAGGGAGTCAGGCTACATGTTGTACATACCCTGGACTCAATTGGTGAGAAAGCAGCCGGTCTCACTGAAGGATTGAAGGCCGCACTTGAAGATGAGTTCGACTATGTTCAACGTGTCGCACGGCATGCGCTCTGGAAACTTGGAGAAAGACCCTGCCCATACGCGAGATGCAAATGATGCGTACCCATATCACGGGATTGTCCAGGATTCCTGCGCTGAAACTGGTTCTTCTTACTGCTTGCCTGACGGTTTCACAAGCCAACATACAGGCCAAGCCTCCAAACATCCTGTGGCTATCCATCGAAGATACCGGTCAGCAGGTCCAGCCATACGACAAGTACGCAAAAACCAGGCATATCGCTCGCCTGGCTCAGGAAGGCGTTACATTCCTGGAAGCCTACTCCCATGCACCCGTCTGTGCTCCGACTCGCTCAGGAATCATCACTGGAATGTATCCAACATCACTTGGGTCGCACAACATGCGTTCCAGAATGGTCCCGCCTCCATTTGTTCGGGCCTTCCCGGAGTACTTGCGTGAACTGGGTTACTACACAACCAACAACTCAAAAACTGACTACAACTTCGCTGTACCACTGACTGCATGGGATGATTCAAGCCGCACTGCCCACTGGAAGAACCGTCCAGATCCTGATCAACCATTCTTCGCGGTATTCAACTTCAACAGTTCGCACGAGGGTTCAGTACGACGACAATATGCTGCCCGTCAAAAATCCCCCGGTGCTGTAATCCATGACGCTGCACGCCTGCTCCTTCCTCCCTATTACCCCGACACGCCCAAGGTTCGTGAAGCCTGGGCAGCCTACTACGATGTCGTAACCATGACAGATCAAACGATCGGGGACATGTTGCAGGAGCTTGAAGATGCCAAACTTACAGAAAACACCCTGGTCATCTTCTGGGGTGATCATGGCGTTGGGCTCGCACGTGGCAAACGCTGGTTATACGACTCCGGACTGAAAGTTCCGCTGATTGCCCGTTGGCCCGGCAAAATCAAGCCAGGTACTATCCGCACTGATTTTGTCCAGTTCCTCGACTTGGCACCAACCATGATCAGCGTTGCCGGAGGCCAGGTTCCAGCACACATGCAGGGCCGCACCATCCTGGGTGAGAATCAGGGTCCCGAACCGGAACTCCTTTACCACGCGCGCGACCGTATGGATGAGCGATATGACATGATTCGCGCTGTACGCAATCGGCGTTTCCTGTACGTACGCAATTTCGAGACCTATCGACCCTGGGTTCAGTTCATGCGGACTCCCAGCCAGGGCCCTGTCTACCAGGAACTGGGTCGGCTGGATAAAGAAGGCGACCTTGATCGTTATGTTGCTCCCTTCATGCAGGACACCAAGCCTTATGAGGAACTCTATGATGTCGTTTCAGACCCTCATCAGGTCAACAATCTGGCATCGAATCCAGAGTTTGCCGATCATTTGCTCGAATTGCGGGAGCAACTGGTAGCGTGGATGCTGCACACTAGGGATTATGGACTGATCCCGGAACCGGAACTCTACCGCAGCATGTACCCTGGCGGTCAACAAGAAACAGTTACTGCCCCACAGATCCATAAGAAGACGCTGGCAGACAAATCCCTTTCCGTGGAACTTGAGCCAAAGACTGAAGGAGCTTCAATGGCATATCGGATACTCAACCCGGATCAACCTGATGTGACAGGGCACTGGAAGCTGTATCTAGAGCCGATTGTGGTAGACGCCGGCCACGCCCTGGAGGCCGCATCTGCTCGCCTGGGGTTCACTGACAGTCCTGTTATCAAGATTCAGAACTGAACCTGACCGGAATATCACCGAGCAGGACCTGAATGACAGGTTCTTAATTCTTCCTGATTTCCTAGGAAATTTATCCTAATTTGCGAAGCACCGGGCGTGACCACGGCCATCTGAGTCGGTCTGTCAGGAAGCAGCTAGCCAGTCCGTTGCGCTATGTCCGTCTTGATCCTCCGTGATGGGTCCCACCCATTAGACGCTCCGTCTCTTGACTCTGGATGCAGTTGCTAGGGAATCAGGTAGTTTTTGTAACCCGTTTATGAAACGGCCAGTGCCTGTTGATTCATACAAAAGCCAATTATCCAGGCTTACATGCCAGGCAACATTGGCTCTTCAATCATGTAATCCACATCAAGAGCTTTGAGGAATGCCAATAGATCAGCTTTCTCTTCATCGCTCAGATTTGCATTCTTTGCATCGGCCAGATTTTCCGTGTCCAGCCATTCATTTTCAATACCGCCGTCGAGCATCAAGTCCACCGCATCTTCCAGCGTCTCGACACTTCCGTTGTGAAAGTAAGGTGCCGACTTGGAAATATCAAAGAGGCTTGGAGTCTTGAACGCACCAGTATCCTGCTCATCTTCAGTCACCGTGGCACGACCGATATCAGGGCTTTCGGCATCCATGCCAATGCCGGCATTATGGAATTGCATATCAGCCAGAAGCATTCCATCATGGCAGTTTACACACTTGGCTTTTTCTGAAAATACCATCCAACCACTTTTTTCCTGCTCATTAAGAGCTTCTTCATCCCCATTGCGATAGGCAATAAACCGCGAGTTTTCCGTAGTGGTTACAATCGTCCGCATGAATGCCGCAACTGCATAGGCAACATGATCAGGAGTTGCCGGGCCGCCAAAAACTGCTTCGAACTGTTCTGCATAACCTGGAATCCCGTTCAAAGTGGCACAGATGTCATCCATTGACGGAGCACCGTCATTTCCTGATGCACCCATGTTGCCACCACCCCAGGCACCTAAGACCTGTTTCTCAAGCGCTCCTGACCGACCATCCCAATACAATGTCTCGTAATAGCCGACATTCCACATCGTCGGGGCTGCCCTTGTTAACTGCTTGTCAAAAGCACCCAAGGCCATCGCCAGTCCGTCAGTCAGGCCATTCTCTTTCAGGTGACAACCGTAACAGGAACGATTACCATCCCCGCTCAGGCGCTGGTCGTAATACAGCTGCATACCAAGAGACACCTTGGCCTCGGTCATGGGATTGTCTTCCGGGATGCTCATCATCTCGTAACCGGCAACTTCTGGCCATGATATCGGCTCCTCTTGAACTGTTTCCACAGGACCGCAGTTCACTAACAGAACCGCAAGAATAAACATAACTGAGACTTTCAAATAGGACAAAACCGTACTCCCTTGTACTTCAATAAACTTGCAAGAACCTGGACAGCAAAGGGAAACTTGTCCCCTCCGTATCACTTTCCGCAATTATACACACTGCCTGCAAATTAATTACAGAAATTGGCTGGATTTACAGAATCGGCAGTGCACTTTCCTCTGACCCAAAAAGAAAGGCCGGCAGATTTGCGGTTTCAGATGCTGGTAACTGGACAATAGTCGGTCTCATGAGAATCAGCAGGTCACTACGCTGCCAACGTCTGTCATATTTTCGGAAAAGATGTTTCAGCAAGGGTATGCTACCCAAACCAGCCAACAGGGAACGGTTGTGACGGTTCTCATAGATTGCCATCCCCGATACCACTGCAAACTCGCCCCTGTCCAGGCGCATCTGTGACTTGAATTCGCGGTTCGCCAGGATCGGGATGTTGTTGACCATGCCACCAGCAAGAAAACGGAAATTCACATCCACATTGAACGTAACGGACCGGCTGCTATGAATCCAGGGAGTCACGATCAGGTTCAGGCCAAGATCTTCAAAACTGATTGTTGGGAAGGGCTGAATATAGCTGCCCGCTACTGATGGATCTGTTGACCCCGTACCCAGCGACCCACCCGTGTACTGGGCTGTGGCGATCGGGTATCTTTCCCCGATGTTCAATTCAGCCTCCATACCATGATTGCTTCGGATCTGCAGTTGCTGCAAAAATTGTGACTCACTAGCATCCAGCGAGGCTAGAACCGTCGCGTCCCCCACGCTGACACCCAGAACTGTTTCTCCACCGCCCAGCCCGATTAATGCGTTCGAGGCATCAACTCCCGCAGGCATGGCCCCCAGAAAAGTACTGAGGTTTGTGACGGGAAATTGATTCGGTAAATCGATACCAGAACTACTCAGTTGTCCTCTCGACACAGACAACAGCATCACCTCAATCTGCAAGGCAGGCAAAGGGTGCATCAAAGATTCAGCCAAGGCCTGTGCCATGCGGATCTTACTGGCACTATCCCTCATTAACAACATCCCACCGGATACGGATGGCTGAAAACGCTTGATATCAAGGGTTTCCTTAATGGCTTGCGAAATCTCAGTGATCTGTTCCGGGGGCAAGGAACTGTTCAGGGCGATGGATGCTACTGCAACAGGTTCAAGTTCCTGTCTCTTCGCCTGCGTATCAGGCACTACAAGAATCAAATCAGGTCCATATGGCAAAGCAACAGTACCGCTGACCTCTCCCAGCACCCGCATGACACAAGGAAAACCACAGTCCTCCAAATCAACCTTGATTGATTCAATGTCATTGAAACTCTTATCAAAAATCACCCGGATACCAAATTCCTCTGCAACTGACTCATACACTTCCCGCAATTTGCCACGCAGCCGAAATGAACGTGGCTGTTTGTCGTATTGCAGTACTACAGGTTCCGTGTATCGTGGTCGTGGATGGGTAACATTGACCGTGGGTTCCGTCTGGTCGCTGTTTTGAAAAGCATCGGACAGGCTTTGAAACTCCCAACCTGAAGTAGCCATCTTTAGAGCCAATTGATGTTGACCGGATGAAGCCAGCAATTGGGCAGCCTTACGCCGCACTGCCTGTGCAGCACGCAGGTACTTCATATTCGTGGGATCAAGTGCTCTTGCCCGGTTAAAAAGCAAGTAAGCATCCAGATCATTACCCTGGTGTTGCGCCTTGGACCCAAGTCGATACTGCCCTTCAGCAGCAGTCTCAGAACTTGCTGACTGCATCAAGAAAAATGCAAGAATCCAGATCAAACTGCGATTTCTGAACGAAATCATCCATAAATACCGACGAGTTCAGGAGCAGGATCGTGGAAGATAACCGGAAAGGCAGGAAGAATCCAGTGTGCTCCGTCGGTTAGTTGTTACTGGAGGCCAATACTTTATTCACTGGAGGCCCAATCCGTGAAAATGTTTGAGCTTATAAGGTAGTAGCCGTAATACAGCGTTATTACATGGAATCAAGAGAAAAATGGTGATTCAGGTATTGAGCAAGTTCTGGAATGCTGGGTTTGGCGGAGGAAGAGTCCGCCGTTCTAGCGTTCCATAGAATTCGAGGGCGTGCGATAAGATGCCAATTACATATTGTGAATAAATGGGTTACTGTGTATTGACATTTCACGACGTGTCACGTGTTCTAAGATTGAAAGGGTGATTGAAAGGGTGATCAAACGGCTAGACATGGCAAGAAGCTCACGGCAGCGTTCGTCCGCACGGTGAAGGAACCGGGCATCTACTGCGACGAGCATGGATTGGTCCTGCGGGTCAAGGCGTCAGGATACAAGCAATGGATCCAACGACTCTTCATCCATGGCAGGCGTCGCGAACTTGGCTTGGGCCCCATTCGGCTAGTGACGTTGGCCGAAGCCAGAGAGGCGGCATTCGCCAACCGGAAGCTTGCTCGGGCCGGAGGTGATCCGATTGCGGCTAAGGGCCGGGGCATACCGACGTTCCAAGAGGCCTCCGACAAGGTGATCGAGATTCACCGGCCTAACTGCAAGAACGCCAAGCATGCCGCACAGTGGACAGCGACACTACGCGACTATGTGTTTCCTCGGATCGGCCGAAAGCGGGTCGATCTCGTCAATACGGCGGACGTGATGGCCGTGCTGCTGCCGATTTGGAACGACAAGCACGAGACAGCAAGGCGAGTGCGCCAACGCATCGGAGCAGTGATGAAGTGGGCCGTGGCACAGGGATACCGACAGGACAACCCGGCTGGGGAGGCCATCGGCGCGGCACTGCCAAAGAATGGTGGTGTGTCCAACGCCATCAAAGGGCGCTCCCCCATTGGGAAGTTGCTGACGCGATCCAGGCTGTCCGGCAGTCCGATGCAACACTCTCTGTCAAGCTCGCCTTCGAGTTTCTAGTTCTTACAGCATGCCGGTCGGGCGAGGTTCGGCTGCCTTGAGGTCTGCGACACCGCGAAGCTCGCCTGCACCTCGCCTTAATGCGGTGCATTCGATGTTGCCTTCGACCAGGGAGACGGCCTCGGCGCTTCGGACAATCGATTTTTCGGTGCTCAATGCTCTGCCCACATGCGCCGCTGTCAACGCTTCACCGAGTGCCTCACGGCACCCTGCGCATGACTCGCGGTGTGGTATGAAATGGCTCATTCCTTTACCCTCAGGGACTTTCACCCTGGATCCAATCACCAGTTAGACTGGCTGTTCCTCCCATGCTCGTCTCACGCTACTTCATCTGTCCACCAAATGGGGGTCACTCCAATCACGACCGATGGTTTCGGCGCCTACCGCTCCTGCGATCGACGCCAAACTGTCCGACCGCGTTTACTATGCCATGCTCATCAAGCAGTATGCGGAGAGCAAGATCGAGGAGAAGCGCTACAACCCGGCAGACTGCATCGACTGCAAGAAGAAAGCTATCCTCGGCAGTCCTGATCCTGCCAAGAGCAGCACCAGCCACGTCGAGCGCCAGAATCTCACGATGAGGATGCAGATTCGGCGGCTGACGCGGTTGACCAACGGGTTCTCAAAAAAGTGGGAGAATCTATGGGCGGCGCTCTGCCTGCATTTCGCGCACTACAACTTCTGCCGGGTCCATCGGACGATCCGCGTGACCCCTGCGATGCAGGCTGGAATAACCAGCCACGTCTGGACGATCGGGGAGTTGCTGACCAAGTGAGGCAGCAACACAGGTTTAGGACACTACCGCCTTGACATACGGTCGCGTTACCTCTAGACTTTCCAACAGCATGCATATGGCTGCATGCTGAGAGGATCCGATGTTAAATTCACTGCCTGGGCGCCGGGGCGGGGCAGTGATGTGTTTTGCCGCCACATGGTCGCTTTCGACCGGTGTCGCGGTTCCACAATCTTCCGCTCCGCTGTCCTTCCAAGAGGACATTTTTCCTATCCTCGAGCAGCGTTGTCTCACCTGTCACGGTGAGTCGCAGCGCCAAGCTGGTCTTGATCTGCGCACCCGCGAAGGGATGCTCCAAGGCGGCGATAATGGGCCGGTTCTCGTTCCCGGTGACGTCGGCGAGAGCCGCTTGTACCGCCGTATCTCCGGGCTGGAAGCTCCCGTGATGCCGATGGGGGGCGAGATCAGCGAATCGGAAATCCTCACGATTCGTGACTGGATCAATCAAGGTGCTCCGATTGAGGGGAACCGGAAGGAAGCCGCGGTCGAGGCGGACCCACGGCAACGTGTTGGTCGGACGGAGGGGTTATGCGTTTGACGATTTCGCGAAAGCATTGGGCGAGTGTTGTTCTGGCGGCGCTGGCAGTCTTTATCACGGGCGTGGCGCCAAACAGCCAGTTGATTGCACAGGAGCACCTCACCCAGAACGATGTCTTACCGATTCTGGAAAAGAACTGTTTCCAGTGCCACGGTGAGGCGTTGCAGATGAGAAACCTCGACTTGCGGACGCGCGAGGCGATGTTGAAAGGCGGCGACGCGGGTCCCGTCGTGACACCCGGAAACGCGGAGGAGAGCTTGCTCTACCTTCGCGTGAGCGGCAAGAGCGAGCCCAAGATGCCGATGGCCCCGGTGCCCCCGCTGAGCGAACACGACATGCTCGTGCTCAAGGGCTGGATCGATCAGGGGGCTATTTGGGGTGAGGCCACGACCGCGGAAGCAGACACGCAAGCGCCCGGCGACAAGGCCAACGCCAGCTACACGGAGTACAAGGAACGGGTCATTACCGATGAGATGCGCCAGTATTGGGCGTTTCAGAAGCCCGTCCGTCAGGCGCCCCCCGCGGTGAGCGACGCCCGTTGGTCCCAGAATCCGATTGACACGTTCGTCAAGGCTTCGCTGGACGAGAAGGGTCTCGTTTCCGCGCCGGAAGCCGATCGCCGGACGCTGATCCGCCGCTTATACCTCGACATGATCGGACTGTTGCCCTCGCCCGAGGAAGTCGACGCGTTTGTCAACGACCCCTCGCCGCAGGCCTACGAAGAACTGGTCGAGAAACTGCTGGCCTCGCACCACTACGGGGAGCGCTGGGCGCGCCACTGGCTCGACGTGGTTCGCTACGCCGACAGTTCCGGTTTCGAGCACGACCGTACGCTGGCCACCGCCTGGAAGTTCCGCGACTACGTCATCCGGGCTTTCAACGAAGACAAGCCTTTCAACCGGTTTGTGCTGGAACACATCGCCGGCGATGAGTTGGATGAGCCGACCAACGACAACCTGATCGGCACCTCGTTCTACCGCTTCGGCCCGCGCGTGCGGTTCCGCGAGAAGGACAATCCGTTCTACCGCTACGACTACCTGGACGACATGATCCGCACTACATTCAGCGGCTTCATGGGGATGTCGGTTCATTGCGCCCGCTGCCACGACCACAAGTTCGATCCCATCACCCAGATGGACTACTACCGCACGCTGGCGACGTTCTTCGGCTATGTGAGGTACGACCATCCGCTGGCACCGAAGGAAGAGGTTGAGGAGTGGGCTCGCACGACCAGAGAGATCGTGGAGCAGTTCGGGCCGTTGCGGGAGCAGGTCGCGGAGATCGAAGCGCCTTACCGCATCGAGCAATTCAACGAGCGGGTGAAGACTTTGCCGGAGGATGTGCAAAAGGCGATCGCCGTCCCCGTGGAAGAGCGGACGCTAGGCCAGGCGCTGCTCGCGGCCCAGTTCGAGCGCAACATCTTCTCGGATGGCAACGACGATACCCCGGGTGTTTTTGACGAAGATCCCGCCCTCGCTCTGCTGACCCGGTCGGCAACCGACGACAGCAGCCACGCTTACCGGCCCGATGGCCGGAGGCGGCGTAACGAGGACCGGCCGCTCATCAAAGTCAGCGAGGAGGACGAGGCGAAGCGGGCTCCGTTGCTGGCTAAGATCAAATCCCTCGAGGAGCAGATGCCTGAACCGCCCCCGGGCGTGGAAGGTGTGCGGGATGGCGACTACCGCCTAGCTCCGAATGGCCCTGGGGACAACCCTGCCCCTGGCAAGACATATCGCTATCCCTACGAGGACTTGAATAACGCCTACTTGCCGGAGCCCGGCGCCAACTACGAGGTTCCGAAAGTCCACTTTGGGGCCAACGGTCTTGTTTTGGCAGCGGACCAAGAGGCGCCGGTGGTCGAGCCCGGATTTCTGACGGTGCTGGCCAAAGGCACAGAACCGGTGGCCATCCCGCCCGACCGCGACGACTACGTCAGCAGCGGCCGACGGCGGGCTTTGGCCGAGTGGATCGCGTCCCCCGACAACCCGCTGACCGCGCGAGTGATCGTCAATCGCCTGTGGTACTGGCATTTCGGGCGTGGGATTGTCTCCACGCCGGGCAACTTTGGCAAAATGGGCGTTCCGCCTTCGCATCCGGAGCTTCTCGACTGGCTAGCCACTGAGTTTGTGCGTCAGAGGTGGAGCATCAAACAGATGCAGCGCCTGATTCTGAACTCGGAAACCTACAAGCAGGCCTCCAGCTTCTACAACTCCGAGAACATCGAAGACGATCCCACCAACGTGCATCTGTGGCGGTATCCAATGCGGCGCGTGCAAGGGGAGATCATCCGCGACGTGGTGCTGTCGGCCAGTGGCCAGATCAACCTCGAGGCCGGAGGGGAGCCATTCTTCCCGTCTCTACCGCTCAGCGTTCGCGTGGGCTACCGGCAAGGCCGCTGGGACCTTACCGAAGAAGGACCCGACACCTGGCGCCGCAGCATCTACTCGTACTGGAAGCGCGGCATGAAGTTCCCGATGTTTGAGGTCCACGATCAGCCGGATCAAAACGTGACCGCCGAGAAACGAAACATCAGCACGGTGCCCACACAGGCGCTGACGCTGCTGAACAACGAATTCATGCTGATCCAAGCGGAGCACCTTGCGAATCGGGTGATGAACGAAGCAGGGACTGAACCAGAAGCGCAGGTTCAGACCTTGTACGAGATCGCCCTGAGCCGCCAACCGAGCCGGAACGAGCTCAACACCAGCCTGGAGTTCCTCGCCAAAGAGCGGGAGTTTCAGTTGGCGGAGGCCGATTCCAGTTCGGACGAGGGTTTGGAGCGCAGCCCCGAGAAGAGTGCGCTGGCCCGGTTGGCGCACGCCATGCTGAACTACAACGAGTTTATCTATGTCCACTAGGTGAGGAAGGAAGAGGAGACCGATGATGACGCCGCTATGTGACAACAGAATGGGAAATGGACGCCGGTTCATGAGCCGACGGGATTTCTGGTTCAAGGCCGGTATGGGAATCGGTGGACTGGCCATCATGGACCTGCTGAACCGCGACGGCCTGCTCGCCGCCGAGCCGCCCAAGGGGATTGAAGCCTGCCTGGGGTCGGAGGGAGTAGAGGACTCTCCATATCTTCCTAAGCCGCCCCACTTCGAGCCGCGCGCCAAATCGGTGATCCACTTGTTCATGAGCGGCGGCGTCAGCCAGGTGGATACTTTCGACTACAAACCGGACCTGGGGAAGTACCACGGCGTGGCGCTGGCGGGCAAGGGGGAGATCCGCGTGCGCCAGGGATATCCCGGCCCCTTGATGAAGAGTCCCTTCACCTTCAAGCAATATGGTGAGTCGGGAACTTGGGTCTCGGAGATCTTTCCGCATATGTCGACCATCGTCGACGACTTGGCCTTCATCCACTCGGCGATGGGCAAGTCGAACGACCACGTGCTGTCCCACTACGAGTGGAACACGGGCTCGATCTTGATGGGATTCGCCAGCGTGGGCTCCTGGGTGACTTACGGACTGGGCAGCGAGAACTCCAACCTGCCCGCCTATGTCGTCATCTATGATCACCGCGGCGGACCCTTCAGCGGCCCCACGAATTGGCACTCTGGCTTCCTGCCGGCTTCCTACCAGGGCACGGTGTTCCGTGCGTCGGGCGATCCGATCCTGGATCTCGATGCGCCCGACAAGTATATGACGGTGGAAGAGCAGCGCCGGGAGTTGGACCTGATCGCGCGGATGAATCAGAACCACGCCGAGAAGTATCCCGGCGTTTCCGACCTGAACGCCCGCATCGCCTCCTATGAGCTAGCCTACCGCATGCAGGGCTGTGCTCCGGAAGCTGTCGACATCAGCCATGAGAGCAAAGAGACCAAGGCGCTCTACGGGCTGGACAACGAGGTCTCAGCGCCCTTCGGCCACCAGTGTCTGCTGGCCCGCCGGCTGGTCGAGCGGGGCGTCCGCTTTGTGCAGCTCTACAACGGCTCGATCGTGAACCAGGGCGTCGATACCTGGGACGCTCACGCCAACATCGTGGAGAATCATGGCATGCACGCGCCCGAGATCGACAAGCCGATCACGGGCCTGATCACGGATCTGAAGCGGCGCGGGCTGCTGGACGAGACCGCCGTGCTGTGGCAGTCGGAATTCGGCCGCATGCCGATCTCACAGCGCGGGGTTGGTCGCGACCACAACCCGGGTTGCCAGACCATGTGGATGTGCGGCGCCGGAGTTCAGGGCGGCCAGCACATCGGCGCCAGCGACGAGGTGGGCTACAAAGCAGCGGAGCAGATTCTGACAAATCACGACGTGCACGCGACGCTGCTCCACCTGCTGGGCATGGACCACAAGAAACTGACGTACTACTTCAATGGCCGCAACATGCGCCTGACCGACGTGCACGGGGAACTGATTCCGCAGATCGTCGGACAAGAGGCCGCCGCGGAACACGCCTAACCCTAATCGTCGAACAACCCGCCCAGGGTTGCGATTGGGTTTGCTTGTGCCGGGGCGTAGGATGCTACGCCCCCAGCACAGGCTCTCCAGTTTCATTCAAACGAAAGGAAAGTTCGCCAGCGGCGAGGAGCCCTGGGCCGCCGGGGTTTCGGGAACTCCCATAATGTTACGCGCCAGCGCTTCGATCTGGCGGCCGGGGCTGGAACTGGGCGCCACCAGACACGCCCACCGCCTGCGCGGCGTCTTCGCTCTTCACGCTTCTTCGGGCGCCGACCCGGTTCAGCACCAACTGGATACTTTCCTCAGCCAAGCCCAACTCCTGTAACTCGACGACGCGGCGCCTAGCCAGATGCAGCGACATCACTTCCGGCGTGCTAACCAGGAAAACTGTATCGGAGGAGATCAACAGATCACCGCACGAGCCGGCGGAGTTGCGCCGCAGTCGGGTAGCGGTCAAACAGCAGCGACTCACTCCGGATACCGCTCGCGGGCACGGCTGCCAGCAGCAGGTTGGTGAACTCGGGATCGCTTGAAACGATGATAAATCGTCCCGTCATCGACGCTTCCAACTCAGTGGGGCAGGGCTCCGGCCTGCCTACGTAATCGGTACCCTATTTCGAGATCGGATGTGGAGGCAATTACCCACAGGATAGGTTCGTACGATTCCTGCAGAAGGCAGCTGAAGGTTGTCTTTTCTACTACGGGGGCGTAAGCCCCTACAACATTTCATGGTAATACTGATTTGGAGGAAGTCTTGCGGGGACTTTGGGAGTGTGCCCGCCAGGGTTTATTGAGGGACTGACCTTAGCGTCGGGCCGCGTTCTCAAGGCGTTGGCGGCGGGCGGTTAGAACTCGTTGCCGTTATAGAGCGAGGCCACGAACTCCTCGTAGCCGTTGTACATGAGAGTCGAGCGCTCCTCCCCGTGCGGGATCATCTTTTCCATGTCTTGCGGTCAGCGGGGGTGGGGCCTGTTAGGATTCACGTTCGAATAACAGCCGTATTCGGTGCCGCCAACCTGATTCCACAGCGACGGCGGCTGCCTTCGCTTAAACTCGATCTCGACGATCGACTTGATACTCTTCAACCCACATTTCCAAGGGGTCATCAGCCGGATCGGCGCTCCGTTTTGTTTGGGCAGGGGCTTGCCATAGAGACCCGTAACGAAGATGGCCAGCTCGTTCATGGCCTCGTCGAGCCGCAGGGCTTCGAAATAGGGCCAGGGGTAATGCGGCTGGGACCAGATCCCGGGCATTTCTCCGAGCCGGTAAGCGGTCACCATGCGCATGTACCGCGCCTCGGGTTTCGGATCGACCTCTTTGATCAGCGCCGAGATGGGGAAACCGGTCCAGGGCACGGCCATCGCCCACGCCTCAACGCAGCGCATCCTGTAGAGACGTTCCTCCAGCGGGAAACGCCGCACGAGGTCGTCGAAGTCATAGTCCTTGGGATTGTTGACCAGCCCTTTGACTTTGACTTTCCACGGGTCGATGGTGAAGCGATCGACCATATTCTTGACGCGCTGCTTATCAAGTGTAAATTCGTAGAAATTATTGATGCCCGTGGCGGCGGACTCGGGCGTGACCGGCCGATCCAGCTTGTACTGGGGATTGCGCTTGGCCGGATAGAGGCCCTCGTCGGAGCGGGCTCAACGCAGGGCATCGCCCAGCAGCGGGCCCAACCCCGCGAAACCCGCGGCCTGCAGCAACGCGCGGCGATTGAAGTAGAACGATTCAGGGGTAGCTTCTCGCTCCGGAATTTCCCACCCTCGCGGAATTTTGATCAGCATGCCTGTTCTCCCTGCGACCCTCGAAACTCTCCAGTGGCGGTTGTTCCCTATTTAGCCATCAGGGAAACACATCGCCGTGACGCCGCTTGAAGGGCTTGCCTGGAGCGGTTGGCGGGAAGGCGCGACACGCAATCGTCCCCCGCGTAATGTCGTCCACGTAGGTGAAGTCGCGCGACTGCGTGCCGTCTCCGTACACCACACCGGCCGCTACTCCGACACCCACTGCACGAAGCGGAACAGGCTCATGTCGGGCCGTCCCGCCGGCCCATAGACGGTGAAATACCGCACCACCGTCACGTCGATGCCGTAGAGATGATGGTAGCTGTGGCACAGCGCCTCGGCCGCTTTCTTCGACGCGGCTTAGGGCGACAGCGGGTGATTCGTGTCGGCCTGCTCGCTGTAGGGAACTGGATTGCGGCTGCCATACAGGCTCGAGGTCGAGGCCAGCACCAGCTTGGGGACCCCGCGGTGGCGGCACATCTCCAACAGGTTCAGCGTGCCGCTGGTGTTGGTCTCGAAATAGATTCAGGGATTCTCCAGGCTCTGGCGGACGCCGGTGCGGGCGGCCAGGTTCAACACAGCATCGAAGGGGCCGGCCTGCTCCCACAATCGCTCCAGCGCCTGGCGGTCGCGGATATCGGCTTGGCAGAAGCGAAAACCGCCAGCCGCCAGTGCTTGAGGCGAGGATCGTAGTGTTGTATTTCACTTTGTTTCGACAAAATTCTTCAGATTATTCCGATGCAAGGCCGAGGAATTTTGTGGATTAATTCACTACTGCAGGAAAGAGTTACAGTGGCGAGCTTGACTGAAACATACGGTTCTACAGGGCCTTTACCCGGCCCCAATTCTCTCCTGCAGTAGTGAACCAATTCGAACAACGACCGGACGAGTTCATGGAGTAATTTGGTAAAATCCACTGAAACAAACTGAAAAACAACACGTAGGCGTCGTTGAGATCGTCGATGCCGGTGATCTGATGCCCCTCGGCGGCGAGCAGCTCCGCGACCTTGGAGGCAATGAAACCGGCCGCACCGGTGACCAGATAATTTGCCATACTCTCCCCTGCCAAACCTTCGGGATTCACGGCCCGTGGCGAACACACGATCGCGTCCTTCGGGGACGATCACCCTTTTTCGCGTTGTTTCGACTCGACGAGTCTACAACTGTCACTGCCGCGAAAATGAGTTCACTCTAGAGCACAATCGTGGTGTCAGCCTCAGGATAGAATATTTGCAGACCGCAGGCCCTCAAGCCATGATCGAGAGCCGGAGACACCGACCGCAAGGAGACCCATGCACGATACGCGACCGAAGCTGCTGATTCTCGGCACACCGCCGGGCTCCTGGTTCGACGCTGCCGACGGATTGCCCGAGCTGACCGACTTGCAGGTATCAGAGGGCCGCCATGACGAGCCTGACCTTGTCCGTAAGGCCGAGATTATCTTCCTCTGGGAGCAAGCACAGAAACGGTTCCGGGACTGCTGGCCGCACGCCCGCAAACTGCAATGGATCCACAGTGGCTCGGCCGGGGTGGAGAGCCTGATGTTTCCGGAGCTGGCTCAGAGCCCGGTTGTACTGACCAACGGCCGGAGCCTCTACGCCGATCCGCTGGCGGAGTTCGTTCTTTTCTGCGCGCTGTTCTTCGCAAAGGACTTCACTCGACTGGAGAGGAACCACCGAGAGCGGCGCTGGCAAAAGTACTACCCCCGCGAACTGCTCGGCGCAACGATAGGAATCGTGGGTTTCGGCGGCACGGGCCGCGCCACTGCCCGGCGGGCCAAAGCGTTGGGGATGCGGGTACTGGCTCTCCGGCGCCGGCCCGCCGCGGCGGAAGGCCAAGATGATCTGGCCGATCGTATCGTCCCCCGCGAAGCCCTCGGCGAGCTGCTGGCGGAATCCGACTATGTGGTGAACGCGCTGCCTCTTACGCCGGAAACGGCCGGCTATTTCGGCGAGGCCACGTTCCGGTTGATGAAGACGACCGCCGTTTTCATCAACGTCGGCCGCGGCGCCACCGTCGATGAAGAGGCGCTCATCCGGGCTCTGCGGGAAGGCCGGATCGCCGGCACGGGCCTGGACGTCTTTCAAAGGGAGCCGTTGCCGACCGAGAGCGAGCTTTATGCTCTGCCCAACGTGATCCTTTCACCACACTGCACCGACATGACCGACGAATATCCGCGTCGTTCCGCGAGGTTTTTCCTGGAAAATCTGAAACGTTACCTCAGCCGTCAACCGCTGCTCAGCATCGTCGACAAGGAACTCGGCTATTAAACATGGCGGAACCCAAAAACCAGCAGGCTGCGGACTTAAAAGAAAGGAAATCCTGAACACCACAGCAAGAATTTGGTTTCTTGAAAAGGATGATCTAACGTGTGGCATTCAAACGGAAAAGTGTTTCCGCACAAAAATCAACACCATTATGACAGTGCTCAGCCTAAGGAGCCGCGGTTGGCTTCCACAGCCACTCTCGGAAGTCTTTCCCTTTTTCGCCGACGCGCACAACATCGAGACCCTGACGCAGCCATGGCTTCGCTTCGAGGTGCTCACGCCGAAGCCGCTTCGCGCCGGGCTAGTCCGTGGCGGTGATTCGAGGCAGGTTGAAATTCTTGGAGGGCCTCGATATGATTTGAAATACTGCTTCGTGCAGACCGGAGGGGTGATGGGGACTATTGATGTTCCACTGGACAAACGTGGATTTGGGCAAACGTCGCGGCCGGACGCTTGGTGGATTCAGCCGCTAGCTGTCTTCCTGTGTTTCTCCGCGTTTATTGTCTATACCACCTGGGCGGTCTTTCAAGGGGACCACTACACCACCGGCCCGTACCTGTCGCCGTACTATTCGCCGGAGGTCTTCGGCGCTTCCGAGCATAGCTGGTTCGGCCCCAAGCCCGGCTGGTGGCCCATGTGGTTGCCGTTCTCGCCCGCCTTCTTGATCCTCTGGGCTCCCTTGGGGTTTCGCCTCACCTGCTATTACTATCGCGGCGCTTACTACAAAGCGTTCTGGGCTGACCCGCCTTCATGCGCCGTTGGAGAACCGCGATCGGGGTATCGCGGCGAGCGCTCTTTTCCGCTTGTCGTCCAGAATGTGCACCGCTATTTCCTCTATCTGGCGCTTGGATTTATCGTTATGTTGGCCTATGACGCTTGGAAGGCGCTCTGGTTCTTGGAGCCGACAACCGGCTCGGTCGAGTTCGGTATCGGTGTGGGCAGCATTGTGCTGCTCGCGAACGTCACGCTGCTCGCGGGTTACGCATTCGGCTGCCACTCCCTGCGGCATCTGGTCGGAGGACGCAGGGACTTGCTGTCCGGGTCCTCTACGATCGCCAAGACGTATGATTGCGTGAGCTGCCTTAACCGCCAGCACATGCGCTGGGCGTGGATGAGTCTGTTCTCGGTCGGATTCTCCGATCTCTACGTCCGCCTCTGCTCGGTGGGCGTTTGGACTGACTGGAGAATCTTGTAGTGACTGAGTACCAGCCGATACAGCACGACGTCCTTGTCATTGGTGCCGGCGGCGCCGGACTGCGGGCGGCTATCGAAGCACGGGCCCAGGGCGCTTCAGTCGGTCTCGTCTGCAAGTCTCTCCTAGGCAAGGCGCACACGGTGATGGCTGAGGGCGGCGTCGCCGCTGCCCTGGCGAACGTCGATGACCGCGACGACTGGAAGGTGCACTTCGCCGACACCATGCGCGGCGGTCAGTACCTGAACAACAGCCGCATGGCCGAGTTGCACGCCAGAGAGGCACCCGCGCGGGTGCACGAGCTCGAAGCTTGGGGCGCGCTGTTTGACCGCGCGGTCGACGGGCGCATCCTGCAGCGGAACTTCGGCGGCCATGCCTATCCTCGGCTCGCGCACGTCGGGGACCGCACAGGACTGGAGATGATCCGCACGCTTCAGGACTACGCCGTACACCAGGGAATTGACGACCACATGGAGTGCGCCGTGATCGAATTGCTCACGGACGGCGACCGAGTGATCGGAGCTTTTGCGTTTGACCGGGATCGTGGCACGTTCAAGGTCTTTCACGCAAAGGCCGTCGTGCTGGCGACCGGCGGCATCGGCAAGGCGTTTCGCATCACGAGCAACAGCTGGGAATACACCGGCGACGGCCACGCCCTGGCCTATCGCGCTGGTGCGGCACTCATCGACATGGAGTTCGTTCAATTCCACCCGACAGGAATGGTCTGGCCTCCGAGCGTAGCGGGCATCCTAGTGACCGAAGGAGTTCGTGGGGAAGGCGGCGTATTGCGGAACTCGCGTGGCGAGCGGTTCATGTTCGGCGACATCCCGCCCCTTTATCGCAATCACACGGCCGACAACGAAGAGGAGGGTTGGCGCTATACCCAAGGCGACAAGGAAGCGCGACGGCCTCCGGAATTGTTGACTCGCGACCATGTGGCGCGCTGCATCGTGCGGGAAATCAAAGAGGGCAGAGGAAGTCCCCACGGAGGAGTCTTCCTTGATATCGCCTGGATCAAAGAGAGGCTTCCCAATGCCGCGGAACACATCAGGCGAAAGCTGCCCAGCATGTATCACCAATTCAAGGAGCTCGCCGAAATCGACATCACCAAGCAGCCGATGGAGGTGGGCCCCACCACGCACTACGTGATGGGCGGCGTGCGCGTGGACCCTGACTCGCAAATGTCCGACGTGCCAGGGCTCTTTGCGGCGGGGGAGTGCGCAGCCGGGCTGCATGGAGCCAATCGCCTGGGCGGCAATTCACTCTCCGACCTGCTCGTATTCGGCAAGCGTGCTGGAGAGCACGCTGCTCGTTTCGCCCGTGAGAACGCGGCCGGAAAGATCCCCGGCGATCAGGTCGCCGAGGTGGCACGAATGGCGCTGGAGCCGTTCGACCGCACCAGCCACGCGGAAGCCACCGAGAACGCATTCGAGATTCAGCAGGACCTTCAGAAAATGATGCAGGACCAGGTGGGGATTGTCCGCAACGAGCGGGATCTGGAGGACGCGCTGGAAGGCATCGGCCGCCTGCGCGCCCGCGCGCGCCGCGTAGGCGTGACCGGGAACCGAGAGTACAACCCAGGCTGGCACACGGCTCTGGACCTGAGGAATCTCCTGACCTATTCGGAAGCGATTGCCCGGGCCGCCCTGGAGCGCAAGGAAAGCCGGGGCGCTCATGCCCGCCTCGACTTCCCAGATAAGGACGAGACATTCGGGAACCTGAACATCGCGATTCGCAGGAACCCGGACGGTGGCCTCGAGGTCTCGCGCGAGCCCCTCGCGCCCATCCCGGACGAGCTGCAGCAGATCATTGACGCAAAGAAGTGAGGACAGCAGACATGCCGACAGCAACGTTCCGGATTTGGCGGGGCAAAGCAGACTCAGGTGAGTTTCGCAACTACAGCTGCGAGGTTTCTGAGGGCATGGTTGTGCTTGACGCCGTGCATAAGATCCAGGCTGAGCAGGCCAATGACTTGGCGGTCCGCTGGAATTGCAAGGCTGGCAAGTGCGGATCCTGTTCAGCGGAAATCAACGGATCCCCTCGGCTGCTGTGCATGACGCGCTTGAACCAACTCCCTTTGGAAAAGCCCGTCACGATCGAGCCTATGCAGGCCTTCCCGATCATTAAGGACCTGGTGACGGATGTCTCCTGGAACTTCGAGGTCAAGAAGCGAATCAAGCCGTTTGCCCCGCGACCGGCGGACGCCAAGGACGGAACTTGGCGAATACTCCAGCGCGACGTCGATCGCGTGCAAGAGTTTCGCAAGTGCATCGAGTGCTTTCTCTGCCAGGACGTCTGTCACGTCCTGCGGGAACACCATTTGCACGACCGCTTCATCGGGCCGCGTTTCTTGGTGTATGCAGCGGCGCTCGAAATGCACCCTCTCGACACCGAAAACCGTGTTGGAGAACTCCACGAGACCGACGGGATCGGCTACTGCAACATCACGAAGTGTTGCACGAAAGTCTGCCCGGAACACATCACCATCACCGACAATGCGATCATCCCGCTTAAGGAGCGGGTGGTGGACGAGTTCTATGACCCGTTGCGGAAGATCTTCCGCGTGTTCCAGAAATAGGAAACTCGGTCCTTCTCCCAAGAGGCCTGCTGGAATCGCCGCAAGCTGGCCGGGAGCATGCGGCCCTCAAGTCGAAGCGTATCCAGTTCCATCCGCAGTGCGCCGCGATAAACGCCCACGCAATTGGCTCAAGCCGTGTTCCCGCGCTAGCTTGCTCGACGCCGACTGAGGAAGGCGAGTCCCTCATCCCGGGGTTTGTCGATGACGCTGCTTGGAGTGGAGGAGAGGTGTAGCCATGCGCCAGTCGCCCATGCACCCGGCGTCGCGACCCGCCGACCGGCTTGCTACATGCGTGCTCGACAAATTGTTCCGGCAGCGCAAGGAGTGCTCGGCTCGGTACTCCCAGAAGTCCTGCCAGGCCTAGGCGGAACTTCACGGCAGGTTCAAGCCGTGTTCATTGCACAACTTGTTGCTTTCACAGGGTTTTGCCTATCCAGGCGCGGCTCTCAACCTGTCACGGTTATGGAAACAGTCCGCTGCGGATCAACGCCGAGCAGGTCGAAGGCCCGGCGCTGGAGCTTGGTGGGTTCGGTGGGGATGGTGATGGCGGTCTTCTCCTGGGTGGGCAGGCTGACCCGGTTGAGGACGAGGTTCGACAGGTCCCCCAGCAGGGTCGGGAAGCTGTGCACGGGGAAGCCCTCCGGGTTGGTCTTGGTGTCGGCCTTGCGCTTGGCGCGCTCGGAGACCTCCGCCGGTTCGACCGGCGTGTCGCGCCGGGCCCGCGCCGCGGCCGGGTCGTCGTCCTGGAACAGCAGCGGGGCCAGCCGCCCCAGGCGGTCACGAGCCTTCTCGCCCGCTAGAATCTCGTACCAGGCAATGCGCCTAGAGCCGCCGTAAGCCTTCTCGGCGGCCGCATCGAACACCGCTCGCGACGCCTTCCAGATGTCCCTTCCCGTGCCGTCGCCCTCAATAAACAGGACGATCGGGCTGTCGGACACTACGCATCGGTCGTCATCCATTTGGATGGGTACGCCGTCCGAAGGGACAGGGATACCGTTAAATTCAAGCATAGGGTTATGGGATTGCGAGGAAGCGACCCGACCGGGACGCTGGGAATGATCGCGTGACCGGCCTCTCGAAGCACCGATCAGCCCGAATGCCCATGGTATCATCGCCGGCTCTCGCTGGGGTGCACCTAACGGTTCTTACCTCACACCGGTCTGAGATCGAATCTCATACCGGGCAACGGGCTTGCACCCGTAATTCCTCCGGTGAGGACTGGAGGAGGGAAGCCCCGTGCTCGACGCAGTCGACCGCCTTGAAGCTCGCCGTGACCTCGTCCTCCAGCCCATCGCCGCCGTCGGCCACATGCGCCCCAGCTCGTTCTCCAGGCGCGGCTGCCCCAACGCGCTTCGCGCACGGCGCCCCGCAACTTTCTAAGACCGTGCTCGAACCGCTGAGCCTCTCGCGGGCCTGCGGCCAGAGCGGCTTCCCGCGCGACGCCACCCTAGGCCTGGCAGGACTTCTGGGAGTACCGAGCCGAGCACTCCTTGCACTGCCGGAACAATTTGTCGAGCACGCATGTAGCAAGCCGGTCGGCGGGTCGCGACGCCGGGTGCATGGCTACACCTCTCCTCCACTCCAAGCAGCGTCATCGACAAACCCCGGGATGAGAGACTCGCCTTCCTCAGTCGGCGTCGAGCAAGCTAGCGCGGGAACACGGCTTGAGCCAATTGCGTGGGCGTTTATCGCGGCGCACTGCGGATGGAACTGGATACGCTTCGACTTGAGGGCCGCATGCTCCCGGCCAGCTTGCGGCGATTCCAGCAGGCCTCTTGGGAGAAGGACCGAGTTTCCTATTTCTGGAACACGCGGAAGATCTTCCGCAACGGGTCATAGAACTCGTCCACCACCCGCTCCTTAAGCGGGATGATCGCATTGTCGGTGATGGTGATGTGTTCCGGGCAGACTTTCGTGCAACACTTCGTGATGTTGCAGTAGCCGATCCCGTCGGTCTCGCGGAGTTCTCCAACACGGTTTTCGGTGTCGAGAGGGTGCATTTCGAGCGCCGCTGCATACACCAAGAAACGCGGCCCGATGAAGCGGTCGTGCAAATGGTGTTCCCGCAGGACGTGACAGACGTCCTGGCAGAGAAAGCACTCGATGCACTTGCGAAACTCTTGCACGCGATCGACGTCGCGCTGGAGTATTCGCCAAGTTCCGTCCTTGGCGTCCGCCGGTCGCGGGGCAAACGGCTTGATTCGCTTCTTGACCTCGAAGTTCCAGGAGACATCCGTCACCAGGTCCTTAATGATCGGGAAGGCCTGCATAGGCTCGATCGTGACGGGCTTTTCCAAAGGGAGTTGGTTCAAGCGCGTCATGCACAGCAGCCGAGGGGATCCGTTGATTTCCGCTGAACAGGATCCGCACTTGCCAGCCTTGCAATTCCAGCGGACCGCCAAGTCATTGGCCTGCTCAGCCTGGATCTTATGCACGGCGTCAAGCACAACCATGCCCTCAGAAACCTCGCAGCTGTAGTTGCGAAACTCACCTGAGCCTGCTTTGCCCCGCCAAATCCGGAACGTTGCTGTCGGCATGTCTGCTGTCCTCACTTCTTTGCGTCGATGATCTGCTGCAGCTCGTCCGGGATGGGCGCGAGGGGCTCGCGCGAGACCTCGAGGCCACCGTCCGGGTTCCTGCGAATCGCGATGTTCAGGTTCCCGAATGTCTCGTCCTTATCTGGGAAGTCGAGGCGGGCATGAGCGCCCCGGCTTTCCTTGCGCTCCAGGGCGGCCCGAGCAATCGCTTCCGAATAGGTCAGGAGATTCCTCAGGTCCAGAGCCGTGTGCCAGCCTGGGTTGTACTCTCGGTTCCCACTCATGCTGTTCCGCTGTTACCGCGTCAACAAACTCTCACCCTGCCCTACAGAGCCGGTCACCAGCAATGCGCTACTCGGAGGGAGGCGTCCAGCCGTCGTTGGGCGGTCCGCTCTGCGTGAACTTGACGTCCTTGCTCAGGGGATGTCCCTCGCGGTAGTTCGCTGAGGCCGTGCCGAAGTACTTGCCCGCTTTGATCACTGCGTCGCGGACGTCGGTCAGCATTTGCTCGTAGCGCGGGTGGTCGCGCGGGTAACCCGAGAAGCTCGCCAAGTCGCTGTTTCCAATGATCACGACGTCCACGCCTGGGGTTTTGGCGATATCGTAGGCGTTCGATACGCCCACCGGCGTCTCGATCATGAGCACGACGAGCATGTTGTCGTTGAACGTCGCGCGGTAGTCGATGCCTTCCCAGACTCTACGGGCCTGGCCGCCGCCCTGGCTGCGCCGCCCGACCGGAGGATAGCGGGCCCACTTCGCCGCGTCCTGCGCCTTCTCGGTCGTGTCCACGGTGGGCACCACGATGCCGAGCGCGCCGAGGTCGGTGGCCTTCTGGATATCGCCCTCGGTCGGCTCCGGGATGCGGATAAACGGAGCAGCACCGGCTTTTGGACAAGCCGCAATCATGTTCGCGACATCCGCGTACGAAATCGTGGAGTGCTGCATCTCGAACCACGTGAAATCATAGTGGGGAGCTTCCTGGCAATACCGTTTTGGATTGAACTCACCGATGGAGTGGCCGTTGACCTGCTTGCCTTCCATAAGCTTCTGCTTGGCCCGGTTATACAGCTTCCCTTGGCTCTGTCCCTGAGCTGTGGCGGGGATAACCAGCAACAAGGCGGCCAGAGATGAGCAAATTGCTATTCGCGTCGAGAATCTCATCGTTACCTCTCCATTGTTTTCCATCATTCGTATCGAGAATTCCCGCTTGGGTCTTCTGACAGCGCCAGTCTACACCCCTGCATGGAAAAATACAAGCGCTCGTCCATGTGTGGCGGTCCACGGTGAAGACCTTCGCGCCTGCGGGTGCAGCCCATGTACCCGCTCAAGCCCGGCGCAGGCGATTGTCCCGTGATCTTTTCACAGCTTCCCGTCGACGTTGCACACTGGGTGACGGCCGGGGTCTTCTTCAGTGTGCGAATGGCGTAGCGGATGTCTTGCGCGAAGTTTTCGACGAGGCTGACACGACGCATATCGCGGCACTCCTGGCGGAACCGGGTGACTCCCCCCATTTGCCGAAGAGCCAGGTTGCGTGCTTCAGCCGGAGCTATTCCTTTAGCAATGTTTTTCTCAATCAGTTGATCGAGATGAAAGCGAAACTAGTCTTCGAGGTCGCGTTCAACGCTGCCGCGCAAGACGAGTGAGCGGAGGCGCAGACGTAGCTTGTCCAGGGTGCGCTTGTCAGGCCTTCTGGATGACCAGGTTGATCGCGGACGAAAGGCGCATCCAGGTTTCCAATTCCTCTTCCAACTGCTTGCGGCCGGCGCGGGTGAGCGAGTAGAACTTTGCCATCCGGCCGGTCTCGGTGGTTCGCCACTCGGCCTTGATCCAGGCCTGTTGCTCCAGACGATGGAGCGCCGGGTAGAGGGACCCCTGCTGAACCTGAAGAGCTTCCCGGGAAACCTATTGGATGCGCTTGGCGATGGCCCAGCCGTGCTTGGGCTCGTGGGAGATGGTCCTGAGGATCAACAAGTCGAGCGTTCCCTGGACGAGATCGGTGGGCTTGGCCATATGCCTAGATTAACAACAACTGTAGATAATCAATAATTCTAAGTCGAGCCCGCCACGGCCACTTATTTGACAGTGCAGATGGGTCCTCCTTGGGGGCGTGCTGGGAAGTCCGCTGAAGCGGGCTATGTCGGAGTCAGGCGGTTGATTCAAGCTACGGTCGCCGCGCGTTCGTTGTCGTTGCAGAGCGATGGCATGGCGGATTCGGTGAACGGGTCCATTGCGATTCCAATTCGAGCAGACAGAAAGCGACTGCCAAGAATTGGGAACACAACGGGTTGGCGCTGGCCGCCTGGCGTTTGCAACGGGACGGCGCTGCGCGAGGAGACGGGCCGGAGTGGAGACGGCCGCGATGCTTACATCCCGGCCGTGGCTAAGGCTTTAGGCTGAGGTGCCCGAAACAGTCCCGGGCGTATACTTCCTGCGAATCGGCATTGGAGGAAGCCATGGACTACTTGGAGCTCTTGGACTGAAACCACCGCAGCCAGGCCCTCGACCGGCATTCCGTTCCCGATTGGTTCACGCAGTATTGGTGCAAGTGCAGTGGGTCGCCTACGACGAGCACAAGGAAATCGATACCAACTTCACGCTCGTTGTCATCGAGATGAGCTATGGACACATGAAGGGCCGCTGCTATCAGATCCGCGGGTATTGCGTTTACGACTGGGAGGTCACCGTCCGCACGGGGACGGTGCGCTACCTGCTGCGGGTCCGTAGTGCCGAGCTGCTCCGCGCCGAACTCTTCGCGATGCAATTTTTGCTAGACGCCACCCAGAACGCCATCGCCAACTACCACGATCCTACGAACGGGGTGGCTGGCGGCCTGATCGATATCGGCCTGATGGCGGCAGATTCGGTTATCCCACCCGTCTTCGGCGACCTCGCCTCGGCGAAGGATATGCGTGGGCAAGGTGCGGCGTGAGCCCGGATATGATGAGCAGGTGTATCCGTCGGCGCGGCTTGACGAGCAGTTCGAGCGCGAGCTGGAGGAGCTTCGAAAGCTGGCCGGCCCCAGCGGCACGGCCCCAGCCGGAGGCCTCGTGAGAATCAAACAGGCTTTGGAGGGGCTTCAGAACAAGTACAAACGGTGACTCCCGAACAAGATCAACGACCGCGGGTTCGGCTCCCAACGGGTTCGAAGGGGTTGGAGGTTATCCGATGTTTCGAATGAGCGACGGCCGCAAACCCGCGCTCAGTATTGACGCTGTGTCAATTTTTCCTTGAACGCGGCGAGGTCCACGGGCTCGCCGTTGATTTGACGCAGATTGCGGAGCCTGACGTCACCCTCGGCGGTGGCTACTTGGACGTAGTCGTCGGCGACATCGACGATCGTGCCACGCGGCTTGCCCGAGGCGTCGCAGGGGGTTGCGGCGCCCACATGGACGGACAGTCCATTGAGCTCCGCGGCCGGGTCACCGATGGGATTGCGCTCGGGATGAAACGCGAGGGCCCGGCAGAAGCGGTCAATTCGGCCGGCGGGCCAGTCCCACGATAGCCGCGTTGATGATCATTTGGAGCGCCCGTAGTAGGTGCGCTCCCTCAAATCCTGCGGCGTTCGCGAGAGCGAGCCCGACTCGAGCTGTGGCACGAGGGCCGCGAAGGCGCGATAGGCGCCCAGGTGGCATTTGAGATTCAAAGTGTGGGCTGTATCGTCAGGCGAAATGGGGACCGGACGCTGCACGAGAATATCGCCGGCGTCGAGCTTTTCGAGCATCACGTGCCAGGTGATGCCGTGCTGCGTTTCGCCATTGAGGATCGCCCAGGAGGTGGCATAGACGCCGGCGTAGCGGGGCAGGGGACCATCGTGATAGTTGATCACAAGCTTCACGGCGCGCAGCAGGCCCGGCGGCAGGATGCGGTAGTTGACTACCGAGAACAGGTAATCGGGGGAAGCGCCGGCGGCGAAGCTCTCGAGTTCGGCGAGGCCGGAGAAATAGGGAATCCCCTCGGTTTCGGCCCAGCTTTTTAGCGGGGCGTCCGCATTGCCGCATGTGGCCGCCAGCGAGTGGCCGCGCTTTTTGAGCAATTGGGTGCACTGCACCGCCAGGCTGGTTTCGCCAATCACGATCGTGCTGGTAACGCATGACAGCCTTGCGATAGAGATCGCTGGCCCGCCGTGGTCTTTGCCGAGGCCAACGATCTGTTCCGGCAGGCGAATCATAATGACGTGCGCTACACCAGAGCGTCCTTGCAGAACTGAATGCACTTGGCGAGCTCGGCCATCGTGTTGGAACCTTCCGGGACCGGGTGCTCCATCTCGATGGTGGCCATGAAGCCGTATTGCTGGTCCTTCATCAACTGCAGGACTTCCCGGATCGGCGTGTCGCCCTGGCCCCACGGCATATTCGGACCATTTTTCAGCTTGCGGTCCTTGATGTGGAGGTTTGTGATGCGATTGTGGTGCTGCTTGATGAAGTTGATCGGCGAGACGCCGTTGCCGGCAATGAAGTGGCCGATATCGACGTTGGCGCCGTGATAGTTCGAATAAGCCATAACTTCTTCCCAGCTCCGCGGGCTACCGAACGCTTCCGGGCTAGTGATGTTCGTGTGGCCGTGATAGCCGACCATGAGCCTGTGCTTTGTGGCGAACGTTGCGATGCGCTTGGTGGCGCTGCGCGGTGGCTCGCAAGTGATGAAGCGGGCGCCGAGAGCTTTGGTGATCTGGAAACTGTAGTCGAGCTCGTCGTCGGTCATACCGTCGACGCCGTCGAACTTGACGATATCGATGTTTACCCCGGTATCCTCATACTTTTTTCGGAAGCCCTGAAAGCCGTCGATCGATGACGACAGCCGCCACTTCCGCAGGTCCTCGACGGCGGCGCTCTGGGCGGCGAGTTGTTCCGGCGTGGCGCTTCGGCGGCGGAAGCGGGGAACTTCCGGGGCGCCCAGATAGAGCTCTACCGGCCGGGACCGCAATTCGACCGCGCTCAACCCGAGCTCCACCATGGCGTCGAGAATCTCAACCGCCGTGTTCGCAGCGCCGCGGAAGCTATAGGGGGCGTTGATCCCGATTTGCACTCCGTCGAACTTGGAATTCGGTTTCGCCGACAGGCTGGCCGCGGGCAAAGCAGCCAAGGCGAGCTTTCCCATATCTCGTCGCGTGTAATTCATTAGGCACCTTCCTCTTAATCCAGAATTTCCTTTTTGGCCGTCCTGGCACGAATAGGGTAGCTGATCCAGGGCTGCGGTGCAACGGTTGTTGCACTGCTGCCGCTGCGGCCGTCAAAGCTGCCCGCTCGTACCGTTCCGGCGACCGCAGAGGGCTTTTGGGCAACACCCCTCGTGCGCCGACCCTCCGCGAGCAGCAACCAGTAATACCGTGCATGCTTGACGAGCCGGCCGGCCGTCTTCATCAGCCGCTGCTGCAAGCTTGTCAGCGGCCAGCTCTTGATCCGCTGGGGCAGCCCGAGCCGCCCCCAGAGATGCCCCAGGTTGCAGGCCAGCACACCGAGTTGCAGCCGCACTTCGTCAGCCCAGAAACGATGACAAGACAGCCGTGTCCAGTGCGTGGCCTGCTTGCCTTGTTTGATCCACTGCTCGGCCGTGCCGCGCTTGTTGTAGAAACGCAGCACCGAACGGCTCGTCAGGGTCATGTTGGTTGCGATGAAGCCGGGCCACGGAAAGAGTTCGCCGGCGTGGTGCCGGCCTCCTCGCGTTTTTCGATCCACTCAAACCCGTATTCATAAAGGCGTCGGATGCCATCCGATGGTTAGCAGAACTGCGCCAAAGTGGAAAGCCGGAGTTATATGCGCGCGTTAGGGAAATCGAAAGCGTCCGTGGTGCTGGTTATGGGGAGGCGGGACTCCGCGCTTGAAGGAATCCGATCCCAACTCGATCTACTTGGCGTCGCTGTGCGGTCCGCCGCCAACCTCCAAGAGTTCCGAAGGTTCATGTATGAAAGTCCGGCTGCGGTGGTTATCAGCGGTGTCTCTCTGGCTGACGGCAACTAGTGCGACGTGCTGACCTCGACTGTGCGAATCGGCCCGTCGGCAAAGGTCGTGGTCTACAGCCGAACGGCGGACGAACGGTTCTGGTGCGAGGCGATTTGGCGAGGGGTACATGACGTGCTGACCGAACCAGTCTCCAGCGAGGATCTACGCAGGCTCCTCGATAGCGACGTATGGCGCGGCCGGAGGAAAAGCGAAGACTGCACAGGGAAGGCGGCGCCTTCACGCGCGCGCGGTGCGGTATCAGAGCCGCAAGCTGCGGTAGGGGCTCGACACCCGGGTTGGCAATGTAGTCAGGGGGACTATTGTCCGAGAGCAGCTCTCTGACGCCCAACCAGGGCTACTGGCGAGGCACCTTCAAAAACTCATCCGGTGAAAGCGCCCGGCGCGTGAAGCGGGCCTGCCGGACCGCGCCTTGGAAATGGAACACCTTGTTCATTCGAACGCCGACTGAAGTTCTCCCCGCTTTTTGCGGCTCCAGTTGCATCTCCGCCGAGCCGTCGAGCTCGCCGTTGATATAACTGCGGAACTCCTTTCCGTCGTAGACCGAGGCGACGTGATACCACTCGCCGAGCGGGTGAAGGTGCGAGCGGTCGATCAGGGCGCGGCGGGCCGATCCTGTCTGAATGAATGCGTCGAGGCACCACTGGCCTTCGATCACACGGATTTCAAACAGCATCCTGTTTTCCGTTTCAACACCGGTTGCCGGGTTCTCGTTGAGATGAAACCAGCGCTGTTCGGGCTGACCGCCATCGGGGCGGAACACGGCCTCCCACGTAAAGGTCTTGGCTCCCGCCAGGGGGTGAACATCGATGAAAAGACCGTCATCCATACCGTCGAACTCGATGGCCTTTCCCAGCTCGGTATCCACAACGCGGGGTTGCCCCATAACCGTCGTTTTGTGACCGCCGATGGCGTCGAGGCGGTCGAAGATCCAGGTTTCTGAATCCGCCGAGTCGGCGGCAGTCGCCGTCCCACCTGCGGAAAAAAGGCAGGCGAAGACTACGACCATGGCCGCCGCCCCGTACCGTATTGCTCTCAAGCTCATTACAAGTCTCCTTTCAGATGGTGTGGCGAACACGCCACGAACCGTTCAGTGTAGTACGGCTGCCGCGGCCGATCAACAACCAGGGTGGTCCCGATCGTGGTTAGTCGCAGCCCGGGGCTCGATTCAGCGGGTGTGGGCTCTGGCGGAAGGCTCGCGGAGAAGGGCGGAAACGCGGACAGTGGGCCGCTGAGGCGCCCGGCCCGCGGTAAGGCCCGCGAGCCAAGACGCCCCAGTCAACCTAGTTTCGGTTCGAAGTTAGAAGATCAGCTTCAGGCCAAGCTGGAACCGCCTCGCTTGAGGATCGGACAAACTCGGCGACGTGCTGGTGACTTCGCCAAACGTGCTGCTTGAGAAATTCCCACTGGGATTCACGTACTGTGGCGTGTTGGTGAAGTTGAATGATTCGATCCGGAGCTGCAACCTCATTCCTTCTCGGATGTCGAAGTTACGGAACAGCGAGAAGTCCAGATTGACCACTCCAGGACCTTGCATGATGTTGCGGCCGACGGTGCTGACCATGACCGTCGCCGTCTTGCCAAACAGTCCGTTGAACATCTGTCCACCGGATCCTATGCCCGGAACCTGGCCGGCAACTAAACGATGTGCGTTGTGCCCCGCAGTAGAGGCACTCCTCTCAGTACCCCAACGCAGGACGCATCGAACACACCCCTACACGTCCGGTCAGTTGGTTCTACCGACAAATCTGAGCGCCGTCAAGCTCTGTTCAGCGCCCACAGCCTCTGAAAATCGGGCGGGCCAACAAGGGTCGGGAAATGAGCGTCGTCGAGAGGGTCCTGTACCAAGTGACGGTCACCACCCAGAATCCCTTCCGATTCTGTTGACCGCTCGAAGCCGAAAGCCGCCAAGTCCATATCTCCTGCGGTGGTTGCGGGGAATCAGGAGGCGAATTCGCCGCGGTTGGGTATATACTAAACCGTGCCGCGGCTTCCCTTGTGCAGGCTCTCGGAAACCGATGTTGGGTAGGTCCAAGGAGGAGGAAATGAGGATGAATAGCATGGCTCGTCTGTCTCTGTCACTTCTGGCGTGCGCTGTTGGTCTCCTCTCCGCCCATAGTCTTTGGGCTCAGGATTGGCCGCAATGGCGAGGGCCCGATCGAGACGGCGTGGTGGAGGTCAACGCGCCAGCGAGTTGGCCGGCGGAACTGACCACGCGGTGGAAGGTGGAAGTCGGAGAGGGCTACGCATCTCCTCTGCTTGCCGACGGCCGTATTCTCCAGTTTACTCGCCAGGGCGACGATGAGGTCGCGATGAGTCTGGACTTCGAAACCGGCAAGGTCCTGTGGAGGCAAAGCTATCCGGTGCCTTACGAGCCGACGCAGTCGGCAGCCCGCCATGGAAAGGGTCCCAAGTCCACTCCGCTCTACTACGACGGCAAGTTCTATACCTTCGGGATCTCCGGCATTCTCTCGGCCTTCGATGCCGCCACGGGCAGACTCGCTTGGCGGAAGGAATACTCGCAGGATTTCAGCGGCACTTGGCCGCGCTTCGGCACATCGATGTCGCCAGTGGCCGAGGACGGCCTCGTCGTGGTGCTCGTGGGGACCAACGATGACGGGGCCGTGGTCGCCTACCAAGCCGACTCCGGAGAGCAGGAATGGATCTGGAAAGGGGACGGCCCGGCCTACGCTTCTCCGATGATCTTCGAGATCGACGGCGTCAAGCAGGTGGTCACGCTTACGCAGAAGTACGCCGTCGGCCTTGCTCTGGCATCGGGGGAACTGCTTTGGCAGATCGATTTCCCGGGACGCAGCGGCATGAACATTCCCACCCCGCTTCGCTTCGGACAGCGGGTGGTACTGGCGGGCGATCCCGGCACAATGTTGGTGCAGGTGAACCGAGCCAATAACTCCTGGACGACCGAGAAGGCCTGGCAGATTAGTGGACTGACCATGCGGTTCAGCTCTCCGGTGCGAAAGGACAATCTGATTTTCGGGTTCACCAACCGCGACCGGGGCACGTTTTTCTGCGTGGACTCGGAGAGCGGAAAAACGCTCTGGACCAGCGAGCCGAGACAAGGCGACAATGCCGTGATCTTCATTGCGGACGATCTGCTGCTGCTGCTTAAGAACAACGGCGAGTTGATCGTCGCCCGCGCCAGCGGGAGCGCTTTCGTGCTGCTGCAGACCTATCAGGTGTCTGACAACTTGACGTATGCGACGCCTTTGGTGCGGCCCGAGGGCATTTTAGTCAAGGACAATACTAGTCTTGCCTATCTGACCTGGGAGTGAGGGGCGAACATCCGAACAGAACCGGGAGCTGGTGGCGCTCTTGAAAGTTGCGGCTCTTCCTGCCGAACTGGGTCCTGCTGACAACACATCTTGGGTTCCGGGGGCGGTCCGTGTGCTCTCGGAGGGCTTTCCGCGTCAAGTGGCTGTTGTGTTCGGAGTCTGGCCGGGCGCCTAAGACTGACGCCGAGTTGCAAACCGTGCTCCGAGTTGTACGGGCTCTGATCGCGGACCGCATTCTTGCCGGTGCCCCTCTGCTCCCAGCGGCTCGTCGATTGACGCGTGACGCGTTACGCTATACACTTGAATGATATGTGGCTTTCAGCATCGCGGACTTAAGCGCCTTTACGAACGCGGTGAGGCGAGCGGAATCCGTCCGGACTTACTTGACAAGGTCCGCACAATTCTGGCACGGCTGGACGCCGCGCAAGGGATTGATGCGATGCGCGTGCTGGGCTTGCGGCTGCACGCGCTCAAGGGTGACCTGAAGGGCTACTGGGCCGTGACGGTCAAGGCCAACTGGCGGATCCTGTTCCGCTTTGAAGGCAGCGATGTGCACGATGTTGAGCTGATCGATTATCACTGAAAAAAGGAAGAGAACGATGCCGATGAAGAATCCCCCGCACCCCGGCCTGTCGGTGAGGATTGACTGTCTGGAGCCGCTCGGCCTCACTGTCACGGAGGCGGCCAAGAAGCTCGGCGTGAGCCGCGCGGCTTTCTCTCGCCTGGTCAATGAGCAAGCCGGTGTGTCGCCCGAGATGGCGATTCGCTTCGAGAAGGCTGGCTGGTCAACGGCCGATACCTGGACCCGGATGCAGGCCGCTTATGATCTGGCTCGGGCACGTCGGCACGAAGACGAAATTATTGTGGAGAGCTTCGCACCACAATCAGCAGCTTAGGGCGCACCTTCGCAGCGATGATCCCAGCGAGAGCCCTTATCCCGCGTGTGCTCACCATTCCTTCGACTCTCATAGCGGTGCGGATCACTCTTGCATCCTGTCCGTGCTCGGCGGTGAGTTGGAGCCCCAGCGGCAAACCATTCGCAACCGGCATCGGGATGGTGATGGCCGACGTGCCCATGGCGGTCCACGGGGCGTTCATTCTGGGGTCGCCGGTTGATGACAAGCCCAATGAGGCCGGACCCATGGCGGCCGGCACCAGGATCACCGGCGTGGCCTTGTAGAGCTCGGATACTCTGGTCTTGCACTCGTCGATGTAGCGCCTGGCCTCGTCGTATTGCTCAACGGAAATCTTGAGGCCGTCACGAACCAGGTCGGCGATGTGCTCGAGTCGGGAGCCGTACTCTTTGAAGCGCTGCTCGTGGAATCGCGCGCCTTCGTAGAACATCACCGTAATGCTGGCCTCATTGAGCCTATTCAGCCAGAGAATTCGGCTTGAGTGGCTTGAATACACTACCAATTTGGTTCTAGCAGGAAACTCGAGATATGAGATTATCTCGGTTCTGAATGAACGGTTGAAAGAACAGTTATCTGTCGGAAATGACCCAGAACGAGGTAACCGAGATAAGGCTATAACAATCCTGATGAAGGTCTGGATGTCGGTCCCGAGAGAGTTGCAAGAACTACGTGACGAAGGCCTTAAGATTCTTCAGAGATTGCATCCGAATGAACGAAAGCTTGTGCATTGGTGCATGTGTATGGCGGTATACCCATTCTTTGGAAGAGTCGCTGATGCAACCGGACGGCTCATACGCTTGCAGGGTTCTGCAGCAGCCGCTCACGTGCAGCGCAGAGTCCGGGAGCAGATGGGTGAGCGTGAGACGGTATCCCGTGCCACTAGGCGTGTTCTACGGGCATTCATCGACTGGGATGTGCTGCAAGAGACCAATGAAAGAGGAGTCTATAGTGCAGCTGACAGATCCTCTGTAAACGACATCCCGCTCTCCATTTGGGCCATCCAAGCTCTTCTGTTTGCCAAAGTCGAGCGACAGCAGTCATCTATTGGCTTGCTTCAAGGCCCACACCTGTTTCCGTTCAACGTCGCACAACCGCCACTGAGGGAAATAGAAAGCTGCACGGCGCTCATAGTCAACCGTCACGGTCTAAATCACGAAGTTCTGGTCGGTCTTGCATCAAACAGTGGATTGCGGTAGCGCCAAGTAAGTCCAACCTGTACTTCGACAGGACGAGATTCCGGAAAGGGTGATCACCGGAGTCGAATGGCCAAGCAGTGCTGAGATGCCGGAAATGATAGCAATGCTGCTGTTTGGACGAAAAGTTTGGCCGCTCCTCGACCCGGGGCCGCCCCGCAGCCGCCCATCGACGAGACGCTCACCAATCCGAGCACAAACGAGATTGTTCAAGAGCTCATGAGCGTTTAGAGCGTTAGGCAGGTCCCAAGGTCGGACCCACCAAGAAGGGCCGCTTCCGATTCGGAAGCTCGCGTGTTGGGCAAGTTATGGTTCTTGGCGTGGGCTCTGAATCAAGAATTGGAGTAGAGTATTCACGGGGCGGCGTCGAAGCAGAATGGGTGGACCCGATACGGAGTCTAGTCTGACCTCGGGAGACGGCAGTGGAATTACAAGTCAGGCAGTTGGCCATGCGGATCTATCACCGAACTCTTCGAATCCGCAACGGTTGCACCTGACAGGACAAATACACAGATGAAGCTTGGTGTACTCATCATCTGATCCTTGTGTTGGGACACTAAATGCCGTAGGCGAGAATGGCGTCAAGATCGTCTCGACTGGGACACTCGAAAACTTGTCAAGGCTCCGATCCGTTACGGGCGCCGTTCCTCATCCCGAGGAAACTGAAACACCATGGTAATTTCTGGATGTCTTAGCAAGGAGCAGTACGGCCGTGCAATAGTTGCTCCGCTTCGATCGCAAAAGCTCTGTGAGGGAGCCGAGTTTCTTTGGACAGCCGAACGATGCAGCAGCGGCAAGCCCCGCCATCGCATTTCGGCGAGATGGGGATGCATTGCGATTCGACAGCGACCAGGGCTCGACTTGCCCAGCGAAGTTCTACGCTCTTGGACCCGGTTTGTTTCTAACGAGCGCTATTACGCAAACCTGGATCGCGCTACGGACGAGATTCCCGTGGTAGATAAATCCGGCTGCCTCGATATCTCGTGGCCAGAATCGTTGGACGGTTCAGATCTTGGAATCGATTGCCTGCTCGCGACTGCCACCAGTCCAACTATCTGCAAGGGGACCTATCCAACAACAAGAAAGATCGCGCATGCATGGAGCAATTCGCCGGGTAGGGAACATCGGTACTACTTCTACAACAACAAGTGTCATGGAATCGAGACCTTCCAAGACAGCGAAATCGAGCGTCTGTTGAGCATCACTTGACACTCCTTCGAGGGGGAGCCGAAGGTACACATACAGAATCTCCCGCCAGTGGAAGCGCTCACACGGAAGATGCTGCCTCGGTGCCGCTCTAGGATGTTGACCGAGGCTGTAAACGTGCTTCGGGCACGCCGGGGTACCAGCGCAACACTAAGGCAACTAGTTCCGCGCTTTTAATGCCAAAATTCGGTGGCCTCTACCTTGATTGGCGAGCTGGAACGCGGTGATCGCAATGGGGATTATAACGAATAGTCACATTTACCCTTAACAACGCCGGCCGTCCTGTCACTTTCTCTGAACAGTGACTGGACGAAAGAACGCCTTGCGGACTGTCTGGAGACTGGCAGCAGGCATGTTGAACTCCTCACGCAGTTCCGCTCGGCTGGTAGGCGTGGTGCGGCAACTCGATCTCGATAGGCTTGGGTCGCTTGGGCTCCTTCGGCATTGTTCCTCGTACCCCTTCAGTCTCGGATTCCTTGCGCCTTCAGCTTCGCGACGAAAGTAGCTTGGTCAATCGGGACGAGCAAGCCCCGCACAGCATCTGGAGGTTGTCCAGGTGGTCGGTTCCGCCCTTCGTGTGATGTGGTCCACTGTCAATGGTGCTTGCATCTGACCCTCCTGCCTTCCGTAGAGGGCTGGCATGCCCTTGCCGTGGGAAAGCCCCGCTGACCTATGATGGATGCCAGTGCCGGTTCCTTGTCCGCCAGGATTCCGATCCACGCTATATCGACATCGTCGAGTCCATGCGTCCTTGAATGCGGCTCCAGCAGCCTCCGAGCCGATTGGCGCTTCATACGTCTTGTTCGAGTTGAAGGGCGGATCCAGGTAGATCAGGTCTACCGAATCCGAGTTGATACCACGCAGCACGTCTAGGTTGTCCCCGGTAAAGAGCGTGCGGTTCTTGACGTTCAGATGCAATCGCGCACCGGACTTGAAGCCGGTGTCCTTGAAGCGTCTTGTACTTGAGCCGCTTGCCGTCCATGCCTGCAACCACGCCTGTCTGGTCAACGGTAATGTTGTGTCGTCCTGAGAACTCCTTGACGTAGCGATTCAGGTGCTCGGAGACATCTTGTGATAGGTCCCGTAGTAGCCGCGCTTGAGCATGGACCAGAACGACTCGACCCCGTTGGTGTGCGCCTGTCCGCGAACGTACTCGCTGACAGAATGCTTGACCGTCTCGTACTCTCGATCCACGCCCTCATAGGCAGCCCGTCGTCCGTGTAGACGGTCGCTTGGAGATCCGCGTAGTCCTTCACGAAACCTTGGAGCGTTTCCTTGTCGGTGGACGTGACAACCTTGGCAGTATTCGTATCTCGATTTCGCGCCCACAACGGCGGTCTTGCCGACAGGCCCGCGCCCTGTCAGTTCCGGATGTGGTTCGGCTGTTCTTGCTTGCCGCCAATGTAGGTCTCGTCAATCTCGAGGACCAGCGAATTCGAACGCCTTGCGAGACCAGCATGAACCAAGCCGCCTTCTGGCTGATCACTACCTCACGGTGCAGCTTCATGCTGGAGATTCCTTTGATGTTCGTCGTGAACAGGTAGATGCCAACCGCCCACACACGGTACTTGAGGTTCGAGCCTTCCATGACCGTGCCTGTCTTGATCGAGAACATGGGCTTGCCCTCGCACCTTCGGCACCGGTGCGTCATCGTCTTGTGCTTGATGTTCGACTGGACATCCTTCGTGCCGCAATGCGGGCACTTGGGTCCATCCGGCCAGCGTTGCTCGGCCAGCCATGCTTTCGCTACATCCTCCTCACGGAACATGTCCGCTATCTGTAGCAGTGTCAGTCCTTTACGGTGAGACTTGCCCGGTGCCTTGCGTGCCATGCCAACCCCCTTATGTGACTATAGGATAACATATTCCGGCCGGCGTTGTCAAGGGTAAATGTGACTATTCGTTATAATCCCCATCGCAATTGTACTCTATTCTGCCTTGCCGATCGCGTCCGGCAAGAGCTAAAGCTGTCCCTAATAGTGCAGCTCTTCCAAGTCGAACCGTACTCCTCCTGCGAAACGACTCAAGGCCGCGCTGTGGAATTCGGTAGCGAGTAATTCTTCGTAGTGCCCGCCTGTTTTGCCCTCATAGCGCAATTCGAGCCGGAACTGAATGGCTTGGGGACAGAGATCCCTCGGGCATGGAGCCGAAATTCGACGACAAGCACTGAATCCGCAAAGGGTGGTCGAAAGGGTGCTCAGTATGATCTTCTGACATTTAAACGTATCTATTTCAATTAGATACGGACTAGTCGTGGCGGAGGAAGAGGGATTCGAACCCCCGAGACCTTCACGGGCCTAACGGTTTTCAAGACCGCCGCCTTCAACCACTCGGCCATTCCTCCACTTTTCAGACTAGCAGCCATTCAAGGTTTCCGAAAATCAAATCCTGTGCCACTCCTGCTGGCCTAACGGGATAAACAACCGGCATATGGTGTAATCTGCAATTTCCATGGATCAAAAACTGCAAGGAAAAACAGCCCTGGTTACAGGTGCAGGGGGTGGTATTGGCTCAGCAATTGTCCGACTGTTGGTTCAGCAAGGCTGTCGGGTAATGGTGAATGACATCTCTTGTAAGTCTGCAGATGCCCTTGCTCAAGAGTTTGATTCAATGAATCTTTCTGTTATTTCTCATGTTGCCGATATCAGTAATGAAGAAGCCGTGGTCAAGATGATGCAGCACACCCATGAATCATTTGGACACCTGGATATTTTGGTGAATAATGCATTTGCAGCTTTCAACGACACAACTATTACCGACCTCCGGGAGCAGGACTGGACACGAACCCTGGACGTATGCCTGAAAGGCCCTTTTCTGTGTACAAAGCATGCCCTGCCAATGATGAAAGAGCAGCAAGACGGGAGCATCATTTCGATCTCAAGTGTCAATGCAGTGCGAGCTGTCAGTGAAACCGCCTATACGGCTGCCAAAGGCGGGTTGATTTCAATGATGCGTCTGGTAGCTTCCGAATATGCGGAATGGAATATTCGCTCCAACATCATCTGTCCAGGGACAATAGCCACCAACGCCTCCATGGGCTACTGGAAACAGTTTCCTACCGGGTACGAAAAGCTCCTCAGCTTGTATCCACTTGGACGGATTGGTACACCCGAAGATGTTGCTAATTACGTGCTGTTTCTTGCTTCTGACGAATCCCGCTGGATCACTGGAACGGTACAAAACGTTGACGGTGGATTGATGGCAGGGAACAAGCTTGGCGTTGAGTAAACACTAAATTTGTTAGACTCCAACAACTGTGACTTGCCGACCAAAAATATGCCGCCCACTGGCAGTCATATTCCTTCTGTGTTCCTGTTCCTCTACTACCTCAATTAAAGAAACTGTCACAGGAGAACAAGCAACCAGTTCTGCAGGGCAAGGCCCACAGGGATTCTTCGATGCTGCCTTTGAGGGAAACACTACTGCGATCAAGTCACTAATTCCTCACGTCAATGTCAATGTATTGGATGAGGAAGGTCGGTCAGCCTTGATGCTGGCTTCCTTTGATGGACACACAGAAACAGTCCGCTTGCTCTGTGAGAACGGTGCCGATCCAAACCTGAGGGACCTGAACCGACGGACTGCCCTGATGTACGCAGCCACTGGACCAAACACCCTGGCAATCGAGACCCTGCTTGCACATGGTGCTGAAGTCAACATTACAGACAACGGAGAGGGATGGTCTGCGCTAATGTTTGCTGCAGCGGAAGGGCAAACCGACAATATTCAATCACTGCTCAAGCATGGCTCTGACCCTGACCTGAAAGATATTGACGGGGATACTGCTTTTTCATTTGCATCCAATAATGGACACGAAGTCACAGCCAGGCTTTTACAGAAAGCATCCAAACGCTAACGGGTGCACACTCCCCCCTTGCGAGTTCTACTAAACAGCTGTCATTTGAAACTTTCCAGGAGATGTTGTCGAGGGTATTGTTACATTCTCCTTGTACTCCTATTCCCTGCAATCCATGCAAAAGCGCATGAATTCACAATTACGCCAGTAACATTCGTAATCCTTGGCAATGGCAACTATCAAGTCGATATCGGATTGGATATCGATGCCCTTGCTCTAGGGTTACCACTGGATACCGATTCGACAAGAGTCTCCCAACTCATGCAGGGACTGTCTGCCGGGGAACTTGAAGAAGCCATCGAAAGTGCACGGCAGTCTATCAGAAATGAAATCCAAATTCTCTGTGATGGTGCTGACAGCGCATTTGAAGTGTCTTTCCCACATCAGGGAACCCCCGCAGCAATTTCAGCAGACCCGCCCACCATGCTCGGAACCTTGGCACGGCTTCGCGGGGAGTTTCCAGGAAATGCACAGACGGGAGTATTCCGAGCCCACAGCAGGTACAAGACAGTCTCGCTTGAGATCATCACTCCAACAGACCGGAATTCCTTGACGCTCCTGATCGAACCGGACCAGGCCAGTTCATCCTTTCCTCTCACAGGCAGTCTTTCGCGCTCACCTCAATCGGATGTCTGGTGGTCGTACATCAAACTGGGCTTCGAACACATCGTTCCCAAGGGGCTGGATCACATCCTGTTCGTTCTCGGATTGTTCCTGCTCAGTACAACCTGGCGGATTCTGCTGTACCAGATTTCGGCATTCACTGTTGCCCACACCGTGACACTGATGCTCTCAATGCAGGGGTTTATCTCTCTACCAGGGCAACTTGTAGAAACTCTCATCGCGCTGTCCATCAGTTGGGTTGCCATCGAAAACATCGCTACATCTACTCTGAAACCATGGCGTCTAGTGCTTGTGTTCGGATTCGGCTTGTTGCATGGGCTGGGATTCTCGAGTGTCCTTTCCGGGCTAGGCATGCCACAGGATCGTTTCCTAGCAGCTCTGCTGGCGTTTAATCTGGGTGTTGAAATCGGGCAACTAAGTGTTGTCGCCCTGGCATTCATGCTCGTCGGGCGATTCCATCACCTTCTGAACTATCGCAAGATGGTAGTGATTCCCTGCTCGGCAGTGATTGGAGTCATTGGACTCTGGTGGGGAATAGAACGAGCCCTTTTGTGATCTGGACAATCTGGAACTCGTACAAAGTCCTTGCAGCGAAGGGCTGCACTATCATAGATAAGGTTCGTGGCCACTGTTTTCATACCGACAATGCTGCAGCCACTGGCAGACGGTCAACAAAAACTTCAGGTTACTGGCACATCCGTTCGAGAACTCGTGAAGAATATCACAGTTCAATATCCGGAGTTGGGCACACGGCTGGTAGGTCAGGGAAAGCTGCGAGCCAACCTGTCTGTTGCCATCGACGGTGAAATCAGTACATTAGGGCTGATTGATGAAGTTGCTGAAGACTCTGAAGTGCACTTCGTTCCAGCCATTGCCGGTGGGAGATTATGATCTATCTGAGCCACCTGGAATAACGGGATCGAGTTATTTGGATGCAGACACCTTGGGGCAATATTGACATTGAGGATGCACACGCACACCTGTTCTCCTACTCTTTCTTTCAGGCTCTCGCCCAACAAAAAGGAACACCGGATATCGTTGGTATGATCGACTCGCTGGGTTGGACAATCCCTCCCCAAAACAATCCTGAGTTAGCCAGACAATGGGTCGCCGAACTGAACGACCATGACATCTCCAAAACCGTCTTGATGGCCAGTATCCCTGGTGATGAAGATTCCTCAGCTGAAGCTGTCAGAACATACCCGGAGCGGTTCTACGGATATTTTATGCTCAATCCTCTTGCAGGGGATGCGCTGCAACGAGCACGTCGAGCATTCGAAGAGCTTGGATTGCAGGGAGTTTGCCTGTTCCCGGCTATGCATAAGTTTTCTGTGCAGGATGAGCGGTTAGCACCCTTGTACAAGCTGGTTGCGGAAGCATCGGACAGGGTAGTGTTTGTCCACATGGGAACACTGACCGTTGGAGTACGAAACAAACTGGGACTGCCATCAAGGTTCGACATGAGTTTTTCGAATCCTATGGACCTGCAACTCATTGCCTCGGAGTACCCTGACGTGAAGTTTGTGATTCCACACTTTGGTGCCGGCTATTTTCGGGAGGCGTTGATGCTTGCCAGTATTGCCCCGAATGTCTACCTCGATACTTCAAGCAGCAACAACTGGACGAGGTATATGCTGCCGCAACCCACTTTGTCCGAGGTCTTTGCCCGTGCACTGGATGTCGTTGGGCCAAATCGTCTCCTGTTTGGTTCTGACTCCTCCTTCTTTCCCCGCGGCTGGAACCAGGAGGTATTCACAGCCCAATGCAAAGCACTTCACCAATTGCAAATACCCCAGCAGGATGCAATAGCAATATTTGGGGGCAATCTGGCTCAGTTAATGAAACGATCCTGATTTGTAACCCTGTTAAGGTCTAGCAGTTACGCTCAAATACATAAGAAGATCTCAGGACTCGTCCCGAGATTCCTTGTGCAGTTTGCCACTGCTCCTGTTGATTCAGGTTGAAAGGAAGTTTCTCTGAGGAATCAGGAGTCCTGTTGCGGTTAAAAAAGAACTCACTCGCATCAAATTGACTATTCCGCAAGAATTCGTAAATCGTGCCGTGTAATTCACTGGTTCCGGACTTCATTACCATGTTGATATTTGCACTGGCAGAACGAGCAAATTCAGATCCAGTGTTCTTGGCAACCTTGAACTTCTGAATCACATCCATTGGCGAAGAGATTCCCGGCGAGTTCATCATCTGCATATTGGAGTCAATATTATCGAGAATATAGTTGTTATCTTGGGGTCTTCCGTCATTGACAGAGAAAAGTTGCATTCCTGATTCACCGGTACCACGAGATTGACCGCGACGCCTCGAACTCATACCGGGCATTAGCAAGATGAGTCTTGTGTATTTCCGCTCATTTACCGGCAAGCGCCCCCGTCCCAATGGGGTTACAGGACAGTCGATTACACGGTCAGGGAGCACATCAAGATGCTCAGTTTCTAATCCCGAAAACGCCAGCCGGAACCTTCTTTCAATTCAACATTGACATAGTAGTCTTGTGAGTTTATTGGCTCACTCTTCTGCGTGTATTAACCTGATTAGGAGAACTGGGTTTTAATAAAGAGGGTTCCAAAATGAATAATATCGTCTGGTTGCACAAACGTTCACTCAACAAGACCCTTCAAGTCTCACTGAAGCGTGCAAGGCAGTGGTCAGTAGCAGTCTTCCTAGTATCTGTACTAGCGCTTCCCCTGTATGCACAATCAGCAGGAAGTATCCGGGGGACTGTGTCCTACGAGCAGACTGGTACAGAACTGCACAATGCCAGCGTGGTCTTGCTCGAACTCGGTCGCGCTACCACCAGCGCAGAAGACGGCTCCTACACTTTCGAAAATGTACCTGCTGGTAACTACCACCTCATGGCACATATGGATAGTCTGTTTACTGAAGCTGCAAAGACCGTCACCGTTGCTCGGGATCATGTCACAATAGTTGATTTCCAACTTTCGATCATTAAGGATCAGTATGAAGTCACCATTACTGCCTCCGAGAAGCATGAGCATTCATTTGACTCTTTCAACAGTGTCGAGTCCCTTAATACCCTGGAGTTGACTTCTATCCAGGACGTGTCACTAGGGGAGGCACTTCACCATCAGGTTGGAACCGGTATTGCCAAACGGGGCTTCGGTCCTGGACCATCCAGGCCAATTATTCGTGGATTTGATGGTGACCGTGTCCTGATCATGGAAGATGGCATCCGTACAGGAACACTTTCATCCTCATCGGGTGATCACGGCGAGATGATCCAGATTGGGCAAATCGAGCGCCTTGAAATCGTGAAGGGTCCGGCAACACTACTCTACAGTGGCAATGCAATCGGTGGAACAGTGAATGCCATAAGTCGCCATCATGAAATCCATAGTCACCCCCATCAAGGATTGCGTGGGTTCCTGACAGGTTCAGGGGGTACAGCAAACTCCCTGGCGAGTGGAAACGCTGGATTCGAGTACGGCAAAGGAAACTGGATGCTCTGGCTGACAGCAGCAAGTACTCACTCAGGCGATTACCGCACGCCTGAAGGCCCAATCTTCAACTCACGAACCAGGATGCAGAACGGTTCTGGAGGATTCGGCTGGTACAGCGAGAACATGTACTTCAGCGCCAGTATGAAAATTGATAAGGGACGCTATGGCATACCGTTTGCCCATGAACTGCACGGTGAATTTGACGACCTTGAAATGAATGAAGACGAGGAAGAAGCAGAACATGAGGAAGGTATTGAACGAGTCTCACTTGACAGCACTCGACAAGGCTACCGCTTGACTCTTGGATACAGGAATCCGGCTTACTTGAAACCTGTCGAAAATATCAACATCAAGCTTTCCTATACCCGCTGGAACCACAAGGAACTCGAGTTCCTTTCAGAAAATGAAAGCGAGGTCGCAACCACGTTCGATAACAATCAATCCGTGTATCGTGCCCTTTTCGATCAACGCAAGAAAGGCCCCTGGAGTGGCCGTTTTGGGATCTGGGGCATTAACAGGGATTACTCAGCAATGGGGGAAGAGGCACTCTCACCTCCCATCAGCCAAACCGGGTTCGCCCTCTTTGCACTTGAAGAGGTTGAGCTGGAACAAGTGAAGTTCCAGTTCGGAGCCAGGCTTGAGAGACAAAGCTATAATCCCCTTTCCGCCAAACGCGGTGAGAGCCATGGTCACGCTGAAGAAGGTATTGCAGAGTTTGCTTTCGATAATAACCATGCTGATGAAGTAATACCTGCTGCCATCAAGCGCACCTTCTCTGGAGTGTCGGCCTCGGCTGGTATCCATACAGATTTGTGGAAGAACGGTGTCTTCGTGGCCAACATCTCCCACAGCTACCGCCCACCAGCCTTGGAGGAGTTGTATAACTATGGGCCGCATGTCGGAACCCTGGCATTTGAGGTCGGGAACCCTTCCCTGCAGGCCGAGTCCGGCAATGGCTTTGATTTTTCGTTGCGGCACTCAAACAAAAACATCAAGGGAGAAGTAAATTTTTTCCAGTACAATTTTGCAGACTTCATCTTCCCCTTTGCCACTGGAGAAGTTGCAGCCAACTTTCAAGTAATCGAGTTCACACGTCTGGATGCACGCTATATCGGGACAGAAGCCAACCTCGATATCGGAATCCACCCTGATCTATGGCTGAATCTGGGACTCGACTATGTTGATGCCAGGTCCACTGCAACCAATACTCCCTTGCCTCGTATCCCGCCAATGCGGACCAAACTAGGATTTCATCTCAACCACAAATGTATTGAAATTCATCCGGAATTGATTCTAGCTGGTGCCCAGCACAACACCTTCAACAACGAGTTACCCACGAACGGTTACTCTGTCATGAACCTCAAGGCATCCTGTACACATGCACAACCCCACGTTGCACACCAGTTTGCAGTGAATGTCTTCAACATTGGGGACAAGCTCTACAGGAATCACTCCTCGTACATCAAGGATCTCGCCCCTGAAATGGGACGAGGAGTCCGAATTACCTACACGATGCGATTTTTCTGACCGCTACTTGCCGCTCAACTGCCAGGCAATGGCTCACAACATATCTCCTGGTCAAGCTGCACTGCTACTCTGGCGCTAAATCACATTGACACCAGGGATGATCAAGCTTGGGCATGGGCACCCGCCGGGCCTACTGCCACAAGGCCCAGTCCACCGTGCAATGCACGCTCTGCTCGTCATTCAACAGTACCGGGGACCCTTCCGTCAGCGGCGTTAACGCAGACTGAACGGCGGGTAGTGGTCGGTCACCAACAGGAATGCGTAGGCTCCTACTCGCAGTCCCCAGCGCCAGACTCCTACAACGAAGTCGAACAGTGAACGTGGATAGCGTCTGGTCAGCAGTATGGAAAACCAGGCTGCGGCTACCGCCAGGATGGCGAGCAGACTCAAGAACAATAGCGCAACATAGTGCGGAAACGCCAACAGCCACTTGACGAGCGGAAGCCAGCGGTTAAGGTCGCGTTTGACATCTGGGTAGTCAACCTCCAGATGCACCCCCTGTTCGTCGACTGTCGATGGATACTGGTCGGTGAGCAACGCGAGATAGGAAAACACCCGTCCCCCGAACCGGATCAGCTCGCGCACGAAATCGAACCACCAACGCGGATAGCACTGACGGAAGACGATCATCAGGGCAGTGGCGAGCACGAGGCTGCCGCTGATGCCACTAGCCTCTTCGACGACCTTGCCGCCATCGTCGACTACTACCCTGCTGACGGTCGAAACCAGACTGGCGATGACGACGATCGGGATGGACCAGACCAAACGGAACAGCGTTGTCAGGCGGTCGAGCTTGTCAGGGTAGTCCACATCGAGACGGGCGGCGTAGTGAGCAGGTTGCGGATCCATTTCTAAAATTACCATACAGTTCCAAACGTCTTAACCTTGGTTCGTCAAAAGCATCTTAACAGGATTAGAACCCTGTCGATGTCAGGTTGATTTCAGACGCTAATCGCCGTTTTTCCGTGTTTCAAGGGCATTTATTCGTCTTATGTTCGCCTAATTACTGTCTGAGTCCCATTTGTAGTGCCAAAATGTTCCAATATAGGCATTTTCTTCTTGCATTTCCCCCTGCACTCCTGTAAGGCTGCTATTACAGGCCACCCAACCAGCAGTTATGTACATCAGAACTACCAAAACTCATACCACCGGCGACAAGCCAGGTTACAGCCACCGCCTGGTACATTCCGAGCGTAGCGGTGACAAGGTTCAGCAGAAAACCCTATTAAATCTCGGAACCGATTAGCGGGTACCAAAGGAAAACTGGAAACAGGTCGCTGACCTTGCCGAGCAGCTCCTGGACGGCCAGAGGCCTCTGTTTTCTCCCGCAGCAGACATTATGGCAGCCGCGGAGGATCTTGTCCGCAGACTGCATGCTCGTGGATTCCAACCCGGCAGACAGGCAGCTACAGCACGGGACGACAGGAGCGCGACTGTTGATCTTGACACGCTGGACCAGGAGGACTCCCGTTCGGTAGGCTGCGAGCGGATTTGCTTGCAGGCCTTGGAAGAACTTGGCTTCCAGGAGCTGCTGCGGAGCTTGGGTGTAAGTGCTCGTGACAGCCGCCTTGCGGTGGCACTGGTGGTGGCGAAAATGATCAATCCTGCCAGCGAGCGTGAGGCACTCCGTTGGCTGCAGGATGACAGCACAACACTGGGGTTGCTTGCTCTTGACGGCGGTAAAGGCCTCTCTTTATCCAAGCTCTACCGTATAAATGATCTGCTGTGGAAGCACCGCCAATCCCTCCAGCAGGGGCTGTTCCTACGGGAACGGCTGCTGCTGGACATTCCCGACACAATTGTTTTCTATGATCTTTCCAATACTTTCTACACCGCTCGGCCCAATGACACGCTACGGCGCTTCGGACGCAGAAATCTGTGTAAGATGCTGATAACAAATATATTATATACGATTTGAAGGCTCATTCTCAACCCATTGGTGAGATTTCCAGGCTAGCCGCTGGCAGACCTGGGGTTGGCGTTGCTGTCACAGGTTTACTTCCGCATCAAGGATCGCAAGAAGGCACAGGAGCACAAGCAACTCTCCCTGCAGCTTCGTCGTGAAAACCCTGCCTTTCTCGAAGCAGTGCAATCCCGTCGCTTCCCTGACTGACATAAGCTACAGCTTGTCAAAGCATGCCAATAAACCCAATCCATGCAATAATTGCGATTGTTCAGATAAAAGTCTTGTGTGAATTCAGACTGTCCTGAAGATCAGCCATTGAAACCTGCAGGAGAACACCACACACGTGACCAGTCCATATACACAATTCAACTTGTCCAAGCTTGAGATGTCATTTGACAGATTCCTGTTCGAATTCGATCAGTCAATCAGGAAGTTGAAGGAGCTGGGTGATCAGATGAAGCTGCATCCGGAATGGGCTCTCATCAACTCCAAGGGGATAGATTACTCGCCGATTGTTCTGGTTGCAAGGGTAAGAACAGGAATAATGCACTTGCCTGATGACGCCTGCCGTGCTGCGGTGCTAATAGGACTTAGTGATGATGCATTCGACAGAATAATGGTTGCCACCGGGTGTATCGTGGATGGACGTATTCCCACCGGGCCGATTGAGCCAGTGCTGACAACTGATCTGGAAAAGCTTCGTAACTGCACAATGAATGCTCTGAACACCACAGAAGTTCCAGTTTGCTGACAGGCCTCACTTGTCTGCATTTTCAGGCAAGTGAGCAATCTTGTCCTGAAATACAACACTGGTCGTTGACTTCAAAAAGTCCCAGATATCCGTGCGCATGTTGTAAGCATTAAATGCTGCCATGCACAGCAAGGGCATAATCACCTTTCTTTTGATGTAACGACGAATCATTTTCACTACCTCCTATCCAAAAAGCAAAAGCTGTTCCCGAGTCACGGCTGTAGTGCTGCTTGAAAGATCAGGGACATCACCCGTTTCAGTTGCAGAATCCGTCAGGCATTCAACATGCGATTCCTCATCTTGCTCCCCGGCAAGATCAAGAATGTAATCCGAGATCTTCTGGGCATCTGCTGCCGCACGGTAAATTTCTTTGGGGTCTTCCCGCAACACCTTGACCCAGGAACCCACATAGGAAGCATGTCGTTCGAGACTGTGACCAATCCCCAATATCTCGCCCAGCATCATTGAGCAGATCTCGGCTCGAAGCTCTTCACGGGCATACTCCTCAGAGCCAAACCCGTCCTTGATGCCCTGCATCAACGACTCACGGTTAAGGCGTGCTGGATGGCCGGTCCAGTGCCCCAGTTCATGGAGAGCGGATTGGTAGTAATACACCGCTGTCGGGAATTGATTGCGGGATGGCAGGATAATGCAATCCCTCTTCAGGTCAAAGTAGGCTCGGTCGCCACGACGGTTAACTATGGTCGCCCCTGAATTTTTCAGGATTCGTTCCACAACCTCCGAACTTTCCCATTGAAATCCACAGGACTCCTGTTGCTGGTTGGGGACCCCATCACATTGCAGAGCATTAAAGACAGTGGAATGCCTGATGACAGGATGCTGCCGGTCTACAACACGATAGACAGGATTGCCTTCCGTATCGCGGACAGGTTTGCCACGATCGTCGCGAACAGCAAGCTTGCGTTTAGTCTCCCAGAAAATAATCGGTGCGCCCCGTTCACCACGACGGACTTGACCGCCTACTGACTGTACTTGCCTGTAGGTTCCCCAGCGATTGTCCACATAGCCATGGTTCTTGGCCAGAGTGGCGAGGTAAATCATATTGATCCCCCGGTAGAGCTTGCCAGTCGCCACATTCCCCGGAAGGCTCTTGCAATGACTCTTGTCCTGCCACGCCTTAGTCCAGGCAGCTGACTCTTGCTCAAATTGATCAATCAATGTTTCAGCAATATGTTTGAAATATTCATCGGATGACCATTTCGTTCGATTCATTATTCATCTCCTTTAATAACTCTTTGACTATGGTCCTACCAGTTTGGTTTCTGTACTCATGAATTTTATATACATTTGTTTTCAAGCGCAATTACTCATGAGTTTCTGAGCTCCAGACATGGCTCAACTCTGCTTTCTGCCCAAGAGCTCGACCCTCATCAGTAATCAGTGCGCCATGGCGCAAGAAGATGGGTGGTTGACGATATTCAACTCAGCAGGTCTGACCTTTTCCGTTCTGTGAGAAGACCGCCAGGGAAAACACACCGCGCTGGGGATGTTGAGTGCTCACAACCTCGCGAGCGGGACTGAGCTGGCACAGGCGTGGCGGGGTGTGTCTCGGAATAGGGTGTATCTCAATCAGAAAGCCTATCTGCGTGATGGAGTGGAAGGTCTGTCAGCAAGGTGGTTGCGATCTGAAAGAGGACAAGCTTCGCGAGGCGCAACGGCTGCTTGATAGTGGTCACTCGATTCGTACTGCGGCGTAGGTGTGCAGAGTGGAGTATCTACGAAGTTTCGGACTATTTGGGCTGTGGCAGCTATGGCAGTCGAGTGGTCCCGGAGGTCGAGTGCACTTCATGATTGCTGAGAAGAGCAGCCATGTCAAAGTCAAGCGGGTGTCCGGGCTCGCTGAAAGCAAGGCCGTTTTCCAAACCCCCGCCATCCTGAACCCCGCCGGTGGTTGCAAAGAACTCTTCGTGCACTTCCACTCAATGACACAACCGTGCTTCAACCTGGCCCTGCAAACTATGTGTGCTACCTCAACTCATGAGAGCCACATATACCCCGGAACCGGCTTGGCATGGTCTACGAGGGGCCTCCATGTCATATTTGAAATCGACATATGCCCGGAACTCTGGACATCGCAGTTGTAGTTCTATGCAGCAGTTCAGGAGTGAATACAGTAATGGGGATATTGGTGAGAGGAATCGCTTATGGATGAGGTCCGCTCAGCTGTGCTGCGGAATTATCCAACTGTGTTGTTTCAGGCAGAACCGTTGTTTGAGGCAAGATTGCGCAAAAGCGCAAGATAGCGTGGGACAGCCACGAAGGGATCTTCTCTGGCTTCGTATTCCAGTGCCAAATATCCCCTGTAACCGGCTGCAGAGAACATCTTCACGATGCGCTCCCAGTCTGATGCTTCACGGTGTCCATCTTCGTATCTGATCTGGACCTTGAACTGGGAGTTGACTGCATAAGGCAGGCACATCTCGATTTGCTCATAGGGATCACTCTGGAAATTACCCGTGTCGAGATTGATACCAACATTAGGATGATTGACATTTTTAACAATCTGGATGATTCTTTCAGCCTTTGCTGTGATCCCTCCATGATTCTCAAGACCCAGGATAATGCCTCGTTTGCCAGCATAGTCTGCAGCACGTTTAAGAACCTCTGCCACCCAGGCCGCTGCCTGGTCTTCGGTGCTGCCATCAGGAACATTTCCACCAAATACACGGATGTGGCTTGATCCCAAGTCGAAGGCAACATCCACCCAGTGCTGCAGCCAGCTCACTTCCCGTTGCCGTTCCAGTTCACTGGCCCGACAAAGGTCGGTGCGGATTGCAATGCTTGGCAACTCAACAGCAGACAAATAGGCCTTGAGCCGGAAAGATGCCAGGAACGGTCTCAAGTCTTCCTGAGGGAACCAGTAAACCGTGGAATCAATGCCATCCACATCATTTTCCACAGCCAGGTCCACCAGGTCGAGATAGCTTAGTGAGCCCTTACCAAGGGCTTCCCGGAATGAATAGGCACAGATTGCTGTCTTCATCCTTGACTGTTTCCCAGCAGACTGCGGGGATGCCCCAAAAGCTACTCCCGGTAACAGTGTCAGGGATGGAATAAAAGCACGTCGTGTAAGCATACTATTGATAATACTCTGTGAAGCCTATTATTAGTAGGAAGTGGAACTGCAGGGACACCGCAAGGTTTCGGTCATATTCTGGATCGCACTCGGCACCTGCCTGGTCGCCCTGGCAGCAGCACTGAACATCAGCTGGGTCGTCGTAAACTGGCGAACCGGTGTCCTGCTTTTCATCGGGGCTGTCTCCTTCTTGTTGTTGATTGGGGGTGTGGTGCTTAACACAACCTTCCTGGTGCGTGAAATTCGTCGCAACGAAAAGCATGATGCCTTCATCAACGCAGTCACACACGAGCTGAAAACTCCCGTTGCATCACTTCGGTTATACCTGCAGACCCTGCAATCTCGGGACCTCGACCGCACTCAGCAGCAGGAGTTTTACAAAACCATGCTCAAGGACATGAATCGTCTCCAGAGAACGATTGAGCAGGTTCTCCTGGCTGGTGCAGCAGGTTCAACCAGCAAGCATCAGCACACCCAGGTCGATATCCCGGAAATGGTTCGCAATTGTGTGGAAGCCTTGGAGCGAAGCTACAACCTGCCCCCGGGAGTGCTGCTGTACAAAAACACCCTGCCAGATGGGGAAAAGGGGATTGTCATCGGCAACAGCGAAGAATTGCGGGCTGCGGTCTCCAACCTGATCGATAATTCAATCAAGTACTCTGATGATCAGGTTTGCGTCCGGATTGAAATCATCAAGATCGAAGCCTCAAGGATTGCAATCCGTGTCCAGGACAACGGGATCGGAATTGACCAGGCAGAACTCAAACAGGTTTTTCGGCGCTTCTACAGGATCCACGGAAAACTTCGAACCAAGGGCACCGGACTGGGACTTTATATTGTCCGGTCAGTTGCCAAGAAACACAGTGGCAAGGTGTTAGGTGAAAGTGAAGGCAGAGGTCGTGGCAGTACGTTCACGATCGAGCTACCACTCGCAGTATCGGTATGATCAGCATCTTGATTGTTGAAGATGAGATGCACCTTGCCAAAGGTCTGCAATTCAACCTGGAGGCTGAAGGCTACACAACCAGGGTGACTGAAACAGGGGAAGCTGCTATTGAACTGGTCAGCTCTGGAAACGAATTCGACGTAGTGTTGCTGGATGTCATGCTCCCTGGAATGGATGGGTTCAAGGTTACTCGTATACTACGCGACCAGGGCTGTTACATGCCCATCATGATGCTTACAGCACGTGGACGCCCTGAAGATATTGTCGAAGGTCTTTCTGCAGGCGCCGATGATTACCTCAGCAAGCCATTTGAACTGGCTGTGCTGATGGCCAGGATTGAGGGCTTGTTGCGGCGGCGAGAATGGATCACCTCGGGACAGGAAGGGCAAGCCCCCGAATCCTACGAATTTGATGACCGTACAATCGACTTTAGCCGTCAACAAGTTCTTATTGGCAATGAAGTCCGGAACCTGACACTCATGGAGACCAACCTTTTGCGTCACCTGCTTCAGAATGAAGGCCGAAATGTTTCACGCAAACATTTGCTTGAAGAAGTCTGGGGTGTGCGGGAAGATACTGATACTAGGGCTATCGACAACTTCATCGTGCGGCTACGCCGCTGTATCGAGCCGGATCCCACTCAGCCAAGGCACTTGCTAACAGTGCGTGGAGTCGGTTATCGGTTTGTTGCCAAACCGGAATAGGCGATAACTTGCTACTGGCTTTTCAGTGGCAGGGACTCGGTTTCACCGTCTGTGATGCCAACTACCCATCGGAAGGCCTCAAGCCACATCCTCTGAATATTCGGGTTGTCCCATACTTCGTTGCGATGGCCTAGAACGCTGGTAAAAACGCGCCCATTCCCGAAGTCACTGACCCAGGACATAGCAAAGTCACCATCCATACGCTGCACCCCCCTCTTGGTCAGGTCAACACTGGATGGATCAAGACTCATCAGAACCCGTACCTTGTCCCTTGAGTAGCGGTTCAACTGGTAGATCTCATCCGTAATCTCGAAGCTGGCAGGAAAATGCTTGCTGATGGGATGAGTACGATCCTCAACCCGGATACGAACCTCCTGGTGCCAGGGGTGGTTAACGAAAGCCCCGCCGACCATCTCAATGTATTCCGGCCAGCTGTTGCGGAACGAATCAGTCCCACTGTGAGCCACAAGGATCCCTTTGCCGTCCTCTTTCACAAATCGCAGCAAGTCTGCCTTCTGCTCCTCGCTGAGAGCAAGATCACCTTGCGTGTAAAACAGCACCGCATCGTAATAATCAAGGTTTTTCTTGTTTCCTCTGAGTTTCTGCTTGGTAACAAGCTCCATGTCCGTATGGAAGCGGGTATCAAACAGGCCAGTACGTTCCCCTATCTTTGCCATCGTGAACATTGCGTGAGAGACCGCATCGTGTGCAAATCCTTCAGATCCACCCAGTATGAGCAAGTGTTTTTTATCGTCATCTTGTGCCGATAAGGGGATCGCTGCAAGCAGGACCAGAATGAACAAGTAACCGTAAATCTTTTTTGTTGTTTCCATAGCTAGCTAGTCTTGCACAATTTGACTTACAAGCGATTAATAAGGGTTGCAACGTAAGCCCCTCCAAAGCCGTTGTCAATGTTCACCACGGAAACATTGCTAGCACAGGAGTTCAACATGCCAAGCAGGGCAGACAGTCCATTGAAGCTGGCACCATAACCCACACTAGTCGGAACCGCAATCACCGGTACTGCGACAAGCCCACCGACAGCACTCGGCAAGGCTCCTTCCATGCCTGCACAACAGATTACAACCCTTGATTGTTCAAGCAACTCGATCTTGGAAAGCAGCCGGTGTATGCCCGCCACACCAACGTCATACACTGTATCGACTTCATTGCCCATCACCTCCGCTGTAACGCGGGCTTCTTCCGCTACCGGGATATCACTCGTACCGGCACAAACGATCGCGATCCTGGCTTTCCCGAGTACCGTTCGATCCCCCCAGACCCGTATGGCACCCGATCGCGGAAAATACTCCACCTCGCTGTTGAGTTCTTGCACCGCTTCGTACATCGCCTCATCTGCACGTGTTATCAGGAGGTTATCCGAGCGCTCGAGCAGCTTTTCCGATATTGCCCTTACTTCATCCACCATCTTGCCCTGCCCCAGAATCACCTCCGGCATGCCATGCCTCAAGTCACGGTGGTGATCAACCTTGGCAAACCCAAGATCCTCGTAAGGAAGGTGTCTCAAGTCATCCAGTGCATGGCCAACATCAGTCTGGCCATCACGCACTTTCTCTAACAGTTTACGGAGTTTCTCTTCATTCATTGGAGTTATTGAGGTGGCTCGTAGTGACCGATCTCAAGGACTGGATCAGGACCCATCCCTGGTGGCGTATCAATGACCTGCACAACCTTGCGTTCCGGAACCGATACGATCCAGATCTGATCCTTATCTTGTACACCTGCAAACGCATGAATGCCATCGTGCGAAAGAGAGATTGAAAGAGGTGCTCCCCCTAACGGTACTTCTGCGATCTGTTTGCCGGATGCCACATCGGCGATACCAACAGCTTGCCCGAACTGCAATGAATAGACCAGAAAACGTTCATCCGGTGTCGCAACAATCCGGTTCACTCCAGCGCCGGTCTTGATCGATCCAGTCTTCGATTTCCCCGCTGTATCAATAATGTCAATGCTACCTTCATCACGACAACTCACCCACAATGTCCTACCGTCCCCTGATAGCAAACTGCCTTGCGGCCCTTTGCCAACTTCAATCAGTTTCAACTCACCCGTGACCGCATGGACTGCACCCAGGGTTGCACTCGCAGTGTTCGAGACATAACCCCAGATACCGTCCTTGCCGAAGGTCACCATGTGGGGATCCACACCCCCATTTCCAAAATCATTGATAACTGCCCTTGTGTCCAAATCCACCAGGACGAGCCGGTCGGGGTTTTCGGAAGTTATGAAAGCCCTGCTTGATTGAGGATCCAAGGCTATACCATGCGGCCGGTGGAACTTCCCCATCGGAAGTATGCCAACACGTCTACGTGCCTTGATATCCAGAATGGAGACCGTATTACCACCAGCTCCCTCATAGTCCATCCAAAGCACACCGTTGTCTGAAATGTATGCATAACGACCATCATGTGAGAGCACCATCTCATGGGGTGTTGTTCCGACCAGCACCGCCGCGACACGTTCACCAGAAGAAGTATAAAAACCTACCGAGTTGTTCTTCTTCTCAACAACCAGTAAATCGGCTTGATGACCGGCTGCCCCCAGCAAGGAGGACAGTAAAAAAAGGGCTGAAATAAGAATTAACTCCATAAGACTCACTCTCTCACTTGTTTCTTGGGAGTAAAGCATTGTACCTTTAGGCCATGGCATTAGGTTTGAACAAAGTTATGTTAATCGGCAATCTTGGCAAGGATGCCGAAACTCGACGCACACAAAACGGCACAGCTGTAACATCTTTCAGTATCGCAACTGGATTCCGCACAAAGGACCCTTCCACCGGGGACTGGAGGGAAGAGTCCGAGTGGCACAATATTGTTCTCTGGGATGCGGAGAGAGTCGCTGAATACCTGAGAAAAGGGACTCAGGTTTTTGTTGAGGGTCGACTTAAAACCAGCAAATATCAAGACAAGTCAGGGGTAGACCGCTGGAAAACCGAAGTGGTTTGCAGTAGAGGTGGCATTCAACTCCTTGGTAGTCGAGGAGGCGGTGGCAGTAGCAGTGGCAGCAACTGGGGGGACCAGCCTCGTGGCGACTACTCACCTGCACCATCTGTATCCGTAAGCACTCCCAAACAGACATCATCCAGTGAGTACAGGAATGATGACAGTTATTCGCAGGACTCTGATTCAGGTGGTAGGGACACCAGAGTGGATGACGAGTCTGACGATTTGCCCTTCTAGCAGTGTTCTTACCGTACAGGACAGCGAACAAATTGCCTGTTGTCCTGCATCGTAATATCGCACCAATCTCAACTGGTTGGCCAGAACTTGCATTGCACACAAAAGGTTTATGCTCCTCAGGTTCTGACTATCCAGGACAATTCTCTGGAAACGACTACTAACTTACTCCAGGTAAAAGAAGGGGGTTTTCGGCAATTCCCGGGAGAGAGTATTTTCTCGGAAAACCTGAAATCCATCCCCCCAGTTGAGCTGTTTCGTAGCAGACTGCAGCATCTGTATCGAAATCATCTGGAGAGCGCATGCCCTGTGCCAGGGACGTTGGCTGACAGGGAGCGAAGTGGAGGAGATTGGAGGAAATTCAGGGTTCCCGTTTGAAGCGTTATTCTCCCAACTCCAGAGAGCGGGCTTATTGGGCGCGTACCCGGATTCTGGCGCACGGATTACCAGCGGAGTACGAAGGACTCGCTTTAGCACAGGACCCAGGAATAAGTGCCTGCCAGTTGTTCCTTGCACACACTTGCACACTGGCAGGTGCAATTCTGTACAAGCGAGATAAGTGCGGGTCGGTCTGCGACTGCTCAAGCCGGAGACGGTGCAGTGGCTGCGGGGAGAGTTACTGCCAGAGGAGATGTCACGCTCGGTGTTGGTACGAGGGTTGTGCAAGCAGGATAATTGGCGGAACCCCAGAGGGCACGTCTGCGCGGCATCTGCCCCTTCAGGCTTTTACAGAACTATTTGTACACGACTTCCCGGAGACGCATCCCGCTGGCCCAGCCTGGGACAAGTTGCGCCCACTCCCCCTGTGGACCTCCTGTGCACTCCAATCCACCTTTTGAGAACCGTGCCCCCTGGCCCTGGGAGTCATGTGTGTGACAGGGACAGGCCTACCAGTCCCAGATCAATGCCCGGCATATTGAGTTGAACGCTTCGAGTGTGACTCATGATTCCAGGATCAGTAATCTGAACTGAGTAATGGATCTTTTGTTGCGACTTGCATCAGCGGCCAGTCCATCAGGAGCTTCTCCCATGGTTTGATCCATCAGGAGTTGAGGAATGCAGGCTTTGCTATAAACCACCCAGGACAAGCTGGTCTCCCAGTATTCTTCACATGTGCTCTGCTATATCCGAACACTCAGGTTTTCAGCCTGGATCTGTGCAAATCCTGTACGGGCTGCTAGGCCGGTGCCGGCTGGGAGTCTTCAAGACCCGGCAAGCTGGAAGGCACATCTGTCTTGACGCCTTCTTCTGTATCAGGGCTACCGGAATTCTCATCAGGAGGTAACTCTATGACCAGAGGAGGCAACTCATGGCCCTCAAGAAGAGCCTTGACCTCACCGCCATCCAGCACTTCCCGCTCCAGTAATGCTTCAGCAATCCTTACCAGACCATCCGAATTGTCCTGGATCGACTTTTTGGCGCGGGTGTAGTTTATCGAAACTAATTCCTGTACTTCCGCATCAATGCGGATTGCTGTGGCTTCCGAATAGTTGCGGTTCTGCGTGATCTCACGACCCAGGAATACTTCTTCCTCCCGCTTGCCGAATGTCAAAGGTCCCATGCGGCTCATACCCCATTCGCAGACCATCTGACGCGACAGGTCTGTCGCACGTTCAAGATCATTTCCAGCCCCGGTTGTCATGTGACCCATGAACAGTTCCTCGGCGATCCGTCCACCCATCAGAATCGCCAACTGGTCGCAGAGATAGGCGCGGGTGTACGTATGCTTGTCATCAATCGGCAGTTGCATCGTAATACCCAATGCCTGACCACGTGGAATGATCGTCACCTTGTGCAGGGGATCAGCCAGTGAAAGCGAAGCCGCTACCAGTGCATGACCGGCTTCGTGATAGGCTGTATTCTTTTTTTCCTCATCAGTAAGAATCATTGACCGGCGCTCTGCACCCATCATCACCTTGTCCTTGGCCAACTCGAAGTCGATCATGGTGACCAACTTGCGGCTCTGTCTCGCTGCATGTAGCGCAGCTTCATTTACCAGATTGGCAAGATCAGCCCCGGAAAAACCCGGTGTCCCTCGAGCCAGTACATGCAGTTTGACATCTTCTGCCAGTGGAACCTTTTTGGTGTGAACTTGCAGGATGCCCTGCCGACCGCGTACGTCAGGACGTGCGACGACAACTCGACGGTCAAAACGTCCAGGTCTCAGAAGTGCCGGATCCAGAACATCCGGGCGGTTGGTCGCCGCCATCAGGATGACACCTTCATTCGAGTCGAATCCGTCCATCTCCACAAGAAGTTGGTTCAAGGTCTGCTCGCGCTCGTCATGGCCTCCACCCAGTCCAGCTCCCCGATGGCGACCAACAGCGTCAATCTCGTCAATAAAAACAATGCAGGGCGCACTTTTTTTACCCTGCTCAAAAAGATCACGGACTCGACTTGCGCCAACTCCCACGAACATCTCGACAAAGTCCGAACCCGAAATTGAAAAAAACGGAACATTGGCTTCACCTGCAACAGCACGTGCCAACAAGGTCTTGCCCGTCCCGGGAGCACCGACCAGCAAGATGCCCTTGGGGATACGTCCCCCGAGTTTTTGAAACTTTTGAGGTTCCCGCAGAAATTCAATGATTTCCTGCAATTCATCCTTGGCCTCTTCCACTCCAGCAACATCCTCGAATGTGACCTTTTTCTGCTGTGCGGTCAGTAACCTGGCCCGGCTCTTACCAAAACTGAGTGCCCGGTTCCCGCCTGCCTGCAACTGTCGCATCATGAAAATCCACAAAAAGATGATCAATGCAATCGGGGCGATCTGCCAGAAGACGGCCCAGAAATTGAGCGAGGTAGGATCCTTCAGATTAACTACCACTCCCTGCGAGGTCAGCAGGTCATAGATCTTGGGGTAGTCTTTCGGGATCACTGTCTTGAAAGTGCCCGAGGACATTTCTCCTTCAACCTGCTGCCCGGTTGCAGTGACTTCCTTTATGTTTCCCTGAGCTGCTTCATCCATGAATTCGGTGAAACTCAGGGTCTCGACCTTGTCACTGCTGTTAGCGTTTACTGCCTTCCAGAGAAGAACTGCTGTGCATAGCATCACAATCCAGAAAACTGCGGTTTTGAATGTCGAATTCACAATGATGCCCCTTTTAGGCGTACCCCTAATTACATATTAAGACGTAAACGGGGTGTTTTTCGATACATCTAGTTCATTTGTCCCCTGTAATTCATCCATGATCAGTACGTAGCGACAGCCTTCACGGACTGCAAAATCAGCCTCCGGACCAAATCCTCGCACCCAGACAATACAGTCTTGGTCACGGTTCTGCAGAGTTGTTGACACAACAGGCCAGGAATTTCGCCGCCAGGAACTAATCCGATGCTGTTGAAATAAATCCTTGATCTTTTTCATTGTATTTTGTCCTTCAGGGCAGTAACTGTCGCCAGGTCGCCAGTTTCTCAATTTCAGCGGCTTGGGGACCAGATCCCAGTCAAGAAATGACCGTCTATCCGTAATTTGATGAGATTTCTGGACATTGTTGTCCCAGAGAGTTGTACGCAGAACATAAGGTTCCACACCCGGTACTTGAAGGCTCCCTGGAACAGGGAGTTCCAGTTCATAGTCTTTCCTGTCCCTGTCTTTGGGGCTGGATAACAGTATCAGGTCAAAAGAACGTTCTACCCGTAATCCAGGCAGATCAACTGCTCCAGATCCTCCGGAAGAATGCAACAGATTGCGAACTTCCTCAATATGGTTGAATCCAGAAGCTCCTGTAACCTGATCGGTCTGATTCAGAATCGAGTGCAATAACCTTCGTTGTTCCGCTGGATGAAGAAAACGCATTTCCTTAACATCAAGCTCAATTCCTTGCGGAACTGGCCGCACACAGCGCTCACTCAAACAAGCAATCTTGTCGCACCAAAACTCATCTTCCTCCACTGCCCAGTCTGCTGTATTGGCCAGCACCGCTTCGATATTCGGGTTGAAATCGCGCTTGAGCAGTGGTAGAACCTCGCTACGCAGACGATTGCGTGTAAAACTCAGATCCTGGTTACTTGAATCCTCCCGCCAGGCGATATTGCGGTTTTTCAGGTAATCCATCACTTCACTGCGGGAAACAGCAAGCATCGGACGGATGATCCAGTCCTCAGACATGCTACGTATTCCACTTAACCCAGCCCCACCTGCACCTCGAAGCAAACGGAACAACACTGTTTCGGCCTGATCCGAGCGAGTATGGGCAGTCACAACCTTGCTGCAGACCCCTTCATCAACCAATTCCCTGAAATACTGATATCGGCAGATCCTTCCAGACTGCTCAAGGTTTCCCTGTCTGAGATCATTGATCCGGGCAACATCCTGGCGACGAACATGAACCGGGTAATCAAGACTATTTGCCAGTGCTCGTACAAACTCTTCGTCGCAATCCGAGTCAGCACCTCGCAGACAGTGATTCAGATGAATGACAGCCGAGATTTGTCCCGAATACAACTCATGCAATGCATGCAGCAGTGCTACTGAGTCTGCTCCACCAGATACTGCAACTCCTACACAATCCTTATCCGTCAGCATCATATGGGATGCAATCCGGCTTTTGATCTTTGAAAGCACTTTCACACTGTAGTCAATCACACAAACCGGTTTCCAGTTTTATCGCAGTGATGAAGACAATCACTCAACAGATTGACAAGATCGTAAAGCTTATCGATTATGGGAAAAAGGAATGGACTGCTCCACCATATGTTGCAATGTCGGCACACACCTGACTCGTCAACATTATGAGAAGTGCAGACTGGTTTTTAAAGCACGTTCACGTCGTTTCAGATCACAGAACTTTGTATCCTGCTTCAACTCGGAGTGAAGTCGTTTTATCCTTAATATGCAGATGCCCTTGACTTTATTACTTGCTATCGCTCTTGTTACGAGTGCTGCAGCCCAGGATTTTAGGGTCTGCACAAGCGTTCCTGTTTACGAGCCCTGTGAAATCCATATAACTGTCGCTACCGATGATCTCGTCAAGTTCCCGAATCCATATGCCAGCGTGATCTTACGTGCGGAGTTCCGTTCCCCGAAAGGCGGTCGTACAAAAGTTATCCCCGCTTTCTGGAACTCTGACAATCGCTTTGTCCTGCGATTCGCTCCCGATTTCGAAGGACGTTGGGATTTTCGCCTGATCTCGAACCTTCCATCCCTCGACAAGAAAACTGGCAGCTTTCAAGCATCCCCGGCACGCTCGGCTGGATTTATCGAAGTTTTCAACATACGGTACTTCAAACATCCTCTTCCCAATATTCCCCATTACTGGCTGGGAGGTACACTGTTGAACCTCTCCACCCTACCCTGGGATGAGTTCCGTGAAATTGTGGACCAGCGGGCCGAAGAGAAATTCACACACCTGCGGGGGCTAATACTCGGGCCACCCGGGAACGCCGCCAAGGTCTTTCCAACCCCGGACCAGCCCTCCATTGAACATTTCCAGGAACTGGACCGACGTATTGCCTACATCAACAGCAAGGACATCATTGCCGATCTGCTTTTTGCCAGCTCGGGTGAAGAACTCTCACGACTGTTTCCAACCAGACGTTTTCGTGAGGAGTTTATCCGCTACATCTGTGCTCGTTATGCAGGCTACAACATCACCTGGCAAGGGCTGCAGGAGTGGGAAAGCCATCCATCCAGTCGAACGATGCTGCAACAACTTGCCACTGCACTTGATAAATACGACCCTTACTCCCATCCCAAATCAACTGGGGCAGCCGTCAGTTCAGCCACATTGGCTGCAGACGAATGGCAGGACTACTACACACAAAACCGTTTCGACCCTGCACTGGCGTCAATCGAGTACGAGGCTTACCCAGCGCCATTCATCAACACTGGTGTCGGAAGACCGGACGATGTCGGCTTATCCAACACCGACACAACCCGCAAGCAGGCCTGGAATGCCGCCGTGCGAGGACATTACGTCACGCTTGCAGATTCTGAAACAGCGAACCTGAACTCTATAGTTCCTGGGCAGTTGACTCGACTTCATGATTTTTTTGCCCAGACCCGCTACTTTGACCTGCTCCCTCACTACCGCATCATCGGCGGTGCAGCACTCGCCTTGCAGCTAGTGCCCTGGCGTTCTGAAAGACTGGTTGGTGTCGAGTACATCGTCTATGCAGAAAAACCCGGCTTGATTGAAGTTGTCATGCCAAAGCATGGGTACTCAATCAGCTGGTTCAACCCGGTTGATGGAGCCTGGTTCGACCAGAAGAAGAAGTTCAAAGGGGATCGTTACCGGTCCAACACTCCGGATGACCTCAATGACTGGGTACTGTACATACGCAGGGAAGGGAAAAAACAGGACTTCAACAATTCATTCATCCTGGAATCAAAGCCGCTAAAATCCCGCGAAATTGAACATAGCGTGACCGCACTGCCGTTCGAGATCCAGATGCCGGAACAAAGTCAACTGGTAGTAGGCCAGAAACATGCCTTCAATGCAACTCTCAAAAAGAACACCATCGCTGCCAAGCGCATGCTCTGGTTATGGACAGCTGAGCTTGCAGGATCCGACCTCGGAACCCAATTCGTGGCGAGCACTCAGTCAGGCACATTCAACATCCCAGACAACTTTGCTCCCCACTATCCTGCCACCTTGTCGTTGCGAGTTATCGGCCTTGACGGAGCAGGCCGTCTTTTCGAAGCCTTCAAGCTCTACACCTTGCATGCTCCAGAGTGAGTGTTCAGTAAAAGCAAGCTCTATTGAGTCGTCACCCAGATCGGGGATGACCAGGCCACATTGCCATCTTCCTGCTGGACACGCACATAGTAGTAGTGTTCGCCACTTTTCTTCTTACTATCCGCAAACTTGAACTCAAACTCACCGAGAAGGTTCTGCCTGGTATAGAGAAATTCCTGGTTCTTGATGACATCGATCTGACGAATGGGGGAGGTTCCCAGAACCTTCACCACCAGTCGGAATTCCCCTTCAGCTGTCAGGGCATCACCTTGCAGGTATTCCTTGCCTCCAGACTCCATGCGGTAGTCCAGAATGATATTGTCAGTGGCACCATAGTTGTGCCTTTTTTTCATGGCCATCAGCAAGCCCTCTCGTGTGAAGTCCTCTGCAATCGTGCAGGCATAGGAGTAGTGCATCGACAGATGATCAGAAGCAGCCTGTATACCTAACTTGAAGCCCTTGGCCCAGGCATTCCACACATACCCTTCGGGTCGAAAGCCCCCAATTTGCGTACTGCGACGTTCCTTCGTGAGCTGCCAATGGCGCGCCCTCATATTCAGCCGATACGCGATCACCCTGGAAAATCTCGACCAGCGGCTCCACTTCCGGGTCGTTGTCACGCCAGTCTGTTCCCATTCCTGTTGCGGATGTGTGCGAGATCGCGATACCACCATTCCCTCTCAGGTACTCGTAGAGTCTTGTCGGTCCCTTCTCACTGCTCAGTTCCTCGGGTAACATCGGCAAGGTCGGTGTTCCTCGCTTGGTTAGCAGGATATTGCGATGACCACCAGGAAATCGAATCGATCGTTCATACCCGTAAAACGGCTGGAAGCGGCCCTTAATTGTGAAGATATCCATGGTCTGCTGCTGCAGCCAGTTGATGTACTCGTTATCCGGGCCCGCCAGATGGTTGTGTTCGCTCGTTAGCAGGTAGTCGAGACTCGACGCATTCAACGCATAGCGATAAGCCTGAACAAGAGATCCGTTGTTGTTGCCGTCCATTGAAATTTCGGTGTGACGGTGGGTGTCTCCCCTGTAAATCTTGTAGGTTTTCCCCTGTGACCGAATTTCATAACTGCGGAGACGACTCAAATCCTCCACTTCGGTGGGAGCCAGGTCATAAAAAACAACTTCACGTCCCGGTCAATCCGTAAGGACAGGCTCACGTGTGCTGCGCTTCAACGTCGGGAGCTTGGCGGCATAGATATCCGCATGCTGGGACAGGAACTCCGAGAAATCGCGGTTGTCCGTAGGCCAGACTGCAAACAAACTTCCTGCTCCGTCGGAAGCCACTCCCCAGCGCACATCCTGCCGACCGGCACTGAATGGCACCTCATACGGCGTCGTCCATGAATCGCCATCCAGTGTGGCAACCCAGATCTCCCATGCAGCACGGTGCAGGGGTGAATCGATCCCTATATCCCGTTGCCTAACTATACGGTGCCTACCAAAGAGCCAGACTGATCCCTGGAATGGATGGCAAAATAACGCATCGGGAATCTCATGCTGCCTTGACGGCAGCTGAATTGTAACAAGTGATTTCAACGATTTATGCCACTAGCAGCTCCGCTCGGGGTTCCGTCTGGCAAAGTAATCATCCAAGCCTTGTTAGGATGGGCATCAGATGGCTCAATCAACTCCCAAGAATGTTCACAAGAGCACTCTGTCCAATGGTCTGCGTGTTCTGAGCGAGTTCATGCCTCACTTACGCTCAGTATCCCTGGGCATCTGGCTGAATGCTGGCTCACGCCATGAGGAACAGCCCGAAAGCGGGATTACTCACTTCATTGAGCACATGGTGTTCAAGGGAACCCGCAATTACTCGGCACGGGACATCGCCTATACGATCGACGGCCTCGGAGGGCATCTGGATGCCTTTACTTCAAAGGAAACCACGGCGTTCACCTGCAAGGTCCTGGACGAGCATTGCCCCCAGGCTCTCGACATCATTGCAGACATGGTGCAATATCCCAAATTCGATGAGCAGGATATTGAAAGAGAGAAGGGTGTCGTACTTGAAGAACTCAAGATGGACGAGGATAACCCAGACTACCTGCTAGGCCAGGTCTTCACCCGCAACTTCTGGCAGGGACATGCCATGGGCAGGCCAGTGATCGGCTTCCCTGACACAATCCGCTCCTTTTATCGCTCACAATTGCAGCATTTTTTCTCGACCACCTTTTGCGCCGGGAACATGTTGCTGACAGCCGCTGGCAATATCGAACACGATCAACTTGTCCAGATGGCAGAAGAACGCTTGCAGGGGCTACCTGCCAAAAAGGCCCCGGAAAGTATTCCTGCGCCTAACGCCAATCCCGAGATCGTGTTGCATGACAAACCGTCCCTCGAACAAGTCAACCTCAGTCTCGGGATCGGGACGTTTTCAATCAGCGACCCCCGGCGTTATGCCGGATTTGTACTGTGTACGCTACTTGGTGGCGGGTTCAGTTCACGCCTGTTCCAGAAGATCCGCGAGGAGTCCGGCCTGGCATACAGCGTCTACTCAGACCTCGGGCTTTATTCGGATACCGGCTGCATCCTGGTCGGAGCAGGTACTTCACTGGATTCACTGCACCGGGTGATCGACTACACTCTCAATGAGTTTCGTGACCTCAAGGAAAGGCTGGCTCCGGAAACGGAACTACGACGCGCCAAGGATCATCTCAAGGGCAGCCTGGTTCTGAGTCTTGAATCCACTGGAAGTCGCATGAACAACCTGGCTCGGCAGGAAACCAGCCATGGACGGATCCGCTCCCTTGACGAAATCAAGGATAAGGTGGAAGCTGTTACTGCCGTGGGAGTCCAGGAATTGGCGAACGAGTGGTTCCAGCAAGATAAGATTGCACTGGCCGTTCTTGGTAATTTACAAGGTCTGCAGATCGGGCGCGAGCAACTGGCCTGTTGAGCATTGCTTTACGTTCACAAGGGTTCATCGCTAGCTTAGTAAACGGTACCCGCTTACCTGTCCTGACATGACGATAGATCCACTACTCGATGCTTTCTGGACTCGTGGCCTGATTTTGCTGGGCAACCGTGTTCAGGAGGAGTACGGCCTGAACACACCGATCTTTATTGATCTGCGGCATGGACTCTATGAAGACCTAGACCTGTTGCTTGAACTGGGCAAGGCGCTGCATGGCAAGATCATTGAGCTATCAACTGACTCCTGCCGGGAACAACAAGTAGTAGGCATTCCGGATACCGCGACACCGCTTGCACTGGCCACTGCTATGGCTTCCCGTAACACAAGCCACCCTCTAAGCTATGGCCAACTTCGAAAACGGCCTGCCTCCTATCCCGGGGGGCTTTCAGGAAGCAGCGCTTACATGGGGGTCTGCAATCCACAGCGAGAAATCACTTTGATTGACGACGTGGTCGCATCCGGAGCGACTAAGCTGTGGTCGTCGCGCTATCTCAACGAGGCTAATCTCGAAGTGGCTCGCATCCTGGTTGTTGTAGACCGTGAACAGGGTGGCAGAGGTGTCCTTGAAGAAAAGGGCTTCTCAGTCCATTGCCTGTACTGCATCAGCGACATCGTCTCGTATTACCAGCAACAGGGCATTGTTGATGAGGAAACTGCCCGCACTGCCCTCAAGCACATTGAACGCAATCAGTTTACGGGTCCCACTTGAGGACTGCGGTCTTCAGCTACCCAGGAAGCCCCTGACGGCAATCGAAAACATGTAAAGGCAGAACAGTACCGTGATGCCAAGACCGGTATTCAGGAGCAGTGAAGGCTTGTTCTCACCCACAACTTCTTTCTTGTTCAGCAGGATCAGAACAAACAGTGCCAATAGCGGCATGGCCACAGGACTCACAGCCTGCGAAGCAATCATGATCTGAACTGGGCTACCCCCCAGCACAGGAACTACCAGTCCGAATAGCGAGGCCGCAACCACCATTAGCCGGAATGAGACACGGCTCATGTCGCGAGGAGTTTTCAGGAAATCAGAAACCATCCATGGTCCCAGCAAGTAGTTCGGGAACAGTGAGGAAAGTCCCGCAGCCACGATCCCGATTACAAATCCTGCCGTTGCAAGTCTCCCTGCCAGTGGTTCAAGGCTCTTCACCATATCGATGGCCGCTTCGATCTCCATGCCTCTGATGTGCAGGGTGCCGGCAGCACAAGCCATGATTGCTGCATTTATCAGAAAAAGCAGTGTCATAGCAACTGCTGAATCGCGGTTCACAAGAGGCATGTCCTGAACCTGCCAGCGCTCCTCCTTCACTAGCACGCTACGAGTAAACAGGACCACCGACGCCATCGTCGTGCCAACCATACCGGCAATCAGGAGTTGGGGGTTGCCTCCTTGGGGGATATTTGGGACAAAACCTGCAAAGATCTCTCTTGGTGCCGGAGGAACGATAGCGGCTGTAAAGAAAAAGGCAAGACCCATCACGCCCACAAGGGAAGCCAGCACTTTCAGAAAAAACCCGTGCCTGCCGACCCAGAACAAAATCAGTAAAAGCAATGTGAACAGGATTGATGAGCCCAGCGGCGGAACCGCGAACCCCAAGGCTGTTTGGCTCCACTCATTCAACACCTCGGTCACTATCGCCATGACCCCGATGATCGAGGTGAGCTGTGTGGCTACCAGGGAACCGATGATCAGGAGCGTTACTGCACTACCGAAATGCTTCCGAAATAGCTGTAGCAACGTTTCGTTCGAGACAATCGTGAGGCGGCTGATGCCGATAATCATGATGTGCGTGAACAGTGATGACAGGACAAGTGTCCAGGTCAGTGACATCCCGAAACGGGCACCTGCCACACTCATCGTCGTGACACTGCCTGTGCCAACGATGTAGCCAATAACAAAAATGCCCGGGGCGAGACTAGTCCCGAACTGCTTGAGTGGCTGCAGGTTCATCGTTGGGCAAGCATATCATCTCAGAAGAACTCGAACCTTCTGATAGTACAACTGGAAACCAGAACTCACAAAATCCGTCATAATCTGAACTGGGTTCATGTTCCATTTAATTCCACACACATTGCTCGCAATCCTGGTGCTGGCCGTATCCCTGTCAGGGCAACAGGTCACCGTCGAGGAACTCGTTCTCGACAACGGCATGAAATTCCTGTTGCTTCCTCGTGAAGGGGACCCCAACATCGCTGCAGGCTGGATTTCAAAATTCGGTTCGGTCAACGAACGGCCCGGTGTAACCGGCGTTGCCCACTTGTTCGAGCACATGATGTTCAAGGGCACTCACACGATTGGCACCCGGGATATTGACAAGGATCTGGCCATCATCGGTGAACTTGACTCTCTCAACGAACAGATCCAGTCAGAGCAGCGGATGCTGGTCGAGAAACACCGTCGGGGCATACTTGACGATCCCGCCGACCCTGCTGCCCGCAGTGAAAAGCACAATGAGTTGCTTGTCAGGTTCGCTGAACTCATCAAGCAGCAGAGTGAGTTGCTTGTCTCTGAGGAATTCAGCCAGATTTACACCTCAAACGGTGCCTCGGGGATGAATGCAGGCACCACCAACGATTTCACAATCTACTTCATCAACGTTCCCTCTAACAAGCTCGAATTGTGGTTCTGGATGGAGTCCGACCGTCTGCTCAACCCGGTGTTCCGGGAGTTTTATGCAGAACGTGATGTTGTTCATGAGGAACGGCGCTTGAGGGTTGATTCAACCCCAACCGGCAAGCTCGACGAGCAGTTCGATTCCATGTTCTGGCAGTCCTCGCCCTATAGCTGGCCTGTGATCGGCTGGCCCAGTGACCTTGACTCCATTACCCGTGAGGAAGCCATCGAGTACTTCTCGCTGTACTACGCACCAAACAACCTCATCTCTGTCCTGGTCGGTGATTTCGATCTCGACCAGGTGAAGGGACTTGCCGCCAAATACTTCGGTCGCCTGAAACGCAACCCAGTGGCCCCACAGCCGGTTCGTACCCGTGAAGTGGAACAGCAGGCCGAGAAACGTATGGTCGGTCAGGCGGAATCCCGACCTCGCACAACCATCCGCTTCCATACAGTGGCGGATGCTCACCTCGACGAAGCACCATTGATTGTGCTGTCTGCACTTCTGAACGGACGAACCGGGCGACTTTACAAGTCACTGGTTCTCGAACAACAGGTGGCAACGCAAGCAAGTGCGGGTGTGAATGGGCTGAAATACGATGGCTACTTCGAAGTCAACGGCATCGCAGCCCCTGGCAAGACAACAGACGCTGTGGAAAAGGCATTGATTGAAGAGCTTGAACTACTGAAACGGGAACCTGTAGGTGAGCATGAAATGCAGAAGGTCAAAAACCAGCAACTTGCCGGGGACTTCCGCAAACTGCAATCCAAGTTCGGGCTGATGGTGCAACTGCTCAGTTACGAAGCACTTGGGGAATGGAGCAACATCAACACCTTTTCCGAGCGTATCCAGAATGTAACAGCAGCAGATATCCAGCGTGTGGCTGAGCGTTACTTCAAGGGCGAAAACAGCACAGTGGCACACATCCTGACCAAGGAAGGAACAGGACCTCCCGGTGGCAGGCAGGGAACGAGGCAGCCACCACAGGGAGACGGACCATGAGACGACGAGAATGGCTTTTGACAATGGGTGGTGCAGCCGCCGCCCTGTGTCCTGGACAGGAGCAGATCCCCGCCCATCCCTCCGGGCTGCAATATCCAACACTCTCCTTTGAGCCTCCCACTCCAGATGAATACAGGCATGTCCTTGATTCGGGGGCAATCGCCTACCTGGTTGAAGATCATGAACTGCCGCTGATCAGTCTTTCCCTCACCCTGCGTGTCGGGGGATATCAAGTCCCGGAGGAAAACACAGGTCTGGCTTCCTTCACAGGCAGTCAGATGCGTGCAGGCGGAACCGTGTCAATCAGTGCACGCGACTTTGACGAGAATGCAGCATTTCTGGCAACCAACCTGTCTTCCAATATTTCGGGTACATCTGGAGGTGCTTCGGTTAACTGCCTGACACAGAACCTCGATGCCTCCCTTGCAATGCTGTTTGACATGCTTAAGAATCCAGGTTTTGATGCCGAACGACTGGAGCTGGCACTTACCCAGAGCAACCAGAGGCTTCCACGACGCAATGACCGGCTGGGTAGAATCCTGTCCCGCGAGTTCAGTCGCCTGATGCGGGGGAAACATTTCACAACCCGCCATCTGACCGACTCCACATTGCAGACAATCACACCCGACCTGATACGACAGTTCCATCAGGACTACTACACCCCGCAGGACATGATTTTTGCTGTTTCCGGAGACTTTGATACGGCTGACATAATCAAGCGCCTGAATGCATCGCTGGCTGATGGATGGCCCGCTAACACCAAGACCCCGGGTGAGATTCCAGTCCCTGGCAACCAGCCCGTACCCGGCGTTTACATGGTCAACAAGACCAGCCGAGACATAAACCAGTCCCATGTCGCAATCGGGCACCTCGGAATTCAACGCTCCAATCCTGATGCATCCCGGGTGCGCGTCATGAATTCCATTCTGGGTGGTGGTGGCTTCACTTCCCGCATCATGACGCGTGTTCGATCCGATGAAGGACTCGCCTACAGCGCATTCTCCAGGTTCCAGCCAGGAACTTACTATCCAGGAGTCTTCCAGGCCGGATTTCAATCCAGAAATGCTACTTGCGCACAGGCTGCCAGCATCATCCTGGAAGAAATCAAGCGCATCCAGAACGAGCAGGTCTCTGCAAATGAACTGGATACTGCGAAAAACTACCTGATTGAGATATTTCCAAGATTCTTTGCAACTGCTGGCCAAGTAGCGGGTACATTCGCAAGTGATGAGTTCACGAAACGGGAAAAGGACTATTGGCAAAAGTTCCGGCAACGTATTGCCGATGTATCCATCCAGGACGTGATGAATACAGCCCAGACATACCTGAAGCCTGACAAGCTTGTGATCCTGGCCGTTGGTGATCAGGAAGCCATCCTGCGTGGCAATCCCGACAATCCCGAATACAATTTCGAATCCCTGGACCCGGATGGCAAGATCCAGTCAATCCCGCTACCGGATCCTGTGACCATGGAATACCCGGAAGGTTGATCCTGGTAGTTCTGCAGTCTTACAGCAGACTGCGGATATTCTCATAAATCGTCTGGGTGGCACTGGAGCGGTTAAGCGTATAAAAGTGCAATCCATCGACACCTTCTCTTAGCAATTGCTCACACTGGCTGGTGGCGTGTTCCTGGCCGATCCTGCGCACAACTGCTGTATCAGACTGGATGGCTTCCAGTTGCTCAAGAAGCTCATTCGGAATCGTTGCACCGCACATTTCAGCAAACCGCCGGGTCTGTGTGAAGCTGCGTATCGGCATGATGCCAGCCAGGATTGGAACACAGATTCCGGCTTGACGGGCACGATCTCGAAACTTGAAGAAAAAACTGTTGTCAAAGAAAAGCTGGGTAATCAGGAACTCGGATCCTGCATCAACCTTCTTCTTGAGATTTTCAAGGTCGGACTCAGGACTGGTAGCTTCGGGATGCGTCTCGGGATAGCAAGCCCCACCAAGACAGAAATCGTAACCCTGACGAGTAAAGTCTACAAGTTCACTGGCATAACGGAATCCATCTTTAACTGGCTGGAATTGTGATTCACCTCGCGGGGGATCACCACGCAGGGGGAGAACATTCTCGATACCGGCAGTTACAAGTTCATCCAGAACTCCTGAAATTTCCTGGCGAGTCGCCGCAACACAAGTGAGATGAGCCATCGCTTCGATCCCGATCCTGTTCTTGATTTGCTTGACCAACTCCACTGTCCTGCGACGTGTGCTACCACCAGCACCGTAAGTGACAGAAACATAGTCCGGCTCCAGAGGACGTAAGGCTTCAATCGTGGAGTACAGATCCTTGAAACCCTCTTCGTCTTTGGGAGGAAAGAATTCAAAGGAGACAGTAGGAGAATCTGCCGCGAGCATGTCCCGAATTTTCATCGCGGCAAGTTAACCGTTTATTATCCAACAGATCATTGCAGTTCTATCGGCAATAATAAAAGCCGCAGTGCAATTTGCACCTACCTGGCTACAATGCCTTCATCCAGATGCTGGAATCACTGCTCAACAATTCAGGCATCCGAATCCCTTCACAAATTCTGCCCTTACCCTGTTGTTTGATATTTTGCTATGACAGTATACTCACTACCGCAAAACAAAACTGGCGGTTCTACCAAGAGTCGTCCCCCTGATTCAGAAAGGAACAAGTAAATGCAATTCTCAGGAACGGAGTACATCGCAATCCTGGTAGCAGCTGCGGCTAGCTTCGCCTTCGGCGCGGTCTACTACACCCTCCTGGCTAAACCATGGATAGCAGCCGTAGAGAAGACGGAGCAAGAACTCAAACAATCTCAATCATCGGTGCCGTTCATTATTGCAGCCATATCACAGATCCTCATGTCTTTTGTGTTTGCTGCGTTGTTCCTCTGGCATCACGACCCCGCAGAACTCACTAAAGGCCATAGTGCCCTATTAGCCGTATCTCTTTGGGTGGGTTTTCTCCTTACCTCAACTGCAGTGAACAACGCCTTTCGAGGAGCCAAGCCAAGCCTTACCGTGATTGATGCCGGCCACTGGCTGGGGGTACTGTTGATACAAGGATTGGTGATCAGCACCATCGCAAGCTAATCCATTAATCCTGAGCAAGGATGCTTGTCCCTGTATTAATGCCCGATGATGGTAGTACTGGCCTTGTAGTCCTCTGAAAATAACCCTGCAAGAGCGACTTGGACAACTGTTCAATACAGCTATACTGCCTTGTGAATCTACCCGGACAGGATTCTGCTATTGATACTCTGAAGCGATGCGTGCCCCTGAACAATTGCTGACCAGGGAAATGCTTGAGCGGCTGGAACGACTCACCATTCGCTGGAGCCGGTCTTTCCAAGGAGGCATCGGAGGCGAGATCGTTTCACGCTATTCTGGCGTCGGGCATGAATTCATGGATCACCGCCAGTTCCAGCGAGGGGATGACCTGCGAGCAGTCAACTGGCGTGCCTATATGCGACTGGAGCGCATGTTCCTGAAGCTGTTCCGCTCCGAGCCCCGCATCCCTGTACGTATCTTGATTGACACCAGCGAATCCATGGCCTGTGGCGGAACAAGTGCAGACGACTCGAAATTTGCCTACGCTTGCCGCTTGGCCGCAGCACTTTGCTACGTGGGGCTGGTGCGTCTGGAAACCATCGTACTGCAGCCGTTTTCAAACCAGTTGGCCGAGGCATTCAGAGCCCAGGGCGGACGGTTGCAGTACGCTAGCTCCGCAAATTACCTGTCCAAGCTTGAGACCTCCGGTCAAACAAACTTCAACCGTCCGATACGTGACTACCTGATGAGATACAGGATGCCTGGACTGACTTTCGTGCTAAGCGATTTTTTGGATACTGGCCAAGAAGATCTGCCTTTGCAATACCTGACTGACGAAGGCCATGAAGTTCACCTCCTGCACATTTCAGGTTCTACGGATCGCGAACCCCCCTGGAGAGGAGAACTTGAATTGCACGATGCCGAGACTGATCAAGTGATGCGAGTGAGCCTGGACGAGAAATCCGCTATTGAATATCGCCAGGCATACGATGAGTTCTGCAACCAGCTTGAACAGCACACACATCGTTCCGGTGCACAGTACCTGCATCTTGAGACCACAACACCTTTGGAACATGTTCTATTCCGCAAGATGCCCGCAACCGGCATGGAGATGAGGCACTTGTAGCCCATGGGACTGCTCAACCTGGCCCTGGGCCAATTTCTGGGAATATTCGCTGTACTTGCGGGACTGATGGTCGCCCTGTATTTCTACGACCGTTCCCGGCGGCGTGTTCAGGTCTCTACGTTGCGTTTCTGGCCACTGAGACAAGCCCCTCCAGTTCGCCAGAGATACAAGAAGATCCAGCAGCCATTGTCCTTGCTGCTCCAACTGCTCGCCCTGTTACTGCTACTGCTGGCCATTGCCGACCTGCGGCTGGAAACCCTGGGGCAACCCGCTCGACAACATGTCATCCTGCTGGACACCTCCGCTGTCATGGCCCAAAACGATGCGGATGGAAATTCCCTCATTGAACAGGCAAAAGCAATGGCACTGGCTTTTATGGAAACAGTCCCAAGGCAAGACAATGTACTGCTCATCGGTGCAGATGCAGCACCCACGGTGATTGCCCCCTTCACATCTGACCGACAGCGATTGAGGGACAAGATTCTTGAAGTGCAAGCTGGCTGGACAGCGCTTGATCTGGGTGCAGCATATGAGCTTGCCGCAGGCACACTCCGGCTCGCGCTGAATGCCACTAGCGAGGAACTCAATACCCGCAAGGACATTGGCGAGATTGTCTATATAGGGGCAGGGCGAACAACCGAACAGATTATCCATCAAAGTGCCTTGCCAAACCTGCGCTTTCTCGAGACTGGCTCCCCTAGCGACACCGTCGGGCTGTTGAACTTGAGTGCAGCTGCAGAACCGACCGAACCCTCTAGATGGGATATCACACTTGAAGTGCACAACTACTCCAATCAGTCCGTGACGGTCGATCTGGAGTTTTTCTATAACGACAGGGAGCTGGGTTATCGCAAACTGCAGCTACCTGCCCTTGCCAGCAAAGACCTGAGTTTTATCCTGCGCACCACTCAACCAGGGTCGCTGCGAGCACGAACCAACCTGCAGGATGGATTTGAAACCAACAATGAAGCCATCATCAAGCTACCTGTCCGAGCCAGTACGAAGTTGGAGATTCTGGGCAACAGTCAACAATCCTTTGCATCACTACTAGCTGCCGGAGCTCGCATCAACCCTGTTTTTATTGATTCACCTGAACAACTTTCGAGTAACGCAATCCATGTCTGGTCTGAAGGAGGAACCAGCAGTGAATCCAGACGTGCCATCTACATTGCACCACCAGGTACTGACTCACCTTTTGCGACCAGAACGCAAGTAAGCAACCAACCAATCAGGGAATGGTCGGCTGGTCACCCGCTGGTACAAGGGATTCGGGACCAGGACATGGTCCCGAGAACAGCTCGCATCTTCGAACCTCAAGCCGGGGATGAAATCATTGCCAGTACATCCACTGGCCCCGTAATCCTGGCCCGCACAGAGAGCCAGCGCCGTCTGGTCGCATTCGGGTTTGACCTTACAGATAAATCTGTCCAGAACCGGCTGTCTGTCCCGATGCTATTTGCAAACGCTATCTCTTGGCTTGAGCCACAAGCATTTCAACCCGAGATGCTTGAAGCTCGCACACCAGGAATCGTGGAACTTGAGGTTGGTAGTGCCAGTCGGGAACAAATCAGAGTTCGTACAGACTCCGACACGGCTGTCCCCTGGTTGCTTTCTGAAGAAAAAATACATTTTTTTGCCGGTGAAAGAGGCACCTACCATGTCACAACTCCCGACCAGCGACTGACCCTGTTCCTGAATCAACCACAGATCGCAATGCAGCAGTGGGAGCCACCACCCTCCATATCACGTGGATTGCCAGCGATGATACCAGCGGGCAGCATGCCCTGGATTCCCTGGCCATGGCTGGCAATTGCCGCAGCCTTGTTACTGCTTGTTGACTGGCTCCGATTCGGTAAAGGCCGACTTGCCGACTCTGAAGTCATGTTGGATGCAGAAGCCGCCACCCTGACTACTGTCAGTTTTGAAAGCGAACCAATGCAAAGGGACCTGGCATCATGAATATCCAAACCGGTTGGCCACTATTGCTCACGGTACCCCTTTTCCTGTGGTTCGTCCTGGAATGGGGCAAGAGCCGCAGGCGCCTGGGCCTGCTGCTGAAAGTACTTGCTTTGGCTGCAGTTTGTCTCGCTCTTGCAAGACCCCAATGGCTGATCCAAGAAACCTATACTGCCGTTGCACTGATCAGTGATGCTTCGAATAGTATTCCGATTGAGCAACGTGGCCAACAACAACTCTACTTGCAACGAGCCCGTGCCGTTGCAGGAGGGCACAGCTTGCGTCCTCTGGAATTTGGCTCGTTCACTGCTCGCTCTGTCGAGGGGCCAACCCTGCAAGGTTCAACCAACCTGGAAGCTGCAATCCGGGATGCCATGGGCACATTGCCCGCAGACCGGATCCCTCGCCTGGTGCTGTTGAGCGATGGCCAGTCAAACTCAGGTGCCGTGGAACGAGCCGTATACCAGGCCAGGGCAAGGCAGATACCCATTGACACCTTTGTACTCGCAGGCAGGCAAGCCCCAGACTTTCGACTCGCCTCTGTGAGGATACCCATGCAAGCCTTTGCCGGGGAGCGTTTCCCGATTGAACTGGAAGTCGACGCACCCGAACCAATGCAGGCACGGTTGGAACTGACCGCAGATGGCCAACCTATCGGAGGATCCGATCTCACACTCGCTCAGGGTCGAGGTATCGTGACCGCACACGCCAGGATAGAAACCCCGGGAACTTCCTTGATTGAAGGGACCCTGTTGGCTCCAGAACACGGGCAGGAGCAGTTGACAGGAACGGTAGCGATTCATAGTCCGAAAGCCTTACTGATTTCCTCGGACCCTGATTACCAGAACACTCACTTAACCGGAGTGATCCAGGCCGCTGGCTTCAGCCTTAAAAAAATTACACAAGTCGCCGCACTGGCGGCTGATCCGGAGTTTGACTACGACATTATCATCTGCTCGAACGAAGATTTTGTAGCATGGCCAGTTTCCATCAAGGAACAACTTGCCGAATTCGTGCAGGAAGGTGGCGGCTTCCTGATGATTTCCGGTGAACGCAACCTGTACCGTGAACGCACCGATTACGATGAAGATGCCCTGGATACCATGCTGCCGGCAACCCTAGCACCACCACGGATACCGGAGGGTACTGCAGTCATCCTGGTAGTCGACAAATCATCTTCCATGGAAGGCAAGAAAATGCAACTGGCCCGGCAATCAGCCATTGGTGTCGTTGAGAACCTGCGTCCGATAGACAGTGTTGGGGTACTGGCATTCGACAACTCATTTGAATGGGCTGTTCCACTGCAACGAAATGCAATGCCGGAAAACACTCAAAGCATGATCAGTGGAATCATTGCAGACGGGGGTACACAGATTGCACCTGCACTCAAAGAGGCCTACAGGTTCATCAAGCCACAGAATGCTGTTTACAAACACATCCTGCTCTTAACTGACGGAATCTCGGAGGAAGGCAACAGTATTGCATTGGCACAGGAAGCCGCAGCAAATGAAGTAACCATCTCAACAATCGGCTTGGGACAGGATGTCAACCGTTCCTACCTGGAACGTATTGCCCGCAATGCTGCTGGAAAATCCTACTTCCTGATCGATATCAGCGCACTTGAGCAAATCGTACTGAGGGACGTCATGGAACATACCGGCTCCTCAGTAACGGAACAGGAGTTCATACCCACTGCCAAACAGGAATATGAGGTTCTCAAGGAAATCGACCTTGAGCAGCCAGGCCCCTTGCTGGGCTGGCTCAGGTACGAGACCAAACCGGAAGCAGAAACGATTCTTGAAGCACCGGATGAAGATCCGTTGCTTGTGCAATGGCAATACGGTCTTGGTCGCTCGGCAGTCTTTGCTTCCGATGCCAAGGATCGCTGGGCCGCCAACTGGGTTGGCTGGAACGGTTACGACCTGTTCTGGAGCAATATTTTGCGCGATTTATTACCACGTGTGGCCACGACGGAAACACTGACCGAATACGACACTGCCAAAGATGAAATTGTTATTCGTTATTTCCCGTCCGACAGAACCGGCTTGCAGGAAGAGCCCCTGGAACTCTACGCAGTTGGACCGCAAGGATACACCCACGTCACACCTACCCGGCAAATCCCTGAAGGCTATGAAGCACGTTTTCCGGTGAAAGGTCTTTTCGGACTGTTTCGCATCCGACCAGAGAATGAGTCCAGGATATTTCCGGAAGTTGCCTATTACCGCAAGAACTCCGAACTGGATCAATATGGTGCAAACAGCGAACTGATGCGTTCCATAGCATTGGCCACCGGTGGACGAGTCAACCCTGCGCCTGAGGAACTGTTCAGCTCTGGAGGGCGGTCTGTTGAACGTTGGATGGGGCTTTGGCCATTACTGCTTGCCTTGGCAATTTTCCTGAACCTGCTTGAGTTGCTCGCCCGCAAGGGATGGTTACCTATATTGGGTCGCTGGGCCTGAGAACTGTCAGGTGATTCTGATCCCTTTGCTAAGCTGAGTTTTCAGAAAGGAAAGTTTCAATGAAGATTCAGGTTTATACAACACACTGGTGTTCCGACTGCATGAGAGCCAAGAGCTTTCTCAAGGAGAACGGGATTAAATTCGAGGAGACTGACATTGAACAGGATGAGCAGGCCATGCAGCTTGTCATGGATAAAAATGACGGCAAACGCAGTGTCCCGACATTTGACATTGATGGCAAATTCTTTGGTAATCCACCCATTCCGGAACTTGCCCGCATAGTCGGAGTTTCGATCTAGCTTCAGGAATTCTGCTTCTCGACTGACAGGTTTCTGCCAAGGTAATCCACTGGCAGTTTCACTGAGTTTCTCAGAACCCGGATTTTTTAAGCTAGGAGTGTCTCCAGGAACATTCCCAGAAAGCGGTCTGAATCGACTGCTACAGCACCCTGAACAGGTGTAATTCCAGATCGCAGATCGGCAGGATTCGCGATTAGCATCCCTCTGGTCTCGCCGCTTTGTTCGACAACATCACAACTAAATGGCTCCACAGTCAACAAGGTCGGATCAAGTGCCATCGCAACGGCTAGTGGATCATGCAATGCAAAGCCATCCAGATTGCGTGTCTCTTTGTAAAGTTCAAAGAGGTTCCGGGTAAGATCATCCAGAAAAGAGGTCAACCTGCTGTTACTTGAGCTTTCCAGGCTGTGCTGAAAACGCTCTCTGGTCATGATCACCTGCAAAGTGACATTGAGTCCCACCAGAGTTGCCGGAATCCCGGATTGCAGAACTTGGCGAGCTGCTGCAGGATCTGCGTAAAAGTTGAACTCTGCCTTGGATGTGACGTTGGATTGCTCATCAAGGGAACCTCCCATGATGATGATCTCGCGGATTTTCGACAGCACTGGCGCATCCTGCTCAAGAGCCATGGCGATATTCGTGAGAGGCCCCAAACAGATCAGGGATAGCTCGTCACCATATTGCCGGGCTGCTTCCAGAATGTAGTCAACCGCATGGCGCTTGGAAGGTTCCAATCGAGTTACGGGATAAGCTGCCGAACACGATCCAAATCCATCGCTTCCATGGACATGCTCAGTCCGGACAATGCATCCACTGATTGGCTCCGCACAGCCCGGAAATACCTCAGGAGTCTGTGCAAGATCCAGAAATTCAAGAACACGCAGGGCATTGGAAGTACAGGCATCCAGCGATACATTCCCTGACACAACCGTCAGTGCATGGACATCCAGCACCATTGATTTCAGTGCAAGAATCAGTGCAAGAACATCATCGACCCCCGGATCGGTATCAATGATTACTTTTCTTTGTTCCATTCATTTCCAACTTCTCACAGATATCCAAACCGCAATGAAGCCGCTGTATTACTGGTGACAAGAGAAAGTTAATCAGCGTCCTGGAGATGAACGAGGACTGCTGGAACGGGATGAAGCACTCCCTGAAGAAGAACTCGACCGGGAACTCCTGCTGCTGGAACTCGACGAGGAAGATCTCGGGACGGACAGGGTTCTAACTGAACCTCGACTGCTGGAACGGCTCGCAGTAGATCCAGCGGAAGATGAACCAGAACGTGAACTCGGGTAACTCATACTTCTCGACGACGGTCTATTGGTCGTTGAGGAGGGCCGCGAACCCCTTGTTGATGGCTGCGAGAACGTAGGGCGAGACCCTGCGCCTGAACTTCTACCAGCTGAACTGCCGGGAGAACTTCTCCTCGTACTCGTAGAGGATGATCTCGGGATGGACAAGGACAAGGTTCTAACTGAACCTCGACTGCTGGAACGGCTTGTTGATGGCTGCGAGAACGTAGGGCGGGACCCTGCGCCTGAACTTCTACCAGCTGAACTGCCGGGAGAACTTCTCCTCGTACTCGTAGAGGATGATCTCGGGAGGACAAGGTTCTAACTGAACCTCGACTGCTGGAACGGCTCGCAGTAGATCCACCGGAAGATGAACCGGAACGTGAACTCGGGTAACTCATACTTCTCGATGACGGTCTATTGGTCGTTGAGGAGGGCCGCGAACCCCTTGTTGATGGCTGCGAGAACGTAGGGCGGGACCCTGCGCCTGAACTTCTACCAGCTGAACTGCCGGGAGAACTTCTCCTCGTACTCGTAGAGGATGATCTCGGGACGGACAAGGTTCTAACTGAACCTTGACTGCTGGAACGGCTCGCAGTAGATCCACCGGAAGATGAACCGGAACGTGAACTCGGGTAACTCATACTTCTCGATGACGGTCTACTGGTCGTTGAGGAGGGCTGCGAACCCCTTGTTGATGGCTGCGAGAACGTAGGGCGGGACCCTGCGCCTGAACCTGTACTAGCTGAACTGCCGGGAGAACTTCTCCTCGTGCTCGTAGAGGATGATCTCGGGACTGAAAGGGTGCTTGTTGAACCTGGGTTCCTTGTACGACTCACAGTAGATCCACTGGAAGATGAACCGGAACGTGAACTTGTAGCAGACCGCGGAATGGTCGTACGACTTGATGAGCTTCTGTTCACCGCAGCAGAAGGTCTGTAAATCATGGGAGAAGGTTTCTTGCCCGTCTGTTGTGATTCAGTACTTGAACTTGAAATACCCGGACTACCTAGAGAACTTCTCCTTCCAGTAGTCGGCGCAGGAGCAGTTGGGACTGATACTGTTCCACTGACCGTTGGACTGCTCCTGCGAATCGAGTCTGACCTTTGCTGGGAAGTACCAAGTCGGTCACTTATTCCTTGACTCGGACTGCTGGTCGGGCTTGATGTCTGGGCAGGACTCACTCCTGACTGAGCTGATCCTGGGCGCCTGTTTCCATTCACACTTTGCCTGGTTTGTGGCAAGGCTGTGGCACCTGTATTCAAAGCAGGTTGACGTCCGGGAGTACCGGTCGCAACTGCCGGTGTTTGGCTCCTGTTCAATGTTCCGGCATTGACCCCGGATCTGGCGTCCGGCAATTGATTCCTTACTGGATTTGCTGGAATCGCAATTTCAGGCGATCGTTGCCTGCTTGTACCCGAACGACCTCTGCTGACTGCAATCGGGTTCGTGATTGTGGCACTCGTTGCACTACGCGAGTCGCGCAACCAACCTCGTATGTTCTGTTGCTGGGTATTGAAAGAAACACGAACTGTTCCATCTCGCAACGTCGCTGGAGAAGATTTACGGAGTGATCCGGGATATGTACTCCCTTCCATCTGTTCACGCAACCTCAGTACCTGTCCCTGACTGGCTCGATCCGGTGCTATGGGAACCGGTCCACGGATTGCTACCGCCCGATTGAACTCTTTCAAGCGTTGTGGATGCAGTTTGCTATGAGTGCCGTTAGTGAATCTTCCGGAGTTTACAAGCGTAATGCCGTTTCTAGTACGGGCATTTTGATAGCTTCTGTAGATATTGACACGGTTGTCAACGACTCTCACGTTCCTGCCTCTGCTGCCGTAGTAGTTCTTGCCATACCAGGGATGGTACAACTCCCCGGGAGCCAAGGGACACCAACCGATACTGCCGTATCCAAACCCAGTTCGAATGTGAATACCCGGGGTCGGGTTATAGCCAATAAACGTCACCAGTGCTGGACGCCAGACATGTCGCAGTCTGGGTGATCCGGGAAACCATCCCCAACCATGAATCCGGTGCTCGTACCAGCGTCCCCAGTGATACGGAGCCCAACCCCAGGGCTCGTAACTGACCCAGCTCCAGCCGTAATAATCAAGCCAGATCCAGCGGCCGTCCCTATAGGGAGCCCAGCCGGTTGTAACAACTGGAAACCAGGTATAGCCCACTCCCAGAACCATTCGCCAACTGCCATGATGGTCCAGAGTGTCAGCCCCGTAAATATCACGGCTGAGATATTTGTAGGACTGCGTACGGCGTAAATACTTATCGCGTTGCTCAACCCATTTGTCAAACTCATCCTTGGGGGGCAAGTCGTGTATTGCATAGACCACCCCGTTAGTGCCTTCATAGGCGCTGATCATTTTCCCTTGAGGCAGTTTTTCTTGGTTTTCCTGGAACGCAACTTCTGCTTCACCCAGACGGGCCATCACTTTCATCTCCTGCGGACCGACCTCGATGCGATAACGGCCAGACTTCATTGGCCGCAAGGCAGCGAGTTGCATTTCTATATCCACATCCGCCTCACTACCTGGCAGTTCACTATAAATGGCAGTCCCATGAACGATGAAAACCCTGAATTTCTGGCTCCCCAGTTCCAGCAACTGAACTTCTGTATCGCTGCCAAGTCGAATGTAATTGCCGTAATCCAGCTGGATCTCAGCCCTGGAATCACCAGTTGTCTGGATTGAATCGCCCTCAACAATCGGCATGTTGACCATGGTTGCAATCCAGTCTCCGGAATCACCCCGGGTAGTGGTCACGTCTCCTTTGACCACACTGACCCTCGCCACACCGAGAGCAGGACCTGAGTCGGATATGTCTGGACCTGCAAATAGTGGCACTGCCACCAGCAGTATCAGGCAGGTCAATGTTGTTTGCTCGGTTCGGATCATTTCATCATCTCCTTGCTACTTTGCTACGCCTGTCGGCAATGTTCTGATGCAACAGGCAGGCAACAGGTTCCATGGAATTCATCAACAAAATGTAAAAAATGAGTGCACGGTACTCACCAGTAATACTGCTGCTTTACTTGTGACCATGGAATAATCACCCCTATGACGAGACAAATCCTTTTACTTGTTTTCATTCTGACAGTCACATTGTGTGCACAGCCGAACTATGAACTGGTCATCCTTGGAGGACGAGTCATCGATCCGGAATCCGGTCTGGATGCTATTCGCAACCTCGGAATCACTGCCGGTCGCATCGTGGTAGTCAGCGAACAGCCACTCAAGGGCCATCTTGAGATTGATGCTGCTGGAAGTGTTGTCACTCCGGGTTTTATCGACCTGCACCAACATGGTCAAAGCCCTGCGAACTACCAGGCCCAGATCAGGGATGGAATTACCACATCGCTGGAACTTGAAATCGGTGTCGAAGACATCGAAGCGTGGTATCAGGACCGCGCTGGCAAGTCACTCGTAAACCATGGTGCATCCATCTCCCATCCCTACTCCAGACAACTGGTCATGCTTGGCAATAACCCTGGTCTGTATGGAGATGCGCTGGCAATGTCTCTGAGCAATGAACAACACCAAGCTTTGATCAAACGCATTGAACAGGGTCTGGATCAGGGAGCCTTGGCAGTTGGTTTCGGCATTGCCTACACTCCCGGAGCATCGCAGGAAGAAATCGTCGAGATGTTTCGTATCGCGGCGCGATATGACGCCAGTTGTCATGTACACATGCGGACGGAACACAATAACCTGAGCAACCTGGAAGAGGTTATTGATGCCGCTCGTGAGAGCGGTGCCGGGTTGCATATTGTGCATCTCAACAGCAGTGCCCGGGATCGTGTCTCCCTGTATCTGGAACGTATTCTCGCAGCAAGGGTTGCCGGTCTCGATATCACTACAGAGGCATATCCCTATAACCGGGGTTCCACATTGATTCAGTCCCACCTTTTTACGGACTGGCAAAGCTACACAGATGAGCAGCTTAGAGAGTTCATCTGGATCAGGACTGGTGAAACACTGTCCCGTGAGACTTTCGGCAAGTTCAGGGAAATGGGAGGAACAATCATCTTGCCCCCTCTTTACCAGGAGGAGAGTGTTAACAAAGCAATCGCAAGCCCATTGACAGCAGTTGCAAGTGACGGTATGTGGCTGAGCGATGGCCGTGCACATCCCCGCTCGTTCGGGACATTTTCACGGGTGCTGGGTCGTTTTGTACGCGAACAGAATATCCTCACACTCCCTGAGGCTTTGCGCAAGATGACACTGCTTCCTGCCAGCAGGCTCGAAAAACGAGTCCCGGCAATGCGCAATAAAGGTCGGATACGTCCCGGGGCAGACGCCGATATCGTTGTCTTCGACCCTGCCACAATCCTGGATCGTGGAACGTACTCGGATCCTGCCCAGAGTCCGGTCGGAATCCAGCACGTGATCATCAACGGTGTCCTTGCCTTGCAAGACGGCGATATTGTTGAAGGAGTGAAAGCAGGAAGGGCCGTCCGTGCTCCCCAAGTCTATCGGGATGCCACTGGAAACACCTGGAACCATCCCGGGTTGTAATGTCCTGGCAAAGGGGGTTGAGTTCGGTGAATCTGGTGAGGCGGCCGGGACTTGAACCCGGGACCCACGGCTTAAAAGGCCGTTGCTCTACCAACTGAGCTACCGCCCCGAACATGGCAAATTGCCAGTAACGATCTTGTTACGAACTTATACTATAAATTGCAGGTTACAATCTGGAGTGACCAACCGCTAGACGGACAATCGGTAGGAATTTTCCACTCAGTGAAATACTGCAGCTACTACCAGATTAGCAGTAACCAGTTATATTTCAAGGAATTGCAATCACCGTCATGCAGCACCAGTCACCAGTTTCTAGCGGCTGAGGCTGGCGCAAGGCGTCAAGAGCTTGCCGCTGACGGAAGTTGCAACATCACTTAGTGGAATCCAGCGGACTGAAGTATTGGCCCGCACTGCCAAGTCCACACTCCCATCACTCAATTCCAAAGCTGTAGATCTTGCCGAGTGAATTGGCAACTAACGTCCCACCAGAGTCCGCAGGCAGGATCCCATACTCTCCAGGATCGAGTCGAGTCAGGTCAAGCCTGTAGACTCTTGAAGCAAGCTTCTCGGGGTCAACCGGGACAACATTCTTATCAGTTCCGCTCTTGGCAAAGAGTCCCCCCGTGACCAATCGGAACTCTCGATGATTCTTTTTCACTTCCAGTTTCAAGAGCTGATAATCATACCCGGAACCACCAGCGGGGCAGACGATTGTTACTTCGAAGGGCAACGAGACTTGAAGCCGACTATGGGCATCTCTCACTCTTCTGTTCACGTTCCCTCCTGCAATGCCCGGCGTTGCAATGGCCTTTAGCATGCTCCCAGTTTTCCACGTCACAATCTCCGGTTCCAACACAGTTACTTTTCCATCCAGCCTCGCGTATATTCCTACCTCCTCAGGGATTCCTGCAGGCCAGTTTGAGTTCCGCTCAGATTGGCCAGTGCCCGTGCCGACTGCGGCCGAGTCTCCACCAGGGTTCATCATGGCCTTGAGGATCCCCGCCTTTACACCTACTGCCTTGAGTTCTAAGAGTTGGTCAACTGTCAGATCAAACACCTTCCCGTTTTCTCGAGTTTTTCGATGATGACGCCTTCGTCCAAGCCCGCTTGCACCAAGGTGACCACATCTTCCACCGTCAGATCTACAGGTCTCTGCTGTAATGACCCTTTCTGTTGTCCATCTTCGTCCGCCAGAAGCGGACCGACACCTACGATCAGCCAAATGACCAAAAAGAACCTAGTCATCATGAAGTCTCCTTTCCTTGGCAGCCTTGCCAGCAGCCAAATTAGCCAACTTTAGGGCCTAACATACCAGTGGGATCCACCGAGCCTTGTCCAACCTAAAACCGGCCTGAAAGTGGGGCCGTGTTCCAAGATGAAACCGGTCTGAAGCGGTCGCGGCGCTGCCCTGGAACCAGGCGCCAACGGGCTTGCACCAACGGGACGAGGCGGACCTGGAGTCCGTCGGTCGCGCTCATGCTGGCGTGCAGGCGGCGGGCGAGCGCGCACGGCGGCGAGTCACGAGGTTGAGACTCTTGCCAAGAACGACAGCGTCCACTACCCCATCAGCCCTGCCAACTGACACGAAATGCTCAAGCACCTGCTCGCCGTGAACCATGCTGTGCCAAAGCCAGCAGGAAAATTGAAACCTGGTAAATCTGCAATGCTAGCCAAGACAGTTGTGACATGCTAAGAAACTACTCTACGCGCTCAGGAATCAAAGATCGAGGCCCGCACTGTTAAGTGAATGGGCCATTTTTTAAGGGCATGCCATTGCCCTGCAGGAACTTTCACATCTTGTATCACGGATTCTGAAATACCCAGCATGCTACTCTTCTGCAACAGATAGAAACTATTGGAATCATGACCGGGATGACACGCAGACTGGGGTTGTTGAATGCCACAAGCATCAACATGTCCAACATGGTCGGGATCGGCCCCTTTATTGCAATTGCGCTGATCCTCAACACCCTGCAGGGACCACAAGCTTACCTAGCCTGGGTGGTAGGCACTATCATCGCGCTGGCTGACGGGATGGTCGTGGCCGAACTTGGTGCAGCCCAACCTGCCGCAGGCGGTACTTATGTGTTCCTGAAGGAAGGCTTTGGCTCCAGTACCTGGGGTCGTATGCTGGCCTTCCTGTTCGTTTGGCAGATTCTTTTCGCCGGACCGCTTGAGATTGCGAGCGGTAGTATCGGCCTGACGCAGTACTTGCAAGTATTCCTGCCACAGTTAACGCCTTTGCAGGGGAAGCTGGTAGCCGGGTGCATCTGTATAGTGATTACCTTTGCACTTTACAGACGTATTGATGATATCGCTAGGCTGATGTTCTGGTTATGGTGCATCATGCTGCTCACCACCGGGTGGGTGATTGTCACCGGAGTCGTATTCTTTGATCCGGCTATGGCATTCGACCTGCCAGCCAATGCATTTCGTCTGAATCTCGGTTTCTTCCAAGGGCTCGGTGAAGGTTCTGCGCAAGTACTGTACCTTTTCCTTGGCTACTACCAGGTCTGTTATCTCGGAGCCGAAGTAAAGAATCCTGGGCGCACCATTCCCCGGGCAGTGCTCATTTCCATCCTGGCTGTAGCCGCAATCGACATTGCCATCTCTTTCAGCTTCATCGGTGTCGTTGACTGGCGCGAGGCAATGGGGTCCCAGTTTCTTGGCGCTGTGTTTATCGAACGTGCATATGGCCCCTGGGCTGCCCACCTGCTGGCCGGGCTGATTGTGATCACTGCCTTTGCCTCGGTTTTTGCCCTGCTGCTGGGATATTCAAGGGTTCCCTATGCAGCTGCCAGGGACGGTGTATTCTTCCGGCAGCTTGGCGTACTGCATCCAACCAAGGAGTTCCCGCACCGTTCCCTGCTACTGATTGGGGCAGGTGCAGTGGTGGCCAGTTTCTTCAGTCTCGACCAAGTCATCAAGGCCTTGATGGCTGCTCGTATCCTGATCCAGTTCATAGGACATACAGTGGCGCTGTTCCTGATTCGAGCACGGCGCCCCGACATTGAGCGTCCTTTCAGCATGTGGGGCTACCCGTTACCCGCCTGCGTCTCATTGATCGGCTATAGTTGTATCTTTCTTGCACTGGGAAGTTGGTTCATCCTGTTCGGAATCGGTACACTGCTACTTGGAAGCCTTGTCTATATCGTGGTTGCGAAGCAGCAAGGGCAATGGCCCTTCCAACGCGATAATCTAGACTGATGTAATCCGGAGACTTATCGTGCGTTTTCATGCAATCTTTTCAATTCTTGCCATAACCTGTTTTATGACGACTTTATCCACAGCCCAAATTCGCGTCATTGCAATCGGTGCCCATCCTGACGACTGTGATATCAAGGCTGGCGGACTTGCGGCCAAGTATGTTGCAGCCGGGCACATGGTCAAGTTTGTTTCCGTGACTAACGGGGATGCCGGGCATCATACCGAAGGCGGCGGCATGCTGGCCGCCAGACGTCGAGCGGAGGCCGAGGAATCCGGTCGCAGACTTGGAATCAAGTATGTGGTGCTAGACAACCATGACGGTGAACTGCTACCCAGCCTAGATGTCAGGCTGCAGGTTATCCGCGAGATCAGGGAGTGGAATGCAGATGTTGTCATCGCACCCCGCCCGAATGATTACCACCCCGATCACCGATATACAGGAATCCTGGTGCAGGATGCCTCCTATATGGTCACGGTTCCGAATATTGCCAGTGACACTCCTGCACTCCGCAAGAACCCTCTTTTCATATATTTTTCTGACCGATTCGACAGACCACAGTCTTTCAGACCTGACATCATCGTCTCAATTGACGACGTGATCAACAAGAAATATGCAGCTCTCGATGCCCACACCTCGCAGATTTACGAATGGCTAGCTTGGCATGCTGGCACCCTGGACGAGGTTCCGGAAGGGGCAGACGAGCGTCTGGCGTGGCTGAAGGCTAATCGTCAGTTCAACATCCCGGAAGAGTGGAAGGAGCTAGCCCGTAAGAGGTATGGCAATGCTGCTGACGCAATCCGGCATGCAGAAGCCTTTCAGATCACCGAATACGGCTTGCAACCTGATGAAGACACGATCCGTCGGCTGTTTCCCTTCTTCCCTTAACGATGGGCAATCCTGCAATTATCAGTTCGCTCCATCACCCCGTAATATAGAGGGACAGCAAACGGCCCCTTCACGTATGTCTTCAAGATAAAATACTGTTGCCTTGCTTCGTTCATGCCTAGTCTCGGGATTTGCCCTGTTTTTGGCCACAGGAGCCATCTCCAACGCAGCTGTCGACTTCAATGCTGAAGTTCGGCCAATCCTCTCAGATCGCTGCTATACCTGCCACGGCCCTGATAAATCAAAACGCCTGACAACACTGCGTCTCGACACGGCAGAGGGTGCCTTTGCTCCCTTGCCGAATGGTCAGTTCGCTATCGTTCGCGGCAAACCGCAAGAGAGTGTATTGATTCGCAGGATTTCTTCGCAGGAAACTGCCAGGCGCATGCCTCCGGGTGCCATGGGCCATGCCCCTCTGTCAGAAGAACAAATCGAAACATTAACGACCTGGGTGCGGGAAGGAGCACCATGGACCAGCCACTGGGCATTCCAGGCTCCCCGCAAGACACCTGCAACCGTGGAGTCCGATCCCTGGATTCGGAATGCAATTGACGGCTATGTGCTTGCCCGCTTGAAGCAGGAAGGACTCGAGCCCTCTGCTGCAGCGGATCGCTCCACCCTGCTACGGCGCATCACACTTGACTTGACCGGACTTCCACCGGCCCCTGATGCGGTGCAGCAATTTTTGTCGGATGATTCTCCAGATGCTTACGAAAAGGTTGTCGAGCGTTTGCTTGCGTCCCCAAGGTATGGCGAACGAATGGCCTTCCGATGGCTCGAAGCTGCCCGCTACGCAGATACAAACGGCTACCAGAATGACCAGGAGCGAGACATGTGGCGATGGCGCGACTGGGTCATTGAAGCATTCAACAGCAACATGGGATTCGATCAGTTCACGATTGAACAACTGGCTGGGGACCTGTTGCCCGAGCCTTCACTCTCACAACTGATCGCAACAGGATTCAACCGCAATCACCGTGGCAATGCAGAAAACGGGACAGACCCGGATGAGTATCAGGTGGAGTACGCCGTCGACAGACTTGAAACTACTTCTATGGTCTGGCTTGGACTCACCATGGGCTGCGCCCGCTGCCATGACCACAAGTACGACCCCATCAGCCAACTGGAGTTTTACAAGTTCTTTGCCTACTTCAATAATGTTGATGACCGGGGGCGTTATTACAAATACGGCAACACACCGCCGGTCGTACATGCACCAACTCGCAAGCAACAGGTTCAACTTGCCACACTTGACGATCGAATCGGGAAACTACGACAGGATCTTGAAGAACTGGAACCGGGCATCCTGGCGTCTCTTGACAAAGCGCACTTCGGTCCCGAAGAGGACTGGACATTCACAGAACGGCTGATTGTCCAGCGAACATTTGATCTGGAAGCAAAAAAGGCAGCTGATTTTGACGGTCAGCGCCATTACGAGCTCGGAAACAAGGCGAACTTCGATTTCTACGATCCGATGACACTGTCAGCCTGGATCAAACCTGCTGCAGCAACAGGCGGCATCATTGCCCGCTACCTGCCAGCAGTGCCCAAGGGTTATGGGTTATTCCTTGACACTGGCAAGCTGCAGTTACGCATTGACACAGGCAGCATCTCCGATCGCATGCGGATCGAATCCCTGCAGTCCATCCCCCTGGGCAAGTGGGCCCATGTCAGCGGTGTCTACGACGGCAGTCGAACCACGATGGGGATGCAGTTGTACATCAACGGTAAAAAGGCCAAGGTGCGAACTATTGTCGATGAATCCCTGAACCCGACTATTGCAAATGCCCCCTTGCGTATCGGATACGGACCCGGTCCACAGGATCGCTTTCAGGGGAAGATCAGTGATGCAAGAGTCTACTCACGTGCCCTGAGCAGCCAACAGGCCGGTGTGATCTCCGTAAAAGACAGCTTGGCAGAGATCTCAGCCATTCCTCATGAACAGCGGACAGCAGCACAGCAAGACAAGTTGCGCTGGGCAGTGCTCGATCAGCAAGGATCCACGGAAGCCATGAATGCCTGGCAACAACTGCGAAAGTCTGAGATGGAGCGTGAAGATTTCATGCGGAGCCTGCCAACCGTGATGGTAATGCGGGAACGCCAGCAATTGCGTCCTACCCATCTCCTGTTTCGCGGTTCCTTTGATGCCCCACGGGAACAAGTTGAACAGGGCTTGCCTGCTGTTCTGCCTTCATTGCCAGCGAACATGCCGAACAACCGGCTGGGACTCGCTCACTGGCTGACCGACCAACAACATCCGTTGACATCACGAGTCACCGTCAATCGATTCTGGCAGATGCTGTTCGGAAGGGGAATTGTCTCGACTGTGGAGGATTTTGGTTCCCAGGGTGCGCCTCCCTCACATCCGAAACTGCTGGACTGGCTTGCTGTCGATTTCATTGAAAGCGGCTGGGATATCAAGCATTTGCTACGGACAATCGTTACAAGTGCCACTTATCGTCAGTCCTCGAAGCTGACTCCGGAACTGTCCGAAAAAGACCCCGAGAACCTGCTGCTGGCACGTGCTCCCAGGCAGAGACTCCCTGCAGAATCCATCCGGGACCAGGCTCTGTCCATTGCCGGACTGCTGTCGACGGGGTCTGGAGGCCCATCCGTCAAGCCTTACCAGCCCACTGGACTGTGGAAAGAACTTTCCAACTGGAAAGCCTACGAAAACGATCACGGCAAGAACCTTTACAGCCGCAGTCTTTACACTTTCTGGAAGCGCACACTGGGGCCGCCAGCCATGCTGGCATTCGACGCCTCACCGCGGGAGACCTGTGTGGTGCAGGAGGTTCGTACCAATACACCAATACAGGCACTGAATCTGATGAACGACCCCACCTACAACGAGGCTGCCCGTTTATATGCCGAACGAATGCTGTTGGAAGGCGGGGACAATGACCAGACACGGCTGTCTTATGGTTTCCTGCTAGCCACGGCACGTCAACCTGCTGAAAGTGAGAACCGCATCCTGCTCTCAACCCTGAACCGTTACCGGGACCGCTACCTGACTACTCCTGAAGATGCAGGAAAATACCTGTCTGTCGGGGAGCATCCCCGCAACAAATCTATTCAGACTGCAGAACTGGCTGCCTACACAGCAGTAGCAAGCATGCTGCTCAACCTTGATGAAACCATTACGCGTGAATAGACAATGAACAGTAAAATCTGGCTTGAGCACACCCGCAGGCATTTCTTCTCACGCACAGCGAGCGGTCTGGGGATTGCTGCCATATCCAACCTGCTGCAAGAAGATCTTGGAGCTGCGACAGCACCCCAAGGGCTACCCCACTTTGCCCCGAAAGCCAAACGAGTCATCTACTTGTTCCAGTCCGGTGGGCCTTCACAGATGGATCTGTACGATCCGAAACCTGCGCTTTCCAACATGCAGGGATCCGAGTTGCCTGATTCGATCCGGGGAAGACAGCGCCTCACTGGCATGACTGCAGCACAGACCAGTTTCCCGGTTGCAGCTTCAAAGTTCAATTTCATCCGCAATCAAGCAACAGGTCAGCAATTCAGCGAGGTAATACCGCACATAGCATCCATTGGTGAGAAGATTTCTGTGATCCGCTCGATGCACACTGAGCAGATCAACCACGATCCGGCCATCACGTTCCTGCAGACAGGGTACCAGTTGGCCGGACGACCGAGTCTGGGCTCCTGGTTGTCCTATGGACTGGGGAGCGAAAGCAGCAATCTGCCTTCTTTTGTTGTGATGGTTTCCCTGGGCAGTTCAGGGCAACCACTTTATTCCCGACTCTGGGGAAGCGGCTTCCTGCCAACCCGCTACCAGGGCGTCAAGTTCCGGGCAGGACGTGAGCCGGTACTGTATCTCAATAATCCCGAAGGGTTCAGCCGTGAGGACAGACGCCATTATCTTGAGGACCTGTCAGCACTCAACAAACTGCGGTTTGACGAGTACGGCGACCCCGAGATTGAGAACCGCATCGACCAATATGAAATGGCTTACAGGATGCAAGCCTCAGTTCCTGAACTGACGGATTTAAGTTCGGAGCCCGAACATGTGTTCGAAATGTATGGCGATGATTCCCGCAAACCGGGAACCTACGCCAGTAACTGCCTGCTGGCACGTCGGCTCGTGGAGCGAGGGGTGCGCTGTGTACAGCTCTTTCACCGTGGTTGGGACCATCACAGCAACCTGCCACAAAACCTGACATCCAGAACCGGGCAGACGGACCAGGCATCCGCTGCACTGGTCAAGGATCTGGAACAACGCGGACTGTTGGATGAAACGCTTGTTGTCTGGGGCGGGGAGTTTGGTCGCACTGTCTACTGCCAGGGAAAACTGACTCAAGAGGTATACGGCAGGGATCATCACCCCCGCTGTTTCTCTGTGTGGCTAGCCGGTGGTGGAATCCGTGGAGGCATGAGCTATGGAACCACGGATGATTTTTCCTACAACATCGCCGAAAACCCCGTCAGCGTTCACGACCTGCACGCAACCATTCTGCATTTGCTAGGGGTTGATCACAAGAAGCTGACCTTCAAGTACCAAGGCAGACATTTTCGGCTGACCGATGTACACGGCGAGATCGTACAGCCAATCCTGGTCTGATTGCCACGCGTACAGAATGCAGGAAAATACTGGAGAACAGCCATGGCAGATGCAAGGCCCACTGCTTTAGTTACAGGTGCCAGTCGTGGCATCGGTCGTGCCATCGCCATGGAGCTGGCAAGAACGCACGAAGTACTTGGGACCTACCGGGGCAATCTGGAAGCAGCTGAAAGCCTGCAGCAGGAATGTGGTGCCGGGATTTTTCAAATGGATGTGGGTTCAGGTGAAGATCGCCAGAATCTAATCAACCATGTCAAGTCCGAGTATGGTCGCCTGGACTTGCTGGTGAACAACGCCGGCATGGCTCCCCGGGAACGTAACGACATCCTGAATGCAAGCGAAGAGAGCTTTGACGAAGTACTCAACACCAACCTGAAAGGTCCCTATTTTCTCACTCAGGCTGCCTCCAGACTAATGCTGGAACAGTCGTCTGGCAAGATCGTGTTCATCACATCGATCTCTGCATACACCGCATCCATGAACCGTGGCGAATATTGCATTTCTAAAGCCGGACTAAGCATGGCAGTGCAATTATTTGCAAGCAGATTGGCCGGGGAGGGCATCAATGTGTTCGAGATCCGGCCAGGAATCATTGAAACCGATATGGTTGCTCCAGTGCTTGCCAAGTACCAGCAACTGGCTGCTGATGGTCTGCTGCCGCAAGGACGACTGGGAAGCACTGCGGACGTCGCCCGGGTAGTGCGTTCAATTGCCGATGGACAACTGGATTACTCTACCGGTCAGGTACTTGATGTTGACGGTGGATTCCACCTCCGTACTCTCTGAATCCTTACAGGCTCAGCCATCAAGTGATAATTGAATGTTGGAGCCAAATGATGAGATTCACTCCAGGATGCGGTGCTATGATTTACCCGAACCTGATTTCCCGAAGTCCATGCGAGTCCACAGAACTATGAGGCCTTGCTCTACTACTCGTTTCCTCACTTCTTTCCTGCTGTTTTTTGGGGTTACCTTGGCGAGCGCAGCCGTTGTTGAGTTCTCAGAAACGCATACCCTTGACAGTCCCTGGACCCGGAGCTGGACATTGGAGGAGGGCGATGCACTGGAGTTGAGTGAACGGATCGACCAACCTTCTGCCCTGTTACCAAATTCCCGGATCGAAGCAGTCTGGGATGGACCTGATCTGCCACAATTTACTTACAAAGCAGAACGTGGCGAAGGGGTCAGTGCCACCACCGATTGGTCCAAGGTACTGCATGCTCTTGACCCGGATGTTTATCTCGTCTACAGGGCCCCGATTTCCGGGACTTACACGCTAAAGCTCAAGAGCCTTGAGGAGCACCCCCAACCGCTCGGAGAAATTCCCCACGACACCGGGTTGGCGCCTCTTACTACTCCATTGCCAACAAGTACCCCACACGTGAATGGGTCGCAAATCACAATTGACTTGCATCCTGTCGAGGCACTCGCAAGTCAGGAACTGGTACTGGAAGCAGAACCGAACAACGCACCGGAACAGGCAATCGACCTGTTGTTCGAGCCTTCCGAAGAAGACCAGGTCATGCATGTCATCGGGGGAGCGGACGACATTGAGTACTACAACAATACCCGCGCAGGCAAGACTCCCGATGACTGGTACCGCATACATTACAAGGGCGACAGCCCGAAGTTTCTGAGCGCAAACCTGCAGCTAGTGGAGCCGGTTGTGAGTCCCAGGATTCGGTTCTACAGGGAAGGTGTTCCGAGCGAGGAAGAGTTACAGAAGCGCGATGTACCGAACTCCTTTGACTTCTCCAATTTCAATCCACTGCCATACGTTCATCCACCAGCCACGACCATTCCAGGTCCCGTTCAGGTGTATACCTATGAACAAGGGCGGGCTATCAATGAACGGGCCCATCAGCAGGATCGTTCGTTCAGAAGCTTTATAACCCGCAAGCTCGAACCCGGGCACACCTACTACCTGCGGGTCGAAGCGAATCAGCCACATTACGAGATGCAGGTAAGGCTGTTCAATCCTGCTCCCTACGACGATCCGGTACAGGCGGTGCAACAGGGTATCTTTTATCACCTCGCCGAGATTGATGCGTGGTTGATCCATCGGCCCCGTAACATCGCATCTCACCGCAGGGTGCGAGATGCCACTGCCCTTTTCGGCGAGAACTGCATGAGTTGCCACACCCAAAGCGGTGTGTGGGGAGTTGCGGATGCCTTTCGGAACGGCTACCGACCAGATGGGGTCGAGCAGAACTACAGGCGCGTCGTTAACACCATGTACGAGTCGCTACGGCTGACCAACAAACTCAAAGACGCCGCCGTGAACACAAGCGTAGCGCCCAATGACCTCGGCGACGGCCCCGCCGGTACGCGTGTAGCGGGCAGGAATATCGTTCTTCACGAACGCACTCATACCCCGAAGAAACTGCATGCACACTGGCAACGGCGCACCGCCAACTACATACTCTAGACCGCGGATCCGAAGGGCATCAATGCGGCTGGGCGAGGCTCGAACTTCGGACCGAACGTCGTGTTCAAATTTGCTGCCGAGATACTGGAGCGCGCTTGGCAAGACTTTGGGGATCCACGTTACTTCTTCGCTCTTGAAGAGAAAGCGCACAAGATTGTTGCCACGGACGACAAGGCTCGCATTGCAGACGATTTCAGCCACCGGATCGAATTCTTCTATCGCATCTGGCCACAAGATTACGTAGAGCAAATTGCAAAGCTGACAAATTCACCCCAGCGGATTGCTGCGGCAAAACGCTTCCAGGAAGATTTCAAAAACATGGTCTCGAAGGATCTGCGTCGAGTACTTGCACTACAACATGAGGACGGTGGATGGGGCTTCATCCCCGGTCATGAAAACGAGGATGGAGAATGGGTGCGCCCCGCGGACAACAGTTACCCAGCACCTACAGCTGTATCCCTGATCGCACTGGAAGCTGCTGGATACAGACCGGACGATCCAGTAATCCAGAAGGGCGTTCAATGGCTGTTGCAGAATCAGTACCCCTACGGATTGTGGAATGCAGCGGCTGCAACCGGTTTCGTGACCACTGCGTACGTGCTACGTGCTCTCGGGCGACTTTATCCAAATAAACCGCAAGAACAATCCAGCGAAGAGTTTGAACCCCGTGCTGACAATTCCTTTCTGGCATCCCTGATGCGTGCCAGAAATGCCCAGGCAACAGGGGACCCGCGTTTCGCAGACCTGTACATCAAGGCAGCACAGAGCAGCCATCCACAGGTAAGACTCTACGGCTTGCTGGGGCTGGGAGGGGCTAGGGTCCCTGCAGCCGTCCCGACCCTCGTCCAACACTTCGATGATCCGGTCAAGAGCTGCAGGGAAGCGGCTTTCTGGTCATTACGCCAGCTTCTGCTCGACGATGTGGGATGGGAAGCTCTCTTTGACACATACCGCAACGGAAACGACCGGGCCCGTCAGTCCGTCTTCCATGCACTGATCACCCGAGCTTACCTGGCTGGCTCGAATAGCAAAGCAGACAGCACCGAGTTGACAAGTGTACTTACTGCGGGAATGGTCGATCATCATCCCGGCGTAAGGGCCTATGCCAGCAAGGCTGCCTGGCACTGGTGGGTATGGAATCCATCACTGCGCGAGCCCATCAATCGGGCTTGGCTTGACGTGTTGACCCGCCCGGAACCCGAAGCCAACGTGGACATGGCATTGCGCTATTCGACCATTTCACTGTTTATCGTAAACGGGCAAATGAACAACATCACCAGCGACAAGTACCTCGAACAGCAATACCCCGAACTCTCAACCCTGTATCAGGATCTTGCTCTATGGCGTGAGTCTGCGACGGTGGAAGAGCGCAGGCTTGTCGATCGTCGGCTGACCGCAATGGCAGCCTCACACTATATGGAGCGATCCAATCAGCAAAGCCCAGGCCAGTTTGCCTACAGTACACCCGGTGCGGCTGAGCTCTACGGTAAGGCAGTTCTTGAGGTATACGAAAACGAAATTGAGGGCAAGACCCCTTGGAAAACGATTGCCCTGGAAGGTGCTAGGAATATCACATACCAACCGCTACAGGACACAATTCTCGAACTGTTACTGACTGCCGATCAGGACATTGTTGCTATTGCAGCACGCGCCCTCTCGAATCCTGGCGAACTATCCCTGCCTGCCCTCACCAGCATGTTAGAGCCCTTGCTGCGGGTGATGACCCAATATGCAGCAGCCGGAAGAGAGTTAGATGCGGATGCTGTGGCGAACTTCCTGGCACGAGTGAAATGGGACTTTGAAGGCATCGCCGAGGATGAAGAATCCGCCTTTTATCGCATGTTGCAAGGGATAAGCGAGACCGCGAGATCCAACCGAGAAGTCATACCAGCAAGCTCGCTGGGACGTCCGGCAACCCAGACTGGACTTGGTGATACCACAAAACTGCCCAAAAATCTGGTTGCTCGCATTCTGGGTGAGAATCGGACACTTCATCGCAAGGAAGCATTCAGTCACCTCTCGAGCGATCCACGGCTCTGGCTCGACTCTACCGAATGGATGCTGTCTTATCAAGAGGGAGGACCCACACTCGATGAGGCGATTGAGGGTGCGCTGGAGGCTGAAGAACTGGAAATCACACAACTCACTTTTGGAAGGACAACGGAACAGACGATCCCAGGTGGGGTCGCAAGCCACAACGGCGCACTCCTCTGGGAAGAGGGCAAAACAGGAGCACAGCTATCTTTCGCCCTGGAAGTTCCCCAGCCTGGTTCATACGATCTCATTGGTGCATTCCTCTATGGCGCTTCGCATGGGATTGTCGAGATAAGTTTCAACGGACGCGTTATCGCTGAGCATCTCGACCTCTACCGCCCGGAAGTGACTTCCACTGGCCCCATGGCACTGGGTGTTTTCGAGTTACCAAAAGGCCGCAGCGTTCTCACCATCAAGATGTTCGGAACAAGCGAGGTTGCAGAACCGGAGTACAAATTCGGCATCGACTATCTCAAGCTTGCCCCTAACCTTAGTGCCGAGATAATATCCGAACAGGACGGGCCAGGAGGCGAGGGCATTGACCCGATCATCGCCGCAAAAATACACGTATTGGACATGTTCATACGCTGGTTCTCTCCTGACACCCCCGTTGAGATACGAGAGATTGCAGTAAATCTGGCAGGGGCCCCGGCCCTGAGACGCAATCCTGAACTCCGTAAGACGGTAATGTCTTATGTAGAACAAGAGCCTGTCGCAATAATCCGAACTCGCCTGGAAAACCTGCTGGCCAATGATGACGAGCAGTATGGAAAGGATCTTCGTGACCTGATCAAGCAGGAGGCACAGGATTCATCTAAAACGATTGTGCGCCGTCTTGAGCCAACTGACGAGTTCATTCAGGACATCCTTTATTTCAAGGACCATGTTTTCTTTGAGATGAACAAGATCAGCGAGCATGACAACCACGCCTGCATTTCCTGTCACGGGGTTCCGGGCAGGGTTCCCACGTTGTACCTGAACCCGCCTGATGGCGCAGGGCATATCGGTCCAGCCGAATTGCTGGCGAACTATCGCAAGTTACAGGAAAGGGTAGAAATTGACAATCCGGAACTGAGCCTCTTTCTCCGCAAACCCCTGAACATACAAAGTGGGCAAGAAGAAGGCCATCAGGGAGGGCAGCGTTACGAACCCGACGATGACGGATTCCAGATACTGCACAATTGGGTTCTCAAGCAAGCGGAGTTACAAGGCAACTCAGATATACAGTAATCACGTTTCAGGACAGCTAGGCTTAATTGACAAGTCAAACCCGCAGCGGACCTTGCTTTACAGAAGTCGGCGGCATCGCTGGCCACCTGAGACAAATCGACTAGGGACCGATGTCAGGATCGATTGAAGTTGTATGTCCGTGTGACAATAAATCTTTGGCTCGTTACTTCCTACTACAGTCCTAAATTATCAATGGGACAGGACACTACTCCAGGGCAACAGTCTGCTGATCTGAAGACTCTAGTCATCTCGCTCTTGCGTGCCGTACCCTCTGCCTTCCGGGGTACGCGAGCGGATTACACAAAAATTCCGATACCACAGGCCATCGTGATGCTTGCGATACCTATGATGCTTGAGCTCGTCATGGAATCCACTTTCGGGCTTGTGGACATTTACTTTGTTAGCAAACTTGGCTCCGCATCCATTGCAACTGTAGGGCTGACAGCAGCGGTCATCATCCTGGTCTTTGCCATCATCATGGGATTTTGCATGGGCACCACCGCCCTGGTGTCCAGACGCATTGGAGAAGGAAAACCGGAGGTCGCAGCTTCAGTGGCCTGGCACGCCATCATGACCGGCGTTTTTATCTCCATCCCCATTAGCCTGTGCGGCAGCCTGCTGGCTCCCAATATGTTGCGCTGGATGGGTGGTTCGGAAGAAGTTGTTGCCGGCTATATGTACACAACTATTCTGTTTGCCGGTTCGGTCACGATTTTCCTGCTGTTTTTGAACAATGCCATCTTCAGGGGTGCAGGGGATGCACCCGTGGCCATGAGAGCACTGTGGATCGCAAACCTGATCAACATTGTCCTTGACCCACTGTTGATCTTCGGGGCAGGGCCCATCCCGGCATTGGGCCTGTTGGGTGCAGCCATCGCAACCACAGTGGGTCGCAGTGTGGGAGTTATGTACCAGCTAGCCAAGATGTTCCGCCCCGATGCCCGGATTACCCTTGTGGGTGCAGACAAGCGTTGGAATCCAGTTATCTTTCGTCAGTTACTGAACGTATCCACTACCGGCATGTTGCAGTTCCTGGTAGCAACAGCTGCCTGGCTTGGTGTGACGCGTATTGTCGCTTTGTTTGGAGAGACGACATTAGCTGGCTATACAGTTACCCTGCGTCTGATCCATTTTGCCATCCTGCCTTCATGGGGAGTCAGCAACGCTGCGGCAACCCTGGTGGGGCAGAACCTTGGAGCCAAAAAACCGGATAGAGCTGAACGCGCCGTATGGCTGACCGGGTTTGTGAATGTGGGCATGCTCAGCGTGATCACTATCATCTTCTGGAGCTTTTCCGGCCCGCTAGTACGGTTTTTTACAAGCGAGCCTGAAGTCATAGCAAGCGGCATCCTTAGCCTTAAGATACTCAGTACTGGATATATCTTCGGAGGGTTTTCAATGGTCTTTGCCCAGGCGTTTAACGGCGCTGGCGATACAACCACTCCGGCATGGATCAACTTCTTCTGCTACTGGTTCTGGCAGTTACCCTTGGGGTACTTCCTTGCCAAGCCTTACGGTATGGGCGTGATAGGCATGTACGGGGCTGTAGTGTCCTCAGGTTTGATCTGGGTCGCGGTCGGTTATATGTTCTTCCAGCGTGGAAGCTGGAAAGAGCACCGCCTCTGAAACTGGCACATCATTCAACGGGCGTATCTGTCTCATCACCAGCCACCCCTTCATTTGCAATCAAGCATTGATAGACCCGCAGGACAGTCATGGATGGTTCATACCGGTGACAACATTCCGGTAGGATTGATGAAGTTTGGACGGCCTGCTGCAATTCAAGTGTGCTGCATTGACCCTTGGGCTTTTGGTCCTTGCTACCGGGACTCTCCAGGGTGTGACCGGTGAGCCACTGGCATGGTCGCAGTTGGCCGAGTTACCGGATTCTGCAGGGACTGCCGGCGCCTTCATCGCCGTTATTGACGACAGGCTGGTTGTTGCCGGTGGATCACGCAATAGTGCTCCCTTGCCACAAGATGGCGAAGCTGTTGTCCTGGATCATGCCTGGGTGCTGGAAACACCTTCCGGGACATGGCGCCCAACAACTCCACTGCCACAACCTCTGGCTTTTGGTGGAGTAGCCTCGTTTGGTGACTATGCTGTATTCGCAGGCGGAACAGACGGAAACAATCATCACGACTCAGTCTGGCGGATTCGCTTTGAAGGTGAAGATCTCGTATATGAACCGCTACCAGCTTTAACGCAACCCTGTGCGTACGCAACTGCTGCGGTACTCAACAACGTTCTTTACCTGGCTGGTGGTCAGAATGCACCATCCTCGACCAGTGCTCTGAACAGTCTTGTTACTTTCGACCCAAGTGAGCCCATACCGGTCTGGAAAACTGCTGGTTCATGGAGTGGACCAGAACGCATCCTGGCTTCCCTTGTTGCTCAGGATGGAACTCTTTACCTGTTAGGTGGTGCAGCACTATCCACAGATACCGGCAGTAACCCGATACTTCACAGCCTCAGTGATTCCCACCGGTATCATCCTGATCAGGGCTGGACTCGTATAGCAGATTTCCCTCACCAGGCATTTGGAGCCGTTGCTGCTCCCCTCGGTCCTTCACATGTCCTTGTACTGGGAGGGGATAGCAGCTCAACCCAGGGGATAGATACCAGTCCAGGACCAACACCGCTCAGTTTTTCCAGCACAGTCCATAGCTATCACACCATCACGGATACATGGGTAGAACTAGAGCAAATACCAAGTGGGCTAGGCATGACAAGTGCCGTCTCTTGGCAAGAGACCCTGACCATTCCAGGAGGTGCCAGCAACTCAGGGCTCAGCGTCGCTACGGTGCTTTCCGGAATTCTTTCGGCTACTGAGTCCAGTTTCGCAATGCTGGATTACGCCATACTGATCTCCTATTTCTCAGTCCTGGTCATGATGGGTCTCTACTACGCAGGCAAGCGGTCCAGTACTGATGAGTTTTTCCTGGCAGGCCAACGTATGCCCTGGTGGGCAACTGGCCTTTCGATTTTCGGGACCCAGTTGTCATCTATCAGCTTCATGGCCATCCCCGCCAAGATCTACTCAACTGACTGGGGTTACTTCCTGATCCAGATGTCAATAGTGCTGGTGGCATTCCCTGTGGTGTTCTTCTACTTGCCCCATTTCCGAAGGGTCAAGATGATGAGCGCCTATGAGTATCTAGAGAGCAGATTCAACCTGCAAGTGAGTTGTATGCCAGCTTGTCATTTATCCTTTACCAGCTTGGACGAATGGCGATCGTCCTGTTCCTGCCGGCAATTGCACTCTCTACTGTTACCGGAATCAGTGTCTACACATGCATTCTTGTGATGGGGCTGCTTGCCACCTTGTATACCGTCATGGGTGGGATCACAGTCGTAATCTGGACAGATGTTGTTCAAGTATTTGTTTTATATGGGGGCGCACTTTTGAGCCTGCTCATTCTTGTAATGAAAACGGAGGGTGGGCTGACAGGAATCCTGTCTACTGGCATGGAGTATGACAAGTTTCACATGTTTAACTGGACCTGGGACTGGACAACAACCGCTGTCTGGGTGGTACTGGTCGGCAACCTGTTCCTGAACCTGGTGCCCTACACCTCGGATCAAGCTGTTGTACAGCGTTATTTCACGACAAAGGATGAAAAAGCTGCAGCACGATCCATCTGGACAAATGCGATCCTGATCATTCCATCAACTCTGACGCTTTTCCTGCTGGGTACAGGGCTATGGGCTTTCTATCGTGCAAACCCGGGACTGCTGAACCCTGCCCTGCCAACCGATTCCATCTTCCCGCTGTTTATCTCACAGCAGTTACCGGCTGGAGTTGCCGGACTGTTGATTGCAGCTCTATTCGCTGCTTCGATGTCGACACTCGACAGCAGCCTGAACAGTGTTTCGGCAGCTGTGGTCACTGATTTCTATGTGTGCTTCCGGCCAGCTTCCAGTGATGCCAGTCGGCTCTGGCTGGCAAGGATCATTACAGCGGGATTGGGGATCATTGCAACCGCAACATCAATCGCCTTGGCAACATTCGAAATCGGTTCCCTGTGGGATGCCTTCCAAGGCATGATGGGGTTACTGGGAGGTGGTCTTGCCGGCCTGTTTGGGTTGGGAATTTTCTTCCGCAGTGCAAATAGCCGGGGAGCGATCACAGGTGCATTGACAAGTGTGGTTGTCCTGTTCTGGGTACAGCAAAATACCAACCTGCACTTTTTCCTCTATGGAATGGTGGGCATCCTGACATGTGTAGGAGTTGGTCTGCTGGTCAGTCTGCTGTCCAACTCAGATACACATTCACCTGAACTGTCCTGATCTATTTCAGAGGCCAGCTCTTTGGAGCCGAGCATGCTTTGGACTCACTACAATGCGGTTGTCCCGTCTGCTGCTCTAGCGGCGTCCCCGTTCCTTGAGCCTGGCTGCCTTGCCCTTGAGCTTGCGCAGGTAATAAAGCTTCGCTCGGCGGACCTTGTTGCGTTTGACAACTTCTATCTTGTCAATGAGCGGTGAGTGGAGCGGAAAAATCCTTTCTACTCCTTGCCCGAAGCTGACCTTGCGGACCGTAATGGTTTCACGGATGCCAGTATTGTTGCGGGCAAGCAGGATTCCCTCGAATACCTGGATACGCTCTTTCTCGCCCTCACGGATCTTGACGTGAACCTTGATCTGATCTCCAGGCTCAAGCTTTTCGATGGAAGGCTTACTATGAGCCTGTTCAACTTTTTCAATCATCGCGTTCTGCATGTTATTTCCTCAAGAATTCAATGACTGGCTTGGTGCCTGAATGGCAGTCAGCCCAATCTTTCTAGTTCCCTGTCCTCTCTACATCCTCAATCGCAACATCGGCCTGATCCAGAAGATCTGGTCGGTTGCAACGGGTTTTCTCCAGAGCAGCACTTTTGCGCCACTCTGCAATCTTTTGATGGTGTCCGCTTAGCAACACGTCAGGAACATCCCAGGAATCTTCACCTTCCTGTTGCGGAACAAACCTTGCTGGGCGTGTGTACTGTGGAAAATCAAGAATACCCACAGCACCGTCCTCAAGGGGTGCAAACGACTCGTGCCGGGTCGAATCCTTATTCCCCACGGCATCTGGTAGCAACCTCGACACACTATCCACAATTACACCAGCTGCCCACTCGCCACCACTAAGTACGTAATTGCCGATGGCAAGTTCCTCGTCGACGAGGTATTTCGCTACTCTTTCATCAACGCCTTCATAGCGTCCACACACGAGAACCACCTCATCCTTGTCTGCCAGTCGCATTGCTGCTGACTGATCGAACAGCTTGCCCTGCGCAGATAGCAAGACCTTGTGTACTGACCCTTGCTGATTCTCCCGGGTGATATCCGAGAGGGCACTGTCAATGGGTTCAACCTTAATTACCATGCCTTCATCTCCACCAAATGGTCTGTCATCAACCGTCCTGTGCACATCACTGGTCCAGCCCCGCAGATCATGAATCCGAATATCAACCAACCCTGTCTTGCGTGCTCTTGACAAGATGCCACAGGAAACCGAGCCCAGAAAAAAATCCGGAAAAATCGTCACAATGTGGAACGTCACATCAAATCTTCAACTCCTCCAAGCCATCAGGCAAACGAACCAGAATACGTTGTGCCTTGCAATCAATCTCAAGGCATATTTCATTTACAAATGGCACTAACATCTTTTTCTGTTGACTGTCCACGACTTCAAAAAGCAATGCTCCAGCGGGTGGCTCATGCACTTCACAGACAACACCAACCTCTTTCCCTGTAGATTCGTCCTCCAGCCTGCAACCGATCAGGTCGTCCAGGAAGTACTCTCCTGCCTGCAGCGGCTCCAACTCATCCTTTGCAATCCGGATCACGGCAGATCTGAGTTTCTCTGCAGCGGAAATCGTCTCGACACCAGCAAACTTCAGGATCAGCCGACCGTTGTGTTCCCAGACATGATCAATCACAAGTGCCTGATCTTGCAGGTTCGCCAGGACTACACTGTATGCCTTTCCCGTTTTAAAGAAACCCAATCCTCCTGCAAGGTTATCCGCCGCTACTTCACCCTTGTTACCGCGCGGGCGGGTAATCCTGGCAAGAACCCGGTAATCCGTATCCCCCTTCATCTGCACCATGACGGGCAGCCTCTGAACTCAGTCCTCTTCTTCGTCGTCGTCTTCAAGAATTTCAAGGGAGAAGCGGTGATCAAACTTCATGCTCACAGCCCCCAGGAGCGTACGAACCGACTTGGCTGTACGTCCTTTCTTGCCGATTACTTTTCCGAGATCCGAAGGATGTACGGAAAGCTCAACAACACTGGACTGATTGCCCTCAACCACTTCAACCTCAACATCATCGGGGTTATCAACCAGGGCTTTGGCGATAATCTCGACCAATTCAAGCACTGATTCCTTGTTTTTATCCATTATAAATTCGTCTCCAGTAAAAAAATTAGCAGGCAAACAACAGGTATGAGTTGAGCCTGCAAACAGCAGCTACTAACTGCCTTCCTTTTCGGCCTGCTCCACTGCATCGCCAGCAGAGTCAGCTTCACCCATTACAGCCTCTTCGCCTTCAGAATGATCTCCAGAAGCCATCATTGGCCAAGATTCCCCGGAAGACTCAGTTTCAATTGCAGCTGCTTCCGGCTCGGCTGGTTCTTCAGGAGTCTCTTCAACGGCTGCTTCCAAAGTCTCGGGTTCTGCTGCTTCCGCTGTATCTGCAACATCAGTTACAGCAGCCTCCGCTGTCTCAACCGCTGCTTCTGTAGGCACGGATTCAGCTGCTGTTTCCACGCCAGCATTGTTCCCGTTCGTAGCAACTTTTTCACTTGTCAGCACATTGCCACTATGCTCGTCAAAGTATTTGACGAGACGCTCAACCGTAGTCGAAGGCTGAGCTCCCACACCCAACCAGTATTCAATCCGCTCGCGCTTCAACACCAACTCGATCGGATCCAGCCTGGGGTTGTAATGTCCGACAATCTCAAGATGTCGACTGTCGCGCGCACGGCGCTTATCGATCACTACAACTCGGTAGCTTGGTTTCTTCTTGGCCCCTGTACGGGCCAGACGGATTGCAACCATTCATTCCTCCGAAAAATATCCTCAGACCCGCTAGCGGCCCAATAACCTGTTGAGATCCATTGCAGTTGGATCCATGCCTAGCGGACGCTGGACATGAGAGCGTTTGCCCTTCCTTCTCTTCTTCCTCTTCTTGCTGAACCTGCTGCTCTTGACACCTGTGCCTGTGCCTGGTGCAAGACCGCGCATCATATCGCGAGCCTGTCTGTACTGCTTAAGTAGTTGGTTCACCTGCTGTACTGATGTACCACTACCCATGGCGATACGGCGACGCCTGCTGCCATTGAGAATATCAGCATTGTACCGCTCTTTCGCTGTCATCGAGTTGATAATCGCTTCGGGGCGCAGAAGGTCCTTGGGATCAAGATCCACATTCTGGAGTTCCTTGAAAGGGCCTGCACTGGGCAACATGTCAATGATGGACTGCAGTGATCCGAGCTTCTTGACCTGCTTCAGCTGCTTGCGAAAATCTTCAAGCGTAAACTGGTTCGCCAACAGTTTTTCCTGCATCTCAAGAGCCTGAGATGCATCAACTTCTTGCTCAACCTTCTCAATCAACGAGAGCATGTCCCCCATTCCCAGCAACCTGGAAACAATGCGATCCGGGTGAAAGACTTCAAAAGCACTGGGCTTTTCGCCTGTACCAATGAACTTGATCGGACAGCCTGTGACTTCTCGTATGGATAGTGCTGCGCCGCCTCTGGCATCACCATCCAACTTGGTGAGAATGGTTCCGCTGAGATCCAGACGGGTGTGGAACTCTGTGGCTGATTTCACAGCATCCTGTCCCGTCATTGCATCTGCAACAAACAGGATTTCTGAAGGCCGGAGTTCTTTCTTGAACTGCTCAAGTTCCTCCATCAGTTGTTCATCAAGATGGAGTCGCCCTGCTGTATCAACAAGCACCACATCGCGACCAGTCTGTCTGGCCTCTCGCAAGGCACCCTTCGCCAGTTGCAAAGGCGTTGTCTCGCCTTCCCTGCCGTCATAAACAGGTTGTGAAATCTGGCCGGCAACAATCGCAAGTTGTTCCCTAGCAGCCGGTCGGCTGACATCCACGGAAACCAGCAAGGGGCTATGCCCATTCTTGGAAAGCCAGAGAGCAAGCTTACCTGTTGAGGTTGTCTTGCCACTGCCTTGCAATCCCACAACCAGGAAAACCGATGGCGGGGTTGAAGAGACCTTGATCCTCGATTTGCTGGCACCGAGAATCTCAGTCAATTCATCCTTGACGATCTTGATGACCTGTTCGACAGGCGAGAAGGCCAAAAGCACTTCCTGCCCAAGGGATTTCTCCTTGATATTGGCAACAAGTTGCTTGACAACCTTGAAATTAACGTCCGCCTCTAGCAGGGCCAGGCGTATTTCCCCAAGGGCTTCCTGAATATTCTCTTCGGTCAGCTTTCCCTGTCCGCGCATGTTCTTGAACGTGCGCTGCAGCTTCTCAGAAAGATTTTCAAACATTGGGATTTAACCATATTGCGACACAGGGAATCTTGCGAATCCCGGATCGCTAAATCAGTAGTCCAAGAAGACGGGGGAAACCGTCGAGGTCGCACAACCCTTTATGTGGACACTCTCACCATTGTAGCCTTGCGATTCATCATGGTCAATGTTGTTGAACCACTATCATCTCCAGACAGTAAGGATCAAGTGCATTGATGGCTCAAAGCATGCTTACAAATAGGGAAAAGATCAAACAGGTTCACCGGTATTCTGATCTTTGCATTACGGTGCCGGCTTGACGGAGTACCACTTTCGGCAACGACGGCAGAGGCAAGGCATCGTATTGTTACGCCCACCGCTTGCCATGTTATCCGAACCACAAAGCGGACAGCGAACCCTGGCAGGACAGCGGACTTCGGCGAACCAACACTATGCGGCCTTGTCGTCGGGAAACATCCTGGTCAGTGCAACGCGCAAGAGTCACTTCCCACAATGCTTCCCAAGTGCCTTGGGCACCATGTTATACCCACCTGATATTCGTCGGATAGTGACCGCCTCAGCCCACCATCAACCCCCCAATAGCCAGATTTGTAACACAGTCCCATTGATTACGACCTTCCGCTCGGGTTGGGTCTGGAGTCGCCGCTGCACCCATACACCCAAGAACTTTGCCATTTCACGACCTACCTGTTCGCGTCAACGATGCGAACGTGGCAGTTGGCCGCATATGCGAGGATGGCACGGTCAGTACTGACGAGCGGGGCGTCGTGATGGCGGACAGTGGCGACGATGAAGCGGTCAGCCGAATCTGTGTGGAACTTGCCGGGCAATCGTACGCTGTCCACTGCAATTGTCGGCTCGATCGGGATCAAGCGGATGCCCGGCAACGCGAGCGCCGTTTCGATCCAGGCTCCGACCTCACGGCTAAGACGCAAGCGCCATTTCTCTGTCAGCAGGGTGAAGCGCATGATGAGCAGCTATCCACTCAAGCAGGGCAAGCCAGCCTGCCACCGATCCCGGACCTCGCCAAACACATCAGGCTCCTAAGACGAAGGGTATTGGACATAGTGGGAAACGGGACCGTTTCGTCTAGTGGATCCATGACGGCGAATAGGTTGACTTCGCCACTTTTTTCCAGCCACTGGTAACCTACCCACCAAGTAGTTGCCCAACATTAGTAGAGATTTCCTGTGTTTGACCTGTATCCTGTCTCGGAATCCTCCGCCCGCCGTGGGTGGAGCTTTGCCGGTTCCCTGATAATTCAAGTCATCGGCATCGCCGGGCTGGTACTACTACCGCTTCTCAATACTTACGAGATCAATCCAGGAGATTGGTTGGCAACCGCGTTCAGCTTGGCGGCACCACCCCCGCCGGCTCCGGCACCACAACTCGTCGATCCGTCACCCCGGCCTGAGACAGTGCGATACGAAGCAGACCTCCGATCACCCGTCGCAATCCCTGACCGAGTTGCTCTCCTCCACGATAACGTGATGCCCGTTTCGCCACTTGGCGGTATATCCGCGCTGCAGGGCTTATCCGGTGGACGGGGCGTCTCGGGCTCGGTCGGTGTGGTAGGTATGGTTCTGCATGGGGGTCAATACCTCCCACTTCCCCCTCCGATACGTGTCGGAGGCCGAATACAGAGTGCCCGCATGACACACAAAGTGCAGCCCACTTACCCACAAGACGCGATCGAGCAGAATGTGACCGGGACCGTCAAGCTGGAGGCGATCATTACTACTAATGGATCGGTTCGCGATGTGAAGCTCATCAATGGTCATCCGCTGCTTGCAGCTGCAGCGATAAAAGCCGTCGAGCAGTGGGTGTACCAGCCAACGCTCTTAAACGGGGAAAAAGTCGAAGTTGTCACGCTTATCGACATCCATTTCAACCTGACCATCATCGACGAGAAGGAATTAAAGAAGATCCAGAAACAGCAGAGACGCACGCAGAAGACGCCATGACCTGACCCCTGTATCTGACTCCAACCCCCAAGGAAGCAACGATCCCGACCGCTACAGGCCAGGCCCGGTTCCAAGCAATTTGGCGGGCATGGCCCGAGCCAAAGCAAGCGAGTGCCACATGGCCAGTGATCACAGCTTTGCTTGCCCATGACACGGTAAACCGTGGCCTCCATCACAGAGATTTCGGCATCGTCCAGCCCATTGAATTCATTGTGCCTGGAATGGGTGGGGTGCCCACCGGGTTGCATACAGAACCGGACGAGTAGCCCCGCCCTCCGGTCCGGCATAATTTCGATGGGGGAAGATTCCTGTTTTTGTTGTTGCAGGACAAGGAGTAGCCGTTGATCTGGAGTGTGGCGTGGGTGGGAGTACTGCAGCCAGTATTGGTTCCGGTGCCTTGGTCTGCATTAGCCGGGATGTACAGCCTCTGCCTCTGTAATCTGACCTGTGATTCGCCTGCCACGGATCTGACACAGACCGGTACCAAGCTGAACTACGGTTTGAATTGCACGATGCTGCAGTTGCGCCAGGCGTGTTGAGCCGAATACCAATCAACCCGGAGCCCCTGAATTCAGAGAGTTGCTTCGCCGTGTCGAATCACCCAACCCAAGGAGACGCTGGGCGCCAACGACGGAAGCTGTTGGCTCGCTAGCCACACCGTAATATCCGGCCAACACCTACTTCTTCCACGCTGCGAGGATACTCAACTCTTCAGCATCGCTGGAAAGGTATGCGGCTCGCAGGAAGTTAAGCCAGCAGAAAGGCTCAAGCTCAAGAAACGCAAGGCTCTACACTCAGCTTCGGGTTCTGGGCTAACGCAGACGATGTTGAAGCCCCACTCATCTCGGCGATCAACTGCGTGCCAGATCCGGCTCCTTCCAAACACGGTCAGGGCATTAAACTGCGGCCTAGTCGGCAACGAGGTGAAGTTGCGCCTGGGCAATCGGCTTGCCTGCTTAATCGGAGATTTTGCCGCTGAGCAACTTCCCCTACTTCAGGTACAGTCTCACTCAGTGCGTTTCCTCTTCCACGACCTGGTCGCTGGCATGCTCGGTAGGACAGCCCTCGGTCTTCGTCATCAGGTGCCACTCCCCGGCACTCAATTGTCCAAACCCGACCTAGCCATTCTCATCAGGTTTCGCGTGCCTCGTGACCAGATTGCCCTTGTCATGCGAGGTCACAGCGAGTTCCTGGACACCCGCTTGACCTTGACATCGCTGCTCTTCTCAGCAATCATGAAGTGCACTCGACCTCCGGGACCACTCGACTGCCATAGCTGCCACAGCCCAAATAGTCCGAAACTTCGTAGATACTCCAGTAGTGGCTATAACTGTACCCGTGCGGGTGCACCTCACGGTATTCCTGCCACAGCAGTAGCAGCGTGGTGTGCTTGTGCTTTTGCAGCTGCTTTTGAACCTCCGCGAAGTCGACTGTCTCGCGGCGAGCAGCTTTCCCCTCCACACCCCGCTGGCCGTAGAGGCGCTGCTCCAGTGCTGCCTCCTCCAACTCAGGCTCCAAGGGCCAGCTCAGGCCCACTTGGCGGGCTCTCTGGAGCACGGTGTTCACTGTACTCAGACTGATCCCACAGGATCTGGCTATCTCTCGCTGACTGTGTCCCAACTTGTGGTGCAGCCTCATGACCTCTTTGATGTTGTGCATTGCAACTCGATTTCTTGGCATCGCGACCTCCTTACAAGGAAGGACGTCGACTGTTCTTGCTCCGTCGCGCCGCTCCAGCTCTATATGCTCAGAACTGGTGTTCGTTTTCGATCAGAATCAGTGTTCGTTCTCAATCAGAATCGGTGTTCGTTTTCAATCAGAATACGCACCCAATTGAGAAATTGAGAATTACTGCTTGACAAAATCAAGAAAGTATGCTGCTATATATACGGGTAAGATCTACAAGTTGTTAGATCGTAGGCAACGAAGGAGTCAGGTCATGAATATGAACAGAACATCGGGAAAACTAAGAGCCCGTCTGAGGCTCCTGGCTGTGGTGATACTCTGCAGCGGATCCGCCTTGGCCCAGGTGGCTCCAACTGCATCACTGGCCGGCACAGTTACCGACAGCTCGGGTGCCGTCGTGCCAGCTGCCTCGGTAACTGTCACGAATCTCGGCACGCAGTTCACAAGGACCACTACGACCGGTGCAAACGGGAGGTTCCTCCTTACCCTCCTGCCCATTGGGAGTTACAGTTTAGAGGCCAGCGCGCCCGGCTTTGCAACCTATCGACAGACGGGTATCACTCTGAACGTCGATACCACACACAGCCTCAACGTGGAGCTTTCGGTTGGCGAGATTACTGAGGTGGTCACCGTGACCTCCGAAGCCCCCATGACAGCAACGGAATCTGGCACTCTGAGCCAGATCGTCAATACGCGGGCAGTGGAAGACCTTCCACTCAATGGCCGCAATGTTGCCTCGCTGGTTTACCTTGTTCCTGGCATTGTCACCGGGGTGAGGACCAGCAGGGCTGGCTATGCCAATACCGACGAGGCGCTGGCGATCTCGGCGAATGGAGCGCGAGGGAGCGAGGTGGGCTACAAGCTCGATGGCGGCACTCACTCGGATGTCATCTGGCGCAACAACGCGATCTTCCCCAACCCGGACGCCATCCAGGAGTTCAGTGTTCAGACAAACAACTACAATGCCGAATACGGCAACTCCGCTGGAGCCATCGTCAACGTCGTCACCAAGTCCGGAACCAACGAGCACCACGGATCGGCGTTCGAGTTCCTGCGCAACGGAAGCATGAATGCACGCAACTTCTTCGCTCCAGCACACGACAATCTGAAGCGCAACCAGTTTGGAGCCACTTTCGGAGGACCCGTACTCACTAACAAGTTGTTCTTCTTCGGCAGCTACCAGGGATTTCGGATCAAGAACACTTCCCTGGCAAACACGGCTTTTGTGCCCTCGCTGGAGATGCGCCAAGGAGACTTTTCGGCACTAAAGAAACAACTGAAAGACCCGTTCACCGGAGAATTGTTCCCTAACAACCGGGTACCGGAGGAACTCTTTGCGCCCGCCAGTGTGGATCTCCTTGGATTCTTGCCGCCGCCTCAGACCCCGGATGGGAAAATTTTGTTTGCTCGTCCAGATGACCGTAGCAATAACCAGTACCTGGGCAAACTGGACTACAATCGTGGGCCCCATATGATCTCGGGAAGCTTTTTCTATGTCCGGCACACGAGGGATGGCTGGGACGGGGAGAATACCCTTCTCAACTCGAGAATGGCTCAGCTGCAGACGACCAAGAGCTTCACTGGTCGATACACCTTGACTGCGTCCCCTAACCTTGTCAATACGTTTATTGCCAAATCACTGTTCCTCGACTCATTCAACATTCGGACGACACCATTCGACCTTACGGATTTTGGCGTCAAGGTCGCGTCGACTGCACCTGAGCGCCGCGCACTCTTGCTCGGGATCACCGGATATAGCGGTTGGGGCAGCGGCTCCGGACCTCCGGGCAGCAACTGGATCCGGCAGAATCACGAATTCTCGAACACGGTCAGCTACATCACGGGAAAGCACTCGATTCAGTTCGGGGCAGAGTTTGTTCCCCGGATCAAGTTCGAGTCGAACACTGGTTATCGCCAAGCCCCCAGTATTGCTTTCAGCGGTAGTGCAACCGGCGATGGTTTCGCAGATTTCCTGACCGGTAGAGTGGCGCGCTTCCGGCAGAGCGGTGGCAAAGCCAAGGACATGCGAGGTTTCGAGATGAGCTTGTACGTCCAGGACAAGTTTAATGTCGCCCGTGACTTCAGCCTTAATTTCGGACTGCGTTGGGACCCCTGGTGGCCCTACACCGACGGACTCGGCCAAGTCACCGGTTTTCGTCCGGGACTTCAGTCGGAGCGATTTGGGAATGCTCCGCCCGGCCTTGTTTTTGCCGGTGATAGCAACTTCCCGGAGGCTGGCACGAACAGCAATCTACTGAATCTAGCTCCACGGTTTGGATTTGCCTGGAACGTCGACGGGAAGAATCGGACAAGCGTTCGGGGAGGTTATGGTGTCTTCTTCTCGCGGCTTCCCGGCGTCATGTACAACAACTTTGTCGAAGCAGCGCCGTTCTCTCCGTCGTTTGAACTTCGGAGTGTGGATTTCATGGATCCGTATGGGTCCGCAGCTGTACAAGATCCCTTCCCGGAGGCCTTTGCTCCCTACACTCCGCCATCCGACGTAACCTTCGCAACCGGGAACAGTTTCACGATTCATCCAAACTTCAAGACCGGCTACATCCAGCAGTGGAATCTTGCGATCGAGCGACAGCTGGTAACAGATCTCCTGTTGCGAACGGCCTACGTGGGCTCTAAGGGCACGCGACTCGTCAGTACCGACCAGCTTAACCCGGCCATCTTCGGGGCTGGAGCGACCCTCGGAAACACGAACACACGACGCCCGCTGTATCCCGATTTCGCCTCGCTGACCCAGCTTGGCCATGACTACTTCTCGACGTACCACTCGTTGCAGATAAGCTTGGAAAAGCGATATCGGGACAATCTGTCGTTCCTGGCGTTCTACACCTTTTCCAAGTCCATCGATCAGGACTCCCGGGATCCTCAATTTAATCAACCTCACAATCCGTTTGACCGAAGCGCGAACCGAGGATTGTCCGCCTACCACGTGCCACACAACTTCCGGCAGTCGTTCATATGGGACCTACCGAGGCTCGCGGGTCAAAACGCGTTGATGAGGCACGTGGCGGGTGGCTGGAGCCTCGCCGGCATCTGGACCTGGCAAAGTGGGGTCCCGATCAGAATCCGAACCGGGAGAGATCGATCACTTGCAGGCACCAACGACGATCGGCCGGATATGCTCACCGGTATCAATCCTCTTTTGCCATCTGATCGGCCTCGAGCCCAGATTATTCAAGAGTACTTCAACACCGATGCCTTCACTCTGAATCCACTCGGTACGTTCGGCACCACCCCGCGGAACTTCATTCACGCCCCCGGGGATTTCAAAGTGGACGTGAGTCTGCAGAAACAAATTAATCTTTCAGAAAGACACAGGCTTCAGTTTCGCGCTGAGTTTTTCAATATGTTCAACAACGTTAATCTGGGTAGCCCACAGCGGACCTTTGTGTCCAGCCGGTTCGGCAGGATCACGAGCGCAGGGAGCCCGAGAATCGTCCAGCTCGGGTTGAAGTACATGTTCTGATCACCTCCAGACAGTCAGTACACGCAACCAGTTGGCCTTGGGCCGAGCCGGGTTTTCGGTTCGGTCCGACGCCAGCGGAAGCAGGTTGGAACCAAGATCATCTCCCACCGCTGATTCGTAATTGGTTGGATGGGGGATATGGTGGAGAATCTGACGTTGGGACACGGAAACTGTGGCGGATTGCCGCGGAGAATCGGGTCTTGTTGCGGTGCTGAGAGCGCTGGGAGGGCAATGGCATTCGCATAGATAATCCGGTAGATAGCTCGTCGGTGGACCGATAGGTTGTTGATTTTCAAAAGGATACGCCTCCCTCAACTTTTTCTGCCGAAGCGCTTGACTTTTGCGCCCCAGTTTGCCACCCTAGGTATGGAGTACTGGGAGCTACCCGATGGACCCGCTGATCGAGAACCTTAAATCCACGACATTCTTCGGCAAGCGCCTGACACGGCGGCAGATCGCCGACATCCAGGAGACCGTGGGGCTGTTCCCGAAGCTGAGCCGCACCGAGCTGGGCCACACCATCTGCGAGCACCTGCGCTGGCAGACGCCGAAGGGCAGCAACCGCATTCATCTGGCGACGCGCCTGCTTGAGGAGCTGGAGCGGCTCGGCATCCTGACCCTGCCAGCCCGCAGCGCTAGGCCCGGGCGGGGCCCGCAGAGGCCGATCACGCCGGGCGAGCGGACCGCGCCCCAGCCCCCTCTCCGCGAGGATCTCGCCGAGCTGACGCCGCTAGCCCTGGAGGCGGTGACCGAGCGGGAGGCTGTCGCGGAGTGGAACGAATGGGTCGAGCGCTACCATCCCCAGGGCTACCGCCAGCCCATCGGCGCGCATCTGCGCTACTTCCTGCGCGACCGACACGGGCGCCAGCTCGGCTGCCTGCTGTTCGGCTTCGCCACCCGCAACCTGGAGTGCCGCGACACCTGGATCGGCTGGCAGGGCCAGGCGCACCGCAAGCACCTCGACCTGGTCATCAGCAACAGCCGGTTCCTTTTGTTTCCTTGGGTGCAGGTCAAGTTCCTGGCGTCGAAGGCGCTGGGGTTGGCGCTGCAGCAGCTGCCGCAGGACTGGCAGCAGCGGCACGGCTACCGGCCGGTGCTGGTGGAAACCTTCGTTGACCTGGAGCGCTACCGGGCGACCTGCTACCGGGCGGCCAACTGGCAGTTCCTCGGCATGACGAAGGGGCGCAAGGCCAGGGGAACGGCACCGGCCAAGACACCCAAGGGCGTGTACGTCTACCCGCTGCACCCCGACTGGTGTTCGCGCCCGACCGCCAGGGCTATGCCCTGACCCTGGCCGAGCTGTGGGAGCAGTGCCGCCGGCTGGGGGTCGCGCTGCCGCAGCCTCAGCCGGTATCGGCCTCGTCAATCTGCGTGGCCCGCGCCAAGATTCACGCCGACGTGTTCCGGCGTATCCACCGGGCGATTCTCGAGCAAGCCCCGCGGGAGACGGCTGGCCAACTGTGGCACGGCCACCGGATCTTCGCCGTCGACGGCTCGAAGCTGAACCTGCCCCGCCCGCTGGCCCAAGAGGGCTACCGCACGCCCTCATCGAACGCCCACTACCCGCAGGGCCTGCTCAGCTGCCTCTACCAGCTGCGCTCCCGCATCCCGGTCGACTTCGACCTGCTCGCCCATGGCAACGAGCGCCTGGCGGCCCTGGCCCACCTCCGGGCGCTCGCCCCCGGCGATGTCGTCGTCTACGACCGCGGTTACTACTCCTTCCAGCTGCTGCACGCCCACGCCGAACGCCGCCTGCAGGCCGTCTTCCGCCTCCAGCGGAACGCCTCCGCCCTGTTCCGCGACTTCATCCTCGGCGACCGCACCGATCACACGGTCACCGTCACGCCCAGCGCCGACGTACTGCGCCAGCACCCGCAGGCCGCCTTCCAGCCCTGCCGGGTGCGCCTCATCAAGTACACCGTCGGCACAACCACCTACACCCTCGCCACCACCCTGCTGGACCGGCAGCGCTACAGCGTGCGGGACCTCGCCGACCTGTACCACGGCCGCTGGAGCATCGAGGAGCTGTACAAGATTTCCAAGCAACTGCTGACGGTGGAGGAGTTCCACGGCCAGACCGAGCGCACGGTCCAGCAGGAGCTGTTCGCCCACTTCAGCCTGATCGCCCTGGCCCGGCTGTTCACCAACCGCAGCGAGGAGAGCTTCCGGGCCGACCCGGGCCAGCCGGCGATGCAGGCGAACTTCAAGAGCAGCCTGCGCACCGTGGCGCGGCACCTGGAAGGGCTGTTCCTGGAGCACGCCGCCATGCTGGGCAAGACCGTCGAACGGATCCTCGCCGGCATCGCCGCGTGCCGCCAGCGACAGCGCCCGAACCGCTCCTTCCCGCGCCTCTCCCGGAAACCCGCCAGCAAATGGAGGTCCAGCAAGGCAACCGCAACTGCAACCACAGCCTGAAGCGCGAAAAACCGGCCCGCTGCGCCGGAATTCCCCTTGAACCCTTAAACGAATGCTGTTTGGCCGTTAAACGAATGCCATTGGCATGCGGGGGGGGGGGGGGGGGGGGGGGGGCCGCAGATTGCGCAGCGCGGTCGCATAGAGGTGCTGGAAGGGGTGGACGGAGGAAAGCGACAGCCACACCTTGCGCGTGGTGATGCGGATCACGGCGGCGATCTTGAACAGCTTGAGGCGGATGGTGGAGCATTGCGCCTTGGCCATGGCCGTGCCGGCCAGGCCCACCTCCCGCACGGTGTTCATCAGCACGTAGGCAAAGGTTGACAGGTACAGGCGCAGCTGGTTAGCGCGCATCGTCGCGCTGCTGGTGCGGTCGGCGAACAGACACAGCTGCTGCTCCTTGATGCGGTTCTCCATCTCGCCGCGGGCGCAGTAGACCTGCTCGTACAGCCGCTGCGGCGACTGGATTTCGGAGAGTTCCAGGTTGGTCACCACGAAGCGCGGATTGGCGCCCTGCCGCAGGTGCTCGGCCTTGCCGATCACGCGCCGCTTGCGGCTCCACGAGCTGTGCGTGCGATAGCGGAACTGGCGGAAGCGGCGCACCGCCTCGCCGGTCTGCCAGCAGCACCGCCGCGCACGGCGCATGGCGTGGCGTAAGCGCCGAGTCAGCACCGGGTTGCGAGCCAGCCCGAGCACGTAGCCCACCGCATTGGCTTCGCACCAGCTCAGGATCCCGTCGCGGCAGAACCCCGCGTCCGCGCGGATGCGGATGCGGGTCGCCGGCCAGCGCTCCCGGATCCGTCCCACGATGCGCTCCAGCTCCTCCACGCTGCCGTCGGAGGCGTCCCGGTCCGCCGTCCGCAGCCGCGCCATCAGGTCGCCCAAGCAGCAGTTCGCTTCGCGCAGCAGCAATCCCCCGCCGTCCGACGTCATCCTCCCACCATCGAAATCCGCGACCACGTCGCGCTTGCCGTGCGCCTCGAATTGCAACTTCTGCGCCGCGCACCCTGCTTTCATGAACCCTCCCTTCGAAATCAGTGTAAGATACTGATAACAAAGATACTATACACGATTTAAAGGCTCATTCTCAACCCATTGGTGAGATTTCCGGGCTAGCACTTTTGGCGAGGGCGAGGAGTTAAAGCGGGCCACTCAGCTGGTACTGCATGACGTCATGCATCCCTCGCAGCTCAGGCTACACGCTGCCCCAAACATCCACGTCCCGTAACTTGCGCACCCCCTCCCCACATCAGTCGCTGTCCTGAGTCAGTGACCGCCCCAGAATGTTCAGGAGCCCATAGTTCCCAGGGGCACGTTCCCGTTTATCTCCTGTTCGGGTATGGCTGCGGCTCACTGGCCACAAAAGACTTGATCGAAAATCAAAAACGCGCTTCAGGCATAACATACAAGCTGGATTACCTGTTCGTTGCTCTACCCACTGTTAATATGCGCCTTTAACAACTCAACTTCATAGCGTATTTTGTTGCTTGAGACTGAGCAAACTGAACCCAGCAGGCAACCACCCTGCTAGAATTATTCCAAGGCATGGTTAACAGGATGCCTATGGCCTGTCAACGGAGAACCCAATGAGACTTTTCTCAAGAAGACAAATCCTTCTGAGCGGTGTAGCCGCTGCATCGGCTGGCAGTGCCGTAGCTGCCCTTTCCATGGGAGAGGAAGCACCCGATTTCACTCTACCCGGTACCGATGGCAAGAACACTACCTTGTCCTCGTTTCGAGGCAAGAATAATGTTGTTCTGGCCTTTTTCCCGAAAGCCTTTACAGGTGGTTGAACGCGCGAGATGCAGGGATACCAGGCTGGTATCTCAGATTTCACCGGTTCGGACTCCGTTGTATTCGGAATCAGTACCGACCCACTTCAAACCAACAAGGAATTCGCCGCATCGCTGAACCTGGAGTTTGCCATTCTCAGTGATACAGATGGCGCTGTGTCACGGGCTTACGACAACCTGATGGAAGAACGCATGATGTCTGGCCGGACAACCTACGTCATAGGCAAGGATGGAAATATTGCCCATGTCGAAACAGGCGGTGACGCCATAGACCCGGCTGGAGCAGCCAGCGCTTGCAGCAAGCTCTGATCGCTTCCAAATCCTGAATTTAAAGGAAACCCAAGGACGGGTGTGCCTGGAGTCACTCGACCTAATTTGACAATCCTGGCAGGCTCCTACCAAGCACCTTCAAAAAGTCCGGCCGCGCCCTGCCCACCACCAACGCACATCGTCACAACTCCCAAACTGGATTTTCGACGTTTCATCTCGTTGGCAATCGTTCCAACCATTCGTGAACCAGTCATTCCAAATGGATGACCAATTGATATCGAACCACCATTCACATTCAGGCAATCATTCGGGATTCCCAGTTTGTCTCTGCAATAAACGACCTGGACAGCGAATGCTTCATTGAGTTCCCAGAGATCAATGTCACTAACACCAATGGAGTTGTTTTTCAAAAGCTTCGGAACGGCGTAGACCGGACCGATGCCCATCTCGGCGGGCTCACACCCGGATGTGCTGAAGCCACGAAAAACAAGCTTGTAGGGAACGGATAACTCCTCTGCACGTTGCCGGGACATGACCAGAGTGATGGAAGCTCCATCCGAGAGTTGGGAAGAGTTCCCTGCAGTAACCGAACCCTTGCCAGAATCAGGATCAAAATAAGGTGGCAGGGAAGCAAGAGCTTGCAGTGTTGTACCGGGCCGGTTGCACTCATCAGCAGTCAGGACATGATCCTCAGTACCGACAATGGATCTGGTCTCCTTGTCGATTTTCCCTCTCTTGACGTTCATAGGTGCCAGTTCTTCTCCAAAGAACCCCTCATGCTGGGCAGCAGCTGTCCGTTGCTGGCTTTGCAGGGCGTATTCATCCTGGGCGTCCCGCGAGATGTTATACCGCCTGGCAACAACCTCCGCTGTGACTCCCATGACCATATAGACACCAGGGTTGGATTCCTTGAGTTCTGGATGAGGTGACTTGTCCGGAGACATCATAGTGATGGACTCCACACCGCCTGCAAGCATTACATCTTCACCCTCCATGATTACCTGGTGCGCTGCCATGGCAACTGCCTGGAGACCCGAAGAACAGAATCGGTTAACTGTGGTTCCTCCAACCGTGGAAGGCAATCCAGCAAGCAAGGCAGAAATACGAGCCACATTGTGCCCAGACGCACCATGAGGTTGCCCACATCCAAGAATCAGGTCACCGATTTCATTGCGATCAATCTGTGGATACTTGTCGAGAACACTTTTAATACAGTGTGCTACCTGGTCATCTGGACGCGTCAGGTTCAATGAGCCCCGAAATGACTTGGCAAGGGGTGTTCGGAGTGAGTCAACGATAACTGCTTCTCGCATAGTTTTGCAGTTTCTCGCAATCCCACCTCAAAATGCAAAGAAAATCATGCCTAAACCAACAAATCCCTGCCCTGGACTAACTGACAGAACTGGGGTTGAGTACTTCGCCGGGTTTCAATCAGGGTATGTACCGGGGCAGTCAATTACGTGATTTCCCTACCAGAAATGGCGATTTTTTTTGCTACGTGCTTAAATAGAAAGTGCAGGTTGCGCTCGTAGCTCAGCTGGATAGAGCGTCTGGCTACGGACCAGAAGGCCGGGGGTTCGAATCCTCCCGGGCGCGCCATTCTTTGAACTGCAGGGAATGCCACGGGCGCCCTGCAGTCCCCTTCCCTTCACCCGCTGAACGTTCGTCCCTTGTGCTGTCCAATCAGCAACTGGAATATGCGATTGGCCATCAGCTCATGCAGTGTGAGCAGTTCCTTGTTCGCCTCGACAATATCATTTACATCTTCCGAACTAACACCGCCACTTCTCAAGGCTTGCGAAGCTTCATTCATTACAGGGTCCTCAATGACCTCTCCGGCAATATTCCATAAAGTGATGAAGCGATCAACAGCAGTCGGGAAACTGACTTTCCAGACTCCATAGTTCGATGTCGTGCGGGGTGGTTTGAAGTCCAGGTTGAATGGTCCTTCATAGTCATGGGATCTCAATAGCACCAGGACATTCAGCCAGTCCAGTGGATTCACGATGCCTACACCGAGGTCCACATCATGCTTCAGAGGATAGCCGTCATTGATATCAAAGTGGAATAACTTCTTGCACAAAAGAGCCCTCGCAAGGACTGCACGTGCCGGAGCACCCCACATCAACTCATGCAAGTACTCGGGATTCAGTCCTACCATCTCAGGGTGATCCAGAAGACCACTTGCGATGAATGCCAACATGGCATCACTGGTAGGCAGGATGATCTGTGCTTGCGGTTCAAAAGGTTTAGCCTCCAGGCAATGCTTGAGAGTTGGCCTGCCTTTTTCTTCGGCAACTTCCATATCACGCTTGCAGGCAGCATTCAGTCCATCAGCAAACCAACGCAGGGTCTGTGTTTCATCAATAGCCCCCTGAACCATGTAACCCAGAGTTCCCGGCCAATAGACAGCAAACTGAGCGCCAAGCTCATGCCCAATCTCAACAGTGTTCTGCAGACGGCGTGAAGCATAATGACGAACTTTCGGTGCCTCTGCAGCAGGACTGGCTGCAAACACCGGATGAAAGAAGGTCTCGCAAGTGACCATAGAGCAACGTACACCGTGCTCATTCAGTGACTTGTTGATCCTCTCGACGGTTTCCCACTGACGATCCGTTAACAAATCGTCTGTATCAATCACATCACTGTCATGGGTAGTCCAGCAAGGGATACCCAGTTCGCCAAGATTCCTGATTACTTCTTCGAACCCGATCACTTCACGAGTCGGTGCATGAAACAGCGCCTGCCCCTGGTAATCACCAGCCCACTGGGGCCCACTGATGAAGTATTTGCGACGCTGATCAGGAGTGTAACTGCCCCCCGATACCTGCATCAAGCGGTCAATGAGTGAGCGTTGTTGGTCTCTTGGTATTGCTGACATTGAATTTCAGTAGAACCACAAGGCAGTGCAATCGTCAAGCAGTGACATCAATCAACGCCAACATGGGTGCAATGCAGCTACTGCAATTCCGTTGGCATCTTCACCGGGGCATCTCTTACCTTGCGGGAAACAAGAAGCTGCACAGGATTGATGACTTGGTTGCGCTGGTGGTTGAAGTCTCGTGAGTGCTATTACAGGAGACTATCACCCACAACAAGACAGCGATCATACGAACAGAGCCATCCCATCCGATCAAATTTGCCGTCCCAGACGGCAGCATTACGCGAAAGTGTCTGGTCTTTGATTATGGTTGCGGTCAAGGCGGTGGTCTGAGGTTACTTTTTGCGATGGGCAGGGCCGTTCCTAAATCATGACTCCATTGGCGGATAAGGGAATGCAGGACCAGGCTAATGGTCGTCAGGCCGGAGTTTCCTGGTATTAGAGTTCCGCAACAACCGAACCGGTTTGAGTAGAAGCAGATCGAGGATTACACCAGGCATGGAAACTACATCCGTTAGCAACGGTCTGCCCCCTTCGCCTACAACCAACAAACTACGACGTTGCAGCATGTAACTCAAGACCACCGAGAACATCGAAAACAGCACAGATACGGCAACACTTTCATAGAGCCGTGCAGTGCCCCTCAAGGAGTGGACTGTAAACTCGATCCCGTGCGCAATCGCAGGAAGCACAAGCATCAGGATCAGGCTGGCCTTCCATGCCTGCTGGACACGCCGGAAAGCTTGTGACAGCGAAGCCAGAAAACCTGTCATGATGGCGCGGTACATGAACTCTGTCAGAAGCGCATCCAATGCGCTACTTAATCCAGCGGTCAGATTGACAGTAAAGAAAATCAAAGACCGCAACAGGCAACTCATTAAGGCTGCTTTCCAGTTCCATTGCAATACCAGCCTACGCAGAGGGTGTCTCACCAAGTCAGCAATCACTGCACCTGGAGTCACTGGAACCCTGTCTGCAGATTGCGATGAATTGTTCTGCTGGTGTTCGGTCATAACCGGAGTAGGGCTGTCCCGACACAGCGGAATGCGGCGCGTCAGTGCCACCCTCATAACCGAATCATACTTCCAATTCTCGTAATATCAGTGCCTGAATGATCTTCAACTGCAAGATTACTACCAGGAATTTTGTTATTGCCCCAGGTCATGGCACAGGTAACACTCATTGGATGCATTGCGCTCCAGGTGGCAATTCATGCAGACCACCATGTTGGTTGAGATTTCCTGATCCAGCACATTACGCGTTGCAACAGGTCCATGGCAAGAGTTGCATTCAACGCCAGCATCAAAATGGCTGGCATGGCTAAAGAAGATGAAATCAGGAACCTGGTACACACGCTCCCAAGGAATCCTGTGCCCCATTGGCAGTGCTGCCAGTTCCTGGATTGCGGTGCTTTCTACCGCAATGGCCTGATGGCACAGCATGCATTGCTCGCGACCTGGTAAACCGGCATTCACCCACTTCTCTGCTCCGGGATGGCAGTCCGTGCATTCCAGGCGTTGTTCAGCATGCAGTCTGTGGTTGAATACAACAGGTTGTGCTGCCAATATCCTGGGAAGATCTTCAGGCGGTGATTCGTAGCGGGTTGTGCGCTGAGCGGGGAGCGTTAAGTCAACCACCAGCAACAAGAGCGCAAAACAGCCAATACTGCAATATCTAACAAGCAATCTCATCAAAGCACTATTTTTTGCGTCTATCCACTTGGTACTTCGTGAATGGAGATCCCACGCCATCAATCTCGATGTTCACAAGGAAAGGCTTGTCGCTTTGAAAAGCACGATCAAGTGCATCCGGAAGCTGGCCTGGTTCGGTGACATGTGCACCATCGCCCCCAAAGCCTTTCATTACCAGGTCGTAACGTGTCTTTCGAAGCTCGCAAGCGACTGTATCTGATTCCGGATAGAACCCTTTCTGCAGTTCACGTTCGAGCCCCCAACCGCCATCATTGCCAACGATGACAATAATGGGCAGTCCAAACCTGACTGCAGTATCCAGCTCACCAATGTAAAAGCCCAACGAGCCGTCGCCCGTCACAACAACCGAAGGGTCATTGGGCCTCAGAACTTTGGCGCTTAAGCCGATCGGTAGTCCCACACCCAGTCCTGCCAACGTCCCCAGTCGCATCCAATGGCCGGGCTGACGCGCTGAGAGCATATAGCGTCCCCAGTGAACAAAATCACCTCCATCCCAACAGAATGTTGTAGCGGGCGTGACTCTTTGCTTCAGTTCCCTGTATACATGCAAGGAATGCATGGGGGATCTGGGTTTAGCTATCAGTTCTTCGACATATGCAGCATATTCATCACAGCCCCGCTGGATCTCAGCGAGCCACTCCTGACGATCTTCCGCGGCAACTCCCTTTAGCGCCTCTGCGAAATAATCAAGGCTTGTCCGCCCATCCGCTGCCATGCCGACTTCCGGCTCCCGGTTCAACCCCAGTTCTTCATCGCAGATGTCAATCTGAATGAACTTCGCATCACCTCGAAAGATCTGCCGACCGCCCAATCGCAAGCGGTAGTCGATGCGTTTGCCAATGACTATCACAAGGTCGGCCTGCAAGAAAGCGTTCTCTGCACCGCGGTTCAGAGTTGGGTCCGCATAGCCAAAGCACAAGGGGTGGTCATCCGTGACCAGCCCGCGAGCCAGACCAACCGTAAAAAGTGGTACTTTTGCGGTTTCGACAAATCTCTGCAATGCTTCCCCGGCATCCGACCAATAGGCTCCGGAACCTGCTATCACGACAGGGTGCTCCGCTGCTTTCAACAGGTCCACTGCACGGTCAACATCCTGGCTGAGAGGAGCGCTGCGAAGCGGCTGAACAACCTCTGTGGGTAGCGGGGAATAAGACTCGTTCTGCTGCGTGAACAAGTTAACAGGGATACTCAAGTGGGCCACCCCTGGCCGACCGTGCAACATCTCAAGAAAGGAGCGCTTGACATGAAAGGGAAGCTGCCCCGATTGCGCTGGTACTGCAGCATACTTGGTAATACCCTGCACGAGCTTCAACTGGTCCATGTCCTGAAAGGCATTGCGATCGCGCAACGAAGAATCACTCATACCGCTGACTGCCATCATGGGCACAGCCGTTGCATGCGCTGTTGCAATACCCGTGATGGAGTTGGTGTGACCGGGTGCACCTGTAACAAGTGAGACTCCCGGTGTGCGGGTCAAGCGGCTCCAGCCGTCTGCCATATGAACCGCAGCTGACTCATGGCGAGTGTCATAAATGGACATCCCCTCCCGGACAGCAACTTGCAAGACATCATTCAGGTGGTCTCCGACAAGTGTGAAAAGTCTGTCAATTCCCTGGCTCTTCAGACTGCGGATGAATAGTTCGGATCCCGTTGGCATAGATTCATGAGGATACTACTGTCAGCCTCAAAGACTATCCCTGCGGATGATTCACTTCCCATCTTTTCGCTTGAAGCACACTTGAAGCATTGAGCACTCAAGGTTAGGATGAGAGATTAGAAGCCTTGCTATTTTCTGAGTAGGGCGATGTAGGGGTGAAAGCCCTCAAAAGGCGGAAATTATTGTGTTTACAAAAGAGTTCCGGTTAAAGGTCGGGCTGGCTGAACAGTTGAAGGGTGGCGTCATCATGGATGTCACTGACGCTACACAAGCTCTCATTGCACAGTCCGCAGGAGCGGCTGCAGTGATGGCACTGGAACGCGTACCCGCAGATATCCGAAGGGACGGTGGTGTTGCACGTATGGCCAACGTGCGAAAAATGCGCGAAATCATGGCTGCCGTGTCCATCCCGGTGATGGCCAAGGCGCGTATCGGTCATTTTGCAGAAGCCATGGTACTGCAAGCGCTCAAAGTTGACTACATCGACGAAAGTGAAGTCCTCACACCGGCTGATGAAGAACACCACATCAACAAGCACGCTTTCAACGCACCTTTTGTCTGTGGTGCACGCAACCTGGGTGAGGCATTGCGTCGCATCAGCGAAGGTGCAGCAATGATTCGCACCAAGGGCGAGGCAGGCTCTGGAAATATTGTAGAAGCAGTTCGCCACATGCGCACCATCAGCAAGCAGATCAAGCAACTGACAGTAATGAATCATGATGAGCTTCCAGGCGCTGCCAAGGAACTGCAGTCCCCGCTTGAACTGATTGAAAAGGTTGCCCGCAAGGGCCGACTGCCCGTACCGAACTTCTCCGCCGGTGGGATTGCTACCCCGGCCGATGCTGCCCTGGTCATGAGCCTTGGTGCCGAAGCAGTGTTCGTTGGCTCAGGAATCTTCAAGTCAGACGATCCCGCCAACCGGGCAGCTGCTATCGTGAAGGCCACCACATTTTTTAGCGACCCCGAGAAATTACTCGAGGCCTGCGAAGACTTGGACGAGCCCATGACTGGCCTGGACATTTCCAAACTTGACGAGAGTGAGTTGCTGCAGACCCGGGGCTGGTAAGCTCATTTCCTCGTCTTCTGCTGTACAGCAAACCAGAACTCTCCAGAAAAATACCGCATGAAAATCGGTGTGCTAGCCCTGCAAGGCGATTTTCATGCCCATAAAAAACGGCTTGAAGATTTCAAGACCACTGTTGTCGAGGTACGCTATGCCCACCAGTTCAAGGACCTCGAAGGACTGATCCTGCCAGGTGGTGAAAGCACCGCCAATCTCATCCTGCTAGACCGGGAAAAGCTCTGGAAAGCCCTCCTGGATTTTGCAGCCACTAAACCAATCCTGGGTACCTGTGCAGGAGCCATCCTGTTAGCCAGTGAGGTCCTGAACCCTCCACAGCCTTCACTGTCGGCAATTGAAATGACTATTGAACGCAATGCCTACGGCCGCCAGGTAGACAGTTCTATCCGCAAAATCAACCCTGAGCCTGCCTTCATCGAACGCACCAAGCCAGGATCACTGGAGGCTGTTTTTATTCGCGCCCCAATCATTCGACAGGTCGGAGTCGATGTCAATGTACTGCTCAGAGACGATGAACACCCGATCCTGGTCGAACAGGGACTACATCTTGCAGCTACATTTCATGCGGAATTGACAACTGACCGCCGTCTGCACAAGTTGTTTCTCCAAAAGGTTCAAAACCACTGATGTCTTGCCAGGTCAGCCATTGCTGGTAGGATACCTTCAACGATGGCTTTTTTCTTGCGTAACCTGATCCGCCAAGCTGTGCGAAAAGTCGCTCAGGATCCACGGGTCCGCGAGACAGCAAAAAGAGTATTTGAGGAAGAGGTAAAGCCAAGAGCAAAATCAGCCTGGGAACAGGCCAAGCCGGAAGTTGAAGCCGCCTGGGAGAAGGCAAAACCTGAAGTCGAGGCTGCCAGGGAGAAACTCAAAGCACGGGCTGTTGATTTCACAGACCGTGTTAGAAAGGAAATCCACGTAGAAAAGAAACCCGACAAGAAGAACTCCCGGGAATAATCCCGATTTCATTTACTGCTGGATGTGGCCAAAGCCGTGTCAGGTATCTATATTTCCATCCCGTTCTGTGCACAAAAGTGCACATACTGCAATTTCAGATCGGACGTGTACGCCCAGACGTTGCGTGATTCCTACATGCAGGGCCTTTCCCACGAGATCAGCCAACACGGAGTACAAACAGAATTCGAAACACTTTATTTGGGTGGCGGTAGCCCTAGTCTGCTTGCTCCAGAAGAGTTTTCGGCTCTTAACAGATCCATTCCATCTGTGGACTGGAAAGAAGGCACCATCGAGGTTGCTCCCGGAGAGACAACCCCTGAACGAGTAAAAGCCTGGGTAGCTCTGGGGCTCAATCGAGTCAGCTTCGGTGTACAGTCATTCGTACCTGCAGTCGCTTCAGCTGCCGGGCGCAAGCATAATGCGCAAACTGTTCAGTCTGATATCAGTTGCCTGAAGGCCCATGGCATTCACAATATCTCCGTCGACTTGATTGCTGGCCTTGCATACCAGACTCCCGATACCTGGCAGCAGTCACTGCAGTGGATCGAGAGACTGGACATTGACCATGTCTCTGTCTACATGCTTGAAACCGGTGACAACAGCCGACTTGGAAGAGAACTGCGCCAGGACGGCAACAGGTATGGAGCCAACCACGTACCACATGAAGACCAAATACTCGAACTCTATTTGACTGCTCTGGATCAGCTGCTATCACTGGGCTTTGAGCGTTATGAAGTATCTAACTTTGCCCGCTCCGGCAAGAGAAGCCTGCACAACCTCAAGTACTGGCGAATGGAGCCTTACATTGGATTCGGCAGTGATGCGCATTCCTACGATGGCCAGAACCGTTGGTCGAACGTGGCCACTGCCCCCGAGTACACTGCCCGCTTCAGCAGTGGCGAGTCTCCCAGGGATTCCTTTGAAACGATGAATGCCAAAAGCCAGCTTGAGGATCGTGTGATCACAGGGTTGCGTACGTCTGATGGTGTCAGGCTCTCTCAGGAACAGTGGAACCGGATCGCCCCGAATGTTGCATCCCTGGTTGAACGTGACTGGTTACTGTCCAAAAAACTCACTCTTCAGCTAACCGGGCAAGGCATGCTTTTTGCTGACGAGGCTGTGGCGATTCTGCTTGGCTGAGATTCACGAGCAGGACCAGGACTCGGGTTCATTCACGGAAAAAGACCTCAACATCGTCAATCTCATGGGTCATCGTGTAATTCGGCAAACTGTCCAGGACATATCTACCATAAGACTTTTTTAGAACACGAACATCCAGCAAGGCCAGCACACCACGGTCAGCAACACCCCTGATCAACCTTCCAAAGCCCTGCCTTAGAGACAGAACAGCATTGGGTAGCTGATATTCAAAAAATGCATTCCCGCCAGATTCCCTGATCTGATTAATGCGGGCCTCGACAACCGGATCCGAAGGTACCGCAAACGGCAGCTTTTCGACAATCACACAACTTAGCTGCTCTCCTGGCACATCCACACCTTGCCAGAAGCTGGCTGTGGCAAACAGTACACAATTGTCCGTCGCTCGGAAAACCTCAAGCAACGCCGGGTTTGATCCATCTCCCTGCAGCAGGCATGGATACTCCAGTTGCTTTTGAACCTTCTGGTGGACTTTCTTCATCTGCTGATGGCTCGTAAACAGAACAAATGCCCGCCCCTTCGAGTGGCGCACAATCTGGACAATCTGCTCCACAGCAGAACCGACATACCCAGGTGAGTTGAGCTCCGGCATTTCACTCGGGATGTAAAGAAGGACCTGGTTCGGATAGTCGAAGCACCCTTCAACCTGCAGTTCATTCGATGAATGAAGTCCCAGCCGGCTACGTACGTAATCGAAACTGTCGTTGTATGCCAGCGTGGCCGAGGTCAGGATGATACTCACAGCTTGATCAAACAAGGCATCTTCAAGGATTTGCGAAACATCAATCGGTGTAGCATGCAAAGATACACTATTCCTGCGGGATTCCATCCAGTACACGTAATTGCCAGGATCGTCATCCAGTTGCTCAACCGGTTCTACTCCTTCATCAGCAACGAACACAGCCAGTTTGCGCTGCAAGTCTATTGCCCGCCGGGTCAACGGGGATATTTCTTCATCCTGATCACCCACAAGCTTCAGCCTGGCAACCAACCCGGTGATTGCAACCTGCAACTGTTCATACGGGCGGGCATGCTGCGTACGCAACTGGCCGGGGTTTGCAATAGAAATTGGATGATCCGTTTTACCGAGTTTGCCAAAAAAGGCCCTGGCCAACTTCCTCAACGACACCAGTTCGCGATTCAGTTCCAGGGAGCCATACTTTCCTCGCACCGCCGAAGCCGTGACGCTACGAGCCAACTCATCAAATTCGAAACTGCTCAGATGAATGCCAAATAATTGGCTGGCAATACTCTCAAGTTCATGTGCTTCATCAAATACGACCGTCTCATACTTCGGCAGAAACGAACCAAAGTCATCCTGCGCCATCGCAAGATCCGCGAAAAACAGGTGGTGGTTGATGATGATAAGATCGGCCTCACGTGCTTTCTGGTGCATGCGGGAGATGAAACATTCCCTGTACAGCGAACACTCACTGCCATTGCAAGCCTCACGGCGGGCATCTATCTGTGGCCAGAGCTTGTTGCCGGATGCCATCCAGCCCAGTTCACTACGGTCCCCGGTTTGCGTACTTTCTGCCCAGTCGCTGATCCGTACAATATCCGAGGTCTCCTTGAGATCCAGAAGAGCCGGATTACGGTCGGACTTTGAGAGTTTGTGAAGACACAGGTAGTTCTGCCTGCCTTTCATGATGGCAACCTGCAGGTCGAGTCCCAGATGCTTCTCTAACAAAGGAATATCCTTTTTGACCAACTGATCCTGCAGGTTTTTTGTACCGGTTGAAATCACGGCACGCTTGTTTGCCAGAATCAGCGGAATCAGGTAAGCCAGTGTCTTCCCTGTTCCTGTGCCAGCCTCAATGATCAGCTTCCGGTTCTCCGCAAGTGCCTCTTCCACCTCGCAAGCCATCGCGAGTTGTCCTTCCCTGAACTCCCAACCGGGGAAATGTTTTGACAACTCACCGCCGGGTCCAAAGAACTCGGCAACCGGGCTCGGATAAACTTTATCGAACTGATAACTCTCGAATTCCTTATCCATTATTCGCAGTGACTTTCCTGTCAAGACCCCAGGGAATTCCCTGTCAGTTTAACTGTGGTTGTTAAATGACATGAATAGTCGTTCGTAATCGTCAGTAACTGCTTCCCAGTTAAATCGATCCCTTGCTTCCCGGGAAGAAGCCTCACGCATCTCCTGAAGCTGTCCCATGCCCCTGGATGCCATATCCTCAATCAGTGTCTTCAATTCATCCTCACATGCAGTGTAAGACTGTCCGGCACTTCCTGCCGCTTCACGATTTTCCGGTGTATCCAGGTAAAGCACAGCTGCTCCCCGGCCCATCGCTTCCACCAGTGCCGGATGCGTTCCACCAACTTCTGTGGCATGAATGTAGGCTAGGGAATGAGACAGCAATTCATGGTAACCCTCTCCATAAATTGCTCCTGTAAAAAGGATTCTTGAGTCATTTGTATCTTTTACCTGTGCAATGTACTCCGCAGCATAAGGAGCATCACCGACCATCACAAGTTTCTGATCGACTCCGGATTTCTCAAATTCCTGTACAACCAGCAGAGCGTTATTCTCCGGCTCAAAACGACTGACATACAAGAAGTACTTTCCAGGCTCAAGCCCGAGTTGCTCCAACTGCTGTGTTGATTTCACGGATCCGTGATCGGTTCCATAGCCGATACATTGTGTCTGCAATCCATACCTGTCCAGGTAGTAGCGTTCAATAAATCTGGCATCGCTGATAACCACTTCCGGAAACAAGGTCGCCCAGCGTTCAGAGAGCAAATACCACGCCCGAGCCACACGCCCCCACTTCCTACGCTGGCGCTCCAGTCCATCCAGGTTAAGTACCGTGTGGACATCGTACAACCTGGGCCAGAAAGTAAATATTGCATTAGCACCGTTGCAGAACAGGACGACGTCTTGTCTGTGAAAAAACAGATGCAGACACGACAGGAACGTGTGCACGAAAGTATCGAGATATTTGGTGTGGATTGTTGGCAGAACCACTCTTCCCACCCCACGGTACGTATCACTTGAGGACCGCGAGTAATGTGAGCGGCAATAAACGGTTACTTCATGACCACGCTGTACAAGTCGTGCCGAAACCTCTTCGGCGAATGTCTCAAATCCACCGTAGTTGGCAGGGATGCCACGGGTACCCAAAAGGGCAATTTTCATGCCAAGTGCCGGTCAACCTGTTGTGAGGCCGCTTCGGACTCTTGCTGACTTACAGCTTCATTCACTGCAAATGGCATGCTCACTGGAGAGAACCGGAACCAACTAGCCATATACGCTTCGTCGACACGTTTGCGTTCCTGAATCAGACGACGTTTGCGTACGACACCTCGAAAATCACGTATGAGCTGACCGAATGCCCGTAGTGAAGTGTGCTCCACAGTCAGGCAGTACGCAAGAATCCCCAGGTCTCGGATCGTGATCGGCACAAAGTTGCGCAGATAAAGTCCTGGAGTAATGTTCTTGATGCGCATCAGGAAGCGGTTTTTTACCGAGTGCATGTTGATCTCGGGTGGTAGCTGGTTGCGCATGCCCGGCCGCAGCTTGCGTACATGGTATGCCACAGCGTTGGGATCGAAAATACATTTCCAGCCAAGCAGTTGGGCTCTCCAGGCAACATCAGCATCTTCCCGGTAGGCAAAGAAGTCCGCATCGAAGAACTCGTTCTCAATGGAGATGTCATTGATCATCTCACGCCGGTAGCAAGCCGCAGCTGCAGTTGCTCCAAACACATATTCGTGTTGAAGGTAGTGCCCGTTGTTCGTCTCCATGCAGCCACGATCCTTGTGCCGCAGCATGGGAGTAAAGAACATGCCCATTGAATCAAGCCGTTGGGAATCCTGCAGGTTGAAACTCGCATCTGCAAGCAGTAATTTGCCACAAACAGTGCCAACTCTCGGGTCGAGCTTGGCTGTACCCATAAGGCTGGAAACGAAGTTGGACAATAACAGCACATCAGGGTTGAGGGTTAGTACCCAGTCACCACGAGCAATGTTGATGGCTTGGTTCTGGGCTGCCGCAAAGCCGATGTTTTCTTCGTTGTAAACAATGGTGCAGATATTTTCGAAACGCTCAAGAATATCGCAAGTGCCGTCGGTCGAGTCATTGTCAATGACAATGACTTCTAGCCGTTGATAGACCTGTTCGAGAACCGAATCAAGACAACGACGGATGAATCGGCCACTGTTGTAAGTGACAACGGTAACAGAAACGATGGGTTCGCCTGACATGGATGGTTTTGAACTATGCAAATGGGGATGCATCTTCATGGATAGTGTTCGGAGCAGATTGTGTTTCGGGAAAGCCTTTGCGGATCAGGCGAAACATCCTACTGTATGCACCGGATTCTGCATGTTTACCAATTCGAAAAAAGCAAAGCAACTTCCGCAAGACCAACCCAACCAAGACCGTGTAGCGTAGCCACCTATGCGTACCGAGAGCGTAATGCTTCACGGCATAATGCAATAATCCACCATACCAAGCTTGCAGGCGTGAATGCATTGAGAGGTTGTGAACCGCATGACCTCCAAGGTGTCTGGCGACTGCGTCCGGCGTGTACCGGATTACATAGCCCGCCTCCCGAAGTCGGTGACAAAGGTCCACATCTTCAAACCATGCCGGATGAAATTGCTCATCCAGTCCTCCAATCTCTGCCAATGCCAACCTACGCAACATGAGAAATGCCCCAGCTGGCTGTTCGACCTCGTTTGCCCGGGTCAGGTCCATGTCGAGCAGTCGATACCGTCGGTTCAAGGGATTGCGTTTCCAGACGCGGTTGATACCAAGCACCTCGAAAGCCAACATCCAGGGCGTAGGCAGTGAACGTGCTGTAAAGCCTGCCTGGGCAGTGCCATCCTGATTCTCCAGCAAACCGCCTGCAGCAGCGACTTGCTCTGCTTCACATGCATCGATGAGCGCATCCAACCTGGTCTGAAGTTCGCAGTCCGGGTTGAGCATCAGTACGAATTTGGAATCTGTCGCAGCTATGCCCTGGTTGACTGCGGTTGCAAATCCTCGATTCTCGGCATTGCCAATCCAATGAACCCAGGAATAGGTGTTTTCAAACATCCGGACACAGGCCTGACCGGGTGTGTTATCGATAACAACGGTCTGCTCAACCTTGCCCTGCAACGCTTCCAGGCAGGCAGGCAATACCTCTTGCGAATGATAAGCCACGATGATTGCTGCAACCGGGCTATTCATTCTGGCCTTGTCACCTTTGGCCAAGCCAGTCGGAAATACCATTTCCAGTACCTGTCCCAGCCCCCAGATTCCTGATAAATGGCAATTTCACGTTCGCTTTGGATGAGCACATTCTGCAATCGATCAGTACGGGACCCGGAACCCTTGCGACGCATACGTGGAATTTCACGTAATCCTGACCACATACCGTGCAACCAGGCCGCAATCTTGCCATGAGAGAGCACCATCATCAACCAGAGCTTTTGTGCGGTCAGGATTGGAATGCAGAATCGTAGCAGCATGGACCCGCTGTAGTGCTTCGCCAGCAGAAGCAATTGATTACGGGTAATCGCGGTAACAGTACTATTACTCCAGTATCCCCATGTTTCACTTCCCCGGTGCCAGGCAATGGCTTCCGGTTCATATACTCCCTGCAAACCAAGTGAGGCCGCGCGGATTCCAAGATCAACATCTTCCAAATAAGCAAAAAAGGACTCTTCAAACAGCCCGGCTTGCTCAAAAAACTCACGCCGGAATATCGTAGCTGTGGCCGCTGGAAAATAAGTACCTCGTGCAAAGTTGAACCCAGGCCCATCCTGCTTGCCATGTCCTACACGCCAGGCCGTACCCCCTCTGCAGACTGCATCACCTGCCCCATCGAGCAAATGTGTCCGGGAGGCGTTGTACAGCTTCCCGGTTGCAAACCAGATGTTCGGTTTCTGCACGGATTCCATCATTATTCTGGTCCAGTCCGGAGTCAGCTCGACATCATTGTTCAGAATCACAACCAGGTCTCCGCTTGACTCACTAATGCCGCGGTTCAGTGCCCGGCTGACTCCCTGGTTGCTTTCCAACTGAATCAAATTTGCCCCATGAAACCGAGCCACTTCAGCAGATGAGTCCCTGGAAGCGTTATCCACAACGATGACTTCACACTGGGTGCCCACAGGAAGCTGTTGCATGTGGATACTGCACAACACCTTATCCAGCAGGTCTGCGCGGTTCAAATGCGGGATAACAACCGAGACCTTCATCGCAATTTGTGATTCTTGTACCGAAATCACAGTCCTGGTCTGTGTATTCAGGAATTCGTCCTATCCTACAAGGCTCTGTTCCTGAATACGAGGCATAACCGGAAAATAACTATGCCCCTGAGATCAATACGTTCAAGTTGTGCTTATTGTTTCCAATCACACCCGCCAGTATCAATTCTGCCCGGTTGCTTTCCGGATTGCCATGACTGCCTGTTCTGTGCGGTATGCAACGATCTTCCTGCCTATCTCTGTTCCTCTTGGTGGAGTGATGTCCACCCCGTTGATCGACATCTTGCCGAGAGCAATGCGTTGTTCTGCCCGTACTGTGCCCGGGTCGGTCACCATCATCTGGGTCGACGAAGGGATATTGTCGTGATGACCTTCAGGTATCTCGCGAATGGATAGTGACTCCAGAAGATCTCGTGCACTCCCACTCTGGTAATACTCAGGTATGTAATGAATTGATGCTTTTCCACCCTTCCACTTTTTTGCAAGTTGCTCAGCAACTGCTGTCATTCCATCGACATTCCCATTACTGTCGGACAGGAAGACAATATGCTGGAAACCATGTGTACGGAAGCTCTCAGCGATGTCAGTCAATAGCGCCCTGAATGTCTCTTCACGTACCGAGACCGTACCCGGGTAAAGCATGTGGGAACTCGGTGGACTAATATCTCCCTCAGGTACGAACTGCACGATGGGAGCAACCAAGGCATTCCCGAGTTTGCGGGCGATGGATTGTGTAGTTGCTTGCAAGATGTACTGGTGCTTGCCTGTAGCTAGGTAAGGACCATTCATCTCGACCCCACCACTGGCGACGATCACGATATTCTTACCCGCCCGCATTGCCTCACGGATCTCAATCCATGTCAACTCTTCTGTGAAGACCGAATCGAGAGCAGGGACTGGCAGAGGCATGTCCGGATCAGGGGTCATCGGACTGGCAGCCTGTCCAAATACTGCAGGAGTCGCCACAAGAAACATCAACAGACTTGTGAGCAGAAGTTTTGCTTTATAGATGTGAACTCTACAGGCGAGCGCAATGCACATCTCTTTCCGGATTCCCACCTTGTTGGCTGTTTGCAACTTGAAACTGTTTGAATTTCTCATAAATCCATATCCTCCCAGGGAACCTCAAAAACACCAAACAGGTCGAGCCATTGATCCCATTGCAATGATACAGCAGGACACTGCGCGGAGTAAGGCAGGCCTACTACTACGCGAACATTCGCTATTGCTGAACTGAAGACCTCATGTTTCTACCAGGCTCTCCTGTTGAAGGAATGTCCTTGCCATCTTTCCATGGAATCCAGACTTTTTAAACTATCAAGATGCCCCCTGCATCCAAACTGCAACCCAAATCTTGCGGCCCCAAGGCACTTGTGATCGACACTTCCTGGGTGCGCTCACAGTTTCCGGCACTCAATAACCGCAACACTCCTCACCCGGAGGTCTTCCTGGATAGTCCCGGGGGAACACAGGTTCCTCAGAGAGTCATTGATGCAATCTCTGATTACCTCAAAAACTCCAATTCAAACATGCACGGTGCATTTCGCACCAGCCGCGAAAGCGACCTGATCATTGAAAAAGCTCATAGTGCAGTGGCTGACCTGCTCGGTTGTTCAGAAAACGAGGTGATCTTTGGTCCCAACATGACCACACTGACGTACATGCTGAGCCGCACACTGTCCCGGCAGTTCTCACCCGGCGACGAGATCGTTGTAACCAGACTGGATCATGATGCAAATTTCACCCCCTGGAAGGCTCTCAGTGAACAAGGGTTACGCATTCGGGAAGTTCAATTCAATACGGAAACCGGCACTCTGGATCTTGACGATTTTTATAGCAAATTAAGCAACCACACAAAACTCGTGGCATTTGGATACGCTTCCAACGCCATTGGAACCATTAACAATGTCAGGGCTCTTACTGCTGCGGCCCACCAGGTTGGGGCATATGTGTTCATCGACGCCGTGCACTTTGCACCACACGGGCTGATTGATGTACGTGAGATTGACTGCGATTTTCTGGCTTGCTCGGCATACAAGTTTTTTGGACCACACCAAGGCCTTCTTTTCGGCAAGGCAGAAATTCTTTCTGCGCTGGAAGCCTACAAGTTGCGCCCGGTCAACAACGAGATTCCGTGGTGTTTTGAAACAGGCACGCAGAATCATGAATGCATGGCCGGTGTGACTGCTTCTATTGATTACCTCGCAGAACTGGGAAGTCGCTGCTGCGAGTCATCAAAAAACAATAGTCGCCGTTACAATCTGGTTACTGCCATGCAGGCCATTCAAACTCATGAACGCAAGCTCGCCCAAAGCTTGATTGGAGGAATGCTGCAGATCAAGGGGTTGAGCTTTTACGGAATCAGGAATGAGAGCCAGTTCGAGCAGCGAACTCCAACTGTGGCCTGTCGACTGCAAGGCAAGACACCTGGGCAGACTGCCAAATGGCTAGGCGACAGGGGTTTCTACGTCTGGGACGGCAACTTTTACGCCATCAATGTCACAGAAGCACTGGGTGTCGAAGAAGATGGCGGACTTGTCCGCATCGGTCTTGTTCACTACAACACCGAGCATGAAGTGGAACGGCTACTGAACGTTCTGGATTTATTGCAACAGCAGTCAAGAAAAACCTGAACTTCTGCACACAATTCAGAATTCAGGAAGATTGTGCATCATGGAGGAGGTGTTTCCTCCTCGGGAGAGTTTTGCCGAATCCAGGACCTGTCTTGATGGATCATGGACCGTCCCCAGGTAGCGCATCTCGGCGCGTGCACCACCCATCATGACAACGATGTAACCCCGCGAGGCATAGTGCAGTGCCTGAAACTGCAGTTCATCCTCCTCGTGACTGATCCACTGCTCCGAATCCGGTGCAGAGAGTTTGCTAATAACTGCGTGGTAGTTGTCGCTTTCAATCAGTGCAAGATAACTCTGGTCCGATGTCGTTGTGTTCACCTCAAACAGCCATTTAAGAGGGTTGCGTAGGTTGCCGGACAATCCGAGAAAAACAGTCAGTGACAAAAGGAGACCGATACCTATGGCAACAGGAAGCATCCGGATGATACGCGCATCCGAATCACGGATTCTCTTCTGCGTGGGCATCGGGATTTTATCTGAATCCGCTTGTTCACGACCTGACCTTGTAGACGGCAACTCCGTAACAACCTTGTGATACGGATAAACTCCACCCGCCTTCAGTTCCAATTCTCTCTGAAGTCCCAGGATCAGGATTGGTGAGTCTGAACTGCTGACTTCCCCGAGATGACTCCGTGGGATCCACAGTTCCTGCAGCGTCTGGCAATTAAGCACCAGGACCTCAGACCAGGTGACTTCCTTGAGGGTCCACTCATTGTGTTCCACACCCCTTACCGCAGGGTAGAACGAAAAACTCCTGTCTTGCAGGGCTTCAAAAGGTAATGGCTGCGAGGCCATAATGTTGTTGCAATTATACCTTCAAAGCTTGCGCATCACGAGAACACGGAAGGTCTCACCAAGCCCAAAAAGCAGGGTTTTCAATTGCATCCTCAATGCATCTGATTGTTCCCGGGTTTCAGCCGCCAGTGCATAGGTAAATTGATCCGGCTCCCCGATACTCATCAGGAACGCCTGCTGTGACTCAAGCGGAAACACTTCAAGTCCTGCGGTTTCTGCACAACTGATCAAGGTACTGAAGTTGACATGCGCAGTAATATCACGCTGGCCTGGCTCAAGAAGTACGTCCGGGTCAGCCTGATGATTGTGGTAACCCATCAGGGAACCTTCCGGAAAGCGTCCGGCTCGCTCAACCTCATCGTGCGTGTACCCATAGTCGATGGCCAGGATCCAGCCCTTGTCTAAACAACTGCTGACACGGTTCAGGGCAGCAACAGCACGTTCGCAGGACTCGATTCGGCAACCTTGCGCACAGTGCGGTAGTCCAGAGCGCTGCTGGATGTCGCTTCCGGTTTGCCAATCAAATCGATCTTGCTTGTATGTGACCCGCCATTCCAGCCAGCCCTCTTTTGTCTTCTCCAGAAGATCCACTGGCAGTGCATCAAAAAACTCATTACAGAAGACAACTCCTGTCACTGGCTGCTCAGGCCACGGATCTTTGTGATCAACCGTAATCCACTCCACATCAGGCATTGTGTATAGTGCCTCAACTGACGTTTCAGCTCGACCCGATCCCAACTCAAGAACCTTGAAATTGTCAGGATCCCCCATCTGCTGTCTCCAGGACTTCAACTGCAGCGCGATCAGCCTGCCAAAAACAGGCTGAAGCTGGTCATTTGTGTAGTAGTCTCCTCCGACACCGAAAGGATCCCGCTGGCCAGAGTAGTAACCATGTTCCGGGTGATAGAGAGCCAGTTCCATGAACTGGCCGAACGGAATTGATCCTTGTGACCGGATCTGCTCAAGGATAAGACTGGAAAGTGACACTATGACAGGCTACAAGCCTTTAGCGCAGGGAATTCACAAGTGAAGGCCGGTGGGACGTCGGATACTTATGAAATATATAGATTTATGAATGAATTACAGGAAATTCCACAGTTTGACAATATGTAACCGTTGACCGGCCCTATACTCGTTCCACGGCCCGTCCGAACGCTTACCCAAGGCGAACAATTGATCACGCTCCAAAACGAACCCAAGACGAGATGATAATATCCACTGTCTCCTGTCCAACACTTGAAAGACATCCACACCCTCAGGCACCATTTAACCAGTCCACGCTACTTGGTCCAAGTAGTTCACTTTCACCTGAAGGTGACATTCAGATTAACCTGAGTACGGATGCAGAGTAGACCTTTCGATGAAAACACACATGAAATGGCTTGTACCCCGACTAATCGCCGATACACTGGCGATGACCCTTATGGGTGCCGCCAATAGCCAGGATATCCTGACCTATTCGGGCTCCGATCAGCAGGTAAAGCTTGTCGTCAACGCCAGGAAGGAAGTAAATTAACGGTCTATTCCTCCATGGCCGTCAACCAGCTGCTGCGATCGCTGATCGAAGGCTTCACAAAAAAATACCCATTCATCCAAGCCAATTTCTGGTGCGGCTCATCGCACCAGGTCGTGCAGAAGGTCCTGGCCGAAATGCGGGCCGATACCGTCGACGGTAGAGAAGCGCGGATCGAAACGCCAGTGGGCGCACTGGTCGCGACCTTCACCGCTGATGTCGCGGCCTCCCCCAAGGTCAATGGCATTCGCATAGATAATCCGGTAGATAGCCCGTCGGTGGACCGATAGGTTGTTGATTTTCAAAAGGATATGCCTCCCTCAATTTTTTCTCCCGAAGCGCTTAACTTTTGTGCCCCAATTTGCCACCCTAGGTATGGAGTACTGGGAGCTACCCGATGGACCCGCTGATCGAGAACCTTAAATCCACGACATTCTTCGGCAAGCGCCTGACACGGCGGCAGATCGCCGACATTCAGGAGACCTGCGGCTCAGGAGCTTGGTATAGGTTCGACCACGCTCAGCGGCGTCCCGCCCTACGACCATGAAACCTCTTCAATTGCTTCCGCTGCTATTGTTCCTACCCGCCGCCGCGGCTCAAAGCGCGCCGCAGCACACCATCCAGCTCATAGCCGAAGGACGCAAGCATTTCGAACTGCGCTGCGGGGGCTGCCACGGAGGCGATGGCCGCGGGGGCGAGCGTGGTCCGGACATAATCACCACGCGCTCAGCCCGAAACCGTAGCGCCGAAGAGGTCCGCGAGCTAATCCGTGATGGCTTGCCTGACGTCGGCATGCCCGGTTTCTCCCTTCCGGAAGGCGAAACGACCGCGCTAGTGACTTTCTATCGCGCGCAAACCGCGCCCGCTAGCGAGACCGCACCTCAAGGCGACCCCGCGGCAGGCGAGGAGCTCTTCTTCGGAAACGCCAATTGCCACGCCTGCCACGTCCGTGGCGGAAGCGGTCTGGTCGGGCCCGATCTCTCGTCGGTGGGGGCGAGCCGCACGTTGGGCGAGCTTGAAAGCGACCTCAGGGAACCCAATGCGGAAATCGCCCAGGCTTACCAGCAAGTCGAGGTGAAGCTCAGGGACGGCGAGCAGATCCACGGCTTCGTGCGAAATCAAAGCGCCCACGACATGCAGCTTCAAGCGGTCGATGGAAGCTGGCGGCTGCTCTCCCGAGACCAGATCACCGAACTGGCTCCCGCGCCCGGGTCCTCGATGCCGCGATTCAACGGTGCCGGGTTCGATGATTTGATCGCGTACCTCAGTCGCCTTGACGGCCGGCCCGGCAACGCTCTGCAAGCGCGCTACATCCGCGCGCAGAAAGAGCTTCCCGGGACCGTGCAGTTCGCGAGCATCCGGAGTCCTAGCGCGGGCGACTGGCCGACCTATAACGGCCGGCTCCATGGCAACCGCCACAGCTCGCTCGACGAGATCAAGACCCAGAATGTGGGGAAACTAGCCCCCGCATGGATCTTCCCGATGCGCTCGACGCGCGGGCTCGAGACCACGCCCATCGTTGTCGACGGCATCATGTACGTCACCGCGCCCAACGAGGTGCGCGCCCTGGACGCGCGAGTGGGCCGCGAGATGTGGAGCTACAGCCGGCCGCGCACCGAAGGCGTGATGGGCGACGCCGGTTCGGGCACGAACCGCGGTGCAGCAATCCTGGGCGACCGGGTATTCATCGTCACCGACAACGCTAATCTCATCGCGATCGACCGTCTCACAGGCCACCTGTTGTGGGAAACCGAAATGGCTGACCACCGCGACAACTACGGTGGCACGCTCGCGCCGCTGGTGGTCAACGACCTGGTCATTGCTGGAGTGAGCGGCGGCGACGAAGGCATTCGCGGCTTCCTCGCGGCCTACAAAGCCGCCACCGGCGAAGAAGCCTGGCGCTTTTGGACCGTGCCGCTGCCCGGTGAGCCATTGTCGGATACCTGGGTGGGAAGCGTCCTGCCGCACGGGTGCGCCGGCACTTGGCTGACCGGAACCTACGATCCGGAGCTCGATCTGCTTTACTGGCCGACCGGCAACCCTTGCCCCGACATGAACGGCGACGAACGCCAGGGCGACAACCTTTACAGCGACTCGATTCTCGCGATCGAGCCCAGCACGGGCAAGCTGCGCTGGCACTATCAATACACGCCGCACGACCTTTACGACTGGGACGCCAACCAAACGCCCATGCTGGTCGACGCCGAGTTCCAGGGAAGTCCGCGCAAGCTGCTGGTCCACGCCAATCGCAACGGCTTTTTCTATGTGCTCGACCGAACCAACGGAGAGGTACTGCTGGCCAAGCCCTTCGTCGAGAAGATGACCTGGGCAACCGGGATCGGACCCGACGGCCGCCCGCAGAAACTGCCGGGCAAGGAGCCGACATACGGCGGAAACGAAGTCTGCCCCTCGCTGGCGGGGGCGACGAACTGGATGTCGCCTTCCTATAGCCCGGGTACGGGACTTGTCTACGTGCAGACGGTTGAGCAGTGCAACATCTTCACGAAGCGGGATGAGAGGTGGCAACGCGGCAAGGGGTTCTTCGGTGGCGCAGCGCGAGCCGTTCCGAGCGAGCTCGTAGTGAGTTCCGTGCGAGCGATCCAGCTGGAAACGGGCGAGATCGTCTGGGACCGCCCTCACGGGTCTCCTCGCCGCCCCTGGACCGGAGTGCTCTCCACCGACGGGGGCATCGTCTTCTACGGAGACGGCAACGGAACCTTCACTGCTGCCGACGCCAGCAGCGGCGAACTGCTCTGGCACTTCTACACCAATGACCGCTGGAGAGCGTCGCCAATGACCTACTTGGCTGGAGGAAGGCAGTATGTGGCGGTCGCGGCGGGCTTCAATATCATCGCCTTCGCCCTGCCGGAATAGCCAATGATCGGCCATGGGTGTCCAGAGTCGTGCAGTATAGTCTGCAAGTAACTGTTTAATAGTGGTTTATATCCGTTCACCGAATCCGCGTGAGGTTGGGCTGACCCCGGGAAATGCGCTCCATTCCCGTATATGATACTGGAATGGAAACTGTAACCACCGCCGCCGCCAAACCCCGCAGGGCCGTAGCGCAAGCGAAGGAGCCGCGCTCCGCGCGGCTTGACGAGTTGGACGGCGGGGTGGCATCGCTCTCCAGCGGCTTCGTGCTCGCGAACCGCCGGACCGTTATGTCCGGCCCGCACGCGACCCGACGCCGGCCGCATCGACCGCGGGATCCGAACCAGCGCAGCGCTGCCGTATCTCTGTTCAGGGGTCGAGGTGGTGGAGCCCCTCGCCAGCCCAATGTACGTACATTGGGTATGCTGGCTCATGGGACCTAAGCGCCCATGAGCCAGGTCCACCGTCGTTCTCGAGACGCTCGCCGACTCCGATTGTGGGATGACGATCTCGACGGTCAGCGGCCTCATCGGCTACGCATGCAACTAGAACCCTATCACCACAAGCCCCACCACCTGTATGTTGCTGTTGTACTCTTGGCCGAGATCGACCGTGACGCCGCCCTTGAATCCGAGGTGGCGTGACACCTTGGTGCCGCCGAGCAGTTCGAGCACAAGCGCGCGGCTGAATTCATTCTGCACATGGGGTGGATCCTCAGTAGAAAAGTACGCGTATTCCTTGGTCCCATGCACCCGCAGACCGAACCCGAGGTCGATCTCAACGCGGCGTTCCGTGAACCAGCGACGGCGCACGGTCACATTGGTGTAACGCAAGTTCAGAAGTGTGCTGGAGGGGTCGAGTTCAAGGTCATCCAGGTCAGCAGCGGGGGCGATGGCATGCCGCACCGCGACCCCCCACTTGTCCGTTAGCCAGAGCGCACCACCGGCGTTGACCGCGCGGAGTCGTTCCGTTCGGCCGCCCGGAAATATATAGCTCCCGCCGATCTGGAGTTCCAGCCTGTCGCGCGGCTGCGCAGCGACTTGGGATACGAATGGCCCGACGAGCAAGGTGCCGGTCATCACCAGGACCAGAACCACAGCTCGCCGGACGACTGACTTGCAACCGTAATTATGCACTTGACACAAGGTAAAATGGGGTGGTAGCGTGATGGGATGCGCAAGAAAAGCTGGAACAAGGCAATCGGTGGATTGGTTTCTGCATCCGTTTCCAGTCTGTTGGAGTATACAATGACTGGCGGTCTATCGGGTTGGATACCATTGCTGGCAGGCGTTGCAGGGGGTATGGAGTATCTACGAAGTTTCGGACTATTTAGGCTGTGGCAGCTATGGCAGTCGAGTGGTCCCGGAGGTCGAGTGCACTTCATGATTGCTGAGAAGAGCAGCCATGTCAAGGTCAAGCGGGTGTCCGGGCTCGCTGAAAGCAAGTCCCGGTGTTGTATTTCACATAATTTCGGCGGATTTTACCAAGTTATTCCATGCATTCGTCCGGCCGTTGTTCGAATTAATGCGCTACTGCAGGAGAGAATTAAGGCCGGGTGAAGGCACTGCCACAACTAGCGTTGGGGCCCGGATGGAGACTTGCCAAGCCACTCGATTTCCGACTCGTCTTGCCAAGGCTTGCCGGGCAGTCGGGCTATAAGTTGTTCGGCAACTGCACAGGCCGCTCGATCGCGATCCCATCGCTGGCCGGCTGGCAGGACATCCTCAATACCATCCCCGTATCTTGGATCACTCAACTTAGCCGCTATATCTTGCTCGCAGACGGCTCGCGACGCTTTCATAGTCTCCCATTTCGCATACTCCAAGAACACCCCAATGACGAGCTCAGGCTTTGCTTCAGGATGCTGCAAGCCCACATCGAGATCAAACAAGTCCCTGATCTTCCTTCGTTGCAGAAAGGCGCGAAGTTTCGTCACAAGCAATTCGTTCAAGTCATACGTCGTGACGTCCCAAGACTTCCAGTACCACGACGATTCGAGTTGATATGGTATTTTCTTGAAATCGAGAATCGACAAATTTTTATTCAGATTCAAATCAATCTTCAAACGTAATAAGGAGCTACCAATCCGGTCACAGCGGATCCCGAGACGCTCGGCATGTCGACGAACGAATCTAACAGCCTGCTACGCATCGTCGAGGGGAGCCGGATAAGGATAGCGCGGTGCAGCCCAGTGGTTGCTGTCGAACACGGTGAAGCCCACAGCCGTCAACGGCGGGACGTAGAGCTTGGCGAACCAGGATGTCTTGAGCGGCGCTGCGTCATAGCTCAGCGGTGCGTGCCAACCGCTGCCGGGAATGAAGACGATGCCGAATCCGTTGGACCCGGTCCGGGTAATGCACGTCCATCAGCATCCCGAGTCCGCCACGCATGGTGTAGATGACGTTTTCCTGGACATGCGCCTACGATACAGGAAGGGTCAGTAAGGCGAGCAATATCAGGCGGACGGGCATAATCCGAGCGAGTGTATCATCCTACTGTCTGCCTCTGGGCGATGTTCCGACTGCGCTCATCCAGAAGATCGTGTTACCGGCAAACCAATGGGAGCGAATCTTCGTCTGGAGGAGGACGTTATCAGAAGCGATGGCGGTTTCTGGCACTATGAGAATCACCCGCATAGAAGCGTCTGTCGATGCCAGTTACCTGTAATCCGCAGGGTTCAACTAACGGCCTTGCATTGAGCGGGTTCGTAGATAGCCGACTGGGAAGCACCTAGCACAAAGCCCATGAATTCATCAAAGTCCAAGTATTCGCCACAGACAGGGGGGCCCTCGCCCGTGTCGCGACCAAACATACTCGTTGTCGTGATGGATGACGTCCGATTCGACGATTTGGGCTTCGCCGGCCATCCGTTCGTCGAGACCCCCAACTTCGATCGCATCGCGAAGGAAGGGATGCGGTTCGCTAACGCCTTCGCCCCGATCCCGCTCTGTTCTCCTAATCGGGCTTGTATCTTGACGGGCCAGTACGCTCACACTCATGGAATCACCGACAACCGTGACCGTAGTGAGCAGTCACACCGGCTCGCCACATTCCCCCTGGTACTCAACCGTTCCGGCTATGACACAGCCTTCATCGGTAAATGGCATATGGGCCTCGACGACACGCGCCGACCCGGTTTCAACGAATGGCTCAGCTTCCGAGGTCAAGGCAATTACTTCGATCCTGACGTGAACGACAACGGCGAGCTGTGCACACTCAGGGGCTATGCCACGGACATCCTTTCAAAACGTGCTGCTGAATTCATCAGACGCGAGCGTGACCGACCATTCTTGGTGTACCTATCCCACAAGGCGGTCCATCCAAATCTCTTCCAGGACGCAGATGGCAGCATTAATTCGATTCCAGACGACGGCGGGTTCACACCTCCCGAGAAACTCGCACACCTGTACGAGGACGAGCCGATTCGTCGCCGACCAAACGCCTCCTCATATGGGGAGGGTAAGAGTGCGTTGCAGCGGCCAATTGCTGGCGTTCCGCCACTGGGGCCGTCTACGGGGACGCCCGATCACGTGATTCGGAACCGTTTGCGCATTCTGACAGCTGCAGACGAAGCCTTTGGCGGAATCCTCGATGCTCTTGAGGAAACCGGGCAGATCGACAACACCGTTATCGTATTGACGAGCGACCACGGGTATTTCTACGGAGAGCACGGCCTGAACGAAGAACGGCGCCTGGCCTACGAGGAGAGCATCCGCGTCCCGTTAGTAGTCCGATGGCCGGGGAGGGTTGCCGCCTGGGCCGAGATGGACGCCTTCGCTCTCAGCGTCGACCTGGCCCCTACACTCCTGGAACTGGCCGGGGTCGAACCGCCGCCCGCCAAGTTTCACGGACGCTCCCTGGTTCCTCTGCTTGAGGGTGCCGTCCCATCGGATTGGCGGGCGTCGGTGCTGATCGAGTACTTCTCGGATGCCGTTTGGCCGCGCATGGTGAATATGGGCTATCAGGCCGTTCGGACGGAGCGCTGGAAGTACATCCGATATATCGACATCGAGGGGATGGACGAGCTCTATGACTTGGCAACTGATCCTTACGAGATCCGGAACGTGATCAAGAATCCTAGCTTTGACGCTACTAAGGCCGAACTCTCCTCAGAGTTGGACTGCCTCCTGATCGAAACGGAAGCACCAAACCGTTATGACCAAATAGAAACGTGAAGGTTCGCAAGAGTACCTGCAACCACAAGAACAGGGAAGGCGTGAACACCATTCCTGAAAACTGGGCTGCTGCAGAAGGATCCGGACCTAGCGCTTGAGTTCGTAAGGACCTGCAGGGTTGTCGAGGCTCTGAGGGGTGTATTCGAACATCTCGACAAAATAGTCATGTAGCCCCTCAAAGATCATCCGCTGCAATATCCAACGGAACTGGGCATGAGCAAGGTCCCTTGGATGTATTTCCAAGTAGTATGTATGGATGTTGGCAGGCTTATCCTTGAGATCAATCACCAGCTCAATACGACCTGCTTCCGTTTCCCTCACATCGAACTTCAGCAAGGGGTGCGAGTATTTTTTCAGTTCCTGCCGAATGGCAGCAAGCCGCTCCATTCCATCGACCATCATCGGCAAGCTTAGCAATACATTGGGGAACTCTTTGATGACGGTGAATTTTCACAATGCAATTTCATGATTGACTGGCACAGCAGGGACGATCAAACCCCGAAGCGGAACGAAACCGCATTCGAAGGCTGGCCCCGAACCGCAGGCTACATGCTTTTTGCTTGCATGCTGCTGCTTGCAACCGCTGCGATTTGGCTGTTGCTAACCCGCCCGGTTCACAGGACCGAAGGGGATTTCCTCAAACGAGAAGATCAATTACTCTTTGATGACTGGCTCATAGACCAGCTGAGCAATCCGATCGCCGAACTACGCGCTCGGGCTTATCTTGCACTGGCTCGCATACAGGGTACCGCCGCCTTGCAGCGTCTCGGGGAAGCCACAATTGATCCCGCACCCTCCGTTCGGGCACAGGCTGCTTTTTCCATCGGGGTGCTACTGGATGTCCGTAGTGGGAACAATCCAAACCTTGGAGCAGCAGACGCCCTCTTAACCCTTCTTGAAGACGGAGACCGCATCGTGGTTACACGGGCTGTCGAGGCACTGGGAAAGATGCAGTTGAGAGAGGCTGCCGTGAGGGTCACTCAATCCCCTGCTCCGATAGTGACGACCATGACAGCACTGATTCGCATGCAGGCAAACGAACAACATGCATTTATAACCGAATATCTTGATTCCGATGACCAGGACAGCCGTTGGGCAGCTGCATTGGCTGCTGATGAACTAAAACTCCTTAACAGCCCCGCTGTATGGAAACGCCTTGAAAGGCTTTTAACTGACGACAATGACTACGTCCGTGCGGTTGCTGTCAGATCCGCTGCCGCCAGATCACCCGGCACTGCACTCATCGAGAAGATTAGTAAAAGTCTTGACCACAAGGACCCCAAGGTTCGCTTCGAAGCTGAATATACCCGCAATGTGCTGCTGGGAGCAGCAAAGATTCATGACCTGCCGACAGGGGAGCCGCCCCTGCTGCCAGACAATTCGATACAAACCAATAATCTTCCTGTGAAGGCGGTTGACTACCAGCAGATTGCACGGACCCTCGGGAGCTACCTGCTCATGAGCACTTCGCTTGGAGATTTCGAGATCAAGCTTGACTACGAACATGCCCCTCTCACTGCAGAACACTTTCGACAGAGAGCCATACAGGGAGCCTTTGACGGTATCCGGTTCACAACTGTACGTCCAAACGGCTACGCACTGGCAAGTGCAGGGCTGGATCTGATACGTCCGGAATTGAATCCTCTACCTTTTTTGAGAGGCAGTGTCGGCCTGCTGCAACGGGGCGATTCGGCATCAGCCTGGGAGTTCTTTCTCTGCCAAACAGCACTGCCACTTGCAGATAGTCGCTATGTGAACTTCGGACGGCTGGTTTCCGGAGACAGGTTACTGGATCACATCACACAGGACATCCGCGTGCATTCAATCCGCATGTTGCCTTAAATCCAACAATCCGTTCACAATATCATTGCAGTAGGATCCGATATGATGTATTCTCTATGTGCACAAGCTTGATATGTGGTTTGGGTACTATCCTAACTGCACCAAGCAACTCTTGATAAAGGAGAGACCCAGGTGAGTTTTAACAACCCACATGATGGGCCTACTGTGAGGCCCGAACAAAAAACACAGAAAGGCTTTTCCCGGCGAACCTTCTTTGAAGGTGTTGGTATTGGAGCTGGTGCTGTCGGTACTCTGGCATCACCCGCTGTGGTCAAGGCAGAACATCACGAACCACTCGGTCCCGGCCCTGTCTCCATCACGCTCAATATCAACGGGGAAAACCACAAACTCATGGTTGAGCCGCGTGTGACATTGATTGATGCACTACGCAACCAACTCGACCACACCGGTGCCAAAAAAGTTTGTGACAGGGCAACCTGTGGTGCCTGCACAGTGATTGTCGACGGTTCGCCCGCATACTCCTGCACGATGCTGGCAATTGAGTCCCAGGGACGCAGGATCGAAACTATCGAAGGGATTTCTACTGACGACAGGATGCACCCTGTCCAGGAGAAGTTTGTCGAGCACGATGCTCAGCAATGCGGGTTCTGCACTCCTGGCATAGTGATGGCAGGCAAGGCAATTATCGACAACAATCCGCAACCAACCATGGATCAGGTTGAAGCAGGGTTGTGCGGCAACATCTGTCGCTGCGGGACGTATGTTGGTGTCCGCAAAGCCGTTTATGAAGCGGCCAGAATGGGGAGTGCATAATGGCTACGAAATATGATTGGCCAGCTGTAGAAGACCGCAGCCTGATCGGCAAAAGACATGACCGTGTAGACGGTCCCGCCAAGGCCCGAGGCCTTGCCAAGTATTCCTATGACCGCAACCTCGACGGCATGCTATTCGCCCGTCTGGTGACATCAAATGTTGCCCACGGACGCATCGTTGCCATTGATACGAGCACAGCTGAGAAAGTCAGCGGCTACAAGGGTCATGAGAACATCATGAATCCCGGGGACGAAGTCCAGTGGGCTGGTACTGAGATTCTTGCAATCTGTGCTGATACGGAAGAGCATGCCCGCGAAGCTGCTGCCGCTGTCACGGTGCACTTTGAACAGCTTCCACACTGGCTCAAGGCTGAAGACGTCAAGAAAGCTGGCGAGGCCAACCGTGTCAAACCTGCCAAGGATGACACCAAGGGGCCTGACTTCGAAGAGACATGGAACAGTGCCGACACCACTCACGAAGGGTATTACGGACTGGGTGTCATCACCCATTGCTGCCTTGAGCCGCACGGCCAGGTCGTGGACTGGACTGGAGATGACATCAAGATCTACGCCTCCACACAGGCAGTTGCACGCATTCCAGCAGATCTCGCCAGGGGGCTTTCCCGCGACGAGTCGATCGGAACCGTCCAGGCAGAACAGATCGAATGTATCACTCCTTATATGGGTGGCGGCTTCGGATCGAAGTTCAATGTCGATTCCTGGGGAATCGTCTGCGCTCAACTCTCCAAGAAAACCGGCAAGCCCGTCAAGTTGATGCTGGATCGCGATGAAGAGTTGATGATTGCTGGCTCACGGCCCGCGGATTATGGAAATATCAAGGTCGGTGCCAAGAAGGACGGCACGCTGATCGCCTATCAGTCCGAATCCTGGTCCACAGGTGGAGTTGCCGGGCGAGGCAGCCCTCCGTTGCCATATGTCTATAACAATGAGGAACGTCTGGCTCAAAAGGCCAGGCACCTGAGTGTTTCCACGAACATGGGTCCTGCCCGCGCCTGGCGAGCACCCAATCACCCACAGGCAGCCATCCTGACCATGTGTCCGCTGGATGATCTAGCGGCCAAGCTGGACATGGATCCTGTCGACTTCTTCAAAAAGAACGCCGATCTGACTGCACGCCCGGAGGTCTACCGTTACGAGATCGACAAGTGCGCAGAGATGATTGACTGGAAGACGAACTGGCACAAGCGGGGTGACTCCGGTTCCGGAGTTGACAAGCGCGGTCTTGGAATGTCCCTGCATACCTGGGGTGGACGTCCGCACGATTCCACGTGCGAAGTCCGCGTTGCACCTGACGGTGGGGTTTCTGTGAATCTTGCCAGCCAGGATCTCGGTGTTGGTACATATACAACCCTCTCGGTTATAGCTGCTGAAACCTTTGGACTGGACATTGCGGACATCACGGTCAATATCGGTAGCTCGAAATTACCGGTCTCCGGTGCCTCAGGCGGCTCAACAACTGTTGGAGGCACAACCGCCTCGACGCGTCGAGCCAGTGTCAATGCACTAGAGGAACTCAAATCGGTCGTGGCCGAGTCAATGGGCGTCGAAGCCGACGACCTGGTGGCCAGGAATCACATGATCAGTTCGAAGTCAGATGCCTCAAAGTCCGTGAGTTGGATGGATGCCTGCAAGAAACTCGGTACTCGCACTATTTCAGGACAGGGCAAACAGCCTGATCCTGATGGAGGCAAGTTGAACGATTCCGGAGTCGGAGGCGTTCAGATGGCCGATGTTTCAGTGGATATCGAGACCGGTGTTGTGACGATCAACAAGATCACGGCTGTTCAGGATGTCGGACTTGTCGTCTGCCTCAAGCAGAGCGAGAGCCAGGTCTACGGAGCTCTCATTCAGGGCGTTGCCTGGGCACTGTACGAAGAGTCTGTCTACGATCAGACCACTGGCAAGATGCTCAACGCCGACATGGAGTTCTACAAGCTCTCCGGTGCGGCCGACATTGGCGAGATGGAAGTGCATATGGTTCAGAACATGTACGATGACCGCGGGGTCATCGGCATTGGTGAACCTCCGGCAATTTCACCAGGTGCTGCCATTTCAAATGCTGTTGCGAATGCCATCGGTGTTCGTGTGCCTACGTTACCTATGACGCCAGACCGAATTCTGGCTGCATTGCAGGAAGCATAGAAGGGGTTAAGGAAAAACCATGAATAACTTCGAATATTTTGCTCCCACAGACACCAAAGTGGCGACCCAGTCACTTAGCCCGGATGCTGGAAAATCAGTAATACTGGCCGGTGGTACGGATCTGCTGAGCCTCATGAAGGAGCGCACTGAAACTCCTACACGGGTGGTCAGTCTTCGCAACATCAGTGAGCTCAAGGGCATCTCGAAAAATGGCAGTGGAATCCGCATTGGTGCAATGGCTACTGTCGAAGAGTTGCTTTCTTCCAAGATGGTTGCATCGTACAACTCACTGATTCAGGCAAGCATGGGCATTTCAGCCCCACAGGTCCGCTCCATGGGAACCGTTGTCGGTGACCTGTTACAGCGTCCACGCTGCTGGTACTACCGTAACGGTCATGGCCTGTTGGCCATGCATGAAGGCAAATCACTCGTTCCAAACGGTGAAAACCGCTACCATGCGATTTTCGGCAACAAGGGTCCTGCGTACTTCGTCAGTGCATCGAGTTTCGCACCTGCACTGATTACACTGGATGCCAAGGTCACGGTTGTCGGCCCGGATGGTGAACGCGAGATTGCGGTCGCAGACCTTTACCAGATACCTTCTGGTGAATCTGATCGTGAGACTACACTGCAGCCCAACGAAATTGTAACCGAAATCATGGTTCCTTCAGCTTCCGGCTGGATGACTGCGACGTACGAAGTACGACAGCGCCGATTGCTTGACTGGCCACTTGTGACCGCGTCAGTTGCTTATCGCGAGGACGGAAAGAACATCTCCGATGCCAGGGTTGTGATGGGCCATGTCGCTCCGACCCCATGGCGTTCATCGGAAGCAGAAATGGCTCTCAAGGGCAAAAGCATGAGCGAGGATACTGCGATGACTGCAGGGAAAGCTGCCGTTTCGGCGGCCACCCCACTGAGCCAGAACATGGCCAAGGTTCAGCTCGCCAGCATTGCGGTGAAACGGGCTCTGCTGGAGGCCAGTTAAGCAGCAGTTATTATCGGGAAAGGTGAATCAGCGGTACGCTGGAGTCGCTCCGTTGGAATGGCCAAGGTGTTTGGCATTCGCCTGATTCCCTTCGGGTTGAGCATTGAGTTTAGCCATCAGGAAGATAATTATGTCCCGCAACAGAGGCGCAGGCCTGAAAATCCTAACCAACCGCTGCAGCGATATTCGCTGGAAGGGGATGTATATCGACGCAGACGATGATCCCACGGTGCAACTGTCAAACACTCGTATCTACTGGTGTGACCGCACCCAAAAACCTATTGGCCCGGACGGAGATATTGTTGACGAGGATACCTGCACCGCTTCCCGAAAATGCTACGAGCAGTTATAACCTGTCTCTGAGCTAAAACTCTTCGACAGTGAAATCCCAGTTGGCTGCACTCAACACGGTGAGTAATAATACCGGATTTGAGTAACAGAGTTGTAAACTGCCTCTTCTTTCCACCCTGTCTTCGGGGGTAAGCGTCGTTGCCGAAAGTGGCCTGCATGCACTGCCGATGCATCCAGGCAGAGGAGGGTGCAATGCACTGAACGAGTGTTGCTTTCTTCTTCAAGCAGTGGGGTGGATTCCGACCAAAGGCGGGGGGCGCGAACTCAACAGGCAGGAATGGAACGAATTTACTCGTTCAGTAGTTCCTGGGACTCAACGCGTGGAAAGTTTGCCGTAAGGCTCTTCGAAGTACTTATCGAAGATCCAGTCCGGTTGCCATTGATCACGCACCCTCTCGTGCCCACTGAGATCAATCTCTTTCGCCATTGGATTGGGAACACTCAAGGGGTCGTCATCCCCTACCCTCTGCTGCCATTGCTGCATCATCTCCAGCATTTCCTTGATACGATCCTGCTGGCTCGTTTCAGCAGCAAGATTATTCATCTCGTGAGGATCCATTTCAAGATCAAATAGCTGCGTGTGATCAATTTTGGGATAGCGAATCAACTTCCAGCGTTCATCCCGGACCGACTTCATCAAGTCACGGAACGAGGTGAACAGTGAGTCTCTCAACATTGTTGGTTCCCCTCTCCAGATCGGCGAGAGATCCTGCCCATCAATTCCATCTGGCATCTCTACTCCCAGCAGTGAACAGAGAGTCGGGTAGATATCTAGCAGGTAACAGAACGCGTTTGATTCGCTACCGGCCGGTATGCCAGGTCCCTGGAAGATCAAGGGTGTACCCATGGAGTGCTCGTACAGGTTCTGCTTGCCCAGCAAACCATGGCTGCCAACAGCAAGCCCATGATCCGCTGCGTAAATCACGATGGTGTTTTTCGCATGTGGTCCAGATTGAAGTTCATGCAGGATGCGCCCGACTTGACTGTCGAGATGCGTGATCAACCCGTAGTACTCCGCAAGTTGATCATGGACGATCTCCTTCGTTCGGGGCCATGGTCCCAAACTCTCATCCCTGCCAGTCATGTGCCCATTGTTGAACGGGTGTTGCGGTGCAAAATTGGGCGGCAGCGGAGGCCTGTTGCGGTAGTACATCCGGCGATAGCGGGGCGGCGGATTCCGCGGGTCATGTGGAGCAGTGAAGGCCACGTAGGCAAAAAACGGGTTCTCTTCCTTGTAGTTGCGTAAAAACTCGATTGCAGCATCAGCAAACAGGGAGCTTGAGAATCGGACCCCCTCTCTCTTGCTGGTCAGCTTGCCGTCCTCTCCCAGATCAACAATCGGGACTTTCACATGATTCGACATCCCTCCGAACATGATGTTTTTCCCTTGTTGGAAACTCCGCAGCCAGGAAGGTTCTCCGTTGTGCCATTTACCTGTTGCAAAGGTGCTGAATCCATTCTGTCCCAGCAGTTCGCCAAGCGTAGTCTCACCTTCCATATCCATGGAGATCCGAAAGAAGCTTTTGCCGGTATTCAACATTGCCCGACTTGGAACACAAACTGCACCACCCTGGGCCCCCAGGCAGTAGGCTCGCCGAAAACTGTAGCCTCCTGCTGCAATCCTGTCTATGTTGGGAGTACGAACGTAGGGATTGCCGTGGGCTGCAATGGTGTCCGGTCTCTGATCGTCTGCAAACAGCAGCAGGACATTGGGCTGTTCAGCTTGTATTATGCCTGCCATGAACAAGGCGGGAATCAGCATCTGGAGTCGCATCACGGAACCCCAACAGTATACTCTTTAAGGCGAAGCCAGCATGCACAATTGGATTCGCTTACTTGTAGTTCTTTGCATCTCAAGCCCACTTCTTGCGGCTGATAAACCAAACATTCTGTTCATCATGTCGGATGACCACGCCGCCCATGCTCTGGGTGCCTATGGCGGTCGGCTTGCCACATTGGATCCGACTCCCAACCTGGACAAACTGGCGCAGGAAGGGATGCTTTTTGAGAATGCTTTTTGCACAAACTCGATCTGTACCCCAAGCAGGGCGACACTGCTGACTGGCCAGTACAGTCACAAGAACCACGTGACAACGCTCCAGGGGGAACTCGAACCGGAACGCCAGTTCCTGCCAATGCTGCTCTCGAAGGCCGGCTATCAGACCGCAATGATTGGCAAGTGGCATTTCAGACAGGAGCCCACAGCATTTGATTATTACTGCGTCCTGCCTGGACAGGGGGCTTACTTCAACCCGATGATGCGTGAATCCGGCAAGCCCTGGCCAGATAACGTGAGGCATTTCAGAGGGTACGATTCAACCCATTCTTCTGACGTGATAACAAAACTGTCACTCAGCTGGCTGAAACAACGGGACAAGGACCAGCCTTTCTTCCTGATGCACCATTTCAAGCCCCCGCACGACAACTTCGAAAATGCCGAGCGCTATGACTTCCTGTACAACAACACAGGTATACCCGAACCACCCAGTCTGTGGAAGGTTCCTAACCACGGATCAGAAGCAACACGGGGAATGGGGACTTCAGTCGGCAAGCGAAATCAGCGACGCAATATGGGGCATCATATGTTCGTTGACCCTGAACTGGGCATTGAAGACTACAAGAGAACGGCTTACCAACGTTACCTCAAGAAGTACCTGCGCACGGTTAAGGGAGTTGATGACGCCGTGGCGGTTTTACTCGACTACCTCAGCGAGGATGGTGTTCTGGATAACACCATCGTGATCTACACGTCCGATCAGGGTTTCATGCTGGGTGAGCACGACTACATTGACAAGCGATGGATGTACGAGGAGTCCTTACGGCTTCCACTACTAGTCCGTTATCCCCCGACAGTCAGTGCTGGCTCCCGCAATGATGCATTGGTTAACAACACGGACTTCGCACCTACCATGCTCGATATGGCAGGAGTCGAAATCCCTTCTTTCATGCAGGGTGTCAGCCTGCTTCCCCTACTGAAAGGGGAACAACCTGAAAACTGGCGTGAGGCAACCTACTACCGCTACTGGATGAACATGGCCCACCATGATGTTCCTGCACATTACGGAATACGGACCATGGACTACAAGCTGATCTTCTTCTACGGGTTACCCCTGGACGCACCTGGCGCAAAGGTTGCAGAAACTCGGCCCGGATGGGAGCTTTATGACCTGCAAAAGGATCCACATGAGCAGCAGAATGTGTACTTGGATGCTGCTTATGCAGATGTCGTCACAAAGTTAAAGCAAGACCTGTTGCGCACCAGGGAAGAAATCGGTGAAACAGATAATGAGTACCCGGGACTGCTAAAACTCCAGAAAAAATATTGGTAGTCAGGCCTTGTTCATCAATATCAACTGCAAGTCTATATAATAAAGAAGTCCATACTCACAGGAGGGCAATGACCATGATTGATCTGACGGAAAACGCTATTACAAAAGTGAACGAGATTCTCTGCCAGCAGGAACCCCAGCCAAAGGGTCTGCGGCTGTCTGTAGTTGGCGGTGGTTGCTCCGGGTTCCAGTATGCAATGGCCTTTGAGACCAAACAGCTTCCGTTGGACAAGGTCTATGTATACGATGGCCTGAAAGTGTTTGTGGATCAGGCCAGTCTGCTGTACCTCGAAAACTGCAGAGTAGACTACGTTGAAAGCATGGAAGGGGCCGGATTCAAGTTCGAGAACCCCAATGTCAGCTCCACTTGTGGTTGCGGCAGCTCATTCAGCGCATAAGGCCTGTCTTATACGCGCTTTCCGGGCTTTTTTGCCCTGTAGCCCGAATCCCCTGCGTATAGTTCTTTATATAGCCTCACCTGAGAGGTTCAACATCAGGCTGGTTTGCAACACATCACCAGGTTCAAGACGTCCCGGTAGCGTTCGAGGTTCTGAGTCTGCTTGGGCTAACCAATCAACAGCTTTGCCACCTACCATGATCCGACGTTGCCATAGCAGTCTTGACCTTTCTGCGGCCAGGCGATTCATCGTACTAGCTCTGGTTGTGTTCCTGTACCCGGTCAGTGGGCAAGATAAATTCGGAACGCAGCCTGACGGCAGTATTTTCTTGCCGAACGGACAAATTATCACACCAGCCGGAACACAGATCCCATTGAACAGCCTGCCCATGGCTGCCGAGTTGTCCCGGGATGGACGTTATCTTCTGACCCTGCAGTCCGGTTACGAAACCCCCTCCCTGAGTGTCATCGATATCAAGGCAAGAAAAACCATCCAGCAGCTTGAATTGCCGGGAGCCTGGCTCGGACTGACTCTGAACAGGGCCGGCAACAAACTCTACGTAAGCGGTGGAGCCCGCAGCAGCGTTTGGGAGCTTTCCTTCCGGAATGGAGTCCTGGATATCCTCAATGAGTTTTCACTCCCTGTCAAGTGCGAGGACATATGCCCTGTATTGATCGGGGATCTCCTGCTTGATCCTGACGACCGTCAGCTTTACGCCCTGGACCTGTTGGGCAACAGGGCCATTATCATCAACATCCAGTCAGGATTTATTCTCAATCAATTTCCAACTGGAGCATCCCCCTACCGGATGGACCTGACCCCCGATGAAAGCCATTTCCTGATCAGTCATTGGGGAGAGGCAGCTGTCGGGCTCTATCGCAAGGCAGACTTCAGGCTGGTAGACCGGATCTTCGTCGGTCAGCATCCTGCAGACTTGCTGATTGTCCCCGGAGAGGTGACCTTCATCGGCAGAGGTATCAGCGATGAGACTGAGCGTAGCTACATGACCCGGATGTTTGTTGCCTGCCCCCATTCCGACAATGTCTATTCATACGGGATTACGGAACAGAACCAGTTCGATCTGCTTGGTGCGATGTCCGTTTCCCCGCTACCGGGATCCTCAATTGGGTCACTGCCCACTGCACTGGCAGTTAGTCAGGACAATAGTGAACTCTATGTTGCAAATTCAGGGGACAACTCCATCCTGGTCTGTGATATCCAGGAAGCCCTTCCCGAAATCAAGGGTGTGTTTCCCGTTGGCTGGTTCCCGACAGCAGTTGTGGGGATGAATGATGGTGAAATTGCTTACCTGAGTGGCAAGGGAAATGGCATAAACGCCGGATTGGCAGGACTATTGCCTACCCTCACTGAAGAACAGCTGAGCATGCTGTCATCACGCGCTGTTGAGAACCTGCCATCCTTCCAGGTGCAACACAGAGCAGTTCCGGATACGGTCAGTCACGTGTTTCTGGTACTGGCTGATGGACAGGTTGAAAGCTGGCAAGAACTGCGCAAAACATTCGTTGACTTGCCCCGCTATACCCAGCCTGCGCGGAATGAGCTGAACCAACTGGCCTGGATTACCAGCGGAATGGAGACTGACTTCTTCGCCAAGCTGGGGCCGGCAGTCTCTGCAGGCCGTCTGAGCATGAAGGACATCGCCACTGGTGGAAGAGCAGCCTTGCCTGCTGCAGGAACCATCTGGTCGAATGCCCTGGATGCAGGAGTTCCTGCCGAAACATACGGTATCGGAGGTGGCAAACCCATATCATCACTGCTCAACAGGCTTGGCTCTGTCGAATCGACACTGGCACGCCTGAACGTGGTCAAGTTGAGAGGGCTGCCACAAGATCAGGACAAGGATCTGGCCGCGTTCATGCGTGCCATCAGGCGACACCCGGACTATGAAACTACGGCCATCTTTGTGCTACCTGTCGGAGAAGCTGATGGAGCCGTGCTTGCTGGTGGTCTGGCTGTGAAACAGTCAGAAAACCCCAGGTTGGTCACCGCACCAATGGTATTGCACACAATCGAGTGGCTGCTGGGGCTCAGTCCAATGACCCAGTTCGACAGGACAGCTCCTATCCTTGAGGATCTTTTCATCACAGGAGCATCCAGTCGGCCCTGAACAGGACTGATGCCCAGTAAATCTGTTTGTCAAAACGACGTGCTGGTCTTGATGACTTGATCTTGAGTTCAATCGTGTTGTATCTCAATCATCGCAACATGCGAGAAACTAGAAATCTGATCCCCGAGTGCTCATGAGCAAGCACAAATTCCAGCGAGCAAAGCCGATCGTTGATTTTCCGGACCTGGAGAACGGCATCATCCGGTTCTGGGAAGAGAACGAGATTTTCGAAAAAAGTCTCAAGCTGAGAGAAGGTGCAAAGCGCTTCATCTTCAACGAAGGCCCACCGACCGCAAATGGCCTGCCTCACAACGGCCATGTTCTGACCCGTGTGTTCAAGGACGTTTTCTTGCGCTACCGCACGATGGCCGGTTATTACGTCCCACGCAAGGCAGGCTGGGATACCCATGGCTTGCCTGTAGAAGTTGAAGTAGAGAAGGAACTTGGTATCCACGGCAAGGAAGCTATCGAGCAGTACGGTGTTGAACGGTTCATCAGCAAGTGCATGGACTCGGTATTCCGCTACACAGAGGAATGGGAGAAAATGACTCGCCGGGTAGGCTTCTGGGTTGATCTGTCCGATGCCTATGTCACCTACCACAAGTCCTATATCGAGAGTGTCTGGTGGGCACTGTCGAAACTGTTCCAACAGAATCTTCTTTACCAGGGACACAAGATTGTCTGGTGGTGGCCGCAGGGTGGTACTGCTCTGTCCGCCGGTGAAGTCGGGCTTGGCTACAAAAGTGTCGAAGACCCTTCTGTTTACGTTGGCCTGCCACTTGTCGATCATCCCGACACATCGTTACTGGTATGGACAACAACCCCCTGGACACTACCAGCCAACCAATATGTTGCAGTGCGACCTGATTACCAATACGTGGAGGTCCGGTCAGGCGACCGCAGCCTGATCCTGGCAACTGCCTTGCGGGAGGAACTGCTCCAGAAACTGGGAGAGGAACTCCCGATCGAAAGGCAACTGCAGGGAGCTGAATTACTCGGCTTGCGCTACCGCCCGCCATTCGGTCACTACACCAAGGCTCACTGGGACAGCAAGGGTGAACTGCAATCTGGTGGGAGTGAGCACTACCTGTGGAAGGTTCTGGCAGCAGATTTTGTGACGCTGGAAAGTGGCACCGGCCTGGTGCATATGGCACCGGCCTTCGGTGAGGCGGATTATGCATTGCACAAGTCCACTGCCGAGCGGTATCGCAAACCGGCGGAGGTACCTTTGCTCTGCCCGGTCAAACCGGATGGCAAATTCAATGACGAGATCAGTGATGTCACCGGTCAGTGGATCAAGGAGGCAGACAAACCCCTGATCCATATGTTGCAGGAACGAGGAATTCTGATTCACCGGGAAACCTATCGTCACGATTACCCTTTCTGCTGGCGAGTTGAGGACGACCCCCTAATCCAGTACGCAAGGCCTGCCTGGTTCGTTCGAACCACTGCCCGCAACAAAGAGGTTCTGGAGAACAACGACAAAATTCACTGGCTACCGGAACATATTGGAACTGGCCGGTTCGGTGATTTTCTGCATAACAACGTGGACTGGGCTCTTTCCCGCGAGCGCTATTGGGGCACCCCCTTGAATGTCTGGGTCAATGACATAACTGGCAATCTCGACGTGCCGACTTCCTGTGATGAAATCCTCGCCAGAAACCCCGCTGCCTTTAATCATTTTCATCATGCCAAGAAGTTGGATCCAACCCTCTCCGATCACCTGATGGTGCACAAGCCCTGGATCGACGAGGTGACCTGGACCAAACCCGATGAAGAAGGAGTCTACAGGCGAGTACCTGAAGTGATTGACTGCTGGTTTGATTCCGGATGTATGCCCTTTGCCCAGTACGGTTTTCCCCACCAGGGAAATGAAGAGTTTGCAAACCGCTTTCCGGCAGACTACATCACGGAGGCTATTGACCAGACACGCGGCTGGTTCTATTCCCAGTTGATGGTTTCAACCCTGGTATTTAATGAAACGAACTGCCAAGAGACCGGAATTGAGACACCCTCTTACCCTCATCCCTTCAGAAACTGCATAGTCCTGGGACATGTCGCAGACCCAAGTGGCAAGAAGGAGTCGAAATCAAAGGGTAACTACACACCACCTGAAGTGATCTTCGATCAGGTCGAACAGGATTTCGCAGTTACGCAATCTTCTGACAAACTGCCTGAACCGGAACACGGGCAGGCATGGATATCCAGCCAGGACGTGGAAGCACTGGCCTTAAAGCCTGGGCAAGAAGTTGTACTCCACATTTCAGGCCAGGCCGAAACGGCACTTTCCATCACGTTGCAGTCAAGCAAGAAACTTCCCCGCAGGGCCATCCTGCTATCCGGGAAGGATTGCCGGCAACTAGGTGCGAAGCCAGCCCGGGGCGGAGCGAAGATTGAGCCAATCGATGTACCCCGTCTGCCTGTGGCAGAGCGTATCACTGTTGTAGCTCCTGCAGTTGCTCCCGGAGCAGATGCCTTTCGCTGGTTTTTCCTGGCAGGAAATCCACCCTGGTCACCGACCAGGCATTCACTCGCGAATGTTCGAACAATCCAGAAGGAGTTCCCTCTCAAACTCAGGAATGTTTATTCATTCTTTACAATTTATGCCGATATTGACGAGTTCGATCCAGTCTCAATGAAAGGCAGGCCTGCTGCTGAGCGTGGCCTTTTGGATCGCTGGATCCTTTCGGAGCTTGACATTCTCACGGAACGAGTCTGCAAGTACATGGACGACTTCCTGGCATTTGAAGCTGCAGGTGAACTTAATCGCTTCGTCGATGCACTTTCCAACTGGTACCTGCGACGCAGCCGCAACCGCTTCTGGAAGAGCGGGTTTGACGAAGACAAGGTGGATGCTTATGACACCTTATACGAATGTCTCGCCTGCGTTACCAAACTGAGTGCGGCGTTTACGCCGTTCATGTCAGAAGAGATCTACCAGAACATCATGCGCAGCTGCGGTACCGAAACAAAAGAAAGCGTGCACTTGTGCGATCTTCCAGTAATTCAGGGACGAGTTGATCACAGCCTGTCTGAAGAAATGGCTACCGTCCGCAGAATCGTCTCACTGGGCTTGAGGGTTCGTACTGAACACCAGTTGAAGGTTCGCCAGCCATTGAAGCGAGCCGAGATTGTGCTTGCCGATCCGGATTTGCGATCCAGAGTCAGTCCCTACTCCGGTCTCATCGAAGAAGAGCTAAATGTCCGCGAAGTGCAATTTGTAGAAGGTGGGCAAGCCCATGTGCACTATATCGTGAAACCTAACTTCCGGAAACTGGGACCACGTCTCGGTAAGAAAATGAAACAGGCCAAGCAGGTCTTTGCTTCCCTGGATGCTGTCAAGCTTAGAGCAAGCCTGCTTGAAGCCGGTAGCGCTCTCATTGATTTTAATGGACAGGAACTGACGCTGGATAGCGAGGATATCCAAGTTAGCGTGGAAGCTGAAGAACACTTTGCAGCAGCAGGTGACTCCACGATGGTAGCCGTGCTGAATACCGAACTTGATGACTCCCTGCGAGATGAAGGTTTTTATCGTGAACTGCTTCATCGGATCCAGAACCTGCGTAAAGAGACTGACATCGAGTACACAAAAAGAATCCAGCTAAGGCTTGAAGGCTCCCGCAGACTGACCACAGTCCTTGAAGAGCGTCGTGAGCACCTCATGTCCGAAACTCTCTGCACCCAACTGCTGGATCAAGACCCTCCTGAAGACAAGGGCACTGTACGGGATTACGACATCGACGGTGAACAGGTCCGAGTGGTCATGGTTACGAACTGACTATTGGTTAACATGCCCACATTTACAATTAAATGCTAGTAAGAGAGTCCCTGATTGGCCAGAGTCTGGAGGATCTCACAACCCTCCTCAACTCCCACGGACAGCCTTCCTATCGCGCCCGGCAACTCTATCACGGGCTATATCGGGAAGGACTTCCGGGTCCGGATGCGATCTCAACCCTTCCAATAGGGTTACGCAAACATCTGGATCAAGAGTATGGCAGTGGCTTGCCAGCTGTAGTACAGAAATTTACTTCCACTGACGGAACCGTCCGTTACCTGCTCAGGCTTGCCGACGAGAAAACAGTTGAAGCTGTATTTATTCCAGAAACAGACCGTGACACTCTCTGCATATCCACTCAGGTTGGTTGCCCGATTGACTGCAAGTTCTGCCTGACTGCCTTGATGGGGCTGGAAAGAAATCTTACTGCCGGTGAAATTGTCTCCCAGGTTCTGGTGCTTTCATCACAGCAGGATCTTGATGCCCACAAGAAGGCTTTGAATGTCGTCATGATGGGTATGGGAGAACCACTGCTGAACCTGCCTGCAGTGATAAAAGCTACTGAACTGCTAACCGACCCCGAAGGAATAGGAATCCCTCAACGGCGCATTACCGTTTCGACATCCGGCATCACCCCCAAGATCGTTGAGTTCGGCCAGCACAAAATCCGTGGAAAACTTGCGGTGTCTCTCAATGCATCCAACGAGGAACAAAGGATCAAACTGATGCCTGTCACCAGAAAATACCGGCTACAGGAGTTGCTTGATACATGCCGTAGGTACCCTTTGCGTCCCTGGGAGAGGCTCACTTTCGAGTACGTCTTGCTCAAGAATGTCAATGACTCGAACCGTGATGCGCACAAGCTCCTGCATCTGCTGTACGGTCTTAAATGCAAAGTGAACCTGATCGCATTGAATCCAGGACCGGAAATTGATTACGGGACTCCCGACCCAGCAAGGGTCGATGGCTTTCAGCAGATTGTTCGTCGCGGCGTCCCATGCTTCCTTCGCAAGCCACGGGGTCGCGATATCTACGCCGCCTGTGGCCAATTGAAAAGAACCGAATCCTGATCCCTTCGGTTCCTGACAGTATCATCATGTCGGCTGTCATTTTTACCCCAGTCACAACCAGCCAGTGCTCAGCAAGGAATTACTGAATTGAAAACCAACTTATAATTGCTTTAATGGCAATTCAAACGACTGTGGTCGGCAGCTATCCAATTCCACGCTGGTTGTACGGCGATGAATCCAAAGCGACACTCAGGGACGCAATTTCTGTAGTTCTTCATACCCAGGAGTTGATGGGTATTGATGTGGTTGCAGATGGCGAATTAAACCGGTTTGACCCTTCCCATCCTGAAACAAACGGCATGATCGACTACTTCGTGAGTCGCTTTTCCGGAGTTCGCTCCCGTTACTCAATCAGCGATATGGATGCCTTTGAGGCAGACCAGGGGATGTCATTTCGGAAGGCACCCGCTGGTATTGTCATAGAGAAAATCGGGGAAGGGACACTCAACCTGCGCAATGATTACGAGTTTGTCTGCGACCTGACAAACAAGCCACTGAAGTTCACCTGCACAGGTCCGCACATGCTTACCAAAACGCTCACTGACCGTTTTTATAGGGATCGCGAAGAGTTGTGCATGGCCATTGCCGATGTCCTGCGCAAGCAACTGGAACGGATACCTGCTGAAATCATCCAGCTAGATGAGGCCAACATAACCGGCCACCCGGAGGAGTCGAGTTGGGCTGCAGCTGCCATGAATCATGTACTCGACGGAATCAGCACTACAAGGGGTGTGCACCTTTGTTTCGGCAACTATGGAGGCCAGAGTATCCAGTCAGGAACATGGACTAAGTTGCTGCCTTACCTCAATGAATTGCACTGCGAGTTCTTCCTGCTTGAGATCGCTCGTAGGGGTTACGACGAACTTGAGCAATTGAGGGAACTGAATCCTAAAGCTGGAATTGGCCTAAGTGTGATTGATATCAAAGACAACGAAGTCGAGAGTCCGGAACTCATTGCAGCCCGTATTGAACATGCTGCAAAGGTGCTTGGCGAAGAGCGCATTCACTACATCAATCCGGACTGTGGGTTCTGGATGTTATCCCGTAGCGTTGCTGACAGGAAAATGCGAGCACTGGCCGCAGGCCGCAACCTCTTTCTCGGCTCATAGCAGCTGGTCACCTGATTTGTTCTCAGCTGACTTGGGAAATATGAATCAGGCAGACTTCGACAATTGACTCCCATTGAACCTCCACTGGTTCTTTCCGATAGGATGAATTCAGAGATACATTGACATCCCAACCAAGCATAGTTTCGAAAGCCGTTGTGCTGGCAGCAGGTCGTGGAACACGCATGCAGTCATTGACCGACGATTGTCCGAAACCAATGCTTCCTCTTGGCGGTCGCCCGATGCTGGCGCACCAACTGGAGCGTTTTCAGTCTGCAGGGATCCGGAAGGTTTGCCTGATCATCGGCTACAAAGGCGAGATGGTTCAGGAATATTTCCACAACAATCCACCCGCCGGTATTGAGCTTGAATACGTGGTTCAGCACAAACAGGATGGAACAGGCAGTGCGGCACTTCTTGCCAGGAATTTCGTCGCCAACGATAGTTTCCTGCTGACATTCGGCGACATCCTGGTAGATCCCGGTATTTACAGCGATCTGATGAAGCTGGCTGCTGGTGCCGAAATCGTTCTTGCTACAAAGCAGGTCAATGATCCCTACCGCGGGTCGGCTGTCTACGTATCTGGAAACCAAGTAGTGAAGATTATCGAAAAACCCCCTCAGGGTACATCTACGACAAACTACACAGGTGCAGGCATTTACATCTTCAAAAGTTCTATCTTCAACAATCTGCATGGCCTCGAACCTTCTGCCAGGGGAGAGTACGAAATCACTGATGCAATCGAATCTGTGGTACACGACGGCAAGCTGGTTCGTTGCCTAGAAGTCACAGGGTTCTGGCGTGACGTTGGCCGCCCTGAAGACCTGGCACCTGCAAGTGACTACGTCTCCAAATCATTCCCAGGCAACTAACAAGACTGATGATTGCAATAAGAGAAGGCTTGGCATCCATTGACCTGCCAGAAGAAATACTCAGATCAGCTGCAAACAACCTTGAAGAATGGCTTCAAACTGACAAGTTACAAGGGCTTGTTGCTCCCAGTGAGTATCGACACCTGCTGAAAAACCTAATTGAGAAAAAACAGTTTGATCTATTGATCGATAGCTTTTATCAAGTCATTCCATTTGGCACTGGTGGTCGCCGGGGTTCGGTCGGTATTGGTCCAAACCGCATTAATCCATACACTATTGCGTCTTCGATCCAGGGACATGCGGCATACCTGCACCTCAGATTCCCGGACAAGGAACAACTCAAGGTCGTGCTGGCCTGGGACGTAAGGAGATTTCATGACCTGCGCAAAACTTATGCTGCCGACCTGCCGAATCCACTGATTGGATTGAGTTCAAAGGACCTGGCGCTGACAGCTGCCAGTGTTTACACCGCAGCAGGCATCATCGTCTACATGCTGCCTGACGAGCTGGACGACTATGTCTCGACTCCAGAGCTTTCCTTTTTAATTCGGCATTTGGAAGCACAGGGTGGTGTCAACATCAGTGCTTCCCATAATCATCCCGATGACAACGGCAGCAAGTTTTATAACCACGAAGGTGGGCAGGAGATTCCTCCGGATGACGAGACACTGGCAAAAATAGTTGAGGAAATAAGCGAGATTCAAACCGCATCCCGATACGACCTGAGGAAATCAGATCTGGTACTTGAAATTCCAGCTGACGCGCGCAAGGGTTATATCGACATGAATCTTGGCCTGCGTCTGAATAAGGAAGTCGGGAATGCGAAATTTGTGTTTACCGGGCTTCATGGCATCGGTATCAACACAGTTGGCCGCTGCCTCGAGGAGATGGGCTATGTCCCGGAAAAGCAGTTGTTCATTGTTGAAGAGCAACGCAAATTCGAGAGTGAGTTCCACACTGTGAAATTCCGCAGCCCCAACCCTGAAGTCCCGGAATCCCTCGAATTAGGCATAGAGAGAGCCCGCCAGGTTGGGGCTGACCTACTACTCGCTACAGACCCGGATGCAGACCGACTGGGTGGAGCCGCCCGAGACGGCGATCGTTATGCATTTGTGAGCGGGAACGAATTTGCTGCAGTTCTCACTCGCTATCGACTGGAGTCCCTGCAAAAGGCCGGACAACTGCCTAAACAACCTTTAGCTATCAAGACACAAGTTACGACTGAGTTGATCAGTCGGGTAGTCGAAGCACACAACGGTGTTGTGATTGGTGACTTGCTGGTAGGGTTCAAGTATGTTGCAGCAGTCCTGGCTGCATTGGAAAACACTGGACAGTATCGTGGTGTCAAGGCTTCGATCAAGGACTTCATCATTGCAACTGAAGAGAGCCACGGCTTGATGATGACTCCTGCCGTACGAGACAAGGATGCAGCGGGTGCAGCAGTCGTTCTAGCTGAAATGACATCCGAGCTTCATGCCGCTGGTCTGACTCCCTACGACTACCTGATTGAAACCTACAAACTCTACGGGTATCACTCGAACACAGTACGTTCGACCGTGATGCGTGGTGCTATGGGATCTGCTGCAATCAGCAGGATCCAACAACTACTGCGTGAAGATATTCCGAAAGAGATCGGAGGACGCAAGGTTCTGCAAATCAGCGACTACTGGGATGAATCGCGTTATGGTCCATTCGTATCAGAAACAGACAAGAGTTCCAGGAACCTGATTACCTATTTCCTTGAAGGCGGCGTAAAAGCCACAATCAGACCTTCCGGGACGGAACCAAAGAACAAGGTTTATGTAGAACTGGCTGCCAAGCCTCTGGGTAAGGATGCCTCCAGAGAGGAGTTTGAATCTCATCGGCCACAAATCGACAAGGAAGTGAAGCAGTTCTCGAACAGTTTCCTCCAGAAAATGCTCGCTTTGATCGACATCAGCCTCCCTGAATACGCCTTTGAGTTGTCAGACTTGTTGCCACTGACCAGTAAGATCCATTTTTGCGAGCAGTTTTTACCAGAGTTTGAAAGCCAAACTGAAGACTGCCTTGCAGGAACAATCCCACAGGAGGCGGTTAGTTCCTGGATCGATGAAAGCCTGAAATCCTATGGTTCAGATGCCAGGGCTCTCGTAAACAAGGGCTTCGAAGCATATTGCACAGGGGTACAACAATCCGGGCAAATCCAGTTGATGCAACGGATTTTCATGGATCAAGATTGAAAATCAATCATTTAGCTCTTGGTTTGCCTAACTCAAAGTACTCCTGAAAAGTACAATAAAGCCTGCAGGGCATTTCCCCTGCAGGCACGAACCCGGAGAGGTGGCCGAGCGGCTTAAGGCGCACGCTTGGAAAGCGTGTTTAGGGGTAACTCTAACGAGGGTTCGAATCCCTCCCTCTCCGCCACTGATGTGATCGAAATATCTCATAATAAAGGATTCATACGGATTCGATCCGCGAGCGGACGGGGCAGGCGGCGCGGGTGTTCAAGGACTTCCGCTACCGGACGCTGGACAGCTGGAGCCGCGAGCGGCGCGTGATCGGCAAGGCGGAGCATTTGCCGCGGGGGGCCAACCCGCGCTTCGTGGTGACGTCGCTGGGGGCCGAGCGGATGGCGGCGCGCGCGCTCTACGAGGAGGTGTACTGCGCGCGGGGCGATATGGAGAACCGCATCAAGGAACAGCAGCTGGCGCTGTTCGCCGATCGCACCTCGGCGCAGACGATGCGGGCCAACCAGTTGCGCCTGTATTTCGCCTCGTTCGCCTACGCGCTGCTGGAGTTACTGCGGCGCTGGGGCCTGTCGGGCACGCGGCTGGCGCGGGCGCAATGCGGCACGATCCGCCTGAAGCTGCTCAAGATCGGCGTGCGGATCCGGGTCAGCGTGCGGGCCGTGCGGCTGTCGTTCGACGAGGGCTTCCCTGAAGCGGGCCTCTTCGGACAGGTGTTGGCCCGTCCCCTGCGCTGTTAGCAGCTGCACTCCAGCCATCGTCTCGAGCCCCGTCGGAGGTCGCCGGGGATCAGTGTGTCTGCAGGGCGGGTTGCAAGAGAAAACAAGCCCCAACAACCGCGGATCTGGCGACCCTTACCAGGCATCTGCCCGGATCCGACGCCCCACGCAACATTGCCAGGCTATCCATCCACCCCAAATGGACAAAACGCCTCCGAATCTAAGACTCTTGAGAAGGTCGGGCTAGGAACCAGCCGTGTCCCTCTGCCAGGACGAGCGAAGTCGTGATCAGCCGAGGAGGATTGGAAAAAAGCCGCAGGAAGATCCCGTGCCAAGTGTCTGACCGGTCGGCGAATGCGATAAGCGCAGAAGTATCTACGTACGCTTCAGCGCTCAGTGCCATACACGATTTCGTCGATGCGCTCGCTCGACCGGGGATCGCCCGTCTCGACCATGCCGGCGTAACGCATCCAAGGCTTCGACTCATCCGCAGGGATCACGGCACGCAGGGATCGCCGCAGTAACTCGGCCTCAGCAACAGCAAGCCTCTCTTCCTCGGTTAACGGCTCGTCGTCGAACGGGGCGTTCCGGAAAACAGCGCCAAGCCGGTCAGGATATGTGGCGAGGAACTTCTTCAGGCCAAGGACCTCGTCCTCAGTCATGCGGTCAATCTCTTCATGGACTTCTCTGCGAATGTCTGTCATCTCCGTGCCTTGCCTGAACCGCTCGCGAAACTTGATGCTCGGTCATCGAGTCAGCCCTGCGACTGCAGCATTCGATGTCACGAGCCACGACACACTCTGAACCTCTCTGATCATAGCAACAAGCCTTGGCCGACACTGTCTCCTCAAGCCCGGTGGATTTCCGTCGATCGACTGCTGCCAATTGCCGGATGCTTGCTCCTCGAAATGCACCCCGTTGGCCCCATCAGCATAACTTCCCTTGCTGCGCAACCGGGACGACAGCTGTGGTGGTACGATCCCTGCGCGCTATATGGAAACAAGTCGCACTGAATGACCGTATTCCCCTCCACTGCGATTCTTACCCGCGCTCGAACTCTACCGTGGTCCAGGATCGGCTGGTCGACGAGCTGAGACTGGACTCCGTCGAACCGTAGCACGGCTATTGTTCGAAACCAATCGACCGCATTAAGCTCGGCCTGCATCTTGCGGCTGGAGTTGGGCTTGTTGCAATCCCGCTCGTGCAGGATCAACCAGAGTTCAAAACATGGATTGGAGCAACCAACATGCACACCATGTTTTCTGCAGAGCTCCACTGCTTCGCCAAATCGAGGATGATTGTCGCGGTCGAACACTGCCCGGACTTGGTCGTGTTTCTCAAACGATTCCTTTGTACGGCGGCTGTACCAAGCAAACCCCTGGGACTTGGCGAACTCCACGGCTTCTTTCGCGATGGTGTAGGGAACACCCACACCGGGACGGGTTTCCACGACAATGAGCGTGCTTGAGCAGGCGCGACGGATCGCTTCGAAATAGGCTGGCTCCGTCTTTTCACATTCGCAATACACGATGAAACGCCGCTACAGCTCGCGGCTAGGTCTGCGCCGCCTCAAGTCAGGGACAGCGTGGCCACGGATCTTATTTCGGCGCGCCAAGGGTCGAGAGGGGGTCGTTGAAGGGCACCGCACCGTAACGACCTTGAAGATACCCTTTCTCCAAATTGTCGCTCTTGCGGGTTCGAATGTCGGTCAGCGGATAGAGCTTTGTTGCTCCGTAGGCGTCTTTCTGAGTGAACCAGAGCTGATCCCGCCGCAGCGCAGACAAGCTCATCAGGTTAGTGTTGTGGGTCGTCGCTAAGAGTTGCGCTCCCTTGGGATTAGACCTCGGCGAGCAGAACAATCTCAGCACCGCCTCGCAGGCATGAGTGTGCAGACTGGCATCGAGTTCGTCAACGAGCAGCGGCACACCTTCATCGAGCTCACGAAATGCGAAATCGAGCAGGATCAGCAACCGCCGCGTGCCTGCGCTCTCACGGTCCAATTCAAGAACTCTCACGGTCCAATTAGATAGACTTGCTTGCCACCTCGATCCTGATGGGCAAGTTCGATGGTGACATGCTTGCCGTCTTCATCCAGTTCAAAGTTGTCCGGCTCGTCCACCGCCGTTCTCAGCACTTCGGTTAGCTTCCATAGAAATGTTCGAGTTTCTTCCGGAATCTCGGTTTCATTGCGCCGATAGCCAACGACCCCGGTACCGACCTCTCCAAGAAAGTTGATCACCCGTCCATCCGGCCCATCCTCGGCCAGTTGCCTCGAAGCCATCGTACCCGGGACGTTAATATCCCTGACACTGCGGATCGACCGGAAATATTCGAAAATTCTCGAAAGCTGTTCATGGCCATTCTGGGCTGCCGCCGACAAATACAGACTGTTGGGCCTAGTCAGTCTGGCTATGCTGCTATTTTGCCCTCTTAACTCTCGCCCGAAGCGAAATTCATCGCCAGTACGTTCAAACAACGTCCGGCTGTGGGATCTGGGAAAGGTGTAGAGCCCTTCTGACACAAACTTCGTGTCGGATGCTTCAAAGCCCACGAGCCGCGATGGCTCGGTCCGCATGGCTTGCGATTCGCTTCCGTGCATGTGTCGAAGCGCCAGACTCAAGTTGTCAACTACGCGCGTGGAACGGGCCCGGTCTGGGTGCCGCTGAAGCCTGGTGCGAGGCGCGTTCAAATCGATGTTGCGAAGGGACTCGACTACCTGCCCGTTTCAGTCGATGCCGCGATTGAAGGCGACCCGGTCAAGGTCACAGTGGAACTGGAAAGATGGAATCGCCTGCGCGAGGATGGATGGTATCCAGCCGACGCGCACCTCCACTACGATCGGGTTGAGCCAAGCGGAGACCGCGACTGGTGGGCAATGATGGCAGGCGACGATGTTGCACACGCCCAATTCATGGTCCTGAAGGGAGGCATGGTCCCAGGAGTATGAGCCCGGCAGTACGCATATGGACAAGCCGGTGAACGGGTCCATGTAGATAGGACGATCATTGCCGGACAGGAGTACCGTGATCGGCTGCAGGGCCACATCCTGCTGTTCGGCGTCGACGAGGTGATCCCACCGATTATGGCAGGCGTGGAGGACACACCCTACAATTTCCCGTTGTTTCTGGACGTACTCAACAGGGCGCGGAAATCCGGTGCATTGGCTGGAGTAGCGCACGGAGGCACGCTGAGCCAGAGCCCCACCGTGCTTGCCGACACGATTCTCGGCGCCGTGGACTTCATGGAGATCGCCAACTTCGGCTTATGGCCTCTGGACAATTGGTACCGGCTGATGAACTGTGGTTACAACCTGCCACCGACGGCGGGAACGGACCTGCCGAACAGCTCGTACCGAGAGCCTTGGCAGCCGTTCCTAGGCGGAATGAGAATGTACGCGAAGACTTCGGGCGTATCTGGGTCCGAGGCCTGGAACCGAGCGCTGAAGAGTGGCCAGGCTTTTGTCACGAGCGGGCCGATCATCGAACTCGATGCTGATGGTTCAGGACCCGGCGAGACCCTTTGTCTCCCGGCGGAAAGTGACAAAGATGTCGAGGTCAAGCTTCGAATGCGCAGTCCGCGCAAGCTTGAGAAGCTGGAACTACTGCTCAACGGCAAGGTCGTGGAATCGTTCTCGGAAGCTCGAACCGAAGGTCCCATAAATTTGATAACCATTGCTTCAACGATACGGATCGGAGCGAGCGCTTGGATCGCCGGGCGCGGTCAAGGAGGCTCGTCGACTCAGCCAGGGGGATCGTCTGTCGCGCACACCGCAGCCATACGGATCATAGTCGGGGGTGAACCGATTTGGTCGGATGGAGATGCAACGACGCTGATCTCCAGCCTCCAATCGCAACGGATGTTCTACGCGAGAAACGGTCGGTACGCCAAGGCGAAGGACCGCCAGAGCATGCTCGCCGTGATGGATCGTGCTGTCTCGGAACTCACAAGAAAGTCGCAAGGGGACCGCCAGCCGGAAGTCGTGTGCGATCCGATCTAGGTAGGCCAACGGAGAAGGGATCGATAACTGTCCGACGGGTCGGAAGATTTACATATTATGAATGTCGCCTTTCCGGCACCGAGCCCACAACTCCTCTGAAGTTTGTCATGATACTCGTGCAACAGAAGTCCACTACCACAGGCTGCTATCCGTTAGACAACTGTTGACGACTCCTCGGTCCAATAAGCCCCGGGGCGATAGGTTGCGAAGTACCAGACATACCCTTCTGGGTCCCGCGCCATATAGCCACGAGACCCATATTCGTGGTCCGTTAGTTCCTGCAAGATTTCGGCGCCCTCGGCCTTGGCTCTTCTGTAATGTGCGTCGGGATCATCGACTCTGAAGATCAGACCTTGGCTGAGACCCGGCAAACGACGCGGACTCACGCGGTCAAACTCCTGCTTGGGTGATGAAACCATAATGACTACTGAGCCAAGAGTCAGCTCAGAGTGCTTGATGCGATCATCTGATCCAGGAACAACCAGTCGCCGGGCAAACCCAAAAGCCCGACAAAGCCACTCGATAGCTCGGTGCGTCATCGTACGTTAGTGTAGGGTAAACATCGCTGAGCACAAGAGAGTCCCTTGCGGCCTCCAGAAAGCAGACTAGTAGAGGTCAGTCTCGACTGTCTAACGACCTTGTGGCGCAAAATAGCGACTTCGATAGGCTTCCTAATTACTCTACCCGCAGCAAGTCAGGCGGTTCAACATGCATCGCGCGACGAGACGGAACGTAACTGGCAATGGACTAAACCACTCCGCGGTATCGGAGGCCGTGTGATAGGGCGACGTGCCTCCCGCGGCTAGATTTATCAATCCGAAATCCGGCCTCCTCCGCGCTTGCCGGGAGGCTCCCGGTGCGGAAGCATGGACCCCCTGCTCGCAGCGCATTCTATTCTTTCCCACAAAGGAGCTCCCCCATGACACCTTTCGGCCAGCGCATGACGGAGGACATGCAGATTCACAACCTCTCCCAACCCACTCAGTCTACCTACGTCATGACGAGCCCATACTCGAAGCCTCAAGGGCATTGACCGCACTCTGATTCAGCTGCCGAGTCGATAACAAGACTATCCGAACTCCAAGCGCCTTGAGCAGCGGTTCGCACGATTCCATGCCACTGTTTAGTGCGGGGCAAAGTGATTACCCAGTTCCCTGGAAAACGAATCAAACTAATGCATTTCGCGAGTTTGGGCCTCAGCGGTTACTATTCAACCGTCCCGGACCCTCACTTGACGGGCAGGAATTGGATGTCCAAGCGAAGAAACGGCCGTTGGACGGGAGTCTGACGACGTGGGCTGACTTGTCCACGACCTTGCCGAGGGGTGGGTGGTGAGATACGCGGGCTAGCTCAGGCTGAAGGCGACGAACTCGTCACCCGACTTCTTGCCGCCTGTGCCGATGTCGCGCCCGCCGCCGCCGGCAGCGATGACGACGTATTGCTTGCCGTCGACCGAATACGTGCATGGCGTAGCGTACCCTCCGGCCGAGAGTTGATGCTCGAAGAGAATCTCGCCTGAGCTGGTGTCGAAGGCGCGGAATTTTTCGTCTTGCGTGGCCCCGAGGAAGAGCAGTCCTCCCTTGGTGGCGATCGACCCGCCGATGTTGAATGTGCCCGTCCCGTCGATGCCCTTGGCCTTGAGCTCGGCGTATTCGCCAATCGGTCGCCGCCAGCGGTAGTCGCCTGTGGCCAAGTCCAGGCACAGCAGCTCGCCCCAAGGCGGCTTGGCGGCCGAGTAATTGTCTTGGTCCATTAAGAACGGATAGCCGGCGTGGAGATAAGGGTAGCCGACCCCTTCGGGCGCGTCGAGCAGTGTGAAGAACTTGGGCCAGTTGTTGGCGTTGATGAACATCAGCCCGGCTTCTGGATCGTGGCTGGCGCCGCCCCAGATCGTCCCCCCCACCGTCCCCGGGTTGAACACCGTCCCTACCCTGCTCGGCGGTGTATAGAGCATGCCGCGCCGTAGGTCCTTGAGACGACTTTTGATGTGGGCTTGCGACTCTTCGGAAATGTTGGTGATGTTCGTGTCATCCCCAAAACCCTGGCGCGCGAAGGGCGGCGGCTTGGTCGGGAACGGTTGTGTCGGATATGCCTGCTCGCCCTCGACCTCGGAGGCGGGCACGGGCCGCTCCTCGATCTCCCAAACCGGCTCGCCCGTTTCGCGGTCGAAGATATACCAGAAGGCCTGCTTCGAGGTCTGCACGACGATGTCTTGCCACTGGCCGGCGTTATTGCGCCGCGCGAGAACGGGCTGCGCGGGCAGATCGTAGTCCCAAAGGTCGTGGTGAACCGCCTGGTAGTGCCACTTGCGTTCGCCCCTGCGGGCATCGAGTGCGATGACTGAGTTCCCGAAGAGATTCTTGCCCGGGCGGTCCGCGCCGTAGAAGTCGTAAGTCGGCGACCCGGTCGAGACGAAGAGCAACCCGCGTTCGGAATCCAGGCTCATGCCACCCCAGTTGTTCGCACCGCCGACATGCTTCCAGCTCTCCTTGCCCCACGTCTCATAGCCGAACTCGCCCGGGTGCGGGATGGTGTGGAAAATCCAGAGCCGTTTACCCGTGCGGACGTCGAATCCGCGAATATGCCCCGGGGCAGCCGGCGTGGGGCCTTCGCTGCCCGTGCCGCCACCGAGCAGCAGCATGTCTTCGAAGATCACCGGTGGGCTGGCGTAGAAGGAGCGCGTGGTTTCGGCGAGGTCGCGGTCCAGGCCTTCTTTCATGTTGAGGACACCACCGTCGCCGAACTCCGCCACCAGCTTGCCTGTGTCCGCGTTGAGGCAGTACATCTTGTCCTGCGCGGAGCCGGACATGAAGATGCGGCGATCGTCGCCGTCGGACCAATAGGCCACGCCTCGGTTGATGCCTTTCGAGCGGCGCATCTGGATCCCCTCGAAGGGGTCGAAGTTCCACAGCATCTCACCCGTGGCCGCGTTGAGGGCGCGCACTTGCACTTGCGCCGTGGTGAGATACATCCGGCCGTCCACGACGATCGGGGTGCATTCGATTTTGGTGGTGGGACGCGCACGGCTGTCGCCGGTGGCGTGGATCCAGGCGACCTTCAGCTCCGAGACGTTGGAGCGGTCGATCTGGTCCAGTTCGGAGTACCGAGTAGCGCCGAGCGAACCCCCGTAGTGACGCCAGTCGCTCGAGGCACCGAGGGAGCCGCGGGATAGCGGGGCGTACAGCGCGGCAGAGGAGAGGGCGGCGCTCTTAATGAAGGTGCGACGAGTTGGGCGATAAGGCATGGAGTCGTTTGAAATTATATACGGCTTTGGTCCTTGAGATCTGTCGCGAAAGCAAAGACCGCAAGTCTCTTTGAATTCGCGCTACAGCCATCGCAGCCTCCAAGGGCGGCGGTAACCGCCGTCTCCAGTGCGATCTGCGCGGAGAAGGAAGCACTGCACTCGTCTTGCTGCGAATTGCTCACGAATTAGAGCGTGACCTCAGAGATGATTTCGACTACCTTCCCATTCAGCAGCACTGGCTTCTATCGCCTCGTTTCAATCGCCTCAATCGGAGGCGGGACAAGCAGCGTATGGCCGTGAACTAGCTTCGCTGAAGCGACCTGGAATCTATACTTAGTGCCTGTGACAAAACTCTCGTTTTTGACAGGGGTGCTTTGTTTGACGAGTTTGCAGTTCCCTGACGGGTGGGAAATCCCCACTGAATCTGTCCTTAACTGCTGACGACAAGCAGTAGCGGACGGCAATCAATGGCAGTTTGGACGGTGGTCGCGCACCGCTGCCTTCCCGTGCCACTGCAAGGGTGGGTGCTTGGAGATTTCCATGCAGTTCGCTGACGCTATGCTGCGCGCAACAGGGCCGTCACAACTCCCGCGTCCGTACAGTTTGTCGCCTATGACAGTGGGCTCGAAGGGCCCATGATCGCTACTGGACCAGGGATCGGCAGGCATGACGTGGGTGTGGGCGAAATAGGCCATACCCCCGCTTCCGCTGCCCTTCTTAACGACGATGTTGACTTTGTCAACGCCTGCGGAGTCGGCGTATTCGATCCGTTCGGTTGTGAAGCCGAGCCTCTTCAGGACGTCTTCCAGATAGTCGCAAATGGAGGCGTTGGATAGGTTGCTGACGGTGGGGAACTTAACCAGTTCCTGTGTGTACTGAAGCGCGTTCATGTTGTCGAGACTTCAATTCGAGCCCGATTCGAAGGGCGCGGATTCCCTGGAAATGGCCAGAGTATACGCTGTGCCGCTCCACTCCGCTAGGCGGACCGCGTACCCGACGACATCTCCCAAGCGGGCGCGTACGCTATCACGCTCGCTGAGGTCCTCTAAGACCTGCGTTCCAGACGACGACGCCGGTTCGGGCATTGGAAGGACCTGTCATCAAGCCCGCCGGGACCGGACTAGCGGTGCGCTAGCGGCGCCCCTTTCCAAAAAGTGCGTCGGGGTTGTCATGGAGTATCATGCGCGCCAGATCCAAGCTTTCGGATTCCGTGCAGAAACGCTCCTGCACCTTCTCGGTAAGCACCTGCGCCACGTTGCGCCGCGCGATCTTCGCATGCGCGTAACTGAGTTCCGGATAGCGGTAGTCCCCGCCGTAACCGAATATCTTGTTGGCCGGAACGGTCTCCAACATCTCGTGCAAAGCTCGGCGCGTCGCACGGGCAGAGATGATGTGCGCCCAGCAGAGGTCGATGTGAACGTTAGGGAAAACCTTCGCGATCGCGGCTGCCTCGCCCTGGTAGGGATAGCTCATGTGGAACAAATCGAACTTCACTTGCGGGTACAGAAAGAACAAGTTGGTCAAGTGAGTCGGCTTGGAGTTCTCGATGAAGTTGCCGTTGCCGGCGTGGAGTCCGGTGTGGATTTGAACCGGTACGTCGTGGGCCTTGGCCAAGCGCATCAGGTGGTGGAACATATGGTCTTCCATCTGCCGATACGGGCGCTCAACTCTGGAGCGGAAGCCCGCTGGTAGATCACGCCTGGAGCTGAGCAGAGCTTGCAGACCGGCCTCAGCGTCCTGCGCCGAAACTTCGGCGTAGTGGATTTCACGGTTGTAGGCCAGCGTCGATTTGACCGTCACCATCCCCGCATCGCGGCTTTGCTCGAAGCTCGTCTCCATGGCACGCTCGAGGCCGGCTAGATTGGTGATGGAGACGTTGGTGAGCTGCTCGAGTTCCTGAACGTCAGCGGTCGACTGAGGCGCGACGAATCGATCGAACTTGCGCGCATAGACAAAGAATTTCGGATCGGGTCGAACCGGTGCCGCATTCCAATAGTCATCGAGCACCGAGTAGGCGATGTTCGAGCGCCGAATCAGGATGTCTTCGTACAGCCCAGGCTCGTTGCGCTCCGCGATACGACGATTGATCTCCGGCAGAGTGGCCGCCGAAATCTGCTCAACTTCATAGATGTCGCTGATCGCGATGCGAAGCGCTTGGCCATAGCCGGTCAGGCGGGCTGATTCCCAAAAGGGTTCGAAGGCCTGCCAACGCCGCAACGGGGCCGCCTCAGCATCCCGAACAAGTGCCAGCTCGTTTGCTGCGAGTCCCGCGGAGATGACGTCATTGATTGCGTAGTGTCCGGCAAGGGTGAAGAAGTCGATCCGAGAAGATGTGCGCTCTTGTTCCGGAATGATGTGTTCGTGGGTGTTGACGAGCGCGATCTTCTCGACTGCCTCGAGTAAGTCACTTTCGAGCGATTGCCGCGGCGGTGCGGCTCCTTGGGAGGAGGCGAGGGCCGAGACGGATCCGAAAAAAGTACGGCGGCCAATTGACATGGCACCTATCATCTTGGCGCACCCTCGGCTTCAACGTAAAGGGGGGGCGCTCTGCAGACGAAGAAATGTCCTCAGATTCGCGAACGACTACGGTTTTGATCGAGTGCCGATCAACGACACCAGTCGAGGCGCCCTTCACACTTGATCAGGGACAACGTATGGCTCACGGTACTCCCGCCTCAGAAAGCGGTTAGCTTCCTCGTCGCGAGGGAATGTTTCGGTCTCAGGGTCGAAGACCAACTTCCGAGCCGTGCGGAACGAATCGTTCGCCAAGTGGCACAGCGCCGGTCGACAAATGCCCGTATTCGATCTCACAGTGCAAATCGTCGCGATTGCGCGAGCGCACGCAATCGATGAAGTTCTGGAAGTGGCTGATTTGCTCTTCTTCCAGCGTGGGAATCGGCGGCCCTGCTGGGTACTCCATCTTGGGGAAGCTGAGGTTCGTCTTGCGCATCGAGGCGCCCGACGGCGGATCGGGCCGATCTCCCGGCGTAAACTGTCCTCGAGTCGTGGTCCAATCGTCGACAGAGGAAACATAGCCTTGTTCGGTGTAGAAGAACATCCCCATCCGGGTTCCTCCGAACGTTGGGCTGTAGAGCGTGGTCGCGTCGATTTCCGCGAGCGTACCGTCCGCGTATTCGAAGGTTCCTACCTGTACGTTCGGCACCTCCGAGTCCGAGTCCTCCACGAATTGCCCCCCTGTGCAGAGGATCCGCACCGGATGAACGCTCTTGTTCAAGCCCCACCTCACTACGTCGAGCGAGTGGACGCCGTTGTTGCCGACCCCGGCCGTGGAGGTGTCCCAGAAAAAGTGCCAGCCGTAGTGGAAACGGTTCATGGTAAAAGCGCGATACGGGGCTGGTCCAAGATAAAGGTCCCAATTCACGCCTTCAGGAATCGGTGCCGATCCCAATGTTGCGCGAGAAAACGGGGAGACGCCTTTGATGACGGCAGCGCACATGGGTCAAGTTGACTTAATGAAGCTACTGCTCGCCCGTAGTGCCGACGTGAGCGCTCGCGAGAAGAGATTCGGCCAAACAGCCCTGATGTTGGCGGGCGGGAACCCAGCCGCTGTGCGCCTGCTGGTCGAACGCGGAGCGGATGTTCGGATCACGACCAAGACCTGCGACGTGAAATACACGATCTACATCCCAACGACGTTCACGCTCGGCAAGACCGGCATCCCCTGGAATAACGACGGAGCACACGTCAGCAAGCAGGGCGGCCAGAACGCGCTCTTCTTCGCGGTCCAGAAACGCGACCTGGAGTCGGTCCGCGTACTGACGGACACCGGCCTCGACGTAAACGAAACCGCAGCCGATGGTACGACTCCGTTGCTGGCGTCTCTCTACAAGTGGGTGCCACTCGACGGCACGTTCGTACGAGGCCAAGGGGCTCCGGCCACCTCGGGCAGCTCGCAGCGGTTCGGACCGGACCTAGCCACGGCCCGGTTTCTGCTCGGCCGTGGCGCTTCGGCGACAAAATCCGACACCACCAGTTATACGCTGCTACACGGGGCTGCCCTCGCGGTCGCGTGGGCAATTCGAAGCGAGGACAAGGGCGGCACCGGCGTATATTGTTGAGCTCCTGCGCTTCTGTCGCTCAACCATGCGGGCACCGTTGCAAGTCGATGTGTGATGACTGCGGCTGCGGACGGCCCGAAGGCACCCACGATGGTGAATTGCAGCGAGAGGCGAAAAAGAACTATTGGCCACATGACCAGCCAGGACAGAGCGTAGGCGAGAAAGAAGAAAAGCGTCAGGGGACGCTCGGCAGCAAGCTCACCGAGTCGGGATGGTCGACACGGTTTCGGTTCAACTAGAGGATCTGGTTCCGGTGTTGACGTGCTTGACCGCTCTGGCACATCCCCAGCCTCGCACATAGGGCCAGCCGATATCTAGACGACAATTAGACCTTTCAGATCCTCGCGGTAGTTCGGCGGTCTCTCGCTACTATTGCGTGTTGGCCGCGTGGGACGCAGGCCGACCGGCCAGATAGGTTCCGTGTGTCGCCATGAGGCAGCCACGCGACCCTCCAGGTCCACGCCTCAGCTCACGCACGCCTCGATGAGATCGCACGTGCGGCCGATTGGATCGATGCCTTCGAATCGCCGCGCGATTTCCGCGCACCGGTGCGCCATCGGGTCCGCCTCAAGCAGCGCCGCGAGATGGCGCGCAACGCGTGCGCCGCTGAAGCGCGTCGGAGGCAGTATACGCGCCACGCCGAGCCGTACGAGCCGCACCGCGTTGTCCGGCTGGTCGAACGTCATGGGCATCACAAGCTGTGGCCGTCCGGCGGCCAGCGCCTGCGCAGAAGTACCGATTCCGCCGTGGTGCACCAGCGCGGCCGAGCGGGGCAGCACGGCGCTGAACGGCGCGTAGTCGGCGTGCCGTACCCTGCCGGGCAACCTTGAGGGGAGCTGTTCGGGGTAGCGCGTCAGCAGAATCCCGTGCCTCCGAAGCCGCTGACAGGCGTCGGCCGCCGCCGCGAAGAAACGGCCAGCCTGCCGATTGCTCGAGCCGGGGGCGAAGACGATCGGCAGGTCGCCAGCGGCCTCCGCCTCGGAGAGAAACGCTTCCAGATCCGGCGGTACCTGCGACACAGCCCGTTCGTCGTAGAGCGGAAATCCGGTTAGCGTGGTCTGGGACGGCCAATCAGGTTGCGGAGCCGCGAACCAGTCGGGGAACAGCCCGATGACGTGTTGCGGCGAGTGCCACCAGCGGCTGGCGATATGGCGCGCCGGGGCGAGGCCGAGCTCTGCGCGGAATCGGTTCAGGGCAGGCGCCAACGCCCGGTCCGCGAACCGGTCGCCGAGCGCGAGCAGGAGCCGCCTCACCGACTTCGGCCAAGCGTTGATGGAGCCGATCCATCTGGCGGGAACCGGTGGCTCCTCCAGGCTCCAGACCGTGGACGGCGCTAAGTGCAGAGTCACCAATGGGACACCCAGCGTCTCGTGCGCTATCCGGGCGCCAAACGCGAGCGGGTGGGCTACGACGACGGTATCTCCCCTGGCCGCTTCCTGCTCGACGAGGCGGTACAACGCCGGAGTGCTGTGGCGTATGATGGCTGCGAGGACGCCAAACGCGCGGACTTGATGCCAGAGCGCAGGGTGGGCGGTGGCTTGGTCGAACTGCTCGACCGTTCCGACCGGCACGAGCGGCAGCTGGAGCTGCTCGAGCAGTGGCGCGAAGTAAGGGTTTGTGGCGACGGAGACGATGTGTCCCCGCTCGCGAAGCCCAAGAGCGACCGCCACAAACGGATGGACGTCACCCGCGCTTCCGACCGACACGATGAGTACCCTCACGGCGACACCTGGAACGTTTCTGCCCGGTTGGCCTGCGTCTCGCGCGGCCGACACGCAATAGTAGCGAGGCTCTGCCTCAGGGCGACGAGACACGTAACTCGGCCTGATTGCCGCCGCCGCTGCCCATGGCCAGCTTCTCGACACGAGTCGGAAGAAAGCAATACGATCAAGACTTGACTCAACTGCGCTGAAGAAAAGACTCGGTACGCCGTCCGCTGATCATTGATGGTGACGTCGAACTCGAGTTGCTGCAACCGCTTGACGAGGCTGCGCGGGGCAGAGGTCGCGATAAGTGTGGGAATTATATAGTTGACTTGACAGAGCATCGGACATTGCAGATCCATCGGAGGCTAAGGCTGCTTCTTTATGAAAGCTTTTAGAGGCGCCTGAACTCTCTCAATCCTGGTTGTGGGACGCGGCTTCGCCCTCAGGATGGCTCGCGCTAATTCTTCAGGCGTTGCGTCGATCAAGCGGGCCGAGTTCCGCTTGGATTCCTCGCCGGCTCTCTTCCTAGCCATGGTCGGTCTCCTCGCTCAAATTGACGCCTCCAACTCCCCCGCAACTAGCACCGGGACCACGAATTCCGTCACGTACCGTCGCAGATGCCGACCTCTCATCCTGTAATAGGTGCCTTGATAACCCCGCTTGAGCATGGCCCAGAACGACTCGATACCGTTCGGGTGGGCTCGCTCCCGCACGTACTCGCCCACCGAGTGATTCACTGTCTCGTGCCGGTACCGCTTTCCCAGGCCGCCGTAGCCCTTGTGATCGTCCGTGTAGACCGTCGCGCCCGCTTCCACCGCCTTGCTTGCGAACTCTTCCAACTCCCGCTGGCTCGCGGAAGCGACGGGTCGGGCTTTGACTTTGCTATCGCGAGACCTCGCTCCCACCACGGCTGACTTGCCGACCGGGCCCTGCCCTGCAGGCAATTGCTGCGACTCGTGCTTGTTCTTTTCCTTGCCGCCAATGGAGGTCTCGTCGAGTTCAACTTCGCCCTCCAGCTTGCCGACGGTGTCAATCCAACCCTGGCGGATCTTCTGCGCCATCAGCCACGCTGTTCGCTGCGTGAGTCCGAGGTCGCGGTGCAGTTTCATGCTGGAAACACCTTTGAGGCTCGTGGACAGGAGGTAAATGGCGAAGACCCATTTCTGGAGAGAGATCTTGCTGCGATGCATCGCAGTTCCCGTCTTGACGCTGAAATACTGACGGCAATCGGGGCAGCGAAACGGAGCGGGGTTCTTTCCAGGGCCGGTCGCAGTGGATGAACTTGAGCAATACGGACAGGAACGGACACCATCGGGCCAGCGGATATTTTCAAACCACTTTCTTGCGGAGGATTCATCCGGAAACATACGGACCAAATCCAGGACGCTGCCGCCCTCGCAATGCGATCTACCCAGTGCCTTTGCTTGCTTATTCGTCTCATTTATTGTCTTGCAATATCTGATGCTCTGTCACGTCAACTATATAATCCTCTTCATAAGCCTGTCAGGAATTACGTGTGTGAGCCATAGGATAGTCCACAAGGAGGACGAGATATGGCAAAGCAAACAGCACACATCAGCGACAAGCTGTTGGACGAGTTACTCGGGGGAGAGGATCCACGGGACGTGTTCCGTAGCGGCAAGTTGATCGAGGGCCTGAAGAAGGCGGTTGCGGAGCGAGCGCTGAAAGCGGAGATGAAGGCCCACCTGGAAGGGAATCCGGAACCAGTGCTGGGGAACCATCGCAACGGTCACAACCGCAAGCGGATCCTGTAAGACGGCGGAGGGTTCGAGCTGGCGGTACCGCGGGCTGCCCTTGACACGCGATGCCGCTTGTTGATCGAAGTTGCATCGGTCAGTCAACTGGAGATGCAGATAACACCGATATCGCTTTCGCCGAAGCGTTGCGATTCAAAAGGTGACTTCATCATCCCAAGCGAGGCATGATCGGTCTTGCCTAAGGGCCGTCTGGCAGCAGGTCCTTGCGGATCTTGGCGACTACGGTGAAATGGGGGTCGACCACGTTGGCTATGTCGTATTCCAAGGCGTGCCCCAGCAGCAATGACGAGCCTCGTTCATCGAAACCGTAATCGCTCATGAGCCAACGCTGAAGCTCGGTCGTCGCGTGCTGCAATGCTTGCAACAAAGGTCTGGCGCTGCCGATCGTCATCAGATGTTCGTCACTTTCCAGTCGCGGCCAGCCAATCTCTTGACCCTTGATGAGCTCGACGGTGAACTCGACGTCCATTGACACCTCAAGCGCATTTCCAACAACCTCGCCGTCACCCTGCCGCGCATGTCCGTCGCCAACAAACAGTAGAGCCCCGGGTTCGGAGACGGGCAGCATCAGCGTGGTGCCGACGACCATACCGTTATAGTCCATGTTGCCGCCAAAGGTGCCGGGGGTGCTGGTCGCGATAGCTTCCTTCCTCGCGGGCGCGACCGCTACGCATCCCAGCATCGGTCGCAGAGGAACCTCGATGCCTGGAGGTCGGATCGAACCTGAGGCGACCTTGGCCACGCCACGTTGCTTGTCTATCTCCCAGGTCTCGGTCGTTTGTTCACGCTCGGCTTCGTGGCGAAGAAAAGCGGGATCCGCAGTGTAGGGCGCAAGTACGCTGCTCGACCAAGCCGTACCGCGGCTCGGTTCGATCTTTTCGAATCGCACCACCAAGACATCGCCCGGTTCGGCGCCTTCCACATAGAAGGGTCCGGTCTGAGGATTCGGGCGTTCGCCAACCTGTCTGTTCCCAGCGTCAAAACCGCGGGCGTCGATCGTTCTTGTGATGACGCGATCACCGGGCACGATCGTCAAGACCGGTTCATGGGCGAACGAGAACGTGTTGTGATAGCGCGTCGGTTCGAATCGGTGCGTTTCCGCTGCAGCTGTCGCCAAGGTCATCAGCGAAATCATAACAAGAACCGTTCTCGACGCAGTCATTTGAGATTGTCCAACCACCGCAATTATAACCCCGCCACCCAAGGATCAGTCGTTGCGATTCAACAGTTTTTTTACCTGGCGCAGTGCATGGTCCGACTAGGTGTCCGGGCGGCCACTCCTCACCCGATTCTGCTCCCCGGCAAGATTGCTACCGTCAATGGACAACTCTCCGTCGTCAAGGCCATTCCAATTGAGAATCGACATCCCCGAGACTCAGTTGGCCAGGAAAAACTGGTAATTGACCGTCAGGTGCGGCCAAGGTGCTACGGCTGCACTGGATTCTACCGACATCCACCGGACAGTCTACCACCGCTCGTCCGATTGTCGCTGTCCGACATGCCGCGCAGCCGAGGAGTCACCCTCCCACTGCCGATGCGTTGCAGCACGGAACCGTTAGGGAGTTCCGCAGCTGTCGCAGCCCACTCACGCCTCGTGGATTCGTAGTAGGCGTGACTCTGAACCAGATCCGCCGGTAGGACTGCGCAAACCGCTCCGGCCGACGACCGTTCACAAGAACGGGGAGTCATACGCATGGGTGACGGGAGATTACTTGCCCTCCTGGGCTCTGCCAGTATCAACGGGCCCAGGCGCGTGCTCGTTCGGCGCAGCGCCTGAATCGGATCGAGTGTGTTAATACGCTGCGAGATTTGTTCCATATTCGGGAAATCCGGCTACCGGTGACTTTTCTGGACGACTGCGCAGACCAGCAATTCAACACGATGTCGTAGGAAACGCATCTAACACCCGGGCATCTGGATGCGTTTCAGCTGGTCGACATTGATATCGCAGACCGCATTGTGCCCCTGCCAAGCGTACCGCAGCGGCGCTTTGAGCCAGACCGTGCGTCCATCGGAAAGGATCTGCCGCTGGCCAAGTTCTGGACCAGGGAAGGAGACGAGACAGGCCTATACTTCACGGGGATCAATATCGCCGGATGGTCCAGTGCCCTGTGGATCAAAGAGTTCACCGCGCATGCCTTGGGTGTCTTCCGCGTACAGTTGAAGGTCAGAGCCGGAACCAATGACCGGAGCGGAAGGCGAGCCGCTGCGTCTCGGATTCTATGCCTTCAATCGCGCCAACTAAGATTTGCCGAAGCGTGCCGTGCGGACTGACTTGCCTCGCGGACGAACGGGAGAGGACCCTGAGGCGACTCTACTAGCTTTCCCCCCAGATTTGCCTCAACCGCCTGTCACGACCGCAGTTCCAGCGATAGAACTTGTACTGCACTGCGTTCTTCTTGTAGTAGTTCTGGTGATAGGCTTCGGCCGGGTAAAACTTCGCTGACGGCAGGATCTCGGTCTGAATCTCACCATGACTAGACTTCTGGTCGGCTCGTATCGCTTTCGACTCCTCGGCCAGCTGCCGCTGCTCGTCAGTCAGCGCGAAAATCGCCGCACGGTACTGGAGCCCTTTGTCACAGAACTGACCGTTGGGGTCAAAGGGATCCACGTTACGCCAGAATACTTCGAGGAGCATGGCATAATCAACTTTCTCAGGATCGTACTCGATCTGGAGAGCCTCGTAGTGTCCAGTCCGTCCAGACGAGACCCGTTTGTATGACGCGTCCTCTCCGGAGCCACCTATGTAGCCCGAAACGGTTGAGAGAACACCATCGAGTTTGTCGAATGGGGGCTCCATGCACCAGAAGCAGCCGCCAGCGAAGACGGCAAAGGCCGTTTTAGTTTCTGGCTGCTGTGCCTCTGCCGTTTGAGCAGCTGTCGTAACAAGTCCCATCAGAACTGCAATCGCGAAGATTCTCATGTCCCACTCCTCACTGCGCCACCTCAAACTTCAGTGCCACGCCGTTGATGCAGTGGCGCTTGCCTGTCGGTGGCGGGCCATCGTCGAAAATGTGCCCGAGATGCCCGCCACAGCGCCTGCAGTGAACCTCTGTGCGCGTCATGAAGAACGCTCGGTCGGTCTTAGTCCCGACCGATTTCTCGACCGACTCCCAGAAGCTGGGCCAGCCGGTTCTGCTGTCGAATTTCGTCTGCGATGAGTACACCGGAAGATCACAGCCAGCGCAGAGGAATGTGCCAGCGCGCTTCTCGCTGTTCAACGGGCTCGTGCCCGCCCGCTCGGTGCCTTGTCGGCGCAGCACGTGATACTGCTCCGGAGTGAGGATTTTCTTCCATTCTTCGTCAGTGTGCATAATCTCGAATACAGGGCTCGATCGATCCGCAGCGATCGCGGGAAGGCTGGCGGTGGTGGCCAGTAGGAGTGATCGTCGTGTGAATTGGGACATGTTCGCCTCGTCTCGGTCTGCTGATGCCATGGTATCTCACGCGGAGGAATGCGGTCCACATGGAATTGTGTGCCAACGCCAAGGCCTGCTATCGAGCGACTCTTTCTGTATATGACGCACGACCAGTATAACTGGTTTCGATGGACCGGCTGACGATATGATCGCGAGCGTGTCGAGCTTCTGCCGCTGGTTGGTTCTTGATACTGTTGTTTGCAGCGTGGACACGTCTAAGAATTGCAACCACGACCCCTGGAGGTTGTGTCAAGTCTGTTTTGCAAAATTGAGATTGGCAGGGCTGACGTGTTGAAAACCTTGAGACGAGAGTGAGCTCGAGCCGTTCGGAGAGTCCTCAAGCGGCTTGCTGAAGCGCTTCCTTGTTGCGTTCTCACAGGTATTCCATGTTGGGGTAGCGGTTGTCATCCAGCCAGCGTTCATGGGTCGCCACGGCGAGCACCAGGATCAGCCGCAGACAACTCTCCTGGTGTGACGAATTCAGCAGGACGCCCATATCCCAAGGCTCGAATCCCGCGCTGCTAGGCCGCGACCTTCGCATCAAGGGCTTCTTGATGTGGATGGCGGGCGGCGGAGTCAAGGGCGGACACAGCTAAGGGGCGACGAACAAACTCGGCTACAACGCCGTCGAGAACGTGGTCACTGTCCACGACCTGCACGCTAAAGTGCTGCCCCTGTTCAGCATCGCCCACACCAAGCGCACGTACCGTTTCCAGGGCAGTGACTTTCGTCTCACCGATGTCAACGGCAAGGTCGTGAAGGACATTCTCCAGGAGCCGCTCGGGCGCAAAGAGCCGCCGCGGTCCCACGCGGTGCTAGAACGTGAACCGCAGGACCAAGTGGATTTCGCGAGCATGGCTGTCATAGACTTGGTCGGGCTGGTCGAACACTGGGTGCCCGGGGATCAGGTTGTTGCGGGTGATTCTGGAAGCAACCGTACGCACGCTGCTGAGCGAACCCGGCGCGAATTGAGGGTGGTTAAGCGCGTTGTAGAACGCGGCCCGGAACTCGACCACTTTGGACTCTCCAATCGAAAGCCGCTTGCTCACGCTGACATCGAAGTTGTTGATGCCTCGCAGCGGCAGCGTGTTCCGCCCACCGTTCGGGTGAACGCCGGCACCGGCCTTAACGTAGCGAGCGTTCGGATTGTCGGCCAGGTATCCGACCACGTTCCCATCGCTGTTGATCAGCGCCGTTACGTCGCTTCCGGTGCGGTCGGCACCGTCAGGATTGACCATGACCCGGTCCGTGGCACCGTCCAGGTTGCGGTTGGAGTCCAGCCCGCTCTGCACCGTGGCATATTGCGGCGACTCCGCTGTGTACATGCCGGAAAGCACCCAGTTTCCCAATACGTTCTTGCGCAACCACCGTCGCGAGTTCCTATACCACGGAGCCTCGTAGACCCAAGCGATTGTGAAGCGGTGCGTGCGGTCGAGGAACGAACGCCCGCGTTCGGCGCGCATGTCTTGGAAGTCCTGGGGGCGCCGCGGAGACAGCAGCGTCGAGAAGAGGTCGGCCGTGCTGTCGTCGATGTTCTTGCTCCAGGTGTAGGCGCCGATGAACTGGAGGCCGTTCGAGAACCTCCGTTTCGCCTCAGTTGCGAGCCCGTGGTAGATCGAGTTGCCGCGGTTGGGAAACGCGAAGATAAACGGGCTGAATCCGGCATTCGCGAACTCCGGAAGGGATGTCGGTTGCGCGTCGATGTCACCGAGAGTCAATGTCAGCGCGTCCAATTCGGAGTGAGTCGGACGTTGGTAGAACGTGGGAAGGGAACGCTGAGGATTCGCCCGGGCCGCCAGCGGCAGGACTGTCTGCGTGAAGAGCTGGACTCCGCGGGTGCCAAGGTAGCGCGCGGAGAGTGTGTAGTCCTCCTTGACGACTCGCTCGATCCCGAAATTCCACTGGAGAGAGTAAGGCAGGTGCTGGTCCGGGATGTAGGTAGAAGTGAGCGAGCGAGCCCCCTCCTCATCAAGCTCGTCCGGCCGCTGGTCGGGGCGAATACCGCCGTTCGCGAGATAGTTCGGCGTATCGACCGTTGGGTCGCCCCGGAATGTGTTCTCTAGCTGTGGCGGCTTCTAGAGTTGGCCGAGATTCGTGAAATACGTGTCGTAAGCTACACCGAAGCATGCACGGATGACCATCTTTCCCTCGAAACCTGGCGAATAGGCCAGTCCGGCCCTGGGAGCAAAGTTGCGTTTCTGCGCCTTCGGTACGCCGAAAGTCAGCACGCCTGGAACGCTGGAGATCGCGTTCAATTGTTGCAGCGTGTCTCCGTAAGGCACACCCTTGTACTCGTGGCGGAGACAGAGGGTGAGCGTGATGTTGCGTCGGATCTTGGTCTCGCTGCTGAAATACGAGTAGAACTCGGTGTTGTTCCCGTGGTACACGCCTCCGCCGGTATTGCGCTCGGCTTGGATATCGGGACTCAAGTCGAGCAAGTAGCGCGCGAGCGTGGAGTAGTTGTAGTCGCCTCGCTGTCGCTGTACAAACAGTTCGGAGGTGATGTTCCGGCGGGCGTCCGCCCCGAACTTGAGCGTGTGGCGCCCGCGGAGGAACGTCAAGTTGTTCACGATCTGGTAGGTGTTAAGGACTCCCTGCTGGGGCGTGCTAAGGTACGGGCCGATCTGGATGTCGAGATCCTGCTCGATCGTGATGTTCGGAAAGGAGTCCAGCCCCGGAAACTCGAAATCGCCCGACGGCAGATTGTCGAACGAGCGAGTGTAAGCGAGCCGGGTCTCGTTGAACCAATCGGGCGAGAGAGTGCGGAAATACGAGAGCGACGCCAGGTGTCAGCTGCCTACGCTCTCGCTCGTGAACGTCGGCAGATCAGGGACCGCGCCCGGGTCCACCGCAACGGACGCGTTACGGATGTAGCGGAAGCGCACTTGGTCCCCTCGCACCCCGGTGTAGTCCGCGCTGACCAGCCCGGAGCTGTTGTCTTCGTACGCGGGCACGTTGATCGGCAATACACCGATCGGAATCTCCGTGCCCGACACCGTCGTAGTGCGGTCGGCGGCCGGAGCCAGCGGAACGTAACGCTTCAGGACCTCGAGGTTCGTGCTCGAAAGGCCTTGAATGCGGTCCAGGGCGGCGAAACCCTCGGCCGTTGGCGAAGAGAAAGAGCGGCCTGGGGCGGAGGCGACTCCGACCGGATTCAGTTGTAACGTACCAAAGTAGAAAAGCCAGTTCCGGATGACGGGACCGCCGATTGTGCCCCCGAATCGATTGTCGTCCAGGCGCGGATTCTCAAGAATCCCTCTCCGTTTGTTGGACTCGTCAAGCGCGTTCAGATGACGATTCGAGAAGTACTCGTACAGGGATCCGTGGACCTCGTTGGTTCCGCTCTTGACAACCGTGTTGAACTGCCCGCCGGTGGAGCGGCCGAATTCCGCGCTGTACTGGTTCTGGAGGAGGGAGAACTCGGCCACTGCCTCGTTCGGCACGTCGACGACTCGCCCGGTGACGCCCTTGTCATTGTTGTCGGCGCCCTCCACCATGAAATTGTTGTTGCGGGGACGCTGGCCGCCGATCGACGGGCCTTGCCCCAGGCCGGTGCCTCCGCTCGAAGCGACGCCGGCACCTTGCAGAGAGAGGTTGAGCACCCCCAGGGCTATGTCGGAGCTGGGGCTGTAGAGCGCTTGGCGGGAATCGAAGGAGCCTCCGACTGAAGACGAGGTGGTGTCGATCTGCGCCGTTGCCGCTGTGACCTCGACTTCCGTCTGAACTTGGCCCAACTCGAGGGTGACGTTGAGAGTGGTCGAGCGGTTGAGGGCAATGGCGATACCGGACAGGATTGTCGGCGCGAAGCCTTCCGACTCGGCGGACAGCGTGTACTGCCCGACAGGGAGGTTGTTGAAACGGTACGCGCCAAGCTCGTCAGTCTCCTTGTTCCATCTCACACCGGTATTAAGATTCTCGGCTGCCACGGCGCAGCCTGGAACTGCTGCGCCAGTCTGGTCCAGGACGATGCCGACGAGGTGTCCATCCGCCGCCTGAGCGAGAGTAGCGTCCGGCGCGGTCAATAGAATTGCGACTGCTGCCGCCGCAATGAGTATCGGTTGCATTGAGATCTCTTTCGGCTATGTTCTTGTCTTTATCCTGCCAGAAGCCAGTCCTGCTGGACTCTGGCCGAGGGTCCCGCAGCATGTTCTTCTACAGGCTCCTGCAGCAGGCGATCGCAACCGTCACCGCCCCTCGCCCAGCGATGATGGCGGGAGCCAGTAGCAAGGACCCAACTGCGAGCGGTGATCCTGTGGAGTGCAGCACTTAGCCCTTTCTCGACAATACAGTTTCTGACTAGGTGGCAGGGGTTTCTGAGGGGAATATGTATCAGCAGGGAGGTGCTAGAGCGGGGGTAGAGCGCGGTCCGAGGCCAAGCAGTGCGAACGCCCTGCTGTGCAGCGGAATGATCTCGCTCAGCATCGGGATGCCGTAGTCCGGGATCTGCTTGAACCCGAGTTCGAGTACCATCGGCGAGGACAGTTGTCCGTATTCTGCGAGTTCTTGTGCAACCATGTCGGCATCGTTACTGCACGCATCACCCAGGGATAAAAATCTATCTACTCCGTTGCGCCGTTTTCTGAATACCCTTCACAATCCTACATTGACTATAAAAACAGCTCATGAATATGAGCTGGCTATTAGCTGATTGTCCTGCTCTCCTGGCGACCCATCACCTTTTGGCCAAGGGTTAGCACCTTAGCCACCGGCCCATCAACTACAGCGCCTTCCATCCGGTGAGCTCTTCATAGCGCACCTGTGCGTAGGCATGCCAGAAGCCGTGCAGCTTTGATAGCCCGGCTCTGGCCATCTGCCGTTCGTACAAACGGGGAAGGTTCTTGAAGACGGATTTTGCCTGGAATCATGGTGGGAGTGATTCCATGCCGAACCCAACAGTTCAGCTCTTGCATTTTTCTCAAACCACGAGTAGCAGTCAGCCCATATGGGGTTAGAGTTTGCGATGTCCAGAATATTGTTCCTACAGAGTTAGCCCTTTCACCTGAATTGTGAATGGGATCGTATTGATCTTGTTACGGCGTTGCACCTGTATCCAGATACGATACATACCCGGTTCCGGGAAGATGATATTCATCTGGATGCGCTTGCCTCCATCTGCGATCGCTGGATGTGCATGAATCATCGAAACCAGATCATCCTTGACAGCAAGCATATGTGCCCATGCCCCCAGATATTTTTGAAGTCCTTGGGATGTATTGAGCTCGAAAAACAACAGTGTCTTGAAAGTAGCCCGAGGGGCAGCAGGCTCCGTCCGCAAGACAACCCTGACATTGACATCCTTCTTCGCTAGACGATCTTCCTCAAGTTGTGGCAACAGGGTTTCAAGTGGCTCCTCAAATCCCCTGGTCGTGAGAGTCATGGGCATCAACTGCGGGGTACCGTTAGCTGGATAGAAATCGCCCAGCAGACGATATATGCCGGGTTTGCTGAAGGAAGTGTTCAAACGGAAGATGCCGTCCTCACCCAGTACTGGATGAAGATGGCAAAATACTTCCAGATCATGGCTGACCCAGAACAAGTGGAACAGCTTCTCATGAACCAGTTCAAACTCCATTTGTCTCTCGCCAGAGTCGGGTTGAATCACTTCAAACTGCAACTCGATCGGCTCACCTGCCTCAACTGCAGTTGGTTCGGTTCGCAATAGAATGGGATACTCTGCTGCATCTGGAAGACCAAGCACCAGCTTCATTCCGCACTTGGAGCAAGTTCCTGGTGTTGCCGCTCGGATGTCCGGATCCATGGGGCAAACAAATAGAAACATCGCCGGATCATTGTCATCCGTGAGAAGTTCCTGAATCCGTGACTTTGGATCCTGCTGCGCCTGAAGCGTATCAGGAAGCAGCACACACAACAAGAACCCAGCCAGCATCCAGCAGGAAACTTGAGGCTTTCCTCGTGCTACGGAACTTGTCAGAATCAAATCAACCGCCCTGACTCATGATATGCAGTTAATGCCAATTACGGTGTGTTATCAATCACACCTGACGCATCGTTGATGCCCTTCCGGCCGACGGCCGCCGTCGCTCTAACGGAAGAAAACCTTCCTGATTTCATAACCTCACGGTGTATCCGGTCTCGCCTCATCGGGCGGATTCCTGACACAAACGCCGCCGCGGCTGCTTCCTATTTTGACGTCCGCCACACTGCTTTACCGACCAGGAGCCGCCGACATGACCGAAAAACTCCCCTCCACCTACACCCTCACCACCACCTTGCTGGACCGGCAGCGCTACAGCGTGCGGGACCTCGCCGACCTGTACCACGGCCGCTGGAGCATCAAGGAACTGTACAAGATTTCCAAGCAGCTGCTGACGGTGGAGGAGTTCCACGGCCAAACCGAGCGCACGGTCCAGCAGGAGCTGTTCGCCCACTTCAGTCTGATCGCCCTGGCCCGGCTGTTCACCAACCGCAGCGAGGAGAGCTTCCGGGCCGACCCGGGCAAGCCGGCGATGCAGGCGAACTTCAAGAGCAGCCTACGCACCGTGGCACGGCACCTGGAAGGGCTGTTCCTGGAGCACGCCGCCATGCTGGGCAAGACCGTCGAGCGGATCCTCGCCGGCATCGCCGCGTGCCGCCAGCGCCCGAACCGCTCCTTCCCGCGCCTCTCCCGGAAACCCGCCAGCAAATGGAGGTCCAGCAAGGCAACCGCAACTGCAACCACAGCCTGAAGCGCGAAAAACCGGCCCGCTGCGCCGGAATTCCCCTTGAACCCTTAAACGAATACTGTTTGGCCGTTAAACGAATGCCATTGGGTTCGGGGGAGGGCGTAGCGCCTCCCCTGACTGCAGGAGCCTGGCAGCAGGCAGACCGCCACGGGAAACGTGGCGGTGCCTCAAGAGCCATTTTGGGAATGACTCGGGTTTTTCCCCTGGTGAAGTCTCGCTAGGTCCACTGGGAGTAGCTGCCCCTTTTTATAGCTCTTTTGGCCTTGACAAATGGTGAGGAGTCCCCCCCCACCCGGCTGTCACCGGTATTCTCGCTTAGGTTTGCTATTCCAGCTTCACAATCACGAACAGGCAACTAATGGAAGATAACATGCGACGTCGAAATTTTTTAAAGCAGTCGATGGGCATTGCCGCTTTTTCAACCGCAGCAGCACTGCCCGACACAGTTTTTGCGATCGGAGAGATAAAACGGCGCAGCGGCACTCGCCTCAAGCTCGGTCTCAACGCGTATTCCTTTAGCAGACCGCTGCGGGCGGGCGAGATGACGATCAATGACGTCGTCGACTTCTGCGCGGAGCATGAGATTGACGGAGTCGATATGACGGGCTACTACTTCCCGGGCTATCCGGAAGCTCCGGGCGACGAAACCATTTACAACTTGAAGAGAAGAGCCTTCCTGAACGGCGTCACTATCAGCGGTACCGGCGTTCGAAACGACTTTGCTCTGGCTAACCCTCTGAGCCGAAAAGGGCACATTCAGTTGGTCAAGGACTGGGTTGATGTTGCCGAAAAGCTTGGATCGGGTGTAGTTCGGGTGTTTTCTGGAAGGCAGGTGGCGGAAGGTTCTACTTTCGAGAGAACTCTGGAGTGGATGATTCCGGCTTTCCGGGAGTGCGCCGAGTACGGAAAAGAGCACGGCGTTATCATTGGACTGCAACATCATGACGATTTTCTGAAGACCGCGGACGAAACAATTCAGGTTGTCGAGGCGGTCAATTCAGAGTGGTTCAGCGTGATTCTTGATGTTGGGAGTCTGCGTCGGCACGACGTCTATGAAGAAATCGAAAAGTTGGTGCCTTACGCGTGTACCTGGTAGATCAAGGAACAGGTCTGGTACGGCGAGAAAGCCGTGCCGATTGATCTGCCCAGATTGAAGGCTATCGTCGAAAAAGTCGGGTATCATGGCTTCCTGCCCATCGAAGCGCTCGGCCGGGAAGCTACGACCAGGGAGAGAGTCGAGAGGGTCGTCAAGTTCCTCGGGCAAGTGAAGGAAGTCTTCTTCAGGTAGCCAGCATTGGTGTGGCCGTAGACGATGCGGGAACATTTGCTCCGCGGGCCCGTTGACGCGCTTACAGCCCGCCTCGGAAGCAACGGGTTATTTCCGGAATCGCCAGATCCCGGCCCTGTGCTGCTATCGGCAGCAGCGGTTTTGTCGGTTTTTCTCGCGGAGCCGCCTATCCATTAAGTTAAGATAAAAACCTTGGGAACCGGCAGCGGGCCGTGCCGGTAATGTGATTTGTCTACCGAGACCGTTCTTTGTGCGATTGTACTTCTGGGCTCGCTCCTTCCTCTGGTCTTGAGGAGCCGCAAGACCCTGCCCGTCTTCTTTGCGGCTGTGCTATTGGCCGCCGGGGTTTTTGCGCTGGCTTCCTGGGCGCCGCCCCTGCGATCTCCGCCGGCCGGCCAAAGGCCGCTTCAGCTCAAGGAGACGAACGGAGCCCAGGCTTCGGGTTTCGTCTCTTCGAACGAATGCCGCTCGTGCCACCCCCAGGAGTACGCCACCTGGCACGCCAGCTATCACCGCACCATGACTCAAGTTGTGGGACCCGACACGGTTCTGGCGGACTTCGAAGACCTAGAGCTATGGTTCGATGGCCGCCCCTACAACCTCTCGCGGAGGGACGGAGAGTTCTGGGTCGAGCTGTCCGACCCGAACGGGGTCGACGAAGTGATCGCGGCCGCGCAGCGCGGGGACACCTCTCTCGCGCGCGAAATGGCGTCGCGGCTTCCGCGAGTGCGACGGCGGATCGTGATGTCGACGGGGTCCCACCATTACCAGCTCTATTGGTACTCGAGCGGGTCGGGCCGTGAGCTTTACATGCTTCCTTTCGCCTATTTGATTGCGGAGAAAAGGTGGGTGCCGCGGGTCTCGATTTTCCTGATTCCTCCAAACGAAGTGGAACTCCGCAAGGCCTGGAACCGCGACTGCATGCCCTGCCACAGCACGGGCGGCGCCCCGGGCTATGCGGTGAGCGAGATCAAATCAAACCGTTTGGGCGCCCCGGACTCGCACACCGCCGAAGTCGGAATCGCATGCGAGGCGTGCCATGGGCCGAGCGCCGATCACGTCGCGGCCAACCGCAACCCGCTTCGCAGATACGAGTTCCACCTATCGGCCGGTGTCGATCCGAGCGCCGTGCAGCCCGAGCGCTTAGAGGCTGCAAGATCGTCCGAAGTCTGCGGGCAGTGCCATTCCGTGAACACCAACTACACTTTCGCGGATTGGGCTCAGGCCCTCGAGGACGGATCGCCTTACCGTGCCGGAGGCGAGTTGCGTGAATCGACCTATGTGGTGAGCCGAGAGACGGTCTCGGAATCCCCACTCTTCCAAAGCTGGATCGAGGGCAACCAGCGCACTTTGGACGAATGGTTTTGGCCGGACGGAGAAGTCCGCGTAGCGGGACGCGAGTACAACGGGCTGCTCGAGTCACCTTGCTATCAAGGCGGTGAGTTTTCGTGCATCTCGTGCCATTCCATGCACGGCAGCGACCCGAACGACCAACTGGCACCGGAAATGGATGGGGACCAGGCTTGCCTGCAGTGCCACGAGAAATTCCAGCAGGACATCGAAAAGCATACCCGCCACGCGGTACAATCCAGCGGCAGCCGCTGTTACAACTGCCACATGCCTCACACGACCTACGGACTGCTGAAGGCGGTGCGAAGCCACCGCATCAGCAACCCCTCCGTCTCGAGCGATCTCGAGTCGGGCCGCACGAATGCCTGCAACCTGTGCCACCTTGATCAAACCCTGGCCTGGACACAGGAACATCTTTCCGACTGGTACGATGCCGCGGAAGCCGCCGTCGAGGGAGACCAGCGGACTGTAGCCGCCGGAGTTCTCGGACTCTTGCAAGGGGACGCGGGGGCGCGCGCCATTCTCGCCTGGCACATGGGTTGGGAACCTGCCCAAACGGCCTCGCGCGCCGATTGGATGGCCCCGTTTCTGGCGCGCGCTCTCGATGACCCCTACGATGCGGTCCGCTACATAGGCAGCCGCTCGTTAGGCCGCGTGCCGGGATTCGCGAGTTTCCAGTATGATTACTTAGCTCCTCCCGCGGAACGCCGGCGAGCGGTGAGCAGGGCGATGCACCTGTGGAAGCTCCCCTCCGACACCCCTTGGCGCGGTGATGGGGGCCGGGTATTGATTCGTCCCGACGGCACGTTGCGCTCGGATCAGGCCGGGCGGCTGCTGGATTCGCGGGACCAGCGCCCGATTTACTTAGTTGAATAACGCGATGGCCGCGGAACGCAAGCAAAGCCAACATTCGGGCGGAGACGGCACATTCGCCCAACGGAATCTGCGATTCGGCTGGTGGGCCCTGCTGGCATTTCTCAGCTTGGGCTTTTTTCTGGAAGCGCTGCACGGCTTCAAGGTCGGCTGGTACGTCAGCGTTTCCACGGAGGTTCGGCGTGAAATGTGGACGCTCGCTCACGCCCACGGTACCCTTCTGGCACTGATCAATATCGTTTTCGGCGTATCGGTTCCACGAAGCAAGGTCAACATCACCAGCCTGCAAACCGCCTCGCGCCTGTTGGTGACGGCAGGGATTTTGCTTCCCGCGGGATTCTTTTTGGGCGGTGTCGTTATCTACTCCGGTGATCCCGGGCTAGGTATCTTACTCGTGCCACTCGGCGCAACGGCTCTCGTTGTTGCCGTTTTTATCGCCGCACGGCAGTTGGGTTCAGGTTCTTCCAGCGCGGATTCGAGCCGAGAACAGCCGATGGAAAAGACGCAGCGAAGCCCGGATCGGGCAGCCCGTCCGGCAAGAAAGAAGCGGTAGTTCAGCCCCTCCAGCGCACGCCGAGGTCGAGCACTTTCTTGGCGTATTCAAGACTTCTTTCCATGTGATCGCGTTGCTGAACCTGGATGGCCGGGATGAGGTAATCGGGCAGCCGGCGCCCACGCAGATCCTCATTCACAATGGGCTTATCGTAGGGGACGCCTTTCTTGGCCAACGACAGAAAGCGGGCCAAGTCGGCGGCGCGAGCCCGCGGGTAGGCCTTCCAGAAGTCCTGTTCCAAGTAGGGAATCACTTCCGCCGGGCGCCCTGTAATCGGTTTTGCATAAACATAGACATCCGGGCACAACTCGCGGGCGCGCGCCATGATCTCGTGAAAGTCGACCACGCCCTCGCCCAGCGGAACCCAATGAACAGCAACTCCGCGGGGATGCTCATAGACGATGGAATCCCGCAAATGCAGGGTGAGCGCGTAGGGCGCGAGGGTCTCGACCGTGGTGAGCGGGTGCTCCAAGACGAACACCGGATTGCCGGTGTCCAAATAGATTCCCACGAAGTCGGTTCCGACCTCTGCGAGAAACATCTTGAATTCCCACGCTTGCAAATCCTTGTGCACCTCAACCGCCAGCTTCAGGCCCGCGTCAAGCACCTGTGAGCGAACCGTCTTGAGCAACCGCGCCATCGTCTCGATGTGTTTTTCGATAGGTCCTGGCGGCAGAGAAGCGCGGTTGGAAGCGATCAGACAGCGGACCAAGGGAGAACCAAGAGCCTTGGCTCGCGTGATGTGCGATCGCAGCGTCTCTACTTTCGAGGAAAACTCGTCCGCTGTTCGCGGCAGGACGGCTCCTCCACCGGTTTCCAAGTGTAAACCCAGATCGGCGGCGCGGGCCTTCACTTGGGGCCAATGAGCGGGGTCCATTGCGCGCGGGTCGTTGGAGCCCTGCAGGAAGATCGCATCCAGTTCTTGATCCGCGGCGTACTGCAGAACCGTGGCATCATCCCAGCCCATCGAGCGCAGGCAGTAGGTGTTGAATCCAAGCGGCATCGGCTCCCGGCGGGTTGCCGCGAATGCCATGGAGACGGCACTTGCCGCAAGAAAAACGCGTCTGGTCATGATTTCGGCCTTTGCAGGTGAAACGCAGCGGCTGCGGACGGGCTTGGGGCAACGCTGCGGGGTTTCATTAGTTCCGTAAGCGCGCCGTCGGGGTCCAACATGTTCATCAGCATCTGGTTAGCGGGGCGGTGCTCGAGGGCTTTAGGGGCATGCCTACCCGCCGGCGCTGAGGCGTTTAGCCCGCGGGTAAAGACCCGCGGACCAAACGCCCTCAGCCAACCGGACAGCTTCAGATCAGAAGGACAGCTTCAGACCGATCTGGAAGCGCCTCGCCTGAGGATCAGACAAATTCGGCGAGGTCCGCGTTACTTCGGCAAAACTGCTGCCCGAGAAATTCCCGCTAGGGTTCACGAACTGCGGCGTGTTGGTGAAGTTGAACGACTCGATCCGGAGCTGGAACCTCACCGATTCTCGGAAATCGAAGTTTCTAAACAACGAGAAGTCGAAATTGACCACTCCAGGACCTTGCATGATGTTGCGGCCCACGGTGCCGAACCTCGCAGGCGCAGGCTGGCCAAACCGGCTGACATCAAAGAATTTCGACCCGCGCCCGATATTGCCTAGGATCTCCACTTCCCCCGAGCCGATCAGATCGGGCCGGTTCGTGTTCCCAGGCATTTGGAGCGACGATCCGCTGATGGTGATGTTGATGGGAGCACCCGACTGCAGCGTGAGGAAGCCATTCAACTGCCAGCCACCCAGCAGCCAGCGTCCGGCTCCCGATTGCAGGAACGGTTTTCCGGGCCCAAACGGCAACTCGTAGATGTAGCTCTGGACGAATATGTTGGTGTAATCCTCATCGGCCCGCCCTTTGTTGAGGTGGAAGTAATTCAGACCGTCAACCGAAGAGCTGCAGCGATCACTGCAAAAGCCGGTCGATTTGTGGAAGCTGTAGGAGGTCGTCAACCTGAAGCCGTCGCTGAACTGCCGGTTTAACTTGGCTTGGAGACCGTGGTAGTAGGTATGCGTGCCCAGTCGGACGTCTACGCGGGCAGACCTGCCATAGAGCGTTCTGAACATCTGTCCGCGGGATCCCAGACCGGGGACCTGGCCGGCATTGAGATTGACGCCTACGTCCTTGTTGGTCCCGTGGCTGCCTACATAAGCGGCTTCAAACGAGAAATTTTCCGGAAGCGCTCGCTGGAAAGCGAAGTTCCAGGACTGCACGTTACCCTTCGGCCGATCTGGCTGGGTGTGGGTGAAGTTGTTCGACAGAGGGGAATCGGTTATCACCCCGCTTGCGGGGACATCGGGAAACGCCGTAAGCGGAATCCCGGTGGTGCCCATCCCAAGCACTGTTGTTCCGTCGACAGCGGGCGTAAAGTCATTCAAAGGCCTGTAGTCAGCACTCGATCTTATCGGCCACTGCCGGCCGGAAGCGCCCCGTGGCCAGAAGCTGATCCCATACCCGCTTCGGATAACCGTCTTTTCGTTGATCCGATAGGCCATCCCAATCCGTGGGGCGTAACCATGGTGCGTTAGCACGCCCATGTTCTTGGGAATCGATCCAAGGCCTGCCATTTCGACTGTGTTGTTGGTGTAGATGTAGTTGGCGAACCCGCCGTCAAACCGCGGCACCTGCCCGGGTTCGATTTCGTAACGCAACCCCAAATCCCACGTCAACTTCTGGGTAACCTGCCATTTGTCTTGGAAGTAGAAGTTGTAGACGATTGCTCTCCGCGTGGGGAAACGCGACGGGACGCCTCTCACCAACCGGTCCGGCAGATCGAGTAAGAACGACGCCATGGAATTGCCGAAGCCGTCCGATGGGCCGCCGTTCAGAGCCGTCTGTCCGGAATCGAAGGACCAGCGGCCACGCGGCGGAGCCGTCTGCAGCAGGTCGTTGCGTTCCCGCCGGATGTCATAACCCCAGCGGAAGATGTGGTTCTGCTTCGTCAAGGTGTAGTTGTTGACGATGCCGAACGAGGTCACCGACCGGGCCCACGGCAGACTTCCAGAAAAGCCCAGCATGGGACGGTTGCCGGTGATGTCGGGAATCCGGATCTCGGTCAGACCGCTCGTCCACGGGTCCCCGAGGTTCACACCCGGGATGCCGATATCCGCCGAGGTCGTCAAACCCCTGTCGGTGTTGATGGCGTCGTTGCGGTTGCGGACAATGCCGAAACGCACCTCGGTGATGAACGTCGGGCTGAAGATATGGGAAAAACCTAGGCCGGGGCTTTGGGTCCGTGCCGGGCCGCTGCCCAAAAAGCCGTTGTTGCGCGGCCCTCCGTAGATCCCACCAGGGCCGAAGATTCCGTCATCGACCACGTTCGCCTTCTGATAGCTGTAGCGGAACATGAAACGGTCGTTGTCGGTCATATTCCAGTCGTACTTCACATCAAATGCATTCAACGACTTCGTGCTGGTGGTGTTGCCTTCCCAATTGGTCGACGTGCCTGCCAACGTAGTCGGGGGTAAGAACCCGGCCAACGTCCTTGCAACGGGGCTGATGCGGCTGTCGGGAACCCGCATATTCGCAAAGGCCGTGCGGCCCGTGCCGTCGGGGTTTCCTGTCCGCGGATCATAAATCGGCGTTCCGCCCTCGCTCAGGTCCCCTTGCCGGAACGCCTCGTTGGGGATCGAGAATCGATTGTTTTCCCCCAGGTTATCGCGGCTTCCCTGGTAGTCTCCAAAGATGAACATCTTGTTCCTCACAATGGGGCCGCCCACTGTTCCGCCGAACTGGTTATACGTCGTCGGCGCTTTGCTGGTGGCGAACGCCTCGGCCGCCTGGATGTTGTCATTGCGATGAAAATTGAACACGCTGCCGTGAAGCTCGTTGGTGCCGGAACGCAGCGTGACATTGATGACAGCGCCCGCGGCTTGGCCGAATTCCGGGTCGAAGTTGCTCGTGCTGATGTCGACCGTCTGAATGGCCTCGACCGGCGGCACCAGAGCCGTCAGGTTGCCGTTGTCGATCTTGTTCTCAATGCCTTCGATCTGGAAGTTGTTATCCTGCCGGCCTTGCCCGTTGACCCGTACCGACAGGTTGTCTTGGGAGTTGTAAAAGCGCGAATGGTGCCGGATTGGCTTGTTGATTCCGGGCACCGTGCTTAACAGGCCTTGATAGTTGCGGTTGAAGCCCAAGGGCATGGTTGCCACCTGCTGGCGCACGAGTTGCCCTCCCGTGTCGGCACGGTCGGTCTGCAGAATCGGGATCGTGTCGGTGATCGTCACCACTTCCGTGACGACGCCCGGCTCCAACTCGATGTTCACACGCACAGTGGTATTCGGCCGCACATCGATGTCACCCCGAACCGCTCTGCGGAATCCTTCTGTTTCAGCCTCGACCTGATACAGCCCTGGATCGAGGTTGGTGAAGACGTACAAGCCGCTCTCGTTGGTCTGCGACGCGCGGATTGAGTTCGTCTGCATTTCCGTGAGGACGATTTGCGTCCCCGGGATTACCGCTCCCGAAGTGTCGCTGATTGTTCCCAAAACTTGGGCTTTCAGCACCTGCGCGCGAAGCGAGGCGCCGGAACCAGCCAACAACAAAACCGTCAAAACGATCGCCGCTGGCCGTAAGATTCTCAATGTTGATAATAGATTTGACACAGTACCCTCTTGTTTCATTAATTGGTCAAGCAACATAGATGAAGACGAGACCCTCTGAGTGACGCCTAAACGCCTTGCGTGCTCCTTTGCTGAACTGTTGTCGGAGTGAATGGTCAGACCACTCACAGCACGACACGCCCAGCCCCTCTTGGAACATCGCTATGTACTTTAACGGAAGGCATTGGGAATGTCAAGCAGCGATCTGTACATTATTATAATATTTCTGGCTCTTCCAGCTTTCTAGCGGTACTTTACTAGAAGGCCAGAATCCGCACTTGTAATGTACTGAGTCCGCGGCGGTTATGCGGCGACGGGTTGTATTACCCACCGGCCGCTTTGAGCAGTTCGTCGAGTTGCAGTTCGGAGGCCAGGGCAGTCTGCGTCAGGGTTTGCTTGGAAGTGACGGTCGCGACGCGCGGCGGTCCCTTCTCGCCCAGTGGCGGGTATAGCAGATCGATGCGCTGGATCTGCCCTAGTTCGTGCTTGAGCCCTTCCATGGTCAGGGTCGGCCAGACCGCCTGGGCCTTCTGGTGCAGGTACTGCAGCAGCGACACCCCCAACAGATAATAGAAGGCGTGCTGGAGTATCTACGAAGTTTCGGACTGTTTGGGCTGTGGCAGCTATGGCAGTCGAGTGGTCCCGGAGGTCGAGTGCACTTCATGATTGCTGAGAAGAGCAGCGATGTCAAGGTCAAGCGGGTGTCCAGGCTCACTGAAAGCAAGGCCCGGTGTTGTATTTCACATGATTTCGGCGGATTTTACCAAATTATTCCATGCATTCGTCCGGCCGTTGTTCGAATTAAGGGCGCTCACGGCTGCCCAGCGACAATTAGAATTTTCATTCTGGGCCGCGCGGTGCAGGCGTGGCAGAGAGAGCCCGGAGGGCGACCAATGCCGCCCGCTATGGAAGCAATAGGGGCAAGATCTACCATACGGGAAAGGGGTAGCAGGGGGCAGAGCCTCTCCCCCCTAAGACTGAGTGGTGAGTGGGTGGGATGGGGTTGATTTGGAGGCACCTTTGTGGTCTCATGTCCGACAGGTCGAGGACGGGCCGATTCACTGCCCCAGGCCCGGTGCGCTGGCACCCGCTTCACTGCATTTCGTGCTGTTCCGCTTGCGCGCCTGCTCGGCCCTGTAACTGATTGCGTCCAGCTCCAGGATCTCTGCATGATGCACGGCATCAAGAAGTCTCCCGTGAGGCCAGCAGGAAGCTGCGTTCAAGGGGCGGAACCCGTTCTGCTTGCAGGCTTTCCAGAGGCTGAAGCCGCAGTCAAGCTCGCTGCCTGTAACTCTTTCCTGCAGTAGCGAATGAATCCAAAAAATTCCTTGGCCTTGCATCGGAATAATCTGAAGAATTTTGTCGAAACAAAGTGAAATACAACAAATAGCCAGCGGGGAACTCATCGACAGATGGCCCTCGGGGCGTCCGGCTGCTGACGGCGCCCGTTTCGCCCACCCGGCCTGTCGATAGATTCCCCTATGCCTCCAAAAAACTCCGCGGGGGCGGGGGCTGGCCCTCGCTACGTTGCGGCCACGCGCGCCTCGCTCCAGGAACGCTCGAATTCCACGGGAGCCACGTAACCCAGCGCCGAGTGGCGCCGGCGGCGGTTGTAGAAGCCCTCCAGGAAACGGAAGATCGCAGTCTTCGCCTCCTCCCGGTTCGTCAGCCGCACGCGCTGCAGCAACTCGCATTCGACCGTAGCGAAAAGACTTTCCGCCAGCGCATTGTCGTAACAGTCACCTACCGTGCCCATCGAACGCAGGATGTCGGCTTGGTCGCAGCGCGCGGCGACCGCCAGCGCCGTGTACTGGGTGCCGTGGTCGGAATGGAACACGACCTCGCGCGGTGCCCGCGTGTCGATCGCCATCTGCAGTGCCTCCAGCACGAGTGCGGCCGTCTGGCGCACGCTCATGGCCCAGCCCACCACCTTGCGGCTGAACACGTCCAGCACCGTGGCTAGATACAGAACCCCTTCCACTGTAGGCACATACGTGATGTCCGCCACCCACAGCCGGTTCGGCTCCGACGCTTCGAAGCAGCGCTCCACGCGGTCCGGGGCGACCGTCGCCTAGCGGTCCGACTGCATTGTCGAGACCCGCCGCCGCGTCACTCCTTGCAGCCCGCTGGCGCGCATCAGCCGCGCCACCCGCTGCCACGAAACCACCACGCCTTGCGCCCGCAGTTCCGCGTGCACCCGCCGTGACCCGTAGACCCCCTGTGACTGCTCGTGAATCTCCGCGATGCGACCCGACAGGATTGCATTCTCTTGCGCCCGACGGCTGCTCGGCCGCCGGCGCCACGCGTAGTACCCACTGGTGGAGACCTCCAGCACCCGGCACATGCACGCAATCGGATATTGGGCCTGATGCGCTCTTACGAACTCGTAGATCCGGACGGAATCGAGTCGGTCTCCCGAGCGAACCAGGCCGCGGCTTTTGACAGGATCTCCCGCTCCATGCGCAGCTGCCGAACCTCGCGCCGCAGCCGTGCCAGCTCGTCCTGGTCCTTGCTGCGCAGCCCGTCCGTGCGGCTGCCTTGATCCAGCTCCGTCTGCTTCACCCAGCGCCGCACTGACTCCCGCGAAATCTCGAATTCGCGCGCGATCTGCGTTGCGCTGCGGTCACCGACTTGTGCCAGCTTCACGACCTGCTCCTTGAAGTCCTTCGGATAGGCCTTCACATTCACTTGTTTACTCATTTGTTTCTGTACTCCTTTGGCCCCGGCTCACGGGTGCTCACTTACTGCCTATCCAACACTATCCCACCTAGGCACGAAAAGATGAACACTCCAGCCCGAGGCAGAGGGTCACGCGGCCCTTGCGGAAGCCCGGCAAGTTCCCGAGGCGGCAGGTGGGCGGGCTTGAGCGTCCGCGCGAGGAGTGGATCGAGATTCCGGTGCCGGCCTTGGTGAGCGAGGAGCAGTTCGAGCAAGCCCAGGAGCAGCTTGAGGCGAACAAGCGGCATGCGACGCGGCGGACGAAGGAGCCGACCCTGCTGCAGGGCATGCTGGTATGCCGGCGTTGCGGCTATGCCTACTACCGATGTTCGACGCGGTCGTCTGGCGGGAGCTGGTGCGGCTGCTGGACGATCCGGCGTTGCTCGAGGCTGAACTGGAGCGTCGGCTGGAGGCCGGGCGAGAGACGGATCCGCAACGGCGTCGGCTGGCGGAGCTGCAAGGTGAGCGGGAGCGCCTGGAACGAGCTGGCGCAAGACTGGTGACTGCGTACCAGGAGGAATTGATCGGGCTGGACGAGTTGCGCAGTCGGATGCCGGCCATTCGCAGCCGGAAGCGGGTTCTGGAGGCTGAGCTGGAAGCGATCGAGACCGCAGCCGAGGAGCGGGAACGGTATCTGCGGATTGCTGAGACACTGGAGAGCTTCCGGGAACGGTTGCGTGCCGGTGCCGCGTCACTCGACGTCATCGAGCGACAGAAGGTGCTACGCTCGCTCGTCAAGGAAGTGCTTGTTGACGAAGGGGAGATTACGATCCGCCATTCGATACCGCTGACGGAATCGGGCAGTCCTTCGCACGGCAAACCGGCTGCCGATTTGCCACAGCGCAACCCTAAACCCCAAAGTTACCTTTTGCGTTGGGGGCGTCATCGGGGCGCCCTGTGGCGTCCCCTTTCCTCTCCCGTCGCGCCCGGTTCGTGCGATGCTTGCCGCCCTCCCCGTCCAGCTCCTGCGTTCTTGCCTTTTTGCCCTTCCCAAAAGTCCCAAAAGTTGACTTCAAAGTTGACTTCCATTTATACTAACTGTGTGAAAAAGTCTCAAAAGTTGACTTCTATAGTTGATTCCATTGATAAGTTGTGTGAGACTCTTGATGTTGTCACTAGGCTCGGTGGTGAAGGTCCTTTAGGACTCCACTCCGTCGTGGGAGGGTTGTCATGATCAAATTAATCAGCAAGAGGGTCCGTCGCTCGGCTTGGATCCGCTACTGTCTGGTGCTGGCCATAAGTGCGCTTCCACTGAGTGCGCAATTTTTTACTCGAGCGCCAATGTGGCAACACGAGGTTCTGCCGCTTCTTGAGAGGAACTGTATCAGTTGCCACGGCGGCGACCAGACCATGGCAGAGCTCGACCTCACCACATTCGACAGCGTGCTGGAGGGCGGCATCAGCGGACCGCCCATCACCCCGGGCCATCCGGAGATGAGCTTGCTGTGGACCATGATTGAAAGTGGCCAGATGCCGATGGGCAGCGAATTGAGCGCGGCCGATAAACAATTTCTCAAGGACTGGATTGTGAACGGAGTGTTTCCCACCAAGGAAAAATTGGACGAGAGTCGCAATGCGTCCCTGATCACAGAGGAAGTCCGCGAGTTCTGGTCGTTCAAAAAGCCGGTCAAGCAGGCCCTGCCAGAGATCAAGAATGCCGATCAGGTGAGAACTTCCATTGATAGCTTTGTGCTCGCGAAGCTGGAGGAGAAGGGCTGGAAGCTGCAACCGGAGGCAGCCCGCCCCACGCTGATGCGCCGCGCCTATTTCGACCTGATTGGCCTGCCGCCCACGCCGGAAGAAGTGCAGGCCTTCGTGGAGGACAAGTCGCCGGACGCTTACAAGAAAGTGATTGATCACCTGCTGGATTCGCCCCACTATGGGGAGCGCTGGGGCCGGCACTGGCTCGATGTCGGGGGCTACTCGGATTCGGTGGGCGACGCCGGCGACGCCTTTCGCCCCGTATCGTACAAGTATCGCAATTACGTCATCGAAGCGTTCAACAAGAACAAGCCTTTCGATCAGTTCGTCATAGAGCAGTTGGCGGGCGACCAGTTGGTCAACTATAAGCCGGGCACGAGGCCCAGGCCTGAGCAGCACGAAGCGCTGACCGCAACCGGGTTCACCCGGCTGACTGCGGATATCACCGACAACCAGTCGATCTACCAGGTAGACAAATGGTATGACGCGTTGTCAAAGACCACCGAAACGTCGACAAAAGCTTTCATGGCCCTGACCATCGGGTGCGCCAAGTGCCACGACCACAAGTTTGACCCGATTCTGCAGGCAGACTATTACAGGTTGCAAGCCTCCTTCCATGCGGCCTTTGACACGTCGAATTGGCTGCCCACGAATCTCAGAAACGACCCCTGGCCGAGCCGCTACATCTTGGACATGCCTGCGCAGGAGCGGGAAAAGTGGATCCAGCAGACCATGGAGAAGAAATCGCGCGGTGTTTCCGGGAACCGGCGGTACTTCCAAAGGACCCTCGGTTTCGTCCGCGAGCAAATAGCAGACGGGACGATGCTGAGCTCGATTAAGGACTCGGTTGGAGACGACTTGTTCGCCGGTGACAAGTTCACCAATGAGCAGGTTCAGGCGCTGCATATCGAGAGCAACGGGCTCAGCGATAAGCAGTTGTTTGCGATCTTCCCCCAGCTAGCCAAAGAGGCGGCGGAGATCGCAAAGGCCACGGCCGAAACGATCGAGGCAAACTACATGTGGGCGCTGTGGGATATGTCCAAGGAGGCCTCCCCGACCTACCTGTTGCTGCGGGGAAACTACCTGACCCCGGGGCCGGAGGTGCAGCCCGGCATCCTCACGGTGCTGGACGACCCGAACAATCCGCTCCGGTTCCCCGATCCCATGGAGCACCCGGAATGGAACCATACCGGGCGGCGTTTGACGCTGGCGAAGTGGCTCAGCCAGCCGGACCATCCGCTCACCAGCCGGGTTTTCGTGAACCGTATGTGGCAGTGGCACTTTGGGGAAGGGATCGTCGCGTCGCCGGATGATTTCGGCGCCCGGGGAGCGCGTCCCACCCATCCCGGGTTGCTGGACTGGCTGGCGGTTGACTTTGTCGAAGGCGGCTGGGATATCAAGCGCATGCACCGCCAGATCATGCTGTCGGCCGTCTATCGGCAGAGCTCGTCGGAGGACCCGGAGAAACTGGCGGAGGATCCGAGCAACAAGCTCCTCTGGCGCAAGTCTCCGCTCCGGCTGGAGGCGGAAGTCCTCCGCGATTCCATGCTGGCGGCCAGCGGCATGCTGAACAAGACCATGTTCGGCGAATTCGATCCCATCAAAAAGGCCGCCGACGGTCAGTACCTTCCGGATGAAGCGGAGGGGCCTGTGAACCGCCGCAGCGTCTATCTGGCCCAGTCGCGCACCAGGCCGGTCGGATTCCTGCATGCGTTCGACATGCCCACGATGATCGCGGACAGCGTTCACAAGCGATTCCGTTCGACCAGGCCCACCCAGGCGCTGGTGTTGTTGAACAATCCTCTGGTGAGGAAAACCAGCAAAGCTCTAGCGGACCGTGTCCTGGAAGAGAAAGGCGGAGAGCTGGGGGCGGCCTTGGAGCGGGCCTATGAACTGGCCTTCTCGCGCAAGCCGACTGCGCAAGAGCTTGAGGTTGCACACAGTGTGCTGTCCTCCACCAGCGACCAACAGAAGAGTCTGCGACTCTTCGTGCAGGCCATGCTGGGATCTAACGATTTCCTGTACAGCTATTGAGGGCGTACCGAACTTGTTACCATTCAGGAACCAACGGAGAATTAGTGATGCATAGATTTTTGACACGCAGAGAAACATTGAGAGAAACGGCTGGCGGCTTCGGTGCTCTGGCACTGAGCTGGCTGCTGCAACGCGAGAGCGCCTTCGCCTCGGAAAGCGTACCGGGGATCTATGACCTGACTCCCAAGGCGCCGCACTTCGCTCCCAAAGCCAAGAATGTAATCTTTATTTACATCAGCGGCGGGGCCAGCACGATCGACATGTTCGATCCGAAGCCAGGGCTCGTGAAATACGACGGCAAGCCCGCACCCTTTGAGATCAAGGGGCGCAGGATCAACGGCTCCCAGGAAGTGATGGCGAGCCCGTGGTCATTCAAAAGGTATGGTCAGAGCGGACGTCCGGTTTCAGAACTATTACCCCATTTCCCAAAGGTTGTGGACGAGGTCGCCTTCGTGAAGTCGATGACGACGGACCGCATTGACCACTCGACGGCGCAGTTCACTTTCGTGACCGGCCGCGGTTTTGCCGGATTTCCGAGCCTCGGCTCCTGGGCTGCCTACGGGCTGGGCGCCGAGAACCAGAACTTGCCGGCGTTTATTGCGATGGAGTACGGCTCGTCGACCATTGGATCACGCAGCTACTCCTCAGCCTGGCTCCCCCCGGTCTACAACGGAACCCAGATGCAGACCGACCCCCAGGCGCCGATGTTTGACATCCGACGACCCAAGGATGTGAGCGTGGACGACCAGAGCAAGATTCTCGACGCGGTCGGAGCCCTGAATCGCGCGCAGATGCAGGCGAAGAATGTTCGGTTCGACCACGAGTTCGAGGCTCGCATCAAGAACTATGAGTTGGCCGCGCGGATGCAGATGGAGGCCATGAAGGTTGCCGACATTTCCAAGGAGACCGAGGCCACCAAGAAGCTCTACGGGATGGACCAAACAGGCACTGAAGAGTTTGGAAATCGCTGTCTGCTGGCCCGCCGGTTAATCGAAAGTGGTGTACGGTTCGTGCAGCTCATTAGTGCTAGCGGCGGCGGCAACGGCTGGGATACCCACAGGGACATCCAGGGCGCCCTGCCAGGCCTTTGCAACTCCATCGATAAGCCGATGACCGGGCTGCTGACGGATTTGAAGCAGCGGGGCATGCTGGAAGACACGCTCGTGGTGTGGTCGTCCGAGTTTGGACGGCTGCCGACGATCGAGGCCAGGAGTGGTAACCCCGGACGCGACCACAATCCGTACGGTTTCAATATGTGGATGGCCGGCGCAGGAGTGCAGCCGGGAGTCGACTACGGGATGACGGACGAACTGGGCTACGCAGCCATACCTGAATTCGCGGTGACGCACAGCCACATTCACGCCACGGTCTTGCACCTGCTCGGGCTGGACTACAAACGAACGACCTACAAGTACGAGGGTCGCGACGAATCGCTGGTCGGTGTCAATCCTGCCCGGGTCCTGAACGAAATCCTGGCCTAAGCTGAATTAGAAGGCTTTTTCAGGGTCCGTTACGAAATAACCCATATACATCTATACATCCAAGAACGGCAAGGCCTACCATTCTGCGGTACGGAGCGTTAGGCCGCCAGGGTGGGCATGGTCAAGCACTGGCTGAGCAACATGTTCGACCCAGCCGGTTCGCGCGTCTATGCCCGTCTCAGGGGGCCTTATTGGGAGCTTCCGGCACGCCACCACGTGGTGGCGCCGAAGCTCAAAGTGGGATTTTTTGTTCAGAATGTCGGGCACCGAGTCAAACTGGCCATGCTGGCGAGTACGACGTGTAATCCTTGCCAGAGAGAGGAGTTTCCAATGTTGGCTCTTCCGGCTTTCTAGTGGCCGGGGGCCCTACCGAGTCCTCCGCAGTGGAAGCAGCTGGCGTTGATGAAGTTCTGTTGATTGCGGAAACCGCGCGCCCGGCGTCTTCGGAAAAGCTCGCCGGATGCCGCAGCCAATCGTATTTCGTGCCGCTTAAACGCTCGTCGCCCGCTGCCCGCAGACGTTTGTTCTCCGCCCGCCGCACCTGATCCACGGCCTTGGATAGATGCGCCACGATGTGATATTTGTCATAAACGATCTTTTTATCCGATGCGGGGAGGTGCTCGCGCGGCGCGGCCACGTAGGGGTCCCACATGTCCATCGCGACGGCCTCGACGCCCGCCAAGCTGTTCTTCGCTCAACGTCTCCCAAAAGAGCCGTCCAGGCTGGCCTGGAGCCGGGAGCGGCGCGGGAGCGGCAAGGCGGAGCATTTGCCGCGGGGGGGCCAACCCGCGCTTCGTGGTGACATCCCTGGGGCCCGAGACGATGGCGGCGCGGGCGCTGTACGAGGAGGTGTACTGCGCGCGGGGGACATGGAGAACCGCATCAAGGAACAGCAGCTGGCGTTGTTCGCGGACCGCACCTCGGCGCAGACGCTGCGGGCCAACCAGTTGCGCCTGTACTTCGCCTCCTTCGCCTACACGCTTGTTGTTTTTCAGTTTGTTTCAGTGGATTTTACCAAATTATTCCATGAACTCGTCCGGTCGTTGTTCGAATTGGTTCACTACTGCAGGAGAGAATTGGGGCCGGGTAAAGGCCCTGTAGAACCGTATGTTTCAGTCAAGCTCGCCACTGTAACTCTTTCCTGCAGTAGTGAATTAATCCACAAAATTCCTCGGCCTTGCATCGGAATAATCTGAAGAATTTTGTCGAAACAAAGTGAAATACAACACACGCTGCTGAAGTTGCTGCGGCGCTGGAGCCTGCAGGGCACCCAGCTGGCGCGGGCGCAATGCGACACGATCCGCCTCAAGTTGCTCAAGATCGGCGTGCGGATCCGGGTCAGCGTGCGGGCCGTGCGGCTGTCGTTCGACGAGGGCTTTCCGGAAGCGGGTCTCTTCGGGCAGGTGCTGGCCCGCCTCCAGAGCCTACCGCTGCGCAGTTAGCCCAGATATCTCACCAGAGCTGCGCACGGTGCCCATCCTGAGCTACAACAGTCGCCGATTGGGCGCAAGTGGAGCCTAATCCCGGAGATTTGTCGCCATCCAGGGTATCCGAAGCGATTCCAACTCGCTGCCAGACCCAAGTCCAGCGAGGAGTGGCCCTCTTGGCAGGCCTGCTGGCCGCCTGGTGCGCAATCCGGGCGCACTTCCGCCTGGCCTCGCCCCTCGGCGCGCCACATCGCTCCAGTCCGGCCGTCTGCGACGCTCATCCCGGGCAACCCCTTGGCCTCCGATCCGTCAGCAGCCTCGCGGTGCTCTCGAAGAGTTCCCTGTGCGGGTACGTCGAGGAGAAACGCAGCCATACCTTGCGCGCCGTCACCCTCACCGCCACGGCCACCTTCAGGATCCTGCTCCGGATCGTGCCGCTTTGGGCCCGCGCCAGCGGACTGCCCGCCAGCCCGTAGCGGCGCATGATCAGCAGCAGCGTGCCGGCGAACACCGAAAAGTACATCCGCAGCTGGTTCGCCCGCATCGTCGCCGTCGATGTGCGGTCCGCGAACAGATCCAGCTGTTGCTCCTTGATCCGGTTCTCCATCTCGCCGCGGGCGCAGTACAGTTCCTCGTACAGCTGCCTGCCCGCCACTTCCTCCCGGCTCAAGCTGGTGACCACGAAGCGCGGGTTCGCGCCGCGCTGGCCTGGCAGCCACTCCGCCTTGCCCACCACTCTCCGCTGCTCGCACCAGGTCATGAGCGTGTCCCGGCAAAAACCGGCGTCCCCGCGCACCACGATCGCTGCCTGCGGCCAGCGCTGCCGGATGCGCCGCACGATCCGCTCCAATTCCGCGACCGTCCCCTCCGCTGCCTCCGCCTGCGCCGTCCGCAGGCGCGCACACAGCACATGCTCTCCGCACGTGATGTACAGCGGCAGGTAGCAATAGTGGCGGTAATAGCCGTGATAGAAGCGACCCTCCTGCTGGCCGTGCAGCTGATCGTCGGTGGCAGCCACGTCCAGCACGATCCGCTCCGGGAGCGTCTCGTGCATGTCCAGGAACAGATCCACCAGCAGGTCGTCGATCTGTTCCGTGCTCGCCACGACCTTCTTGTAGCGGTCCTCGTCTGCCTCCAGCGGCGTACCCAACTCCAGCCGGTTGAGCGTGCTCGAGCCAGCCAGCGCATGGCCCCGATCGCGCTCCCGCCGGCGGCTCTGCCCGGTCAGGTCCGGCCCGTCCAGCGCCAACGCCAGCAAGCTGTCGTCGCGCAGCCGGTCGTGATCGTTGATGTCCTCATAGCCCAGCGCCAGAGCGAACACCCGCTGCCCAAGCAGGCTGCCAGCCGCCCAGTGACCTGGAATGCTTGGTTGGCGGCTCTCAACAGCACGGCACCGCCATCGGAACAGAGGCGCCCGCCGTCGAACTTGCCAACCACGTGACGGCGTCCCAAGCCCGCCAGCGGGAACGCATCAGAAGTACACTGTGTCGCCATGGGCATTGCTCCTTGAGATCGGTTAATTAACTGATAACAAACAGTTTAACATGAATTTAGCCTCCACTGCAAGCATATCTGGTGAGTTTTCCGGGTTAGCAACTGCACTCCAGGCCATCGTGGCGAGCCCCGCTGGAGCTCGCCGGGAGCACTGTGTCCATCGAGCGGGTGGCGCGGCCGAACCAGCGGCAACACCCTCGCTGCTGGCGGCCCTGACCAAGCATTTGCACGGATTCGCTGCCCCACCTTACGGCGCGATGCTATCCAGCCACTCCAAACGGATCAAACCCCTCAGAATCTACGACTCTTGAGAAGGTCGGGCTAACCGTTGGAAACACAACGACTCGCACCATCCGGGAAGTTGAGCGAAGCGGAAGCACGATGCGGACGCCAGTCGGCGGTTAGTTCGTCACAACCGACGAACTACAACAGATTCTGCTTAGTCGCTTCCCTGTGCTTACTCCCAGGAAAACAGCACTCTCCAACTGACAGTTTCAAAAGGATTTGACTTCTTCAAAGAAGCTACCCATTTCACGAAACTTCTTGTAGCGCTGTTTGACAACTTCCTCAGAAGACAGCTTCTTTAACTCCGAGAGACAGCCCCACAACGCATCACCCAGCATGCTCGCTGCACCATCCATATCCTGGTGCGCTCCACCCTCCGGCTCCCGGACAATCTTGTCAATCAGCTTCAGTGCTGCAAGGTCTTCTGCTGTCATCTTCAGAGCCTCAGCAGCCTGTTCGGCCTTGGCTGAATCCCGCCATACGATTGCTGCGCAACTCTCTGGTGAGATCACACTGTAGACAGCATTCTCCAGCATCAGGATACGATTGCCAACACCAAGTGCCAATGCCCCACCACTGCCACCTTCACCGATGCAAACCACTATTACAGGAACCTCCAGGCTAGACATCTCAGCAAGATTATGGGCAATTGCCTCAGCCTGACCCCGTTCCTCAGCATCTATCCCCGGATAGGCTCCTGGTGTATCAAGCAAGGTGACAACAGGGCGGTTGAATCTCTCAGATAGCTTCATGGCTCGCAGTGCCTTGCGGTATCCCTCCGGTCGGGGCATTCCCCAATTGCAATGTATTTTCTGCTTCGTCTGACGTCCCTTTTGCTGCCCGATCACCATCAGCGGCTCACCACGAAAGGAACAGAAGCCGCAAACAATAGCAGGATCGTCCCCAAACGAGCGGTCTCCATGTATCTCGTGATACCTCTCGAATATGCGTTCGATGTAGTCCATCGCATGCGGTCGTTGCGGGTGACGAGCAAGTTTGACATGCTCCCAGGCACTTAAGGAAGCTGCTTGCTGGACCTTGTCGCTTGGCTTGGACTTTGCCACGTCTGGTTAATATTGCATGACCTTTGGAACTGGGCAGTCCACTGGCAGCAAGAAACCTATTGTACAGACAACACTTGCAAACTCAACGTTTTTCAAGAGTTGCAGCCGCTTCTCATGGACGAAAGGGCCCAGCTTGCTTACACTAAAATCCATAACGTGAACTACCACGCGCTCTGTTTGGCAGGCTTGCTCATGGCACTTGCCGTTCCAACTCTGGCTCAGCCCGATGAACAGCTGATCAACGACATCCGCATGTTCACGGTCATGGCAGCGATCAATGTCGGAGGGTATGAAGATGGCCTGTCCGCCCCTTCCGATAGCCAGGTTCGCAAGGATCTCAGGCGTGATCTTGAATCGATCGACCGCAACATTACTGCTCGCCTGAAAACCTTCTACCAGCAACACAAGATTGATGATCCGGAGTTGGACCTCTCCCAATACATCTCTTTCGCCCTCCTGTGTGGTGAGCCTCCTTTCTTTGATCTCAAGGCAGAAGTTCCGACAGATCTTCCACCGGATCTTCGACCGATCCGGACGCTGTCATCTCTGCTTCGGGAGTTTTATGAACTCGCAAACATTCAGGATCTCTGGGATAAATACAACCCTGCCTACGAAGACCAGATGTTGCGTTATCAGGATGCCCTGATTGAAGCAGTATTTGAAATCAACGGCTACTTGCGACTGTCGCCATCCAGCGATGCTGCCAAGGGATTCAAAGTGTACTTTGATCTTCTGGCTGCACCAGGCAATATCAACGTTCGATCCTACAGTGGCGATGTGAATGTCGTCGTGCACTCCACCTCAGAGATCCACATTGAGGAAATCCGTGCTGCCTATCTGCTGCACCTGCTGGATCGGCTTTCAATCCGGTACTCGGAATCGGTTGCCCGCAAAGAGCCTTTATCCCGATTTGCATTGTATGCCCCGCTGCTTGAAGAGACTTACAAATCAAACTTCCAGTTGCTGCTGAGCAAATCACTCGCTCATGCCGTACAGGTGCGCATGACATATCAGCCTGAGAATCAAAAACTGGAACTGATCGACAAGCATGTTCGAGATGGATTCCTGCTGGCACCATACTTCTACGAAAAGCTGGCCGAGTTCGAGAAGCAACCTCAGCCAATGAGACGCTACTACGAAACGTTGGTCGATGAGATCAATGTGAATAGGGAATCAGCACGCATCCAGAGTGTGAAGTTCAACGAGAGAGCCCCCAGCAGGACAAGCTCACCACGCAAAGTGGCCGTACCTGTTCTTTCTGCCAACGAACGCAAGCTTTCACAGGCGGAAGGATTGCTACAACTTGGCGAATTGAACAGTGCCCGAAAGCTCTATGAAGAAGTTCTTGCAACTAATCAGGACGGTGCGGTGCAGGCCAGCTACGGATTGGGGCGCCTGTCGCTGGATGAGGCCGATCCGGATTTGGCTCTTGAACACTTTGCTGCTGCCGCTGAAGATGCAACAGATGCCCGTATCAAGGCGATGTCACATATCTACATGGGACGGATTCAGGACATCTTTGGCAACAGGGACCTGGCAGTCAAGCATTATCAAAACGCACTGGACACAGGTGATTCCTCTCCCATCACATTGAAATTTGCACAGGAGGGACTGGAACAGGCTTTCACAGGAATAGAAGACGAAGAAGAACCTTGATCAAGTCTTCCAGGTTGCTTGCCGGTGTTCAAAAACGCTTCAAACAGCTTGTATGAGATGATTTTCAGGTGAGCCTGAAAAGTCTCTTTGCTAGGATAAATTTCAGGAGCAACTTGTCTGATTTCAACGATGGCTGCTACAAAAAAACAAAAACCGGTAAAGGACGATCCAGCCCCGCAGTACGTGGCAGTAGACTCTACGGAGACGAGTAAAGAAGCGCAGTCCGAAGCAAGCCCGGATAACAACCAGAACGGTCAGCACCTGGTGACCGTGGAAGAGGTCGAAGCCTTGCGCCTGGAACTTGAGCAGGCTCGCAGGGAAAAGCAGGAAATGCACAACACACTGCTTTACAGGCAGGCAGATTTCGAAAACATTCGCAAGCGGTTGCAAAAGGAAAAGGAAGAGAGTTTACAGTATGCAGTTGCAGATACCATCAAGTCCCTGTTGTCTGTCGTCGACGACCTGGAACGTGTGATTGATGACGAAAAACTCACAACAGAGTACAGGGATGGACTCAAGCTGATTCACCGCAGGATGTTCGAGGTTTTTACCCGTGCCGGACTGCGTGAAGTGGACCAGTACGATACTTTCGATCCCAGCATGCATGCTGCCCTGGAGCGCGCCCCTGTTGGAAAAGGAGAGTCGGACCAGCAAATCCTGGATGTCTATCAGAAAGGTTATTTTTTCCGGGATCGGCTACTGCGTGAATCCATTGTCAAGGTAGCCGTCAAGAATTAGGTCCATTGACCTACTGGAACTGAAAGTCGAAACTGTAAGATGGTGGCAAAACGAGATTATTACGAAGTGCTTGGCGTCGGCCGGGATGCAGGGAATGTTGACTTCAAGAGTGCCTATCGCAAGCTCGCCATGAAGTATCACCCGGATCGAAATCCGGATTCCAGGGAATCCGAAGACAAATTCAAAGAAGCCTCAGAGGCATACAGTGTCCTCAGCGATCCCCAGAAACGCAGGACCTATGACCAGTTCGGCCACGAAGGCATGGTTGGAAACGGCGGGTTCGACATGAGCAATTTTGGTGGGCTCAGCGATCTTTTCGGTGGTCTCATGGGCGACATGTTCGGAGGCGGTTCCCGTAGTACCAACCGCCCACACCGTGGTGATGATCTGCAGTACGAACTCGAAATCAGTTTTGAGGAAGCCGTTTTCGGATGCAGCAAGGAAGTCCGGATACCACGCACCGAGTCTTGTGATCGCTGCGATGGAGACCGTGCTGAACCAGGGTCATCAATCACAACCTGCAGCCAGTGCAACGGACGAGGACAAGTTTACTATCAGCAGGGATTCCTTTCAGTAGGAAGAACCTGCCCGGCATGCAGAGGTGCAGGCCAGAGCCTTAAGAATCCCTGCATTGGCTGCAATGGACTGGGATATCAACAGGTCAACAGAAAACAGAGGCTGGACATTCCTGCTGGAGTCGATGACGGGATACAGATAAAGCTTGCCAGGGAAGGCAACGCAGGAACCAATGGCGGACAACGTGGTGACCTTTACGTACTCCTGAGAGTCCCGGAACATGATACCTTCCGGAGAACCAAGTCCGACCTGCACGTTCAGGTTCGTATCAATGTGGCAATGGCTGCGCTGGGAGGCAAAGTCTCAATTCCAACGCTGGAAGGGACTTGGGATCTCCACATCAAACCCGGAACCCAATCCGGCTCCAGGCTTCGTCTGCGAGGCAAGGGTGTCCATCAAGTAAAGACCTCAAAGCGAGGCGATCTTTACGCCAACATCGAAGTGGTTATCCCGGAAAAGCTCACCAGGGAACAGCGCAAGCTGTTTGAACAACTAGATAAACATCTTGAGAAGGACCCCCCACCTACCAACAATGGGTTTTTTCACAAATTGATGGATAACTTGCAATAATTCTTCTGACTGGATTCAGGAGCAGGAAACGCTTCCAGCCCCCCGATAGGCTAAGATCAACTCGTGCCTTTCCGGCTATATGCCGTCTGCGCCTTGCTCCTGTTCCAGGTGCCTGGTATTGCCCAAGTCGGCAAACCTGATGCGCAGGAACGCCTGAATCAGCAGATTCGGCAATTGATTGCTGGACAACCTGCATTCCGGGTCTTTGACTGGATCAGCTTCCAGGTCAGCGGCAGAGTAGTGGCACTCCAGGGATCCATTACCGATCCCAGGCTGAAGGACTCCATCGAACGATCTGTGCAGTCTTTGGAAGCTGTTGATGCGGTTCAGAACGAACTTATCCTGCTACCGCGACTGGGCGACGATATCGGCATCCGCATCAATGCCTACTGGCGCATCTACGGCCACCCTGAAATCAGGAATTACCTGAAAGAAAAAGCTACATTCAGTTCCCGCTTGCAGCGTTCTAGTAGTGATGTTCAGCGTGTTCTGATCAAACCCATCCATCTCATCGTCCAGAACGGACACCTGAGCCTTGAAGGAGAACTGGAGCAGGAAAGAGTCAAGCGCATTGCTGAAGAGCAAGCTTCGGCCGTCCTGGGTATCCGCTCCATAAGCAATAACATCCTTGTTACAGGAGCTGACAGCAAAGAGCTTGAACCCGTTGATTTTGAGGCCGATCCATGGTGGACAGACTCTGCTTCCGTTGACGAGCCCGTTCTCAGGGTCGAGAACCCCTCTGGCAGAGTCAGGGTGCAGGTCAAGAAAACGGACCGCATTATGATTCGGCGCTTGGGCCGGGACCGGGAAGTCAAGGATTCAGATGTGAATACCGGACGCTTTCGCAAAAAAACAAGAGTTCGCGTAGAGCCATCCGATCGCACAGTCATCGACCTTGAGATCGACCTGCCTTACGGATACCTGCTAGAAGTGGAAACGATCAGTGGTCCCATCCTTGTATCCGGGTTGGTGAAGAGAGCACTACTAAAAACAGTCACGGGCAAAGTGGAACTCACCGCCCCTTGGAACAGTATGCGTCTGAATGCTGTAACAGCTCACAAGCCAGATTCCGTAATGATTCCAGCCACTCTGGGAATGTCCCAGTCCATGTTGCCACGCCCATCTGGCGGTTATCTCTGGACACTCAGGGACATGCACAAGCAGCATGAACAGTTGTACGGAGAGATTCATCTCAACGCAAGTCAACCGGCATCCCTCACTCTTTATGAACAGCAGTTCCCCGTAGACTCACCGGTTCGCATGCACTGGGAGGCTCAGGAAACAATCCGCACCATGTTTCGACTTTCCTCCCAGATGCATTTGATCCACCCTGCAGAAAACATTTCAAAACTGGGTTCAGCTGAGATCAAACAGACAGCTGGCATCCCGCGGTTTACTTCGGATGTCCGGCTGGTAGAGCTGACTGCTTCTGTACTGGACTCAGAGCACAGGCCAGTTACTGATCTGGATCCTGAACAGTTTGAAGTTCTTGAAGACGGTGTCTCGCAAGATGTCAGGATCGTACAGGACACAGAAGCACGGTTCAACCTGATTTTATTGTTGGATTGCAGCACAAGCACCATCATTGGCCGCAAGGCTGTCATGGAGACTGCCCGGAACTTTGTACTGGCAGCCCGACCTGTGGATCGCGTCGGCATCTATGTTCTTTCCGGAAATTTCCTGCATGTCGTCAGCGAACTGACTTCGGATCGCAGTAAATTACTGAGCAAAATAGAACTGATCCCTCGCCTGTCTGGTGGAACGCCACTATACGATGCAATTGCACTGGCCTATGCCGAGGAACTCTCCAAGCTTCGGTGGGAGCGTAATGCGCTGATAGTCATCAGCGACGGCATTGATAATGATCTGCTACCAAAGTGGAATCGTTCGGTCCCCTCAAGGATCCCGTTCGAAGACTTGCTCCGAGCCTCTGCAGAGATGAACAGTGTTATCTACCCAATATTCCTCGAACCAGGTGAACCCGGCATACGCGTCAGTTCCCACCGGAGAAAGCAGGATCGAATTACTACGGAAACAGCCCGTGAACGCATGAACCAGCTCGCTGCCAATACCGGCGGCAGGGTATTCAAGGCCAGTTCCATTCGGGAGCTTGACCCGGTATATGAACTTGTCGTAACCGAATTACGGAGCGTTTACACGCTGGGCTATTACCCGTCGAATCAAACCTTCGACGGCAGCTGGCGTAGTATCCTTACTAACATCAACCTGGAGGATGTAAAAGTACGTACGCGACCCGGTTACTATGCCTGGTAAAGGATATGGGGACAGCCGGAGTCCGAGTGCACCTCAACACACCCTGCTTTGTCATAGACCGTTTAACCTGGGCAAATCAGGGTTGAACCAGACCAGCACTGCATGAGTCCCATGGATGCATTGCTAATCCCGGTAGCATCCAACAACTGGAAGACTTTGTGCCAGGTGAGGCAAATCTGAAGGTCAGAAGTTTCCTCAAACGTTCATTGCCCAGATATCAAGGAGAGCTCCTTGTATTACATCTTCATTGCAGTCAGTTGATTTGGATTGGAAGATTCTTTCGACAAAGTGAGCCGTGATGAGTTCAGAAATTGCGACTTCTGAAGCTACCAGTGCAAATTGCACTGCCATGCAAAAGCTCTACGAACTGGACTTCTACACCTGGGCAATGAGCCAGTTGGATGCGTTGCGACGACCTGAAAACTCTGTTACAACGACATCTTTTTCCCATTGGAACTCGCACTGGGAGCGGTCCCGTGCATTCCCTCGGTGGAGCACATGAATTTGCACCTCATTTAGTGAGGTGCCTCAGGGGGCTTGATTCCTGGGGTAAAAATCACTTCATGGCTGTACAATCTCCACTAATGAAGTGAGTTGTGAGTCCGTCGTATCTCAAACGATCGCTGGAGCCGTTCAACGGGCAGATCCTTGTGCCGGACCGACTTCACGCCCTGGGTGGTCAGCGAACCGTGGGGCTGATGCGCTGATGCTGTGGAACCATGGGCTATCGTATTGGCTTGTGCTTCCAGTGTTGCTATTTTTCGTGCCAATCGCCTCCGCGCAGATCAGTTCACCATTCACCGTCGGCCTCGTCGAGGCCAACGGAAACCTCGTGCCGGTCGCTGCTTTCGACGGGGAGGGTTGGTCCAACCCATGGCCGGTTGATCTTGCTCTTGACACGAACACGCCATCATGGCCCAATCTGCCAGAAGTCTGGAATCGAGGAAGCGGATCGCTGAAGGACTGGACTCTGTGGCTTGAGAATCCCGGCCCACCCTTCGGAGACAGCCGACGGAAGTGGCATGATTGGACCGCTCGGCTTTCGTCCGGTCGGACAGCCCTTGCCATCTCCGGCCTCGTTGAATCCGAACCACTTTGCTCCAAGAACCTCGCTCTGATCACCGACGCCGGGGATCGCAGCTCTTCCCTGATCCAGTGCACATCCTGTTGCCCGAACCCAAAGAGAGGTATCGCGACGACCTCAGAATCTCCGCCTGAGTTGGTTGAAAGACTGGGTCCCGAGGACGAGGATGCCGTGAATGCTGCCACTGGGGTTAGGAATTCCTTCGACGCGATCGAAGACCAGGAAGTCGAACGCTTGGTGTCCAGCTTTGGAAGTCCTGGAACTATCGACGGACAGTTGCGGTATTTCGGACACTGGCTTAGCGCGGACCGACGCCACGGCATCCCACTCCACGTAAGTAAAGCGTTCCGAATACAGTTAGTCGATGCGGCGATCTACTACCTGGAAATCAACCGCGACTACCCATCTCCACCCGAGGACGAGGACGTAGGCTGCTCCGGTCGCTCGTATCTCAGAACCTGGGTCCTCGCCAACACCAAGGGGGAGTTGGTATCGCTCTTACAGGACCTCCTGCTAACCGATTGCGATATGAAGGGAGTTTCCTTCGACAGCCCCCTCGTCTTCTGGAGACACACCCCCAGCATTGACCTGCTGGTTCAACGCCATGGCTGGGAAAGCGAAGACTACCTCATCCTGACGATCGATAACCGGGCCGTCACCGAGCGAACCCGGATGCGGTTCCGCCGCTGGAGAGAATATCCCTGAGACCCCTCTTCCGACTGCCCTGTCTCTTCGAGCGCATCTCCTGGCCGGCAACGAAGTGCGGGGCGTGGCGGTTTTGGGATCTGCTGCAGGCACTTAACACGACGTACGGCTAAGCGATCTCTCCATCAACGTGAACCACGCCCAAGACTCACTGCTGCAATGGGTGGCCTGTACCCTGTATTTTTCTTGCCAAGTCAACTACCAATTTCCCGAGATCCAAAGCTCAGGGAAGACCCTGCAGTCTGCGACTTGTCTGCGAGGGAGCAACGTTGGACGGATCGCCTCTATTGTTCGCCGATCAATAGGAGCGCTGGGACAAGAATACCCACAATCGACAGACGACGATTGTCAATCCTGTCCATTTGTCCAACTGGATTGATCCGGCATCTCCGGAGCCGCTACCCCGCGGTCTGTTTCGCAAAATCTATGCCTACCGATTCGTGATCCACACGATCAATACCAGGGTGAACAGCATCGGTAACGACGACTGGGATATCTTTGTCCCCATGTCGGAAAAGCGGCCCTGGTATCGGTTCCGCTTTAGCAGAACGGCTCGATCTTTGATAATTCATTAAAACAAAGGCTTACCGATCGTGAGCCGAGTGGACAAGATCACACAGCAGGGCCTGACCTATTACTTCTGGAGTGGGGTTTCAAAACCCGCGACTCTGACTGGATACTGGCGCTGCCGACTAAGGAACGTCACGGGATTGGCGGGTTGAATGGGTTCATCCGCACCACCTGCAAGATTCGTTTGCGGTCAGACTGTTAAAGGCAGGAGTATCGATCGAAGATGTAAGTGCGTTGCTGAGACACAGCAGTGTAAAGACCACAGAGTGGTTCTGCTACGCTCCGTGTGAACTCATGTAAGATTTGAATGGGCAAGATCCGCAATTAAGCGAACTCGCTGGCCAGCAAACGGCCTGACAATCAAACCAGGAATGACAACGGCCACACAAAAGAATTACCCCACAAATGAGTAATACTTGCTGCTGGCAGAAGACAGTAATCCCACAATGACCACGTCTTGTGCATCAACTTTGAAGCGCTGCTACACCAACACCTGAGTATCCTAGCAGCAAGGCATACATGATGCAATGGAACCTCACCCGAACTTCAGGAGCAGTATGCATTCCATGCCAGAAAAATCACTGTTTCCTAACAAGTGATAGAATGTATACAAGTAAGTACAGTTTAGCTGCCACCGCATGGTGGGGGTTAAGCCTGTCCCAGGATCATGAGTAGCGCAATAGACCAACTAGAAGGACTGGCAGACCAGGAATACAAATATGGTTTTGTCACTGATATCGATCAGGACACATTACCTCCTGGCCTGAACGAAGATACGGTCCGTTTCATTTCGAACAAGAAACACGAGCCCCAGTGGCTCCTCGAATGGCGCCTGAAAGCCTTCAGAGCTTGGCAGAAAATGACAGAGCCTGTTTGGCCGAATGTAAACTACCCGGCAATCGACTACCAGGCAATCTCCTACTACTCAGCCCCTAAAGGTGTTGAGGATCGACCGAAGAGCCTTGCTGATGTTGATCCGGAACTGCTCGCAACCTACGAGAAGCTAGGCATCCCGCTCGAAGAGCGAGCGGCCTTGGCTGGAGTCGCAGTCGACGCTGTTTTTGACAGTGTTTCGGTCGCAACGACGTTCCGGGAGAGACTATCCGACGCAGGCATCATCTTCATGCCGATTTCTGAAGCCGTACAGGAGCATCCTGAACTGGTACGTCAATACCTCGGCTCGGTCGTGCCAGCTTCCGATAATTATTTTGCAGCCTTGAACTCAGCTGTGTTTTCTGATGGATCCTTCGTGTTCATCCCCAGGAACACAGCTTGCCCGATGGAGCTTTCAACCTATTTCCGTATCAATGCCATGAATACCGGACAGTTCGAGCGGACACTGATCGTGGCAGAGGAAGGCAGTTCAGTCAGTTATCTCGAAGGATGCACTGCCCCGATGAGGGACGAGAACCAATTGCATGCTGCAGTGGTCGAGCTGGTTGCTTTGGATAATGCCAGTATCAAGTACTCAACCGTGCAGAACTGGTATCCCGGTGACAAGGATGGCAAGGGCGGTATCTACAACTTCGTAACGAAGCGCGGAGCTTGCCGAGGCAAGCACTCCAAGATCTCATGGACTCAGGTCGAAACGGGCTCGGCAATCACCTGGAAATACCCCAGTTGCATCTTGATTGGGGATAATTCCGTAGGCGAGTTTTACTCCGTTGCCGTCACAAACAACCACCAACAGGCCGATACCGGAACCAAGATGATCCATATCGGAAAGAACACCACCTCGACGATTATTTCCAAGGGCATCTCGGCAGGCGTCTCCAACAACTCCTACCGGGGTCTTGTCAAGATCATGCCCAAGGCAGAAGGTGCACGTAATTTTTCGCAATGTGACTCCATGCTAATGGGCGACCGTTGCGGGGCACACACCTTTCCCTACCTCGAAGTGCGCAACAAGTCAGCCCAGGTAGAGCATGAGGCAACAACCTCAAAGATCGGTGAGGACCAGATCTTTTACCTGAAACAGCGTGGTATCGAAACCGAAGATGCCGTCTCCATGATAGTCAACGGATTCTGCAAGCAAGTGTTCCGGGAGTTGCCGATGGAATTTGCTGTGGAAGCCCAGAAACTGCTGGGTGTAAGTCTTGAGGGCAGTGTCGGGTAACGACACTGCGCCCACAGAACAACAAGAATGAATGAAGAATCCAACATGCTGGATATAACAAATTTGCACGTCGAAGTAGATGGCAAGGCAATCCTCCAGGGAGTCAACCTGAGCGTGAAACCCGGGGAAGTACATGCCGTTATGGGACCAAACGGCTCGGGTAAAAGCACCCTTGCTTCTGTTCTTGCCGGACGTGAAGACTACACAGTTACCGCAGGCTCCGTGTCTTACAAGGGCCATGATCTTTTTGACATGGATCCGGAAATCCGGGCTCGTGAAGGCATCTTTCTAGCCTTCCAGTACCCGGTCGAGGTACCCGGCGTAACCAACATGTATTTTCTGCGAGAGGCACTTAATTCCATCCGCAAGCACCGCGGTCTGGAAGAGATGTCTGCCGGTGATTTTCTAAGGCTCGCACGGCAGAAGATCCAGCCCCTTGAAATAGATATCGAGATGCTGAAACGGGCCGTCAATGAGGGCTTTTCAGGAGGCGAAAAAAAGCGTAGCGAGATTTTCCAGATGTCGATCCTGGAACCGTTGCTCTGTGTACTGGATGAAACCGACTCCGGTCTCGACATTGATGCCCTCAAAATCGTTGCTGATGGAGTCAATGCCCTGCGCAGTCCTGACCGGGCCTTTGTGATTATCACTCACTACCAAAGGCTTCTTAACTACATCATTCCCGATGCCGTTCATGTCCTGGCCGATGGAAAAATCGTTCGCTCCGGGGACAAGTCCCTGGCCTTTGAGCTTGAAGATAAGGGCTACGGCTGGATTGAGGAACTTGCAGGCCAACAGTTAGCAGTAGGAGTCTAGCCTTGCGATCCAAAGCTGACACGATGAGTCTCTGCCTGGAGCATTTTACCCAGGTCCTTGCTCGCACAGCAGGAGAGCCCGACTGGCTCCGGCAGCGTCGTGAAAAAGCGATGGAGCGTTTTCTCGCCCTGGGAGTCCCGAGTGTCAAGGAAGAGGAATATAAATATACCAACCTGTCTCCTCTGGCAGACACCAGACTGCTGTTTTCTAACCAGCCAGGCAGCACTACCCTGCTCTCCAAATCCCGGACCAGTTCGTCAGACAGTAACGTAAGTTTCGGTGGAGCTACAGGATCTTGCTACCTCCACTCCATATATCCGCCCTATATCAGTTCTTCGGATATTGTCTTGAAACTGGATGACGAAAAGGATCCCGATGACCACCCGGCTAACCTGTCACGTGAAGCATCAGTCCCTGACCTCCAGCAGGAATCCGACACTGAGTTGACTATTCCTGCGGGGTTACATGTAACTAGTCTCTGTAATGTCCTGCAGGACAACCCCGACGAACTCAAGGATCATCTTGCTGCACATGCGGATTTTCAGTCCCATGCCCTGTGTGCACTGAATACAGCTTTTTTTGAGGATGGTGTCCTGATCAAAATCGCACCAGGAACTGTCCTCGAAGCCCCCATCCACGTGGTCTTCGGGGGCGGTGCAAAGAGACGTTTTCCACGAGTCTTGATTCTGGCTGGCAGCAACAGCCAGGTACGTATCATTGAAAGCTACATCGGATCCGGGGTTTACTGGCGCAATGCAGTCACTGAAATCCACGCAGCAGAAAATGCTCGTGTAGACCACTACAGGGTGCAGACTGAGTCAGAGGATGCCTACCATACAAGCCTTGTTCAGGCCGTGCAGGAACGCGACAGCTATGTTGCTAATTTCTCACTGAGCTTCGGGGCTATTCTTGCCCGTAACGATATCCGGACCAAACTGCTGGGAACCGGTTGCGAATGCTCCCTGGACGGATTGTATGCCGTTCAAGGCAGACAACATGTCGATCATCACACAGGTATCGACCACACCATGCCCCACTGTCATTCACACCAGTTGTACAAGGGAGTACTGGATGACAGGTCGCGGGGTGTATTCAACGGCAAGATCTTCGTACGGAAGGATGCCCAGAAGACCGATGCCGTCCAGAGCAACAAGAACCTGCTTTTATCTGACTTTTCGGAAATAAATACAAAACCTCAACTTGAGATTGATGCCAACGATGTGAAATGTACCCACGGAGCCACGATCGGACAGCTTGATAACGAAGCTGCTTTCTACTTGCGGTCACGTGGCATTGATGCCAATCGTGCACAATCCATCCTGACCTATGCCTTTGCAGCTGATGCACTGGAGCGCATCAAGGATGAGCCTCTGAAAAAGCACTTCGAGGAACTGCTGCTGGAAAAGTTTTCATGAGACGGTGGCATCTTGATCACAGCGATGTAGAGAAACCATGACCGTGGCATCTGTAGCCGAAATACCCGTGCTTGATATCCAGGCACTAAGGAAGGACTTCCCTGCCCTTGCACAGCAGGTGCATGGGAGGGATCTTGTCTACCTGGACAATGCCGCATCCTCGCAAACTCCCCGGGCCGTGATTGATGCACTGGTGTCTTTCTACGAGCAGGATCGCTCGAACGTGCACCGCGGTATTCATGAGTTGAGCCAGCGAGCCACCCAGAAATACGAAGCTGCCCGTATCTGCATACAGCGATTCCTGAATGCAGCCGAACCGCAGGAAATCATCTGGACACGGGGAGCCACTGAATCCATCAACCTGGTTGCAAGCAGTTGGGGACAAACCCATGTCAAGGCAGATGATGAAGTACTCATCTCCGCCATGGAGCATCACTCCAACATCGTTCCCTGGCAGATTCTTTGCCAGCAGACGGGGGCTTCACTCAAGGTCATTCCCATGAACCAGGCCGGGGAGTTGCTGCTTGATGACTTCGAGAAACTGCTTTCCCCACGCACACGTATCGTCGCTGTTACCCACGTATCGAATGCACTGGGAACCATCAATCCCGTCCGTGAGATCGCTGCCAGGGCCCGGGCAGCAGGAGCAGCCAGCGTCATTGACGGGGCGCAGGCTGCCCCCCATATGAAAATCAACTTGCAAGATCTCGGCTGTGATTTCTATGCACTTTCCGGCCATAAGATGTGTGGGCCGACTGGCATCGGGGTTCTCTATGGAAGACAGGAACTCCTCGAACAGATGCCCCCCTATCAAAGTGGTGGCGACATGATTTCCTCGGTTAGTTTCGAGAAAACCACCTACAACGATCTGCCTTACAAGTTCGAGGCCGGCACACCCAACATCGCGGATGCAACAGCTATGGCTGCAACAGTTAACTACCTGGAAGCAATCGGCATGGATAACATTACTTCCTACGAACAGGAACTGCTGGAATATGGGACCTCAAAACTGTCTGCCATCGCGGGGCTTCGCATTATCGGCAATGCAAAGCAAAAGGCAGGTGTGATTTCATTCATGCTGGATGACATCCATCCTGCCGATCTTGGCACTATTCTTGACCATCTGGGTGTTGCCGTGCGTGTTGGCCATCACTGTGCAGAACCCGTCATGCATTTTTATGGCGTCTCTGCGATGGCACGAGCTTCGCTGGCTTTTTATAACACCAAAGACGACTTTGATGCTTTGGCAGCCGCCATTGAAACTGCAAAGGAGATGCTTACCTGATGTCCCTTCTGAGACTTGACCTGAACAAACCTGCCCCGGACGATTCCAATTCCAGCATCAAAGGTGGTCTGCAAAAGGAGAGCAGTAGCGGTATTAACACAAAGGCGCTTTCAACCGCTCCGAAATACGGCGAATTCGTGCCGAGCATGCACTCTAACATGACTATGACCTCACCACTTCCACCCAAGGAACCGGAATATGCTCTGGACGCCACACTGGAGGAAAAAGTGGTTGCTGTAATCAAGACCTGCTACGACCCGGAAATCCCCGTCGACATATACCAGTTGGGCTTGATCTACAACGTCCTGGCTCCTGAGAATCCGGAAACTCCTGACAAAATCAAGGTCATCATGACACTGACTGCACCTAACTGCCCGGCAGCGCAGACACTGCCTGCCGAAGTGAAATACAAGATTGAGCGACTCGAAGATGTCGCAGAAGCGGAAGTTGAAATTACTTTTGATCCTCCCTGGACACCCGAAAAGATGAGTGAGGAAGCCAGACTTGTTTTGAATCTGGTTTAGAGGAAATACCATGCAACTGAGTTCCCAGGAAGAGTTCGGACTACGTTGTCTGCTGAGGCTTGCCCAATCCGAAGCGGGTGCAACCTCAAGTATTCATGAGATTTCACAGGCAGAAGGGATATCCATACCTTATGTTGCCAAGCTGATGCGGATCCTCCGCGAGGGTGGGTTGGTCATCAGTGAGCGCGGTCAGGCTGGAGGTTACCAGCTGTCCCGACCACCTGCAGAGATTTCCACAAAACAGGTACTGACCGTACTGGGAGGCGACATTTACAGTGGTGAGTTCTGCGGGCGATTCTCTGGTCAGGAAGATCAATGTACACACTCGATTGATTGCTCGATCCGGTCCTTGTGGCGTGCGGTACAGACCGTAGTCGACCAGTTACTCAGCAGGACATCCCTGAGCGACCTGTTATGCGGTGAGAAGGAAATGGATCAGTTCGTAGGCAATCTTGTCGTACTAACAGGTGCAATGGGCTCGACCAACATAGGTGTAAAGCATGGCTGATCAGCAGCAGATACAGGAGACACTGAACCGGGTTGTCCATCCTGACTACGGAAAAAGCATTATCGAGCTGGGGCTCCTGCAGGACTTTTCAGTCAAGAATGGCACCGTCAAGTTCAGGATCCAGAGCACAGTACCAGGTGGTGGAGCTACCAAGTCCGTGCTGGCCAGCGCACGATCTGCAGTTGGAGCACTTGATTCAGTCAATCTTGTCGAAGCCGAGTTGACAAGTAATACTCGCCCAAACACTGCTGGATCAACCGGTAAGGGGTCTATTGTGGGAGTCCGCAACATTATTCCCGTAGCTTCCGGCAAGGGTGGTGTTGGCAAGTCGACGGTTTCAGCCAACCTGGCACTGGCGCTGGCAAGCACCGGTGCAAAAGTGGGGCTTATGGATGCTGATGTTTACGGTCCCAGTATTCCGCATATCATGGGAGCGACAAGCAAACCCCAGCAGGGTGGGCGAGGCATTTTACCCATCCTGACTCACGAGATCCCGATCATCTCGACTGGTTTTTTCGTCAGGGATGACCAGGCAGTGGTCTGGCGTGGGCCTATGCTTGCCAAGATGGTGGAACAGTTAACCAACCAGGTGGAATGGGGTCTGCTGGACTACCTGGTCATAGATCTTCCGCCTGGAACCGGCGATGTCCAGTTGAGCCTCTGCCAGAGGCTTGCCATCACTGGTGCGGTTATCGTCACAACTCCCCAGCCTATGGCTGTCAAAGTTGCCGAGAAAGCCATCATCATGTTCAATCAACTCAAGACTCCGATACTTGGTGTCGTTGAGAATATGAGCTATTTCGAGTCCAGGAACACAGGTGAGCGCGAGTATATCTTTGGCTCCGGTGGAGCCGAGTTGATCAGTGAGAAATGGAAAACACCCCTGCTCGGTAAAATTCCGCTAGCTACAACTGTGAGGGAAACCTCGGACACCGGGAAACCTATTGTTCTTGCCGACCCCGAAGCTCCAGCCTCCCTGGCCTTTCTGGAGGTTGCCCAGCAACTGGCTGTCGAAGTTGCCATGTACAACCTCAAGACCAGCAATGAAGAGCTGGTCAAGATCAACTTCTGATTGCAAAGATGGACTGCGGTATGAGCCGCAAGTTCATGAGGCTACAACTTGTTTGCTCCTGTCCTGGCTACAAGTTGCGAGGCACGTAGCAAGCTGGAAACGGTTCCTGCATCCGTCCACCAGCCATGCAGGACATCCCAGTGCATCGTGCCTTCATCAATGTAGTGATTATTGACTTCGGTGATCTCCAACTCACCCCGGGCTGATCGTTCCAGCATGTTTATCTTGTCAAAAACTGTACCGTCGTACATGTAAATCCCGGTTACGGCATACGAGGATTTTGGTGTTTCCGGTTTCTCCTCAATACTCACAATGGTATTCTTGCTGAATTTCGGCACACCAAAACGTGATGGATCAGCTACTTCCTTCAAGAGGATCCTGGCTCCGTTTTGCTGTTTTCGAAACGCTTCCACTGATGTGACAATGTTCTGTTCAATGATATTGTCCCCGAGTATGACGCAAAGCTTTTCGCCTCGTGAAAAATGCTGGGCCAGCAACAAGGCTTCGGCAATCCCACCTTCGCCTTCCTGGTATGTGTAATCGAGGTGCTTGAGTCCAAATTCCTTGCCGTTTCCGAGCAAGCGCAGAAAATCCCCGGTATTCTGCCCACCTGTCACGATCATGATTTGTTCGATACCAGCATTTACAAGCGTCTGGATCGGGTAATAGATCATGGGCTTGTCGTAAACAGGAAGCAGGTGCTTGTTGATGATCCGAGTAAACGGATCCAGACGGCTGCCCAATCCTCCAGCTAAAACAACACCGCGCACTGGTTTTCAATTGTCTTGATGAAGCGCTACGAGCTTTGCCTGCTATCTGGGAACAGCAAAGAACTCCCGCAACTGGCTACGCAACAACGTAATGGATCCAAGAACAGCCACCAGGTTAGGCACTGCCATCAGCCCGTTCATCGTATCAGACACGCTCCAGACCAGTTCCAGACTCCCCACAGAGCCCTGATACACGACCAGGACCCAGGCAATCCGGTACCAGAGTAATACCCTGACTCCAAACAGATACGTCATCGCAGTCTCTCCGTAGTAGGACCATCCCATAATGGTCGAGAAGGCAAACAGCATGATCGCAATAGAAACCATGATGCCGCCCCATTCACCCGGCAGGCTGCGTGAAAATGCTTCGGCTGTTAGCGCTGCTCCAGTACTACCTGAAGTCCAGGCCCCACTGGAAAGCACCGCAAATGCAGAGAGCATACAGACAACCAGGGTGTCTACAAATACTCCGATGATGCCGTACGACGCCTGACGTATTGGATGGTCAGTCACGGCAGCGGCGTGGATTATGGGGGCACTGCCAAGGCCAGCCTCGTTAGTCATCAATCCCCTGGCAATCCCACTGTGCATGGCACTACGTACTGTTGCGCCGGCAAACCCTCCAACCGCCGCTTGACCCTCGAATGCAGAGCTGATGATGAGACTGAAAACAGCAGGAAGCTGCTCGATATTGGTCCCCAGGATGTACAGTGCCGAAATTGTGTAAAGCACACACATCCCGGGTACAAGAAACGTGGCCACTTCGGCAATGCGTCGAATCCCGCCAAGCACCACAATGGCCGTAATAGCAGCCATGATTACGCCTGTGATGTGGGGATTGATGTTGAAAGTTGAACTCATGACATCTGCAACCGAGTTGGCCTGGACCATATTGCCTATCCCGAATGCTGCCATGGAACACAGGACTGCAAATACTATCCCGAACCAATGCATGTTGAAAGCCTTGGAGAGGATGTACATGGCTCCACCACGCATGATGCCGTGCTCGTCACGCTCCCGGTACTCAAGAGCAACAGCGATCTCGCAAAACTTTGTAGCCATGCCTAGTAAGCCCGAGAGAAACACCCAAAGCACGGCACCTGGACCACCCAAAACTATCGCAGTAGATATACCGGCAATGTTTCCAACTCCAACGGTTGCTGAAAGTGAGGTTGCCAATGCCTGAATGGAGGAAACAGTACCTTCACTTGCCTCTGTAGATTCGGTTTTCCCAAGGACCTGCCGGATTGCGAATGGAAACCGGATAAACTGTATGCCCTTGGTTACCAGTGTCAGCACAATACCCGTGCCCAGGAGCAGCATGATCATGGGGGTTCCCCAGACAATCGAATTAACCATGCTGTTGATTGAACTGAGCGATTCCATAAGACCCGTGAACTAGTTATTCTAGAGAATACCATTGCAACACTGGTTACTAGAATCTGCAGCTACTAAGCTGATATAACGCTGAGTTCAATCATGGAAGTCCAAATTGCATACGGAAAAAACGGCGTACCGGTCGAATTACCAGAGAATCTTGATCTCACAATTCTCAGGCCACGGTTCGCCAACGAGTTATCCGATGTCGATTCAGCATTGGGCGAGGCAGTCCGGAACCCGATCAATTCCCCTGCCCTTTCCGAGATGGCCCGTGGGAATTCCAGTGCTGCAATTGCAGTTTGCGATATCACACGGCCCGCTCCCAACAAACTTGTACTCCCGCATGTACTCCAATCCCTTGAAGATGGCGGGATAGCCGCAAAGGACATTACGATCCTGATTGCCACCGGTCTGCATCGTGAGGCAACACAAGCAGAACTCGTTGAGATTCTTGGCCACGAAATCCTCAATCGCTACACTGTGATCTCTCACCGGGCAAGAGAAATTGATGAACAGGTCTTTCTGGGGGAAACCACCACCGGAACACAGGTCTTTATTGATGAGAACTTCATCGCAGCCGACTTGCACATCACCCTGGGTTTTATCGAACCTCATCTGATGGCCGGGTTTTCCGGCGGCCGCAAGTTAATCTCCATTGGCCTGGCTGGCGAGAGAACAATCAAGCGACTCCACAGCCCCTTGTTCATGCGCCATGGAGATGCAACGGAAGGCTCTTTCCCTGATAATCCTCTGCACCGTGAACTGCTGGAAATTGCTGCTTTAGCAAGGCATGACTTCATGGTTGACGTGGCATTGAGAGATGACCGTTCAATTGCTGCCGTTTTTGCAGGGGAACCTGTTGCTGCACATTCCAGGGGGGTTGAGTTTGTACGAGGCTCGACACTCGCACAGATTGATCAACCGGCCGATGCCGTGATCACATCATCGGGAGGCTATCCCCTGGACCTGACGTTCTATCAGGCAGTCAAAGGCCTGACTGCTGCATCCCATGTTGTCAAGGAAGGTGGGGAAATGCTTCTTTTGGCAGCCTGTGAAGAAGGGTTTGGCAGCCCTGAGTTCCGCAAATTGATGCAATCTGTCAGTAGTTACGAGTTGCTGCTCGCACAATTGACCAGAAAACCTGTAGAGATCGATCAGTGGCAGGCAGAAAAGCTGGCAATGGTCGCTAAAAAAGCTCAACTCAGCTATTGCGTTCCCGGACTGTCTGGGGAGGAACGGAAGCACCTGTGGGGACCTGCATATCAGGAACCGCAGGAGGCCGTGAACGCCATGCTTCAACGCCTTGGACCTGGTAGCAAGGTAGTTGTAATCCCTGAAGGACCTTACGTTTTCACCCAGTTGGCAGTGGCTTCGGCAGTAACTGTTTAGGAGAGTTGGTGGCGACATGTCCACTGTTATAGGACCTAATAGCGTCCCATAACACCAATCGGGGTATCAGTATGCCCTTTTAAAATAAAGGGTTATTGTCGCAGTTCTTTCCAATTGACAGATGAGCCCTACCAGAATCCTTCGAGCTACTTGCTGCCATCGCGAATGGATCTCTCCCGACCATCGGGCTTCGCTATTCGGAGCGGGTGGCGATACCCCGGCTGGAGCAACCAACTTGCTCAGCAGGGATGGGCAGCTAGCCATTCAGCGGGAAGAATTCGCGCATCAGCCGCCTCAGGAGACCGACGGATCCAAGCACTGCAAATAAATTGGGGATAGCCATCAGAGCATTCATCGTGTCAGTGACATCCCACACTGCCTCCAGGCCGCCGATGGCCCCCAGGTACACGATCGCGGACCACGCGAGGCGGTACCAGAGAATACTGCGAGTACCAAAGAGATAGGTGAACCCTGTCTCTCCGTAATAGGCCCATCCGAGGATCGTCGAGAAACCGAACAGCGCAACGGCCACGGACACCATGTTGCCTCCCCAGGTCCCCGGCAGGCCCTGTTGAAACGCATTAGCAGCGATCTCCAGTCCCTCCAACCCGGATGTCCACGTGCCGGTCAAGAGCACGGTGCTAGCTGTGAGCATGCACACGACAATGGTGTCGACGAAGACTCCGAATATGCCATATGTTGCCTGCCGTATCGGGTGGTCGGTCACCGCAGCGGCATGCACGATGGGTGCGCTTCCCAGGCCGGCCTCGTTGGAGTTAAGCCCTCTTGCGATACCGCTCCGAATAGCACTCCTGACTGTCGCCCCCGCGAAGCCGCCCAACGCCGCTTGCCCGGTGAACGCGGAATCGAACACCAGGACCACAACTCCGGGGAGTTCGCTCCAATTGGCGATCAATACGTACAAGGCACATAGCACATAGGTACTGCACATGACGGGCACGAGCACCGAGGCCACCTCGGCGATGCGGTGGAGGCCGCCCAGCACGACCAGAGCCGTGGCACCGACCAGCACCAAGCCTGTCATCCAATGCGGAACACCGAATGAAACTTGCATAGCCGCCGCTACGCTATTGCCTTGGATCAGATTGCCGATGCCGAAGGCTGCCAGAGCGCAAAGGGCTGCGAACACGGAGCCAAACCACGGCATGCGGAATCCCTTCGCCAGGACATACATCGCGCCGCCGCGCATCTCGCCGTTGCGATCTTTCTCACGGTACTGCAGCGCGATGGCGATCTCGGCAAACTTGGTCGCCATACCAAACAGCCCGGCAACGAACAGCCAAAAAATGGCGCCGGGGCCGCCAGCTGCGATTGCGACCGGGATGCCGGCGATGTTACTCACGCCGACCGTCGCGGAAAGGGAGGTTGCAAGCGCTTGGTACCCGGAAACCGCTCCCTCCCCCATGGACGGCCGGTCCAGGCCCAGTACTTGTCGGCCTGCGAAGAAGAACTTCCGGAATTGCACCCCGTGGGTAGCAAACGTCAGGAAGATCCCCGTGCCAATCAGCACAACCATCATAGGCGGACCCCAAACGATGGAATTAACGCTGCTATTGATTTCTAGAATCCAATCCATGGACCGAGGGACTCTGAACATTCTAGGTGCATTGCAGCGCGCCACGCGTCAGCGCGCTGCGTTATGGAGTGGAAACGATGGAAATCAATCTGGCATTAGATCGCGGTGAAACTGACCTACAGTTTCGACACGCGAGTGCTCCGATACCTGGAATTCTTGAAAGATCTGTAGTACGCCACGCCACTTCGCAGTGATCTGCGCCAGTGCGAGGTAGGAACTGTGCAGCTTGGCTCCGAGCGAGTTGGCACGCCCGAAGATCTCTGTGACCTCGTCGCAGGAGAGAGTGTGCTTGAGAATGTCCATGCGACAGACGTACTTCCGCACCCCGTGCAAGCTGGCTAGGCCTAACTTACCTAGCTAGAATCAGGGGTATCCCTATATTTATCAAACAGTTAAACGAATCTTGAAAACAGGGTTACTGACTAGGTTGAATGCCTTTCGGGGAGCTACAGGGGCCTGGAGAGGTAGCCAGTCCTGGGGCAGGATGCGGTTGGAAGCCAAGCAAATCAAATGCCTTGCGGTGTAGCGGAGTCATCTTACTCACCCTTGGGGTACGGTGATTGGGGATTTGCTTGAAACTGAGTTCGGATGTCGTCAGCGAGGACAGACTGCTGAGCAGGTCTGGAAAACTCTGCACCGGCAGCAGACCATCCGAGGTGACACGAGTGCAGTCCTTGCGTTTGGCCTGGTCCGAGCGCTCAACTGGACCAACCGGGCTTGCCGGGGAGGGCTGCTCGCCCTCCTCGGCGAACAGCAGCGGAGCCAGACTACGACGCATGTGCCACTCCAGGTAGTAAGCAAGCATACACAGGAACAGATGAGCTTTCGTGTCCGATGTCAAGGGTTTTTCGGGGATTGGCGGAAGGGATTTAGAATCTGGACGTTTCCCCACAGCTCAGATGTTCGGTCTTAGGTTGCGCCTTGGGCCGCTGGGAGGAGAGGGCGGGTCAGGAGTCATCCAGCATTCAGGCCTTGGCGGGGACCAGCGGTTGCCGGAGGCGGTCATCGCGAAGCAAGGCGTTGGCGAGCACGACGGTTGAGTTCATCGCGGTCGAACTTGCCGGCGGCATAAGCAGCAGCCATTACGCGGGCAGCGGTCTCTGTGCTGTCGAGCAGGGCATTGCGCTTGCGTTCAGTGGCAACAAGTGGGTTAAAGCAGACCAGTAAACGTTCAGCGGGGAAATCTGGCATGGTGACACTGGCTATTCCGTGCGTGTCGAACAAGCACGACGTGGCCGTCAGCCGCGCTCTCTCGGATGCCGACGTCGCACACCGCTTCGTATTGGGCACGGTTTACAACCTGCCATTCGGTCGCGGGCGGTGCTTCGGCGCGGACGCTTCCGGCATCAGCCAGGCGCTGTTCGGAGGCTGGCAAGTAAACAGCATCATTACCTACCAGAACGGCTTACCGCTGCGGTTTACCGCCAGGAACACATCGGGCGTTCGCGGCTACATGACGGTGCCCAACAACAGCGTCCAAAGCGGGAAGCTGACGGGCCGCGTGCAAGACCGGCTGGGCGAGTACTTCAACACCGGCGTCTTCAGCCAACCGTCGCCGTTCACATTTGGCAACCACTCGGTCTTCTCGCCGGACATTCGCTCCGATGTCATCAGGAACTGGGATCTGTCGATATTCAAGCAGTTCCGCACCGAGTTCTTCAACATCTTCAACACGCCGCGGTTTAGCAACCCCAACACGAGCGTGACTTCCTCATCGTTTGGGCGCATTACCTCGCAGGCAAATGATTCGCGGCAGGTTCAGTTTGGCTTGAAGTTCCTCTGGTTGTTGTATTTCACTTTGCTTCGACAAAATTCTTCAGATTATTCCGATGGAAGGCCGAGGAATTTTTTGGATTAATTCACTACTGCAGGAAAGAGTTACAGTGGCGAGCTTGACTGAAACATACGGTTCTACAGGGCCCTTACCCGGCCTCAATTCTCTCCTGCAGTAGTGAACCAATTCGAACAATGGACGGACGAGTTCATGAAATAATTTGGTAAAATCTACTGAAACAAACTGAAAAACAACACTGGTAGGAACAATCGGGGATGGTGGCGTGCCTCACACTCCACTATCTCCTCCCTTCCTCAACAAGAAGATACCGCACTGAGCACTGAAGGAGACTACAGGAATGCGCAAATGGACCGTCGCTTTTTTACTGCCGTTGGCGCTCTGCGTCGGCGCCTACGCTCAGACGCTGGGCGTCATGACTTTCAATGTGCGATACCCTTCGCCCGACGACGGTCCCAATGTTTGGGAGAACCGCCGTGACATCCTGGTGGAAACCATTCGTTTGAAGAATCCCGACTTGTTCGGAACCCAGGAGCTGTTTCACAAGCAAGGACAATACATCGCCGACAAGCTCCCGGAGTATACCTGGTTCGGCATCAGCCGCCGGGGAAACAACCAAGATGAGCACATGGGTGTGTTCTACAAACCAAGCAAGCTGCGGCTGCTGGAATCCGGGAACTTTTGGCTATCGGAATCTCCAGACACGCCGGGGAGCATGTCGTGGGATGTGAGCCTTCCTCGCATGGTGACATGGGGGTTATTCGAGATCAGTGAAACCGGTCGCCGGTTCTACTTCTACAACACCCACTTCCCGCACCGCCGTGAAGACGCTGCAGCAAGGGTGGAGTGCGCCAAGGTAATTGCCAAGAGGATGCGGACCCTGCCAGAAGATCTTCCCTTCCTCATGACAGGGGATTTCAACGCGCAGGTCGGCGAGGACGTATACAAGATCCTTGTCCCGCCACTGAAGGACGCCTGGGTCGAGACACCTCGGAAATCGGGACCGGAGACGACCTCCAGCCGCTGGCATGGCAACACGGAAGGACGCCGCATCGACTGGATCCTCTACCGAGGCAACATCAAGACGTTGGAGGCCGAGACCGTAACCCACAATCTGGATGGCCGTTACCCCTCGGACCACTACCCGGTCTTCGTAACGCTGGAGATACGGTAAGCCCTAGCTCCTGCACAGCTTCCTGTTCTTGATCTTCCCACTAAACCACATGGTCAAAAGGACGAAGCCTGGAAGGTTGACGTAACGCTCACACGCGGCGCAGCCAACCTTATCCCCAGTTCCTAACGCCTACCCCAGGTGCCTCGTGCGCGAACCCTTCCGTTACACTATCTGCAACCCTTGGCAGAAGCATCGGTAAACGCTGGCCTGGGTTCCCAACTAGAGTTTGAGGGCTGATACTTTGGGGGTGCTTTTACCCCCGAAGTCCTTGTTTTGACTTGAGATCCGTTCCGCTGATTGTCAGGTTTATTCTCAACTATTGTATTTGCGTATTCTTATGAATTCGAACGCTGATTCTTATCCATTTCGAACACTAATTCCAATCTTTTTCCAACACTAATTCCGATCTTTTTTGAACGCAGGTTCCGATCTTTTTCGAACAGCTCGGAGCGAAGCAACGGTGCCTGGAATCATCATGCCTGAGAGTAGGTACCTCCGTCAATTAGAAGGGGAAGGAAAGTGAACATCATCATCTCTTTAGGGTTCCTTTTGTAGTTGGTTGGGGGGAAGAGGCATCCGGCGAGGCGGTGTTTGCCTGCTCCAAAAATGGGTAAGCACGGTCCGGCAGGGTATCTTGCTTGAGAGACCAGTAGTCCTCACAGCGCTCAAGATTGAACTCAAGGTGCTGCCAGTAGGAGTCGGGAACAGGTTCCTGCTGGACTTCCTGCAGCAGAGGCACGAAGTAGCGCAGACTGCGGATCAGCTGGGTAGCAGGGTGGTTGATCAGGGTCATGGATTTGCGAACGTAGCCCAGTAGCCAGGCGCGCCGAAAGGTTTTGACAGGAACACCGGCCTGCTACCACAAGTTGGCAAGGTGTTGGTCGTCGGAGGTGAACTGGGCCTGCACACGGGCGGGGCGCAGGAACAACTCACGCACCTGACGAACGTAGGCTTGGAGGCCAGCGTCTGCGGACAACAGCACTGGTTGGGGTTCACGACAGTAGGGCCAGTAGGCTTCTGAGACGATCAGGTAGGAGGCGGTGAGGCAGCGGAGGGGTACGCGCCGCGACATAGGCGAGCCGGGGGACGAGATCGGCCAACTGGTAGCGCCGGTTGAAGCGGTAGGCAAACTCGGCGAGGTAGCGCCCCACGTATTTCGGATCGCAGGCGTGATAGGTTCCGTCGATCGCCCGCTTGACGTTGCCCAGCAGCGTGTTCACCCAGGTCAGCCCGGGCATTTCGCAGCTGCCCTTACCGCCACCGGTGACGCGCGGCTTGTGCTCGCACCCGGCGTCCTCCACTCCCCGAAAACAACTCACCCCGTCCGAGCGCACCACCGTGCCCTGCAAAGGCCGGCTGTCGTCCCGCTCCCGCATGGCCTGCATCAGCTTGTGCTTGACCATCCAAGCCGTGTTGTAGCTCACTCCGAGCTGACGCTTCAGATCCATCGCCGAAATACCGTTCTTGGACTGCGTGACGAGGTACATGGCGAGGTACCAGGTGCGTAACGGCAGCTTGGTGTTGTCGAACAAGGTGCCCGCGGTGAGCGACGCCTGGTGCTTGCAGCGGATGCACTGCCAGACTTTGCGCGTGCGCAGGCGGCAATACTTTCCGTACCCGTAGGCGGGGCACTGGAAGCCCTCCGGCCAGCGTGCCTGGAACAGCGCGTCCTCGCATTGCTGGTCCGTTCCGTAGGACTCCAGGAACTCCGGAAGGCTCTGTCCTTTCTGGAACTGGATTTTGTTCTAAGGAATAGGTAAACCCTTTGTTATCAAACGTTTATTATATCTCATACAGTGTTCTAAGTCAACTGGATCCAAGCGCGAATCCAGCATTTCTCAGCTCCCTAACTATGGCTGAGACTTGCGGGTAATCAGGCAAGAGTTTGGCCTAGACACCCGGCTCGCAGTGAACGGAGCATCCACCATTGGCATTGTGCACGCTCGCGTCCGACCGGCACAGGAAAGCGAACAGAGTGGCCGGCGTGCCAGGCGCGGTTCGACAACGGCCGGTCGACCGTCGCCGCGATCGCCAAGACGTGGCGACCGTAAGTCCTTCGTGTGTTAGGATGATCCCGCAACCCAGCTGTTCTCCGGAACGTCTCTCTGGAACGACCGGACCACGGCATGCACTGACGACTTTGCATGGAGACACTGCTGGAACTCCTTCCTCGGATCGAACGCCTCGGATCGAGGGAAGCATTGCGGTTCTGGAACGGATACCGTACCTGGCGTTGGTCCTACATCGATCTGGATGCTGGGATCCGCCGGTTCGTCGCCTACCTGGACCGTCACGGAATTGGATCCGGAGACCGCCTCGTGCTGTGGGCCGACAGCCGACCCGAATGGGTCGCCGTTTTCTGGGCCTGCCTAGCGCGGGGGGTTCAGGTGGTTCCGCTCGACTACCATTCCTCTCCGGAATTCGTTAACCGAATCGTCATGCAAACCAAGGCAAGGCTGCTGGTTCACAGCGGCGTGGCGGCTAGCCCGACCTCGCCTTTGGAGCGCTTTGCGATCGAGTCGCTCAATGGGCTACCCGACGGACCCCGCTTCAGCCCGACTCCTGCAAGCGGCAACGATGTGGTCGAGATTGTCTACACCTCAGGGACCACTGCAGAGCCTAAGGGAGTAATTCACCTCCACCGGAACATCTGCGCCAACCTTGACCCGATTCGACAGGAGATCGATCGCTACAAGAAATGGGCCGTGCCCTTCCAGCCGATTCGGATCCTCGACCTTCTGCCGCTCAGCCATATGTTCGGGCAGTCCTTGGGTATCTTCATCCCTCTCCTGCTCGATGGCTCAGCGGCGTTCATGACCGGACTGCACCCGGCTGCGATCCGCCAGACAATTCGCAGAGAGCGGATTTCGGTTCTTGTCTGCGTGCCGCGTATTCTCGACAGCCTACGAACTGACATCGAGCGGCGCCATCCTCGGTCCAAGGCCGTCCCGGTAGAACCGGGCGGGCCACTCCGCCGCTGGTGGCACCACCGGGACATTCATCGGGCCTTCGGATTAAAGTTCTGGGCCTTCGTCGTCGGGGGTGCCATGCTGAATCCCGAGACTGAAGCGTTTTGGTCCAGAATCGGCCTACTCGTGCTCCAAGGCTACGGCCTCACCGAAACGAGTCCGGTGGTTTCAGTCAATCACCCATTCCGAGCGCGCCGCGGCACGCTCGGCGAGGTGATCGGCGGTCAGGAGGTCCGTATTGCCGATGACGGCGAGATCCTGGTTCGAGGCGATAGTGTCGTGCGTGAGTACCTCGAAACCGGCACCCGCCGCGCGCGAGCCGTCGATGAGGATGGTTGGTTTCACACGGGAGACATCGGCGACCGCGACGCCGAAGGCAGGCTGATCTACAAGGGACGAAAGAAAGACGTCATTGTCACTTTGGACGGTTTGAACGTCCACCCCGAGGACATCGAAAGGGCACTCACACGCGAGAGCGGGGTGCGGGACGCGGTGGTTGTCCCTGTCGGACCAGCCAGCACGGAGAGAATCCATGCCGCGCTCATTCTCGACGATCCCGGCGAGGACCTGCTCGCGATCGTCGAGAGGGTTAACCGACGGCTTGAGCCGCACCAGAGAATCCAAAGCGCCTCTGAATGGCCCGAGCAGGAGTTTCCCTGCACTGCGTCGACCTTCAAGACACAGAGACAGAAAGTAGCCGCACGCTTGTCCTCGACGGCCCAGATCCCGGATCGGGGCGAGGCATCCAGACTGGACGAGATCCTTCTAACGCTCACCCGACGACGCCGGGAAGACCTCTCGGACGACCGGCGCTTGGCGGAAGACCTAGGGCTGTCATCACTCGAGCGGATCGACATGCTGGCCTCTCTCGAAGAACACCACGGAATCGAATTGGACGAGATGGCCTTCTCGGCGCTTTCGACTCTCGGGCAGGTCCGTGCGTGGGTTGCCGGGCAGGTCGAGAGCCCGGCACCGGATCGTAACGGTGATTCCCCGAGTACGCAGGCGATCGAACGAGAAGCAACGGCAACGCGCGTTCCTCCTCCCCGCTGGGCTCGGAGCCGGCCTGTCGCCGCGATGCGCGGTGCGATGCGGCGAGTCCTGTTTCTTCCGCTGTTCCGTCACTACATCCCGCTGTCGGTCGGAGGACTTCAAAACCTAGAGCGCGCCATGCCACCAGTCATCTTCGCGGCAAACCACACGAGTCATCTCGACACCGTCGCGCTGACTGCTGCGCTGCCGACCGAATGGCAGAGGAGGCTGGCGCCGGCGGTGCGTCAGCAGCACTTCTTTCCATCCGGAGAGACACCCGAGTTGGGCCGGAGGATCGGGCTGCGGGCGCTTTACTACCTCTGCTGCGGGCTGTTCAATGCCTATCCCTTGTCGCAAGACCTCGGCCAGGTCCGCGACACGCTCCGCTACACCGGTGAGCTGGTCGAGGCGGGGTATTGTCCGCTGGTCTACCCTGAAGGGAAGCTGACATCGGACGGCTATCTTCAACCATTTCAAGCGGGGATCGGGCTGATGTCGCTCCGGCTCGAAGTGCCCATCGTACCCGTGTACCTACAGGGATTGTTCGATGTCATGTCTCTGCAGGATTCTTGGCCGTGCAGGGGGCCCGTCCACGTCGAATTCGGATCGCCTATCCTTTCCGGCGAGGGGGAAGAGTACGCTCAGCTAGCTGAACGAATCGAAGCAAGCCTCCGTTGGATGGCAGCTAGTCTGCAGAAGTGAAACCCAGGTTGCATGCAAGGCCGCAACGCCGTTGCCAAAGGCCTGCAATCTGATCGACCGTTTCTCCGAGGACAGGTTTGTCAAGTTAACGGCGATCCGGTGGTCGGCGACAATTGACCGGTGCAATCCCTGTATCGTCTCTAATGCTTGCCATCCGAGGTCATCAGCCATGCCGCTTGGCTATGCTATCGATTCACTGGGAGCTCCTGCGATGTCGAGGATCTCCTTGCCGGGCGTGGTGTGAACGTATCTTACGAGACCGTTTGATTCTTGTGCCGGAAGTTTGGACCCGCGTACGCTCGTGCTCTGCGACGGCGACAAGGCCGACTCGGTGACATCTGGCATGTGTGGATGAGGTGTTCACTACGATCCACGGCGAGCGTCGCTATCTTTGGAGAGCAATGGACCAGGACGGCGAGGTCCTGGATATCCTAGCCGGCATTTCTCACCACAGGTAGGACGCATCGGTTCTCAGAATCTGGTAAAACACTCTTGAACAAGGAGTTAACCAGATTCTTGGAGGAGAACCGATGCCGACACAGTGTAACACCAAACCGCTGGAGTTTGAAGGCCACGGACACCGCCGCGTGGTGGCTGATTTTGACGGCGGTCCCATCACTTCCGATGCCGGCGCCCTGCTGTTGCGCCGGGTCGAGCAGCGCCTGTCTCTCTTTGACCAGGTGGCGGACTGCTTCACCGATCACCGCAACCCCGTCCGGATCCAGCACAGCCTGCGCACTCTCATTGCCCAGTGCATTGTTGCCATCGCCCTGGGCTATGAGGACCTCAACGACCACGACCAACTCCGCCACGATCCCCTGATGGCCTTGTTCTCAGAGAAGTCCCGCGAAGACTCGGCTCCCCTGGCGGGCAAGAGCACTTTGAACCGACTCGAACTTGCCCCCAGCGAAGGCCCCGACCGCTACCACAAGATCGACCACGACCCCGAGGCCTTGCAATCCCTGTTGGTGGAACTGTTCTCCCAAGCCCACCCTCAACCTCCCGATGAGATCATCCTCGACCTCGACGCCACCGACGATCCCCTCCACGGTGAGCAGCAGGACCGGTTCTTTCACGGCCACTACGGGGGCTACTGCTACCTGCCGCTCTATATCTTCTGCGCCCGCCATCTGCTCTGCGCCCTGCTGCGACCGGCCAACATCGGTGCCCACGTCCTCTTTCATCAAACCGATCTCATCTCCGAGTTCCCACGTCAGTTCAACCGCACGCCCCCGGTTCAACGCCTTGTGAAATTCGGCCACCGTTGTGGCCGTGACGTACTTCTCGCCGTTCTCTTCCTTTTTTTGAATCATGATTTCTCCCTCTCCTGGTCGATCTTCTTCACGCCCACACGCCCACACAGGATGCAAACGGGCCGGAGGGCGGTTTGGAGCTGCTCAAACCGGAGCCGATCATGAAATTCCTCCGCTAATGGCGTGCTCATTCCCGTTTCTTTCGATGGTTTCCCGATCTTGACTGATCGGCCCGGTCCGGCGGAAGGTTGATCCGTCACGCGCAGGCGGCAGGGTGAGCAGCGGGCCGGCGCTGCTCCCCATCCCCGCCCTTGCGGCGGGACGGGACAACCGCGATTCACCATGGCACGTTCGATCCCATCTACTGATGATGTTGGACCGTGCTAACGGTCGGTGGTTTCCCTTTCCGCCTTCGGCCCCACCCAGTTAGGCCGACAAACACTTGCGTTGACTTCATATGCATCATTCATGCAGAATGATGCATATGAGAACAACGTTAAATGTCGATGACACCTTGATTGAGAAGGCGGCTAAGCTGACCGGCACAACTGAAAAGACAAAGCTGGTCCGGCGAGGGTTGGAGGCGCTGATTGCGCTGGAGAGCGCCCGTCGTCTGGCGGCATTGGGCGGCACTGAGAAAAAGCTCCGACCGATTCCTCGGCGGGGGCGGCCCCCGGCATGATCACGCTGGTCGATACCTCAGTGTGGATCGAACACCTGAGGAAGGGGAGCCCCCAACTTGCCACACTGCTCGATAAAGGTGGTGTCTGTTGCCATCGCTTCGTGATCGGCGAGTTGGCCTGCGGTACGCTTCGCAATCGCAATGAGCTGTTGGGTCTATTACGGGCTTTGCCAGAGGCGCAGCTTGCTGAACATGAGGAAGTCCTGAACTTCATCGACGAACGGAAACTCGCGGGTCGCGGTCTGGGATGGATCGACATGCATTTGCTTGCTTCCGCACTACTCGAAAACTGCAAAATGTGGACTTTCGATAAAGCACTCAGAGCAGTAGCCACTGAACTGGAGATCGATCCGAATTGAATGCCAGCGAACACTTAGCGCCACCCGGCGGCGGCTACTGTCTTGTCTGAGGCGCATGAGAGAATAAAGCTATGAATCGCAAACAAGGCTTGGTTCCCATCGGGGAAGTCTTCGGCGGCCGGGCCGGGCCGCTGAAAGCGATCCGCGAAGCCTTGCCCCAGGCACGCCACCACTTCACCCAGGCCGATCAGGTGAACCAGTTGGCGACGGCCCGCGTCGCGGGACCAAAATTTAGCATTTGCTGCGGTAGTCTCAGCCGCCTTCCTGGCCCCCGCTGGTTGGTGGCCTGAAGCACCAAGTAGCGAGACGGCATGGAACATCCTGGTGATACTGGTCGCGGCTTTGATAACTGTTTCAAAAGCGACACCTTGTCGTGCACAAGATGGGCGTTGTGGATCAGGAATACGTAAACCGGACTGGAGACAACAGTGCCATCATAGGACGGAAGATTGTAATCCGCGCAGTTGAAGTTCAACAACTTACCGATATGCTCAGCTTAGCTGTCGAAAGCATATCCGCCCAGTTCAAGCGCCTCGACAAGGACGCAACAGGCGGTGCGGTCGACGAGGACCGGCGGCTTATCGAGCAGACGGTCCCTGACGAGTTGATCCCCCGGAACCAAGGTTGACGCCCGGCTGGGTTCATCTCCAGACGATGACCGGGTCGGTTCGGCGTCGCCGCGTGCGCGCTCTGCCAAAGACAACCGCAAGCGCTACGGCATCACCCGGACATACTTCTGCAGCAGCCGGCGAAACGGTTCGCCGGCGTAGAGGTTGCCCTCATCGTCGGCTGCAACGAATTCAGCCCCGCTGCCCCGCGTGCTGCGTGGGTCACCCCAGGGGAAACGGACGAAATAGCGAATCCAGCCTGTCTTGGCATCTCCGATCCGCAGTCCCATCTCCCAGCCGGGGTTCTGGACATCGTCAGACTCCGAGTCGGCCACGTAGATGTTGTCGTGACCGTCGAAGTAGATCCCGCTCGGACGCCCGAACTGCGTCCACGTCGCTAGATGCTGCCCCTCTTGATCAAAAATCTGGAGCCGGTTATTCTCCCGGTCGGCCACGAATAGGCGGCCGCGTGAATCGAACGCAAGTGCGTGCAGCACATGGAATTCGCCGGGGCCGTAGCCGGTCTTCCCAAAGGACTTAAGGAACTTGCCATCGCTCGCGAACTTCATCACGCGATTGTTGCCGTCTCTGTTGTGACCATCAGCGACGAAGATCGACCCGTCGTCCGCAACCACGACGTCCGCGGGAGAAATGAAGTGATCCGGGCTGTCACCCGGAACACCGGGCGTACCGAGAGTCATCAGCACTTCCCCGGCCGGGCTGAACTTGATGACGCGATGTCCGCGCTCTCCCTTCGGCACGTGGGCTGGGCTCGCCGCATCGGTCACCCATACGTTGCCGTCGGGGTCCACATCGATGCCGTGCGGCCAAATGAACATGCCGCCGCCGAAGCTCTCGACCGTCTCGCCGGTCTCCAAACTGAATTTCACCACCACGTCCAGATCCGAGTTAAGACACTCATTGCCGAACCTCTCCGGACCGGCGTCGCAGCGAATGACCGCCCAAACGTGCTTGCCGTCGGGATCGATGACGACGCCGCCAACAGCGCCCGGCTTGCGACCCTCGGGCAGCTTCGCCCAATCGTCCACCATACGGTAGGGATTCGGGTAGGGCTGCGCAAGCAATTGAACGCCGGCACCAACCAACGTGAAGAATGCCAGCGCTAGCGGCAATCGGGATCGACCTGCTCTCAACATGAATACACCTCGCACCAACAAGAATGACCTAACTGGCCTAGTATTCTAGACGAAAACCGTACTCGTCCGCCTTGTACTTGGGGCAGGCATCCCGGGCTCACCTCTGAGAGCAATCCGCGCACGGAGCGATTTGCGCCACGTGAGGCATGAAAATCCCAGGTGGATTCTGAATACTATATACTCATGCTCCGGTTCGTGCCCTGCGATTGGGACCGGCCCTTATCGTCACACCACAATCAGCGGCGACGGAGCTTGAGACAGCTGCATCATCGACGCCTGGAGCTATTTGATCGACGCGTCTTACATGGACTGGGCAGGCTGTTATGACCACGACAACGGCTATCGCGAGTACCCTTGGTGGCGTACGCAGAAGCGGTCAGACGCGTTGCATTTGGCCGACAAGTTCGTAACTCTATTCAACTATGAGTGCAGCGTGCGCTACCCAGAAGGTCAGCGCAATCTGCTGTTTTCACAGCGAGGGATTCGCCCGCTGCCGCGGGCTGCCGTTGCCCCACAAATTAGGGGTTAACTTTTGTGTTTGCCCTGTTGCATTCCTTGGGCATGCACGAGCAAAGTCAAATTGCGTCCACCCTCAGCAGCGCCGACGGCACGACTCGGCTGAAGGACCTACTGACTCAGGCGGGCGCCACCAGCCGGACCGAGGTGGGCCGGCGCGTCTGCCAGCTGTTTGGATTTCATGACATACTCGGCCGACCCCAACTGGCCGACTGCATGAAGGCGCTACGCGCTCTCGATGCGGACGGCCGCATCCAGCTGCCCACCCCACGCCACGACCGCCGGTGCTGCAGGCCCCGCCGTCTCGGCTGGCCGGTGTCCGCGCGGGTCGACCTGGTCCAAGGACTGGCGCTGGTCGAGGTCACCGGCGACGACCAGCGGCGCGTCTGGAACGAGCTGATGGAACGCAAGCGCTCTCTCGACGTGACGACGGAGAGCACGTGCTGAAGCCCTCCTCTACGACCAGACGCAGAGGACGTCCCGTCTTCCGGCATCAAAAGCCTATGGCATTGAAATTCAATAGTTTGGGTGATTTTCCGGGGAGCAAGATCGCACCATTTCGGCCGAGAGTACAAGAATTCAGCCCAATTGAGACAATATTGGCGGGAGAACCGCCTTGCGAGCCATCCAGACTCCCTAGATGACACTCGGGCAAATCGCCATTGAAGACGTCAAGTTCGACACACGCTGCCGCGACGATATCCCAGCCGTATCGAAAGGAATCCAGTAATTCCATTGCAATCGGGATCTGCGTGACAAGATATTCGACAAGATATTCGACCTGCTGAAGAACGCAATCCTTGTAAAAACGAATTCCTCGGTCGACGTCGACGGCGAGAACACGAATGGTACCAATTCCGAGCTCGTCCGTCCCGGCATCGGACTATGGAATGTCTTCCTGCTCGGACTTTGAAACAGGGGATAGCCTGGGACTTCGACTAGTTGCACGACTTGACTGCCAATCACCTGAACTTGCGCCGGACGCTGGGGGTGAGCGACTGGTTTGAAGGATCCCTCGAAAGCGGTCGGACGCTGACACGAAACGTCTCGCTCCTCACGCCGGAATTGCTGGCCTCTGTCAATCGCCTTGTGATGGAATCGGGTCACGAATTGGCCGGGTGTAAGTCGGGCGATCCGCTGAGTGCTCGCTACGATTCGGTCGTCGTCGAAACGGACGTGCATTACTCGACCGATGTCAGCCTGTCGTGGGATGCGTTGCGTTGCTTGATCCGCGTGACGGCCGCCGCGCGCCGGGCATACAAGATCGAAGGATAGCGCAGGCGGGTGTATCTGACCTTCAAGCTGAAGAGGATGTTCAACCCGCTCCGGTCGTCGCGCCAAAGGCAGCGGCGGCCGGAGCGGGTGCAGGCTTATCTGCGGCAGGCGCTGGCGCTGGTGGAGCGGGTGAGATGCGTGTCCAATCTCAAGGGCTCTTGGAAGAACGTCGTGCAATAATGACAACTGAATTCCTACTCTCAGTCCCGCTTACACGCCGCAGGGCATCTGGATCCTATGCGTTCAACCTGTCTCCTCCTCTCGTTCCTCCTCCTCGCGACCGCCTCGGCAGAGTGGAATCAATGGCGCGGCCCGAACCGCGACGGGAAGTCGCCCGAATCCGGATTGCTCGACGCATGGCCGGACGCCGGTCCCAAGCGAGTTTGGCTAGTCGAGACCCTCGGCGCCGGTTATTCTTCTCTGGCCGTTGTCGGCGGCATGCTCTTCACCCAAGGCATGAAAGACGGCAAGCAGCTCTTGATCGCCCTGGACGCCGAAACAGGCGAGACCGTCTGGGAAACAGCGCACGGCAAACCATACTCCAACCGACGCGGCAACGGGCCCCGAGGCACCCCCACACCCGACGGCGACCGGATATACGCGCTCGGAGGCGACGGGAACCTCATCTGTGCGGACTCCTCAACCGGCGCCAAGATCTGGGAAAGGCACCTGCTCGACGCCTACGGAGGCAAGAACATCCCCTGGGGCATCAGCGAGTCGCCTCTGGTCGACGGAGACCAATTAATCGTCAACGCCGGAGCTCCCGGCGCCTCGATCGTCGCGCTGCACAAGAAGACGGGCGTCGAGCTATGGAAAACGCAGAGCGACGAGGCCGGCTACTCTTCCGCCATGGCCGCCGACATCGACGGCGCGCGGCAGTACATCGTCTTTACAGGTGAAGCGGCGGTCGGCGTCCTGGCCAAGAACGGCGAGTTGCTCTGGCGCTACAGCCCGGTCAGCAACTCCACAGCCAACGTCGCCACGCCGGTCGTCCGTGACAACTTGGTCTTCCTGTCCTCCTCCTATGGCACCGGCTGCGCATTACTCCAACTCGAGAGCGCCGGCGGCTCCATCACCGCGTCGGAGGTCTACTTCAACCGAGACATGAAGAACCACTACAGCAGCTCGGTTCTGATCGATGACCATTTGTACGGCTTCTCGGGCGGGATTCTCACCGCGATGAACTTCGAGACAGGCGAGGTTGCGTGGCGCAACCGTTCTGTCGGCAAGGGTCAGGTCATTTATGCCGACGGCAGGCTCTACATTCTTGGAGAAGACGGTGTGGTCGGTCTCGTGGACCCCAGTCCCAGCGAATACCGAGAGATCTCACGCTTTGAGCTTGGCCGCGGCAACTACCCAACCTGGACGCTTCCGGTCATCGCGGACGGCAGACTCTACCTCCGCGACCAGAACCTGCTCTACGCCTACGACGTCAAGGCCCGGTAGCGGCCTGTCTCGGAAATCGGTGACCAGCAAGCGATGGTTGCGGCGCCGTTGCGCGAAAGGGGAACGGCGCCAACGCTACTCGAGGCGCAGACTCAGAACAGGGTTGACCGAGGTCGCCCGGCGGACAGGCAGGTAGCTTGCCAAGAAGGAAAGCGCCAAGAACAGAAGCGCGGCACCCGACAACAGCCGGCCGTCAGCTAGCTTGGCGCCGTACAGAAGACTCTGCACGACCGAACTCAGGGGGATCGCGATACAGGTGCCAGCCACTATCCCGGCGCCCGCAAACAAGCCAGCTCGCTTGAGAACCAGCGAACGGACATCTCGGGTAGTCGCCCCTAGTGCGAGCCTGATTCCGATTTCCGGCACTCTGCGCAAGACGTACGAGGCCATTACGCCGTACACTCCCAGCAACGAGAAACGCCAGAATCCCCGCATCGACTTCACGGTCCCCAACACCGGCTCCACCGTCCGCTTCCTCAACTTGTACTTCGCACGCCCTTCATCTCCATCCAGTTTCTTCGCCATGGCCTTCAGCCAGTCCGCCTTCCGATCCTTTCTCCTTGCTGGCCGGAAATCGTTACTGGGTGGAGTCGGTACCGCGCTCGTTCGCGCGAAACTTGTCGATATCCACGCGCTTTACAGCCTCGATGACGAAATATCCCCGGGGAGCCACTCGAGCATGGTGGGAGGGCATAGAGTTTAGTAATTCAAGTAAACCAAACTATATCAATAACATAAACAAGGAGAATGGTGGACGACATGGGACTTGAACCCACAACCTCCGCATTGCGAACGCGGCGCTCTCCCGATTGAGCTAGTCGCCCTTGACACTCGCCATTTATTTTATCAAGGTGCGTGAAAACAGGAAATTTTCCTGTTAGCATGCATGACTAACTATTAACGGGTACAACAGGGACTTGAGATCATTGAATACTCTGAGCCATTCCTGTATCATTCCAGGAATCAGTTGAAGCTGTGAATCACAGCAGAGTATTCAACAAGAGGCCTTGCGTGTTGCAGAGACCAATATTCAGGCTCAGGTTATTCATCTGAATTGCCGATAAAGTAAACTTGAATATGAATGAGAGTCTTACTAGCATTCACATGTATTGCAGTTGTTGTTTCGCTGTTTTGCCTGCCACTAGTCACTGGCCAGGAACCTTCTGCACCTGCTACAGATAGACCGCATGTCGTCCTGATTACAGTCGACACACTCCGAGCTGATCACCTTTCAAGCTACGGTTACCACCTGCGAACCAGTCCCAGGATGGACCAGCTTGCAGCCGAGGGTGTTTTGTTCGAGCAAGCGTATTGCACAATCCCGATGACCGGCCCGTCCCATTTCTCGATGCTAACCGGACGGTATCCCCAAGAGCACGGTGCCCGTATCAATGGTGTTGCCATTTACGATGACAGCAAGTGGCTGACTCTGCCACAAGTGCTCCGTCGCTTTGGGTACAAAACCGGAGCATTTGTCAGTGCCTGGCCACTGGTTGGCCGCCTGACCAACCTGAATGATCATTTTGACCACTATGACGATGAGTTGACGCGCACATATCAGGTATTTCATTCCATGCGCTGGGCTGAAGATGTCACACCAAGTGCCAAGAAATGGCTTGATGCCAACAAGGATGAGGAAAACATCTTCATGTGGGTCCACTACTTTGACCCGCACGAACCTTACAACCTTCGCAAGGATTTTTCAGAACCGGAGCAGATTCACGAGCCAAACCCGATCATTCATGAATATGACAAAGAAGTCCACGAGCGGATATTGAACTACGACTCGGAAATCGGTTATGCAGATGAGCACATTGGTGACTTGCTTGACCATATCGACCGCCTCGGGATGAGCGAGGACACCCTGGTGGTGCTTGTGTCTGATCACGGGGAAGGACTGGGTGAACAAGGATTTAAAGGGCATGGCCGCTGGCTCTATGAAAGTGTTGTCCGCGTGCCGTGGATCATGCGGATGCCTGGAAAAATCACACCGGGTACAACTATCCCGCAGAATGTCACGACTCTGGATTTGTCGCCCACTATTCTTGACCTGGTCGTACCGGAATACCGACAGGATGGCAAGATACCACTCTCCTTTGCTGGAGAAAGCCTGCTCCCAGCTATTACTGAAGCTGTGAGCCCTTCAGTAAGGCAAGTCCGTTTTGTGTCTTATGAAGGAAAAAAAGGGTTCATGCCCAAATGGTTGTCCTGGATGTGGCGTCCCAACTCGGGCACTCCTCACCGCGTAGGGATGCTGAATGGCAGCATGAAAATAATCTGGACGCCGCATGAAGAACGGTTTGAAATATTTGATCTGGATAAGGACCCCCACGAACTAAACCCCGAGACTCTGGAAGCAGGCCAAAAACGCTACAAATTCGAGATGACAGCTTTTCAGCGCTGGCTCAAAGCCACAGACCTTGCTGAGAATGAATCGCGCATGACTGAGAAGGACGCAAGAATTCTTGAGAGCCTAGGCTACATCACACGCTGACTATCATTGTTTGGCAACCTTGAACAGACAGGGTGATTACCCGACTCCCAACAGCAACCCAGCAATCCTGTCTTCTGAAGCCCTGCTTTTTAATCAACTCTGCTCAAGGGTGTTTTCCAGCTGCACCAGGATGACTTGGGCCGAATCATCTACATCTTTAGAAAAATTACTGAATTCCTGTTGTGTTATTAGCAATTGGTCAGCCAGATGCAAGGACGTCAGGATCACCAATTGGAAATTGTCCACTACTTTCATTCCGGCTGAAAGCTGGCTCATTGTTTCGTCCACAAGTTTGGCAACTTTGCGTGTATGCTCCAGGTTGTCGCCACTGAGCTGGTATGTTCGTCCCTGAATTGTAACTTCGATCCTGTTGTGCTGTGCCATTAGCAACTACCCGTTCTGCTCCAGTTGTTCGATTCTGCTCAAGAGAGCCTCAATCCGTTTACGAATTGTGCTTCGCAGAGTATCCTGATCAAGTTGCAGCTTAAGTCTTGAGACTTCCTGATCTTTTGCAAGGCATTCTTTCTGCAAGCGAACCAATTCCAGATCATTTCCTGCAGGGGACACTTGAAACCCGGGATCAGGCTGGACCTGCTTAATCTGCTCCAATAGTTGCCGATATTTCTCGGCTTGTGATTCAGCAGTTGTCTTGCCCTGCCTGGCTTCCTGCAGACGACTGGAGAGTTCGGCGATCCTTCCCCCAATTTTCTGGAAGTTTTCAGTCAATCTTTCTCTTGAGGAATCCAATATTGATCCGGGATCAGTCAACTCAGTCCATCAAGGACTGTGATCTTTAGTCCCATCATAGAATATGCAGTGCATGGAATTATGAAAATTTACTGCAACCTCAGAAAACGGGATCAGACAAAAAAACAGACCTTTTAACTGCAGATTCCAAGCCTGTCCTGCTTTATTTTGAAAGTAGGAAACTAATGAAAGCTGTAATGGCTGCTGCAGTTTTATGAAAAAGCGTCACAGCCATAATTGCTGAGCTTGGTGCGCAAGAGAGGACTTGAACCTCCACGGGATGTAACTCCCACTAGGACCTGAACCTAGCGCGTCTGCCAATTCCGCCACTTGCGCACGAGTGGATTAACAAAAAAGCCTGCCTGGACAGGCAGGCTCTGTTTCTTCTTTCATTGTAAAGCAAAACAGGCTTTCCTCTGAATGCCTGTTTCATCTGATCAGCTGTTGCACATAATTCAGAATCGCCCTTTGCTCAAAGGCCCCCAGACGAGCCATGGGTACTGAACAAAGAAACAAAGAGTAGTTAACCGTGATTTCTGATTTCGCCGCAATCCAGCGAAATGCTTTCTCCCCGAAGAATTCTCCACGCTCTGTTGATTCCCGGCGAGTTTCGGGGAAGGGAGATACGCCGAACTCCATACCACGCGTGAGTGCACGAGAGTTCCATGGAGCGTGTTTCCGTGAGGAGTTTTCTTCCCAGATACCCAGCCACGGAAAGTCTTCCCTTTTCCAGACATACCCGAACAAGGTTTCCGTGGAGGGCCGGTATGCAACAAAAAATGAATCATCCATTTGTGGATCCATCAGGTGAGTCGTATAGCCCCCTGATACCTCCATGTCAGTTGTTTCCCGCAGATCGCCCAGACCACCTGAGGCCAGAGGGACCCAAGGCCAGTCAAATTCTGCAGCTGTCAAAAAACGTTCCGCACCAGGGGCAAACTCTGACTCAATGACTTTTGAGCGAGTGGCAGAAACTTCGAAAATAGTTTTCCCTTTTTCAAGAAATGGCGGACCAAGCGTTACATGCTGTGTCCAGCCAACCGGGCGGTCAATACCAGTCATATTTTTTGCTGTCTCTTCAACACGGATATGACTGGCACCGCTATCAAGTTTCAGCCGTCTTCTCATCTGCATCCCAGCCAGAGGCATATCGACATTGGCCGTGATTGAACCTTGTCCTGATTCCACTTCCCAATCCAGGGCGGAAGCCTCGCCATGCACTCCCAGACCTGCGGCCGCTTCAGCTTCTGAAGGCACACCGAACAGGTCAAAACACAGGTTGTGCCCCGTTATGCCAGACAGTAATTTAGCTTCGACCCCCTCGCCGAATTGCGGGTGAGCAGTGGGGCTATAGCTGGATGGATCAATCGTGTCCCATGCAGGATTCCACAGGGGATTGACCCCATTTTCCTTGAGGGTGACTGCTGCGATATGACCGCCACCGGGCAGTAACGTCAGGCGTAACAGGTTGTTTTCGAGGTGAACTTGAGATCGGGATCCAAACGGCATAAAGAGAATTCTGAATGCAAACAATAGCATGGAATTGCCAGATTGGCATGCCGTCAGAGAGATCGATATTTACATACCTGAGCAACCAGTGGCTACTGTCTTTAACGGGATAGTCAATCAAGCTTTACCTGAATTCTTTGTAAACACATACCTGTTGTCCAGAAAAGACAAGCCAAATCACTGCCATCAACACCTTTTAGCCGAATAACTGAATGAGCATTGGGGTAATGTTGAGATCAAGCATCTACGCTGGAAAAATGATGGCTTCCATGCAATGCAGTATTGTCTGGTTCCTTGGTCTGACAGCCTCAACCACTGCCAGTCAACGCTTCTGGCTGACCGCAAAACCAGCTACCAGTTATTCCTGCATGAGTTTGCTCATATCCTCAGGCGGGATATCTTCGATATGGGTCGCTATCGACCAGATGTGACCAAACGGATCTTCCACCATCCCTGAGCGGTCTCCATAGAACTGATCCTGGAGTGGCCTGAGTTCTTTGGCACCTGCTTCCAGCGCCTGGGCAAATACAGTGTCGACACCTTCGATATAAATCAGCAGGGAGACTGATGTTCCACCCCTGGATTTAGGGCCAAGAACATTGATCTCTGGATGCTCGTCCGAGAGCATTAACCGCGAGTTGCCAATACTTATCTCGGCATGTCCGATTTTGGTGCCACCCGGATATTCCATTCGGAATATTTCCTTTGCACCAAAGGCTTTCTTGTAAAACTCAATCGCTTCTGCTGCATTATCAACTGCCAGGTAGGGCGTGAGTGTGTGATATCCCTCTGGAACAGGTTTTTACTGACATTCGAATATCTTCCTTTCAAATCAGGCTGATTTTTTATTCTAACCATGTTCTGATTTCTCGAATTCTGCCAAGGCAAACTGACCTTGGAATGGGCAGGATTCTTTCTGAAGTAGACTCGAAAGATGTTCAAGGTATGGTCCGAGAGGCAAATCATCCCGGATTGCTTACCGCTGCTGGAAGGATTTGCCGAACCTGTCGGACCGGGCTCCGCCGACCCCGACAACTTCCTGAAGGCATTACCAGGGGCGGATTGTGTACTCGCTGGCGGTATTCGCTACAACGGATCCTTAATGGACCAGGCCCCCGATCTGCTTGTTATTTCACGGATGGGAATTGGGTATGAAAACGTCATAGTTGATGAGGCAACCAAACGTGGAATTGCCGTCACATTTACACCGGATGGGCCTACCATCTCAACTGCTGAACATGCTGTCTCACTTATTTTCGCCGTTGCCAAGGACCTGAAAAAATCCTCCGACGGCTTGATAAATAATCGTCGGCCGGATTACTACGGACGACATTCCGCAGTGGAACTGCTTGACTCCGTGATTGGACTGGTAGGGCTGGGGCGGATCGGCTCACATGTTGCAGGCATCATGCAAGCTGTCGGCTGCCATGTAGTGGCATTCGATCCTTACATAGCCAAGCAGCATGCGGATGTGCTGGGAGTTGAACTCGCAGATTCTCTTGAAAGCTTGCTCACACATTCCGACATTGTTTCACTTCATATGCCCTTGAACGACCAGACACGCCATATTGTCTGTACAGAAACCCTGTCTCAGATGAAACAAGGATCAATCCTCGTCAATGTCTCCCGTGGCGGCCTAGTTGACGAAGCTGCACTTCTTAATTCACTCAACAGTGGACATCTTCGAGGTGCAGGACTGGATGTCACCGATCCGGAACCGGCTCCCGAAGATAACCCACTGTTATACAGGAATGATGTGATTGTCACTCCACATGTCGGATCAGCCAGTTATGCAGGAAAACGCCGGATACTCAGTAGCGCAATTGACAATCTCAAGCTGGCGCTGAATGCAGAACAGCCACAACACCTTCTGAACCCGGATGTGTGGCCACGGTTCCTGGAGCGACTCAAGTCCGCTTCCTGATGAGCTTTTTTGCCACTATGCCAATTCCGGTTATGCTGAATGGAATCTCGATTGTACAGTCCAGTCCAGAAAGCCTGACCAATCCGAAGAACTCCCCATCTGGAGATTAAACAATTCTACGTACGTCCATACTCGGTAGCGGGTCCAGTGGCAATGCAACTTATGTAGCCACTGATCAGGTTCGTTTGCTGTTCGATGCCGGCTTGAGTTGCCGACAGATTCACAAACGCCTGGAAGCCATCGGGGAAGATGCAAGTGCGCTTGATGCCATTGTTATCTCTCATGAACATTCCGACCACATTACCGGTCTGGAAGTCTTGGCTCGTACTACATCAACACCGGTTTATTTGACCAAGGCTACTGCAGGAACCTTGTCCTGGAAAAAGTCGCCACCCGAAATTCTGCACTTTGAAGCAGGTAGAGGCTTTTCTATTGGAGATCTTGATATTGAGTCCTTCACTGTTTCACACGATGCAGTCGACCCTGTCGGGTTCTGCATTCGTACAAAGGACACCAAGCTATCTATTGCCACGGACTTGGGCTATATGACAGATTCCGTGAGGCACCACCTGCTCGGCTCTGACCTGCTTGTACTTGAGTCAAACTATGACCTTGAGATGCTGAAACTCGGTCCTTATCCATGGTCAGTGAAACAGCGCATCATGAGTCGCGACGGGCACCTGTCAAACAGTGCCATGGCCGACTTCCTGAAACAGGACTGGGATCACTGTGCAAAAACAATCGTCATGGCTCACCTGAGTACACACAACAACTTGCCTGTCATTGTGGAAATGGAAGCCAGGATTGCTCTCGAAGTCGTCGGGGCCAAAACAACAGAGCTGCTGGTTGCATCCCAGGACCAGCCAACAGAAATGCTGCAGATCTGAGGTACAGCAGCCCTCGACTGCATAAGGATCAGGTGTCACGCCCCGAACCTGCCATCAACTGACAACCTGCATCCAGGACTCAGGGCTCACGATTCGGTGAAGGGAGTTCCACGATCGGGAGTTCCAGGGATCCGGCAGCAAAAACATGGAGTACAAACGCTTGCAATCCGAATAAGTGCAGCACTGCGTAAGCAGGCAGCGGTAGTTCAAAAAATCTCAGATTCGTTCCCAGATCAGCTATAACAAACCATCTGACTTCCAGAAAATGATTAAGCGCTTCTGCGAACAGTCCACAGAGAACACAAGACAACATGAGTGCAATGTTCCTGGCATGCCTTCCTCGAAGAAAGTCCTGCCACACACTCGGTCTGCCTGAGTAACGATTCAGCGGATCAAGCAGCAACAGGAATCCTACTCCAACCAGAACAAACAGATGTTCACCAAGGTCAAGACGAGGCACAACGACAGGGATCAGCAAACAGACAATTCCAGCCAGTATTCTGACAGCTTCCCATCCTGAAAACCTTGCCCTATCCGGGTTCAGTTGCCAGTTTCTACTGGACACCGAGGATGCCATTAACAGGTCAGCTGTCTCATAGATTGCTGGCCAGATACAGGCAAATGACCACCCCATCCACAGGTACCTGACCGGACCCTGTGGCAGTCCTGCGTGATACCAGGCCGCCAGACTCATGTTGTAGATCTCGCACAGTGTCCAGAGCAGGATGGACAGGATTGCAAGCCACACAAACGCTTGCGGGTCGGTCTGCATCAATGACCGACCCCGAAGAGAAAACACTGCGAGTCAACTAACAGCAGATAACCTGACCAGATGAGAGAACCAAGGAAAACTGGCTCAGGTAAAGGCAAGGCCAGCACCAGCAATCCCGTCCCAAGTAACCCAAATCCCAACCAGCCCGTATATCCAAAGCGATAGCGCCTTTTAGCACGTAAGCTGATTAGAAGCAGTACCAGGGCAGATGCCAAAGTCAGAATCAGGCCAAGGACAATCACCTTTGAGATACTCTAGCGTCTGCTGTCAGGTGCCCATTTGATGAAACTGTCCACCGAACTTCCAAACTGGCAAGATCAATCGGTACTGCAGTCTGTCCCTGCAACTTCCGGCATTTTCTGTATCGGGTTTTCCGAAGGGCAGCCTTATCTCGGCAAGAGTGCAAACCTGCGACGACGTCTGCTACGAATCCTGCGTCCCCCTATCGGGTCTTCCTATCGCTTAACACTGTACAAGATTGCTCGCAGTGTGCAATACCAGATCACTGGGTCAAGATTTGAATCCGACTGGCTCCTGTATCAAATTGCAAGACATTACAGGCCTGAAGATTACCGCAACTATCTCAAGCTCAAACCACCGACTTTCATCAAGGTACTTCTGAATAACCGATACCCCAGAACCTGCCTGACAAAACGCCTGACACGCTCAAAGGGATTATTCTACGGCCCATTTTCAAGCCGCTCTGCTGCAGAGCAATTTCAAAATGAGTTTCTGGACTTGTTCCTTGTTCGACGCTGTACAGAAAACCTGGATCCATCTCCCGACCACCCTGGTTGTGTCTACGGAGAACTGGAACTGTGCCTGCGCCCTTGCCAGACAGCTTGCAGTGACGCTGACTACCTCCAAGAGGTCAGGCGAGTCCAACAATTCCTGCAGTCTGACGGCGACACACTGCTCAAACAAGCCCAAACTGCACGAGATCGGGACAGTGCTGCAATGGAGTTTGAGTCTGCTGCCCGCCACCATGATCTCCTGAACAAGACAAGGGCGGCCCTGCGCTCTCGCGGGGAACTCTCGCGGGAGATCAGAAATTTAAATGGAAGTATCCTGCAGTGTTCATCCATAGACAGTTGCATTGAGATCACATTCCTCTACAAGGGATCCTTGCAACCCAGTATCTGTCTGCCCTGCAATGACAAGCTACTAACCAGGATTCGGGAACTCCAGAAAGAAACATCCTGGGCAGAGGCCAAGCCAGCAGAAAAAATGGACCATCTTGCCCTGTTGCAGCGTTGGCACAGCAGTAGCTTCCGTCAAGGGGAATATGTACCGTTCAAAGATCTGGATCACCCTCCACACCGCAAGATTGCCAATGCAGCGCGACGTATTGTCGGTAACAAGTCCAGTCAGCCTGGTCTGCTGTGATCGGAGCCAGTAACCACAACCAGAACTTGCTGCTGAGCGAACAAATACATATGTCTGGCAAGCTAGTCTTCTAACCATGTCAAGGAATCACCCATGCCTGGTCATTGCCGGTCCGACAGCTTCTGGAAAGAGTGAGCTGGCCCTTCAACTTGCGGAACATTTTGACTGCGAGATCATCAACTACGACTCAGTCCAGGTTTATGTTGGCTTCAACATCGCTTCTGCCAAAATTCCGCAATCACAGCGGCGTGGAATTCTACATCATCTGATTGATCATGTGGATGCTGAGAACAGCTACTCCGCTGGGGGTTTTGCAAACGATGCCCAAGACGTTCTCAATCACATCACTTCAAGGGGCAAGATGCCTCTGCTTGTGGGAGGTACAGGCTTGTATCTTGAAGCATTACTCAAGGGGGTTTTTCCAGGACCAAAAAGCAACAAGGAACTCCGCCATAGACTGCAGGATACTGCTGACCGCAAGCCTGGAGGTTACCTGTCCAGGATTCTCAAAAGACTTGATCCTGATGGCGCTGAAAAGATTCACCCTAACGATACTCATAAGCTGATCCGCGCTATCGAGATTACGCTCCAAGGAGGAGAGCCTATGACCAGGCAGTGGCAAGCGAAAAGACAGCCTTTGCTTGGATACAAAACCCTGATCCTGGGACTCGATCCCCCTCGCGAGCAACTTTATGAACGCATTAACAAACGGGCTGCACAGATATTTGCAAGTGGGTTGATTGCAGAAGTAGAGGATCTGTTGAAGAAAGGTATTCCAAGAAGCGCCCACCCATTCAAATCATTAGGCTATGCGCAGTGTCTGCGTTATCTGGATAAAGCCTGCACAATGGAAGGGGCGATTGAATCAACCGCACTCGAAACTCGACATTACGCCAAGCGACAGTTGACCTGGTTTCACCGCAGGACGTCGGATGTTCAGTGGCTACAGGGGTTCGGAGACAGTACTGATGCCCTGCCCTGGGCATTGGATACTTGCAAGGAACACTGGACCCATTTGTCCTGATTTTTGTGATCACAATGAATTTTGACCGGTACTGGATACTTGGGCTGCTGACATAGATTCATGGCACATCATGCGGTCATCCTGGGATGTGGCTATACAGGCAAGCTGGTAGCCCAGCAATTACTCAAACAGGGCTGGCGTGTTTCAGCAACAACACGAACCCCGGAGAATCTTGCAACTCTGGAACGCCTCGGAGCAGAAGTTGTTCAATTTGACATCCAGAGATCAAACACACTGCCAATATCCTGCAAGGATGCCAGCATACTGATTTCTGTACCAACTCTCCGTAATGGGGCATCCGGTGAAAGCCTCCTGGAACCAACGCCGGAATTAATCACACTGCTTGGCAATGATGTCCGGCAAATTGTGTATTTCTCGACAACCGGAGTTTACGGGTCAACCAAGTTGGTTGACGAAACGACCTCCGCTGCTCCAGAGACCTTGCGACAGCATCTTCGCATGCGTGCCGAGCAGGCAGTACAAGCTCATGTGGTGCCCACTCTCATTCTGCGGCCGGCTGCGATCTATGGTCCAAATCGGGGAGTGCATGCAGCCATGCGTGCTGGTCGATTTCGGCTCCTTGCCAACTCCAGGAACTTCATCTCCAGGATCCATGTCCAGGATCTGGCAGCTGTCACAGTTGCTGCCATGAATGTCTGTCTGGCAGGAATTTTTCCTGTTGCTGACAAATTGCCAGCAACTTCACAGGATGTTGCCAGCTACTGTGCAAAGCTACTCGGAATAGCCATGCCTGCAGCAATTCCAGCCAATAAACTCAGCGAGACCCGTCAATCCAACAGGCAAGTGGATGGCACTGCTGTGCTTCGCATGCTGGGGACTGGGCTTCAGTACCCAAACTACCGAGTTGGCATTGCAGCTTGTATCAAGGAAGAATCAGACCTTCAAATCAACTGTTTTCAGCCCTGTTCCTGTTGATTCTCAGCCAGTAACGAAGCCGACTGTTCACCTTGCGCACTTAGCAGGCGTTCTACATGTTTGGCCAGCATGTCGCATTCGAGATTCACAAGGCTACCCGGCGATAACCTGGCTATTGTTGTCTGCTTGTAAGTGTGCGGGATCACAGCGATTTTGAGGGTATCCCAATCAAGAGATGCAATAGTCAGGCTGATGCCATCAATCGCTATGCTGCCCTTGTAAACCAGAAGCTTCTGCAACTGTTCCGGTACTCTGATCTCAAGCCACCAGTTGTCATCTCCAGCTGGGTCGAGTGCAACTACCTCTCCTGTACCATCGACATGACCCAAAACAAAATGTCCGCTCAAACGACTTGTAGGCAGCAGTGGGCGTTCCAGGTTGACAAGTGATCCTCCCTGCAAACAATCAAGATTTGTTTTCTCAAGAGTCTCTGGAGAGAGTTCGGCTGTGAATGAGTTCTGGCACAAGAAGGAGTTCGTGTCAAACAGCAAGTCCATGTCAACCTTGGTGTGTAATACACAACCTCCACTTTCACCCAGACCAATCGGAAAACTCAAATTCTTATCAAACTCAATTACCGTCAGGCAGCACCCGTTCACGGCTATGCTGTCACCTGTTTCCAGGTCATCCAGTACTTCACGAGCAGTTACAACCAGTCGGGCTCCCGCTGATGTTCGTTGCAAGTATTGAACAATCCCGGTTTCTTCAACGATTCCTGTAAACATATTCAAATCTCTTGGCCAGTATCCTGCACTTTGCCTGTCACGATCTCTTTCCATTGCATCAGAAGACTCTCCTGATCATGAAGTTTTCGTATACCTGACTAGAATAGGGCTGTGTTCAAAGCAGCCATCGTTCTCACTCTACTAACATTCCCCATTACCGGAATCTCACAGATGCATCCTTTCACCATCCAAATTGAAGACTCCATCCTTAAAGATCTTGAAGTTCGTCTCTCCCGCACCCGGTTACCTGACCAGCTAGAAGGCTCAGGCTGGGACTACGGATCCGACCGCCAATACATGGAGGAACTTCTTGAGTACTGCCGTAACCAGTACAACTGGCGAAAGCATGAAGCCCAGCTCAATGAACTGGACCACTTCAAGACAGAGATACAAGGTATCGACATGCACTTCATCCATGTGCGTTCAAAGCATAGCGATGCACTTCCTCTGGTCATTACCCATGGCTGGCCTGGATCTGTTTACGAATTCATGGATGTCATCGGACCTCTGACCAATCCTGAGGCTCATGGTGGAACTTCACAGGATGCCTTTCATCTTGTAATGCCTTCAATGCCGGGATACGGATTTTCAGGACACACCAAGAAACGCGGCATGAGCGTTGATCGGGTTGCTGATGTTGTTGGAGAGCTGATGGGACGGCTGGGCTATGAAAACTATGGTGCTCAAGGTGGTGACTGGGGCTCGGGAGTAGCTTCCTGGCTAGGACATAACAATCCCAAGCAGGTTGTCGGCATCCATCTGAATATGGTTGGGGGCGGACCCCCATAAGCGTTAAGTTGTTTGGCGTGGATAGTGTATGATGGAGGCATGAGCAGTGCGGAGAGCCATCCATCCGGAATGACCGAGGACTGGGGCCTGCTGCTATCGTTCCTTCCCTGCAACTGGCGGGATCTGGCAGCGAGCACGGGGGCTCTGAAGGGGCTGCGCAAGGACAAGTCGGCGGACAACCTGCTGCGGGTGCTGCTGATTCATCTCGGGTGCGGGCACTCGCTGCACGAAACCGTGGTGCGCGCCAGGCAGGCGAACCTGGCCGAGCTGTCGGCCGTGGCTCTGTGGAATCGGCTGAAGAAGTCTCAGGCCTGGTTGCGCGCCCTATGCGTCGAGCTGTTCCGGGAGCGGGGCTTGGAGCTGTCGGCCAGCGCGGGCTTGCAAGTCCGGGCGATCAACGCGACGACGGTCAAGGAGCCGGGCAAGACCGGGTCGCTGTGGCGCGTGCATTACAGCGTGTGCCTGCCGTCGCTGGCCTGCGACTTCTTCAAGCTGACCGAGACGCAGGGTGCTGGCACGGGCGAGAGCTTCGTGCATTTCCCGGTCCGCGCAGGCGATTACCTGCTGGCGGACCGGGGCTATTCGACCGCCGCCGGCATCCGCTACGTGGCGGATGCCGGCGGTCGGGTCACGGTGCGGGTGAACACGCGAGCGCTGCCCCTGCACACCTTGGAGGGCCGGCCGTTCGACCTGCTGGCGGCGGTCCAGGCGATCCGGCGGGCCGGACCGGTCCGCTCGTGGCAGGTCCAGGCGGTCGACAAGCAGGGCCGAGCGGTCGCGGGGCGCGTGTGCGCCCTCCGCAAGACCCGGGAAGCGATCCGGATCGCTCACAAGAGCCTGCGCAAGGAGGCTTCGAAGAAGGGCACGCAGCTCCAGCCGCAAACCTTGGAGTTCGCCAAGTACGTGATCGTCTTCACGACATTCCCCGCAGCGGAATTCACGGACGCGGACGTTCTGGAGTGGTACCGCACCCACTGGCAGGTCGAGCTCATCTTCAAGCGCTTCAAATCTTTGGCGCAACTCGGGCATCTGCCCAAGCGCAACGACGAAAGCGCCAAGGCTTGGCTCTACGGCAAGCTGTTCGTGGCTCTGCTGGTGGAGAAGCTGATCTCCCACGCACGCACTATTTCCCCCTGGGGATACCGCTTGGCAGCGGAAACGGCCACCCAGCGCGTGGCGTGACTTCCAGTTCATGCTGAACCAAGTCACGCGTTCCATCGAACCGTCCATCTCATTGTCTCGGACCCTCGGCGAGTGGAACGCAATTTCCGAACAGCTCGCCGATCCTCCTCGAAAACGCAAGCCGCAGTTGGCCTCCTACTTCGATTAGCCACAAATAACTCAACGCTTATGGGGCGGACCCCCTGAAGGTATGGAGAATCCGGAGCAAGGAGTACCTGAATGGAAACTTAAGCGCTACCGCGAACGCAGTGAGTGGTGGCGTGGCGAGCGCGCCTATGGAGATATTCAGGGCAGCAAACCCCTAACACTTGCATACGGACTGAACGATTCACCTGCTGGCCTGGCTGCCTGGGTTGTGGAAAAGTTCCGTACATGGAGTGACTGCAAGGGTGATGTAGAGAGCCAGTTCACCAAGGATCAATTGCTCACAAACATCATGCTGTACTGGGTCACCCAAAACATGCCTTCCGCCGTACGACTTTACTATGAGTCCAGGCGAAGCGACCGTAACATGGGGCGCATTGAGGTGCCAACAGCCATTGCCATGTTCCCTGGAGAAATCTTTTTCTCACCACGCAAGTGGGTCGAGACTCGCTACAACGTTGTCCAATGGACTGAGATGCCAAAGGGCGGTCATTTTGCAGCCATGGAGGAACCGGAATTGTTTGTGGAAGATGTTCGGAAATTTTTCCATCAACTGCGCTAGTCACTGATCTGTACAGGATTCCGGGATCAGAATGAACCATGTATTGCTGGCAGGTCTCAAGTCCGTTGCATGGGCCCTCATCTTTTATCTTTCTGCCTGCACTCTGGTCGACCCTGTCCCGCCAACCGTTACCGGTGACCCCTGGCAACGACATACGATCAACAACTCTTCTCTAGGTGCTGAAGGAGTTCGTTTGAGGGACATTAACAGCGACGGTCGACTCGACATCACCACACCATGGGAGCAAGGCGGTCACCGAGCCGGCCAATCCGACTCCCTACTCCGCTCTCGCTCCTGCTTGTGTTCCACGCTCCTCGGAAACCAATCAGGGTCCTAAATTTGCTTGAGTGTGAAGGGGCACTCCGTCGGCAACACAGCTAGCCCGGAAATCTCACCAATGGGTTGAGAATGAGCCTTTAAGTCGTGTATAATATCTTTGTTATCAGTATCTTACACTGATTTCGAAGGGAGGGTTCATGAAAGCAGGGTGCGCGGCGCAGAAGTTGCAATTCGAGGCGCACGGCAAGCGCGACGTGGTCGCGGATTTCGATGGTGGGAGGATGACGTCGGACGGCGGGGGATTGCTGCTGCGCGAAGCGAACTGCTGCTTGGGCGACCTGATGGCGCGGCTGGGCCAGTGTGTCTCCGACTTCCGCCAGCAGGAAGGCCGTTTCTATCATGGCTACTACCGGGAGCGCTGGCCGGCGACCCGGATCCGCATCCGCGCGGACGCGGGGTTCTGCCGCGACGGGATCCTGAGCTGGTGCGAAGCCAATGCGGTGGGCTACGTGCTCGGGCTGGCTCGGCGCTTACGCCAGTTCCGCTATCGCACGCACAGCTCGTGGAGCCGCAAGCGGCGCGTGATCGGCAAGGCCGAGCACCTGCGGCAGGGCGCCAATCCGCGCTTCGTGGTGACCAACCTGGAACTCTCTGAAATCCAGTCGCCGCAGCGGCTATACGAGCAGGTCTACTGCGCCCGCGGCGAGATGGAGAACCGCATCAAGGAGCAGCAGCTGTGTCTGTTCGCCGACCGCACCAGCAGCGCGACGATGCGCGCTAACCAGCTGCGCCTGTACCTGTCAACCTTTGCCTACGTGCTGATGAACACCGTGCGGGAGGTGGGCCTGGCCGGCACGGCCATGGCCAAGGCGCAATGCTCCACCATCCGCCTCAAGCTGTTCAAGATCGCCGCCGTGATCCGCATCACCACGCGCAAGGTGTGGCTGTCGCTTTCCTCCGTCCACCCCTTCCAGCACCTCTATGCAACCGCGCTGCGCAATCTGCGGCCCCCCCGCATGCGCCGCCGCTGGCGTGCTGAACCGGCTCTGTCCGCTGATCGTCGGCTTGCCGCCGGCGTTGCCCCGGTGCGTCTCCGCATCCCATGCATCCGCGCGGTTTCCGGTCCTTCCTGCAGGACTCCAGTCGCCAATTCGCGCCAATTCGCGTCTTGGCTACGATTGGTGAGATATGCGGGCTAGCCACCGCCGCCTGCTCTTCCGCCAAGCAGCCCCATCATCAGCTTCCCCGCTCTCGTAGTCCGCTAATGCGTCACCCGCCGCACTCCGTCCAGTTTTCCATGCTCGGCGCATCACCTCATCGCGCACAGGCTTCAGCCCGAGGTTATCCTCCAGCACACTCAACATACCTCGCCGCGCGTTGCGGATGGAGACAAACCAACTCTTCCCGCCCTCATAGTCCTCGCTCTTCCAGTGCTCCAGCCTGAGCATGTGTTCGACCAATACGGCGCAGTGGCTTGTCCAAGTACGACGTTCGCTTCTACCCACGTCCTCAATCTCCTCAATGACATTCTCCCAGTCAACCGCTGCGTAGTCCCGCCGCCGCAAGGCGTCGGCCTGCTGCATGGCCCATGAGTAGAAGTCCCGGGTGTATAACTCAGCGAGCGCTTGCACCCGCCTCTCGCGGGTAATCTCGACGACGGGTGGCATGTGTGTCTCCGCCATTGATTAAAAAATATGTGGAGAAACTAACCACCGCCAAAGTGATCCCATTGACACCATGGCCACTACCCTCTCCTGCCCCCTGGAATAAAACAAAAAGTGTATACTTTGTTACTTACCGTCGGAATCCGCTCCGAGCAAAACTACCGATACCCTTTGGCAAGATGAAAACCTGAGAATAGGCTACGCAAGGGTATCCACTCAGGACCAGAACCCGCAGCTGCAGATCGAGGCACTCCTTGCCGCTGGATGTGAACGGATTTCAACCGAACACGCCACAGACATAGCGCTACACCGACCCGTGGAACTTTGCCCGGCGCAAGCGCCTGGGACTAATCGTGGCCGCCGCAGATTCCCTAGATCTCCTCAAGTTAAAAGCTTTTAATTGAACAGTTTTGAGCGTTCGTGGTCAGGATTAATCAGCTGACTTTTTAACCAGGTCAGCCTCGACTGCAAACTCATCCTGGGAAACCATGAAAGTCCTCAGGTTTGTAAACTGCAACGCCCCAGACCTGGAACGTCGACCTGCACCGCCTACTAACGGCAGAGAGTCAAATCCACCCAGTATTTTTGGAGCGTAATAAAACATTATCTTGTCAACCACGCCTTCTTCAAGGACCGCCCAGTTCAGCTTTGAACCTGCTTCGATCATCAACGATGTAATCTGCTGTTCACCAAGCCAATCAAGCAGTCCCTGTATATCCACTCTTCCGTTGGGAGCATCAAACACTTCAACACGGATGTTTCGTTCCGCAAACAACTCACGTCTCTTCCCAGAAGCAGCCGAAGTAGTTGCAACCAGCAGGTCTTCTTGAAACGATTCAACAATTTGCGAGTCAAGGGACAGGCGCAGCAGTGAATCCGCAACAATGCGCAACAACTTGCGCCTGCGTGCCAGTCCTGTGCGATCCGTCAACAGGCAGTCATCTGCTTGAACAGTGCCAATTCCTGTCAGGATGGCATCCCTGCAATGACGCTCTGTCTGGACATGAGCCCGGGCAGCTTCACTGGTAATCCAGCCTGTATTGTCATCCGGGGCAGCAATCTTCCCATCCAGGGTCGCTGCAGCTTTCAATGTCACGAAAGGTCTGCCAGTTTTTGCGAAATGAAAGAAAGCTTCGTTCAGACGGTACGCTTTCTCTGCAATCTCTCCATGTACTTCATCAACCTGGACCCCGGCAATTCTCAATTGTTCGTAACCTGATCCGTTAATCGCAGGGTTTTTATCCCGGGTCGCAGATACTACGCGGACAACTCCCGCTTCAATCAGTGCTTCCACGCAAGGCGGAGTACGTTTGCTGATACTGCATGGTTCCAGGGAGACATACATCGTCCCACCACGAGCAGAACCTCCTGCCTGTTCAAGTGCAAGGACTTCCGCATGTTTTTTTCCCTCATATGTGTAACAGCCTTCTGCAACTTTCACACCCTTGCTATCAACAAGCACTGCTCCCACCTGCGGATTGGGGCTGGTCTGACCTGCACCTGCCTCGGCGAGGCAAATCGATTCAAGCAACCACTGTTTGTCAGCCGATGTCATAAGGTTACTCAGTTCTGAAATAGTGCTCGCACAAATGCAGTTGACTCAAAAGCAACCAGATCTTCAATCTGCTCACCAATACCCACCCAGCGAATCGGAGTTCCCATTTCACGGGCAATGGCAACTACTATGCCACCCTTGGCCGTACCGTCGAGCTTGGTCAGGACAAGACCTGTAACCCCGGCAACAGCTGTGAACTGCTTCGCCTGTTCAAGGCCATTCTGGCCAGTCACAGCATCAATCACCAGAAGAACCTGCTGTGGTGCTCCCGGAACAAGTCGCTCAGCAGTACGGCAAATCTTCTCCAGTTCGGCCATCAGTCCAGTCTTGTTATGAAGCCGTCCTGCAGTATCGACAATCACCGTATCAAGACCCCTGGCCTTTGCAGCCTTGATCCCGTCGTACAAGACGGCACTGGGATCAGCACCTAACTTTTGCCGTATCACCGGACAATCCGTGCGTTCTCCCCAAATGACGAGCTGTTCCGTAGCCGCTGCACGAAATGTATCGCTAGCACATAACAGAACACTGCGACCATCGCCTTTCAAACGATTGGCAAGCTTGCCAATCGTGGTGGTCTTGCCGACGCCATTTACTCCAACCACCAGAATGACTTCCAGAGAACCCGAGGGGACTGCAACGGTGTTTTCAGCCTCAGGCTGCTTCAGGATTTCAAGCATGTGCTCGGCGATCAACCCTTGCACAGCCTGAGCATCGCCAGTCTGATTATGCGCAAGACCTTTCCGCACATTTTCCAGAATTTCGCTGGTTGTCCTCACACCGAGGTCAGCTCCGATGAGGCTCATTTCAAGATCCTCAAGCAGTTCCGCATCAATCTGCTTCTGACCTTCAAAGATATTTTCGATCTGTTCAGTCAGGGCAGTTCGAGTCTTGGAAACAGCCGTTTTGAAACGATCAAATAGCCCTGGCTCCACAGGTGGAGCATTAAAAAGGGATAGCATTGTTGCGATTAGTGGGCTGAAACAGCCGTCATCCTGATCATATTAACCAGTTTTTAGTGTTTTCCCCAATCCATTTCATCTATAGCAATTTCCGGGCTGAAGAGTTCAGTACTGCGAGCATCATACAAGCCCGGTGTTGACCCAACTGCATCGTGCTGCTGATTCTTCAATCGCCGCAAGAACTTTCTGCACATTAAGTGCATCTTCAAAGGTCGGTCTTGCTGGCTCACCCAAATCCAGGCCTGTCAGGAAGTCTGCCAATGAGCTGATAAAAGTGTGCTCGTACCCGAGAGGGTGGCCTGCCTTCCAGAAGTGCGGTACACCATTGCTCCCCGGACTTGGTGCCAGAACATTACGCCGTCCGCGCAGGTTCGGATCTTCCCCTGCTTCGTAGTATTCCAGCGAATTCATATCCTCAAAGTGGAAACCAAGCATGCCCTGCTCGCCATGAATCATAAAACTGTTGTCATTCTGATATCCGGTTGCGAAGCGTGTCGCCTCGAACGTTCCGATTACACCATTGGCAAAGCGAGCCTGCACAAGCACTACATCATCAATATCAATGGGATAGGTTACCCCCGGGGTTGATGGGTCGGGCTTTTCCTTCAGAAATGTCTCCATCAAGGCTGACACCTCTACAATCGGCCCTAACAACATCATGGCTGTATCAAGCAAGTGAGAGTTCAGATCCCCATTCACGCCTGAGCCCGCTGTCTGTTTGGACATCTTCCAGTTTCTTGGCCTGCTCGGGTCTGGTCCCCATTGCTGCAAATACTGCGCCCTGTACTGATAGATGCGTCCAAGCTTTCCTTCCTGCAACAGCTGGGCGGCAAGTTCAACGGCAGGGACCCGTCGATAGTTAAACCAGACAAAATTCGGCACCCCTGAAACCGCCTGAACCATTGCCTCAGCATCGGTTCGCGAAGTTGCCATTGGTTTCTCACACAGCACCATCTTGCCAGCATTGGCAGCTGCAACAGCCATCTCGGCATGCAGGTAGTTCGGGGTGCAGATGTCCACGACATCTATGTCACTGCGCTCAATGATGTGGCGCCAATCGGTTTCCACTTCCTCCCACTCCCAAGCCTTTGCCAGTTCTTCCAGTCCGTCTTTGTTGCGCCCACAGATAACTTTCCTGTGCACCTTGCGAACGCGCGGGAAGAAATGATTTACCTGGGCATAGGCATTGCTATGGGCCTTGCCCATAAAGCCGTATCCGATCAATGCAACATTTAATGGAGTCAAGATTCACCTTCCTTGACCAGATTAGCTCTTGCTACTCCCTTGCCAGTCAAAAAGATTTTCAATTGCAGCCAGATGTTCGACACAAAATGATCCAGAACTACAGCTGCAATCATCAACTCAATCTTGATAACCGGGCTGCCGCTTCATCCCATCCTGAAGCAGTTATATTCGCAGGCTCATAGTAGACAAGCGGAAAAGAGTTGCGAATGATCTCACGTCCTTGTTCCAGATCGGCAATTCGTCCTGCCGAAATAGCCTGGATCAACACATTACCTGCTGCAGTGGATTCCACTGGCCCCGCCACAACAGGAATCCCGCAGGCATCGGAAGCATACTGGCATAGCAATCCATTCTGCGACCCGCCGCCCACAATATGAAGTATTTTGGATCGATTGCCTGTGATCTGTTCAAGATCATCAAGCACAACCTTGTATTTCAATGCCAGGCTCTCAAAAATTGCTCGTGCAAACTGCCCCTCGGTAGCAGGTTCTGGCTGGCCGCTTTTTTGGCAGAAACGAGCAATGCGAGCTGGCATGTTCCCCGGAGCAATAAACCCTGGATCATCAACATTGATGAGGGAACGGAAAGCCTCACTCTGACCAGCTTCCACAAGCAACTGCTTGTACTGCGTCTTGATTCCATTGCGAGCCCATTCCCGGCGGCATTCTTCAAGCAACCAGAGTCCACAGATATTTTTTAACAGGCGTGTTGTCTGGAACGCACCCCCTTCATTCGTGAAGTTCTTTTCAAGAACATTCCTGGCAACATGTGGCTCCGTTACTTCAACTCCAAGCAATGACCAGGTTCCTGAACTCAAATAGGCCCAATCACCCGATGCAGCAGGGACAGCCAGCACTGCAGACGCAGTGTCATGCGTTGCCGGGACAACAACCGTTATATTGCTCAAGCCACATTCCTGTGCAACAGCCGACTGCAGTCCTCCAATACAGCTCCCTGGTTCGACAATCTCTCCAAAAATATCTTCCGGCAACCCAAGGGCCTTCAATATAGGAAAAGCCCACTGTCGACGCCTCGGATCCAAACATTGCGAAGTCGTGGCATCCGTAAATTCACAACTCAGCTCGCCGGTGAACCAGTAGTGGAACAGGTCCGGCATCATTAATAGTTTCCGTGCTGCAGCCAGTTGTGAAGAACCTTTCATGGAAAGCAACTGGTAAAGGGTATTGAACTCCATGAAATGCAGACCGGTTTGCTCGAAAATATCTTCCCGGGTAAGCTGTTCCAAGGCCTTGTCAAGCATTCCGGCAGTACGTCCATCCCTGTAGTGGTAGGGGTTGCCCAACAGTTCCCCGGTACTATCAAGCAGCGCGTAATCAACACCCCACGTATCCACGCCCAGAGAGACCGGCTGAAATCGTGCAGCAGCCTGCAGGCCTTGTTTCATGTCCCTGAACAGTTGCAGGACATCCCAGTGCAGGTGCCCAAGAACGCTGGTTACAGGGTTGTCAAAACGATGCAGTTCCTTCAGCTCAAGTTTCTTGCCATCAAAGCTGCCCTGAATGACCCGACCGCTACCTGCACCGAGGTCAATCGCCAGGTAATGTTCCACACCAGCCATATTGTTCACAATAGGGGCTGATTGTCTCGCAAGGTGCCATTGACAGGCAAGCACTCCGTCACAGACAAGCAGGGCCTACCCTAAGATCATGCTGCCAACCCCCTGGAAGGTCTCATTACATGGTGGTCATAGTGGTCAGTTCTGCGAGCATGCCGAATCAACACTCCGGGAAATTCTGGAGGCTGCAGTAAATATCGGGTACAGTACTTTCGGGGTCAGTGAACACGCTCCAAGACAAGACCCCAGGTTCCTGTACTCCTCGGAACTGGCAAAGGGCTACAACATTGATCTGCTGTTCAGTCAGTTCGATGCATACGCTCATCAATGCCGCCTTTTGCAAAAGGAATTCACAGATCGCCTGCACGTACTGTGCGGTTTTGAAACCGAGGTCGTTCCATCCACAAGTTACATCGAATCAATGCTCACACTGCAGAGAGAATACGGTTTCGATTACATGGTCGGATCTGTTCATCACGTCAACGAGATTCCGATTGACTACACACCCCGGGAATTTACTGCTGCAGTCGAGTCCTGTGACGGCCTCGAATCCTTCTGTGAACGCTACTACCATCTGGTCTGCGAAATGATCGAAGCACTCCAGCCTGAAGTTGTTGCACACCTTGACCTTGTCAGGCGGTATGCGCCAAAAGGTGCCAACCTGGCCACACCACGTATCAGGAAGGCAGCTGAATCAGCAATCCAGGCAGCCCGTAATCACAACTGCATCCTTGACATCAATACGGCGGGCTGGCGAAAGGACCTTGGATCTCCCTACCCGGAGAACTGGCTGGTGCAATTGGCTATTGAAGCAGGCCTACCTTTCTGCTTTGGGGATGACAGTCACAAGCCTGCAGATGTTGGGTACCGCATCGATGAAGCCAGGCGATATTTACTGGACCAAGGCGTAAAATCCATTATGACGCTGCAAAAGCACAACGAGGTTGTCACCCGACACCAACTCCCTCTGAATGTGTAACCCGGGAGGGTTGCATAGTACAATCGAAAGTATGAACTCCTGCACAAATGGGCGATTGCAGGGATAAAACCTTCGCAATTGTTTGCAGCCTACAGCATCGTGATCCAGAATCACGTGTTCCCACTGCCCAGGAGGTTTTCAAAAGGAATCTTTCATGCTGAAACTTTTTCAGAATCAAGGGAAAGTATTGCGCTGGATCATGATTTGCATCCTGATGCTGATTGCGGCATCCATGATCATTACCCTCGTACCAAATGTGTTTGGCCCTTCCGGTCTTACAGGCGAAGATGTTCTTGCAGATGTCAACAGCCAGACAGTCACACTCGGTGATGTTGAAACTGAATTGCGACAATACCGTGCCCAGAATATTCCAGCAGCATCCCTGTCCATGATAGCTGGCAACGTGATTGAAACCCTGATCACGAACCGGGTCCTGTTCAGTGAAGCGCAAGCGTTGAATCTCGTACCAACCGATGACGAACTCGTACAATGGTTGCGCGAGCAACTCCCCGAAGTGCTGTTCCCCGGTGGGGAATATATTGGCGCGGCTGCTTATGCAGGATTTATTCGTCAGCAGTTCAGCAGGACAGTCCAGGAATTCGAGCGCGAAATTCTCTACAACATCACAATTGAACAGCGTCTCCGGCGTATGGTGACCGACCACGTCCAAGTCACCGAAGAAGAAATCAACCAGGAATTCCATCAGCGTAATGACAGCGTTCGCATTGAGTGGGCAATGGTCGAGGCTGAGTCCATGCGTTCGGAGGTGAGGCCGACACAGGAGCGGTTGCGAGAGTATTTTGACTCCAACAAGATCCGGTACCGCATGCCGGAACTCAGGCCTCTAAGGCTGATCACTATCAACCCGGATACAGTCCAAATGGAAACCAACATCTCCGATATGGAAATCGAGATGTATTACAACCAGAACCAGTATCGTTTTGAAAATCCTGCAAGAGTAAAAGTCCGCCATATCCTCTTCTCCACCATGGACAAGAGCGAGGAAGAGACAGCAACAGCCCTAGCAAAAGCAGAGGAAGTACTGGAGCAGTTAAAAAGTGGCTCCGATTTCGTTGAACTGGCTGCCAAATACTCCGAAGACCCAGGAAACTCCCAGACTGGAGGCGATCTGGGATGGGTAACAAGGGGCATGATGGATCCTGCATTCGAGCAGGCAAGCTTTGACTTACCGGCTGGAGAGTTGAGTGCAGCACCCGTCAACTCGGAGTTTGGATACCACCTGATCCGTGTTGATGAACAGGAGAATAGAAGCGTCAAGCCCCTCAGTGAAGTCCACGACATCATTCGTGATGATCTGGGAGCAGAACGTACCCAGAATGCCCGCTACGACTTGATGGAAAACTCCCTAGAAACAACCCGGCAGTACGGCATGGACCTTGCAAGTGCAGCAAGTCAGATGGATTTGCCCTTCCAGGAATTCGAACCATTCAGCCGCTCAAACTTGCCTACTGCATTGCCTAAATCATCCACGCTGGTATCAGCAGTTTTTGAGCAACCCGTCGGGGAAATTTTCAGTGTCAACCAGGATGAGACTCTGTATATCGGGGTAGTCACGGAGGCAGTCCCATCCCGCGAATCAGAATACGAAGAAGTGAGTACGGTTGTGGAAAGGGATTACATCGAGACAGAGTCTGCCAACCTGGCTCGCCAGAAGGCCGAGGAAGTCGCACAGTCTGCCCGGGACAATTCCAACAATCTTGCAGCAACTGCCCGCCCTGCAAGACTGGAAGTAACAACAACGGATTACCTGAAACGAGATGCAGAGGTTGAAGGACTCGGAGCTATTTCACTACTTGGGGAGGAAGCATTCAGACAAGCTGACGGCACCTTGCAGGGCCCGGTTGCCGCCGGAAATCGCTGGATCCTGTTCCGCTCCCTGGAACTGCGTTCAGCTGACGAGGCCGTACTGCCTCTTGAGAGTAAAACATTGAGGGCGGAACTACTGGCTCAAAAGCGGAACGAGTTGTTTAATTATTATCGACAGCAGAAACTCAGGGAGTACATGGAAAAAGGACTCCTGAACCGCAACAGCAACCGCATCCAGTCTTACCTGCAATCTCTGCGGAACCTGATTTAGGCGTACTAATCTGAAATTATGCAGATTCAAAAACTCGTTCCCATCCGTCAGGATTTACCACACCGGCAGCTCGGAGATGTTGCAATCGCAGTCTGTGAGGCGATGGAACAGGCTGCCTGGACACAACAGGTGAAATCAGGCAGCCACATCGCAGTTGGAGTCGGTAGCCGTGGAATCCGGAATATCAATGTAATTGCAAAGGCTGTCGTCGATTTTTGGAAATCACGGGATGCAAAGCCGTTCATTATTCCCGTTATGGGTAGTCACGGGGCGGCCAGCGCCACTGGCCAAGCGGATGTTCTGGCCCATTACAGCATCACAGAAAGCACCATGGGGGTTCCTGTTGTCAGCTCGCTGGATGTCGTTCCGGTGGGCAAGACAAACCAGGGGATTGACGTTTCAATGGATCGTCAGGCATTCGATAGCGACGGGGTCATGCTCTGCGGTCGCGTGAAGTGGCATACCGATTTTGAAGGGTCACTTGAGAGTGGTATCCACAAGATGATGGCTATCGGCCTTGGCAAGTGGGAAGGTGCGAAACGATACCATAGCTGGGCCTTGAGAATTGGCATGGAGCAAGTGATCCGTGAGGTAGGAGCAGTGGTTCTTGAAACCAACAAAATGCTGGGTGGTCTGGCCATTTTGGAGGATGCCCATCACAACACTGCGGAAGTCCACGCACTCGGAGCCGATGGGATGGCCGAGCAGGAAGAAAAGTTATTGAGTTTGACCAAATCCTGGAAAGCCAATCTGCCTGCAGCTGACATGGACCTGCTGGTTGTTGATGAAATCGGCAAGGATATCAGTGGTGCTGGCATGGACACCAAGGTTGTTAATCGTGCCGGTCCCCAGGGACCTAACAGCTGGAAGGATGTACCCAAGGTACGCAGACTATATATCCGCGGGCTGACTGACAATACCTATGGCAATGCGATCGGTATGGGTCTGGCCGATTTGGTACATGATCGGGTGCTTGAGAATATCGACTACCAGGCAACCTGGGTGAACGCCTTGACAGCTTCCGCAACTCAGCCGGCATTTACACCCATCCATTACCCGAGCGACCGCGAATGCATTGAAAAAGTCCTGACAACTTGTGGCAAGCTCGACACCCTTGACTGTTCCATCACATGGATCCGCAACACACTTGATCTTGAACATGTCATGGTCAGTGAAAACCTGCTGCCTGAACTGGAATCGAACAGGGCCATTCAAGTCCTGGGACCAGCACAGGAACTGCAGTTCGATGCAACAGGCAATCTGGAAAGTCCCTTGAAAACTCTCGCAATGAAGCAGCACGCAGCATGATGTTGGGGATCAAGCCCCATTACCTGGTCGGTAGTTTCTTATTGTTCATGGCATTGCAAGGATCCCGGACCCCCATTTGTGAAAAGGAGTCCCTGGATTCAGAACAACTGGATCCTCCGGGATGAATCTAGTTCAAGTTGCAGTACTGGCACTCATCCAGGCATTCACCGAGTTCCTGCCGGTTAGCAGTTCCGCCCATCTGGTGATCTCACGCTGGTTGCTTGGCTGGGATGATCCTGGACTGTTCTTTGATATAGCCCTGCATGTCGGCACACTGATTGCACTACTCGCCTATTTCTCGAAAACCTGGGTACGCATCCTTGCCCTGGCTGTCGGGAGACCGATTCTTGTCCCGGAATCCGGACATCCGGATCACGACCTGTACCAGAATCCCCATCTTTTGTATTCCATGGCCGTGGCAACAATTCCAGCAGCGCTGGCTGGTTTGATGCTGCAGGAAATCATCGAAACCAGTTTCCGGAATCCGCAAGTGATCAGTGTGATGCTAATTGCAGTCGGTTTAGTGATCTGGGGCGCCGAGAAGAAGGGAGGGCTCCGTGCCGGACTGGACACATTATCCTTTTCAAAAGTACTGCTGGTCGGGTGCGCCCAGGCAGTGGCCCTTATCCCGGGCACCTCACGCTCCGGCATCACCATTGCAGCAGGCTTGTTGCTTGGATTGAACCGTCAGGCTGCGGCGAGATTTTCCTTCCTGCTCGGGATGCCTGTCATTCTTGGAGCTGCATGCAAGACGGGACTCGAAATATTCAGTGCTCCACCACCTGACCCGCAGATGTACACATCCCTCATCGCAGGTATTCTCATCAGTGCTGTTGCCGGATATACCGTGATTGCGATGTTCCTGCGTTACCTGCAAAACTCTACAATGCTGCCATTTGTGTACTATCGGTTGGGACTAGGGCTCATAATATTGGTTATTGGCAGCAACTTTTCTGTAGTGGCTTTTTCTGGCTGAGCCCTGGATATGTAGATGAAAGTCAAAGTACGCGTTAACAACCCACGCATCAATGAAATTACGGGAATTTTAGCCATACTGCTCAGTTCTGGCTTGCTGCTGAGTCTGGTCTCCTATTCCCCCTACGACCCTTCCGTCAATCTCGCTACAACCGAAGTGCAGACCAGCAACTGGATGGGAGTTCCCGGAGCCTACATTGCAGATTTTTTCCTGCAAACGATTGGACTCAGTGCCTTTATCGTGCCTTTCCTGCTCGCAGCAATTGGCTGGTCAAGAATACGAATCGCCCTGCGAAGGGAACTTTGGAAACAGGTACTGGGTGGTATTCTACTCATCCTGATCATCTGCAGTTTCTTTGAGTTACTGCGGGATCAGGTGTTTGTGCTGCTTCCATCAGCATGGGAACAACTGATCAAACCTGGCGGAGCCACCGGGCAAGTTCTAACGAGCATCGTAATCACCAAACTCAACCTTGGTGGAACGATCCTGCTGATGATCACCCTGACTGTGATCTCCTTCTACTTGCTGAGCTCACAACAACTGGCCCATTTATTCAACATACGTTCAGGGTCCGATGACAAGGACGAACCCAACGAGAAAGAGGTAGTAACCAAAGGGGACGACTCACTGGAGCCCGTACACATCGCACCAGTGATTGGCTTTGGCGAAAATGATGACGACTCAACCGAAGCAGGAGGCGAGATTGATGAGGCTGAAGAAAAATTACCTCCGATTGTAGTTCGTAAAACCAAGGATGATGCAAGCCCAGCAAAAGCTGCGAATGAAATCAAGAAGACTGCTGCTGCGGCCAGGAAAATAAATTACAAGCTCCCTGACATCAATTTGCTGCATCCCCTGTACAGAAAGGAATCCTACGACAAAACTCAACTACAGGAAATTGCCCGTCATATTGTCGAAAGATTCGATGAATTCGGGGTACGTGGATCCATCAACCAGATCAACCCTGGACCTGTCGTCACGACGTTTGAGCTCAAACCCGATCGTGGTATGAAGTACAGCAAGATTGTCAGTCTGTCCGAGGATCTCTGCCTGACCCTGGAATGTGAATCAATCCTGGTGGAACGCTTGCCGGGCAAGTCCACGGTCGGCATTGAAGTTCCCAACAAGAACCGTGAAATCATTGCACTCAAGGAAATCATTGAGTCGGCGACTTTCAAGATGTCAACATCCATGCTGACCTTTGCACTCGGGAAAGACATCAGTGGCAGGATCCACGTTGCAGATCTCTCCAGCATGCCTCACCTGCTCGTGGCAGGATCCACGGGTTCAGGTAAAAGTGTCATGGTGAACAGCATCATCATGTCGATCCTGTTGCGAAGCACACCCGAGGACGTGCGCTTCATAATGATCGACCCGAAAACCGTGGAACTCGGGCTGTATTCAAACATCCCGCACCTTCTCACGCCTGTGATCACCGACATGAAGAAGGCTGCCAATGCACTCAAGAATGCAACCCTCGAAATGGAAAGAAGGCTGCAGTTACTGGCCCAGTTCGGTGTGAGGAATATCAGTCAATTCAACAAAAAACTCAACCAAATGAAGCAATCCAAAGAGAGGGGGGTTGCCGAATCTATCGAAGATATTGAACGACTGCCCTACATCATTGTGATCGTGGACGAACTTGCAGACATGATGATCATGGCCGGTCGACAGGTCGAGGAATCCATTACGCGGCTGGCCCAGATGTCCCGCGCCGTTGGGATCCACTTGCTGCTAGCGACCCAGCGCCCGAGTGTCAATGTCATTACTGGCCTGATCAAGGCCAATATCCCAGCGCGTCTTTCATTCCGGCTCGCGACCGGCATTGACTCCAGGACAATCATCGACTCAAACGGTGCTGAATCCCTTCTTGGGCATGGTGACATGCTCTTCCTGCCACCAGGGACTTCCCGCAGACGCCGCCTGCACGGGCCTCTCGTTTCCGAGGATGAGATCGAGGCTGTCGTCGCACACTGGGCCAGCCAGTCAGAACCGGATTACGAAGAGAGTTATCTCAATGCACCGAATGATGAGGGAGAACAGGGTGCAGGCTCCCCTGACCAAGCAGGACTGAATGATTCCAGGTACAGGGAAGCAGTTGAACTGGTTTTCCAGATGGGCAAGGCATCCACATCCATCCTGCAACGCAGACTGAGTCTGGGATACGGACGTGCAGCGAGAATACTGGATGCCATGGAGCAAGAACGCATTGTCGGGCCATCGGTGGGCAGCCGCCCGCGCCAGGTACTCAAGAAACCCGACTGGCTGGAAGAAACCGTAGAGCAGGCAACCCCACAAGCAGAATAATCACAATTCAGGCCAACTGCTTTTTGAGGCTGAAAATTACCAGTTCAACCTAAGCAGTCGAACCTCGGCACAGTTCGTACGGACTATATCCCGATGTGTTGCTCGAACAGTCCTGCAATTTCCGAACTGTGACGAACAACATCCTCAGCACGTTCTGCTTCAACCATCACTCGAACGACAGGCTCTGTTCCCGAGTAACGAATATTCACACGTCCCCGCCCTGCCAGCTTCAGTTCAATATCACTCACCAACTGGCTGATTTCAGGCAAAAATCTCAGGGGTTTTTTTTCGCTCACCCTGACACTAATAATCTCTTGTGGCAAGACTTGCAGACGTTCTCTCAGTTTGCTGCAGGGAACACTTTCCTCTGCCAGAATACGCAGCATCATGCACAAGGTGAGCAGTCCATCTCCGGTTGTTGCCAAATCTCCAAAAATTATGTGACCAGACTGTTCACCGCCCAGTGCAGCCCCACTGCGCAGCATCTCATGGATCACGTGCTTGTCCCCGACATCAGTTCTGACCAGCCGAATGCCCTCTTTCTGCAGGGCAAGCTCAAGACCCATGTTGGACATGACAGTCGCAACCACTGTGTTTCCTACCAGGTATCCACTCTTTTTCAATGAAATTGCAGCCAGCAGCAACAGGTTGTCGCCATTGAGTGGGATTCCCTGCTCGTCAACCAGCATGCAGCGGTCAGCATCTCCATCAAAAGCGACACCAAAATCGGCCTTTGTTGCAACAACCTGTTTGGAAAGAGCATCAAGTTGCAATGCACCACAATCCAGGTTGATATTCCGGCCATTCGGCTCCTGTGCAATATAGGTGACATTCGAACAGAGTGAATCAAGCACAAGTGGTGCAATTTGTGATGCAGCCCCATTGGCGCAGTCCACAACAAACTTCAAACGCTTGACCTCGGGCGGAAGATCACAATCTCTCAGCAGGTGCTGCACATAGTCCACAACTATCTGCGGATCCTCTTCCCCTTCCATCCTTGATGGGGATACACCCTTGGCTACCAGACCGAGGATGCGTTCCTCAAGCCTGGTTTCCTCTTCATCAGGTATCTTGTACCCGAACGGATCAAAGACCTTGATCCCGTTATCTTCAAATGAATTGTGGGAGGCAGAAACCATAACACCCATGGAATATTCCCCGTACTCCGTTGAATAAGCGATTCCGGGAGTGGTGTTGACTCCAGCAAATTCACTGGCCGCTCCCCCTGCCTTGAGTCCGGCAGCAAGAATCTGCACAATTTCAGGGCCTGATTCACGTGTATCCATCCCCAACAAGACATTAGGGTTGCTGGTTTTTGCGTTAATTTCTCCCAGTGCCAGGCCTGTTGCAAAAATGGTTTTCTCGTCCAGCGGGAACTTGCCATAGCGACCACGGATGCCATCCGTACCAAATAATTTACTCGACATGTTTCAGGGGTTCAAACAGAAAGATTCCTGGACTATCTGAGGGCTTGGGAACCTTTCCTAATTGTAAGACTTCTACAAGTTTTTTCCATTGATTGCTATGAACTGACCAACACTGTCCCTTGCCTTCAGAATCCTCTTCCATTTCACTTGTACACACGTTCCGGTCAGCAGTGACTACTCCTCGACTGGAGCTGAGTCGAACACTGCATCAGGCCCAAGATAGTGAATCAACCGGCTACGAAGCTGTACAATCGACAGGTCGGGTTCAAGCTGACCATTTACAGACAAGGCAACTCCACCATCCGTCTCTGAAACCACGATCGTCAGACAATCGCTTTCCGAGGTCACATTGATTGCTGCCAGATGACGAGTCCCCAAGATCGGGCTTGTCTGCATATCCACAGACACTGGAAGTAAACAGGCTGCTGCCACAACCCTGGAACCCCTGATGATCACTGCCCCGTCATGTAACGGGGACGATCTGTTGAAAATGCTGACCAGCAGATCACAACTGAGTACTGCATCAAGTGGCTGGCCGTTCCGGGCGAAGGTACCAAGCTCTGTTTCCCTCTCGATGATGACCAAGCCACCAACCTTGCTCTTTGATAGTTGGTCAACTGCATCAATGACGTTCTGGTAATTATTCTTTCCACTTTTCCCTAAACGGCTTTTGGGAATAAAATCCAAGGTAATCTGGTGGAACATCCTGCGGAGTTCCGGCTGGAAAATCACAATCAGGATCACTGCAATATATGGGCCGAGCAAGTTAAGAACCGAATACAGCAGACGTGGTTCCAGTTCGGCAGAAGTCCAGTTGAGGCCGATCAGGATCAAAACCCCCAGTGCGACAGGCATGGCACGAGTGCCCCTGATAGCACGGTAAAACCTGATTGCGAGATAGGCAATCAGGCCCAGTTCGAGTACGCTGATCAACCAGCCCAAGGGGCCAAGACCGCTCAAGTGCTCAAGCCAGACCTGCATTTGTCTGCTGTTAGTGTAGTTTTTATTTGACTGTCAGTGCTTCCAGCAAATGCAAACCCAGTGCTTTTCAATGTTTGCAAGATGTAAGAGCAAGCGTGACAATCAGCGGCGACGAATAATTCTCAAGTGTCCAGGACAGGCTTGAAGCCTGCGAGATAGACTGCCGGGACGGCCCAGGCATTCATTTCGGTCCCCTTGACGATGCTGCGAAGCACGGTCCCATCGAATTATCGACCTTGCCCCGCGAACATTGAAATTGCCTGACTGGAAACCCACTCACCGGGAGAAGGCAGGGACCCCTGCATCGTTTTGATTGTTATGGGTGGTTACGGTTGCTTTCACACAACGAAGACTCGTATTTTTGCTGCACATCCTTGCTTGTACTTACCAGAGTGCACCCAACCTGTGATGATCCGTATCCTGACGGATCTCAGACTTGATTTCCCTAGGCCGGGATCAGGTAGAAAAGCCGTGTAGTTGTTGATAAAGCGGGTCATCGAATCTTTGTGTGGACTTGAAATGTTCATGGCAACCATCACTTGCTGCGTTTTCAGCAAGTGCCATGATCTGTGCCCGTTCCGTATTTTCCAATGGCCGGAAGTTCCTTGCAATCTCAACATCAGCAAGCAGTTGCTGCTCGTTGATGTAACCCCTTACAACCGACGCTATCGGTTGGCTGAGTGCCCAGCGGACACACATCTCAGCCGTGACTTTCGTCATGCTCGGTATCTCGGCAACGTGGGTGCCACCACCCAGAGACTTCATCCCGATAACACCAACATCCTTGGCTACACACTGCGGAACAACTTCCCGCTGGAAGGAGCGATAGAAATAGTCCATTGGGTTAATCGGCATCTGGGCAGAAGCCCATTCGTAGCCCTTGCTTAACATCTTGAGATGGATATTGGGGTGCTTGTGCCCCGTGAATCCGATATATCTGACCTTGCCAGCTTTCTGCGCTTCCAGAGCAAACTTCAGTCCACCCTGCTCAAAAACCCAGTCAGGATCATTGTCATAGTTGACCTCGTGGAATTGCCAGAGATCGAGATAATCTGTCTGTAACCGACGCAGGCTGTCTTCAAGACACTGCTTTGAGAATTTCTCGTCACGTCCTGAATTCTTGGTCATCAGGAAAACCTGCTTGCGTCTGCCCTGAAGAGCTTTCCCCATGAACTCCTCGGCATAACCATCGTGATAAGCCCAAGCGTTATCCCAAAAAAACACACCATTATCAAGGGCAGTGTGGGCAAGTTTGATTGCAGTCTTTTCGCCGTCATCCAGTGCAGCATGACCCAGGTGTGCTCCACCTATACAGAGAATCGAAACATGTTCATTGGTACGTCCAAGCCGACGTGTAGGGATCCCTCGACCCTTGTCATCCTGGACAATAGCCAGACCGGCCTGCATGGCCAGGATGCTGCTTGCCGCCGGAGTATTACGCATCACTTGTTTTGGGATTGACATCGTAAAACAGTACACGGAAAATTTACTCCTGTTCAAGCTCTGGCATGTTGATCCGCCAGGATTCAGCTCAGGAAACGATTTGAAATTGAATCACCAGGCATCTACGCCTTGCATCCGATTGTCAGAATAGCCTTAACCCTTGCTCAAGGGACTGCGGTTCCAGGCGTAATCAATCGCCTCCTGGGGAACTTCATATTCGCTATGTGATGAATTACCCATAAAGCCCAGATCCTTCATTCCCGCCGGACTAGTGTAATAGGCACCCACGACCAGCTTGCGTACCCAATCCAGGAACTGAACACCACGCCGCAGGTCAGAAGGCGTCTTGGTGCCATAAACCGCAAAGCGTGGAAAGTCACTCGTCTCAAACCTGGTGTCTTCTTTTTCAGACTCGCTTTGCTCCACTGCAACCAGTGCATCCAGCAATCCTGTCTGTTCATTTTGTGCTGCATCAAGAAATTTCTTGTTATACCGATGTTGCATCACGGAATCCAGCCAGAGAAGTCCACCGGAAAAGATGTTCGCAAGCTCAGTGTTCTCACTGGTAAGCAAGTCAATGAACTCGGGTGCACCCCCGTCCCTGCCGCTGGGACCACCCTCATCTGCAGGCACGATCAGTTCCGAGAGCCTCTCAAGAGACTGGAATTCATGCTCGTTGAAATACCTGACCCTGTACTCGCCTTCAAGTGTACGTTCACCATCAACATGACGATGGATTTCAGTCGCATCCTGAGCTGCCAGACTTTGACCCAGACCTGCTGCTGTAAGTCCCAATGCAATGCGCTGGAGAACTGTTCGTCGCGAGAGCATCGAAATGGGGACAAAGTGTTCCTGACTAGACATTGCCCTGCCTCATCTGTTCCATCAGATATTCCCCGGTTCGCCATGACAAGGCATTGATTGTCAATGTCGGGTTCTTGTCCGGATTACTGACAAAACTCGACCCGTCTGCCACGAACAGGTTATCGACTTCGTGAGCTTGACAGTACTTGTTCAGGACCGAATTGCCAGGGTTATCGCCCATACGCACAGTTCCTACTTCATGAATAATTGAACCTGGTACTGAAATGCCACCACTCTCCTGACCGGGATTACCGATTCCGGTTACTTTCCCGCCAAGTGACTCAATCAACGCAGTGAAGGTTCGCTCCATGTGCCGTGCCTGTTTCCACTCGTAATCGCTGAAGCGGAAGTGGAAGCGTGGAACAGGGATACCCCACCGGTCCACTGTATCAGGATCAAGGTCCATGTAGCTCTGGTTGTTCGGGATCATCTCGCCACGACCAGACATACCGATTGAGCTGCCATACTGCTCACGAATCTTCTGTTTCAACTGCCGCCCGTAGCCATACTGCCGAGCCAGTCTCGTAAAACTGCCCGGCCCGGGCATACGAAAACCACCACCCATCTCAATGTGGTAACCACGCGGAAAATCAAGCTTGGAATGGTTATCCCAGAGCCACCACGGGGCATACAAGTGAGCACCCCCGAATCCATCGGTGTCATACCTTGGCATGTTTTCAAGCGATGGCAGACTGCCCCGAAGACTGTATCCAACCGTATCCATGAGATAGCGCCCAACTAGTCCAGAACCATTCGCGATCCCGTCCGGGAACTGCCTGGATCGCGAGTTCAGCATCAGGCGGGCTGTTTCGCATGTCGATGCTGACAGGACAACTGCCCTGCCGCTCACACGCTTCTCAACACGATCCTTCTTGTCTACGTAGATCACGCCGGTGGCACGATCCTTGTCATCAATCTCAACAGATCTGACCATTGCTTCTGTGATCACCGTCAGGTTCCCGGTTTCCATCGCAGGGAAGACATCAACCTGCGAGGCTGCATAGTTCGAGGTTGTCAGGCACCCATTGCCACATTGACCACAGTAATGGCAGGGCAACCTGCCGTTTATCGATTTAGTGATGATTGCACGACGATTAGCAATGAAAGGAACGTTAAGCTTCTTGCCTGCCGCCTGGATCAGGCGCTCGTGAACCTTGGGTTGTGGAGGATCGTGAAAGATCCCGTCTGGAGCGCTACGGATACCTTCGACCGTTCCAGTTACTCCAATAAACTTCTCGGCCCGGTCATACCAGGGCGAGATGTCTTCGTATGAAATTGGCCAGTCCCAACCCAACCCGTCACGGGAGTGCGGCTTGAGATCAAGGTCTGAAAAACGGAACGACATACGCCCGTAATGATTGGTGCGTCCGCCAACAACCCTTGATCGGAACCAGTCAAAGCGGACTCCGGGCCCAGTTGTGTACGGTTCCCCTTCGATTTGCCAGCCACCATTGACAGTCCGCATGAACCCGAAGTCCTGCCCTTTGCCAAAGTAGTACTTGCCGCCCTCTTCCGCAGTCCTGTGACCGTAGTCGTAGGGCCAGTGATGAGTCTTGAAATCCCTTTCAGGGACGATCATGGGTCCTGCTTCCAACAGGGCAACCTTGACCCCTTTCTCACTCAGCACACGAGCCATGGTGCCACCACCTGCTCCAGCTCCCACGACGACTACGTCGTACTGTGTTTCCGCCATATTAACTGATCCCCCCTGCTTGGGCTGGGGTAAAGGAGAACAACTGCTTTCCAAATTAACCCTTAAACAGTCTACTGGGTAGCAGTCGGTATCGCATCCGGGCGTCTGTTCACAATACCTGCAGTGGCTTCGTCAATGGTTATGCTTTGGGCCGAGAGTGCCTCGCCAGTCGCAAGGTTCAGGTTGATTCGCGAGTTGGCATATTCATTCTGGGCTGCAATCAGGGAGGTCCTTGAATTTGCCAAATCACGCTGGGACTGGACAACCTGATAGATCGTCGAGGTTCCCAGGTTGTATTTTTTCTGCTCGCCATCCAGCGTCAGTTCCTGGAGTTCTTCTGCCTTCAGTGCTGCCTTGTAGCGTGCACGTGCCTGTTCCACACGAATCATACCGGATTGTATTTCACGACGTATCGAATTCTCGGACTGCACCAGCCTGATCTCTTGCTGACGCTTCTCAAGCAACGCAGCGGTGAAGTCCGCCCTTGCTCTCCTGTTCTTCAGGGGGATATTGACTTGTAGTCGCATTTGATAGTCAGGGAAATTGCGACGGAAAACTTGTCCGAGGTTGTTGCCGAGGCCACCAAGAAAATATGGGGAGATCAGACTGCTCTGTCCCGGACTTGCCACAAAATCATCATTGACCAAACCAGCCAGGGCATTGTTGGTGAAATCAAGCGTAAGGCTGGCACTGGGTCGCATGCCATGTTTTACACCAATCAGTCCAAGTTCCGTATTCTCAAGCCGGATATAATTCTGGCGCATGTCGGCACGGGCTGCCAAGGCCATTTCCATGAGTTCGGGCAGTGTCTCAAGGTTTTCTGATTCCGGGACAACAATCTTATCTGTGGGAATGATCTCGGCATATAAAAGCGTCGGGCTACCTAGCCCATTGATGCTGATCGCATCCTTGATCAGTGTCTCCTGAAGCTTGACTTCAGTCACTGCCGACGTGAGGTCCGCTTCACGGGCAGCAACCTCGGCTTCAGCACGGACAATCTCGATGGGAGCAAGAGTGCCAATTTCTACCCGTCGCACATTGTCCCTGTAAAGTTGTTTAGCCAGTTCAAGGTTTTCAGACTGACTCTCTGACTGCGAACGCAGGGAGACCAGACCCCAGTACAGCAAGGCAACACGGGAAACAATCTCTTCCACCTGGATCCTGAACTGGAGATTCGAAATCTCATTATTGTTCTTGGCAACCTTGATGTTGCGGGTGTTGACCGCAATACCGAATCCCTGAATCAATGGCTGTGTTATACGCAGTGTCAGAGCACTGATAAGGGATGGGTTGAAGTTGTTCCGAAGACTATTCGTATCAACTCTGGAGTTAGACCAGATAAGGGCTGTGGTTGCACCTGTCTTGTAGCCCTGCCGAACGCCAATCTGCGAGTTGCTGATCTCACGAACCAGTGTGTTTGTACCAGTGACAAAGTTACTGGTTTGCGGGTTCGAGAAATGACCCCAGTCGATGTTGCCAAACATGGACGGATCAAGGTTCACTGCCTCAGTACCGAAGAAGGTACTCGCATCACCAACACCCGCAGCTCCGCCACCTCCACCAGCCGCACCACCAGCCCTTTGAGTAATTCCGGTTGCCTGCGCTGTCGGCCTGCTGCTGGTATCAAATCCCAGCCCTGTTGAGAGTGTGCTGATCTGGGTCTGGACTCCGCGTAACTGTGCACCCGATTTCGCACGCAGGTAATCGTTTGAGGCACTTTGAGGCCCATAACGAGCCCATGCAATGTCAAGGTTGTTCTCGATCGCAAGTGCCAGCACATCGGAAAGTGACAGGTACAACCTGGCATCATCCAGAAGCATCTCCAGGCGATCTGAATTGGACAGAGAAATATCCGGAACATCGGGAGCATCAAAGATGTTGACGAATGGAGGCCAGCCAGATTGCATCCGGCTGTAGTCCATCGGTTTCGAACTGACGCTCTGGGCACTCAGGATGGGCTGGGTCACGAGGGTCGCGACAAGGAGAAGTGAAATTGAAATAGTCTTGTTCTTCATGAACACTAAAAGAGGATTAAACGGATACCACGGACATGGCAGGCAAACTAAAATGACGGATCACATTGAGTTGTGGTTACGCTTCAGGCCTTGAACGGAAAGTAGCCATCAGCACCAAAGCCCTGCATGTTGTCCCATACTCGCACACTACGAATAAAGCTAGCCTATGACGGCAGCGAATTCTCCGGCTGGCAGGTGCAACCCGGGAAAACAACCGTTCAGGGCAAACTCGAACAAGTGTTCTCCACAATTGATGATCAACCTGTCCACGTAACAGGTTCTGGACGAACTGACGCAGGAGTCCATGCACTTGGACAGGTTGCCTCCTGCGAGTTGCACAACCCGATCCCAATCGAGGGGCTTGTCAAGGCAGTAAACCGGCTACTGCCACCTTCTATTCGGGTGCTTGAGGCGACAGAAATGCAGAACGGATTTCATGCACGTTACGCTGCAATTACAAGGACTTACGAGTACCGGATTTATCGAAGTGAGATCTGTCCCCCATTTAAATCACGTTACGTTTACTGGTATCCCTATCCCTTGGATGAGGCGGCCATGATCGAGGCATGCAAGCAGTTCATTGGAACCAGGGACTTTTATTCGTTTGCATCCCTGAGCCATGGCAACGAACCATCCTCTGCAATCCGGACTGTCAATGACTCGAAAATGACCCGTGAAGGTGAAATCCTCCGTTATCGCATCCGCGCTACAGGGTTTTTGTATCGCATGGTTCGCAATATCATGGGTACGCTGTTGGATGTAGGGAGAGGCAATCTTTTACCTGTGGATATTGTCAGTATCCTGAAAGCCTGTGATCGCTCTGCTGCAGGGCCTACTGCACCGGCTCGGGGGTTGTATCTGGTATCAGTCGAGTATCCGGAAATAACTGATCAAGAAAACCTTTACCTCAAAACAAGCCGACATTAACCAGGGTGCTCAGCTTTTAGCGACCCCAAATGCTTGCTACTGCACCCCACAGCACAGCTACAGAAACGATCACATCGACTACGTCTTTTGAATGGGGCTTACATACAATCCTAACCAAAGCAACTAATTTACAGTTCATTGCAATCGGCTACGGGCGCTTGGTTTTCCGTCCTGTGCGCTGGATGTAGTCCCAGTCGTTCTCGCCCTTGGGCGGTGCTCCCAGCAACGCACGCATGACGTTCTCGGGAGTGTCGGGAATCGGCTCGGGCATAGGGTATTTGACCGGACGGCCTCGCGGTCGCTTGGGCTTGTCTGGTGGTTTGGTCATGGAGTCCATCCTAAAACAATCCCTGGCGCCAGCGACTTCCCCGGCAAGGACTCGGCCACGCGTGAATCCGAGTGCCTTTCCCGCCGTGGACGGTCGTGGCGGGATGGCGGCGGAGTCTCAGCGCACGGGCCAGCCCGCAGTGCGCTGAGACTCCGTGTGGCGCGGGCCGCTCATAGCGCCATTTCCCGCGCCCCGGAATCCAGACCGTTCGCCCGCTTCAGATCCTTGTACCGCAGGCGCTTGCCGATCATCCGCAGCATGCTGTGTTCCATCTGCTCCAAGGTGTCCGCCATGCGCACATTGTGCCGTCCCGAGAATTCGTTCACGTAGCGTTGCAGGTGCTTCGGGGACATCTTGTGGTACGTCCCCACATAGCCGCGCTTGAGCATGCTCCAGAACGACTCCACGCCATTGGTGTGGGCCTTGCCGCGCACATACTCGCTGACCGAGTGCTTGACGGCCTCATGCTCGAACGGCAGCGTCTCGTAGGCACCGGCCTCGTCGGTATAGACCGTCGCGTGCGGGTCCGCGGAGTCCTTGACGAAGCCTTGCAGCGTTTCCTTGTCGGTGCACTCAACGGCCTTCGCCACGACCCGATTCGTCTCGCGATCCTTGGCTCCCACAACCGCCGTCTTGCCGACCGGACCCCGCCCCGGCAGGTCCTTGCGGACATGATTCGGCATGTTCTTGCGCTTGCCGCCCAGGTAGGTCTCGTCTACCTCGACGGGTCCGCCAAACAGCCCCTCGCCCCGCTCCCAGGTCTCGCGGATGCGATGCGCCAGGTGCCAAGCCGATTTCTGCGTGATGTCCAGGTCCCGGTGCAGCTTCATGCTGGAGTCTCCCTTCAGATTCGTTGTCAGCATGTAAGCCGCGATCACCCATTTCTGCGCGCCGAGGTTCGAGTTCTGCATGACCGTGCCGGTGCGCACCGAGAAGAACTTGCGGCACTTCCGGCAGCGATAGCTCATGTTCGGATGCTTCGCCCCGCACTGGACGTTCGTGGATTCGCAATGCGGGCAGGTCGCCCCGTTCAGCCAGCGAATCGAGGCAATCCAATCCTCCGCGGACTTATCGTCTGGGAATAGCCTGATCAGCTGAACGATGGAAATGCCCTTGCGGCGGGCCTTGCCCGGTCCCGGATGACCGTGATTCCTGCGCGCCCTCATAACAATACTATCGTAACCAATACAGCGCCGGAAGTCAAGCAGAATCAATGAGTTGTAGATGGATTCCCTAGGTTTTTTCTACAAGCAGAGCTGGTTGCTTTGGTTAGGATTGTATATAAGCCCCTTTTGAATCAGGTCCTGCAATGCGCTACTCTTGAGCGCCGTGAACAGCTCTTTTTATCACAAGAGATTTCTTTTACTGACCGTTTTTGGCGGGGCACTGGTACTTGTTTCGTTTCAGACGGATGCTTTTTCCCAACGTTCCAGCGGAGGGATTGCAGCACGTGAACAACAGTTCATTAGCCAACCCTTTGTCGGTGTAACTACCAACAGCGGGATACAGAACGGGTTGTTCTCGATTCAGTCCACTGATGTCACCACCGAACCTGTACGTGCAGCTGCCCAGGCGTTTCTTTCCGTATTGAGTAAGGAGCAAAAGGATCGCATCAAATTTGCAGTTGACGATCCCGAGTGGCGCCGCTGGGCTAACCAGCACCATCTGCCACGTCAGGGCATCTCGATGCAGGAACTGGATGAGAAGCAGCGTGAGGCTGCATTCGACTTGATGCGTATTGGCCTGAGTACCAAAGGTTTCAAGCGCAGCCGCGACATCATGCGCTTGAACCACACATTGGGGGAACTCACTTCCAATTTCGAAGAGTTTGGTGAGTGGCTTTATTTCCTTACCTTCATGGGCGAGCCCTCAGCCGATCAACCCTGGGGCTGGCAGCTCGACGGTCATCACCTGATCGTGAATTACTTCGTATTGGGTGACCAGGTCGTCATGACACCCACGTTCATGGGATCAGAACCTGTAATTGCCGAATCAGGTAAATACAAAAGTGTTGCGGTCATGCAGGATGAGATGAGGAGCGGACTGGAACTGATTCAGTCGCTCGAAGATGACCAGCGCTCGCGAGCGGTAATCCATGCTGCCAAGGACACAAACAATGCTCTTGCTGAAGCTTTTCAAGACAACCTGATTCTGGATTACGCAGGGATTCCAGCCAAGGATCTCACAGAATCACAGCGCACCTTGCTGGTTTCAGTCATTGAGGAGTATGTCGGCAACATGGACGATGGTCATGGTCGAGTGAAGATGACACAAGTGCGGAAACACCTCGACCAGACTTACCTTGCATGGATCGGTGGTTACGATGAAGACAGCGTCTTTTACTACCGCATTCACAGCCCTGTCGTCCTCATTGAGTTCGACCATCAGAGACCGGTATTCATGAGACTGCCTAGAAGACCCAGCCGTCAGCACGTGCACTCAGTAATGCGTACTCCCAATGGCAATGACTATGGCAAGGACCTACTGCGACTACACTACGAGCGCAGCCACAGCAATTCAGCAGATTGAACTCAAGCAGATCCACTGACTACTCAATTCGTCCGTTCCACAATGCGATCCGCTATACCACGCAAGGCCCAGGCGGATTCTCCAAAACAATGCAGGGCAAGCAACGCTTTCTGATGACATTGCCCTGCCCGACGGCTGGATTCATCAAGACCATACAGTGCAGGGTAAGTAGCCTTTTCCTGATCCATATCCTTGCCAGCAGTCTTGCCGAGGTTCTCTGAACTGGACACCACATCCAGAATGTCATCAACAATCTGAAATGCCAGCCCGATCTGGCTGCCGTATTCACTCAAAGCCTCGTATTGTTTGGGGTCAGCTCCCACATACAAGGCTCCAAAACGTACAGACGCCCTGATCAGCGCTGCAGTTTTGGCACGATGGATGAATTGTAACGACTCAGGATCAGCAACTTGTCCCTCAGTTTCCAGATCCGCAACCTGTCCTGCAATCATTCCATCCGGAGTTCCTGAAGCTACCGCCAGTTCATCACTCAGCGCAACCCGCTTTTCTGGCTCTATCTTCAGTTCTGCAAGTACTTTGAAAGCTAGTGTCAGCAGGGCATTCCCAGCCAGAATTGCAATCGCTTCTCCAAATATCTTGTGGCAGGTTGGCTTGCCACGTCTCAGGTCATCGTTATCCAGAGCAGGAAGATCATCATGAATCAGTGAGTACGTGTGCACACACTCAAGTGCAGAAGCAGCAGTTACCATCCCTTCCGAATTTCCACAAGCCTCCGCAGCAGCAATTGCCAGGATCGGACGAATTCGCTTGCCCCCGGCAAAAAGGCTATGCCTCATCGCCGCATGAATTGTACCGGGTGGAACTTTCGCTGTCGGCAGAAGTTGATCAAGTTCACTGTCTACACATTCCCTGCAAATATTGAAGTACTCGTTGAGAGTCACAAGACCAATCCGAATTAATGCAGTAATACTTTGGATTCAGAATGGAAGTTCGACATCATCAGTAAAACTTGCGGGCTCCTCCGGTCCCCTGAAAACATCTTCAGATTCGTCATCTACATCCTGGTCATCTTTTGCAACCAGTATTTCCACTTTGGCTTCTGCATCCTTGAGTTGCTTGCGACACGCTTCGCTTAACTCCATGCCTTCTTCAAAAAGACTGATGGACTGCTTGAGTGGCAGATCACCATTCTCAAGCTGTTTCACGATTTGTTCGAGCCTGCCCAGCCCTTCCTCAAAAGAAGGCTGTTCCTGTTTGCTTTTTGCCATAGTATCGGGTCTCATATTGTACTTCTTTAACTACCGGTTAATAATGATCCCTTCATTTTTCTGGGATACTATTTCAGGATTATTGCAAGTTCCCATGGGAGAATTAGCCAACCAGTTATGACTGCTTTCCCATGGTCTCTTTCTGAAATTGCCTTGCAAGTCAAGACAGGGGAATTGAAGCCTACCGGGATTGTCGAAACGGCTTTCGATCAAATCCACAAAAAGGAGCAGGAGATTCAGGCCTGGTGCTACCTGGCCCCGGATCTCGCACTCGAACAAGCAGCAGCTTTGACAAGTGAAATCCGGAATTCCGGACCAAGGAGTCCACTGCACGGTGTCCCTTATGCCGTCAAGGACATCTTTGACACGGCAGGTGTTCCCACGGAATGGGGCAGCAAAATACTGAAGGGACGCATTCCTGATACTGACTGTTCAATCGTCAAGAAGCTGAACTCGCTCGGTGCCGTAATGATGGGAAAGACCCATACCACAGCATTCGCATACTACGACACCGGCCCAACACGGAATCCTCGGAATTCCCAACACACTCCTGGCGGATCCTCCAGCGGTTCTGCTGCTGCTGTTGCTGCAGGAATGGTGCCATTCGCGATAGGAACCCAGACACAAGGCTCTGTTCTGAGGCCTGCTTCTTTCTGTGGAACCGTTGGATTCAAACCCACTTACAACCGACTGCCTCTGGACGGTGTCATGGCATTTGCACCGTCCCTGGATCATGCCGGATTCTTCACCCCTTCAGTAAATGACATGCAGTTTCTATGGGAAGCTCTGGGATTTGAAACATCTACACAAAGCACTCAAGTCCTGTATGTTGTGAATTGGCCTCCTGGATGCGAATTGGACAATGTGATGAAACTAGCTATTGAAGATGCTGCCTCCAGGCTTTCCAAATCAGGGTTCGAGGTCAAGCATGTTTCCAGGCCTTCTTTCTTCGATGAATTGTCACCGGCCCGATGGATCATCATGGCCTATGAGGCTTCACAGGAGCACGGCAAGCAGCTAAAGACTCATGGCAGTGATCTGGGGGAACAACTTGCCCTGGTGCTGGAACAGGGTCAGCAGATAACAAAAGACAGTTACGAGTTTGCACTCAACATACTGCAAGATGCCTGGGGTGAATATTCCAGATGGAGTGAGGAGCATCCCATCGTAATGACTCCAGCAGCTCTTGGCCCTGCTCCCGCAGGTCTTGTCTCAAGCGGCGACCCAAGTTGCAACGCTTTGTTCACCGCTCTCAGGGCTCCCGCCATCTCCATCCCAATGCCTTCAATTTCAGGGCAACTTCCTTTGGGATTACAGCTTACAGCCAGTCAGGGAGCCGATGATTTACTACTTGCCACAGCTGAAGCTGTCGAATTGATCCTCAACAAATAGTCTCTCGGAATAAATCAATCTTAACAACCATGTTCTCCGTGATACTCTCAAGGAAATAGCCGAGACGGCATGCGAATATTAATTGCCGGAGGTGGTCAAAGCACCGCCCTAGTTGCCTCACGCCTGATACGCGAAGGCAATGAAATCACCATCCTTGAGAAAAGCAGGGAACGCTGCCGGGAGCTTGAAGAGCACTTGAACGCAAAGATTGTTCAGGGCAGTGCCACCAGTCTCCGCGCCTTGCGTTCAGCCGGGCTTGCCCAGGCAGATATGCTCATCGCGGATACTGATTCCGACGAGACCAACGTGTTCTGTTGCATGATTGCGCAGACCGACTCGAACGTCAAAGTCAAACTTGCCCGCATCCGAACCCACGAGTTTCAGGAGTGGGAACAGATCATCGCAAAAACCGGTCTCAAGATCGACAAGATCATCCATCCGGAAACGATTCTGGTAGACCGTATCATGCGCGTTCTGAACGCGCCCGGAGTTTCCGACATCATTGACTTCGCCGATGGTGAGATCAAGCTTTTTGGCATGAATGTCGATAAAGACAGCTGGTTTGCAGGAAAGACTGTTGAAGAACTTGATGCTGCCGGACCGCCCAAAGACTCCCTGATTGCTATGATCTTTCGTGGTCAGAAAGTGATCATCCCCCACGGGGCCCAACGACTCGAACCGGGAGATCATATTTACATATGCTCCACGAAAAAGAACCTTAACGAAGTACTCAAGTTCATGGGCATCCAGCCCAAGAAGTCACTGCACAAAGTTGTAATTGTTGGTGGCAGGCAAATTGGTATCTGGGTTGCCCAGGAACTCGAGAAACAGAATGTCCGGGTAAAACTCGTTGAGCAAGACCAGGCGCGCTGCGAGTTGCTCTCTACTATCCTTGACAAGACTGTTGTTGTACATGGTGATGGCACCGACCAGGGGATCCTGGTGGAAGAAAACATCGCATTTGCTGATGCCTTCCTGGCTCTGACGGCAGATGACGCCGACAACATAGTCGCTTCCCTGCTGGCACGGCGACTCGGGGCAAAAAAGATCATCGCCCAGATCAATTCCCTGAACTATCTGTCCATCGTTCAAAGACTCGGGATCAATACACCAATCTGCCAGCGACTCACTGTCGCAGATATGATCTTGCAATACGTCAGAAAAGGGAGAGTCCTGTCCGTTACGACGTTCCGCGAAGAAGAGGCCGAAGCAATTGAGCTAATTGCCTCACCTGGATCACGCTTCATCAACAAAAGGCTGCGCGACATCAAGTTTCCACAAGGAGCAATTGTTGGAGCCATTTCCAGGGAGAACGGCGAAGTCAGGGTCCCGCGAGGCGACGTCGTCATCAATGAAAATGACCGCTTGATTCTCTTCACACTGGAAAGCGGTGTACAGGAACTCGAATCCGGATTCCTGACTGAAACAGGAAAACAGTAGGGCCGAACGTGATTCGATGGTCTCCTGTTGGCCGCGTTATGGGGCTGTTCCTGATGGCCTTTGGGACGGCCATGGGATTTCCATTCCTCTACTCCCTGGTATTGCTTGACATCTATTCACAAGCACTCGCAATTTCTACTCTCATCACTCTCACAGCCGGGGGTGTGAACTGGCTGGTCTGTCGGCACAGGAATGCAGAGTTATCCCAACGGGAAGGCATCCTGCTGGTTGTCTCAACTTGGCTGGCCGCCTGCCTGTTCGGGAGCATCCCTTACCTGCTCACACCGCATTTCGGAAGCCTGACCGATGCAGTGTTCGAGACGGTCTCCGGGTTTACAGCAACTGGTGCCTCAGTGCTTGAGGACGTAGAGAGCCTTCCTGCCCCCATCCTTCTCTGGAGGGCCATCACCAACTGGCTGGGCGGAATGGGGATTGTCGTACTGGTGATTGCCATCCTGCCCCTGGTAGGTCACGGTGGCATGCACCTTTATCGAGCCGAGTTCTCGGGAGCGAAATCAGAAAAACTGAGGCCCCGCATTGCAGAGACCGCAAGTTCCCTGTGGAAAATTTATCTCGCCCTGACAGTGGCTGCATTTGCTGCCCTGAAGCTGTCCGGCATGAACCACTTCGAAGCACTTGCTCATGCCTTCACCGTGACCAGTACTGCCGGATTTTCTACACGCACTGCAAGCATTGCAGGCTTTGATAATCCTGCCATTGACTACATCATCGTAATCTTCATGATCCTGGGGGGTATCAGCTTCATCCAGCATTACCGCTTTTTTATTGAGCGTAGGCCCGGGAGTGTGTTCAAGGACTTTGAACTCCGTATGTACCTCGTCCTGCTGGCCACTGCATCTGTACTGGTCAGCTTGCTACTGATCTTCCAGAACGGATATGGGATTGAGCGAGCATTTCGAATTGCCCTGTTCCAGGTCACCTCGATCATGACCACTACGGGATACGTGATTGATGATTACGAGCTCTGGCCTCCGCTCGGGCAATTGATTCTACTGGTCTTCATGTTCGTGGGCGGTTGCACAGGTTCAACTGCTGGAGGCATGAAGATTGCCCGCATTGTACTACTCACCAAGGTCGTCAGCAGGGAGTTCAAACGCATGGTCGAACGCCATGGTGTGTTTGCAGTACGGCTGGGAGGAGGCGTCGTTCCGGAAACTACCATACAGAGCCTGCTGAACCTGGTTTATCTGGCGTTCCTGATCAATTTCATTTCCTGCCTGGTCCTCGCAGGGCTGGGTGTAGACGTATTCACCTCAATCGCTGCCGTGGCTGCCTCCATGTTCAATATCGGTCCTGCACTCGGGAACGTGGGCCCCTTGGACCACTATGGGCACTTGCCTGCCCTTGCCAAGTGGGTACTGAGTTTTGACATGCTGGCAGGCAGGTTGGAGTACTACACGCTGCTGGTGATCATGACCCCGCTTTTCTGGCGAAAATAATCATCCCGGTCAATAACTCATTCCACACGGTGATGCAAAGGATTTACGGGCAGTCATTTGCTCCCTGAACACACCTGCTCTGATACTCTGAAAATTGTGGATGAAATAGACGTATCTGATGGTTACACGGGGGTGAGCTATCTGCTTCGTGTCCGCTTGAATCCTCTTGCTATTCCTGACAGAACTGAACGGGCATATTGCCAGGAGGCATCCCATGGAACTCGATTTCACAAAGTGTAACGGGCTTGTCCCGGCAGTCGTTCAGGATCACGAAGATGGTCGGGTATTGATGCTCGGGTACATGAACGAAGAGTCCTTTGCCAAAACCATAGAAACAGGGAAAGTGACCTTTTACAGTCGTTCTCGCAACTCCCTTTGGGTGAAGGGTGAAAGCTCCGGATACCACCTGCTCGTCAAGCAGATACAGGTTGACTGTGACCTCGACGCTCTGCTCATCCAAGCCAAGCCCCTGGGACCAGGAGTCTGTCACAACGGCTACCGCAGTTGCTTTTATCGCAAGCTTGACAGCGGAAAGTGGACAAACAGCGAACAGCCCACTTACAACCCCAACGATGTGTATGGGTAGAAAGCTCTACAGCCGGTCAGAACATGCTGCAAATTCTTTCCAGTAACGAGCACGAAGCCATCGCTGCTCTGCTGAACAGGCGTTCGCTTCGCCTTGCAGATGTCGCAGACAAAGTCGCCCCGATCCTTGATGCCGTTCAAAAGCAGGGTGACAAGGCGCTTCTGGAATACGCTCACAAGCTGGACCACCTAGAGGGCAACGAGGTGCGTCTGTCCGCATCCAGACTGCAACAGGCTCAGCAATCCCTTTCCGGGGAATTCCTTTCTGCCATCAGCCTGTCCGCTTCAAGAATCCGTCAGTATGCGCAGCGCCAGATGCCACACGAGTGGATGGAGCGGTCCGAAAACGGGATAGAACTGGGCCAACTGATTCGTCCCCTTGACTCAGTGGGAGCATACATCCCCGGTGGTCGTTACCCGCTGCCATCAACCCTACTGATGACAACTGTTCCCGCTCAGGTAGCAGGTGTCCGGCAAATAGCAATTGCCACTCCAGGACCTGTGATCGAAACCCTTGGAACCGCCTCATACCTGGGCATCGAAAATGTTTTTGCGATGGGAGGTGCACAGGCAATTGCCGCCTTCGCCTTCGGAACCGAAACAGTTCCCAAGGTCGACAGGATCGTGGGACCTGGAAACATCTATGTTGCAGCCGCCAAGAAATTACTGGCCGGGGAAGTCGGCATTGATTTCATCGCAGGACCGACCGAGATCATGTTGATCTTCGAGGACGGGGATCCCCATATACTAGCTTCCGACATGCTTGCCCAGGCCGAACACGATGTTGACTCCTGCGCAGTGCTCCTGACACCAAGCCGGAAGCTGGCTGAGGCAGTCTGCGGGGAAGTAGACTGGCAACTGTCCATTTTGCCCACAAGCCAGGTAGCCTCCGAGTCCATTCGACTGAACAGCGCAGTGGTCGTTACGGACAATCTGCAGGAAGCCTGCGCAATCGCCAACGATTTTGCACCAGAGCACCTGGTCGTCAGCGAAGCAGTCCCGTTGCACGAGATTCGTCACGCAGGAAGCATCTTTGTTGGAGCGTGGAGTCCAGAGGCTGCCGGGGATTACACTGCAGGCCCGAATCATGTCCTTCCTACCAGTGGAGTCTCAAGGCTGCGCGGGGGCCTGAGTGTGCTTGACTATATCAAGATCATTTCTGTGCAAAAACTCTCAGAGCAAGGGTTGAGGGAACTGGCACCTGCAATCACAACTCTGGCACGCTCGGAAGGTCTGGAAGCCCACGCCCGTTCCATTGAGGCTCGCACCATGAAAGTGAGTACATCCCTTGGCTAGTGCACCGAAGCCCCGCAACTCAGTAGTTCAGATGAGTCCTTACCGTCCTCCTCTGGAGGATCGCGGAAGAAAGCTGCGTCTTGATTTCAACGAGAACCTGGTTGGCTGCTCACCACAAGTCCTCAAGGTACTGCAGGAAAGTCCCACTCGCGACTTCCTGGGAACATACCCTGAGTACAGCAAGGCAAAACAGAAGCTTGGCAAGCATTTCGGGGTTGGCTCGGGCCAGGTCCTGCTTGGTGCTGGCACAGACGAGTTGATCAATGCTGTCCTCAACACCTACGCCAACCCTGGCGACGAGGTCTTGATGCCCCACCCGACGTTCAGCATGTTCCGGTTCTATTCCGAACTGCTGGGAGCCGTACCTCGCAAGATTCCTTACACCCCACCAGACCTCGCTTTTCCGGTTCAGGAGTTTATCCAGGCAATTGGACCTGACACGCGGGCTATCTGTATTGCTTCACCGAATAACCCTACAGGCGGCGTCTTGACAGTTGAAGAGGCCGAGCAGATCCTTGCTGTTGCAGATGGCTGTGCCGTATTGATTGATGAAGCCTACTTCGACTTCCACGGCAAGACCATGCTCGACATCTTGCCGAAATGGCCAAACCTGTTCATCAGCAGGACTTTTTCAAAAGCTTACGGCATGGCCGGGCTGCGCATTGGTTGCCTCATAACAAGTGCAGAAAACGCTGCAAACACACAAAAGGTGCAATCCCCCTATAGCATCAACTCCCTGGCCGTCCGTTGCATGCTGGCTGCGATTGATGACAGGAAGTATGTCCAGGATTATGCCCGACTGGTCCTCAGGTCCCGCGATCTTTTGTGTGAATCCCTACGCGAACTCGAAATCAGGTACTGGCCAAGTCACGCCAATTTCCTGCTCCTTGATTTAGGCGAAAAGGCTGCCTATGTGTGTAATGAACTTGTTGCACGTGACATTCTTGTCAGGGATCAATCCCCACACATTGCAGGCGCAGTCCGGGTGACAGTGGGAACACTGCAACAGACAGTACACTTCTTGACCAACCTGAGAGAGGTCTTGGACTCATGAGCCAGCAGATGATCGTTTTTGATATCGACGGCGTACTGGTGGATCCATCCGAGACATTCCGTCGTGCACTGATTGAGACTGTCCGGCATTTCACAGGGCAATCCATCAGCCAGGATGACATCGTGCGCATCAAGAATGGCGGAGGATTCAATGACGACTCCGATCTTGCACTTCACCTGATCGAGAAGACTGGCATGCAGGTCTCGTTGCAGGATATACGCGACTACGGGAGGCAGTTGTACTGGGGAGAGGATGGCGACGGTCTCATAAGTAATGAAAGATGGCTTCCCCGGGAAGGTCAGCTGGAACGCTTTCAACAAAACTGGCAACTGGGAATTTTTACTGGTCGAGGCATACCTTCAACCAATTACACCCTGAACCGCTTTTGCCCAGCTGTAAAGTTCGATCCCATCATCACTCATGAGCGAGTTGCCAAACGCAAACCGGCTCCTGACGGCTTGCTTGAGATCAAGCGTGAAGTGCCAGATATCACCATAACCTTCATTGGTGACAATATTGATGATTGCAAGGCGGCCATGTCTGCCGGAGTAAGGTTCATCGGCATCGTGTCCCCTGGAACTCCCCGCCACGAAGAGAGCTGTCGACTGTTTGGAGAACTGGGTGCAGAAGTTGTGGTTCCCAGCGTGAATGACCTGGAGGACTGTCTCTGATGCCAACCCAACGCAAAGCCCGGATTGAACGGAACACCCTCGAAACCCGCATCACAGTCGAACTGAAGCTCGAAGGCAAGGGTCAATATGACATCCGCACGGGGATCCGATTCTTCGATCACATGCTGGAGCTATTCACCCGTCATGGGGGATTCGATCTCAAGCTGCATGCAGACGGTGATCTTGACGTGGATCAGCACCACACCGTCGAGGACTGTGGCATCGTCCTGGGGCAAGCTTTTGCAGAAGCACTCGGGAACAAGATCGGTATTAACCGGTCAGGCTACTTCCTGATGCCGATGGACGAATCGCTGGCGGTAGCTGCTGTGGACCTCAGTGGCAGGCCAGCACTGGTTTACGAGGCCCGCACAAGGTTCAAACTTGTAGGTGATCTGCAGACAGAGCTGCTACATGACTTTTTCGACGGATTCGTCACCCACTGCGGAGCCAACCTGCACCTGAAAGTACTCTACGGTCGATCCAGCCACCACAAGATCGAAGCAATATTCAAGTGTTGGGCCAAGGCCCTGCGCTTTGCGTGTTCCAAGGATTCCCAGCTCAAGAAGCAGCTTCCCAGTACCAAGGGCCTGCTGCAGAAAGGCGCCTGATATGACTGTGGTCTTTGATTACGGGGCTGGCAACCTACGCTCGGTGGCCAACACCCTGGAAAGCCTTTCAGCCAGCTTCGAGATCGTGCAGGAGGCAGCAGGCTTGGCAAGTGCCGAAAGAATCATCCTGCCAGGAGTTGGTCACTACGGACAACTGCTCTCTTCCCTCACAAAGCTGGGAGTGCGCAAGACTCTGATTCAGAGGATCACAGCAGGCACCCCGTTTCTTGGTATCTGCCTTGGGCTGCAAGCACTGTTTGAAAGCAGCGAGGAAGCTACTGAACGGGGCCTGGAAATCTATCCCGGCCAGGTCGTGCGTTTCCCTTCCAGTGCCCGTGTCCCCCAAATGGGCTGGAACCGGCTACTGGTCCAGGGTGCGCCCAGGTTGCTGCAGGGAATCGGGGACAACCCCTATGTGTACTTCGCCAACAGCTACTACGTTCCCGACACAACGGCTGGTGAGCATGCCGCAGCCTTGTGCGAATACGCAGATACTACCTTTTGCGCCGCGCTTGAATGCGACAACGTTTTCGGGGTGCAGTTCCACCCCGAAAAATCAGGCCCATTGGGGCAGCGCATCGTGCGTAACTTTCTGGAAGTTTCATTCACAACATGCTGACGAAACGTATCATTCCCTGCCTTGATGTCAAGGGCGGGCGTGTTGTAAAGGGCGTCAAGTTCGTAGGCTTGCGTGATGCCGGCGATCCGGTTGAACTCAGCGCACGCTATAACCAGGATGGTGCAGACGAGTTAGTCTTCCTGGATATCACCGCATCCAGTGATCATCGGGACACAATGGTGGATGTGGTGGAAAGGACTGCGAGGAAGGTTTTTATTCCACTGACCGTGGGAGGGGGCATCCGCTCCGTTTCGGACGCCCGCAAAATCCTGATGGCAGGAGCCGACAAGGTCTCAGTCAACACCGCTGCTGTCGAAAACCCGCCACTGATCCAGCAGCTGTCCGAGGAGTTTGGAGCCCAGGCTGTGGTGCTGGCAATTGATGCCCGCAAATCGGATGATGGCAGTTGGCATGTCAATACCTACGGTGGTCGCAAGGACACCGGGATGGATGTCGTTTACTGGGCACAAAGGGGCGAATCGCTCGGTGCCGGAGAGATCCTGCTCACTTCTATGGACACAGATGGTACGCAGAATGGATTTGATTGTGTGCTCACACGGGCCATTTCGGGAGCAACACGGATCCCGGTGATCGCAAGCGGAGGTGGTGGCGAACCTGATGATTTTATTCGCGTACTGACTGAAGGGCAAGCGGATGCTGCCCTGGCAGCCTCAATCTTTCATTACGGAACCTACACCTCGAATGGACTCAAGCAAATGCTTGCCAAGGAAGGGATTGCCGTTCGCCTGCTTGACTCGGGACTTGCTCCCTGAACAGCGATTCCCGTTTTGGGATTTTGCAGACCACCAGGGTGAGTTGCGGTAGCGTTGGAGACAGACCACGTAGCGATTCCTGGAATCGACACAGTGTTCCCCCATTGAAAACCTCTTCCGTCCCGTATAATGCGGTTTCTCAGTGTTCTGACGTGTATGGGGACCGGACATCCCGACAAGAGTGGCGCAAGTGACCATGATCTGGAGATTGACCGCAGTGGTGTGCTTACTGGTCGGCATGGCCGCCTGCGGGGCGTCCGAATCGGCATCCGAAGCCCGAACCCAGCGAACAGCCGCAGGCACCCGTCACGTCAGGGTCTACTTTGAGAAGGGCAGGTTCGGCGGTTGGCCCGCCAACCACGGCATTTGGATCTGGGGTAACGAGATTCTCGTAGGCTTCTCAAAGGGCTATTACAAGGATCTCGGCAACCGGCACCACATCGACAGGGAGAAGCCGGAGGCGCACATGCTCGCCCGGAGTCTTGATGGCGGCGAGACCTGGTCGATCGAGGACCCCGGCGCGCAGGGCTACTTGCTCACGGAAGGCACTGTCCTCCACGGCACGAGCCGTCCGGGTATCCTGGCCCCGGAACTCATGGAAAGTGAAGGAGGTGTCAACTTCGCCCACCCCGACTTCGCCTTGACCCTGCGCACGGACAGCGTTGACGCGGGGGTCGGGCGCTTGTTCTACTCATACGACCGTGGACGCACCTGGGAAGGCCCGTACCGCTTGCCAAGCTTCGGGGCTCCCGGCATCGCTCCCCGCACGGACTACATCGTCAATGGCGAGAGCGACTGCATGATCTTCCTCACGGCGGCGAAGTCAAATTCCGAGGAGGGGCGGCCACTCTGCGCACGAACAACCGATGGGGGTGAGACATGGAATCTGATGTCGTGGATCGGCCCTGAGCCCGCAGGCTTTTCCATAATGCCGGCCTCGGTTCGGCTGTCCGCCACGGACATCCTTGTCGCGACTCGCCGTAGGGAGGGGCCGAGGCGCTGGATCCAAGCGCACCTTTCCCGGGACAATGGCGCAAGCTGGAGCGAGCTGAGCGAGCCCGTCCCGGACGCCGGCATCGGCAATCCCCCGTCGATGATCCAGCTCAAGGATGGCCGAATCTGCTTGCTCTACGGCTACCGTGGTGAGCCCTACAGCATCCGTGCCACGCTGAGCAGCGATGGCGGACGGACATGGGGCGAAGAGATTGTTTTGCGCGACGACGGGTCTAGCCGCGACATCGGCTACGTGCGCGCTGTCCAACGCCCGGACGGCAAAGTGGTCGTCGTGTACTATTTCAGCGACCAAGCCTCGGGGCCGGAACGCTACATCGGCGCCACAATTTGGGACCCGACGGGCACGTAGCCTTCCAGAGAGCGACTCGGGGCGCTCCTGCCCACCAAGTTCCCGCTCGTCCTGCTTGTCCCAGAACCTAGCCTCCTCCTCCGGGTCGAAGCCCCGCACGAGGGCAAGCTCGGTGCCGATCAGGTCGGCCTCCTTCTCCTGCTCCCTACTGAATTTCGAGCGGGTCACGGAATTGACTGCGGTGGCGGCAAGCGCGCCGACGGCGGCACCGACCACCTTGTTCCGACGCTGGCTCGCGGGCTGGTTGCGCAGCGACTCGAGGGTGTACTCCTCGAGCACATTGGCTATCTCGTTCCCCAGCACCATGGCCGGCTGGGCCTCGTTCTCGATGTGCGCCAACGGGCCGGTCGTCAGGTACACCCTGACGTCCGGCAGCGCGGACGCGGGCGGGTAGATGTCCTCCACCACCCGGAACGAGAACGTGGTCGATGCCGGCGTGTCCGGCGGGACCATGCTCTCGCCGAGGGAGCTAATGTAACCCTGGACCAAGGCGTCCGAGCACTTGCGCGTCACCATCGCCGCGGCGTACCGGTCCGCTGCGGGCTGGACCTCTTCAAGCAGCTCCTTGCGCTGCTCTGCGGCCTCGTCTGCTTTCTGCTGGGACTTGAGATCCGCCTTGTTCTGTGCGACCGACAGCTGGGCGGAGATCCCCCCGATGAGCGCCGCTGCAAGCGCCAGAATACGTAGCCGCATCGTTGCTTACCTCTCTCCGGTGCGGGGGTTCCGCCGAACCGCTCAAGGGTAACCGTTCGAGCGGGGCCTGAAATCCCGTTCGAACGGCTACCACTAGGTAGCTTCTACGACGCACTCTTCTTGGCCGCTCGGGCCGAAACTCTTCGCTTCGTCAGACGATTCTGGATATCGGATCGACTCAACCCGATCGTCTTGGCGATGCCGAGAACAATATCTTCCTTGAGGGCGTTCTTCTTCGGGATTACAACAGGCCGCCTCATCCCCGGCTTCGTCATGATGTAGTGATCACCTCTTTGACGATCAAACTCGCAGCCCTCAGCCTTGCAGATGTCCCTGAGCTCGGACTACTTAAGCAGACGCACGGTGCATCTGCCACAGTTGATCTACGGCAAGATGTGCCGGGATCACACCTTCGATGTGGTCGGTGTCACGGCCCTTCCCAACCGAAAACGAGGGCCTCTCCTCCACTCCGTTCGAAGCAGAAGTCTCGGTGGCGCACACCGTGACAGCGTCAACGTCTTCTGATAGCACTTCATTGTTGCTGTACTTGACGAATCCTACTTCCTGGAGAGCGTCGTCCAGCACCTTGCGGTCAATGCACGACTCGAACCAAAGTTCCACAGCCTCCCGCAACGACTCCAGTGCCCGTTTCTTGGTCCGTGCCTGGGTCCTCACGTCGATAGCCGGACACCAGGCAAGGCAGTCTCTTCCGTCGTACCGAATCCAGACCTTCAGCTTGACTTGGTATTCTGTGCGTCTCATATGTCACCACGTTGCAAATGTGCCGCACATGGTCAAAAGTGGTCACAAGCAACTTCTTATGGCATACGTGGTCACAAAAGCAATTTATAATTCAATGCTGGGAGTGGATCTTGGTAGGCACGTAGAAATGGGCGAGGTCGCGAAGGGGCGCAAGATCGGACTCTTTGCGGTAATCTGCCAAAACAGTTGGATCGCTTGGCGGATCTCCGCAAGCTCAGGCCTGTCCCAGCGACGCGGAGCTTGCGCTTCGTCAGTTTCAGCCTCGCTCTTCGCCGTGGACGGGACGGTCTGGCTAACGCAGGCAGGACTGGCGGACCTGTTCGATACGACCAAGCAGAATGTCAGCCTGCATATGAGGAACATCCTAGCCGAAGGCGAGCTTGAAGCGGGAGCAGTTATCAAGGAATTCTTGACAACTGCGACCGACGGCAAGGCCTACCGAACCAAACTCTACAACCTCAATGCCATTCTCGCGGTTGGCTATCGGGTTCGTTCGCCCCGGAGCACACGGTTTCGACGCTGGGCCTCCACCGCTGCGTCCGGGATGACCGCATTCGTATCGTCCATGACCATTCCGGCGATTGTGCCTGTCACCTCCTGAGCGGAGTAGGGAACCAGGTGAAGGGCTAAGCTCACTAAGCCCAGAAAGAGAAAGAGGCGTCGTATAGTCATCACGCAGGCGTTTTACTCGGGATAGAAGCACAAGTCGAGGGAGTTCTACGCGATGCAGCGATGCTCATTTCGGGTGCCAGAACGGCTAGTTGCTCATTTTGGGCAAAGTCCCAAAGTCCCTTGTTTGTTTGGAATCCCTGATCGCAGGGTCTAAGCTGATAAGTTCATGATTGCTTGCAAGACAGCAATCCCAACCGACGACCTGCTGATGATCATTCCCTGTATTGACCTGCTCGAAGGCAAGGTGGTCCAGTTGATCCAGGGCCGCGAGAAAGCTATTGAGGGTGAAGCACCTGAAGTCATGCTTGAGCGGTTTTCGGCCTTTCCCGTGATTCAGGTGATTGACTTGGACCAGGCGCTGGGAAAAGGCTCAAACCTGTCCCTTGTGCGGGAGATTGCATCCCGGGCACGTACACGTATAGGTGGCGGGGTGCGGAGCGTTGAACGTGCCATTGAACTGCTTGAGTGTGGTGCAGAAAAAGTCATCGTCGGAACCTCTGCCTACGCCGAGGACGGACCGGATTACGCTTTTCTCGAAGAACTCCGCTCCAGGGCAGGAGCTGAAAAAGTATTGATTGCCCTGGATACCAGGGCCGGACACATCGTCATAAAAGGTTGGCAGGAAACCACCCGCTGGACTGCCGAGGAGTTGATTGCCAAGTTCGAGCCTTATTGCGGCGGCTTTTTATGTACTTATGTTGACAAGGAAGGCATGCTGCAGGGCACTGATATGGAGTGGTATCGTCGCCTGCGCTCTACGACTGATCACGAAATCACTGCTGCAGGAGGCATTTCAAGTCTGGACGAGATTCGGGAATTGCAGCAGCTACAAGTTCATGCTGCACTGGGCATGGCAGTCTACACCGGGCATTTAAGCCTGGAGGCACTGGCCCTGATGCAGCACGAAAAACCTGACTATAAACCGGGAAGTTTTGTAACCTGATGAGGAAAGGCTTCGCCTACTCTGTTGGAAAGACATGACCGACAAGCGGCGCCCCAAACGGCTGCTTTGAATGCTGGTCGAATCCGAGACGATCAAGAAAGCCCAATCAGGTGATGACAAGGCTTTTAACGAGATCATCAAGGCGTACCGTAAACGCATACTTGGTGTTGTTTACAGGATGATCGGTAATGGGGATGACGTAGAGGATGTCGGGCAGGAGGTATTTATTCGATTGTACTTCGCACTAGGGCAACTCAGGGAGCCCAAGGTATTCGAACCTTGGCTCTATCGGTTGGCCAAGAACACCTGCTACGACTATCTTCGTAAGAAACGGCGTCACAACGAAGTGAGGATGGGTGATTTGAGCGAGGGGCAGGCTGATGTAGTGGAAAAGATCCTGGCTGGAAAGAAGTCCCTGGACGATGACCAGAAAGAGGAAGCAAAGGAACTGGTGAATATTCTTTTTTCACGCGTGGACGAAGAAGACCGCATTTTGCTCAGTCTCAAGGAAATCCAGGGTCTAAGCTTGAAAGAATTGAGCGATGTCTATAAGATCAACACCAATGCCCTCAAGGTTCGTCTGTTCCGTGCCCGCAAGCGCATGCTGCGGGTCTACGAGGAATTGATGGGGGAAATGGAGCCAGCCCAGGCAACCGAGGAAGAATAACTATGCAACAGGAACAAGAGACCATTCTGGATCGCATATTTGAGATCTACAGGGAACTTACGGGTGACATTGAGTCATCACCTTATTTTCTCGCCAATATCTGGAGAGGGATCGAGTTGCGCAAGCAGGAAAACCGGAGCTGGATGACATACCTTGTCGCCTGGTCACCTCGCCTTGCCATCGCCTCTGCAGCAGTTGCATTGCTGCTGATCGCATCCGTCTGGATTCCTTTCGGAGCCTCCAACGAAGTAGTACTGCTTGATTCGAGTTATGTCGATGTGCTGGCTCAGAATTCGATGGACGAGCAAGATGATGCACTGTGGAGACTTGCTTCTAACGTAAGATGACAACTAGTCCCACCAGAAAAAAAGCTGCGTTCTACCTAGCCGTAGTATTCATTGCAGGTGGTCTGCTTGGGCTGTCGGCTTCCGAGTTTTACGGGAACCATTTCAACGGGCGATCCAGGTATTCAAGTCCGGTTGAGTACCGCAAACAACTGCTTGAAAAATTGTCCAGCGACCTGGATCTTGATGCTGAACAACAGGAAAGCATCGATACGATCCTGGTTGCAATTGGAGGGCGGGTCAAGGAAGTTCAGGATGCCATTAAACCGGAGTTTGCTGCCATCAGACGCGAGCGTACTGACCGCATCATGGGTGTGCTTGATGTACAACAACAGGACAAGTACAGAAAAATCATTGAAGAGAGCGAGAAGCGCCGTGAGAAACGCGAGCAAGAGCGCGCCCGCGGAAACTAGTGGCTGATTCGAATATCTCCTGCTCTTTTCTGCTCCAGATAGTTCTGTAGTAACTCCTGTTCAGGTTCGTGTGTCAGCGCAGACACTGCTTCTTGCGGCTCCATCCAAGCCGTCTCGACAACTTCACCTGCGGGTTCAAACTCGCCTTCCCGTATGGCCTGCATTTCGAATACCACAACAACTTTAGGCTTATCCATGATGTGGTAGTGCAGCAGGCCGGCAAAACCCGTGATTTGTGCATCACAGCCTGTCTCTTCCTTTACTTCCCGCAAAGCTGCCTGCTCCCAGCTTTCAGACTCTTCCAGCTTGCCCTTTGGCAGACAGCATTCTCCTGGAAAATAACGGTCTCGGTAGATGATTGCCAACTCACTGTGATCCTCATCACGCCAGACAATCCCGCCAGCAGCTCGAATGAAACGTGGGGAATCCAACCTGGTGGGCATGGCAAGCTTCAGGCGGATTCGCGCAAATCCTTACCCGTCATTTCATCTGGCTGAGGCACACCAAGGCATCCAAGGATCGTCGGTGAAATGTCCCGCAATGAGCCGCCATCGGACAGTCGTCCCTGGTACTCGCTTGCCAGAATGAGAGGGACAGGAAACGTTGTGTGATAAGTATGCGGCTTACCTGTTTCAGGATCCACCATGAGTTCTGCATTCCCATGATCAGCAGTAACAATCCATTGACCACCCGTCTCCCGCAGGGCATCATGGATACGACCCAGACAGGAATCTACTGTCTCGCAAGCCTTGACAGCAGCCTCCGGAACGCCTGCATGCCCGACCATGTCACCATTAGCAAAATTCACCACAATCAGGTTGAATGAGCGACTCCTGATACCACGTACAACGACATCACAAACTCCCACTGCACTCATTTCGGGCTGCAGGTCGTAGGTTGCAACTTTCGGTGAAGGCACCATTTCGCGCTCTTCACCGGGATATATCTGTTCCCGTCCGCCATTGAAAAAGTAGGTTACGTGGGGATATTTCTCGGTTTCTGCCACACGCAGGTTGGACCATGCGTGATCTGCACAGATCTCTCCCAGTATGCGTTCCGGGAATTGCTTCTCAATGATCACCGGATACGGGTAATTGTTGTCATACCGGGTCATGGTCACATAGTGCAGTTGCCTGGGAGCCAGACCCCGGTCCAACTCAGCAAGATCGGGATCATTCAGAGCCAGCGTCAACTGTCGTGCACGGTCTGCCCGGAAGTTGAAAAAAAGTACAGCATCCCCGTCACAAATCGTTCCAACAGGCTTGTTGTGGGCACCGACCATGACCGTCGGTAAGACAAACTCGTCAGTCACCCCGGCCTGGTAGAACTTTTCCATGGCTGCAACAGGATCCTGTGCAACGTTTCCTTGCCCGGCCACCAGAGCAAGGAACGCCTTGTTCACGCGTTCCCAGCGACGGTCCCGATCCATGGCATAGTATCGCCCGCTCAGCGTGGCAAGTTTGCCACAACCAATCTGCGCAAGTTGTTGCTGGAGTTCACGAACAAAATTCACACCGCTATCGGGTGGCGTATCACGACCATCAGTGAAGGCGTGGATATATACGTTCTCAACACCCTCTTGTCGGGCTGCTCGCAGCAGGGCATACAGATGTGTGATCTGGGAGTGCACCCCGCCATCACTCAAAAGACCCATCAGGTGCAAAGCACTGGATTTTCCATGTGCCAGTGCTCCCTGCAACACCGGGTTCAGTCTCAAATTACCGGATTGCACCAGCTCATCAATGCGGGTGATATCCATCTTGACGATCCGACCCGCACCGATATTCAGATGACCCACCTCACTGTTGCCCATCTGGCCGTCAGGCAAACCGACAAAAGGCCCATCCGTTCGGATCAAAGTGTGGGGAAATGCGTTCCAGAGCTTGTCAAAGTTCGGAGTCCTGGCCATTGCCACTGCATTGTTGCGAGGATCCGGATTGTGCCCCCAACCGTCCAGAATGGAAAGTACTACTGGTTTACCATCAGCCATCGTGCCCCTGACATTTCATTATCCCAGCCGGATAAGACCCAGCCGTTAATGTTGCCTGGTGGGACGGAATCAGCAATCCGTAGTCGACACACCGTTCTCAACTAATACGACCCAACATGCGATCCAGCGCATCCGATGTCTGGTAGATCAGGGCTTCCGGATAGTGTTCGAAGGGATGGAAATACTCGAATGTCAGGTAACCCTCGTACCCGATCTTCTGTAGTGCCTGTATTACTTCCGGCCAGTTGGTTGTGCCATCGAGCAGCGTCCGGAAGGTGTTCAGGTTGAACTCCTGAGTACGCTTGTCCCACTCCTTGAAATGAATATTCTTGATCCTTGAGCCGAGGATCGGCACCCAGTGTTCGGGGAACTGGTATTGCATGATGTTGCCTGTGTCGAAGTGGATTTTCACGGCATCACTCTGAAAGCTGTCAACAAATGCAACCATCTCCTGGGGGCTGAACAGGAACCCATTGGCAAAGATATTCTCAATGTTGATCGTCACTCCTGCCTTGCTTGCATGCGGGATCAACTGTTGAATTGCTTCCCGCGCCAGTTGATCACACACTTCGTTTGGAACAGGTACCGGGTCTTCAAGCCATGGTGCATAGACAGCACCAGGGATTACCAGCAGATTGTCCGTTCCAAGCAGTGTGGCGGCCTGCACCATGCGGATAGCAAGCTCAATCCCCTTGGAGCGACGTTCGGGATCCGGGTGTGTCATTGAGTAGGGCCAGAACAGGAAAGAGCAGACACCACTGATCTCTATACCCATCTCATCAGCCATCTGCTTGATTTGACGAATCTCCTCATCGGAAGACTCGGCAGAAAATTCTCCTTCCAGGTTGAAGTTAGGCTCCACTGCATCGAAGCCAGCGTCTTTCGCAACCTGGAAACACTTTTTCAAGGACCATTTGTCCGGATATGGAAAAGCCCAGAGATTGATGGATTTCTTCATGCCCTTGATGGGCTGGGTGGTAGCCATGGCTGTGCCTGCTGCACTTGCAGGGATTGCCGCCAATCCCTGTCGTGCCAGAAATGTCGAACCAAAAGCAGCTGAGTAAGCCAGCAATTCCCTACGACCCGGATCCTTGCGACTACGAATCCGATCCGGCTTTTGCTCTTTATCATTCATCTGTTTCACTTGCTTGATCCTTGCTTTCGCATTGCGCCAGCCGGTCCCCGGTTTCACACATCTTCCGTATCAGCTGCCTGTGCATCCTTTGCAGGATACCGCGAGATCCCGGATGGCGAATCAGATTGGTTGTCTCCCCAGGGTCCCCAGCAAGATCGTAGAGTTCGTCACGTTCAGGGTTTCGGAAATCACGCACCAACTTCCAACGGTTGGTACGCAGCATACGCATATGCGTAAATGTCTGGTGGTGGGTTGAATACTCCCCATACAGACTGTCGTCCCAGTTTCCTGCTTCACCTTCCAGCAAGGGAACCAGGTTGCGACCGCGAACAATCACACCTTCTGGAAGTTCTGCACCCGCAATGGCCACCATTGTCGGATACCAATCGAGATTGGAAACAGTCTTCTTGATGACCGTACCCTGCTTGATCTTGCCGGGCCAGACAATAGCTGTTGGTACCCGGATTGATCGATCCCACATGTTTGGTCTCTGACCATCCGGAATGTTTGCAGTTGCAGGTGGATTTTGTGTCAGTGCGTAGTGTCCATTGCCCTTGTGCCACACACCAAGCTCCCCCATGTTGTAGCCATGATCACTGGTAAATACGATCACCGTGTTATCCGTGAGACTGAGTTCCTCCAGCTTCCGAAGAATCTGGCCTACATTCCGATCCACTCCCTTCGTGCTCGCCAGGTACTCACGAGTCATGCGCTTGACACGCTCGACGTCCAGGTAAGGAAATTGAGGATTCGGGATGATTGGATTCAGGCCCTCAAACGGTGCCCAGTCTGCCGGTGCAACCGGCAACCAGCGGGTGTGTGGTGCCCTGTAATGCAGCGACAGCAGGAAAGGCTTATTCCTGCCTTGTTCCAAGAATTCCATTGCTTCCCTGGTGAGAATGTCAGTTGTCAGTCCCACATAGCTGCTTTCCTGCCCATCCTTTTCAAGCACAGGGTCAGATGTGCTGGCTCCTCCCCCCCGGAATCCCATGAAATAGTCGTAACCGTTAGCGGTAGGATGATGTTTATCCAGCAATCCGAGATGCCACTTGCCGACAAGGCCAGTTTGATAGCCTGCCTTCTGGAGAACCTCGGGCCACATGATAGTCTCGGGATCGACTCCGTACAGTGCTTCTCGTCCTGGATGCAGCCAATCTGTCACTCCAAGCTCGGACCCGTACCGGCTAAGCATCAGGCTGGCCCGTGAGGGGCTGCAAACAGGTGTTACAGTATACGAGTTTTGCAGATACGCTCCTCTCCGGAATAGCTTGTCCATGTGAGGTGTCGAGGCATGTGGATGACCTGACAGCCCCAGAGCCCAGGGAGCCTGATCATCCGTCAGGATAAACAGGATGTTCGGTCGATCAGCAGCCGTCAGGTTCGCTGCCAGGATCATCAACACAAGTAGTCTGAGCATTGCCAGCCCTAGTTTATCGGAAGAACTTCCCCGCCGAGATTCGAGTCCATCTGTAGTTTGAAGAAAAGGTCAGGGAAAGGGACTTCCCAACCTGTGCCCGATCTTGATACTATCTTGAGTATGAGATATCTCCCCACTAGTTTTATATTCGGATTCCTTACATTGGTTCTGCTGTTACCCGCAAGTGCCATGGCAGGTGAGAACTCCCTGATGCACTGTTTCGCATTCACTGAAATTGAAGAAGCGAGCGCAGCTGACTGGCAGGCTTTCATGGAATCAACCAATGAGTTGCCTTCCAAGATTGATGGCCTTGAAAGTGTCTGGGTTGGCAAGCTGCGACGGCCACTTCGGCAATACGGCAGAAACCAGGAAGAGCCCAGTATGCGTCAATGGGGCGTCTGCATGGAAATGACCGGCGAAGAAGCACTGCAAGCCTATGCAACCCATGAAGCGCATACGAAATGGGTAGAGGTCTACTCCAAGGTGCGTGTGGCCGGCACCACGACATTCGACATTCTGGGCCAGTAGCTCGAATCTCAAGTTATAGTGATTTTCAGCCCAGGCGAGCAGCCTCTAGCCGTTACAACCGAGTGCGGACTCTGTTACACGGGCAAGCTGGAAGCGGTCAGCAAACCACGCTGGGCATGGCTTTCCGATACACACATCCGCACTGATAATACAGCGGAACTCAATGGCTTTCGTCCTGCCCAGCAGTTGTCCCATGTTGTACAAGAAGTACTTGCATGCCGCCCCGACGCGGTTCTCATCAATGGGGATCTTGCCTGGTCTGACGGTGAACCCGGAGACTACCAGCACCTCAGTGACCTGCTGCAACCAGTCAGTACTCTCACACCACTTGTGTTCAGCGTCGGCAACCATGATCGACGGGACAATCTCCAGACAACATTCACTGGTCACCACTCCACCCCGGTTCGCTTGAATGCTGTCGTTGACCAGCCGCCCTATCGGTTTATTGTCCTGGACTCCCAGGTCTCACCGCTTGATGTCAGTGGCTTGCTGGGTACCAGCCAGCTTCACTGGCTGGACAGGGAACTCGACTCTGAGCCATCACTGCTTACCCTTCTTTTTGTTCATCACCCGGGGGAATCGTCCAGCAAGGGATGCAAGGATTTCGATTCCTTGCTGCAGCTGACTGAAAAACATAAACAGGTGCAGGCCATCATGACTGGTCATGAACATGTTTTTACTCTCAATCAATATTCCGGTATCTATCTGATAGGCCTTCCTGCCACCGGCTTTCCTTTTTCACCGGAAATACCCTGTGGCTGGATCGAAGCATGCATGGATACAGGCAGCCTGGAACTGACCTTTCATGGTTCAAATGGCTGTATCAGTACCCACTCCCAGCCCTGGCGCCTGTGGGATTCTGCAATAACATCTTGATTATTGGGGTCAGTTCTGCGATACCATTATCAAGACTCGGAGTGACGAAATGAAAAATCTTCTCTTCTTTATTTTTACTATCCTGATTTGCACTGCTACGGCTCTAGCCCAACAGCAGCAAATCCGCAACATGGATATCGACAGCCGTTCGCCAGAGGGCAGTCGGCTGACTGCCGCTGGTGTTACGGATGAGATACCCGAAAAGATTGAAATCCTAGAAGGGTTTCTGCTTGACTTTCCTGAAAGTGAGTTGGTTGGCTACGCCTTGCTAGGCCTACAGAACCTGTATACCCAAGAGCAGAACTGGGCCAAGGCCTCGGAAACAGGCAAGCGTCTGGTTGTACTCGCTCCGGATGATGTGGAAGTCCGCCATAACCACAACCAGGCTCTGCTGAACAACCAGAGTTGGGGAGATTTGTTACTGTCCCTGGTTGCAACCCACGAACCTGCCAAGAGAGCAATAGAACCTGACCCTGATAAAGATGAGGAGGCAGAAGACACCAGTGCAATTGAGTATTTCAAGGGAGTCCTGCAGTATGCAGAATGGGCAATGAGTGTCGGTGCTGGCCAGACCACGGATCCAGCCCTCAAGGCGCAGTACTACACTGCCCTTCGCGATTACTTTCCCGATGGCCAATACTCCGCGAATAGCTCAAGCAAAATTGTCCTGGCGTACCAGCAAGCGGGCGATACAGCCGGTATGAGTGCTGAGCTTGAACGGGAGTTGGTAAGGAACCCCGATAGCGAGCAGAACCTTTACCTGTACGCCGATTTTGCTGCCACCCAGAAAGATGTCGAGACCGCCAAGGTTCATGGTGAGCAACTCATCAACCTGATGACAGAAAAACCTGCCCCGGAAGGAGTCAGCGAGGAAGAGTGGGCAGCTACCAAGGCAAAATTTACAACGCTGGCAATTTTTTCGATGGGAAAGGCGTATTTCCTGCAGGGCAGTTCCAAAGACTCCTATCGCAATGCCCGTCGCTACCTGTTGCAGACCGTTGATTCGATCAAGGCCGAAGGTGGTGAGCAGTATGGCTTGCTGGCTTATATGCTAGGTGTCTGCTACGTCAAGCTCGACATAGCCGGTGACAACATCAGGCAAGCGACCTTCTGGATGAATGAGGCCGCCGGGTTCCCGAATGCCATGCAGGCACAAGCGCAACAGGTTTTGACTGCTATCCAGGCAGCACAATAGAAACTGGCACCTTGATTCCGGTGGAGCCATCTTCACCAGACAGGGTTATCGCTACAACGCAAGCTCTGTCTTGGCAAGCATTTCGCGTAGTGTTTCTGGAGTGACTGCAATTTGTTGCATGGCAAATTGTCGAACCTTGGACCTGCGAGCCTCCTCAGGGAGATACTCGACCGGTGATTTGCCGTCAATTCTTGCCAACAACAGGAAGGCCAGATGCCTCATTGTGGATCTCTCAAACTCCCCCAGTGCTTCTGCTGGAACTAAACCTGATGTCCATGTAAATGCTGTGTGCGCCAGTTGCAAATAGTTCATTGCCATCTCATTGCGATGAAATGCCTTGAGAATCAGGTGATTCAGCAAAAAGGCGGCATCGTAGCTGGGATCCCCGAAATGCGCACATTCAAAATCGATACAGATCAGGCCCAGTGGCGTAAGCAACAGGTTTTTTGGACTCCAGTCTCCATGCACAATCGCATCACGGCGTTCCGAGAAAATCGCAATCCACTCTTCTATGGCAGATGTAATCTGTGGATGTCGCTTGCCGATCGTTCTGTAGTACGGATCGGTTCGTAACTGCACGAAGGCCTTGCATTCCGAGAATTCCTCACAGAACTGCGGGTTGCGCCAGGTCTCCCGGATCATCAGCCCCAGGGTTGCTCCAACCTGCTGTGCAGTTGCCTGATTACACTCCCCTGCCAACAGTTGAGTTTTCCAGTTCTGGAAGCCGACTGGTGCAGCGCGCATTGCATACAGGTAATTGCTGTCATCCCTGAAAAGCAGTTCGGGTAAACGGCCAGTTGGCAACACCGCCCCAAGCTTCCGCATCACACCCCACTCCCGCCGGATGCGTGATCTTTCAGCAAGCCATTCGTCCTGCACATTCAATCTCGGCAAGGACTGTTTCAAGATGATGCGCTGGTCGGCATCCTCAATCAATATGACCGTGTTCGAGACACCGCCTGGGAGTCTGCTGGCTGTCACCTTGCCATGGAGAGGTATGCACCCCTCCAGAAAGTCCGGTGCATTTTCGGGGGTCAGATCAACAGGCTCTGCCATCAACGATTCTACTGCGTTGATGCTCCAGGTAATGGGACCTGTCGCTCCGGTTTGGGGCTCACCCGCAGCAAGCTCCAGGGTCGTTGCTTGATCTGGGTGCTGAACTCCTCAAGGTTCTCGGAAGCCATCCTGAAATTCTCAATGATCCGAGTAATGTTGTCTTCATTGAGAACCAGTACCACCCTCGCATCATTGAGTGCCAGCCGTACTTCTTCCAGGGTGTTTTCGAGTTGTACAAGATTTTCCTGGATCGGTTCACGGGTTTCATCAATCGTTTTGTTCAGGCTGAGAAGCGTTTGGTCGGCATTCTGTGTTGTTTCCTTGAACTGGATCGCCATCTCGTTCAGGGAAGTAAGTGTTTCACTGATCTGAGTCGTGATTATGTCGATTTTCGGAGTCTGCTCATCCAGCAGTCGGTTGCTGTTTTCAAGCAGCCCGGCAATGTTCTGCTTGTTCTCATCCCCAGTCAGGTCCTGAAGGTTGGGCATAAGCTTCTGGATATCTGTTACAACCAGATCCAGCTTCTCTTCCATCCCTCCCATCAGCATGACTGCACGGTCTGCGACCTCGGCCACCTTGTTCGTCAAATCATTGAATGTCAGGGCCTCGACAGCTTGCACTTCACCACCTGATTGGATCCTGGCCGCATCAATGGACCCTGGCGTCAGCTCAAGGTAATTCTGGCCCAGTGCATTCAGGCTGGCTATTGTTGCCGCTGATTTCTCGTTCAGCGGAACGTCTGCACGTAGTTCAAATACAACTTCCGTCCTGGTCATATCCTCTGCCCAGGGGCCAACAGAAGTAATGATGCCCGCCTTCCGCCCGCCATAACGGACAAGACTTCCTGAATCAAGCCCACCGACATATTTAAAATATGTGCGGTACTGAATCTTCTCACCGGTCAGTTGTACATTCGCAACATACAGGAATGTGGTGACAAGGATCGCCAGCACGATCAGGACGAGAACGCCTACTTTTGCTTCGTTACTCATTCACAACCCCATGATGTAGGCCTGACTAACCTCATCAATCTTGTCCATCGTCCGATTGATAAATTGCTGGATACGAGGATGCGGATGGTTCCTGATCTGATCAACTGTCCCGACTGCAAGAATTACTCCCTTGTACAGCATGCACATTCGATCAGCAATCAGAAAAGCACTCTGCAATTCATGTGTTACAACCACAATCGTCATTTTAAATGCCTTTTTGAGGCTCAGTATCAATTCGTCGATGCCCGCAGCAATAATCGGGTCCAGTCCTGCTGAAGGCTCATCAAAAAGAAGTATCACCGGATCCATGGCCAAAGCCCTGGCCAGGGAAGCACGCTTGCGCATGCCGCCAGAGAGTTGTTGGGGATACAGGTCTTCGACTCCGTCCAGCCCAACCTGGTGCAACTTCATCTTCATCATCAACTGAATCGTGGATTCCGCAAGATCGGTATGCTCGCGTAAGGGCAGAGCAACATTGTCTCCGACTGTCATCGAATTGAACATCGCAGCACTCTGAAACGAGACTCCTAGCAGGCGACGAACTCCATTCAGTTCATTGTGTGTTGCCGAACCTAGATCAACCCCCTTGACTGTGATTGAGCCGGAAGTTGGTCTGGCCAGTCCTTCAAGATGCCGCAGCAAGGTACTTTTCCCGGAGCCTGAAGCTCCCAGGATCACCATGGTCTCGCCAGGATAGACGTCAAGATTCACCCCATCGAGAACCTTGCGATCCCCGAACTGCACTTGCAGGTCCTGCACACTGATAATCGGTTCAAGACCCGATTCATGCGGCAACTTGCGGTTCGCAGAGGCTGTTTGTAGTGCAGTCATCGCCAGAAGAAATAGAAAAACGCTGTACAGAGCAGATCAGCAAAAACAACCAGAAAAATAGATTTCACCACAGCATCTGTAGTAGAGCGGCCCACTCCTTCAGGGCCTCCGGTGACATTGAACCCTTCCAGGCATCCCACATGAACAATGATCGAGCCAAAGACCAAAGCCTTCACGAGGCTGCTGATGATGTCTCTCATCAACAGGATCTCCAAAGTACGTTCCAGGTAAGTAACCATGGTCATATCGAGTGCGTAGTAGGTATAAATGCCACCCGCCATAATCCCCGAGAATACTCCCATCACCGTCAGGCAGGGCATCATCACCATCATCGCGATGTACTTGGGAACAAGGACAAAATCAATCGGGTCGATCGCCATGGTCGTCAAGGCATCCACTTCTTCTGTGACAACCATGGTGGCTACTTCTGCAGAAATGGCCGAACCTGATCTGCCAATCACGACAATGGCTGCCATCAGGGGCCCTATCTCGCGAGTCATGCTCGTACCGACCAGATTGACGACAGCTTCTATGGCTCCGAAACGTCGTAATTCTGCACCCGCTTGCAGAGCCATGATCAAGCCCGTCGCACCCGTGATCAAACACAATACAGGCAGAGCCTTGACCCCCATCACCGCCATTTGCTGCGTGGTACTTTTCCAGCGCAGGCGTCGACCGGTCAGTGGATTGACCCGAAACGAAAATAGCAGCCCACGCCAGAACTGCAGTGTCAGGTCGCCGACATACTCAATCTGGCGGATCGTAGTGTGCCCGACAGATTCGAAGTAGTTCATGAACTGTTCCAGAACAACCCGGTTCAGGCCTTCAGTGCATCCGATTCACTTGGATGGACCTCGAAAACATCCAGCAAACGCGTCAGCTGCAGCACATAGCGCGGACCTTCATTAAGTCCTGCCAGCATGAATCTTGCATCATGACCCTTCGCTAGCTTCAAACCTTCAATCAGGCTGGCAATCCCTGAACTGTCGATATAATCCACATGCTCCAGATTGAGCACAACTTTCTTCTCGCCTTGTTCGCGAATCAACTCCAGCAAGGTTTCACGCAGTCGGGGTGAACTGGACAGATCAATATCCCCTCTCACCTGCACTACACAGCTTTCAGATTCATGTCTGACATTAATCTGGATTGGACTCAGCATCCCCTTAACTAGCCCTGCCTCGCTTCAGTCGAAACAGACAGCGTCTTGCTCAAACAAGTGCAATTCCAGCCAGCCAGTTGACCATACTTGTAATCATCCATCAAGCTCCGGATCAGGTAGATACCTCGCCCTCCACTGCGCAATTCATCCGGTGGAGGCATCTGTTGTTCAAACGGATCAAACACTTTTCCATGGTCGTAAATTTCCACCTGAAACATACTTTTTTGGCAACTGCATTGAACCCTGATCAACTGCTCGGTATCTCCCTCGTAGGCATGACGCATGATGTTGCTGATCGTCTCATCAATTGCCAGTATGACATCACGCACCAAACCGGGCTCCATATTAAGTTCCCGGCAATATTCTGAAACCAGCACCCGCACCAGGCACAGCCAACGGGGATGACTGAATATCTGCAGTTCAACTCCCTGAATCATGCTCCGTGCCCCACTCGAAAACAGGTTGACAGTTGCAACAGTAAGGGTTCATCTACGATGAATGACTTCCTGCTAGCCGACCGTTTCCAATAGTAACCCCATAGGAGTGGAATGGAGCACTGCATTGTCAGATTTCAGGTGAATGTTGATTCAGCAGGAAACCACCGGACTATTTACGTTCCAGCAGTTTAATAACAATGAGGGCGGCCATCCTGCAGGATGACCGCCCTGTTCTATGAGCGATGTGAGGTATGGGTTCACTTAGAACAACTGTTTAGAGGTCACGATTAACGGCCGCCTCCAAAGCCACGCCGACCACCCCTTCTGTGATCACGCGAATTCTGTCCACGACCCGGGCCGCCTCCACGCATGCTGTTTCCGCCACGAGAGTTCCGTTGGGTTCCGCCTCGTCCACGGAAACCACTGGAACCAGACCTCATCTGTCTACCTCTGCCACGATTTGCAAACCGGGAGCCCCGACCTTGCCCCGGTACTTCGGTCAAACCGAGCATCATGGCCTGGCCAGCAGCCCTCATCCTTTGAGGAGACGGTTGCAAGTCTGCCAGTTTTTCTTTCTGCTCATCCGTCAGGAGTTCCTGCATCTTGGTACGATTCTCATCGCGCTGCTCCAAAAATTCACTCCGTGCCTTGCCTCTGGGACTCATGCTGCTCCTGAGCTCCATCATTTGGCTGACCTGCTCGTCAGTCAATCCGAGTTCCATTTGCAGGGCCTCCATCCTGGTGCCCTCGCCTTTTTTTCCCTTTGACTCTTCCTGCGCCATTACCAAGAGTGGTAACCCCGCCATCACGATGCCTGCGAATATAAATTGTTTGATTTTGTTGATCATGGTTTTTGTCTCCCTTTTCCAGATTGCATAGTTAACAATCTGTTAATAAGGACGGAAAGCTGCGCGATATCGTATCAACCCGTCTGTAAAGAAATTGTGAAATGAATACCAGATTACGTGCGAGTCTGAGCACTTGCGTTCTACAGGGCAAAATGTTCAAGGATTCCAATTGGGTTGGGTGATCACTTTCGTTGGAACACTTCGCCGAATACCGTCGTGGTAGAGCGCCGATTACCCGACGCCACCCGCACAGACCCAGACGTGCCGCTCAGGATCGCGGACGAAGTCTTCTGCCTGACTAAAGCAACGGATGCTGCCATCGCAGTCCGGGAAAACGGGAGAGGCCGTGCTCGCCCATGTAGGAGCCCGCTGACAGCCTGTCGTTGCGGTTCGGTCGGCGCGGGCTACGTTCAATACCTGGAGCAGGGGCTCGCGTTGCCGATGACCGGCCCAAGGCAAGGAACTTGTCCATGCGAAACGATCTATCAGCAATCCGGGAATGGGTGCTCTGTACCCAAGGCTTAGTCACGTAGAATAGACGCCCAGGGCGAGCAATTACGTCGCGTCTCATCAAACGTGCTGCAAGAGTTGGGAGTTCCACGAATTCGGAACATTACAATCTAGAATGACCCGACCGGAGGCACTTGCTCCACCTCCGATCAGTGTAGCTACCTAGCCCCATCGGGGGATGCGTCCATGATTCGCCGTCGAAACTCGGGGTCTAGCGCCCTTTCGACGAACAGCCCACGCACAGAGGCCGGATGGGTAGACGATCGCTTGACGGGAACTAGGCGGTACCGGCGTAGCCCGCAGCTGGCCCGGGCTTCGTGGCCCTATAGACCACGATATTGTGAGCGGCCAACCGATGTTTCGTCTTGATGCGGCAACCGTGGCGCTCCACGTGGGCTGCTAGCTCCTTCAGTGTCATGAGCTCGCGATACCCGAAGTTCAATTCGTCCGCAAAAGCACGGTAGAACAGGCGCACCGCAAGCCGGTCCCTCGGGCAGGCGCAGATCTGCACACCCTCTGGTCCCAGGAAGCTTCGGAACAGGGAGATCAGCGATTGCTTGCCGGGATTGTCGTAGTGCTCAATCAAACCCCAGTCGATGCCAACATCGAACGATCCAGACGCTTTCACCTGAAAGAAGTCTTCTCGGGCGTACTCTATCCGTGCGGGATGCCGGTTGATATCGATCCAGCGCTGCTTGCACTGTCGCGGCATCCGCACGCGGACGGTTGGAGGCGCTCGCAAGAAGCGCTGGTAGGCCATCGGATCGCTGTCGATCAGCAACACCCTCCCGCGGTCGCCGAAGAGCGCCTGCAGGATCGCCGCCTCCCAGCCTACCTCGGCCCCGAAATGCACAATGCTGGGGTTTGAAGGCAGCCTCAGCTTCGAAAAGACACGGAGCTTACCCTCAAAGTCAAGAATCGAATTACGCTGTTGCTGCTGGAACGCCAAGCAAAGCCGCAACAGACGCCGCAGAACGGAGTAATCGACGCTCCGGTTCACGTCCCGCCAGCCTATTCCGAGCAGGCGCTCGAAATTGGAATTGAAGCGCGACCAGTCCACATCCCCTGTCTTTTGGGCGTCCGTGACATTCTCGCGGTCGAACTGACGCGAGGGTGGGAGTGCAAGGCGCATAGCGGTATAGTAGCAGCGAGATCGTGTTGATGGGCTCCAGACGATTCGACTTCGGGGCGGTGCGAGCGGTCAGTTGGGACGTGGACGGCACTTTGTACTCCACGCGCCGATTGGCCTCAAGATTCTGGCCAGCGATACTGGCCGCCGCCCTTCGCGGAGCGGCGAGGGAACCCTGGAAGGCCGCGGCAGAAATGCGTCGGTTCCGCAAGCGGATGGAACTGGTGCGCGCGGAAGGCGGAGACCTGACGGTTAATGACGCGAGTATCGAACAGCGAATCGCGCTTGAGCGCCTTTGGCTTTCACCCGCGATCGCGGCGATAGGGGCGCGTCACGGAGTCGCCGATGCGCTGCGCTTTTTCGGCACCCGGCTGGAAGCCCAAGTCGCTCTCTCCGATTTCGAGTGCGGCCACAAGCTCGCTAGTCTCGGCTTGACGGATTACTTCGACGCAGTCTACTCGGGGGAGCGTCTCGGACACCTCAAGCCAAGCCCCGAGCCCTTCAAACGAGTTCTGCGGGATCTCGACCTCCCCCCGCAGTGCCTGTTGCACATCGGTGACCGCCCGGAAACCGATGGTGCTGGAGCGGAAGCCGCAGGTTGCAGAGTCCTGTTGCTAGGCCGGGATTTCCGCTCGTTCGCTCAACTTCAGGCAATGTTTGTGGCGAAGGCGCCCGTTGGACCCTGACTCTCGTCTAGCCAGCACGACAGTGGATCGCCGAACGAGCCGTTGCATTCAGACCACACCAACCTCTCCAAGGCGGCTCAACCCCTTCCAGACGACTCCCATAGGCGGGGATAGAGTGGCAAGAATTTGAACTGGGAATCCAATCCGTCCGCGCCGCCATCCGGAAGACGTTCACGAAGCTCGCGCAAGCCGAGTCGCTCCAGCCGCACGCTTCCGAGTCTTCCGCTGCCGCGCTTAGCGCGGTACTCGTGATTCAACTCGCCGAGCAATGCGTCAAACCGCTCCGCCAGACCGGGCACGGGGCCTGGATCCCGCTGTCCTGAATGCACAACAATCAGCCGATAGTGTGGCAGGCTGGCAGCGGGTTGCCGCGACGGGAAACATGTCAGCGCGTGCTCATCAGAGAGTTCGGAGAATGACAGACGGAGCCGTTCAAACGCCAGAGACGCCTGCGCGCCGGTCAGCTTCTCTCCTGTGAACGAGTACGCCAGACCGCGGCGACGCAAGAATCGGAGATCTGGCAGGCCCCCGACGAATCGCTCGACCTTGAACAAATCGTCGGTACAGTAGCGTCGCAGACCGTACCCGTCGCTGACAACGAGCTCGTAGGCGGCACCGGGTGTGAGTTGGTCCGGGGCCAGCAGTCGCCCCGGCTCTCGCGGGGATTCTGCGTCCAGGAACTCGCAGTAGACGCAGGGAGCCATGGGCAGGAACGCAACGTCAACGGCGCGGAAGTCTGGGATCGTCTCGATTGTCTCTGTGGACATGGAGTACATCGGCACCAGGCGGAAGCGTCGAGCCGGCAGGTGTCTCGCCAATTGATCGAGGAACGGCGTGACATACCCGCCAGTCCAGCAGATATAGACACATGCTGCCGGTGCCCATTCGGTGATCGGCGCAGTGGTTCGGTTCGCAGCAATGCTTTCCAAACGCTCGCCATGCCCTCGGGATCCCAAGCGGCGCGTGACGGCACGCGCAACGGCACCCACTCGCTCCGGATTCCGTACACAGTCCCGGACCAAAGCGCTGCATCGTGCCCAATCGGCATCCAGCTCGTTGAAAAACGCAGACATGGTGGACGGGTTGGTGCTGTACAGCACCCCGGGATTCGAGAGCGCCAGGATCCATAGCCGTATGGCGGCGACGCCGTAGGATTCCTTTAATTGACGCAGCGGCGGGGATGCCTGGATGCGATACGGCGCCTGCAACGTAGTCAGGTAGGCGGGAAGGCGGTCTTCGCTCAATAGCAGGCTGCTTAGTGATTCGTCCTCTTCCAAAGGGCCGAATACATACAGGCTGGTACGGCGTACACCCAGCATCCAGAACGCCCGCATGAAGGAGTCGATGAACACCCAACGCACCGCAGCGAGGCGGCGGCGGGAGTAGGCGAGACGCTTCGGATCGCCGCTTGTACCGGACGTGTGTGCAAGTCGTGTGGACCCGAGTACCGAGCGGGTTGACAGCGGTTCGACCTGGGGAACCTCGCGTGTAAGCTGGGTCTCGGGGCAGATCCCGAATCGCCGTCGCAATTTCGATCGGGAGCGCATATGGTTCCGTGCCCGCACCCGGTGCAGTGTCTCTGTGATAGCCCCGGTTGTCCGCAACGAGACGCCGATCAAGAAGCGAAGGCCATCGTTGAGCAGGGCGCGCATCACAGTTCTTGCGCCGCCGCTACGACCGTTCTAAGGTATCGATTCCGAATACGATCGATATCTTCCTGCAACAGCAAGGCCGGGTCGTAGGTGATCGTCAACCAAGTGCGGTCGGAGCGCGTTACGGCCACGAGCATCAAAGCGTGGCGCCGGTGCATGGCCCCCAAGACGCCGAAATTCCGCAGGTCATCAAACACCGGGTCGCAATGCCCGGGCCATCTCTGCACGTGGCTGAACGCCGCAGAGCCCATGTCGGCCCAAGGACGGTTCAAGTACCGGCGGGCGAGCGGGGCACTGAGCCCCAACGGTAGGCTGGTCAGGAGGGTCCGCTGAGGCACGACCCATTCACCACGCTCGCGCGCCCGGTCGACCTGGGATCGAACGGCGCGGCACCTGTCCCTCAGGCCAGAATCGTCGGGATAGTCCCTGCGTACGCGAATGCGGCTCGAGGCGTTGCCGAAACCGGTGAACAGGTCACGGCGGATGTTGACAGGCAGCCAGATGCCTACCTTGCGCCTGCCTTCGCCGTGGCTGCAATTCCACTCGTGCAGCGTGTCCAATACGGCAACAGTCAGGACATCGTTGAATGTGAATCCAACGTCCGTCCTGGAAAGCCCAAGTAGCGGCCCGGGCTCGAATGAGAACGTGGTCCAACACCTCTCTCCAGATGGCTCGCCAGGGCGCGTCCACAGTGGGTCGCACCGTTTCCATCCCGGGTTGCGCTTGGCACCCGGCGGTGCGTTAGCAAGTGTCGGCATCACTACTTGCGCAGGCTCCATGCGCTCCGGTTCTAGGCCGGTGGCAACTCGCAACTGGTGCCGAATCCATACCAGTCCGCTGAGCAAGTCTGCGGCACAGTGGTGGATCCTCGTAATCAGGCATCCTCCTCCAGTTCGCGCGTCGCTGACCCACAGCTGACGCAACGGAGGTTCCGTCGCGAGCCGGAACGGAGTTCTGATGAACCGCTCGAGATCGCTTGCGCCTTCCGCACGCCGGACGGCGCGGAACGCGGGCTCGCACACTGCTGCATCCAGGGGCGACCAACAGTCGCCGACGACACTGCAGCGGGTTGAAGGGTAGAGGTTGCGCGCGCTGCACGCTCCACGCCCGAGGGCATCCACGCCCACGTCGCGGTCGAAATGAAGGAATAGCGCGAAGTCGAGCGGGCGCTCTTTGCAGTCCATCAACAGGCAGACTAGATCAAGCGTGCTGAGAGGAGGATTGGACATGTGGAACCGGCTGCGCATCGTCGATGCGAATATCGCGCCGAGGAATCAGCGCGTTTGCCCGCGACGGGTCTCGCTCAACGAACGGCAGCAGCTCGATCCAAGACAAGTGCGGGTGCATGTGGTGCGTCCGATGCATTGCCAAGCCGAACGAAAACCAGTACATGAACCGACCGTAGTAGTTGTGGGAGCGCGATTCGGCGCTTCCCGTCGAAAACCCCTCGTGGGTCTTGAACGCGAACGGATACCAGAGCAGGAGAGAGACCACGACCAGCACCGGAAGCATGCCGGAGACCAGCCTGATGGAGCCGACGTAGAGCAAAATGGGCAAGAATACTAGCGCGATGCCCACGTAGTTCAAGATCAATTCGAGGACATGCGCGGTGTCAATGCGCCGCCGGTCCCGCAACCAGAAGAACCAGTGGTGCGGCATCGCGACCGCCCGGAGCGGCAGTTCCCATTCGCGGTTCGCACGCGGCTTGACGAAGTGATCGGGATCTTGGCTCCCCAAGTTCGTGTATCGGTGGTGCAAAAGGTGCGTCTTCCGGAAGTTTGCGAACGGTACCATGCAGGGAATCAGAGCGAGACGCCCCCACCAGAGATTGGCGGTATGGGTCCGTCCAAGCAGCCCGTGCGTGCCCTCGTGGGCCATCACCGTGCCAACGAATGCCAGGTAGGAACGAAAGAGCACATCGGCTACGTAGGCCCAGCCATTGGCCGGTGTGAGAACAAGGCTGCCTAGGCTGCCCGCAACTACCACGCAAATCACGCACCTGCTGAGTAGCTGCACGTGATTGCGCCCCCAAAACTTTGCTCGCGGTTGGCGTAGCTCTGTGTGCCGCGAATCGCGGCGTACCAAAGGAGTGTTCATTCCTCTACCAGCAAGTATTTGACGCATGAAGCCCACGGAAGTTTCGATTCTCGTCGAATGGCCAACGTACCTTTCGTTCAGCACCCCCAGCCGACCGCACAAGACAGTGCCAACCTAGCCCGCATTTCTCATCACAGGCAGGGTATAAGGCCGTCTATCGTGGTATAATCGGTGTATAATGAACAACTTATAACGAGTTTGGACGGCGGCCTTATGACTACAGAGTGTACCACGGAGGGCTTGGAGTTTGGGCGCTTGGGACGCCAGCGAGTGGTCGGCCGGTTCGACGGTGGGGAACTCGGATCGGATGGTGGTGGAGTGCTCCTGCGGGAGCTGGCGCTGCGGACGGGGCTGTTCCGGCGGCTGAGCGCCTGTTTCCAGGACCACCGTGATCCTCGGCGGACACAGCATCCGGTGGAGGGGCTGGTGACGGCGCGCGTGCTGGGGCTGGCGCTGGGCTATGGAGTGGCCCTGTTTTCGTGGACACCTAAGATAGCTTGGATAGGCAGGGGTTGCTCGCTGGAGAGGCGGGGGTAAGGAGGCCCCAAACGATGAGCAAGAAAGTCTATGTGAAGCCGTATCCGAAGGAGTTTCGGGAACAGGTGGTGAAGCTGGTGCAGCTGGGGGATCGCAGCGCGCTGGAGGTGGCCCGGGAATTCGAGATTTCGGTGGATTCGGTACGGCGCTGGGTACAGCAGGCAGAGCGCGACCAGGGCCGCCGTCAGGACGGCCTGAGCAGTCCCGAGAGGGAGGAGCTGGTGCGTCTGCGACGGGAGATCCGGCGGCTGCGGATGGAGCGGGAGATCCTGTCAAAAGCAGCGGCCTGGTTCGCTCGGGAGACCGATTCGATCACGTAAGAGCGTTCGAATTTGTGAGAGCGAACCAGGCCCGGTATCCGATCGCGTGTATGTGCCGCGTGCTGGGCGTCTCCCCCAGCGGCTACTACGCGTGGCGGGGGCGGCCGCCGAGCCGGCGGGCGCGAGAGAACGAGGCGTTGAGCCGTCGGATCACGCCGAGTCGCGGGAGATCTATAGGGCGCGGCGGGTACACGCGGAGCTGTGGGCCGCGGGTGTGGCGGCTGATGCGAGCGCTGGGCCGGCAGGGCGTGACGCGCCGAAGACGGCGTTGCACGACCCGCAGGGACCGGGAAGCGGCCGTGGCGCCGGACCGGGTACAGCGCCGCTTCGAGGCGGCAAAGCCGAACTAGGTGTGGGTAGCGGACATCACTTACGTGCCGACCCAAGAGGGCTTCTTGTACTTGGCGACGGTGCTGGACGTGTTCAGCCGCAAGGTGGTGGGCTGGGCGATGAGCGCGCGGCAGACAGTGGAACTGGTGCAGTCGGCGCTGGAGATGGCGCTCGAGCAGCGGGCGGCGCGAGGCGTGGTGTTCCATTCCGACCGCGGCTGCCAGTACACGGCGCTGGCGTTCAGCCAGCGCTCGATGGGGCGGGTAGGCAGCTGTTTCGAAAACGCCATGGCCGAAAGCTTGTTCGCCACAGTCGAATGCGAATTGCTGCAACGCACCCCGTTCGAGAGCCGCCAGCAGGCGCAAGGCGAGATCTTCAAATTCCTGGAGGGCTTTTACAACCGGCGCCGGCGCCATTCGGCGCTAGGCTATCTCTCCCCGGTAGAGTTCGAGCGGGCCTGGAGCGCGGCGCAGCCGCCGTCGCCCTGACAATTACATTCCGCAGAGCACTGCTGCGCCACCTCTTCGCCGGCCGGCTCCTGGGCTCCCGTTGGTCGCCCTCCAGCCCCCGTTTTCACTGCCTCCCTCTTGACTTCTCCGGCCCCCTCCACCATCATGGTGCTGCCCTCTCTAGAGCAACCGCACCTACCGCACGCCTAAGTGTCCACGAAACCGTAGCCACCTCACTTCGCCTACGTGCTGCTGGAAGCTCTGCGACGCTGGGGCTTGGCCGGCACACGGCTGGCACGGGCGCAATGCGGCACGATCCGCCTCAAGTTGCTCAAGATCGGCGTGTGGATCCGGGTCAGCGTACGAGCCGTACGCCTGTCGTTCGATGAGGGCTTCCCGGAAGCGGGCCTCTTCGGGCAGGTGCTGGCCCGCCTCCAGAACCTGCCTCTGCGCTGTTAGCCGTGCGCGCTCCCGAGATCTTGTCGCGCCCCTTCGGCGGTCGCCGGGAGCACTGTGTCCCCAGGCTGGGTAGCGCGGCAAAACGAGCGCAATTAACCGCGGACCGGCGGTCCTAACCAAGCCTCTGCTCGGATCCGCTGTCCAACGCCATGTCGCCACTCCCTAAATCCATCCTGAATTGATCAACCGCCCCAAAATCTAAAACTGGTGTAGAGTCGGGGAGCGACGCGCTTGCTTTAGCGTGAGGGAGTAGCGGTTTGCCAGCCGCTTTCGCGTCGTGCCGGTGCCTCAGTCTCTCGCCTTGCCACGTTTCCGCTCCCCGCTCACCGAACCCGTCGTGCGGCTTTCCCGCAACGGGCTCTCCAGTGGGATCATGCCGCTCGCTCACGGGTAGATCCGACACGCACGGGGATGGCGCGGCGGCGGATGCCGCCCGCGTCTCGGGAGTTGCACGCCCCCGTCTGCTCCCCGCCCGTTGCCGAGCCCGGCAGCAGGCCTGTTCACGCCCTGCCGCCCGCGCCCGCAGTTCCGGCTCCCGCTCGTTCCCGCGCTCGCTGCCCTTCGCTTTCGCATGCGGTGGTTCCGTTGCTCTCAAACATAGTTCCGGGGTCCTAGGCAGTGCCACTCCCGGCGTCCTTCGCTCCTTCCTTCACCTCTCCTCACCTGAGGCCCCTTCCCTCCTGCGGCGTTACCCGCTCTCTGCGGTAGTACGGGCCTCTCCGCCACCCTGCCCGGCCCGGCCTGTCCCTTGCGGGATTCCGGTTTGGCGCGTGCACGCCACCGACAGGGCTTCCCGTGTTGCTGCTGTCTCCCTCTTGCGTACATGCCACCGTCCATACCCCGGCGGAACCGACCGGTGCTCGCATCGCTCGCTTCCCGGCCGCTGGCAGCCTTCCCCGTTTTCTCGGCGGGTCGGCTTCCGATTGCCGGTGCTCGCATCGCTCGCTGAACCGCCCGAGGCGGCCCTTTTCCATCGCAGTGCTTCAGTCCGTGTCGTTACCTCCTCGAACCGCTCCGATTACTTCCGGCTGGAGCGACAGTTGCCGGGCGGGATTCGCACCCGCTGAGAAACAGCGCCTTTCCACGGCGCACGAGAAGGTCGGGCTAGGGCCGGATCGTCCATCCGGCAGCCGCCACTGGCAGCAGTGGAGTTCTCAATTGCACAGGATCACCGCTCAGGAACAGGAAGTGGCCGGCGGCCCGTGATAAACTCTAAGGTCATCCCCCCGAAATCCCTTCAGGAGAGGAGTTGTCTGAAATGGCAAAGTCGCTTGTTACATCCGTTCGCTCACCATCGGTTCGATCTTGGCTGGCCGGGACTGCCTTGCTCCTGCTGACTCAAGGTTGTGGTACCGGAGAGCGGGCAGAGTCCCCGGCCGGGGTCCGCTGGCTTGCAGGGGATCACCACATTCATAGCCGGTACAGCGTCGGCTGGAACAGAGAGACCGATCCGCCCTCGCCAATCATCGGGGCTGATGCCATCTACCCGATACCGATGAACGCCCTGATGGCAAGACGCTGCGGGCTGTCCTGGACGGTAGCAACCGATCATGGCGGGCCCAATCACAGCAAGGTCAACCTGGAACGGGCCTATCCCGAGCTGGTGCTCTCGCGGGAACTGGTCCCTGAAGTGATTCAGTTCTTCGGGATGGAGCTCAACTCGCCCGGAGCCGGCCACAGCAGCCTCATCATTCCTCACAGCCACGACGAAGCCGAACGCCTGCACGAACTCGAGTCGCGTTTTGACCGGAATGAGGCCCATCCCATCGATGAACAGCGGGATACCGAGCCGAAGATGATCGAGGCCATCCAATTGATGAACCGTCTGAAACGCAAGCCGGTCCTCATCGCCAATCACCCTTCACGCTCGGCGGCGGAGACCGGGGAGTACGGAGCCTACGATCCTGCCGAGCTTCGGCAATGGAACGATACGGCTCCGGAGGTGGCCGTAGGCATGGCGGGCGCCCCCGGCCACCAGGCATCAACACTCAACCCCGACGGCACCCTCGATCCAGACAAGCCCCGGGGGGGCTATGGTCGGCTCCCGACCATGGGCGGATTCGACCCTATGACAGCGCGGCTGGGAGGTCTTTGGGATTCGATGTTGGGTGAGGGACGCCAGTGGTGGATCACGGCCAATTCCGATTCCCACGTGCACTACACCGAAGGCGGCAGTGATTTCTGGCCCGGCGAATACTCCAAAACTTATGTTTACGCTGAGAAGTCCCACCCAGGGATTCTCGAAGGCATCCGGAGGGGTCGAATCTTCGTGACAACGGGTGATCTCATCTCCGAGCTCTATGTGACGGCACGCTCGCAGGGTCAAACCGCTGAAATCGGAGGCAGCCTTCAGGTCGCCGCCGGAGCCACCATAGAGGTCACCATTAGGCTAAGGGACCCCGAGACACCCAATCAGCACAACGACAACCCGGAGGTTGCCCGGGTGGATTTGATTGTCGGCAACGTGACCGGTCCGCTGGCCGACCCCGCTCGGGACCGCAACCCGACCACCCGGGTGGCCCGGCGTTTCAAAACGGGTGATTGGTCTCTCCAAGGGGAGTATCGGACCATGAGCCACACTCTTGAGGCGGTCACGGACGAGCAGTACCTTCGGGTTCGAGGCACCAACACCAAAGAGTTGGAACCGGAGCCGGACCCGCGCGGCGAAGACCCGTGGAAGGATCTATGGTTCTACTCGAATCCAATTTTCGCCAGAGTTCGCTAGAAACTCCCGGCGGGCTTGGCGAGAGTGCGGTTCTTCAGCAGGTGGCGGGCCGGACACCGTGACGGCCCGCATACCCCAAAACAGCGCCACTTTAGGCCGGGGACGCTCGGGCTCCTGCCCGACGATCTCAGGCGCAGATATATGACCCGTCGGCATGGGTCACCACCGAGGGTCATCACCGGTCGAGTTCCGGATGAAAGGCCTCGCCCTTCAATGTTCCCATTGAAAGGCACCACTCCCTTGGCTCGGCGTCACGCTGTATCGGCTGGGCTGTGCGACCAGCCGGATACGGCGGCTCTTGGCCAAGAAAGTCACGATGAAAGCTCGAGCTAACGACAGTCATTGCCGAATCGCCGTGGTCGGCTGCGGCATTGTCGGCGTCTGCTGTGCCTTGTACCTGCAGCGCGATGGGCACAATGTCATCGTCATCGACCCAAACGGCCCCGGCGAAGGTTGCAGCAGCGGAAACGCTGGCCAGATTGTTACCGGCTACTGTGTGCCCGTCGGCCTGCCGGGGACCACCGCACAGGTTCCGGCAATGTTGATGGATTCCCTGGGTACATTGACCATTCGGTGGCAATACCTGCCGAGACTGCTCCCTTGGCTGCTGCGCTTTATGGCAGCCAGTTCGCCCAAGCGCGTCCAGAAGATTGCCGACGCCCTTTACCATCTCAACAAGAACGCGTTGACCGCCTTTGATCCGCTGATCGAGCAGGCCGGTGCAAGGTATTTGATCAAGACCAACAGCAGGCTGGACGTCTACCAATCGGAGCATGTCTTTGCCAAGGCACAAATCAAGTTCGACCTGCTGCACCGCCACAGCGTCAAGGTGGAATTGCTTGAATAAAAACAGATACGAGAACTGGAGCCAGCGCTGGGGGACCGATGCTGCTACGGAGCGTTCTACCCAGAGACGGCTCATACGATTAACCCGTTGCGACTGACACGGTTGCTTGCAAAGGATTCTGTGCGTTGCGGCGGGCAAATCGTGAAGGAGACGGCAACGGACTTTCAATTCGGCTCGGACGCCATCAAGTCGGTCTGCACCAATACCGGCCGTCATCGGACAGATCAACTCGTTTAAGATGCGTCAGGGAGTTGTTACAGTTCGATCAGACAGAACAGACTCGCTAGGAATTGCTTTAGGCGCAACTGTCGCGAAACCCGACGGCCTTCTGGATCGTACCAGGATGCGGACCATTTCCCCTGGCGGGACGAACGGTAGACCAGTGACGAACATAAGGTTATCCGACGATCTCCAGCTGATCCTGTAGTTCATTGTCCCAGGCCTGATCATTTTGTTTGTGTGCGCCCGGTTGGTGTTCGCGAGGCCCTCAGGCCAGTTACGTGAATGGCTGGAATACTTTGCCGTCTCAGCTGTATATCGGCTGCGTGTGCACGCTCGAATCCATTGGTGTGATACCTTGCGGAGCATGAAGTCATTCGCGATCTTTCTCGGATTTTTACTGCCAGTGGCCTCAGTCGCCAATCCGCCAAACATCATCCTGATCATGGCCGACGATCTGGGGTACGGGCACCTTGGCTCCTACGGTCAATCCAAGATCAATACGCCGAACATCGATCGACTGGCTGCTGACGGGATGCGATTTACAAAGGCCTACGCGGGGTCGACGGTCTGTGCGCCATCTCGGAGCGTCCTGATGACAGGACTGCACGGCGGCCATACGCCAGTGCGGGGTAATCTCGGTGATGCGCACCTTCGAGATTCGGATATCACATTGGCAGAAATCCTACAGGCGGCGGGCTACGCGACGGGCGGCTATGGCAAATGGGGCCTCGGTCTTGCCGACAGCCCGGGTCATCCCTTGCGGCAAGGCTTCGACGACTTCCTGGGCTATCTGCATCAAGTACATGCACACTTCTTTTATCCGTTCTGGCTGACGTTCAACCACGGTCGGATGAACCTGCGCCTGAACGAGAACGGCGGCAGAGGGCAGTACTCGCACGATGTGATGTTCGAGCGCGCCCTTGAATTCATCCGGAGGAATCGCGACGGGCCGTTCTTTTGCTATCTGCCGGTGACCATACCTCACGTGGAATTGGCAGTTCCCGCTGATTCCCTAGCAGAGTACCTAGGCCGGTTCCCGGAAGTCGGTGGAGGGCAGGAGCGCCGCATCGGCTATATCGTGTCGCCGAATCCGCGGGCGACCTATGCGGCAATGGTTTCTCGCCTCGACCGAGATGTCGGCCGAGTACTCGAGTTACTCAGGAGCCTCGGCATCGATGAAAAGACCATCATGATCTTCAATTCGGACAACGGTGCGCAGTCGCGTTTCGACGTCAGCGAGGACTTCTTCGAAGCCACGGGAGGCTTGCGCGGCTACAAGGGCTCGATGTATGAAGGCGGGCTGAGAATCCCCCAGATCGTGAGATGGCCGGGCCGCGTGAAGGCCGGGGCCGTCAGCGACCACATAACCTACTTCCCCGACATGATGCCGACGTTCGCAGAGCTTGCCGAGGTCGAGCCGCCCCCAACCGATGGGATCTCGATCCTTCCCACGCTCTTGGAGAACGGAAGGCAACGCGAGCACGACTGGCTCTACTGGGAACTTGTGTCGAGCGGCAACCAATTGCGCACACAGGCTGCACGCATGGGGCAATGGAAGTTCGTCCGTGGTTCGATGAATGGCCCCGTTGAACTCTACAATCTTGCGACAGATGAGACCGAGACGACCGACTTGGCTTCCAATCGTCCGGAACTGGTAGAGAAGTTTGAGAATTGGGTTCGCGAGAACCGAACGAAACCCCCGGATCAGCCGGCTCGCTCGGTGATCAGCTACAAGGACTACGTCCAACTGGCGCCGGTTAACCCAGCCGCAATGGGTAGCCGAAATCGACCACAAGAATGAAAGCCTGCATCGCACCAGCGAGTGCCAGAACGCATTCTGACTGAATAGTGTTACGCCAAGTGCCTTTCCCCTAGTGCAGAAATCTCGCCAAGGGATCCGCAGCGAAGCAAGCCGCCGGGCAAGGGCGCCAAAGCGGCCGGACGAGAAGTTTGAGGTGCATGGCAACGACGACAGGCTGCATGGCGAAGACGGACATGGTGTTGGGACATGAATAAACTTAGAATTAGGCATTCATGACGATCATGACCGGGATAGCCGTTATACCTGCAGTGACAGGTCTTCATGCTACCTAGGCAGAACAGGGCGGTCTCACCTGAGCGCCTGGCGGCTTTCCATCTACTTTTGCGAATTGAGAAGGATCGTGCATTCAGCGATCATCTGTTGCAATCTTCTCGGCTGAACTCCCTTGACCAGCGGAGCAGGGCCCAGTTAACTGAACTTGTGATGGGCTGTCTCAGGCGGCAGGGAGAACTTGACTACCTGATTTCAAGCAAACTCCGTAAGCCCATGCAATCACTGGATGCAGAAGTACTCACTGCACTGCGTCTGGGGGTTTACCAACTGCACTACATGGACACCATTCCCGCCCATGCAGCAGTGTTCGAAACAGTTGAACTGGTCAAGTCTGCCTATAAGAGATCTGCAAGCGGACTGGTAAATGCTGTTCTACGGAACTTGCCACCCGCCATGCCCGAAGAGCAGGCAGCTCGACTGAGTCACCCGGATTGGCTAGTAAGGCGCTGGGAATCCAGTTTGGGGGTCAAAACCTGCAAGCTCCTGCTCCAGGCCAACCTCAAACGCCCCGAAACCTACCTGAGGTTCCAGAAGGGGGTCGATACCGAGGAGGCCAGAAAGCAATTGGACCGTCAGGGAGTTGTTTTAGAGCAGGAAAACCTGCCAGGCGCATATCGCGTCATCTCAGGGAATATTACCAGAACTTCCGATTTTTCCCAAGGATCAATCATGATCCAGGATCTCAACTCACAACGCATCCCACAGTTTCTTGAGGTGAGACCGGAACACAAAGTACTTGATCTCTGTGCAGCTCCGGGAGGCAAGGCGAGACTGCTGGCAGAAACGGCTCCCCTGGTTGCAGCCGACCGGCATCCTCACAGACTGCGAACCATGCGCAAGCTGGGCTGTCAAAACATCCAGGTACTCACACTTGATGCTGAACAGCCCTTGCCTTTTTTAAAATCCTACGACCGCATCCTGGTTGATGTCCCTTGCTCCGGAACCGGGACATTGGCACGCAATCCAGAAATCAAATGGCGTCTTGAGCCTGAAGATCTCGAAAAGTTGCACACGAAACAGGTGCGTATCCTTCAGAACGCGCTGCCAGTACTGGCACCTGATGGCAAACTCCTGTACTCAACCTGCTCACTGGAACCGGAGGAAAACGAGGATGTTGTAAAGACTATTCTCCAAAGCCAGCCAGGCTGGACAGCTCGGCAAGTTCTTTCTACAATGCCTGGAACTGATCCGGGGGACGGATTCCATGCCTGGATTCTTCAGCGACAAACTGCCTGATAAATTTCTTGAGGGACTGCTCGTCCTGGTTGTTGCAGCAGTCATTTTCCTGGGAGCTGTGTTCAGTCCTCCTTCACTGCTGGATGACGTCGACTCTGCATATGCCCAAATCGCCCGCACCATGCTGGAGTCGGAAGATTGGGTTACCGCCAAGCTCAATGGAGTTGCTTACTTTGATAAACCCCCTGGACAAGTCTGGGCAATTGCCATTTCCTATGCAGTCTTTGGGCTACAAGACTGGGCTGCTCGTCTTCCTGCAGCATTTGCCGCCATCGCACTGTGCCTGTTGGCATGGAGGGTTGGTCGATGGGCGTTTGGGGCTGGTGGTGGCTTGTACGCCGGGTTGGGACTGGCAACCTGCTGTGGCCTGTTTCTGTTTACACGTGTCCGAATCCCGGATATCTACATAGGTCTCACAACCCTGTACGTCCTGTTTTGTTTCCTCCGGTCCATGGAGAGTCAGGAAACACACTCTCGCTCTCTGATGAGTCGTGCCGGTGTGGCTATTGGTACCGGGATGCTGTTCAAGGGGCTCCTCGCTGCTGTCCTGCCTCTAGGCGCAATCGTTGCCTATTTGATCGTCAGTGGAGAGTGACGTACCCGCCATGCCTGGCAGCGGATTGCACCAGGGTGGATGGTAACTGCGGCAATACTGATCGCAGCCCCGTGACATGTACTGGCTATCTTGCAAAACCCGCCATATCTTGCCTTCACTCTGGAAAGTAGTCCGGGGCAATACCATGGCTTTTTCTGGCGATATTTTGTGAACGAACACCTGTTGCGTTATCTGGGCTGGTGTTACCCTCCGGACTACAATAGGGTTCCCTTGTTGTGGTTCTGGCTAGGGCATCTAATCTGGCTGTTTCCCTGGAGTGGACTATAGGACGACGAGCCGCAACTGTGCTGGTTTGCATCATGGTGCTCATTACTGTATGCAGCACACTGGGCCATGGCTGTGTTCGACCCCTACCTGTCTTCGCGTAGCCTGGCCAAGGAGTACCAGGATGCCCCGCCCGGACAACTGATACTCAACCACGAGTACTACGAGTTTTCGTCTCTGGTGTTCTATACAAACCACTCCGTATTGCTTCTCAACGGACGTAAAAACAACCTAGAGTACGGGTCAAATGCACCCAATGTTCCAGATGTCTTCATCAACGATAACCAACTCTCAACCCTGTGGAAGCAATATCAGCCGGTCTACCTGGCAACTCAAGAGGCTGATCAGGAACGTTTCAGGAAGTTGCTGGGAAGTGCCCACGTGTTCATGGTTGCAAGGCACGGGGGGAAACTGTTGCTTTCCAACCACTCACATGCAGATCCACATTAATTCCATCCGACACTTGCCGTGTTTCCTCACTTGATCCGTTCTTGAACTCGTAATTGAGACTGCCAGTTTCAAGGTAGAAGTGCCATTTCATGATCAGTCCTTGTTGTAGCTACAGTCGTAGAAAGTATTGTGGACCATCTAGCTTTCATCCAGTGCTACGACGCCGAACATGAGTAAGCAAGCTATGTTAGCGGGCCTGTACTGGTCTTTTTGATTTACTACAGTTTGTGTTTTGGATCTGCACCAGCACAAAACTTTACTTATTCCAGTGTTTTATGTAAATTTAGTAAAGGATCGGGTAAGTTGGTGATTGAAACACCCTGATTCCCATCTCCCAAAAATTAACGAACAGGGACTATTACTGTGAAACCGGGTATTCATCCTAAAAATTACCGTGAAGTCGTTTTCCGCGATGTGACAACCAACACGGAATGGATCACACGATCCACTGCAAAAACAGACAAGACCACGACGCTCAACGGGAAACAGTACCCGCTGTACGATCTGGCAATTTCTTCCTACTCGCATCCATTCTTTACTGGCAAGCGCAAACTGGTTGACTCTGAAGGTCGCATTGAGCGTTTCAACAAAAAGTACGGACGCAAGTCTTCCAGCTAGTCTGGATTAACCCTGATCTATTCATTCCCTACCAGAGAGTGGTGAGTCCCAGGACGAAGACGCGTCCCGGCTCAGGAACCCGCTGTCCCGTAAACGGCTTCAGGGAATTCATGTGTTCGGCGTAGAACTTGCCCCGGCATTTTCGAGACCCAAGTGCAGGACTGTATTTTCATGCAGATTGGCGCCCAGTATTGCCGCATGTGTTGTAAACCGTTCAGTTAGACCTATCCAAACCCACTCATAGATAGCTGTGGATAGGTCTAACTAAATGAAAGCAGTGCTAAAGCTGCAACAAGTGCCGATAGTATTAACCGGATCATGCTCCACATGACAACATGCCTTCTGAGACTACTATAGCCAGACATTTTGATTTATCCACACACTTCAAACCACTCTGGTTGTGCCAAACTCAAGCAAGAATGTGTATCAATCGATTCATGACCAGACATCTTTTACTGGCCTGCCTGTTTGTCGCAACACTTCTGGTACTGACAGTTAAGGGGACTGCAGATCCAGAGACAGAAATTCAGGCTACTCTGTTCGGTACTGCTTTTCAAGAGTCCGGGCTTTCCTTGCCTGGCGCCAAGATCGTGGCATTTGACCAGAACAAGCCACATAAGAAATACCGAACTGTGACCAATTACAGGGGCGAGTACACCATCCGGGTCCCAGCTGGCGAGAGCACCTACATCATTACTGCTTCAGCCCCAAAATTTGAGCCCGCCAAACGCAGTATCAAGGTCTACGACTCGGAGAAATCCACTGCAAACCTGATCCTGAAACCACGCAAAAAGCAGTGATGCTTGATAAAATCATTCCATTGCAAAGTAGGATAAAGAAGAGATGATCATCAAACGACGTTGCCTGTTGCTATTAACTGCTGCTGTGCTTGCAGTGCCACTTGTTTCCTCGGCCCAGTTTCCTGGCTTCGGCAAGAAAAAGGAAAAACAGAAGCCCAGCCGATCCGTGACAGGACAAGTTATGGATGAAGCGGAAGAAGGTCTTCGCGGTGTCGTACAACTCAAAAACACCCGTACTCTCGAGGTGAAGTCATTCCATACCAACGAAGTGGGTGAGTACTACTTTCACGGTCTTGATTTCAACGTAGATTATGAAATCAAGGCCATTGCCGAGAATAGACAGAGTAGGACCCGCACGATTTCGACCTTCTCCAGTCGTTCCGAGCTGATTTACAACTTCAAGCTCAAACCTGCTAACTGAAGTTGCTGGTACCTTGTTGGGATGCCGGTGCTGATGTACCTTCGATCAAGTCACCTTACGTCCTAATTGCAGGTGCAATAAAGATGGTCTTGACTGGCAGGGTTACTATAAGAGTGCTTCTACAGGGAAGCGCATGAGCAAGGAATCGAATCATGCCCAACAGCAATAAACCTTTCGCCAGATTCATCATATTGATCGGGCTACTGATGCTTTTTATGAGTTCACTCGCACAAGCCCAAGGGCCGATAGGCACCACCCCCCGACGACCAGGCACAGGCACACGTTCGCCTGGAACGATACCTGGACCTGGAGGAGTCCCTGACTCCCCAACCAACTTTCCACCCGTTGAAAACCGCGCACCCAGGCGAACCCTGGAGCAACAGCCCCTCTTCACTGCGGATACCAATGCTGTCACTGTCGATATCGCAGTGATCGACAACAAGGGGCAATTCATTTCCGGTATTCCTGCCGGTAACTTCCAGATTCTCGAGGATGGCGTTCCTCAGAAGATCACCAGCGTTGGGCAAACTGAAGCTCCCGCTACAGTTGCCCTGCTGATCGAATTCAGCAACCGCTGGCAGCAGTACTACTCCGAAACCTGGTACCAGACCCTGACAGCAACCTACGGTTTCGTCAAAACCCTGCGGGCTGAAGACTGGATTGCTGTCATAGCCTATGACCTGCGACCGGAAATCCTAGCTGACTTCACACAGGACAGGCGCGAAATCCAGGGTGCCCTGCAAAGACTGCGCTTCGCTGCCTACTCGGAGTCGAACCTTTTTGACGCCCTTGCCGATACCGTCCAGCGCATGGCCAACATTGAGGGGCGCAAGTCTGTTGTCCTGCTTGCAAGTGGCGACGATACTTTCAGTCGACTGAACTTTGCCCAGACACGCAAGATCGTCCAGGAAGCCGGTGTCACGGTGCACGCCATTGGGCTCGCTCAAATGCTCAAGGAAATGCTTGATTCCCGTGGCTACGTGGGTGGGGCAGAACGTATCGGCTGGCTGCAGTCAGATAACCAGTTACGCACGTTCACTAGGGAGACTGGAGGCTTTTCATTCTTCCCTCGTTTTTATGGCCAGTTCCCGACAATCTTCCAAAGCCTCAACAACCTGATGCGCAACCAGTACACCGCCGTTTATCAACCCTCAAACACCAAACGGGATGGGAAGTTCCGTGAGATCGTCGTGAAGCTTGTTAACCCCACTAATAACAGCGAATTGCGGATCACAGGTAACAAGGGCAAGCGTATTAAATACAAAATCACCGCCCGCAAGGGTTATACAGCACCCCGTGAAGTCGAATAAGTGGGTTCAGCCGGGGAGTAAAATTGCAAAGCGCAAGTCTTTCGATTTGTCAAGCAGTAAATCTTCATTGTTTTCAGTGAATTAAAAATTGATTGAAGTCTGTTTTGAATCATTGCTATATTTCTCGGGGTATGAATTTACCTCTCAGGCCAGGAAGAATTTTACTGATTGACGACAACAAGCATGGTCTGCTGGTACGCAAGGTGATTCTGCGAGATCTGGGGTATGAAGTAGAGACAGCCGAAAATGGAGAACTCGGGCTGCAGAGGTTCCGGGATTGTGCCGAGTATGACCCTTTCGGCCTGGTCATCACGGACTATCGCATGCCAGGCATCCAGGGACAAGAGGTCATCACCCGACTCAAGGAACTCGCTCCCGAGCTGCCTGTAGTCTTGCTTTCCGGTTATACGGAACCGCTTGCACTGACTGCGGAATCAACGGGAGCAACCGTCGTGCTTGCCAAGGGAGCCCGGGAACAGTATGAATTGGCAGAAACAGCCCTGAGACTATTACCCGGTGGAGCAAAAACACGTGGCAAGCCCATGGCTACTGAAACTACAACATCCACAGGAAGGCCACTGCAGTTGGACAAACTGGCTCAAAAGGTCTTGATATCCAACGGTTGATCACTACATGCCCAGACAGTGAAAAATCTAACGACTGGAAAGTCCTTCGTAGGTGTCTTCTTCTGCTGTTTCGTCAGTAACAGGCAATCCGCGGGGCTGCCAGCCAGGATAAGTCAAGTTGCCCATGGCATCCGACTCCCCCATAAATCCACCGCGCATGTCGATAACGTTTTCAAAACCGTTTTCGATCAGTATCTGGGCAGCACGCATGGAACGACCACCTTTCAGACAGGCTGTAATGATCTTGGCATTCTTGCCAAGTGCCTGCTCGCATACTTCCACAAATGCCTCATTGGGTTGCATCCCGTATGCAGTGCGATGCAGTAAGGGAATGTTCTTTGCACCCGGGGCATGCCCGGCTTCAAATTCAGGAATTGAACGCACATCCAAGTAGATGTACTCTTCTTCCGAATCCAGCAACTGCTGGGTCTCTTCTGGTGAAATACGTTTGAGTTCCATAATCTGACTCTCTTCAAGTTCTCGCATCCGATTCCATGTTGTCAACTTTTTTAACTTGTTCAAACGCTTGCCCAGCCCGCAGCGACTCGCTATTATCGGCGTTTCTACCTTGAATGCCTTCAACCCCCGATATTTCAGTCGTCATTCCGGTCCGTGACGAAAAAGACAGCGTCGCGGAACTCACCAGGCGACTACTGGAAAACCTGACTGGTACATACGAAATCATCTTCATCGACGATGGCAGCACTGATGGCACCTGGGAGCAGCTCTGCCAACTGCACGAATCCGGACGGATCAAACTGGTCAAGTTCCGTGCATCCTGTGGAAAGTCGGTTGCACTGTCGGAAGGATTCGCCCGCACACGGGCTCCAATTGTCTTCACCCTCGACGGTGACCTGCAGGACGATCCTGCTGAATTTCCAGCCTTCCTCGAAAAACTGGAATCAGGCTACGACCTGGTCACCGGCTGGAAAAAGACCCGCCACGATCCGGTTCACAAGGTTGTTGCCTCACGGATGTTCAACTTCCTGTTGAGGCAATTCACTGGCATCCAGCTGCAGGATATGAACTGCGGATTCAAATGCTACCGCGGAGAGCTGGCCAGGTCACTGAAACTCCAGGGAGACCAGCACCGCTTCATTCCCGTTTATGCTGTACACCTTGGCTACCGTGTCGGTGAGATTGAAGTGAAGCATCACCCACGTCTGCATGGCCAGTCAAAGTACGGATTCAGCCGTCTCATCAAAGGCTTCTTTGATCTCGGTACGGTCCTCTTGCACACAAGGTTCAAGGGGCGCCCTGCACACGGATTCGGGTTCGCTGCCTGCGCATCATTCCTGGCTGCGGTCCTGCTGCTCATAGGCATGGTCAGCTCAGGCCCGACCTTGGAGACGGCAATCCTCTCATTCTGGATCAGTCTCGTGTTGGGTATTGGTGCAGTCATCCTGGCCGCCGCCGGCTGGATCGCAGAAGTTCAATCCGCTCCAGGAACTGCAAAGGATTCTACCCCCTTTCCGAATATCGAGGATGTCCGTGACTAGATTGGTACTGCCTGCAGTCAAAGTTCTCGTTCCGCTTGTTCTGGCCTTTTTTATTGGCCAGTTCATCCTTAACAACTGGCAGCAGATCAGCCAAGAGCCCTGGCAGCTTGATGTCGGTTGGCTGGCTCTGTCATTCGTACTGGCTATGGCCTGGTACCTGGTTCGTCCGTTGGGCTGGACCCTGCTGATTGGCGGATTCGGACATAAGGTGCCCTACCCGGAGATCTATCGCGTATACCGCAACTCGGAACTCAGTCGCTATGTTCCAGGTGGAATATGGCAGTTTGCCAGCCGCGTCTACCTGACCCGTCGCTACAACGTAAAAACAACAGTCTGCCTGGCAGCAACGATGCTCGACATGGTACTGGCTGCGCTTGCTGCAACCATTCCCGCTGCCTGGCTGGCTGGTTCAGCAATTCCTTCACTCAGCAGCTGGCAGAAATCTGCCTTGCTTGCATTGCCATTACTTGCTTGTGCAGTTGTATACCCACCGTTGTTGAATGCCTGGCTGACGCCACTGGCGAAAATATTGAACCTTCGCTATCAACGGCTCGAGATCCGCTTCTTGCATATGCTTAGGATCTGGGTCATGTACGTACTCACATGGATCCTGCTGGCATTTGCAATGTCTGCTTTCGCACAAGCCCTCTTGCCCAGCTTCCAGAGCAGCCAGCTTGGCTATATCGCCGGCAGTTATGCCCTGGCCTGGCTGGCTGCTCTGATGACGATGATCTCGCCGGCAGGGATGGGAGTCCGGGAAGGTATCCTGGGGTTGCTACTGAGCCAAATCGTCACAGCAGGAACGGCTATGACACTGGCAATTGCCATGCGCCTGTGGGTCCTGGTGATGGAACTGCTCTGGTGTACTGTCGGTTACCTGATGCCCCGCAAGATGAGTGCTGATACCACTTGGGAGGACAATTCATGACTTGCAGTCAAAGCAGCAACAAGTTCGCAACGAATAGTATCTTCACACCCAGTGCAGCAAAGCTGCCAAAGTTTACTTCTCAAGTTTCCGCACTGCAATATTCCTGAATCGGTGTGCCAGTCCAGGTTTGCAGCGATTCCCACCGTGAACCTGCAGAGCTATGCTACCCCTCACAAGAGCCTCCGGGAAGGTGATTTTCTGAATCCTTGAAGTCGGTGATCAGCTTACCGTTCATCCAGACCTTGATGGTCGGAGTTTCGCCTTCAATACTGACTCGCAACGCATTCCAGTCGTTCTTTTTCCAGGCTTTTTCCCAGTTATCAGAACTCTGCGACTCGACTCCCTCCAGGCGTTCACCATAAACACCACCGACATTACCTCCTTCGAGGTAATCCAGCATCACTTGATAGGCTTGCCCACTTCCGCTGGAGCGCAGGAACAATCCCCCGTCACATCCGAAATCCGGCTTCACCTCAACATACACTTCAAAATCCTGATAAACCTCATCCGATAGCAGGACACCACCATTGTCCTGCTGATCCTGCTTGCCAATAATTGCTTCCTCGAAAATCCGCCATTCCTTCGTATCCCCATGGTGATTCATCAGGCTGACATGACATCCGGCCAGGTTGCGACCATTGAATATCGGCTGGAACCCTTCGGGAACCTGGGCAGCCAGAAAACAGGGGAGCAGAAACAGGATTCCTCGTAACATCCACCTGTAAGATCTCTTCATTTCGGCCAGTGTAACATTGGCTTCTGTATCCCCTGAGAATGCCAGGCCTTATCAAGACAATGCCTGGGGTATGCTGTTGACAGCCTGGTTTTGAATATACTTACTCATTGGTGATAACCAAGCTGAGAGGAGAGGATTCCAATGGCCGAGTATTACGATCAAGGGGACTTGCCCCGTTTTCCCGAAATGGGCAACAACGCCCCCGAACTATGGGAAAGGTTCAACGACTGGTACGGTGCAGTTTTCAAGGCAGGGGCTCTCAGCGAACGCGAGAAAAGCCTGATAGCCCTGGCTGTCTCACATGCTGTGCAATGCCCCTACTGCATTGATGCCTACACGCAAAGCTGTCTTGAAAAGGGTTCCGACCTGGACCAGATGACCGAAGCAGTCCATGTCGCTTCCGCCATCAAGGGTGGTTCGGCTCTTGTGCATGGCCTGCAAATGCGCAAGATTACTGACAAGCTACATATGTAAGCAACCTATGATCGTCAGCGAACAAAGCCTGAGTACCCTGTCGGCCTCACCCCCGCAGCAATTGCGGATTCTCAATAATGCCAACAACGGATTGAAACCACTTAAGCCCTTTGAAGAGTTGCTAGCCGAACATAACCTTAAGCCTCTTGCTGCCTGCAGTATCGAGGTCGTTCAGGTCAACGTCGGGAAATTCTGTAACCAGACCTGCAAGCACTGTCATGTCGATGCCGGCCCACATCGTACAGAAGAAAACATGTCGCAGGAGACATTTGAGTTGTGCATCGATGTGATCCGGAGCATCGGCAGTGCCATTATCGACATCACAGGTGGGGCTCCTGAACTCAACCCTCACTTTCGCTGGTTTGTCGAACAGGTCCGCAGCCTTGGTTGCCACGTGATCGACCGTTGCAACCTGACTGTGCTGCAGCTGCAATCACAACCCGACCTCGCCGAGTTTTTGGCCGATCAGCAAGTTGAAATCGTCGCCAGCCTACCCTCTTTCACAAAACAGCGTACAAACGCCCAGCGTGGAGACGGTGTGTTTGCAAAGTCCATCGCGGCATTGCGTAAGCTGAATAGCCTGGGGTACGGCAAGGCTGGCAGCAGCTTGCTCCTGAATCTTGTCTACAACCCCACAGGTGCCTTTCTGCCTCCCAGCCAATCCGAGATTGAGGAGGATTATCACCATGAGTTGAGGAAACGTTATGGGATCGAGTTCAATTCGCTTTACACGATTACCAACATGCCAATCAGTCGCTATCTGGAGTTCCTGATACGCAGCGGTAATTACGAACAGTATATGGAAAAGCTGATCAATGCTTTCAACCCGGCTGCCCTGGAAGGTGTGATGTGCCGGAACATGATTTCGATCGGCTGGGACGGCAGGTTATACGATTGTGATTTCAACCAGATGCTCGATATTGAAGTGGGGTACGGAGCACCCAGGCATCTGAGTGAGTTCAATCTGGAGAGCCTCTCACAGAGGTGCATCATGGTCGGTCAGCACTGTTACGGTTGCACGGCAGGAACAGGCTCCAGCTGCAACGGAGCCACAACTTGATTGCAACTTCTCAAAGATGTCATAGCAGCTGTCACATCATGTAAACTGTTTAATTACTTCAAGGAAACATCACCAGTCAAGTTCGGAGTCATCCATGCCAAGGAAATCCCTGTACCTGTTCCCCCTCTTGTTTGCATTACTAATGCTAGCCAGTTGTAGCAAGCAGGAAGCACCGCCTGAGACTGCAGAACCGGAAACGGAGAGCATGCCAGAATTGGAAATACCCAGCGAAACCGAAGTACCTCCTGAAACAGAACCAGAACCGGAACCTATGCCAGAACCTAAAGCAACAGTCCCAGAGCCCAGCGGCATTCCCCAAGTCACCATGGTCACTAGCATGGGGGCCATCGTGATCGAACTTAACCCCGAAAGGGCTCCGGAAACAGTCAGCAACTTCCTGCGGTATGTCGACGAGAAGTTTTATGACAACACCATCTTTCACCGCGTGATGCCCAACTTCATGATCCAGGGTGGTGGCATGATTGCTGATATGAGCGAGAAACCAACACATTCACCTATCAAGAACGAATCCGGCAATGCACTCTCAAATTTGAAGTACAGCATTGCGATGGCTCGCACAGCGGACCCACACAGTGCCACAGCGCAGTTTTATATCAATCATGTTTCAAACCGTGCTCTGGACAAGGATCAGGCCCGCGACAGTTGGGGCTACTGCGTATTCGGCAAGGTCATCTCCGGAAAAGAAGTGGTGGACGCCATTGCCCAAGTCAGCACTGGCAACAAGGGCAACCATCAGAATGTCCCTGTCTCGCCAATAACCATCCAATCTGCGCGTCGGACAGCAGGTGGATAGCCTGACTCCGGTAACCTTTCATTCCAAAGCAGTTGCCTTGGGCTGCAATCCCTGAAGTCAGCCATGCACTGACCCTCTTGCAACCGAGAGGAACCGGAATCAGGCTCCTACTCGATTGCTGCAGGCAATTCAGATCTGGCCCTGTCCAGGAAGCTACAGGGAGCATCTACTCTTTCTGCAATTGCTCCTGTTTTTCATGTGGTTCCGAGTTGCGAGGTAGTAAACCGATCGCCAATGCACCAACAGCAGCCAGACCGAACACGGCCCACAGAGCCTGTGAGTAACCAGCCAGCCTCACTGCAAGACCTGCAATGCCAAAGGGCAACCAGAATTGCATAATCGTATCGCTCGGCAGAATGGCGGACATCGCCTTTCCCAGTGAAACCAGTCCAAATAAATCGGCCGCCATAAGCGGAATCAACATGTAGTCTGCACCCATTGCAAAACCGAAGACAATTGCAAACACAAAGACCATGTTTGGCTGCTCGGGAGTCACCAGGAACAACAGTGGAACAGCAAGCGCAACAATTGCATAAGTCGCAAGCATCACATACTTGCGGGGGAAGTGGTCTGCCAGCCAGCCAGCCAGCAGGCGACCAGCAATACTTGACATCAGGTAAGTGAATGAAGCATTACTCCAGACAGCATCACGTGCACCTTGCTCAACAAAGCCCTGTTCCTCGAAAACGAACTTCATCAGAAAGTTCACAGCAGCGATCGAGCCAATCGACAGCGCACTGCCAACCAGCAAAAGCCAGAACGGAATACTGTGCATTAGCTCACCAAAGGTTTTGACCGTTTGCGGTTCCTCCTGCGGTTGCAGGGTAACCTGCTGCTGGATTTCGTCCTGTGCCCCCTGTGGGGATTCCCCGTCTGGCAACTGGCCTATATCCTGCGGTTTGTCCCGGAGCACGAACAGTGCCAAAGGCCAAACAATGATCATCAGCAAACTTAGGTACTGCATGGCTTGTGTGTAATCCATGTATCTTGTGAGCTCTGGTGCGAGTTTAGTGCCGATTGCACCAAGTACAGCCACGCCTACATAAGTAATTCCCATGGCCCGACCACGTTTCTTCTTGTACCAGTTGGAAATAATTATCTGATGTGGAATAGGTCCAGACAGAAAATACCCGACCATGTACAAGCACCAGGCTGCGTAGTACTCATACTCGCTGCCGCCCAAGCGGGAAAACCACTGTAAGGAGAGGAAAGTTAGGATGGTGCCAACCAGGATCAACCGCCGCGGTGAAACCTTGGGTACAATCACCGGTCCGACCCACAGGGTCAATAGCACCGCAATTGGGGCTCCAGTCGTTATCAGAACCTGAGTCCAGCCATGGTCATCCCGGAAATAATCATAAAAGAATGCGATGTTGTAGTACGGAATACCGGTCGACAGACCGAATGTCACAAAACAACAGGCGATCATCAATGGACCGTAAAAAGGCCTGTTCGACGCGGACATGCAGTTCTCACCTCCTAGGTGAACCCGTTAGTGTAGCTGAATCGGGATTACTCGGCAGCATAAGCATACCCAACAGGAAGTATCCTAATATTTAGCAACTGATCAGGTAGTCCGAACGTCCAGTGAACAAGCGGGTTCCTTTTTTCGCTCTCACCCATGGAAACAAGTGCCTACAGCATTGGGCGGAAAATTCTCGTCTGCGCCGCCATCGTCATTATCCTGGCCGGTATCCGGGCAGCTGCCGATATCGTGATTCCATGCCTGTTGTCGGTATTCATCGCCATCTTGAGCGGATCAGTTGTGACCTGGCTGCAGCGCTACCACATACCGAGAATCCTGGCCATCGTGATCGTTGTTATGGTCGTCATGGGAAGCCTGACATCAATTGGTGTCATCGCAATCAGTTCATTACAGGATTTTACGGAGGTACTACCCGGCTACCAGAACCGTCTGGAAGATCAAATGGCATTGTCCACTGAAGGCCTACGCGAGTTTCTGGAACGTTACGGTATAACTGTCGCATCAATCGATTTCTGGAACTTGTTAGATGGTGGCTCAGCAGTCGATATTGCTGGCAGGACATTGCGACAGTTCGGGACCATTCTGGCCAAGACCTTCCTGATCTTTCTGATTGTCCTGTTCATGTTGCTTGAAGCTTCCCACTTCCCTGACAAGTTGTCAGCCGCTTTCGGAGACCTGGACTCGACCTGGACAGGTTTCCTGCAGATCGCATCCAGCGTCCGGCATTTCCTGGCCATCAAGACAGTAACCAGTTTTTCGACCGGTCTGGCAGCCTTGATCTGGTTGATAATTCTGGATGTCAACTATGCCCTTTTCTGGGCTTTGCTTGCATTCCTGTTCAACTACATCCCGAACATAGGATCCTTTATCGCCGCGGTTCCTGCATTTCTGATGGCATTTCTGCAGTACGGCATAACCACCGCCTTGCTGGTCGCACTGGGCTATACAGTAATCAATGTCACGATTGGCAGCCTCATTGAACCGCATTTCATGGGTGATGGACTGGGTCTCTCCCCGCTAATCGTCTTCCTGTCATTGGTCTTCTGGGGCTGGCTCCTGGGCGGGGCTGGCATGCTGCTGTCTATCCCTCTCACCATCAGTGTGAAAATCGCCCTTGAGTATAGTCCGGACACACGCTGGATCAGCACTTTGCTGGGTTCCGGCAAGAGTTGAAAAGCTCTATTGCTCCGTCCGTATGACATTTTCCAAAGTCTTTACTGCCACTTGATGGGCTACAATCGGGCTGGAGATTTCAGTGATTTTGCGGGTTTCAAGTCTTGTACCTTGTGGCTTGGTTCTGGCTGCTGGCCTGCAAGCGGCAGATTACAGGGAGAGGGAGCGTAATTACTGGGCATTTCAACCCAGAGCAGCTGTCATAGCCCCTGCAACTGATTCTTCATGGGGCAGTTTGCCAGTCGATGCCTTCGTCCTGGAACAACTGCTCAAAAAAGACTTACGGCCCTCTGAGGCTGCAGACTGCAGCACCCTGGTTCGTCGCATCTTCCTGGATGTAACCGGGCTGCCACCTTCTACTGAAGAATTGACAGCATTCCTGGTTGATACCTCCGACAGTGCCTGGGAAAGGCTCGTTGACCGTCTGCTGGCCAGCCCCCGTTATGGCGAGCAGGGTGCCCAACACTGGCTGGACATGGTTCGTTTTGCCGAAACCGAAGGGTTTGAATATGATCGCTATCTTCCAGGACTCTGGCGCTATCGAGACTACGTCATCAACTCCCTGAACGCCGACAAACCCTACGACCAGTTCATCCGTGAGCAACTGGCCGGGGACGAGATGATAGCAGGGGGTCCGCAGCTTGAGTCGAATCGCGAGTTGCTGATTGCTGCGGGGCTGAACCGGCTAGCCCCGGTCCGCCGCAACGCGGGCAACCAGGAAGTGGCCTCCAGCCGCAACGAAGTCCTCACGGAACGTACAGACATTGTCGGCACTGCCCTGCTCGGCTTGACGGTAGGCTGTGCCCGCTGTCACGACCATATGTACGACCCGATCCGACAAGTGGATTACTACCGGCTGCAAGCCTACTTCGGGGCTTCCCGCGAAGTGAATATCGTCTTCGCTGGTGGTATGTCGATCGAGGAATGGCAGAAGCAGACCAAGGAAACCGCTGCCAAGATGAAAAGCCTGCGCAGCAAGATCAAGCTGGCTGAAGGTGAGGACCATAAAAAGCTACAAACAGAACACGATGAACTTGAGGCACAGTTGCCTCCACCACCACCGACCCTGGCCACCATTCAGAACGACACTGCGGAACCTACTACCATCCACGTACTCAATCGCGGAGACTTCACCAAGAAAGGGCAAGCTGTCAATCCCCGGCCATTGGGTGTGCTGCTAGAGGATGACGTTCCAACGCAACCGGAGGATGTCGCAAAACCAAGATCGCATCTGGCTGACTGGATTACCAAGCCTGACCACCCGTTGACTGCCAGGGTCATGGTGAACAGAATCTGGCAAGTCTACTTTGGACAGGGCATTGTAAAAACTGCCAATGATTTCGGGTTCATGGGAGGCCGTCCCAGCCACCCGGAGTTACTTGACTATCTTGCCAACGAGCTGGTGTCAGGTGGTTGGAGGCTCAAGCGTATTCATCGCATGATCCTGACAAGCAGCACGTATCGGCAGGCTTCGAAGAATATTCAGGGCCAATCCGCTGCCGAAGAAAAGGATCCTGACAACAAACTACTCTGGCGAGGTCCCTCACGCCGCATGAGTGCCGAAGAAATCCGGGACTCCATGCTGGCTGCATCCGGAAATCTCAACCTTGGTTATGGCGGCAAGAGCATCATGCTATCTGTCGACAACTCCCTCATCGATCTGATGTACGATCCCACCCAGTGGCTCGTGGATCCAGACCCGGCCCAACACAACCGCAGGTCGATCTACCTGATTGCAAAACGTAACCTCAGACTGCCGTTCATGGAAGCCTTTGATCAACCTGCAATGCTCACCAGTTGTGCCCGTCGCGAGACTAGCACTCATTCACCTCAATCCCTGGAATTACTGAACGGTCGCATTGCAAACAACATCGCTACATTGTTCGCATCCCGGCTTGATCGCGAAGCTGGGGATGATCCAGGGAAGTTGGTTGATCGCGCCTATCTGCTCACGACAGGTCGGCTGCCTGGTAGTCATGAAAAGGAACTCGCACTCACTTTCCTGGAGCATAATCCACTGCATGAGTTTGCCTTGGCAATGTTCAATCTGAACTCTTTTCTTTACGTGAACTGAGTTCTGCCCAACAGCAACTCAAGGCTGCACTCTCGCGGATACAATCACGAATCGGTCATGTTACAGAAAGTCCTTATTGCGAATCGCGGGGAAATTGCCGTAAGAGTGATTCGGACTTGCCATCAGATGGGCATTGCCACGGCGGCTGTCTATTCCGAGGTTGACCGCACATCATTGCATGTGCGGATGGCCGATGAAGCATACCTTATCGGTCCCGCTCCAGCCTCAGAAAGCTACCTGCAAATTGAGCGCATCATTCATGCAGCCAGGCTTGCCGGAGCCGATGCAATTCATCCGGGCTACGGATTTCTGAGTGAAAACGCAGACTTTGCTGAATCCTGCAGGAAAGCGGGCATCTGCTTCATCGGCCCCTCACCTGATGCAATCCGCACCATGGGCATCAAGACTCGCGCCAGGGAGTTGATGCTAGCAGCTAATATCCCAGTAGTCCCGGGAACCTCAACGGTTATTGAGGATGCCAGCCAGGCTGCTTCACTGGCTGCGAAATTCGGGTACCCCGTAATATTCAAGGCAGCGGCAGGGGGCGGAGGCAAGGGCATGCGCATGGTTCACGGTCCGGCAGACTTGCCAAGAGCTCTTGAGCAAGCACAGAGCGAAGCTACCCAGGCTTTCGGCAACGGTGCGGTTTACCTTGAAAAAGCGATTATCAAACCCCGGCATGTCGAAGTACAGATTCTTGCTGACGAGCATGGCAACATAGTTCACCTCGGTGAGCGCGAGTGCAGCCTGCAACGCCGCCATCAGAAAATTCTTGAAGAAACACCCTCCCCACTGGTCTCCGCTAACCCGGCCATTCAAGAAGCCTTGTATGCCGCAGCCTTGGCAGCTGCCAAGGCTGTCGATTACTCCAATGCTGGCACAGTAGAGTTTCTCATGGACGCCGAGTACAATTTCTATTTCCTTGAGATGAACACCCGCCTGCAAGTCGAACATCCTGTCACAGAGTGGGTTACGGGTATTGATCTTGTCATGCAGCAGATCCTGATAGCCAACGGGCAGAAACTCCGGATGAAACAGGAAAACATCCACTGCAGGGGACACGCTATGGAATGCCGCATTTATGCCGAGGATCCTAACGCCAATTTCATGCCCTCACCAGGACGCATCACATCCCTTGATTTGCCACATGGCCCTGGTATCCGGGTTGATTCCGGGGCTGCCAATGACTGGGTTGTGCCACTGGAATATGACCCCCTGATTGCCAAGCTGTCGGCTTGGGCTCCGGACAGGATGGCCGTGATTCGAAAGCTGCAACAGGCAGTGCATGAGTCAGCAATTGGTGGAATCGCCACTACACTGGGATTTTTCCAGCAACTCCTGGGAGATTCCCGGTTCCAGGCTGGGGACATCCACACGAATTTTTTAGGCGAAGCGCTCGAATCAGCAGCTGTCGAGGCTGCAGCACCCTCAATGGCAGCCGAACTGGCTGCCATCCTGGCTGTTATCCACGCAGAGTCCCGGACAAAGGGACAGCAATCTTCCCGACAAGCTAATCGGCCCTCGCTCTGGAAATCTATGGGTCGGCAATCCCTGACAAGAAACAGTGGAGAGGACTGGTGAAATCTTACAAACTGACCGTCAATGGCCAGCCCAGGAACATTCAGGTCGCAGAGGGTATTTGCAATTTCAATGACAGGGAAACCGGGTTTGATCTTACCCAGCTAAGCAAAAACAAATATTCCGTTCTTATCGGCAATGACCAGCATGCCATACACATTGAGCCCAAGGGCAATGGCAAATACATGGCCACTGTCTCTGGAGCCAGTCTTGATATACATTTCATTGATCCAAGAGCCTTGCCTCGTGATGCAGTGGATGTTGTAACCGGTGGCAAGCACATCGTAAAAGCCGTGATGTCTGGCAAGGTTTTGAACGTCTATGTAAAGCAAGAAGATCAAGTGCAGCGCAATCAGGGCTTGCTTGTCGTTGAGGCCATGAAAATGCAGAACGAACTAAGTGCACCATTTGACGGTCGGATCACAGCAGTACGGGTGCAGGACGGCGATACCGTAGCAGCGGGCGACACACTGATCGTAATCGAATAGGATAGTCAAAGCAGTGACGCAAGCATCCGCTCAACAACGTGAGTGCCCCAAGTGCGGGGGTACCACCTGGATCCAGGTCAAGACATCCAAAGGGGTCATTGCCAAGCGCTGTGAATGCTTCAGAAAAAACGAGTCAACCTTCCTCGAAGACCAGCTGGGAATCCCGAAAAGACATCGTAATTCCACTTTCGACAACTTCAAGGCATCTAATCGAAGCGAAGATCCGGATGCATACAATGCACTCATCAGCGTACTCACTGACCTGCAAAGCTTTGCTACCGAGTACCCCGTATGCAACTCCAAGGGTGTGATGATCACGGGCGGGGCAAGTGTCGGAAAAACTCACCTGGCAGTTGCAACCATGAAACGCCTCGCCGAGCGTGGCTTTACCTGCGCTTACTTCGACTACCAGAACCTTATCGAGACCTTGCGAAAGAGTTTCGACAACAATCCTGCAGTTATTGAAGCCAGTACTGCCGCCTGGGATCGCCTGCAACAGGCAGATGTCGTAGTTCTGGATGGTATCGGCGAGTTTCACCCCTCCGATTGGGTTGTTGATACCGTCAACAAGATCATCAAGCACATCTATAACGAACAAAAAGGTCTGATTATCACGACCAGCCTGCAGGTTGCGAGCAACAAGACGGAAACAGTAGATTCAAGAGCTCACTACAAGCTTGAGGAGCTGCACCACCACGTTGGTTCGATTGCTGCATCAAGGTTAAGGGAACACTGCCTCACAATAGAAATGCCCAGAAAGCCCTACCCCCGCTGATACAAGCCTGTTGGCAAACCATTCTCCTGCAGGGTCAGCGGTGCATCCTTGTGGCTCTGCTCCACCAGCCCTGTGATCTCCGATCGCTTCAGGGGCCTGTAGACTGCGAGCAATCCGACCGCCTGGGCGGCTTCACCCAGGACTTCTTCGTGGCTTTTTCCTTGTAGCCGCAGATCCTGCAAGGTTGGAGACTTCTGGCGCTTGCTCAGCTTGATCCCTGCAACATCTTTCACCAGCGGGTGATGCAAGAACTGCAGTCGTTCTTTCCTGCCCAGCATGTCAGCAAGCCGAATCTGTCGACCTGTTGACTCCAGAAGATCTTCACCACGGACAACCAGATTCACGCCATGCCGGATATCGTCCACTGTTACCGCAAACTGGTAAGTCCACTGTCCAAGCCTGTCTCGTAGCAGCATGTCGCCACATTGCAGCTCCGGTTGTTGTTGCTGCTCGCCAAGAAGACCATCTGAAAACGATACAGGTCCTGCATCCTCTGCCCATTGAATTCGCAGTCCGTGCGGAGTGTCGGCAGGAACTTTCGCCTGTCTGCATTTCCCCGTGTAAACCAACTCTTTTTCATGACTGGAGAGCCCCTCATCCTGCAAGTCTTTCCGACTGCAGGCACATCGGTAAACGTGATTTCTATTCGACAGATCTTGTAATACTGTTTCGTAGACCACATCGCAATTGCTTTGCCGGAAATCGCACCGCTCCTGTTGCAAAATATTGGAAGGCTCAAAACCCAACCAGTCCAGGTCATCCAGGATTGCGGCCTCATATTGCGGCCGACAGCGCTGCCTGTCGTGGTCTTCGATGCGTAGCAGCACATCGGCTCCAAGCACTTCCGCAAAACCCCACACATAGAGCATATGAGCAACATGCCCAAGATGTGTGTGCCCGGTAGGACTCGGTGCATAGCGAGTTAGCCATTGCTTGTCCACTGGGGCAACCATGTTAGATCGAAAGGTACGATTCACTCACTTTCAGGAATCAACCAACCTTGTAGTTGGAGACCTGCCGGGATCCGGAATCTTTACAGGAAATGGAAAGTCAAGTAAACCGTGTCAGTCGACTCGCAACCCGATTCTTCCTGGTTGTTCAGGACTAATGATACAGGGCTCAAGTCCCTCGTAGCATTTCGAGCCGTCACGGAAACAGAGTTCAGGTCAACAAGCTGACCCTCATACATTGTGAAACTGGCGGTTGCTGTAAAATGGCTGCCAAAATTGAACAACTGGCTCCCGGAGTAATAATAATTGAAAGTTTCGGAAACATCTGCTCCCAGGAAAGGGGTATTCAACTGCACATCCGGAGTGCCGGAAAAATTAAATCAAAGCATGTCCACTTCCCGCGATGTTACATGCCCAGTCACCAGCAAACTGAATCCTCCCTCCGCTCATGCACGATGGCCGGATTGAAACACTCAACGATGTACTTGAGTTCTATAACAAGCCCAAAACCGGGGCCTTGGGTGAAACTGAACTTGACCCATTGGATCTGATACCGCAAGATCACTGGAGAATCCTCTGGAGCTGGAGCGTAACACACATCCCCGGTAGCCCCTGCCAAACCTTCCCCTGAAACGCGGCAGCAAGCCCGCACGAAAAAGACTGGTGATAAATTCCCGGCCCCCAGTTTTCGCACCCTTCTGGGTGACTTGGCCACCTTGACCAAAAACCATATCCACCCTCAACTGAAAGGAGTAAATCCGTTCGTGTCGTTCACTCGCCCAACGCCCCTGCAGCACCGGGCAGTTGAGCTATTCGACGTGAAATTGAACTGAGTGTACCAGATGCTATAACCTGTTAATTCTATCTTGTTGATAGTAAATTAGATCTGTGTTTACCCAGGGTGAAGTTCAGTCTGGTGTTGGCATTGTTCACTCTCGGTCGAGAAGCCCTCTTTGAAGACATTGCCGAAGAACGCTGTAAGCTCAAGGGTTCCCACTTGCAGTGGATCAAAACTCTTCTTGTTCTAGCTCCCCTCATGGCAGTGGCTGGCTGTGGACCGCAGTCGGCTGTTGTCGAGCCTGCCTCCACACTTAAGGAGTGCCGACCCGATGATGGGCCTGTCGATGCACTCTGCGGCCGAGTCACTGTATTCGAGGACCGCGATCGCGCTGAGGGCCGTACTATTGATCTTAAAATCATTGTTTACCCCGCATTGAGTACCAAGCCCGAGCCCGATCCGCTCTTCGTTCTTGTGGGCGGGCCCGGCGGGAGTGCGGCGTAGGCCAGCTCGCAGCTCGTGACCATGCTGAGCAAGTTGCAAGAAGACCGCGACATCGTGTTTGTTGACCAACGGGGAACCGGCGATTCTAATGGGCTTCCGTGCAAGCCCGATAGGGAAGACATCGAATCGTTCACAAGTCCAGAGATTGAGATCACTGTCGAGGAAGTCAAGAAATGTCTAGGAAGTTACGATGCCAATCTCCGTCTTTATACGACCCCAATCGCGATGGACGACCTGGACCAAGTCCGCGCCGAACTCGGTTACGGCAAGATCAATTTGTGGGGCCAGTCCTATGGAACCCGCGCCGCTTCGGTCTATCTGAGGCGTCATGAAGGCAACGTGGGCACGGTCGTTCTCGACGGAGTCGCGCCCGTGACGATGAAGTTGCCGCTCGATGTCCCGAAAGACGGCCAGCGGGCACTCGATCTCATGATCGCGGCATGCAGATCGCGATTGATACTACTGCTGGCGAGAGGGAGCGTGGTTCACTCGAACCATTGCTCATCAACCCAGCACCGCGTTTCTCTCTTGTGGCGGGAAAGTGGTTGGCGTCAGTCGTCTTTGCCTGGGTGAGCCTCGTTCTCACGTTCGGGTTGCGGTTGATCGCATTGGAGCGTGCCCCGACGCACGAAATGGGGATTCGCTTTGACGTGGGTGCCACCGAGATCGGTGCCGTTCTGGCGGCAGTGCTTCCATTGGGCCTGTTTTCCTCGGCGGTACAGATGTTGGTGGCGACCTTTGCGCGTTCCTACAAGGAAGCCCAGACGTACGTTTCGTTCCTGATGTTCCTCCCCATGCTAGCGGCATTAGTTTCGGCTCTCCCACCGATCGACCCCGTTCCGTGGATGACCCTCATTCCGCTCCTCGGGCAACACATTCTCGTTACCAACGCCATTGAGGGAGACATCCCTTCGTTGTTGTCCTTCGCAGCCTCCACCGTGACGATTAGTGCCGCCACGCTCGTGTGTCTGGGCTTCACAGCCCGACTTTTTTACCGCGAGAAGATCATCTTCGGCTGGTAGAGGGCAGTGCCGCCACACACCCGCAAACGGCCACCATCCACGGAGCCAATCGCAAAACCACTATCAAACTAGCCACTGTAGGCACCCCGGGCTATGTACAAATTGATCTGCAAAAGCCGGCGGGGGTGGTGAATAGCGGCTTGCAGTCTGTCTGCCTACTATCCTTGGCCCAAGGAAGCTTTGCTCAAGGAATCGAACCAGCCTTTTCGGTCGCACCCGTGTCGATGTACCCTCAAGCGCTCAATCACTACTGCGTTACCTGCCACGACGAAGAGCTTAAGGCTGTCGGCCTCAGACCTGATTTGGCCGACGTCGCACACGTAAGCAAAGGACGTTGTCGATTCCTATAAGTCGGAATTGCCAGGAACTCATCTGATTGTAGAGTCTTGGACTGAAGATCCCGCTGGAACATCCGAATCTGACTTGTAACTCAGTTCCAGGGCCAGAATTCAACGACCACCAACCCTTTGTGACTCAACTGTCAGGGTGTCAGCGACCGCGAAGAGTAGCGGCTACCACAGCGATGACCGCCGCTGTAGCAAGTGCCGCAATCAGTCTCCAACCAATAGTCCGCTTGGATTTCTGCTCGCTAGCTGCAACTCCATTGGACTGTGAGATTACCGCTGCAGCCGTCATACTGCTGTATTCAGCCTCAACATCAATTTGAAAAGCACCAACCTCCGTATTGGGCAGTACCCCGTCAACACGGATCCTGCCCATCTCATCCGTTGACATGGTGGTCGTTCTTGATGCTCCAAAAAATATGACACTTGGTCCCGTTGCTGGCGAACGCAATGTCACTTTAGCATCCGGAACCGGCTTGCCTGTTGCGTCGATCACCTCAATTACCATTTCGGCCGCAACGTTCTTGCTGATGTTGTTGATTCCATCCTCACCGGAGAGGACACGAATCTGAATCGAGCTGTTCTGCCCATTTAACAAAGGAGAAACAACCATAAGGATGCTCAGTGAACTGGCCAATAATCCTAAAAACTGATGAGCCATGAAACCTCCAGGCCATTAAAATATCGCAAAAGATACATGGCTGCTGTAAACAGTACAGTTAGCAACCTGTGAAAGCCCCAATAAGTGGAAATAGGCGAACAATGCAATCGATTAGTTACAGTGAGCCAGTCCTGAGCCGACCTTCGACATCAGAAGAATTACTCTGAATCCTCAAACAGCAACTTTCTCAGCCCGCCCAACCTTGCTGAAACCGAGATTCTCCAGCACTTCCTCAATATTCTCGTCAGTCAGCCCCTTGCGACGATCCGCCAGGGCCACAAAGGCCCTGTAGACCTTGCCGATCCGCTCCCTGTCCATATTGCCATAGCCCAGTTCAGTAACACGTTGGTGCAAGGCATGGCGACCACTGTGCTTTCCAAGAACCAGTTGTGAAGCCGGGACTCCGACTGATTCCGGAGTCATGATTTCGTAAGTCGTGGGATGTTTCAGAAAACCGTCCTGGTGGATTCCAGCTTCATGTGCAAACGCATTGCGACCCACGATGGCCTTGTTTGGCTGGGGTCCGAATGCAATGCACTCAGTGAGTGCCTGACTTGTTTCGAATATCTTCTCGGTATTAACCTTGCAGTGGAATGGCACACGGTCATGACGAACCTTCATGATCACGGCTACTTCCTCCAGAGAGCAGTTCCCTGCTCGCTCTCCAATCCCGTTGACTGCACACTCGATCTGGCGGGCTCCTGCGTGCAAAGCTGCAATCGCATTTGCAACCGCCAGCCCCAGATCATCATGCGTGTGCACACTCACAATAGCTCGGTTATCCACGGTCTCCACAAGGCGAGCAATCTTCTCCGCATAATCATCCGGAGTCATGTACCCGACGGTGTCAGGAATATTAATGATGGTGGCTCCGGCGTTCACAGCCGCATCGGCAATCTGGCACAGGTAACCGATTTCCGTCCGTGTCGCATCTTCCGCTGAAAATTCCACATCGTCGGAGTACTGCTTGGCTAGCTCAACAGCACTGGTAGCTTCTTCCAAAACCTGCTCTTGTGTCTTGCCGAACTTGTACTTCAGGTGGATCTCACTGGTTGCTATGAAGCAATGTATACAGGGTTTGGGATGGCCTTCAACCGATGCTGCTGCCCGCTCGATATCCAGTGGCATCGCTCGTGCCAGTACCGCAATGCGTGAATCGGGATGCTCCTGGCAGATCGCCCGGACCGCTTCGAAAGCCCCGTCCGAAGCAATCGGGAAACCTGCTTCAATGATGTCCACTCCCAACTCGACTAGCATTCTGGCCATCTGCAGTTTCTCTGGTGTCGTCATGCTGCAGCCCGGAGACTGTTCTCCGTCTCGAAGCGTCGTATCAAAAATGAATACTTGTTCTGACATGGATTGGCTACTCCTGATTCTTTAACTACAACTTACTCAGGCTAATTTTGCAAATTAATAATAATACGATTTATAATAAATATTATTTATGAATTTAGGGTTACTGAAGGTTTTCCAGGTCGTGACCGAGGAAGGGAGCTTTTCCCGTGCAGGACAAAAGCTGAGACGAACCCAACCGGCTATCTCCCTGGCACTGAAAAGACTTGAGGAAGACCTTGGTGTGCAACTGATTGACCGCTCCACTCGAACCATGTACCTGACCGATGCTGGAAAACTCCTGGCCGACTACTCCAACCGTTTCCAGGGGCTCGAAAGCAAGTTGGCAACAGACCTTGTTGAACTACGCGACCTGCAGGCCGGCAAACTAACCATCGGGGCCAATGAATCCGCCGCTCTTTACCTGCTGGGACCCCTCGAGGAGTTCAGGCGCAAGCATACCAGCATCAATATTGAGCTTCGCCGCAGCCAGTCCAGTCACATCCCGGAGTACGTGCTGGACGGTTCGCTCGAGCTTGGTGCCATCAGTTATGACCCCATGGATCCCAAGCTGACGGTATTTAACCTGTACCAGGACCGGCTGACATTCATAGTGTCCCCACAGCACCAACTGGCAAAACGCCGACATATCAGCATCAAGGAACTCGGGCAGGAAACTTTCATTGCACATAACGTTGTGTCTCCTTACCGTGCGCGAGTCATCGAGGCATTCCGAAACCACCAGGTACCTTTGAACATGGCCATCGAAATGCCAACGATAGAAACCATCCGCCGCCTGGTCCAGCAGAATCTCGGTGTAGCCTTCTTGCCCAAGATGTGTGTTGCCCAGCAGATCCTGGATGGTTCCCTCAAGGGAATTAACGTCCGTGAGCTTTTTATGGAGCGCAGTATCCGGCTCATCTGTCCTGCACAGAGGATTCTGTCACAGGCATCAAAAGCCTTTTTGGAACTGGTCAGTAACACAACCGTTCCGGCAGCTGAGAGTACCCAATGATCAGGTTCTTGACCCTTCCGTATGATAGGAAGGGTGACTTTCCACCGTTTGGATCTAAACGATACTACTCATGAAAATCTGCTATCTCGACTGCTTTTGCGGTATTGCCGGAGACATGTTACTCGGGGCACTGGTTGATGCCGGACTCGACCCGATAGTCTTGCGCAATACCGTGGCCAGCCTGAAGCTGAAAGGCGTCAAGGTACGCACTGAGAAAACTAAACGAGGTGGGCTGCAAGCAACACAGGTTTTTGTGGAAACCGAAGGAGATCATCCCCATCGGTCGCTTTCCGCGATCGAGAAGATTATCGAGGATTCCACACTGACTCAAAAGGTCAAGCAAAACAGCTTGCGTGTCTTTCGACGACTTGGGACAGTCGAGGCACAAGCTCACGGAGTTCCCGTTGAGAAAGTGCATTTTCACGAGGTCGGTGCATGGGATGCAATCACCGATATCGTGGGAGCCTGCGCCGGGTTCGACGCAATGGATATCCAGCGCATCCAATGCTCTCCCATCAATCTGGGAAGCGGAACCGTCAAGGCAGCACACGGCGTGATGCCCGTACCGGCACCCGCCACTGCCCGCCTTGTTGAAGGTATTCCAACCTATGTCGAGGGACCCCAGACAGAATTGACAACACCGACAGGTGCAGCACTTGCCACCACTCTCAGCGATTCCTTCGGAGCAATGCCCGCCATGCAGCTCAGTGCCAGTGGCTATGGTGCAGGATCGGGGGATTTTCCCGAACGTGCCAATCTGCTCCGGGTACTGATCGGAGAGATTGATGACAATGCCTCCACAACAGATAACATCTGGGTGCTGGAAGCAAATATCGATGACATGACACCTGAGGCAGCCGGCTACGCAATGGAACGCTTGCTGGCTGCTGGTGCTCTGGATGTTACCCTGACGCCTGTCCACATGAAGAAGAACCGTCCAGGGTTCACTTTGACCGTTCTGGCCTCTCCAGACATGCGCACCTCTCTGTCCAGATTGATCTTTTCAGAGACAACCACTCTGGGCATACGGGAAACGTCTGCCCAACGGCGTGTTCTCGAGCGCCACTGGCAGGAAGTCAGTACTACCTATGGAAAGGTTCGTATCAAGGTCTCTGGAGAGAACGGTAAAACACTCAATCATGCACCGGAGTACGAGGACTGCCGCCAACTTGCCCAGGACAATAACGTACCGTTCAAGGAAATCTGGCAGCAGGCTAATCAGGAATTCCTGCGCAACCAGGACAACTGACAACCTGGGTCATTGGACCGGTCTCACTAAGTCACCGGGACGCAGGGGCATCTCCAGCGCGTGCGAGACTAATTGAATATACCAGGATCATGAGCAAGTTCTACATCACAACGCCGATTTACTATGTCAATGCTGCCCCGCATATTGGCCATGCCTATACCACCATTGCGGCTGACACCATCAAGAGATTCCGGCGAATGCTCGGGGACGATGCCTACCTGACAACAGGAACAGACGAGCACGGCCAGAAAGTTGCGAAATCCGCAGAAGAAGCCGGATTGACACCGGTAGAATTCACCAACAGGATCTCGACAGAATTCCGCAAGGAATGGGACGAGTTAGGGCTGGAATACGACTTTTTTCAGCGTACGACAAGCCCGCAACATGCCCGCGCCGTCCAGAAGATTTTCAAGCGTTGCCTCGACAACGGAGCTATCTACAAGGACTCCTACACAGGCAAGTACCACCTTGGCGATGAAGCCTTCGTGACCGATGAGGAGGCCGCCACTGCGGATCCGGAGATGATCACGACTGTGACCGAGGAGAACTATTTCTTTCGGCTCTCTGATTATCAGGAAAAACTGATTGAGCTGTACGAGTCGCAGCCTGAGTTCGTTCAGCCCGAGTCTCGACGCAACGAGCTGTTGTCATTCGTGCGTGGCGGGCTGAGGGATCTTTCAATCAGTCGTTCCAGCCTGCGCTGGGGGATCCCGCTACCCATTGACCCCGGACATGTCTTTTATGTCTGGTTCGATGCCTTGACCACCTACCTGAGTGCGATCGGCTATGGTATCGAAGGCAATGACAAGGATCGCTGGGAACAGCTCTGGCCTGCCGATGTTCAACTTGTGGGCAAGGAAATCATCCGTTTTCATGCTCTCTACTGGCCCGCCTTTCTGATGGCCGCCGGACTGCCATTACCAAGGCAAGTCTGGGCTCACGGCTGGTTGATCTTCCAGGGCGACAAGATGTCGAAAACCAAGGGGAATATTGTGCGGGCAAGACCAATCAAGGAGGTTGTCGGCATTGAAGGGTTGCGCTACTACCTGCTGCGGGAAATTGTGTTCGGACAGGACGGCAACTTCTCCTACAAAGCACTGGTAGTGCGTTACAACGCCGACCTCGCCAACGGCATCGGTAATCTTGCCAGCCGCACCTCCTCAATGATTTCCCGTTACTGCAACGGCCAGATTCCCGCTGCAAAGGGTGGCGATGCTGGCGGGCTACCTGCACTGGCAAAGCAAACCATTGACCAAACTATTGAACATTACCGCAAGTTCGAGTTTTCAAAAGCACTCGAATGTGTCTGGGGACTGCTTAGACAGGTGGACAAGTACATCGTCGAGCACAAACCCTGGGTTCTCGCCAAGTCTGACGACAACCAGATGCAGCTTGCCATGACTCTATATGCTGCAGCAGAAGCACTGCGCATTGCCAGCGCCCTGTTGTCACCGGTTATCCCCCAGTCTGCGCAGTTGGTCTGGAGCCTGCTCGGGCAGGAATCAGTTCTCTCAAAACAGCGCATTGACAAGCTTGCCTGGGGTAGCCTCCAGCCTGGAACTGCAGTAGGACAGCAGACAGCCTTGTTCCCTCGTCTGGATGTCGAGCAATCCATCAGGTGCATGGAAGAGCTGGAAGGAGAAGCCCTCGTGGAGCAGGCCAGGCTGCTGGGCAGTCAACCGGCTTCAATGGGGATCAAGATTGATACACCCGAAATCGCGATTGACGATTTCGCCAAGGTCGATATCCGGGTCGGACAGGTACTGACAGCAGAAAAAATAAAAAAGTCCAGGAAGCTGCTCCGTTTGCAGGTCGACATCGGGGAAACAGAACCCCGTAATATTCTGGCAGGGATTGCGGAAGCATACGCTCCGGAAGATCTGGTTGGTCGCAAGGTCGCAGTCGTAGCCAACCTGAAAGCCCGAAAAATGATGGGGCAGATCTCCTGGGGGATGATCATAGCTGCCTCACTCGCAAATGAGACACCACACCTGGCAGGTTTTGATAAGGACACTCCAGTAGGCGCACGCCTGCACTGAGCCCTTTAATTTCAGATTCGCAATTCGAACTCAAAGTGCTCATTGATTCCCATTGCCATCTGGACAGCAGTGCCTTTGATGCCGACCGTGAAAAGGTCATCACAGATGCCCGTGAAGCCGGAGTCGGCTATATGCTGACCATTGGTACGGGAACCTGTCCCCAGGATATTGACACAGCTGTTCGTCTCGCAGAATCCCATCAAGACATCGGCGCCACAGTAGGTGTCCATCCACATGATGCCCGCAAGTTTGATCTGGAAACAGCAGACAGTCTGGAAGCACTCTGCACCCATCCGGATGTACTTGCCATCGGCGAGATCGGGCTCGACTTTCACTACGACAATTCACCACGTGAAGCGCAGACAATTGCCTTCATCCGGCAAATGGAGATAGCCTCTGCAAAACAATTGCCCATCGTGATTCATACCCGTGATGCCTGGGATGAAACCCTGTCCCTGCTTGACCAGCACTGGGCTGGAAACGGCCTGGGTGGCATCATGCACTGCTTTTCAGGCAATTCCGAACAGGCACTGCAGTGCCTGAACATGGGCTTCCTGCTGTCTTTTGCAGGAATTCTGACCTTCCAGCGTTCTGCCGAGTTGCGTGCAACCGCTCGCTGGGTACCACTGGACAGATATCTGGTGGAAACCGATGCGCCTTACCTGACTCCGGCCCCGTACCGTAAGATTCGTCGCAATGAACCGCGCTTCGTCGTCGAGACTGCCCGCATGCTGGCAACTGTCCGGAACCTTGAATCCGAACAGGTGGCCGAGCAGACCAGCCGCAACTTCCGGTCACTGTTTGATATTCCGGAACTCGAAGACGGTCAGTGATGGCATCCGTTGACTTCCGCAACATAGACCTGCGTGTAGCCGCTGTAGTCGCTGGCGTAAACCACCATCGTCTCATCCCTTGAGAATGAAGGATGCGGATGTGTCCACTGCGGGCCGTAAACCGAGTCTGCTGCCATTTCCATCCAGCTCAGCGACTGCTTTTTCTCAACGGCACTACGAGCCCGCTCCCAGTCTTCAGCAACTGCATAGTGGGATGTTTTCCACTGGGTGCCCTGTGAACTCGCCTTTGAGTGACAGACCGTTTCCTTCTTGCCAGTGATTGCATCAATCAGTTGCAGGCCGATATCCGGATGAACCGTATCGCAAACGATCTTGCTGCCATCCCGATTGGGAGTGATATGCCAGCAGTTGAATTCACTGATCGTATTGATTTCCCGGGTTTCCCAGTCCATCTTCTTGAGCGCATAAGGCCAGACACAAAACACCAGGTCCCGGCTCTCTCCCAGGAATGTCTCGTGCACGATGAATTCATCATTGCCGTGCTCGTAGAGGCATTCCAGGTCTCTGCCGTCCCGACGTACCCGGTGCATGCGCGGTGCAGGATCGCCTGCAAATTCGATCCACTCCGGCTCCAGCGGGTTGAACTGGGGGTGAATAACAGTGCGGGGAAATTCAATGAAATCGAGATGGCTACCATTCACGGTGCCAACCACAAGACCCCAACTGCTTCGGCGCTTGCAAGCTGCCACGAACCAGCCTCCATCGGGACTGAGGGAACATTCACCTAGCTGACCACCCGTGGAAACGATCAGAGCTTCTTCCAGTGTTTCAAGATCCAGGGACAACAGGCTTCCACCTCGACTGAACAATACCCTGTTGCCTGCGGTGATAGTAGGCGAGAAGGGATGGATCGGCTCCCCATCGGTCAGTTGTCTGATTTCTCCATCAGGAAAGCCTACCGCAAATAACTGGGCAGTACCACTGCGATATCCCGTAAAAAGCAGGTGTCGCTGGTCTGTTGTGAATGAACACTGCAGGAAGTATGTAGGGTGAGAAACCGAGGGATGGCTGGTCAGTTGGTGAATTACTGCTCCGGTTTGCCCGTCAAGCTTTCGTGAATATTCAGAAGGCCAGCAAGCACATTTTGCCCAGTTCATGGCACCTGTTTACCTAATTCCGAAAGCAATGCTTCGGAAAGGATGCGGGTGTCGGATTCAAGTGGCATTTGAAGCCCCAGCATTTTTCCCAGGGTCGGCGCGATATCCTCCGGCCCTGCCGGAACCGAATAGCTGCCTGTTGCAACACCCTGGCCTACCACCAATACCGGCACCTTGCGATCGTAAGCATGCGCGCTGCCGTGACTGGTTCCACGCGGCCCACCGGGGAACAGGTACTCACGATAGTGGACTTGGATGTGGGGCGATCGTTGCTCGTAAAAAGAATTCACAAACAGCGTAGTTATATCGGAACCCTGCCCCTCCAGTAGTTGCTCGGCGGTCACTACGGTATCAACTTCCGGTTGCTTGCTTAGCCAGTCAGCCACGCACTCACTGGCCTTGCCACGATCAATGCCAAGATTGCCCAACTGTTCAAGGTTCCAGTGCAGTTGCCTGCCACTGGCAGTGGCAACCACTTCATCCACAGCACCGGAACTGCAGGACGTAATAGCAGGTTCAGCACGCTTCCAGAATGCACTCGAGTCAAACCGTTTTGCATCCACTCCACGGTTCTGTAACTCTTCAGCCAGCGGCATCACACCATGATCTGCACTCAGGGCTATGACAGTGTTGTCGAGACCGACCTGTCTATCCAGCACCTCCAGGAAATCTCCCAGCATGCGGTCCAGCCGCAGATGATGGTCCATGGCTTCCTGACTAAAAGGCCCGTAGGAGTGCCCGATGCTGTCTGTTGCAGATAGACCAAGCGCCAGCAAGTCAGGCTCCCCGTCACTGCCCAGTTCACCGGATTCAAGGGCTGCAATAGCCGCTCCCAGCGTGATGGCATCCGAAAAAGGCGTTGCGTCCAACTTGTCTTCATATCCTTCAGATGGAACCTGGTGCGGAAAGACCGTAGCCTCACCGTCTGCTTCCGTAGGAAATGCATCTGATCGGGCGAGCTTCTCGTAAAGTCCGACATCTTCCAGCAAACGCTCCCAAGTCTGTCCCGCATATTTTGAAGCGGCCTGTTCGGCATTGAATTCCACGAGCCACCCCGGCAAGGATGCATTGTAATAAGAGGATCCGACCAAGCAGCCGCAATCTGAGGAGTACCAGAAAGCACCGTCTGCCTTCTTGCCAGCCATGAGAACAGCCGAACGATCTTTCCTCGAAAAACTGTAAACCCTGGAGCCGCCATGTTTGCTTTTGATTGCGTCTCCCAGCGTATCGGCCAACAACCTGAGCGGAGACACATGGGTACCCTCACCTCCAACCGAGACATAGTCCTCGTCTTCAACACAATAGACATCACCAGCAACCTGTTCATACCAGGAGTTCCCAACAATTCCATGAGTTGACGGATGCAAGCCTGTCGCCACAGTTGCGTGTCCCACACCCGTTACAGTCGATGAGTGCCGGAATGCAGCATCAGGGTAATAAGCTCCCTGCTCAAGCAGCCACTTGAAGCCCCCCTGATAGAGTCCCTCAAAACGAGTCAGGTAATCTGTCCGCAACTGGTCAACTGCAATCAGGACAACCAGCTTTGGCGTCTTGATTTGCCGACATGCTGTGATCGGCAGGATAGCCAGCACAAACACTGACAACAACAGACCTGCTCCCAATAGCTTGCGATTCATTCCACTTCTCCTACGTTCTGGCTCATAGCTTCCTGCATCACATCCGTGGCCTCGGCGGCCTGGGACTCCAGGACCTTGATCAGGACCTTGCCAACCGGCTGTTGCACAACATTCTCCCGAACAATCCAACAGCGTATCCCGGCAGATTCAAGCAAGGAATTGATGATTTCAGCTTCTACGTTAGCCAGATGGGTACGGGATGAAAATACTGTCACGAGTTCCTCATCGTTGTGATATTCCTGCATAGGCTGCATTTGGCAGTCTACCAAAGCAACCATTTAGATCGGGCTGGATTGCTGTGCCTTGATTCCATTTCCAGATGGCAACTGTCAGCACAGTCGGCCAGATAAGGTTGGTTCTCTCCGAAAATGCATCCAACCCCTTCTATTATGAACGCATTGGAAAGACTGGTAAAGCACTGTGGCACTAAGCAAACAACGAGTGAGCAGTCTGATGTCCTCACACCAAGAGACTCTCACTCTCTGTCCTGCACCAGTTAGCCTGGCGCACCCCCGCCAACGCTGCCAGCCTGTACGTCGACAGACTGAAATTCAGCACTGGAATCAGTCCTCCGCGGGATAGAGAAACCTCTCGAGAGGCTTAACAATCGGAAATCCACAACAGACAGAAGGGGAGCGGCCAGTCGCCCACCCAGACAACAATCGGTTAACGCCGCAGCCTATCCCTGTGGGCTGTTGCTACCACACATTTGGCACGGGAATCAGGGCAGGTGGGCTCGGTGTGCGGGCTTCGAATCCCAGACCATCAGACGCAGTTCCTTGTACCCGCGCCACAGGACTTCGTGACAGGCAGCAAGCTATAAAACATTACCTGATTACACATAAGACTCATCCAAGTTTACGGGCAGTTCCGAAGAGCAAATAAGCTAGGATCCAGTATTGTGCTTTCTCTATTTATTCGCTATCATGGAATGTGCAGATAGCTGATCTATAAGGAGTTACATAATGCAACGCAATCGAGTTCAATTCCAGAAAGGCCTGAGTCTGGGAACCTTCCTGCAACGCTACGGTAGCGAGCCGCAGTCCAAGCACGGCATCTCGTCGCTCGAGCTGGCGCGCCAGCTCGGCGTCAGCCAGAACACCGCCTGGCAGCTGAAGCACAAGCTGATGCAGGCGATGCGTGAGCGCGACGAGCGCGGCCGCGTCAAGGGCTTCCGCAAGGCCGTCCTGCGAGGGTGGGCCGCACGCCACCTCCACCCGGGCACCAGGGTGCAATCCGACGGCTTGGCCTGCTTCCGGGGTGTCGCCGAGGCCGGCTGCGAGCACGTCGCGACTGTCACCGGCGGGGGCCCGGGCAGTTGCGAGGAACCCCGCCTGCGGTGGGTCAACACAATGCTCGGCAACGTCAAGCGATCCATCGACGGCACCTACCACGCGATCGACGCCAAGCACGTGCCGCGCTACCTGGCGGCGTTCTCCTACCGCTTCAACCGCCGCTACCAGCTCGCCGATCTTGTCCCGCGCCTCGTGTACGCCTCAGCGAACACTCCACCGATGCCGTGCCGCCTTCTAAAGTTGGATGAGTCTTATGTGTAATCAGGAAATATTATGGAGGCATTACAATTCAAGCCATGCCTTGCCAAAAACTTACCACTTTTCTTGTTGCACTCAGTGCCTGTATGCTGTTCGCGGCCGACATACCCAAGCAGTACCCCACAGGATATACAGATACTCCTTTCCTGCCCGGTAGCCGCTGGCGCGTTCATGACGATGCACGCCCCAGACCCAAGGTCGTTGAACCTGGCACAGCCAGCACATCAGAGAGGCCTGGAAAACCACCTGCAGATGCAGTCGTTCTTTTTAATGGCGGGGATTTTTCCCAATGGCAACAACGTGGTCGAGGAGGCAAGCTACTGGAACCTGCCTGGAAATCCGAAAACGGGTATATGGAAATCGTGCCCCAAACTGGCAGTCATATCACCAGGGAAAAATTCGGGGACGTGCAACTTCACATTGAATGGCTCACACCCGTCGAGATGCAGGGAGCCAGCCAGGCTCGCGGAAACAGCGGCATTCTACTCATGGGACTTTACGAAATCCAGGTGCTCGACTCGTACAACAATATTTCCTACGCAGATGGTCAGGCCGGCTCGATCTACGGACAGTACCCGCCCCTTGTCAATGCTTCAAGAAAGCCTGGCGAGTGGCAGGCCTACGACATTGTTTTCGAAGCTCCGAAATTCGATGGAGACAACCTGGTAAAACCGGCCTACATCACCGTCTTTCACAACGACATCCTGCTGCATCACCGCAAGGAAATGATGGGACCAATGCGACACAAGCTCCGCACCAACTACTCCGCTCATGAACCGGCACTGCCACTGATGCTACAGGCTCACGGAAACCCCATCCGGTACCGCAATATCTGGGCTCGACGGCTGGATTTAACCTACCCTTAGAACAAGTAGAGCCAAGGGCAATAACAGGCTCAGTACAAAATCCCATTTGCCCGAACGGCTTCTTTTTAACCTCGGGAAATCTCCCTTGAAACCGCGGACAAGCAGCGCCTGTGCAACACGTTCAGACCGTTCCCAACCTCTCAGAAAAACCATCGAGACCTGATTGGCCAAAATGCGGGTCCGTCCCACATGATGGTGATTACCGGAGCGGCAAGCCCGCGCACGCGAGATACGCTGCCATTCCTCCAGCAGAACAAACAGGTAACGGAACATTAATACAGCCGTTAGTGCCAGACCCCGTGGAATGCCAAGTTGCCTGAGTGCCTGAATGATGTCTTCCATCGGTGTGGTAGCAGCCAGCAAGATCAACAGCAACACAGCCGAGTAAGCCTTGAGGGCAATGGCCGTAGATACATCCACTGCATCAGGGATACCCGATGCCAGTGGGACAATCACTGCCATTGCAATGAATGGAGTGGCCACGAGACAACGCTTCAGCAAATACCAAAGTGGCACTCGAAACAACAGGAATAAACCTGTCAGGATCAGGACAAGCACAATCAGTTTCCAGTTCCGGGCAGCCGGGAACGTCGAAATCACCAGCACTGTAAAGAATACGCCACACAGCTTGGCCTTCGGATCTAGCCTGACCAGTGGAGATTGCGCAGCGGCTAAGGTGGCACTGAGACCCGTCATGCTGCCCTCTTGTGCTTGCTTAGTTGCCCGTAACCCAGGCCCAGCAACAGTAGCAGCACCACCCCGAAGGCTAAGCCATTCATCCCATTCCTGTTTTGAATAACTTGCGGCATGACACCTGGATTGACTCGTACATCCATTACCACCCGCTGCCCCATACCATCATCGGCAATCACTTTCCACTCACCTGCGACCGCAACAGTGAAACTTGCCCTGCCCTGTGCATCCGTTTCCAGTGTCTCGTAAGCTTGCTCAGGGTCCACCGGGGAATAGATGCTGACTACCGCTATGGCAGGTGATGAGTCTGAATAGCTGCAGTGCACCACAATATCGTGTTCATGCGGCTGAAGATGCAGTGCAATGCCATGAGCCTGCAAGAATGCAGGACTCAAGGCCCAGATCAACATCATCAAAGAACTGCAACGCATCAAAGAGCTGATGAAACAAGTATCTCAGGCTTTGTTTTCTTGAAGAATGCCACAATCATCATCGTAACTACTGCTTCCAGGACTGCGACCAGTACATACAGCATGGCAATCACATAAAAGCCGCGCCCGTAATCTGCTAGCTCAAACTCCCAGGCCAGTAACAAGGCCGGCAGAAACGTAGCCAGGAAACCTGCCAGCAATGCTCTTGTCATGTACCCAAGTAGCATGGATCTCCAGACCAACCAGCCAACCAGCACTCCAATCCCCATGTTCAGGGCATTCAGCCCCATGGACAGCAGCCCTCCATGCTGCAGCAGTAACGACTGGAACAACAGACTGGCATACAACACAGGGAATGCCCTGTGCCCCAGCAAAATACCCAGCAATCCGTACAGACCCAAATGCACCGATACACCGGCTAATGGAAACTGGATCGTGGAAACAACAAAGGAAGCAGCTGCCACAAGTCCCATTTTCGAGGCCTCCTCTACCTGTACCTTGCGACTCGATACATAGAGGTATAGAGAACTTGCTACATGTGCCGCGACGCAGATGCCCGCAGGAAAAATACCATCTGCGATGTGCACAGAAAAGGGGAGTATATCATGCCAGTTACGGCAAAATGAGTGTAATCAGCTGCTGACTCAGTAGCTTTCCGTGATCTCTTCCGCAAGGTAATTGTGAATTTTGGCTCGATTGCGTTCCATTTCGTAAAATGCGGAGCGCAGCAGTTGCTCCTTGCGGTTCAATAGCACATCACGAATGGATTTCTGGACGCTGGCATCATCAAATTCACGATTGCCGGCAGACTCGATCCCAATCAGTCGCAGGATACGATACTCTCTGCCAGTCTCGATCACTTCCGAGAATTGCCCCGGTTTCAAGGACACCAGTGCCCGACGCAATTCAATGTCCGCCTTGTCGAGTGAAGATTGCGGCACGTAACCCATATCCCCGCCGTTGGCGGCATAAACAGGATCCTCGGAGTAACGCATCGCCAGCTGCTCAAATTCCTCACCGTTTTCCAGCCGTTCATACAAGAGATCAATTTTTCGGTTCGCAGCTTCGGCATCTGTCGCATCATCATTCATGAGATTCGGGATGGGATCTTCCACTGCTTCCGTAACGAGTATCTGCGCCAGGTGTACCTGTTGCTCGGGAAGCGTGAAAGCCACACGATTCGAATCGTAATACTCCCTCATCTCCTCATCACTGACCGTTACCTTGGCTGAAACATTCTGGCTCAGAAGTCTCTGGACTGTCAGACTACGCCATAGCTGCAGCCGGAAATCCTGTATCGTCAGTCCATAACTGCTCATCGATCGAACAAGCTCATCCCTTGAGCCGTACCGCTGGACAAACCGTCCCTGCAGTTCATCCACATCACTTTCCAGGGCAGTCACGCCCAGCGCCGATGCTTTTTGTAAAAAAAGGGCTTGGTCGATCAGCTCACGCAGCAAGTAAAGGCGATGCATCTGCTCCTGCTCCAAAGATCTGGTGTCGGAGTCGATAGTCTCTTCCTGCTGCTTGAATGCTTGGTAACGGTCCAGGTCCTCCAGGCTGATCGGTTCGTTGTTGACCGTAGCAACAATTTGTTTTGCAGATTGACCCCAACAGGATGCAGAACCCAGCATTACTGCCAGGACAAAAACCAGCAAAACCGCTCTCGGTTCCACGGCTGTTACCCGGCAAATTGGATCGTTTCGTATGTACGCAGGAATCCCCACGTCTGTCAACTCGCTAACTGGAGTCCTTATCAGAAGACTCTTCAGATCCTGCTGTGTCCGGTTCGATTACTTCTACCACTGCTTCCCGAGGAATTCCTGGATCCTGCACATCAGAAACCTCTACAGCAGCAGCACTGCCAGGCTCTCCGGATTCATCTGAGTCAGCAGCAGCAGCTTCAATGGTTGAAGCTTCATCCGATACTACTACTGCCTCCACCTCAGTGTCCTGATCCAGTGTGGCCTCCGGCGACTCTTCACCTTTTGCCTTGGCAGCCTCTTGCTGTTTCAGCAAGCGCTCTTCACGGCGCAATCTCTTGTCCTGTACACGCTCGGTCATCTGCGTACCCAGCAACTCGAGGATGGCAATCTCGGCACCATCTCCCTGCCTTAACTTCAGGCGGATAATCCGTGTATAACCGCCATTACGATCTGCAAAGCGCGGTCCGATCATGTCAAAGAGCTTCTTCACGGCTGCCGGTTTATAGAGGAACGCTGCCGCCTGCCTCCTGGACTGCAGCGTGTCACGCTTCGCCAGCGTGATCATCTTCTCGATCTGCGGACGGACTGCTTTGGCCTTTGTGACCGTCGTCTCAATCCGCTCGTGCAGAATGATACTCGTTGTCAGGCTTCGTAGCAGTGCACGCCGCGCAGAGGGGTCGCGTTTCAGCTTGAAGCCTCCCTTCCTGTGTCTCATGCCTCTGTAATTCCTTCCTGTTGTAACCAGGGTCTCAGATGATGTTCCCGAGAGTGCTACGCGCCATCAGCTGCCCGTTCTCATCCTTCTGCATGCCGAACTGAAGGCCCATTCCTTCCAGCACCTCGCGAATTTCCTGCAGCGATTTCCTGCCAAAATTCTTGGTCTTCAGCATGTCATTTTCTGAACGGACAACCAGGTCCCCGAGGGTCAGGATATTCGCATTCCGCAGGCAGTTGTAGGAGCGTACCGAAAGTTCCAAATCGTCGACTGACTTGTTGAGGTAATCAGTGAAGCTATCCCCAAGCGCACTTGCCGCCACTTCTTCCATGGTGCTTTCTTCCTCGAAATTGATGAAGATCTGCATGTGATCCATCATCAACTGGGCTGCCCGGGCAATGGCATCTTGCGGACTGATGGCACCGTTCGTCCAAACCTCAAGCAACAGCTTTTCATAGTCTGTCATCTGACCCAGGCGAGCCGCCTCCACATCGAACTTGACCCTCTTCACCGGTGTGTGCACCGCGTCAATCGGTATGTATCCGAGTGCCAGGTCCTCGTCGAAGTTCTTCTCTGCCGTGACATAGCCCCGACCGGTCTTGACCCGCATCTCGATGTCGAGAACGCCTCCATCACTGACTGTTGCAATGTAGACTTCCTCGTCCAGGATGGTTACGTCAGAGTCCGACTCAATCGCCGAACTGTAGATCTCGCCAGGTTCAGTGGCACGCAAACGGATCGTATGCGCACTGCTACCGTCCAGTTTCAAAGGAATCTGCTTCAGGTTCAGGATGATATCCGTAGCGTCTTCCACCACACCCGGGATAGGACTGAACTCATGCGAGATGTTCTCGATTCTGACAGCAGTGATTGCTGCTCCTTCAATCGAACTCAATAGTGCTCGCCGCAGCGAGTTGCCAATCGTCGTCCCGAAACCCCGTTCAAACGGATGGGCGCTAAAACGCCCGTAGGTCTCCTCAAGAGTTCCTGAATCAACTGCCAGCCGCTTGGGCTTCTGGAATCCTTTCCACATGCGATTTCTGCCTCTTTCCTGCGAATTAATCTCTACGCTTTTGTGACTCGCCTAACGCGAGTACAACTCTACAATCAGCTGTGCATTGATCTGGGTACTCTCCAGATCTTCTTTCGTTGGCAAGCACAACACTTTGCCTTGATGGTTCTCTGCTGCTTTCTCCAACCAGGCCGGAGTCCGAACTGAAACAGCAGACTCTGTAGCCAGTTGAACTCCACCATGCTGACGACTCTTCTCCCGGATCTCCACAACTTCACCTGGCTGGACAAGGAAGGATGGAATATCCACTTTCCTGCCGTTTACCTGCACGTGGCCGTGATTAACGATCTGGCGTGCCTGTCGCCGTGACGCAGCAAAACCCAACCGGAAAATTACGTTGTCAAGACGCCTCTCAAGCAGACTCAGTAGATTATCGCCCACCACACCCGGCATGCGGGCCGCACGACCGTAGTAGTTGCGGAACTGGCGCTCAAGTACATCATACATGAATCTGGCACGTTGTTTCTCCTGCACCTGCAGGGCATACCCGATCAGCTTCTTGGGCCGACGCGTTTTGCCATGCTGTCCAGGCACGAAGGGGCGCCTTTCCAAAAGACGCTCGGATTTCGGATCAAGTGCCATTCCCAGGCGCCTTGAACGCCGCAACACTGGACCTCTGTTTCTTGCCATGGTCTATTCTCTGCTCCTCAGACGCGACGCTTTTTGGGCGGTCGGCAGCCGTTATGTGGAATCGGTGTCACGTCACGTATGTGTATGACGTGGATGTTTGTTGTTGCCAGGGCACGAATCGCTGATTCGCGACCACCACCGGGTCCCTTCACACGCACCGAAACTTTTTTCAGGCCATGATCCTTTGCGGCATTGATGGCTGTCAGGCTGGCCTGCTGCGCTGCAAAGGGCGTCCCTTTCTGTGACCCGCGAAAGCCGAGCGTTCCCGCACTCGACCACGAAATCGTCTTGCCTCCGAGATCTGTAACCGTCACGATCGTGTTATTGAACGTTGCCTGGACGTGCACGATCCCCTCCGGCACGTTCTTTTTTTGGCGGCTCTTGAACCGCTTCTTGTCTTTGCCTTTTTGACTTGCCATCTCTTAAACCCCTCTATCCCCTACTTCGTCGCCTTCTTCTTGTTTGCTACCTGACCACGCCGTACACCCTTGCGGCTGCGAGCATTGGTATGCGTCCGCTGACCACGCACAGGCAGGTTGCGTCGATGCCGCAGCCCGCGGTAGCAATTGATCTCCATCAACCTGCGGATGTTGAGTGTAACCTCCTTGCGCAGGTCGCCCTCTACGGCGCGCTCCTCCTCAAGTATCTTGCGCAAGGAAGTGGTCTCCTGGTCATCCAGTTCCCCCATCTTCTTGCCAAAGTCTATACCCGCTCGAAAAAGCAACGAACGTGCCCTTGCAGTACCAATCCCGTAAAGATATGTCAGCGAAACTTCCGCTCGCTTGTTATCCGGGATGTCAACGCCTTCAACTCTCGCCATGATATTCCTTCCTGATTCCTTATCCCTGTCGCTGTTTGTGCTTGGGATTCGGGCAAATCACACGCACCACTCCATGGCGCCGGATGATCTTGCAATCCTTGCAAAGCTTTTTGACTGATGCCCTAACTTTCATTGCCCTATCCTTGCGATGATGCGTCCACGTGTTGCATCTGTCGGAGACAGATTCACTCGCACCCGGTCACCCGGTCGCAACCGCAGGAAGTCCATCGCATGCCTTCCTGTCACTGCCGCACCAACCACATGACCACTTTCAAGACGCAAGCGGAACAGCTGATTCGGCAGTTCCTGCAAAACCGTTCCTGTCGTTTCCCGCACCGTCGCCTCGTCCTGACTCTCTTGTTCCCGCTTCTTGCTCATGCCTACAAACTCGTTTGCCACTAGATCTCAGTCAACAGGCGGGGACCGTTGTCAGTCACCGCAATGCAATGTTCAAAGTGCGCCGCATTGGAACCGTCATTTGTCACAGCTGTCCAGTGATCCGAAAGAATGCGCGTAGTCGGACCACCGGCGGTAACCATCGGTTCAATCGCCAGCACCATGCCCTTCCGCAGTCGCACATTGCGAACCTTTGCATCTACATGGTTCGGCACCTGCGGAGCTTCATGCAGTTGCTTGCCAATACCGTGTCCCGCAAACTCTTTGACGATCGAAAAACCATTAGCCTCTACGTGTTTCTGCACTGCCGCACTGACGTCCTGCAAGCGATGGCCGTTCACCATCTGCTGTACAGCATGATCCAGCGATTCGCGCGTTACCCGCATCAGACGCTCGGACTCCGCATCCACCTTGCCAACCGGAACTGTCGTTGCCGAATCACCAAAATATCCATTCATTTTCACACCGCAGTCGATCTTCACAATGTCACCCTCCCTGAGCACACGTCTGTGCGAAGGGATACCATGCACGACTTCGTTGTTGACCGAAGTGCACAGCGATGTCGGAAACCTGCGTTTCACGGCCGGGACATAGTAGCCCTTGAAGGCTGCCGTCGCCCCTGCCTCGTCGATCATCCTATTTGCAATAATTTCCAGATCCATCGTCGTGATCCCCGGCTCAACCATTTCTGTCAGTACCGCCAGAATACGAGCCACCAGTTGCCCACTGGTGCGCATCAGTTCAATCTCACTGTCGCTCTTACATACAATCATGCCGTCGATTGCTTGCCTTTCCCCTGACACTTCCTTCAACTCACCTCAACCAAACGAACGCCGTCCACGAATCCTGCCAGCACGGGGTGTGAACCCTTCGTAATGACGCATCAGCAACTGTGCCTCGATCTGGTTGACCAGATCCATGGCTACGCCGACAACAATCAGTAGCGAGGTGCCACCGAAGTAAAAATTAATGGCCAGTCCGTCCAGCAGCCAACGCGGCATATTCGCATCACTCCAGTTCCCGATCAGGGGCAAGTGATGGAACTTCGCACCACTGATCATCAGGTCAGGAATCAGCGCAATCAAGGCCAGGTACAAACCGCCCACCAACGTCAGTTTCGTCAGGATGTCGTTGATGTATTCAGCGGTTGGCTTGCCGGACCGGATACCCGGAACGAATCCACCGTACTTTCGCATGTTGTCCGCCACTTCATTGGGATTGAAAATGATCGAAACGTAGAAAAAGCAGAAAAAGACAATGCCTGTGACATAGATCAACTCATAAAGAGGCTCACCGTAACGAACCGTATCAAGAACCCGTGTCAGGGTCGGGCTACCCGTGAACATCATCGCCAGCGTCTGTGGCAAGGACAGAATCGAGGAGGCAAAAATAACCGGTATCACGCCACCTGCATTGACTTTCAATGGCAGGTGCGTGGACTGGCCGCCCATCATGCGGCGTCCGACCACACGGCGTGCATACTGCACCGGGATCCTGCGCTCTCCGCGCTCCACGAAGACGATGAAGCCCACCACAAGGACCATCGCTACCAGCAGCACGACTGCGGCAATAACATTCCACTGAGCAGTCACGAAAACGTTCTCGTAAACGTTTTGCGTGGCTCCTGGCAGGCCGACAACAATGCCGGCGAAGATGATCAGGGACATGCCGTTGCCGATACCACGCTCGGTAATCTGCTCACCCAACCACATGATGAAGGCAGTTCCGGTGGTCAACGTCAGGATCATCATCAGCCGGAAACCCCACCCAGGGTTATAGGCCAGACCCTGCTGCACTACCAGTTGGGAGTAAGCAAAGGACTGTACGATAGCAATGCCAATCGTCAGGTAACGTGTCCACTGCGTGATCTTGCGACGGCCAAGTTCACCCTCCTTTTGCAGCTTCTCAAGAGTGGGAATCGCTACGGTCAGCAGCTGCAGGATGATCGAGGCCGTGATATACGGCATGATGCCCAGTGCAAAGATAGTCAACTGGCTGAGTTGGCCCCCCGAAAACAGGTCCAGGAATCCCAGTGCCGTCCCACGGGCAGATTCAAAAATACGCTGCAGTTCTACCGTGTTTACGCCTGGAGTCGGAATGTGACCACCGATGCGGTAAACCGCCAACATGGCCAACATGAAGGCAAGCCTCTTCCGCAGGTCAGGGACCCGGAAGACGTTCGTGCATGCATCTATCCACTCCATGCAGATTTGCTTCCCGTCAGCACGTGCACCGTACCACCGGCTCCTTCAATCTTTTCACGAGCAGTTGCAGAAATCTTGTGCGTCGAAATCGTCACCTTGCGGCTGATCTCACCATTGCCCAGAATCTTCAAGCCGTCCCGCAGGTTACTGATCACCCCGGTTGCGAGCAGTGTTTCGGGTGTGAACTCCTCACCTGCAAGCTCCTCGAAACGCGAAACGTTCAGGATCGCAAAAACCTTACGAGTGTAATTGTGGAAGCCACGCTTGGGGACGCGCCGAATCAGTGACATCTGACCACCTTCAAAACCACGCTTCCTACTGTATCCCGAACGGGACCGTTGCCCTTTTTCTCCACGCCCGGCAGTCTTGCCCAGACCGGAACCCGGTCCGCGACCCCGTCGCTTGCGTACCTTGCGTGACCCGGAAGCTGGGTGTAATTCACTGAGATTCATCGTTTCAATTCCTGCCTATTCGACAATCTCGACCAGATGGGGCACCTTGGCCACCATGCCACGGGTGGCCGGTCCATCCGGACGCTCCACAACCTGGTTGATCTTGCGCAATCCCAGGCCCTGTACAACTTTCTTGAGCTTTCCAGGGGTACTGATCGTGCTGCGTTTCAAGCGGATCCTGATCATGTTGGGTTTTGTGTTTGCAGCCATCACGCACTCCCCTTGATTTCCTGCACATCCTTGCCGCGTAACTGTGCAATTTCCTCGTGGGTACGAAGTTGTTCCAGTGCAGCGAAAGTTGCCTTGATAACGTTATGGGGATTCTTGGATCCGATTGACTTTGTCAGTACATTCTGGATTCCAGCTGCTTCGACAACGGCCCTTACGGCACCGCCTGCAATGGTTCCCTTGCCTTCCCTGGCGGGCTTGAGCAAGACTCGTCCGGCCCCGAACACGCCCAGCACCTCGTGCGGGATGGTGTGACCCAACACGTTCACCTGGATCAGGTTCTTCTTGGCCTTCTCGACCGCCTTGCGAATGGCCGAAGGCACTTCCTTGGCCTTGCCTTTGGCGTAACCGACGACGTGTCTTTCGGCATCGCCTACGACGACAAGTGCCGAGAAACTCAGGTTCTTGCCACCCTTGACCACCTTGGTCACTCGGTTGATGGCAACCACCTGGTCGGTGAGAACAAGTTCTGCCTGTTCCGTATTCTGGTTGTTCTGATCCTGGTCCATTTATACCTAGCTCCCCGACTGTCCCTTTTTGCCTGAGCGCTCACGCGTCGCAGGCAGCAGCCCGGCTTTCTGTACCTGTTCAGCAAGGGCCTGCACGCGGCCATGGAAACTGTGTCCGCCACGATCAAAAACGACCTGCTCAACACCTGCCTTGCGGGCACGCCCTGCAATCAACTCGCCAACTTTCCTGGCCGCATCAATATTCCCGCCGTAAGCCTTGAAATCCTTGCCGACTGTGGATGCAGCCGCCAATGTGCGGTTGGCATTGTCGTCAATCACCTGTGCGTAAACATGTTTCAGTGAACGGAATACTGCCAGGCGCGGACAGGCCGCCGTTCCATTTAGCTGCTTGCGGATACGGCCGTGCACGCGGTCCCGTCTGACGCTGCGATTGGGCTGTGAAATCATGATTGCTCCCTGGAAACAACGGCCTATGCAGCAGCGCTGCTCTTGCCTTCCTTGCTGCGCAGACGCTCTCCTGCATAGCGAACACCCTTCTGCTTGTAAGGGTCGGGTTTACGCAAGGCCCGGATGTTGGCAGCTATCTGCCCCACCAGCTGCTTGTCAATTCCCGAAATCCTGATCTTCGTATTGGCGTTAACCTGAGCATCGACACCATCTGGCAAAAGCACTTCCAGCGGGTGCGAATAGCCGAGGTTCATGACCAGAACACGTCCACTAATCTGCGCCCTGTAGCCCACACCGATAATCTCCAGGTTCTTCTGAAAACCATCTGTAACCCCCTTGACACAGTTGTTGGCCAAGGCACGCGTCAAACCGCAGAGCGCCATGGCCTCCGCGGAAGAGTTGAACTGGAGCGATTCCTGGTTCATCTCCGCTGTCACGCCGTTCGGTACCGGCATCGACAGTTCTCCCTTGGGGCCACTGACCTTGAGCAGGCCCGGGTTGATCTCCACCTTCACCTTCTCAGGAATCTGGACCGGCATCTTGCCTATTCGTGACATCGTCTATATCCCCTAAAAGCAAACGGCCTAGTAGACCGTGCACAATACCTCTCCGCCAACTTTTTGCTCACGGGCTTGCTTGCCTGTCAACAGACCCTTGGAAGTTGTCAGAACACAGACTCCCATACCGCCGATCACCTTCGGGATGCTGTGGCTGTCCACATAGACCCGCCGACCCGGTTTCGAGACACGGGTCAGGCGTGTGATCACAGGACTTTTGTCCTGGCGGTACTTCAGGTAAACCTTCAGTATCTGCTTGTGATCGTCATCAGCTACCCGGTAGTTGTTGACGTAACCTTCCTCTTTCAGGATACGCGCCAACTCGATCTTGACCTTCGAACCAGGGATGTTGACCTTGTAGTGCCTTGCCTGCATGCCGTTACGAAGACGCGTCAACATGTCTGCGATTGGATCAGAATGCATCTGAATATCTCCTACCAGCTACTCTTGACAACGCCCGGGAGTTCACCACTCAGTGCCAGTTTGCGGAAACAGATACGGCACATCCCGAACTTGCGCATGTAGCCGTGCGGACGACCGCACAGGCGACACCGGTTGCGATAACGCACCTTGTATGGAAGCTTCTTTTGCTCCCTTGCAATCTTTGCCTTTGTTGCCATGTTCCTGTTTTAAAAACTCCTGTTTCCCTGTCCTCAGACCCGGAACGGCATGCCCAGCATCCTGAGCAGTTTGCTGCCTTCAAGGTCCGTTTGCGCGGTGGTCATGAATGTGACATTCATGCCCTTGATTACATCGACCTTGGTGTAGTCAATTTCCGGAAAAATCGTGTGTTCGGTGATGCCCAAGGTGTAATTGCCGCGCCCATCAAGCCGGGGGGACACTCCCTGGAAATCGCGTACCAGCGGCAGTGAGGTCGAGATCAGGCGATCCATGAACTCCCACATGCGCCGTCCACGCAAAGTAACGGTGCAGCCTACCGGCATGCCCTCTCGCAGGTTGAATCCAGCAATCGGCTTCCTGGCTCGTGTCACAACAGGCTTCTGGCCAGAAATAGCGGTCAATTCCTCTACGGTAACATCCACTATCCGCTGATTCACGGATGTCTTCCTGCCCGACTTCTGATCCTTCGAAGCCTTCTTGGAACCCTTGCCTTGACCAGTGGACTGCTGCTGCAGGATCTTCTTGCCGATGCCTATGTTCAGCTTGATGGCAACAATCCTTGGCACCGCCATTAGCGAGGTGTAGCCGAACTCCTTGCTCAGAGCCGGCACAACATCCTCGGTGTACTTGTCTTTCAAACGTAATGCAGCCATTATTCGCCCACCTTTTTCACGTTCGAGATGTCCAGCATCGATTCACGGTTTGCAATGCCGCCCTTGATCTGTTTCTGCGGATTCGGACGCACGTGTTTCTTGACCATATTGGCTCGCTCGACGAGTACCCGCCTTTTCTTGTAATCCACTTCGAGTACTCTTCCCTGCAGCCCCTTGCTACGGCCAGTGACAACAACTGCCATGTCGTCCTTGCGAATGCCGATCTTTTTGTAGACCGGCTTTCTGTTTGGTCCCCGCATCAGAGCACCTCTGGAGCCAGCGAGACAATCTTCATGAATCGCTTGTCCCTGAGCTCGCGAGCCACGGGCCCGAAAACACGTGTACCGACGGGCTCGCCAACTTCAGTGACCAGCACAGCCGCGTTCTCGTCAAAGCGGATGTATGTACCGTCCCTGCGACGCGTTTCCTTGCGCATGCGGACGATTACGGCCCTTACGACAGAGCCCTTCTTGACCTTCGATTCCGGTGCCGCTTCCTTGACAGATGCCATGACGATATCGCCAAGCCCCGCCTTGCTGCCCGTGAACCCGCCACGTGGCAGGATGCACTGCAGGCGCCGGGCACCCGAATTGTCGGCTACCGCCAGCTTTGTTTGCATGCCGATCATGTTGTTTGTGCTTCCCCCCTAGTCTCCAAAAAACTATTCGCCAACGGCTTTTGTTTTGCGCCTGCGACGAACCTTGATCTCGACCTGTCTTGACTTCAGGACAACTTCCTCAAGCATCCATTGCTTGTTCTTTGAAAGCGGGCGGCATTCGACGATCCGTACGCGATCCCCTGGGTTGGCAGTTCCCTGCTCGTCATGCGCCATGAATTTCTTTTTGCGCGTGATATAGCGACGGTACAGCGGATGCGGCACGTGCCGACTGACTTCCACCACAATCGTCTTTTCCATCTTAGTGGAGACAACGACGCCCACCATGCGGTTTTTGTGTCCCTGTACGCTCTCAGCCATCACTGTTTTCCTCCATTGCCTGCTTTTTCTCGTGCACAACCGTCAACAGCCGTGCCAAGTCCCGACGAGTCGCACGGTACTTCTTGATACCGTCCGTCTGCCCCATGGAGATCTGGAAGCGCAGCTTGAACAACTGTTCGCGAGCCTCAGCTTCCTTTCTTTCCAGTTCATCCAGGTTGAAATCCCTGATCTCGACTGCCTTCATAGCAGGCCTCCTGAATGGCGGCTGACAAACTTCACCGGGAAGGGCAGTTTCTGGCCCGCCAGTTGCATGGCACGACGGGCAACATCTTCCTGAACCCCTTCCACTTCGAACATGATGCGACCGGGCTTGACCACAGCTACCCATTGCTCCGGGGCACCCTTGCCCTTACCCATGCGGGTCTCAGCTGGTTTCTTCGTGATCGATTTGTCCGGAAAGATACGAATCCAGAGCTTGCCGCCACGCTTGACACGTCGTGAGATCGCAATGCGAGCCGCCTCGATCTGGCGATCTGTGACCCAGGCCGCTTCCTGCGCCATCATGCCAAAATCCCCGAAGTCAAGACCGGAGCCTCTCCAAGCCTTGCCACGTCGATTCCCACGATGCATCTTGCGATGCTTTGTCTTTTTTGGCATCAACATAGCACTTATCCCTCACTCTTTTTTGCAGGAGCTTCTTCGGCAGCCTCGGCAGCCAGCGGCGGACGCAAGCGGGGGGTCCCGTCCTCGCGGACTGGTACCACGACAGGCAGAGCCGGTACCGGAGCTGTGGCGAATTCATCGACAGCTGCGGCTGTTGTGCCTTCCTGTGGCTGGCGCACCCTTTCCCGTTCCTGTTCTGCAAGCGAGCGGGCTTCCTGGCGACGAGCCGGTTCCGGATCTTCACGGCCTGTCTGCGAGAGGGCCACCGCACGGGGATCCCGAATCTCTTCCTTGTAGATCCAACACTTGACGCCAATCACGCCATAAGTCGTGTGCGCTTCACAAAAACCATAGTCAATGTCTGCCCGTAAAGTCTGCAGTGGCAGACGACCATGCAAGTGCCATTCGCTGCGTGCAATCATCTTGCCATTCAAACGTCCAGCAACCCAGATCTTGATGCCCTTGCATCCGAACCTCTGCGCTGAATCAACTGCCTTGCGCATGGCACGCCGGAAGGCAACGCGTTTCTCGACCTGCAGTGCTACGGATTCCGCTACCAGCTGGGCATCGAGCTCCGGACGCTGCACTTCCTTGATATCAATATGAATCTCGCGATTCGTCTTTTCCTGAAGCTCCTGCTTGAGCTTCTCAATCTCGGCACCACGTCGGCCAATGATGATGCCCGGTCGTGCCGTGTGAATGGTGATACGCAGTTGCTTGCCCCGTCGCTCCAGTTCAATCGAACTGATGCCGGCGGGCTTGAGGCGCTTGCGCAGCTTTTCCTTCAGCTCAACATCCTCAATGATGAGGTCGGCGTAGCCTTTTTCTGCAAACCAACGGGAGCGCCACACTTTCGTGTAACCCAACCGGAAGCCGTAGGGATGTACTTTCTGTCCCATACCGTGTCCTTTTTCTCCCCGGCGCTTACGCTCCGGCTTGCTCCTCTTCTTCCGCCTCACCGTCAGACAGCGTCACGACAATGTGAGCAAGACGGTGTACATAGGGTGCCGGACGGCCGCGAGCTGCCGGACGCATGCGCTTCATGCGCGGGCCTTCATTCACGACAATCTCCTTGACTACCAGTGAATCGGTGTCAGCACCGAGTTCGTCTGCATTGGAAACTGCAGACTGTACAACCTTGTATACCATCCCTGCCGCCCGCTTGTTGATCCGGTTCAGCAATGGCAGCGCATCTTCTATCTTGCGACCGCGAATCTCGTCAGCCACAAGTCGCACCTTCTGCGGCGAAATCCGCACGTAGTTCCACTTGGCAACTGCCTCCATGACCTAGCCCCCCCGTCCTGATCTGCCACTGCCAGCATGACCACGGAAAGTGCGTGTCATGGCAAACTCTCCCAGCTTGTGACCCACCATGTTCTCGGTGATGAAAACGGGAATGAACTTGCGTCCGTTGTGGACAGCAATGGTCTGACTGACCCACTCCGGCAACACCGTTGATCGGCGTGACCAAGTCTTGATCACACCTTTCTTGCCCGAGGCAGTCATGGCCTCGACCTTCTTGTTCAAATGCTCGTCGAAAAACGGACCCTTTTTGAGCGAACGCCCCATAACCTGACTCCCTTAGCCCCTCTTCTTCCGCTTGCGGCGCATAACAATATAGCGATCTGAACGCGGATTATTACGCGTCTTGTAACCACGCGTAGGCTGCCCCCAGGGGGTTACCGGGTGGCGACCTCCTGAAGTTCGGCCTTCACCACCACCATGCGGATGATCAACCGGGTTCATCGTGACTCCACGGTTATGCGGACGGTGACCCAGCCAGCGGCGGCGTCCTGCCTTGCCCAGCTTCACATTGCCGTGGTCAACATTGCCGACCCGGCCAATCGTCGCCATGCAGTTCTCAAGTACCTTGCGAACTTCACCCGAAGGCAGCCGTAACAGGGCATAACCGCCCTCCCGCGAAACCAGCCGGATTTCTGCACCTGCGGCACGAGCCATCTGGCCGCCCTTGCCCGGTCGCAACTCAACGTTGTGCACCAGGGTTCCAGGGGGAATGCGATTGAGTGGCAATGCGTTCCCTACCAGAATGTCAGCCTCTTCACCCGACATGATCTGCGTGCCGACCTTCAACCCGAGCGGCTGAAGGATGTAGCGCTTTTCACCGTCTGCGTAGTGCAGCAGGGCAATGTTCGCCGAACGGTTCGGATCGTATTCCACTTCTGCAACCTTGGCTGGAATGCCATGCTTCTGGCGCTTGAAATCAATCAGGCGGTATTTCTTCTTGGTACCACCACCCCGGAAGCGGACACATATCTGCCCGGAGTTGTTGCGACCGCCTGAATTATTCTTGCCATGGACAAGGGGTTTTTCCGGCCGACTGCGCGTCAGTTCCTCACGCGTAGTGGTCGTCTGGAAACGCCTTGTCTGCGTCGTTGGCTTGTATGTCTTGATCGGCATTCGCTTGCTAACCTCTTCCCCCTTCCACTGATCCTAGAGCTGGGTGTACTCAATCATCTTCTGGTCCGCCCTGAGCTTGACATAGGCCTTTTTCCAGCCAGGTCGGCGTCCTGTAAAACGACCCTGCCGACGCTTTTTCCCGATGTAGCGGGTGGTGCGAACAGACTCGATGGCCACCTTGAAAATCGTGTGCACGGCGTTCTTGACATCTGTTTTGGTCGCATTGCGATGAACCCGGAAGCAGAGTGTCTGTTGCTGCATGCGGTCAAACTCCGACTTCTCGGTGATCATCGGGCCAAGGATGACTTCATAGGGACTCATACCAATTCCTCACAACATTTCCTGGCAGCTTCAGCCGAAATCAGGATGCGTTTATGACCCAGGACGTCATAGGGATTCAACTCGAAGCTGCTGCACAATGCCACTTTGGGCAAGTTACTGCAGGAGCGTTGCAGGTTGATATCGGGGTCATTGTCGACAATCAGAACGCTATTGTCGGCCTGCAGTTTCTCAAGCACAACGCAGAATTCGCGGGTCTTGTGACTGGACAACTTGAATTCCTCAACCACTGTGATCCTGCTTTCTTGCAGCTGTGCCGTCAGCGTTGAGCGCAGTGCTGCAAGAAGCATTTTCTGGGGCAGTCGCTGGGCATAGCTGCGTGGCTGTGGCCCATGCACAGTACCGCCACTACGCCAGATCGGCGAACTACGGGAGCCGACTCGTGCCCGGCCCGTACCCTTCTGTCTCCAGGGCTTGGCGCCCGAACCGGCAACCTCGCTACGTACCTTCACTTTGTGCGTACCAGCGCGCTGGTTCGCACGGTGAGCAACAACGGCTTGGTGGATCAATGCTTCGTTGACTTCCACTCCAAAGACACTCTCCAGAAGGTCAATCACGCCAACTTTCCTGTTCTCCAGATCGACGATATCCACTATTGGCATTTCGCTCTACCTCGCCCGCCGAATCATGACGTAACCATCACATGCACCAGGCACGGCCCCACGCACAAGAATAAGATTGTCGTCCGGGTGCACTTCAACGATCTCAAGACCCCGTACAGTGACGCGTTCCCCACCCATGCGGCCCGGCAAGCGCATGCCCTTGAAGACCCGCGAAGGATAGGAACTCTGCCCGATCGAACCAGGAGCTCGATGGAACATCGAACCATGTGAGGCGCCGCCCCCACGGAAGTTGTACCGTTTGACAACACCCTGGAAGCCTTTGCCCTTGCTGGTGCCAGTGATGTCCACGATCTGTTTGGCTGAAAAGTCGCTGGCCAGTATGCGGTCACCAGGCTTGAAGGCTTTCTCGCCTTCGTCCAAGCGAAATTCGCGCAAAAGTCGCATCGGCTCCACCCCAGCCTTTTCAAAATGTCCCAGGGCCGGTTTTCTCACACGGGACTTCTTCACAAAATCCACCAGTCCGACCTGGATGGCCTCATAGCCGTCCCGCGAAGCGATCTTGCGTTGCACCACAACACAAGGCCCGGCCTGAACGACTGTCACAGGCACGACCTGTCCTTCACTGTCGAAGAACTGCGTCATGCCGATCTTTTTTCCGAGTATGCCTGGCGCCATCACGTTTTTTATCCCTGTGCCTGTCCGAATCTCATTCCGTTTGAAACTCAGGCCCTCATGGCCTTGATGTAAACATCCACACCTGCCGGCAGGTCCAGATGCATCAAGGCATCGACGGTATCCTGTGTCGGCTCCACAATGTCGAGCAAGCGCTTGTGCGTACGGATTTCAAACTGCTCTCGCGAGCGCTTGTCGGCATGCACCGAGCGCAGCACAGTGTACTTGTTTTTTACCGTGGGTAGCGGGATCGGCCCTGCTATCTGCGCTCCGGTACGGCGTACCGTTTCGACGATTTCATTCGTTGATTGGTCAAGTACGCGGCAATCGTACGCCTTGAGTCTGATTCGTATCCGTTCCTGCGCCATTCTCTAACAGTCTCCCAATCCCCGCTTCATTTCCAAAACTACTCGACGATCGAAGAAACCGTTCCGGCACCGATGGTACGGCCGCCTTCACGGATGGCAAATCGCAGCCCCTGCTCCATAGCAATCGGCACGATCAGCTCGACCTCAAGCTCCACGTTGTCTCCCGGCATCACCATCTCCGTGCCCGCTGGCAGGTTCGCCACACCGGTCACATCCGTTGTCCGGAAATAAAACTGTGGCCGGTAGCCGTTGAAAAACGGTGTGTGCCTGCCACCTTCGTCCTTCTTGAGCACGTATACCTGCCCCTTGAACTTCGTGTGGGGCGTGATCGATTTCGGCTTGGCCACAACCTGCCCGCGCTCCACCTCATCCTTGTCCAGTCCGCGTACCAGTAGCCCGACGTTGTCACCGGCCCGCCCTTCGTCCAGCAGCTTCTTGAACATCTCCACGCCTGTGATTACTCTCTTTTGCGTTTCGCGGATACCCAGAAACTCCATCTCCTCGCCTACCTTGACCTGCCCGCGCTCCACGCGGCCGGTCACCACCGTGCCACGCCCGGAGATCGAGAAAATGTCCTCGATTGGCAGCAGGAACGGCTTGTCCACCTCACGCACCGGGGTCGGAATGTATTCATCCACCGCCTTCATCAGAGCATCGACCCCTGGCTCCCACTCAGGCTCGCCATCAAGTGCCTTCAGGGCCGAGACCTGTATCACCGGGATATCATCCCCCGGGAAATCATATTCCGACAGCAGTTCCCTGACCTCAAGCTCCACAAGCTCCAGCAGTTCCTCGTCATCAACCATGTCAACCTTGTTCAGCGCCACCACGATGTAGGGCACGCCTACCTGCCTTGCCAGCAGGATGTGCTCCCGGGTCTGGGGCATCGGCCCGTCCGTTGCGTCCACTACCACGATCGCCCCGTCCATCTGGGCCGCTCCGGTGATCATGTTCTTGATGTAATCTGCGTGACCGGGGCAGTCCACGTGGGCATAGTGCCGGTTCGCTGTCTGGTACTCCACATGCGCTGTCGCAATCGTTATGCCACGCTCGCGCTCTTCCGGAGCATTGTCAATCGAATCAAACGAGCGCACCTCGTTCGACGGATCATGCTTCGACAGAACCTTTGTTATCGCTGCCGTCAGCGTCGTCTTGCCGTGATCAATGTGCCCGATCGTGCCCACGTTCACGTGTGGTTTCGATCGATCAAACTTTTCCTTTGCCATTTTTCATCGTCCCTTGTTCAGTTCTTGCACTCCAACCAGCCTCAGCGGGTTACTTTGCCGCGCATGCGGATCACAATTTCCTCTTGTACAGCTTCAGGTGCCTGCTCGTAACCATGCAAGTGCATGGAATAGCTGCCCCGACCCTGTGTTCTTGACCGCAGGTCGGTGGCGTATCCAAACATCTCCGCCAGCGGTACAAATCCTTTGATGACCTGTGTTGAGTTCAGCAGGTCCATGCCTTCAATCCTTCCACGGCGAGAGTTAATGTCCCCGATCACATCACCCATGTACTCCTGGGGTACAACCACCTCAATGGCCATGACCGGCTCAAGGATGACAGCCTTGGCACGAGAGGCCGCGTCTTTCCAGGCCATCGATCCGGCTACCTTGAAGGCAATCTCCGAACTGTCCACCTCATGGTAGCTGCCGCCATAAACGGTAATCTTGGTGCCGACAGTTTCATAGCCAGCCAGGATGCCGTTGCTGAGAGCTTCACGAGCACCCTGATAAACGGCCGAGATGTACTCCTTGGGGATAGCCCCGCCGAAGACTTCATTCTCAAACACGACTTCGTCCCCTTCCTTGGGTTCGATACGGATCTTGCAGTGGCCGAATTGACCACGACCACCAGACTGCCGTACAAAGCGGCCTTCACCCTTGGCAGACTTCCTGATCGTCTCGCGGTAGGCAACCTGGGGACGGCCAATGTTGGCCGCAACCTGGAACTCACGCAGCAGACGGTCAACCAGAATCTCAAGATGCAATTCACCCATGCCGGAAAGAATGGTCTGCCCTGTTTCGGTATCGGAATTGACCCGGAAGGTAGGATCCTCCTGGGACAACTTGGCGAGTGCCATGCCAATCTTCTGTTGGTCGGCTTTGGATTTCGGTTCGATGGCCAGCGAAAGCACGGGGTTGGGAAAATCAATCTTTTCCAGAATGATCGGGTCTGCGATGTCACTGATCGTGTCACCGGTCTGTACACTCTTGAGACCAACTACGGCCAGGATGTCACCGGCCCAAACTTCCTGCACGTCCTCGCGCTTGTTGGCGTGCATGCGCAGCAACCTGCCAATACGCTCCTTGCGGTTGCGCGCGACGTTGAAAATATGGTGTCCGGCTTGAAACGTGCCGGAATAGACGCGCATGAAGGCCAGCTGCCCCACAAAGGGATCCGCGATGATCTTGAAGATCAGTGCCGAGAACGGGGCATGGTCACTGGCGTCGCGAGTCAACTGTTCCTCACCGTCTATGCTAACCCCCTTGATGGGTGGTACATCGATCGGAGAAGGCAGGTAATCCACCACCGCATCCAGCAGACGTTGTACGCCCTTGTACTTGAATGCGGATCCACAAAGAACCGGCGTAATCCTGATGGCGGCAGTGGCGCGGCGAATTGCGCCAGCCAGATCCTGATGGCTGATCTGTGTGCCTTCGACATACAGATCGAAAAGCTTTTCGTCTTCTTCCGCAACCTTCTCTATCATCTTCTTGCGACGATCGATTGCTTCCACCAGCAAGTCTTCCGGAATATCGCCAACTTCGTACTCTGCGCCGAGCGTATCTTCCTTCCAGAAAATGGCCTTCATCTCAACAAGGTCCACGACACCATGCAACTGCTCTTCCACACCGATCGGCAACTGGATCGGAACAGGGTTGGCCTTGAGACGATCCACCATCGTCTGAATCGCATAGTCGAAGTTTGCACCGACCCGATCCATCTTGTTGATGAAAGCCAGCCTGGGAACGCAGTACTTGTCGGCTTGCCTCCAGACCGTCTCGGACTGGGGCTGCACACCTGCGACGGCATCAAAAAGCGCAATGGCACCATCAAGCACGCGCAGGGAACGCTCGACCTCGGCTGTAAAGTCCACGTGACCAGGAGTGTCGATGATGGTGATCTGGTGATCCCGCCAGAAACAGGTAGTGGCTGCGGAAGTAATCGTAATGCCTCGCTCCTGCTCCTGCTCCATGTAGTCCATGGTGGCAGTGCCATCGTGCACCTCGCCCATGCGATGCAGTCGTCCTGTGTAATACAGGATGCGTTCGGTAGTCGTGGTCTTGCCCGCATCAATGTGCGCGGTTATGCCGATGTTGCGGTAATGTCTAAGAGGGACTGCTCGGGGCATGGTTCAATTCTCTTTGTCGCGATGTAACGTTCGGAATTTCTACCAGCGGAAATGCGCAAAAGCCTTGTTGGCCTCTGCCATGCGGTGAATATCGTCCCTTTTCTTGATCGAAGTACCACGACCCTCGGCGGCTTCGAGCAACTCTGCTCCGAGACGATCTGCCATACGGTGTTCGCTACGTGAACGGGCGTTGTTAATCAGCCAGCGCAATGCCAGCGACTGCCGACGATTGTCACGAACTTCAATAGGAACCTGGTAATTGGCTCCGCCTACACGACGGGACTTGACCTCGACGACCGGCTTGCAATTCTCCACTGCTTTCTTGAAGATCGGCAGGGGGTCCTCGCCTGTACGCTCCTTGATACGGTTCATGGCTGAGTAAAAAATCTTTTCCGAGACCGACTTCTTGCCGTCCCACATCATGCAATTGATGAACTTTGAAACCAGCGTGGAACTGTATATCGGATCCACTACGGGCTCTCTGGTGGGAACTTCTCTTCTGCGTGGCATGACCTTTTCTCCTGAATCCTTGACTCTCTTGTCCTTCGACCCTTACTTCTTCGGGCGCTTGGTACCATATTTGCTGCGTGCCTGGCGACGGTCCTCGACCCCGGAGGCGTCGAGCGTTCCACGAACGACGTGATAACGCACACCAGGGAGATCCTTCACACGACCACCGCGAATCAGCACGATAGAATGCTCCTGCAGGTTGTGGCCGACACCCGGGATATAGGTGGTCACTTCAATGCGATTGGTCAAGCGAACACGTGCCACCTTGCGCAGGGCAGAATTCGGCTTCTTGGGCGTAACTGTGTAAACACGCGTGCAGACACCCCGCTTCTGCGGGCATTTCTGCAAGGCCGGTGAGGCGGTCTTGCTCTTGGGCACCTTGCGCCCTTTTCTTACAAGCTGGTTAAACGTTGGCACGATCCTTTTATCCCTTGGCTTCCATTCCGGTTTGCACCGACTTTCAATTCCATGTCCTGGTTGACAATCCTGAAACAGGTCAGAATTCCATCAACAAGAGCACACAATCCCTTACTCTCTCCCCACTTCGTTTGAGCCCCGTTGCCGCTGCCATAGGAAATCCCGGGAGGGATCTTTTCGACGGCGAGTCAAACGGAGCGGTAACCCCTGGGAACCTACCTGTGGTCCCCTTCAAGTACCGACATCCAAACCCTGCAAAACAAATTTGTTTTACAGAAGAGTCAGGAGTACGACAACACCCTCAACTCCCCGTCAAGAACCGGGAGCCAAGGCACGCAATTACTCCAATCCTTAAGATATATTACAAAAGGCTTGCAATGCAAGGGCTGTCAAGAAAACTTTTGATTACTGAAGAGTGCTGACTGCAGCAGGAGCAAGTGCAATCCCCCTGTGCGGGACCCAGTGCAATGAGGTTTACTCTTCTGCGTGGCCATCTACAACGATCCCGATGACTGCATCTGCAACAGCCAGGTCCAGCACCCAGTTCTCATAATCGTCTTCCCACAGGTTCGGGGCGTCGTCGCCCTCGGGCAACTCCAGGCGTGCCACTGTAGGGTGCGGATTGCCTACTTCACTGGTCAGCTTCATCAAAGCTTCAAACTCATAGTTTTTCATGGCTTCAACATCCTTGTCGACAGGGGAAAGGATGGCAAAGTCCCTGCTGGGAGCAACTCCCATGTGATCCCCGTTCTCGGGGTGCAATCCATAGCGCAACGAATAGATCCCGGACGGAATGGACTGCTCCCGGAAATCAGAACCTTTTTCCGGAAAACTGACGACCCCGAGATAAGCCCCCTCAGGAATCATGTCGTAGCGAACACCGAAACCACCGCCCGGTTCACCCTCAAACTCCACCGTGCGCATCCAGAACTCAGCCACCACGGTGTCGTGGGACTTGAGAGCAATCGCATCCTGTGCAATCAGTTCGCGCCCTGCTGCCGGAACTATCTCTGGGACCGCAGAACCAGTTTCTGTCACATATTCCTGGGAAAAAGCCAGTGGAGTGGCCGTAATAACTGCCAGCAAGATCCATCCTGCGAAAATCCGTCGCATCCGATTACTCCTTACTACTCAAGCGGACCCACCAATACTGCAACTTGCAACCACTGCAAGTCCCGCGAAGCCTGTTCGTGTGTCGTCACAAGTTTCTAAAGCAGACTTCTGGCCTGCTAGCTCACCGACTTTGCCCACTCGAACCTAGAAGGTTCCAATATAAACGCTGGAACGGCGGTACTCGTGCATGGAGTGACCAAGACCGTCTCCACGGAACGAATGTTCAATGGCAAATGCCGGCATGGCGTGATCCAGGGCAACCAGAGGTTGGTAATAGATGTCATCCAGGTGACATAGTGAATCACTGTCGCGGATCTCGCGAGTCTGCAGCGAAACAATCTCGCCAGCTCGCAACGTCGCTACCTTGTCGTGCATGTTGCCATGAAAATCAACCGTAATAGGTGCAATCTCCGTCAGCACAACATTGGCTGTCAGCTGCCCGCCCTGAGCCTTGACAAAAGCAACTAGTGCGTTGCGCTGGCCTTGGGTAGCCTGCTCGTCAAGAACCAGCATTGCCTTAGAAGGCAGTGGGTCGCCAAATGGATTCCCTATGGTCGAGGAAGCATTGACAACTGCAACAACCTTTAAGCCAGCCAGCGAGACACCATCATAATGACCTGTATCAATACTCCAGGCCATCACTGCCAAGTCACCTGTAATACCAACTTCACTGTTGGCAAAGCAGTGGGATGCATAAATCTCGGCATTGCGGGATTCGAGGTAACTGCCCTTGATATCGGATGCTGCCAATGTTCCGGCAACAAGTACGACGCAAAACATCATCAGGATAGCTAAGCGAATGTTCTTCATAACATGTGCTCCTTGTTAATTCTTCAATTCCGAACGAGCCCGGCTCATTCAGATTATTATTCTACATGACGCCACCAAGGCGAAATGGAATATATTGCGAAAAAATGCCCCTTTCAGGCAACTATCCCCGGCTACTGCCTCCCGGCTCAACCGAATGCCAGTGAAAACCAGGACCCTGCTAATCCCCCTCAACCGGCTGCAGTTTCTCACCTGCCAGACCAGACCGCAGGGTACGGCGCTCCGAGAACTCTTCAAGAGTCGCATAAATCATTGGGATGAAAACCAGTGTAATCATCGTCGATGTCAGCAAACCACCAATAACTACCCGAGCCATCGGCACCTGGAGTTCGGAACCCTCTCCGATACCAATCGCCATGGGCAGCAGCCCCAGAACGGTCGTGATGGTAGTCATCAGGATGGGACGCAATCGGCGGGACCCGGCAGTCATGACCGCATCCAGGATGCTGTAGCCATGATCCCGTCGCAACTGGTTCGTGTAATCGATCAGGACAATGGCATTGTTAACAACAATGCCCGCCAGCACAATGACACCCAAAAAGCCCTGCATGTTGAAGGTTGTTTCAGTGATCAACAACATCAACACCACACCAATGGCAGCAAGAGGGATCGAAAACAGGATGATGAAGGGATCACGCAGGGATTCAAACTGCGCCGCCATCACCATATAGACAAGTAACAGGGCCAGAATCGCTGCAAACAGCAACTCACGGAACGATTCCTGTTGGTCCTCCCACTCACCACCGAAGCGGAATTCGTAGCCATTCGGACGAGCAATCTGGTCCAGTGCGATCTTCAGGTCTGCAATAATGCTCCCGAGATCCCGGTCTGTGATCGTGCCTGAAACGTATACTATCCGCTCCTGGTCCACACGATTGATTTCAACCGGGCCTTCCTGCCGTTGCAACTTCACCACAGCATCGGCATGAATCAATTCGCCCTGGGAAGTCCGCAAGGGGATCCGACCCACCTGGGCAAGCTGCAGTCGATCAGCTTCCCGCAACCTGACTACGATGTCGTATTCATCCCCTTCTTCCCGGTAGAAACTCGAGCGACGACCCCCAACGGCCGTTTCCAGTGTTTCGGCCACTTGTGAGACTGACATCCCGATACTGGCAGCTTTCAGTCGATCCACCCGGACAACCATTTCCGGTGAGCCAGGTTGGCGGCTGATCTCTGCTTCTGCCACTCCCTGGATGTTCATCATCGCATCTCGCACTTGCAGTGCAAGACCTTGTGTTGTTTCGACGGAGTAGCCCCGAATTGCAACCTGCAAGCGGTCTTCGGAATTTCCGCCACCACGTCGTCGGCCAAAGCTACCACCGGAGATCCGTGTCCTTAACTGGATACCAGGAGCAATAGCTAGCAGCATAGGGCGCAACTCGTTGGCGATCTCGCGTGCTGTACGTTCCCTCTGTGACTGGTCGTTCAAGGTGATCCTGATCTCACCGGTATGAGTCGAGATGGAGCGGAACGGGCTGTCACTGCCCGCTTCCGTCATGATGTACTCGGCCTCGGGGACCTTTTCCATGATGATCTGTTCCATACGATCAACTATTTCCTTGGTCGACTCAGCACGTGTGCCAGGTTCCATTTCAATATTGACCCGGATCTGACCCTCGTCGACCTGAGGCTCAAGTTCCACACCAATGTAGCCGGATAAATAGATGGCACTGGCAAACAGGCCCACAGACAACACGGTCAAAAACCCACGGTGTCCCAGTGACCAGCGAATTGCCTCCGCATAGCTTGCAGCAAGCGATTGCATCCACCTCTCAACAGGCTTGAAAATCCCTATGGTTGATTTCTGGCCGGTGCCCATATACCTTGCGCAAAGAGCCGGAACAACACTCAGGGCAACAGCCAGCGAGCAAAGCAAAGCAAAGCAAACGACATAGGCCAGTTGAAGGAAGGTTTGTGCTGCATAACCGCCGATAAACATTACAGGAACAAAGACTGCAATCGTTGTCAGTGTCGAAGCACCGATTGCCATTGCCACCTCACGGCTACCAAGCAATGCTGCCTGCTTGAGATCCAGGCCCTTTTCCCGATGGCGGTAGATATTCTCAAGGACAACAATGGCATTGTCAACCAACATGCCCACCCCAAGCGCAAGTCCGCCAAAGGAAACAATATTCAGCGTGAAACCGTTGAAGTACATGAGCGTGAATGTCGAAATCACGGAAATCGGGATCGCCATTCCGATGATGAGGGTGCTTGAAACACTACGTAAAAACAGCAGGAGAACAATGATGGCAAGAATGGCACCAGCTATTGCCGCCGTTTGTACATTGTCTATTGCAGCGTTGATGAAGTCTGCCGTATCCATCGTCTTCTCAATCCGCACATGCGGGTAGTCCGTGTGAATGCTCTCAATCTCTTCCCAGACCGCTTCTGAAACCTTTACTGTGTTTGAACCGGACTGCTTGAACATGACCAGGCGCAGTGCCGGTACACCATTCACACTGACAAAGTGCCGGATATCCTGATGGGAATCCTTCACATCAGCAATATCACGGACATACACAGGTACACCCGCACGGGAAGCCAGCGACACGTTAAGGATCTGCTCGACAGAATCAAACTCACCGTTGGTACGCAGCAGGACATCGAACCTTCCTTCACGGACCGGTCCGATAGGACGGTTAAGATTTTCCTGTTGGATCGTGTTCACGATCTGGGAGACAGAAAGGTCAAGGGCACGCAGTTTGTCGAGGTTCAGGTCAACGTGAATCTCTCGACGCAACCCGCCACCCACTTGAACCTGTCCTACTCCCTTGATGCGCTCAAAACGGTAAAGGATGTTCTTCTCGGTAAAAATCCTGATCTGCTTGGGATCCATCTCATCGGAAGCCAGGGTAAGAAACATGATTGGAAATTGCGTTACATCAAACTTGAAGATAGTCGGGGGCTCAATGTCGTCCGGGAGTGACCGGCGACCCCGGTCAAGCCGGGATCGAATCTCCTCGGCAGCAACATCAATCTCCGTACCAAACAAGAACCGCACTCTGACAGATGAGCGGCCTTCACTGGATGTCGAGACAATTTCCTCAACTCCCGGCGCTGCTGAAACAATCTGTTCCATCGGCCTAGTAATCAAGGTCTCGACTTCTTCCGGGCCGACACCTTCGTAGTCTGTTGCAATACTGAGCGTCGGGTAATTGATCTCTGGCATCAAGTCGACAGGGATTTCCACAAAGGCAATGGCTCCCAGCAGCAGGCTGACCATTACAGCCATCAGGACTGTCACTGGTCGCTTGATTGAAAACTCGGAAATACTCATGGTTTGGACTCCAGATACCGCCGTAAAAAGTTGTCAGGGGTAAGGCACTGAAGAAATTTCATGCAGCTACCCCCCGATAAGGCGCAAATAACCCGTCTGGCGGTTACAGTTTTCGAGTAGATGGAACTGATTCCCGTCTGCAGTGACCCAATCCCGGATTCTTACTAACTATCCACCAGGACCACATACGGTCGCTGTTCAGGAACTTGCCAAACGTTTGGACCAACCCCTTCATCGGGAAATGTTTCGCTTTGAATCACTAGGGTCCGGAGTGAATCCCGAAACTGAGACACAGAAAATATTGGTTGCGGAGTTGGATTCGAACCAACGACCTTCAGGTTATGAGTTTATTGTAATACGACAACACACCTGCCATGGAGTGCTCTATAGTACTATGAAATATAGAGTTATGTCCATTTCGAGTGTGCAGAGACACGCTCCGATGCGCCTTGACTTGCTCGCTTCAGGTACCTGTAAGGTGCCCGGTATCCGATTGCAAGGAGAAAAGCGCGGTGGGCCAAAATCATCAAGCCGACCGTCGATGCCCTAGTTGGCCAGGAGCGTGAGAGCGTGGTCTGGGACAACGACCTGAAGGGCTTCGGGGGATGCGTTCACCCCACTGGGCGCAAGGTCTATATTGTCAAGACCCGCTATCGCGATAGGCCCTTGAAGGTGACAATCGGACCACATGGGGCCGTGACGCCTGCGGAGGCGCGGAACAGGGTGGCGGAGATCATATCAGGCGCCCGTGCGGGCAAGGACCCGGCGGCTTGGAACCGGCCGGACGCCAAGGCGCCTACCATGCGCTAGCTTGGGAAACGGTTCCTCGATGAATACGTCTCTTCCATGCTCCCATGCTCCTCTCACGCTACTTCATCTGTCCACGAAATGGGGGTCACTCCAAGTCTCCCTTCCCCTCCTGGAGCCTCGTTCAGGCTCATCTCTGGTTTGGAAAACACTCTACGTCCGGCGCCATTTACTGGGAAGATCCACTTTCAAGTGGTGTCAGACCGATGCGCACAATGTATGGGAAAGTGCCAACGCGGCAACCTGAAAGGGCACCCGAAAGGATCTTTGCATATGCCTCCAATGAACGTGACAATAACCTCGGGATAACTGTTGGAATTTCGAAATCGTTAGCACATTGCTCGCAGCTGTCGAGCTACACTAACATGCTCAACCCGCTTTACTCGGACATTGCCTTCGAATAAATTATTTTTTAGTTAACTATCTAGTTACCTGCCAAGTTGCTCAAGTCAGACTAAATGTTGTTGTCGAAGGGGCTCGGAAGAGGGCCGATTTTCTGGTTATCTGAGGGCTGACCATGCCCGCTATTTTGGATATCAATGATCTTCCTATGTCATTTGTCGATGAGGTGGAACTGGAAGAATTCATGACTCGCCCCAGCCGGGCATTGATCGACGATCTTGCCGGGCTTGACGGCGACATCATGATCTTGGGCGTAGGTGGAAAAATGGGCCCGACTTTAGCGCGTCTTGCCAAACGCGCCGCACCCGAAAAAACGGTGATCGGCGTTGCCCGCTATAGCGAAACCGGCATACGGGACCGCCTGGATAGTTGGGGTGTGGAGACCATTAAGGCAGACCTGCTAGACAGGGAGGCGCTGAAAGATCTACCGAAACCGAAAAATATTATATTTATGGCGGGCCGGAAATTCGGGTCTAGCGGTTCGGAGGAACTCACCTGGGCGATGAATGTTCACTGTCCGGCGTTGGTGGCTGAAGAGTTTCGTGACCAGCGTATTGTGGCGTTCTCCACAGCCTGCGTGTACCCTTTCGTGCCGGTTTCGTCCGGTGGTGCAAAGGAAGACGTGGCACCGAACCCGCCCGGCGAATACGCACAATCCTGCGTGGGGCGGGAACGCACGTTTCAATACTTCTCAAGACAATACGGCACGCCTGGCCGATTGATCCGCCTAAGCTACGCCATTGACTTGCGGTATGGCGTTCTGTTCGACGTGGCGGATGCGGTTTGGCGTGGCGAACCGATAGACGTAGCCATGGGTTATGCCAATGTCATCTGGCAGGGTGAGGCGAACGAGCAAGTGCTGCGCGCGTTGAGACATTGCACCGCGCCAACCTCGCCTCTCAATGTGAGCGGATCGCAGACGACCTCTATCCGCTGGTTGGCGGAACAATTCGGCGACCGGCTCGGAAAACCACCTCAAATCATTGGTGAAGAATCAGAAACCGCCTGGCTGATCAATACTGACGAGTCCAAGGCACTCTTTGGAGAATCCTTGGTGCCAATGGTCACTCTCATTGATTGGGTTGCCGAATGGGTTGCCCAAGGCCAGGTCAATCTTGGTAAGCCTACACACTTCGAGGCTCGCGATGGTGCTTACTGACACACTGGATATCATTGATCTGGAAGCGCGGCACATTCCTGGTGCGCGATTGCTGAGCGAAGAGGCGAATTGGAACCAGATCGAAGCTGACTGGCAGATGATGATGATTGCTGGCAAAGCCATCGGGATTGAAGCGCCCGACGGTCTCCTCGTGGCCAGCGCGTTGACGCTTCCCTATGGCTCCGAATTCGGCTGGATAAGCATGGTTCTTGTGAGGAAGGACTGGCAAAAAAAGGGGCTTGCCACCCGATTACTCCAAACCTGCATAGAGCGTCTTGAAGAGAACGGTCTGGTCCCGGTTCTAGATGCCACTCCAGCCGGTGAAAATATATATCGGCCACTCGGTTTTGTTCCCCATTTTTCGTTCCAGCGCTGGGAGCACGATACCGTCGAGGCGATCAACGCCGGGGGCGCGGGGGGTGAGCCCTTCGACGCTGCACAGGCGGAACCGGTGATCGATCGTGATGTTGCGATATTCGGTGGTGATCGCCGCCCCGTCATTGAGAGCCTGGTCGCCCGCAGCAAAGAATTTTCATGCCTGGACAAGGCACCCAACGGATTTCTGCTCGGGCGTGACGGTCGGACAGCGAAACAGATCGGACCCATATTTGCCGATGACCAGGACTGTGCAGTGGCGATGCTGGACCATGCCCTGGCAAGATTGGTTGGCCGCGTGTTCATTGACGTCTGTGATCATCAATCTGGATTTACTTCTCTCTTAAAAGAATACGGATTCAAACCCCAACGGACTTTTTTGCGAATGGCGAAGGGCCGGTCCGAAAGTTTTGGAGTTCCCTCAAGGATGTTCGCCATGGCGGGGCCGGAGCTAGGCTAGAGCATGGCCCACTTGCTGGGGAGCAGGCTGGTGCAGCTTAAATGGATAATGCTCTAACCAAGCTGATGATTTCATGACATTGCATTGGTCAGACTGGCCGGAAGACATCCTGCTGCAACTGCGGCAGGGGTGCGTCATTCCTGCATCACCTTTGGCGCTGACCGCAAATCGCACGTTTGATACTATACGCCAACGCGCGCTTATGCGGTATTACATCGATGCCGGCGCTGGCGGCGTGGCGATCGGAGTTCATACCACTCAGTTCAAAATTCGAGATGAGGGCTTATATGAGCCCGTCCTCAGAACGGCTGTAGACGCGATTGACGGCTGGTCCGACAAGCCGATCATCCGAATAGCCGGGCTGGTCGGTAAAACAAAGCAAGCGGTGTCTGAGGCTGAGACCGCGCGCAGTCTCGGCTATCACGCCGGATTATTGAGTTTCGCGGCGTTCCAGGGGGCAGACGAGGAGGAAATTATCCAGCATTGCCAGACGGTCGCCGATGTCATGCCACTGATCGGGTTCTACCTCCAACCCGCGGTGGGTGGAATCCTGTTGTCACCCGATTTTTGGCACCGTTTTGCAGAGATTGAAAATATCGCCGCCATCAAGATGGCGCCGTTCAACCGCTATCAAACACTCGACGTTGTTAGGGGTGTAGCATTGGCAGGGGCGGAAGACCGGATCGCGCTCTACACCGGTAACGACGACAATATCGTGATGGATCTGATCACACCGTATGAGATCACACGGGACGACGAAACGGTCACGCTTCGAATTGTCGGCGGTCTGTTGGGTCACTGGTCTGTCTGGGTCAAAGGGGCGGTTGATTTGCTTCGGCGGTGTAAGGAAGGTCCTCTGGATGACTGTCTTCTTGCGCTCAACGGTCAGGTGACCGATTGCAACGCGGCCTTCTTCGACGTCGCGAACGAATTCAGCGGCTGCATCGCTGGTGTCCATGAGGTGCTACGGCGCCAAGGCTTGCTTGAAGGGATTTGGTGCCTGGATCCGGAGGAGGTCTTAGGCCCTGGTCAGCTGGCAGAAATCGATCGCGTCTATCACGAATATCCCGATCTCAACGATGACCAGTTCGTTGCGGAAAATCTGGATAGGTGGCTTGAAGGCCGGGGCAAATCAAGCATTCCTTGATCAATCACACCGTCGACCACACCATCGATCACTTCGGACGGTTTCTCTCGAAATTCCATACCCTGTTAGCTGCGATAGGCAATGACCTCGCCATCCGGACAGTCGGCTACTTCCACGGCTTTAATTTCAAGCAGGCATCTCGGGTCGGTCGTGAGTTGAACGACCTGAACCGTTGTCATCGCAGGCTTGTTGTCGCCGAAATATTCAGCCCATACCCGGTTCAATGAATCCTGCTCCGACAAATCGGCCACATAGCGGTTCACGGTCACGATGTTGGCGAAGGTGACGCTGACCACATTGAGGCCCGTTTTGAGGGTTTCGAGCACGGCGCATGCTTTGCCCTCCATGTCTGCCGGCATGGTGTCGAACTCTTCCGGCCAGTGTAGATGATGGTGGTAGACCGGCGCGGCCGTGACACCATCAAGGTAAATTGTGGTGCCCCTTTCCCACAATCGCCAGTGCGTCGGGCATCCGAATTTCCGGCGCATCCGGCCAATGCACGTGCTGGATTGATTTCACAATCGCCATCTCTTTCGTCTTGACTGCTCGCCGCGGCCGAAGGCTTCGCCGTGACTCAGGTCCGCGGACAGAGCCTTAGCTCCGGAACTGCCGACTGTCTCGCCCCGTTCGATCATGTAGGTCTTTTCGGCAAAGCCGATCCGCTTAAGTCCGATTCAGCCAACAATACAATCAGGCCGTCCTGTTGAAGCTGCTGGATCGTTTCCCCGAGTTTGTCCCCCAACCCCGGAGACAGACCTTCAAAAGGTTAGTCCAGCAGCAGGAGCTTGTTCCCGCCCATTAGGGCACGGGCCAGTGCCACCATTTTCTGCTGTCCGCCGCTCAACATCGATGTGCGGCGTTTCACGAACGCTAAAAGCTCGGGCATCAGGTGATAAATGTACTCCAGCCGATTGTCAGATGTCTCCATTCTGTGTGCACACGTCGGCGGCATCAGAATGTTGTCCTGAAGAGTACATTTGCCAATCTGTTCGGAACGATCCTGGGGAAAATCGCAGGAGTACCACTTGTACCACTTTACAACTGCACCGATCACCTGATTTCGGATTCGAAGCGGTGTCTTCACCTACCCACGTACTTCAGCATTCGGTATCAACGGTGGCTACTTCGACGTGCGCTACACAATCCGGGTTTAAATCCCCGGATTGAACGGGTCCGCAGTTGTTTTTAACGGGCTAATCGCCCGTTGCGAGGTTATAACCTTCACCCGTAGTCTGATCTACATGACGTCTCATGGCGAACTCTTCAAGGATCGTGTAGATGACTGGAAGGAACACCAACGTAATCAGTGTTGAAGTCACCAGCCCTCCGATCACGACACGCGCCATCGGGGCCTGCAGTTCAGCCCCCTCCCCGATACCCATTGCCATGGGAGCCAATCCGAGCACGGTTGTAATGGAAGTCATCAGGATCGGTCGCAACCTGCGTTTACCAGCAGTAACCACAGCGCGCTGCAAACCAAGCTTTTGCTCCCGACGCAAGAGGTTCGTGTAGTCCACCAGGACAATGGCATTGTTGACCACAATCCCAAGCAACACAATAATCCCCAGGAAGGCCTGTTGCGAAAAGTTCGTGTCGGTCATCAGCAGCATCAGCACTACGCCGATTGCTGCCAGTGGAACCGAAAAAAGGATCAGGAATGGATCCCGTAGCGATTCAAACTGTGCAGCCATGACCATGTAGACCAGCACGAGGGCCAAGATCGTAGCGAAGAACAGGCTGCGGAAGGTTTCCTGCTGCTCTTCATATTCCCCGCCGAAATGCAGCGAAAATCCTTCCGGCAAGGCAAGCCCTGCCATCTGCTTTTCAAGGTCATTCACCACACTGCCAAGATCACGATTATCAAGTGCTCCGCTGACAGTGAGCATTCTTTCCTGGTCCATGCGGCTGATATAGCTCGGACCTTCCTGGCGCCTGAGATCAATGACACTCTCTGCTGGAATGGAACGTCCCAGAGGGGTAGTCAAGGGAATCTGGCCGACAGTGTTGATAGTCAGGCGATCCTGCTCACGTAGCCGGACAAGAATATTGAACTCATCGCCTTCCTTGCGATACATCGAGCTACGTGTTCCTCCAATTGCTGTCTCCAAAGTCGTGGCAACATCGGAAACATTGAGCCCCATGTTTGCAGCCCTGACGCGATCGACTTCGACCAGCATCTCTGGCATGCCCGGTCGCTGGCTGATGGTGGGCTCGGCAATTCCGGGGATACCCTGCATGATCTCCCTGATCGTCTCAGCCAACTGCATCGACGTCTCAATGTTGTGACCTCGAATCTGAACCGTCAGTCGGTCATCTTCACTGTTCGACCTCCTCCTGAACATGGTTCCTGAAACCCGGGTCTTCAGCAGCATGCCCGGATGAATCTGGAGCAACTGTCTCAGTTCGACGGCAACCTCCCCGGCGGTACGTTCCCGATCCCCCTTCGGCACCAGCTGGATGCGAAACTCGCCAATGTGGGCACCTGAACCACTTCCCCGCGAACTACCACCAGAGGTAACCATCACAGACTCAATTTCCGGGATTGCTTCCTTTGCCCTTTGCCACAGTTCCTGCATCAACTCATCCGTTACTTCAACTCTTGTCCCCGGTTCAAGTTCCACACTAATCCGGATTCCACCCTCATCCACCTCAGGTTGTAACTCGATGCCCAGATATGGAACCAATATCAACGCCATGGCGAACAGCAGGGCAGCCGATCCGACAACCAGCGACTTGTTCGACAAGGCCCAGACCAGGGTCCGGCCGTAGCCGTCCATCAGGCTTTGTTGCCAGCCAGCCACGAGGAAATTCAGTTTTCCAATGAACCCGGTAGGTTTTTTCCTGTTGACCAACTTTGAAGCCAGTCCGGGAACCACTGTTAAGGCCACCAGCAAGGAGCACAACAGCGAGAAACTCACTACATAGGCCAACTGCTTGAAGACCTGGGCAGCAATGCCTCCAATGAACAGAACCGGTACGAATACGGCAATGGTTGTCAGAGTCGAGGCCGTAATTGCCATGGCAACTTCGCTGCTACCAGCCAGGGCTGCTTCATAATTGCTACGTCCATCCTCACGATGGCGGTAAATATTCTCCAGTACAACGATTGCGTTGTCGACAAGCATCCCGACGCCAAGCGCAAGACCGCCGAAGGAGATCGTGTTCAACGTGAATCCGTTGAAGTACATCAATGCAAATGTCGTAATCACCGAGACAGGAATGGCCACGCCGATGATGAGAGTACTTGAAAGTGACCGCAGGAAGAAAAACAGGACAAGCACTGCAAGAGCTGCTCCCTGCAGCGTGGCGCGTTGTACATTTCGTATCGAAGCCACGATGAAATCGGCACTGTCACTAGTCTTTTCAATGCGGATGTTAGACAAGCGTTTGTGGATGGCGTCGACTTCCTGCCAGAGTGCTGCCGAGACATCAACCGTGTTTGCTCCGGCCTGTTTGTAGACATACATGCGCACACCGGGCTTGCCGTCGATACTGATCATGTAATCGTAATCCTCATGACTGTCCTCGACGGCAGCAATGTCCCTGATATGAACGGGAATACCATTGCGCGTGGTCACAACAACATTCCGGATTTCTTCAAGGTTTCTGAACTCTCCTCGTGTCCTCAGCAGGATCTCGAAGCGTCCTTCATCAACCGCACCAACCGGGTGGTTCATGTTTTCCTGGCGAAGAATATTTACAACCGCAGGAATAGACAGCTCCAGAGCACGGAGCTTCTTGAGATCCATGTCGACATGGATCTCACGCCGCAGACCGCCACGAACTGTAAAGGCTGCCACTCCAGGAACACGCTCGAGTCGCGGTTGCAGTTGCTTCTCGACGTAACGACGCAGTTCCTTCGGATCCATGTCATTGGCCGACACGGTCAGATACATGATCGGGAACTGCGAGGAATCGTACTTGTACATGGTCGGAGGTTGCATGTCCTCCGGCAAGTAACTGCGTCGGCGATCCAGTCTTGTCCTGAGCTCGTTGGCAGCTTCATCAATGTTGACATCGTAATCGAAGCCAACACGTACAAATGTCTGTCCTTCATAGACCGAACTGTTGATTGTCTTGACACCAGGAGCAGCAGAAAACGCCTCCTCAAGAGGTCGCACCACAAGGGTTTCCATCTCTTCAGGCGCAACTCCCTCGTACTCAGCCCATACGCTGATAGTCGGATAGACAGTTTCTGGCATCAGGTCAACAGGAATGTTGAAAAATGCAACTCCACCCAGCAGGATGGCAACCAGGCAAAGCATCAGAACCGTAACCGGTCGATGAATGGAGAAATGCGATAGGCTCATGTTGTCAGCTCAAGTATGTCCAAATTTTTGTAAGTGAAACTTATTATGCCTGTCATGTTTTCAGAAAAAGCCTCCAATGTGGTTTCAACTCATGGATTCCTACTCGTCAAGCGGTCACAATGCATGATGCACATGTTTCTTGCGCAGTATCCCGGTCAGCAATTGTTCCAAGCATGAACCAGCCTCCGGTTGGCCTTCCAGATTCTTCCTGATCCTTATAGGCAACTCCGTACTCATGATTCAAATGAAGGACTAGCCAGGGCTGGCAGCTGCTTTACTGGCTGCTTTCTTGCTTGCACCACCGCCGCCGCCAGGTCCACCACGCCCGGTCGTGATCCTGTCACCATCCCGCAACATCGTTGCTCCGCGTCCTACGATCTGGGTGCCAATATTAAGATTGGCAAGCACTTCCACCTGGCCTTCCCTGGTCAAGCCAGTTTCAATTACCCGAAATACTGGTCTGTCCGTCCCGCCTTCGACAACGTACACACCGGGTTGCTGACCACGGTAGACCAGTCCATCCCTGGAGATCAAGGTGGTTTGCCGCATGGAACCCAGGTCAAGGCCGATGCGCACAAACATCTCGGCCTTGAGCAGCATTTCCGGGTTAAGAATATCGATTTCAATCAAGGCGCTACGGGTCGCAGCGTCCAGGATAGGAGCGATGCGGGCCACCACGCCCTTAAATTCACGGTCAGGGATAGCATCCACGAATACGTTGGCATGATTCCCTACACGTAACCTGCCGATGCTCCTTTCAGGGACATTACCCTGGGTCACCATGGTTTTGAGGTTGACAACCTGGAGAATCGAGTTGCTGGGTGTAACCAGTGCTCCCGGGTCCACATAACGCACAGATACGATGCCACTCATCGGTGCCAGTATGTCTGTCTGTTCCAGACGGATATTAAGCTCACTCAACTCGGCAATGGACTGCTGGGCCTGCGCTTCAGCAAGGTTTAACTGAGCTTCCATCACCCGCAGGAATGACTTCTGTTGCTGGTATTCCTGAGGTGACAACAGTCCCTCATCAAAAAGCTGTTGCGCACGAGCCAGGTTCGCCATACTGTTCTCAAGCTCGGCCTGACGCGAGACGATGTTCGCCTTGCTGACTTCGTAAGCTGCCTCCGATCGTTTGACCTGCTGCTCAACCTCGTCATTTTCAATCCGTGCGATCAACTGCCCGTTCTCGACATTGTCTCCAACCTGGAAGTAAATATTCTCGATGCGCCCGGTACCTTTCGGGTTGATATCAACCATTTCCTTCGGCCTGAGAGCACCGGTCAGAAGCAGTTCTTCACGAATCTCTCCTGTACTGACTTCTATCAGGTCCACATTGATTACGCGTCCAGCCGCTTTTTTCTTGGCTGGAGCATTGGCCAGTTCATTTGCATCGTATACCCGGGAGCCAACCAGATAAACAAGACCAATTCCAATCAAGATGGCAATAATTTTCTTTTTAGACATACTTGTGTTGTATCAGCACAAAGACTGCCCCTGCGTCAAAAGGCGCACAGCTTGGCATTGCGGTTACTTTAACCTTGCAACTGGGTTATCTCTCAAAACTCCAGCCGCTCTCCAGGCTTCAATTTCTGGGCTGCCGCCTGACCCGCTGCCATTTCCAGCACATAGACCGAATTCACCTTGCCGCCATAGGATGGGCAGTTTCGCGGATCTGTATCTCTGCAGGGCGGGACATCAGACTCAATCTCGACAATCCTGTGATTACCATCCATCCAGATCATATCCAGTGAAATCAGGCATTGGTACATCCAGAATGATCTCTGTGCAGCACGCTGGGAAACAAAAAGCATTCCCTTGTCAGGAGCCAGTTCAGAACGGAACATCAGACCGTTAGCCTGTTGCTCATCAGTAATTGCCATTTCTGCCTCGATCCGGGTGCCATTGGGCAATGTGACCTGTGTTGTCGACAGGACAGGGTTGCCTCGACTGGACGAAACATCCTGGGTAAGACCTGTCGAGCCTGTGCAAGAACCCAGCAGGATTCCCAGGGCTAAGGAGACTGTGAGCGACCAGGCACGCAGGCCCTGCCAAAAACAGCCCGCCGGAAATCTGTTAAAAGCCAATCCCGTAGTCCCCGATGTCGGCATTTTCAAGCTGAGCTAGTAATTCAAAAGGCGCAGGATTTCGCCTTCCAGGGATGTTTCCGAGGGCAACACTTCGTGCTCCAGTGTCACTGCAGACGGCACGAAGCAATCCATGGCACCAATTCTCCCAACCGGTGCATCCAAATCATCAAAGCACTGATTTGCAATCTCTGCTGCAATCTCTGCACCAAATCCCATAGTGAGGCTATCCTCATGAGCTACCAGAACACGGTTGGTGCGCCGGATGCTGTCGAAGACAGCTTCCTTGTCCCAAGGAATGATCGTACGCAAATCGATTACCTCGATGGATCCCTTGCCTTCCTGCTCCAGCCTGCCAACTACGGCTGCGACCTGATGCAGCGTGTAGCCCCAGGTCACAACAGTCAGATCCGTTCCGCTCTTGCGTGTACGAGCCTTGCCAAACGGGATCAGGTAGTGCTCATCGGGTTCCGGTGTACGTGCTGGCATTGCTCGATACAGCCCCTTATGCTCCAGAAAAAGTACAGGATCTTTCATGCGCGCAGCAGTCTTGATCAGTCCCTTGGCATCCTGTGCACAGCTGGGATAGACGATGTACCATCCGGGAATATGGGAGAAATAAGCCTCAATGTTTGAGGAATGCCAGGGCCCACCCTTGATATAGCCGCCAACGGCAACACGGCAGACCATGGGGCAGCCCCAGACACCGGCACTGCGCCAGCGCATGGGAGCGATCTCGTCCCTCATCTGCATGAACGCAGGCCAGATATAGTCACCGAACTGGATCTCCACAATCGGCATGTAGCCTCCGGTACCCATTCCTCCGGCAATTCCCAGAATCGAGGCCTCGGCCAGCGTGGAATTCATGCAGCGTGCTTCACCGAACTCATCCGTCAGTCCCTTTGTGGCACCGAAGACACCTCCCTTGGGGTCCTGGATGTCCTCTCCCCACATGACAATCCGGCTATCACGTTGCATCTCCTCGCGCAAGCCTGCATTGATGGCCTGCACCATCGAAACCCTGTCATTGATGAAGGTGGGCTCGTTTTCCTCAGTAACAGGTAGTTCGGGAGAGAAGACGTGCTTCAGGACATCGTAATTAACGGGACTGGGATGAGAGTCAGCTTCCACAGCGGCTGCGCCAACTTCCTCCTTGATATCGGCTCGCAACTTTTTGAGATCAGACTCGCTCATGATGCCGTTCGTGAGGATTTCCTGTTCAATTCTCAGAACCGGGTCCTGTTGCATTGCTTCCTGGAGTTCTTCTTCAGTACGGTACTTGCGCTGGTCATCGGAGGTAGAGTGATTGTCGAGACGAGCGACATTGAACTCAATCAAGGCCGGGCCCTTGCCATCACGCATATCCTGGATCAGACCAGGAAGCAGTTCATACATCCCATCAAAACTCGAGGTTCCATCCAGGTTGTAAGCGGGAAGCCCGAATCCTGCAGCTATGTGGTGGATTTTCGAACTTGTTTGATACTTCTGCGGAACACTGATGGCATAGCCGTTGTTCTGGACAACAAAAAGAAGCGGGAGTTTCTCGCGGTTGGCCCAGTTCAGACATTCAAAGAACTCACCTTCACTTGTGGCTCCCTCTCCAGATGCTGCATAGACAATCGCATCCGAGCCGTCATAACGCATGGCACGAGCCATGCCAAGTGCTGGCAGGAATTGCGTACCGGTACAGGCGCTCTGCGCCACGAGCTTGAGATCCTTTGAGGACCATTGCTCCGACATGTTGAGACCCTCAGAATTGGGATCCCCCTCACGGTTTAGCATTCCCAGGAAGATGTCCTTGTAGGACATGCCCAGTGTGACGGCCACACCCTTTTCCCTGTAGTAGGTATAGAACCAGTCATGTCCAGGTCGCATCAGCATCGGGACACCAACCTGTACCTGCTCATGACCACGAGTTGAGGCACAGAAGGCTATCTTGCCCTGCTTGACGAAAACCTTGGAGCGCTCCTCGACGTAGTAGCACTGGAGCATCTTGTAAAAAAGCTTCTTGGTTACCTTGTCGGGAACAATGCGCTCACCTATTACAGCTACCTGGGTTGACATTATTTTTTAAGCTCGTTTCCGGGTCATTGTCCAGGCTCAAGTTATATCTTCAACCTGATACATGCCGACATATAAACCGGCGTTCTACTACAAAGGCAGGAAGTTGCTTCCCACAACCTTTAGTTAACATTTTCGATTATACGGAACAATAGCCCACATCGGGATAACCAGAACATGACACAGCCCCTAGAGTTGAGTCACAATGAGTTCCAGTGGGAGTGGTCAAGTCGGTCACTTTGTACGCAATTCAGCTTTAGTCATGCTTTCAACACGTATTCTTCTTATACTCCTTGTAGCAGTGTTGCTCGCTGTGAGCATAGTGACGGCACAAGACAAGCCACCTTCTACCGGCCCGGAAGTGGGGACACTGGCACCGGACTTCAAGGCTCCTGATCAATCCGGTAAGTTGAGGACTTTTCGCGAGCTCACTGGAGAAAACGGCCTGTTGCTCTTGTTCTATCGGTCAGCAGACTGGTGACCATTCTGCAAGGGCCAACTGGTTCAGTTGGAACGCAAGCGGGAAGCACTGGCAGCTGAGGGAGTCAACGTCGCTGCCATCAGTTACGACAACCTCCAGACACTGCAGCACTTCGCAGAACGTGCCGACATCAAGTTTCCACTGCTGTCAGACAACGGCTCAAAGATCATCCGGGAGTACGGAATCCTCAACGAAAGTGCTACCAAGGGCACGCAGTATTACGGCATTCCCCATCCTGTCGAATACCTGCTTGGACCTGACAGAAAGATTCGGGAAAAATACTTCGAACCAAACTACCGGGATCGCTTTACTGCCGGCAGTGTCCTTGTGCGTCAACTGGGGGTGCCAGCGGGTACCGCAAAGCATAACGTTCAGACTGATCACCTTAAACTCAGCGCCTGGGCCAGCGACAGCATAGTACGGGGAGGCAACAGGTTCGCCCTTGGACTGGATATCGAGCTGAAGGACCTGATGCATGTTTACTCCCCGGGTGTTGAGAACTACATCGCCATAGACTGGCAGATGGAGGAAGTTGAAGGCTTCACACAGTTTGAAATCGAATACCCTGAATCACATCTTCTGCACCTACCGGTGATCGATGAGATTGTTCCTGTGTACGAAGGTAAGTTCCAGCTGCTGAGAGATATCATGATCGGGCAACCTAACGAGGTCAGGCATCTTCTGGATAACGAAAACAAGTTCACAATCAGGGGAACCTTGAAGTACCAGGCCTGCGATGACAAAATGTGTTACCTGCCGATCGAGATTCCACTTGAGTGGACACTCGATTTTGAGCAACATGACAGGGAAAGGGTACCTGAACTACTGCGCCGTTGATGGCTCCGGACTGATACTGTTGAATCATGAACCGAGCACCCCGCCGTGGATTTCTAAAGGCAGCAATAGCCGGGACAGGGTTGGCTGCCTGTATGGAGTCTCCCATGGACGAAGTAACAGCGCCTTCCGTAGCAGCACTGGACGCTGCAGCTGCAGTTCCGGCTCTTGATCTTTCAGGTCTTCCGGATCCGGTCATCATCGATTCAATCGAATTGCTGGAAAAGGATAGGCAGCAGTTTGTTCATGTTCGCTCCAAAGATGGTGCCGAAGGGCTTTCCCTCACCAACGGGCGACCCTACCTGAGCGGGATACTGAAGGAACGGATCATCCCATTCCTGATTGGCAAGGACGCCCGCAAGCTGGAATCTGAACTGCTCTGGGAACTCTACCGCCATGGCAGTAATTACAAGTTGCAGGGGCTCGCATTCTGGACACCACAAGCCTGGGTGGAGTTTGCCTTGCTCGATATGCTCGGTCGAGTCAGCAACCAGTCCATCGGGAACCTGCTCGGTGGAGTAATTCGTTCCGAGATCGACTTTTATGTCGCCAGTTCGCGTCGCGACAACTCCGCGGAAGAAGAAGTCGAATACCTGCAGTCGCTGATTGATGAAACCGGTGCACGGGCTGTCAAGTTCCGTCTGGGAGGGCGCATGAGCAGGAACCAGGATGCCTCTCCGATGCGTTCAGAAAACCTGATCCGGTTGGCTCGCAAAACCCTTGGTGATGAGATTGATCTGCATGGTGATGCCAACAGTTCCTACGACCCTGACCATGCCATCCCGATGGGACAACTGCTTGATGAAGTGGGTGGGGTGTACTTTGAGGAACCCTGCCCATTTGATCATCTGGAAGACACCAAGGCTGTAGCCGACTCACTGACTCTCCCGGTTGCCGGTGGGGAACAGGAATTCAGTGAACGTCGCTTCCGCTGGATGATCGCCAACCAGGGTGTCGACATCGTACAGCCCGACCTGCATTACTACGGCGGCCTGATCCGTTCAATCCGGGTTGCCAACATGGCAGAACTGGCTGGTATGCCGACAACCGTGCATATTTCCGGAGGCTTCGGATTCGTATACATGTTGCACTTCGCATCCCGAACCCAAAGCATCGGACGATATCAGGAGTACAAACGCAACATTGAGCGCTACAGGGACTGGTTCGATCCAGCCCTGAGTATCAAGGACGGCAAGCTGAGTGTTCCCAGTGGTCCCGGTGTCGGAATCCGGGACATCGCACACGTAATCCGAGGGGCAAAACGGCTCGTTTAACCAAGGCTGTAACCGGCATTCCCAACCATCAGGAACACCCTGTAACTGTGTGGAAAACACCAGTGCTGCATACAGATTAGCTACCATGACAGCAGGGCTTGGCAATGCCAAATTCTGAATGCAACTTCATCGAAGGGAGCCGGAGTGCGAAAGATCTCAGGTTCGGCATCATTGTTGCGCGGTTCAACAGCTTCATCACCGAGCGTCTGCTCGAAGGGGCACTTGATGCGATTCAAAGAAGTGATGGCGATGTATCCATCGTTGATGTGGTCCGCGTCCCCGGATCCCTTGAAATTGCAACTGTGGCCCAGTCGATGGCAGAAAGCAAGAAGTATGATGCCCTGATTTGCCTGGGTGCAGTCATTCGTGGCAAGACAACACATTTCGAGCATGTTTCAAGCGGCGCAGAAAACGGAATATCAAGCATTGGCCCTCGAACAAAAGTACCCACAATCTTCGGTGTGCTGACTTGTAACACGGTCGAACAGGCTATTGATCGCGCCGGTGGCAAGAGTGGTAACGCTGGATCCAGAGCAGCCATGGCTGCTATCGAGATGGCGAACCTGATGCAGAAGCTGTCCAAAGATTCTTCCTAGCAACAAAGCCTCACACAGCATGCCTTCCCGCCGCAGATCCCGAGAGATTGCGCTACAGATGATGTACCAGTGGGAAGCCGGCGGGGAGAAACCACGAATAGTGGTCAAGGATTTTTTCAGCGGGCTCAATCCGCAAGGACCGCAGCCTGTCGACCCCTTTGCAGAACAGCTTTTCCTGCAGGCAGTTTCAAATTCAGATGCTCTGGACAAGATCATCCAGACTCACTCCAAAGGATGGTCCCTGAAGCGACTCTCTCTTGTCATGCGGAGTTTACTGCGCCTGTCCCTCGAAGAACTTCGTCGAGCTGAAACACCTGTCAGTATCGTGATCAATGAAACGATTGAAATCGGTCGACGCTTTGAAGGCGACGAGTCCACAGCATTCCTGAACGGAATCCTGGACGCTTACAGAAAAGAGATCCAACTGGAAGCAGCACCACCACAGCCAACTCAAAATTAGCAGTGTGGCCGACTTTTACGGGCGAACGATCCGGACTCGATGATTCTCGCTGTCACCAATATACAAAACAGCGTTCGAGTCCACGTATATTCCATGCGGGCGTGCCAGACCGCACTGCAGCGGGTCGCCATCAGGGCCATCATGATTGGAGCCATCGCCTGCGACTGTTGTAATAATTCCGTTATTGAGGTCAATCCTCCGGATGGCATGGTTTTCCGTGTCAGCAATATAAACACCAAAGTCCGGTCCAACTTCGATTCCCTTGGGTCCTGCCAGTATCGCTTTGCGAGCCGATCCCGAGTCCCCTGAATAGCCTTTCTCCCCCGTCCCGGCCAGGTGATGCAGACGTTTGGTCTTCATGTCCAGGCGATAAACCGCATTGCCTTCACGCAATGCAATGAACATATCCCCTTGGGGACCAAAAGCAAGGGCACGAGGCCCGTTCAGCGGTGTCCCTGCGAGCAGGGAATTATCCGGTGTTGGTTCTTTTGCCCCAGTTCCCGCAAAAGTACTGACGATACCGGAGTTCAGGTCCATGCGACGGATCCTGTGGTTGCCAATGTCCGCAATGTATAACGATCCCTTGCCATCCAGCACGATCGAATGAGGCCTGTCGAAGCGGGCTTCCCCTGCCGGACCACCATCCCCTGAAAATCCGCTCTTACCAGTGCCCGCTATCGTTGTGATCTTTCCACTATCTGCATCCACGCGTCGGACAACCGCACTGAGCATCTCCACGAAGTACATGTTTCCCGCAGAATCAAAGCGGACTTCATAGGGATCGTTCAGTTTCGCTTTCGTCGCAAGGCCGCCGTCACCGGAATATCCTGACTCACCGGTTCCTGCAATCGTTGTGATGGTGTCTGCCGCCAGGTCGATCCGGCGTACCCGGTCTGTGTCGATTTCACAGACATACAGCGCGCCGTCCGGCCCAAGTGTCAATCCATACGGATTACCGACAGTAGCCTGCCGGGCAGACCCTCCATCGCCGGTGGCACCGGAAACCCCAGTCCCGGCAACAGTGACCACACTATCAGCAGCAAGGCTCTGTAGTGCAAGCAGTGCCAGTAAGACCCATCTCATGCAGACAGCATAACAACGCAAGCTGCCCCGCCTGCTTGCCAGTTTGTGAATGTAGATGCCCACAGGCTCGCGCTGAGGAACAAAAACCTCTATGCGGCCAGCTTCAAGTCATCTTCTTCAGGGGGAGATATTTCCAGATGCTTGAGATTCTGGGCGTAAACTTCCCTGGCAATACCAAGCATTTGGAGAAGCCGGATCTGAATGTATGTCAGATCCAGTTCGTACCAGGCCAGGCCATGCCTTGCCGAGACGGGATGGGCATGGTGGTTGTTGTGCCAGCCTTCCCCGAAGGTAATCAATGCGACCCACCACAAGTTGCGTGAATCGTCCTTGGTCTTGAACCTGCGACTGCCCCACATGTGAGTTGCGGAATTGACCAGCCAGGTTGTATGCAAGCCAGCCGTGATGCGCAAGGCAATCACCCAGAGCACCATATCGAATCCACCAAAGATCCATACTCCGATACCTAGCAGAGTCACAGGCACCCAGTGCCACTTGTTGAGGAAGCGGTAAAAACCACCCCGAAGCAGGTCTGGTGCATATTTCTTGGCAAAAGTCGTGTCGTTGTGCATGGCCTCGCCATAAATGATCCAGCCCATGTGTGCCCAGAAACCGCCATGGTTGGGTGTGTGGGGATCCAAGTCAGTATCGGAGTGCTGATGATGAGAGCGGTGCACGGAAACCCAGAAGATCGGGCCACCTTCCAGCGCCAGCGTGGCACACAATGCCAGAAAATATTCCAGCACCTTGGGAACCTTGTACCCGCGGTGCGTGTGCAAACGGTGGTAGCCCATGCCAATTCCCCAGGAAAGGGCAATCCAGTTTACGACCACAGCCGCAATCAGGTTGGTCCAGCTGAAAAAAAACAGTGCTGCCACCGCACCGACATGAAATATTGCCAGAAATGTGCAAGTGAGCAGGTTCAACCGGTTTGTATCGCCGAATTCAATTTCAGGAGTTTGTACAGTGTCCAAGATGCTTTTCCCTTTGGCAGACAGGACGGAAGACTTTAATTCTCGTCTGTGAATAATCATCCAACATACCCACCCGTATGCCTTAAATCAATACCTGGAATGTAATAGTTCTGTAATAGTTGCAAACGGCAATCAATCAATTGCCCCGCAACAGGAATCACTCACCCGGCCACTCAGGGGTGCAATGACTTGGCAAGAGCGGCATTGCCTGCACTGTCCCTGACACGCAAAACAACCAGATGTTGTCCCTCAGGAAGGTCGTTCACTTGCAACGTGAACTCTTCACGCCTGGAATCCAGTATCCCGTCGTCAGCCAGCAAGGGATACCATTCACCGGCATCGACTGCATATTCTGCCTGGCGGATTTCCGAGACTGCGTCTTCAGCTATAAAACGCAGTTCATCGCCAGTTCCGGCCGGCAACTTGCTGATCTGCGGAGGAGTCTGGTCGACCAGTACCGGGCTACTTACCCTTTCGGCACTTAATGTGCGCTCTGCAGAGTTGACCCTGCCGTCGTCAACACGCACCTTGAACTCATAGCGGCCATCAGCAAGCGTGTCACTCTCCAATGAGAACTTCGGTCCGGGAAGGTTTTCCTTGACAGATATCCAGGAACTCCCGCCCAGTTCACGAAAAAACACTTCCGCACGGAGTGTGTCACCATCCGGGTCTTCCGCACCCCAGACAACAGCGAGTTTCCGAATCGGTCCGGACGGCATCTTCGACGATCCGGAAGTAGCTTCGGGAGCAGATGACGAACCTGAACCAGACACAGTAATGCTGTAGCTGCTGGTGCTGGTGCTGGCATTTGATGCTCCGGAAGAGCCAGAAGACTGCGCAGCCTCAGGGACAACATTCACACTCTTCACAACAGGAGCTGAGTTTTGTGGCAGGTATGTGAGCTTGACCGCACCAAGCTGAGCCTTGCCATATAGGGTTGACCGCCACTGCAGGAAGCGAGCTGGTGGGGAAGCAATCAGGGAACCATCCGGATCAATCAGCGATTCGGACCAACTGCTCCAACTGGTATCAGGACGTGAAGTGTTCCCGCTTCGTGTGCTGATTTCAAGGCGAGTGCCATCCTGTGCAGCCTGCCGCCAAGATAATCGGCCCCACTGGGAGACTCCACTCGTATCATGCACAGTTGATTGGTACGTTCCCTGTGCAGTTGATTCCAGAGCAAGCCTGTACAGGGCACCGCTGTGCGCGGATCCCATCAGGACTCCATTGACTGTACGCAAAAGGGCGGTCATCTGCGGCTTGTCTGTCTGTGAGACCAAGCTCAATTGTCTCTGGCTACTGGTCTGATAGATCCTACCCTCACTATCTGTGGCAAACAGGATGTCCCCCCCGGGGTCATCCCTGACAACAAGATCCAGGATATGTTCTTCATTGGAAGACCAGATCTTTTCAATCGCCTGGCCACTGCTTAGTCGCATCAGTGCAGAGCGCTCACCCCCGTAAACCACTGTTGCTTGTGAAGAGTAAGCAACCGCCGATGCAACTTGTGGTGCGCTGACCTGGACAGCGGATTGGGCGCCCCCTACCGACACCTGGACAGGCATCCGTTGCAACGACGGGATGGCTTGCAGCATGCGATCCATGCCCCCGCCCATTGCGCTGAAGTAGATTGCACCATCATCTGCCACTGCTATCGAGCTGATCTCTGGCAAGTCAGAGTCATACAACGCAAAGGCCTTGTTACGTTCTTCAATCCGATAAAGAATACCTTCCCGGTCAGTCCCGGCCAAAACCTTCCCGTCAAGGTCAAGTGCAAGACTCATTACATGTCGCTGGCCGGACTCCAGCCACAGCTCACCTGCTCCCTCCGGGCTTACCCGGTAGATCTTCCCCTGGTCTCCCGTGCCAACCATCAGGAACCCCTGGGGATCAAACTCCAGGCTCCAGATGTACTTCTCACCCGGATCGAAAAACTCTTTTGCATCACCACTCGCTGCGATATGGTAAACCTTGCCATTCGGAGCCGTTCCCGCATAGAGGGAACCATCAGAACCTGCGGCCAGGGCCAGGACTTCAATTTCCGGGGCATTCCACAGCAACTTCCCTTCTCCATCGGCGGATACCTGGAAGACAGCGCCCTGATGACCTGTCCCGAAATAGATCGTGCCATCCGCTGACTGGACCAGTGACCATACCACCGCCTGATCGGTCTCGTGAAGAGTCGAGAGTTCAGGGGCAACGCGCAAGGTACCTGTATGATCCAGAGCCACATTTTCGAACTTGCCAGACAGGAACTCCCCATAACGGTTCACCTCCCAGATACGTGTACTGGAGGCTCCGATTACCTGGATGTTCAAAAGTATTGCCAGGCACATGATGATTCCACGCATGTTCAGCCCCCTCTCACCACAAATTGCAGGTTCAAACGCCCGCGAACGACTCCCCGGAATCCAACCAGGACCTGTTCATGGATTGGTGAAGACCGTTCGGGAACTGCACCAAAGCCCCGGCCTGCCGGAGTTGCCAAAACAGCTTTCATGGAAGCCGGTGGTGCAGACAACTGCTCGGAATGGAGCCACAACGACTGCTTGTTTTCCCAGACTCGCAAATATGCCTTGTCGCTGCCCCGGAGACTGTTCAGGAAGTGGATCATATCACCCGCATCCCGTACCCGGCGTCCGGCCAGCAGTCCCCGAAACCGTGTGATGTTGATGGACTGTGCGTCTGCGACAGTGATCTGCACTTGCCCGGCTGGCATTGAAACAGGAACTGTATAAGGCAGCGTACGCATGTGTTCCACACCATCCGGATCCTTGGACACAAGATGAACATTGATTGTTTCACCAGGACTGACATGCCCCTTTGAAACCCAGCCACGTACCAAGTCACTGTATTCATCCCTTGGCGAGGCATCAATAGTCAGGTCAACAGCTTCAATTGCCACATCCAAAAAACCACTTTGCAGAAGAAATGACAAGGGCACGACTGTAGATAGGGCAGTCACCTGCCCAACACCGGCAACACCACTGTAGATGTCATCAAGCACCAGACGAGGGAGCCCATTCCTGAAAGTGGCACCTCCACTAACACGAAGAGAGAGTGGGCCAAACGTCCGTTCGCTGGCATCAATGACGGCAAAGAGGGCAATCTGCAACAGGAATGGTGTCAGCATGGACCCGCGGACAACCTGTATTTGATAGTCATGCCTGTCACCTGCAACAGAGCGAATCTGGATCCGGCAGGGAATCATGTCCGGTTCGGGTCCCAACTCACCTGAGATCCCGGCACTGCGGTCCAGTGAAATCCGGCCGGCCATCCCTCCGGTTCCCGAGAGCTTGAATGAAGCATTGAGGTTAGGCACCAAGGTCAACACCGAGGCACGCATCATCGGCCAATCAACAGTGCCACTTGAGAGAAAGCGGTGCCCAAAGGCAAAAACCCGGTCGTTCTCAACATGCGTCACCGTGCCTGCAGCACTGAACTTCATGTCCCCGTGAATCAGTCCGACACTGATCATGGAGCCTGGTTCTACAGCTCCTCCAATGTCATCCCTTAGTCCGCCACCTGCACCTTGGACCGGTCGCAGGCCGAGTTGTTCGAACTTGTCCCCAAAAACATCCAGAGTTCTCGGGCTGAAACCACTCATCGAAACTGGTGTGGAAATTGGCTGGATCTGGGAAGGCCTGTGCTGAATAACCGTATGCTTCCTTGGCAGCCCGGCAAGAACCCGCCATTCGTCCAGGGTGTCAACTGCAGGCAGCACTGCCTCGGCGGAGTCTGTTTCAAAGCCAGCCAGCATTTCATGAATCGGTCGTATCCCCGCAAGCGGTTCCGTCGAGAAGGGGTACATGAAAGCCACGGCACCTGCCAACCGCCCATCTATATAAATGGGGCTGCCACTCATACCCGACATTACGCCCATGTCTGCTAGCGGGCCGCCACTGAAACGCCCAAGGATGACGGACTGTTTTGGCCCAACACTATCCAGTACACCGAGAATTTCGACATCGAACTTCTCAATTTGTGTTCCCGAGAAAACTGTCAGCCCTGTTGCCTGCTGACCGGCCCTGACATCTTCAATCGGGTAGTAATCCTGCCCTGCAAGCACACCGGAGAACAAGAACAGATAAAAGAATAACTGCAACATCACCCATTCTACTGAGAAGGAGTTAAAGAATCGTGCATTGTCGCTACGACTGACACACGTAACTGGAGGTCCATATATCTGTCAGGAACGGATATTGCAATTTAAAAAACAAACCCTACTTCTTATTAATCGCCTTATACTCCCATATACTACAAAATGATGCAACGTAGTCGGACCGTATTATTTACTTTCATGCTGGCTATCTGGGTACCTGGCAGCCTGTGCCAGCAGATTGACAGCCAGATCCTGGGGCAGGTTCTGGACTCCAGTAGAGCTACTGTAAGCGCTGCAAGCGTCACTGCAACCCGGGTCGAAACCGGAGCAATCCGTCACACCCTGAGCAACTCCCAGGGACTGTACAGCTTTACATTTCTCAACCCAGGTAATTACACCCTCGCAGTAGAAGCCGACGGTTTCCGGAAAATGGTACAGGAGCCGACCCTGGTGGAACTCGGTGATCACATCGAGACCAATTTCAAGCTTGAAATCGGGGAAACGAGTGAAGAGATCACTGTGCGCACCCAGCGTTCGTTGCTGGACACAACCAATGCCACTATCGGCGGCGTCATTCCAAATCACTTCATCGTGAACCTGCCACTGAACGGGCGCAACTTCCTGCAACTTGCCTTGCTATTGCCGGGTACTGTACCAGCAGCAGTCGGCTCTCCTGGTAGCGAACGAGGCCGCTTCGCCATGCAGGCTAACGGAGCCCGGGAATCAGCCAATTCCTTTCTCTATGACGGCGTGTACGCCATAGATCCGATCCTGAACAGCTTCAGCCTGGCTCCGGCAGTAGATGCTGTCCGAGAGTTTCGCGTCCTGACCTCAAACTCGGACGCTGGACTTGGGCGCAACAGCGGTGCACAGATTGCAGTTGCCATCCAGCAGGGAACGAATGACCTGCATGGAACAGCCTATGAGTTCTTCCGTAATGACCGCCTGGATGCTCGCAATTTCTTCAGTCGGCCTGACGACCCGATACCTGCCTTGCGGCGCAACCAGTACGGAGTCTCACTCGGAGGAGCTGTCGTCAAGAACACAGCATTTTTTTTTGCAAGCTATGAAAGCCTGCGAGAATCTCGCGCTATTACCCGCACTACGAATGTCCCTACCCTCGCCGAAAGACAGGGTGACTTCTCGTCCAGCATTTCACAGGCCCCGCTTGATTTCTTCACCTTCCAGCCATTCGCAAATGCCCGGTTGCCATTTACCCACCCTATCGGGCAGGGAGTTGCCAGCCTGTATCCGGAGCCGAATCGTTCGACTGCGGGACAGAATTTTGTTGCTGCCCCCGTTGGCCAGGATCAATCAGACAAGTTGGACATCCGCTTCGACCAGCGACTGGGGTCCCGCGGGCAGCTGGCTGGACGTTACAGCCTCTCTGAACGTGACCGTGCCGAACCTTATGCAGCCCAGCAGTTCTCGTCTGTTCCCGGTTATGGCAACGATGTTGATGAAAAGGGACAGAACATCATGGTTTCAACTACCCATGCTCTGGGTCCGACCTGGATCAATGAGGCAAGGGTTGGCTACAACCACATCGACAATACCACCCTCCACGAAAACAGCGGAACAAGCCTGAATCGCAATGTGGGCTTACCGGATTTTGCAACAAGAAAAGCGGACTTGGGGTTGAGTTTCATCCAGGTGACTGGCCTGTCTTCACTGGGAGGCGAGTTCAACAACCCGCAATTCAGCACGGTTCAGTCCTGGCAATTTGCCGATACATTAAGCGTGTCGCGGGGCAGCCACTTGATGCAGTTCGGGTTCGAGCAACGCTGGATCGGACAGGATGGAATGCGTGACGTGCTTTCACGTGGCAATCTGGTTTTTACCAACCAGGCTTACACCCAGAACGCCCTGGCTGACCTGCTGCTGGGTTTGCCCAGCTACACGCTGGCTGCCCGCAGTGACAACTTGCAGACGGCCCGCACAGGCGCAACCAATTTCTTTGCAACCGATACCTGGCGTCTTTCCAGTAATCTGACACTTTCACTTGGGCTGCGTTATGAATACAACCGCCCCGTCTTCGACACCAGGGACGCTGCCTCGATTTACGATACGGCAAGCACTCAGATCGTTCAGCTCGGACAGGGTGGTGTGCCTCGCAGCGGCTACCTCAACGACCGCAACAACGTTGCACCGCGCGTTGGCATAGCCTTACGCCCATCCGGTTCAGACCGCCTGGTAATCCGTACAGGATGGGGCGTTTATTACAATTTCGCTGACCTCGCTTCAGGACAGGGCATCTACTTCAACCCGCCTTACTTTCAATCCCTGCTGTTCTTTCCTTCACAAACAGCACCACTCACCATCGACCAGCCCTGGCCTGAAGGTCGGAATGCACCTATTCCGCCCAGCGTCACGACCTACGACCGCAACCTCCGCACCAGTTACACCCAGCAATGGAACCTGACAGTTCAGACCGAAATCATGGAACAGATGGTGTTGAGTACAGGCTACAACGGCTCTAGTGGTACCAAGCTGATCTCTGCACGTGACATCAACCAGCCTGCTCCATCACAGCAATATCCGAACTTAAGGCCAGTTCCCTTCTATTCGGACATCAACCTGATCGCATCATCGTTTGATTCGAACTATCACAGCCTGCAGGCACAATTGCAGTGCCGCTTCCAGACTGGCCTGACCGGACTGTTTGCCTATACATGGTCAAAGTCAATCGACAATGCTTCGAACTTCTTTGCTTCCGCAGGGGATGCCAACTATCCTCAGGACAGCAATAACCTGGCTGCCGAGCGGGCCCGCTCAAGTTTCGATATTCCGCATCGCTTCGTTGGCAGCTTTGCCTACGAGTTGCCATTCTGGAGCGACAAAGCCGTGGGCAAGGGATTTCGTGGGGCTTCCTGGCTACTGGCTGACTGGCAGGTAAACGGTATCGTGACCTTGCAATCCGGCCAGCCCTACAGCGTGGCCCTGCCTGGGGAAGTTGACAATTCGAATACTGGAAGATCAAGCTTCGGATTCGGTGCTGGTGACAGACCCAATGTTACAGGCAACCCGAATCTCTCGAACCCGGATGCACAGCAATGGTTCGATCCTGCTGCGTTTTCCATGCCGGATTATGGAACGTTCGGAAATGCCGGTCGTAATATCATCCAGGGACCTGGACTTGCCAATATCGATTTTTCGCTATTGAAGGATGCTGCACTTGGGGAGAACGTCACTTTGCAGTTCCGGACAGAGTTCTTCAATCTGTTCAATACACCCAACTTCCTCAACCCCAACAACTTTTTCGGGACTCCAGGATTCGGAAGGATGCTGGCTTCCCGTGACGGGCGCGAAGTTCAGTTCGGCATCAAACTGATTTTCTGAAAAACTGACGGACTCCGAATCAGGCAAGTTCATTCCAGATCTTCGAGAACTCGTAGAGTCCCTTACGATCTTTTATCCAGCACGCTGCCTTGAGTGCACCACTGGCAAAGCCAAGCCGGTTGCGTGCAGTATGCCTGACTGTGATTGTATCTGCCACGGAATCAAAGCCGATCTCATGAATACCCGGGAACTGGCCACTGCGTTGTGCAGCAACATCAACGGGACGCCCATAGCCTGCTTCCTTCACAGCATCCAACAAGCGCAGAGCCGTTCCGGATGGGGCGTCCTTTTTATACTTGTGATGCGCTTCGTACAGGAAGGCATCATAATCCTGTTGTGCAGCAAAGGCCTTGGCTGCTGATTCCACAATGCTGTAAAACGCATTTACACCGATGGAGTAATTGGCACCGTACACCAAGCCGGTCTGATGCTTTTCAACAGCTTCCCGGACTCGCTCCAGCTGGTCCAGCCAGCCGGTTGTACCAATTGCAACAGGAACACCCAGCTCGGCGAGGCGAACTGCATTATCAGCAACAACAGCCGGAATCGAAAAATCCACGGCAACATCGACCGACCAGAAGTTTTTAGCAGTCAGCCCGCTACCGGAGTCGTTGTTGAATTCATCAAGCCTGAGGACAACTTCAAACCCGTGCTCTGGCGCAATCTGCTCCAGAAGCCGACCCATCTTGCCATAACCAACCAAAGCCAGTTTCAGGGATATCTCACTCATGATGAATGTTCTCCCCGTGCGAGACTACTCTTCACCGAAAAAAGTGTCATGCAGTTGCCTGACTGCTTTTTCTAGTTCATCTTCGTCCACAACAAATCCAATATTGACACGTGAAGCACCGAGGGAGATCATCCTGATGCGGACACCTTCGAGCGCTTTGAAAACCTTGGCCGCAATGCCCTGAGTATATCGGATTCCTTCGCCAACCACGCAGACAATCGCCTTGCCGGGTATAGCTTCGACTTCAGTAAAAACCCGGAGTTCCTCCAGGATGGTTTTCAGGCTCTCTGTTTCATCAATTGTCAGGGAGACACTGACCTCGGAAGTGGAAACCATATCCACCGGGGTTTTGTGTTTCTCAAAGACATCAAAGATAGTGGACAAGTAACCACTAGCCATCAACATGCGGGTCGAATGGATATCGATGAGTGTGATGTCCTCCTTGTAAACAATCGCCTTGACGACCGTCTCGGATTCCTCGGCCTTGTTACTGATCACTGTCCCGGCCAAGTCTGGATAGCTTGAATTGAGCACCCGAACCGGAACGTCATGCTCAATTGCGGGTAGTATTGTCGAAGGATGCAACACACGGCCTCCAAAATAGGCCAGTTCCGAAGCTTCAGTGAAGGAAAGCTGCGGCAGGTTGCGAGCGGTGTTAATCAGGGTCGGGTCAGTTGTCATCACTCCATCCACATCGGTCCATATCTGGACTTCTTCTGCGCCGATTGCCCCACCGAAAAACGTAGCTGAGAAATCGGAACCTCCACGACCCAGAGTCGTTGAGACATTTGTTGTCATGCTGGAACCGATAAAGCCACCCAGGACCACGGTCCGGCCGGCCTTGAGCTTTGGAATAACATCTTTTTCCAGTTTCTTCCGGGTAGGCTCAAACAGGGCTGAAGCTGCTCCCCGGTCGTTGGTTGTAAGCATGATGTTCCTTGCATCAAGAAACACTGCGTTCTGCTTGCGACTCAACAATGCCTGAGTCATCACATAGCTGGAGACAAGCTCACCACAGCAGATAATTTCATCCAGCATGATGGCGTAATCCTCTGAATCGGGATCCAGCTTCTTGATCTCCTTCTCTATGAACTCGAAGCGTGATTTCACATATTCAACTGCATCGTCGTTATGGGATGACTTGACAGCATTTCTCGTCAGGGAAATGGTTTCCTGACGGAGCTTCCTGATCAGGGCAAGCCCGTTCCCGGGATCCCCCAACATCGCTTCGGTAAGGATGTCCGTTGTACCCCCAAACGCTGAAACGACAACCAAAGGAGTAGTGCTGCTGCGCTCGATAATCCCGCAAACGCGATCAATTGCATCGGGACTCTCAAGAGAGCTCCCTCCAAATTTCATTACGATCACAGTACGTTCCGGAGTCCCTGCAAGCCTGGTTAATGCCTTGATAGTGTCTGAACAAGCTGATTAGCTCAAATCCCTGACATTAAGCTCAACTGGGTTCTAAACCTTGTATTCACACGGCAGAATCACCGTTATTACCTGTTTAAATCATAGCTTTTACCGGCTGTTTGCTACAATCGAAATTGAACTGCGGAGAGGTGGCCGAGCGGCTGAAGGCAGCGGTTTGCTAAACCGCCGTAGGGTGATTAAGCTCTACCGAGGGTTCGAATCCCTCCCTCTCCGCCATGGAATCTATCTAAATCATTGAGATCAAACTACTTATATGATAACATGGCCTCGTTGTTCCACCCTATGTCCCACAAGCAGCTAAAGGTAGGAGGACCGCAAGGTGCGGTCGCGGGAGGCTGCCGCCCTCTCTAGAGCAACCGCACCTACCGCACATCTAAGTGTCCACGAAACCGTAGCCACCTCACGTGGCCGGCTCCGGTGGCGTCCCCGTCTACGGAGCGGGGACGGTGAGAACCAGCGCGGAAGTCGATATTGCTCCGCAAGTCAGCGGCCGGGTCGCCTGGATGGAGCCGGGTTTCCAGAGTGGCGGCCGCGTCGAGAAGGGCCAGGCGATCTTCCGCATCGAAGATACCGACTTCCTGCATCGTGTGCAGGAGGCCGAGGTGGACATCGAGGCCCGGCGGGCAGAACTCTCCGTGATCCAGGAGGAGGCAGCGTTCGCTAGCCCAAGTTTACCGCGTATTTTTCGAAGTACTATGTTTCCCAGTGGTTTACGCCTGATTCTTGTATGACCTAACTGTCCATATAGCGTTGCAGGTCGAGGGCCCCGTAGAGGGCGCGTTGGTCTTCGCTCATGCTTGAGACGACCCTCTCCAGGCGGGGCTTGCGACGGCTGCCGTGCGGCGGATGGAGCAGTCCGACCTCGCGGATCGTGCCGAGTTACTCGAACAGGGCGTCGAGCGAACGGTCCAGGCCGCGGCGGCGCAGATCGCGCTGCAGCAAGCTCGTCAGCAGCAGCACCAGCACGCAGCAGAACACGTGGACCTCGATCTTCTGATCCGTCCAGTGGTACTGCGGGCGCAGGGCGCTACGCTGCGGCCGCTTCATCTGGCGGAACGCGCCTTCGACATGGTGCTGGGCGCGCAGCCAGCCGTTGATCTTCTTGGTCACGCCTTGGACACTCGGGGGACGACCGCCTTGGACCTGCCCGTCGCACCAGCGCCCGAGTTGCCCGGCCAGTTCGGACAAGCGCCGCTCGCGCTTGGCGCTCAAACGCTCTAGGGTTCGGGCCTGGGCCGCGAACAGGTTCTCGTTGTAGGTCACGACCACAGTGCGTTCGACACCGTAGATCGCGCGCGTTACGCGTCGGGCACGGACCCCGGGCAGGCCGTCGGGGCCGAGATCGCGCAGCTCGGAGGGCGGCGTGGCGAGCAGGTCGGGGTAGTGGGTGGGGGCGAGCGAGCCGATGACGTGGAAGGGGCTGGCCTCGACGGCGGCGAGATTGGCCTTGGAGTTGTTGCCTTTGTCAAAGACCAGGGTGACGGACTCGAGCGAGTCGGCGACGGCGCGGCAGCGGGCGGTGAGCTGGCCGCAGAGGTCCTGGAAGGTGGGCGCGTCGGGGCGGTTGCCGGGGTAGGTGCTGTGCAGCAGGGGCAGGTGGGAGTCGGCGGAGACGAGCAGGGCGAGGCCGACGATGCGCAGGGAGGCGCGGCCCTCCTTGCTGTGGCCGCGCTGGGCGAGGGTGGACTTGTCGTTGAAGGTGTCGTTGAAGGTGAAGAAGTTGGTGGCGTCGAAGAGCACTTGGCGCAGGTCGACCTGGAAGTCGAGTCGGCGCTGGCGGCAGAGGAGACGCTTCGCAACCAGCAGAGCTTGCTGCGCGACTCTCAGGGCACCACGCGGGAGGCGATCGGACTGGCGGAACATCGATTCGGGGCGGGTATGGGCGACATCTTCTCGATCCTCGCGCTGCGGAGATCAATCCTCGAAACTGAGAGCGCCGTGCTGGCCCTCCAGCGGGCTAGAATCGACAACCGGGTTGACCTGCACCTCGCGCTCGGGGGCAGTTTTGATGACCCGCCAGTCACCCAACCAGCTCCAACATCCTAGTTGAAGGCATGAACAAGATCCGGCTCGCAGCGAGAGCCGGCCGGTTGCCGGGCCGGGCTTGGGAGTCGAACTCAACGAATAGGTCGTCAGGAGACTACTACCGGCCTGAAGTGGAAGCATTCGCATGTGGCTCGCTGCTTCGGTGCGGTTCGATTCATGACGACTCCAGTCGCCCGGAGCGTGGCCCCACTCTGCCAGGGCTCGTATTCAGGCTGTGATCTATGCGATCGGAATTCGGAAATTGTCGCTGGTCTGAGTAATCCACCCGCCCAAGAGCTCGCGATGACGATTGAGTTCCGTCGCGGCTTCGGATTGGCCGACGAGGTTCCTCATCTCGCCCGGGTCGAGTTCTAGGTCAAAGAACTGCTCGGGGCGCTTGCCTCCGTTGAAGACCACGTACTTGTAGCGATCCGTCCGTAGCATGCGCCCTTGCCGGTCCGGAAAACCCAAGTCAGCCAGTTCCGAGACCACAAACTCGCGATCCCAACTGTCCCCGCGAATTGCGGGGCGGAGACTGCGTCCGGTCACTCCGCTCGGTGCCGGGATGCTGGCGTAGTCGCATAGTGTCGGCAAGATGTCGACGCCGGAGGCCAGGATCTTGCTGTCGACCGCGCCACGGCGCTCGACACCCTTTCCAGCCACGATCAGCGGGACCTTGGCGGTCTCTTCCCAAAAGGCTGCTTTCTGTGTCCAACGGTGGGCGCCAAGCCCCTCCCCGTGGTCCGATGTCAGCACAACGACCGTGTTTTCGGACAGCCCGCGGAAGCGCAGCGCCGAGAGCACGCGGCCGATCTGGCGGTCGACGTCCTCGCACATGCGGTAGTAGTCGTGGATGTAGTGCCGGAAGTCGTCGGCCTTCCACTCCTTCGAGATGTGGAGGGAGTTCGACATGCGGTTGAAGTTGCCGTAGCGATGGTGCTGGATGTATTCCGGCTCGTTCGGGTCGAGCCACATGTTGCCGGGCGCGGGTGGGAACTGCCCGACCGAATCGTAGTCCCGGCTGCCTTCGTGTCCGCGAATCCAGTGGCAAACGTCGTGGGGATTCATGAACGACGCCACTAGCAGGAAGGGTTCGTCGGGGCCTTGGTGCATGAACTCGACGCACTTGGTGGCGAGAGGCTCGTCCATGTGCGCGCCGAGGGTATGACCGCCAATCAGCGTCTCGAACCCAGGTGGCTCGCCGAAGCCGCTGGGCAGGTGCCACTTGCCGGCGTAGTAGGTCTTGTAGCCGTTCGCGCGAAAATGCTCGCCGAGATTCGGAATCCCTTCCCTGATCGCTTGGCCGTTCTTCATCACGCCGGTCTGGTGCGGCATCAGCCCGGTCATCACGCTGCTGCGCGCTGGCGAGCAAACCGGGTAGGTGCAGTAGGACTCGGTGAAGCTGATGCCGTCGGCAACGATGCTGTCCATCGCGGGTGTCTTGAGATAGGGATTGCCGTTGGCGCCGAGGGCCGACATCGACTGCTGGTCGGTCATGATCAGCAAGACGTTGGCGTTCGCTGCTTGGGCGCGGGCGCTTCGCGAAAGTGGCATGGCCGACGAAGCGGCTAGGAATGAGCGGCGGCTGAGAGTATGTGGCGTCACGGCTGTTGGCCTACGTTAGAACATCATACGAAGTGCGAGCTGCACCTGACGCGGATTATTCTGCTGGCTGGTAACGCGGGCGAAGTTGCGTTTGCCGAACTGAGTACTATGACGAGTTGAAGGCGTTGAAGAACTCGCCGCGCACTTGCAAGTGAATGCGCTTGGCGATGTCAAAGATATTAAACAAAGACAGATCGACGTTGCTGAGGCGAGAGCCGCGCACATCGGAGAGAATGTGCGCGACGGTGCCGAATTGGAAGGGGTCAGGGAGGGAGAAGACGCTGGGGTCGAAGTGCTGATCCAGGCGGTCTTACACACGACCGTCGAGGGCGGTACTAGAGCTGGTCGAGTTCGGCCCTTGGGTCCTCCCATTCACGAGAGTCGCAATGCGGACCCCGCGACCGGGAGGATAGGTCGGTACGGTACGAGTCAGGATCAGCCCGACCGGCCATGATTTCCGGAATTTGGGCGGACAAAATTCCCGGAACTGACAACTATCGGATTGATGCTGCAACGGTTTATAGACTTGGCGGGCGAGACGGTCCTCGCTACCGTACCCTAACCCGCGGCCATGGAACCACACGGCAAGAGGACTCGTCTAACACCGATAGTGAGACAAGCTGAATTCCTCAATGCCGTTCGGGGTTGCTTCGGTTGCGGCCTTCATCTGAAATTCCGAGAGGGGTTTCGCCCACTGATGTTGGCAGTCGTTGTGGTAGCGATGCCGGTTCTGTGGCCCCAGACGGGCGACGCGAGCGGTCAGACCCGCATCTTCGTGACGGAGAGCACCAGTTGGTCGGTGTCGGGAGACGATGTGGTTCACGACGGAACCGGAGCCGGTTCTCTACAGGGCGGTGCCAAGCCGCAGACCGCCGAGATCATGAAGACGATCAGCAAGAGGCGCGAATGCGAAGGGATTGTCGTCACGATCAATCGAGAGAGAGCGGACTACATCCTTATTCTCGAACGAGTAGGCGGCAGGGATCTCGTCGCGAAGGACAACAAGATGGCTCTGTTCGACCGGGACGGCGACATGGTTGCCAGCAGTTCCACCCGATCACTTGGCAATGCGGTAAAGGACGCCTGCGTGGCGATTCAGCACCGGCAATAAGTCGTTTGCGGAGCATGTGCTACGCGTCGGCCAACCCGCGCTGGTCCGCACCAAGATGAGTTCGGCCGCATCCAACGAATTGGGGGAGCTTCAGCAAGCGGAACACCGCCTCCAGGTCCGTCTGGGCGGCATGAGCCCGACGTAGTGCCCTTGTGCGGGCAGCTTGCACCCGAGATGGTGTGAGCCGTCGCAGACGCACCAGCTCCTCCCTCTCGGGACTGCTCAGGCCGTCCTGACGGCGGCCCTGGTCGCGCTCCGCCTGCTGCACCCAGCGCCGTACCGAATCCACCGAAATCTCGAATTCCCGGGCCACCTCCAGCGCGCTGCGATCCCCCAACTGCCCCAGCTGCACCAACTGTTCCCGAAACTCCTTCGGATACGGCTTCACATAGACTTTCTTGCTCATCGTTCGGGGCCTCCTTACCCCCACCTCTCCAGCGAGCAACCCCTGCCTATCCAAGCTATCTTAGGTGTCCACGAAAACAGGGCCACTTCACCCTGCTGGACCGGCAGCGCTACAGCGTGCGGGACCTCGCCGACCTGCACCACGGCCGCTGGAGCATCGAGGAGCTGTACAAGATTTCCAAGCAGCTGCTGACGGTGGAGGAGTTCCACGGCCAGACCGAGCACACGGTCCAGCAGGAGCCGTTCGCCCACTTCAGTCTGATCGCCCTGGCCCTGCTGTTCACCAACCGCAGCGAGGAGAGCTTCCGGGCCGACCCGGGCAAGCCGGCGATGCAGGCGAACTTCAAGAGCAGCCTGCGCACCGTGGCGCGGCACCTGGAAGGGCTGTTCCTGGAGCACACCGCCATGCTGGGCAAGACCGTCGAGCGGATCCTCGCCGGCATCGCCGCGTGCCGCCAGCGACAGCGCCCGAACTGCTCCTTCCCGCGCCTCTCCCGGAAACCCGCCAGCAAATGGAGGTCCAGCAAGGCAACCGCAACTGCAACCACAGCCTGAAGCGCAAAAAACCGGCCGCTGTGCCGGAATTCCCCTTGAACCCTTAAACGAATGCTGTTTGGCCGTTAAACGAATGCCATTGGCCGCAAGGCGGGCCTGGAACGGGACAGCGGAGGCTTTGTCACGGACGAGCCAGGCGGTGCCGAGGTAGGTTTGGCGGGTGATACGGGATCGGCCATTGATGGACTCGGACTCGCCGACGTAGTAGGTAGGACAGGATGCCTTTTTTCTTGGTGACAATGGCGGAAAATACGGGGCAATACAGTAACGAGCAGAAGCCGAACTTCTAGTTACTGCGATAGCACTGGCATAGCGAGTCGTTTCGCGATCGGAAGCCCAAGACCAATTGAACTACTGTGAGTTAGTTGGTTCGCCAACGGATGCCAGAAGGTCAAAGTCCGCATCCGAGGATTCGAGAGTAGCACCGTGGCGAAGCGCGCAGGCGGCGATGATCAGATCGACCGCGGGCACAGTGACACCTCTTACCCTGGCACGGCGGGCCAGATCGTATGCTGTCTTCCATACAACTTCATCGATCGGGAGCTCTGGGAGCGTCCGTGCAAGCTCTCGCAGGACCTTTCGTTCCTGATGCCCGCGAGCGCCGTTCCAAAGTTCGAGTTGCACCGGCGGGCACAAACGGGCCTGCCCCGACATCAGCGCGACCTCGACACGAGCACGAATAGTTGGATCGCCACTTGGGCGAAGCATGTGTATCCACGACGATGTATCGACGAGGATCAAGGAATCAACCCTTCCGGCGAACGGCTTGAAGTTCCTGTGGCGAAATCAGGTCGGGACAGGTACCGGAATACCGTGTGAGCTCCGCCATGCGCATGCGACGGTTGAAATCCGTGACGGCACCGACGATGGCTTCGCGTTTTGTCTTCGCCTTCGTGAACTTGATGGCATCCGCAAGCTCACCATCGGGAATATCAACAGTGGTTTTCATATTCCAAGAATAGCTATTATTGGAATCCCTGTCAAGTCGTTTGATATTCCAAATTCGTGCATTATGGAATCGAATCGGTCTCCCGAGCGAACCAGGCATCTGCTTTTACCAGGATCTCCCGCTCCATGCGCAGCCGCCGGTGCTCACGCCGCAGCTGCGCCAGTTCCTTGCGCTCCGTCGTGCTCAGACCGTCCTGGCGACTGCCTTTGTCGCGTTCGGCCTGCTGGACCCAGCGCCGCACCGAGTCCTTCGAGATCTCGAACTCGCGTGCGATCTCCGACACCGTCTGCCCGCCGGCCTGCACCAGCTTCACCACTTGCTCCCGGAATTCCTTCGGATAGGGCTTGTTCCTTGTTTGTTTGTTCACTGCTTATCAGCTCCTTCGATCCGCGATGTTCCATCAACCTCCATCTTGAGCTGGATCTGCTGGAGATTTTGGACCCAGCGACGCTGGAATGGCATGGATCGAAGCGTTTGGACGGAGGCCTTCGCCTCAATAAGTCTGTCCGTGATAGCAGACTTGTCGTATCGGACCCACGAACTCGGCAGATTGTACTGAATTACTCCCGACACTGTATTCAGTATGGCAAATTTTCAAACAAAATATATTGATGCTGAATTCCATATTAAGTATATTTTTTTCAGCCGGTTATATAACTTTTATACTGTCTGGTTCACCAATATTCTTGCAAAAAATATTCGCAGCTTAAGTCAGTAGACAACCGGTAGATGGTTCAACACGACGAGCTGCCGCTTGATGATGGCTCGCTTCCTCATGGTCTCTAGCTTGACGGATAGTTCGTGCATGAAGTTCCGGAAGATCTCCTTCGAGACAACTCTCTTCAGTTTCTCGGCAAGTCGCTTGGCCTGCAACGCCACACCTCTCAGTACGAAGTTCAGGAAATGTGTCAGATCATGGTGCTCTTCACGCACCTTAGCGAGAGATTCCAGGTAAGCTACCTTCTCGTCATAGTAGTAGTTCGATATTGGGACGAACGAGACTTCCCTAAGACCACATCGCTGCAACATCAGTGCTTCGAGTGCCCTCGTGGTTCGTCCGTTGCCGTCCAGGAACGGATGCATGGCGGCGAGGTGATAGTGCATAGCGATTGCCTGGACGAGGGCTCGTGATTCCGGAATGTTGTAGCCGCTTCTAAGCCCAATCGCTCAGTCGCACGGTCAAGCTCAAGCCAGCAGACTACCAGCCGACCTGGTCAGAGCTACGGGCTGACGTGACGATCAAGGCATCGCCACAGGAAGTTCTGCGTGCCGTGCTCCGGCCCGTGAAGATCAAGTTCAAGCGCGACTAGCCTGGATTCCCAAGAGCGGTAGGGTATAAGGCCGTGTCTCGTGATATAATTGATTTGTTATGAACAACTTACCACGTAACAGGACGACGACCTTATGACTACAGAGTGTACCACGGAACGACTGGAATTCGAACGCTTTCGAAGGCAGCGAGTGGTGGGTCGGTTTGACGGCGGGGAACTCGGGTCGGATGGCGGCGGGCTGCTGCTGCGAGAGCTGGCGCTGCGGACGGGGCTGTTCCGGCGGTTGAGTGCGTGTTTCCGGGATCACCGCGACTCGCAGCGGACGCAGCATCCGGTGGAAGTGCTGGTGGCAGCGCGCGTGCTGGGGCTGGCGCTGGGCTACGAGGACTTGATTGATCACGACACGTTGCGCCAGAGCAAGCTGTGGTCGCTGCTGTCAAAGCAGGAGCACTGTACGGAGCGGCTTCCATACCAACCGAGCGCCTGTAACTGCATCACCACACACCGCGTGCGACTCCGAGGGTCGAACCCAGGCGGGGCGATCCTCCTGACGCGTTGTACTGCGGAGACGCCGCAGCAGGTGGAGCCTGCCGGGCCCATCCTGGAGCGAGCCGCGTGCGGTACCAAAATGCCGCTTTCGGCATGCCCCTGCTCGATGCAATGTCTCGTACAATGACTCTGTGTCGTCGTTTCCAGGGTCGCGTCCCAGCTTGCAGCGATGCGTGGTCGAGGCCGGTCCATTGGGCTGCTGGAAGGAACGGCACGACATGCGAACCGCGACACAGGCGCGGGATGCCGCGATGTCGTGCGGGTGTTCGACGCTTCGCTCGTCCGCATCGCGAGCGCTAGAGACTTCCTCCACGTGAATCCTATGAACCGCGCCGTTGCTCTGCGAGTCGCTTTCTTCGCTGGGATGGGTCTGGCCGCGGTCGTGTCCTGTTCGCAGCAAGCCGCGTCCATCCGGACTCGCCACGCAGTCCGCCTGCATGTCACGGTCCAGCGATCCGATACGGGCGAACAGATTCCCGCGCGTGTCTATCTGTTCAAGGGCGGCCGCGCGTTCCGGCTGAGCCCGGTCGATAGCATGCTGCCGTTGCGTCCCGACCTGTTCTACCGCGAGCGGGTTTGGCGGCGAGCAGTCGATTCGAATGTCCTCGAAGTCACAGCGACGGATCGTTCGCATTTCGTCCTGCTGAGCGGCGCAGCCAGCTTTGAGTTGCCCGCGTCCAACGACTACCGCATCGAGGCCTACCACGGAACGTTCTTTCGACCCGCGGTCACCACCTTCCCATTGGAGTTCGGCGAGGACTTAGAACTCACCCTGAATCTCGACCTGATTGCGCCGGACTCCCAAGAACAGTGGCTCGCCGGCGACGACCATATCCACCTTGTGCGCAAACCGAAGGATGATCCGCTCTTCTTGCGGTGGATGCAAGCTGAGGACCTAGCGGTCGCCAACTTCCTGGAGCTGCAGCGGCAACAGCACGCCGCGATGCAGTGGGGGTTCGGAGAGGAAGCCGAAGCGCGCGTCACCGGCTACTCGATTCGCTCCGGACACGAGTCTCGCAGCCGATTCTACGGCCACACATTGTTCCTCGGTCCGAGCCGGATGATTGAGCCGCTGAGTATCGGCTTGGAGTACGCCAACACACCGCAAGCGTTTCCGAATCCTATGGTCCTCTTCACCGAGGGACGAAGACTCGGTGCGCTCACCGGGTTCGCACACTTTTACGGCAGCCAACCCAACTCAACGCTACTGATGAACCTTGCCCACGACACGATCGACTTCGTCGAGGTCTTTCAGTTCGGCGTTCTCAAGACGGCCGCATGGTATGAGCTGTTGAACGCAGGTTTTCGCGTCGTCGGCCTGGCAGGAAGCGACTTTCCTGCGAATCTCGGGCGATTTGAGTCCTGGCCTAGGGTGCTACCACTGCTGGGCTCTGAGCGGGCGCTGGTGCGAGCTCAGCCCGGAGCGTCTGCATACACAGCGTGGGCCGAAGGAGTCCGTCGAGGTGAAGTCCTGCTCACCAATGGGCCGTTGCTCGAATTCTCAGCGAACGGCCAACGCTCGGGCACGCGCATTGCTTGGAGTGGTGACTCGCACGTGGTTCAAGGCCGGGCTAATGCCGCCTATTTTCGACCGATCGAGAGAATCGAGATCGTGCGCAATGGAGAGGTCGTCGCCCAACAGCGGGGCGACGGGTCTGCCCAGCAGTTACCGCTCGACTTTCGATTCGAATTGAAGGAAAGTTCGTGGATCGCTGCGCGCGTCACCGCGGAGTCGCTGGAAGGCGAACCCGTCATCCAAGCCCATACGAACCCGATCTATTTCCAGCGAGAGGGTCAACCTGTACGTGTGGACTCGGCGCATCAAGCCCTGCAAGATCGGTGGCGCAACGAAGTCGCATACTACCGCTCGGAAAATCTCAAGTTCCCCGACGAGAAGTCCTTCCAGCAATTTCTGGCTGGCGTCAATGCGACGTCTCGAAGACTCGCGCGGTAAGACGGCCTTCACGCAATTGGGCTAGCACCAGCAGTAATCGAAGCAGAACACGATTTGGCATTGTCACTTTGTGACTCGCCTCAAGTTGACGATCCGCTATCATGCTAGCGGGCAATGTCGAGCGGGCCGGCGTCGCCGAGTGCCACCACGGTGCAAGGCGAGGCGAACCGGAAGCTCGGTGTCACCCGAGGAGCAGGCATCATGGCATTTGATCGAAGAGGATTTCTGGCCGCGTCACTCAGCGCTACCCTGGCGTCCCTGCCAACAAAAGTCGCGCGAGCGCAGGCTTCTTCCCGAGCCGATGATCGTGGCCAACTCGGTATCCCGGGTCCATACCCTGGCCGAGTCGTCGCCGTCCATCACCCCAACAGCATTGCCTCGGGTGCGTATCAGCCCCAGCCGGTCGAGCAGATGATGGATCGTGGTATGCGCGAGCTAACCGGCGTTCAAAACTCGATTGATGCCTGGAGACAGTTCTTTGAGCCTGGCGACGTCGTCGGTATCAAGCTCAACCCCGTCGGAATGCCGCATGTCATCTCAGCGCCCGAAGTGTTGCACCCCATCCTTCGAGCGCTCGAACAAGTTGGAATCCCTCGCCGGGACATCGTTGCCTACGATCGCTACGGCGAACAGTTTCAAAAAGCCGGATTCGTGGAATGGCTTCCCGACGGAGTCCGTTGGACCGCGGGCTCACCCGCCAACCCCAAGATCCAACTCGACATGGCTGGTTACGACCGCGACGTCTACATGGAGATGCCGCTCGTTCATCCCGATTACGCATCCGACTACGATTTGAGCGACCCGCACACGCGGCGCTCCTATGTCGCCAAGTTCCTATCGAAGGAAGTCAACAAAGTTATCAACCTCTGCGTCATGAAGCATCACCAGTCCGCCGGCGTCACGCTCGCGCTAAAAAACATGTCACACGGCCTGGTCAATAACGTCAGTCGCAGTCACGTATCGCCGACAGCGAACGCCTGCGGCATCTTCATCCCCGCTGTTGTGGACCTGCCGGTTATTCGAGAGAAACTGGTCCTGCATATCTTGGACGGCGTGCAGGCGGCCTACCACGGTGGCCCCGGTGGAAGCGTTGGACGGTACATGTGGGAACACAAGACAATGTACTTCGCCACCGACCCCGTGGCGTTGGACAAGACTGGTTGGAAGGCAATCGACAAGAAACGAGCCGAGGTCGGAAGACCGCCGATCGCCTTACTCAAGCCGGATGAAGACAGCCGCTGGCTCAACGCGCAGGTAGAGCACATCGAGCTAGCATCCAACTTTGGGCTTGGCGTTTTCGACGATACGAGAATCCAGTTGAAGCAGATCGACCTCGGGTGAAGGCAGGATCCGGGTAGCGAGTTTCGGTGGCGTGATCTTCATTCTGCCGCCTGGTTCATTCATTCTCCTCGAACAGTCCGGTACTGTTATCTAAGGGGATTATAAGGGATGGTGCCCAAAAGCATCCCGTCTAGCTCTCGCGCCGGGGCCTGTCGATGTAGTGAATCTCGACCGGTTCCATGAGTCTGCGGGCGGCCTCCTCCAGCGACATCTGCGGTAGCGGGATCGACTCCTCAAGCTCGGCCTTGGATGGCTGGTAGGTCGGGCGCACAAGTTTGACTCGGCGCGGCTGGAATCTGGTCACTGGATTCGGTTTCTTGGTGGCCTGCATCGAAAATCCTCCTGGAACAGTGTTCCTTGTGCCAATGGCTTGCCATCGAGGTAGATCCGGTCTACGCACTGATCGTCCCACCGCTGCATCCAGCCAAGGCAGTCGCCGTAGTAGAGCGTGTTCAGTTCCAAGGCGCTCATCCACGGGCTCCGGAATCCAGCCCGTTGTCCCTGGTCAGCTCATCGTACTTGAGCCGCTTTCCATCCATGCCAAGCACGACCGCGCCCAGCATCTCGATGGTGTCCTGCTCGCGCAGGTTGTGACGACCGGCGAACTCCTGCACGTAGCGGTCAAGATGCTTCGGGCTGAACTTGTGGAACGTCCCGTAGTACCCGCGCTTCAGCATGGACCAGAACGACTCGACTCCGTTGGTGTGCGCCTGTCCGCGAACGTACTCGCTGACCGCGTCCGTGTAGACGGTCGCTTGCCGGTCTGCGTGATCCTTCACGAATCCCTGCAGGGTTTCCTTGTCCGTGGAGTGCACCGCCTTGGCTGCCAGCTGGTTCGTCTCGCGGTCTTTCGCACCCACAACGGCCGTTTTGCCCACCGGCCCACGGCCCGTCAGTTCCTACCAAATGGTGCCCACCGTGTCAGTCGTAAGTGTCTTATTAATCTTAGAGTTACGAAACGATCACGCCCGCTGGATGGGATGTTTTTGGGCACCATCCCTTATAATCCCCATTGAAAACGGTTCGCAAGGCGCTTCTCTTGCGAAGATGATCGCAATTCGGCACGAATCGCGAGGACCGCGCCCGATCCGCTCCATCTTCGCCCGCCGGAACTCGATCGAAACACCTTGATATCAATGAAATACGGAATTACGCCGCAGGCACTAAATAGGTCAGCAACCTTTTCGATTCGCGATTTCCCCTTTAGGGCCTCAATGGCGCTAGGGATGGCTTCGATGACTTTGATGGTGTCCTGCTCGCGGATCTTGTGACGGCACGCAAACTCCTCACGTACCTGTCAAGAAGCCTTGGTGGCAGCTTGGATATCTCTTGAGACTGAGCCGAGAAGTCAATGCATTCTGCCGCTCGCTTACGGGCTGGATAGAAGAGCAACGACTCCCAGGTCGCTGTCTTGTGACACACCCAAAAGACGATACCCGTCACGACTGGATGCAGCAAGCGCCTGAGTCAATGCGCGTATCGGCATGAACTCGTTTTTTCGACTCGCGAACCTCCTGACAAGATGATCTGCCGATCCGGATCCGTCATGAGCGGCAGCGTCGCGCTCGTGAAATATCGTGAGTTGCCTAGGCGCGCCCCCAACGTGGGCGCGATAGCGGAACCCTTCAGAGGACAAGACATTTAGCATCTTTTGTGTTCTTTTCCTGCTAGGAGCCGCCGGGAGAGGTATCCTTTTCACAATGTCAGTACCGTGAATCACACGATATTCTGACTGTCGGGATTCGTCATGCGCAAGGAGGGCAATAATCCTGCCCGCTCCCAAGAAAGCAAATTTGCTCGATATTGGGGTTACCGCCTGCAAATGAAAATTGCTCATGGCTGCTTCGTTGAGTTCACGTTCCATCGTCTTGGCTCGTGCGGTAATTAGAACTTTGAACGCACCTAACGAGTACTCACGGGTACCTTTTTCCTCCATATTGTCCCTTTCGAGAATGACAGCGACTCCCGCGAGCAGATTGGAACCCTCACTCAGGTCAACCAGAAAACGCATAGCCTGGTCGGGATAATGGAATCCATCTTCGGCTGCCTGTCTCAATTGTTCTACTAGAGCGTCATTGAACTGCTCGGCTAGATATTCGGCTGCCTCATCCTCCGTATCCTTTGCAATTCCTGGCCAAGAAGCTGATATCACTCGGTAACGATACCGACCGGGTTGGAATCCACTGACCGCGATTGCTCGCGTCATGTTCATGTACGGTATTTGATGAGGTCCCGCGAGTGTCACAAATGCCGCGCGTTGAATAATTGAGTGAAAACGCAAGCCATCCTCACCCGCGCGGTTCAGGTCAGACTCCAGGCCAGAGTCATCCGAAGCTACAAGCACTTCGTACCTCAACGGACTCTGCGTAGATTGACCGCAGAGAATCGGAACAGTGCAGTCAACGCCGCATAGAGCTAGAAGGGCTATCCCCAAGCCAATCGTGCGCTTCATGATGCTCGATACCTCCACATCGTGACTCCATCAAGGCGGCATGCCGCCCGGAACGGCCGGATGCGAGTTTGGATCCAATCTTCCGCTCCAGCGGGAATCTCACGGCACCCCATGATATGTAATGGAGTTGTTAGGTGTCAACCACTGCAATGCTGGCACCGCAACGCTGACACGCTGGCTAGCCGTGGACGGTCGGCTTCTTGAGCCTCTTCGGGTTCTCCCGGTCTGTTCCCTTTAGCTGTCCGCGCAATACGAGCGGGAGCAGAGGAGTTCCGCCGAGCGCATCGCTGGCTTGTCCGGGCAGGTGACGAGCTTGCTGCAGCAGGTCGAGCAGCTGCAACAGCATGTGAACGACTTGGCAACCGACTACTCACAGCTCGCCAAGGACTACAGGCGGATCGCGAAAGCATTGAGCGAGAGCTCAAAGCGCTGGAACTGCGGCCGGTTCGCAAAGTATGGGAGTGCCGCGGCGAGACCGGGTAGACGAGCTACTTCCGTCATTTCCACCGCGGAGGGCGCAGCCGGAGCGGCCCGTCATGGCGAGGCAGGAGCCATGTGCCCTAACGGGCATGCACGGAACTGTGCGGGGCGTCGGGCAACCGGCGGCCCTACCGCGACTTGAGGGGCGGGCTCGGTAACGACCCCGCCGCCTCGGCGTCTGTATCGTAGAAATGCAAACAGGTCACGGCAGCGTGATGAAGTTGCTGGAGGCGGACTCCGCGCAGACTGACTGGCAGGAAGCGGCCGCGGCATTGAACCGGGCACTCGTACGGGCGGCAGAAGCAGCCGATACTGTCGCTCGATGGCCGGTTACCGACCTGACCGACGACTCCGCGTTGGCCCGCCAGCCTGTTCCGCAAGTTCGTCGAAGCCAGCGCCACCGTCGACATCAGCGACCACCAGATCGTCGTCACGCTCGGTCGCCGCGCCCACAACCCGCACCTCATCGAGGCCGGCTACTCCGACTCCACCACCTCCATCCCCTGGCTCCACAACCGGGCCCTCAAAATCAACTTCGCCTGACCGCCAGTTGTCACATGCCCTTCCTCCCTTGGGAATTCAGGCCAGTGAGTCGATTCACAGCCGTACTAAAAATCGATTCCAGTCAGAAAATTTTGTTTCTTCAGTCGTGTCATGCAGACCACCTTAATCTTTAGTTCCAGGTGCCGGTTATCTGTCTGTTAATATGGCTGAATTTTTTAGCCAGGATGGACTACTCATCCTTCAAGACATTCAATTTTCCGAGCCATTGAGAATGATTTTAAATCTTGCTAAACGGGATTGTCCTACAAGTCGCGTAGGAAGAAATTCATGGCACGCTCCCTGCCAATCGTCGTTCCGGGGCCATGTCCACAGACAACCTCGACCCCGTCATCTAGGGTCAGTAGTTTTGTCTTGATTGAACTCAGTAACTGATGGTGGTTACCACCAGGAAGATCTGTCCTGCCAATCGAGTCCCGAAATAGCGTATCCCCCGCAACCAGCTTGTTCTCCGAGGCTATCATCAGGCTGACGCTTCCCTGTGTATGACCAGGAGTATGCAGTACTTCAAATTCCGTGTTCGCCATCTTGTGTACATCCCCATCCTTCAACTTGACATCAATTTCAGTTCTTTCAGGCACCGGCATCCCGACCCATGTCGCCTGTATCTCAAGCCTGTCACGAAGCAGAAGGTCATTCTCATTCATGTACACAGGTGCACCGCTCAAATTATGAAGTTTGCCAGCACCACCAATATGGTCTATATGTGCATGCGTCACGATAATCCATTTCAGTGTCAATCCATGCTTGTCCAGAATTGCCTGAATCCTGTCAATCTCATCCCCTGGGTCAACCACAATCGCCTCACGGCTCATTTCATCACCAAAAATCGAGCAGTTACATTGCAATGGACCAACAGGTAGGATTTCATGGATCATTATTAGGTATGCTATCAACTCGCTTGCAGGACTTTCCGATTTTTGAACAGGGGGCGGCCTGGCTTGATATTTCCACACAGGGGCGGCTGTGTGCGACAGGCGAGGATCGTGTGCGCCTGATTCACGCAATTGCGAGCAACGATATAGCTTGCCTGGGTCCCGGGCAAGGTGCAGCAACCTTTTTTTTGAATGCACAGGGGCGTATCCTGGCATACAGCCAGATACTTGTTGCCGAAGATCACGTTGTCCTTTATTGCGAACCCGATCTGACCAACACACTGAAAGCACACATTGAGAAGTACATCATCATGGATGATGTCTCGGTTGAAGATGTTACGGATTCAACTGCACTCATAGCAATTGCAGGGCCTCAGTCTGCGGACGTGTTGAGGTCACTATGTCCTGACCTGCCCGATCAGGAGCTTTCCTTTACCGAATCCAACGGCATCCGTATCATCTGCACAGCACTATCCAGTCCTGCAAGTTACTGGGCAGAGGTTCCATTTGATGACAAGCAGAACTTCATTGAGAAACTGAGCTCACTTGGGGTTATCCATTCAACTCAAGAAACATTTGAGGCCTACCGCGTTCACAGTGGCATGCCACGATTCGGTGTGGATTACGGACCCAACAATATCCCCCATGAAACACAGCAGTTAAACGCCGTGTCATTCACAAAGGGCTGCTACACAGGCCAGGAAATTGTGGAGCGGGTCAATACCCAGGGCAAGGTCCAACAGATGCTTGTCAGTGTAGAACTGGAGTCCAGGGAAGTCCCGCAGGATATGACCATATTCCATGAAGGGGCTCCTGTTGGATCATTGACTTCCCCTACAGAGGGACAGACTCCTGAATGCAAGGCTCGAGGTTTTGCCATCGTGCGAAGAAGTGCAGCAGGTTCAGGAACGACAGTCCTGGTCGGGGACACAAAAGCAACGATCCTGGACATCTCGCGCAGCTAGCTTGGATTATTCATCAAGACTCAGACAGCCGCGAATTTCGAGAACATGGCTTGGATATCAGTCGAAAGAATGTCAGCTTCTGCGAAAGATTTCTGCTGCGAAGATAAATCGTCCTCCATGGATCTTAAGAATATGTCGAGTTTGCCAACGTGCTGGATCGAAGCAACAAGCAAAGAATCCGGCAGCACAGATCCAACCTGAAATGAGATATTGATCCAGGTTTTGTGGATTGCCTGATGTTGCGAGAAACTGAGTGAGACTGCGACAGAGATCAATTCGATCACTGTCATATCAAGACCATTACAACCACAGCCGTATAGTTGATCCGTCAAAATTAGCCTCGAATCATATCAGAATCGACTAAATTCAGAATTCCCGACATACGTTACTTCTCGATGCAAATATCAGGACCCCCATAGACCATGCGCAAGTCGGTTACGGGGTATATGCAGTACAGGCTTCAGTCTTCGACCCGACCATGCCAAAAATTCATGAACAAGTACTGTGTTACTTTCAAACTGCAATTCAATGATTGACTCCTTCGGATTGACTCACCGTGGAAACGTACGTTCCAATAACGAAGATTCGTACGCAGCCGTACCCGAACATCACTTTTTTATCGTTGCCGATGGCATAGGTGGTGCAAGAGGTGGTGAACGTGCTTCCCAACTGGTCGTCGAGACACTTGTTAAAGAAGTGGAAAAAGCAGGGTTGTCTGTGACTCACGATTCCCTTGTGGCTGCTGTTGAGCTAGCGAATCGTACAATTCACTGGGAAGCCGAGCAAAACCCCCATTTGGGAGGGATGGGAACCACTGTCACAATGGCAATGATTCAAGGCTCCAAAGTCATGCTTGTGAATGCAGGAGACAGCCGGGTCTATCGTTATTCGAAGAATGAACTCAAACAACTTACAACTGATAACAACTGGATAAACGATGTGGGATCCACCCTAGGGCTTACTGCAGAACAACAGCGTGAACATCCCTACAGGCACATGCTGACCAAGGCTGTCGGTGTAGAAGCAAAAGTTAACCCCAACCAACTGGAAACCAGCTTTTCGAGCGGTGACATCCTGCTGTTATGCAGCGATGGGTTGCATGGGGTACTTAGCGAAAAAAGCATCCTCACCATTCTTGCGGCAATTAACTCACTTGAGGAAAAGGCCAACGCCCTGATCAAAGCAACACTGGCAGCAGGAGCACCGGACAATGTTACTGTCCTGCTTGTTGAGAACCGGCCGGACTGACCTTTCAAACAATTGCTTCAGATGAAGTCAGATCTTCCTTGCGCTCACAGAGTGCTTCGATGCGATCGTGATCCAGCTCATATCCAAGACCGGGCTGTTCCCTGGGAATGATGGTCCCATGCGGTGTAACTTCAACCACAGGATAAATGATGTCCTGGCACCAGTAACGTTGCGATGCCGAGACGTCACCCGGCATCAGGAAGTTTTCAAGTGTTGAAAGTGCAATGTTGTGCGCGCGACCGATCCCCGATTCGAGCATGCCACCGCACCAGACTGGTACCCCGGCAGAACGACAGGCATCATGAACCTGAATTGCTTCTGCAAATCCTCCGACACGTCCAAGCTTGATGTTGATGATCCTGCAGGCTCCTATGTTTATTGCCTGCTCGGCATGGTGCCTGGTCCTGATGCACTCATCAAGACATATCGGTGTTGTAAGTCTGGCTTGGATCCTGGCATGGTCCAGAAGTTCATCATGGCCCAGGGGTTGTTCGAGCATCATGAGGTTGAACTCGTCAAGGGCTTGCAATTGATTGATGTCACTTAGCTGGTAAGCAGAATTTGCATCTGCCATCAATCGGATATCCGGAAACTGTTTCCGGACCCTGGCAACCACATTGATATCCCAACCTGGCTTGATCTTGATCTTGATTCGCTGGTAGCCACTTGCGAGTTCCCTTGCAATGAGATCCAGCAATTTCTCGGGTGTTTGCTGTATCCCAATTGAAACGCCACAGTCAATCTCGGTCTGCGTACCACCAATGTGACGCCATAACGGTTTGCCAACTCTACGCGCCTCCAGTTCCCAGCAAGCTGCTTCCAGTCCACCAATTGCCATCCGATGGCCACGCACGGAGTGCAGCAAGCCGCTGACTTCTGCTGCCGAGCCCAAAGCATGGCCAAGTACAACAGGTGCCACAAAATCACGCAGGATCAACCACGCCGAATCCACCCATTCCTCGTTGTAAAAGGGTTTTTCGCCACAGGTGACTTCACCCCAGCCAGTGGCTCCGTCAGCATCCTCGACTTCAACCAGAACGATTCGGCGCTCCAGGGTTCTGCCAAAGCTGGTTTCAAAAGGATGCACCAGTGGCATGCGTATCTGGCGCAAGCTCATCCGTTTCAGCTGCATCACAGGCACATCCTATCGCCGCTGGCATCGTGGACAGAAATGCGTACTGCGGCTAGCGACAATAATTCGGCACAAGGCCGTCCCGCAGACTACACAAGGCTTTCCTGTTTTTCCGTAAACATTTGTCTGCAATTGAAAATAGCCCTGTGAACCCTGGCTGTCCACATAGTTGCTGATCGTAGTTCCACCGGCGGCAATGGCCTCCTGGAGAACATCCTGCACCACCTTGTGGAGAAGACCTGCCTTGCGTGAGCTCACACTGCTGGCCAAGCTCTTGGGATGCAGCCCTGCACGAAACAACGACTCATCTGCATAAATGTTTCCCAGCCCCCTGACAAACTCCTGATCGAGAAGTAAAGCCTTAAGTTGAGTGCGACGGGCTTTGAGCCGTTCAACAAATTCATCCCTTGAAATCTCCAGTGGCTCAGGTCCCAGTTCTGCAAGACGCAGCGGAAGAGCACTTGACCACTGCCAGCGTCCAAACTTTCGGATGTCCTGGTAGATCACCCGTACACCGTTGTCCATGATCATTGCAGCCCGCGTGAATCGTCCTTCTGTGCCGTTCAGCAGAAGATTGCCAGTCATTCGTAGATGGATAATCAGCATAGACTGGTCATGCCTTTTTCTCAGATGGAACAGCAAGTACTTGCCATATCGTTCCAGGCTCTCAATATTCTGACCACGCAGCGCATCAACAGTCTCGTCCAAATCTCCGGCACAGGTCCTGTGCCAATAGAATACAACTTCAACTATGCGTCTACCTGCCACTGCCGGTTCAAGTGTTCGTCGAATTGTTTCAACTTCCGGTAATTCGGGCATGGGGGATCAAACAGGCTCTCCACTCTCAGTGAAGCGACAGGATTGCATGTGGAATCTCAGCATTCTGTAGGGTCGCGTACCAAGGCCGGCAAAACCTTACCTATCTCACCATGGATTACAAGGTCTGCAATTGAATCAAGAGGTGTTGGCTCACGGTTGATAATCACAAGGCGTACACCGGCATGCTTGGCAACTCTCGGAATCGAGGCCGCAGGCTCAACTACAAGCGAAGAGCCGACTGCCAGTAACAGCTCACAGTTTTCTGCTGCTTGCTGTGCACGTTGCATCACAGCAAACGGCATCGCCTGCCCAAAGGAAATCGTGGCAGGCTTCAGCAACCCACCACACTGCCTGCATTTAGGAGCTTTCTCGCCACCTTCAACTCGATGGCACGCTTCATCGGATGTGATGCGATCTCCACAATCCAGGCACACTGCTTCCGTAGTAGTGCCATGGAGTTCCAGTACTTTCTCTGCAGGCAGCCCTGCTTTCTGGTGCAATCCCTCGATATTTTGCGTAATCAGCGCATCCAGCTTGCCACGGGCATGTAGATCAACAAATGCATAGTGGCCCGCGTTGGGTTTTGCAATCCGCATGTCTGACCAGCCAATAACCTTTTGACGCCAGTACTCAATACGGGCTTCTTCACTGGCAAGAAATTCCTGGAAGTCAATTATTCGGTTCCTTGCCCAGACGCCGTCAGGACTCCGGAAATCAGGGACCCCTGATTCCGTCGAAATCCCCGCCCCCGTGAAACCGACAATCCTCGCAGCCTCTTCTATCCACTTCTGCGCAGCAACTTGACTCATCTCCAGCATCCTAGCAAGAGGAATCAAGAGGCTGGCCTGAAACACCCCCTGTTTCGTTGCGGATAGCAAGCGATTAGGGACTGCCGGAACTTCGCCTCCATCCGTTATGCCAAAATGCACGGGGGCTACGCGAGTGTTTCACCCTGAACGCTCTGCGGCGGAATGGCACGGACTGCCGTTCACCCACAAGTCTTGTCGGAACGCAACCTTTGATACAAATTTCTTGCCAGACCCGGCCTGATGAGTCTTTCGTAGGTCTGTGCTGTGGTCGCGAGTCGGGTATAGCCTTACCAGAGTTTCGCGTGGCTTCCTCATGACGGCGACCAGAGCGACCTTGTAAGCCTTGCACTGCCCGCCCAGTCGCTGGTAGAAGACCTTCATCACCAGGTTGCGGCGGATCGCGACCCCTGGCTGTTCTACGCAGCCTGCCAAAGACGGGCTGTTGGTACAGCTAGCTTTGACACGGCATAGCTCTACAGAGGAACTGGAGAATCCCGCGTCTGGGCGGACCCACATGTGTGGCCAAGCCTGACGGGCTGCGAACTCTCTAGTTCGAGCCGGCGACCGGGCCAAGCTGGTATCCTGAGCCCACCAGCATCGGCACTCCTTGCGCCAGAACGAGCTTAACAAACGCAACTTTGGGCTCGACTTCACCAGTGACGCGATTCCGGCGGTTGTAGTACCAGAAGGCTTCCCCGAATGTCGCTCCCACACCCAGTAGATCCCGCCCGTCGAACAACAGTTCCGGGATCCTTCCCGAAACCGCCGCGCTGGTACCACTGCCACTGAACTCGATCTCACCTGTGTCTGCGTTAATGCCAAAAACGTAGATCGTACCGCTGCTCCAACGGGGATCCTGTGACAGGACCGGCCCCGCGAAGAGCCCCATCGATCCCACCTTCATCGCGGCGCAGCGCACGAATTCCTGCAACTTCTCGTCGCTCGGATCGGCCTCCAGAGCGGCGGCGTTCACTTCCCTGCTATCGCAAGTGCCGGGCAGGTCGCGCTGATAGATCCCGGCTCCGATCGCCACACGTTGGCCGTCCCAGTCAATCGCCATCGTGTACGAACTCTTCGGCTCCACTGTGCCGCTCGTGACGTTCCGGAAGTAGTAGTGAATCCAGCCGGAATCAAAGATCGCCAGGATGCGGTGCAAATCGTGCAAGTAGTCGGCAAAAAGGTCGGTTGGGAGATCGTGGACCTGCGTTCCCGAAATTCCTTCCCGGGAGGAATCAGGCGGGTAAACAAGAAGACGCGAGAGCGGATCTTCCCCGGATTTTGCGAGTAAGCGGACAAAGACATAATAAGGGCCGTGCCGCCAGCGCTCATCTTCGTGAAACGTTCGTCGCGCTTCCCCTGTGCCATGCTCCATCACGTACTCCGCCGCGCATTGCACGAACGCCTGGATATCTCCCCGCGTATAAATCACGCTAGCTGTCACGTAGTCGTCAGAGCAACTCGTTTCCGCAACAGCTAGGTCAGGAGACACATAGTAGCCCGCACCGACAAGCAGGGGAACGCCTTGCGCCACGACGCGCTTGAGTATTCCAACTTTCCACTGGTTCGCTCCGGTCATTGGATTGAGAGCCCGGTAGTAGATGAAGGCCTCTCCGAATGTATCGCCGACACCGACGATGTCCCGGCCACCGAACTGATCCGTGGGCATGCTTTTGCCTCCCCACTCGTGCAGCGCATTCCCATTGACGCGTATTTTGTTGCCGGTCAGGACTTGGTTACCCATCATGTCCAGGACGAAGACGTAGCTCGAGCCGTGGCTCCACCGGGAGCTTCCCTCCACCTCGCCCTTGGCGAAATAGCCTTGCGACTCCACCATCATTGCGGCGCAGCGCACGAACGCCTGCAACGTCCCGTCGGCCGGATCGGACTCTAGATCTGCGGCGTTCACTTCCTCGGCGTTGCACGTGCCAGGTAGGTCGAGCGCATAGACTCCAGCGCCGATCGCCGCACGATCGCCGTTCCAGTCAATCTCGATCACGTACGAACTCTTTGGAAGATCCCTACCAGTCGCTGGGTTGGGGAAGGAGGAGTAGATCCAACCCGAATCAACTATCGACATTACCCGGTACAACTCGTAAAAGTAGTCGTTCCCGAAACCGTCGATCGACGTTCCCCAAACAGAGCCCTCTCGAGAGGGATCCGGCGGATACACATGCGTGATCGAGTCCTCCCCGTACTTCGCGATTCCGTCGACGAAGACATACGTGGGACCATACCTCCAGCGCTCATCTTCGTGGAACGCTCGACGCGCCTCTTCGGTACCGTGCTGCATCACATACTCCGCTGCGCATCGCACGAACGCCTGGACGTCGCTTGTCGTACTGACGGCGCTCGCGACGATCCGGCGATCGGAGCAGTTGGCCCCACTGCTCGCGGACACTGACATTGCCCAGAACAAGAGGAGAACCGGGATTGCAAGAAATAGGATGCTTCGAGCCATTCACAAAGCCTAAGTTGATGCCTCCGATACTGTCAATGGCTCCGGACTGCAAACGCCAAATAGACTTTCCTGATTACCCGGAAGTCACAGCCAGAGTTAGGAGGCGGTGAGGTAGCAACGCGGTATGTGCGCCTGCATACGCTCGGCGGGGGACGAGATCGGCCAGCTGTAGCGGCGGTTGAAGCGGTAGGAGAACTCGGCTAGGTAGCGGCCTGCGTAGCGCCCGTTGCAGATATGAAAGGTTCCGTCGATGGCCCGCTTGACGTTGCCGAGCAGCGTATTCACCCAGGGACTCCTGATTCCGTCGAAATCCCCGCTCCCGTGAAACCGACAATCCGCAAAGCCTCTGCTATCCACTTCTGCGCAGCAACTTGACTCATCTCCAGCATCCTGGCAAGAGGAATTATCGGGGGCTGTACAAGCTAACATGTAATCTCACTGGTAGAACATATGTTTGAGTTTCAAGGCGTAGATTTCATGGAGTTTGACTCGCTATTGAGTGAGGAAGAACTTCTTGTCCGTCGCACAACCCGTCAATTCGTTGATGATCAGGTCATTCCAATCATTGACAAACATTTCCGGGACGGGACCTGTCCAGTCGAACTTACTGATCCGATTGCTGCACTGGGGTTCTATGGTGCCAACCTGCAAGGGTATGACTGCGCCGGGATGAGCGAAGTCGAGTATGGCCTTGTGATGCAGGAACTTGAGCGTGGTGACAGTGGCATCCGCAGCTATGTCTCCGTACAAGGCAGCCTTTCCATGTTTGCCATCCATGCCTATGGAACCGAAAAACAAAAGACCCGCTGGCTGTCAGCCATGTCAAAAGGCCAGGCCATGGGTTGCTTCGCACTTACTGAACCTAACTTCGGCTCCAATCCTGCCGGTATGCTCACAAGGGCTGTTGAGGACGGTGATGGTTACATCCTGAACGGGGAAAAAACCTGGATTACAAACGGGTCCCTTGCAGATGTAGCAATCGTCTGGGCAAAAGTCGGTGACAGTGACAAGATCCAGGGATTTCTTGTGGAAAAGGACAGGGATGGATTTTCCACTTCAGACATCCACAACAAGCTGTCCATGCGAGCTTCCCTGACCTCAAGCGTGCAATTCAGTAACTGCTGTATCCCTTCAGAAAACATCCTGCCTGGAGCAAAGGGCTTGAAAGCGGCTCTTGGATGTCTGTCCAATGCTCGACTGGGAATTGCCTGGGGAACGATTGGGGCGGCCATGGCCTGTTATGACTGTGCAAGGCAGTACACAGTGCTTCGCAAGCAATTCAATAATCGGCCAATTGCCTCCCACCAGCTTGTTCAGAATGAACTGGCCTGGATGATCACTGAAATTACCAAGGCCCAGTTCATGACACTGCACGTGACACGCCTCAAGGACAAGGGTCGCCTGCACCACTCCCACGTATCCATGGTCAAACGCAACAATGCAGCCATGGCACTGGAAGTTGCCCGCCGTGCCCGCGACCTGCTGGGAGCAAACGGGATCACCGACGAGTACCCCATATTCCGTCACATGTGCAACCTGGAGACGGTCAAGACCTACGAAGGCACCCACAACATCCATACGCTGGTACTGGGATCACAGGTTACCGGGGTACAGGCATTTACCTAGCTGCGAGCAGAATTCATCAATCCGCAAACGGCAAGGCCAGCACGGCTGAGCTGAATGGAAACCCTGTATCACCCGGCTGCACCACATATCCCGGTCAAAAACCTTCTCACCAAGGTGCTTCTGCAGAACTTCTATACCTGAGAACAGGGGCGAGCATGGAGTTGTGTTCACATTCACATTACCTGGATCGAGCTGTCCTTCTGTCTCGACCGTGAAATCTATTGCCAAGCCTGTAGCGGTTCACTGGAAATGTAACCACTGTCGTTCACAACTATGGTTGAGGGTTTTCACGAGTTTGAAAAGACAGCAGTTTCCCTGATGGCACTCCTCAAGGGTCACCGAAGCAACCGTTCAATCAATCAGGATGAGCGGAAAGAACTGGAACCAAGCCGGTTCCGTGAGTAATTTCCCGGGACTGTAAAAAGTCAACCCGTTTCCAGCGACTTCTTGATAAACATTTTTTGTGGATTTTGTTCATCAAGGTCTCTTGATGACGATATGTGTGAATCAACCACGCTTGAGTGGCATCTTGCAGATTGTCCAGGGAACATCCGGTAGCAGAAGATCTGCCAGTATGCACTCGAGCCAGTTTTTGAACCTGTCGTTATCAGGAAATAACCAGCCATCAACCCGGTTTCCGACTGTTGAATCATCATCAAAGAGCCATATCACGCAAATCCCTAACGAGAATATCCGGAGGATACCGCTCAAAGTCCTCTGGTCGCAAACCAAAAGTAACCCCGGCACAGGCCGTACCGGCATTGCGGGCCGTCAGGACATCCACCGAACTGTCACCGACCATAAGCGTCTGGTCAGGTTCAAAACCCAGTTCCTTCATGATCAACTGCAGGCCGTATGGATCTGGCTTTTTCGTTGTGAAGCTGTTGCCACCGTAAATCCGTGCAAAATAACCTTCCAGTCCCAGTCCAACAATCAAAGCCTCACTGAAACGGACCGGCTTGTTCGTAAGTACAGCCATAGTCTTGCCATCCGCCCACCAGGTATCCAGTGCTTCCTGGACTCCCTGATAGAGCTTCGTGTTCACCAGCATGTTTTTCCTGTAGTACTCAAGAAAGAACTGCAGGCCTCTCGCAACGGTTTCTTCCCTGGCATCCGGGCCGCAAGCTCGCCGGATTAACATCTCGGCACCATTGCCAACATAGGAAGAGATTTGATCCTGGCCAAGCGGCTCAAGTCCCATCTCTGCTCGGGTTGCATTGACTGAAAGAGCCAGATCCAGTGAGGAATCAATCAGTGTGCCATCAAGGTCAAAGACCATCAGCCCATAGCTGGGCGGTTCGGGTTTTGGCACATTAATCAGCCAGAATCCCAAGGATCCGGTTTTGCAGGAGTTCAAGGATCTGATCGGGGTTCCGGGTGGCATCAATGACTGTGAAGCCGTAATGATCCACCATCTCATCCAGCACTTCAATGAGCTTGCTTTGGTAGCGTATGAAGCTTTCGCAATGGTCCAGTCCATAAGGGACATCCATACCGCTCTCCCAATAATCAAATGAACCGTGCCCGCAGACCACCCGTGCCAACAAGTCATCAACATTCGCCCTTAAATAGAAGGTTGCATGGGGAACGAGGGCAATACCTGCCACCCGTTCCAGCCAAGTGGCATTCTGACCACGTGCAACAGCGCGAGCAATCAATGAAAAGATATAACGGTCCGTTAGCACGATAAACCCTGACCGCAATGCAGGGATGATGATGTTCTCCAGACGGTCCGCAAAATCCGCCATGTAGAACAACCCCATTGTCAACGGCCCCAGAGTATGACCACGCTTCGCCTCAGAAATACCAGTCTTTGTTAATACTGAACGAGCAATGCCAGTGTTGACCACTGCATAACCCCTCTTTTCCAGCCAGAACCGCAATTGCAGGACCTGCGTGGATCGTCCGACCGAGTCCGGGCCTTCAATGACGATCAGTTTGCCTTGCAGATTCGAGATATCCACCCCTGGCAGGTTGTCTGTATAAAAGTCCATTGGCTTGTGATCAGGCAACTTGAATCGCCCCAGGGGGCAAGCGCAGGATATCCCGTTCCAGTGCCATGCCAATGTTCTCCATGACAGTCTTACGCATCAATTGCTGTTGCTCCTGTATCCTTCCAGCCGCGTCAACAACATGAAAACCCATTTCCTCGGACATGCCATCATACTCTTCAAGAATGCGAGTCTGAAAAATCCTGAAGCTTTCCTCCACATCCCGGCTGAGCTTGATATCCATACCAGCTTCGTAGTACTTGAGAGCTGCCCTGCCGCCAAGTATGCGTTCCAGGGCAACATTCAGGGGCACCTTGAAGTAAAAAGCCAGATTGGGCTGAATCGCAAACTTGTAAAGGTTGTGTACCCAGTTGCGGCTTACCCCACGAGCAACATCGCGGGCAAACGCTGTGTAGGCATAACGATCAGCACACACAATCGCTCCCGCCTTGAGCATCGGGATGATGTAGCGCTCCATACGGTCTGCAAAATCCGTCGCATGGATCAAGCTGAACGTTGTCGGCGTGAACATCTGCTTTTTCTTGCCACGACGTGTTGTCCCGCGCACGATTTCCGAGGAATTCCACTCACTAAAAGAAACAGCCAGATCCTTTGAACGCAACCATTGGCTGAGCAGGGAAAGCTGCGTCGATTTGCCGGAGCCGTCAATACCTTCCACGATGATCAGCTTGCCCGGATAGGGATTTGGTAGGAAATCAACCATAAAACAAGGGAATTAGCTTCAATTTAACACTGTACTGCAAGAGGAATGTGACAAACACTTTAAACTCTTGCTGATAGACATTGGCTGTTCCCAGCCAGGATTGTGAAAAGGCTACGATCAAAGAATGCTGGAACAGCAGATCGACGCCTTATACGAGCAGAAACCGGAAGCGTACTCGCATCAGGACTACGGGCTGTTCCTGCAATTCAAGAACGGACTCAATGACGGCACCATCCGGGCAGCAGAACCCGACCCCTCTTCCGGCCCCATTGGCTGGCGTGTCAATCCATGGGTAAAACAGGGCATTCTGATCGGATTCCGAATGGGCAGGAATGTCGACATGTCTGATGAACAGAGCCGCTTTCGCTTTATCGACAAATCAACCTATCCCCTGCGCGACCTGGATCTGGATGACAACGTACGCATAGTGCCTGGAGGATCCAGTGTGCGGGATGGCTGCTTTGTCGGTCGCAGTGTAACCTGCATGCCCCCCATGTACATCAATGTCGGAGCCTATGTGGATGACGGGACCATGATTGACTCACACGCACTGGTTGGCAGCTGTGCCCAGGTTGGCAAGAACTGCCACATTAGTGCTGCCGCCCAAATCGGCGGTGTTCTTGAGCCAATCGGAGCCTTGCCGGTGATCATTGAAGACAACGTACTGGTTGGCGGTAATTGTGGAGTATACGAAGGCACGATCGTCAAGAAGTCAGCTGTCCTTGCTGCGGGAACAGTACTGACCAGATCAACACCCGTGTTCGACATCATCAACTCAACCATCCATCGTTCGGAAAATAACCACCCCCTGGTCATACCTGAGGGAGCCGTGGTCATCCCCGGCTCACGCCCTATATCGTCAGGCCAAGGAAATGAGTGGGGACTCTCCCTCTATGCCCCGGTAATCGTCAAATATCGTGATGAAAAAACAGCAGCCAGCGTAGAGTTGGAGGATCTGTTGAGATAATCCGACATTCGGATGCTGCCATGACCTCCGGGGACCCAGATTCGGCAAGTGCCCACTTTGAGGCACTGATTCACAAGCATGTCGCCGGGCGCCTGCTTGTCAGTGTTTCCAACCGTGAACCGTTTATTCACACGTACCGGACCGACGGAAGCATTGCTGTAACTGCTGCCGTCGGTGGACTCACACTGGCTCTAAATCCAGTCATGCAGGCCGTTGGTGGAGTGTGGGTTGCCCATGGTTCCGGTGACGCTGACAAGGAGACTGCGGACTCCAACGGTCAGTTACAAGTGCCCCCTGAAAATCCAGGCTATACGCTGCAACGCGTCTGGCTGGACAAGCAGGAGTTTAACGGATACTACAACGGCTTTGCGAACCAGGCTCTCTGGCCGCTGTGTCACATCGCCTACACCAAGCCTGTGTTCCGTAATGAGCATTGGCAGGCATACAAGGCCGTCAACGAAAAGTTTGCTGATATCGTAGCCGGGATTGTCGGCAACAGGGAAGCAATCCTGTTTATCCAGGACTATCACTTTGCGTTGTTACCCGGAATATTGCGCAAGCGCTGCCCACAGGCTGTTTTCCTGCACTTCTGGCACATCCCCTGGCCACCAGCAGATGTCTTTGATATTTGCCCCTGGAAGAACGAAATTCTGGAAGGGCTCCTGGGCAATGACCTGTTCGGAGTGCATACTCCTCAGTACGCATTGCGGTTTAAGGAAGCCCTGAAGCACCTGCCTTCCTATGAGTGCTTTAGGGAGAATGAAGTCTGCAAACCAAGGCATCAGACGAGTGTCAAGGCTTTTCCGATCTCTATTGACTTCCACGCTGTCTCTGAACGAGCTAACAGTCTGGAATGTGACCTAGCGGTCGAGAAGTTACACAACCACTTCAACATTTCTGGAAAGTTCATTGTACTCGGGCTGGATCGCATCGACTACACCAAGGGTGTTCTGGAACGTCTCCAGGCCATTGAAAGCCTGTTGGAACGTTACCCCGACATGCACCATAAAATCGTGTTCATATACGCCGGGTTACCGAGTCGCACTGACATTCCGGCCTACAAGCAACTGCACGATGCAATGTATGAACTTGAGCGGCGGATCAACGGTCAATATGGTGATGATTCCTGGCAACCCGTACAGTCCATTTCCGGGCATTTACAAGACACGGATGTACTTGCCCTTTACCGATTGGCTGATGTTTGCGTTGTCAGTTCACTCGAAGATGGCATGAATCTTGTTGCCAAGGAGTTCCTGGCTGCCCGTAACGACGAACAAGGGCACTTGCTCCTGAGCCAGTTCACCGGAGCTGCGTGGGAGATGCCTGATGCAGAAACCTTCAATCCCTTTGCAATCGACGATTTCGCTGACCGACTGGTGGCCTTGAGCCAGAAAGAACCTTCCGACGGAACCGCTCTCATGCGCCAGCTCCGTAGCCACGTCCGAAATCACACAATCTTCGATTGGATGGGCAGTATTCTCGAATCCATTGGAGAGTTGCGCCCTCACGCCTCATGACCCATCTTTTTGAAGCTTGGCAGAGCTACGAAAGTGGAATACTCGAACACAGGCATCTCCTGCTAATGCTTGATTTTGATGGTTCACTCGCGCCCATTGTGTCGAGACCTGCCGACGCCAGGATCCCAACTGGCACACTGCAAACACTCAGGGCGATGCAGGACAGTGATGAAATCACACTGGCCATCATCAGTGGACGCAATGTCGAGGATGTCCGCAACCTTGTTGGCCTCACAGGAATTCACTATTTCGGAAGCCACGGCAGGCAACACATCGACCCTGCTGACCATTCCGTTATTTCCGACCTGGAAGGGCAGTCCAGCCATATCATAGAGAAGCTGTGCACAACACTTTCAGAAAAGCTTAAGGATGTCGAAGGTTTTGAAGTTGAGAACAAGACAATCTCGGCTGCCGCTCACTACCGCAACGTCCACACCAACATGTATCCACGCGTACATCAAGCTGTGAAAGAAGCTGTAACAGCCATTGGGTCCCTGAACTTCCGTCAAGGAAAGATGGTGTTTGACATCATGCCACATGACAACATTGACAAGGGAACCGCTGCAACAGGACTGGTTCAGCAAGTAGGAGGGTTGCCCATGTATTTTGGAGATGATACAACTGACGAGGATGCATTCAGAGCTCTCCATGAACCTGCCATAACCGTTTATGTAGGCGAACCTGAGTCCCAGACGAATGCCCGTTTCTGGGTGTCAGGACCCGAGGAGGTTGCCCAGGCATTACAGCGAATTCTGGCAACTCACCAATAAGCAATCACTGGCTCAGTTATTCCTGGAAGCAGCAGCTACATCATTCCAATAAACGACGTAAGCCCTCTGCGATCACTCTGAATGGTAGGAGGTGTTTCAAACTACAGTGCGAAAAAGATGGTAGCCCCTGCAGGACAAACACAACTTGCGACATTCACCGCTGGGATCAGAATATCAGGGGCTTCTATAACAAGTACCCATAAGGGTCTGCTGCGGTCAGCCACTTGGCATCGCTTGCGTGCTGTGAGGTAGTCCCACTCGCACTGCGCCGCTTGCAAACATGGAGAACCGTTCCACAGCACTCTCCTCCCATTACCAAGCGTCGTCGAATGTGCTCTATTCATTGCTTGGTGCATCTTCCTGCACTGGCATCCAGGACTTCATAGTTTGTCTTGGAATTCAACAGCAGATCCATCCTCTTCGCCACCGGTTTGCACGCCAATCCAATTCGTCCATTTTCAACTTTACACGGATGGCAAAACAAGCCTTGGCCGATCCATCTGACGGATGTCAGCCCCTCTCGGTGGGACCGCGTCTTGCCACAACAGTCCGGGGGTAGGGCATCTCGTCCCACGTTTTTCCGTCCAGAACGCGGCCTGTCCGCTTCTTGAACACACCACCCCATTGCTTGAAGAAGAATGGAACCCGGCTCCGGACGCAGTTATCGCGAATCTCACGCACCCAACTCGCCTCAATTGGCCGCGCACCCGGCCCTGACTCCCCTCCCGCGACAATCCAGTCGATACCCGCGAGGTCCAGGCCCGGGAGCGGCCCAAGCAAAGGTTCGAGTGACAGGAATTTTATCGCTGCACCCGTTCGGCAAAGCAAGTGCATGCGACTTAGCCAACGTTCGGATTCGATGCTGACGCCGAGCCAAATGTTTGGTGTCCAGTCCAGCCTGCAGTCTAGTTCCTTCACCCTGCCAGGCCGCTTAGTCAGTACCTGGAAGGTGTGCTGAGGGCAGCTGTTCATGACTTCGAATACCGTTTCAATGAAAGCGGACTCCACGGATTCGTGAAAAAGGTCGGACATCGAGTTTACGAAAACCAGCCTGGGCTTGATCCACCGAAGGGGATCCTTGAGAGCTGCATTATGCACGGCGACTTCGAACCCACTGCTATATTTGGCGGTGCCCATGGAACGCAACCTATGGGCCATCCGCTCGGCGTAGCAGTGCTTGCAGCCATCACTGACCTTGGAGCAACCCGTTACCGGGTTCCAGGTGGCCTGAGTCCATTCGATTTTTGAGCCAGAAGCCATGACTAGATCTTCTCCAGAATGTGGTTTACGATCCTCGTCGCAACTTTGATTCCATTGCGGTTCCCAACGCAAAAGAAAAACTCAAACAGGGGACTGCCAGTAGAATTCTTGAGAGTTCGACTCATTTTCGGGAATCGCTCTCCAAAAAGCACTTCCAGCTTCGCCTTATATATTGCAAGTAGTCCTTCAATTCCAGGGTCTCGTTCATGCTGTATGTCACCAAACAGGCTCGCTTGCCTGCTGTGTCGGTAGAGCTGTCGCCAGCTTTCATCTCCATAGACACGAGTCAAACACTCTGCCCAGCCTGGCTGGATATCATCAGGCCGGCGACTTCTCGGCAGGAGTCGGGTGATCGCGGATATTGGAAAGAGGAACCACATGTCTAGCGCGTTGAGATTCGCAATCCTCTCAATTGTTGACCACTGTACTTGCGTTGCAAACGGGTCCAGGAAAAGCACCCCTCGCCAGGATGTCTACTCCATGTTCAGTTCTCGGAGAAATGTATTCGCTTCAGCATGCTTAATTTGAATATCACGACCTGGATTGCAAGTCTTCAGATTTTCAAGCTCTCGGCAACTCGTCGAGTTCTTGTCAATGAATATCAGTCGATCAAACGGCTTGTCATCAATCGCAACCGCACGTTCCACGGAACCACTAATGAGGTTGCTGGCATCAGGATCCTGGCTGCTAAGGCCAGTTTGCCCGCTACCAGCGAAGGTATCAATGTACACAAGGTCGAATGGCTGCTTCTTCAGTGCGGTTGTGTATGCGTCAAGGTAGCATTCCAATATATTGAGTTTGTGAACCGTCCAATCCCCGCCGAATTGAGTTGCTTGCTCAACCCATGTCTCGCTCATTCGCGCTCTCCCATTTCTTCCGAGATCCTAACATTCGACAAAAACAGCTTATCGCGCCTTCCGGGTTCTATATTGGACATCAACCGCGTCTCGCAGTGGCCAAGCCACCGCATTGAGAGCCTTGAGAACCTCTTCGGCTAAGGCTTGGCAGCATTGGTACTCCTCCCCCTGACGACCGACTTGTACTTGACATGGTTGTCTCAGGTTAGCCGCTTCGCGATGATGCTCCATTTTGTCAAGCTGAGACCGACAGATCGATTCGACTGGACAAAATATTTGAGGACTGCAGCTAGATTTCGTGTGCCGCTTTAGCCGGTCCAATGCCGCTTCAGAACCGAACTTCTCGCTCAACGTATGTGCCGAGCGCCACGCCGGTATCCTCGGAACGCACCATATCCTGTAGTAGATGCCCTGGCCCCGCTTGACACGATCTGTCGTAAGTGATTGAAAACAAACGGACGGAAATTCGTGTTTCTACCTGAGTCCGGTTGTTTCGACCTGAATGCGGTTGTTTCGACCTGAATGCGGTTAAGGACTCTTCCGATATAGAATACTTGCGATGGCTCGCATATAGACAGAACCACCTGGCAATTCTCATGCACCATTAATACCAGGAATATGGTGCACCCCACTCTTGCTGGTTTCATACCGTCAATACTTGAATCCTCTGGTACGATGAGCATGGAGACTGAGGAACGATTTTGAACGTTGGTTTTATAGGCCATGACGTCAAGGTAAGGAGTTAGCTGTGAAGCGTACTCCTTCCGAAGGAACCCTTAGATGTTCTTTCTGTCACAAAAGCCAGGAAGTTGTCTCGAAGCTGATCGCAACACCTGGCGAGTACCCCAAATCTTACATCTGCGATGAATGCGTACTGATCTGTAACGCGATCCTTGAAGAAGAAAAAGCAACCAAAACCAGCACACCCGGCTTCACTCTCCTTAAACCCAGGGAAATCAAATCCAAGCTGGATGAATACGTCATCGGACAGGATTCTGCCAAGAAAAAACTTTCAGTTGCTGTTTACAACCACTACAAGCGCATCTCCATCCAGGAGCGCAAGCCGAAAGCCGCCACAGCAACGGCCGAGTCCGAAGTCGAGGTCCAGAAATCAAATATCCTGCTGATCGGCCCGACAGGGACAGGCAAGACCCTGCTGGCGCAGACCTTGGCAAAAACCCTGGATGTTCCTTTCGCAATCACGGATGCCACAACCCTTACAGAGGCTGGCTACGTCGGTGAAGATGTTGAGAACATCATCCTGAAGCTGCTTCAAGCAGCCAACGGCGATGTCAACCGGGCACAAAAAGGCATCATCTACATCGACGAGATCGACAAGGTTAGTCGCAGGGACGAAAATCCATCAATCACCCGGGATGTTTCGGGGGAAGGAGTCCAGCAGGCCCTGCTCAAGATTCTCGAAGGCAGCATTGCCAATGTTCCGCCCCAGGGCGGTCGCAAGCACCCCCACCAGGAATTTACTCCCGTTGACACCACAAACATCCTGTTTATCTGCGGGGGAGCGTTTATAGGGTTGGGCAAGCTGGTCGCCAAGCGTCTTGATGAACGGGTGATCGGTTTCCGAAACACCGAAAACCCGGCCGTGGAGCAGGCTGACCAATCAATCTGCATGCCTTCCACGGAAGACGATATATATGAATGCGATCTTGGACTGCTCGGCAAGGTCCAGCCCCACGACCTCATCCGGTACGGATTTATTCCCGAATTCATTGGTCGTCTCCCTGTGACCGCCGCGCTTGGGAATCTCGACGAGAAAGCCCTGATCGAGATCCTTACAAAGCCCAAAAATTCACTGCTCAAGCAGTACCAGAAACTTTTCGAATACGAAAATATCCAACTCATGCTCGAACCGACAGCAATCGAGGTGATTGCCAGGATGGCAATCGAGCGCGATGTTGGTGCCCGTGGGCTGCGCATGATCATGGAAGAGTTGATGCTCGAAATGATGTACTACCTGCCTTCCCAAAAGCGTGTCAAGGAATTTGTTGTTACCAAACAGATGGTCCTCGAAGACCAGCAGATAATGCGCTTAACACTGCTTGAAAAGGCTGGCTGAACAAGGGGGTTCAGGCAATCACCCGGCCTCCAGAAAATTCTGTCAGGAAGTACCTGCAAAAAAGACTCACTGTCATTGCGCGCACCTGACATTTACAATAAAGACATGCCCACTTCTGGCATTACAAAATCCATCTGCCGTTTGCCAATGATGCCCATCCGGGACGTTGTCATATTTCCGTATATGATGTCCCCATTCGTCGTCGGACGCGAAGCCAGTGTACTGGCCCTTGAGGATGCACTGGATCACAACAAGAAAATTTTCCTGGCAACTCAGCATGACGCTTCCAACGACGAGCCCACACCAGAAGATGTCTACCAGATCGGCACAATTGTCAATATCGTGCAAAGCCTCAAACTTCCCGACGGCAACATCAAGGTGCTGGTAGAAGGTATCGAACGAGCAAGGCTATGTAGCGTCAATCTGGAAAAAGGCTACTTGCATGCTTCAGTGGAGACCACACGGTATCCCCCCAGTACAGACCCCGAACTGGAGCAACTCATCAGTCGGGTCACAGCATCATTCGAGCAGTACGTCAAGCAGAGCCAGAGCTTGAACTACGAGACCATGATCGCTGCCGTGCGTGTGGTGGAGCCAGGCAACCTATCCGACACTATCGGCACCAACCTGCAAATCACAGTGCCGGAAAAGCAGGCCCTGCTGGAAATTTTTGATCCCGTTGAACGGCTTACACGTATCGCAGCGCTACTGGACATCGAGATCGAAAAGCTCGGTGTCGATCGCACTATCAAGAGCCGTGTCAAGAAGCAGATGGAAAAGGCACAGAAGGAGTACTACCTCAACGAGAAGATCAAGGCCATCCAGAAAGAACTGGGACGGGGCGAAAAGAGCGAGTTCGATACCTACAAGCAACGCATCATGAAAGCCGGTATGACCAAGGACGCCAAGACCAAGGCGCTCTCAGAACTTCGCAAGCTTGAGAACATGCCTCCCATGTCGGCGGAGTCAACAGTCTCGCATAACTATATTGATTGGCTGCTTTCCGTTCCATGGAAGAAAAAGAGCCGTGAACTGAGGGATCTCAACCGTGCCGAAGAGGTTCTCGAAAAGGACCATTACGGTCTTGAAAAGGTCAAGGAACGTATTTTGGAGTTCCTGGCTGTAAGGCGTCTTGTTACCAAGCCTCAAGGCTCGATCCTGTGCTTCGTTGGGCCTCCCGGAGTCGGCAAGACATCCCTCGGCCAATCTGTTGCCAAGGCCACCGGACGCAAGTTCGTGCGGCTCTCACTGGGCGGCGTCAGGGACGAAGCCGAGATTCGGGGGCACCGTCGCACCTATATCGGAGCCCTTCCGGGTCAGATCATCCAGATGATGAAGAAAGCCGGGACCAAGAATCCCGTCTTCATGATAGATGAGGTTGACAAGATGTCCACAGACTTTCGTGGAGACCCTTCAGCAGCCCTGATGGAAGTACTTGACCCGGAGCAAAACTCCTGCTTTCAGGATCACTACCTGGATGTCGAATACGACCTGAGCCAGGTCTTCTTCATCGCCACGGCGAATGTCCTGCACACATTGCCTGCCCCGCTGCTGGACCGCATGGAAGTGATCCGCATCAGTGGCTACACTGAAGTTGAGAAAACCGAGATCGCTAAACGCCATTTGGTTGATAAGCAGATCAGTGCTGTCGGCCTTGTACCTGGTAAATCACTGGAGTTCAAGGATGAAGCCATACGCATGATCATTGATCAGTACACACGCGAAGCGGGTGTACGCAACCTGGAACGCGAAATCGGCAATATCTGTCGCAAGACCGCACTCAAGGTCGTTCGCACAGAAAATGGTAAACGCCCTCGCAAGACAATTGTTTCAGCCAGGAACGTCAAGGCCTTCCTGAAGGTTCCCAAATTCAGCGACCCCGGCACTGATCTCAAGAATGAGGTCGGCAAGGCCGTCGGACTTGCCTGGACCGAACTCGGTGGCACTCTGCTACAAATCGAGGCAACCTTGATGGACGGCCAGGGCAAGCTCACTCTGACCGGCAAGCTCGGGGATGTCATGCAGGAGTCCGCACAGGCTGCCATGAGCTATGTCCGTTCGCGTTCCGGTGCATTCGGGTTACCCAAGAACTTCTACCAGAATCTGGATATCCATATCCATGTTCCCGAGGGAGCCATTCCCAAGGATGGGCCTTCTGCCGGTATTACGCTTACAACAACACTCGTCAGCGCATTGACCAAGATCAAGATCCGGGGTGATGTGGCCATGACAGGCGAAGTCACGCTACGAGGCAAGGTACTGGCGATTGGCGGCCTCAAGGAAAAACTGCTGGCTGCTCATCGTTACGCCATACGGGAAGTCATTTTGCCCAAGGACAACGAAAAAGACCTGCCTGATATTCCGGACAACATCAAGGATGAAATGAAGCTGAGCTTCATCGATACCATGGATGATGTGTTGGCAGTAGCGCTTGAAAGGCCCATCGTGGACATCGCCAAGCACCCCTTCACACCCGGTGGTGTTGCAGTAATCAGTTCGGAAGAAATCCCCACGCACTAGAAGCTGCAACATACCTGCCTGCCTGATTGGCATTTACCACCACTTGAGAGATCATATTGTCGGTTGAATTCGTTGTCAGTGCCTACAACAGCAGTCAGTTCCCAACTGACGGTCTCGCAGAGGTTGCCTTCATCGGACGCAGCAACGTCGGCAAATCCAGCATGCTGAATACCCTGTTGCAGCGGGCAGGAAAACGCATCAGCAACAACAAGGCTGTCAATAGCAAGGGACTTGCAAAAATCAGTCAGACTCCTGGCCGTACCCAGGCAGTTAATTTCTTTCGCGTGGAAGGGAAACTGTATTTTGTCGATCTGCCGGGTTATGGCTATGCCAAGGCTCCCCGCCAGGAAATCGACCGCTGGAGGCGTCTTGCTGAGAACTACCTGCAGGACCGAGCACCCTTGAGACTTGTGGTTCTGATCATAGATATCCGGCACGGACCCACCGTGCTGGACCACCAGATGGTGGACTGGCTAAAGTTCAATGAGCTGCCCTTCTGTGTCGCAGCTTCAAAATCAGATAAGCTAAAGCCTGTAGCGCGTCAGCGCTCCATCCGTTCCATTGCGGAGGGATTCTCCCCTCTAGTCCCGTTTTCTGCAGTGAACGGGGAAGGCGTTCAGCAACTCTGGAAAGCTATCAAAACGGCAACTGCCGAATAGATTCAACAGCTTGACTGGTACTGCCAGTTCCAGCAACCAAGTAATCGAGGTAAACGATGTCTTCTGATATTGATGAAAATTCAGTCGAAACCCCGGTGGAAAACACTGAAGTCTCCGACTCCAAATCGGAACAAACGGATAAGGAATCGGAAAACAAACCACACAACAGAAGGATCCGCTCCACCGAAGAATCCCGCCTGCCAAGAGCACGCAGGACTCGTCGTTCCACCCGCAGCACACAGGACAATGTAGAGAACAATACGGAGACTGCACAGGAGTCCTCCGAAGACCGACCACGCGAATCTTCCGACTCTAACGAGGAGGAAGACCGGGGTAGACGGCGCAGTCAAGAAGACTCCGCCGGTTCTGGCTCCATGGAAGCTAGAGGCCAGGAGATGCAGGGACGCGGACAGGAAGACCTGGACGGGGTTACAGATCGCTTCGGCCGCAGGCGTGGTCGCAAGACACGTTTGCGCCGTGACCGCGGCACTCGTCGGGGCCGGGAATATCCTCGCTATGACGAGACGGATGAAGAGGCTGATTACGATGCAACCATGGAGGCTCTTGCCAAAGAAGGCATTCAGCCTTTCAACATGGCAACCCTCAAGGCAATGCACATCACCAAGTTGTATGAGAAAGCCCGTGAGTTGGAGATCGAAATGACCTCCGGGATGCGCAAGCAGGACCTGATCTTCAAGATCCTGCAGTCCCAGGGTGAGGTCGGCGGATTGATCCTGGCCCAGGGTGTCATGGAAGTACTCCAGGAAGGATACGGCTTCCTACGTGCACCGGAATACAACTACCTGCCAGGACCTGACGATATTTACGTCTCCCCAGCCCAGATGCGCCGCTTCAACCTGCGTACCGGAGACACAGTCACAGGTCAGGTGCGTGCTCCCCGGGAAGGCGAACGTTACTATGCCCTAATCAAGGTCCAGGCCATCAATTTCGAGGCAATTGAAGTCGCCAAGAGCAAGACCTCTTTCGATAACCTCACACCGCTTTATCCCAATAGCCGCTTCAGGCTCGAGACCGACAAGACCAATCTCAGCGGTCGGGTCATGGATCTGCTGGTCCCAATCGGCAAGGGACAGCGTGGTCTGATTGTGGCTCCACCCCGCACTGGCAAGACAATGCTCCTACAGGCCATTGCAAATTCGATCACAACGAATCAGCCTGATGTTTACCTGATCGTTCTGCTGATCGATGAAAGACCGGAAGAAGTTACCGACATGCAACGTTCTGTGAATGGTGAAGTTATCAGCTCAACCTTTGATGAGCCTGCCTCCCGGCATGTCCAAATCGCCGAGATAGTCATAGACAAGGCAAGAAGGCTGGTTGAGCACAAGAGGGATGTTGTGATCCTGCTTGATTCCATTACTCGCCTTGCTCGTGCCTACAACACAGTCGCTCCTTCTTCCGGCAAGGTGCTCTCGGGTGGTGTTGACTCCAATGCACTCCAGAAACCGAAACGGTTCTTTGGCGCAGCGCGCAACATTGAAGAAGGGGGTTCACTCACAATTGTTGCGACTGCCCTGGTTGAGACTGGCAGCCGCATGGATGAGGTCATCTTTGAAGAGTTCAAGGGTACCGGCAACATGGAAAGCCACCTGGACCGCAAGCTGGTCGACAAGAGGATATTCCCTGCCATTGATACAAACAGGAGTGGAACCCGAAAGGAAGAACTGCTGTTCACCGCCAATGAGTTGAGCAAGGTATGGGTCCTCAGACGAGTGCTCAGTCAACTCGGCACTGTTGAAGCTGCTGAACTGTTACTTGACCGCCTGTCGAAGACACGGAACAACGCTGAGTTCCTCGCATCCATGACCAGCTGAAATCAATACCTGTCAAAGCCGACCCCCCGATCTTGATCAGCTGGCAACCGGAAATCAGAGTCAATCTCATTTTCTGGTCCAGACCTGAATTATTGCTGCTGCGGGTCAGAACCATCGTGTCCAAAACCTTATTCAGACTCATGCGTCAAATAATACATATAAGAAAGTCATGAACGATGGAGTTGGGGCGTCACCAAGGGTCAAGCTACTGCAACCCGGGTAACGCGGGTGGTTCAAAAACCGTCTAGCATATATGGTTCGTCGGAATTTCAGCCAAGAGGCTATTTGATGGTATTGCGCAGCAAAGTATATCTGTTTTTGCTGTCTATCGTTGTTCTCGGCTTCATTGGTCACTTCAGCAAAGGATTCCTGTCGTCCAAAGCTACAAACGACTCGAAGCAAGAAGAATCTTCTTCCAAACAAGATGAAGACCAGGCCATTCCAGTCGCCGTGGATATTGCTGTACTGGGACCAATCACACATTCCCTGACTTCCACTGCCAATCTGCGCCATTTGCGTGAAGTCGAGATAGCTTCTCAATCTGCAGGTGTTGTGAAGTCTGTGAATGTAGAGGAAGGCGATTTCATAAAAACAGGCCAGAAGCTGTGCACACTGGATGATCGTGAACTGCAAATTGACCTTGCACTTGCCGAGCAAAGGCTGGCCCAAACCAGGATCCAGCTTGAGTCTGCCAAGTTACGAAAGGAAAAGTCCGAAATCCAGATCCGTAACAAGCGTATTGACCTGGAACGGAGCGAAAAGGCATTGACCGAAGGGTTGGTGGCCGAGTCGGAAGTCAATATCGAACGCTATCAACTGGATGAATTGCTCGTTGACCAGCAGGTGGAGGAGTCGACGGTCAAGGAAAGTCTGCACAGGATTAGCGAACTGGAATCGGAGATTCACAAGGTCCAGTTACAGATTTCACAAACCTCCATCTCCGCGCCATTCGACGGGCGCATCACCGAACGGATGGTGGAACAGGGTCAGTCAGTCAGGGTAGCCGACAAGCTATTCAAGCTTGGCACTTTCTCTCCGATGCACACAGATGTCTACCTGGCTGAACAGGATTCGCGGATGGTAAAGCCTGGACAGCGAGTACTGCTCCGGCTTGGAACCGGTGTAGACGAGGTAACCGTGGGTAAGGTGCTGCGCGTCAGCCCAGTAGTCGACGCAGAGACCGGGACAGTAAAAGTCACCGCAGAGCTGAGACCACACAATCAGGCATTTCGCCCTGGATCCTTTGTACGAGTCGAAATCGAGACGGACACCCGATTAAATGTCGTGCTGATTCCCAAGCAGGCAGTGATTGAAGAAGATGGCCTTTCCTATGCCTTCGTCACTGACAAGGAAGCAACAGCACAGCGCCGGGAAATCGAATTAGGCTACCAGAACGGGGCCATCATCGAAGTAATGTCCGGTATAACAGCAGGCGAAGCCGTGGTAATCGCCGGACAGGGCAAGCTCAAGGATGGCGACATGACAAGGACCGTCTCAGATTGAGTCTTCCGGAGCCTGGGCAACATCTGACAGGCTTTACAGGGAACTGAGCCATGCAAATCACCCGCATCGCGATTCAGCGTCCTGTCACTATCTCAATGGTCGTTATCGCGGTCGCTGTGTTCGGATTTGTTTCGCTTGACCGTCTGCCCTTGAACCTGCTGCCGGATATCTCCTATCCCTCGCTGACCATCCAGACCGAATACGCGGACGCTGCCCCCGAAGAGATCGAGACACTTGTCACCCGTCCCGTAGAGGAATCCGTTGGGGTGGTCTCGGGACTGAACCGCGTAACCTCGGTATCACGGCCCGGCCAGTCGGAAGTCATCCTGGAATTCAACTGGAACACTGACATGGACATGGCAGGTGTCGAAGTCCGTGAAAAACTCGACCGGATCGAGTTCCCGCGGGATGTCGAAAAACCGGTCATCCTGCGCTTTGATCCATCAAGTGACCCGATCCTCAGGATCCAGGTACATGGCGGGGCGACCCTCGCAAGACTCCGGGACATTACCGAGAGGGAATTCAAGAAACGCCTGGAATCCATCAAGGGAGTTGCCGCCGTCAAGGTGGCTGGTGGTCGTGACGAGCAGATCCGGATCGAAATCGACGAGAAGCGAGTTGCTGAGTTGGGAATCCCGATCACGAGGGTGACGGACATCCTGCGACAGGAAAACCTCAACCGGGCCAGTGGCAGCTTGTACGACCTTGAAATGAACTATATGGTCCGCATGGTGAATGAATTTCGCACGGTCGATGAGATACGCAGGATTGTTATCTACGACCGGGCTGGCCGCAAGATCCTGCTGAAAGACATTGCAAACGTATGGCGTGGATCCCGGGAGCGAGACATCATTGCCCGCTACAACGGTGAGGAAAGCGTCGAAATGGCAGTGTACAAGGAAGGCGACGCAAACACTGTAACCGTCTCTAGTGCTGTAAACAACTTGCTTGAGAACATGCGCAAGGAAGCCACATTCCCGCAAGGTGTCGAGACCTCCGTCGTATTCAACCAGGCGGACTTTATTTCAAGCAGTGTGAACAATGTGTTGCAGGCAGCAATACTCGGCGGGCTGCTGTCAACCTTTATCTTGTTTGTGTTCTTGCAGGACGGGCGCAGCACCCTGATCATTGCTCTCTCCATCCCCATTTCAATCCTGGCGACCTTTTCCGCCATGTACCAGACTGGCATCACATTGAACATCATGTCCTTGGGAGGTGTCGCTCTCGGTGTTGGCATGCTGGTCGACAATTCGATTGTCGTCCTTGAATCCATACACCGCTACCGGAAGCCAGGTGTCCCCCTGGCAGCAGCAGTATTGCACGGCACCAACGAGGTGGCAATGCCCGTTGTGGCCTCCACGTTGACTACCGTGGCAGTTTTCCTGCCACTCATTTTTGTTGAAGGCATCGCAGGGCAGTTGTTCAAGGACCAGGCATTGACGATCACTTATTCACTGCTCGCTTCCCTAGCTGTAGCCCTCACTTTTATTCCCATGTTGTTGTCGACACGCATGAAGAGTGAAGAAGCCCTGGCTGCCGACATTTCGGGGGAACCCGAACAACAGCCGCGCTCACGGCTGATGCAGTGGAGCTATCGGGCTACAAGGTTCGTACTGGTAGATACTGCCCGCATTGTCATAACCGACCTGCGGCGTTTGCTACAGGGGGTGGTCTGGATTCTGAATCACATTCGACTTCCTGCCTTGTGGAATTTCGAAAAAGGTTTTGAAAGGTTATCCAGGCAATACCTCTCCACCCTTGAGACTGCTCTGGACCACAAGCTGGAGGTCTTTGGAATAGTTCTGGGATCCGTCTTGCTGGCAGCCGTGACAGGCATGTTTCTCGGAGCTGAACTGATTCCTCCACTTGCCCAGGGTGAGTTTTCCTTTGAACTCACACTCCCTCAGGGACGACCCATTGAGTCCACAGACAATATCATGCGGCAGGTTGAAAACAAGGCCAAGGAAGTGCAAGGGGTCTCGACAGTATTTTCAAGCATTGGTGGTAACCAGGAGAACCAGTTTGTAAGCGGCACTCTCGAGGAGAACATGGCCACTCTTTTTGTGATCATGGAGAACAGAAGTGATAATGTCACCGAGGAAGCTGCAATCCAGCAGATCCGTAGCGAGATTGATCACTTCCCGGAAGCTCTGCCTACTTTCAGCCGACCGACATTGTTCAGTTTCAAGACTCCTGTCGAGGTCGAAATCTATACCCAGGAGATAGCGGACCAACGTTCCGCAGCCAATCTGATTGCATCCCGCTTGTCCCGAATCGATGGCCTGCATGATATTGAAACAACAACCCACCTGGGCAGTCCTGAAATCCAGATCCGGTTTGATCGTTTTCGTCTGAATCGCCTGGGCCTTCAGGAAAACACAGTCGCCGCATTATTACGAAACAAAATTCAGGGAGATGTGGCATCTCGATACCGCGAAGGAGATCGCCAGATTGACATTCTGGTACGAGTTGATGAAGCAGACCGTAATGCGACGACAGACATAGAGAACATGGTTATCAACAGCAGTCTCCGGAACAGCAGTCAGGGTAACTCACAGTCTTCTAGATCAAACTCAACAAATACTTTAGGTAGTGCTAATCCTGTCCAGCAGAACCAGGAAAACCAGACAGACAGCAACCGTACTGCAACTGCGTCCAGGCCATTTGTCCCGATTCGTCTGGGGCAAGTCGCCAGTGTGGATGTCAGCCGTGGCCCTGGTGAAATTCGCCGCATCCGTTCCCAGCGTGCAGCAGTTGTCACCGCCAATCTCAGCGGTCGCAGCCTGAGCAGTGTATCCAGGGATATTCAATCCACACTGACCGAACTTGGTCCCCAGTTGCCACTCAACTCAACAGCAGTTCTTGGAGGCCAGAACGAGGAACTCAATGTCTCCTACAGGAGCCTGGCTTTTGCAATGGCTCTGGCCATATTTCTGGTTTACCTTGTGATGGCATCACAGTTCGAGTCCCTGATCCACCCCTTCATCATCCTGTTCACGGTCCCACTGGCTCTGGTCGGCGTCGTGTTTGCACTAGGACTGACAGGAACCACATTGAGTGTGGTTGTCCTGCTGGGGGTCATCATTCTGGCTGGAATCGTTGTCAATAACGCAATCGTGCTGGTGGATTATACAAACCGACTGCGAGTTGAAGGAATGACAAAACGCAATGCCATCCTGCAGGCTGGACAGATCCGGTTGCGGCCGATTCTGATGACATCTTTGACAACTTTGCTGGGCTTGGCACCCATGGCCTTTGGCTGGGGGGAAGGTGATGAGGTGCGCGCTCCCATGGCGATTGCTGTCATTGGCGGAATGCTCCTGACAACACCCATGACTCTGATTCTTATCCCAGTTGTATACGAATTGCTGGACCGCAAGAGCTTTGCACCAGACAATGCAACGAGCAATACCCTTGAAGATCCGTCCAATCCGTTGATCGAGGAACCCATATGAGTGATCCAAACCCGCTTGGATCACACTCTGACAAGGGTCAGGGCGAGCGGTTGGCAGCATTATCAATCCGCAAGCCAGTCACGGTCTGCATGCTGTTCCTCTCAATCCTGGTGTTAGGAGCGATTGCGGTTTTCCGAGTGCCATTGATGCTGTTGCCAACACTGGATGCTCCAGTCATGTTCGTATTCGCAGAATATGATAATGCAACACCAGACCAAGTACTTGAGTCGATCACAAAGCCCCTGGAAGAAGTGCTCGCAACCATTCCGGGAATCCAGCGCATGCATTCAAACTCCTCGTCGAACTTTGTGTCAATCCAGATCTGGTGTGGCATGAGTGCAGATACCTCAATACTACGCGCCAACATCCGCGAGAAGATCGACAGGATCCGTTCGGAGCTGCCTGAGGACCTGAGACAAATCGATATCCGCAACTTCAATACTGACGAGATCCCGATCCTGGAAGGGACGCTCTCATCCAACCGCGATCTGAGGGCATCCTATGACTTCCTTGAATCAAAAGTTCTCAGACCACTGGAACGAGTCCCGGGAGTCGGCAATGTTGAATTGTGGGGCACAGACCGCAAGCAGATCGACATCTACCTGCGCCTGAACGACATCAAGCGATATCGGGTTGATGTCGGTGAACTCAACAGCATGATTGACGGCTCAAACCTCAACATGTCACTGGGCCGGATTTCTGAAGGCGGTTACCGCTACTCCGCAATCGCCAAGGGAACCCTGAAGTCCCTCGATGAGTTGAAACAGTTCCCGGTCGGAGCCCAAGGCCTGGTATTGAGCGATGTGGCTGATGTCGTCTTCGATCAACGGCCTCGTAACTCAGGACGGCACCAGAACGGAACCTACGCCGTAGGGCTCGGCATCCAGAAGACTTCGGAAGCCAACACCGTTGATACAGTCGACGCCGTATCAGCACTGTTTGAGCAGTGGGCAGATGACCCCCTTATGGAAGGTCTGACTGTGAGGTGGTGGCATAACTCTGGCAGTGAGATACGCAAGGCACTTGGGGAGTTGATGAAGGCTGGACTGATCGGGGCACTGCTGGCCGTAATGGTGCTGTTCTTGTTCCTGCGTCGGCTGGATGCAAGCCTCTTGATCGGAATGGCCATACCGTTTTCCGTCCTGACAGCAATCGGATTGCTGTACTTCAACGGTGGCACTCTCAACACCCTGTCGCTGATGGGGCTCATGCTGGCTGCCGGCATGCTTGTGGACAACGCAGTTGTTGTCTTTGAATCAATCTTCAGAAAACTCGAAAAAGGCGAGCCACGCGTCCAGGCCGCACGTCAAGGTGCCGGGGAAGTGACGATTGCTGTCATTGCGGCAACTTCGACCACCATGATTATTTTCGTGCCGTTGATGTTCGCCGAGGAATCCCAGCTCGCCATCATGCTCAGCCATGTAGGCATTTCGATTATCTTTGCCCTGCTCTGCTCACTGTTCATCTCCCTGACCCTGATTCCATTGGTGGTGGCAAGGTTCCTTAAGATCGAAGCTGGCAGGCAAATGATCCTTGGGCAGAATCTATGGGACAAGGTTGCTGGCCCCATGAATTCCCTGTGGTCAAGACTACGGAATCGTAGCGGGCAGGCAACCACAAGAACAAGCTTCATGCAGCGCTATCTGGCGCTGGTTTGCTGGCATCTGAATCGACCATACATCGTCAGCCTGTTCATCGTTCCGGTGATCCTGGGAGCATCGTTCTGGGTACTGACTGAAGTAGTGGCCGACAACTCACCCAACGATAACATCGCCTCTTCCCTGAGGATCGAATACGAGTTTTCTGAAAGCTTCCACTACGCCAAGATCGAGCAGGACTACGTCAATCCAGTGGAAGAGTTCCTGCATGAGAATCAGGAAAAGTTGAAGATCCAATCCACCTCAAGTGGATACGGCAACAACTCCGCCTGGACCCGTGTCTACCTGGAAGAGGACAAGGTCGTGCCTGAGGATGTTGGCGAAATCCGAAAGATCATCAACGAGGGATTGCCTGTCATACCCGGAGCCAGAATCCAGTTGGGACAGGAGGGTAGCTCCGATCGCAACTGGATCAGCGCAAACTTTTATGGTGACGATCCTGCGATCCTGCGAGAACTGTCACGTGAGGCTCGAAGAAAATTGTTACTAGTAGACGGGATCAACGAGGTCTACACCCGCGATGCAAGTGCCCAGCAAGAGGTACAAGTCAGGCTGAGGCGCGATATTGCCCATAAGTACAACATTTCACCGAGTACTGTTTCGCAGGTTCTTGGGATCACCGTACGCTCACAACGCATGCGAGGGTTTCATACAACCGAGGGAGAGATTGATGTCTGGATTGGTATTGATCCGGCCGATATGCAGAATATTGAGGATCTCAAGTCAATCGTGGTCGGAGGCAGTTCAGAAGGCGAACTGATCCAGCTTGGAAACGTTGCCGAGATCGAAATACTCCCGGTACCCAGTGTTATTTCCCGTGAAAACCGACGCACCTTCAGTGAGATCCACATTGCCTACAGTGGCTCGAAAAAAGAAGATGGCCGCAAGGCGGTGACAGAAGTGCTTGATGACCTCCCCTACGAGGTAGGTTATGGCTGGAGCTACGGATTTTCCACAACACTGGAGAACAAGGATGCTCAGGAGTTTGTGTTCAGCATGCTGCTCGCACTGGTCATGGTCTACTTTGTGATGGCATCCCTGTTCGAATCCGTCCTGCATCCGTTCGCCATTATGCTGTCCCTGCCGTTTTCAGTTGTTGGAATCGTGATATTCCTGCTGGCAACTGGCACACCCTTCAATATCATGGCCCAGATCGGCATCATCATCCTGATCGGAATTGTTGTGAACAACGGCATCGTACTGATCAACCACGTCAACAACCTGCGCCGCAAAGGACTGCCACGGCGTCAAGCAATCATGCTCGGGTGTGAAGAACGGATGCGGCCAATCTGCATGACTGCCATGACTACAGTGGTCGGACTGTCCCCTCTAGCATGGGGAGATGGTGGACTGATGGGCATGAGCTACTTCCCCTTGGCCCGAACCGTGATGGGTGGACTGATGGCCTCAACCATCCTGACACTGATCGTGCTCCCGACCTATTACGTCGTGCTTGATGATATCGGGCGCTGGTTCAGGCAACTCTGGCTGGCAAGCGACCCCCGCAAAGTTCCGAATCCAATCAGTGGGGACTAACTTCAGACATCCTGACCTCTGACACGCATAATGTGTCGTAGTTTTCGACGAATTGAGCGCCAACTCGGTAGGTTTCAGGCCTCTAACCGGAACTTCACCTCCGAAATTCGAATAATCGTAGCTATATCAGACAGATAGACTGAATCAACCTGCCAATTTACTGGCAACAAATTTGCCCGGATCGACCCCGAGCAAGTCGAATGCCTTGGCCTGCAGCGGCGCCGGCTTGGCGAGCATCGGAAACGGGTGCTGCGGGGCGTCCGGCAGCGTCACCTCGTTCAGCGTGAGCGTGCCCAGACCCGCCAGCAGCGTCTGGAAGCTGTGCACGGGCAGCCCCTCGGGCGTCTGCTTGCTGGCGGCCTTGGCCTTGGTGCTCGCCGAGACCTGCGCTTTCTCCACCGGCGACTGCCGTAGCGCCCGCCCGGTCCTCCTCCTTGAACAGCAGCGGCGCCAGACGCCGCCGCAGGTGCCATTCCACGTAATACGCCAGCAGGCACAGCAGGATGTGCCCGCGCACATGGTCCTCGCTATAGACGAAGATCGGGCGCACCGCCAGCTGCGCCTCCGCGTTGATCTTGTCCTGCTTCCGCGACCAGCGGATCTCGGCGTCGGTCACCTCGATGGCGAAGTGCTTATCCACTTTTTTGCGGCTGACGTCGCGCCCCACCCGCCGGTTGATCGCCTCCTGGGCGCGCTCGTGTCGCAAACAGGGGTTGAGGCAGACCAGCAGGCGCTCGCCGGGAAAGTCCGGGCTGCGGATCTCGGCTAGCTCGAGGTCGTCCCGCAGGCGCGCCGTAGTGAGCATGCCGCGGTCGCCCACCAGCGCGATGGACTCGAGGCCGAAGCGCTGCTGGACCTTCTTCACTTGCACCCCGACCGTGCTCGGATCCGCCGTGTTGCCGGCGAACACATCTACGGCCACGGGACAGCCGTCGGCCGCGCAGAGCAGGCCGAAGACGATCTGCTGCTTGCCCTGCTTGCGGTCGCGTTGGGCTTGGCGGAAGAGGATGGCGGGGGGGGCTGTTGCGGTTGGGGATGACGTCGCCGTGGTAGGACATGAGGCGAGGCCTATTACATGGAAACAGTATAGAACACAACAATACTGTGTTTCAAGCATAAATAAAGATTATTATGCGCTCAGAACATGGCAATAAATATCCAGTTTGCAGTCCGGTCTGTGGAGCGGTAAACCGCGCTATTCCAATGATTTGGTGGACGGCGCTAGGGCTTAAGGGACGGTGAAGTTCCGACTAAAGCCCTGTAGTCCCACCAGTTGCCTCATCCAGGCAAGCGAGTATTGAGCCAAGCGGTCAGGATATCTGAGTTTAGCTGGAATGCGGTCTTCTGCCACGCTAGATCATCTCCTATCGCATCCTGCAGCATGTCCTAGATCTGTCAAGGGACAGTCAATACTGAAAATATTGACAATTTCTAATTGCTCTGGAATTATTTAATACATAAATTGACTGGGGCGAGAACCTCCAACTACTGACGCAGCAATGAGTTAGCACATCAGCCTGTCGTCCCGGTTCTGCAAGCCAGTAAAACCGCTAGACTCAACAGGCTGATTAGGTTAGTCTTTATGCTGCACAATCCGGGATAAGGGAAAGAATGAGAAAGAAGTGTCCTGAAGCAACACTGCTGCTATGTGCGGTGTTGGTTGCATTGGGAGCAGAGCCTCCCTCCTATCAAGACCACAATGACCTGCTTTACTACCTTGATGATGAATTGACACAACACAGGATTCACACGGTCAGTGAGTGGGATATTCGACGTCAACACATTGTGGCCAACATGGAACTGGTCATGGGGCCTCTGCCTGTCGAAGATAACCTGCCTGTCGAATATCACGTGATCGAGGAAGCAAAATTTGATGGCTATACACGCCAGCGAATTGCTTACCAGGCTCGTCGAGACGACCCAGTACCCGCCTACCTGTTCATTCCTGACAAAAGCAGTCACAGCTCAGCTGTCCTTGCTCTCCATCCAACAGGAGTCCTGGGAAAGGGCATCCCGGCAGGGTTGTCTGACAAACCAAATCGAAACTATGCGCAGGAACTGGCACAGCGTGGTTATGTAGTGCTTGCTCCGGACTACATCTATATGGGAGACAAGCAGCTTGATCCTTACGAATTGGGCTACCAAAGTGGCACGATGAAAGGAATCTACAATCACCTTCGCGGCGTTGACCTCTTGCAGTCACTACCTGAGGTTGATCCGGAGCGTATCGGAACGATCGGGCACTCTCTAGGCGGGCATAATTCCCTGTTCGTGGCAGTGTTTGACCTGAGGATCAAGGCTGTTGTAACAAGCTGCGGGTTTAACTCTTTTAACAAATACAAGGGTGGGGACCTCACTGGCTGGAGTTCCGACAAATACATGCCACGGATCGCTTCTGTTTATGGAAAAGACCCTGCCCGGATGCCTTTCGATTTCACAGAGGTTCTAGGTGCAATTGCTCCTCGCCCCGTGTTTGTCTCCGCACCAGTCGATGATTCAAACTTTGAAGTCTCAGGTGTCAGGGACTGCCTGCGCACAGCACTCCCTGTATATGAAAAAGTCTTCGATACACAAGACCGTTTGGTCGCCGTGCATCCGAGCTGTGGACACGACTTCCCGGCCGACATCAGGGAACAGTCCTATCAGTTCCTAGACAAGTGGCTAGCCCGCCCTACTGAATGATGAGGCAATTTTAATGTTCCCCGTTCACGGTTTATCCTTCGACGGGATCGTGCTTCGCGACATCGTCAAGGGGACCAAAATAAATGCTCCGGCCGTTCCCTTACACTATCTCGTAGACTGCAAGTCTGTTCTGAACACCTGAGAATTGCTCGTTGCCACTGATTGTCGTGCTTGCTCTTACATCTTGCGAACCATGAAAAGCCCTGATCTGCCCACAGTCTCCCGGTGTTACAGGCCAACTGTGAGTTACTGTTGTGCTGTGAAACATTGGCTCATATTATTGTTTGCGTTTCTGATTGGCTGTACTACTCCAGGCCGGGAATCAAGCACGGGAGCCTACCATACGACTCCTGTTGAGCCAGTGGAGGCGGTACAAATGCTTCGACTTGTCGAAGGTTTTCAGGCAGAGTTATTTGCTTCAGAACCGTATGTTGTCGACCCCGTGGAGATGTGTTTTGACGAAAACGGCGGTATCTATGTGGCTGAAATGCTTGATTACCCTTTCGATCCCAAGCCGGGTGAGAAACCTCGCAGCCGCATCCGGTACTTGGAGGACACAGACGCTGATGGAGTAATCGATCACGCCATCGTCTTTGCCGATCAATTACTGCAAGCAACAAGTGTTTTTCCCTGGAAAGGTGGCATATTCGTTGCCTCAGCACCGGATATCCTTTACTTGAAAGACACTGACGGCGACCATGTGGCAGACCTCCAGGAGGTCTGGTACACAGGCTTTGACAGGAAAGTATCCCCCGAAGGGAGAATTACCAATTTCCGCTTTGCCTATGACAACTGGATTTACGCTGCAAACAATGGTCGAGCAGGGAAGATCACCTCACCGAAGTTCCCCCAAAAGCCGCCAATTTATGTCCGCGGTTATGATTTCCGGTTTTCGCCGGCAACAGGTGACTTTGCCCAGGCAGCAGGGCCAACACAATTCGGAATGTCTTTCAACGCATGGGGCGATCGGTTTGTTTCCCAAAATACCGTGCATCTGCGTCACGCCGTAGTGCCGGCGCAGTATATCTTGCGCAACCCGTACTACTCGCCTGACTCCGTGTTGCATTACGTACCCGGGGATGACTCCCGCAACAGCAAGGTCTTCCCTTTGACGCAACCACAACAATGGCGGCTGGAACGCACTCGGATCCGTCAGACACGTTATGACGATACGCAACCCGGTCGGGTGGAATTGGTGGGTGGGCACTTTACCGCCGCCACCGGCGCAACGATTTACCTGGGCGATGCCTGGGGGCCAGAATACTACGGCAATGTCTTCATCGCTGATGCGAACGGCAGCTTGATTCACCGCGAAATGCTGGTTCACGAAGGAGTGACATACAAATCGCAACCGCTTCCTCCCTTGAGCGAGAAAACCGAGTTTCTGGCATCGACTGATATATGGTTCCGGCCCGTGAACATGACGAATGCACCTGACGGGAACCTTTACGTGATGGATTTTTACAGGGAGTACATTGAAGAACCTGTATCCATTCCGGAGTCGATCAAGAAGAGACTGCAGCTTGATTTCTACCGGGGAGATGATCGCGGGAGGATATGGAGAATTCGTCCGGAGAGCCTGGTAGAGGAGCGCGGACTCAAGGTTGAATTGGGGAAGGCTACCACGGCAGAACTGGTGAACTTTCTCAATCATGCCAATGCATGGCATCGCAGGACAGCCCAGCGTCTGCTACTGGAGCGCCAGGATGGAGTGAGCCTGGATGCTCTGGAAAAGTTGATTTTCAATGGGACAACCCCAGAGACAAGAGTCCATGCGTTGTGGGCGCTACATGGAAATGGCGCACTTGAGGCCAGCCAGGTGAGCGCTGCACTCAAAGACAAGCAGGCTTTGGTAAGACGACAGGCAGTCAGGCTGGCTGAGCAATATCCGGAGTTATGGGAGGAGATTGCTTCAAAAAAGAATGATCCGGATCCAAAAGTTCGATTGCAAGTAGCATTGAGTGCTGGAGTCCTGAATCAGGATGGTCGGCTTGTAGCTGAGATGGCGGCTGCAGGCGTACAAGACTCCTGGTTCCGCATTGCACTACTCACGTCTGCAGGTCGCAGACCAGGGGTAGTCCTGGCCAGGCTACTGGAATCGCATGGCTCTTTTTTCTCTGGAAACAATGAATTGGACCCCCGTCTGGAATTCCTCAAAAAACTGGTCACAATGATCGGTGCGGATCCCGGGCAAGACCAACTGGTCATGCTGATGCAGTCACTGCAGACAAGCCCGCGACTACGATCGGCCCAATGGCAAGCAGCAGCACTGGCAGGATTGGCAGAGGGTTTGGCACTGCACAAGGTACGCCAGCTGGAAATACCTGGCGTGGAACCCACATTTATGGAGTGGATGGCATCAAGCGACAAGAATTTACAAGTAGCAGCTCTGGAGGCTTCGCAATACTTCTCCCTGCCTGGAATCTTGAGTGCTGCTCAGCAAAAAGCTCAAGACCCGGCCCTGGATCTCAACCGTCGGATACAGGCGGTGAAGACTCTTCGCGGAGGACTTTACGCTCAAGCGGCTCCAGCGGTACGGACAATTCTCACCACACCCAGCGCCCCGGAATTGCAACTGGCAGCAATCGAAACCCTGACGGTTTTCAATGAGCCAGAGGCAGCTGACATGCTTCTGTCAGGTTGGCGCAGCTATGGACCGCGGGTTCGTGAGCGCGCAACAGATGTGCTCATCCGACGTCAAGGCTGGGTTGACAGTCTCCTGGTAGCCGTCGAGGCGGGAGAGATTGCAACCGGAGCGATCGACCCTGTATCGAAAATCAGGCTGGCGGAACATCCTGATGAAACAATTCAGGTCCGCTCCCAGAAACTGTTTGGTGAACGTGATGCCAACCACAAGGAAGTGGTCGAAGAATACAGCAAGGCACTGGAGTACACAGGAAGCGTAAAACGGGGTACCACTGTATTCGAGAACAACTGCTCAAAATGCCACATCTCGCAGGGCGAGAGGGCGCGGTTGGGACCAGATCTGTCTGGTGTCAACAACAAGACGCATGAGGAATTGCTATTACACATCCTGGACCCTAGCTTTGAAATTCAGCCGAGTTACACCAACTACATAATTGTGGACAAGGATGGACTGATTTACGACGGCCTGCTTGCCAGTGAGTCATCTGAAGCAGTGAAACTGAGAGGCGAGTACACAGACGTAACAATACGACGTGACATGATTCAGGAAATGCGGGCTTCGAGCGTTTCTCTGATGCCTGAAGGACTGGAACAAGACATGAATTTACAGGAGATGGCCGATGTGATTGCATATCTGCGGGCAGGACTCTGATAACCAATCAACCTGTTGTAAAGCGGTACACCGCTTGTCTGGCTATTTGCATGCTCTGGCATCTTTTAGTGACTGGGACATTAGTAGCATCGTGGTGATGTGTACGGGCAATCCACTAACGGTTGCAATGCGGCGTAACATTGCTAATACACAAGGCATCACTCAGGTCCCCATGCACTTGCAAGGTCCGAACCTGCCACAAGGCCAATGCAGCCGGGACATCCCATTTTTCAAGACAGGAGACGAAGTTTGGCAAGTTCCAGAACGATACAATCTGGGTGATGTCGGTGTTCGGTCCCTCCCTGGTCCGAGCAACCAGCGTTGGGATTTTGCTGTCTACAAGAGATTTCTCGTAGCAGAGGACCAGGAATCCCAGTTTGGGACTGAGATTTTCAATGCGACAAACCACCCAAATATGGGCAACCCAGGCACTCAGCTCGGCAACGCCAGTTTCGGAAGGGTCACCGGCACCTGGGGTCTGGACCGAGCCCGCGAGATTCAGTTTGGCTTGAAGTTCATCTTCCAGAAGGTTTTTCACAAATGACACACCATCCACCAGTAAACAAGGCTCATAGAGCTTCACTCGGCAGCCGTCTTGCCGTGCTTGCACTTGTTCTGACACTAGGCTTGCTCGGGGAGCCAATTCTGTTGGCACAGAGCGAGTGGCAAGCCGGTGTCGCAAAAACTGTCATCACTCCGCAGGAAAAGATCTGGCTTGCAGGCTACAGTTCCCGAGAACGGCCAGTTGAAAGTGTCCTGCAGGATCTCTATGCAAAGGCCCTGTCCCTGAAGGATACGTCGGGGGCTGTTTCCGTGATGGTGACCACAGACCTGCTTGGCTTTACTCAGCAGATGTCCAATGAAGTTGCAGCGAGGGTGGAACAGCAGTATGGACTGCCACGAGACAGGCTCGTAATCAACTCATCGCACACACACAGCGGTCCAATGACCGGTGACATGCTTCGTCCAGCTTATCCCATGAGCAATGAACACATGATTGTTGTCCGTAGATATACTGCCGGGCTGCTCGACCAAGTCGTGGAACTGGTCGGCAAAGCAATCAGCAATCTGGAACCGGCCACACTCGCATTTGAACAAGGACTGGCTGGATTTGCAGTGAACCGTCGCCGGGCCCGTAACAACAGACGCCACCTGCCAGCCCCGGTTGACCACGATGTGCCGGTGATCACAGTGCGAACGGCAAACGGGAGTCTGTTCGCCATCATCTTCGGCTACGCCTGCCATGCCACAGTCCTCTCGGATTACCAGATAAACGGAGACTGGCCCGGCTGGGCACAGGAAGCACTGGAGCTAAAATATCCAGGCGCAGTTGCTCTTTTTGTTACAGGCTGCGGGGCTGACGCCAATCCCCTGCCACGCCGTTCAGTAGAGCTAGCCAAGCAATATGGTGACATCCTTGCCACCGCTGTCGGACAGGTGCTGGAAGGGGAGATGACCCCGCTAACAGGTCCACTGAGCACCGCATATGAGCGTGTGGATATCCCCTTCCGGACACCACCTACAAAGGGCGAGCTGGAATCCCGATTAGAGACTGAAACCGGCTCTGCAAAGCGCCATGCTGAACATTTACTGAAAATTCTTGATCGTGACGGAAGGCTCCCTGATCGCTATCCATACCCAGTGCAAGTGTGGCAGTTCGGGAAGAGCCTGAGCATGATCCATCTTGCCGGTGAAGTAGTTGTTGACTATTCACTCCGATTCAAGAGCGAGTACGGATGGGATGACACCTGGGTTGCCGGTTATTCCAACGAAGTATTTGCCTATATTCCGTCACTACGTATCCTCAAGGAAGGTGATTACGAAGGTGGTGGCGCAATGATCGGTTATGGACAACCTGGCCCATTTGGACCTGGCGTTGAAGAGATCATCGCAGAGAAGGTCGATGAACTCATGCATCAGACCCAAGGCGCAGAGTGAGTAACACCCCACTTTGAAGGATGCTCATTCAGGGATGACTGCGATCAGCTCCACTTCAAGCAACATCTTCGCTCCCAGCCCGGTTTGGACTGCTGAAGCTGCAGGTGGGGCATCCATATTGAGGTAGTTTTCCCGCACACCACGGAGCTCGGTCAGATTATCCATGTCTGTGAGGAAATAGTTGATCTTGACAACATCTTTGAAAGTCGCTCCAGCCAGTTCCAGTGCAGCCTGAAGATTTTTGAAAGTATTATCAGCCTGTGATACAAAATCCTCTGGCATATTCCCTTCCTGGTCACTCCCCCCTGCGCCCGAAAGAAAAATCATTTTCCCTGGGGATGAAGTCACGACGTGGGTATAACCATTGGGCTTGGATCGATAGGAGAGATTCAAGAACTGCTTTTCAAAAGTGGGGTCTTGAATTGCAGGCTCCTGGACGGGTGTACAGGCCTGTACAAACAGCAGAGTGATTGCGATTGAGGTGGATTTCAAGCTCATGATTTATTATTGACCACCGTGTGAAACTACGGATAGTATATGTGTATTTCCAGCGAAACTCGGGTGCAAGTGAAGAACAAGTCTTCAAAAATCAGGCAAGCTCGCTCGAATAAGTTCTCACGGATTTGCTTCAATTTCTGCTGTCCCGAGACTGGGACGGCCTTTATTGTCAAGAACCTTGTTTTCCAACGCAGGGCAGCAAACAAAGTGCCCTGCAACGAGTGTCCCTGACTGACACTGCTGACCTGTCGTCGCGTTGCGAGAATCTTCACCCAAAGCTTGGCAGCACTGCTTACGGTTTCCAGAATATGGGGGTAGGACAGTAAAGCAAAAACCTCAGCACTAGCCTGGATTCCCAACTACGTATCTGGAGGTGATTATTCCGGTTCGTCGAGACCGATGACGAGGCGGAGTTGCTTGTTGCCGAGCCACGGGATAGTCGGGCGATCCTCTCCGAATCCGGCGGCGATCAGCAGCGGGTTGTGGGCGCGACGGCCGAGCCGCACCTCGACGCACTCTTGGCTGATGCGGATCTTGGCGGCAGTGCGCACGAAGCGGTTGAACAACTGGCGCGCCCGCTCGCTCTGGTGCCCGTGCCCGATGCGACGCGCCAGCAGGCGGTACAGCGTGCCCGCCATCAGTGTGAACTGCAGGTCGGCGTCGATCTTCAGCGGTACGGCCGAGGACAGCGCGTCCATGTGGAAGAAGTCGATCGACTCAGCGATCGCGTTCTCGATCACCATGCGGCGGGCGTAGCGGTCGACGAGCTCGGCGGCCTTGGCGTCAAGCTGGTTGGTGAGCAGCAGCGTGGGCTTGTCGTGGCCGAGGCCGGCGACCGCGATCTGGCGGATCGCGACGGGGTAGTCGGGCAGGGTGACGCGGCGGTCGAGGGCGGTCGGGTTGCGGTACTTGCGGCCGATGTTGCTCAGGGTCAGGCGCTGCCAGCCTTCAGCGGCGAGCAGGTCGCGGACCAGCTTCTCGGAGCGGCGCCGCAAGGTCAGGAAGCGGATGCCAAGAGCCTGCAGGCGGGCCAGGACGGCGTAGGTGGTGAGGCGGGAGTCGAACACCAGTTCGCCAGGCAGCTGGCCGGTGCGTTCACGGTAGGTCGCGGCGAAGCGCAGGACGGCCTCGTTCTGGTCCTCCTTGCGCAAGGTGGCGTCGGCGAAGCAGAAGATGTCCTCTTGGGCGTCGCGGACCAGGAAGGCGAGCACGCCGCGCTGGCGGCGGCTGCGCTTGGAGACGAAGTGCTTTTGCAGGAAGGCTTCGTCGCCGTGGTAGGGGACGGTGTGGAAGTCGAGATCGAACGAGCAGCCGCCCTGGACTCCGAGGTGGCGGGCGGCGGCGAGCCAGTCGGCAGTCCAGCCGGGTACGAGGCGGGGGTCAATGCGGCAGGAGTACTCGGAAAGCGTGGAGCGCTTGGGAATGGAGTTGAGGCCGGCGAACAGGGCGAGGCCCTCGTCAAGGGCGTCGGGCATGAGGCGGGAGGGGCGACCGACGCCCCAGAGCTTGAGGGCGAGCAGGGAGCGGCAGGCGCAGGCGGCGGGGATGGCGGCGGAACCGGGCAGGCGACAGCGGCGGACGTGGGCGTCGAAGTCGAGTTGGGCGAGGAAGGGCAGGAAGAGGAACAGGCCGCCGAAGTCGGTGCGGAAGGAGCGCGGGGAGAGGTCGAGGGCGTGGACGGAAGCGGCGGGGGCCTGGATGGGGCGGTTGGAGTCGTCGCGCTGGTCGCGGGAGCGGCGCCGGAGGCGGGGCAGGCCAGCGTCTTTGAGGATCTTGGAGACGGTGGGGACGGAGGCGGGCAGACCTTCGTCCTTGAGGCGCTCGGAGATCTGGTTGGCGGAGATGTTGCAGGAGCGGAGCTCGAGGATGCGCTGGCGGAGGCGGGCCTTGGGGTCGTCGGGGGCAGCGGGTTGGGCGGAGCGGCCGCGAGGCAGGAAGAAGGGGCGGTCGGGGTGCTTGCGGAAGTCGGCGAGGATGTTGCGGAGGGAGCCGGGGGAGTAGCCGAGGCGGCGGGCGGCCACGGGGAGCGGGAGGCGCTCGACGCAGAGGGCGCGCAGGGCTTCGTAGCGGCGCTGGTTGGGGTTGGAGGGGACGAGGAAGCGATCGGCGAGGTCTTGCACGGGAATTGATTAACTGATAAATATAGTACCACTATATGAAACTAAAAACGTGGAAATTGTGGGGAAACACGTGAAAACGGACAAAAAGAGAGGGAAATGGCTTGAATCAGGGGAGTTTAGATGGGAAACGGTGGGTATCAGTGACATTCTGGAGAAAGTGGGAGAGTTAGAGCGTCGCCAGATGGCTTGAATGAATATATTCAGATTAATTGGCTATCAGTAGACCAATTAACACATTGGATGACAAGCATCAAGCGGAATCGGCATAATAGTGGGGGTTTCGGGGAGCAAACGCCCCCACCGCGTCATATCCAGATCCCCGTTGGGAATTCAGGCTAGTGACCGGAGGGTTTGATTTCGTGTTGCTCCATGACTGGCTTACACCTACAGATCTTTTCTTCATAAGGGAACACCTGCCCGCACCGGTTTTACCATCATCCGAGTGGACATTACCAGTCGAAGGAGCTGTTGCCCATCCCTTTAAAATCTCTTAGCGGGAACTCGTGCAATTGTCCTAGCATGCTCTTGCCGTAACACTGAAGTGCGCCGGGAACCAGGTTGGTGGAACTCATATACGCCGCCTAGCCCAATACCGCCTCAGTCGACTCCGATAGGATTTGAATCATGTGGTCGAGTTGATCGCGGGTTGTGACGAAAGGCGGAGCGAGGCAGAAGACATCTCCTCGCATGCGGCTGAACAAGCCCCGTCGCTGGGCTTCGGCGTTGAGCTTCTCACCAACCCGCTCTTCAGTTTTGAACTCGGCCTTCGTCGATTTGTCTTTGACATACTCGACCGCACACATCAGGCCTTTGCCCCGCACATCCCCAACCCGGGGATGTGAGGCTAGGGCCGCTCTCAATCCGGCTATCAGGTAGTCTCCCTTCACGGCCGCTTGGGCGACCAGGCCCTCTCGTTCGATAATGTCCAGATTGCTTAGAGCCACGGCACAGCCGACCGGGTGGGCGCTATAAGTGTAAGCGTGCATCCAGGGTGACTTGCACTGATCGAGTACCTCGGCAATCCGCTCGGTAACTCCGACTCCGCCAAGGGGAAAGTAGCCCGACGTGATCGCTTTTGCGAATTGCACGACGTCAGGTTCCACACCCCAGTGATCCAGGGCGAACCACTTCCCAGTCCGCCCGAATCCAGTGATCACCTCGTCGGCAACCAACAGGACATCATAGTGGTCACAGATCGCTCTGATCCGTTGAAAATAGTCGTCAGGAGGAACGATGACACCGCCCGCTCCCTGGACCGGCTCTGCGAGAAACATAGCGACCGTTTCCGGGCCTTCCCTCAAAATCGCCTGTTCCAATTCGTCGGCTGCCGCGATGCCCGCGCTTGTTCCTACGGGCGCTTCGTAGCGATACGGGTAGGGGGAAGGAATCTGGAGGAACCCGGGCACGCGCGGCTCGAACTGCGGCCAGTAGCTGGATATGCCAGTAGCACTCATCGCCGCAAGCGTCACCCCGTGGTAGCCCCACTGCCGGGAGACAACTTTTGTCTTCCTGGGAAAACCCTTTGTTTTCCAGTAGGATCGTGCCACTTTGAAGCTGGTCTCGCTGGCTTCACCACCACCTGAAGTAAAGAAAAACCGCGTGATCGATGGATAGGTCAGCGCAGAAAGCCTCTCGGCCAGTTCGATGGCCCGAGGATTCGAGCTGCCGGCGTATGCCGAGCAGTAGGCGAGTTTCTCCATCTGCTGCTGAGCGGCCCGGGCCAGCTCTTCTCGGCCGTGGCCCACAACTACGTTCCACAATCCTGAAAGCCCGTCGAGGTACTCCCGGCCATCTGCATCTACCAGTACAGCGCCCTCACCGCTTTCCCAAACGTGGGCCTGCTGATGAGCACTTGGGCTGTGCAACGGGTGGATCAGGTAGTCGCGATCACGCGATAGGAGTATGGGTTTCGTTGATTGCATCATGTAGAGCCTTTTTAAAGTAATCCATGGAGCGGAGGCCTAGCGGTAGTTTACCAGCGCCTTTCCACGGCGCACGTAAACTACCGTTAGACTGAAGCTGTGACTGGTAAGCGAGTGCCTGACAGCTTCCCGCTCAGGTTGCGCCGTCCCGTCCTGCACCGCAATGTCTCCTGAGCGTGAATTACTCGGCGATCGGGAATCGGATCTGTTCGCGCCATTCTACCGTTTCTACGGGACAGCTGGACTGCTCGCCTTGGAACCCGACATCCTTGATGCCCGGGAACTGCCGCAGCCGGCACGGCGCCTCCTGTGGCACGACACCGATATGACCTCCACGCTAGAGAGTTTCTTCGGCGACCGGATCTACCTCGATGTGCTTCGCCAGGAGCGGCAAAAGGCGATCCTGACCCGGCAAGTGACACTCCGCCTGAACTCTTCGGACCGGGGGGTCGAGTTCGGCGCTATCCGGATCGATCTCAGTCGACTGGCTGAAAGGCAGAAGCAGCTCATTCGGGAAGGCCGCCAGCCGCTTGGCGCGATCTTGAACGACTTCGACATCCCGTATGAGAGTCATGCAAGCCAGTTTTTCCGAGTCAAGGCGGACCCGGTGATGATCAAATGCTTGGCTCTGGAAGGCCCCCAAGGCCTCTATGGGCGCTGCAACACCCTGACCTACAAGGACGGGACGACCCTGGCTGACGTGGTCGAGGTGCTCCCGCCCCTCTGTTTCCTAAAGCGTTCCGGCACTGAAGGCACTATTCCTGGCGCCCGGTCCGGACGTGGTTAGGAGTCCACATGCTGTCTCCTGAGCCGTCTCACCTTCATCTTCCACGACCGCGTGTTGCACTCCCTGAGGCTCGGAACTTAGATCTCCGATCGAGCGCCGGTAGGTAATACGCGGCGCCGTCCTCCAACCCTCTCGAAATCAGTGACTTACAGCTGTGCCACCGCCTGCCCTAGTAGAGTCGAGGAGAAGCGCGCTTGCCTTAGCGTGAGGGAGTAGCCGTTTGCCGACCGCTTTCGCGGATTGCCGGTGCCTCAGTCTCTCACGTAGCCCCGTCTCTTCTCCCCGCTCATCGAACTGAGCGTGCGGATTTCCCGCACTCAGCTCTCGGTCGAGATCATGCCTTCGCCCATGGGAAGCTCGCCGTTCGCGGCGCAAGACGTATGAGGCCATGGTCGTTCCATAGCCGCTTGTTCGAGAACCGCACGTATTTCCCGGACTTCATCTTGTGCTTTCGACAGAACTACTGGCGGAGCCGCTTGGTAGCATGCGAGTCGGTGGAGTGGTAGGCCGGGTTCACCTGCCCGAGTTGGAAGTAGTTCGCCCATCCGAGCATGGCCCGGTTCAGCCTCCCCACCACCAGTTCGGGGTCCAGCAACCCGTACCGCGCTACCGTCAATTCGCTGACCTTGCGGCAGATGCTGCGGACGCTGTCCCGGCTCGGTCGCGTGCCAATGTAGGCACGTCCCGTGCGCGGGCTGTAATTGCGTCCGATGCGGTACCCGAGGAACTCCATCGGTTCCCCCGGCACTCGCAGGCAGCGAGTCTTCGTGGCGTTGACCGGTAGCCGCAGTCGCTCCATCATCCGCTCGACAACAGCCCTCATAGCTTCCGCCGGGGCTTTGCCGCCGATCACAAAGTCGTCCGCGTAGTTCACGATCTCCGCTCCGAATCGCTGGGCGTGGCCCAGTCGTTTCCACCCCAGAATGAACCGCCGCATGTAGACGTTGCTGAGCAACGGGGAGATCGGGGCGCCCGGTTCGTGCGACGCTTGCCGCCTTCCCCGTCCTCCTCTTCTACGGCCATTTCCAGCCCCAGCTTGATCCATCCCAGCAACCGTCCGTCGCTCACGCGTCGCGCGACCGACTGGAGTAGTTCGGAGTATGGGATCTCTCTGCAGTAGTTCGATAGATCACCATCGACCACTTCTCTGTGTCCGGTGTTCACCAACCGCTGCACGTGCCGCCCTGCGTCCAGCGCGCTGCGGCCTTCCCGGTAGGCATACTGCTCCGGTTGCAGGTCCGCTTCGAAGATCGGCGATAGCACTAGCCCGGAAAACTCACCAGATATGCTTGCAGTGGAGGCTGAATTCATGTTAAACTGTTTGTTATCAGTTAGTTAACTGATCTCAAGGAGCAATGCCCATGGCGACACAGTGTACTTCTGATGCGTTCCCACTGGCGGGCTTGGGACGCCGTCACGTGGTTGCCAAGTTCGACGGCGGGCGCCTCTCTTCCGATGGCGGTGCCGTGCTGTTGAGAGCTGCCAACCAAGCATTCCAGGTCACTGGGCGGCTGGCAGCCTGCTTCATTGACCACCGCAATCCGGCGCGTGTGGAGCACTCTCTAGAGAGCCTGCTTGGGCAGCGGGTGTTCGCTCTGGCGCTGGCGCTGGCGCTGGACGGGCCGGACCTGACCGGGCAGAGCCGCCGGCGGGAGCGCGATCGGGGCCATGCGCTGGCTGGCTCGAGCACGCTCAACCGGCTGGAGTTGGGTACGCCGCTGGAGGCAGACGAGGACCGCTACAAGAAGGTCGTGGCGAGCACGGAACAGATCGACGACCTGCTGGTGGATCTGTTCCTGGACATGCACGAGACGCTCCCGGAGCGGATCGTGCTGGACGTGGATGCCACCGACGATCAGCTGCACGGCCAGCAGGAGGGTCGCTTCTATCACGGCTATTACCGCCACTATTGCTACCTGCCGCTGTACATCACGTGCGGAGAGCATGTGCTGTGTGCGCGCCTGCGGACGGCGCAGGCGGAGGCAGCGGAGGGGACGGTCGCGGAATTGGAGCGGATCGTGCGGCGCATCCGGCAGCGCTGGCCGCAGGCAGCGATCGTGGTGCGCGGGGCATCTGGAAGATCCTTCAGGCGCACCAATGACGAATCAGCTTGGCATAGAGTCGCGACCCTTTCTTGAGTTGATCCAAAAGAATCCATTCATCTTGAGTATGAGCCTGAGCGATGTCTCCGGGGCCCAGCACCACCAGTTTTTTCATTTCCGTCAGCGCAGTACCATCGGTTCCGTAGCAGACGGTTTGACTGCTTTCGTTTTCAGACAACCCCAAGACCTCACGGACGAAGTCTGATTCAGGATCCAGATACAAGGGTTGTGCTGCCCCGAGCACTTCGAAATCGATGCCACACAGCACGGCGGCTTTCCTGGACCGCTCGATCAACTCTTCCGCATCATGCCCGGGTGCCGGACGGAAATATACCGTGCAGATACTATGGGCCGCGGTCATGTTCACGGCCGCGGTGTGATCATTGATTCCGATATTCCAGCTAATCCCCGATGGATCGAAGGCCGGATGCTGCCAAGCAGGATCCTCCCGGGTCTCGTCGTGAATTTTCTTCATCTCGCTGAGAAAAGGGATCATGGCGAGGTTGGCGTTGATTCCTTCGTTGGTGCTGGAATGCGCGGCCTTGCCGTGGGATGTCGCTCTGAATCCATAGGTGCCCTTGTGAGCGTGAACAACATTGAGCATCGTTGGCTCTCCGACGATTCCGTTCGACTCCCCTTGAACCATCTCTTGGAAGAACTTGGACCGCCGAGCCACCTGTTCCGCTCCGCAGTAGCCGATCTCCTCATCCGCGGTGAGCGCGATATAGAGCGGTGCTCTCAACTCAGCTCCAGCGACGTGCTCGGCGGCTGCCAGTATTGAGCCGATCGACCCTTTCATATCACAGCTTCCGCGACCATACAGCTTGTCGCCCTTGACGGTCGGCTCAAAGGGGCCATGTTCACAACTGAACCAGGAATCGGCAGGCACGACGTCGGTGTGGGCGAAATAGGCCATCCCCCCGGTCCCGGCGCCCTTCTTGCCGACGACGTTGACCTTCCTGACGCCCGCGATGTCGGTGTATTCGATCCGCTCGATGGTGAAGCCGAGCCTTTTCAGGACGTCTTCCAAGTAGTCGCATATCGAGGCATTGGATACTTTGCTAACAGTGGAGAACTTCACCAGTTCCTGTGTATGCTGAATCGCGTTCATGTTCGTGAGCTTTCGTTCGAGCCCGATTCGTAAGGCCAGGATTCCTTGGGAATGGCCTAAGTATACCCGTGGATCGGGGAGTGGCGGGAGAATTCCGGATAGCGGCTGGGCAGGGTTCTTCCCGATAAGCCCTTAAGCGGGAAGATTGACGTGACACACGAAGTTCCTGGCACGTCCGGGCGCACCGCTTGATGCCTCGGGTCGAGGCCGCAACCGGTTTGTCCGTAATCGGGCAGGCGTAGCCCAGCTCGTTGTCCGAGTCCAGGTGGTTGTTTCAGATCTGATGCTCACAATTACTAGCATCATCCCTCGTGATCGAACGACAGCGTTTGGTCCGGCCGCAATCGCAGTTCGGCCATCTGCCGTTATGTCAGCCAGACAGTCCCCCGATCCAACCGTACGTCCAATCGCACCTCGTCGTCCAAATGCTCATAGATGACTATTTCGCCGCCTGGATCGGTTCTGTTGTTACCACTCACTTCATTCCCCAATCCTGATACTGCCCAATCCAGTAGACGGTGGCTAGTGCAAACTTATCCTTAATCTTTTTTAACCAGAGTTCACCACTACAAGAAGCTACTGCAACCGGGTTCAAGCCGGAGGTTTGGCATGGATAGCTCCGATCGGTTATTCCTCCAACTGTACGATCCTGAGACTGATAACTATTCTTTCGTAAGTTCTGCCTGTGCAGCAGCCAGACGTGCAATCGGCACCCTGTAGGGAGAACAACTGACATAATCCAGGCCAGCGTTCACACAGAATGTCACTGATTTGGGGTCGCCTCCGTGCTCGCCGCAAATCCCGACTTCAAGTCCAGGCTTCACCTTGCGACCCTTTTCCAGGGCAATGCTGATCAACTGCCCGACACCACTAGTGTCAAGAACCTGGAACGGGTCATCCTCAAGAATGCCACTCTCCAGGTAATGCTTGATGAACGGACCGGAATCGTCCCGACTGAATCCAAAGCTTGTCTGGGTCAGGTCATTGGTACCAAAACTAAAAAAATCTGCATGCTGGGCAATTTCATCCGCCGTCAAGGCTCCGCGCGGGACCTCAATCATGGTCCCGACCTTGTAATTGACCTTGATACCGGCGGTCTCGAAGACTTTCTTGGCCGTATCGACTACGATCTTCTTCTGGTTTTCAAGTTCCTTGTGATTGCCGACCAGTGGAATCATCACTTCCGGAATGACCTTGATCCCATTCCTGGCACACTCAACCGCAGCCTCAAAGATCGCCTGGGCCTGCATTCGGGTAATCTCCGGAAATGTAATACCAAGACGGCACCCCCGATGGCCAAGCATGGGATTGAACTCATGCAACTCCTGCACGCGCTCAAGAAGCACTTCCAGTTCACCCTGTTTTTCCTTGTTCAAATTCCTGGCACGCAATTCTGCCAGTTCCACCATCAGCTCTTCGCGATTCGGCAGGAACTCATGGAGTGGCGGATCCAGTGTCCTGACGATCACCGGGTAGCCACCCATCACTTCAAACAACTGGATGAAGTCCTTTCGCTGCATTGGCAGCAACTTTCGCAGGGCCTGGTTACGGGTTTTCTCGTCTTCCGCCAGGATCATCGTGCGTACATGTTCGATCCTGCTCGGTTCGAAAAACATATGTTCTGTGCGGCATAGTCCGATCCCTTCGGCTCCAAAGCTCCTGGCCATCATGGCATCGCGCGGGGTCTCGGCATTAGTGCGGACCTTCACCTTGCGATACATGTCCACAAATTCCATGAACTTGGAGAAATCGTCAGATGTTGGGTCAGGATCGATGGTATTGGCCTTGCCCGCAAATACTTCGCCGGTTGATCCATCAATCGAGATCCAGTTGCCACGCTTCAGGGTCTGTCCACTGCAAGTCACTTTTCCGCTTTTTGGATTAACGTTCACGTCACCAGCACCGGCCACACAGGGTGATCCCATACCACGGGCTACCACGGCTGCATGGGAAGTCATGCCCCCACGGGATGTGAGAATACCTTTGGCAGCTTCCATGCCATGAATATCTTCAGGAGTTGTCTCCGCCCGGACAAGAACAACCGGGTTGCCCTTCTCTGCTTCTTCAACCGCCTCATCTGCAGTGAACACGATCTGCCCAACAGCAGCACCGGGTGATGCAGGAAGACCCGTAGTGAGCAACTTGAGTTTGAACTTGGTACCTGGATCAATCACTGGGTGCAACAACTGGTCCAGGTGCTGGGGCTCAACCCGCATGACAGCTTGACGAGTCGTGATCAATTCCTCTTTCACCATGTCAACAGCAAACTTGACGGCAGCCGCACCGGTTCTCTTGCCGTTCCGAGTCTGCAGCATGAAAAGCTTGCCTTCCTGGATCGTGAACTCGAAATCCTGCACATCCTTGTAATGCTTTTCAAGCTGTGAAGTAATGGAGCGCAACTCCTTGTAAGCTTTTGGCAGGACTGTTTCAAGTTCACTGATCGGGCGGGGCGTGCGGATACCGGCAACAACATCCTCACCCTGTGCATTGGTCAGGAATTCACCATAGAATTCCTTGCCGCCGGTAGCCGGGTTGCGTGTGAACCCGACACCTGTCGCAGAGGTCTCACCCAGGTTCCCGAACACCATGGCCTGCACATTCACAGCAGTCCCCAAGTTATGCGGGATGTCATTCATGTTGCGGTAGTAGTTGGCTCGCGGGTTGTCCCAGGAACGGAACACTGCATCGCGTGCCATCTTCAGTTGTTCATGGGCATCTTGTGGAAATTCCATTTTCAGGGATTTCTTGTAGTGCGCCATGAAAGCTTCCACGACCTTCCTGAGTCCGTCAGCCGAGAGATCCATGTCGTTCTCGGCACCAGCCTCGTGCTTGATCTTTTCCAGAATTTCTTCGAACTCTCTCTTGGAGACTTCCATCACCACATCGGCAAACATCATGATGAAACGGCGGTAACAGTCAAGCGCAAATTCTTCATTGCCACTGAGCTTCGACAGCCCCTCGACAACCTGGTCATTCAGGCCCAGGTTCAGGATAGTGTCCATCATGCCCGGCATGGAGAATTTGGATCCCGAGCGGACAGACAGTAACAGCGGGTCCTTCGCATCACCCAGATTCTTGTCCATATCGGCTTCAAGACGTTTCAAACTGCCTGCCATTTCGGTTTCGATTTCATCGGGAACCTTGTTACCACCTGCAAGGTAGATATTGCAGACATCAGTAGAGACTGTGAACCCTGGCGGTACCGGAACGCCAGCTAGCGCCATCTCGGCCAAATTGGCACCCTTGCCTCCGAGTGTGTTCTTCATCTTCTGGTTGCCTTCGGTCTTCGATCCGCCAAACGAATACACATGTTTTGCCATCTTGTAGCTGTCTCCTTATGCTTTGTGGAGCAAATGATTGAATTGTTGAAGATCCGTACCCGTTATGTTCTACAACACCAGGCTGCTATTACTGCATCAATATGTCGTCAGTCTGTTCTTGGAAAGCAGTCTGACAAGGATCTGTAAACCCTTGGGACGGAATATCCATATTAGCGCGGTTAGTCCTTTACTGGACAACAGGTCGACAGCGGTCCATGAACATCACAGCCCAGAGTAATAGTCATGCCAGCCCCCAGAGTTGCACTCTACAGGTCTATCTTGAGACTTGCTTGCAGTAAGCTGAAATCGGAATGCAACTGGGATTTGTCAGCGCCATACTACCTGAAATTTCTTTCGAGGGGATTTGTCAGATCGCCAATCGCGAAGGCTATAACTGCATCGAGGTCATGTGCTGGCCCCCGGGCAAGGCCAACCGGCGCTATGCCGGTGTGACCCATATTGATGTTTCCAATCTTGATGAGCAAGCCGTTGCCATTATCCAGAACACTCTGGAAAACCAGGAAATTTCAATTAGCGGGCTGGGCTACTACCCCAATCCCCTTTCCAATGACCGGCAGGAAGCCGAGACTGCCCAGAACCATTTGAGGCAAGTCATTGAAGGGGCCAGGACTCTCGGTCTGTCCAATGTCAATACATTCATAGGCAGGGACTGGACATTGTCTGTTGAGGAAAACTGGCCGCGCTTCCTCGAAACCTGGCACCCCTTGATTGCCTTTGCAGAAGAACGAAACATCCGCATCGGTATCGAGAACTGCCCAATGATATTCAGCCGTGACGAATGGCCGGGTGGCAAGAACCTGGCCAGTTCTCCAGTGATCTGGAGGCGCATGTTTGATGAGATTCCCAGCGAATACTTCGGGCTTAACTACGATCCCTCCCACCCGACCTGGATGCAGCTGGATGCCATAGCTCCGATCTACGAGTTCAAGGACCGCATCTTTCACGTCCATGCCAAGGATGTCCGAATTGACAGACAGAACCTGAACGAAACAGGGATCCTTGCATATCCACTGGACTTCCACACTCCCAAGTTGCCCGGATTAGGGGATGTCGACTGGGGGAAGTTCTTCTCAGCCCTGACATCCATCGGTTACAAGGGCAGTGTATGTGTCGAGGTTGAGGATCGCGCATTTGAAGGAAGTCTGGAAGCAAGAATCCTGTCGTTGCGTCAATGTGCCAGCTATTTAAGGCAATATATCCCCCATGCATGGTTAATGGACGATATCCCATAGGGTTCCCTGAACTGGCCAAGCAGGTTGTCCCGTCATGATTTTCTTTTCTGCCATGGAACCGAGGTGGCTTGATTGATGAATATTGAACCTGATGTGCTTGTCCTCGGAATCGCAGGAACTGTCTTGCTGGCGGGTTTTGTCGGCTGGGTTGTTGCACAGTTGAGATTCCAAAGCAGAATCCATTGCCTGAAACAGGACAACAACAACCTGTGCAACAAGATTTCAAGCCTGGAATCTGACCTGGCAATGCGCAAGGAGAATCTCGATCAACTGCAACTGCAGTTTGAGGAAAACAAAGAAACGCTCAAAAAAGAATTTGAGTTGATATCCCAAAAAATATTTGAAGAAAAGCAACAGACCATCGAGAAAACCAACAAGGAGAACGTGAAGGGATTCAGGGACAAGGTCACAATCCTGCTGGGGCCCCTCCAGAAACAGCTCGAAGGGTTCCAGAGCCGTGTCAATGAAATCAATACCGAACAGACCAGGGATCGCAGCAAACTGGAAACCCAGATCAACAATCTCAGCAAGCTAAATGAAAGCCTGAAAAATGAGGCGGAGAACCTGGCGAATGCCCTCAAAAACGACAAGAAACTGTTGGGAAACTGGGGCGAGTTACAAGTCGAAAGACTTCTGGAAGATGCCGGGTTGAGCAAAGGTCATGAGTACAAACGGGAAGACAGCTTCAAGAACACTGACGGGGATGCCCGACGACCCGATTTCGTGCTTTACCTGCCGGATAACAAGCACATCATCATTGACAGCAAGGTATCCCTGATCAATTACATGAACAGTGTCAATGCCGAGAGCAACGAGGAGCACCAGCACGAGCTGAACGCCCATGTGCAATGTGTCGAAACTCACATTAAATCCTTGGCGTCCAGGAATTACACGAGTCTGCTCGGCATCAACTCTCCGGATTTTGTCTTTATGTTCATGCCGATCGAACCAGCCTACCTGGCTGCCTTTGAAGCGGATCCATCCTTGTTCAACAAGGCCTATGAAAACAAGATTGCTGTGGTTACCGCAAACACCCTGTTACCTATTCTCCGAACGGTTGCCAGCTTGTGGAATATCGAAAAGCAAAACCGAAACACAAAGGTATTGGCCGACGAGGCGGCAAGGATGTACGACAAGCTGAGGGTCTTTGCTGAAAAGTTCCTGTTAATTGAAAGCCAGCTGAATACTGTCAGCAATAGCTATGAAGAAGCCAAAAGAACACTGACAGGTACACGTGGTCTGGTTCCCATGGCTGAAAAATTCAAGAAGCTGGGGATCAAGGTCAACAAGAACCTGCCCATCGAACTGGTCGGAGAAAGTATTTCCGACGTAGAGTTGCTCCACGAGGGAACAGCGGGAAGTGCCAGTGAGTTGGGGCAGCTTCCTCAGTGACCTGATGCAGCAGTTGTGCCTGCTGCAATCAGGGTAAAGTCTGCAATCGTTGAGAGTTGATCCAACATTCCTGCCAGGAACGACAGCCGGTTGTTACGGATCGTTTCATCTTCAGCCATCACCAGGATCTCGTCAAAGTAACGATCCAGTGTCGGGCGCAAGATTGCAATCTCACGCAGTGAGTTAACATATTCCCGCTTTGCATTGTGTACTGCTATTTTCTTCACAACACCTTGTAGAGTGTCATACAAGTCAACTTCGGCACCTGCCTCCAGCAAGGTCGGGTCCGTTGCATTTTGTGCAAAGGCTTCCAGCTCCCCTGCCTGGGTGAGAATATTTCGGATGCGCTTGAAACTGAGGGTCAGGGACTCAAAATCCGGAGTCTGTTGCATCTCGGCACAGGCCTTGCAGCGAGCCACCACATCAACTGGAACTTCACTTGAAGCCTCCAGTACTGCCTGGACCAGATCATTTGTAAACTCGCCTGATTCCTGAAGCCAGTGCCGCAAGCGTTCCACAAGGAACTCCCGCAATTCGGCCTCATGACTTCCAGCCTCTGCAATGGTAACCAACTGACTCAGTGACAGTGGAAGTTCCTTTTCGACGATGACACGGATCACACTGTACGCTGCCCGCCTGAGTGCCAGGGGATCCCTTGAACCGGTAGGCATCAGACCCTCCCCGAACATGCCACCAAGAGTTGTCAACTTGTCTGCCATTGAAACCAGACAACCGACCTGCGTGCGGGGAATTGTTCCTGTTGCACCAACAGGCAAGTAGTGGTCGTAAATAGCATCTGCTACTTCGGATGGTTCTCCCTGGCTAACTGCATATAGCCCCCCGATCTTGCCTTGCAATTCGGGGAACTCCCCAACCATTTCAGTGGTCAGGTCACACTTCGCCAGATGCATTGCACGCTGGGAGTGTTGTACAGATTTCTGGTCCAGCTGGATTCCCTCACCAAGTGCAGCAACTGCCCGCAAGTTGTTCACAGTCTTGTCCCAGTAACTACCAAGTGCTGCCTGGAATACAACTGACTTCAGATCATCGACCCTCGCAGTGAGTGATCTTTTCTGATCAAAATTCCAAAAGAACTGTGCATCACTGAAACGCGCCCGGATCACACGCTCATGTCCCCGGCGGATCTGTCCATCAGGATCTGCATCCAGGTTTGCAACAGCCATAAAGCTGTTCTGCATGTTGCCTTGATCATCTTCGACAACAAAGTATTTCTGGTGAACCAGCATCACCGTCTCAAGCACTTCCTCTGGCAGCCTAAGGAAGACCTCGTCAAAACTTCCCAGAACAGCGGACGGATATTCCGTTTCAAATACCAGGGTCTCAAGCAGACGTACATTGCTGCGTATGCAGCAGCCTGCTGGAAGCAGTGCAGTAGACTCCGAAACAATCTTTTCACAGCGGTCCTTCGCAGCAAGAATGACAGCATTCGACGCCAGCAAATGACGATACTCGTCCGCATCGACAACTGTAAACTCCCCTCTCCCCAACCTGCGATGCCCCTTGGTACTGTTCGAAGACGCTACACCAGCAATTTCAAAAGGAACCACTTGGCCATCAAGCAGGGCAAGCAACCAACGGATCGGGCGGACAAAGCGCGGACCACCTTTTCCAGTCCAGTACATACTTTTAGGGAACCGAATGCCAACGACAACCTGGGGCAAGCTCTCGGATAGCAGGTCCATTGCAGTTCGTCCGGCTATTTCACGTCTGGCAGTCAATTTGCCGTCGTCGTCCTTCGCAAGTTCCTCGACCGACACACCGGCCTTTTTTGAAAATCCAAGCGCTGCTTTAGTGGGATTCCCAGCTGCATCAAATGCAACCTTGTGAGCGGGACCTCTCAAGATCTCGACACGATCCTCCTGACGCTCCCTTAAACCGGACGCAAACAGGACAAGTCGACGCGGCGTCGCTTCGACAGATACACTTACGCCTTCTTCCAACCCATGTCGGCCCAGTGCTTCCCTGAACCTTGACTTCAGTTCACCCTGGGCACCTGGAATCATCCAGGCCGGAATCTCCTCAGTGCCAATTTCGAGAAGCAGTTCGCTCATGAACCCACCGCTTTATCAAACTGTTGTTGATCCGACCAGGCAGAGGCTACGCCAACCGACAGGTTGCGCACACGCTGGATCACCTGGGCCCGCTCAGTCACGCTGATGGCTCCACGCGCCTGCAGCGTGTTAAACAGGTGGGAACATTTCAGGGTCTGGTCAAAGGCAGCCAGCAACGGGTAGCGTTGCCGCTCTTCGAGTCCATCAATACTTGTGTACTTGTCCAGCATGCGTTGACATTCACCCTCGTGCAGTTCAAAAGCCTTCCACAAAAATCCTGTATCGGCTTCCTCGAAGTTGTATGCCGAATACTGCCGTTCGTCCGCAAACCTCACATCTGCGTATGTCCAGCGTTCATTCCAGTGGATGTCATAGACACTTTCCACGTCCTGGACAAAGGCTGCCAGTCGCTCCAGCCCGTACGTCAACTCGGCTGGAACCACCGTAAGATCCTGTCCACCACACTGCTGGAAGTAGGTGAACTGGGTGACCTCCAGGCCGTCAATCATGACCTGCCAGCCAATTCCCCAGGCGCCCAGGGTAGGTGATTCCCAGTTGTCTTCCTCCAGTTTGAAATCATGCCTGGAGAGATCAATGCCTATATGCTCCAGGCTCTTCATGTAGAGTTCGATCACATCATCAGGGGATGGTTTGAGGACCACCTGCAGTTGCATGTGCTTGTACAACCGGTTGGGATTGTCACCGTAACGGCCATCCGTTGGCCGGCGGCTGGGCTGCACATAGGCAACACGATAAGGGTCCGGGCCAAGTACCCTCAGGAAGGTTTCCGGACACATGGTTCCGGCCCCCACTTCGCAATCAAGCGGCTCCTGAATGATACAGCCCGCGCGTGCCCAATAGGACTTGAGCTTCAACACGATGTCCTGAAATGTCTGCACTGGATTCCGGTAAACTCTCAACGCCTTGAATGGCGGAGATATGGGGAGCACTCATGCCCTGAATAACCGTCAGAAAGCAAAGCAGCAACAGGGTGTCGAACTACTCGAAACTGTTTTCAGCATATCACCTGTATTGAGTACAATACCCACTTTGAACGCCCGGTGCTGCCAGATTCAAGCGTTGTCAGTCAGATTGACAAGGAAGCTCAGTCGACTGAGTTCATTGCCTGATCGAACCAACGAGTCTGGTGATATTTCGAGTGCTGCAGCCAGTGCGGGGCGAACCTTTTCGTCGGTTTCGTCATTGTTTGGAAAGTTCAGGCGATCATTGAGAAAAACCACCCATTCCGCACCCTGGGGGTTCATGCTTGCTGGGAACTCCGGTTCAGACAAGACCGCCTCATTGAACTCCTGTGCCCTGCGTTTCGCTGTCCTGAAACGTTCGGTGAGATTTCCTGACAACCCTGCCCTTGTACTTGTCAGCAACCCTGGTCCCGGTGGATTCAAGTCAATCGCAAAGGTGTCCCGCTTGCCAGCTATCAGGATCCCCGGTCCACTGCGCATGTGGGCATAGTCAGCCAGATCAACCCAGTCCGCTGGATGATCCTTCTGCTGACGCCAGCGGTCAAAAATCACCAGGAAAGGATCCAGATTGATGTCATCAGTGGTCTCAATCAACAGCTTGATATCAATACGTTGCAAGCCACCTGCCATGCATTCCTGCTCCAGCGCTAAAAGCCCGTTGCTTGGGAGTAGACAATCTCGGCTGCCTCAATGAAGAGGATTGCTTCCTCGACACGCAACCGCGCTTGCTCCTGACTGCTGTCACCATTTTCTTCTGCTGCCTTAAAAAAATTGTCAGCAAACGGCTTGTAGAAGCTGCCCGTTTCGTAGAAATATTTGTGGAACTCCGAGACAGTGTCGTATTTGTCTGACAACCACAGCCCTTTGGTAAACAGCAACGCATCGGCGGCCTTCATTGACGCCTCCAGTGCTTTCCGGCTGGCATCCCCGAAACGTTCCTTCTCAAGATCAAGTGTTGACTCGAAATGGATGCGGTTGGCATCTTCGAAAAGGAACTCCGCCTGATCCACGACTTCGCCCGCACACTCCCCTACCCCAATCGATTTCTGGTACTGCCAGGGCTGCCTGATGTCCTTGTAATATTCCGGTGCTTCTTCACTGGTAGGCAGCAACATGAACTCTGCGAGTTCTTCCTTGATACAAGCCTTACCAAGTCTGTCAACGACTTCGCTGAGCGTTTCTTCGCCCTGCTTATTACGACTGTAAAAATCACTGAGCCTGACAATGGCCTTGTCAACATTATGCGAGGGGATCTTGCCCAAAGCCAGCCCGTATGATTCGGCATTGTTCCTGGTGGAACCTCCGACCGTGACTTGGAACGAAGGCGCTGTATCGTTCTTCTTACGCTGCACAGAGCCAAAAAACCCAATGTCAGCTATGTGGTGCTGACCGCAAGAGTTGAAACAACCGCTGATCTTGATCTTCAAGTCCTTCCGCTGACCGATTTCACTCATGCCGTTTGAAAATTCCTTGTGCAAGTGGGCTGCCAATCCTCTGGAAGAAGTGATACCCAGTTTGCAGGAATCCGTCCCCGGGCAAGCTACAACATCCTTCAACCTGCCGACACCGGTCTCCACCAGCCCGATGGATTTGAGACCTTCGTAGAGTGCAGGCAGGTCTTCATCCGAGACCCAGCGCAACAGGAAATTCTGATCCACCGTTGTACGGATCGTGTCCTTGAGAAACCGACGCGTCAGTTCCGCCAACTGTCTTGCCTGCTCGGAGGAAATATCCCCCAGGGGCAGGAACACATCCACCATGGAATAGCCGTCCTGCTGCTGTGGATGGACATTCAACTCAAGCCACTCCCTGAGGTCAGCCGGTGTGTCCTGAGAAAGGGATAATCTGGAAGGTTGTTTCAGCGGTTTGTCGCTGAGTTTTTCAAGAGCTTCTGTGAGTTCCTGCTCCCAGCGCGGATCATGTGGCAAGCGTGCACGCTCTTGCTGGACCAACCTCCTGAACTCCTCGATTCCCAAGTTGTTAATCAGGAACTTCATGCGTGCCTTTGCACGATTCTTCTTCTCACCCAGCTTGGCAAAAACACGCGAGATGGCCTGTGCCAGTGGCAGCATCTCTCGGGCTGGCAGGAACTCACTGTAAAGCTTGGCCTGGAATGGCAGAGCCCCTAGCCCTCCACCAACTAAAACCTGAAATCCCTTGACACCGTCCTGGATTTTGGCCACTGCACCAATGTCATGCATGCGGCCTAGCCCACAGGAAGAATCTGCACACCCGGAATAGGAGATCTTGAACTTGCGACCGAAGTTCTGTGCATCCGAGTGCCGCAGCATGAAATAGGCCATGGCTTGCGCATGGGGGGTGACATCAAAAGCTTCTTCCCTGCAGACACCTGCCTGTGGGCAGCACGTAACGTTCCGGATCACATTGCCACAGGCTTCCTTGGTAGTGATCCCGACTTCTGCCAGGCGCCTCATCAGGTCCGGGGTGTCATTGATATCAACAAAATGGCACTGAAAGTCCTGCCGCGTTGTGACATGCAGGACTCCGACAGCGTACTCCTCGGCAATATTTGCCAGTGCAATCAGCTGATCCGCACTGACACATCCCATCGGGATCTTGATGCGCTGCATCTGGACCCGGTCCTGGCGCTGTCCATAGACACCGTGACGCAACCGGAACTCCGTGAAAATCTTCTCATCGACCTTGCCCGCCTGCAGTCGCAACAGTTCGGTTTCAAAGATATCGATTTCCTTGCGGATGTCCGGAGGAAGGTGCCCCCAGCCAGCACTGGTATCCACATGTGTATGTTTTGCAACAGACATGCTCTGGTTATGCAAATTCATTCCTGCGATCCTTGCAACCGCATTATCAGCAATGCAAGCAGCAAGAGAGGGCCGTCAGCCCTGCTCCACAATGTTTTAAGTGTATTACGAATGTGAGGTTATGACTTCGAATGACTTCAAAATCTCATCAGATTCGGTCAGATGGAGAAAACGTTTCCTGATTATGTTCACGAAATTTTGTAAAGTGTAGGGCAAGGATTCCTAGAACATGTCACGTAAACTCCTGGCGACTTTATTCATCGGCACTCTCGCATTCAGCTGGATCGCTGTCTACTCTCCCACCACAGGCAATGCCGACAGCCACATAGTCAGTGGCCAGGGCAAGTACAAGTTCAAGGTCCTGTACAAGGGAGACCACCTGCCCATGGAAGCGCAGGCTGTGCTTGAAAAAGCACATGGTGGCTTCGCCGTAGACCACCGTGCAAATCAGGGGGAAACCTACTTCGCACTACCCGGTGCAGGCATCATCCAGGTCAGTGCAGACTTCTCAAAGACTCGTATGATCCCAACCGATGACTCAATGAAGCCGCACAACATGCACAACACCTCCATCTGGTACGACTCCGACGGGGATGCACACCTGACATTCCCGGGCAACGGATCGGCTGCTGTATACACCACTAACCTGGAGGGCAAGCTTGAACACACGCTCTCAACACCGACGGGCACAAAGGATCTGGGTCATCCCACAGCCACACAGTACTTTTTCGGGCGAGGTAACTTCGTACCGACCGATGTTGAAAAGCTTGGCAGCCTGTATTATGTTGCCACTGGTTATTCCAACCTCGATTACGTACTCACAGCAATAATCGAGAGTACAAAACCTTTCAAGGCTTCCTGGTACGACCTGGCTTTTGGCGGCAAAGGAGACGGGGTCGGACAATTTGGAACAGGACATGGAATCACAGTTCCCACCGGCACACAACGCATTGATGTTGCAGACCGCCCGAACTCGGAAATCGACCGCTTCACGCGCCATGGACAGTACCTTTCCACACTGCAGCTTCCACTGGGATCCTTCCCGTGTGATGTCGACTACCTCGACAATTTCGGGCTGGTTGGTGCCCTGCATGGACCTGACCGCTCCAAAGGTGCACCGATCTACTTGCTTGAGGATGATCAACTAGTCTCCACAATCATGCCTAAAGAGGATCTGGGTCTTGAGAACTTCCAGCACATCCACAACGCCGCGCTACACAAGATGAACGGCAAGTTGTATGTGATCGCCCAAGCCTGGAACCCGGGCGATTTTGCGATCTTGGAACAGGTCATGTAGCTAACCCCACGGATGCCGGCCTCACAGCAAATCTGGAAGTGGACTAAAATTCACTCACAGGCCTGCTTGTGGACACATAATCGGATTAACCCGCCTATTGAACTAAGGCATTCCTGGTGCCTTGCTGAACTCAAGCCCTAAAGATCCAATTGCTTCATGCCAGAGTCCTCATCAGCTGCAACAGCCAGATCTTTCACTCCCTCCTCTACTGACAAGGTACTTGAGATTCTGCGCAGTTGCGAACAGGATCAAGCAACGATCCAGGTATCGGGAGCATCCAGCAAGCACTTGATGGGGGGCTGCACCCCCGAACCAGCATGTCATCTCCAGACGCTTGCACTGAACCGCTTGCTGCTGTACGAACCGGCTGACCTGACCATCAGTGTTGAGGCTGGCATGCGATTCAGTGAGCTTGACCGGATACTGAAGGAACAAAATCAGGTTCTTCCACTGGATCCTCCTTACTTCAAGGACGCAACCATCGGAGGCGTACTGGCTACAAACTCAAGTGGCCCCAGTCGGCGACGCTTTGGAACTGCTCGTGACATGGTTATTGGGATGAGCTTTGCGACCATTGACGGCAAGCTTGTCAGTTCCGGGGGCATGGTCGTCAAGAATGTCACCGGTCTTGATATGGCCAAGTTGATGATTGGTTCATACGGAACACTGGCTGTCATCACATCAGTCAACTTCAAGGTTTTCTCAAGACCTGAAGACTCGACAACGTGCTGCTTTTCAGCGGAGTCTTATGATGACTTGCTTGGCATCCGTCGGGCAATTCTCACCAGTGCCCTGCAGCCCAATGCCTGCGACTGGCTGAACAAACAGGCAGCCGCAGAAGTTGGATTACCCGGCAAGCATGTCCTTCTTCTCCAGGCCTCCGGCAGCCCGGCAGCAACACATCGGTTTGCAGTCGAGTTCAAGGATCTGGCTGTCAAAAAGCAGGTCGATGCCGAACTCCTTGATGTGGGAATTTGGGACAAAGTTCGTGAATTCACTCCAGCATGGTTCGAACAGCACACTGCTGGAGCAGTCATCCAGGTTTCCACATTGTCTTCAAGACTGGGTGAGCTTCTCTATCTGACGGATCACCTGTCCTGTCCGGTTCTCCTGCGCGCAGGAAACGGCGTGGGATACGTTATGACAAAAGATTTTGACTCCACGAAGCTGGTTTTGACTCTCCTGCGAGATTCAATATTCAACTGCATCCTGGAAGCAGCCCAGGACAATGTCAAGAAAGATCTCGTCCAGTGGGTTGCATCCGGCAATGATCTGGACCTCATGCAACGTGTCAAGGCCGATTTCGACCCCGGTCAACTACTGAACAGACAACGGCTTTATGGGGTGATCTGACACTCCAATGTGTCATTATTGACACGGATGATTCTTTTCAAATCCATAACTTTCAATGGGTTAGAATACTTAGAACCCCCCAGAGGGTTCAGGCATAGCAGCAGGGTAATGCCCTTTCCCATTGAAAATTTCGCTCATCCCTATGAGCACACGATCAACAAGCCTGTAGCTGTAGCTGGAGTTGGCCTGCATAGCGGTGTACAGGTTGCGATTCGGCTACTACCTGCTGAATCAGGGGTTGGCGTTGTATTTGTCCGAACAGATCTTGATGGCTTCGAAATTCCGGCCAGTTGGAAATACGTTGCCAAGGTTGCCCACGCCACTAGCCTGATGCACAAGGGGGTACTGCTATCAACCACCGAGCACCTTCTGAGCGTCCTGTACTCCATGGGGATCGACAATATCCGGATAGAGATCAACAACCTCGAAGTCCCGATCCTGGATGGTAGCGGGCAGAAGTTTGGGGAGCTACTGCAGCAAGCCGGCTTGCGTAAGCTGCGTCGACGCAGGCGTTACATGCGCATTACGAAGCCCGTGAAAGTATCCGACAAGGCAAGGCAGGTCTCAATCCAGCCCTGCAGGGAACTGGAGCTCGCCTGTACGACCAGCTACAACCATCCTCTGGTCGGAGTGCAGAAACAGGAACTTCGCCTGACACCGCAGGCTTATCTCGATGAGATCGCCCCGGCCCGTACTTTCGGGTTCGAGAGAGATCTTGCAACCATGCGTGACATGGGGTTGATCCGGGGGGCTTCCCTGGACAATGCTGTCTGCTTCGGGGACTCAGACGTGCTGAACCCGAACGGCCTGCGATTTCCTGACGAGCCTTGCCGTCACAAGCTACTGGACCTGATCGGGGACATTGCTCTACTGGGGTATCCGCTGCTAGGCAGGGTAGTTGCGATCAATGCTGGCCACTACATGCATGTCGCACTGGTAGACCGCATCATGCAAAATCCGGAAAGCTACGAAATCCTGACGCTGGATCAGATGGAGCCACCTGCCGAACCAGCAGGGACTCCCTGACCAGCCTGTCTTTTCCGGATCTGCTCCAGTGTCAGTGCGGCCTGTTGCATCACATTACTGCTCAACCCTTCCCGCGGACGCAGGAATGGCCTGATCAGGTCGATTTCGCCTGGCGTGCCAACCAGATAAAGGCCAAGCAGAGCCTGCATGACATGCATCGACTCAGGCCTGATGAGCGTCACCTCGTCCCCGCTACTGATGCGAACTCCGTCTGCATGCATTTGCTTTTCAACAATCCCAGGCAGGGGTGCACGGACATCAAAGGGCTCCCCACCCCCATCCGGTTGAATCCGGACAAGCAGTGCATCACTGTTAAAGCTGTCCCCCACTTCAAGACGGTTGTTGACAATCCCGGCATGCTCACTGGCAAGGCTGTACGTCTGTAGCATGGCGCGGATTTCCTGCAAGCCTGTCGTATCCCCGAACTTGGCTAGTGCCAGGGCTGCATTGCGACGGACCATCGGATGCGGATCAGCAACCAGGACTCGCAGGGCATCATGAAACTCCTCGGAGGATGAATCATCCCCCATCAACCAGGCAAGGGTCAGCCGAATCTCGGGCAGCTCATTGTCGACCAGCTTGAGTATTTCCGGGTACCAGACTCTGGCCGCTTCGCCTTCCGTTGACATGCGCTCTGAAATCTGCACCAGGGCGTGCTGTATTTTTCGGGGATACTCCGTATCAGTCAGGTACTGTCCGATTTTTTCGTCACTCAATGTCCGCCCGAACCAGGTGTCCATCCAGAACCAGAAGGGAATGACAATGCACGCAACAGCAAAACCTGTTGCGACCAATGCTGCCTTGCGCGTCACAAAAGAATCGGCAGGCTTACTCTCCTGTGACATTCCTTTATTGTCATATGAACAGCTATTGCAGTGTTGATCAAGGGGACATCCGTTCCTTGAGTTTACGGACCCGACAGCGGTTTTTTAATGATCTGCAATTGCCAAACCAGGTTGCAGTCCCCGGGTCCAGCCTGGAATGGCACACTCTGGTTATCAACTTGGCGGCATACTGTGCGAAAATCTTCGGTGATCATGAACCGACGCATTTTCTTTCTTTCCTCGGCAGGAGCTGCCCTGGCCCAAACCCCGAGTGACACCATTCGCCTTGGGCTGATCGGGTCCGGTGGGCGCGGACGGCGCGTCATGTCCGAGTTCAAACGCGACCCGTCAGTGAAAGTACAGGCCGTTTGCGACGTTTACGAACCGAACCTCGAACTTGGACTTTCAGCAGCAGGGCCCGGTACCCAGGCCATCCGGGACTATAGAGAAATCCTGGATGACAAGCAGATCGATGCAGTCCTGATTGCAACCCCTGAACACCAGCACCATCACATGACCCTGGATGCCATGGCTGCTGGCAAGGATGTCTATGTCGAAAAGCCTCTCTGCCACACTCCCGAGCAAGGCAAGGAACTGGTGGAAGCTCAACATGAATCAGACCGGGTCGTTCAAGTTGGCATGCAAAGACGCAGCTACAACCTCTACCTGGAAGCCCGCGACCTGCGTCGGGAGGGAAGGCTGGGGACTGTCCGGATGGTTCGCACTTACTGGCTCAATTCACAGACCGACCCACGTCGGGCTGAATTCAAAGGCCCAATCGACTGGAAGGCATGGCTTGGCCCGGCACCCGCTATCGAGCAGGACTCGCTTGTCTTTTTCAACTGGCGGAGTCTTTCCGAGTACTCTGGAGGCATTGTTCAGGATCAAGGTTGCCATATCTACGATTCGATCCAGATGATCATGGACGCAGGCTACCCTGCAGCCGTCACTGCTTCCGCACTGGCACCGCATGTGGATGGGATGGATCAGCCCGAATCCGTAGTAGTCGTTGCAGAGTATCCTCAAGACTTTCTGGCAGTCTTCACCATCAACTACAACGCCATGCGTTATGCCCAGCGAGCAGACCAGCTCAACTCCTATGACGGCATGTTGGCACGCATGGACATCGGACGCGAGTTTTTGAGGATTTACGACCATCAATCACCCCAGAACGCCGCCTTTGCCAAGGAACAGCCCGGAGGGTTTGCACAGGCAACCATCGACCACGTGATGAACTTCCTGCACTGCATGCGGACTCGTGAGACGCCTCATGCTCCGATGGAGAAGGGATTCCAGGCTGCTCTGATCGTTCAGCTTGCCAACATCTCGCTACGCGAGGGACGCAAGGTTAAATGGAATGCTGACAGCCTGACAGTGGCCTGAGGCTGAAACCCTGGACAAGCTGCATGATTCCTTATCAGGTGTGGCCGGGGTTTGAGCAGGAATCCTTCATAGCAAGCAAGGTTGTTCAGCAAGCATAGAGTCGCTGCTTTCTGAAATCCGATTCATGTCTGATCATCCCCCTCCCATCAACTTGAAGCGACTCGCAGGCGCGGTGCTGTTCGGGCTTGCCGTGTATTGGATCGTTCCCAGGCCAGGGAATGTTGATATTGAAGGCTGGCGACTGCTGGGGGTTTTCAGTTTCGCCATAGCCGGCCTTGTTCTGCGTCCCCTGCCAGGTGGCGCGGTACTTTTTCTTGCAATCACCGCAGCACCCTGTACGGGTGCACTTAGCCTGGAACAGGCTCTCTCCGGTTACGCCACCCCTTCCGTATGGATGGTTGTCGGGGCCCTGATGATTGCGCATGTGTTGATCAAGACTTCACTGGCCAAGCGGGTGGCACTAATGTTTGTCAGGCATTTCGGAGCCAACTCGAATGGCATTGCCTACGCCTTGATCTTTAGCGACGTAACCCTCGCCACTATGATCCCCTCCAATACTTCACGTGCCGGGGGCGTGATCCTGCCGATCACGCGTAGTCTTGCAGAACTCTACGGATCCTATCCGGGCAAGAGTGCACAGTTACTGGGAACGTTCCTGATGGTTGCGGTGTACCAAGGCGAGATTGCAGCCACTGCCATGTTCCTCACAGGGCAGGCCGGGAACTTCGTGGCAGTTGATGTGGTAAGCACCCTGGTTGGCTATGATCTGTCCTGGGGTCTTTGGGCGGCTGCCGGGATCGTGCCCGGGCTTGTCAGCATCGTCGGGATGGTCTGGATCATTTCAAAGATCCTGCCACCAAAAATCCGTCACACTCCCCGGGCTAGGGAATTTGCTTCAGAAGAACTGCAAAAGCTCGGCCCCATGGGCAGGGAGCAATGGCTGACGATTGTCATTGTGAGTGTTGTCTGCAGCCTGTGGATCACGTCGAACCTCCACGCCGTACCCGTTGCACTGGCTGCAATGGCCGGCAGCGGAGTACTGGTGCTGTGTGGCGTCCTCCAATGGGAAGATGCCATGAAGCAGTACGCAATCTGGGACATCCTGTTCTGGTTCGGCGGCGTCGTCACATTAGGTAGAGAACTCAGCGATGCAGGTGTTCCAACAGCATTTGCCGACGGCATCCAGGCCATGATCGGCGATATGAACTGGCTGCCAATGCTGGTCATCGCACTGCTCATTTACTTCTTCGCACACTATGGGCTGGCCAGCATCACCATGCACATGCTGACACTGTTACCTCCTTTCCTGTTGCTGCTTCTCAACAATGATGCCCCGGTAGGGTTGACTATCTTTTTATTCGTATGCCTTGCCAACCTGTCAGCAGGACTGACACATTACGGCACTGTACCTTCACCAATTTTCTTCTCGCAGGGCTATGCCAGCTTCAAGCAATGGTGGTGGACAGGCTTTTTGATCGGCCTTTGGAACCTGCTTGTCTGGTGTTCAGTAGGTAGCCTATGGTGGAAAGTGATTGGCATCTGGTAGCTCTTTGAGCGAACCATCTGCAATAACCTGAACTGCATGCCGATTCCGCTCAGCACACTCGATATCGGCATCTTCCTGACAAGCATCCTGGCCGTGCTGGCAGTCGGGCTGTGGTCCGGTCGCAAGGAAAACGATGCCGAGGACTTCTATCTTGCGGGCAAACAAATCCCCTGGTGGGGCGTGGCAGGCTCGATCTTCGGAACGAACGTGAGTGCCGAACACCTGGTCGGCATGCTGGGTATTGGTTACTCAATCGGGTTCGCACAGGCTCATTTTGAGTACGGTGCGATTGCAGGACTGCTGCTATTCAGCTTTCTGTTCCTGCCGCTTTACCGGGGCATGGGGCTTTACACTTTGTCCGAGTACCTTGCCAGGCGTTATGACGAACGCAGCAGCGTCCTGTACTCGGCATTCAACATCATCACGATTGTGATTGTACGTATGGCGCTGGGGATCTATATCGGAGCCCGGGCCCTGCGTTTCCTTCTCAGTGACACCCCGCTTGAGATCAGTTATCTCGAAGGCATCCTGATCTTCGCTTTGGTGACCAGCAGTTATACGATCTTCGGTGGACTCAAAGCCGTCATATGGACAGATGTCATGCAGTCCGTCCTGCTTCTTCTCGCGGGCATCTTCATCGCTTTCCTGGTTTTCTCACAGCCTGAGATTGGCGGGTTCAGTGGTCTGATGACACTGGACGCTTCCATGCCCCCGGCAGAGCAGAAGTTCCACCTCTACCTGCCACCTGACCATCCGCAGTTACCGTGGACCGGTGTGTTTTCAGGACTGCTGATCATTCATATCTTCTACTGGTCGACCAACCAGTTCATTGCTCAGCGTGCTCTTGCAGCCCGCAGCGATTACGATGCCCGCATGGGCATCCTGGCCGCCGGTTTCCTGAAGCTACTTATCCCGTTTGTATCCATCGCAACAGGAGTCGCTGCGGGGTACCTGTTTGAATCACGAATGGCCAGTGGAGAGATTACTGCCCTGCCACTGCCGGACGACGCTTTCCCGCTGCTCGTACGTATGATCGTTCCGGCAGGCTACGGCCTGGTCGGCATCATCACAGCCGGACTGATCGGAGCCATCCTGTCAAGTATTGACTCCATGATGAACTCCGGGGCAACTCTGTTTACTTTCGACTTCTACAAGTGCTATATCAACCCGGACGCTTCTGACAAAAAACTGATCCTGGTGGGCCGCATAGCTATCATGGTGTTTGTGGTCATTGCCGCAGCCATCGCAGCAGGCATCTATAACGAGGACGCAGAAGACAACTTCTTCCTGAAAGTACCGGCCCAGCTTGGCCATGTTGTACCTGGTATTGCTATAGCTTTCCTGGGAGGCATCCTGTGGCGCCGAGCGACAGCCAGGGCATCCTTCCTGGCATTGCTGCTGTCACCAATCTTCTCCTTTGGGATTCAGTGGGCTTACGAGGTATGGGCAGACGGTTCTTCAATACTGGCTACAGGGTTGCGCGACGCGCTGGGACCACAACTGAACTTCCTGCACCGCACAGCCCTGACTGCCCTGTTTGCGCTACTCGTGCTGGTCGTCATCAGTCTCCGGGACAAAGTGCCACCCGCTGACATCGCAGCGTACACCTGGCGCGGCCATCAGTCGGATACCAGCGGACCGGTGCGATCTTTCTGGCGCAGCGAACGTCCCTGGGCCTACCTGCTGATCGCACTTACCTTATTCATGCTGGTGTACTTTGCCTGACTTCAGGCATTTGCAGGTTCTTGCTGTATAAGGAAGCAGCCATGTCTGAAGTTCAGTTGAACAAAGCCAGTGTCTACCTGGGGGAACTGGAAACTCCAGTGCTACAGGCAATTGATCTTTCCGTCGAGTCCGGTGAGATCCTGGTTCTGCTGGGATTTTCCGGCTCAGGCAAGACCACCCTGCTGCGGTCCATCAACCGGCTCGTTCCCCTCAGGAGCGGGAATATAAGGGTCCGAGGACAGGATACTGCTGGGATTGACCCCGTTAAGCTGCGTCTCTCGATCGGATATGTTGTCCAAGGGGCTGCACTGTTCCCCCATCGAACCGTGGAGGAGAACGTCGCTGTTGTTCCCGGATTGCTTGACTGGAACGAGCACCGCATTTCCGAACGTGTAGAGCGACTGTTGCAACTGGTTCAACTCGACCCGGAAGTCTACAGGAAGCGATTCCCGGAACAGCTCTCCGGCGGTGAACAACAACGTGTCGGGGTAGCACGCGCCCTTGCTGTCGAGCCCTCGCTGGTCCTGATGGACGAGCCGTTCGGAGCACTGGATCCATTGACACGGGAAAGTCTGCGGACAGACTTCCAGTCGCTTCAAAAAAGACTGGGGTTCACTGCCATCCTGGTAACCCACGATATTACGGAAGCACTGCTGCTGGCTGACAGGATTGCAGTCCTCTCCCATGGACGGATTGCCCAGATAGGTACGCCCCGCGAGATACTGCTGAACCCGGCCAGTTCCGATGTGGAACAGATGCTGACCACTCCCCGTCGACAGGCTGACATTTGGCAAGGACTGTTAGGCGTATGAATACGCTGCAACAGAACTGGCTCGACCTGCCGATACTGCTTTCCTGGCACCTGCTCCTGTCATTGTTTGCAATTGCAACCGCAGCCGTTCTTGCTTTCGGGCTCACCCTGGCTGCTGATGGCAACCCTCGTCTGAAGACCTTCAGCCTGACGATTTCATCTATCGTGCAAACAATTCCCGCACTGGCGCTGCTGGCCCTGATGGTTCCCTTGCTCGGAGGAGCAATTGGTTTTTTACCTGCTTACCTTGCTCTGACAGCCTATGCCGTTCTGCCGATGCTGCAGAACTCGATTACAGGCATCTCGGAAACTGATCCGCGCCTGGTTGATGCAGCACGAGGTCTTGGCATGTCGGAGAAACAGGTGCTGTTCAAGGTGCGCTTTCCACTTGCCTTTCCAGTGATCCTGGCAGGTCTGCGCACTGCGACAGTGTGGACAGTCGGGATGACAACCCTGGCAACCGCAGTAGGAGCCAGCGGTCTTGGTGTCTATATCTTTACTGGACTGCAGACTCGCAACCATACAACTACGTTATTCGGGTGTTTCTTTGCAGCCGCCTTGTCTGTTGTTCTCGACCAAATCCTGCGAATGGCCGAGCATGCCGTTCGGAGCCGTCGCCGCAAGCTGGCTGGTTTCGCCTTCGCAATACTCGCAGTTCTGCTGGTTTCAGCTGCGGCAGGGGTATTCTGGCCTGCATCGAATGAACTGGCCAGAGAGCGCTACGAGCCGGTTGCAATGCAGGAAACAGATACAGACGAGGCTGGCTTGCCCCTGTCCGGACAACAATTCACCACGGGGTCGAAAAGCTACGTTGAAAGTTACATCCTTGGGGAAATGCTGGCCCTGCATCTTGAGGCTGCCGGTGCAACTATCGACAACCGGCCAAGCATGGGATCAACCATCCTGTTCGATGCACTGCGACAGAACAAGGTCGATACCTATGTCGACTTCAGCGGCACGATCTGGGCCACGCTGATGAAGCGTGAGGATCCTGCTACACGACTTCAAACCCGGATAGAGGTAGCCAGCTATCTGCTCAGGGAACACGGCGTCACAGTGGTTGGACCGCTGGGGTTTGAGAACAACTACGCCCTTTCCATGACAAGCGAGAAGGCCAGCCAACTTGGCATCCGTTCAATTAGTGACCTCGCAGGACTACGCCTCACCATCGGAGGTGACCCCGAAATCTTTGGGCGTCCTGAGTGGGGGCGCCTGCGTGAACTGTACGGTCTTGAGTTGCTGTCAACCCGCGCCATGCAGGCAATCTACATGTTTGATGCGGTCAGGAACGACCAAGTTGATGTGATCATCGCCTACTCGACCGATGGACGCCTTGCTGACAGCAATCTACTGATCCTTGAAGATTCTCTGAGGGGGTTTCCTCCCTACGATGCACTGATCCTGGTTTCGCCTTCTGCATCAGAAAATCCTGCACTGATACGGGTGCTGTCCGAACTTGTCAACCGTATCTCGGATGATGACATGCGGCGGGCGAACCGCCTGGTTGAAGTTGATAGATTGCCACCACGGGCTGCCGCCGAGAGACTGCTTGAATTCATACGCTGAAAAGGCACTACCTGCGGGCACCACAACTTTACAAAAGCACTAATCAATAGCGAGCTACCACTCAATCACTCAATGCAACTATCACTTCCTGGCGGTTTATAAGTGGGTATCAGTCTGGCTTGAATTACAGCCTGTCAGAATCCAGGAATCTCAACTCCATGGGTATCTGTTGCAGCAATGAAAGTGCCTTCGGTTAGTTTCCAGGAGATAGCAACTGGTCCACTTGCAGCGTGATCATTTTATGGGATCTTGCGACTGGGCGAAATCTTTCCGACTACGACATGCAGCACCAGTTAAATGCAACTGGGGTACTGAGATGTCTCTCGGCCACGGGAAAGCCTTCATCCTCACTATGAGCGCGGTCAGCCAATCTGATTGGGCGAAGATCAGGTCCCGACATTTTTGACGACCCGCAACAAGCACTGACCTGCTACCGCAACGTTGGTGGTAGTGTTGGGCAACGGAACAACCTGCGCGGCCACGGTATCTTCTCCATAGATCTCGCAGTCAGAAACCGGTTCCAGTTGCTATTTGAGAACCACAACCTGCAGTTGCGGACCGAAGCATTCAACCTGACCAATTCAGTCCGGTTCAATCCGGGGATCTTCTTCCTGTCACTTGACACTCCAAAGAGCTTTGGCAACTACTCCAGGCTGATGATTACAGCTCGCACGGTACAGTTCTGCCAGTCCTATGATTTCCAGACTCGGTGGAAGCAGCCGTTGCCTGACGAGCTTTTGTAGTTTACAGGCTGAAGTTCCTGGCTAGGTACTCAATCAGGACCTGCTTGTCCCCACTGGAAATACTAGTCCCAAGCCGTTCCATCTTTTCAACTTCCTGACGCCAGCCTGCCAGGTCGTGCTGCTGCTGGAAAACAGGTGAGGCATCATGACAGGAACTGCAAGCCTGCTCATAAATTTCCTTGCCTGGACCACCGGGCAGCTCACTGAGTACATTGCGCGGTTGTACTGGCGACCCAAGACTCACTGCATGGATCACGTTCCTGAGATAGCCACCGGGATTCCATGAAGGAGTGCTGGATTGCATGTTGCCGTTCTCATCCGTTGCCCGCACCATCAGTATGGTCGCCTTGCTGGATGCAGGATTCCAGTCATAAGTAAACTCCCGCCAGGCATAGGGTGATTGCTGTTCATCCAGTTGCGCCTGGTCCCAGTGAGAGCCTCCATCCGTCGAGACTTCCACCTTGCTGACCTCGCTCTCGCCTCCCCAGGCAAACCCTCGAATGGTCGTTGGCCGGGCCGGCACTTCGGAGCCGGCAACCGGATGCGTGATGAGCGACTTCACCCTCAATGAGGTAATGACTTCCGTATCTGCCGGATCTACTGCTACACCGGGCTCCACAGGTGCCTTGGGAACCCGATAGGCTCTGGACATGAAAGAACCATCGAACTCGTCTTCCCTTGCTGAAATATGAATCAGCCACTTGACCGAAGCCGCCCCTTCCCAGCCCGGTGTGATCAGCCGTAATGGAAAACCATGTGCCACAGGTAGTGTTTGCCCATTCATCTCATAAGCAAGGATCGTATCCGGATGAAGGCTCTTCTCCCTTGGGATACTCCGGATAAAATCCGCCGCATTGCCGATTTGTATATCTGCACCATCAAATGCAAGATGCCGGGCGGACGACTGCAACCCGGCACGATCCAGGACATCACGCAAGCGAGCCCCCCTCCAGCGGGCGGTGCCCACGGCTCCCGGCGCCACTGGGTTCCGAGTACTCGGGGATCAAAAAATGCCCGCCCGTTCCCGGCACACTCAAGAGTGACAGCAACTTCCGCAGGCTCAAAACGCTTGAGGTCTTCCAGTCCCAGCGAGAGGGGTCTGTCAACCAACCCATCGACCTTGAGGTTCCAGTCAGCAAGCTCGATCCGCGGTGTGTAGAAATGCGTCCGGACGTAAAACCGGTCAATTGGTGTTAGCCAGGAATCCAGTAATTCAACCCGGGCTTCAAGGTCAATCGGACGGCGGGAGTGCACAATCATGCCCGTGTGCTTGCCATTCAGGATCTCGGATTCCGGAGAATCAAGGGCAGAAGCCAGGCCCTGGCCACACAGGGCTGCCATGAGAGTTCGTCTCGAAAAGTGCATTTTCATTTTGTTTTATCCTTCCCGGAATTCTATCCTGTCAGATTGTGCCTAGCGGTCGTGAACCGGCTTTCAACTCAACAAGAAAGTTTTTGGCCTGTGCCAGCAGTCGATCCACAAGTTCTGGGTGACGTGAACTGATATCGAATTTCTCGCCTGCGTCCGCATTAAGATCATACAGGTGTACAGCTTCAAGACCACCTGATTCAATGGACCTCAAACGCAGTTTGTAGCGTCCCATGCGGATTCCTTCCAGGCGAGTCGGTCTTGAAGGACCACTGCCATGGAAGTAATAAAAATACTTGTGCGGAGACTCATTGCTTGCACCCGAGAGCAGGGGCCAGAGATCCCTTCCATCCAGCACCCGATCGGCTGGCAAAACTGCTCCTGCCAGTGCTGCAAAGGTCGGAAATATGTCCATGTTGGCTACTACTGCCGAACTGACCTGATCGGCAGGAATTGAGCCAGGCATCCAGAAAATTCCAGGAACACGCATGCCACCCTCCCAGGTCGTGGACTTGCCCAATTTGAACGGACCTGCCGAGCCGGCATCAATGCCGTACTGCAACCAGGGACCATTATCCGAGGTATAGACAACCATCGTGTTCTCAGCAAGATCAAGTTCCCGAAGCTTATCGAGTATCTGGCCAACTGACCAGTCAAGTTCTTCGATCACATCCCCATAGCGACCCCGCCGTGATTTACCCCAACGATCATTCGAAACAAATAGCGGTACGTGTGGCATGGCATAGGGCAGGTACAAAAAGAACGGGTTTTCACGATTTTCCTCAATGAACTCAACTGCTTTCTCCGTATAAACCGTAGTCAGCTTGCGCTGGTCCGGATCAAATTCCAGGACTTCTCCATCCTGCATCAATGGCAGAGGGTGAGGAAAACCCTGCCCCTTCTCGAGGTCATAGTAACTGCCACGTCCTGCAAAGCCAGTCATGTCGGCACGTTCCCGAGCCGAGATCATACGTTCATCCTCTGGTTCACGGATGGGCATCATTGGGTGATAACGCCACATGTCGTTTGAGAACGGGATCCCGAGCCAATGGTCAAATCCATTCCTGTGCGGAAGAAACTGCGGGGCATCGCCGAGATGCCACTTGCCGATCATCGTGGTGGCATAACCCTGCTGCTTGAGCAGTTCGGCGAGCGTGATCTCCCCGGAGTGGATACCTGTCCGGGCTTTGGGGCCATGGTTGAAATCGAGGCCTGCTCGTGGCGGGTAGGAGCCTGTCATCAAGGCAGCACGCGATGGTCCACAAAACGGCGCCGCGTAAAAACTGGTAAAGCGCATACCTTCTGCAGCCATGCGATCGATGTTCGGAGTCCGGATATCCGGATGCCCGTAAACTCCCAGGTCACCCCAACCCTGGTCATCCGCAAAAAGAATAATGAAGTTCGGGTTTCCTGCAGCCAGCACAACTGCCGGCAGAGCGAGAACAAGAACAAAACCAATCAGCCTAAAGAAACACATTGCAACCCTGATGGGCAAGTTTATCACTTGAACCTGGCATGACTGCACCCACCATGAATGTGAAGTTTGGTCCAGGCGGAGCAGACATCCTATGATGGTTCGGCCATGATTGCAGCAGATCAGACGTTTGAAGGAACCTTCCCTTTCCAGCCAAATTTCACAGCCGCACCTGGATTTTGCATGCACTACGTTGACGAAGGCAGTGGCGACCCGATTATTTTCCTGCATGGCGAGCCAACCTGGGGATACATCTATCGCAAGTTCATTCCAGTATTCGCACAAGGTTGGCGAGTCATTGTTCCCGACCACATGGGCTTCGGTAAAAGCGAAACCCCCCAGGATCGCGAGTACACGCTCGAAACCCATGTCAACAATCTGGTTACCCTGATCGAGGAGCTGGACTTGCACCACATTACCCTTGTCGGCCAGGACTGGGGAGGACCTATTTCGGCTGCCTTGACGGTTCAACATCCCGGGCGCATCAAACAGATCTGCCTGTTTAACAGCATTTGCGGATATGGTGCCGCCGTCGCTGCGGTCGATGTACCCAAACCACCAAAACTGTACGAGTCTGAGTGGTTTCGTTGGGTCATTGCCTCCCAACAGGACGGTTCCTACCTGAAGATCATGCAGAACCTGGGGAACCATGTTGGCGAGCTGATGTCAAAGCTGGGTTGCGAGTCCGGTCTAAGTGAGCTCCAAAAGCGTGCCTATGCTGCCCCGTTCGATTCTGTCGAGGAATGCAAGGGTGCTGTCGAGTTCCCACTCGATGTGGCGTTAAACAGGATCGGTGACTATGTCAGGGCTGGTGCTGCAGGAATCCCCGATCTCCGCTCCAAACCAGCCATGCTGGCGGTAGGAATGCGTGACAAAGCCATACCCCCAGCATTGGCCATTGCAGACTTTCAGGCTCTCTTCCCCGACGGCCCGATCACCCGGCTGGAACAGGCCGGTCACTTCTGCCAGGAAGATGCTGCACCTGAACTGATAGAACTTCTCAGGGATTTTCTGGAGCGCAGTTAGTTTTAGAGGGCTTACAGTTCCCGGTATGCCTGGTGGCGGCGATTTACTTCTTGTCTTACCGTGCAATCGGATTTCCACCATAGTGGTAGGTTCAAATCCGGAGGCGCCTAGCAACCGTGGAATCCGAGACGTGTTCAGACACTGCCGAGACACAGCACCTTCATGCTTGGCGACGGGTGTTCAGTGTATTCCGTCGAACGACTCCTGCTCCTGTTAACGGCCCCAGGGCGTGACTTCGGAATCGTTATTCGAAAGCCGCGAACTCATGGACAAGGAAGGCGAAGCGATTGGGAATAGATCATCCGACGATGCCCAAGATCTGGGCACTTCGGGACTCTCCAGGTGCTGTACTACGCCGCAACTGAGGATCTTGGAGATCTCTAGCAATCACTTCTTGTCGTACGAAAGCGGCGTTACGTGACAGCACTTCCTGTCATGAGAACAGTAACGACATCTTGATCCCCGGGGCCCACTGCTGCAAGGGTTCAGGGGGTTGTGGCTAACGAAATGGTTCCCCAGCAAGGCAGGCTGATTCGTATCGGGAGCTGTGGCGAGCACACCGACCGAGCATGGACTTCCGGCAGCGGACCTTGCAACGTTATACTATCCACGTCGTGCGCTGGCTAGTGGTACTCACCCTGTTACTTTCATTCTCCGGCTGCAGTCGGATTGACGATTCGGTTCAAGCCCTTCAGGAGGAGTCCATCAAGCGTTTGGCTCAGATTGAAGGATCCGTCTTGGTCGCGGGCCTGGAGCAACCTGTAGAAATCCTGCGCGACCACTGGGGCGTTGCTCACATCTACGCCGAGACCGTCCACGACCTCTTCTTCGCGCAAGGTTTCGTTGCAGCACAGGACCGCCTTTACCAGATTGAAATCTGGCGGCGCACCGGTGCCGGGGAGCTAGCAGAAGTCTTTGGTCCGGAGTATGTTTCCCGAGACCGTATCGCCCGTCTGGTGCAATATCGCGGTGATATGGAGGCCGAGTGGGCCAGTTATTCACCTCATTCGCGGGAGGTCGCCGAAGCCTTTACCTCCGGTATCAACGCCTACGTCGAGCAGAATCGTGACAAGTTACCAATAGAGTTCGACTTGCTGGGCTTCCAACCGGGTGTCTGGGAACCAGATCATGTCCTGCTGCGGATCGCCGGGCTGATGATGGTGCGCAACATCAGCCAGGAAATCGCACGCGCGAAGATGGTCGCCCAACTTGGAGTCGGGGCGACCCAGAGATGGTATCCAACAGATCCCCAGCGTGATCTGCGCCCCGCCCCCGACATCGACCTAGCCGGAATCGACGACCGTGTCACAAGCGAGTATCAGAAGGCTGTGTCCATCCCGGTCCTGCACCAGCAGGACGGATCGAATAACTGGGTCGTCAGCTCGGAACTGAGTGATACGGGTGCGCCGTTGCTGGCGAGTGACCCGCATCGGCCGGTGATTCTGCCCTCACTGCGATACCTGGTCCACCTGAATGGTCCGGGGTGGAACGTGATCGGTGCGGGAGAGCCGGCGCTGCCCGGTGTTGCGATTGGCCATAACGAGCGCGTCGGCTGGGGTTTCACGATTGTGCAATACGACGCTGCGGATCTTTTTGTCGAACGGACCAACCCGGAGAATAGCAATCAGTATTTGCTTCAGGGGGACTGGCTCGACATGCAGATCGAGCACGAAGAACTTCGTGTCAAAGGACAAGACCAGCCGGAACAGGTCGAGCTCAAGTTCACTCGCAACGGTCCGGTGCTCTGGGAAGACCCCGACAACGACCGGGTCGTCGCACTCCGCTGGACCGGCCAGGAACCGGGCACGGCCGGCTACCTGGGCAGCCTGGCACTCGATCAGGTCCAGGACTGGAACGGGTTCATCGAAGCGATGCGGGCGTGGAAGATCCCGTCGGAGAACATCGTCTACGCCGATGTGGACGGCAACATCGGTTGGATCCCTGCCGGCCTCATACCGGTACGGGAGGGCTGGTCGGGACTACTGCCCGTGCCGGCCCACACGGGCCGCTACCGCTGGAACGGATTCCGGGAGATCGAAGAGTTGCCGCAGATTAGGAATCCCGAGACCGGCTACATCGCGACTGCGAATCACAACATTCTTCCGGAAGACTATCCGCACGACCTCGGGTTCGATTGGTCCGCCCCCTACCGTTTCAAGCGGATCGATGAAGTCCTGGAAGACGGCGGGAAGTTCAGTGTCGAAGACTTCAAGCGGCTACAGCACGATGAGACGTCTCTGCCAGCCCGCGAACTCGTTGCGATGCTTCGTGAAACATCAGTTCGTGATTCTAAGGCGGCTGCGATTCTTGACGGGTGGGACTTCGTCCTGGATGTTGATTCGACGGCAGCCGCGCTCTTTGAGGCCTGGGTGAAACGGCTCCCCTCGAAATACGTCTCGTCTCAAGCACAGCCCGCAGCACGGGAGCTGATCGAACGTTATCTGCAGCTTCCTCACTTGATCGCCGGGCTCCGCGAAGCTCCCGAAGAGCAGCGGCAGCGAATCATGGCCGAGTCTCTTGAGGAGGCCTTCACTGAACTTACCTCAACGCTGGGAGCTGACTTCGCAGCTTGGCGCTGGGGCGATCTGCATAAGATTAGCTTCCGGCATCCGCTATCGAACTCCGACGCAAGACAGGCAGTCTTCGACCTCAAGCCGGTCGAGCGCGGGGGCGATGGTTTCACGCCCAATGCCACACGCGGTCCGGGCTACTCCCAGTCGAACGGGGCTTCCTACCGTCACATCCTCGACTTCGCCGACTGGGACAGATCCGTGTTCACCAGCACGCCGGGGCAATCGGGGCAACCCGGCAGTCCGCATTACGATGACTTGCTCCCAATGTGGGCCGAGGGCCGCTACGCTCCACTCGTGTTCAGCCGCGAGGCGGTTGAAGAAAATACCGCCCATCAGCTGTTGCTACAGCCCGAGTAGCCAAGGCCACACAGTGTATGGGGCTGCTCGACAGGACGCGCTTCGATCCCGACCACGACAGTGTCGGTGCTACGTGATCGCTGTCTTGTCACAGGCGTCCCAGCCTTACTCAGCCAGTCGGCCAGTGGTGTTGCATGGACGATACGAACAAGCAGTAGATTGGGGAAGTCCGGAAAAAGATCCAGGCCAAGCCCGGCCAGCCCGAGCGATGAGAGCACGTATACGAGCGCAACGGCATCGCCCAGATCTTCTTGGAAGTGGAGCCCTTGACCGATATGCCGAACGGCGTGCGTCGCCGACTAACCGAATCGTAGTGGACCTAAGTGGGCTTAGTTAGGGGCTTACATTTCCCGGCGGCCATCAATCGACTCTGCCATCGTTGCCTCATCGACAAATTCAAGCTCCGTGCCGACAGGGATCCCGAACCCGATACGGCTGACCTTGATGTTAAGTGGCTTCAACAACCGGGCCATGTAAGCCGATGTGGCCTGTCCTTCAGTTGTCGGGCTGGTCGCCAGGATCACCTCCTGGATGGACTGGCCCTTCATCCGCCCAAGGAGGGAATCAATCTTCAAATCTTCGGGTTGCACTCCACGTAGCGGAGACAGTGCCCCATGAATAATGTGATACACACCATTAAAGGAGCGTGTACGCTCAATCACTATGATGTTGTTGGGCTGTTCCAATACACACACCACGCTCTGATCACGGGTTGGATCGGAACAGATCGGGCAGAGTTCCCTCTCCGCGATATTGTTACAGCGAGTGCACAGCCGAATCATCTCGCGCATGGAAGTGATGGAACTCGCAAGACGATACGCTGTCTCACGCTCCACCCCCAGCAGGTGAAAGGCTATCCGCTGTGCTGATTTGGAACCAACTCCCGGCAGTCGCTTCAGTTCATCGACCAGACGGGACATCGGGGACGCAAGATCTTCAGTTGCCATTGTGCCTATTCTACTGTCCGACAGGTTCCCGAATTAACCTCCTAGCAGGCCCGGTGGAAGGCCCATTCCACCAATCAAACCACTGACCTTGCTCTGGGTTTGCTCATCAACACGCTTGACCGCTTCATTAAAAGCACCCCGAAGCATGTCCTGCAGCATCTCAACATCATCCATGGCATCCGGGTTGATGGTGAGACGCAGCACATTCTTGCTGCCATCCATCTTGATCGTCACCATACCTCCACCTGTGGAGGTCTCAACTCGAATAGAAGCAACATCCTGCTTCATGCGCTCTTGCATGACCTTAGCCTGCTCAAGCATTTTCTGTGGATCTACTGGTAGTTTCAACTTGTTTCCTTTCTTAAATCATGCACCCTGCGAACACGTCCCTCAAACCGCTTGCGAATCTCCCGCACTGCAGGATCATCCAAGGCACGTTTCTCGGCTGTACTATCAACACTTGCTTCTGATGCAGGGGCTGCCGGATCAACACTCCTGGCGGGAGCAGGTTCCTTGCTTGCAGCGGAACTGCTGACTACAGACTCAAACTTAACACTTGGTTTGCTATCCATCAATGATGCAAGCGCTTTCTCAAGCTCCTTGATGCTGAGTTCCATGAGAGTGATCTGCCCTTCAGTTGCCTCGATCTTGATCTGGTTGCCCTCATGCCTGAGCACACTCTGACTCAGCATACTGGCCAATGTGGGTTGATCATTATCATGTAACTTGCGAATCAAGCGGTCTTCAAAACTGTTGCTTCCACTCCACGGAGGCATCGGCACCAGGACCGGATCTGGTTGGTGAGACGGCTGGACAGACGAGTTGCTGCGAGATGCGGGGGCAGCGGTCGGTTTCGGGCTACCGGAAGATCCCGGGTGGCGGGACTTACGTGGCTCCTCAAGACCTGAAAGAACTGTTTCAATCGGTCTGAGTTGCCCGGCGTAAACAAGCTTCAACAGTCCAAGTTCCAGGTGAAATTGCTGCTGCGTTGCATTCTGCATGTCCCGATAGAGACTGAGCAGTATCTGGACATAATGAATCAGGTCCTCTCTCGAGAAAACCTCCAGCCAGCTGGCTGCTGACTGACGCTCTGATTTACTGGCGGTCACAAGCCGGGATTCAGTGTCGTTATTCTCAAGCTTCATAACCATGAGGTTGCGAAACTGGCGGGTTAGCTCCCTGCAGAAATGCTGTGGGTGCTGGCCATCCTTCATCAGTTCTGCCGTGACTTTCAGGATGGCTTTCGGTTCGAAATCCCGGATGGCAGCAAGAATACAATCGGTAACCTCACTGCGAATGGATCCGAGGATCTGTCGCACTACCTCGACTTCAAGCTTCTTGTCACAGGCAGCGATCGCCTGGTCCAGTGTGGAAAGTGAATCCCGGATCGAACCGTCACTAGACAGGGCGATAGCCGTCAGGGAATCCTCATCGGCCTCGATTCCCTCCTGATTGCAGATGTAACGCAAGTGCAGAAGCACGGACTCAAAGTCGGCGGTCTGAAACGCAAAATGCTGGCAGCGCGAAACTATTGTTGCCGGGATGGCTTGCGGTTCTGTTGTACAGAGAATAAAAACCACCTGCTCCGGTGGCTCTTCCAGTGTCTTCAGCAACGCATTGAAGGCATCGTTCGTGATCTGGTGCGCCTCGTCAATGATGAAAATCTTGTAGGGGTCCCGAGCAGGGAGGAACTTCACACTTTCGCGCAATTCACGGATGTCATCAATACGGCGATTCGAGGCAGCATCAATCTCAAAGACATCCAGGGCATTGCCTTCCGCAATCTCCCTGCAAACCGAAGATTGGGGGTCCGGTGTGGGACTTGGGCCTCCTTCACAGTTGAGGGCCATGGCCAGTATCCGCGCCATAGTGGTCTTGCCGGTTCCCCGTGGACCGGAAAAGATGTAGCCATGCGCCACACGGCCTTGTATCAGCGCATTCCGCAGTGTCTTCTTGACATGCTCCTGACCCACTACTTGATCGAAGGATTGCGGCCTGTACTTACGCGCGATGACCTTGTACATGCTAGTCAGAGTAACGGTTTAGCGTAGTTGGACTCCGGGATGCACCGCGGCACGCGACAGAGGCCACTACCGTTGCTTCCTCCCGGACCTGGCGGAGTTCGCAGCATCTCGCTGCACGGGCCCGGAGCCCAACGGTAAGTTTACCACCCTGCACCATGCGAATCAGAACCGGGAGACCGGGAGACTTCCACAGGAACAATGGCAAGGGTGTCAGAGACGACCCTGCCATCCTCCAGTGTGATGCGGCGGTCGGCCCTACGGGCGATCTTCTCATCATGGGTTACCATCACCAGGGTCGTACCCGTTTGCTGGTTCAATTTCATGAGCATCTCAAGCACAATCTCCCCGTTCCGGGTATCAAGATTGCCAGTAGGTTCATCAGCAAGCACGATCGGAGGTCTGGTCACGAATGCCCTTGCCAGTGCAACACGTTGTTGCTCACCTCCAGATAACTGGACGGGATAGTGGTCCACCCGTTCCTCAAGACCCACTTGCTTGAGAAGATCAATTGCTCTATCCCGCAAGTCAGACCCCTGAGCACATGTCAGTTCAAGAGGGAGCAGGACATTCTCCAGTGCATTGAGTGTGGGAATCAGCTGGTAGGCCTGGAAGACAAACCCGATCTTTTGCCCACGTAATAACGCCATCCGGTTTTCCGGCAGTTCGGAAATGGATTGACCATCCAGCATGATCTCACCTGCTGTTGGGCGATCAAGCCCTGCCAGCAAACCCAGCAAAGTGCTCTTCCCACTTCCGGAAGGTCCTTCAATGACCACAAAACTGCCTTTCTCGATCGCGAAATTGATATCTCGCAGGATTTCGACCAGGTGCGTACCGCTATGGATCGACTTGTCCAGGCTGCGTACTTCAAGGACAACGTGTTGATTCGACATGCAGGAGGGAAGTTTTATTATGACAATGTGGCTATTCGCTCAATTTCCCTGCAAGTTCTAACGATACTTGCTATTTCATTCCCGGCAATTCTGTTAACTGCCTGTGGTGGCAGTGAGCCCGGATCACAACCGGAAACAGCCATCGAGTCCACTACATCCACAGTTGCTGCCAGGCCCGTAGAAGAGGCTCCAGCTGTCAAGGACCCACGACCAACAGTTGTTGCTTTTGGGGACAGCCTGACCGAAGGACTCGGGATCAGCGCAGGAAACAGTTATCCGGACTTCCTGCAGCGCGAGTTTGACCGGAGGGGACTGCAATTCCAGGTTGTCAACGAAGGCGTGAGTGGAGATACAACAGTCAAGGCAATGAACCGCATGAATACCGTTCTGAGTCACAACCCCCAGTGGGTGATCCTGGCTCTGGGGGCCAACGACGGGTTGCGGGGGCTACCTGTTGGGGAAATGGAGGACAATTTGAGACAGATGATCCAGGAGTGCCTGGAAAACAACGCCCGTGTTCTGCTCACCGGCATGCGTCTGCCACCAAACTATGGCCCGGTGTATATCGGGGCATTCGAGGCCGTCTTCCCGAAACTAGCAAAAGAGCTGGACATCGCATTCATCCCGTTCCTGCTTGAGAATGTTGCAGCACAGCGAGAACTCAACATGCCCGATGGCATTCACCCCAACCCCAAAGGCAACGCGATCATTGCCTCACAAGTCGCTGATGCTTTTGAGAGTTACCTGGAATAGGTCAGCAAACCATTCTGTTAAACCTATCCTTGCGGAACTGCGGGAAGCGTGCCCAGGACAAGGCGTTGCGAGTGATTCAGCCAGAACGAAAGCTGGGCTTCAATCCTTTCGCCAGGGATTGATCACATCAATCCCAAAGCACTTGAAGTCTCCCACGCTCCTGGTAACTATTTCCGCAACCCGGGAGCGGGCAATCGCCGCTATTTGGCAGTCGGCATGGTGTGCCGGAAGGCCGACTGCACGGCGGTCGGCGGCAATCACGGCATAAGCGCGGCAGCTTGAGCCGCGGTGTCCGGGTCTTCGGTCGATACACACGTAACCCAATCAGCATTGCAAAAAATATCGCCAATGGTAATCAATCTAGCCATACTGAACGTTATTGAAAGATAGAAATAGCAAGAAATCAAGCTAGCTACTCAAACTTTAACCACGGTTGATCATGAACGTAGCGGTGTCTTCAAAGAAACGGCGCAGCAAGTTCTCAGCCTCGACGGGAAGGTTCACCTGATCCAGAGCCCTGCTCATCAGTTCCATCCAGCGGTCCCGCGCCCGTTGGTCAATCGCAAACGGCATGTGCCTCATGCGCAGTCTCGGGTGACCCCGTTGTTCGATATAACGAGGTGGACCACCGAAGCGGCCAACCAGGAAATCACGCAAGCGTTCCTGCGCTGCAGCCAACTCCTCAGCCGGATACATCGGACCGAGAATCTCATCGCCCTGCACCTGCGCATAGAAGGCTTGCGTCAAGCGCTCAAAGCCATCCTCGCCGATCAATGCATAAAGGCTATGTTCCATCCAGTTCCTATCTTGTGGGGAAAACACAAAAAGATGCAATCAGGTCCCGTTGGCATTCAGTGACAATTCCTGCTAGGATTCAATCAAAACCATGCATTACACTCGTTTAATCCTACTCATCTGCTTGCTGGCCAGCAGCGTGCCAGCTGTTGCATCAGAAGAAGGCTTCAAGCCACTGTTTGACGGGGTTTCACTGGACGGCTGGGTACTGCTCGGCCAGCGTGGTGAAGGCTATCAAGTGCAGGACGGCAAGATTGTCTGCTTGCCCGGTAGCGGTGGAAACCTGCTATCAGCCTCCGAGTACTCTGATTTCACGCTGCGGTTCGAGTTCAGGTTGCACGACGGCTCGAACAACGGCCTCTGCTTACGCTGCCCGATGTCCAGGACCGATCTGGCTTATGATGGCAACGAACTGCAGATCATTGACAACAGCTCGAGTCGGTACAAAAACATCAAGCCATGGCAGAAGCACGGCTCTTTGTACAACGTTTTTCCCGCAAAGACAGGTGCACTCAACCCTGTTGGCGAGTGGAACAACCAGGAAGTCACCATGCAGGGATCAAAAATCCAGGTCATCCTCAACGGGATGACCATCCTGGACGAGGATATGAACGATGTCAGCGATCAGGCAACACTGGCAAGACATCCTGGCATCAAACGCAAACATGGCCATATCGGATTCCTGGGGCATAACGAACCAATCGAGTTCCGCAACATCCGTATCAAGGAAATCGATTAAAACTTCTATTGATTCAGGGCACTGTTGTCGTTCACTCCAGTCACTGCACACTTCAGGCCAGGTAAACAAAGCGCAACACGCACTGCTGCCAGGAGCTGCACCAGCCAGAAAATACTCCCAGCCTTGCCTCTCGGTATCTTCAGGGCTGAGTGGGATATGACTCCCATCGACAGGCCATCAGAAATGCTGAACATCAAAGGCTTGCCTGCAATCGTCAACAAAGCTGGTACAGCCTTGTCAATCTGATCCCAGTCCGCTTCCTGCACCAGGCTGAAGGTCATGGCTCCGACAATAATCAAGGCCGTTGCCACAGCTTCCATTGGAATTACTGAAACAAATGACACAAGCGGGATCGACAACAGGAACAGTGAACCTGTCACCACCGACATAAGCCCCGACCACCCCCCTGCTCCCATCCCGGCAGCACTTTCGATATAGGTACAGACATCCTGACCTCTGACACACATAATGTGTCACAGTATTCAACGAATTGAGCACCAACTGGACAGGTTTCGGCCTCTAGTGTGGCAGTCAGGACGCGAACTCGTAGACGAGCCGCAGGTCGATACCGGGATAGGTAGTGTGGGTCGCATCCAACTCGTCGCAGCGGGATTAGCCCAGCCCTCCGTGGTCTGCGTGCCGACCCCGTGGCAGGCATTGGTCACATCCCACAGGTGCTCCCCCTGGCATGAAATAAGTTGCTGATCTGGATGGCACCGGGGAACTGCTCACTGGCCAAGTTCCAGCTCCGCAGTGCGCCGTCCCCAATGACCATGCGCTGAGCGAATGGCACGAGTTGCGACCACTTCGCGATGGCGGCACCTTGAAAGGCTCGCAGTCTCACTGGCACTCTCTTCGTCGGTTCGTTGCTATCCTGCTGCAGCGGTCTGCGACAAGCCCCACGGCGTGCGCGGCACCCAATCCGTGACCTGATAATTGTCCGTCAAAGCTAGCGGGAGAAATGCAACAGCGACAAAAGACATACAGAAAACCTGACAGGGCCCAAATACGAGAATCCCAGTACTGGTAGGTACGTCCGAACCGACCGGATTGCAAGGAAGTCAAGACACACGCGCCGAATGCCACCGTAACCGCCCACGCCAAACCCAGGTCTGCCAGCGGCTAGTCCCGCAGATACACGAATGCCCAGCCGATCACTCAGTCGGGGCATTCGTTTCCTCGTGCTTCCGCTCCAGTTCGGCGGCAAGACGCTCTTCAAGGTGCCGCACCCGTTCATCGGCCTGCTGGCGTAACTCCGCTTCCTGCCGTGCCCGTTCATCGGCCTGGCGAGCCCTGGCCTGTGCCTCCAGCTTGGCCTGTTCCTCCAGTCGCGCCCTGGCCTGTGCCTCCAGCTTGGCCTGTGCCTCCAGTCGCGCCCTAGTTTGTGCCTCCAGCTTGGCCCGTTCCTCCTCCAGTACCCGTTCCTGTGCTTTCACGAGTGCCCGGTCCATGTCGGCTGCCGTTAGAACTTCCTGCCCGGTGGCGGGGTCCCGGAACGCCGCCACCGTTACGTTCTCAGACCACTTGGCCCGCAGGTGCAGTCCCAGCGCCTCGCTCCAGTACCACTCGCCTGCTTCCTCCAACTTGACCCGCTCCAACCGCTGGTACCGGCCGCCCTGCAAGCGGTACCCCTCCAGGGACGACTCCAAGTGATGGACTCTTGGACTCAGCCTCCAGTACTCACTCACCCCCATCCGTGCATAGATCTCGGGCTTTACATCCCGGTCCCGCCACTCCGTTGATGCAGACCTCACCTCCAGTACGAAATCCGGCGCCTTGCCTTCCTCCCACACCTTGTAGGTGTCCCGCTCGCCAGCCTCCACGTCAAACGCCACGAACACGTCCGGTGCCAGCCGCGCCTTGTTATTGCCCTTCTCGTAATACACGAACAGGTCAATGCCGATATAGAGATCCTTGCGCTCACGGAAGCAGCGGTCTAACGCCTCCTTGGCGAGAACCATCGCGACGGCATGCCAACCGGATTCAGCCATTGCCAAGCCATCCGAACTGGGGTATTCGACCGCCGCTGCCGTTTCTTCGACAGCGGTCTCCAAGGCGGCCGGAATCAAAGACTGCAGCACAGGTTCCACCTGCTCAGTATATAGACTGGGGGGCGTACTGGATCGCAACCACACCGGGAATCTCAAAGTCAGCTACTCCTCGATCAGGGGCTGTGACTGGTGTGATGGGATCAGACATCTTGTCACACTTAACACATCAGAGTTCTCGGCAGGATGGGCACCGAATTCAGACGGGCGGCACCCAGTACCCATCAAGTGCTGGCGATATGGGTTCCTGACAGCCGACAGGCTTGGTTCCCGATGTCTGGGTCGTAGTTGATAACGGCCTTGAAGCCGCTGATGTCCAATGTATTGTTCATCATGGGATTACTCCTTTTACCCTCAGCCAATCTCTAACGCTTGCGACAGCGCCTTTATCGGTGGAGGGGCTAGGGTGGGGGCGGTGGTACGAATAAAGGTGGATCAGAACTCCTTGGCCCTCAGGCAGGCTGGATTCCGGAAATGGAACCAATGCTGAAACCCACAGGTTACTGTTTCGGAACCAGCTAGATGTTTGTTCTCCTGCAAGCCACTAAGGGGATGGCACTTCCACGGCAACAAAAGGACCCTGTGCCGACGATATTCCATCCACCATCAGGACCAGGGAATGTAAACCGCTGGGAGTATTCCCTGGAATCCTGATTCTCAACTCGTACAAGCCAGGATACCCTTGGGAAATGCCAGCATAGACCACATCCTCGGATTGCATTTCAAGATTCCCGAGCAAGACACGAACATCACTACTGGACAGTGGTCTTTCCTCAAACGCTGATTTTCCGGATGCAAGTGGTGGCGTAACAGTCCCGAAACCCGTTCCATAAACCACAATGGTTTCACCTGGGGTAGCAGGAGTAGTCTGAAAACCCGGGAACAGGGAACGTGGCCCGACCATGCTCCAGTCCTCATGGACTGCTGCCACAACTGGTGGGTTGTTAGTGTACATGAACAAGACTGGTTGTGCCCTGGGGATATTGAGCAGGACAAAACTCCCGCGCACCTCATCGGGTGTGTCGCAGTCCCGAATGATTCTCAGGATTGACTGTCCGATTTCTGTCTCTGATGGAACCTGGAATTTGATCTGTCCGGAAGATACGTACAACAATGGTGCACGACGCCTGTTCACCTCCAGGCAGGTACCAGCAAGCATTGTTGGAACTTCCTCTGTCATGTCCAGTTGGGCAGACACATGCGCACCCGGTCGGGCGAACTCTTGACCGAATGCAGTGGCAAGAGCATTGGGAGGAGTGTTCCTGTTCCTGCTGAATTGATCCGCCAATATGATTCCAAGGCCGGTAAGACGTGGGGGACCACCGTATCCTCCAAAGTGAGCAATCGTAGTCTGGAAATTATAGATACTGTCGCCTGTTGGGTGCCGATTGCCATTGGCCCCATTGGCAGCTAAGGCGAATGTGACCAGCGGTGTATCTTTGCTCGGAGCCGTCCACTGAAACTCCCATTCAGTTACAGTCCCGGTCTTGGCCAGTCTGTGCGTCACCCACTGCACTTCCGGACCGGATTTATTACACGCACCTTGCTTGATTCTCACATCCGGGAGCACCTCGGACTCAACGGTTTTGAATGCACCTGCCTGCTGGCAGCCATCACCCGACCTGGCAGTCAGTTGAAAGCCACTCCGCGCTGCATTCGGATCATTGAAACGGATCAGGATGGATACCGTTTCCCCTGGTGTGTACACAGAGTTAACAACAGGTGTACTGTTGATAAACATCTCGATCAAACCGCTACCGGTGTTGGGTTCCGAGCCTTGATGACAGCGGGTACAAAGACCTTCACCTGGAAACTGGCCGCCTGTGACACCACTCGGGGCTCCGTTTGAAAAGGACCAGAGAGCGAGTGGAAAGAACAGGTTAACTGCAACTGAAATCGCTTTTAACTGCTTGGAAAATCGAATCATCAAACACCTGCATACCTGGCTGTCCACACCAGTCCATCTATTCAACAAACCGTACCTCGGTGCTATAAAGTTCTTGAGAATACCACCACAAGTCCCATCACGGGATTAGCGTAATGGTACCTCTTGAGGTTGACACCAGTTAGCCGCAATATCTCACCAAGGGCGTGAACATGAGGTGTGGATTTATGATAACCTATTTATACTCAGCAAGTTAGTCCCCGCAGGACCGCTACAAGCGCATCGTGGCCGACCCGCAGCGGCTCGACGCGCTGCTGGTGGAGCTGTTCCTGGACAGCCACGCCGCGGCGCCGGAGGAGATCGTCTTGGATGTAGACGCGACCGACGACCCGCTGCACGGCAGGCAGGAGGGGCGTTTCTTCCACGGCTATTACGACTGCTACTGCTACCTCCCGCTGTATGTGACCTGCGGGCCACACCTGCTGTGCGGGCGGCTGCGACGGTCCAACCGGGACGCGGCGGACGGGGCCGTGGAAGAGTTGCAGCGGATCGTGGGGCAGATCCGGCAGCGCTGGCCGCGGGTGCGGGTGGTGGTGCGGGGGGACAACCAGCGCTTCGTGGTGACCAGCCTGGAGCGGGGGCGGATCGGGACCCAGCCGCTGTACGAGCAGCTGTACTGCGCGCGCGGGGACATGGAGAACCGCATCAAGGAGCAGCAGCTGGACCTGTTCGCGGACCGGACTTCGGCGGCGACGCGGCGGGCGAACCAGTTGCGGCTGTACTGGGCCCTGTTCGCGGCGGCGCTGCTGGAGGTGTTGCGACAACGCGGGCGGGCGGGGACGGAGCTGGCGCGGTTGCGGGCGGAGACGCCGGGATAGCCTGTGGGCCAGCGGGAGTGACAGCCGGGGCGCCACGCGCGGCGGCCAGCGGGAGGTGTGTTCACCCTGCGCCAATTCGCCGAGCAGGACGGGCAGAGTGCCCCGGAACCGGTCCCGGTTGACGCAGATATGGCTACGCGAGGGGATTCCTGAACGCCAGGGCCGGGAAATCAGTTGCAGGCCCGCTTCCAACAGCCCATTGCCCGGGCCCGTGACGCCAAAATCCGAGGCTGCCTAGACTTGGTGAGCGATACGGGTTAGTCTTGCATGGAGCGTTTTAGCAGGTAATCTGCATTCTCCCGGTAGCGCTCATAAAGTAATGTATAATTTTTTATAGACTGCGTGTCAGGGCATACCAGTATCCCTTGACGACCCTCAATGTCTTTTTTTACACCGCCCATTGAACGGATCGCAGAGCGCATGGAACTGAAGCTTCCAGCACGCTTGCCAGCAGCAACTGCACCCAGGATAGCTGCCCCCAGAGCCGGACCTTGCTTGGAAGGATGGATCAGTATGTTCTCACCCAACACGTCCGCCATCACCTGCACAAACAACGGGTTACTGTGAGGCAAGCCTCCCGTGGCAACGAATTTCTTGACAGGGAGTTTATTCTCCCGGAATATCTCGACAATCCAGCGCAAGCCGAATGCCGATGCTTCAAGCATCGCGCGATAAAGATGCTGCGGGCCATGATGCAGTGACAGGCCCAGAAATGCCCCTGACAAGTTGCCATTCATCAGGGGTGAGCGACAACCATTGAACCAGTCGACACAGCTGACTCCATCCGACCCCGGTCCCAGTTTAGCAGCACCTTTCATCAGTTGGGTATATCCCTTTGCACCAGTCAACTGCCGCAGCCAGTCAAATGCATCTCCCACTGCCGCCTGTCCCGTCTCATACCCGTAATAACCGGGTAAAATGCCATCTTTCACAACCCCGGCAACGCCAGGAATCTTGCTGTAATCGGTGGCATTGAGCATGTGGCAGGAACTTGTCCCACAGACCATCACAAGCGTCCCTGGATCGGACGCCCCGACACCAGGCACTCCGGCGTGGGCATCAATAATTACAGTGCTGACCGGAATCCCTTCCGACAATCCCAACTTCTTGGCCATTTTTGCGGTCAACCGACCGGCAAGTTCACCAGGTGCCTTCATACGACCGGGCATTTTCTTCTTGACAACATCAACAAGGTCTGGATGAAGCGATCTCAGGAATGGTTTCGAAGGAAATCCGTCACGTGCAGTCCACATGCCCTTGTAGCCTGCCTGACACGTAGACCGCGCCATCTCTTCCGGCATACATCCGACCAGTTGCCAGACAAGCCAGTCCCCTGCTTCAACCCAAACTTCTGTGGCCTGATAGACTTCCGGAGCCAGTTCGAGTGTCTCCATCACTTTCGGGAAAAACCATTCCAGACCAACAGCCCCACCGTACTGATCAAGAAAGTACTCCTTGCGGGCTCTGGCCAACTCATTGATGCGGTCAGTCTGGCTTTTGGCTCCATGGTGTTTCCACAGCTTGGGCCAAGCCATCGGATTGCCCTTGAACTGGGGAAGCAGGCACAGCGGGGTGCCATCCGCCAGCGTAGGAAGAATCGTGCAGCTGGTAAAGTCGACCCCGATTCCAATTATGTGAGTATCGGTATTTTCAACACGGCGCCAGGCACTCCGTACGGCTCGTGCTACTGCAGTCAGCCAGTCATCAGGATGCTGCAGTGCATAATCAGGGGGTAGGCTCTTGCTTGTTCCCGGAAACTTCGTAGTGATCTGCCCGTGAGGGTAACGACCGACGGCAGAACCTCGTTCGTTTCCATCCAAGTCCACAAGCAGCGCACGGACGGATGTAGTCCCAAAATCCAGTCCCAGAGCTAATGCATTTTTATCCGGCAATTCCTACAACTCCGCAAGCTGATTCAAACTAACTATCCTAACTTGAAAAAGGCTTGATTTGATACCCTGTCCACGATTCCTGGCAAGTTCCATGGCCACTTCAGCATTCAGGAATTCCTTTGTAATCATTTGAATTTCGTGCAGGCAGGGCTTCCCTTGTATTGCAGTTGCCTCAATCCCGGGTGCACCCCTTGTCACTCGCTCCCAGGGATCAGATCGCCCCTTTAAATCCGGTTGACCGCTATACTGACAGCGTGAAACCGACCTTGCTTGCAGGCTTGCTTCTGGTTGCTTTTCAGGTCCAGGCCGACGATTCCGTTGCTGACAAGACAACCTTTGCAGAACGGGAGGAAGAATTCCCCGAACTGGTCGATGAAGACGAATCTTTTGCTCTCCCGCAGCAGGTATATGCCTTCAATCCAGTACAGGCGAATAATGAACTGAAAGTCGGGAATCATTACACCAAAAAAGGCAGCTTCCGGGCTGCACTCGGGCGCTACATCGAAGCGACCCGCTGGGATGCAAACTCCGCTGAGGCCTTCTGGAAACTGGCTCTCACATACGAAAAACTTGACCAGTCTGCCGAAGCCATCAAGACCTACAGGGACTTTCTTGATCTGGAATCCTCGGGCAAGTGGGCTCGGCAGGCCAGGCGAAGGCTGAGCAAACTGGAAAAGAGAGTAGAGAAGCTTCCGCTGGCAGCTCAGGACGCAGTAGCTCCCGAATCACCTTAGTACTGGCTGCAATTTCACAATAGACTTATAAGCGAATGACCTTCAGTCAATTACTGCTGCGCAACTTGCTGTACTACCGCAAAATGCATATTGCAGTAGCGCTGGGTGTTGGAGTGGGGACAGCCATTCTTGCCGGGGCATTGTTGGTCGGATCCTCGGTCAGGGCAAGCCTGCGGGACCTGACCCTGGATCGTCTGGGAAAAATCGACCATGTCCTGGTTGGTGAACGCTATTTCCGGGAAAGTATTGCGGATTCCCTGACTGCAAGTGGAGCAACCGCCGGTGGGATTGTGATCCGGGGCAGTAGCGAGAACCCCCTGACCGGTGCACGTGCTTCCAGAATCCAGATCCATGGCATTGACGAAGCATTCTGGGAGTTTTATGGACTTGATCCACCTGACATCGGAACTCGCGATATCCTTCTGAACCGGTTCTTGGCGGATGAACTGGGTATCGAACCGGGACAAGACATTCTCCTGCGGTTCCAGACTGATACGCTGATCCCCGCCGAGTCCACAATGGGGCGTAAGTACGATAACGTGCACCTTGTCAGGCTGAAGGTGGCGGAAATCATCGAAAACAAGGGACCCGGGCGCTTCGGGCTTTCCCCTCACCAGCAACTGCCATTCAATGTTTTTGTCTCCAAGTCGACGCTCCAACGGGTCCTGGAGCAACCTGCCAGGATCAATGCCCTCCTTGTCGCCGGAGGGACTGAAGATAACCTGGTCAAGGCGTGGAAAGATGCTTTCTCGCTTGAAGATGCCAACCTGATTGTTCGACCGTTAGAGGATTCGGACGTTCTGCTGGTTGAAACGGATCGTATTGTTCTCGAAGATGCTGCTTCCGAAGCAATCCGTACTGCTGCCAGGAACAGCAACATGGATTCGATCGAAGTCCTGACCTACCTCGCTAACCGCATCGATATCGGTAACCGAACCATCCCCTATTCAACAGTCACAGCAATATCGGAAATTCCGGATTCCTTGCGCCTAGCTAACGGGCGACCGGTCCAGGAGTTACAAAGTGGACAGATTCTCCTCAACCAATGGGCTGCAGACGACCTGAGGGCCAGAACAGGACAACTGGTAACAGTCCATTACTACACTACCGGTCCCGGCAACAGGCTCGAAACCGCAACACATGAGTTCCGCCTGGCCGGGCTTGTGCGCATGGATGGAGCTGCCATCGATCCGGACTATGCGCCTGTCTACAAGGGCATGACCGACCAGACCAGGATTGCCAATTGGGATCCACCCTTCCCAATTGACCTGAGCCTGATCCGCGCACAGGACGAGGCATACTGGGACCGCTATCGAGCCGTCCCGAAAGCCTTTGTCTCCTTCGAGGACGCCAGAAACCTCTGGTCCAGCCGATTCGGGCAACTCACATCATTCCGGATCGAACCGGAAGCGGGACTCCAGATTGGGGCTGCCGCAGACTTGTTCCGACAGGAGCTGAAAAGCCAACTCCATCCAGAAGAGTTTGATCTCTCCTTCATTCCTGTCAAAAGGCTCAGCCTTGAAGCCTCGGCTGGAGCCACGGATTTTTCAGGGCTGTTCCTGGGGTTCAGCCTGTTTCTGATCACCTCGGCAGCCATCCTTGTAGCCTTGCTGTTTCGGCTTGGAGTGGAACAGAGGACACATGAAATCGGCATCCTGCTGGCAACTGGCCATACCCCCCGCCTTGTCAGACACCTTTTGCTTGCAGAAGGAGGAATACTTGCCATCGCAGGCTGCATTCTCGGTATCCCCGGAGCCATTGCCTACGCGTGGGTCATGATCTACGGCTTGAGTACCTGGTGGAGCGATGCTGTCGGCGGCTCTTTTCTCAGTCTGCATGTACTCCCACAGGATGCGGTTGCCGGTGCCTTGGGGGCAGGACTATTAATGACGGGGTCCATCTGGTTATCCCTGCGTCGACTGGTCAAGCTTCCACCCAAGGCATTACTGTTTGGAGTTCACGAACAAGTATTAGGCCGTTCAACCCAGGAGCGAAAAGCCCGTCGGCTGAGCTACTGTGCCGCTACCGCAGCTGTGATCGCAATGGCGTCACTTGCCTTGTCCATGGGCAGTGACTCCATCTCACGACTCGGTGCATTCTTCGGAGCCGGGACACTGTTGCTGATTGCTTCTCTGGTCTGGTTTCGGGCCCTGCTGCTTGGCCCCAGACGTTCAGCTGGCATCATGTTCGGGATCTCGCAGTTGGGTATCCGCAACGGGGCACGCAACCCAACGCGTAGCGTGTTGTCAGTTGCTCTTGTTGCCTGTGCTTCCTTCATGATTGTGACCGTGTCCATGAATCGTCAGGATGTCCAGTCACAGGAACCTGATTTCTTGTCCGGTGACGGTGGTTTTCGAGTGATTGCAGATTCTGACCTTCCCTTATTTCAGGACAGCCTGGATAGCTTCGTGACAGAGCAGGCAAGTGCAATGACCATTTTCCCGATGCGGCGTCAGGACGGAGAAGATGCCAGTTGCCTGAACCTGTACAAGCCTTCCAGTCCGTCACTGACTGGATTGACCGATGCATTCATTGATCGGGGCGGATTTGCATTCCAATCCACACTGGCTGAGCTTGAAGCAGAGAAAGACAACCCCTGGCTACTGCTCAGGAAAGACTATGGCGGCGCTATCCCTGTCTTTGGAGACGCTAATTCCGTGATGTGGATCCTGCACTTGGGCCTGGGACAAGAACTGACGGTCACCGATGACTCCGGCAAGACACACCGTTTGCTAATTGCCGGCCTTCTTTCACGCAGCATCTTCCAATCCGAACTGCTCCTTTCCGAGCAGAGATTCCTGGAGTTATATCCCGGCCATAACGGCTACCAGTCATTACTCGCAGAAACAAATGAGAAACAGGACTCAATCCTGCTTGAAACAAGCTTTGCAGATCAGGGTCTTGATGCCACCCAAACCGCTGACCGTCTGGCAAGCTATCTGGTTGTCGAGAATACTTATCTGAGCACCTTCATGACCCTGGGTGGCCTTGGTCTGCTACTTGGCACACTCGGTCTGGCAATTGTGATAGTTCGCAGTATTCTGGAACGACGAAGCGAACTGGCTCTACTTGAAGCACTGGGTCTTAAAAGTAACAGCATCCTGCAACTGATTCTTACGGAAAACTCATTCCTGCTGGTCTTTGGTGTCAGCGTAGGGACAGCCTCGGCATTACTCGCAGTTACGCCACACTTAATGAGCGGGCTGGCAGACCCACCATGGTTCATGCTGTCCCTGACCCTGGGTGTCATTGTCTGCACTGGCCTGATTGCGGGAGCAGTTGCAGCCGTTCTTGCCCTCCGCACACCACTGCTTGCCAGCTTGCGAAGTGAATGAGTCCGCAGACTGCAAGCGTTCGGATGAAGCCCCCAGTATCTCTTGAGAGGCTGCCCCTAAAATCCTTGGACACCATCCCTTCCCTACTGCTAGTTGTTCTCATCCTGCTGGGAGTACATCCATCGCATACATTCGGCCAGAGTGCGGAAGGAGAAATCAGGATCTTGCTCAGTGACAGTAGTGGAGAACCGCTGGTTGGAACAATCAGTATTCTCAGCCACACCGCTCACCTCAATCGCATGGCATCCAGCACGCTCACAGGTCGGGCCTCATTCCAGGGACTTCCACTCGCTAACTACCTGGTTACTGCCAACAGTGATGGCTTCGAAAAGAATGAACAGGTCATCTCCCTGCAAACGGGCGTTCCTTACGAGCTGACAATCTCCCTGACCCCTGCCACGGTTCAGTCCACGATTACAGTCATTGGTCGCCCACCGCTGATTGACCCTGAGCAGCCGGGACTGATCCAACGCATCGGCCGCCGTGAACTTGATGAAAACCGCCTGACGAGTTCCGGGCGGGGACTCATTGAGAAGATCCAGACACTTCCCGGATGGCTGCTCGAAGCCAATGCGGTCTTGCACCCGCGTGGCTCTGAGTACGACACCCAATACGTTATTGACGGACTGCCTTATTACGACAATCGCTCCATCGGTTTTGTTTCCGGCTTTTCTCCCATGGAGTTCGAATACATCGATGTATTCACAGCCGGCATTCCGGCTGAGTATGGTCGCAGGCTGGGAGGTGTGATTGAGCTACACAGCCGTCGAGCTACAGAACCCGGACTGCATGGCGACTATGGATTGAGTCGCAACAGTTTCGGAACATACGAAGGAGCATTCAACGAATACTTCCTGAAGGATCCGTATGCCCTCACATTTGGGGTGCGATCTGGACACACAGACCGCTACCTGGATCCACCTTCCCTTGAAAACTACACCAACAAGGCCAGCTACCTGGGGTCAAAACTGCGATTTGAACGTGACTTGACAGAACAGGGAAGACTATTCCTGTCAATGCATAGCAACCGGGTTGGGTTCCTGGTTCCGAACGACCTCGTCCAGCATTCCCGGCAACAACGCCAGGACCGCAGGACAGGCGAGTTGAGTGGGCAACTGAGCTTCCAGAAATCCTTATCCCCCACAAGCGCACTATCCCTGCGAGGCATGCGTCGGGAGATCACAGTTGAGCTATGGAGCAGCCCCGTTCCTGATGTGCCACTGATCAGCCAGAAACGGGGCTTCAGCGAGAATGTCCTGATTGGGTCATACAGCCTGCAGACGGAACAACATGTCCTGAGTGCAGGGTTTGATGCACGCAATACACACGTACACGAAGCCTTTGATATCACCAACCTCCACCTAACTCTTAGCAATCAGAATTTCAGTTTTCGGGATCAAGGAAAAGCAAATGAAATTGGACTGTACATCCAGGACCGCATTCACTGGATGGGGCTTGTGATTGATGCTGGCCTGCGATTCGACAGCTACAGGTTCCTTGTCAAGGATCATGCCTTCAGCCCTCGAGTTGCAGCGGGGTACTACTTCCAGGGACTGGACCTGCAGTTGCGTGCTTCCTATGACCGCATCTTCCAGGTGCCACCCATTGAGAACCTGCTTCTGAGCAATGCCTCGACACTCCCTGGGATCAAAGGATTCGAAGGAAGGCTCTCCGTACCGACAAGCCGTGCAAATTTCTATGAAGTCGGTTTGCGACAGGGGGTTTTTGATCGCGCGCGTCTCGACATCACACATTACTGGCGTGACTTCGAGAACTCATTCGATGATGACGTTTTTTTGAATACCGGTATCGGATTCCCTCTTGCGTTCCACAGTGCAAACATCTCTGGCACCGAAGTTCGGCTTGAAATGCCAAAGCTGGGCAAGGTGACATCCACTGTCAGTTACTCGAACATGATTGGATTTGCCAGTTCTCCTGTCACTGGTGGTCTTTTCATCGAAGGAGGCGAAGCTGAAGAGTTGCGTACGAGCACTAAGACATTTCCGATTACCCAGGACCAGCGCAATACCCTTTCAGCATCCTTGCGACTTGAGGCACATCCCAGGGCCTGGTTGATGACAAGCATTCGCTACGGTAGTGGTTTGCCAGTCGAACTTGAAGATGACAGTGACGAGTATGTGGAGAGACTTGGAGCAGGCTACCTTGATTCCAACCAGTATCCAGACGAAGGTTATGACCCTCACCTTTATCTGATCCCTGATGTGATTCTGGACAGGATTGACTTCAACCGTGGACGTGTCAGACCAAACTTCACACTTGATTTAGCACTTGGTCTCCGGCTTGTAGACGGCAAACGATTTCGCAGTGAGATCCAGATCCATGGAGGTAACATCACCAACCGGCTAAATGTCCTCAATTTCTCCGGATTATTTTCCGGGACTGCCATCTCAACTGGCCGAACTGTCGGTGTCAGACTGCAAGTTTCCATGTGAGCCTCAGTTGGTTGTTCGCACAGTTCACAAATTCTTGAAGCAGCTACCCTGCGAGATAATAAAACTTGAATCAGTTGCAACGGATCACCTTTCGTTCGATGAAAGATCCAATAGCTTAAGCGTGTGGCATCCATGAAGGTGCTGATCATCGACAATCGCGATTCCTTTACCTATAACCTGAGCCAGCTTGCTGCAAAAGTAACAAATTGCGACACACTTGTCATTGAGAACAACAACAAACAATGGCATGAGCTGATCAAGCAACATCAAATCCAGGCTGTCCTTATATCCCCAGGGCCAGGCTCGCCTGAGTATGATGCTGACTTCGGGATCTGCAAGTCCGTAATTCGAGAGTGCGAGCTACCGCTACTGGGCGTCTGCCTGGGACATCAGGGAATCGGCTATGCCTATGGCGCAAGGATTACAAGAGCTCCCACACCGATGCATGGGCGGGTTTCCACTATCACTCATGATGGCAGCACCCTGTTCAGTGACATTCCTGAAGAATTCAACATTGTCAGATACCACTCACTTTGTGTAGAGAAGGAATCCATGCCTTCCTGCCTGCGAGTGAATGCACTGGCCCAGGATGGGGTCATTATGGCCCTGAGTCATGTTGAACGACCGCAGTACGGGGTGCAATTTCATCCGGAATCAATCTGTACGGAATACGGCGAACAGTTGCTGAGGAACTTCCTGGGAACAGTTCCTGTCAGGAAAACCATTCATGCAAAGCAGCCCCGGCAATCTTGGAGAAAGGATTGTAAAGCAGCAAAAGAAATACACAAGTCCCTGAGGCCTGACCTCATCCACACCCGCACACTTGGCCATTGGGTTGATCCCCAACGAGCTTTCGAGCAGTTGTTCGCAAATTCACAATACAGTTTTTGGCTGGACAGCGCAGAAGTCATTCCCGGTTATTCCAGATTCAGTTTCATGGGAGATGCATCCGGCCCAAACAGTGCTGTCTTGACCTACTCAACGCATAACCGCTTGCTGCGAGAGTTGCACCACAGGCAGTGGACCAACAAGACCATCGAATCCCTGTTGCCTCATCTGAGACAACGCCTTGCCCGCCCCGTACAGCTTCCAGCAAACCTGCCTTTCGAATTCATGACAGGACTGGTCGGGTTTTTCGGATACGAATTGAGAAACGAACTCGGCATGCCTGCAAACCACATCTCCAATGTCCCGGATGCAGTATTGATCGAAGCAGATCGCTGCCTGGCGTTCGACCATCTTGAAAAGTGTGTTTATCTGTTAGCCAGGACTCAGGAATCAGACAGGAGTTTTGAGCAATGGTTCGACTCCGTCATACATGTACTTGAAACACCACCTCAGGTAGTTTCCAGCCTTCCTGCAAATAGCTCCCCTATGACGGTGTTTCTTCTCGATGGCCCACAACAGTACTCAAGAAAGATCCATGAGTGCCAGGAGCACCTGCAGGCAGGGGATTCTTATGAAATTTGTTTGACCAGCGAATTTTCAACACACAGCAGTGCGGCTCACTATGAAGTCTACAAGGCTCTTCGACAGCAGAATTCGGCCCCGTATGCAGCATTCATGCGCTTTGGCGAGCTTAGTGTCCTGAGTTCTTCACCTGAGCGTTTCCTGAAACTTTCTTCCAATCGCACGATCAGTACCAAGCCCATCAAGGGGACCTCACCCCGTGGCAAGAATCCACAAGACGATGCCAAGTTAGCGGAATGGTTGCGTTCCGACGAGAAGTCACAAACGGAAAACCTGATGATAATTGACCTGATGAGAAATGACATCGGGCGGGTTGCTGCAACCAATTCGGTCAAGGTGTCCAAGCTAATGGATGTCGAAAGCTATGCAACCGTCCACCAGTTGGTCAGTACTGCGACAGGTCGCCTGCGAGAGGATTTTGACATCCTGGACTGCCTGGGAGCCGCTTTCCCTGGTGGCTCCATGACAGGAGCACCAAAGATCAGAACAGTGTCAATCCTCGACAAGATGGAAAGTCGCGCACGGGGTCCATACTCCGGTGCAATGGGATTTCTTTCCTATGGAGAACGCATGGATCTCAGCATAGTGATCCGGACAATTGTCATGTCAGGGTCACATGCAACGGTTGCAACTGGTGGAGCGATCGTAACGCTGTCTGATCCGGACAGTGAGTTTGAAGAGATGTTACTCAAGGCAACTGCCCCACTCAATGCATTAGCTTTTGCATCCACTGGTAAAGTCAAAAACTGGAATCTTGAGTACAAGAACTTGTAAAGCTCGGCAACAATATACTTGACTCACCTAAGCTGCCGATGATGCCCTATTTCCATCATGGCAAAAGCACTCCTAAAGACTCTCTTTGGAGCAATCAAATACTTAGATGACTACAATGTTTGCGTAGACTCTGTAATATAGCTGCGGTAGTCGGATGGCAATCCGATCTGTCCTAAATGTAGCTGGACTGAGCACGGTTACCGCAAGACCCGTCACGTCTGGAAATGCAAGGCGTGCAAGAAGCAGTTTTCCGTCAAGGCTGGAACCGTCTTCGAGGACAGCCCCACCAAACTTTCGAAGTGGCTCATCGTGTTCTGGCTGATCGCAAACTGCAAGAACGGCATTAGCTTTTACTAGTTCGATCCGGGTATTGGAGTTACTCAGAAGTCTGCATAGTTCATGCTGCAAAGAATCCGTCTCGCCTTGCAGGATCGTGGCTACACAGACTCCTTTGGCGGAGAAGTCGAAGCCGATGAAACCTTTATCGGCAGCCTGCCCCACAACATGGCGCAAGGACAAGCGACGAAGTTTTCCAAGGGTCGAACTGGAACAGGTAAGGCTATTATGATGGACTTGCTTGATCGGTACAGCATCGACAAGAAGTTCAGCCAGGTCCGCGTGATCGTAGTTCCAGACCTCTTGCCTGCCGTTAAAAAAGTTGTTGACGAGAACATATCACCCGGTCAATTCCTGCTGACCGGCTCATCCAATATTCAGGCACTACCAACCATACGGGAATCTCTGGCGGGGAGGGTAGCAAACATACGTTTAAGAACCCTCACAGAAGGAGAGAAACGACAGGTCAAGCCACAATTTCTGAATCGGGCCTTTGAGCAGAATTTCAAGTTTGGTTGGCGGAATTATGATCGCAACAAAGTACTGGAAACGGCTTTACGCAGTGGATTCCCTGCAGTGTTCAAGCTAGAGGGTCTTGCGCGTCGTCGCTGGCACAGAGATTACATTAATGCTCTTCTGGAACAAGACCTTAAGGATATAGTCCGCATCCATCGTCATGATGCTATGCGAGAACTCGTTACCATCATGGCGGCATGGTCATCAAAATTCATGGATCTTTCAGCGATCGGAAGCAAGATGGCAATCCGACGACCGACATTGGAATCCTATACCAACGCCCTTGAGTTGTTATACCTGATTGAGCGGGTAAAGCCATGGACCAAGACGGCTTACAACCGTGTCGGGAAACAAAAAAAACTATTCATGACTGATAGTGGGCTCATGGCATCCATTCTTGGCTGGCGAATGGACCAGGTTCGATTTGATATGGATAGTTCAGGCAAATTAGTGGAAAGTTTTGTCTTCAACGAGCTGGCATCACTTGTAGACCTTGGTGATGAGGAATTTGAACTATGGCATTATCGAGATCGTGAACAACGCGAGATTGATTTTATTGTTGAGCGTGATGATGGGGCGATATTAGGAGTAGAAGTCAAAGCTGCAACAACGGTCAAGAAGAAAGACTTCAAACATTTAGCCTGGTTTCGTGACAATTTGGCAGGAGCGCGCTCTTTTATAGGTATCGTTCTCTATGCTGGTGATTTTTCTGACTCATTCGGAGACCGTTTATGGTCAATACCCTACGGAGCATTATGGGCTTGAGTTGATTGGCAATTTGCCGATTTAATTTCCAGTCAGTTTTTACCAGCTCCCTTTGATCTCTCAAAAAACAGTATTTAATTGACCTAGTTCCCCTGTCTTTCTGGGAACTCACGCTACACCAGCTCTATACTGCGACCCCCCTCGGTATTAACTGTGATCTGGTGCCAGGTAGCAGACTCCCCGAATGCTGAACTCGAGTACAATCTGGTACGTTACCAGGAGCAGTATCCGGAGTTGACCTGCGTCGCGCCCACGCAAAGCTGTCCATCATTTGTACTGGCCTCGAACATGCTGAAAATAATCCAATGACTAGAGGTGAAAAAGTTCTTGCGGCGTTCACAGTCGGATGGATCGCACTGGCAGGTACCGCGTGCACTCTCGACAGTCGTCCAGCGCTCCAAGCTGGCGTGGCAGCTGTGGAAATCACACCGCGAGATTGGCCACTCCCTCTTATCGGTTCGTTTCAGTACAGACCGGCGACCGGCACCCACGATCCGTTGAACTCACGAGCTCTAGTGCTTGACGATGGGGCAGAGACAGTAGCAATCGCAATCGTGGACAGTTGCTACATCCCCAGAGAGACTCTCGACGCGGCCAAGCACCAAGCGTACACAGCGACGGGCATTGCGACAGACCGCATGCTGATTGCGGCCACGCATACCCACACTGCTCCGCCACCTGCACAGGGAGTGGGACTGCGTGGCCCTGAACCGGAGCAGAGCGCTGAGAATGAAGAGCGCTACTCCAGACAGTTGATCGACGGTATCACAGCATCGATCGTCGATGCATTCGAGAGTCGGGAGCCTGTGGAGATAGGATGGGCGACCGCTGACCTTCCAAACGAAGTCTTCAATCGGCGATGGGTCATGAAGGAAGGGACAATCCCACCGGACCCGTTTGGCGAGTCAACTGACCAAGTACAGATGAACCCACCCTTCGCCAGCCCCGATCTTGTGCGACCATCCGGTCCCGTGGATCCGGAAGCGTTCGTGGTCTCGATAAGGACAATCGCGGGTGAGCCGCTCGCCGTACTCGCCAACTACTCTCTGCATTACGTCGGGGGCATTCCAGAAGGGCTGGTCTCGGCTGACTACTTCGGCGAGTTCGCACGCGCCATCGCCGCACGTCTCCAGGTCGGTGACCGTTTCGTCGGCATCCTTTCCAACGGGACGAGTGGGAATATCAACAACCTTGACTTCTCCAAGCCAAGATCCCGGAAGGAACCGTTCGAGCAGGTACGCAAGGTAGCCGGCATGCTGGCGGATGTAGTTGCGCGAGCCCACGGCGGGATTGAGCACATACGCAAGGCCGACCTCGCGATGGAGCAGACCGAGTTGACGCTAGCTCGACGCAAGCCTTCACTCCGAATCCTGGATCAGTCGAAGGCCATCCTCAAGGGCATCCTTCCCTCAGAACTGACAAGGCGCCACATCTATGCCCAACGGGCCATCGACCTGCACAACGGCCCCGAGGAGGTTTCGGTGGTCTTGCAAACTATCCGGGTCGGCGGCTTGGGTATTGCGGCGCTGCCGTTCGAGACTTTCGTCGAAACCGGCCTTGCAATCAAGCGTGACAGCCCTATGGACGCGACATTCGTCATCGAACTCGCAAACGGAGCCGAAGGATACCTGCCTACACCAGAACACCACGCACTGGGAGGTTACGAAACGTGGCTCGGCACCAGCCGCGTCGAGACGCAGGCGTCAGAGCTGATCCGGGAACAACTACTGGTGTCCCTGCGCCGCCTCGCTGCGGACGGATATTGATCCCTGAGCAAAGCCGTACTGCCCTTGACGCTTGTCCAGTCCTCTGTTGGTGTGCCCTAGATCGATATGATGGGCATGGGTGCCGCCACAGTTTCAGACGCGAGGCACTTCGGGCAGATGCATATTCTGGCTGAATCCAAACGCTGATTCTGATTGAAAACGAACACCAGTTCTGGTCACATCTGAACCAGAGCTGGAGTGGCGTGACGGAGCACAAAAAGGCAATATCCTTCCCTGGAGGTCGCGGTGCCAAGAGAACGCACCGCAATGCACAACATCAAAAAGACCATGCGGCTCACCACAAGTTGGAATGCAGCCAACGAGATAGTCTGATCCTGTGGGATCAGTCCGAACACAGTGAATACTGAAGTGGCCCTGTTTTCGTGGACACCTAAGATAGCTTGGATAGGCAGGGGTTGCTCGCTGGAGAGGTGGGGGTAAGGAGGCCCCGAACGATGAGCAAGAAAGTCTATGTGAAGCCGTATCCGAAGGAGTTTCGGGAACAGGTGGTGAAGCTGGTGCAGCTGGGGGATCGCAGCGCGCTGGAGGTGGCCCGGGAATTCGAGATTTCGGTGGATTCGGTACGACGCTGGGAGCAGCAGGCGGAGCGCGACCAGGGCCGTCGTCAGGACGGCCTGAGCAGTCCCGAGAGGGAGGAGCTGGTGCGTCTGCGACGGGAGATCCGGCGGCTACGGATGGAGCGGGAGATCCTGTCAAAAGCAGCGGCCTGGTTCGCTCGGGAGACCGATTCGATCGCGTAAGAGCGTTCGAATTTGTGAGAGCGAACCAGGCCCGGGATGCGATCGCGTGGATGTGCCGCGTGCTGGGCGTCTCCCCCAGCGGCTACTACGCGTGGCGGGGGCGGCCGCCGAGCCGGCGGGCGCGAGAGAACGAGGCGTTGAGCCGTCGGATCACGGCGATCCACGCCGAGTCGTGGGAGATCTACGGGGCGCGGCGGGTGCACGCGGAGCTGCGGGCGTGGCGGTGGCGCGGCAACGGGTGGCGCGGCTGATGCGGGCGCTGGGCCGGCAGGGCGTGACGCGTCGGAGACGGCGTTGCACGACCCGCAGGGACCGGGAAGCGGCCGTGGCGCCGGACCGGGTGCAGCGCCGATTCGAGGCGGCAAAGCCGAACCAGGTGTGGGTAGCGGACATCACTTACGTGCCGACCCAAGAGGGCTTCCTGTACTTGGCGACGGTGCTGGACGTGTTCAGCCGCAAGGTGGTGGGCTGGGCGATGAGCGCACGGCAGACGGTGGAGCTGGTGCAGTCGGCGCTGGAGATGGCACTCGACCTCCGGGACCACTCGACTGCCATAGCTGCCACAGCCCAAATAGTCCGAAACTTCGTAGATACTCCAATCCCCCAGTAGAGTTCGAGCGGGTCTGGAGCGCGGCGCAGCCGCCCTGACAATGCATTCCGCAGAGCACTGCTAGCGGCGCGGTTCCGCCGCCGCCGGGCCCTGCTGCGCCACCTCTTCGCCGGCCGGCTCCCGCTTCCACTGCCTCCCTCTTGACTTCTCCGTCCCCCTCCGCCATCATGGTGCTGCCCTCTCTAGAGCAGCCGCACCTACCGCACACCGAAGTGTCCACGAAACCGTAGCCACCTCAGCCGCCATAGTCGCCCGCGTGCTCCAAGCTCGCCACCGCTCGCGGCCTGTCCCCGCAGTCCGCCCCCAGCAGCCTCGGTGCCCTGCTCGGCCTCGGTCCCGTCCGCGGCAACGAAATGCTCGACATGCTCGACTGGCTGCTGGGGCGGCAAGCGTGGATCGAGAAGAGCCTCGCCCGACGGCATCTGGAGGGCGCCACCCTGCTGCTCTACGATGTCTCGTCCAGCTATCTGGAGGGGCGCTGTTCTCCACTGGCCGCGTTCGGCCACAACCGCGACGGCAAGCAGGGCAAGCAGCAGATCGTCTTCGGCCTGCTCTGCGCGGCCGACGGCTGTCCCGTGGCCGTAGATGTGTTCGCCGGCAACCAACACGGCGGATCCGAGCACGGTCGGGGTGCAAGTGAAGAAGGTCCAGCAGCGCTTCGGCCTCAAGTCCATCGCGCTGGTGGGCGACCGCGGCATGCTCACTACGGCGCGCCTGCGGGACGACCTCGAGCCAGCCGGCCTGGCCTGGATCTCGGCCTTGAAGACGGACGCCATCCGCAAGCTGCTGCGGAGGGCGCCGGGCAGGCCCCGCTGCGGCCGGGCGAGTTGGAGGCCGACGGGATCGCCGAGATCCGCTGGTCGAGGAAGCAGGACAAGATCAACGCGGAGGCGCAGCTGGACGGCATATACGTCATCCGGACGAGCCTGCAGAGCTCCGCCCTGGGGGCTCCCGAGGCGGTCGAGGAGGAGGACCGGGCGGGAGCGCGGGCGCTACGGCAGTCGCCGGTGGAGAAAGCGCAGGTCTCGGCGAGCACCAAGGCCAAGGCCGCCAGCAAGCAGACGCCCGAGGGGCTGCCCGTGCACAGCTTCCAGACGCTGCTGGCGGATCTGGGCACGCTCACGCTGAACGAGGTGACGCTGCCGGACGCCCCGCAGCACCCGTTTCCGATGGTCGCCAAGCCGACGCCGCTGCAGGCGCAGGCATTCGACTTGCTCGCGGTCGATCCGGGCAAATTTGTTGCCAGTAAATTGGCAGGTTGATTCAGTCTATCTGTCTGATATAGCTACGATTATTCGAATTTCGGAGGTGAAGTTCCGATTAAAAGCCACAAGTAGTTACTGTTCTATACCAAAGCAGTACAGATAACCATCAAAGGTCGGTATATAGACCTTGCCGTTTGCGATGGATAGTCCACTCCAATGGCTCCAACTGTCAATTTGCTCACCACTTGACCAAAGCTCCTTCCCGGTGCGTGCATCAAGGGCATACAACACAGCATTCGTGGAACCTGCGATTCGTTCTTCAGCAGTATTCGTCAGACCAACATCTGGCATAGCCTGATGTGTGTCCTCACCATTTCCGTAAGCGAAAACGATACCGTTTGCGATCACTGGTGGTTCCGCACGGTTCATGTCCCGGGAGATCCAGCCCGGTGCCAACCAGAGGTCTCCACCTTCCATCGGCTCGACCTTGAACGCCACGATGGCTCCATTAGTGACTTCGCCATTCTCAATCGGGGCATGGAATTTCGAGTGCTTGGGTCCCCAGATAGGAGTGAGCACCCACACAGTGCCATCGGACTCTTCCCAACTCGCCATAGCACCCCACACTCCGGCTGAAGCAAAGTTGACTTGTTCGTTGCACACCAACGGTGAGCGGTACATAGGTGTACGATGATCATCCCCTCCGATTGATTCAAGATCCATCAGGTAGATGACACACTCCTTGCCTGCATCGACCATCAACTCGCGACCTTTGTAATTGAAGATGGCTGGGGTAACCTGCATGTCAAGATCTCGCTTGAAGAGCCACTCTGCATTGGAAGGTCCGTAATAGTCGTAGAGTTCCAGGATGCCGGTATCAGGATCCATCTGCATCCCGATAATGCCATTCCCGAAAACACCGTTTTCTGGATCCCAGATACCATCACCCGTTCCGGTATACATCACCTTTTTGGAACTGATCGCAGGTCCGGTCCTGCCCCACATGCCGCCACCTGCTGGTCCCCAGCTACCCACTGCCTCAGTGGTCAGGTCATATACATAACCCATGTTGGGATTCCCACCACAACGCTGTGCAGTATGGGTGTAGATTACGTTGTCAACAAGGTTCAAGGCATATGGCTTGCCATTGGGTGGCATGAACTTGGCCGGAGGTGCCAGATCTTCTCCGTCAGCAAGGTTGACACGCCTGAGCCTACCGTCCCAGGAAAGTGCATAAATGGTGTAATCGCCAGGTTCCTTGCCCTGGCCGATCACCGGTGTCGCAGTCTGCCCCCCGGGACAGAGCACGTAATGCAGACGCTCACCAGGCCTGGGTTGCCATTCGCTATCAAAATGCTTCGACCACAACAACTTGCCAGTATCGAGATCAATGGCAAAGAGATTGTCCGAAACTCCGGCTACAAGCCCGATCTGTTTTTGACCATCAGAAGTTTTAACGTGTTCAGCAATCAGGGGAGGAAACAACGCATGCATCTGACGAGGCTCATTGTCAAGCTTGATTTTCCAGAGCAGTTTGGTCTGGTCGACGTTTTCAAGCGTAAAGATCTTCTCATCACGTTGCCACGCAGTTCTCTGGGGATCACCTCCATCTGTAAGCCAGTCCGCACCCGGGATCATACTGGCAGTCAGAAGGACAAGAATTAATAAGAGTGTGAGATGCATAACGGGTAACTTGGTCAAACCATTCTAAACGGCAACAGGCTATCATTATTCGATTGCGTGTGATCAAATTGGCCCGCAACCTCATAAGATCATGAATCGGTTCTTTATCCGCCTCACCTACACACTCTCTGCACTTTTGCTGCTCACAATTACTGCCCACTCTGATGACTGGACAACCCTCGGCTCGGACGCACAACGTTCCTCATGGGTTAGAACGGACGCAAGGATCTCACCGGCAACCGTCCACACGCCTGAATTTCAATTCCTCTGGAAAATACAACTCGACAACAAAGCACGAGGCGGGAATGCCCTCACTCCACCAGTTCTGCTTGACTTCCTGATCAGCCATCGCGGGTTCCGGTCACTTGCATTTGTTGGTGGCAGCTCAGGAGGTGTGTTTGCAATGGATACTGACCTCGCCCGCATGGAATGGGAAAGATATTTTGCTGCCGGAAGCAGTCACAGTTCCCCAGACTGCCCAGGAGGAATGACCGCAAACCTGACAAGACCGACTCCAGCGGCAATGCCTTCGCTACTTGGATTTGGAGCACGCGGGAGACGCACACCTGCTAAAAGCGGGGTTGGCAAACCCGGTGAAGGGGCAGTGACGCTGGCAATGATGAACCGGTCCAGAAGAACTCCTTCCGTTGCACCACCACCAGGCCGTACACGTCCTGCAGCCCAGCGGGCATTGCGAGGTGTCTTCCTGGTCCATGCACTCACAGCAGACGGCATGCTGCACAGTCTTTATGTATCAAATGGTCTCGACCACACTCCGCCAGTGAAGTTCCTGCCCGGGAATGCGAACGCCCGGGGATTAATCGTCGTTGACAACGTAGCGTATGTTGCAACCAGCAACACTTGCGGAGACGCCGGGGATGGTGTCTGGGCTCTTGATCTGGGAACTAACAGGGTTGCCAGGTGGGAGTCTGATACCGGCAGCATCCAGGGCTCAGCCGGAGTTGCAATTGGCCCGGATGGCACAGTTTATGCAACAACAAGGGAAGGATCTCTAGTTGCACTCGAATCAAAAACACTGCGCCTGTCAGGCAAGAGTCCATCTATCCGTTTTCTCTCTTCACCCCTGGTATTCGACTATGAAGGAAGCGACCACCTCATCGCCCTTGGGCAGGATGGCATCCTGCACCTGTTCAAAGCGGACAACCTGGATGTAGCTTTGGCCAGGAGCCCTGTAATTTCGCAAGATGGCTCTTCAGAAACGGCCTTGGCCGCATGGCGAGATACTGATGGAACTCACTGGATCATTGCACCATCGAAGGATTCCGTCTCGGGCTGGAAAATTGTAGTTGACTCGGGCCACTATCGTCTGGAAAAGGGCTGGGAGTCAGGGAAGATGAACTCGCCCCTGCCACCCATCGTTATCAATGGTGCTGTGTTTGCCTTGTCCGGAAGTAGCTCCTCAGGCAGCGCAAAACTCCATGCTCTTGATGGAATAACTGGAAAACCGCTGTGGGACAGCGGAGATACTATCGGCTCGTCTGCTCATGGTCTCGCACTCGCTGCCGGGCCCTCACATATCTACCTGACAACCCAAGAGAATGCCGTGTACTCATTCGGCTTCCCGATGGAACATTAAGAAGCGTCAATCTTGATTTCCCTGTTGCTTTCGATTCTGGTTGCAGTACCAGCGCAGGCAGAGCCAGGCGATGCCCCTGGAAAACCAGTCGTTGAGAAACATTGTGTGACTTGCCACGACCTGCCAACGTCCGTCTCCTTGCGGCAGGACAGTAACGGCTGGGCCATCACTCTCAAGAAGATGGTCGGATTCGGGATGAAGGCTAGCGAGCAGGAATTGCACACTATGCTGGACTACCTGGCAGAGCAGTACCCTGCCGAAGACCTTCCTCCAGTCAATATCAACAAGGCAAGGGCGATTCAGATTGAAAGCCGCTTGTCCCTGCGACGTTCGGAAGCTGCCGTGATTTTGCAATACCGCAAGGAACACGGAGACTTCAAGTCCATTGAGGATTTATTAAAGGTTCCCGGGATAGACTCTGCAAAGATCGCAGCTATCAAGGACAGGCTGATCTTTGAATAGGGGTTTGAGCAGGCAATTAAGCCTTTAAACTACTGACGGAAGCTCAGCTCATTCGTACTGAGCAGGACCTGGGCATATTCCTCCCAAGGGCTACGGTCGGGATGTTTTCCCAGGCTGGACAGGAAACTCAAGGCAAGATTGGAGTGACCCCCATTTCGTGGACAGATGAAGTAGCGTGAGACGAGCATGGGAGCATGGATGAGATGGGTGGGTCGAAGGAGCTGACAAGCAGTGAACAAACAAACAAGGAACAAGGCCTATCCAAGGAATTCAAGGAACAGGTCGTGAAGCTGGTGCAGGCCGGCGGGCAGAATCTGTTCCGGGAGCATGGTCTGCCGGAGCGCCTCCGCAGTGACAACGGTATACCGTTCGCGTCAACGGGAGCGGGGCGGCTGAGCCAGCTGAGCGGGTGGTGGCTCAAGCTGGGAATAGCTGTGGAGCGACTCGCGCCGGGCCAACCACAGCAGAACGGACGTCACGAGCGGTTCCACCGCACCCTGAAGGCGGAGACGGCCCGTCCGCCAGCAGCGGATCGGGAACAGCAGCAGCAATGTTTCGAGCGGTTTCAGAAGCAGTACAACCAGGACAGGCCGCCCGAGGCACTGGGGCAGCTGCCGCCGCAAACGCTGTACGGACCAGCACGGCGGCCATACCCGGAGAAGCTGTGCGAGCTGGACTACCCCGCCTACTGGGAGCGCCGCAGAGTGCACCAGAACGGGTTCATGAAGTTCAAGGGGAAGGTCTGCTTTCTCAGCGAAGCGCTGGGCGGCGAACTCGTCGGCCTGGTCGAAATCAACGAAGCGATCTGTCAAATCTGGTTGGACGCAATTGAAGTGGCAGTACTGGACGTGGCTGCAGGGAGGATATGGCGGATCGGCGCGGGGAAAAAGCCTTCCAGAGGCCCGCTGACCTGATAAAGTGTTACCTATCAGCCCGGTTTAACCTGTAACCCATCAGACCAGTCGCACACTCCCCTGACTGCAGGAGCCTGGCAGCAAGCAGACCGCCACGGGAAACGTGGCGGTGCCTTGAGAACCATTTTGGGAATGACTCGGGTTTTTCCCCTGGTGAAGTCTCGCCAGGTCAACTGGGAGTAGCTGCCCCCTTTTTATAGCTCTTTTGGCCTTGACAAATGGTGAGGAGTCCTCCCCCCAACCAACTACAAAAGGAACTCTAAAGAGATGATGATGTTCACTTTCATTCCCCTTCTAATTGACGGAGGTACCTACTCTCAAGCATGATGATTCCAGGCACCGTCGCTTCGCTCCGAGCTGTTCAAAAAAGATCGGAATTAGTGCTCGAAATGGATAAGAATCAGCGTTCGAATTCATAACAATACGCAATCCGCAAAGTGATTGAAGTCGCCTCAAGTGTCAACGAGCATCTGCAAGCCCGGCTACTGATCAATCAGCGCAAACCCAATACGCGGCTGGCCGCCAAGACGCTGGAGCTGTTGCCGGAATACCTCATCCCACTATGCCGCACGCAGATCGGCGCCCGGGAGGCCTACCGGCATGCGGCCGCCTATGGGCAAACGGTCCATGATCTGGGACCGAAGGCCGCGCCCGCCGTCCGCGAAGTTGAAGCGCTGACGAGTGAGATCTTGTCTGTCATGCAATCAGGAGAATACGTCAATGAGCAAAGACCCGTTGGGCGGCCTCGCTCGGTCGCTACAAGATGAAAATGTAGCCGTCGAGGATCGCTTTGAACTCGCTGACCGGGTCCTTGTAGGACAGAGAAACCCCCACCGGAAGAAAGCGCCTGTCATCCGTGACACCTTTTCCTTTCCAGATTTCGATTACGTGCTCCTATCCGAACTTCAGCAGCGTTGCCTCCAGGGCGGGCACCATGCTTCCAAGAGCGAACTGGTACGCGCTGGCCTGAAAGCCTTGATTCAGATGAAACCTGACGATCTGCTCAAGGTGGCTAAAGCCGTCGAGAAGCTCAAGCCAGGACGGGTGCGGGAGTCGTCTTAAATAGTGTCAATGACCTATATAGTACTATTCAGTACGTATGATTAATACCATCAATAACATAAAAGGAGCATCAAGATGATAGAGGAATATCGGCTGCATCTTCAGATCAAGCGAGTAGAAAATGGCCAGCACCTTGCTACCTCAGATGACTTTCCTGGTCTAGTGGCACAAGGGAGAACCGTGGCTGAAGCGGTTGAAATTGCGCGAGATGTGGCGAGAAAACTAATCGAATCCTATCGGGAACATGGCGATCTTCTGCCAAAAGGTTTGTGTGCCATGAATACGGAGATCGTTGAGTTGGACGTTCCCGTAGGTGTCTGATGGGGCGGCTGGCAGGTTTTACTTGTCGGCAGGTGACCCTCAGATTGCGGCGTCTGGGATTTGAGTTTGACCGGCAAGCACGAGGAAGCCACGAGATTTGGTGGAACCCTACTACCCGACATCGAACCACTGTTCCTAATCACCCGGGAGATTTACCGGAAGGAACTTTATCGGCGGTTCTGAAGCAAGCGGGTGTAACCACGGAAGAATTCCTTGGAACTTAGGATGCGATCGCACCCGGTCGCTTTCAGCGCCGCCACTTGAGCCACGGAGGCCTGATCATCCGTGGAGATGCGCGCGTAACCGATCAATATTGCGTAAAGATATTGCCAATCGAATCGATACTGCAATACCGTTTCGCAACACCCAAGCCCTTGCAAACACGGCGATGGTGGACGCGTTGCAAAACCGCTCCTTTGTGCAACCACCTCTGTCGAGTGGTACAGGGGACGGACAGCAAGTCCGGTACAAGCCGGTAACAGCAGTGCGGAGTTCCCCTGGCATACGGATCGTTCCGGGTCGCAATCGAATGTACGCGATATAGATCACCCAACCCTGATCGGGACGCATAATCTCCAGATTGTGCAACAGCTCCCACCCGTCCATCGCTTGGCGCTTCTAGGCGCTCACCTGGTTGGAATGGACCACCTCAGGTTGCCACTCTGGATCGTACGCCGGAGTAGACGGTAAAGTTTTCCAACGCCGATTGGCCGGCAGTTCGTCCTCAAAAAAGAACTCATCGGTGAAGGCGGACCTAAGAACGTCGATCCATGATGCCGTCTCATCATAGTGTGCGAAAAAGACACGATTCGTCCAATTTGGATCCCGGCCCTGAATAAACTTCAGGACAAAGACCTTGACTCCGTCGATTTCGGCAACCCCATCGACAAGGACCTTCCCCGGCGAACATGACATCGATGGACCCCGAACGGTCCGTCCCAGCCCCGATACCTTCCGAGTGCCTCGAGCGAAGATATCCAGCGCCCGGCAAAGCGGCACGTCGAAATATTGCTGAGGTCCAGTGTCCCGCTCGACGAACATGTAATAAGGAATGATGCCCAGATCCACTTGCTTCTGCCACATGGCAGCCCATATATTTGAGCAATCATTGACGTTACGGATCAGAGGCCCTTGAGAGCGGATCGTCGCTCCTGTCTGTTGAATTCTCCGGATAGCACGGCTGGAGATATTCGTCGACAGCTCGCATGGATGGCTGTAATGCGCCATCACAGCAAGGTGTTTACCTGAGTGGACGACCTGTTCAAACAGTCTAAGCAGATCGTCGGCATCGGTATCTGTAACGAAACGGTACGGCCACCATGCTAACGCCTTCGTGCCGAGCCGAATGCTGCGGAGGGATTCGATTTCGAGCAGTGGCTCAATGTATCTCTTGAGCACGCTTGTTCGCATGATCATTGGGTCGCCCCCAGTAATCAACACATCCCGAACGTCGGAATGTCGCTCCAAGTACCGCACCAGTGTCGTCACCTCGTTGTTCCTGAACTGGAATGCCTCCATACCAACGAACTGGGCCCAGCGGAAGCAGTACGTACAATAGGCATGGCAGGTCTGGCCTTGGCTCGGGAAGAAGAGAACGGTTTCGCGGTATTTGTGCTGCATACCCGCCTGGGGTTCTCCGTCCAGCACTGGGACGTTCAGGTTCATCTGTCCCGCCGGGTGCGGATTCAATCCCATTCTGATCTGATGGACAGCCTGCTCGATCCGCTTCTCTGACGCTCCCTGATTGAGGAGACTGCAGATACAGTCAAACTCCCCGGGAGTGAGCATGCCTTGCTGAGGAAAAGTCAGCTGAAATATCGGATCACGGGGTATGTCGTCCCAATCGATCAATTCCTCGATAACATAGTTATTGACTCGAAACGGCAGCACTCTGGAAACCACACTGATAGCTCTGCGCTGCTCCGAGGTGAGGGCCCTGAATTGCGCGATGGTGTCAATATTCTTGTTGGTATAGGCCCGATATCGGCTCGGCTCAGCTACTGGTTTGTTCATGCGTCCCTCTCAAAATCATAACAACGACCGGTGTTCATAGATCCTCCAATTCGAACGAGGAGCTTTTATCGGTCAGCACGGGTGTCCGGTTCTTCGGAGGATTCTGATGTGGCGACATCTTCCGTGGCGTCGTCAGTTTCCGGAAAGGGGGTGGCCGTATCGTCCGAGCTTTCCTCGTCGTCGATAGAATTCCCGCTGGCGTCAGCCTCTAGCCGGAACTTCACCTCCGAAATTCGAATAATCGTAGCTATATCAGACAGATAGACTGAATCAACCTGCCAATTTACTGGCAACAAATTTGCCCGGATCGACCCCGAGCAAGTCGAATGCCTGCGCCTGCAGCGGCGTCGGCTTGGCGACCATCGGAAACGGGTGCTGCGGGGCGTCCGGCAGCGTCACCTCGTTCAGCGTGAGCGTGCCCAGATCCGCCAGCAGCGTCTGGAAGCTGTGCACGGGCAGCCCCTCGGGCGTCTGCTTGCTGGCGGCCTTGGCCTTGGTGCTCGCCGAGACCTGCGCTTTCTCCACCGGCGACTGCCGTAGCGCCCGCGCTCCCGCCCGGTCCTCCTCCTCGAACAGCAGCGGCGCCAGACGCCGCCGCAGGTGCCATTCCACGTAATACGCCAGCATGCACAGCAGGATGTGCCCGCGCACATGGTCCTCGCTATAGACGAAGATCGGGCGCACCGCCAGCTGCGCCGTCTTGAGCGAGCGGAACGCCCGCTCGACGTGCGCCAGGCTCTTGTAGGCCTCGACCGCCTCGGGAGCCCCCAGGGCGGAGCTCTGCAGGCTCGTCCGGATGACGTATATGCCGTCCAGCTGCGCCTCCGCGTTGATCTTGTCCTGCTTCCTCGACCAGCGGATCTCGTCGTCGGTCACCTCGATGGCGAAGTGCTTATCCACTTTTTTGCGGCTGACGTCGCGCCCCACCCGCCGGTTGATCGCCTCCTGGCCGCGCAGCCGAGGGTGCGGGGAGCGCACGGCGCGGGCGATCGTTTCCAGGATGCGCTCCGTCGCGCTCAGCAGGTCCTCGCGCTTGCGGGCGCGCTCGTGTCGCAAACGGGGGTTGAGGCAGACCAGCAGGCGCTCGCCGGGAAAGTCCGGGCTGCGGATCTCGGCGATCCCGTCGGCCGCCAACTCGCCCGGCCGCAGCGGGGCCCGCCCGGCGCCCTCCGCGTCCGGCTGCGGCTTCCGCAGCAGCTTGCGGATGGCGTCCGTCTTCAAGGCCGAGATCCAGGCCAGGCCGGCTGGCTCGAGGTCGTCCCGCAGGCGCGCCGTAGTGAGCAGGCCGCGGTCGCCCACCAGCGCGATGGACTCGAGGCCGAAGCGCTGCTGGACCTTCTTCACTTGCACCCCGACCGTGCTCGGATCCGCCGTGTTGCCGGCGAACACATCTACGGCCACGGGACAGCCATCGGCCGCGCAGAGCAGGCCGAAGACGATCTGCTGCTTGCCCTGCTTGCCGTCGCGGTTGTGGCCGAACGCGGCCAGTGGAGAACAGCGCCCCTCCAGATAGCTGGACGAGACATCGTAGAGCAGCAGGGTGGCGCCCTCGAGATGCCGTCGGGCGAGGCTCTTCTCGATCCACGCTTGCCGCCCCAGCAGCCAGTCGAGCATGTCGAGCATGTCGTTGCCGCGGACGGGACCGAGGCCGAGCAGGGCACCGAGGCTGCTGGTGGCGGACTGCGGGGACAGGCCGCGAGCGGTGGCGAGCTTGGAGCCGGGTTGGAGCACGCGGGCGACTATGGCGGCGAGGGCGAGGTCACGCCTGCGGCTGCGGGTGCGCTGCAGGAGGCGCTCGAGGCCAAGTTGACGGCAGACGCCGAGGACGGCGGCGATATGGCCATGGGGCAGGGAGCGGCGGATGCAGAAGGTCTCCTCGCCGGGGCGATAGACCTGGCCGCCGCGGAGCATGGCGCGGATGCCGTCGACGATCTGGGGGGGCAGTTTGGAGAGGTTGGCGAGGGTGGTGCGGCGGATGCGCTTGCCGTCGCGTTGGGCTTGGCGGAAGAGGATGGCGGGGGGGCTGTTGCGGTTGGGGATGACGTCGACGTGGTAGGACATGGGGCGAGGCCTCTTACATGGAAACAGAATAGAACACAATTATACTGTGTGTCAAGTATGAATAAAGATTATTATGCGCTCAGAACATGGCAATAAACATCCAGTTTGCAGTCCGGTCTGTGGAGCGGTAAACCGCGCTATTCCAATGATTTGGTGGACGGCGCCAGGGCTTAAGGGACGGTGAAGTTCCGGCTAGATCTCCAACCTGTTCCCGGTCTGTCTCTTCGGCTATGGGCTCAGTGTCGTCGGTTTGGACTTTCGATTCTTCTTCGGCGGTTGTCGGAATGGCTACCGTTTCTTCTGCTCCTGAGACCGCATGCGGGACGTCACGATCCAATCGACCGAGTCCTGCGAGCAATGTGTGATGCCTCCACTCTTGAGCACCACATAATACCCCGAAACCACCTTGTGCATGGGATTTGAGGGGCCTCCGTTTCACAGTTAAAATAGTCCTATGTCCTGAGTTCTGAACCTGGCAAGGCATTGCCACAGTCAGAGTCAGTATTTGTACTCAGGACCAGTCAAACTCATAGACATGGACCGGGACTAGTACAATCCAGTTTTCTGGCTCCAGGTTTCTAGCGCATAAGTTCTGCCACTCCGCAGGTCCTGCTCTTTTGGTTTGATAGCTTTACAGCGCCATTGAATAAACATGCACAAGTCACTCCACAAGATTCCAAGCATTTGTGTCTGCATCGGTCTAGCTGAGACTGCACAAGCTGCGAAGCTGGCCATTGCCAGTTGTGACAACGGTGAGGACTTCCTTGAACTTCGCCTAGACATGCTGGCCGACCCGACAGATGGTTGCAGGATCATCTCCCGGATCAATCGTAGGCATCCAGACAGCACTATTCTTGCAACCTGCCGACGCAAACCCAGTGGTGGGCAGTTCCGAGGATCAATCAGGGAGCAACTGGCCATCCTTGAGGATGCCGTCAAGGCAGGAGCTGCACTGGTTGATATCGAGATCGAAACAATGAACTCCCAACCACTCGCCCTGAATCCATTTACAGGGAAAGCGTACACGATGGTTTCCTATCACAACTTTGAAAGAACCCCTTCCCTGCAACCTGTCATGAATCAGCTCCAGAAATATCCTGCTGACTTGTACAAGCTCGCAACCAAAGTACGCAAGCCCACCGACAACCTCAAACTCCTGGACATCTGCAAGCAGTACAAGAACCTTGTCGTGGTTGGTATGAGCGAGACAGGTAGCCCGGCACGCCTGTTGTCACCTTCCCATGGCGGTCGCTTTACATTTGCCATGCCAGATCCTCTCAGCATTGGAAGAGTGAACAGGACCACGACCTGGCAGGCACCGACTGCACCGGGGCAGTTGATGGCTACTGATATGCATCAGTTGTACCGAGTAAAACGCAGCAAGCCGGACATGCAGGTCTTCTGCGTAATCGCCAGCCCTGTGGGGCATTCGCTTTCTCCACTCATTCATAACAGGGCATTCAAGTCCCGGCGAGTTCACGGCATCTATCTGCCATTGCTGGTTGAACCCGGACTCCTGAGTGATTTCTTTCAACTGGCCAGAGAGTTGCCGATTACAGGAGTCAGCGTCACTATTCCGCACAAGAAGAATGTGATACGCCATCTGGACTCTGTGGATCAACAGGCCAGTGGTATTGGGGCCGTGAACACCATCTACCTGAAGCGGGGAAAGCTGGTTGGAACCAACACTGACGTGAATGGCATTATCCTGCCACTCAGTAAACAAGTCAAACTGAACCGCTCTCGGGTCCTGATCGTTGGCAATGGCGGTGCTGCCATTGCTGCCATTTTTGGTCTCAAACAACAAGGCGCGGAAGTGGTCATCACAGGTCGCAATCCTCAGCGTGTGAAACGTATCGCCCGCCGTTACGATGTCGGTGCAATAGAATTTTCAGAAATCAGGAATGATTATTTTGATGTTCTCGTGCAAGCCACCCCGGTCGGGATATCACCCAATGTCAAGCAAAACCTGTTCCCTGGCAGGATTCCTGCAGATGTCGTCTTTGACCTGGTTTACAACCCACTTGAGACTGCCCTGCTCAAACACGCCTCAAGTGAAGGGAAAACTGTAATAAACGGGGTTGAAATGTTCATTGAACAGGCTGCCGAGCAGTTCCGTATCTGGACCGGAGAGGAACCTCCCCGTGAAGTCATGCGCAATGCCGTCCTGAAACGGTTGTCATCCTGAAGATAAAGGAGCCTGAGTTCTTTTCATCCAAACAGGTTTATTCCGAATCAAGCAGTATGTTGGCTAGCTCCTCAAAATCATTCACAACAATATCCGGTCCCTCTGGACATACGCAGGCACCCGATGCGAGTTCAGACTCCATCCAACCTTGTGCAGGGACCAACTGATCAGTTTTCACCTGGAGCGGTTCCTCGAATGGCAGTTGGTACCGGTTTACGTAGGCTCCATGAAAACCACATGCTTGCGCCCCGAAAACATCGAACGAATGTGCAGCAACCATCATGATTTCTTCCGGATTGCAGTCCAACTCCTTGACAGCCATGCGGTATACCGACGGATGAGGCTTGAAATGGCCTACAGAATCCACTGACAAGCTTCTCTCAAATCCCCCGGGGAGTTTGTGTCGAACAAAACGGTCTACCAACCACTGGTCACCGTTTGACAGCGCAACCAGCCGAAACTTCTGGCTCAGTCGGCACAAGCCGACCTGGGCATCTTCAAACACTGAAAGATTCCCGAAACAATTTATAAGGGGTTTGAGTTTCTCACTCTCTGCTGGAATCTTGTAACGCTTGCAGGTAAAAAAGAGTGCTCTCAGGGCAGTTTCCAGGTAACCGTGGTGACCCAGCCTGAGAAGAGTGTCCTGGTATTGCTCAATGCGCTGGCGCGCTCGCCAGTCTTTCCAGAACTGTCCGGCATCGACCGTCAGTTTTTCCTGTATAAAATACTCTCTCAAAGAGGGAACCAACCCACCGGTCAGATCCAGCACAGTCCCGAACAGGTCAAAGGTCAGTGTATGAACCTTGGCAAACTTCTTATTCATCAGGCAGATGGTAGCGGATCACAACTCCCCCTAAACGAAGGAAATTATATACGATAATGCCCAGAATGCCCCTGATCTGACACTGGTGGTCAGGCACTGGTCTTCCAAGAGGAACGCATGGCTCAAAGGCCCCTGGAAGACAATACATGAAACGCTCTCATTCGTCGAGTTGGCCACGCTGTCCTCAACGAAGTAACTGCCGAGCAGTGCTTCTCCGAGCTACGAAGGACTGATACTCCGTTTTGCGGGTCTGTCAATATCCAGTCTGGCGTGGTGCACAAGATGATGCCCGACTGGTACCACGACGGTCGGAAGTGGCTCAGTGCCTGCACCAGGACGGCAAGAGAATTGCGATCTACATCTCCGGTACAGGAAATGAGTTTCAAACTGACCAAAGAGACTGCCATCACCACCATGGCAGGAACAAACTGCCGTGAAAGCAATAATTCCCGGGTTGGCCGACCAGTCTCAGCAGTGTCCCGAGCCTCCGCTGATTGATGTTTTATTCGATGCTGTCTACTCCTATAGCTCCTGGTATTTTCTCCCGTAACCGGATGCATGGGGCCGCATCCAAATGACCACTTACAGCAGCACAGGACTACTGGCTCTGAGACACTGTCGGTGTGAGCACTTGCAGACATACTATCCACAGTGCCAGAAAGTGGGATGCGAATTCTGGCCGTCTCTGCTCGGCACGGACAGTGGGACACCATACGGAGTAGATGATCGGCTCCAGCAGCCAAAAGCAAATTACAGCCGACCTTTAAGTAGAATGGGGCCTGTTCGGTCTTAACCCGGCCATGGTCTGTAGCTACTGCGGGGTGCTTCTTTTTCAAGGTGACGGCGCAGACCCGGAAATCTCACCAATGGGTTGAGAATGAGCCTTTAAATCGTGTATAATATCTTTGTTATCAGTATCTTACATTTATTTTGAAGGGAGGGTTCATGAAAGCAGGGTGCGCGGCGCAGAAGTTGCAATTCGAGGCGCACGGCAAGCGCGACGTGGTCGCGGATTTCGATGGTGGGAGGATGACGTCGGACGGCGGGGGATTGCTGCTGCGCGAAGCGAACTGCTGCTTGGGCGACCTGATGGCGCGGCTGGGCCAGTGTGTCTCCGACTTCCGCCAGCAGGGGTCGGTGGAGCACACGGCGACGGATCTCACCGGGCAGGGCCGCAAGCGGAAGCGCGACCGGGCGGCGCCGCTGGCCAGTGCGGCGACCTTGAAGCGCTTCGAGCTGGGCCGTCCGGAGACGGCCGCCCAGCATCGCTACCACCGGATGCTGGTGGACCGGGACGGCCTCGGCAACCTGCTGGTGGACCTGTTCCTGGAGTCGCAGGCGGAAGCGCCGGAGGAGATCTGGCTGGACCTGGACGCGACCGACGACCCGACGCACGGCCAGCAGGAAGGCCGTTTCTATCATGGCTACTACCGGGAGCACTGCTATCTGCCGCTGTACATTTTCTGCGAGCACCACGCGCTGTGCGCGCGGCTGCGGACGGCGGACCGGGACGCCTCCGACGGCAGCGTGGAGGAGCTGGAGCGCATCGTGGGACGGATCCGCATCCGTGCGGACGCGGGGTTCTGCCGCGACGGGATCCTGAGCTGGTGCGAAGCCAATGCGGTGGGCTACGTGCTCGGGCTGGCTCGCAACCCGGTGCTGACTCGGCGCTTCCGCCAGTTCCGCTATCGCACGCACAGCTCGTGGAGCCGCAAGCGGCGCGTGATCGGCAAGGCCGAGCACCTGCGGCAGGGCGCCAATCCGCGCTTCGTGGTGACCAACCTGGAACTCTCCGAAATCCAGTCGCCGCAGCGGCTGTACGAGCAGGTCTACTGCGCCCGTGGCGAGATGGAGAACCGCATCAAGGAGCAGCAGCTGTGTCTGTTCGCCGACCGCACCAGCAGCGCGACGATGCGCGCTAACCAGCTGCGCCTGTACCTGTCAACCTTTGCCTACGTGCTGATGAACACCGTGCGGGAGGTGGGCCTGGCCGGCCCGGCCATGGCCAAGGCGCAATGCTCCACCATCCGCCTCAAGCTGTTCAAGATCGCCGCCGTGATCCGCATCACCACGCGCAAGGTGTGGCTGTCGCTTTCCTCCGTCCACCCCTTCCAGCACCTCTATGCGACCGCGCTGTGCAATCTGCGGGCCCCCCCGCATGCGCCGCCGCTGGCGTGCTGAACCGGCTCTGTCCGCCGATCGTCGGCTTGCCGCCGGCGTTGCCCCGGTGCGTCTCCGTATCCGCTCCCGGGCCCCGTTCCGGCCGGCCCGGAGCAGGCGGCTTCCCCACGGATGCCTTGTACGCCCCGCATCCCATGCAGCCGCGCGGTTTCCGGTCCTTCCTGCAGGACTCCAGTCGCCAATTCGCGCCGATTCGCGTCTTGGCTACGATTGGTGAGATATGCGGGCAGAGGTCTTTTTAAAGTGATGCCGGGGCTGGTAAATAGCAACTACTTGAAAAAGATTTGCACTGCGTGAGCCGCTGGAAGCCGCTGAGCAGGTCAAGTGCGAGCAGCCGGAAGAGGTAGTAGGCCAGAACGTTATCCTGAGCTCGAAGTCGACCTTGATCACCAAAGTGGAGAGTCAGTTGCGGTGGAAGAAGACAAACTGCTTGGAGATATACTTCACGATAAGCCAACGACGGGCGTAGCAGCTCAGGATTTAGACGCGGAAGCTTTTGAAGTCGTTGGCAAGAGGCAGGGCTGGACTGTGCAGGGAGCAGCGCAGTATGGTGATCTGGCACGAGGGCCACCAAAGTTCAGGATCGGGTCACGGGTAGCGTGCACCTTAATGAGGCGGGAGCCGTGCCCAACCCTGCTTTGTCCAGTCCTGACTCGCTGCCCTGCTTCGTGATGCCAAGCGAGCTAGCCAGTAGCCTGCCAGTCACGACACCTGAAGAGCATATCCAGCCCGCGCTCCTTTAATAGCCACGCCCGGCTGAATATCCTCGTCCCACTGGCGGTCGTTAGGAGTTAAACAGCAAACAAGATTTTCTGAGCGCGAGGCCAGGCAATTGGCACTATTTTGGGCGCATTATGGTTGCAACTGCAGTGGAAACAGATCCCTAGTGGTCAATGTCTGGCAAATTCCGGGCTGTCGGGTTGGCCTTTGTCATTACCTCGTCCGAGATATGATGATCAAGCCTTTCCTGTTTCTGACGCGCTATGGTTGCCCAGGGACCTGAAGGATCCAGCTTCAGATAAGCCTGCCAGTGATTCCTGGCCTCCCCGAATTGCTCCAGTCGTTCATAGACCAAGGCCAGGTTGTAATAGGCATCTGCATAACTCTCTTCGTGCAGAATCGCGGACCGGTAGTGTATTACTGCTTCCTCAAGGCGAGCTGACTGTTCATACAGATTACCCAGATTGTAGTGAGCCAGGGGATATCCGGGAAAAATATTCAAGGCTTTTTCGTAGCATTTTTCCGCCCTGCTAAACCGGTCCTGCAGGTAAAACTGTGTGCCCAGGTTGATCAGGGCTCCGGCTGCATCCGGATTAAGGGAAAGAACCTTTTCATAAACCTCAATAACATCATTGCCGTGTGCCCCCGCCCGCTCCAGATCAAGGGCATATTGGAACAGGCTCTCCGTGCTGCTCAGTCTTTGATAGCCATCCACTTCGCTCTGTGCCTTTATGGTCGCCACAGAATGAAGGGCCTTGGTATCGAACTGGAAAAGCATCTGCCCGGTCAGGGCTTCAATCTTTGCCCCAGGCAACTCAACCGAAATCCTGGTCCCATCAGAGACTATCTTGAGCTCCTGCAGGGGTTTTTCGACTTCTGACAGACGGAGCCTGAGTGAATGCATGACCTTCTGCATCTTCGTCGGAGAAACCTTGCTCTCCTTGAGTCTCTGCAGGGTCCTTAACGCTATCAAGCCTTCGAAATCGTAGGAATCCTGCGCTCTCACCAAACACAGTCGTTCCCACGCACGCAGACTGTTTTCCTTAAGAGAAAGGATCCGCCGAATTTCGGATCTGCTATATGTCTCGGCAGTCTTCTCCAACTCCATCCTGAAAGTTTAACGCACTGGTCAGAGCTGAACTCCTGCCATTATCAGCTCGATTGATTGAACTTGATGGCGGCGGCACCACCCAAGGCAGAAAGTCCAATCATCACGACACCCTGCACAAGCAAGGCTGCGACAAGCATCATCATAAACATGGTCGGATCATTCATCAGTTGATCAATGATCTCTGCAGGAATCAGATTCCCTTCCTGCTTGCGGACAGACTCCATGAGAGAGTTACTGCCAGCTGTGAGCATGGCAACGGCAATAAATACCAGTTGAACAACAAAGCTGAATATTCCAGTAACTCCCCCCAATCCGCACCCCTTGCGCAAACTCACTGGAGAGTCATGTTTTTTAAGCAACGAGACAACAGTCATGTATCCCGCTGCCGGATAGATCATGAAAAAGAAAAACCCTGCCATCGGAATCATCATCAACACAGAGGCGGACAGTGCTGGCAGGATCGACGCCCGAATGCTTTCTTGACCACCTACCTGAATGGTTTTCACTTCAACCATGGAGTCTACTGGATCAGCCGGTACTGCAGAAGGATCCAGGGCAACCTCAATGGGTCTTAATGGGCGGCCACAGTTGTAACAGAAACTTGCCCCTCGTGGAATCGGGCAGCCACAAGTACAGTTGGTATCCATATCCTTTTCCTATTATTCCAGCAAGTTGCACAGGACTTTCATGAGTATCTTGCTGATTCCCAGAAAGTGCTTGCTAACCAGAGATGCAGTAAACCTGGTGAACAGTTCGACTCACCCTGACTGTTACGGCTCATTGCTGGCACTGCGGATGATTTTGAGGATTTTATCTCCATATTTATTCACGAATGCCGGACCAATCCCGACTACGTCCAGAAGTTGTTCCTTGTTGACGGGCATGCGGTCGACTAAAGAGTTCAAGGCACGATCCTGAAAGATCTTGAAGGCCGGGATCTTTCTTTTTTGGGCTACATCTTTTCGCCAGGCCTTCAACGCTGTGACCAGGGTTTCCTCCTCCCCTGATGCAAGCGATTTCCTTGTCAGCCCGAATTGCCCTTCCGCCTTTTCCAGATTCTTCTTAGCCTTTTTGCCAGAGGAAGAACTCCCGGTTCCTTTCCTGGGCTTCTGGAGGTCTGCAACTACCTTGACAACCTGATGCAAGGGTTGGTGATTGGCCAGTCCCTTGTCTGTCATCCGTATCCTGAGGTACTCGATTACCTTGCCATCTTTCTCGAACGAATCCCTGGTGATTCGGGCCAAACCTGCCCGGACCAGGCCAGCAACCAGCCGTTCGTACTCCTTGCGCTCAAGTCCCATCGGTTCGATCCCGTCGCGAAACAGCTTGCCAACGGATTGGGAGTCGACCGCTCGCAAGGTATCCTCTACTCGCTTGACGACTTCCGATTCATGAACACTCAGGTCACGAAACTGCAGGACAATACAAGCCGACGGGTTGCAAATATCACATATGCCACAGGGCTGAAGCGAATCTTCCGTATCACCAAAGTGCTGCACCAGGTCAAGCATGCGGCAATTGTGTGAACTTGTGAATGCACTGACCAGTTTCAGCTGTGCAATCTTGTAATTCCTTTGACGCTCATAGCTGCTGCGCCACTTTCCGTCACCGCGAACAGCATTCTCATCTGGATCAATTCGTGCTCCTCCGTGAACCCAAAGCTTCTCGATTCGCCTCTCGAAATCTTCCATTTCCTGCCCCAGCTGGTCAGCAAGCTCCTGCAGTGAGCGAGGCGTATCAGTCAAGATCCGGAATATCCTGTCCAGTTCACTGGGCTCCGGGTAATCCTTGTCCAGGAAATACTCATGCATCTTGCGATCTGCCCAGGAATGCAGCAACACAACCTTTGAAAGCAGTCCGTCCCTGCCCGCCCTTCCAATTTCCTGGTAGTAACCCTCGATCGATCGTGGCAAGCCAGTGTGGACAACAGTCCGGACATCAGGCTTGTCAATCCCCATCCCGAAGGCAATCGTTGCTACGATCACATCAAGCTGGCCTCGTTGGAAACTTGCCTGCGTGCTGTCCCTGGTTTCGGAATTCATCCCCGCATGGTAAGCAGCAGCCAGGAATTCTGCCTGCAGTTGTTCTGCAAAATTGTCTGCCTCCTTGCGTGTCTGGGCATAGACAATTGCAGGACGCCGGGCATCGTCCCTCAGTAACTCAGTGAGGCACTGGATCCGCCTGGATGGAGTCATTTGCACAAACTCAATCGACAGATTGTCGCGACGGAATCCAGAGATCGCCGGAACGAAGTCAACCAGCTGGAGTTGCGCAACAATATCCTGTTGCACACGAGGAGTAGCTGTAGCCGTCATGGCGATGACAGGGACAGGTCTCAGGATCGGCAACCGGCCACCAATCCGACGGTAGTCCGGACGGAAGTCATGGCCCCACATGGAAATGCAGTGTGCTTCGTCTATCGCAACAAGTGCCGGTTTTATTCTGGAAAGTAATTCCGGAAATCCGGGCACACTCAAACGCTCCGGTGCAATAAACAGGAAATCAAGATTCTGGTCCAGATAATCCATGCAAACCTGGTTCGATTCATTGCGCTCTCGACCGGAATGGATGCGCTCAGCACGAAATCCGGACTGCTGCAGCTTCGCAACCTGGTCCTCCATGAGCGCAATCAAGGGACTGATTACAAGGGTCGTTCCCCCTCGTGCAATGCCAGGCAACTGGTAACAGAGCGATTTGCCTGCTCCGGTAGGCATTACCAGCAACACATCCCGCCCCTTGATCACCTCTTCACAGACTTCCTGTTGGCGGAACCGAAAGCTGTCATGTCCGAACCGGTTCCTCAACAAATCATCAAGGTCTGCCGCTGAACCGGACTTGCCGTTCTCTGCAATATGCCCCCCGGTATTGAGCCTCCGTTGACGTGGGTCCGCAACTTTTTGTTCCTGCACTACAATTCGCTCAACAGCTGATTGCTGTTCGGAATCCTGTGAAAGATCCATCGGTCTCAGGTCCTGTCCGCAATTGGAACAAAAGTTTGCTCCTTGAGGAACAGGGAAGCCACAACTGCATCTGGCATCCATGTTGCTGTCTTTACTTATCTCAACAAGTCTTGTAAGTTTTCGGGGAAACCGTTGAGCTCGAAAATGTATTTCTCATAAACAGCAGCCAACATTCTCGAACTAAGTTGCAATTACCTGGATCAGCCGGGTTCCAACTTGTTGCCGGAATCAAACAAAAAAAGGCCAAGAGGAGCCGGGAACTGGCATAAAGACACATTACCGGAAGCGGACCGGCGTTCGCGATACTCAAACCCCGAAATAGTACGGACAGGGATTCCCTCATCTGCAAACTATCTACAATCAAAAAGGCTTTGCTGAATGCCAGCCCAGCAGATCAATCTTGTGACTTGCAGGTATCTTACTTGCCACAACACCACTATTACCACAGCTGGAAACTCCGGGGTCACAGCAGCAGACCGGCCTCAGGAAACAATCAGTACCCTCCGGGGGGAACAGGTGTGAACGACCGGATCCTGGAACTTGCCCAGCAGGTGCGTGGCGGCAACCTGCAAGCCCTTGCAAGGGCCCTCAGCCTTGTTGAGAACAACGACCCGTCCAGCACAGACCTCCTCTCCGAGCTCTACATTCATTCGACCAGGTCGAAACTTATCGGTATAACAGGGGCACCGGGAGCAGGAAAAAGTACGCTTGCAGACCGCTTGATCCAACATTACAGAAACGAAGGATTGAGTGTTGCCATCCTGGCAGTCGACCCGAGCAGCCCCTTCACGGGTGGGGCGATTCTCGGGGATCGTGTCCGCATGCAAAGGCATTACGCAGACCCGGGAGTATTCATCCGATCCATGGCTTCACGAGGCACCTTGGGCGGGCTGGCCCCGAGTGTCAAGGAATTCCTGACGGTTACCGAGGCCTCGGGACGCGACATCATTCTCATTGAGACTGCTGGTGTTGGACAAAGTGAAGTGGATGTTGTACAACTTGCTGGAACAGTGATGGTCATCCTGACTCCTTCCTCGGGTGATGACATTCAGGTCGCAAAGGCCGGCATCATGGAAATCGCCGACCTGTTTGTAATCAACAAGGCCGACCTGCCTGGATCCGATCGCCTGGAAGCACAACTTGAAGCCATGCTTACACTGCTGCCTGCAGACGTATCACGACCTCCAATCCTGCGGACTGAATCACTGAACAACAAGGGCATCAAGGAACTGGCAAGCGCACTGCAGAAGATTACCCCTCGTCCAGCTGATGCAAGTTACTGGAAACAGCGCCTTCACGAACAACTTTCCAGGAATGTCACGGAAGCGCTGTCTAAAGGCCACTCACTATCAGCCATGATGGAGGATGCTGCGGTTAAAATTGCTGGCGGTACACTCAACCCCTACATGTACATCCGGCAGATGCTGGGCCAGGTTCAGGAAAAGTTCAAGTAATGACGATTGATCACATTGGCATCGCAGTGCGTTCTATTGATGATGCACTGGGTTTTTATCAAGATACCCTCGGCATTGAGCCGTCACATCGCACAATCGTAGAGCATGAAAAAGTGGAAGCAGCAGTGATCCCGGTCGGCAACTGCCGAATCGAACTGCTGCAGCCAGTCTCTCAGGACTCCGTGATCGCCCGTTTTCTGAATCGCAAGGGTGAAGGCATGCATCACATTGCCATGGGGGTTGACGACCTTGATGCCTCTGCAAAAGCCGTGCATCAGGCTGGTCGCAGGTTGGTCAACGACAAGATCCAGATTGGAGCCGAAGGCTACCGTTATGTTTTCGTTCACCCGGCCGATACGGGTGGAGTATTGCTGGAACTCGTCGAAAGGAAAAGGGAAACAGGCACTCGCACCGGTTGATATCCTTTACAACAAGTCCAGCTTTCCAGTTTTTGTTCAAACCCCCATGAATCAAGAAAAACTGATCAAGCAGCTAAGTGCTGAGAATGAGCGCCTGAAGCTCGCCATTGAAGAACTTTCAATCCTCAATGAAGTTTCAACAGCTGTCTCCTCTACTTCAGCACTGAATGTAATCGTTGACCTGATTGTCCAGAAATGTGTCAAGCACCTCAAGGTCGAACAGGGTGCCGTGCTGCTGTTCGACAAACTGGAGCATGGTTCTGCCTTGAAAACCATGGTCCGCAAGGTGGAAACAGACGTCACCGTCATGCCCCTGCGACTCAGCGAACAGATCAACGGCTGGATGCTAAAGAACCAACGGCCCTTGGTCGTGAATGATTTCACAACTGAACAGCGTTTCCTGATGCCAACAGTTCCCGATGGAATCCGATCCCTGCTGTGTGTTCCCCTCAAACTCCAGGGTCGCCTGATCGGTATCCTGAATGTCTTTAACAAACGCAATGGGGCTGACTTCACAGCGGGCGACCAGCGGCTGCTGAGTATCATCTCCACACAGTCTGCCCAGATTGTCGAGAATGCACGTCTGGCGGAAGAGGAAAAGCAATTCGAACTGCTGCAGAAAGAGTTGCACCTGGCTCGCGACATCCAGCAGAATCTGCTTCCCAAGCAGCCGCCCTGTGTCGAAGGTTATGAGATTTCGGGACGTTCTGAACCCGCCCTGCGGGTGGGTGGCGATTACTTTGATTTCCTGCAAATCGCTGAAAACCGGCTTGGCATTTGCCTGGCCGATGTATCCGGCAAGGGCATCACTGCTGCCCTGCTGATGTCCAACGTGCAGGCCACGATCCGCGGGCAGAGTCGTTTGGCTGGAGATGCCGAACGCTGCGTTGCCAACTCAAACGACATGCTACATGCCAGCACAGACTCGGACAAGTTCGTAACCATGTTCTATGGCGTACTGGATACATCAACTCACTGCCTTGAATACTGCAACGCAGGACACAACCCACCCCTGCTACTGAACGGTACGAACAAGCCCGTGTTACTCGAAACAGGTGGGCCTGTTCTTGGCGTCCTGCCAGGGTATGACTATCAGCGGGGACAGGTCGAACTACTACGCGGTCAGACCCTGCTTGTTTACAGCGATGGCTTCAGTGAAGCCATGAACCGGGGATTTGAGGAATACGGGGAAGACCGACTCCGGCAAGTCGCAATCAGGAACACATCCAGTTCCCCAGAACAGCTTCTTGAAACGATTGTCCAGGATGTCAGCAGTTTCTGCGGGGATGCCCCACAGGCAGATGACATGACCATCCTGGCCGTGCGCCGCCAACCCGATTAGGCGCCTGCAGAAGCGATTGTTTCCACAATCTGCCGACTGCGAAGCACACAATCAGGGATCCCCAAGCCCCGAAAACCGTTCCCAGCCAGGTGGAGACCCGGCAGGTGGGCAAGATTTGCTTCGACTTTCTGCACAACCGCTTCATGGCCGACCGCATATTGGGGCAGGGCTTGTTTCCAGCGATAAACCTGCCCTCGAACATATTGCGAGTCGTATTGCATCAAGTCTCCCAACTCCCTGTGCACCAGTTCCAGGACTACCTCATCCTCTGCACTCATCATCCTGTCGGTAGAATCACCAGCCAGAAATGCTCGCAACAGGACTGAACCTTGTGGTACCCGTCCCTCAAATTTCGAATTGACCCAGGTGCAGGCAGCTATTGAGCGCCCTTCTATACGGGGAACAAGCATTCCAAAACCATTCAGTGAGTGCCTGAAGTGCTCCCTCGCATAAATGAGTGAGACCGTGATCGAGGATCCGTACACAATCGAATCCAGTAACCTGCTCATTTCTTCCGTCGACTCCCTGAGTAATGCAGAGGCCACATGGGCAGGTGTTGCAATCACAACATGGTCCGCAGTAACAGCACCCGATTCCAGCTGAAGTTGCCATCGACCATTCACTTTCCATACCTTCTGTACGCAGCCGTTCACAACCTCGCAATGGCCAGCAATGCGATGCTCCAGGGCATGAACCAGCGACCCCATGCCGTTTCTGAGCGACAGGAACATGGAACCTGCGAGTCGATTCCGTCGATTCTGATACACCCCTTTCAGAATGCTTCCATACTGTTTTTCGTATTCCACAAAACGAGGAATAACCTGCCTGGCGGAAAGATCCTCGGGTTGCGCACCATAGACCCCTGCCAGCATCGGCTGGGCAAGGTATTCCACTGCTTCGTCACCAAAGTGATCCCTGACAAATTCGGCAACGGATCTATCCTGCCGATCTGCCGGATTCCGAAACCACTCGTGGAACATGCGTAATTTTGTCGCAGGGCTGAATAGTTTTGAACTGCAAATCTGCCACGGCCTGGAGGGGGCAAGCAACCGCATGCTGGCAGGCAACTGCACCAGGTGCCCCTTGCGCACAATGAAGGTCTTCTTCATCCGGTTGTTCGAGCCAATTACCTGGTCCTCGACACCTATCTCACGCAACAGGTCCAGCAACCAGGTCTTCTCAGCCAGCCAGCTGTCCGGACCACCTTCGACCAGACAGCCCTCCACACGAGTGCTCCGGATCACACCGCCAAGATGTGGCTCCGACTCGTAAAGCGTGCAGGGAATCCCTCTGCGTCCGAGGTCGTACGCAACTGTCAGCCCGGAGATACCTCCTCCGACGATTGCAACGTGCATTATTCAGAAATGACCCAATTGTATTCGTGGACCATCTCAACCACTGCCTTGACGTTATTCACCGGGGTTTCAGGGATGATGCCGTGCCCGAGATTGAAAATATGCCCGGTTCGACCCGCCACGCTGTTCAGGATGTTATACACCCTGCTCTTGAGTTCCGGGAGAGGAGCCAGCAAGGCAATTGGATCCAGGTTGCCTTGTACAGCAACAAAGCGACCGGCCCGATTCCAGGAACTGGCGATTTCAACACGCCAGTCCAGTCCGATCACTTCCCCGCCTGCTTTAGAGAATGTTTCAAGGAAAGAGCCATTGCCGGTTCCAAAATGAATCACAGGGACGGAAGTATTCTGGATGCGCCGGATCAACTGCTTTGAGTAGGGCAGTACATAACGTTCGTAATCTGTTGGAGCCAGATTTCCTACCCAGCTGTCAAACACCTGGATAATGTCCGCTCCAGCTGATACCTGCAAAGACGCAAAACCAGCCAGTACATCAACCAGTTTCTCCATCAATGTTTTCCACGTCTCGGGCTCACTCCACATCAGGCTCTTGGTTGCCATGTAGTTGCGGGAAGCACCCCCCTCAATCATGTAACTGGCCATTGTGAACGGCGCCCCGACAAAGCCAATCAGGGGAATACGCCCATCCAGTTCTTCCTGAACCAGCTTGATGGATTCACCAACATAGTCCAGGTCGGAGACATGGCGCGTAATGAGTTGCGCAACATCCTTGGGCGAGCGGATCGGATGATACACATGAGGTCCGTCCCCGCTGATGAACTCGATTCGCAGTCCCATTGCCTCAAGCGGCAGTAGCAGATCGGCAAAGATGATTGCCGCATCAACATTGAGTGCTTTGATTGGCTGCAAGGTCACTTCGGCCGCAAGTTGCGGCGTCTTGCAAATCTCGAGAATGGAATGGCTCTTGCGCAGGCTACGGTATTCGGGCATGTAACGCCCTGCCTGCCTCATGAACCACACAGGGGTGCAGTCCGTATGCAATTGCTTGCAGGCACGGAGGATACGCGGCTGCATCTCCAACATTATACCAACTGCGACCGGAATAACTTGCTATCCAAGAACTTGCAAGACTCTCAAGCTATTGAATTAAAACAACTTGTCGAACATTAACCGCCACAACAAGATCTGTCGTGAAAAGCCTTGGAAACTTCTGGAAATCACAAGTTTCCAAAGACTGTTCAGTTTCAGCACCCAAGCAAGGGTTTGCGCACAACCTTGATATCTTCAGTACTATTCAGGACTGGAGGGATGAACTGGAGCTCCGGCATCCTGCACCGTTACCGCACCACGTAGGCAGAATCCTTATAGACCCTGTCATAGCCACTGAGTGGTTCAAGACGGTAGGCCAAGCTGTCCGGCTGGTCCGATATTCGATGCACACGGCCATTTGAAAATAGATATGTACGCTGCTCCAGCTCATCTTCATTCTTGACATGGAACCGGTAGACAGTCCCTGTGCCTTGCTTCATCTCACGATTGTAAAAAACTTCAACAGGCAGGTAGCCAACCAGTCCTGATACAGACTGGATTACAATGTATCGCTTCTGAGCCGGATCCCACTTGAAGACCCGCATGCTGTCAAAATCGTACTCGTGATCTTCCGGTCCGGACTGGAACCATAACCAGTTCTGTTTGCCATAGCTCTTCACTTGATCTTCCCCTTCCCCGAGCGCAAAATAGGCAATGATCCGTTTGCCGGCAGCATATTTGGCAATTTCCAAAGGGATCGATGCATAGGTCATGTTTTCCAGCAGCCAAGCCACTTGCCCGATATTATCCAGCTTGGCAAGATGCCAGTAATCCAGGCCGGTGGGTTTCATCTCATAACCACGGACTTCAGAAGGCATGGGCAGGCGTTCAACAAGAACGCGGTCCAGCAACTCATAATTTTCACTTTTCTCTAGCTGGTATAAGATCTGCGCCCAGCGATAGGGTTCCACGTGAATATTCAGTGTGTCACGGACTTCAAACCTGCCTTGTGAAGGTAGTCCCTCCACCCGCTTGGTCAACGTTCTGACGCGACGGAACTGATCGTAGTCGATCAGGTGATCCCTATTGACCCAACCTTGCTGCTGCTGTGCCCGGATTCTGGCATAACTGCGGTGTGTTTCAAGGATGGTGGCTGGAATCCCAAATTCAAGAACTGCACTGAGGGGTGAGTGGAATTCGAGAGACTCAAACATCTCGACACGGTTTCGCGTGATGTGAGTCCCCTGTTCAACAGGATCCTGCTGTCTCCCGCGACAGGCAGACAGGAATCCCACTACCAGCAAGACCACTGAAAGAAGACTGAACTTCCTGGACCAGTGACCATGACAAACCTTCAGTGGTTGGATACAGGAACAGTTGTTTGATATTCCATGTATTGCCTCATGGACACAATACTGCGAATTCAAAGTCATGAAATAAAAGCAGTAACTTCTCAAATATACGAAACAGGTATTGCAAAATGAAAAACTAGGGCGGCATTCCGCAAGTTCATGCAATCTTTCAAATCTGAAACACGAACGATCCTGCACCAGGCAAGTTCCTGAATTTCCTGCACAACTGCTGGCACTCGTTATTCATTATGAAGTCACCAAGCAAGCTCCAGTGTGGAGACTGTCGGCAATCCATCGAAGACCCGCCACAGAATGTAACCCTATCCGAGGAAGAAACTGTTGCGGACTATTGTCCACAATGTGGAAAGTCGGGCATTGTGATCCTGAAGTGTCCGCACTGTAGCAGTGAAATTTGCAAGACATGTGGCTCAATAGTTGAGAGTGAGTCAGACATTGGCTTCGGTTAACTGTCCTAAACCCGCCACAGGTTAACGAATTGATTCCAGGCCAATATCCTTTTTCACTCTGGTTTTCAGTGTATGGGCAGATAACCTTGCAAACGTTTTCTTTAACCTTCTTGCAGGGGGATGATCCGCCGGTTAGCAGGTCAAGCCCTTGGCAGTTGCAGGAATGTGGAGAAGACTCCCGGAACGTGAGAGTATTGAAGCATGCGGAGTTCATTCGCAAGATTGATTTACAAGAAAAGGAACATTTTCAAATGCTGAACATACTACGATTCACCATGATCGTTGCCCTGCTTGTCATTGCGACAAGCCCCGCGCTGGAGGCTGAGCACCATGGAGCCTACCGCGACGAAGTGGTCGCAACACTTGATGCACACGCTGAGAAGCTTTCTTCACTGGCGGGAGCCATACCGGCAGAAAAGTACACCTATCGGCCGGGTGAAGGAGTCCGTTCCGTGAGTGAGGTGCTGCTTCACATCGCATCTGCGAACTACTTTGTAGCGAATATATTCGGTACTGCTCCCCCAGAGGGATTGAATGTTAGTGAACTGGAAAAATCAACGACCGACAGTGGAGAAACAATGTCCCGGCTCAAGGCTTCATTCGCTCATTTGAAACAAGCACTGGAAGGCCTTCCCGAAGGCGAGGCAGAAAAGGCCCTCAATATGTTCGGTCGGGATACAACCATGCGTGGTGGCATGAACATGGCGACTGGACACATCAGCGAGCACCTTGGCCAGTTGATCGCCTATGCCCGTGTCAACGGTGTCACACCACCCTGGAACGAGTAACCGGATCCGTTTGTTCCGACCTGGCTTTCAGCTGTGACCAGATCGGGTTTCTGTGCTAAGCTGGCGGCAAGTCTTTCCCATGAAACGTAGAGACTTCATTCAGCAATCCCTGCTAGCTGGTATTGCCCTGCCTGTGATGCAAAAGCACCTATACGGTGCTTCCAATCCGGGTTACTACAATACCCCCGAACGCAGGTTCGCCTATGACACCGTGACCCTCGGGCCGGACGGCTTGCGGCCGTCCCGCCTTGCAATGGGTACCGGCACCAGCGGCTTTCGGGGAGCATCCAACCAGACGCGAAAACTTGGAGTCGGAGGACTGACAGAACTGCTTCGTTTTGGATACGATAACGGGGTGACGTTCTGGGACAGTGCGGACGGCTACGGCAGCCATCCGCATCTCAGGAATGCCCTGCAGCATGTTCCGCGCGAAAAGGTTGTCATCATGTCCAAGTCCCAGTCGAAGACTGCCAAGGGCATGCGGGGAGACATTGACCGTTTTCGCAGGGAATTGAGAACAGACTACATCGACCTGCTGTTACTGCATGCCGTGCGGGAAGAAGACTGGCCGACACAACGCGCAGGAGCCATGGAAGTAGTCAACGAATACAAGCAAAAGGGGATCATCAAGTCGCGAGGGATATCCTGCCACTCCCTGGCTGCCTTGAGACAAGTCCGCAAGCAGGACCATATCGACGTTGACCTGGCTCGTATCAACCCGATCGGAGTGCTCATGGACGCCGACCCGGCCACTGTGGTTGAAGAACTTTGTAAGATCAAGGCAGCTGGCAAGGGTATCATTGGCATGAAGATTATTGGTGCAGGCGATTTGCGGAACCGGGTCGGCGAAGCACTGCAACACGCTCTCGCACTGGACTGTATTGATTGCTTCACGATCGGTGCAGAAAACCACATTGAACTAGCCGACCTGATCCAGCGGATTCCAGAGGCCTCGACCCTGGGCTGGAATGCATAAGGAGCAATCATGAAATCATTTTCCAGTTATTGTCTTGTCATGACACTGGCCTTCATTCTGATGGCCTGTGGCATGTCCAACCAGACAACGAACGAAGCAGCCGAACCCGAAATCGCAGATCCCCAGGAACTGGATGTCAGCAATGTTGCCACCCGTATCACTGCAGGAGAAGACATCTTTTTACTCGATGTACGCACCCCTGAAGAGCTGGTGCAAGATGGAGCCATCGCAGGATATTCACATATCCCCATTGACGAGTTGGAAGCTCGTCTGGCAGAGGTACCGATGGACAAACCCATCGTCGCGTATTGACGGCGCGGCGGCAGGGCCTCCCGTGCGGCGGCCATCCTCAGGGACAACGGTTACAAGGGCGAAATCCAGTTCGGCGGCATTGAAGCCTGGAAAGACCAGGGTCAGGATGTCGTATATCCATCCGACTCACCAGCCGAGTGATCCCTTGGTAGCCAGCAGTATTTTTGATAGCACCTCCTGCTGAAAGGTCGGGATTACGGGCAGCCGATCCGTTCGGAAAATTCAGAAATAGACCCACTTGCCGGTTCAATTCATGCTGCAATAGTCTGACCATGCGTCGCAGGCATTTTCTCGCGACAGCAACAGCTGTCGCCATACCGTTAAACGCCAAGCCCCAATATCGAGTCGGGGTTATCGGGCACACTGGTCGTGGCAACTATGGTCACGGCGTCGGTGATGTCTGGTCGGCTTTTCCACAGACCCAGGTTGTTGCTGTAGCCGACCCGGACCCACAAGGACGCGCAGATGCCAAGACACGTACAGGTGCAGAACATGCTTATGCAGACTTCCGGAAAATGCTAGCCAAGCAAGACCTGGATATCGTCAGCATCTGCCCGCGACATCTGGACCAACGGCTTGAGATGACCGTTGCTGCAGCTGATGCTGGCTGCCATATGTACCATGAAAAATCTTTTGCAGCCACACTGACAGATGCTGACCAAATGGTCGTTGCCATCCGCAAAGCAAGTGTCAAAGTGCAGTTGGCTCATCAGATGCGCCGTTCTCCTTTCACTCTCAAGTCTCTCGAGCTGATCAACAATGGTGAGATTGGCCAGATCCAGGAAGTCCGCACCCGAGGCAAGGAAGACTTTCGTGCCGGGGGTGAGGATCTTGTCGTGCTTGGATCGCATGTCTTCGACATGATGCGAATCTTCCTGGGTGACCCGTCCTGGGTCTTTGCACACATCACAACAAAGGGCAGCGAGCTTGAGTTCGATCATCTTGGAACCCCTAATGAACCGATCGGACCTATCGCTGGTCGACAAATGGCAGCCATGTTTTCCTTTACCAATGGTGTCCATGGCTACTTCAACTCCAAGCTTACGGATACGACACACGCCTGGCGCTTTGGAACCCATGTCTATGGCAGCAAGGGCAGGATTTTCCTTCCTAACTCGATCTACGACAAAAAATCCGTAGGATATATCCTGCGCAGTCCGGCCTGGGTCCCGGACAAGCAGCATTCCTGGCAACCAATTGAACCGGAACACCGCAGTTTCGGTGAGCAGCGGTACCTTACTGCCAACGCCCTGATGGTGGAAGACCTGCTAGAGGCCATTGAACAGGATCGGGAACCGGCCTGCAGCGAGAGAGCCGGACGCTGGACAGTGGAAATGACACAAGGCATGTATGCCTCTCAACTGCAGCGCTCCGTGGTGGACTTTCCCCTCAAGGATCGTCGTCACCCCCTGGAGGAGCTGCGCAACTCAAAGGCCTGAGCCAGGCCAACTGCTAGATCACACCGCGTTTGCCGCCACTGCCCTGAAAACGTGGGTCCAGTACAACCTTCTTGTTCTTGTGAAACAGGCGCCAACTGAAGAATACAGTCTCGCCAACATAGTAGGCATCCCTGTACAGGCTGTGTTGCTGTGGCAGTTCCAACTTTTCTGCCGGGTGCTTCAACTTGGAAGACAATACAAAATCCAGGTAGGTGAACGCCCTGAAGTTATTTTCCTGGAATGCGATTTCTGACAAAACTTCCGGGCACTCGCGGCGCATGAATACTGCAGCATCCTCCGCACTCGGGTCATCCGACAACTCATCCCTGAGTTGGCGGATCTCGGCAAGTTCGAAATCTGCACTGGTCTTGCCGATCTGTTTCCAGGCCCTCAGACGCCCCATCAATGCAACCATGCGTTTTCTGAATGACAGCAGGAAAAACAGGGCAACAATCGGCAGCAGTACGCGTGTCAACAGACCCGCATGGACCCAACCGGTTGCCAGCACATAGCCCCAGTAAACCAGCAATCCAAACCCGATGACTCCCACGAGTAAAGTTACCCAAATTTTCCGGGTCAGGACATAACGGGTAAAAAATGATTCCAGACTGTTGCGAGCTTCTTGCAGTGCTTCACGCGCTCGCGCCGCCGCATAGAAGGACTTGTCCCACTTTTCATGGGCTGCCGACGGTGGGTAATAGAGTACAAACAGCTTCTCTGTTGGCACTGGGAGGCCGCTGAAACTGCAATTCATGGAATTCGCCTCTCCAAGTCGAGCGGCTGTCCCGCTGTGAAGCAATTCTGAGAATATCACAATCTATCCCTTGCAAAAAAGCATATTCGCCTTAATGCCAGGCATACCATGAGCTCGTGTCGGGACAAAGGATGGTCCAGACAGCCTCAAGGAAGCAGCTCAATCTCACCATTGCTTCGAGCACCACTTAAAGCCAAGTGTGCCCCGGCAAGCTGTGGCTAGCGTGTAGAATTCACAACTATGGAAGAGATACTCAGGCAGTTGGAAAACGCCAGAATCATTGACCTAGCCCAGCCCTACTACGTTGGCATGCCCCACCACCCGGCTCATCCACCCTACCTGTTCGGCATGACCAAGACTCATGGAGAGTACACAATGGGGAAGGCAAGCTCCGCAGCCGAGTCCATTGCCCTGGGCGGTCATCTGGGAACACATATTGATGCGCTTTCTCTCTTTTCGCTATGCGGAAAGCTGTACGGCGGCATTGATGCAGTCCAGAACCAGTCGTACAGCACCGGGTTGCAAAAGTATGACGTTGATACGATCGAACCCATTTTCAGCCGGGCTGTACTGCTTGACATCGCTTCCTACAAGGGGGTCGATGTGCTCTCCCCTGATTTCATGGCCGATGCAGATTGCCTTTCAAAGGTCGCCGAAAGGCAGGAAATTCGCATCCATCCCGGCGACATTGTTCTGATAAACACTGGATGGGACTACTACTGGCATGATGCAAGCAAGTTCATCAACAGGTTGCGTTGCCCAGGACCCAACGGCGAAGCTGCACACTGGCTGAGTGAGCACGGGATCTTTGCACTGGTTCTGACACCATCGTGTTCGAGTCTTCCCCTAGCAAAACCATGCCAGTGCACTCCCTCCTGCTGGTGGAGAGCGGAATCCATATCATTGAAGACCTTAACCTCGACCGACTGGCCCGGGAACGGATTTATGAATTCATTTTTGTCGCTTCACCACTCCATATTCGCGGAGGAACCGGCTCCCCGATCCGTCCTGTTGCACTAGTCAGTGCTTGAATTCCATTGTCTAGAAATATTTTTTTACTTTTTTTCAATCCTTAATTATTCTGTAACAACTTTATTCTCAATAGTATAAGACTGTTTTCAAGGAAACAGGAAAGACGTAAATACAAGAAACTGTATAATCATTTGCATTTAACTGTGACTTGTTGTATATTAATCCTAGCCGGGGAGGTTACCCCACCAATAATAGTAACCTCAACCAAATGACCCCTGAATAAACCTCTCCGGCACCTAATCCCTGACCCACTTATTAACCCCTCCATTACGCTCAGACAATTAACCTGTTCGTAATATAGTTTGCTGCAATTGACGGACAACAGGGAGTAGCAGCTGATCAGGGTTTGAGCAGCAAGCTCGGGTTCTTTCTATATCTATCAGTAATGTTCAATATTGCTGGATTGATTGCCATTGGCGAGGAATCCGAAGCAACAGGCATGTCGTTTGCGACGCAGGGAAGAGGAAGGCACGCAAGACCTGCGGGCACAAGCTGGACAGCCTGCCACTGCCGGTGCACGAGTGGGTTTGCCCGGAATACGGCATGAAACATGATCGAGACAGGAATTCCACGATCAACCTGAGCAATTACGCGGTGAGTTCCACGGAGTCTGCCTGAGAAGGGGAAGGCACCGGCTCTGGTCCCAAGACCAGAACGAAACCGGCCCCGGTGAAGCAGGAAGTTAGCACCAGCTACCTGTGAGCAAGGGTGGAAGGGTCAAACGGAACGATTGACTACTTCCAATCGTTGTACAAATCAGTACCGCAGGTTCATTGCTGTTCATGCACAGAGAGCCGTGGCAATAAATGGGGATTACATATCAAAGGGAGGCCGCTGCTGGCTAGGCAACGGAAGACGGAACCAGCGGTGCGCCGAGCACTTCGAACGCAATCGCAACCGGATGCGCCACGCCGACTTCCGCGCTGCAGGCTTGTGCGTGGGCTCCGACGTGGACTCCCCCAGCAAAGACACAACAGGCGGCCTCTAAGCCCAACTTGCACCTCGTCGTCACGCACCCGTGCCACCCGTTACGGGGGAAGCGGCTTGCGGTCGTCTCGATAGGCTGGCGAGTTGCCAGGCCGAGTTGCTCTCGCCAAGCGGGCTGCAACGGATACATGTAGATCGACTTCACTGGCACCTGCACACCCGCTGGCGCAAAGCGACCGCGACCGCAGGTTTCGCCAACAAGGATCCAGTTCGATGCCTTGAGACTGGTACCGGCATGGCAGCTACTATCAACAAAGGTCTCCACCAGCAGGGGGGAGTAACCGTAACGCCTTGCAAAGTCGTCAGCGAGGCGGCGCAGACACATTCCCAGCACCTTCGAGGCCAGGTTGTGGCAACGCACGCCGGGCCGGATGAGAAACCGGCTCATCGCCACGACGCGATGCAGCTGTTGTGCGCGCAGGGCAGGGTCCCAGCCGATCCAGCGGTCGCGTGCTGCCAGCATCAGCGCTGAGGCGGCAAACCCGAATGCGCCCAGGCAGCCATGCCGGGAGAGGATCAGGTAGCGCACTTGGGCCCCGACATGGCGCGTGGCACCCTGCGGATGCTCGCGGGCCATCAGCTCGTTCCAGACACGGCGCTGCTCGGCGCTGCTGACGAGAATCAGCACCAGATCCTCCACCTCGTTGACACGGTCGGGGACGCCGGAGGGAGCCGCTACGGCCTGCCCCAGACCGCGAGGCTGACCACCACCGCCACGGTGGTGGTCAGCCGGAAGAGCAATACACCCCTTCGCATCAAGGGCGCGGCAGGTTTCCGAAGGGGAGCTTGGTGTTGATCCCGGCGCTCATCCCCAGCGTATAGGGCCCGTTGCGACGGATGTACTCTTTCCGGTGGCCAGGGTTGGTGCGGGGCAGGCTGCACAGCGCCATCAGCCGCGCCATGAACCCCAAATCGGGGTCTGCTTCGCTGGCCCCGACAAGTGCGTTCACCTGGTCGGCCTGGGTGAAGTGGCGAAGCGCCTGGGGCGAGGCGGAGTGGATCGTTTCTACGGGATCACCCGGACCAAAGATTGGTTCACCGATGGGAACCAATCCGTCTCGTTGACGCTGCATGGCTTATTCTCCCACAACCCTCAGACAGAAGCCCCGCGAGGGCGCGATCGCTACCAAATATCTGAATATCTAAATTTTCAAATATGCGCCTTGAGCCACTTGGCAAGTAAGCCCTCAACAAGTTCACTGAACTCCTGGCCTTTGCCCTCTTTCAGCAACGCAATTTTGACGCCCTGGTGGGTGTGTTTGCGAATGTAGGCAGTGACCTGCTCGAAGTCTGGATCGCTGCGCTTACCAGGTGATCTCCCCCTCCCCAGCCGTTTGGTTGACACCGCCAGAGATGCTGGCTTGGCTGCTGCTGTGTCTTTCCTGCTCTTTGCAACGTCAATGACCCCCTGAAACTTGCTCATGGTAGTATCTCCTTCCCCATCTTCTCGTAATCCATCCAAGCCAGTTGTGCTCGGGAATCCTGAACCGCGAAAACCGGAACGCCTGCTAGTGCGGCCTTTTGAAAAGCAACGAGCCGACGGATACCGGCTTCAAAAAGGGGTACTGCCCCCTGCTGCAAGAGGCTCCTAGCTTCCTGTCCGTCGCGGCTCGGACGCGGCGGAATGATTGTGAGCAGAACCCGGTAACTACTGGCTCCAATGTCCTGAAGGACCTTAACGGTGAGCATGAGCGCGTCCAGGGCCAGCACGTCTGGCGTCGTGGGAATGACGAGTAAATCGCAGCCGCCTGCAAGGGCCTTAAGGTCCTCCTCTTCGGGACGCGCCCCGGTGTCGATGACGATGTGCTCGTACTCGCGCGCGTAGCGGGCAGCTTGGCGTTCATCGACGACCTTGAAAGGCAATCCCCCTCGCTTGCCCCAGACAGTTGCACTACGGTTGGCATCCCCGTCAACCAGCAGTGACGGTGCCTTCTTTTGCAGGTAGGCGGCGAAGTGTACGGCGGTCGTCGTCTTCCCTACCCCACCCTTGAAGCTGGCAATAGTGATGATCACTGCCTGCGATTATACCAAAAGTCCGAATGTTTGAGTATATAAACTTTTGAAAGTTTGGATGTTTGAAAATTTGACGGGCAAGCCATGTGGGCATTCACGACAGGCTGAAGGTAGTGCGTGGCCTCTATCAGGGCAGCGCACCGGTTTCACCAAGAGGTTCTGGATAGCCACGGCAATGAGAAAGAAGTCCATCGACAGCACGAACGGCACATTACTGGCGAACCCGTACAATGAATTTGATCGTTTGATTTTTACTTCACAAGTGGCCGCCGCCGTATCATACTGAATTAAGTACATATTCGTAATAATCAAGGAGTTTTACCGATGCACCGCACGCAAGACACCTACCCTCTCAGCCACCTGCGCCAGCATATGAGCGATCATCTGGCCAGAGTGAAAGACGGCGCGGTCGAGACCATCACTCAGAACGGCGAAGCCGCACTCGTGGTAATGAGTCCGGAGACCTACGATTACATGGTCCACGAGCTGCAGCGCGGCCACATCTGGGACCAAGCCATCGACCGGATTAATAACGGCGAACGAGGAAAGGACGCTCGGCAAGCCATACGTGAACTGGCCGACAGGCTCGGCCTCGAACTGTGAGGCAGACATATCAGGTCGTGTATCTCCCTGAAGCCGAAGCTGCGCTTGAGAAAACTGCCACGTATATCACGGAACACGACTGCCCACAGCGGGCCGCCAACTGGCTGCTCCGCATGATAGAGAGCATCGACAAGCTGGAGACCATGCCGTCGATCTTTGCTGAGCGAGGGGTACGTGCCGGGTGGAAGATTCGAGCCAAACCCGTCATGAGCCATCTCGCGTACTACGTCATCGATGAACCACGCCGTATCGTGTTCATCATCGATATCGCCGCTGGTGCGCAGGGATCCAAACGCGACAAATATGAGGACCACGCGTAACTATGTCCCTGAAGCAGCCTGAAAGAACAAGGCCGAGCGCCAGGGTTTTACGTGTACCAACTGCGTTTTCTACATGCCCATCAGATCAAGGCGCTCAAGACGAAACATGACGACGCCTGCCGCGCCTATGATGGCGCAGCTGGAAGCGCGCCTGAGAGAAGACATGAAACAGTTATCAGAGCGCGGGTCGCATAGCCAAGCCAAACTCGAAGGGTTGCTGGAAGGATTGCACGAGGCCATCACCGGACGCCGGTCCGCGGCTAGCTGACGCCAAAAGCGAACCGTTTAGAAAAGGGGGCTTATATACAATCCTAACCAAAGCAACTAATTTACAGTTCATTGCAATCGGCTACGGGCGCTTGGTTTTCCGTCCTGTGCGCTGGATGTAGTCCCAGTCGTTCTCGCCCTTGGGCGGTGCTCCCAGCAACGCACGCATGACGTTCTCGGGAGTGTCGGGAATCGGCTCGGGCATAGGGTATTTGACCGGACGGCCTCGCGGTCGCTTGGGCTTGTCTGGTGGTTTGGTCATGGAGTCCATCCTAAAACAATCCCTGGCACCAGCGACTTCCCCGGCAAGGACTCGGCCACGCGTGAATCCGAGTGCCTTTCCCGCCGTGGACGGTCGTGGCGGGATGGCGGCGGAGTCTCAGCGCACGGGCCAGCCCGCAGTGCGCTGAGACTCCGTGTGGCGCGGGCCGCTCATAGCGCCATTTCCCGCGCCCCGGAATCCAGACCGTTCGCCCGCTTCAGATCCTTGTACCGCAGGCGCTTGCCGATCATCCGCAGCATGCTGTGTTCCATCTGCTCCAAGGTGTCCGCCATGCGCACATTGTGCCGTCCCGAGAATTCGTTCACGTAGCGTTGCAGGTGCTTCGGGGACATCTTGTGGTACGTCCCCACATAGCCGCGCTTGAGCATGCTCCAGAACGACTCCACGCCATTGGTGTGGGCCTTGCCGCGCACATACTCGCTGACCGAGTGCTTGACGGCCTCATGCTCGAACGGCAGCGTCTCGTAGGCACCGGCCTCGTCGGTATAGACCGTCGCGTGCGGGTCCGCGGAGTCCTTGACGAAGCCTTGCAGCGTTTCCTTGTCGGTGCACTCAACGGCCTTCGCCACGACCCGATTCGTCTCGCGATCCTTGGCTCCCACAACCGCCGTCTTGCCGACCGGACCCCGCCCCGGCAGGTCCTTGCGGACATGATTCGGCATGTTCTTGCGCTTGCCGCCCAGGTAGGTCTCGTCTACCTCGACGGGTCCGCCAAACAGCCCCTCGCCCCGCTCCCAGGTCTCGCGGATGCGATGCGCCAGGTGCCAAGCCGATTTCTGCGTGATGTCCAGGTCCCGGTGCAGCTTCATGCTGGAGTCTCCCTTCAGATTCGTTGTCAGCATGTAAGCCGCGATCACCCATTTCTGCGCGCCGAGGTTCGAGTTCTGCATGACCGTGCCGGTGCGCACCGAGAAGAACTTGCGGCACTTCCGGCAGCGATAGCTCATGTTCGGATGCTTCGCCCCGCACTGGACGTTCGTGGATTCGCAATGCGGGCAGGTCGCCCCGTTCGGCCAGCGAATCGAGGCAATCCAATCCTCCGCGGACTTATCGTCTGGGAATAGCCTGATCAGCTGAACGATGGAAATGCCCTTGCGGCGGGCCTTGCCCGGTCCCGGATGACCGTGATTCCTGCGCGCCCTCATAACAATACTATCGTAACCAATACAGCGCCGGAAGTCAAGCAAAATCAATGAGTTATAGATGGATTTCCTAGGTTTTTTCTACAAGCAGAGCTGGTTGCTTTGGTTAGGATTGTATATAAGCCCCAACAGAAACAGGTCCAAGTCAGAACCTGCTGCCAGGAATACCGATGCGGCGGTGGCCAAATCCGTCTGTCAGGGAGCGCAACAGACCAGGCCGCTCCCGTCAACAGGATTAAGAGGATGACGACATCGATGGCAAAGAGGGTGTAAGCGGAGTCTGGCATGTGAAGAGGCCCCTAGACCAACTCTACCGCCTTCGGATTGTCAGGAGCAGTGAATCGCGGTAAGCCCCATAAGCGTTCAGATCCACGCAAGCCGAGTTCATCCCGCTCATCACGGCAGGCTGGGCTACCGGCACGTGGAGGTCACGCTCGCGGTGCTGGCGTGGCTGCAAGGCACACAGGCATGGGCGGTGCCGGCGCGGATGGCGGCGAACGACACGGAGGGGTGGCGCACAGCGGTCGAGGCGGAGGGCGCGGCGAACGAAGAGTTGGAGAGCCGGTACTGGGTAACGCACACGCTCTGCCGGGCGGCGGTGGCGGCGAACAGGGGAGTGATCGGGCGGGTGCCGGGGCTCGTCCCGCCCGAGCGATCCGAAGGCGACGACGAACGGATCGTGGCGTGGCTGGCGGGGCCAGTTCCGCTACCGGATCTACTCGCAGGCGATCGAGAGCTGAAGCGGCGGCGGCCCGGGCCAGCACGCGGGCGAATCCATGCACCGTCATTGGCTGCGCGCTGGCGTGCCGCTGGTCTTGTGATGGCCGGAAGGAGCAACCGAGGTGGAGGCAGCGGGCGAGCGCCCGGGGAGTATTCCCACCGTAGAGGCAGTATACTGGGAAGGGATCATTTCTATTCCAACGAAACCGGGATCATTTCTAAACGAACAAGACACCCCCAATAAATACTCCGGGTCGAGGGAATGCTTTTGTGTTAGACACCGGGTTCTAACAGGCTTTATAGTTATTACAGGTCATTGAGAGTCATGGCAAGACGATTAGCGGTTACTGACACAGGGAGTTCGCCACTGGTTAAACCAGACCAGAATATAGTATTCGAACCGTCACCTGTCAAAACATTCCCGTGTCGCATTTGTGCAAGAAAAGGGGCAACGGACTTGACTGATGGGCTTTGCTGGGTCTGCAACCGCCTTAGGATCAGTGCCTGGAACAACTCAGAGCCACAGGTTCAGATCGGGGACTAGGACTCGCTTGCCTTTCCAGTCAACGACTGTCTGATTCTGCAAGCAAAGTTTCCGCATCGAATCGGCTACGAAATGCTTCCTCGACTCAAACATCCAGTATCCGCATACCTTGACTGTCAATTCCGGGATTCAGGCAGTCTGTCAACATTGGGTACGGATAATATTTGGGCATTACATACATGATTAGACATGAAGATGGAGTGGACAGTAACCCGAAGGATGCAGCCCTGCATCGGCGCATTAAGACCACGCTCATGGGCCGGTACGATACGCCCGTCATGAACAACGTTTATCGCGCCGATTATGTCGAGTGTTTGGTCGCGTTTACGCCCGGGACCGACTGGTGGCTTACCTGGACGCACGGCTGGGACTGGGCCGCATGGGATTGTCAGCACACGTCCGGGGCCCGGCTCGAGGTCAAGCATGCCGCGGCGAGGCAATCGTGGGACCGTGAGACACCCGCACGGCGTCGCGCTCCCCGCTTCGACATTGCACCCCGCACCGGCTACTGGACAAAGGATGGGAGCCAATGGGTAAACTCTCCGTGTCGCATCGCGGATCTTAAGCGCGCAGTCGAGAACGCATGCCCCGCACGAGGAGCACTCAAGGCCGCTATCGAACACGTCTAATCATGTATGTAATCCCCTAATAGTTCCTTGATTTGGCTATGATTTGATCAACTGCAATACTTTTCTGCTATTGCAAGATTGATCGACATGGCTTGGTTTCGCAACAACGACGAACCAAAAAACATTCATCTTGAAGGACTGTGGATCAAGTGTGACTCCTGCTCCGCACCGATCTGGAAAAAGGACCTTGAGGCACAGTGTATGGTCTGTAAAGAGTGTGGATTTCATTTCAGGATCTCGGCCAGAGAACGGCTTGACATGCTCTTTGACAGACAATACTGGGAAGAATTCGACTGGTCACTCCGCTCCACCAATGCCCTGCAGTTCACTGACCGCAAGCCATATGAAGATCGATTGTCTGACGCTCGCAAGGAAACCGGGCTCAACGATGCAATAATCTGCGCCAGCGGCAAGCTGGCAGGGCACAGGGTAATCATCTGTGCCATGGAATACCGTTTCATCGGCGGGAGCATGGGAGCGGTCGTGGGAGAGAAGCTCACACGCGCTGCAGAAATGTCCGAAATGACCCGGATGCCACTCCTGGTCGTCTCTGCCTCTGGCGGAGCACGCATGATGGAAGGGATGGTCAGCCTGGTCCAGATGGCCAAGGTTTCAGCTGCAATCAAAAAACTTCAGCTGTCCTGTGTTCCGTATATCAGCATCCTGACTGACCCGACAACTGGCGGGGTGACCGCCAGTTTCGCGATGCAGGGCGATCTGAATATTGCCGAACCAAAGGCATTGATCGGGTTTGCCGGCCCGCGTGTCATTGAAATGACCATGCGGCAGAAACTGCCCAAAGGCTTCCAGCGTTCTGAATTTCTCCTGCAACACGGCATGCTGGACGCTGTTGTTTCCCGCCTGGAAATGAAACAGTACATCGGAGATGCACTGAACTTTTTCTGTGGCCCTGCCCGATAGCCCCGGATGAATTCCTGCCATCCTGCCAGCTGTTACCTGTTCTCACTGCTTGGCTCTACCCAAAAGAGCAATTTCGGACTGGAGCGCATGCGGCATCTGATGGGCGAACTGGGTCACCCCGAAAAAGCCAAAGGCATCATCCACATTGCTGGAACGAATGGCAAGGGGTCCACTGCCGCCATGATCGAGAGTGGCTTGCGGGCTGCCGGGTACTCGACCGGACTATATACTTCTCCTCACCTGTGCCACATCAATGAACGGTTTCGAATCAATGGCAAGGATGTGTCCGACGACGGACTGGCGGGGGCAGTCGAACCAGTTCACCACGCTAATGAGCGGCTTATCAAAAAACATGGGCGCAGCATTCACCCCACGTTTTTTGAATCCGTGACTGCGACCGCTCTTGAGTTGTTCCAGCAAGCCAAGGTCGATTACCGTATCGTGGAAACCGGGCTGGGAGGCAGACTGGATGCAAGCAATGTTGTCCACCCCCAACTGGCTGTGCTGACAAGAATCGAACATGACCATGAAAGGTTCCTGGGTAGCAACCTGACATGGATTGCAAATGAAAAAGCAGCCATCATCAAGAAGGGATGCAGGGCGGTGATCGGAACACAGGTTCCAATTGTCCACGATGTCCTGAAAAAGTATTGCCACACGGTCCAGGCATCTATCATGGATGTTGAACAGGAGTGGCTTGTCCGTGAGCTGTCAAGCACGAATGGCTTCTGCCACTTCGAGGCCGTTCATAACACTTCAGTAATCCCTCTGGAGTTGTCCCTGGCCGGCGACCATCAAGTAGCCAATGCACTGACTGCAGTTGCAGCTCTTGACTGTTTGACTGTCTCCCATCCCTGCATCCGGGATGGGCTGAACCAGACCTACTGGCCCGGTCGACTGGAATTTGTTGGGAAGGAACCATCAATAGTACTGGATGCCGCCCATAATCCTCATGGCGCCAAGGCATTAGCAACATTTCTGGCCCAACAGACTCAGGGGCGCAAGGTATCACTCATCTATGGGGCTTCTCGGGACAAGGCAATTGATGAGAGTTCTGGCTGGCTCTTTCCCGCAGCCGACCGCATAATTCTCACGCGCTCGAAGGTCGAGCGTGCTGTCAGCCCGCAAACATTGCTGGAACTGACAAGTCACCATCATTCAAACATCGAGACTGCACCGGATATTGCACAAGCCCTGAGCAGGGCTGGTGCATCCTCTGGGCGTCAGGACTGGATCGTTGTTGCCGGGTCGCTGTTCCTGGTCGGGGAGGCCAGGCAGCTTCTCAGATAGAATCGACTGTTGGGCTTGATCAAGGAAATACTTAGCTTTCTCCGCTCGTTCTGCTGGATGATTCCCATGCTGATCCTGCTTACGAGTGTCATGGGTTTGCTGTCCCTGCTATCCTCTCTCATCGATAGCCAAGGTACTCTGCAGCACAGGATTGCCTGTGCCTGGGGCCGTCAGTTGACTCGTCTCTTCCTGATCCCTACGCACCTTTATGGCAGTGAACAATTGGATCCGAACCAGCCGTATGTCTTTGTTTCAAATCACTTCAGCCTGATTGATACACCTATGATGTTTGGCTTGATGCCTCGGCCTTTCCGGATCCTGGCCAGGGCCGGACTCTGGAAGATTCCGTTCATAGGATGGCACCTTGACAGGGCAGGCCATTTGCCTGTCAGTCGTAGCGATGCTCGCCAGGCTGTCCGGAACATTGCCAGTGCTGCAGAACACGTCAGGGCCGGATACTCGATCCTGCTGTTTCCGGAAGGAGGCAGGACGAGAGGGGGAGTCATGCGGACCTTCAAGTCAGGTGCAGCTCACATTGCCATACAGTCCGGTGCCCCCATTGTGCCAATGGCTCTGTTGGGCACTCGCAAGATACTCCCCCCGGGATCTTTTCACCTGCGTCCCGGGATTGCAGAGCTTCGAATCGGCACCCCGATTTTGACCAGCGGACTCACACGTCCCATGGCAAAATCACTGATGGAACAAGTCAGGCAGGAGATACTTCGCCTGAGAGAATTACCGGATTCTACAACTCAAGGTGGCAACTCAGGGAGTCAAACATGAAGTACTGGCTAGGAATTGATATTGGATCGGGTGGCACCCGGACATTGCTTGCCAGGGCAGACGGCAGTGTTGCATGCGGAGTAACCACACCCCATGAGGACATCATCATGCAAAAGCCTCTCTGGGCTGAGCAACGACCCGAGAACTGGTGGGATGCAGTCCGGAAATCCATCCGCCAGCTCGTCAGCAAAGCTGAAATATCGGGCAGCGACATTGCAGCTATCGGTCTTTCCGGACAAATGCATGGCCTAACACTGCTGGACAATGACGGTCAGGTTATCCGTCCCGCACTGATCTGGTGCGACCAGCGTAGCCAGCAGCAGGTTGACTGGATCAATGAAACAGTCGGCCAGGACTATGTCCTGCAACAGACAGCCAATCCCATGCTGACCGGTTTCACAGCTCCCAAATTGCTATGGGTTAGGGACAACGATCCGGCAAGCTATGAAAAGATCCGGCACGTTCTGCTTCCGAAAGATTACATCCGCTACTGCCTGACTGGCGAGTTTGCCAGCGATGTCTCCGATGCCTCCGGGACCGGACTGTTCGATGTTGTCAGGCGAGGTTGGGCAACCCCCCTGATTGATAAACTCGGCATCGACCAGGTCATCCTACCCGACGTAGTAGAGTCTCCGGCTCTCACCGGCAAAGTATCCGAGAGTGCTGCCAGACTGACAGGGCTTCATCCAGGAACCCCGGTTGTCGGTGGAGCGGGCGATCAGGCAGCCAGTGCAGTTGGCACCGGCATCGTGGAAACTGGCCTGGTTTCCTGCACGATTGGAACATCCGGGGTTGTGTTTGCACATCTGGATGAGGCTGCTTATGATCCTGCAGGACGGGTACACACCTTCTGTCATGCTGTTCCCGGCAAGTACCACATCATGGGCGTGACCCAGGGGGCCGGACTGAGCCTGCAATGGTTCCGAAACCAGCTTGCATCCCAACTTGCTCAACAAGCTCACCTGCAGGGATCAGAACCTTACGACTTACTCACTGCTGAAGCTGCAGGAATCCCGGCAGGAAGCGAAGGGCTGTTCTGGCTTCCCTACCTGATGGGTGAAAGGACTCCCCATCTTGATGCCTTGGCTCGAGGGGGCTGGATTGGCCTGACGGCAAGGCATACCCGTGCACACCTCGTCCGCTCCATACTTGAGGGAGTTGCCTACAGCCTGAATGACTGTCTGGGCATCATAGAATCGCTGGGTTCGGAAGTGGAAACTGTGCGGGCTTCGGGCGGTGGTGCCAAATCACCCTTGTGGCGTAAAATACTGTCCGCTGTATTCAACAAGCCAATTGCCACACTGGAGACACAGGAAGGGTCTGCCTATGGTGCCGCCTTGCTCGCTATGGTCGGCAGCGGAGAATACGGATCCGTAGAAGATACCTGCCAGCAACTGATCCAGGAACAGGATCGCCTGGTCCCTGACAATGCTCTCGCATCCGGATACCAGCAATCCTACAAACTCTTTCAAAAACTGTATCCCGCCCTGAAAGACGCATTTCAGGATATGTGAATGCAAAAACTGTCATACAGGGTTGATGGGAACTGACTCAATCAATCACTGGAAAGAGTAAAGCAGCGAGCCAATTGCGACTTCCACGCCACCCTCAGCCTCACCTTTACTCTCGTTTTCCAGCAGTTCAAGCTGGCGATAGTAAATCCCGTCCGCTTCACGATATATCTCGATCTCGGCAGTGTCGGGAAACTGACCCTGGATCAGGGCTTCTGACAGGGGATCCTCAATGTACTTCTGCAAGGCACGCCGTAGTGGCCGTGCCCCATAGCTTCGGTCTTCGAGTGTTTCGTCAAGAATATATTGCGCAGCATTCTCATTCAGTCTGATCTGAAGGCTCTTGCGGATCAGGTTCTTATTGATCTGGACAACCATCAGCTGGATGATCGCGCGCAGGTCCTCATCCGTCAGGGAGTGGAAGATGATAGTTTCATCAATTCGATTCAAGAACTCTGGGTTGAAGGTACGCTTGACTTCGTTGAGGACATCCTGTTCGGCCCTTGAGTGGGAATATTCCTGCGAACTGCCCTGGAAGCCGAGAGGTTCCTTTTCTTCCAGAAAACGGGCCCCGATGTTTGATGTCATTACGATGGTCGTGTTCTTGAAATCCACGATGTTGCCCAGCCCGTCCGTCAACTGGCCATCTTCAAAGACCTGCAGCAGGATGCTGAACAAGTCCGGGTGAGACTTTTCGATTTCATCAAGCAGGATGATGGAGTACGGTGCCCTTCTCACCCGCTCTGTGAGTTGCCCACCCTCTTCGTAACCCACGTATCCAGGGGGTGAACCAATCAGCTTCGATACGGAGTGCTTTTCCATGAACTCCGACATGTCGAAACGGATCAGGAACTGTTCACTGCCGAAAAGGCATTCTGCCAAGGCTCTTGCAACTTCAGTCTTGCCTACACCTGTCGGCCCCAGGAACAGAAAAGAACCAGCTGGCCGGTTCACGGGCTTGAGCCCGGCCCGCGAGCGACGGATGGTACGTGCCAAGGCAGAGATCGCATTGTTCTGACTGACAACACGCTTGTGCAACTCATCCTCAAGCCGCAGCAACTTGTTCATCTCCCCTTCCTTGATTGCGGTCATTGGTACCCCGGTCCAGCGAGCAACCACTTCCTCAATGTCGTCCTTGTCAACTTGTGCCATTACGCACTGATCAACCTCAGACTGCTGCTGCAGTCTGCGCAGGTTCTCCCTCTCCCGACGTTCTTCATCTGAATAAAACCGGGCTTTCTCAAATTCATGATTGGCAATCGCATTATCCATGCGTTGCACGATAAACCTGATCTTCTTACTTATCTCGCTCGATTCATCCGACATTTTTGACTGTGCAAGCTTCACACGTGCACCCGCTTCATCAAGCAGGTCAATTGCCTTATCCGGCAAAAAACGGTCTGGAATATAACGCGTCGAGGCGTAGACTGCAGTCTCAAGTGCCTCTTCTGTATAAACGACTGCATGGAACTTCTCATAGTGTTCCTTGATACCGAGCAGTACTTGGACGGTTGCTTCTTCAGAAGGTGGATGCACCTTGACTGCCTGGAAGCGTCTTTCGAGCGAGCGGTCCTTTTCGATTGACTTCCTGAATTCAGCAGGCGTGGTCGCTCCAATGCACTGGACCTCACCCCGTGAAAGGGCAGGTTTGAGAATATTGGCTGCATCAAGTGAACCTTCGGCTGAGCCAGCACCCACCAAAGTGTGCAGTTCATCAATGAAGATGATGGCATCCTTGCACTCCATCAACTCCTTCATGATGGCCTTCAGGCGTTCCTCGAACTGCCCCCTGTATTTCGTCCCGGCAACTATCAGGGAAAGATCAAGCGACAGAATCCGCTTGTCCGTCAGAAACTGAGGCACATCCCCGTTCGCTATATGCTGGGCAAGCCCTTCGGCAATGGCAGTTTTCCCTACGCCAGGCTCGCCAATCAAGACCGGGTTATTCTTGGTGCGTCTGCATAGTATCTGCACCATGCGCTCAAGTTCGTCTTCACGACCGATGAGTGGATCCAGCTTGCCTTCAGCGGCTTCCTGTGTCAGGTCGCGACTGAACTCCGTCAGCATGGAGCTTTCCTTGGAGCGGCCCGAGATCAGCTTCTCGGACTGCACTCTTGTAAGTTCTTCCCGAATAATTGTGAGCCGTAGCCCACGCTCATGAAGGATCTGGGCCGCAAAACATTTTTCCTCACGCAACAGACCCAACAACAGGTGCTCGGTGCCGATGTGCTTATGGGACAGGCGCTCCGCCTCCTCTGCTGCATAAGCCATCACACGCTTGCATTCGTGGCTCAGGGGGAGGTCAACCGAAGTCGAGACTTTTTCCCGGATCGTGGTATGCTTCTCGATCTGTTTACGAATCGACTCGACAACAACATGAGAGCGCAGGAAGCGGTTCGCAAGAGCCTTGTCCTCACGAATCAACCCCAGCAGCAGGTGCTCGGTCTCAATGTAGGGACTGCCAAACTGGCTGGCTTCATAACGGGCAAAAAAGATAACCCGCCGAGCTTTTTCCGTATAACGTTCAAACATTAATCCAAATGCGCTACCCGACATGGATTACCAACAATCGGATAAACAGCAAATCTTGAAGATCATCATATCAGGAAGTACATATTGAACATGACTTATCAGTAGAAACTAGCAGCTTGAAGTGAGCAAGAACATTATTATTAGGGCAATTAAATGGGAATTATCCATTAAACTTTCCAAGGCTAGGGGGTGGGGATTACGAATGCTCCTAGAACAGCGTTCCTTGCGCCATCGGCTTGCCAGAATAAGGATCGTTCATGACTGGCAGATTCGGCAGCCGCTGGTCGAAGTAGTCAGCGACTGGCCATACCTGCTAATTCCTGAACGTAGCGGTCTAGATGCTTCGGGCTCAGCTTGTGGAACGTACCCTTGTGCGCCCGCTTGAGCATGGACCACAGCGATTCATTCGGATCCATGCGGGACTGTGGCTGACGACGCCAAGAGCGCGTAAGTAGGGGTATGTCTCCCTGCTTACGCGCTTGACCCGGCCCCCGGTGCCAGGCTAAGGTCATGGTCGTCGACTTCGAGCGACACCTACTGAGAGAGGACACACACGCACATGAACCCCTGCACGCAGAACAGAACCGCAGTAACCGAGGATGGAAACGGAGACTGGTGACCTGTGACCCGATCTATTGCCGGCTGGTTCTCGCCGGTCCGCTGGTGCTTCTGGGCACAGCCATCTAAGCCAGATACTATCACGCCAACATTTCGGCCAAGCGCGCGACGGTCGACTTCATGGTCTCGCAGGAGGCCAACCGCACCCTCACTGCTGCCCGGAGGGTTTTCGGCCAGTCCGGCAGCAAGGGCTTTCAACACCTTAAGCCCCTCCTGAATGCCGTAAACTCGGGCTCTGCCAACGATGACCAGTGGGACGAGTACGCGAGCATCAACATGTACCTGAACCACTGCGAACTCGTCGCCGTGGCCATCGATTCCGGGGCGCTGGCCAAGAAGTGGACGGACTAGCGTGGCATCCCGAACATCAGCGATCACCAGCACGTAGACGTTGTTTTCCATCACCCGGTAGATGATGCGGTAGGGCTTGAAGAAGATCTAACGGTATTCTCGAACCCCAATATCCAGCAGTTCCTTCGGGTAGCTCCCGTGCTGGGGGAACTCGGATAGGTTGCTGAAAGCCTTTTCGATCTGCTCCAGCACATGATCCGCACTACCCGGCGCATCGTGTCGATCGATGTAATCGCAGATCTCCTCCAAGTCGTGCGCCGCGTCATCGGTCAACTGGACCAGAAAGGACATCAGCGTGCCTGTCGCCGCTCCTGAAGCTGTGCAATGACATCGGAAGCGGGTTGCACCTGGCCTGCTTCGATCTGGCGGCTACCCAGAGCGAGGATCTTGAGCAGCGCAACGGTCTCCTGCATCTGCCCGTAGCTCTCGATGTCCTGCATGACCACTTTAGCTTCGCCGTTCTGGGTAATGATCAAGGGTTCCTGTTTGTCCTTGAGCGTGCGCACGATCGCGGCGGTGTGGGCCTTGAGGTAACTGATCGGCTTGATCTGGCTGGACAGTTTCATGGGCCACCTCCTTTTCGGACTAAATATAGGCTATAAACAGGTCATAAGGCAAGGGTTGGCTTATCTGGACGCATGGGTTCAGGCTCGGTGATGCCCAACCGGACTCTTTCACCAGGACCTTTCGCGGCATACCTTTCACCATCCGGCACCAGGCGGCTCGCTCCGGTAGGTATCTCCCGAGGAAGACCTGCTGACCGGAGTTCCGGACGTGAGCCTTCTGAAACTGTTGCAGGAGCAGACGGCCGGGGACGACGACACGATCCCGATCAGGGGGACGAAGTCCCCGACAGCCGTTCGAGTCAGTGCGAAACCGCACTATATGCGGCCACCAATCTTGAGTCCTGGGAGACCGACGAACCGAATCACTTAGCCCGCGACGTCGGTATCGCCGGGTCCTGTTTTCGCCGGCTCGATCCCGATTACTACGCCTGACTCCGGCACAAGATGGATCTGGCCAAGAAGACCACGGGCTCGGGACGCCTGCCTACCAGGTCGTTCGACGTACAGCGGACCCGGTTCAACGCCGTTCATGCCTGGGCGATGGCGCGCCTGGAAGAAGAGGCCCTCCGTTCCGCCGTCCAGTCGCTCGATCCAAAGACCTATGCGCCGCCCCGGACCGATACCCTTGATGCCCGGCCGTTCGCCGCACCCTCTGCGCCAGAGAAGCCATCCTCGCCCGGCCCGCCGTATCTCTTCCCGAATGACGGCGAGTGGCCTTTCACGCAGAAGGTGCCGCTCAATTGTTTTCGTACTGCCGGGTGCTGTGCGCAACGGACGGCATCACGGGGCGGCAGCGAAGTCAGCGCCCGGCGCTGGTCTGACGTGGTCAACGCCACCGACGGCGACGGCGTCCTGGTCACCATCCGCCCCCAGCAAGACGAACCAAGGACGGCTAGCCCGGAAATCTCACCAATGGGTTGAGAATGAGCCTTTAAATCGTGTATAATATCTTTGTTATCAGTATCTTACACTGATTCCGAAGGGAGGGTTCATGAAAGCAGGGTGCGCGGCGCAGAAGTTGCAATTCGAGGCGCACGGCAAGCGCGACGTGGTCGCGGATTTCGATGGTGGGAGGATGACGTCGGACGGCGGGAGATTGCTGCTGCGCGAAGCGAACTGCTGCTTGGGCGACCTGATGGCGCGGCTGGGCCAGTGTGTCTCCGACTTCCGCCAGCAGGGGTCGGTGGAGCACAGGGCGACGGATCTGATCGCCCAGCGCGTGTGCGCGCTCGCGCTCGGGTACGAGGACCTCAACGATCACGGCACGCTGCGGCGCGACAGCCTGCTGGCCTTGCTGGCGGGCCGCAGGCGGAAGCGCGACCGGGCGGCGACCTTGAAGCGCTTCGAGCTGGGCCGTCCGGAGACGGCCGCCCAGCATCGCTACCACCGGATGCTGGTGGACCGGGACGGCCTCGACAACCTGCTGGTGGACCTGTTCCTGGAGTCGCAGGCGGAAGCGCCGGAGGAGATCTGGCTGGACCTGGACGCGACCGACGACCCGACGCACGGCCAGCAGGAAGGCCGTTTCTATCATGGCTACTACCGGGAGCACTGCTATCTGCCGCTGTACATTTTCTGCGAGCACCACGCGCTGTGCGCGCGGACGCGGGGTTCTGCCGCGACGGGATCCTGAGCTGGTGCGAAGCCAATGCGGTGGGCTACGTGCTCGGGCTGGCTCGCAACCCGGTGCTGCTGGCAGACCGGCGAGGCGGTGCGCCGCTTCCGCCAGTTCCGCTATCGCACGCACAGCTCGTGGAGCCGCAAGCGGCGCGTGATCGGCAAGGCCGAGCACCTGCGGCAGGGCGCCAATCCGCGCTTCGTGGTGACCAACCTGGAACTCTCCGAAATCCAGTCGCCGCAGCGGCTGTACGAGCAGGTCTACTGCGCCCGCGGCGAGATGGAGAACCGCATCAAGGAGCAGCAGCTGTGTCTGTTCGCCGACCGCACCAGCAGCGCCTGTACCTGTCAACCTTTGCCTACGTGCTGATGAACACCGTGCGGGAGGTGGGCCTGGCTGGCACGGCCATGGCCAAGGCGCAATGCTCCACCATCCGCCTCAAGCTGTTCAAGATCGCCGCCGTGATCCGCATCACCACGCGCAAGGTGTGGCTGTCGCTTTCCTCCGTTCACCCCTTCCAGCACCTCCATGCGACCGCGCTGCGCAATCTGCGGGCCCCCCCGCATGCGCCGCCGCTGGCGTGCTGAACCGGCTCTGTCCGCTGATCGTCGGCTTGCCGCCGGCGTTGCCCCGGTGCGTCTCCGCATCCGCTCTCGGGCCCCGTTCCGGCCGGCCCGGAGCAGGCGGCTTCCCCACGGATGCCTTGTACGCCCCGCATCCCATGCATCCGCGCGGTTTCCGGTCCTTCCTGCAGGACTCCAGTCGCCAATTCGCGCCAATTCGCGTCTTGGCTACGATTGGTGAGATATGCGGGCTAGGTGAACGAAGTGCGGTTCGTGATGGACGGCGTGGCGCGCGCCAGCCGCACGCTACGGGCCGCCACGAGCCCTGATCCGGGCGATCGCGTGGTCCAGTTGTTGGTCCAGATGATCGGGTTGCGGTTCACAGCCACGGTGCCGGCCGCCAACGCTGAGCGCCCGGGTGGCGGCTGCATCCAGACGGGTCGTGGCGCACTACTCGGGCGGGCGACCGCGGAACGCGGTGCCGTGCCGCACCTACCTGTCGACGACGTTCACCTGCCTATAAGCGCCCCTGCCTTTCGCGTTTACCGCCCACACGGAGGCAAAGTTTCGGTTATCCCCGGCTGGCCTGGGCTCGTGCGAGCTGCTCAAGCAGCGGTTCGGTCTGCTCAAGAGACAGACAGGCGTCGGTGATGCTCTGTCCGCGAACCAGCGTCCGTCCTGAAACGAGGCTCTGACGGCCTTCGACCAGGTGGCTCTCGATCATCGCGCCAAAGATCTGGTGTGAGCCAGCCACGATCTGTTCGCAGATCGAGGCGGCGCCCTCAGCCTGCCTGAGGTGGTTCTTTTCGCTGTTGCCGTGCGAGCAGTCAACCATCACACGGGCGGGCAGGCCCTTGGCCTCCAGATCAGCGCAGACCTTGCTGACGGCATCTTCGGCGTAGTTGGGACCCGTGTTGCCGCCGCGGAGGATCACATGGCAGTTGTCGTTGCCTGTGGTCTGAAAGATCGCCGAGACACCTTGTTTGGTGACGGAGGGAAACCAATGCCCTGAACGCGCGGACAATACCGCGTCCACGGCGACCTGTGTGCCGCCATCGGTGCTGTTCTTGAATCCCACGGGCATCGACAGGCCCGACGCGAGCTCTCGGTGCACCTGGCTCTCGCTCGTCCTGGCACCGATCGTGCCCCACGACGTGAGATCTGCGATGTGCTGCGGAATCTGCGTGTCAAGAAACTCCGACGCAGTGGGAAGCCCGAGCTCGTTGATGTCCAGCAGGAGCTTGCGCGCCAGGCGGAGGCCCTTGTTGATGTGGTAGCTCTCGTCCAGATCAGGGTCGTTGATGAGTCCCTTCCAGCCGATGATGGTTCGTGGTTTCTCAAAGTAGGAGCGCATCACGACCACGAGATGGTCAGAGTACCGATCGGCGATCTTCTTCAGTCGGTCGGCGTATTCGAGCGCTGCGGTGGTGTCATGTATCGAGCAAGGGCCGACGATCACGGCAACCCGTGGGTCCTCGCCATTGACGATCTTCGCCACGGTCAGCCTGGCGTCAGCGACGACGTTTGATGCGCGTTCGCTGATGCCGATTTCTTCGAGCAGAATCGCTGGGGGGATAAGGGGACGTACGGCCCGAATTCGAAGGTCGTCGGTACGTCTAAGCATGGTCTGGTCGCGAAGGCAAGTGATGCGTGTCCGATGGGAGCCGCTGCATCTAGCCCCGATTTTCTCTTCCTAAGAGTATACTTGGGATTTCCATTTTGACCGCCTGGACCGGACCTTTAGACATCCAACCCCTCCCCGCACGGTCAGATTTCGTTGTCGCGCGCTTGTCGCGTTCGAAGTCCGCCCCGCGGAAGACGTTCCAGCCTCGAACGGCCTGGGAGCCACGCCATTTCGGGGCATCCTCGCAACACCTGTCCATTCTTACGATTGCTTCGCCAGATTCCCTCCGTCAGCGGTCCCATGTCAGCCGACCGGCAGCGGCAACACCCAGATCCGCCGACACATCGACCCAACCAGGCGTCGATTCAAATAACGCTCCGCCAGCAGGAGCCACTCATGGTGCGCTTGTTTCACCAGCAGCCACCCAGTCTTATTCCGGGACCTCCTCTATTGCATCGCGTAATGCTAGTGGGGATTATATCCAATGATTGACAACAAGAGCTACCCAAGAGGGAATCCGTAATTATGCACTTGACACAAGATCGTGATGGTCGCTAGCATGTCTGGATGGCGTGTAAATGGCGAAAGATTGCAAATGGGGATTATATCGAATAGTGACCAGGGGCAAGGGTATGGAGAAGGTATGTTCTAAGTGGTGAGTTAATGACTATCCATTCGTTACCATGTTTCCTGAATTCCATTTTATCTCTTCCCAGTATCTCTGCTGTCTGATCTACGATGTATTCTTTCAACTCACGCCCCATGGGAATAACAATTGGCCTCGCCAATCTCGGTGCGGAGAGTATGCGGTGACTTCCTTTAGTCCTCTTGATTTCACACCCAAGTTGCAGGCAGGCATTCTGAAGCTTCTTCCAGTTATATGTGCGCAAGAACCTTTCCTTCACGGAGCTGATAAGAAGCGAAATGGGCCGACGGTATAAGACCTTGGATGTAGTTGTTTGACCAGTTATCGTGAGTGAGGGTAAAGCTAGGTGATAGGGGTAGATTTTCTTCTTGAAAGACCTTTTTGACAATTAAATTAGGAGCAGCGGAGGGAAAATCTAAAGAAGAGGCAGAAGATATCTCCTTAAAGCCAGCTTCTTTTAAGGCTTTCTCCAAAACACCTTCTTGTATGCAGTATTCGAACCATCCCTCAACTGCTTCTCTGATCTCCTTCATAACTCGCTTTTTCGTTGGGCTCTGGGTGGCCACTGCTATAGCTGGGCATCTAGCCAACCATTGGCGACCGTCTCTTTTTATTTGAATTAGCAAGTTGATTTCGTAAATGGAGTGCTCCACGTTTTGTTGCCCCTTTCCCTTTGTAGTTTACCTGTCGATGATGCTTGAATACCACGTATTAGGCGGCTCTCAAGAGTATAACCCGTTAGACTGCACCACCACTAACAATCTCGCGGTACTTCTTCGGCTTGGCGTTCAGGAGCTGTCGGATAGCGGTACAAGCGCTCTTATCGCTCGACTGGTCAGTCGCACTGACGAGCTCCCTGAAGCCGGTACCATCGCACAGGAAACCCGATTCTCCGCAGCCGTGGCCGCTATACCGGCGATTTTGACTACGACGATGTGATCGCCTTGGCCATGGGCGCCAAGGGCGAGGACCACTTTGGCTACCGCGACGAATTCATCAATCTCGTACGTTTAGCCAAGTCCGCAGCTGCCATGGCTGAGCTCCGGCGCGAATGAGATTGTCAGGTAGACGAACAGGGTTGCGATGCAGCCGTCACCTCCTTACCCAAGCTGCCTGTCGAACTGATGCCCATGGGACGCCCTATCATGCACCGGGCGAGGACGCTAAGCTGATTCTCGGGAGGTCAGGTCGCGGAAGCAAGACACGGAGCGGTAGAACGCTCCAGCCGCCGCCCGTCCCATCTTTATGGCCCGGTCTATTAGCCACACGTTGATTCCCAAAGTCGCGGTGCTGGTCAACGACGGGTTGGACTTGGAGAATGTTTTTGTATTCAACCCGAAGCACAAACGCGATGACGACAAGCCTATTGACGGGGATATCGACAAGATGAATATCTACCGGGACGCAATCCGTGATCGTCAAGGTCGACGCGTTGTCACCTACGCGGGCATCGTTTATTCGGGGGAAGGCCGCGACTATTCGGGCGAGGTTGGGCCACTTCCAGGCATTCAGGGACCGGCCACGTCTGTGGAATCGGCGCGGGAGAGAATGCGCGCGGCAATGGATGTGGTGGCTAAAAAACCTAGTTCGGCATGACCGGAATCCGGCTAACGGAACGGCCTTGCGCGTCAGGCCAAAGGGCAGCGAATGGCTCTTCCCTGACAACATCCCCGGTCGGCATGTCACCGGGAGTGCCGTGGCGCAGTCCCGCCGGAGAGACCTGCATCACTCCGGACTTCTCGAGCCCGTAACACCAGTCTTTCGTGATGCAAGGATAATCATCCTGCCAACAACTCTTTCATGGTGTAGATTGCTGCCAGTTCACAGCCCAGTTCCTGCATGGCATCTCTGGCTCCCTGTTCCCTGTCAACCAGGCATACAGCACCAAGAACTTCCATTCCGGCTTCCCTGGAACGCTCAATCGCCTGTACAGTGGACATACCACTCGTACACACGTCATCCAGCACAACACAACTTACACCCTGGGTACTGGCAAGACCCTCCACGTTGCGCATGCGGCCATGCTGCTTGTCCTGCTTGCGTACCAGAAAGGCATTCAGGGGTGTACCAAGTTCGAGGGACTCTCGAGCAACTGCACAAGCGACAGGATCCGCACCCATTGTGAGACCACCGACAGCTTGTGGCTGCCAGCCACGGGCCTGGATCTCATGCCATATAAGCCATCCTACAAGCGGCATGGCTTCCGCCCGCAGGGTAGTCAAGCGACAATCAACATAGACTTTGCTGTGTTTACCGGAGGCAAGTGTAAACTCCCCATGCATGACTGAGTGATCCAACAGGATCTTCTTCAAATGTTCCCGAGCATCCTGATAATCCATCCGTTCACATCTCCCAATGGGACACAGCAGCCATCATCATGAGCCATAACCCGGTCAACTACATTACAGCTTGCCCAGGCTTCAAAGTCCCGAACCTGTTTCACGTACCCGTCGTAATTGCGCCGGATCTCCTCAAGGGAATCCCCACCGAATTTTTCCAGGAAAGCCATCGCCATAACCAAGGCGACCATGGACTCGCCAATTACCCCTGCAGCTGGCACAACTGCAACATCCGATCGCTCATAGGCTGCACTGGCAGGATCCCTTGTTATGAGATCCACGGATTCAAGCGGTCGTCGCAGTGTTGAAATCGGTTTCAGGTAACCCCGTACAATGACATCCTGGCCATTCGTGATACCACCTTCCAGTCCACCTGCGTTATTTGAACCCCGGTTGAATTCCCTGCTCTTCTTGTCGTAATGAATCGTATCCTGCACCTTCGATCCGGCAGAAGCTGCAGCAAGTGCTGCTGATCCAACTTCAACTCCCTTGACAGCCTGCATACTAACTATTGCTTGTGCCAGACGGCCATCCAGCTTTGAATCCCAACTCACATGCGACCCCAGCCCTGCTGGTGCGCCGTGTACCACTACTTCAAAAACTCCACCACAGGTATCCCCTGTCAGGTAGGCTTCATCCACTACCTGTTTCATCCGCTGCTCTGTTTCAGAGTCAACGCAATTCAGCAGGACCTCCTTTTTCGATGCCAATGACTTGATCTCTTGCCAGTCAGCCTTTCTTTCAAGCCTTACGGCTCCAACAGCGACAACATGACTCAGGACCTCAATACCAAACTCAGCAAGCAAAAGTTTCGCAAAGGCACCTGCTGCCACACGGGCAGCAGTTTCCCTGGCACTGGCTCTCTCCAGGATGTAACGTGCCTCGGGAAAGTTGTACTTGATGCTACCGGCCAGGTCTGCATGACCTGGCCGGGGCCGGTACAAGGGACGAGCATGCTGGTCGGATCCTTCAAAATCGAGGACTGGCAGGGTTTCTTCCCAGTTTTTCCAGTCGCGATTCTCTATCAGGACTGCTACAGGTGATCCAATCGTCTTCCCGTGGCGCACCCCTGAAACAATATGGGCCTGGTCACTTTCTATCTTCATCCTCCCGCCACGGCCAAAGCCTTGCTGGCGGCGCCAAAGATCACGGTTAATCAACTCAAGGTTGACAGGAAGTCCAGCCGGTATTCCGGAAAGGATGGTAACAAGCGCCTCGCCATGAGACTCTCCAGCAGTGACGAAACGCAACATGCCGTTTTAGCGGGACGGAACCGATAAGAATACCTATTATAGGCACAGGGACATGCAAAATCTGATAGGCATTCATGCAGTGACAGCTGCCCTGCGTTCAGCACATCAAACCGGATTAGTAATAGACCGGGTGACTGTCGCAGAAGGTACACGCAATAGCCGACTAACAAACCTGATCAAGGAATGCCGGGAACTCGGTATTCCTGTCCGGTTTGCGCCCGGTGATGCATTGCAGCGCATGGCTGGCAGCACAGCACATCAGGGCATCATCGCCTTGACTGCTGGCGACAAGTACTCCAGTCTGGACAGTGTCCTTGAGGACGCTCCGGAAGTATCGACACTGGTTGTGCTGGATTCTGTTCAGGATCCCAGGAACCTGGGTGCAATTCTCAGGACAGCTGAAGCAGCAGGTGCAACAGCCCTGATTGTTCCCGAAAGACGCTCTGCCGAACTGACCGAAACTGCCACCAAAGCCGCAGCTGGAGCACTGCAATCACTTCCTGTCGTGCGGGTCAAGAATCTCAACCGGGCACTGGATCGTTTGAAGAAAGAAGGATACTGGATCTACGGCTTCGATGCCGAGGCAGAAACACTTCATGATGCAGTTACTTACACTGCCCGCAATGCCATTGTCCTTGGTGGTGAGAGCAATGGCATGCGAGAGAAAGTTGCTGGCCGATGCGACTTTTTGATACGCATTCCCCTGTCAGGAACTATCCCTTCACTCAATGTGTCTGTAGCAGCAGGCATCGCACTGTTTGAAATTGCCCGCCAGCGGCGCATGAAGACATAATCCACAAGCGAAGTGGAATATGTTTGCACCCATGGAAACGACAGAGTTCAGGCATTTTTTACCAGAAGCCATGGGGACAGCAAGGACTATCAGAATTTCCGTGTGTGGACCTGATGTTGTTGCATTCCACCCACACGGACGGGCCATCGTAGCAAACTGGATCGCCGATCCAGGCGCTATCTGGAATCTGATCGATGTCATGCTGCCACCATTGCAAAGCGTGCGCCAAACTGAATGGTGAACTTGATCCGCGCCTGGTGCCATAACGCCTGCGGGGCACGCCAGATCTGCTCGACGTTGCGCAGCACCAGGTAGAGCAGCTTGGTCGCTGCCCGGTCATGCGGAAAATTGCCCCGCGTGCGCACCGCCCACCGTACCGCGCTGTTCATACTCTCAATCGCATTGGTCGTGTAGATAATCCGCCGGATCGGCTCCCAGTCCGACCCCAAGACCCAGTACTTCCATACCATGCTCGGCGCCGCCGTGATCAAGGAATCGATCCGCAACTTCTATTCCCGAGCGGCCGAGTTCCTCCGGCTGCACTGCTGCGACTAGCGCTTGGAGGAGGTAATCGCAGAGGCAAGCTGCAAGAAGTCCAGCTTGCAAGGATTTTGTAGCTGAAAAATCACTGTTTAGCAATAAACAATCTTCCAATAGCAGGACGGTCAGGACAAAACAGGATTTTTCCCGACCTGCCAGAAAATAATTTCAGTTCCGCTAACCCCACTGTCTATAAGGGATTGTTGCCATTTTCAGACATTCTGATGATTAAAAATATATCTATTTGTAGATTATTTTTTAAAATTGATTGACAACATATCTATTTTATGATTATTATTTCCTAATACCAATGAATTGCGACTCGATAGCAAAATCTGGTCAATCCGGAAACTCGAAAGAGCCAGCCAGAAATCTGGCCTGGATTGCTCGCAGATGTTTTCCTGCTGTCGATCGCACCACGAAAGGAGAGAAGGCAATGAAAAGAATTGCTCAATCACTCACAGCCGTAAAACGGCTTTCCATGTTGCTGCTGGCTGCAGCAATATTTCCTCAGCTGTTAGCTGCACAGGCCAGTCCATGGCTGCAAGCGGTGACCGTGTTGCAGACTGCGTTCACCGGGCCGATTGCCCGGGGACTGAGTCTGGTCTCGATTGTCATCGGCGGATTGATGTTCGCTTTTGGTGAAGGCGGTAGCAAGCAGGCCATGGCCGGAATTATCTTCGGCGTCGGCATGGCCATTGGTGCAGTGAACTTCATGCAATGGCTGTTTCCGTAAGCAACGCTGCAACTGGTCGCGAGATGAAGAGATCCTATCCAGCACTCAGCAGACCGCTGACACTGCTTGGCTGCGAACGGCGCCTGTTTTTTGGAGCCGCTTGCCTGGGGGCAGCTGCCTTCTCGTCATTCAGTGCTCCCCTTGCCGGACTGCTGCTGTTCGGGTCCGGGTACGTTGCAGGACTGTTGATAACCCGCAATGACCCCGCCTTGCCCGCAGTACTGCTTCGTTCAGCTTCCTGCAAACGGCGTTATGACCCCGCCCGGCGCAGTGTTCTGCCCGTACCAATACGAATTGAAGAGGAGAACTGAACAGATGAATGCCCAGGAAGCTTCCCCGTTGCATACGGAATTACCCTGGTTTGGCTTGGTGAGCCAGCAAACCTTACTGACAAAGAGTGGCGAACTGATTGCTGCAGCCCGGTTTGAAGGGGCTCCGTTCGAATGCCGGGACGGCAAGGAACTGGATTTCGTATCAATGCGATGGATGCGAGCCTTGAAAAGCCTGAAACCAGGCTGGCGTATCCGCTGGCAAGTGCGCAAACGGCGATTGCTCGACCTGCCAATGCGCCTTTACGATGACCCGCTGGTCAGGCGTGCCCAGACTGCTCGTCGGGATCATCTGCTGCAACGAGGGCTCTACGGGATCACAACATCCGTCTACTGGATCTGGGATCCAAAACTGTCCCCGGTTCCACCGAAGACCAGTAAAGCCCGGAGTGCCAGGGCATTGCTCGAACGAACTGCATTGTGGCTTTCCCAGGAGCGGACAAGGCACCTACTGTCCACACAGGTGGAAAGTGCCTGCCAGCGCTTTGAAAGTGAAGTGGGATCCTTCTGTGGACTCGTTAACGATGTCACGCCGATACGGCCATTGCAGGGTGAGGAATTGTTCCGTGATCTGGCAGAAACAATGAACTCACGGAATGCAGCCCAAGCCGGACGTATGAATTCAGAGCTGGGACTGGACCAGCAGGTTGCGCTGAGTGACCTTGAAGCCTACCGGTCCCATCTGATGCTGGACGACGAGCGCATCGAGACCTATGCCTTGCTGGATCCACCACCACTCACCAGGGCACACCTGTTCAGTGGAATCCTTGATCTCGACATTGAGTTTGATCTTGCCGCAGAGTGGAGACGCGAAGCGGCCGACCACTCCCGTAATAAAATCCGCACCACCCAGCGCCACTATCACCAGAAACGTTACAGCATGATGGCCCATGCATCCGCTGGCGAAGGGACTCCCCAGTCAGAAGGAGCGCTGCAGGATCAGGCAGCCGAAGCTGAAGCCTCACAGCTTGGCAATGCACTCAGTGAACTTGAAGTTGAAGGGGTGCCATTCGGAGAGTATTCATTATGCATTGCCTTGCGGGCAACAGATCCGGGTGTCCACGAAACCGTACGTCCCGAACTGTTGCGTATCGCTGCTTCCTGTGATGCCCGTTTCCATCGCGAAACCTATAACGGTCTCAATGCCTGGTTCACACTTGCACCAGGCAACCATCACAGGCAGCTGCGATCCAGTTACCTGTCGGCATCCGTAGTAGCCGATCTTGCTCCCTTATGGAGCGTTCCTGAAGGTAATCCCAAGGATTTGCACCTGAGAGATGAATACCTGGCAGTATTTGAGACCCAGCGACGTACGCCGTATTACTTCACCGCCCATGAAGGAGATGTGGCTCACTCCCTGATCATCGGTGCGACTGGATCCGGGAAGAGCTTCCTGCTGAATTTTCTACTAGCCCAGGCCCGCAAGTACGACCCGAGGGTCTGCATTCTGGATCTGGGAGGATCCTACCGGCAACTGACTGAACTGGTTGGTGGGGCTTATCTTGAAATTTCCCTGGATCCCGGGGCCATGTCCTGTCGCCTGAACCCTTTCCGGGCACTGGGACCAACCCCGGACAACCTGCAATTCCTGGAATCGTTCGTTCGCATGCTGTTGCACATCGTCGGCCACGAGTGCGACTCGCAGGAACGAACCGAAGTTCGCGAGCAAATTCTCTCACTCTATGAACTTGAGCCAAGCTCACGCACACTCACGTCCCTTTGTGAATTACTGCCTCGCAATCTCCGGGCACCATTGGAGGTCTGGACCTCCGGCGGTGCCTGGGGATCCGTTTTCGATAATCCCGACGACACCCTGACACTGGCTGACTGGCAAGTCCTTGACCTGGCCTCCACTGTTGACAAGCCGGAACTGACAAGGGCATTGCTCTATTACCTGCTGCACCGTCTCTCGACGATGGTAACCGCACCCAGTGAACTACAGCGCTGGAAGCTGCTGGTGGTCGACGAGGCCTGGAGATTTCTGGCTGACCCGGAAATTGGCTCCTACCTTGCGAGTGGGCTGAAAACCTGGCGCAAGCACAATGCCGGTGTCATTCTTGCGACGCAGTCCCCCGGTGATGCCGAACAGTCCGGTAACATCTGCCGCACCGTCTCGGAAAGCTGCCTCACCAAGATATTTCTCGCCAACCAGGAGCTTGATGCCAACACTTACATGCAGGCATTCGGGTTGCAGGAATCCGAAGCCGAGGCAATCCGGGCGCTAATTCCCAAGCGTCAACTTCTGCTGCATCGGCCGGGGTCTGCCCAGGTGCTGAACCTCAGTGTGGACCGGCGCAGCTACTGGCTTTTTACAACCAACCCTTTCGAGGCCGCCAGGCGCCAGGAGGCCATCCGGTCCCTTGGCATTGAGCGCGGTCTCGACTCTCTGGAGGAACAACCATCATGACCTATTACCTGTTGATCAGGATCACACTGCTGGCAATCAGCGGCATTGCCGCACTGGGGCTGCCGTTACATGCCCGCAGTATTGAAGTGGGACCCGACGAAATTATCGAGGTGAGAGCCCGGCTGCGTTTTGCCACAGCCATCGTGCTGCCTGAAGACGAGCGCATCCTGGACTGGATTTGCGGGGATGCCGAGTACTGGAGCGTACAGGGCACTGCCAATCTTGCTTTTGTCAAACCGACTGCAGAAAACATCCGCACCAACGTCACGCTGGTCACCAACCTGGGCAATATCTACACCCTGTTGTTTCGCGAACTTGGCGATGAGGCTGGCGAGCCCGACCTCAAGCTTTTCCTGCATCCCAAAAAGGAAGCCACTGCCAAGCGTGCCAGCCTGCAACCCTTGCGTTTTGCCTCCCACCAAATGGTGGAGGATTTCGAACAGCAGGCGATTCTGGCTCGGGAGCAGGAACGCCAGATACGCGAAACCGTACTACTGGAGTTCGAAACCCGCAGCGAAGAGTTTCGGTCATCCTATCCAGGCACCCTGCAGTTTGACTATGTTCTGGACAAGCGGGCTTCTGACGATCCTTTCAACATTCATGCAATGTGGCGCGATGAGCGCTTCACATACATTGCCGCAACCCCGCTGGAGGCTCCAACCATTTATGAACAACTCGATGGCCAGCCAGCCATGGTGCCGTTCGACCTTGCTGACGGGCTGTACGTAATCAGGCGGGTACTCCGGGATGGCTGGCTGCAAGTTGGCAAACGCAAGCTGAATTTCCGACGCAACAGCAAAGGAGTGCAGGACGCGCGATGAAGAACATTCTTGACCGCATACCCAACCCACCCGGTGCCCTGCCTACACAAGCGCATAAATGGCTGCTGCTGGGACTGAGTTCGCTCATGCTGCTGATCCTGGTGTCATTTCCAGGGCAAGCCAACGATCCGGGAAAAGATGCTGCAGGCAGCACACTGCAATCCGTCACACCGGGTTCACCAAGCCAGGGACAGGCAACCGGGGTAAACGCTATCGACCAGGCTGGGGTGCGCATGCGTGAGGAAGCAGCACGCAAGGCTGAACAGCGTATGTATGAGGCTCTTCAAACACTGCCTCCACGTTCCGACGGGCTACCGCATGCACCAGTGCCAGTTGTTGTTCACCCGGCTGGGGGACCCACTGAATACTCTGGCATTGATGTCCCATCTCAACTGGAATCCATTGCCGCGCAGATCGCAAGGGAGGAACGCTTGCGTCGGTACCGCTCACTGAAAACTCCAGCTCTCGTACAAAGCCTTCGAAAAGAAGCTGAAGAACATCTTTCAACCACAGCAGCGGGCACAGAGCTGACCGCAACAGCTACACAGTTCGGTCCCGAAACTACCCCGGACCCCGTCCCTCCCGGTCGACAGGTCACTCCTGAAACCAACTCGCAAACTCCCCTGTTTGTCTTGCGGGAAGGAGAATTCATGGAAGCAGTACTGACAAACCGGCTTGGTGGGGACTTTTCCGGGCCAGTGAATGCACTGGTATCCACAAATGTCTACAGCCGCTCCAGGCAGCACCTGCTGGTCCCGCAGGGGTCCCGCGTCCTGGGCACTGCCAGCCGTGTTGAAAACTGGGAGCAAACCCGCCTGTCAGTGGTGTTTCATCGCATGATCCTGCCAGACGGCAGCAGTGTGGACCTTGACCGTTTCAGTGGCATGAACCAAGTCGGGGAAACAGGATTCAAGGATCGAGTCAACCGCCATTACACTTCCACAATCATCGCTGCAGGAGCAGTTGGCGCACTGGCTGGCCTGACACAGGCCGTTAGTCCCCAGCAGGCATTGAGTTCGAATCTCGCCAATACCCGCCTGTCGGCCGGTGCGGGACTTGGCAAGGCTGCCGAACGCATCCTTGACCGCTACCTGAACCGCCTGCCAAAAATCACTATCCGGGAAGGACACCGTATCCGTATTTATCTGACTGCGGATCTCGCCCTGCCCGTCTATCGTTCCCGGACTGCTGCGCAGTCGCGGGGATATTTTCTTCAAAAGACCAATCCCGGTCATCCCCAAAGGACACACCCATGAAACACAAATTAATCATCGTTACTCTCGTTTGCCTGCTGGCTGCCACACCGGCACAGCCCTTCTGGGGCGCTTTTTTCAAGGGCATCGGCAAGGCTGTCTCAAGTGCTATCGGCTTTCCTGATTCAGTCATTGATGCAGCAGGACTGATGCCGGTCACCATTGAGAGTGCCCAACCGATCATGGATGCCGCTCAACAGCGTTTGCAGCAGCTTCAGGAAGTCAAGACCACTGTCAACAACACGCTTGATTACTACAAGGGGGCCATTGGAACACTGCGTGAACTGGGTCGACTGGATCGTTACCTGGCTCCTGCCAGCAGCTGGTTTTCCAGCTCGACAGCGGATGCTTTCGGCACCAGTGGTAACTGGGTACAGGTTCTCAATGGAACTGCTGGCACAAATGACATTCCCGCAGCCTATTCGAAGGCCGTCGTGCAGGTTCCTGACTGGAGTTCTGCACTCCACACATTGCCCGGGAACCTGCACGCAGGCATCCAGCAGGAGCATGCCACCCTTGAGCTGACGGATGCTGCCTCTATCCGGGCAATGGCCGTCCTGGGTGAGCTGAGAAGACAGGCACCAGCAACAGGTCAGACTCTTAACGAACTGGAACGGGCCGCCTCCGATACAAGTGACCAGGCGCATGCCTTGCCGGCATTGCTGGGAAAACTGTCGGTTGGGCAGGTCAGTCAACTACGCAGTAATGCAATAACGAATCAATTGCTTGATGTTCTGGTCGAGTCGAACCTGGCCCGGATGAAACAGAACCGGGACAGCCTGGCTCGTTCCATGCAAACCGCGGCAGAATTCGAGATGCTTGCGGCAGCCCAGCCCAACCCGAACTGGCGCATGCCCTAGGCGGCCATCAATGGAGCTGATTTGATGTTGCAATTGCTGCCAACCCCACCACCGATACCACCTGTCGATCCCAGCGCATTCCCGCTGAGCTGGGCTTATTCCTCAATTGATACGGCCATTAACCAGCTCGCACCACTGTTCGTGAACGAGGGACTGCTGTTATTCCGGTCACTGGCTGCCATAACGATTGTCTGGTTCGGTATCCAGACTGCATCCTCCGGGCAGGGTATTCCCTGGCCACGCTTGCTGTCCATGGTGCTTTCAATGTCCTTCAGCCTGGGAATGCTGCGCTTTTACACAGTAGATGTTCCCGGACTGGGGTTGCCCTTTGCGACCCTGCCAATGGTGGCAGCAGACTTCTACGCCCGCAGCATTGACAGCTACATTACATGGGACTTTGCGAACTCGTTCCACGCTGGCTGGCGCGAGATGAGTTCATGGAGTTTCTTCGACTTCTTCATGGGAGCAGGGTCGCTCATCTGGACCTTTGTGATCCTGTTGTTCAATGCCATCTGTACGGCCCTGCTGCTGGCCGCGATCGCAGCAGGCCGTGTCGCTGCCGGTGCCTGTGCAGTGCTCGGGCCTCTGTTCATCCCGTGGCTTTTCGTGCCAAAGCTGGATTTCCTGTTCTGGGGCTGGCTGCGCTCCTATTTGCAGTTCTCCTTTTACACTGCAGTCGGCTGGACCTTTCTGGCACTGACTTCCGCCATGTTAAATGGCATGTGGCAAACCATCCCGAGTGGTCTGAACTCAAAGGTCACATGGTTTTTCTACTCTTCCGTCGTCTTGCTGGTGGCCGTTCTTTCCATGTTCAAGGTCCATTCCCTGACCAGTTCCATTTTTCAGGGCGGAGGCAGCTTTACGAGTGGGGCCGGCTCACTGCTGCTGAGCGTTGGCAAACGGGGACTGGGATAAGGAGACATTCATGACAACCAACCAGACCTACACCGAAATCTGGGCAGAACTGCTGTCCACAAACCGTTACCTGAAAATCTCACTGGGCGTAATGTCACTCGTTTGTGTCGGGCTACTGATCCTGTGCTGGCGAACATTCGACCGCTTTGATCACCTGGCACCGCTGGTAGTCCGCATCGACGAAGTCGGTCGTGCCGAAGTAGTCGAATATGACGCAGCTACCTATCAGCCTGACGTGGCCAAGCCGGAAGTGAAATATTTCCTGCGGCATTTCGTGGTGATGCATCGTGAGAGACGACAGGAGCAGGTTCTCGAGTCCTGGAAACGCTCCCTGCTGTTCCTGGATCGCTCCCTGGCGCAACAATCTATCCAGGAACAGGAGTCTGACGGCGAGATCGTTCGTTTTCTTGCAGGCGAAGGGCAGGAAGTGTCCATCGAGATCAACACTGTCCAGGTACAGCCGTCCCGGGAAGCCCCGTACCGTGCCCGGGTTGACTACACCGCAATCAGTCGCGAGAACACGGGGCAGGCAAGCCAGCGCCAACGCTGGACTTCCGAGCTTGAGTTTCACTTCCTGACCAGTCCCCCCAGGGAGATCCTGCCGGTCAATCCACTGGGACTGGTGATTACCTATTTCCGCTCCGACCGCATCTCGAGTTGATTCATGGCCAGGATTGCATTCGGATTGACTGTTTCGATCTCAGGCACAGTCATCTGGCTGGTACTGAACGAATTTACCTACCTGTCTCCATACCGCGGTGCCTTGCTGGAACGTTACTCGACTGCGATCACAATTTACGGGCTGGCCCTCGCTTTCAACCTGTTTTCCCTGTTGTACTGGATCTGTCGTCGTTTGGGGCTCGGGGATGCAGGACGCAAGCTGCGGAAGCTTGAAAAGGAAGTGCACCGCGGTGAAGCCTTTGACCAGGAACTGGCTGAGCGGTTGCAGGCTCAAACGGAGGGCGCGGTATGAGCCCGGGCCGTGGATATGCACAACCTGAACGTGGCAGCCTGGAATCAGCTTACTCGAGCGATCCAGCTCGCAAGCAGCCACAAGCTATCGAACGCGAGTCAATCGAAGCAGTGCTGGAGCGCTCCCGGGAGGAGCACCTGCAGCAAGCTTCCCAGGCGGCAAGGGATGAGAACAGGGAAATCGGGAAGGTACTCGATATCCCGGCTATCAGCACGCACTGTGCTGGCCGTGGAATTACCGACTGGGGCCGGTTCAGACTGGCCCAGGACAGCGTAGCGGCATTGCGCACTACCGGGATATTCGGAGTCGTGGACTGCAAGGACCTGGCCGGGACGGTGTTCGACTCGCAGAGACGTGCACGTTCCCAACTGCAGCATCTCACCGGGCAAGGTCTGCTGGAACTCGAACGTTTCAGGGCTGGCAGGAAAGTACTTACAGTAGCGACTGTCACACGCAAGGGCAAACGATTTCTGGAGAACACAATTGATCCACGGGAGCGAGGCGATGCAGGTGCACAGTCCTATAGTCATGGGCCAGCAAGTGACTCCCGGATACTGCACGATACGGCTGTTTGCCACGCCGCACTGCAGGAAATTTGCACTTTGGAACAAAGAGGGGGACTTGTGACACGGATCCTGCCTGAAAGAGAGTTGCAACGACAGGCCTGGAGGCAACTGGACAGTGCCCGCCGGAATGGGACCAGGGCCGAACTCGCACGAGAGGATGCTGCTTCCAGACTGGGCTTATCAATACAACACGACAAACTCGTGTTTCCTGACGTGCGCATTGAAGCAAGACTGGCCCCTGATGAATCAGGTAGGGCATTGACGCACTCGATCGATGTCGAAGTTGCAACGCCTGACTACCGCAGCAGCAGCCTTGAGACCAAGCAAGCGGCAGGCTTTCGCATGTACTACCTTGACGCCCAGGGGAGCCTACAAGCTGGAAGTACACAACAGTAGGGCAATTCATGGCAAGGATGAAGGGCCAGCACTTTGAACTGTCGGCTGAACAGGTTCGCGACATTGTCGGCCAGGCAGGGAAATTCGGGTATTCCCTACGGGATGCAGGATTTTTGGCAGTTGTTGCAATGCATGGTGGTTACTTTCTGAGGCGTCAATACCGCCAGTACTGTGGACTGTTACAAGGTGTATCCGAGCGCAAGTTGCTCAGTCTGGCGTGTTCTAACCGTCATGTGCATCAAGTTGCCGGGAAGACACTTTTTCACCTGTATGGCCAGTCGTTCTACAAAGCGATCGGGCAACCGGACAACTTGTCACGCATGGCAGGCTCACGGCGCAAGGTCAAGCAAAAGCTGCTTGCTCTGGACTATTTGCTTGATAGCAACAATGCACTGACCTGGCTGCTGAGTGAAAAACAGAAAACGGAGTATTTCCGGTCCCTGGGCATTGCTGCAGATATCCTGCCTGTTTCGGGGCGCATAGGCAACGGTCACCCAAGGCGCCTTGCAGATGGCTTGCCGATCCTCCTGAAACCCGGAGCAACGCCAGTTGTTGCGTTCAGTTACGCCCATGTCGGGGCTACTTCCGCAGGGATAGAGCGGTATCTGAATCGTCATGAACCACTTCTGGTGAAGCTGGCTGAACGCAGCATATCCAGTGAGTGGGTGATGCTTGCTGACAGTGCAATCCAGTTCCTGCGGCTACGGCAGGCCTGGCGACGCTGGCGTGCAGCTTGCCTCACAGCCTGCAACCGGAAAGAGTACTTTGCATTGCGCCTGTCTGTAGAAAGACAGCAGTGGAGCGCTATGACCCATGAGGCAGTTGATCGTTATGTGCAATTGCAAAGTGATCATGAAAACGAGAAGACTCAACACCTTTACCAATGCTGGCTGGAGAGTGGAGCGATACCGCATCGTGGCGGGGACGATTTTGCAGCGCACTCGTGCTACCACGAAGTATTGCTTGGGTATGACTACTCTGTTGCAGATTCGATCGAGTACAAAAACGGGGCGAAATGTCTGTGATGCGCTGGGTTGCCATCGCTGCCGCCGCCTGCGGTGCCGCGATCTGGCTGCAGCAGGCACCCTGGCAAGCCGACAATCCCGTGCTTGCCCTGATTGCCATTCGTTCCCCATTGAGCTATCAACTGCTAGCGGTGGGCTATGCGGCGTGCTGGATTGCCACTCCATACTATCTGCTGCTGTTTACATCCACTGTGGTCGGGCTACTCATTGAGAAACACGGAGTGAAAGACAAAATGAACCATTTGCCACCCTGGCCCGAGGCCCGGGAGTGTCAGCTGGTGATTGGTGAAGTGCATCGTCGTACTCGACGCGGACCTCATCCGTTTCCGGAATGGCTCATTGTTCCGCAGAGAGGACTTTACACCGGTGTTGCAATCTTCGGAGCCGTTGGGTCCGGCAAGACTTCCTGCTGCATGTATCCGTACACGCAGCAGATCATGGGGTGCTTCGCCGATGATGCGAGCCGCCGGACATCGGGGCTTGTACTGGAAGTGAAGGGGGATTTCTGTCATGCGGTAAGGAAGATACTTGCTGACTCCGGGCGGGGACCGGATTACGTGGAACTGAGTCTTGATGGCCAGTGGTGCTACAACCCCCTGGAATCGGATCTTGATGCCTATTCGCTGTCCTATCAGATCGCTTCACTGGTGAACCAGCTGTTCGGCAAGGGCAAGGAGCCTTTCTGGCAGCAGGCCTACACCAACCTGGTGAAATTTGCAATCCAGCTACACCGCCTGGTGGACGACTATGTCACGTTGCAGGATGTTTACCGCACCGTACTTGACGAGAAGAGATTCGAGCAACGGATTACGGACGGGCAAATGGAACTGAACATGGAGCAGGAAGTACGGCTTGACGTGAACGAGTATACCCGCCTGTCCGGCACACTCCCTTGTGTGGAATGGCAGTTTGATCAGGGCAAGGGGGAAATGTACACCAAATCAGACCCTGCACTGCTCAAACTGCTCAAACAGCGCAAAGCTGGATACAGCCTATCGGAGCCCACTGTCGAGAACACCAGGCAACGCAGCCTGCAGGCAGTGATCACCTGGTTCCGACAGGACTGGCAAAAGCTTGATACCCGGTTGCGCAGCTCGATCATTGAAGGGATCAGTGTGTTCCTGTCACTGTTCGACCAGCCGGAGGTGGCGGACATTTTCTGCCCGCCAAGGGAAGCCTACCGTTCCGGGTTGGCCTGGCATGGCCGCAAGTCACTGCCTCCCATGACGAAGTTACTTGAGGAGGGTCGCGTACTTGCCCTGAACCTGCCAGTCGGTGCCAACCCCGCTCTTGGCCGGGCAATCGGGGTCATGCTCAAGCAGGACTTCCAACGAGCAGTGCTGGCACGCATTCCACTGATATCGCAGAATCCAGAACAACCCTGGCGGGACATTGCATTTATCTGTGACGAGTACCATGCCTTTGCGACTGTCGGTGAAAACGATCCCGGTGGTGACGAGAAGTTCTTCAGTCTCTCCCGGCAGGCCAAACTGATCGCACTGGTTGCAACCCAGTCTGTCAGTTCACTGCGCTCAGCTTTGCCTGGTGAATCCTGGCGAACACTGCTGCAGACATTCCGGACACGGATATTCCTGACACTGACAGATGAGGTTTCCTGCCGTCACGCCTCGGAATACTGCGGACAGGCAGAGCGGTTGAAGGAACAGTACTCGATTTCAGAGTCTTCGCAATCCGGTGTCGGACTATTGAGTGGCCGCGCAGGTGGTGGAAAAGGGTCATACAGCGTTACCAAGTCCTTTGCCCCGAGACGGGAGCCATTGTTTGCTCCCTCGGATTTTTCGGAGTTACACAATGTGCAATCGATCGTTGCTGCTTATGACGGGATCAACCCGGTACCGGCCACGTACTGTTACCTGAAACCCTGCTACCTGCCCAGGGATCTGGGCTACTTTGAAGCAATCCAGCAAGGCCGTTTATGAACGAATGGCACCAGGCGGCATTTCATCTGATCGCCCCATTCCTGAAACCTGTGATGCCACTGCTTGAGGATCCCACGGTTAGCGAGGTGATGATCAACTCCGATGCTGTATTCGTTGAGCGGGAAGGGCGTCTTGAAAGGGTCCCGGGTGTACTGCCCAAGCCCATCCAGATCCGCCGTGCAGTCCTTGCAATTGCGCGCCAGCTTGGTGACAACATATCCGAACAACAGCCCCTGCTTGATGCCCGTCTGCCAGACGGTTCACGCATTGCCGCAGCACTGCCACCGTGCAGCTTTGGCGGGCCGGTGCTGACTATCCGGAAGTTTTCAAAAAATCGTCTGTACCTGGAGGACCTGGTTGCATCAAACACCCTGACTCCTTCCCTCGCAACTGCAATCCGGCAGGCAGTCACCACACGCCAGAATCTCATGATCAGCGGGGGGACCGGGACTGGCAAGACTACCTTGCTGGCTGCAATCACCAAACTGATCCCGGAAGACGAAAGAATCCTTGTGATTGAGGATACGGTGGAGTTGCCCCTTGAAAAGCCAAACCTGGTACGGTTTGCTACCAGACGGGCATCACCTGGGTTCCCGGAAGTCTCCATCCAGGATCTGGTCAAGGCAGCCCTGCGGCATCGTCCGGACCGCATCGTACTTGGTGAGATTCGGGGGCAGGAAGCCTGGGACCTGCTGCAGGCATTGAATACCGGACACCGCGGATCACTGACAACCTTGCACGCCAATTCTGCTGCACATGCCCTGAAGCGTTGTGCCTCCTGTGTGATGCAGTCCGGTATCGGCTTGCCGTTCACAGCTGTTCAGGAGCTGGTTGCAGAAGCCATTGACCTGGTTCTGCACATGGATCGATGCAATGGCAAGAGAAAAGTCACCGGAGCCTTGCTGGTTACAGGGTATGAGTTCAAAACCCAGCAATGGCAGTACCAGGAGATTGAGTGATTCGATCGGCAGTGGATCCGGGTTCCGACTTTTCTGGCAGACATTATCTCTTGCGATAACGTAAGAGATTTCCAGTCGGTCATCTACTTCAAGGCCAGCCGCCGCGATACGGATGCATCTGGACTCACCAGCGTTCGATGGGGTATCCGTCAATTGGAAGAGGCCGATATCTACATCAACACCAATAACGAAGAGGAATTCGGCCCCAACCTGGCTTTGACCCAACTGATTTTTAAGGTTGACGAGTTTCACGGGGTTTACTCCTTCATCAACAGTACGTACGAGACGATTCTGCACGAACTCGGTCATGCGTTGGGCCTGAAGCACGTCTCCATAGCCGGGAACGCTACGAACTATGGATACTCTGTTCGAACAATAGACCAGTGGGAGCCCCAATGAGCCTGTTCGTTCTGAACCAGCTCGCGATCAAGGGGGCAACAGTTCTCGACGATCCAACCCAAATCCCGTTCGTTTTTCGGCACGACACCGTTTTCCCGTTCATGGTGGTCGCCGATGAAGCAAGGCTTGCCAGCATGGAATACTTCACGAAAGCTGCCAAGCTCGGAGAACAGGACAAGATGGCCCTGATGTGCGTCTACAAGTTCTGAAGGGCTGAAGGTCGCTGGCCCTGCATCACACGTTTGCTAGTTCAGCGTCTTGGGCTTGTTCGGCTTGGCTGACACTATCACGCCCCGTCCGGCCAAGGCTAGCAACAGCTCGTCGAACTTCGCATCCAGTCGGTCGATCTTGGATTCCAGCCTGACAATACGACCGTCCAGCCTTACCTCCAAGCCCTCTATCCGCTGGTCGAGACTGTCCATGCGTGACTCCAGACCGGCCATGCGCCCGTTGAGGGTCAATGTCATGTACCCGGTCGAAACGACGAACACTGTTACTAGAGCGATGTATGGAGCCCATTCCTTCATGTTGATTTCCCGCAATGATCAGGCCCTTGCCGTTCACTCTTGGTCCCTCAGCGTGAAGTGATCATAGACTATGTGTACGTACAAATACAAGAATACTGAGTGGAGCTTGCCCTGACGGACCGTGCTTACCCATTTTTGGAGCAGGCAAACACCGCCTCGCCGGATGTCTCCTCCCCCCAACCAACTACAAAAGGAACCCTGAAGAGATGATGATGTTCACTTTCATTCCCCTTCTAATTGACGGAGGTATCCACTCTCAGGCATGATGATTCCAGGCACCGTTGCTTCGCTCCGAGCTGTTCAAAAAAGATCGGAACCTGCGTTCAAAAAGGATCGGAATTAGTGTTCGAATTCATAAGAATACGCACAAGCAGCGCATCGAGCTCTACATCGACCGCCTGAACGACGACCCGGTGGTGTACAAATGGACTTACAAGATGGACGAGATCTCGGTTGCCTAGCAATTGATATTGATATGTTATTTTGGAATCGTCCTACTAGTTACCAATTTCTGTATTCTCCGAGTCTGTTCTGATTACGAATCGTTCTGGACCTGTCATGAATTCTACTTCGGTTTCGGATGCCTTTCTTCGACTTTTAAGATTTACACCTTACCCGAGCCGATTGACGATTCGGGTTAACAACTTTCCCCCGCACCTGCGGGGCCGGTTGGCAGTATGGCTGCTGGAGATCCGGGCTTAGAGGCATCGTTACCAGCCTCGCCACACGAGAATCAAATGGGAGAAGGTGCGACAGCCAATCTTGCCCGTTGAGTCCAGAAGGGCTTGAAATCTCATTTCGCTCACGAAAAGAATTCTCGCACTGACCGCAGAACTTCTTCCGTCTTCTCTCTCTTGAGCGTGCAGACCTTCTTGACGACGAGCGACGCGTGCATCGTGAACAGCTTGGTCGTCTTGACGATCGATTTCTTAGGAAGCTCGCCTTGTGCAAAGTAGGCGCCGGAGAGTTGGATCGCGTTTGGGTCATCCGTGATGTGCGAGGTGATGGCCGCCAGCACGAGGTCCTGCCCGGCGGCGTTGAAGGAGTCCGGGGAAATGATCAGCGCGGGACGTCTTTTCGACGAAGTGAGGTCGGTGAAAGGGAAGGAGACCAGAACGATGTCGCCCTGTCTATAAGCTGTCGTAGACGGCATCCTCCTGATTTTCCCAGAACTCGAAGCTCCGCTCCGAGCCCTTCAGCCACGGCAGATTTTCGGCGAGCCACCTCAACTCGTCCTCGGCGAAGACTTGGTAGATCTTTCCCGGAGCAGCGTCGCTCACTTCTTCCAGGGGCTTGAAGACCCCGCTTCTGTATTCGGCCTTGATGCCCATGTTCCCGATTATATCAGGCAAAGCGTCACCCTTATAGACGAACGTACGCATCGATGCCCGCCCAAAAAGCAAGGGCCTCCGAAGAGGCCCCGCGCCCTGCGATCGAACCCGCAAGGGGTATAGACAACAATATCGCGCAACCGGCAACAAGTTCAAGAATCGGGTAGTCTCGAGGCGCACCCGCCTAGGTCAGAACACGATCAGTCCCACTCGCCTTCGGCATCCCACCGGAGCGCTTCGGCGAGTTCCGGATCGCCCTCGCCGCGGCGGATGGAGCGCTCGACCAGATCGACCCGGCGCCCCAGATCGGCGAGTCCGGCAGCGCGGGCGACACCGTAGAGTGCAGCCGCCACGGCCGCCAGCACCAGCCCCAGATGCGCTGCAATAACCAACCCATACTCGGCAAGGACAGCCGTCAGGCCGGCGCTGATTCTCCACGGTTGCATCGCCGTTCTCCTACAGCTCGAAAGCGGCCGGGTCCTTCTGGGCCGGAGCACGGATGGAAGTCTAGTCGTTGCCGGTGCCCAATGCGCGAAGCACGCGGGCCTCCGCGGTCAGCGGCGGCGCAACCGCAAACACACCGGCAGCGACGCCAAGGCTGGCACGTACGTGCTGCACACTAGCCACGCCCACTCGACTGCTATAGCTGCCACAGCCCAAATAGTCCGAAACTTCGTAGATACTCCAGTGGCAGGAATACCGTCAGGTCGGTTGCAACGGTGGTTTTTCCCGTCACCTCGACCCCCCAAAGCCCGCGGTTAGGTCCACTCGTTCAACCACACCACCCATTGCCTCATGCGCAGATCCAAAGAACGCACCGGTGACCGTACCCTCATCGCCTCCGTTCTGCACAAATGTGTTTCCGCGGACGCCCACCGTGTACTGCAGATCGCCGTCGCCCCATATCGTGCCGCTACCGCTCTGTCCCGGAGCCGCATTCGGTGCCCACGACTCCAAATTGGCAAACTCAAGTTGGCCGTTGAGAGTTCCCAAATCCATCGCAAGATCAGCAGTTCCAGCGATCACCTCGACGGTCGGCGTGAACCCCAGAAGGCGACCGGACCAACTTGCAGTCCCGGACAATATCGGGTTGTCCGCCAAATCCGTTGAGGGCGTTGGCCCGAACGCCCATGGTTGCGCCAGGCCGTTCCTGGAGGCGACACCGAAGGAAACCGGTCCGTCCGGAGCGTCGAAACTGCCGCGGATATGAACCGATATGTCGTCCCACGGTCCAAGGTTCTCAACGGTCTGATCCGGGGACGCCTGCAGTTCAAGTCCGCTGTAGACTGCAAGCAAAGCCTCACGATCAGTCGGCGTAAGGAGGTGTCCGGTCTCGCTGCCATAACTGCCGGCAGACATGATCGAGTTTGGGAACCGGGTCGAATCTGTATGAAGCAGCATGCCAATGGCATGGATGAGTTCATGGGCCGTTACTGCAACTATCCCACGTTCAAATTGTCCGCGGGGAATTCCAGATGGATCAATCCAGATCTGGGACGCACCAAGCGCAAAAATCGGCTTCCCCGTATCGGGGTCGAACGAATGCACGACGGGAGAAGGTATAGCAATCCCTATTTCGTCCTCGACAGAAAATCCTACGTTCCAATCTTCGCGCGGGACAAAATTGATGAAAATCTCTCCGGTTGGGACATCTTCCAGGGCGATCAGAGGTGGTGCCGGATCACTGCCAAACAGAAGCCGGCTTTCGCGGGGCAAGGCGGCGTTGACCAGCTGAACAACGCGTATCGCGTAGTCGGCATACTCATCGCTGGTTCCTTCCGCAAGGCGGACAATCGGCCGAACGAAAAACCTTGAAAGGTAGGATGCTCCGGACTCTTCGTCATATCCGAAGTTCAGATACGCACTCACTTCATCGCCTCCCACACCATCACGCACCTGACCGAACGAAACCGCGATGCCGTTGTGCGTCGCTGCCGGGGCAACCTGTCCAGCCGACGGCGCAACATCAGCTCCAACATGCAAGCTGCCTTGTAGTTCAACGATCGGCGACTGTGCCGCGTGGACAGGTTGTTGTAGCGGCAGGGCGGGAAATTCATCAGGCGGTAGCCTGGTGCCGCTGACCACCATCCGGCTGCCGCCACCGCCAATGCATGCCGACAAGGCTATGGCGACCGCCACGGACAGGATGATCAACGGAATCCGCAGCCCGGTTTTGCTCATTTCAGTTCCAATTGGCATCGACAGACTAACAGGACGAGGTCTGTAACGGCGACGATGGACGATACTGACAACCTCCTGACCCATGTACCGGGCCAGAGCAGGTGCCAACGGCTCCGTATGCCACGCTTCGGCCGGCAGCGTGCGAAGAAACGCGCTGTACCAGAAGACCGCATCGCGGTCAATCGAAGTAGTCTTGCGTTTGCCTCGCCGACGCGGTTTCCGGTCCAGGTAGGCGTCGGCGACCGGAACGGCCGCGTCTGTCGAGGTGTGACCAGCCCCGATTTTGGCCGCGAACAACCGAGCGTATTCATCAAACATCGAAAGCAAGCACCACTAAAGCTACCCCAAACCACCGGGCCATATCGGCGAATTGCTGGATTTTGTCCGGTGTCAATGCTCGCGTGGTGACCCTGGGCGAAGCCGCTAAGGCGACCTCGACGCGCTTCCCGGCGGGCGCTGTGCGACGATGCCGACCCTGGCACGCTTCGCATTCACAATCTCCGACATTCATTTGTGGGTATCGCTCGATTTTTCGCCGCAAAATCTAACGCCGATTAAACATCCGGATTTTATTGTATTTTTATTCATTCCTCCAATCTCTCTCGAAAGCCTGCTGGTGGCCGTCAAGGCAGTGCCCAGCGCCGGATCGGTCCGCTCATGGGAGGTTCCGGGCGGTCGGCAAGCAGGGCGGAGCGGTGGCCGGGCGCGTGTGCGCGCTCCGCAAGGTAATGGAGAGTTTATATGCTGTCCTTCCTGTTTCTCTTGAATGCCTTGCAGTTCAATATCCTTGTAACACCTGACATCACCAACTTGGTAGTGAAAAGGCTTATCCGGGTGCCCCAGGTTTTTCTGGCATGTGGTTGGTCTCTACACTCCTCTGAAAGTACTGCCCTGTGGCAGTTACTGTCTTGTCAGCCACTAAGCCTCAAGGTTGAATCACCAGGTCTGCGCCGTAAACGCCGTTAAGACCGGCAGCAGCAGCACCGTCCTCCACAATCATCTGTATCCGTGTTCCAGGATCGGTTTCCACAATCGTACGAACTCCGGCGTCGATTGCCCAGCTGCCGATGATCGCCCGGGGCTGCCCGGCTATTCCCGAATCCATGGCACTGACACCAAGAAACTGGCCGTTGACGTTACCAGCTGCATAAGCGGTCGAACTATCGGAATATCGGATCTCAATCAGTTGCCCGGACTCCGTGGACGTTGGAGGGGATTGCTTGTGGAAACCTGCAACCATGAAGCCCTCACCGGTCTCGGGTGCCAAATTATCCCTGGTGATCGGTTTTGCCTGCAAAGGCTTCCCCCAGATCGGGTCCTCCACCTCCTCAAACGAAACCAGCTGTTGACCATCAAGATATTCACCACCGTCATAGATGCCGTAATCCTTGTGATAAGTGATCAAGTTGACATCACCCCGGCCGTCATTCCAGAAACCTCCATCCTCGTTTCTGAGGTCTGTAATACGAACTGCAACGCTGGCATCAAGACGGTTCATCGTGTCTCCATCACCCCAGTCGATAGTAACCGTGACATCTCCCAGGTAAATATCGGTCTTATCGGCCTCGCTGGCAGACGTGTAACCCTCGTAGGTGGCCGATCCTGTGGTCGGCAAGTTCCTCCTTAATGAATCCGTGTTACCCAGTGGACTGTAGGCAAACATCCGGCTATAGTTTCGGCCAGCCCTCGCGGTACCGATACTTTTACTGTCCGTCTCTTGTTCCACACTCGGATTACCATCCTCGTTGAGGGGATTGTAGGACGTCTCGTTCCACAGGCCGAAGCGTGTGTACTCTGTATAGTTGAAAATAATGTTGACCTTGCTGGGCATGCGACCAAAGACATCATCAATCGCTATTGGGTCGTTCGTCCTGGTGTAGATGGATAAATCTCCCTCGACTCCCTCGAAGACCCCACGGTCTTTAAAGGCATTTTTAAGATTAGCTGCACTGGTAAAGGCCTCTGCAATCCTTCCCAGCCTGTCCAGCATGTTTTTATCCCAACTCTCCAGGGCTTCCTTGACATAACTTTCGTCGCCAATGTTGAGATCATTGATGTCAGACATGGGTGAACTATAGAAAGGATCCTCAAGTTCGATGCCCACATATTCCCGGGTTGTTGCTACGAGTTCTGTGAGGAAATCAAACCGGACCTTTACGGCGTAGGCGGCTCTCTCGGCGTCGGATGAACCGGCTATAAACTGCCAGTAGAGACCCCTGTCGGCATAGTCCGTGTTAGAGATGTGCTTCCGGTATATCTCTATGCGCTCGACTACTTCATCATGGAACAGCGTCACGGCATTCAAGCCTTTATTAGTCGTCAGGATTACATCTTTCCTGGCGGCCAGATCAGCAAAGGAAAACTTGTCCTTCAAGTTGATCAACATGTCGTCTATGGTCGAGGGTTCAGCACCAAAATCAACCCACTGCAGTTGAAGCATCTCCTCAGCATCAATCAGACCATCCACGTTCCGGTTCGCTAACGTGGCCTTGACTCGATTCAGTTCGTCGAACTCGAACGACGCACCGGCCTCCAGCGGGGGATAAAACACTTCATCCGGGACCATTACGGAAAATTCTGCCCCAAAGGATCCAGCAAGATCCCTGTAGGCTGCATTGCTGCTGTCACTGGTAGTGAGTGCCCACAATCCAATGGCTGCCAGGGGAACATCTTCCACTGTTCGGCCTTCGCCCACGAAACGACCCTTGATTTCCCCGTTTAAAGTTTCCTGTTCTAAAAAGTCGAAATATTTCACCGTGGCGTCGCCAGCGGTAACTACTATTTCAACAGTGTCACCCGTATCCCTGATGGTTGCTTTCGGAAGTGTGATTTCCTTGATGTCGCCTTCACCGTTATTGAAGTAACTGCCCTCACTGTTTTCCAGTTTCGACACAACCATTTCAAGGGTTCCGGCCTGATAGGTTCTGAACGAAGTGCCTCTTTCCATATCGAACCTTGCCTGCAGTTCGATGACTCCGCTCACAACCTCGGGCGATTCGTCCAGATTAGTCGTCACGGCAACTGTCTTTCCCGAGTAGACGGCCGTCACATCTTCCAGAAATGGCACTGTATCCACAGCATCGAGGGGACTGTAGACAAAATTGGAATATTCCTCAGCAAAATCATCGTTGGCCGTCGTGCGTTCACTGACACCAAGCACCCCGAAACGTGTGTACCTCGTACTGTCAAACCGGAGTTCAGCGCTGGTTTTCACTGCATTGTACAGGCCCGGATCATAGTCCTCGTCTGCATTTGCAAAGACTCCGTCAACCCCAAGCGCGGCCGTGAATGCTTCGATACCATCAAGTGCAGCAATGGCATCCTCCAGTACCTTGACACCCCTTGCCCTCTCCGTCTCGTAGATATCTGCATCATCAAAGTCCGGGACCTCTCCCAAAACCGTATCACCCAGTCCGAGTATTGCAAGTTGCTTGTTGGCTGTATTCCAGATCCTGTTCATTCGACTGATACCGTAGGTACTGGTAGCACCAACGGACACTACAAAATGCGCATTCAGCAGGAACAGTCCATGCTCAAGTTCCTCCACAATATCCTCGACAAACCCCTCTTGTATTGCAGGTGTTGGGCCATCAAACAATGCACCGAGTGAGACCGCGCTAGCGTCGGCCGGCACATCCTCATTCAGCCCGGCCAGCAGCAGCATGGTGCCGCTTTCGTCTGCAGGGGTAGCCGCATCATCACCGGAAAGTTCTACCCTGTCCGGATCGCCGGAGCCCTGCTGCATGCTTGCATCCTTACCAATCATGTCGTACAGGCTTCCAACCAGGTTATTTGCCTCATCCGTCCAGACACGATAGTTACGCCCACCTGACGAAACCAGACCCCTACCGTCTTTGAGCAAACTTTGACTACCGACGATGAGATACAGGCCATCCTCTTCGACAACTGCGGTCAGTGGTGTATTCCGGACCTGCACCGGTTCTGCAGCCTGGTACCTGGCTTTCCAGACCCCGTTGTCCAGCGTCAGCCTGTAATCAAGTCCGTTCGCAGCAGTTACCGTACCACCGGGAACAAGGGCTGCTTCGTCAACTGAGAAACTGCCGTCCTCGGCAACTGCAACTGTGACCGTGGTGCCACTTATGCCCAGATCCACGTCAGTGGTCTTTGTCCGGAAATCAGCCCTCCAGTTTCCGTCCGTCAGTGTGAACACGTAATCCCCGTTCGCAGCAGTTACGATGTCGCCGGATTCAAACAACTCACCGTTGAGTGTGTAGCCCGAATCGGTTTGGATCAGCGTAACTGATCCACCACTGGCACCCAGTGGGACATCAACCGTCACGGGTGCCGGGGGCGGGGGTGGTGCTGGTACCGGGGGTGGTGCTGGCACCAGCACCGTCGCCTGTTCATCACCACCACAACCCGCCAGGCCAATCAGCAAAACAGCGAACAGGAGAGTAAGTGTCAGGACGGGCCGTGCTGGCCTATATACGGTTACGACAGATTTACAGGCGGAGTAGAAGAAAAAGTACGGCAAAAGTGGCAGTGACAATTGAAATATTTCCTAACAACAATTGGAATATTTATTCATGACCACGGTACAGAAGGTGACAGTGGGAGCCCGGGGGGCGACCAATACCACCCCAATGGTAGCAAAGGGGGCAATTTTCCCCGCTCGGGAAAAGGGTGGCAGGAGACGGAACGGGGGGACCCATCAGATCGGTCACACAGCCCTTCCCGCGGTATGTTTATGGGTTCTCAAGTGGGCAGATCGAAGTGGAAAAGGCGGGCGGGCTGCAGTAAACAAGCGGGGCAGGTGGGTCGGGACGCCCTCGCACTGGCACACACTGCGGGGGGATCAGCCGGTGGAGATGCTCTCACAGGAGGAACAGTAGTGCTGCTGGTCCAGAGCATCCAGCTACGTGACATGCATCACCCCGACCGTCTGCATCAGTTCAGTCAGACTTGCGAGCTTGCAAGCACTCAGAATACCCAGCATGGTGCGTTTTCCCTGGCGGTCTTCTTCGGGAATGGAAAAGAGCAGGTCTGCAGTGTTGAATATTGCCAACTGCCCATCTTCGCTCGCCATGGTGCAGTGCTTGTTGCCGGGAGCTGCGCTCCGGGGTAGAAAGCAGAGTTGGGATGAAAGCAGGGCTGGAATACCTTTTTTTGTGCAAATGTGTTGCAAATGTGTAACTCATCAATAAAACCCCGCCAGACAGCAACAATCTGTAAAACCCCTGTAATCCGGCTTTTGGGGAGACCCTGTCAGGAGTTCCTGACTTGTAAATCCTGCCCGTCCTGTTTCAGCAAACCAGGATCAGGGCCTGGTTACTTCAGATAGCTTTCAGATCCAAAATTCTGCAACGGTACTCGCAAAGCCACTTGCCTGTAGCTTGCACCTCACATTGTTACGCCTGGTGTCAGACATAAAAAAATGGGGGTGCGGATTTCTCCGCACCCCCTTGAACGTACTGCCCTTTTAGCAGTTTCAGTTTTGCCAGTCGCTGTAGCGTTAAGGAACCACCAGGTCTGCTCCGTAAACTCCCATAAGCGTTGATCCAGGTACGTCTAGTATTGTTCATCTCTATCCACCAAAGCAGTCGTAGTCGTCGTCCCATCCCTCCGTCGTTGTCCATTTCTACCAAACGATCTACCAATGTTCCATTGACCGATGATCGCCCGGGGCTGATCAGCATTTCCCGAATCTGCGGCACTGACACCAAGAAACTGGCCGTTGATGGCACCATCTGCATAAACTTCCGATCATCATCCGTCATATACCAGTTTGATAACTTGTCATAATCCGCATGCCATCGTAATCCTTGTTGAATCCTGCAACATTGGCAGTTGCGGCAACATTGTCGACGGTGCCGGGCACTGAGTCGATCACCCAATGTACCCAATTGTGGTTATGGGTGGGTCCGCCCGTGGTCAGTAACAGTACAAACCCAACCAGCTGCGAACCCGTCTGACTGCCAAAGGTGATCGATGTGACAATCGGGTCTTCAGTAGCATCCATGTCGCCGTCGGAGTCGGTCCAACCCATTCCATCAGAGTCTACAAGATCTGAAATCATGACTTCAATCCCGGTCGTATCTACTGTTTCTCATCATCCACTGACCAGTCGATTGTGATTGTGAGATCTCCCCCGTAAATCGTGAGATCAGCAGCAGTGGCATACGTGTAGCCCTCATAGGAGCCCTTTACACCGCTCGGTAAATCCGCTCTCCCCAGGCCTGTATTGCCCAGTGGGCTGTAGGCATACCGCCCTGTGTCAGTGCGCCCTGTCGCAGGTTCACGCAGCATCAGCGTGTTCCACACTCACATCCGGATCACCGTCCATCCGGATCACCGTCAGAAGCAATTGTCTCGCTGGTCCACAGGCCGAAGCGCGTGTATTCTGTATAGTCGAAAACAGCATTGACCTCACTGGGAACAACATCGAAGACATCCCCCGTCGTCAGGATCCGGAGGATCATCTGCTCCTGGAGTACTTTTGAAGCTCGGACGCAATAGCATCAGCGTCATCACCAAAGATTCCGTCGTCCAATGCTGCATCAAGATTGGCCTTGCTGGAAAAGGCTTCCACGACCTTGTCCAGGCTTTCCAGCAGCTCTTCATCCCAGTCCCTCAGGGCATCTTCGTCGTAATCATCGTGGGATGCCTTCATCATCGTCAACACCAAGGTTCAGATCATCAAAACGGCTGCACCATCCAGCCTTCCACCAGATCGCCATTCATAATCGTGACGCCCCCACGTCCTACTGCATCTTGTAACGGCAGTGAGAATGGCGTTCCGGCGGGTATCTGCGCCGTCATTAGATCTTCCCCCCGGCGCTGTGATACTGCCCATATCATCGGCTCCGTAATTCGTGGCGTCCATGAGATCCTCAAGATACATCCAGCTGTTCGGTCAGTTCCTTCAGGATCTGAGTCACGGCATTGTCGCCGTCCTTCACCGATTCGACGTCTCCCGACGCGGCAATCAGATCAGCAAGGTCAATCCCCGCCATCCTCAATCTCGTCCCCTATGGTCCACTCCATTCACCAAACATGGTCCTTCATCCGTGCCAGTGCGGCGTCAGTGAACGCATCGCCGCCCTCTGGCTCAGCTGGAGTTACTTCCTCTTCCTCGTCCGGCGTAAGGGCGGTCAGTTCTGCACCCCAGGACCCAACAAGATCCCTGTAGGCTGCGTTGCTGGTACCTTCTGTCCACAGATGCCACAGTCCAATGGCAGCCAGGGGAACATCTTCGTCTGTTGCGCCATCACCCACAAAACGGCCAGCGTACATCACGTCCAGTTCTTCCTCCTCCAGACGGTCGACATATTTCACGGTGGAGCCTTCCCGGGTAGACTTAAAGCCTACCGTGTCACCCATATCCATGATGTCTGTCTCCGGAAGTGCGATTGACTCGACATCCCCTTCACCGTTATCGAAGGTATTGCCGTCACTGTCCTGTAGATTTGACACAACCCCTTCAATAGTTCCTACCTGGTGGGCTCGACGCGCACTGCCTCTTTCCGTATCAAGTCTCACCAGTCAACTCGATGTCCCCGCTGATGAACTCAGGCGACTCGTCGCTGCCCCCTGGATAATGTGTCAAGGCAGTCGTTTGCCCCGAGTACGTGGCTGACATTTTTTCCAGAAGCGGTACTGAAGTAACTGCATCCAGGGGACTCCAGACAAATTTGGAGAAACTGCTGGTAATATCTGCGCCGACGTCCGCACGCTCAGTGGTGCTCACCACCCCGAAACGTGTGTTGGCCGTGCTGTTGAACGAGATATCAGCACTGGATTTCACTGTGCCGTATTTGGTCGCATCATAATCATCGTCCACTGCTGAAAAAACACCTTCATCGCCAAGCGCTGCCATGAATGCTGCCTGACTGTCGAGTGCCGCAATGGCCTCCTCCACTGCTGTGATAGCATCTGCCCGCTCCTTCTTGTAGTCTTGCGCATCGTCCCAGTCCGGGGTAGCGCCCAGCGCTGCATCTCCCAGTCCGAGAATTTTAAGTGCCGCGTTGGCACCTTCCCAGGCATCGTTCATGCCCCCGGTACTGTCGGCATTGGCTTCCTCTGCGCCAATATCAATATTTGCTTTCAGCAGGACCAGCTCCGCGTTAAGCGTTTTCACGACATCTGCAATAAAAGTCTCTTCTATTGCAGCGTTTGAGCCATCAAACAGGGAAGTCAGTGAAACCGGAGAATCGGCGGCATCGCCACCTGCCTTCAAAGCGGCCAGATCCAGCATGGTGCCGCTTTCGTCCATGTCAGTATCCGCATCGTCTGCGGAAAGTGCCAACTTGGCGTCCATGCCCGGATTATCCGCCATCGAGGCATCCTCTCCAACCATGTCGTACAGGGTGCCGACCAGGCCATCCCCATACATCATGACTCGATAGTTGAACCGCCTGAAGAAACCATACCCGTACCATCTTCCCCGATCATACCTTCACCACCGACGACGACGTACATGCCCTCCTCGTTGACAACTGCGCTCACTGGCGTGTTCGCGATCTGCATCGCTGCACCGGGTTGGAACATGGCCGCCCAGGCCCCGTCCGCCATGGTCAGCACGTAAACATTCCCGTTCTCGGCTGTTACCGTCGCACCGGAAGCTATGGCCTCTGAGCCAATCGAGAAACTGCCATCCTCGGCAACCTCAATTGTGACCATGCTGCCGCTTGTGCCCAGATCCACTGTAACGGTCGTTCCCTGGAAATCTGCCATCCAGACTCCGTCTGCCAGCGTCACTACGTAATCTCCGGAGTCGGCAGTTACCGTGGAGCCAGAGGCAAACGCCTCACCGTTGAGTGTGTAACCCGTATCGGTTTGCGTCAGCGTAATCGATCCACCAAGCTCACCCAGTGCGACATCGACCGTCACGGCGGCCGGGGGCGGGGCTGGGGCCGGGGCCGGGGGCGGGGCCGGGGCCACGGCTACTGCCGCCTCTTCAGTACCGCAACCTGCCATACCGATCATTAACAGACCGGTTAGCGGTACGGCTAAAACCTTAAATAATTGACTACGATTCATTGTGTTTTCCTTCCTTCTCTTTTGAATTTGTCCCGCTTCCACAGGTTCAAACAGGTCCGGATACAAACATGCCAAGACCTTTCTAGAAAGTCTACCACAACAAATATTCAAAAATCACAATAAATTAGTTTTTTTAATTGCCCCGCACCACCAGGCATCCTGTACCGCTTCCCGGACAACCCACATGCCACCCTCGTCAAGGCTTTTGCGCCAGCGCCGGGAGGGGCTCCCCTGATCCTGCTGTCCGGGTCCACCACCACCATCGCTGTCCTCAATAGTCGCCATGCTGCGTGTTCTCGATGCTACCCTGCCAGGAAATTATTGCTACCAGGCCACCCAGACACCCCGTTATCCCTACTCAGCCAGACGGGTTGCCGGGCGCGCCTCCCCGCCAAGATGAAACCTCAGCATCTGCACAACGTCATCTCCAGCGGATTCAAACATCACTGTCCCGGCCGTCCAGCGCAACGAAAACTCCTGCTCCGAGTGGGGCAGCAACTCCAGCGGCAACCCCGTTCCAAACGCTGCATACAAAGTGTCACCCTGCCGACTGATCCGGACTGGCTGCTCTCCCGGCTGGCCATATTTGCCGACATAACGGTCCAGCTGCTGCGCATTCATCGTCACCAGGGGCTTGAGGCGGCTGTCAGACGGTCCCGCCCGCGGCTGCTCATCCAGCTCTCGCAGCCAGATGTTCCTGTAAAGCACCGGATTGCCATGATCCTGCAGGTTCAGTGGCAAACGGTCAGGATGTGACTTGTATGGCAAGTGCTGCAACCAGGAGGTCGGCCCCCAGGCCTCGGAATGATCCTGTACCAGCACACCGTTGTGGAATACCGTGAGGCGGGCCGGCTGCTGCACCCTGCCATCCGGCAGAAACCGCGGCCTGCGGAAAACAATGTCGTAAGCCTGCCACTCACCAGCTGCCCGACTGGCATTCACTAGCGGTGGGTATTGCCCGTACAGTGCGCCCGCCTGCCCGTCGGCATAGGTCACATTCTCAAACGAATCCAGCACCTGGATCTCGTACTTGCCCATCAGGAACACGCCGCTGTTGCCACGACCCTGCCCCTTGCCCCGTCCCGGTACAGGGGCCGCCCATTCAAGGTGCAACTGGATGTCCCCGAATCCGGCCCGTGTATAAATCGGACCACCCCCCGGTACGGCCTGCAGGCTGCCATCCCGGATCACCCATCTGGCCGCACCACCATCCGCAGCTCGCCACCCGGAAAGATCCTGTCCATCAAAAAGGACGATGGCGTCCGCAGGAGGCATGACTGGCAGTTCCAGGCGGGACTCCACCTTGCGCGGAACAGGGCGTGTCATGTCATGCGCCTTCCAGCGCAGTGGTGACTGCGCCATCACCTGCCCGATAAACAATGCCGCAACAGGAATCGCGGCCAGTATGGTTCTCTTCATGGTCATCTCCTGACTCCGTACGATTCTACCTTTACCCCGCCCGCAACTTCACTGCAGCTGGATCCCTGGTCCTCGCCGGATTCTCTCCATATATATATATGGTGTATCTAGGGTGTCTTGCCCGCACTGATCAGGTTCGCAAAAATGCGGTAGGCCCCGGGTACTCCTGCCGGCAGTTGCCGGAACCAGGAGTAAGCGGTGAACACGTAGGTGCCCTTGCCGTGGCTGGCAACCAGCAGGCCGCCAGCAAGCGATTCTTCACCCGGATCGTTGCAGGCCAGCACCGCCTCGTATTTCTCATCCCAGCCGGACATGAAATAAAGTCCTCGCTCCTGGACCCAGCCTTCAAAATCAGCTTCCGTAATCACGTTCGGAGTCTGCAGCAGTGCATGGGAGGGTAACTCAAAACGGACTTTCGCAAGCTCGTCCGTTACACGCAGCCGCGAAGGCGTCAGGGCATAGGGTCCCAGGGTAGGAGCCCCCGCGTTGCTCCCGCCACGCCTGAATGGCAGGGTGTTGTACTGCACCACCAGCGTCCCTCCATCCGCGACATACTCCAGAACCCTTTCACGCGCAGCCAGCAAGTCCGCTCGCATGCCCAGGGCCCGGATACCCGTCACAATCGCATCAAATTGACCCAGCTCCCCGGCAGTCAGGTCTTCGCTCCCAAGCAACGTCACCTTGGCACCAAGTTGCCGCAGGGCTTCCGGAACCTTGTCGCCCGAACCCATCACATACCCGATGTTGCGCGACAGCAGCTTCACTTCCAACCGCTCGACCCGCATCACCGGGCGTGCGAAAACAACCGTTGCCGGTATGTGCTCGTACTCCATCGTCTGCATGCTGGCCTCAATGGACACTCCGTCGACCTCGGCAGTCGCAGTCAGTTGCCCCCCCGCTGCAGTGCCTGGTGGCACCAGTTGGAACACCGCAGTCCTTTCCTGTTCCCGTCGGTCGAACCGGAGTTCCTGGATTGGCGGGGTGACTCGCCACCCCGGCGGAGCCTGCAGCGCTACCCTCGCTTCTGCCTGCGCCCTGTTCGACCGCACCCGCACCGGGATATCAACTACTGTGGAGTCCGTGAAGATGCGGTTGTCTTGCGTGAAAGAAATATCTACCGCTGGCACCACAACCAGAGGCCTCGAACGCTCGCCAAACGAACGGTCGACCCAACGGTATAAAACCGGTTTCTCCAGGACAATATCAACACCCTGCGGAGTCATGAACCCGAACTGTACCCGAAGCGAGGATGGTCCCTGCTTGCAATCCCCTGTAGCAGGCAGCTTCTCCAGCAGCCAGGCAGGCTGCGAATAACACGCCTGCCCTGGAATCGTCACGCGAACCGGGTGCCGCTGTTCCTCGTTCAGAACCAGCTCGGGAATCGTCCTGATCTCTTCGTCCAGCAGTCCCACAAGACGGGCGGATTGCCACTTCCAGTCAGCAACCCCGCGCCCCATGGCACTCACCATGACATCCATTTCGTCCCCCGGGACTGCGGCCCAGTGCCCCGCGCTTGCCTGCACCCAAATCCCTGAAGCCAGTTCGATGGCTCTCGACAGTTCCTTGCGCTTGTAGGTGACCTCAGGTTCCCTGCGGTCAGCCAGTGCACTGTATGCCTTGAGAAGGTAAGGCAATATTTTCTCGGGACGGGTCGGGTCATACTCCCGGCGAGCCTGCTGCAAGTATTCTGCCACTGCGCTGGAATCCTCAATACGGCTCCAGCTGGTGTCGATCCCGTCAAAAATGTCCTGCCCTGCTTTCTCACCAGCCACATACTTGAAAAACGCCGGGACGCTGCCCTTGCGCTGTGATGTACCCATCGCCTGGCTGCGATGCATGCTACGACTCTCGCCCGCAATTTCCGCATAGGATTTGCCGAGTACCGGATCATATTTGCCAGTCTCAACACGCAAGTGCTCTTGATCACCTGCTGCCGCCGCCTCCATCCTGGGATTGAAGGTCGGCACATTATAGAAATAGCGACGAGCCTGCCAGGGTTCCGGACCTGCTTCAGGGAAGCGGGTAGCATCCCCGGCTGCTTCATAGGCTTCCGGTCCCGTCCAGCCTACCGCTGTATGTTGCCCGTGCCCACCACCGCCGGGAGGCGGTGGGAAACGCGACACAATGACGTCCGGCCGGATCTCCCTGATGACGCGCACCATGTCCCGCAACAGTCTTTGCTGGCCCCACTTGGCAAGCGCTTCTTCAGGCGCCTTGCTGTAACCGAAATCAACAACACTGGCAAATGCCTGCTCACCACCATCAATACGGCGCGCTCCCAACAGTTCGTGCGTCCGGATGACTCCCAGCAAATCCCCTTGTTCTGTACCTATCAGGTTCTGCCCGCCCTCACCCCGGGTTGCTGAAAAATAAACTGTCCGCAGATGCCTGCCCCGGGCAAAATAGGATATGACTGCAGTATCTTCATCATCCGGGTGTGCCCCCAGCATTAAAACGGTGCCGACAGTGTTGAGCCGGTCGAGCAGCTCATGCAGTTCAGCAGAACCCTTGAGTGGCGTCGGCTGGGCCCCAAGCGTAGCGCTACCCAGCAGGATCAGGACAAGCAATAATCGGATCATGGTTATCTAAAAAGTCTAACTCCAACATGAAGTATGCCATCAACCTAAGCTGGTAGGGTCCTTATGCCAACCAGCGACCCTGTCGATCTGTTCCAGCAAGGTATCGAACTGTTCAATACCAAACAGTTCTACGACTGCCATGAAGTCCTGGAAGAGGTCTGGACTCCCACCCGACAGCCTGACCGCTGGTTCCTGCAGTCGTTGATTCATTTCGCTGTGGGCTTTTATCACTATGAACAGGGAAACCGCGTAGGTGCAATCCGCCAGTTGCGCAAGGGTTTGCACAAGATCCAGGACTATCTCCCTGAATGGGACGGCGTACTCACAGCTGAAATCGAATGCGAGGTGCGCAGGCGTTTACAGTGCATAGAAACCGGTCAGGACATGCCTGCCTGCCCCCGCATCTCGCAAACCCGCCAGTGGCCCGGTTTGCGATCTGCCTTGGAGACGTGACAAGGTAACGAATATGTCAACAGTAAACAGTTTCCTGCAACAACTTTTTGGCCTGGAATCCCAGGTAGCTGTCGTGATTGGCGGGACGGGTGTCCTGGGCGGTGCTCTCTGCGAGGGTATTGCCAAGGCAGGTGCCCATGTGATTGCCTCCGGACGCTCCCGGGAGCGTGGAACCGAACGCGCCGATGTGATCAATAACTCGGGTGGTTCCGCCGAGTTTATTCCTGTCGAAGTTACTGCGCGGGAGTCGATCCAGGCCTTGCGCGACAAGATCCGGAACAAACATGGCCGCATTGACATCCTTGTTAATTGCGCCGGCGTGAATTCCGCCGTTCCCTACGAACAGGTCACTGACGATGACTGGCAGAAAGTCATCGACACAAACCTCAAGGCCACCCATCTCGCCTGCCAGCTGTTCGCACCGCTCATGGCGGAACAGGACCAGGGTGGCTCCATCCTTAATATAGGGAGCGTCACGGCTCACTTGCCCTTGTCGCGAGTCTTTGCCTACTCCGCGTCCAAGGCCGCTGTGAACAATCTGAGCAGGAACCTCGCCCGCGAGTATGCCCAACGGGGAGTACGGGTCAATTCCCTCAACCCCGGCTTTTTCCCTGCTGAACAGAACCGCAAGATACTGCAACCGGAACGGGTCCGGAAAATCATGGAACAAACACCAATGGATCGCTTCGGTGAACCCCACGAACTGGTAGGTGCCACCTTGCTGCTTTTATCCCGTCAAGCAGGCAGCTTCATGACCGGTGCTGAAATCTATGTTGATGGCGGCTTCACCGGTATGCGCTTTTGAGTTCCTGGCTTTTCCGGGTCAGTGAGCTCTGGCTACCGGGACCCGAATGACACGCAGGAGATTGAAAGTCCCCCCCTGTGAATGGCATGACGAATACCGTCCAGATTGAGAAAGGGCCAGGGCGAATCGATAAGAGCAAGGCGCCGACCGATAACGCCGCCGCAGAATCTACCGGTGGTACTCGTTTGTACTTGCCTGCTGGCGGTTCCTGCAGGGGGCGGGGATCAATATGGAAGTTCTACAGAGGGATGTTTCCAGCTTTGCCAAACGTCTGCCAGCCACCATTCGAAGGAGGCTGTTCAGAAATCGCAAGAATGGCACAAGAGCGCACCAGGGATCCTCTTATGCCTTACGTGCGTCTTGCTCGCATGACCACTACCGTTCACGAACCGGACGATTCATTATCCCTGCGGCCGAGTCCGAGTGCCCGGCCGCCTTCAACTGGGAAGTTTGGCGGGTAGCAGAGTGACAAGCATATACTAGTGCGCATGCTTGGTGTGCGTTGGGAAGGAATGGGAACCGGCGGATCAGATTCTCCAACTTCTCGTCATCAAGTGGGAGGTTTACTTTGCAATTTGGATATGGGCTAGCAACTGCCTTGAGAGGCAACGATGCACAAGCAGGACGAGGCGACTTGTCCCCATGGGCAGGATGGGCGCAGGCGCAGGATGGAATCCAGCCCGTTAGGGGTGCGCTGCCCCGGCAACATTGGATCCTCTCCTTCCTGTCGGTACTGACTCTGGTTGCAGTTGTATCGCTTTGTGGTTTGACCCAGCAGGCTGCAGCCCAAGACCTGGATTCCTTGCAGGCTCATCTCGGGTCTCTCCGCAAAAAGCCCAAGGCCCTTCCGTTGGCACAGGCCAAGCTGCAGTTGAGTCACACCGAAGGAACCGCGTCCTATATGATCAGTACCCCTCGCAGTGCTACAGGAATCACACTGGTCGTGAACGGGGACACTTCATCCAAGGTCACTGTCGAACGGTACAACGCGCCGGACGGCAAGAAGCTGAAACACAAGGCCTGGTCCAGAAAGCAGGGCTCCAAACGACTACATGTCCTGTCGTTCGACGGCCTTGGATTCGGCGAGAACACGATCGGGATTTCGCTGAATGTACCTAAGAATCCGGAACTGTCGAAGACCTACAACGTGACGATCACGCGTGCGGAGACATTGGGTTCCGATGCAACACTCACTGCGCTGGGGCTATCACAGAGTGGCTTGACTCCTGTCTTTGCAAGTGACACGAAATCTTATACAGCAGACGTGCCTTACCGTGTTACATCTCTTGGCATTACAGTCCAGAGGAAGCAAGCAGGAACGGCCATTCGACTGCGCGGAACCGCGTCTGACGGCACAGGGCTAGTAGTGGAGGAAATGACAGCTTCCGGGTTGACCGTAGGGCGGAACATGATAGAGATCCTGGCGACTGCCGAGGACGGCTCGATGACGGAAAGCTACACAGTAGCGGTGCTTCGACTGACGCCAAGCAAGGACACGAAGCTTAGGGACCTGTCGCTGGCGGAGGGGCCGGCCGGCTTTTTCGGTCTCGCTATACCAACGGGAGGGGGTATTCTCCGTCCGGCCTTTAGTCCAGATACCAGATCCTATGAGGCAAGCGTGCCATCGGACGTAATCGCGGTCAAGATGGCGATTTTGAGCCAGACTATTTCGGCGCTCAGGCAGAGCGGGAGACAGGCCGACGGCACGGCCCTGGCGGTTCGGACAGCAGACCTCACTTTCGACAGCATGAAGCTTGGCGATATCACGGTGCGCGACCTTCGGCGCAGGATCGTTACGTTCTCTGGCTTGCAGGCGGGCGGGAACACGATAGAGATTCAAGTGACAGCGGAAGATGGGGTGACAACAGGTGCCTACAAGGTGACAGTGACACGTGATGGGGTGCTGTGACTCAGGTGTACTGGCTGCTGGCCGGAGTGTAGCGGATTTGTGGCAGCAGGTGACTCAGTCAGCAGGTGACTCGGATAGTACAGCGTTAGGCTGTGAAACTTCAATTTCGCAGGGCCGTCAGGTCGAGTAGGGATAGCTGCATCCTTATATTGGTTCGCCAAAATCCCGTTAGCAGGGTGGTAATCCTGTTGCGATCAGGTTGGTTTCGAATGGAAGTCGCCATTATTTCCGGGTTCAGGGGTCTAATTCACCATAAATATTTGCCTAATGACTGTCTGAACTTCGTTTAAAGTGCCAGGATACTTCCAATAAGCCGTAATTCCTTGTTTTTCTCCCTGCTCTCTTGTAATGCTGCTGGCGTAGGGCACACCAGGCAGTTGTGTACATCAGAGCAACCAAAACACATACTACGAGCAGCAATCCCGGTTTCAGTTACCCCGGCTTTTTCCCTGCTGAACAGAACCGCAAGATACTGCAACCGGAACGCTTCCGGAAAATCATGGAACTAACACCAATGGCTCGCTTCGGTGAACCCCATGAACTGGTTGGTGCTACCTTGCTGCTTTTATTCCGTCAAGCAGGCAGCTTCATGACCGGTGCTGAAATCTATTTCGAAGGCGGCTTCACCGGCATGCGCTTTTGAGTTCCTGGCTTTTCCAGATCAGTGAGCGCTGGATACTGGAACCCGGTTGATAGACAGGAGTTTGAAAGCCCCCCTGCAGAGCCCTCTTCACAGGCTCATCTCCAGTTGGAAGAGACTCGTGACAAGGTGCGATGACAAATGATTAACAAGTGAGGAAACTGCTGAAACTGTTACGAGAAGAGGCACCGCTGGCGTCGTCGGAGAAGGCCTGTATGAGCCAGCTGACGGCGCGAAAGTACCGGGACACACGGGCGTGGTGCCGAGCGACTTTGGCCTGCGAAGGCTGCCCGTTGATAGTGCCAGAATCCGCTTGCTAACGTTAAATCCGCTTGCTAACGTTATATGCATGGCAAGAAAACTCCGATCTCTCACTATTCCTGCTCTGCTCTTTTTCGGAACGATTGCAGTACCCGCGTACGCTGAAATCAGCTGCTCCGATCACAGGATTGCCGCGAGTGCAATCCGCACGACAAACGATATCGAGGCGTTCGTGTGGTGCGCTTACGAGTTTGTTCAAGAGGTCGGTACCGCTGAGGCGCGTCGAGCGTTCAACGAAGACGAGCGCTGGCGGCAGGGCCCCTACTATGTCTTCGTCGACGGGATCGCGGAGTCAGGGGATGACTCGGTCGCCTATGTCTACCCGCCCGACCCGTCTAGGGAAGGCCTCACGTGGGGGCCGCTGGTCGACGATTACGGAACCGATCTCGTAGGCGAGTTCAAGCGCATCCTGGATATCACTGGATCCGGCTGGACCTACTACTCCTTCTCGAACCCCGCAACAGGCAGGGCCGAGCCGAAGGCTTCTTTCGCGATCGAGATCGACTGGAACGGCAACCGTGCCTCGATCGGAGCCGGCATCTACCTGCGCGATGTGCCCGGTACGTGCAATAGCGATGACGTGAACGCCGCAATTTTGGATGCCGAGCCGAGCGACGAGAAGTTGCAGGAGTTTGTCCGCTGCGCAGCCTTGAGGCTGGAGTCGGAAGGTTACTTCGCCATGGCCGAGCTGGAGGGGGACTCCCGGTGGAAGTATGGTTCAACCTATACCTTCGTCATGGACATGATGGGCAACCAGGTCCTGTCGGGCAACTGGTTACGCGTCAACGGGAATCAGCTTCACGAATGGGGAGGCAAGAGCATGCCCACGGATCAGTTCGGCGGCCGGGACATCATCGGTACTGGTGACACGTTCGGAGAAGCCCCTATCTATTACCGAGCGATCAATCCGGCGACCGGAGCGAACCAGGGGAAGGTCGGGTTGCTCAAGCGCGTCGTGGCGCAAGGCGTACCTTTGCTTGTCGGTGCGGGTTACTACGTGTCACCCGATCGACCTGTCGCAGCCACGAATTGCTCGGACAATTACGTGACAGCTGGCGCGATCCGCACACAGCGAGACATCCAGGCCTACGTAGAGTGCGCAGCGGAGTACGTCATGGAAAACGGTGCCGCCGAGGCGCGTCGGGCGTTCAACGAAGACGAGCGCTGGCGGCAGGGCCCCTACTATATCTTCGTCGACGGACTCTCGGAGGACTGGGCTGAATCGATCGTACATGTTTTCCCGCCCGACCGTTCACGGGAAGGCGTCCCTTGGGGACCACTGGTCGACAATTTCGGAACCGACTTCTATTTCGAATTGAACCGCATCATGTCGGTCGTTGATGCCGGCTGGCTCCACTATTCCTTCACGAACTTCGTGAGTGGCAGGGAGGAGCCGAAGAGTTCGTACGTCAAGAAGGTTGACTGGGACGGCCAATCCGCAGCGGTCGGAGCCGGGATCTACAGACGCGACTTGCCCGGCACATGCAATAGCGCGGAAGTGAACGCCGCCGCTCTGGACGCTGATCCCACTGTAGAGAATCTGCAAGAGTTCGTGCGCTGCGCCGCGATGAAGGTGGAGTCGATGGGATTTTTCGCGGGCCCGGTTCTCGAGAGCGATTCCCGCTGGCTTAGCGGCTCGATCTATGTTTTCGTGCTCAACCCTGCGACAGAGGTGGTCGAGTTCTCCGGCGGCCCTAGCGCCTTTACAGTTTCAGAAAGAATCGTGGAAGTGCTGTTCGACGGGCGGGACCTGTTGGACGTTGTAGCGACATTCGGGGAAGCTTTCGCGTACTACAACTTCACGAATCCCGCCACCGGTGAGACCGAAGGCAAGGTCATGTTCTCCAAGCGCGTTGTGGCGCAAGGAGTGCCATTGCTAGTGGGCTCTGGGATATACACCGCTGGCCCGGTCGTCGGCTCGGAGTAGATGGTTTGCGACTCGCCGGGTCCGGCGGGCGTCGTGGTGTCGGTTCTCCCCGTTGGTTGATGCAGTCTCGAAGTTAGCAGTCCGTTGTTCTGGGCATGGCGGGCTGCAGTATTGCTTGGACTCGCCCAAGGGTATCCGGTCTCATCGCAACTAGAGTTGGCTTGGCGTGCCATTCATACCCGTCAGCGATGCGGAATAGGGACTGGACGCCAAAACCGAGAGTCCAGCCGGAAACCGACGGTCACCACTTCGACGACATGACTGGAGCTTGTCCCGCCCCGGAGCACGAGGCCGGCAGGGCGCGGGGTCCGATCCAGGTCCCTGGCTCAATCCGCACCCAATGCGCGGCGAATCACTGCGGCACTGTTCCCCGCCAGTTGGGCTGACGCTTTCGCGGAGAAATGGACATTGTCTGGACGTATGTGCGGGATTTTCCGGGTCGCGATAAAGGCATTCATATCGTCGACCTCGATTCCGTGGCGGTCAATGACCCTGCGGGCAGCCTGATTGTACCTGGGTAGATCCTCTGGGAAACGTCCGGACGCGCCTTCGGGAACCGGCGTAGTCGGCCTCCAAATGAGCTTCGCTCCGGTCTGCTTCAGGCGCTGCACGAGCTTGTCGAGATTCCTCTCGTACTCGTCCAAGGTACTGACCTGCTTGCCGACAGGGTGCTTGGCGAGCCGACCTTTATCGTCGACGTACTTGAGGTTATGCAGCCCCCAATTGAAGTGGATGAGGTCCCATGTGTCGTCCCCGAGCCATTGATCGATCATGTTTGCTTTCAAATGCTTCGTCAAAAGGTGGGAACCGCGGAATTCCGCACTTTACAGAACAATTGCGAGCAATATTGCACATCGACAGATCGCAACGCACAGGAATCAAAGGGGTTAAGCCGGATTGGAGGCATTCGGTTGAATGTGACGGCGTGCGCCCGGTGACGCGGCGGTCGGGCTACGCGGGGTGTCGGGATAGGCAAGTGGATGGTGTCCTTTACATTGTCATGGTCAACACGATTGTGACAAAATGTCAGACAATGAAACCTAAAGACCGACGTGAAGCCACATGGCTGGCATAGGACGGAAATCGCAAGGCGATCGGGCAGTCGAGCTACTCAAGCAGCATGGCGCCATGCGTCGTAGCGAACTGAGCGACGCACGCGTGCACCCGGAAACGCTCGCGCGGCTGGTCGAGGACGGGAGCCTCATCCGCGTCGCCCGTGGACTCTATCAGCTCGCCGACGCCGACATCACTGCGCCCCATACCATGGCCGAGGTGGCGAAGCTGGTGCCGAAAGGGGTCGTCTGCCTTATCTCGGCCCTCCAGTTTCACGAGCTCACGCTGCAGATGCCGAGTCGGGTCTGGGTCGCCATCGGCGCAAAGGCGCGAAAGCCGAAGTTCGAGTACCCGGCAATCCGGGTCGTGCGATTCGGAAGCCGGGCGCTTTCGCTCGGTGTGGAGGTGCACCGCATCGACGGCGTGGCCGTGCCGATCTTCAATCCGGCCAAGACCGTGGTCGATTGCTTTCGGTTCAGAAGGCACGTCGGTTTCGACGTGGCGCTCGAGGGTCTGCACAGCGTCATGAGGTCGGAGAAGGCTAAACCGGCGGAGATCATTCAATACGCGCGGGAGACACGCATCTGGTCCGTTCTGAGGCCCTACCTTGAAACGGTGGTTGCCGATGGCGCGTGACGTGCGGAACGTTGCTGCCTCGGTGCGTGCGAGGCTGCAAAACGTGGCGCGGGCGAACCGGGCGAGTTTCGAGCGGGTGCTGACGAGATATGCGCTGGAAAGGCTTCTGTTCAGGTTGAGCGAATCGCCTCACAAGGAGCGCTTCGTCCTGAAGGGGGCGATGCTTTATGCCGCGTGGCTCGAGGATCCTTTTCGCACGACGCGTGACCTGGATCTGCTTGCGTTCGGGGAGCGCGAAACGGAGCGGATCGTGAAGATCTTCGGGGAGATCTGCGCTCACGAGGTTGAGGACGATGGACTGACCTTCGATGCGGAGCGGATCGCAGCGGAACCGATTCGCGACGACCTGGTACATGGAGGTCTTCGGTTGCGGACAGCGGCCCGTCTCGCGGCCGCCGTCATCCCGCTCCAGATCGATATCGGGTTCGGCGACGTCGTGACGCCCGGTCCAGTGGAGCTGGAGTATCCGGTCCTTCTAGATCAGCCGGTGCCCATGCTGAACGCCTATCCGCGAGAGACCGTGGCGGCCGAGAAGTTTGAAGCGATCGTGGTGTTGGACCTTGCGAACTGAGGTGGTCCGGGTCGCTTAGACAGCTGGTCGGCGAATTTAAGGTGGACTCCGCTACTACTCTGAACTACCGACCGCGGTAATTGCACCTCAACACCAGATCATCATCATCCCCTCTCCTCCCTTTCTGCCTCCGCTGCGGAGGAGGGCCTCCGAGCCCCTCGGGACGGATCTGCCTGTTCCAAATCTGGACGGGCACTTCCGGCCGCTGCGGCAGGCCCTTGCTGCCAGAGCCGCTCGCAACGGCGGAGGTTGAACTCGAGGTGCTGCCAGTAGGAGTCCGGGAACGACTCCGTCCGCACTTCCACCAGCAAGCTGGCGAATTAGCGCAGGCTGCGGACCGGTTCGCCATCCGGGCGATCGAGCAAGCTCATCGACTTGCGCACGCTGCCCAGCAGGATCGCCCGCCGCACCGTTTCCAGCGGCACTCCTCTTCGGTGCCAGTCCGCCGCCAAGCGGTCTTGCACGCCATCGCCGGACCAGTCTACACCATTCCGGCAAGTTCATTATGATTTCCGGGAAAGCCCTGCGATTCCCCCTGCCATTCCGGCCGTGAGCCGCCGGGCTCCGGAGCTCTCGCGGACAGTCCTACTAGATGTCCGATAATCACTGTACGAGGCCCTTGTGATAGCGGAACGGCGACCGAGGGGGCTTCCTGCGCGAGACAGCTGTCAATCTTAGAGGGCTGCAGCTTGTGAGGCCAGCCGTTTACGGTGACTTCCACCGCAGCAACGGATGGCGTCTTGGCCGCCGCACCGCGACTGCGCTTGCCGCCTCGGTGCTGCCTGCCCCAATAGAGGCATCTACCCGCAGTCCATCGAGAGGGTTATCTGGAAGCCAAACAGGCCTCCCAGCTTGAGGGACTACGGGATGTCCGTCAGCCTCCAGCTGGTCGATCCGCTCGATCCATCGTCGCACTGGAAAGACACCGTGCCTGCCGTTGCTGAAGCGAACGTCAGGCTGGACGTGCAGCGGTCGCCGTCGTCGTAGTTGAGCGTCAGCGTTCCGGTGGCCGTCCCTGTGTTCACATACGTGTAGGTTCCGCTCCAGACGTTCGATCCTTCCATCTCTTGGAAACGGCCTGCGGCTGTGAAATCCACGTGATAGTTCGGAGTGTCTGTCGCTATGCGCCTGTTCAGGGCGAGTTCATTAAACGCCGCCTGATTCAACGGCGCTAGCTGTTGCGCTGGCTGAGTATTGACTTGCCCTCCTTCGACGGTCAGGATGTTCTTGGTGGCATACTCTCCTCTCGCCCCGTCGATGCTGATCTCCGCCACTCCTCGGTATTGGCCGGGCTCGGTGGGCGAGTAGGAACAGACGCCTCCCGTATGCTCCGTGCCTTGGATGTCCGTCCAGGCGCTGCTTGCATCGGCCCGCATTTGCCATTTCGAGCTGTGGATCGTGTAGGTGACGCCGTTCAGGGTGGTGTTGCCCAAGTTGACGCATTGGCCCGCGCTGAAGAAGAAGAACTGCACCCTCCCGTCGGACACGGTCCAGCTTTCGAGAGGCGTGTACGGGTCACCGGAGGGATTCGTCTCGCAGTCCCAGACGCATCGCTGGATAGCATCGCCTCCTTCCGTCACGCAATTCTTCTGGCACGTCTGCATGTCTCCCTCGGCTGTCTTCGGCTGGGAGAAGTATCTGGCGCCGCGCGGCGGTACATCCCGTTCCAGCTGCATGCAGACGACCGATATTTGAGTGAGTGCAGGATTCATCGACTGCTGCCGTGGCGGCAACGATGCTGGCGACTGGTAGGACCGCGGTTCGGCGAAGCTGCCCCATGCTGCAGGCATGGCAGATTCCCGCAGTTTGGGATGCAGTGCCTGGGATGCCAGTCCAGCGGTTGCAGCCTGGCTGGATGCCACCACCATCATCCTCTGGTTGCCTCCGTCCTTGGGCTCCAGCCAGTCTCCGGGTGAGTAGCTTGCAGGCTGCGAGCCGACATTGTTGACAAGGAAGGTCTGGATGTCATTCTGTCCGATGCCTGCAGGAGTGGTCACGGGCGCGATCTGCACTCCGGTAATGTCCTGGCCGGATGCCTGAGGAGCTTCGTCCGGAAGCGTCAGCTCGTCCGGAAAGGTGTCAGTGCTGCTGCTTCCGGCCTTCAGGTCGAGGAAACTGTCGAGTGTGATCGGGCTTTCCCCTTCCTGCTTGATAGTGACTTCGATATTGCCTGAATCCTCTGTTAGGAAGCTGATGTCGAAGACCCACGTGCTACCTTCCAAAGCTCGCTGGAATGCCGAAATATTGTCCTCGGAACCACAGTCCTCGCCGCACCACGAAAACGAGATGGTCCACACCGCACGATTGCGGCCTAGTTTCGTATAGACGGGTGTCCAGGCGAGTGGCGAGCTAGCAGAGCCATCAGCCCCAATGAATGCCCTGTCCCACACGTCACCAAGCAGGAGACGCTCAGCAGCAATGTCACAGCGTGGGCAATCGGGATCCGCTGGGCTGGCGGGGGTGGGTATCCGGCCTTCCAGCTCGTCCCAGTCCTTGGGAGCCCCATCGGTCTCAATCTCGATGGCTGCCGACCAGGACGGCGGGATAGGCAGCAGGATGGGCAGCGAGCTGCCCTCCAGCAACGTGTCCGGCATCCCGGGCCATCCCGGCGAGTTTCCGTCAGCGTCGGCGACTGTCACCTGCATCCTCCCGGAGGGCTGGACATCCAGGGTGAAGACGAAAGTCTTGCCATCATTACCCTCGAACGTCAGAACGCCTTGAGCTGCCCCGGTTTTCTCGTAGGAGTAGGATCCTGGTCTGTACGTGATCGTGCGCTTGACCGGATCGCGCTCGATCCTGTACGCGTTGCCTGGAGTGAACTCGCAATCCGGGATGCCTGGCAGGCAGGCGAACCCGAGACCCGGAATGAGATCGTCCCGACCCCATGCCAGCACGTCGAATTCCTCCCGCGAGCGTGGTGCTCTCGGGATGACCTGCTCCTCCGCTTCCGGCAGCGGCGGAAGGCGGAAGGATGTGTCGAACTCGACCGCGACACGGACACCGGCGCCGAAGCACTCGTCATGGAACGATCCTGCTGTCAGCGACGAATAGGCCAGCGAGACCTCGCAACCAGCCTTGGATGGATCATCGAACTCCAGGGTGATCGTTCCCGAACTCGGGCCCGTGTTCGCATACCGGCAGGTGGCGTCCAGCGTGGAGCCTCCGGCGGTGTGGCGGCACCGTTCCGGGCTCAGGAACCGATAGTTCCTCTCAGGGGTTCCGACAGGCCGGCGACCGACTCTCCTGAAGTGCTCGTCAGGGTCCGGGGGCGCTTGCTGCGAAAGCTGCGGCGTGACCAGCGCCGACTCATGCCATTCGCAGTCGCTTTCGACCTGCAGGGGCCGGATTCGGAACTGGTAGGACGTGCTGTTCACCAAGTTGCTGTACACGGTTCCTGTCACTTCGCGGCCCAGCAGGGTCCTGGCAGTTCCCCAGATTCCGTCCGACCCCTGCCGCATCTCGACCTGGTAGCCCCGGACACGCGCATTGCCCTCGGTGTCTTCCAGCGGAGTCCAAGTGACACTGACACTCCTGTCTTCGGGGATACCCTGGAAGTCCGGCGGAGCCATGCAGGAGGGCCCCAGGTCCTCGATTTCAATGGCCACGGCGATGGTGTCCGTGTTGCCGCTGCCATCTCCTGCGCCGACCGTCACGGAGTACCGGTCCTTGGTCTCATAGTCGTAGGTCACGCCATCCTTCGTGCGGATCTGGCCAGTGTCTGCAATGATCGAGAAGCTGTCAGCATCGGTGCCGCTCATCGTGTAGGTCAGCGCACCGCTGCCAACGGCGGAGACCGGGCTCCCGACATTGACACCGGCAAAGGAGTTCTCCGCAACGGACCTTGTCGTGAACGTGCCCTCGGGAAAGCTCAGTGGGGAGAAGTGAGTGAACGTGTCGATCGCGTACTCTTCCGTTGTCGCGTCGTAGGTGGCCTCGCTGGTGTTGCTCGGGCTGCTCTCGTCGAAAAAGAGCAGGTGCGTTATGCGCACTCCAGTCCAGGAAGTCAGCCATCGACTGCTGGTCTTTCGGCAGACCGTCGCGGACTCGTAGTCGGTCAGGGTTCCTAAGGACTGCGTCTTGATGTACACCTTGCTCTGCCGGTCAGCCTCTGCATTGGCGAAGTCACATCCTTTCAGCTCTCCGGACAGCATGTACGCCACCGTGCCAGAGTCGGAATCGCTGGTGTGCCTTGCCGGAATTCCCCAGGCCCGGCCGCCGGTGGCCAGCGTCACTGCGGTGTAGCCTTCCGGCGCGGATGACTCGAACGACGTGCGAGTGACCGGCTGTGCCTGGGCAGTCAGGAACGGCGAACCGGCTGCCAGCAGGATCAGGAGCAGGGCTCCGCTGCCGACAGGCTTCTTTTGGCGATGCAATTCCTCCTTCGATGCGAGCCGAACACGGCCAGGGCCGCGATGCAGGTCATCCAGGCGATCATGCACGGAAATTGCTGTCGAACCCGCAAGGATCATAACGGCATTTAAACAATTGTGCAACCTATGGCAGTCGAGTGGTCCCGGAGGTCGAGTGCACTTCATGATTGCTGAGAAGAGCAGCGATGTCAAGGTCAAGCGCAGCAATTCTCATTTTGGGGCTTTTAGGGGTTTGCGGTCATCGTAGGAACCGGAAACAAGAGGCGTTTCTGGGGGGTTGACTTTGCGAGCGCCGCTTCCGAACATAAAATGTGGCCCGCGTTTTCGATTCCATCCTGGATTCCCTCCTGCACAACTTCCGCCAAGCCGCCGCCGCGGCTCCAACAAGCACTATGCCGTCGCCGATGCCGCCTCCTGCGCCCTCGCTACCTTCTTCTTCCAGGCCCCTGTATCTTGTTTGAAGGCTTCTTCGTAAGGTGTTGTATTTCACTTTGTTTCGTGAAAAACGGGTTAGATTTTTCGGATTGAACTGTTGTTGAATCGTTGAAAAAGCGAATTAATCTGGCACGGGTAGTGGCAGCTTGGCAGTGGAGGGCAGCGCTTTGACTCGAGCGAGGCGGGTCCGCATGGGTTCAACATTGAGAGCGGACCGATCCGGTGGGGTTCTGCCGCAGTACAAGAAAGGGGCGTTATAGTCGAATCGGGAGGGTGGCCCGCACGATTCAAGCTCGCCGGGCCGCGGGCGGTGAGGTGCAAGCTCGCTACAAGACTGAACTCAGCGCCGAAGATTACGTTAGCAGCAAGGCGTGGTGGCATGCAAACCCGCCCAGTTGCCCGTTTCATCCCGCAGGCGGCTGTACGCTGGTACCCCATGGTAGCTATGGGCGCAAGACGCCAGCCGGCGGCACTGCTCCCACAGCTCGGCCAGGGTCAGGGCGTAGCCCTGGCGGTCGGGCGCGAACACCAGCCGGAAGACGAATAGCACCACCAACAGGGTGTTGAGGACCCGCTGCCGCTGCTGCCACTGCCGGTCGTACTCGCCCGCCACGCGCACCACCGTGCCGATGATGCCCTGCCACAGCTGCACGAAGCGATCCTCGGCCTCCGGCGGCGGCACCAGCTGGCGCGGCTTGGCCAGCGGGCCTGGCCTTGCGCCCCTTCGTCATGCCGAGGAACTGCCAGTTGGCTGCCCGGTAGCAGGTCGCCCGGTAGCGCTCCAGGTCAACGAAGGTCTCCACCAGCACCGGCCGATAGCCGTGCCGCTGCTGCCAGTCCTGCGGCAGCTGCTGCAGCGCCAGCCCCAGCGCCTTCGACGCCAGGAACTTGACCTGCACCCAGGGAAACAAAAGGAACCGGCTGTTGCTGATGACCAGGTCGAGGTGCTTGCGGTGCGCCTGGCCCTGCCAGCCGATCCAGCTGTCGCGGCACTCCAGGTTGCGGGTGGCGAAGCCGAACAGCAGGCAGCCGAGCTGGCGCCCGTGTCGGTCGCGCAGGAAGTAGCGCAGATGCGCACCGATGGGCTGGCGGTTGCCCTGGGGATGGTAGCGCTCGACCCATTCGTTCCACTCCGCGACAGCCTCCCGCTCGGTCACCGCCTCCAGGGCTAGCGGCGTCAGCTCGGCGAGATCCTCGCGGCGAGGGGTGTTGTATTTCACTTTGTTTCGACAAAATTCTTCAGATTATTCCGATGCAAGGCCGAGGAATTTTTTGGATTAATTCACTACTGCAGGAAAGAGTTACAGTGGCGAGCTTGACTGAAACATACGGTTCTACAGGGCCTTTACCCGGCCTCAATTCTCTCCTGCAGTAGTGAACCAATTCGAACAACGACCGGACGAGTTCATGGAATAATTTGGTAAAATCCACTGAAACAAACTGAAAAACAACACATGGTGTGGTAATATCAGCCTGCGACATCTGGCGCTTACTCGAAAGAGAGCCTGGATCAGCGTATCTGTTCCAACTGTGCAGAAAGGAATAAGCGCATGAAACGACTGATTGCGACGATGCTTGTGGTAGGGGCCTGCGCCATTCCGAGCATTGCGCAGGAGTTAGCCTCGAGACCACTCTCCAATGAGGACATCCTCACCTTGGTCGCGGCTGGATTGCCGCACCAAGTCATCGTAGCGAAGATCAATTCGTCTGAAACGGAATTCGACACTTCTGTCGAGTCGCTGCTCGAACTGTCCAAGGCGGGTCTCCATTCCGATGTGCTCGCCGCCATGGTCGGCGCGGGCAAGGCACCGGCTGCCCAATCTCCCCCTAGCCCGGCAGCTGTTCCGGCGGCGGGAACGTTGACGGTCAAGCGTCAAGCGTCCGCGGCGGCGAACGTGGCGACCAACTTCGAAGGAACGGCCTGCGCAGGACCGGGAATCTACCTCCGGGACGGTGACACCATCAAGATTCTGGAACCGACAACCATTTCGCAACAGCAATCCGGCAGCGGTGTTCTGTCAGGCCTGACCTACGGCCTCAAGTCCGTCAAAGCACGGGCCGCCATCCGAGGCGCAAGGGCGAATGTGCGGATCGAAAATGCACAGCCTGAATTCCTGTTCTGCTTCGAGGAATCTCAGGCCGGACTGTCCTATACGACCAAGGGAGCAGTCAATCCAAGCGAGTTTCCGTTAGTCAGCCTCACTGTGAATAGAAAGAAGCGCCAGCGATCGTTCGTGGTCGGAAAGATCAATCAATGGAGTGGGTCGAGAGCCGGAGCGTCACCGCAGGAGTTGCGGGATCTCAAGTTCGACCGGATCAAGCCCGGCGTGTACGATGCCGAACCTGTGGAGGATCTACGACCGGGAGAGTACGCCTTCTATTTTTCCGGAGAAACCCCGAGCGGATTCGCAGGAGCCTATGGCGGAGGCGGCTCGGGCGGAAAGCTGTTCCCGTTCGGCGTCGATTGATTGCGGTGTCGACTCGAACGGCGCTCGCGCAAGCGCCCGGACGAGGCCTTCCTTTCACGCACCGACGCTGTTAACTCAACGGCCAACGCCTTTGTTTTTGAGTCCTTGTTCGCTCTTTGTTCTATTCGATTTCGTGTCTTTTTTAGCCTGTCTGATGGTCTGACTCGCCAGCGCACCAGCAAGAGGCCGATCCGCCGCCATCTTGATTCGAACGGAACTAGCCGCTGATCTTCTCGTTCCGCGAGATCCTATCAACGCTGTTGAGTGAGGGCGAACCATCCCAAGACGCTGGCGTCAAGACGGCAATTCAACGTAGCTAGAGCCGTCGCGCACCCCATCCAAGAGAGGAATCTAGCATCATCAGTGATGGCCGACTCGGTGCTCTCCGGCTCCGTCCAGTCCACCGTCAGGCTGTACGGTGTCGTAGCCGGAATTGAGAACGATTCGCTCCCACCGGGTATCACCGGTACCGAAGCTACCGGTCCAGTCCGGTCGTTGGCGGCGTCAGCTTGCGAATGCGACGGTTAAGGGAATCGGCAACGTAGAGGTTGCCCGAGCCGTCCACGGCCACCTCACGGGGAGAGTAGAGGCGTGCTGCGGTTGCCGGGCCACCGTCCACCGACGGCGGCCCTCCGGCGAAAGTGGTGATTGTCCAGAATGCTGGAGTATCTTCCAGCCACCAAATGGCTACTGTGTTCTCTGGATCGTCACATTGGAAAAGCTTTCCCGAGTCGCGGGACTCGAACGTCAAGCAGACTGGACCACTCTCGTCGGGCGAGTCGTCGGATGTCACGATCATTGTCACCATTCCCGTATTCGGATCGGCCTCTTTGTAGAAATAGCCTCCAAGATCGACACCCTCCTCAAGGAAACGGCCCGGAGAGATAAAGTCGATGTAATATTGGCCCGTCGCATCTAGACGAATCACATCGCCGTTCGCGTCACGTATCGGGAAAGCGAACAGCATCCGCTTACCGACGAGTAGTTCGTCTAGCTCCGTCTGGCTCGTTGGAGCGAGAGGCGTCTGTGCCTGCGCGGCAGGGCTGGCCAGCAGCGCGGCAAGCGCCAGCAGCAGCCCCACCGCCACGGGGGGAGTCAGGAATCGGGCAAGGCTTGCAGAACGGGTGAAGCGCCCCTGGCAGGGCCAGTGATGCTCCGCGGCCAGTTTCCATTCTCTTGAGTAAGCGGTCGGTCGGTCGGGCAGGCCTGTATTGAGGGGCCTGACTAAAACGAGTCAACTCGCCGGAGGGGAATTTCAGTAAACTACCGCTAGACCGCCAAACGCGAGCCCTATTAGCAGACCTGAGGTTTTTTGCTTGTCGCGGAATATCAGAACCGCGGAGCCGGGCGAAGAACCGCCGCTTTCCTCTTGACGACGACAGCCTCTTGCGCCGGCGCGGAGGTGCCGACGCGCCGCAGACCCTCAACCAATCGCCATGACGAAGTACTTAGCCGGAATCTTTCCCACGTTCATTAGGCCGTGCTCCTCATTAGAAGCAATGAAGGCCACCGACCCCGACTCGCTCATGACCGCGGTGTTCCCCTCGATCATCATCTCCACCGTCCCTTCGCGAAGAATAAAAAGCTCCTCGCGCACGTGACGGTGCGGGGCATGCGGCCGGAGTCCCGGCATCAGCGTGGTCTCGTGCAATTCGATGTTAAATCCGGTATGCGTCGGCCCGTCGAAATAGCGTCGCGACGTGTTCGGATTATTCTCCCTCGTGCGTACGTTCAGCTCGCTATACTGGAACACCTTCGAGGGCATCCTCGACCGCTGCGCCTGCGCGCTCGCCGCTGTAAGCGCCGGCAGCAAAAAACTCAAATGTCTCCGTGAAATTTTCATATAAACCTCTGCTACTGAAATCTCCGACTCTGCGCTCCGCGCAGCAGCAGTGTAGCACGCCGCCTAACGCGCAGCTCGCTGCGGAAGAACCGAGAAAAAGCCGCCAAGCCTCAGCCAAACAGCCGCTGCATCTCCAAAGTCGCCAGGATCATGTGAGGCATGCGGGCCCAGCCCTGCGGGCGGGCTAGATAGTAGACTTCGCCGGATCCGGTGGCGGTGCACCAGGTGCCGTTGTCGGGCACGCCGTGTTGTCAGGATGGACGATACGATCTTGTCGACGGTAAGACCCTACCTGAAGGCCGTGTGGCACGCTGAATCTGTTCGTGCCGATCTGATAGCATCCACGGGTTTCGCAGTGCTGACCCCGAGACCGGGGGTATCTGCAAAGTTCGTCAGCTACTCTTGCCAAAGCGACCCCTGCACAAGTCGGCTGGCGGCGGAATCCGTAGGAATAGCCTATCCGGTGATCGCCGAGACTCGGCTTGGGACATTGGAAATCAGTGTTCCTTCTCTCCCTGAGCAAGCTGCCATCGTCCGCTTTCTTGATTACGTTGACCGACGCATCCAGCGCTACATCCGTGCGAAGCAGAAACTGATTGCTCTGCTGGAGGAACAGAAGCAAGCCATCATCCACCAGGCTGTCACGGGCCGGATCGACGTCCGAACCGGCCAGCCCTATCCGGCCTACAAGGATTCTGGCGTGGAGTGGTTGGGAGAGGTGCCGGAGCATTGAGAAGTAAGACGTGCACGGTATATCTTTCGCGAGATTGACCGGCGTTCACAAGATGGTTCGGAACAGCACCTATCAATGAGTCAAAGCTTGGGTTGGTGCCGAGTCACCTTGTCGAGAACCGGGCCCTTGTGTCGGAGAGCTATGCGGGAGGAAAACTTTGCAGACCCGGTGACCTTGTCTTAAATCGCCTGAAAGCTCATCTTGGTGTCTTTGCGCGCGTGCGCCAGCCGGGCGTAATCAGTGCCGACTATACTGTGTTGTGTCCAAACGGAGAAGTGAAGACGGAATATTTTGAGCAAGTACTGCGTTCGCCTGGTTGTCGAAGAGAACTTCGTATTCGCGCGAAGGGAATTGTTGAGGGATTCTGGCGCCTTTACTCGGACGATTTATACGACATCCGCCTTCCGCTGCCGCCCGAAGACCAGCAGCGGTCGATCATCGGATGGATCGAGTCATTTCGCACACGAACAAAGCGAAGCGCCGTGCTGGTCGCCGCGAGATAGACCTACTCCACGAATACCGTACCCGGCTGGTCGCCGACATCATCACCGGCAAGCTCGACGTGCGGGATGCCGCGGCCGAGCTGCCGGAAGTGGATCCACTTGCGGAAGAGGACGTGGACGATACAATCCATGCTGAGGTGGATTCGAATCTTGAGAAACCCGACGCCGTGAAGGAGGTGACCCTGTGAGCACCTGGAAGAGCTGTCCCGCTGTCGAGCGCGATCCGGAGAAGGTTAGCGGAGCCTGGGTATTTTCCGGCACGCGAGTACCCGTGGTTTCGCTTTTCGAGAACCTCAGGGACGGCGCCACCATCGACCAGTTCCTGGATTGGTTCCCTGGCGTGGAGCGTTGGCAGGTCGAGAGCGTTCTCGATCACGAGATCCGGGATCTGAAGGACACGGTGGCTTGAGAATACTGTTTGATCAAGGCATGCCGGCACCCCTGCGCAGGCATCTGTCCAGACACGAGGTGGATACCACCTTCGAGCGAGGCTGGTCGGGTCTTGACAACGGTGCGTTGCTCGACCGGGCCAAGTCGGATGGTTACCAACTCCTGGTAACGACGGATCAGAATCTCCGTCATCAACAGAACCTCGCCGGCCGACAACTGGCGATCATGGTATTGCTTGCCGCGTCATGGCCGCGCATTGAACGACGCGTTGATGACATCCGGTCTGTTGTGAAACAGATCAAGCCTAGGCAGTACATGGAGGTCCCAATCTGAGGGTGAATACCCTAATGGCAAAGACAACGGACACTTCCGAACGCGGTCTGGAGCGCCTCATCTGCACCGTGCTGACCGGGCATCCCTGCGATCCACCGAAGGCGGACCAGGGGACAGAACCACAGGCAGGATCCGGCGGCGTGGGCTGGAGCTGTGGCAGTCCCCAGGACTACGACCGCGAGTTCTGCGTCTGTTCTGGGCATGGCGGGCTGCAGTATTGCTTGGACTCGCCCAAGGGTATCCGGTCTCATCGTAACTAGAGTTGGCTTGGCGTGCCATTCATACCCGTCAGCGATGCGGAATAGGGACTGGACGCCAAAACCGAGAGTCCAGCCGGAAACCGACGGTCACCACTTCGACGACATGACTGGAGCTTGTCCCGCCCCGGAGCCCGAGGCCGACGGGGCGCGGGGTCCGATCCAGGTCCCTGGCTCAATCCGCACCCAATGCGCGGCGCATCACTGCGGCACTGTTCCCCGCCAGTTGGGCTGACGCTTTCGCGGAGAAATGGACATTGTCTGGACGTATGTGCGGGATTTTCCGGGTCGCCATAAAGGCATTCATATCGTCGACCTCGATTCCGTGGCGGTCAATGACCCTGCGGGCAGCCTGATTGTACCTGGGTAGATCCTCTGGAAACGTCCGGACACGCCTTCGGGAACGGGCGTAGTCGGCCTCCAAATGAGCCTCGCTCCGGTCTGCTTCAGGCGCTGCACGAGCTTGTCGAGATTCCTCTCGTACTCGTCCAAGGTACTGACCTGCTTGCCGACAGGGGGCTTGGCGAGCCGACCTTTATCGTCGACGTACTTGAGGTCATGCAGCCCCCAATTGAAGTGGATGAGGTCCCATGTGTCGTCCCCGAGCCATTGATCGATCATGTTTGCTTTCAAATGCTTCGTCAAAAGGTGGGAACCGCGAAATTCCGCACTTTACAGAACAATTGCGAGCAATATTGCACATCGACAGATCGCAACGCACAGGAATCAAAGGGGTTAAGCCGGATTGGAGGCATTCGGTTGAATGTGACGGCGTGCGCCCGGTGACGCGGCGGTCGGGCTACGCGGGGTGTCGGGATAGGCAAGTGGATGGTGTCCTTTACATTGTCATGGTCAACACGATTGTGACAAAATGTCAGACAATGAAACCTAAAGACCGACGTGAAGCCACATGGCTGGCATAGGACGGAAATCGCAAGGCGATCGGGCAGTCGAGCTACTCAAGCAGCATGGCGCCATGCGTCGTAGCGAACTGAGCGACGCACGCGTGCACCCGGAAACGCTCGCGCGGCTGGTCGAGGACGGGAGCCTCATCCGCGTCGCCCGTGGACTCTATCAGCTCGCCGACGCCGACATCACTGCGCCCCATACCATGGCCGAGGTGGCGAAGCTGGTGCCGAAAGGGGTCGTCTGCCTTATCTCGGCCCTCCAGTTTCACGAGCTCACGCTGCAGATGCCGAGTCGGGTCTGGGTCGCCATCGGCGCAAAGGCGCGAAAGCCGAAGTTCGAGTACCCGGCAATCCGGGTCGTGCGATTCGGAAGCCGGGCGCTTTCGCTCGGTGTGGAGGTGCACCGCATCGACGGCGTGGCCGTGCCGATCTTCAATCCGGCCAAGACCGTGGTCGATTGCTTTCGGTTCAGAAGGCACGTCGGTTTCGACGTGGCGCTCGAGGGTCTGCACAGCGTCATGAGGTCGGAGAAGGCTAAACCGGCGGAGATCATTCAATACGCGCGGGAGACACGCATCTGGTCCGTTCTGAGGCCCTACCTTGAAACGGTGGTTGCCGATGGCGCGTGACGTGCGGAACGTTGCTGCCTCGGTGCGTGCGAGGCTGCAAAACGTGGCGCGGGCGAACCGGGCGAGTTTCGAGCGGGTGCTGACGAGATATGCGCTGGAAAGGCTTCTGTTCAGGTTGAGCGAATCGCCTCACAAGGAGCGCTTCGTCCTGAAGGGGGCGATGCTTTATGCCGCGTGGCTCGAGGATCCTTTTCGCACGACGCGTGACCTGGATCTGCTTGCGTTCGGGGAGCGCGAAACGGAGCGGATCGTGAAGATCTTCGGGGAGATCTGCGCTCACGAGGTTGAGGACGATGGACTGACCTTCGATGCGGAGCGGATCGCAGCGGAACCGATTCGCGACGACCTGGTACATGGAGGTCTTCGGTTGCGGACAGCGGCCCGTCTCGCGGCCGCCGTCATCCCGCTCCAGATCGATATCGGGTTCGGCGACGTCGTGACGCCCGGTCCAGTGGAGCTGGAGTATCCGGTCCTTCTAGATCAGCCGGTGCCCATGCTGAACGCCTATCCGCGAGAGACCGTGGCGGCCGAGAAGTTTGAAGCGATCGTGGTGTTGGACCTTGCGAACAGCCGCATGAAGGACTTCTACGACCTGCTGACGATGTCACGGCTGTTCGCGTTCGAAGGCGCAACGCTGGCTGCGGCGATTCGCGCGACATTCGCGAGGCGCGTGACGGCAGTGCCGTGGGAACATCCCCCTTCGCTGACAGACGCCTTTTCCGGGGATCCCCGAAAGGTGGAGCAGTGGCGATCGTTTCTCGCCCGCGAGCCGCTGCTGATCGACGAACCGGACTTGCCGACAGTGGTTCGCGAGGTTGGCGACTTCATCATGCCGGCGGCGCATGCGGCCATCGACGATCGGCGAATGCCGGGACGCTGGAGTACCGACGGCGGCTGGAGACCGGCGACATGACGGAGACCGGTCGGGACGCCATCTTCATCAGCCATGCCAATCCGGAGGACAACGCCTTTACGGTGTGGCTTGGGGCGCGACTGACCGCGGCTGGCTATCAGGTGTGGGCCGACATGCTCAGATTGCGCGGCGGGTAGGATTGGCAACGTCAGCTGGAAGGTTGCTTGCGCAACAAGGCATTCAAGGTCTTGCTCGTTGGCACGGAGAAAGGAGTCAAAAAGCAAGGCGTGCGGAATGAGATTCAGATAGCCCACAGCGTCGGACGGAGGATCGGCGATCCGGACTTCGTCATACCGCTACGGCTGACGGATTTCGATGCTCCGTTTCTCATCACGCACGCTCAGTATATCGACTTCAAGAGGAGCTGAGCGGATGGGCTGGCGGAGCTGCTGGAAACGCTCGAGCACAGACATGCAGGAACCTCGTAAGGAGATTGACAGAATCGATAGAGAAGTCATCGTATTGTTTGGTCAACGTTTCCAGTATGGTCCTGAGCAAAATGCCGACTCGACATACCCTCGCAATTCCCCCTTGGGATGAGGAGGCCAGACAGTCTCTTTAGGGACAGATGTTAGGACATCAGGTCATTCGGAGAGTTGATCACCGAAAACCACATTAAACACGAAACATTTGACAATCACTTATTGGAGAATATGATTGACAAGAGGGTTTGACTTGCATCTGTGATGGACAATTATACTGTCTTCTACGACATTGGGCGCGAAGATCTAGATGCCGTTCCAATGGGTTCCACTGCCCGGATACACGAAGAATGGATCAAAGCAGCAGCACTACACGAAGTGACAGAAAGTAATATCGAAACGCCTAACTCAGAACAAAAGGGGAGACTCTGATGGCAGCGGTCCACTAACATACAGATAAATTTCCTCCAGAGGCACGTCTTGACTGGTTGCTGCTGGTCCCTTTGATCGGTCCGGCGGTTGCTGCAGTGGCTCGTTACGACGGAGTGCTCTCCTCGGTTCCCAATCCCAGCGTTTTACTTGCGCCCCTTACCACGCACGAAGCGGTACTCTCCTCGCGCATCGAAGGTACACAGGCCACTATGGGTGAAGTGCTGGAGTTTGAGGCCGGACAGGACGCAAAGTCACCCGGCCACCGCGACGATATTCAAGAAGTAATCAACTACCGCACCGCGATGCGTAATGCTGAGGAGATGCTGAAAGGGCTTCCCCTTTGTCAACGAGTCATCCGTGAAGCACATCGGGTGCTGCTTTCCGGCGTGCGTGGTGAAGGTAGGTCACCTGGCGAGTACCGACGTATCCAGAATTGGATTGGGCCGCCCGGATCCAATATGGAGGAGGCTCGTTTCGTGCCAATCGGCGCGGAAAAGCTCACCAACGCCATGAGTAATTGGGAAAGGCACATGGATCGGAACACACTCGACCGACTGGTGCAACTCGCCATCCTGCACGCTGAGTTCGAAGCCCTTCATCCATTCCTGGATGGTAATGGTCGTATGGGACGTATGCTGGTTCCATTGTTCCTTTGGCAGTGTGACCTCATCAGACGCCCCGTGTTCTACATTAGTGCCTACTTCGAAGCTCACCGAGACGCCTACTACGAGAGGCTGCTAGCGGTCTCGCGTGACGACGATTGGACCGGCTGGTGCCGATTCTTCCTGAACGCGGTGCGAGTACAAGCCGAGGACAATCTGAAGAAGGCCAAGGGCATCCTCGACCTCTACGAGATCATGAAGCACCGTATATCGGACCTTACTCGCTCACGCTACGCCGTCCATTCGCTGGACTGGATTTTCCAGTATCCGGTCTTCAGCAGCGTTGATTTCGTGGCCAAGTCAGACATTCCTGAACCGACGGCGCGGCGGATTCTGAGCACCCTGCGTCAAGGACAAATCCTGAGGACAATTCGGCATGGAAGCGGTCGCCGTACAGCTATTTTTGCGTTTCCGGAAATCCTGAATATTGCAGAAGGAAAGCGTGTCTTTTGACAATCACCTGCGGTCAACAAAGCACTTTGACAATCATTTTTTGGAAAATACGATTGGAAAATAGACTTGCTTTGCGACGGCGAGGGCAATCACGGTGGGGCAAAATACTTCTCGCCGTGCAAGCTTCACAGTAGATTTGGCAAAAGACATGACATTAACCCCCACTCGTCCTCAGGCAAGTCGCGACTGGCTTGGACCCTGACATTGACCGTGTTACGCATTACCTGCCCGCAATTTCCGCGATATCGCCGCGTCAGTATAGCGTTAACCGATTCCGGGCCACACAGGTGTGGCTGCGGATCACGTGAAATCCGCATCCGGAGAATCGTAGTACACATTGAGCGCAAGGGTGCGCACGGTGAGCTGGTCGATCGAGGACCGGGCAGTGGATACAACCGGGCCGTCGCGTCGGTCCTCCAGGGGCGTCCCATCGTACTCGTTGATACTGCGGAACATCTGGTCGAGGCCGTTCTTCCGCTGCGCGAGCGATAGCTCCAGGCGTGTGCGATCGAAAATAAGGCCGACCGAGATCTCGAACATGGCTCCGGCAGCAGCGTCGATATCGTAACGCCAGCGGCATCCGGAGATTTGGGGAACGGGGTCCGCATCGAAACAAGTGTCCTTCGGATAGCAGGTCGTCTCCCGGCTCCATCCTTCCTGGTCCATGTCGGAAGCCCAATTCGCGCCGACGCCTGCGTCAACATACCACCCGGAGCGCGGCGGCCTCCCATCCCCTCCCCGGCCTCTGTTTCAGATCAGGTCCATCAAACCAGCTACCCTTACGAAGAAGCCTTCAAACAAGATACAGGGGCGATTCACAAAAAGGCCCTTGGGAATTCACAATGCCGTTTCCACCTATCTTCCGTGATCTCTTCGGTCGGCGCCTCCCTGGGGAGGCCAGTGACGCCCGCTCGGAAATCTCCGAGGCGGACGGGATGTATCTCATTGAATATACGGTGTTAAATTGTGTTGGCCTCGATATGTGCCCCTAAAATTGCCCCTAAAGCCATGACGCCGCCCCTGCCGTGGCGTATGGCTTCCACTCGACGTTCCGGGATTGGGAGGCCGAGGAGACGGAGCACCCCGCGCGAGGTCATCGAGGCGGCGATGGCGCACGTGGTCCAGAATAGGGTCGAGGCGGCCTACACGCGCTCCGACCTGTGCGAGCGGCGCCCATAGCCATGCCTCCTTGCACTCCATGTTGCGGATAAATATTCGCCCATGTCCAAAGATCCCGCTATCGAGTCACCGGAGATATTACCCGTAAACGTATAGGGGATCGAGTCGCCGTGTCCCTCGTTGTAAACACTCCGTATCTCGACCCTATCGCAATCGATGGAGCCGTTGAAATCTCGAGTGAATACATCACCCTGGTGCGAACCCTCGAGCTTTCCGTCCCGCTGCTCAATGTGGAACACGTGATTGGACGAGGAGCTCGCCGAGAAGTCGATGGTGACGTCCCAGCGCCCGGTCATGTCCGTGACCGGGGGCTGCGGCGCGATGGCAGGTTTCGCGGGACGCGTTGCCGAAAGCACGTCATAGAGCCGGTCCGCGACAATGCGTTCTTCGCCGGGCAGCATCATGAACGCGGTAATGGACACGCTCGTTTGGTTCGCGTCGGCCGGCCGCTCAGCGCCCGGCCGGCTGCCTCCGCGAAGGGCAATACGCGGATTCCCCGCCCATAGGTGCTGCGCCACCTCTTCTCCGCTGATGTTCAACCGCGTGGCGTCCCAGTTCACCGTCAGGCGGGGACTCCGGTTGCCCAGGCGTTCGGGCTGGTTACGCACCGAAGTTGTCACAGTGGGAACCGTCGATACCCGCCGCACAATGTGGTCGAGCCGGTCGAGATACTGCTGCCACTCAGCCTCGTGGTCCCGCTTGACCCACGATTCCACGGCCGCCAGCATGCCGAGAGCTTCCTCCTTGCCTACCTTCATGGCCCGGCCGAAGCCGTGGTGCGGCGCGCCGTGCATCCACGCCGCCTGGAGCAGGTCCTTGCGGCCGAGCATGAGCCCGGCGCATTGCGGGCCCCGCAGAACCTTCCCGCCGCTATAGCCGACGACATCGACTCCCTTTTGTAGGTGGACGTTCGGAATCGTAAGAATCTCGGCGGCGGCGTCCGCCAACACCGGAACACCTTTCGACTTCGCGATCTTCGCGACCACCTCCAGTTGCAGAGGATCGGACGGCGGGCGCGGGTCCGTCTTCATATAGATCATGGCGGTCTTGGGACCGAGAGCGGCGTGGAACTCCTCAAGCGTGCTGACCTCGAAAACCTTCACGCCGATCATGCGCACCGAGTGATCGTATTGGGTTCGCGAAGCGCGCGGGATGACGACCTCGTCTTTCGGGAAGCCGCGAAGGTCGGGGATCTTGACGTGCAGTTCGGGGTTGCCTCCGGCGACACAGGCGGCGGTGACGTGAGCCAGTCCGGCGGCGCATCCCGAGCTGACCATGCCCCATTCAGCCCCGGTGAGTTCCGCCAAGCGCTTTGCGATCGCGTCGGCCAGTTCGTCCAACTGAACACAATGTTGCGCGGCGGCATCCGTCGCGGCCCGCACTTCTTCGATCTCGGCCGATCCTCCGATCACTGTCAGCGTGCCGCGGCAGTTGATTAACGGGCGTGCCCCGATCGACTCGTAAATCCCGGGACCGATGCGGAGCCCACCGGATTGCTCCGGCGTGGCGCTCGCGCCGCGAGCCGGCAACAGCCCGGCAAGCGAGAGAAAACTGCTGCGAAGGAAAAGCTCCCGGCGGCTCAACGCGCTCAGGCTCTTTGCGAACGTTCTCTTCAGTGGGAGAAACATGTGCGGCATCTCCTTCCGTTCCTAACTGTAGTCCATTCCTCAAGCGAAGACAATGACCAGTGGGGCAGGGCTCCGGCCTGCCCTAGTGTTGGATTTTGCAGTTCGCTGTGTCTTGGCGGTGAATTTCGGAGGCCACTCGCTGTCATCATGGACGTTCAAGAAGGGCAGGCCAGAGCCCTGCCCCACTAGCTGGTGCTCCGATGATGACCGGAGGTGTTCGATGCTGGACCGTCTGAAGTCACTGTGGAAGAGTTCGCGCCCACGGATCAAGTCGGCGCGAACTCTTCCACCGCGGCGGCATTCTATCTCTCGCCAGGCTGCTCCCGGCCCGCACCGCCACCGCCGCGCTGGAACCCGCCGTGGCGCTGCAAGTCGGCGATGAAATCTATCGATCCATCGGCGTGCGACCGCTGATCAACTGCCGCGGAACGATCACGGTGATCGGCGAAGTGGAGATCCGGTTCGGCGCCAACCACTCCACCCACACACTCTATCTGCGGCAGCAAGGGAACCAGGTGCACGGAACGCACCAGGGAACTTTGTGGCCCGCGACATGAGCGGCCGAGTCAACGGCGACGAAGTGTTCCTGCACAGCTCCGAGACCGAGCGTGTCGCGGGCAACTCGCTGCAGTTTCGCTTCACGGGCAAGGTATCGGGCGAGACCATACCGGGCACGCTGGATATGGACGAATACCTCGGCGCTACCTAGCGGTACTTTACTAGCCCGACTTCGTCACCTTCGTGCTCGCTTCGGCTGATTTCAGGGGTTTTCGGCGCGAAAGTCCAATGAATCCGGGGCGTCCCGGTTGGCCAGGCGCTGTGTAGTGCCATAAAATTCTAAAATAGGCAGAAACATGTTGCGCCGCGCCCCGGCGCTGCGCCATGCTGGGGTTGTGTTCATCCGCAAGACCGCAACCCGCGCCCGCCGCGACGGCGGCAGCTACACCTCGTTCCGACTGGTGGAGTCGGTCCGCTCCGGCTCGCAGGTCAGCCAGCGCACGCTGCTCAACCTGGGATCCGGCTTCGCCGTGCCCCCGGAGCGCTGGCCGGAGCTGGTGCTGCTAGTGGAGTCGCTGCGCTCGGGCCAAGCCTGCCTGCTGGAACCCGATCCCGCTTTGCTCGGCGAAGCCGAACGCAACGCCGGACACCGGAAAAAGTTCGCCAACAATGAGGAGACGGGCTATGGTAAAGATGGCCCTCGGGAGCCTTGGAAAACTGTCCAAGTTTCCACTCTCCCAAAGACCCAATGAAGATAAACTATGACTCAGAGATGGGACCTAACTCCAGGGAAAGATCAGTGCCGCTGGGGACCACCTTCCATGGTGGACAGAGTGCCGGGGGTATGGCGAATGCTTCCCGGTTGTTCAGCCTGGCGTTTGTGGAGAAAGAATCGTTATGAGCAACCAAGACGCGTACGAACGTATCCTGGCGTCGTTGTACGGCGCCATACTTGACGATGTCCACTGGCCAGCCACCTCGGCCCTCATTGACGAGGCCTGTGGAATCACGGGCAATACCCTCCTGGTCAGCGAAGGCCCAAAGAACGATATCCGGGTCCTCTTCGTCGGGCTCTACTACCGGGGGCAACGCCGGGAAGACCTGGAACGAGAGTACCTTGAGGTCTACCATCCCATCGACGAACGTATACCGCGCTTCCAGCAACTTCCCGACAGTCGGTTGGTACCCATAGCCAACCTGTACACAGCCGAGGAGTTGAAGACCTCACCGACCTACAACGATATATTTCTCCGGGGCCACTACCAGAATGGCTTAAACGTGCGTCTGGACGGGCCGGATGCCTCCCACATCAGCTGTGGCTTCGGTGATCCCGTCGCCTCGGATGGCTGGGGGTCTTCCGAGATCGCGATGGTCCAGCGGCTCATGCCCCATATTCGGCAATTCATCCGGGTTCGGCAGGCGCTGGTCCGTGCCGAGGCACACGGGACGACCGCGACCGCCCTGCTCGATAACCCTCGGATCGGTGTTCTCCACCTGGACAGGCGTGGGCAGATCATAGCGGTCAATGACCGCGCCCTTAGCATCCTCCGGCACGGCGATGGGTTATCGGACCGGGATGGGGTGCTGGGTGCCCGCAAGCCGGACGACCAACTCCGCTTTGAGGGGTTGGTGGCTGACGCGCTGCCAGCCGCCGGGGTCGTCGCGGTCAGTGGGTCGATGCTGCTGGGCCGCCCGTCCGGGTCACCGCCGTTCGTGATGCACGTCAAACCCGTCGGTGTTCCCCAACCGGACTACGGAGCGCGGCACGTCGCCGCGCTGGTCCTGATTGTCGAGCCGGGGAGCCAGCATCGGATCGACCCCGGCTTGGTGGCCACGACCCTGGGGCTGTCGCCGATAGAGAGCCGGGTAGCGGCCGGGTTGGCGGAAGGCAAGAGCGTCCGCGACATGGCCGAGGCCACGGGGCGCACCGAAGGCTCCATCTATTGGCACCTGAAGCAGATCTACCAGAAACAGCAGATCTCCCGGCAGGTGGACCTGGTGCGGCTGGTGCTGTCGATCGCCGAGTTCGGTTAACCGCAGCGCTGCCAGCGTTCTCAGCGGGGTGGCCCGGTTCCCGGCCGCTTTCTCTTTTTCTTGAATCTACCAAATTGGCAGGGACTGAGCGGCGTGATTGCGCTAAATAGACTCCCAGCCTCTAACGATTTCACGGAACGGTCGGCGCAGATTCCGGTATCGCGATTCGTGCAACGGGCGCTACGCCGATAGGGATTTCGATAGCCTACACGACGGGAAAACGGGGAGCACCGGTTGGCGCTGAAATTCTGTGGCCTGACAGATTGCTCCATGGGTCTAGGGTTCAACCTGAAGGTAAGTATCGATCCTAGCCCGACTTCGTCACCTTCGTGCTCGCTTCGGCTGATTTCAGGGGTTTTCAGCGCGAAAGTCCAATGAATCCGGGGCGTCCCGGCTGGCCAGGCGCTGTGTAGTGCCATAAAATGTTACAATAGGCAGAAACATGTTGCGCCGCGCCCGCCGCGACGGCGGCAGCTACACCTCGTTCCGACTGGTGGAGTCGGTCCGCTCCGGCTCGCAGGTCAGCCAGCGCACGCTGCTCAACCTGGGATCCGGCTTCGCCGTGCACCTCGACTCCCTGGAGCACTCGCGGGTCCGCTCCGTCGGCTGCGAACGCCTCGCGTTGCACGCCTTGGATCAGCTGGGCTTGCAGGACGCCCTGCGGGCGCAGGGTGTGTCCGCCCGCGACGCCGCCGTCGCCGCGGCGCTGGTCGTCGCCCGCATGGTCCATCCCTCTTCCGAACACGCGGCCCTCGCTCAACGCGAGCGGAGCCTCTTCGACACGCCCGAGGCGATCGTCTTCTACGACCTGACCAACGTGCACTATCACGGCCGGCCGGCCGGTGACATGCAGTTCGGCCGCTCCAAGCAGAAGCGCAGCGACTGTCCGCTGGCGACCTTGGCGCTGGCCTTGGACGGGGCGGGCTTCCCGCGCTGCAGCGAGGTGCTCAAGGGCAATGTCTCCGAGCCTGGCACGCTGCAGGCCGCGCTCGAGCGGCTGGAAGCGCAGCGGGAGGTCGGCCCGCTCCCGACGGTGGTCATGGACGCGGGCTTGTCGACAGAGGCGAACCTGGCCTGGCTGCGCGCGCGGGGCTATCCGTGGATCACGGTGCAGCGCGGCCGGGCGCCGCGCCCGGACAGCGCGCCGGACGCGGCGTTCGCCACGCGGGCAGGCCATCCGGTGCAGGCCTGGCGGGTCGACAGCGAGGGGGACGAGACGCACCTGCGGGTGTGGAGCCAGCAGCGCCAGCAGAAGGACGAGGCGATCGTGGCACGGCGGCGGGAACGCTTCGAGGCGGAGGTCCGGGCGCTGCACGCGGGGCTGGCCCGCAAGGGCTGCACGAAGCGCTACGACAAGGTGCTGGAACAGCTGGGACGGCTCAAGGAACGCTACCGGCAGGTGGCGGGGCAGTATGACATTGCCGTCGAGCGCGGCAGCGGTAAAGGGCGCGCAGCGCAGCTGGCCACCGCGATCCGGATCGAGCCCAACGGCAAGCATCCGGCGCGCGACGCCCAGGCCGGCATGTACGTGCTGCGCACCAGCCACACGCAGTGGGGTCCGGAACGGGTCGTGCAGACGTACTGGCAGTTGGCCGAAATCGAGGCCGCCTTCCGCAGCCTGAAGGGCGAGGCGGGCCTGCGTCCCATTTTCCATGTCAAGCCCAGCCGCATCCGCGCCCACCTGTTCCTGGCCGTGCTCGCCTATCACGGCGTGCACTTGCTGCGCAAACGCCTGGCGCCGGCGGGCCTGCGCTCCAGTTGGGAGACGATCCGCCGCCAGCTCGCCGGCTGGGTCCGCCTCACCACCTCCCTGCGCGCGGCCGACGGCCGCTGGATCCAGTGCCGCCAGGACTCCCGCCCAGACGCCAAAGCCGCAGAACTGGCCCAGGCCATCGGCCTGATGCCGGGCCTGCATCGCATGCGCACCAGCCACGCGGCGGATGCCACGCCGTCACCGTCTTCCACGCAATAATCGGCGCCCCCGACAGATTTTGTGATGCCATAACGCCTGACCTGCATCCGCAAGTCATCTCATTTCAATCACTTGTACTGTCTCGAATTCAAATATGACGAAGTCCAGCTAGAAGGCCAGAATCTGCACTTGTGACGTACTGAGTCCGCGGCGGTTATGCGGCGACGGGTTGTATTACCCACCGGCCGCTTTGAGCAGTTCATCGAGTTGCAGTTCGGAGGCCAGGGCAATCTGCGTCAGGGTTTGCTTGGAAGTGACGGTCGCGACGCGCGGCGGTACCGAGGTAGGTTTGGTGGGTGATGCGGGGCTTGCCGTCGACGCGGCCGGAGGTGACGACGTAGTAGTAGATCTGATTGCCCTTCTTCTTGTCGACGATGGAGGCCATATAGGGTAATACAAGATCCGCCGGAGCACGGATTCATAACTGCTTTGGTCACAGTGACCTAGTGGGACGCGTCCTCTCGCCGGAGGGGAATTTCAGTAAACTACCGCTAGACCGCCAAACGCGAGCCCTATTAGCAGACCTGAGGTTTTTTGCTTGTCGCGGAATATCAGAACCGCGGAGCCGGGCGAAGAACCGCCGCTTTACTCTTAACGAGGACAGCCTCTTGCGCCGGCGCCGACGCGCCGCAGGCCCTCAACCAATCGCCATGACGAAGTACTTAGCCGGAATCTTTCCCACGTTCATTAGGCCGTGCTCCTCATTAGAAGCAATGAAGGCCACCGACCCCGACTCGCTCATGACCGCGGTGTTCCCCTCGATCATCATCTCCACCGTCCCTTCGCGAAGAATAAAAAGCTCCTCGCGCACGTGACGGTGCGGGGCATGCGGCCGGAGTCCCGGCATCAGCGTAGTCTCGTGCAATTCGATGTTAAATCCGGTATGCGTCGGCCCGTCGAAATAGCGTCGCGACGTGTTCGGATTATTCTCCCTCGTGCGTACGTTCAGCTCGCTATACTGGAACACCTTCGAGGGCATCCTCGACCGCTGCGCCTGCGCGCTCGCCGCTGTAAGCGCCGGCAGCAAAAAACTCAAATGTCTCCGTGAAATTTTCATATAAACCTCTGCTACTGAAATCTCCGACTCTGCGCTCCGCGCAGCAGCAGTGTAGCACACCGCCTAACGCGCAGCTCGCTGCGGAAGAACCGAGAAAAAGCCGCCAAGCCTCAGCCAAACAGCCGCTGCATCTCCAAAGTCGCCAGGATCATGTGAGGCATGCGGGCCCAGCCCTGCGGGCGGGCTAGATAGTAGACTTCGCCGGATCCGGTGGCGGTGCACCAGGTGCCGTTGTCGGGCACGCCGTGTTGTCAGGATGGACGATACGATCTTGTCGACGGTAAGACCCTACCTGAAGGCCGTGTGGCACGCTGAATCTGTTCGTGCCGATCTGATAGCATCCACGGGTTTCGCAGTGCTGACCCCGAGACCGGAGGTATCTGCGAAGTTCGTCAGCTACTCTTGCCAAAGCGACCCCTTCACAAGTCGGCTGGCGGCGGAATCCGTAGGAATAGCCTATCCGGTGATCGCCGAGACTCGGCTGGGGACATTGGAAATCAGTGTTCCTTCTCTCCCTGAGCAAGCTGCCATCGTCCGCTTTCTTGATTACGTTGACAGACGCATCCGGCGCTACATCCGTGCGAAGCAGAAACTGATTGCTCTGCTGGAGGAACAGAAGCAAGCCATCATCCACCAGGCTGTCACGGGCCGGATCGACGTCCGAACCGGCCTACAAGGATTCTGGCGTGGAGTGGTTGGGAGAGGTGCCGGAGCATTGAGAAGTAAGACGTGCACGGTATATCTTTCGCGAGATTGACCGGCGTTCACAAGATGGTTCGAAACAGCACCTATCAATGAGTCAAAGCTTGGGTTGGTGCCGAGTCACCTTGTCGAGAACCGGGCCCTTGTGTCGGAGAGCTATGCGGGAGGAAAACTTTGCAGACCCGGTGACCTTGTCTTAAATCGCCTGAAAGCTCATCTTGGTGTCTTTGCGCGCGTGCGCCAGCCGGGCGTAATAAGTGCCAACTATACTGTGTTGTGTCCAAACGGAGAAGTGAAGACGGAATATTTTGAGCAAGTACTGCGTTCGCCTGGTTGTCGAAGAGAACTTCGTATACGCGCGAAGGGAATTGTTGAGGGATTCTGGCGCCTTTACTCGGACGATTTATACGACATCCGCCTTCCGCTGCCGCCCGAAGACCAGCAGCGGTCGATCATCGGATGGATCGAGTCATTTCGCACACGAACAAAGCGAAGCGCCGTGCTGGTCGCCGCGAGATAGACCTACTCCACGAATACCGTACCCGGCTGGTCGCCGACATCATCACCGGCGAGCTCGACGTGCGGGATGCCGCGGCCGAGCTGCCGGAAGTGGATCCACTTGCGGAAGAGGACGTGGACGATACAATCCATGCTGAGGTGGATTCTGAATCTTGAGAAACCCGACGCCGTGAAGGAGGTGACCCTGTGAGCACCTGGAAGAGCTGTCCCGCTGTCGAGCGCGATCCGGAGAAGGTTAGCGGAGCCTGGGTATTTTCCGGCACGCGAGTACCCGTGGTTTCGCTTTTCGAGAACCTCAGGGACGGCGCCACCATCGACCAGTTCCTGGATTGGTTCCCTGGCGTGGAGCGTTGGCAGGTTGAGAGCGTTCTCGATCACGAGATCCGGGATCTGAAGGACACGGTGGCTTGAGAATACTGTTCGATCAAGGCATGCCGGCACCCCTGCGCAGGCATCTGTCCAGACACGAGGTGGGTACCACCTTCGAGCGAGGCTGGTCGGGTCTTGACAACGGTGCGTTGCTCGACCGGGCCGAGTCGGATGGTTACCAACTCCTGGTAACGACGGATCAGAATCTCCGTCATCAACAGAACCTCGCCGGCCGACAACTGGCGATCATGGTATTGCTTGCCGCGTCATGGCCGCGCATTGAACGACGCGTTGATGACATCCGGTCTGTTGTGAAACAGATCAAGCCTAGGCAGTACATGGAGGTCCCAATCTGAGGGTGAATACCCTAATGGCAAAGACAACGGACACTTCCGAACGCGGTCTGGAGCGCCTCATCTGCACCGTGCTGACCGGGCATCCCTGCGATCCACCGAAGGCGGACCAGGGGACAGAACCACAGGCAGGGTCCGGCGGCGTGGGCTGGAGCTGTGGCAGTCCCCAAGACTACGACCGCGAGTTCTGTGTCTGTTCTGGGCATGGCGGGCTGCAGTATTGCTTGGACTCGCCCAAGGGTATCCGGTCTCATCGTAACTAGAGTTGGCTTGGCGTGCCATTCATACCCGTCAGCGATGCGGAATAGGGAATGGACACCAAAACCGAGAGTCCAGCCAGAAACCGACGGTTACCACTTCGACGACATGACTGGAGCTTGTCCCGCCCCGGAGCACGAGGCCGACGGGGCGCGGGGTCCGATCCAGGTCCCTGGCTCAATCCGCACCCAATGCGTGGCGAATCACTGCGGCACTGTTCCCCGCCAGTTGGGCTGACGCTTTCGCGGAGAAATGGACATTGTCTGGACGTATGTGCGGGATTTTCCGGGTCGCGATAAAGGCATTCATATCGTCGACCTCGATTCCGTGGCGGTCGATGACCCTGCGGGCAGCCTGATTGTACCTGGGTAGATCCTCTGGGAAACGTCCGGACGCGCCTTCGGGAACCGGCGTAGTCGGCCTCCAAATGAGCTTCGCTCCGGTCTGCTTCAGGTGCTGCACGAGCTTGTCGAGATTCCTCTCGTACTCGTCCAAGGTACTGACCTGCTTGCCGACAGGGGGCTTGGCGAGCCGACCTTTATCGTCGACGTACTTGAGGTCATGCAGCCCCCAATTGAAGTGGATGAGGTCCCATGTGTCGTCCCCGAGCCATTGATCGATCATGTCGAGCCCGCGCCAAGTGTGCTGGCAGTTCTCAAGTGGACGATGTACGTTGGCGATGTCCTTGAGAGCCGCACGTAGGGGAAGCGTGTAGTCAATAGAGATCGAGTCGCCGATGATAAGCACACGAGGCAGGCCCGGATCGTCCTTGATGGGCAGGAATTCGGCTCGTCGGGTCTCTTGGGCATACCCGACGGCAACCGTCATTGCGACGGCGAGGGCAATCACGGTGGGGCGGAATACCTCTCGCCGTGCAAGCTTCACAGTAGATTTGGCAAAAGACATGACATTAACCCCCACTCGTCCTCTGGCAAGTCGCGACTGGCTTGGACCCTGACATTGACCGTGTTACGCATTACCTGCCCACAATTTCCGCGATATCGCCGCGTCAGTATAGCGTTAACCGATTCCGGGCCACACAGGTGTGGCTGCGGATCACGTGAAATCCGCATCCGGAGAATCGTGGTACACATTGAGCGCAAGGGTGCGCACGGTGAGCTGGTCGATCGAGGACCGGGCAGTGGTTACGACCGGGCCGTCGCGCCGGGCCTCCAGGGGCGTCCCTTCGTACTCGGTGATACTGCGGAACATCTGGTCGAGGCCGTTCTTCCGCTGTGCGAGCGATAGCTCCAGGTGTGTGCGATCGAAAATAAGGCCGACCGAGATCTCGAACATGGCTCCGGCAGCAGCGTCGATATCGTAACGCCAGCGGCATCCGGAGATTTGGGGAACGGTGTCCGCATCGAAACAAGTGTCCTTCGGATAGCAGGTCGTCTCCCGGTTCCATCCTTCCTGGGCCATGTCGGAAGCCCAATCCGCGCCAAAGCCTGCGCCGACCCGCATGGCCGATGTGTTGGCTGCTACACCGCAATCCCAGACACGCCGCCACGAAGTCGCAAACGGCATTGACGCTCGTTTGCCAGCCGGTCAAGCGCTCTACGTCGACGGGCACGCGGTTGATGTCGTCGCGCTGGTCGCAGACGATGAACGCGCTGGAGGGGTCGGCGGAACCCGCCATGATTTGCACCGGCATCACGCACTGCTGCTCGCATCCCGGACAGACGGCGCCGGAAGCGTCTTCCGGACGATCCGCTGGGCCTTCAGGGCCAGCGGCCAAGCCGAGGGAGGCCTTTTCTTCCTTGTAGCGCTCAACGGCCAGCATGAGCCGGCCCTTGTTGACGAGTTTCCGCACCGCCTTGGAAACGTCCCCGCGCTCTTCCTTGGACAGCTTGATCAGGAAAGGGAATTTCCTAATATTATGGTCTTAACTTACTTGCTCTCGCAAGCCGCCTCGTTCACCCGTAGGTACTCGACAAGGAACTGGTCCAGATGCTCTAACATGCCGGCTTCCCTCGAGGCGAGCGGCATGAAAGCGTCGATAGCTACTGATGCCAGGCGGATCTTGGAACTAGCGCCACGGCTGTTCCTGCGCCGGAGCATCCCCAGCTACATCCGATCCGATAACGCGCTAAATGCAAGTGCAATTCGTGAACGGCAGCGACAGCATTCCCCTTGAATCGCTGATGCAATCCTATTTCGCAGTTCCTCCAGACTGTGACAGAGCTTCTTCTGGAAGGAAATCCGGGACCGGTCGCCGTCGAGTTGCGACGCTCATCAGGACCGAATCGCCGTCAGGGGATGCACCGCCGGCCTTCCTTCGTCGTCAAACCTCTAGCGTCTAATGCCCGATCGTAGGACGTAAACTATCAAGCATTGACCGCCTCCCCTCTAAGACCACCGCAACCTAAGCGCACTCCGCCTAAAAGAAGGGAATTATATCTCTGGGTTGATATAGCTACTTCTTGGGCTTTTCGTCGGGGATTGACATGAATACCTTGGACGCATCCTGTTTCGCCTTCGGTCGGTGTCTCAGGATAGCTTGGGCAACTTTCTTGGCGTTGCCCCTTGATAGTCAGCTGATTCGCAACGGCGGCAGCGATTGCACGATCTTCACCGTCTCGATGCTCACGGTAATGACTCTACACAGCAAATCTAGCGAATAGTGTGGATTGCCCATCGTCTCGAACGCATAGTCGTTCGCATCGTTCACGATGCCGCTGGCTTTATCGGTTCGAACGCCTTGGCGTTCCATGACCCATTTGATCGCAGGCTTGCCGTTCACGACATAGTCGTAGGCCTCAAGCGGAATTCCGCTGACGGTGATGCGCGGATTGTAGATGATCGTGGAGAGATCGCCCTTGGCAGCGAAGCGCATCTTCTCGACCCGATAGAAGCCCCATCGCGCAGCAGATGGTGGGTTGGGTGGAATGCCATCATTGATCGTGACAGGCCATAGATCGACGCTCTCGTAGTTCAGATGCAGCGCGGCCAGTTCCTCGCCGGCGCAGCGGAACGCTTCGAAGTCCTCGAAGCTGGCGACCGCGGGAATTCGCGGGATCTGCTTCATCAGGTTGTTGCGGAACTTTTCTCGGTAGTCCTCCGAGTGCAGCAAACCGTAGACGTAGCCGAACAAGCCATCCTTGTCGATGGCAAAGCCTGGATAGGCTGCGCGGAAGTGTTCGAGACCGGCATCGCTGATGCCGTCGCGTCTGCGGTACTCGATTTGTTCGGGCGCCGCGTCGAACAAGCCTGATTGCTCGCTAGCCTCGATGCGCTCGTAGAGATAGAGCACTCGGACCACCTCATCGTTCACATTAGGAAAAGAAACTTATACCATTGATAATCAGTATGTTCTAAATCTGTCCAACACTCTAAGCCGGACAGCCGTGGTGTATGCGTAAAAAGTTTCATTGACAAAATAACTAGACTACACCTATTACATAGTATATATCACTAGTGTCGCGTTGAGGACGCGGACAATCTCGCATAACTCGTTATTGTTGAATCAATTACAAGGGATTTCGGAGTGTCCGAGACTTGAAGTCTTGGGCACCAGTTGAATCGTCGTTTCCACCTCCCTCGCGCAGGTCGACTATTACTACAGTGTCTGGACATGTATCGTGGCCAGACCGTCTTCTCTCAACTCATGCAGTTCGTCCCTTGGAGGGCGTTTTCCCGCATCGTCGCCCGCTACAGCGGCGACCGCGGTGTGCGCAACCTGAACTGCGCCCAGCAGTTCCGCGCTATGGCCTTCGCCCAACTGACCCGCCGCAGAAGCTTGCGGGACCTGGTCGCTTGCCTGGATGCCGTTCCCGCCAAGCTCTACCACGCCGGCTTCACCTCGCCGATCAGCTTCTCGACCCTCGCCCGTGCCAACGAGCGGCGCCCCTGGTACATCTACAAGGACCTCGCCCAGCACCTGATCGCCCGAGCCCGCCCGCTCTACGCCAATGAGGACCTCGGCCTCAACCTGGACGACACCGTCTACGCCCTCGACTCCTCCACGGTCGACCTTTGCCTGTCTGTGTTTGGTTGGGCCCCCTTCCGGGCCACGAAGGCTGCCGTCAAGCTCCACACTCTATTGGACTTACGTGGTTCGCTACCCTCCTTCATCCATGTCTCCGACGGGAAACTGCATGATGTCAAGGCACTGGATCTGATCGTACCCGAACCCGGTGCGATCTACGTCATGGACCGGGCCTATGTCGATTTCCAGAGACTGTTCCGACTGCATCAGGCGGGAGCCTCCTTCGTCACGCGGGCGAAGAAGAACCTTGCCTGGCATCGGGTCTACTCGTCCCCCAAGGACCGCGAGCACGGCATTCAGGCGGACCAGCTGATCGCCCTGGATGGCAAGTGGGCGCAGCAAGCCTATCCCCTGCATCTGCGCCGCGTCCGCTACCAGGATCCCGACTCCGGCAAGCGTCTCGTCTTCCTGACCAACCGCCGCGATCTTGCTGCCGTCACGGTTTGCGCTCTGTACAAGCAGAGGTGGCAGGTCGAACTATTTTTTCGTTGGATGAAGCAACACCTCGAGATTCAACGCTTCTTCGGGACCTCTGAAAACGCTGTGAAGTCGCAAATCTGGGTTGCAGTGGCCGTGTACGTCTTGGTGGCGATCGTCCGCAAGGAACTCGGCATCGAGCTGTCACCGTACCGCATGATGCAGACCATTTCGGTCATGCCGTTCGAACAAGTCTCGCTCTATGAGTTACTTACGGAATCCGTGCCGCCACCCGGGCCGGACTCGATGGAGCTGCAGCTGCTGCTGTTCGAGACCTGACTGGAGCCTGCCGCGCTCGGCGCGGCTGGCGGGTTCCAGGCATGCGGTCAAGGATGCCCGAGCCCGGAAACGCATCTGCTCGCGCCGTATGTCCCCGGACGACCGCAGACACCACCCGCTGCCTCCGTGACGCCAACTCGAAGCAGTCCGCCAAGCCCGTCTCTCGCAACGGCTGCCTGATCGAAAGTGCGAGCCGAGCCCTGAAATCCTACACTTTTTCCGGTTCGCTTTGCCCTGCGCGAGAAAATCAACTCATTGGAAACAAAGCACTTACCGAACGATGCTACAGAAAAAAATACGACCGTATTTTTAAGCCCCTTGTTTTCAACGACTTCTAACGCGACACTAGTGGTCTAGGCCAACATTACCTGTTCTCGGCCGCTTTCTTTTTCTTTCAAAACAAAACTACCAATTTGGTAGGGACTCAGGCCCGCAATTCACGTTAATGTGCAGGAAAAGTAAGGTAAGGTTTTCCAATGCAACAAATTAAATATCTTTTCATCACGTTTGCGCTGTGCTGCTTGCCAGCACTGGCCCAGCAGGACCAGGGCAATATCACGGGTACGGTGACCGATTCAACCGGCGCCTCACCGCAGATCGAAGCCGGGGGGAAAAAATGAATAACAGAAACAACGTAGGCACGGGATTCCACCGTGCCTTTCTTCTTGCACTCTTCCTGCTCACCGGGGCTTCGCTGGCTTCCGGTCAGGAAGTTAGTGCTGGAATCACAGGGATTGTCACGGACCCGACAGGGTCCGCCGTGGTAGCCGCCGCAATCGAAGTCAAAGACCTAGATCGCGGTGTGTCCTGGAAAACCGAATCAAACGAAACCGGGAGCTACGCCTTGCCAAGGCTTCCACCCGGTCATTATTCGATCAGCGTGACAACACTAGGCTTTCGCGCGTGGGCTCAACCGTCACTGGTTCTAGAAGTGAACCAGCGGGCGCGCGTGGACATCAGCATGGTGCTCGGCGCGGTGACTGAAGTGGTCGAAGTCTCGGCGGCCGGTCCGGTACTACAAACTGAAAAGACAGAACTGGGCGTGGTCATCACCGGCGACCAGACAGTGGACATGCCGCTCATCACTCGGAACTTCGTCGCCATGACGTTGCTAGCTCCGGGCGTTACAACGATCAATCCTGGCGCCTTCAACAACGCCATGCGGTCGCAAGGCAACGCACGCCCGTATGTCAACGGCAACCGGGAACAGGCTAACAACTTCCTACTAGACGGAATCGACAACAATCAGGTCTCGGAAAACCAGACAGCCTACCTTCCGAACCTAGATGCCATTGCCGAAGTCAACGTGATCACCAACAACGCTTCGGCCGAATTCGGCAACTTCCAGGGCGGCGTGATCAGCGTCACGATGAAGTCCGGCGCCAACGACTATCACGGCACCGTATTCGAATTCTTCGAGAACGAAAAGTTCGGTGCGAACAGTTGGGCCAGGAACTGGGCGGGCGATCCGCGCTCGGTCTACTCGAAGAACATATTCGGCGGCACGTTCGGCGGTCCGCTGCTAAAGAACAAATTGTTCTTCTTCGGCAACTACCAAGGGATTCGCCGGAGCGTTCCGGACAACGTGAGCACGATTGATGTCATCCCGTCTGACTTCCGGCAAGGCGACTTCTCGCGCCTGCTGCCAGCCCAGGGTATCCAGTTGCACGATTACGCGAATGCCGATGCAGACGGCCGCCGCGCTATGTTCCCGAACAACGTGATTCCGCTAAGCCGCATCGATCCGGTAGCCGCCGCACTCTTCGCGGACTCGTCGCTATATCCGGAACCGACCAATGCGGGCCTCGAATTGAACCAGAGCAATACGAAGACCAACCGCCAGATCAACGACCAAGGCGATATCAAGGGCGACTGGACGCCGGTCACCGGAGACTTGGTTACCCTGCGTTGGTCGAAGGGATTCCAGACACAGCCTTCATCAAACTCGTTTCCGCTGATTTTCGATGGCTTCAAAAGATCCCCGTTCCAGGCTGGAGTCGCGAACTGGACCAAGACGATCAGCCCGACCGTGATCAACGAAGCGCGGGTTGGCGTCAATCACATCACGCTCCATAACGGTACGGTGAACGACGATCTAGGCAATATCGCCGAGCAACTAGGCATCGCCGATGGAAACAAACGCGGTCCGGGACTGATGCAAATCCAGTTCACCAACGGTCTCGCCCAGAATATCGGCAGTTCCCGCCTTGGCACGCAGACATTGTTCGCCAACACGACCTACCAGTACGTGAACAACCTCACGGTGACTCGCGGTCGGCATCAGATGAAGATGGGCGGCCAGGCATTGCGGCAGCATATGAACACGTTCTACGGCGGCAACAACGGCCGCACTGGAACCATCCGGTTTGATGGGAATTTCACCCGCGACCATCTTGCTAGCAAGTCAAAGGGGTTCGCGGAAGCTGACTTCTTCCTCGGCAATCCTTCACGTCTCACTCGAGGGGTGGAGGGAACGATATGGGGACATCGCAAGTGGATATTCGGGTTCTACTTCCAGGACGACTGGCGGGCATCCGACGAGCTCACGCTAAATATCGGACTGCGGTGGGAATGGCACCAGCCGCTATACGAGGCTTACGACCGGCAATCCAACTTCGAACCCTATACCGGCAGGCACCTGCTAGCTGGCAAAGATGGCAATTCAAGGGCGCTGTACAACCCGTTCAACAAGGACTACCAGCCGAGAATCGGAGTCGCCTACACACCGAAAGCGCTTGGCGGCAATACCGTGTTCCGGACCGCATACACGATTTCATCGTTCATGGAAGGCACTGGAACGAACTTGCGGTTGCCGCTCAACCCGCCGTTCAATGTTGAGTTCAGCGCGATCTACGACGACGAAATCATGCCGGTTTCCAAGACTGGCGAAGGTTTCTCGGCGGTGACGCAGAACGATCCGTACAACCAGGCACTGATTCGCCTATGGGATAAGAACGTCCGCCCGTCGCATGTCCAGCAGTGGAATTTCACGATTGAACAGCTGCTTCCGCTTGACACCGTGCTCTCGGTTGGCTATGTCGGTCAGAAGGGAACACACCTGGTCGTTCCGATGCCTTACCTGCAGCGGGTCAACGAAGATGGGACGCCTGCGGCCTGCGGGTGCAGCCCGTATCTCGTGGGCAATCCGGTCTTGAAGAACATTTCGCAGATTTCCGGAACAGAGTCAAACGGAAATCAGGAATACAACGCGCTTCAAGCTAGCCTCAAGAAACGCATGTCGCATTCACTCCAGTACCAAGTTTCGTACACCTACTCCAAAGGCATGACCGATGCCATCGGCTACTACGGGGCAGGAGGCCTGGCCGGGACGCAACGCGCTTACTGGCAGAACCTACGCGACCAGCGTGCCGAATGGGGTCCGACCTACTTCAACCAGGCCCATAACTTCGTCGCGAACTTCGTGTACGGTCTTCCCATCGGGCGAGACCGGTTGCTTGGACGGAGCTGGAATCGGACCGTCAACGCTATAGTCGGCGGTTGGCAGGTGAGCGGCATTGTCTCGCTCAAGACCGGTTTCGGATGGACAGTGCGAAGCCCTGATCGATCTGGGAGCAAGTCACGCGGCGCCCGTGCCGACCGGCTAGAAGAAGGAATGACGCTAGGCGGTGTCGGTCCGGATGCCACGTGGTTCCAGACAAGTGCCTATGCAGTACCGCAACGGGGCACCTTCGGAAGCGCCGGTGTCAGTACCGTCCCAGGGCCGGGATACCGTACGCTCGACACCGCTCTTGAGAAAAGCTTCGAAATCGGGGAAGGACGTAAGTTCCAGGTCCGGGCCGACATCATCAACCTGTTCAACTCGCCGATTTTCAATCGTGGTCAGGTGAATGTCAACAATTCTAGGTTCGGGCAGATTCGCGGTGCCCAGGGCGCAAGGCGAATCCAGTTCGGCTTGCGCTACGAATTCTAGTTGCAAACAAGCATTTGGGGAAGGTCTTCGCAAGAAAACCTTCCCTATTCAGTGTCGGATGGCTAGGCTATCGTATTCCCCGCCGCTCGATGTGGTAGTGTGCAGTTACAGCACAGATCAGAGCCACTAATGGAGTCACCCAAGGTGTGTCGAGGAACAACTCTGGTCGCTACGTCCAAGCTGGCCGGCTCGAGATCGTGCAGCATCGCAATGTGCTCAACTACAGCAGTAAGGTAGGCATCCCACTCGCACATCACTGTCAGCGGAATTCCGCTTGAGGCCTACGACTATGTCGTGAACGGCAAGCCTGCGATCAAATGGGGCATGGAACGCCAAGGCGTTCGAACCGATAAAGCCAGCGGCATTGTGAGCGACGCAAACCGCTACGCGTTCGAAACGATGGGCAATCCGCGCTACCCGCTGGATTTACTGCTCAAGATCATCACCGTGAGCGTCGAGACCATGCGGATCGTGCGATCGCTACCGTCGCTCAAGATCAGCTGATTGAACCAATTTCTGGCACAGTCATGAAAAGTCGATGTACTCAGAGGCGGATACTCCGCGTCTGAATTGCTCGCGTGTGGTTTTGCACGCGCTAGGAGTATCACACTTCGCTGGCCTCTACCACTTGGGAGGGAGGATGACGTCGAACGACGAATTGCACATCATTGAATGAGAAGGAGCCTGTATGAAATGAAGAAGAAGGAAGGCCCAAAGCCCTACAAGGCCGACTATCAAGGGGCAACGGCCAAGGAAGTTGCCCAGGCTGTCTTGAGACACCGGCCGACGGCGAAACAGGATGCATCCAAGATATTCATTTCAATCCCCGACCAAAGGCCCAAGAAGTAGCTATATCAACCCAGAGATATGATCCCCTAAAAGAACTTTGTCAGCGGACAACATCCTGGAGGCGAAAAGGACCGGGCTGGCGAGTTTCCTGTTCGCAATCCTGCATCCCGGCGACGCCCGGGCGGCCGCAGTGGATGCGAACTTGGTGAGATTGTGGTTTGCGTTCCGGTTTACAGAAGTAGCCTTGGGAGATCTGGATGCGATCGAAGTGGAAAACGGTCGCTGCTGGGCCAGCGTAAAGCTTCGCCATGCCGCCGGTAGGGTAGCGGTGTCGGGCCTGCCGCAGGAGGACGCGCGGGCACTCGCCGATGCACTGGAAACAGCAAGGGTCGGTTGGTGGTGCCGTGCCCTGGCGCGACAGATCGGAACGCTTCGCTCCATCCACGATCAACTCGCGCAGCTCGCGGATCCGCCGAAATACGTCAGTATCGACTTCATCCGAGATCTCATGCACGATGCGGAGAAGGCAGCCGGTGGCTTCGCAGCGCATTGGCCAGATTCTTTGTCCAACGCCCCAGAAATCCGGATGCTGAAGGAGATTGTGGAGTTCTTGCACGCTCCAGAGGATGCCCGTGCGAAGGCGAACGAGGCATTCGTCGCGAATGAGCTCGTCCGGTCGCGCGCGTTGTTCGACCGGATCGAGGCCCGACCGCTCACGGAGGAACAGCGCAAAGCGGTCGTCGTCGACGAACGCCGCAATCTGGTTGTCGCAGCGGCGGGCAGTGGCAAGACCTCACTCATCGTGGCCAAGGCTGGGTGGCTAATCCGAAGAGGTTACCGGCGCCCGTCCGAACTGTTGCTGCTGGCCTTCGCACGGGACGCCCGGAACGAGATGGTGGAGCGGATCAGCACTCGTCTCGACGCCGCAACGGCGCGCGGCGTGACGGTTCGTACCTTCCACAGCTTAGGCATGGCTGTCATCGGCGAAGCCGAAGGCAAGCGACCGACGCTGGCCAGGACGGCGGAAAACGACCGGGCCCTGTTCGACCTGTTGAAGGGAATCGTCGCCGACCTGCTCGTCGATGGCGAGCTGTCGGGGATCCTGCAGGAGTGGTTCCAGGGCCAGTTCGCGCCATACAAGAGCGAACACGAATTCAGGAACTGGGGCAAATACTGGAACTACATCCGCCAGCATGACATACGGTCCTTGAAGGGCGAGAAGGTCAAGAGCTATGAGGAATGCGAGATTGCGAACTTCCTCTATCTCAATGGCCTCAGCTACGAATACGAAGCGCCCTACAAGCACGACACGGCGACGTCGGAGAAGCGCCAGTACCAACCCGACTTCTTTCTCCCCGATCACGGTATCTACATCGAGCACTTCGGCCTCGACGCCGAGGGGAAGACTGCGTCGTCCGTCGACGGGAACGAGTATCGCCGTGGCATGGACTGGAAGCGCCAGGTCCATGCCCAACACGGCACCGTCCTGATCGAGACCTTCAGCCATGAACGCTCCGAAGGCAAGCTGATCCGAAACCTAACGAAGAAGTTGGCGGCATATGGCGTCTCCCTGTCGCCGATTTCCCGGGACAAGGTGTTTGCCGTCCTCGAAGAACAGGGCCGGGTCGATCCGTTCACGCGACTGCTCGCTACCTTCCTCCAACACTTCAAGGGCGCCCGGCTGTCCTTCGCTGAAATCGCCGAACGGGCGGCGACCCTTCGCGACAGAGGGCGGGCGGAAGCGTTCCTGGCCGTGTTCCGGCCGATCTTCGAGCGCTATCAGGAAACGCTGGCCCGATCCGGAGAGATCGACTTCCACGACATGATCAACCGGGCGACAGACCTAGTGGAGACCGGTCGCTACCACAGTCCGTTCGGGTACATCCTGGTCGACGAGTTCCAGGACATCTCACCGGCGCGGGCGAGGCTGCTGAAGGCGCTGCTCGATAAGTCACCCGGCGCCCAGCTTTTCGCAGTCGGCGACGATTGGCAGGCGATCTACCGGTTTGGTGGGTCGGATATCGCGATCATGCGGGAATTCGGGGAACGTTTTGGTGACTACAAAAGAGTCGACCTAGAGACCACGTTCCGTTGTTCCGACCGCATCGCCGCGGTCGCGACCGACTTCGTGCTGCGCAACCCTGCGCAGATCCGTAAGAGGGTCCGCTCGAAGCGCAAGGAAGATCGGCCGGGCGTGCATATCGGCCTTCCCGGTCAGGAAGGGCTTTCCCTGTTGACGGAGGCACTCGACAGGATTGCCGAGGATGCCGATAGGCATGACGGGACATCCGACGTCCTGTTGTTAGGCCGTTACCGCCATATGCAGCCCCGGAACGTGGGCAGTCTGGCAAAGCAATATCCGGGCCTGCGCCTCTCCTACATGACCATTCACCGCTCGAAGGGACTCCAGGCCGACTATGTCGTGGTGCTCGGCCTGTGTTCCGGCAAATACGGCTTTCCTGTCGAGATCGCCGACGATCCGCTGCTCGATTTGGTGCTGGCGGCGCCCGAAGCGCATCCGAACGCCGAGGAGCGGCGCCTGCTTTATGTCGCTATCACCCGGGCCCGACGCCAAGTTTTTCTACTTGCCGACAGCGGTTTGCCGTCTTCGTTTGCCGGGGAACTGATCGACGGAGGATACGATATCGCCGTCTTCGGCCGGCTGCCAGAAGGCAACGTGCCCTGTCCGCGATGCAAGGAGGGACACCTGGAAGGCCGGGTGAATGCGCGTGACGGAAGCACTTTCTACGGCTGTTCGAACTGGCCCTATTGCGAGCACACTGGGAGTCCGTGTCCAAGTTGCGGGACCGGACTGCCGGTCAAGAACGGCAGCGCCTACCGTTGCCGCGACTGCCGCGAGCAATTGGAGGACTGCCCCGTCTGTGGCGGTTGGCTGGAAACCAGGATGGGCGGATACGGCCGTTTCCGGGGCTGCTCGAATTGGCCAGATTGCGACTACACGCGAAACATGTAGCCGACGCGGGGCAGGACATTGGACGAATGCTGCTCGCGGACAGCGCCTTCAAATCCGGTAGCCGAGTTTGAAATCCCATGCGATCTGAAGCGGCAGCGTCAAAGCTCTAAACAGTATGTGACCGCCACCGCCATCTACGCTACCGGTCGATCCTGCTCGGGCATCGGGAAGGTATACGGTACCCGGATGTAGATCAGGGATCGCCGATCGGATGGCAAGTAGGGTGGCCCTGAGCCAATCGACGGCCAGCATGCCATCGACGCCGTCTTCACGACGATCGGCGTCGAATCCAGATGACCAATGATGGTGGTGACTAAGGCCACTGTTCTTCAGATAACATTCCAACTCTGCCGCGACCCCATACCCACCTCTCGTCGACTGCCAAGCGGTCAAGCAGGTCGGGCCAGCGTCGAAATTCTGCGGGTTAAACTGTGGGATCGTTATGACTCCTATATCAGTAAGTATATTATGCTAAGTACTTTACGGATGATATCAGCAGATGCTTTCGCTGCGGCTACCTCGGCCAGTAGCCGGTTGCGGTCGGCCTCGGCGGTCGCGGCCTCGGCTTTGATCCTCGCGGCCTCCTCTCGTTCGTCTGCCTCACAGCGTTCCGTCTCCAACGCCTCCGCTTCTCGGCGTTTGATAGCCAGTTCGCGGGAGTCTTCTGCGGACTGCGTAGCCTGCCAGGCATGTTGGATCACGATTTTCCACATCGACTTGTTGTCGAGGATGCGGTCGGCCATCTTCACGCTTGTCTCCGCTTTTTTGAAGGGGCTTATATACAAGGGTTGACAATACTACCCTTGCCTTTGCTTGACGCTCTCGATTACTCATTGCCACGCCCATCGCAGGAGCCCGGCTGATTGCCGGGCGAATGGTGTAAGCCACTTCCATCGCGTCGCGTCTTTAGATCCAAATAGATCCACGACAAGTCTCCCACCCGCCGCCGGTGTGGCCCGCTATGACTAGCAAGCCGATACCTGCGGTTCTTGCGCTCGGCTTGCAGCCGTGCGATGCGATCCCCCTTGGATCGCAAGCAGTCTGCGGGAGGGTCGTGAAACTCGACCTGCTCGCCAGCATCGCTGGCAAGCGTCAGGGTATGAGCAATGCCCATATCGATGCCTCTGAAAGCCGTAATTATATACTTGACACAAGTCCGAAAGGTTGGTAGCGTGGCAGGATGCTGGTTGTTAGGAATTTCGTTTGGGGGATTGTATTGACGTTCTTCGCATTCTTCACAGAACCATTTTGGAAGCTTGGACATCCGACCTGGCTCATCCTTGCAATCGTACTTGCGTGCGTGATGATAGTCGTCGAGGTAAGGTTCCCTCGAAGTCAATATCGCATTAAGGAGTACATGACTACTTAGAGAAGCAATTACGCACATCATAAACACGAATGAGTCCTACCGCCTAGGGGGATCAGAAGTAGATGCTTACCGAGCGGCTTTTCGAGACCTGCATGGGTTCATGACCGTGGGTAAGGTGCGGATATGGGGAGCCCTTCATTCAGACTCGAAAAAGGCCAACAAGATCAGTCGCAAGCTCTGCAAGAAACTGGAGCCGAGAGTGGGTCAATCCGCAATTGGTCCGGTTTTCAGCTTGATCAATCCAAACCCCTCACCTCCAGCCGTGAAAACCGTCACTGCGTGGGGGAAAGGCGAGGTTCGATGGAAGAGCCAAGGCATATACCACGACTTGAGGCTTAGATCCAAGGATGTCTACAAGATCTGGCCACAATACGAAAAAGAGGAGCGGTCATGCTAATACTTGGCCCATCCGTAATCGCCGTCGCAGACCCGGCTGCCGGTGGGCTGAATGGTGCGAGTGCCTCCAAGGTAGTCACAGCACTTGTCGTCGGTCTGGAACCGATCCATCAGGTGCATAAGATTGAGAGAGGTTGTGTCAGTCATGAGTCACCCACCGAAACGAAAGAGACGCCTTCCGCGCAACATCACCGAGCGCTCCGACACAGAGGTTATCGAGCGCATCTTCGGAAAGCGCACAAAGCGGGAGATGGATCGGATCGCCAAGGAGCCGGAAGTAGTTACAAAGAAAGGCGTTTCCGATCATCTAGAGTTATGATGCAACCTAATCTATCTTGTGTAAAGTGCATAATTACGGTATCTGGAGGCGGTCAAGATCGCCCAAGAAACAACTGAATGGGCTCAGCGTCAGATCAACGAGCGCTCCATTGGCGTGCAGCGCTGATCGCTATTAGAAGCTGCTCCTACGATGTCGACTCCTTCCGCGAGCGCGAGCGCGACAGCGAACCTGAGATCTTAAGCTGTGCGCGCTTGGCCTTGGCCTTTCGTTGCCGTTCCGCCTTGGCTTCGGCATGGGTAGCCTCGAGCAGCTGTTGGTCAATCTTAAGTAGATCCCGAGACCTGTACTCAAAATCCCGATGCCACCCTATCTGCTCTCGAACCGTAGCCTCCTGGTCGCGGGCCACGGCACGCGATGTTGCCCAGCCGTTGCTGTCCACGTAATGCAGTATCAAGTAGGGTCCGTGTGGCTGCGCCTGCGGATCTGCGCGACATCGCTTGCACTTACCGCAACGCCGGTATTGCTCGTACAGAACTCCCTTCTGCATCAACCTCTGGCTGGCCTCAGTAATCTTCTTAACTAATTCGGCTCGCCTGGACTGCAGCCGTTCTATATCAATCACCATCTTCGCAATAATATCATGTAAAGAGTGATACCTTCTTACTAAGGGGGTGCTCCCGTCTAGAATGAGGGCATTGGAGTTGTCATGGAAATTAACTTCGAGGTTGCCAACTACGCGCCCATGATCGTTCGCGAGGAATCGCGTCCGGACGGTATCGCCGAGCGCATGCTAATCGGCGATCTGCCGCGTCGTTTCCACGAACTCACACCGGAATTGCGCCGCAAGGCTCTTGTGCGCCCGGCACCATCAACGGGTTGGCCCGAGTGGGACGCCTATCTCGCGGCTGTTGTCGAACACATCGCGATGCTGCACGATCTCGAGCCGCCTGAGTGGACGCAGCGGCCCGAACTGTTCCTCGACACGCCGTGGGTTACAACGAGTAACTCGATTATTCGCACGCGATCGCTCCTATACCCACCGCCCGCTTTTGCACGGCATGGCGTGTTTCCAGACCCCAAGGAACTCGACTTCCGCGGTGGCGAAAGATGGGAGTGGGTTATACGCTAGAGACATGCCATCCGAATCGTCTGACATCGGCATCGAGGAAAACATTGAGCCGTTCAACCAAGAAAAGCTAATCGACGAGCTCGGGGAGTTATCCAGTCGGCTCGCGAAGCGCAAATTGAGGGCCAGTGTCTATATTGCAGGGGGAGCGGCAATGATCTTAGCGCACCGCAGCAGTCGCACCACCTTCGATGTGGATGTGCTCTTTATTGATGGCCATGCGGCCGTGTTATCCATCGCGAAGGAAATGGCCAAGGAGCGCAACCTGAAACCGAATTGGTTCAATAACGGCATGCGTTTATTTATGGAACACCTGCCACCCTTCGACAAGCGAGCCAAAACCGTTTTCGAGACGCGACACCTTATTGTTGCAGGGGCATCTCCAGACTACTTGGCGGCGATGAAGATCAGGGCCGGACGAAAGCGGGACATTCAAGACATCAAACATCTCTTGGACACATCGGCACTTGAGTCGGTCGATCAGATGATTGAGACCCACAAGGCCATTTTCCCAGACAAGGAAATCCCCCTAGAGAACATTCAGGCGTTGAGGACTGAGCTAGCTGAGGGAACGCAGGACATGTCCGTACTGCAACCGCTTCGATCTGCCTGGAAGCCAGTCAAAAGAACATCACCTAGGCGCAATAGTGACCCGACCCCGAGTCACTAGCCTTACTGTTTGAATCTGGCCTAACCCCTTTACTTGCAATCGCATACTCGGCTTAAAGGGTACTAACCTGCGCACATCGAACCTACAAGCCGTCTATGCCGCTCTGAGCAAGCTGCTTTTAGGCTCGCGGAGTGAAAGCGGCAGCCTCACCGCTCGATCTCCCCATCGCACCGCATTGCCCCACCAACACTACCCTTGTCCAACTCGTATTTCGTATCGATGATGGCAATACGGCCTTTGGTTCCCTTGCGGATCTCGTTCTCTATGATGACTAGATCGCTCGGCACACACACGGCAAAATACGGTTCAGCAGTGACGATGAGCCCGAACATTTGTAGCTCCGACGTGACGTTGAGCTTGGCTTGGCCTTCCCCCCGGCACGTTTGTGGTCTCATGTCCGACAGGTCGAGGACGGGCCGATTCGCTGCCCCACGACCTTGCGGCTGAACACGTCCAGCACCATGGCCAAGCACACAAACCCTTCTGCTGTCGGCACATACGTGATGTCCGCCACCTACAGCCGGTTGGGCTCTTCGGCGCAGAACTCCCGCCGCACCTTGTCGGCCGCTACCGTGGCCTGCGGGTCCCGGCGGGTAGTTGTCACCCGCCGCCGGGTCACGCCCCGCAGGTCGTCGGCCCACGCGTAGTACCCGCTGGTCGAGACTCCCAGCACCCGGCACTGTCACGCGATCGGATAGCGCGCCTGGTTCGCTCTTACGAATTCAAAGATCCGGATGGAATCGAATCGGTCCCCCGAGTGGACCGGACGGGAATGCGCCTCGGACCAGGAGCCGGATCCTCGATTGGCCGATCACTGCAGCTCCGGTATTTGCTCGAGTCAGAACCGACTCGGGTATCCAGAGCAGAGTGCGCAACTCTTCTGCACCAATTCCACGGGCGGACACCCAGAGCATGTTATTGGTACCACTCGGCAGGCTCGGATCCAGGCTCCGGAAGGATCTTCCCCGCCTCCATGGTCCAGGATGCAGGGGCTTCGGTGATTTGCCCGCTGATCTCACTCCTCGGCACCTCGGCGATCTCCGAGAACCGCTCGATTAGGCCGTCCAAGATGCGACGCTTCATATCCGGAGACCTGCCCGCGCGGTTCCCCCCGGCGATGAAGTACGGCGTGTCGTACCGCAAGACGCCGGACCCGTGAGTATCCGCGATTTCGCCGACGCCGCTCGTCTCGATAAACGCCACCTGCACGAACCTCCGGGGAGCCGCTGAGATTCCGCAATGGACATCGGTAAACGCGACGGCAATCCTCTCGCGCTGATCGTACGACAGAGAGCCCTCAGGAATCAGGCAACGATAAAATGGCATGGCGTTTGCTCCTCTCGATACTGATCCCCGGTTAGCACACGAGGTGGAACGCACAGTCTACATATCCACTGATACCTTAGCAATCCGCGCACGGCTATGAGAGGCGCCAGGGCCGGGCGGGGCTCTTCAAGGTTGATTGAATGTCAGAACCGCTGTGCCCGTTAGCAGCCATGAACATTACGCAGTCACTGCAAGCGGGCTCTGAGACTGCGGGGTTCCTGCTGCAACCGGTGTGAGGGATTCGTTGCCAGCCTCGCTCGGCGCTCATGGGCTGTCGCGAGGTCCTGTTCTCTCAGGTTTCGATCGTCAGCTGGGAACATTGAGACTATATGGTGGTACGGCCCACGCCAATGGACGCAACGATTCAACGTTCGTTGGCGGCTGCATGCGGGAGCCAACATTGTTTCTGGGATCTCAGGGGTGGCAAAGCCGTGCCAAGAACCGAAAGAATCCAAGCAAGGGGGACCTTCAGACCGGTGTATAGTTGGTCAAGCCGGGAATGTCGCTGAAGTCGGTGACGTTCTGAGTCCACAATCGCGCGCCGCGCACAATCGCACACGCAGCTATCGCGAGGTCGATTTCGCGCGATCTCGCCCGCCCGATGCAACGATACAAGTCAGCCGCTAGGATCGCCTCTGACGACCCGAAGGGAATGGCTTCGTTCGACGGGAACAATGCCTCCTGATGTGCCAACTCCTGCGGCGTGCGTGGCCCGTAGCGCCATTCGAATAACACCAGCGACGGGATCTGTATTCGTTCCCCTTGTTCGATTGTGGTACGCAACGCGGGTGCCGCTCGCTTCGAGCCCGTGAGCGCATCGATCAAGACCGATGTATCAAGCAAAATCATTCCACCGGCGTCCGACGCCCTCCGCTCTGCCGACTCTCACGGATCTCACGGATCTCCTGGTCCACCTCTTCAGCGGACCGAGACGAGGGCTCGGACACAAGCTTGTCCAAGGCCGCAAGCATCCGGATCCGCTCGGCTTCGCTCAGACGGTCGACTCGCGCATAGTAGTCCTGAATCGCATCTCGCACTACCTCGCTCTTCGGCTTCGACAGGAGTGTCGCGGCGTCATTCAGCATCCCTACCGTTTCGGCATTGAGAGAAAACGTGACTTTCACGGCTGCCATAACAATGCCATACTACCATACTCATGCATTCAAAGCAGAATGTAGCAACACGCCCAAAGGGGCTCCTACTTGTATTACAGATGCACTGTTTGCGAGCGTCCTTGTAACAACATAAGACCAGTCAGCTTCCACGCCGAGCGCCGTGCCCTTGGGCGGCCAGTTGCCACCAGACGTGGTGGGTGCCGCAGCAGGACTCCGGGCCGATGCGGCATCAGCCCGTGGTGGACGTGACCTGCAGGAGCTTGGCTTTGGAGTACTACCGGCGGGCGATGACTCAGCTGGTAGAGTCGAGGCCGGCGAAGTGAATGGGAGACTTCGCAGGATTCGATCGCCAGCGCCTGGAACGGCTTGCTCGTATCTTGCGAATTCCGATGCAGGTGGGAGTGGCCCCTCGTATCGCTCAACAACCGGAGCCATGGCGATGCCTCGCTCGGTACGTTGGATTAGCTCTACGACTTCCGGAGGTATGTCCGGGTTAAGCCATCGGGTCAGACCACTGCCAGGAGTCGGCCCTTCAGATGCCGAAGTGACACCCTTGGGTTCGTCCTTCGCCGGCTCGGCTGGTTCTTGACCCGGCATCCCTGGCATGCTTCGCGTTTCGGCAAAGATCTCAGCGAGGCTGATCCCTCACTCGCCGCATCGCTACCCGGAAGTAGCTACCAACTCGGCACCAGTCTTGGCACAACCCTTCCACGCCGACCGGAACTTCTTCGACATCTACGCCCAACGGAGTGGAATTGATGTCGATGAACTCATCCAACAAGGTACGGCTAGGCTTCGTTGCTCGGACTGCTCTCGATGGGGAGAGGCATGTCAAGAACAACTGGTGCGTATTCTTATGAATTCGAACGCTGATTCTTATCCATTTCGAACACTAATTCCGATCTTTTTTGAACGCAGGCTCCGATCTTTTTTGAACAGCTCGGAGAGAAGCGACGGTGCCTGGAATCATCATGCCTGAGAGTAGGTACCTCCGTCAATTAGAAGGGGAATGAAAGTGAACATTATCATCTCTTTAGGGTTCCTTTTGTAGTTGGTTGGGGGGAGGAGACATCCGGCGAGGCGGTGTTTGCCTGCTCCAAAAATGGGTAAGCACGGTCCGGCAGGGTATCTTGCTTGAGGGACCAGTAGTCCTCACAGCGCTCAAGATTGAACTCAAGGTGCTGCCAGTAGGAGTCGGGAGGAAGTGGCGGGCAGGCAGCTGTACGAGGAACTGTACTGCGCCCGCGGCGAGATGGAGAACCGGATCAAGGAGCAACAGCTGGATCTGTTCGCGGACCGCACATCGACGGCGACGATGCGGGCGAACCAGCTGCGGATGTACTTTTCGGTGTTCGCCGGCACGCTGCTGCTGATCATGCGCCGCTACGGGCTGGCGGGCACTCCGCTGGCGCGGGCCCAAAGCGGCACGATCCGGAGCAGGATCCTGAAGGTGGCCGTGGCGGTGAGGGTGACGGCGCGCAAGGTATGGCTGCGTTTCTCCTCGACGTACCCGCACAGGGAACTCTTCGAGAGAATCGCGAGGCTGCTGACGGTGAGCGTCGCAGACGGCCGGACTGGAGCGAGGTGGCGCGCCGAGGGGCGAGGCCAGGCGGGAGTGCGCCCGGATTGCGGGCAAGGCGGCCAGCAGGCCTGCCAAGAGGGCCACTCCTCGCTGGACTTGGGTCTGGCAGAGAGTTGGAATGGCTTCCGACGCCCTGGATGGCGACAAATCTCCGGAATTAGGCCCCACTTGGGCCCAATCGGCGACCGCTGCAGCTCAGGATGGGCACCGTGCGCAGCTCTGGTGAGATATCCGGGCTAGCGCCAGGTTGAGGAAGGTCTCGAAGGTGAAGAATCCCAGGTCATAGCGGCCGCTCAGCACCGGGCTAACGCCATCGGAGGCGTCGCCGCTGCACCGGACAACACGCAACCCAGCTGGTCCATAGCGCTGGCTGAAGTCCTCGAACTTCTCACTGACGAGCGCTCGGTACGGTACTAGGAACGCTGCCTTCTTTCCGGCGATCACCGCCTGGATCGCAGCTAATTCGCCGATCAGCGTCTTGCCCGAGCTGGTCGGCGCCACTACCAGCAATGACTTGCCATCAAGCACGCCATGCTCGTTCACCGCCTTGAGCTGAAGCGTGTTGAGCCCCTTTGGAAAGTGCGTTGTCCACTGATTGACGATCTCTGGCGGAAAGCCTTGGTCGGCTAGCTCCGCGAACGATCCCGACAATTGCTGGACAGAAACGGCAGGAAACGCCGCGACGAAATTGCTACCGGGTTTCAGAACTGGGAAGATCAATCCTCCCTGCACGCTGCCGAGGAAGACCGGCGTCTGCGTTACGCCGATACGTTCCGCTTCCACACGGGTCAGCCGGATGATTTCACCTGCGACCTCGGGAAAGCTCACTGACCCCCCGTTCGCCTTGCTCAATGCATCGATGATTGCGTAGGTGAGTAGTCCGTGGCCGGTTCCTGGCTGCCTCGCTCGTCGCGCATGCCGCGAGAAGGATGCGCCCTTCACCAGCAAATCCGGTGAGTGCAAAGGCGTTGCGCGGACGTGCTTCGGTCTCGAAGACGCGCGCAGGCGCCTGTCCGCTGAAACAACAATCGAGGATGCACAGCACTATCCGTGCTCGGGTGCTCTTGAAGGCATCAGCAAAGGTCGTCATTGGCAAGGCGGTGCCCGGAAGATCCGTCGCGTCAGTGTCAAACAGCACCAGACTTCCATCCGGGGAACCGTGGCCAGCGAAGCTGATGACGATCACGTCGTCCTCTTGCGCGGCTTCCAACGGGCCCAAGATGGCCTCGGACACTGCGGTGTGCGTCGCCTGCTCATCGACTAGAAGCCTTGCCGCTAGCTCCTCAATGGTGTCGGTAAACAACGCCCACAGAACCATGGCGTCGCGCGCGGCGCCGCTCAGCTCCGGAATCGCGGGGTCCAAATGTCGGTTGACACCGACGAAGACAGCCTTCAGTGTCATGCGTTCCCTAATAGATCCGAGCCAGGAGCTGCTCGATCACGTCGCTGACTTCGCGCTGCCGTAGCATCCGAGCTTCGCGCTGATCAGCCTCGTTATCTTCACCCAGTTCGAATCGGGCCACCGCAACGGGACCGTCCTTCCGATAGCCCTCCACCTCGGCGTCCCGTATGAAACGATTACGAAGAATTGCCAAAGATTCCTGAATCACAGCGCCGTGGCTGCATTCCAGGGTGTTGCGGAACATCTCCGCAACGCCGTCGAGACCCTCGGGCGCGTGCTCGATGCAATAGACAAGGTCATGCGCGTCCTTGCGCTCAAAGCGTTGGTCGAAGGCGAACGCCTTCAAGCAAGTGAAACTCACCAAATCGGCGTGTTTGACTTGTTCGACGGCGATGCCTGCGCCGTCAAGGAGCTCTGCCTTAATCTCCGTGACCTGGTGCAGATCGAAGACCATGGACGAGTGCGGGATGTTGAGGGCGGAGATGGTCCCTTCCGTGGGCAGCGGCTGAACCCTGCCACCCGCAATCTCCGGCGCATCGGCGAGCAGCTCGAGCACCATCAACGCGCCATGTTCGGTACGCGTCTGCCATCGCCAAAAGACCTTCCGCCCCTTGTTGTTCGTAAACGGCTCGAACTTCATCCTTCGCAGGTTGTCCTCAAGCGTGTTATAGGCATCGGTGTCGGCCAGGATTTGCAGGTCGATGACGATATCCACGTCGAGCGTCCCGGCATGCGCCGGCACTGCGGGTGGCCTAGCCGCCACCAGGTACCTCGGCGTCAATCCGCCAACCAGGAACACCGACTTCTTCCAAGGGCCTAATCCGCGCAGCAGCGTCACAAGAACGCGCTCGCAATCGACTGTGTATTGATCGGTGTAACCGTCAAGAGTCGCGGGCTTCGCCATTAGAAACCGATCCTTTCTTGGCGCAGATGCTTCGCCATTTCCCTGGCGCGGCCCTCTCCTCGCAAGAGGTCGAGGTAGACTTGGACGGGACTTGCTAGCCACGCCCCATCCACCAGATCGCGAAACAGCAACTCGTCGGACGACTTGACCTCGATGACCGAAAGGTTCGCGCCTCGGTCGACGATGTGGGCATTAAGTGCGCCAAGGACCCCATCTGCTGCGGCACCGACCATCAGCCGACAACGGACCTGGGAGACGGTCGATAGAAAGGGCGCGTACCGTTGCCCTGCCGCCTCGTGGGTGATCGCGTAGTCGGCCTTATAGGAGGCGCAGACCTCGGCGAACTTCTGGACCAGTTCCTCCGCACGCACTGAGGGCACAAAGTAACGCCGCATTGCAAGGGGCCGCATCACCGCTATTTGCTTGGCCCATGCATCCAGCAACGTGCCAGGCTCCCGCAATTGGCGTTCCTTGGTTGGCCCCTGCCCGCGCGACACTACCCAATCGAACTTCTCCAGTTCCGTTAGCACCTGCGAGGCGGTCGCTGGCGAAACCCGCGCATGCTCCGCAGTCTCCTTGACTCCGACCCACTTGCCATGCCGCATCAGGAGTGCGTGCAGCACTTGCGCACGACGACCGAAGAACAAGGATCGTATGGATTTCGACAAGGCCTTCGGGGGCGGTCTGTCCACGTAGACGTAGATACTTGCGGCAGGGAGAAACAGGCTGCCGCCGCTGTCGTAGTAGCCAACCCGTTCGTCCCTGAGCAGGTCTTTCGCTCCAGGTGAAATCGATTGGGCAACCAAGAAGGACACTGTTTGGTGTCCTTCCGACGATTGCGGCCATCTGCGTGCGAATTCTTGGAACTGCCAAAGAGCCTGCCGAACGTCGCGAGGATAGAGGGCCTTCTTCACCTCTATCAGCAGGGTGGCAGCCTGCTCGCCCACCCAAAGCTCAACCCGGGCGTCAAACCCCCAATGCGGGCCACCGGACTGTCGAGGCGGACCCAACTTCGCTTGCACCTTGGGCAACTCCTTCAGCGCTTCGAGGAACTGCTCAAGCAGCTGTCGTTCCACAGCGTCTGTGTCAGGCATCAGCATTTCAACTCTTCACTGTACAGTAAATATCGGCTTTTTAGCATACATGCAAGGAAAGTCTGAACAGTAAATATAGCGCAAGAGGATCTCAAGGGTTAGCGAATAGCCAAAAAAGACGAAGCCGCATTGGAGAACAGTGGCGCATCTTAGTGCTGGTGGGCACTGACTCTCAGTACTTGGCCAGCGTCCAGCGTGAGATGGCGCTGTAGGATCTGATATTGCGTCAGACGAAGGGTTGAGCGGTGCAGGGTCCCGGGGTTTGCTCGCTTGCGGGGACGAATGCGTATTCTTATGAATTCGAACGCTGATTCTTATCCATTTCGAACACTAATTCCGATCTTTTTTGAACGCAGGTTCCGATCTTTTTTGAATAGCTCGGAGCGAAGCAACGGTGCCTGGAATCATCATGCCTGAGAGTAGGTACCTCCGTCAATTAGAAGGGGAATGAAAGTGAACATCATCATCTGTTTAGGGTTCCTTTTGTAGTTGGTTGGGGGGAGGAGACATCCGGCGAGGCGGTGTTTGCCTGCTCCAAAAATGGGTAAGCACGATCCGGCAGGGTAGCTTGCTTGAGGGACCAGTAGTCCTCACAGCGCTCAAGATTGAACTCAAGGTGCTGCCAGTAGGAGTCGGGAACAGGTTCGAGCTGGACTTCCTGCAGCAGAGGCACGCAGTAGCGCAGACTGCGGATCGGCTGGGTAGCAGGGTGGTTGGTCAGGGTCATGGATTTGCGAACGCAGCCCAGTAGCCAGGCGCGTCGAAAAGTTTCGCCAGGAACACCGGCCTGATACCACAAGGTGGCAAGTTGTTGGTCGTCGGAGGTGAACCGGGCCTGCACACAGGTCGGGCGCAGGAACATCTCGCGCACCTCACGAACATAGGCTTGGAGGCCAGCGTCTGCGGGCAACAGCACTGGTTGGGGTGCACGGCAGTAGGGCCAGTAGGCTTCTGAGACGATCAGGTAGGAGGCGTGGTGCTGGTTGGGGGCAGTTGCCAGCTTGCAGATGCCGAGATGGTCCAATTCGAACAGCTGGCGCGAGAGCGTACTGCGACTCTTGCCCAGGCAGCGAGCGAGTTCTTTGCGGTCAAAGTCGAGCCGACCACTGGGGCGGTCGGCGTACAGGCAGACGAAGGCAAATAGCTTGAAGGCCCCCTCGGAGAGCAGCTTGAGAGCGCGTTCGAACTCGGGACCGGCGGCGAACCAGCCACTGCGGCACTTGAGACGGCAGGAGGGTTTCATGCGCTGTCCTGCCCCGCGCCCAGAATTTCGCGCCCGCGCTGCTTGCACAGCGAGTCACCGCTGAGTTCGAAGTAGTGCGCATGATGCACCAGGCGATCCAGGATGCTGTCGGCGACGGTGGGGTCGCCTGTGGGCCAGCGGGAGAGACAGCCGGGGCGGCCAGCGGGAGGTGTGTTCACCCTGCGCCAATTCGCCGAGCAGGACGGGCAGAGTGCCCCGGAACCGGTCCCGGTTGACGCAGATATGGCTACGCGAGGGGATTCCTGAACGCCAGGGCCGGGAAATCAGTTGCAGGCCCGCTTCCAACAGCCCATTGCACGGGCCCGTGACGCCAAAATCCGAGGCTGCCTAGACTTGGTGAGCGATACGGGTTAGGGGCACGGTGCAGCATGTTCGATTTCAACGTCTTCACCACCAACCCTGGCGTTCAACTCACGCCACCCACGGATGCCAGAGTCGAAAAGATCCAAATCCACATCGTCCGTGCAAGCCCCATAGGACACCACTGCCAGAATCCATGCCTACCACCGGTACCAGGCGTCGTCAAGGCTTGGATCTGCGTACGGATCGTGTAGAACCCATCCGGCGAAATCGGACTGATGGCCAAGCTGCCTGCTCCGGGCGGCTCGACCCTAGTCCCGTCACGCTACTGCACGATGAAGTTGGCTTCTAACCAAGTCCCGTCCTGACCAGCAGTTACATTACGCAGCCGGTGTCCACCTTCGTTACACCGCCCGGACAGGGCGGTTCGATGAGAGCGTTCTCGAATGCTCTCATCGCGAATGACGATCGGGTGCTCAATTCCCCGGAGTGTACTTCGGTCCCGACGGCCGCTTCAAGAGCACGGATGCGCAACCGCTGGACATCCCGGCCGGGGCTTCGGCTGGTAACCTTGTACAGTGGCAGAGGCGTTTGGCATGCGGATTGTGAGGTCAGCCGCAGCGTGGCGAGATTTGAACGCACGAACCGGGTGGGAGATCTTGCACTGGCTGGCTGGACTTGTCGCAACTCAGCGACAAGGAATTCTCGCTGTTCCAGACAGACTTCAAGCTCGAATTACAGGCTACGGTCCGATCACAGGTAAAACGATGTGAGATGGTCGCTCCGCTGAATGATAGACCGTTTGCTCCGCCACGACGGCGGTGTTACTCGTGCCGTATGGCTTGCCGTTGTTCAGATTTCGTGCGAACTGCGGGAAATGGCTGCTCGTGACGTGTACCCGGATCCGGTGTCCCTTCTGGAACAGGTTCGCCGTACCGATCATATCAATCTCCATGTCGTACGCAGTACCGGGCTCCATTGGGACCTCCCTGTCCACGCCGTTGCGATGGCGGGCTCGCAGGATGCCCTCAGCCACGTTAATCGAGCGGCCGTCTGTATACACGTCGATCAGCTTCGCCACGAAGTCGGTGTCGACAGCACTCGAGGACGCGTGCAACACGAGTTTCACCGGTCCGACGACCTCGACCGGTTCCGAAAGAACCTCCGTGGTGTAGACGAGCACATCAGAACGGTGCTCGATCGGCCTCTGATCCCTAGCGCCTGAGGGTGTGCCGACACCACAGCAGTTCGCTCCGCCGAGGCTGGGGACGGGGTTGCCTGGATCGTAGCTGTACCTGTCCGGTTCCGATCCGCCGGCTGGCTTCCGCCAGGAGAGGAGCCCGGCACCGTGAGAGCCGTTTGCCCTCCCTGCGCTATCGAGGTAGAGCGGCGTATATTTGGTGCGTGCAAGCGGGTACTCGTTCTCATGGCGCCACTCGTTACGGCCCATCACGAAGACCTTTACCGGTGGCTCGTCTCGCAGGCCATTGTCGATGCCTCGGAGCCAGTAGTCGAACCAACGGAGAGCCAGGGCGTTGGTGTCTACAACAGCGGTTTCGCCCCAGTCCATCTCGCCAACCGTTCGCGACACGCCGTGTTCCCATGGCCCGATCACCATGTGACTTCCTTTTCGCGCATCATCCGTGGCACCCCGCTGACTGACACCCGAGTACCCGCGCAGAGTGCCTTGGGCGAAGATGTCGAAGAACCCGCCCATGGTGTGGACCGGCACGGAAATCTTGTCGAAGTGCTCTTCGATGTTCAGTTCGCGCCAATAGTCGTCGTAGTCGGGGTGGGCGAGCCAGTCCTTGTAGAATTGCGCGTCGCGGCCGACCTGAGCTTGCATCTCGTTCAGCGGCAAGTGCCAGACCACTCGGTCGTAGCTGATGCCCTCGGGTCCGCCGAGCATCGTATGTGGGCCTGAATTCTGCATGATGCGCGATTCCTGGCGTACTGGACCCCAACCGAAGTTGAACGCCAACCGCCAACCACCGTTGACTGTTATCCAGTCGTGGTAGATGCTAGTCGATGCGACACGGGGGAATATCGTCACCAAGTGCGGCGGCATAGCCTGCGCGGCACGCCACTGGACATGACCGAGGTAGGAGCCGCCCTCCATGCCCACCTTCCCATTCGACCAGGGCTGCACGGCGGCCCACTCAACGGTGTCGTAACCGTCTTCGATGTCGTCACGGAACGGCTCCCATATGCCTTCGGACTCATGCCGCCCACGAACGTCCTGAAAGACGTACACATAGCCACGGCGCGAAAAGTAGACCGCGCTGCCGTATGCACTCGGCGAGCGCTCCGTCGAATACGGAGTGCGAGAGACGATGACGGGATACTTGCCTTCCCCTGTCGGCCGATAAACGTCAGCATAGAGGGTCACTCCGTCGCGCATCTGTATCGCGACGCGGTTCTCGACGCTAATGTCGTTCCGGGGATGGGGCGAAACAGGAAACTCATAGGCTCCGACTGAGGCAACGAATGCCACAAAGGCGGCAAGATTTCGACACGCTGTCCGCCGAATAGATCTGGTGCTCAAATCACGCATAGTGCCTCCATTTCGGGTCTCGGTCTTGGAAAGCGCATTCCGGCAATGCCCGAGAACCGTTCCCGAGCAATGATAGCAATCAGACCGAGAGCGCACAACGCAGCTCGCCGGGATCCCCGCCTTCGCCCCAGATCAAGAGGTAGTCGCAGTCTGCGTCTCGGCTGCGGCGCGTACGCATGCACCGCTAGCCCAACTTTACCGCCTTCGCACTGGAGAGAGCGCTGACTCGCGGTAAGCCGCCGCCGGGCCCTGCTGCGCCACCTCTTCGCCGACCGGCTCCCGCTTCCACTGCCTCCCTCTTAACTTCTCCGTCCCCCTCCGCCATCATGGTGCTGCCCTCTCTAGAGCAGCCGCACCTACTGCGCGCCGAATGATCACATCCCTGTTGCCCCCTCGTTTCTTCGTTTGTTTCCTTGCGCTTGTCGCAGTGTTGCCTCTCACCGCCGAACAACGGTTCCGCATCCTTTTCGGTGGTGCCGACTCAGCGGTCGTTGATTGGAGCGGATCGCTATCCGCGACGTCCGGGTCGGCGTTGATTGTGACATCTCATCACTTCGGTCCGGGTGAAGCGTTCGATGAGTCTACCTGGAAATGCGGCAACCAGTGGGATGGAAAGCTCCAGATGGAGCCCAAGGACCAAGCCGCCCTTGCTCTGACACGCTGGAAGGGCGTTGTCGTGGATGTCGATGGTGGCGACGCGACCCGCATCTCGATCGAAACCGCACAGGGCAATGCGGAGTTCCGTGCAGGCCAGGTCCGGTATCACGAGCCGCTGAAGCGCCTCGACGGACGTGTCCAGATTGAACGCGTGCCGAGGTCGGAGCGCATGTCGGAGAGCTTGGCGGACGATGACTACCCGGCCATCACCATTGGCCCGGATGGCCGCGTGTGGGTGGCGTGGATTGCCTTTGAGGACGGTGCGGACACGATTCAACTCCGATCCTCAGCCGATGGCGAAGCATGGGACGACGCCGTGACGCTCGCTCCAGCTGGCGAATACTATCAGGTCGCCTTGACTTCGACTCGACTTGGAACCGTGACCGCCGTTGCGTCAATGATCCGCGATGGGCTGGTGCATCTCTACAAGGTGGAGTACTCGGCAGGCGGGGTGCCATCGGGCAGCGCGCTCACGCGCGGACCCGGTCCGGATACGTTTCCGCGAATGGCAGCCGCGCCGAACGGAGATGTCTACTTGGTCTACCAGTCCGGTGCGAACAGAAACACTGACATTTCCCTGATGGTCCGTCGCGGTGACACCTGGTCGGCACCGATCAAGGTCACCGATCATCCAGCCAATGACTGGGAGCCCTCGATCGCCCTGAACTCCCGTGGGGAAGCAGCTATTGCCTGGGACAGCTACCGGCATGGCAACTACGACATCTTCCTGCGCCGGTTTGTCAATGGAGGGCTCGGACCTCTGGAACGCATCACGGCAAGTGATGACTTTCAGGCACACGTAAGTCTGGTTTACGATCACAGAGACCGGCTTTGGATGGCCTGGGATAACGGCGGGTCGAACTGGGGCAAAGACCATTACGGCATCAATGGGATCCATCGAGGTGAGAGCGGACTCTACTTCCATCGCAAGGCACAGGTGAGACTGCTGGATCGCGGGCGCATCGCCAAGCCTGTACCGCCTATCGACCATCGTTTTCCGGCGAGCCCGATCACGGGGAGTTGGATGGCACTGGGCCTCGACAGTGCCCGACAGACCTACACCGAGTACCCAATACTGCAAGTCGATGGAAAGGGCCGTGTTTGGGCGATACTGCGGACCCGCACTCTCGGTCGCGCCAATCCGCCATCGGTGGCGGCGCGTTCGATCTTCCCATATTGGGACTACAAGGCCACGATGTTTGACGGCTATGGCTGGACGCCGCCGGTTTGGCTTCCCTTCTCGGATGGCCGCAACGAGCAACGTCCGGCTGTTGCGGTGGACGCATCGGGGAACCTGTGGGTCGTATCGCAAACAGACGGCAAAAGCTATCCGTCTGAGGCTGATCGATTCTGGCAGTACGACGTGTACGCCGGGAAGCTCGATCTCGCGAAGACTCCAGGCGGTCCAGTCGAAGACGAGTTCTTCGTGGCAACAGATGATCTCGTGGCACCCCAGATTGTCGATGATGCCCTTCCTGAGTTGACCACACCACTTTGGAAGACCTATCAGATGGAACCAGGCGGCGAGAAATATCACGTGACATGGGGCGACCTGCACCGCCATACCGACTTGTCATTTGATGGCTACAGCGATGGCAGTCTCTACGACTGCTACCGATACGCTATCGACGCCGCGCAAATGGATTTCCTGGGGCCCTCTGAGCACGTGTTACCGGAGAAGGCTGATACCTCCTACATGTGGCGTATGGTGGACAAGGCCGTGGACATCTACAAGATCCCAGGTGTCTTCTATCCCTTGTTGAACTACGAGCGTACCGTTGCCTATCCGGACGGTCACCGCAACATTGTTTGGAATCGACGCGGTTACGATCCCGTACGAATCAAACCAGGAGATCGCGAAAACGGCGTCGCCGAAGATGACATGTTGATGCTGTGGAAGGAATTGCTGGCGGGCGGACGACCGAAGGCGATCAGCATTCCCCACACGTCCGCTACACAGATGGGAACGGACTGGCGCTACAACGATGAGCAAGTCGAACGTCTGGTTGAAATGTTCCAGGGGAATCGCGACTCCTACGAATACCTGGGGGCACCCCGCAGCGCTACTGCGGAACGAATCGTAGTCGGAGGCTACATTACTTCGGGTGATATGAGGCCGAAGGGCTTCATTTGGAATGCGCTCGAGAAGGGCTACAAGATGGGTTTCATCGCGAGTTCAGACCATCGCTCGACACACATGTCCTACGCGGCCGTCTATACACCGGATCGTACTTACGGAGATATCTGGGACTCACTTCATGACCGGCGCACTTATGCGGCAACCGACTATATCATCGTCGATTTTCAGAGCGGTGGGCACGCGATGGGCGAGGAGTTCTCCGCAAACGCACCACCACGCTTCGATGTGAGAATCATCGGCACTGGTAAGATCAAGCAGATCGACGTGATCAAGGACAATACGTTCGCGTACACGGCGCATCCGGATGTGAGCGAGGTCACCTTTTCCTACGCGGACTCCGCTATAGAACAGGGCTCGCACTACTACTATGTGCGGGTGATTCAGGAAGACAACAATATGGCCTGGGGCAGCCCTATCTGGGTTGACTACAAGGGGAAGTGATCTGGAGACCACCGGCCAGACGGTCTTGAGTCAACAAGAATATAGAGAGGAGCGAACGTCATGTTCACGAGACGACAGAGTGCGATGAGGGTTGTTGCCCTGGTGGTGGTAGTAGCGGGTGGCATCCTAGCCGAGAGCCAGGAAACTGATCCGACTGATGGCAAGGCGGCGTGGCGGTTTGAGGAAATCGCCGACAGCGTCTTTTTTGCGACTGGAACCGGCGCGATGACGACGATGAGCAACTCGCTGGTAATCGTCAACGATGACCATGCGATGCTCGTCGACACGAGTGTATCGCCAGCTGCGGCGCGCAAGCTTGTCGCGGAGATCCAGTCGAAGGTGACCGAGAAGCCTATCCGGTACGTGTTCAACACCCACTTCCACTTCGATCACTCGCACGGGAACCAGATCTTCGGGGACGATGTCGAGATCATCGGCCACGAGTATGTTCGAGAGCAGCATCTCGCGAACGTGCTCGAGCAGCGAACCAACCGGACGTTTTCCGCAGCCGTTCCCGACCAGATTGAGCAACTGAAGGGGCAACTCGCTGCGGCGACCGATGCAACCGAGCGTGCGCGACTCGAGACCGACTTGCGTGTGCGCGAAGCGCACTGGAATGCGATTCAGGAGACGAAGATCAAGCCGCCGAACGTCACCTACCGTGACAGGATGAAGGTCGTAAAGGGTGGTCGCGAAGTGCAATTGCACTTCCTCGGTCGCGGTCACACTGGTGGCGACACGATGGTGTTCCTCCCGGCCGATCGCATCGTCTTTACAGGTGACTTCTTCGTTGGGAGCCCGGGTGCGAACGGGTTGCCGTATATGGGCGACGGGTTCGTCAATGAATGGCCTTCCAGCCTCGACAGGCTCAAGGCGCTCGACTTTGACATCATGGTGCCAGGCCACGGCACACCCTTCCGAGAGCGAAAGCAGATCAACGACTTGCAGAGCTACCTGAGAGATCTATGGACGCAGGTGTCGAAGCTTCGTGCCGAGGGGCTTTCGGTGGATGAAGCGATCGGTCGAGTCGACTTGGGTGCGCACGAAGGGGTTTACGGTGCCCAGGCGAGACGGATCGATCCACGGGCGGTTGTGCGGATCTACGAGGTGCTTCAGATTCAGCACCCGCTGTGAGCCTGGAGATTTGGGGCTGCGAGTGCTCCTACAGCTTCAAATGGGCGCCAGCAACCCCGGAGCGGGCGCTGGAATCAACTCCAAAAATATACTGTGAGGAAGTGGCATGCGCGGCCATGGACCAATGGCGGCGGTCGGATCCGTGCGAGTGGCAGCATTTGCAACGCTGGCTGGCAGCAGCAGACCAGGGTGCGTTGTTGAGGCTAGTCCCGGCTTGCTGTGTGCCTGCGCTAGTGAGCCCGTCCTTGGTCCAGCGCATCCAGCGAGATATGCTCAACCTCAACCGCCTGCACCAGTTTGTTCAAGCTCGCGAGTTTGAACGCGCTCAGCATCCCCAGCATGGTGCGTTTTCCCTGGTTGTCTTCTGTGGGAACGGAAAAGATCAGGCCTACGGAGCTGAATGCAGCCTGATCGCAGCAGAGTAAGCTGCTTGAAGCAATTGATGCACTCTCTGCCGACCTGAAAATCCTCAACTGCCCGACAAAGAAAGAGTGTGTTCTGCCCCCTGAATAGACGGTACGACCTCCCTGAACAGATAAAGAATCCACCGTGTCGGCACCGGTCACGCTTTCAGCCTGAAATAGTTGCCACGTTACGCGGAATTCTCGTGCTGCTTCAACCGCGACTGCAATCTAGCCGACCTTGCCCTCCGTCTCTTCACATCCTTCCGCGCACACTCCACCCATGCCTTACCGCTTCCTAGGATGTCCACGAACGTCCCATCGTCCCGGTTCCTGTAGAGCGCGTTCCAGCCCCGGCACGTCACGAAGGTAACTGCGTCGCCATCATTGTCGATATTCCCAGTCGTGGCACTCGATGCCCATCCCGGGCGATCCAAGCCGACCGCCTTGGTAACTTCTTCAAACTTGCCGTCCTAGCGATTGCGGATGCCCAAGGCGATTCTGAAGCAATGCATCGGACTCCACATCGTCTTGGCGTCTTGCTGCAACTGGCGGTTGCCTGCCTAGCCGTGATCGACATGTCGATTCGCGCCATTGTGAGCGACGCTTCCCTTGCACATGTACACTCAATCAACACATCGCACGAACATGTCGATGCCAGCCATAGAAATCAACATGTTTGCGGTACATGTCGATGCCGTCAACATATCTGACTGAAGATTCATGATGTCAGAATGGACACATCCTGGGCAATGGGTTGATGGCCCCAGCGGACACTCTCGTGCCAGCAGCAACCTTGCGGTCCAGCCCATGGGGAGGCCATCGACCAGAGACAAGGTAATCTCAAGCGCGTGGTTCGGCCAAGTCGCCCGTCCTCCAGTCTCCTTACGGCTGGCGGCTCCCTACCTCACCACGATGAGCGTGTCTATTTGCAATCGCGGAATCGATATGTTGTTGGCTGATCGGGCAACCCCAGCCGCTACGGGGGACATGGAGTGGGAGTTCAGGATGACCGGAATCGGTGAGAGCGGGCTGCTCTCGACCGCCGGGGACGTGCTCATTACCGGAAACAGGGAAGGCTACCTGCTGGTGCTCGATTCCTTTCCCGGGAAGAATCTCGTCTTGATCAACCTAGGCGGAACGGTCGTAGTTTTACCGATCACCTTCACGGTGGGCGGCAAGCTACGGATTGCCATCGCGTCGGGCAACTCCATGTTCGTGTTTGGGTTACGTGACTAGTGGGGATCCCTTGCCCGTGTTCGGGTTGTTCCGGTGAACGCTGATCGATTCGATCCCGGGCTTTCCAAATAGTCTGCCCAAGCCGGCGATAATGGTAGTGGTGATCCGGTTCCAGCACTCGCGGATATCACCTGTCGGCCCGCAATTGAGCCGAGGCCGGCGTCCAGAGCTTAGATCCCTGTACGCTGAGTTCCAATGGGAACGGATCAGGGGGTAGACAGAGTTCTGCGCCCGCAATCGCTAGAGTGGGTAGGGGCAGTGCGTCGTTAGGCGCTGGGTCCTCTTGAGGAACATGAACGATGATGAATACGACGATCAGGATCATTATTATTGCAGTGCTGTCGGTCACGATCTTGACAGCCGCCGAGACTTCCGTCTCGTTGAACCGAGCTATGGAGATCGTAAGTTCGGCTCGGAACGCGGTTTCAGCGCTTCCAGTCCTAGCGGGTACCGAAGGATTCGACGTGGAAGCCTTCCGGCAGACGCTAAGGGATCTTAGAGGGGACACGCCGTATACGGCTTACTTGACAGCCCAGAATGTCGTGGACCTTGTTGGGGGTGCCAGCACCGCAGCCGAACAACTGGTGGCGTTCGACATTGGTTGGGCTGCGCTTGAGGTGAACTGGTTCTACGCGACACTGCTCGGTAACACCGACTCGGCAACCAGTCTTCTGGCCGAGAGCAGGTCACTGATCGGCCAGCAGAGCTGGTATTTGTCGAACATTCTCGAAGGAAGCCGTGTTGTATTCGCAAACTACTTCCCAAAGCCCGAGGCCAATGGATTAGCCATGGCCTTGAGGCGGAGCGCCGCTGACATCAACGTCGCAATGTACATTCCGGATGCGATCGATCCCGAGGGTTTCCTGCGTCAACGGCTACGGGGTGTCTTCAATCGGCTGACAAATTCAGCGGATTTCATTCGCGATGCAGGAGAGGCGTACACATACTCGTACTATTAGTGACAATGCTAATTCCGGCATTGACTGGCGCACCTACGATCGACTTCGAATTGGGATCCTAAGCTCTCTTCGAAGATCGGTCTAGCGGTTCCGGCCTAAACTCCGATTCCCTGGAAACTCAGCCTGGCAAGGATCGGGCTGTGCGTGACCCAAAGAGTCACTCGACATACTCCGACGCCCGATCGCATTAATTCCCCGAGCTGACCGCTAAGTACCGCCGCGCCCAGAATTGCCCCCCTAGAATTGCTTCCTCAGGTACGAGAACTCCTGAAGGAGTACTCGCGAACTGTTCCGCTGCAATCACTGCGTGGCGGTGTTGATATCCTGTTGCGGTCGGTAACTCAAGAACACGTAGAGGTGGTCGCGTGCCACTTTTCCCGAAACGATGTGCAATTCGTGCTCCATCGCGATCTGTTGGATCAGGTCGCGCACACGAATTGCCACCGGCCCGACCAGCACCCGCTTACGATGTTTCGGAATCCACATCTAATGCACCTTCGAATCGAACTTCGTGTGCGCTCCTACCCGTGTAATTCTGCACGCGACCACACTACCACGCCCCTTGCTTCGCCTGAAAGCGAGGGGGTTCACCATCCCCAGAAGAGACACTAAACCCAACTTACACCGCACAGTTACTGGACTGTTACACGCCATTCGGGGCGGAGTCAACACAATAAGTCCCTTTTTCCGAGTTATTTGTAACGGGATGGCAGCTGTCGGCCCCGGCCGTTTCGACGGCGATCGAGCTCGAAAAAATGCGCCGCTAGTGACTAGGTTCCGCAGGTTCGGCCGCTATCGGCTCCGGGGGCGGTGCCGGGTGCGGCTTGCTCCCCAGCAGTTCGAACGCCCGCTCCTGCAACGGCGTCAGCGCGCTCAGCTTCGACACACGGTGCTCCGGAGCCGCCTCCAGCCGCAACTCCAGCGCCGAGAGCGTCGTCAGGTGTGCCAGCAGGTCCGGGAAGCTCTGCAGCGGCAGGTTCCCCTCCAGCGTCTCTCGCGTGCGGTCCTTGCGCTTGCCCCGCTCGGACCGCACCGCCGGGCCCACCGGCCCCGTCTTCCCTTCCTGCCGGTCCTCGTCCAGGAACAGCAACGGCGCCAGCCGCTCCCGCATGTGCCATTCCAGGTAGTACGCCAGCATGCAGATCAGCAGGTGCGCCCGCACCCGCCGCTGCTTCCAGTGGAACACCGGCCGCACCGCCAGCAGCGACTTCAGCGACCGGAAGGCCCGCTCCACCCGCGCCAGGCTCTTGTACGCCCGCACCGTCTCGGCGTCCCCCAACTGCTCCTCCTGCAGGCTCGTGCGGATCACGTAGATCCCGTCCAAACGCTCCTCCGCCCGGATCGACTCCTCCTTCCGCCGGGAGCTGAACACCTCCGTCTGCTCGTCGAACGTCCACTCGAAGTGCTTGCCCAGGCGTCGCCGTCGCAGCCCGCCCAGGCGCCGGTTGAACTCGTCGCGGTCGTAGCGGCCTGCCGCGTACCCGGCCGCCAGCTGCTCCGCATCCGCCGCGGTCAGCTCCAGCAGCACGTTGCGCTTGCGCCGCCGCTCGGCCGCCACCAGCGGGTTGTAGCAGACCAGCAGCCGCTCGCCGGGGTACTCCTCGCAGGTCACGCTGGCCAGGCCCGGGGTGTCGAACAGCCCGGGCTGGATCACGTTGCGCTTCACCAGCTTGCGGAGGGTGTCCCCGCGCAGGACGGTGATCCAGTCGAAGCCGGCCGGCTGGAGGTCGGCGTCGATGCGAGTCTGGGCGATCATGCCGCGGTCGCCGACCAGGGCCACGCGTTGCAGGCCGAAGCGCTCGCGCAGGACTTGCACGCGAGCGGCGAGGGTGTCCGGGTCGGCGGTGTTGCCGGGGAAGGCCTCGACGGCGACGGGGCAGCCCTGGGGGCTGCACAGCAGGCCGTAGACGATTTGGGGGCGGTCGGGGCGGTGGTCGCGGGAGGCGAGCTCGCAGCGGGAGCCCTCGAGGTAGCTGGAGGAGACGTCGTACAGGGCGAGGGAGCCGGCGGCGAGGTGGCGTTTCGCGAGCTTGCGCTCGATGGCGGTTTGGCGCAGGGCGAGCCAGTCCATGGCGTCGTAGAGGTCGGCGGCGGAGGCGTTGCGGAGGTCGAGCAAGGCGGCGAGGGTGGAGCGGCCGGCGGGGCCGAGTTCGCGCTCGACGCGCAGCTTGGAGCCGGGGCAGAGCAGGCGGGAGACGATCATGGCAAGGGCGAGGGAGCGCTGGCGGCAGGGCCGGGAGAAGAGCAGGGAGTCGAGTTGGAGGCGGCCGGCAGTGCCGAGGACGGCGCTGACGGCGCCGTGCTGGCGGGCGGGGCCGAGGGCGAGGGCGGAGCCGTCGTGGCCGGCGGGGAGCTGGTTGGCGAGGGCGAGGCGGAGCAGGTCGATGAGGTGCTGGGGGAGGGCGGAGAGGTTGGCGAGGGTGCGTTTTTTGACCTTGCCGTTTTCCCAGTAGGATTCGCGGAGGAGGTGGCAGGGGGACTTGCGGGCGTAGGTGGAGGTGATGTGCATTGTATAACTAAGAAAAGAAGGAGAGGGAACGAACGGAACTAGCTATTATTACATCATGTCACCGGGAAGAGTGTCAAGCATAAATTGCATATATGTATGACTATGATTTGCAGGTTTCTGGGCCCGAATCAGGGCAGCAATAGGACGGATCGCGCCGGAGGCGCGCAGGCTAACTGACTGTGATCAGGGAAGTTGCGGAGAACCGCTGCCCAGCGGACAACCGGCAACTATCCAGTGACTAGACGGTGTAAGTTGGGGCTAAACAGCTTGGTCAGATCCCCACGGATACACATCGGCCAACCGCAAACGCAGCCCATACCAGCTTCCGCCCCAGGCAGTGACCGGAGAGGAACGACAGATGCCGGACACGCCCTTGAGACTGGTTGCCACCAAGTGGATCGAAAATGCTCCCTTCTGGTAGCTCAGTTTGCTGGACTGCATCACTGTGCCATTGCGAACGCTGAAGTGCCCTTGGCAATCCCTGCAGCAGTACGGCAGCGGCTTCCGGTTCTTAGCCGCGCTGTAGCGCACCGATGCGCAATCGGGGCAGCATATCCTCTCCAACCACCGCTGAAACTCGAACCACGCCTCCGCCGATTCGTTGGCTGGAAACAACGCAACCAATTCTACCAGGCTCATGCCCTTGCGCTAGCAATGCCCGGGGTGTCTCTTGCTCATGGCTAGTTTATTGGATAATTCCCCGCTGGATAATCCCCTGCGGAATCAAGTGCGATCGGATATCCTAATGGGGATGAAGAGGCTGCTTCTTGCGATCGCAATCCTCGCCAAGCTGGCGGTAGCGGGTGACAACTGGCCCCAGTGGCGCGGTCCAAACCTCGACGGCACAAGTTCCGCGACCGGTCTGCCGATCACGTGGAGTACGACGGAGAACGTGATCTGGAAAACCAAGCTTCCAAGCTGGGCGGCAGCGACGCCCATCATTTGGGGAGATACCGTTTTTGTGACGTCTGCAGAGGAAGGCTCCAGCCTGAACCGTCCGAACTCGCGTCTGTTTGATGGCGGCGACAGCGCGCGGGATAGGCTCTACCTGATCGCGGTCGACCGCAAGACCGGCGCGGTTCGCTGGCAGCGATCGCTCGGGCAGGGAAATCACATCGGGAACAAGCAGAACATGGCTTCACCGTCGCCGGTCACGGACGGCAAGCACCTCTGGGTCGTGAACGGCAACGGCGAACTGCGGTGCTTCGATTTTGCCGGGAGCCAAGTCTGGATGCGGGACATGCAGAAGGACTACGGCAAGTTCGGAGTCCAGTTCGGATACGCTTCGTCACCGCTACTCCATGAAGGCGTGCTGTACCTCCAGAACCTGCAAGGGATGTTCACCGATGACCCATCCTACGTTCTGGCGATTGACTCGGCGTCCGGCAAGACGATCTGGAGAGTCGAGAGAGCAACCGATGCTCTGCACGAGTCACCCGATTCCTATTCGACGGCGACGCTGGCCAATGTCGACGGCGAATTCATCCTGATCGTTTCGGGCGGGGGCTACGTGACGGGTCACGACCTCAAGTCGGGCGGAGAGATTTGGCGCGCGGGTGGACTGAACCCAGACAATGCGAGGAATTACCGGACGATCGCTTCGTCGCTCGTCGTAGATGATTTTGTGCTCGTGCCGTCCCGCAGACGGCCTTTCATTGCCTTCCGGACGGATGGCAAGGGTGACGTAACCGATTCCAAGAGAATCTGGTCTAGCGATTACGGACCGGACGTTCCGACCCCGACGAGCGACGGTGAACGGCTCTACATCATCGACGACCGCGGCATTGCGCTCGGCCTGAGGGTGCGTGATGGGAGCACGGTCTGGAATCGCACGCGGATCGAGCCGGGGACATACAGCGCCTCGCCGTTGCTGGCCGATGGAAAGATTTACGCCATTAGCGAAGCCGGGACGACGACAGTCTTGAAGGCCGGGGACGAATTCGAAATCCTAGCCGTGAATCGACTTGATGAATACACTCTGGCATCGCCCGCCGAAGCCGGAAACCAGATCTTCATCCGAACTGCCGAGTATCTGTACTGCTTTGGGATCCAGTGACTTGGACAGGTGATCTCCCTGTCGAACCTCTGAGACGAGACCATCCAGCAACATTTCACCGCAGTCTTGGCACCGAGCGCCCGTGCCATTATCGCGCGCATGAGTGCTTACTTGGTGGTCTAGCTCACTGACGTGCGCTCGTACCAGGCCTTCTGGAGAGTTGCCACCGGCGCGCACCTCTGGTTGCGGAATCACCGCTCCGCAAGGTTGGGCCAGTTGATCGAAACGACACTCTTCATTTCGATTCTCATGTGGGGAAAATCCCCCGTTCACGAGGCCGCCTGACTCTTGGTGATAGCCACAGAACTCTTGACCTCTAGCAATGCATTTCTGATAAGTTCGGAGCTTCGGTAACGGGTGGGGAGGCGCGGCTAGGAAGCGAATTCGAAGACGAGTGGGAGGTCGGTTCCCGGGTAGTAGATCTTGCCCCTTTTGCTACCATAATGGGCGGTATTGGTTGCTCTCCGGGCTCCCTCTGCTGCGCCTGCACCGCGCGGTCCAGAATGAAAATCCTAATTGCCGTTGGGCAGCCGCTGCCGTACCGGCCGCTGCGGTCCCGCAGGGTCGACCTTGCCAGCCTGGCGAGGAAGCCGCCGGCTCGATCCTGGCGCGAATCGGCTCAGGCGCGCCGTTGCAACCTGGGCGAATCGCGTCGACAGCAGCGATTTCGGCTCACGCACGCTCCGGTTCATCTGGATTCTGTCCACTTCACTGACGAAGATCGTTGCCCCGCACTTGACCTGCGACCCGATACCGACGTCCTATCGAACTCAGATGGAGTTCATAGGGAATCAGGAAGTCCTTTAAATACTTCCAAAACTCAAGTGTGGAAGATGAGGGTTACTCGGGAGCTCTCGTCAATCTTCGCACTCGGTATTGTCTTGCGTGTCAACTCCCCTTAGAAGACAAAGCGAATTCCGAAGCGTACCGAGACCGGATCCAGGAATCGGTCCTGCTGTAGGAAGCGTGGATCCTGGGTCGCGCCCTGGGAGGCTGCGATTGCCTGATAATCGTAGCCATTCAGGACTTGCGAGACGGGATCGCCAGCTTGCCACAAAGGAAGGGACTGGCGGTACAGACTCCGGAATGTCCGCAAGCCCGTCTTCTGGTTGAAGAGGTTGATGACGTTGAAGTTTATCTCAAACGATTTGTTTTCATCCGAGAAAGGGTAGAAACGCTGCACCAGGCTGAGGTCCGTCTGAGTCCAGGCCGGGTTTCTCCCGTCACTGCCGCGGTTGTTCACTATGACGTCCACGTGTTCCAGTTCGACTGTCCGGGTGATCGGCGTTCCGCTCATGGCGCGGAAGAAGCCACCGACTTCCATGTCCCACGGCGTGATGTACGCCCAATTGACCTTGAACTGGTTCGTTCTATCGGTGCTCAGAGGTCCATCGATCAAGTTACCACTGGAGTCGTAGTTGAGGAACCAGAGATCGAAATCACGATCAACATTCGGACTGAGGCGTCCGTTCTCGTCAGAGCTTCCCAAGCCGGAATACAGGCCGTGAAGCCTGGAATACACGTAGGCGACGTCCGCAAGCCAATTGTCGCGGAAGGACTTCCGCAAGCGGAGTTCGAAAGCGTTATACGTCCTTTTCGGTTTGGGTGTGGTCGGTAGACCCGCTTCTATGAACCTGTCGACCGAAAGGCCGGCCCCCGGGTTGGTGATGTAGTAAGCTTCACCGGCTGGGGTCTGGCGGCCAACATCCTCAATCGCCTCGTCAAGACTTTTTCGAGTGTAACGGAATGAAACGACCCAGTCCGGCGCGGCCTCGTACTCGAGCCCTGCCACGATTCCCGTCATTCGCATGGGCTTCAGATCAGGGTCCAGGTCCTCGAACGACGGAATACGCCAGTTCCTTGTCTCGAGGAAAGTTCCTGGGTAATCCCCTTCGCCCGACAGCCCGCCGATCTTGGTCCAATCGAGTGTGGTGTCGTCCATCAGGTAGTAATGGCTCAACCATTTGAACCCGCCGAACGATCCCTGAGCCATCTCGAGCTTCATTGCGTCGTAGAACCGGCCCCAACTGCCGACGAGCTTGAGCTTCGCGTTACCAAGGACGTCATAGGCGAAGCCCACACGAGGCGCGACCTTGTCGGCGAAGTTCCACTTGAAAGCCGCACCGGAAAATTCCGGAAGATCGCTGAAGGATGGAATCTCTTCTCGCTCGAAGCGAAGCCCGAGATTCAGGGTGAGTGCGCCGTTTATCGTCCAGGCATCCTGAAAGAAGAGGGCATGCCGGTTCGTGCTGACGTTTGCCACGACGCCAAACGGCGCCCGCCGCTCGTAGTACCCACAGGGATCGTAGAGAGCGCCGTCTGGACCGGTACAGATGCTGGTACGGACAGTCCCGTCTACCATGTTGTACGGGCGGGCGTAGTTGTACCGGATGTAGTCGAACTTGTACGCTTCGTTTATGTCGTGTGCGAGCCCGTTGAACTGCCAACCGAAGCGCAGGTTGTGCTGTTGGCCGACCGTGCTGGCCAGATAGCTCCCGCTCAGAGATATCGTGCTCTTTTTCTGGAAATCTTGCGAAGTGTTGAAGCTTGCAGCATGTCCGATAGAGGAGAACCCGCGGGGTCGGTACAAGGAGTTGTCCGGCGAGTATCCGATCAGTCCGGGCGATTGGGTGAAGCTGTGACGGACTTGGCTCGGGCCCAGGAGTTGCTCGGTTTGGATGGCGTTCAACCCCCACCGGGCATCCACTACCAAGGCCGGGGTTGGAGTGATCATCGCGGCTCCCGTAACCGTGTAGCCGGGGTGTTCAAACCCATCTTTCGTCCACTCGAAGGTCGGATTGGAGGTGCCGTCGCGACTAGGCAATCCGCCCTTCCACTTCGACCGGTCCGACACGAATGACGTCATCAGTCTGACTTTCGCAGTGGGCTGGAAATCAATCTTGGTGGTCGAGCTGCGCAACTGGTCCTTGTGTTTGAAATCGCCCGCCTCTCCGGATGTGAACCGGACAGAGCGCGTCCGATTTCGGACGCGCGGCAGGAGTGCCCCGAAGAACCAGGCGCGATCACGCCATAGCGGGCCGCCTACGGTGAAGCCGTATTCGTTCGTAGTCTCATCGTCTTCTGCATCGAACACGTATTCGGACACGTCGACAGACTGGGTCGGATCAAGGCGCAGACGTTTGCTCGGTGCACCCGCCAGCATGCTTCCACTGCCATACCACAGAACGCTACCGTGAAAGTCGTTTGATCCGCTCTTGGTCTGGACGCTGAGCACGCCGCCCATCGCGCCGCCGAATTCCGCCTCGTATCCAGCGGTCTTCAACTGGAACTCCTGCACCGTTTCAACGCGCAGGTTCTGGTTGTTCAACCCGTTGTACATGCTCGTCGTATCGACACCGTCGACATAAAAGACGTTCTCCGCACCGGAGGAACCGTCGACGGATATTCCACGGACCACTCGCCCTCTGTGACTCACGTAACCCGTCTGGGCTTCGATGTTGACACTCGGTGTGAAGTGCGTGTAGTCGGTGAAGTCTCGACCTCCAGCGGCATTCGTAAGCCTCTCACCTGTATAAACCGATGCCGACTCGCTCTTGAACGTATCGATCACCGCTGTACCGGCCTCGACGATGATCGTGTTGTCGATTTGACCGACCTCGAGGGCCATCTCAACTAAAAAACTCCGTCCAACCTGGACGACGACTTCTTCATTCACCGCAGTTTGGAATTCCGGGAAACGGACGATCACTGTGTAGTTTCCCGGTGGAAGGCTGCTATTGATGACCAACCCTTGATCATCGGAGACACCGAAGACCGGCCGGATCAACACCGCGCTGTTGAACTCGACTTCGGCTCCGGGTATTACGCTACCAGTCTGGTCCGTTACGATGACACGGAGTCCGCCGACCTGCTGCTGCGCGACGACAGGAGCGCGTATTGCGACCAAGCAGGCAACCGCAAGCAGTAGAAGAGCCTTGCGCCATTTTCTCATCTTCTCAGGTCCTCCGGGTGAACGCTGAGACTTCAAGAACGGCTTCTACTCTTCAACCGAGGGACCAAGCAGAATCCGACCATCGGCCTCGCCCGCACTATGCTAGCCCATGTTTGACATTGCCGCTCGTAAATCCTTGAATCTAAAGAGGCGCAAACCTGTGTTGTTACCTAGGCACCCCGTAGGCCCCTCGCAGCGTCAAGTTTGTAGTCGTTTCAGTGGACGATTCGGTCCCCGTTTTCGGGCAATGGCATTCGTTTAACGGCCAAACAGCATTCGTTTAAGGGTGCAAGGGGAATTCCGGCGCAGCGGGCCGGTTTTTCGCGCTTCAGGCTGTGGTTGCAGTTGCGGTTGCCTTGCTGGACCTCCATTTGCTGGCGGGTTTCCGGGAGAGGCGCGGGAAGGAGCGGTTCGGGCGCTGTCGCTGGCGGCACGCGGCGATGCCGGCGAGGATCCGCTCGACGGTCTTGCCCAGCATGGCGGCGTGCTCCAGGAACAGCCCTTCCAGGTGCCACGCCACAGTGCGCAGGCTGCTCTTGAAGTTCGCCTGCATCACCGGCTTGCCCGGGTCGGCCCGGAAGCTCTCCTCGCTGCGGTTGGTGAACAGCCGGGCCAGGGCGATCAGACTGAAGTGGGCGAACAGCTCCTGCTGGACCGTGCGCTCGGTCTGGCCGTGGAACTCCTCCACCGTCAGCAGCTGCTTGGAAATCTTGTACAGTTCCTCGATGCTCCAGCGGCCGTGGTACAGGTCGGCGAGGTCCCGCACGCTGTAGCGCTGCCGGTCCAGCAGGGTGGTGGCGAGGGTGTAGGTGGTCGTGTGAAGTGGCTACGTAATGGTGGACAGTTGAGGTTGCGGCAGATGCGACAACGGAGCAACTGTGTGCGGTGGTGTCGGATCCATCATCGCCAAGGGGGGCAGTAATGTCAATCCGTGTGTCAAGCCAAAGCTGAAACGTCCACTTCTCGGGTGTCGAGGGGGGCCGGCGTAGGGAGCGGAGCGACCGGAGCATGCGGTGAAGCAGTCTGCAGCCTGACCTTCGTCTGGAACAGTTTTCTGGCTGGCTTGGCAACTGGTGGGGAGTCTGCCCTGTGATTCCCCCTGGGAGCCTGCCGAACCCTCTCTCCGTGCAAACCGCTTGCTGGGCTGTGGGAGGGGGTTCGGGGGAGGGCGCAGCGCCTCCCCTGACTGCAGGAGCCTGGCAGCAGGCAGACCGCCACGGGAAACGTGGCGGTGCCTCAAGAGCCATTTTGGGAATGACTCGGGTTTTTCCCCTGGTGAAGTCTCGCCAGGTCCACTGGGAGTAGCTGCCCCTTTTTAGAGCTCTTTTGGCCTTGACAAATGGTGAGGAGTCCCCCCTGGTTGATCCGCGCCAGTCGCCAACGGCCTGGATGCCGGACGGATACGCGCCGTGCGCGAGCTAGCGTCTCGCCACTCCAGGTCGACGATGCGCTCAGAGGCGGACCGGCTCGCGTTGCTCGTGCCAACGGCGCTCGAACTCCGCAGGGGACCGGTAGCCCAGCGCCGAATGGCGCCGCCGGAGATTGTAGAAACCTTCCAGGAAACGGAAGATCTCGCTACGCGCCTGCTCGCAGCTGCGGGTAAAGGCCAGCGCCGTGTACTGGCAGCCGCGGTCGGAATGCAACACGACCGCGCGCGGCGCGCGTGTGTCGACGGCCATCGCCAGTGCCGAGCTCACCAGCGCGGCCGTCTGGCGCGCGCTCATGGCCCAGCCCACGACCTTGCGGCTGAACACGTCCAGCACCGTGGCCAAGTACACAAACCCTTCCGCTGTCGGCACATACGTGATGTCCGCCACCCACAGCCGGTTGGGCTCTTCGGCGTGGAACTCCCGCCGGACCCGTCCACTCGCAGCTGCGCCTGCACACGCCGCGCCCCGTAGGTCCCCCGCGACTGCTCGTGGATCTGCGCGATCTCCCGGCTCAAGGCCCGGTTCGCTTGCGCCCGGCGGCTGGGCGGCCGCCGGCGCCACGCGTAGTACCCGCTGGTCGAGACTCCCAGCACCCGGCACTGGCACGTGATCGGATAGCGCGCCTGGTTCGCTCTTACGAATTCGAAGATCCGGATGGAATCGAATCGGTCTCCCGAGCGAACCAGGCGGCTGCTTTTGACAGGATCTCCCGCTCCATGCGCAGCCGCCGGATGTCACGCCGCAGCTGCGCCAGCTTCACGACCTGTTCCCGGAATTCCTGAGGATAGGCCTTGTTCCTTGTTTGTTTGTTCATTGCTTGTCAGCTCCTTTGACCCACCAATTCTCTTCCATGCTCCCATGCTCGTCTCACGCTACTTCATCTGTCCACCAAATGGGGGTCACTCCAGATCGAGGACTGGCACCGGGTGCTGAAGGCGGGCTGCAAGGTGGAGTACCTGGGGCACCGGCAGGGGGAGCGGATCGAGCGGGCGGTGACGATCAACGCAGTGATCGCCTGGCGGCTGACACTGATGACGCTGCTGGGACGGGACACGCCGGAATTGCCGGCGGACACGCTGTTCACCGAGATCGAACTGGCGGCGCTGGGCGGGTACCTGAATTACAAGCGCAAGCAGTACGCGGTGCCGGGGCACAAGGTGATGTGGGAGGGATACACGAGGCTGGCCACGATCAGCCAAGTGGTAGAACGGACCCGACGGCTAAGCGAGGGTAGAAAGCTCTATCAGAAGATGCGCTCAGCGTGATTTGTGTACAAACGGCAGCCCGCGCCTCCGCTCAACGGATCCGTTTCCGCCAGCAGCGGGTCCAGCCGGTTCGCGTCGCGCACGACCCGCGTGAGGCGGTCGCGCCGGCGCCTGTCCCACGGAGCGTAGTGACGCTCGGTCGTCTGGATGGAACTGTGCCCCAGCAGCGAGCTCACGTCCTCGATGGAAACCCCGGCGGTCAGCAATGCCACCGCGAACGTGTCCCGCAACCGGTGCGGGTGAACCCCCTCGACCGCGGCGCGCTCTCCAGTACTTCGCGCTGGTGACTCGCTTCCCGCGGCCGGACCACCAGAAGAAATCCGGGTTCGGGCCGCGAATCGGGAGGATCGCCCGGATAACCATGTGCGGCAGGTCCACCATCACCAGTTCCCCGGTCTTGGCCCGCCGCAACGTCAGCTCGGTCCCGACAACCGCCTCCCTGCTCAATGTCACGGCGTCGCCGATGGCCAGGCCCGAGTAGCGCATCAGCAGGTCCAGCCCTTGCTGTCAAGCTGAATTCCCCTCGCCCAAGCAACTCCTTACCCTCGACAAGCGTGAGGCTCAAGACAATATTGAGGCGGTTCAGGTGATATCATTTACGCTTGATGCGTTGCAGAACCGGACGCAGTCCCAATATACTGAAACAAGTTTTGTCGAAGATGATCCGATGATGACGCGCCTGCCTAGGCCGGAGGATCTACCCGACTTCCGAGATCCACCCTTGGTGGAAACGGTCTTGTCGCTCCAGTTCCGACAGTTGCAAGGATTCAGCCTTGTCCATTTAGGGATGCTGTGGCATCAATTTCGCGACGCGTTTCCGCTGATCGAAGAGCATCCTCCGCTTCCTTCCGCCCATGAATCCTTCGGGATGCCTTCGCCGGCGCAGATGGAGGTGACAATTGAAAGAAAGCCGCCGTTGCCCCGGTTATGGCTCGTGAACGAATCGGAAACGGAACTGATTCAAATTCAAGAAGACAGATTCATTCACAATTGGCGTAAGGCAGGGAAAGTATCAACACCCTACCCCCGCTATGAGCGCGTCCGTGCGAAATTTCGCGACGAAGTCGAAAAGTTCCAACTGTTTCTGACGGAAGAGCGGATTGGCCAGATTACGCTCAACCAATGCGAAGTCACATACGTCAACCATATTGAGCCATGTGAAGTGTGGCAAAGACATGGACAAATGGAAGGGGTCCTTCGAAACTGGACAGCCCGAGAGAGTGCTTTTCTGCCCGAAGTGGAAGGCGGGAGGGTCCAACAGAGATTCGTGATTCGGGGTGACTCGGGGAGCCCGTTGGGGAGGCTCCATGCTTCCCTTGTGCCAGCTTGGACGGCGGGAGGGCAGTCCCCGATTCTCGTTCTGACCCTAACCGCTCGTGGGTCGCCGATCGGTGACGGGATCGATGGTGCCTTCGCTTTCTTTGACTTGGCAAGGGAGTGGATAGTGAAGGGTTTTACGGATCTGACGACAACCAACATGCATCGCGTATGGGGGAGAAATGATGCCTGAGACTGTGCTGGTGAATGACCGCGAGTATGCCTCGTACGAGGGAGCAATCCTTTCGACAAGATCGATTTCGCTCGCTTCGAATCCGGACGAGTCCGCCGGAACAGGTGCCGTTTTTGCGGCAACCGGGGCCCGCATGCCGGCTCGCCAGCGAGTTTCGTGCGGACTTGCGAATTGGACGGTCTCTGTGACTAATGCGGCCCTTCCCTTGCCCGCTTGGTTCTTCCCGAGCGTCAATACTCTGATCGGACTGCTCGACCTTCCACCGGGTTGGAATTCGTATTCTGCAAAGCGGATTGCCCGACATAACGTGCTGGCCACGATCAAGTTGATGGGAGGCCTTCTGGATTTCGACACGCCAGCGCCGACAGTCGTACCCAGGGTCCAGGGCAATATTCAATTGGAATGGCATACGGACCATATTGATCTAGAAATCTACATTGATTCCCCGGATAACGTGCGCTTCTTCGCGGAGGATGTCACGAAGGAACAAGTTACTGAGGGAACTCTGACCGATCGCGAAGAGGAACTAAGAGCTTGGTTGAAGCTCCTTGCGTCGGACTGAGACTGTAGATTTGAGCACTCTAGAATATTGCGCCAAAAACTTTCCCGACGATCAGGCCGTTGGGGACGAGGTTGCCCTTCTCCGTCGGATTCCGCATTGGCACTTTCACTACGATCGAAAGTTGAAGCGATACCGTCCCAGTTCTGCAGCGTTCGAGGACGACAGCGACGGTGACCCGATGTCTGTCTATCGAAATGACATCATCACTTCAGAACAGGGCACGGTTGAGCGCGTGATGGTCGGCTATAAAGACTTCGGCCTAGTCGCTCTTGGGGCAAGGTATTTAAGGTCCAAGGAGCAGACAGTATTTCCGGATCGCTTGCCGGAAGAATCCAGCCATACCAAGGTCTGCGGGCCAAAGACGGACAGTAGGCGACGCGGGTTTGCCAAGCAAGCACGATGGGTGATCCCCCCTCCGATGCACAATGTCTAGCGTGTCCATCCGGACCGCTCTTCCAAGCGTGGACGGCCAAGAGGTCCTCCTTCGGCCGGTTGCCGTATCACCTGCAACGCGGCCAACGGGAGGCGGCTGAACATAGTCCCATTTCGAGAGTTGCGGACCCCGTGAATCGCTGCCTATGGCCTGTCGAAGTACAGCAACCCTATGCGTCGTCGAGACGCCATGCTCCACTCCGAGAGTTCTACAGACTTGAACCGGGCTGATCATCTTCTGGCACCTCAATTGGCAGTTCCAGCAGTTCACCATTCGGGTTCTTTGGAGTGCGGAGTCGCTTGAGGAAATGAATCAACTTGGTTTGGTCTTCAGGCGCCTGACCCAAAAAAAGGTCCCTAGCCCTCTGTGCCTCGCCTCCGTGGGCAATGATCGCGGACTGGAGGTCCAAGGCGCGTCCGTCGTGCAAATAGGGTGCAGTGTCCCTCACACCCCATAACCTAGCTGTTGTGAACTGATCGTTACCAATTTGCTCGTCATGGGCATTCGCGGAAAGGTCGGGTCCCATGGCATGGCGTTTCAGATCCGCGAACAGGGGAACAAAGACACCGCCTGTCGGTGCCGGGCTGAAGCCCACATCCTGAAGATCTACCAGAAAGTACACATTCTGAGAAGGATCGTGACCCGACTTCGTCATATTTGAATTTGAGACAGTACAAGTGATTGAAATAAGATGACTTGCGGATGCAGGTCAGGCGTTATGGCATCACAAAATCTGTCGGGGGCGCCGATTATTGTGTGGAAGACGGTGGCAGCGTGGCATCCGCCGCGTGGCTGGTGCGCATGCGATGCAGGCCCGGCATCAGGCCGATGGCGCGGGCCAGTTCTGCGGCTTTGGCGTCTGGGCGGGAGTCCTGGCGGCACTGGGTCCAGCGGCCGTCGGCCGCGCGCAGGGAGGTGGTGAGGCGGACCCAGCTGGCGAGCTGGCGGCGGATCGTCTCTGAAGTGGCTACGTAATGGTGGACAGTTGAGGTTGCGGCAGATGCGACAACGGAGCAACTGTGTGCGGTGGTGTCGGATCCTACCGTTGCCAGGGACCGTGCCTGGCCAGATTTGGCACAACCAGAGCCACCCGGGTCCGGTCCGGACGCCTACTTCGAGACTGCGGAGGAAAAAGCGAAGAGAGGGGATGATGAAGAGGTGAAGAGGATGTCTCCTTGACTTCTCCAGGCCCTCTACGCCACCATGGTGCCACCCTCTACGGAGTTGCTGCCCTCTGCTGCACCCTCAAGTGTCCACCACTTCGTAGATACTCCAGACGGACTGCAAGGCACGGGCGTGGTCGTGGCCTTTCAGTCGCAGCGCGTCGTACTTGGCGCGCAACAACTGGTCACGCAGGCGGTGACTGAGGCGCGTCCGCAGGCGGGTCAGCTCTTCGGCAATGCGGGACCACTCACGCAGCTCAACGAGGAGCAGATCAAGCGGTTCCAGACGGCGCAGACAGCGGGGGTCGGTGTGGAGTGCATCGGCAAGCACAGGGACATCGCGGCTGTCATCCTTGGCTCCTGCTGGCGAGAAACGGTCACGGAAGCGGTCGAGTTGTCTGGGGTTGATGGAATGGACCTGGAAGCCACGGTTGAGCAGACTTTCGACAACCGGGCCGTGCGGAACCTCAATCGCCACCTGAACCAGCTCCGGCTCAGACTGTGCAAGTTTGAGGATCCAGCCCGCCATGCGGGCAAGACCCTCGCCAGTGTGCTTGAAGACCTGTTCTCCGAGCCGGTCCCCGTCGGCCTGCAGCACACAGACACGGTGAGATTGGGACGCCCAATCGCCGCCCACGTAGAATTGTTTCTGATGCATGTGTTGTTACTCCTTGCAAATATTTGAGTCGCTGCAATGCTTGCCAATCCCTGTACTGGTGCTCCAAGGCACAGACTCCTCACGGGGCATCCATCACAGCACTCATCCAGAACACGGGTCCCCCCCCCCAGGTGCTCAAAAAGGCACAGGGGGCAATGGGTTGTTTCCGGCGAGTTGACTCGTTTTAGTCAGGCCCCTCAATACAGGCCTGCCAGCCCGACCGACCGCTTACTCAAGAGAATGGAAACTGGCCGCGGAGGATGTTGCAACCCCTCCCCGGCCTCTGTTTCAGATCAGGTCCATCAAACCACTACCCTTACGAAGAAGCCTTCAAATAAGATACAAGTTAGCAGGTAACCTCTTTGTTTACCGTTGTTTGCGAATCCTATCCAAGCGAAAACTGTCAAACATTGGCTAGGCGTCGGTATTAAACGGGAGCGGGACGGGCCTGACATCGGGTAGAGCCGCTGACTCAATGAGCGAACGATCCGGGGAGTTATTTGGGATGCCCGGTGATGCTCAGAATCCGATAGGTGGCGCCATGGATCTGGAAGTAGAAGCGGTAATGGTCGTTGACGCGGGCCTGTCATATATTCGCGGCTTCGTCGTACTTCTTGGCCCGGAGCGAGGGATGCTGGAGGTTGGAAAGAAGAAAACCGAGTTGTTTGTCAAAACGCGCCTGAACACTTGCCGGAAGCTTTCCATACTGGCGGACAGAACGATTTGAAAACGCAACCTTCATTTGTCACGTTTGGTCGTCCGGCGAAGAGCCTTACTGGCTGCATCGGCGGTCTCGAACGGCCCGATGAAATGGCCCTTCTCGAAGTCTTCGAGACCCTCGGCAATGTCGCGATCGACAAGGCTTTTCGGTGTGAGTGTTATTCTCCCCTTCTCCACGGTGGCCTCAAGGATGTCGCCTACGGCAACACCCACCTGATCGCGCACGGAAGACGGCAGCGTCACCTGGTATTTACCCTTTACTTTGACTATTGGCACAGCAGACCCCCTTTGTTACATAGTTGGAAAGTTAGAAAGTCAAACCTTGTTCTCCAGTATAGCAGAAGACCCCTAAGAAAGCTCGAAGATGCGCGAGTAGGCCTAGTCGGCCACTTTGACAAGCACCAACAGGTCGTTGCGACGGAAGCTGTGCGTGGTCTTCCATGCACCGCTGTCAGGCGAAGACTCATTGGCCATCCTGTGCAAAACGCGACGGACTCGTCGGTTTGTCGTCTCCGAAGGATTGCGCCCGATAGCGCGCTGCCGACGGCGATGATCCACCACCACATCGCCCGATGATTGCTCAGAACTCCAACCGGAATCGAAACTGAGGTGGTGCAGGTTTTTCGGACAGTGCGTCAAGGTATATTCCGCCCATGTCAGAGCGCACCACTGAAGTTGTGGAGGCAACTCATGGTCAACCTCATCTTACAGGCCGGACCGTTCGATAGGAACAGGCGCGAGTAGGCATTGTGCACCGCCGGAGAGGCGCCCCAGGGAGCATGTTGGCAGCGAAGCGCCTGTCAGTCAGTTGTTTCGACCACTTCGATTCTCGTCGCAGCGGTATCTTCCAGAAGCATCCTCGTCGAGGAAGCTCCTGGTTCGCATTCGACTTGCAAGATCACGCCCTCGTCCGGGAGATCCGGCACCGGTGCCCGGCGGCGCGAGCCGATCAGGCCGGCTTCCTTCAGCAGCATGAAAAAGATGCCGAATACGGCTCCAGCCATGGTCGTTTCGAATGTCACCACTGCGGTCGCCCAGCCTGAAACGATCGGCATCCCGCCCGTGACCAGCGGATAGTCGAGTTGGATCCAGAACATCAGCGCGGTAGCCCCCGTGCCGACTGCGATCGCGGAGAGAACGGCGCCCAGAGACATCCGGCTGCGTCGCGGCAGCAACGGCGACTCCGTCTCAACGGGGCGGCGAGAATATAGTTCCATAGCGCGGTTCGACACTCCGGCACCCTGCAGCAACCCGACCGCCGCGGCCAGGTCTTCGGTGCGTTGGTACTCAGCGTGCAGGTATTCCATTGTCGTATTCCCAGATGGCTATGATCGGAAACGCCTTGACGAACAGCAGGTAGAGTAACACCATCGCGGCGAACGTCCCGGCGGTGATCGACAGCTCGACCCAGCTCGGCGCGTAGTCCCCCCACGCGGCCCGGAGATATGGCGTAGAGAGCGCAGGGACCACAATCAGGAATCGCTCGATCCACATGCCGATCAGGACGGCTCCGCTGCTGATCGCGATTGTAGGGATGCTGCGCAGCCTGGAGATACCGAGCAGCACGAACGGGATCACGAAGTTGCAGGTAACCATCGTCCAGAACAGGAATCCGTAGAATCCGTGCTCGCGGATATTGAAGACTCGAATCTCGCCCGGCAGGTTGCCGTACCAAGTGGTGAGGTGCTCGGAAAAGGTGAAATAGAGCCAGATCAGACTCATCAGGAGCAACAGCTTCCCGAGATTCACGAAGTGTATCTCGCGAAGGTAATCCTCCAGGCGCATCAGCTTGCGCAGGGCGGCCATTACCAGCACGAGCGCAGCAATCCCGCTGAAGATCGCGCCAACAACGAAATACGGCGCGAAGATTGTGTTGTGCCAAGTCGGCGTGATCGACATCGAGAAGTCGTAGGCCACCACCGAGTGCACCGACACCGCAATCGCCAGGATCACCATCGACATGAGTTTCATAGCCCGCTCGAGCGCTTGCCACTGCCGGTCCGAGCCTGTCCAGCCAAGCGACAGGAGCTTGTAGATCCTGCGCTTGGCCCCGGTACTGTGGCGCACCAACTCGGCCAGGTCAGGGATCAGAGGAAGGTAGAGGTAAATCAAGCTGCCGGACAGATAGGTCAGGATCGCCGTCAAGTCCCAGAACAGCGGAGAGCGGAAATTCGGCCAGAGGAACCTTTCGTTCGGGTACGGGATCATCCAGTAGAAGAGCCACACCCGGCCGATATGGATCAGCGGAAACATGCCGCCGATCAGCAGGCAGAAGACCGTGATCGCTTCTGCGGCGCGTGTTACCGGCTTGCGCCAGGTCGCTCCCGTCAGACGCAGAATTGCCGAGATCAGCGTTCCAGCGTGCGAGATCCCGATCCAAAAGACGAAATTGACGATATAGAAGCCCCAATAGGTAGGTCGGCGGACCCCCGTGTGCCCGAATCCACCCAGGATTTGGTAGCCCCAGGCCAAGAAAGCCCAAGCCACGATAGCACCGCAAACCGCGACCGCCGCGATATAGCTCGCGCTCGCGCCGCGCATCCGGTCGAGCATGTCGTCTCGTATGTGCGCGGCGCTTTCCCCCGGGGCTTTGGCTAGAGCTCCCATGCCTTCCTTGGTTGCTTCGGCGTGACCGCGATGCATATCGCAAGGAGCGGGTCTCTCGTCGAGTCCGCCGCGATTCCTATTCGTCCGATCGTCACGGCAATGGCCTAATCGGCCTTCGACAGGTAGAACACGCGCGGCTTCGTTCCCAGCTCGGACAGCAGTTGCTCAGAGCGGCCGCTTGAGATCATCTTCGACACTTGGCTGTCCGGATCGCTCATATCGCCGAAGACCATCGCCTCGGCCGGACACGACTGGACGCAAGCCGGTTGCACGTCTCCGTCCGCGAGTTCCCGGTCCTCCGCGTCGGCGTCGAGTTTTGCGCGCTTGATCTTATGCGCGCAAAACGTGCATTTCTCCACGACTCCCGCCGGGCGGATGGAGACATCCGGGTTGAGTTGCAGGTCCAGCGGACCGTCCCACTCCGGGGCGAACCAATTGAAGAATCGGACGGTGTAGGGGCAGTTATTGGCACAGTAGCGCGTTCCGATGCACCGGTTGTATACCTGGACGTTGAGCCCCTCGGCGTTCTGGTAGGTCGCGAACACCGGGCAAACCGGCTCGCACGGAGCGTCGTCGCAGTGCTGGCAAAGAACCGGCCGGTACTTGACCTTGATGTTCGGGAATTCCCCTTCGTAGTAGCGGTCGATGCGAATCCATTGCTTGGACCTTCCCTTGGCAGACTGCTCCGGCCCTGCGGTGGGGATATTGTTCTCGGACGAGCAGGCCAGCATGCAGGCTTCGCAGCCGGTGCAGCGATCGAGATCAATCGACATCGCCCACTGAGGCACTTTCCCAGCACCTTCTTCGACTTGTTTCGTGGTTTCCTTCGCCATCGGTCCTCCTTCGCTTTATACCCTGTGCGGCAGCGCGTCGCGATCCTGTCGCGAGAACTGGATCAGCCGCCCCTCGCCGCTTGCCTTTTCGAGGGTTACCGGTGTCGGCCCCAGCGCGGAGGCCCCGGTAGCCCGATCCCGAAGATCGCCGACAACGGCCATCGGATTCGCGCCGTGTCCTGATGCGTAGCGCCCGTAGCTTTCGTGCCCTTGGCCGAGCGCCATGGACACGACACCCGGGATGGCGGCTGGATTGACGTAAACAGGAGCTTCCAGCGAACCGTGAGCAGATTCGACTCGCACCATGTCTCCGTTCGTAACGCCGAGTTCTTGCGCCGTTCCCGGATCCAATTCCGCGGGTAGCCCCCACATCGCGCTAGAAGCAGGGTCGGGCAGTTCCTGCAGCCACGGACGGTTCGCACCGCTTCCGTCGCCGAACTGCACCGACGGGTACGCCTGGAACACCAGGCGGTCCCGACTGGAATCCATGGAAAATTCGCCTAGTCGCGGGGTCGAGCCGGGCTCACGCAGCAAGATCTCCCCTTGCCAGCCACCTCGGCGTAGGCTTTCGGCCACGAAGCCGCGTGAATCGGAATCGGCCGCATCCGATTCCAACGCAGCATGCAATTGCATGAGACCCGATTCCACGCTGAATTCCTCGTAGGGCTTGCCGACCCCGTCGGCCAAGGCAGCCAGCACGGCTTCGGTCGGGCGAGATTCGTGCAAGGGCGCTACGAATGCCGCAGTCGCTGCGACCGACGGCACGGGCGAGGCGTCAGGGACAGCCAGGATGGATCGCTCCAATGGATCGTGATCGGGCAGGATCAAGTCGGCAAACGCCGACGAGTCGTCCAGGAAGGGCGAGAAGCTGATTACGCTCCCGGCAGCGGCCAGGGCGCTCTGGCTGGACGGGGAGCTGTACGCCGGATTGACTCCATCCAAGAAGACCAGTTCGGCTTCCGCCAGACGTACGGCCCAGTCGCCGGAAGTGGGTCGCGCGGATTCGAGCCCCATGCCCGAAACCGAGGCGGGCATTACGCCACCGGCCTTGTTGACGCTACCCAGCAACAGGTTCAGTGCGTTCGCCGCCGTCACGGCGTCGGCCGAATTCTCACGCACGATCGACGCTCCTGCCAACACAAGCGGTTTGGAGGCGGCCGCGAGATCAGTCGCCACTTCGCGCATCGCTTCGACAGGAATTCCCGAGGTAGCCGCAACCCAATCCGGATCCGTGTCGGCGAACACAGAGATGACGCTTGCCGGTGTCTTTTCCAACGTCGGCACAAGATTCTCGCGGACCAGTACCCGACCTATACCCAGCGCTAGAGCCAGCTCGCCGCCAGGTTGCACAGGAAGCCATCGGTCGGAGTTCCAGGCGGTCAGGGAAAATCGTGATTCCGCATGGACCAGCCGCCCGCGCAGTTCGCGGCGCCCCTGCCGCATATGCCCGTAGCGGCGCGCGTACATCACCGGAGAAACCCAGCCTCCCAAAAAATCGGCGCCGATCGACAGAACCATCGTGGCGTCCTGGATTTCGTAGACAGGAACGCCCTCCCAGCCGAAGGCGCGGTTCGCCCCCGCGATCTCGGCAGCGAAGTCACCGAACCCGATGGACCTGGCCGGAGGGGCACCGACGGTCTCCAGAAATCGCGCAGCATTCACCGCTCGCGAGCCAACGCGCGGCGGCGACAGGAAAAGTATTTTGCCCGGGTCCGAGGAAGTAGCGCGGGCCAAGGCATCGCCGGCCTCCTCCAGTGCGGCGTCCCAAGAGATCGGTTCGAATTCCCCCGAACCCCGCTTGCCAACACGCTTTAGCGGCTGCCGCAAGCGGTCCGGGTTATACAGCGACTGCAGTGCGGAATGGCCGCGGGCGCAAAGCCGTCCGCCGCTCACAGGGTCTTCGGGGTTCCCTTCGATCTTCTTGATCGCTGCAATCTTTTGGCGAAAGCGCTCTCCTTCGACCTCGATTTCTCGTTCGGACGCCATCACTCTGGCAACAGTGCCACATCCGGCTCCGCATTCCTGGCAGATGCTCGGGTGCCATTCCTCAACGCCCGGTACAATCTCCTCCTCCGGAACCAGCAGCGGGATGATCTCCTCGGCCTGCTTGCCGCATGCACCGGATATCACGCCGCCCGAAGCGGTGCCGACCAGCTTGAAGAAGTTGCGGCGGTCTATACTCACGCCGCCTCCGGCCGGATCTGTGGCATGTCAACCAGATCGCTGCTGCGAGTTCTCATCCTCTGATTCTCCGACATTCCCTAGAAATGGCACACCAGGCAGTCGTCGCTGGCGTTGTACTCGCGGTGGCAAGTGATGCAAGTGCCCATCGTGTGACGCACGGTTTCGACCGCAACTGTCATTGTGGCCACATCGCCGTGACACTTTGAACACGCGATCTCGGCACGGGCGTGCGGGGCATGGCGGAATTGAACCGCCGCCTTCTGCTCGAATCCGTAGACCCGTACCCAAGGCACCTCGTGTTTCCGGTCCCAGTACTCCGTCAGGCGAGCAACCTCAGGCAAATCCTTTCCGATGAACTGATGACAGAGCATGCACTTGCGAATAGAGGGAATGACAGCGGCGTCTTGCGAGACGGCTCCGGTGTGGCAGTCGACGCACTGCATGCGGGCCTTCTCGATGTGCACCTTATGCGAGAAGCCGATCGGCTGTTGGGCAGCGGCGGAGACCGCCAGAAGTAAGAGCAGGGTTGCGAGCATGAACCTACCGGTGTCGCTGGCGGGCTAAACATAACTAGCATAACCCAACGCAGCGGCCCAGTCGGTCCTTGTCTTGCGGATTCAGAAATGAGCCCCCTGCTCTCGGCCGGCAAATGGACGACCGTCGCACTCTGGCCCGAACAAACAACAGTCTCAGGACCACAGGGCGGTGTGAACCGCGGGACCGCGGCCCAATGGCGCCAACTTAAGGTTTCGGGTACCAACTTAAGGGTCTGGGGACCTGAAAGCAGTCCATTTGCGGGTTTCTGGGACTCAGTGCATGGGCATCGGTGTCGGCATCGACGTGCCTAGGCGGTCGCGGCCTTGCGGCGTCGGGACCATTTCGGGGCCGGCTGGTCGTCCGGCTGCCGTCCGGCTTGGCAGCGGTCCGCGTCCCGGTTGGTGAACAGCCGCGCCATGGCGATCAGATTGAAGTGGGCGTACAGCTCTTGCTTCACCAGACGCTCGTGTTGGGCGCGGACCGGGGCGGGTTTCGTCGCGCCAATCCGTCGCGAAAACCCGATCGGGTCCGGCAAAAGGGTCGTCAGCAGCGCCAGGCAGAGCCGTACGCGCTCGCCGCGCCGCTCGCACCACCTGCTCGAGCTCGGCCAGCGTCCCGGGCAGGTGCGCGGCCAGGCAGTCCGGCAACAGGCTCACCGTCTGCCCGCCCTGCGGGCAGCGAAACCGTCGCACCCGCACACCCGCGGGGACCTTGCGAGCATAGCTGCCGTGCGGCCTGAGCTGGCACCCACCCTGCTTGTGGAACGGGCAGCCTGGCGGCTAACGTAGTCCTCGACGGTGAGGTCTGTGTTGTAACGAATCTGGATGACGCCGTCCACGGCCCGGCGAGTTGGCATCGCGCGGGCCACCCTATTCAACCGGGTCGGCTGCTTGGATGCAATCGTGCGGGGCACGGCCCGGTTCCCGCTGCACCCGCACGGCGGCCACGGACAGCGCGCTAGAAAGCCCTCACCCGCACCGGATTAATCCGCTTTTTCAGCAATCCGGAATCGAATCAATTCGATAAATCCTCGGCCTGTTTCACCGGAATAAACAGAAATTCAACACCTGGCTGCCGTGGGGGATGCCCGCGCCGCGGGCCCGGGAACTGCAAGCTCGCTGGCGGCGATACGCGGAAGGGCCGGACCCGTGAGCGGCTCCGTGCGCTACTGCGGCCGGGACTTCCCGGCTGCCGCACTGGATCTCATCCGCGCCCTGATCGCGCAGCGGGACCCGTCCCTGGCCCGCACGGCGCTGTCCCAGGCGGTCTGCGAGGCGCTGGACTGGCGCAAGCCCGATGGCGGGCTCAAGGAGATGAGTGCGCGCGTGGCCCTGCTGCGCATGCAGCGTGACGGCCTGCTGACCCCGCCACCCGCCAGCGCAACCTGCCCCTGGTCGTCAACCACGCCCGCTATCTCATCCTGCCTTGGATCCGCCTCCCGTCCCTGGCCTCCCACTTGCTCGCCTGCCTCCAGCGACAGCTACCCCGCGACTGGCACCAACGCTACGGCATCCGCCCCGTCCTGCTCGAGACTTTCTGCGAGACCCCTCGCTTCCAAGGCACCTGCTATCGCGCCGCCAACTGGATCCATCTCGGCCAGACTCAGGGCCGCGGGAAACTCGATACTCGCCACGAGTACAACGAGCCCGTCAAGAACGTCTTCGTCAAACCCCTCTGCCCTGACTGGAAAGAAACCCTCAATCGCTAGTTCCGTAGCCGCCATTCACGGCCCGCTCGAACGCTTACGCTTGGATTAACTCTGTGTTATGCGAAACTCAATAGAAGCCCTTTGTTGGCAATCGCATCCGCGAGCGGTTAAAACAAAAGATCCGCTTTGGGTCTGCTTGCACGTTTAGGAATCTCCTGCATTGGGGACCGAACACGTTTGATGCTAAAGAAAATCAGACGCCAATTTCAGTTGCTTTCGTGGCCGCTTACTCATATGGAGGACATTCGCAAACGGATGGAGCCGCTGCCGCTGCGAGAAGGCGCCAAGCGGACAAGGTACCCTTTCCGGGTGCTGCGCTACTGGTGGGTGTATCAGGGGATTCTCGATGAGACTCGCCGCCTTGGCCGGGGACCGACCATTGTGGATGTCGGCTCTGAAATCGGATTGCTGAGAAGCCTTGCGCCGCACGTACCCGGCGCCCACTGGATCGGGCTGGACTGCAACGTCGCTAATCAGTACGTCGTGGTTGCCGGGTATGACGAACTTCACGAATGCAATCTCGAGCATTCAATGCCGCTCGCCGACGATTCGGCTGACATCACCGTTTGCTCACATATCCTCGAGCACCTCAGGAAGCCGGAACACGCACTCGGTGAAGCAATCCGTGTTCTGAGGCCTGGCGGAGTCTTGCTGGTGGGCTCTCCGGTACTGTCGAGACCATTGGCGGCGTACTATCAGCGGCGATACAACCGGGAACTGCAGGCGGGAAAACGGCAGTATGGGCAGCACGTCACCGCCTTCCATCCGAAAATGTGGAAACGGCTGGCCGCCCGGCTTAGGCTCGAAGTGGAGATTTTCGTCGGCTCGCACATCCTTCGCTGGACCGGCAGCCGCCTGGAAAACTACCGGGCTTGGGTCCGCCTCAATCAGTTTCTGGCGGCAATCTTCCCGGCATTCGGTAACGAAGTTTGCATTCAGCTTCGCGTGCCGTCTGGCGAGAAGACAAGTTAGCTTCCAACGCTCTGTTTGAACGGGCCACGGTCGGCCCCGTCATGTCTTCGAACGCAAAGCCGGCCGCGCTACGGGAGCCACAAGGCGCGCAAGGGGAAGATGCACTGCACCGGATGGAGTAAAACCCCCTGACCACGATCCCAGTGTTGGACTTGGCGTCCAACAAGTCCAGGGTTCGGTAAGCTGCCAGGAGTTCCTGGAGCCCATCACACAGGAAGTCCGCAGCGAGTATTCGGAAGGAGCTAAGAGGCGCGAGCCCCTGTAACCTCCTGCAACCAACTCTTTACCCGCTACGCACCGGCGACACCCGTCGCAAGTCGGACCCGGACCCATTCGTGCCAATCCCCCGTCTCGTCCGCGTCGCGTCTGGCACAGCTCGGAATAGTACCATAGACGGATAAGCCGTTCTGTGGAATCCCTAGGAGCAAGCCCAATGCATCGAGCCGCTGCCATTCTTCTTGGCATCTTGGTCGCAGTTCCTCTCGCGGCCGAAATCTTCCCCGACAAGAACCTCGAGGCTGCAGTCCGCAGTTACGTCTTTGAGAAGCGCCACACGGAAGACCCCATCACAGCGGAAGACGTCGCGTCGATTTCGACCATCACCGCCCGGAGCAAGGGCATTCAGGATCTGACCGGGCTGGAGCACTGCAAGCGCCTCATGTTGCTGGAACTCCCAGGCAATGAGATTTCCGACATATCCCCAATCGCGGATTTGGATCTGCTACAAAGCCTCACCTTGACGGACAATCAGGTTGAGGACATCGCGCCGCTCGCGGGACTCAAGCGCTTGCAATACATAGAGTTGTCGAACAACAAGATCAAGGACATCTCACCCCTTGACGGCCTGGAGGCGCTCAACTCGGCCTATTTGTCCGGCAATCAGATTGGTGACCTATCGGCCGTGAAGGGGCTCGCCAAGCTCTGGACACTCGACGTCGCGGACAATGCAGTCAGCGATGTCGATCCTGTCGGTTCGTTGACGAGACTGTCGACACTTAATCTAGATGGGAACCAGGTCCAAGACCTCAAGCCCCTAGCGCCCCTGACCTCACTGCGCCGCTTGTCACTCCGAAGCAACAAGATCTCCGAGATCGGCACACTCGTCGAAATGGCCGAGAAGGACATCGAGGGTGACAGCCGCTTTGCGCGCTATTGGAGCGTTTCGCTGCAGGGCAACCCTTTGAGCAGCCAAGCTAAGAACGAGCACGTCAAGGCGCTCAAGAAGTATTCGTTCAGGATCGAAGCCGACGAATAGGCGCAGGTTCAGCGCACGTTCGAAACTCAGCGACGACGCTCCACGTGCCCGCGTGCGGGTCGGCCTTGGACTAGGCCTCAGTCGACGCGGAATCGGTTCACCGTGTCTTCGTCCAGTTCCACACCCAGTCCGGGTTCCTGCGGAATGTCCAGCATGCCGTCACGAGCGATGATGCGTTGCTTGGTGATGTGATCCCGTAGGGTTGTTTCCTCTTCCGCTACGTACTCCACGATCAGGGAGTTCGAGACCGAATTCAGGAAATGGATTGCCGCTGCGACGTTAATGTACGTCGTAAATCCGTGATTGGCCACCGGCAGCCCGCGGTCCTGTGCCAAGGAGGCGACCGCCTCGCTGAGTCTTCGGTAGCCCTCGTAGTCGTCCGGCATCAATGGTTCTTCGAGCCAGAAAATGCGATGTTCTTCAAATGCTCGGACGCGACGTATGGCTGTCTTAGCATCCCAGACGAGTCCGGCGTCGATCAGCAGATCGGGAGCCTCCCCCAATCCTTCCCGGGCTGCCCGGACGAGAGCGATGTCGGTCGCCTCGTCTTGACCCATCGGATCCCAGCCAAACTTGACGGCGCTGAACCCCCGGTCGGCGTATCGACGTGCCAAATCGCGCGTCTCGTCTGGTGTCCGCCCCCACAGCGAACTGGCATAGCACCGCAACTGCTTATGAAAACCACCACCGAGGAGCTTCCAAACGGGAAGCCCGAGCGCCTTGCCCTTGATGTCCCAAAGGGCGATGTCGATGCCGCTCATGGCATGGAGCCCGACACCGCTCCTGCCACCGTAGATATTGCCCCTGTACATCTTGTGCCAGATCTTCTCGGTCTCGAAGGGGTCCTCCCCGAGAATCAATTCACGCAGGCCACTGGCTGCCGAATGGGAATAGGGCCCATCGATCGAGCCCTTAGCGGCGATCGGATTGGAGTCGACTTCGCCTAGCCCGGTAATTCAGGCGTCCGTGTGAACTCGGACGACCAATGCGTCCTGTCCGGAATCACACTGTTCGAGCACTTGTTCGGCTCGAAGATAAATGGCTTCTACATCCGTGATTTTCATGTTTTGACACGCACAACGCCGACGGCTCCGAGAGCACACCTTTTGCTGTCTGGTGGGACGCGCGGGAACTTCTCGACTTGCGTGTCGGCGTTCTTTGAGAATAGCCGCTTTGGCGGCCTGCCTCCGAACAGCAATTGGAGTTCGGAGAACGAACTCTCGATTTCGGCTACCGTACGCGTATCATCAGCCCGGATAGTGCGCCGTTCACAACGGATCAAGGTCAAAAGTCCGAGCCCTCAAGACGCGTTTCATATTCGGGCGTACGTTTCGGGTTGCCGAACCGCGAGATTCGATCTCTGTGGCACGATTACACCGATTCGTCCCTGCGAAGGAGGCGCTCCCGCGTCCTGCATCGTGATGCGGGCAAACAACCGTGGGATTCCACGAACGTTGGGGTCGGGAAACGTTTGAGCGACCCGAGAGATAGGTAACGTTTGTACCGGACAGCTAGGTTACACTTTTCTCCATCTGGCTCGTCAGCTTCATGCACTATGACCTGGGGTAAATTGCCTTGGAGCGAAGAACACTGCAAACCATCGACAACCCGTTCGGCATGAGGTTGTCACCTATGTCTCCGGTCCGGACCCGTTTGAGAATGGAGCCACGAGTCGGACTCGAACCGACGACCTGCGGTTTACGAAACCGCTGCTCTACCAGCTGAGCTATCGTGGCCCGGGGGGCTCCTGCTTGCCCTTCCCTCTAACGCTAGCACACGGTTTTCGACTCGTGTGACGCCTGTGAAGTCGCTCCTCCCTCGTGGTTGTCACCTTCCGACGAGACCACGCGATCATCGCTCCCACCCCGTGTGCCGGACGCACCGCCCACGACGTTTTGAAGCCAGGATCCCCCTCGTTCTGGATCGCAGGTCGGGTCTGGGATTTTGGGTGAGTCAGTTCGCTGCGCCGCAAGAGCCAATTCCAATCCGGCAAACGGAGTTTGAGAACGGCCCTGTACGTCGTGCCCTGCTAGCCGCTCAGTTGCCTCAGTTCCGCTGCAATCGGGTGCTCCTGCCAAGGCCACAAGAATTTGGACTTAGGCAGGAAGCGGACTCGGTCTCCGAATCCGAAGTCGTCGTAGAAGAAGAGAACGACATCCTTGGTCTTTGATAAGCGGCTCGCACGTACCTCGGAGACGGACGTGAGCGGTACGCGGACTTCGCGGGGGGAACGCGAGTAGTCGGAGATGACGAGCGTTTCACCGTCCAGGATGACCTTGCGCAGCCGGGAGGCGTACCAAGCGAGGAGACACGACCCAATGATTCCAACACCCAAGAACTCCGCCCGATAGGGATCCACAGCGTCGAGGATAAAGACGGGCGCACCCCAGCACACGAACCACAGATAAGGCAAGACGAACTTGTAGAAGGGCACGGCACTTGAGGACAAGACCCGCATGGTTCTTTTACTATCCGACAGACCCAACGGGCCGTCAACCTCCGTGACAGGACCTCGACGTATCCCAAAGCATGTGGCACAAGGGTACCGATCCGCTCGGGTTGCCCCAAGCACCACTTTTCCTCGCCCTTGCCGAGACTACGCTTTCGATTCAGCTTGAAAGTGAGGCGCCGCGGCTGATGGACGACCGCCTGGGATACGGCTGCGTCGGTCCCAGATGGTCGCTTGAGGTGGTTTCTCGACTCCTTCCTCCTGCGAACCGTGACCCTGACAAAGCCCGTCCATCTGAGGGTCTGAGTAAGCAGCGTTCGACTCGAAGGTCGCGCAGTCCAGCTGCTATTGCGGAGCCCGACTGCAATTAAAGGGACTGCGGATACGCATGAGCGTGGGAAACGCCTAAAGGCGGTAGGCTTCGAATCGATTCATGCACCGATTGCGTGCCCGAGTCGCCGCGACGCTGACCCTGCTGGCTTCCCTGCCCGCCCGTGCGACTGACTCGTACACGTTCTAGCACGCAAAGCTGTTCCTGGGGGCGTACTGCCAAGCCTGCCATCAAGGCAATAGCTCGGCTGCGCAGTTCCGGACAGAACGCTTGAACTCCTTCTCGTGATTCCTGGAAGATTGGCATCAACGGCTTCCCCCCCAAGCGTGCGTCGCGCCTCCGGGTCGGATGCATCAAGCTGAGACGAGTCGAAATGTCGAGAAAACGTAGGGGTATTCTTGCCGAAACCAATTTCGGAAAGTCCGCCGAAGCAACGGGAGCGCCGTTCGCGGCGAGCCGCCCTTGAGCACATAGTGCTGATCGTCGAAGAAGTTGGATGAGTAGCCCGGATAGAACGGGAATTCCTCGAAGCCGGGGAACGGCCTGAACGGATCTGAGGTCCATTCCCAGCCGTTGCCCACGAGTTGTGAGACGCCGTAGGCGCTGTCCCCTTCCGCTGTTGCCCTGACGGAACACGGATCCCAGCGTTGGAAATTGAAGTTGCCCCGCCGTGGTTGTGGCGGGTCGTCACCCCACGGGTACCGAGAGTAGCTGTCGCCGCCGGACCCGTAGGCTGCGCGATCCCATTGCGCTTCGCTCGGCAGCATCGCATCAGCTTGCGCAGCGTATCCCCAGGCCTGCCGATGCGTAACGTAGACTGGCCACTCGAGCGGCAACGGGATCTCCCCGAACATCGTCCGCAAGAGCCAGCATCGACCGTCGTTTCTCCAGTAGTACGGCGCGGAACCGCCGTCTTCCACGTACTTGAGGAACTCCCCGTTCGTGACCTTGTATTTCGTGATCGCGAATCCGGGCACGTGCACCCGGGATTCGCCGAATTCGTTGTCCCAACCGAATCCGGTTTGCCGCCCTCGGCCGAGCTTCGCATTTCCCGCAGGGATGTCGATCCACTCCCGGGAACTCCGGACGGCCGCAGTGTGTACGGGCTCCGCCTGAGGCTCTGGCGGAACTCTCACGCATACGGGATCGAGGTTGTGCAGCAAGCAGCAGAGAGTCTCTGCGTGCATCAGCCGATGCTCGAGGCAGACCTGGGCGACATCCCCCGGCACGTCGTCGAGGACCTCATCGACGGTTTCCTGAACCCGACGGCAATACTTCTGCGTCTCAGCCAGACTCGGCCAGTCGGCGGGCTGGTCCGATGGCAAGTCGGACGAGTCCGGGTCGATACCGAAAGCGAACAGTTCATTGAATTCGGAATTGAATGGATCCAATCCGAGACTGTAGCCGCAGATCATGTTCCAATCGAAGGCCTCAAGGTGGCCAATATAGAAATTGAGGCGGTGACGCTCCGGAACGGGCCGTTCGAACAGCGAGTCGGTCTGAACGAGATTGAATAGCTCGTCTGTGCGTGACCTCGCGTCGGCGAACCTTCGTCGCAACTCTCGCGGGGCAAGCACTTGCTCCATTATGCTCATGGCCGCCCAGGCGAGCAATGGCATTCGTTTAACGGCCAAACAGCATTCGTTTAAGGGTTCAAGGGGAATTCCGGCGCAGCGGGCCGGTTTTTCGCGCTTCAGGCTGTGGTTGCAGGTGCGGTTGCCTTGCTGGACCTCCATTTGCTGGCGGGTTTCCGGGAGAGGCGCGGGAAGGAGCGGTTCGGGCGCTGGCGCTGGCGGCACGCGGCGATGCCGGCGAGGATCCGCTCGACGGTCTTGCCCAGCATGGCGGGCTCCAGGAACAGCCCTTCCAGGTGCCGCGCCACAGTGCGCAGGCTGCTCTTGGAGTTCGCCTGCATCACCGGCTTGCCCGGGTCGGCCCGGAAGCTCTCCTCGCTGCGGTTGGTGAACAGCCGGGCCAGGGCGATCAGACTGAAGTGGGCGAACAGCTCCTGCTGGACCGTGCGCTCGGTCTGGCCGTGGAACTCCTCCACCGTCAGCAGCTGCTTGGAAATCTTGTACAGTTCCTCGATGCTCCAGCGGCCGTGGTACAGGTCGGCGAGGTCCCGCACGCTGTAGCGCTGCCGGTCCAGCAGGGTGGTGGCGAGGGTGTAGGTGGTCGTGCCGGCGGTGTACTTGATGAGGCGCACCCGGCAGGGCTGGAAGGCGGCCTGCGGGCGCTGGCGCAGCGCGTCGGCGCTGGGCGTGACGGTGACCGTGTGATCGGTGCGGTCGCCGAGGATGAAGTCGCCGAACAGGGCGGAGGCGTTCCGCTGGAGGCGGAAGACGGCCTGCAGGCGGCGTTCGGCGTGGGCGTGCAGCAGCTGGAAGGAGTAGTAACCGCGGTCGTAGACGACGACATCGCCGGGGGCGAGCGCCCGCAGGTGGGCCAGGGCCGCCAGGCGCTCGTTGCCATGGGCGAGCAGGTCGAAGTCGACCGGGATGCGGGAGCGCAGCTGGTAGAGGCAGCTGAGCAGGCCCTGCGGGTAGTGGGCGTTCGATGAGGGCGTGCGGTAGCCCTCTTGGGCCAGCGGGCGGGGCAGGTTCAGCTTCGAGCCGTCGACGGCGAAGATCCGGTGGCCGTGCCACAGTTGGCCAGCCGTCTCGCGCGGGGCTTGCTCGAGAATCGCCCGGTGGATACGCCGGCGTGAATCTTGGCGCGGGCCGCGCAGATCGACGAGGCCGACACCGGCTGCGGCTGCGGTAGCGCGACCTCCAGCCGGCGGCACTGCTCCCACAGCTCGGCCAGGGTCAGGGCATAGCCCTGGCGGTCGGGCGCGAACACCAGAGACGAACAGCACCACCAACAGGGTGTTGAGGACCCGCTGCCGCTGCTGCCACTGCCGGTCGTACTCGCCCGCCACGCGCACCACCGTGCCGATGATGCCCTGCCACAGCTGCACGAAGCGATCCTCGGCCTCCGGCGGCGGCACCAGCTGGCGCGGCTTGGCCAGCGGGCCTGGCCTGGCCGCCGCGCCCGGCCCGTGCAGCAGGATCGTGCGCCAGTCGGGGTGCAGCGGGTAGACGTACACGCCCTTGGGTGTCTTGGCCGGTGCCGTTCCCCTGGCCTTGCGCCCCTTCGTCATGCCGAGGAACTGCCAGTTGGCCGCCCGGTAGCAGGTCGCCCGGTAGCGCTCCAGGTCAACGAAGGTCTCCACCAGCACCGGCCGGTAGCCGTGCCGCTGCTGCCAGTCCTGCGGCAGCTGCTGCAGCGCCAGCCCCAGCGCCTTCGACGCCAGGAACTTGACCTGCACCCAGGGAAACAAAAGGAACCGGCTGTTGCTGATGACCAGGTCGAGGTGCTTGCGGTGCGCCTGGCCCTGCCAGCCGATCCAGGTGTCGCGGCACTCCAGGTTGCGGGTGGCGAAGCCGAACAGCAGGCAGCCGAGCTGGCGCCCGTGTCGGTCGCGCAGAAAGTAGCGCAGATGCGCGCCGATGGGCTGGCGGTAGCCCTGGGGATGGTAGCGCTCGACCCATTCGTTCCACTCCGCGACAGCCTCCCGCTCGGTCACCACCTCCAGGGCTAGCGGCGTCAGCTCGGCGAGATCCTCGCGGAGAGGGGGCTGGGGCGCGGTCCGCTCGCCCGGCGTGATCGGCCTCTGCGGGCCCCGCCCGGGCCTAGCGCTGCGGGCTGGCAGGGTCAGGATGCCGAGCCGCTCCAGCTCCTCCAGCAGGCGCGTCGCCAGATGAATGCGGTTGCTGCCCTTCGGCGTCTGCCAGCGCAGGTGCTCGCAGATGGTGTGGCCCAGCTCGGTGCGGCTCAGCTTCGGGAACAGCCCCACCGTCTCCTGGATGTCGGCGATCTGCCGCCGTGTCAGGCGCTTGCCGAAGAATGTCGTGGATTTAAGGTTCTCGATCAGCGGGTCCATCGGGTAGCTCTCAGTACTCCATACCTAGGGTGGCAAACTGGGGCGCAAAAGTCAAGCGCTTCGGCAGAAAAAGTTGAGGGAGGCGTATCCTTTTGAAAATCAACAACCTATCGGTCCACCAACGGGCTATCTACCGGATTATCTATGCGAATGCCATTGCCCAGGCGAGCGATTCACCGGGATCGTGCTATAACCGCCTCCATGGATGCAGGCGGTGCGGTTCAGGCGGAATTTGCCCGCGACGTGCGTGTGGGCTTGTGCAACGCTGGCCGTAAGAGATTGCCAGCGAAGTATTTGTACGACATGGTCGGCGCGGCGCTGTTTGAGGCGATCACGCACTTGCCCGAATATGGCCTAACGAGGGCGGATGAGCGCATCCTCCAGCGGTGCGCCCCCAGTCTCCCGCGGCACTTCCCTTCCACCGACGTCATCGTCGCGGAACTTGGAAGCGGAAGCGGTTCGAAGACCCGTCCAGTGCTGACAGCGTTCCCGCCGGGCCGCATCCGGTTCTACGCGCCGATCGACATTTCTTTGGAGTCCGTGGATCGCTGCAGACACGCTCTGGGTGATCTTGTTCAGGTTCGCGCTCACCATGGTGGCTACCTCGATGGCGTGCGTGAATTGCGTGTGACTCGACCGCCCGGTGTGCCGCTGCTGCTGCTTTTCCTCGGGAGCAGCATCGGAAACTTGGACCGGAACGAGCGTGATGTATTCCTCGCGGAGATCCGATCCCAGTTGCTGCCGGGCGATTCCGTCTTGCTCGGCTTCGACCTAGTGAAGTCCAAGGCGAAGCTACTCAAGGCCTACGACGACCCAACTGGGGTGTCCGCTGCGTTCAACCGGAACGTTCTTGGACGCGTGAACCGAGAACTGGGATCGGATTTTGACTTGGCCTCGTTTGACCACGTCGCTCGCTATGATGAGCTAAATCAGAGGATCGAAATGCACTTACTCTCAAGGAGCGACCAGCAAGTTCCGATCCCAGGTGCCGGCGGGACTTGCAACCTGAGGCAGGGAGAGACTGTCTGGACCGAGAGTTCCTACAAGTTTCAGACCAAGCAAGTGCGGGAGACGATGGAATCGGCCGGATTCTTGCGACTCACCGAATGGGTCGACTCGGAGTGGCCGTTCCTGGAGGGATTGTGGACCGTTCATGACTAGCCCATCGAAAGCACCCGCTTCGGCTCCCTGGCCCTTGTTCGAGCGATGCATCTCGTTCTCCGTCGCCGCCAGGAAGTCTCCCGGGCTGTCGGCGCTGCTTCTCGCTGCCAATACGGATCTCCGAAGCCCTGCTGGTAGGTCGTTGGCAGCCCTAGGGCGAACGCCTGCAGAGCCGAAATGGGCGCGTTCACAGTGGCCGCCAGTTGCCCCAACCCAACTGCCGCGAGCGAGCCTTGGATCAGGCGCGACGTTCCAGGCCCGGCCGCGTTGTCAATGATGCTGGCGAGCGGTATCGCCTCACCGAAGGTGAATCGACCGCCGAAGAATGTCTCGGACCGCACCCAATCGCGGAGTGGGTTGAAGTCGGCTCCGAACTTGAGTGTCTGGCGGCCGGAGATGCGCATGAAGTTCTGACGCACTTGGTAGACACGTTCAAGGACGCGCGCTGGAAGAATCAAGTCCCTACCGAAATTGCCGAATCCTTGGATGTCAATTGACGGACCGTGGCTATCGGTCGGATAGTTGCCCTGATCGTGGTAGCCAAAACCCAGCCGCGTCTCACTTACCCACTCGGGGCTGATCACGTAAGTGTCTCCGAAAACTACCGAGAAGTCTGCGCCCTCGGAATTGTGTCCGCGATCGCGCGCCGTGAGCGCGCCGAAATTGGTGTTCTCATTGGAACTGAATGTCCCATTCCCTCGGACGAAAATGTTGTGTCCGTCGCGTAAAGTGTGATCGAAGCGAGCGAGCAGTTGCTGCCGCTCCTCTGAGAACGGAAAGACCCCGCTGTTCCTCTCAAAGCGAGAAACAACGCCCGGATGGTTGGCTGGCACGAGCGCCCCGGCGAGCTGGCCCACCAGCGGCCGCAACGGCGGTGGCCCTGCCACGCTAAGCACGTTGACCAACGCTTGCTGCGACTCCGTCAAAGAGGTGAGGAACGACCTGTCAGCAAGCAGCGGGACGATTTGCGACTCATGGCGATCCAAGCGTTCATAGGCGCCGAACAAGAACGTCTTGTTCCGCTTGATCGGCCCCCCGGCGGAGACACCACTCTGTGCCCTGGTGTATGCTCCTTTGCCCGGATCGAAGTAGTTCCGAGCCTGGAATCGGCGGTTGCGCACGACGCCGAACATAGATCCGTGGAACTCGTTCGTGCCACCCTTCGTCACGATATTGACCGTGCCACCGGGTGCTCCCCCTTGTTCCGTCGAGAAAGAGTTCCTATTGACCTGGAACTCATGAACGGCCTCCTGGCTGATCGAAGAGCGTACGCTACCGGTGTTGAGCACGTTGTCCAGGCCATCGATCATGAAAGTGTTGCCGCGTCCGTTGGTGCCGCCTATGCCCAGTCCCGAAGTGGGCGTGGGTATGATACGGCGGTCGGTCGCGTTGGCGACGTAGTTCGTGTCCACGACGCCGGGCGTAAGGAGTGCCAGGTCCAGGTAGTCCCTGCGGTTGATCGGTAGATAGTGTGAGGCAGACAGACAGGGTGACACAGCCGGAGCCTGCCCAACTCGGGTCCCTCGGCGCCGAGAGTGTGAGCCAGTTGGCCGAGATGTTTCGCCTGATGGGTGACCCTACGCGCCTGAGCATAATCCTCACTTGCCTGCCCGGACCCAAGCCTGTCGGCAACATCGCGCAGCGGCTTGGCTTGTCCTCGTCACTCGTCAGCCATCATCTGCGCCTGCTGCGAGCCGCACGGGTGATGCGGGGCCAGCGTCACGGCAAGCAGGTCCACTACAGCGTGGCCGACGACATCAGCCGAGTGTTTCTCGATATGCTCGATCACGTCGGCGAGCCAGCGGACCGTGACGTGTCGTGACATTGGAACCGGCCTTCCATTCCATCCGCCAAAGCCGTGTGTTCTGGTGTCAACTAATCTTTGCGTATTCCGAAGGAAAACGATCAACGTTCCGAAGCGAAAAAAAATCGGCGTAGAGATGAAAGCAATCAGCATTCCGATTCCTGATTCCCTTGGTCCTGCATCCAGTGTCTCGTGAGTGGGCAAATCGAGTGACTTGGCGCGACTCCACCAAGGTGGACGAAGGCAGGCGTAGCGCACCGGACTGGCCAGTTGCTTCGCGACTGACTGGGACGACATGGCCACGCTTGTTCTTTTCCTTCTCTCCGGTAAAGGTTTCGTCAACCTCTACCGGGCCAGAGAATGGCGTGCCACTCCTAGCTCAGGGTTCCCGTATCCAGTGCACCAGCGACCAGGACGGGGCTGCGGCCCACGGCCAGCCTCGTCGTCAACACTGTCTTGCGGGCGAGCTTGATTAACTCGGTGAAGTGGCACTACGCTGGGCCAAGACAACCCAGGAGCGGGCACCGGGCGCGGACGGCAACCCGTGCGACTTCATCGCCGCGAACGGCAACTTGTAAACGCTGACAAGAGACGCGGATGACACCTGGGACGGCGGTGTACGTGGCGCCGGACCACGTGCAAGTGTCGCTGGGAACGAGCGGCACGATCGTGACAGTGGCGGTGACAGAGGATCACCTGCACTGGATCAGAGACATGTCGCTGACGGATGGTGACACGGTCGCGGCGGAGAACAGCAACTACTACAGGCTCTCGAAAGACGAAGCGGGTCTGCGGACGGCGAGAAGAGTTACGAGTTCTCCCTAGCGACCATGTTCTCCGAGTGGTGTTCGGAGCAGACGTTCAACAGCGAAAAACATGTCGATCTGGCAAGGACCGGGTCGAGGGCTTACTTGCATCCCAGTGCCATCGCTCGTCCAGACTCACCAAGGGAACCTCCACCTCACCGACCACCACACAATGCTTGTTAAATACACTGACCATGTACATCTTCATATAAACGAACCGATACGAAAACCAGTCCTTCTCGTCACAACCTCCAGTTCACAGCCTTACGGATAGGGTGAAATAGTCCCGGGTTTCGGCTCGAATGCCACGGCTCCGCGTCGGTGACATCCCACATTTCTCGCTCAAAAAGGGGTTCTCTCCCAGACACTAATTAACTTGACGATGCCTCCCCCAAGCTGAATCTCCCGCATCACGGCTGTTGATTTACACACACCTGCGGCGCCATGTAATCCAGACCCAGCAGCCGGAAGTAGTTTTGACCCAGGGCAATGTTCCGAAAGGCGTTGTCGTTCAAGTAACGATTGATCCTGCTTGTGACGTTCAGCTCTGTTCGATAGACTTCAATATCCTTGTCCCTTGAAGCCAGAAAGTCTGTTCCAGGCAGGACCCGTTCAGAGTATTCGTTCAAGAACGTAACATAGAACACCCGCTTGTCCGGGCTTGAGAAGTAGCTGTCGTCGATCACTCTCCAGGAAATATCCACCATCAGATTCGGATAGCGATCCAACAGCGACTTCATCGTTTGGATGTGCTGCACAACGTTCATGTTTGCAAGTTCCCTGGACAGCCCCATATGCATCCAGACGATCTTGTTGTCAGGATATAAACGCAACACTTCCTTCAGTAGGGGCAGGTATCTAGTCGGTTCCTCGTCATTACCTAAATCCGCGTGAATTGAGAGCGGGATGTTCCGTTCCCTCAGTACCTTCATGAAGGCGGCCCATTCTGTGATTTTGCCTCTAGGAACAGGTGCATGTCCGTTGCTGAACAACGCCTGTTTCACCAGATTGATTTCTCCCATCCATGCGAATGTGCCGGGATATTCTTCCTCCAGGAGTTGCATGCCGGAAAGCATTGACTCCGGTCGCGACAAGTCCGGGAAGGTCATCGAGAGCGTCATGTGGATGCCCTTCGGAGCCTGCATAACATAGTTGGCGGCATTGACGAAATCGTTCTTCAACGTGGGTATCACCGGCGTACCAGGACAGTCCAAGTAGTAAGTACAAGACGACGCCACCGGAAGCATCTGACCAATGCCATAAATATTGACGAATAGCACTCCCGTCTCTTCAAGGTAAGAGACAACTTCCTCGAACGGGATCGCGGGACCTCCAAACGGACAGAAGTGCAGGTGGGCATCCACGACAGAGGTTTGGGGTTGACCTGAGCGGCCGTAACATGGAGCGCCATCGGTCTTGAATGACTCCAACGTCGGCTTCACGGCGCCGCTAGCGATGCCTGAGGCACTGAACAAAAGAAACAGGACAAACGATGTGCCTGGTATGGCATCTTTCATAAAAATATAGCGATCTTCGTTGCTAGCGGTAGTTTACTGTGAATTGTCCCTAACTCGCTGAGCTGACTTTCTAAGCCCTCGATAGTCAATGGCTTACACGCTCATTGGCGACTGTTTCTTGTAGTAAGCGTTCAGGGAAGCCGTGGAAGGGTCGGGGAGAAGGGGCTGGCTCCGGCGAGCGTGCGAGCGGTCTTCCAACGCGCCCAGTCCGTCTTGCCGGAAGCGCTCCAGCCATTTGTGGCCCGTCTTACGGCTGATCCCATAGCTGCGGCACAGCCCCGCGACATCTCTGCCGCGCCCGGCTAACCAATCTTCAATGAACTTCCTTCGTTCTTCCACAGGTCCACTTGCCTTCCATGTCATTTCGTATGTGTTGCACATCAGCCCGGATCATTGTGTTACCTAGCAGCCCGGTCTATACATAGCCGCCCCCCTCACCCGTTTCCGAACCTCAGAACTTATCAAGATTGAATTGCCAGAGGTCAAGATCTCTGAGCCTGTCCTCTACCCGGATCTGTTCGATCGAATCGGTCTCCCGAGCGAACCAGGCCGCTGCTTTTGACAGGATCTCCCGCTCCATCCGTAGCCGCCGTACCGAATCCACCGAAATCTCGAATTCCCGGGCCACCTCCAGCGCGCTGCGACCCCCCAGCTGCACCAGCTTCACCACCTGTTCCCGAAACTCCTTCGGATACGGCTTCACATAGACTTTCTTGCTCATCGTTCGGGGCCTCCTTACCCCCACCTCTCCAGCGAGCAACCCCTGCCTATCCAAGCTATCTTAGGTGTCCACGAAAACAGGGCCACTCCAAAGCGAAGCTTGCGCTGCGTTGGTGCGCCGTGCAATTGCCAGTGCCGAGCAAGAGCTCCTGCCAGGGTCCGGGACCGCTTCAGCTCAGCCTCGTGCATGTCTGCGAAGAGTCGGCGCCAGACAACCTCGAGCCACTGGAATGGTTCCTGTTGACCTCCTTGCCGGTGACATCCAGGCAGCAGGCCCTCAAAATCCTCGCATGGTATCGCCTGCACTGGCGCATCGAAGACTGGCACCGCGTGCTCAAGTCCGGCTGCAAGGTCGAATATCTCGGCCATCACACCGGCGAGCGGATCGAGCTGGCAGTGACCATCAATGCAGTCATCGCCTGGCGCCTCACCGCGATGACGCTGCTGGGCCGCGACACGCCCGAGCTGCAGGCCGACATCCTCTTCTCCGACATCGAGATCATTGCCTTGGAGGACTTCGCCAAAGATCACAAGCTACCACCGCCCGACAATCTCGGGCGTGCGGTGCTCACCATGGCCATGCTGGGTGGCTATCTCAACCGCAAACGTGACTCGCCGCCGGGCCACGCGAAACTCTGGGAAGGCTATACCCGACTCGCGACTACCGCACAGACCTACGAGAGACTGCTCAGGCTGGACCGGACCAACGATTTCTATAAGCGAATGCGTCCCGACAAGACTTGTGGGTAAACGGCAGGCCGCAGCAGCTTCAGCAGCGGCGGGTCGATCGCCTTCTTATAACTGTTGTGGCTGCCTAGGACCTGAATCTGGTTCAGGAGCGCCTCGTCGGCGGACCCTTGCGCGGATAGCGCCGTCGAGATCAGCGCCAGAAGCAGCAATTGTCGAAAGCTTATTTCGACTGGACGGTGGGACCACTGCCGGCGACTGGTCATCGTAAATTGCGCCTGCGCTCTTGAATCCTCTACCAATAGAGCCCCAGTGCTCGTTCCACCCCGCTAGCCGTCGAGAGGGCACCCCCGCTAAGGGGCATGCCCCCTGACGCGACCAAAGCTCTCAGAAGTAGAGCTTCACCGCCAACTGGACCTCGCGAGCTGGGAAAGTGCTGGTAATCCTTCCGAAACTGCTGGAGTCCCTCCTGCCCTGGGGCGCTCGAAAGTTGGTTCGGTTGAACAGGTTGAAGAACTCCGCACGGAATTCCACTTTCGATCCCTCCCTCGGCAGGGCGAAGTCTTTGTGAAGGCCGAAATCGAGCTGTGCAAATCCCGGTGTCCGGCCCGTGTTGCGTCCCATGTTGCCAAAGGGAGCGGTGAACGGCGGGATCACGATGTTGTCGCCGATGAAGTAGTCGTGCGGATCCTGGTCGGGGTTCTGGAACGGCCCGACCACGTTGGGCCGCGTGCGGCAGGCACCGCAGACCCTTGCCTGCGACGCCGGATTGTAATAGATGTTGATCGTGTTCCCGCTGCGAGCGTTGTTGATCACTGTCGTTCGCCATCCACCCAACACGGCGTTCGCAACGCCGCCCAGGCCGCTCCCGTAGCGCCGCCCGCTGCCGAACGGAATCTCCCAGATGAGGGAAGTCACGTTGTTGACGGGAATGTCGTAGCTCGACAAGCCTCGCTCACTCTTCTGGTCAAGGAAATTAATCCTTGAGCGGTCGCCGTTGAACGTCTCCAGGTGGCCGGCGGCGTTGTCAATCGCCTTCGACCAAGTGAACGAGTTCAAAACATAGAGCCCTCGCGAGAACCGCTTCTCCAGCTTGGCCTGAAATGCATGGTAGAAGGTGTTGCCGCCGCTAAAGGACATCTGGATGTGCGTGAATCCGGGGATGGGCCGCCGATCATCGATGCTGAGGTTCTCATCCGGCCCGTTAGGTCTCGCCTGATTGAAGTCGGTCAGAATGAGCTGTTTAGCTCCCCGGTTGCCCACGTAGGCGACATCTAGAGCCAGGTCCCGCGCCAACTCCCGCTGCATGGTGAAGTGCCAGCTCTGGACATAACCGCTACGAGTGTCCCGAGGCTGAAAGTTCACTCGCGAGATGCTGGTGTCATACGTTTCGTCAGCGAGAAAGTCAGGCGTAAAACCGTATTGGGTCCGCGTAAAACAGGTACTCAGATTCTGTCCCGGCTGTCCCGGGCTGCACAATGGCAGGCTGCTGGGGGGGGCCTGATTTTGAGTCCGCCGAAACACGAACGGACCCGTGAAGCCGAGTATATTCTCACCGCCCATGCGGTTAAAGTGAATATAACTGACGCCGTAGCCGCTGCGGATCACCGTTTTCGGATTCAACCTGTAAGCAAGGCCGACCCGCGGGGCCCAATTGTTACGATCTGGATCGACCAGCGCGCGATCCGAGATGGAACCGTCGCCGGCGAAGACCAGAGAGTTTGTGTTGGGGTCAAAATTGCCCAGCCGGTTCCTGTTCTCCCACTGCGGTGAGGCGTACTCGTAGCGGGCGCCGAGATTCAGGGTCAAGTTCGGACTGACTTTCCAGTCATCCTGGACATAGAAAAAGTGCATCCGCTGGCGGTACTCGAGCACCACGAACCTGCTCATTTCGATCGTACTCTGCGCTCCGACGAAGAAGTCCCCCAGATTGTGGATGTTGTTACTGCTTTCCCCCGGTGGGGTACTGAATCTTCCCGCGTAACGACTCCTCCCGTACACCGGAGACAAGTCGTTGATGTCGGTGTCGATCCGCTGGTGCTCGTAACCGAGTTTGAAGCTGTGATTCCCTTTGGTCGTGGAATAGTTCAAGCGAGGGTTCCAGTTATCCGGGTCCTGGAATTGAGGATTGCTGGTCTGGCGGCCGAAGTCATTGAACCCGCTCACCTCGTGGGAATTCAAGCCGCCCCCGATCCTCTCATCCTTCGCGACCCCCGTTATCCCGTATTCGTCCTCCACGTGCGGCCCGTCGAAGTTGACCGGCGTCTTGCCGCCCTCGCTGCGAATGAACGCCAGGCGGAATTCCAATAGGGAACTCGGGTTCAGCGTGTAGGTGACTCCTCCGGCGAAAGACTGGTTGAATGCGCCTACGTTTTGGTTACTGTCTCCGCCCGATGGGCCGGGGATTTCATCCGGGTAGAATCGATTGAATTTACGATGGCTGAATCGGAAAAAAGCCGTTGCCCTTTCACTGAAGTAGTGGTCGATTTTCACGTCACCTTTCTTGTCGTCGGTATCATCTCCGGGGAGCGACTCGAAGTTGTCACCCAGGCCGGGCCGGTTGGGCGCCGGCAGGTCGCTGAGTACTCTTCGGGAAAACGGGGTCATGACGCTCTGGGGCACGTCCCCGTTCGGGTAGGGAGTCCGGGTGTAAGGATCGGCGGCCGGACGCCCAAGCCGGCCCTCGCGGTGCTCCAGCGTCGGAATGTCCGCGAATACCAGTCGCTTCTGGATCCGCCGGAGGCCCTCCCAATCGGCAAAGAAAAACGCCTTGTTGCGAACAATCGGTCCGCCGCCCGCGGCGCCAAACTGGTTCTGAACCAGCGTTGGCTTGCCGAACTGCGGCTTGAAGAAGCCGACGGCGTTGAGGTTGGTGTTGCGAACGAATTCCCATAACGTCACGTGGTAATCATTGGTTCCACTTTTGAGGCTGGCATTAATAACTGCTCCGCCGGCCCGGCCGTATTCCGCGCTAAAGTTGTTCGTTGTGACCTTGAATTCGCCGACAGCGTCGGGGGCAAGTTGCACCACCTGGCTGGAGAAGCCCTGGTTGCTCGTGCCGTAGTTATTGTTGTCCAGACCGTCAAGAGTGAAGTTGTTGAATGAGCTGCGTAGTCCGTTGACGTGATAGGAGGCGTTTCTCCCGCTGACCGATCCCCGCAGGGCTTGGTTCGTGCCGGGGACCAACAAGGCCAGGTCGGCATACGACCTGCCATTCAAGGGCAAATCCACGATTTGCCGGTGACCGACCACTGTGCCCCGCGAACTAGTGTCCATCTCCAGAAGCGCGGCGGCGCCGGTCACCTCGACTGTTTCCGTCACTGCACCTACTTCCAAAGTGAGGTCCACCCGCTGGCGAGCATTGACAGTGACCGTGAAAGCATTAGACAACGCTCTCTTGAAACCTGTCTGCTCGACGCTGACTTGATAGCTGCCGATCTTCACATTGAAGAATTCAAAGTTGCCCACCGCGTCCGTCGATGCTTCCACCGAGATCCCGGTCTCGAGATTCTCGAGCGTCACGGCACACTGGGGAACCACCGCTCCGGCGGGGTCCTGTATGGTGCCCAGCACCGTGGCGGTGTCAAACTGCGAAAACGCGCTTGACGCGAATAAGACAAGTGCAATCAGACTCAAACCGATTCTTTGCATGACACCCTCCTGATCACTCACAATATATAATAGGGGCCAAATTGTGTCAAGAAGGTTCTGCAAATTCTTTATGGTATTCGCGGCTGGGGGTACTTCCGCATCGTGTTCACGGAGGTTCACCGGCCGCAGAGCCGTGGCCGCTGCTGGATAGCGACCCGCTGGCTGCGCGGCCTGCAACAGTGCGCTGAGCTCGCTGACCAGCTCGACGGCGTACGTCCGGTCGCGGTCATGGATCGCGAAGCGGATGTGTTTGATCTCTTCACCGAGCAGCACCGTCTCGGCACGGTCGATCTGTTGGTGCGGGCCAAGCACAACCGTAGCCTCGGCAAGGATCTCCCGAAGCTCTTCGATGCTGTGCAGGCAAAGCCGGTGCAGGCGCATCTGGAGATGCATGTGGCGCGCAGCTCGGCACGCCGGGGAACCCGTCGACAGAAGGCGCGCGCGGGGCGCAAGGCACGCGAAGCGAAGCTTGCGCTGCGTTGGTGCGCCGTGCAATTGCCAGTGCCGAGCAAGAGCTCCTGCCAGGGTCCGGGACCGCTTCAGCTCAGCCTCGTGCATGTCTGCGAAGAGTCGGCGCCAGACAACCTCGAGCCACTGGAATGGTTCCTGTTGACCTCCTTGCCGGTGACATCCAGACAGCAGGCCCTCAAAATCCTTGAATGGTATCGCCTGCGCTGGCGCATCGAAGACTGGCACCGCGTGCTCAAGTCCGGCTGCAAGATCGAATATCTCGGCCATCGCACCGGCGAGCGGATTGAGCGGGCAGTGACCATCAATGCAGTCATCGCCTGGCGCCTCACCGCGATGACGCTGCTGGGCCGCGACACGCCCGAGCTGCAGGCCGACATCCTCTTCTCCGACATCGAGATCATCGCCTTGGAGAACTTCGCCAAAGATCGCAAGCTACCACCGCCCGACAATCTCGGGCGTGCGGTGCTCACCATGGCCATGCTGGGTGGCTAGCTCAACCGCAAACGTGACTCGCCGCCGGGCCACGCGAAACTCTGGGAAGGCTATACCCGACTCGCGACTACCGCACAGACCTACGAGAGACTGCTCAGGCTGGACCGGACCAGCGATTTCTATAAGCGACTGCGTCCCGACAAGACTTGTGGGTAACCGGCAGCCCGCGCCTCCATCGCTTAAGTGTTTGAATCGACACTAATTACCTTGAAGTTCTGCGAGTTATATCCGTAGAGCCATGCTCGACGACTTAAGAGCCCTATACGCTTCGAGAGCACCGGAGAGCAAAAAATGGTCCGATTGTGGTCCGGCCTCTAGCCCGGATTTCTCAAGAGAGGTAGAGAATAAGGCCGTGTCTCGTGGTATAATTGGTTTATTATGAACAACTTACCACGTAGCAGGACGACGACCTTATGACTACAGAGTGTACCACGGAACGACTGGAATTCGAACGCTTTCGAAGGCAGCGTGTAGTCGGTCGGTTTGACGGCGGGGAGCTCGGGTCGGATGGCGGCGGGCTGCTGCTGCGGGAGCTGGCGCAGCGGACGGGGCTGTTCCGGCGGTTGAGTGCGTGTTTCCGGGATCACCGCGACCCGCAGCGGACGCAGCATCCGGTGGAAGTGCTGGTGGCAGCGCGCGTGCTGGGGCTGGCGCTGGGCTACGAGGACTTGATCGATCACGACACGTTGCGCCAGAGCAAGCTGTGGTCGCTGCTATGCGGGGCGGTGGGACGGGGCCGGCGCAGGGCGAGCTGGGAGCGGTTGCCGCCGGGCAAGAGCACGCTGAACCGGATGGAGCTGACGGGGCCGGTGCTGGACGCCGGCGAACGCTACCAGAAGATCGTGGCGGACACCGCGCGGCTGGATGCCCTGCTGGTGGACCTGTTCCTGGACTGGCACGGGGAGCAGCCGGAGCGCATCGTGCTGGACGTGGACGCGACGGACGATCCCCTGCACGGCCACCAGGAAGGCCGCTTCTTCCATGGGTACTACCGCACCTACTGCTACTTGCCGCTTTATATCTTCTGCGGCCAGCAGTTGCTGGGGGCGCGCCTGCGGACGGCGGACCGGGACGCGGCGGATGGCACGGTGGAGGAGCTGGAGCGCATCGTGGGGCGGATCCGGAAGCGCTGGCCCGGGGTTGAGATCTGGCTGCGCGGGGACAGCGGGTTCTGCCGCGACGAATTGCTGGCCTGGTGCGAGGCGCAGGGGGTGGAGTATGTGCTGGGAATCGCGCAGAACCCGCGCTTGAAACGGAGCCTGGCCCCGGAGCTGGAGCGAGCCCGGCAGGAATGCGAGCGGACGGGGCAGGCGGCGCGGGTGTTCAAGGACTTCCGCTACCGGACGCTGGACAGCTGGAGCCGCGAGCGGCGCGTGAGCGGCAAGGCAGAGCATTTGCCGCGGGGGGCCAACCCGCGCTTCGTGGTGACGTCGCTGGGGGCCGAGCGGCTAGCGGCGCGCGCGCTCTACGAGGAGGTGTACTGCGCGCGGGGCGATATGGAGAACCGCATCAAGGAACAGCAGCTGGCGCTGTTCGCGGATCGCACCTCGGCGCAGACGATGCGGGCCAACCAGTTGCGCCTGTATTTCGCCTCGTTCGACGAGGGCTTCCCGGAAGCGGGCCTCTTCGGGCAGGTGTTGGCCCGTCTCCAGAGCCTGCCCCTGCGCTGTTAGCAGCTGCACTCCAGCCATCGTCTCGAGCCCCGTAAAAGGTCGCCGGGGACCAGTGTGTCTGCAGGGCGGGTTTCAAGCGAAAAGAAGCCCCAACAACCGCGGATCTGGCGACCCTTACCAGGCATCTGCCCGGACCCGACGCCCCACGCAACATTGCCAGGCTATCCATCCACCCCAAATGGACAAAACACCTCCGAATCTAAGACTCTTGAGAAGGTCGGGCTAGGTGCCGGTTCCGCCAAATCCCCCGACTGATGGCGCGGCGTTCTCGGCATCACTTCTTCGCGGGTTCGAGCTGACGCACCAACAGAGTCGGCCTCCTCTCATAATGCAAGCGCCTCCCTTCGACGATACTGCTGGCAGGCACCCTCGCGGGGAAATGCACCCTGACTAACAGGTGACCGGTAGCCCGGCCCAATATTCGGGCATGACTCACTATGCTGCAGGCCAAAAGCTTAGTGCACTTGGGTCTGTCAACCAGTCGAAGATTCAGAGACTGGCCCCCGAGAAGCCTCGGGAGACGCCTGGGCAGATCGGTGCGATCGGTGCCAATAGGAAGCGAGTCCCGCGCCTGTGACAGCCGCCCAAGGACCTTCGACGGCCGAGGGTACAGCAGCCACCCGCCGCCGCAACACGCCGGACCCGTCCACTCGCAGTGGCTGGGATGCCCTCAAACGGCAGTGGCGCATCGCAGCCACCTTCAGCTCTCGGGCACAGCTTCCACGAGCAGCGTCAAGGCGTTCTTCAGACCCTCGTCACCTGGGCTTGAGCCTTTGTAGTGTCCCAGGCGCACGACGACCAGGTCGTGGGAGGGGATGATGAAGGTTTTCTGGTTTCCGGCGCCCGCCATGTAGTACGCGTCTTTCGGAATCGGGTAGGCGCCCGTACTGTTGATCCAAAAAAAGCCGCCATAGATGGGACGGCCATCGGCCTCCCAGGCGGGGGCCGGCGTGCTGACGAACTCCACAAAGCCTTCTGGAAGGATACGCTCGCCTCTCCAAACACCGTCTTGCAGGTACAGGTTGCCGAGACGCGCCCAGTCCCGACCCGTTCCGAACTCATAGCCTTGGATCAGAAAGTTCCCGTACGGGTCGGTCTCCATCACCATGTCACGAATGCCGATCTTGTCGAAGAGTTCCCGCTGGGGGAACGAGTGGTACTCTTCCCCGCGTCCTTCGACGCCGAGCCGCACCAGGTAGTTCGTCAGGACGGGATCACAGTTCCGGTAGCGCCCGATCGTATTCGGCGGCCACTGCTGCGGCCTCGTCGCGGCCCATTTGAACGAGTCCATCCCGCCTGTGTAGAGATAGAGGTGGTCGGGGTATCCCATGGCAGAATCATATTCCGGATCGCCACGGTTTACGCAGCGGACCCCGCTCGACATCCGCAGGATATCGGCAATTCGGATCTCTGCCCGTGGATCCCCTTCCCGTTGCCATTCCGGGACAGGTGCTGGCTCCCAGAGGTCGTAGATCCCTTGCTGAATCAGAACGCCCATCAGCGTCGCGGTCAAGCTCTTGCCCATCGACCAGCCTTCAAGTGGCGTGTGAAAGTCTAGCCCGTCGCGGTAGTGTTCAGCGATAAGACGTCCTTTCCAGGTGACGACAAAGGCGGCGGTCATGCCCTCGACCGGCTCGAAGGCGGCCTGGACGGCGGCCTGGACCTTCGCTTCATCGAGCTCAGCCGGAAACGGTTCGTCAGGTAGCACGTCGCCCATCGGCCACGGCTGCATGTCGGGATCGGGAAGCGAGCTCGTCACGTCGAAGGGCTCGAAAAAGAGCCCATCCTCCCCAAGAGGTAACGTGACGCAGCCTTGATCGCCGAGGTACTTAGCCGTACGCACCACGCCGTCCGGGAGCGTCAGGTGCACCATCTTCTTCTCCATGTCGACTTCGCGCTTCGTTACTTTCGAGCGCTGGTCATAGTCGCTCGTGAAGTAGCCGATGTTCTCGGCGGCAAAACCGGCGTCGAGTCCTGTGATGAACACAGCCGAGCACAGGATCTTCGCGTAACCCGCGGTGTGATGATGGAGAGGGTCACCTGGAGGGCCTACCCACCCCGTGGGCAGCTCGAAGGACTTGGCACGCGCCACGAGCGCCTCAACTTCTGAAACCCCGTTGTAGGACGCGGACGACGTTTCCTCGTTCCCACCCTCGTTCACGCAGGCGAGTAGGACGAGCACGAGGAGCAAGACTGCGAGAAGGCTTGATCGACTCATGAAAAAAACTCCTCATCTGGCTGGAAGCACGGCTGCTCCCATCGATATGCGTTCTGCTTTGCAACTCTCAAGTTAGACCTTCAACTGTAGGGAGTGCCGAATGAAATGGATACACAAGTTCTGACTTACGGTAACCCGGCAATTTGACCGTCGCGTCACGGACAGTATAGAGCACCTCGTGTATTCGTACGACCGCGAGCGCGTGTTTCGCGACGCAGTAACTGTGGTCGGCTGCGAGGACATCAACGCTCTCGCCGCACGCTCCTCCACAGCCGCGCAGTTCTCGCAGCCCTTGTCCACGCCTCGCCAATCAGGCGTCCCTGTCCCCTCGATCCACGTCCGCCTGCGTTGCACTGCCAGCACATTCGCTAGGCTGGCATATCCCCACTACACGTGTCCAGCCCTTCGAACACTTTTTTTCGCCCGACCTCCGCAGCCCCCCAATCCGCAGGATCTAACGGCCCGCTCGAACGCTTACGTCTGCAAAACCTTTATTCGTGGGTTCGATCTCCACTCGCGCCTCCATCCAGAAACCCGTTGAAGAGAAACTAGGTGTCTCTATTTTCAACATCTTAGGAGAACATTTACGGTCTCGTTTGCCCAGAGCGCTCCGGAGCAAATCGAAGCAGTTTGGAGCAGTTCGGAGCAAGAATCGGTCCCATTATGGTCCCAAGAATTCGCTCGGTTCCGGCTCGTTTCGCTATGGTCCGGGCAACTATCGGAATTGGCGTTCCGGTTTGTGGCGATTGGCCAGGACCTCCGGTCGTGAGCGTGCCTTGAGCGTGCCTTGGAGTACGGGACGTTGTTCGCATACATAAAACGCGGACGGAGCAGTTGCGACCCGGGCAGCGCCCAGTCGCAGGGCGGCGAAATTGTCCATGGGTTCGAAGCCTAGGCGCCGCGCGACGGGACCAGAGCTCGCAAGCGGCATCAAAGAACGCTGAACCGGATCGGCTTGGCCAGTCGTAGGTAGGGACAAATCGAAGGTGCGACAAGAGAATCTTTCAAGCTCTTCGAGGTTGCCTGTTTGCTCTCGCGATCGCGTGTGGCGTGGCCGCTTCCGAGGGGTCTGTCTGAGGATGCGGACCATTTGCTCAAGAGAGCTATCACGAGCGATCAACCCGGTGACGAACTCGCCTACGAGGCTGGCTGGCTACGGGGTGGAGAATCGAACCAGGTCCATAAACTTGAAATCGACCGCAAGGTTCTTCGCCAGTACATCGAGTCGATCAAGCAGCCGGTTCCGCACTCCCTCAAGAAGCGGTTCGATGACCTAGGCTAATGAATTCACTCATCGGAGGCTCAGCGGATGGATTTGGGACTACGATGTCCACCCCGACGGCCGTTTTCTTATCGCCGAACCTGCCGATGTCGAGGGGCGCGACCACAAACCCGCGTCGATTCATGTCGTCGAAAACTGGTACGAAGAATTCCGTGACCGCGAGCAGGAATGACCGGCGGCGAGCGTAGCGAGCTACGCCCGCTGGCTAGGACACCGCCGATCGGTCGGAAATCAGGCGAAATCCAAATTATTCGTGATCCGCACGCCGTCGTTGGTAAACCGGTCTAGGAAAGCGTGTGTCCGTTCGTGGGCGGTCGCTTCCTGTTCGACGGTCAGGTTGATGTTGAGCAAATCGACCATCCACGGGGCCTTCTTGGCGAACCTCACGTATTCATCAACAATCACCTTCCCTACGGGCAGCGTCGTTTGCTTCGAGTCATCGTGAACATCGACATCGTTGGCCTGCTGAAGCTTCGCGTACTCTTCCACCAAGAGCCTAGTAAACATCTCTTCGGTAAACGGATCGCCTACCTTAGTGCCAGTCTCGGGATCGTCGGCCGTAAGCGTGGCCGTCTTGTGCAACCACTCCCACAAGATGCTCAGGCGAATCTCGCCCGTCGCCATGTCCTCCATCAGGTAGAGCACGTCGTCGTTGCCAAAGAAATCCGCGGGCTTAAGCGCCGCCGCCTGGAACCCCTGTTCGAAAGCGTTGCCATACTGCACCGCCACGCTGATCAAATCCCTCGCCCCGCGAATCGTCCGCGGCGCTGGCTCGAGCAGCGCTAAACCATCGACGTCGGCATCGTTGTAGGTCAGCGCCGGAAACGGCCGGCCGGCCTGGTTCGTTTCGCCTGCCTTTTCCCAGACCGGGCGGATGATGTGCACCATCTTCCAGTGCGCTACCCATTTCCCGCTGGCCCCCTCCCGCTGTTCCCGTTCGGCGCCCGCCCTCGCCTTCGCCATGCTCGCCGAAACGCCGGCCTCGGACCCGACCGGAATGTTGGGCTCCATGCCGCCCTGCCACAGCGCGTACTGCCCCTTCCCGTCGGGAGTGTTGGTCGACCGCCGGACGCGGTCTTCGTAGTTGCGCATGTAGCCATATGTCATCGCCACCGCATCGATATTCGGGTGGATAAACCCGGGATCCCAAGCCATCGCGTCAGCGACGCTGTTGATGTAATCCCAGCGGCCCGTGTTGAAGCCGACAAATCGAAGCCCCAAGGCCGCACGAATCTCCATCAACTGAAACGAAGCTTCAATCTGCTCGACCAGAACATAGGTCTTGATGGCGCCATTTTCCAATCCCAAGCAGGCCTCAACACCGCTCAGGATGTCGTTCCACAACGCCGCTTCCTCAGCGGTTTGGATCTTCGGCAAATAAAAAACCAGACTAGCGCCCTGATCCGCAAACGCCTCGTGGTTGTTCACGACGTAGAGCGCGGCGTCAACGATCGATGCGGAAAAGCCGTTCCCGTCGGCGTTACGAATGTGGCGATCGTCCAAATGCAGCCCGCGCGCCCGAAAAATCTTCGTCGTGAAGTCGAGCTGTTGCCGCCAATCCGAAATCGTCTTCCTGCCAAAGAAACCCTCCGCCCAAGTGTTCATCTGTGCCGCGACACCCTCAGCCGCTTGCAAGAAGACCGGGTCCTTTGAGAACGCCATCCGAAGATTTCGCTGATTGTCGAGCGACATCGTCTCGATCTGGCCGAGGGCGTCCTCGCCGTCGAACATCCATCCGTCCGCCCCCGACAGTAGAGCGTAGGCAACATTGCGGATGCTGCTCCCCAACCGCGAGCGCGGCTTTGCGCCTGGACCGGTGCCTTGCACCCACTGGCATTTCAGATCGTCAGGGATAGCCGAACCCGTAAACCGCCCTGCTCGTGCGTCAGCAACCTTAATGCTTGTCCGAGGGATTGTGGACTCGGGATCCAGGAACTGAATCCTCTCCCCCTGCTCCGCGCGCCGGCGGCGCCGATCGAGTCTGGCCTGCATCACAGCCTTGCGATCGCTGTCGAAGTGAGCCAGCTCGGCGATGACCTCCAGGGCCTTGGAAGTTAGAACATCGGGGTATCGGTCTTGGACTCCCGTCCGGATCTCGAGCACGTCGGAAAAATTTGGCATTGCCAATAGAATACTAAGACCATTATTCGTGGGTTCGATTCCCACCCTGTGGCCGCTCACAACCTGGCTGGCCCAACATATGATCCGGGCCTCAAACCGCTGACCACAGGAACGTGTGCAAACCGAGCTCAAGTCGGGTGGCCGCCCCGCCCAATTCATGGAGCGTAAGGACCATCGCCGAGCAGCTGGCGCGCGGGGGTCCTACTCGGCGTTCGGGCCGGGTATTGCCGGTATCCGCGATACGGTTATTGACCCACTATGCGGGACTGGTGGCCTGTCGATAGCGGGTTAGTTCAACGGGCTGTTCAAGACCTTGTCTTCGGGACGGTAACGTCCTGGAGGGATAGCTTGCATGAGGCGCCCGAGCTCTGGAGCGACGGGTTGGGACTGCTTGGTCACGGACTGCCTACCAGCCATGATGATCCCCGTGCCTGCGGCATAGAAAGACAAGAATGGCGCGATTCGCAGTTAGCGTAAACAAAAAGGAGCTGTCCACTGAGTCGCCGCCGGATCGCCCCCTGCTGGACGTCCTGCGTGAGGACTTCAGTCTCACCGGGACAAAATACGGCTGCGGCGAAGGCCAGTGCCGCGCCTGTACGGTCTTGATCGACGATCAACCCAGGGCTTCTTGCGTCATGCCCGTCTCGAGCGTGGACGGCAAGAGCGTTACAACGATCGAGGGCCTCGCCTCAGGCGATCAACTCACTAAGGTACAGCAGGCCTTCATCGACGCGGATGCGGCGCAATGCGGATACTGCACGGCCGGAATGATCGTCGAAGCTACGGCGCTACTCAAACGGAATCCAAAGCTGAGCAGATCGGAGATTCTCGACGCCATGAACCCGCACCTGTGCCGATGTTGCGGCTATCGCAACATCTTGGCGTCGGTGGAACTGGCCGCACGCGGCTCGGAGGCGAGCGATGCCTAAGCGATTCCGCGAAGACCTCTTCGAACCCGATCGCAAGGAGCTTGCCGAGGGCCCAGCGAATCGCTTCGAGTTGGACCGCCGTAAGTGGATCGCTGTCGCGGGCGCCGGACTGCTCGTCACAGCCGCGAGCAAGGTTGTCTTCAGCCCCCGCATCGCAGCCGCTAAGATCCCGCCGTCGACGCGGCTGCACCTGGGCGAGGACGGATCGATCATCATCCTGACGAGCAAGGTCGAGGTCGGGCAGGGCTCGAGAACCGAGATCCTCCAGGCGGCGGCCGAAGAGCTCCGCGTCACCCCTGAATCGCTACAGGTGATGCTGGCTGATACGGCGGTAACGCCGGACGACGGCTCGACCACGGGCGGCCGGCTCGCCTATGCCGACTTGGCACGATCGAAGCGGCTGACCTTAACTGACGACGATAGCGCGCCCAGGGGAGTTCCGCTCACGGAGATTGACGATTGGACGGTGTTGGGCCGGGCACTGCTCAAGACCAAAGCGCGCGAGCTCGTTACCGGCGCTCACCGCTATCCCTCGGACATCGTGCGCTCCAACATGCTCTACGGAGCAGTGCTGCGACCGCCGTCTTACGGCGCACAGCTCGAAAGCGTCGATCTCACACCCAGCAAGGAGCTGGGCGTAGTAGCGATTCGCGACGGCGGATTTGTCGGCTGCGCCGCGAAGACTTCCTACAAAGCGCGGAACGCGGTAGAGGCGATTGGCAAGACCGCAAAATGGCGGAGGAGGTAGGCATGCTTCCCCGATGGCGTACCCCACCCGCGGTACCGTGATGACCAGGCGATCCAACGACCGTAGCGGGTCGAGGGTCACAGGTTGCCGTCTGAGCTTTCCACGGTGACCCGGATTCGGCGGTTCCGGTTCAGGAATCCCGAATGATGATCGAGGTGCTAAGGTCCGTGGACAAGACGACTCGATACACCGAACTGCCGGACGTCGGGCATAACCGTGGGAAAAGGCCTATTCGGATTCCGAATTGATCGGGTAGTGTTCGCCCAGTGCCGGCTGGAGGCCCAACTTCACCCGGCAGACGCGACTGCTAGCATGGGCCGCTCATCAAGGTGCTCTGGAGTGTCAGCGCGGTGACCAGCAACCCTAGCTTGCGCCCGCCCAGAATGTAGCCCTCCAGGTTGGTGCTGGCGCCCTTGCGCGCTACTCTGAAGCTGACACCCAATACGAGGACGTAGTAGAAAACCGGAGAGGCGACGGTCGTTGGGTTCACGAACCATCCTCTGGTCCGTCGTCGTCTGACTCCACTTCCGGGTCGCCAGAAGAAAGATCCCGGAGTGGACCACCCAGAAGAGGGGAAAGCCGAGAAGAAGCAGGGCGGTGCTCAAGGGAAGCTCAAAGATCGCTTCGAGTCAGATCCGCCTCGGGTCCTTGCGGCGGCTCGTTTCTAAAGCCGTCATCGGGCCATGGCGGAGCGATCGACTTCTTCCCCATTCAAGTAGACGCTCACGATTTGGCGCGAATTGGTGATCTCGTCTAGCGGATTGGCCTCGAGCACCAGGAAATCCGCGCGCTTTCCGACTTCAAGAGTACCGGCGTCCGTGAGGCCAAGCAAATCCGCTGAATTGCGAGTCGCGGCCACGATGACCTGGGCCGGCGTCATGCCGGCGGCCACCATGTCTTCCATCTCGACATGCGGCGCCCACGGCGTGTTGCCGTCGGTCCCTAGCGCGATGGTGACGCCCTCGGCGCTCAATCTCGCTAGGTTTCTCGCCTGAATCGCAAAGGCGGCCTGCGCGTCGGAGTCGTCTACGGCCTCCGCTTGCAGCTGTTCCAACTCCTCGGGCGGAAGGGAGCCGCTCAGCCAGCTCAATTCCGTCGCCACTCCGCGATTGGGGAGGTTGGGCACTAATACGATGTCGCCGCGCTCCTTAAACAGCTCGATGACCTCCTCGTCGACATCCGTGTCTCGCACGCCGTGGGCGAAAGCATCGACCCCGGCGCGCAAGAGCCCTTTCGTGTCCTCCAGGGCAAAGATGTGGGCCGTGACGCGAATGCCGTGCTCGTGGGCCTCGTCGATGATTGCTCCGTATAGCTCGGGTGACAGCTTGTGGAACTGTCCATCGCGATCATCGACCCAGATCTTGATGATGTCGACTTCTCTTGCCGCCTGCTCCCGCACCGCCTCACGGGCTTCGTCTTCGGTGGTCACCCAGTAGGGAATCTCAGAACGCCCAGGTTCGGGCGAAGTAATCCCGACGCCGGCCGAGCGAAAGCGCGCCGCGCCGGGAGTTTCTTCCTCGCGGATCGACAGGTCGCGCGTATCTCGCCCGAGGCTCATCGCGGCGCTTACCCCGTACCGCGCCCTAGCCCGCAGGTCTTCTATGAGGGCGTCGCGTTCCTGGTTGAGGTGAGTGTGCGTGTCGATGATGGCAGGCATGACCGTCGTCCCGGTCAGGTCCACGCGTTTCGCGCCAGCAGGCGCCTCTAGCTCGGCGGCAGGGCCGAGTTGGACAAACCGACCTCCGTCGACGACGAAGGCGGCGTTCTCGATGGGCGGGCTACCGTCTCCAACGATCAGCCCCGCGCCCTCGAACACGACGGCGCTGGAGGCCGGCGTCAGCGGTGACTCGCACCCATAGTTCGCGAGCAGGCCCAGCAGCAGTAGGGGGGCCATCACGCCCTCGCAACAGGTTTTCGGACTCACTTCAAGCATCACATCTCCCTCCCTCGATTCAAGCCTTGGAATGAAACGGCGGCCCATCCGGCTGCCAAGAGCAATTCTCTGCGCGTGTGGCCGAGCCGCAACATCCTATCGACGGTTCTATTGTAGCTCCTGCAAGGCATTCCGGAGCACGTGCAAACCGGAGGGGAGGCCTCCGAGCTCCAGATCTGTTCCTATCTCATCTCCAATTGCCAGGATTCGTTAAAGAAGCCTCCCAAGACCAGCAACTTACTGCTTTCGGCTCCCGCAGCGACGTCTACTACAGCGAAATCGCCAATCGGGCGTTCAATATTCATCTGCGTCGTTGAACCGCTCCTTTGGATTCGCCGCTCTGGAAGGATCGCGTTCACGACGACATAGCGGTCCGGCGATTCAGGATTGGGATGGATGAGAACTGGCGCAGGAGTCGCTGCGTGGAATGTCTTGGAGCCGAATCTGATCGAGTCCCTCGTCCACTGGACGCCAAGCTCTTCCATCTTCGGTAGGAGCCGTGCTAGGAAGCGATTCGAGCCCAGATCGCCAAAGAGCACCAAGTTATAGCTCTGCACGTCCTGTTCCGTCACATCCCGGTCGTCTTTCACCGGCAGCGACCCGCGCTCGTTGCGCAACCAGCGTTTCTGTAGCATTCTAAGCGGAACTTCACCTCCGAAATTCGAATAATCGTAGCTATATCAGACAGATAGACTGAATCAACCTGCCAATTTACTGGCAACAAATTTGCCCGGATCGACCCCGAGCAAGTCGAATGCCTTGGCCTGCAGCGGCGCCGGCTTGGCGAGCATCGGAAACGGGTGCTGCGGGGCGTCCGGCAGCGTCACCTCGTTCAGCGTGAGCGTGCCCAGACCCGCCAGCAGCGTCTGGAAGCTGTGCACGGGCAGCCCCTCGGGCGTCTGCTTGCTGGCGGCCTTGGCCTTGGTGCTCGCCGAGACCTGCGCTTTCTCCACCGGCGACTGCCGTAGTGCCCGCGCTCCCGCCCGGTCCTCCTCCTCGAACAGCAGCGGCGCCCTGCCGTTTACACACAACTTGGACTTGACAAATGGGTTCCTGCTGTGCCACTCCTAGGGCATGTACGAACAACACCGGATTCCCTCCACGCTCTCGGATCCCGAAACCCTGGCGCGCGTCAAGGCGCTGATCGCGGCTGCCGGCTCGGCCAGCCGCATGGAAATCGGCCGCCGGGTCTGCCAGCTGTGCGGCTTCCTGGACGCCCGCGGGCAGCCCCAGCTGGCCAGCTGCTTGCAAGCCCTGCGAACTCTTGACGCCGCCGGCCGGATCCGACTGCCCGCACCCCGGCATAACCACCGGCGCTGCCGCCCGCGCTGTCTCGGCCGTCCCGTGCCGCCGCCGGCCGGCGTGCCCGCACGGGCCGACCAACTGCGGGGGTTGGAACTCGTCGAGGTCACCGACCCGGCCCAGCGCGGGGTCTGGAACGAGTTGATGCGCAGCGAGCACCCACGGGGCGCCGTCCAGCACGCCGGTGCCCAGTTGCGCTACCTGCTGGTCTCCGACCACGGCGTGCTGGGCGCCCTCGGCTTCGCCGCAGCGGCCCTCGCGCTGGCCGCCCGCGACGCCTTCATCGGCTGGGACGCCGACCAGCGCTGCCGCCAGCTGCACCGGGTGGCCGCCCTGAGCCGCTTCCTGATCCGCCCATCCGTGCACTGTCGCAACCTCGCTTCCAAGGCCCTCGCGCTGGCCTTGCGCCGCCTGCCCGAGGACTTCCAGCAGCGCTACGGCTACCGTCCGCTGCTCGTGGAAACCTTTGTCGAGAAAGGCCTGCATAAGGGCACCTCGCTGGCGGCCTCCAACTGGCGGCGGGTCGGTGAGACCGCTGGGCGCGGCCGCTTCGCGGCCAGCGGGACCGCGGTGCCGGTCAAGACGGTCTGGCTCTACCCGCTGGCGCGCGACTGGCGGGCGCAGCTGGGCGTGGCCGAGCCGCCCGCGCCGGAGGCGCTGGGCCCGGCCGACAACCTGGCGGCGGACGTGTGGGCCGAGCACGAGTTCGGCGGCGCGCAGCTGGGCGATGTACGCTTGGGCAAGCGGCTGGTGAAGATCGTGCACAAGCAAGCGCAAGCGCCCACGAAGTCCTTCCCGGGAGCGGCGCAGAACGACCAGGCGGCGGTGCGGGGCTACTACCGTCTGATCGACCAGGCGGCGGACTCGGAGGTGCGGCCGGAGAACATCCTGGCCCCGCACCGGGAGCGCACGCTGCAGCGGATGCAGGGGCAGGCCGCGGTGCTGTGCATCCAGGACGGCACGGACTTGAATTTCGCGGAGCATCCGGGCTGCGTGGGGCTGGGCTTGATCGGCAAGAACAAGGGCTCGGCGGGGACGCTGGGGCTGCACATGCATTCGACGCTGGTGGTGAACGGGGAGGGCGTGCCGCTGGGGGTGCCGCAGATCCAGTACGAGGCGCCGGACGGGCAGGCGGAGAGGGGCAAGCCGCTGGAGCAGCGCAAGACGATGCGCTGGATCCGGGGGTTGCGGGAGTGCGTGGAGCTGGCCGGGCAGCTGGAGGGGGTGCGGCCGGTGTCGGTGATGGACCGGGAGGCGGATGTGTTCGCCCTGTTCGCGGAGCAGCGGCGAGTGAGGAAGGTGGACCTGCTGGTGCGGGCGAAGCACAACCGTTCGCTGGGGGAGGACGGGCCGAAGCTGTTCGACTGGGTCCGGGGGGAGGCGGCGCAGGGACGGATGCAGATCCACGTGGCGCGGCTGTCGGGGCGGCGGGCGAGCCGGGGGCAGCAGGGCCGCGAGGCGCGGGAGGAGCGGGTGGCGCAGGTGGAGCTGCGCTGGCGCGAAGTGGAACTGGCGGACCCGGACAGGCAGGCGGCGGCGCTGAAGCTGCGCTTGGTGCACGTGCGGGAGCAGACGCAGCCGGAGGGGGCGGAGCGGCTGGAATGGTTCCTGCTGACAACGCTGGCGGTGCAGACGCAGCCGGAGGCGGAGCGGGTGCTGGAGTGGTACAAGCTGCGCTGGCGCATCGAGGACTGGCACCGGGTGCTGAAGGCGGGCTGCAAGGTGGAGTACCTGGGGCACCGGCAGGGGGAGCGGATCGAGCGGGCGGTGACGATCAACGCAGTGATCGCCTGGCGGCTGACACTGATGACGCTGCTGGGACGGGACACGCCGGAATTGCCGGCGGACACGCTGTTCACCGAGATCGAACTGGCGGCGCTGGAGGATTTCGCGCAGGAAGGCCAGGCCCCGCTACACTGAACTTGTCAGGATGAAGTAATGTCGGAGTTCATCGGGGCAGGCGAACCAGCGATCCGGCTCGGGTGCTTCTTAGGCATCTTCGCCCTCGTCGCATTGTGGGAGCTCGCATTGCCGCGCAGACGGCTCACTCACCCGCGCTGGCTGCGCTGGTACGCCAACCTCGGTATTCTGGCGCTCAATACGGTGCTCGTGTGGCTTCTCGTTCCCCTGGCCCCGGTCGCAATGGCCGCGATGGCCGGGAGCCGCGGCTGGGGCATACTCAACCTTGTCGAGCTGCCGTTCTGGCTGGAAGTCGTGCTCGCGGTCGTCGTCCTCGATCTTGTGATCTATGCTCAGCACGTAATGTTCCATGCGGTGCCCGCGCTATGGCGGCTGCATCGTATGCACCACGCCGATCTCGACTTCGACGTGACGACCGGGTCCCGGTTCCATCCGATCGAGATACTCGTGTCGGTGTCGATCAAGATCGCCGCGGTTGCCCTCATCGGTCCGGCGACGGTGGCGGTGATCATGTTCGAAGTCCTGTTGAACGGGACCGCAATGTTCAACCACGGCAACGTGCGGCTGCGTGCGCGGCTGGACCGCGCGCTGCGCTGGATCGTTGTCACTCCGGACATGCATCGCGTGCATCATTCCGACGTTCCCGCCGAGACCAACAGAAACTTTGGATTCAACCTACCCTGGTGGGACCGCTTGTTCGGAACTTACCTGCCGCAACCGAGTCTCGGGCACGAGCAGATGACGATCGGGGTTGACGCGTTCCGGGAGCCCGGCGAACTGCATCTGCACAGGATGCTGGTGCAGCCGCTTCGCCGCAACGCGGAGGACGACGCAATCAATCGTGGTGTGCGAGACCGTGACGGGCTCACTTGACCCGGCCTGTACCGACCAAGTGATGCCGCAGAGGCGGTCCCGCGTCCTGCCTGTTCCGTTCTTGGCCCAACACGGCCCGGGGCGGCCTTGGGATTGTGCTGCCAGTACTCCTCGCAGCGACCGAGGTTGAACTCCAGATGCTGCCGGTAGTAGGCAGCTGGGAAGCGCTCGCACAGCGGACGCAGCATCCGGTGGAAGTGCTGGACTTCCCGCAGCAGCGGTGACGGGGCCGGCGCTGGACGCCGGCGAACGTTACAAGAAGATCGTGAAGTAGCGCAGCCGGCTCACGGGCTGCGTGTCGGGCCGGTCGATCAACGACATCGGCTGGACGCCCTGCTGGTGGACCGGTTTGACGGCGGGGAGCTTGGCTGCTGAGCTGGCGCAGCGGACGGGGCTCCGGCGGTTGACGTGTTTCCGGGATCACCGCGACCCGCAACGCAGCATCCGGGCCGCGCGTGCTGGGGCTGGCGCTGGGCTAGCGATCGATTGTGTGGTCGCTGCTATGCGGGGCGGTACGTGGAGCTGAGCCGGCGCTGGACGCCGGCGAACGTTACAAGGATCGTGGCGGACCGATGCCCTGCTGGTGGACCTGCCTGGACTGGCACGGGGAGCAGCGCGCAGGCTGGACGTGGACGCGACGGACGATCCCCTGCACGGCCGCCAGGAAGGCCGCTTCTTCCATGGGTACTATCGCAGCTACTGCTTGCCGCTCTATATCTTCTGCGGCCAGCAGTTGCTGGGGGCGCGCCTGCGGACGGCGGACCGGGACGCGGCGGATGGCACGGTGGAGGAGCTGGCCCGGGGTCCTGGCTGCGCGGGGACAGCGGGTTCTGCCGCGACGAATTGTTGGCTTGGTGCGAGGCGCAGGGGGTGGAGTATGTGCCGCGCAGAACCCGCGCTTGAAACGGAGCCTGGCTCCGGAGCTGGAGCGGGCCCGGCAGGAATGCGAGCGGACGGGGCAGGCGGCACGGGTGTTCAAGGACTTCCGCTACCGGACGCTGGACAGCTGGAGCCGCGAGCGGCGCGTGATCGGCAAGGCGGAGCATTTGCCGCGGGGGGCCAACCCGCGCTTCGTGGTGACGTCGCTGGGGGCCGAGCGGATGGCGGCGCGCGCGCTCTACGAGGAGGTGTACTGCGCGCGGGGCGATATGGAGAACCGCATCAAGGAACAGCAGCTGGCGCTGTTCGCCGATCGCACCTCGGCGCAGACGATGCGGGCCAACCAGTTGCGCCTGTATTTCGCCTCGTTCGCCTACGCGCTGCTGGAGTGCGGCGCTGGGGCCTGTCGGGCACGCGGCTGGCGCGGGCGCAATGCGGCACGATCCGCCTGAAGCTGCTCAAGATCGGCGTGCGGATCCGGGTCAGCGTGCGGGCCGTGCGGCTGTCGTTCGACGAGGGCTTCCCTGAAGCGGGCCTCTTCAGGCAGGTGTTGGCCCGTCTCCAGAGCCTGCCCCTGCGCTGTTAGCAGCTGCACTCCAGCCATCGTCTCGAGCCCCGTCGGAGGTCGCTGGGGATCAGTGCGTCTGCAGGGCGGGTTGCAAGCGAAAACAAGCCCCAACAACCGCGGATCTGGCGACCCTTACCAGATCTGCCCGGATCCGACGCCCCACGCAACATTGCCAGGCTATCCATCCACCCCAAATGGACAAAACGCCTCCGAATCTAAGACTCGTGAGAAGGTCGGGCTAGCAACCGCCCTATGCTCTCAGCGTCCACCCGGGAGCCAAACATCCTGTCGGCCAGCGATGAGTTGTCGTGCGCGGGAATCGTGGAAGCTTGGTCGGCGAAGGACACGCTCTGCACTGGATACCCCGACAGCTGCCGTGATGTCTCCAACGGTGTTATGTCCCAGCGTTGTCACGGAAGGATCGAGTCGTAGCGCAGTTCGCCGCCTTTGACTCGCCGCAGTCCGGTAAATCCTGCCGCCGGTCGGGGCGTCTCTTCACCGTCATGCTCGTCAAAAAGCGCCTTCAGCCTCTTGACGACATCCGGGTACGAATCGGCCACGTCATGCTGCTCGGAAGGGTCGGCCTCGAGGTCGAAGAGCATCATGTCCTTTCGAGCGTCTCCCGTCAGCACAAGGGCACCCTGTACGAGGTCGATGCCGCGCTCGTGGGCCAAGGACACGCTCTGCACTGCCCGGGTGCCGCGTGGGGTGGGGTTGCTCAAATGGCGCGATGATCGTGGTGCCGTCGGGCTTGCGGAAATTGAACGACGTGTCGATGTAGCTTTGAATGTTCGCAGGGCCTCGGGGCGGTCCGGGGGCGCGAGCATGGAGCTTCCACTTGCCCGAGCGCACAATGTGAAGTCGGCCGCCAGCCATCGCCAATATGGCCTCATGCGGACTGCGAGCGCTAGCCGAGGTCATCAGGGGGAAGATGTCTCGGCCGTCCAGGGTGCGGTCACCGGGGAGCGAGGCTCCAGCGAGCTTCGCGAAGGTCGGGAAGATGTCAATCGAAGCGGCAACCTCCTTGGAGACGAGGCCCACGGGTATGCGATCCGGCCACCAGGCGATGAGCGGAACGCGGATTCCGCCGTCCCAGGTTCTCCCCTTCATGCCGCGCAAACCGCCCGTAGATCCGCCCCACGAGGGGCCGTTGTCGGAAGTGAAGACGACCAGCGTCTTCCGGTCAAGATTGAGTTCCTGCAGCTTCGCCAGGATCTGGCCCACGGACCAATCCAGTTCGCGAATGACGTCGGCGTACAGGTCATGGGGAGTGTCGGGCGTGTAGAAGTCCTCCGAGGCGGCGAGCGGCTTGTGCGGCATCGCGTGCGCCAGATACAGAAAGAAGGGCTCGTCGCGCTTGGATTCGATGAAGCGCAACGCTCTCTCCGTATAGCGCTTGGTGAGGGTGCCCTGAACGACCGGGTACTCGACGACTCGATCGTCCTCGACAAGCTGGACGGGGCGCATATCGTTCGAGTAGAGGACGCCGAGATAGGAGTCGAAGCCTCGCTTGATCGGAAGATAATCCGGGATGTGCCCGAGGTGCCATTTGCCGATGCAGGTGGTGGTGTAGCCCTGCTGCTTGAGGGCCTGCGCAATGGTGACCTCGCTGGCGGGCAAGCCATAGTCATTCACGCCACTGTCCGGCGTAGGGTTGCCCACAACGCCATGACGGAACGGATAGCGGCCGGGCAAGCCATAGTCATTCACGCCACTGTCCGGCGTAGGGTTGCCCACAACGCCATGACGGAACGGATAGCGGCCGGTGAGAATGGACGCCCGCGATGGTGCGCAATATGGCATCGGCACGTAGAAGTCAGTAAAGTGCGCCCCCTCCGCCGCCATGCGGTCCAGGTGCGGAGTCTGGAACGACGGATGCCCATAGGAGGCGAGGTCGCCGTAACCGAGATCGTCAGCAAAGATGAGCACGAAGTTTGGCTGATCGGCACTCTGTACAACGCCTGCAACAAGAGTCCCGAGACTCAGAAGGAGGACTACCGAGAAAGCTTTTCCTATCACCTGTATTTCCTCTGCTCGTTGGTGCGCGCCTGAGCAGCGGCCCCGCCCGCTGACAAAGCCGCTCCCGGGATGGCGGGAACAGCAGTCAAGAAACTTCGTCGTTGACTGTCTTGGGGTGTTCTCGCTTCTTCGCGGGAGGGAGCCCGAAACGAATGATAGCAGAGACGGCTCGAGGGGCCGCCCAATGGCACTAGCTTTCATGTTGAGTGGTGCGGGATTTGGAGCAGTCGTCTAAGAGCGTGACTCAGCGGCACTCACAATTGCTTTCGGCCAGCCTCGGAAAACCCCTTAGCATCCATGGCTCGATTCGTCATGGCAGGCAAGAGCAGGTATCTTTGGAGCGCCCGTGGGTCCGGAGAGCTTCGGCGGGGCCTGCCATCGCGCCACCAATCGGCTGCGCCTGGGCCAGAGCAAGGTGCCGCGCCGGCCGGTCTGCCCGGAAGCGTGCGTTCGAGTTTGACGGCTGTCGGTTGTGCGGGTATCGTTAAGCGAATCCGGTGCAACGCGCTGTCCCCTCTCCGCCAACCAAATCCATTAAGCTGCTGAAGCCACCATGTCCGGCCTAACCACTTGGCAGGCAGTCGATACACATTCCGCCGAGTTTAGCTGCGATCAAATCGAACACACTTCTGCGCACATGACTGTTGCCATCGGTGCAGCGAAAATCCTCAGCCTCCAAACCATATTCAAGACACATGTACTGGTAGGCATCAACGCCTCGCTTCCACAGTAAGGTCTTAGGCTGGATCACCCTCCAAACCAGCGGTCTGTTGAGAGACGCACCTTCCCACTGCAGTTAAAAATTGGCTAACAGTACCTCAAAGTAAAGACCGCCATAGATAGCCGCGCTTTTCTCTTCTGCAAAAAACTGAATAACCCACTTTCGCGAACTTTGATACTGCAGCATATGGACACGACCTTCTCAAGAGACGAGTGCTCGACAGGCTTGGTCCGGAGTCTGTCTGTCGTCTTGATCCGGCAGGTACCGGGAAGTTGTTGATTTGCGCAATAAGTGAAGGTAACCTCCCAACAGTGGATGGACAGTAACTGCTACAGGGTTAAACAGCCTTGATCCAGGTATCTGGTTACCCAGACCTGGTGCTCTGTATCAGGGAGCTACCAACGGGGCCGCGGAGCAGCCCTTGATGCTGCAGATCGTTCTGCAGGGATCATCTCACCCTGCTGTGGCATTGCATCCAATACAGTCTGCAGTTTGTTCCGTACCGTCACCGTCTGGCCATCCTCCTCTGGGAGGGGGGTTTCCTCAAGCGGGTCAGCATTGACATCAAACAGCATTCCATTGCCATACAGCTTGTATTGCTTGTCCCGCGCGTAGCGTACTTCCGGATGCCTGTACGGATCGTCATATGCTCCTGCGAAAGGTCGCGGGAAGTAATAAGTAAAGATTGCATCCCGAGCCTCATATGCCTGGCCCAGCAAACTGTCCCGGAAGCTGATGCCATCCCGGAGTTCCCCTGGTGGTAACACCTGCCCGATTAAATCGGCAATCGTAGGCAAGAAATCACTGAAATCAATCAGGTCGTCAATCACCCGGTTCCCCTGAATCAAGCCTGGTGCACTGACGATCAGCGGCACATGTGTTCCTGCATCCGTAGTGGCTCCCTTGTCACCCCGGATACTGCGTCCCAGCAGTTCGGAAACAAGATCATGGTGTGACCCATTGTCCGCGGTAAAAATGAATACCGTCTCCCCGGTAAGCTCCAATTGTTCAAGCTTGTCAATGAATCGCCCCGTGAGGAAGTCGACGTAGTTCACCATATCCTCGAAATTGGCCTGTTTGACTTCCGATTCACGGTTTTCTGAATGTGGTGTCGGCAGGAATGGCGTGTGCGGCAGTACCATCGGGTAATAAACAAAGAATGGTTGCTCGCGATTTTCCTCCATGAATTGCAACAGGAAATCCGTGAAGATGTCCGGGCCGTACTCATCAGCACCGAGTTCCAGAATCCGGCCATCACTTTCAAGGGATGGATTCCAGTAACGGGCACGTGCTGTGTTTCCTGTATTCCAGAGACAGTAGGTGTCAAATCCATGGCCCGCTGGTAACCCTGCTGCATTGTCAGTACCCTGCAACTGCCATTTTCCTGCAATGGCCGTGGCATAACCTGCATCGCGCAGCATGTCCACCATAGTGAACTGACCAGGGCTAAAGGTTCCAAAGTCCGTGTAGTTACGGACGTTGCTCTTGCCTGTCATCAAGGTTACCCGGCTGGGCGTACAAAGCGGTGTAGCGTGACTGTTGGTGAAAAGGACTCCGTTTGCTGCCAACTCCTCTATTCGAGGGGTATCGTATTGCTTGCTACCGTATGGGCTGAAACACTCGTAACCGACATCGTCGGCCATCACGAACACGATGTTGGGCGACCGCTCAGAGCCGCACCCGCAAAGAGCAAGAAGAAAAACAAGCATCAGGGTATGTGCCTGGACCCAAACTGCTGACAAAAACATTCCTTGACCCAACATACCCATCTCACGACATGAATTGCAGGTTGCAATCTTCCCTATCCTGATTTCATTCCTCCCCAGCAAGGTCGTAGAACAGTCCACCGTACCTTGTCTTGAGTAGCACTCAACCGCAGGGACTGGAGAACCGTGTATCCTTGTTGAAACCCTCAATCATGACCAAATGGGAACTCATTTACCAGACAGCAAGCTATCGGCAGATGATCAAGTTGAAGACAAAATCAATTGTCGCAATGACTTTGTTTTTCGTTTGCTATTACTTTGCACTGCCTTTATTGGTCGGTTACTGGCCAGAGATGATGTCCAGACCGGTCTGGGGCAGTGTGAACTGGGCCTATCTGTTTGCCCTTTCACAGTTTCTGATGACCTGGGCCATCGCATATCTCTACATGCACTACGCCGGACGGTTTGATCGGATGTCGGAAAACATCCTGGTAAAACTAGCTGTGTCTGAAGAATCTGAACCGGACCAGAAAGGCATCTGACATGTCACTTCCCCTCCTGATGTTCCTGGCATTTGTCGCCGCTACCCTCGGGATCACCTACTGGGCTGCTGGCAAGTCTGCAGGCGAGAGTGCCTACTTCGCCGCCGGCAGACGCATCACAGGCTGGCAAAACGGACTGGCCATCTCCGGCGACTACATGAGTGCCGCATCGTTTCTAGGTATCGCCGGCCTGATCGCCTTCTATGGTTATGACGGGTTCATGTACTCAGTCGGGTTTCTGGTGGCCTATCTCACGGTACTGCTGGTCGTTGCCGAACCACTCCGCAACACCGGGAAATACACCATGGCGGATGTCATCGCCTATCGGCTCCGCCCACGCCCTGTCCGGGCCTTGGCATCGCTCAGCACACTGACCGTGTCAACGTTCTACATGATTGCGCAAATGGTAGGAGCCGGAGCACTGGTCAGCCTGCTGTTGAAAGACTCCGGAATCGGATACACCGGTGCCGTAACTGGTGTCGGGATACTCATGATTGTCTATGTCGTTTTCGGTGGCATGCTGGCAACAACTTGGGTTCAAATCATCAAGGCCGTACTGCTGATGAGTGGCACGTTCCTGCTGAGTGTCCTCGTTCTCGCATACTACGAATTCAATCTTGGAGCCCTTTTCGAGGCTGCTAGCCAGATCAGCTTCCAGTCAGGCAGCACTACCATCACCCAGAACTTCATGACACCGGGGCTTTATTACAAACCGCCTTTCGGTGCTCTGGAACTGGTCTCGCTGGGAATGGCACTCATCTTCGGCACGGCCGGTTTACCTCATATCCTGATCCGCTTCTATACCGTTCCGGATGCCAAAACAGCAAGGGTCAGCGTTTTCTGGGCCATGCTCCTGATCGGTGCGTTCTATATCATGACGACCTTTATGGGATTTGGTGCAGCCACCATCCTCGGCCCGGATGCAATCACTGCAAACGGTGGCACAAACATGAGTGCTCCGCTTCTGGCTCAGGAACTGGCCGGTGACATCTTCTTTGCCTTTATCTCGGCAGTCGCATTCGCAACAATTCTGGCAGTCGTAGCTGGCTTGACGATCAGTGCTTCAACTTCCTTCGCCCACGACTTTTACTCGAATGTGCTCCGGCACGGACAACAGAGTGTACCTGGGGATGAAGTTCGGGTAGCGCGCTGGACTGCGTTCGTAGTTGGTGCAGTGTCCATTAGTATCGCGATTGGCCTAGGCCCGACAGCCAATGTGGCATTTCTCGTGGGTCTCGCATTTGCTGTGGCGGCTTCGGCAAATTTGCCGGTCATCCTGTTCTCGCTGTACTGGAGCAGGTTCACGACGCGGGGAGCCGTCTGGGGCATGGCTGTCGGGCTATTGTCTTCCGTCGGGCTGATCCTGGTCAGCCCCAGTTTCATGGGTATCGATGGGCCTGATGTTGCAGAAAGTGCACGCCGGATGATCCAGTCACCAGCCTTGTTTCCGTTAAAAAATCCAGGCATCCTCAGCATCCCGCTCGGATTCCTGAGCGCCTGGCTCGGATCGATATCCTCAAGCGAGCCGGCTGCCAGGGAAAAATACATAGAGCTCACCATCCGTGCCAACACAGGGCTCGGAGCAGAAAAAGCAAGTTGAACTCACCTTTTGAAACTCAGGCAGCCAGTACCGGTCAACCCTGAAAAGCAAAAGACAGCTTTTACCCAAAACAAGGGGGCCATCATGGCCTGCCTTTCAAGCGCAAAACCGTCCGGCATAACGTCGGCGATTACGTGAACGGACAAGCCCACACGAACGGCATTGAGAGCTTCTGGTCGATGCTCGGGCGTGGCTAATACCACACCTGCCAGCACATGAGCACCGAGCACCTGGACCGCTACGTAACAGAGTTCTCAAAGCGGCACAACCAGTTGTCTGCTAACACCATCATCCAGATGGCTGCAATGGTGCGTGGTATGGACGGTAAGTGGGTACGGTATCAAGGCCTGATCTCATGACTCGGCTTGACGAGATCAAAGATCAGGTCAAAACCCTGTATGGAGACAGGTTTTGGAGACGTTGCGAGAGCAAGGAACTCGCTGGACGACTAGGATCAAGGCGCTTCTGTACGGGCCGCGCACAGACTCCAGTAGGACCAGTTGCGATCAACTTTGTGGCAGTTCACAGGCAGTTGCAGCAGGTCAAGGACATGACATTACTGCCCCCCTTGGCGATGATGGATCCGACACCACCGCACACAGTTGCTCCGTTGTCGCATCTGCCGCAACCTCAACTATCCACCATTCCGTAGCCACTTCAGTCGAGAGGCGCCAGGCCCAGCCCGCAGCGGCGGCAGTGATAGTAGGGTCGCTGCAGCGCCACCGCGCCGAGCAGAGTGAGCAGTTGCTTGGGACGCGCTCCCTCGCCGCGCATGGCGCTCCCGCATGTGCAGAGCGGCGGCTCGCCTTCGTCCTCCGACTCTCTGAGCAGCTCTTGCAACAGACGCGCGACGGCCCGCTGCATGGCCGCGCGCGTGGCCTGCTCCAGGGCTTCCAAGTCAAACGAGCCGGTCTTGCGCCGGGCGCAGGCGGCAGATCCGTTCGTTGACGGCCACCAAGTCCGCGCTCAGCTGCTGGAAGCGGCGGAAGGCGGCATGGATGGAACCGGGGCGGAAGTCGCCGAGCTGGGCGATTGCGAGCAGGAGCTGGGAGCGGCGCTGTTCCAGGGCGGGCAGGGGATCGGGCAGGGGGCCTCCTTTGTCTGAGTGCATTAAATACTCTCAGATTAGCTAGGCAAAGCCTACCGCCCGACTCCTCCGTCACAATCATGTCGCGCACCCCAAAAAGTCCCAAAAGTTGACTTCAAAGTTGACTTCCACTTAATACTATATTGTGTGAGAAAGTCTCAAAAGTTGACTTTTATAGTTGATTCCATTGATAAGTTGTGTGAGACTCTTGATGTTGTCACTAGGCTCGGTGGTGAAGGTTCTTTAGGACTCCACTCCGTCGTGGGAGGGTTGTCATGATCAAATTAATCAGCAAGAGGGTCCGTCGCTCGGCCTGGATCCGCTACTGTCTGGTGCTGGCCATAAGTGCGCTTCCACTGAGTGCGCAATTTTTTACTCGAGCGCCAATGTGGCAGCACGAAGTTCTGCCGCTTCTTGAAAGGAACTGTATCAGTTGCCACGGCGGCGACCAGACCATGGCAGAGCTCGACCTCACCACATTCGACAGCGTGCTGGAGGGCGGCATCAGCGGACCGCCCATCACCCCGGGCCATCCGGAGATGAGCTTGCTGTGGACCATGATTGAAAGTGGCCAGATGCCGATGGGCAGCGAATTGAGCGCGGCCGATAAACAATTTCTCAAGGACTGGATTGTGAACGGAGTGTTTCCCACCAAGGAAAAATTGGACGAGAGTCGCAATGCGTCCCTGATCACAGAGGAAGTCCGCGAGTTCTGGTCGTTCAAAAAGCCGGTCAAGCAGGCCCTGCCAGAGATCAAGAATGCCGATCAGGTGAGAACTTCCATTGATAGCTTTGTGCTCGCGAAGCTGGAGGAGCAGGGCTGGAAGCTGCAACCGGAGGCAGCCCGCCCCACGCTGATGCGCCGCGCCTATTTCGACCTGATTGGCCTGCCGCCCACGCCGGAAGAAGTGCAGGCCTTCGTGGAGGACAAGTCGCCGGACGCTTACAAGAAAGTGATTGATCACCTGCTGGATTCGCCCCACTATGGGGAGCGCTGGGGCCGGCACTGGCTCGATGTCGGGGGCTACTCGGATTCGGTGGGCGACGCCGGCGACGCCTTTCGCCCCGTATCGTACAAGTATCGCAATTACGTCATCGAAGCGTTCAACAAGAACAAGCCTTTCGATCAGTTCGTCATAGAGCAGTTGGCGGGCGACCAGTTGGTCAACTATAAGCCGGGCACGAGGCCCAGGCCTGAGCAGCACGAAGCGCTGACCGCAACCGGGTTCACCCGGCTGACTGCGGATATCACCGACAACCAGTCGATCTACCAGGTAGACAAATGGTATGACGCGTTGTCAAAGACCACCGAAACGTCGACAAAAGCTTTCATGGCCCTGACCATCGGGTGCGCCAAGTGCCACGACCACAAGTTTGACCCGATTCTGCAGGCAGACTATTACAGGTTGCAAGCCTCCTTCCATGCGGCCTTTGACACGTCGAATTGGCTGCCCACGAATCTCAGAAACGACCCCTGGCCGAGCCGCTACATCCTGGACATGCCTGCGCAGGAGCGGGAAAAGTGGATCCAGCAGACCATGGAGAAGAAATCGCGCGGTGTTTCCGGGAACCGGCGGTACTTCCAAAGGACCCTCGGTTTCGTCCGCGAGCAAATAGCAGACGGGACGATGCTGAGCTCGATTAAGGACTCGGTTGGAGACGACTTGTTCGCCGGTGACAAGTTCACCAATGAGCAGGTTCAGGCGCTGCATATCGAGAGCAACGGGCTCAGCGATAAGCAGTTGTTTGCGATCTTCCCCCAGCTAGCCAAAGAGGCGGCGGAGATCGCAAAGGCCACGGCCGAAACGATCGAGGCAAACTACATGTGGGCGCTGTGGGATATGTCCAAGGAGGCCTCCCCGACCTACCTGTTGCTGCGGGGGAACTACCTGACCCCGGGGCCGGAGGTGCAGCCCGGCATCCTCACGGTGCTGGACGACCCGAACAATCCGCTCCGGTTCCCCGATCCCATGGAGCACCCGGAATGGAACCATACCGGGCGGCGTTTGACGCTGGCGAAGTGGCTCAGCCAGCCGGACCATCCGCTCACCAGCCGGGTTTTCGTGAACCGTATGTGGCAGTGGCACTTTGGGGAAGGGATCGTCGCGTCGCCGGATGATTTCGGCGCCCGGGGAGCGCGTCCCACCCATCCCGGGTTGCTGGACTGGCTGGCGGTTGACTTTGTCGAAGGCGGCTGGGATATCAAGCGCATGCACCGCCAGATCATGCTGTCGGCCGTCTATCGGCAGAGCTCGTCGGAGGACCCGGAGAAACTGGCGGAGGATCCGAGCAACAAGCTCCTCTGGCGCAAGTCTCCGCTCCGGCTGGAGGCGGAAGTCCTCCGCGATTCCATGCTGGCGGCCAGCGGCATGCTGAACAAGACCATGTTCGGCGAATTCGATCCCATCAAAAAGGCCGCCGACGGTCAGTACCTTCCGGATGAAGCGGAGGGGCCTGTGAACCGCCGCAGCGTCTATCTGGCCCAGTCGCGCACCAGGCCGGTCGGATTCCTGCATGCGTTCGACATGCCCACGATGATCGCGGACAGCGTTCACAAGCGATTCCGTTCGACCAGGCCCACCCAGGCGCTGGTGTTGTTGAACAATCCTCTGGTGAGGAAAACCAGCAAAGCTCTAGCGGACCGTGTCCTGGAAGAGAAAGGCGGAGAGCTGGGGGCGGCCTTGGAGCGGGCCTATGAACTGGCCTTCTCGCGCAAGCCGACTGCGCAAGAGCTTGAGGTTGCACACAGTGTGCTGTCCTCCACCAGCGACCAACAGAAGAGTCTGCGACTCTTCGTGCAGGCCATGCTGGGATCTAACGATTTCCTGTACAGCTATTGATGGGCGTACCGAACTTGTTACCATTCAGGAACCAACGGAGAATTAGTGATGCATAGATTTTTGACACGCAGAGAAACATTGAGAGAAACGGCTGGCGGCTTCGGTGCTCTGGCACTGAGTTGGCTGCTGCAACGCGAGGGCGCCTTCGCCGCGGAAAGCGTACCGGGGATCTATGACCTGACTCCCAAGGCGCCGCACTTCGCTCCCAAAGCCAAGAATGTAATCTTTATTTACATCAGCGGCGGGGCCAGCACGATCGACATGTTCGATCCGAAGCCAGGGCTCGTGAAATACGACGGCAAGCCCGCACCCTTTGAGATCAAGGGGCGCAGGATCAACGGCTCCCAGGAAGTGATGGCGAGCCCGTGGTCATTCAAAAGGTATGGTCAGAGCGGACGTCCGGTTTCAGAACTATTACCCCATTTCCCAAAGGTTGTGGACGAGGTCGCCTTCGTGAAGTCGATGACGACGGACCGCATTGACCACTCGACGGCGCAGTTCACTTTCGTTACCGGCCGCGGTTTTGCCGGATTTCCGAGCCTCGGCTCCTGGGCTGCCTACGGGCTGGGCGCCGAGAACCAGAACTTGCCGGCGTTTATTGCGATGGAGTACGGCTCGTCGACCATTGGATCACGCAGCTACTCCTCAGCCTGGCTCCCCCCGGTCTACAACGGAACCCAGATGCAGACCGACCCCCAGGCGCCGATGTTTGACATCCGACGACCCAAGGATGTGAGCGTGGACGACCAGAGCAAGATTCTCGACGCGGTCGGAGCCCTGAATCGCGCGCAGATGCAGGCGAAGAATGTTCGGTTCGACCACGAGTTCGAGGCTCGCATCAAGAACTATGAGTTGGCCGCGCGGATGCAGATGGAGGCCATGAAGGTTGCCGACATTTCCAAGGAGACCGAGGCCACCAAGAAGCTCTACGGGATGGACCAAACAGGCACTGAAGAGTTTGGAAATCGCTGTCTGCTGGCCCGCCGGTTAATCGAAAGTGGTGTACGGTTCGTGCAGCTCATTAGTGCTAGCGGCGGCGGCAACGGCTGGGATACCCACAGGGACATCCAGGGCGCCCTGCCAGGCCTTTGCAACTCCATCGATAAGCCGATGACCGGGCTGCTGACGGATTTGAAGCAGCGGGGCATGCTGGAAGACACGCTCGTGGTGTGGTCGTCCGAGTTTGGACGGCTGCCGACGATCGAGGCCAGGAGTGGTAACCCCGGACGCGACCACAATCCGTACGGTTTCAATATGTGGATGGCCGGCGCAGGAGTGCAGCCGGGAGTCGACTACGGGATGACGGACGAACTGGGCTACGCAGCCGTGCCTGAATTCGCGGTGACGCACAGCCACATTCACGCCACGGTCTTGCACCTGCTCGGGCTGGACTACAAACGAACGACCTACAAGTACGAGGGTCGCGACGAATCGCTGGTTGGTGTCAATCCTGCCCGGGTCCTGAACGAAATCCTGGCCTAAGCTGAATTAGAAGGCTTTTTCAGGGTCCGTTACGAAATAACCCAAATACATCTATACATCCAAGAACGGCAAGGCCTACCATTCTGCGGTACGGAGCGTTAGGCCGCCAGGGTGGGCATGGTCAAGCACTGGCTGAGCAACATGTTCGACCCAGCCGGTTCGCGCGTCTACGGCCCGCCCGCCAGGGTGTGCTTAACGGCGGGTTCCAACGTGCGAACCGGGACGTCTATGCCCGTCTCAGGGGGCCTTATTGGGAGCTTCCGGCACGCCACCACGTGGTGGCGCCGAAGCTCAAAGTGGGATTTTTTGTTCAGAATGTCGGGCACCGAGTCAAACTGGCCATGCTGGCGAGCACGACGTGTAATCCTTGCCAGAGAGAGGAGTTTCCAATGTTGGCTCTTCCGGCTTTCTAGTGGCCGGGGGCCCTATCGAGTCCTCCGCAGTGGAAGCAGCTGGCGTTGATGAAGTTCTGTTGATTGCGGAAACCGCGCGCCCGGCGTCTTCGGAAAAGCTCGCCGGATGCCGCAGCCAATCGTATTTCGTGCCGCTTAAACGCTCGTCGCCCGCTGCCCGCAGACGTTTGTTCTCCGCCCGCCGCACCTGATCCACGGCCCTTCGCTCCGGCAGCTCCGCCCGGGCTTGCGCCCCGTTGTTCGCCGCCTTCATCGCTACTATGCCCGCCTCAGACTTCTTCGCGTCGTGCATCATTGGCTTCGACTCCTGCCTGCCCTTCGGCTTATTGATTCGCCAGCCGGGTCCGTGGTTGCCTGCTCAATCGTGTCCGCCGCAGCGCTCCCGACACCATGCAGGCTCATTGGTCGGGCCAGGAGCTTTTGGGTTGCCGACGCTCCTTGTATGTCGGCACTGCTCCACGGGCAGTGACAGGACCTCCCAGGTTTCTTGGCAAACCGTCCTGTGGCTCTGCGATCGTTCCTGTGACCCCGGACGACCCGTCACGCCTCGCCCCTCGCGGCGTTTCCGGTGCTGCCCCCAGGATTACAACGCTGAGGACGCCATCATTGAGGATTTCGAGGCTCAATAGCGTCGCTTCACCACTCGCTGTGTACGCTTCACGACGTGCGTTACCGCACGCCATGCAACACTCGCTCCCGGCTGGCAGGCTGCGCCTTTGCCGGGCGGGATTCCAACCCGCTGGCTCGCAGTGAAAGGTTTCTAGCTCATCGCTTCCTCCTTTTCCAAGACTTGTCCTGGCGCAATGTAATCCCCATTCAATATGGGTGGCCCCCAGGTTTGCTCCATGCTTTTCAATTAACTCCAGCAGCTTGTTCATTCAAGCTTGGACCGTGGCAGGCAGGTCTATGGCCTGGTCTTCAACTCCATCCTGGAAGTCTGCTCTCTAGGCCATATTGCACTCCTCCAAAAGTAATCACAACCGCTAATCTGTAGTTCTGCCCTGTCCGGTTTGTGATCGGTGAGAATACTCGCACCCTCCTTCAAGCTTTCAAAACCTTCACAAAATGGCCATTGCAGAACGTGGGGGGTATGCCCACAGAAGACAACCCTGCTGTTGCAATATGCCGACTGCAATTCCGGGATCAGGGCATCAGATTCACTTTCTGAGTGGGTAAAACCCATTGCGTTACAAAAATACTCATAGAGTGCTAGAATTTCTTCGGATCACTTGATCGTGAACACACAAGGGTCTGCTTGCTATGCGAAACCACTTAGACAGGACAATCACCCCCGTACACACCGTTAAGTCACTGGCCTTCATCTTCCTGATCATGGCAACTGCCATTGGTTCAGCACAGGAATACAAGACACCACTGACCCCTGACCAGAATCCCGACCTGAACGGAATCTGGCAGGTTATGGGCACTGCACATTGGAACATCGAAGGACATTCTGCGCAGCCTGGTCCCGTGGTCGCACTTGGAGCACTCGGGGCGATTCCCGGTGGTCTCGGTGTTGTGGAGGGCGGTGAGATTCCCTACCAGCCATGGGCACTCCAGAAAAAACAGGAGAATTTCAAGAACTGGTTAACCCTTGACCCGGCGGTGAAGTGCTACATGCCCGGTGTTCCAAGGGCTACCTACCTGCCTTTCCCGCTCCAGATCATCCAGACCCCGGAACATATCCTGATCTCATACGAGTTCGCAAGTTCCACACGGGTCATCTACATGAACAGGCCGGATTTCGAGAGTCCCGTCGATACATGGATGGGGCACTCACGTGGCCATTGGGAAGATCAAACCCTGGTTGTCGACGTGACCAGCCAGGTGCCCGATACCTGGCTCGACAGTGCTGGCAACTTTCACACCGAAGCCCTGCACGTTATAGAGCAATATACTAGGACCGGTCCCAATCACCTGATGTACGAAGCCACGATCGAGGACAACACGGTCTATACCCGTCCCTGGAAAATCAGGATGCCTCTTTATCGCCGCATGGAAGATAATGTACAACTGCTGGAGTTCAAGTGCGTGGAATTCGTTGAAGAGCTGATGTACGGGCATCTTCGCAAGAAGTCCAGCGAATAAAACAAGATCCCCAACAATGAACTATCGATTTCTCACATTATGTCTGGCAGTATTCAGCGTAGTCGTGTTCCCTGCACCGGCCGAGGAAGCCGCCAAGACTGAAGGTTCTCAAAAGTGGACTCCCCCTGTCACGGCATGGGGCGAGCCAGACCTGCGAGGAGTCTGGGATTTCCGTACGATCACTCCCCTCGAAAGACCCGCTGCATTGCAGGAAAAGCAGGTGCTCAGCGAGGAGGAAGCCATTGCATTTCAATCTGAGGAACTGCAACGTCGCAACAAGGACCGCAGGACTACAGATGGCCTGACCGCCGAACAGGACGTCCGTAACGCCTATAACCAGTTCTGGTGGGACTATGGCAATGAACTGACCGATGACCATCGCACATCACTGATCGTTGATCCACCAAACGGCAGGATCCCGGCCCTGACACCTGCAGGGAAGAAGCGCTATGACGAGATGCGTGCAGCCCGGGACCGCGACCCTCACGGACCCGAGGATCGTGGTGTTGCCGAGCGCTGCATCCTGGGATTTAACGCCGGACCACCCTATACACCCAGTGCCTATAACAACAACGTTCACATCTTTCAGACACCAGGCTACTCAGTGCTGTTGATCGAGATGGTCAATGATGCCCGGATTGTTCCCATGGATGGACGCGATCATTTACCAGATAACATCCGCCAGTGGCGCGGGGATGCACGCGGACACTGGGAAGGCAACACACTGGTTGTCGAATCAAGGAACTTTACTAACAAGACTTCCTACCGAGGCTCCAGTAAAAACATGAGACTCACCGAACGCTTCACTCGTGTAAGTACCGACAGGCTCCTTTACGAGTACACCATTGACGACCCGGAAGCATTCACAAGCTCCTGGTCCACAGCCATTCCCATGAAGAAAACCGACCAGCCGATGTATGAATATGCCTGCCACGAAGGCAACTACAGCATGTTCACCATGCTTGAAGGGGCACGGACAGCTGAAAAAGCAGGCAAGCAAGGATCGGACCTTCCCTGAGTATTGGGTATGACAGGACTCCAAACCGTAAGGTACACTTCAACGCAGGAGAAAACACGGATGCCTCTTAAAATTGCCACGATTGCATGCTGCCTCTTACTGGCAGCGATTCCTGTAATTGCACATCATGCATTCTCTGCCGAGTTCGCTGCCGACCAGCCCATCCAGTTGCAGGGGACGGTCACAAGGATGGAGTGGATCAATCCCCACGCCTGGATCCACATCGATGTAAAACTCGAGACCGGGGACACCCAAAAATGGATGATCGAAGGCGGGACACCGAACACTCTGCTGCGGCGAGGCTTTACAAAGACATCCCTGATGCCCGGAACGGAAATCAAGGTGGATGGCTATCGGGCCAAGGATGGATCCATGAAAGCAAACGGTAGGAACCTGACATTTCCAGACGGCAGGAACCTGTTCATGGGATCGTCAGGTACTGGCGCCCCCAGCGACGGAAACAACCCCGCGGAATCCAAACGATAGAGCCCAAACCATTGCTGGCAAGGCTTTTGCCAGAACCACTTCCGATCCGGATTTCCCGGCCTAGTAGAACGCTATCCAGCGGCCCGAGAAGCCCACACTCAACCAGAGTCCGAGGGATATCAGGGCCACTAGCTTCTCCCGGAGCAAGCCCGTGTTCGCATCAGCGGCTGCAGCGACACGCCGCCGCACCGTAAAGGTGAACAGAATCGCAAGTGCCAGGAACATCATCTTGTACCAGAACGGCGGACTGTAATAACACTTGAGGGGCTCCGAAAGAAAAAGTGGAACACCCGTCGCTATCATTGCTGCCACGCAACCAATCAGCCGGGGCTGGACATATCTTGCCACCTGCGAAACCGTCCTCTCCCGCATTCCAAGGCCAAGCATTCGAAGATCAACAACAAGTACCGTTCCTCCCAGCAAGGCCAAGGCCAGCAAGTGGACAGACTCAATGACAGGGAAAAGCCAGATCGAATCACGAACCGTCGTCCCGATCGTTGTGGTCTCACACCATTCAAAGAAAGCTAGAAGCGACATAAAATGGCCCTGTTAGTCAAACCAGTTGTAAGCCTGCATCCGTCCAGATACGACAACCCCACTCCAGAGCACCAGGGACAGGAACCCCGCTACACGGGCACGCATCGGTATGACAGCCTCGTTGTCCCATTCAGCAACCCAGCGGTACACCGTTTTATGAAACACAAACGCATTCAGTCCAGCCAGGGCAATCATAGTCATTTTTACCTGGAAGAAGATATTCTGTGAGGCTCGGACTGGACCAGAATAAAACAGCAGCAGACCACTGATCACCATCACAACAAATCCTGCCATAGCCCATGGCCACAGCCTGTCCAGGACCTGTGAGACCGGAATCTTGCGGAACGTCAGTCCAACCAGACGCAAGTCCCACGTAGCAGTCATACCAAGAAAAAGACATAAGGTCAGCACATGGGTTGTCTCAACCAGCGGGTAGAACAAAATCGACTCACGAATCGCAACACTCCCACCTGTATTCTCAAGCCATTCAAAAAAAGCTGGCAAAGACATGAAAACTTATAACTTTCCTGCTCAACAAAAGTTGCAGCTAAAAACTACCTTACGCTGTCCCGACATGCTGCAAGTAGATGACTCCCACCGTCAGGTTCCAACTCAATTACGCATTGCCACAAATCAACAGCGTGTTGAGTCTCTGAAAACTCTAGCAAAATCGAGCACCCATTCCGTGAATCATGGCTATCCCCGCAGGGATTCAAACCAGAATTTTTTTGAATCACACGCTACAGTAGAAACACACAAAACATACTGTGGAAACGGACCCGAACGGGGAACGTACTGCGGAATCGTAATAATGTCAGTTGAGTGTCCCATGGAAGATTCCAGCTTTTGGCAAATAACTAGCCGCATACCAGTCATCCTGATAACCATGCTGGTCTGTGCCTGCAACGTAACTGTAAAGGACGATTCAGGGAATTACACTCCTCCGTTCAAGCCAGTCGCCTCAATTCACGAACTGATGCACGATGTCGTCTATCCCAATGCAGATATCGTCTGGAAATCTGTCGGCACGATCATAAGCTACGAAGGCACGAATGAGATTCGCCCCGAGAATGAAGGAGAATGGGAAGTTGTCGAGAGAAGCGCTCTCACTCTGACGGAAGTCGGCAACCTGCTCATGATGGATGGGCGTGCCAAGAACAAGGATGACTGGATGGAACGCGCCACTGCCTTGATCGAAGCCTCCACTATTGCCCTGGAAGCAGCCCGAAACAGGGATGAACAAGCCATCTTCGATAGCGGTGAAGGAATTTATTTTGCATGTTCAGCATGCCATCTCGAGTACTACTATGAGGATGATCCCTCGATCATTCGTTAACCCGGCTTTCGGGACTGGCATCCTGCTGGCAACACAAGTCCTGATGCAAGGTACCTCCAGGCCCGAATTATTCAGGAAGGTCCGGGAGGTCACCTGGATCTACACAGAAGATCGTGGACTCTGTCTGACAGTTGTTGTCGATCTTTACTCCCATGCTTCAAGAGTTGGTCGATAAGCACAAAATAAGACAGTGCACTGGTGCTGCGAGCGATGTTAATGGCGTTATAGCAACTTGAGGCACTCACGCCAGTGATCTTGTATCCCGATCGGGATTGTCAGTCTTACAAGCGATGACTACCAACACTTTCCTAAAGGACACAAGCTGGTTTGCAGACTGAGTACAGTCAGCAACTGCCCAGCTAACACAGTAGCTGAAAGGTTCTGAGGGTGACTCAACCGCGACGCCGCTCACCACCGCTGCTATCGGACCCGCACAGGAGGTGTGAGCCGATATCCTTGTTGGCATAGAATGCTTCCATACTCGAAAAGGCGACGACGACTGGAAGCGACTGGAATCGGGGGATCATCCTTATAACCAACCGTCTGCAGAAACAGGGTAGAACCCGTACCTGCTTTCTATCACTATCAAAGGGGTGTCTCACACGTGGACGGAAGCAGGACCAGCAAGCTTGTGCAATACATGTCGGAATTACACAAAGAGGGCCCTCAGCTGGTATTCCCACCAAACCCGCAGTCTGCAAGCCAGGTATTTATAAGCGTTCAGCCTCGTCACACAAATAATATTGCAGACGGTACAAAAACAGTCGAATTCCGCCGTCGCTTCCCCTGTGATTCGCGAATGAAGGACGCGGACATCTGAAAATATTCAACATCCCCTGTTAAAGCCGTAGTTGCCGTTGCAACAGTACTGCACGTTGAGCGGCTTCCATTGCGGGCACTTTGGTCCACCTACCAGAATCAAGGCTGCATTGACAGGGCAGACTCTCACACGTATTTTGAAGGGCTTTCACACGGGTTCGCAATTCTGCTGGCACACGTCAAGCGTCTTCCGAATACTGTAAGCGCAATGCAGCTTCGCGAGCTCGATTTCGCGGTACCGCAATCCTATCGGTATGTGACAGCAGACGTAGCGAATTTCCTTCAGGACTCTCTTAATAACAGAATTTCTCCTGTACACCAACATAGCGAAAGCACTTGAGGATCCTGCTGCCCTGAACCCACTTGTCGCTGCTTTCGCACAAGCGTGTGAACGGATTGATCTTCAACCATAAGTGGCTGACTCGAACTATAAGGATATCGAACGCAATCCTGACTCCAACCGCTGGGAAGTGACCGTGAATAAACTCGTCCAGCGAGCCGTCCTGTGCAAATGCAGTGATGGGGACAGTCCCGCAACCTTTGAACATAATGGATTCCAATCGAGTGTTTCTGATCTTGAACACCAGGGCATACCTGCTAGGATGCGGGCATGCTCTTCTTACATGTAATGGTCTTGCTGGCAGCGACGCTTTCGACCGCTTGGGCGGAAGTCGACGCCGGGTATTCCTATCAAGGCCGTGAAGCGGTTCTTCTCGCTAACGAACACATCCAACTGGTGGTGTTGAAGAACGGCGGCTCGTTCCCCTCGCTCACACTGGTGGACTACGCCCAAAACACGAACCCGCTGTGGGACTCGCTACGGGCTGATCGCGAGCGACAGCGTGCAGAGCGACACAGCGGGTCGATCGGTCATTTTATATGCGTCGATGGATTCGGACAACCCTCCCAACACGAACGGGATGCAGGGATGGGAGGCCACGGCGAGGCTCACCGTCTGCAATGGTCAACCGATTTCGCCGACCTCGCTGATGGCGCGATTGTGCTGCGCCAATCTGTCACGCTCCCCCGCGTGCACGAAGTGCTGAGCCGGGAAATACGCCTGCTGCCAGGAGAGAATGTCGTGTACGTGAAGTCAAGCCTGTCAAGCCTGCTGGACTTCGATCGCCCGGTAAACTGGGCCGAGCACGCCACGATCGGATCACCGTTCCTGGAGCGGGGAGTTACTGTAGTTGACATGTCGCCCAACCGGGCACTAACCAGGCCGCGCAAGGAAGACTCTCGGGGCGGGATGGCGCACCGCTTGATCGGCGGCATGGAGTTCAATTGGCCGCTGGCTCCTGCACAGAATGGCGAACTCGTGGACCTGCGAGCGGCCCCGCTAGAGTCGCATTCAATCGACCATACCGGCCACCGCATGGATCCCGATTCCGAGTGGGCCTTCGTCACTGCGTTGCATCCGACCAGGAGACTGTTGCTCGGCTATCTGTTCCGTACCAGCGAGTTTCCATGGCTCCAGACATGGGAATCGTATCCAAGTGACCGGCTGATGGCCCGGGGTCTCGAATTCGGGACACAAGCGTTCGACCTCCCGCGGCGCGAGGTCGTGACCCAAGGTCGGATGTTCGGCGAACTGCTGTACCGCTGGCTACCAGCTCGTTCGACGATCAAGGCTGGCTACCTGATGTTCTGGACCCGTACGCCGGAAGGCTTCCAGGGTGTGAACGAGGCGGTTTGGCAGGACGGAGTTCTTCGACTCAGGGACAAGGGGTCAGGTCAGGAAATCGAATTGTCTGCACGGGGTAGTCTCTAGAAGGCTATACCGTCCCTGCAGGCTGTGGGGGGCACCGAATGTTCGGGTTCCGTTGCCAGCAGAGTGCACGCGACCAGGTCAGGGTTTGAGAAGTTTATTTTGTATCTATGTATATCCATGCAATAATGATCTATATGATTAGATTGGTTGCCATTGGTGAAGCCTCCCAAGTATTAGGCGTGTCCATCGCCACCCTGCGGCGTTGGGAGGCGGCCGGGAAGTTGATCCCGGAGCGTACGGTGGCGGGGCACCGTCGCTACGATCCCGCTAGCATGCCCGCAGCGGTAACATCCGCAATGATGCCCAGCACAAGCTCACGACCGATCTCACGCGCCGGTTCCACACCATCGGCATCGAGGATTTGAACGTGAGAGGTATGATGGCAAACCACCATCTGGCGCGATCCATTGCCGATATGGGGTTCCACGAGTGCCGCCGGCAGCTTGAGTACATGCTTCGAGCACTATGTTGGAACATTCTTGCCGACTGAGAGTTCACTGCGCAGCTTCCCCAGCGTCAGCGTCTGCAGAACGACCTGCCCTGGACCGGTCAAAGTTGCAAGAAACATGCCCTCCCCACCAAACAGGGAAGTGGCGATGCCTCCCGCCATTTGAATGCTGTACTGTACCGTCTCTTCGAAACAGACGATGCATCCGGTATCGACCTGCAATGTCTCGCCTGTCTCCAGGTTGAATTCCACCAGGTCTCCACCGGCGTGGATAAAAGCGAGTCCTGAGCCACTCAGGCGCTGCAAAATAAACCCTTCGCCACCCAAAAAACCAGCTCCAAGCCGTTTGTTGAGGGCGATATCCAACTGGATACTGGCTTCGGCAACAACAAAACCACCACGCTGCACAAGTACCGGGCAGCTGTAGTCAAGGGTCACTAGACGGATCCGTCCAGGGAAATCCCCGGCAAATCCAACCTCACCGCTTTCAACAGGACACGTGAAATGCGTCAGAAAGAGGGACTCCCCCATCAGCTTGCGCTTGAGCCCTCCCAGAATCTTGGCCCCAAACCCCTTGCCTGTCATAGTCGTTTTCCAGTCAACCTGGGGGGTCTTGTAGATCATCTTGCCGGCCTCGGCTATGATTTCCTCTCCTGCCTTGAGCTTGATGCGGACAATCTCAAGATTGCTCCCTTCGATTTTGTAGTCCAGCATGGCTGTCCCCCCTTGACCCTCTTACTATAAATTGGTATTCGCCCCGGTGCTGAGCGGTTCCTTGCCTTCGATCCGCTTCATCCAGCATGCCCCGACGGAAAGCCAACCGTTTTTCAAATTGGGCTGTGCATCAGATCTTGCCGTTGCCAGTATTAAAAAGGCGGTCAAGGTGTGCCCGGTCAGGTCGCATATCTGGAGTCAACCTGCTGATCAGTACATAGGCAAGAAGCGATATGCAGAACGACGGAATAATCTCGTGCACATCCGCAAGCCCATCAACCCGGAAACGGATTCCAAAGCGCCATAGAATCGATGAGGCAATCCCGATTGTCATCGACCAGAATGCCCCTGCCCCCGTTCCCCAGCGCCAGTAAAGCCCGCCGAATATTGCAGGGAAAAAACTCGCAGCAAACACCGCACCGGAAAAACTGGTCAGTTCCACGATCCCGGTAATCGGGTAAATCGTGGCCAGGAAAACAACAACCGTATACCCGACCATCGCAACCTTGGTCCAGAACACGACCCCTTCTTGCGGGAGCGGTTTCCAGGTACGCCAAATATCACCAATACAGGCTGCCCCGACAATCAGCGTCACGGATGACAACGAGGACATGCCAGCAGCCAGCAGTCCGGTGATGCACAACGCGCTGACAAATGTATTGTCAAACTTGGCCAGCATAAACCCGACGACCTCATCCGTGTTCTGGACAAGGTAGACTGCTTCCTGATCAGTCGCCATACCATGCACCAGTGCTCCCAACCCCATGACACAGATCAGTGAAATACCCAGCAAAACCGGAGTCCAGATCATGGCAAATTTCATGCCCTTGGCATCGCCAATTGAATAAAAACGCACCAGGCAGCGCGGCTCCGCTACCTGTTTCATACCCACTGAAAGACCAATCCCCAGTACATACGTGAAGGAAACCAGGGAGCAAAAAACGACCAGACCGTCACCCATCGGTTCTCCTGTTGCAGTTACATGCGTACTGTTCGACAACTTCTCCATCATCTGACCCACGCCTCCGACATAAAGGAACGGAATCACTGCCATCAGCACTGCAACCACCAGCATCAGAGCTCCCTGGATCGCATCAGTCCACATGACGCTGTACATACCACCTAACACCGTGTACAGACACGTTACTGCCAGCAATGCGAATGCCCCCCAGGCATAAGGAACATCCATGACAGTACTCAGCAAGTGAGCACAGCCCTTGGCAATCGCTGCCATGAACCAGACAGTTGAGAACACGATAGTGAACGCCGCGAGAATCCGCGTTGCCTTTGAAAGGCTTCCCTTGTAGCGGGCATCCAGATAATCCGGGATCGTGACTGACTTCAATCCTGCTGTCTGGTTCCGCAGCCGAGGGCCCATGGCAAGCCACGAAACCATGCAAAAGACTGTCCAGAAGACTCCGACCCAGACCCAGCTGAGACCTGCTGCGAACGACTGGCCAGCCTGGCCAATGTAGGTGTTCGTGCTGGCAAACGTCGAGAAAAAGGCAAGTGAAACGACCCAGCCTGGCAACTCACGCCTGGCAATGTAATACTCGGAAACTCCCTGGGCTGCACGTAGTTTGAAAAACCAGCCGACCCCCAGGCACATGGCGATGTATACCGCTAAGGAAACGAGGATGAACCCGTGCTCGCTCAGGTAGTCCATTCAGACGGTTCACCTTTGTTTTCGTCTCGCACCTCGATCTTCATGTTTGCAACCAAGATTGCATTCAGGATGATCAGGGCAAGAATGACCAGGTAGGCAAGGGCAGTGAGAAAGTCCATGAAGTTGCACCATCCTAGCGCACCAAGCTCAAACCCTGCCGACTACTGTGGCAACACTGAAAACCTGCCATGACTGGTCAACTCCTGTCCAGGGTACACCGGCTGTTCAAACCTTTGCTTCATTTCTCGCAATCTAGGGTTTTCCCCTGCAGTCAGTCTCCGGCACTGTGCGGCATCTTCAGCCGTTGCCCCCGGCCTGGAGCAACATCGGGGCGGGGAGGCGTTGTTGACTTCCAGTTCATGCTGCGTTTCTGCAACTGAACGACAGGCTGGCGCGGTCATGGCAAAGCAGACGGGCCAGCGACTCGGCAGAGGTGGCATAACTGCCCCGGTGAACTGTCGGAATGATGCAATTGCTGTCCTCTGAACATCGCATTACAGATGGCTTCCCCAATATTGCAAACTGTGGCTGGTCAGTAATACTGATTGCAATTCTGAAGTGCCGTGCAAGCAGGAAATCAGGGCCTGTTCCATTGGACCTACCTTGCAGTAAGGCATTGTTTCGACTACCCTTCAATAGTGCGTTCAACTCTTTGCACCGGACTGTGGGCAGTTTTGTTGGCTGTTACCGGACAGGCTTCCCTGACACTGGAACCAGCCAATATCCGGCTAGCCCATCCCGGCGCGACGCAGCGCTTCATCATTCCCGGAGGGACAAATTGCGAAGCCTTCAGCAATAACCCCCGCATTGTCACCATTGAGCAGCATCAACTCGTCGCCAGATCAACAGGCAGCACCAAGGTCAAGGTCCAATGCACACAGGGATCTGCCGTTGCACAGGTTGAGGTTGCCGAGAGCGACTCGGTCATGGGCGTCGGATTCGAACGGGACCTTCTTTCCATCCTGACAACCAAGGGCTGCAACTCCTCTGCCTGCCACGGCTCGCCGGCCGGCCAGAATGGGTTCAAGCTCTCACTCTACGGTTCAGACCCCCACCTCGATTACGAGATGATCCGCAACGGTCACGACGGTCGCAGGATCTCTACAAGTTCACCTGAAGATTCCCTGTTGCTCACCAAGCCTGCCTTCGTTTCCCCGCATGGCGGCGGACAGTTGATGACAACCGAATCAGACGAGTACCACACCGTCCTCGAATGGATCCGCCAGGGGACCCCCTATGGCTCGCAGGGCACTCAGTTGGAACGCCTCGAAATGGTTCCCACTGAAATGGTACTGGCGGGTATGGATGCCAGCCAGTCCCTCGTCGTGATCGGTCGTCTTTCCGACGGCACAACTCGCGACATGACGGCACAAGTCCGCCTCTCAGTGAATGATTCAGCTGTCGTGGATCTGCAGGCTGATGGAAGCATTCGTGCAAGTAGCCCCGGCATCACCACGGTGATGGCCCGTGCAATGGGCAAGACAGCAACTTCCCAGTTCATAGTGATTACGCAACTTGCTTCAAAGGATTACAACCAGCCCCCTGCTGGCAACCGCATCGACAGGTACATTTTCGACAAGCTGCATGCTGTCAACATTGAGCCGTTCCCGCTCAGCGATGACCGCACCTTCCTGCGCAGAGTCTACCTGGATGTCACAGGCATGCTGCCCACCCTGCAGCAGACCGATCAATTCCTGGTCAGCTACAACCCTGAGAAGCGCAGCCTCCTGATCAATGAACTGCTGGACAGTGCCGAGTATTCCACGCATTGGCTGGTCAAGTTCGAAGACTGGTTCCGCAACTCGCAGTACTACTCCCAGGGCCGCACCAACGGCTCCTTCAAACGCTGGCTGCATCAGAGTATCCAGCAGGACTGGCCCTATGACCGCACAGCCCATGAAATGATTACTGCAGTCGGTGATACCTCCATGCACCCCGCCGGCAATTTCTGGCACCCGGCTATCGACTTCATGCTCAAGAAGTTTGAAGTCGAAAAGGCTGTCCCGACCATCACCCGCCTGTTCCTGGGAAAACGGCTCGAATGCGCCCAGTGCCACAATCATCCCCTCGAGAACCTCACCCAGGACGATTTCTTTGGACTGGCTGCCTTCCTGGCGCGCACCCGGGTCAAACACGGCTATGGCCAGTACCGGCGCACCTGGTACAACGACCGCCAAGGCGAGATCATGCACCCGCTGACCAAACAGCCTGTCGCTCCACGATTCCTTGACGGCAAAATTCCCGCCATCCCTGCTGACAGTAACCGACGAACCGTATTGGCTGACTGGATCATCCAGCAACAGCAAATGCAGTTCGCCAGGGCTACTGTGAACCGCATCTGGTATGAGTACTTCCAGCGCGGTATCGTAGAACCCTTTGATGATTTCCGGTCAACTAACCGCCCAACCCATCCGGAACTGCTGGATGCGCTTGCGCAATACTTCATTGATTCAGGATTTCGCTTCAAGGCCCTGCACCGGCTGATCCTGAACTCCCGGACCTACCAGCTTGCGGCCCACACAAACTCACGCCCAGGCGGTGAAGACCCCCTGGAAGATGTACTTTTTGCCCGCTACACTCCCCGCAAACTGCCGGCCGAGGTGCTGCTTGACTCCATCAGCCAAGTCACGGGGGTCTCCGAGTCCTTCAGTAACTATCCTCCCGATACCTCGTCCAAACAGCTCATCGCCAGTATCGGAGCCACTTATTTCCTGACCACATTCGGGCACCCTCGCCGTGACATCATGGGGGCTCGCTCGAACACTCCCTCGCTGTCACAGGCACTGCAGATGATGAACGGGGATGTCCTGAGCAGTCGGCTTGATGCCGATACATTTATCCTTGACGAGCTTGTCCGGCGCGGTCTTGACAATCGTGAAATTGTCGAACAGCTTTACCTGCGGGCTTACTCCCGGAAGCCTCAAGACACCGAATGGAAGTCAGTACTGGACTACCTGGCAGCCGAAGAGGCTGCAGGCCGTCCCAGAAATCGCAGCCTGGCCAATGTCCTGTGGGCTATGCTCAACACAAAAGAGTTTCAGATGAACCTCTAGGGAGATCTTTCATGCAGTTGTCACAGATGCGCGCACCCAGCAGCAGAAGGGATTTCCTGCGAGTTGGAGGAGTCTCGCTCGGGGGCATCTCCCTGGCACAACTGCTGGCCGCCTCACCGGGCCAAAGCGATGTTTCTTGCCTGATCTACTTCCAGACCGGAGGACTTTGCCAGCACGACTCCTTTGATCCCAAGCCGAACGCCCCTTCCGAGATCAGGGGAGGGTTCAAGGCAATCCAGACCTCGGTACCCGGTGTTTCCTTCAGTGAACTGCTGCCGCGATGCGCCCGGAACTTCAACAGCTTCGCTGTCGTGCGCTCTATGTATTCCCACGAGGCTATCCACGAAAAGGCCAAGCAGTACGCCTTCTCGGGACAACGCCCCAACAATGCCTACAAGCACCCCGTCTATGGCTCCGTCGTTGCCCGCGAACTCGGTGCTCGCAACGGGCTGCCACCCTTCGTCGTCATCCCCGGCAAGGACATTAGTGCCGATGCCGGTTTTTTGGGATCTGCCTATGATCCCTTCATAGCCGGCAACCCCGCCAAGGAAAATTTCTCCGTGCAGGACCTGACCCTGCCAACCGGTATGGGGCTTGAAGAAGCCCGGGGCCGCGCCCGATTGCTGGCCAGCCTGGACGCCCGGCTGGAAGCAGTCGAAAAATCCGGTGTCGTCGAAAGCATGGATCACTTCTATCAAAAGGCCCTTGACCTTGTGAGTTCACCCCGGGCCAAGCAGGCCTTCAACCTCGCTGCCGAGCCGGACCATCTTCGCGATGCCTACGGACGCACAACCGGTGGCCAGGGTGCCTTGCTGGCTCGCCGACTCATCGAAGCAGGTGTCCGGCTGGTTACACTTTTTCATAACGGTTACGACACCCACTCCGATAACGACCAGACCAACAAGAAGCTCTATCCGGAGTTCGACCAGTCATTTGCAACACTGCTCGAAGACATGCAACAGCGAGGCTTGCTCGCCAGTACACTGGTGGTCGCAATCGGTGAATTTGGCCGCACACCAAAGATCAACCACTCTGCCGGGCGGGATCATTGGCCGGGGGTCTTTTCAATCGCCCTGGCCGGTGCCGGTATCCAGGGTGGTCAGGTGATCGGGAGTTCGGACTCGCTGGGAGCAGAACCCAGGGATCATCCTGTCTCCATCGAAGACCTTGGGGCCACCATCTACCACACCCTGGGAATCGACAATGGCAAGGAGTATCATGCACTGGGTCGACCCATACGAATCAATGACGGTGGAGAACCCGTTCACGAACTGTTCAGCTAGCCCCCTGATGTACCTGCCGAGGTTCATGCTGGCAGCTCTCCTGCTGGCAGTCTGCGCCCTTGCCGCAGAAGACCCCGCCGGTCCCTGGGTGGACCGCATTGAGCCCCTCGGTGGCAGGCTTGGTGTCACCGTGGATGCAAGGCTGACCGGCAAGAACCTCGCTGCCCCGGCCACCCTGGAGTTCGATTCTCCTCATTTAAGCTGGGAAACAGACTCCCTCACCGCAGAGGGTGTCCTGCAAGGCAGGATCCGCATTCATCCGGATGCAGCCCTCGGACCCCATATCGCCACCCTCGTCACACCTGCTGGACGGGCTAACTCACGGCTGTTCAACGTGGACGAGTTGCCTTCCACCCCCGAATCCGAACCCAATAACACCCGGGACAGGGCGCAGTTGCTTGTGCTCCAGCCCCAGGTGCTCCAGGGCGCCATGCACGAGCTGACCGACATCGATTTCTTTGCATTCGATGCCCAGGCAGATCAGCTCTGGTCCTTTGACCTGCGCTCACTGGAGTACGGTGGCTTCCTTGAAAACGATATGACTCTTGTGGATTCCTCGGGCAGACAAGTGGCTTTCAATGATGACCGCAATGACTACCTCGAAACCCCCTTCCTCGCGCATACCTTTCAGGATTCAGGACGCTACTACCTGAAACTCGATCAATACCGCGGCCCTCAACGTGTCAACTGTGCCCGGAACTGTGTATACATGTTGCGCATTAGCCAGCTACCCCAGGTGGAGGCTGCCTTTCCACTTGGTGCCAGAATCGGATCCCTTGTTAGCATCTCCATAACTGGCCGGGGCCTCGCAACCATCGAAACCGTATGGCTGGCTCCTGCCAGGCGTGCCGAGTACTATCGCCTGACCTTCCCCTACACCATCCCGATGCGAACGGATGATTTTGCCGCACAAAGGCTTGAAGGCAAGATACTGGATCGACAACCGGATCGCTTGACAGTCCGTTTCAAAATCCCGGATAACACCCGCTCAGGCTTGTGGCGCCTGTGGTCCGGTTCTCCATCCGGAATCACAGACAGTCTCAGTTTCGAGATCTCGGACATGCCTGAGCCGGATTGCCGGGAAATTACCCTGACTCCTGAGGGAGCAGCCTGCAATGGCTCACTGGAAACCCCCGGTGAGGAAGATGAATACTGGATTACCCTGCAGGCTGGTCAGCCACTGGTTGCCACCACGCTGGCTGTCCAGCTTGGCTTGCCAGCCATCGACACCGTACTGGAGCTTTATGACACTGCCGGGAACCTGCTGGCAGAACATGATGATCTGATGAGCGGACAGGGGACGGTCATCGGGAACCCCGACTCCCTGCTGTTTTACAAACCGGCAACCGCTGGAAAATATCGACTCGTCGTACACGAACGGATCGACCGTGGTGGACCCGACATGGTTTACAGGTTGCGTCTTGAACAACGTCTGCCAGGTTTTGCCTTGCTGTCCGATCCGGAAGCACTCAATGTAGTCGCCGGTAATACACAGCGCCTTGGTGTCTTGCTGGTGCGCGAGCCGGGTTTTGATGAGGCCGTGCAAGTCTGGATCGATGAACCCCACCCTGGGATTTCGGTAACAGGCGGCAGCTTCCGGGCTGACCAGTTCTTTGGCCCTTCCGCTGATGGAGACAATATCGTTATCCCCGAAACCTTTCTTGACGTAAAAGTTGCAGCAGACCTGCCTGCCGGGAATTACCCGCTACGCATCCTGGGCCAGAGGGTTGGAGGGCAACAAGCCCCCGTGGTAGCGATCTCGACTCTCTGGATTGGACCGCCTCGCAAGCGCAACGATGTACGCCGCCCACTCGAACAGGTCAGCCTGACAGTGCTGGAGCCAGGCAAGGCTGCCAGCCTGTCACACGAGGCTGAACCTGCCAGCTCGCCCTGACAGGGCTTGCAATTCCGATTTACTGAATGTCCAGAATCTCGAGATTGTTGTTGACCTCATCCTCATTGAGTTCCAGGGCTGCAAGCTCCTCAGTGTCGGGAACCACTGTCGCCGCTGCAATCGCATCATCCGCCTCCAGGTTTGCCAGGCGCACACCCTGAGCCAAGCGGCCAGTAGCCCGGATCTTGTCTGAGTCAATCCGCAGGATCTTGCCATTACGTGAGATGAGCATGACTTCATCCTCACTGCTTACTTGCATGATCGCGACAACTTCTCCATTTTTCCCTGTGATCTTCGTGTTTTCCACACCTTGACCGCCACGACGGGTTAACCGGTACCTGTTGATTGCTGTGCGCTTGCCGTAACCGAGTTCATTGATGGTGAGAACCAAGTGCTCTTTATCCGCACAGACCATTCCGATCACGTAATCGTTCTCTTTCAGCCGGAGGCCTCTCACCCCTCTTGCCGTCCGGCCCATCGAACGCACGTCCTTGCTGGCAAAGTGGATCGCCCTTCCCAGCCGTGTCGCCAGGAATATCTCCTGGCCCTTCTCGCAAAGTCTTGCCGAGACAAGCTCATCCTTCTCAATCAGGTTCAGGGCAACGATCCCACGTGAGCGTGGCCTCGAGAAGACCTCCAGTTCACATCTCTTGATTGTGCCCAGGCGAGTTGCCATGGCGATGGACAAATCCTCATCAAAGGATTTGAGCGGAAGCAGTGTCTGCACAGTCTCTTCTTGCCTGAGATTGAGCAGGTTTACTATATTTCGACCCTTCCCTGAAGCTCCCACCTCAGGCAGGTTGTAAACCTTGAGCCAGTACACCCGCCCCAGGTTGGTGAATACCAGGATGTAGGAGTGTGTCGAACCGATGAACAACCGCTCCACCAGGTCGTTATCACGGGTGCCCATGCCAAGGCGTCCCCTGCCACCACGAGCCTGCTTGCGGTAAATATCGAGCGGAGTCCGCTTCAGGTAGCCATTCTTGGTCATTGTCACGACCATCTCTTCATCGGCAATCAACTCCTCAATCGAGAGATTCCCGACTTCTCCACCAATCTCGGTTCGTCGTTCGGATCCGAACTTTTTCTTCAGCCCACGCAGTTCTCTGATGATGAGCGTGTTGAGTATGGATTCCGAGTCGAGGATCTCCTCATACCCGGCAATCTTTGCCTGGAGTTCCCTGAGTTCATCTGCAATTTTCTGACGCTCCATGCCGGTCAGGCGCTGCAATTGCAACTCGATGATTGACTGCGCTTGCTGTTCGCTGAAATCAAACAGTTCATTGCTGAACTGGGCACCTGCCCGCAGGTACTCTCTGAAGTCGATCTCCAACTCACCCATCAGGCCTTTCTTGGCCTCTTGCGGGTTCCTGGACCCACGGATCAGTGCAATGACTTCATCAATACGCTCCAACGCCTTGGCAAATCCCAGCAGGATGTGCTCCCGGGCCCGCGCCTTGCGCAACAAAAAACTCGTGCGTCGCCGCACGACATCCTGGCGATGTGCAATAAAAAGTTTCAGGTACTCGATCAGCCCCAGTTCACGAGGCTTGCCATTGACAATCGCCAGCACCCCGACCCCGGAGCCAGTCTGCAATTCAGTGTGCTTGAACAGGTTGTTCAACACCACGTTCGGCTCTTCACCACGCTTGAGCTCGAAAACAATGCGCATGCCTTGACGATCGCTTTCGTCACGGATATCACTGATCCCCTCAAGCTTCTTATGGTTGACCAGCTCTGCTGCTCTTTTGATCAGGCGAGCCTTGTTGACCTGGTAGGGGATTTCACTGACGATAATCGAATAACGATCCTTGCTTCTGGTCTCGATATCAGCCTTTGCCCGGACAAGGATGTGCCCCCGACCCGTCTCGTAGGCCCGCAATATACCCGAGCGGCCACACAGGATCCCTCCAGTCGGAAAATCCGGACCCCGGACAATCTGGGTAATCCTGTCAAATTTGGTGTTGGGGTGCTGGATTAGCAGGATCGCAGCATCAACCATCTCCACAAGGTTGTGTGGCGGGATGTTCGTTGACATGCCGACCGCAATGCCGTTGGAACCATTAATCAGCAAGTTGGGAGCAGCTGCCGTCAGTGACTCCGGCTCCTCGGAAGATTCGTCATAGTTTGGCCGATAATCAACCGTGTCCATGTCGATATCTTCCAGCAATGTCTCGGCATAAGGCGCCAGTCGCGCCTCTGTGTAACGCATGGCCGCCGGAGGGTCACCGTCAACTGAACCGAAATTACCCTGCCCGTCTACCAGCAACACGCGCATGCTGAAATTCTGGGCCAGCCGGACCAGCGTGTCGTAGATCGAGGAATCCCCGTGGGGATGATACTTCCCCATCACCTGTCCCACTATGCGAGCGCACTTGCGCGGTGGCCGGTTGGAACGCAGTCCCTCTTCCCGCATCGCAAAAAGAATCCGTCTCTGGACCGGCTTCAGTCCGTCCCGCACATCCGGCAGTGCACGACCGATGATAACCGACATCGCATAGTCGAGATACGACTTGCGCATCTCGTTTTCGATGTCGATGGGACGGATGTTTGAATCCACTCTTGCAGGTAGTGTCACTGGCTGCTTGTCAGAGGGCTCGGAAGGGTTTCTGGGCATGAAATGATCGCGGGGGAACCCCTTTATTATAACCGAGAATCAACCTCTCGGACCGCCCGCTTGCAGGCACAAATCGACTCTTCGCCAGCCCTTGCCCGGACTGCGCCCGGCAGGCCTAGATCAAGGGAAAAACGAGCGCTGCAATCTGCGTCACAATGTACCCGACCAGGCCCATGACCGCCAGCAGCGGTGTCCAGGTTTGCAGGGATTCTGTCTCGGTCAGCCCGGACATCTGCTTGTAGACCCAGAATCCGGAATCGTTCATCCAGGAGCCGACCAGCGAGCCTGCCCCAATCGCACAGGCAACGTAAACCGTATGAAATCCGGGCGGTGTTTCCAGGACCATCGGAGCCATGATGGACGAGACGGTGATCATGGCAACCGTGCCCGAGCCCTGCGCCACTTTCAGCAAGGTGCCCAGCAGGAAGCTCAATAACAGCACAGGGACACCGAACTCCTGGGACATCTCCCCGATCGTTTTACCAACCCCCGCATGAACCAGCATCTTGCCGAATGAGCCCCCCGCTGCCGTGATCAGGATAATCAACCCGCCACTGGCAAGTGCCGTCTCAACCGGCTTGGCCAACTGCGAAAGGGTGTAGCCTTTCTGCTTGGCCACCAGGTAAAGAGAAATGATGGCGGAAGCCAGCAACGCAAAGTTGGGATTGCCAGCAAAGGCCGTAAACTGCCGGAGGGTACCCTCCACATGCAACGCACCGGTCAGCGTATTGGAAGCAATCATCACAACCGGCAGGATGATTGGCAGCATCGAGAGAAAGAATCCTGGCAGCTTCTTGTCTGCCTGACGTGAAAGACTCTCCAGTTCCTCAAGCGACAGTCCCGGCGTCTCCCTCAAGGGAATATCGAGCTGCTTGTCACGCAAGATGCTGAAAAGCCAGCCCGACAGGGACATGGGTATGGCGATCGCCGCACCTACCAGGATCATCGTGCCCAGGTCAATGTCCAGCGTAGCGGCCATCACCAGCGGCCCCGGTGTCGGAGGTACCATCGAGTGGGTCACCGCTCCACCAGCGGAGATGGCCATCAGGAACAACAGGTAATGGTTGCCCAACCGGATCCGCATCGCTCGCGCAAGCGGCACCAGCAAATAAAATACTGTGTCGAAAAACACAGGAACAGACAGGACATACCCACTGCTGAGCATGGATAGGGAAGCATTCTTCTCGCCCAGAGCACGCACGAAGACACGTACGATCTTGTCCGCCGCACCGCTTTCCATCAGGCATTGACCGATCAGTGCGGCCAGGGCAATGACGATAGCAATGCTCGCACACACCGATCCGAAATCGCCCGCAATGGTAGGCATCACTGCAGCCAGTTCCACCTGCGGGGAGAGCAGCCCGACTGTCATCGCAGCCATGATCAACGCCATGAAGGCATTGACGCGCAAAATGATAATCAGGAAGAATACGACCGCAATTGCGGTCATCAGGATTACAAGTGGATGCAAGGGCATGTTGGCCGACAGAGTACCAAACTGAGGCGCTGGTTGTCCGACATCCTAACCGGGCTCAGCCTGCAGGACCTTCGCGGCCTGCTCCCGACGGAACTCCACGAGCTTGTCCCGCAAGGCGCTGTCTGTTGTCGCCAGCATTGCAATCGCCAGCAGCGCTGCGTTTTTCGCGCCTGCCTTGCCAATTGCCAGAGTCCCAACCGGGATGCCGCCAGGCATCTGTACCGTTGACAGCAACGAATCCATGCCATCCAGTATGCTCGGCATCGGCACACCCAGAACCGGCAGAATCGTATGCGCAGCACAGACACCGGCCAGGTGAGCAGCACCGCCTGCAGCAGCAATGATCACACGGATACCTCGCTCCCCGGCCGACGAAATGTACCTGGATGTATAGTCCGGTGTACGGTGAGCTGACATCACCTTCCACTCATGGGCTACACCGAAAGCTTTCAATGTGTCAGTGCACGCCTTCATCGTGTCGCTGTCCGAGGTGCTCCCCATCACGACAGCAACCAGTGGTTTGTCTGCAGACATCCCTCAACAATCTCCAATAACAAGGTTTCAGGAAAAAATTCCCGGACTAACTCCAGCCAGCATCCGATACGAATGGGGCCTATATAAGATATTACCCAACCGCCGATCTCACGGTGGGGTTGGAGGTTGGCTATATCCGACATCAAGACACCTCGGTTCCTTCGTTGAGGATGGAGAGATACTGGTCATAAGCGAAAAGTCGGTTGCGGCTTCTTCCGGTGATCTCCCGCGCCACTCCGTGCATGACCAGCAGTTCCATGGCTGAGGCGACTGTCGGAAAGGAGAGCCCGGTATCGCGACTTGCCGCCGGCAGCGATAAAATCGCTCGCTTCTTGAGCACGTTGTGTACGCGGAGCACCGACCCGACCCTCCGACCACCAGCAGCTTGGATGCCGTTTTGGTCCTGCTGAAACATTATGGACAGACGTTCGGCGGTGGAGACCGCACCCTCGGCTGTCTGCTTCACTCCTTCAAGAAAGAAGACGAGCCATCTCTCCCAGTCTCCGGTGCGGCGCACGTGATTCAACAGGTCATAGTAATCACTGCGGTGTTGCTTGAAATACAGGCTCAGATACAAAAGCGGCTCGCGCAGCATACCGGCGTGGCACAGCAGCAGTGTTATGAGCAGCCGACCAACGCGCCCGTTGCCGTCGAGGAAGGGGTGAATGGTCTCGAACTGCACGTGCGCGAGCCCCGTCCGCAGCAATACGGATAACCCGTCGTCCTCGGCATGGAGAAATCGCTCAAACTCCGTCATGCAGTCGGGTACGGCGGTGTGCGGCGGCGGCACAAAGGCAGCATTACCCGGTCGGCTGCCGCCAATCCAGTTTTGCGAGCGGCGGAACTCACCGGGCGTTTTGACATGGCCCGGGCCACTCGACAACAGCACGCCGTGGGTTTCGCGGATTAGGCGATTCGACAGGGGAAAACCATCCCGCAGGCGGCGCAAGCCGTGCTGGAGCGCTGCCACGTAGTTCGAGATTTCGAGCACGTCGTGCAGCGGCACCCCGGGCGCTTCCTCAAGTTCAAAGAGTAGTAGATCCGACAGCGACGACTGCGTGCCCTCGATCTGCGACGAAAGCACCGCTTCCTTGCGCACTTAGGTATACAGAAAAAGGGCCTCGTTCGGAAGGAGAGTCGAGACGCTGTCGAGGCGCCCCAGGGCCAGCACCGCCGACTCCAGCAACTGTTGCAGCGCGCCAGCCAGCACTAGGGGTGGTTGCGGCAGCAGCGGCAGCGGTACAAAGGCTTGAACCGACTCAGAGCCGGCGCTCGTCACGTCATTGTCCCCGATTTCTCCGCGTTGCATGATAGACAGTCCTTATTCAAATTTTCGCAATATGCTGACTTGCTATTAAATTTTCCACTCCAAATTATAATAACGGGGACGTTGGCACAAGAGCAATCGGTTCTGCCTGAGCTTATGGGGATGTCGAGCACCTACTCGCCGGGCGTGGCGTGAACGTTTCCTGTGACGCGATCCGACTGTGGTTCGCAATTGAGGCTCGTATACGCTAGGATTCTGCGTCAGCCAGAGAGTCGACTCGGCGATTCCCGAACAACTAGCGGCAGCGGCTAGCCGTCTCGCTTCGGTGACTTGACGTAGCGAACCGCGACGGGCGCAACCAGCGCCTTGATCGCTTCCTTGAAGGTTGCGTCCACGCGAAGGTCTTGCCGCAGTTCCGCCCTGCTCGGCTGATAGGACGGGTGGACGACATCCATCTCGACGGGCTTGCTGGATTGCTGTTTCGGCTTATGCTACATGGCGTCTCCCGCGCACTCACGCACGTGCTCCCGATGGCAAGCCATTAGCAGCGATGAGTTGCCGATACCGCAACCTCTTCCCTGCCATGCCGTCACCGATGGCACCCAATTGCTTGAGCGTATCCAGTTCGCGGATGTTGTGGCGTCCGGCGAATTCCTGCACGTAGCGGTCAAGGTGCTTGGGAGACAGCTTGTGGAACGTGCCCTTGTGGGCACGCTTGAGCATCGACCACAGCGACTCGATTCCATTGGTATGAACGCCTCCCTTGACGTACTCGGAGAGTGAGTGCTTGACAGTGGCATGGTCGAACGGAAGCGACTCGTTGGCTCCGGCATCGTTGCTATAGACAGTCGCTCCTGGTGCTGCGTAATCCTTCACGAATCCTTGCAGCGTTTCCTTGTCAGTGGAACTCACGACCTTGGCCGCAACTTTGTTGGTTGCCCGATCCTTCGCGCCAACCACGGCTGTCTTGCCAACAGCGGCTGCGGTGCGCCAGGTGCCATGCCGATTTCGGCGTGATGCCGAGGTCGCGGTGCAGCTTCATGCTCGCAACACCCTTGAGGCCCGTGGTAATCAGATAGATCGCGATCGCCCAGACTTGGTAGCCGAGCTTGGAGCCCTGCATGACGGTTCCGGATCGAAGCGAGAACATTGGCTTCCCCTACAAAAAGTATGGCCAGCAGGATGATCAGGGTTGCCCCCATGACTGGATCAGGGATTGCCAGCACAACAGCCATTGTCTTGGGAATGAATGCCAGTATCGTGAACGGAATCCCGATGCATCTGCCGACATTGCGCGATGCAGCTCCGGTGATTTGGGTCACTACCGTTGAGGTGGACAAGGGCATATTCGGCACAGTACATGTGAGACCCGACAGGATGTTCCCGACACTGTTTGCCACCACCGCAACCTGGGTGATTCGGAAATCTGTGGCACGTGGGTTGCGCCATGACACACGCTGAATGGCAATGATCTCCCCGACCGTCTTGATTGAACTGACAACCATGACAAGGACAAACACTGGCAGCAGGACCTGGAAGTCAGTACCGAAATTCAGGTTGATTCCTTCATATCCCCCCTCCGGGATCCCGACCCAGGATGCCTCACTCACAAGCCGGGTGTCGTGAAGTCCGAAGAATGATCCTGCAATGCGTCCACAGATGATGCCAGTTCCTCGCAGCAACAGCACTGCCATGACAATCATTGTGATTCCTGAGCTAACAGGCCTGAAACTGGATTTGTACCCGCAGGCACACTATCAAGCATGTTGAATACAGTTGGCATCACAGTGACCGTTATGAGCATGATCACGGTACTGGAGATGACGGGAGTGATCACTATGCGTAAAAGGTATAACCGGGTGGACAGAATGAGCTGAAAAAGTGACGAGACTAATGACCAACTTTGCCAGCAGTCCGGGTCCGCCTCTGGTGAGAGCTTCAATACACACCGCAATGAAAGCCCCGGATGTTGACATCAGCAAGATATAGCCGGAACCGATTTTCCAGATACACAATGCTTGAAGTGCTGTTGAGATGCCCGAGACCAGCTTTGCTGCTGAAGCTCTGTGCACAGATCACCCACACGCGTCGAAAGTCCGTTTCAGCGCCCTCAAGGATGTCCTGAACGGCTTGGTGTGCCTTGATCATTGCCGCATCCTCTCAAGGATCGACGATCAGTCAGTACAGGGACATCGCACTGGACTCGACGCGGCTGTGCCGTCACGTTTTCCTCACAATTCCTCGTTCGGGCGTCATCGCCAACATCGTCCGCTGCTTGACCACAAATGGTGCTGGTCATAATCCTGACCCTTCCGAAGACGAGGCCAGGAGTTTTTTAAGGGTGGTTGTTTGAAAAAATCGGATATAAGCCCGAATCGAATCGCAAGCCTGATACAGTCAAAGCTTCACAATGTCCCGGATTATCCAGCCTTGCACAGGCCCTGCTGCACTTCCTGGCCGGTACCGTCTCAACAACACAATGCACTACCTCAATTGTTCAACTCATGCGATAAGCTAAAGCAATAATCTCTGAGCAGGATAAGTGCCAGTCCAGGTAACCTTCCTGCCTGAATCTACACCTAAGTCAGTCAATTGCTATCCACAAAGAATACGTTCAGGTTGTTTGGAATCCTTGAATCTGCAGGACTCTTATGTTGCATCCTGTTCCTGACCGCCTGCTCCCGTCCAGGCTTCACTGGCCAAACCCGGGCGCCAATCCCCATTCCGGACACCCGGTCTGAACAACCGTTGGATACCGAGCCTGCTTCACAGGCCGAACAGGTCTACCCCGAGACACTGCCACCTGAGCAAGAGCTGCTTGAAGAGTTTTTTGCGGATGATTACGCCACAGCGGTGCAGCTTGCGGTGTTGCCTGCCCAGGACGACTTCCTGTCGTCACTTAATACTGAGATTCCGGCGGTCCAGTCTGAAGATTTCTCACAGCTCGACGAGTTGATCGAACTGTCCCTGCCCCCCGTCCCACGGGAGCTGACCGACGAGGAGCGCTTGCTCCATACACCGTCCCAGCTGCCACTGGTTCTCAATGACGCAGTCAAGAGACTGATCAACTATTTCACGACCAGTGCAAAGGGCATGGCTACCATGCGCAACTCCCTGGGATACGGCAACGCCTACAAGGCCATGATCAAGCGCATTCTCGAGGAAGAGGATATCCCTGAGGAGTTTTTCTACCTTGCCATGGCCGAATCTGGATTCAAACCCACTGCCCGCTCCTACATGTCGGCAACCGGCATGTGGCAATTCATGTCTTCACGCGGTAGACAGTACGGACTCAAGCAGGATCGATACGTGGATTTGCGCTACGACCCGGAAACAGCCACCCGTGCTGCAGCCAGGCACCTCAAGGATCTCTACATTGAGTTCAATGACTGGTACCTGGCCATGGCGGCCTACAACAGCGGTCCAAACCGTGTCTCTTCTGCCATCCGCAGGACCGGCAGCCGCGACTATTGGGAGCTTGTCCGCAAACGCCAGCTACCACGCGAGACCCGCAACTACGTGCCAATCATACTGGCAATGACCTTCGTCGGCAAGAATCTGGATATTTTCGATCTTGGCAAGAAACTTGATCCCGCACCGGTACTGCAGTACAACACGATCCAGACAGATGTCGAAACCAGCTTTGCACTGATTGCGGACATCACCGGCAGCACCATTTCAGAAATCAAGGACCTCAACCCTGCCCTGCTGCGCTCCGCCACCCCTCCCTACATGTACGATCTCCGGCTGCCCCGGGATGGCAGTGACCGCTATGCACAGGAAATTGCAAAGGTTCCTGCTGACAAGCGTTTGAACTGGCGTAGCCACGAGGTTCGAACCGAAGAAACACTGGAGGCTTTTGCAAAGCGCCACAAGGTCACAGTCGCACAGCTTGCCTCAGCTAATTCCATCCCCGCAACAGACACCCTGCAAGCAGGCTTGAACCTTGTCGTACCGACAACCACCAAACTCCAGATCTACCGCTACTACGGAGCCCGGGCCGGAGGACTGCTTGAACCCGGAACTGGTCGCTACCGAATCGCAGGTGGTGATACCCTGGGTGGCATCTCCCGACGGTTCAGGGTCAGCATTGCGAACCTGATGGCCTGGAACGGGCTCGCCAATTCCCGTATCCGCGCCGGGCGCTACCTGATTGTCCAGCCCGATGGATTGAGCCCAGTAGCCTCATCCGGTGGACAACCAACCGGTCGCTACACCGTTCGCTCCGGGGACTCCCTCTCCAGGATCGGTACCCGCTTCGGTGTTTCCGTTAGCCAGCTCAAGGCATGGAACCGCCTGCGCAGTTCGACGATTCGAATCGGGCAGAGTCTCAAGGTTCCCGGACCTGCTCCCCGCTCATCTCCTGCACCTGTCGCATCAAACTCCCGTACAACAGCCCGCTCACAAGCCCCTGCTGGCTCCGGACAGTACCGGATTCAACGCGGCAATACACTTTCGACCATTGCTGAGCGTTTCGGTGTTTCCATCGCAAACCTGCGTTCCTGGAACAGCATCAGAGGTAACCGGATTACGGCCGGAAAATTCCTGGTTGTTCGACCTCCCTCCAGATCTCCTGCTCCAGGACCGACACGCACCACAACAGCCAGGGCCGGAACACAACCCCGGACTTCCTCCACAAGTGGCAGCACTGAAGTACGCTACACGGTTCGCAGGCGGGACTCACTCGGTGCGATTGCCGAGCGCTACAACGTTACCGCCGCAAAACTGAGGGCCTGGAACGGCCTTCGTGGTTCCATCATCTTTCCTGGCCAGACACTGCTTGTCAAGCAACAGCCAGCAAGCCGTTCCTCGACCAGTGCTGCGGCCCCCCAGGCGGCAACTCAACAACCTTCAGCCCGGCAGCCAGTATCTCCCGGGGCAACTACCTATCTGGTCAGATCCGGGGACTCACTCGGTGCGATTGCCGAGCGATATAACGTTACCGCCGCAAAACTGCGAGCCTGGAACGGCCTTCGTGGTTCCAATATCTATCCGGGGCAGAAACTGGAAATCAGGCCATCTGCAGCAGGTAGTACGGCGACAGTTGCTGTTTCAAAGCCAGTATCGAGTTCTTCCAGTGCAGCCACCTATCGTGTGCGGTCCGGGGACAACCTCGAAAGTATCGCCAGGCGTCATGGCGTGACCATAGCCTCTCTCAAGCGCTGGAACAATCTGTCCAGTTCTCGTATCTATGCTGGCCAGAACCTTCTTGTCAGAGAGGGGGGATCCACCTCCCAGCGCTATCGAATCCAGCAAGGCGACACCCTCGAAGCCATTGCTGGCCGATTCCGGGTGAGCATTCAGGATCTCAAAGATTGGAACGGACTGCGCAATTCACGCATCCGGGCCGGTAATTACCTGACGATCCGCTCCTCGGGATCATAAACAATCAGTTTGCAAAGCAGTAGAGCGCCTTTTGTGTCCGGATAAACAGACGCCCGTCCATAATCACCGGAGTAGCATAGACCTCTTCCTGCATGTTGATTGAGCGGATCACGCTCCATTCCGGCCCGGGCTGAATCACCGAGACCATACCTGTCTCGTCAGCCGTGAAAATCTTGCCATCCGCTGCCACAGGTGAGGAAAAGTAGCGGCCCATTGCTCCCCGCAGGCGTCCCTGCCTGAGCACTCTGCCATCCTCGGCACTCAACGCCGTAAAGATGCCACCATCTTTGACCAGGTACACGATGCTGTCATAGAACAGTGGCGACGGGACATTCGGAAGACTTTTGTAATACAACCACTGCACTGCGCCCTCGGTCATGTTTCCATGCCCGCCAAGCCGAATCTTCCTCACGGCATTGACGGCCTGTCGCTTGCGACTGTGGTGTTCCCAGTCCCTCCGCTCCAGATACCCGCTCAAATCAAGATCCAGGTCGCCCAAAGTCTCGGCAATCTTCCTTCCAAAATCCTCCAACAACTCTTCCCTGGAAAGCTTGCCATCCTTGTCCTGGTCCCGCTTCGACAGCATCTCGCCATAGGAAGGAACTCCTTCCTGTTGCCCCAAATCAGCACTGCCTGCCCAACCCAGGACATAGGCATAGCCTTCGTCATCAAGAACTGGCGTCGGTTTCAACTGCCAGGTCAAGCCCTCAACCCACCAGACCTTGTCACCGCTGTCAACATCGTAAGCTGACAGCTCATAGGAACCTGCAACAAGAACCTGCGGCCCTGCTTCTTTCGGTTGATAGACAACAGGAGACGCATACCCCCGCAGCGAATAGGGGCGATCCAGCCTCCAGATGGTCTCACCACTGGCTGCGTCAATAGCAACAATGAATGACTCTGTTTCGGAGTCGCAGACCTGGATGATTTTCCCGTTTACATAAACTGGCGAAGACCCGAGTCCCATCTGGTTGTTGAACGGCCCCAGCTCAACCCGCCACAACTCATTGCCATCAGGACCGTAACCCAACAAGCCAAAATCCTGGAAGAAGACATAAACATTTCGAGAGTCTGTGGCCGCACTGGGGGAAGCCGGGCTGTTGGGATCCCGGAGTGGACCTGCACGATCCCGGATGACCTCCCGACGCCACTTGATGCGCCCGGACTCCCTGTCCAGCGACAACGTGATCAGCTTGTCGCCCTCATACCCTGTCAGGAAGATGCTGCCACTGCCAAAAACAGGCGATGAAAACCCTTTCGGGAGCGGAGTCCTCCAGACAACGTTCTTATCCGGGCCAAATTCCTCCGGAATGTTCGACGCACTCGATACCCCGGCTCCGTTCGGACCGCGGAAGCGGTCCCACACCAGTTCCTCAGAAAATGCCTGCACAGCAAGCAAGAGCAACAAGCTGAGTACCCAGATCTTCATGACGCAACCATATATTATGCAACAGGCCGGCAATCGCCCGTCCAGGCTTGCCCAAACCCTCTACTGCTTCTTCAATGAGTCAATCAGGTTCCCGAATGCTACCGCAGCATGTGCTGCTGTCTTCTGTGGAGCAGTCAGCTTGAAAAAGATCGGCGCATCCGGCCCCAGCGCGATTGCAGCCAGCATGCGATAGCCTGGCTTGGGGGTGGCTCGGGGGGCCATCGGGAATGGCTTGAAAAGATACGTACCCGTAACATCTATCACTGTCACAGCAATGCCATTGACTGTCTTTTCCTCACGTTCCACGTCAGCACTCGACAGCGGCTGCCTGGCTGCATTGACAAACTGCCCCAGCCAGCGCCTCACATTGGCCTCGATACCGCCGCCCTGGCCCGGCCCGAAATAATAAACCCCGACTTCACCGTTATCTGAGTCACCTTCAACCGCCGGTATGATGTAGTTCGCCTGTCTCATCGGTTTGGGATCACTGTGCCATCCGGTTGGAGCCTCGAACTCCAGACCACCAACCGTGTCGGCAGAAAGGTGCTGCTGCGGTCCCATCCACAAAACCAGGGCAAGCAGACAAAAGCAAACCAGGCGCAACCCCGAAGTTGGCGAAAATACCCTTGCTAACATGCCCTTCAGTCTAACCCAGACAATGAAAATCGGCACCATCACATGGACGGCCAGTGAAGATCCGCAAAGTCCATGTATTGCTCCCAGTCAAAGGCCTGGACATCATGCTTGCCAGTTCGGATGTGATAGCCAATGGTGTGCATCACGGGCTGGTCCACAGGCGGTTGTTCACTGATTCCCAGTCCCTGCTGCCCGAGCAGTTCGTAGACCTCACCTGCGTGCATTGCTGCCAGGAACTCCCCCTGCGGGTCGGACCATTCATCTTCCACTGCACTGGCTACGTATAGCGGCCTTGGTGCAACAAGCGCCAGCAACATATGCTGGTCAACCGGCAGCATCCCCTCCATACCGTTGTACTTTTTGAAGTTTGTGTTGAACCAGTGCGGAAAACGGGTGTTAATCCGCTTGACAGTCTCTCCAAACCTGCGCCGGCTCAGAGCGGCACCCCCGCAGCCTGAATTATTCGAAATCACCATGGCGAAACGATCATCCCTGGCTCCAGCCCACACGGCGGTCTTGCCAAGACGAGAATGCCCCATGACAGCTACCCGGCCTGCATCGACCTGGGAATCCGTCTCGAGATAATCCAGGGCACGGCTCAGCCCCCAGGCCCAGGCAGCAATAGTGCCCCAGTCCTCTGCCGCGGTCGGCGGCGAGAGTGGATGCACCCCATTTTGAAATCCATCATCAATATCCGGATCCAGATCTCCGCAGTAAACGGTAGCCAGCCCATAGCCACGGTCCAGAAGGCTTTCCAGCTGCCAGCGGCCGGCACTCCTTCCCCGGGAGTCCTCGGAGCCCTGGGCCGTAACAATATCATCCAGTGCCTCGTCCTTCTTGCTGATCAGCGGCAGCCTGATTGCTGGATCGGCGTGTACAGTCTGGTTGCCAGAGAAATTCAACCCCAGAAAAACAGCAACCTTGCCGCTCGCCTGTACGGGAGTGTAGAGCAGGATATCCATGTACGGCCCTTCGTCTTCAGCTGTGAACTCGACTCGTACCTGCTTGCGGTGAGCCAGTCCACCAAGTGCCGCAGCATCCTCCTCGATAACCGTGAACCGCAGGGACTGCGGAGCCTCAGGTGCCCTGCCATAGACCTGATCCTCAAACAGCGTGAGTATCTCCTGCCGCCGCTCAGCCCATTGTTCCGCCTTGCTGATCTTTTCACCACTCTCAAGCTGCAGCACCTCGGGTAATTCGTATTCAGGAACCTTGCTTTCGTCGTAATTGAATTCTTCGGGTTGTGAACAGGCCGTGCCTGTAATCAGCAGAAATCCTGCCAGAACAATACTGGTGATTTTTGGTGTCATTGCAATCAAGTCTAGCAACCACATGTCGAACATGGCATGTGGAAATCTGCCCAACAAATGTAGATGCGGATCGGACTGAGACAGCTCAAGCCGGAGACGGTGCAATGGCTGAAGCAGGAACTTCCCGGTGCTCAACAGCGGCATGCGCATCGAGGATCGCCACTTGCAGACAGCCGATAGCCTGAGCAAGTGCCTGGCATTCGACGCCATCGACGCCTGGCGGGTTTGCGAGTCGGACCGCCACGCCCGCGAGGCGCCGGTCGGAAGAATCAACTGGTAACAGGATATTGCCTGCCAGGGATAGAGAGATCCTCTCCTCCACCCACGCGAACCGCTCCCTTGGCTGCCTGCGCGGCCCCAACTGCACCTATTCACTTCTCCACAGTGAGCACTGCTCTACCGGAACGGTCAATACAAAGCTTCAAAATATCGACTTCATGACCTACTCTTGCTTGTTCATCTACAATTTCGGGATACCTTTCAAGCAACGCGGCAAAAGCAACCGGGTTGTTGTCGTGAAACAGCCCTGATCAATGCCTGAACTGCCTGACATCGTCGTCTACATCGAATCGCTTGATTCGCTTCTCAGCAATCAACTCCTCGAAAACGTGCGCATCAGCAGTCCATTGCTGCTACGCACGGTCGAGCCTTCACCCGCTGCATGCTGCGGAAAGTGTGTTGTGGATATCCGTCGCCTTGGAAAACGGATCGCTATCGGACTAGAAAACGATTGCTGGCTTGTGATCCACCTGATGATTGCAGGTCGTCTGCATTGGCGGGGGACAAATGTGAAGATCCCGGGCAAACGCGGTATTGCTGCCTTTGACTTTCCCCATGGCTCTCTGCTGCTCACAGAATCCGGCTCAACAAAGCGGGCTTCTTTGCATGTCGTTCAGGGTACAGCTGCTCTGGACACACTCCATCGTGGCGGCCTTGAAATCCTGAAAGCCACACTTGCCGAGTTCACAACCGCACTGACACGACAAAACCGCACACTCAAGCGGGTTCTGACCGATCCTTCTGTTTTCAGCGGTATTGGAAATGCCTATTCCGACGAGATCCTGCATCGCGCTCGGCTTTCCCCGCTTGCCTTCACTCAGAAACTGCCCCCCGAGCAAGTCAAGCAACTCTACGATGCCACCCAAAACACACTCAATCACTGGCTGCAGCGATTGCGTGAGATACACAAGGGACGCTTTCCGGAGAAAGTCACTGCCTTCCAGGACGGCATGGCCGTGCATGGCCGCTTCCGGCAACCTTGCCCGGACTGTGGTTCACCCGTGCAGCGTATCCGCTATGCATCCAATGAAACCAATTACTGTGCAACATGCCAGACTGCCGGCCGCTTGCTGGCAGACCGTTCCCTGTCCCGCTTGCTCCGCTCGGACTGGCCTCGCAGCCTTGAGGAGTTGTCAAACCTCTGAATAGCTGGGCTTGTGCCACTTGGCTGACTCTCACGATATGTGCACCACGCCTCTGCAAGGCTCATGACGCTAAAATGCATCTAGTGAACGTTCCCCAACAGCTTCAGATTGGAACCATGCGGATTGAGCCCGCTGTGCTGCTGGCTCCGATGGCCGGGGTCACCGATACTGTGTTCCGACGGATCATCCGTGGTCTGTCAGGCTGCGGGTTGATCATGACCGAGTTCACTTCTTCACACGGTATTGTGGCCAACCACAGCGGTCCCGTTCGAACGGACCGGCGCGGCAGATTCAATTACCTGCACTATGAACCCGATGAACACCCCATCATTGCCCAGCTTTTTGGCTCCGACCCGGATGTGCTGGCTGAAGCAGCCCTCCTGGTTCAGGATCTTGGATTCGATGGCGTGGACATGAATTTCGGCTGTCCGGTCAAGAAGGTCGTCAAGTGCAACGGGGGGTCTGGCCTGCTGCGCGACCTGCCAGTGGTCAAACGCATCCTGCAGGCAATCCGCAAGGCGGTGTCCATCCCCTTCACCTGCAAGTTCCGCACTGGTTGGGATGACAAATCCATCATTGTTCGGCAAATGGGTCAGCTTGCCGAGGACTGTGGACTGCAGGGAGTCTCCCTCCATGGCCGAACCAGGCAGCAGGGCTACTCGGGTGCCGCAAACTGGGACCTGATTGCAGACCTGAAACAGTCCGTGAAAATACCGGTCATTGGCAATGGTGATGTGTTCTCGCCGGAAGACTGCGTCAGGATGTTCACTCACACCGGTTGCGACGGGGTCATGATTGGTCGCGCCGCCTCAACCAATCCATGGATCTTTTCCCAGATTCGGCAGTACATTGCCAGTGGCAAGTACGAGCAACCCACCCAACAGCAACGCTACGAGATGCTCAAGGACTACTACCAGTTGCTGTTGTCTGAATCCGACAAGATTTCGGGAACGCCGTTGGGCAAGATGAAGCAGTTTGCGACCTACTTCACCCGGGGCATGCACAATGGCTCGGACCTGCGCAAGAGTGTGCACCGCTCATGTACTGCTGACGATGTGATTGTTGCAGTCGATGAATTTTTTAAGCAACCCAATTCCCAGGCAGCTTGAGACGGCTTCCCTGCCAGTCCACTACGACTTCAGGAATGGCAAATTATGGCCAAACGACCGGATCGGACTGGGAGTGGAATTTGATCCGAACCGGGCAGGACCATGCCTCAGGCAATTCCTGCCAGCAGATTCACTCCCTGCTGCCGCAAGTCTGCTGCAACGCTCTCGCCAAGCTTCTCGGCTTCAGACAATGCACCCGTAGCCTGTGACCTGAGAATGGCACCACTGCCTGACACCGTCACGGAAACCAGCGTCAGTTTGTCACAGGTCATGGTTGCATGGCCCCCTAGCGGCACCTGGCAGCCGCCACCCAGTGCGCGGAGCAGGGCTCGCTCAGCTCCAACCTCAGCGGCAGTCCTTGAGTCATGTAGCTGGTCCAGGTATGCCTGGACTCTCTGATCACCAGCCCTGGTCTCAACACCCAGTGCCCCCTGGCCGATCGCAGGCACCATCACTTCAGGTTCCAAGATTTCAGAAATCTCATGCTCCAGTTGTAAACGTTGCAAGCCTGCAGCCGCCAGGACAATCGCATCGAATAACCCCTTGTGCAGCTTGCGGATTCTTGTATCGATATTGCCACGCAAGTCCTGGACAACAACTCCGGGCAAGAGACTCCTGAGCTGGATTGCCCGGCGCTGTGAACTGGTGCCAACACAATCACCAGCCTTGAGTTGCCCCAGCTTTTTCCCCAGCAGGGCATCGCGGGCGTCTGCCCGCTGCGGGATGCAACCCAGTGCCAGTCCAGGGTCCAGTCTGACAGGAAGGTCCTTCAGGCTGTGCACCGCCAGGTCTATGCTCCCGGCGAGTAATGCATCCTCAATCTCCTTTGTAAAAACGCCCTTGATCCCTTCCTGCGCCCCCAGTTTCCGGAGCGACTCCTGTGTCAGCCTGTCACCAGTTGTCCGGATCACACTGATCCTTGTCTCGCAGCCCTGCTGCTCAAGCTGTCCTGCAATCCAGTCCGCTTGCCAGAACGCCAGTTTCGAGCCGCGCGTGCCGATCGTCAGTTTCCGGGAACTCATTCCTTCTTCATCAGATCGAAGATGCGTTGCACATCCTCAATCTTCGTAGCCGCCCTTGGATCTGCAGCACTCTGTCTGACATGTCTGATCCAGTGATGTGCCAGCTTGTTGGTGATACCTCGGGTCAAGGAATCAACTGTTTCCTGCTGGTCTGGTGACAAACCATCCAGTTTTGGACCATAACGCTGGAGCTCACTTTGACGGATCTCCTCCAGCCTCTTGTTGATTGAAACAATCGTCGGGGCCACATCATCAGTTCGCAACCTCGCCAAAACCTTCTCGACTTCCTCTTCAATAATGCGTTCCGCGAGTACGGCTTCCCGACTCCGCTGCTTCTGGTTGGCTGCCGCTACCTGCTGCAGGTCGTCAATGTCGTAAACAAACATGTTGTCGACTTCGTTGATCTGGGGAGCAATGTCCCGTGGGACGGCAATATCCACCAAGAAGATGGGCCTGTTGCGGCGGGATGCGATCACACCTTCTGCAGTCTGTTTCGTCAGGATGTAATCCCGTGAACTTGTCGAGGAAATCAGGATGTCAACGCTCTGCAGCATTTCGAGCAGCCGGTCGAATTCCACAGCTGTAGCTTCAAATCGCTGCGCCAGCTCACAAGCCTTCTCGTACGTTCGGTTCGCCACATAAAGCTGCGACGCTCCCGCTGCATGCAGATGCCGGGCGGCAGACTCCGCCATCTCACCGGCTCCGATCAGCAGCACGGACAATCCATCCAGATCTCCAAAAATTTTTCTGGCCAGTTCGACTGCCACATAACTGACCGAGACCGCCATCTTCCCGACTGCTGTTTCATTGCGGACTCGACGGGCTACACGGAATGTATGGGTCAGCAGCAGCTCAAGCGGTCCGCAAATCGTTCCTGCATCCTTGGCATGTTGGTATGCATCTTTCACCTGGCCCAGGATCTCGGGTTCGCCAACCACCATCGAGTCAAGGCTTGAAGCGACCCGGAACAGGTGTCTCACCGCCTTGCGATCCGAATAGTTGTAGAAAAAATGCTCGTCCTGGGGCTGCAGGTCCTCGAGGAACTCCTGCACAAGTCCAAACAGGCCCGAACTGGCTGCAGGTTGCTCTCCACTTACCAGGAACTCCACGCGGTTGCAAGTCGATAGCACCAGAGCTTCATGCAGCGAATCTCTCTGCATCAGTTTCCTGGCAAGAACTTCTGCTTCCTCACCAGTGACGGCAAAGCGCTCCCGCACCTCAACCGGTGCAGTCGTGTGATTCAAACCAAGCAACCCGATACTCATCGGTGTGTCATTCCATGAAGCTGTGTGTTCCGCTATGCAATATCCATGTCAACGTTGCACAACAAAACCCAGCAATTGAAAAATAAGCTCCCTTGCGACCCCGCCACCCAATGGCCAGTCGACTGAAGAGCATAATCAGGCAGATCGCCCAGGTCAGGAATGCCAGCGCGATCGTAGGGTCCACCGCCCAGTTTGCTCCCCATTTCGCAAAAGCCCAGAAGGATGCTGCGATCACTCCCAGTGTCACTAGCACAAAACTGGCTGCCAGGGCCTGATAGCCGATCTCATCCAGCTTCCCAAGTGGAGGCAAGCGGTAGTACAACCCACTCAGACGTTTGGATTTCAACTGGTTTTCCTGGATCAGGTACATTACACCCGCTACGAATGTCAGGAACAGACCCGCATAGCCGAGCAAGAACGGGGTAGCATGCACTGCAATCCACCATTCCTGCAACGGCCGCTGAGCAGTGGCTTCCGGGCCACCCAATATTCCCACCAACGTCAGCAGGAAAACGAGCGGAAACACAAAAACCGCCAGGCTCTCATGCTGAAAACGCCTGTAAGCCGCCAGGAACAGGATTGTAATAAAAAAAGCTGTCAGCGAGGACATCTGTTGCAATGTGTAGACCGGCAGACGCTCATACATTACGACTAGAAGAACCAACGATCCCAGATGCAGGATGGCTCCAATCACAAATGCCCACAGGGCCTGCTTAAAGAGCTTGCTGCGTAGTGTGATGACGCAATAAAACGAATCGACCAGCCCGATCGAATATAAAATCAGGCCAATTCGTAACAGCTGGATACTGAGTACTTCCATATCCCGCATTATATTTGTGATTTGTGCCGATTGAAGCCTGAAACCCCGTCAATCAGCCTGCAGCGTTGTTCAGCTTCTCGTGAACCCGCTCCCAGGTGACCTCCAGATCCTCCGGCAAAACCCGCGTTTCCCCAATCGTAGTGGTAAAGTTTACGTCCCCCGACCAGCGTGGAAGCAGATGCATGTGGATGTGTTTGTCCACTCCTGCCCCAGCTGCCCGACCAATGTTCATACCGAGATTCAATCCATCTGGCTTGTACAGATCCCTCAACACGCCCTCGAAATTACAACTCAGGAGCATCAATTCCTGCGCCGTCTCGACAGGCACCTCCGAGAGGGTTGCAAGATGGGCATATGGGATCACCATCAGATGACCGCTGACATACGGGTAACAGTTCAGCATCACAAAATTGTGACGCCCGCGATGAACGATCAATGATTCCTTGTCGCTGGCTCCACAGTCAACAATGTGGCAGAAGACACAACTGCTTTTGGCGGAAGTATCTTCAACACCTTCTCCCCTGGTCACATAGCGGTATCGCCATGGAGACCAGAGATAATCCATGCTACCCGGCCTAACCCGGCTGCATTTCAGCTAATCGGTTGGTGTACCGTCGTTGACGGCTTCACGCAACTGCTTGCTGGCTTTGAAAAATGGAATCGTGCTTGCAGGCACTACAACCTGTTCCCCTGTTTTGGGGTTCCTGCCAACACGACTGTTACGGCTCCTTGTCCGAAAACTGCCAAAGCCTCGAATTTCAACTTTTTCGCCACTGCGCACTGCCTCGACAATGCCTTCCAAAAAGGTCGTGACGATTACGTCAGCCTCTTTTCGAGTCACCTCAATGTCCTTTACGATTTGTGTAACCAAGTCTGCTTTTGTCATGAATTTTGGCTCCTTCCCTACTCAACAGACTTTGCATTGTAACAGACTCAACCAGTAAGCAGCCAAGTTTGATTTCTCGCAATTTTTTGTGGCTGCTTTCATACATAAAATGAGCAAACTGCATGCCCCGGAGGGGCAGGGGGAGAGTGCCGACTGCTTGCGCTTGCAGCTCTGCTGCGATCTACCTGCGTTCTTCCCCAAGCTGTTCCATGCTCAATGGTGTTGTGTTACAACAGCGCAAATCGATCTCGCGCTCTCTCTCATGGATGCGTAAAATCTCAAAGTTGTAAGTTTTTTGCACTTTCAGTCCAGACTGCCCCTTGCCTGATTTCTTGTGCGGAATTCCCGAGTTGAAACACAGGCCCTGTATTCCGGGAGCCAGCTTGACATAGGCCCCGTGTTTGACAAGACGCAGCACCTGGCCTGTAACCGTATCGCCAGTAGTGTGTTCAAGGATAAACGTGATCCAGGTGTCGGGTTCGAGATGCTTGACGCCGAGTGACAGTTTCTTCTTCTCCCTGTCAACACTCAATACAACAGCCTTGAGCTTGAGTCCCTTCTGCAACATTTCCGCGGGATTCTTCGGGGGTGGTCCCCAGGTCAGGTCCGAGATATGCAACAGCCCGTGAATCCCTTCCTGGATTTCCACAAAGGCCCCGTAGCTTGTCAGCTTGCCCACAGTGCCTTCCACAACCTGCCCCACAGCAAAACTGTTGCCATACTCTTCCCAAGGTTCCAGTTTGAGTTGTTTCAGGCTTAACGAAATACGACGCTCCTCACGGTTGACCTTCAACACAACTGCCTCAACCTTCTCACCCACAGTCAGTACTTTCGCTGGATTCGGCAGGCGGTGAGCCCAGCTCATCTCTGAAATGTGAATCAACCCTTCAACTCCAGGCTCAATTTCAACGAAAGCCCCGTAATCCTTGATATCTGTTACAGCCCCTTGGACATGACTGCCCTCCGGAAATCGTTCATTGACCCCTGCCCAGGGATCCTGTCCCATTTGTTTGAGACCCAGGGAAATACGATCTTTTTCCGGGTCCAGTTCAAGTACCCTGGCGACAACTTCCTGCCCAGGCTGCAGGATATCTTCAATCCTTTCATAACGAAAGTAGGAAAGGTCGTTCAGGCGGATCAGACCGTCAATACCACCAAGGTCAACGAAAACACCAAACGCGGAGATGTTTTTTACAGTTCCCGTTGCCGGTTCTCCAACTGCTAACCGACTCAGGGTCTCTTCTTTCTGCTTGTTTAACGCGACAATCAACAGCGCCGCACGCGATACCACTACATTGGCTCGACGACGATTGCATTCCATGACCTGGACTTCAACTGTCGTGCCCAGCCATTCTTCTGGATTTGCTACTGGTCTTACATCCAACTGCGAAATGGGCAAGAACCCGCTCACTCCGATATCAACCCGGAATCCACCCTTGATATTCTCAAGGATCCTGGCCTCCAGGGGGGCCTGTTCAGTTTGGGCAGTCTCCAGGCGTTTCCAGATTTCTGCATCCTTAAGCCGACGATACGATAACTTCGCATAACCACTGGCTCCACCTGGTCGAATAACCAGGAACTCGATTTCCTGGTCCACTTCCACTGCAAGCGTCCCGTCCACTTCACGGAACTCTTCAAGTGGAATAAACCCTTCCACCTTGGCATCAAACGATACGATCACTCCTGTTGAGTCGATACTGATGATCCGGCCAGCTTGCCGACTTCCCCGCTGGATACCTGACTCATCAGCAGGCTCCAGGCTTCCAAGCCGTTCAAGTTCCTCAATATCAAGGAACTCATCATCCAGATCATCCTCGATTACTTCCCCCAGATCGGGTATGCCCGGCAAAGGTGGACTGGTTACCTGGACAGGCTGCGTAATTCCACCCTCCCTCGGTTCAGCGTAGCTTTCAGAAACTTGCCCTACTTGGGAATCATCTTCCTCTGGCTGCTCAGTACCAGCTTGCGCCTTGGCTCCATTCTCATCAGCCGTACCAGGGTCTGTTGATTCATCTGATTCTTCCAGAGCATTTTCCTGGCCTGTCTGCAGTTCCACACTCCCTTGCAGTGCGGGCACTTCCACAGTAATCGCTGCCTGCAGACTTTTCTCTACAGGCACAACTGGATCTGTTACCGGTGCTTCTGCATCCCCTGCACCTGCCTCGACCGACACTTCAGGTTCCACGTTCTCGGAACTCAACTGCTCATCACTCAGCAGGGCTGTTGTACTGCCTGATTCCGGGGAAGCACCATTGTCCAGGCTATCACCTTGCTCCCAATGCTCGTCCACTTCCCGTTGCATACAAATTTTTCCCTGCTTCAGTGAGTTTTAAATCCCAGCCCACAGATACCCCCTGCGATACTGCTCGGCTGGATTCGGAGCAGCTATAGCTGCTCACCAATGCGGCTCTCTGAACCATCCCTCAAGATGCACAGCTCTATCAAGCTAAACACAGCTGTTTCAGATACCCGGAACCCATTTCAAAATATATCCGAGCCTTCAGAAATTGTCAATATGTACAGCTTGTTAAAGGTCTTCAGTCTAGCAAGAATTGCCCGAACCCAACAGGATTACTGGCCGCTTGAATGCAATTGCACCAACTGTCCTATGATAGGAACGGAAAGCTAACCAGTCCATGCCAGTCAGCCAGGAGTTGCTCGACATCCTTTGTTGTCCGAGTAGTAAAACACCCGTCAGAATGATAACCGCTGAAGACCTCAAGCGATTGAATTCCCTGATCGAAGTGGGCTGCATCAACTATGCGGATGGTTCGACCATTGACAAACCCCTCGCTGAGGGGCTGATCACAACTGACCGTAAAACGATTTACCGAATAGATGACGATATCCCCGTCATGCTTGTTGACATGGCCATTCCCACCACACAGCTCGAAGATTTCTAGAGATCTTCCAGGATTTCCAGGTTGTAACAAAAAAGCCCTGCGAACCTGGTGAATCGTTTCACCAGGCCCGCAGGGCTATTGAATTGAATCGGGCGGCGTCCTACTCTCCCACGCCGTCTCCAACGCAGTACCATCGGGGCTGAGGAGCTTAACTGCCGTGTTCGGGATGGGAACGGGTGTGGCCTCCTCGCTATAGCCACCCGAAAGGTTCTGGACCAATTTTCAAAAGTCCAATCCTTGAGGTTCCCCGCGCGGGGAACCCTGTAAGTAAATATTGAAAGTCTTGCAATCGCCATTTCCGAAGAGCACCAGGCCAGCCACCCTCGCGGATGGGATTCTGGCTCTGGGCAAGATTCACGATCAAGCCGAACGGGCAATTAGTAACGGTTAGCTCGCATGTTGCCATACTTACACATCCGTCCTATCTAACTTGTAGTCTTCAAGTGCCCTTCAGGGAACCATTATCTTGGGAAGGGTTTCGCGCTTATATGCTTTCAGCGCTTATCCCGACTGAACTTCGCTACCCAGCTATGCCACTGGCGTGACAACTGGATCACAAGAGGTTCATCCGCCTCGGTCCTCTCGTACTAAAGGCAGCATCCCTCAAGATTCCTACGCCCGCCAAGGATAGGGACCGAACTGTCTCACGACGTTCTGAACCCAGCTCGCGTACCGCTTTAATAGGCGAACAGCCTAACCCTTGGGAGCTTCTTCACCCCCAGGATGCGATGAGCCGACATCGAGGTGCCAAACCCGGGCGTCGATATGAACTCTTGGCCCAGATAAGCCTGTTATCCCCGGCGTACCTTTTATCCGTTGAGCGACGGCCCTTCCATACGGGACCGCCGGATCACTATGACCTGCTTTCGCACCTGCTCGACTTGTAAGTCTCGCAGTTAACCCGGCTTATACCATTGCGCTCCACGGCTGATTTCCAAACAGCCTGAGCCGAGCTTTGTGCGCCTCCGTTACGTTTTGGGAGGCGACCGCCCCAGTCAAACTACCCACCAAACAGTGTCCCTGAACCGGATTCACGGTCCTAGGTTAGATTTACAACATAACAAGGGTGGTATCTCAAGGTTGGCTCCACCGAATCCAAAAATCCGACTTCAAAGCCTCCCACCTATCCTGCGCATGCTATGTCATGAATCACTGTTAAGCTATAGTAAAGGTGCACGGGGTCTTTCCGTCCTTTGGCGGGTAACCGGCGTCTTCACCGGTACCACAACTTCGCCGGGCTGGTTGTTAAGACAGTGCTCAGATCGTTACGCCATTCGTGCAGGTCGGAACTTACCCGACAAGGAATTTCGCTACCTTAGGACCGTTATAGTTACGGCCGCCGTTCACCGGGGCTTCAATTCAAAGCTTCGCCGAAGCTAACCTCTCCTTTTAACCTTCCGGCACCGGGCAGGCGTCAGCCCCTATACGTCGTTTTCGACTTTGCAGAGACCTGTGTTTTTGGTAAACAGTCGCCTGAGCCATTTCACTGCGGCCCCCCTTTAACAGGGGGCACTCCTTATCCCGAAGTTACGGAGCCATTTTGCCGAGTTCCTGAACAACCAATCACCCGAGCGCCTGAGAATACTCTTCTCGTCCACGTGTGTCCGTTTCCGGTACGGGCGCCTTGATATCTCCTTAGAGGTTTTTCCTGGCAGTGTAGCTACGCAGCTTTTTGGCCGTGCGGCCTCGCGTTCGTCCTCAGTGTATTCCTGGATGGATTTGCCTGTCCAGGCACCTTGAAACGACCAAAAGGGAATTTCCATCACCCTTCCTGCTTTACTTACTGCGTCACCCCATCGTCAAATGATACAAGGCGGTCGCGGAATATTAACCGCGTATCCATCGGCTACGCCTTTCGGCCTGACCTTAGGACCCGACTAACCCCGGGCGGATAAACCTTGCCCGGGAAACCTTAGACTTTCGGCGGCCAGGTTTCTCACCTGGCTTATCGCTACTAATGCTGGCAGAGTCACTTCTTACCGCTCCACCGATCCTTTCGGTTCGGCTTCACTGCTGTAAGAACGCTCTCCTACCATCCCTGTTCCGCAAGCGGACCAGGAATCCGCGGCTTCGGTACAACACTTGAGCCCCGTTAAATTTTCGGCGCCAAGACGCTTGACCAGTGAGCTATTACGCTTTCTTTAAAGGATGGCTGCTTCTAAGCCAACCTCCTGGCTGTTGTAGCGACTTGACTTCCTTACCCACTGAGTGTTGTTTGGGGACCTTAGCCGGCGGTCTGGACTGTTTTCCTTTTGACTACGAAGCTTAGCCCCCGTAGTCTGACTCCCGTGCATGTTCGTCGATGGCATTCGTACTTTAGTTGGATTCAGTAGGTTGTGTAACCCCCTAGTCCATCCAGAGGCCTACCACCATCGCGTTAACACGAGGCTAGCCCTAAAGCTATTTCGGAGAGAACGAGCTATAACGGAATTTGATTGGCCTTTCACCCCTACCCTCAGTTCATCCAAGCCGTTTTCAACCGACACTGGTTCGGGCCTCCATTTGCTGTTACACAAACTTCACCCTGACCAAGGGTAGATCATCCCGTTTCGCGTCTAATCCCAGCGACTACTCGCCCTATTAAGACTCGCTTTCGCTGCGGCTCGATTACTCTTAACCTTGCCACTGAGATTAACTAGCCAGCTCATTATGCAAAAGGCACGCGGTAAGGCTTTGTTGGCACAAGGCCAACCATAGCCCTCCCACTGCTTGTAGGCATACGGTTTCAGGTACTTTTAACTCCCCTAGCAGGGGTTCTTTTCACCTTTCCCTCGCGGTACTAGTTCACTATCGGTCGAGAGCGAGTATTTAGCCTTACCGGATGGTCCCGGCAGGTTCCCACAGGATTTCTCGTGTCCCGCGGTACTCAGGATCCCTCTGAGCCAACTCCCCTTTCGTCTACAAGACTATCACTTTCTCTGGTCGGTTTTTCCAAACCATTCAACTAGGTTCGTTGGTCCCGTTATGAGGTCCTACAACCCCGAGCTTCCCGTGAGGGTCACTCGGTTTGGGCTGATCCGCGTTCGCTCGCCGCTACTAGCGGAATCATTGTTATTTTCTTTTCCTCCGGGTACTGAGATGGTTCACTTCCCCGGGTTTGCTCCGCTGGCCTATGTATTCAGCCAACGGTGGCGGGAGTTTACTCCCGCCGGGTTTCCCCATTCGGACATCCCCGGCTCAAAGCTTACTTACAGCTCACCGAGGCTTTTCGCAGTTAGCCACGTCCTTCATCGCCTGCTCTCGCCTAGGCATCCCCCGTACGCCCTTAGTAGCTTGACCGTGAAACTTACCCAGAACCAAATATAGTTCTGGAGGCGCTCTTCGGATGCATCCGCTCACAGAAAATCCCGTGCACGAATGCAACCGGCGATTGCCTATGACTTTCAATATTTGATTTTCAAAGAACTCAACAGAATCCTGTTTTGCAGGGTTGCTGGCAAAAGAACTTTTTTCCTGTTACGGAATCATTGTTCCTTTGCCAGAAATCCGGACCTGGTGGGCGTGGCTGGATTTGAACTAGCGACCTCATCCTTATCAGGGATGCGCTCTAACCAACTGAGCTACACGCCCGAAACTGCGGGGCCTCCCGCTGGATTGGTGGAGCTGATCGGATTTGAACCGACGACCTCCTGAATGCAAATCAGGCGCTCTCCCAGCTGAGCTACAGCCCCAAGATGCGGTTCAGCCCAGTCCGAGGCTGGTTGGACGTGAGTCGTCAAGCTATGCTGACGACCAATCAGTGCGTTGTCAATTCCGAGAAAGAGAGCGCCGGATGGCATGAGCTGTCAATCACTGACAGGATCCTCGCGGATCGAAGGATTGAAAGTTCTGTACTCTCTTAGAAAGGAGGTGATCCAGCCGCAGGTTCTCCTACGGCTACCTTGTTACGACTTCACCCCAATCATGAATCATACCGTAAGCCGCTGCCTCCCGAAGGTTAGCTCACGGATTTCTAGTACAATCCACTTTCGTGATGTGACGGGCGGTGTGTACAAGGCCCGGGAACGTATTCACGGCGCCGTTCTGATGCGCCATTACTAGCGATTCCAGCTTCATGCAGGCGAGTTGCAGCCTGCAATCCGAACTGAGGATGGCTTTCAGGGATTAGCTAGGTCTCGCGACTTTGCAACCCGTTGTACCACCCATTGTAGCACGTGTGTAGCCCTGGACATAAAGGCCATGATGACTTGACGTCGTCCCCACCTTCCTCCAGCTTATCGCTGGCGGTCTCCTGTGAGTCCCATAAATGGCAACACAGGACGAGGGTTGCGCTCGTTGCGGGACTTAACCCAACATCTCACGACACGAGCTGACGACAGCCATGCAGCACCTCTACAGCAGCCCCGAAGGGAAACTCTGTTTCTAGAGCGATCTGCTGCGGTTCAAGCCCAGGTAAGGTTCCTCGCGTTGCGTCGAATTAAACCACATGCTCCACCGCTTGTGCGGGCCCCCGTCAATTCCTTTGAGTTTCAGCCTTGCGACCGTACTCCCCAGGCGGCATACTTAACGCGTTAGCTCCGGCACGGACTCAGTGAAGAGCCCACACCAAGTATGCATCGTTTAGGGCGTGGACTACCAGGGTATCTAATCCTGTTTGCTCCCCACGCTTTCGAGTCTCAGCGTCAGTTACGGTCCAGAAGGCCGTCTTCACATCCGGTATTCCTCCTGATATCTACGCATTCCACCGCTACACCAGGAATTCTACCTTCCTCTTCCGTACTCTAGCCTGTCAGTATCGACCGCACCCTCCCAGTTGAGCCAGGAGATTTCACAATCGACTTGACAAGCCGCCTACACTCTCTTTACGCCCAGTAATTCCGAACAACGCTTGGAGCCTACGTATTACCGCGGCTGCTGGCACGTAGTTAGCCGCTCCTGCTTCTGCGGGTACCTTCATGATATTTCCCGCTGAAAGATCTTTACGACCCGAAGGCCTTCATCGATCACGCGGCGTCGCTGGATCAGGGTTTCCCCCATTGTCCAAGATTCCCCACTGCTGCCTCCCGTAGGAGTCTGGCCCGTGTCTCAGTGCCAGTGTGGCCGTGTGCCCTCTCAGGCCGGCTATCGATCGAAGCCTTGGTAGGCCATTACCCTACCAACAAGCTAATCGACCGCGGGCTCATCCTCGAGCGCATAAAGCTTTCACCCCGAAGGGTCGTATGCGGTATTATCTTCAGTTTCCCGAAGTTATTCCCCACTCAAGGGCAGATTACCCACGTGTTACTCACCCGTTCGCCACTGTACTCGCCCTCCGAAGAGGACTTTCTCGTTCGACTTGCATGTGTTAAGCGCGCCGCCAGCGTTGATTCTGAGCCGGGATCAAACTCTCGTGAAAAAGTGTTTAGCCCGAACACTCCTAGAGTACCCGAACAAATTCACAGAGTTTTGCCGATCCGACTTCAACTCGAAATTAACGAAAACGTACTGCACGTCCAACCAATCTGTCAAAGATCAGTTCCGCATTGGATCAACTCCCTGGACAGCCTTACGGCGCCAAAAATCCCCCACGCGAACCAGCCTCAAGACACAGCCAGATTCCGTTGCCAGAGTCTGACTGTGCAGGCCAAAGCACACATCACCTAAGGCGAAGCGTACTCACCTGTTCAAAAGAATACCACTACCAAGCATCAAATGCAAGCTACGTGCAAATCTTTTTTTGCCCTATCCATGCGCTGCTACACTTTGTTTAATCATGACTAGCTGGAAAGCCTTACTCCTGTTACTGTTTGCGTCGGTTATTTTGGTAATACCTGTGGATGCACAGTTGATTGCCGCCCGCGACAACGCCTTTGCTGTCGGCCATCACCACCTTAATGTCACAGACGTTGATGCACACAAGAAGTTCTGGGGCCAGCTGCTAGGCGCAGAAATGGTCCAGTTCAACGGAACTGATGTCGTCAAACTTCCCAATACCTTGTTGTTCCTGCGCGTCAAGGATCCGACTGACGGCAGCAACGGCAGCAGCATCAATCACATCGGCTACCAGGTTCCTGACTTGAAAGCACTGATTGCGCGCATGAAGTCTGCCGGCTTTGCCGTGATTACACGCGAGGTAGTTGCCGCAGCCAAGGAAGATGTGCACTGGAACGATGGCACCAAGGTTTACATGGCTTTTGTGCGGGCACCGGATGGCCTGCGGGTAGAACTCATTCAGGACGAGAAGCTGCAAGGAACTGTTCCCCACCATATCCACATCTTTTCAGCTGACGATGCCGCCACACAGGCTTGGTATGTCAAGCATTTCAATGCCAAACCAGGGGTGCGCGGGCCATTCAAGAAGGCTGACATTCCGGGTATCGAACTGACGTTCGCCGGATCCAGCGATCCCTTGCAGAACACCAAGGGCAGGGTACTCGACCATATCGGCTTCGAGGTCGATAACCTGGAAGCCTTCTGCCAGAAGCTTGAAGCTGCAGGGATCAAGCTCGACGTTCCTTTCCGCCGGATCGACAATCTCAATTTGTCAGTAGCTTTTTTGACAGATCCCTGGGGCACCTATATCGAACTCACCGAAGGGCTTGACAAATTCTGAATTCCTGAAATCTGATCCTTCCCGGATGCCGGTTCTGCCTTGCAGGCTGATAAGATAGATCTTTGAGACATATCTCAATTCCTTAAGGAGTACCCTTCCATGTCTTTTTCGGTCCCTGACCTACCCTATGCATTTGATGCCCTGGAGCCTCATATTGATGCCCTCACGATGGAGATTCATCACGACAAGCATCATGCGGCTTACGTGGCCAAGCTGAACGACGCGGTTGCAGGAACATCGCAAGCCACCATGGACATTGATGCCCTGGTTAGCGATTCGGCAGCAGTTGCCAACGGTGCCATCCGGAACAATGGAGGGGGGCACTCCAACCACTCGCTTTTCTGGACCATCATGAGTCCCTCTGGCGGGGGTGAGCCTTCCGGGGACCTCGCAGCCGCCATCAATTCCGCTTTCGGCGGCTTTACAGGCTTTCAGGAGAAGTTCACTGCTGCCGCAATGACTCGTTTTGGCAGCGGCTGGGCTTGGCTCAGTGTTGACAACGGCAACCTGGTCATTGAGTCCACGCCTAACCAGGACTCACCACTGATGGATGGCCGTACTCCGATTCTCGGACTCGATGTCTGGGAGCATGCCTATTACCTGAATTACCAGAACCGTCGACCTGCCTATATTGCGGCGTTCTACAACGTCATCGACTGGGATGCAGTCGCTGCCAGATTCACCAGTGTCAGCTAAAAGCTGGACAACGTTCCTATCAGCAAGGTTCGCTCAGGACAGGGAACCTTTCGGGTCTGAACGCCATGATCGGCTCCCAGTCCCTATCTCCCTGTATCTCGCTCGCTAGCATTTCACCGGTCAGAGGAGCCAGCATCACTCCTCGACGGAAGTGCCCGGCCGCAACATAAATATTTTCCTGGCGCGGTATTTTTCCGATCACTGGATACGAGTCTTCACAGTACGGGCGAAATCCACTCCAGCGACAATCAAATCCTGTGTTGCTCAAGGCAGGGAAGCGTTTCTGGAAATCACTGCGGATTGAGGCGGCAATCTTGTCGTCAATCTCTTCCTCAAATCCCACATCTTCCAACGACCCTCCTGCACCAAGGGGTCCGCAGGCCAGTTGCCAGTAATAGTATTTGCTGTCAATTACAACTGTTTTCAATGTGTTGTCAGGAAGCGAAGCGCTAGCCAGCAGTGTCCCCCGGATCGGACGGATTGGAGGTTCCCAGTGCAGCAGGGCAGTTAATAGCGGTGTCCATGCACCAGCTGTCAGGATGAGGGTTGGCGCCTCGATCGAACCTTGATTACTTGTTACTCGAATACTGTCCTGCTCAAGCCGCTGGACATTTGTCTGCAAGCAGAACCTGACGCCGTTTTCTCGAAGGTACTGCGTGAGCGCTACAGCAAGCTTGAGCGGATGGATCGTGCCGTCCTGTGGAAAATACAGCGCTGAACCATCGTAAGCAAGCATGGGCTCGATCCCGGGTAACTCACTCGCCTGGACAAGGCTTGCCTCCATACCTGCCTGCCTCGTTTGCTCCAGACGATGAGGGACATACGACTGCTCGCTGTCAGGAATCAACTCCAGCACACCACCGGCCTTGAAGTCGCAATCAAATTCTTCCTGCAGCCGCTGATGACTTTCCCTGGCTCTCTGCGCAATCCCTGGTACACCCAGAGTCAGGCACTCGTGACCAAACCACAATCCACCTGCATTGGCTCCCGAAGCCTCCCCGCAGATGATCGTTGCCCGATCAAGGATTACGATACTCCTGATGCCCTTTTTAGTTAGCGAACAGGCACAGCAAAGCCCCAGCATTCCTGCCCCAATAATGACCACATCTGCGGTTTTGGGCAGCGTGTCCGAGTCCTGCAACAGCTGACAACTCAAGTCAGGAATAGTATGGAACCAGATGGAATCCTGCAACCTGCCATAGTATCAACCAGCCAGGGTTTCCACGATAGTAGTTCCCGGGAATACTTCAAGTCGTTTCACTGAGTGGAAATGAACCTGTTGACCATCCAGATCAGCACGTACCTTGTCGTTCTCGCCGAATTCACCCTCAAGGATTTTCAGGGCAAGCGGGTCCTGGATCAATTGCTGGATCGCCCGTTTCATTGGACGGGCACCAAATTGTATGTCATAACCCTTTTCCACGATCAAGTCCTTCACCTCCTGGCTGACTTCGAGTTGCAGCTTCTTGTCGGCAAGCAGGAGTTGCACTCGCTCCAGTTGCAACTCAACGATTTTCGAAAGATCACCGCGACTCAGGTTGTTAAAGACAATAATGTCGTCAATGCGGTTTAAAAACTCTGGCCTGAAGTGGCGACTGAGCTCGTCAAGCAGCTTGTGCCGCATAGTCGACATCTGATTTTCACTGCTGTGTGTCAGGGAAAAGCCAATAGTGCTGCTGTTCAAAATTTCACTAGAACCGATATTGGAGGTCATGATGATCACCGTATTCTTGAAATCCACGGTTCGGCCCTTGCCGTCAGTCAACCTGCCGTCCTCAAGAACCTGCAACAGGATGTTAAACACATCTGGATGAGCTTTTTCAATCTCATCCAGCAGGATGACCGAATAGGGAGCCCGTCTTACAAGTTCAGTCAGCTGGCCTCCATCGTCATACCCAACATAGCCCGGAGGAGCCCCGATCATCCTGGCAACCGAATGCTTCTCCATGTACTCGGACATATCCATTCGGATCATGGATTTCGGTGAGTCAAAAAGAAAGTTCCCCAGCTCCCGCGTCAACTGAGTCTTGCCAACACCTGTCGGTCCCAGAAAAATAAACGTCCCTATCGGCCTACCCGGGTCACTCAGACCCGCACCGTTCCTGCGAATTGCATTCGAAACAAGGCTGATAGCCTGATGCTGCCCGATGACACTCTTTCCGAGAACTTCCTCCATACGAACTAGCTTCTCGACCTCCCCCCGCATCATCTTGGCTACCGGGATACCCAGCCACCTCGAGACTACGCCGGCTATGTCCTCTTCCGTGACCTCGCCACGCAACAAGGTACTGTCCTTGTGCTCTTTCTCCAACTGCTCGGTTGCTTTCGAGAGTTCCTGTTCGGCATTTACAAGCTCGCCATAACGGATTTCAGACGCCTTGGAAAGATTCCCCGCACGCATTGCCTGCTCCTGACCGTTCTTGAGCTGCTCGATGTTTTCCTTCAGTTTCCGGACCCTGTCAATCAACTGCTTTTCAGCCTGCCATTGCTCTCTCAGGACCAAAGATTCCACCCGCAACTGCTCCAGTTGGTTTTCAATCATTGCCAGGCGCTCTTTTGAACTACTGTCGTTTTCCTTCTGCAATGCCTGCCGCTCGATCTCAAGCTGAATGGCCTTGCGTTCCAAGCGGTCCACATCGACCGGCACGGACTCGATCTGCATGCGCAGGACAGATCCCGCTTCATCAATCAGGTCAATGGCCTTGTCCGGAAGGAAACGGTCGCTGATGTAGCGATTTGACAGCACCGCTGCTGCAACCAGGGCTGCATCCCGATAGCGTACCGAGTGGTGAATCTCATAGGCTTCCCTGAGTCCCCGCAATATTGCAATCGTATCCTCGACCGACGGTTGATCAACCATGACCGGCTGAAACCTGCGCTCCAGGGCTGCATCCCTTTCAATGTGCTTCCTGTACTCATTCAACGTGGTCGCACCCACACACCTCAGCTGGCCACGTGCCAGGGTTGGTTTGAGCATGTTCGCAGCATCAATCGAACCTTCAACCGCCCCGGCACCTACAAGAGTGTGAAGTTCATCAATGAAACAGATGATTTCTCCATTCGCGTCCTGAATTTCCTTCAGGACAGCCTTGAGGCGTTTTTCAAACTCCCCCCGGAATTGTGTGCCAGCAACCAGGGAAGAAAGATCCAGGGAAATTAGCCGTTTGTACTTCAGGCTCTCCGGGACATCTCCTTGCACAATCCGCTGTGCCAGTCCTTCTGCTATCGCAGTCTTGCCCACTCCGGGCTCCCCAATCAGTACGGGGTTGTTTTTTGTTCGCCGGGACAGGACCTGGATGACTCGACGGATCTCCTCATCACGTCCAATCACTGGATCCAGCTTGCCCTCCTGGGCTTGTTTGGTCAGGTTTACGGAGTATCGCTCAAGGGCTTGATACTTTTCTTCCGGATTCGGGTCAGTCACACGCTGGGAACCGCGTATCTCGATCAGAACTTTTAAAATGGTGTCCGGTGTGGCTCCCAGTTCCTGCAGCAACTTCCCCGCAGCATCCGATGTCTGCTGTGAGATGGACAGCAGCAAGTGTTCCGTGGAAATGTATTCATCCTTGAATTTCCCAGCCTCTTTCCCGGCCTGATTCAAAACATTATTCAAGCTCGGGGAAATCCGTTGATCACTCCCTGATCCCTGAGCCTTCGGGAAATTCTCGAACTCCTTGCGTCCCCGCTCAGAAACCTCTCGGGCCGGAATATTCAGCTTGTTAAGAACAGCAGGAACAACACCATTCTCTTCTTCCACCAGGGCCACAAGCAGGTGAAAAGGCTGCAGGATCTGGTGCTGTTCCTCCTCAGACAACTCCTGCATCCTGCAGATGGCATCCTGCGCTCTCTGTGTGAATTTATCGAATTGAATCATTGATCATCACCACAGAAATCGTTTCTGTCCATCCATTTCTGCTTGTGGCCACTGGCTCCTTCATCAGTTCACTGGGATCAGTCGCGTATTATCCAATGGCTCCTTTTTAGGAAGTCTCAGTTCAAGAACTCCATTGACATAGGAAGCCTGGATTGCCGCTTCATCAACTTCCTTGGGCAGCTGGAAACGCCGTACGAACTTGCCGTATGCTCTCTCACGTCTGGAGTAGCGCATTTCGGTGTCCTTGTTTTCCAGCGTCCTCTCGCCTTGCAGAGTCAGGACTGAGGATTCAACCTTGACACTGAAGTCTTGGGAAGAACTACCCGGAACATCCCCGCGTAGCAGGTAGGCATCCTCGGTCTCCAACGTGTCAAATGCCGGATTCCAGTTTCCTACGTTAGGATCTGTTTTCCAGAACGTGTCACTTATCAACCAAGGGTGAAGTATAGATTCATTAAATAGCCTCATGTGTTTGTGTCTCCTTTTAACATGATGTCTCAACATGATCTTGTTGATGACAGTCTTAGTTTACATGATTAAGTAAATTTGTCAAGAGCAACAGTAAGAAATCTTAGTCATATACCATCAAATAATATTAATTTTATTGCTTATGCTGGATTCATGATCATTAATTAGCGTACGGACCGTTTGATCAAAAGAATTTGGGAATCTGAATCGGTTGCCTGTCGGCATTGATGAGAGCAGGCACTTGAAGCAAGAAAAACTCCTGTAGAAGTCAATTACTGCCGATTGACAGCCTTTTAGGAGCAGGAGAAACGCTCACCAACACGTTCTTGAGCACGCATTCCATCGGGTCCTGGTCAGTGATGAAAGGCACCCAAGCGTAGCTACACTCGACCCGCATGACTTCCACTACATTGAGCAGTGTGTCAATCGTTTTGCCTTCTTCGACCGTGATCACGCCGTCCTTGCCGCCTTTCTCCATCGTCTCTGTACTGATGTTGCCGATGGTCTCGTCGTTGTTCCCCTAAATCGAGGCGACTTGTGAACTGCCGAGCCTTCGACGGGCTTGGACATTTCGTGCAGCTTGTCAACCAAGGACGCAGTGGCTTTTTTAATGCCACGCTTGATCACCACCGAATTGGCACCCGCGGCCACACTCTTGAGCCCGTCCCGGTAGGCCGCCTGCGCCAGGACCGTGGCAGTCGTAGGACTATCCCCGACCACGTCCAGGTTTTGGATGCGACTGCGCGGACAATCTGTACACCGCGGCTCTCGAGCTTGTCCCTGAACTCAACCTGCTTGACTACACAGAAGCCATCTTGGTCACATTCGGGCTACCAAACTCCTATTCCAATACGGCGTTGCGATTCTACTGCCCCAGCGTAACTTTGCCGGTAGCGGCCAGTTTGTTGATGCCGGTCAGAATTGCCTTGCTAAAGACTTCGCCGCAAGTGATGCTTTTTGCAGCCATCTTGCGATTTACGAACTTCCAGCAATGCGGGAGGAATGACCACCATTTCGTGTTTCGTTACATTCTGGGCTGGGGGCGCTAGGCGGTCACCAATTGCACATGGTCGGGGACTGCAAATTCGGTTAGGTGATGCCAGGCGCGGTGTCTGGATTGTGTCGCCAGTAGTCCTTACAGCACTCAAGGGTAAACTCAACGTGCTGCCATTAGACGTCGGGGAAGCGTTCCTGTTCAACTTCGCACAGCAGTGGTTCGAAGTAGCACAGGCTGCAGACGGACTGCCCAGCGGGTTGGTAGATCAGCGACATGGGCTTACGTACACAGCCGAGCAAGAGGGAGCCCTGGACGGTATCGAAGGGCACGCCCGTGCGCTACCAGACCTCGGTAAGGTCAGTAGCCGCGGCCACCGTGAGCATGGAACTTTGGTGGTTGGGGCGGTCACGAGTTGCAGACGCCGACATGGGCCAGCTCGCGCAGGTAGCTACCAAGCGCGCGCCAGCTCAACGCGGTCGAAGGCAAAGGGACTGACTGCTGTTCCGATGATCATTAGCCTGCAACACATGATGAACAGGTAAAAAGCCTTGCATCGCCAGCGAGCTCTCACCGAAGGCAGAAGCGTCTGACACAGTTCGAGGTTAAGCCCTCAAAACGTATTACTATTGGGTCGGTTAAACCGTGAACGTGCGACTCCTAAGCTGAACAGGCACAAGTCTAGGTCTGTGATGTGATCTCGCCTCCGGGGATTCAGCTGACGACAGCCGGGGTAACCTCCAGGTCGTCTTCAGGAATCTCCTCCACGTCAATATAATCAAGCTTGTGGAGTGGTTGGACGACGCTCGATATGATGTTCAAGGCGTGACCACAGATGCGCTTATAGTAGCGGGTCCCAAGAACCAGTGCGGTTGTCGTCCCGGCATCGTGGTCACTATTGGAGATTCGCTTCAGAAGCGAGTCACAACGTTTCGCCAAGTCCATTCCCTCGCGAATGAGCACCAGCGCCCGATCCTTGTCAGAGTTTCCAATAACCTCGACGGCCCCTGCCAAGCCCGACTCTACGCCCCTTCGGATGTCTCTCAGTTCATCTGCAAGTTGGCCCAGTGGCAAGGGCGCATGACAGAATTCGCCGACTTCTGTGAGATTTTTAGCGTAGTCGCCGATCCGCTCAACATCCTTCACCAAGCTCATGAGTACGAGACAATAGAGCAGGTTAGGTGCGTTGCTGCGGACGGCGAGGTAGACAAGCACATGCTTGCGAATCTTGCGCTGGAGCTTGTTTACTCGCTTATCACGTTCGTGTAGCTTGTCCCTCTTCTGCTGTTCGACGTGACTTCCGAAGTAGATCTTGCCAGCCTTGATGGTGGCCTTGTGGCTCTCCTGCAGCATTTGGGTGAATTCGTCGCCGATCGGATTCAGCTCCGTGCCGCGCAGAAGTGCTAGAAGTTCGTGAAGCATGACTCCTTCTGTTGCGGACTACTGAGAGGTCTCTGCACTCGTAGCCAGGCTGAAACTCCATTCAGTATAAACCGCGTGCCGCGGACGGCGGGCAGTGCCGGACTTGATCGACTCGAATTGATAAGCAACTTTGAGAGAATGGCCGGAGCCGACATCCCAACGCAGGCCGAACCTCGAACGCGATCGGACAAAACCTTCGTTTTTAAAAGCCAGCGACTGGTAGAGCCAAGGTGACACACGTGCTGCGGGACGTTCGATCTCGAACTGCTGCCGATAGCGGTTGAAATCACGGGTGTCGGGCCGACCGACATGGCGCTCGTACAGAGTTTTTCCTTTCACCGCCACGACCCGTCGAAGTATCGGATAGCTCAGTCCCACGAAGAGGCGGTGATCCCAACCAAAGCCGAACCCCGAACGCGTGCGGTTCCGTAAGACGTAGCCGAGTTCAAGTTCCAGGCTATCGTTGAGCTTGATTCCCACCTCTGTCGTGGCGCGCCGGTCGTAGACGCTCCCCAGCGAGTCGCGAATGCGAGCCACGCCGCCGACGCTCCACTCGACTCGCTCCGTTTTGACCAGGCCGAGCTCAAGGTCCGTCCATGATTGGAGATCGTCAGCCTCTAATGAACTTGCCGTCAAGAGGCCCAGGCCTAGCGTCAGTATTCGTGGCGCAGTCGTGTTGATAAGCGAGCATTTTGCGGATAAAGCCAATGTTGTTACCCTTTCGGTCTTTGCCTTCTTCCCATTTAACTACACTTTCATAGGCTGAATTTCTTGGTATAGTGGCGGTGCGATGGGGTGGAGGCACTTGTGGATTACCCGTGTATTGATCGCGCGAATAACCATGCCTGGCGAGCTCATCCGGTCCCAGTCCTTCGAAACAGGTGCCGGTGAGTTCATAACAGACCAAGTCGCACTACATCTGGAACAAGTTAGGGAAGCACCCGAAGAGATACTCTTCGATGCGCTGCTAGCCCGTATCGCTCACCAAGTCTAGGCAGCCTCGGATTTTGGCGTCACGGGCCCGGGCAATGGGCTGTTGGAAGCGGGCCTGCAACTGATTTCCCAGCCCTGGCGTTCAGGAATCCCCTCGCGTAGCCATATCTGCGTCAACCGGGACCGGTTCCGGGGCACTCTGCCCGTCCTGCTCGGCGAATTGGCGCAGGGTGAACACACCTCCCCCTGGCCGCCGCGCGTGGCGCCCCGGCTGTCTCTCCCGCTGGCCCACAGGCTATCCCGGCGTCTCCGCCCGCACAGCAGGTGTGGCCCGCAGGTCACATACAGCGGGAGGTAGCAGTAGCAGTCGTAATAGCCGTGGAAGAAACGCCCCTCCTGCCGACCGTGCAGCGGGTCGTCGGTCGCGTCCACATCCAAGACGATCTCCTCCGGCGCTGCGGGTCGGCCACGATGCGCTTGTAGCGGTCCTGCGGGGCCTGCTCGGGGGTGCCCAGCTCGAGCCGGTTGAGGGTGCTCGAGCCGGCCAGCGGATGGCCCCGGTCGTGGTCGCAGAGGTCCTCATACCCCAGCGCCAGCCCGAACAGGCGCTGCAGGGAATGCTCGCAGCGGCGGGGGTTGCGGTGATCGACGAAGCAGGTGGCCAGGCGCCGGGTCAGGCCGATGCGCTGGTCGACAGCCTGCAGCAGCAGGGCGCCACCATCGGAGGACATGCGGCCGCCGTCAAAGCGAGCGCGCACTTGGCGGCAGCCCTGATTGGCCAGATCGATTGTGATACAAGTGTGTGCGCATGGGGTGTGTCTTTGGCTAGTTCATAACTTGCTGAATACAAATAGGTCATCACAAATTAACACCTCATGTTCACGCCCTTGGTGAGATATTGCGGCTAGTGATATGCAGTCACTGGATTGAATTCAGCTGGTCACGCTGCCAGTGCTTCCGAGAGCCTCTGCAAGTCATCTCGGTTGTTGAAGAAATGAAGTGAGACCCGCAGATTGCCCTGACGCGCCGAGACCGCCACACGCCGCTCTTCCAGCGCCTCGCGCAGGGCGATCACGTCCCGTCCAGGAATGGACGCCGTAACGATTTGGGAGACATCAGCTTCGTCCTTAGTCTCCGAAGGCCGTGCACCACAGTCCAGAAGGATCTGGCGGGTTTCGTGCGCCAGCCCCAAGGCCCGTCGTTCGATGGCTTCGGGGCCGCACTCGAGGATCAGGTCCAGACTCGCTTCCAACGCGAACAGCAGGGCGAAGGCCTGCACGCCTCCTTCGTACATCGCCGCGTCTCCAGGCAACTCGGGCCGACCATGGTGAAGCCGTTCAAAGTCGCGCCAGCCCTTGTGGCTCCGCCAGCTCACGACAGTCGGTGCCAGCCATTCCCTGGTCTCGGCAGGCGCGTAGAAGAACCCGGAGCCCGCCGGCCCGAGCATCCACTTGTACCCGTGGACGATGAGGAAGTCGGCGGGGATTGCGCGAACATCGTGGCGCAGTACGCCGACGCTCTGCGTGGCATCGACGCAGAGCAGCACGCCGCGGCGCCGAAGCTCCGGCGCAAGGGCCTCCAGTGGCGCTCGCATGCCGTTGGAGTAGTTCACGGAACTCAGCACGACAAGCCGGGTGTGTGGTCTGAGTTCGTTGAGAAAGAATTCGGGATCGAAGCAACCGGGAGGTGTCGGGACCGGCCGAAAACGGACACCCTTGGCATCAAGCAGATGCGGTGCGTACAGGTTGTTGGGAAACTCGTGGTCGACGGCGAGAATCTCGTCACCCGATTTCCAATGGATGCCATGCAACAGCCACGAAAGAGCCGTGCCGGCGTTCGGGCAGAATCCGATGTCATCCACTTCGGCCCCGATTAGCAGCGCGATCTTCGCGCGGATCGAATCGAGCCGGTCAAACCAGGAGAGGAAGTGCAGCGAAGCGGACTCGTCGCAGGACGTGAAGTACTCGCTCATTGCTCGAACGGCAGTGGACGGCATCGGGCCGAACGCAGCAGTGTTCAAGTGGGCCCAGCGCCGAAACACCGGGAATAACGCGCGGACTGCACTCCAGTCGGGCTCCTGCATTACTTCAGGCTACTACCTCGAGGCAGGATGGCTGTCTGGCGACAATTAGAACGTTCAGGTTGTCAAGTGGTCTCCTTTGTAGTTTTAGGGAGGGGTTTGATGACAACCGAAGAACCAGTGAGGGAGCTGATGAAACAGTTGCGAAATGGGGTGCCGATTGAGGTGGCAACGGTGAAAGCCGGGATGAGCCAGCTGACGGCACGAAAGTACCGGGATACAGGCGCAGTGCTGCATGAGGCGAGGGCACCTCGGGTGCACCAGACGCGCAAGGATCCGTTCGAAGGACTCTGGTCGGAGGCCGAGTCGATGCTGGAACTGGATCCGGGGCCGCAGGCGAAGACGGTGTTTGAGGAACTGGAGAGGCAGCATCCGGGAGAGTTGAAGGAGGGTCAATTGCGGACGATGCAGCGGCGGATGCAGACGTGGCGTACGCAGTGCGAACCTGGCAAGGAGGTGTATCTCTCAAAAGAGCGAGAGCTGGGGGAACAGTGGCAGCCAGACTTCAGCGACATGCGCAAGTTTGGAGTGACGAGGAACTATCAGAATTTCCGTGTGTGGAACACGGACGAGCCAGCGTAGCAAACTGGATCGCCGATCTAGGCGCTATCAGGAATCTGATTGATGTCATGTCACCACCATTGCAAAGCGTACGCCGAACTGAATGGCGAACTCAATCCGCGCCTGGTGCCAGAACACCTACCGAAGTCTTGCTGAAACAGGCCCGTACACAAGAAGTGGGATTGTGCAGTATCAACCACACGACCGACCGGCCTGGGTACCTCCAACCGGAGCGGTATTTGTTGCGTGAGATTCACACCCACCAGTGAAGGGCACCTTTCACGGCGCACGAGAAATGCAGAATAAGGTTCTAGAAGAAGTCCGAAGGCGGCCGCGGCCCCAGGTTCTTGACAGGCAGGGTCACCGTATTACTGATGAACAATACCTGCGCGATCCAGAACTCGGTTGCTGGATTGTCGACAAGATCCGTGTTGGTTCGAAGGAAGATCTGATAGACCCCAACCTTGTTTTCCATCAGGCCAACAAATTCCACCTGAGCCGTGCGGCCTCCGAACTGCGAGGAGACAAAGTCATCCGCAACCAGGGGAACGTTGGCTATGACCCCCGTTGCCGTGGGTTGGCCAGTCTGAATAGCTGCCTGGTTGTCAGTCAGTCCCAAGCCTGTACCGAAAACACTAATGACTTCCCCGGGAATCACCGGGTTGTCTGCCGTGACCATTGAGTATGGTTCGTTGCCACAGCAGAGTTTTGCACCACGTGCCGAAAGGGTGAGCAAGATGTCAGCTCCCAGCGACTCATTAACATCAGCGGTTGCTGGATCGTCTACCGGCCTCACGGTACCCTGGGCAGAGTAGGTGATGTCATTGCCCTGCTTACCGGGCATGCGTGCTTTCAGGACCACTGCCGGCGGAGTATTGCCTCCTTCAAGGAACCCATTCTCCCTGTTGCTGACCACTTCAATCCCGGCGTCTGTTGGTGTGACTGAAAAGCTGAAGGGAATATCATTGCCATCCTCTCCCAGCGATCTAGCAACAATCTGCATTCGTGAAGCACCGACAATCTGCAGTACACGCGCTGTTACTTCCAGATCACCTCGACCCAGATTAATGTTTCGCACCAATATGTTACGCATGATGATATCCGGGTTGTCGGCATCAATATCCTCCTGGGTCAGGGTATAGCTGTAGCTGCGGTCACGCACAGTGACCGTAACCGTGTCGCCAACCTTGGGCTCACCTTCAAAGTTCAAATCAGCACGAGCAGAGAAAAAGCCAATTGATCCCGGTGAGGCAATCACGTCTGGATCCCCTTCACCTGCATTGATAAGACTGATGAAGTAATCGCGGACCTGCTCAGGCGATTCATCCCCGGATGAAATGTAGTTATACTCCCGGTTGTTGATGTAGATGCTTCCTTCCGCCCCTTCCTGAGTAAGCTGCCGATTCTCGGTATCGTTGTTGTTCGGATCATCGTCAGCAGGTCGATCCGGGAGCGTCACAGCAATCGATCCCTCGGCAATACCTGAAGCATGAGTAGCCACGGCCTGGCGAGGTTCGGGTCCTGGCAAGGCGAACAACCCGGGTGCTGCACGGACAGACTGGTTCGCACGAGCTGCCGAAACCATCACACTGCCATCCGGCATTTGCCTTCTTACGTAAGTGCTGAAACCAGTGCCCTCAACTTCCCAGGGAACCTGGAAATTGATCTGTTCACTGGAAACCATCTGCAACGGTACGAGTTTCCCGTTGGCCAGTACCCGGACTCCACCCAGCTCGGGTGGCAGGACCGTTCCATCGGGAACACTCTGGGTCTCCATCGCCAGGTTCTTCCCGAAAATGGATGACAGTGTGCCCGGAGGAAGATCACGTGCATCCGACCCCCCCCTGAGCCTGGAGCTGGATGTACTGGTAACAAGCTCGATACCACTGTTGCGCAGTTCGATGGTCACAAAATCCCCAACGGTTCCTTCTTCCTTGCTAATCAAGTTCGCCCGGTAGCTGGCCGTGCCCCGGCTCAATGTGCTGCCGGAGACCTCCGTAGTCGTCGGTGAGCCCGGAGTGATGCTGATGGAAAAGGGCAGGCTGTTACCAATCGGACCGACTGATTTATGGACCAGTTCAAGTGTCTCGATCTGGTCAATCTTGCGCTCTACAATCACTTCCGGATCGTCTGCCTGGTCTACAAGGTAGTTCAGGCGATCCACAAATCGCTCGGGAAGATCACCTTCCGGAACAGTGTAGGAGTACTGCCTGCCATTGATATCCAGAGTCACAAAATCCCCGGCGCGAGCCTCCCCGCCAAATAGAATGGTTCCCGTAGCATGGCGCCCCACACCAATAGTTGGAAAGGCGATGACAGGGAGTTCCGGATCGTTGTTGATCATCTCAATCACAGTGTCACGGACCATCTTGGCAGTGTCATTTTCCTTGGTCGTGTAGTAGATTTCGCCGCGGCTGAGGGTTATCTTGATCTCTTCTCCCGCTGGTAACACAGGTGCTAGCCTGGATTCATCAATGTCTGCAGTATCCTCAAAGTCAACGGGTAACTCCTGGTCGAATTCGAGGTAACCGGAACTGTGGATGCTGACTGCTGCAGCATTGCGTATACCGTCGTGATCAATCCAGTCCTCACCAGGAGTAAAGACCAGAACGCGTCTGGTGAAAGGATCCGCAACATAGAGATTTTGGCCGTCATAGGCCAGGGAAGTCGGGGACCTCACGCTGCCGGGCCCTTCCGACTCCGTCAGATGCAGGAAGTCCGGTTGCCCAATTACAACGTCCGCGGCGGCGGCGTTCTCTAGAGGAATCTGGTTGTAGATCAGGATACGGTCGTTTCCACTGTCTGCAATAAAAAGGCGCACACCGTCCGAGAGTGCAAAACGTGGAAAATTCAAGGTCCTTGCACAGCGGCGCGGATAAAAGACTTCATCCTCTTCGGGTTCCTCTACCAAAGGTGGCAACGGAACTGTCAGCGGCTGGTTGGACGGTGGTGTCTCGTTTTCGCTTCTGCTGCCGTCATCGTCGTAAGGCCCAATCTGCTCACACAGGGCTTCGGTGTTGTTCGGAATGGCTGAGGCAAAATCCGGCTGGCCAATCACAACATTCGCAGGAGCGTAGTTCGATGTAGGCACGGAATGGTACACAAGCACTCGGTTGAAGCCCAGATCCGCAACAAACATCTGATTACTCTGGACTGTCACTGAGACCGGGTCCAGCATGTGCTTGTCATCCGGGTCGTACACTCCTTGTGTCAGGTCGGCTTCATGTCGTGTAGCCAAGTCAGGTTGCCCCAAAACCACATCCGGCGACTGCCCATTCGAGGTCGGAATCGCGTTCCAGATCAGGACCCGGCTGTTCTGTGTATCGGCAACAAACAACTTGCCGCCAGCCAGCCAGACACCCTGCGGTCCGCGCATGCCTGAGGCGGACGTTTCAGGAAACCAGCTATCGAAGTCCAATTGGCCAAGAACCACATCCGGCTGCACGCCGCTAGAGGCAGGAATCGAGTTCCATAACAGCACCCGGTTGTTGTTGGTATCCGCGATTGCCAGCCGCACACCGTCACTGGCAACCCCCGAGGGATTGTTGAACCCTGGTGTCTCGGGCAGGTGAGAAGCTTCAAAGGTGTCAAAATCCGGCTGCCCCAGAACTACGTCTGCACTCCCAATACAGGCAGGGCAATTGGTCCGCTGCGACGGGATCACATCCGGTTGGGGGACAAAGCCTGCAACATTGTTGTAGATCAGCACACGGTTGTTGAACGGAGTGGCACCGACCCGATTGCCATCTGCAATGAACAGTCGGTTTGCAGCATAGGCAACGCTTCCTGCTGCGCCGATGACTTCCCGGCTGGAAACAGGGTCCTGCCTCGTGAAACTGGGCTGTCCGATAACCAGCCTGGCGCCCAGGTTGCTGACCCACACCGGAGCTGCAAGTCCTGCACTTCCGACAAGCAACGCCAGACCCAATACAAAAATGACTCGCATCGACTCCCTGTAACTGTTGAAACTCATACCCGAATCCTTCACACAGTCTTGACCAGGCCGCCATCAATCATGAGGCTGGAACCTGTCACGTAACTCACTCTTTCGGAACAAAGAAAAGCCACCACGTCCGCAAATTCCTGTGGTTGACCCACCCTCTTCAGGGCGCATTGCGAGGCTAACTGTTCGATCATCTGTTCCCGATTGATTCCTGCTGCTTTGGCCCGACGCCCGGCAATACTTCGCAATCGGTCCGTATTGATCAGACCCGGTCCGACATTGTTAAACAGGATATTGTGCGGCCCGTATTCGGCAGCCAATGTTTTCAGCATACCCAGCACCGATGCCCTGACGCTATTGGACAGTATCAAACCGTCAATCGGTTGCTTGACCGAAGTCGAAGTCAAAGTTACTACACGGCCCCATTCTTGCCGCTTCATATCTTCCAGACACGCTTGGATCAGTGCCCAGGTGCTAAAAAAATTGAGCCGGAATGCAGACAACCAGTCCTCTTTGTTAAAGTCCTCAAAGCGACCAGCCGGGGGACCACCGGCATTTGTCACAACAATACTGATGGGCCCCAGCTTCTTCCTGGAATTTTCGACAAATTCTGCCACAGCTGTTGTATCACTTACATCCACAGCGGACTGAAAGACTTCAACACCATGCTCAGCATGAATTTCCTGTGCAACAGCTGCGATCTCGTCACTGTTCCTGGAGCAGATTGCCAGCCGGCAACCTTCTGCAGCCAGTGCTCCTGCTATGGCCCGGCCCATACCGCGGCTGGAGGCTGTCACAATTGCCGCGCGGTCGTTTATACCCAGATCCATAAATTGATTTCTCGCTTCAGCAACCGGTTAATTTCACGTGCCAACGTTACGGTGCTGAAATTGGTTTTCCCTGTTAGTCCTACTACGCGTTCAAACGCTGGTCGGGGTTCGTAAGTAACTGTCCTCACCCTGCATCCAGTCCTGGCGGACAGGCTGGAAGATATCCATGGCAAGGGAGTCCTCCAGTGCTTCGACGCGATGCGGAACATGCGAAGAAATCTCGACCATGTCACCCGGGCCAGCAGTGATTTCCTGATCATCGAACTGGAAAAGGAGCCTGCCTGTAAGGACGTGGCTGATCTGCTCATTTTCGTGACTGTGACGAGGTACCACGGCACCTTGCTTGAGATAGATCCTGGCAGTCGTCATGCGTTCACTGTGCAAGACCCTCCGCCTAGTTGTTTCACTGAGCTCCTCCAGCTCTATCTGATCCCAGGAATACAGCTTCATGACTTGAGTGATAATTCAAGACGCAATGTCTCAAGACCCTTATTGCATTATATATATGTAGTTTGTTGTTTGGGGATCGTGGTCTGCCAACTGTCCCGGAAAGACAAACCGGCGCAAATGGGCACATCCTGACCATCGTTCGCTAGGCCAGGTACATGCGATAGAATAGCCACACGTTCTAGGGATGGAGCAGGCGAAACATATCCTATCGAGCCTGCACCGCAGCAAGTCCAGGTTGCACAACAACGAACTGGACTGGATCCGTGCCTTCTGGCCGCTGGCATGCGGGGAATTCTTGGCTAAAAACAGCAGACCTGTCCGAATCAAGTCGGCTGTCCTTACAATCGAAGTTGCGGATTCCTCCTGCATGAAAGAACTGATGAATTTACGGCAGGAGCTGGTCACTGCCCTGAAGAAAGAGTTGCCAGAGCTTGCTCTCAGGAAAATTGAGTTCCAGCCAGAATCATACTCGTCCCAAAAACGAATTCGGAAGACCCGATAAACAAGAACACGTCAGTAGGCTTTATTCCTGACCATCACCATGAAGATCACTCCTGAGAAAGTCCAGTACATAGCCAACCTGGCGAATCTCAAACTGAGCGAAGAGGATACTTCGCGTTATGCCCAAGACATGGCCAAGATCCTGGAATATGTCGAACAACTCAATGAACTCGACACCCGGGACGTTGAACCCATGGCCCAGATCCTGCACTCAGGCAACCAGGAGCAGTTGCGGGAAGACCTGCCTGGAACAAGCCTGAAACAAGAGGATGCACTACGCTGTGCACCCTCAACCGGAGCCGGTTATTTCAAGGTTCCCAAGGTAATTGTGCGTTAAGGGCTGACAGATGGAGCACTACGACCAACTGACAATTGACTCCATCAGGGAGGGGCTTCAACAAAAGAAGTTCAGTGCCAGGGAACTGGCTGAACAGGCACTGGAACAAGCCCGGGCTGGAAACGAGAGTTCCGGAATCTTTCTCAGCTTCACCCCGGAAAAGGCCTACGAGGCTGCGGACCGTGTCGATTCCCAAGTTGCCAACAGAGAGCAACTCGGACCACTGGCAGGTGTGCCAATTGCCATCAAGGATGTACTGCTGTCTTCCGGGACAAAAACAACTTGCGCTTCCCGGGCACTTGAGAACTTCATTGCTCCCTATGACGCCACCACAGTTGCAGCAGTGGAAAAGGCTGGAGCTGTGATTATCGGCAAGACCAACTGTGACGAGTTCGCCATGGGTTCATCCAATGAAAACTCGGCTTTTGGCATTGTGCGCAATCCCGTTGATCCGGAACGAGTGCCAGGAGGATCAAGCGGCGGCTCGGCGGCGGCTGTGGCCGGTGGCTATACTCCCATCTCCCTGGGTTCCGATACGGGTGGTTCCATCCGACAGCCTGCTTCCTTTTGCGGCACTGTGGGCATCATGCCCACCTACGGCCGTGTATCCCGCTACGGGCTTGTCGCCTTTGCAAGCTCACTGGATCATGTCGGACCTTTTGCAAAGACTGTAAAAGACTCTGCAAGTCTTCTGGGCGTAATTGCGGGTGGTGATCCATACGATTCCACTGCCGCCGATCTTGCAGTCCCAGACTATGCGAGCCAGTTAGACAGGGATGTCACTGGGCTGAAGATCGGTATCCCCAAGCAATACTTCGCAGAAGGACTTGATGCTGTAGTTGGTATCAGGATCAAGGCTGGAATTGAACAACTGGAACGACTGGGGTGCAAAACCATTGAAATCAGCCTGCCGCATACTAAATACGCAGTCGCAACTTACTACATAATCTGTACTGCTGAGGCCAGTTCAAACCTGGCCCGTTACGATGGCGTACGGTACTCCTACCGCTCTGCGAAATCTGACACACTCAGTGATATGTACCGCAACTCTCGTGCAGAGACGTTCGGTCCCGAAGTAAAACGCCGGATCATTCTTGGGACCTATGTTTTAAGCTCTGGTTACTACGATGCCTATTACAAAAAAGCCCAACAGGTCAGGACACTGATTGCACAGGACTTCTCAAAGGCTTTTGAACAGGTTGATGCAATCGCAACTCCGGTCTCGCCATTCCCGGCCTTCAGGATTGGCGAGAAAACAAGCGATCCCTTGCAAATGTACCTGTCTGACATCTACACAATCACTGGTAGTCTTGCTGGCATTGCCGGGATGAGCGTACCCTGTGGTAAAAGTCAGGAAGGCTTGCCCATCGGCATGCAGATCCTGACGAACCATTTTCAGGAACAGACCATGCTGAACCTGGGGCATGCCTTTGAACTCTCCGGTGGTTTCGAAGGCTAGCGCTCTACAGGAACATCTCTCTGGTTCCTGGCAGCGTGTGCCATAGTGTCAAACGGTTATGCCAAAAGGAGTCATCTATCTTGTTGCCACACCTCTGGGGAATCTCGAAGACATAACGCTACGGGCATTGCGCATATTGGGTGAAGTCGACCTGGTTGCATGTGAGGACACTCGCAAGACAGGACGTTTGCTGAAGCATTTCGAGATCGACAAACCACTGCTGAGTTGCCACGATCACAACGAATCAGGCCGCTCCAAACAACTTGCAGCACGTGCGCTCGGTGGTGATTCCATCGCCCTGGTTTCGGATGCAGGAATGCCCACTATCGCAGACCCAGGCTACCGGGTAGTCGAAGCTGCAATCGCTGCCGGAGTCCGCGTGGTTCCTGTCCCAGGCCCCAATGCCGCTGTTACTGCATTGTCTGCTTCAGGCCTACCGACCAACAGTTTCGGGTTCATGGGCTTCCTGCCACCTCGTAAGTCTAAACGTCGCACAGCCCTGGCATCGATTTCGGAAGAGACCAGTACGCTTGTTCTCTATGAAACTCCACACCGCATCCGGGAAGTGCTCAAGGATATCCAGGAAATCCTGGGTGATCGCTCCATCGTGCTTGCCCGCGAACTGACCAAGTTACACGAGGAGTTCCTGCGCGGGACTGCGGCTTCCATCCTTGAGGACCTGGAGCAGCGATCTGCAGTAAAGGGTGAAATGGTTCTCGTGATCGCGCCGTCAGCGACCACCAAAAACACTGATGTTCAGCAGCTTGAATCCCGGGTTGCTGAGCTGACAAAAACAGGACAGAACCGCATGGACGCCATCAAACAGGCTGCCAAGGAAGCCGGGATCTCAAAACGCCAGGCTTACACTTTGCTGCCGTATCGCTCATCCTGAACAATGTAGTATAAACAAAGCATGAAAAACCGAATCTTCCTGATCATCCCCCTGATTGCCTTCAGTTGCATTCTGCTGGCTCAGAATCGTCCCTCTCCTCGAGTACTCGGCTCCGCTTGGGTGTCTCTTTTTAATGGCACGGATCTCAGCGGCTGGAGGTCCGTCGGCAAGGAGAGCTGGGAAGTCATCGACGGAGCCATCCTGGGGCAAGGTGTCACAGGGGAGTACGGCTACCTGGCCACAGATAAATCCTATAAGGACTTTCATCTGTCTTTGCGATTCAAATGTGAGGCGGATGGCAACAGCGGCGTATATATTCATACTACTTTCGAGGGTGACACACCCCGGGTCACTGCTGGCCGACAGATCGAGATAGACCGCACCTTGGGACACCATACCGGGGGCGTCTATGGAGACGGTAAAGGCTGGCTTGCCTGGCCTTCTCCGCAGTATGAAACCGTGATCCGTCCCTATGACTGGAATGACATGCTGATCCAGGTCGAGGGAAATCACTATGTTGTTGACCTGAATGGCATTCGGGTAGTGGACTTTACCTATCCTTCCCCCGGTGCTGAAGAAGGACTAATTGCCCTGCAGCTTCATTCCGGAGAGCAGGGTAAAATGCGCTTCAAGGATATTTTTGTCCGGGATCTCAGCAACCCCTGAACCCGTTAAGCAAATAAAACTACACTCGCCAGCGTGCCCTGCAACAAAGGGGCTTATATACAACAGTGACATTAGGGGCAGAGAACCCGATCCCCGGTTCCCAACTGCCCTGTCCTACATCAGACCTGCTCTCCACACAAGTGCCTCTCCAAAAGATAAAGGGAAGACCGCCTGGATACAGTTGCGATATTTCAGCAATACAAGACTACTCTATTGAGTAATACCACTCAGGATAGTTATCAAAGGGTGTGCCGTGTGCCGTGTTATCCCCATTCAAATGTTGCCGAACGAGTAAAGCGCATGCGCGAGTCTCCTACCGACAGTGGTGCCGAATCGGTTGCCCCATTGCCTCGAAACTTGTGCGAGGAACTGTCAACATAGGCATTGCTCGGAGAAGGGTAGCCGAGCCACAGGGGACAGAATTAGTCAGTCCTGCTTGACAGTCTGTGAGGCACTACCCGTCTTGAGTGCTTTGGCCAGAGCACCCTTCCTGAATCCCTCGATCCTCGCCAGCATACGGCCATCGGGGCCGATGATGATACTGGTGGGTATGAAACTGACCTGGTAGCGGCTGAAAACGTAGCCGCGTTCGTCGTGCAGCGTGGGGAACGTAATCCCCTCTTGCTCAATAAACCTCCGAGCATCGTCGGGTTTTTCATCGGCGACGCCGAGCACAACCACTCCTTCATTCATCAACCGACGGTGCAGCAGTTCCAGCTGTGGCAGTTCCTCGTGGCAGGGCCCGCACCAACTTGCCCAGAAGTTCAGAAGTACGGTCTTTCCCTTCATTTCTGACAGGCGCCAAGCAGAACCGTCCAAGGCCAGCAAGGCGAAGTCAGGGGCCGACTCGCCAACCGATGGAACAGGCGCTGGCTTGTTGGGCATAACCAACTCGGGAAGCCGTACGATCAGTTCCCTCTTGTCCCGGCGCTCAAGCTCCTCAAAGATCGCCTGCCGCAACCTCTTGCTACGTGGCAGCAAGATGAACGTGCATTGATGCTCCCCTTCAGAATGCAGGCTGGCCCAGTGCCGATTTCTTTGACCACCCACCCGGTGGAACAGCCACAGACTGGTCGAAACCCCTAAATACGTCATCAGGTATGTACTCAGACCGCCCGTGACGAGGCCCAGCACCACGGATGGCAAACTGGCCAACAAGATGTGCTTATCAAAGATCGGCAGCTTATCGTTTTGGGGCCGCCCCCTTTGCACCCGGAGGTTGTCGTAATCGAAGTACACCGGATAAGCCCCTTTTGGCTCGACCGTCACCCCCTCATTCGTAAAGACGATTTTGGCAGCACTCACCTTCCCATTCCCGATAGAGGCACGCAGCCCCTTCGAAAAGGTGACAGGCGCAGTGTCCTGTGCTTGCGGGGTCTCCCCTTTTGCGTATTCGGGTGTGCCTGCCAGCACTAGTGCCAAGGCAATTGACAGCAGCTTCAGTCGGCTTCTGGGCACAGACCATTCCAGCCCACCTTGAGCACCACGTATTCGCCAGCGTTTCAAGGCGCGCGATTTTAATGATAAACCCGCAACAAGCTGATGACAAGACAAGGACAAGTTCGATTCCCCCGGAGCATTAAGGCAACCGAGAGAGATACTTGCATACGCTTTGCCGCACGACAAGATACGGGCCTTGGGGTATCACCACAGCACTCCATTGCACTGCGAGGCAACTCCCGGCTCGTACCCCAAACCCCGATCCGTTTCTCAATTCGCTACATTTCTCCAAACAATACAAGTTGTTGTGCACTAAAGGCGAATCAGACCAGAATATCGTGCACAACTTCGCCATGCACGTCCGTCAAGCGCATATCACGACCACTGTAGCGGAACACTAATTGCTCGTGATCAAGGCCCAGCAAGTGCAACATCGTGGCATGCAGGTCATGCATGTGCACCTTGTTCTCCACTGCAAAGTAACCATACTCGTCTGTCGCCCCATAGCACATGCCACCCTTCACGCCTCCGCCAGCCAGCCACATCGTGAACCCAAAGGGATTATGATCGCGCCCGGTCGTTTCATCAATTGGACTGCCATTTGTCTGGGCCGTGGGAGTACGTCCAAATTCTCCACCCCAGATAACAAGCGTTGAATCGAGCAGTCCTCTGCCTTTCAGGTCCTTCAGCAACCCTGCAATTGGTTTGTCCGTTGCCTGCGAGTTCTTGCGGTGCCCTTCAGCAAGATTTTGGTGCTGATCCCAGCGATCCTGTCCCTCGCATTTGGGGGTAAGTAATTCGATGAAGCGCACCCCGCGCTCTACCATGCGTCTAGCCAACAGGCACTGGCGTCCGAATTCATGAGTATCGTCTTCATCAAGGCCATACATCTTCCTTGTCATCTCGGATTCACCTTTGAAATCAAGCAGCTCAGGAACTGCACTTTGCATACGGAATGCCAACTCGTAATTGGCGATCATCGCATCGATCTCACTGACCGTTCCAAGCCGCTGCACAACTCCCTGATTCAGTTTGCGAATCAGGTCAAGCTTAGCGACCTGAAGATCCGGTTCCGGCTCGCGAGGAAGTATGTCTGCAACCGGATGCTTTCCTCTACGGAACAGGGTTCCCTGATACGACGCAGGCAAAAAACCGCTCCCGAAACAGTCCATCCCGCCAGGTGGGATCAAGCCGCTGTCCAGAACAATGAACCCAGGCAGGTCCTCACACTCACTCCCCAAACCATAAGTGGTCCAGGCTCCCATGGAGGGACGTCCCTGGAATCCTGATCCTGTATGGAGGAAATAGTTCCCGGCGGTGTGTTCGGAATGATCGGCCACCATCGAATTGACGATGCACATGTCATCGACACAACTGGACAGGTTCGGAAACAGTTCACTGACCCAGATACCGGATTTGCCATGGCGACTGAATTCAAACGGTGTACCGAAGACAATATCTGTAATATTGAAGACCGTTGCCGGTAGCTCAGGCATCTGAATCGGCTGCCCGTGCTCGGCGCGAAGACGCGGTTTCGGATCGAAGCTGTCCATCTGTCCGGGACCACCATCCATATAGAGGAAGATGACGCTTTTGGCCTTTGCAGGATGATGTGGCGGCTTGACGGTCAGGGGTGCTACAAGATTATTTGTCTGTGCCCGACCTTGTTCTTCGGCCAGCATGGCTGCAAATGCAAGGCCTCCAAAGCCGTTTGCGTTCCTGAACAACCATTCCCTGCGAGTCATCGCCCCCCTTATAGTACCGAAGCTATTGCTCCAACTGGCGACTTTCCTGCACCCCAAGACCTGTAGATACAATGGGATTTCTTATGCAACTGAATATCCTGATATTACCCGGAGACGGCATTGGCCCGGAAGTGACACAGGAAGCAGTCCGTGTCCTCAGGCACATCACTCAGAAATGGAACCATACCTTGCAATTGCAGGAGGAGCTTCTGGGAGGCATCGCAATCCATAAGACCGGCAGTCCCTTCCCTGAAACAACCAGAAACTGTGCTTGCCAGGCTGACGCTACACTGCTTGGGGCCGTGGGATTGCCGGAATTCGACAATCTCCCGCCTTCAGAAAGACCGGAGAAAGGGCTGCTTGAACTCCGCAAAGCCATGGGCGTTTATGGCAATCTTCGTCCAATCCTGTATTACGAAAGCCTGCTTGATTCCTCTCCACTCAAAAACGGGATTGTGCATGGAACAGATATCCTGATTGTCCGGGAGTTGACGGGAGGACTTTATTTCGGGCAACCACGTGGTATCGAAGGCGAAGGTGATACCGAAACAGCCACCAATTCAATGGTCTACCAGCGCCTTGAAATCGAGCGGATCGGACGGATGGCTTTCTCGCTTGCACAAAAGCGTCGCCACCACCTGACCTCAGTGGACAAGGCCAACGTACTTGAGAACTCACAGCTATGGCGGCGCGTCATGTCCGAACTGTCTTCCGAGTTTCCAGATGTGGTACTTGATCACATGCTGGTGGATAACTGTGCAATGCAATTGTTGCTTAAACCTACATTCTTCGATGTGATTGTCACTGAAAACATGTTCGGGGACATCCTTAGTGACGAGGCTTCTGTATTGGCTGGTTCGATCGGCATGCTTCCGTCTGCCTCAGTCGGAAACCAACTCCCCAATGGTGTGTGGCGCGGACTCTATGAACCCGTGCATGGCTCTGCCCCCGATATCGCAGGCCAGGGAAAGGCAAATCCACTTGCAGCCATTGGCTCGATGGCGGCCATGTTGAACTACAGCTTTGGCTTGAGTGAAGAAGCTGCAGCAGTGGAGAGTGCGGTCCGGCAGGTTCTTGAAAGCGGGAATGTGACAGCCGATCTAAAGACATCCGGCACACCTCTATCGACACAGCAGGTCGGGGAAGCCGTCTGTGATGTGATCGCTTGAGTTCCCTCTCGTTGGCTGTTGCTTGTCTCAATATTTCTATCTGATAAATCCCTGACAATGCGGTGTCTGGCTACAATAACCCTCTTGAAGGAGTTCTGACAATGGGTAGACATGCGATTCAGATAGGTGGTGGTTTGGTTGTGCTGGGACTGGGAGGGTACTTCGCCAGTGGCCAGACCAGTCCCACTGCACTCATTCCAACCGGATTCGGAGCCATCATCATGCTGCTGGGCATGCTGGCAAAAAAAACTGGCTCCAGCAAACATCCCATGCATATTGCAGCTGTGCTCGCCTTGGTTGGTGTACTCGGGTCTGCAAACGGCTTCGTCGATGTGTACTCATTTCTTAGCGGTGCTCAAACCGCTCAACCACTTGCGGCAGTGTGCAAGAGCCTGATGGCCGTCCTGCTGACCATCTTCCTGATCCTCTGCATACGCTCATTTCGCGCAGCCCGCAAGGCAAGGGAAGATTCACCTCAGTTGCCGGGTTGAGTCCCCGGCACGCTGTAGCGATTTAAATATCCAGGTTATGGACGTTAAGCGCATTGTTGTTGATGAAGTTCCGGCGTGCCTCGGCACTTTCCCCCATTAACGTGGTAAAAATTTCTTCGCTCTCGACCAGATCATCAATCCGCACCTGTAGCAGACTGCGGCTTTCCGCCGTCATTGTTGTTTCCCACAACTGATCGGCATTCATTTCCCCTAGTCCCTTGTAGCGCTGGATCGAGGCATCCTTCATCGCTGTATCCTTCATGTGGTGCAGCAAGGAGATTGGGTCTTCAAGAATATCTGTCGATTTCCTGCCAACAACCTTGAAGGGAGGCTTGAACAGGACAAGCTCTTTCGAAATACCTCGCAAGAGCCTGTATTCCGGTTGCTCCGTCAACTCCAGGCTGATCCGCCGTTCCACCCCGTTTTCTTCCTTGAACAGCACTGCATAGGCCGAGTGCTCCTCGTCATGCGCCAGTTTTGCTTCCATCCCTAATCCCTTGACCCGTTCCGTCAGTGAGGTCAGGGACTGTTCATCCTTAAAGTGGTCCAGCGTGTCCAGCTCAATCCCTGCATCAGCAACCAGGTCAACAATCTGTGTGTTGCGCAGCAATCGCAGAACCTGCTGATGCATCATCGAATAGCGGTCCAGCCTCGTAATATAGTCACGCAAGTCCTTGTTCTCAAGGACTTTATTCACAGTTCCTTTGTGAGACAGTTCAATCCTGACCCCTGCTGTCGAAATCTGGATAATCTGCTTGGATAACTCGGTGTCATCCTTGATGTAGGTCTCCTTACTGCCACGCTTGATGCGATAAAGTGGCGGCTGTGCGATGTAAATATGTCCTGCAGTAATCAGTTCCTGCATTTGGCGGAAAAAGAATGTCAGTAGAAGTGTACGAATATGCGAGCCGTCCACATCTGCATCCGTCATCAGGATGATCTTGTGATAACGCAGTTTGCCGATATCAAATTCATCAGCAATCCCTGTGCCGAGTGCCGTGATCATGGCCCTGATTTCTTCGTGGGAAAGCATTTTGTCATATCGTGCTTTCTCCACGTTCAGGATCTTCCCCTTCAGCGGAAGGATGGCCTGATTACGCCTGTCCCGGCCCTGCTTGGCAGTACCACCGGCCGATTCACCCTCAACTATGAACAACTCCGCTTTCCGCGGATCCCGCTCCTGGCAGTCTGCCAGCTTGCCCGGCAAGCCCGCTGAGTCCAGGGCTCCTTTGCGACGAGTCAGATCCCTCGCTTTACGTGCAGCTTCGCGAGCCTGTGAAGCATCAATCGCCTTGCTCACAATGCCTTTTGCTGTTGCGGGATTGCGCTCGAAATACTCGCCCAGATGCTCATTGACGATCGAAACGATGTCACCCAGAATATCGCTGTTGAGTTTGCCCTTGGTCTGACCTTCAAATTGCGGCTGGGGCAATTTGACACTGATGACAGCTATCAGGCCTTCGCGGACATCATCCCCCGTCAGATTGACATTCGTGTTTTTGAGCAGGTTGGCTTCTCGGCCATAGGCATTGATCGTGCGAGTCAGCGCCGACCGGAATCCGGACAGGTGCGTTCCACCATCAATTGTGTTTATGGTGTTCGCAAAGGCGAAGATCATTTCTTGGTAGCTGTTGTTGTACTGGATTGCGATCTCGGTTTTGAGCTGCGAGCCTTCCTTGATCAGTCGCTCGTCACGGAAGTAAATCGGCTCGGGATGGAGCGCCGTCTTGCCGCGACTCAGGTACGACACGAACTCAGCAATCCCACCTTCAAAATAAAACTCCTGCGGCTCCCGCTTGTCCCTTTCATTATCCAGAATAATCTTCAGTCCAGCATTCAGAAACGCCATCTCTCGCAGCCGGTTGGCCAGAATTTCGTGCTTGAAATCGGTAGTCGTAAAAATACTGATATCCGGGTGAAAAGTTACCTTGGTTCCCGTTTTCCTCGATTTACCGGTTTTCCTCAGGCTATGATCCGGAATACCACAGGTATATTCTTGCTCCCAGGCAAATCCTTCCCGCCAGATCTCCAGCTTCAACTTCTCCGATAGGGCGTTTACACAGCTGACCCCGACACCATGCAATCCACCGGAAATCTTATAACTGTTTTCATCAAACTTGCCACCCGCATGCAATTTCGTCATGACAACTTCTGCTGCTGACACCCCTTCCTGTTCGTGAAGGTCTACTGGAATCCCGCGTCCGTTATCCACTATCGTTACCGAGTTATCGATATGAATGGTGACCCGAACCTCATTGCAGTGCCCGGCCATGGCCTCGTCGACTGCATTGTCCACAACCTCATAGACCAGATGATGTAGTCCAATCTCACCAGTAGAACCGATGTACATTGCAGGGCGCTTGCGCACTCCTTCGAGACCTTCAAGAACCCGAATACTCTCAGCTGTGTAAGCGCTGGTTGGAGTGGGTGCGTTTTCCATGCGTGTTTATCGGGTTCCGTTTCCTTTTCAGATTCTATTTCGACTTGTCACTAAATCCGGATTGGCATGATTACATAGCGGTACTCAAAGTCTGAGTTCCCGGAAGGCACTTCAAACTGTGCTGCAGCCTTGGGGTCCTTCAGTCGCAACAGCACACTGGGAGCAGAACAGACTCTCAAAAAGTCCAGCATGTAACTGGAATTGAATCCAATCTTCACTCCACTGCCTGTGTAATCCACTAGGATGGATTCCTCACTCTGGCCGATATCGGTAGCATTTGCCCTGATTGTCAGCTTGTTATCGGACAAATCGAGTTCTACGGTCCTGGACCTATCGGAAAACTGCGCGACCCGGCGCAAGATAGCTGACAGGACACTGTTTTCGAGAGACAACTCAATGTCCAAGTCCTTCGGTAATACACGCATATATTCAGGGAACTCGCCAGCCAGATGGCGAGCAATTAACTGCCTACCGCCATAACGGAAGAACATATGTTTTTTATCGTTCGCAATTTCGACCAGCGCTTCGACCTTTTCCCCTCCGGAAGACTCAGTTGTCTCCGGCTCCTGGATCATCTTGAGCAATTCAGCCATCGCTTTCCGGGGGATCAGGATCCTGATCTTTTCAGTCAGACCTCTGGGATTTGTTGGCTGGTTAAACATTGACAGGCGATGCCCGTCCGTTGAAATCATTGAGAGCAAGTCCGAGGAAAGGACCATTAGTGCACCGGTCATTGTGTACCGGGACTGTTCATCAGCAACTGAGTGCATCGTTTTCTGAATGGCATCCGTCAAAATACCGGGACTCACCCCGACCGTTTCCTCGGGGAAATCTGCCATCTCGGGGTAGTTCTTCTTATCTGATCCAGAAACAGAAGTCCGGGCACTTGCACAATTCAGGATCAAGGCATAGTTTTCTGTCAACTCCATCTTCAATTCAGCGTCGGGTAACAGTTGCACATAATCATGCAGCCGCCGCAAAGGAATCGTGATAGCTCCAGTTGCACTGACTGTTGCCGGACAGGAACTGAGTACTGAGATTTCAAGATTTGTTGAAGTCATGTTGACCTTGCCGTCAACTGCCTCCAGCAGCACATTGTCCAGAATCGGGATTGTGGCTTTTCTATCGACAACTCCCTGGTGCATCCCGAGTTCCTTGGTGAAGCTGCTGGATCTGACTGTTAGTTCCATTCTCTCGATATCCTTTTTGCAGATTTCATCATCGGATGATAAGACTTGTACTCAATTTCCTTTTTTCTTTTCGAATTAGTAGTCTTCGTGCAATTGTGGAAAATGTGTCCAGTCACTTGTAAGTACAAGGCAGATACGTATAGCAGGGAATGTGGATAAATGGTTGAGTTGTTTCCAGACGGTTTACAGGTAATCAATTTCCACAGCTTTCCACAGGTTGTACAGATGTCTTGTAGTGAATAACTTATTATATCGGAAACTGGCCTGCATCATCTGCAGACACTTGGTTGTCTTTTGAGGCCTCGCTGGTTGTTGCTCCTACGCTGATGCTACGAACCGGAGATTGGGTTTGCAAGGTGAAGAACAGAACTGGTAATCATGAGTTCGATTTGAAGTAATGTGAGGAATACCATGATTAATTGCTCGCTTTGTTGTTTATTTATATGACAACAATAAACTCAATAGACGTGCTTTAAAGGTACTTTGATATTCTAGGTGTTTCAAACTTGTTTACTACTTTATATATGATCTTTTGGAGATTGTCATCCTGTTCTAGGCGCTGCTCAATCTTGTTGATGGAATGCAGGACTGTAGTGTGATGCTTTTGGAATACACTCGCGATATCGGTCAGGGAAAACCGGGTCAGTTGCTTACAGAGGTACATCGCAATCTGGCGTGGGTAGACTATGGATTGTGCATGATTCCGCGAAATCAGGTCCTTCACCTGCAAGTCGAATTCCTGGGCAACGGCGAGCTGGATGTTCTGCAGGCTGGCTCTTGCAGATGACTCCTCACCAAGGCTCTGGATCACCTTTCTAGCCATGTTCAGACTAATGGTGCTTTTGCAAAACGAGGCGTGTGCATTCAGGCGATTGAGCACACCCTCCATTGCACGAATGTTCGAGTTCACTGTTGTAGCAAGAAAGGTGCAGACTTCAACTGATAACGCAATGTTGGATTCTTTAGATTTGCGGTCCAGAATGGCCATCTTTGTTTCTAGGTCCGGCTCCTGTATGTTGGCCAGCATCCCCCAAGAGAACCTTGAGGTGAGCCTGTTGACAAGACCCGGGATATGGTTTGGATCTGTATCACCGGAGATCACAATCTGCTTGCCATGTGTATGCAGCGCATTGAATGTGTGAAAGAATTCTTCCTGTGTGCGCTCCTTGTTCCCAAGCACCTGAATGTCATCGACCAGCAGCGCATCAGCGTTTCGGAAACGTTCTTGAAAATCCCGCATGTTCCTGTTTTTAATAGATATAATCATCTCATTCATGAATTCTTCAGCCGAGATGTAAACAATGTTCGTCATTGTAGAAGTCTGCATCATGCGGTGACCGATCGCATGCAGCAGGTGTGTCTTGCCCATGCCGACCGGCGAGTACAGATAGAGCGGGTTATAAGCAGTTCCGGGATCATTTGAGACTGCCAGGCAGGCTGTATAGGCAAACTCGTTGCAGGACCCTGCGACAAAGCTGTCGAAGGTGTACTTCTTGTTGAAGTGCTGCTGAATGGTGCCTAGGGGGTGATTCGTCGGCCTCGGCTCCAGAGGCAGTGTACCCTGCGGGTCTTCCAGGTCTATGGCCACTGAGTCAATGTCCAGATCGAGGACCTGTGCGGCAGAAATGATCTTGGACTTGTATTTGGTTTGAAGCCACTTCTGGACATTTATGTTTGGGGCAAGCAGGTGAATTTTCTTCCGCTCGTCAATGTGGCTGAAGTTTACTGGCTCCAGCCAGTTGCAGAAGCTTTCGCTACTCATTGAGCACCGGATGCACTCCTGAATTCTGTGCCACTCGTTCATCTATCGGTAGACTCTTGGATTAACAATATGTTAGGGGGTAAAGCAGCGGTTGCTCTCCCATTTGTTTATCGCTCCAGCCGTTGCGATAATGAAAATAATACTAACAGAATAAATTGGTTCAAAACACATAAAACAAGGAAAATATCGAAAATAATTTTAGACTAAACCACCTCTTTAATAGAATGATTAAATCAATTATTCAGGGACTTGTATTGATATGTCCGTTCAATGAACAGACTTATACATTGTTAATAGAACAAGTATTATTTGACTATTTCAAGATGGTACTGGAACACTGTTGTGCAAGTTATTGAGCAGTCAAAAGCTATGCGATCCCGCTCTTGCACATGGATTGGATTCAGGGACCCGCCAGCGGCAGTCAAGCTGGCCGATCCACCGGATTCAGGTAATCGAAGAGAAGGGGAAAGTCAGGACAGGATGCGGAAGGCCAGTGATGTGTCTGATGCGGGCAATACTTCGTTGAGGGACCCCTGCCGATAACCAGCGAGATCAAGGGTCACGTATTGGAAGCCAAGATCGTGAAAAATTCGGACCAGCGTCTTGGCCATAGCAACATTGAGCGCCTTTTCAAGTTCCTGCTGTCCGATCTCGATTCGTGCCAGTTTACCGTGGTAGCGCACCCGGAAAACGCGAAATCCAAGCTGTGCCAGTGCTTCCTCACCCTGTTCGATAAGTTTCACTCTTTCGGGGGTGACCTCTGTACCGTAAGGGATCCTGGAACTCAGGCATGCAGCTGCAGGCCGGTCCCAGCTCGGCAGCCCAGCTTCCCGTGATAATTCACGAATTTGGGATTTGGTCATCTCCGCTTCAAGCAGTGGAGCCCGTATTTCATGCTTCTGAGCTGCGCGATGTCCTGGACGAAAATCTTCCGTATCGTCCTTGTTAACGCCATAGGCAATGACAGGAATGTTCATTTTCTCGCCAACACGGATCATGCACTCGAAAAGCTCATCCTTGCAGTGGTAACAACGGTTTGAGTCATTCCGGACGTAGTCCGGGTTTTCAAACTCGCGGGTCTGGATGACCTTGTGTTTGATGCCAAATTCTTCGGCGAATGTGGCTGCGTATTGTTTATGGGACTCCGGGATGGATGCTGAATCAGCCGTTATGGCAATAGCACTGTCTCCCAGAACCTGGGTGGCTGCCCAGGCAAGGTAGGCGGAGTCTGTTCCGCCCGAATACGCGACAAGTACTTTTTCCATGCCGGACAGAATCTCGAACAGCCGTTCCTGTTTTTGTGCCAGAGCAGTCACTACGTGTGGATCATTATAGCTAGCAAAGTGTTTATGCCACCAGTTCCTGGATTAGTTCTCCACCAGTCTGACTAAGCTGCTTGTCCCTGCCTTGCGCAAAGTATGTCAACGCGGCATCGTCCAGTCCCAACAGGTGCAACAAGGTGAGGTGCAGGTTCTTGATCGGATGCACGACTTCGACAGCAGTGCCGCCAATCTCGTCGGTTGCACCAATGATCTTGCCACGAGGAGCATCACCACCCGCAAGCCAGCAAGCCATGCCAGGTGCATTGTGATCCCGACCCCAGGCCTTGCCATTGCCTCGTATCCCGTTATCCGGTGAACGCCCGAATTCACCGGCCCAGACAACGAGAGTCTCTTCAAGAAGCCCACTCCGTTTCAGATCCTTCAGCAGGCCTGCAATCGGCTGATCAATCGCATCCATGCGCGAACCATGAGCTTTCTCGATGTAATCGTGAGAGTCCCAGCCACTGCAGTTAACTTGTACAAAACGCACCCCTCGCTCCACCAGTCGACGTGCCAGCAGGCAGCGTTTGGCGATGGAAACGACTTCCGGATTGGAGCTGTTCAGACCGTAGAGTTCCCTGGTCTGTTCTGGTTCAGCCTTGATATTGATCGCCTCCGGCATTTCAGCCTGCATACGGAACGCCAGTTCATAACTGTCGATACGGGCTGCCAGCTCATCGTGAGCAAGGTGCTGCTGCATGTGCTGTCGATTCAATTCCCCAAGCAGGTCAAGGTTCGTGCGCTGCTGGTTAGCAGTGACGTATTCGGGAGGAACCATGTCGAGCACCGCAGCCCCCTGTGCCCGCAATGGAGTGCCCTGGTAATGCGCTGGCAGGAACCCATTGGACCAGTTGGCCGCGCCACCCTGAGGATAAGCCAGATCCGGCAGGACGACGAATCCAGGCAGATTCTGGTTTTCAGTTCCTAATCCGTACAGCACCCAGGAACCGAAAGCCGGGTCGCCGCCGAACTGGTTCCCAGTATTAAGGTGATACAGGGCGGTTGGATGATTGACTGAGGTGGCCTGCAAGCCGCGGTAGAAGCAGATGTCATCAACACAATCGGCCAGATGATGAAACTTTGCATTGATCTCAATGCCCAGGTTACCTGCCCTCTGGAACTCAAAAGGACTGCGCACGTAATAGCGCTTTCCTGTATTCATGGCTGCTTCGAACTGACTGTTGCTCTTGACAAACTCCTGCATGTGCAGGGATTCGAGTTTCGACTTGGGATCGAACGTATCAATCTGGCTCGGGCCGCCTTCCATTAGCAGGAAGATGCAGCTCTTTGCTTTTGCCTTGTGGTGACCAGGCTGTGGTGTGAGAACGCCGGCATGCGCCTGTTCCTGGTGCAACATCGCTGACAGGGCGAGCGATCCCAACCCCATGCCCGAGTGATAGAAGAAATCGCGTCGGGAAAGCTTTGCTGTTTTTATTCCGTTTGCAAGTTTCATCGTTGTCACAGACCCTGTTTCACGCTCAATACACGTAGGCGAATTCGTTTGAATTGAACAGTACCAGAGCCAAGTCAGCCAAGGCTCGCGTGGAGGCTCCGGCCTCTCCAGGATAGGGGTTGTGTTCGTAGTCCAACGTTACCTGGGGTTGAAGGATCCGGAATCTTACGCCGGTAAGCTCACTTGTAAGCTCTGTGATCACCGGTTCCGGTTCCTCTCGGGAACTGTCCACTGGATGGTTTTCGTGATGAGATTGCTGAGCTTGTTGATGCTCTTTTATGATTTCCGTTTCCTTGGCTGTCGGATTGCGTCCGTAAGCCAACTGGAAAGCTCGCTGGATACCATCCTCAAGACTCTCGCTTTCGTTTTCAAGCCGCAGTGCCATGGTCAGTGCCATCTCATGGGACAGTTCGGAGTTCATCAAGGTGAATGCCTGTGTGGGAACTGTCGAAGATTCTCTCATCTCGCAACTCAGGTCAGGGTTGGGCCCGTTAAACACCTCGATCATGGGGTCAAGCAGGCTGCGTTCAAGAAAACTGTACACGGAACGGCGATTCCTGTCACTGCGCTTCGGGGCTGGCTGATAAACAGGTTTCAATGTGCCCATCACATGTCGCGGCTGTCTGGCTGCTTGCTTGTTGATCTGGGGGTGGGTACCTGGTCCGCCTCTGGAGGGACTCAATGCCCCGGAAACGGCCAGGATGCTGTCACGCAACTCTTCTGCCTCAAGACGCCGTGGTGTGAAACGGGCCAGGTACAGGTTGTCCGGGTCGAACTGCTGTTGTTTCCTGGCCTGCTCCGGGTTCGGGTGAGCACCTGAACGCTGATAGGTTTCCGACAGCAGGATCATGCGGTGGATTTCCTTGATGCTCCAGTCCTGCTGGATAAAGTAGCCAGCCAGCCAGTCCAGCAACTCAGGGTGGGTCGGCTTTGCCCCCATCTTTCCGAAGTTGTTGCTATTGCCGGCAAGACCCCTCCCGAAGTGAAACTGCCAGATTCTGTTAACCATGACACGGGCAGTCAGGGGGTTGCGTGGGTCCGCAATCCACCGTGCAAGGGCACTGCGCCGACCTTTGACCGTCTGAGGAATCACAGGTGCAGGTAATGTGCTGTAATGTGCTACTGCTTCCAGTACACTAGGTGAAACTGTCTTGTCAGGAGATTGCAAGTCACCACCGACCAGGATCCTGGTTTCGGCAGTTTCGTAATCCTTTTCCTTGAGGTAACTGCTTGCACCGGCCCAAAGGTCGTTCCATTCCATCTGCAGCCCGCTACTCACAGTCATGGAGACAGGTTCGTAGCGTTGCTGCGATACCTCATGAAACAGCCGTTGCTTGCGGAAAAGCTTGAGTGTTTCCGCCTGTTCTTGGTCCATGTAACGCTGCAGGATGTTGCTGGACGCCTTGTCTGCTTCTTCCTGTCCCTTTTCTGCAGCCAGTCGTACACGGGCGGGGGCAAGTAACTCTTCCATCAACTCGTCAATCTGACGGGTCATTTCCTGGAAGTACTGTCGCCCTTCTTCAAAACCCGCCCTGGATTCGTTTGCCTGGAACTCCAGGGGTTGCCTTGCAAACGCCGTCGTCGCAAATACGGCCTGCATGCTGTAGTACTCCTCCGTGGAGATGGGATCGAACTTGTGATCGTGGCAACGGGCACACCCCAGGGTCATTCCCAGGAATGTCTGTCCGATGTGATGTGTGACGTCATCAAGGTACTGCTGACGGGTGACAGCGGCCACGGACATGCCGGTATGCTCCCAGGGGCCTGTCCGCAGAAACCCCGTAGCCAGCAATGCGTCAGGATTCTCAGGGAAGATCTCGTCCCCGGCAACCTGTTCGAGGATGAACTTGTCATATGGCTTGTCATTGTTGAAACTGCGTATAACGTAATCCCTGTAGCGCCAGGCCGATGGTCTTTCAAAGTCATTCGAGTAACCAGCTGTGTCGGCGTAGCGAGCCACATCAAGCCAGTGCCGACCCCAGCGCTCACCATATTGTGGTGAGCCAAGCAGCCGCTCCACGGCTCTTGCATAAGCATCCTGTGAAGGATCGTCCACAAATTCGGCCATTTCTTCCGGTGTTGGTGGCAGTCCGGTCAGGTTGTAGGTCAAGCGGCGTAGCAGGGTCCGCCGGCCTGCCCGGGGAGCAGGCTTGAGACCCAGTTCGTCGAGGTTGGTCTGGATGAATGTGTCCACCGGTGAGTTCTTGCCCTGTCCTGAAAGGGTTTGCTCAGCGACAGTTTGGAAGGGCCAAAGGTCCTCCTCAGCAAAGTCCCAGACCCGCTCTTTTTCGAGTTCGGAGTAAGGTGCTCCGGCAACAACCCAGTCCCTGAAGGCCTTGATGATCTCTGGGGCTAGCCGGGTCTCCTCTTCACCCGGTGGCATGCGGATATCCCCGTTATGCTCAAGTACGTTCAGGAGGGTTCCGCTGCCAGGATTACCGGGAACAATGGCCGGTCCACGCTGCCCACCCTGTAATGCTGCATCCCGGGTTCGCAGGTCCAGTTTGGAAAAAGTGTTCCCTTCCCCATGGCAACCGAGGCACTGCTGCTTGAGAACAGGCTGGATGGTCTGCTCAAACAACTCCAGTCCGGAAGAATCTGCCATGCAAGGCGATGCCCCAAGAATGATCCATCCAAACCAATGAAGACTGTAAGTTTTGAACATGCTTCCTGCAGATATCCTAGACCCGCATGGTGTGGTTGCTCAGAGAGAGTTTAAAACCTTGCTGATATGACCACGCACCTTGACCTTGTCATAGGCTGCTGCAATCTTCCCATCTGTGCCGATGACAAACGTCGACCGGACGATACCCATGTAATTTTTACCCATCATGGATTTTTCTCTCCATGTCCCATAGGCTTCCGCGATGGCATGATTGGCATCGCTGATGAGAGGAAACGGCAGGTTGTATTTTGCCTTGAACTTGTCGTGGGACTGCACACTGTCAGGACTCACTCCCAGAACCACCGTATTCCTGTCCTGAAAACCTGAAATGGCATCCCTGAAGTCACAGGACTCAATGGTGCACCCGGGCGTGTTGTCCCTGGGGTAGAAATAAAGCACCACGTTCTTGCCGCGGAAGTCCGTTAGCTGTATCTTTTCTCCACCGTCGGTTTCTGCAGTAAATTCCGGGGCGGGGTCGCCTATTGCCAGTGTCATGTAACATTCACTATATCAAGGGCAAATCGGTATATCTGACCCTGTATTCTTGCAGGTGGGCTGCCATTGTAAATGTTGTTGGACCCGTATAATAGCTACGATGTTGTTCAGTCATCACGATTTTCACTTGCCATTTATCATCCTTGCCCTGATTGTGCTAACTGGCTGCGGTGCCAGTCCTCAACCCGGCATTGCTCTACCTGAATTCATGCAGCAGGAAGACGGCTATCTGGTACAGGAGTCTGGTCGTCCGGTACTTTTCTATCAGTTGGCACCCAAAGCGCTGGATGGCAGTTACGAGCGCTCAAACTACATTCATCCACTCTATGGCCTGGATGGTGAAATCCTGACCGAGGATTTTCCTGAAGACCACCACCACCATCGTGGCGTCTACTGGACCTGGCACCAGGTTCGTATCGGGGATGTTCGTGCCGGGGATCCCTGGCTTGCCCAACGTTTCAAGTGGCAACTGCTGGAATCGGAAGTCTCGCCAGCGGGTAATGGGCTGCGCACGAAACATCATTGGCTCTCTCCGGATTATGAAAATGCCCAGAAGCCGATTCTTGAGGAAACCGCAGAAATCCTTGTCCATCCTGCTGAGGCGCAGTTGCAGAAAATTGATTTCGATATTCGACTCATTCCCTTGCAGGATGATTTTCGACTGGGAGGCTCGGAAGACGACAAGGGTTATGGTGGATTTTCCATACGGGTGAAGACGCTCCAGGATTTGGCTTTTCTTTCCTCAGGCGGGACACTCAAGCCCCAGCGCTTGGCCATGGAAGCAGGGGACTGGGTCGATTTCTCGGCAGATTTTGGCGGGCAGGGTACACCCAGTGGGGTGGCAGTTCTCGTACATCCTGATTCGGCAGGATATCCACAGAACTGGGTCCTGCGCTCCTCGGACATGCCCAGCATGCAGAACCCGGTATGGCCTGGTGCCGAAGCAATGCCTCTATCCAAGGGAGAAGAAGTGCGCCTGCGATACAGACTGGTTGTTCACCGGAGTGGGGATATTGGGCCCGATTTCGACAACCTTACCAAGGAATTTGCGGCTTTGCCGTAGAACTTCCGGCTGCTACTACGCTACCTTGGTTGGCATGGTTGACGAGCCAGTTGTCCCGTCGCATTGCGTCGATAGACGGACCTACCTCCCTGGACCAAAAAAGAATCAACCGTGGTATCCTTCTTAGTCGCCAATGAGACTTCTGGCGCTCGCGTTTCTCCTCGTTATTCCGCTGTTTTCTGAGCCCCTGCTCTGGTATGACCGCCCGGCAGGCCAGTGGGTCGAGGCACTCCCCGTCGGCAACGGACGGCTTGGCGGTATGGTTTTTGGCCGCATCGAAGACGAACAGATTCAACTCAACGAAGATACCGTTTGGGCGGGTGCGCCGCAGGAGCGCGACATCCAGGGAGCATTCCAGCATCTCCCCGAGATCCGCAAGATGCTTTTTGACGGTAGGTACGTCGAGGCCGAGCGCAAGATCGAAGAAACCATCATGGGCGAGCGGATCTCCCCCAAGGGATATCAGACTCTCGGAGATCTGTGGCTTGATTCAGCCCCGCTGCAAAGTCCAAGCAACTATCGGCGCGAACTCGACCTCGAAACGGGTGTCACGCGAACCGAGTGGACCGAGCGAGGCGTCACGTTCAGCCGCGAGGTCTTTTCGAGTGTGCCGCACGATGTCTTGGTAGTTCGCATTGAGGCCGACCATCCCGGGTCGGTATCCACGAGAGTGCGCCTCGATCGCGTCGCTGACGCCGAGACAACAGCCACGGGCAACGAACTGTTACTCAAGGGCCGCGCAAGCCACGCTGGAAAACAGCTCGGCGTGCATTTCAAAGCGCGGCTCCAGGCATACTCCGAAGGGGGCTCCATACGCGTCGATGGCAGTTCCCTCCTAATCGGTGACGCCGATGCCGTGACACTGATTCTCGCGGCAGCGACTGACTATCGCGGTCAGCAGCCGAGCGACATAACAACTCAGCGACTCTCAGTGGCCGCGGGCATCGGTTACGCCGAACTTCGCGAGTCACACGTCGCCGATCACAGCGCAATTTTCAACCGTGTCTCGCTCAATCTCGGCGGGGAAGATGAGCGCCGCAATCCCGTTGATGCGCGTCTGCGGTCGATGCGGACGGGCGAAAGCGATCCGGATCTCCTTGCGACCTACTTTCAATTCGGCCGCTATCTGCTAATGGCATCGTCGCGACCGGGCTCGATGCCTGCAAATCTACAAGGCATCTGGAGTGACCACATCGACCCCCCTTGGAATGCCGACTACCACCTCAACATCAATCTCCAGATGAACTACTGGCCGGCCGACGTGACTAATCTCTCCGAGATGCAAGAGCCGCTGTGGGATTTGCTCGATAACCTTCGAGTGCGCGGCCGCAAGACCGCGCGCGATCACTACAACGCGCGCGGTTTCGTCGCACATCACACGACCGATGCATGGTGGTGGACCAGTTCGGCCGGCCGCGCCCAATACGGTATGTGGCCGACCGGCGCGGCTTGGACGTCGCGGCATCTCTGGGAGTCTTATCTTTTTAACCAGAGCAAGAGTTTCCTGCGCGAGAGGGCCTATCCGGTTCTCAAGGAAGCGGCGGAGTTCTTCCTCGATTGGCTTGTCGAAGACCCGCAGACAGGAAAGCTTGTCAGCGGGCCTGCGACGTCGCCGGAGAACACCTTTCTCACCGAAGACATGGAGCAGGCCAGGATAACGATGGGTCCCGCCATGGACCAGCAAATCATCTGGGATCTGTTCACCAACGTCCTCAGCGCAGCGGACGAACTCGAGATCGATGACGGCTTCACCGCTGAGGTCCGCGAGAAGCTCGGTAAGCTGGCCGGTCCGCAGATCGGCAGCGACGGTCGCCTGATGGAGTGGCTGGAAGAATTCGCAGAGGCGAATCGCGGTCATCGCCACATCTCACACGCCTTCGGACTCCACCCCGGTGAGCAGTTCACGATCAGGGGCACGCCGGAACTCTCGGCGGCAATCCGCAAATCAATCGAGTATCGCCTCGCCAACGGCGGTGGCCATACGGGATGGAGCCGCGCTTGGCTGATCAACCTGTGGGCGCGCCTTGAGGACGCCGAAAAGGCTTACGAGAACCTCAATGCGCTGCTCACGAACTCGACGCTGGACAACTTGTTCGACACCCACCCGCCATTCCAGATCGACGGCAACTTCGGTGGCACTGCGGCCATCGCGGAAATGCTGCTGCAGTCGCACGGAGGAGAGGTCCACTTGTTGCCGGCGTTGCCGGCCGCTTGGAGCCGCGGCTCGGTAAAAGGCCTGAAAGCTCGGGGTGGGTTCGAGGTCTCGATGGCGTGGGCCGACGGCAGGCTAACGAGCGCGGCGATCCTATCGCGGTTCGGCAGGGAATGCCGCGTGCGTATCGCGGGGGCGGATGATGTTCGAACGATCGCAACTGGACCCGGAGAGACCTATTCGGTTGACGGCGTTACTTCGGCGGGGACGATCACAGCCATCGAGTAGGTTGTTGCGCCGGCGCTTTCTTCGGCTAGAGCGTCCCTCATCTTGCGCGGCGTGCGTGCCGGAGGCGGACATGAGACGGTGAGGGTGTGCACGCTGTTTCGGAAGTTCTTTCAGGCAACTGCGACCATCGACATCGCAGCGGATCGCATCACAGTCCGCTTCAGGTGCATCTCTCGTTGGAAGAGACCTCAGGTTTTGCTCAATTGCGTTAGTATTTTCCATGATGGAGCATCTTCTTTGTTTTTTCCCGCGATAAATCGAAACAAAAGCACCGCCTTTGCTCAAGTCCCACACACAAACTTTGGTGATATCTCAATAGTTGGTCAGTGAAAATGCGATGAAGTTGTGATTAGACAGCCAAATTTCTGGGCCCTCTAAAGTAACTGGAAGTTTTCAAAGGCTTTCTTCATGCTTCTGCTCCAGGAACGGGGTGCAACCCTTCTTCCAGTGTCCAGATAATTTGCCCGCCCATGATAGTCGCGACAGGGCCTCCCCGGAACACCTCCCCGTGAAACGGTGAATTCTTGCTCTTGGATTTCGTGGATTGAACATCATAGGTCCACTCCCGGTCCGTTGAAAAGATAGTGATGTCTGCTGGACCGTTAACCTGCAAGTTGCCTCGCTCCAGATCCAGGCAGTTGTTCGCTTGGTTTGTGAAGAGGCTCACCAGGTGCAACAGGTCGACTTTCCCTGTGTGATAAAGCTCCTTGAGAGCCAGCCCAAGTGAGGTCTCAAGGCCGGTGACTCCAAACGGACACCGCTCGAACTCCTGCATTTTCATGTGCCCTGTATGCGGGGCATGATCGGTGGCAATGCAATTGATGGTACCGTCTATCAAGCCCTCGATAGCCGCTTCCATGTCGCTCCTTGTACGCAATGGGGGTTTCATCTTGTAGTTCGAGTCGTAACCGGGAATCTGGTCGTCAGTCAGGACCAGATGATGCGGTGTAACTTCGGCTGTGACGGCAATGCCCAGTTCCTTGGCGCGCCTCACCATGGCAATGGAATTTGCTGTAGAGATGTGGGCAATATGGATATGTGCCCCGGTGTCGGCAGCAAGGATAATATCCCTTGCAACCATCACATCCTCCGAGCAGGCCGGGATGCCTGAAAGCCCCAGGCGCATGCTCTGGAATCCCTCGTGGATATCACCGCCATCACTCAGGTGAAGGTCTTCGCAGTGATCAATCACCGTGATGCCAAAAGATGCTGCATAGCGCATTGCCAACCGCATCAGGCCGGAGTTCATGACCGGGATGCCGTCGTCGCTGATGGCGACAGCTCCTTCCGACAACATGGCACCGATGTCTGCCAGTTGCTGACCCTGGCTGCCCTTCGAAATCGCTCCGATGGGCAGAACACGGATAGCTGCTGTGCGCCGGGCCCTCTCGACGATGAAGCTTGTCACCTGAGCAGAATCGTTGACAGGCTGCGTGTTCGGCATGCAGCAGATGGTTGTGAATCCACCGCATGCAGCTGCTTCGGATCCACTTCGGATCGTCTCGGCATGCTCGATTCCAGGCTCTCGGAGATGAACATGGATATCCAGAAAGCCGGGGGTTACGACCAGTCCCTCGGCGTCGAAAACCTTGGCATCTGCAGCATCAATCTTAGGTTCGATTGCCGTTACCCGGTCTCCCTCGACTAAAACATCCCGCCGGTCATTGAGACCGCTGGCCGGGTCGATAACTTGTCCGTTCTGGATTAGCAGCCGCATCAATCTGTTCCCGCCTATCCCTTGCAGACCCGTTCCAGAACCGCCATCCGTATGGCAACACCGTTTTCTACCTGACTCAATATCATTGAGCGCTGCGAGTCAGCGACTTCACTGGAAATCTCCCTGCCACGGTTGATCGGCCCGGGATGCAGCACGATCACATCCGGCTTCGCAAGCATGATGTGTTCCAGTGTCAGTCCGTAAAACCGGAAATATTCATTCTTGGGGAATACTTCCACGCGCTGGCGTTCCAGTTGAACCCGCAACATCATGATGACATCAGCGGCCCGAACCGCTTCTTTCATCTTGTAAGTCAGGCTTACACCAGGTGCGAGTGTTTTCATGTTCTGCGAGACTGTCGTGGCAGGTCCGCACAGGACCAGATCGACGCCGAACTTTGAAAGCAGATACAGGTTTGAGCGGGCTACTCGGGAGTGTGAAATATCACCGATGATGGCAACCCGCAGTCCTTCAAGCTGCTGCTTGATCTCAATGATGGTCAGTGCATCCAGCAGTGCCTGGGTGGGGTGTTCATGACGCCCGTCACCGGCATTGATCATCGGTGTGGAAAGATAACGCGCCAGGAAATGGGGAGCCCCGGAAGCAGCATGACGCATCACAATGGTATCCGGATTCATTGCCGAGAGAGTGTTCAGAGTGTCGACCAGGGACTCACCCTTGGAAAGGCTGGAACCGACCGCCTGGATGCCTATCGTGTCTGCACCCATTCTCTTGGCTGCAATTTCGAAACTTGTCCGTGTTCTTGTCGATGGTTCAAAAAAAAGGTTGACGACAGAGCGTCCCCGCAGCAGGTCGAGTTTTTTTCGATGGTTTAGCGACTTGTAATGTTTTCCCCGTTCAAGCAACCACTCGATCTCGGAACGCTCAAGATCTTCGATGCCCAGTAAACTCAACGGGTTCTGTTTTTTTGTTCTCAACCCCGTTAACCGCTTTCCCTTTTTTCATCATACCGAGGGAAATTATCAAGTCTGTTGCTGCCTAGGCGTGATCAGGCTGACTTTCAGGGACGAACCAATGCTTCCGCGATACGGTCCATGGATTCCCTCGTACTTGTAGAAGAAATCCCGAAATTGTTGGCAAAGATGGAAAAGGCGTAAGTTTTACCTGACGGCCTGGAGGCGTATCCAGACAAGGCAACCACATGCGTCATTGAACCGGTTTTGGCGCGGATCAGTCCGCGTGCTGGAGAACGTGTAAAGCGCCAGTCCAGCGTTCCGTCCCGCCCGGCGACCGGCAGACTGTTGATGTAATCATCCCTGCTGGCTGAATTCCACATGTATTGAAGTAGTTGAATGGTGGCATTTGGCGAAAGCAGATTCTGGCGTGAAAGGCCCGATCCATCCACCAGGAAAAACTCCTCGCTCCTCAACCCTGCATCTGACAGGAACCGCTTCAATGAAATCAGTGCTGCTTCCTGGCTGCCAATATTTGCTTCCTGTAGTGCAACCTCCCTTAGCAGCATCTCAGCATGCAGGTTTTCGCTTTCCTTGTTCAATACCGTGATAGCAGCCCTGAGAGGCTCGGAACTCAGTTCGACAAGTACATTCCCGCCTCTGGGGGGTTTTTGAGGCAGTGATTGCAGGCTGAGCAGTGACTCTGGCCTTTGGTGAATTGTGCGAGTCTCACCGCTAATCTCGATGCCAACCTCTGCCAGAGCTTTTTTCAGGGCCAGAGTTGCATAGAGTGCTGGATCATCGGGAGCAACCCGGACTACCCGGCCACGGGAGTTCTGGCGAATCTCGCCGGAAATGATCAACTCTTCACGGTTAGCACTCAAGCGGGTAGCAAGCTGTCGATAAATCCATTGACCGGGCAGTGTGATCGTATGGTTCTGGATGGTGTAGTAGGCCAGATCAGGTTTGGTCATCAGATGCGCCGGGCGCCGGGCAGTTCCCGGGGTGATGTTTAGTTGAATCAGGTTGTCATTGAATACGAGCGCACTGGTCGGGCTGCCGTACTGTTGCAAGGTATCCGCGTAAGACCAGCCTGAAGGGTAGGTCTGCCAGACATAGCGGGTGTCATCCCCGACCAGATCCCCGTTGACCTGGCGAATACCGGCTTCCTGGATTCTACGGGCCAGCAACTTGACCGGCTGCATGAGATCCGGTCCGAACTGCCGGTCCTGGTGGTAGGGGTGCAGGCGTGCCGAAAAGTTGGGGTCTCCTCCGCCAACTAGCAGCAAGTCGCCTTGCAGTACTCCGTTTTCATCGATCTCGCCGTCTGCTGCAACCGATGTACTGAAGCGGTAATCACTCCCCAGCCTCTGCAGGGCCAGGGCACTTGAAAAAAGTTTGACGTTGGAGGCGGGCAGGAAAAGTCTGCCGGAATTTCTTTCGTAAACGGTTGTACGGTTCTCCAGATCGTAGATCTTGATGCCCCAGTATGCCTTTTGAGCAGCAGTCTGTTCCAGGATTGCCTCAACACGCTGGGTAATTGCCGTACTCTCGACTGGAGGGGGCTCGGAGGCGCTAGCGGCAAGGCTGCATGTCAGCAGCAACAGTAACCAAAAACGAAATATTTTCACGCTTCTAATCAGCTCAAAAGGTCTGCAGCCTGCTTGGCGAAGTACGTCAGGATCAGGTCTGCTCCTGCTCGCTTGATGCAAACCAGGCTCTCCAGCACGGCGCGCTCTTGTGAAAGCCAGCCGTTCTGAGCGGCAGCCTGAATCATGGCGTATTCACCACTCACCTGGTAGGCGGCCGTTGGTACCCCGAACTCCTGTTTGGCGTGCCACAGCACGTCAAGGTAAGGCAGTGCCGGTTTCACCATGATCATGTCGGCGCCTTCCTCAAGATCCGCCTCGATTTCTCTCATTGCTTCGCGGTGGTTCGATGGATCCATTTGGTAGCTCGTACGGTTACCGAACCGGGGAGCGGACTGGGCAGCATCCCGAAAAGGGCCATAAAACGAGGAGCAGTACTTGGCGGCATAGGACAGGATTGGTACTTGTTCCAGTTGGTTCTCATCTAAAACCGTCCGGATAGCTGCGACCCTGCCATCCATCATGTCCGAAGGAGCGATGATATCGGCCCCTGCCCGAGCTTGGGACAACGCAGTTTTCTGGAGCAACTCCAGGCTCTTGTCATTGTCCACCTCGTTATCAATGACCTGTCCGCAGTGCCCATGATCCGTATACTCACACAAGCATGTATCTGCAATCACGAGGAGCCTCGGGAGTTCCTTTTTCAACGCCTTGATGGCTCTCTGGATGATGCCTTCATCGTCGTAAGCGCAGGTGCCCAGGGCATCCTTCTTTTTCGGGATTCCGAAAAGAATGACTCCGGGAATGCCAAGAGCGGCCACTTCGTTGCATTCCTTCACCAGCAAGTCAATCGAGAAGTTGCTCACTCCGGGCATCGACTCAACAGGCTGTTCAACTCCTTCGCCCTCACAGACGAACAGGGGGTAGATCAGATTCCCGGTAGTAAGGGTTGTCTCCTGCACCAATGTGCGCAGGGTCTGGGAGCTTCGTAGTCTCCTCAAGCGGTGCACCGGAAAACCCATTCAGACCATTTTACGCATATCCCTGCAATGGTTTGCAGCTTTCATCTGGTACCCTTTAGACATATTTACGGTGGAATTTCCTTGCACTTGGGCTTTATGAGTGCAGTGCAACAGGAATAATCAGGAACGGGTAACGAGTATGTCGGGCCACTCAAAATGGGCGACAATCAAGCATAAAAAAGCTGCTACCGATGCGAAGCGCGGCAAGATTTTTACCAGGCTGATCCGGGAGATCCAGATCGCTTCTCGGGAGGGTGGGCCTGGTATGGATTCCAATGCCCGCTTGCGGACTGCGGTCGCTACTGCCAAGTCGCAGTCAATGCCGAGTGAGAACATCAAGCGGGCGATCCTGCGTGGTAGTGGTCAGCTTGAAGGGGAAACACTCGAAGAGATCACCTTTGAAGGTTATGCCCCGGCAGGTGTGGCAGTCTTCGTGGAGACTGTCACCGACAATCGCAACCGCACAGTAGCCGAGTTGCGCCACATCTTTGCAAAGAATGGTGGGAATCTCGGTGAAAACGGTTGCGTTTCCTGGATCTTTCAAAAGCAAAGCCTGATCGTTGTTGACAAGACGGCAGCAGATGAAGAGCAGTTGATGGACCTCGTGCTTGCTGCTGGTGCAGCAGACCTGCGCGATGAAGAGGAGCACTGGGCAATTTACTCTTCTTCCGAGGCACATGCAGCAGTTCTGGAATCCCTTGTGAATGCTGGTATCGAGCCGCTGACAACGGAAATTTCCCGGGTCCCGGATAACACGGTGAAGGTCGAAGGAAAGCAAGCTGGTAGTGTCGTACGCATGATCGAGACACTTGAGGAACAAGATGATGTGCAGAACGTCTTTGCAAACTTCGACATCAGCGACGAAGAGCTTGAGGCGCTCTCAGCCTGAGAGCCCCGCCACCTGTGCGAATCCTGGGAATCGACTGCGGATCGCAAGTCACCGGGTATGGTGTGATTGACAGTGATGGTGCCAGCCACAGCGTGGTTGACTACGGGGTGCTGAAAGCTCCCGGCAAAGCTGAGTTGGCAGAACGCCTGGGGGTGATTGCCGATGGTATTGACAGGGTTCTTTCCCAACATAGTCCAGATGAAGTCGCAGTGGAAGATGTCTTTTATTTCAAGAATGTCAAGAGTGCAATTGTACTGGCACATGTCAGGGGAGCAGTGCTTTTGTCGGCGGCGCGGGCAGGCCTAGCGGTGGCCAGCTATCCACCCAAGCAGGTAAAGCAAAGCGTGACCGGTTACGGGAGTGCAGAAAAAGAGCAGGTAACGCTTATGGTGCAAGTGCTGCTCGGTGTGCAGGACAGCAACATGCCACTGGATGCCTCTGATGCTCTTGCGGTGGCATGTTGTCATGCAACCCGGAGAGGTTTTCCAGCGTAGGGAGCTGTCAGGGATATGTTGCTCAAAGTCATCGGTTTGGTTTGCCTGGCCAGTTGCATGGCTTCCGGGCAGGACACGATTTTCTTCAGCCGCGATTTTCCAGGAGCGGTTCCTGCTCACTTTGAAGTCACGCTGGGTCAGGATGGCTCGGTGAGCTATTTGGAAACGGACGAGGTAATGGAACAGTTCCGGATCAGCGAGCATGAGTCTAAGACAGTTTTCGAGCTGGCTTCCGATCTGGACTTTTTCAGCCAGCCGCTTGCCAGTGACCGCAAGGTCGCATCCACAGGGGAAAAAGTGCTGCGTTACGAGTCAGAAGGCCAGGTTCGCGGGGAACAGTCCCTGAACTATACAGAGAGTTCGACGGCTCGTGATGTCATCGCCTGGTTCGTGAGACTTGCCGAAACCAGACGCCATCTCCATGCACTCGAGCGGGTTTTTCGTTTTGACCGGCTGGGCATTAACAAGGCCCTGGTTTCACTGGAGCAGTCCTTTGACCGGAACCGCATTGTGGCTCCTTGCCAGTTGGTTGAAATATTGATAAAAATTTCAGGCCAGGACCGGATTGTACACCTGGCACGGGCTCGCGCAGATGGCTTGCTGGAGAGAATCCAGAATCAGCAGTAATAAACAGGCAGTAAAGAACCACTGCTGGCATGCACGCAGTTAGGACAGGGTCTTTTTTAAAAACCACTCACATCCCCTCCCCCAGGATCCTGTCGCCCAGAGCTGTCAACTCCTCCTGGGATGAATAATCGATCTCAAGTGTTCCCGTCCATTTTTTCCGTTGCATCCTGATCCTTACCGGGGTTTGCAAAACTCTCTGCATCTCTTCCACGGCTGCAGCAACGTTGGGGTCAAGCTCCTGTTTGCGGGTTGGATGTTCTTTCTTCTTGGTCTTCGCCACTAGCCGCTCGACCTGCCGGACAGACAGTTGTTGTTTCACAGCAATTTCTGCAAAGGTATCCTGCTGACGGGAATCCTCCAGTGAGAGCAAGCAGCGTGCATGCCCCATCTGGAGTTCGCCCCGACGTACAAACTCTTTCACTCTTGCCGAAAGCTTTAGCAGCCGAATGTGGTTGGTTATGTTCGAGCGGCTTTTTCCGGTATGCACGGCAAGTTCATCATGATTCAGGTTCAACTCCTTGACCATGCGCTCCAGGGTTTGTGCAATCTCCATCGGGTTGAGATCTTCCCGCTGGATGTTCTCAACCAGGGAAACTCCCAGGATCTTGTCGTCCTCAATCTCACGGATGATGGCCGGTATCTTGGTCAATCCTGCAATGCTGGTAGCTTTCAATCGGCGTTCTCCAATGATCAATGTGAAGCGATCTCCGGCAGGTTTGACCGTGACAGGCTGCAGGACGCCATCCTCCTTGATAGAGACTGCCAGCTCCTGCAAGGCCTTCTGATCAAAAAGATGGCGTGGTTGTTCCGGGTTAGGATCGATACTCGATACGGAGATGTAGGTTATGGTGTCCCCGGAAGAGGATAGGGGAGGTGTGGATACCGGGTCTGGTCCAGTATTGTCTGGAAGCAAGGCTCCCAGTCCCTTGCCCAGGGCCTTGCGCCGGGTTGTTTGCTTTGGGTGTAGTGTCATTTTATTCATCTTCTTTCTGGATATGTACCTTTTTTCTATGTGCCAGGATTTCGCGCGCCAGGCGCAGGTAGCTTTCAGCTCCCTTGGAGCGCAGGTCATACTGCAGGATCGGCATACCGTGGCTGGGAGCTTCGGCAAGCCGTATATTCCGAGGGATGACTGTCTCTAAGATGCTGTTACCAAAGTAGTTACGCAATTCTTCTGACACCTGACGGGTCAGGGAGTTGCGACCGTCGTACATGGTCAGCAAGACTCCTTCCAGCTTGAGTTCCGGGTTCAGCTTCTTGCGAATAGAGTTCATGGTCTGCAACAGAGAGGATGTCCCTTCAAGGGCAAAATATTCGCATTGAATGGGAATCAGGAGAGATTCAGCGGCGACCAGCGCGTTCAGTGTGAGCAGGTCAAGAGCCGGCGGGCAGTCAAGCAGGACAAAATCATACGACTGGTCGACAAGTTCCAGTTGTTGCTTGAGGAGACACTCCCGCCTGCTGACGCTTACAAGCTCAATGTTTGCACCGTACAAGTCCTTGCTGGCCGGCACGATATCAAGGCCGACGTAACTGGTATGCAGAATAGCTTCAGGAAGCGTGTTCTCATCCAGCAGTAAACCGTAGAGACCGGGACGATCGGGGTCCGGATGGATGCCTACCCCACTGGTTGTATTGGATTGCGGGTCGCAATCTACCAGCAGTACCTTGCAGTCCGCAGCCACCAGGGCGGCTGCAAGATTAATAGCCGTGGTTGTCTTGCCGACACCTCCCTTTTGATTGGCAATTGCAATGCGGTAGGGCACGTATGATGCCGATAGGGATTAGCATAGCAAAGCTTCACAAAGTACGAATCACAGCGTGTTTCACGTGAAACACTCCTGCCGGCCCTTTACCTTGTTTCACGTGAAACCGAGCCAAAGGAGTTGCCTGTCTCCCCAGGGCAGGGGGTATGCTTCCCAACGGTATGCTTCCCCGTTTATTGTCTGGTCTGTTCCGAGGATGGCTATATTCCTGACCTTTCCCGTGAGGTCGGGGAGAATCTTTTCAACAGATACGGCCCGCAGCAAGGCCCACTCTGCAGTTCCCTGCCAGTCTGACAAGCGACAGGACTGGATCTCGATATTGCCCATTCCCCGGGTTGCTTGCCGCAGGAATGCTGCTTTCCTGTTCTTTGATTCAAGCAGGGTGACTGATGATTCGGGACGCATCACGGCAACAGGAACCCCCGGAAAACCCGCACCTGATCCTACATCGACAAGGGAATCAGTTGCAGGTAACAACTGGTGCAGGAAAAGGGACTCCCCGTAGTGTCTGCGGGCAGCCTGCTGTGGACCGCAGATGGCGGTCAGGTTGATGTGTTGGTTCCAGCTTGCAAGCAGTCTGTAGTGGTTGCACAGGAGCAGGACCTGAGGCTCTGCCAGGGCCACCCCCAACTGGCTGGCAATACTGCGCAGGCTGGTTTCGAACATCAGGCACTCAAGTGCATGTTCAATATGGAGATAGCCGCGGGTGTGATGCCTGGAATGCGTCCGGCCTGGCCAAGTGTTCTGGGACGCACACGTTCCATTTTTTCGATTACTTCGTTTGACAACCCGGGCAGTCCACGGTACTCGAATTGTACAGGGATGTTCCTTGACTCGACTTTCTTGAGGCGTTCGATCTGACGGAGTTGCTGCTGCAGGTATCCCTCGTACTTGATTTCCGTCTCGATTGCTTTCCAGTCAGCCCTGCGCAGTGGATGGGCCAGTTGTTCGGGGACAAAACTGCGCATCTGGTCCATGGAGACCTGCGGCCGTCGCAGGAGCTGTCGCAGGCTGACTCGCCCCTTCGGTGCAGGTGTCAGGTCCTGCAGGAACGAACTCGATGGGGGCAGCTTTTCCTTGTTCAGGAATTGCAGCACCGTGTCACGTTTTTTGCATTTGTTCTGGAACTGTTGCCAGTCGCTGGCACTGATCGTTCCAACACGCCTTGCTGCGGGTGTCAACCTGCGATCGGCATTGTCAATCCGGAGGTGCAGGCGGAATTCTGCTCGTGAAGTGAACATGCGATAAGGCTCGTCCGTGCCCTTGGTCACAAGGTCATCAATCAGGATGCCAATATAGGCATCAGTTCGTTCAAGTACGAGGGGCGCCTGGTCTTTGAGTTTGCAGGCAGCATTGATTCCTGCCAGCAGCCCCTGGCAAGCTGCTTCCTCGTAGCCCGTTGTACCGTTGATTTGCCCTGCAAGGTAAAGGCCTTTGATGCGTTTAGTCTCAAGGCTGGCATGCAACTCCGTCGCATCAATGGAATCATATTCGATTGCATAGCCCGGACGAATCATCTCGGCCTTGTCAAGCCCCGGTACTGAGGCAACCATGGCAGTCTGGACATCAATCGGCATGCTTGTTGACATGCCATTGACATACACTTCGTTGGTATCGAGTCCCTCAGGTTCCAAAAAAATCTGGTGTCGGGTTCGATCCCTGAACCGGATAACCTTGTCCTCGATCGAGGGGCAGTAACGGGGGCCAACTCCCTCGATCTGACCACTGTACAGTGGGGAACGCTGGATGTTTTTGCTCAACAACTGGTGTGTCGTCTCGTTGGTATAGGCAATATGGCAGTGGATTTGTTCCCGGTCAATGGACTGGGTGCGGAATGAGAATGGCGTGGGATCAGCATCCCCGGGCTGTGGCTCAAAGCCAGCCCAGTCGATGGTTCTGCCATCCAAGCGTGGTGGCGTGCCCGTTTTCAGCCGACAGCATCTAAACCCTTGATTCTTAAGGACTTCTCCTAGCATAAGGGATGCGGGCTCCCCACTTCGTCCTGCCGAGTAGGTTCTTTCGCCGATATGTATCAGCCCATTCAGGAACGTTCCTGTTGTGATGATCACGGCAGATGCATGAATCATGCGACCGTCCAGCAGCTCGACCCCCTGAATCCGGGAGTCCTGAATCAGAAAATCAACCACCTCGGCCTGTTTGATGACCAGATTGGGTTCGGATTCAAGTAGCTGGCGCATGCGAATGCGGTATTGCTTCTTGTCGCATTGTGCTCGCGGGGACCAGACCGCTGGACCCCGACTTGTATTCAGGAGACGGAACTGGATGCCAACCTCATCAGTGACCTGGCCCATGATGCCACCAAGGGCATCGATCTCACGTACCAGGTGACCCTTGGCAATGCCCCCGACCGCAGGATTGCAGGACATCTGGGCGATCAGATCCAGATTAAGGGTGATCAGGGCAACCCGCGCACCGATTCGGGCACCTGCTACAGCAGCTTCACAACCGGCATGGCCAGCACCTATGACAACGATGTCATAGTCATCCTGTATTCGTCCCTGTGCCAGCAATGCAAGGTCTCTCTCTTGTTATTCTAGGCGTTGTCGGGCGGTTCGTGGAGTCGTCGGAGAGGGTATTCGGAAACGTGATGAAAGTCCTGGTAGTTGGCGGAGGGGGTCGTGAACATGCGATGGCATGGCGGATTGCGCAGAGTCCGAATGTGCAGAACGTTTATTGCTGCCCTGGAAACGCAGGAACGGCGATGGATGTTTCCAGCGTGCCAGGGAATATCACCAAGCCGCAGGAAATGGCTGCACTCGCCGGGACTCTCGGGGTGACCTATACAGTGGTTGGCCCGGAAGCTCCGCTGGTGGCCGGCATCGTGAATGAGTTCGAGGCCCAGGGGCTTGCCATCGTAGGTCCCTCACGGCTAGCATCCCGCCTTGAGGGCAGCAAGGTCTTCACCAAGGATTTCTTGCGTGAAATCAACCTCCCAACCGCAGAATATGTGCTACTTGAAGAGGAGAGCCAAATCGGTAAAACGATCAGTCGCTTTGGCTATCCAGTTGCATTGAAAGCAGATGGACTTGCTGCAGGAAAGGGTGTTGTGATCGTTCAGGATGAACAGGAAGCACTTGCTTGTGCCCACAGGATGCTGGCAGGTGAGCTGGTGGGCGATGCGGGACGCCGGATAGTGGTCGAACAGTTTCTCAGTGGCGAGGAAGTCAGCTTCATGGTGCTTGCAGACGGGGAGTCGTACTGCGTGTTGCCTGCAACCCAGGATCACAAGCGAGCACTAGACGGGGACGAAGGACCAAACACGGGTGGTATGGGGGCTTACTGTGATGCTTCGATCCTGACTGCTGAAATGCAGGAAACCATTGTCCGGACAATCATTGAGCCAACCCTTGAAGGTATGCTCAGGCGAGGCACCAGATTCTCGGGATTCCTGTATTGTGGTTTGATCATGACTTCAGAGGGACCCAAGGTACTGGAGTTCAATGTCCGTCTGGGAGATCCGGAAACGCAACCGATGATGCTTTCGATGGAAGGGGATTTTGCAGGACTCCTGGAAACGGCATCGCGAGGAGCTCTTGATTCATCTCTCATCAGTTCGGGCAGGTTGTCCGCTGCCAGCGTAGTACTGGCATCCGGAGGGTATCCTGGCAAGTATGCATCCGGCAGGTTGATCAAGGGATTGCCCGAGGCCGAATCGACTGGGGCCAAGGTATTTCATGCTGGCACGAAATTGTCAGGGGGACAAACACTGACTGCAGGTGGTCGTGTCCTGGCCGTAACTGCAGCTGGTGGAGATCTCAAGCAAGCTCTCAAAAAGACTTACAGTGCGGTCGAGGCAGTGAGTTTTGAAGGGGCGCATTACAGGCGAGACATAGGGTACAGGGGACTGGAGCGTCTGGCGGTTGTATAGTATTCAGCAGTGGTCCGTCAGTGCCAATGCATCGAGCTTGATGTGATCTATATTATTGATTAGAAACAGGTTATGCATTATGGAGAAGTTTTTATGGATCCTCATCAAGACCATTGCAAGGGTGAATTACCGGCATGCAACACTCATCATCTAAGGAATTAGCGAGTTAGGACTGGAATATGCGAGTTGGACTGATTGGAACAGGAGCGATTTCCCACAAACACGGAGACAGCTACAAGGAGATTGGCTACGAACTTGTAGCCTGCACGAATCGCAGCCAGCAGAAAGCTGAGGCGTTTGCAGCCAAATATGGCTGTGCAGTCACTTCTGACTACCGGGAGCTTTGTAAAAGAAGCGACATAGATTATGTGGATGTTTGTACGTTTCCAGATTCACACCTGTCTATCTGCAGGGAAGCAGTTGCAAATGGCAAGCACGTCCTGTTGCAAAAGCCCATGGCACTCACGCTGGATGAATGCCGTCAGATGATCAAGTTGTGCAATCAGGCAGGAGTCCGTCTTGGCGTGGTCAGCCAGCACCGGTTTGATACATGTTGCATTTTTCTCAAAAAGGCCATTGCTCAAGGACGCCTGGGGCAGTTGCTGCAAGTGGATGGATACGTGAAATGGCATCGTCCACAGAGCTATTACGATCCACCTGGAAAAGGAACCTGGGCAGTAGAGGGTGGAGGTGCCCTGATCAACCAGGGAATCCATACAGCAGATGTCATGCAGTACCTGGGAGGTGCAGTAAGTCGTGTATTTGCCCATTGGCAACTGGGAGCTGCCCACAAGATGGAATCAGAAGATCTGCTCAACGTGGTGTTGGTCTATGAAAACGGGGCAGGCGGAGTTCTGCAGGCTGCTACAGCAGTCTGGCCCGGTTATTCCGAACGAATCGAAATCCACGGCAGCAAGGGAACAGCGATCATAACGGGTGACCAGCTTACGACATGGGATGTGCAGGATGATGAGGGGGATGCAGCTCCGGTTGCGACTGCTTCGGATTCTGGAGCAGCAGACCCGATGGCAATTTCCATCGAGAACCTGAAGCGTCAGTTCCTGGATTTCGGAGAGTCGATTGTGCAGAATCGTGAGCCGCTGGTAAATGGGGAAGAAGGTCTGGCTGCACTGAAGCTAGTGCTGGGAGTTTATAAATCAGCATCAGAAGACAGACCCGTTGCTCTGGGACAGGTTTCTACTGAATGAAGCTTCTATAATTGAAAGCAGGTAATCCAGTTGGCAGACCGACACGGTTGTCATGTTGCTCTGTAGAGAGGGATTGATCCACCTGTGTCCGAGACGCTGGCTGAGAGAGCATAATGGCGGTACATCAACTGGCAATTATCAAGAAGCTGGAAGAAGAGATTCGGATTATGGAACATGAACTCCGTAGCGAGTTGCCCAAGGAGATCCAGAAAGCCAGGGAACTTGGAGACCTCAGTGAAAATGCAGAGTATTCTGCTGTCAAGGAACGACAGAGTCTGCTAGGTAACCGCCTGGCCAAGCTGACGACCCGACTTGGGCAGTTGCGTATGGTCGATATGTCCAGGATCCCAAAGGATGCCATTGGCCTGGGTTCGACGGTAGTCCTTTATGAATTATTGGAGGACAGGGAGGTGACTTATGAACTGGTCACTTCAGAAGAGACCGATGTCTCTGCTGGCAAGATTTCGACAACCTCTCCGATTGGGCGGGCCTTGTTGGGTAAGCGCGATGGCGATGTTGTTATTGTCAATACACCTGGTGGACGAAAGGAATTCGAGGTCTTGAAGCTCGAAACCATTTACAGCAAGTAACACAGTACTCAGAGCATGTCATTTACGGGAGTCATCGGAAAGGGTTGCGGGTTCATCCTGACACGACTGGTCAGCTTGCTGACCCTCAGCGGAATCCATCCCAATATCCTGACACTGATAGGGCTGCTTTTCAATGGTGTAGCAGCCTGGATACTCGTCGGTGGTGAATTTCTCTATGCGGGATTCGTGATACTTGGTGCAGCTGTCTTTGACCTCATAGATGGGGCCGTTGCACGCAATGCCAACAAGGTCACCCGGTTTGGAGGATTCCTGGATTCGGTCATGGACCGTTACTCTGACATGATCCTGCTGACGGGACTGCTGGTCTACTATGCGCGGACTGACCATTTCAGCTTCGTTGTGCTGACAGCGGTAGCCATGATGGGTTCGGTTCTTGTGAGCTATAGCCGAGCCAGGTCCGAGAACGTGATTCCAGCTTGCAAGGTGGGATTTCTGGAGCGACCGGAGCGGATCGTGCTTTTGATCATTGGCAGCTTGTTCAATCGCATGGCGGCAGTTTTGTGGGTAATCGCTGTACTTTCGAACCTGACAGTGATCCATCGTATTGTGCATACCTGGAAGCAAACCAACATGATTGACGCAAGCGAAGCCCGTGCAATCAGCGAGGCTTCCGGGACTGAACAGTCTGATTCGACCGGGCAGGCAGAGCTGCAGGAAGAATACCGTTCGGCTTGAAGTGACCCGACTCCGGGGGGTTCCTGATTTTCAAGAAAAACTACGGATCCAGGTACTCAATCGTTACTCGACAATTTACGGTTCAATGCGAAGGCAGCACTGATCAGTCCGAGGTGAGTGAGAGCCTGGGGGAAATTACCCAGCGCATCCCCTTGGGGCCCGATCTGCTCGGCATAAAGACCCAACGGGTTTGCATAGGTCAGCATCTTTTCAAAGATCAGCCGGGCTTCATCGGTGCGCCCTGCAAGTGTGAGGGCTTCCACCAGCCAGAAAGTACAGACGCTGAAAGTCCCTTCCTGCCCGGCGAGTCCGTCACCGGAGCCTTTTCCAACTTCGTAACGGTAGACGAGGGAATCCGAAGTCAACTCTTCTAGAATGCGGTCGATTGTTCCCTGCATGCGAGGATCCGAGGGAGAGACAAAGCGAACCAGTGGCATCAGCAGGTTACTGGCATCCAGGGCATCCGAGCCATAACATTGCACAAAGGAGTTCCGATCAGCATTCCAGCCGTTCTGCATGATGGACTCGTAAATGCGATCCCGCATGCTGCGCAGCCATTCACGGTTGTTTGGCAAACCGTGCTTCTGCGCTAGCCGCAGACCGCGGTCAATTGCGACCCAGCACTGCATCTTGGAATAGACGAATTGTTGTCTTTCCATGCGGACTTCCCATATTCCTTCATCGGGGTTGTTCCAATGGCGTGCCACCCAACGCAGCATTCTCCGCACCATCAGCCAGAAGTCATATGAAATCCTGGTGACGTACTTGTCGTACATGTAGACCGAGTCGATTAACTCGCCATAGATATCAAGCTGCAACTGGTCTGCTGCAGCGTTACCGATTCGAACAGGGCCGGAGCCACGATAACCCTCAAGGTGATCCAGCTGGAATTCCGGTATTTCAGAGCTGCCGTCAATGCGATACATGATCTGCAAGGGGCCGGTGTGGGCATCCTGTTCCCTGACACGGTTCTCAAGCCATTGCATGAACTGGGTTGCTTCTTCCTTGTAGCCAAGCCTCAGGAATGCGTAAATGGTAAAGGCCGCATCACGAATCCAGGTATAGCGGTAGTCCCAGTTCCGTTCCCCTCCGATTTCCTCGGGAAGGCTGCATGTTGCAGCGGCGACAATGGCACCAGTGGGTTCAAATGTAAGCAGCTTCAGTGCCAGAGCTGACCGCTCGACGTGCTCGCGCCAGCGTCCGTTGTACTTGCCACGGTAAAGCCATTGCCGCCAGAACCTTGTTGTGCGCCGGAGTTCTTCCTGCCCATTAACATCGTTCTCATATATCGCGATGTCATTGCTGTTCTTGTAGTAGCTAAATATGAAGATTGCCTGTTCACCTGGATTTAGAACGAAGTTTGAAGTGACACCGTGTCCGTCCTTTTTCAAGGGAACAGGGCTCTTTAATGAAAAGGCGGCACCCTCGGCTTCAAATACAACACCCTGTGGGTGCAGCACGGTTTCATGCCTTGCCCTTGCATAGTCGTAGGCTGGCTGGCATTCCATTACAAAGTGCAGACTTCCACGGACTGCTTTAGCGATCCGAATGATCTGATGAGCTTTCTTCTTGTGACGGGCAACAACGGGCATGAAGTCGGTGACTTCACCAACACCCTCCTTGCTCAAAAAACGGGTAATGAGAATGTTGGTTTCAGGCAGGTAAAGCTGACGGTGTGAACTTTGATGCAGTGTGGAAATCCTGAAATGTCCACCCTTTTTGTAGTCAAGGATCGAGGCGAACACACTGGGAGAATCGAAGTGAGGCAAGCAGCACCAGTCGATGGAGCCGTCATTGGCGACCAGGGCGACCGAGTGCATGTCGCCGATTACTCCGTAGTTTTCAATTGGCTTGTAGGCCATGGATCATTCTTGGCGTTTCACAACCAGTGTCGAAGTGTAAAAAACCCAGTGGGTGTGACAATTTGAAGCACTACTACTAGTGGCCAGCATACTGCTGTTCGCTTAATGATTAAGTTTAGGGAATTACATACCTGAGTGCCAAGGCACTCAGCCATGCTGTTCTATGCAGTCGCGTTGACTTACAAGACTATTGAGAATCCCGCAGAGGTCTCCGCTCTCCTTGTCTCCGTTCTGTCATACCTAATCAAACTTGCCTAAACGGGTTCAAAGCTGACTTCCTGCTTCGCGGGGCCGGTTTCGTCTTGGCGTTGCCGCCAATGCCAGAGCCTTCCCCTCCACAGGCAGACACCGTGGAACTCACGGCGTAGTTCTTTAGATTGAGCGCGGCATTCACGTCGCGGTCATGCGCCATGCCGCCGCCCGAGCATGTCCACGTGCGAACCGCTAGCGGCAGACGGTTCAGCCGCAGACCGCAGCCCGAGCATGTCGTGCTGCTCGCGAACCATCGGTCCGCGACAATCACGACACCGCTGCGCATCGCCGCCTTGTACTCAAGCTGCTTCATGTGAACAGGTGGTTGTGAGTCTGTTAAGAAACTGTGAATTCACCAGCGGCGATTTTTGATTTCAAAACATCTTACCCGAGCAAACCATGCCAGCTATTGCTTTTCCTTCCAGAGTATTCCAGGCAGCTCGAAGCCGGCATTCCTACAATGGTTACTTGCGTGTTTCCGAATTTGATTTCACGCTTCCACCTGAACTGATCGCCCAGTATCCCCTTGCAGAGCGCAGTGCAAGTCGCATGCTTGTTCTCGATCGTCAGGAAGCCAACTTGCAGGATTCCCATGTCCACCAGCTGCCACAGTGGATACGAAACGGCGATTGTCTGGTAGTGAATAACAGCAGAGTTCTCCCTGCTCGTCTTCATGGGCAAAGAGTTCTGTCTGCAGGTCATACCCCGGGCGGTGCAGTTGAGCTCCTGCTGCTCAAATCCGTCAGCATCCACCCCTTGCGCTGGCAGGCTCTTGTCAAACCGGGCCGCAAGCTGCCTTGCGGTTCGATGGTTGACACAAACGGAGTCAGAATTCGCATCCTGAATCGCGAACAGGACGCGACACGAATCATTGAGTTTCCTGATCTGGACGAAATCGCCCTGAACCAGCTACTTGACAATCACGGCAACATCCCCTTGCCCCCCTACATCAGGCGAAAAGATAACGAACTTGATCGTGAACGCTACCAGACAATCTATGCACATAACAAGGGATCTGTTGCCGCACCCACCGCAGGACTGCACTTTGATAAGAACCTGTTATCGGAAATCATCAGGAAGGGGGCTACTCTTGCCGAGCTAACCCTGCATGTCGGGCTTGGTACGTTCCAGCCTGTAAAAACAGAACAAGTCGAGGATCATCCCATGCATTCCGAGCAGTTCGATCTGCCACTTGAATCCGCAGAAACAATTCAAAACGCCAGGCGGGTTATTGCTGTTGGTACAACTTGCGTCAGAACACTGGAACATATCGCACTACAACATGCAGCTCCACTGCAGCACACAAAGGGCAGCACGAACATCTTCATCACTCCGGGGTTCCAGTTCCAGGCTGTGGATGCGATGCTCACGAATTTCCACCTGCCCCGGTCAACGCTGCTGATGCTTGTTTCTGCATTCGCAGGAAAAGAGCTTGTCATGAAGGCCTATGCGCATGCTGTCGAGCGAAAATACCGTTTTTACAGCTACGGTGACTGCATGCTTATCGTGTAAGTGGAACGGTCGTACTTTCAATCCACTTGCTGAAGCCTGCCACGTGATGAAACAGAACATCGGGTCTGCAGGATTCGAGCCGGACAGCATCCGCACCGGAAGCCCAGGCTGCCGCTGCACTTTTTATTCCCACCTGTCTGGCCGAACTTATATCGGAGGGCGCGTCACCAACACTGGCAACCTCGCCCCTGGGAAACTTCCAGTCCTCAATCACTCGCTGCATGGCTTCAGGCTTTACCCCTCCAGTGGGAGAACCAGCTTCGACTGAAGAAAATTTCCCCGCAAGTCCAAGCAACTCAAGGCTGATTTTTGCACTGCCGGGACCTTTTCCCGTCACGACGGCCAGTTGCGTTCCCTGTTCCTGCAGTCGATCAAGGATTTCCCGTATCCCCTCGAAAGGATGCGGACAAAGTACATGGGCTGCACGGTACTCTTCCAGATATTCCTCAAGTGCTGCAGCTGTATCGTCCGGACAAAGTCTCTGCAGGATGCCTTCCTCACTCGGACCGAACATGGCATGGATCTGCTGATTGCTGAATTCACGACCAAGCCGCTGGGAAAGTACTCGCGAAAACGCTTTGTAACAGACTGGCAGGGTATCCCCCAGCGTGCCGTCGAGATCAAAGATGACGCCGCGGATCATCACGCTCTCAGCGCGTCAGCGCATCCTCTTCACCTGGAGGGGTAGCCTGCATGAACGCGCCAAGCTCCGGTTCAGCTGCCATGATGCGTTCCCGCATTTCCCAGGCAACCTTGCGGTAGGAAAAATGACCCTTCACTCCGGACCGGACACGTGCGATATATTCTGCTTCTGCATAATCCATCTTGTACAGGGAACGGCAACGCGTAGCAAACGGCAGCAAGTAGTGGCTGGCAGATTCCGATACAGGCCGGATACTGGCTCTGGCAGTTGCCGCCATTTGCAAGGCTTGCTCATACTGCTCCTGAACACCAGCTTCTGCCAACAGAGCAGGATACTCGTAACCTAGGGTATCCGAGAACTTCTGCCGGATCTGCTGGCAACGGCGATGGCGATGAATATCCCTGTAAGCCCCTATATCCATGACAATGTCGAAGATGTAGCGATAACCGCTCCGGAATGGCTGCAACAACTCGTCGTGGCGTTTGCGATCCTGCAGGGCCACTTCCAGCACTTCCAGCCGCCGGTTCCGACTCCAGCTACTTACTACATCCTGGATGACACGAAAGGGATGACTGGTGACCGCATAGAGCCAGCTGGCCGAAATTTCATCCAGGGAATCGGCTGGCTTGACCAGATCCACATCCTGCGGCTGTTCATAACTTCCTGGATCAAAATTCTGGCTTGCCCAAGCTTCAACCCGCTCCAGTGCGGAACTGCGTGCCCGGTCCGGTTCGGCGTACTTCGCCAATGTTGGCGCAAGTGCCTCCTGAGCGAAGGAACCATCCAGGGAGCAAGCCGGTGGCGCAGCACAGGCCTCATGCATTTCGACAGCCAGACCCCGGACCTCGTCGTACTCTGAGACCCCCATGCGACGCATCTGCTTTTCGAGAGTACGGATGCTTGTGACCTGACCGACATTCGTAGAAATACCGGAGAACAACAGGTATCGCGCCACATCGTACGCCCGGGCAGCAATAGTACGCCGATAAGCACCACCCTTCATCTCCTCAGGCTTGGGATGCTGCTCAACCAGATATTCATTCAATCTCTTGTGCAGGTCAAGATAGCCAGTCAGCAGTTCCGAAGCAGCTTTCGTGTAAACATGCACGGAGTCTGTTCCCTTGAGTTCTCCGGGGACGATGGTCTTCCCTCGCGAAAAATCCTGGTAACGGCTCGACTTGGCCTGGCCATCCCAAAGCTGCTCATCCTCGATTTCGATGGCAGCCAGTTCGGAAATGCCCTCAAAACAGAAAATACAATGACCCAAGTCAGCAATCGAGGCATGGCCGTACTGAAAATAAAAACTGTCCAGGAATTTCTCTGAACTGTGATCCCTGACCCAAGCCAGACTGTCCTTTACAGAATCCGGTGAGCGACTGTAACGTGCCAGGGCATAAGCACTTTTCTCCGGTGGCATAGGTGCCACAACGATGACACGCTGGTTGCTGAAAGCACGATCCAAGTCAGTTGAATCAGGTTCTTTCAAGCGATCCTTAGCCTTGGGATTGTTCGCTCAGAAAGAAGACCAGAGCGAAACCTTATGAAGTAAAAGGGATAGTGCATTCGTCCGTCTCTCGCAATACCATCCAGACTATAACGACAAGTCAAATTGCAGACTTTTGAATCTGTGATTGTACCCCTTTGTCCGCTTGCACGATAATTGCTTATCTGACAATTTCTCTGAATCGCAAAAGAATTTAAAAATGTTCGCTAGAGTGGAATCTGGCAGATGCCGTGATCCGCAGGCCAACTGAGGAGAGAACCCATGCAAATGCTGATTGCCGGTGACTGGGTCGAAGGGTCTGGATCCATTCCAGTCATTAACCCATACGACGGAAGTGAAATCGATACTGTCCCCCGCGGTACACACGATGATGCGGACCGGGCCGTGAGCTACGCAGTCGAGGGTGCCCGCAAGCTGAAGTCAACCTCAGGCTACGAACGCTCCCAGTTGCTGATGAAGGCTGCCGGACTGATGCAGGAACGGTTTGAAGATCTGGCACGTACCATCAGCATGGAAGAAGGCAAGATCCTCGCTGAATCCCGCTTTGAGGTTGACCGTGCCCGCGAAACCATAGTCTGCTCTGCAGAGGAAGCCAAGAGACTTGGATCCGAAGTTGTGCCTCTGGACGGAGCTCCGGGAACCGGCAACCGGTTTGGGTTTACTCTGCGTGTCCCCTGCGGTGTCGTGTTGGCCATAACACCGTTCAACTTTCCACTCAATCTTGTCTGTCACAAGGTCGGGCCGGCTATTGCTGCAGGTAACAGCACCATCCTGAAACCGGCGACAGACACACCACTTGTTGCACTGAAGTTTGCAAAACTACTGCTGGATGCAGGACTTCCTCCGGAATCGATCCAGGTCGTAACCGGATCTGGCAGTGATGTCGGCGCGGCACTGTGTGCAGACCCGCGAATCCGCAAGATCAGCTTCACCGGCAGTCGGGATGTCGGCGAGAGCATATGCCGTATGGCAGGGCTTAAGAAGGTAACCATGGAGCTGGGCAGCAACTCTCCTGTTATCGTTTTGCCTGATGCTGATATCGAGAAAGCAGCACGGGCAATCGTCGCAACTGGCTATTCAAATGCCGGGCAAGTCTGCATCAGCGCCCAGCGAATCCTGACTCACGAAAAAGTCTATGGTGACCTGCTGGATTGCATCACCCCGAAGGTCGAGTCCCTGCAAACCGGAAATCCCTTGGATGAAGGGGTTAGAGTCGGCCCAATGGTTCGTGAAGATGATGCTATTCGCGTCGAGAAATGGATCCGGAATGCTGCCAGCAACGGTGCCCGCTTGATCACAGGTGGCTCACGCGATCGATCTATTGTGGAACCTGCCATCGTTGCAGACGTAGACAGTAAGATGCAGATCTCATGCGACGAGCTTTTTGGCCCTGCTGTTGGCCTGACACGATTCGAGTCTTTCGACGAGGCAATCGCCAGTGCGAACAACACTAATTACGGACTTTCCGCTGCTGTCTTCACAGAGAACCTTGACAACGCCATGCGTTTCGCCAGGGAAGTCGAATCCGGGAATATCCACATCAACTGGGGAACCCAGTGGCGTGCAGACCTGATGCCCTATGGCGGTCTGAAGGAAAGCGGCTTCGGCAAGGAAGGCCCGCGCTACGCCGTTCAGGAAATGACGGAAACCAAGATGGTTGTGATGCATCTTGCCTGATCCTGAAACCAGGATCAATGCTTTATCCAGAGTAACCGTGCAGCTCCGATTTCAGCCGCGTGGGCTCACATTGGAAACTGGTTCGAACCAACTTCGCTGATGGAAAGTCGGCCCACATTACGGCCTTGAGAGGGGGCGGTTTGCTTACTGTTTGCTCGTCGTCCACTGATTCGTGGGCGCAGGGGTTTGACACGCGATCCTCCCGAAGTCGGGGAGGCGTTTCCAATCCTAGTGCCATCGGTCGATGGCGATTGTAAAGAAGTTGCCGGAGTGCGCATGCCCTGGCGGGCTCCTAGCACTATCGGCTGCGGAGTCAGCGGGGCACTTCGTGCCAATTTTCAACGGCGTCTCACTGAAGGAACCCCCAGGATCTGGAGCGTGGAGGACGCGCGATCGTAGTCCGTACGACCACAGACGACCCAATTCCCGCGAGTTCCTTCCTCGTGGGCATGAAGGCGCCGTAGATGGCTTCGAGTTCAGGTGCAAGTTCATGATCGACGGTGGCAATTCCGGGGTTCAGTACCGTAGTTTCGAAATCCGCGAGAGTGGGACCCGAACATCTTGGGCGGACTGCAATTGAGCTTGACAATAAACACGGAAGCTCATTGGAAGCGATCGTTGTTTCGGCCACTCATCAGGTTCTGACAATATAAGAACTGTATCCCCCGTTCTCAATTCACTTGTCAGAACTGTCCGCAGGCCCTGACTAAAAAGTGGATCACTTTCCAAAGAACACAATCCGAAACGGACAAGGCTCCATGAGCATCATCAGATTTTTTAGAAGATTATTGAAAACCCGTCCCCTGCTGCTGGCAACTCTCCTGCTGCCAGCGCTCATCACTAATGCATGGAGTGCCGATTTGGGGGATGGTGGACACATGAGTGTCATCACAAGTTTCCTGCTGGATCTCGTAGTGATTCTTGTTGCAGCCAAAATCGGTGGCGAACTGTTTGAACGACTCAATCAATCCGCTGTTCTGGGAGAGCTGCTGTTCGGTATTGTTCTGGGCAATCTCAACCTGTTCGGGTTCCCATTTTTCGAAGCGATGAAAACCGATGGTTTTCTGGTTATAGCTGCAGAAATAGGTGTGATCCTGCTGCTCTTTGAAGTGGGCCTGGATAGTGACCTCAACGAGCTACTGGCAGTTCGTCGCTCGGCACTGGGTGTAGCACTGCTGGGAGTTGTTACCCCCATTCTGCTGGGGTATTTCGTTTCATCTTATTTCCTGGGCGCGGAAACAGCCTGGTATGTTCACCTGTTCGTCGGGGCAACCTTAGCCGCAACCAGCGTGGGTATCACTGCCCGGGTTCTCAAGGATCTCGAAAAAATGAGAACCCTCGAAGCCCGCATCATCATGGGAGCTGCCGTTGTCGACGACATTCTGGGATTGATCGTCCTGGCTTTCGTCCTGGGGATTGTTCGCAACGTCGACACCACAGGCTCAACGGAAATATCCTACCTGCCAATGTTCATCATCCTGCTGAAGGCAATCAGCTTTCTGGTGGGATCAATCGTGGTCGGACGCCTGATATCAGGTCCCCTGATCCGACTGGTGCAGCGGGCTAAAGTCCACTCCATGCCAGTTGTCACCAGCATCATCTACTGCTTTCTGATGTCTGCACTGGCGGAATTGATCGGGTTGGCTGCAATTATTGGTGCATTCACAGCCGGGCTAGTGATTGATGAGGCCATTACAAGACAATTTGGACATGATCAGGACAGGGATATATTCCAACGGGAGAAAAAAAGCAAATACGAGAGCATGCTCAATCCCCTAAGCGCAGTCTTCATCCCCATCTTCTTTGTTCACATGGGTCTGCAGGTCGATATCACTTCATTTGGATCGAGTCAGGTACTGCTGTTTGCAGCAGCACTCAGTTTCGTCGCGATAATCAGCAAACAGGTCTGTTCGCTGGGTGTCGTGGAAAAGGGCATCAATCGTTGGGTCGTGGGCATTGGCATGATTCCTCGCGGAGAGGTCGGCCTGATTTTCGCCGGTGTTGGGATATCAGCCACGGTTAGCGGGGAGGCAATTTTCAACAACACGACATTTTCTGCCATCGTTGCCATGGTCATGCTGACAACCCTGGTAACACCGCCGCTGCTGAAAATGCAGTTCTCACGCAACTCAAGATAATCAATCGACTCTTGCCTGATCTGGCAGGTCGGAGCTCAAAACCTATTCGACGTATCCTGCACAACGAAAGCCAAGGTTGTTGAGCCCGGAATCGGGAGCCGTCATCATCCTGGCAGACACCCTGTAGCCCTGACAGTAATTCTCGCTGCAGAGCCAGCTGCCCCCACGCTGAACCTTCTGATCCCCTTCTGCCGGTCCTCTCGGGTTCCGGGTCGGTGAGCTTTGAAAGTATGTCGGAGAGTACCAGTCATGCACCCACTCCCAGACATTTCCTGTCAAATCATAGACTCCGTAAGGGTTGGCGGGAAACTGTTTCACAGGGCCATAATTGCTATAGCCATCCCTGGACTGATCCTCATCAGGGAAGTGCCCCTGCCATAAGTTGGCACGATGTACTCCGTTCGGAGTCAGCTCATCACCCCAGGCATATTTTGCTCCCTTCAGTCCACCCCGGACAACGTATTCGAACTCCGCTTCCGTAGGGAGCCTGGCACCCCGCCAATCGCAGTAAGCATCTGCATCATTCCAGGAAAGGTGTACAACCGGGTAGTCCGGGATCTCGGTGTGAGAGGAATCGGGTCCTTCCGGATGACGCCAGTCAGATCCATCCCCCTTCGTCCAGCTCATTTTCGATGGATCAAAGATACCGGACCAGCCAAGCTTTTCAGACTCCGTCTGATAGCCCGTTGCTTTCGCGAACAGTGCATATTGCCTGTTCGTCACTTCATGCTCGTCCAGGTAAAAGGAATCCAGTTCGACCCGGTGTGGAGGACCTTCATATGGAAAGCCGTCATCGGTGCCCATCCTGAACTCGCCACCCTTTATCAGGATCATCCTTGTGCTATCGACAATGGGAGTGTTATCGCTACTGCATCCCAGGCAGCCAATCAGCACTGCGACACAAGTTGTAGCTCGTTTCGTCTGCATCCGCACCATTGTACGCAAGTATTTCCCGCACTGCCCCCAAAGTTGCCCGGAGGATGCTCCAGAACCCTGCAGACTGTGTCTGCAACCTCTCACGGGAAGGCTGAAAAAGCCTTTTCAAGCTAAACTGACAGAAGGGGTTACAGCCGGATTTTGCTCATTTTAAGCAGCACCCGTATCCTCATGCTGCTTGCAGCCGGCGTAATGGGTGTATTTCCGGATACTGCAGTTGCGCAACTGTACGAGCCGAACTGGCAACAGCTTGGCGGTACCTCGATCGACCTTGGCCTTGCGGGGCTGGCTGGCAACAGCGTTGACAGAGTCTGGTTTTCTGCTGACTCGCAACACTTGTACGCTCGTATTGAGAGTGGTGAAGTATGGGCAACGAGTGACTTGGGAATGTCATGGCAGCCTGCAGCAGGCTTTGTCCCTGAACCTGTCACCCAATCCACAACAATCTCCGGCGATACCATCCTGGTGCAGGATCCTTACCGCAGCCACGTCATCTATGCACTGGGCGAACATCTTTACCAATCAATAGACAATGGCGGGGAGTGGATGAACCTGACCGCTTTTGGAAACGGCTCACTGATCGGCCGCTGGCAGAAGACCCTGGCAATTGCCCCCAACAACCCTGACCTGATTGTCGTTGGCAATTCCCGGGGCATCTGGAAATCCTTTGATGCCGGAATCACGTGGGACAGTCTGAACGACACACTGGCCAACTTCCCCTCAACACGTTTTCGGCAGGTCCAGGCCCCTTACAGGGTTCAACTTGAATCTTCATGGCAGGAACGTTTCGAGCTTATCCAAACTGCCGGTGGATTAGTCTGGCACCTGGTGGAGAGTTCCCCTCCTGCTTCGCTGCAACTAACAGCACCGGAGCGTACTCGCAGCAGTCAACCGGAACCACTGCTTCCTGCTGGCTATGCGGTTTCTTACCGGGTCTGGCGTAACGGAAACCCTATCTCGGGCGACCTGACAGACTGCGGTGATGAAGCGGGTTGCGACAACCCTGGCCAACACACAATCACAGCCCTGGCTGTTCATGATCAAGTCTGGGCTGGAACATCCGACGGGCGAATCTGGGTTTTACGGGATACCGAAAGTACCTGGCTGCAGTCATGGAGTGATCCATTCGGGGAAAGCATTAAAAGCATTTGGGTCAACCCGGAACAACCTTTGTCCTCACTTGCCATTGCTGGCAACAAAGTGCTGCAAACCACTAACGGCGGCTCTTCCTGGCTTGATATCAGCTCAAATCTTCCAGTCCATCAATGGACCTCGGTGACAGGACAGCCTGAAGCAAACACAGTCTATGTCGGTAGTGCTAGCGGAGTCTATTACTCACAAGTTGAACTCGACCAACTCGGCCCGGCCGGAAGCTGGATCAACATCACTGGCGACTTGCCGTCAAGTTCCGTGCAAGACTTGGCCGTTGACCCCCTGCGTGGTCGCCTTTACGCATCTCTTCCTGGCTACGGTATTCACTGGATGCGGGTTCCCCAGGCTGAGCAGGCACTGCAGGCACTCAGTTCTGCAGACCTTGCCATCCGTCCTACAGCCCCAGGCAGCCTGTTGACCATTGTCGGTTTTGATGCCGAGCGTGCCACTGCCGGTGGAATAATGGCACCGATCCTCGATTCCGGCCAGGGACAGACACAGTTGCAATTGCCATTCACGCTATCTGGTCCCTCAATTCAATTGCTTCTTGAGTCCAGTGACAGTCAGCAGGTTCTCAACTTGCCTTTTGATCATGTCTCGCCTGGAATCTTCGTCATCTCGGGTGAGCCATTAATTCTGCATGCAGCTACAGGCACTCTGGTCGATTGGAGCCATCCTGCCAGGTCAGGTAGCAGTATCCTGGTTATGGCTACCGGTTTGGGACAGGTCAATCCTCCATGGCTGGCTGGCACTCCGGCGCCACAGCAGGATCCACCGCAACCGATAGCACCTGTCAGCGCCCGACTGGACAACAAACCCGTACCAGTCCTTTCGTCCCACCTGGCTAGCGGTTACATCGGAATATATGTTGTGGAAGTGGAAATGCCGACGGATACTGCAACAGGCAACGGCCTGCTCAGCCTGTCAGCCGCGGGCCGGACAAGCAACCAGGTCCGCCTGTTTCTCACTCAGTAGAGCCTTACTCGTAAACCCTTTCAACCCGATTTCTGATCCCACAGAGCACGGCATATGGAACAGTTCCTATCAGATCGGCCATACCCTGTGCATTGTAGGGTTCACTACCTAACAACATGGCTTCATTCCCAATTTTCGGATTCTCGACTTCACTGAGGTCCACAAGTGTCAGATCCATGCTGATCTGACCGACTATCTTGCAAATCACATTATCAAGACTGACCATCCCCCGGTTTGAGAGACGCCAGTCGAGTCCATCCGCATAGCCGACTTTCAGGACCCCGATCCGCATCGGTCTCGGTGCCTCGAAAGTTGCCCCGTATCCCAGGAATGAGCCTTGTGGCACGTCCTTGATATCAAGCAGGGGAGCATGCCATTCAAGAGCAGGAGTAAAAGGAGTCGCCTGCTGGAGCAGGGTTGTGGATGCAGGGTTGACATAACCGTACAATGCCAATCCTGCGCGTACCATTGTGCATTCTTTTTCTGCCTGTAAAGATTCCATGCCATGATGCACGATCGCTGCACTGTTCGACACATGGATGTGTTTTGGTCGAAAACCAGCAGCTCTTAGTGCGGCCAGTTGTCTCACGAAAAGATTGCTTTGCTGGCTTGTCTGACCCGTGCTGAGATCTTCCGCAGAGGCGAAATGTGTTGCCACACCCTCCACATCAATCCACTTGCATCCTGCCAGAGCCTCCAGAATCGAAATACCTTTTGATTCCTGGTCAGGTACAAAGTCGATACCCAGCCTGTTCATCCCGGTATTGAAAAGCAGCTGACATGGCAACTTGTAATCCCTGATTCGGCCGGCATTGTTCCATCGCAGCAATTGCTCCCTGGTACTCACCATCGGTACAAAGTCGTGGTTTATGGCCTCCTCCTCCAGGTAGGGCTCAATGCCTTCAATGACAATGATTTTTTCTGCTATGCCAGCATCCCGAAGTTGCATTGCTTCACGCATGGTTGCGACAGCAAAATCCCTGGCTCCACTTTGACTCAGCTTGAGGCAGACGGGTCCGGCACCATGGCCGTAAGCATCTGCCTTGACAATACAGAGGATCCTGCGCCGGTTCCCTGTCAGGGACAGTAATTTCTTGTAGTTATTGCCAATTGCGTCCAGGCAGATAGTTGCACGACTAGGCATAATTCTCGAATCTAGCACGCCGGTAGTAACCTGCCGTTGCTACAGGCCCCCTCCAGAGGAGTCGATCATCACATTCGATCAGGGACTGGCATCCCCATCACTTGCATCAAAGTCGTCAACTCCCTGAGAACAAGTTGAGTCAAGGCCAGTAGAACAACCTGCTTCCGGGGATCCTCTTCGGTCAGGATATGGCTCTGGTGGTAAAAGTGATTGAAAGTCTGCGCCGTATGAAATGCATGTCGTGCAATTTGTGCCGGCTCTCCAGATTCCAAGCTGTGTGCAATTATCCACCGGGTCTGCGACATGGTCAGGACCAGCTGCCACAACTGTTCCTCTGCAAACTGCTCTGCCAGCAACTCGGGTGAAAGTTGTGCAATCACCTGATCCAGCAATCCCTTTGTTTCCTGGTATTTCCTGAGAATGTTCCTCGCTCGAACTGCAGCATATTGAACATAAGGTCCAGTTTCCCCCTCAAAGGCAAGAGCTTCCTGGAAGTCGAATGCGATTACGGTTTTGCGAGTAAACCGCAACATGAAGTAACGCAGTGCCCCAACCGCAATTTTCCTGGCAATCACGCGCTGCTCTTCCTCAGGAAGATCACCGTGGCGGCTGCTCACTTCTTCCAGTGCTGTCTGTTCCAGTAAATCCAGCAGATCATCCGCCTTCACCCCCAACCCTTTTCGCCCTGAGACCTCGACATAGGGCTTGGCTCGTTCCTCTGCTGTTAACTCGATACCAAGTTCAGCACAGCATTGTGGTGACAAAGCCACCATTTCATAGGAAAAATGAATGCTCCTGGCTGCTTGCTCATGGCACCCCAGTGCCTCGAGCCCGGCACGCACAACATCCTGCAAATACGACTGACGGACATCAATGACGTTGTAGACTTCCTGGCCAGCACCGAAACCCGGGGATTCTGTCGAGCCATGCTCCACTGTGCTCATCCACGGTTCATCGCCTTGGGCCCGCTCGAATTTCCTGTACTTGAAATCTTTTCCTGCAAGCAGGCCGAATTTCCAGAGCTGGTAAGCAATGTCCTTGCCTACATAGGTCACAGTACCGTTCGAGCGCACAATGACTTTGGTGATGGCAGTAGCTTCATCATCTTCAACACCCCTCCCCTGCAATTCCCCTGGCTCAACACTCGCCTGGTCCTGCCGGAACATCTCTCCGGACATCACCCAGCAACCCGTGTTCTTGCCCCGGCTTTCCAGGTAGATTGCCTTGTTCTTCTTGAGCAACTCGAATGCTGCATCCCAAAATTTCAGGTGCAGAATCTCACTCTCGCGAGGGAGCAGGTCATAGGCCACATCCAGACGTTCCATGGTGTCCAGGTGACAACCCACAATGGCGTCTGCAACCAGGGCCCCAATCTGTGCAAGTTCTCCTTCTCCGGACTCAAGAGCGAGCAGGGTACTGGCCCTCCATTGCAACGAACTTGTCTGTTCCATGAAATGTTTCGAGACCTCTGCATACAGATCCCAGCAGTAATAGTCAAAGCGGACTTCCGGATTATCAACGAGTGCCCGGACCTGCTCCAGATTCATCTGCTTCAGGAAATGGAATGCGGCTACGACATCTGCTACCTGCACACCGGTGTTATCGATGTAGTTCTGTACTTCTACCTGACGGCCAAGTGCCCGCAGCATGCGCACCAAGGTGTCTCCCAGTACTGCATTGCGCAGATGGCCGATATGGGCAGCCTTGTTGGGATTGATGTTGGTGTGCTCAACGATAATCTTGGATGGATCATGAGCTGATTCCACCATGTTCGCAAGAACCCCCGAAGCATAAACCCCCCGCTCGAAACGGGCGTTCAGGTAGCCGCCCCCGGCTACCTCCAGTGACTGGATGCCAGATACAGGTGGAATCTCTGCCGCCAATTCCTGGGCAATTGCCCTCGGGGGGCGACGCAGTTGCTTGGCCAGGCTGAAGCTGACCGGTAATGCAAGATCGCCCATTACAGATTGCCTGGGCAGCTCAATTACGATCTCAACCAGCAGGTTGTAGCGTGCCTGGATGTGTTTGGAGACGGCCTCTCGCAGGCGCCTTTCTAGTGTCAGCAACACGGAATTCAAATCCTCAAGTAATCAGCAAACAAGGCAGGGGAGCTTACTCAGACATTGATGTGAGTAGACAGCAGCTGTGAAGAACAGACGCCAGTTCCAGGGCTTCTGTCTTCAGGTGCCTTTCTTTACTCTCAGGACCACTGAGCGTTAAAGAACAATCATACTTGCTTCAATAAAGAGACAACTGGGAACGGGCGTAAGCTTAGAGAATTATATACCTGAGTGCCAATCGAAGGGTTGGGTGAATGCCTTGGGACTTGACAGAGTAGGCGAAGAAAAATAGAATAAAACGGTGACACGGACGATCACACGGACAGCAAAGCTCTCGCGGAAGAGTCATGTTCGCTTGGAGATCCTGTTCTCACAGCTGTGCTGTTGCGGCTGTACAACGAAGTGTTGCGAGAACGCAAGGCGAGTTGGAAAACAGCGCAGCTGAGTGTCTCGCGGTTCGACCAGTTCAAGAGCCTGACGCTCCGACGGCAGGCTGATCCAGCTTGGCGAGTCCTTCCATTGGCAGCTTACCGGTCGGTGATCATTCGAGTGGATCTGGCCTTTCAGGCGTTCTTTCGCCGTTGCAAGGCGATGCAGCAAGCAGGAAGTCAGCTTTGAAACCGTCTAGGCAGGTTTGATTAGGTGTGACAGAACGGTTTTCTAGCTGAAGCCCTGACTGGAAACCTTTGGCAATGGTCTGGAGACCGTTTCCGGAGTGTTCCAGGCATGCGTGCTTGGGACTGCATTTCAAGAGCTAGACGGACAGACCGAAAAATATTGGCAGCAGGCGCTCTGGGGCAACCAGGTGTTTCACAGGTGCCAGTAGTGCTTTGATAGACTGCAATTTATCCATGGATTACGATCTCCTGATTATCGGTAGCGGGCCAGGCGGCTATGTAGCCGCAATCCGTGCATCTCAATATGGTCTGAAAGTCGGCGTTATCGAAAAAGACCCCTTTCTTGGCGGAGTCTGCCTGCATGTAGGCTGCATTCCGACAAAGGCCCTGCTGCACTTTGCGGAGATTTACGAAGCGGCACAGTCAGGACCCGAATTCGGGCTCACGACCGGGAAACTTTCGCTGGATGGCTCCGTGATGAGAAAACGGAAACAGGAGATTGTAGACCGGCACGCTTCTGGTATCGGCATGCTGTTTAAAAAGCACAAGATCGATACCATTACAGGCTTCGGGGAACTGCTGGGCGGTGGAGCCGTAAAAGTCTCCAGCCCAGACGGGGAGAAGACTCTCAAGGCGAAAAGCATTATTCTTGCAACCGGTTCGGAAGCCCGTATGCTTGGTGGTCTGGATCCTGTTTCGGATCGCATCCTGACCAATGTCGAGATCCTTGACCTGACCAGCATCCCGAAATCGCTGGCAATTATCGGGGCGGGAGCCGTGGGTGTCGAGTTTGCCTCGATGTACTGCAGTTTCGGTGCAGAAGTCACTATTTTTGAAATGCTTCCCCGCATCGTGCCGCTCGAGGATGAGGATATCTCGAAGACCCTGCTGAAGGACTTCAGAAAGAAAGGCATAAAGATCCATACTCAATCCAGTGTGGATGAGGTCGAGGACTCTTCCAGCGGGATCACTGTCAAATTCACTCCAGCAGGAGCTGCCCAACAATCCCGGGAGTTTGAAAAACTGCTCGTAGCTGTTGGCAGGAAACCGAATACGGAACGTATTGGTCTTGAGAAAACAGCTATCAAGACGGATCGCTCCTGTATCGTTGTGGACGAATACATGCAGACTGCAGAAAAAGGTGTGTATGCGATCGGTGACATCGTAGCCGGAACGCCGCAGTTAGCACACGTGGCCTCTGCGGAAGGGTTACTGGCAGCAGCCCGGATTGCGGGTCGCGAGGCCAAGCCGATCAACTACAACCTGAATCCGTTCTGTACGTACTGCGAGCCGCAGATTGCCAGTGTGGGTTTGAGTGAAGCAGCAGCTCGCAATGCCGGGCACAAGGTTATGGTCTCAAGTTTTCCTTTCCTGGCCAACAGCAAGGCCACCATCCTTGACAGGCATACAGGTTTTGTGAAGGTTGTAGCGGATGAGCAGTATGGTGAGATCCTAGGAGTCCATATCATCGGGCCGCAGGCTACGGAACTGATTCACGAAGCAATTGTCGCCATGCAGAGCGAGGCCACGGTTGACACACTGCGCAGTACGATTCATGCCCATCCAACCTTGTCGGAAGCGGTGCAGGATGCCTTCAACGGGATTTACGGCCTGGGGATCAATTACTGAGGCCAAATGACGGTTTGCGTGGAAGGGTTAGCTGACAGTGCCGTGGGGACCGTCTCACAGGAATGTGTTGTCAGGGATCTTGGGCGGGCCGGGTATCGCGAAACCTGCGACTTGCAACTGGATCTGTCCCGGGAGCGCAAAAAAGACCAGATTGGCGACCAGCTCCTGTTTGTGGAGCACCCGCCTACGATCACCTTGGGTCGTAATGCCGATCTGGCGCATATCCTGGCCGATTCCGAGTACTTACATGGACTCGGGATTACGGTGGAGGAAACGAACCGTGGCGGGGATGTGACCTATCACGGACCGGGTCAGGTGGTCGGTTATCCGATCCTTGACCTGAAACGCTGGCGTCGTGATGTTGGGGCCTATTTGCGATCCCTGGAGCAAGTCATCATGAATGCCCTGCTGGATTTTGGAGTCAGTTCGCAACGGGTGAGTGGTCTTACTGGCGTCTGGGTTGGAGAAGCCAAGATTGCAGCCATGGGTGTTCACCTGAGTCGCTGGGTCACTTCCCATGGGTTTGCCCTGAACGTAGAGACCGAGCTGGAGTACTTTGGGCTGATTGTTCCCTGCGGTCTGCAAAAACCAGTGACATCACTCAAGCAAGTACTGGGGTGGGCACCAGATCGACAGACAGTGCTTGATTCCCTGAGTCGTCATTTCGGTAAAGAGTTCGGAAGGACCATGACTGCAAGGGGTTGAGGCACTGAAAATGCTTGTAGGAACTGAAAGCAAGAGGTAAGGCTGAGATGGGCGAAGTTATCATGCCCCAGATGGGCGAAAGCATCGTAGAGGGAACCATTACCAAGTGGTTGAAGGAACTTGGGGATAAGGTAGACCGCGACGAGGTGTTATTTGAAATCTCTACGGACAAGGTAGATTCCGAGGTCCCTGCACCAGAGGCAGGTGTATTGGAGGCCATCTTTTTCCCTGAGGGGGACACGGTCGAGATCAATACGGTTGTTGCCTTCATCGGGGATGGATCGAAGGTTGGAAAGCACAGTAGTGACAGTGTCCAGCCCGATGTGGCTTCCGAACCGGAAGTCAAGCAGGCAGAGCCTGCCAGAGCCGCACCCTCTCAGGTGGCTACCAGTGGTGAAGCGGAGACAGGACCAGCCAGGAAAATCCGGTCCTCCCCGCTCGTTCGACGAATCGCCAAGGAAAAGGGAATTGACCTTGCACACGTGGGCAAGGGCAGTGGGGATGGCGGACGAATCACAAAAAAAGACATCCTTGCCTTCATAGAGCAACAAGGTTCGGCGGGTGCTGCAGCCGCGGTTGTTGATTTCACAGCATTCCCGGCTGCACCGGAGTCACGTTTTGGTGATTTCACTGCAGAGCCACTGAGCAAGATTCGGGTCAGCATAGCCGAACACATGGTGAAGACCAAGCGGGTTTCGCCGCATGTCTCGACAGTGCACCAGGTGGATTGCACGCAGATTGCCAGGTTGAGGAGCCAGAACAAGGACAAGTTCCTTGAGCAGAATGGCACCAAGCTGACATTCATGCCCTTTTTCCTGCAAGCAGTCAGTTCTGCACTGAAACAGTACCCGGTCGTCAATGCCTCCCTTGACGGGAGAACCCTCATCTTGCACCGGGAGATCAACCCTGGATTTGCAGTTGCCCTGGAAAATGGCCTGATCGTGCCTGTGATCCGGAGAGCGGATGAGCTGAGTGTGGTTGGTCTGCAGAAGGCTGTCAATGACCTAGCTGCCCGGGCCCGTTCCAAGGCTCTCAAGCCGGATGAAGTGACCCAGGGTACGTTCTCGATTTCAAACTACGGCAGCTACAATTCGCTTCTGGCGACTCCTGCGATCAATCAACCGCAGGTTGCCATCCTGGGGATTGGATCTGTGACCAAGGCTCCGGTAGTGATCAATGACGCAATTGCGATCCGTTCGATCGCCTACCTGACACTGAGCTTCGATCACCGTGTGATCGATGGTGCAGTTGCAGACCTGTTCCTGGAGCATATCCGCGGAGTGATCGAGAACTGGAAAGCACCTGTACTGTAAATTTCCAGCAGAGGATGAAGCTCTACTTGATTAGTACAGAAGCCCACAATCCAGGAGTTGGAAGCCAAGGGCTTTGGGAAGCTTGCCCGGCATCATGAAGATTCTGGTTCCTAACCTTGGATCCACATCCCTGAAGTACCAGCTACTTGGGTTTCCCGAGGAAGAAAAACTCGTTGCAGGGCGCATGGAACGCATCGGTTGTCCTGGTGGCGATGCGGCCAGCTATCAGGAAGCAGTGTCCAATGTGCTTCAACAGGTTGGTGAAGTCGACGCTGCAGGTTTTAAGGCAGTGCATGCAGGACCACAATATCGCGGGACTTTTCGAGTCGACGACAAACTGCTTGCAGCCCTGGAAGAGTATGAACCCGCAGCACCTGTTCACAACAGCATCTACCTGGAAGGGATCAGGGAGTTTCGTGCTCAAAGGCCAGGTCTGGATCTTGTAGCCGTTCTTGAACCAGGTTTCCATCGCACCATGCCCGCTTATGCGAGTGTCTATGGAGTGCCGGAAAAATGGAAGACCGAACACGGTATCCAGCGATTTGGATTCCATGGTGCCTCACACCGCTCGATCAGTGAACGGATACCGCAGTTTTCAGGAAGGAGGGAATCTGGGCTGCGGATCATATCGTGCCATCTCGGTGGCAGCTCGTCCATCTGCGCCATTCGTGATGGCCAGTCTGTTGATACCACGATGGGATTTTCCCCGCAGTCCGGGCTTGAGAGCGCCAGTAGGCACGGGGACCTTGATCCTTTTGCTGTGCTCTTTCTGATGGAGCGCCTTGATATGTCCACTGTTGAGATGCGTCAGCATCTTGTCGCAGAGGGTGGTCTGGCAGGCTTGTCAGGAATAGCTGGCGGGGATGTAAGAGATATCGAGAAAGCGGCAGAAAACGGCAATGTAAATGCCAGGCTTGCACTGGATACATTTGCCTACCAGGTCCGCAAGACCATTGGGGCTTATTGTGCAGCAATGGGTGGACTGGATGTCCTGTCGTTCACTGGCGGGATTGGGGAGAACTCGGCCTCATTCCGGAAACTGGCTTGCGAAGGACTCGCCTTTTTGGGAATCGAACTGGATGACACCAGGAATGAAGCCTCCGGGTCAGATCGCATCATCAGCCCTGATGACAGTCCTGTGACCTGTGTCCTGTTGTCTGCACAGGAAGAACTTGTAGTAGGCAGGGAAACGTATCAACTGCTTTCAGCAGGATAGGACACAAACCGGAACCTCAGGGTAACAAGAGGATGCCCTTGGCGAGTGCAATCAGGACTATGACAACCAGGCAAGCTACTGCCAGGCCATTGATGTCAGTCCGGAAACGCCTGTAGAAAGTTCCGAAGCCCTTGCTGAGGTCCAGGTTGAACAGATGGACAAACAACAGGTCCTGTCCGGGTACGTTGGTTTCTATTTCCTGTTCGGTCTGTGGGTCCCAGCGGGAAGCAGTGTCCAGTTTTTTGTAGAACTCCTGCAAAGCCTCGGGGGGTTCAGGCCTGGTCAACAGGCTGACTGCCCACAGGGCCAGAAAACCTGTCGCCAGCGCGATGCCGAAGTTCATCGCATCCCAGTGAAGCAGTACGCCAAAGTTGCTCCAGGTCAACCAGAAAAACACACTGGAAGAAAGGAAAAGGCTTGCCAGGGCACCCCAACGGTTCGAACGTCGCCAGGATATCGCCCCGAACATGCTGATACCCATAAAGGCAGCAATGGTTTCGGTGAACAGGAACGCCTGTAGCACATTACCGACAAAGAGCCCGAAGATAACACCCAACAGTGTTATCGCAACACCGGCGAATCTTCCGGACCAGAGATAGTGCCGGTCAGTTTTTGTCCGGGTGATGTAGCGTCGGTAGAAATTCTGTGTGAAAAGCGCGGCACTGTCGACCATGAAGGCGGATCCAGTTGACATGTTAGCTGCCAGGACACAGGCAATCATCAATCCCAGCCCACCAGGAAAAAGCAGTTCACGTGTTGCGTATCCGAAAGCGTCTTCCGGGTCGGCGAAGGCCGCTTCACCCCGTTGCAGGATGATGGTCGCGACAATGATACCGACCAGTGCCCATCCGATCGTGCAGAAACGCTTGATGAAATTGCCATAAGCCATGCCGACGCGACAGGCCCGCTCATTCTTGCCGGTTCCGACACTTGCCAGGATGTGTGGTTGCGCAACAATCCCTATTAGTCCGTTCAGGGTCAGCATTAAGATTGTAAAAACCCCGATGTCACCTGGAGTGACCATTGAGAGCATGCCGGAATCCAGCGTCTCCCGGATTCCGGTGAACCCTCCTGTTTGCTTCAGGCCCATGGGGATCAGCAAAAAGCTGAGGGCAATAATGAAGATGCTCTGGACGAAATCTGTATAAGCTGCTGAAATCAGCCCACCCACGAAACTGTAGAGCAGGAACGTTGCTGTCATGGCCAGCACTACAGAGTTGGCCGAGACAAGATCTCCCGAGGCGACGCTCACCAGTTTGCCGGCACCCTTCAGCATCGCACCCATGTTGAAGGTGAAATAGGCCAGGGCAAAGATGGTATAGACAGCGCCCAGGGCCTCCCCATAGCGATCCTCGTAGACTTCCCCGGTGGTTGTCCGGCGAAAGCGACGGAACAGTGGTGCAAGAATCCAGTAAAACGGCGTAATGAAGAGGTTTTTCCACTGGTACCAGATACCGGCGTAGCCGGACTGGTAGACCTTGCCGGCCAGGGAAACAGGCATTTCAGCGTGGGTACCTACCCCGAGAGTCTGCCCGATCGCGAGCCAGACGTTAAAACTGCGGTTGCCGAGAAAGTAGTCCGCAGTGTCCTTTACCTTGCGGGCAGCGTACAAGCCGACTGCAACCATCATGGCGAAGTAGCCGCCGATTACGAGCCAGTCGATGAGTTGAAGGCTAGTATCCATGTGACTAGCTGATCATAGTACACTCTGTCGTTTCGACTGAACGAGCAGAGCACAGAGATAGGCAATGGCTCCTGCTGTAATTCCTGCAGGCACAGGCTGCAGCCATATGCTCCGAGTTGCTCCTGCAATCCAGTGAGTGTAACCGGCTACGGAGAGTGAGCAGAAGATGGAGAGTAAGGCGGTTGTCTGGTTGGCGCGTTTTTGGAACAGTCCAGCCAGCAAGGGCACAAACAGGGTGACTGTCAGCAAGCTGTAAAAAAAGCGCAGAGCTGCCAGTACAGAGCTGAGCAGATGGGCAAGAATTATTCCCAGAACACCAACAACCAGGGCAGTTTTCCGGGCTAGTGGAAGCAGGTCTGATTGGGAGTTCTTGTTGAAGCCCAGTGGTTCAAGGACATCCCTCACAAGTGATGTTGTCATCATGAACAGGACTGCATCTGCAGAGCTGACCTCGGCAGAAAAGATAGCAGCGAGCAGCAGTGCTCCCAGCCACTGCGGATCAAATTCGGCACAGAGTCTTGGTAGTGCCAGACCGGGATCTTCAAGCCCGGGCATGTAAATCCTCGCAGCCATGCCAAGCAGAACAGGCAGGAATGCAAACCCGATCAGGGTGGCTCCCTGCAAACCAACACCAAGTCGAACTGCCTGTTCATCCCTAGCGCCATAGAGTTTCTGGATCAACCCGGGTGAAACCATGAATGCAGGTGCGAGCATGAGCAGCAACTGCAATGTGCCGGTAGTACCAGCGCCGCCCAGGGAAAGATAGTCCAGGTCCGGTGCGATAGTCTGCAACTCGCCCCAACTGTTCCGGTAGAAAAACATCCAGCAACAAGCTGTCAGGAACCCGGCTGCCTTCACCCCGACCTGAACCTTGTTGACCCAGGCGGTTGACTGCAGGCCTCCCATCGTGAAATAGATGGTTGCTACTGCACCTCCCAGGATCATGCCCCCGGACTCCCGGATCCCGGATACAACATGCAGGATCAAGCCGAGTGCGATGATCTGTCCCGCCAGGATGGCAGGCGAACCGCAATAGAGGATCACGGCAACAGTAAGGCGTGTTGCCTTGCCGTAACGGACCTCCAGGTAATCCCCTACTGTGTAGAGGTTCAGATTCCTTGCCAGACGGTGGATGCGTGGACCGATCACGAAAGCCAGCAACAGGGATCCGATCCCGGCGGATCCGACCCACCACCATGCCTGCAGTCCGCTTGTGTAACCGTACTCTGCAGCCCCGACTGTACTGCCTGCTCCCAGGTTGGCGGCCAGGAATGTGGAAAAGACCAAGCCAGTGGAAAGGCTCCTGCCGGCAACAAAGAAATCCTGCTCCTGCTTCACGGATCGGGCTGCATAAGCCCCAACCAGAAGCAATAAAAGACAGTAAAAGATCAGAAACAGCAGCACTGCTGTGCGTTGCTCAACTGGGGAACGTGGTTAGTTTAGCAATGACCAGACAAGGCCTTATGACGGAATAAAGTGCTGCCAGGCAAGAAGTTGGCGTCCCCAGCGGACGCCATTTTAGAGAAACTATATGGCACTCCAATGCACTTAGTGTACCCGAATAAGTCTCCGTAGTGTCACCGTAACTGTTTGTATTTCAGCTATTAGATGACTGATCCAAGGCTGGGATCGTGTCTTTGCCGTGTCATAGGGTTTCATGTAGAACTGTTGGGTGCTACGACCATTTGTGGGACGGATTGGAGGGTGAATTCATGAGATCGCGATACCCCAACAAAAAGCGAAACTGCCTGACGGCCGCATTTGTCAGGCACGCGGCGCCGGGGAAGTACTACGACGCGGACGGCCTGTACTTGCGGGTCGACGAAAGCGGAGCCGCCCGGTGGGCCTGGCGCGGCACTGTCCACAGCAAGCGCGTCGACCTCGGACTCGGCAGCACTCGCCACCTGACGCTGTCCGGGGCAAGGCAAAAGGCGTTCGAGTACCGAAAGCTGGCGCGGGCCGGCGGCGATCCGAGGGCCCTCCGCCCCGACCGAGCCGTGCCCACGTTCGCGGAAGCCGCCGAGACAGTGATCGGAATCCACGAGCCGGGATGGAAGGACGGCGGCAAGACAGCGGCGCAGTGGCGGTCCAGCCTTCGCGACTACGTCATGAAGCGACTCGGGAAGCGTCGCGTGTCCGAAATTGACACGGTTGACGTCATGGCTGTCCTGTTGTCGATCTGGACGACGAAGGCAGCGACGGCAAGAAAAGTCCGGCAAAGGATCGGCGCGGTCATGCGGTGGAGTGTCGCGCAAGGCTACCGAAGCGACAATCCCGCGGGCGACGCGATCGGCACGGCCCTGCCGAAAGCGAACGGGATCAAGAAGCACTATCGTGCACTGCCGCACTCCGAGGTTGCGGGTGCCATCGCAATCATCCGGGCGTCCCGCGCGCACTGGGCAACCATCGCCGCGATCGAGTTCCTGACGCTAACAGCAGCACGGTCGGGAGAGGTTCGGCACGCCCGGTGGCCGCAAGTCGATATCAAGAGCGCCACTTGGACCGTTCCCACCGAGCGCGCGAAGACAGGGCGCGAGCATCGCGTTCCGCTGAGCCGGCCGGCGTTACAGGTTCTTGCCGAGGCTCGCAGGGCCACTGGCGACACGAGCCTAATCTTTCCATCCGTGACAGGGAGAGCGCTGTCCGATAACACGCTCTCGAAACTGCTAAGGGAAAACGGCATCCCGGCGGTCATCCACGGCATGCGATCGTCTTTTCGCGATTGGTGCGCCGAGTCGGGCATCTCTCGAGAAGTCGCCGAAGCCTGCCTTGCCCATGTCGTGCAAGGCGTCGAGGGCTCGTACTTTCGTTCGGATTTGTTCGAGCGGCGGCGCGCATCGATGCAGTTATGGGCGGATTATCTCTCGGAGGGCGGTCTCAACGGATCAGGGCGGCGGTGATCGCCAAGGCCCTCGGGCGAGGGGGCGTGACGCCCAGCACGCACTCTTGCCGCGCGCTGGAGTTCCTGGAGACATACCCGCCGCGCCCAAGCGACTGCAGGCCAGCAGGGGTGTGCAATACAGCCACTGCGATCGCAGTCTCGCCCTGGCCAACGTCATCGGCTTGCCGGGATACCCAGGCATGGAATCGACAACGATGAGTCGCCAGCAATACCCGACGAATTCGGCCAGAGTCCGCAACCGTGAGAGAGGCGATCGACGCCGCCAGCAAACTCGACGAGGTGCCTCCAATCCTTGCGAATGCCGGCCGCTTGAGTCACAAGTACCAGCGGTTTCAAGGCTGTCGGGGAAAGGGCTTCCTGTACTTCCAGGCGGTTTACTGGCATCATGCGGATTTGCAGTTGCGAGAGAGGTTGCAAATGGAAGCCAGAATCCGCCGCCGCCGCTAAGGCTCGGGCAGCGGAGCGGGCGCGCGCAATGACTGCCCGGCACCCGCTCTTGACGCGGCTTGAATGATCGCGGATCGCCAGCGATCGCGATGGGAGCGGTAACCCCAACAGCGGCATCTCCCTGGGCTCGACCGGATTTCGAGGCAGCAAGCACAAAACCCGCAGCTGATGAGCGGGAGCTGCGGATTTGCGACGGAATTCCCGAAAATGCGTGCCTGCAACTCGGGTGAACGGGCCTCGTCTGGAAGGAACACTCGCGAGGAGGTACCGGTTGGCTCTGCTGCCGCAGATGCAGCGAAATCGGAGTATGCCTGTAGGATCAGGCTTGCTCGGAGGGCAATGTCGCACCATTTCCCGGGAGTGCTGGCCGTCCTCGAGGCGCAGTCAGGCTCCTCACAGGGAGGTCGGCTGGATTCCCGCACGAACTTGAGGAAGCAGCTGGTAGCTGCGATCAGGGCCTCGCTGGGCCAGCTGCGCGTGGAAGCGTGCGACCGGCGCATCGCCCTGGATCCGGAGCCGCCGTCGGTCGCACGCCGGATGGAGCGTCACGATGCGAGGTGGCGCGCACTTGAAACAGTTTGCGCCGATTTGGTCGCGCTTTCTTGTGAGCAGGTCTTGCACGGCTCGCCGCCCCGGCGTGCGCCGGTTCGAGGAGACCGGTTGCGTCGATTCGATTGCAGTTCTGCGCCGGTTCGGATACGCCTATCAAGATATCGGTCGGCGGGCCTGGCAGTGCTCTCTTGGTCCGGTCGGCAGGTTTCGAGCGAGGCGGCACGGATCCGTCGCCCGCGTGCCGGACACCCTCGAGCCCTTCTGTTCGGCCGAGAAGCGACCGGAGCTGCCGTCACCTTGAGGCGGCCTTCGTCGTCCGGCCAAGCGACCGTGTCCTGGTGAAGCGAGCCGAACATGCTGCGGGCGGGAAATGGATGCCGAGCGGCGCGCCGGGATGCTTATCCCATCGAAACGGCCGGTCCGAGAACAAACGGGCCGAGGTGCCCTACCAGCACACGAGAGAACGAGCACATCCCATGCGTCGTTTCAAATCAGAGGGGCAATCCGAGTTCGTTCTCTCTTCCCACGATGCAGTCCAGAACCAGCTCCGAGTTGCTCGCCACCACCTCGAAGCGGACCGCTGCTGGCTCTCAGAGGATGCCTTCGCCGTCCATTGATCGCATTCGAATGAGCAAGACAGTAGCGACAGACCCGCTGAAGGAAGTGACCAGGGCCACAGCCGCCGGCTGGCTGCACGTTCAGTGCCAGGCGACGCACGGGAGCCGGCTCAACATCGCGGAGATCGGACCGAGCTGTCGACAGTCGGCCGAGTTGCTTTACTAGCCTCTTCTTGTCGACCGTCCGAATCTGATTCAGAAGCACTACCGAATCCACAGCGAGACCTGTCCGTGCCTTGGCGGATAGCAAGATGTCCGTGGGATACAGAAGGTCATCGAACTTGGAACTGATGGCAGCCACAATGGTGACCGGGCCGGACTTGTTGGCGATATCGTTTTGCAAAACTAGCGCCGGGCGTGTCTTCCGGATCTCAGCGCCAATCGTCGGATCGAAATTGACCAGATAGATGTCTCCCCTCTTTGGTCGAATCATGAGGGTTAGTCAGGAAGGACGAACCATTCCTCAGCGATCTCCCGGTCACGCTCGGATCGAGCTGTCGCACCTAGCTCGAGCTGCTTTCGAAGGTTCGCTCTCCCCTGTTCATTGACGAAGCGTCTCACGGCTTCGTCAATCAAACGCGAGCGCTGGCCTCGAGACACAGCGCGATCAAGCATCCTGACCGTCTGTTCTGGCAGGGTGATGGTGAGCCGTCGGTTCATTGGGGACCTCACGTAATGCAATACGCGTTCCCTAAGAGTACACACCATCTGTGTGTATGCAGATGCGCCCTGGCCAGCGGCGGACGTCGCCCGCCATGGCTCGGGCCTAGCGCGGCTGCCCTCTCTGGAGTAGCCGCGTCTGCGACACCAGATCTAGCTCGGATCGGCAGTGACTGCTCGCCCTAGGAGAAGGGGCAAGGAGGCCTCGAACGATGAGCCGATGAGCCTATGTGAAGCCCTATCCCAAGCAGTTTCGGGACCAGGTTGAAAAGCTGGTGCAACTGGGTGATTCCGGCTTGCTGGAGGTGGCCCGGGAATCTGGGATTTCCGTGGATTCGGTGAGGCGCTGGGTGAAGCAATCAGAGCGCGACCAGGGTAGCCGCCAGGACGGTCCGCGCGGTTCCGAGAGGAAGGGCTGGTGCGCCCGTGGCGGGAGAACCGTCGGCTGCGGCTGGAGCGGGAAATCCTGTCAAAGGCCGTTCGAATTCGTCAAGGCGAACCAGGCACTGTATCCTATCGCGAGCATGTACCGAGTGCTGAGTGTCTCCCCCAACGATTACTGCAAATTCGACTGCCGAGAACTCGCTGGCCGCAAGGTTGGGCCGTCTGGGTGCCGATGGGCTGACAGACGCGCTCGGGAGCCGTCTCAACATCGCGGAGATTGAACCGGGCACGCTGTGGAACAATGCCTCGACCGGCGCCAAGCCGAAATCAACTGGCAGTTTGGGACGGAGGATGCACGGATCAAGCTGGAGAGCCTATTTCCGACACCTTAGATGGTAGAGCGGACCAGGATCCCGCCGCCGACGATCCTTGCGGCCGCCCTCCGTCGGGTCCTCTGAGCACAAGAACGTCGGCCGCCATGCAGACGACCTCAGACCGGCAGAGGGTCGCGCCTTCCATTTCGAGAATTCGCCGCTGCAGCCGGCCCGCGGCGTAGACCTGCGCTCCGGCGGCGAGTTGCGGCTGAAGGTCCGTGCCATCCTTGATCACAAGGTCATGTCCGGATTCCCAGAGTGCAAGGGTCAGCGGTTTGCTGCACTCTTCGGGAACCGTCTCCCGGAGGTAGTAGGCGGCCGCACTGGCGAGCGGCACCGATACCATGCCTGTGGTCTCGTCACGCATGCAGGCGTCGGAAGCGAGATAGCCGAGCAAGTCGACCCGATCAATCACGAAAGCCATGACCCGGAGTCTATCCGCGAACACGGAATGCGCCAAGTCCCAGCTTCAGACCCGGGCTTGCCTCCGCCCACTCGTACCGGCGCATCCGGCAAGGACGGTCGCCGGTGGCCGCCTCGATCGCCGCGCGCCCACGCTAGCGGTTCAGCCCTGCCAACTCCCTATGGAAGTGCCTGCGGTACCCGGGCTGCTCCGGAGCGGGTCGCACCGGCTGCAGGGCCGGGCGTTCGCGCCCGGTAGATCTCTCGCGGGCGGCCGCAGCTGGCCAGCTGCATGCATGCCCTGCGCACTCTGGACGCCGCCGGCCACATCCGACTGCCCGCACCCCAGCATAACCACCGCCGCTGCCGCCCGCGCTGTATCGGCCGCCCCGTGCCGCCGCCCAGCACGTCGGTGCCCAACTGCGCTACCTGCTGGTCTCCGACCACGGCGTGCTGGGAGCCCTCGGCTTCGCCGCAGCGGCTCTCACGCTGGCCGCTCGCGACACCTTCATCGGCTGGGACGCCGACCAGCGCTCCCGCCAGCTGCACCGGGTGATCGGACTGAGCCGTTTTCTGATTCGCTCTTCCGTCCAATGCCGCAACCTGGCCTCGAAGGCCCTCGGCCTGGCCTTGCGCCACCTGCCCGACGACTTCCAGCACCGCTACGGTTACCGTCCGCTGCTCGTGGAAACCTTTGTCGAGAAAGGCCGTTACCAAGGCACCTCGCTGGCAGCCGCCAACTGGCTGCGGACGTGTGGGCCAAGCACGAATTCGGCGGCGCCCGGCTGGGCGATGTACGCTTGGGGAAGCGGCTGGTGCAAATTGTGCAGAGGCAAGGGGAAGCGCCCACGAAATCGTTCCCGGGAGCGGCGCAGAACGACCAGGCGGCGGTGCTGTGCATCCAGGATGGCACGGACCTGAATTTCGCGGAGCACCCGGGCTGCGTGGGGCTGGGCTATATCGGCAAGAACAAGGGCTCGGCGGGGACGCTGGGGCTGCACATGCATGCGACGCTGGTGGTGAACGGGGAGGGGGTGCCGCTGGGGGTGCCGCAGATCCAGTTCGAGACGCCGGACGGGAAGGCGGAGAAGGGCAAGCCGCTGGAGCGGCGCAAGACGTACCGCTGGATCCGGGGGCTGCGGGAGTGCGCGGAGCTGGCCGGGCAGCTGGCCGGAGTGCGGCCGGTGTCGGTGATGGACCGGGAGGCGCAGGTGGAACTGCGCTGGCGGGAGGTGGAGCTGACGGACCCGGACCGGCAGGAGGCGGCGCTGAAGCTGCGCCTGGTGCACGTGCGGGAGCAGACGCAGCCGGAAGGGGCGGAGCGGCTGGAATGGTTCCTGCTGACGACGCTGGCGGTGCAGACGCAGCAGGAGGCGGAGCGGGTGCTGGAGTGGTACAAGCTGCGCTGGCGCATCGAGGACTGGCACCGGGTGCTGAAGTCGGGCTGCAGGGTGGAGTACCTGGGGCACCGGCAGGGGGAGCGGATCGAGCGGGCGGTGACGATCAACGCGGTGATCGCCTGGCGGCTGACGCTGATGACTCTGCTGGGACGGGACACGCCGGAACTGCCGGCGGACACGCTGTTCGCGGAGATCGAACTGGCGGCGCTGGAGGATTTCGCGCAAGACCGGCGGCAGCTGCCGCCGGACAATCTGGGGCGGGCGGTGCTAACGCTGGCGATGCTGGGCGGGTATCTGAATTACAAGCGCAAGCAGTACGCAGTGCCAGGCCACAAGGTGATGTGGGAGGGATACACGAGGCTGGCCACGATCACGCAGGTGGTGGAACGGACCCGTCGGTTAAACGAGGGTAGCAAGCTCTATCAGAAGATGCGTCGTGAGTGACTTGTGTGTAAACGACAGGCCGCGGCGGCCAAACGCCTGTTCCGCAAGGCGCTGACGGAACACGTGTCCGCGTCGGGCAACGGCAGACGTATCATCGGCAGGCGGCGTGACCTACCCTCCAGGGTTGAGCCAGTTCTTCTGAAAGGGTTGAGCGCATAATGACCCGCCAATCAGTGGCCTAATCGGATGTCCACCAGCTTCGACAGCGGCACACTCAGGCATGTTGCGGGCTTCCCTCGCCCAGGCGACGCCGCAACGCGTGTCGTGTCCTCCGTTGATTTCGCGGACGCCGTTGCGGAGATCACGCAGTGGGAAGGCTATGCACCTACCCCTCTGGTGGAACTTGGGGATCTTGCGGCCGGTCTGGGCATCGCGAAGATCTTGTACAAACATGAGGGCCCGCGCTTTGGTCTGGGCAGTTTCAAGGCGCTTGGCGGGTCGTATGCGGCGCTGCGCGTTCTCCAGCGTGAGATCTCGCGAGGTTTGGGCCGCAATGTGTCGATGGCCGACATTCGAAACGGCGACTATACGGATTGGACTGCCAGGGTCACGCTGGTCTCGGCCACCGACGGCAATCATGGCCGGGCCCTTGCCTGGGGGTGCAAGCGTTTCGGCGCGTCTTGCCGTCTCTACATCCATTCCAACGTCAGCGAAACGCGCGCCGAGGCCATGCGGAGCTTGGGCGGCTACGTGATCCGGATCGACGGCAACTACGATGACTCAGTGGCGTACGCGCGCAAGGAAGCCGCAGCGAACGGTTGGTTTGTCGTCTCCGATACATCTTGGCCTGGCTACGCCCTCCCGCCGCGGGATGTGATGGCGGGCTACGGGGTTATGACGCGGGAGATCTGCGACGCGACTGCGCAGGCTCCGACACATGTCTTCCTGCAGGGCGGTGTCGGCGGGCTGGCGGCCTCAGTCGCGGCCGGATTCCGGCAATATTGGGGAGCGGAGGTGCCGCGTGTCGTCATTGTCGAACCGGAGCTGGCGGCCTGCCTTTTCGAGAGCGCAAGGGCAGGCAAGGCGACGAGCATTCGAATCGAAGAAGAATCCATCATGGCTGGTCTTTCCTGCGGCGAACCGTCCGCACTGGCGTGGGAGGTCCTGTCGGAAGAGGCGAGCGACTTTCTGACCATTCCCGACAGCTTCGTTGGCGCCGCCGTGCGCATGCTTGCCTGCCCGGCAGGAGACGAGCCGAAAATCGAGGCCGGTGAAAGCGCCGTTGCGGGACTGGCGGCGCTGATCGCCGCTGCCGACTGCGAAGACATGCGCCGCACGCTTGGGCTCGATGCGAATGCTCGTGTCTTGCTGATCGGGTCCGAAGGCGTCACCGACCCGGAAGTCTTTGCCGCGATCATGAAAGCGGGCGGCGATGCATGACAGGCCTCACTGCCGCCTGATGATCGAGGTGAAGACCAAGCAAGGGCTGACTGCGGCTGACTAGAACGCCGCGCTTGACGTCATGGAGCATCCCGCGCTGCGAACAGTAGCCCTCCCGGCATTACTCCCGGCGCACGATTGCCGACGTACGGCCGCCCGCAACCTGATCCGCGCCAGCGTGTTCAAGCTGTCGTAGCGCTTTGCGGCCGGATCAAATTGCCTTGGCCGGGCTTGCAAGACTTGGTCGGCGCTCTCCGAGCGGAATGCTAGATATCGCGCTGGATCGCTTGATTCCTCGTAAGTCGTAGTCAGTGGGAATCGGATCTGAATTCGGTTCTGCTCTGGCCGAGGTTGGACAAATGCCTCTGAGGACAATGTGATCCGCGGGCCGTCAACCGCAGCGTTGAATCCACTGATTGAACCCCGCTTGGCAGGCGCCCGCATGTCGGCCATGAAGATTCCGCGCCAGTGAACCCCTTCGCTGGGTAACACGTCCTGCACCCAGATCACTTGTTCCGGGAAGTCCTCTATGAATACTCGTGGCTTGACCTCGGAACCCGCCAGCTGGATACGGAATGATTCGGCAATGCGAACCTGCTCGCGGAGTGAGCAGGGGGTGAGCCAAAGAGTTGTCACGGCGCAACCGAGGAACCCGATCAGCGCCACGGGCCCCGCCAGTGCACGGCTGCGCACTCCGCAGGCTGTCATTGCCAGAACCTCGTTATCGCTGGAGAGGCGGCCGACGGCTACCAGGATGCCCGTCAGGACTCCGATCGGAACTGTGAACGGGAAAGCTTGCGGTATCGTCAGAGCGAGCAACCGCAGCATTTCGGCTGCGGGTGCTCCACGACCGACGAGTAGCTCCATCACCGGCTCGACACGCTGCAAGAACAGTACGAGCGTGAACAGAATTGTTCCGACCAGTGATGCGGCGGCTACCTCGCGGAAGACGTAACGGTGCAGGATGCGCACGTCAAAGGCGCCGAAACCGGCTCAAGATCCATTATCACAGTCCGCGCCAACAACGGCGGATAGGGAGGCGGATAGGGAGTCCGACGTGCCAAGCCTGCCGAATCACCGTGGGACTCGCTTGCGATTCGCGTGTAGGCGGTCATCGGACGCAACCTGGCGTGCTGCATACGTCAAGCACCGCGCATCCTCTTCGGCTGCTTGCTATCATGCGAGTGCATAGGGCGCTATCGTCTAAGGGTTAGTACAGAGCCCTCTCAAGGCTCAGATCGGGGTTCGAATCCCCGTAGCGCTACCATTTCCTTCTGGCATAGCTTCCCTTTAAGGATCTATACCCGCACCGGAGTGAGGGGCTAACCGCCAATGAGAACCTTGCCGGGATCGCAGGGAAGTTCAAATGCCTAGTCTGCCCGTCTCTGGCAAGTCGTTAGGCTTGGCTGCCGGTGTCATGGGATTCCTGCTGGTGCTAGCTCTTCCCACGCCGGAAGGCCTGGGCGAGGCCGGTCAGAAGTCGGCCGCCATCGCGGTGCTCATGATTTGCTGGTGGATCAGCGAAGCGGTTCACATCGGCGTGACGGGACTAGTTCCGGTCGTGCTCTTCCCGCTGCTTGGCGTTTCGTCTAGCCGAACGGTCTCGGCGCACTACGCGAACCATCTGATCTTCCTGTTCATCGGTGGTTTCATCATTGCCTACGCAATGGAACGGTGGGCGCTCCACCGCCGCATCGCACTGACTGTGATAGCTCGCTTCGGAGCTCGGCCACAACCCATGGTGCTCGGATTCATGGTCACCACTGCGTTGCTGTCCATGTGGATTTCGAACACAGCCACGACCATGATGCTGTTGCCGATGGCGATGGCGGTGGTCAATCAGTTGTCGGCATCGGCCGAAATCCGTAGCGCTCCTGCGGGAACTGACCAACCGAAGGTGGCGCGCGAAGTTTTTGGCTGCGTGCTGCTCTTGGGCATCGCTTACGCGGCCAGCATCGGTGGCATCGGGACGATCGTCGGATCTCCCACGACTGTGGCGTTCCTGGGCTTCGCCGCCGAATCGTTTCCTGACCTGCCAACGATCGGATTCGTCCACTGGTCGATGGTCTGCGTGCCGATCGTGCTCGTGTTCCTGCCAGTGGCTTGGCTCTATCTGTGCCATTTCGGTACGGCCATCCCGCTCTCGCATATCCGGTTCTCCAGCGACCAAAACGTCATCGAGAAAGAGTTGGCCGCGCTGGGACCGATGACCGTCCCGGAGCGGCGCGTGCTAGTCGTCGCAGCCTTGACGGGGCTGCTGTGGATCTTTCGGGCTCCGCTGGATCTCGGAGGATTCTATCTGCCGGGCTGGTCGCAGCTGTTTCCCACGCCGGCCCATGTTCACGATTCGACCGTGGCGATGGCAATGGCGGTACTGCTTTTCGCTCTCCCTGCCGGACAGGGCGAAAGAGGGGTGCGGATCCTGGACTGGAAAGGCGCGGCCCAAGGCATCCCGTGGGGCATCGTCTTTCTGTTGGGCGGGGGATTCGCGCTGGCAGCGGAGATATCGAGTAGCGGCTTGGCGATGTGGATTGGCTCCTCGCTTGGAGCAATGCAGGGCATACCGAGCTGGGGCTTGGTGATCGCGATTTGCCTGCTCACGACGGTCATGACCGAAACAACCTCGAATGTGGCTACCGTGCTGATGCTTTCTCCCGCGGTTGCCGCGATGGCAGCCGAGCTTGGAGTGCACCCTTACTTGCTGCTCATACCCATGGCCGTAACATCATCCTTTGCCTTTACGATGCCGGTAGCGACGCCTCCCAACGCGATCATCTTTTCGAGCGGCTGGATCAGCATGACCCAGATGTTCCGTGCCGGCGTTGTGCTCGACATCATCGGGCTCCTGATCGTGCCCGCAGCTGTCTACATGCTTGGCGCAAGCCTGTTCGGATTTGGCTAGATCGTGCGGATGCCGCCGTCTTTTACAAAGTTATTTACATGATTTATCAAACCCATTACATTTGCCTCCGGCGGAAGTGGTAGAACTATGAAATCGCCATGACAAGACTCGTTCATGCCCTCCTCATTGCGGTCCTAGCGGCCGCTCTTGCGAACGCCCAATCGAGCACAGGGCGATTGGCGGGCACGGTGCTGGATCCATCCAGGGCCGCGATCCCCGCAGCTGAGGTAACGGTCCGCAGCGACGCTACAGGAGCTGCGCTCGAACTCCAAACGAATACCGCCGGGGGATTCCTGGCGGTTTTGCTCTTGCCTGGCTACTACACAGTTGAAGTCGTCGCAGAAGGCTTCAAGGCCTACACGGTAGAAGCGCAGAAGGTCGATGTCGCCCGCGAGACATCGTTGCCGCCAATCGTGCTGGAACTCGGTGCTGCATCGGAGGTCATCGTGGTGGAAGGTGGCGTTAGTCAGGTCCAGACCACGAATGCCGAAGTCACGTCAGTAGTGACATCCGACCAGATCGCGGAATTGCCCCTGATTGGCCGGGACCCGCTCAGTTTTGTACGCCTCCAGGCCGGAGTTGCCTATTCCGGGGCCTGGGATACCGTGATCAACGGACAGCGCCCGACGTTTTCGAAGGTGACCTTGGACGGCGTCAGCATCCAGGACAACTTCATCCGCTCCAACGGCCTCGACTATCTGTCCAGTCGTACGTTGCTCGATCAAGTTGCGGAATTCACCGTAACCTCGCAAAATGGTTCGCCCGCTGTCGGCGGGGGGGCCTCCCAAGTGAATTTTACCACCCGTTCGGGCAATGGCATTCGCATAGATAATCCGGTAGATAACCCGTTGGTGGACCGATAGGTTGTTGATTTTCAAAAGGATACGCCTCCCTCAACTTTTTCTGCCGAAGCGCTTGACTTTTGCGCCCCAGTTTGCCACCCTAGGTATGGAGTACTGGGAGCTACCCGATGGACCCGCTGATCGAGAACCTTAAATCCACGACATTCTTCGGCAAGCGCCTGACACGGCGGCAGATCGCCGACATCCAGGAGACCGTGGGGCTGTTCCCGAAGCTGAGCCGCACCGAGCTGGGCCACACCATCTGCGAGCACCTGCGCTGGCAGACGCCGAAGGGCAGCAACCGCATTCATCTGGCGACGTGTTGTATTTCACTTTGTTTCGACAAAATTCTTCAGATTATTCCGATGCAAGGCCGAGGAATTTTGTGGATTAGTTCACTACTGCAGGAAAGAGTTACAGTGGCGAGCTTGACTGAAACATACGGTTCTACAGGGCCTTTACCCGGCCTCAATTCTCTCCTGCAGTAGTGAACCAATTCGAACAACGACCGGACGAGTTCATGGAATAATTTGGTAAAATCCACTGAAACAAACTGAAAAACAACAACGCGCCTGCTTGAGGAGCTGGAGCGGCTCGGCATCCTGACCCTGCCAGCCCGCAGCGCTATGCCCGGGCGGGGCCCACAGAGGCCGATCACGCCGGGCGAGCGGACCGCGCCCCAGCCCCCTCTCCGCGAGGATCTCGCCGAGCTGACGCCGCTAGCCCTGGAGGCGGTGACCGAGCGGGAGGCTGTCGCGGAGTGGAACGAATGGGTCGAGCGCTACCATCCCCAGGGCTACCGCCAGCCCATCGGCGCGCATCTGCGCTACTTCCTGCGCGACCGACACGGGCGCCAGCTCGGCTGCCTGCTGTTCGGCTTCGCCACCCGCAACCTGGAGTGCCGCGACACCTGGATCGGCTGGCAGGGCCAGGCGCACCGCAAGCACCTCGACCTGGTCATCAGCAACAGCCGGTTCCTTTTGTTTCCCTGGGTGCAGGTCAAGTTCCTGGCGTCGAAGGCGCTGGGGCTGGCGCTGCAGCAGCTGCCGCAGGACTGGCAGCAGCGGCACGGCTACCGGCCGGTGCTGGTGGAGACCTTCGTTGACCTGGAGCGCTACCGGGCGACCTGCTACCGGGCAGCCAACTGGCAGTTCCTCGGCATGACGAAGGGGCGCAAGGCCAGGGGAACGGCACCGGCCAAGACACCCAAGGGCGTGTACGTCTACCCGCTGCACCCCGACTGGCGCACGATCCTGCTGCACGGGCCAGGCCAGGCCCGCTGGCCAAGCCGCGCCAGCTGGTGCCGCCGCCGGAGGCCGAGGATCGCTTCGTGCAGCTGTGGCAGGGCATCATCGGCACGGTGGTGCGCGTGGCGGGCGAGTACGACCGGCAGTGGCAGCAGCGGCAGCGGGTCCTCAACACCCTGTTGGTGGTGCTATTCGTCTTCCGGCTGGTGTTCGCGCCCGACCGCCAGGGCTATGCCCTGACCCTGGCCGAGCTGTGGGAGCAGTGCCGCCGGCTGGGGGTCGCGCTGCCGCAGCCGCAGCCGGTGTCGGCCTCGTCGATCTGCGCGGCCCGCGCCAAGATTCACGCCGACGTGTTCCGGCGTATCCACCGGGCGATTCTCGAGCAAGCCCCGCGCGAGACGGCTGGCCAACTGTGGCACGGCCACCGGATCTTCGCCGTCGACGGCTCGAAGCTGAACCTGCCCCGCCCGCTGGCCCAAGAGGGCTACCGCACGCCCTCATCGAACGCCCACTACCCGCAGGGCCTGCTCAGCTGCCTCTACCAGCTGCGCTCCCGCATCCCGGTCGACTTCGACCTGCTCGCCCATGGCAACGAGCGCCTGGCGGCCCTGGCCCACCTCCGGGCGCTCGCCCCCGGCGATGTCGTCGTCTACGACCGCGGTTACTACTCCTTCCAGCTGCTGCACGCCCACGCCGAACGCCGCCTGCAGGCCGTCTTCCGCCTCCAGCGGAACGCCTCCGCCCTGTTCCGCGACTTCATCCTCGGCGACCGCACCGATCACACGGTCACCGTCACGCCCAGCGCCGACGCGCTGCGCCAGCGCCCGCAGGCCGCCTTCCAGCCCTGCCGGGTGCGCCTCATCAAGTACACCGCCGGCACGACCACCTACACCCTCGCCACCACCCTGCTGGACCGGCAGCGCTACAGCGTGCGGGACCTCGCCGACCTGTACCACGGCCGCTGGAGCATCGAGGAACTGTACAAGATATCCAAGCAGCTGCTGACGGTGGAGGAGTTCCACGGCCAGACCGAGCGCACGGTCCAGCAGGAGCTGTTCGCCCACTTCAGTCTGATCGCCCTGGCCCGGCTGTTCACCAACCACAGTGAGGAGAGCTTCCGGGCCGACCCGGGCAAGCCGGTGATGCAGGCGAACTTCAAGAGCAGCCTGCGCACTGTGGCGCGGCACCTGGAAGGGCTGTTCCTGGAGCACGCCGCCATGCTGGGCAAGACCGTCGAGCGGATCCTCGCCGGCATCGCCGCGTGCCGCCAGCGACAGCGCCCGAACCGCTCCTTCCCGCGCCTCTCCCGGAAACCCGCCAGCAAATGGAGGTCCAGCAAGGCAACCGCAACTGCAACCACAGCCTGAAGCGCGAAAAACCGGCCCGCTGCGCCGGAATTCCCCTTGAACCCTTAAACGAATGCTGTTTGGCCGTTAAACGAATGCCATTGCCCGTTCGGGAGGCCCGGAGTTTCACGGCAATGCCTACTGGCACACGCGCAACGAGAAGCTCGCAGCGAACGACTGGTTCGCAAACCGGAACGAAATCGACAAGCCGGAATTGAAGATCAACCAATTCGGTGGGTCGTTCGGTGGTCCCGCAATCCGGAATCGCGTGTTCTTCTTTGCCAACTTCGAGATCTTGCGCGACCGCCGTCAATTCCTCGAGAACACGACCATCTTGACACCAGACGCGGCCCGAGGGCTCTTCAGCTACGTCGATCTGGGAGGCACGGTGCGGCAGGTCAATGTGCTGGAACTTCAGGGCTTGCAGGACGACCCCGTCGCGGCGCAACTCTTGGCCAGGATCCCGGGTCCGGACCAGATCAACAATTTTGACAGGGGCGACAGTTCGAGCGAGCGCTTGCTGAATACCGCAGGCTACCGCTTCCTCACCCGGGACGACGGAAACCGCCGAGCGTTGACCACCCGCGGCGACTGGAACGTTTCTTCGCGTGACGCGGTGACCGTCACCTACAAGAACACCAAGGAGGACAACGACCGGCCCGACGATGACATCGGCGTGGGCTACTATGAGAGCCCCCCAGTCAAGGACTTCCAGCAATCGGATTTCCTGTCGGTCGGTTGGCGTACCAGTCCAAGCCCGCGCTGGACCAACCAGGTGCGTTTCGGATTCAATCGCGCCCCCGGCGATTTCCGGAACAGTGCCTTCCCGGAGCAGTACCGGTTGACCGAAACACTCTACACAAACCCAGACGTCAATTTTCAGGCCCAGGGACGAGCCACGGACACCTACTCTTACCGCGACAACGCCATGGACCAATTCGGTCGGCATACGCTGCTGTTCGGTTTCGAAGCGGAGCAGGTGCGTGTCAATAGCTTCAACCATTTCGGCGTCCTTCCGACGATGGATCTGGGTATCTCTGTTGAGAGCCCCTACCAGCTTCCGGGAGCCTTCTTCCCAGGAGGGATTGCGGCTTCCGGCCTAGGGACGGCCCGGTCCTTGCTGGCGACGCTGGGGGGAATTGTCGGATCGGCCGCCCAGAGCTTCAATGTCCGCGACACATCGTCTGGATTTGTCAGCGGCCAGGAATACCGGCGACGCTATCGTTACGATTCGGTGGCGGGATACTTCCAGGATAATCTCAAGCTGACGCCACGCTTCACGGTCAATCTCGGGGTGCGCTGGGAGTACTACGGACGTCTGGACGAGAGGGACGGACTGATGCTGCTTCCTTTGCAAGAGCATGGAACGCTGCTCGAAACGCTGCTCTCAAATGCGGAATTCGATTTCGCTGGGGGAGAAACGGGACGTCCACTGTGGCGTCCCGACCGTAATAACCTTGCTCCGAACATCGGAATCGCCTGGGATGTGTTTGGAGACGGCAAGACTGCATTGCGAGCGGGCTACAGTATCAACTACGTCTATGACGCGATGATCGAAGCCGGACAGAACGCGACTAGCTTCAATGACGGCCTCCAAGGCACGAACCAATTGCAGAATCTACCTGCATTTCTCGTTGACGGTCCCGTGTCGATTGATCCGCCGGAATACAAGGTTCCCCGCCGTTCCAGTGACAACCAGTTATTGGACCCGTATTCGGCAATTTTCTCGATCGATCCAAACTTTCGAGCGCCTTACGTTCAGCAGTGGACCTTCGGCTTGCAGCACGAGGTCGGCTGGAACACTGTTGTCGAGGCCCGTTACGTTGGCAACAAGGGCACCAAGTTGGTGCGTGCGTTCGACTACAACCAACTCATCCTCAGGGAGAACGGATTCCTTGATGACTTTCTCAGGGCCCACAGCAATGGGAACTTGGCGCACGACGCAACAGGCACCTTCGATCCCCAGTACAATCCGGAAATCGCGGGCAGCCAGGAGGTCTCAGTCTTTCCGCAGTTGGTCGGCGGCGGCTTCCTTTGGCACCCCGTCGTCCAGGGGCGCATCGAGACGGGCGAGCCTGGCACCCTGGCTAACCTCTATGTAGAGAACGGCCTCGTAGGCCCCAATTTCAGTTTCCGCCACAACCAGGATGCCTACGTCGCGGATCTCGTTACGAACTATTCGAACTCCAGCTACCACGGCTTGCAGCTAGAGGTGCGGCGGCGAGCAGCCAAGGGTGTGCAGTTCCAAGGGAACTACTCGTTCTCCAAGGTGCTCACTGATTCGAGCGGTCCGCAGTCCCGCTTCGACCCATTCCTCGATCTCGCGCAGCCCTATTTGGAGCGCGCCCGCGCTACGTCGCGGCGCGGCACCGTGAACCGTACGGGCCGTTCCAGACAGAACACGGCGAGCACTGAGTACACGAAGCAACAGCTCGAGCATATAGTCCGGTTCCGAATGACCGACGACGGGCCATTCATAATCGCCGAGGGCGCGATCAACCCGCGCGACAACAGCGGCGTTTCTCCAGACGGCCAGGACCCGTTCCTTGGCCAGGTCTTCTCCCACCCAGGTCCTGGGCAAGCGGGATCGCTGCAGCGGCGGTTCTTCTCTGGCCCGAGTGGCTTGTTCCTTGATTTTGCGGTTAGCAAGTCGACGCAGATCACGGAGAACCAATTCGTGAAGGCAGGAGCGCGAGTCGAGAATCTCCTTAACCACCCGGTATTCTATGCCTCGACCTCTCAATTGATCGGTTCGGCCCAATTCGGCCGAATCTCCAGCACCCTATCCTCAGAGCGCCGGATCGAGCTCTTTGTTCGCTACGAATTCTGAGGTTCCGGGCGACTGCTGTTGAATCTCCTTCCTTCGGCGCTCCGACCGATCGGTTGGACCGAGCCATAGGGCAGGCTCTGGTGAGGTGATTTGGCGATAGGCTCATCGTGCCGATGGCGTCGAGCATGTTTCCCCTCCCGCTGAATCATGAGACCGCAGTCCCAGTTCGTGCATTGACTTGGTTCTTAATGGCCACTGAGGGTCGCCCTGAGTGCGCGTTGACCATGTAGAGACCGTTGGTTACGATAGATGAGAAGGCTAGCCCGGATTTCTCAAGAGGGGTAGGGTATAAGGCCGTGTCTTGTGGTATAATTGATTTAATATGAACAACTTACCACGAGATAGGACGACGGCCTTATGACTACAGAGTGTACCACGGAACGACTGGAATTTGGGGGCCTGCGAAGGCAGCGAGTCGTCGGTCGATTTGACGGTGGAGAGCTCGGCTCAGATGGTGGCGGACTGCTGTTGCGGGCTGCCGTTTACCCACAAGTCTTGTCGGGACGCAGTCGCTTATAGAAATCGCTGGTCCGGTCCAGCCTGAGCAGTCTCTCGTAGGTCTGTGCGGTAGTCGCGAGTCGGGTATAGCCTTCCCAGAGTTTCGTGTGGCCCGGCGGCGAGTCACGTTTGCGGTTGAGATAGCCACCCAGCATGGCCATGGTGAGCACCGCACGCCCGAGATTGTCGGGCGGTGGTAGCTTGCGATCTTTGGCGAAGTCCTCCAAGGCGATGATCTCGATGTCGGAGAAGAGGATGTCGGCCGGCAGCTCGGGCGTGTCGCGGCCCAGCAGCGTCATCGCGGTGAGGCGCCAGGCGATGACTGCATTGATGGTCACTGCCCGCTCAATCCGCTCGCCGGTGCGATGGCCGAGATATTCGATCTTGCAGCCGGACTTGAGCACGCGGTGCCAGTCTTCGATGCGCCAGCGCAGGCGATACCATGCGAGGGTTTTGAGGGCCTGCTGCCTGGATGTCACCGGCAAGGAGGTCAACAGGAACCATTCCAGTGGCTCGAGGTTGTCTGGCGCCGACTCTTCGCAGACATGCACGAGGCTGAGCTGAAGCGATCCCGGACCCTGGCAGGAGTTCTTGCTCGGCACTGGCAATTGCACGGCGCACCAACGCAGCGCAAGCTTCGCCTCGCGTGCCTTGTGCCCCGCGCGCGCCTTCTGTCGACGGGTTTCCCGACGTGCCGAGCTGCGCGCCACATGCATCTCCAGATGCGCCTGTACCGGCTTTGCCTGCACAGCCTCGAAGAGCTTCGGGAGATCCTTGCCGAGGCTACGGTTGTGCTTGGCCCGCACTAACAGATCGACCGTGCCGAGACGGTGCTGCTCGGCGAAGAGATCAAACACATCTGCTTCGCGGTCCATGACCGCGGCCGGACGTACGCCGTCGAGCTGGTCAGCGAACTCAGCGCACTGTTGCAGGCCGCGCAGCCAGCGGTTCGTCTTGCGCTGCTCCAGCGGCTTGTTCTTTTCCGCTTGGCCTACCCGAAGGAGTTTCGGGACCAGGTCGTGAAACTGGCGCAACTGGGTGATCGCAACGCGCGGGAGATCCTGTCAAAGGCTGCGGCCTGGTTCGCTCGGGAGACCGATTCGATTCCGTGTGGCTGACGACAACTACTCTGGCCGACGCGTTGCCTCATTTCCGAATGCTACCCACCGTCCTCACAAGGGTGCTACCACCTCTCCAGTGAGGTTTGCAGCCGTAGCGATCTCTAATGGTCGCCAAGGACCGCCCCTCAGCAAAGGGCGGAGCAGTGGGGGTCACTCCCGCACGGTCCGTGTTTTGCGGGAGTGCTCCAGCGTGTACGCGAGCAATCCGCAAGGGCCTCAATTCACGGGAATTAGGACCTTGAGAGTTGTTGCGGTCCGTGCTTCGCGTTTGGCACGGCGATGTTGCGGAGCAGAATTTTCCCCGAAACAGGCGTGCGCTGGAATTGTTGGCCGAGGCGCTGGAATCCTGGCAGGAGCTGGCAACCGAGCATCCTTGTGGGACGTCGTGAGGGGTAGATTACTCATCTATTCCTATAACATATTGAAATACAAGTACTTAAACCGGAAAAAGTGGCGTCCCCAGCGGGATTCGAACCCGCGTTGCCGCCGTGAAAGGGCGGTGTCCTAGGCCGGCCTAGACGATGGGGACGCGGCAGGGATGCTGAACGACACCCTGAAATTTCATCCTAACACAAGAACCAGGGTCCTGAACTCAATGAAGCTTTGATGGATAGCAGGGCTGAGCCGAGGACTTACGAGCCCCCCAACAGCCTGCGAATTCAAGCAACAACAAGTTCGAGTTGCAGGCTTGAAGGCTATACCTGATGAAGAGGAATCAACGCTCGGCAACCATAGCTGAACCTGATTACGGCTAACAGCCTGTGGATTTTCCAGGTCTTCTCATGCCACAGAGCTAGGGATAGATATCGACTGATCAGACTAGCCCAAGACAGTTTTCCGAGCGATGCAGTCGAATACGCCGTCCGAAGTCCACAAACACGTGTACAAGCCTTGAAATGGCCGATTTCGGGGCAAGATCCCGTAAAAAAGCCGCACTATAAAGAGTCAGTCGCGAAGACGCTGTCAAAGCCCACCTGATCCGCGAGGGACTTGCGATAGCTGCAATTTTTCCCAAAACCTGGGAATGCCGGACTAAACCACGTACGGCTCTCGATAGTCCCGCGTCAACAGCTCATTCGCCTCAGAGTCGTTGACAAACTTCGGCCCGTCCTGTAGCTCCAACTGTCTGCCGACACGATAGCTGATATTCGCCAGGTGACACATCGCCGCACTCAGGTTGGCAATCTCGATCTCGTCATGCAAGTCCTGGTAGTTCCTTGACCGGCAGGCAGCCAGGAAATTCTGCATATGCAGAGCAGTCGGATTGCTCACAGTTCTCTGCTCGGCGCTCTCCTCCATCACGAGTTCATTACTGTCGCCATTGAAGGCCTGGAAGCCCCTGTCGTTCATCGCGGCCCAACCTTCCGAGCCGTAGAACAAGTTTCCGATCATGATGTTGAGAGGCGCACTAGCCTTGGGAGCCGTCGCCACAGGAGAGGGAGCAGCTGGAGCACCACGCCAGCGGCGGCGCGGCGGTGGCACTGACCCTTCCGCGCCAGTCAACAATCCTCTGACTTCAAACACCATCTCCCTGTCGCCGAAATCGAAATTCGAGGTCAAGGTATTCGGCGTCTCTTGGTCGTCGTCATAGGCGAACTTGCCGCCATGAGCATGGACAGTCTTGGGCCACTGGGGTTCCGAAATGCCCCAACGCGCAACTCCCATTTGATGCACACCCTGGTTGCCGATATCGCCATTGCCCGTGTCCCAGAACCAGTGCCAGTTGTACCGGAATCGCAGTTCGTTGAAAGACCGCAGCGGCGCGGGTCCAAGAAACATTTCCCAGTTCAGGCCCGCCGGCGTCGGTGTATCGGGCTTCTTACCGATCGACGCCCGGCGCTTGTAACAGAGCCCCCTGGACTGATGGATCTTTCCGATCAACCCGCCCTGCAGCGCCTCGATCGCCCTCATCTTGAACGGAGTGCTGCGGTGTTGGGACCCGATCTGCAACATGCGCTTGGTGTCGCGTGCCACCTGGACCATCGTGAGGCCCTCGTGTATGTTGTGGGAGGCTGGCTTTTCGCCGTAGACATCCTTGCCCGCCTTCATTGCCCAGATCGCCGCCAGCGCGTGCCAGTGGTTTGGGGTTGCGATAGACACGGCCTCGACGTCGGAGTCGGCGAAAGCATCGCGCATATCCTCAAACTCTTTCGCCTTCTCGCTGGTGTTCTTCAGCAGTGTCGCTTGTGCCCGCTCGCGCGCTGCCTGGTTCACATCACAAAGGCCTACGATGCGCGCCTCGGGTAACCGCGAGTAGATGCCCAAGTGGCTCCCGCCACGTCCGCCGAGTCCGACTAGGCCGATGTTGATTCGTTCGTTTGCGCCCGATACCCGCATGGCCGAGGCAGCCGTCGCCGCTCCCATGAAAAATCGTCGTGTTGAGCTGTTGGTCATAGTGATTGATCACTCCTTCAAGCAGTGCAAGCATACCAAAAATCGCCGCGACAAGCCGGGGGCAATGCGCTTTTTTTATCCAGCAGCTAAAGGGCTTGCGTTCACGCTCGCTTGACAGTATTGTCCACTGTTTGCCCACTCTGCTAGCAGTGATTCCCCTCGCGTCCTCGTTCTGTCGATTGATCAACTTGGGTTCTCTCCGGCCGCCGAAGTCTCGCTCTTGACAATGCCGCTCGGCCCGTGCGGCTGGCGGGTTTTCGCTTCGCAAGCCTAGGTGGTGGCTGCAGTTCCGATTCTGACTATACATAGCAAGCTGAGGTGGCAGGCTAATTTTGCACCACGAGCTGTTTCGATGTAAGATTAGCCAAAGGATTCAAAACTCTTAAGTTAAACCTAAAAATGCGTCCTCACGCACTCCTAGTCATCGCGGTGACCTCTACAGTTGGACTGCTCCCGGCGGCTGATTCGAAGGGGTCGCTTGCCGCCGGAAAGCCCTCCCAGGAAGCCTTCGAGCAATCGGTCACGCCCATCTTCGCCAAATGTACGCTGTGCCACAACGACCAACTCGCCTCAGGTAGCCTCAACCTTAAGACCTTCAACTCGGTCGACTCGCTTACCGGGCATCGCGAAGGCTGGGAGAAGATTCTCCAGAAGGTCAGAACAGGTGAGATGCCTCCGCGAGGATTGCCACGTCCCGATGACAGCCAGATCAGTGCCATCGTGGCGTTCATTCAGGGAGAGTTCGACCGCGCCGATAGAAGCGCCACCGCCGACCCCGGCCGCGTTACGGCTCGTCGGCTGAACCGAAGCGAATACTCGCGCACGATTCGAGATCTTCTCGGCATCGAGTTTCGCGCCGAGGATAACTTTCCGACCGATGACTCGGGCCACGGCTTCGACAACATCGGCGACATTCTCACGATTTCGCCTGTGTTGATGGAGAAATACATGAGCGCTGCGGAAATGATCGCCGCCCGCGCAATCGGTGCCGACCCGTTGCCTGAAAAACCGATCGAAGCCGAATACCACTCCAAAGACAAGATGATTCGGCGCATCGACGTGAGCACAATTGAAGCCCGGCACCGAGTCGAGTGGGACGGCGAGTACATCGTTCGCATCGGGCTGCCCGGCGAGCGCCCCAATGACGCCGCGCCCGTGACCATGGGCCTCTGGATGGACGGCAAGCTGCTCGGAACGCAGCAAGTCGAAACGAAGCCGTCTGGGCTGGTGTACTTCAACCCGTTTTCGATCGAGGAAATGCGCCTTTACCTGCCCGCAGGAGACCACGATTTTCGCGCCGGCTTCATCGACGATCCGTTTCCGGACACGTTGCCTGAAAAGGAACGCTACGACCGAAAGAAGAACAAGTTCCTTGAGTCAATCACCTTCGTCGGCCCGTTTCCAACGGACGTCGAGCCGGAAAGCCGCAAACAAATTCTCTTCTGCGATCCGGACTCAGGCCGCGCCTGTGTCGAGCAAATCATCGCCACACTTGCCCGGCGCACGTATCGGCGTACGGTGGCAGGTGACGATATCGAAGCACTAATGCGATTCTTTGACCAGGCAAGGGCGGAAGGCCTCAACCCCCGGCAGGGCGTGCAACTCGCGGTGCAGGCAATGCTCGTCTCGCCCCACTTCTTGTTCCGGATTGAGCACGACCCGCACCCGCTTGATCCGAACGCCGTTCACCGCATTTCCGACATCGAGCTAGCCTCGCGGTTGAGCTATTTCCTGTGGAGCTCGATGCCAGATGACGAACTGCTCGATCTGGCTGAAAAAGGCAGGCTGAGCAACCGCGACGCCCTTGATGCGCAAATGCATCGCATGCTCGACGACGAACGCTCAGCAGCTCTGGCAGTTAACTTCGCCGGGCAGTGGCTTGAGACCCGCGCTCTGGACAATGTCAATCCCGACCCCGAAAAGTTCCCCGAGTGGGGGCCAGAGCTTCGAGAGGACATGCAGACAGAGACGCGGCTGTTCTTCGCGGCCGTGCTGCGCGAAAATCTTCCGCTCTCGACGTTTCTCGACGCCGACTTCACGTTCCTCAACCCCCGACTCGCCAAACACTACGGTGTGGAAGGCCTCAAAGGCGGCGGATTCCGCCGGGTCAAACTCGAAACCGACCAGCGCGGTGGGGTGCTCGGCCACGCCGGGGTGCTGACGGTGACCAGCTACCCAACGCGCACCTCGCCGGTTATTCGCGGCAAGTACGTTCTGGGGGCGATTCTCGGAACGCCACCGCCCGATCCTCCGGCCGACGTGCCGGCGCTCGAGGAGGAGGGTCTCGGGTCGGATGCGTCTCTGCGGCAGCGGATCGAGCAGCATCGCGCCAGCCCGACTTGTGCCACGTGCCACGATCGCATGGACGCCCTCGGCTTTGGTCTCGAGAACTACGATGCGATTGGCAGGTGGCGCACCAAGGACGGCAACTTCGACATCGATTCCACGGGAACCCTGCCCAACGGCAAGTCATTCAACACGCCGGCCGAAATGAGGCGGATCTTGCTGGCGGATCTCGACGAGTTCAGTCGCAACATGACCGAAAAGATGCTTATCTACGCACTCGGGCGAGGTCTTGAGCAATATGATAGGATAAGCGTGCGAGAAATCTCACGAAAGGTCAGGGAGTCCGGGTACAGGTTTCAAACATTGATTCATGAAGTTGTAATGAGCCTGCCTTTCCAGCAGCGGCGCGGCGAGGCTCTAGAGACGGCGGCGATGGCTAGGGAAACCAGAACACAATGATATTTGGTAAAAGGCTAGCAAGACGAACGTTTCTGCGTGGGGTCGGTGCCGCCGTGGCGCTTCCGTTTTTTGACGCGATGGCCCCGGCGCTTGCATCCAGCCGCATCCCTGGCAAGAAGCCGGTGCGCATGGGCTGGGTCTACGTGCCGAACGGCATCGACATGCGCTTCTGGAACCCGGAGTACGACGGCGCGTGGCGAGGCGACCTCCCAGGAACGCTAAAGCCGCTCGACGGTCTCCGGAAAGATATCACACTGCTCAGCAACCTGACGCAGAACAACGGACGCGCACTGCTTGATGGCGCCGGCGACCATGGCCGCTGTTGCGGTGCCTATCTCACTGGCGTTCACCCGCGCAAATCCGCCGTCGACATCCAGGCAGGCATTTCCTGTGACCAGATTGTTGCCAACGAAGTGGGTGCCGAGACGCATTTCCCCTCGCTTGAGATCGGAATCGAGGACGCGCGGCAAGCCGGCAACTGCGACTCGGGCTACTCCTGCGCCTACACCAACAATTTGGCGTGGCGCGGAGAAACGCAACCGCTGCCACCGATACTGAATCCGCGTGATCTTTTCGAGCGGCTGTTTGGCAAGGACGCTCACTTGAGCCCCGAAGCCCGCGCGCAACGAAACCGCTTCCGCAAGAGCATCCTCGATTTCGTATCCGAGGACACCCGCAAGCTCAGGGTCGAGCTCGGGCCAACCGACCAGCGCAAGCTCGACGAGTATCTTTCATCGATTCGCGAGATCGAGAGTCAGATCGAGAAGACTGAGAACGACAACGAACAGATCGACCCGGGCCTCAACAAACCGTACGGGGTCCCCCCCGATTTCGCTGAGCACTTCAAGTTGATGACGGACATGTTGACTGTTGCCATGCAGGCCGACATGAGCCGCGTGTTCACCTTCCTGGTTACGCGCGAGGGCAGTTCGCGCCCGTATCGCGAGATCGGTATCCCTGACGGCCACCATCCACTCACGCACCACCAGAGTCGTCCCGAGCTTATGGAGAAGGTCGTCAAGATCAACCACTATCACGTCGAGCAACTCGCGAAGTGGGTGACGAAGCTAAAGTCAATAGAGGAAGGCGACTCGACGCTGCTAGACAACTCGATGATAATCTACGGTGCTGGTCTCTCCGACGGCAACCGCCATACGCACCACGACCTGCCAACGTTGATGATTGGCAGCGGCGGTGGCACCATCAGGACCGGCCGCCGCGTGACGTACCGCAAGGAAACGCCGATCTCGAACCTTTACTTATCGATGATGGACCGCATGGGCGTCCAAGTCGAGCATTTCGGCGACTCCACGGGTCGTCTGGACGGGCTGGATCTTACCTAGTCGGTAAGACCCTCGGCCCTGTCTGCTGCTGTTCCTCTTTGATCTTTTTCTCTTCTTCTTCCTTCTTCTTGCGCTCCGCGATGATGCGCCTAAGGAAACGCGGCAACTCCCTGGGAGCCGGCTGGGCGCTGATGACTTCGCGGAAGGTTTGGATAATGCGCTCTTTCTGCGACGCCTCGAGAATCAGATAGCGGTGCTTGCCACCGGGCGACGCCTCGAATTCTGTCCGCCCGTCATCAAGCACCTGGATCGTTCCCGGCATGGAAGTGCTGAAGTAACTGTCTTCCGGGCCCAGGGCGTAAAGCGCTGCTGTGATGTCCCAACTCGGCGTGTCGTACGGCATCTGTTTGTAGGCGCGATAGGCATCAACGATCGGATGATTCTCAGCCCAACCAAAGTCTTTCTCTATGCTCTCGCCAGGGTAGTGCAGCGCGTTGCCGACCTCGACCCCGGAAGCGACGATAGGAGTTGGCCACTCGGTGAATAGCTTCTTCGCCGCCGCGATGTCGGACTTAATGTTGTACTCCGGCCCGCCACGTGGGTACGCGCCGCCCATCACGGAGAGGAACCGCACCTTCGCCGCGATCAGATCTTTCGCGTTGCGTAGATCAAGTACTCGAGCTAAGTTCGTCGCAGGCCCGCTGAGAACGACGATTGCGTTCTGGTCGTGCTGCGCCGTAAGCGCGTTGCGAATGATTGCGACAGGGTCTGCCGTGTCCGTGAGCCGTTCGATCTCATGAAAATAGAGCGGCTTTCCGTCGGCGTCTCGCTTGGTGAGGGGCACAGTCAGCAACGGAGTACCATCGGGCGACCAGCCTTTGTCGGAAAGCCCGATTGCCATCTCGCGGTATCTCCGATAGCGCTCGGGTATGTCGCGATTGGCCTGATCCGAGTAGAAGCGGCTGACCACTTCGGAAAACGCGGCGGCCTGTAAGTTCGACTTGGTAAGGCTTACGGAGACGAGGCGAGACTCTGGACTTTTTAGCGAGGCGAATCCATGAAGTAACGCCAGCGCCAACGTGTCGTCGATGCTGTCGCCCAAGTCGCAGTCGAAAACAATTCCAACCGGCGGTTTCTCTCGTGCTGCGACCTGCATCCTGACAATCTCCCCACTATTACCTTTGGTGCTCTCTCCGCCGTCCCGTTTCGATACTCATTTAGGGTAGCCTTTTGGAACTACTCTTGAGCGGGACCGTGGAACGAGCGCTCCACAGCATCGTCGTGATCCGTCGAAACCGGATGGTCACGCCAGAGCCAGCGCATCATCTCGGGCAGCACGGCACCGGCGTGTTTTTGGCTGTGTCGGCCGATACCCCAGATATAGTTCACGTCATAGCCTCTCTCTGTCAGAGCCTTCGCCATGCGGACGTTCTGATAGAACCAGTCGCGGTCCTGATGGTACTCGCCATCGCGGCGTACTCCGCGGTTGTCGTTGCGCCCGTCCTGCAGGAAGACGCGCAGGGGCTTCTTCTTGCTCTCGCGGATCATGTCCGGATACTTGCTTCCGCCTCGTCCGCTCAGGTTTACGAAGGTACCGATCATACTGAGCACTTTGTGGAAATGGTTCGGGCGCTCCCAAGCCACCGTAAATGCCGCGATCGCTCCCGAACTCGATCCGCCGATCCCGTGATCGTCTGGGATCTCTGAGATGTTGTATTCCTCGTGGAGTGCTGGAAGAAGCTCATCGACGATAACCCGCGGATAGCGGTCGTTGAGCGAGTTGTACTCGTCGGGCCGGTTGGTATCACGGTCGCCCCAGTTGCTGAGCGTCGGCTCGGGCTGGTCCGGTGTACGGCCAGGGTTGATGAATACGCCGATCATGACCGGAATTTCGCGGCGGTAGATGAGGTTGTCCATCACGTTGTGTGCGCGTAGATCGCCGTCGGGATGCATGTAGGCTTGGCCGTCATTGAAAACCATCAGGCCCGTCGGTGTCGCGCGGTCGTATTGCGCGGGCACGTAAACCCAATACGTGTGTTGCGTACCGGGAAAAGCCTTGCTTTCAAGTAAAGTGAACGGCCCTCTAATCTCTCCCTTGGGTACACCGTCTTGTGGCAGCGAATCAGGTCCCAGATGGTAATGAATGTCGGTGTTCGGGCCCCTGCGGTCTTGCGCAAAGCCCAAGCCCGCGACAGCAGCAAGCAGCAGGCAGAGGACAGGCAGTTTCATGTTGGCAATTTCTCCGGTTGGTCAGTTCATCATAGTGGAAGAGTGCTTGCGCATAACGCAAGAAGCCTCAATGAAGTTTTGATGGATAGCAGGGCTGAGCCGAGGACAGGCGAACCCACCAACAGCCTGCGTATTCAAGCAACAACAAGTTCGGATTACAGGCTAGTTTAGCCCCCGCGTCGTTCCGTCGCGGAGCGTTCAGGGTAAAACACTTGAGCTGCCTGAGATTCGCCGCATGTTCGCCATTTCGCCGCCTGATCGTGCGTGTTCCACAGCGAAACAGGGGGTGTTTCAGGCCAGAGCTATACCTGGTGAAGAGGAATCAACGCTGGGCAATCATAGTTGTATTTATCTCTGCCAAGGCAGCAATCTGTTCGCCTTCATTCAGGCCGGATATAACTACTGCTTCTGTGTCACTGATGGGTCCCAGTGCAACTTCCCGCTCGACCAGACGATTGTCCTGCATGACCCAGACCAGATACCTCTCGGATGACATTTTCACTGCAGCACGCGGTATGACCAGCACATCGTCCAACTGCTCAATAATGATGTCAGCACTGGCGGACAAGTCGGGCATGATGCGATCATCAGTGCTCAGGATTTCAACCTGGACAGGAATCTGCTTTACCCATTGGTCACGTGACCCGGTAGAACCGGGAGGCCCTCTCCTGCCTCCTCCTGAACTACCTGAAACGGCCATCGCCCCCACTGACGATACACGTCCTTCAAAGACAACATCGGGATATGCATCCAGTTGAATGTTGACCTTCGAGCCAATCTGGATGCTCTGGCTGTCAACCTGGTTCAGGCTCGCAAAAACAGCCATGTTTGACAAGTCGACGACGCGCATAAAGTATGAACCGGAATGAACTTGGTCCCCAGGTGAGGTCTGTGCGAAGGTGCCACGCTGGAAGATAGTCTCAACCACGACAAGTCCTGAGACCGGGCTGCGGATAACCATCTTCCCGAAGTCGGCTTCGGTGCGATCCTTACGCTTTTTATCCTGTTCGATGCTGATTTCGAGACTGCGTGATTCTGCAATGTTCGCTATCTGCTGCAAGCGATATTCTTCCTCAAGCTGTATGGAAGATGAGTCACTTTCAGCTGCTAGCAGTGCTAGTATCTCTGCCTGTATTGAGGATTTAACCTCGGCGGTTTGCAGGTCGAACTTGGCTTTCTTGGCCTCGGAAAGAGCATTGACGAAATTCTGTTGCAGGGTTTCCGTAGCAATGATCATGTTCGCCTTGCGGGCTGCGACCTGTGCCTTGGTCTGGGCCAATGCTGATGCGAACGTCTCAAGCGTATCGCTGGTTCGTTTCGACTCGAACTGTGCAACAACATCACCTGCTTGTACGATGCTGCCTGGTTCGGCAAGTGTTTCTATGGTCAAGCTACTGCCACCACCACGGTCAAGACCACCCTGCATTCTGGGAGCACGAATCATGGCAAAGTTTGTAGCTCCGCTAGTGCCACCGATGCGAACCTTGCGTTGAAAGTCAGCTCTTTCCACGGTGACAGTCTGGAGCGTAGTTGATTTTGCGGCACCAGACTGGCTTGCTCCACTGCTCTGTAGCATCTGGTAAGTGCTGTATCCGGCGATAACCCCGCACAACAGCAGAAGGGCAGCCATCCAGTTGGGCAGCTTGGGTTTGGGCTTTTCCGGAGCAGGTACAGCTTGTGGTCCGGTTTCAGGTTGAGGGTCGGCACTCGGTTCGGGAGCTGAACTTCTAGAAAACCAGCCTTGCGGTGCTGAATAGACCGGGAATATTGCAACCTGTTGCATGACGTTTGAGGTGCTTGTGGACTGCACCAGTGTAAAGAAGACGTGCAAAGAAGCTTTCAGGTTATATGGTGCTATTGGTCCAATGTAATTCATAACCCCTGTGAGCAAGCAACATGCAATGTGGCAATGGATACAATGAAGCGGTTATCTGTGCATCGTGCAGCGCACAATCCTTTGCAAGGGCAAGGCAGTCGAGAAAGGTTAAGGGGATCAGGACAAATCCCTGCCAACAGTTGAGCATCCGATGTTGATATTTGCCAGAAAAGTTAGAACCCATTCAATTGCCAGCCTGTGGTTGGTGCTGTTATTGCCGCTGCTGCCTGCTGCATCGCATTCTGCGTCAGAAGAGCTTTACCTGCACCATGTGCAATACCTAGCTTCTCCGGAGATGAAGGGACGTGGCGCAGGCACACCGGAACTGAACGAGGCGGCGGAGTATATTGCGGATGTTTTCAGGGAAACAGGGCTGACTCCTGCTGCAGGTGGTGAGACCTACCTGCAACCATTGGAAATCACCACGGGGGCTCGTATGGGGCCTGAAAACAGCTTGCAGGTCATACGTAAGCGAGGAACACAGGATCTAAAGCCCACAGAGGACTTCATCCCGATCAACTTCTCATCGAGTGGCAAGGTTGAGGGTGAGGTAGTGTTTGCGGGCTACGGAATATCGGCGGCAGAGTTTGACTATGACGATTACACACACCTGGATGTGGAGGGCAAGATTGTTCTGGTGCTGCGTTACGAGCCGGATTTTTTTGCGGACCCTGAGCAGCAAGGTGAGGGCAAAAAGCCCCGGCGCTACACTCGTCACTCAAATCTGATATCCAAATCAATCCAGGCCCGTAATCACGGGGCGAAAGCAGTGATTCTGGTCAACGGACAATCTCGTGGTCAGCGAGCAGACCGCTTGATTCAGTTCGGTACGATTTCGGGGCCAAAGGATGCCGGGATCCCGATGGTACAGGTCAGGCGGAAGACGGTCGAGCAATGGCTGCGAGGATCCAACCGATCGCTACGTCTGCTGCTGCGCGATATCAGTGTGAGTGAGAAACCGCAGTCATTTCCGCTCGCTTCATCGTTCAAGCTCCGGTTGTCAGTGGATGTCGAGCAGGAGCGAGCAACGGTAAGTAACGTTGCAGGTTACTTGCCGGGAACTTCGGATGAGTACATCGTCGTCGGAGCTCATTACGATCATCTCGGGTTGGGAGAAAACCACTCACTTGCACCTTCGAAGATTGGCAACGTGCATCACGGTGCAGATGACAACGCATCTGGAGTTGCTGCCGTGCTGGAACTTGCCCGGGAATTTGGTTCAAGGAAATCCCCACCCTCCCGTGGTTTGCTTTTCCTGGCTTTTGCAGGGGAGGAGATTGGATTGCTTGGATCAAGTCACTGGGTAGAAAATCCGACCCTGCCGCTTGAAAATGCAGTTGCCATGTTCAACCTTGACATGGTGGGTCGCATTGAGAATCGCAAGCTTTATGTCGGTGGGGTTGGCACGGCCGACCCCTTTGAGGATCTGGTCAAGCAGGCAGCGCAGCATAGTCACTTCGAGATCGATGCTTCCCGGAGTGGTTACAGCTCAAGCGACCATACTTCATTTTCTGGCAAGAAGATCCCGGTGCTGTTCTTCTTTTCGGGTCTGCATGGGGATTATCACAAGCCGTCTGATACAGCTGACAAGATACATGCAACTGAAGCAGTTGAACTTGTGCAAATGGTCGCAGGCCTCATGGATGAGATCAGTACGATGGACGAACGTCCGGAGTTTGTCGCACAAAGCGAAACACCCGGTTCGCATCAGGGCTCACCGGCGGATGGAGGTGGTGGGGGTTATGGTCCATGGTTTGGCTCGGTTCCGGATTTCGCAGAGATTCCCGATGGCGTGCGTTTTGCAGACATTCGTCCTGGTTCACCTGCTGAGAAAGCAGGGTTGTTATCAGGAGATATTCTGATGCGCTGGAACGGCAAGCCCATACAAAACCTTTACGATTTCACCCATGAGTTGCGGGAATCTGCAGTGGGCGATCAGGTAAGTGTGATGGTTTTGCGGGACGGCAAGGAACTCAAGGTTAATGTCAGGCTGGTCGCGAGGCAGTAACAGATTCGCACGACTACGGGACTACTGCAGCAGGTCATCAAGTCTGCAGGCAGGTTCACGATGAGCCTTTGTGACAAGATCCCGGGCCGTCGCTTGCTCTGGTATTTTGGTCCGGGCAGGAGCCTGCTTTACCAGTTGGTGAGCAGAGACTTCAAGCAACGTTATGTCGGGTCGATACTCGGCTGGCTTTGGGGTGTGATTCATCCCCTCGTCATGCTGGCAGTTTATACGCTGATATTCCGTTTTGCATTCAGTGCCCGAGTTCCAGCAGGTGATGGCACGGACAACTATCCACTATTCCTGCTGGCAGGCCTGTTGCCCTGGCTGTTGTTTTCTGAAACGCTGTCACGATCGGCAACGGCACTTACAGAGTATGCAGTCCTGATCAAGAAAAGTGTCTTTCCTGCCGAACTGGTGCCCTTGAGTGTCCTTGGAGCCAACGGGATCGTGCACCTGCTCTCGCTGATTATCTTGCTGGTGGCGCTGTTGGCTAGTACCCAGCGCATTCATTGGACACTGTTGTTTTTACCGTTGCACATGGGGTTGTTGTGTTTGTTCAGTCTGGGGCTTTCGTGGATTGTGGCCGGGCTGCAGGTGTACATGCGGGATACGGTGCAGGTTTTGACCGTGATATTGACTGGCTGGTTCTGGTTAACTCCCATTGTCCTGCCGGAGAGCTACTACCAGGGAAAACTGGCAATTCTCCAGAGCTGGAATCCTGTCCTTTATGTCGTGCGTGGATATCGGGAATCGATATTCGGAGGTGTGCTTTCAGATCCGATTGATTTACTCAGGCTGGGGACGTTCAGTCTGGTGGTATTCCTGGTTGGCGGCTTGTTTTTCCGGCGCGTCAAACGGGGATTTGCAGATGTCATGTAGGCCCTGTTCATGGCTGGTGGACGTTTATGTTGAAGACAACAAGGCATAAGATAAAACCATGCTGCACGGGTGGTGCAGCGTATGTTCCCCTTGAGCAAGGTTGCCTTTCACTGCGTTTCCAAACGGTATGCCGCTCGTCTGCGGCCTTATGAATACTTCAAGGGTTTGCTGCTGGACAAGCAGGCCAGTAACAGTTTCGGGAAATGGGCGCTGCAGGGGGTCTCTTTTGAAGCCGGCCATGGCGAGACGCTTTGCCTGATCGGGGCCAATGGTTCCGGTAAAAGTACATCCCTGCAACTGGCAGCGGGCATCCTGCAGCCAACCGAAGGTGTTGTTGAAGTCGAAGGCCGGGTAGCGGCACTGCTGGAGTTGGGGGCCGGGTTTCATCCGGAGTTTAGTGGTCGTGAGAATGTGTTCCTCAGTGGCGCGATCCATGGACTTACCAGCAGTGAAATCCGCAAGTGCTTTGCAGCGATCGAGCGGTTTGCGGAGATAGGAGAATACCTGGACCGTCCGGTCAAGACGTATTCCTCGGGGATGCTGGTGCGTCTGGCTTTTGCGGTGGCCATTCATGTCGAGCCGGATATTTTGCTGGTTGACGAGGCATTGGCTGTCGGGGACTATTATTTTCGCCAACGTTGTATGCGCAAGGTCCATGAGTTACGTGACAGAGGGGTTGTTATTCTCTATGTTTCGCATGCCATGGCAGATGTGCAGGCACTGGGGGATCGCGTGATCTGGCTGGAGGGGGGCCGCATTGTTGAGCAGGGGGATCCCTCCATGGTGGTCAGGAGTTATCTTGCCCACATGAATGAAAAGGATGATGCATTCCGGCGGGACTCACAGGATGAGCGGGCCTGCGAACTCAGCAGAGAGCAGGAACCAGCTACCCGGGAGATTCCCAATAACGACGGCAGGTTTGGAAGCGGAAGTGCTGAAGTTTTGGGGATCAGCGTACTGAACGGGCAGGGCAGTACAGTCCGCATGTTGCAGCCGTGTTGTTGCGCCACTGTACGGATCAGGGCGAAAGCGAAAAACCGGCTCGAAAAGCCGAACATCGGATTCATGATCCGGAACCATCTCGGTCTTGATTTCGCTGGAACCAACACCAGCAGGGAAGGCTTCGACATACCACCGATGCAAGCGGGCGAGGTTCGTACGATTGACTTCCACATCGATTTCCCTGATTTGCAGGCCGGTACGTTGTCCTTTTCCCCAGCCATTGCGGATGGCACCCTGGAAGGCTACGAGATCTGCGACTGGATCGAGAATGCCCTGGTGCTTCCGATGGTTCAGGGTGCAGGAGAGGTCTATGGCTATATTCATCTGCCTTGTCGTGTCGAGGCTGTAAGCCCGTCTGGCGTATGAGGTGGCTGCTTTCGGTGTTGCAGGGCCTGGCAACAGTGGTCTTCCTGGCAACTGTCGCCCCGCTGCTGCTGGTTTTCCTGGTAATGGTCCTGTTTTGTACGGACCTGCTTTCGATCCTTCGACCAAAAAAGGGACCGGGTCTGTTGAATAAGAGTTCAAAGGATGCAGTCAGTGTCGTGATCCCGACCTGGAATGGCCGCAGCCTACTTGAAAGAAACCTGCCTGTGGTGGTCAGTGCACTGGCAGGGAATCCATCCCATCAAATCCTGGTAATCGACAACAATTCCGAAGATGGGACTCAGGAGTACCTGGCCAGTGAGTTTCCTGCAGTGCAAGTCGTCGGGATGGGGGCCAATGTGGGGTTTGGTGCAGCCTCGAACATGGGCTTTAGCCTGGCCAAGCATGATGTCGTAGTGTTGCTCAATAACGACATGCGGGTCGCAAAGGATTTTCTGCAACCCTTGCTGGACGGCTTCCGTGATCCGAGGGTGTTTTCGGTCACAGGACAGATTTTTTTTGAAGATGCGGCGAGGCGTCGCGAGGAAACGGGCCTTGTGCTGGGGCGCTGGAAGCGGGGAAAGATCCACTTGCAGCACAAGGTTGACGACAAGGTGGATGCGCTGTTCCCTACCTTTTATTCCGGCGGTGGCTCGACGGCATATGATCGGCTAAAGTTCCTGGAACTGGGCGGATTTGATGAGGTGATGAAACCGTTTTACATGGAGGATGTTGATGTGTCGTACATGGCGTGGAAGCGGGGTTGGATCAATCTCTACGCACCCGGAAGCATCTTTCATCATGAGCACCGTGCAACCATAGGCAAAAAATTTGACAAGGCCTACATTGATCGCGTGATCCAGAAGAACAATCTTTTGTTTGTGTGGAAAAACATGCACAGGTGGTCGTACTTGCTGGGTCACTTTTGCTGGTTGTATGCAGACATGTGGGGTACATGGGCATTCCGTAATAAATCTGCAAGAATCAGCAGTGTCGCATTTGTTATTGCTTTGCGACAAATATGGCGTGTATCCAGGAGCCGGGCCAGTGCCCGCAGGCTGGCAGAAACAGGGGATGTAGAAGCCATGCTGCGTCCACTGGGGGGCTATTTCCGTGATCGGTATCACCGACTGGAGAGTCATTCAGGGCAGGATCTTAATGTCCTTTTTGTGTCGCCATATCCCATTGAGCCGCCATTGCATGGTGGAGCCGTGTTCATGAAGCAGGCAGTGGAAGGACTGGCTTCGCAATGTCGATTGCACCTGCTCTGCCTGCTCGAATCTGAGGCCGAGTTTGCTGCCCACAAGCACCTGAACAGGATTTGTGAGAGTGTCGAGCTGCTTTTGCATAAAAAACGACGCAGGAGTAAGCCGGCATCTCCCTGGCCACAGTCTGCACAAATTTACAGGCAAGATGAGATGTTCTGGACGCTGCATCGCATAATACTTCTCAAACGCATTGACGTTGTGCAAATCGAATATGCGCAACTGGCTTCCTATGGGGGACAGTTCAGGCAGCTTGTCTGTTGCCTGTTTGAGCATGATCTGCACTATCAGTCCGTCTTGCGATCGATCCGGTCAGGTGGGACACTCCATGGCCTGCGCACAGCTTACGAGTACCTGCGTGCATTGCGTTTTGAACTCAAGGCCTTGGTTCAATTCGATGCCATCCATGTGTGCAGTGATGAGCAGAAGGCAACCCTCAGGGGTTACCTCGGGGAAAGGCCACCAGTCTTTGCAAATATGCGGGCGTCGATCAATGTTGCAAGCTATGAATTCCGGCAGGAAGGCCGGGAGCCGGATACGATCCTTTTTGTTGGCAACTTCCGGCACACTCCGAATCTTCAGGGGCTCGAGTTCTTTCTCGAGCAGGTGTTGCCGAAGGTACACAGCAGGAACCCGCAGGCACGACTGATTGTGGCAGGTGCAGCAGCACCGGATGCCATGGTCGGCACCTGGATACGACAAGGGGTCCAGGTTCTCGGAAAAGTGGATGACATCCGGGAGGTGTTGTCCCGCTACACGGTTTTTGTGGCACCTATCCTGACAGGCTCAGGGATAAGGGTCAAGATTCTGGAGGCTTTTGCTGCCGGGATCCCGGTAGTTTCAACCAGTCTGGGTGCTGAAGGGTTAGGTAGCGATGAACAGGAAATCGTGAAGATTGCTGACAAGCCGGATCAATTTGCAGAAGCGACCGTGCAGCTACTGAAAAACCCGCATTCTGCGCGTCGTCAGGCACGCCGTGCCCGGCAGGCAGTTGAAGAGCAATGGGATTCTGCTGTGCGTACACCGGCGTTGCTGGAGCACTACCGTGCAACACTTGAGATGAAATTGCTGTCACGATCAGCTTCACCCCATCCACTGCGTCGAGTATGAATATGCCTGCAAGCAAAGGAAGTCATTACATCGTTGCCTACTGTACGTGTCCGCCGAGTAAAGCAGATGAGTTGGCCAGGGAACTGGTGCAGCGGGGGGTTTGTGCTTGTGTGAATATTGTTCCCGAACTTCGATCCGTCTATCGCTGGAAACAAGCAATCGAGCAAGACACCGAGTCACTCCTGATTATCAAGACGCGCAAGAACCTCTGGGAAGCTCTTGAGAAAGCTGTCCGGGAACTGCATCCTTACGAAGTCTTTGAGCTAATTGCCAGTACAGTGACTGCTGGCAATGCAGATTATCTGGACTGGATTGATGAGGTTACGCAAGAGGTTTAGCAGTTACCGAAACCAGGCAGGCATACGGGAAACAGGATCCGTGCTTCCTGAAATCCCTAGGAATGCAACCGGTTTGATAAAATACATCTCTAAAGTCCATGAGTAAAGACGTTCAAGCCCAAGCCGCTAACACTGTAGAAGAAGTAAATGGTCCTAACAATCTCGTAGCCCAACTCTCCAATGGAACCTATGTGAAAAGGCGACTCCTGCGACAGCGTGCCTGCGACGAGCCGAAGGGGAAAAAGATCTGTGCCGGGCACCTCAAGCGCTGGTATGACTATGGCCAGGAGCTGATGTCCCTTTTTGGAGAGGATGTCGAGGTGTACCGCTGCGAACGTTGCAGTATTCTTTACTTGCCCAATGAGGATGAACTCCCTCGAACCGGCACACTAGCCTTCTGAACTGTGGAACGGCGTACAGTATCGAATCTGCCAATCGACAGGCTCTATACTCACCCCAGTAACGGCAGCCAGGATATCGGGCAGGCAGGTACAGCTCCCTATACACGGGGCATCCATCGCAGGATGTACCGCGAACGTCTCTGGACGATGCGGCAATTTGCCGGTTACGGCACTCCGCAAGAAACCAATCAGCGTTTCAGATTCCTGCTTGAGCAGGGGCAGACAGGGTTGTCGGTGGCATTCGACTTGCCGACATTGATGGGGTACGACAGCGACCATGCCATGGCAGCAGGCGAGGTTGGCAAATGTGGGGTTGCAATCTCGTCCCTGGAAGACATGGAGACGTTGTTCGATGGCATTCCTCTTGGGCAAGTGACAACTTCGATGACAATCACCTCTTCTGCAGCCATCCTGTGGGCTATGTACCTGGTTGTTGCCGAGAAGCAGGGAACCGCCTGGCACAAACTTTCCGGGACGATCCAGAACGACATCCTGAAAGAGTACATGGCACAGAAGGAGTACATCTATCCACCTCATGAGTCCATGAGCCTGGTAGTGGACACTCTTGAGTTTGCGACAGAGCAGGTTCCTCGCTTCAACCCCATTTCGATTAGCGGTTACCACATTCGGGAGGCCGGGGCGACTGCCGTGCAGGAATTGGCCTACACCCTGGGTGCCGGGATTGCTTACATCGAGTGGGCGCTTGAACGCGGGATGGAGGTGGATGCATTCGCCCCTCGCCTGAGCTTCTTCTTTGATGCTCACAACGATTTTTTTGAAGAGATTGCAAAGTTCCGGGCGGCGCGCAGGGTCTGGAGCAAGATCATGTCGCAGCGGTTTGGAGCACAGGACCCGCGTTCCTTGAAATTGCGTTTTCATACCCAGACCGCGGGGGTTTCACTAACTGTGCAACAACCGCAGGTCAATCTGGTGCGGACTGCCTTGCAGGCCATGGCCGCAGTACTTGGCGGCACACAGTCGCTTCACACAAACGCCCTGGACGAGGCCTATGCACTGCCAACCCAGGAAGCGGCCCTGCTGGCATTGCGAACCCAGCAGGTAATTGCCCATGAAACGGGTGTGACGCAAGAGGTGGATCCATTTGGAGGAAGCTATTTCGTGGAGTATCTCACGGATAAGCTTGAGGAGGGGTGCTGGAAAGAACTCAAGGTTATTGACGATACAGGTGGCATGGTTGCTGCAGTTAAAAAAGGGTATCCGCAAGCAGAAATTGCGAAATCAAGCTATGAGTACCAAAAACGTGTGGAGAGCGGCGAGTTGAAAATCGTCGGGGTCAATGAACATGCCGAGGATGAATCGAGACCCATTGAGACCCTTGCAATTGACGAAAAGGCCAGCCAGAGGCAGCAAGCCAAACTGCAAGAACTCCGAAAACGAAGGGATAATGCAGTGGTTCAGTCAGCTCTGCAGCAGATCCAGTTAACAGTTAGTAACAAGGGCAACTTGATGCCTTCGATCCTGGATGCGGTTCGTGCTTATGCAACGCTGGGCGAGATCTGCGACGTGCTGCGTTCAGAACTGGGCGTTTATAACGAGCAGGCAGCTTTTTGAATCCGATTATTCGACTGTAGTCCTTTTTGTTTTCTTAAAGGCTTCGGTCGACAGACAATCGCTCCCGGCCAAAGTTGTTTGCAATCCGGCTCTTGACGGCGAGTGGCTTTCGTGATTTCTTCCGCCGGTCTGTAGAATGGGGAAGATGCCAGAAAGCATGTGCCCGTGCGGCCGTCCGCCTTTGGGACCGCCGGCGAGTGTCATCGCGATCGTATTCACCTCTTTCCTCTGGCTGGGTGCCTGCGCGGGTTCGGTGCAAAGCCCCAGCGAATCCCCCCGTGAAGTTTTTGCCCAGGCTGTCGCTGACTTCGAAAGGGGGGCCGTTGCCGAATCCGCCGCTGGCTTCGATCGCCTTGTGAAGCTGCTTCCCTCGGAGGCTCCGCGTCTTTGGCAGCGGGGAATCGCTCTTTACTACGCGGGCCGCTACGGGGACTGCCGGGCTCAGTTCGAGTCGCATCGAACGGTAAATCCGAACGATGTTGAGAATGCCGCCTGGCATTTTCTCTGTGTGGCCCGCGCGGAATCACCGGAAAAAGCCAGGGCCGCCTTGTTGCCGGTAGGCCCGGACTCGCGAGTGCCGATGCGAGAGATCTATCAGATGTTCCGGGGCGAGCTGAGTCCACAGCAGATGCTGGCTGCCGCCGATGATCGGGCGACGGCCCAATTCTATGCCGAGCTGTATGCCGAGCTGTATGCCGGGCTGTATTACGAGGCCTTGGGAAACGGGGAAGCTGCCCTTAAGCACATAGCGACTGCCGCCCAGGATCGCTATGCCGTGGGTGGCTACATGCACACCGTCGCCCGCGTTCATCTGGACCTTCTGCGGCGCAAGTAGCGCTTGCGCAGAGCCTCGTCTCTCGCGCCGGGTTTGTGATCGGAGTACGCCAGCTGCCAAACAACGCTGAAACAGCCCGCTGGCCATACTGTCCAGCTCGAGGGCGCCTTCTATCACAAAGACTTTGCTGAGTTCGTTCTGCCGTATATGACGTCGTGCGCGCTGCCGGCCGGCCGGACGATGCCCTGTTGGCCTTCCTGCAAGGCACCTACGAAGCGGCCGCCCGCAACGGAAAGTAGGACCGGGCTGCGCTGGAGTGTCCGCTAGGTTCCGTGGGCGTTCCCCGCGCGGTTGCTTAGGCACATTTCGCCACTCCATCACAAGGCTCCGGGACTAGCGGCAGCGACGGGTAGAGTCGTTCTCCGGCAAGCGCCGCAACCTATTGAGCCCGTCGGTGAATGGTCGAATGCTCTACCATGACCTACTGAGACTGATGCGAGTGTTCGGCGGCAGTGTGGTCCCACGCGATCCGAGTTGCCGACATTGGGCACAGGACAGGCAACCGCGATGGTAGTCCTGGCATTCGATGTAGGAAAGAGTAAGTGCCGTCTCGCCGCGTTCGAGGACGATCAGCGCCTCGCGGAGGCCAAGCGGGCGGGCAGCATTGGACTGGACGACCGGGGCGGAGCCGGCGCTGCCTTGGACGCCATGGCGGATGTTGCCAGCCAGGTCTCTCTCGATCGAGCTGACGCCGTTTGCGCCGGGCTCGCTGGCTTTGGTCAGGCTCGGGAGCAGGCACACAGGCTGGCGGCTGGACTCTCCCGCCGGTTCGCCACAAAGAACGTGGTGCTCGTCAGCGACATTACGATTTCGCACGCCGCCGGATATGCTCTTGCCTTAGCAGCGGTTGCCTCGGGAAGGCGGATATTCGGTGATGGACCGTTCGAGGTAGCAACGGCGGGTGGCCTGTTTGAGTCAGGTTCTCTGCTGCTGGACCCATTCAAAGCCGAGTTGAAGCGCCGTGCGCCGGCATCGAATCTGCGCGCGCCTCAGGGGGATGCGCTGGACGGCGCCCATCTTATTGCAACCAGTCCAAGCCTGCCGCACGTGGCACTCACTCTGCGCCCGCTGCAACGCCGCGTTTCCGAATAAGACCACTCATGCTTCGAGGACTCGATTTCGCCGTCATCATTGTCTACCTGGCGGCGTCGGCCCTGGTCGGTCTGTACCTGAGCGGCAGACAGAAGGATCTGCGGGGCTACTTCCTGGGCAACCGGGATCTCCCCTGGTGGGCGGTGTCCTTGTCGGTTGTGGCGACCGAGACGAGCGCGCTGACCGTGATCAGCGTCCCCGCCGTGGCTTATCTCGGTAACATGACCTTCTTGCAGCTCGCGCTGGGCTACTTTATCGCGCGAGTGCTTGTGGCCTTAGTGCTGCTGCCGAAGTACTACGCGGGCGAGCTTGCCACCGCCTACGCGTTTCTCAGCGAACGTTTCGGGCCAAAGATGCAAGCGTCGGCCTCGGTCGCTTTTCTCTTCACGCGGCTGCTGGCGGACGGCGTGCGGCTGTTTGCGGCGGCCATACCGATGCGGGTCATCCTGGCGGGCTTCGGCTTTGATGTCTCGTTCTTCTGGATCATCATCGCGCTTGCGCTCGTAACAATCGTCTACACCTACATAGGCGGGATCAGGGCCGTGGTGTGGGTTGACGTCCTACAGATGGCGCTCTATATCGGCGGCGGTCTGATTTCTCTCGCGGTCATCGCGGGCCGGCTGCCGGAAGGCTTTTGGAACGCCGCTGTCGCCGCCGGCAAGACCCAGCTCTTCGATTTCGCATCGAATCCAGTGTCGGCTCCGTACGCGTTCGTCACGGCTGTCGTAGGGGGCGCGCTCCTCTCGATGGCGTCGCACGGAGCCGACCAGATCATCGTGCAACGGCTGCTGGCCTGCCGCACCTTGCGCGACAGCCAAAAGGCGCTGATCGCCAGCGGCGTGGTGGTTGCCTTCCAGTTTGCGCTGTTCTTGCTGGTCGGCCTGGCGCTCTGGGGATACTACGGCGGGCAGCCGGTTGCGGAGCTGGGCGTTACGTCGGCCGACGAAATCTTTCCGCGCTTCATTGTGGAAGGATTGCCGGCGGGGCTGTCGGGGCTGCTGCTGGCGGGGATCATGGCGTCCGCCATGAGCACGCTGTCGTCGTCGCTGTCGGCGTTGTCGTCCTCGACGATGACCGACCTCTACGCGCAGCTTGTGCGGCGCCCCTTGGGCGACAGCGAGGGACTGCGTCTCGGACGCGCGATGACGCTCATGTGGGGACTGGCGTTTATCGTGTTCGCCAACCTCTTCAGCGGCACCGACAACCCGGTCGTCGAGCTGGGCCTGTCGGTGGCGGGCATCACCTACGGCGGGCTGCTTGGCGCGTTTTTCCTTGGCCTGTTTGTGAGCAAGGCTCGCCAAACCGACGCCATCACTGGCTTCGGCATCGCCGTCGCGGTCATGGCGTATCTGTTCGTCTTCCAGCGTGGGCTGATCGGATTTACCTGGTACACCGCCATCGGCGTCGCGATCACGATGACGATCGGCTGGCTGCTGTCGCGCAGACACGACAACGTCTCGCAAGCAGGTTAGGGACCTCGCTTGTTCTTCCAGATGCGCTGCTCGATGGACGTTCTCGGTTGGTGGACCTTTTTCCGAACTCTGTGCCGTTAGACTGATATTGACCCAGATTTCCACTTTGGCCGCAGCCCTGGTTCGCACCCAGGGGGTGGTGCGCCGGAGGAAATGCCCGGGTGGAAGGGCGCGAAGCCGATCCTGTTCCTGCAAGTAGCGGGAATCGCGACGGCTGACTTGCTCTGGGGTCGGCTATGTCCCCGAGTGGACGATTGAGGCAATTCCCGCTCCGGTTGCGAATGCGACGACTGCCACGAGCACACCAAGAATCAACATCTCAAGGCCGCTGACCCACCACCGACTCGCCGTTACCAGCGAGCGCAATGCCCCGACGGTGAATTGTGCAGCAAGGGCCGCAAGTGCCGAGCAAAGGAAGCGATGGTCCAAGCCGGGGATAAGATACGGCACGAGGGGAATCGCGCCGGCAATGGCGAAGGCCAAGAATGTCGCCAGCCCATGTCGCACCGGATAGGCCTCTTCCTCGGGTAAGTGTTGCGCCTCAAGAGCGCTTTCCCGCGCCCGGATGCTGAGATAGTTGCCGACACCCATTGATAAGCCGTCGGCGAACAGGTTGGCCACCCCCACAATTAGGACGGCACTGGAGGACAAGTCGCCTCCAGAGACCCCGGCCACGATGGCGAACGTCGTCAGGATTCCATCATTCGTTCCGTAGATCAGATCCGCAACGTAATGCTGCAGGGTCTGATACGCCCCGTGGGGAGTTCGATGAACGGACGGGCGTTTCATAACGTGTTGCATTGACAGGACCTCGACACACCAAAAATAGGCCATTGTTCGCGCTTGACATTGCAGTGTCAAATCCGCAAGGAGCCCTTCGGCGATGGCACACAGCGGCTGATTCCATGGTGGGGCCGGGCCATTTCCACCCGGACGCAAATGCTCCAGTCCGACCTGTGAGATAGACCATACCCAAGTTACCCCCTGTATCTTGTTAGAAGGCTTCTTCGTAAGGGTAGCTGGTTTGATGGACCTGATCTGAAACAGAGGGCGGGGAGGACGCATTCCCAGCAGGGCCGATCGTTGGCGGCGGTGAGCCCCCGCCGCCGATGTCGATCTTCATCGACGCTGCGGACGAGAATCGCGGCCAAGCGTCACGTTCCGTGTTCTTTAGGCCGCGAGGCGGCTTGCCTGCCCCCGCGGAACTCAACAGCAGTTCATAGTCAGGATGTTCGAGTGCAAAAAGCTGCGAAGGTTTTCCTCAAGACCCGAATCATGGCCAGCCAAGGGCTTGAGCACACTGAATGTTGTACTTGCTTTTTGTACTTGTTTTCCGTTGACTCGACGTCCTGAAAAGCAAACAGCAGCAGCAGCGACGAGCAAATAGAAAATGCAGCCCCCGGTGAAGGTCGCAAGGACGCAGCCTGCAGGAATTCTGGCAGTAATGTGCTCAGCGAACCTTTTCGTCCTTTTCGACCTTGCCATCGCGAAGGTGCACGATACGGTGTGCGTACAGGGCGATGTCCGGCTCATGCGTTACGAGAATGATTGTGTTGCCCTGCTTGTGGAGTATATTCAATACTCCCATAATTTCGGTAGAGGTGGCTGAATCGAGGTTACCAGTAGGTTCATCAGCGAGGATGATCGACGGATCTCCCACGAGAGCCCTGGCAATAGCCACACGTTGGCGCTGGCCACCTGAGAGTTCATTGGGTGTATGGTACATGCGACTGGTGAGATCGACCTGCTTCAGAGCATGCTGGGCACGTTCTGTACGCAATAGCGGCTGGACGCCTGAGTAGACCAGTGGCAACTCCACGTTCTGTAGTGCAGTCAAGCGAGGCAGCAGGTTGAAGGTCTGGAAGACAAATCCAATCTCACGGTTGCGGATATAGGCCAATTCATCATCCGACATGGTGCTGATCAGTTGCCCGGCAATGTAATAATCACCTGCAGTTGGGGTATCGAGTGCACCGATCAGGTTCATGAATGTGGACTTGCCGGAACCCGAGGGGCCCATCAGGGCAACATACTCCCCGTGGTGGATCTCCATGTCCACCCCGTTGACTGCATGAATCTCCTGGTCACCCATCACGTAGGTCTTGCGGATATCGTAAGTACGGATGACAATGCCATCGTCAAGCAATCGCCTGCCATGTGCTGAGAGCTGTTTGCCCTCGATTGTGGGGTCCTGGAGTGTTGCAGTCGCCATGGTTGCTACTAATTATCAAAGGCGCATGCACTTGATGTGCAGTTACCAGCGTAGCCGAATGACCAGCCTGGACGGTTGACAACCAGCAGTCGGGAGCAGGTGTTATTTACTGATTCCCAGGTTCTCCCAGATTGAATTGACACGCTGCTTGACAGCTTCATCCATTTCGATGAGATCCGGCCAGGGACGGCTGAAGCCTTCAGTTGGCCACTTGCGCGTCGCGTCGATACCCATCTTCGAGCCGTAGTTCGGCAACCTGCTGGCATGGTCCAGCGAATCAATGGGCCCCATCGTGAACTGGATATCCCGCTCCGGGTCAATATTGTTCAGGGCTCGCCAGGCAGTCTCGCTGCAGTTCTGGACATCCACATCATGATCGACGATCACGATGCACTTGCTGAACATTGCCTGCCCCGTACCCCAGATGGCGTTCATCACCTTGCGGGCCTGGCCGGGGTAGGACTTGCGGATCGAAATCAGTATCAGGTTGTGGAACACGCCTTCCGCAGGCATGGCCATGTCAGTAATCTCGGGTAATTGCAGTCGCAACAACGGCAGGAACATGCGCTCGATCGCCTTGCCCATGAAGTAATCTTCCATGGGTGGCTTGCCGACAATGGTAGTTGCGTAGACTGGTTTTTTCCGCTGTGTGATGCAGTCAACGTGAAACACAGGGTACTCGTCCTCCAGAGAGTAGTAGCCCGTGTGGTCGCCAAAAGGACCTTCGGTCCTGAGCTCGCCCAGTATGACGTGGCCTTCCAGCACGATTTCTGCATTGGCGGGGACTTCGAGGTCAACGGTTTTGCAGGGAACCATTTCGACAGATTTGTTGCGCAAAAAACCGGCAAAAAGCATCTCGTCGAGGTCAGGTGGTAGTGGCAGGATAGCTGAAAACATGGTGGCTGGATCGGAGCCGATGGCAACTGCGACATCCATGCGGGTCTGCTGTCCTTCCTGGCTCAGTCGGCGGTAGTGTTCGGCACCTTGCTTGTGAGTCTGCCAGTGCATCCCGGTGGTCCGCTCATCGTAGACCTGCATGCGATACATACCGCAGTTCCTTTTCCCACTGACGGGGTTCCGGGAAAATACAAGCGGCAGCGTGATGAAAGGCCCCCCGTCTTGTGGCCAGCAGGTAAGCACCGGGTAGTCGTGCAATGAAAATCCGCCATTCATGACGACCTGCTGGCATTTTCCGGAATGCACACTACGGGGAAGGAATTTCCGGACCTCGGCCAGTTTGGCCAGCCCTTTCAATTTGTTGGTAATCCCTTTTGGTACTCCAAACTCAAGGTACTCACTGATGCGTCGGGCAATGTCATTCACATCACTGGTCTCGAGAGCGATGCGCATTTTGGAATCTGATGCAAACGAATTGATCAGGACAGGGATTTCAGAGTTGCGCGGATTTTCGAACAACAGTGCCGGTCCACCACTTTTTACAGCCCGGTCGGCCAGTTCAGTAATTTCCAGGTGCGGGTCCACTTCCTCCTGGATACGCTTCAGTTCTCCTTCCTGCTCCAGAGCAGTGATGAATTCATTAATGTTGCGGAATGCCATGTTTTTAGTCGCTTGCTTGTTAAGTGTTCAGGCCGGGGCGTTGTAATCGTGTCCGTCAACCATGTTATGAGTCTACGACTGGAATGGTCGGTTCAGGTAATGGATCAATGGGGCAATGATACGGAAAAGCCGGTTGATTTGATTGCCGATGGCGGATGTTTCGATTTCTTTTGAGGGCAGCGTTACACCAGCCAGAAACTGTTTGTAGACCAAGAGACCGGCGGCAGGATGGTCTGGCAGAAATCCTCGCGGAGTGCGCTTGAGCTGTTCACCTTCCAGTTGCCCGTAAGTCTTTTTGAACTGACCTTCCTTGAGGATATTGCGCAGTTCAGCCGGATTTTCTGCGATTTGCTGTCGGATTTTCTGCAGCTCGGAGGACCCCGGTGCATAGACTCCACCGCCCACCAGAAGTTCATCGGCAGAAAAGTGGAAGTAATAACCTGCTGTTGCATGTTTTGGTAGTTCTTGGGGTGGAAAGATTGCCGCGGCATGTGTCTTGTATGGATTTTTGTCTTTCGAGAACCGCACGTCCCGGTAAATCCTGTAAATGGCTTTCCTGGGTTCGATTGAGTAGCCAGGGGAAAACTGTTCCAGTGCGTAATTCAGTGCAGTCACAAGCCGCAACAGGGGTGTTCGCAAGTGCTCCTCGTAGGTCGCCTTGTGAGCTTGGAACCATTCGCGGTTGTTGTTGTTCGAAAGATTGTGCAGGAATTTGCGGGCCTCAGGTGAGAACCCGGGGAATGTGACAGACATGATTCCTATCATGAACGAAATTGCCGTTACCGGCAGGAGCAGCATCTTACAATTGGATTTTGGAGAACACTACTCAAACTGCCACAGGCATTGAACAGGAACTTCGCGGGGTTGAAGGCCTGCGGCTGGAGACCGATGTTTCCCTCTCGCAGCACACCCGCTTCGGTATTGGAGGTTCTGCCGACCTGTTTGGCTGGGCCTCGACGCAGGAAGCGCTGAGCAGGGCGGTCCTTTGCTGTCAGCAGGCTGATGTACCGTTCTGCCTGATGGGTGAAGGCAGCAATGTCGTTGTCGCGGATGAGGGTTTTCGTGGACTGGTGTTGCGGGTAGTTGCGGATAAACTTGCCTACACAGAAGGGGTGCTTCATGCAGATGCAGGAGTCAGCCTGCAGTCGCTGGTTAACCTGTCTCTGGCACACGGGCTGGAGGGGTTGCACACCTTGACCGGCATTCCCGGTTCGGTGGGCGGCGCGGTGTACGGTAACGCGGGGGCCTATGGTCATTCGCTGCAGGAGTTTGTCAAGCGGGTGGAGTTCTTTGACGGATCGGTTGTGAGTTCGCTGGGAAACTCCGATTGTGACTTTGAATACCGTGAATCGATATTCAAGCGACACAAGGACTGGCTGATCCTGTCGACTTCACTGGAACTCCCACCGGGGGAAACATCGGCACTGCGGCAACGTGCCGCAGAAATCAGGATCCTGCGCGATGAGAAATTTCCGCCTGAGCTGTTATGTGCCGGGAGTATTTTCAAGAACTTGTATCTGGCTTCACTTCCCGCAGAGGCTGTTTCGGAAGTCCCTGAACAAGCTGTCAGGGGCGGCAAGGTAGCGGCGGCATATTTTCTTGAGCAGGTCGGTGCGAAGGGCATGAACAATGGCGGCATTGGCATTGCTTCCTATCACGCCAACCTGCTATATAACAGAGACGGTGGGACTGCTGCACAGGTACGGGAACTCGTCCAGGAGTTGAAGTCACGAATTCGGGAAAGGTTCGGATTCGAAGTGGAAGAAGAAGTTCAGTACATTGGTTGAACTTAACAAGGTGGCTGCCATGAGAAAAATAATCCTGATCCTGCTGTTCGCACTGCTGCTGCCTGCAGGCTATGCGGCAGATTGGAATGACCTGCTCCGGAATGGTCTTGATGACTGGAAGATCCTTGGGGAAGGGATCTGGCGTCTTCGCTCCGATGGTGTTGTGACTGCCTACTTCCCTTCAAGAGAGAAACAATGGTGGGGTGATCGGCAGAGCATCCCCACGAAAGAACTGGTGGAACGGAGTACTCAGCAGTCCTGGCTCTACACGCGAAGTGATTATGCGGAATTTGACCTGCACCTTGAATACTGGGTCAACACGCCAGGAAACAGCGGGATTTCAATCCGGGATCCTTCGCAGGCGAAGTGGGGTATTTCCTCCCCTCCAGATTTTACGAAAACCCCTTCCAAGCTGGGTTATGAAATCCAGATCAACAGTGAATACTCAGACCGGTGGTCGACCGGTTCGATCTACGGGTTCGCCCGCGCCCGGGAAGGACTGCAGGTTGTGGGCGAGTGGAACAGCCTGAATATCGAATCCCGCGAGGATGCAATTCGGGTGTATGTTAACGGTGTTATGGCATCCGAACACACGGGCGATCCCAAGCGTCCCAAGACAGGCCCAATCGGCCTGCAACTGCACGACATGCACAGCTTTGTGATGTTCCGCAACATCTGGATCCTGGAGTATTGAGCCAGGAAGTCGTTCGTGGACCGAGGTAACTGGATCAGGACAGTTGCTCGCCGACTGCAGCGAACTGGATCTGCTGGTCGCGCTTGATCCTGGAGTGCTTGCGATATTTGTCCTGCATGGCAGGAAAGTCTGTGCGGTAGTGTCCGCCCCGGCTTTCCTCACGGGCCAGGGCACAGCGTGTGATCAGTCGAATGACCTGGTACATGTTGTCTGTCTCGAAGCCGTGTCGGCTGTTTCTGGAGAGGCCTTTCTCAAACAGCACCGAAAGTAGATCCAACTGTTCGAGTCCTTCACGCAGGCCTGGCCCTGAGCGTACGATGCCAGCATATTTCCAGGCGAGATACCGCAGGTTGGCGATGGCATTGCCGGGTAGTGCGCTGACTGCCTGAGGTTTGCGGACAGGTGGCTTGCGCTGACGACTATCCACAAGGGCCCGCATGCTTTCACCTGCCACCGCCCCGAAAACCAGTCCTTCAAGCAGTGAGTTGCTGGCCAGTCGATTTGCCCCGTGGACTCCGTTGCAGGCAGTTTCCCCGGCGGCGAAAAGCCGGGGTATTGATGTCGAGCTATCACCACGAGTGAAGACTCCACCCATGGCGTAATGAGCGGCAGGGTGCACAGGCACGGGTTGCAGTTCAAGGTCGACCCCGTAGAGCAGGCAGGTGCGATAAATGCGAGGAAATTTCTTCCGGATCAGGCCACTGTCAAGATGCGTGAGATCAAGGTAGACGGGACCCCTGCGGAGCCGTTCCAGTTCCTTGATGATGGAACGGGAGACGATGTCCCTGGGAGCCAGCTCTTCACTTTCGTGATAGCGTGACATGAAACGTTGCATGTTGGCATTGCGCAGGACGGCTCCCTCGCCTCTTAGGGCTTCGGAGAGCAGAAAACGAGGAACACCTTCCAGGAACAATGCCGTGGGATGAAACTGCACCATCTCGATATTGGCAATCAGGGCTCCGGCCCTGTAAGCCATAGCCACACCGTCACCGGTAGCTACATCCGGGTTGGTGGTTTCCCTGTAGACCCCGCCGATGCCACCTGTGGCCAGCAGCACGGCACGGGCATAGACAGGAACGAGTTCGCGGTCATGCTCATTCCAGGCAATGGCACCGCAGACCTCACCATCTTCCACTAGCAAGTCCACAACCGAGGAAAAACTCTGAAAAGAGATGTTGTCGATGGACTGCGCCTTGCGGAACAGGGTGCTGGCAATTTCCCGGCCTGTGGAGTCTCCATTGGCATGCAGGATGCGCCTTACGCTATGGGCACCCTCAAGCCCGAATGTCAGATTTCCACCATCAGTATCGAACTCAGCGCCCCATTCGATCAGTTTCTGGATACGATCTGGACCTTCTTCGGTCAATGACTTCACGGCCCGCGGGTCACAGAGGCCCGCTCCTGCCTGCAAGGTGTCCTGTTCATGGAGGTTCACCTGGTCGTCGTCACTCAAGGCAACGGCCACTCCCCCCTGGGCGTACTCGGACGCGGATTCTGTCAAGCGATCCTTGGTCAGTACGAGGACCTTGCCGACATGAGCGGCTTCAATTGCAGCACTCAACCCCGCTACGCCGGAGCCAATGATCAGAAAATCAGTTTCCATGGATTTTGGTAGCAGTGTTGCAGCTCGGGGCCCAAAGGGCTTAGCCCTATGTTACAAAGGATTTATGACTCGTGAACTCGTTACAACGAACGCGGGGCAGTACGAAGTCCTTATTAAATCCGGTGTTCTGGAACAAGCCGGGGACATCATCCGCAGCGTGCTGGGTGAGAGCAAGTTGTTTGTCATCGCTGACAAAAATGTCTGGGACTGCCTTGGTGGGCGGCTTGCGACAAGTCTCAGGGAACGGGACTGGATACTGCTTGCGACCCCCTTGGGGGAACCCAGGAAGAGGATGGAGGTTATCGAGGAACTCTGCCTCAAGATGCATCACTACGGGGCGGACAGGCGTAGTGCAGTAGTGGCCTTTGGTGGCGGCGTTGCTGGAGACATAGCAGGTTTCGTAGCGGCTGTGTACATGCGGGGTATCGACTTTATCCAGGTGCCGACGACATTACTGGCCCAGGTGGATTCGTCTGTGGGTGGCAAGACCGGTTGCAACCTGGCCAGTGGCAAGAATCTGGTGGGGGCGTTCCACCAGCCAAGGCTGGTTCTGATTGATCCGTCCAGCCTGGACACGCTTTCGGACAAGGAATTCGGGGCTGGCATCCAGGAAGTCATCAAGCATGGCATTATCCGCAGCCCGGAACTGTTTGAATTCCTGGAGGTGAACAGTGAAGAAGTACTGGGCCGTTCAAAGGATGCAATCGAGTATATGATTGCCATGTCCGTGCGTATCAAGGCTGATGTTGTAAAGCAGGATGAGCGCGAGGGTGGTTTGCGAAGGATCCTGAACTTCGGGCATACACTGGGGCACGCCCTGGAAGCGGAAACGGGCTATGGATTACTCCACGGTGAGGCTGTAGCTTTCGGAATGGTAGCCGCTGCCAGGCTGTCAGAGCGGCGGGGTCGTCTGGACGCACAGCAACGGAGGCGCATTGAATCTGTGATCTGCAATTACAGGTCACTTCCTGTCCTGGTAGACCTGGATGCCCGGAGTATTGCCGAACGGGCTGCTGGTGACAAGAAGTCGGTTGACGGCAAGTTACGGTTTGTCTTGGCAGATGCAATTGGCCAGGTGAGTGAGGAACTGGACCCGCCTTCCGAACAGGTAATCGACGCAATTGAGCATGCCTTGCAGGTGTCGAGGGAGCAGGCTGTGGTTGCAACGGAACCGTGAGCCTGAAGACCACGGTACAAGGAGCCTCCCCTGTGGGAGTCGCACCAGGGGATGAAGCGGCAGCCTCACGGGAAGTGTGTGAGATGTTTGGGCGGATTGCGGGACGCTATGACCTGCTGAATCATCTTTTGTCCGGGCAACTGGATCGGTACTGGAGACGACGGCTGGTACAGGCGGTCAAGCCTTACCTGCAGCGGGATGGTCTGCGAGTTGCGGACCTGTGCTGTGGTACCGGGGATGTCCTGATTTCCTTGCTGCAGGCTCATCAACGGCTGTGCCCGGAAATTTCTCCAGCCTATTTTGCAAGCGACTACTGCAGGCCAATGCTGAGCGGGGCTTCCTCGAAACTGCAGCAGGCGGGGTTACCGTGCATGTTGATGGAAGCTGATTCCATACGGATGCCACTTGCAGATGGATCCCTTGACCTGGTTACTGTTTCGTATGGCTTTCGCAACCTCACCAATTACCAGCGAGGGATGGAAGAGCTGTTGCGTTTACTGGCCCCTGGGGGGTGCTTGGCGATCCTTGAGTTTTCACAGCCTGAATCGCGTTTGTGGGGAGGGCTTTTCAACTTTTATTTTCGGAATGTGTTGCCGCGCATCGGCAACGCATTGTCTGGCAGCGGGGGTGCATACTCTTACCTGCAGCAATCAGTGAACCAGTTTCTGAGTCCACGGGAGGTATCGGAACTGGCACTGGAAGCAGGCTTTGATCGTGTTGAGCACAAGTCCATGGTTGGCGGTGTCAGTGTGCTGTATCTTGCTTACAAGTGAGACTATTGTGTGCAACAGTCATGTGGGGCAGCGGATCATTCAAGGGGATGCCAGACCTACTGGCTCGCGGGTGTAGATGATGGCGAGGGAATGGCTGGACAGTGAGGGGATGTTCTGGGTCCGGGTGAGTGTGAAAGTTGGCTTGGTTGTCGCACTGTTGTATCTCGGCTATCACCTGTATGAACGGAACCGGATTGCCAATCTCACGCTGGGGCGAGAAGAGCAGCCCAGGGTGAAGTTGCACAAGGACTTGTTTGCCTTTATCCCGAAATCCTACGTCAGTGACCTTGAATCGGCGAAGCGCAAACTGGTTGGCATGCCCTTGTGGATCAAGGAGGGGTATCACTGGAGCTATCAACCTGGTGGGCAGCTGTTTGAACCTCTGGAACGGATTGTGCCCCGAGCAGTGGTTGTCCGTGATTCAGGGGTAGCGCTTGTCTTTGACAAGAATGGTCGTGAAGCTTACATTTTGGTGGGTAGTCCCGAGCGCGTCTTTGTGGACGATATTTTCTTCATCAAGGATCCTCGTGAGATCTACGATTTCTGGACTGAACAGATGTGGCAACAGGTGGAGAGTCATGAAGTCGAAGCGGGGATGAGTGAGATCCAGATTTCGTTTGCACTTGGTGTTGGCCAGGTAGTCCGCCAATCACCCAGTACAGCATTGCGGATTGTCGAATACACGGCCTGCCGCGAGGCGGGTTTGCAACCTGTCCGCGTGACCTACCAGCGCTATGTAGCCGAGAGCATTGAGCTGATTGATCCTTGAGACCGACAAGGCCTGGTGACATAAAGGAGATGAGAGTGAGAGCTGCTGCAAGGAATCAGTCATGGTTGACGTTGCTGGCACTCGGGATCTGTTCTCTCAACGCCGGGGAACAGCCAAATCGAGTATGGGCCGGAGAGGAAGTCAATCTCTGGGGCAGTCCTTCCCCTGACGGGCAGTGGCTATCATTCGTTGATCCTGCAAGTGGCAACCTTGCAGTCCGGAGTGTAGAAAACGGTTCAGTTCGTTTGCTGACACATAAAGATCCACATGGCAAATCCGGAGAATTTGCCTATTTTTCTGTTTTTGCTCCCGATGGTGAGCAACTCGCCTACGCCTGGTTCAATTCCAGGCAGCATTACGAGTTGCGGATTGTTTCGCTGGACTCTGCCGGTAACGGTGCATCAGGGCCACGAATACTGTACAGCAATCCGGAAGTCCGTTTCGTCCAGCCTTGTGCATGGTCAAGCGATGGCAGCAGTCTCCTGGCGTCGTTGTCATAGTCCTCGAAATCGACACCCATGCCGGCAAAACTTCTTCCGTCTTTGTTGTAAGCGACACCAGCTGACATTGCAGAGTCCATGAATGTTGCCTTGCCTTGGTTGATCAGCAGTTGCTGGGGAGTGGAATCATTGGCCAGAACAATATCGATATCGCCATCCGGTTCCACATCGTTGAACGCAATGCCCAAAGCCTTGCCGGGCATTTTGGCAAGGCCGGAAGACACTGATGCATCCTGGAACCTGTTGCCGCCCTTGTTGAGGAACAGCTTGCTTGTGATGGCCTGATGCTCAATTGGCGGGCAGTAACTGGGGATATCCCGCATATCTCACCAATCGTAGCCAAGACGCGAATCGGCGCGAATTGGCGACTGGAGTCCTGCAGGAAGGACCGGAAACCGCGCGGCTGCATGGGATGCGGGGCGTACAAGGCATCCGTGGGGAAGCCGCCTGCTCCGGGCCGGCCGGAACGGGGCCCGGGAGCGGATGCGGAGACGCACCGGGGCAACGCCGGCGGCAAGCCGACGATCAGCGGACAGAGCCGGTTCAGCACGCCAGCGGCGGCGCATGCGGGGGGGGGGGACTCCTCACCATTTGTCAAGGCCAAAAGAGCTATAAAAAGGGGCCGCTACTCCCAGTGGACCTGGCGAGACTTCACCAGGGGAAAAACCCGAGTCATTCCCAAAATGGCTCTTGAGGCACCGCCACGTTTCCCGTGGCGGTCTGCCTGCTGCCAGGCTCCTGCAGTCAGGGGAGGCGCTGCGCCCTCCCCCGAACCCCCTCCCACAGCCCAGCAAGCGGTTTGCACGGAGAGAGGGTTCGGCAGGCTCCCAGGGGGAATCACAGGGCAGACTCCCCACCAGTTGCCAGGCCAGCCAGAAAACTGTTCCAGGCGAAGGTCAGGCTGCAGACTGCTTCACCGCATGCTCCGGATCGAAGAGCGTTCCGCTTGCCAACATGGCACAGGCCACAGCGAGCAGCCGAGCAGCGACGGACCGCAAGGCACGGGCGTGGTTGTGGCCCTTCAGTCGCAGCGCGTCGTACTTGGCGCGGCAGATCCGGTCGTGCTGCACGGCAACCCTGCTCCAGTGATAGACAGCATTATTGAGACGGCGGTGGGCGGCCAGACGTCGTACGACGATGCACCTGTTGCCCGAGCTTCTGGTAACAGGGGCCACACCACTCAAGCAGCGCAAGGCGTGATAGTCTCTTCTTCGCAGGGGATCGGAAGCCTCCGCGAGCAGTGTAGCGAGTACGGTTCGACCCACTCCCGGCAGGGACATCAGGATCGCTCCATCACTCTGCCTGGCAGGCTCTGTTGCCGTCTTGTCGTTGCTTGCAGCGAGTTGCTCCGTGCAGTGCTCCAGGCGCTCAAGGGCCTCGCTCAGCTGCTCATTGAGCATGTTGAGACTGCTGCTGAGAACCTGGATGTGAGCGGTGGCCGCTGCGGTTGTACCCGCGGCCACAGGGAGTGGATCGGTGCGCAGTCTGGCCAGGACCCCAGCCGCGTCAAGGCGTCGGATGCGATGTGTTTTCAACAGCTTGGCGATGGTAGCCTTACTCACTATGCGGGCGCGGTCCGGTGTGGGGACGACAGCCCACAGGACCAGCATCCAGTTATTAGCGAGGTCGCTGCCAAGGTCAAGAAACTGTGGGTAATAGCGCCACAACTGGTCACGCAGGCGGTGACTGAGGCGCGTCCGCAGGCGGGTCAGCTCTTCGGCAATGCGGGACCACTCGCGCAACTCAACCAGGAGCGGATCAAGCGGTTCCAGACGGCGCAGACAACGGGGGTCGGTGCGCAGTGCATCGGCAAGCACATGGGCATCGCGGCTGTCATCCTTGGCTCCTGCTGGCGAGAAACGGTCACGGAAGCGGTCGAGTTGTCTGGGGTTGATGGAATGGACCTGGAAGCCACGGTTGAGCAGACTTTCGACAACCGGGCCGTGCGGAACCTCAATCGCCACCTGCACCAGCTCCGGCTCAGACTGTGCAAGTTTGAGGATCCAGCCCGCCATGCGGGCAAGACCCTCGCCAGTGTGCTTGAAGACCTGTTCTCCGAGCCGGTCCCCGTCGGCCTTCAGCACACAGACATGGTGCGATTGAGACGCCCAATCGACGCCCACGTAGAATTGTTTCTGATGCATGTGTTGTTACTCCTTGCAAATGTTTGAGTCGCCGCAATGCTTGCCAATCCCTGTATTGGTGCTCCAAGGCACAGACTCCTCACGGGGCATCCATCACAGCACTCATCCGGAACACGGGTCCCCCCCAGGTGCTCAAAAAGGCACCGGGGGCAATGGGTTGTTTCCGGCGAGTTGACTCGTTTTAGTCAGGCCCCTCCATACAGGCCTGCCAGCCCGACCGACCGCTTACTCAAGAGAATGGAAACTGGCCGCGGAGGATGTTGCAACCCCTCCCCGGCCTCTGTTTCAGATCAGGTCCATCAAACCAGCTACCCTTACGAAGAAGCCTTCAAACAAGATACAGGGGGCTTCCTCCAGCAGGGCCGCGAACAGCACGGTCCAGTTGGGGAAGCACTCCCGCTTGGTGAGGTAGCGCAGCTCCTCGAAGAACTCGCGCCGCGTGCCGGCCCGCTGGCGGCATCGCCGCCACAGCTGGCAGGCACAGTCCTGGACCTCGTGTAGCGCAAAGGCGAACAGGTTCAGCGTCGCGAGCAGGTTGGCCAGGCCCTTGTTCCCGTGCCCGAAATTGCGCTTGATGTTGTAGCCGTGGCGCGCCAGGCAGTTGAAGCCCTCCTCGATTTTCCATCTGGCCCGGCCTGCGCGCGCGATCTCCGCCACGTTGGCGGCCGTGACCTCCAGGCTGGTGAAGAACGTGTTGAGGTAGGTGCGCTGGCCGTTGCGCTCGATCACGAACTCGACCCAGCTGCCCATGACGGCGTCGTCGCTGTCGCGGACCGGCACTCCGTGCATCCAGCGGTAGCGGTGCCGCTCGACCTGCTTGTTGCGGTTGCGGGCCTTGATCCAGCCGCTGGAGTGGATGAAATCGTCATGGAGAACTTCTTGCAAGCGCTTGTGGGAACTGGGCTTACAGACGAAGAGGAAGTCCGCTCCGAGGTTGCGGACCAGTCGGCACAGGGACTGGCAGCAGTACAGGTCGTCGCCGAGGAAGACGGGCCGGTAGGTCTGCAGCTCGTCGATGTGGGCCGGCAGCCAGCGCTTGGCGGCGTTGCGCTCGCAGTCCTGCTTGCGGCGTTTCTCGGTCAGTTCGGGCCGCTGGGCGGCGGGGTCCTGCTGGGGCTGGACGAACTCCGGCATGAGCGGGATGACGCGGTTGTGGCCGTCGGCGACGACGGTCGCCGAGAGCATCGTATGGAAGTACTGCTCGGTCTTGTGCTTGCCGACATGGCGGGTGGAGTACTGCTCGCAACGGATGGAGTCGGAGCAGTGGATCTGGAGGCCGTCGAGGGCGACGAGCAGGCGGCCGCCGAGGCGCTCGAAGGGGGCGAGGCCGTCAAGCAGATTGCGGATCTGGGCATCGCAGGGGATCGCCTGCACGCCGAAGAGGGTGTGACAGTTGGAACGGGCGGACTGTGTCTGCATGCGGCGCTGGAAGCTGAGGAAGGAGGGGGCTTGGAAGAAGAAGGTAGCAAGGGCGCAGGCGGCGGCATCGGCGACGGCATAGCGCTTGTTGGAGCCGCGGCGGGCGTCGGGGAGCGCGGCGGCGGCCTGGCGGAAGCTGTGTAGGAGGGGATCCAGGAGGGAATCGGAAACAAAGGCCACATTTTATGGTTGGAAACGGCACCGGAAAAGTCAAGCCCCCAGCAAATAGTCCCTTGGTTCCGGTTCCTACGATGACCGCTAACCCCTAAGAAACCCCAAATTTAGAATTGCTGGCCCGCATGAGCTTGACATGACAAACTATCATTCATCGATTATCGTTGGGCTTGCCAGTCATGATCGACGGACACATGTGCAATTAACCGAATCAAAGCTCCGTATTTGTGGCCGGTGCAAGCCTTTCCAGCGGTATGGTATCATCGTTGTTGTCGGCAGATCGTTGATGATTGATTGACGGAGAGAGCATCAGTACTATGAATTGGTGTCTACGCACTATTGGGGCCGCTGTGCTTGTGGCGGGGGTGCCGCTTGTATCGGCACAGCAGGACGAGCACGGCAAAACCTCTTTCGAAGTCTCCGCGGTCTTTCAGCAAAGTTGCGTCCAATGCCATGGTGAGGCTCAGCAAATGGCGGGTCTCGACCTGCGCTCTCGTGAGGCGCTCCTGAAAGGGGGCCAAAGCGGTGCGGCCATCGTACCGGGTGACGCCAAGGCCAGCACGTTATACCTTCGCGTAAGCGGCGCCAAGCAACCGGCGATGCCGCTGGGAGGCGCACTCGCGCCGGAACAGATCGAAGCGATCCGCCGATGGATCGAACAGGGGGCTCCGTGGGTAGCGGAGAGCAATCACGTACAGCCAGGTTCCAGGCCCGCCGGCTCCAAACGCGGAATTACCGAAGAAGACCGCCAGTGGTGGGCATTTCAAAAGCCGGTCCGCCATCCGGTTCCGGAAGTGGCTGATTCGCGGTGGGCCAGAAACCCGATTGATGCCTTCGTTCAAAGAAAAAGAGAGGAGAAAGGGTTGACGCCGGCACCGCGCGCCGCGAAGCGAACCCTCATCCGCCGCGCCTACCTCGACTTGCTCGGGCTGTTGCCTTCCCTCGAGGAGGTCGAGGCGTTCGTCGCCGACGACTCGCCCCGCGCTTTCGCCGAGCTGGTCGACAAGCTGCTCGAATCGCCGCACTACGGTGAGCGATGGGCGCGGCACTGGCTCGACCTCGCCCGCTACGCCGACAGTAAAGGATACGAGCAGGATTTCGACAATCCCAACGCCTGGCGCTATCGCGACTACATTATCCAGGCGTTCAACGAGGACAAACCCTACAACCGCTTTGTACTCGAACAGTTAGCCGGCGACGAGCTCGACAACATGACCTTCGACAGCGTTACGGCCCTCGGATTCCACCGCGTCGGCCCGCGGGTGGCGTTCCGCGAAAAAGACAATCCTGCATACCGCTATACCTATCTCGACGACATGATCGGCACTACCAGCCGGGCATTCATGGGGCTGACCGTCAACTGCGCCCGCTGCCACGATCATAAATTCGACCCCATTCTGCAGACGGATTACTACGGCATGCAGGCGGTCTTCTTCCCATACGTGGACTACGAGTTTCCGCTGGCCCCACCCGACGAGGTGGCCCGGCACGAAGCTCGTGTGGCGGAAATGGACGACAAAATCAAGCCCCTTCTAGAGCGTGTGGCAGAGATCGAAAAACCCTACCGCGAACAGTCGTTCGAGGAGCGGCTCAAGAAGTTTCCCGAAGACATTCAAATCGCCGTCCACACTCCCGAGGAAGAGCGCACTGAAGGACAGAAGCTTCTGGCTGCTCAAGTGCGGTCGATCGGAGCCGGCCGCGGCTTCCGGTCTCTTATGCCCAAGGAAGATCAGACTGAGGTCGAAAACCTGCGGACCGAGATTAGGAAACTCGAAAAGCAAAAGCCGGCACCCTTGCCGCTAGCGAGCGGCATTCGCGACGGCGACTACCGCTTCACGCCCGACGGTCCCGGTGACAACGATGCACCCGGCAAAGGCCGCCCCAAGGAAGTGGACTTTGAGGGTAGTTACATACCCGAAGTCGGCAAACCCTACGTTCCGCCAAAAGCCTATTTCCTGCCGACCGGGGATTACCTGACCAAGGGGCCCGAAGTCTTTCCCGGTTATCCGCAAGTGCTTCTCACGGGCTATCCGCGGACCGAACCCCCCCCCGATAACGGCAGGCTTACCACTGGCCGCCGGCGCGCGTTTGCCGAGTGGCTCGTCTCGCCGGAGCATCCGCTGACGGCCCGCGTGATGGTCAACCGCATGTGGCAGCATCACTTCGGCGAAGGCATCGTCAGCACGCCGAGCAACTTCGGCCGCATGGGCCACAAGCCCTCGCATCCGGAGCTTCTCGACTGGCTCGCCACCGAGTTCGTGCGCAACGGCTGGAGCATGAAAAGCATGCACCGGCTGATCATGAATTCCGAGTCCTATCGCATGGCTTCGAGCTTTTCCTCGAAGGAAAACGCCAAAGTCGACCCCCGCAATGTCTATTTGTACAAGTTCCCCCAGCAAAGGCTTGAGGGCGAGATCATCCGCGACATCATTCTCGCCAGCAGCGGAAACCTGAACCTCTCGATCGGCGGCAAGCCCTACTTCCCCGCCGTTGAAGAGTCGGTGCGAAGGGCCGTGGCGAAAGGGATCTGGGTGGTCAACGAAGACGGCCCGGACCTCTGGCGGCGCGGTCTGTATTCCTACTACAAACGGGGTATGCCCTACCCGATGTTCGACGTCTTCGATCAACCCGACCCGAACGTCACCTGCGAGGGCCGCGACACAACCACCGTTCCGACCCAGGCGCTGACGCTGCTCAACAATGAGTCCGTTCTCAAACAGGCCGGATTCTTCGCCCAACGCGTGCGGAGGATCGCCGGACCCGAGCAGGATGCCCAGGTGCGCACCGCCTACCGCATTGCACTGGGCCGCGAACCCTCGGCGGAGGAACTCGACTGGAACGTCTCCTTCTTGAATCGGGAGTCAGCCCTGCATCGAAATCAGGGGACAGAGGACCCGGCGCACGCCGCGCTTGCCGACCTCTGCCACGTGATCCTGAACTTAAACGAGTTCGTTTATATCAACTAGGACGTGCAAAATGTCAGACCAGCCTGTTAGCCATCGGCGACCTCCCAAACAATACATTTCCCGTAGGGACCTTTTGTTTCAGGCCGGCGGCGGGGTCAGCGGTGTCGCGCTGGCATACTTGCTCGGCGCCGACAGTCTGCTCGCGGCGACCCCGGCCGTCGCGAATTCGGGCGCCTGTGGGGCCGCGGAAAACATAACCTCTCCAGTCACGCCCAAAGCTGGGCACTTCAAGTCGCGTGCAAAGTCGGTGATCTCGCTGTTTATGACCGGCGGCGTCAGCCACATTGACACGTTCGATCCCAAACCGGCTCTGTTGAAATACCACCGCCAGCCGCTCACCGGCAAAGGCGAAGTTATCGTGCGGCAGGGCTATCCCGGCCCGCTGATGGCGAGCCCATTTTCGTTCAAGAAATACGGGCAGTCGGGCATCGAGATCTCGGAGCTTTTTCCGCACGTCGGCTCGATCATCGACGAGGTGGCGCTCATTCGCTCCTGCGTCAACAAGTCGAACGACCACGTGCTGGCGCACTACGAATGGAACACCGGTTCCTTGCTGATGGGGCACCCGAGCGTCGGCGCCTGGGTGACCTACGGGCTCGGTACAGAGAATCAAAGCCTGCCGGCCTACGTCGTCATCTACGACCCCCGGGGCGGCCCCAATGCCGGAACCCTCAACTGGGGCAGCGGCTTTCTGCCCGCGGCCTATCAGGGAACCGTCTTTCGGGCCACGGGCGATCCGATCCTCGACCTCAACCCTCCCGACCGCATCAGCGAACAGCAGCAGCAAAACCGGCTCAATCACCTAACCAAGCTCAACGAACAGCACGCCAAGAAGTATCCTGAGAGCACCGAACTGGCCGCCCGCATCGCCTCCTACGAGCTCGCCTATCGCATGCAAGGCTGCGCGCCGGAGACGGTCGACCTCTCTTTGGAAACCGAAGCCACCAAACGCTTGTACGGCTTCGATGACCCAGTCACCGAGGGATTTGGGAAGCAATGCCTGTTAGCGCGCCGTCTCGTCGAGCGCGGCGTACGTTTCGTGCAACTGTTCAATGGCGCCAAGCGGCGTTCGAACTACGACGATTGGGACGCGCACGACGACCTCGCCGACAACCACAGCCGACACGCCCGCGAGGTCGACAAACCGATCGCCGGGCTGATCACGGACCTGAAAAAACGAGGACTACTCGACGAAACCCTGGTAGTGTGGCATTCCGAATTCGGTCGCATGCCAATCTCCCAGAAAGGCGTGGGCCGCGACCACAATCCCAAGGCCATGTCGATCTGGCTGGCTGGGGCGGGCATCCAAGGCGGCCAGGTCATCGGCGCCACCGACGAATTCGGATACGAGACCGTTGAACAGCCGGTCACGTACCATGACGTGCATGCCACGATGCTGCACATGCTAGGGATTGATCATGAGCGGCTGACGTACCTTTTTAACGGCCGCAACATGCGTCTTACCGATGTGCACGGCGAGCTCATTCCTCAGATTGTGGCGTGATACATCGCCGGTTGGAGTCGAGGATGTCCGATAGTTCGTAGAAAGTAGCGACTCTCCAAACCGGGCCCTTGGTAGGCTCGGGTTGATGTTTTTCTTTTTGAAAAGGAGAGTCGCTATGAAGAAACGATATCAGATTGACCGCGAGCGAGCAGTCCAAAATTTCCAGAAACAAGCCAGTCACAGTGAGCAGCCACTGCAATTGACGCTGCCCTTCAAGGAGGTCGCCGCGGCGCTGCAAGACGGCGTCGGGCACTTGATGCAGCAAGCCGGATTGGAGTTGATGCAACTCATCATGGAGGAAGAAGTGCGGCAGCTGGCCGGCGAGCGCTGCCAGCGACGCGAACCAGGCCAGCACTACCGCTGGGGAGGCGAGAAGGGGTTTCTCATCGTCGACGGGCAGAAAGCACCGATCACCCGCCCGAGGCTGCGCAGCGACGAGTTGTTTCAGCGCTCGGAACCGCTGGACGCGGCCGTGTGGACGCGGCCGTGTGGGACAAGCTCATGCTCGGTTTATCGACGCGCAATTACGGCAAGGCGGTGCGCGAATTCGCCGACGCTTACGGCATCGAAAAGTCCGCGGTGAGCGATCATTTTATCCGAGTGAGCCGCCGCAAGCTGCGGGAATTAATGGAACGTCCGCTGGGCGAGCTGTCGTTGTGCGCCATCTATATTGACGGCGTGGAGTATCACTCGCAGCACCTGATTGTGGCGCTGGGACTGGCCGCGGACGGGCGGAAAATCGTGCTGGGGATGAGCCAAGGGGCCACCGAGAACGCGCTGGTGGCGGGCGAACTGCTGGGCGATCTCGATGAGCGCGGGGTGGATTTCACCCAGCTGCGCCCTACCGTTTACACACAACTTGGACTTGACAAATGGGTTCCTGCTGTGCCACTCCTGGCTTGAAACACAATAGGGCTGTTTAGGACTGTTTAGGGCCCTCTGAGCACACCCACCCCCACCCAGCGGACCGCACGGGACCGCGGTGCTCCGCCTGTGCTGCGCCGAGCAGGGCTCGGGGCACGGGTTCCGGCCCGGGATGGCGTTGGCTGTGGATGCTGGCTTGGAGGAGAGCTTCCGAAGAAACCTCGCTAGTGAATGATCGCTGACCCGGACCCAGACTGATGTTGGGGCATTGGCAGCACCAATGTTGTACGGGGCGTGACTGCCGGAACCGCGCCTGCACAGCAGCTTAGCAGATGGCGGCGTGTTTCAATCTGAATGATCCGGGCACAGCCCGGGGGCGGGACTGATGTGAAACACCTCAGGCTGTGGGGGCGGAGACAGGCTCTGGAGTGGCCGGTGAGGGCGTGTTGGGAACAAGCCGGTAGCAATCGGAGCGGTTCATGGAGGTAACAAAATGGACTGAAGCACTTCGATGCAAAAGGGTCGCCTAGCCCGACCTTCTCACGAGTCTTAGATTCGGAGGCGTTTTGTCCATTTGGGGTGGATGGATAGCCTGGCAATGTTGCGTGGGGCGTCGGATCCGGGCAGATGCCTGGTAAGGGTCGCCAGATCCGCGGTTGTTGGGGCTTGTTTTCGCTTGAAACCCGCCCTGCAGGCGCACTGATCCCCGGCGACCTCCGACGGGTGTTGTATTTCACTTTGTTTCGACAAAATTCTTCAGATTATTCCGATGCAAGGCCGAGGAATTTTGTGGATTAATTCACTACTGCAGGAAAGAGTTACAGTGGCGAGCTTGACTGAAACATACGGTTCTACAGGGCCTTTACCCGGCCTCAATTCTCTCCTGCAGTAGTGAACCAATTCGAACAACGACCGGACGAGTTCATGGAATAATTTGGTAAAATCCACTGAAACAAACTGAAAAACAACAACGGGGCTCGAGACGATGGCTGGAGTGCAGCTGCTAACAGCGCAGGGGCAGGCTCTGGAGACGGGCCAACACCTGCCCGAAGAGGCCCGCTTCAGGGAAGCCCTCGTCGAACGACAGCCGCACGGCCCGCACGCTGACCCGGATCCGCACGCCGATCTTGAGAAATCCGCTATTGGCAGCTTCAGGCGGATCGTGCCGCATTGCGCCCGCGCCAGCCGCGTGCCCGACAGGCCCCAGCGCCGCAGTAACTCCAGCAGCGCGTAGGCGAACGAGGCGAAATACAGGCGCAACTGGTTGGCCCGCATCGTCTGCGCCGAGGTGCGATCGGCGAACAGCGCCAGCTGCTGTTCCTTGATGCGGTTCTCCATATCGCCCCGCGCGCAGTACACCTCCTCGTAGAGCGCGCGCGCCGCCATCCGCTCGGCCCCCAGCGACGTCACCACGAAGCGCGGGTTGGCCCCCCGCGGCAAATGCTCCGCCTTGCCGATCACGCGCCGCTCGCGGCTCCAGCTGTCCAGCGTCCGGTAGCGGAAGTCCTTGAACACCCGTGCCGCCTGCCCCGTCCGCTCGCATTCCTGCCGAGCCCGCTCCATCTCCGGAGCCAGGCTCCGTTTCAAGCGCGGGTTCTGCGCGATTCCCAGCACATACTCCACCCCCTGCGCCTCGCACCAGGCGCACCCGCAGCCGCCCCAGCGCCGCTTCGCCTAGCAATTCGTCGCGGCAGAACCCGCTGTCCCCGCGCAGCCAGATCTCGACCCCGGGCCAGCGCTTCCGGATCCGCCCCACGATGCGCTCCAGCTCCTCCACCGTGCCATCCGCCGCGTCCCGGTCCGCCGTCCGCAGGCGCGCCCCCAGCAACTGCTGGCCGCAGAAGATATAGAGCGGCAAGTAACAGTAGCTGCGATAGTACCCATGGAAGAAGCGGCCTTCCTGGCGGCCGTGCAGGGGATCGTCTGTCGCGTCCACGTCCAGCACGATGCGCTCCGGCTGCTCCCCGTGCCAGTCCAGGAACAGGTCCACCAGCAGGGCATCCAGCCGCGCGGTGTCCGCCACGATCTTCTTGTAGCGTTCCCCGGCGTCCAGCGCCGGCCCCGTCAGCTCCATCCGGTTCAGCGTGCTCTTGCCCGGCGGCAAAGCCTCCCAGCTCGCCCTGCGCCGGCCCCGTCCCGCCGCCCCGCACAGCAGCGACCACAGCTTGCTCTGGCGCAAACGTATCGTGATCGTTCAAATCCTCGTAGCCCAGCGCCAGGCCCAGCACGCGCGCCGCCACCAGCACCTCCACCGGATGCCGCGTCCGCTGCGGCTCGCGGTAATCCCGGAAACAGGCGCTCAGCCGGCCGAACAGCCCCGTCCGCTGCGCCAGCTCCCGCAGCAGCAGTCCGCCACCATCTGAGCCGAGCTCCCCACCGTCAAATCGACCGACGACTCGCTGCCTTCGCAGGCCCCCAAATTCCAGTCGTTCCGTGGTACACTCTGTAGTCATAAGGCCGTCGTCCTGTTACGTGGTAAGTTGTTCATAACAAACTAATTATACCACAAGACACGGCCTTATACCCTACCCCTCTTGAGAAATCCGGGCTAGGGCGACTCAGCGAGCGCGCAGGCCGTAACGCGAGTGAACGCTGAGCAGGCCTCGAAACAGCTGTCGCGGAAGCCGACCCGCCGGGAATACGGGGAAGGCTGCTAGCGATCGGGAAGCGAGCAACGCGAGCACCGATCGGTTCCGCCGGGGTATTGGCGATGGCATGCGCGAAAGAGGGATGTAGAAGCAACACGGGAAGCCCCATCGGTGGCGCGCACGCACCAACCGGGAATCCGCGAGGACCAGCCTGGGCCGGCGGGGTGGCGGAGAGGTCCGTAGTACCGGAGAAGTCGGGTAATGCCGACGGAGGGAAGGGACCTTGGGACGGAAGAGGCGCAAGAAAGAGGGAAGGACATGGAGACTGGCGAAGACCTACAAGCTCCAGATAGCGTTCGGAAACTCCAGACAGCGCTACATGCGAAAGCGAAGGGAAGCCCGGACTACCGGTTCTACTCGCTGTGCGACAAGGTGTGGCGAGCGGACGTGCTACGCACCGCCTGGCGAGCAGTCCACCGCAACGGTGGGGCCGCAGGGGTGGACGGCGAGACGTTCGCGCAAGGACATCGAGGAGCGCGGAGAGGACCGGTGGCTCGGGGGGACTGGCGTGGGACTTGAAAGCAGGCACCTACCAGCCGACCGCGGTGCGGCAGGTGCTGATCCCGAAGAAGCAAGCAGGGAAGTTCCGACCGCTAGGTATACCATGTATTCGGGACCGGGTCGCGCAGACGGCGGCGATGCTCGTGCTAGCGCCGATCTTCGAAGCGGACCTGCAACCGGAGCAATATGCCTATCGGAAGGGCCGGAACGCGCAAGACGCAGTCAAGCGCGTCCACCGGCTGCTGAACACTGGCCACCGCGAGGTGGTTGACGCGGATCTGTCCAATTACTTCGGAGAAATCCCGCATGCCGAACTCCTGCGATGCATCGCCCGGCGCGTGAGCGACGGCCGGATGCTGGGCTGGATCAAGGCATGGTTGGTGATGGCCGTGGAAGAGGACGACGGAAAGCGCGGCAAGCGCCGCACGGACCGGGCGCGTCGGGAAAGGAAGGGCCCGCCGCAAGGCGCCCCGATTTCCCCACTGCTCAGTAACGTTTACATGCGTCGCTTCATTCTGGGCTGGAAAGTGCTGGGGTATGCCCGGCAATTCGATGCGGAGATCACGAACTTCGCCGACGATTTCGTCGTCTGCGGCAAGGCCCCTGCGGAAGCAATGTGGGCCGCTGTCGAACGGATGATGGAGCCGTCTGCGATTACCGGTCAACGCGGAGAAGACCCGCTGCTTGCGAGTGCCGGAGGAGTCGGTTGAGTTCCTCGGGTATCGCATCGGACGCAACTACCGCTGGGGTACGGGACGAGCCTATATTGGCACGCGCCCGAGCCAGGCAAGCGTAGTGAGCGTATGCCGCAAGATCAGCGAATTGACACAAGCGAGGCACGGACTGCTGGACGAGCGGACGGTCGTGGAACGCCTGAACCGAGTCTTGCTCGGCTGGGCAAACTACTTCCAGCTTGGACAAGTCAGCCCGGCCTACCGAGCCGTCGATGAGCATGCGACCAAGCGGCTGCGCCAGTGGCTGTGCCGAAAGCACAAGGTACGGAGCGGGAAGTACGTGCGCTTCTCGAACGAGCGCCTCTGGAATGCCAGGGGCCTAGCCTGCCTTGGAGTGCGGACGGCGAGCCTCCCGTGGGCGAAATCATGATCCCGTCCGAGAGCCCAGTGCAGGAGAACTGCACGCTGGGTTCGATGAGCGGGGAGCGGAAACGTGACTACGCAGGAGACTGAGGCACCGGTACTAAGCGAAAGCACTCCGGCCAACGGCTACTCCCTCCTGCTAAGGACGGCGCGTCGCTCCCCGACTCTACAACTACGTATCTGGAGGTGATTATTTCGGTTCGTCGAGACCGATGACGAGGCGGAGTTGCTTGTTGCCGAGCCACGGGATAGTCGGGCGATCCTCGCCGAATCCGGCGGCGATCAGCAGCGGGTTGTGGGCGCGCCGGCCGAGCTGCACCTCGACGCACTCTTGGCTGATGCGGATCTTGGCGGCAGTGCGCACGAAGCGGTTGAACAACTGGCGCGCCCGCTCGCTCTGGTGCCCGTGCCCGATGCGACGCGCCAGCAGGCGGTACAGCGTGCCCGCCATCAGTGTGAACTGCAGGTCGGCGTCGATCTTCAGCGGTACGGCCGAGGACAGCGCGTCCATATGGAAGAAGTCGATCGACTCAGCGATCGCGTTCTCGATCACCATGCGGCGGGCGTAGCGGTCGACGAGCTCGGCGGCCTTGGCGTCAAGCTGGTTGGTGAGCAGCAGCGTGGGCTTGTCGTGGCCGAGGCCGACGACCGCGATCTGGCGGATCGCGGCGGGGTAGTCGGGCAGGGTGACGCGGCGGTCGGGTTGCGGTATTTGCGGCCGATGTTGCTCAGGGTCAGGCGCTGCCAGCATTCAGCGGCGAGCAGGTCGCGGACCAGCTTCTCGGAGCGGCGCCGCAAGGTCAGAAAGCGGATGCCAAGAGCCTGCAGGCGGGCCAGGACGGCGTAGGTGGTGAGGCGGGAGTCGAACACCAGTTCGCCAGGCAGCTGGCCGGTGCGTTCGCGGCAGGTCTCGGCGAAGCGCAGGACGGCCTCGTTCTGGTCCTCCTTGCGCACGGTGGCGTCGGCAAAGCAGAAGATGTCCTCCTGGGCGTCGCGGACCAGGAAGGCGAGCACGCCGCGCTGGCGGCGGCTGCGCTTGGAGACGAAGTGCTTTTGCAGGAAGGCTTCGTCGCCGTGGTAGGGGACGGTGTGGAAGTCGAGATCGAACGAGCAACCGCCCTGGACTCCGAGGTGGCGGGCGGCGGCGAGCCAGTCGGCAGTCCAGCTGGGTACCAGGCGGGGGTCGATGCGGCCGGAGTACTCGGAAAGCGTGGAGCGCTTGGGGATGGAGTTGAGGCCGGCGAACAGGGCGAGGCCCTCGTCAAGGGCGTCGGGCATGAGGCGGGAGGGGCGACCGACACCCCAGAGCTTGAGGGCGAGCAGGGAGCGGCAGGCGCAGGCGGCGGGGATGGCGGCGGAACCGGGCAGGCGACAGCGGCGGACGTGGGCGTCGAAGTCGAGTTGGGCGAGGAAGGGCAGGAACAGGAACAGGCCGCCGAAGTCGGTGCGGAAGGAGCGCGGGGAGAGGTCGAGGGCGTGGACGGAAGCGGCGACGGCCCGCAGCCGGAGGAGCACGGCCTGGCTGTCCAGCGCGGTCCCGAACGCCTCCAAGCTCGTCTCACGCTACTTCATCTGTCCACCAAATGGGGGTCACTCCAGATTACGCCGGCATCACACGTGCGGTGGAATGTGCGCTCGTGTGACGGCTTTATCTTGAGAGAGGCAGCGAAAGATCGGCTGGAATGCGTTCATCGCAAGGGCGCCGCCGGCGACACCGAAACACCGCGGTGTTTATCGGGGACTGAATTTCTGCACCCGCTGATTCTTGATCTCGCTTGCAAATATGTTGCCTGCACTGTCGAGCCCGAGATGGTGGACAAAACTTAACTCGCCAGGCATGCGGCCGTTCTTCCCGAACGCACCGAGCACTTTGCCTTCAAGGTTGACTTTCAAAATTCTGTCGTTATGGCCGTCTGCGATGAACAAGGTTTGATCCGGCTGTATGTCGAGGCCCCACGGCGAGCCGACGTGCTTCCATTGCGTCAGGAACTTCCCATTCGCGTCGAAAACTTGCAGCCGGTAGTTCTCGCGGTCGCCTACGTATACACGGCCCTGCCTGTCGACGGCGACTGAGTGGGGCAGGTTGAATTCGCCCTCGCCGTCGCCCTTCTTGCCCCAGGCGGTGATGTAGCGGCCCTCTTTCGAAAACCTCACTACGCGCGAATTGACGTATCCGTCGCTGACGTAGAAATCCCCGTTCGCGGCGAAGGCTACGTCGGTCGGTCGGTTAAAGGTCTCTTCGGTCTCGCCGCTCTGCCCCCGCCGGCCGACGACCATGCCGATGCGTCCGCTGGGGTCCATTTTCAAGACTTGATGCGTATCGTTGTCGACCGTCCAGATATTTCCTTCGGGGTCGACGCGGATTGCGTGCGGGCGGATGAACAAGCCCTCGCCCCAGGAGCGGACCAGACGGCCCTCGGGCGTGAACTCCATGATCGGATGCTCGCCCCGATGAAACACGAACACGTGGCCCTTGGCGTCGGCAGCGACGCCAGCGACTTCTCCGAAGTTCCAGCCGGGCGGCAGCGTCGGCCAACCCGGATCGACCTTGTAATGCATGCCGGGAAAGTTCGACTCTGAAATCGCCAAACTGAGGCCGAGTAGCAGCAGGCACAAGCTACGGACAAACATGTGAATTTCTCCTCTCCTGTTTCGCCCGCATCTTTCAAGAGCGGGCAATCAATGTAACATAAGACAGTTCGACGGTGGAAAACAAGCTCAACGAAAACGATCGGCCTACAAATCCTTCTCTATTTGACCGCCCCGTCAAGACACATCTCATCTTTTCGTAAAGTTTCCTCCCAAGCAAACTTGCACAGCCAGCAAGCGCCAATTCCCCCAAACTGCCGGGGATTTGGCACTCGTTGACTGCAAGGATGCTCTTCCTACCAGATGACTTTGAGCGCTACCTGAGCGACGCGGCCGGGATCTGCACTGCGAATTCGACCAAAGCTTCCCGACTGAACGCGCCGCTCGGGCTGCGCAAAGTTCACTTGGTTGAAGACGTTGAAGAACTCGCCCCGGAGCTGAATCCTGAGTGGCTCACGGACATAGAAGTCTTTCATCACGGCGAAGTCGGTGTCGACCGTCGCCGGCCCGCTGACGATATTGATGCCGGCGTTTCCGTACGTCCCCGGCGCCAAATCACGCGGTCTGACGAACGCATCCGTGTTGAAGAACTTCTGAATCATCTCGTGGCGGCTGGAGTGATCAATGACAAGGTCGTCGTGCGTGATGCCTTCCTTGAATTGAGCGTGCTGCAGGTTCCGCTGGCCCGTACCATCGAGCGCGACGTCGGTGCCCTGCGCAAAATGAATCGGAGAGCCACTGAGTATGCTTGTGAGCCCTGTAAACGTCCAGCCACCGAGCAGATGTCTTGCCGCACCGGAAGCCGGGCCGCTGGGACTCCAGATCCAGCTCATCCGAACGATATGGCGTTGATCGAACAGGCTGCGCCCCTTATCGAGCAACAAGTTGAAGGGATTCCCGACCCCGGGACTGATGCCGGGCAAGGGGTCAACCATGTTGGAAATGTTCTTCGAAAGGACATAAGAACCTAGGAACGAGAAGCCGCGACTGAAGCGTTTGTTCAAGTTCAACTGGAAGGAGTGGTACCCCGCCCGATAGTCGTTGCCCATCACCCGGACGCGGGTATCCATCAAGCCAAGGGTCTCGAAATACAAGACGCGTTCGTTGACGTTTTGACTCGAAGGCGGCGCACCGGTGACAAGCGAGGGTCCAAACACGGCTGGGTTCCAGTGGCGGTGTCCGTCCAACTTTTGCGACAGTTTGCTGACATAGCTTGCCTCCAGCATCAAGTCCGGTCTGAGCTGACGCTGCAGCGTCAAGTTTATCGACTGCGTGTAGGGGAGCACCATATGATCCTCGCTCAAGACCAGCCGCTGTGGGGTGGGGAATTCACAGGTGACGAACGGGAACCCGGAGGCCCTTGGCCCTCCCAACTCGGCCAGTGTTTGGGTCATTCTGGGCCCGCTGCACCCAAACTCTCCAGGCAAAATCCCCGGCGGAGGCAGGGGTTCGTTCAAGGAGCCAAACGGATCGTCGAGGAGTCCGTCTTCCAGGTTGCTATTTCCCCGATAGGGCGCTTCCGCGGAGTGTACGGTGGTAGCGCTGATTCGATCGTAGAAGATCCCGTAGCCGCCTCGCACGCTGAATTTTCCGTCCCCGAAAACGTCCCAGGCAAAGCCTAAGCGAGGACCGAAGTTATTCATGTCGTTGAAGGTCAGCTTCCCGTTCTTGGGCAGTCCCGGGTCTCCTGGGTGAAGCACGCCCGGCAGAGAATCGGGTCTTGCCGTCGATCGTGCGGTGAATCCTCCCGCCAGATCTGGATGCGTGTGCCGGCCGAATTCCTGGTCCCAGGGAAGGTAGGGTTCCCATCTCACGCCGTAGGTGAGCGTAAAGCGAGGCCGAATCTTCCATTGGTCTTGAATGAAGAGATGGTACGCCTCGGCAATCGGATCGCTGCCGGGCTGCCCAAAGGTGACGTTCAGCGAATCAAACGTGCCCAGCATAAAGTCCGCTGTTGCGTCACCACTCCGATTGCCGGTGAACGTGACCGAGCGACCCTGCGTAAACGCGGTGTTGAGCGCCCAGTTGGTGCTCCAGAACTCAAACCCCCACTTGTACGTGTGGCGGCCTTTGATCCAGCTCATCGTGTCCCTGAAGTGCCAGTTTCGATAGTTCTGGCCATTAGGATTTGAGTGACTTAGTTGGAACCTGCCCTGTGCAGTGATCGACAGGCCTTCGCCGCTGGTGCCCACGGGGACGGCAATCCCCAAACTGTTGGGATCGATGAGAGTGTTGGGCTCCTCAAACGACACCGCTCGCACCCAAGAGAGATTCGCTTCATTCAGGAACGTCGGGCTGAAGGTATAGGTGCTGCTGAAACTGGGGTTGTGGACGTCCACCCCGGCATCCGCCTCGTTATAGGGCTTGATCGTGCCGCGAGCAAAGGTTCGGCTGTAGTGATCGCGGAAGTAGTGAGCAAAGATGGTGTGATTGGAACTCTGCAGCAAGTCCACTCGTGCCATGAAGCTGTAATTTCCGGAAGGTTCCGGACTTTGCGCCACGAAGGTATTGTTGGGCGTCGTGGGAACAAACTGGCTCAAGACATTCTGTGTCCCGGGGCTCAGGCAGCTCGGGCTAATGACGTTGTTCTGCACGCAGGGAAAGCCTTGCGAATCCATTAGGGGCTCGCCGGTCAGGCCATCTTTCGGGTTCCTCAACGGGTTCCTCAACCCCGACTGGGAGAAATCCCCCTGCCGCTCCAACGGAGAGGGCACCAAAGCCTGTGTGGAACCTACCTCAGGCCGGTTCCAGAGCTTTTGGTAGTGACCAAAGACGAAAAGCTTATCCCTCTTGACGGGCCCGCCGACGGCAACCCCAGTCTGGTTTTGCCTCGTAACCGGGCGCCGTGGTTGAAAGAAGCTGCGCGCGTTCAACTGATCGTTGCGGAGGAATTCCCAGGCGGTTCCGTGGAATTCGTTCGTCCCGGTCTTGGACATCACGCTCACCTGGCTGCCGGAGTTGTTGCCATGTTCGGACGTGAAATTGTGAGTCTGAATCTGAATCTCCTGAACTGCGTCCGGTGGAGGATAATTCAACCCGGTTGTTCGGCCAAAATGGATAAAGTTCGCCCCATTGAACGTGTAGTTGTTGTTAACCGAGCGCCCGCCGTTGACACTCATATTGGGTCCACCGCGCGTGCGCCGCATTTCTTGGGGCGCAACCACTCGCGCGACACCCGGGAGCGTTTTGGCCAGTGCCATGACATTACGCCCGTTGAGAGGCAGATCAAGCACACGGCGCTCGTCCACTAGTGCCCCGAGGGTCTGGTTCTCTGTGTTCACAAGGGTTGCCGTGCTCTCGACCGTTACTTCGGTCGTCACCTGCCCCACCGCCATCGTAAAGTCAAGGCGCAGGCTCTCATTGATAGACAAGCTCACGCCTAGCTGGGTTTGGGTTTCGAAGCCGTCGACTTCAGTGGTGATCGCGTAGGTTCCCGGTGGCATGGCTAGCAGCCTATAAAATCCGGTAACGTCTGATTCGGCGCGGCGTTCGAGTTGCTGTTCAATAGATATCGCTTCGACATTGGCGCCGGGGATTACGGCGCCGCTGGCATCTCTGACGTAGCCGCTAATGCTCCCTACCACTTGGGCTTCTAGCGTGGAAGAGAAGATTAACGGAAGCAGTAAGGCCACGAGCAGGTGGCAAGACGCCCAGCGAGCGGTGCGCTCCAGTTGTTGGCCAACTGACACCGCTTTGACCCGATTGAGTTCGATTGCATTCATCACTGATCCCCCCTTGTTCAACGAATCGGAAAGTGTATCCGATGAGAGTTTAAATCGATGAATGATGGAATGTCAAGTGTTGTCGGATCCACCAGCACATTTTTTTGTCCTGATTTGGGGCGTCTCATCGAAGTTGATTCCGACTCACATGTCTTGTGGGTGGCTGGGTGCGGCCCCGATGGCCTGTCGCGAGGGTGCCGGGCAGGTGGCCCGGGCATCTTCGACGTGTTTCCGAGAACAGCGGACACACCTCCAGCGCGACGCGCTGGCGTGGAGCTCAACGGTGGCGGGAGGGGCGCAGGCTAGCGGCCGGGCGGAGTCAGGAGCAGGTCGAGAGCCTCTTGCGGCCGGGCGGCGAAATGGCGGTTGGCCTCGGGCAGGTACTGGAACTCGGGCTGGCAGCGGATGATCGAGATCGCGGTGTTGGTCAGGCTGGCGAGATTGCGCGGCAAGTCGCGCACGTAGACGCGGCAGCGGTCTTCATCGTAGGTGAAGTCGCGCACGTAGTGCAGGCGGTTCTCGATGTGCCAGTGGTTGCGGACCAGGGCCGCGAGCTGCTCGGGACTGGCCTGGTCGGGGGTCAGCGAGGTGAGTGCATAGCTCACTTCGATGCTGGTCTCAGCGGTCTTGCAGGTATAGCGTTCGCGTTCGATGCGGCCATGCCCCTTGTCGAGGGTTTCGCAGGCGGGGGCATGGCCGAAGAGCATGGCCTGCAGGTCGTCCAGCATGGTCGGCTGGTTGGCCTTGATGGCGGTGACCAGGTAGTCCGCACCGCAGTCGTCGAGCAGGCAGCGCGCCGTCTCGTGCTGGGCGTGCAGCGCGTCGAGAGTGACGATGCGCCCGGCGGGGTCTAACCGTCCGCCAGCTCGCGCACCGCCGGGATCTCGTTGGTCTTGCTGTCAATCTCGAGCTGTCCCAGCACCAGGCCTCGGCCATGCTCGACGGCCGCGACCAGCATGCGGCGCCGACCCTCGGTCTGCTTCGAGGCGCCGCGGATATCCTTCCCATCCATGGAGACCGCGGGGCTGCCCCCGTCCCGGAGGCCTTCCGCCGACTCGCTCCCGCAGCCCGTATCCTCTTCATTCTGCGCGACTTCGCCTGGATGCTCGCTCTGCTGGCGGGCCCAGTTCGCCAGCGCGGTTTCCAGCGTCTCCGGCGGCAGGGTCGCGAGGATGTTGTGGAACGTCGTGATCGACGGGTAGGTGTAGCACTGCCGGCTGGGGCTGTAGAAACAGCCTGCGGCCTGGAGCTGCTGCTGGCTCAGCAGGCCGGCGAACTGCGCGAAGGCCGTCATGCCGCGCGGCGACTGTCACGTTCCGGAATTGCCCGTTATCCCGGTTTTCAAACAGCTGCACTCCTCCATATCCCGTGATGAGTACATCGGTATCTCCGTCGTTGTCGTAATCTGCAGTTGTTGTGCCCATGCCATAGATCTCAACATCTTGCTGTGCGAGCCCTGAATGCGGAGTAACATCCGTGAAGTGACCGTTGCGGTCATTTCTGAACAGGCGATTTCCAAGAGTTGCTGCTGAGCGGTCAATACGTAGCTTTTGAGCGTCCTGAGTTATGGCACCGGAGTTTATGAACAGAATGTCGAGCCAGCCGTCACTGTCAAAATCAAGCACAGCGACACCAGCCCCCATGGTTTCGATGAGATATTTTGTGGGTGTTGGGTTGGCGTGATGCCTGAAAACAATCTCCGCCTCTGCAGTCCGGTCAACAAGAGTTGCTGCCGATGACTTGCCTGACGCACAAACCAGGACGAGGGAAACAGTCAGGAGTATTCGACACACCGGGGTTCTCTCATTTACCTATGTATCCTTGAGAGCTTTTTGAATCAGCGCAGCGCACTGCGGGGTGTATTCAATCGACAGGGCAGCCTGGTGGCCCTTTTCGGACATCTTGGTCCAGGTGCGCCTGAGTATGTTGATCATGCTGTCTGCTTCTTCCTTGTTGGCAAACGGTTCGAAGTAGAACTCCAGAAAAACCAGGCAGGCAACATCCTCAAGTAATTGGGCCAAGGGGTCGGACTTGAATTGTTTCTTGCGAATAATCGCCTGGACACGACCGATAGTTCGTTCGTCGTAGCCGCAATCCTGCATGATTGCTCCAACAGTCTCGGCATGGAAGTGCCCCAAGTCCTGTCGCCACTTGAGGTAGCCGATACGACCTTTGGGGTAATCACTGCGAAGTGACTTCCAACGTCCGATGTGCTGTGCGCGGACGGCCAGATGGACTTCTTCCGGTGCTTCGGAGTGGAGTTTTTCAAGCCAGGCTGACATGCGCCGGGCGTACAGCAATTCCTTTGGGGTGCCATCAGCTTCCCGGTTTGGATCTTCCGAGTTGTACTCATCGAAACGCTCCATGCAGTCCCGCATGCGTTGGCTGTTAGTACTGGAAATACTTGAGAGCACCTTGTTAATCATCTGTTGTATCAACAGTTGCCGCTTCTGAAGTACAGGAATCTCTGGCTCTTGTATCTTTCATAAGGGTTTAGAGTAACGATTGGTCAGTGATTTCAGGGCTTGTCCTACCACCACTATCCCGATGAAGGGACACTCGTAATCATTTCAAGATCTGTGTAATCCACTAGCCTGCGACTTCTTCAAGCTGACCGAGACGGAGGGTTAACGATCGAGAAAGACGACTCCAGCGGCTAAAAGCCGAGATAGAGGACCACAAGGATCAAGTGGACGATGTTGCTCTTGCCGGTTTTTCTGGACGCCTTCCAGGGGAACTTCTATTTTAGAGGCGGCTGAAAATCAAGTTGTGCCCAGGTAGGCGAATCGAATCACGAAGACAAGTGCCAAGATGTGAACTAGCAAGGGTGTCTTGCGAGCATTGCCCTTTGCGATCTGCAGCGTGTCATAGGCGATAAAGCCGAGCGCGAGTCCGTTTGCGATGCTGTACGTCAAAGGGATTGCCACCATTGTCAGGAAAGACGGCAGAGCCACAGATATATCATCCCAGTCGACTTCTCGAATCGTGGGAATCATGAGAGTTCCGACAACGATCAGTACCGGTGCGGTCGCCACAATCGGTAGTGCGCCAAGGAATGGGGCTAAGAACAAGGCCACGCCAAAAAGCAGCCCAGTTACGACCGCTGTCAGTCCGGAGCGGCCGCCGACCGCAACCCCCGCGGCACTCTCGATGTAGCTGACAACGGTTGAGGTGCCGCTTAGCGAGCCTACGACTGTGGCTGCAGCATCGGCAGCAAGTATTCGCTCAATTCTTGGGATTCGGTTGTTGTCGTCAAAAAGATTCGCTTTCTTGCAAATACCGACGACGGTGCCCAAAGTGTCGAAGAGGTCGACGAAAAGGAAAACAAAGACAATCTCCAGCAGGCCGAGTTCAAGCGCTGCCGGGATATCGAGCTCAAAAGCTGCCTGTGTCGCCCCTTTTGCGCTGAACGTACCGGGTGTCCACTCGGCCACTCCCAGAAGGAACGCTCCCGCTGCGGTTCCCAGTATGCCCAAAAGCATTGCTGCGTGTACGCCGCGACCGATCATCACGGCGATCGCAAAAAGGCCAAGCAAGGCCAACAATGCGGTTGGAGAAGACAGATCGCCCAGTCCTACAAGAGTTGCCTCGTTTGCGACTACGATGCCCGTGTTACGAAGGCCAATGAGCGCGATGAACAACCCGATCCCTGCCGTCGTTGCGCCATGTAGTGCGGGTGGTAGGGCCTCCAACAGTTTCTGTCTGACACCTAAGAGTGTCAACGAAAGAAATACTACGCCTGAGATAAAGACAGCTCCCAAGGCAGTCTGCCAAGGGATTCCCATTCCCAAAACGACGCTATAGGTGAAGTAGGCATTGATACCCATTCCGGGAGCGAGGGCAATCGGATATCGCGCGTAGAGGCCCATGAGGATACTGCCGAAAGCCGCGGCGAAACATGTTGCAGCAGTAACCGCGGCCACCGGCATGCCTGCTTCGCCCAAAATCGAGGGGTTGACGAAGATGATGTAAGACATCGTCAGGAATGTCGTCACACCCGCCAGGACTTCTCGCGAGACCGTGGTCCCCGACTCTTCGAGCCTGAAGTACTTCTTGATGAGGCTGGATGGCATTTTCGTTAATCGGGTTGGACCGCAAATGACCCCATCGATTCCTTTTCAGGTTGCCGAGCTCTCACTTTCCCATACACTGAATACGTCTTTCCAAAATCGTTTGAACTTGAGTCTGTTGCGCAAATGATGCTGGATGTAGAAGTGCTTGTAAACGGTGGACTGGATGTTCAGGAAGCGTTGGGCCAAACCCGGCGATTTGAAACGTTGCTGTTTCCGCTCTCGACGTCCGAGGGGCTGATGCGTGAGGTGCCCAAGGTAGTCGAGCATGTATTCCAGATTCTCCGGCCCCGTCATGAACATATAGGCGAACCCGTTCCTGACCAGCAGATCACGGCCTTCCGCCTGTGCACCTGGATTTCACTGGGTTTCGTGTCCGAAAGTCGTAAATGGTAGTGGCGAGTTGGTACGCCTGGAAGTCCATCGGGTTAGTCCGTCAGAGCCGCCAGATCACCAGCAGTTGGCAGACGTTGTCATGGTTATCCGTGCCAAGCTTGTTCCGCCAGTACTGGTACTCGATTCCGATCAGCAGATGGTTTGCCGCTCCAAACATTGCATCCAGATCCCAGGTGAGCTGCGGTTGCGCGAGAATCCAGCTCCTGACTTGGTTGCCGAGCTCGTCGGTCATTCGGCCGATGTACTCTGCATGACCGACCATCGCGAATGATTGGCTACTGAGTTTGAAGGGGAGCGCCCAACTGACGTCGACCATGAAGCTGTTGTTGTCTTGGGAGCGCCTCCTTGCGCGACACCACTGCTGGCGTCGATGAAGGCGGTAAAATCGGTGTTGAGAAACGCGAAGCCCGGCACCTGCCAGGATGCCCGCATGCCGGGCAGGTGCTTCAAGACATCAGCGTCTGCGTCGAAGTTGATACCACCGACAAGCGCGATGTCCCGGATCGGCCCCAGCCTGAACTCTGTGACGGCCAGCTTGCTGAAGCTCAGTGTTGGATACCACTCCCCGTAGATGTCCCTGTTGTTGAAACCGTCATGAACGCCATCATTGAGGATGTCGACGAAGAAGAAACTGTCCCCCAACTGCCAACTCCCCGCATGCTGCACAGTGAGTATGGAGGTGTACTGGCTCGCGGCCGAGAAAGGGTTTGTTAGCCTGCCGTATTGATTCTGGAACTCGGTCTGTGCAGACGCCGTGCCCAACATCAGCCATGCGCCTGCTACGCATCGCAGCAGACCTGGGACATCCATTCCTGTGGTCATAGTGTATGGCCTCTTCCCACTGTTAGACGGAACTTCACGTAGGCCTATTCGCCGATAACCTCTTGAGATTAAAGAACTCCTTCCCATTCCGCGGGCTCTGTACTTGGCATTTTGTTCCCATAACCAGGGCCGCCGCAACATTTTTTTGATTTATTGTTGCAACTGGTCTTGCGACCTGATACAGTGCCTGTAGTGTTCCCATAACGATCGCCCGTGTCCTTCCACGTCGAATTCATCCCCAACCAAGCCAACAAACCCGCCATCCTGCTCCGCGAGGCTTGGCGCGAAGGCAAGCGCATCCGCAAGAAGACCCTCGCCAACCTCTCCCGCTTCCCGCCCGAGGTCATCGACGGCTTCCGCATCGTCCTCCAGGGCGGCCTCGCCGTCCAAGACCCCTCCGACCTCCTGCGCGTCGAGCGCTCCTGGGCCCACGGCCATGTCGCCGCCGTCCTGGGCACCTGCCGCCAGCTCGGTCTCGAGCGCCTCCTGCACCGCCGCCGCAGCCGCCAGCGCGACCTCGCGCTCGCCGCTGTCGTGGCGCGCGTGCTCGTCCCGGACTCCAAGCTCGCCACCGCGCGGCGACTGTCGCCCGAAACCGCTGACTCCAGCCTCGGTGCCCTGCTAGGTCTGGGACCCGTCTCGGGCAACGAGATGCTGGCCATGCTCGACTGGCTGCTGGCCCGCCAGCGCTGGATCGAGACCAGCCTGGTCAACCGCCACCTCCAGGACGCCACCCTGATCCTGTACGACGTCAGCTCGAGCTACCTGGAGGGGCGGCTCTGCCCGCTGGCCGCCTTCGGTTACAACCGGGACGGCAAGAAGGGCAAGCAGCAGATCGTGTTCGGGCTGCTGTGCTCCGCCGCCGGCTGCCCGCTGGCGGTCGAGGTGTTCCCCGGCAACACGGCCGATCCCGCCACGGTGGGCCGGCAGGTGGAGCGGATCCGGACGCGCTTCGGCATCACCCGCATCGCGCTGGTCGGCGACCGCGGCATGCTCACCACGGCCCGCATCCGCGAGGATCTCTCCCCGGCCGGCCTGGACTGGATCTCGGCCCTGAAGAGCCAGCAGCTCCGCTCGTTGCTCCAGCGGCCCAAGCCCGCTCCCGGAGAGGACCCTGCCGCCGTCAAGGCCCCGCTGCGCCCCGGCGAGCTGGTCCCCGACCAGGTGGCCGAGATTCGCAGCCCGGACTTCCCCGGCGAGCGCCTGCTGGTGTGCCTGAACCCGCGCCTGCGGGTCGAACGGGCGCGCAAGCGCGAGGAGCTGCTGCGGGCGACCGAACACATCCTGGAGGGGATCGCCGCCCAGGTGCAGCGTGGGCGGGAGCCGTTGCGCGGGCGGGACGCGATCAACCGCCGCCTGGGCCGCGAGCTGAACCGCAAGAAGGTGGGCAAGCATTTTGAGGTCGTGGTGACCGACGAGCAGCTGAGCTGGTCACGCCAGCAGGAGCGGATCGCGGCCGAGGCGCAGTTGGACGGCATTTACATCGTGCGCACGAGCTTGGCGGCGGAGGACCTCGGGGCGGAGGCCGCGGTGGCGGCCTACAAGAGCCTCGCGGGCGTGGAACGCGCCTTCCGCACGAGCAAGGATCATCTGCGGGTCCGCCCGATCCACATCTACAGCGAAGACCACGTGCGCGGCCATATCTTCCTGTGCATGCTGGCCTATTACGTGGAATGGCACATGCGACGGCGGCTGGCCCCGCTGCTGTTCCAGGACGACGACCCGGCCGCGGCGCGGGCCCGGCGCGACACGCCGGTCGAACCGGCGGAGGTCTCCGAGCGCGCCAAGCGCAAGGCCGACACCAAGACCAACCCGGAGGGCTTCCCCGTGCACAGCTTCCCGACCCTGCTGGGGGACCTGTCGAACCTCGTCCTCAACCGGGTCAGCCTGCCCACCCAGGAGAAGACCGCCATCACCATCGCCACCGAACCCACCAAGCTCCAGCGCCGGGCCTTCGACCTGCTCGGCGTCGATCCGCAGCGGACTGTTTCCATAACCGTGACAGGTTGAGAGCCGCGCCTGGATAGGAAAAACCCTGTGAAAGCAACAAGTTGTGCAATGAACACGGCTTGAACCTGCCGTGAAGTTCCGGTTAGAAATGCCCCCGAAACCTGGGCAGGTCCGGAGTGATATCTTCCTTGGGTTTGAGGTTATCCATTCAGGCGTAGTCTAGTCAAAGTACAGCGCCCCCGGGTGCGTCGGTCCAGAGCATTGTGATGGCACCTGGTGTTGTGGTACTCGAATTACCGGGCCAATCTTGAAGGGAGTTCAGTTGATCTTGTTGTATGGATTTTCCGGAAGAATGTCTTATCGCTGGGTTCTTTCAACTTTGGGGATAGTTTTCTGTGCAGATGCAATCAAGCAACTGGGAAGATTGAGCCGGAGATGGTCCGCAAACAGATAGTACGACGGATCAATGACCTCAAGAAAAACCCGAAGCCGTGAGGTGCAAAGAAGCTCTCAGAATGGAACGGTAAGTTCCGTCTCCGCCATGGCGAGTATCGCAAAGCCTATGCCTTAAGAGGGTCTGAGATTATCATTCCCGATATCAGCCACCGAAGTGAGATGTACGATGCTGACCGAGCTAGGAGCCGAGAATCACAGGTTGTTTTTGGCCATGCTTGAGTTCTACAGGACAGTCGAGGTAGCAATGCAAACCACTGGCCTATCATTGCTGCACGGTTAACACAGCGAACGATTTCCCGTACGAAGAAGATGAGTGCGGAGCCAGTACGGTGGTTGTCGGCTCCCTCACCCGCGCCGGCCAGGCGTGCGAGTTCTGCGAACGGGAGAACCGGCGTAATCCCAAGTGCAAGTTGTGTGCCACCCTCTGGGTATCGGCCGCGCTCCGAACTGCCGGATCACCTGCCTGATCGAATCGTCACAGGTCGGAATCCTGGGCGGGCTCTCATTCGTGGCCGCGATGCGCCTGGGCCAGTGCGATGACCGCGCTGTGGAGTATCTACGAAGTTTCGGACTATTTGGGCTGTGGCAGCTATGGCAGTCGAGTGGTCCCGGAGGTCGAGTGCACTTCATGATTGCTGAGAAGAGCAGCGATGTCAAGGTCAAGCGGGTGTCCAGGCTCGCTGAAAGCAAGTCCCGGTGTTGTATTTCACATAATTTCGGCGGATTTTACCAAATTATTCCATGCATTCGTCCGGCCGTTGTTCGAATTAAGGTCGCTCACGGTTGCCCAGCGACAATTAGAATTTTCATTCTGGGCCGCGCGGTGCAGAGTTCCCGATACTTACCCTTACAGCCGTGCAGTCGGCTTCCAGACTGTTGTCCATTGAATGAGGTTGGGTGTTCCTGGATTTTGATGACATTCGCACCTGGGCACCGCAACTCACCTCCGCGCTCGGGGACCAGATTGACAAGACGGTCTTGGATGAACTTAGTGAGGTGGAGCCCGTGTTTGTTAGAAGACGCGCACGACCGGCTCTTGGCTTTGACTAACCGGGAGACGATTATAGATGCAACGCTCGTGTGGGTGTTGTAGATGTCGGTTGCAGCCTGTCATGGAACCCGCTTGACCGATGCCGAGGTCGCCTCATTGCAAACTCATTCAAGCAAGGTGACTGGTGCAGATTGCCACCATAGCGATGGCAGCCGTCTCGGACCGCAAGACCGGGCTTGCCAGTCCTGCAAGGATAAACCCATTTCCCCGTGCGAGACTCAGCTCTTCGTCTGACCATCCTCCTTCAGGCCCAATCAGACAAACTGCGGACTTGTTGTTGAGATCCTGAGAGATTGGAGAGCAACCAGCATTTGCAAGGATCTTAACTTCCTGGCTGGTTCCAATCACAAACTTTTTGAATCCAACAGGTGCTTCTACTGGAGGTGTTGAAAGCTGTCGTGACTGCTGGGCTGCTTCAAAAGCAATGCGCTGCCACCGTTCCAAACGCTGCTCTGCTGCTGAAACCAGCTTCGTATCACAACGGCTGGCAATCAAGGGAGTAATTGAGTGCACTCCCAGTTCGGTCAATTTTTCGACCGCCCGTTCGAAGCGGCGGAACTTGATGATTGCCAGAGCCACATCCAACCGGATGGAAGAGGAGGGAGTTGCAAGTTCTTCAAGCAGGCGGAAACGGACTTCATCTGGTGAGCAACTTTCGGTCACAGCAGTATATGCACGCTTCTGGTCGGAGACTTCTACCATTTCACCGGGATTAAGGCGAACAACGCGGGTCAGGTGGTGTGCCCGGCTACCCAGGGTCAAGGCGGTCCCGTCTTCGATGCAATCCACGAAGATTCTCCTGAGGGACATGATTTCTCAAGCTTACTTCGAGTGGATGTTCAGCAAGTGGATAGACTGAAAAATGGAAACGTACCAGCAGGAGAGAGTTCCTTCAACCAAGGGCAAAAGGCAGGAACAGGAAAGTGTTGCCAGCATCATCCGCAACCAGTTGCGTCCACACTTTGAAGAGCTTTCCCAATGCAATTCCACACAAGAGCTGCTGGCAAGCAAGACGTATCAACAGATCAGGCCTGCAGCTGAGAAAGTCCTCAATACGATTGACACTGGCAACTTTGCACACGACCAGCTAACAACGAGGTCGCGTTATTGCATACTTGCCTGGAACCTTGAAAGAGGTATCGAGTACGAAGGGCAGCTAGCAGAGTTCCGGAGCCATCCCTATTTGCAAGCTGCGGATGTATTCCTGTTGACCGAGACCGATAATGGCATGGCACGCTCAGGGAATCGCAATATAGCCCGTGCACTGGCGAGTGAGCTGGGATTGAACTATGCCTTTGCTCCCTGTTACCTGAATCTTGCCAAGGGAGCTGGAATCGAAAGCGAGATGAAAGGGCAGAATGACCTGGCACTGCATGGCAATGCAATCCTGAGCAGATATCCCATCAGCAATCCGCGTCTGATCCCGATTGGGAACGGGCGCGACAAAATGAGTGGCAGGGAGAAACGACTGGGACAACAGACAGCAATTGCCTGCGAAATCGGGTTACCGAACTACGAGCTTACGGTCTGTTCAGTGCATCTGGATGCACAGTCGAAACAGAAGCATCGACGTGACCAGATGGCAGGTGTGATTGACGGGCTGCCGTCCTCGGGTCCTGCTGTTATCGGTGGCGACTGGAATACAACCACGTTTGATTCCTCGGGAGCATTGCCGGCAATCATGGGGTACTGGTTACGGGTTTTTCTTGGTGCAGGGAACGTGATCCGCAACCATTTCTTGCGCCCCTATACCTGGTTTGAGAAGGAATTGTTTGACCTGGTCGAGCACCGGGGATTCGACTGGCGAAGCGCCAATGTGCTTGATGAGCATACGACATCCTACGATTCCCAGGATCTCAAGACATACAAAAACTTGCGAGAGTGGGTGCCTGGCTGGTGCTTCGACTTTATCAAGTGGGCCTTGCGAGATTACGACGGCAAGTGTCCGTTAAAGATCGATTGGTTTGCTGTCAGGGAAGCCGTAATAGCGGATCCCATTGTGTTGCACGAGTTCCGTGAAGGCCGCGAACCGATACTTTCCGACCATGATGCGATTGGTATTGAAGTGGTTGTCGGTTAATAACGCAAACCTATAATGAAGGCAGTTTGATGACCGTGAAGGAGGCAGTTGCCGGGATCATGCCCGCACATGAAATCCTCGCTCGCGGGGATTTCAGGATTATCAGTGACATGATCGAGGAGGGCTCGCGAGTGCTTGACCTTGGTTGCGGAGAGGGTGACCTGTTGGCTTGGCTGGTGGAGCACAGGGATGTCCAGGCTCGCGGGGTGGAAATCTCCCAGGAAAAAGTACGCCGTTGTGTGGAACAGGGCCTTTCGGTCTATCAGGGAGATATCAACAAGGGACTGGCAGACTACCCCGACAGCTGTTTTGATTACGTCATCCTGAGCCAGACACTGCAGGTGGTCCAGAAACCCCTGGAAGTCTTGCACGAGATGATGCGGGTAGGCAGTCGGATCATCGTAGCTTTCCCGAACTTCGGGCATTGGTCTGTGCGCCTGTCACTGCTGTGCAAAGGACGAGCACCAAGAACACGACATCTGCCTCATGAATGGTTCGAATCACCGAACATCCGTGTTTTGACAGTCCTTGACTTCGAGGAATTGCTGGCCAGGGAAAGAATCCAGACGGACAGGGCATATTACCTCCAAGGCGGCAAACCGGTGCGTGTTTGTTACAACTTTTTAGCTGATTCAGCGGTTTATCTTCTCAGCCATGATTCCAGCACTCACTGATTAGTTCTGATATTGCACTTGAGACTGCTTCAGTCGTGACGGACTGGATGCAGTGTGGTTCCTCAAAGGCATAACATCTGTCACCCGGACATGGCTTGCAGTCCCATGTGGTTTCCACAATGCGATGCGCAGTCTTCCAGGGATGCCAGATCGAAGAATCCGAAGAGCCGAAAATTACGACACTTGGAACATTGAATGCGGCAGCAATATGTGCCGGGCCGGAATCATTGCCCAGGAACAGTTGCGCGCCTGCCAGCAGTGACATCAGTTCCAGAAGTGTCAGCCCACTCCGGATATTGAACCCTTGCAGACTTGTTGTCAGGTCCGGATTGTCTGTTCCGGTAACGAACACTGGCTCCAGGTGATATTGATCACGGATTTCATTCGCAATCATTCGAAACTGGTTGATGGACCATTGTTTGGTAAAGAAAGTGGCTTCCGGGTGAATGACTGCATAGGGCTGGTGTGGCTCAGGGGTTACCAATGCAAGGCGTGCGGGTGGGATTTCGTGAGACTGTGCGCCGAGGTGAATCATGGCAGAAGCATGGTGCTCGACTGTGTGCACTGTTGCCTCTGATGCCCGGTTCAGTACTTGCTGGGCACGAGGAATCCGGAAGTTGTAGGCCCATTTGTGCCTGAAGTGCTCGTATCCTGCACGCCAGCGTGCTCCAGAGAGAGCGGTCAGCCAGGCGGCGGTTGATCCACCATGCATGTCCAGGCAGAGACTGGCTTGCAAGGACCGTATAGATTGAATCAAGCGGGCTTTTTGTAGGATTCCAGTTTGTGAACCGATGCGCAGTACTCCGTTGATGTCGGGATGCCCGGAAAGTACGTCTGCAAAACGCTCCTCCATTACGACGTTGATATGAGCGTGAGGGAGGGCCTGGCGCAGTAGGGAGAAGGCAGGAGTTGCCAGTACGGTGTCTCCCAGGGAGCGCAGCCTTACCAGAACAATGGAGGGCTGGTCTCCGAGTTGCGAGAGAATTGGCTCGCCCACTTGGCGACCTCAGGCCGCACGAGATTCGGCAACGATTTGTAGAAATCCTCTTGCGACGTTCTCGATGTTCCTGAAATCGCGATTGACGAGCCAGTGCCTGTTGACCAGTTCAGAGCCAACGGCAACGGCACTTGCACCAGCCTCAAAGAATTTTGAAGCGTTGCCCAGGTTCACACCACCCGTTGGTAATAGCAGAACCTGAGGCAGTGGTGCTTTGAGGGCTTTGATGTAGCTTGGCCCTCCAAGGACTCCGGCAGGAAAGACTTTCACCATGGATGCCCCTGCATCCCAAGCGCAGAGAATTTCAGTTGGTGTCAGTGCACCCGGGAACACGCACTTTGAATACCGGTTGCACATCTCTACCGTGGGCAAGTCCAGTACAGGCGAGACGCAGAACTCTGCTCCGGCCAGCATGCAGTCTCTTGCGGTCGCAGCATTCAGGACAGTGCCAGCCCCAAGTATCAGTTCATCGCCAAAACGATCACAGATCTTTTCAAGGAGCTTGAGAGCGTGTGGAACTGTCATCGTGACTTCGGCAATATGGATTCCAGCGTGGTGGATCGCCTCAATCGCAGACTCAGCCTGCTCAGCAGTATCTGTTCGGACAATCGGTATGATTCCGACATCCAGAACGGTATTTAATATGTCCTGCTTTCTCATGGGTCGAAGAAGTTTCAGCCGTTACAGTACCAGAGCAGCACGCTGCATGACAATTCGCAGGCTGATTCCGTTTCACGGAGACACAGTCACTGCTGAAAGTCCTACGCCATTTTGCATGTTTTTTGCCCTGAATCTCTAAACTTAGAAAGGCATGCCGAGGAAGTTGCTGGCAATTGACGGTGGTGAGCCGGTGCGGAAGGTTCCGTTTCCAGCTTGGCCGGAATTTCACAGGGACGACCTTGAACGGATCAGTTCTGTCCTTGAAAGTTCCCAATGGGGAGGGAACAATCCTGTAGTTGAGGAGTTCGAGTCGCTGTTTGCGCAGTGCCACGATGCTTCCTACGGAATTGCAGTTTCAAGCGGCTCCATGGCTCTTGAAGTTGCACTTCATGCAGCGGATATCCAGCCGGGAGATGAAGTTATCGTTCCAGCTCACAGTTTTATTGCAACAGCATCAGCAGTGAGCCGGGTAGGAGCCATCCCTGTTTTCGTGGACATTGAGCTGGGCTCCTACAACATCGATCCACTGAGGGTTCTCGAAGCAGTGAACGAAACCACGAAGGCAATCATAGTTGTTCACTTCGGTGGCGTCATGGCTTCCATGGACCGATTTGATGAGATTGCACGCAAGCATGACCTGCTGGTCATTGAGGATGCAGCCCATGCTCACGGAGCAGAGAGCCTGGGGAGAAGGGCAGGAAGTCTGGGGCATTTTGGTGCTTTCAGTTTCCAGAATTCAAAAGCAATGAACAGTGGAGAAGGTGGCATTCTGATCACGAATGACAACGGTCTGGCTGCAAAAGCGCGTTCGATAGCAAATGTGGGTCGTCACCCCGACTGTGGTTGGTTTGATCACTTTGAGTTGGGAACAAACCTGCGGATGACAGGGATACAGGCGACAGTGTTGAAAGGGCAACTGGATCGCTTGCTGGAGCAGATCCGTTTGCGGAATGCAAATGCCATTCGTTTTGTGCAGGAAATCAGTCAGGTGGAAGGGTTTGCCCTGCAGCAGTCACCGGAAAAAGATGCTGTACAAACCCGTTATATTTTGCCGGGTCGTATCAGAAAGCACAGCTTCGGGATGGACCGGGATAGATTTGTTGAAGCCGTCCAGGCTGAGGGCATCCCGGTCCGAAAGTTCTATCCTCATCCTTTGTATTGCAACCCTTTGTTTCAGGATCATGCACACCGGGTGTTGGATTGCCCGATTGCGGAACAGGCCTGTCAAGATTCCTGGTGGTTGCCCTTGAATGTGTTTATGGGGACTGCAGAGGATGCGGCGGATGTTGCCCGCGCGATTGCCAAGGTACACGAGGCTGTCAAGCCAGATAGAACCAAAATGGATTCAACTTCCTGAAGACAGCGTGGACGCGGTGTGGCGTGGCAGGAATGTATGCGGCACAAGGCTTCGTAGGCTGGCTGAGTGATGCACTGGCATAGGTCATCTGGAGCAATGTTGGTTCCTGTTGCAATGATACGAATTCCTTCTTAAGTTGCTTGCGATGTGGGCTGGGAACCAAACGATTGGGGTCTGACTATTCGACCTTGCAGATGCACAGGTGATCAAGCGCATACTCATGGCAGCTTCAGCTGAAGAAGCTCCCTTGGCACCAACGCGCATACATCCGTAAGGCCACTTCCACCGGGGTAGATCTGGGCGTATCGTTGCGATCAAGTGTTGATGACCACTGTCACGCAGTCTATGGGTTTCATACACCTTGATTGCTCCGCCCAAGCTGAGTATGGAGCGCCTGGGCGTTGGTGAACTCGTCGAGCGAACGCTGATCGATCCTCGCGGCAGGAACACGCAGTTGCTACTGGCCGATCTGTTGCGCCAGTCCGCCTACAGTCGGTTGACTGGATACGAAGACGTGAATGACGCGGAACGCCTGTCGCAAGATCCGACCTTCCGTTTGATTGGATCGGAGAAGATCTGGGATCGGGGTGCCGCTCTGACGTCGAGGTTGCAATCATTCGAGACCGAGCTGTTGGCAGAAGAAGAAAACCTCGCAGGGTTGGCGACGATCAACCGGGAGCTGATCGCGAAAGCCGAGGCAATTGCTTCGCCGCAGCGCATCGTGCTGGACATGGACAGCACGGAGATCCCCGTGTACGGCCTGCAGGAGGGCAGCGCCTACAACGGCCACTTCGAGTCCACCTGCTATCATCCATTGCTGCTGTTCAACCGGGAGGGCGACTGCCTGACGGCAAAGCTGCGACCGGGAAATGTTCACAGCGCCGACGGTTGGGAGGGTATGCTGTTGCCGGAGACCGAGCGGCAACAGACAGCGGGCAAGGAGGTGGTGATCCGAGCTGACACTGCCTTTGCGATGCCGGAGATCTACGAAGCCCTGGAGAAGCGCGAGGTGAAGTACGCCATCCGCATTCCCGCCAACGAGAACCTCCAGCGGGACATTGCAGAGTTGCTTGGCCGTCCGGTGGAACAGCCCGAAGTTTAGTTCACCGAGCGATTATCCCGTCGACCGGAATAATTTTACTCCACGTCTCAGCTTCGCGTACAACCTAGTTCGAGAGTGGATGTCTCTCGCAGCGATCCTGAATTCGGCTTTCGCGGTATGGTTTTTCTTAATGAGCGCAGCGACATATGGATCTTGGAAACCACGTCTGTTCACTGCAGATTTGCCGCGACTTCCCGTTCCGAGTCTCAAAGGAGAGGTAGCCTCCGAGTGTGGATGTCGAATTCTCGAACTGGGACGTAAGTTCCGACAGCACCCGCCAACCTGTGAAGAGTTGGAGACATACGACGAAGCTGTTTCGGACCTCTATGGCTTGACTCCTCCGAATGCTTTGTTGTGAGGGACAGCCTGTTCCGCGCGAGTTGGCAGTGGAGCAAAGGACGAAAGCTATCAGTTGAGCCGCCCGAGGTTGATACCGTAATTCGGGAGTATGCCCAACTGTTCTTGACTGTGATCGGTCTATGGCTGTTAGCAAGCAAGAACTTGAGGATGCGAGCGGAGGTCTTCAAGCATGCTGCCCACGATTCACTCTGGGCAGTCCGATTCGTTCTCGAAGAAGAGCCGGCCTCTCTGACAGACCGTGCATCCGCTGGGCAAGCTAGCTGATTTGCTTCACCAAATCGAAGAGAGCATGAATATCCGAATCGGTTCAGCACTCGTCGGAGCCAGGGATCTCAGGGCCTATAACCAACACGAGGTAGTGCTGATCAAACAGGCCGCGAGACGGCATTGGATATGAGGAACTGCATTGGAAGACGCCGACTTGATCATTGAAGAATGTTTTCCAGGTCGTGAATATGAAAATCCCGGCTAGAACATCCTCCGTGGAAACGAACAGTCTACGCACTCTCGAAGATCGAATTGCTACCAAGATCATCCACACAGGTGTCGAAACGCGCATTAATCGGAACTTCACCGTCCCTTAAGCCCTAGCGCCGTCCACCAAATCATTGGAATAGCGCGGTTTACCGCTCCACAGACTGGACTGAAAACTGGATATTCGGTGCCATGTTCTAAGCGCATAATAATCTTTGTTCATGCTTCACATACAGTATAATCGTGTCCTATTCTGTTTCCATGTAAGAGGCCTCGCCCCATGTCCTACCACGTCGACGTCATCCCCAACCGCAACAGCCCCCCCGCCATGCTCCGCGGCGGCCAGGTCTATCGCCCCGGCGAGGAGGCCTTCTGCATCCGCCGCTCCCTGCCCCATGGCCATGTCGCCGCCGTCCTCGGCGTCTGCCGTCAACTTGGCCTCGAGCGCCTCCGCAGCCGCAGGCGTGACCTCGCCATCGCCGCCATAGTCGCCCGCGTGCTCCAACCCGGCTCCAAGCTCGCCACCGCTCGCGGCCTGTCCCCGCAGTCCGCCCCCAGCAGCCTCGGTGCCCTGCTCGGCCTCGGTCCCGTCCGCGGCAACGAAATGCTCGACATGCTCGACTGGCTGCTGGGGCGGCAAGCGTGGATCGAGAAGAGCCTCGCCCGACGGCATCTCGAGGGCGCCACCCTGCTGCTCTACGATGTCTCGTCCAGCTATCTGGAGGGGCGCTGTTCTCCACTGGCCGCGTTCGGCCACAACCGCGACGGCAAGCAGGGCAAGCAGCAGGTCGTCTTCGGCCTGCTCTGCGCGGCCGACGGCTGTCCCGTGGCCGTAGATGTGTTCGCCGGCAACACGGCGGATCCGAGCACGGTCGGGGTGCAAGTGAAGAAGGTCCAGCAGCGCTTCGGCCTCGAGGTGACCGACGCCGAGATCCGCTGGTCGCGGAAGCAGGACAAGATCAACGCGGAGGCGCAGCTGGCGGTGCGCCCGATCTTCGTCTATAGCGAGGACCATGTGCGCGGGCACATCCTGCTGTGCATGCTGGCGTATTACGTGGAATGGCACCTGCGGCGGCGTCTGGCGCCGCTGCTGTTCGAGGAGGGCGCCGCTGCTGTTCGAGGAGGAGGACCGGGCGGGAGCGCGGGCGCTACGGCAGTCGCCGGTGGAGAAAGCGCAGGTCTCGGCGAGCACCAAGGCCAAGGCCGCCAGCAAGCAGACGCCCGAGGGGCTGCCCGTGCACAGCTTCCAGACGCTGCTGGCGGATCTGGGCACGCTCACGCTGAACGAGGTGACGCTGCCGGACGCCCCGCAGCACCCGTTTCCGATGGTCGCCAAGCCGACGCCGCTGCAGGCCAAGGCATTCGACTTGCTCGGGGTCGATCCGGGCAAATTTGTTGCCAGTAAATTGGCAGGTTGATTCAGTCTATCTGTCTGATATAGCTACGATTATTCGAATTTCGGAGGTGAAGTTCCGATTAATTACCGTAAAAGCTGTGAAACGAACTGATAGAATCCGCGAAATGTAGTGCAAATTGGGTAGGACTATGCTCTGGAAGAGGTGCATTATCAATACACTTACAAAATTTCTTGGCATTGTTTTCCAGTTGCCGGGAATATTTTATGCCGGGGGTGGTTGACAGCTTCGGAATGTTGGTGTTATATTTTTAATCGGGTCGTTATGTGGAACTTGGAATTCCAAATAAATAATCTAGTTCCATACCTATCGGGCCCACTGGAGGATCCTAATTATGAGTGATCGTAGAGAAGCGATTGAACACAGCAATTTGAATTCGCGAAAAGCAATTTTCCGCATCGGTCTATTTACCCTGATCTTGATGCTTGTTAGCTTGCCGCAACCGTTAGGTGCTCAGCAGGACGCTGGCTCGCTAAGGGTGTTGGTCGAGGACGCTTCTGGAGCGACGGTACCAGCCGCAACTGTGATGGTCACAAATGTGAGCACGAATACCTCGACAGTAAGATCCAGCTCGACCGAGGGGCAAGCTGTGTTCTCCCCTCTTCCGCGTGGAACTTACACCGTGGAAGTTGAGATGCTGGGATTTAACACGGTCCGGATCAGCGATGTCATAATTGATGTAAACCAAAATCGACTGGTGCGGGCTGGCTTGGAAGTGGCCCAAGTGACTGAGACCGTCGAAGTACGGGCCGAAGTGGCCGCGATCCAAACCGAGGATGCCTCTCTGGGGCAGGTCGTGCGGGGTAGGGTCATCGTTGAGCTGCCCTTGGCCGCTCGTCGTTACACCGACCTGACCTTGCTGGTGCCGGGCGCAACCGAGAGCACATTGAACGCCAATTCCCGCGGCCCCGGTTGGCTGGTAGTGAATGGCAACAACCACACGCAGAACAATTTTATTCTGGATGGTTTCGACAATAACCAGAATACAACCAACCTGCAATCTCGTTCTGCCCAAATCGTGCAACCTTCGCCGGACACTCTCAGTGAGTTCAAGGTTATGACCAACAATTTTTCGGCTGAATTCGGCCGTGCGGCCGGGGCCGTTGTTAACGCTTCCATTCGCTCGGGAGGGAATGACACGCACGGCTCGGCTTGGTGGTACAACCGCGCCGCGGAACTCGCAGCCAATTCGTGGCGAGGCAATCTGCTCGGGACCCCGAGGGATGAACTGAGCTGGAATCAGCTCGGAGGCACCATCGGTGGGCGGATCGTCGAGAACAAGTTATTCTACTTCGCCGACTATGAGGGTTTCTTTAGTAACACCTCGGAACTCCAGATCCGCGAAGTGCCCACACCGGCGATGAAGAGCGGCGATTTCAGCGCCTTGACCTCTGACCTCCTGGATCCGGCAACGTTCAATCCCCTCCCGAATAACCAGGTTCCGGGTACTCTGATTGATCCGCTGGGCCAAAAACTCATTAATCTCTACCCGGCGCCGAACCAGCCAGGTGAGCTAGCATCCAGTGGCCGACCCGCTGATAATTTTGGTGTCCAGCTTCCCAAAACCGATAAAGTCCATAAGTTTGATGTCCGGATTGACAACTATGCTTCCGACAAGGATCGTTTCTTCGCTCGCTTCAGCTTCAACGACGCAAATGGCTACAAGGAGCCCACCTTGGGGCTCCCTGCTGATACTGGGGGCGGGGATGGTGGTTCCCAGCTTGCGCGCAACCAGAGCCTTGGTGCGAGTTGGAACCGGGTGATTTCAGCGACTACGGTGAATGAGTTTCGCTTTGGTTACAATCGGACATCCTCCAGCTTTGTGCATGCCGGTGTGGGCGGCGTCACGGCAACCGACTTTGGTTTTCTGGGGGTCCCGCCCGAGCTTGATGAGGTCGGGGGCCTTCCGCGGATCGTGATAAGCGGTTATCAGAATCTAGGGACCGGCGGCTGGCGGCCGCAGTACCAAGACCCCGACGCCTACCAGATCAATAACACACTTTCCACGGTCAAGGGACCCCACTCCCTAAAAATAGGCTTCGACTTCCGGCACAAGAACAATGAGTGGGTTGATCTCCAGTACCGCACAACCCGCTTCACTTTCGATCACGAATACACTGGGGATGCCGCAGCCGATATGTTGATCGGCCATCCCAAAGACGTGAGAGGCCAGACTCATATGATTTGCGAGCAACTGCAGCAGAACTTCTCGATGTACCTCCAGGACGACTGGAAGGTCACCTCACAACTGACGATCAACATGGGCCTGCGTTATGAGTACGTAACACCGTACTGGGGTAAAGCGCCAATTACGAACATCAATCTTGACCTTCAATCGGGACAGTTGATTATCGCACCAGGGGGTCAGCCACTGCTGTTTGGCGCCAGAGAGGCAAGCAATAAATTCGTGCAGTCCCAGGATTTTAACAACCTTGGTCCACGGTTTGGGGTTTCCTACCAGCTTGCAAGCGGCATGGTCCTCCGGGGTGGTTATGGCGTTTTCTTCTCCGGGGAGGACTTTCACGGCTCGGGAGGCAACTTGCTGATTAATGGCCCCAATACCCTCCCGATTACCTTATCACGCCAAGGGAACGGTCCACCGCCGCTTACACTAGCCATGCCGATTCCCGGGGACTTCTTGGATCCCGGTGCGGTCAGGACCGAAAATCTCGGATGGCAATTCCGTAAGCAAGACATAGAGGCTTCGACGGTCCAACAGTGGAATGCGGCTTTACAGTTCCTGCTGACCCCCTCGTCGACCTTTGAAGTCGCGTATGTTGGTAACAAGGTCGCTAATCAAGAAGCCGCTATCCGCCCCAACACGGCACCGTACGGGGTAGACGGAAGCATTCCGGCGAATCGGAGATATCCTCATCTGGGTAGCATAGAGCTCTGGGAGTCGACCTCCAATTCGGAATATCACGCCCTTCAGACCAAGTTTGAGCACCGCTTTACCGAGGGATGGTATAACCTGACGTCGTATACCTATGCTAGTGGGTTAGCAGAGTCGGGGGGCTTTGGCGCAGGGAATGGCGCTCAAGTCATTCTTACCGACGAAAATGGCATTGCGACCGGGGACTGGCGGCGGGAACGAGCTTTTCATCGACAGTTAACTCGTCATCGCTTATCGGTGGCGAATGTCTGGCAGATTCCCTACGGACGTGGCAAGAAATGGGGTAACAACATCAGTCCAGCGCTGAGTGCCATCATCGGAGGCTGGCAGTTCAACACCATCGTTACTGGTAAGTCAGGACTACCGGTCAACGTCCATATGCGTTCATCTGGAAATGATCCGATCACCGGGCAGCGATACCGCTTCCTCTCGAACAGCGGCTCCAGCGGGAGTAATTTTCGCCCTGATCGAGTGGGGGATGCGAACACCGGCATTGATCCTCACACTGATCGTTTCAACTTCCTCGACGCCAATGCATACAAGCTTCAAACGCTCAACACGCCGGGCAACGCCGCACGTAATAGCGCTTGGGGGCCAAAATTCTGGAACTTTGACATCGGTGTTACCAAGAGGTTCGAGATCTCCGAAACTGTGCATGCTGATTTGCGCTTGGAGCTCTTTAATGCATTCAACCACACCAATTTCACGGCACCCAGCAGCAGGTGGAGCGCTGGTGGGTTTGGACGCATCAACAATGCGTTTGCGCCTCGTCAGATACAATGGGCACTCCGTTTCGGCTTCTAGTTGATGTGAGCGTTTCAATCTAACGGTTATCCAGCGGCCGCGACAGCGAACGCTACAAGCCTCCCTGGGGCGCTGTTATCGGCAGCCCCCAGGGAGGCTTTTTTGATTGAGTTACCCTTCCTAGGGCAGTGGTTTGAGTCGTTGCCGCTTGGCGAATGTGGTTTACAGGGTTTGTAAGATCAGGATTATCATAGTTGGGTGTCGGCAATGCTTGCCCGCACTGACCTTTCATTGAAGTAATGTCCGTTGTTGCGGGGACCTGCACGATCTGTCGGAGACCATGACTATCACTTTTGAGTTTGCCACGCGTACCAGATTCGGGGGGCCCATGGTCCCCCGAATGGGATTTGTTAGAGGGTATTGGGATCGAGGAGGTGGTGCCGACTCCCCGGCCGCTCAGCAATGGGCGGAAAATCCAGCTCAGGATCAGTCGCCAGCGTTTGGCACTGGTTAACTGCTCTGCAGTTATGCGCACTCAGTGCAGCAATTCGCTGACCCGCAGCAAATCGGTCTTCTTGTGCCCGGACACTTGCGTGCAAGCTGGTGATTGCCACAGTCGTTTGGTGTGGTCATGGCGCGTCCGCCAAGCAATGCCGTGCAGCCGCCGCATTGGAATCGCCTTGGCTGCTTGTCGGGAATCGCCGGGAGTGTAAATACCTGATTTAGGTTAATAAGGTTCACATCAACTCAGGAGGGCGCTGCAAGATATCAGCGGTTGTAAGCTGCGGGACGCACAACTGAAGATTAGAATAAGTCACAGGTACCAGGATTGTTATTGATGTTTCTTTTGCTGACGGGCCTTTACTCGGCAGCGTTAGCCTCAGCTGAACCGGTCCTGTTGCCGGAGTTGCCCCAGTTTGAGGGATCGGCTCTTACCGCTGTTGAGCCGTCTGCCCGGATGCAGATTCTAGAGGCTTTGCGTACGGCGCGCGCCAAGCCCGAAGATCCAGAGGTCAATGGACGACTGGGGATGACCCTGCATGCCTACCAGCTTTACCGAGAGGCCTCAGCCTGCTATGAGCGCGCCAAGCAACTCGATCCGCAGCCATTTCCGTGGGTTTATTATCTGGCCACGATCCGCGCAGCCGAAGGGGAGGATCCACAAACCGCTGCTTCGCTCTATCGAGAAGCGCTCAAACTTGATCCCAGCTATCTTCCTGCGCGCCTGAAACTTGTGGAAGTTCTACTCGCGATGGGAGAGTTTTCTCAGGCCAGGAAAGTGTCCGATGAGTTGCTTGATCGTCGACCGGATTCTGCCCGCGTCCGGTTTTTAGTGGGGCGTGTGAGAGAGGTGCAGGGCGATTTGCAAACAGCCGTCGAGAACTACCGAATCGCCTGCGAACTCTCTCCCCGGTTTGGCCCAGCTCATTATGCGCTGGGATTGGCCTACCGTAAGCTGGGTGATACGCCGAAAGCCAAACAGCACCTACAGGTCTATCTGGAGCATCAAGCCCATGTTCCTCCAACGGAAGATCGCTTGATCGATGAAATCGAAAGCCTGAAATCAGGCGCTTATCATTACATAAACGAAGGGAAACGATTATACGACAAGGGCCAAATACCAGAAGCGTTTGAGTACTACAAGCAAGCAGCAGAGCTCAATCCTCGACTCATCCATGCACATGTCAATCTCATCTCGATCTACGGGATGAGAGAAGACTTCACCGAGGCCGAAAAGCACTACCGCGTCGCTATCGAGCTCAATCCGGACTTGGCCGAAGTCAACTACAACTATGGATTAGTGCTGACTCAGCAGAGGCGCTATACCGAAGCCGAGGAGGTGTTTCAGAAGGCGATTCGTTCAAACCCCTATTTTGCGGATGCGTACAATAATCTGGGTTTTGTTTTTGAAGCCCAGGGAGAATTAGACAAGGCGGAGCAGAGTTTCCGGCAAGCAATCGAAAACAAACCGGACCACCGTGAAGCCTATTTCGGGCTCGGACGTATTGCTGCTCGAAGTGGTAAGTCTGACCAAGCAATCGAGTACTATCTGCGGACACTGACTCCGGAAGACGAAAAAACACCGGTTTTCATGTATTCGCTGGCGTATGCCTATGCCGGCACCCGAGACTTCGAAAAGGCCAGGCAATACGGTCAAAGCGCGCGCGATCTTGCAAGCTCATATGGTCAATCGAAGATGGTCGAAACCCTCAACCGATTCCTGGAAAAAATCAATCAGGCGGACTCTTCCCGCTAACCGCGAATGTTAAAAACGGGTTACACTCAACCGGCATTGCTGGTCGGTTCGTGGATCATTGGTGCGCTCCTGGCGGGCCTTGTTCTTCTACCCGCAGCCGCTGCGGACGACCTCCCCTCTGGAGTGCTATTCCGCGATGTAGCGGATGAGGTGGGGTTGAGCTTCAAGCACTTTATTGGTGCCACGGGCGAATTCTACATGACAGAAATCATTGGTTCTGGAGTCGCCCTGATCGATTACGACAATGACGGTGACTTGGATGTCTATCTTCTGCAGGGAGCGCTACTCAACCAGAAGAAGTCGATGAAGGAGTCTCTTTTCTCTCCCCCGTCTGGCCCGCTGACCAACAAACTGTTCCGGAATCAGCTGATTGAGGAAGGAAAACTCCGCTTCAGCGACGTTACCGTCAAGGCGGGTGTGGAAGGCAGGGGCTTCGGCCTGGGAATTGCTGTAGGAGACTATGACAACGATGGCGACTTGGATTTGTACGTTACGAATTCTGGATCAAACATTCTTTACAGGAATGACGGAGATGGAACTTTCCGCGATGTGACTGCTTATGCGGGGGTGGACGATCCACGACTGAGCACCGGAGCGACTTTTCTTGACTACGACAGCGATGGCGATCTAGACCTGTTCGTGTTGAGCTACGCCGATTTCACAATCGAGGGAAATAAGGATTGCTATGATTCACTCGGTCGGCAGGACTATTGTTTGCCCGCCCAGTACCATCCCCTTCCAGACCGTCTGTTCCAAAACAATGGTGACGGGACATTTCGTGATGTGACGAATGAATCCGGCATCGCGTCAGCGACTGGCGCCGGTTTTGGTATCACTTGCGCCGACTATAACTCAGATGGCTGGATCGACGTATATATAGCTAACGACGGGACTCCGAATCATCTCTGGAACAACAAAGGTGACGGCACCTTTGAAGAGATAGGCTTGCTGGCCGGTGTTGCCTTTAGTGGTGATGGCATGGTCGAAGCGGGTATGGGAGTTAGCACGGCGGACTTTGACTCAGACGGCCACGAGGACATCTTTGTCACCAACCTGTCCGGAGAAACGCATGCACTTTACAGGAACGACGGTAGTGGCTTCTTCATGGACGTCCGGCTGCGCTTTCGACTGGCGGCACCTAGTTTTCCCTTCACAGGGTTCGGAGCAGCATGGTTTGATTTCGATAACGACGGTGATCTTGACCTGTTTGCGGCTAACGGATCCGTGAGAACTGTGGCAGTATTGCGGGGAACCCCGTACCCTTATCAGCAAGCCAACCAGCTTTTCCTGAACGATGGCAGCACTTTTGTGGAGATCACCGACAAAGCCGGACCTGCGCTCGAACTCCATGAAGTAAGCCGGGGGGCAGCGTTTGGCGATATTGACAATGACGGTGACATCGACATTGTTGTCTCGAATAACAACGGCCCCGTGCGCCTTTTGTCAAATGTAGGCAAATATGCGAACCATTGGCTCAAGGTACTCTTGCAAAGGGCCGATGGCACACCTTACGGTGTCGGCTCGCTAGTGGGTCTTCTACAGGAGGGCAAGAACCCACTTTGGCGGCGCGCTCACACAGATGGGAGCTATCTGAGTGCTAACGACGGGCGGGTACATTTCGGCCTGGGAAGAGAAGCGAAGGTCACAGGGCTCGTAGTGCGTTGGCTTGGCGGCAATGCGGAGGTTTGGACGGGTGTGGACGTAGACGAAATACTCACGTTGCAAGAGGGCTCCGGTAAAGAGTGGTTAGCCAAGCCGTGATTTGAGAATCCTACTATTCACTCGTCGTCTGAACACGCATGTAGTTGCTTCCGAGTCGTTCCGCCAGGGCGAGGGTCAAAGCTTGGGGCACGATCACGGATGTAAGGCATTCCCAGGGTTCGGGAGCCTTTTGAACGCGTATAGGAAAAATCCGTTCTGACCTGCTAGTATTGCTGCCCGCGGTGACCAGCACGACCTTTCCTCCTCGGCTTAGGCAGTTGTCGGCCAGCCGCATTCCCAAGTTGGCGGTTCGTCCCAGGGATAAAATGATGGCCACATGTCCTGGACTCACATCCAGAAGTGGCCCGTGCCGGAAGCCCCCACCCGAGTGCGCGGAAACACGAACTCCGGTCATTTCTCGCACGCAGAGAGCTCCCATCAGCGCACCCGCGAGTGTCGGGCCGCGGCCGATGATCTCGATGTTCGTGGCGCCTCTGCAGAACTCGTCCAGAGCGTGCCGCTGTTCGAAGGCATGGTTCAGCGACTTACCGAAGGCGTCCACGACTTGATTAGACTCGGCCTGCCAAGAAGCCCCTGCTAACTCGGAACCAAGGATCACAGCTGCTGCAGCAGAGTTCGTATATGTTTTTGTTGCATTTGCTTGCTCCAGCCCCGCACAGATCGGCAAGTGAATCTCCGAAGCAGACCAGCACGGGCTGTTCCGGCTGTTGCATAGAAGAATGCGCTCGCTCCCTTCCAGGATGCGGCAAATCTCGACCAGCTCAGCGCTCTCACCGGAGGTAGTGACCAAGATCGGCCCTGACACCTGGTTTCGTGTGCTTACCTCGTAATGAAGCCACTCGCTTGCCTCCCGCGCAAAAGACGATCGGCCAAGACGCATTAGTTGGGAAGCACCCGCCAATGCTGAGCAGTAGGAAGCCCCCATTCCAAGCCAAAGAACCGGCAGGTCGCGCGAAATCGCGTTGTTCTTCACACTTGCCAACTCTTTGCGGACTACAGCGTCAGAGCGATAGGCGTCAAATAGCTCAAGCAGGCGTTGAGGCTGCTCCTCGCACTCGCTCCGATACAGCGACACAATGTTGGTTCTGTCTGCACCAGTTGAACTCATGCCGCGGCTTCCTCCAGCTTCTCCAGCGAAAGCAGTACCGTCGCGGCCAGCGCGCAAACGATGCCAACACTCTGGTGGAAGAGGATCGGCTCATTAAACAGTAACGGAGCGGCAAGAACAACTACAAAAGGATATAGTGCCGTAAAAGGAACGACGATCGATGCCTTCCCTCCGCTGCGCATCGCGGCCAGCAGAGTCCAGGCACCAAGAATGTTGAAAACGCCACTCAAGAAAGCCAGCATCCAATTTTGCCCCGAGTAGTCCAGTATCAAGCGGCCGGGATAGAAGGCAGGCAGGAAGAACAAGAATCCCACGATCAGCCAGGTCAAGGCCGAATCCGCTGACAGATGGTTGGTTGAAAGTTTCTGCAACAGTCCAACCACTCCGAAGGAAAGCATTGCCAAGGCTGCATAGAGCAGCCATGGTGGTGGAATTAGGGTGTCCTGTCCACTGCCTACTGCCGTTAGCACATCACCGGAAGTCCCTCCAGGGGATTGAGAGAAAAAGATGATTGCGATCACCACCAAGGCCAGGCCAATACCTTGCAAGCCCGTGGGACGTTCCCGCAGGATGAAGACCGCCATGGTGACTGTAATCAATGGATAAAGGCCCGACACGGTGGCGATCAATGACGTATGTCCACCGGGGTCGTTGACGAACGCCGCGAACACCGCCAAATTGCCGGTATTAGAAACGACGCCGTTGGCTATGCCGTAGAAGACGCCCTTGGGATTGGACTCAACCCGGAACCGCTTCACAATGAGCAGTACAACTGCCACCGAAGCAGCCCCCAGAGTGAAGACAAAGATGGCATGGTTCTCAGGTATCTCTTCTGTCACCAGCTTTGAAAGGATGGCCCATCCTCCCCAGAAAAGCACGGTCAGAACCATGTACCAAATCCACTTCTTGCGGAATGAAGTAAGGGTCAGCATAAGTGATCAGTAGAGATGAAACGGTTTGATTGCAGGGTCGGCTAGGTCGTCTTGCGATTTGCTTTGCGAATGGCCATTGCCGCGGCGCCAACTAAACCGCTATCAGCACCCAACTGGGCGTGGTGGATGGGCAACTCCCTCGTCTTTTCAGCCCATACATGCTGGCGAGTTGACGCCACGAATTGCTTCCAAAATGAGCCGCCTGCCATACCCAATCCGCCACCAACGATGATGGCTTCAGGATCCAGTATATTGACCAGGAAGCCAACGCTGTTGCCCAGTGCAGCAGCAGCCGACTCAACGACCCTGTCGGCTACCAGGTTGCCGCCGTCCGCCGCTTCGAGAACATCCTCAGCCTTCAAGACCTGCTTTGGAGCAACCTGGTTATAGCGCTGGACAAGTGCCGGGCCCGAAGCAAACTCTTCCAGCACATCTTCTATCTGGCCACCGCAGCCATTGCAGGTCGTACTTAGTGGAGCACTTGCCAGGATCAAAGCGTTCCCGCGGGCCCCTGGGAAAGGACGGCCGTCCAGGACGAGACAGCTACTGATCCCTGTCCCCACTGTGACATAAACGAACGTGCTATAGGCGCGGCCCGCTCCGAACAGCGCCTCACCCAGGGCGGCGGCCCGAACGTCAGATTCCACTATTGCCGGAGCCAGCTTGGAACAGATGGACTGAACAGGGATATTCTGCCAAGCAAGGGTCTGACTGCTGGTGACGTTCCCCCCAGGGTCGACAGTTTCGGGTACACCGATACCGATACCGCCCACCAGGGCATTGATCCTTCGTGCTTCGTAAAGTAAGGACCGGGCAATTTTCAACAGATCGTCCAATACAGTCTGCGAACCGCGTTCTGGCCGAGTGGGGACCACCAGCCTGGAGAGCACCTGTCCCGAATCACACGACACCAGACCGCCCGCGATTTTTGTACCTCCCACGTCGAGGCCAATAACACAGGTGGGAGTAGATCCAGTATTGTCCGGTTGCATCACAGTCTCTCTTTTTGGGCCTACCCCCTATGAGAGCTCTCTCCTCATGGTCTGCACGTAGGCCGCGTTGCACCCGCAACATCCTCCGATGTATCCGATGCCTTCGAACTGTGCCACCTGTACGAACCGGGCGAACTCCCGGCGCGGGAGCTGAATGGATTCGAGGTCATCGGGAAATTCCGGCATGCGGGTGAAACAGGGAAACTCGTCGCTAGTGCGGAAGGCAGCAGGCTGCCCCGCAATCGGAACATCAACCGCATCGCGCATTTGGCGAAGGACTTCCAACATGCGCCTCGGTTCCTGCTCGCAGTTTGCTCCTACGATATGGGCACCCGCATCGACCAGCGCTCGGGCGCATTCCGCAACCGATTTGGCATCGCTACTCTGCGTCGTGACCGGCCGGAAACTCATCGTTGCCAGGATCGGCAATGGAGTCTGTCGTGCGCATTTCAACGCGATGAGTGCTTCGTCGAGATGGAAGAACGTTTCCACGATCAGAAAATCAACGCCTGCGCTTTCCAGTAAACGGAGTTGTTCGGCAAACAGGTCGTAAACGTGTGAGGCAGCGCTTGGTCCGACCCGTTCGAAAAGTTGGGTCCGGGAGATGGTTCCGGCCACCAGTGCCTGATCCCCCGCAACGTCCCGGGCGATACGCACAGCCGCCTCGTTGATCCTCTCTGTCTCGTCGCCGTATCCGGCGCGTGTCAGCTTCTCCCTTGTGGCGAAGAACGTCAGAGCCTGTAACACTTGCGAACCTGCATTCAAGAACTCTTGGTGGAGGCCGCGGAGTACATCCGGATTTTCGATGGCGACCTCTGGGGTATACTGCCCACTGCCACGTCCTGTCCCGACCTGTTCTTGATCCGAGCCGCTTGCCACGTAACCTCGCCGCTCCAACTCGATCAGATACCCCCCATCACCCAGAACTAGCCCTTCACGAAGCTGGTCGAGGATGCTCGGCGATCTCGTCATGAGTTGATATCTTTAGAAAGGCAGTGGCCGCATACAACCCCCGCCTGTTGTTTTAGATCATTAGGGAAGAAGAGTATCCAAGACGGTCCTCGGCTTCTCAACTAGAGCTTGAGGCCAAGTGTATCGGCCATGTAAGCATGCATTACGGGTGCAGCTTTAGGCCGGCCGTCGATCTCGCCCATCACGAATCCCTCAAAGTCAGTCTCCTTGAGGTAGGCCGAAAGGCTCGAAAAATCAACAATCCCCAGACCCAGCTCGACGAAGCTCCCCTTGCCCGTACGGCCGTTGCGTTCCCATTCGAGGTTCGGATCAAAGTCCTTGAAGTGGAAGCCAATGATCCGTGACCGGTAGGTCTTTGCCACTTCCAGCGCATTCTGGCCTCCGCGCGTCATGTGTCCCACGTCGAGCAGCATGTCGAAGTACTTGGGATCCGTCATCTCCATTACCGGGCGGAAGAGCTCGACCTGACATTCCTCATGCTCAGCGTGGTAGCCGTTGCGGATCCCGGTTTCCTCCCGCACGCGCTTGCCGATTTCGTTTGCCCTGTCGGCGAAAGCTTTGATTTCTTCTTTTGAGATTGCAGCGTAAAGCTGATCGCGTGGGACGTTCGGATTCGGTCGCGGCTCAAACATTGTATTGATATACGTCCCGCCAACAGCGTGCAGGAACCTTGCAACGCCCATTTGCTGCTCGACGGCCTCTTTCCGGCGGGCCGGGTCGCTAAAGGGAGTGAACTGGCCGAAGCCCAGCATCGTCAGGCCCCGTTTGTCCATTTCATCCTTGAACTCGGAAGTGCGATTTGCATAGGCCTGGACAATCTTCAAACGGGTGTTATCGGTCTCGACGTAACGGAACCCAAGTGCTGAACATTCGTCGCAGACTTTCCAGAACGATTCCACAGTACCATCGGTAAAGGGAGCGTACCCGGCGATGAATTTCTGGGTCTTCTCAGCTTGGGAGTACCCGGTTTGGTGCTCTTCGGGCGCTTGATTGCAGCCCGGCCCCATTACTGCCAGGGCGCCGATTCCAGTCAGCTTCAACAGGTCTCTGCGGTCGATTCCAGCTTGCACAAATCACCTCTCTGTGAAAAGAAGACGGAATCTTTCACTTAATGGGGAGAATAGCTGTTGCTTACTGTCCTGCTCAAGGTTCCGTTGTTTGAGAAACTCAATGATGGCTCGCGAAGTCGCGGGCCTACGAGCTACTTTTGGTTCAGACTTCTTTCCAATGAATTCAGACAGAATACTAGCACAGCTACTCCTTGTGCGGCCGCAAAATTCCTGAATTGTATGGTCAGCTTTGAAACTCATTCTGCGAGCACAGATGAAGGGCACTTGAGGAATGTTGTGTGTGGTGGTTTCAACTCCAGCCACAGTGACGATCGTTGCACGGTTAACACCCTGCTCACGAGAGTGATTCCCGGTTACAGCCTCCGAAGAGTGCCAGCGTAGAACTCCTTCCACCTACTTGTTGTGAGGGTCATGTTCAAGGAGATCATGTGGGCGAAGAAGAAATCCTCTTCCCTAAGGATATTTTCGAAACGGCACGTAACCTGGTCTGTGGAACCGATCGCGAGGTGGTGTTAACGGCGGAATCCCATACAACACAGCTGCTATCCGTGTGACAGCGAGAACCGCGGGACGCTGGAAATGGGTAGTCTGATGACAATTCATCTCCGTCGGCCGCGATCCCAGTCCGAGAGTCTGCTTGATCTGCACACGGATCTCCCACTCGACATCCGCCGATAGCGCTGAACCACCTGATCAGACTCCAGATATCGGACCACTACCGCCCCACAAATAGCCTGAGCATCAAGGTCATTTCCCTAGATGTATAGTGGCCACAATCAAGGCATAGCAACTGAAGCATTGCAGCCGAAGTGCTTTTTCGGAGGACTAATGAGGAAATGCAAAAGTCGGCGGTGCAGTTCGTCCACACAGGCTATGGGGCTACCCTACCTCCTGAGTGAAGCGGAAAGGAGGGTTACCGCAGTCGTTTCTTCATACCCTCTCGCTTGACGACGTTCACAACTTAGGGTCCGGAATAATACCAACAAGAGGATCACAAAGAACGGGCCCTGTGGGCTGCTGTAAAACGGTTAGCGCAAATCTCCGTAACGGCTGCGTTTCATTCAGGGCCGACGAAGATGTCAGCCCAATAAGCGATTGGAACTGTGGTTTGTGGGAAGGCACAAACTATTCGTTAGCTGAGTGTAGATGGGATCGTTACCTGTCTCAGCGAACGAAGGAATTGAGGAAAAGCCCCTTGATGCCTACAGATATGAAAAGGCCAACACCTGAATGGCAGAGTTCCCGGTAGTTCGAAGAGCATTGAGGCCAAATAGTGGTCTTTTGTGCAGTGCTATGTTTACGGCACCTTCTTGTGTTAAAGTCTTTCGGGGTTCTCTTGTCAGCCAACTCTGCCTGAGGAGTCCTTAAGCGATGAAACTTATCCGCAGAGATTTCTTTCGGCGCCTAGCCGTCAAGATGGCAGCATTGGGGCTGCTGGGAAAAACCGGGAAACTCTATTTCCTCGCCCACGCGCAGGAAAACGTAGGTGAGCTAGCTGACGGATGTAAATTTCTTAATGTCAGCCAAGCAAGGACTCTTGAGGCAATCGCTGACCAGATCATCCCACCGGATGACTTCGCCGGCGGCAAAGACGCTGGTGTGCTCTACTTCATCGACAACGCCCTGACGGGTTGGCGGAGCGAGGATCGCTGGGACTATGTTGCAGGTCTGGAGGGGGTTGATGAATCGAGTCAGATTATGTTCGGTAACAAGCTCTCGGATTTGAACTCAGATCAGCAGATCAAAGTTCTTGAAGCCTTAGAACGCGGGGAGGCTCAAGGTGAGATCTGGAGGCGGTTTGAAGTGTCGGAAGGGCGAGAAGGGGGAAGCAGCAGCCAGCGCTTCTTCAGCCTGGTCGTTAGCCACGCGATGCAAGGATACTATTCCGACCCGAAATACGGCGGCAATAAGGACAGCAAAAGTTGGACCATGATCGGTTACGTTGGCGCACCACGTCATTAAGGCTCCGCAAAACAGGGAGGACATGCCATGGCAAAAAAGGTTGACGTAGTGATTGTCGGGGCGGGTGGCGCTGGTGGCATTGTCGGCAAGGAATTGGCTGAAGCAGGCATGTCCGTCGTCCAGCTGGACAAGGGCCGCTGGTTCACTGCGAGCGACGCCGTTCATGACGAGCTCAGCAGTGACAAAAACGTCCCTCGAACGATTACGAAATTGGAAGGTCTGGCAGAGAACCCGCGTAGTTTCCGTCGTGACGAAAATTCTCCGACACGAGTGGCTCCGATCGGGTGGAATGCCTTCGGTGTGGGTGGCGGTACGATGTGGTACGGTGCAGCATCTTGGCGATTTCATGAAGAACATTTCCGCATGAAATCCACATACGGGCGCCCGGAGGGAACCACTCTCGACGACTGGCCCCTTACGTACGATGACTTGGAGCCCCACTATGAAAAGGCGGAGTATGAACTGGGCGTCTCAGGCTTAGCGGGCGCTGATCCTTTTGGACCTCCCCGCAAGAAGCCCTACCCTGTTCCTCCTCTGCCGATAAATCCGCAGGGCGAACTTTTTGCCACAGCCGCCCGGAAGCTTGGACTGCACCCTTTCCCTCCCCCCTTTGCCATCATCACGGAAAACTACAGGGGGCGTACAGGGTGCGTTCGCTGTCCTTTTTGTATTGGCTACGTTTGTGAGATCAATGCCAAATCCAGCACGGCGGTTACCGTAATCCCTATTGCCCAGGAAGTCGGCAACTACACCCTGAAAACGAAGTGTGTAGTGGATCGGGTGGTGACGGACGATCAGGGCCATGTGATCGGTGTTAGCTTCTTTGATGAAGATGAGCGGCACAACTTCCAGCCAGCCCACATTGTTATTATCTCGGCCAACGCGGGAGAGAGTGCCCGCATCCTGCTTAATTCTCGAAACAAGCACTGGCCGAATGGGTTAGCGAACTCCAGCGATCAGGTCGGGCGTAATCTGATGACCCACATTGGGGCGAATTCTTATGGAATTTTCGACTTCGACATTCCTCACGAATGGGGTCCGGGCCCTTCGATGGCGGTGAATGACTTCGCGGAAGGCACGCTGGGAGGCGGCCATATCTACAATTTCTACGTCCACCATCCGATCCGCTTCACCCGCAGTCGTCCGCCCGGAGCACCGCGTTGGGGCAAGGCGCACAAAGACTTTCAGCGCAAGTACTTTCGGCGATTCATGCACATGAACTCCGATGTGGCGGACATGCCGGCGGAATTTAACCGGGTCGAGATTGACCATGATCTCCGCGACGGTTGGGGCATCCCCGCACTTCGGATCACGCGCAGGTTCCTGCCCATCGATGTCGAGCACTCGAAATTCGTTTCCGCGCGGCAAAGGGAAATTCTGGAAGCTGCGGGAGCGCTTGAGATCTGGAGTGCGCCTACCGGTAGAGGCGGGTACCTGGGTCAACACCAGTGCGGCACGTGCAGAATGGGTAAGGATCCCAAGGTGTCGGTGCTGAACCGATATTGCCAAACCCACGACATAGACAATCTGTTCGTGATTGACACTTCGTGTTTTGTTTCGTTCCCAGGCCACAACCCCACGTTGACCGCACAAGCCATTGCCTATTGGTCCTCGGACTACATCAGGCGGGAGTGGAGGAGCGGCGCACTTCGCCGAGCCTAACTGGACCACGCCGCCGGATGCCGAAACTGTAGCAATTCAGACGACGATCGAGTTCCTCAAGAACCAGTACGTGGAACGAGACGGCAAGCAACCCTGCTTTTTCCGTGGAAGCTTCAGCATCCAGGAGCACTGAAATGTTGCTGGCCTCGGCCAAGCGTTGCATTGAGATCCCACCTTCTCGTAGCACCTTGGCCGCAACGAGCAGGCGATGGTTCACACGGTGCCCGCCTATTCCAGGGCTTCGAACCACGTGGGCAGTCAGATCTGCATCGCGTCCATTGGACCCGGCGTTACAAACATGCGTTCCGGAGCCGCGGTTGTGCGTTCTGCTAGCGCTTGCACGCTAAGGGCAAGCAGGACAATGTTGATCTAGTCGCTGTCATGCGGAAGCGGATCTTAGTAATCAACATGTTGCTCAGGTAGGGGCGGTTCTGGCGGACCGAACTGCCAAAGGCAAAAATCGCATCGTGGTACTCGCTGATCCGTTCCTGCAAGGTACCAGACCGTAACCAATAAACGCTGCGCAAACATTCGTATCGAAAGCTGAGCTTGTCAAACAATTCGGAAGTTATTCAGGTACATGTGTCAGGGAGTTTCAGAAGACGGACTGGCTTGGTGAAGGTTCTAACTCTGTTAGATGCGCAACCCCAACTTATCGACCATAAACGCCTTCATTTCTGCTGTGCCTTGCAGACCAATTTCACCCAGAATCTGTCTATCAAACTCGGTTTCCTTCAGGTAATCAATAATCTGTGGGAAATCGATCACCCCGCGGCCCAGGATGACCGGGTGACCCTTCACGAGGCGGCCTCTGCGCTCCCTTTCCAAATCAGGGTCGAAGTCTTTAAGGTGAAGGGTGATCAGCCGTGACCGGTAGGCCTTCAACGCGGACAGCGGGTCCTGTCCACCAGCCCTCATCCAGCCCGTGTCGAGAATGAAGCCAAAGTCCTCAGGCTTCGTCTCATCCAGCATGCGACGAAACACTTGCGAGCGAGCGGACCCACTGTGAGGATGGAATCCAATACTAACGCCGGTTTCCTCGCGAAGACGTTTCCCCAGTTCGGCGGCAAAGCGAACATAGGCAGGCATCTCATCCGGCTCAGGCTCGCTCATGGTGCTTATGTAATTCCCTCCGGTCGCCTGCACGAATCGACCGACCAACATGTGCTCGTCAAAGGATTGTGTCTGGTTTGCAGGATCTGTGAACGATCCTGACATTCCGAGCCCCACTAGAGACAAGTTGCGTTTAGCCATTTGTTCCATGTACTCGGGGATGCGGTCTATGTAGGATTGAGCGATCTTGAGCCTACTGTTGTCGACCTCAATATGTCGGAAGCCCAGCCCAGCACACTCGTCGCACGCCTGCCAGTAGGATTCCACGGTACCCCGCGTGAACGGAGCGTAGCCAGCGATGAACTTCTGAGGCTTCCCAGCTGACTGCAGCACTTTGGGGGCGATGCCGACCACGGCAGTTGTTGCCGATATGGCTGCGGCGTTAAGAAAACGTCTGCGTCCTACTTTGTCTTGATATCGCATTGTTGATCCTCCAAGTCTCTCAAATTATTTCTTTAAAACCTGAGCTGCTCTCTGAACGCAACCCGTGTACCGGGATCATCTTAACAGATGCAATCTGCCGCCGGGTTGTTGGAAGTTCCACGGTACTGCTCTTAGAAAGTGGGTTGAGGTGCTTTGACTTGACCCTGGAGCGGGCCCAGGAGGCCCGGGGAGCCTTTTGTCGGGCAGCGGGGCATGCTGCTTGAGTTCGCGGTCGGCGTGGGGGGCGCTCAAGGCGGCGAGCCTGATGGAGTTTCGGATGCCGGGTCAAGCACCCAAAGCAGATATCTGTATGAATAGTGACGAGGGAGGCACAGGCAAAGAAGTCCGCCAGGTGCTGCAGGCATTGGGGGTGAAACTGAAAGCTCCTCAACCTCTTCCCGATGGTGACAAAATTGTTCACTATATGCAGGAAAAAGAGGGCTAAGGCCGAACCCAGGTAACAAACAAATTTTGAGTCGTTTATTTACAAGCACTTACGGTCTTGTGTATCAAACATGGACTAGCTACCTGTGAGTTGGTATGGACAGGTCTACGGGAACGGTAAGTTGTGTCCTGATAACAACATGGAATCTGTTCACGATTTCTTTATTTCACAGCCACTTGTAGCTGATCTCATTATTCGGGCTGGGGTTCAAGCAATTGATGAATCTGCCCGGCCATGAGTCCCTGCACTTTCTGCCTGAACCCGCTTGGCCAGATGATGTCGATATCAGCCTGTTTTTCAGGTCCAAGTCCGAAATGAAGCCGCAGGTCATGTTGCGACAGGTAACTGCCACCACTGCGCACTTCCGAGTACTGAGTGCCACCAGTGGTGCGAACTTGTACCACTGCACCGATCGCACTGCGGTTTGAGGTGCGCCCCGCAAGTGAGAGCAGAATCCAGTTCCCGGAAAATTGCCCAGCCTGGCTAAGCAGGGCAGGTCTTTCGTTCTGGGAGTTGATCATGGCCTCCAATCTTCCATCATTGTCAATGTCTGCTACGGCCAACCCGCGTGCAGCCCGGAACTGCTGGATCCCAGGTCCTGCTTTGAGGGAGATGTCTTCAAACCCTTTTCCAGCCAGATTCCGATAAAAAACAGAGCGTTCCCTATAACGCAGGTCGCTATCTATAAGCTGTTCAACTTCAGGGAAGACATGGCCGTTCACCAGCAACAGGTCACGCCAGCCATCATTGTCTGCATCGAGGAACGCACAGCCCCACCCGACGAAGCGGGTGTTGACTCCGAATCCATAGGAGATCGTTGCATCATCGTATTCACCATCACCCCGGTTGTTGTAGAGGGTGGAACGTTCGTCGGAAAAGTTGGTGCGGAAAATGTCCGGGAAACTGTCGGCATTGAAATCCGCGACTGCAACACCCATGCCTGATAGAGCCTTGCCGTTTTCGTCGAGGGCAGCACCGCGCAGCATGGCCTCATCACGGAAAGTTCCGTCCTTGCGGTTGATGTACAAAATCGAAGGCGTGCGGTCACAGGCTATATACAGATCGGTCCAGCCATCTGAATTGAAGTCTCCACTCATGGCTCCCAGCGAATAGTTGCGGCCTGGAGTCGAGATTCCGCTTTCATCAGAGACATCACTGAACTTGCCTGATCCTTCGTTGCGGAGCAGTTCATTCCTCGCAAATGGCAGACCTCGGGGACCACAAGCCACAGGCATATTCTGGTAGAAGCAGTATGGGGTTTCGCCCGGTTCTGGAGTCGTCTCGAAATCAAATTCCAGGTAATTGGAAATAAACAGGTCGAGGTCTCCATCCCTGTCGTAGTCAAGGAACGCACAGCCGGTGCTGTAGCTGTTGCTGTCTGGCACAGTTACAGGTTGAAATCGCTTGCCACGGTCATTGAGGTACAGCCGATTGTGTCCCCAATAGGTCACGAACAGGTCAGGGTATCCGTTATTGTTGACATCCCCGACGCATACACCCTGCCCCCAGCCTTCGCTCTCAAGCAATAGCTGTTCAGTGACATCCTGGAATTGCTTGTGTCCGAGATTCTTGTAGAGATGATTTGAACTGCCCGGCCCGGACACCAGGAAGGCATCGACGAGCCCGTCGACGTTGTAATCGATGAAGGCAGCGCCGCTACCTGTTGTTTCGAGGATCCAGGTCTTTTTCTTATCCCCGCCGTTTGGAATGATGTCTGTCAGGCCAGCTTGCTGAGCAACATCAACGTAATGGAACGGCTCGGCAGCGCCGGGGGCAGGATGAAGTCCTGCCATTACGCATAGCAAAACAGTACAAGCGGCTCCCGCAGAGCGGGTCGCATTCATGGCTGCTCGCCGATACGCTTGAGAAATTCGTTGAATTCACCCTCGGGAGTTGCCTGGAGCTGCTCGAGAGCTAGCTGGATGCGTTGCGCATCATCGCGGCGACCCGCATTCCGATAGGCCAGCATCAGGCTGTAATGGGCGGGTTCGCTCTCTGGATGCAGTGCAAGGGCGTGTTCCAGCAACTGGATTGCTTCCTGATGGCGCTGTGCACGGGTGTGTTCCTTGGCGAGTGCAACCAGTGCTTCCGGGAAGTCACCATCAAGGGCGACGGCTCGTTCGAAGTGAGGGACTGCTTCTTCAGGTTTTCCGAGCACTTGCAGTATCTGGCCAGCCTGATATTCGGCGACAGCGTCGTTCGGGTTGAGTTCCAGTTCGGCCTTGAACTCATGGAGCGCTTCTGCAAGCGCTTCTGGCTCGTGGGACTTTAACAGTAGTGCTCGACCGAGCCTGTAATGCAGGTTCAATGTATTGGGAGATTTTTCAATGGCCTTGCGGTATTCCCGGACCGCGTCTTCAGAGCGTCCCTGGATTTCAAAGATTTCTGCAGAAAGCTGGTTGACGCGATAGGAAGCCGGGGAGGCGTTGAACATCGAGGAAATGGCCTCGTTCCAGCCTTTGAGGTGAAGCCGGGCAGTTTCGTAGAGAATGTCGGGGTCCTTGGGGTGTTGGGTCTTGAGTGTAGCGAGCAGATTCAGGGCGCGATCAAATTTCTGTCCTGCAATACTGCAGCGTGCTGCAGCCAGGCCAGCCAGCTTGGCCGTCATTGGATCTGCTGCTGAAACAGCAGCTCTCAGGGTGATGAGAGCATCGGCGCAACGACCCAGTGTGGCATCGACAATTGCCGTCATGACGGGGGCTTTTTTATCAATGGAGCGGGCCAGTTGTTCTCGAGCTGCAGAATACTTACCGTCCTGAAAGAGTTCCAGGCCTTGCTTGAAAGCTTCATCCGCCATGGCAGCTGGCAGGACAAGCAGGATGGCACACACTGGCAGATATTTTACTGCCAGTTGCTTGATTTGTGAGTGACTAGTGCCCGGCATCATCCATCATCAGGTCCAGCTCGCCGAACCGGTGGTGTCGACGATCTTCCAGGTAGCGAAAAGCAAGCAGAGGTGGGTCGCCCGGGGCCAAGCGGGCAAGCGGGCTCAACCGCTCGGAAGACAGCAGGCCGATCCTGTCCAAGTGCCCGGACGAGGCGAGTTTCATGAGCAGATCATTCTCATCAATACCAGCTACAGCAGGGATACAGGTCAAGGCCAGTGCAAGCAGGATCAGGGTTCTCATGGTCTGTCGGTCAACTCCTGCAGTGTCCTGCGTGCAACGGAACTGTCCGGCTTGTTCCCAAGTAGGCGTTCGAGGACACTGCGGGCGGATTCATGGCGATCCTGTCGTACGTGTATTCTAACCGGATTCAAGGCCATTGTCTCGTTGTCAGGAACTGTTCTAAATCCCGTATTGCAGGACGGAAACAGCTTCAACTGGTTCTCCTGACTGAATATAGGGTACCGCAAGATTATTGATAGCAGCGCTATGGTCGTGGAGAGTCTCAATGGCCTTGAATAGCCATTGCCTTACCTCCTGGGTAGCGCTCCTGTTTAGCCAGCAGCAGGCCGAGGTGATTTGCTGCATCAGCATCAGCGGTGTTGCCATCCAGGGCTTGCTTGAGTTTTTGCTCAGTCTGACTACTCAGACCCAGTGACGCATAAGCCTGACCGGTATTGACCAGTGCAGATTGCATGCCTGGTCGCAATGAATGAGCCTTTTTAAACTGATCAGAAGCTTTTCGGTAGTTCTTGCGAGCCCTGGAAAGTCCACCGAGGTTGTTCCAGGTTTCACTCACTATAGTCTCCTTCAACCTGGTGCACTCTCTGTGGTGTGACTGCGGCCCCACCCGCACCGAAATACCAGACTGATGAACGGTGATTGAGCCTCGCACAGTTCCCCGATAACCTTAATGTATTCAGCACAGACGGAATATTTGTGCACCACAGGTGTAGCTATGCATTTCCGGGCAGAAATCAAGCAAGACGGTGTTGGTCGTGTTCACTCCAGCCGAGCCTCAGGGTGGTTTGATGGTAATAGCAAAGGGTTCCAACGGCCGGGGCCGCCTCCGGGAAGCCGCACCTGGTAACCCGTCCCGAACTCCGGATTCGGTAAATAGTAATCCGTGCTGATGAACTGAGCACCCGAATCGAACGCGGCCTGCATTCGACGATATTCGCCGTCCCGGGCCTCCTGCGTGTTGGCGTCCGCCCGTGTGCGCACAAGATAACCGGCACGCACCAGACGCTGGATGTACTGAAAATCCTCGATCGGATTGTTGACGATGCGGAAGGCCGCCTCGGGCCGACCCTCCCTCGCATTGACAAACATGACGCGTCCGCGCAATGAAGAATGCCCCTGGACGTAGGTGTCGAGCTTCTCTCCAGTCTCGTCGAGCACGAAGAGGAACCGTCCACGGCTCTCTCCCAGCGGCGGCCAGGCATGATCCAGGACGGCTGCCTCAAGCGTCAGGTAGGCACTGCGAACATCGTCCGGCAGCAGCAGCTTCTCATCTGAAAGAATCTCGCGGATCTCAGCGTCCCAGGCGTCAAAAGCCTCCTTGTCGAATGGCAGGGCGGGAGTGAAGTTCGGATCTTCTCCACTGGAGTCCTTGGCGTTCATGGTGATGACAATCGGCAGATGACGAGGGTGAGCGTTCGACCAAGCCCGCAGTTCTACCAGAGCCTGCTTGAAAGTGTAGACATTGGACCGAAAGTCCATGTCCTGTATGTGCAGGACTTTCAATCCGGGCTTCTGCATGAGGCCTTGCGGGTCGTAGGGGGACCCGAGTGGCAGATTCGCCTGCCGGAGCATCTCCAGCCCGTAGGGTCGTGCGTAGCGACCGCCCTCGGGGTCGTGAAGTACGTCAAACTCAAACTTGCGCAGACCCAGGTCGAGTTGGCGAGTCAGCGAGACGTGCGCATACTCAAGCCCTTTGTAACTATCCGGGTTGTTCTTTCGCAGCAGCTTCAGAAGCGACGGGTCAATCGCCTTCTTATAACTGTTGTGGCTGCCCAGGACCTGAATCTGGTTCAGTAAGGCCTCATCGGCGGACCCTTGTGCTAATAGCGCCGTCGAGATCAGCACCAGAAGTAGCAATTGCCGAATGCTTATTGCGACAGAACGGTGGCATGACTGCAGAAGAGGTGTCATTGCAAATTGCGCCTGCACTCTTGAAGCCTCTACCACTAGATTACCAGTTCTCATTCCACCACACTAGCCGTCGTCTTTACTGAGTTACACGCCTGAGCGTGGTCGCCCCTTCGTGCACACTCACTCCAGGAAGTTCTTAACGTGAGGATGTTCTTGCTGCTTGCCGAACTGCCGCCGGCTTCGATCCGCAGTTTCTCCAGCAATGTTTTACAGTTCCGTTGATCAATACCAGCTACTGAGAGATACAGTCAAGGCCAGTGCAAGCTGGACCAGGGTTGTCATGGCCTGCTGTTCAACTCCTGCAGTGCCCTGTGTGCAACAGTACTGTCTGGCTTGTTCTCAAGCAGACGTTCGAGGACACTGCGGGCGGATTGGGGGCGACCCTGTTGTATGTGTATTCGAGCCAGATTCAAGGCCATAGTCTCGTTGTCAGGAACTGTTCGAATCCCGTATTGCAGGACGGAAACAGCTTCAGCTGGTTCTCCTGATTGAATATAGAGTACTGCGAGGTTGTTGATAGCAGCACTATGGTCGAGGCGAGTCTCAATGGCCTTGAGCAGCCATTGCTTTGCCTCCGGGTTCCGCCCCTGTCTGGCCAGCAGCAGGCCGAGGTGATTTGCTGCATCAGCATCAGCGGGGTTGCTATCCAGGGCTTGTTTGAGTTTTTGCTCAGCCTGGCTATTGAGACCCAGTGACGCATAAGCCTGACCGGCATTGACCAGTGCAGATTGCATGCCTGGTCGCAATGAAAGAGCCTTTTCAAACTGATCTGAAGCTTTTTGGTAGTTCTTGCGGGCCATGGACAGTCCACCGAGGTTGTTCCAGGTTTCAGGGGAGTCCGGATTCAGCTGGAGTGCCTTTCCCAGATGAAACTCGGATTGTTCCAGGCGGCCTGCTTCGAGATGAATCTGGCCAACCGCCAGTTGCGCCTTGAAATTATTGCCATTGCGATGCAGAACCTCGTTTAGGTAGGGCAGTCCCTGTTCAGCAAACCCGGCTTGCAGGAATGCTGCACCGTGCCGATAAAAGTTCCTGGCAGGCTGCTTGTGATACCAGCCCTGCCAGGGCAAGGCGACTGTCTGACGATCCCTGGAGTGCAGCAGTTGAATGTCCTGCTGAACTTGTTTGTCAGTTGGGATCGTGAAATACACCTTATGTACATAAGAGCGTTTATCGAACAGCAAGGCCATGGGCAGCTCGAACGGTCCCCGGTAATCGAAAAGGTAGCGTTGGAAAATGGCGTATGTTGCCGCGAGTGATTCCGGAGCTGCAGAGAGATTGACTACCTGCACCTGCCTGGAAGGAGACTCGATTTCGCTCTCACTGAGGAGCAGGATGGCAGGCCCGTTGGAGTGTACTCCGGGTAGTGGCAGGGGATCCAGCAGCCAGGTGTTGCTACGCAGAGGCTGGCGGTGTTGGGCAAGAGGCAGCGAATTTGTCCTGGCGGCAACCGGGGAGTTGTTCAATGGCTGCCGGCTCACAATACCCTGGCCTTCGATGACCTGATAGGTATGGTTGGCTGCGAGGTCTTCAAGTACTTCAGTGTGCCCTGACGGCCAACGGACCAGGACCTGTTCGGCCTTCAAAGATGTACCCAGTCCAAGATGAATTTTCTTGGTGTGTTGCGAGAGATAGGCAGAACCTGCCAGGACTCCGGCAGAAGTCGTATGGCCTACTGTTGTTGCGGTGACCCAGGAGCCAATGGCATCACGGTTGGATTGAGTTCCTTGCAGTTGCAAGACAAGGCAATTGTGCTTGTCCCGGTGCGGGTGCCGGTTGGCCAGTATCTGCAACTGGGGACGCATGCGAGCCTTGAGCAGCACGTCAAGACAGCCGTCGCCATTCATATCTGTTACAGCAAATGCGCGTGTATCAATGCCGTCTACTGCCCCGAGAGCATTAGCGAAAGGGAGGTACTCCTTGTCTTCCTGGACAAAGAAGGAAGTTGGCTGGTCTCCGTTCCAGGAGTGATCTTCACGGACGAACTGGTTCAGGGCGTTCCAGCCTTCTTCATAGGACGGTGCTGCCTTGCCATCAGGGCTGGAGTGGGACACGACCTGTCGCCAGAAAAAGCTTTCGAGATCGACAGTGCCGGTTTCCGAGGGGCGGTCATTGGTAATCATCCCGGCTGTGACAATGATCTCCGGCAAACCATCGGCATCAAAATCGAAGCCGTCTCCGGCCCATGCCCAGTACCCCTGTTTGGCCAGGGGGGTTTCTTCGAAGCGGCCATCGCCAAGGTTCCGGTATAGGGTGTTGCCTCGGGTGTGCCGGATGTAGGCGTCTTGCAGTGAGTCCCTTGCCACGGGATCAAATGCAGGGTCCTTGATGATTTCCTGTCCGACGCCGGTCCACATGTTTGTGACATACAGATCCGGCCTGCCATCGCCGTCATAGTCAAACCAGGCAGCACTCATTCCCGGGCCCAGGTCTTCGACTCCTGCTGTGGCTGCAATATCACGGAAGCGTGAGCCATCGAACTTGTAGAGGTTGTTCCGGCCGAAATCGTTGGCTACATAGAGCTCCTGCCTGCCATCAAAGTCGTAGTCGCACCAGGCTGCAGAGAAGCTGTAGCGATCATTGTTTTCATTCATTCCGGTTTCAGCGGTAACATCCCGGAAACGGATCTTGTTATCAGAAAGCGGTTCATTTTGAAACAGGTAGTTTCCAGGGCCGTTGCGTGAATCGTGATATGGCAAGGGATAACTGTATTGATCCTCGCTCTGGAAGTAGATGTAACAGCAAAGGTAAAGGTCGACCCGGCCGTCGCCATCATAGTCAGCAGCGGCGATGCTGGTAAATGAGCCTCCCGGCGGGTTTGCAAACTCAAATGCATCTTGCTGAAGCTGGAATATGCCATTGCCGGAGTTCAGGAAAAGCAAGGGCTGCGTGCGCGTCAACACGACAAGGTCCTGGAGCCCCATATTGCGGAAGTCAACAAAGAGTGCTGAGGAAGTGTCATCCAGCAGGTTGAGCCCGCTTGCGGTGCTGATGTCTTGAATCACGCCGTCATTGCCAATTTGCAGGAGCTTGTTGGGAAGTCCACCTGGCTGGCAGACGTAAATTTCATCCCGTCCGTCAGAGTTGATATCACCGACTGCAATGCCCTGCTGGCCGTAGATATCGATACCGCAAGCGGGATCCATACTGGCCCGCCATTGAGGAACGGCACCCTCAAATAGCTGGGGAATGTGACGGAGCCTGGAAGTCTGGTTTTCAAACCAGGGAGTAGCCATGGATCGAGCAGGGTGATGAGTGATTTGAGGAATAGCGAAGCTGTCTGAACCAGGTGTGATGAGTGGCCTCAATGCTTCATAGGGAGGCTGGTTGGGGTAATGGATCTGCAGGTCAGCTGTTGCACCTTGAGTGTGCCTTGCTGCCAGGACAGAAGACAGGGCAAGGAATGCCCTCCGACTCAGTTCCAGTGGTTTTTGAGTGGGCATGTGCAAGCAACGGATTCAGGGAACCTTCAGCTAGTCAGCCTTGGTCCTGAACCTCCAGGTTCAGCCATTGTGTACAGGCCAGGAAGATCTCCCCTGGTCTGCTTGCAGTATCAGACACTGCAAGTGGAAAGTCAGGAGGAGCGATCAGGAACAGTGCATCCATGCCTTCCCCGATAAATAAAAAGGCCGTATTTTTGCGGTACTCGGCGTGTTTGTTGCATTCCTGCCAGATGTACTGATAGAACACTTCCAGATCGACATAGGAGCCGAGCATGTCAGCTTGGGTCGGGATGGGGGTTGTCTCTTCCTGGTCGGTATAAATCAGCAGGCTGCTGAAGGGTTTGACCTTGTTCCTGATACCGAATGAGGCAAGCAGAACGGAAGGTTTTGCCCGTCTTATTGCCTGCAGGGATGCCCACTCCACAAAAGTGTTGTTGATCAGCAAGGTACCGTTGCCATTAAGTAGCACGGACTGCAGGAAATCCTGCAACACGAGATCACGACCAGCTGCCCGGCGCAGGGCTCTCGGGTTCATTTTCTTGAGACGTTCTCCCAGTTCTCTTGGCCCCTCGATGTTTTCCCTGGTCACCATGTTGTTAACTTCCCGCATCAGCATCTGTCGCAAATCGGAAAGCCGCTCGTAGCTCAGCCCTGTCCAGCCGTCAAAGGTTTGTGCGAGGCGCAGTAATGGATCGCCGGATTCGATGACCCAGGTGTCGTAGGGACTGCTGGAACGTTGTCTGGCATAGAGGTCGAACAGGGACAGAGCCCGGCGGCCTCTTGGTCCACCGCTCACCAGGTTTGCAAGATAGTCAGAAAGTGGTGCTTCCGAGTCCTGGACCAGCTCAATCAGACGGCCATGTTCCCGGATACGAGTCCACATCCGGTCGGGTCCCATCGGCATGGCCGCCGGGGAAACAACGGCTACCAACCGAGGATTACCGGTACGGGCGACTTCCGCATCCAGGATGGGATTGATCCTGGCGAAGATCCCGGCTATTGCCTGCCGCCATTCTGCCAGGTGAGGGTTGCGTTGCAGGAAGTCGACATGCTCGAGTGTAAATTTCCTGGTTTGCCAGATGCCGTCACTGATGTCCATCTTCCGCTCGACTGCGCGCAAAGGGTCAAACAGTTCGGTGACGGCCTGAACTTCGGAACGGTCCAGCATGCCAAAGAGCCGCTCGAAATATAGCTGCTCGGCAGGGAACAGCCTGTCCCAGTCCTTGATACGGTCCAAGGAGTAAATCGAGAAGGTTGCGGGGAGGCGGTCAAACAGTCCCTTATCGACCAAAGTCTGGATCGTTGGACTGTACTTCGGCATGGGTGAACTGGCAGTGATCAACTGACGGCCCTTGTCCCCTTATTTTGCAACGTCAGGGGAAAATTTGGTTATGCTTTGCAAGGCAGGCTCATGGAATAACCAGTAAAATCGTACTCACTATATCAGTTAGAATTATTAACCATGATTCATGTCATTGCCTCCATCAGTATTCGCAAAGGAGCCATGAAAGACTACATTGCAGCGTTCAACAAGAACGTACAGAATGTAGTGGCAGAGGAGGGCTGCATAGAATACTCCCCGGTTATAGACCTGCCTGTCAAAGGCATCAAAACACAGGAACTTGATCCACAGGTGCTGACAGTTGTGGAGAAATGGGAAAGTCTGGCAGCACTGAAAACCCATGCAAAATCACAACACATGATGGATCTGCGTGATGTATCTGCACATATGGTAGAGGGCATCAAGCTCAAGGTGCTACAGGAAGCCTGAAACTCCAGTTTGAGAAGCCCTTTTTAGCCGTGCTCAGTGATCAGTCCTTTCCGGATAGATTCTTCCTTGATGTCCCGCAGCCACCAGCTGCCCAGGTACATCAAGGGAGTGTCCAGTACTGCAATCAATAGCTTGTATAAATAGCTGGACAGGATGACGGTCATGATCTCACCTGAAGTCCAGATCCCGAAGAAAAGGATCATGACAACGACAGTAGTGTCCAGAAGTTGACTGAACATGGTTGAGGCGTTGTTACGCAGCCACAGATGCTTGCCTTTCGTGAGATGTCTCCAGAAATGATAGAGCCGGACATCGATGAATTGAGCCAGAAGGTAAGCGACCATGCTGCCGAAGATGGCGCGCGAACTCTGACCGAAAACAGCGATATAGCTTGATTGGATGGATTCATCCTGCAGGTGGGAAACGGGTATTACGCGGCCCAGTTGCAGGAGCAGCATCATATAAACGCTGACTGCGAAACCAGTCAGGACAATCGCATCGGCACGCTTTTTGCCGTAAAGCTCGCTGATCAGGTCGGTGCATAGAAAGGTCAAAGGGTAGGGCAGTACACCAATGCTCATCGTGGCGATGCCAACGAAAGGCAACGTAACGTCAAAGAACTTGAAAACCATTGCATTGGCAAGAACCAGGCTGGACAGGAAAAATCCAGAGAGAACAAGATACATGTAGTCGTAACGTCGCATCAGGAACTGTCTGTAAGGGTACTATTCAGGCTACCTTGGTACGAATCCAGGAGGTTGACGCCAGTTCTTGCGATAGACCATCTGTGGTTTGTTCACTTGCTGCAAGTATTTCCATTTGCCAGGTACTTGGAAAATTATCAGGACTATCAAGTTGACATCCATACCTGTAGATGCTACTAGACTAGAGGGATTAGGCGGGGTTTCGTTTCCTAGTCTTCTACAAGCATTTTCACCCTGGTTTTCATGGCCACGTAGCCACTGAGGGAGTTATAGCCAAATGACTTATAAATTGTATTCATTGATTGCTGCACTTATTGTTTCCTGTTTGATTGTTGTCATGCCTGTCATGGCACAGCGCGATATGGCAACAATGCTTGGCAGTGTGACCGACCCGTCCGGGGCTGCGATTCCGGGCGCAAGTATCACGATCGTGGAAGAGTCCACAGGTGTTACCGACCTTGTAGATTCAGACGCCACCGGCAACTATATCCGGCCCTTGATCAAGCCAGGAATCTACACGGTTTCGTGTGAATCGCCAGGTTTCAAAACATCAGTACAGACAGGTGTGACCCTGCAGTCTTCTTCCAGAGTCCAGGCTAATTTTGTGCTGGAGATTGGTGAAGTGACCGAAACGATTGAGGTATCTGCAGCTCCGCCAGCGCTTCAGACGGAGTCGACTCAAATGGGTGGCACTCTAGCGAACAGGCAAACCAGTGAGCTGCCTCTTGGTGGCCAGCGTCGCTTTGCCTTTCTGGCCCGCACAGTTCCCGCCGTTGTACCAGCTGAGCCCGGTGCCCGGGATGCAGCTGGTGGCGGATTCTCGGCCAATGGTGTTCGTTCCAACGGGCAGAACAACTTCCTGCTCAACGGTGTTGACAACAATGTCAACGTGATCGACTTCATTAACCAGACAGCTTATGTTGTCGGACCTTCCGTGGAAGCCATCGGAGAAATGCAGATTTTGACGAATGGTTACAACGCTGAATATGGGCGTGCTGCCGGTGGTGTTGTGAATGTGACGATCAAGTCCGGGTCAAATGAAATACACGGTACTGTATTCGAGTTCCTGCAGAACACCAAGATGAATGCAAATAGCTGGGAGTTAAACAAGGCCAAAAAGGACAGGCAGTCTTTCAAACAGAACCAGTTCGGTGCTGCTGTGGGTGGCCCACTCATCAAGAACCGTACATTCTGGTTCGCGGACTACCAAGGCACAATCATCCGTGACGGCAGTCTATCCAGAACATTGACCATTCCTGGAGCAGGTATGGCGGGTGGAGATTTCTCCAGCATCCTCGCGGAACAGATCGGCACTGATGAACTTGGCAACTCAGTTCTCAGAGGCCAGATTTTCGACGCTCGAACGCAACGTGAAGTCAATGGCGTTGTGACGCGTGATCCGTTCATGAACAATCAGATTCCGGCGAGCCGTTTTGATAGTGCGGCCTCTACGTTGATCAGCCAGTATCCGGCTGAGACCCAGAATTTTGCAGCACAAGGCAAGCGTCCCGGCAATAATTTCTTCACCACGCGTAGTGCAACTCGTGATGTCAAACAGTTTGACGTCAGGGTCGACCACCGTATTTCCAATAAGGACAGTCTGTTTGGCAGCCTGAGCTGGATTGATGAGCAGAAGGCCCAGACCCCTCCGTTGCCCGGTGATCTAGACGCCGGTGGCTTCCTGGGAGAGAGCGAAGAGAACCTGAGCCGTGCGGCAATGATGAGCTACACAAGGATCTGGTCCCCCAGTTTGATCACCGAATCGCGCATTGCTTACTCCCGACTGGTCACAACTCGCGTACAGGCCAACGCGGACAAGGACTCATTTCCGGCATTGGGGATTGGTGGTTTGAACCCGTTTACAACCAATAATGGTGGGATGATGCGACTCGGACCGCAGGGCTACAATACCGTCGGTGGGTCAGAATGGCTACCCACACAGGAATACAGCAATGTTTGGGACTTCATTCAGAACGTTTCATGGAACAAGGGCTCCCATGCCTTCAAGTTCGGTGTAGAGTATCGCCCCATTGGCTTTCCGTTCTTCCAGGTTCCGTCTCCACGTGGGCGTATGGATTTCAGGAGAGATCATACAAATCAGGTTGGATTCGCAGACACCGGTGATGGTATGGCAGCCTGGTTGCTGGGACTGCCACGTACTGCTGGCGGTGGCCTCGCACGGATCACTACTTCGAACTTCATCTCATCGTTCAAGGATGCCTATTCATTTTTTGTCCAGGACGACTGGAAGGTCTCTTCCAAGCTGACGATCAACATTGGTTTGCGCTACGAGTTGACGACTCCTATTGGTGAGAAATTCGGGCGTCAGGCGCACGTTGACGTGTTCGGGACGGATCACAGTGGACCTACACTGGTCATCCCGGTGGGCAAGGACCAGGACGCGCCACTGCCACCGAACTTCGCTACGGATTATCCTACGGTCGCCGTTGAGCGAGGTGTTGCCTCGACCTATCTGACCGAGTGGGACACAACCAATTTTGCGCCGCGAATTGGGTTCGCTTACGAGGTTATGGAGGGTACAGTTGTCCGTGCCGGGTACGGTATTTTCTATGGTGCAGAGGAGAACGAGGGCGGTAACCCGAACCGTGGTGAGAATGTTCCATTCAATCAGGAAACACGGTTTACTGGGGCCAGACCGACTGACCTGAACCCTTTTATCAAGACATTCTCGGATGGTTTTCCGGTGAACTCGTTCTCACTACCTGCCCCGATTTCCTTCCGCTCGGTGTACACGCAGAGGAGATGGCCACTGGTTAACAAGTGGAACTTGAACATTCAGCGCGACTTGGGCTGGAACACTGTACTGGAAGTCGCCTACATTGGCTCAAGGGGCAACCGGCTGACCGACAACTACAACGGGAATCCTGTCGTAAACGATCCCAGACCGAATCAACCAGCCTTGCCACGTCGTCCTTACAAGTTTGTTAATAGTAATATCTCATTTACAAACAGCAACGGCAAGTCTGCATACCATGCTTTCACTGCAAAACTCGACAAGCGTTATTCCAATGGGCTCGGGTTCCTGGCTGCATACACGTGGGGGCATGCATTGGCGGACACAGGTACAACACTCTCTGGAGGTCCTGGTAACCGCACACCGCACCAGTCACTTGAATATGCACATGCCAGCTTCGATGTCCGCCATCGTTTTGTGCTGAGTGGCAACTGGCAGTTACCAGTTGGTAGCAACTGGTCAGGAGCACTTCGGACGGTAGCCGGAGGCTGGCAGTTGAACGGTATTCTCACACTGCAGACAGGCAACTATTTCAACGTCGGAACGAATAGAGCGGTGTGTTCCTGCACCAGTACTACACGCCCTGATGTGGTCTCTGGAAAGGACCCCAACGCGGCTCCATCCGGCGGACGGACTCCTGAAGAGTGGTTCGATACGTCTGCCTTCCAGGACCCGGCAGTCGGAACCTATGGCAACCTTGGCAACTACAGCAATATCGGGCCGCCGACCAACACGATGGATATTTCTTTGTTCAAGGACTTCGCAATTACCGAGTCGGCCAAGGCCCAGTTCAGGATCGAGTCCTTCAACCTGACAAACACTCCGCAGTTCAGCGGGCCGAATTCCAGTCATGGGGGCAGTGCATTTGGTATCATCTCTGGCACTCGTGGTGGCACGAACCGTCAGTTCCAGCTAGCAGTGAGGTTCATGTTCTAAGCGGTTTCATCGCACCTCGACCAACCCCCGTTTACGGACGGAGGGTGGGAAGGGGACCCCAATTACACAGTTAGTGTGTCTCTACTGCTTTTGCAGGTGAGCTTGGATGACCACCGTAAAGGACGAGGAAATCGTACGTAAACTTCAACTCAGAAGGTGATTTTTGTTGAAGCCAGTCTGCTGATATACGCTTGACCGGGATGCCCGGATTGTGGTTTCAGGCATTGAGAACGGGGCGACCATCCAGTCCCCTGACAATGAATGCAAGTATTTTTTGGGAGTGATGCATACCACTCGGCTGACTGAGCAGACTTGATTCTGAGGTGATTTCCGGACCCTTTGCAGTATTTCACTGCTGGAGAACCGAACCCAACCCGTCTTTCCGGAGTCGATGGGTCTTGAACACACTGAACGCTGTTCATGAATACGCCGGGTAGAGCGACAGTGCTGCAGAACTGGGTATCATCGGCATTGCCAGTTCCTTTGAAATTATGCATTGTTGTAGTCTCTCCGGAACAGGAGGTGATGGTTCGTTGACTCAGAGGGAAAGAGAATTGATAGTTACCACTCGTGGAAAAGGATTCTATGAGATCACGCGAGAACTCACCAAGTGGGTTCATGACAGTAACATTCGGACTGGGTTGCTGACCGTTTTCCTCAGGCACACTTCGGCATCGTTACTGATTCAGGAAAACGCGGATCCAGATGTCAGGGTCGACCTGGAGGCGTTTTTTAATAGCATTGCACCCGAAGATGACAGCTTGTACGTGCATACACTGGAAGGTTCCGACGATATGCCTGCCCATATCCGTTCTGCTTTGACCCAGTCTCAGCTTTCGATTCCAGTCAGTGGAGGAAGGCTGGCTCTCGGAACCTGGCAAGGTGTATATGTCTATGAACATCGACGGAGTGCACATCGTCGAAGGGTTACCCTTCATTTGCTTGGCGACTGATAAGTTATGCCATCCTTATGCAGTTTTAATCTGCTTGCCTCAGTTGATCGGGACCACACCTCTATCTTGAGACCCTGAACAAACAAATGATTTACTGTTGAGTTATTGGTAAGAGTTGTGTATGGAGCATGTGTCAAGCTGCGAGTTGACCAGACTGATCTTTACCTCAATTCCATTCCTGAATTCTACTCCGGAAATGACTTTCTCAAGGAATACGAGGCTGCACAACTTTTGCCAGTTTTACCAATAGCTTGGCTTGGACAACATCCCATCATTAGCCGTTGAGATTCCATGCTTCAAACTGTCCTACAGGTATCGTTTTTTAGTCTGGCGGCATCTGCTCAGTTGCTTTGTGCAACTCCGGAATATACGGATATTGGCAAGGCATCAGGTCTAGGCACCCCAGTTATATACGGGGGCGTTGGCAGTAGCCAGTACATCCTTGAGACTACAGGTACAGGTGCAGCTATTTTTGATTTCGACAGGGATGGGGATAACGATGTATTCATTGTGAACGGGACAACGTTTGCCTTGGAGGAAGCAGGGGAAAGCCCAACTTCAATGCTTTATGTCAATGACGGCACCGGCAAGTTTCAGGAATCCGCTGTCAAAGCAGGGATTGATGCTACTGGTTGGGGACAAGCCGCCTGTGTAGGAGATATCGATAACGATGGGTGGGATGACCTTTTGGTCACCTACTATGGCTTGAATGTCCTGTACCGCAACCAGCAAGGCAAGTTCTGGAATGTAAGTGAATCACTACCCCAGGAGCAACATCTGAAGAGATGGGGTGCCGGATGCTCGTTCCTTGATTATGATGGCGATGGATCTCTGGACCTGTTTATCTCAAACTATGTCGATTTTGATCCTGCACTGACTGCTGAACCCGGAACTGATGGAGCATGTGAATGGAAGGGCCTTCCAGTTATGTGTGGGCCTCAAGGACTCCCTCACGCACTGAATATTCTTTATCGCAATCGCGGGGACGGGTCATTTGATGATGTGTCGGAAACAGCAGGAATACTGAAACCGGGAGGTCGTTACGCACTGGGTGTGATTGCTGCAGATTTCAATCAGGATGGGTTCGTTGATATCTATGTTGCCTGCGATATGACTCCAAGTCTGCTTTATCAAAATAACGGTGACGGAACATTTACGGATATTGCTTCAGAAGCAGGTGTTGCCTACAACGTTGATGGGCAGTTGCAGGCCGGCATGGGTGTTGCTGTAGCTGATTACGATGCTAATGGTTATCTGGATATCGCAAAAACGAATTTTTCCGGAGACCTTCCTTCCCTTTACCAGAATGAGGATGGAATCTTCTTTGAGGATGTTTCTTTTGATGCAGGATTGAGTACTCATCAACTGCTTGGCTGGGGAATAGTCTTTATTGATGCCAATGAAGATATGTTTCCAGACCTGTTAATCGCTAACGGACATGTCTATCCAGAAGTTGATCAAGCTCCAATCGGCGAAACCTACCAGCAATTGACTGTTCTTTACCAGAACTCGGGGAACGGAGGATTCAAAGATGTAACATCTTCAGCCGGGCCAGCTTTCAAGGTGCCACGTTCCGCACGCGGGGTGGCGGTTGGTGACCTTGATGGAGATGGCCATCCTGAAGTCGTGATCGTCAACCTGAACAAGTCCCCAAGCATTCTGAAAAGAGAGACACCAGACTCGAATGCAGTGCTGGTTGAGTTGACAGGAACAAAATCAAACCGTAACGCCATCGGAGCCCAGGTGCAATTGACAGTTGGCAAGCAAAAGCTGTTGCAGACGATTTCGGGTGGTGGTAGCTATTACTCCCATAATGACTTCAGGCTCCATTTTGGTTTAGGGGCAAAGTCAATGATCAACTCTGTAGAAGTTACTTGGCCAAATGGGATCAAGCAACAATGGACAGACCTTCCAGCCAATCGGCTATACCAGCTTCAGGAAGACGGGCAGGCAATTGAAAGCACGCAGTTAAAAGGCCGGACTGCTTATGAAACAGATACAACTAAACAATGAAGCTCCTGAGAGGGAGTGTGGATCCAATAGCGTTGAACTACCTGTGTACAAAGGAATCAAGTTATCCTTCTACAGGTATCCTGTATGCTGACGTTGAGGGTATGTGTTTAGTAAATGGTGGTGCAATCGGGCTTGGGAATATGAGAGAGGGCAAAATGGAAATACAAACATTTACACCAATTGAATTATTCGGTTCGCTCAATGACGTGGAAGAAAAAAATGCTCCGATGGAGTTACACATTGCGGGCAACAGCGAACTACTTCGAACTGGAAGACGGGTGTCTGTTGTTGGATCCAGAAAGGTCACCGCTGTGGGGGCCAAGCGTACGGCTGTGTTCGTTAAGGAATTGATTGCAAAGGATATCATCGTGGTAAGCGGTCTTGCTGAAGGAGTTGATACAATTGCTCACAAGCGGCTATCGAAGAAGGTGGCTCCACCGTTGCAGTTTCAGGAACACCACTCGATCAGTTCTTCCCCGTTTCAAACAAGAATCTTCAACAGTGCATCATGAGCGAGCATGTTGCGGTGTCAAGGCTTCCTGTCGTTACCATGGACAGGAACTGGGCGGCTGTTTCTGGCAAGATCAGCGTCGAGGTAGTGGTCGCCAAGTAGGTCAGGGCGGGCGTTAGTCTCTCGCGAGTGTGTCAGGGGCACGTTGCACCTCGGTACCGCCACTGGTGTCACCAGACCAAGCCGGAATGGATGGCGACACCGACCGTACGTGCAAGTCGCGCTGAGGGAACGGAATCTCGATGCCCTCGTCATTGAAGGAGGCGAACACCTTGAAGTACAGGTCACTCGCGATGATCTTCGGCGTAGTAACTTGCTTGGATGTCCAGACACGAAGTTCGAAGTCAAGGGCACTATCGCCGAATCCCGTGAAGACTACATCTGGAGGCGGCCTGTTGAGGACGTCCGGATGATCTCGCGCGACTTGCAAGAGCACGGATCGCACGTGTTCAGGGTCGCTTTCGTACGAAACGCCCAACGGCACGTTGATGCGCACATCCCGGTCATTGGCAGTCCAGTTCGTTACCCTTCCCTCGATGAACTCGGAATTAGGGACGATCATTACGACGTTGTCGTTTGTCTGGATCCATGTTCCTCGCGAGCCGATATGCATGATATCACCCAGTAAGCCGTCCACCTCCACTCGGTCACCCACCTTGACGGGCTGTTCGACAAGTAGGATCAGTCCCGAAGCGAAGTTCTTGGCAATCGTCTGGAACCCGAGGCCGAGGCCGATTCCAAGTGCGCCGCTGAACACGGTGATACTGCTCAAATTCACACCCAGTGCATGCAGCGCGGCCAGGGTGCCGATGCCGAAGAGCAAGTAAGTGACAACCCGCTGCAAGGAGAATTTCCGTCCTTCGTCGAGCGCGGTCTTGTCCAGGATCTTAGTGCGGATAACTGTGCTCACCAACTTGGTGAAGAACCAAATCAGCGTCAGGAAGACCACCGTCCTGACTAGGAATGTTACGGTCAACCCGAAGCTTCCGAGGCTTGAGTACGGGCGGGTCCAGAACTCCTGCAGGGCCTTGTCCAGCCCAGGGAGAAGGCTCTCGATCCATGGCGGGGCGAACCACCAAAGGGCTATGGCCGCCGCCGGGATCACCAGCAGGATGATGCACTTCAACGCTACTGACATGCTTCTCATCGTCCTTGGCTCTCCGATCAGCAATTCTTATTTGGGAGAGCTGTCCACGCATGTATCGACGACTGAGTTACCGATATATCGTCGAGTCTGGCCGGGATTGACGATTTCCGTGACAAACGGATGGGCTTTATGAGCCGCAATCGATGATACGAGGTTTAATGGGTGGTCGCCTGCTTGTCCAACGGTCCCCAGCAACCCTGAAGTGGCTTGTAGAATCCCAGAATGAGAATTGCTGCTCTCCGATCGGGTGAGCCCTCCAGTTGACTAGCGGAAGTATAGCACGGCGAGTAGTAGCCTCTTCCAATGAGAGATGAGCTTTCGTGTCCGATGTCAAGGGTTTTTCGGGGATTGGCGGAAGGGATCTAGAATCTGGACGTTTCCCCACAGCTCAGATGTTCGGTCTTAGGTTGCGCCTTGGGCCGCTGGGAGGAGAGGGCGGGTCGGGAGTCATCCAGCATTCAGGCCTTGGCGGGGACCAGCATGGCGGCATCGATGCGAGCGGTCTTGGCTAGCCGGCCCATGCTGCGCGCAAACTGCCGGGCCTGCAGCGGGTTGGCCAGGACGACCTCGAGGCCAGCCTCGTCGAGGCAGCGGTGCAGGGCGCGCTGGCCGGCAGCATCGTTGGGAAAGCTGCGGGTCGAGCCGGGCTTTGCTGACATCCACGCCAGCGACGAGGTCCGTCGCAGCGAGGTCCGTGCCATTCATGATTCGAGTCCCTCCGGAATGCAGTACAGTGAATGCGAGTCATCCCCCAGCCTTGGCTTCTGATCAATCCGGGCCTCGCGCCCAACCTTTCGTCCAGGCCTCGGGGGGATGGTTGCGGTGGGCCGACCAATCCAGAGTAGTTAGGAAAGGGGCCACAGCGCACCTTGACCAACATAGAAGCCTGAAGCGGGGAGTTGTTTCCAACTGACGTTGCTCCCGGATCCCGGACCAGGCGGTAAATTGGATCCCGAGCTGGAGGGGCGAGATGACGAAACAGACGAGGCGGCGGTTTTCGCCAGAATACAAGGAACAGTTGGTTGCCCGGCTGTCGGAGGTGGGTGCGACGCATAGCAGTGTGGCTGCGCAGCTCGGCGTCACGCCAACGTAGCTGAAGACGTGGCAGCTTGAGCTTGAGGCCGCGGGCTCAGTCACGGCGATCGCGAAACAGAAGGCCGAGGCCGCTGAGCTGGCGCAGCTTCGCCAAGACAACAAGCGACTGAAGGAGGATGTTGAGGTTCTGCGCAAGGCCTCGGGTTTTTTTGCTCAATAGGCGGCGAAGACATGAAGACCAAGCACGCCTTCATCGTCGCCCATGCTTCAGAGCACCCCATTCGGTTCATGTGTCGGGTCCTGAGCGTCGCTCACAGCTGGTTCCACACCTGGCGGCGTGCGGCCCCAAAGAGAGCTGAGCGCGCTGCCCGTTGTGACAGGCTCGGGTCCGAGATCCGGTAGATCTTCGCTCAGAGCAAGAGGCGCTACGGCGTGTCGCGGATCCATGCCGAGCTGAAGGCCCGCGGCTTTCGCATCTCGAAGCGTACTGTCGCTAAGCTCATGCGAGAGAACGGCATTCGTCCGCCACGAGGCAGGCGGCGGGCGCCGATCACTACCGACAGCCGCCACTCCCATGCGACCGCGCCCAATCTGCTCGACCGCAACTTCGAAGCCGTCGCGCCCGATGCGGTCTGGCTCGCTGACATCTCCTACATCCCGACCGACGAAGGCTGGCTCTACCTCGCCGCCGTCAAGGATCTGGCCACGATGGAGATCGTCGGCTGGTCGATGTCCGAGCGTCTGAAGAGGGCCCTGTGCGAGGATACGCTGAAGATGGCGATCCGCAACCGCTGGCCGCCGACGGGGCTGATCCAGCATTCCGGTCGCGGTGTACAATATGCCTGCGGTAACTACCGCAAACTGCTCGGGCTCCATGGCATCAATGCCTCCATGAGCCGCAAGGGGAACTGCCTCGACAATGCCCCCATGGAGAGCTTTTTTGAGTCTCTCAAGACTGAGTTCGTGCACCGTACCCGTTTTCGCACCCGGCGCGAGGCCAAGGCTGCGCTATTCGAGTACATCGAGATCTTCTATAACCGACGACGGCGCTGCTCGAGCATCGGCTACCGGACACCGGCACAGGCCAAGAGGGACATGACCATGACTCAGGCCGCATAGGTGAAGAACGCCCTGGTCCGGATTTCGGGGGCAACGTCAACTCAGCAAAGAACCCTTGTCCTAAACCACATTCAGGACGATACAGATCTTTCCTCGGTGGAGAACTATTCCCGTCTAGTTTTCGCTGATGCAGAACAACTCATCTTCGCTTCGAAGATACATGTGCCCTTCAACAATCACCGGTGAGGCGATGAATGACTCATCACCCATTTTGTTGGTTGCCAGGACTTCATATTCGGTACCAAGCTTCAACACGGTGACGTCCCCCTGCTCGCTAGCCAGGTAAAGCTTGCCATGAGTCGCCACAGGAGAGGACTTGAAGGAGTAAGTCTCTGGAAGTCTTTGCATGTGGTAGTATTTTTCGCCGGTTACTGCATGGAATGCACTTACGAAGCCACGGTCAGTAACGAAATAGAGGATGTTGTCATGCAGCACAGGTGAGGCCGTGTAAGCGTTGCCTCGAGCGTTGGTCCACAACACATACTCAGAATTGTCAGTAATATCACCACTGCCTCCAAGCTTGACAGCCAGCAGATTTGGGTTTCTGTAGCCAGTCATGGCAATGATCATTTCATTGTTGATGTTGATGACGGCAGGAATTGCATTGGCCCCAAGTCCTCCTGCTTCCCAGAGCAGCTTGCCAGTGGCCATGTCATAGGTCCGAATGCGAGATGAACCGGTCACAAGCTGCTCTTTCCCGTCATACTCAACCACGATGGGCTGAGGCCAGCTGCTTCGTTCCTCCCGTTCAGCTCTCCAAATCTCTTTTCCAGTGTTTTTATCCAGTACAACGATGTAGGACTGTCCTTCGTGATCATTCTGGATGATGAGGTAGTCATCATGCAGTACAGGAGCAATTCCTTCCCCGAATTCGAGCCGCATGTACAATTTGCCAAGCTGGTTTTCCCACTTCAGGTTCCCTTTCAAGTCATAGGCAAAAACACCACGTGACCCAAAGTTGGCAATCAGGGTTTCTCCGTCAGTTACGGGTGAATTCGAAGCATAGCTGCCGTACCTGTTGTGATATCCCTCATGGGGTGCCTGCGAGATTGCTGTCTTGCGCCAAAGTTCCTTGCCTGTCATCCTGTCAATCGACATCACGACAAAATCATGCTTGCTCCGGGTATTGGATGGATTTGCTGGTATGGCAGTTGTCAAGTAGAGTGCATCTTCTGAAATAACTGGAGTCGAATGGCCCTTGCCTGGGATGGATATGCGCCATTTTATGTTCTCTGTGTCCGAGAAATTCAAGGGTGCATCGCTCTCTGCAACACCGTTGTTGTTGGGCCCTCGCCATTGCCGCCAGAAGTCCTTGTTGTCTGGTCCTATAGACATTCCCGGGGTTGCCAGTACCAGGCTTGCCAACACGACAAGTGGTAGCAACTTCCAGCTGGAATGAACTGGAATGCGCTTGCTTTGCATGAATCTATCTCCCCGGGGCCCCTTGTTGTGAGCGTATATGAACCTTGCTTACACTGCGATCGAATTGCGCAGCCTCTTCAGACCTATATTGTCACCTGAAAGTGACTCGAAGTTACTGTGTGGACACTTTTCTCCGCAAAAGTGGCAACAAGAGTGTGAAAAGTGTTGCCAACAGGAAGAACAGCACAATCGGGCGTGTGAGGATGCTCGTCCAGTCTCCTCGACTCAGGATCAGGGCGCGCCGCAGGTTGGCTTCCATCATGGGACCAAGAATCAAGCCAAGTACCAGTGGTCCCAATGGAATGTTCGCCTGACGAAAAAGGAAGCCGACGATTCCGGCTGCGTACATTAACCACACATCGACAATTGCATTGTTGAGTGCATAGGCCCCTATGGTTCCGAACATGATGATTCCTGTCCATAACCAGGGTCCGGGGATCGTCAGGATCTTGGCGAGAGGCTTGGCACCCACGAGCCCGATCAGCATGATCAGAAATGCAGCGAAGACCAATAGAAAGACGATTGAGAAAACAAAGGACTGGTGATTGGAAAACAGTAATGGCCCTGGCTGGATGCCATGGATCAACAGTGCGCCGATGAGGATAGCCGAAACGGCATCGCCAGGGATGCCCAGGGTCAGCATCGTCGTCATGGCTCCACCGATCGCGGCGTTACAGGCAGAGCAGCTCGCAGCCAACCCGCGTATTGAGCCTTTGCCGAATTGTTCCTTGTCTGGTGAAGTGCGACGGGCTTGTTCCCAGGCAACAACCGAGCCGATGTCTCCACCAACGGCAGGGATTGCCCCAACCAGTGTGCCCAGTGTGGCTCCACTGAACATGGCACCCCCCATCTGCTTGAACTCGGCTGCTGTCGGGATAACCCGACCTAGTGCTGCTGTTGACACCTGCACACCACTTTGATGTTTTGAAATCTGGACGAGTACTTCCCCTAGCCCAAACAGTCCGATCATGACTGGTACGAATGAGATGCCATCAAGAAACTCGGACATGCCGAAAGTAAAGCGGGGATAGGCAGTCATTGGATCCAGCCCCACGAGTGCCAGAGCCAGTCCCAACATGCCTGCAAGCAGGCCTTTCAAGACCTGTTTGCCTGAGACTCCTGCCATCAAGCTGATCCCCAGCAAGGACAATCCGAAATACTCAGCAGGCCCGAATTGCAGTGCAAAACTTGCAATTGGAAATGCGAAAAACGCCAGGAACAGGATGCTGGTGAGTTGACCCACGGCCGACATGAGCGCATTGATCCCTAGGGCAAGGCCTGCCTGCCCTTTCTGCGTCATGGCATAACCATCCCAGGAGGTTGCGATTGAGGCCGGTGTTCCCGGTACGTTAATCAGGATCGCTGGGATACCACCAGCAGGAATCGCACCGCAATAAATACCCAGAAGCATGGCAAGACCCTGTTCCGGAGAAACCCAGAATGTCAGGGGAGTCAGGACAGCCACACCCATGGTTGCTGTTAACCCCGGCAGGGCGCCAAATACTGCGCCCAGTGAGACTCCAACTGCCAGGAATCCAAGTACCTGCCAGTCCAGAACGGCTGCCAGTCCTGCTAGAAGTTCCGAGATCACTTTTCTAGATTATTCACGAACACTCAGACAGTAGTAGATCTCGATGACTTGTCCGGTGTCACAAGGTTTTCCGTCCTGTTGTTGAGGTTACGATGGTTTCAACTGCAAGGAATTTACCACGATTTTGCGTATTTCAGCAAGATGATGGGGTCGGGACCAGAATTCCGTGGCACCTGTATAGCAGATTTGTTGGCACTCCTCGCAGAACCTCGCCGCACCGAGGTCCACACCCGCATTCCCAGCTTCAACAGTAACAGGAAGGTCCCAACCGCGAGCGATCTGTGACCTCCCCATCCACTCAACCCGAAACGATAGGAATAACGGGATAATGATGAACCTTCCCCTGTATCAGCGGGAGTCCACTTGACGGAGGCCCCAACCATACGGCACTAGCTTTCGACCGAATCCTGCAAGGAAAGCTGGAGCAGGCGGGGTTGCACTTGAGTTGGAGGGCGGTGTGGGAGCAATGGCATTTACTTAAGGAAATGGCCCATTCACGTAACAGTGCAGACCTCTGCCTATGATTCCTAAGCGCTTAGTTTCTTAACAAGTCACACTTGTCCTGGCTAACATTGCAGAGTTACCAGGTTTATATTTTCCTGCTGGCTTTTGGATATCCGATCAAAGGATCTGCCTGGACATTCTTTCTGTCGGCACAAGTAAATGCTCCCTGAAATGTTATTAATGGTTTTGCCCACCACTGTCGCTTGCTGAAGCAACAAGCCTTCAGTATTCCTCGCTACTGTAATCAATCAATTTTTGAAATTCGCTTTGATTTTCGGTTTTTCATCTACAGTGTTGTGTGAGTTGAAACTGTGTTCACAGCGATTTGAAAAAATCCTTGTCAAGGTAATCAGGACAAAGTGCGCAAAGAGCTCCTGCTTCACCCCACGCTCACTTTAACCATGGAATTCTTCCACCTTTATCAACTGTTTAGAAGCCTGCCAGGTGCTGCAGGCATTGGGGGTGAAACTGAAAGCTCCTCAACCTCTTCTCGATAGTGCCAAAATTGTTCACTAAATATAGAAAAAGAGGGCTAAAACCCAACCTAGGTAAAAAACAAATTGTGGGTCGTTTATTTACAAGCACTTACGGCCCTGCATGTCAAACATGGGCTAGTTTTCGCTGATGCAGAATAACTCATCTTCGCTTCGAAGATACATTTGCCCTTCAACAATCACCGGTGAGGCAATAAAGGACTCATCACCCATTTTGTTGGTTGCCAGGACTTCATATTCGGTACCAAGCTTCAACACGGTGACGTCCCCCTGCTCGCTAGCCAGGTAAAGCTTGCCATGAGTCGCCACAGGAGAGGACTTGAAGGAGTAAGTCTCTGGAAGTCTTTGCATGTGGTAGTATTTTTCGCCGGTTACTGCATGGAATGCACTTACGAGGCCACGGTCAGTAACGAAATAGAGAATGTTGTCATGCAGCACAGGTGAAGCCGTGTAAGAGTTGCCCCGATCGTTGGTCCACTTTACATACTCTGAATTGTCAGTAATATCGCCACTGCCTCCAAGCTTGACAGCCAGCAGATTTGGGTCCCTGTGGCCAGTCATGGCAATGATTATTTCATTGTTGATGTTGATGACTGCAGGAATTGCATTGCTCCCAAGTCCTCCTGCTTCCCAGAGCAACTTGCCAGTGGCCATGTCGTAGGTCCGAATGCGGGACGAACTGGTCACAAGCTGCTCTTTTCTGTCATGCTCAACCACGATGGGCTGAGGCCAGCTGCTTCGTTCCTCCCGTTCAGCTCTCCAAATCTCTTTTCCAGTGTTTTTGTCCAGTACAACGATGTAGGACTGTCCTTCGTGATCGTTCTGGATGATGAGATAGTCATCATGCAATACAGGAGCGATACCTTCTCCGAATTCGTTCCGTATGTACAATTTGCCAAGCTGGTTTTTCCACTTCAGGTTCCCTTTCAAGTCATAAGCAAAAACACCACGTGACCCAAAGCTGGCAATCAGGGTTTCTCCGTCAGTTACGGGTGAATTCGAAGCATAGCTGCCGTACCTGTTGTGATATCCCTCATGGGGTGCCTGCGAGATTGCTGTCTTGCGCCAAAGTTCCTTGCCTGTCATCCTGTCAATCGACATCACGACGAAATCATGCTTGCTCCGGGTATTGGATGGATTTGCTGGTATGGCAGTTGTCAAGTAGAGTGCATCTTCTGAAATAACTGGAGTCGAATGGCCCTTGCCCGGGATGGATATGCGCCATTTTATGTTCTCTGTGTCCGAGAAATTCAAGGGTGCATCGCTCTCTGCAACACCGTTGTTGTTGGGTCCGCGCCATTGCCGCCAGAAGTCCTTGTTGTCTGGTCCTGTAGACATTCCCGGGGTTGCCAGCACCAGGCTTGCCAACACGACAAGTGGTAGCAACTTCCAGCTGGAATGAACTGGAATGCGCTTGCTTTGCATGAATCTATCTCCCCGGGGCTCCTTGTTGTGAGCGTATATGAACCTTGCTTACACTGCGATCGAATTGCGCAGCCTCTTCAGACCTATATTGTCACCTGAAAGTGACTCGAAGTTACTGTGTGGACACTTTTCTCCGCAAAAGTGGCGACAAGAGTGTGAGAAGTGTTGCCAACAGGAAGAACAGCACAATCGGGCGTGTGAGGATGCTCATCCAGTCTCCTCGACTCAGGATCAGGGCGCGCCGCAGGTTGGCTTCCATCATGGGACCAAGAATCAAGCCAAGTACCCAGTGGCCCCAATGGAATGTTCGCCTGACGAAAAAGCAAGCCGACGATTCCGGCTGCGTACATTAACCACACATCGACAATTGTATTGTTGAGTGCATAGGCCCCTATGGTTCCGAACATGATGATTCCTGTCCATAACCAGGGTCCGGGGATCGTCAGGATCTTGGCGAGAGGCTTGGCACCCACGAGCCCGAGCAGCATGATCAGAAATGCAGCGAAGACCAATAGAAAGACGATTGAGAAAACAAAGGACTGGTGATTGGAAAAAAGCAATGGCCCTGGCTGGATGCCATGGATCAACAGTGCGCCGATGAGGATAGCCGAAACGGCATCGCCAGGGATGCCCAGGGTCAGCATCGTCGTCATGGCTCCACCGATCGCGGCGTTACAGGCAGAGCAGCTGTCAGCCACCCCGCGTATTGAGCCTTTGCCGAATTGTTCCTTGTCTGGTGAAGTGCGACGGGCTTGTTCCCAGGCAACAACCGAGCCGATGTCTCCACCAACGGCAGGGATTGCCCCAACCAGTGTGCCCAGTGTGGCTCCACTGAACATGGCACCCCCCATCTGCTTGAACTCGGCTGCTTTCGGGATAACCCGCCTAATTGGAAAACACTATAGGATTGTAGAGAATGTGCCACAAGAACGTGGCGATTGGCGTAGGGGTTTTCAGTGATCGCGTGTGTTATAGGCAGTTTCAATAATATTGAGAAGGCAGATGAACTGCTGATGGCGATGGCATTGAATATTGTGGGAGATGACGGTTTATCCAATTTTCCTTCCGCGATCAATGTATCGGCGAGATTCTGGTCTGACGGGGCAAGTCTCGACTCAATCAGACCCCTGCGCTGCACGGGTCTGAGCGGTTGACATGCCTAGTCGCTGCTGTCGGATCAGCTGCCTGCGCTGAAGTCGACCGTGGGGGGAGCTTCACGGTTCGCTTCTTCTGTCTCGAAGTAGGCATCCTCGCGTTCGAAGCCCGTCATCCCGGCGACTGCATTGGTAGGGAATCTTGCGACATTGGCATTGTAGCCCTGGACTGCAGTGTTGTATCTGCGGCGCTCCACTGCTATCCGGTTCTCCGTGCCAGCGAGTTCGTCCTGCAGCCGGATGAAGTTCTGGCTGGACTTGAGATCGGGATAGTTCTCGACGATAACAAGGAGGCGCGACAAAGCGCCACCCAGCCTGTCATTGGCTGCGATGCGCTCGGACGGCGACCGTGCACCGCCCAAGGCTGCGCGGGCCTCCGTGACCTGACCGATAACTTCCTGTTCCTGCGCAGCGAAGCCCTTGACCGTGTTGACGAGATTGGGGATCAGATCGGCGCGCCGCTGGATGACGTTGTCGACCTGCGCCCACGAGCCGCGGATGTTCTCCCTCATGTCAACCAGTGAGTTGTAATGGCTGGTGAACCAGCCTCCGAGAAGCAGTGCGAGCAGCAGTAAAGTGCCAATTGTGATGAGTACGTATTTCATTGCGATATGTAGTCTTAGCGAGGCCAGATATGTGGAATCCGGTTCTCTTTTGATAGTACGCTCATCCGCCAGTCTGTGTTGCTTCCTTGTCGATGCGGTCGACGTGTCCGGCCATCTTGGTGATTTCTTCCAGGTAGGTGAGGAACAGTGGTCGGACTTCCTTGTCTTCAATGCGCTTGGATCCTTGCCGTAGTGCCAAGATCGTCTCGAAGGGTTCTGTAGAGATTCCGAAAGCTTCAGCTGTGAGACGAAAAACCTCGTGCTTCTTCACGGCTGTCGTGCGGCCATCCAGAATCAGCGCGTGGCGGAAGAGTGTGCTGAAGCTTGGCAGCGAGTCGGTTAGCAGATTCCGCAGTGCCTTGCGGTTGCGCTGCAGGGCAAGGTACCGCTCGCGCAGTCGCAGGAGCAGTGAGCGGATCTCGTGCTCGACCTGATGACGGTGGTGGGTGCTCTCGACAGTCATCGAATGCACAAGGTCCTCCCCTTGTAGCACGCGGTAGGCCGCGCGAATATCAAGGAACTCAATCGCGAAGGCGTCGCCAGCATTGTGGACTTCCTCGACCGACAGCAGGATGGGTGCCGGTTGCTTCTTGTTCATCCACCAGTTGACCGGTCCATAGGCTTGCTCAAGTTGCCCCTCACCAATGGCCGTGAGCACCACGAGGACGTTGAGATCCGAAACGCGATCCTGAAAATCGTCAGCCGCTGCTGAGCCGTAGAGCACCACACTGACCAAATCTTCTGGTAGTGCCTTGGAGAGGCGTTTAACCAGTTCGTCGAGCAATCGTTGTGTATCTGCCATCGTAAGTTCTACCAGCCACCAGAGGCTCCCCCGCCTCCGAAACCACCGCCTCCGAAACCACCGAAGCCCCCGCCCCTGTGGCCACCTGACGAGAACCCTCCCCCGATTCCGTGGGGAATGCCTCCGAGCATCCAGGCCGTGGCTACTGCTCCGCCGCTCCAACGGCCAACGCGTCTTCGTCTCGGCATGAGAAAGAGTGGAAGCATGAAAAGCCAGGGCCACCAACTGTTGCGGGTCCGCCGCGAGCGCGTTGGACGGACCACCGCACCGGAAAGTGTAACGTCCGCATCTCTCGCAACGGCATCGGCAACCGCCGTAATGCCAAATGCGATGGCGCTGTCGTAGGCCCCTTGTCGTAAGTAGGATGTCATACCATCCCGAATCTCGCCCGCCCGGCCATCTGGAATGACTCCCTCCAGTCCATACCCGACTTCAATGCGCAGTTTGCGGTCTTCGATAGCGAGCAGCAGTAAGACGCCCCTGTCGTCTTGATCCCCTACGCCCCAGTATTCGGCCACGCGGGTTGTATAGTCCTCAAGGGATTCGTCGCCCAGCGACGGGAGTACGGCCAGCGCGACTTCGGCACCAGTTTTTGAGCGCAACTCCCGCGACAAAGCCTCAAGACGGGCCTGGAGCTGTGGCTGGAGTATGCCAGCGTAGTCGTTGATAAATCCGGTTGGCTCGGGTAACGGCTCCTGCGCTACGAGTGAGCCGAGGAGAGCAGCCGCTAGGAACGCGCGCAATGCGAAGCTGAACACGGTGGACAGCTGCTTTCTTGGGCTTCTGTTTGGCGGGACGCTCACGAGGGGATACTTATCATTGTAAAGCGAGTGACGAAGTCCGAAGTGAGATCGAGCCGTAAACTTCGTCCCAGTAGCCACTCAACGATTCGATCCCGCGCTGATAAGGAAGAAGTTGCACCGAACGAGATAGGTTACGAATTCCAACAAAACGGATTACTGAAACCAATTTGCAAGGTATCACCTGGTTCAATGGAAAAGTTTTACTTCAGGGCGAAGAGACGCTAGCGCCGTATAGGTTGAGCCTCCGTCAAGTGGCTCCAACTGATACGGGAAGGAATGTTCATCATCATCTCGTTTCCCCTTTCGTTTTGGTCGGTCGTATGCGGCCAAGATCTGCATGTCAGATCGTCGACCTCTATCACTCGAAGGAGCATCTCTGGGACGTCTCTCGAGCGCTCCATGGCGGCAACACGGAGTGCGTGGAGGAATGGGCCGAGGCGCACTGCACCGATCTGGTGAAGTGGAGTGGCCCTGTTTTCGTGGACACCTAAGATAGCTTGGATAGGCAGGGGTTGCTCGCTGGAGAGGCGGGGGTAAGGAGGCCCCGAACGATGAGCAAGAAAGTCTATGTGAAGCCGTATCCGAAGGAGTTTCGGGAACAGGTGGTGAAGCTGGTGCAGCTGGGGGATCGCAGCGCGCTGGAGGTGGCCCGGGAATTCGAGATTTCGGTGGATTCGGTACGGCGCTGGGTGCAGCAGGCGGAGCGCGACCAGGGCCGCCGTCAGGACGGCCTGAGCAGTCCCGAGAGGGAGGAGCTGGTGCGTCTGCGACGGGAGATCCGGCGGCTGCGGATGGAGCGAGAGATCCTGTCAAAAGCAGCGGCCTGGGCGTCTCCTCCAGCGGCTACTACGCGTAGCGGGGGCGGCCGCCGAGTCGGCGGGCGCGAGAGAACGAGGCGTTAAGCCGTCGGATCACGGCGATCCACGCCGAGTCGCGGGAGATCTACGGGGCGCGGTGTTCCATTCCGACCGCGGCTGCCAGTACACGGCGCTGGCGTTCAGCCAGCGCTGCGCCAAGGCCGGCATCCAGCGATCGATGGGGCGGGTAGGCAGCTGTTTCGATAAGGATTATAGTTCATACTGCACCTCATTCGAACGATCCGCAGGAACTCCGGGTGTTTGCATGTCCGGCGAGGCCTTACTTGCCCTCTTTTGCGGTTTCGGCGGCTCGTCTGGCCATTCGTACAGACATTCGCCCTTGTCGTTGCAGACGTGCGCCGTCAGCAACTCTCGGTCGCGCCATTTCTTGACCGTCCCGGTCGTGACCCCAAGTCGTTCTGGAGTATCTACGAAGTTTCGGACTATTTGGGCTGTGGCAGCTATGGCAGTCATCGCCTGGCGCCTCACCGCGATGACGCTGCTGGGCCGCGACACGCCCGAGCTGCCGGCCGACATCCTCTTCTCCGACATCGAGATCATCGCCTTGGAGGACTTCGCCAAAGATCGCAAGCTCCCACCGCCCGACAATCTCGGGCGTGCGGTGCTCACCATGGCCATGCTGGGTGGCTATCTCAACCGCAAACGTGACTCGCCACCAGGCCACGCGAAACTCTGGGAAGGCTATACCCGACTCGCGACTACCGCACAGACCTACGAGAGACTGCTCAGGCTGGACCGGACCAGCGATTTCTATAAGCGACTGCGTCCCGACAAGACTTGTGGGTAAACGGCAGGCCGCGGGCGGCGGCGCACCGGGGTGCGATCCCATTCGGCCAAGAAGGCCCGCCGAGCCCGGCCCCCACTCACGCCGTGGCGGACTGCGGTGTGACTGGTGGGCATCGACTGGCAGTCCACGCCGATCTGCTGCCACAGCCGCCGAGTGACGCGCGTCTTCTGTCGGCGGCCTCATTGAAACTTGACGACGGAAATTGGACGGATATACTTTGCAGCAGCTTCTGACAGCGTGAATCGGCGCCCCGGATATGCGTACAAGTTGGCCATGGCTCGTGGGTTGATCGCTCGCCAACCTGTCCGGGGCCGTCTTCGACCGTCCAATGAATTCCCGTTTAGAAATAGGGATATAAAGAGGGGAGCAGAATTGGATGATTGACAGTTGCCGCAGGATCCGCCACACATGGCCGGGATGGAATCGCACGCCGCATTCTTCCTCGATCAACTGCGCCACACGCCACGCCGTCCACAATGGCGTGTCGTATCCCAGCGCCTCGGGACCGTGCTTCAACCCGGACTCGATCTTCTTCAGATCCGCCCGGCTCAGCCGCGGCTTGCGCCCGGCTCGCCCGGCCTTGTTCAGTCCCGACTTCCCAGACTCCGCCATCTGCCGTGACCATCGATTCACCGACTGGCGGTGCACGCCTGCGCGCCGCGCTGCCTCCGATTCCGACAACCCCTGCTTCAGCAGTTTCGCGGCTTTCATCCGCCGCTTCTCCCATGCGTCAAAGTCGTGTCGAACTCCCGCTGGATTTCCCATGACCCGGCTCTACAACACCAGAAATAGAATGTCACTATATTATTAAGCGATTGTCAATAGGCGATCGGATATGATAGCCTCTGCTCAGCAAGAGCGCGCGAAAAGCAAAGCTGCTAAAGGAGGTCAAGTATGACGAAAAAGAGCACTCGTCGCGAGATTCTGAAGGGAGGCCTCGGCGTGTCGGGACTAGGCCTGCTCGGCATCCCCATTGGGGCGCTCCCGGCGCTGGCGCAAGGCGAAACCGTCGTGCCCTTTACCGACCTGCCTGACAATGTCAGTTTTGTGCGAGGGAATGACCGGCGAATGCTCGACATTCGCACCATCGACGGCCCGTTCACAGCCACAAATAAGTTTTTCACGGTCCAGCACTATGGCCATCCCGAAATCGACCCGGCGGCGTTTCGCCTGAAGGTCTCCGGGCTGGTGGAGCGGCCGCAGTCGTTGTCGCTCGACGAGCTGCGCAAGATGCCCAGCACCGAATTCGCTTTTGGCTTCGAGTGCTCGGGCAACCGCCGCCCGCTCCAAGCTCTCGTGAGCAACGGACACTGGACCGGGGTCCGGCTCCGCGAGGTGCTCGACCGGGCCAGCCTAGCGGCCGGGGCGCGCGAGTTCGTCTTCTTCGGAGCCGATCACGGCGAAGAGGAAGTGGAGTTCCGCGGCCGCACCTACAACGTGGACCAGCAATACGGCCGCAGCCTGTCGCGCGAAAAGGCGCTGTCGCCCGAGCCTCTGCTGGCCTACGCACTCAACGGCGAGCCACTCACCCGCCACCAAGGCTCCCCTCTTCGCCTGCTCGTTCCGGGATGGTACGGCGTGGCCAACGTCAAATGGCTGTCGGAAATCCACGTCCAGCAAGATCCCTATCTCGGCAAGTATCAAGCCCGCTGGTACCGCACCTTGAGGGGCGAGACGATCAACGGTGAGGTGAAGTGGAAGGAGACTGCGGTCACCCGCATGCGGTTGAAGTCGTTCATCGCGCGCGTCACCCGCGAGGGCAACCGCCACAAGGTACTCGGCGTGGCGTTGAACGACGGAACCCCCTTAAAGGCGGTCGAGGTCCGCGTGGACGATGGCCCCTGGCAAGCGGCGACGATGGACCCGGCCACGAGCAGCAAGTTCTCCTGGAAGCTATTCACGTATATCTGGAACGGGGCCACACCGGGAGAGCACACGCTCGTCTCGCGCGCCATCGATGCGAATGGGAACGTACAACCGACCGAGCAGGAACTGGAGAACAAGAGGACCTTCCTCGAAGACAACTCGCAGCACCTGCGGACGGTAGTGATCTCCTAGCGGACTGTCCGCGAGATTTCGTTACTAAGAAACAGAGCCGCACCCGGAAGGGTGCCGGGCCGCAGGCTTAGGCAGCTGTTTCGATAACGCCATGGCCGAGAGCTTGTTCGTCACAGTCGAATGCGAATTGCTGCAACGCACCCCGTTCGAGAGCCGCGAGCAGGCGCCAGGCCCTGCTGCGCCACCTCTTCGCCGGCCGGCTCCCGGGCTCCCGTTGGTCACCCTCCAGCCCCTGTTTCCACTGCCTCCCTCTTAACTTCTCCAGCCCCCTCCGTCATCATGGTGCTGCCCTCTCTAGAGCAACCGCACCTACCGCACACCTAAGTGTCCGCGAAACCGTAGCCACCTCACGCCGGGGAACCCGTCGACAGAAGGCGCGCACGGTGCGCAAGGCACGCGAAGCGAAGCTTGCGCTACGTTGGTGCGCCGTGTAATTGCTAGTGCCGAGCAAGAGCTCCTGCCAGGGTCCGGGACCGCTTCAGCTCAGTCTCGTGCATGTCTGCGAAGAGTCGGCGCCAGACAACCTCGAGCCACTGGAATGGTTCCTGTTGACCTCCTTGCCGGTGACATCCAGACAGCAGGCCCTCAAAATCCTCAAATGGTATCGCCTGCGCTGGCGCATCCAAGACTGGCACCGCGTGCTCAAGTCCGGCTGCAAGGTCGAATATCTCGGCCATCGCACCGGCGAGCGGATTGAGCGGGCAGTGACCATTAATGCAGTCATCGCCTGGCGCCTCACCGCGATGACTCTGCTGGGCCGCGACACGCCCGAGCTGCCGGCCGACATCCTCTTCTCCGACATCGAGATCATCGCCTTGGAGAACTTCGCCAAAGATCGCAAGCTACTACCAACCGACAATCTCGGGAGTGCGGTGCTCACCATGGCCATGCTGGGTGGCTATCTCAACCGCAAACGTGACTCGTCGCCGGGCCATGCGAAACTCTGGGAAGGCTATACCCGACTCGCGACTACCGCACAGACCTACGAGAGACTGCTCAGGCTGGACTGGACCAGCGATTTCTATAAGCGACTGCGTTCCGACAAGACTTGTGGGTAAACGGCAGGTCGCGCCAGTACATCGAACGCAACCGCGACCGGATGCGGTACGCGGAGATCGGCACGAGGCTAAAATGGTCCGGGATGCACTGGGCTGTCGCCGGGTCCAACGCCGTGATCGCTCTGAGCTGCTGCAAACTCAGCGGTCGCTACGAGGACTTTTGGGTGTACAGGACAGCTCATTCCTAGGGCAATCTCAGAAATCTGACGTACAGCCAGGACAAGACTATACGATAGGTTGACACGGTGTCTGCCAGAGTGTACGATATGGGCGCTTCAGTGGTGAAGCGCTCTCCGAGGCTGGGGGCACGCACCGCGCACAGAGGAGATTATGAAACGCAGACAATTTCTTGGAACCGCAGGCCTGGCAGCCGTCGTGCCGCAACTTCAGGCGCAGGACGACGGAAGGGTTGGCGACAAGGCGGCCCTTAAGATCACCGACATCAAGACGTTCCTGATCGGCACTGCGGGCCGAAGTGCTCAGGGACAGAGCGGGCGTAGCATCGGAGGCCGCAACTGGCTCTACGTCAAAGTCGAAACCGACCAGGGAATCAGTGGCGTTGGCGAGGCGTATTCCGTCGGACCCGACGAGGCAACCGTAAAGGTCATCGAAGACTTCAAGCTATGGCTCATCGGCCAGGATCCCCGACACGTCCAGTTCCTGTTTGACCTGATGTACAACACCACTCGCTTCCCGGGCGGGTCGGTCGTCAACGCGGCCATCAGCGGCATTGAACACGCCTTATGGGATGTCGCCGGCAAGGCGGCTGGACTGCCGGTCTGGGCGCTGCTGGGCGGCCGCGTGCGCAACAAGGTTCGTGTTTATCAGAGCATTCGCGGGAGCAGTCCGCAAGAGGCTGCCGAAAGTGCAAAGGAGCTGATCGAGCGCTACGGATACACCGCGATCAAAATGCAGCCGCATCCGCCGAACCCGAACGAGGCAGCCTATAACGCGGTGACACGGTCCGCGGGCGAACGCGTTGGAGCGGTCCGGAAAGCCGTGGGACCGGACGTGGACATCGGCGTCGATGTTCACGCCAAATTCTTCGAGGTACAACGCGCGATCCGTGTTGCCCGCGAGATTGAGCCTTACCACCCAATGTGGCTCGAAGAGCCGATCCGCCCCGAGAACTATGACGCAATGAAGAAGCTTTCCGACCACGTCAACATCCCGCTGGCCAGCGGCGAATGCAACTACATGAAGTACGAGTTCCAACAGCTCATCGGAACCCAGGCCGTGGATATCGTGCAGCCCGATATTTGCGTCTGTGGTGGCATTCTCGAAATGAAGAAAATCGCAGCAATGGCCGAGGCACAGTACATGGTAGTAGCCCCGCACAACCCGATGAGCCCGCTCGCGACAGCGATCAACGTCCATTTCGCGGCGTCCACTCCGAACTTCTTGATCCTTGAGTACCGTGCGCCGGATTCGGGGGCGCACAAAGACGTGCTCAAGGAACCCCTCATGGTGGAGAATGGATACGTTGATATCCCGAACAAACCTGGCTGGGGCGTCGAACTCAACGAAGAGGCCTTCCAATTTATGCCACCGGGGCCGTGGCGCCGGACGACGGGCTACCGCGCCGACGGCTCGATAGCCTGGGAGTAGGGAGCACGGCCAGACAACTTCCCGTCTTATCGCCTTAGAGATTTGCGAGTGTTCCTGTCAACAGGCACAAGTGGTTCGAAGGTTGTTTGTCCCACCTTACGGCACTTTTCGTGATGCACCGGATTGCAGAGTGCTGGGTCGAAACTCCTCTAGTTCACGTGTACAAAGCGGCCCAATTCGCACCAAACCACGCCACGTACGCCGAGCGGATTGCAAGGAAACGGTCTTTGCCCCTGGGTTGTTCTCCTGCCAAATGGTTCAGCGAACACCAGGAAGAACTGGAAGCGGTCAGTGATAACCAAGAGCTCAATGGCACTTTGGCAGTGGCATTGCTCCCACCGTTTCAGGCCGACCCAACCCTGTGGAGGGATTGTGCCTCGCTGAATACTTGGGATCCGAACAAGAACGAAACGTTCGTCGAGTACCTTGATGCGTGGACAGCTAGCCTGTCCAGACAATGCCTCGAGCCCCGAGTTCCAGCCATCGTCCGGGATCTACTGGAATTGGATTCTTGCCGAGACCAACTCGCAGCTATAGCGATTCCAGAGCGATTGGAGGCATGAAAGACATTCGTCTGGTAGCCTGCCGGTAGAACTCCATCGCATCTTGGCTCTTGGCCTGAACATCAGGTGTACTGTTCAAAAACCTCTGATTGGTAGTGGTGCAGATGGCTTTTTACTCAAGGGTAATGTTCAATCCGGTATCAAATGCCAGGTAAACAAGTAGTGTGAGTGCGACGGAGTATCCCAGTGATGCTCGCCAGTCCTGTTTTAGAAACCGTAAGGCAGGGATCAGGAAGACAATGGTACGCAGGATAAAGTACCCACTTCCCCACAGAAGCAGATACACGAAAAGCAGGGCTGCGATTCCAAGTACTTGTCTCGGATTGGAGATCTTGAATCCCGACTCTCCATCAGGAGTTCTTGCCTCGTACAGCAGTGCACAAGCCAACAATGTGATGAGGCAGCCAATGACCTGTGGGAAAAACCCTGCACCCGGCAATCCTCCGATTCCTTGTGGAAATGCCATGCCACTCAGGAACAAGGCAAGTCCAAGTCCTAAAAACAGGAACCCTACGGTTGCATTGATGCGGTTCATTACCTGGCTTCCAGTCGAACTAGCTGTGTGATGGCCTTGCTGAAAAAGGCCTCTTGTTGCAGTGCGAAATCCCTGAAGTCCTGCTGGTCGAGATACAGGGCTTCCATCCCACGTTCCCTGCAAAGTTTCTTCCATTCATCGGACTGAAAGGCCTGCCTGATTGCTGCCGCAATCATCTCAACCTTGTCTTCTGGCATGCCCGCTGGACCAAAAAATCCACTCCAGGCTGGCTTGCCGATTGCATACCCCAGCTCATGTGTTGTTGGTGTATCCGGGAGTACACTTGAACGGGTCTCATCAAGAACAGTCAATGCCCTGAGCTTGTTTGACTGGACATGTGAAAGCACCTCTCCAACTCCGGCAACAGCAGCATCAACGTGTCCCCCAATCAGCGACACCAGTGCCCCTGAAGAGCCTGCATAAGGTAGATGTGTAAACCGGGCCGCGGTGCCCTGTTCGATCAGGAGAATGTTGAAGTGCCAGATTGATCCGATACCTGAATTGGCCATGATTATGCCACCAGGGTCTTCCTTTGAAGCCTTGATGAACTCCTCGAATGTTTGCCATGGAGAGTCAGAACGAACGACCAGGGCTGGTGCGGTTCTTGACACCATGCAGATCAGTGTCACATCGGATGGACCGAGGTCGGCGTACCCCAGGGAGCGGACGATCGCAATCTCAACGGGTGCGTGCCCGATTGTGTATCCGTCAGGTGGCTTCCTGGCAACAAAGGAAAATGCCAGTGCGCCACTGGCACCAGGCTTGTTCTCACAGACTATAGGGACTCCAAGGGGTTTTTCGGCCAAGCTGGCAATAACCCGGGAGACTGTATCAGAAGTTCCTCCTGGTGATGCCTGGACTATGAGCTTGATTTCTTTGGAAGGGTAAGGCGCATCAGCATTGTTGCAGCCTGCAAGCAGCAGGACTGTGGCAAGTAACCAGATAAATAACAAGGAATTCCGGAAGGACAATGGGCACTGATTATCCCATATTGCCAGCACCCTGATGCTTGCTGATAGGAGACGGGTTGATGATCAGGCAGGCTTGCCGTTAACTGGCACTGGATCCGGGGAATAGCGTATAACAGGTTGCTCCGGGGATGTACACTGACATGTGGAAGCCACCTCCCAAATGATTCAGGCAGTACTGTTCGATTTCGACGGTACGCTCGTGGACAGCGAGTCCCTCCATCACGAATCCTGGCTTGAAGCTGCAGCCCCTTGGGGTGTGTCAGTTGGATGGGAGGAATACGAGAGTCAGTTGGTAGGGATCACTGATCAGTTTGCAAGCAAGTACTTCTTGGAAAAAGCTGGCATCGAACCGACTGCAGATCAAATTGAAGAGGGCTGTCGTCTCAAGCACTTGGCATACCGCAAGCGCAGTGTGCAGGAATTGAGTATCTATCCGGATGTTCTGGAATGGCTACGATCCAACTACCAGCGCACTCCACTGGGTGTTGTCTCCTCAAGTGAGATCCCGGATGTTGTCCCTATACTTCAGCAGCAGGAGGTTACTGACTTCTTGCAGTTCGTAATCTGCTCTAACCATGTAACACGCCTCAAGCCGGATCCCATGCCCTATCAACTGGCCCTTGAAAAGCTGCGAGCCTCATGCGGTGCACTGTGTGCCCACAGCTGCCTGGTTTTCGAGGATTCCCAGACAGGGGTAAAGGCTGCACAGGAAGCTGGTATGACGGTACATCGACTGGCTTCCCCGGATGAACTCCCCAATGCCCTGAAGTCATGGAATGAACGAATTCAGTTTCAAGCAACTGACACCTGATGTAGTAGCTTTTGCCTGACTTTTTTAACAACAAGCCTTAGCTGGCGGCCACCGTCAGGTGCATGCCTGGCTTTTCCTGGGCATCATGAACTGTGATTGCGGCCATTGAGATGACATCATCAACGCTAAAGCCCTTCTGGAGTACGGCAATCGGCTGTTCCATTCCCATCAGGATTGGCCCTATTGCGCGTGCGTTTGTGAATTGCTTGAGCAGTTTGTATCCAATGTTTGCTGCATCAAGGTTGGGGAAGACGAGCACATTAGCCTCACCCTGCAGCTTGGAGAAGGGAAAAAATTCTGCCATCAGTGATGGATCGAGTGCAGTATCTGCCTGCATTTCACCGTCTACAATCAGATTCGGATCCATTTTTTTTAGCAGATCCGCTGCTTGACGCATTTTCTCGGACTGAATGTGGCGGGCAGACCCGAAGTTCGAGAATGACAGCAGCGCCACGCGTGGAACAATCCCGAGCCGCCGAGCCCTGTTAGCTGCCAGCATGGCTATTTCGGCCAGGTCTTCAGGGCTGGGATCTATATTGACTGTGGTATCTGCCAGCAGGTAGATCTTGCGTTGCATGATCAACATGTACAGACCCGAAACCTTGCGTACTCCTTCTCTGCGTTCGATCACCTGCAGGGCGATCCGGACTGTTTCCGGGTAGTGCCGGGTAATGCCAGCTACCATGCCGTCGGCATCCTCGAGGCGAACCATCATGGCTCCTAGCATGAGGGGGTCTTCAAGCATCTTGAATGCATAATCCAGGGTGCAGCCCTTACGTTGTCTGAGCAGAAATAGTTCAGTGGCATATTTTGCGAGTTTTGGAAAGCCTGTTGGATCGACTATTTCCCAACCTGATGTGGGTAGCCTCAACTGCTCGGCCCGCTCCAGTAGCTGTTCCTCGTTGCCCAGTAAAACGGGATTCGCGATACGTTCCTGGCGTAAGATGTTGGCAGCTCGAAGAATCCTTTCGTTACTGCCCTCCGGCAAGACAACCCTGCGTGGGTCGGCCTGGGCCCGACGGATAATCATCTGGAAAACTTCCTGGCTGCTGTCGAGACGTACAGCAAGTGATTCGCGATATTCCTCAAGATTGATCTGTTTGCCGGCGACTTGCGTTGCCATGGCGGCTTCAGCCACCCTGCATGAAACTCTCTGCATGACACGTGGGTCGAAAGGTTTGGGAATGATGTATCTGGGACCGAACTGCAACTCTTCGGAGGTATAAATCCTTCGAACAGAATCCGGTACTGTTTCCCTGGCCAGTGCCGCCAGGGCTTTCACTGCGGCTGCTTTCATCTGGTCGTTGATTGAAGTGGCTTCAACATCCAACGCAGCCCGAAAGATCGACGGGAAGCACAGGACGTTGTTCACCTGGTTCGGATAGTCGGATCGGCCGGTTGCCATCAAGACATCCGGACGTGTCTCAAGGGCAGTTTCATACCTGATTTCCGGATCAGGGTTTGCAAGTGCGAAAACTATTGGTTGTTCTGCCATGGACATGAGCATGGCGGGAGTCATTAAATCAGGTGCTGACAAGCCAATGAAGACATCTGCGCCTTTGAGGGCATCTTCCAGTGTGCGTAGCTTGGTCTTGCGGACAAAGCGTTCTTTATAGGGGTTCATTCGCTCGGTACGACCCTCATGAAGTACGCCCAGTGAATCCAGTAGCAGCAGGTTTTCGTGTTTAACACCAAGCTGACAGTAAAGAGTGGCGCAGGCAATCGCACTGGCACCGGCACCGTTGATTACTATGCGGACAGTGTCAAGTTTTTTGCCAACGATTTCTACGGCATTTAGCAGGGCTGCACTGCTGATGATCGCTGTACCGTGTTGGTCATCATGGAATACGGGGATGTTAATGCGTTTCTCCAGCTCTTGCTCAATGTAGAAGCACTCCGGCGCCTTGATATCTTCCAGGTTGATACCACCGAATGTTGGTTCCAGCAGTTCTACAGCCTTGATCAGTTCGTCTGGGTCTGAAGTAGCGATCTCCAGGTCAAACACATCAATGTCTGCAAAGCGTTTGAACAGGACTGCCTTCCCCTCCATGACTGGTTTCCCGGCCAAGGGGCCGATGTTTCCGAGACCCAGAACGGCGGAACCGTTCGATACGACTGCTACAAGGTTTGAACGCGAGGTGTAGATCCCGGCCAGCTTGGGGTCACGCTTGATTTCAAGGCAGGCCTCGGCAACCCCAGGTGAGTAAGCAAGACTCAGGTCGATTTGTGTGTCAGACGGTTTTGTTGGGGAGATTGAGATCTTGCCAGGTCGTGGGTAGCGGTGGTAGTCGAGTGCTATTTGCTTGCGGTCCGCCATGGAATCTTGAGACATAGTTTCTCCGGTTGAATTGAGCCCCACCTGCAGGGCAAGCTTTTATTCCAGCAGATATCTTGATTTTCGGTGGAGCCTGAACTGGTTGCTTCGTGGACTCAGTACCTATCGTTACGTACTTTGCCAAGCAAGAGCCCATTCCAATGAGAATTGGGCCTCAAGGAGAGAGGTAACAATTCCTCCTCCTGCACTCCCCACAACCAAGCTGTGGCTGCTGTGAGTGCCGGGATAGCAGGCAATTTGGCAGGCGGCATCTCGAGATTTGGGACAAAGCAGGTCAGTAGTGCGAACAACCCGGCAGCCACACCAGCCTACAGTTGGGTGCGGATCTTGTCGACGGCTTCCCGGGCTTGTGCGTATATGGCCAAAATCGTCGCGCCAGTTGCCGTGCCTGTTGGGAAGCGGAGCCTGTCGACCTCCATTATCTGCCAGCGGAGTGGGACCGCAAAGCCCCAAGCACGTGACAAAGAGACTCCAAAGGAACAACTCAGAAAGCGGAGTCTTGATGCCCAGCAGTGTCATCACAGGAATTACTGCTGATATGCCAGTGGTTGATGCTGTAGTTCCCGCTGCTGAACCAGCAGTTTGCGTGATTTTGCACTCAAGTGCCGAGAGTGATCTCCCCATCAACATGAACAACCTGAACCCGGCATAGCCGGGATCAGAGAACCACTGAAAGACCAGAATATCTTGCGGCCCTACAGGTGTTCAGGCAGGAGACACCTCAGAGAACGCAGTCGGTGATGACGGATCGCATCGTCAACTGGTGCTCGTCTCGCTGGGGAGCATCACTTATCGATGCCGCGCTAGTCGAACGGTCACGCTCTTTTTTCCGGATCTCACGGTAGTGTCAAGGCATTGTATTGCAAGTGCAACGCCTCTCGATAATACTTACCATTTTGGAGTTCATCGCCAAGTGTTGTAACTTGATGAGTTGGTCGGTGACTTGCTGTCCTGATTTCTCGCTGAGACCACTCAGCGACGAGGATAGCGAGCAGCCGGTCTTCGAGCCGATGAGCGCCTTTCTCCACAAGCTCTCGTGAGATTTCAATGAATCTGCGCTTGGTGCTGGTTGAGTACCTCAAGCTCAATCCAGAAACAACCGGGAACGCCCCGCATTGTGTATCAGCTTCCTTCCTGAGTCCGCTGAAGCCAGGTACCATTCAATCCACTTGATGTCGGACGGGAATCCCATTTCTTAATTGACATCGGGGGGAAGTGCTCTTCGATTTCCACCTTGTGCTTTATTGCACTCTGGCGCATTGGACCATTGCAACAGCCTACGAGGGCTTCATCGAGTCCTACCAGGTCGGTACGCCCAGCAGTGTCATCGCCGCCTTGAATATCCCGAACAGGCCTTCACCTGCAACGAGACCTGATGCAACAGCGAAGCTCAGCTTCTTGGCACTGGTTGGTGACACACGTTGCCAGACCAACAGAACGATCGCGCCAAAAAAGATCACGAGCGAGTAGAAAGCCTGCACGATGAAGGCGATACCGATAGCGAGCCCACTCGGGAGATACGGTGCTAGGACTGGCACTCGCCGAAGGAGCGGCAGTAGTGCACCTAAGGCCGCCCCGACTGCCACGGCGACTCCTGCGTGCGGTGGCAGGGCGTCCATCCCTTGCGTGAGCAATTCTGCCATTGCCTTCCACGCGAATGCTGCGGGAGCTGGAAGTTGCTCACCACCAAGCGGGTAGGCACTGGTGACTAGAAGATACGCCGGAATGCAGAACAGGATACCTGCCGCGATTCCCCAAAGCTGCGCGGTGAACTGTTGCCTTGGGGAAGCGCCAAGCAGTCGCCCGGTCTTGAGATCTTGCATCATGTCAGCAGACTGTGATGCCCCGGCACCTGTGATCGCTGCGGCCATTAGGTTGGTACCCATGCTGCCCGGTGCGACACCACCGTAGACAAGTTGTGTGACTTTTCCCATCCCGCCGACTGGGTTGATGTCCGTTTCTCCAGTCGAGCGAACGGCGACAGCGGCGAGCGCGAACGACAGGATCAGTGCCAGCACTGTGAGGTGAAGAGGAATCTCGAACAGGAACCAAGCTGCTATGGCCGTCCCGGTTGCGGCCACTGCAAGGCCATTGCGCCACCATGCTGTCGGGATGCCGTCTCCTCCCCCCTCGCTGGATCCTTGGATTCGGCCACCTTGGAAGGTACGCAGAAACGTGCGCCAACTGAGGGCAAGCGAAGTCAGAGCCTCGGCGACCATGATTGCCACGCCTGGCCAAAGCAACCAACCGCGCGGACCGTCGGTATAGCTCATGACCGTACCAGGTGCCCACCCATTGCTCTGGACCCACGGGCCGAGCACTCCCCATGCGACTACGGCTCCGAGTGCGAGGCTCGTTCCCACGCGTGGCCCGATCAAGATACCCGCTCCAAACAGCATCGGGCCAAGATAGAGCCGGAAGCCCCAAGCCGCAGCTGCTACGAGTGCAGAGCTACCAAGCAATTCTGCAGGTGGCATCTCGAGAGCCGGGACAAAGTAGGTCAACAGCGTGAACGCCCCGGCTGCCGCTCCGGCCCACAGCAGGGCGCGTGCCTTGTCGATGGCTTCACGGGCTTTTGCGAACATGGCCAGAATCGTCTCGGCAGTGGCTGTGCCTGTCGGGAAGCGGAGCTTGTCGACCTCAATCATCTGCCTGCGGAGCGGGACCGCGAAGAACACCCCCAGGTAGGCGACTGAGAGGCTCCAAAGGAACAACCCGGGAAGTGGAATCTCAAAGCCCAGCAGTGTCATCGCAGGAATTGCCGCTAGCAAGCCAGCTGCCGAGGCCATTGTCCCCGCGGCTGAACCAGTGGTTTGCGTGATGTTGCACTCAAGTACTGAGAGTGATTTCCCCATCACCATGAACAACCCGAACCCCAGAATAGCTGCGATCAGAGAACCTCCGAAAGACCAGCCTATCTTGAGGCCCATATAGATGTTCATGCAAGACACGACGCCTCCGAGAAGGCAGCCAGCGACGACGGCCCGCACCGTCAACTGGAGCTCGCCTTGCTGAGGCGAATAGATTTGGTCGGCTGGTGTGGAGAATGATCCTTCGACATGCTCAGTCATGGACATAAGGATAAACGGTACTACTTCCAGCCTGTTCGGTCAAAGCATGTACAAAGGCAACGCCCTGCACACAATGCACCTTGCCATGGAACCCCGAGTGTGCACAGCCGGATTTGGTGCCTGGCTGCTGTTAACGTACGACTCACAGGTATGCATCATCCAAAGTTACGCGCAACTCATACTGAATTCGCGAAATCACCATGAACAAAGGACAAACTACTGGGGAGCAGGGAAAAGTTGCAGGAAATGTCAAAGTCGAGCGAAACGCTGACTAACGAGATCGAGTGCAATGAATAGTTTGTCGCTCAGTTGTTGCAGACGGATTCAGCCAGGAAAGTTATTACCTGAAATCTCCTCCGTCGCTTGCTTCCGCAACTACGGTGTATCCATGCCCTTCCGCAACTCAATTGATTTTGTTAACAACAGGAATCGGAGAATTGTCTTCAATGTGTCCGCTTGCACCTGATTCGCCTCGCTACGCCCCTCGGAAATCTCACCCAAAATCAGGTGTAGTTTGTTTCTTGCTTCGGAACTGCCATTGCTGCCAATCGGTCCTGTGAGGGATCCAAGCCGAGCAGCTTCCGGACGATGGCCGGAGTCCGGGCTGGAAGACCCTGTCGGTGCAGGCTAGCCGTTCAGGAATTGAGGTAGTCGTTGAAAGTCTCGTTCTTGTGCGGGTCCCAAGAGTTCAGCCAACCGCAATCGCTCCAAAGGGTTGGTTCTGCCCGAAACGACGGAAGCAAGACTACCGCCACGATGTCGACGCGGTCTCGATCATAGCTATAAGCTTCCAGAGCCTTGAGGTTACTTCCGAACCACGCCGAAAAGGAGCAGTCCGGTGGCAAGGTGTGGTTCCTTTCGCGATCCTCCGCATACGTCTGGTGATGCGAAGCGAACTCCGATGCCTTGTAGACTGTGTTCGGGGGGCCTCGACCCATCGCTCCGCAAGCCGGTGCAGTGCAAAGAGCGAGGCCAATTCGCACAGAGTTTCCTCGAACCACTTGTGCTTGTGGCCCTTGAACCGGTCGAACCTGGTTAGCACGTGACACAGTTCGTGCGCGAACTGATAAACGTACTGAGACCAGTAGGTGTCGTGAACGGAGAGATAAATCTTGTACGGTCGTGTGTCATATATCGTGCGCGGATTGTCCAGCGCCCAGGTAGATACTTGGATCAATTCATCAGGCATTTTCCCGAATGCCTCGGTTAACACAACGTAGACCGATCTGAGCACACCATCAATCCCGCTGAGACTTGTCGCACCCCAGTTCCCGTTGACTACAGTCAGGCCGTGATCAATCTGTGCTTTCGGTGTCATCGCTTTCACGAGAGGCTCTCGTTCCCCTCAAGATATCCCTTCTTGCCTTCCCGGTCATCATGAAGCAACTTGCGAAAATCCTGCAAGTCCCTGCAAGTCCAGCCATCAGCCTCCAGCCTCTTGCGGTGAATGTCCGAGAAGACGGGAGCGAACAAGGCCAGTTCCCGGTTCCAGTCCTGAAAGCGTCTTCCCTGTTTGGTCGACAGAAACAGATCCACTTGCCCGCGGAACAGTCCGAGGGAGGTTCGGTCATGCTTCTGTGCGTTGCGTTTGCACGATCCGAAACGAACTCGCTTGTGTTCTTCATTACACGCCACAAAGTCGATCTCTATCTGCTCACGTCCCTCGCGGGGGCGATTCCAATACCCTCGAACGACTTCGCTCAAAGCGAAATCTCCGGCACCCGCACGGGAAGCCTCTTCGCTGGCTTGGCGTACCATTCGCTCGGAAGCAACTCCTTCCAAAGTGCGGAGCCTCGGCAACAGGCGTGCCGGTGCTTCTCCCTGAGATGTCGTGCGTCCGTCCCTGACTGTGGCCGGACGGCGGCGAGCCACGCACGCATGAACGGATCGGCGACTATATATCGGGTATTTCGCGTACTGTCTCCAGCAAAGACAGGCATCTCCTTTTCGACGAGACCAAGATCACCCGAGAGTGAGGTTAAGTACGGCCCGACTGAGGACAGGCCGGGAAGGGTGTCGCGCAATTCAGCATGTGAGCATTCTCCTCTTGTGGCGATCATCTTGAAGAGGGACAAGTAGTTACCACGCAGCTCTCGCCCTAGCAGTACCTCGCCCTCATTCCTCAGAGGAGCGTCGAGGCGCAGGAATAACCTTGCACAAAGATCCTCTGTCCACTCGCTCCAGTCGTGATCCAGGTCTGGGCCTTCCGTTAATGAGAACAAATTCCAGTACTTCGAAACACCTCCAAAGAGGGTCCATAGGGTCAGCCAGCGGCTCGGGTCGGATACCTGCTGATCGGAGCATACCTCAAACACTGTCTTGAGGTCCCATGGCCCGACTTTCATGTTAAAGGTGGTTCGCCCGAAAAGTGGTGTCCGGCGGTCATGAAGCAGCGCTTCCATTTCGGTCTGCACAGAGCCCATGACAATCAAGCCGCCTTTGGCATCATGGAGGCGGTCAATGCGTTGCTTGAGAAGCGAGGGAAATCCTCGTAGCGGCCCACGGTGGCAGACTTGCAACTCGTCAAGTACCACGATCACACCCGCACGGCAAAGCGAGCTGATTGAGGTCGCCATTCCAGGTAAGTCCCTAACTTGGGCTATCCTTGCTGATTTGTTCTCCAGCCCTGCCTGCAAAACCGCGGTTCTGAATTCCGATACAACATCATCCACAGTGCTGTCCGGCATTTCCACCAGAAGTACTTCACGGGCGCCAGTGATTTCTCTACCCACAGTCGCCAGTGCCTGCCGGATAAGGGTGGTCTTACCAATGCGGCGACGGCCCGTGATTTCTCCGAAGAACCACTGACCGCTGCGCATGGTCTCGAGAAGCGAACCCATGTACGCTTGACGCCCATAGAACTGCCACGTGTTGGCCATCCTCAAACTAGAGATAATAAATCTCCTGCTAGATGTCTATCTCCACGGAAGTCCCCAACTCGGGTGGAGTCTCCGGCAACGTAGTTCGCAACCCCCTTCACTGCAAATGACTGCATCAGGTCAATGGGCCCCTCAATCGCAGTACGCACTGAAAGTGCTGTTGGTTCTTTGGATTCTGGCCTTTCATTCTGGACTTTGTGGACGGCTTCCCAAGCGTGACAGCATCATCTCAGGCCCTGGTTTGTGGTCACTGGGGCGGCGAGAGCCGAAATCACTACTGTTGCGACGTGACCTTGGGTGAGGATCTCAGCCACATCCTTACTGACCACGGCCCCGCCAACAATGCCACGCTCAGCAAAATCGCGCTGGCAATCGTGCAACTGTGCGGCTTCCACAGCGTGCCCAAGGCACTTACTTGCTACTCAGTCCAGCGCGACGAGGTACTGGATGCCATCCCCAAATCGGTCTGATATAAGCCACTCTGCGCTACCGCCGCCGTTTTGCTCCATTTCCCGTGACCGGGGCGCTCAAACACACCCTTGCCTTGCCCCCTTGCGTTGAGCATGACCTAATCTGTCCGCCATCGAGTTCCAACCGTCACGATTATCGGACATCAGCCGTCAGAATAGACGCTGGCTGATAAAGTGTTATCTGTCAGCCCGGCTTAACCTGTACCCAGCAGAGCGGTCACCCAATGCACGGACCCCACCAGTTTCGTTTGGTGATTTGCGTACACAAAGCCGTGGAAGTGGCGGGCGTTTGCATGCTGCTGATGGGGCAGGGGACCCTCGCGGGGCTCACGTTGGGTCATCTCAGCCTTGCCAGCCAGACAGGCCTGCTCGCCGTCGTGCCCGTCTTGGGCGTCACCCTCACCCGGTATGCCCGGTCTTTCGCCAATCGGTGGACGTCTTCCGGGATCCTCGCGGTATGCACGTTTGTCGCGGACTCCGTGATCCACGCGTCACATTATCCAGGGGCCTACACCGAGGCCGTGCTCACGGCGGTCGGTGCGTTCATCTTTTCCGTAGGTGTGTCCTATACGCCGGTGGGTCGGCGCATTGACCGCCTCGCCGCGCGGCTTCGGCCCCAGTAGTCTCATCGTGGAGTATCTACGAAGTTTCGGACTATTTGGCTGTGGCAGCTATGGCAGTCGAGTGGTCCCGGAGGTCGAGTGCACTTCATGATTGCTGAGAAGAGCAGCGATGTCAAGGTCAAGCGGGTGTCCAGGCTCGCTGAAAGCAAGGCCCGGTGTTGTCGCAGCGACAAGCCTCGCTCAGCGTGGGATTCAGCGCGCTTAGCATTGTTAATGGTGGATTACTATCTTGACTAAATTTAGTTTTTATGATAAATTTATCCTAGTTACTTCACGGAGGTAAGTTTCAAGATGGCCGGATTCTCCAACCCATTTCGCCCAGGAGCGGGCCACACGCCGCCTTACCTGGCAGGGAGGCAAACGGAGCGCGAAGAGTTTCTTCGGCTGCTCGGGCAAAGCACGGTATTGGAGAACATGGTGCTGACTGGGCTTCGAGGAGTGGGAAAGACGGTCCTCCTCGACTCGCTCAAACCTCTCGCAACTAGTTGCGGCTGGATGTGGGTCGGGGCCGACCTCTCGGAGTCCGTTAGCTTAGGCGAGGACAACTTGGCGATCCGCCTCTGCGCAGACCTATCTGTAATCACTTCAAACGTGGTCGTGAGTAGGGAGGAGGTACGCAGGGCAGGATTCGGAACCGAGCGAGAGAAAATCGAGCGTACACTCGGATACCAAAGCTTGATCGCTGCCTACAAGAGAATTCCTGGCTTGTCTCTCGACAAAATCAAAGGCGTCTTGGAACTTGCGTGGAGTGCTCTGTCCAGCATGCGGAACGTGCGGGGCATCATCTTCGCCTACGATGAGGCACAGAATCTCGCTGACAGGTCGGCTAAAGAGCAGTATCCCTTGTCACTGCTACTTGATTCCTTCCAGTCTTTGCAGAGAAAGGGAATTCCCTTGATGCTCGTCTTGACTGGTCTTCCGACATTATTCCCCAAGCTGGTCGAAGCAAGGACATTCTCCGAGAGAATGTTCAGAGTCGTATTCCTTAACAGCCTATCTGAGAGCGAGAGCGAGGAAGCAGTTCGTAGACCCATAGAAGCTGCAGAGTGTCCACATCTTGCTGATCGTTCCGTGAAAACGATCGTCAAGATGTCCGGCGGCTATCCGTACTTCATCCAGTTCATCTGTAGAGAGGTGTACGACGCATTCATTCAAAGGGTCGACCGAGGAGAAAAGGCGTTGGTTCCCATTGCGGCGATCGAACAGAAACTAGACACAGACTTTTTCTCAGGGCGATGGGCACGAGCAACTGATCGGCAAAGAGCACTGCTGTTCGTGATTTCTCGCCTTGAGAACTGTGACGAAGAGTTCACGGTCCAGGAAGTGGTAGAGGAATCTCGACGGTTCTTGGACAAACCGTTCGGTGGTAGTCATGTCAATCAAATGCTTGTTGCGCTGGCGTCCCAAGGGTTGGTTTACAAGAATCGACACGGGAGGTACTCCTTCTCGGTGCCGCTCTTGGGTCAGTTCATTCGCAGGCAAATGCAGGAATAGGACTAGGTCGACATCCGCTCGGCCGCTGTGTAGCAGATCGGAGACGGAAGCGGCGGATGACCTGCGTTGCGCTGCGGTCACCGACTTGTGCCAGCTTCACGACCTGCTCCTTGAAGTCCTTCGGATAGGCCTTCACATTCACTTGTTTACTCATTGTTTCTGTACTCCTTTGGCCCCGGCTCACGGGTGCTCACTTACTGCCTATCCAACACTATCCCACCTAGGCACGAAAAGATGAACACTCCACCAGTAGTCTCATCGCCCGTAGGCTGCCCCTCTGTGTAGACTGCGGCACGAGTGGCTTGAAGACGTCGTACCCGAGCGCGGCAGTGCACGGCATACTCGGCCTGCGCTACCGGGTGCTCGTTGTACCATGGCGGAGATCATGCATTAAATCAGCTTCTTCAGGGCTACGGGTGCCTGATCGTCTTTGTCGTCATCGACGGGATCTGCCTCATGTTCCCGCCGCCTATGTGTTCTGGAAGAGGGTCTATAACGGAGGGACGACTATCTGATAGCCCTGCCATCGAGGCGGACAGCCGTGACGACAGGCTCTGCTTGTCTTACCGTGCCAGACAAGCGTTTTCCATGCGCTGCCTATCGTGATTGCTTGCGTGCCGAAGACAGCCACTGGGGCGTCGAGAGCCGCAATCACTATTGTTGTGAGGTGACCTTCGGCGAGGATCTCAGCCACATCTGCATCGGCCACGATCCCGCCAACAATATCGTGCTGGCAATCGTGCGACTACGTAGCTTCCACAGCGTGCCCGAGTCACTGACCCGCTTCTCCGTCCAGCACGACGAGGTACTGGATGCCATCCCTAAACCGGTCTGATATATGCCACTCCGCACCGCCGTAGCCGTTTTGCACCATTTCCCGCGACCGGGCTGCTCAAACACACCCTTGCCTTGCCAAGTTGCGTTGAGCGCGGCCAAATCTGTCCGCTATCGAGTCCCAACCGCCGTAATTAACGGACTGCCGCTGTCAGAATAGTCGGCACTCTCTGAATCGAAAAAGAATCAATCATGACTGACTTGGCCCGGCGTACGGCTTTGAAACAGGTGTAAGTTCTCGGATTCACGATGCGGCATTGAGTCGCATACTGTTACTGGTTAATTGCCAGAACGAATGGAGACATTTTGTGCCAGCCAAGCCAGGATTTCGGAGTCGGAAGCTTGGCTCGTGCGAACCTCAAGCGTCGAGTCGGCTAACCGGGTACAATGCATGGCCCACTCCGCTGGAAACTCCGAGCTTGCATTATGCAGCAGGACTTTGCCTTGAGAGTTGAGGGTGGCTGCCGCGCGGAAGTCACCGGCCTTGCGTAGACCTGGAATGAAGAATCGGCTAATGTATTCCGAGTCCGTCTCGGTGAGGAACTGCGCGAGGTCGGCCACCAGATTGACGTGCTGGTCTGCCATAGCACGGGCGAAGTAGCTCCACACACCGGCCATTTCAAGGCCAACCAGGTTCACCGTCAAGGACCCGGAGCGCTTTCGTGCATACTCGATCGCAGTCAAAATGTCCTGCAGACGGCAGGCGTCGTTTGTCTGATTGAAATTGCTGAATGCCCTGCTGTCAGTGTCGCGCGGGGCTTGGGCGGTTCCGGTCTGGAAAGCATCGATTCCCAGCACCGCACCACGACGGCTGAGAATCCCCTTGACTAGCCCGTTCTTGTTCTGCGAGGAACGCAGTACCCAGGCTGAACCTTCTGGATGGACAACCACTGTTGGCGCAACCCGGGGATTCGGCCTAGCAGGCGTCAGCCACACGGCAGGAATCCGGTCACTCTTGTCGGACCGGCCGATGAAGAGGGCCTCCCCAGGCCCTGCAGTTTGCTGTTTTTCCGACAGCAGTGCATCAGACGTCGGCTTCGATACAAGGAGAGAGTAGGTGAGCCGTTCGTGGAACGCTTGCTCAGCCCGCTCAAGGCTGGCCGCATCGCGCGGACGGAGCTGCTCGACACTGCTCTGAGCATCGTCAATCCAGCGCTCCATCAGTTGCTCCATATTGACGGCGTTTGCCGGGCGCTGCCGATCATGTAGTGCTAACAGGTCCTGGACCTGCTCAACCTGATATCTCTGTTCATCTACTCTTTCGTTGTTATCGAGCAGACGGGCGTTGAAGAACCGGTAAACCGCCTGACGGCTTTGTTCGTTGTAGTTGTGGAGCTGATTGACGTGAACGTTCTCGACGTTCTGCTCGACGTCCAGGATCTCGTAGATACTTCGGATTGCAGGAAATTCCTCGGCTGGAGTGTTGCGGGTCCAATCTCCTCCAGCTGACACCAGAAGCAGTGGACGAGGTGCCATCAGCGCACCTATTACCATGTTGCTGAAATCGGTGTGGCCGGCGCGCAGGTTCGGGGCGTTTTCGCACACACCACCTTGCATCTGGGCAGAAATCATGTTTACCGGAGCAGCGGCTTTGATTCGCTCGTCCACCGCCATTAATAAAAATGTTTGGGTCCCACCACCGGAGGCGCCAGTGACGCCGATCCGGGTTGCGTCGACATCCGACAGTGAAGAGAGGAAATCCACGACCCGGATGCTGTCCAACAGCTGCAGGCCCATGGGACTGATGCTCCATAATGCTTCCCTTGGGCCCTCCCAATGGTGAGGTATCTGGTTCGTGTCGTTGTAGCCGATCATGTCGTAGGAAAACACCACGAACCCTTGGCGAGCCAAGTTAATACATCGTGCCGCTACCGACACGAGGGGTTGATTTTCCAGTCGTCCATATCTCCAGTGGCCGTGGGGAGAGGCGATACCAGGGAAGGGTCCTTGCTGGTCGTGGGGTCGGTAGAGGTTGCCACCCAGATAGAAACCTGGGTAGGTTTCGAGCAACACCTTTTCGATGGTGTATCCGTTGCGCTCCAGCTTGCCGAAAATCTGGGCGTTGAGTGGCGTCTTCTCCGGCATCGGCAGAAGACCGGAACTGGCGAGGATCTGCTTGCGGAGAAAGGCCGCCCGCTCGAGCCAAGCTTCGCGGGAAGCGAAGACGGGCATCTTATAATGGGTGCTTGAGTGGAGGACGACGTTGCGGACGTCCTGTTCGGGGATGCGCGCAGCGGGAAGCACAACGCAAACCAAAGCGATAATGGCAGCTATTTTTTTCATGAGTGCATATTATCACGGATAAGGGAGGTTTGAACCGGAATTTCTGATTTGGACACCAGCTTGTACAGGACAAGCCGTGTCCTGCTGAACGCAACGATCTTATTGCCGGCGGGCACAGACAGGATTGAAGCGTTCGAACTGCCCGTGGTTGTCGTGCGAAGTAGCCAACTCGTTGGTGTAAGAGCGATTTATCTGACACTCCTCTGGCGGCAACCAGATTTCGCACTCTCCAGTTGGATGCTACCCACTCGGCAGGGGTAGCGGCCAGGTCCTTGGCATCATGTCGCCGAGAAGCTTCTGGTTCAGACGCCCTCGGCCAACAGGAACCAGTCAATACCGAACTTGCTTGACCGGTCGTCCCCACGGCTCTTCGCTTGTAAACTTGACAGTGCCTTTGGGTCTCTGACTTTCCTGGCAAGGCAACCGGGGACGGCAGGAATGGCCAAAGAAGATTGTGACGAATGTCTTCGAGTCAAGCTTGATCGCAGATTTTGTCTGATGTTACTCATGGCAACGCACCACCAGTCGGCTCGCTGCACCGCAACCGGCAGAGCTTCGTCAGGTTCGCCCTCCCATGAGGCCCTGACCGCCGTCCCCGTCCCCGGCTCCAGCTCAATGACGCCATCAGGTGAGGGTAGCCTGTGCCGCTTGCCCAACTCGATTGCAGCCGCCACTTGAAGCGTCAGGCAAGACTTCCCGGTGCCGCCCGTACCGCTGAATAGTACCACTCGGCCAGCAAGTAACCAACTGGGGATCAACGACTCTCGCGCCTGTGGTTCGGTAGTGGTATCCGTGTCAGCAGCACCTTGATTCGCACGGCCAGTGCCGCGGGTATCAGTGCAGCTTGTTAGTCACTGGTGGCCCCAGCCGCCTCGTGCATCGTCACCGTGATACCGGCATCGGGCGCACTCTTATGAACGCCGCGTCGCCCATTCGCAGTGCTCGATCGAGCAGGTTGGCAACAGCTTTTTTGTCTTTGTTATTGTCGGTGCTCAACCACAGTTTGGCGAGTGCGACGAGTTCCAGGCCATCTTGGGTGGGAAATGCATACCGTGTTGTAGTCATTGACGATCCTCCATTGATTGTTGTGATTTGGGAGGGAATCCAGTGGGTCTGGTTCCTTGTCACCCTCACCTTGGCAAGGTTCGGGTGCGAGGATCAGGCATGCACGATCTTCCAGGAACTGCGAAACCCTTGACCTTGTAGTTTCGGGTCATGTGGCGACTAGCCTTGCTCCTGCTTGAAATCTTTCACACTGTATCCCTTGGTAAGGAGATCCTCGCCCAGCAGCCTGTCTTTTTCCGCCTTGACCCATTTCAGGCTCATCCTTGGCTTGGAAGGTGCTATAAATTACTAACAAAAGCAACCAGATCATCGTATCGTGCAAGGGATTATTCATCCGATACCACGTGGATAGGGATGGGTGCGGGTCGGGCGAAGCTTTTGCAAGAATCGGGGCACCTTCCGACCGCGCACAGAGGGGGTCGTCCAGTCGATTGCGCCAGTCTGATGAAAAAACTGATTCCAATCGCCTTGGTGACCTTGGTGCTGATCACAATTTCCGGGATCACTCGACAGATAAAAGCCCAGGGGACAGAACCTTTTTCTCTTCCGACATTCACCGACGTGACTGCGAAAGCGGGAATTCAATTCCAGCACCAGGCGTCGCGTACATCCCAAAAATATTTGATTGAAACCATGGGCGCGGGAGTTGCCTGGCTCGATTACGACGGCGACGGATGGCTGGATTTATTCTTTGTAAATGGCGCGGCCCTCGAAGACCCTCAACCCGAAGGCAAGCTGCCCGATAAGTCTGATGCACGCTATTGGAATCGGCTCTACCGCAACAATGGAGGCGAAACCTTTGAAGATGTAACAGAGGATTCCGGTCTGCGCGGAGAAGGTTACGGCATGGGCGTGGCTGTGGGTGACTACGACAACGACGGCAGACCCGATCTGTACGTCACCAATTTCGGCATGAACCTGCTTTACCACAACGAAGGTAACGGGACATTCAAGGATGTCACTGAGCACGCCGGGGTAGATGCAAGTGCCTGGTCAGTCGGTACCACTTTCCTCGATTACGACCGGGACGGCCACCTGGATTTGATCGTGGTACGCTATCTCGACTGGGACTTCACCAACAACCCTTGGTGCGGACCGCACCGAGTGAAGGAAAGGGGATACTGCCACCCCAACGCCTTTCAGTCAGTCACTCATCTGCTCTATCGAAACCAGGGCGACGGCACATTTCGAGACGTCAGCACCAGTGCTGGCATTGCCGCCCATCCAGGGAAGGGGCTGGGCGTCGCAGTGAATGACTATGATCTGGATGGCTGGCCTGACATTCTCATTGCCAATGACTCGGTTGCTCAACAACTTTTTTACAACAATACGGATGGAACGTTCACCGAGCGTGCCCTGGAAGAGGGTGTGGCCTATAACAGTGATGGGCGTGCGTTTGCGGGGATGGGAGTTGACTTCAATGACTACAACAACGATGGCTGGCCCGATGTTTTTATGAACGCCCTTTCCCTAGAAGGGTATGTGCTTATCCGGAACAGCAAGGGCCAATTGGAAGACACCTCCGACCAGGCAGGAATCTCTCGTATCAGCAAGCCATACAGTGGGTGGGGCACAAAATTTATGGACTACGATAACGATGGCTGGAAGGATCTGTTCGTGGCTCAAGGACATGTGATGGACACGATCTCCATTGACTTTCCGCAGATTTCTTACAAGCAACGGCTGATAATGATGCGAAATCAAGGGGGTGAGTTCCAGGACGTCTCCGAGAGCGCTGGTTCAGCCTTTAGGCTTCCTCGGGCTGGGCGGGGGGCGGCGTTTGGCGATTTCAACAATGATGGGTTTATGGACGTAGCAGTGAATCAAAACGACGGACCGCCCCTGCTGTTGCGCAATGGCGGCAACAAGGCCAGCTGGATCTTGATTCAAACCGTGGGTGTGGCCAGTAATCGGGATGGGATCGGGGCTCTGATTCGGATCGTCGGAGAGTCCGGCCTGGAACAGTTCAGTGTTGTTTCGACTGCATCGAGTTATCTTTCGGCAAGCGATAAGCGAGTGCACTTCGGACTAGGGAGTAAGGGCACAGCCCCCGCCTCGCTCTAAGCAGATGAGATTCTCACGGAATAACGCGTTGTTGGGTTCGAGCCGTAGGGCGCTCTTTATTTCAAGGATCGCCCGCTCCAATTGTTTGTTCTTCGCAAGAGCAACTGCCAGCACATTGCGAGCCAGGGCATCGTCCGGCATGAGTTTTATGGCGTTTTCCAGGGTTTTGACAGCCTCGACCAGACGCCCCTGCGCCAATTGCGCTCGTCCCAGATAGTAGTAGGCATTGGCCTGGTCGGGTTCCAAGCCCAGAGAAACGTGGAATTCAGCGATGGCTTGGTCAGACTCGCCGCCGAGCAGGAGCGCAAGACCGAGGTTGTAATGCGCCATGGTGTTTTCGGGATTGAGACGTACCGCCTCCCTAAGCTTGGTTATGGCCTCCTCCACACTGCCGCTTTGAAGAAGCTTCGTACCGGCATTGTTGTAAGATTTTGCGAGAATGGAATCTTTCGCTCGTTGATTCAACTGCCGGGAGTCCTGCAGCGCCGCAATCGCATCTTCTTGTTGTCCCGCTTTTTGCAGCGCCCGTCCGAGGTTATAAAGCGTGGCGCTATCGTTGGGTAGCAATTCCTGCGCACGCCGTAATTCGGCTATGGCCCTGTCGAGCTTGCCTTGCCGGAACAAGACAATACCCAGGTCCCGGTGTGACTCGCCCGACGAAGGCTGCAGCGCAACAGCTCGACGAAGCGCGGACCCAGCCGCCGACAGATCACCGAGTCCAAGTGAGACACCACCGAGCGCTTTGTGCGCCTCGAAATAGTTGTCCTCAAGATGGACCGCCTTTAGATACTCTTCTGCGGCCTGTTGGAGGTTCCCATCTACCTCATGGAGCCTGCCGATCTCATAATATACCGTGGGCTGTTGGGGATCGAGGCGCAGAGCCGTCCGATACATCTCGACTGCCTCCTCGCTGCGCTTCGATGTGGCAAGTAACGTAGCCAGGAGGCGATGTGTTTCGGGACTGGCCGGACCCAGCTCCACCGCTCTGAGCAACTCCTTCCTAGCCTGCTCCGGGTTTCCGGTCTCCGAGAGTAGAATACCCAGATTCCGTCGCATCGTAGCATCTTGCGGTTCCAACGAGCAGGCCTCCTTCATTGACGCCAATGCATCGTTCAGTCGGCCTGTTCCGCGGAGTGCCAGAGCTAGATTACTGTGAATTCGTGCGTCCTTTGGGCGCAGCTGCAACGCAGCTTGAAAGGCGGCGGCGGCACCCTGGAAGTTCTGCTGCCTGCGCAGGGTGACGCCGAGATTGTTGTGAGCGTCTACGTTTTTCGGATCGGCCTGAGCAGCTAACCGAAATTTGGCTGCTGCCTCCTCGTAACGCTCCTGCTCCGCGAGACCCAATCCCTGGATCACCAACTGTGACACGAATTGCTCGTCATCAGCCTGCCCGATCCCCAGGGCACTCAGGAACAAGAGCAGGAACACCATCATATCTAGGACAGGTAAAAAGGCGGCGTGAGACTTCCACACCGCCTTTCTTTGAAAAAACTGGAACTAGCCCGAGTCTAAAACATCAATTTTAACCCGAACTGGATGATACGCTGCGAGTCCCGCACCACTGCAGTGATCTGGCCAACAGTACTGGAGGATGCGTTGCTGTTGGGGAACTGGAAATTGACATTGTTAAAGAGGTTGAAGACTTCAGCGCGGAACTGAAGGTTCACCCGCTCACTGATGCTGGTAATCTTCAGGATCCCTAAGTCCGTATTGAAAAACTTTGGTCCCCGAAGAATGTTTCTCCCGGAGTTGCCAAATGTCCCAACGGCATTGGCCGAGAATAACGAGGTGTCGAAGTAGCGGCGAGTCTGCTGGTGATGATTCTGACTTCCGAGATCCGGATTACCGCCTGAGGAATCAGCTAGCTCCCCACGCGCTCCGGTGAAGGAGTTACGACGACCGCTGCTGACCGAGAACGGGAAGCCGTTTTGCCAGGTCACAATAGAGTTCAATTGCCAGCCGTTCAAGATTTTCCCCAAACCGGGCGAATTTGTTCTGGGCAGTTCAAATATATTCGAGAACTTGAAGTTATGCCCGATGTCTTCTCTCGCCAGAGCATATCGGGACCGCCGGTCAAACGGGTGGCTGTCCACGTCATCCATTGTCCTTGACCAGTTATAGTTGGCCAGTACGGAATACCCCCGACTGAAGCGCTTTTCAATATTCCATTGCAGCGCTTGATAGTTGGAGCTGCCGCCCGAATCGGCTCGCCTTACCCTGCTGAAAGTGGGATCTACCCGTCTTTGCTGAAGGTTGCCGAGTGTTGATAGTGGGTTCCCGTTCGCGTCATTTCCCGGTCGGAAGACAGCAACATTTTCGTCCGGACTTACCAAGAGAAACGTGCCTTTGTTTCCCAGATAGGCGAAGCTGAGGACTGTATCGCTCCCTAGCTGGCGCTCCAGCCTCACATTCCACGTGAAAAGCTGCGGAACCTTGTAATCCAGTGCAAAATATCTACGGATGTCATTTATGGGTGAGAATACGAACCCCGAGTCCGGCAGGGTGTTGCCGAAGTTGTTGGGAAATGGGTTTTCCCGTCCGACGCTGCCGAACGGATCTTCAAAGGCCACGTCATTCAGGGTAAATGTGCCGGCGAACGGTGCGATGTTCGTGAAGGGGTTCATGGAACTGGTTTGAATTGGGGTGTAGTAAACGCCACCGCCCATTCGCAGGCTGGTCTTGCCGTCTTCGGTCAAGCGATAGGCGAGACCCAGACGCGGGCCAAAATTCCCCCACCTGTTATTGAATCCTGCTTGCGGGCAGCCTGGATCGGGGTTTTTATCCCCACCGAACAAGAACCCCAAAGGGGCATTGGGAAAGAGCCCTGATCTTTGAGACGTACCCATCTGGTAACAAACAACCCGCCCCTCACGGTCATAGTAGGGGATGAAGGGATCCCAGCGGATACCAAGGTTGAGGTTCAATCTCGAGTTCACGCGCCAGTTATCCTGAAGAAAGAAGCCCCACTTGGTACCTTTCAGATTCTTGAACTCTCCGCCGCCCTGCCGGAATGTCGAGAGGCGACCAAACATGAAGTCTGACAGCCCAAACCCCGACAATTGCCCGTTGAAAGTGACTTGTCCGGCCATCTGATAAGTATTGATGATATGGTTTGAAACCCGAACGGCCTCGCCACCAAAGCGAAGCTCATGAGCGCCCGTGATCTTGGTGACAACCTCGCGAATCGTGAAGTCGCCGCGGTCGAAGTCCCCCAGGTGATTGGTACGAATTCGGAAACCATCCGTTACTGTTACAACTAACTCTGGAGGCGAGGCCAGCTCCTCGATGGTTTCGGGGCCTATGACTTTTGCGCCTGCATCGGCCAGGCTGAAATCCGCGCTTGAGAGTGACCCTCCCCGCTGCCTGTTCAATCCAAATGTGGAGTTTATCAACAGCGTGGGTGAAGCGGCGAAAGTATAGTTCAAGGAGATGTTCTGCACACGCACCGCGTTTCCCGCACTGCTGGCAGAGAGAATATTGGCTGGCCCGACTTCCGGTGGCGCATTGAAATCAGTGAAGTAGTAGCGCCCAGTCAGTTGATGCCTCCCCTCGGTGTAGTTAATCTTGTTCATGAACTGGGTTTCCTCTTGCATAATAGCGGCGCCTGGAAAAGTCACCCGTCGACCAGCACCATCGGGCAGGGGAATTCGGTCCAGAAAGTACGATGAGACCGGACTGAACCGGCTGAGGGGTACTTGATTGTTGGTAAGGGTGTCCTTGGAGACCGGATCAGTTAATTGCGTGGAGACGGAAGAAAAGTCACCTTGCCGCTCTGCCATCGTGGGAACGAACGAAACCTGTCCCGATGGGACGTTGCGAAGAACGGTTCCCTGGTATGTTCCGAAGAAGAAAAGCTTGTCCCTTAGGATCGGCCCTCCCACACTGCCACCGAACTGGTTACGCTTCAGCACATCCTGCTCGGGTGCGAAGAACTGCCGGGAGTTCAGTTTTCCGTTGCGGATGAAATGGAATAAGCTGCCATGTACTTCATTAGTGCCGGACTTTGTCACGATGTTGACGATACCCCCGGCCGCATTCCCGTATTCGGCCGTGAAGTTGCTGGACTGCAGGTTGAATTCTTGCACCGAGTCGGGATTCGGAAACGGCAGACTGACATTTATATAGGTGTCATTGTGACCGGTGGCATCGAGTTGGTAATTCACCTGACCCATGCCTGCTCCGTTCACACCCGCAGTCTCCTCGCCCGGGTAGACACCGCCGTGTCCGCATATCCGGCATCTGTTGCGCCCCAGATCCACGGTTCCTGCCGCAAGATACATCAACCTCTCCGGCCTTCTTCCGTTCAGAGGCAGTTCCACAATTCGCTTCTGGTCCACCAATTGGCCAGTCGTGGCCGTGCGGGTAACGATCAACTCCGCCTCCGCCTCCACCGTCACCTGCTCGGTTACCTGTCCCACCTGTAACCCGATGTTCTGGGAGGCTGCCTGGTTGACAGTCAAGGTGATGCCTGCTTGGACGTAAGTGGAAAAGCCCGTCTTCTCCACTGTGAGTTCATAATTACCTATCAGCAGGCTGGAGAACAGGTAGACTCCGTTTGGTTCTGTCGTCACCGTCACTGTCAAACCGGTATCGACATTGCTGATTGTAACCATTGCGTCAGGCACTACGGCACCAGTTGCATCCGTAATGGTCCCTGCAAGACTCGCCGTGGTGAACTGAGCACTCGACGGTAAAACGCACAAAATAGCAGAGAGAAACAACCCTGCTATCAAAAAAACGTGTCCTGAAACACTCTCTGCTGTCTTCATTAGCAATTTCCTTTTTTTCAACATTTTGTCCCGACCTTCTCTACAGGATAGCTTGAGGATACGATGGTATTCCAAGGTTGTCAAGGAATTGTTCTTACAAAATTGTTCTTGCAAAAAAGTAAAAAAAAGCGAATAAATACCCCTGAACCCTGAAAATGGCAGATTGCCATCTAAACCCAACCTGATTTTGACAGCATTCTCACCCGGTTACTGGATTTTGGCGAACTAGAGAAAAAAAATAACTCACTCTACTTGCCTTCTGGCATCAATCGTCATAGCCTTTTCATGTGACTTACTTGCAAAAACTTCTTCTGGGACTGTTAACAGCTACTGTTTCCTGGTCGCAAATTCCCGAGCAGGACCAACGTAATTTTGAAATCAGGCACACAGATACTCATAACTCTATGCCGGAGTACACACCTGAAGAATGGGAAAAACGTGCTTCGTTTCTCCGTGATCAGATCCTGTTCTCAGCAGGTCTTGACCCGTTGCCCGAGAAAACTCCACTGAATGCACAGGTTGGTGAAGCAATTGTCCATGAGGGCTACTCAGTCGCAAGTGTTCTTCTCGAAACATATCCGGGGTTCTACTTGGGAGGCAATGTTTACCGACCTGTTGGCAAGACAGGCCCATTCCCTGCAGTCGTTTCCCCTCACGGACACTGGCGTTACGGGCGGTTTGAAAATACGGAGCTTGGATCTGTTCCGGCCCGGGCCATCAACATGGCCCGCCAGGGAGCCATTGTCTTCACCTACGACATGGTGGGCTGGAATGACACTATGCAGGTTCCACACGGATTTGCGGGGAAACGGGAAGAGCTCTGGTTGATAGGGACTCTGGGACTGCAACTCTGGAACAGCATCCGTGTTGTGGATTACCTGGAATCCTTACCGGATGTTGACGGGAAACGAATTGCTGCCACAGGGGCTTCTGGTGGAGCTACACAGACCTTTCTGCTCACGGCGGTTGACTCCAGGATCAACTATTCGGCACCCGTCAATATGGTGTCTTTCATCATGCAGGGTGGATCTCGTTGCGAGAACACCCCGTTGCTGCGAATCGGTACGAACAATGTTGAATTCGCATCATTATTCGCTCCCAAACCAATGCTGATGGTGGCTGCTACCGGTGACTGGACCGTCAACACACCCAATGAGGAGTTCCCTGCCGTTCAGGATATTTATCGTCTTCTGGATGCTGAATCCAATGTCGAGATGCAGCAGTTTGATTCTCCGCATAATTACCACCTGCAGAGCAGGGAAGCGGTCTACCGGTTCTTTGGAAAACACCTGTTTGCTTCGGATGACACCTCGCAGTACGAAGAACAGGGTTATCAACTGGATCAGTTGAGCAATTTACTTGCCTTGTGGGGGCGCAGTCTTCCTGAGAACGCAGTCAATCTGGATGAGTTGGTTCAGCAGCGAATTACGGTAGCAGAAGAGGATACACATGCACTGAAGCCGCATGATGCGACTTCGCTGCAGCGTGCAAGAACAGTTTTTCAAAAAAGGTTGAATCTCGCCATTCATGCTGAAGCACCAGCGGCTGGCGAGGTTCTTGTCCAGAAGATGCAGGAAGGGAATTTGTTACTCGGCCGTAAGGCCACTGGAGATCGCATACCTGCCCGGTTCTTGAATGCAGATTCACGCCAGCGGGCAGCAACCTTGCTTGTCCATGAGGATGGTGTAGCTGCAGCTGAGCAGTCTGAACTTGGCATGACCTTGGCAAAACAGGGTAGTCCATTGCTGATGATTGATGTATTCCAGACCGGCTCGGCAGTTGTGGAGCGCAATATTGAGGCAGCCGGAACTGATACAGCCAGGTACTATCATGTATTCAACCGTAGTGATGATGCCAATCGTGTTCAGGACATTTTGACTGCACTCACGTTTTTGCGTGAACAACAGGATCAACCAAAGATACGACTGGTTGGTATGGGGCGAGCTGGGCTCTGGACGCTATTGGCAGCAGCACTCGATGAGGGGGACATTGTGGTAGTTGCTGACCTGGATCAGTTCGATGCTATGAACGATGAAGCATACGAGTCCGGGCTCTTCATTCCAGGCCTGCGCAGGGCTGGAGATTTACGTGCTACAGCAGCATTGTTGTCGCGTGGTCGGTTACTTCTGCATAATGCGAATAAAACCCTTCCAGAAGATTGGTATCGGGCAGCTTTTGAAGCTGCGGCCAGTTCTGAAAATGTTGCTATCGAAAACAGTCCGGCATCCACGGAAACAGTCCTGGAATGGCTGCAAGCTCAATAAGTTACCTGATTACGTGTGAGTCTCAGCCCTTGATCTGCTATAGTGTAGCAAGCGTAATCCTTTGATTTATAAGGTGTTCATCTTTGCCAAGCAACACAGTTCAAGTTCAGAAAGGCCTCAGCATTCCCAACTTTCTTGGCTGCTACGGCAGCGAAGAGCAATGCGCTGAGGCACTGTTCAAAGCGCGTTGTCCGAAAGGCTTTATCTGCCGCGTGTGCGGGCACTGATGCTGCTGCCGGTTGCACACCCGTAAGCTCTTCCAATGCACCCGCTGGCGATGCGGATAAGCTGCGTGGCAGGCTTTAGCAAGCAGTCACTGAGCAACTGGGCGCAGTGCCATCTGAAGACAGGAACCGTAGTCTACCTCCGATGAGCCGGTCAGCTTCGGGGCCGTGCCAGACAGCGGCTTCGAACACCGGCCAGTTATAAGCGGAGGCGGTCCGCAAAGTTGTCAGGTGGAGCATCTTACGTCGGTGAACACCATGCAGGGCAACGTTAAGCGGTCCCTGGGTGGAACCTGTCACGCCCTTGAATCCAAGTATGTGTCGCGCTACCTAGCCGGGTTCTCCTATCGGGTTAACCGCCAGTACCAGCTCGCCGATTTGGTCCCTCGGCTCGCGTATGTCGCCGTGCGCACTCCCCACTCCCCTACCGGCTCCTGACTTCGGCTGAGGCTTGTAGGTAATCAGGATAAGTTAATTTGCCCTGTTGGCACTGAAACGGTGCATGATTCCAGGCCGGCTATCTTAAAAAACTTTCCTGATTACCTTTGAGAAAGTTTGGTGCCGGACGTAATATGCTATCTTGGTTGGCTCCAATGCTTGGGATTTCCATGAGAACGCTCCTCCTTCTACTACTGTCCACTGCTCTCCTGCCGATCCAGGCACAGCAGCGGAAGGTCGTTATAATTGGCCAGCCAAGTGAGCTCATCTCCGAGCTCCGCGAAGCCAGCCCTGCCAACGTGACGATTACCCACGTAACGGACCGGGGTATCGGGGACGAGAAATTGCTGCTTGAGGTAGCCGACGCTGACGCTATCATCGGCAATCCGCCGCTCGCGGTCGTCCGTGCCGCGAAGAGGCTCGCATGGGTACAGATCACCAGTGCTGGAGTGAAGCCCTACCTGTATTCAGAGCTCGTCGAGAGTGAGGTAGTGATGACGAATGCCCAGACCCTCTCGTCTGCCGCAATCGCGGACCACGGTTTTGCTATGTTGCTGGCCCTGACCCGCAAGCTCAATCACTTCATCACAGACCGGACGAATGAGACGTGGAAAGGTGGGAACTACGGTCTGGAGGAGCTGGAGGGCAAGACGGCGCTTGTGATCGGAACAGGTGGCATAGGATCCAATGTGGCGCGGCGTGCCAAGGCCTTCGGAATGAAAGTGATCGGCGTTGACCCTGAAGAGTTCCCGCCGCGGCTGAGTTTCGACCGCATGGTGTACCCGGACCGACTGGATCAAGTGATCCCGGAGGCAGATGCTGTGTTCATCTGTGCACCGCACACCAGGGACAGTGAAGGGATGATGGGCCCCGCTCAGTTCGAGCGCATGAAGCGTGGCAGCTACTTCATCGCGGTCTCTCGCGGGAAAGTCTACGATATGTCTGCGTTAGTCAAAGCGCTCGACAGCCAACACATAGCGGGCGCGGGTGTCGACGTCACCGATCCCGAGCCGCTACCGAAAGGACATCCGCTGTGGAAATTCGACAACGCGATCATCACGCCGCACGTGGCAACGCAAGGGTTGCTCGGGTCCAAGCTCCGTACCGAGCTTTACAAGGACAACATAGTCCGCTTTGGTGCCGGTGAGAGATTGCGCAACATAGTGGACATGAAAAAGGAGTACTAGGACATCACCCGGGAGCGGGTCCGTCCTGTGTAAGGGCAACGGCTGTTCACCCCTTGAAACTACAACCTGATTCCCGCTATGCCAGCACAGCGAAGTGGAATCCCGAACTGAAGAAATACGTTGGGAACCGATGCGGATGTATCATTGCAACATCCAGTGCGGACAATGATTTCACTGCTGTCCAGAGGCATACTCGGGGTGATTCATTGCGTGTCAATGCTCGCGGCCGACGACGGATCGGACTTCTTTGAGACCAGCGTACGTCCTGTCCTCGCAAACCAGTGCTGGACCTGTCACGGGTCAGAACTATAACACGGTGGTTTCCGTCTTGATTCCAGAACGGATGTAGTAAAAGGTGGCGGACGCGGACACACTGGGCCTTCCAGGCGGTGGCGGACCCGAATCCTCCTGCAGTACGGGACAAGGCGTGGGTATTGAACGAAGTTGATGCTTTCGTACTCGCCAGGCTGGAGGGGGAGGGGTTTCGCCCTTGTGCGACCGGGCTGATGGGTTACAGGTTAAACCGGGCTGATAGGTAACACTTTATCAGGTCAGCGGGCCTCTGGAAGGCTTTTTTCCCGCGCCGATCCGCCATATCCTCCCTGCAGCCACGTCCAGTACTGCCACTTCAATTGCGTCCAACCAGACTTGCCAGATCGCTTCGTTGATTTCGACCAGGCTGACGAGTTCGCCGACCAGCGCTTCGCTGAGAAAGCAGACCTTCCCCTGGAACTTCATGAACCCGTCCTGGTGCACTCTGCGGCGCTCCCAGTAGGCGGGGTAGTCCAGCTCGCACAGCTTCTCCGGGTATGGCCGCCGTGCTGGTGCGTACACCGTTTGCGGCGGCAGTTGCCCCAGTGCCTCGGGCGGCCTGTCCTGGTTGTACTGCTTCTGAAACCGCTCGAAACATTGCTGCTGCTGTTCCCGATCCGCTGCTGTGGTCGGCCCGGCGCGATTCGCTCCACAGCTATTCCCAGCTTGATCCACCACACGCTCAGCCGGTTCAGCCGCCCCGCTCTCGTTGACGCGAACGGTGTACCGTTGTCACTGCGGAGGCGCTCCGGCAGACCATGCTCCCGGAACAGATTCTGCATGCTGGCCCGCACGTTCTGCCCGTTGGCCTGGCCGTGCCCGTCGCACAGCAACAGGTAGCGGCTGCAACTGTCCACCACCGTTAGCGGATACAGCCACTGCCCGTCGCCGGTGCGGAACTTGCCCTGGTAATCGATCGTCCACACCTGGTTCGGTCCCTGCACTGTTGTCAATTCTGTCGAAGCCCTACCGCGCGCCGCACGCGCCTCTGCGGCTGGGTCAGCCTGGCCCGCTTGAGTGCCTCCCCGATTGTCGATGCTGCCGGCCAGGCCGTGTTCGGATCCCGCCCCGCCAGCCAGGTGCGCAACTTCTTCGGTCCCCATGACGAGTGCTGCTTGCGCGCCTGCACGATCCGCAGTTCCACGCTTTTCGGCATGCGACGGGGCTGGCTCAGGCGAGCGTGCGAGCGGTCTTCCAACGCGTCCAGTCCGTCTTGCCGGAAGCGCTCCAGCCATTGGTAGCCCGTCTTGCGGCTGATCCCATAGCTGCGGCACAGCCCCGCGACATCTCTGCCGCGCCCGGCTAACCAATCTTCAATGAACTTCTTTCGTTCTTCCACAGGTCCACTTGCCTTCCATGTCATTTCGTAAGTGTTACCCATCAGCCCGGATCATTGTGTTACCTATCAGCCCGGTCTATACACCCCCTGAAAACGGGTGGATCGCGGCCCCGCTGGGGCTCCCGTCCCCAAAACCCTTGCAGGAGGGCTCGGATAAAGGCTCACGCACAGCGACGCAGATACGCCGGCGAGAAGCCCCATGAAATGGCGTGACCCGGTCGTTTTTGGTTGCTTTTTCCAGGTAACTAGACTAGTCTTATATCTAGTCATTCTTTTGACGGAGGTAACGCTGCATGAGCAAGACATGGCAGGTGCAGGATGCCAAGGCGCGCTTCAGCGAGTTGCTTGAGACGAGCTTGGCCGAAGGCCCCCAGATCGTGACCAAACGGGGCGTGGAGACGGCCGTGTTGGTGCCCATCGACGAGTGGCGACGATTGGAGAAGCGGGCCAGGCCGGATCTCAAACAACTACTGCTCGCTCCGGAGGCGCGCACGGATGCGCTGACGCCGCCACGGCCGCGGCATCGCCACCGCGTGTCTCCGAGCTTCGAGTAATCCCGTGTATCTGCTCGACACCAATGTCGTATCGGAACTGCGCCGTCCTCATCCACATCCAAGCGTCGTCCGGTGGATTGAACAGGTGGCTGCCGATGAGCTCTTTCTGTCCGCGGTGACGGTCGGGGAGATTCAAGCGGGCATAGAATTCACCCGCGAGCAGGATGCTGCCAAGGCGGAGGAACTGGAAGCGTGGCTCAGCGCGGTGCTGGTCTCCTATAACGTCCTCCCCATGAACGCAGCCACATTCCGGGAATGGGCGCGGCTCAAGCATCGCCGTTCAGACACTCTGCTGGAGGACGCCATGATCGCCGCGACGGCCGTCGTGCATCGGTTGACGATCGTGACCCGGAACGTGCGTCATTTTGAGCAACTCGGGGTAGATCTTCTGAATCCATTCAAACACGAATCCGACGTGCGGCGGTAGGCTGGAGGAACCACAACCCATGGCGAGCAGACAAACGAAGAAGACGCGTACTCACTCGGAAATGAGGCCACAGAGCACGGGTGCCACGACCGGCTACGAAGCCCAGCTCTGGCAGATGGCCGACACCCTGCGCGGCTCGATGGACGCAGCCGAATACAAGCACGTCGTTCTCGGACTCATCTTCCTGAAATACATCTCCGACGCCTTCGAGGAACGTCATGCGACGGTTCTGGCCGAGTGGGGCGAAGACGCCGCGGAGGATCGCGACGAATACATCGCCGAAAGCATCTTCTGGGTGCCGCCGGAAGCCCGCTGGACACACTTAAAAGTACAAGCGAGGCAATCGACCATCGGACTGACCGTAGATCAGGCCATGGCCGCGATCGAGCGAGACAATCCCGCGCTCAAGGACGTGCTGCCCAAGGACTACGCCCGGCCTGCGCTGGACAAACAGCGTCTCGGCCAGTTGATCGACATGATCGGCAATATCCGCGCCGGCGATGCCGATGCCCGTTCCCGCGACGTGCTCGGCCGTGTGTACGAGTACTTCCTCTCCCAGTTTGCGAGCGCGGAGGGCAAGAAGGGCGGTGAGTTCTACACTCCGCGCTGTGTCGTCAAGGTGCTGGTTGAGATGTTGGAGCCCTACCGGGGCGGGTCTACGATCCCTGCTGCGGTTCCTCGGGCATGTTCGTGCAGTCGATCGCGTTTATTCACGCCCACGCCAGCGGAAACGGCAATGGCGGCAAGGCGCACGGCGACATCTCGATCTATGGCCAGGAATCGAACTACACGACGTGGCGGCTGGCGAAGATGAACTTGGTTGGCCATTCGCGGGATCGAGGGACAGATTGCCCACGGCGACAGTTTCCACAACGACCGCCATCCGGACCTGAAGGCCGACTTCATCCTCGCCAATCCCTCGTTTAACGTCTCGGACTGGGGAGGCGAACGTCTGGTTGAGGACAAGCGCTGGCGCTACGGTGTTCCGCCCAAGGGCAACGCTAACTTCGCCTGAGTACAGCACATGGTCCACCATCTAGCGCCCGCTAGTGTTGCCGGGTTCGTGCTTGCCAACGGATCGATGTCTTCGAATCAGTCGGGCGAGGGCGAGATCCGAAAGAGCCTGATCGAAGCGCTTCAAGGTCGCCGCCCGGTCGCGCTTCCGCTTGCGGCCCTGCCCGGTGAGATCCGTCGCCGTGTGCTCCACCGACCCCTGCTGGCGGAAGTCGGAGACACACTGGCCCAGCCGCGCCATCAGGTCGCCCAAGCAGCAGTTCGCTTCGCGCAGCAGCAATCCCCCGCCGTCCGACGTCATCCTCCCACCATCGAAATCCGCGACCACGTCGCGCTTGCCGTGCGCCTCGAATTGCAACTTCTGCACCGCGCACCCTGCTTTCATGAACCCTCCCTTCGAAATCAGTGTAAGATACTGATAACAAAGATATTATACACGATTTAAAGGCTCATTCTCAACCCATTGGTGAGATTTCCGGGCTAGGTGGTGAGTTCGAGCATACAGAGGGATTTTGTTCGTGAAGGAGAAGAAAACACAGGCAGCACCGAGCTCGCCTCACTGCACCGGCAAAGCAACCGAGTCACCACGAACGAAGCGACCGCGCAGATCAAGATCAACAAACGACTCACGAGGAGAACCGCCAACATGGCGTTACACAACGGCGGATCCCGGAGAGCAATGGGCCACACCCGGCTTCGACGACGCCAAGTGGAAGCAGGGATCGGGTGCATTCGGATTCGTGAGTCCCGCCGCCGACGGCGGTGACGCCGAACCGTACGGATCCAAACCTGGAACGATCTGGAGTACCACAGATCTTTGGATGCGTCTTGAGTTTAACGTCGACGATCAGGAAATGGACGAAATCCACGTGGAAGCTCGCCATTCCGGCAGCTTCGAGGCCCTTGTCAACGGCGTTACCGCAGCGGGCGCGCTCGACAGTTCCGGATCCCATTCACCTCACGCTCTGAGCCCAGCGGTGCACCGAGTCCGTCGAGATCTCGAACTCCCGTGCGATCTCCGACACCGTCTGCCCGCCGGCCTGCACCAGCTTCACGACCTGTTCCCGGAATTCCTTCGGATAGGCCTTGTTCCTTGTTTGTTTGTTCATTGCTTGTCAGCTCCTTCGACCCACCAATTCTCTTCCATGCTCCCATGCTCGTCTCACGCTACTTCATCTGTCCACGAAATGGGGGTCACTCCACCCACGCAGGAGGCCATGGGGGAGTTGGCCGTCATCTGCGCCGCCGAAGGCGAGCACACGCGGGCCAGTGAGCTGTTCGGCGAGGCGCTGCGCCGTGACCCCGGCGACTTGGAAAGCCTCTACGGCCGCGGCCTGTCAGCCATCGAGGTGGGGAACTACCAGGCCGCCGTCGAGGACGGAAAAGCGGTCGAGGTTTACGGCCAGATTCTCGACCGCACGCCGGTCTCGGAGGCCTACTACGGTTTGGGACGATTGCTGGCGAAACAGGGCAAGACCAATGAGGCGCGGCAGACGCTGCAGGAAATCCTGGCCAAGCAAGTCGGGCTGCCGCGCTACCTGCGCCGCCAGGAGCGCCCCTGGGTCTGGAAAGCGCGCATGCTGCTCAAGAAGCTGCTCGAGTCGGCGTAGCAGTTCCAGCCTCCCTGGCTGGCGGTGAAACCGCTGCAACGTCGCGCCCCTGCCGGTCCGAATTCGTTCACGGCTGTCACCTTGCCGAACGGCTCATTTACTCCCGTCCTTATACGCTGTGAGCAACTCACTCGGTGGTCAGCTTCTCAACGATCTGGTAGAATCTGTCGCAGTCACGCAGGCTTGCCCTCCCGGCAGCTTGTCCACACCAACACGGAAGGAGAATGGAGAATGGCCAACGTAACCCTGAAGGTGAACGGCACAGAACACACGTTGGATATCAACCCTTCGACTCCGCTGCTCTACATCCTTCGCAATGATCTCGATTTGCGAGGCCCGCGGTTCGGCTGCGGACTCGGCCAGTGCGGGTTGTGCACAGTGATCATCAACGGCCAGGCGACCCGCTCGTGCATCATGCCGACCTCGGCCGTGAAGGACGAGATCATTACGCTCGAAGGACTCGCCCAGGAAGGCAGGCTGCACCCGGTACAGCAGTCCTGGATCGACGAGCAGGTCCCGCAGTGCGGTTTCTGCCAGAACGGGCAGATCATGGCCGCCAAGGTTCTGCTCGATAAGAACCCCAATCCCACGGATGAAGAGATTCGTGACGAAATGTCCTCGACCCTTTGCCGCTGCATGACTTATTACCGCATTCAAGCCGCCATCAAGCGCGCGGCGAGGATGATCGCGAGTGGACGGCCGGATTCGGAGGAGGAGGTGGTGGTCGCATGACAACCTACACAAATGTTCCGAAACAGATCGAAGAAGCCCTGGAAAAAGGAAACGGGACGTCGCGCCGGAGCTTCCTCAAGAAAGCAGGCTTGCTTGTCGTAAGCTTCAGCGCCGCGGGTAGCAAAACGCTGGCGCCGGTGGCGAGCGCCCAATCCTCCCACCAGACAAACCCCACGGGCCCCTATCACGACCCCGACTTCCGGCAGCTCGACGCCTGGATCGTCATTCGTCAAAACAATACCGCGACCTTCTATGTCGGCAAGACGGACTTGGGCCAGGGCACCGGGACCGCCTTCCGGCAGATCATGTGCGATGAGCTCGACTTCCCGTACGAAGCCACCGAATGCATTATGGGCCGCACCGATATGACCGTCAATCAAGGCGGTTCGGGCGGTTCCGACGCGCTTCAGAGAGATGGCTGGCCGATGCGCTACGTCGCAGCCGAGGCGCGGCGGGTCCTGCTGGAAATGGCCTCCAAGCAGTTCGGCGTGCCCGTCGATCAGCTCGCCGTCAGCGAGGGCGTGGTCAGCGTGAAGGCAGACCCGTCCAGACGGGTCACTTACGGAGAACTCATCGGTTCACGGCAGTTCAATATCGCGCTGACGGGTGACAACGTCAATGACATTACGGGTGAGGCGGAATTGAAGGCGGTCCAAGACCTCAGGCTGGTCGGCCAGTCCATTCCTCGCTATGACATTCCGCCGAAGGTGGACGGCTCGCTGCAATGGGCCGTGGACGTGAAACTTCCCGGCATGGTTCACGCCCGCAACGTGAAGCCGCCGGTGGCGGGCGCTAAGCTGGTGAGCATTGAAGAGGATTCGGTTCGCGACATCCCCGGATTCATCCGGGTGGTGAGCAAGGGCAACTATGTCGCAGTGGTCTGCGAGCGCGAAGAGCAGGCGATTCAGGCAGCCAGGCAGCTCAAGGTCAACTGGCAAAACCCATCGACACCCTCGTTCCCGAACTCCGAGGACCTGTTCACCTACATGCGCAACACCAAGCCCACGGCGGACCCCCGTGAGGACTTGATGGGCGACCCCGACGCAGCGCTGGGGAGCGCCGCAAAGGTTGTTGAAGCCCAATACGACGTCCCCTATCAGGGGCACACGGCGATCGGCCCGGCGCATGCCACCGCCGATCCGTCCAACGGCCAGATGACGATCTATTCCAACGACATGAAAGCGTATGGTCTGCGGAATGGCGTCGCCGAGTTCCTTCAGATGCCACGCGAGCAGGTACGGGTCATCTGGATGGACGGGCCGCAAGGCTACGGCCGCACGGCCAGCGATGACGCCGGATTCGAAGCAGCGTTTCTGGCCAAGGAGATCGGCCGCCCGGTTCGCATACAGTGGATGCGAAACGAGGAAACAGCTTGGGATACCAAGGGTCCGGCGTATGCGATCGACATGCGCGGCGCCTTGGATGCGCAAGGCAATCTGACCGCAGTGGAATACGACGGCCGGGCCGCGGCCTACCATCACTTGGGCTACAACGATCCCGACACGGTCCTGATCGCCCAGCTTTCCGGAGTGGGGAAGACAACGCCCTCCAGCGGCCGCGCCGACAGCCCGACGGATATGTATGTCATTCCGAACCGGCGCACGACTACGCAGGTCGTGAGCATGCCGCTGGTCTTTGAAACGCCCGTTCGCACCGGAAACCTGCGCGATCCCAATGGTCCCCAGATAACCTTCGCGAGCGAGTCGTTCATCGACGAGTTGGCGGCCGCGGCCAACGCCGACCCAGTAGAGTTCCGCTTGAAGATGTTGACCGCCAGCGATGAGGACGACGAGGGGTTCCGGCGCGCTCGCTCGATCGCTGTCTTCAAGGCGGCCGCCGAGGCGTACGGCTGGGACACTCGGCCCTCTCCCAAGCGCCGAGACAGCGGAGACATCCTCACCGGGCGGGGGATCGCGAACTCGTTCCGGAGCATGACCATGGTCGCTCAGATCGCCGAGGTCGAGGTCGATCGCAGAAACGGCCATGTTTTTGTGAAGCGGCTGGTTTGCGCCCACGACTGCGGGCTGGTGGTCAACCCCGAGGGACTGCGCCGGGCCGTCGAAGGGGGCATGCTCCATTCGCTGAGCCGCGCGCTCAAGGAGGAAGTCACATTCGATACCGAAAAGGTCACCAGTGTGGATTGGGGCTCTTCTCCGACGCTCACCCACGCCGACACGCCGGCGCGGATCGACGTCGTGCTGGTGAACGGCGATCCGAACCCGGATCGGCACGACCTGCCGTTCTATGGGGCGGGCGAAGCGGCCTGCAAACCGACGCTCGCAGCGATTGCGAACGCGGTCTTCGACGCGACCGGCGTTCGTATCCGGCGAATTCCTCTCCGGGACGCGCGTGTGCTGGCCGCGCTCAAGGCGGCACAGGTGTAACTCACGGATTCGTCTTCTGTTGACGGAAAGCCCGCCGTGCCTGTTCTGGCGCGGCGGGCTTTCTTTTATGGAATTCTGCAAGGCCTACTGGGTTCGGCGGGCTTGGCCCTCTACACCTGAAAACTCAAACTCTGGCGCCTGTGGTTGGTGAGCGGTTTTGAGCCGTTTTGTGAATGTTTTCCAACCATCCGAGCGCAAAATCCCCCCTTACTCTTAAGCTACCATGGGCTGCCAAATTCTCTGGCCGGTTTTTGGCGTATGTTGTTGATTCTGCGAGGGTGATAGCATTGTGATCGGGCCTTGCGGTTCCTCGCCCCAACCGGCCGACAACGCGTAGCCGCATTCCGTTTGAGGGTTACGAGGCCAATCCGGTTCCTGCTTAAGCTCACTGCTGTCCAAATTAGCCGGATCCGTCGGGATGCGGCATTGATTCCATTGAAGATACGGGTCCGCTGAGGGGCGGCTGAGAAACAGGTCGCCCGGCGGGAGGGATCGGCATCGTGTGATGTCGTTGAGGTGCTGTCCAAAGCAGGCAGTATGTTCATCAGGGTTTGCGCTCGATGCGGCGGACATGCTGCCAAGCTACCGTGTAAATTGGAGGTCCAGTTGCTGCGCCAGAATCTCGTCGACGGCCGGGGGACCCCGGAACGGCGCATCCAACCAGGCCCACAGGTTGCGGTAGACGAACAACTGATGGCGGACGAGGGCGGCAAGATTGGACAAGGACCAGCCGAAGCGGGCTCGCAGTTTCAGATATTTCAGGAGCAGGATGGCGATCAGGGCCGTCCAGATCTGAGTCTTCACAGCGTTGGCGCTGGTTCCCAGGAAGGTCTTGATCTTCAGGTTCTGTTTCAGGGCTTTGAAGAACAACTCGATCGACCAGCGGTCCTTGTAGATGGCGGCGACGGTCGTGGCGCGGAGCCGCATGTTGTTGGTCAGGAAGACGATCGTTTGCTCTTTCTCCGGATCCCAGACCGTGGCGCGCCGGAAGAAGTGGTTGTCGCGGGCCTCGGCGTGGTGGGGGAAGAAGACGACCTGGTCACTGAGAATGTTCGATGTCGCTGGTCTTCCCGCCGGTGATATCGGCGAAACGCGGCAAATAGCCGTCGTGGCCCAGAAGCAGATGCAGCTTGATCGCCCCTTTCCTCCGGCGGAACTTCGCCCAGTCGTAGAGCGACAGCGACAGGTCGATGGCGCTGTCGTTCAGGCTCATCAGCTTGTTCTTGAATCGGGATCGCTTCTGACCCCGCTCGGCAGCTGCGCCCTGGCATCGCCCCAACAACTGCTCGAACACGGTCCGGTACAGCGGCCACGGCCGATGCGCGTTCGCATAGGCCAGCGTCGAGTGCTTCGGTGCGTCATCCAGTCCCAGGTGCCGCAGCTTGCCCTCCACGCTGGCCAGCCCCCCGCACACCTCCCGCAGCGTCTGGGCCCGCCCCAACTGGCAGAACAGCATCGCGATGAACTGGCTCCAACGAGAAAACCCCCGCGTATGACGCTCGGTCCGGTGTTCATGACCCGCCTGCTCGAATTCCACCCGCGGAAATAGTTGGAGTAACTGCGAGAAAATGCTGGCAAATCGATGCATGGTTGAGCCCCCCTCTCGGATCGATTTTTTGTTGCTGAAAAACCAATCCTACGAGGTCGGGCTCAACCTACTCAATTCTCATAACCTAATTTGGACAAGAGTGGGTTAGGCTAGGCTAGCAGCCCGTGGCAGAAGTGGCTATTTTGAGCAATTCAAGCGGCGAAGCGAATTGGATCGTAAAGCGCCGGGGAGCGAATTGGGTCGCAATCTCGGTACAGTTGCTCTCGACAGCGCGTCCCAGCTTCTTGCACAGCACCAGCGACAAGTTGAAGGCTCCCACGTGAATCAGCGCACGCAGAGCGGAAAATCGGTTTCGCGCGGAAGACGAACCGTGGTTTCGGCGGCAATCTCTTCCAGGTTGGCGACTCGCGGCGGAAAACGGTCTTCGTCGAATTCGAGTTCAACTAGGTGCGAGCATAGCCAGCGGCGGCATCGCGCGTAGCCCGATCCGAGCCCTACCCGCAAGGGTGGGGCGCCAGCTTGTTTTTGGGGTTCACGGCTTTCCCGAAGCCTTCCCCTGTGCGGGTCCAGGGCAATCTTGCGCAGGCCAGAGCCCCGCGCCACTGGGTGTGCTACCATCCTCCGAGTTCATGAGATGGAAACTGGGCTTGGCATTTTTGGTTTTCTCCGTTGCGGTTTGGGCCGATGCCGTGGACGTGGCTCGCGCCTATCGAACGGCTCACGCGGCTGAAATCCTGGGACGGTTCGCCGCGTTGCTGGCGATCCCGAACGTTCACAGCGATCTTCCAGGGATCCGCAAGAACGCGGACTATCTCGTCGAACGCTTTCGCGAACGCGGCATTTCGATGAAGTTGCTGAACGTCGAGGGCGCGGGCCCGATCGTGTTCGGCGAGATGCGGCAGCCGGGGGCGCGGCGCACCCTGGGCATCTATGTGCACTACGACGGGCAGCCCACCGATCCGGCCGATTGGACCACCTCGGGGCCGTGGACTCCAGCGCTCTATACGGCGCGGCACGACGAAGGCGGCAAGGCGATCCCTTTCCCCAAGGCGGGCGAGCCGGTCGATCCCGAATGGCGCATCTACGCCCGCTCGGCCGGCGATGACAAGGCTCCGTTGATCGCTTTGCTGACCGTCCTTGATGCATTCCGCGAGGAGGGAATCGCACCGGCGTGGAACGTCAAGTTTTTCTTCGATAGCGAAGAGGAAAACGGATCGCCCCACCTGGAACAGTATTTGCGCACATATCGCGAAGAGGTGGACGACGTCGATCTGTGGCTGTTTTGCGACGGGCCGATGCACGCGAGCCGACGGGCCCAGGTTGTGTTCGGGGTCCGCGGGGTAGCCCAGCTCGAAGTCACCGTATATGGGGCGAACCGCCCGCTTCACAGCGGCCACTACGGCAACTGGGCGCCGGTTCCCGGCGTGCGCCTGGCGCATTTGCTGGCGAGCATGAAGGATGAGACCGGCCGCGTGCTGATCAACGGGTTTTACGATACGGTCGCCCCGATTGGAGACGGGGAGCGGGCGGCGCTCGCCAGGCTGCCGAGCTACGACGCCGAGCTGCGCAAGCAGTTGGGCCTTGTAGCGACCGAGATGGAAAATGCCTTGCTGGCCGAGCGTCTGCTGCAGCCTGCGTTGACCTTTCGCGGAATCTCGAGCGGAAACACGGGCGAGCTGGCGCGTAACATCATCCCCGCCACCGCCACCGCCACGCTCGGTGTTCGGCTGGTGTCGGGCAACGAGCCGGAGCACATGATGGACCTGGTGGAGGGGCACATCCGCAAGCAGGGGTATTTCATTGTTCGCGAAGATCCCGACCTCGATACGCGGCTGACTCACGCCAAGATCGCCAAGATCGAGCGGCTGCGCGGCACCCCGCCGGCGCGCACGCCGATGAGCAATCCCATCGCCCGCGAGGTGATTGGGTCGGTCAACCGGGTGTTGGAAGAACCGGCGTTGCAGGTTCCGACCATGGGTGGCACTCTGCCCCTCTATTTATTCACTGACGTGCTCCAAAAGCCGGTGTTGATTCTGCCGATCGCCAACCACGACAACAACCAGCACGCCGAGAACGAGAATTTGCGGCTGGCGAATTTGTGGTACGGCGTGGATGTTTTTGCTGCGGTGCTGGCGGGGGTGGAAGCCGCGCAGTAAGCGCCACTGACTGTTAGGGGGCGAACATCTCCTGTAATGTCTTCAGGACCGCGGTGAACGTCCGGGGCGCCAAGCGTCCCCTGCGTTTGAGCAGGCGCCCACGGTCAACCGTTCGGATCTGATCTAGCGCGACAGATCGCGGCCTCCCAGCAGACCCCGCATTTCGTGGGCCGCATCGTCGACGATCAGAGCGTCCAGCCGCTGGCAGCCTCCCTCGTTGTGAATGGCGCCCAGGGAGAAAGGGTCGAAATCGACGGTGCAAATCCTCACGTTAAGTACCTGCGTCAGCGCTGGTGCTATGTGGACGGCCAATTCGAGCTGTCGCGTGACGCTCAAGGGCTGAGCGTTGAGATCCGCCGAGGCCTCGAGACCCTGCCCATCCAACGGGCAATCGACTCCGCCGTGGCCGGGCAGACCTTCCGGCTCGAACGCTGGAGCAAGATGGCCGGTCGGGACTACATGAGCGGTGACTCGCACGTTCACCTGCTCAGGCCCGCTCAGGGCCACCTCCAGATGCGCGCCGAAGACCTGGCCGTGCTCAATCTGCAGGTCAGCGATTTCACCAACGATGCCGAACTATTCACCGGGCGGCTTGATCCGGTTTCCACGCCGGGCCATGCCGTCTATGTAGGGCAGGAGTTCCGCGATTAGAGCCGCAACCCGCGCGGATCGTAGGCGGCGGCGCCGGAACCGCCCGGTTCCGACGACTGGCCCAGATCGCTCATATAGCGGAGGGCCGAAATCGGCCGCACGTAGTCATACGAACCTTTCGCTCCCCAGGCGCTGACCGCGGCGTCATGCATGGCCCCGCTCAGGGCCAGGTAGACCTTCACATCCCACTCGAGATCGTCGAGCACACGGCCCACCCCACCTAGGCGTTTCACCGTTTGCGGCTGGTCCGACACGTAGTTGGCGATGGTGAACCAGTGGTCGGGCGGGGTTTCCGAATCAGGCCCGTCGGCCCAGAATTCAGCAAGCACGCGGGCATAGTCGCGGCGCGGCACGATCTGCAGCTCGTAGGGTAATCCGGTGACTGGATTGACAGGATGTCCGGAACCCGAATCCCCGCCGTTGAGGAAATCGTAGAACGTCTCGTAGTCACCCGGCTCGGGCGGCGGCGAATTGCCGATGGCCCCAGGAGAGATGTCGATCGTCACGCCGTCGCTGGGATCGAGATGACTCGACCAGATGGCGATCATCTCGAAGCCCCACTTGTAGTAGTCCTCCGTGGAAGTGCCGATAAGGGGCGGCGTTCCGGGATCGTGAAACACCCAATAGTCGAAACCGTCACGCTGGTAGACGCTCAGTTCCGAGGGTTTCGATGCGAAGGCCCGAACCTGGCCCCATTCCGGACTCAAGAATTGGCGAGCGCCCTCGATGATAGGGTTTCCGGACTGGTCGACAAAGACGCTCAGCGCCGCGCTATCTTCCTGATCTGGACGATCTGGCGGGAGCTGTTCGAGAGGGGCGTTGGGTCGAGCACTTTATGCCGGAACACGACCTCGCTGTGCAACGGGCCTTGCTGCAAGCCTGCGGCATGGGTGTGTAACCCGGAGGGGCACTGGAGCACAATGCTTCATCAGAGCGTATTCCCGACGCAAGTATGCTTTGCTCCGTGATTCATCCGTGCCATTGACTTGTCGCCTGTTTACAATCCTGATTAAAAAATGCTTGCCGTGTTCGCGGCAGATTCTATCTCGGCTATCAGGAAAAGCAGGGTCAGGGCAACCTGATCAGGGTTCACCGAGCGTTCGTGAGAAGAACTCAACCACTCTGTCAATCAGAGATTCCGGGGTGTCACCCTCCATGTTGCGAAACCCGTGGTCGGCGTTCCTAACCATGTGGAGTGTCGTATCCACACCCGCTTTCTTGAGTGCTGCATGGAGCAGTTCGCTCTGGTTGTAGGGAACCGACTGGTCCTTCTCGCCATGCATGTGCAGCATCGGTGGGTCGTCAGACGTGACGTAGCTTATCGGGTTTGCGCGCTGTACTGTCCCGGAGTGTTCCTGTATTGGACCCCCAACAAACCTCGATTCCGGAGAATCGGGTGCATCGTGGTCGATCCTTCCCGGAAAGTCATTCATTCGCAGGAAGTCAGTCGGACCGAACCAATTGCACACTGCATTGGGCCGCGAGGAAACGCCGTTGTTCTCTTCATGGATACTATCCCACTCAGCAACGTCATGCGCCGTACCAAGCAGTGCCACTAAATGCCCTCCAGCGGAGGATCCCCAAGCACCGAGGCGGTTGGGATCGAACCCGTATCGTGCTGCGTTAGATCGCACCCAGCGCATTGCAGCTTTCACGTCAGTGATCGCCGCGGGAAAGATAGCCTCCCCACTAAGCCGGTATCCAACCGACACCAAGCCATAGCCATGTTGCAAGATTGGCAAAGAGCGCCCAACTCCATCCTTCGATCCCCCTTTCCAGCCACCACCGTGGACCCACACAATCACAGGTATCGGCTGTTCAGGCTTCTGTTCGGGCGCATAGACATCCAGAACCAAGGCACGACCCTTGACAGACGCATAGGTGATGTCCAAGTGTTTGACATAACCGGGAGGAAGCTCCAGATGACGATTTCGCTCCTGTGCGGATGCGGATGCCAAAGCGATGAGCAACACACAGACTGTAAGCGGAATTCGAGAACGATGTAGCATAGCTGATCGCACACAGTATAGGCTCAGACGACTCATTTTGTGCGCATGCTGGAGATTCAGGCTCTGGATTACCTGCAATACTCAGTCAAGATCAGGAGAATTCTTCTGTCATCAATGCAGGAGGTCTGATCCTTGCAGTGGATGGATGGAGATGCATGGAAGAGTGGGCGCGTATGCGAGTGGCCGAAGTGCTGCATCCCATATGCGAGGCAGATTGAAGTTCGTTAAACACATTCCCGGCCAGACCTCACCGTATTGCTGTTCAGTACCTTGTTGACCAGGAAAGAAGAAAGGACTGTGGCCTTTTTTGAGCCGGACTTGTTGGTTGGGATAAACAATACCCTGAAAACCCAATTGATTGCACCCTGTTGGCATGATGTATTGAAAGATTGGCATGACAGTCAGCATGGAAAACTTTTGCGATGATGATTGAACTCCTGCAACAAATATTTTGCGGAATGAATTGATACAAGAATTTTAACGCTGGGTTGCCCAGCAAAACATTGGATTCGAGATGCTTGAAACAGGTAGTAAACAGCCAGAAGGAACCGGGAAGACTGTCCCATTGCTAATTGCAGTCGGGCTGGCCCTGGTGTTTCTTGCCCTTGGCTATCTGGTTTGGCAGTACGAGACAGGGGAAACAGAACCAACTGTTGTGCTTACGGATGAAGCCAGAGCCTATTTGCCCTTGCTTGACCTTGTTGACGTTGAAATGACTGGAACGGAGAACGCCCTGGGTCAGACACTCATAGAAATCACCGGGAAAATCGGCAACCTTGGCGAAAAGCCAATCCGAAGCATGAGACTGAACTGCGTGTTTTTTGATGTCAATGGCATCGAGCTTCATCGAGTCCTCTCCACAATTGTCCGTGCTGACAGCAGCTTGCCTGCAGGTGACGAGCGGCAATTCAGGTTAGCGTTTGATGCAATTCCGAATGGGTGGAATCAAGTTCTGCCTAGTCTCTACATTGCAGAGATTCACTTCGAGTAACAGATGCTTACAAACGGCAACTGTCCATATCAAATTAAGGAATCACGGAGTTCCCAGTCATCAGAACCCGTTTATCCAGCTTACGCAAGGGTCGAACTCTGGTCCACTTTCCAGGATTCGAGTTTGGCGAAGTCTACATCCATCCACTTCTTGCGTGTGGCACTCATCTGACTGCTTGTCATCTGCCGGTGAGCTTTAGCGATTCGTATGTCAGCATCGACCTCCTCGGGTGAGGTGCATCCGAGGATTGCTGTTGAAACTGGCAGTGACCAGACGTAGTTGAGATTCTCTTCCAGCGAAGAGATGCCTTGCTTGTGCAGAACACCGACTCCAGTAGTCTTCATCGCTTGAATTCCAAGTCCCTTTTCAACCGCCCTGTGAAGTGTTGTTCTCTCGAAGCTCTGTTTTGAATTTGCCCCGTCCGTGACGCTGAGGGGCATCAGTACGGTATCCCAGTTGTAAGCATCAAGCATCCTGGCAAGGATTTTGGGATCCATGTGGCCGGTAAAGCCGACGTATCGGATCTTTCCATCCTTTCGGGCCTTTTCGATCATTTCCATGGTGCCGCGGGGTCCGAGTACAAAGTCGATGTCTTCCTGGTTCATGACGTTATGAACCTGGTAAAGGTCAATGGTGTCGGTCTTGAAGTTGGCAAGGCTCTGGTTGAGATCAAGCTCGGAATGACCGAAGGTGCGATGCCGTGTTTTGGTTCCGAAGATCAAGCGATCCCGTGGAATACCTTCCAGTGCGATTCCAATCCGCTTCTGGCTTAATCCGTAGGCACCGGCAGCAGCCGAATCAAAGTAGTTGATCCCAGACTCGTAGGCGTGTCGGATTGTGCGCAGGGCCTGGGCTTCGTCGCGCAAATTCCCGGCGCGAGCCCCACCGAGTCCGACAATGCTGACGGAGAGATTGGTTTTCCCGAATTTGCGACGTGGTAAATCTTTTGCGGCAACTGCGGTGGCTGCCAGTCCGAGACCTGCTGCGGCTTGAGCAATTGCTCTTCTTCGACTCATCATTGGCTCGTTCCCTCCAGCACACGATTCGTGCAAGAAACAGGGTAACCCATTCAGGGAAAGAGGTAACCCTGCAGGTTTCTGTGTTGGATCAATGTTTGTGTAATGCAATCAAGGCTAAACTAAATGCCGCCATGGAGAGTAACCAACGATGGACACGCCGTGATTTTGCCCGGACTTTAACGGCTCCGATGCTGGTTCCGGCTTCGGTACTCGGGTTGGGAGGAGCAACACCTCCCTCGGACAGAATTACTGTTGCCGGCATTGGCATGGGTACTCGGAACCGAAGGAACATACAGACATTTCTGGATCAGAAGGATGTTCAGGTTCTTGCGGTCTGTGACCTTTTTGCTGACCGCAGGGCAACAGCAATGCAGATGGTTAATGACCACTACAGCTCCAAGGACTGTTCTGCAACACGGTTTCACGAGGAGATCCTTGAACGCTCGGACATTGATGCTGTAGTAATTGGGACTGGTGACCGCTGGCACGGAGTTATGAGTTCCCTGGCTGCCAGGGCAGGCAAGGATGTTTATTGTGAGAAGCCATTCAGCATGACCGTTGCGGAGGGCAGGCGTCTGGTCGATGTGGTGCGCTCGCACAGCACAGTGTGGCAATGTGGAACACAGCGCAGGTCAATTGCTGGATACAAGTTTCTGGTTGATGTGGTACGCAATGGTCGGATAGGACAGCTGCATACCGTGCGGCTGTCCTATGGTGCCACAGGAGGCTGGAAGCAAAATGCAATGGCTGTGCCGGAACAACCACCTGACGCGGATGTTTTTGATTACGACCGTTGGCTGGGACAATCACCATGGGCTCCTTACTCGTCAGAGCGTGTTGCTTACTGGCGTCTGAACTGGGACACGGGAGCCGGTGCCATCGCTGACATGGGGCCGCATTTCATTGAGACTGTCCAGTGGGTACGCGGGAATGAACTCGACTCCCCGGTTGAGTACGAGGGTGAGGCCGAGTTCCGCACCGAAGGTGGCATAAACAATATTCCGTATTGGTATGAAGTCCGGGCAAGATATCGGGATGGCTTGCGACTCCGCATGGACACAGGGCTGAAGGGCTTGCGGTTTCAGGGAGACAGGGGCTGGATCTTCCTCTCCGATACAGGTGGAATCACTGCCAAACCGGAAGGAGTACTCAAGGGACTTGATCCCCCGAACGCTAGCTACCTTATCCAGGAGCCGCACGTGAGGAACTTCTTGCATTGCATGCGAACACGAGAACAGACAAATTCCCATCCTGAAGCCGCGCACCGCTTTCATACAATTGCTCATTGTGCAAATATTTGCCTGCGGCTCGGTCGGCCGTTGCAGTGGGATGCCAAGACCGAGACATTCCCTGGTGATGAGGAAGCCAACAATATGCTGTATCGCACGATGCGCACACCCTGGAGGGTCTGATCATGAAACAGGAAGACATCAGGCAAGCCGTTCAGGAAATTGCGAACTACGAGTATGGGAAGTCGACAACGGCACTGTTTACAGTCGACCGCTTGATCAATGATTCGTTTGGTGATTCCCAGGTTCGTGCCTGGATCGAGCAGGAACTGGTACAAGTTCTCGGATCAGAGGCAAGTCTTGCAGCCAAGCAGGAAATCTGCCGCAGGTTGTGGCGTATAGGAACCGATGAGTCATTGCCAGCTCTGGAGAAACTCCTGATGGTTGATGATCTTCACCTGGTAGAAGCAGCTTGCTATGCGATCGGCAGGCGACCTTCAGGGCGTGCGGACAAGGCCTTGAAAGCGACTTTAAAAAATGCCTCTGAGGCTGTGCGGCCTGCAATCAGGAGCCTGATCGAACAACGAGGCTGATTTCTTGGCCATCTTTCAGGCTTGCTGTTGTTATTCTGCGGACAGCCTTGTCTTGTATTCGCAATAATTGATTCCATGCATGCAGCAAAGAATTATGTCGGTGGCGCTTGGTCCGCTAGCACAGAAGATGCCGTTTCCCGGGTAATCAATCCAGCTACCAATGAAATCCTGGCAACGGTACCACTAGACGGCAGCAATGACACAGTCAGTGCCATTGACGCAGCGGCCAAGGCCTATCCAGGTTGGCGCGCGGTTCCACCGGGAGACCGGATCCAGTTCCTTTTCCGACTCAAGCAACTGCTTGAGGAGAACTTCGATGATATTGCCCGCATCGTCTCAATGGAGAATGGCAAGACATTGGCGGAGGCATCAGGGGAATTGCGTCGCGGCATTGAAAACGTAGAGGTTGCCTGCGGTATCCCGATCATGATGCAGGGGTATAACCTGGAGGACATTGCTTCGGGAATCGACGAGATGATGATTCGACAGCCCCTGGGCGTCGTTGGTGTAATCACACCATTCAACTTTCCAGTCATGATCCCGCTCTGGTTCTTGCCTTATGCAGTAGCCTGTGGCAACACTGTCGTGATCAAGCCTTCGGAGAAAGTCCCCTTGTCACTTTGCAAGGTGATTGAGATGTTTGAACAGACCGGACTGCCCCCGGGTGTTGTCAATCTGGTCAACGGCGGACGCGGAGCTTCTGATGCCCTGCTCGAACATCCCGCTGTGCGGGCAATCAGCTTTGTAGGTTCCAGCCCGGTTGCAAAGTACATTTACGCCAAAGCGGCCCAGCATGGCAAAAGGGTGCAATGTCAAGGTGGCGCAAAAAATCACGTGGTTGTGCTTCCGGATGCAGACATGGAGACGACGACCAAGATCATCAGTGACAGTGCATTTGGTTGTGCCGGCCAGCGTTGCCTGGCAGTTTCCATGGTCGTTACGGTAGGGGATGCCCATGCCGGGTTCAGGAAGGCCATCGTAGACTCTGCCGACTCACTCAAGGTAGGCTCTGGACTTGAGAAAGGGGTCGAGATGGGACCTGTCATCACGAGTGAGAGCCAGTTTCGGATTGAGAATGCGATCAGACAAGGTGCTGCTGATGGCGCTCAAACTGTTCTGGATGGTCGCGGTGTGCAAGTGAAGGACTACCCGAGTGGAAACTTTGTCGGTCCTACGGTTATGGATCAGGTCTCGGCAGGTAGTGAACTGGCTACTACCGAAGTTTTTGGGCCAGTACTTAGCTTGACTCCTGTCAAGACGCTGGATGCAGCGATCGAGGCTGTTGCGAGTAGCCGGTTCGGGAACGCTTCGTCAATTTTTACAAGTAGTGGAGCCGCTGCACGCAAGTTCCGCAGTGAAGTCACAACTGGCAATGTCGGGGTCAATATTGGAGTAGCAGCCCCGATGGCATATTTCCCTTTCAGTGGTTGGAAAGACAGCTTTTTCGGAGCCCTTCATGCCCAGGGACGGGATGCAGTCGAGTTCTATACGGACAAGAAAGTAGTTGTCGAACGCTGGCCACAGCACTGGGCGCGCCGTTTCTAGCCTGGATTATTCATGAGGGCACCTCTCGGAGGTCACCTGAAAGTTGATTTGTGCTGCCTAATATCAACAACATATGAGGTGTTTGGGTCTGACACAAGCGATGGATAGAGTATTTTCTTTTTCGATCTGGTGAAGTGGTCTAACTTTGTCGGGGTTGACTTCCCGCAGCTTGCAGAGCAGTTCCTATGGTGGCTCGGTGCTGCTGAAGGTGTGCGACGGCGATCTGAGCTTGACTGAGACCTTGGCACCCTCGTCGCACGATGCACGCCAGTAGGGCAAGAACTTTCCCGACATGGCCGCGATGCTGCAGCAGCGCGTCTTCGATGCAGCGTAGTTGGCACATGGCCAGATATTCAAGCTCTGTTTGGGAGCGATCCAGAAGTCGGTTCGGCTGATCGATTTCGATCCGACCTGAGACCCCGCTCACAGTGTGCCGCAGTTGAGCGTGTTCAATACCTTCTATGACCTGTCCTGCTACCTGCCGATGACGGCCTGTTTGATGTTCGACTACGAGCGGGGTAGTACTAGGTCAGCGTAGCGCTCGGGCAAGGCACAGGAAAAGCAGGGTTTGCTGTCGATTGTAAAGCGCTTGTTGCCGCTGTTACTGCGCGCGTTCCCGAATGTGTGTGCCCGGAGGCGGGACCTGCATGCAGACGCAGAAAGATTCCGAGAGGAAATCCGGAAAACTCGTTATGTCGGGGTGGAGTCTCGGAATTCTGACCCCTTTTTGGTTGTGTCGAGGATTATTCCGGAATCGGTGCAACAGGACGGTAAGACGGCTCGAGCCTTTGAGTTGCGGATTTGGTTCCACTAAGATTCGGGTAGTCGGTGACGAACGCCGTTCGTCATGTCGATCTTCCGGCTCACTCCCTGTTACCGTACTGGCCCGGATTATTCATGAAGGCTAGCGACTTTCCGGGGTTGGTTTCCAGGATTGCTAGAATGACAGCCGCAATGTGAAGTTGAATGTGCGGCCATCGTTGAGGGTATTGGTAATCTGCCCGAAGTTGCCTCCACTGAGCTCAAGTCCTGGGGAGGCAAACTGTGGGGTATTCAGGAAGTTGATCGATTCTGCCTTGAACGTGATCGTGCTCTCGCTGGCCAGCTTCCAGCTTCTTGACAAGGCAAAGTTGATGTTCTGAATCCCATCCTTACGGAAGGCATTGCGAGCAATATTCCCTCTTAGTTCCCCGATCTGTATATAACTGAATGCAGATCGCGGCAACAACTGTGCAGACGTGTCGGGATGGGTAATGCTGCGACCGAGAATCTCGGGGTTGAGGATGTGTGGTCGGTCACCCCCTGTACCATCACCGTTTCCGAGACCTGGTGAGTCCGAGCCTGTTGAAATGTTGAAAGGTGTACCGGTCTTGAACAGCAAGACGGAAAACAAGTCCCAGCCACCCAATGCCTTGTTCCAGTGATTTTTGGCAGATCCTATATTGGGTGTCCGGTAGCCGACACGCCACATGGCTGCATGTGGTTGATCAAAAGAGCTGTACCCCTTGACATCATGGTGAGCCTCGAATTCACTCTGGCTACGTCCTGCGTAAGCATCGCGCCTACTGGCATTGCTGGCGTAATGTGCTCCGAGATCAAGGGCTTTGCTAAACCAGTAGGAAAAATCAAAGCTCAGGCCTTGCCAATCGCTGACTCGAAGGCTGGCTTTGGCTGCATCGTAATACGCCCGTGATCCGTTCACGGTTCGGCGTACCTCGAAAAAGCGGGAGTCAGGACGACGGTCGTTGACTGTGCTGGTTGTGAAGGGCACCCCCTCGACTTGACGAGCCCGGTTGAAAACCCAGCCAGCAAACAGGCGGTGCGTACGGCTTCCCAGGTAGCCCAACTGTGCATGAAACCTCCTGGAAGGACTAATCTCCCAACTGAAGTTGTACTGATGTGAGTAAGGTGCAACCAGGTCCGGTGAAATTCGAAGCACAGTACTGCGGGCATTGGGGTCAAGGGAGTCCAGGTTGGAACCTGCCAGTGGGTCTGTCAGGTCAGGTGCGGAAATGCTCAGTCTGATATTACCGGGTGGGTTGAATCGTTCCTGGCTGTAGGTAGCTGTAAAGATCTCTCCATAATGAAGCCCGTATGCCCCCCGCAGGATGCCAATGCCAGGGACTTTATACGCAAATCCAAAGCGAGGTGCAAAATTGTTGCAATCACAGCTGTAAGGCAACTCAGAAAGCCCATTGACCTCAATGGGGCGTGTAACAGGCTCGAAACGCAGCCCCGTGCTGAGTGTCAGGTTGCGCCCGACACTCCAGCGGTCTCCGAGGAAATAATCCATGCGCCAGCGCCGGAAACCACGGTGCGTGTTACCGATCGAGAGTGACATAGTAGACGGGGTGCCAAGCCGTAAGTTGGTGATCATGTCCCGACCAAAGTTTGCATTGAACATGATCATCCCCATGTGCCCGGAGCTCTCAAGGCCATTGAGTTGTTCACGAGTGAAGCCAAAACCTGCAACCAGATTGTGTTTGCCTTTCGTACTTCGAATCGCGCCAGCAGTACGGGTAAAGTTCTGTGCCCTGTTATATGGAGCGCTTGACGACCCGCCAATAGTCTCTAGTTGCCGACCACTGAAAATGAGAGGCCCAAAGGCAGTTTCATCCTGCAAGATCAAGGAAGTGATTCGCTTGAATCCCGCAGAGATGTTGCTCGTTGTCTCGGGTGACCAATTGTGTGTCCAGGTCAGGCGAGCGTCGTGAGATCCTGTCGTGGTATTTGGATTCTGGCCTCTCACCAACTGGAATGCGTGGATTGCTTGTTTCGTGAAGCGATAGTCAGCGGAGAGTTGATTCTTGTCTCCGGCCATCAAATCCAGCCTGCCACCAATGATGTCGTTGTTGATTGTCTGTGGTGCGTTTGTGTTAAGAGCTCTTGGGTTGATATCGGTACGGTTGGGCGGTGTTTCTGGGTAGGAATCCAGGATCCGGGAGACGAAGTCGTGAAGTATGGGATCTGTAGTCAGTGGCGTGCGTTCCTCGGGACGCGGAACCAATACGTTGCCATTGACATTACCCCGTGTTCTCCGCTGGCTGGCATCGACAGTCAGCGAGGTAGAAGCTCCCAGTGGCAACAGGATGTTCAGGCCGTATTCATTGGAGCGTGCGGGTTTGACCCCACCAACCTGAAAGAAAGACCTTGCCTGGAATTGGCTGTTGCTGTGTACTTCATAAATTGAGCCGTGAAAGCCATTCTTGTTTGCGGGTGCAAGGTGAAACTGCCTTACTGGGGGATTCCCGAATTCGGCGCCAAAATAACCATTGGAAGCTTCGAACTCGCGAATGATTGTTGCACTGGTGCCCATTCGGATGTTGAGTTCCTTGAGAACGTTGTTGTCTACCAGAGTGAGTTGAACGTTTTCGTTCCTGCGGCTCTCCCCTGATTCCGTGTCGACCTCACCCAGCAGGTTGAGTTCCGTCCGATCTGTATTCTGGTTGCCATTTGCAACAGTTTCCACAGCGATTTCCGTGGCTTCATTGCGTGATTGCACAGTTTCTGGCAGTGCATCGGCCGATTCTGTCGAAATTTCAGGACTGGAAGTTATGTCCCGTCTGTCGGCAGCAAGTCCGGTCCCGAACAGGAGACCGAACAAGAGCAGCGGGGCAAGACCAGGGAACAGGCAAGGACTGGGAGTGTTGCGTTGCCGGGGCCGACCTGTGGTAACTGAATAGGCTTCCATGAAAAGACTAAATACAAGAATGGGGAAACAGGACAGTAAGCATCTAGCTAATAGTTTTAGAATAGCCTGTTCAAGATCCAACCGAAGAATGATTTATGACATTGAATGGCTTGCTAACGTTTTAAAACGCTGCAGTTGTTCATGATGCTGCGAGACACTAGAACAATGATTCCCCGCTATACGCGACCCCAGATGGCTCACATTTGGTCCGATGAGAACAAGTACAGCCAGTGGCTGGAAGTTGAGCTGGCAGCCTCCGAGATTCTTGCTGAATTAGGGGAAATTCCCCGGGCTGCGGCCCAGGCATTACGTGCACATGCCGGTTTTGATTTATCGAGGATTGAAGCCATTGAGTCCGAGGTACGGCATGACGTGATTGCGTTCCTGACATCGGTCGCTGAGAAGATGGACACTGCAGACGCAGCCGAGCACTCGCGTTGGTTGCACTACGGACTGACCTCCAATGATGTGGTCGATACATCACAGGCTCTATTACTGCAACAGGCATCGAAGTTGATTGCAGGAGAGCTTATAAAGCTGCATGCTGTTCTTCGTAAACGTGCTTTAGAACACAAGGACACTGTGATGGTTGGCCGCACCCATGGTGTGCATGCAGAACCGATTACGTTTGGCTTGAAGTTGGCCAACTGGTACAGCGAGATTGGTCGCCATATTGAGCGGTTCGAGACTGCTCGCGAGCAAATGCGAGTTGGAAAGCTTTCCGGCGCAGTCGGCACACTGGCTCATATCAGTCCTGATGCCGAGGAAAAGATATGTAACAAATTGGGGCTGAAAGCTGCAGCTATTTCCTCACAGGTGATCCAGCGGGATCGCCATGCGCACTATGTTGCAACCCTGGCCAATATGGCCGCTTCGCTTGAAAAAATTGCAGTCGAAGTGCGGCACCTCCAGCGCACGGAAGTTAGGGAGGCACAAGAATACTTTTTGAAAACGCAAAAAGGCAGTTCGGCCATGCCTCACAAGAAGAATCCAATCGTCTCAGAACAGATCTCCGGTCTGGCCCGGTTAGTGCGCTCGAATGCCATGGCGGCCTTTGAGAATGTTGCGCTCTGGCATGAGCGTGACATCTCACACAGCTCGGTTGAACGCATTATCCTCGCAGACTCGACAACACTCCTTGATTACCTCCTGGTCAAGACAACAGATTTGATCGAGCGACTGCTTGTCTATCCCGAGAGGATGACTCGAAATCTTGAATCGAACGGTGGGCTGGTCTACTCAGGTCAGTTGCTTTTGGAGATCACTTCCAAGGGAGTATTGCGAGAAGAAGCGTACTGTTGGGTCCAGCGCAATGCGCTTGAGGCCTGGGAACAGGACGGTAGTTTCCGTGCACTCGTGGAAAAGGACCCGAATATCAGCAGGGTACTTAGCCAGGAGGATTATGATCGTGCGTTCTCCTTAAAGAATCAGTTGCGTCACGTGGATGCTATCTTTCGGCGTGTCTTCCTGGATTGCTAACATCCTCTCCATCAAAACAGTCGGTATTACTTGAGGCCGGTAATGTTTAGCAGGCTTCTTGAATTGAATTGTGTCGCTGCTGCAATAACTGAGCTTGAACTTAATCGAGCACACACCGCTAAGTTGCTCGCTGCATGGCATAAACAAGGCGTCATTCGGCGTGTTACGTGTGGGTTATAGGTTCTAATTTAGCCGAGCGCATTGGGGCAAACACAAGTTCCTGAAGACCCGTGGATACTCGTTCCAGAGTTATATGAATCCGGGTATGCAGGAGGTTGGAGTGCTCTGGATTACTGGGATTTGACCGAACAGATGTTCAGGTCGTTATGCGTCCTTACAAATAAACGTACACACTATGGAGAGGCAAAATATCAGGGCGTGAGATTCTGTATTACAGGGCTATGTACTTGACCCCACAGGGTACAGTATGTGGTGGTTGAGGTCGTGGACGGAGATTACCCTCGGACGCGAGCCGAGTTTGAGGTTCGGTTCTCGACCGAGTGGGCGTGCCGCGAGCATCCGGTCCAGCTGCGCTGGTCAGACGATTTCGCTTGCCCACGTTGCGAGGTCCGCACGCCCCGCCCCGCGGAATCGCTTGGTCTGCGCCGCCTGCCGCTCCCGCTCGATGATCATCTCGGTGAGCGTCTCGGCCAAGTTGAGCAACTCGGCCGCTGTCACCGCGTTTTTGAACCGCGACAGGGTTGGCTGCGAGGAGAGGTCGACTCCCTCGCCCGGGGTGCGCCCTGACAGCGGTGCCAGGACCGGATCCCCGGCATGAATGTGCGCATGGGACGCGGGGCCAACAACCCGCTACGGCCGAGTACTGTGACGAAAGATTACCCACTCTGCGTGAGATCGTGGGAGAATATCTTCCGTGAACTCGGAATAGTTGTATTTCGACAAACTTCCAACAACGCTGAACCATGACAGCCCTTCGCCTGCCAGTCTTGCTTTTAGGTCTGTTTTCGACCACTTCGATTAGCGTCGCTGCCGACTGGACAGACCTCATCACGCCGCGACTTGAAGCTTGGGAGGCTTTCGGCGACGGCATCTGGAGGGTCACCGAAGACAGCACCCTGATTGGGTACCGTAGGCCGGCGATTGATGCCTTGTTTGACGCTTCAGAAACGATTTCTAGGCAGCAGTTCGAGGACTGGCTGGGAGTGCAGTCCTGGCTCTACACCAAGAAGGAGTACGGCGAGTTCGACCTGCATATCGAGTACTGGGTCCGCGTTCCCGGCAATAGCGGAATTTCGATCCGTGACCCGACCCGCGCGAAATTCGCCCTGACGCAACCTGCCGACTTCGAGAAAACTCCGGCCCACAACGGCTATGAGGTGCAGATCACCGGCCGCAGCGGTTCGCGAAACCCCAGCGGCAGTCTCTACACTTTCGTCCCCGCGAAAGACGGCATCCAGAAGGACGGACAGTGGAACTCCTTTGACATCGAATCGCGAAACGATCAGATCCGAGTCAGAGTCAATGGTGCGATTGTCGCCGAACACGCCGGCGATCCAGACCGGCCCAAGACGGGGCCAATCGGCCTGCAACTCCACGATCAGTTCAACTTCATCATGTTCCGCAACATTCGCATTCGGGAGGTCGGTCCCTCCCGCTGAGATGGTTTACTCGCTTGCTGCCCTGATTCTAACCATAGCAGTCTCTCCCGCCCTCATCGCCGACTGGCCGCAGTTCCGCGGTCCCAACGGATCCGGTGCGTTTGAGGCCGCCGATGTTCCAGTCGAGTTCAGTGCCGACAAGAACGTCCTCTGGAAGACGAATTTGCCGCCGGGCCACTCTTCCCCGGTGCTGGCGGGCGACCGCATATTCGTCACGGGTGCCGATGGGGAAAAGCTTCTGACAATTTGCCTCAGTCGCAAGGACGGGAAAGTTCTTTGGCGCCGGGAAGCGCCGAGAAGCCGGACAGCAGAACTCAACCGATTTAATCATGCGGCCTCGCCCAGCCCGGTCAGCGACGGAGAGAACGTCTACGTCTTCTTTGGCGACTATGGGCTGCTCTCTTATGGCCCCGACGGCAATGAGCGCTGGCGGGTTCCTCTGGGGCCTTTTGACAATTGGATGGGCATGGCGTCGTCGCCGATTGTGGCCGACGACAAGGTTGTCCTCGTCTGCGATCAAGACAGCGGCTCGTTCATGGTCGCAATCGATCGAAACAGCGGACATGTCGTGTGGAAAATTGATCGCCCCGAATATACCCGTGGCTTCGCGACGCCGAGCGTCCATAGGCCGGCCGACGGTCCGCCGGAACTGATCGTACCCGGGGCTTATCAGGTGGGTGGATACTCACTCGACGACGGGGAAAAGCTTTGGTGGGTGCGAGGGATCGCATTCGAAGTGAAGTCGCTGGCTGTCACCGACGGCGCGATGCTCTACGTGCACGGCTGGTCCTCGACCGGCAACAGCGACAACCAACAGCTACCGCCCTATGGCGAAGCCCTGGCGAAGCATGACACCGACGACGACGGCCGGTTTTCCGAGGAAGAGGCGTTCCTGCCGATGATGCGAGAACGATTCAGCAGCTACTTTGACTTCGACCGTGACGGGTTCGTCGATGAAGGAGATTGGAACAATACGCAGGCGCGACTCGCCGCCCGCAATGCCTTGCTGGCAATCCGATTGGGCGGCCGAGGCGACCTGACGGCGTCTAACATAGTGTGGAGGTACCGAAGGGCACTCCCCAATGTCCCGTCGCCGCTGCTGTATCGAAACGTACTGTACTTGGTGAAAGATGGAGGCATCCTGACCAGTCTGAATCCGCAGACCGGCGCAGTGTACAAGCAGGGTCGCATTCCAGGAGCTTTGGGGCGCTACTGGGCTTCGCCGGTAGCAGCCGACGGGAAGGTGTACGTAGCGAGCGAAGAGGGACAGGTGACCGTATTGCAGGCTTCCGGCGATTGGGAGGTCTTGTCGACGAATGATCTCGGCGACGAGGTGTTCGCGACCGCCGCGATCGAACCGGGCCGGATCTACTTCCGCACGCGCCGTGTGTTGTACTGTTTCGGCGAAAGGAACTAGTCTGACCGCCAGAGTCGCCTCATGCTGTAGAACCAGGGAAGGAGAACACTCTTATGGCAACTAGCCGCAGACGCTTCGTAAAGATAGCAGTTCTGGGTGCTGGCTTGGCGGCAGCTTCAGCTCCGCGTCCGTCACTGGCATAAACAAGCCCGGGCGACCCCGTCAATATCGGTGTGGCTCTGGACCGTCGCTTCACGGCCTTGATGTTGTTGGTTAACCCGATGGTCTGTTCCCGCTATTCCCACGCAAACCGTGACACCTCGAATGCGACAGAGCCCGGATCGGCCAAGCCTGAACCAAGGGCCTAAAACCATGGCTATACAACTCTTTAGCTCATCTGGACGAGCTTAAGCTTAGAGGTCAGGATGTATGAGGATACGGCCTCAAGTTTGGATATAAGCTGCAATAACCTAGTAAACATACGAGGTTACAAGTGATTGAATTGACATAATCCTGACCAGATAGACAGGTTAGCCTGTTAACTCAACTACACGTCACTGCATCCCAAGTCCAGTAACATCTTATTTCTCAAGACTCGACTGTAACGCCAGCCAGTTCCTCAAAAAGCTTGATGGCAGCAATAATATCCTCGTCACCATGACCCTTGGCGATTCCGGCACTGAACAGCTCATGGACGAGTCCGGTGGCGGGCAATGGCACGTTCAGTTCACGTCCCGATTCGAGCATGAGTCCAATGTCCTTACGCATCCACTTCAGTGGGAATGCCGCGTTGAAGTCGCGTTTGAAGACGTAGGGAGCCTTGAACGCAATAAGACCTGATTTGGCTGCCGAATTGTCCAGGATCTCGAACATCAAATCGGGTGAAACACCTGCCTTGGTGGATAGTACGATGCCCTCGATGAAGCCTTGCAACATATTGGCCAACACAAGGTTCTGGGAAAGCTTCGCGTGCAGTCCCATGCCCTGTTTGCCACAGTAGTAGAGGTTTTTACCCATGCACTCGAAGTATGGTCTCGTATCCTCAAAGACTTTTTCGTCTCCACCAATCATGAACGTCAACGTGCCACTGCTCGCCCCTGGTGTAGATCCTGTGCAAGGGCTGTCGAGGTAGTGGGCATTGACCTCTTCGAATTTCCCTGCAATGCGTCTGGCCGTGCTGGGACCGATCGTGGAGCAGTCTGCAATAACAGTGCCAGGGGTCACGCCGCTGAGTACACCATTCTCACCTGTCAAGACTTCTTCTGACATAGCCGAGTCCCCAACACACAAAAAGATGTAATCGGCAAATTCACCGATCTTTGCTGGGGTTTCACAGAATTGCGCGGAAGAGTGCTCATCTGCCAGGGCCTGTGCCTTGGATTGGGTATGGCTCCAGAGTGCCACTTCGTGCCCTCCCTGAACGAGGTGTTCAGCCATGGGTTTGCCCATCAGCCCGAGTCCAAGAAAACCAAGTTTTGCCATAAACAAAATTGTACCGGAAGCACCTCAAGGATTGCAGTTTGCATCAACGTTCCAAGGGTCAAAGAGCTTCATGCTGTGTGACCTGGCAGTTCCGTTTTTGGTTAATCCAAAGTTCCAGACGGAATTTCCGCCGATTTCGGCCGTAAGGCCTTGAGTCTCAATCGATTGCACTAGATCAAGGGGAGAATCCATTGGGTTTTCATACCCATGTAATAATTCCTCCATGGCCCGGGCTACCGCACGGCTTCCGTGTCTATAACTGCAATTTCTCAATACATTACTGCTTGACATTGTTTCCCTTCGTGTGCCATAATCATACCCATGTACGTCGAGCACGTCCCCAACCGCAATTCGCCCCCTGCCGTCCTGTTCCGCTCCTCCCACTGGGACCACGGCAAGATCCGCAAGGTCACCCACGCCAACCTCTCCAAGCTCCCCCAGCCGCTGGTTGACGCCATCGCCCTGCTGCGCCAGCGCGACATCCTACCCAGTAGCGCGACCTCTGCGAGGCTGTCCGCCAAGGCCGCAACTGCCTCTGCCTGAGTAACTTGCGCGCCGAAAAACCGCTCTACGGAAGCTGGAACTTTAGGTTAATGGTGTTTTCCTGGAATCGTAAGAACCAGAAAAAACGTTAGCAAGACAGTGAATACAACAGGTAGACCGCGCGATTCGTCCAGCGTTGTTCCACTATTCCAGAAGACTGTAGTACACGAACTCTCCGTGGTTCGAATGGCTGATGAGTGCCGTCCATCCGGTAGCGAATGGTTTCCAAATGCGGAGTCCAGCAAGCTAATGCTGTCCTCCGCGCCGTCCTGCAAAAAATTTATTAGAAGACCGTTCTACTCGGGGCAGGGCGTATCGAAACTCTCATATCTGCATTTGCGTACCGCTTGAAAAGCCTTGGTACAGCGTCCAGTAACTCGGCTTCTCTGGCGTAGTGGGAAGCCTGATCGTTAACGAGTTGCAGTCGAACCGAAGGAATTGGTGCGAGCCACCGCCTCCTGGTGTCAGCGTCGATGTTGCTGTGCTCAGCTACTAAAATGAACTGCCAACTGTGAATCAGTGGTCAAAGTTACAGGTCGGGGCTGTAGCGTCAAAACTCCAGCAGGAGCGAAAGCTGCGACACTCGGCCTCCCGTGCCTATCAAAGTGCTTGAGATCGTACCGAAACCGCCGCGGCCCCTTTCCTAACTACTCTGGATTGGGCGGCGGGTCGGACCGTTTCAGGCTGGGTTCGAGGAATCGAAGATGAGCTTGGTCGGCCCACCGCAACCATCCCCCCGAGGCCTGGACGAAAGGTTGGGCGCGAGGCCCGGATTGATCAGAAGCCAAGGCTGGGGGATGACTCGCATTCACTGTACTGCATTCCGGAGGGACTCGAATCATGAATGGCACGGAACTCGCTGCGACGGACCTCGTCGCTGGCGTGGATGTCAGCAAAGCCCGGCTCGACCCGCAGCTTTCCCAACGATGCTGCCGGCCAGCGCACGGCACGGGACTGGTTGCGCGCAGCATGGGCCGGCTAGCCAAGACCGCTCGCATCGATGCCGCCATGCTGGCCCTCTTCGGACGCCTGCCGGATCGGCGCCGGGCTCTTCCCTTGGAACATAACCTCCAGCAGCTGAAGGACTTGGTGGCCGCCCGGGCAGCCTGTGTCGAGGACCGGGCCAACCGTCGCAAGCGCATCGCCGAATTCGGACCCGGGCCCGCAGCGGCCGCACTCGGCCGCCTCAACGACGCTGCCGAGCGCGAGATCGGTGTGCTCGACCAAGCCATTGCCGATGCCCTCGAAGCCGACGAAGCCCTGGCTCGCCGCGCAGAGATCCTGCGCTCCATCGCGGGGATTGGTCCGGTTGCCACGGCTGTGCTTTGCGCCGACATGCCCGAGCTCGGCAGCATCGGCCCGAAGCAGGCTGCAGCCTTGGCCGGCACGGCTCCGTTCGCCAGCGACAGCGGCGCATCCCGCGGCGCTCGCCATATCCGCGGCGGGCGGCCCCGCCCGCGCAAGGTGCTCTACATGGCCGGCACTGCCGCCCGCCGCTGCAACCCCGACATGCGCGTCTTCTACCAGCGGCTGACCGACTGCGGCAAACCGCACCAGGTCGCGATCACCGCCGTCATCCGCAAGCTCGTCGTGCTCGCCAACGCCTTGCTTCGCGACGACCGCCTCTGGCAACCGCTGGTCCCCGCCAAGGCCTGAATGCTGGATGACTCCCGACCCGCCCTCTCCTCCCAGCGGCCCAAGGCGCAACCTAAGACCGAACATCTGAGCTGTGGGGAAACGTCCAGATTCTAGATCCCTTCCGCCAATCCCCGAAAAACCCTTGACATCGGACACGAAAGCTCATCTGTCAATTGGAAAGTACTTCTCTGTCAAGACTTCTGCTGATGTAGTTGTAAGGTAATTGTAAATACGAAACAGACAGTTACATCTAAAATGTCCAGAAATCAAGGTACGGCTATCTGTGCGACAATACCACCGCCATGCCGTCTGATGTGTTGGTTAGCAAGCATATTTACCAGGAAGCTGCCGACTATCTGCTGTCCCGAGTCCGACTGGATTATCATGACTCGAATGATGGTCTGACTGCCACAGAGCTCAAGGCTCGATTAGTGGGTAAGGACGGTCTGATCTGTCAGTTGACGGACAAGATCACTCCAGATCTGATGGCTGCCATACCTGGCCTGAAGGTCATCTCGAATGTTGCTGTCGGTTTTGACAATATCGACATCCCTGCGGCTACAAAACTCAATATTGTCGTGACGAATACTCCGGATGTTTTGACTCAAACAACGGCTGACCTAGCCTTTGCCCTACTGTTGGGAGCTGGCCGACGAATTGGGGAATCGGAAAGATACCTCAGAGCTGGTAGATACAAGGAATGGCGGATCGACCTCTTGACTGGTTGGGACATCTGGGGTGCTACATTAGGCCTGTTTGGACTGGGAAGAATTGGGCAGGCAGTCGCTCGCCGGGCTCGCGGTTTCAATATGCGAGTGATTTATTGGGATCCTGACCGAAAGAGTGAAGAAATTGAGCACGACCTGGGAGTTGAATTTGTTGCCAGAGAAGAACTCATTACAGAGTCTGATTTCCTGTCCCTGCACTGTGCATTAACTGCCGAGACGCATCACCTGATCGGGGCCTCGGAACTTAAAAACATGAAAGTAACTGCTGTCCTGGTCAACACGTCAAGGGGGCCTGTGGTTGATGAAGCAGCGCTGGCAGAAGCACTGGAGTCAAAAACCATTGCTGCCGCAGGACTTGATGTCTTCGAGCAGGAACCCAAGGTACACCCTAAACTGATGCAGCTTGAAAATGTCTTGATCTTGCCGCATATCGCCAGTGCTTCGATTGCTACAAGAACGCGCATGTGTACCATGGCTGCTGAAAACATGGTCATTGGCCTTGCAGGCGGGACACCTCCGAATATCGTGAATGTTGAGGTTCTGGCCTGATCCCCTCAGTGATGAAAGACACGCTGCGAAGTCTGTTCCAGAAAACGCTTGATGAAGCAGCCCTTGAGCACGTGATGGCTGATAGGGTCTCAAGGGTTGGGAATTATCTGTTGGTTGATGACGTAACAGTCGACGTTGCAAGGCCTGTTCGTATAGTTGTGGTTGCAATTGGTAAAGCAGCCCATCCAATGTGTGCGGTGCTAGTCAGATTGTTGCCAGTGAGCAAGACCTCTGGTGTCGTCGTGTCGTCGGTTCCTGGAGAAGAATTGCCAGCCTCGTTCCGGCAGTTCATTGGAGGCCATCCTTACCCGAATGAACAGAGCGTTGAGGCCGCAGATCATCTGCTGGAACGTTTATCGATGCTGGACAGCAATGATCTGGTGATTTACTTGCTCTCCGGTGGAGGGTCTGCAATCTGTGAAGCACCTTTCGATCAGTCCATTTCGTTGCAGGACGTTCAAAAGTTTTACGCAGTGCTGGTGACATGTGGAGCCAACATTGTTGAAATGAATGTACTTCGTAAACACCTTTCAAGGCTTAAGGGTGGACGTCTTGCCCAGGCTGCCAGCCCGGTGAAGCAGGTGACTCTTTACGTCTCGGATGTACCTCCTGATCAACCATCCACAGTTGCATCTGGTCCGACCATGCCGGATGAGTCAACTTGTGAGCAGACCTATGAAATTGCAGGGCGTATTGGTATCGTGCCTCAACTGCCCAACTCGCTGCAGAGACTATTTGCCGAGCGGACAATCCGGGAAACCCCGAAACCCGGTGATGAGATCTTCAGGGAAAGTCAATGGTGCTGTCTTTCGGACAATCAGGTTGTTCTGGAAAGGCTGGAAAAGAGGATCAACGAGCTGGGCTGGATTGTTAAGCGGGATTTGAGTGTTGATGACATGCCGGTTGAAATGGCTGTGGATGAGTTACTCAACCGGCTTGAAACCTTGCTGAAAATGTATTCCGGCAAAACTGTTGCGGTGACTACGGGAGGGGAACTGAGCAGTCCTGTAAAGGGGACAGGCATGGGTGGAAGGAACCAAGCCTTTGTTCTTAGCGCGGCCCGCAAGATTGTGCAGCGAGGGCTGAAAGTGACCGTACTCAGTGCAGGAACGGATGGAATTGATGGCAACTCACCGGCAGCAGGAGCTGTTGCGGATGAGTCCTCCATCCCACGTGCAGAGTCCATGGGAATTGATGTTGCTGAGTTTGAGGAACGTTCGGATTCCTATCATTTCTTTGAGCGTCTTGAAGATCTGATCGTTACAGGTCCCACCGGAAACAATGTTCGTGACCTGCGTGTGCTGGTTGCAGGTTCAACCTGACTACTGCTGACGATGCAGGGGCATACTGGACTGCCTGCCTGCGTCAGATAATACAGGATTCACAATGACAGTGATCCCGCGTTATCCTGAGTGAACTACCAGCTATTTCTGGGCCGGTTCGGTACAGGGTTTGAGCAGTTTATTTTATATCTCTGAATATCTATGTAATAATGATCTATATGATTAGATTGGTTGCCATTGGTGAAGCCTCCCAAGTATTAGGCGTGTCCATCGACACCCTGCGGCGTTGGGAGGCGGCCGGGAAGTTGATCCCGGAGCGTACGGTGGCGGGGCACCGTCGCTACGATCTCGCCAAACTCAAGCCCGAGCTATTTCACACGGACACATCCGAGCGGCGTACGGTCGCCTATGCGCGGGTTTCCAGCCACGACCAGAAGAACGATCTGGAACGGCAGAAGCAGGTGTTGGAACTGTATTGTGCACGCCAAGGCTGGACCTTCACAGTGGTCGCCGACCTTGGCTCCGGCATGAACTACCGCAAGAAAGGGTTAAAGCGTCTGTTGAACGATGTGGTGGAGGGCCGCATCGGGCGCCTGGTGATCACCCACAAGGACCGGCTGTTGCGCTTGGGCGCCGAACTAGTTTTTGCTATTTGCGAAGCCAAACAAGTCGAAGTGGTGATCCTGAACCAGGGCGAGGACACCAGTTTCGAGGAAGATTTAGCAAAAGACATGCTGGAGATCATCACCGTGTTCAGTGCCCGGCTCTATGGCAGCCGCTCGCGCAAGAACCAGCAGCTGCTTGATGGCGTGAAGACGGCCGTGGAGGCATCGCAGCCATGCTGATTGCCCATCAGATCGCCCTGGGTTTAAACAACGTGCAGGCGGCGTACATGGCACGGGCGACAGGCACGGCACGGTTTGCGTACAACTGGGCGCTGGCCGAGTGGCAGCGTCAGTATGAGGCGCACCGGGCGGATGAGTCTCTACCCAAACCGGGCCAGTTGGCCTTGCGCCGCCAGCTCAACGCCATCAAGCGCGAACAATTTCCTGGGCTGCTGGAGGTCACCAAGAACGCGCCGCAGATGGCGATCATTCAACTGGGCCAAGCTTTTGCGAACTTCTTGGCCGGCCGTGCCCGTTACCCGAAATTTCGCAAAAGGGGCGTCCATGATCGGTTTACGCTCACCAACGACCAAATCCATAGCGACGACCGGCGCATCCGCAGCCCCAAGCTTGGCTGGGTGCGGCTGCGCGAGCCGTTGCGATTTGTTGGTTATAGCCAATCTGCCACGGTCTGCCGGGTGGCCGATCGCTGGTTCGTCAGCCTGACCGTGGATACACCCGCTGTCTCTCATCTACCGCCAGCCGAAAACCAAGGCGGGGTTGGTGTGGACTTGGGGGTATCCGCTTGTGCGGCGCTCTCGACGGTAGAAGTCAAGGTTGGACCTAAGCCGCACAAGGCATTGCTCAAGCGCCTACGGCGCTTGTCGCGCAGCTTGAGCCGCAAGCAAAAAGGCTCGGCCAATCGCCGCAAAGCCAAGGCGAAGCTGGCGAGGCTGCCTGCCCGCAGCGACAACATCCGCAATGATGCCCAGCACAAGCTCACGACCGATCTCACGCGCCGGTTCCACACCATCGGCATTGAGGATTTGAACGTGAGAGGTATGATGGCAAACCGCCATCTGGCGCGATCCATTGCCGATATGGGGTTCCACGAGTGCCGCCGGCAGCTTGAGTACAAGGCGGCGATGCGCGGCGGTGTCGTGATTGTCGCGGACCGATGGTTCGCGAGCAGCAAGACATGCTCGGGCGGCGGCATGGCGCATGACCGCGACGTGAATGCCGCGATCAATCTAAAGAACTACGCCGTGAGTTCCACGGTGTCTGCCTGTGGAGGGGAAGGCTCTGGCCTTGGCGGCAACGCCAAGACAAAACCGGCCCCGCGAAGCAGGAAGTCAGCTTTGAACCCGTTTAGACAGGTTTGATTAGGTATGACAGAACGGTTAATTTGCTCACTTCATAGTCTTGAGGGGGAAACACTGCTGGCCAGTCACCAGAGTTCCTCGGCAAACGAGACGTAGGGGATCGTCTGGCAGCGGGTATATATTTTTTAGTGCTGTAGATCAAATGCCGCCAGTGAAGCCTCAACCGTCTGCAGGAGTCGGGCTGGCTTCTTCTTGGACCTGAAACGACAAACATGATTCCCCGTGAGCACGATCAACCATTTTTTCTGTACCGCACGGAAGACGGGGCTATTACCTGTGCGACTGGCAAGCTGAAGTACGTTCGTCAGTTAGCTGACATTCCCTTGAAGAGTGGCACGAGTTCAAAAGCAGCACTTGATGTGATCTGTGCAGTTCCGTTTGCACAGATCAGGGAACGTGGGTTTGATGCTGTCGATGAAGGCGAACCGATCATTTGCCTGGAAATCGAACACTCATCCCGGATTTCCGTGTCTGATGTCGTTCAGGCAGTTGGTTCCAGAAAAATCAGCATGGTGGATGCTGGGAGCTTCGACTGGGATGACAGTCACTACGAGAAGGTCATCGCTAACATCATGGAGGACGAGATCGAACAGGGCGCTGGTTCGAATTTTGTTGTACCAAGGGAGTTCAGACAGACGATCCGGGATTTTGACAGAGATGCTGTCTTGTCGATTTTCCTGAACCTTCTGGAGCGTGAGTCCGGTGCTTACTGGACTTTTCTGCTGTATGCAGAAGGGATGTGCCTGGTGGGTGCTTCCCCGGAGCGATTAGTCTCTTCGGAAAACTCCACGCTGATGATGAATCCGATCAGCGGCACATTCCGCAAGGCCAGTGTCGAACAGAAAGACATGGTGTCTTCACTTGAGGCGTTTCTTGCGGATGAGAAAGAAATCTATGAACTGTTCATGGTCGTGGATGAGGAGCTGAAGATCATGGCCGAGATCTGCCCTCATGGTGGACGTATTACTGGTCCTTACCTGAAGGAAATGTCCCAGCTTATTCACACTGAGTATTTGCTTGAGGGGCACAGCACGTTTTCCCTGATTGACCAGTTCCGCACTTCAATGTTTGCAGCAACTGTGGTTGGCAGCCCGATCCAGAATGCCTGCAAGATTATCAGGCAATACAGGGACCGACCGCGGAGGTACTACGGTAGCGCGATCGTGGCATTCGGTCGGGATGCCGCAGGCCCGACCATGGATTCCGCCATTACGATCCGGACGGCGGAAATTGATGCGCAAGGAACGCTGAGTATCCAGGTCGGAGCAACTCTTGTGAGGAACTCTGTACCGGATTACGAAGTACAGGAAACCCATGCCAAGATTGCAGGTCTGCTGCGGGCAATCGGGATCCAGGATTCAAGCAGGAAAACGGTTCAGTACCTGGATTTGCTTTCCAGCAACTCCATCCAGGGGCAACTTGAGTCACGTAATAATCGGCTTTCCCGCTTCTGGTTTGATCCGAGTAATTCACAACAGAGCAAGAATCCTCCAAAATACCTGGCGGACAAAAGCATCACAATCATCGACTTCGAAGATAAATTCGCCAACATGATGGGACACATCCTGCGTTTTATCTGCAGGGAGGTGACCATCGTTACGTGGGATAGTACTCGAATCCAGGACTTGAATACGGATCTTGTGATCCTCGGAGCAGGCCCGGGAGACCCTCATGACACGAGTGATCCTCGTATTGCCTGCGCTCAGCAAGCAGCTCGGTATCTGCTCCAAAGTGGCAGGTTGTTCCTGGCAGTGTGTCTTGGCCATCAGGTACTGTGTCGAGCACTTGGAATGGAAATATTTCGCAAGGAGAGGGCGACACAAGGGACGCAGGAGATGATCAATCTGTTTGGAAACCCTCAGAGGGTTGGATTTTATAATACCTTTGCAGCTTGCCTCCAGGATCCGTTGGATGGTATTGAGGTCTGTACATCCGCTGATGGTGAAGTGTTTGCCACACGCGGGAAGCAGTTCACTTCCCTGCAGTTCCATCCGGAATCCATCCTGACCGAAAATGGACCGGAAATCCTTTCCGGAATCCTTGAGGGAATGTTCCGGTCAACCTAGCAAGCAGTCAACGCTTCATTACTGGTCCTGCAGCTATTGGTGCAGGGCTTACCGACGTGTCCAGGGAAAAGACAGATCCGGCGTGTTGGCGTAGCGTTTCATTTTCAGTGTCAACTGCTCGCCGGCACCGGGTGCCAGACGCAAGGCGAAGGTATCGCTGTTCATTTCCCAGGTATCACCGGCAATGTCAAGTTGGGTGAATTGGTGCTCTGCATAGCCCCCTGCCTGTACGATTACATCCCTTGATTCAAGCTGGTTGATGTTTACCAGGGTGACACTGACGGAATCATCGCTCAACTGGTGCACCAGGGCAGCAACGTCCTCTGGCAAGCCAGCACGTTGGCGAGTAGGGTCGAAGTAGCGCAGGCGACTGTGCAGCACCCAGACCCGACCGTTTGCGAAATAGCCGCCAAGCATCAGCTTGGACAAGGTCTTGGTCGTAGCGGGCATGATGCCCAGCAGATAGTCTGCAAGCCTGGTCTCAGCCGTGGTCGTGTCGTTCCTCATCAACTCCATGCGATTGCGAATATGTTCAAAGTCTGACTGCATCGCACGCCGTGGGTAATCAGCATCCATGCCTTGCAGGAATGCTAACCAGGGTTCTCGTTCAAGTGAAACTCGATCCAGGTCTGCCGGGTTCATGGACCACAGGTAGATTTCAGCAAGCCGGTCAGAGTAAGTGACAGGCTCATACTGATAGAACTCTGGCTCCCCGTCGTAGCCATAGCCACGTGGGTCCCCATACATCACGGGAAGCAGCTTCTGGCTGTTTTCAACTTTGCCTGCTTGCAGGATCAGGTCCATCTGTTTGCGTAACACGTCGATGTAGCCTTGATCCCCTGTCAGTAGAAGACCATTCCCGAAACCTGGAAATGTGGAGACCTGGAAGTAGTTCCTGTTGGCAATCTTCTGCAGCTCCCCATCAAATATTGTGAAATTCCAGCCATAGGTGCCTTTCCACCACTGGCCATTATGAGCTCCTCCAAGGGTGCCATCCAGACCTATGTTCGAAGGGATCATTCCTCCGGTTGCTGCTGCCCGCTCTTTCCAGGCATCCAGGTATTCCAATGTCCAGGTGCGGTATTTTTCCTTGCCTGTCAAGGCATAGGCGTTTGTCGTCAACAGTGTCGCAGCAAGGTTGAGAAAGCTGTCCCCAATTGAGTCGAGGTACTCCTCGCAATGCGCCAGCATGCGGGGATACCATTTCTCTAGATCCAGTAGTTCACTTTTTCCTGCCGGGTTGTGCAGCAGGTGAAATTTCCCTGGTATTGGATCACCAACCCAGTCGTAGACAGTTGCCTGTCTAAGCATGGGTCCGAGACTGCCATTCCAGATGCTCTTGATGATCTTGTATTCGGGGTCATAGTTGCCGACCTCGGAATCCTCGCCGGTATACATCTGGGCGAACCTCTCCATTCGTTCAACAAATTTATTGTCCTCAGGATCGGAATGCCCCATGAGCAGGAAAGCACGCATGCCTTCCGCCGTATGAAACCAGTCAGATTGCGTAATGAATTCACGGTGATAGGCACCGTTTTCTGCAAGTGTTGTCAGTTCTGTACGTAACTCGTTGTATTGCTTGAGGTGCCCTTCAAGGCCTTTTTTGTAGAGTTCAAGGACCGAGTCCGAGCCTCCCAGCGTGTGCAGCAGTGTCCAGTTGTAGAACGTTTCGATTGCATCGTCCGGTCCGTCGAGAGTCCCCCAGCGGGGTGTGTGCAGCAAGTACCCCTGATCGTCAAGATAGCGGGCTGCAAAGGCTTCAACCGCTTCCGAGTTGGCTTGCAGGAGGGCACGTTCAAGTAATGCCCACTCGGGTGGGTGCATGGGTGTGTCCACAACGATTACTGGTTTCTGGCTGCAACCACAGCAACCCAGCAAGAGACTGAGCAGCAGGATTTTCATCTTGTTCGGCACTTTTTTTATACTAAGTCACGCTGTATGCGTTGCAAGCTCACTATTTGTCCGGTGCGACCCAGCCCGGCTGGTGACGTATTGTGGCGGCCCAGATATTCTTTCCCTGCATGTCGATCACTCCGCGTCGCAAGAGATCTCGCAGGGACAGGACCCGCTTGCTTTTTTCGTAGTGCCCATCAAACTCAACAGTGCCTACCAGTTCGTCCCGAGGAGCAATACGATAAATCGGAATGATCCTGCGATTCAGCTTGGGTGAGCTGTCATCCTGCGGGGCGCCTTCCTTTTTTTGCAGGGATTCCGGGCGTCGTACCAGGAATCGGTTCCAGGATGTGATCCGCCTCATATCTTCTTCCGTTGCCATTTCCAGCACGGTTGTAAATGTTGCGAGTGCAGCCTGGAACAGACTGTAGCTTTCATCTTTTTCGGAATCCTGCTGGAGAGGATCAGGCTGCTCAAACGGCTGTATTTCCAGTGAAATGACATGGTTGCCCCTGCATCTATCGCGATATGAATAGGGCTGTTGTTCAGTACGCCTCCATCAACGTAGTGATGATGGACGGCCTGGCGACTGCTGGGTCCGTAGAGGTTGATCTTCTGTGTTGGGAACGCCCCTGGCACTGAAGCGGATGCGACGATTGTACGAAGCAGGTTTTCCGGCAAGGTAAACAGGCTCCCTGGTATGGACCGGTACTGCTTTGACCCGTCAGTGTCTGAATTGAACTGGACGGCCATCCACTCCCTGAGAAGCAGTTTCTTGTAGGTCTCGGGACGGCAGAGTGTAAACAAGCACTCTTTTCCGGAAGTAATATCTGTTGCAGTAACGATGAGCTCTTGCCGGGAATCCTGCTTTTCATACCATGAGGCTACGAGATCGCGGCTGACTACGCGTGCCCGGTCTAGCACCAGTGACCGGCGTGGCAGCTTGGAGTAATTCTTGAAGTCACCTTTCGGTCCAGTGTTCCCCAACAGCCGCAGTAGCGGAACATCACTGAACAGCGCGAACTCGAAACTACGTACGATAAACCAGGCCAGGATGCACAATGAAAGCGTAATGAACAGGCTGACACCAAACAGTATCAGTACCGCTTGTGAAAGCTGATCTGCCTGCCCCCACTGGCTGGCCAGTGAGTTATCGGGCTGGGTAGCTAACAAAATAGCTACCACAAGGTAGGGACTCAACAATACGAAAAGCACCAGCAACAACAAGGCAATCACGAGTTTGTGCCAATAGGATGGGAGGCCCTTGGATAGCAGGTTGATGATCCAGGAACGTCTGCCAACAACCCATCGGGAAGCCCTGTTGTCCTGGTCGAGGTATGACCAAAACGATGCGATGTAGCTGTTATATGGCTGCTGGATGGTTGGCTCGTTATCAAATTGCGGATTGTTCTTCTGCAGGGTTTGCAGAAAGACTCCGTAGCAGTTCAGTGCTCCGGAGGAACAACCGACCAGCAGGTCAACATTGACTCCTCGTTTGGCTAGTCGATCCAACAGGACTTCAAGCAGGCCAGCACTGTATGCACCAGCTGCACCACCACCATTGATTGCAATGGCAAGCTTCCTGTTCTCTTGTGCGCACTTGCGCAATTCCAACCCGGATGAACTGAAAAATCCTTCCTTGACAACGAATTCATATTCAATTGCATTGATGACCTGGTCTATGTCGAGAAACCCCGGGTCGAGGAATTGCTCCAGATCCTGATCAGCTGAACCTGAGATGGTCATAGTATGAAATGGCTTGTGGATGCACCAAGATGCTGCAACGCAAGCTCCTTCGTGCTTATGAGTATAAAAAAACCGTTCCCGGGGGATAGGGTAACCGCGATGTTACAATGCATTCTCAATTGGGCACCTTGCCCGTGAACTTGAAAGAAAAAGAGACAAATAATGCAGAAAAAAGAGCTTATTGCAGAGTTTATTGGAACTTTCTCCCTGATATTCATCGGTGCGGGTGCTGCGGCAGTCAGTGACAGCCTCGTAGCAATTGCACTGGCCCACGGCTTGACTGTGATGGCGTTTGCCTATGCTTATGGGAATATTTCGGGAACTCACATTAATCCTGCAGTTACGATCGGACTCCTGGCCGGAGGCCAGATCAAGGCGGGAAAAGCTGTCGGTTACATAATTGTCCAGCTGCTGGGAGGCATTCTCGGAGCTTCTGCGCTGTCCTATGTCCTGGGTGCTCATGCAGGCGCACTTGGAGCCACAGTCCCCGCGTCAGGTATTGGTAACGGGCAGGCATTCGTGCTTGAACTCTTTATGACGTTCCTGCTGGTTAACTCGATCTATCATTCGGCAGTAAGTGGCAGGGCAGGAAATCTTGCACCGGTTGCAATTGGCCTGACTTTGGCTGCTTGCATCATGATGGGTGGACCCCTGACCGGAGCGTCGCTCAATCCGGCTCGTTCGCTGGGTCCGGCATTGTTGGGTAATCACCCGGCTGGAATCTCCTCACTCTGGATCTACTTCCTGGCCTGCCCGCTTGGTGGCTTGCTCGCTGCTGGCGTTCACAGGCTCCTGACAAGCCAGGAATAGTCTGATTCAATCGGCACCTGACTGAAATCAGGGCCTGGATATTGCATCATGAAGGCGGATGATTAGAACCTGCAGTATGTGCGCATTAATGTCCGAAGTCCTCTTTTGCAGTGTGCGAGCAGTAGGATTCTTGCACGGGGCTTGAATTACTGTCTGAGAGCAGCTTGAAGTGAAACAGTCATGAAAGGGTACGTCGACATTCAATCACTGCGGGTCAAGCCAATTGTTCCTGCCCAAGCCAGGCCGGTTGAGAACCCGGCGGGGCCCAGACCTCGCTGGCTAATGGCTCCAGCAGCCACGGGCAGTAACTACACCCGCCTGAAGGATCTGGTAACAGAACTGGGACTCCATACAGTTTGTGAGAGTGCGGCATGCCCCAACATTGGGGATTGCTGGAATCGTCTAAGTGCGACGTTTATGATCCTAGGCAATGTGTGCACACGTCGATGTGGGTTTTGTGCAGTACAGAAGGGCGCACCCGGCCCAGCTGATGATGACGAGCCACGACGAGTCGCTGCTGCTGTGTTACGCATGGGTCTGCGTCATGCTGTGATTACCAGTGTTAACAGGGATGACCGGACTGATGGTGGAGCGGAGTTGTTTGCTCAAACTGTCCTGGCCATTCGGGAGCTTGTGCCAGAGTGCCGGGTCGAACTGCTTGTGCCGGATTTCCAGGGTTCCACTCAAGCCATGGATATTGTCCTGAAGGCTGACCCGGATGTTCTGAATCACAACATTGAGACAGTGCCAAGGCTCTATCGCACCGTGCGAATCGGTTCGGATTACCAGCGTTCACTTTTCATGTTGCAATACGCCAAGCAGAAACGCGAGGCGAGACCAACCAAATCTGGCATCATGTTGGGGCTTGGTGAGACAGCGAGTGAGGTCCAGGAGACACTCCAGGACTTGCGAGACCATGATGTGGGTATTGTGACGATTGGTCAATACCTGCGGCCGTCGCCGGATCATCTGGCAATCCAGAAGTTCTACACCCCTGAAGAGTTTGAGTCATTCAGGCAGTTTGGTGAAAGACTGGGATTCTCACATGTGGAAGCAGGCCCACTGGTACGCAGTTCCTATCATGCGGACGAGGGGGTGGATGCTGCCCTGACTCATCACTTGTATAGCAACGCAGCAACAGATTCCGTGTGAACGGGCTACAGACAGCCATTGATATTCAATGGTTGCTTACAAGTCCTGAATGGATTGTGATGATCGTGTTTTTTGCTTGAAAGAAGTTATGCCAACAGAACAAGAAGGACAAATACAAGCTTCTTGAATGATGATGGAGCTGACGAAAGATCAACTCGGTGCAGCTATTTCACAGTTGACAACGCAGTGTTAATGTTGGTACCCGAGGTGGGACTCGAACCCACACATCCTTGCGGACAACGGATTTTAAGTCCAATGAAATCAAATTGTCATACAGGATGACATTGAATTATCAACGACTTACGGCCCCTTGAGTGGGATGAAAATGCACCATTGTGTGCCTGAACCGCCCCAAACGACATGCTCGCCTACTACCACGACACCGACCCATACGAAGCCGAGTGGTTGCGCAACATGATCTCCGCCAGGCACATCACGCCAGGCGACGGTGGGGCCGCCGCAGAAATTTATGTGGCCCGGTAGATAAAAAAGGAATTCAGCGGTCCCTGGCGAGCGCTCTTGATGTTCGAGAGCATTCGCCAGGGTTCGTGGAAGCGAAGCCAGAAGAAGGAGGCAGTTGGTCCGCTGGAAAGCCGCAAGCCGGGAACCGGCTTCGGTGAGCCCAAAAACTTTTAACCCATGGATTGTCGGTTGAAAGGACGGCGGGATCTATGGGCAGAAACTTTGGTTTACAAGCAGGAGGTAAAGCAGTGAAGTCTTTACCACACAAGCAGCGCAAGGCGTGATAGTCTCTTCTTCGCAGGGGATCGGAAGCCTCCGCGAGCAGTGTAGCGAGTACGGTTTGACCCACTCCCGGCAGGGACATCAGGATCGCTCCATCACTCTGCCTGGCAGGCTCTGTTGCCGTCCTGGCGTTGCTTGCAGCGAGTTGCTCCATGCAGTGCTCCAGGCACTCAAGGGCCTTGCTCAGCTGCTCATTGAGCATGTTGAGACTGGTGCTGAGAACCTGGATGTGAGCGGTGGCCGCTGCGGTTGTACCCGCGGCCACAGGGAGTGGATCGGTGCGCAGTCTGGCCAGGACCCCAGCCGCATCAAGGCGTCGGATGCGATGTGTTTTCAACAGCTTGGCGATGGTAGCCTTGCTCACTATGCGGGCGCGGTCCGGTGTGGGGACGACAGCCCACAGGGCCAGCATCCAGTTATTGGCGAGGTCGCTGCCAAGGTCAAGAAACTGTGGGTAATAGCGCCACAACTGGTCACGCAGGCGGTGACTGAGGCGCGTCCGCAGGCGGGTCAGCTCTTCGGCAATGCGGGACCACTCGCGCAGCTCAACGAGGAGCGGATCAAGCGGTTCCAGACGGCGCAGACAGCGGGGGTCGGTGCGCAGTGCATCGGCAAGCACATGGGCATCGCAGCTGTCATCCTTGGCTCCTGCTGGCGAGAAACGGTCACGGAAGCGGTCGAGTTGTCTGGGGTTGATGGAATGGACCTGGAAGCCACGGTTGAGCAGACTTTCGACAACCGGGCCGTGCGGAACCTCAATCGCCACCTGAACCAGCTCCGGCTCAGACTGTGCAAGTTTGAGGATCCAGCCCGCCATGCGGGCAAGACCCTCGCCAGTGTGCTTGAAGACCTGTTCTCCGAGCCGGTCCCCGGCGGCCTTCAGCACACAGACATGGTGCGATTGGGACGCCCAGTCGACGCCCACGTAGAATTGTTTCTGATGCATGTGTTGTTACTCCTTGCAAATGTTTGAGTCGCCGCAATGCTTGCCAATCCCTGTATTGGTGCTCCAAGGCACAGACTCCTCACGGGGCATCCATCACAGCACTCATCCGGAACACGGGTCCCCCCAGGTGCTCAAAAAAGCACAGGGGGCAATGGGTTGTTTCCAGCGAGTTGACTCGTTTTAGTCAGGCCCCTCAATACAGGCCTGCCAGCCCGAACGACCGGATACTCAAGAGAATGGAAACTGGCCGCGGAGGATGTTGCAACCACTCCCCGGCCTCTGTTTCAGATCAGGTCCATCAAACCAGCTACCCTTACGAAGAAGCCTTCAAACAAGATACAGGGGGTAGGGGACGGGCTTCTTGCGGCATAAACGTTTTAGCAACAAAGTGTTAGAGTCGACAGAAGGAAACAGCCCGTGCAGACACAGTGTAACCAGATTGAGTTTGAGTTCAGCAAGCATTTACGGCGCGTTTTGACGGCGGACAGATCAGTTCCGACGGCGGTGGAGTGTTCCTGATCAGAGTCGACCGTCTCCTAGATACCGGGCCAAGCACCCAGAGCTGGCATCTGTGTGAATAGCGACGAGGGCGGTACAGGCAAAGAAGTCCGTCAGGTGCTGCAGGCATTGGGGGTAAAACTGAAAGTCCCTTAACCTCTTCCCGATGGTGCCAAAATTGTTCACAAATATAGAAAAAAGAGGGCTAAACCCAAACCTAGGTAAAAAACAAATTTTGGGTTGTTTATTGATAAGCACTTACGGCCCTGCGTGTCAAACATGGGCTATACGGGTGACCGAAACGGGTGTCGGCTACCCGCGCTAGGTTCTTAAAACGGAGAGCTTCACGGCCTTCTTGATTCGCTCCAGCTGGAACGTGACAAGATGTGGCCGGACTCACTCTGGGTGTTCTCGCGAAAGGGCAAGCCGGTCAAGGATTTCAGAGTAGCCTGGGAGAACGCCTGTAAAGCGGTGGGCGTTCCTGGCCGTCTGGTTCACAACTTGCGCCGCACCGGCGCACGCAATCTCCTACGCTCGGGTATTCCCGAGCACGCAGTCATGGCGATCGGCGGCTGGCGAACCCGTAGCATGCTCCAGCGCTACGATGTAGTGGACGTAACAGACCTGCGCCATGCGGCGGAGGCGTTGGACCGTTACTTGGGGGGACTTGAGGAGGGCATTCGGAGCGAGACCGGCCCGGATGTGTTGAATTGAACTGTCCCAAAACCGCCCCAAGACTCAAGGGAGGAGAATAAATGGAATCCCGTAAGTTATTGAAAATAATGGTACCCGGGGTGGGACTCGAACCCACACGTCCTTGCGGACAACGGATTTTAAGTCCGTTGCGTCTACCGATTCCGCCACCCGGGCTTGAGGGGTTGTCTCCATTGTAAGGAAATTGTTGCCTTCACACTCTTCCACTGTGCACAGGTTCCCCAGACTCAATGTGTTACGCTATTTTTCCATCAGCCGATATTTGGAGGGCTTGAATGAATAGGAATCGATTGTTTACTGCCAGTTGCGTTGCTTTAGTTACAACTTCGATGGTTTTTTCCATCCGAAGTGACGTACTGGATGCACTGGGTAATGATTTCAATCTTACGAATGAACAGATCGGTCAAATCCTAAGCCCTGCGTTCTGGGGCTTTACAGTTTCCATCCTGATCGGTGGTGCACTAGTGGATCTGTTCGGCATGAGACGACTGCTGATGCTGTCCGGAATTTTCTATATCGGAGCGATTGTTGCGATTGTCTGTATCCCGTTTCCAGATGGTCCAGTGGTTTCCGTGTTCTCGAATACAAGTTGTCTGGTCCTCTATTTCGCGATGCTCACCCTGGGCCTGGCTCAGGGTCTTGTAGAAGGTGTGATCAATCCACTCTGCTCGGCCCTGTTCCCCGATGACAAGACAAACCGCATGAACATTCTTCATGCCTGGTGGCCAGGCGGCCTCATCATTGGTGGACTGCTGGCGTTTCTTATCACAATGATGATGGGTCTTGGTGGCGATGTCGATGCCTCGACAGCGACTCTTGGATGGCGCATCAAGCTGCTGACTATTCCAGCTATCGCAATCGCGTTCATTGTGATGATCCGTGGTCAGGAGTTTCCCAGGACCGAGCGTGTCGTGGCGGGGGTCAGCAACCGTGACATGTTTCTTGAATTGTTCCGTCCCATGTTCATCATCCTGTGGGTCTGCATGTGGATGACTGCGGCTACAGAGTTGGGCCCAGACACCTGGGTGCCATCACTGATTACCAACCTGACAGGTATGCAGGGCATTTTGATTCTGGTTTACACCGCCGGCATCATGTTTGTGCTGCGATTCTTTGGCGGGCCCCTGGCGCATCTGTTCTCTCCATTCGGGTTGATGGCTATCTCAGCAGTCTTTTGTGCTGTGGGTCTGTATATGCTTGGTTTGGTCAGTACCGTCGCTGGCGCATTTGCGGCTGCAACCCTGTTTGGTATTGGCAAGACTTACTTCTGGCCCACCATGCTGGGAGTAACTGCGGAACTGTGTCCTAAAGGTGGGGCTGCAGCCCTGGCCTTGATGGGTGGTACCGGGAATCTGGCGATTGCCTTCCTGCTGCCTGTTATGGGTGGCTGGTATGACACTCATGGTGCAGCCACAGCATTCAAGAATATCTCGGTGCTGCCAATGATTCTGGTGGTCTGTTTTGCAGCCTTGTATCTCTATTTCAGGTCTCAGGGTGGTTACAAACCTCGGAAGTTGGAATCCTGACCGGACCTGGACTTTTTTATAAATACACCGGATGAGGCTTGGAAGAAGACAAGAGCCGTAAACTGAGAGTGGTATGAAGCGACATAAAGCCCTCATCCCGCTGTCTCACCAGCATCACGATGCACTGGCGTTATGTGTTCAGATCGATCGAAAACTGAGTCGATCGGAAGATATTCGGGCGGCGCGGTTGTTGCGCCGCCAGGCCCTGGATATCTTCGAGCTCAGTGTGCTGGGTCATTTCGAGGTGGAAGAAAAAATCCTTTTCCCCTCAGTGACGGATGCACTCCCGGATCCTCAGTTGATTGATCAATTGCTGGCTGAACACGTGCAACTGCGGGCAGCCTTCAAGCAGTTGGAATCAACTGCCGACCTGGATCTTGCGGATACTCTGCTTGCCCTCAGGGAACTGCTCGATCTACACATCCGCAAGGAGGAACGCATCCTGTTCGAGTCCATCCAGGAATATGTGCCGGAAGATGACATGGTTCCTCTCGGTGAAAGAATCGCAGGGATGCTACCGTCAGTTTGCGCAATGCGTCCTGCCGGTGAACCAGAACTATCCCCGAAATAGGGTTGTTGATTCAGCAGGAGTAGAGATCAACTCATGACTGACTGAGTGTGTGAGGGAGGGTCGGAGGGGTTTCTTCCTGCTGTAGCTGCTGGCTGCTCGCTTCAGGCTGGTGCATGTGATCCCCAAGACTGCCATGCAGGTTCTCCTTGATGTGCTGGTTGATACCACTGGCTTCAAATTTCATGGCGAACCGTATGGCGTTTTTGATGGCACTACTGTTTGAACGTCCATGACAGATAATGACTCCACCTTGTACTCCGAGCATCGGTGCTCCACCGTACTCTGCATAATCGACACGTTTCCGGAAATCATCAAATACCCCCCGGACGAGGTTGTAGCCGATTTGACGGACGAGAGTTGCCTCGAACGATTCAATCAACATGGACTTGATCGTGGTGACCAGTCCTTCACTGACCTTGAGTGCCACGTTGCCGATGAATCCGTCGCAGACTATGACGTCCACCTTGCCACTAAAAAGGTCCTGACCCTCGACGTTGCCAATAAAGTTAAGAGCTTGCTGCTTGAGTAGTGGCGTAGTGTCTCGGGTGAGCTCGTTTCCCTTGTGTTCTTCTTCCCCGATGGACAGAAGTCCGACACGGGGTTGCTCGCAGTTCAACAGAATCCTTGAGTAGACAGATCCCATCACTGCAAACTGTACAAGCATGTCTGGAGTACAGTTGACATTTGCTCCGACATCAAGCAGCAGGGTGCGCCCTTCCTTTGTTGTTGGAAAGATCTGGGCCACGGCCGGACGATAAACACCTGGAATACGTCCCAGCACTTTAAGTGCTGTAGCCATGACAGCACCTGTGTTCCCTGCAGAAACCAGCCCGGAAGCATTGCCCAGCTTCACCTGTTCGGTGGCTGCCCGGATGGAACTGTCTTTCTTGGAACGTAGTGCCCTGGCTGGGTTGTCACTCATCGTGACAACTTCTGCGGCGTGCAGGATCTGGATGCTGTCGTCGAGAGGTCGGTACTTGTCTAGTTCCCTTCGCAGGATTTCTTCCCGGCCAACCAGAATGACTTGCGCCCCATATTCATGAGCAGCCTGTACGGCACCCTGAACTTCAGCCACGGGAGCGTCATCGCCGCCCATTGCATCAACGGTTACTGTTATTCGTTGTGTCACTTAATGTCCGATATCTGGTTGTACAAGTGCTACTCGGTTTCAACTTCGATGATTTCCCTGTCCTTGTAGTAACCGCATTCGGCGCACACACGGTGTGGCAGACTGGGGGCACCGCAGTGCGAACAGATTGATCCAGACTTTGTTTTCAGGTGGTCATTGGCACGGCGCTTGGCAGTCCGTGTTTTCGAGTGTCTACGTTTTGGATTTGGCATTTAGGATTCTTTCTATCTTATTGAAATTCAGTTCTTGTAGTTCAGATGTTTCAGTATGTCCCATCGCGGATCAGTCAGACCCTGATGGCAATCGCAGACTGCCTGATTCCGATTTATGCCGCAACCAGGGCAGATGCCCCCGCAGTCAGGTCGGCACAGGCTCCGCATAGGTAGCCACAAGAGTAGCTGTTCGCGAATGACATCCGTCAAATCAAGGCCTTCTCCTTCATAGAATCCAACTTCGGTTTCATCCCGGGCAAGGGCTGATTCTCCACTTTGAGCAATCAAGGTCATCGGATAGAAATAGAGATCAAAGTCAGAATTAAAATCCAGTTTCTGCAGCTCAAGGCACCTTGCACAGTCAAATTCCACAGCAGCTATGATTCGCCCGCGAAAACGGATGATTCGGATACCTTCCCCATCAAGCAGTTCTGCTTTACCGGTTGCTTCGACATCCTTTGGCAGTTTCCAGTGGCTTAACAGATCAAGCGTACCGGAACTGAGCGAGGTATCGAAGTGAAGAGGCCTGTGCTCAAGGTTCCCGACAGATATGAAAGTATTCCCGACCACACAACGTATTTTTTAGTTTACTGTTCTCACTGAACAGGCTGCAATGTTAGTGGCTTCAGGGATTCCAGTTGGTGACTTTGGACTTGAAGAAATCTTGTCAGATTTCTTTTGCAATCATCACTGCATGGCTGGTATGAACCCAGACTCATTACAATGGTCAGTTTGTCATGAAAATCAAGGATTTGCGAGTTCATTCAATTGCCATCGCGGATCCACCGTTGCGGAGTTCCTACGGTTTGCACGCTCCTTATGCATTACGCAATATTGTGGAGCTGGAAAGTGAGGACGGTATTGTCGGGATAGCCGAGACCTATGGTGGTGAAGGTCCTGCACACGACTTGAGGCAAGTCAGAGAGTTGCTCATCGGGGCGGATGTGTTCCGCATCACTGGTAGTTTGCAGGACATGGCCGAAGGAGAAGGGGAAGGCCTGGGCCGTTCTCATATGATGCACACCCCGGGAGAAAACCCGCTTGATGCTCAGCCTCGCACGTTTTCTGCTATTGAAACAGCCTGCCTGGACCTGGTTGGTCGCAGTCTGGGAGTACCGGTTTGTGACCTGCTGGGTGGTCGGGTTCGGAATACTGTTCCTTTTTCTGCGTATGCCTTTTACAAGCATGCCGGTGGCGGGGGTGAAGGAGATGATGCCCGCCAAGACAAGTATGGGGAATGCCTGACACCTGGGTCCATCGTGCAGCAGGTAAAAAGCATGATGGCGGAGTTCGGATTCAAGGACGTAAAGCTCAAGGGCGGTGTGCTGGAACCGAATGAAGAAATAGAGGCCATCCGGCAATTGCGGCAGGAACTCGGGGATGAAGTGCCCCTGCGAATCGATCCAAATTCCGCCTGGGGCCTGGAGGCATCGGTGCAGGTTGGCAGGGATCTTCACGCCGAACTCAGCGGCGGTGGGTACCTTGAAGACCCCATTGCAGGGCTGGACGGGATGTCCTCTGTCCGCAAGGAGTTACTGAGGCAAGGGATAGAGACTCCACTTGCGAGCAATGTGGCGGTGACCAGCTTCAGGCATATTCCGGAAGCCATAAAAGAGGATGCTGTCCAAGTGGTTCTGTGCGACCACCATTTTTGGGGTGGTATGAGGCAGGTCCAGCACCTTGGGAAACTTTGCCAGACGTTTGGCCTGGCCCTGTCGATGCACTCGAACTCCCATCTGGGTATCTCGCTAATGGCAATGGCTCATGTTGCGGCAGCAACCAGGAACCTTACCTATGCCTGTGATACCCACTATCCCTGGCAGTGGACAGACGAGATTGTTGTAGGTGGCCGGATCGGGTTTGAGGCAGGAAGTATTCGTATTCCTGAAAAGGGTGGTCTGGGTGTTGACCTGGATCATGATCAACTGGCCCGTCTGAAGGAGCGCTACGAAAATATCCCGTACCGCAAGCGTGACGATGTAATGGAGATGCGCAAGCATATAGATCCCGATTGGGAGCGCAAACTGCCACGTTGGTAAATCTGTTCCTGTAATGCAGCTAAAGTGTTGCAGGAGCATTCGGATGTTTGCCTGATCCTGTTGCCAGAGTATTTCCAAGGAGCTGATCCGGATAAATACATTGGATAGCGCATGACCGTTGTCTAATCTGAGATGCAGCCAACAAAGTCCTTGGGAATCTCGGACTGGGTGATGAGGTCCCGGGAAATGCCCCGGACTTCGACGATGCAGACGACTACGCGGTGGAGAGGGAAATCACATCAGACAAGCAGGTTACTCAAGATCCCTGAAACTTGCTATTTCGATTCCTTGTGCTGTGATCAGTTCCTTTAGTTCAGGTGAACAGAGCGCATCGAGTTCCATTTTTCGACTTTGCTTGAGGGTTGTCTTTGCCTGGGACAACTCATCTCCACAGATTCCTGGATGACAGACAAATTCCCCGCCACCCTGGGGTAGCTGAGCCAGCAGTTCCAGCAGGTTCTGTTTGTGCAGGGCTCCTGTCAAAGCAAATCCAGTGAAGTAGTCCGTAGTAGAGCTTGCTGCCTTGTTCATACTCTTGTCAAAAGCAATTGCAAAGGAGTGCATGGCAATCGAAAGGGCCTTATATACCAAAGTGCTCAAGAACGGAACCGGGCGGGAATGTTCGGGTGCGCGACATTTTTGTGAATAAGGCACCATGCCTCTGATCGGGCCCTCGAACTCTGAGTGTCGATAGTACACTCAGATAAAGGACGGCCTATCCCCGACTCGCTGCCCGACTTGGAACCACGCCGTTCGCAGATCCTGCTCGAAATCGCCCAGCTTGGCGACTTCCGGAGCGGTTCCGTCCATGCCTCCTTGCCCCCGCCCTCTCAGTCGAACACCACCCTGCCTATCACGCAATCCCCACCGTCCACCAAATCATCGCCACTCCAAATGGGGCATCGCCCTCGCCGCGGACTCTTTCAAGAAACGAGATCGCGGCATCGACACAGATTTCCGAACTCTCGCCTCGGACAATCTCCGGGTCAGCGCCGTTTCGGCTCAGCGGGGGGTCGAGTTCAAAGAAGTTGTCGTGCGCGAGGTACTCCTCGTAGCCCATCCGGGCCGGGTTTGTCGGAGAGGCGGCCTTGACAGCACCAACATGCCACTTACCGAAGTGACCGGTCCGGTAACCAGCGTCCCTGAGGATCTGGGCGACGGTAATTTCCTCGGGGCGGGTCGTGTGGTTCGGGGAGAATACACCCGACCGATTGGGATGACGGCCCGTGAGGATTGAAGTCCGGGTTGGCGAGCAATTGGGGGCAGCAGCGTAGAAGCGGTCGAAGCGTAAGCCGGACGCTGACATCTCGTCGAGCACCGGGGTTTGCAAGTACGGATGCCGGTTGTAGCCGGTTTCGCCCCACCCCTGGTCGTCGGCTAGGACGAGTACGATGTTGGGCCGCGCGGCCACGAGCGGCATCGCAAGGGCCAGAGCTAGCAGCATGCGCATGATGTCTTCGCTCTCCTGCCTTTGGTCGAATCGGTCTATGCGCGGACCGGGACTGGCTTGCGCACCACGGAGGCCGAGTAGAAGAAGATCACGACGAAACAGATCAGCGGAACGAAGTACGAGTATCCGATGCTGCCGGAGAGATCGGAAACCTGGCCCTGGGCCGCGGTGAGGACGGCCCCGCCCAGAATCGCCATGATCAGCCCCGAGCCGCCGATCTTGGTGTCATTGCCAAGGCCACGCACTGCCAAGCCATAGATCGTCGGAAACATGAGCGACATGCAGGCCGAGGTAGCAACCAGCGCAATGACGCCAACGAGTCCCCCGACCAAGGCGACCAGCAGGCAGTAAACGATTGCTGCCAGGGCCAGGCTGGCAAGAATCTTTCGAGGCGAAACAAACTGCATGAGCCCGGTACAAGCGAACCGCGACCCAGCGAACAGCACTAACGCCGCAATGTAATAGGTCGACGACTGCTCCTCGTTTAGGTCCAGTTCCAGCATCACGTAGCGGATCGTGAACGACCAGACGCCAATCTGGGCACCGACATAGAAGAACTGTGCCACCACACCCCACACGTATTGCCTGTTCCTGAGCAATCGGCTGGCAACTGAACCGCGTTCCCTCGCCTTCCCTGCTAAAGCTTCCGATGCCCTTGGCATTTTCGTGAGGGCAATGAGAATCCAGATCACGATCAAGATGACCGAAACCGTGACGTACGGCCCCATCACAGCAGCCAGTTCGCCGGCCTGCACCGATCGCAAGTCTTCGGCCGCCATGGCAGCGCGCTCATCGGCGGACAGCTGTCTGAGTTCGGAAAGGATGAAGAACTTGCTGATGACGACGCCGAGGATCGAGCCGATCGGATTGAACGACTGGGAGAGATTGAGCCTCTGGGTACCGGTTTCTTCGGGCCCTAGTTGAACGATGTAGGGGTTTGCCGATGTCTCGAGAATCGAAAGTCCGCCGGCGAGAATGTAGAGCGCTGCCAGGAAGTGCCAGTACTCCATCGTCTTGCTGGCGGGATAGAACAGCAGGCCGCCGACAATGAACAAGGCGAGGCTAAGCAGCACGCCTTCCTTGTACGAGCGCCACCTAATGAATAGCGCCGCGGGCAGGGCGAAACAGAAGTAGGAGCCGTAGAACGCGATCTGGATCAGCGATGTCTAGAAGTCCGACATGCTTTGGATGCGCTTGAACACCGCCAGAAGCGTGTCCGTCATGTTGTTGGCGAGGCCCCACCATGCGAAACAGCTCGTCAGGAGCAGAAAAGGCCAAAGGATGCCAGGCGAACGAGGCGAGGCTTCGCGGGTACTTGCGATATTGCAGATCGATTCACGTTCACTGATTCACCAAGCGCATGGTGCCCGCAAGACACTGTCTCCAAGGCTGACCGCTTCAGATCGGACTATTACGAAGTCCGTAGCAATCTATCGAATGATAGCGCCGAGCCGCCTCCCGTTACCCGACTAGCGCGAAGGCCCTGCGCATTGCGTCAGCGGTTGTCCGGCTAGCTTGATCGTCGTCCATAGCGTCCAAGATCTGGTTGAATGGCTCGGCACGAATCGGACCGTCGTATCCGATCTTGACCAGCGCGTCCAAAAACTCCTTGGCGTCGATCATGCCAGTTGCCAGGGGCAGTTCACGGCGGTTGTCGTACTGCTCGTCGCGCTCGATGCCACTGGGGGCGTCGTTGAGGTCGGCAGACACGACGTCGCTGTTCTCCAGCTGGAGGATGTCGTCCGCAGTTTCGCCAGCCGTCCACCAATGCCAGCTGTCGATGATAACACCGATGTTGGGCTGACCCGTCTCGGCGATGAGTTGCCGGCACTCTGCCATCGAATGCACGAAAGCGTGGCGCTGCCTGGTCCAAAGTCGCTTGGTGCCCAAGTACTCAAGACCGAGTCGCAAGCCTTCGTCAGCCAGAACTGCTCCGACCTTTCGAAGACGGCTGACATGGACCTTGAAATTATCCAGATAGTTGAGGTCCTGGCTATACGACGAAATCGCCGTCCCAACTCGATCGACTCCGGCTTGACGTAAGGCCTTGGCTTCCGCAGGTAGTTCGGCGAGACCGCTTGCGAAGGCAGCCTCGTCAACGCGCAGGCTCACGGAGAGCCTCGCGGCAGCCCATTTGAGACCCGCCGCTTCAAGTGCATCGACGTACGCTGCAGAACCCTCGTTCAGGAGTTGCTTGCCGAAGGGCTCGACAGACTCGAATCCGTGCTTCGATGCGAGCTCGATCGAGCAGCCCTGGTCCGCCTTGATGCCAATGCTTCCGGGTACGAACGCGATCGTGAATTTCCTTTGCGCCGCCTGGGAGGTACAAGTTGCAGCGGCAGCGAAGCCGCTGGACAGGAATGCGCGTCTACTCCAAGCCATGGCCGTGTCACTGTACCAGATCAACGACTGGGGTGGCTACGAGATGGTGGACAGCTAGAGGTGTGGTAGGTGCGGTAGCTCCAAGCCCGCTTTAGCCTTGACTCCGGAACCGAGGATGTAGATACACCTCTGGACATGGCCGTAAGATTCGATGCCGAGCGCCTCCCGGCACTGCTCGACGCAGGTACAACCGTCGATGTGCACGATCGGGATAGCGAGACACCTCTGCACTCTGCTGCGAGGTTCGGCATGCCCGCGGTGATCGCCTCTCTTCTTGAGGCTGGTGCGGAGGTGAATGCCACGAACAAACACGGAAAGACACCAATTCACTGGGCAGCAAGCATGGGGTCTCCTAAGCATCTTTCCGCCCTGATTGAGGCCGGTGCAGAGGTGAATGCCGCAAATTGATCCGCCGACACACCGATACACGAAGCGGCAAGCCATGGACCTCCGGAAGACATCTCCGCACTGATTGACCTGGGCACGGATCCGAACGCACGCAACAAGCAAGGCGAAACTCCGCTGCACAAGGTGGCACGCGGAGACGTTCCAGGGAATGTCGCACTCCTGCTCAACGTTGGCGCGGATCCGAAGGCGAGGGGCAAATACGGCCGAACGCCTTCCCATTTTGCCTCGGCGTTCGGCACACCCGAGACCATAGCCACGCTTCTCGAAGCGGGTGCGTTAGTGACATTCAGTGACGGGCAGGGCTGGCAAGCCTTGCATTGGGCTGCAAAATACGGTTCACCGGAGAACATAGCGGCACTCCTGGATGCAGACGCGAACCCGGCAATAGAGGATGAAGAGGGCAAATCGCCGGGGGATCTCGCGAAAGCCCGGGAAGAACTGCAGGCCACGGACGCCTACCGGGGAATTGAACCCAGACAAACCCATCCCGCCGATGGATCGCTAGCCAGTTTGGCACCGAGGCTCGTCGATAAGCTGGGGGCTGGCAGCGCGAAGATCCTGCTGTTCGTATAGCGCGTTTGAAGTCGCCAGATTGACGACGGTTAGTTGCTGTTGCGGCAGCGCTTCTCTCGATCTCACCGGCTCGCTCAACACCCTATCTTGCAGGCCGAGGTGCCCGACCGTTTCGAGAGCCGCCCTGGTCCGGCCGTCCTTGACGTCCAAGACGACCCAGCGACTGCAGATTGACCTTCGGCAAGTGACTAGCCAGACGACTCTTGAGTTCAGCATGGGTGGGAGACGAGGCTAGATTTCGCCACTCCTGCGGGTCGTTGCGGTGGTCGTAGAGCTCTTCTCCACCATCCCTGTAACGGATGTAGCGGTGATCGCGTGTACGCACAGCGTAGTTGCCAAAGAGGTGGGTCGTGATCGCAACGTGCGGCCCCTCAGCACCCGGATCTTGAAGAAGCGGCAACAGGCTGTGGCCCTGCAAGTGCTCCGGCGGATCGAGGCCAGCAAGTTCGGCCAAGGTCGGATACAAGTCGAGCAACGAGACGGACGCAGCTGATCGGCTGCCAGCTGCGGTCACGCCTGGTGCAACGACGATCAGTGGTACACGGGTCGACTCTTCCCAAAGCGACTGCTTGCGCCACTGGCCCTTCTCGCCAAGGTGCCAGTCGTGATCGGAAAATAGCACAATGATCGTTCGATCCGCGCGCCCACTCGCATCCAGAGCATCCAGTAACCGGCCAACCATGGCGTCAGCAAAGCTAATGCTGGCCAGATACCCCTTGCACGCCTTCCTTCCACTTACCAGTCTCAAGGACCCACTGGTGGACCCGCTCTTTGGCGGTGTATCGCTCCCCTGCAGGGACATCGTCAAGGTCATCCGGAATCGTAGACGGCAGTTCGACATGCTCGAGCGGGTACATGTCGAAGTACGTTTGGGGGATGTCCCAGGGAAGGTGAGGTCGGTAGATTCCGGCACCGAGGAATAGCGGCTTGTCGTGCTTCGCGCTGATCTGCCTGACCGCCCAGGAGACGACTTGGCCGTCGCCCGTCGCTGAGTCCTCGGCCGCTACCGGAGCCCAGTCGAAGAATCCGAAAACCAGGTTGGGGTTCTCGTTGAGGGGCCAGCCCAGCGGACGAATCTCCTCCGGCAGTTGTCGGTCCATCGCCGGGTAGTAGCCGTCAAACCCCTTGCGAGGGAGCAGTCCATAGAATGCGTTGGGATGGTACGTGTGGCTGTGGAAGAGCTTGCCTCCGCCGAGCGTTCGGTAGCCGTTGTCCTGGAAGAAGAGCGGCAACACGGGTTTTCCCTCGAGCGCGGGCGAGTTCCGCCAATCGTCGTTGTTGCCGTACACACCGATGTAGGAGGGCAGCATGCCATTCATCAGGGAACTGCGTGACGGATTGCAGATAGCCGCAGTCGAGTGGGCGTTCGTAAACGTCATCCCCTGTGCCGCAATGCGATCGATGTTTGGCGTCTTCGCCTGGGGATGACCACCGAGAGGTCCAACCCAGTCGTTGAGATCGTCGATGGCGATGAAGAGGATGTCGGGACTCGTGGCCACGGCTCGCGCCGGAACTGGCCCGCAGAGGGCCATCACAGCCAGGAGTTTCACGAGCCTGGCCATGGCTCTAGGGATTGAGGTGGCGGTCAAAGAAATCGGCAACCATTTGGAAAAGTGACTCGGGAGTATCCTTCGTTGGATTGCGGAAGCCGTGATCGGCTCCGACAACCTTGTAGAGGCGCGATTCCACACCGGCCTTCTGTAGTGCGGCGTACAGCAGTTCGCTCTGATTGTATGGAACCGCTCGGTCCTTCTCACCATGCATGAGCAGCATTGGCGGATCGTCTGGGGATACGTAGGTGATCGGGTTTGCCCTTTGCGCCTTGTCGGGATGCTCCTGGATCGGGCCGCCGATGAACTCGGACTCCTGGGAACCGGCTGCGTTGTGGTCGATCCGCCCCTCGAAGTCATTCATTCGCAGAAAGTCGGTCGGACCGAACCAGTTGCAAACGATGGTCGGCTTGGAGGAGACATCTTGGTTCTCCGCGTGAATTGCGTCCCATTCCTTGACGTCCCCGGCCGTGCCGAGCAGCGCAACAAGATGGCCACCTGCGGACGAGCCCCAAACGGCCACCCGATCCGGATCGATACCGTACTCTGCAGCATTCCCGCGTAACCAGCGCACGGCCGCTTTGCAGTCCGCAATCGCTGCGGGAAAGATGGCTTCACCGCTCAGGCGGTATTCGACGGAGGCCAAGATGTAGCCGCCGCGCTCAAGGATGGGTCCTGGTCGACGAAGACCCTCCTTCGATCCCCCTCGCCAGCCGCCGCCATGGATCCAAACGATTAGCGACATGGGATTCGCGGGTCTGGTCTCAGGCACGTAGAGGTCAAGGTGGAGATCGCGATCACCGACGGACGCAAAAACCATGTCCCGGTGAGCAGTGATGCCCTCGGGCGGCTGGAACCCAGGGCCAGACTCGCGGTTCCCTTGGGCTCGGCTCTATGCCTGAACAGCAGCGGCGCTCGCTAGCGCCAGCACCACCAATACGGTCAGGCGGAGTGAATTTGGCATGGAACGAGCCTCCCTACAGTGATTGCGCTTAAAATATATCCTGATTACACACAAGACTCATCCAGGTTTACGGCCAGTTCCGAAGAGCAAATGAGCTGGGCTCCAGCATTGCGTTTTCTCTATTCATTCGCTATCATGGAACGTGCAGATAGCTGATCTGTAAGGAGTTACATAATGCAACGCAATCGAGTTCAATTCCAGAAAGGTTTGAGCCTGGGAGCCTTCCTGCAACGCTACGGCAGCGAGCCGCAGTGCGCCGAAGCCATCCACAAGGCGCGCTGGCCTCAAGGCTACCGTTGCCGCGCCTGCAGCTCCCGCTCACCACCTGGTTCCTTGCGATCCATCTGGTGACGCAGTCCAAGCACGGCATCTCCTTGCTCGAGCTGGCACGCCAGCTCGGCGTCAGCCAGAACACCGCCTGGCAGCTGAAGCACAAGCTGATGCAGGCGATGCGTGAGCGCGACGAGCGCGTCCCGCTGGCCGGCATCGTGCAAGTGGACGACGCCTATTGGGGCGGGCAAGACGCCGTTCGTCGCTGCGGTCGAAATCACCGCGGCCAGCCGGCCCCACAAGCTGCGCATGAGCCGCGTCAAGGGCTTCCGCAAGGCCGTCCTGCGAGGCTGGGCCGCACGCCACCTCCAACCGGGCACCAGGGTGCAATCCGACGGCTTGGCCTGCTTCCGGGGTGTCACCGAGGCCGGCTGCGAGCACCTCGCGACTGTCACCGGCGGGGGCCCGGACAGTTGCGAGGAACCCCGCCTGCGGTGGGTCAACACAATGCTCGGCAACGTCAAGCGATCCATCGACGGCACCTACCACGCGATCGACGCCAAGCACGTGCCGCGCTACCTGGCGGCGTTCTCCTACCGCTTCAACCGCCGCTACCAGCTCGCCAATCTTGTCCCCCGCCTCGTGTACGCCTCGGCGAACACTCCACCGATGCCGTGCCGCCTTCTAAAGTTGGATGAGTCTTGTGTGTAATCAGGTTTTCTTTTGCAAGATGAACTGCATCCTCGAATGCAGCTCCGTTGGACATGAGGGAAGTGGACCGGGCAATTCCATGCAAGTGACTTTCCAGGATGCCTTCATTGACATCATGCGTAAAGCCAAAATCATCAACATTAACGATCAATCGTGCACTTTGTTGCATGCGTAGTGAGGTTCAATGCAAGTAGCAACCATTTGGTTCCGGTTTGCCTAATTCCATTTAACTGGTGAAGGAACCGTTCTGTCATACCTAATCAAACCTGCCTAAACGGGTTCAAAGCTGACTTCCTGCTTCGCGGGGCCGGTTTCGTCTTGGCGTTGCCGCCAAGGCCAGAGCCTTCCCCTCCACAGGCAGACACCGTGGAACTCACGGCGTAGTTCTTTAGATTGATCGCAGCATTCACGTCGCGGTCATGCGCCATGCCGCAGCCCAAGCATGTCCACGTGCGAACCGCTAGCGGCAGACGGTTCAGCCGAAGACTGCAGCCCGAGCATGTCTTGCTGCTCGCGAACCATCGGTCCGCGACAATCACAACACCGCCGCGCAGCGCCGCCTTGTACTCAAGCTGTCGGCGGCACTCGTGGAACCCCATATCGGCAATGGATCGCGTCAGATGGCGGTTTGCCATCATACCTCTCACGTTCAAATCCTCAATGCCGATGGTGTGGAACCGGCGCGTGAGATCAGTCGTGAGCTTGTGCTGGGCATCATTGCAGATGTTGCCGCTGCGGGCAGGCAGCCTCGCCAGCTTCGCCTTGGCTTTGCGGCGATTGGCAGAGCCTTTTTGCTTGCGGCTCAAGCTGCGCGACAAGCGCCGTAGGCGCTTGAGCAATGCCTTGTGCGGCTTAGGTCCAACCTTGACTTCTCCCGTCGAGAGCGCCGCACAAGCGGATACCCCCAAGTCCACACCAACCCCGCCTTGGTTTTCGGCTGGCGGTAGATAAGAGACAGCGGGTGTATCCACGGTCAGGCTGACGAACCAGCGATCGGCCACCCGGCAGACCGTGGCAGATTGGCTATAACCAACAAATCGCAACGGCTCGCGCATCCGCACCCAGCCAAGCTTGGGGATGCGGATGCGCCGGTCGTCGCTATGGATTTGGTCGTTGGTGAGCGTAAACCGATCATGGACGCCCCTTTTGCGAAATTTAGGGTAACGGGCACGGCCGGCCAAGAAGTTCGCAAAAGCTTGGCCCAGTTGAATGATCGCCATCTGCGGCGCGTTCTTGGTGACCTCCAGCAGCCCAGGAAATTGTTCGCGCTTGATGGCGTTGAGCTGGCGGCGCAAGGCCAACTGGCCCGGTTTGGGTAGAGACTCATCCGCCCGGTGCGCCTCATACTGACGCTGCCACTCGGCCAGCGCCCAGTTGTACGCAAACCGCGCCGTGCCTGTCGCCCGTGCCATGTACGTCGCCTGCACGTTGGTTGAATCCAGGGCGATCTGATGGGCAATCAGCATGCCTGCGATGCCTCCACGGCCGTCTTCACGCCATCAAGCAGCTGCTGGTTCTTGCGCGAGCGGCTGCCATAGAGCCGGGCACTGAACACGGTGCTGATCTCCAGCATGTCTTTTGCTAAATCTTCCTCGAAACTGGTGTCCTCGCCCTGGTTCAGGATCACCACTTCGACTTGTTTGGCTTCGCAAATAGCAAAAACTAGTTCGGCGCCCAAGCGCAACAGCCGGTCCTTGTGGGTGATCACCAGGCGCCCGATGCGGCCCTCCACCACATCGTTCAACAGACGCTTTAAACCTTCCTGGCGGTAGTTCATGCCGGAGCCAAGGTCGGTGACCACTGCGAAGGTCCAGCCTTGGCGCGCACAATACAGTTCCAACACCTGCTTCTGGCGTTCCAGATCGTTCTTCTGGTCGTGGCTGGAAACCCGCGCCTAGGCGACCGTACGCCGCTCGGATGTGTCCGTGTGAAATAGCTCGGGCTTGAGTTTGGCGAGATCGTAGCGACGGTGCCCCGCCACCGTACGCTCCGGGATCAACTTCCCGGCCGCCTCCCAACGCCGCAGGGTGACGATGGACACGCCTAATACTTGGGAGGCTTCACCAATGGCAACCAATCTAATCATATAGATCATTATTACACGGATATACATAGATATAGAATAAACTGCTCAAACCCTGCAGAAGAACTGTACGATCTTCAGATCGATAGCTACGAAAGAAACAACCTTGCAACAAATCCTGACTACAGCGAACGACAGCAACAACTGAAAAGGCAACTCACGGACTGGATGGAGCAGCAGAACGATAGCAGGACAGTATTCAACAAACCATATCCCGTGTCAGAACCAAAACTGACAGCAGAGACTGTTGCCTGTAAGCAGTAGAGCCAACCGGCTACAGCCGTTACCAGATTTACAGGGATTGCGCCTTGACTGGGCTAATGAAAAAAAGCGACGGGACTTTCGCCCCGTCGCTCTGCTAACCACAGATTCACAAGGAGAAGGAAACCGAACCGTAGTTATTGTCAGCACTCCTAAGACGAATGTGAACTCATTTCTTACGGCAATAGTTTTTAAAAAATTGACAAGTACTTTCTTCACTGCCACGCTTTGAGCTGAGGAACCAGGATTATTCCCAATCTTCATACATTGTTTTCGTCTTTTTCTTGCTCTTTTGCGTCTTGCACTCTAGGACGGGTAAATCGCTGATCTTACACAACATCAAGGATCGTGACCTGATCCTGCGCGCCCGCAACAGTGATGTGCAGGCTTACAACATCCTCGTCTCGCGGTGGGAAAAGAAAATTTACAATTATTTCCTGCGATCAATCGGAGACAGGGACGATGCCCTGGAACTCAGTCAGGAAACATTCCTCAAGGCCTACCGGGGTATTCACGGATTGAAGGAAATTGACCGCTTCCCTCAATGGTTGTTCCGGATTGCACACAACGAAGTGGCATCGCTACTCCGCAGGGGCAAACTCGCGACTACAAATGATGAGCTTGAACTTGCTGTTGACACCGCCAGCCTGCCAAGGACCTGGCTGGGGGGCTCAGGATATGGAAGCACTGAACTGGGTTTCCTGATTGAGCAAGCACTCGGCTCCCTGACCTCGCAGCAAAAACAGGTCGTGTTGCTCAAGGTGTACCAGGGTTTCAAGTTTGACGAGATTGCGCGGATTCTGGATTGCCCGGTTTCAACAGTCAAGTCCAGGCTTTACAGCGCCCTTGATGTGCTGAAAAACATCCTAGCACCCGTCTCCGCATGAACTGGATGTCACAGAAAACAGGAGTATGAAGATGAGTCATTCCCCCGATGAATTAAAGGATTACTTGTTGGGAGAGCTGTCAGAACAGAGGTGTGCTGCTATCGAAGCTTCTCTTGAAAGCTCGCCTGACTGCCGAGCCGAACTCGAAAGGCTGCGCATATCCCTGCAAGCACTGCAGAGTTTGCCTGAGGAAGCGATTCCACAACGTATCGCTTTTGTGTCAGATCCTGTCCTTGAACCTTCAGCAGCGCAGAAATTCTGGCAACAGATCTGGACAGGCACACCCCGTTTGATGGCAACCGCTGCGATCCTTGGGCTGGTAATACTTGTCGGCATTTGGGCCAGCAACCCCACACTTACACGCCATGCCGACGGATGGACGCTGGCAGTCGGTCATTCTCCGGCAACCACTTCGCTCAACTGGACCAACTCCCAACTACGCGAGGTCTTGCAAGAAGAATTCGTGCGCAGTGAAGAACGCTGGTTGAACACATTGCAACAAAGCCTGCACACAGGTGTGGATGAAGAATGGGTCCAGGCTCAACTCGCTGTCCTTTACAGCGAACTTTCCAAGGTTCAGGAGGACTCTGTCGCCGGTTACGAATTCGTGAATGCAAAGCACGAGATGCTCAAACGACAGCTCTTCCAGGTTGACTTGGCTATGGCATTTGAGGGTCTGCAATGAAATACATCGTTTCCATCTTGTTACTTGCAGGGGTGCTCGGTGCTGAGAGCATCAGTCTGGAGGAATCCCCCCTCACAGAGCAGCTCGAAACCATGGAAAGGTCACTCGACAGGCATTTTCGCTTCGTTGGTGGCAATTCACCCATTACAGTTGTCGGGGCAACCCGCAGTGTCTACCTCGGGGGCTATGGTGCTGTTTTATCCATCGAAGTCAACCTTGTGCCGACAGCAAACCTGAGTCCATTCAGGCAGTCATATACAGCAGAAGAGATTCGACAGTTGAATTTTCACAAACGCAGCAGCATGGAACCACTGCTACTGAAAATGCGTGAAATCCTGATACAGGATGGTACTGCCCTGTCTGAGCTTGCTGCAGATGAGCATGTCACCCTGGCAATCAAACTTTTTCATTTCCCATGGGAAGATCGCACCCAGCTTCCAGGACAAATTGTCATGAGTGCCACAAGGGGCTCACTGCTAAGTGGTGGAAGAGTGAAAACGCAGTATTACTAAGCCTATTCAGGTCCTGATTCCTCACTGTCTGGAAATACAGAGCACATGGCGGAAGCAGCAACACAAATAGTAACGTCCAGGATGCCCAAGCAACTTGGTGAAATTCTCATCGAGAAGGGGCTACTGAATGTCCAGGATCTCAACCAGGCATTGATGCTGCAGCGTGAGCATGGTGAGAGGCTGGGACGTATATTGGTTGACCTTGGACATGTGAACCCCCGTGATGTACTTAAGACACAGTCCGAGCAACTCGGTATTCCTTTAATTTCTGCCCACGACTTCCCATCCAGACTGCCAGCAACCCCGCAAATTCCGACAAGCTACATGCGCCAGTTCCGGTTTCTGCCTTTGGGTGAGGATGGCACTGCATTAAGAGTGGCGATGGCGGACCCGCTGGACCTTGAAACACAGACCAGCATTCGCACACTCACTGGTCAACCCATTTCGATCGTTCTTGCTGCTGAAAATGACATCCTTGGGGCCATTGAAGTGCACTACGGGCATGCGGCAACACCGGAAACAGATGGACGTGGGTTCATGGGTACAGGTCATGAAGATGTTGCGCAATTGCGTGACATGGCCAGCGAGACACCAGTTATCCGTTATGTCAACTCCCTGATTGCTCAAGGGCTTGAGCAACGAACCAGCGACATTCACCTAGAGCCTGGCGAGAAAGCTTACCAGCTGCGAGTCCGTATTGACGGGGTTCTTGAACAGCGCCCAGCTCCACCAGCCACATTGCAAGCAGCCGTTATTTCAAGACTGAAGATCATGGCCAACCTGAACATTGCCGAACACCGCCTGCCTCAGGATGGTCGTATCCAGATCAAGGTTCATGGGAAGGACCTCGACCTTCGAGTTGCCACCCTGCCCACTCTGCATGGGGAATCGGTTGTCTTGCGGATTCTGGACCGTTCAACCGCTGATTTCTTGGATTTAACGTCTCTCGGCTTCAATGCCCAGTTGCTATCTCGCATGGAGCGTCTCACTTCCCTACCTCATGGACTACTGCTAGTCACTGGCCCCACAGGCAGTGGCAAGTCAACGACACTTTATGCTGCGCTGAAACGTATCAATTCGACAGCCCTGAATATCATCACAATCGAGGATCCTGTCGAGTACAGGATGAGTGGCATCAATCAGATTCACGTCAATCCCTCAATTGGATTAACATTCGCTTCAGGACTTCGGCATATTGTTCGCCAGGACCCCGATGTCATCATGGTCGGTGAAATACGCGACCGGGAGACTGCGGAGATCACAATCCGTGCAGCGCTGACAGGGCATTCCGTGTACTCCACCCTGCATACCAACGATGCCCCAAGTTCCATTACCCGGTTAACTGACATGGGAGTTGAAAACTACCTGCTTGCTTCCTCACTGGTTGGGGTTCTTGCTCAGCGACTGGTGCGTGTGATCTGCAGCAACTGCCGTCAGTGTGACGAGGTGGTCACGGCACCTGACAGCCGTAGAATCCAGACCTGGAAGGGAGCAGGCTGTGAAGCCTGTCGCGGCCAGGGCTTTCATGGCAGGATCGGTGTTTTCGAACTGTTCGAACTCAATGAAGTGATCCATCGCCTGATAATGAACAACAGTACGGCTTCTGCTCTGGGGAAGGCAGCCCGCGACCAGGGCATGCGCAGTCTTCAGGAGGACTGCTGGGATAAGATCGACCAAGGCGTGACAACCCTGGAAGAGGGACTCCGGGCAACACAGGAATCCTGAGAGGCACAAAGGAGGTTTTCATGCAGGATATCCTCCAGGGTACAAAGGCAGCATTCTAATGGAAACGCTCTACTACAAAGCAATTGGAGCAGACGGTACGCCATTCTATGGCAGGTTGAGTGCCGAGGACGTCCCTGCTGCAGTACAAAGCTTGCAGGACCGAGGACTGGTCGCTACCTATGTAGGCTCAGCTAGACCACGCAGACTCTTCTGGCTACTACCCTCAGCCCTGCGGAACACAAAGCATGTTTTGCGTTTTACAGAGGAAACCGCAACATTACTCTCTGCAGGAATCCCGCTGGAACAGGCTCTTGAAATCTGTTCGGAAGCCCGAGTCCACAAGGGCATCTCGGCTGTCTTTCAACGCGTCCTGCAGTCCTTGCGAAGCGGAGAATCATTTGCCGATTCCCTTGCCCAGCACCCCGACTGCTTCTCGCGGCTTTACATCAATATGGTCCGGGCTGGAGAGGCTGGTGGTTGCCTGCCAGCTGTCATGGAGCGCCTTGCCTCTTTTCAACGAACACGGAATGAACTCCGTGAATCCATACTCTCTGCCCTGATCTATCCAGTCCTTTTGTTACTGGTTGGATCCGTTTCCATCCTGCTACTGCTTTATTACGTCATTCCAAATTTTGCTGCATCATTCCAGACGAACGCTTGGGAAATCCCGGCATCCATGCAGATCCTCCTCAGCACTAGCACTGCTGTCAGAAACTGGTGGTTGCCGGTCAGTATTTTGCTTTTCTTTGTGGCTGGGGCCATGCTTGCCTGGATACAAACCCCTTCCGGACGAACCCGTGTGGATACTTGGCTGCTACGACTGCCGTTCCTCGGCCAACTACTGCTGGCAAGCGAGACGGAACGGTTTTCCCGTGCCATGGGAACTCTTCTTGCAGGCACTGTCCCTCTTGTTGAGGCTCTGGGTATTGCCAGGGGCATCTTGTCGAACAGAGCACTTGATGCTTTACTTGAGCCAGTCATACAGGGGGTAAAGCGAGGTGAAGGTCTTGCTGTGCCCGTTATGCGCTCCGGTGTACTGCCGCAATTGGTAGGCCGACTGCTTACCGTCGGTGAACGCACTGGCAAGCTTGATACGATGTTCGACCGCTTGGCAGAAATCCATGCGCGGCAGACACGTGAATCGATCAAGCGCTTTACAGCATTGTTCGAACCAATGGTGGTCCTTTTTCTGGGGAGCATCATTGGTGTCATGATTTTCAGCATCATGCTGGCCTTGACCAGCATCTACCAAGTAGGGTTCTAGATGATCACAAAAACAAACTCTTCAAAACACTCCAGGCGTGTTGGTATCACGTTGATCGAAATGCTGGTCACTGTGACCATCATGGCCATGTTCGCTGCGATCGCATGGCAGCGGCTTGGACCGGTTGCCGACCAGGGAAGACATGCCGCTGCAAAGGCGCAGATCGAATCTTTCATGATGGCACTGCAACGCTACAACCTGGATCATGCCAAATATCCATCTGTGCAGGAGGGGCTGGAAGCAATCCAACCTTATCTCAACAAGGAGATTCCACTTGATCCCTGGAACAACCCCTTTATCTATCGCTATCCGGGTGAAAACGATTTGGGGCCCGAAATCCTCTGCTACGGGGCTGACGGTGAACCAGATGGTGAAGGCTCCGCAGAGGATATTGTTAGTTGGCGCTGAGGACGCAATGAGAACCGGGGCCAGAGCCAGATTCGGGAATGAGCATGGGCTCTCACTACTTGAAGCAATCGTCGCAACCACTTTATTAGTGATCCTGATTACAGGACTCCTGGGAGTCTTCAGTTCAGCTGCAGTTGGTGCGTCTTCTGCTCGTGATTACGAACATGCGGTGATGCTGGCCAAATCCCGGCTGAATGAACTTCTTGTGATCGAGCCTTTGCTACTCAATCAACCTATCAATGGGAGCTTTCACGAAAATGCTGAATGGGAGGCAATTGCAGTCCCTGTTGACGGGTTTGAGGGTGATGTTTTTGGCTTCCATCTCATTCAGGTCTCTCTTGATGTCCAGGTTAATTCCGATACGCAATTCCATTTGGAGGGGTATCGGCGAATGAAAGTCCGATGAAAAGGAATCACGGCAAGTCGAACAAGCGGGGCAATCCGTTGATCGCCGGCGTGACCTTGATTGAACTCCTTGTTGCCCTGACGTTGCTGGGCCTGATCTCTACCGCCCTGCTTGCTGCACTCAGTTCTGCTGTCAATGGATGGCGAGTTACGAGCCAGCAGATCAGCGTGAGTCGCAACACCTCGAACCTGAATGCGGTACTGCACTCTGCGATCACCAGTCTTGTGCCTTACAGGCCTGCACCTTCTGCAAATCAGGGCGGGCAGTTGCTGTTCTTTCAGGGTGATTTCCAGGTTATGTGCTGGATCAGCACTTTTTCACCACGTAGAGGAGCAAGGAGCGGACTCCGGCTGCTTGCTTTTCGCGTAGTGTCTGACAGCAGTGGAGTTCATCTGATCCTGAGCGACAAGCCCTGTCCCGACCCACAGGGGCTCAGACAATTGGTAACCGGGATCGCCCCCAACAGTCTTCCAGGTACTGCTCCACAACTTCATTTCATGCCAGTCGTACAAGAAACCGATTCAATGACACTTGCTGAAAATCTTTCTGCATGCAACTTTCGATATCTGCGAAAAACACTGCTCCCGAAGGAATCAACCCAATGGGTCTCGAAATGGACTGACAGGGAGAGACTACCCCTTGCCGTACAGATAGAGATCTCGGATTCAAATCGTGAAGGACTCCCGGGTCGACTTAGACATATCACTGTTACAAGCCAGATCCCAGCTGCACTCACAGGGCGTGAGAGGGCAGCTTTCTGATCATCATGAATCATCGATCTGGATGGCCGAGACATCCTGGAGATCGAAAAGAGCAGGGTTCTGCCTTATTGGCTGTACTCGGTGTTTCTGCAGTTCTCGCAGTACTTGGGTTTTCAATGTCCTCAAGTGTTGGTGGTGCACTGGACAAGGTTGCCCTGCAGTTGGACACCACGCAGGCCTATTACCTGTCTCAGGGAGGGATCCAGGCAGCCATGCAGGAAATGTCTTTTGAAGCTGGAGCCAGAAGTCAACTGCCAACCGGACGTCAGGTCCGTCGCTATCGGTTCAAATCCGGGAATGTAGAAGTAGAAATCGTGTCTGAGGCTGGCAAACTGGGCATCAACCAGGTCAGTCAGGATGTATTTTCACAACTACTGATCAGGATGGGGGTTCCCACCCAGAAAGCAGAAATCCTGGCTTCCAGCGTCATTGATTACAGAAAAAAGTTGCAACAAGGGAATAGCCAGGACTACCAATTGAACAGCATGTTCAGTTCCAGGGCATCTCCCAGGAATTATTCTGCAGCAATCCAGGAAGTCGAGGAATTACTCGCACTCCCCGGGTTCACTGAAGACATCGTCTATGGAACTACAAAAAGAGTGGGCCTCACGGATCCGGATTCCTTGAACTCAGACTCCAGAAAATCGGTCTTACTGCACACAAAAGGGTTGCTGCGCTTTTTGAAAACGCAACCAGCGGTATCCCTAGATATCAATGCTGCTGCAGGAGAAGTGCTGTCTGCAGCAGGCATTCCGGATCCACTCGTAGAACTAATCGAAAAGATACGTAGTGAGCGCCCGTTAAGAGCAGGGGATCCAGTTTTGAACGAACTCACACGACACAATCCACTCATCCCTTTAGGTGTCGACAACAACCCGGATGGCTGGATAATGATCGCCACAACTAAACTCAAGGAAACTTCCTCAGAAAGAGCAGTATCCGCGATCGTCACTCGTGGCCCGTCCCAAGGGGGAACCCTACTCCAGATAGCTCGCTGGTATGAGCATCCTATCTAGGGTCTGCCATATTCTCCTTAAAAATATCTGTGTAACCCAAACGTACTCATTACACGATGATCAGATATTAGTCCGTAACCAGTAGTATTCGAATTGAGTTGTGCAAAGGACTGAACTTTTGGCGGTGAATTTGCGATTACAAGCAGAGTGATGTACGGCCCAATTCCGTTACGTGAGGCCTCCTGTCTTGTCTATATGTGGGATATCGATCTTTCCACTTTCTCGGACCTTGGCCGCTGCATCTGCTTTCACCGCACTTGCCGTCGAATCACGTGCACCACCTGGCACTCCACTTCCCATCCGTAACGGGTTCAAAGCTGACTTCCTGCTTCGCGGGGCCAGTTTCGTCTTGGCGTTGCCGCCAAGGCCAGAGCCTTCCCCTCCACAGAGTGAAGTCCTTATCACTCAGTAGGTTAGAGTCCTGAGTCGACGCCGTTACTGCTGGGGAGCTGTAAGAAATCAGCGCCGCCGTTGCGCTCTGCGTCGTTATCGACTTATTTGAGATCCATGACGCCAGATTTTTGTATTGACCCAGCGAGACCGTTGCGGCGTCTCGCATCGGGGTTTGGGCGAGCCTAAAGCCGATAACGGTAGGCTCAGTCGAGCTCTTTCACTTCCAGATTGCGATAGTACACAGGCCACCCCTCCGATTGGAGACAAATGTTCCCCTCCTTCGGCTCGATGTCTTGCCCTTCATTCATCTTTTTGCCGTTGAGGATGACGGTGATCAAGCCATTGAGAGACTTGATCTCGATGCTTTCCCAGTCACCAAACGGTTTACGGTTCTCGGGGATCGGCCCACGACGGGCGCCAACAACACTGCCCCCGCTAACACCAAACAAGCTCCCCGCTTCACCGTAGTGCCCTTGAACCTCCAGTGACTTTGGCCAGTCTCGCTCGACAACCCCGGCGTGGATAAAATAACCTGCGTTTGGGTATGTGGGAGGATCTTCTGTCCAACCTTCCTTCTGGAACCGCCACTCCGCCCGGAAAATGAAGTCACGGTAGGACTTCTTGCTCCGCAGAAAGCCGTTGGGCTCTCCGCTGCAAACGATCACACCGTCCTTCACCGACCAAGTGTCAGGTGCGGAACCCTCGACGATCCAGTGCTCGCCGAGATCGATTCTTGGTGAGAGCGAAACAAAGCCATGGGGCTGGGCGAAGTGTGGCAAAGCCACTCCGACGACAAGTAACACTGCCGTCAAAATCGAGCGTAAGATTGGCGATGATATTGGAATTCTCTTGCAGTGCTTCATGACCAAGCTTGACAGGCGTTCGTGATCTCTGCTTCCAATAGCTTCATCCGTAATGGCAACGTGAGTTTAATGTATAACGGTACACTGATCGGTGCCTGAGGGCAAGCTACAACTTCTTTCGACGGAGATCAAGATGGATAACAACAAAACGGCGCGTCGCCGATTTCTTAAAGGAGTGGCCACAGCCACTGCGGCCGCAGTTCTTCCCGCCGTCCAGAGTAATCCTTTGCGCATGGGGATGATCGGTGTCGGTAAGCGGGGCTACACCCACCTGGGGCGATTCGTCGAGCGTCCGGACTTCACGATCCAGGCTGTTTGCGACATTGATGCGTCGGCCCGCGACAGTGCGCTGAGTATGACGCAGGCCGATGACCCGAAACCCTTCAGCGACTACAAGGAGGTGCTCGGCCAAAGCGACGTAGACGCTGTGTTGATAGCAACGCCCTGCCATCTGCATGCGGAAATGGCGGCTGCTGCTTTGAACGCGGGCAAGCACGTTTTCTGCGAGAAGCCTCTTGGAATCAACCCCGGCCAAATCAAACTCGTCCTGAGCGCGGCGCGCAAATCGAAGGCAGTCTTTCAAGTCGGACTTCAGTCGCGCAATGCCCAACACATACGCGAGGCTGTCAACCAGATCCATCAGAATGGACTCATCGGCAAGCCACTCGTCATCAAGGCCCAGCGGCACAGCACTCCATCAAGACCCGGAGCGCGACGCGATGGTGGCAGCGGTCAACAACGGCGATTTCCTGGCTGGTATAACGACGTCAAACTTTCGGGCGACTTGATCGTCGAGAATTCTATTCATAACCTTGACGTTTGCAACTGGCTCGCGGGCAGCCGCCCTGTGAGTGCTTTCGGCCACGGCAAGAGATATCTGCCGGAACCAATGCCCGCGGGTACGGTCATGATGGACGGCTTCAGCGTCGAGTACGTCTACCAGAACGACATGCACCTCGATTTCAGCCAACTCTACCTCCATCCACGAAAGCTCAAGAAACTGCCGAACGGCCAGTGGTTCATCGTCTACGGAGAGAAGGGCGCAATCGAGTTGGATTACGGGTCGTGGACGTTTTATGAAATGTATGGCAACGCCGAGCCAGTGGTGCACAAAGCGGATGAAAACGTTGACCTCACCGACGCCGCCCACGACGACTTCGTACGAGCTATTCGCGAGAATAGAAAGCCGATGGCCGATATCGAAACGGCCGTGATCTCCGCGTTGACCGGGATCATGGGACGCGAGGCGATCTACAAACGACGCATGGTGACGTGGGACGAAATGGGAGTCGCCGTCTAACCGGTCTACCCGACTCACGGATGAACGTCCACGTCGGCCGCAGTAATAGGAACTACACACGCTCAAACGTCCCCGCGAACAGTTTATAGGGGTCAGGTGCATACTCCTTGGGGTCACTCTCATTCGTGAAGTCACCATTGAGTCTGCAATGCAGGCTGCCCTGCCAAGCCGCCACCACCTGTGCCAGATTTAATTGCTTGCCTAATGATTCAACAAAAGTTCAACCGAAAAATCCAGCGTGTTTTTCATGAAACAAAGTGAATTGCAACGCCTGCTCTTACTACCGCCTCGACGTGGGCACTTTCCCAATCCCCGTCCGCTCGTCCCCTTGTCCGCTACAGACCAGCCAGAACTGCTCCCGCTGCCAGACTCTCTGGCCGCGGTCCGCCCCCTCCAGCTTGAGTTCCTCCGCCCCGGTGACCCTTACCTTTGGTACCAATCTCAGTTGCGATCGCTTCAGCAGTTGAATACCTGTTAGTCCATTCATCATCCAAAGCCCAGTTCGTCTTTTGGGCATGATTCAGCGTCTATACAAAGCAATAGGGATACCCGTAGAGATTCGGGGCTGTGCTGGACCCAGTAGAGGGTCAACTGCTTGCAGGAAAAGCCAGTTCAGGACCAGGTAAAAGAAATAGATTTTATGCTAAGAAACCTCTACAAATGGGGGACCGGATGCGGAATCTGCATTCGTGGAGATGATCTGGTAATCGTCGCAGTGCGATCCCGAGCTTCTGGAGTTCAGGTAGTTGGCAAGATCCTGATTGAAAGTTACAGAGATCGTGCTCCCCAGGAGTGGGGTGTGGAGTACGCATCTTTCCTGCAAGGTCTGGGCTGGAAGAACATTCCAGCAACGCTTTGCTTGCCCCGCCAGGAAGTTATCTTTCGCACACTTCAGATGCCTGCAATGAACCGCAATGAACTGGATGCTGCAATTAATCTTCAGCTGCATACACTGCACCCTTATGAAAATATTCCGGTTTATCATGCCACTGCACTGACCGACAGTCAGCCGACAACTACAGGGCAAGTGCAGGTGGCAGTCCTGATAGCAGAAGCTGCACGGATTGATGACTATGTGGAACGATTCGCACAGGCAGGGATTCACATGGCATCCTGTGTCACTTCGGCAACCACATGGTATACCGCAGTAAGGTTTAAGCAAAAGGAAACGCCAAGACCCTTTCTCGTTGGCGACATCCATAACTCATCGCTGGAGCTTTACGGCGAAACACCTGGAACCTCTGCCTGGAGTTCCACGCTTGATCTGGGCAGCATCACACTTCCAAACGCACTTCAACTGGTTTATGAGGACTTGCAACTTCCTTTTGGTGAAACCGTAAATCTTGTACTCACCGGGGATACACAGGAAATGGGAACTCAAGCAGGATTCAACCCCATCCCTGCCGAAGCACTATTGCCGGTACCAGTGCAAAGTACGGGTGAATTCGACTTGAAGAGGGATGCCAGTGTCTTTGCTACCGCTCTTGTATCTGCTTGCCCACGTACGGGTTCCGGACTGAACCTGTTGCCCCCTCGGATGCGACATTCCAACCCGTTACAGGTTCACATATCGACACTTGCTCTGACTGTGCTGCTGACTGTTCTTGGCATTGGGGCCCTGATCCAACAGCATATTAAGGATTCTTCATATGTAAAGCAGCTTCAACTCGAAACTGCCCGTCTGGAGCAAGAAGTTCGGACCGCAGCAACAAGCCAACCGGGTACAACTGGGTTGCGAGAGCGTGTGGATGCATTAGTACAGATGCAGGCCAGGACAGAGTCCGACCTCAGGCTAATCGGCAACCTGTCAAGGATATTGCCCAAGTCTGTTTGGCTCAATTCGCTCAAGCTGGACGATCAAAACGTCGTTATGACGGGTACTGCCGAGAATGCGGCTCCCCTGCTGGCCGTATTGAATGCATCACCCTTGCTCAACAATGCAAGGTTTGTCAGGTCTCCGGTTCGTAACGAGCTGGGTGACCAGTTTGAAGTCCTGATACAGCGCCAGGTGCCTGCACCATGAGTTTCCTGGCCAGTCTTTCAAAACGTGACCAGCACGCCCTGAAATTGCTCACACTGGCATTGGGCGTATTCATACTTTGGCAGGGCAGGGCATGTATACAGGATCCTGCCAAACCCTCTGAAACTCGATCGGTCGAACAACTTGAACAGCAGTACATTCTGGCCCGCAACCATGCTTGGAACCAGCCGACAAGACAACTGGAACGCGAAGTTCTCGAAGAGAGCCTTTCAACCCTCAACCAACGATTGCTTGCTTCCGTTTCGCCTTCCCTAGCCCAGGCCGAGATGCTCTCTCTTGTATCAGACATTCTCCAGCGAGAGGGCATTTCTTTGCAGTCTTCAAGGTTTGAAGAACTCCCCTCACCAGACCCTCATTACAATGGCATAGCCCTGGCTTTGGAGTTTGGCTGTGCGATCGAACAATTTGTAAACTTCATGGCCTCCCTCACACAAGCCCCAGCCATTCTGTCTACGCGCAGAATCGAGATGGGATTGAACAATCAGCAGACCAAGGCCATATCCGTGAGGATGACACTTGAAGGGTACCTGGCAGCTGCAGGTGACCTGTCAGCCAATGAACGGGATGCAACCTCGGAGGGCCTTCAGTGAGTACCACGATACGCTGGGTCAACCTGGGTCTTGGCGGCATTCTCATCTGGGTCTGCTGGGTTTACTACGTGCAGAATCGTTCTGCCAGGGAACGCAACGGGATTTTCCAGGAATCCCAGAAAGAGTCCCATACTGCCCCATCCATAGAGAATGTCCAGGCAACCAGTGTCAGGGCATCCGATTATTCTGACATCGCCAATCAGTTCCTGTTTACCCCAGATCGCAATTCGGCGATTGAGATCCTTGTAAGGGATAGCTCTGAAACCATTTCCTTGCCCATCCTGCACGGGGTTGCAAATTTAGGGAACGGCCCTGTCGCACTTCTTGCAACACACTCAGGGGAGAAGCCCCAATGGACATCACCAGGGGAAATGATCGGCAATTACGTTCTTGAGTCGATTGGCCCCGATGAGCTTGTCTTTGAGAAAGATGGACGTCGCATCGAGGCTGCCAGGGAAGACCTGCTCAAGGACAATCGGCGCAGGACAGTACCGATCTCTTCCAGAACCCCGGTTTCCCGGCCATCCAACAGGACCTCCGCACTGTCCAGCCCATCCTCGGCACTTGGCATTTACAGGATCGGCCAGGAGTTCAGACCGGGCAGGTTCACAGCCGATGAAACCGATGGTGCCGACGACGGAACGCGGTACCAGGGCTATATCCGCCACGTAAGAACCACCCCATTCGGGAAACAGCATTGGTGGGAAAAGGAGACCCAATAAGCCAATGACTGCAATATGCCCAACAGGAACACAAGTACATCAGGAAACCAGACCATGACCAAACGATCAGCAACCATCTTCCGCACCTTGGGATTACTATTTTTTCTCTCCAGTGCAGTTTATTCACAACCTATAGACCCGCAATCCGCTGAGGCAAATATCACATTCAACAATTTCAGGGATGCCAGCCTTTTCGAGGTGCTAGAAATCCTGGCTCAAAGACTTCAGATCAACTACATCGTCGATCCCGAGGTGCAGGACGGCACCGTCACGATCAACACATATGGAACGTTGTATGAAAGCGATCTGCTCCCGCTTCTTGAAACAATCCTGCGGATGAATGATACGGCTGCAGTGCAGGTCGGGAATTCCTGGCACATCGTTCCACTCGACGAAATTGCCAGGATGCCAGTCGTTCCGCGTTCGGATAATACCGCGCTGCCCGAAGACGAACGTCTGGTGCTCAATGCGATTCGGCTCAACTATGTTTCCGCAGAAGAGATCGGAGAGATCCTCGAACCGTTTCTGGGTGGCGGGGCCAGGTATTCAGTCATTGCCTCGGCAAACATGCTGCTCGTACTCGACAACACTCGCAACATGCAGCGCACGCTGGAGCTTATCCAGATGTTCGACGCTGCAGAACTCTCCCAGCAGAGAATCCGGCTATTCGAAGTCAAGCACAGCCTCGCTGTGACACTGGCTTCTGAACTTGAAAACGTCATGCAAACGCTCTCGCTCTCAGAGCATCAGCCTGCAATCCGGGTTTTACCGCTGCCCAGGATCAGCTCGCTGCTGGTAGTGAGTCCAAGTGAGGAAATCCTTCACAATGCCGAGGAATGGCTTCACAAGCTGGACCGGGAAAAGGCTGTCGGCAACACAAGGAACTTCATCTATCAAGCCCAGTATGGTTTGGCCGAGAATCTCGCCGGCACACTCCTGCAACTGTATGGTGCCTCTTCAAATTCTGCTTATCCTGGCAACCTTGCAGTCGGAACCGGGCTCAATGCTACTGGTGGACTGATGGGTTCTCCGGGTGTTCTGCAACAGGCCTCAACTGGTCCGGGTGGTCTGCAAATTGACGGAACAGGCAATTACCAAAATCAGAACCCAGGGATCCGTATCGTGGCAGACCGAGTCAACAACCTCGTACTTGTGCAATCCACTCAGCAGAAGTGGGACAACATCCGCAGTACGTTGCTTGAACTTGATACTCCCCCGCGCCAGGTCCTGATCAACGCCAAGATCTATGAAGTGACCCTCAGCGGGTCATTGGCCAGTGGGGTGTCTGCATACCTCAGGAACCGCTCATCACCCCGCACGACCGGTAAGCTGAATGCCGACTTCTCTGCAACTGGGCTGGTCGGCATGAGCATCGGGATGCTGGTAGGCAGTACCCGCGAGCTGGCACTGTTTCTCGAAGGTAGCGCTAGCGAGGGCAAATCCAAGGTCATTTCAGCGCCCTCCCTGATCGTCACTGACAACATCCCTGCAGAGATCACTGTGGGACAGTCAATTCCCACCCTCTCTTCCCAGGCAGTCGCTGGCGGGACGTTTTCCCAAGGCTCATCTCTGTTTACAAATACGATTCAAAACGTGCAGACCGGCGTCAGCCTGTCGGTCACTGCCCGCGTGAATGCTTCCGGCATCATTACGATGCAGATCCTTCAGGAAGTTTCGACACCCACTGGCATCTCCGGGCCAATCCAGTCGCCCACAATCGACCGGCGCAATGTGAGAACCCAGGTCACTGTCAATGATGGTGATACAGTGGCTATCGCCGGAATCATTCAGGAGACAAACCTGTACAACTCAAACCGGGTTCCTGTCCTTGGCAAGATCCCGGTAATTGGCTGGCTGTTTGGTGGAACTGAGCGAACCACTACAAAGACAGAACTCATCGTGCTGCTTGAGCCACACGTGATTTACGACCAGAATCAGGCTGTCACAGCGACGGCTGAACTCATGCAGCGAATGCAGTCGCTACGGCGGTTGATGCGTAATGATCCGCTTGAGGATCAGAAGCTGCCGGAAAAGATGCCGTAGCTGAAAAGCAGTCCGAGTAGTCCCGCGAAGACCACATAGTACAGCATCGGGTAAATGGTGCGCCGGATTAGCAGTCCTTCACTGCCGACCAGTCCAACCGTTGCACTTGCGGCAACGACGTTGTGCACTGTGATCATGTTGCCTGCTGCACCTCCCAGCGCCTGCAGACCTAGAATGACCAGGTGCGAGACCCCGATGCGATCAGCAACCCCATACTGAAAATGACTGAACATCAGGTCACTGACCGTGTTCGAGCCCGCCACAAACGCCCCCAGGGCACCAATCATGGCAGCAAAAAAAGGCCAGCTGGCACCTGCAACTGCAGCCACAAATTCAGCAAGTACAAGAGGCATGCTCTCCAACCCGGATGCGTTGGTATTGGAGTCAATGAACACCCGGACCAGTGCAACAGCAAATACCAGGGCAAAGGCTGGACCTGCGAGCATTCGTACAGAGGAAGACCAGGCATTCTTCACCTGCTGGGCTTTCATGCCATGAAGCCACGCAGTAACAAGTGACACCACCATGAAGATTGTTCCGGGCAGGTAAAGTGGCTGGATCCCTTGCGAGAGATCAGTCCCGAGAATGTTTGACCAGTTGATCTGAATTGAACTCAGCAACTGTTTCAACGGCAGGGCTGGCAGTCGTGTGATAACCAGCAGGATGGCAACAAGCACATAAGGCATCCACGCTCGTAGCAGCGGTAGCTCCTTGCCCTGGTTCTTTATGTCGCCACTGAATGTTCCCATCCATTCTTTCTGCCAGCTCTCACGAGGTGGAAAATCCCAGGGTGTTGTGCCGGAAAGCAGAAAGCCCTTGCGAGCCGCACTGACAACTAGAGTCAACCCGAGTAGTCCTCCCAGCAGGGAAGGAAACTCCGGTCCCAGGAAGATAGCAACCAGAAGATATGGCACCGTGAATGACAACCCTGCGAAAAGACCGAACTTCCAGATCCCCAGTCCTTCCTTGAAGGACTTGTTCTGACCAAAGAAGCGGGTCATCATGCCGCAGATGATCAACGGGATGAATGTACCGATAATGGCATGCGGGATCGCGGCAAAGACGCCGATCTGGTAAATAAACACTTCATACGAAATACCCGCCTGCTGAATGGCAGTTTCGACCTGTTCGACATTCAGGGACTCTGCCATGCCTACCAGGATGGGAGTACCCACCGCACCAAATGTAACTGGTGTGCTTTGGATGATCAACGTACACATCACTGCTGCCAGGGCCGGGAATCCAAGTGCCAGCAGCAATGGACCAGCAACCGCTGCTGGTGTTCCGAATCCTGAAGCACCCTCGATAAAGGCACCGAACATCCAGGCCACGATGATGAGTTGCACCCGGCGATCCAGCGAGACATCCATGAAGCCCCTGCGAATTGCTGCAGCAGCACCGCTCTCGGTCAACGTCTGCAAGAGCAGGATGGCACCGAAGATGATCCATAGCAAGGAGCAGGCAATCAGAGCTCCCCGGATTGAGGCAGCAGCCACATGAACGGGTGAAACCTGCCAGAAGAACAGAGCAAAACCGGAGGTCATCAGGTAGGCGACAGGCATCGCCCTTGTAGCTGGCCAACGTAGTACGACCAGGAAAAACATTACTGCCAGGATAGGCAGCACGGCAATAAGGGCATGAAAAGCAGAATATTCAGGCATGAAAACTCACAAGACTACATCATGCTGTCAAAACAACTGTCAAGTCAAAGTGGAATAATTCCTTGCAAAACGCCACTCACAGCCATGTATCGAGAATTCAGAAAGGACACAAAAAGGCTTATACTCAGGAGCAATTAACCCGATATTTCCTGTTTTGACAACCATGCGGATTTTTGTCCTGATTATCTTTGTTCTTGTGCCTGTCGAACTGCAGGCAGAGGGCATGAACGAGTTTTTTGAGAACAAGGTACGTCCACTACTGCACGAGCACTGTGCAGCCTGTCACGGGGAGAAACTGCAAGCAGCTCAAATCGATTTCCGTAAACCGGAGACGGTATTGGGGAAAGTTGTCACTGGTGGTGACGAATCAAGTAGCCTGATCCGTGCTGTGCGCTACGAGAGCACGATCAAAATGCCTCCCGGAACAAAATTACCAGAAGAAGCTATCGATACGCTTGTCGAATGGGTCCGCCTTGGGGCTCCCTGGCCGGATTACGAACCTGCCCAGCAAGACCTTGCCAATCTGATTGAAGAAGTTCCCGAAAGTGACCACTGGTCCTTCCAGCCTCCGGCAGACCCCGCAGCCCCTCAGGTCGAAAATGCCGAGTGGGTGCGCAATGAAATTGACCACTTCATCCTGGCAAGGATTGAGGAAAAGGGCTTGCAACCAGCTACACAGGCTGATAAGTCCAAGCTGCTTCGTCGTGCACACTTTGACCTGCTTGGGCTACCCCCAAGCGAGCAGGAAATTCAGGACTTCCTGGCTGACAAGCAACCTGACGCTTTCAAGCGACTGGTTGAAAAGCTGCTTGATTCACCACATTACGGAGAACGCTGGGGGCGGCACTGGCTGGATGTTGCCCGTTATGCCGATTCAACTGGTGTCGATGAAGATCATCCATTCGGTGATTCCTGGCGCTATCGCGATTACGTCGTGAATGCTTTCAATGAGGATCTGCCCTTCACGCAGTTCGTCCGTGAGCAGATTGCCGGGGATTTGCTACCTGCTCCCGCTGGAGAATCGCTCAATAAACGAGGCATCATAGGCACAGGTTTCCTGGCACTCGGGCCCAAGGCACTGGCGCAACGCGATCCGGTCCAGAAAAAATACGATGTTGTGGACGAGCAGATTGATACCACTTCAAAGGCCTTCCTGGCCTTGACCATTGCTTGCGCACGCTGTCATGACCATAAGTTTGATCCGATCCTTACCTCGGACTACTATGCTCTGGCAGGCATAATGGCCAGCACAAAGTCCTTTGTGGAATGGCAGAAGAACGGTTCACGTTACTACAAACACCCCCTTGTAGAGACCGCAGTCTACGAAGAGTACAAGACACAGTTTGATGCGATCCAGGAGTTGAAGATTATTCAGACAATTGCTAGGCGCAACGCCAGGACTCGTTACATCCTGGAAGGTCCAGGCAAACAAATCGCAAACCACTTCCTGTCTACCACTGTGGAAGAGGCCGCACAAGGACTGGACCCTGAAACCACGCAGTGGTTCCGCGAGTACCTGGCTCCCCGGCCAAGTCCCAGGCCATACCTTGCCAACTGGCGTAAGACAACGCCGGAGCAACGAAAAAAGATTGCAATGCAATACCAGGACGAGTTTCTCAGGACATTGAATGCACGTCTTGAACAAGCCGATCCCTGGCTGGAGCAGATCTTGCATGCCGATGAGGTGACGGACTCTGCAGGATTGGGAGAACTGCCCACGTCATTGCTTTACCGTGACCTGGTCGATGATAACGCTCCTTTCGATCTTGAGGTGGATGACATCAAGGATCAATTCGAACCGCAGGACAAGGAGTTATTAAGACGAGTGGATCAACGGATTGAAAAGAGCAATGCCGCCTTGCCCCAGGAACCGCCCCTGGCAAACAGTGTTGCCGAGGATGAATCAATCAATCAACGCATTTTCCAGAGAGGGCAGCACAAGAACCAGGGAGCACTCGTAGCAAAGCGTTTTCCTCTTATTCTGGCAGGAGTGGATCAACCAGCAGTCAAAACAGTCAGTGGTCGTCTGGAACTCGCCAACTGGCTGGTCTCGGAGAACAACCCATTGACTGCCCGCGTAATTGTCAATCGCGTCTGGCTCTGGCACTTCGGCGAGGGACTGGTCCGCACTCCCAACAACTTTGGATTGCGTGGAGAGGAACCGACTCATCCGGAGTTACTGGACTGGCTTGCAGTGAGATTGGTTGAAGGTGGCTGGTCCATCAAAAACCTGCACCGACTCATCATGAACTCTGCGACCTACCAGATGAGTAGCCAGATCACACCCGAAGCATGGGACAAGGATGTAGAGAACCGCTTGTGGTCAAGGTTCCAGCGGAGACGCTTGACCATCGAGGAACTGCGTGACAGCTACCTCAACATTGGCGGCAAACTCGACCTCACCGTGGGTGGCAACCTGGATGCTGACTCCGGCAAGCTCGTGGAGTTTGACCGCAACAACCGCCGCATCAATCCCGACGACTACCAGCGTCGCAGTGTCTACCTACCGCTGATGAGGAACAAGCTTCCCACTCTTCTGGGACTTTTTGATTTCGGGGATGCAACAACTGCAAACGGCAAAAGATCAGTGACCAACGTGGCTCCCCAGGCTCTCTATCTGTTGAACAGCGAGTTTGTACAGAGTTGCGCCGAAAGCCTGTCAGAGCGACTTGAAGGCTCGGACCAGGAACGCATCAATCGTGGCTTCCAGGTAGTGTTTGCACGCAATGCAACACCTGTTGAGAACACCCAGGCCATGCACTTCATCCAGGGTCGTTCCAAAAATACGGCCGATGCAGCCAGTCCTTTGCCAGGTTCCTGGAGTAATCTTTACAAGCTGATGCTGGCATCCAATGAGTTTCACTATGTTGACTAATTCACCCTTCTCAAGACGGACAATGCTGCGCCAGGCAGCTCTTGGTTTTGGCTCCCTCGGGCTTTACGGACTGCTTGATGACAACAGGCTGCTAGCGAACCAGCAGCCTGCCAGCCCATTACAGGGCAAGGAACCGCATTTCGCACCTCGTGCAAAGCGCATGATTGTGCTTTTCATGCACGGTGGTGTATCTCATGTCGATACATTCGATCCAAAACCTCGTCTGGAAAAGGATCATGGCAACCCATTACCAATCCAGCGTGCATTAACCTTCAATGCCAAGTCCGCAGGAGGACTCATGCGCTCTCCCTGGTCCTTCCAGCGCCATGGGCAGAGCGGCATCCCTGTCAGTGAGTTATTCCCGGAGACTGCCAAGTGTGTCGACGATTTGTGCATGATCCGCTCAATGGTAGGTGAAGGCGTTGATCATGGTGCCGCCATGCTGCAACTGTTTACTGGAACATTCTCTTTTTCCCGCCCGAGCATGGGTTCCTGGGCACTATACGGTCTTGGTACCGAGAACCAGAACCTGCCAGGCTTCATCAGCATCAAGCCGACCCAGTGGCAAGGTGGCGACAAGCTGTTCGCTTCCAGCTTCCTGCCTGGGGCCTACCAGGGGACACCGATCGGATCATCCCCCATGCAGGTCGATGACATCATCAGGAACCCGATCGAACACATGCAGCCACTCGGCAGCACAGATGACAAGCAAAAACTCGAACTCGATTTCCTGCGGCAGATGAACCGGCGTCATGCTGATGACCGCCGGTTCGACCCGCACCTTGAGGCCAGGATACAGGCGTTCGAACTTGCATTTCGCATGCAGGTTGAGGCTCCCGAAGCATTCGATGTTTCAAGTGAAACAGAGGCAACCCGTAAATTGTACGGGCTGGATGAAGAAGTCACCCGGGACTACGGGTGGCAGTGCCTGCTAGCCAGACGGCTCAGCGAGCGCGGTGTCCGTGTCGTACAAGCCACCCACTCCGGTGCTGAAGAAAAATGGGATCACCATGGCGATATCCTGCGACTGCATCCCATCCGCTCACGGGAAGTCGACAAGCCCATTGCAGGTTTGATCAAGGACCTCAAGTCCAGGGGACTGCTGGATGAAACACTGGTTGTCTGGTGCACTGAATTCGGCCGGACACCATTCTCGGAGGGTGCTGACGGACGGGATCACAACCCATACGGGTTCTCAATCTTTATGGCAGGTGGCGGTGTCAAGCCGGGTATGATCTATGGAGCAACTGACGAATTTGGCTACCATGCAGTCGAGGATCGCATGCACATCCATGACCTGCATGCCACGGTCCTGCACCTAATGGGGTTGAACCACGAGCGGTTGACATACCATCACAGCGGACGAGACTTCCGTTTGACAGATGTTGCAGGAACAGTAGCTGACAAACTGATCACCTGAACATCAACCGTATCTTTCACTGACAACTGTCAGGATCCAAAGGCCTGATGTTCATCCTCCACCGGATTCGAAAGAATTCCGATGCGGGAGATTTCTACCTCGATCCGGTCTCCTGCCCTGAGAAACACTGTTGGATTGCGCACTCGCCCGACTCCACTGGGTGTTCCGGTCGTGATCACATCACCCGGACTAAGCGGAAAGATTACGGAGAGGTAATGGATCAGGTAAGGAATATCGAATAGCAGGTCGGAAATCGGGGCATGCTGCATGACCTCGCCGTTCAGACGCGTCTCAACCCGACTTCGTCATATTTGAATTCGAGACAGTACAAGTGATTGAAATGAGATGACTTGCGGATGCAGGTCAGGCGTTATGGCATCACAAAATCTGTCGGGGGCGCCGATTATTGCGTGGAAGACGGTGACGGCGTGGCATCCGCCGCGTGGCTGGTGCGCATGCGATGCAGGCCCGGCATCAGGCCGATGGCGCGGGCCAGTTCTGCGGCTTTGGCGTCTGGGCGGGAGTCCTGGCGGCACTGGATCCAGCGGCCGTCGGCCGCGCGCAGGGAGGTGGTGAGGCGGACCCAGCCGGCGAGCTGGCGGCGGATCGTCTCCCAACTGGAGCGGAGGCCCGCCGGCGCCAGGCGTTTGCGCAGCAAGTGCACGCCGTGATAGGCGAGCACGGCCAGGAACAGGTGGGCGCGGATGCGGCTGGGCTTGACATGGAAAATGGGACGCAGGCCCGCCTCGCCCTTCAGGCTGCGGAAGGCGGCCTCGATTTCGGCCAGCTGCCAGTACGTCTGCACGACCCGTTCCGGACCCCACTGCGTGTGGCTGGTGCACAGCACGTACATGCCGGCCTGGGCGTCGCGCGCCGGATGCTTGCCGTTGGGCTCGATCCGGATCGCGGTGGCCAGCTGCGCTGCGCGCCCTTTGCCGCTGCCGCGCTCGACGGCAATGTCATACTGCCCCGCCACCTGCCGGTAGCGTTCCTTGAGCCGTCCCAGCTGTTCCAGCACCTTGTCGTAGCGCTTCGTGCAGCCCTTGCGGGCCAGCCCCGCGTGCAGCGCCCGGACCTCCGCCTCGAAGCGTTCCCGCCGCCGTGCCACGATCGCCTCGTCCTTCTGCTGGCGCTGCTGGCTCCACACCCGCAGGTGCGTCTCGTCCCCCTCGCTGTCGACCCGCCAGGCCTGCACCGGATGGCCTGCCCGCGTGGCGAACGCCGCGTCCGGCGCGCTGTCCGGGCGCGGCGCCCGGCCGCGCTGCACCGTGATCCACGGATAGCCGCGGGCGCGCAGCCAGGCCAGGTTTGCCTCTGTCGACAAGCCCGCGTCCATGACCACCGTCGGGAGCGGGCCGGCCTCCCGCTGCGCTTCCAGCCGATCGATCGCGGCCTGCAGCGTGCCGGGCTCGGAGACATTGCCCTTGAGCACCTCGCTGCAGCGTGGGAAGCCCGCCCCGTCCAAGGCCAGCGCCAAGGTCGCCAGCGGACAGTCGCTGCGCTTCTGCTTGGAGCGGCCGAACTGCATGTCACCGCCCGGCCGGCCGTGATAGTGCACGTTGGTCAGGTCGTAGAAGACGATCGCCTCGGGCGTGTCGAAGAGGCTCCGCTCGCGTTGAGCGAGGGCCGTTTCGAGCGCCTCGCGGTGCTTCCAGAGCAGGTCGGAGGTGCGGTACAACTTACTCAGCGACAAAGGCTTGGCCCGTTCCAGGCCGAGCAGCTCGAGGGTCGCCGAGGAGCCTGCGAGCCAGGCGTGGGCCGCGTGTTCGGAAGAGGGATGGACCATGCGGGCGACGACCAGCGCCGCGGCGACGGCGGCGTCGCGGGCGGACACACCCTGCGCCCGCAGGGCGTCCTGCAAGCCCAGCTGATCCAAGGTGTGCAACGCGAGGCGCTCGCAGCCGACGGAGCGGACCCGCGAGTGCTCCAGGGAGTCGAGGTGCACGGCGATGGCTTGCTCGGCAGGGGCGTCGAGGCCCCGCAGGCGCAGCGCCTCGGCGATGCGTTCGGCTTCGCCGAGCAAAGCGGGATCGGGCTCCAGCAGGCAGGCTTGGCCCGAGCGCAGCGACTCCACCAGCAGCACCAGCTCCGGCCAGCGCTCCGGGGGCACGGCGAAGCCGGATCCCAGGTTGAGCAGCGTGCGCTGGCTGACCTGCGAGCCGGAGCGGACCGACTCCACCAGTCGGAACGAGGTGTAGCTGCCGCCGTCGCGGCGGGCGCGGGTTGCGGTCTTGCGGATGAACACAACCCCAGCATGGCGCAGCGCCGGGGCGCGGCGCAACATGTTTCTGCCTATTATAACATTTTATGGCACTACACAGCGCCTGGCCAGCCGGGACGCCCCGGATTCATTGGACTTTCGCGCCGAAAACCCCTGAAATCAGCCGAAGCGAGCACGAAGTCGACGAAGTCGGGTCAAGGACCAAAGACTCCGGATCGGGGATCTCGTCTTTGGTCACCAGCCAGGGTCCGAATGCTCCAGACCGCCAGAAGTTCTTGCCGGGTGTGTATTGTGCAGCATGAAAGGGATATCCCGGAAGATGAAATTGGCAGCCTAGGGCGCAAGATGGCCCTGATTGATGCAGAGGAGCCGCCAGTGCACCCAACCGTGAATCTAGAAGCTCACAACGATGCTGCCAGAGCACACGACATGGATGTCTACCACCTACCCCAATGGCGCGCCCCTGCTGGGTCGGGTCTTCCATGTCGGATTGCCCGGCAACCTCAAGCCGGAACCGGCCTTCCACTCGTCAGTCAGCTCTCATTCTTTGTAGGAGGGCTGGGGCTCGGGTCTGGCCCCTGCTACCCCCTCTCTCTGCTACTATCCGAGGGCGGCATTGGTCGCCCTTCGGGCTCCCTCTGCCACCCTCCAACTTCCGAAGCACAACCGGCAATTCTAATCGTCGCCAGGCAGGCATCGCGAAAAACCATCGGTGAAGTACAACTCCGGCTTGTGGCACGTCGAGCAACTGCGCTGGCGGCCGCTCGACAGCATCGTCTCGAAAAACAGCGTCTCGCCGAGCAGAATTTTCTCGGGCGTGCCGGGGTTATCGGCCGGGTGCGGGGGCATGCCCATCGGCGGCTCCAGCCGTGGCGCCTCGTCGGCCCACAGCATGGCGTAGGCCAGAGCCGCTCCGAAAACCAAGAGCGTTGCTTTCTTCACCAGAAACACACTCCCGATGAAAGATATTATATAGGATTCTACTGTATGAAGTACCCTTTTGAAAAAGGAGACCAGGATGCGAATCGAACTCTGCTCCCTGCACCACCGCTTGGCTTTGGCGGTGCTCATTCTTTTCTGTATCGGAGCCGCGCCCGTCCGGGCCCAATCCAACCAGCCATTTGACGTTATTATCCGTAACGGGCGAATCCTCGACGGCGCGGGCAACCCCTGGTTCCGTGGCGACGTGGGCATCCGCGGCGACCGCATCACCGCGGTCGGCAGCCTGCGGGGAGCGACGGCCCGCCGCACCATCGACGCCAAGCAGCAAATCGTTGCGCCGGGATTCATTGACGTTCATAACCACAGCCGGCGGGCAATGTTCGAAACGCCCAACGGCGAGAATTTCATCCGCCAGGGCGTCACCAGCATCATCGAAGGCCCCGATGGCAGCTCGCCCATCCCGCTGGGAGGCTTTTTCGAGAAAGTGGCCTCCACGCACATCGCCGTCAACGTCGGGGCGTTCATCGGGCACGGTAGCGTGCGCCAGGAAATCATTGGCATGGTCGACCGCGACGCAACGCCCCAAGAGCTCGATCAGATGCGCCGCCTGGTGCGCCAGGCCATGGAGCAGGGCGCGATGGGGATGAGCAGCGGGCTGTTCTACATCCCGGGCAACTTCGCTCCCACCGAAGAGCTGGTGGAGCTGGCCAAAGTAGCCGCCGAGTACGGCGGCATCTACACCTCGCACATGCGCGACGAGTCCACCGGCCTGCTCGACAGCGTGCGCGAAACGATCCGCATCGGCGAGGAAGGTGGCTTGCCTACCCAGATCACGCATCACAAAGCGACCGGGAGAGCCAACTGGGGCCAAACCGCCGCGTCCTTGCAGCTCATTGAAGAAGCCCGCCAGCGGGGCGTGGATGTTTCCGTCGATCAATATCCCTACACGGCGTCCCACACCGGCACCGGCGCCATATTCCCGCAGTGGGCGCAAGAAGGCGGACACGAGCAGTTCTTGAAGCGCATTGCCGACCCTGCCACCAAGGCACGCATCAAGGCTGAAGTCGCGCACCTGATCGACGTGGATCGAGGCGCCGGCGACCCCAAAAATATCCAGTTCGCGCAGTGTACCTGGGATTCGTCCCTAGACGGCAAAACGCTGGCCGACGCCACTCGCGACCGCGGCCGTGAGGTGAACTTCGAGAACGCCGCCGAGACCGCGATCGAGATCCAGGCGGCGGGCGGTTGCCGGGCGATCTACCACGCCATGAGCGAGGAGGACGTGGTGCGGGTGATGCAGTATCCGGGCACCATGATCGCCTCCGACGGCGCCATCCATGTCTTCGGCGAGGGTGTGCCGCACCCGCGATACTACGGGACGTTTCCTCGCGTTCTGGCCCGCTATGTGCGCGAGAAAGGAATTCTACGTCTGGAGGATGCGGTTCGCCGAATGACCTCGCTACCCGCCCAACGCATCGGGCAGTTCGACCGCGGGTTGATCCGGCCGGCCATGAAAGCCGATGTGACCATCTTTGACCCAGACCGCATCATCGACCGCTCCGAGTTCGGCGATTCACATCACTACTCGGAGGGCGTCTCTTACGTGCTCGTCAACGGCGTGGTCGTGCTGGATGACGGCAAAATGAGCGGCCAGCGTCCTGGCCAGGTCCTGATGGGGCCCGGCCGCGTGGTCGAATCGCAGTAGACGAGGTGGGACAGACAATCCTGTCTGTCCTTTCCATCCAATCTAGCCTGATTGTATCAGTGTGGCAGACAACCCTGTCTGTTCCGCACAGGCAGAATTGCCTGTGCTACTGAGGACAATATCTACAGAACTGGCGCGAGATAACCCGGCTGCTTGGTTCCTACTTGCAAGGTAGTTGTGTCAAGAAAGTTCTGCAAATTTTTTTGGTATTTGCGGCTGGGGGTGCTTCCGCATCGTGTTCACGGAGGTTCACCCGCCGCAGAGCCGTAGCCGCTGCTGGATAGCGACCCATTGAGGGGTGCCCGGCTCCAGGATGGGTGCTGTGATGGATGCTCCGTTAAGATTATGATCAGATCCGTAAAGACGTTCAGGATTCAACTTTTCTTATCCTGAAGATTCCAAACAGAAGCAATAGCTGCATTGTGGAACTCCCGTCCATAACGCAGTGACTACTTCCCAGGTCGTACGGCAACTATCAAGCCAAGTAATGGCACTTTCTTTCGGTCAACCAGCTTTCCACTACGAAAGACTGGATACAACAATGCGGGCAGCTGCCGTGAAGGCACACCAGGACTGCCCGGAAGGAACCATTGTCACGGCTGATCAGCAGACTTCCGGACGTGGTCGACTCGGCCGCAACTGGGTTTCAGAGCCAGGCCAGGGGCTATATCTCTCACTCGTGTTAAGACCGGTATGCAAACCTTCTCAAGCTCCAATTCTCACACTGCTCGCGGGGTTGGGTGTCAGGGAAGCACTGGAGCAAATTACCGGAATCCACTGCGATATCCGCTGGCCCAACGATATTCTGATCAATGAGAAAAAGTGCTGTGGCATCCTGGTCGAGATGGAAAATCAACTAGATCACATCCAGCATGTGATTGTGGGGATTGGAATCAACTTGAATCAGCTTGAGTTCCCACCTGACCTTAACCCGATAGCGACTTCCTTGCGGATTGAAACAGATCGTACATTCAGTCAGGAAAGTATTTTGCCAACCCTCCTGAACTCTCTCGCAACCTACTATGCACTGTTTCTTGACAATGGCAAAGACGTGATCCTGGATGCCTTTCAACAAGCATCCAGCTATGTAAAAGGAAGACGTGTCATCGTACAGGACAAGGAAGAGAACGACAAATGCATGCTAAGGGGAGTCACCGCCGGACTGAATTCAAATGGCCAACTGCTTCTGCGAGATAACTGTGATCGCATTATTCCAGTTGTGGCAGGCAGCGTCAGGCCAGATGAAGGCACAATAGAAGATAGTGCTGCTGGCAGTTGATGTCGGGAATACCAACATAACCCTCGGACTTTTTGAAGGCGATCGGTTACTGGCTGACTGGCGATTAAAAACCGATCCGGAACAGACCATAGATGGTTGGGGCGTTCTGTTCCGCAACCTTTTTAACATCGCCGGAGTGGAAACCAGGAAAGTCCATGGCATCATCGTCTCATCCGTTGTGCCTCAACTGGATGCCTCAATCAGTGGTATGGCGGAACGCTATCTGAATCTCGAACCCTTGAGTGTAACTTCTCTCACACCTACCGGGTTGGATATCTGTATTGACAAACTGGAGGAGATCGGTGCCGACCGCATCGTTAACTCTGTCGCTGCTTCCGACCGTTACGGCTGCCCGTGTATTGCTGTGGATTTTGGAACTGCAATCACTTTCGATGCCATCTCGGAAAACAGGGAGTACCTTGGTGGAGTGATCTGCCCTGGAATCCAAATATCTTCCGATGCACTGTTCCGTCGAACTGCCAGATTGCCACAGATTGATTTACGCAAACCACCCGATGTGATCGGAACCAACACGGTCGCCAGCCTGCAGTCCGGTTTGTACTACGGAATTCTGGGTATGACGGACAGCATTCTCGAAAAGATGCTGGAGCAACTCGGCCCCAAGACAAGCGTTGTCGCTACAGGCGGGCAGGCTCAGATCCTGGCACCTGCATCTCGCTACATTCAGGAGGTCAACAACAACCTCACGCTGGAAGGTTTGCGACTGATTTGGAAACGCAACCATTCCTGATGGTTTGATTTCAATGCTTCAACCTCACGGTCAATCAATGGCCCTGTTGACTGACCTGTATCAGCTCACCATGGCTTATGGGTACTGGAAAGAAGGCATCGACAAACGTGAAGCAGTTTTTCAGCAGTTTTTCAGGAGAGCTCCATTTGGCAGTTCATTTGCAATTGCCGCCGGACTGGGAACTGCCACCGAGTGGCTGAAGGACTTTCAGTTCAGTAAGGAAGATATTGATTACTTAGGCTCCCTGTGTGGCAGCGATAATCAACCCCTTTTTGATAAGGAATTCCTTCGATATCTCAACTGTCTGGAGTTTGAGTGTGATCTGGATGGAGTCGCTGAGGGGAGCCTCGTCTTCGCCCAGGAGCCGCTGGTAAGGGTTCGCGGACCCTTGCTGCAGTGCCAGCTCATTGAAACCGTATTGCTCAACATCATCAACTTCCAGACTCTCATCGCTACCAAGGCTGCTCGTGTATGCCTGTCTGCAGCCGGAGACCCTGTCCTTGAGTTTGGCTTGCGGCGAGCTCATGGACCAGACGGTGGACTCAGCGCAAGCAGGGCTGCCTATATCGGTGGCTGCGATGGAACATCCAACCTGCTGGCAGGCAAGCTCTATGGCATCCCTGTCAGGGGAACCCATGCCCATAGCTGGGTGATGGCATTTGATACAGAGCTGGAGGCTTTTGAAAGCTATGCCAGTGCTATGCCAAACAATTGCGTATTTCTGGTCGATACCTACGACACGATTGAAGGAGTAAAGAATGCCATTAAGGTTGGCATGAAGATGCGGGAAGCAGGCCTTCATTTGGCAGGAATCCGGCTGGATTCCGGAAACCTGTCCTTGTTGTCCAGGGCAGCCCGCAGATTGCTCACGGAAGCCGGGTTTGATGACACTGTCATCATTGCCTCAAATGATCTTGACGAGTATTCCATCGCTGATCTCAAGCAGCAGGGAACTGCCATCGGAATCTGGGGTGTTGGTACCAGCATAGCCACCGCAGGGGGTGACTCGGCTCTGGGAGGTGTGTACAAGTTATCCCTGCTTCGGGGCCCCCAGGGGGAATGGCAATACAAAATGAAGCATTCCGATGATGCCGGGAAAAGTTCAACGCCAGGGATGTTGCAGGTTCGTCGCTACAGTGTGGATGGGTTCATGACTGCTGATCTGATTTACGACGAACTCCATGCCCCTGAATCGAACTGGAGCGGGACTGATCCGCTACACAAGCAAGACAGTGTTCAGTTCAGTGACGACACACCCTTTGAAGATTTACTGAATCCTGTTCTTCGTACTGGCAAACCTGTTGTCAAGAACCCTGCTCTTGATGATGTTCGCCTACACTGCCAAGAGCAACTGGCCCTGCTACCGGGCCACCTTCTTGATCTGAATGGTGAATTCAACTATCCAGTGATGTTTGAGGCAGGCTTGCAACAACGTTGTGAAGAACTCATGAACCGAACTTCCGCAGATTCCTCAGGCCAGCCACTTCAACTTGATACTCAATAAACGAGACAGAAAACCCAAGTGGACTCGGCAAGAGTGAGTCAGTCCAGGCCCGCTATGGATTCTCGCAGAATCCCGATATCCTTGTCTCCACGACCGGACAGGTTCACAAGCAAGGTCTGTCCAACTGCTCCCGGTGCCCGATCAATCGCCTCGGAAACAGCATGGGCAGATTCCAGTGCGGGGATAATGCCTTCAAGATGCGAGAGCATTGTAACAGCGTTCAGAGCTTTCTCATCGGAGCAAGAAGTATAACTGACTCGTTTCTGATCCCTGAGCCAGGCGTGTTCTGGACCTACTGATGCATAATCCAGACCTGCTGAGATCGAGTGTGTCAAGGCAATCTGGCCATCCTCATCTTGCAGGATATAACTCTTGGTGCCTTGCAAGACCCCTGGAAGGCCCCCTGAAAAACGGGCTGCGTGATCCCCGAGTTGTGTACTGCGACCACCTGCCTCGACTCCAACCATGGTGACTGACTCATCTTCCAGGAATGGGTAGAACAGACCGATTGCATTGCTTCCTCCCCCGACACAGGCAATGAGTTGATCAGGCAGTTTTCCTTCAGACATTGCAAGGAACTGTTGCCTTGCTTCCTGGCCGATCACGGACTGAAAATCCCGGACAATCATTGGATAAGGATGTGGCCCCAAGGCAGAACCAAGCATGTAATGGGTACTTTCGAAGTTTCCTGCCCAGTCACGCATTGCTTCCGAGATTGCATCCTTCAGTGTCCGACTTCCTGTGGAGACACTTACGACTTTCGCACCGAGCAAGCGCATGCGAAATACGTTCAGATCCTGCCGACGCATGTCCTCCTCCCCCATGTAGACGATGCATTCCATGTCAAAGAGTGCGCAAACAGTAGCTGTTGCCACTCCATGTTGACCGGCACCTGTCTCTGCGATGATGCGTTTCTTGCCCATGTGCCTGGCAAGCAGTGCTTGTCCAAGGCAGTTGTTGATCTTGTGGGCTCCCGTGTGAAGCAGGTCTTCACGCTTGAGGTATATTTCGGCGCCTTTCAGGTGCTGGCTCAGTCTTTGGGCGTGAAATAGCGGCGTGGGTCGGCCGGCGTAATTGAGAAACAGGTCCTCAAGTTCTGACTGGAACACAGCACTCTTGCTGATTTCCCGGTAGGTTCCTTCAAGTTGATCCAGTGGTGCAACAAGTATTTCCGGAACATAGCGCCCCCCGTACTCGCCGAAACGCCCAAGACTGTCTGGCAGGGCTGTGGTCATCATCCACGACATACTTTCACCATATCGTGTGCTTGATCAGGTTCTTACTCAACGAAGGCAGAATCAGCTCAACGAGCCGGATTTTCATACCAGACAATACCCAGCAAGTCGGCTTCTTCACAAGTCAGGATATCCAGGTCTCCGTCCTCATCCAGATCAACTAGTTCGACAAGATCGAATTTCACACCTTCTGGACCCCCAATGTCGGTGACACGCCAGTTGCTGTCCAATGGATCACCGTTGTGTTGCAACAGTCCAACTCCTGACAGTTCCCCGTGGGCGTTTTCACAACTGAAGATCAGGTCCGGTACCCCGTCCAGGTCAATGTCACCGACGGCAACTGACTTTCCGGTCCCGAAACCATTATCAGGAAACCTAACATGATGGTTGCTCCAACGGACTGCCTCTCCCGGAAGACGTTTAAAAAAAAGGATCGGGCCACCCCGCACTGCACTGACAATATCCTCAAGACCATCGCCATCAAGATCTGCAATGTCTATAAACATAACCTCATGCTTATCAACTGGTCCAACCCGATGAACAGGCCACTCCTCCGGGTTCGGAGTATTTTCAAACCAGAGCACACCCCTTTGCTGCCCTTTGCGGTCACTCGCCACAATGTCGATGTCTCCATCCATATCCAGATCATGAGGGAGCAATGACATGATCCAACCGGCGTGATACCAATGCTGCCAGACAGGTGCTTTTGCAGCATCTTTCGGGTATTGCCAAACACCAACAGACCCAGTGCTGTTTTTCGAACCTGCAATCAGGTCAAGTCTGCCTTTGCCATCCACATCAAGCGGGACCACGAACATCCATTGCGCCATACCTCTTGAAGCTGCGATCGGGGTTGTTGTCCAGCGACTCGAATCGAGATAGTCTTCCTGTGGGGCGTAATGAACATACAGAGTTCTTTCATTGCCTTCTGTGGAACTGATGATATCGATCGCACCGTCTGCATCCATGTCAGCAAACACTGCATCCTCAGGACTACTCACGGTACCGGCGGTAACTGACGGCCAATTGGATTGAACCCTGTGGGTTCCGGGGTGCAAATAGGCGCGCACGATACCGGACTCTTCCCAGCCTGTTGCGATATCAAGTCTGCCATCATGATTCACATCAGCAAGCCGGACTCCATCGGCTCCTTCTTCGGAAGCATCAATCGTGTGACGATTCCAGGCTTCTCCGCCCCACCCACACTGTGCAAGTAACAGGATCAGAATCAACCTCGACATGACGCTCGATTGTAACCGACAACCAATGGCTCAGAAGTTAATTACCAGCCTGCAATCAGTTGCAAACAGAATTGAACTCAAGGTTCGAACTTGAAAAACCGATGATGTCAGAGATCTACCTGTACTTCGGGATACATCTTAGGGAACAGAGTTTCCAGAGCATCGACAGGAAACCGCAACGAAACTGGGGCTTTTGGTGTTGTCAATGCCAATAGTACTTCAGCAACAATAGCATTCAGTACACGTCTGGCAGTCCGCTCTGGTAGCCCTTTGATCCTTGCCGCTTCCCCCGCTCAACCTGACCGGTACCGTTCCCTTGCCCTCGCCATGATCGTCTCAAGACTGCTCAAACCCGGTGCTAAACTGCGCCTGTAACGCGAGCTTGGCACAACCTGCCAGACCCACCCTTGCGGCCCTACTCGATATCCACGATGCTCCTGTCGAGGAGTTCTATGACGCCATAGACTGACTTGCCAAGCGGCGGCCTTCCTTAAACGCAAAGCTCGCCAAGCGTCACCTTGAAGAGGGTGCCATCGCCCTCTACGATGTCTCCTTCAGCTACCCACACTGGCTCTCGCTGCGAACTCGCTGCTCGGGGCTACTCGCGCGACCACCGCTGACTCTTCTCTGTCGCTATCCCACCGACGCGCTACCTGAGACGGGCGCCATGCCTGGAGCGAAAGTTTGGAACACGACCTCCAGTGGTCCCGCTTCAGGCGACTGTGCTGTGTGTACAAGGCCGACTGGAACGGTCAACGGCCCAACCGACCGAAGCGCCAATATGCTGTCGGCACAACGATCATGTTCAGTACAGTGGAGCTAACCAGACCGCACAACACTACCATGGCAAGTGGAGCATGAATCTCGCTGCCGGTTTCGCCCAAACCTAAACTGACAGGTAGAAGTGCAATCCCAGTGGTTATCGCCGTCATCAGGATTGGTGCAAGGCGCTCCGACGCACCACGGGTCACAGCCTCTCGAAAACCGGTCACGCCTTCGTTCTCTGTCAGGTGTTTGATGTGTGAGACAAGCATAATGCCGTTTCTGGCGGCGACGCCGAATAAAGCAATGAATCCGATCAGGGTCGCCATCGACATCACGCCCCCTGCGAGGAATACGCCGAAAACGCCGCCGATCAGTGCCAGGGGAAGGTTGCACATGACGATAAGCGCGTCGACCCAGGAACGGAACACAGTAGCCAGCAGGACAAGGATTCCGACGATCGCGATCGCTCCCAGCAGCAGGATGCGACGAGTCGCTTGAGCTTCGCTTTCGAACTGGCCGCCGTACTCAATGCGGTACCCCTGCGGCAACTGCACTGTCTCGGCAACTCGGTTCCGAATCTCCTGAACTGCGCCCTGCAAGTCGCCGATGGCAACGTTGCATGCCACAACGATCTTGCGTTGGATGTTCTCGCGGGTCACTAAGTTTGGGCTCTGGTCTTCCCGGATTTCCGCGATGGCCGACAAGGGAACCCTTGCCCCCGTGGGAGTGGCAATCAGTGTCTGGCGGATCGTCTGCAGATCTGCAGGCCTCTCGCTCTTGTACCGCATGACAAGCGGATAAGCGACTTGACCTTCGAGAACGGTCCCGACTTCCAGGCCAAGAAACACCGTTTTCAGGACCTCGGCTGCCGTCCCTGCAGGCATGCCATAGCGAGCGAGGGCATCCCGGCGGAATCTGACACTCACGGTCGGGATGTCCGCCTGCTGTTCTCGCGCCAAGTCGACAACACCTGGAATGCCCCTCATCGCCTGCTCAACTTGCTCGGCCAACGTACGAAGCGTTTGAAGGTCATCCCCGAAGATCTTCACTGCGACGTTTGAGCGGGTTCCGGAAAGCATGTGATCAATCCGGTGGGAAATCGGCTGGCCGACATTGATGTTCATCCCCGGGATCAATGTAGCTCGTCTGCGAATTTCCGTGAGCACATCATTTTTTGGACGATCCCGCATTTCCAAACGCACATCGATTTCCGCGGATTCAACTCCTTGCAGATGTTCGTCCAACTCGGCCCGGCCGGTCCGGCGTGCTGTCGAAACGACCTCGGGCACGGCAAGCAGGCTTTGCTCCACGGCAGAGCCCAGACGGTCGGACTCTTCCAAGCTTGTGCCTGGGACAGTGATGGCACTGATCGTCAGGGCGCCCTCGTTGAACTCGGGTAAGAAAGTCCGTCCCATCCATCCGAAGCTCGCAACGGCCCCCGTGAGTGCCAAGATAGCGAACGTCATCACTATGGCACTATGTTGCAGGCTCCAGCCAAGGATTGGGCCATACAGTTCCTTGAGAAAACGGATGAGGGCAGGATCGTCCTTCGCCACCGTCACCCGCGCTTGAGGAAGCAGATAAGAGCAAAGAACCGGAGTAACTGTCAGCGCGACGACGAGAGACGCAAAGAGTGCAGTGACGTAGGCGAGGCCCAACGGATGTAGCAGTCGGCCCTCCACTCCACCCAGGACGAACAGGGGCGCGAATGCGAGCATGACGATCAGGGTCCCGAAGACGACGGATCCTCGGATTTCGCTACTCGCCTGGTAGACGACCTGGATGGTGGAGCTTTGCTCGCGAGCAGGGAGCCACGCATTCTGGCGCATTCTGCGGACGACGTTCTCGACATCAATCACGGCGTCATCGACGAGTTCCCCGATCGCAATCGCGAGGCCTCCCAGGGTCATACCGTTGATCGTCAGTCCAAAGACCTCAAGCCCGCGCAAAGCTGCGACCAGCGAGAGTGGAATTGCGAGTAGCGTGATCAGGCTCGCTCGCGCATTCGCCAGAAAGATGATTACTACCACCACGACGAGCATGCCTCCATAGCTCAAGGCTCGTTCGAGGTTGAAGATCGCAGCCTCGATGAAATCAGCTTGGCGAAACACCTTGCGGTGGACCAGCATGCCGGTAGGCAGGCCTGTCTCGATATCGTCAATCGCCTTATCGATCAAGCTCGTTAGCTCAAGAGTATTCTCACCAGGCTGCTTCCGGATGCCAATGACAACGGCCCGCTCGCCGTTCAGTGAACCTTCCCCGCGTTTCAGGGCCTCGCCCACCTGGACATCACCGAGATCTACGATGTGAATCGGAATGGAGTTCCTGACAGTGACTACGGCTTGACGGATCTCGTCCAGATTGGAGAAGCTGCCCATTCCTTGAATGAGATACTCTTGCCCACCATGTACGCGAAAGCCTGCTGCAGTATTGGCACTCGCCGCCATGAGCGCATTCTGCACCTCCGTCAGCGAAACTCGGTAGGCCTTGAGTTTGTCTGGAGACAACAGCACCTGATACTGCTTCTGACCACCTCCAATAGACGTAACTTGAGCCACTCCTGGGATCGCCAGAATCCGTCGACGAATCACCGTATCTGCAATCGTCCGCAGCTCGAGTGGAGTGTGGCGGTCCGAGGTCAATGCGATGAAGAGAATCTCACCCATGATGGACGAGGTTGGCCCCAACAGAGGTTGGCTGGTCCCGGGAGGCAAGGACGTCGCCACGAGATTCGTTCGTTCGGCCACTGTCTGCCGGGCGCGGTAAATGTCCTCATCCCACTCGAACTCAACCCAAATGATTGTCACCCCGACAGCTGTATCCGACCGAACCCTTCGAACACCGGGTGCGCCGTTCATGGCCGTTTCGACCGGGATTGTCACGAGCTGCTCCATGTCAGTGGGTGCCATGCCGGGATGCTCAATGATGACGGTTACAGTCGGTGCGGTCAGGTCCGGCAACACGGTCACGGGGAGTTGCGCGATCGCGAATCCGCCCCAGGCGAGAAACGCGGCGGTAAGCACCAGCACCACTGCCCGATTCTCGAGCGACCAGCGGATTAGCGCATTCAACATGACTTAATGGACGTGCCCGTGAGCTGGCACTTGAGATGTCATCGAGGCCAGCCGCAAGAGGTACGCGCCCCGTGTGACGACACGCTCGCCCGGTCGGAGGCCTTGTGTAATCTGAACCTCTCCGCCTTGCTGGTTGCCGGGAGTGACTTGGCGTGCATTGAAGGACTCGCCGCCTGTCTGGACATAGAGAAGCGTTCGACCGCCGTCCTCAACAAGTGCCAAGAGAGGAACAATGGGTGCTTCTACCGATGAGGCAGTGAACAGCCGGAGGAAAGTTGAGTGTCCGATCGCCATCTGCCACCTCCTGTTATCTACTAAATAGGTGGCCTTGAGGGTCCGCGAACCAGGGTCCACAACCCGAGCCGTGGAAACCAGGTTTTCCACCGGCACAAAAACTTCTGATCCCGGCAACTGGACCTCTGCGCTTAGCATCTTTCTCAGAATGGCGGCTTGAGATTCAGGGACCGCGCCGGATACGTGGACGAAGTCGGTGGCAGTGACTTCCAAAACGGTGTCGCCCTCCTCAACGTGTGCTCCGTCCGTCACAAGCAGGGAGGAGACGACCCCCGCGAGATGAGACCGGATAGAGAATGCCGATTGGGACTCGATGTGCGGGTCGTCACGCCTTGTGGCTTCGTAGTATGCCATGCGTTTCTCGGCCGCATTTTCCCGAGCCATCTCGATGGCCTCCAGAGCCTTGGCCTCGTGCAATCGACGAGCTGGGATGGCTCCCACGGCGAGAAGTCTCTCGACCCGTTCCCGCTCCCTCCTGGCGGACTCTACCGCCACTTTCGCTTCCTCGAGAGAAAGCTGCAGGGAACTGCGATCGTTGGGGCTGGCCCACATGGGAACAATGGCACCGAGCTCCTCTTCCTGGCTTACTTTGGATCCCAAAGTCGGTAGTTGGACGGTGGGTAGGAGGCGGCCGGATACCGGAGCTGTCACTACGACTCGACCTCCGCTGCGTGGTTCGACCGTTGCAGGGAACAGCATGCTTTCCTGCATGGAGCGGAGGCCGACAAGCTGCGTCCCAAAGTCCAGAGCCCATTGCTGTTCCTTCAGGAAAGTGATGACCCCGTCGGCCGGGTTTGCCGGGGGCGCAAGGTGGAGGTCTTCCGGGCCTTCACTGCCGCCGTGGACAGACACCGGTCCCAGCACATGGAAGTCGTTGATGGCGGACGATTGAACCCGAACTGTCATTGTCGGCTCTCCCGGTAGAGGAGGGGTAACATTGATGCCGAATATCCCAGGCTGCGATGGACCATCCACAGAGAATGTCTCCACTAATCCGTTGCTATAGTCCAAGTGCACGGCAACGCGGCCTTCGCTTAGTGGTTGAAACGACTTGAGGTTGGTCAGGTGGATTGCGAAACGAGAGCCTTCGCCCGCTTGAAGCGGCGGATACTCCATGAACAGCTCCGTTGTTTCCGTCCATTGAGTGACGGCGATCGGCTCAGGGTCCGCGGGCACCACTGCAGACTCCGGCTGCCGTGGCGGACCACTGCAGCCCAACAGTGCCAACAGGCCAACCAGGAGACGCATGCTCACGGCAACAACTCCTTGGCGATGCTCCGATCAAATTCGACTTCTGCCAGCTTGGCAGCGGCCCGCAACTCCAGAAGCCGGAGTTCGGTTCGATGAGCGACCCCGTAGGAATTGAGCAACTCCAGAATACCCAGTTCACCTTCCCGGTATGCGATTTCGGCAATCTCGAGGAGTTCCCGGGCATTCCTGCCGGACTGTATCCGGTAGTCGTCCGCAATTCGGCGGCGGAGGCGCAGTGAATCGTGTGCTGAGCGCACATCGGCCAGTATCTGACTTTTGAGGATGCGGCGCCGAGCGCGCGTACGGTCTGCTTCGGCGTTGGCCAACTTCTTGGCGACTTGTCCCTTCTCGAAAACTGGTAAGTCGATCGACACAGAGAGCACGGGGCCATTCAAATAGCGGTCACCGATATCCGTGCGCTTCAAACCGCCTAAGACAATCGGGTTAGGGATGCGGAGGCGGTCCGCGGCCTCTGCCTCCAGGCGTAATTGCTCCAACCGTTCCGTCTCGACCCGGTAATCGCTACGAGCCGAAAGGCCCACCGCTAGGGCATCCGGAAGGGCAGGCAATGCGTACCCGGGTTCCAGGGCACCCATCACCACCAAGGCGTCCGGAAAGACACGCTCACCAAGAAAGCCGGCCAGCTTGGCCCGCGCTCCGGCAATCAACGTTTCGGCCTCGGCAAATTCGGTCTCTTGTTCCATGGTTTCATACGCTGCGAGCAGATGGTCGAACTTCGATCCCTCGCCCGCCTTCTCGCGTTCGTGCAGGATGCGCGCCAGCTCTTCCAGTTCATCGACGCTCTTGCGGATCATTGCCTTCCGTTTCTGTGCGTAAAGGAGTTGATAGAACACATCTCGCAAACGGGCTTCGATCTCCCGCAGCGTGTGGTCCGCCTGCGTCTCAGCCACCTTGACGGCAGATGTTCCGGCCTGCCGTAGCAAGTTGCGCCGCCCGTTTACGGTAAGCACCTGCTCGACGACAAAAAAATCCGTCCGCCCGGCACCCTCGAACGTCGCACTCACGGATGGATTCGGATACAACGTGTGGCGTCGGGTTTTTGCACGCACGACTTCAATCCCAGCCTGCAACTCCTTGTGGTATGGGCTCTCCCGAAAGAGCTGTAGCGCCTGCTTTTCAGTCAACTCGCTGGCAGCGGCGCACGTCACCAGACAGCAGACCAGAGGGGCTAGTCGAATTGAGAACCATGTCTTCGCAATCATTTTTGAACCTCGCAGACGCGACTATATATACCGAATGCAGCGTAGCAGTTCTGGGTGCGAATCGAGTGGATAGAGACCGACTGGCTCTCAATAACGGAACCTGAGGATCGCATGGGACTTCTCCGCACCTTTACCGCGTCACAGGCTAAACCCGGGCTTGCCGAAGGGCCAGGCGCGGTGGTGAGAGGGGTCTTTGGCAGCCTTCCAAGCCCTATCGAGCTACCCGGCTCCGCGCGGAATGCCAGTCCTAACCCCACGGCATCAGGCCAGAAAACTCCAGCCTCTACAGGCAACCAATGAGCGTTGAACACCGGCACGCGGTTCGGGCAGAAACTGGCAACCGGACTACACCAGCATCTTGCAGTCGGTCGCGGAGCCCTTGTTTCACTATGATTGTATGCGACACACCGTTGTTAGACCTGGCCTCTTCCATACCAACTCATAGATTCCTGTCTCGCTCATGGTTCATGCCGCATTCCAGGCACACCCACTCCAGCACTGATAGTGGCAGACTGTCCGTCTTGTGTCCGCAGTGAAAGCAGGTCTTGCTGCTGGTAAACCAGCGATCTGCTACCACTACAACGCCACCGCGCATTTCAGCCTTGTAATCCAGTTGCTGCCTGAACTTATGGAACCGTTCTGTCATACCTAATCAAACCTGCCTAAACGGGTTCAAAGCTGACTTCCTGCTTCGCAGGGCCGGTTTCGTCTTGGCGTTGCCGCCAAGGCCAGAGCCTTCCCCTCCACAGGCAGATACCGTGGAACTCACGGCGTAGTTCTTTAGACCCAACTTATACCGTCTAGTTACTAGATAGTTGCCGGTTGTCCGGTGGGCAGCGGTTCTCCGCAACTTCCCTGATCACAGTCAGTTAGCCTGCGCGCCTCCGGCGTGATCCGTCCTATTGCTGCCCTGATTCGGGCCCCAAAACCTGCAAATCATAGTCATACATATATGCAATTTATGCTTGACATGCTTCCCGGTCATATGATGTAACAATAGCTAGTTCTGTTCGTTCCCTCTCCTTCTTTTCTTAGTTATACAATGCACATCACCTCCACCTACGCCCGCAAGGCCCCCTGCCACCTCCTCCGCGAATCCTACTGGGAAAACGGCAAGGTCAAAAAACGCACCCTCTCCACCCTCCCCCAGCACCTCATCGACCTGCTCCGCCTCGCCCTCGCCAACCAGCTCCCCGCCGGCCACGACGGCTCCGCCCTCGCCAACCAGCTCCCCGCCGGCCACGACGGCTCCGCCCTCGCTGCCTTGCTCGACCTCCGCCGACGACCTCTACGACGCCATGGACTGGCTCGCCCTGCGCCAAACCGCCATTGAGCGCAAGCTCGCGAAACACCGCCTCGCCGGATGTCTCCTCCCCCCCAACCAACTACAAAAGGAACCCTAAAGAGATGATGATGTTCACTTTCATTCCCCTTCTAATTGACGGAGGTACCTATTCTCAGGCATGATGATTCCAGGCACCGTTGCTTCGCTCCGAGCTGTTCAAAAAAGATCGGAATTAGTGTTCGAAATGGATAAGAATCAGCGTTCGAATTCATAAGAATACGCACACGACACCGCCGCAAAAGCGGATACCCCCAAGTCCACACCAACCCCGCCTTGGTTTTCGGCTGGCGGTAGATGAGAGACAGCGGGTGTATTCACGGTCAGGCTGACGAACCAGCGATTTGCCACCCGGCAGACCGTGGCAGATTGGCTATAACCAACAAATCGCAACGGCTCGCGCATCCGCACCCAGCCAAGCTTGGGGATGCGGCTGCGCCGGTCGTCGCTATGGATTTGGTCGTTGGTGAGCGTAAACCGATCATGGACGCCCCTTTTGCGAAATTTCGGGTAACGGGCACGGCCGGCCAAGAAGTTCGCAAAAGCTTGGCCCAGTTGAATGATCGCCATCTGCGGCGCATTCTTGGTTACCTCCAGCAGCCAAGGAAATTGTTCGCGCTTGATGGCGTTGAGCTGGCGGCGCAAGGCCAACTGGCCCGGTTTGGATAGAGACTCATCCGCCCGGTGCGCCTCATACTGACGCCGTCACTCGGCCAGCGCCCAGTTGTACGCAAACCGCGCCGTGCCTGTCGCCCGTGCCATGTACGTCGCCCGCACGTTGTTTAAATCCAGGGCGATCTGATGGGCAATCAGCATGCCTGCGATGCCTCCACGGCCGTCTTCACGCCATCAAGCAGCTGCTGGTTCTTGCGCGAGCGGCTGCCATAGAGCCGGGCACTGAACACGGCGATGATCTCCAGCATGTCTTTTGCTAAATCTTCCTCGAAACTGGTGTCCTCGCCCTGGTTCAGGATCACCACTTCGACTTCTTTGGCTTCGCAAATAGCAAAAACTAGTTCGGCGCCCAAGCGCAACAGCCGGTCCTTGTGGGTGATCACTAGGCGCCCGATGCGGCCCTCCACCACATCGTTCAACAGACGCTTTAAACCTTTCTTGCGGTAGTTCATGCCGGAGCCAAGGTCGGCGACCACTGTGAAGGTCCAGCCTTGGCGCGCACAATACAGTTCCAACACCTGCTTCTGCCGTTCCAGATCGTTCTTCTGGTCGTGGCTGGAAACCCGCGCATAGGCGACCGTACGCCGCTCGGATGTGTCCGTGTGAAATAGCTCGGGCTTGAGTTTGGCGAGATCGTAGCGACGGTGCCCCGCCACCGTACGCTCCGGGATCAACTTCCCGGCCGCCTCCCAACGCCGCAGGGTGACGATGGACACGCCTAATACTTGGGAGGCTTCACCAATGGCAACCAATCTAATCATATAGATCATTATTACATAGATATCCATAGATGTAAAATAAACTGCTCAAACCCTTGGCACTTAATATCCAGGATTTGGTCTGTCTTGAGCCGGTCATTTGTGCTCGATGAAGCGCGTCGACTGTAGAATTGCTTCCACAACGTAACGGACTGCTTCACTGTAGTTGCCACCGGAAGACACGACCGAGTCTGCGAGCGTAAGGTAGAAGCCGGTCTCGTGCTCTGTCAGTGGACCTCGCAGGATGTGCTTGACGATCTTTTTGATGTGGGCGTCTGTGAGTTCTGCACCGCCCCCGGCAAACTTTCCGATGTCAATTCGGTTGGCCACGATCTCGGCCAGCTTGGTGTAGGCCTCCACATGCTTGAGGTCGACGGTCAGGTTATAGGCAGTATTCTCGAAGCCGTCAGCCCTCAGGTCCGGCGGCAGGAGTTGTCTGGTGACCTCGGAGATGTCGACTTCCATAGCGCTCAGAATCGACTTGATGTACTCCGAAGCCGTAAGGCATCGGATTCAGTTGCTAATGGCACGGTCGCTGCACTCGTAGATGCTGGAGTCGAGCGTTTCGTACGTCCAATCGGCCCCGCCGTCGATCCATTCGCGTAGGGCCTGTTTCTCCTTGATCGAGAGCGGGGGGCGATTCTGAGGCATAGAGTCCGATAAGGTCATCAGCCAGACCAAGCTAGAATTCGCGTTTCCTGGCACGATCGCGTTGTCATGGTCCCCGCCGGCCAAGGCCGTTTCGTGTCTTGAGAGATCCAACCCCCCTGCCTTACCGCCGAATCGTGACAATCCAGGCAGCGGCTCGCTAACAGTGGTGCGACCTTGGCTTCAAAAAGACTCTGATTGTGAGATACGTTTGAAATCTCGATGGACGGAGGTGACGGACCCGCAAGGAAGTTCCGTGCCACTTCGCCCGCCAGCAAGTCGCGTCCGTAGATGGCCACCAAGCGGTAGGTGCCCAACCACGGCCGCTTGCCTCTTGGGCCGTTGACCTATCAGGAGGGTCGTCTTTTCCCAGTCCAGAGTGGACCCGGGAATGATTCGTTCGACTGCTATCTTGCCGTTGAGGAACATCCGAGCACGTCCGCTCCGATCGTGCGTGGAAACGACATGCGTCAGTTCAGGAAGTGCGGTGCCGTTGGGTGTACTGATCGGCGGAGCCCCGTCACGTCCAGTTTGACTTGTGCGGAAGTGCACTTGGAATCGACCGTTGTCTTGGCCGAACTCGAAGTTCTGCTGATCCGTTCCGTTTGACATGGTGACGATACTGGCTGGTTCGGATCCGTTGTCTGCCGACGGCTCGATCCAGACTTCCACTGTGAGTTCGCCCAAAACGCGCACCAAGTCTGAAATCTTTGCCGGGCGGTCCAGGGACTGGATCCTTGTCGGAGTGCCTATCGCGAGGTATCCTGCTGTCAACTGAACGGCTTCGGTTTCGCCGAGCCTGAGATCCGCGGCTTCGCCCAGTCCAGATCTGTCCGGGAGCCTCTTGTCCTGGACGGAGCCGAAATCGTAGAGAGCGACGAGTCCGTTGCGGACTCGTCGCGTTTGACGCGGTTCTTCTGCATCAGAAGTCCCATAGAGGAACCCCAGACCAACAGCGCAGAATGCAATCAGGTGGATTCCTTTCCTGATTCGCCTTCCGACCGTGTTTCGTGTAATGCCAAGCTTCGAGCACTCCATGTTAACTACTTTTGACAAGAGTGTCGATCTCCAGTTGTAGGGTCTATTATCCCCTGTCGCCTTGTCCCATTACGATTGAGTTGTGATGTGAGCGTATTGCATTCGCGGAGCCACGCCGTCAAGAGTCTCACCTGGACGCTGCCGTGGTGTTCCGGGCCTGGGCTCCTGTCGCTGTGATCCGGATCTTGATAACAAGGAGCAAATCGACGGCCTCCCCGCGAAACGTCTCGCTCATCGGGGCTGCGAATCAAGGTCTACACGAAGCCCCCCTTGGCAATGTCCTGATCCGTGACCGCCAAACTTTGGGTATTGAGGTGATGTTCCGCTTGTTCAAGTAGGAACTGGGGCTGCACCCGCTGTACCACCGCTTGGGCACCGTATTGTTTGCTTGCAAAGGGTTCCAAATGGTGAAGTCCGGGGCATTGGGAGAAATGGGATAACACTTTCCGGGGGCCTTTTCAAGGGCTAGCAAAAGCTGTTGCAAAGTCATTTCAGATGTAACGGGCGTTCCCCTTGATGATTCTCGGCACAGGGTTCATCAGTACTGCTGCATTCAAGGATAAGTTTCAACCAGAATCGATATTCTTAAATCACGTCACACAAGGAACAAAAGTCTTTTATAACAGGAACAGTTCCTTGGAATAATTCCGAATCTTCATGCCTGACTCAACCTGCTCACAGCTTGATCTATAACCACTGCAGTTCAATAAAATAAGAACAGTTACGATGTTGCGCAAAATAGTCATGTACGGCGACCCGGTGCTAACCACCGTGTGTGAGCCAGTTCCTGAGAACAAGTTCGGGACCCAAGAACTTCAGCAGCTTGTCGAGGACATGTTCGAAACGATGTATGAGGCAGCAGGGGTCGGACTCGCTGCACCACAGATTGGTATCACCGAACGTCTGATGGTAATTGACTGCACTGGTGGGGAAGGGGATGACCAGAAACACATACTGATCAACCCGGAAACCATCGCGACCGAGGGTTCCCAACTTGAAATCGAAGGCTGCCTGTCAATCCCCACCTTCAAGGAAAAAGTGGAACGTCCAATGAACGTTAAAATTCGAGCGCGGAATGTGGATGGAATCCAGATCGAACTTGAGGGCAGGGAGTTGCTTGCACGAGTCATCTGCCACGAGAACGACCACCTGAATGGAATTCTGTTCCTGGAGCACATCAGCAGGTTGAAACGCGAAATCATCAAGCGTAAGATCCGGACGCTGAAAAAGCGTGGTGAGTGGGATTAGCTTGCTTAGGATTATCTTCATGGGCACACCGGAGTTTGCTGTGCCTTCCCTGAGCTTACTGGCTCAACATCATGCAGTCGTTGACGTCATGACTCAGCCGGACCGCCCGGCTGGGCGAGGTCGCATACTGCAAGCCCCACCCGTCAAGAAGAAGGCTCTTGAACTCGGCCTTCCTGTCCATCAACCTCGAGGAGTTCGTGATGCAGATGTGATTGATCGCATTCAACAGCTCAAGCCCACAATCATTGCCGTTGTCGGTTATGGGCAAATACTCCCCGCGTCCATCCTGTCAATCCCGGAACTTGGCTGCATTAACCTGCACTCCTCTCTTCTTCCCAAGTACAGGGGAGCTGCACCGCTCAATTGGGCGCTGGTACATGGTGATGACCATACAGGTCTGACAACCATGAACATTGTGAAAAAACTTGATGCCGGTGATATCCTCCTCACGCACGAAACACAGATCCATGAAGACGAAACTGCATCAGAACTCACCAAGCGCCTGGCTCCTGTTGGTGCTGCTCTCCTTTGCGAAACGATCGAACAACTCGAATCTGGAAATCTGCAACCAATTCCCCAGAAGCATGAGGCTGCCACGTATGCCCCACTCATCCGCAGAGAAGATGGTTGTGTCGACTGGTCGCTCTCCGCCAGGGATATTTACAACCGATTGCGTGGTTTTGATCCATGGCCTGGGATTTACGGCTTTTTTAGGGGCAAGCGACTGCGGATATGGGCAGCAAGACCTGATTCCCATACCCAAATCGAACCTGGCCAACTTGCCTGGGATGGCACTCAGCTCAGGGTTGGTTGTGGCAAGGAATGCCTGATCCTAATTGCAGTGCAACTTCAAGGGGAAAATCGTCTGTCAGCAGCGGATTTTGTCCATGGCTACCATCTTTCTTCCGGGGGAAAACTTTTTCATGAGTGATTTTGACCACTCGATGCTTCCAACAGGATTCCAGTTTGCTGCCGGACATGCAGGAATCAGGAAAAACCCGCAAGATGATCTGGCACTGATTGTCTCGGACTCCATAGCCTCTGCAGCGGGTGTCTTTACGACCAATGCAGTACGGGCGGCTCCTGTCAATCTCAGTGCGGAACATCTACGACAAAACAGAGGAAAAGCACGCCTGATTGTGGCAAATGCCGGTAATGCAAACTGTGCGACCCCCAACATGGAAACTGTGGCTATTGAGACAGCTCGGGCAGCATCTGAACTAGCCGGGATTCCTGAAAACCAGGTCTTGCTCTCCTCGACCGGTGTGATTGGCGAACCAATGGATGAAGCAGTCATTCCACGATCCCTTCCCAATCTCTGGGCGGCGCAAGGTCGGCAGTATTTTCCTAACTGTGCCAGGGCTATTATGACCACGGACACAGTACCCAAGATGCATTGCTGTGAAGTCGAAACAAAGGATGGCATGATCCGATTGGCTGGAATGGCCAAGGGTGCCGGCATGATCATGCCAAACATGGCAACCATGCTCTCCTTTCTGGTGACTGACGCTACGATTGAGCCGGAACATCTCCAGCGCATGTTGAAAACCTCGGTCGACAAGAGTTTCAACTGCATCACAGTGGACTCGGACACATCAACCAACGACACGGTTTTCATACTTGCCAACGGTGCATCAGGTGTATCTGTAGACAGTTCCACTGAGAACGTCTTCCAGCAGGCTTTTGATGAATTGACACGCACCCTGGCCATTGCCATCGTCAAGGATGGTGAAGGAGCAAAGAAACTCGCGACGATTGAAGTCACAGGAGCAAACGATGATAAAAGGGCCAAGGACATTGCAATGTCAATTGCCAATTCACCGCTCGTTAAAACTGCCCTTGCAGGAGAAGACCCCAACTGGGGCAGGCTCATAGCAGCAGCCGGTAAGGCTGGCATTCATTTTGATCCATGTGATGTGGATATCTTTCTGAACGGAACGAAGGTTTGCGAAAACGGCATGCGGGCTCTTTTTGATGAACCCGGTGTACAACAGACAATGCAGGAAGCGGACAACTCCATCCAGTTCATGATCAAGGGAACCGGTTTGGGTTGTGCAACAGTATGGACCTGTGATTTTACAGAGGACTACATCCGGATCAATACTGATTACCGGACCTGACAGAATCGTGCCATACCAATCAGCAGGGATAGAACATACAGTTGGATAGGTCGGTCAATTTGCCCAGCTTCACTTAGCAGTGATGCTTCTATATTTAGGTAGATAATCAAAACAGCACAGTTCTCTTGATTCAGGGCCCTTAGCTCAATGGTTAGAGCAGCGGACTCATAATCCGTTGGTTGCAGGTTCGACTCCTGCAGGGCCCACCATTTTCTGATGGTTTGTTCTGTCCCAACAGCATGCGGGGTCAGCGATTATCGGCTCGCTCCGATTCTTCAAATAACTGGAAGAATTTCATCGCCTGTTCAATCGCCCAGAAGCGGGGTCTGTTACGAGACAGGAACGCAACATGACCACCATGCTGCTCAGCAACTAGGTGTACCCATGGATTGGTTTCAAACGCCGGGACATCAAATGCCTCAAAAGGAATAAAGGGATCATCTTGCGCCTGGAGCAGCAGGCTCGGGACCCGAATCCTATCAAGGAAGCGAGCGGCGGAACTCTGCTGGTAATAATCTGCCGCATCCCTGAACCCGAAAGCAGGCGCTGTAACCATATCATCGAATTGCCAGATGTTTTTTGTGGATGCAAGTATCGGTCGCGGGTCATCAAGTTGCAATGCCTTGGCCTTTCGCAACATCGTGTTCTGAAGGCGACGTAAGAAGCGCACCTCGTAAACAAGATTCCGTCGGAGTCCAATTTTCCTGGAGCAGAGATCCAGGCGTAAGGGAACTGATACACCGCATACTGCCCGGACATGAGCAGGAGCCTGAGAGCCCCACTCTCCTGCAAGCTTGAGCGCAATGTTACCGCCCATCGAGAATCCCAGCAAATGCAACGGTCTAGGAGCGAGCTGTTCAACAACTGAGCGCAGGTCGACGGTCAAACCGGAGTGGTAGAGCGTCTGGCAGAGGTGTTCGGTACCTCCGCAGTTGCGCACATTCAGACGCACCACATCAAACCCGGCTCGCAATGCGCCTTGTACGGCAGAAATCATGTACGGTGCCAAATCACAGGATTCGAGACCATGGATGGCCAGTACGGTTGGCCGCGCTTGCCCAAGTTCACTACCAGGCTGAAGATTCAGTTTTGCGAGAACACGTGTTGAAGGCTCAGTATCAAAATAAAGGCTCTGTGTCGGATACTGTCGACCATTGAAATACCGTGGCCAGTAATTTGCAGCAATGGTCTGGATATCGCCCTGACGGCATAGGGGATCATAGGGAATCCGCCAATCCTTGTTTTCAAAAGGATTCGGTGGCGCTATGTATCGAGAAGTTTCGGAAAAAACTTCAGTGTGTGGCATCTTGGCGCTCGGCCAGCAACTCGGTAAATTCCTTGCGCATCATGACTTCCTGGTTATCCCAGAACTCTTGATCCTGACCGGAATGCTCATAACGGATGATGCCATTGCGGTCCACAATCATCATGTATGGCACATAAACCCGTGCCATGAGGGAAAGGTCAGCGAATCGCAACCAGTGTGAACGGGTTGAAACACCAAGATCAAAGGACACCTTGTGCCTGGTTTTAAATTCTGCAATATTGCCCGGTGCGTTCACATTCACGGCCAATGCAAGGATTTCCAGTCCTTGAGCAGATAGTTCCTTGTAAAGCGGAGCCATCAACTCACAGGCGTGCTGGCAATGAGGGCAGTCTGTGGATATCCACAAGACCGCCACAACCTTGCCTTTCAGGGATGAAAGTGAGACCGATTTGCCACTGGTGGTTTTTAATTCAAGGGAAGGAGCTTTCCGGGGTACATCGCCAGCCTGCATTGCTACGGCAAGGAAGATTGCTAACAACGTGCAAAAGAAGCTTCTTTTTATCATGCTGCACATAATTGATATCCGCTGTTCGCAATTTATCACAGACTAAAGGCTGTTCGGCGACATGCTGCACAAGATCTGGGTGCGACCGTTACCGTGGGGCAGCATTGTCGGAGTGAGGATCATCAGTTTTGATTCCCAAAGGGGCTCGCAGGGAGCCGAATCATTCAGCCTGCTCGATCATGGTCTGTGAGCAGGATGGCTCATACGAACTTGGCAAAGAGTGTAGGCTCCGGATGCTCGAACCTCTTGAGAGTGAGCGGTAGTCTTCGGCCGACCAACCAGCCGTCGGCTAGCGGTAAGTCTTGTCGTCAATCTTGCCCAGATCGACTCCGTCCTTGAAGACCCCGAGGGTAACTATGGCGAACGTGAAGACGTTCGTGCCCGGCTCGAGATGGCCACCAAAGGCATGGTTTTCGTCCGTTAAGGTCAGATGGGCATGAATCCGCCCGGCAATGACGTAGCCGTTCATGCTCACGATGTCGGCGGGCTTGGTCGGATCCTTGGTGAAGATATTCTCAGACGGGAAAACGCGATTGCTCACGGTATGGATGTGGTAGTTGCGGACCGACCCGATCCCGGCGAGAATCACGGCATTGCGGATGTTGTGTTTGTTCACCATCTCTTCAAAGGTTGTCAGCAGGTCGACCTTGTGCTTGAACCGGAAGACCACAACGCGCTCAAATTCGCCTTCGATGGCGTAGGCGTCGGGCACCTCGTCGCTGTTAGGTTTTGAATCCTGCTCGGCCGTCGTTGGCTTGATCACAACGGTTTGGTTGATCTGCGCCGCCGATACGGCCGCCGTCAGTAGAAAGATTGCGATCAGTTTCTTCACGTTAGATTCTCCTTGCAGTCGTTACGCGGATGGGCCATTGGCGATCGAGACAACTTCCCCGGCATCACGGATGTAGCGAAAATCGGATCGAATCCAATCACCGCTACGGCCGTCAACCATGCCGAATCCGTTCATACTGCGTTCATTTAGTGCGGGCTGAATTTCTGCACCCGCTGGTTCTTGATCTCGCTAGCAAAAATGTTGCCCGCAGCGTCGAGCCCGAGATGATGAACGAAGTTCAACTCGCCAGGCAGGCGGCCGTTCTCTCCGAACGCACCAAGCACTTTGCCTTCCAGCGTGACCTTCAAGATCCGGTCGTTATGGCCGTCGGCAAGGAACAGGGTTTGATCCGACTGCAGGTCGAGGCCCCACGGCGAGCCGACATGATTCCATTGTGTCAAGAACTTCCCATTCGCATCGAAGACTTGCACCCGGTAATTCTCACGGTCGCCGACGTAGACACGGCCCTGCCCGTCGACGGCGACTGAGTGGGGCAGGTTGAATTCGCCATCGCCATCGCCCTTCTTGCCCCAAGCGGTGATGTAGCGTCCTTCTTTGGAAAACTTGACCACACGCGAATTGACGTATCCGTCGCTTACGTAGAAGTCTCCGTTCGGGGCGAAGGCCACGTCGGTGGGCCTGTTGAAAAGCTCGTCGCTTTCACCACTCTGTCCTCGGCGGCCGACTACCATGCGGATGCGCCCGCTGGGATCCATCTTCAGGACTTGATGCGTATCGTTGTCGACCGTCCAAATATTGCCTTCAGGATCGACGCGGATGGCGTGAGGACGGATGAACAAGCCCTCTCCCCAGGACCGGACCATGCGGCCCTCGGGCGTGAACTCCATGATCGAATGCTCGCCCCGATGGAACACAAACACGTGCCCCTTGCCGTCGACTGCGACGCCAGCCACTTCTCCGAAGTTCCAGCCAGGAGGCAGTGTCGGCCAATCTGGATTGACTTTGTAATGCATGCTCGGGAAGTTCGACTCCACCGGAGCCGACCACAACCCGACAGTGAAAACGGTAGCCAGGATGACTAGCGGACTCAGAAACCGTGAATTTTGCATGGTGCTTTTTTTCCCAGGGCTTTGGATCGATCCGGAAGACCAACTCGATTGAAGCTTGAACCAGTCTACACTAAACAGCTTAGATGGTTCCTTCGTTTTGCTAGCGGATGACCTATAGCGCTGATGGGCAACGCGGCTGACATGGGCACCTCAGAGACGACGAAAGCTTCTCGACTGACCCATGGTTGACGCGAGTCCATGTAAGTGCGTAAAAACAAAGAGGCGCAATTTCGCTTTGTCACCTAGGCGTCCACCTGAATGCTGTTCAGCACCGGATTAGTAGATGGTTCTATCGCCATTCACCGGGCGGAGATAAGGACTACGAATTCCGGCGCCGGGAGCTGCTGGCGTGGGTGCCACAGTTGACCGACCGCTGGACGGACTTCAACACCTCCTACATCGGTATAGTGTTGCTGGAGTTCACCCGGTAAAAGACGGGTGGCTAGGCCCCCTTTGGGCAAGCTCCAACGGCACGAGTAGGTTTCATAAGTTCCATGTCCCTACTCTTCGCATGGGGAGGTGGCCAGCTCGCGAGAAGGTTACAAGAATTTCCTAGGCCGCTGGTATCGAGCCGCACATTCATCGCAGCAGAAGCCGTGCAACGAATTGACAGAACCCGCGAAATGTAGTGCTAACTGGCCGGATCCATATTCCGAAACCGATGCGTTTTCAATCAGTTGCAAGAAGACTTTACTCCAGTGTGCTGAAGTTGGGTTAACGTGAGACAACAGATTCCGCATAAAGGAGATCACCTGTCAGGCCGTCATGGTACTGGAACACAGCTTGCGGATTTTCATAGGGAACCCAGCGGTCCCCTGTTTCCAGAGGATTGTTGAACACGTTATTTATCTGCACAACACAGTAGATCGGACGCTTGCGCCATTCATTCGGTGTGCCGTTCACAATGAAACTCGACCAACGAATCTCAGTGTCCTGGCCAAAGGAGTCATACGAGCCGGACTTCGGACGGTCCCCTTCCGAGCGCAAGGGATGGTTCGTGGAATTGTGCGGCCCGGATGCAAACTCCCACACACGATCCGTGATCTTGATTGCAAAACTGTTGTGCAGATCCCCAGTCAGCACGAAAACAGGTTTGCCAAGATCATTCCAGAAATTGATCATGTCCGTGCGCTCCCACAGGAATGCGGTCCAGGCATCGTCCTTGTTGACCTCGGAAATGTTTGAAGTTCCCGTCCCGCCAACATGGGAAATAGCTAAGTTCACCGAGGAAACGATAAAAAAGAAATCCGCATCGGATGCTTGCATGGACTTCTTGAGCCAGGCCTTTTGTGTCTCACCCAGCATGGTGCGTCCTTGCAGTTCGCGATCGTTCGTGTCATGCATCTGGCGGTAGGAACGCGTGTCCAGAAAGAAAAACTCAGAGTTTGAAACACGCATCTTGAAGTAGGAGCGACGACCGACCGAGTAGGTGGGATTGCCATCTGCTACTGCTGCCGGGTGGATGCGGAGGCGATTAGCATCTAGGACCTCAACGATTTCATAGACCTTGGAATTCGGGTCGCCGCCTACCTCGTCCGGGTCACTGCCATCGGCATTCGGAGGCAGAATCATCATGCCCCAGTTCTCTGTCCCCCAATGGACGTGCAGTGTTGATTCCGAGTCAAGATTCGTGAAGTCTGCTGCCGGGTCCGTGAGTACATCACTACCTGCTTGCAACTGCGCCTTGCCGTAGACAACATCCCGGGTTTCGGGCACCGGGTTACTCCAGCCCAAGTAGTCGTACCAGGCTGATGTGCCGACATCACGAAATACCGAACGCCTGTTTCGTCGGCCAACCTCGGCTGATCCATAGATGTCATTGAGTAACTCATGGTCATCAAATGTGTAGTAGGAGGGGACATTGCGGTGCCAGGCGCGCAAGGTGGTGCCATTGTTGTAGAAGTTCTTGTAGTTCTGCCAGACTCCCGTGATCGCAGGCATCAGAGAGACATTGTGTGGGGTTACTGTTTCCTCAATTCCGACTTGCTCCTGCCATTGCTGCGGACTGAATTGACGGGAATCGTTCTCATAAATCCAGTCGCCGTTAAGGATTGCAAAATCAACTTTGCTTTTGTCCTGTTCCCGAACCAGTTCACGCAACATCGTCCCGAAAGTGGTCAGTGCATACCCAACCGGGCTACCGCTTGGATTCTGGTTGTTCCCGCAGGCAAACTCGAACCTGAAATTGAATCGCCCGTCCGGGTTGAGTTCTGTCTTCAAGGCTTCCTCATCACGAAGGGTGTGGAACATTCCCTGACGTTCTTCAACACCTCGCGCAGAATCTCCCATACCGATTTCGTAGTAGTACTTGGTGTCAGGATCCAGCCCTTCAATCAGGACCCAGCCTGTGTTGTCATCTTCAAGGGCAGTATTGCCAGTCGCATGTGAATTCAAGGCATCAGGCTCGAGTCCGTAGAAAACATTGAATTCTGTTGGCCTTGTTGTGCGAGCCCACACCCCGACATGGTCCATCCCTAACCGACCCAGCGCGGGACCATGGGTAATAGCCGGACTATTTGGGTCCTGTGGACCACTGGTCGAGCCACAACTCAGGAAAAACGTGCTGAACACAAGACTTGGTAGCAATAACAGGCGCATATCAACGAGAGAGTAGCAAAACCGACATTGTTTTCGGACATTTTAGCTTTGGCCAAATGTGGGTATTTCAGCTCTGGGCTGACACATTCTGGCACACGCTGAATACCATCTGGTTTGAATTCAAGGGTTTGATATCCAAACAGAATTGTCAGGAACAATGGTCGCTTAGAAGGCAGCGGCTCCTTTCGACAGATACTGTACTATTTCTTCATCCCCTTCGAGAAAGTCATAGTTCGAGAACGCATGAGGCCATTCCCAGTGAATTTCAGCAAATTGTGAAGTGTCCGGTGTCCCCTCAAACTCCCTGATCCTTAAAAACACCAGCTGTAAAGGCTTCCCATCCGGGTAGGCATACTGGTAGCGCATGACTTCCTCTGCGTTCCAGACATGGATATTCAGCTCTTCTTCAAGCTCCCGCTGCACGGTCTGGAACTCTGTTTCATCGTGTTCAAGCTTCCCTCCAGGAAACTCCCATTTGCCTGCATGGCTCTGGTCCTCACGACGACGGCAAATCAGAATCTGTCCATCGCGTTCAAGCAGGCCAGCCACCACGGTTGTCATTTACTATTCTTCTTGGCAGGAGTGTCAATGCTGCGCCAGCAGTACCAGCTAGCAATTGATGCATAAGGCCTCCAGGGAGCTGCCAACTCAGACATCTGTTTCTTTCCCGGCATTTCACTCAATCCATGAAACTTCCGGATTGCCTGTCGTACACCCAGATCATCCCAGGGAAGAACATCCATTCTTCCCAGTGCAAAGATCAGGAACATTTGCGCTGTCCAGACCCCGATACCCCTGATCCTGGTAAGTTGTGCAATAACCTCTTCGTCATCCAGGCGACCAATGTTGTTCAGATTCAGGCTGTGGTCCAGAACTCTGGCTGACAAGTCAAGCAGGTACGATGCCTTCTGTCGGGAATAACCGACAGCCCTCAAGGCATCCTCCCCCAAATCCCTGACCGCTTCGGCAGTCACCTTGCCGTTTATAGACTGCTCCTGCAAGCGTTTGATGATTGCCCGAGCTGCCGCCGAGGAGATCTGTTGGGATGTGATCGAGCGAGCCAACATAAGAAAGCGATCCTTTTCCTGACGCAAGCGACAGGGGCCCAGTTGACTGATCGCTTGCCTCATATGAGGGCAGGATTCCTGGAGATAATCCTCGGCACACTGCAGCATCTCACGGGTCAAACGTATTAAACCCCCTTGATTTCGACATTCAGCCTACTTGCTCGATAGGCCAGCAGAAGTGCTCCCTGTGCAGGATTATGGGCAGGTTTTGAGACAAGCAGATACTTGGAATTCAGGGACCTTTTAAATGCATTGAGCACATGCTCATTTCCGAAGACACCGCCACATGGATAAACCATCAGGTTGCTGTTCACTCTTTTCGAAAGCATCCCGGCAATTCTCTTACCAATGTTGGCCAGTAATGTTCCTGCTTCCGATAAAATTTCCAGAGCAGGTTCATCTCCATCATCTGCTGCAACTGCAATCCTTTTTGTCAACTGTGCAACCCGTTCATGAGGCCACAGCGGCGTATAGAACTGGTGTAATAACTCATTCGCTGATTGGGCACCTGTAGCTAGCAGCAGCACTTTGAGCAAACTTGTCGGCTGCCCCCAGCCCTCTTCTGCAGCAAGCGCTTTGCGAAGGCTCCGGCGCACAATGTCAAAGGATCCCCCTTCATCCCCGATGACATATCCCCAACCGCCACAGCGCACAGAGTTTCCGTTCTCATCTCGGCCATACCCTATGGAACCTGTCCCAGCGATTACGATGATTCCTGCTCCACCGTTGGTGGCTCCTGCCAATGCAACTTCCGCATCTGTTGTAACCAAAACTTTGTCAGATGGAGTGATTTCTTCAAGCAACCGACGTTTGTCGTCCGGTCCGCCACTCATCCCGAAACAGGCAGCTTGCAGGACGGATTCCCTGCTCAGACCAGCAGCCTCGAAAGTGTCATCAAGCAATCCCTGAATCGTCTTGCCAAACTTTTCCTGTCTATCCTGGCCGGAAATATGTTGACAGGGCCCACCAGTCACACTGGCAAGGATTTTGCCAGAATCATCCCCAAGGACTGCTTGTGTTGAGGTCTGTCCCCCATCAACTCCAAGAAAGAATCGCCTGCTCGCTGTCATGCCCTACTGACCAAGAGCATGCTGATAGCAGTACTGCATGAGAAACTGCCACTCCAGTTGCTGTAAGCCAATCAATTCTTCCTGTCCTGTACGAGTGTTTACTGCAGATTCACAGCGGTCAACGAAATGAAAAGGATCCCAGGTTCCAGATGTTTCCTGTCCCAGTTTCTCCATAACAGGATGCTCCCCGGTACGACGAAACCAGTACTTTGCATTACTCCAGTCCCCCTCCTGACGATGCATGATGCCATGCCAATAGCTTCCGGAAGCAGACGAGACCTGTTGCGAAATCGAGTGGGATTCGTCCAGGGCAGAAAAATACAAGTACAATCCTGCATGAACACACTGCGCATATTCAGTGTCTGCGATTTCCTGGCCGAAAAATAATTCCCCAAGGCTCAAGCCTTGAAGAATCTCCAGTTGCGGTGAATCCAGGGCAGTTTCAGGAGTCAGGGGCATTGCCCGCGAACCAGCGTCCACAGCTGACAGTAACGATCGAATCGTTGCAGAGTATATGGAAAAATCAGAGGTCATAAGAAAATTCAAGGTAACTGTTTCCGGAACTCACGGTCAATTCCAGATCGAATACCCGACCAGCAGAGTAGAAAGAATGATCAGGACAACCACTGAGAACCAGGCAATCAGGTTGTAAAGCGGTCCATTAGTCCAGTCATGCATCAAGCTTCGTCGGTTCACGAGTTTCAGAATGAAAACAAGTACAACAGGGAGCAATAGCCCATTCAGTACCTGTGAGATCAGGATGACTCGAACAAGAGGAAGCTGCGGGATCAGCACGACACCAGCACCAAAAATAATCAGCATGGTGTACATCCAATAGAACGTTCTCGCCTCCTTGAAATCATTGTCAATTCCAGACTCAACCCCCAAACCTTCACAAACCGTGTAGGCAGTTGAAAGTGGCAGGATACTCGCTGCAAACAGCGAGGAAAACAGCAAGCCTCCCGCAAATAGCACATAAGCGTATGAACCAAATGGACGCAAGGCTTCGGCAGCTTCAGCGGCACTTTGAATAGATCTTGGTTCACTTTCCCAGATAGCCCCTGCACAAGCCACGATGATGAAGTAGGCAATCACAGTCATTACGACACAGCCCACAATGACTTCGATACGTGAATCCCTGTACTGCTTACTGTCAATCCCTTTCTCAACAATGGCTGCTTGCAGGTAGAACTGCATCCAGGGTGCCACGGAAGTGCCCGTAAGCCCAATGATGACAGCTATATAACTACGATCCATGAGCATCACGGGCTGGAGGGTCCCGGCCAAGGCACCATTCCAGTCCGGTTCAACCAGAATGGCTGAAATGATATAGACCACGTAGAAACTGCTGGCAACCAGGAAAATCTTCTCCACACTCTGATAGGTTCCTTTCACTACAAGGATCCAAACGAGTGCTGCACCAAAAGGCACTGACAAGTAGCGGCTTACCGGCAACAGTTCCATGGCTCCGGCTATACCTGCAAAGTTTGCAATGATGTTCGCAAAATTAACAAAAAGCAACAGCACCATCACGATGAAGGTTGTACGTAGGCCAAATTCTTCACGAATCAGGTCAGAGAGTCCTTTGCCAGTAACTGCCCCCATGCGGGCACACATCTCCTGGCTGACAATCAGTAGCAAGGCAATGGGGATCAAGGCCCATAGAGGGGTATAACCCCAACGGGCTCCAGCCTCTGAGTAGGTGAATATTCCACCGGCGTCGTTGTCGACCATTGCGGTGATAAAGCCTGGTCCAAGAACAGACAGAAAGCCCAGTGTTCTGAGGCGCGCCTGCTTCAGCAGAGCCATTTATAGTCTCCGCTCTGTCTCAGGACTCAGGATAGAAATAACATCATCAGCCATGATCACGCCATGCAGACAGTTGTCACTATCGACCACAGGTAATGCGTAGAGGTTGTACTTGTCAAAAAACTCGACTACTTCTTCCTGTCCGGTATCAAGTCCAACCTTGAGGGTTTCACGGAACGCCAATGACTTCAGGGGGTCTGCCGGTGGTGCCACGATCAGACGACCTAGTGGCACAGCTCCTACCAGATGCACCTCATCATCAACCAGAAACACATGTGTAATGCGCTTTAGTAGTGGATCCTTCCCCTGCAGTTCGCGGATGACGTCTGCAACTATCGCGCTTTCATGTTGTGCAAAGAAACGAGTCCCCATCATTCCTCCAGCAGTGTCATCTTCGTACTCCAAGAGTTCAGAAACCTCTTCCGCAGGTTTCTTTTCCATGTCATGGACAATTTGCTCTCGGGCTTTCTGCTGCAGATTGACCAGGGCATCAGCCGCTTCCGAAGGATCCATCTCTTCAAGAATATCTGCAGCCCTTTCAGAATCCAGTGAATGCAGGATGCTTGTCTTGACTGCTGGCTTCACCTCTTCAAGAGTGTCTGCTGCCATTTCTTCATCAAGCGTCTCAAAGAGTGCTTCCCGCTCATCCGAGCCAAGCTCTTCAACGATATCTGCGAGATCAGCTGGATGGATTTGCTCCAGACGATCATGCGAGATCAACAGCCTCAGCCGACGCCTCGGATCTGGCTCAATGATGTTGCACGCTTCCCAGGGAATGGAGTTGGGGGTCATCCTCTCCTGGATCTTGCGGATGATGTGGTTTGGCAACAAGCCTTCAACCAACCGTCGAAACGCCCCCTGCAACCCAACACCTACTTCATAAACCCATAACTGCTCATTACCGTTCGTTGTTACACGCAAGGCAATATCGTTAACGCGCACTACCTTGCGCCCATTGACATCAATGATCTGCTGGTCCAGCAGATCATTCGTTAGAAGAAGGTGACCGTCATCGCCGTAATACGGTGTGAAGCTGTCGTCAGATAACTTTATGCCGTCCTTGTGAAAGCCACGCACCTGATCCCAACGAACTGCAAAGCTCGTTTTGCCAGAACCGAATAAAAACCGTGAAACGCGGCGGGGATGCTCACGAGGTGCAATGGCGGCTTCCCTGACCCGCCCGATCCGAGTACCGAGAGGACCAATCAGACGCATACCTGTCAATTCCGTCAGGTAAACCAGTTGCACTGGATCTGTTGCAGTCTTTGCCATAACCAAACAACTGCGCCCTTGCACATACCAAACAAGCAGTGAATCGGCTCAGCATCACGTTATCGATGTAACTTCCTGGGTCGTCAAGCATTGTTGACGTGCATTCCCCTTCTGTTTCCATCATGCCCCAGCAGCCACATCTGTGCAAGTTCGATGCTCAATGTACAGCAATTATGGTATGGTTCGCCTCCGCACCAGTTGCTGTGATCGGCATCAATCTCGCCAAGTACAAAGTGCAGATCTTCGGCATGGACGCGAGTGGGTGCATCGTCCTGCGCCGTTGCATCACCAAGGCAGATAGTCCCGAAGATGGTGGCATAACGGAGCGGTGTTATGCGTTCAAGGAGGTATACAGCGAGAAGATCCGCGCAATGGGCGAGTAGTGTGCGCGACCACGGGATCTTTACGACGTCATCAATCTCTTCCGGAAAGAAGTGTTCCATCCGGCTTCGCCGACGATCCTTGATGTCGTTCGAGAGAAATGTGGCTTCAAGGGGGTGCCGGTTCCAAGCTTGGTAGCGCCTGAGACATTCCGAGAAGAGTTGATCGGCGATTGGCAGGCCATGCTTGGACACCAATTGCCGATGCTGCCCCCATTTAAAGCGTTCTGGTCTTCACTCCCTGCTTTCTTCAGGTGCTTGAGGGGGGTGCCATGTCTGCGGTACCGGCAGGGACCCCGATTGAGGCAGGTGGAGAGGTAATCCGCACTCCAGTGGGAGGCCTCGGGGTTGCCGTCCGATACACTGGCATTCTCGAGACACTATATTGCGTGGGCCCGCGGTACAGGGGCAGCAGCGCTACCAAATGTTTATCCAAAACCATCCAAGGTATTCCATTTAGTACTTTATTATCATCCAGACAAGATCTTTTCTTGTCCAGACTCGCCCAGTAATATCCCTTGACAACCAGGGGCAATATTGGGGACAAGTCAGCAGTCAAGACAAGGAGATGCCCCCAATGCCCCTCACTGACACCGCTATCCGTCATGCTAAACCCAGCAATAAAGCCAGAAAAATGTTTGACGGAGGTGGCCTGTATCTGGAAGTCTCCCCTAGCGGCGGCAAGTGGTGGCGGTTGAAACACCGCTTTGTGAACAAGGAGAAACGGATCTCCCTGGGCATCTATTCCGACGTGTCTCTGAAGGAAGCTCGGCAGCATGGAATCTCAAAATACATGCGTATGAAGATTCCGTAGAACCGGTAGAATTCAGGCATTTTCAACCCGAAGCCGCGCGCCCGGCATCTCGTCCGCAAACTCCACTCATCCATTCTCCAGAAGTGCGTCGATCTCGTGGGTGAGGGTTGGGAGACTGGTCTCAACCACATCCCACACTAGGCGGTCATCCACATCGGCATATCCGTGAATCAGGATATTGCGGAAGGCGATAATGCGTTGATATCCGTCGATACTGGCAGCCACCCCTTTGTCGATTCTGGCAAGTCGTGCCATGACCTCGCCGATGACTTCAAACTCTCGCTCTACTGCAGCCCTCAACATGGCGTCGCGTTCGTAATCTGCAAAGGTCTTGTTGCTTGTGAACTCTCTCAGCAAGGCGGCTGCGTGCTGCATGTCATACAGATATTTTCTGGTCTCAAGCCTCATAGATCAGGACCCTCGTGTCCTCGACGGACTGCAAGAAGAAAGGATTCCTGATGGCCGACCCAACCACCAGATCTACAGGCTTTCCGAAAAGCTGCTCCAGGGACTCCAGCAGGCCAAAGTAGGCGTTCGCATAGGAACCGAAAGCCGTCGGCTGAAACTCGACCACGAAGTCCAGGTCACTTTCCTCCGGATGGTACCCGTCGGTTGCAGCCGAGCCGAACAGGTCAAGCCGCTGGACGTTGTAACGGAGGCAGATAGGCCTCAGTTCATCGGAACGCTCTGCGACGGCAGGAATCATCGTGCGCCCTCCTGATCCGCAATAAACCCCAGGCTCTTGAGATTGGCCTTGATGGCCTCGTCCAGCTTTGCGGCGTTGGCCTGTTGTTCACGCAGTTGTGCGACGAGCCGGTTTATCTTATCCTCGAACGGCTCGCCGTCGTCCTCTTGTGCTTCCACACCGACATAGCGGCTGGGGGTAAGCACGTGGCCGTGCTTGCGCACCTCCTCCAATGCCGCAGCCTTGCAGAAGCCGGGTGTGTCGGCGTACTCGCCCGCGCCTTTCTCGCCACGCCAGGCATGATAAGTATCGGCGATGCGGGCAATGTCCTCATCCGTCAACTCGCGGTGGGTGCGGTCGACCATACGGCCTAGTTTGCGAGCGTCGATGAACAGCACTTCGCTGTGACGGCCGCGAAACTTGCCGCCTTTCCGATTTCGGGTGAGGAACCACAGGCAGGCCGGAATCTGGGTCGAGTAGAAGAGCTGGCCCGGCAGCGCGACCATGCAGTCCACCAGGTTCGCTTCGATCAGGTTCCTCCTGATCTCGCCCTCGCCCGACTGGCCCGACGACATCGAGCCGTTGGCGAGCACGAAACCGGCTGCCCCCCCCGGCGCTAGATGATGAACGATATGCTGGACCCAGGCGAGGTTGGCGTTACCCTTGGGCGGTGCGCCGTATTGCCAGCGCTTGTCATCGGTGAGCCGCTCGTCGCCCCAATCGGAGACGTTAAACGGTGGATTGACCAGGATGAAGTCGGCCTTGAGGTCGGGGTGGCGATCGTTGTGGAAGCTGTCACCGTGGGCGATCTGCCCGTCAATGCCGCGAATGGCGAGGTTCATCTTCGCCAGCCGCCAAGTCGTGTAGTTCGACTCCTGCCCATAAATCGAGATATCAGCCCTGGCGCCCCTCGGTGCTCTTCGGCCATTGTCGTTGGCGGTGGCGTGTGCGCGCATGAACTCCACCGATTGTACGAACATGCCGGAGGCCCCGCAAAAGGGGTCGTAAACGCGCCCCTGATAGGGTTCCAGCATTTCGACCAGGAGTTTGACGGCCGAGCGCGGGGTGTAAAACTCCCCGCTCTTCTTACCCTCGGCGCTGGCAAACTGAGACAAGAAATATTCGTAGACGCGGCCGAGCACATCCTTGGAACGGACGGCCTCGTCGCCGACCCGGATGTTGCTAATCAGATCGATGAGCTGCCCAAGCTGCTGTTTGTCCAGCGCCGGACGGCCGTAGTCCTTGGGCAGCTCATCCTTGAGCACCGGGTTGTCGCGCTCGATCCCGGCCATGGCATCGTCGCTGAGCTGGCCGATGGTGGGTTGCTTTGCCTGCGCCTTGAGATGTGTCCAGCGGGTCTCGGGCGGTACCCAGAAGATGTTCTCGGCGCGGTACTCATCAGGGTCCTCCGGATCGGCGCCTTGTCTCTTCTCGCCTTCGAGGCGAGCGTGCCTCTCCTCGAAGGCATTGGAGATGTATTTCAGGAAAATCAGGCCGAGAACAACATGCTTGTATTCGGCCGCGTCCATCGAGCCGTGCAGGGTGTCGGCCATCTGCCAACACTCGGCCTCATAGCCGGTCGTGGCACCCGTGCTCTGCGGCGTCATTTCCGAGTGGGTGCGCGTCTTTTGGGGTGCCCGGCTCGCCATAGGCTGTGATTCTTCCAGTCTACCGCCACACGTCCGATTCGCTTTCGAATGGATTCAGGAGATCTACCCCGAGTTGGTCAAAATCGCGCACGTTGCGGGTCACGACCGTCAGCCGATGCACGACGGCCGTCACGGACCCCCAACGCTTAGAGGATGCTCCCAGACCGAATGGAACAGGACTCGCTCACCTCCCGGCCCAAGGCATCATCCCGAAGTACCGGAACGCTGCGAAGATCAGTTCGCGCTTCTCGTGCGAGCATGGCACCAATCTATCGCCTTGACGATTCCAAGCATCTCTGCGTGGGAGGCTCGCCACTCCTTGCAATACGTAATAGAGCGCGACTTTGGTTTCCAGCCGCATCTCTCGTTTAACCAGTCTTGGATATCCTCGTACGTTGCCATCGCAGTCTACCGACGAATTCTGCCTATTGGCGACAATTCGGCTTTAGCCTGTGCCGTCGGGGTGTTGCTCAGGAACGCCTGGACGGAGACGCTTCTGCGCTGGCCCGCCGCGATGCAGCATCGGCCCGGTTGCTACTACCGTCCGGCGGTCTTCCTCTGCGAATACTAGGCGGAACTTCACCTCGGTGGGCATGACCGGTGGCGATTGTGGTGCCGCGCCAGTGACCGTCAAGATTCAGGGGCAATAATGGGGGCAACCAAACAGATAAAAAGGAAACTAACTATTAAATTATTTGAGATCTATTTTCGGTAGTCGGGCTGCGCTACCTCCCCGAGCGGCAGGGCCGCTGACTGGCGCTGGCAGACTGACAGACAGGACTATGTTGGTTTCGGTTGTGCTACAGCTGGCTGGGCTGACGCGACGACATTCAGTTCTCGCGATGGAACTCAATCCCAATGAACACGCGCCTCTTGACCATCCCGAAAGGTGAGAGGCTAGCCCGGAAATCTCACCAATGGGTTGAGAATGAGCCTTTAAATCGTGTATAATATCTTTGTTATCAGTATCTTACACTGATTTCGAAGGGAGGGTTCATGAAAGCAGGGTGCGCGGCGCAGAAGTTGCAATTCGAGGCGCACGGCAAGCGCGACGTAGTCGCGGATTTCGATGGTGGGAGGATGACGTCGGACGGCGGGGGATTGCTGCTGCGCGAAGCGAACTGCTGCTTGGGCGACCTGATGGCGCGGCTGCGGACGGCGGACCGGGACGCCTCCGACGGCAGCGTGGAGGAGCTGGAGCGCATCGTGGGACGGATCCGGGCCCTGCTGCGCCACCTCTTCGCCGGCCGGCTCCCGGGCTCCCCCGTTGGTCGCCCTCCAGCCCCTCCAGCCCCTCCAGCCCTCTCTAGAGCAGCCGCACCTACCGCACACCAAAGTGTCCACGAAACCGTAGCCACCTCATCCCGCCAGTTCCGCTATCGCACGCACAGCTCGTGGAGCCGCAAGCGGCGCGTGATCGGCAAGGCCGAGCACCTGCGGCAGGGCGCCAATCCGCGCTAACCAGCTGCGCCTGGCCGGCACGGCCATGGCCAAGGCGCAATGCTCCACCATCCGCCTCAAGCTGTTCAAGATCGCCGCCGTGATCCGCATCACCACGCGCAAGGTGTGGCTGCCGCTTTCCTCCGTCCACCCCTTCCAGCACCTCTATGCGACCGCGCTGCGCAATCTGCGGGCCCCCCCCCCCCCGCATGCGCCGCCGCTGGCGTGCTGAACCGGCTCTGTCCGCTGATCGTCGGCTTGCCGCCGGCGTTGCCCCGGTGCGTCTCCGCATCCGCTCCCGGGCCCCGTTCCGGCCGGCCCGGAGCAGGCGGCTTCCCCACGGATGCCTTGTACGCCCCGCATCCCATGCATCCGCGCGGTTTCCGGTCCTTCCTGCAGAACTCCAGTCGCCAATTCGCGCCGATTCGCGTCTTGGCTACGATTGGTGAGATATGCGGGCTAAAGCACCGAACCCCTCCGGCAACCGAAGGTCACTGCACGGAGCGCACGTGAAGCAGCCCCGGGGCGCGGAAGAACCGGTGCTGTAGTGTGGCGGTACCCCGGGCAGACAAGCCGTAGAATCGCGGATTCAGGCGATGCGCCACTCTGCAGCCGACGAACAGGTCGGGTGCGAGCTTCTTGGTCGGGTGAACTTCGTCGTAGTACACGATGCCATTCGCTCCGGCATGCACGCGCGGGAAAAATTTTGAAGCAGCTGTGCAAGCTCTCGCCCTCACAGAGGATCACGCTCATGCACTTCCAGCCCTCGGCTATCGCCACCCCATCGGACTACGGGTACTCAACCGCGACCGCGCGGGCGGCCCGACCGGACGGTTGCAATGGGCTTGAGGTCGCGTGTGATGGGGGCCAACTTGCAGCGGCTATGCGAAGATGGCGAGCCGGATATGCAAGCTGAAGTCGCGGGTGCGGGGGAACGAGTCTTCATCTACTTCAATGGCTTCATCGGGCGATTGTCGAACACAGAGAACACCGGCTCAGCGTACCCGACAGCGCACCGAGGTTCCGGTCGCAATGTGTGGCAACTCAGAAATACCAAAGCAGGTCCACTCGCAGGCTTGCCCCGCTGGCGTCCAGCGATAATGGAACGTTGACCCCGACGTCGTCGAACGGAATGATCCGCCCTGCGCTTCCAGTATCCGTGAAGCGCAACTCGCCCCGAAGCGCGACGCTTCCGATTCTCTTTTCCAGACCGCCACCGGTCACCCACCCGGTGAAAGTCTCGTCGAAGCTATCCATTCCCGAGGTGAGTTCGCTGGCCGCCTTACAAGGCTCAGGATCAAGGCAACCGGCATACTCCGTCCTGAACGCCGCTTTGAAGCGGCGCAGGCCGGCGAGCGCGTACACACTCGTGCCGGAACCGAATCCCAGAATCGGGATTCCAGTACCCAACCGGGCCGTCAATCCGGAGCTTCTTTCCTTTGAAAACGTCCAATCCTCAGGCCAGATCTCTCCGAGTTGATTGCGGCCTTCGGAGGTTCCTACCCCCGGCAAAGCGCCAAGCAGCGTACCGCCGTGATCGGCCATTTCACCCTCGACGCTCACATAGATGCCGCTTGGGCCCAGCCGCAAGCGGTAGCCGCTTAGGAAACCGATGCCATATGCCGCACTCACAGCCGAAGCGTTGGCTCGAAATACGCTGCCCGGGTTCCGTGAAATGTTGCTAGGGGCAGTGTTGTCGACGATCTTCTCGTATAACACGCCCAAGCGCTCTAACTCTGCGCTAACGCCGACGTAAAAGCCTCCTGCTGCGGCACGGGCCATGCCTTGGCCGATGACGCCCGAGACCACCCCCACTGCAAGGCAGCACAAGATCCGGGCTCTGCGATCTACAGTAATTCGCATAGTGATTCGCGACCAGACTGTCCGGTACAGCTTGCCCAGCCAGCTTGGGCTCACACGACGATCCTAGCAAAGTTCTTCGAGACCGTTTGATTTGCTGTTGTCAAGAGGCTGTGCGTCGGCCTGAACTATGACGGGACAATGCATCGGATCGAACCCTATTCGCTATGTGGAACGCTTGACAGGAACCTGATTCTGCACGTCCTCTGTGCCGATAAGGGCGAGCACCTGCGTTTTCGTGTTGATCGGATGTGAATGCAAAGGCAACGGATCAGTCGTTTGCCCCGAAATACGCGATCGAGTTAATGCCTGCGGAAACTCTGCAGGTGTCACCAACGACGAAAAAAACAGTATGAAGCGGGCAGTGATTCGCAAGAATTTCTGGAATCAGGTTACCTAAATCCCCTGAAATCCCGTACTTTGCGGGTCACCCACGTGAGATCGTGCCTCTGAGTGTCATGCTCCACCACTTGCAATACCAGCAACGACCACAAATTCACGCTGCTTGCTTCTGGCTCATGTTACTTTCTATCCGCAGCAGCCGATTGTACTTTGCTAGCCGTTCCGAGCGCGTCACTGATCCAATCTTTACATGCCCTGCTCCTGAAGCCACTGCCAGATCTGCCAGGAAGCTATCCTCTGTATCACCAGAGCGGGCTGAAAAGACAACCTGAAACCCAACTTCATGAGCACGGTCAACAACCTTCATGGTCTCCGTCAAGGTGCCAATCTGGTTCATCTTGACAAGCACTGCATTGGCCGCTTGCTCTTCAATGGCTCGCTCCAGTCGATCAGGATTGGTCGCCAACAGATCATCTCCAATCAACTTGCATCGTGACCCAAGCAATCGACAAGCCTGTTTCCACCCTTCCCAGTCATCTTCGGCCATTGCATCCTCGATTGAGACGATTGGATACGCATCCAGCCAGCCTGCATACAAGTCGATCATTTGTTCGGCTGTTAACAAGCGTTTCTCACTCTGAAGGTTGTACTTCCCGTCCTGATAAAAATGTGTAGCTGCAGCATCAATCGCTATCGACACCTGCTCACCAGGCTTGTATCCCGTCAATTCGATGGCACGAACCATATACTCCAGTGCCTGTTCGTTGCTTTTCAAGCGGGGACCCCAGCCACCTTCATCGGCAACCCCTGTCAGTACATGTCCATCCTGTTCAAGCAGCCGATGCATGGAACCATGTAACCTAACCACTGCTTCAAGCCCTGTAGTAAGGGTTTCAAAGCCATGCGGGACTGCCAGGAAATCCTGAAACTCAATCTGTTTGCCAGCATGCAGTCCACCCGAGAGTATGTTGATCATCGGCAAAGGTATCCTGGGCTCGCGTTCTCCGGCAAGATATCGCCATAAGGGCTGTCCCTTGTGGCTGGCCGCTGCCCTGGCAACTGCACAGGACACTCCGAGAATTGCATTGGCACCCAGATTCGACTTGTCACTTGTACCATCAATTTCAATCATTCGCTGGTCTACAAGTTCCTGGTTGTCTGCAGGCAAGCCTCGCAAGGCAACAGCGATAGGACCATTCACGTTCGATATAGCGGAGAAAACAGACTGTCCCTCATAAGAGCCATCCTCAACATCCCGCAACTCTTTCGCTTCATGTCGACCTGTCGAGACTCCAGAAGGAACCTGCGCAGTTGCAGTCGTCCCGTCTGTCAGCCATGCCTCAACTTCAAGCGTTGGCTTGCCTCGCGAATCCAGAATCTGGAATGCCTGCAGGGCACTAATCTTCACCGCCATGCCAACAGGCTAGCAATGCAGGACATTTAGGCTTTTGATTTTTCCCGTAATCCAGTACCATAAGGTCAATCATGAGCACTAAATCTACTTTGAGCCGACGCACTTTCGTAGCTGGAACCGCAGCTATCGGAGTCGGCCAACAACTTCTTACTGCACAAAGCTCCGCACGCATCAAGGGTGCCAATGAACGTCTCCACGTTGGTGTGATCGGTGCAGGTGGCAACGCGAACGGTCATATGCGGGCACTCGCCAGACTGGCTGAGCAGGACAATGTCGAAATCTCTGCTGTCTGCGACTTGTTTGACCCACGTCTGGAAGCCGCTGCGGAATTGACCGGTGGCAAACCCTACAAGGACTATCGACGACTGCTTGAGCACTCCGGTCTGGACTACGTCACAATTTCTGTCCCGGAACATTGGCATGCTCCCATCACACTTGATGCTGCCAGTGCCGGATTGCATATCTACTGCGAAAAGCCCCTGACACGGACTATCAAGGAAGGTGTTGAGGTCGTCAAGAAAATTAAGAGCAGCAAGGTATTGTTGCAATGCGGTATTCAGGGAATGTCCGATAACTCCTACGAAACCGCAGCTGAAATGATCCAGTCAGGTGCCATTGGCAAAGTCGTCATGGCCCAGATCGACTATTCCCGGAACCATCGGGATGATTTCTGGCTGCGGGAGCCTGACCCCCTCGCTAAACCCGGAGTCAATCTTGACTGGAAAACATTCCTTGGCAAGACCAGGAAACGACCATGGCAACCGGATCGCTTTTTCTCATGGCGTCGCTACTGGGACTACTCCGGCGGCATTGCCACTGATCTGTTCGTCCATCGGCTGGCCCGAATTGTGAAAGCCTGCGGGCTGACCACTCCTTCCCGCGTCGTTGCTACTGGAGGCAATTACTTTTTCAACAAGAGCGGAGCTGAAGTCCCTGACACTTTCAATGCACTCCTGGAATACCCGGAAGGAATCGACGTGTTGCTTGTTTCTTCCATGGCAAACCAAACGCGCTTGCGGCACCTGATTCGCGGTAACAAGGGCACCATTGAGTTCACCCGTGAAGGTTTCACCATGCAACCGGAATCCATTTACGAGGACGAAGTTTCAGTTCATGAACATCAAAAATCAGGTGGGGAAGACATATCCCTGCACCACCACAACCTGCACAATGCGATCCGGAAAGGCGAAGCCTTGAAATGCGATGTCGACCTGGCGTTCGATGTCTCAATGGCTTGCCACATGACCGTCGAATCCTTCCGTCAGAAGAAGTCTCTGGGTTGGGATCGTCGAAGGCAACGCATCCGAAAAACCTGACCGCTTAACAGATAACTCAAGCCTGGCTGTCAGCGGGGTCCTTGGTGGCTTCGATGCTCTTGACAATATCGAGGAAGTGATTGCTCACCTTGCATACCCTGAACCCGGCACGACTCACCGTGTCGATTGTGGGCCTATTCATATCAGGTCCGACAAGGCGGCAAATTGGCGTGCAGGCATGCAGCATTGCATTGAATGGAAACCAGCGACTGAGCGTATGTTCAAACATGTACAGTCTCCCTCCTGGTCGCAATACGCGGTGTAGGTGCTGCAAGCCCTTGAGCGGCTGGGTCACAGAGCAGAACGTGCAGGATGTAAAAATCTGATCAAAGCTTTCATCACCAAATGCCAGACTAGCGACATCCATCTGTTGCAGTTCAAGTCTGCCTTCATAATCGACAGCTTTCGTTGCTGCCAGCCTCAACATGTTCTCACTGACATCTATAGCGCTGATGGTCTGGCCAGCCGGAAAAAACTGGATGTCTAACCCAGTCCCTATTGCCAGGAACAGGACCTGTCCGGACATTTTGGAAAACAGTTCCCGCTTGTAACCTGCCCAGCGATACTCAGCCGCTCTGGATGCCCACCCTTCATATCTCGAGGCAGCACGGTTCCACCTTCTACGATCCGAACTATCCATGAATGCCCTGCTTGCGAAAAACCCAGTCCGCTCCAGCCAGCAGTGTCCAAACGACCAACCCACACTTGAGACCCAGAACCATCAAACCGACCATTTGATCGAATAAGGCTCCCTGCACATCAGTCATGACAGCGACCATGCCTGCCAGCATGCTACCCAACATGAGTTGAATCATTACTTCAATCACGCCGAAAAACACACTGAACACCAGCCATAGTGGCAAGGACAGGAGCATGCCGAATAACATGCCCAGCGGCATGTTTACCCATATCGGCCAATCTGATGGAAGCAGGAGTCCGGTTGCCGTTGCTACCAAGGCACTTGAGACCGCCAGCGCCAGGCAATCACCCATCAGGAACCAGATGCGATTTACTGGTCGTTCTATCTCCACAACTACATTCTCATTTCGCAGCGCTCAGGAATGCAGTCATCTTTTGAATATCCTTTACCCCCGGCTCAATTTCGAGTTTTGAGCTGGCATCCACACCCCATGGCTCCACAACACGAATCGCCTCAGCAACATTACCCCCATGCAGCCCACCGGATAGAATGACCTGGCCGTATTGCTTTGCTTGCAGGGCTAACTCCCATGGAAAGGTCTGCCCCGTTCCGCCGAAGGCTCCACCCTTTGCCGTATCCAGCAAAAACGCATCGACACCATACTCGGCCATTGCACTGGCATCAAAACCATCTCTGACCCGCACTGCTTTCCAGATCTCCCTGCCTTCGCCAACTGCCTGACGAATCCTCTCACAATCTTCCGGGGATTCTTCCCCGTGAAGCTGAATGACGTTCAAGTTGACCTGCTTCACAGTTGTTGCAATCGTATCGGCCTGCTCGTTGACAAATACTCCTACCCGGCGCAAATGATCAGGTGCAACTGATGCAATTTCCTGTGCTTGATGAATCAATACAGATCGTGGACTTTTTTTGTAGAAAATCAGCCCGATCGCATTAGCACCAGCCGTGATGGCAAACTCCGCATAGCCTGGCCTGGTAATGCCGCAGACTTTTCTTAAAACAGGCTTCACGGCAGCAGGCATCTGCTTCAGACTAGCAATCAACCTGTCGCCTCATCCTGATGCCAGTCAATCAGGATCAAGCAAGACTGGCTTGGAATTCGGCAGGCAACGACGAGATGCGCCCAGTCTCTTCCAGGTGCTCAAGGTGTGCCAGCATCTGCCGATATGCAACAAACTGTAACCCCTCTTTCAACTCACCATACACCTGAGTCATCAACTCTTGCGGGTTGTGGATGTCCTGTTGCCAGACTTCAAGGAGCTTGTTTTCACGCCAGAGCCTGTGGCTGTGAACCTCCTCAAGTACCTTGTGAGCCCCCCTGATCATTGAGCCGTGCCCGGGCAGGAGTACCTGAGGTTCCAGTTCGATGAGTTGTTCCAGTGATGCCAGGTACTCCCCCATTGATCCATCTGGCGGGTTGATAACAACCATCCCGGCGTCTGTCACCATGTCGCCGCAGATCAGTGTCCGGGACTCTTCCTCGAAAAAGCACAAATGACCACTGGCATGACCCGGTGTATGCAGCACACGAATATTCAAGCGGTCTTTACCTGAGAGTATGAATCGCTGGTCGTGATGAAGCTGTTCATCAACAGTGATTCCTCTCTCCTGCAAGCGCTGCATAGTCCCCGCATGCGCCAAGATCGGCACCTTATAGTGTTTCCGCAGGGCTTCTGCGCCGGCAGTATGGTCATTGTGATGGTGCGTCAGCCAGATACCTTGCAGTCGTCCACCATGATGCTCAAGATGCGCATTGATTATTGCCTTTAGCCCCTCCAGCTGATCATCCCAAGGCGAGCCGGGATCCACCAGCACGGGGTTGGCATCACCCAGCAGTAATGCATTGGTATGTGTCGCTGGTGGCAGGGTCGGTGAGGCCAGCGGAATAACACGGATCGAGGGCCGAAACTCGATCACCCTGGGGGCATCTGGATCCTTGGCTTGCGATTGCCACAACCTGTTCCCGTGATCCTTGACTCCGTCTTGATCCAGGATGCGTATCGTTTCCAGCGTAGGTTGCGCAAGCAGAACCTCTCCATCCTGCCAACGCTGGATGGCATCTTGTGGCCGTATCCATTCCCCCGCAGTCAACTCACCATCAACAATGGAAGGCTGGAACAACTCCTCGACAGGCCAGTTCAGCAGGAAGAAGGTGGCATCAAAACGGATAAGCGACAGTGGCGGGGTCACCCAGCGTCCCGCAAAACCAAGCCTGGACAAGTCAAGACTCAGCTTGTGCTGTTTCAGCCAGTCCCCGAAATTCAGTCCACTCTCAAGTAACAGGGATCTTGCCTTCTCAAGTTCTCCGTTCTCTGGCAGTTTGCCATCTACAACAAGTAACCCAGTCTCTTCAAAAAGCTCCCTCAGGGCACAGGCAGCATGCGCAGCCTTTGGTCCTGACTGCTCCAGTGCTTCAGCACCATGGATCTTCCCTTTCAGGGGAACTGCATCATCCTGTCCGGACATTCGACCGCCAGGGAAAGCATTCCAGCCGCCCATGAACCTGAGTTTCCGGGAACGTCGGACCCAGTAGATTTCTCCTCCAGCCGGGGAACTGTTACGACAGGGAATGACCCCTGCGGAAAGACGGGGCCGATTCGGCTCACGTCGTTGCAGGAAGATGTCTTCATCCAAGCCGTTGGTAGTCGGCACCTTTTACACTTTCAGGCGCTTGCCGTCCACAACTCAGGCAAATAATTCCTGGATCAACTTGCCACCATTAACTGTTGGCCGCTCGAATCGCCCGTTGTGGAAATAAGTCAGGTCCAGATGATTGAGGCCCAGCAAGTGCAGTATCGTTGCATGGATGTCATGCACATGATAAGGAGACTCCTGGGCACGAAGACCCAGATCGTCGGTTGAACCAACTGTTTGACCACCCTGTACGCCTCCACCAGCCATCCAGATCGTGAACCCCCAGGGGTTGTGGTCGCGACCGTCAGCTTTCTCATTAAAAGGAGTCCGTCCAAATTCGCCACCCCAGATCACAAGAGTTTCGTCCAGCAGTCCTCTCGATTTCAGATCCGTCAGCAGACCGGCAATAGGCTTGTCTGAGACACCACACCATTTTGAGTGGTTACCCTCGATATCCCTGTGAGCATCCCAGCCACCACAGTAAGCCTGTACGAAACGGACACCCCTCTCAACCAACCGCCGAGCAAGCAGCAGGTTCGTGCCATAACGCTCTGTTACTTCATCATCCATTCCATAAAGCTTCTTGGTGGCTTCTGTCTCCTGCTGGAGATCAATGGCTTCCGGAGCATGCGCCTGCATGCGGAATGCCAACTCATACGCCTGCATACGAGCATCCAACTCACTTTCTGCGGGGAATTTCTCGGCGTGGTGTCGATTCAGTGACGCCAGCAGGTCCAGCTTGTTGCGTTGCTGCTTCACTCCCATTGCCTCGGAATACTCCAGGTTCAGGATCGGGGCACCTTCCTGCTTGAACAGGGTTCCCTGAAAAGATGCCGGCAAGAACCCCGTACTCCAGTTCTTGGAACCGCCGTTAATACTTACCTCGTCATTGAGAATCACAAATGTCGGGAGATTGTTGTTTGCAGCTCCGAGTCCGTAGCTCACCCATGAACCCATTGAAGGACGCCCAGCCAGAATCGAGCCAGTGTTCATCTGGCAGACCGAACCGACATGATTCAGTCCATCTGCCTGACAGGAACGGATCACAGCCAAGTCATCAACGCGCTTTGCAATGTGAGGATACCAGTCGGATACCCACAACCCACTCTGACCATGTTGCGCCCATTTGCGCTGGGAAGGCATCAGTGTATTGTGCGAAGTCCCTGGCATTGCCGTCAGTGGCCTGCCATAGGAGTCTGGCATCGGCTGGCCTGCGTATTTTTCGAGAGCCGGCTTCGGGTCAAACGTGTCCATGTGACTTGGGCCGCCCTCCATGAAGCACCAGATCACGGACTTTGCCCGTGGTCTGTGGTGGGGTTGTTTGGAAGCCAGGGATTCGGTCGCTGCCAAGGCTCCATCAACCTGCAGTGCAGCTAGTGCCATCGCGCCCAGACCACCTCCGGCCTGAGCCAGAAATGCCCGCCGCGACCGCAAGGCGATCTGTTCTGAATTCTCTGCTGGCATTACAATCTCCCTGGACACTTGATGCCCAAATGTTCAGTTCTGATATACAAACTCATTCGAATTTAAAAGCATGTGACAGAAATCCACTACAACTGCCACTTCTTCACGGCTCATGGATTCAGGGAACATGTCAGGTTCGAGCAGGGGCTCACCTGCCGCCACTCGCTCGGCGACTACCTGCCGCTGTGTTTCGAAGAAAGTCAAAACAGTGTCTTTTTCCCAGGAATCAGGAGAACGGGAATAGGCCAGTTGGAAGCCTGCTTCAATCTGTTTCTGTCGGTCAGCTCCTGCTTCCTCAAGAACACGCCCAGCCAACCCTTGTGCCCAAGCCAGGGCATGCCCACTGTTGAGAAGCTCCAGTGCCTGGGGTGCTGTCGTGGTGGTATTCCTTTGTGCACATGACTCATGCGTATCAGGCATGTCGAAGGATTCCAGCATCGGGTAGCGGGCATTGCGTCGCACGAATACATAGACACTCCTGCGGTCCTGGGCACCTGGCTGTTCCTCGGTTAACCACCCACCCCTAGGCTTGGCAGCCCCCAGCGGCAATTCCGGATAAACACTCGGCCCGTGGGTTTGCAGGTTTAGTCTGCCGGAAACCGCCAGCATCGAATCACGGATCACCTCCCCGGAATGCCGCTGTGTGGGATACCGCCATAACCACTCGTTTTCCGGGTCGACTTCTGCTGCATCAGCGCGGTGTGCATTGGACTGCTTGTAAGTTTCCGATGTCATCATCAATCGATGCATCTTTTTCAGGCTCCAGCCCTGGTTCACGAACTCCGAAGCCAGCCAGTCCAGCAGTTGGGGGTGAGTCGGTCTTGCGCCCATCAGGCCAAAGTCGCTCGGTGTACCGACGATGCCACTGCCAAAGTGGTAGTGCCAGATACGATTTACGATTACTCGGGTCGTAAGCGGATTCTGCGGGTCAGTCAGCCAGTGAGCCAGTGCTGACCGGCGACCTGAAGATTGCCCGTCAAGAACCGGTGAATATTCGGCGGGATCTGGAGCCAGGATCGTCGGGAACCCAGGCTGCACTTCTTCCTGTGGATTCGCGTAATTGGCCAGCGAGAGAACAAATGTACTAGGTGCGGCAGAACCCAGTTCCCGGATACCCATGCCACGCGGCAATTCCACCGGCTTCAGATGATCAAACTCTGCCAGTTGCTCCTGCAACTGCTCGTACCGCTCCTTGGGTTCACCTTTCATGGCGTTCGCAAGCTTCTCGTCGGATTGATAACGCAATTGCCACATGTGCTTCTGGTAAAGAATTTTCTCGTACATGGTGCGTTCGGTTTCCGGCTTCCGGAAGGCCGTCTGTATCTGGGGAGCCCGCCGATTGATCTGCTCGTCAATTACCTCGTTACGTCTTTCAGCAATCAACTCATCCATTGACTTGCGGATCGCCCTGGTTGCTTCTTCCCAGATGGCTTGTTTGCGTTCATGCTCCGCCAGTTCAGCCTCGCTCAACAGAACGATCTCATTGTCGGCTGCAATGTTCGTGAAAAATGCCTGTAACCGGTAGTAATCCTTTTGCAGGATCGGATCAAATTTGTGGTCGTGGCACTTGGCACACCCATAGGTTATACCCATGAAAACAGCCCCGACTGTATCCGTGATATCCAGCAGGACTTCCTGACGACGCTGCATCAGGATGGCTGCATTCGACTCATCCGGGTGGTGCCGGTTAAATCCCGTTGCAATCCTTGCCTCGGTACTATGAGGCCACAACTCATCGCCTGCTATCTGCTCCTGGACAAACCGGTCATAGGGCTTGTCTGCATTCAATGCATCTATGACATAGTCACGGTAGCGCCAGGCATTCGGGCGAGTCTCATCGGACTTGAATCCTTCACTTTCAGCAAACCGTGCCAGGTCCAGCCAATGACGAGCCCAGCGCTCCCCGTAATGCGGTGAGGACAGGAGCCGGTCCACTAGCTTCTCGTAGGCAGCTGGTGAATCATCTTCCAGAAAGTCCTGCAACTGTCTTGGGGTGGGTGGCAAGCCCAGCAAGTCAAGTGTTGCCCGCCGTATCAAGGTGACCTTGTCTGCAGGATCTCCTCGCTCAAGGCCGTGCTTGCGCAACTGTTCACTTACAAATGCATCAATCGGGTTTGCCTCGGAAGACTGCGGAACTACCGGGTCTTCAACAGGCTGGAAAGCCCAGTAGGAACGTTGCTGGCTGGTGAACTCGTGCGTTTCCCCTGAATTTACATTCACCCCTGACAAAACGCCCACAAGCATTAACAACCCGACACAGTAAACGCAAAAAGCCTGCCTTGTATTCATATAAGTACCAACCCCGGAAGTGAATTCAAGTCACTACTCAAGGTCCTTACACTATCTTGTGAAACAAGTATTTTTGTCAAGCTCTTTTTGTGGGTTTATTGCCATATAATCCGCAGGGGCGTGTTGCGATACAGGAGTTCTTGCAGTTGTCTGAAATGCTCGCTTCACCCACATCAACTCTTTTGCTGCAAGTAATTTGCCCAATTTGTCAAATCATTGAGAGAGTATGATGAACAATGTAGAGGACTTTAGCCCCATCGGTCATGGGCATTGAAGGGAAAGGTACTGGCCAGTCTCCGCTGAGGTCATTGGAAGGCATTATGAAACACAAGCAACTCGGTATCCCACTCTCCTTGCTGGCAACTGGTTTGTTGATTGCAGGCTTGATGGGATGTGGCTCCAAGGAAGTGGTTGTGATTCGTCCTGTGGTTCCGGCACCCGTACCAGTGCCACCCCCACCCCCACCCCCACCTGCCCCGGAGCCTGTAACGGTGACTGTCGAGCTAGGTTCAAGTGGTGAGACTGTAACGCTGACGCAGACAGCTGCTAGAAGTTATACGCGCAATGGTGAAACCTTTCCCAACGGTGGTACGGTCACGTTGGATAACGGTAATGTTTATAAATTGACGCTGCTAGGTGATACCTGGACAGCCACCTTTCAAAGTGAAGAATTCACTGTCGAACTCGGGGATAGTGGCAGTTCGGTAACAGTGGTTACTGCCGATGACGGCACGTACCTTTTGAATGGTGAAACATTGAATTCAGGTGACGCAACGGTAGCTCAAAACGGATATTCATATGTGCTGAGACTCACAGACGGGATGTGGGTGGCCACGTTCAATTTTGGACAGACAACTCCCATTCTTTACACGCCCTTGAGAGCTCTGCTCACTGAGGATGGCACCTATGCCATTCTGGGGGGCATCGGGGTTCTGGACGAGGACGGGACTGGAGATGTTTCAACAGAAGGGTTTAATTATCATGTCAGAAAGGATTCATCTGACAACCTGTTTGGTATTGTCTACGACAGTATCGGGACTGATTCCGTGATTGGCGGTGTGAGCCTGTCAGAAGATGACCCGGACACAACCCTCGATGAGGAAGGAGAATATCTGGAAATTGATGACTTATCCATTTTACTCACTGACCTGATTCTGGAAGGATCCAGTTACATCGAAACTGAACTTACTTTTGTGGATATGGTCAGGAATTCGCTTGAACACGACTTGGTCCTGATGAAAGCCAGTGTACTTGTTGCAAGAGGTGAAGCACGTGATTCCTTAGTCAGCTACATGGAAGATATCTGGGCTAGCGTCAATGATGCCCTTGCTGTCCTTGCGATTGGCGCAGAAGTTTTGGGGAGTCCCCCCGATTTTGATGACAGAACTGATTTTGAAGAGGAAAGACAGCGCGGCATTGACCTTATTGAGGCAGCTATTGATGCATTAAGCAGCCGCCGGGCTTTCAGGGACGCTCTTGAAGATGATGATGGGGTGTTTAGTGATAATGATGCTTCAAGTAGATATGACGCATACGACGTGTACGACAGCATCCAGGAGGGATCGATTCTGGCATTCAACACTACTGTCCATACTCGTTTTGGAGTAGCTGCATATGACCGCATTAGAAGTCCCACATCATCCAGGGTACCCATTGAACTCAAGCCTTTTGCATACAGTCCTTGGGATGCTGCAGAAACAGTTCCGGAAGATATCAGTGCCGTCTACACGGGGAAAACAGTTGTTGCTTCAGATTTCACTGGAGAAGATCCTGAATTCTACACGGGAACAATCAGACTGACTGCTGAATTCGAGGATGACAACAGTGGCACGATTGATGCTGTGGTCTCGGAACTGGTCGACAGTGGAAACGATTATTTCGATGACGGTTTCGGCGAGATCAAAAAGATAACGTTTCCATCTGCACGTATCTTTGAATCTGGAGATGTGGTTGAATTCAGCCGCGCTTCACTGAGCAGGATTGGCAGGAAGCTTGAAGTCGAGTACTTTGATGAATCGAACACAGTTGATGCAAATGGCCGTATTGATGGTCAATTTGTTGGCGTAATGGAAGATCTAGATGATCTCCCGATTGGGGCCATCGGAACATGGACACTTAAAAACAGTATTACTGACAGTAACCCTGCTTTCAGGTCGCTTGAGGGGGCATTTGGTGCTGATCTGGAACCCTGACCCAACCAGTGCATTCCATGGTAGCTGAGCATTGAATACTCTGACCATGCAAATTGATCATGGTGCGATTACGGAAAATTAACATCTACAGCAAGCTGGGCCCCTGCTGCTGTAGGACTTGCGGACACTCTGGATAGCAGCTTTCTGCATGGTTATATTGACTACTGGCTGTTTCTGTTGAGAATCAAAGTCCTGGTCTGGCGTTATCATAGAGCGGTGTTATTTTCCAAAGGATGGGCTCTCTTGTTACTGGGTCTCTGTATCGCAACTGCCGGGCTTGCCGCCAATGAGGAACTGAACGGGCGCTGGGTTATTGAACCACTTGGCAACAATAACGGAAGGGTTCTCTGGCTGGAGATTAACGGTGCCGGTACTGGCAAGATCACTGGCAGTATGGTTGGTGGAGGGCCCGGCGGGCAACTCGATACCATTCTGAACGCACGCCTTGAACGAAAACAGTTGCATTTCCATCTGGAGCAGCGCAGTGGCCGTGACCCGTCTCAGATGTACAAAACACCCGTTGTTGCAGTAGTAAGGGATGGCAAGCTGTTTGGATCATCCGAGCGTGAAAGCGGCACCCTGCTCTGGGTCGGTGAAAGGGCACCGGTTCTGGCAGAACACGATGATGGTTCCTGGAAAGAAGGCTCGTCACAGCTGCTGTTCGACGGTTCAAATCGCAATCAGTGGCAAACGCTCCGTAAGGTACGCAACGATGACTGGTACGTCGAGAACACCATCCTCAAGAACCGAGCACAGGCAGATGTCCTGGTTTCCAAGGAATCCTTCTGGAATTTCCGGCTGTTTATCGAGTACCTTGTGCATCCTGGTATGAATGCCGGGATCGGGTTGCGAGGCCGTTATGAAGTCCAGATACTCGACGATTTTGGCCAACCTGCCAGCGATCATGGCAATGGTGCTCTATATGGGCGTATCAAGCCGGCCGTCAACGCCAGCCGCAAGCCAGGAGAGTGGCAATCCCTCGAAATCACACTCATTGGACGTGAACTCACCGTCATCCTCAACGGGACCAGAACTATTGACCATCGCATCGTTGAAGGATTCACAGCCATGGCAACCAATTGGCGGGAGGATACCCCGGGGCCAATCACCCTGCAGGGAGACCATGGAACAATCGAGTTTCGCAAGATCGTCCTGACACCACTTGTGCAGTGAAACATACTGTCGCTGCCTTGCTTTTTGCCGGGATTCTCGTTGCAGTTCTCTACCTGATTCCGATCCCTGAACGCGGGCTCGTCGGACCGGATGAGCCTCGCTATGCCTCCATTGCCCGCCAGATGGCAGAGTCCGGGGACTGGATCACGCCTGTTCTCTGGAATGAACCATGGTTTGAAAAACCTGCCCTGTTGTTCTGGATAGGGGCCATCGCTTACAACGCAGACATTGAGAATTACACGCGATTACCCGTGGCCCTGCTAAGTCTTGGCTTTCTGGTCTTCTTCTACTGGGTTGTTTTTTGCGAGTTCGGTACGCAAACAGCAGTTCTGGCAACCTGCATCCTCTCGACATCAGCCGGATGGGTTGCCTACAGCGATGCCGGTGTCTTTGACGCACCCCTGGTCGTGTTTACATCCTCTGCACTTTTCTGTCTCTTGCCATATGTCCGGAATCCGGACGTAAAACTCACTGGTGCTCGCCCATACTGTTTTGGTGTCCTGCTTGGCCTGGCAGTACTAAGCAAGGGCCTGGTTGCCCCAATTGTTGTTTTCTTTGCGTTGTTGCCTGTGTTGGGTGAACAGTCTCGTCGCATTTTCTCACTTTTTCATTACAAGACCCTTCTGCCGTTCCTGTTTGTTTGTACACCCTGGTACATAGCCTGTTATCTGCATAATGGCACCCCGTTTATTAATGAGTTCATCCTGCGGCATCATGTCTACCGATTTTTCAGTTCTTCACTGCAGCATGAACAGCCACTGCTGTTTTATATTCCTGTTTTACTGGTTTTCCTGCTGCCATGGGTTCCGCTGCTGGTCAACCTGCAGCCGAGAGCAATCCTGAGGGATTCAAGGGAACGTCTCTTTGGCAGCTGGATAGTAGGGACTATTGTCTTTTTTTCCTTGTCCGTGAACAAGCTCCCTGCATACATCCTGCCAGTTTTGCCGCCGTTGGCCATCCTGTTAGCCGTTCACTACAACCGTCACCCGCGACGTATTGTCGTGTTTGCTTCCGCATTGATGCTATTGCTTGTTCCATTGGCCGGCATGTTGCTACCCGAGGCCATGGCGAGCGGTTTTTCACGGGCCTGGGCAGACCTGGACTTCCGCAGTATCACTGTCGGCAACGGATGGGGACTGACCTTGGCGGCAGCTTGTGCACTAGCCATCCTCAGGTTGCATGGACCGTGGCCCCTGGTTGTGGTCTCTATGGCAGCAGCGATATTGATCACCCAGCTCAAACTCAATACCTACCCGGTCTTGAGCCGCACTGCCGGAGTACGGGAGTTTTATCTTGAAAACCAGGAACAAGCCAATGAGGGGTGCATTGAAGATACCCGTCGTCACACGCTATACGGGTTGAGACACTATAGTCGGGATCGCATCCCGGAGTGCACAAGGCTGCTGCAACCATTGCGGATTCGTGGCAACCCTCCGCAGATTTACCTGGTTCCGTTGGATTCTGAACGCTAGCAACAGTTTTCTGAAACTGCCAGTTCAGGCATGTTCCTGCATGAGCTCATCAAGAGCACTGACTGGAGGACGCAGACGATCCTGCCCCATCTGAGCGATCGGGGTATCATCCAGGTTCAACAGGTCGACCATTGTCGGTGTATTCGTATCGAGGTAAAACAACCCAGTCAACAGCTGGCCTTGTTCGGCAGCCAATTCGACACGGTCGGCAGCCCGGTGGCGATCCGTCGGGTCATACTCTTCCTCCAGCTTCTCCAGCCGCAGGATCGAACCATCATGCATCTTGACTTCACGCACGGTACCAGGTTCAAATTCCTCCTCAATTTGAATTTCATCAAAATAAGGTACAAAGTCGATGCCCTGCAACGAAATCCTGTTGTCACGGACATGCTTGTAGCTTTTCGTTGACCCTTGATGGTCATTGAAAGTTACGCAAGGCGAGATCACATCCAGAAGAGCTGTGCCACGATGCGCCAGGGCCGCCTTCATGATGGTCTGCAACTGCTTCTTGTCTCCGGAAAAAGAACGGGCCACAAAGGTGGCTCCCATCTGAATGGCCAGTGCGCAAGTGTCGATAGGCGGCAAGTCGTTGGCGATGCCTGTTTTCTGGGTCGAACCAAGATCCGCAGTAGCAGAAAATTGCCCCTTGGTCAGGCCATAACAGCCGTTGTCCTCAATGATGTACACGACCGGAACGTTCCGGCGCATCATATGGATGAACTGCCCGAGTCCGATCGAAGCCGTATCGCCGTCTCCGGACACTCCCAGTGCCAACAGGTCCTTGTTTGCAAGTATGACTCCCGTCGCTACTGAAGGCATGCGTCCGTGTAAGGTGTTGAAACCGTGCGACATGCTCAGAAAATACGCCGGGGACTTCGAAGAACAGCCAATTCCCGACAGCTTGACTACCTGAGTCGGGTCGATACCCATCTCGAAGAAACATTCGACAACACGCTCCGAAATCGAGTTGTGTCCGCAACCTGCGCAAAGGGTGGTCTTCAGACCACGATAAGGTTCGAGGCCAAGCCCGATACGGTTGGTAACTGGGGCCTTTTTAGGACTTGTAGTTGTGCTGTTCACAATTTCTCCCATTCAAGCAAGGCATTCGTGATCGTACGTGCCGCCAAGGGCATGCCACCGTAATAGCACACGCTACGCAGATGAACATGGATTTCAGGGAACTGCCGACTGAGCATCACACGTAGCTGGCCGTCACGATTCTGGTCAATTACATAGACCCGATCGTACCTGGCAATAAATGCAGCAGTATGATCCCTGAAAGGAACCCCTCGCACCCGACAGTAAGCCGTTTCGATACCGTGCTCATGCTTTAGTTGGTGCATGCTCTCAAGCACGGCGTTATGACTGGTACCTGCAGCAACAAAGCCAACCCGGGCCTTCGGATTGTCCTGGATCACAGGCTCGGGGAGTAGCTGGCGAGCGCCGTACATTTTCTTCTTGATGCGATCCAGGTTTTCCATCCAGTCATCTTCGCGTTCGCTGTAGTTCGCATCCTGGTCATGGCCTGTTCCACGAGAAAAGTAGGCCGATTGGGGATGCCTGTTACCTGGCAGGGTGCGATAGGGAATGCCGTCATCATCCACGTCACGGTATCGTCCCCAGTCCCCTTTCAATCTCTCGATATCCTCTTCACTGAGTACCTTGCCACGGTTCATCTCCCAGTCAGGATATTCAAACTTGTCTGCAATCCAGTAATTCATACCCAGGTCGAGATCCATCATGACAAAGACCGGGGCCTGGATATAGTCAGCGACATCAAAGGCTTTCGCTGTGAACTCGAAGCATTCCTCAGGGGTTGCAGGGATCAGCAGGGGGTGCATCGTATCGCCGTGGGACAATGTCGCTGCCGCAAGAAAATCACCCTGGGAAGTCCTTGTCGGCAAACCGGTTGAAGGTCCCATCCGTTGCACGTCAATCAAAACCAGGGGTATTTCCGCAAAATGAGCCAGTCCCACGAACTCCGACATCAGTGAAATCCCGGGACCTGCAGTTGTGGTCATTGCCCGTGCTCCTGCCCAGCCAGCACCAACCGCCATGCCAATCGATGCCAACTCGTCTTCGGCTTGTACAACCGCAAAAGAGGCCTTGCCACTCTCCGGGTCAACCCGAAATCGCTTGAGATATTGCTGGGCTGATTCTGCCAGGGACGAGGAAGGTGTGATGGGATACCAGGTGATCACACTCACCCCACCAAAGAGAGCTCCCATTGCTGATGCTGCATTGCCCTCGATGATGATCTTGCCACGATTCTTGTCCATCCGCTCCAGTTGGAAAGGATCTGACTTGACAAGATGCTCCCTGGTCCACGCATAGCCTGCCAAGGCAGCATTCCAGTTCAGATCGGCCACTTTCTGCTTCTTCTGGAACTGCTTGTAGACTGCTAGCTTGACCTCTTCAAGTTCAATGCCCAGCAAGCCAGCCAGGACTCCGCAGTAAACGATACTGCGAACTAGCTTGCGAAGCTTGGGTTGCGGACAGACAGGCGCAACAATCTTATCGAAAGGTACTGCGTAAAAGTACAGGTCGGTCCGAAGGCCCTTGAGCTGCAGCGGCTCGTCGTAAACCACAGCCCGTCCGGGCTCAAGAAGCTCAACATCCTCATGAGCCGTCTGGGGATTCATTGCCACCAGAAAGTCTGTGGCCTCCTTGCGCCCCACAAATCCATCCTTGTTCACCCGAATGGTGTACCAGGTCGGCAAGCCGGCAATATTTGACGGAAACAGGTTTTTCCCGGAAACCGGGATACCCATCTCAAACAGAGCGCGCAGCAGGATCAGGTTCGCGGACTGACTGCCCGAACCATTGACCGTTGCGACATGGATACTGAAGTCGTTAACTATGGGAGCAGCATAAGGTGAGTCTTCACCCACTAGGGATTCTTCTGCTAATTCCATGAAGGGACCTTGCTTGTGTGGAATGAGAGAACACGTCCAGAATGGAAGGCCTCTATACAGGAATACCCTTAGTATAGAGGCTTTTATAATCGCATGTCGTGGCGTTTTCTAAATTGGTAAGTTTACTGTCAGAATAGTTCCAATAGAAGTAGAATTGAACACAGGGACCGTTGATTTTCATTCCGAATACTAATGCGGCGGAAATCCGATTTCCTGCCCGCCCGGTTCTCTTTAATCCAGCCCCTGACAAAGGCTGGACTTGCTGATTGGCTACCTCGCCTACCCGTTATGCTCAACAACGCTCCTCCGCCTGCCACGATCGACTGCCTGCCTGAGGACAACGTCCTCAGACGACGGATGGAAGTCTGCTTTGTTGGTGTGGCAGAATCCTACGGCTTTCAGGAAATTTCCACTCCCATGTTTGAACGCGCGGATCTTTTTACAGCCCGTTCCGGACCGGAAATCAAGAACTCCCTGCTGACATTCCACTGCGATCACGAAGAGTATGCCCTGCGCCCGGAGATGACGGCTCCGGTCTGCCGACTGGTGGCTTCCGGGGTACTCCAGCAATACACTTTGCCTTACAAGTTGTTCTATGTAGCGCCCTGTTTCCGTTATTGTCGGCCACACTCTGGCCGACGACGAGAGTTCTTGCAGGCTGGCATTGAGTTGCTTGGGGAGTCTAGTGTGTGGGCCGATGCAGAGGTGATCGCTGCTTCTTGCCGCTTTTTACGAAGCATCGGGATCCATGACTACAAGTTGAAGGTCGGCACAGCCAGGATATTCAGGGACCTGCTACCGAAGGAATTGGATCCTGACGACCGAGCGGTGGTCATCGGTCACTTGGACAGGCTGATAAGTATTGATGAAAGCAGTAAGGTTCTTGCCGTACAAAGTGAAGCGCTCCTGCTGGAACAACTACGCATGATACGAGGAGAACTGGCCACACTGCAGGACCGGGATGGCTACACTGGCAACTACCAGATTGCGGACCATCCAGATCTTTCAGTTGCTGAACTGGCCCAGAGACTGCCTCTTGAAGCTGCAGAAACATTCCGGCACTTGTGGAATATCGAAGGCTATATGCCGGGCAGTTCCGCAGAATTACTGATCCAGGTCAGCAGGATGCGCGGCACGTTGAAAGAAGTATCTTCAGCCGCCACCGAACTTCTCAGCAATACAAGTGCCAGTGAATCGCTTGAGGACCTGATGTCAGTCTGCAGTTTGCTGCAAAACTACGGCATCGACAACTTTGAAGTCGGGCTGGGCATTGCCCGGGGTCTGACGTTTTATACTGGATGCGTATTCGAGATTTCAAGCCAGGGCAAAAAGCTCTGTGGGGGAGGGCGTTACGACAAGCTGGTCGAACTTTTCGGTGGCGCACCAACACCGGCAACTGGCAGTGCACTACGCTTTGACACCCTCCAGGAACTGGTTACGGAATTGGCGGCTATAGAGGAAAGACAGGAAATCCGTCTCATACCCAGCACCCAGGACGATCTGCCAACTGCCGTGCAACTTGCTGAGCAACTCCGTGACAGCGGACTGCAAGTCGGCTCCTCGGGAGCAAAAGCTGCAACTGTGAGCAAGGGGCAGGTGCAACTCGCCGGAAAGACAGTTGACGCCAACGTTACCCAGGTACTACAAGCACTGCGTGGCAAGGTCTGATCGGTCAGTATTACAAAACAGGAAGAAACCATGGGGTCTATCCGATTCGCAATCCCCAAGGGGAGTCTTGAAAAAAAGACCCGCGCCTTCTTTGAGCGTGCTGGAATCAACCCGCAGGGTTATGGCGACGGCAGCCGTGGCTACCGCCCGGATCTTGGGATCCCGGGTGTCGAAACCAAGATGATGCGCCCGCAGGAGATTCCCTACATGTTGCAGGCCGGTTTCTTCGACTTGGGAATCACTGGAGTCGACTGGTATTACGAGAGTGAAGTCAGTGCCAATGTCGACAACCTGCTGGATCTCGGCTTCGGACGAGTCGACATCGTGCTGTGTGTTGCGCAGTCATGGGACAACGTCAATTCAGCCGGTGACATGTTCGCAAGATTTATCAACTCCACTGGCACGCAGCCCCTGCGGATCTGGACCGAGTACCTCAACCTGACGGAATCACTGATACGTGAGTACACGGATCTTGAGCCATCCCTGTTCAGCCCGTATTCCAGGCTGAGTGTCAAACGCCAGGGTGCATCACCTGTGGCAATTTTCCATTCCTTCGGAGCAACCGAGTCCAAGCCACCTGAGGATGGTGATGCCATTGTGGATAACACCGAGACCGGATCCACGATCAAAGCCAATGGGCTCAAGATCATCCACAAGGTACTGGAAGGCTCAACCGCACACCTGCTGGCCAATCGCAGAGCCATGCGCAACCGGGAAAAGCGGGTGGTCATCGAGAGGGTCCGGCAGATCCTTGCAACTGCGGCACCTGTGCCGATCGAAGCTGAACCTGTGTTCGGCCACATCTAGGGACAACATCATTCACCCGGATATTGCTGGTCAAAAGAAATGGAGACCGCACACCTGCCCAGCCGCCTACAAGTCCCGGTGTTCACAGAATCGTTATTATGTCTATGGTTAATCGCCACATGAGAAAGCATCTTGTCTGGGTTATCATGCTAGGCCTGCTGGTTGCCTGCCTGGCATTTACCCAGGGACGGCGTGGTCTCTCGGAACAGGCCCGCAAGCAAAGGGAAATCCTCAGATGGGAAGTCCACCGGCCCGTTGTGCGTGGTAACCGGGGAGCGGTTGCCGCCGGGACGCCACTGGTCACACAAGCAGCCATGGGAATCTTGCGTAGCAAGGGGAATGCCGTGGACGCTGGGGTTGCGGCACTCCTGGCTGGTGCGGTTACGGAGTTTTCCCACTTTGGGTTCGGAGGAGAAGCTCCGCTTTTGATTCGGACACCGGACGGCGAGGTGCACTGTATTCCCGGAGTTGGTCCCGCACCGGCCCGCATGACCCGTGAATTTTTTGAGAACTGGGAAAACAGCCCCGAACTTGAGGAAGAAGCTATCCGCAGGGATCATGATACCGGACCGATTCCTTCCTATGGAACCCTCCCGGCACTTGTGCCAGGCATGCTGGATGCAGCCTTGCTGGCATTGCAGGAATTCGGGAAACTCAGCTTCAAGCAGGTTGTCCAACCGGCGCTCTACTTGGCGGTAGGACATCCAATCGACGAAATACGCGCCCAGTCGATCAGGCAGTCGATTGATTTCCTGAAACTGTTTCCGAGTTCCCAATTCGTATTCACACCGGAGGGACGCATTCCGGTTCCCGGTGATATTTTCAGACAACCGGATCTGGCAACAACACTGCAGGAGTTGATACAGGCTGAACAGGGCGCATTGTCTGCTGGCAAGTCACGTTCTGCAGCCATCCAGGCTGTCCGGGATTACTTCTACCGTGGTCCAATCGCCCGCCGCATTACCGAGTTTGTTGAGGAGAATGACGGGCTTCTGCGTTATGAGGATTTTGCTTCCTTCAGACTGGAGACAGAAAAGCCACTCAAGACGAACTTCCATGGTTATGAAATCTACAAGGCAGGATTCTGGACGCAGGGCGGGGTCCTGATCCAGGCACTCAACATCCTTGAGGGATACGGGTTGCAATCCCAGGGATGGAATACTGCCCCGTACATTCACTACCTGGTAGAAGCCCTCAAGCTCTCCTTCGCTGACCGTGATGCCTGGTATGCAGACCCGGACTTTTCAGATGTTCCCAAGGAATTGCTCAGCAAGGAATATGCTGCCAGGCGTCGCAGGCTAATTGATCCGAAAAAGTCCTCAAGGATTTTCCGTCCGGGCAGCTTCGGGGACCGCATGCCACTGCATCCTACGGAATATACCGGGCAGCCCCGCCCGTTAACGGACGCCCTTGCTTCCAAGGACACTACAAATATCAATATTTTGACTTCAGATGGAATGATGTTTTCAGCGACCCCATCCGGGGCCTGGATGCCCTCGGTCATAGCAGGCCGGACAGGTATCCCGTTAACCCAACGGGCACAAAGCTTCCTGATGATTGAGGGGCATCCGAATGTTGTGGAACCGGGCAAGAGACCACGGATTACACTCACGCCGACTATCGTAACGAGGCAAGGTGAGCCCTTCATGGCACTGTCAACACCAGGTGGGGACCAGCAGGAACAGGCATTGCTCCAGGTACTGCTCGCCGTATTGCTGTTCGGGTTCAATCCCCAGGTTGCAGTCGAGGCTCCCCGCTTTCAGAGTAAGCACCTTATAGCCAGTTTTGATGACCATGCCACAGAACCAAACATGTTGCTTGTAGACGAGCGGATGCCTGCATTTGTTGTGAATGAACTGGAAGCTCTGGGTCACTTTGTTGAGCTGCGCAGGGCAAGGAACAATGGCTCTGCCCCGACTGCAGTGAAGGTGTTGCGCAACGGCGTCATCGAAGCGGGTGCAGATCCTTACGCATTTCGGTATGCAGCAGGCTGGTAAGCACATATACAAGCTGTCGAAGCTACTTCCCAGACTTGCAATCTCCATATCCCCCAGCCATTTGGGTTATTATCTCTTTTGCCTATGATCTCAAGACGAGAGCTGCTTGCAAGTGCAGGCACACTGCTTGGAACCTGGGGGTGTGGAACAAAAAATACATCCCGCCAGGAACCTCTGAATGTCCTCTTTTTGTTTCCAGACCAGATGCGTGCTCAGGCAATGGGTTGTATGGGAAATCTCGATGTCAAGACTCCCCACCTCGACAAGCTGGCATCGGAAGGTGTGCTGTTTCGGAATCACTTCGCAAATACGCCCGTCTGCTGCCCGGCACGAGCCAACATCCTGACCGGAAAATATGCGCATAGCAACGGCATGATTGCAAACGATCTCAGGCTGCGTGAATCCGAAACCTGTATCGCCGAACTTTTCGGGGCGGCAGGTTACCGTACAGGGTTTATCGGCAAGTGGCACTTGGATGGTGGGCCCAGGCAGCCGGGATGGATTCCTCCCGGCGACCGGCGCCAGGGTTTTGAGTTCTGGGCTGCCAACGAAGTCAGCCATGCCCATTTCGACACGCATTACTTCCGTGACACTCCCGACCCGATTCCGATCAAGAAATTCGAGTCGGAAGCCTGGGCAGACCTCGGTATCGAGTTCCTGCAGCAGACCAGTGAGGATGAGCGGCCCTTCTTTCTGACCATCCAGATGGGGCCACCGCATGATCCATACCTGGCCCCGGATGACTACATGGCAATGTATGATCCCAAGACCATTACCCTGCGTCCGAATTTCGCCGGAGACACATCTGACAGGGATCTTCAACCGAGCCCTTATATCGCAACACCGGGACGCAAGGAGATTGCTGCCTATTACTCAATGGTCACAGCAGTCGATGAGCAGATCGGGCGCATTTTAAGTGAATTGGATACATTGGGTCTGCGGGACAACACGATTGTACTGGTCTCCTCGGACCATGGAGATATGCTCGGCTCCCACGCAAGCACGCTCAAACGCAAGCCTTGGGAAGAATCAATCCGGGTACCTGGCATCATCAGGCATCCACGCGCCCCATCCGGGCGTAGCATTGATGCATTGTTCTCCCATGTAGACATAGCTCCCACACTGCTGGCACTCTGCGGAATCGATACCCCTGCTGACATGCAGGGCAGTGATTTGTCTCCCGTGGTCCTTAACGAACGGGAAGCGGGACCGCAATCGGCCTATTTTCAGATCTTCGGGCCATTCCACGCTGGTGGTGTCGAGCACGGCTGGCGTGGAGTTCGAACCAGTCGCTATATGTATGCAAAGACAAAGGAAGCACCGTGGCTCCTGTATGACCTGCAGACAGATCCCTTTGAACTGAATAATCTGGTGGATAATCCGGCAGCTACTGAGCTCCAGGCCGAACTTGAGGCAAGTATTGACGACTGGATGCAGCGCATCGGTGACTCGTGGGATTACGACTGGTCAGCACCGATTGAAGACAGTGGTCGACTGTACAGGCATGAAGTGTTCTACACAGTGGAAGAGTTCATGCAGTGGGCCGGGAAGAACCCTAAACTTGCTGACCTGTAGCCGAGTTGCTGATATCGCTGCACTTTGCCTTGCATCGAGGTGCCTGAGCGGGGAGTGCAGGCAGCGAGCCTGCGTGGAATATCCGATCTCAAGGCAGCATTCGGGTGAGTTGGGCAAAATTCAATTCCTCTGGCAACTGGCATGGTTGCTGGCAGAACCTGGTCAATTAGACAACATCGCGAGCAATGAAAATTTGCAAGTACAATAACGCCGTCATGGATCCCTCCCAGATGAACCGTCGACGATTCCTGAAAAACAGTTGTGCCTATGTCCCAATGGTCAGTGCAGCAAGCTGTACAAGGATGGTCAGTGACATTCCCGTGAAACGTCCAAACATCATCATGATCATGTCCGATGACATGGGCTACTCGGATCTGGGGTGCTACGGCGGCGAGATCCAGACGCCCAACCTGGACCGCCTGGCCTCACAGGGATTGCGCTTTACTCGTTACTACACCAACAACATGTGTGTACCCACACGTGCGTCCCTGATGAGTGGGTGTTATACCAATAAGGCACTGGGGGAGGACAACAAAATCTCGCACCGAGTGGTCACGGCTGCTGAGGTGCTACAGGCAGACGGCTACTCAACTTACATGAGCGGTAAGTGGCACCTGTCGAGTTCTACAGATCAGACAAACATGCCCTGTCAGCGAGGCTATGACCAGTTCTTTGGAACCATCATCGGTGCTGGCAGTTTCTGGTCACCCGCAACATTGATGGTGGGCAACGAACCGGCAGAGCATCTTTTTGAAGACCCTGGCTTCTACTACACCGATGCCATCACGGATCATGCCTTGGATTACATGCAGGATGGCTTGTCTAAAGAAGACCCATTTTTCCTGTATGTTGCATACACCTCGGCCCATTGGCCGCTGCATGCTTATGAAGAAGATGTTCAGGAATATTCAGGGAAGTACTCCAAAGGCTGGGATACACTGCGGGTCGAGCGCCACACCCGCATGAAAGAACTGGGTGTTATCAACCCGGACTGGGCACTTTCACCTCGACACCCTGATGTACCCTCCTGGGAGCAGGAACTCAACAAGGACTGGCAGCAACGCAGGATGGAAGTATACGCTGCCCAAGTGACTCGCATGGACCATGGAATTGGTCGTTTGCTTGATCAGCTTGAAGCCTCTGGAGTGGCAGAAAACACGCTTGTCGTGTTTCAGATCGATAACGGGGGATGCCATGTCGAATACACTCCTGACCGCAAAGGGCAGTACCTTCCCGAGCATACGCGTGACGGTCGCTTGATGAAACCAGGCAACCTGCCGGATATCATGCCTGGGCCTGAAGACACCTACCAGAGTTACGGCTACGGCTGGGCAAACCTTTCCAACACCCCTTTTAGACTTTTCAAACAACATGACCATGAAGGCGGCATCATGGTGCCATTGATCGTTCGCTGGCCTGAATTTGTCCAGCAACCCGGTGGACTCACAGATCAGTTGGCTCATGTCATCGACCTGATGCCTACTTTCATGGATGCAGCCGGGACTGCCTATCCTTCTGAATTCCAGGGAAATCCAATCCATCCCGCCGACGGGAAGAGTCTACTGCCTATCCTGCGGAACGAACTGCGTCAGCAACCTGAAATGCTTTTCTGGCGATGGAACCATGGAAGAGCCGTACGTCAGGGTCAATGGAAACTGGTTGCAGTAAGGGACCAACCATGGGAACTCTATGATCTCGACAAGGATGGTACGGAGTTGCATAATCTTGCGGTCCGAATGCCAGAGAAAGTTATTGCCATGGAACAGCTCTGGAATAAGTGGCATGCCGGACCGGAAGACCCACTCTCAACCGCTACGCTGTGATCATATGACGGCTGCCTTTTGGAATCGCTAAGATGAAAGGAGTTGGTAGTCTCGTCCGAGGCAGTACTCTCAACAACCTAACCCCTGACTTCATCCCCTTGAATTAGCTTGGGGAATTTACTGAATCCTAATGTCGAACCTCGCAGTTCTTGGCCTTCAATGGGGCGATGAAGGCAAGGGCAAGATCATCGATCTTTTGTCCGAGCACTACGACATCATTGTCCGTTGTCAAGGAGGGAACAACGCCGGTCACACGGTGCAGGTGGGCAAGCAGGTCTTTATCCTGACCCTGGTGCCAAGTGGTGTTCTGCGTGCTGACAAGGTTGCCGTGATCGGCAACGGCGTGGTGATCAATCCCGAGGCCCTGCTTGAAGAAATCAAGACGCTCAAGGACCTTGGTATTGAACTGGAGGACAATCTCTTGATCAGCAATCGTGCTCACGTCGTCTTCCCGTACCACCCCAGACAGGAAAACGCCACTGAGCAATCACAGGGCAACCGCAAGATTGGCACAACCTCAAGAGGGATTGGTCCCTGTTACGAGGACAAGATGGCTCGCCGTGGGATCCGCGTTGCGGAACTCATTGAGACGGACATCTTTCCGGAGCGCTTTCGCACGATCGCAGCCGAGAAGGATGTAATCGCCAAGGCACTCGGGATTTATGAACCCTGGAACATTGAAGCCCAATTACTGCACTTCCAGGAGTTGGGCAAACAGCTTCGTCCCTATGTCTGCGACACTGCCGGGTTTCTGCACCAGGCCATCAAGGCTGGCAAACGCCTGTTGTTTGAGGGAGCACAAGCCACCATGCTGGATATTGACTTCGGCACCTACCCATACCTGACTTCCTCCAATGCATCTGCTGGAGGCCTGTGCACGGGATCTGGCGTATCTCCGCGAGAGATTCACGATCTGGTGGGTATCGCGAAGGCCTACTCTACACGGGTTGGTGAAGGACCATTCATTACTGAATTGACGGGATACAAGGGAGATACCTTGCGACAAGCCGGTGGTGAGTACGGGACTGTGACAGGTCGCCCCAGGCGCTGTGGCTGGTTTGATATCCCCATGTTGCGCTATGCAAACGCTATCAACAGCCTCTCCACGCTTGTAATCACAAAGCTTGACGTACTGGACTACCTGGATACCATCCCGATCTGTACGGCATATAAGTACAAGGGGCAACTGATCGAATTCATGCCCGCCCTCGCTGAACAGTACAATCAGGTGGAAGCCGTCTATGAGGAATTACCTGGCTGGAAGTATCCAACCTCGGATATCACTGAATATGAGAATCTCCCCCAGGCTGCCAAGGACTATATCGATTACCTTGAGCAAAAGCTGGAACTTGAGGTTGGTGGAGTTTCCATCGGCCCTGAACGTGACCAGACCATCGTGAGAAAGGGGTCTGTTCTCGAACAACTCATCTCAGGTTGAGGCACCTTATAACAGACTGAGCAATCCCGGGGTCGGGACTCAAATTGCGCTGCAAGCCTGTAGATAAAACGAAAGCGCCGACCTGAAGGGAATCAGATCAACGCTTTTTAATTGATCAGACGACTAAACGGTACTGGGACTAATCGCCACTTGTACCGACGGTTTCTCGCGGCTGCTCTTGCATGGCCGCTGGCCCTGCGATCTGTACCAGGGATGGAGCTGCAGGCTCCTTGAGTACTTCCTGCCGGTACATTTTCATCAGGCGAGCTTCCTCTTGCTTTGAAAGATTCTTCTGACGAGCCCCGCTTTTCGGGATCTGTTCACCATTCTTGAGGGCATTGGCAATCTTCTGGTCACGTTGCGTAATCTTCTCTTCACGAGCATTCTGCGGTCCATCGGACACCTGTGCACCGCGAGCAGCATGCTCAGCATTGATCTGCAGGTTTTCACTGAGCTGCGTGATTTCCTCGACCTTCCTGCCACCGGCATAGATCTTGTGCCGACCATGCTCGCCGTACCAGTTCGAGAGAGTGGCTGTCATGTGCATCTTCTCGATGATGTTGCGCCAGCCAACCCCCGTGTTATAGGCACAGAAGGAAATCTCGCCTTCCTGTGTTCCGTAAGGAATCACGCACATCTCTGTGCGGCGGAAGTCGTAATTGAACAGGTCCTGGAACCACATCCCTGCAACAAACAGGAAGTTCCAGGGGTCATTGCGGCGGGCAATGCCCTTGCCATAATTTTTGCCGCTGAGTGAAAACGACTTGTCAAATTTCTTCAACAGGTCGAACAGCGAAAAGTCCTTCGGTGCTTTCAACGGGTTGTAGTTTTTGAGAAGCGCAAGCCCCATCTGGATATTTGAGGCCAACTTGCTGCGCCCGGAGTCCGTAATGCGACGTATATCCTGAATGAACTGTGGAACATTGATGAACTCCGGTACCGGAGCCATGTCCTTCGTCTTCTTGTTGATCATGAACGCCGTACCGATACCACAGTTCGGATGGCAGCCACAACTGACCTGCCCCCACTGTGCCGACGGGCCGTGTGCCAGGTCCGCAGCATCCACGAAACTGCCCATCACGGAGATCGGGAACCAGTCACGCGTAGGCTCGGTAATCCCGACCTGCTTCTTAACGTCATGTGCCAGGTGGCTCAGTGTATAACGCTGCTTCATGCGACGCTCATCCGTGATCTCCTCATCACGTCCCGTAAATGAAACAGGCTGGAAAGCGATGAACGCAATGCGACCCGGGTTGTCCCGTGCAAACTGGATAATCGGACCTACTTCTTCGTTATTCACGTTATTTACCAAGGTCGTCACAAGGACGATCTCAATGCCGGCATCGTGCATGTTCTCGATGGCCTTGATCTTGACGTCGAACAGGTTGCCGATCTTGCGATGCTGATTGGGTTCGTTGCCGATACCGTCGAACTGCAAGTATGCATAGCGCATACCAGCATCCGATGCCGCTTCCGCAAACTCAGGGTTCTTTGCAAACTCGATACCGTTGGTTGCAGCCTGTACCGAGTTGTAGCCGATATCACGGCAATACCGGACGGCTTTCAAAAAGTAGGGCGACATGGTTGGCTCGCCACCAGAAAACTGCACGGACATCTGGCGACGTGGCTTGATTTTGATGGCATTGTCAAGGATGGTCTTGATTTCTTCCCACTCGAGTTCATGCACAAAACCGACTTGGTTGGCATCCATGAAGCAGGGATCGCACATCATGTTGCAACGGTTGGTCAAATCAACTGTCAGGACGGCCCCTCGGCCCCACTTCACGCTTGAGGAACCATGGTTATGCAGGTTCTCATCGTTGTGTGCGCGGATGTCGCGACCGGGGAACTGCGATTCAATGTGCTCCAGGAACTTCGCGTCCATGGCCATGATGTCTTCGGTCTTGCCATGCTTAGGACACTCTTTCAGCATCCAGATCTCGTTATTACGCTGTATGATCGTGGCTTTGACTTCACCGATTTTTTCCGTTTTCAGGATCGAGAAGTCCACTTCACCACTCAGGATCACTTCACGGGCTTCCCGTACACACTTGGGACATAGCGAGTCCGTCTGGCGTGGCCAGCCCAGCGGGGGCTTGGTCTTCTCCCAGGACTTCAACATCGGTTTTTCCGACCAGTCCGGCGTGAATGCCGCTGTCGGGTCCTTGCTGGCGTCCAGCTTGCGGGCAACTTTCCACCCGGTCTTCGCAATACTTGTCAGACCTTGTTCCAGATACTTTACTGGTCGATGCATTCGTGATTCTCCTCCAGAATTCAATGGTTACTCTAATTCTGTACCAGATTGTGAACGGGGACTCAAATATGAAATCAACTCCCCGCACAGTGTGCACAATTTGAGATATTAGCTTGAGAGTTAAGTTTAGGAGCGGTCAGGCCCAAAATCAACACTTGTTCGCTCAACTGTGAAAATTCGGGTTTCTATGGCAATATTCGGGGGTGCAACGGCACAAGTTTCGCTTGTCTTCCGTTTTTAGCAACACCAGCCCATAGGTAACATGAACCATTCGGAAAACATAAAGGCCAAAGCCAGGGAGCTAGGATTCGAATTAGCTGGCATTGCGAGTGCCGTACCAACCCTCGAATCCATGTTTTACCCGCAATGGCTGGAGCAGGGATTTCACGGCCAGATGGGTTATCTCGAGGGTAAGCGTGGTCAGATGAGAGCTGATCCGAGTACGTTGCTGCCTTCAGTTGAGTCCGTGATTTGTGTCGGGATGTTCTACAACACACCAACCCCTTACTCCACACAAGTGGATTCCGATGAAACCGGCTGGATTTCACGATACGCCTGGGGCAACGACTACCACTCGGTCCTAGAGCAAAGGCTGAATGTGCTGGCAGATTGGGTCCGTGATGAGTACGGACAACATGTTGATTGCAAGGTCTGCGTCGATACTTCGCCCCTGCTGGAACGTGCCTATGCCTATCATGCAGGTTTGGGGTGGATCGGAAAAAACTGCTGCCTGATTAACGAACAGCTCGGCTCATGGTTTTTCCTGGGTGAAATCCTGACTTCCCTGAAACTGGCAGTTGATGAGGAAGCCCCTTTTCGCTGCGGGACCTGTCGACGCTGCATTGATGCCTGCCCGACTGATGCGTTTATCGAGCTGGGAACGAGTGCCGGGCCATCCCATGCCCTGGACTCAAGGCTGTGCATCTCCTACTGGACCATCGAGTTGAAAGGACCCATCCCGCAGGAACACCGCACGGACATCGGACATCACTTGTTCGGTTGCGATATTTGCCAGGATGTCTGCCCCTGGAATAGTCCCCAAAGAGCAGCAGAGACCAAAGAGCCTGCTTTCCAGCCCGAAAACGGCCAGCCGGACTTGCTGGAACTTGCCGCGCTGACCGAGGAAGAATTCAACTCCCGCTTTGCGGACACCCCGATTGAACGTAGCCGCTATGAAGGATTTCTGCGTAATGTAGTCACAGCACTCGGCAACAGTGGGAACACGGCATTCAGGGAACCCCTGGAGAGGCTGTCCAATGCAGAATCAGCAATAGTGCGGGAGCATGCCCGTTGGGCACTCAGCCAGCTTGAATGCAGTCAGGAAAACACAGCATCCATTGAGCCACAGGCCTGATGCCTGTAATTTCTCCTGACTCCTGATTATGGCTCCACTTCCGGTTCGGCTTCGATAATCTCGAGTTCGACATCCTCTTCTTCTGCACGCTGTTTTGCCGTCTCAGCATCTACAACTTCCAAGCCTACAGGTTGCTCCATGTAAGTTGCCCCGGCACCCGATGTCAGAACCATCACACGGTAGTTCTTCATTGCAGTATTTGTCGGCGTAGTGAAATGAATCGCATCCACGGTCTGTTCAGTAATCTCGAGTTCGATATCACTGCCCCCGGCGGTCAGGTACAGTTTGTCCACAGTTCCCTCGTCGAGGTTGATACCTTTGACAACACCTGCTCCACCTGGAGTGATGGCTGAGGGTTCCACTGATGTTACCCGCGGTACTTCTGCCACCAGAACACAGGTCAGAGTCAGGCCTAGCAAAACAATATAAATTGACTTAAACAAAACAAGTCCTCCTTTTGCTTGTCCCGATAGTAGACTGCTATTGCCTTGTTTGCAAGTGGCAGCCTTATTTAATAACAGGTGAGTCTGAACTGAGGTCCGGTTTCCAAGGGGTGCTGAGGCCCCCGAGTTGATTGCAGGGAGCAGAGGCAGAATGGTTATAAAGCTTGGCTTTTAAACTTTAAACCCCTTTGAGAATGCCAAAGGCCATTGCAGCGCTCGGCAGTGACTGGTTTTTGCAGATGCAGACGAAGCATTTGATCCAGCCAGAGAATATGACTTTAGGAAATATATGACTTTGTAAAATCCGGCACTGAAGTCCGGTTCAACAGAACGGCCAACACGCATTTTGGGGTGTCTGACACAATCAGTGAGCACTTTCAATGATGGCCTTGTTGCTGAAATTCCCTACTGTCCATCTAATAGATGACCGAGTTTCTCCCTTTTCGTGCGCAAGTATCCCTGGGCTTTGTCACCAGCCACTGCGGTGCATGGAAGCCGTTCCACAACCTGGATACCGTTGGATTCCAGAGTTGTGACCTTCGACGGATTGTTGGACAACAATCGCACCTGCTGCAGGCCAAAATGTCGTAAGACAGCAACAGCGAATCCGTAATCACGTTCATCTGCATCGAACCCAAGCTTCTGGTTAGCTTCCACCGTGTCTGCCCCTTGATCCTGAAGTTCGTAGGCCATCAGCTTGTTTAACAACCCGATACCACGTCCCTCCTGAGGATCGTAGATCAGCAAGCCACACTCTGCTTCTGCAATCCGAGTAAGAGCCAGATTCAACTGCTGGCCACAATCACACCGCAGGCTCCCAAACACTTCTCCAGTCAGGCACTGTGAGTGAATTCGTAGAATTGGAGTGTCACCGCTGCCAGCAGATTTGAGATCGCCCTTTTTCAAAACAACGATCTCTTTTTCTCCTAGTGGCCCTTCACCCCGAAATCCACATATGCGGAAGCTTCCGAAATGAGTTGGAAAATCGGCCTCAGCAACTGCTGTTACCTTGCAGGTAGTGACTGTATGTTCGCGTTCTTTCATCATGGTGTGGCTAACAGGTTACAGTTTCAGAATATAAATTGCGGTACAACTGAAGCGCACCACATCAGATTCAGTACAGACAGTACGGCTTCTGTTTCCTTTAAATCCGGCTTGCAAGATTGATGGCAAATACTGACCTGCTTGTTACCATGCTCGTCAAGATCGCAGTTCTTGCGTCCATGGCAAGCCTTGCCTTGCGCTGGAACTTTGCGAAACGAATGTTCCTGCGTGAGCATCGCTCAATCCGACAGCGTCTGGAGCTTGGTACCTTGTTTGGCATTGTCTTTGCCAGCGGGACTCTTGTACGCATTGTGCTGGGGTACCGGGCGGCAGAGGTTGGGCTTGAAGGAGCCTTTGTCTCTGGACTTGTAGGTGGCTATGTCCCTGGTTCAGTGGCTGGTGCAATTATAGCCTTGCCTGCGTTTTTATCCCCGAACTCGGAATGGGTTGCCTTGCCATTGTTGGTTGGTGTGGGGGCCCTGGGTGGTCTGGTGCGTTGGCTGGCGCCTGACCCTGAAGATATCTGGCGTTTCTCACCATTCTTTCCGTTTTCCCTGATGGAGTGGGCGCGCAAGAGGATTCCGAACAGTGAGGGAGCGTTCCAGTTGTTCCTGTTGATCAACTGTCTGGCAATCGAATTCCTGCGCACAAACCTAGGGCACACCTTTCAAGACCGGGGCTGGCTTTTTTCCTTGTATGCAAGCAATGCAGAATTGCATGTCTTGACAGAGGTGCTGGTCTACCTGGCAACGGTGATGGGAATTGGACTGACGTTGAAGGTTTGGAACAACACCCGGAATGAATGGAAGATCGAAAACCAGCAGCGGCTGCTCACGGAATCTCGCCTGATGAACCTGACACGCCAGATCAATCCACATTTCCTGTTCAACACATTGAACTCTGTGGCATCTTTGATCCGGACTGACCAGAACCAGGCGCGGAAGATGATCTTTCGTCTTTCCGCCATCCTTCGCAGGTTGTTACGTAAGAAGGATGCGTTTGAGCCACTTAGTGAAGAACTGGATTTTATTGATGATTACCTGCAGATCGAGTTGGTGCGGTATGCCGGCAGGTTGCGTATTGAAAAGGAGATTGATCCCAATACGTATGATGTGCTGATCCCCAGTATGATCCTGCAACCGATTGTCGAAAACTCTATCAAGCATGGCATTGGCCCAAAGGTTGGCAGTGGGATGATCCGTCTGACCAGTGCCTTGCGCTCGAACAGGGTCCAAATCGAGGTGGAGGATGACGGCGTAGGAATCCCGCATGAAATGATGCCCGATGTTTTCCATAAGGGAATCGGTCTTAGCAATGTACACGAACGTCTTCTGGTTCTGTTTGGGACGAACTTCCACTTCATAGTTGAACCACGAGAAGGTGGCGGTGTAAGGGTACGGGTTCAGATTCCGGAATTACGGGATGCCACATCTCTGGGGATCCGGGAATTTGAACCAACCGGTTCCAGTTGACACCAGGGACTAGGATTGCGTCTAGGGGGAAGTTCTCTCGATGCCGCTTTCAAGGATCCAGGGTGCCGTCTCGATCTCTCCTGCCATGTACTTCTCATAATAATTTGCCCAGCGTGTGGCATTGGGATATTCCTCGAAGACCTGCCCGTTTCCAAAGATGCGGGGGATCAGCCTGCGCCTTGAGTCTTTCAACCAACTCTGTCTGGGGTTCTTCCTTTAAGGAGGCATGTTCAAGGTTTGTTGCGAGATTGTTGACGCAGGTAGGATCTTCTGCAAGGTTGTAGAGTTCTTCGGAACTTCGTTTCCCGAATGCAAATTTCCAGTAATCTTCTTCACTTCCGCTCCTGTGAAGATCCAGGATCAGGGTTTTCGTAGGACTCGCATCAACGGCCAGGTAGCCGGTTTCCGGATTCCCGGCGGGCCATCGGTCAATTTCGAAATTCTGCAGATACAGCATGCTGTTCCTGACAATTCCACGCATGGGATAACCCTGGTCAGGGGGACGCCCGACATCGTGTCGCTCCTTGCCGATCAAAACATGGTCACGTGTGGGATCAACCTGTCCTGAAGCATGCGTTTGCAGGATATCCATAAGGCTGTTCACCGTAAAGGCTTGCATTCCGGTGTCCTACCAGGTCAGTTCAACGGCTTCGAGGATGGTCGGAGCCAGATCAACAAAGCTCACATAATCTTCGACAGTGCGCCCTGGATGAGGAATACCTTCCTTCCACATGATGGCCAGGGGCATGTGATTTGAAAGTGCATAGGACTGGGCCTTGATGCGTGGAAACGGCATGCCGTTATCCCATGTGACGATCACTAGGGTGTTGTCGAGTTCACCACGCTGTTCGAGTACTTCCAGTATCCTTCCGAGATGGCTGTCAAAATGTTCGATTTCAAGTGCATAGTCCAGGATGTCGTTCCTGACAATTTCATCATCTGGCCAGAATGAAAAAACATTCTTGATATCTTCGAGGCTCTTGCCTCCCTTTTTTACGCCTGACTTGTATTCGTAGGCTCGATGAGGTTCAGTGCAACCATACCAGAATGCCCAAGGTTTATCCGATGGTTTTTTGTTCAGGAAGTCTTCGAAATTTGCAGCATAGTTGGTACTGTTGATCTTTTCTGTTGGTGGATCAATTTTTCGCGAGTTGAACGGTTTACCTGTTAATTCGCGAGGGCTCCCCTCGGAATCATTGGCGACCCCGGGGCCCATCCCTTTGCTGTCATACCGACGAAGTAATTGTTATCCGCAAGCGCTTCGGGATAACTCTTGAATTCGGGAGGAAAGAAGGGCATATGGTTGGCAGCTGCTTTCAGTTGCCAGGAATTACGACCCGTCAGGATGGCAGCCCGTGATGGAGCGCACTTGGCGTTCGGAGTGTAGGCGTTGTTAAACAGGACACCTTCACGAGCCACGCGGTCGAAGTTCGGTGTTTTGACCCAGCTCGTGCCATAGATCCCCATGTGGGGAAAGGAAGCATCGTCTGCTATTGCAAAGAGAATATTTGGTTGTTCAGGAGGATCTTGCTGGAGCTGGGAACAGCCAATAAACAGCAGGATAGAGATAACAAGAAAGATGAACTCCTGACGCATGGCGGCAAGAATAACATGGCAGATCAGGATTCCTTTTGAAAGATGGTCACGTCGAACTCAGCAAAGCGGTGGGTGACGAGTTCAGCTTCTGCAATTGCAGCGGAAGCGGAAGATGACAGTTTCAGGCTCATCTTCGACACTTTGAAATTGCAAGTTATTCATTGCAAATGAGTTATCGGAACACACAGGCGCACTGTGGCACTACAACGGAGGGACCGCCGGTCTGGATGGTCGCAGTGGACGGATCAGGTGGCTTGTTGGGATCGGACCGCTTTTGCGACCGGTGCCGAGTCCGGGCTGTCCACAAGCTGGATGACGGGGGGCAGTTTCGCGCCCACGCAGCGCACGATGTCGGTGACGGCTCCATGAGCCTTCGTGCGCAGCGCGAAGCGCTTGCCTTGCGCCTCGACCAGCGTTTCCCGCAGCCGGTCCAGGTCCCGCACCACGTCGGCCCACTCCGCCTCGATTCCCGCCTCCCGCATGCGCCGCTGCAGCTCCCGCTTCAGCACCAGCGCCAGGAACGAGCAGAACACGTGGCCCCGGATGGTCTCGTCACGGCGATGGTAAACCGGCCGCGTCTGCAGCAGTGACTTGGCCTCCCGGAAACAGCGTTCCACCTGCCACAGCTGCTTGTACTTCAACACCGCCTCGGTGGCCGTCAACGGCGCCTTCACCCGCAGTGCCCACAGACCGTCGTAGCGTTCCTCGGCCGCGATCCGGTCCTGGTCGAGCTGGCAACCCTGCCCCTCCGTTCGCAGGTAGCGCCGGAACCCGCGGTTGCCCACCAGGGCCTGGGCGCTTGCCTTGAGCTGCTCCTGCAGCTTGGCCACGATCTCTTGCCGGGCCTGCTGGTCGCGTCGCGCCTGCGCCGCGTTGCGGCAGATCACGTAGCGCCGCTCCCCCTCGCCGGCATCCCCGTCCTGGAGGATGACCTCGCGCACTGCCAGTTCCTGGGGCTCCTGGCCGGCCCGTTCCGCCAATACCCGCACCGGTTCGGCATCCGCGGCCAGCACCTGCTCCCGGAATTCCTTCGTCGCCCGCATCCGGCACCCCAGGATGTAGCTCCAGCCGCGCTCCTCGAGCGCCGCCATGGTCGCCTTGCTGATCATCCCGCGGTCCGCCACCAAACACACCGAGCCGAGGACCCGCTGGCGGACCGAGGAGCCCTTGCGGACGGACTCGACAAGTTGAACGTAGATGCGATTGCCGCTGGGTTTGGTGCGCAGGAACATGGACTCTCTCCAGACACTACAAAAGACGATCAAAGTCTCCTGTAAGTTACAGATAAAAAACAGGTTATTACAACAACTCCAAAAATTATTGAGGCACTATATTTCTACGGGTCCAAATCGGCGGAATCCGTAAGTGCCCTAATTCAAAGGACCAAATAGCCGACCCAAGGGAAATAGTGTCGAAGATGAGTCAGGCTCTAGAATGCAGAGAACGTCAAGCGCCCTGTCCGAATTATTTGTATTTTGAAATCAGGATGCGCCAAGCAGGTGAGCGATCCGGTCAAGGTGCCACTTTGTATCACCAAGGCCGACTTGGCAGGCTTTCGCGCGCTTGAGATACAGATGCAGATCCTGTTCCCAGGTAAATCCAATGCCCCCGTGTAGCTGGATCGCTTTTTCTCCGGCATCGGTGTATGCAGTGTTCGCAAGGGATTTTGCCATTGAGGCCGCTCTAGCCAGGTTGTCGGGCTGTTCATCTGCCACAGCTGCTGCATAGAAAACGGCAGTACGGGCTTGTTCAAGTGCAATCAGCATGTCGACTGCCTTGTGTTGTACAGCCTGGAATGATCCGACTGGCCGACCAAACTGCTGACGATTCTTGATGTACTTCACAGTCATGTCGACAAGTTGAGCAGTTCCTCCAACCATTTCGGCAGAGAGAGCAATCGTAGCTTTGTCGACAATGGACTGAAAATCCCCAATTGTGCCTTTTCCGACTGGTTCAAGCCTGGATATGCTGCACTCCACTTCGTAAAGAGGTCGTGTTACATCCATTGAGTTCAGGTCCTGGACAGTTGATTCTGTTGCAACTGCAAGTTCAATGTCATTGCCATCTGTACGGTTCAGGAACAGAATCAGATTGGCTCCCGCTGCAGAAGGCACAAACCGCTTAGTGATAGAACCTTTGGATGGAGTCTGGAGCATCATTGCATTCCAGCCAGATCCAGGTTCGTAAACTCCCAGAGTTGCTTTGAGTCTGCCTTCTGCAATTTCCGGCAGGTATTTCTGGCAGGACTCTTCATTGCCCAGTGTTTCAAGAGCAAGTGATGCCAGGATGCCACTGGCAAAATATGTCCCTGGAATCAAGTGCTTGCCGACTACTTCCATCAGCACGGCAAGATCATAGATGCCAAGCCCCAGTCCTTCATACTCCTCACGGATTAGTAATCCTAGCCAGCCAAGTCCGGCAATCTTCGACCAGAGTGCACAGTCAGCGTTAGGGGCATCATCCGGTTCCAGCATCCGGCGCAGTTCTGCAACAGGCCATTCAGTTGTCAGGAATTCGCGTGCAGAATCACGCAATAGAACTTGTTCTTCAGTCAGGCTGAAATCCATGATCTGTATTTCCTATCTTCGGGGCAGTTCAAGGATGCGTTCAGCAACAATCCCACGTAAAATCTCCGAAGTCCCGCCCTCAATCGTATTGCCTCGTGAACGCAGGTATCCGTATTGCCAGCTTTTTTGAAGGTTCTGTTCTGGCAGCAGGGTAGCTTCCGGTCCCAAGAGGGATAGTCCGATCTGCTGCAGTCTCTGGTTCATTTCTGCCCAGGCTATCTTTACAAGCGAGGATTCAAAGCCGAACAGCTTTTTGGATAGTCGCTCGCAGGTCAGGTTGAGACATTGGCTGTCAATATATGCTTGGGCCACATCGCGGGCCTGTTCAGGATCAAGGGGGACATGATGGCCCTTGACTGCCTCCAAGAGTTGCTCAAATTGCTGTTGCAGGCGAACACTGAGCGCGATAGAGATATTGGCTCGCTCACGTGTAAAGGTTTTCATGGCAACGATCCAGCCCTCGTTCTCGTTGCCAACGCGGTTGCGCTTGGGAACGCGTACCTCGTCCAGGAATATTTCGCCAAACTCGCTTTCCCCGGTAATCTGCCGCAAAGGCTTGACACTGACCCCGGGACTTTTCAGGTCAACAATCAAGGCCGAGATGCCCTTGTGCCGCGGAGCCTGTGTATCAGTTCTAGCCAGCAGGAATATGTAGTCCGAGATGAGTGAGTTGGAAGTCCAGATTTTCTGGCCTGTCACGATATAGTCGTCGCCATCTGGTACGGCACGAGTCTGCAGTGCCGCTAGGTCGGAACCGGCGTTGGGTTCTGAAAACCCCTGGCACCAGATTTCTTCTGCTGACAGGATAGGGGCAAGATAACGTTTCTTTTGTTCTTCACTCCCCACCGCAATCAGGGCAGGTCCAACAATCATTAACCCTATGCCGTTGATGGTTTGGGGAGCCCGTCTGCGGACGACCTCGTCGTTGTAGATCATCTGCTCCCGGAAGCCAACTCCCTGACCACCATATTCACTGGGCCAGTTCAGTCCTAGCCAACCTGCTTCAAATAACTTCTTCTGCCAGGCTTTTAGAGCTTCGACATCCTTGCCGTCTATCTGTGGTGTATTTGTTTCAAGCCATGAATGCAGTCGTTCCCTGAAGTCAGCTTCTTCTGGTGTATCTTGTAGTCGGGACATCAGTTATTCGCCATTGTAACCAAGGAGATTTTCAGGTTCCTGATATCAATTGACTGATATTCGTCATGTAGCAGGATGAACATACTTCGCAAGCAACAGGATTAGTAAAGAGAACCTTCTGCGAGGTCTTCACCTGTCGCTAACACACACAGCAACCCGAAACATGTAATAAGAGAATGTAGGTGCGGATCGGGCTAGTCTTCCCGTTAGGACACAAGGGGAGTCAAAATTCCCAGCTACCAGATGATTTGCAGGATTCACACCTTTTAGCAGGAACGATTCAGTTTCCAGTCGACTTGGTGAAGGATGGCCTGCAGGATGCGGACATCTTCAGGAGCCAGTCGAAGGCGGCTGACAAAGCGACGCAGCTTCCTGATCTGTTGGTCGTTGCCATCTTCGTTCATGAACCCTGATTCCTCAAGAATTGGCAATAGCTTGTTCAGAATTCGCTCACGTGTTTCCACGCTTACTCCGACTGGAGTCTTGAGTTTTGGTTGCACGACTGCTATACGGGCAATTTCATAGCAACAGATGGCAACAGCCTGACCAAGGTTCATCGAGGGGCACTCCTGGTTGGTTGGAATGGTCATGACCCAGTTGCAATGACTGAGATCATCGTTGGTAAGCCCGTATTTCTCGGAACCGAATACCAACGCAGCCTTGCGGTCTTCGAGATAGGTGCGGATTGCGGTTGCTCCAGCTGGCAGTACTCTATGAACATGTCGCTGCTTGCGGTCTGCAAGGCTGCTGCTCGCAATGACGAGCTCGGAAGCCCCTAGTGCATCAGGTAAATTGTCAGTAACAAGTGCCTTTTCCAGGACGAATGTTGCACCGACTGAGGATCGTGCCTTGCGAAAAGCCAATTCGTACGGGAGGACACAGCGCAGGTCTGTAAACCCGAAGTTGTACATTGCCCGGGCTGCTGCACCGATGTTCAGCGCATTTCGAGGAGCAACCAGAATGATACGAAGGTTTTCCTGCCAGCTACTCATTCAAGCATAAGCTTAGCCCGCTGTGGTGTATCGAGTGATCCCGGCTTTGTGCCCGCAAGCTTAATGAAGCATCTGACGCAGTACATAATGCAGGATTCCACCATGCCGGTAATACTCAACTTCCTGAGGGGTGTCAATTCGGACTCGGGCTTGAAAGCTTTTGGAACGAGTACCGTCTTGAGCTGAAGCCATGACCTGAACTGTTTTCGATGATCCGTCCCCGATTCCGGTTATCGAGAACAGTTCATGCCCGTTCAGGCCGAGCTTGTTTGCATCATCACCTTCACTAAACTGCAAGGGAAGGATCCCCATGCCAACAAGGTTCGAACGATGGATCCGTTCATAACTCAAAGCAATCACTGCCTTTACGCCAAGCAGTGATGGGCCTTTTGCTGCCCAGTCACGCGAGGAGCCTGTGCCATATTCCCCTCCTGCGATCACCACCAGAGGCGTATCTTCCTGGCGATACTGCACCGAGGCATCGTAGATTGATTGGAGTTGGCCGTCAGGCAAGTGGATAGTCCAGCTTCCTTCCGTTCCCGGTGCAAGCAGGTTCCGCAAACGGACATTGGCAAATGTGCCACGCATCATTACTTCGTGGTTACCACGCCGCGAACCATAGGAGTTAAAGTCCTTCGGAGCAATTCCTTGTTCCTGTAAGTACTTGCCCGCAGGACTGTCGGCATTGATCGAGCCTGCAGGCGAGATGTGATCCGTGGTGACGCTATCTCCCAGCATGACCAAGACCCTGGCGTTTTGGATATCACCTACACCCTCCGGTTCGGGTTGCATTCCCTTAAAATAAGGAGGGCTCCGCACATAGGTCGAGTCAGGTTCCCATTCAAACAGATCGGATTCAGTGGCTTTGAGTTGTTTCCATTGGGCACTACCCTGGTAAACATTCCTGTAACTGTCCTGAAACAGTGTCGAGTCAAGGGCAGAAACAACGGTTTGCTGAATTTCCTGCCTCGATGGCCAGATGTCCTTCAGGTAGACAGGATTGCCCTGAAGGTCATTCCCCAGGGACTCGGATGTAATGTCGAAGTCCATGTGGCCTGCAATTGCATAAGCCACAACCATTGGCGGGGATGCGAGGTAGTTTGCCCGCACTTCGGAATGGATGCGTCCTTCAAAATTCCGGTTCCCTGACAGGACAGAAGCCACGATCAGGTCTGCTTCCCGGATGGCAGCTGATATTTCGGGTGAAAGGGGTCCGGAGTTTCCGATGCAGGTCGTGCAACCGTATCCGACAAGGTTGAACCCGATCATGTCGAGATACTGGGAGAGCCCGGATTTGTCGAGGTAGTCTGTCACGACCTTGGAGCCGGGTGCCAGGCTGGTCTTGACCCAAGGTCGAACCTGCAGTCCTTTTTCCACAGCTTTTTTGGCAACAAGGCCGGCAGCGATCATCACGTCAGGGTTTGAAGTATTTGTGCAACTTGTGATTGCAGCTATGACGATTGCACCGTGCTGGATTTCACACTCTGATCCACGAATGACAGTTTTTAAGCCTGTTTGTAGTGTTGTAACAGCAACACCACTGCCAGAGCCTGCAGGTTGTCGAGTCGACAGTGATTCCTGAAGTACGTTTTGAAAGGATTTTGAAGCGGCAGCTAAGGCAATGCGGTCTTGTGGACGCTTGGGACCGGCAATGGATGGCACCACGGAGCCCATATCCAGGGAGAGAGTTTCAGAGTATTCAGCAGGAGCATCTCCTGTGGAGCGGAAGTACCCTTGTGCCCTTGCATAGTCCTCGACCAGCTTGACTTGTTCGTCTGGTCTTCCTGTGAGTCGAAGATAATTCAAAGTTTCGCAATCAATTGGAAACAGTCCACAGGTAGCTCCATATTCAGGAGCCATGTTTGCGATTGTGGCACGATCAGCCAGTGGCAGCTCATCCAGAGCATCACCGTAAAATTCCACGAACTTACCGACTACACCGTGGTTGCGCAGAATCTCGACTACAGTCAGTACAAGGTCTGTTGCTGTGGTTCCTTCGGCAAGTCGACCTGTCAATCTGAATCCAACCACATTGGGAATCAACATCGAAACCGGCTGACCCAGCATGGCGGCCTCAGCTTCGATTCCGCCCACGCCCCAACCCAGTACCCCAAGGCCGTTGATCATGGTTGTGTGGGAGTCAGTACCGACCAGGGTATCGGGGCAAACCCAGTTCTCACCATCTTGCTCGTAGCTGAAGGCGACGCTGGCCAGGTATTCCAGGTTCACCTGGTGAACGATGCCAGTTTCTGGAGGAACGACTTGAAAGTTCTGGAATGCATTCTGACCCCACTTCAGGAACTGGTAGCGTTCCTTGTTGCGCAGATACTCCAGTTCGCTGTTCAGGGCAAGTGCATTCCGGGAGCCGAAGTTATCGACCTGCACCGAATGATCAATAACCAGTTCTGCAGGCTGAAGTGGATTGATGCTGGCAGGGTCCCCACCTAGCTCAACCATGGCTTCCCGCATGGCAGCAAGGTCGACAATAGCAGGAACTCCAGTGAAGTCCTGCATCAATACCCTTGCTGGGCGAAAGGCGATCTCTGTAGCAGGGATGGCCCTGGGATCCCAGTTCAACAGCGCATGGACATGGGACTTCGCATCACTGCTGCCATCTTCGTAACGCAGCAGGTTTTCAAGCAGGATCTTGAGTGAAAATGGCAATCTTGATACTGCAGAACCGGCAAGTTCAGGCAGGCTGTGGAACTGGTACTCTCCTTCGCTTCGGAGGGTCTGTTTTGTCAGGTAGGAATTCATAACTAATCGATCCGGTGGGGTGCTTTATTGCTTGAATAGCGTTGGTTTGGCCAAACCAGAATTGTGATTTTCAGTTCCCCAGGCTCTTATTTTCCCACTACCTGATATTCCATGCAGACAACCCATGGACTTGTCATCTAATTGACTGCTGGGCATGGCTCAATTAAAAGGGGGCTGGCAGTGAAATGTTGTGTATGAACCTTAATAAGCCCTCTGCTTGAGAGTCACAGATTTGTTCATGATCAAGGGTGATCAGATGGAGTAGCATATTGAGTTGGGGGTATTGAGATCTCTCCACATTGTTAACGGGGAGATTGATAGACAAGCACATGCCCGACACATCCCAACCTGACAACATCCCTGAGAGTCCACCCCAGGGCAACAACCCTGCTGCTACTGAAGCAAAGCAAACAATTGCATCTCCCCCTGTCAAGGCTCCACCGCTACCCAAGAAGAAAGACACGGAAATGATAACCAGTGCATGGGAAGGGGCATTGCCCACTTTTCTAAAGGAGCGGTTCGGGGACCAGATCCTGCAATTTGCCAAGTACCAGGAACAGGATTTTCTCGTGGCTGGGATTGATGCTACATACGGCATCCTGGAGACACTGCGAGACGATCAGGCTTTTGACTATCTGGTAGATCTGACCGCCGTACACTGGCCAGAAAAGGAACAGCAATTCGAAATCATCTGGATCCTTTACTCCTTTCAGAAAAACATTCGCATCAGGGTCAAGGCAGAGATTGCAGAAGGAGCCAAGGCTCCCAGCGTTACATCGCTTTACAGTGCCGCCAACTGGCTTGAACGCGAAGTGTACGACATGTTTGGTATTGAGTTCGAGAACCACCCCGACTTGAAGCGGATCCTGCTCCCTGATGAATGGGAAGGGTTTCCGTTGCGCAAGGAACACGGTCTCATCCAGCAGGATGAGCAATGGGTTCGCGAGAACCTCAAGATCGAGAGTGCTCAGTAATGGTAGAGACGACACTTGCACCCATGGAAACAGCTGACCAGACGCTTCTGGACAGCAACGAACTTGTTCTCAACATGGGGCCTCAGCACCCTTCGACGCATGGCGTCCTGAGGGTCATTCTGAAGCTCGATGGAGAAACCGTTCTGGGTGCCGAGTGTGTGATCGGTTATTTGCATCGTGGAGTCGAAAAAATTGCAGAAAACCGCACATACCAGGCGTTTGCCCCGTACGTCGACCGTATGGACTATGTGGCGGCTGTTTCCAACGGTCTTGGTTACTGCATGGCTGTCGAGAAACTGCTTCAAGTTGAGATACCGGAGCGTGCACAGACAGTCCGTGTGATTCTCACGGAACTGAACCGCATTGCATCGCATCTGCTCTGGTTGGGTACCCATGCCCTTGACATCGGAGCCATTACTCCGGTCTTCCTATGCTTCAGGGAGCGTGAGGATGTACTCAAGATATTCGAAAAATACTGCGGTGCCCGCCTGACGACACATGCCTTCCGTATCGGTGGATTGCAGTACGAAACCTACGACACCTTTGAAAAGGATTGCCTTGATTTTTGCGAAGTGATGGAAGAGAAGATCGGTGAATACCATGATCTTTTAACAGGTAACCGCATCTGGGTCAATCGCACAAAGGGAGTCGGAATCCTGAATGCCGCCGATTGCAAGGACTACGGTGTTACCGGCCCGGTGCTGCGGGCTGCTGGTGTGGAGTGGGATTTACGCAAGGCGCAGCCTTACTGTGGATACGAAAAATATGAATTCGAGATCCCCACGGCTACTAACGGGGATACTTTTGACCGTTATATCCTGCGCATGCGGGAGATGGAACAGTCCTGCCGTATCATTCGCCAGGCTGTAGATGCGATCCCCGAAGGCCCGATCAAGGGCAAGGTCAGAAAGGTTATCAAGCCGCCGCCGGGTGAGGCCTATGTCTCAATCGAGGCTCCCAAGGGTGAGCTTGGCTATTACATCGTCAGTGATGGTTCGCTGAATCCCTATCGTGTTCGTGTTCGCCCACCCTCGTTTGTGAATCTGGCAGCATTGGACAAGATGTGTCGTGGCTCGCTTATTGCAGATGTTGTCGCCATCATTGGCACCATTGATATTGTTCTCGGAGAAGTGGACAGGTAATCCTCGCCATGGAAGAACTACTGAACAGCCCCTATCTCAAGCCGCTGGTCTTCACGGTAATAGTCATCCTGTTGTTCCCGCTGGTGGCAGGATATATCGTCTTACTAGAACGCAAGGTACTGGCTGACTTGCAGGTAAGACTGGGCCCGATGCGAGTCGGACCCTACGGGATCCTGCAGCCCTTGGCTGATGCCCTGAAACTGCTGCTCAAGGAGGACATAATTCCATCCCGTGCCGACAAGTGGATATTCTGGCTCGCTCCGGTGCTTTCGACCTTCACAGCCTTGTCAGCCTTTGCGGTGCTGCCTCTCAGCGATCGTTTCTTCATTGCCGATGTTAATATCGGCATCCTGTTCATCCTGGCCATGTCCTCAGTTGGAGTTCTGGGCCTGATTCTGGGCGGCTGGGCGGCCAACTCCAAGTACTCTCTGCTCGGTTCCCTGCGTGCAGCAGCGCAGCTGGTCAGCTATGAGGTTCCCTTGGGGTTTGCAACGGTGACTGCCATTATGTGCGCTGGCACCCTCTCCATGCAGGGAGTGATTCACTCCCAACTGGAGCGCGGTGTCTGGGGTGCTTTTGACAATTACGGACTGATGCTGATCCCGACAGCCCTTTTCATCATTGCTGCAACTGCCGAGACCAACCGTGCACCGTTCGACCTGCCGGAAGCGGAGTCGGAACTCGTGGCTGGTTTCCATACTGAGTATTCCGGGTTCCGTTGGGCATTGTTCTTCTTGGCGGAGTATGCCTCCATCTTCGTGATCAGTTCCCTGTGCGTGACACTTTTCTTTGGTGGATGGCTAAGGCCGTTTCCCAACGCGGATTCCCTTGAAACCCCCTTGAACATCATCTTTCCAGTGGCTCTGTTCGGCTTGATTGCCCTGGGTTGCTGGAAGGGTGCATTCAAACAGATAATTTTTGGTTTTCGTCTGCTCATGATGGCAATTGCTGTCCTTTGCCTGGTGCTTGCAGCTCTGTTTATTGTTCCGCTGTTGAATGAGTTGGTGATCGGGTTCTTCTGGTTCATACTGAAAGTCGCCCTGATGGTCTACATGTACATCTGGTACCGCGGGACGTTTCCTAGATTGCGTTATGACCAGTTGATGGATGTCAGTTGGAAATGGCTAATTCCACTCAGTCTTGCTGGTCTGATCATCAACGGTACAGCGCAGCTGCTGTTGCGTGGTTAAAAGCACCTTGGACGCCATAAAATACAATGGGATTTAAGCCATGGTAAATCTGATCAAACAATTTCTGTTAACCGACCTGCTCAAAGGGCTGTGGACAACTTTCAAGAACCAGAAGCCCTCGCTGGTTGTGACTGAGCAATATCCGCAGTCACGCCCGGCAGTAGCTGAACGCTACCGCGGTGCCCCGCGTCTGAATACGCATCCCGAATCACAGGAGACGCTTTGCATTTCCTGCAACCTCTGTGCGCTGGCCTGTCCCGAGCAGTTGATTGTGGTGACATCGATACGGGATAAGGTGACCAAGCGTAAGGTCCTGACGAATTTCACCTATGATGTTTCACGCTGCATGTTCTGCGGGCTTTGTGAGGATGCCTGTCCGGTTGATGCACTGGAGCTGACACAGGATTTTGAGTTGGCGTCATACACCAGAGAAGGTCAGATCTGGGATCGTCAAATGCTTGAGGAAGGGCCCTTACCGGTGCGTTACAGGCATTGATGACAGGCTGTTGAAGGCGTTCAGATGGGGTTGTTCAGGGATTGATTTGAAGGTGTATGCCGTAGGGGCACGTTTCCCTTGGCTGCCACTTTGCTTTAGCGATGCTACTTGACACAGTTCTTTTCTACGTCCTTGCAGCCCAGATTCTAGGTAGCGCGATCATGATGATCACTCGCCGGAATGTTGTCTATTCTGCGATCTGGCTGATCAGCACCTTGATTGGCGTTGCAGGGATCTACTTGTTGCAGGGAGCGGAGTTTCTTGCCGGTGTACAGATCATCGTCTATGTTGGCGGGATCGTTGTCCTGTTCCTGTTTGTGATCATGCTGGTGCCACGGGATGATGAGGTAGCACTACAGCATTTTGCGAACCAGAAATGGCTGGCGCTGCTGATAGTTGTAGTTGTCTTATTTTCCTTGGCGCATCTGGTTTTTTACGGTGTTGGAGCGTTACAACACCCCGGGAGGATTGCACCACCGGAGATGGGGACACTCACGGAAAACTCTGAAACTGTTGGGCAAGTGCTGTTCTCGCAGTACCTTCTTCCGTTCGAACTGGCTTCCGTCCTACTGCTTGTTGCTCTTATCGGGGCGGTGGTTATGGCCAAACCCCGCAAGCAAAAGACCCCGGAACAGGTGGCTGAGCAATCATGATGGAAGTAACGACAACGCACTACATCATTCTCAGCACTCTGCTGCTTCTGATTGGGGTGTTTGGAATCCTGGTTCGTCGCAACATCCTTATCTTGCTGATGTCGCTTGAGCTGATCCTGAACGCAGTTAACATTAACCTGGTCAGTTTTTCCGCGGCCTTGCAGCAGGTTCAAGGTCAGGTCTTTTCCATTTTTGTCATCACGGTTGCAGCAGCAGAGGCAACTGTCGGGTTGGGCATCCTGATTGCCCTGTTTCGTAACAAGCATACGGTTCATGCCGATGAAATTGACCTGTTGCGCTGGTGATTGGAGCGGGTAGTTGTTTTTTCTAGACAGTATCTGGCTCATCCCCATGTTCCCCTTGCTGGGGGCATTGGTCATGCTGCTGTTCGGCCGGTCGCTTGACAAGCAGCATGCATTGGGACCCCCTGAAGATGATGAACATCCAGTACACGGGGATGGTGAACACCATGAGACTGGTTTGGGTCGCACTTTCATCAACCTGTTTTGCCCAGGAATGGTATTGCTGTCGTTTGTGTTCGGCTGCGGGGCCATCCTCCAGTTGCAAGGTATTGCCGGGCAAAGTTATGAGGTCGTCAAATGGACCTGGCTGGCCGGTCTCACATCAGGTACGGATGCAGGTCTCCAGTCGTTCACAGCGGACTGGGGATTTTTGCTTGATTCCCTCAGTGCTGTCATGGTGCTGGTTATCACCGGAATCGGATTTCTCATCCATGTCTATTCGACAGGCTATATGGCTCATGACGGAGGCTATTACCGTTTCTTCGGCTTTCTTAACCTGTTCCTGTTTTTCATGCTGGTCCTGGTTCTGGCGAATAACTACGTTTTACTGTTCGTTGGTTGGGAAGGAGTTGGGTTCTGTAGTTATGGGCTGATCGGGTTTTACTTCCGCAAGCAGTCGGCCACCACTGCAGCGAACAAGGCATTTTTGGTCAACCGAATCGGGGATGCCGGGTTCGTGCTCGGTATGCTGCTGACTTTCGGCACCCTGGGGACGCTTCGTTTTGTAGAAATCGGCAGTGCCCTTGCGGCGGGCGGTTTTCATATGGAAGACCATTGGGGTTCCCTGACCCTGATCGGGTTGTTCTTTTTCATTGGAGCCGTGGGCAAATCGGCACAGCTTCCGCTGCATGTCTGGTTGCCAGATGCCATGGAAGGTCCGACACCAGTCTCTGCACTGATCCATGCGGCAACTATGGTTACCGCTGGTGTCTATCTGGTGGCAAGGTCGAGCGAGATCTTCGTACTTGCTCCCAATGCCATGCTCGTCGTTGCAATTGTTGGAGGACTAACCGCGATCTTTGCTGCCACGATTGGCCTAGTGCAATACGACATCAAGAAGGTACTGGCTTACTCGACAGTTTCCCAGTTGGGTTACATGTTCCTGGCCTGCGGTGTCGGTGCTTTCTGGGTTGCTATTTTTCACCTCTATACACATGCATTTTTCAAGGCCCTTTTATTCCTGGGTTCCGGTTCGGTGATCCATGCTGTGGGTGGTGAACAGGATATGCGGAAAATGGGTGGTCTCAAGGACAAGATACCGATCACCTACAAGACCATGCTTGTGGGGGCACTAGCCATTGCCGGGATTCCGGGGCTGGCTGGCTTTTACTCAAAGGACGAGATCCTATGGAAAACGTTTTCCGGACACCATACGACTCTCTATGTACTGGGACTCCTGACAGCTGCAATGACAGCGTTCTACATGTTCCGGCTGATTTTCATGACGTTTCATGGAGATAACAGGCTGCCTGTCGGAACCAAGGTGCACGAATCACCGCCTTCCATGACGATTCCGCTCATTGTTCTGGCTTTTGGCAGCATTCTGGCAGGTTATGTGGGCACACCGGTTGTATTTGGTGCGGTGCATGACTTTTTGCCCAGCCTGGAGCATTGGCTGAGTACATCTGTTGTTGTTGATGGTACACACGGTGATGGAGCGGCTCATCACAGTGCTGCGCTTGAATGGGGGCTGATGTTCCTCTCGGTGAGCATTGCACTTCTTGCCATCTGGATTGCAGTGCGCAAGTTCAAGACTGACAAGTATGAAGGCGAGCCGATGTTCTCCCTGATAAACCATCGCATCCATAGTGCCTTGCTGAACAAGTACTACATAGATGAGCTTTACGGGATTGTATTTGTCAAAGGGTTTGCCAAGGGTGGTGGCAGGGAATCCTCACGGTTTGACAATCTTGTCATTGATGCCACTGTCTTGTACGTTGCTTTCTGTACGAGGGTTGCATCCACGTACACAATGTTTATTGACAAGTGGGGCATCGACGGGCTCGTCAACATTGTTGGGTATGGAGTCAAGTTTGCATCCTATCCGGTGCGGATATTCCAGAATGGACTTGTTCAGAACTATGCCCTGATTTTTCTGATAGGACTGCTCTACATTGTGGGGTACTACTTCTGGAAAGTTATCTAAGTGCGGCTGGCGCCGCCTGAATAAACAAAATCATGAATGAACACATTTTGAGCATCATCTGGTTGACACCACTGGTAGGAATGTTCGTGGTTATGTGCTTGCCCAGGGAAAACAAACCCCTGATCCGGTACGTGGCCAACGGCTTTGCAGGCCTGGGAATCCTGGTGACCTTCCCGCTGATTTCTGCCTTTGACAGTAGCAATGGGGATTTTCAGCTGGTGGAGCGTCTTGAATGGATCCCTGCCCTGGGGGCCCAGTATTACCTTGGCATTGATGGTTTCAGTTATCTGATGGTGTTGTTGACAGTAGTTGTTGGCTTTGTGTCGATCCTATGCTCCTGGTCATCCATCAATATGCGGGTCAAGGAATACTACGCATTCTTCCTATTCCTGCAGGCCGGCATGCTGGGTGTATTCCTGGTTCTTGATGTCTTCCTGTTCTATGTGTTCTGGGAAATCATGCTTGTGCCGATGTATTTCATCATTGGCATCTGGGGCGGTCAGGACCGGCTCTATGCTGCAATCAAGTTTTTCCTATATACGCTGGCTGGCTCGGTCCTGATGTTGTTGTCCATGCTGGCCGTGTACTTCAAGCACTTCGAGTTGTTCGGTCACTACAGTTTTGCACTTGAAGACCTGATGAGGGTGGCCGCCTATGCTTCCCCGGAGATGCAGTTCTGGCTGTTCTGGGGATTCTTCATTGCGTTCGCTGTCAAGGTTCCAATGTTCCCCTTCCACACCTGGTTGCCGGATGCCCATACCGAGGCACCCACGGCAGGTTCGGTTATCCTGGCGGGCATTTTATTGAAGATGGGCCTTTACGGACTGGTTCGCTTTGCAATGCCACTGTTTCCTCAGGGAGCAACGGATGACGTGACGGTGAACTGGATCGTGGTCCTGTCCATCGTCGGCATTATCTATGGCGCACTGGTCTCGCTAATGCAAAAAGACTGGAAGCGACTGGTTGCCTATTCGTCAGTCAGTCACCTTGGTTTCTGCACGTTGGGGCTGATTGCTCTCAACCCGAACGGGATTGCAGGCGGGATGCTGCAAGGTATCAACCATGGACTCTCCACCCCGCTATTATTCCTTGCGGTTGGTGTGGTCTATGACCAGAGGCACACACGTGAGATTTCAGATTACGGCGGGCTCGCCAATCGCATGCCGATTTACACTGTGTTCTTTGCCATTGCCATGTTCGCTTCAGCGGGCATGCCCGGGTTGAACGGCTTCATCGGTGAGTTCACGATTCTGCGAGGAGCTTTTGAAGTGAGCATGTTGTGGGCCGGATTTGCAGTATTGGGTATTGTGCTTGGTGCTGCTTACCTGCTCTGGCTGTTCCAGCGAATCATGCTCGGGCCTATCACGAACCCCAAGAACGAGAAGATCCGGGATATGAACCTGCGTGAGATTGTCGTGATGATGCCACTGGTAATTGGTTGCCTCTGGATCGGACTTTATCCCAAGCCCTGCTTCGATATTCTGGGGCCGCCGACGGAAAAACTGGTGGAACGGTTGAACCCCAGTTATTTCAGTGCCAAGGATATGAGTGAAACTGCCGAGTCCTCAAGCCTAAGGAGAGTGGTTACTGTGGAGAACGCGGTAAACGACTAATGGATGCGATCTTTACCCTTCAAGACTTTCATGTCCTGAAACCTGCCATCCTTTTGTGCCTGTTTGGTTGCGGGATCCTGTTGACAAACGTATTTCTGGTACGTCGTGAGGGGCACTGCTGGTGGAATGCTGTCACAGCCTTGCTTGCCGAGGTTGTGGTGGCCCTGGCGGTGTGGCAACACATGACGGACGTGAAAGCACTGGGTGAGTTCAGCGGGCTGAACGGATCAGTTGTTATTGACGGTTTCAGCGTCTTCTTTAACTATATCTTTGTCCTTGCAGCGATTTTGACGATCCTTATCTCATCTCGCTACATGGAACTGGTGGGGGAGCATCGCGGCGAGTATTATGCCTTGCTTCTTTTTGCACAGGCCGGTATGTCGCTGATGGCATCCGGGTACGACCTGGTGGTGTTGTTCGTGGCTCTTGAGACGATGGCACTGAGTTTCTACATCCTGGTTGGGTTTGTTCGAAGTTCGGTGCGCTCTAACGAAGCCGCGATGAAGTACCTCATTCTCGGTGCATTCTCGAGTGGTTTGCTGGCCTACGGATTTTCGATCCTGTACGGCATAGCAGGATCTACCAACCTGGGTGCAATCAGTGCAGCAGTTGCAGCCCGACCCATGCCGGATACAATCGTTGTCCTGGCGTTGATAACGACCAGTGTTGGGTTACTGTTCAAGATTTCTGCAGTGCCATTCCACATGTGGGCTCCAGATGTTTACGAGGGGGCTCCGACACCGGCAACAGCCTATGTATCGGTCGCTTCGAAGGCAGCCTCCTTTGCATTAATGCTCCGGATTTTCCTGGATGTATATCCCACTTCAGCGGATGCATGGGTACCTGTGATGGGTAGTGTGGGGTTACTGACGATGACGATTGGCAATCTTGCTGCATTGACACAGTCGAACCTGAAGCGATTGCTGGCATACAGTTCCATAGCCCATGCCGGATACATCCTGATGGGCCTGGTAGCAGGCAATGATAACGGTCTTCGCGGGATTGCAGTTTACTTGCTGGCCTATGTCTTCATGAACATCGGGGCATTTACACTGGTAGCGGCATTGAGCAGGAATGGCAAGGCTGTTGAGGAACTAGATGACTTGAACGGGCTGTTCAGCCGTTCGCCAGGTTATACCATTCTGATGGCAATCTTCATGCTTTCCTTGGCTGGTATCCCTCCAATGGCGGGCTTTTACGGCAAGTACTATATCTTTCTGGGACTGATCCAGAAAGGCTTTTACCTGTTGGCAATCTTTGCAGCTTTGTATGTAGCTGTAGCTGCTTTTTACTACTTCCGCATCATTCGAGCCTGCTGGCTGATGAACAGTGCGGAGCAGCCTGCCAAACTGGTCATGAATTTTGGGACTCGAACCGCGCTGGTTGCCTGTGGAGTCTTGACAGTTGTGATTGGGATCATGCCCCAGCGATTCATTGAATTTGCCAACATTTCGTTACTAACCCCGCTTCCCTGACGATTGTGCTCGGCAAGGGCGGAGCAATCAAGATGCATGAGACCCGCAGACTGTGTGGCAGTGGTCATCAAACCTCGATCGTAACGACACTCCTTGATCTGCTACTGGTGGACCTACTCTCACGGATGTTTGCGCGTTGGTGCCAGGAGAACTTCTTGTGCTACATGATCCACGAACAAGTGCTTGATTTCCTGTGCGCCTACACGGTTGCGCTGGCCGACCCCGAGCGTTCGGGGCCCCCCACCCGCAGCGCAAGAAATTCAGAAGCAACGCGCATCGTTGCAGCGGGAACTGACAAAACTCCAGAAGGCCAAAGCCAGCGCATTGCTGGGCCAGTCTGCGAAGGTTTGCGTGAAGTACAAGCCTGCAGTGCTACGCACGTCGAGTCAGGACGTGGAGCCACGCATTGAGGAACACAAGGTGCGCCTTAAGACAATGTTCGAAATCCCCGCTGGTCTGATCCCCGACGGCGAAGGCAAAGAATTCCTCGTGCACTTCCAATAGATGGTGCAACGGGGCCTCTGTGTCACATTTGAAATCGACCTATGTCCAGAGCTCTGAACTTGCAAACCCGGGGAACTTTTCAGATTGTGCTCGCACAAGATGCCTGCTGTTATTGCAGCTACTTTGGCGGTTTTGCTATCTTCAAAGTAAGTTGAGGCCAGCGATCTTTGCGCTTACAGGCTACGAACCACTGCTAGTCCAAAGTGAGGGCAACCCTGTGCCTATACGTTCAAGCAATACCGCCAGAGCGGCGGCAATGTCACTCAGCGGATCGGTTCTAGGAGGACTCCTGCTGGGTGCTTTGGCTGGTGTCTATTGGGACTTTAACCCGGCTGCGGCATTGATCGGACTTGCAGTAGGCGTTGTTGCTGGTTTCTACAATCTGGCCAAGTCGATGTGGACCAAGGAATGATGAATACAATCCTCACGGGACTGATTATCGGACTGGCCACAGCAGTTGTCTCAGAGTCCGTTCTTCATTTCGGAAAACCACTGATTGGAAAAGAGTTTTTCAAGGTTTTTCTGATTGGAGCAGCCTTGCGCGCAGTATGGGTCTTATTTGCACTGTTCTGGTGTCTAACGCAAACACAGGCGGATGCACGCCTGTTTGTCCCAGCATTGTTGTGTGGTTATCTGGCTGCACAGGTTTTTGAAGGCTGCCGCTATAAGAGGGCATTGGAATATTGATGTATACGCAGCTTCCATTCGCCTTTCTGGCAGCCGCCGGTCAAGACGCAGAGCATGAAGAACGGCTTGCTGATGTGATCATGCATCACATCTCAAACGGTGTTGTGCATTTGCCAAGCTGGCTTGAGCCAATACTAGGTCCAATCTTTGAATCCCTGGGTATTACGAAAGCAGTCCTGATGATGCTGCTGGCCGCTGTGATCCTGATTGTAGTCATGGGGATCTTCCTTCGTCGGCCAGGTGCTTCTGACAAAGCCCCGAAAGGCATCACGAATGCCCTTGAAGCACTGGTTGTTTTTGTGCGGGACGAGATAGCGATCGGCAATATGGGAGAGAAGTGGGGTAGGCGCTTTACCCCTTTCCTGTTGACATTGTTTTTCTTCATTCTGCTCTGCAATTTGATTGGGCTTGTCCCTGGTGGTTTCACAGCTACCAGCAATCTCAATGTCACTGGTACCTTGGCGATCATCTCATTCCTGACCTTTTTGTCGGCAGGTATTTTTACGCTGGGTCCTGTTGGTTACGTCAAGCATATGGTGCCGGAAGGTACGCCCATGGTGATTGCACCCGTGGTCGTGATGCTTGAGGTGGTTTCCATTTTAGTGCGTCCCATTGCGCTAACGCTACGGCTTGGTGCCAACATGGCAGCAGGGCACATTGTCATCCTGATCATCTTGGGATTCATTTTTCTGTTCAAGAGTATTTCGGTTTCGCTCATATCGATTCCGATGGCCGTTGCCATCACACTTCTGGAAATTATCGTGGCCTTCATCCAGGCCTATGTTTTTACGCTGTTGACGGCACTCTACGTTGGTATGGTCGTCGATAGTGAGCACTAACTGAACATTTAAGTTAGCTGATAATAAGAGAGAGGACTAATCAATCCATGAGAACCACATTTCATACCCTTTATGCGTTGGCAATTCTGCTAGCCGTCCCGGCCATTGCATCAGCCCAGATGCTTGACAAGGCATCAGGGAGTGCGATCGGGGCAGGCATTATTGTGATTGGTGCCGGGCTAGGCATCGGCAAGCTCACAGCCGCCGCTGTTGAGAGCATTGCACGGCAGCCACAGGCAGCCAAGGCCATCCAGAGTGCATTCCAATTACCGCTGTTTCTCCTTGAAGGTGTTGCAGTGATTGGACTTGGCGTGCTGTTTGTTGCGCTGTTGTTCTAGTTCACAGGCAGGAATAAGCTATGGCGGCCGAAAACGCACTGCTGAAATTCGAACCCGGTCTGATGATCTGGACCGTGGTGACTTTTCTTGTGACTTTCGTGGCGCTGCGCCTGATTGCCTGGAAACCGCTTCTCGGGGCACTTGATGAGCGGGAGGGACGCATCCGGACTTCTCTGGAGAAAGCCGAACAGGCTCAGCGTGATGCCGAACAGGCCATTGCGTCGAACCAAGCCAGGATGGACAAGGCAATGCAGCGTTCGCAGGAACTTGTTGCAGAAGCCCGTCAGGAAGCTGAACGGGTCCGTGCCAGGGCAAGGGAAGATGCTCGCGAGGAGGCGCAGAAGATCGTGGACCAGGGGCGCCGGCAACTCGATTCCGAGAGACGGGCAGTATTGGCTGAGATCCGCATGGAAACTGCCACTATTGCAATCCATGCAGCGGAACACCTGCTGAAAAAGAACCTGGATCAGCAGGAGCACCAGCGCCTCGTCAGGGAGTTCATTGATCAGTTGCCGCAGAATCAACAGTTGCAGTGAATCACGGTCGGACACTGTCCTTTCAGAAGCAAGATTCCAAACTTCTTGGTACGTCTGGATCCGGTAGTTGTTGTGCTTGATCCCGGATGGCACTGGCAACAATTGCCAGTTACTTGCTGAGAAACGCAAGGCATGAAGCAAATCGCTGGTTACGGCTACTGGAAATCGCCAATCACTTCGGACTCGGTTACCGAGGAATCAGTCAGGCTTAGTGAGCCCTCCATTGTTGGGGACAGCATCTACTGGCTGGAGTCCCGCCCAGAAGAGCAGGGGCGCACAGTATTGGTACACCACCTTCAGGATGGCCAGGTACAGGATGTCCTGGCTCCTCCATGGTATGCCCGGAACCGGGTGAACGAGTACGGTGGTGGAGCCTACATAATAGCTAATCAAACTGTCTATTTTTCGGAACTGAAGGACCAGCGAATTTATCGACAGAAGTCCTCGCAGCAGCCACAGCCAGTGACTCCAGAAGAGCCCTGGCGGTTTGCTGATTATGAGTTTGATGCCTTTCGAAACCGCCTGTTGGCGGTTCGCGAGGATCATTCGGAAACAGATTCTGAAGCGGTCCAGGCGATTGTCTCGATTTCTCTCAATGAAGGGGAGACCAGCGTTAAGTCGATTGTCAAGGGAGCAGATTTTTATTCAAATCCTCGTCTGAGCCCTACAGGAGATCGGATGTGCTGGCTTGAATGGAATCACCCCGCCATGCCTTGGGACGGGTCTGAACTGTGGGTCGCCGAGATTTCAAAAGATGGCGGTACTGGTTCCCGATGGAAGGTCGCTGGAGGGCCAACAGAATCGATATTCCAGCCGGAATGGTCCCCCTCGGGCACCCTGCATTTTGTTTCGGACTGTAGTGGATTTTGGAATCTCTATTGGGAACAGGATGATCAGATCATCCCGGTTCATGAAAGGCTGGCTGAATTTGGACTCCCGCAATGGGTTTTCGGGATGAAGACCTATGGGTTTACTGACGATGGGCGGATCCTGTGCACCTTCTGCGAATCAGGCAGTTGGCGCTTGGCAATCATTGACTCTGCTGGGGCATTGGAAGCCATATCTTCCGGGTATTGCGATATCGATGGCCTGGTTGTCCAGGGCCAGCAAGCAGTTTTTCGATCCGGGTCACCGGATCGATCATCGGAAATCGTGAAGTTCAATCTTGCGACAAGACAGTGCCAGGTGCTGCGTCGAGCCGCTGAACTCGCTGAACAGGTCAAGCTGTATATTTCTGTTCCAAAACCTGTCACGTTCCCAACATCGTCGGGTCAACTGGTGCATGCGTACTACTACCCTCCCCGCAATCCTGATTTTGCTGCACCGGATAATGAAAAGCCACCTCTGATTGTCAAAGTTCATGGAGGCCCAACTTCAGCTGCTAGCTGTTCTCTGTCACTTACAAACCAGTACTTTACGAGCAGGGGATTTGCTGTCCTGGATGTGAATTACAGAGGCAGTACAGGATTTGGAAGAAATTACAGAAAGCAATTGAGCAGGCAGTGGGGAGTGGTGGACGTAGAGGATTGCGTAGTAGCAACTCGTTATTTTGTCGAGCAAGGACTTGCAGACCCGGCCCGCTGCATCATCAAGGGCGGTAGTAGCGGAGGCTATACTGTCCTTTGCTGCTTGGCGCAGGAGAATGAGTTCTCAGTTGGGGCCTGTTACTACGGCATCAGTGACCTGGCAACCTTGGCTGTCAGTACACACAAGTTCGAGTCGCACTACACCGACTCGTTGATTGGACCATGGCCTGAGCAGGAACAATTGTATCGGGAGCGTTCTCCTATTCATGCTGTAGACAATCTGACGGTTCCCGTCATTTTCTTTCAGGGTGCAAAGGATCGGGTGGTCCCCCCTGAGCAGACAGAAAGGATGGTCGAGGCTTTGCGAGCCAAGAACATACCTGTGATCTACATGTTATTCGAAAACGAGTCACATGGATTCAGAGATGGAGCGAACATCAAGCTTGCACTGGAAGCGGAACTGAACTTTTACAACACCATGGTGTAGTACAAGAACTGGCAGTTCTTCCTGGTTACTGTCAATTGAACGACCGAGGCAGAGAGTGGTACGCCTGCTCTATGTCTGACAGGCTGTTGGGATGATGACTTTGATAACACAGATGCAAGTGTTGCGTGTCGTCAGTTAGGCCCAACTTACACCGCACAGTTACTGGACTGTTGTACGCCATTCGGGGCGGAGTCAACACAATAAGTCCCTTTTTCCGAGTTATTTGTAACGGGATGGCAGCTGTCGGCCCCGGCCGTTTCGACGGCGATCGAGCTCGAAAAAACGCGCCGCTAGTGACTAGGTTCCGCAGGTTCGGCCGCTATCGGCTCCGGGTGCGGTGCCGGGTGCGGCTTGCTCCCCAGCAGTTCGAACGCCCGCTCCTGCAACGGCGTCAGCGCGCTCAGCTTCGACACACGGTGCTCCGGAGCCGCCTCCAGCCGCAACTCCAGCGCCGAGAGCGTCGTCAGGTGTGCCAGCAGGTCCGGGAAGCTCTGTAGCGGCAGGTTCCCCTCCAGCGTCTCTCACGTGCGGTCCTTGCACTTGCCCCGCTCGGACCGCACCGCCGGGCCCACCGGCCCCGTCTTCCCTTCCTGCCGGTCCTCGTCCAGGAACAGCAACGGCACCAGCCGCTCCCGCATGTGCCATTCCAGGTAGTACGCCAGCATGCAGATCAGCAGGTGCGCCCGCACCCGCCGCTGCTTCCAGTGGAACACCGGCCGCACCGCCAGCAGCGACTTCAGCGACCGGAAGGCCCGCTCCACCCGCGCCAGGCTCTTGTACTCCCGCACCGTCTCGGCGTCCCCCAACTGCTCCTCCTGCAGGCTCGTGCGGATCACGTAGATCCCGTCCAAACGCTCCTCCGCCCGGATCGACTCCTCCTTCCGCCGGGAGCTGAACGCCTCCTACCTGATCGTCTCAGAAGCCTACTGGCCCTACTGCCGTGCACCCCAACCAATGCTGTTGCCCGCAGACGCTGGCCTCCAAGCCTATGTTCGTGAGGTGCGCGAGATGTTCCTGCGCCCGACCTGTGTGCAGGCCCAGTTCACCTCCGACGACCAACAACTTGCCACCTTGTGGTAGCAGGCCGGTGTTCCTGGCGAAACTTTTCGACGTGCCTGGCTACTGGGCTGCGTTCGCAAATCCATGACCCTGATCAACCACCCTGCTACCCAGCCGATCCGCAGTCTGCGCTACTTCGTGCCTCTGCTGCAGGAAGTCCAGCTCGAACCTGTTCCCGACTCCTACTGGCAGCACCTTGAGTTCAATCTTGAGCGCTGTGAGGACTACTGGTCCCTCAAGCAAGCTACCCTGCCGGATCGTGCTTACCCATTTTTGGAGCAGGCAAACACCGCCTCGCCGGATGTCTCCTCCCCCCAACCAACTACAAAAGGAACCCTAAACAGATCATGATGTTCACTTTCATTCCCCTTCTAATTGACGGAGGTACCTACTCTCAGGCATGATGATTCCAGGCACCGTTGCTTCGCTCCGAGCTGTTCAAAAAAGATCGGAACCTGCGTTCAAAAAAGATCGGAATTAGTGTTCGAAATGGATAAGAATCAGCGTTCGAATTCATAAGAATACGCACCTGGCCGCCGCGGAGCATGGCGCGGATGCCGTCGACGATCTGGGGGGGCAGTTTGGAGAGGTTGGCGAGGGTGGTGCGGCGGATGCGCTTGCCGTCGCGTTGGGCTTGGCGAAAGAGGATGGCGGGGGGGCTGTTGCGGTTGGGGATGACGTCAACGTGGTAGGACCTGGGGCGAGGCCTCTTACATGGAAACAATATAGAACACAATTATACTGTTTATCAAGCATGAATAAAGATTATTATGCGCTTAGAACATGGTAACAAATATCCAGTTTGCAGTCCGGTCTGTGGAGCGGTAAACCGCGCTATTCCAATGATTTGGTGGACGGCGCTAGGGCTTAAGGGACGGTGAAGTTCCGTCTAGGGCTGTTTCAGCCGCAGTTTGACTTTCAGTCGGTGGTCGTTGAGTGAGTATGCGTGGGAATAGTCAGTCGGATTTAAGCTGTTTGACCTTGATTCCCAGTCGCTGGACCTTCTGATTCAGTGTGGAAAGAGCAACACACAAAGTCTTGGCTGTTTCGGTCTGGCTGTACTTGTGTTTCTTAAGTTGCCCCAGAATCAGATTGCGCTCGAAGTTCTCGACTATTTCTGGCAAACTCGATCCAGGTAAGGGCTGAAAGTCTTCATGAATCTGTGGCAAGATCAGGCCATTTTTCTCAAGCATCAGTTTCGGTAAGACCTCGGGTCCGAGTTCCCGTTTCTTGGCAAGTACGACCGCTCGTTCGACCGTGTTCCTTAGTTCCCGAACATTTCCAGGCCAGTTGTGGTCTATCAGGATACGCAGGGCATCTGCAGAAAACTGCAGGGTGGATTTCTCAGTTCCGTCCAGGTAGTTGTTCTGTTCGCGTTTACAGAAAAAAGTCAGATAGTGCTGGATTAGCAATGGCAGGTCGCCATGGCGTTCTCTCAACGGAGGCAGTTCGATGCCAATGACATTGAGCCGGTAGTAAAGGTCTTCACGAAAGCGTCCCTCTTTTACTGCTGCAAACAGGTTGTCATTGGTAGCTGCGATGATGCGCACATCGATTTGAGTGGGATCATTTGAGCCGACAGGCGTAAACTCCCTTTCCTGAATTACACGCAACAGCTTGGACTGAAGTTCTGGTGACAAAGTTCCAACCTCGTCTAGGAAGATCGTCCCTTGGTGGGCCAGTTCGAAACTCCCCTTGCGATCCTTCAGTGCTCCAGCAAAGGAACCCTTGACATGGCCGAACAGTGTGGATTCCATCAGGTCGACCGGGACAGAACCAGAGTTCACGGTTATAAACGGCTTTTCTATGCGTGACGAGTTGGCATGAATCGCCTTGGCCACCAGTTCCTTGCCAGTGCCACTCTCTCCAGAAATAAGTACAGTCGAGGGAGTCGGGGCAATCTGGGTAATGAGTGAGAAAACATGCTTCATGGGCTTGGACTTCCCAATGATGTTTTCAAGCCCTGCCTGAAAACCCAGCTGGCTGCGGAGCCGGGCGTTTTCCTCTTCAAGACGATGTCGAGTCAGGGCCTGCTCGATTTCAAGCAGCAGTTTGTTGTTACTCCAGGGTTTTGTCAAGAAGTTGTTGGCACCCAACTGGATGGACTTGACTGCCATTTCGATGGATCCGAATGCCGTGAGCATCATGATGGGCAATCTCAGGTCCTGCTTGCGTATCTCTGCAAGAATCTCAAGGCCAGGTTTGTCTGGAAGCATCTGGTCGAGGAGCACTAGATCGCAGTTCTCAGCGGCGAGTGCATCCAGGCAAGCTAGCCCGGAATCTGCGGTTGCAGTGATATATCCTGCCTTGTTCAGAAGTAGTTCAAGGCTTTCAAGGATGGCAACTTCATCGTCGACGATCAGGATGCGCTCCGTGGGTGTTTTCTGGAGCACACTGGATCCGTCAGGCATGAACCGGGTGGCTTACCAGTGGGAACGCGAGAGTTATGGTCGTACCCTGGCCTGGTTTACTTTTCACTGAAATCGCACCGAAATGTTCTTGGATAATACCGTAACTAACGGCCAGTCCCAGCCCGGTTCCATGTCCAGGCCCTTTCGTAGTGTAGAAAGGATCAAAAATCTGTGCCTGTTGTTTTGGCTCCATGCCGACACCTGTATCCGATATAAGTATTTCAACCCTTGAGTCCGCACCGGCCTTGGTCAGTGAATGGCTCGTGACATGCAGTTCTCCGCCTTCTGGCATGGCATCTCTTGCGTTGAGAAACAGGTTCAGGAAAACCTGTTGCAATTTTCCGCGGTTGCCTTGAACTGCATCGTCCGCAGCAAGATCCAGATGGACATTGATGGATGATTTCCGAAGTTGAGGCTTGATCAATGCCAAGGTGTCCCTGAGTGTACTGTCAATATCGCATGGAGCCATGCTAGTTTCTGCAGTACGTGAAAAATCAAGCAGGGAATTCACAATCTCACTTGCGCGGAAAGTCTGCTCGGTCATCTTCCCAAGCAGCTTGGCTTCGTCGCTTTCTTGCTTGAATCTCTCAGCTAGCAGTTGTGCATAGCTTGAGATTACCGCCAGAGGAGTATTGACTTCGTGAGCGACCCCTGCGGCAAGTAGTCCAACGGAACTGAGTTTGTCTGCATGGCTGACACGATCCTCAAGTTCGACCAGATCTGTGATGTCATCAAGAATCATCAAGCGTCCGATTGGTTGGAATGAGCGAGTGATCAGGGGAGCAATTGCGACATTGACCGTACGTGCCGCGGATTCGGATTCCACAGCATTGGCAGGCTTAAACTCTTCTGGGAAATCAGCGGCCCGCAGCTTGTATTTGTAGACATTGCGAGCTTCGAACCTGCCCTGGTTGAATTCACGTACCAAGGCGTCGGGGAGCAGGTCGCCGAGCAGTCGTCCGGCAGCTTGATCCCTGGATATGTTGAACAGTAACTCTAGCTGTGTATTCCAACTCTGAATACGGTCTTGCAAGTCAACAGAGAGGATCCCGACGGATAGCGATTCGACTATGTTTTCGTTGTAATCCTTCAGCTGCTGGTACTGCAATGCTTTTTGCTCCAGGGAACGATAGAGTTGGGCATTCTCCAATGCAATGGCAAATGGCCCAGCCAGGCTTTCTGCCAACGCCAGGTCATCACTGTTCAGGAAACTTCCATGCCGTTTGCGACCCAAGCCGATCCAGGCAAGAGTTTTTCCCCGGAGACGGCACGGCACGTAGTGGCTACAGCCCAGCTGTCTGAGGCCTGAATCATGATGGTCACCAAGCTGAAGGTCAAGAAAAACAGGGCTGGTGTCAGTTGAAGAGTGCAGGAGAACTTCCTGGCCAATGATTTGCCCTAGCTGGATTCCCAGAATACCCTGCTGATAAAGAATGACGTAGTGCTCTGTTGCAGAATCTTTGCCAGCGACAACCCCTAGAATTGCACTGCGATCCACATCCAGGCAATGGTCGAGCCGATCCACAACTGAGCGGAACATATGATTGAGGTCAGTTTCGGAAGCAAGTTCAGAAGCAAAGGATGACAGGGCGCGACGATCACTGTATCGCTGGCGATAAAGCCGCCTCTCGAATGAGTCATAAAGCCAGTTTCTAAGTGGCTGAAACAGTGCTACAGCAATGAACAGCGACAACAGCCAGGTCACTGGTCCGTAACGTTCCAGCCAGGAAACAGGTGTTCCTTGCCGAAATAACAGAATGTAGAAACCAGCCAGCAGGAGCGAGCCGGCCATTGCAGTGGAAGCGGCTCGACGCCACAGGATTTCAAGATCCATCAGGCGGTATTGCAAAAGACTCACGGCAATGCAAAACGGCAGTAATGCTAGGGAGAAAACAATGAAGGTCTGGTTGGGTCCAAGCGAAACACCGAGCATGTAAGGCACTGCATATAAAGCTGCAAAAGGTATGACAGATACCAGAACACCGGTCACCAGCCATTGCCGTTGTTTTTGAATGACAGGATCAGTCCTGTTGTTTGACTGATTGTGAACCCACATTGCTCCAACCAAGAGGTTGACAACGAGCAATGCCAGTGTGATCACATCAATAATCTGCAAGGCAAGAGTTTCGGGAATGCCGATTGAAACCCATTCCCCGATCAGGGCATGCTGTACCAGTCCCACAGTGATGGCCAGGCCGTAGGCAGCCTGAGACAGGATCTTTTGGCGGGACTTGTTATCGGGAAAGTGCAGGCAAAAATCCAGAAACAGGGGTGGCATCAACAATAGCGCCCAGTTGTCGATCCAGAAGACCAGCCTGTCAAAGCCATTGAGTTGCCCACTGTAACCGAGGCTGTACAGTGCAAATGAGGAAAGGCAAAAAAGGCCGAAACGATTTGTTGTAAATCCTGCTGGACAACGCAGCCAGACCAGTAGACCAATCAGTGCATACACAAACCCAAGTACCAGCAGAAAGCCGCTGATGCTGCTGCGTCCAGTGCTTTCACCTACCAGAAGGTAGACGCTTTCATGGTGTCCTTCCCGCTCAAGCTTGTACTGGGTCCGGTTCCAGGAACCGACTGCAGACAACAGGCGGGCTACATCAAGAGCCTCATCCACATCCTGGCCGCCGATAGAGTGCAGAATATCGTCCGGCCGCACACCCACCAGTGCGGCCGGACTATCAGGCTGTACCTCGGTAGCTGTAACTCCAGCTTCAAGGTCAGCCCATACAACACCATCTTCCGGCACCCCGAAACGGCCACGCTCATTCCAGTTGACAAGCACTAGCGTACCCAGAGTCACCATAGCGATGACACCGAGCCCGGGTCGTTTCAATATTTGATGAAGCTGAATCATCAGGCTGGCGAATAGCTCACGTTATGTGGAGGAACTATTCGCTCATGTCCTTATACTGTACACCTGAACCACAATCAAATCCAGTCCTTCGAAGTCGTTGTAAGTGTTTCTTTAATCAAGAGTTATTCAAAATACATTCGGCTTGCTGGATTCCAAAAACGGTATATGTTCCATGGAAGATTGTAGACTGCAAATCGGGTCAGAATTTGCAAGCCTGAAGGCTGAAATTGCGGGATGGAACTACCCCTGTTGGGATGCTCTCAGAGCCTGGTCCAGATCCCATTTGAGATCATCTAGGTCTTCCAGCCCGACCGAGAGTCGAACCATGTCCGGAGTAACCCCGGCAGCAGCGTGATCACTCTCACTCAACTGCTGGTGGGTGGTGCTTGCCGGATGGATGACAAGGCTCTTGGCGTCGCCGACATTGGCGAGGTGGGAGAACAGTTGCAGGCTGTTGATGAATTTCTTGCCGGCCACCAGTCCGCCGTTGATGCCGAAAGTGAATACGGCGCCCTGGCCTTTTGGCAGGTACTTGCTTGCCAGGCTGTGATAGGGACTTGATTCCAGGTCGGCGTGCTTTACCCAGGTGACCAGTTCGTGGCCTTCGAGATATTTGGCAAGAGCCAGGGAATTGGCGCAATGACGCTCCATGCGAAGCCCCAGGGTTTCGAGTCCCTGGAGGAACAGGAATGCATTCATGGGAGCCATGCACGGTCCAATGTCGCGCAACCCTTCAACGCGGCACTTGAGAATAAAAGCCAGCGGTCCGAAGGTTTCAGAGAAAACCATCCCGTGATAGCCGGGGCTTGGTTCGGTCAGCATCGGGAACTTGCCGTTGTTCCAGTCAAACTTTCCTGAATCGACAAGCACGCCACCGATCGTAGTGCCGTGGCCACCAATGAACTTGGTTGCCGAGTGCACGATAATATCTGCTCCGAACTCAATAGGACGGCACAGGTATGGTGTTGCGAAAGTGTTGTCCACGACCAATGGGATTCCGGCTTCATGGGCAATGTTTGCAACAGCTTCGATATCCACCACGTTCATGCGTGGGTTGGCTACTGTTTCGATATAGATCAGTTTGGTCTTGTTAGTGATGGCGTTGCGGAAATTCTCAGCATCATCAGGGTCGACAAAGATGGTGTTGTATCCGAATCGACGGAAAGTCGTGTCGAATTGGGTGTAAGTGCCTCCGTAGAGAGTTGCAGAGGAAACAATATCGTCACCACTCTGGCATAGGCTTGAGATGACGAGCATTTGAGCGGCTTGTCCACTGGCGGCCGCAAGTGCTGCCATGCCGCCCTCAAGGGAAGCCATTCGTTCCTCAAAGACCCCGTTGGTAGGGTTCATGATGCGGGTGTAGATATTGCCGAATTCCTGCAGGCCAAACAATGAAGCAGCATGGTCGGTGTCATTGAACACAAATGAAGTGGTCTGGTAGATAGGGACTGCCCGGGCGTTGGTTGCCGGGTCTGGTTGCTGTCCAGCATGCAATGAGCGGGTATGAAAGCCATATTCGCGTTCAGCTTGATCAGACATGGATAGATCCTCTTTGTAGTTTTGTGAAAAGAAATGAATGCGGTAGTTGCCGGTACGCAAGCAGACCCGAAAGAACTTGCTAAATTGCTGGGCGAAAAAATGAAACCGCTTCTAAAAGCTAGCACATTGCAGGATTGGAATGAAAGTTTGCGGGGAATACTCCGCTGATGGAACCAGAGCTCTTCCCGTGTATCAAAAAAAGGCTTAGTGGTGTGGAGTTGTGGGCTACCAACTGAATGATGCCTGCCCGGGTTCTGTACTCGATAGCGTGTTCCTGGCTGGTTTTCCACAGCGACCTAAACAACTGCATCAATGTGCAGAGATGCAAGACTCCACAAGGCAGGATGTGAATGGGAACCAAATGCAGACAGGAAAGCCCTGCAACCTGGGGCCTGGGTTGCTTGTGGATTCCCTAATCTGCCAAGGCGACCTGAAGTTGGTCCAGGTTGTGGTTGTCCTGGCGATAGTGAGCCGCAAGTACATCGCGCCCAAAATCCCCTGCAAAGTCCCTCCAGACAGTGTGGCTATGGTTGTTCTGGTTCTGGGTGTTGTCGTACTCAATGAGAAAGTCTGGCGCCTGGATGCGGTAGTAGTCACCCTTGCCAGGTTCTATAGAGCCGGCCCAGGCAAAGAAAAGCTTTTCGCGAGGTGTGTTGCGAACTCTCATCATGCGTTGCTCAGCCTGTTCTGCTGGCAGTGTTGTAGCGTATTGCGCAGCGGTATCCAGCAGCATCTTGTAATGCTTTTCATCCAGCTGGGAAGCTGAGATACCTTGTGGGTTGCCTTCCAAGTGAGCACGAGTGTCAGCAGCAGTCAGAATGTCCCTGTAGGCTTTCTCATCAATCAAGGCCTGTTTTTGAAGATCATCGGAAAGAGCCATCATCAACTCACGTGCGTGGTCTTCCAGTGACCCGAGTGGCCGAGTTCCCATGCGAGGGCCTGAGCGTACGACATGTGGATTAGCTCCAAAGAAAGTAGGTGAAGTTGAAGCCAGTTCCCCGTCATTCATAAGAAAGTGCAGGGAAACGTGGTGCCCTTCCAGTCTCCAGGCCCAAGTATCTTCGCGGGACGGTTTTCCGAACACACTTACGTGGTAAAGTTCAACGTCGCGTCGCCCGGCTGTATCTTCTTCCTTGATGCGCAGGACCTCCTCTAGACTCATGATGGTCTTGGTCTTGATATAGCCGCTACGGGACAGGGAAGCAGCCAGAAGGGCATCGGCCAGTGATCGTTGCTCGGGGGTCATTTCCTTGTAAGTCAGGCCGTTCCGACGGTATCCGCGACTTACCTGGAAGCTGTTATCCGGGACAAAATGCCAGACCTCGTAGTCGGGATTGTCCATCTTGAACAGGGCTGAAGCTCGTTGGAAACTGTTCAGCGATGCCAGCCAGGCAGATGCAGTATTCACCATCAGGTCCTGGGTCGTTTGGTGGTAGGCGAAAGCTCCCAGAATCAGGAAGCAGACAAGAATTGGAATGCGTACGCTCAAGGCTAGTGACATGTGTATTTCCCTTGCGGCATGGAAATGTCCGCATGCAACAACAATGTTGCTGTTTGTGCAAATCATTATAGCGATGCTTTTGGGTAAGTCAGGCTTGCAAATCCACAAATAGACCCGAAGGCAAAGTCTTGGTGCGTGACAGAGGCACTATTTTCTTCAAAGTCAGTGAGATTTTCCAGTTCCGAATAATTCAACTAGTCGTGTTGTTGCTTGATCCTGAAAAGTATAAATTCCCAGGACTCGACGACTGACTGCCTCCTGCCGACCACTGGGGGGAAATTTATCCCGGCTATCAGAACCGGTTCCCTGGAATATAGAGCCCACGTCGATGAATTCCCATCCCTTGTCTTCGATTTGTACGATTGCAGACCTGAACTATCTGCCTGTATCGCCGAGTGGTCCTTAACGATTTGTAAAACCTTGTTTGTCCAGTGTGAAAGCTCCAGTCATGGAAACAGCTTGTGCCTTGGTTCCAGTGATCCCTTTTATTTGGCTTCTAACTCTGCTGTAAATTTTCTTGAAGTTTCTTCTGCTTCTGGAGTCATCACTCTGCAGAAAGTTCTTTTTCTTGAAGTTTCGCTTCCAGATGCTCTGGGGTTCTTTTTGAAAATAATCCCATATTCCTCCTTCCTTGATTACCCGGAAGATCTCCCAACATACTAGTCTGTTTAATGATCTCGTCCATTTTAAATGTATTTCAGGGACTTGCAGGATCAATTCCATTTCATGTTTTGGGCACTTGACAGTCTTTTATGTCATGCGTTAATAAAAAGGTTAGTCTTAATTCTTCGCCGAACCATGGCGTAGTATTCATGTATCTTGGTGAATCCCGGGCTAGCTGCCTAGCTCGAACCCTTTACGTTGTGATTTTATGATTCAAGTTGAAGATGTCACGAAGCTGTTCGGTACGAAAACCGCAGTCAATAACATCAATTTCAAGGTAGACAGGGGAGAAATTGTTGGATTCCTCGGCCCCAACGGAGCAGGAAAAACGACGACCATGCGTATCTTGGCGGGTTTTTTGCCTCCCACTTCCGGCACTGCCATAGTCGCGGGTTTTGATGTCACTGAAAATCCGCTGGAGGTCAAGAAACGGATTGGGTACCTGCCAGAGACACCACCTCTGTATCCCGAAATGGAAGTGGTTGATTACCTTAAATTTGTTGCGAGGATTAAGCGCATCGAGAAAAACAAGATTGCGCGTCGTATTGACGCAGTGCTTGATTGCACGGCTTTAGGTGATGTGCGCAACATGTTGATCGGGAAGCTTTCCAAGGGCTATCGCCAGCGTGTCGGGCTTGCCCAGGCGCTGATCCATGGTCCCCAGGTTCTGATTCTTGATGAACCGACGACGGGACTGGATCCCAAGCAGATTATTGAGGTCCGCAAGCTGATCAGCTCCTTGGCTGGTGAGCATACGATAATCCTGAGCACTCACATCTTGCCGGAAGTTGCGACAACCTGTAACAGGGTAATCATTATCAATGAAGGACGGATTGAGGCCAGTGACACACCAGAAAACCTGACTGCGCAATTGCAGGGCGCGCATACGATTCTGATGGATGTGGAAGGCCCTGATGAAGAGGTCAGGAGACATCTTGAAAAGGAATCAGGGGTTAACAGGGTTTCGCAACATGGATCAAGTAATGGCCGTACGATCTGGCGAGTTGAAATTGATCAGGACCGTAACCTTCCTCGCAGGTTGTCGAGTGCCGTAATTTTTGCTGGCTGGGGACTGTATAGCATGCAACCTCTGGGGCTCAGTCTGGAAGACATCTTCCTCAAATTGACCAGCGATGAAGTAGAGGTGTCCGAAGTAACAGCAGCTAAAAAGGAACTTGATTCCGAAATTGCTGAACTCCCGCAGGAAACGGATGAATCAAGGGAGCCCAGCACATGAGAGTCACATGGGCCATCGCGATGCGCGAGTTCAAGGTGTACTTCACATCACCCATTGCCTATATCGTACTGGCCATGTTTGCTGTGAACTTTGGGTATTTCTTCACTACCGGGCTGGGGTATTTTCTGGATTACAGTGCAAGCGCAGCATCCAGTAGCGGGGACCTTGGAGCCCCTCCACTCAATGTGAACCAGTTCGTGATTGAGCCTGCGCTTGGCAACATGAGTATAATACTGCTCTTCCTGGTGCCCTTGATCACAATGCGGCTTTACTCGGAAGAGAAACGCAGTGGCACGATTGAGTTGCTATTGACTTCGCCGCTCGGCGATTACCACATCATCATTGGGAAGTGGCTGGGAGCCGTGATGTTTTACAGCTGCTTGCTGCTGGTTGCTGTAGCCAACATAGCAATACTTTTTATCTTCAGTAGCCCAGATTGGAGACCAGTGGTCGTGGCATTTCTGGGTCTCTTGCTGATGGGCGGAATGATGATTTCTGTGGGTGCGTTCCTTTCATCACTCACCCAGAACCAGATTGTGTCTGCAACCCTGACATTCGGCTTGCTCTTGCTGCTATGGGTTCTGAACTGGGTCAGTTCCTACGAGACATCAACATTCAGCCGCTTGTGTGAATACATTGCAATCACCCCCCACTTTGAGCAGTTTGCCAAGGGAGTCATTGAGTTGAAGGACGTTCTGTATTACCTAAGTGCAATCTCACTGGGCCTGTTTCTCTGCAAGCGCTCCATTGAGTCATTGAGATGGAAGGCTTAATGCGGTATACCAGGTTACTCAAATTTTCCAGACAGTTCGCTTCGGGCACGTATGCACTTGTCTACCTGTGTGTGTTCATTGCAATTCTGGTAGCTCTCAACTGGCTTGGCGTGCAATACAACAAGTCTTACGATGCGACCAGTCAGAAGCTCTACAGTCTTTCTGATCAAACCCATACAGTCCTGAATAACCTTGATCGGAATGTGACGCTGACTTACTTCGACCGACAAACCCGCTTTGCTGCTGTTGAAGACATGCTGCGGCGTTACGGAAATGCCTCCAGTCGCGTGACTGTTACATACGTGGATCCTGATGAGGATCCAGTAAGGACTGAACAAATGAATGTTCGATCCTACGGGTCCTTGATTCTTACAATTGGCACGATGAATCAGAAAGCTGCCTCGATCAACGAGCAGGACATCACGAATGCCTTGATTACGGCGTTAAAGGGCGAGGAAAGAACCGTCTGCGTTTCAATCGGACATGGTGAAGCAGCCAGTGATTCGCAGGATCGCAACGGTTTCACCAGTGCAGTGACCTTGATTGACAATGCCAACTACAAGTCCAGGGATGTGTCACTTGCCCTTGAAGGTGTCCCGGAGAATTGCACAATACTGTTGATTGGGGGGCCGAGTACGGCTTACCTCGACCCCGAAGTGGATGCGATCCGGACATACGTGGAAACCGGCGGTCGGGTGCTTTTCATGCTGAACCCGGTTTTTCCGGACGGGCAGGGAAGTCGACCGGAAAGCAACCCGAACCTGATTGCGCTTCTCGGGGAGTGGGGAGTTGTTGTAAACAATGATGTTGTGATCGATGAATCACCGATCGGACAGCTATTCGGGGGTGGTCCGTTTACACCGATGGTCAGCAATTACAAATATCACCCGATTGTTGAAGTGATGACGAATGTCACTACCCTCTTCCCGCAAACAAGAAGCATTAGCAAGGCCGGTGAAATTCCGACGGGTTGGACAGTGGCTGAGTTATTTGAAACATCTGATACCAGCTACGCGACCACATACCTGAAAGTTAACGAAAATGAGGTAGAAATGGGATCTGAGGACCAGAGAACTGCTGGTCCAGTGGTACTTGCTGTTGCAGGCTCTTACGATTTACCAACCACTGTGGAGCCGGAGGCTTCTGCACAAGGGAGTACCGAAGAGACTCCAGATGAGGAAACTGCTCCACAAGGTCGTATTGTGGTCATAGGTTCGTCAGGTTTTGCCATTAACTACGGACTCGGGTTAGGTGGCAACCAGGATCTTTTGCTCAACATGCTGAACTGGCTCAGTTCTGATGAGGACCTGATCTCGATTCGACCCAAGAATCCTGAAAACACACCGGTCGAAATGACTGTGGCTCAGATGAACCGGGTATTTCTGGTTAGTCTGGCTGTGCTTCCGCTACTCTTCATTACGATGGGCTTGTTTACATGGTGGGGCCGACGATAGTGGTTTTCAATCATGCCTAAAGATCAGGCTGTGTTTACACTTTCATACGAAAATCGGACAAAATGGAATGTGGATCCTGCTTTCAGTCGTAACTGCATCCAGGACTTGAGGACATGAAGAATCCCCTTTTCCTTGCCGTTGTTGTGCTGGTAGTACTCGGCAGTTTTGTGCTGTACACACGGCAGAACCCGCCAAGTGCATTAGATCTGGCACTGTCCGTTCTCGACGTGGACGAAGAAGACTTCAAGAGACTGACATTGAAAAAGGCAGGAGGGGATCCTGTTGTCGCAGTGAAGGACCTTGATGGCAACTGGGTGTTTGGTGAGGGAAACACGATCGCCTCGGATGATACGTCGATCCGACTTATTGTTGCCAGCCTGGTCACATTGAAGGCTGACAGGATAGTAACTGAGAGCGTGCTGGATTGGGCGCCATACGCACTGGACAACCCCGATCTGAGTGTGGCTTTCGAGCTTGAGGAGGGTTCCGGCGAGTTGCAGTTCGGCAAGGAAACCCCAACGGGTTCAGGTATTTTTGTCCGCTTGAAAGATGATCCGAGACTGTTCACGGTTTTCAGTTATAACAGGAGTTCCTTTGACAAGTCGCTATTTGACTTGCGTGACAAACGGTTGCTGAAACTCGATGAGGAATCGATCCGGGAAGTCAGTATTAAAACTGACAAGCATCAAATCGGTTTTTCAAAAGTTGAAAACACCTGGCAAATCAGCAAGCCGCTAAAACTGCGGGCGGACAAATTCACTGTGCAAGACCTGGTCAGGGTCGTGCGTACTGCAGAGATGACGGCAGTCCTTGAAGAGGGTGATCGAGGTGGGAAGTACTCCTTCAGTAAACCTTTGGCAACGGTACAGGTAACAGACAACTCCGGCAGTCATGAGATTGTAGTCGTCAAGGATGAGGAGATGTTTTACGCCAGTAGTAGTCGTCATGAGGGAGTATACGAGGTCAGTTCCACTGTGGCCCTGAGCCTGGAGAAATCCGTTGAGGATTTCCGCAGCAAGAAAATTTTTGATTTTGGGTACCTGGATCCGGTTCAGGTTGAGGTCCAGGATGGGGAACGCAAGGTGCTGCTGACCCGGGCTGCCCAGGAGTGGTTACTCAAATCCGACAACAATCGCAAGGTCAGTGGTGAACTGGTACAGACACTGTTGGACGGACTCCGTAACCTGACGGCAACGAGCTTTCCTTCCGACCAGGCTTCCAGTCAGGGTCAATATGGCTTGAAGGATGCTGCAATCCAGGTGCTGGTTTCCATGGAGGATCAGTTGGGGACCCCTGAAACGGTCTATCTTTCCTCCCTGGACAACACGCAGGTTTATGCAGCTCGAGAGAATGAGCCTTCGACTTATGAGATCGAGAAGTCTGCGGCATTGAACATCCGTCATGCGGTGGAACAGATTCTGAAGGATCCCGCAGATGAAGAAAAGACAGAATCAACGCAAGACGATACCGCAGAAGACTGACAGTGTCCTTGAAACCCCTTGCCCCGAGGTACTGGCAGCATGCATGAATTGCAATCCCTGATACGAGAAGTACCTGACTTCCCGAAACCGGGTATTCTTTTTTACGACCTCACAACAGCTCTCAAGAATCCTGTTGGCCTGAAACTGATGACCGAAAAGATGGCCGAGCAGGCTCAGGAAATCGATTTCGACCTGGTTGCCGGGATTGAATCCAGGGGCTTTCTGCTGGGCCCTATTCTGGCCCTGCAGTTTGGTGTCGGCTTTGCACTGATGCGCAAACCCGGCAAGCTCCCCGAAAAAACGGCCAGTGTGAGCTATGAGCTGGAGTATGGCAATGATGGACTGGAAATACATACCGATGCTGTGCAACAAGGACAGCGCGTCCTGATCGTGGATGATTTGCTGGCAACTGGAGGGACGGCAGCAGCAGCAGTCCGACTGATTGAGCAACTCGGAGGAGTAGTTGCGGGGCTGCACTTTGCGATCGAGCTGGATTTTCTGGCAGGCAGGAACCGTCTGCAGAACTATGATGTGCAATCACTGCTGCATTACGACAGTTGATTTGTTTCCCAAAGGTTGTTTTGGCCTGGATTTGAGCAGTGACGACTCGTAAAAGGCTTGCCTTTGCAAAAGTCAACCTGGTGCTGCATGTAGGCAGGAAGCGTTCCGACGGGTATCACGAACTACAGACTGTCTTCCAGACCATCGGTCTGGCCGACAGGCTTGAAATCCAGTTTGAAAGCTCCGCAAGCACCAGCGTGGAGTTGGCTTGCGACCATCCCGCTCTTGAAAACGAGAACAATCTTGCTTGGCGTGCTGCTGAACTCCTGTTGAAGTGCGTCGAAGTGGAGGCCAGGATCCAGATACGGCTTTCGAAGCAAATACCCCCAGGGGCCGGGCTTGGAGGAGGGTCGAGTGATGCTGCCTCGGTGATACTCGCACTGGCCGAGTTGCTCCCTCTCAGACCGTCTCCTGAGCAAATGATGAAGGTCGCCGCAGAACTTGGAAGTGATGTACCCTTTTTCCTTGTCGGGGGAACAGCCTGCGGGTCAGGTCGAGGGACACAAGTCAGTCCTTTGCCCGATCTGCCATCCTGCCCGCTTGTTCTGGTCACACCAGAGATCGAAGTATCCACAGATTGGGCTTACCAGGCATTGTCTGCACAACGGATTGCAGCATTGACACAAGGCGCAATGCCGAGTACCATAGATGGTTTCAGAACAAGTCTGGATCGTCTCGCAACAGGCAAGGCTGAAGATCTTGCTGGAATCATGGTGAACGATTTCGAAAGCATTGTATTTCAACGCTTTCCTGCCATTCGAAATATCAGGGATCAGTTACTTTCCCAAGGGGCGCTAGGTGCAATTATGTCTGGCAGTGGGTCTGCAGTGTTCGGAGTATTTACAACCGAAACAAAAGCAGATCAGATAGTTGAGAAACTTCTGTCAGAAGGATTGCGAGCCATGCGCACGGTATTCAAATCACGAGCCGACTACCTGAATATTGATGGTTGAACCAACAAGGGATTCGGCCATTTCCAGACTTACGGACATCAGACAGTGCCAGAGCATTCGAAATTGAAGATATTTGCCGGTTCTTCGAACCCGGAACTTGCAGAAAAAATTTGTCAGGACCTGGATATCAAGCTCGGTAAATGTGACCTGAGCCGCTTTTCAGATGGCGAGATTTATTTGCAGATCAAGGACAACGTTCGTGGCAGGGATGTTTTTGTGGTGCAGACAACCTGTACCCCGGTGGACGAGCATTTGATGGAGTTGCTGCTGATGATGGATGCCTTGCGACGTGCATCTGCCAGGCGTATTACGGCAGTGCTTCCTTACTACGGGTATTCAAGGCAGGATCGCAAGGACAGACCACGTGTGCCGATCTCGGCCAAGTTGGTAGCCAGCCTGCTGGTCACTGCCGGTGCGAATCGTGTATTGACTATTGACCTGCATGCAGCACAGATCCAGGGATTTTTTGATATCCCTGTGGATCACCTTTACGGTCGGCCGGTTTTAGTCGAATATCTCAAGAGTCTGAGACTTCCATCATTGACGGTGATTTCTCCGGATGCCGGGGGCGTTGAACGCTCCAGGGCACTGGCGAAACGCCTCGGAGCCCCGCTGGCGATTATCGATAAACGGCGGGAAGGACCGAACATCACAGAGGTTATGCGAGTGATCGGTGCTGTGCGAGGACAGACCTGCCTGATCATTGACGATATGGTCGATACGGCCGGGACCTTAGTCAAGGGAGTGGAGGCTCTGATCAATAAGGGAGCTGCTTCTGTGTACGCTTGTTGCACACATGCCGTGCTTTCCGGTTCCGCAGTCGATAGAATTAATGATTCAAGTCTGAAAGAGCTTGTTGTGACGGACTCGATTCCGCTAACCCCGAAAGCGCAGGCGTGTGACAAGATACGCCAGTTAAGTGTCTCGAACTTGTTGGCACAGGCGATTGAGTCGATCCATAACGAGTCTTCGGTCAGCAGATTATTCCGATAGGGCTAGACAGAGGATGAGATACCAGATTTGGGGAATCCAGCGATCGAGCCGGGGACAACAGGAGTAACAGAGAATGCAACGACAGATTGAAATTGAAGTCACACCACGCGATTCGTTTGGAAAGAATGAGGCGCGCAGGTTACGGGTCTCTGGCAAGGTACCGGGTATTGTTTATGGTTTGGGTAAGGAATCCATAGCGGTTGCAGTCGACACAAAGGTACTGACAACGGTACTGAAGGATCCGAGTGGTCACAACCGTGTGCTGAACCTGACTCTGAATGGTTCGAAGGAGCCTACTCTGGCTGTTGATTACCAGATTGATCCGGTCAAACGCACGCTTCTTCATGTTGACCTCCAGAGGCTTGACTTGAAGAAACATGTAACGGTCGAAGTACCGATCAGATCGCTTGGAGTTGCCTATGGGGTAAAGACAGAAGGCGGTTTCGAGGAAATGGTGAACCGTGAAGTACTGGTGGAATGCTTGCCACTGGATATCCCTGAATCCATTGATATAGATGTCACGGAACTGAAACTGGGTGGTTCAGTCCGCGTCAGGGACTTGCCGTCCAGCGACAAGTACTCAGTTGCAGATGATGAGGACAAGTTACTGCTTCACGTCTTGACACCCAGAGCTGCCCTACTTGAAGAAGATACGGCTGAAGTTGAAGAGGAAGAATCCCCAGAAGAGAAAGCTGAGTCAGAGCAGTCCGGTTCGGAGTCTTAATAAGAATGGTTCTTGTGAAGTGGACAGCTGTTCGATGAAGCAACTTTCAAGATTTAGTGGACCAGTATGTTTTGGAGGGGTAAGCAAGAACTCGCAACAGACTGGCTGGTTGTTGGACTGGGGAATCCTGGTGAAGAGTACTGCCTCACCCCGCACAACCTGGGATTCATGACAGTGGAACGAATAGCCCGGGATGAGGGGATCCGCATCACCCGCCCAGAGGAAAACGCTCTGGTGGGACATGGATCAATTTCGGACAGCAGAATAGTGCTTGCAAAACCTCTATCATTCATGAACCGTAGTGGTGGACCAGTGAAGGGACTAGTCCGGCGTTACAAGGTGAAGCCGGACAAACTGCTGGTAATTTACGACGAGCTGGATTTGCCCTGGCAGAGCATGCGGCTCAAGCTAAGGGGTTCGGCAGCCGGGCATAACGGGATGAAATCAATCATCGAATCGCTGGGTACGTCAGATTTCAATCGGCTCCGCATCGGGATTCACCCCGGCCATGCGATTGCCAACCGGCCACGGTACGTTTTACAGCCTTTCCACAAACAAGAGCTCGCGGATCTGGAGGAAATGGTTGACCGTTCGGCATCCATTGTCCGTCAGGTATTGAAAGCAGGTATGGAGAAGGCTATGGCGGAGTGCAATCGACGGTCTCCTGATCAACAGGGAGAGGTAATAAGCAAAACGGAATAACGAAGCATGAGAATTTACGAACTTGGATTTATTTTAAAGCCGGACTTGACCGAGCAGGACACGCGGGAAGCTGTTGAGCTGGTCAAACAGTCGTTGACGGAAGGCGGTGCCAGCATCGACAAGGTGGATGACTGGGGCAAGCGACGTCTGGCGTACCGTGTCCGCGGTTTCTTGAACGGGCATTATGTGTTTGTGCAGTACTCCATCAAGGATGGGTCTTCACTACCAAAAGAGATTGAAAGGCGTTTGCGGGTCACTGATAACTTCATCAAGTTCATGACAATCAGACTTGATGAAGATTTCAAGCGTGTTGAGAAACTGAAAGCCAAGCGCGCCAAGCGTCCACAACGGGAAGTCCCGACACCTGCGAAGGTGGAAAGGGTTGCCCCTGAAATGCCGAATGCTTCCGGCCACCCTACGCCAGGTAAGCCACCTGTTGCGGAGAAACCCGAGGCCACAGGCTGGCCTGCAGTGGAAGCCGCAGCCCCGCAAGAATCAGGAGCTACCCAGGAATCTGAACTGGCATTGGAACCCGAGGTCGCTGCAGGAGACTGAAGCAAAGCAACAAGAAGAGGCTATCCCGTAGTCAGGGTATTAGCAAGGAATAAGGAAGGTTTCATGGCAGAGCAGGAAATAACATCAATGCGAGCACAATCCGAAACAAATAAACCCGTGCGGCAGGAAACTACCGCTAACACTGAATCGACAGCAAGTTCTGGCCGTTCAGCACCGGACAGCAGGCATGATCGTCCCAGAGGTGAGGGCGAGTATGGTTCACGCAGGGATCGTCCCGGATCAGACCAACGGTCTCGGCAAGGTAGTGGTGGCAAGCGTTTTGTGCGCCGTCGCAGGGTCGATTACTTCAGCGTTAACAAGATAGACCATATTGACTACAAAGAAGTGGAAATGCTGAAACAGTTTGTCGGTGACCGCGGCAAGATCAACCCCCGTCGGCATACCGGGCTGAGTGCAAAGCATCAGCGACAGTTGCGTACGGCGATCAAGCGGTCTCGCAACCTGGCGCTACTTCCTTTTGCAGGGAATGTAGAGAAATCCAAACCAGGAGGTATCGAAAATGCTTGAAGTAATCCTGAAACAAGATATTTACAATCTCGGTGACCGTGGTGAACTAGTCCATGTGAAGGACGGGTACGCGAGAAATTACCTCTACCCGAAACAACTGGCAATCCCGGCCGACAAGAGCAGCCTGAAGAGTCTTGACGACATGAAAGCCGCAGCACATCGGGAAGTGGTTCGGCTACGGGGCGATGCAGAAAAGCAACGGGAGGCACTGGAAAGTGTCGTGGTTCGTGTGGTTGCCCGTGCAGGCGAGAACAACCAGTTGTACGGCTCGGTGACTCCTCGTGATATCTCAGCCAAACTAAAGGAACTGGGTTTTGATATCGTACGCCACCGTATTGACATCAAGGAGCCGTTCCGGATGTTGGGCGATTACGAAGTTCCGATTCAAATCTACAAGGACCTCAGCACAAGCATCAAGGTAGAGGTCCGGGCGGAAGGGCGTGAGGATGAACTGATCGAGGACATTGAAAGCCTGTATGCCAAGCGACTGGAAGCCGAGCAGGCAGAGGAAGCTGCTACAGAAGCAGCATTCTATGAGCAATCCCAGAGTGAAGCAGTTGGGTCTGAAGTTTTGGCAGCTGCAACTGACTCCGAACAGACTGCAGTGGATGCACCCGAAGATGATGGGGACTAGTCCGAATCTTCAGATGAAGGACAAGTCAAGTCTGACTAGAATCTGTTCAACCCGAACGGTTCATCTTTGGTAGGAACCTACTGTGATTCCCAAGGGTAAAGGCTTTCTCTTTTTCCGATATATTCCAGTACATCCCTGACTCTTACCATGGCAAGATTTTTCGACATCACAGGACAGACCGCTATTGTTACCGGTGCCGCTCGGGGTATTGGTGGCGGCATTGCCCGGCGCCTTGCAAGAGCTGGTGCGACAGTCGCGATAGCGGATATCAACTTTTCTGGAGCTCAAACCCAGGCAGAAGCATTGCAAGCTGAGAACCTGCAGGCATTCCCGGTCGAGTTCGATGTCTCCGATGTTAGGTCTGTGAATGCTGCCATTCAGGAAGTACTCAAGCGCCAGGAGCGCATTCATGTGCTGGTATCCAATGCGGGTATTGCAGGAAAAGCCCTGCCCAGTTGGGAACAGGAAGATGCAGACTGGCATTCCGTCATCGACATCAATCTCAGTGGAGTTTTTTATTGCTGCCGTGCTGTGCTGGCTCATATGATCGAGCATAACTACGGACGCATCGTCAATATTGCTTCACTTGCCGGCAAGGAAGGCAATCCCAACATGGTTGCCTATTCTGCATCCAAGGCCGGTGTGATCGCCATGAGTAAGTCCATGGCCAAGGAGACAGCGTTGAAGAACATCTGTGTCAACGCAGTCAGTCCAACTGTGATCCGTACACCTATGCTGGAGCAGTTGACTGAGGAGCAGGTCGAGTATATGACGAGCAGGATCCCGCGTGCACGGACAGGAACGATTGAAGAAGTTGCTGCCGTGGCTCATTTTCTGGCGAGTCCCGACTGCTCGTTCGTAACAGGTCAATGTTACGATGTCAGCGGTGGACGGGCGACCTATTGATGAGTTTCTGCTGGTTGATGATTGAATGAGTCTGCTTAGAATAACCTTTATAGCTGTGGCCGCAATGTTAGTCCCTGCACCCTTGGCCATGGCCGTGAGTATCGAGAAAATTGAATACATGGGCTGGCCCACTTGCTACCGGGTCACCAATGGCGAAGTTGAGCTAATTGTGACGGCCAATGTTGGCCCGCGGATTATCCGCTATGGCTATGTAGGCGGTCAGAACCTATTTGTCGAGTTGGAAGAAGACATGGGTAAGACAGGTGGAGAGAATTGGCGTCTCTACGGAGGGAGCCGGTTGTGGGTGGCCCCGGAAGATGCGGTCTATAGCTATGGGGCGGACAACGACCCCGTTGATGTCAGGATTTTGGGCAGCAAGCTCATTGCACAGGCACCGGTTGAAAATACAGGGATCCAGAAGCGAATTGAGGTTGAATTGGCGGAGCAAGGCACCAGTGTCAATGTGCTACACAGCCTGAAAAACACAACAATCTGGCCACTGAAGATTGCAACCTGGGTGCTTACCATGATGGCTCCGGGCGGTGTGGCGATAACGACACAGCCACCACGTGGCACTCATCCGGAAGTGCTGGCACCGACAAACGCATTGATTGTCTTTGCATTTACGAACATGAGTGACCCTCGCTGGAGTTGGCTAGAAAAATACATTGTGTTGCGACAGGACCCGAAAAACTCCGACCCCGAGAAGATCGGTTTGTTCAACCCAAAAACGCGCGGTGCCTATCTTCTTGGCGGTGAACTGTTCGTCAAGAAGTTTGAAGCTTCCCCCGATGAGGAGTACCCCGATATGGGCTCCTCTTATGAAACCTTCACCAATGAACGGTTTCTGGAACTCGAGACACTGGGTCCCATGCGCACCCTTCAACCGGGTGATTCCATGGATCATCTGGAAGTCTGGACCTTACACCGTCCTGTTTTAGTCGATCACTGGAATGATTCAGAGCTTGACCGCGTCCTGTCCCCTCACCTTGAATAAAATCCAGGTACTTGCGGGTAGCCTACAGGATCAACAACGCCTTGGGTTGCTGCCTTCTACGTTCAATCCACCAACAATGGCTCATCTGTCCCTTGCTGAAGTTGCGCAGGAAACCTTTGATTTACAGCAGGTGGTTTACGTATTACCCGAAATCTTGCCACACAAGAAAATTGAAAAGCCGACTCTTGAACAGCGTATGGAATGGATTTCGGTACTGGCTCGCTCAGGAACTGACCGCGCCGCAGCTTCTTGCAAGGCAGGCCTGGTCATTGAGATTGTGCAGGTGTTCCGGGAATGCTTGCCGGATTCCTGTGAGATTTATGTCATCAGTGGCAGGGATGCAGCCGAGCGCTACCAGAATTGGGACTATGGAGATGGCACCTCGTTTTCCAAACAATTGCAGCAATACCAGTTGCTGGTAGCGGCCAGGGATGGCTCAGGTTTCACTGTCGACTCCCGATTTTCCAGCCGCATTCATACATTTGAAATGAACCCGGAATTTGATCATGTTTCATCCAGCATGGTTCGCCAGTCAATACGGTCTAGAGGACAATGGCAACAATTTGTTCCAATTGTCCTGCATGACACTGTTGGGCAGGCATACGGAGAGTAAGTGCAAATGAGCACCGAGTTGGTTCGTTATCAGCCGCTGTTGGGCAAGGCGCTTTTTCACAGGCGGGGTCTCCTGTTTGATCTGCAGGGTCGTTTGCAGGCACTGGAGCAGGAATATCTCCAGGGAGTGAACAAGTTGAGGGAATTCGAGCGGCGCTACCAGCCAGCCGTTGGTGATCGATATGATGAACTGGAACTGCTTCGCGAGAAAATCAACCGTGCCTGGGAAGCACTTGGGCAAGCACAAAATGGAGAATCCGGTGATGCTTACACCTCCGAAGCGTCGGTCAAACAGAACGGTCACAGGGATTCTGAGGTAATCGATGAAGCCCGCCGGATGTTCCTGAAACTTGCAAGACAGATTCATCCCGATTTTGCATCAGACCCAGAAGAGAGGGAGCATCGTCACGAGATCATGGCCGAGGCCACTTTGGCATACCGGGACAATGATACCCCTCGCCTGCAGTGGCTGCTTGAACACTGGCAAGCCGAGGCAGAACCGATTGATGGATACGGGATGGGTTCCCTGCTTTCGAAAATGAATCGACAGATCGCCTGGGTGCGGTATCGGTTGCGGGAATTGCACTACTCTATCAACCAGCTCCACTCCTCTCCTCTGGCTCGTATCATGGCGGAACAGGAGATTGCCAGGCGAACCGGACGCAACCTGATACTTGAAATGCGTAAACAGATCCAGGAAGACATCAGGACCGCGCATCAGGATCTTGAGCGAGTGTGTTTGGCCATTGATGATCTCGACCCGGAGATCATCAATAGCATCAAGAGCAAAGCCAAACTGTGACTAAAGTACTGGGCTATGCCATCAAGAGCAACTACCGCAGATTCGGTAATCATGCTTTGATCGAAATCAAGATGTGTTGCATAGAAAGTTATCCCTGCCTACTATTGGAAGGGCATTCTTTATGACTCGGCGTGAACTGCTTGTGGCCGGTGCCGGGGTGTCAATACTTCAGGGAGCCATGATGCCTAAATCTCTAGGAATCGATTTCTTTAGCTTGCGTTCCCAGAACTGGACAGCATTCCAGTTGCTGGATTATGCGAAAGAGTACGGTGTGTCCGTGGCCAATTATTCGGAGCCACGATTTCTCGGAAGCACTGACCCGGAACATCTCAAGAGGGTTCGTGAACATGCCGACAAGCTCGACATCCGTGTCGAGGTCGGCTTTGGTTCGATCTGTCCGACATCCACTCGTTTTGCTGCAGAGGACGGTACTGCTCGAGAACAGTTACTGGGGGTGTTCAAGGTTGCCCGCATTATGGGATCGCCATTTGTGCGCTGTTACCTGGGTAGTTCGGATGACCGCAAGAGTAAAGTGCCTCTTGAAAAGCATATCGAGAACACCATTGCAGTGTGCAAGTCTGTCCGTGATGAGGATGCACATGAAGGCATCAAGATTGCTATTGAGAACCATGCAGGTGATCTTCAGGCCTATCAGCTCCGTGACCTGGTTGAAGAGGCCGGGACCAAGTATGTAGGGGCATTGCTGGATTCCGGTAATGCGACCTGGACGCTTGAGAACCCCCTGCATACCCTTGAGGTGCTGGCACCTTATGCCCTGACAACCGGTATCCGTGACTCGCGTATTTGGCTCGAAAGCGATGTGGTCAATGTGATGTGGGTACCAATGGGCCAAGGTAATGTCGGCATAGAAAACCTGGCTCAGCGGTTGGGCGAATTACGCCCCGAACTGGCGTTTTCACTTGAGATCATCAACATGAGATCCCCTCGCAAGTTTGCGGTTAGTGACAGGAGTTTCTGGGAGCATTATCGGGATGTGCCTGCTTGGGTCTATGAAGACTTCATGGCACTGGCCCGCAGTGGCAGCCCGTATAATGCGCCGTCCGGAGACCAGGTTGAACTGGAACGTCGTGAAGTCACGGCGGACCTTGTTTTTACCCGCAAGTTACTGGGGTTGGGATAGTGTGTTTTCAGGTAATTGAGGGTGCTGCAAAGGATCCGGCAGAATTGCTTGATACTGCAGACCCATTTCCGAACCCGGGATATCCGATAAACTTTAGGATTCAATCATACAATGCGAATTTTATTTGCCATTCTTGTCCTTGCCTCCACAATATGGGCAGCAGAACTTCCCCGGGCTGAGCCTGCGGAAGTTGGATTATCCCAGGAGCGCCTGGACCGGGTTACACAGGCCATGGAGCGTTCTGTCGACAAATCCTACCTGGCTGGTGCTATTGCTGTCGTAGCCAGGAAGGGCAAGATTGCTTACTGGGAAACCGTTGGCATGGCCGACAAGGATGCGGGTAGGCCAATGAGTGACGACACGATTTTCCGGATTTATTCTATGACCAAGCCGATTGTCGGAGTGGCCTTGATGACGTTGTACGAGGAAGGGGAATTTGCACTAAAAGACCCTGTTCACAAGTACCTCCCGGAATTCAAAGGGGTGAAAGTACTGGAGGGAGACAAGTGGGTTAACCAGGATCGTGTAATGACCGTGCAGGATCTGATGAGACACACCGCAGGGCTCACCTACGGGCTTTTTGGCTCAAGCTGGGTAGATGAAATGTACGTTGAGGCGGATGTACTTGGTGACAACAAATCGGTGGATGATTTTTCACAGAAGCTGGCCAAATTGCCATTGAAGCACCAGCCGGGTACCGTCTGGGAATATAGCGTTGCAGTGGACGTGCAGGGGCGCCTGATCGAGGTGCTTTCCGGCATGGATCTTGACGAGTTCCTTGTGGAGCGCCTCTTCAAGCCACTGGACATGCCAGACACGATGTTCCATGTGCCTGCCGACAAGTTGGACCGTTTTGTTGAAATGTACCAGCAGACAAAAGACAAGAAAACGATAGAACCCTCTCCTGCATCCCATTCCGATCGTTACCACGACCATAAAAGCCGCTGGTTTTCGGGCGGTGGTGGACTGGTGTCCACAACACGGGACTACCTGCGGTTTTGCCAGATGCTGCTGAATGACGGTGTTCTGGATGGCAACCGGATTCTCAGCAGGAAGACCATTGAACTGATGACTGTCGATCATGTGGCAGAAATAGGGATTCGAAGCAATATCCTCAGGACTGGTTATGGTTTTGGGCTCAACTTTGCGGTTCACATGAACAAGGCTGCAAGTGGCCTTAACGGATCCTTGGGTGAATACAACTGGGGCGGACTGGCAGGTACGAGCTTTTGGATTGATCCCAAGGAAGAAATGATCGGTCTTTACATGATCCAGATGCTGCCGCCGAGATTTGAAGACAGTGCCGGGCGATTCAAACGGCTTGCCTATCAGTCAATTATTGACTGATTCAAGTTGTGTGAGACCTGCTGCTGGGGCAAGCAGCTGATTTTCAGTTTTTGAACATGATCACGCCGCGTGCAATCTTGCCATTTTCCATGTCGGAAAATGCCTCAGGGAGTTGCTGCAGTGAATAGTGCCTGGTAATCAAGCCTTCCAGAGCCAGCTTGCCGCTAAGGTACAGATTCAGCAGCCCTGGCAAATCAAGATGTGGGCGGATGGAGCCTGCGAACGAACCCAGCAGGCGCTTGTTCTGCAAGACCAAGACGCCAGCCGGGATCGGGACCTTGTCCTTGGCCGCATGTAGCCCCATGATGGTGGCTGTCCCTCCGGGCCGAACGGCTTTCAGTGCAAGGTTGATCGTTGAACCAGCACCTACACTGTCAAAGGCATATTCCGGGCCCCCACTGGTGAGTTCCTGCAACTCTTCAACGACCTTTTCATTCCCTGAAGAGTTGACCGTGTGATCAGCACCCAGGTTACGTGCGAACTGAAGCTTTGAATCAAAAACATCGATTGCGATGATCGGGTTACAGCCTGCGATTTTGCATCCGAGAACTGCACTGAGTCCAACCCCGCCGCAACCGATCACTACTACAGGCAGTCCGGGTTGTGCTCTGGCAGTATTGATTACTGCGCCGACACCGGTTGCAACAGCGCAACCGATGACAGCAGCAATATCGAAGGGTACACCCTCGGGAATGGGTACGATACCTGATTCATCGACAACAGCAAATTCTGCCATGGTGGCAGCACTCAGGAAATGTTTCAGTGGCATCCCGTCTGTCGTTGACAAGCGCGTCGTACCATCTGGCAGTAAAGCCTTGAAGGTTGTTGTTGCCAACCGTTCGCACAAGTTATGCCGGCCATTGAGGCATGTCGGGCATGTTTCACAGGCTGGCAGCCAGTTGATGAGTACCCGGTCACCGACACTGCAGCAGGTAACCTGGTTTCCTACTGTTTCCACGATTCCTGCCCCTTCGTGTCCGAGTACAAGCGGAGGGACAGCGCGCAGTTCACCACGGTAGGTGTGCAGGTCGGAATGACAGACGCCCGCTGCTCGCATACGGACCAGGACTTCATGAGCCTTGGGGGCTGCCAACTCTACTTGTTCGATGGCTAGATGATCAATTTCACGTGTAACTGCAGCTTGCATTCGCATCGCATGGGTGTGTCCTTGTTTTTAGGGTGAATTGGCTTTTGTTGTTATCAAAGAAGCTAGTCAGTCCAATTGTAGCCAAGGGCAGGAACTGAGAATTGGGACTCGTACTGATTGTTACGATAAATCACTTTAGAGATATGAAACCTCGAAGTACTCTGGAGTCCACGACTAAAGTGCTTGTCCAGGGGCTCATTCGGGGAGTTTTCCTGATAGGTGCTTTGCTACATGCCCAGCCTTCTCAGTCCGGACAGACAACTTCGTCCGAGCAAGAAGAAACAGAGCAATCTGAAGAAGCGACGGAGAGCCCGAAAGCTGCACCCTATGCTGCTGTGCCCGAGGGTGAAGCAGTTGACCGCACTCGCCTCAACCTGTTGGGTGAAGTGAACAGTGCGCAGGGTGAAGGCAGACGCAATGAGAATGTCCGTCTAACCTTGATTGGTAACAACGTCCTGATAGAACGGAATGAACGCCTTGGGATCTCGGCGACGGCAGTCAGGAAATTCAATGTGGACCGCTCCTATTGGCAACCGAGTTTGGAGGCCAGCCTTCCCGTCTACTACACATTCCACCAACCAGGGCTTTGAGGGTCAATGGAAACCTGTTCTGGACTCATACAAACAGCATTTTCAATGCCTGTTCGTTCCTCCAGGTTGGAGGTGTCCAACCCTCTCGCAGTAACAGCTACGGGTTGACGGTTGGTCTGCAAGTCAGGAAAGGTACCGCCCTTACCTTGAATGCCAGCCAGACGCTCAATCGGGGTTAGGTTAATGGGAATGTACTGAGTCCATCCCCGGAAGAGAGGATCCCTTTAACGGATGATCCGGCAACACGTGCGTTTCAAAACCCTGTTCGTAGTGGTTAGTCAAAGTCTTCATCAGCGCTGTTGTGTTATCTGGTGCAGGTCGTGCATGATCGGGCTTACCAGGTCGGTCAATACAGCCGACAAACTTCTCGGCTTCCAGGGAAGTGATTTCCTCAGTGACCGCGAGTTGATCCTCCGTCCTGACCTCGTCGAGGTGAGCTGCTTGATTGGAGAGATCGTTCATGACAATCTCCTTTGTTTCTTGTTTTTTCGGTTCACAGGATAGGGCGGCAAGCTGCCACCCCACACAAATGGGGGGTCCTCCCTTGCAGTTCCCTTGTAAGCATGAAACCTGCTCTGCCCTGTATCCGGATTTGTCTTCCTGAACTAAGTCCGCAACGCAGCCGAGATTGCCTTGATTTCCAGGGCGTGTCGGACCTGCGCGCTGCACCTCGCTTGGATCTGAGAAAACGTGTTCTCTACTAATCCGATCAACAATAGGGTGATATAAACCTATTGTAAGCAATCACCTAGAGGAGTATGATCCAGCTATGAAGAACTCAGGCCGACGAGTTATCACACGTTCCCCAGAGAACAGCGAGACACCGATCGAAGCCTTCCGCAGTTGGATCACGCCGAACGCCGATTTCTATGTCCGAAATCACTTCGACAGTCCAGAGGTAGATGTCGCAAGCTGGATGCTTGATATCACCGGCTGGGTCGAACGGTGCCTCCGACTAACCAGGGAAGATCTCGCCCCGATGTCGCAAGCGAGCTTGTTTGCCACACTTGAGTGCGCCGGGAACGGCCGGTCGTTCCTCGAGGGTGAGGTACCAGGCGTGCAGTGGGGCGTTGGAGCCGTTGGCAACGCGGAGTGGTCTGGCGTGCCAGTGCGGTCGCTTCTGGAACCTGCTGGGATCAAGGAAGGTGCGTTGGAGGTTGTCTTCGAGGGCTCTGACAGCGGCCTTGAAGGGGGGGCCGACGGAGAGGTGCGCTTCGCCCGCAGCTTGCCGTTGGATATGGCGCTTCATCCCGACACGCTGATCGCGTTGCGAATGAACGGCCAGGTCCTGACAAAGGAGCACGGCTATCCGGCGAGGCTGGTCGTGCCCGGGTGGTACGGAGTTGCGTCCGTCAAATGGTTGCGCGCGATACGGGTCGTCAACGAGCCGTTCCGCGGATTTTTCCAGAGCGTCAAGTACACCGTCAAGCGAAAGAGTGCGCGCGGTGTGAACGAGGAAGTGGTTGGAATGATGCTGCCAAAATCGGAGATCACGCGGCCCCGACAAGGGGAGTGCCTAACTCTGGGGGCACGATTGATCGAGGGCGTTGCGTGGGCCGGCCCCGAAGCGGTTGCGGCAGTGGAATTGAGCTGTGATGGCGGGGAATCGTGGAAGCGCGCCGAACTCGTTGGTCCGCGGCGGTGCTACACCTGGACGAACTGGCGGATCGAGTGGGAGCCGCTGAGTCCGGGAGAATACCGGTTATTGGCGCGCGCCATCTCGGCGTCCGGGGAGATCCAGCCTAGTCGGCACAATCCTCTTCACGGCGGCTACCACATCAACTTCAGCAGGCCAGTGGTAATCTCGGTGGCAGACGCGGAGGTGAAAAAGCCGCTGGTCTTCGCCATTTAACTCCTGTAAAAATACCAAGAATTTGGCGAGTATATCGCAAGAAATCCACTAGTAATTGTATCTATTTCCTGAATACCCAGCAGTACCAGCCAAAGTTAACAGGCGGTGAGGCAGGGGAGGGGTACGCGCGGCAACATTGACCAGGTGGGGGACGAGAGCGGCAAGCTTGTAGCATCGGTTGAAGCGGTAGGCCCGTTTGACGTTGCCGAGCAGCATGTTGACCCAGGTCAGCCCGGGCGTTTCGCAGCTACCCTTGCCGTCGCCGGTGACACGGGGCTCGTGCTCGCAGCCTGCGTCGGTCACCCCGCGAAAGCACGACAGCCCGTCCGAGCGCACCACCGTCCCGGGCTGCAGGTGCCGGCGTGCCTAGTCCTCCAGTTCCTTGATGCGAAATCCGTTAACTGGGCCCAGGTGCAGCCGATTGGGCCGCCCGTCCTTGATTATCTGCGCTGCTGCCCCGAACGGCGTCTTGCCGTCTGCGTCACTACCACGCTTGCCGCAGGTTGCCTCCTCGCCCAGATAGGCGTCGTCTATCTCGACCGTGCCGTGCAACGGCTGGCTGTCGTCGCGCTCCCGCATGGCCTGTAGCAGCTTGTGCTTGACCAGCCAGGCCGTGTTGTAGCTCACCTCGAACTGACGCTTGAGATCCAGCGCTGAAATGCCGTTCCTGGACTGCGTGATCAGGTACATGGCGAAGTACCAGGTGCTTAAAGCCAGCTTGGTATTGTCGAACAAGGTGCCAGCCGTGAGCGACGCTTGGTGCTTGCAGCGGATGCACTGCAAGACCTTGCGCGTACGCAGGCGGCAATACTTTCCATAAACTCATGCGGGGCACTGGAAGCCTTCCGGCCAGCGTGCCTTGCACAGCGCGTCCTCGCATTGCTCGTCCGCTCCGTACAACTCCAGGAACTCCGCCAGACTCTGTCCCTTCTGAAACGGAACCTTGTTCTCAGGAATAGATAACCCTTTTTTAACCAGATAGTTAACACTTAAATCGAGGAGCTTGAAGTCAACTGGTTCCAAGCACAAATCCATGGTTTCTCGGCTCCTAACTAAGGCTGAGACTTGAGGGTAATCAGGAATAAAAATCCTCCTTGCACGCAAGTATTCAGCGTTATTCCGTCCACTTCTCCCTTGCAGCACAGCACCTTAGCTTGGTCTTGGTAAACGTTGATGACGGCTGTTAACTCCTTGACTGTGTGAACCCTCTTCGGTTCGGATACAATGGGTTCCATCCAGAGGTTGGTCTTCGTCAGTATGGCCTCTTTCAATGTTCACAAGATGTAAGAGCAAGCGTAACGCAACATTCCTGATCAGTACCGATGGCAAAGCTTGAAATTCAGCAGAACTGCGATGCTAAAATCACAAAATTCTGAGATCACCTAGTTTCAATGGGTCATTGTACAGGTGAACACTTTATAAGATAAGTAGGTGTCGCGGGGGGGGTGTCGGACATATAAGGCTCCCAGTTGGGGCAAACGGAGCACTGGTAGGTCTGCCTCGCGCACCAGTTGCGCGACGTGCAGTAAGCGAACGACACGGTCTTTGCCACGATCGTGATAGCCATCACTGCCTGTCCGAATGGTCACATAGGAAACTTGGATGGACGAATTGAACACACCTGAAACAGCACTTGAGACAGCAAGGCTTTCAAAGGATCTTCCTGTTGTACCTCGACTCGGATTGGCGACCAGGGGAAACACTCACCTGACTGTTGATGATGTCCTTCATGCCTTTGAAAGTGGTGTGCGGTATTTCAACTGGTGTGGCAAACCGGATGGGCTTTCCCGTGCAATTTCGGAGCTGGGTCCAAGACGTAAGGAACTTGTCTTCGCAACTCAACTGAAGGCTCGCAACGCTGAGCGGGCTGATCGCGAACTGGACTGGGTCCTGGAGCAGACCGGTTGTGAGTGGTTGGATATCGGCACACTTTACTATGTCGAATCCGATGAGGAATGGTGTCAGATCCTTGATGCGGATGGAGCCTGGAACATGCTTGAAAAACGCCGCAGGGAAGGACAACTGGGACTGATCGGCCTTACCAGCCATCAGCGCAGGCTGGCAGCAACATGGGCATCTGAATTTTCACCCATGGGAACCCGACGCCTTCACATGCTGATGATTCGTTACAACGCAGCACATACTGGAGCTGAAGAAGATATTTTTCCAGTGACCAGGAAGCTGGATATTCCGGTCGTATCATTCACAGCTCTGCGCTGGTGTGACCTGTTGCGGTCAGCTCCAAATGATCCGACAGGGTCCCAACCTCCAAGTGCAGTGGACTGTTACCGTTTCTGTCTTGCCAATCCGCATATATCCGTTGTGTTGTCTGCCCCGAACTCTCGGGATGAACTCAATGAGAATCTGACATTGCTGGACTGCAAGGATCAACCGGACGATGACTGGCTTAGAGCAATGCGTCAACATGGTCGCAATGTGCACCGCAGTGCGCGCCAGTTCTGGTAGCGGATTGAAATGCTGCAGTATACTCAGAATTGACCAGGTGAGGTGCGAGAGCGGTTGAATCGGGCGGTCTCGAAAACCGCTGAGCCTTCACGGGTTCCGTGGGTTCGAATCCCACCCTCACCGCCATATTATCACTCTACATGATTGATATTTAAGGGAATTATCCAGCTAACTAGCCACGACTTTTCTTCATTTTTCTTGAAAAAAGTGTTTATTTTCTAACGTTTATATGCTATTATACTAGCCATAAAAAAGAGTCATCCAGGACGTTTTGAACGGCAAGGAATGAGTCTTGTAGAGCTTATTGAGTTGTTTCCTGACAACGCATCTGCCGAAGCGTGGTTCGAGTTGCAGCGATGGCCGGAGGGTATTCGTTGCACCGATTGTGGATCATCGCGCTACAGCGAAGTCAAGAACAAGAAACCCATGCCGTATCGTTGCAAGGATTGCCGTGCACACTTCAGCGTTCGCAAAGGTAGTGTAATGCAATCAAGTAAGCTGAGCTACCAGAAATGGGCGATTGCGATCTACCTTGTGGCGACCAGCTTGAAAGGTGTATCATCCATGAAGTTGCACCGCGATCTCAAGATCAGGCAGCCTAGCGCATGGTACTTGGCGCAGCGAATCCGTGATGGATTCATTCAAGGATTCAATCCGATGGAAGGACCGGCAGAGATTGACGAAACATACGTCGGCGGCAGAGAGCGAAACAAACACGCTGACAAGCGGCTCCATGCCGGTCGAGGCGGAGTCGGAAAAACCACCGTCATCGGAGCCAAGGATAGGCCCACGAATCGAGTTAAAGCCCAAGTAGTGGACGGAACAACTCAACCGATTCTCCAAGGATTTGTCATTGAGAGCGTGCAGCCTGGTGCTAAGGTCTATACCGACGAACACCGAGGCTACATCGGACTTCTGAATCATGAGTCCGTAAAGCACAGCGCTGGTGAGTACGTCAACGGCCAAGCCCACACGAACGGCGTGGAGTCATTCTGGGCCTCGATGAAGCGTGGTATCCACGGCACCTACCACCAGTTGAGCGTAAAGCACCTGAACCGCTACGTTCAGGAATTCTCAGGACGGCACAACATCCGTAGTTTTGACACCGTGACCCAGATGGGCCTCATTGCCAGAGGGTTAAACGGTAAGACGATGACGTATCGGAAGTTGGTAGCATGAGTCCTAAAGAACAAGATGAACATCTCGCCAATCTTCTCCTTGATCAACGGAGAACGAAAAGAACTCTTGCATGTCTAGTTTCCAAGGCTCAGCAACCCCACCAGGCCCTGAACATCGTCTTGGAAGGATTACAGGATTACAAGAACAGAAATGTTTCTGGATTCAAAGAGACTTACGCTTCTGTAGCCGATATAGATATAGGCCAGTTGATCTCCGAGATCGAAAAAGAGAAGTGGAAGGCTGATACCATTCGGAAAGAAATCGAGGATATTGATGGATCATTCTATCCTGATTAGAGGCTTTCCTTCCGCCACTCCCACGGCTTTGTAAACTCTCCAGACCACACTCCCAAGCCGTCCGCTTGGGCCTGGGCTTCCTGCTTGACGTATTCCTTGGAGTAGCGTCGATAGGCCAGTGCCCAGCCATTCCTTACCATCCAAGCCGACAAGTCCTCGCCGGAAGCGTAGCACGTTCCTAATATCCGGCCATAGCGGTTTCGCTCGGCGTACTTGCACTTGATGGAACGACCTGCAATCTTCCCTATAAGAGCTAGCGAGGATGCCTCACCGCAAGCCCATTGCTCTACGTTACTACGCTTGCAGGATTGCTTGGCTTCCGGTGCGTCGATTCCCACCATACGGACGCGCTCGGAGCCTATCCGTAGGGTGTCACCGTTGATGACGCGGGTGGGACCGCGAAGGACGCCGGACTGCGCCGACAGACTCCAAGGCAACAAAAAGATGGCGATCCATTTCATAGAGAAATGATCCAGTAGAAAACGTAGAGAGCGCCTACGACTACAATCAGCATCACTAGTGTCGCGTTGAGGACGCGGACAATCTCGCATAACTCGTTATTGTTGAATCAACTACAAGGGATTTCGGAGTGTCCGAGACTTGAAGTCTTGGGCACCAGTTGAATCGTCGTTTCCACCTCCCTCGCGCAAGTCGACTATTTACTACAGTGTCTGGACATGTATCGTGGCCAGACCGTCTTCTCTCAACTCATGCAGTTCGTCCCTTGGAGGGCGTTTTCCCGCATCGTCGCCCGCTACAGCGGCGATCGCGGTGTGCGCAACCTGAACTGCGCCCAGCAGTTCCGCGCTATGGCCTTCGCCCAACTGACCCGCCGTAGAAGCTTGCGGGACCTGGTCGCTTGCCTGGATGCCGTTCCCGCCAAGCTCTACCACGCCGGCTTCACCTCGCCGATCAGCTTCTCGACCCTCGCCCGTGCCAACGAGCGGCGCTCCTGGCACATCTACCAGGACCTCGCCCAGCACCTGATCGCCCGGGCCCGCCCGCTCTACGCCAATGAGGACCTCGGCCTCAACCTGGACGACACCGTCTACGCCCTCGACTCCTCCACGGTCGACCTGTGCCTGTCTGTGTTTGGCTGGGCCCCCTTCCGGGCCACGAAGGCTGCCGTCAAGCTCCACACTCTATTGGACTTACGTGGTTCGTTACCCTCCTTCATCCATGTCTCCGACGGGAAACTGCATGATGTCAAGGCACTGGATCTGATCGTACCCGAACCCGGTGCGATCTACGTCATGGACCGGGCCTATGTCGATTTCCAGAGACTGTTCCGACTGCATCAGGCGGGAGCCTCCTTCGTCACGCGGGCGAAGAAGAACCTTGCCTGGCATCGGGTCTACTCGTCCCCCAAGGACCGCGAGCACGGCATTCAGGCGGACCAGCTGATCGCCCTGGATGGCAAGCGGGCGCAGCAAGCCTATCCCCTGCATCTGCGCCGCGTCCGCTACCAGGATCCTCGGGACCTCCGAAAACGCTGTGAAGTCGCAAATCTGGGTTGCAGTGGCCGTGTACGTCTTGGTGGCGATCGTCCGCAAGGAACTCGGCATCGAGCTGTCACCGTACCGCATGATGCAGACCATTTCGGTCATGCCGTTCGAACAAGTCTCGCTCTATGAGTTACTTATGGAATCCGTGCCGCCACCCGGGCCGGACTCGACGGAGCTGCAGTTGCTGCTGTTCGAGACCTGACTGGAGCCTGCCGCACTCGGCGCGGCTGGCGGGTTCCAGGCATGCGGTCAAGGATGCCTGAGCCCGGAAACGCAGCTGCTCGCGCCGCATGTCCCCGGACGACCGCAGACACCACCCGCTGCCTCCGTGACGCCAACTCGAAGCAGTCCGCCAAGCCCGTCTCTCGCAACGGCTGCCTGATCGAAAGTGCGAGCCGAGCCCTGAAATCCTACACTTTTTCCGGTTCGCTTTGCCCTGCGCGAGAAAATCAACTCATTGGAAACAAAGCACTTACCGAACGACGCTACAGAAAAAATACGACCGTATTTTTAAGTCCTTCTTTTTCAACGACTTCTAACGCGACACTAGTGAATCAGCATGATGATCAACTCCATGATCCCACTGTTGGATTTTCCGCTCTCCGACAATTTTTCATACACGTTCTTACCTTGCCTGTGCATAGTTTCCAGTTGGAAGCGAGCTGCAACGATATTCGTCCATTCCTTCTGATTGACTTCCAGCAGGGCCTGCTTTCCATCTTTGAATTTGACGGCACACACGACTACCTTACCGCGTCCGCCTAGAACCATTCCGGCAATCAGTCCAAGAGGCCCCAGGGCAAGGCCTCCGAGTGCTCCCCACCCGGCTGCTCCTAGAACTTTCACCTTGTTTTCATCGGTTATTTCTTGTATTTCTTCTACGCTGTCCATGTAGTAGGTAACGTGCCTAGGCCAAAACCACAATTCTTTATTGGGATCCGGGAAAGTGAACTGGCCTATCGGATGGGAGTAGATGAAGTTTGCTTGTGCTCCGCTTCCTGTTCTAGTTTGGAAATCTCCTGCGAGGACTTTCACGGCGGACCTCCTGAGGAGAGGTCCCGGCGGAATGGATGCCAGGCCAGCAATCCACACCCATAGAAATAGGAGTGAGTCTCGCTTGTTCGGCTCACGAAAAGGGTCATGACTCCCTTGTCAAAGTGAGCTTATTCAGCGAGTAGCCCGGCTCAGGTTCTATGGGCTATGTGGATTGCAATGTGATTTCTAACTTGACGGAAGTTTACTTGTCAAGATATAAGAGAGAGACCGATGAAGGAGACCATGACTAAACCTAAGCAAGGCCGTCCGATTACGCGTAAAATCGAGATTCATGCAACCGCAGAGCAGATTGGCAGGGCGATATTCCGAGCAGCAAAACCAGCCGATCCTACCAAGAGAACCCGCAAGCGAGTCCGCACTAGCTAGTCAATTTGGCTAGTTAGCTGGATAATTCCCTTTCTTTTCTTAGGCTGCTCGTTGTCCTGTTCCCTTCCGCTAATTTCCAGCCACCCCTTCCCCAATGGAATCGACTGAGTCGCTCTCCAGCAAGGTGACAGCCTTAACCATAACACCCAGTGTGCGCCGATCTTTAGAGCCCTTGTAGGTCTCCCTGGGAACGAACGTGTCGCTCTGACCTGACCGGCCTTTTTTGAACCACTTGAAGTGAGAGAGAATCTCACGAAGGAGGAAGCTGGAGATGTCGATCAGGAAGTACAAGGCGGAACAGATTGTAACGCTACTGCTGAGGCAGATAGAAGTAGCAATGGCCAACGGGAAGACAGCCCCACAGGCCTGCAAGGAAGCCGGGATCCACACCCAGACCTACTACCGGTGGCGGAAGGAATACGGCGGACTGAAGCTGGGTCAGGCGAAACGGCTGAAGGAACTGGAGAAGGAAAACACTCGCCTGAAGCGGCTGGTGGCGGAGTTGTCGCGGGAGAAGCAGGGGTTGCGGGATGTGGCCCAGGGAAACTTCTGAGCCCTGAGCGGCGACGTTGTGCGGTAGCGTGTGCCGAGTGCAAATACGGGATGAGCGAGCGGCACGCCGGCCGGTTGCTGGGGTAGTGGCGGGGGACGCAACGATACGAGTCGATCCAGAGGCCCGATGAGGACGAACTGACTGGAGCGGTGATCGCCCTGGCGAGTCAGTAGGGCCGATACGGGTACAAGAAGATCACGGCGATGCTGCCAAGCGCGGGATGAAAGGTAGGCCGCGACCGCGTGGAGCGGATAGGAAGACGCGAGGGGTTGAAAGTACCGCGGAAACAGAGGCCTCGAAGACGACTATGGCTGCATGACGGTTCCTGCATTCGACTGCGGGCGGAGCGGGAGAATCATGTCTGGAGCTATGACTTCCTGTATGAGCGGACCCACGATGGTCGAGCGTTCCGACTGCTGACAGTCGTGGACGAGTACACACGGGAATGCTTGGCGATTGACGTAAAGCGGTGGATGAATCATCAGGATGTCCTGGATCGGTTGGCGGAGTGGTTTGTGGAGCGGGGTGTCCTCCCCAATTACATCCGCTCAAGATTTCTCCGGTATGGGCTGGACTTCAATGGATTCCCGCTCTAACTTAGAGCGTGGTGCCACTCGTGGGGTAAGCTCATAACAGCCCGGGCCGGCTTAAACATAGGCTTCCAGGAGAACGCGATATGGGCATGGGACAGAAAAGGCGGCGACAGGAATCGCTGTGGATAGCGACCCAGGAGTTGCCGCGAACCAAGGGCCACGTCTTCTACGACTGGGTGAACCGGATTCTCGAAGAACATCAGTTTGATGCGTTTGCCAAGTCACTGTGCGAGAAATCTTACGCGGTGCGGGGCTGGCCGGGAGTGCCGCAGGGGGTGTACTTCAGAATGCTGTTGGTCGACTACTGCGAGGGGCTGACCTCGGAACGTGGGATCGCCTGGCGATGCACTGACTCCTTAAGTCTGCAGAACTTTCTGGGTGTCGGGCTGGACGGCGATGTTCTGGACCATTCGACGCTATCGCGGACCCGGCGTCCGATTGACGTGGAGACGCATGCACCTGGTCTTCCACAACGATGCCTGCGCCCAGCGTTTCCAATCCATTGATTCGGCTGACCAAAATGTTTAGATCACTTGTCTGCTTCAGGTCCGTTCCTGGACTGGAAGAGAGTCCGGTCCTTGGATCCCCACGTCTCGTCGCCTCCACCATCATGCTGTCGGCGCTCCTGTCCGGCGTCGCCGTGCACCAAGTCCACGCCCAGAACAACGCCCCGATCTTCAACTGGCAAGGGGAAGTGCAAGTGTCGACGTCCACGTTGACGATCAGCGAGGGAGAAACCATCAGCTACGCCATAAGGCTCAGTGAGCAGCCGTCCGCCGACGGCTGGTGGGTACGGATCCATGTCAACGGAGTGGTGTACATCGAAGGCAACCACGACAACAGCGAGGGAATAGGCATTCGTTGGGTGCCGTCCGTCGGCTGGGAATTCAATCAGGATAGAGACCCGGTTGACAACCCGGGTCCAACACAATGGCGAAACGTTCATATTACAGCATTCCAAGACGACGACGATGATAAGGATGAGTTTGTGACCATCACCCACGAGGTGTGGGACGAGAACACCAATTGCCCACCGTCCCTGAAAGGTGTGGCCCCAGTGGAGGTGCAAGTCACGGACGACGAGTCGGCGTCAACGGGGGTGGCGTTGTCGGTAAATCCGATGACGGTGAGCGAAGGGGCGGGCGGAACGCCGGTGACGGTGAGGGCGGCGCTGAACGGAGTGGCGCGGTTGGGATCGACGCCGGTGAAGGTGGCGGTGGGCAGGACGGGAGACAGCGCGACGGAGGGGACGGACTACGAGACGGTCGATGACCTGACGGTGACGATTCCCGCGGGATTGACGAGTGCGACGGAGAGGTTCACGTTGACGCCGACCGACGACGACGTCGTCGAGAGCGACAAGACGGTCACCGTGAGCGGGACCACCACCGTCTCGGGCATCACCACTATCAACCCGGCCACCCTCACCATCACCGACGATGACGTTCCGCCGGACACCATCGAGCTGAGGGTGAGTCCCGCCAGCGTCGCCGAGAACGCCGGGGCGACAGACATCATGGTGACGGCAGCTTTCCCGCAGGGGAGCGCCACCCTGTCAACGCCCATGGTGGTGAACGTTACCTTGGCGGCAGCGACCGCCCAGACCGCCGACTTCACCCCGGTGCAGCCCTTCAACGTCACCATCCCCGCCAGTGCCGGTAGCGGGACGGCAACCTTTCAGTTCACGCCCAACGACGACACCTCCACGGAAGGTTCCGAGACGGTGACGGTGAGCGGGACCACCACCGCCGCGGTCATCACCACTGTCACCGCGGCCACTCTCACCATCATCGACGACGACGCTCCGCCGGACACCATCGAGCTGAGGGTGAGTCCCGCCAGCGTCGCCGAGAACGCTGGGATGACAGACATCATGGTGACGGCAGCTTTCCCGCAGGGGAGCGCCACCCTGTCAACGCCCACGGTGGTGAACGTTACCTTGACGGCAGCCACCGCCCAGACCGCCGACTTCACCCCGGTGCAGCCCTTCGACATCACCATCCCCGCCAGTGCCGGTAGCGGCACGGCAACCTTTCAGTTCACGCCCAACGACGACACCTCCATGGAAGGTTCCGAGACGGTGATCCTCAGCGGGACGACCACCGCGTCGGGCATCACCACTATCAACCCGGCCACCCTCACCATCACCGACGACGAAACACCGAACAATCCGCCGACGGGGCAGCCGAGGATTACCGGTACGGCGCGGGTGGGCCAGACCCTGACAGCGGTGACGACCGACATTCAAGACGCCGACGGCCTGGGCGACTTCGCGTATCAGTGGAAGGCCGACGGAACGAATATCGCCGGGGCAATGGATTCAAGCTACACGCTGACCAACAATGAGGTCGGCAAGCGGATCATGGTCACGGTGAGCTTCACCGACGGCATCGGCACCGAGGAAACCGTGACCAGCCAGCCGACCGCCGCGGTCATCACCACTGTCACCGCGGCCACTCGCACCATCATCGACGACGACGCCCCGCCGGACACCATCGAGCTGAGGGTGAGTCCCGCCAGCGTCGCCGAGAACGCTGGGATGACAGAAATCATGGTGACGGCAGCTTTCCCGCAGGGGAGCGCCACCCTGTCAACGCCCACGGTGGTGAACGTTACCTTGACGGCAGCCACCGCCCAGACCGCCGACTTCACCCCGGTGCAGCCCTTCGACATCACCATCCCCGCCAGTGCCGGTAGCGGGACGGCAACCTTTCAGTTCACGCCCACCGACGACACCTCCATGGAAGGTTCCGAGACGGTGATCCTCAGCGGGACGACCACCGCGTCGGGCATCACCACTATCAACCCGGCCACCCTCACCATCACCGACGCGGTTACTCCACCCCCACCCCCGCCGGCCCTGACGGTGGCGTTCGACCCGGCGAGCTACAGCACGACGGAAGGTGGCGATCCGGTGACGGTGAGGGTGACGCTGAACCGGACGTCCGACCAGGACGTCACGATTCCGATCACGGTGATGCCGCAAGGCGCGACGGAAGCGGACGATTACACCGTTTCCGGTCTCACCGATGGAACGTTGAGTTTTGCTCCCGGAGACCTCTCCAAGACCTTCATGATCGTGGCCAACGAGGATACCGACAGCGACGATGAGACGATAGAGTTGGGCTTCGGGACGCTGCCGGAGGGGGTCAGCAAAGGTGAGATGGCCACGGCCACCCTCACCATCACCGACGACGACGTTCCGCCGGACACCATCGAGCTGAGGGTGAGCTTTGCGCGGGCCGAGCACACAGTTGCCGAAGGAGGCGAGCCGGCCAGCATCAATGTGAACATCTCCCCGGCTGCGGACCGCCGGGTGGAAGTGTCGCTGGTGGTGACGCCGCAAGGAGGCGCGACGAGCCAGGACTACGACGGGGTGCCGGCGTCGATCGTCTTCGAGGTCGACGCGACCGTGGTCACCCTCCAGGTGGCGGCGCTGGCGGATCAGGAGAATGATCCGGGCGAGAGTCTTGTCCTGGGCTTCGGGGACCTGCCGGAGGCGGTCAGGGCCGGCGACCCCTCAGAGACCACGGTGAAGTTCACCCAGCAGCGTAGCGCGGAGCAGTTTTCCGCATCGCTGAAGATCATGCTGGCGGTGGTCGCCCGCTCGTTGGCGGAGAGCGCGCAGACGGCGATCCAGTCCCGATTCCAGCGCAAGCGCCAGTTGATGCGGACCAAGCAGTCCGCACGGGGTCCGAATGCTGGGGGAAGCCTGTCTGCCGGCCAGGCCGGCAGCAACGGCTCGGGTCTCAGCAGGACCGGTGCTTTGAATCACATCCCAGAGGCCGACAGATTCGGCTTCGCACCCCCCAGGCTGGCCGAGGGCACTGGTCCGTCGCTGGGCTCGGTCCGCTCAGGCAGCTTGCATAACGCCTTGGTTCCCGACTATGGCATCGCGCCCACCCGGACGGCCTACGGGTACGATCCGCTCCAAAGGACCTCCACAGTCGACCCATCGCTGGTGGCTCACCAGTTCTCCGGGATAAGGGCTCGACAACCGATCCTTTCCCAAGCTTCCTTCAACTTCCATATGGGGGAAAGCACCAAGAGCCAAGACGGGAATGGAAGTGTGACTCTGTGGGGTCAGGGTGACCTGCAAAACTTCAACGGGAATATCACCCGGAGGGGGATGGACTATCGCGGTCTCATGCGGTCCGCCCACGTTGGACTGGACCTCTACAACAGCGAACAGATGCTCGTCGGCTTCTCCTTCATCCGAAGCTGGGCTGGTATGAATTACAACGCCGATGGGGTCCATGGGATGTTGGGGAATGGTATGAACACGGCTCATCCGTATCTGTACTGGCAGCCCAACGAGCGCTTCAGTGCGTGGGTCATTGGAGGCTTGGGAAGAGGTGAAGTTGACGTCAATGAGCCGGGCCGGACTCACGTCTTAACTGCCGACTTTCGGATGTTCTCGGGCGGGATGCGCTCGGTACTGGCCAAGCGGGGCAACACGGAGGTGGGCGTTGTTGTAGATTTTTTCACGGCACGCCTCGGGACCAACGCTTCGGAGGACATCGAAAGGGTAAGAGGCCAAGTCGGCCGGACCCGGATGATGCTGGAAATGGTCCACGACAAGCCTCTGGCAGCGGGGAGGTCACTAAGCATTAAGGCAGAATTTGGGAGCCGCCACGACGAGGGCGACGCGGATCGGGGTTCTGGGGCGGAAGCCGGCTTCCGTCTCGGCTTTCTGGATGCGGCCAGCGGTCTGGACATCGCGTGGCACGGCCGGGTGCTGCTGGTGCATGAAAGTGACTACCGCGACTTCGGAGTGGGGATGCAGGTAAGCTGGGATCCGGGGAAGAAACGTCGGGGTCTGCAACTGTCGATGATGTCTTCGCGCGGACAGGATGGGGGAGGCAGGACGACGCTGTGGAACAACTCGGCCCTGGTCACCCGTCCCATGGGCTCGGGCTACATGCCCAACGCCTCCCAGACCAGCACGAGCAGCGAGGTAGCCTACGGCATGGACATCTTCGGCGGACGGGGTTTGCTGACGCCCTACAGCCGCCTGCAACTTGCCGGCTATGGGCGCGACCTGCGCGTGGGCACCGAATTGAGCCTGCTTTCTCGCTGGCTGCCGGCGCTGCCCGCGAAGTTCCAATTGGAAGGGATCAGGCGGGAAACCCCCAACAGCATGATCGATCTAGGCATGATGCTAGGAATCTCGATTCCTTTCTGAGGACGTTAGGAAGAAAAACATCGGAACGTCGTTTTCGTTCCGATAGGCTACCCATAACGAGCCGAAAAACCTGTTTCCTTCGGCATCCGCGGATACTTCTCGTCTCGGCGTCACCCGTGGAAGTGACCTGACCGGCCCTTTTTGTACCAAGTGGAAAGAGAGAGAATCCACTTGAGGAGGAAGTCAGGTCAAAGGTTCTAAACTCATTGTCGGAGGACATGCTCGATATTAAATCAGAGCTAATTACTCTTTCTCACTTGTCAATGCAGAAAAATATGGGAATTATCCAGCTAACTAGCCAAATTGACTAGCTAGTGCGGACTCGCTTGCGGGTTCTCTTGGTAGGATCGGCTGGTTTTGCTGCTCGGAATATCGCCCTGCCAATCTGCTCTGCGGTTGCATGAATCTCGATTTTACGCGTAATCGGACGGCCTTGCTTAGGTTTAGTCATGGTCTCCTTCATCGGTCTCTCTCTTATATCTTGACAAGTAAACTTCCGTCAAGTTAGAAATCACATTGCAATCCACATAGCCCATAGAACCTGAGCCGGGCTACTCGCTGAATAAGCTCACTTTGACAAGGGAGTCATGACCCTTTTCGTGAGCCGAACAAGCGAGACTCACTCCTATTTCTATGGGTGTGGATTGCTGGCCCGGCATCCATTCCGCCGGGACCTCTCCTCAGGAGGTCCGCCGTGAAAGTCCTCGCAGGAGATTTCCAAACTAGAACAGGAAGCGGAGCACAAGCAAACTTCATCTACTCCCATCCGATAGGCCAGTTCACTTTCCCGGATCCCAATAAAGAATTGTGGTTTTGGCCTAGGCACGTTACCTACTACATGGACAGCGTAGAAGAAATACAAGAAATAACCGATGAAAACAAGGTGAAAGTTCTAGGAGCAGCCGGGTGGGGAGCACTCGGAGGCCTTGCCCTGGGGCCTCTTGGACTGATTGCCGGAATGGTTCTAGGCGGACGCGGTAAGGTAGTCGTGTGTGCCGTCAAATTCAAAGATGGAAAGCAGGCCCTGCTGGAAGTCAATCAGAAGGAATGGACGAATATCGTTGCAGCTCGCTTCCAACTGGAAACTATGCACAGGCTGGATGAGTTCTGAGGCTAAGACCCCGATGTTTCATTCCCCTTCTAATTGACTGAGGTACCTTCTCTCAGGCATGATAATTCCAAGCACCGTCGCTTCGCTCCGAGCTGTTCAAAAAAGATCGGAACCTGCGTTAAAAAAAGATCGGCATTAGTGTTCGAAATGGATAAGAATCAGCGTTCGAATTCATAAGAATGTGCAGGCAGAACCTACCTCGCAAACACCCCAGATTCGTAGATCAGGCAACGTAGTCGCTATCGGCCCACGAGCCGGATGCTAGAACCGCATGTCGACCGCAGGATTACAGACGTTTGGCACGCCGCACCTCGTTGTGATGGCGTTGACGCTAGCCGTACCGATTCTACTCTCCGGGATCGTGCGAAGAGCCGGTTCTGACGCGGTGGCCACCGCCATCGGCTGTTTTTTGGCTGGCGGGCTTCTGATCAACGAAGTGACCCACTGGGGCTACCGGATCGCCGAATTCGGGTTGAGTCACTTCGCGCAGAACCACTTGCCGCTTCATGCCTGCGGCATTGCGGTCCTCGCGACTGCCGTGACTCTGTTTTTTCGAACCCAGAGGACTTACGAGATCGCCTACTTCTGGGGCCTCGTCGGTGCTTCGAACGCCGTCATTACCCCGAACGGGCTGGATCTGGTTTTTCCGGGATACCACTTCTTCCAGTACTTCATTGCGCATTCCGGCATCGTCGTGGGGGTCCTATTCGCCACGTGGGGCTTGCGGATGCGGCCGACGCTCGGCGGGCTCTTCCGTGCCTTCGTCTGCCTCAACGTCTTTGCGGTAGTAGTCGCCGTCATCAACCTCTTCTTGGGATCGAACTATCTGTATCTCTCACAACCGCCTGCCGGAACGATAACGCCATTCTTCTTCGCACCATGGCCGTGGTATATCCCTATTCTCGAAGTCATTGGACTAGCCATGTTCTTCGTCGTCCTTTCTCCGTTCCTCGTGACCAAGGGCCATCCCAACGAATATGACGGCCAGGATGAAGACCGCAACACCCAGCGCCGATGCGATGATTAGGATGGTGGAAGACCGCGATAGGCAGGTGAGAATAACGTCTCCTTGAGCGGATAGACGACAGAGCCGCATTGATTGTTCGTCGCTACGATCAATCTGGTCGGTAGTGGCGAAGCGTTCTGGAATCGACCTTCTAACAGGATTGGCGCTAGCCATGAACCGGTGGCGGCATACGCTAAGAGTGCTACAAGCCCACGAAGCCCTCCTGCCCCACAGGAGCCGGGGAGTAGACCGACGTATGTGGGGACGTCAATCAAGGGAGGCACGATGAGGAAGCGGGTGGCGACATTGCCCGTGGTCGTTGCATCAGCGGTAGGCCTAAACCTGACCCTTGCAGGGCAGAATGAGGCGGGCGTAGCGAATCAGGCCAGGCAAGCTGGCGACCGAGGTGTACCTTCCAGCAGATACCGGACATCCTGCAGCGCACACCTTAACCCGTAGGGCTCCCAGCCCCGGCAACAACTGCGATTCGGCCATTGGTCGCTACTCCTCGGAGCGCGGCTACGCGATGCTCAACCAAGACACGTGTGGGCGCTACCGCTCGGAGGGCGGATTCGACGCCATGCGGTAAGAGGCAACGGATGACTACGATGCGGTGGAGTGAGCGGCGGTCCAGTCATGGTCGAACGGCAAGGTGGGCATGGTCGATGGCTCGTACGTCGGTCTGACGCAGTGGCAGGCAGCCATCGAACAGCCGCCGCACCTAGTGGGCATCGCGCCGCATTACAGCTCGTCGGACTGCCACCAGGGCTGGACGTACCAAAGCGGCGCATTCGACCTGTGGTTTGCGATGAGCTGGAGTTCGAAAACACTGGCACCGGACACGCGGTAACGGCGGTTCGAGGCGGCCGGAGCGCCGAAGGATCAGGTGCGGCAAGAGCTCGGCGAGTTCGTCCCGAGGGGCGTGAAAAGCTACTCGGCGATTGGCTCTGGCAACTCCCGCTCATTGAGTTCATGGCGTTTCGGCGGCATGGGAACCTCGCCGCCTACTACGACGAGTAGCTCGCACGGCCCAGCTACGACGACTACTGGGCCACGCTCGGCGTCGAGACGAAGTACCCCTGCATCCGAGTACCTGCGCTTGTGACCAGCGGCTGGTACGACATCTTCCAGAAGGGCACGATCCGCAAGTTCATGGGAATGCTGGTCGAGCTGCGGGTCGAACGTCGCACGAAACGGCACGAGGTTGGAGTGTTCATCTTTTCTTGCCTAAGTGGGATAGTGTCAGATAGGCAGTGAGTGAGCACTAGTGAGCCGGGGCCAAAGGAGTACAGAAACTAATGAGCAAACAAGCGAATGTGAAGGCCTATCCGAAGGACTTCAAGGAGCAGAAGCTGGCACAAGTCGGTGACCACATCGCATTGCAGATCGCGCGCGAATTCGAGATTTTTTGGAATCAGTGCGGCGCTGGGTGAAGCAGGTGGAGCTGGATCAAGGCAGCCGCACGAACGGGCTACGCAGTGAGGACCGGGATGAGCTGGCGCGGTGTTGTATGTCACTCTATTTCGGCCAAATGCTTAAGATTATTCCTCGGGAAGGCCGAGGTGCTTTTTTGGATTAGTTCGCTACTGCAGAAAAGAGTTACAGGCGGCGAGATTAACTGAGGCTTGCGGTTCTGAGGAGTCTTGGTTGGATCGCACGCCAGAGGCTGAAGCCTTGGGGCTGCAGCCTCTGGAAAGCCTGCAAGCAGAATGGGTTCCGCAGATGCCGACGTGGTCCCGTTCGAGTAGCTGCCGCGAGCTGCCGTTTATTCCAAATGATATCCTGATTCACCTGACATCGATAGGCTAAACTCAGGAAACGTTGGTGACCCTGACCATCTGTGCAATTGTGGAGTCTAAATGCTGTTTTCTAAGATCGAAAATTGGTCCTCGGAGTTTACTATGTCATTTCTGTGTATTCTCACAGTGGCCATCGTGTTCTCCAGTGTGATTATGGCTGGAGTCCGCCCCATCCCCAAGGCTGGGCGCTCAGCAGTGGTCGCACAAAACGGGATGGTCGCTGCAAGCCAGCCTCTCGCTTCGCAAGTGGGATTGCGGATCTTACAACAAGGAGGAAACGCCGTGGATGCGGCAGTGGCTACTGCGGCCACGCTGGCTCTGGTCGCCCCGATGATGACGGGTCCGGCCGGCGACATGTTTGCGCTTGTTTATATCGCCGAGACGGGTGAGCTGGCCGGTCTCAATGCGAGCGGTTTTTCGCCCAAGGCAGCGGACATCGACTTTTTCAGAAACCGCAACCTCGACGAAATTCCCACGAAGGGTGCGTTTTCCGTCACCGTGCCGGGGGCTGTTGATGGCTGGGTGACGTTGCTTGAAAAACACGGCACGATGTCTCTTGAACAGGTGCTCGAGCCTGCCATCGGATATGCCGAGGATGGGTTCCCGGTGTCGGAAATCTTTGCTTCCAACTGGGCAAGTAACGGTGCCTTGTACGAAAACGACCCTGAGTTCGTTCGGGCGTATTTCACCGACGGCAAACCACCAGCTCACGGTGACGTCTTCGTGAACAAGCCGCTCGCTTGGACGTATCGACAGATCGCACAGGGCGGCCGAGACGCCTTCTACAAGGGCGAGATCGCGCGCAAGATCGTCGAGCGTTTGAACAGCCTGGGTTGGCCCATGACCATGGAAGACCTTGCCTTTCAACACTCGGACTGGGTCGAGCCGATCAGTACCACCTACAAGGGGCACCGCATCTTCGAGTTGCCACCCAACGGGCAGGGGATGGCAGCACTTGAGATGCTGAACATCCTGGAAGGGTATGACATGAAGGAAAGTAATCACAACTCGGCCAAGTATCTGCATCTTTTCGTCGAGGCCAAGAAGCTTGCCTTTGCCGATCTAGGTGCATGGCTCGCCGATCCTAACCGCGCCGAGTTACCGGTTTCAACGATTATTTCGAAAGACTACGCTCGTCGGCAGCAGAAGCGGATCGACATTCACAAGGCTGCCCAGAACGTAAGCACAGGGATCAAGGCCCCGATTCGATGGCTTGAAGAGAACGGTGATACCGTCTACTTCACCGTCGTTGACAAGGACCGTAATGCCGTTTCCTTTATCAACAGCCTCTTTCAAGCATTCGGCTCTGGCATCGTAGTCCCGGATACTGGACTCCTGCTGCAGGACCGGGGCGCTTTGTTCTCGCTCGATCCCGAGCACCCGAACCGGATCGAAGGCCGGAAGCGGCCTTATCACACGATCATTCCAGCAATGGCCTTCAAGGACGGCAAACCCTGGCTGTCGTTTGGTGTCATGGGCGGGGCTTTGCAACCGCAGGGGCACGTCCAGGTGCTACTGAACATGATCGAATTTGGGATGAATGTTCAGGAAGCCGGCGAAGCTCCGCGCGCCAGCCACAGCAATGGTGGTGGGGTTGGGCTTGAGGACGGGATCGCTCCAGAGGTCGCCAATGAGCTGAGGAGCATGGGACACACCGTCAAGGAATCAGGGCCAATGGGTGGCTACCAAGCAATCCAGATTGACTGGGAGCGTGGGGTCCTGTTTGGTGGAACCGACCCCCGTAAAGACGGCACTGTGGCGGCCTGGTAGTTCGAGGAACCGGTTTCCCCTGTTTTGGGTGATGGCAGATCTAGTGGTGGTCTGCGGCGATTTGCCGGGACCAGAGTCAGGACAACCCCTTGTGACACCGCATGTTGAGGGCCTTCCATCCGAGAAGCGATTGGGCCTGGATACGGGCTTGCAGGTCAGTTGGACCGCCTCAGCCCTGTGGAATAGGTGAGTAATCCCCTTTATATCAAGGACTGTTTTGACGCACATTACCAGAACCGCCAGTCCATGGTCATTGGCGTTGTCATGTTTCTCGGTGGTATTGCATGTGCAACAGACAGTCGCCCCAACAGCCTGTTGATTGTTTCGGAGGACAACGGTCCAGAGATTGGTTCCTACGGTGATCTGTATGCACAGACACCCAATCTTGATGTGCTGGCAACTGCCGGTGTGCGATTTGCTAATGCATATGTTCCACAGGCAGGCTGTAGTCCATCTAGAGCAGCGTTCCTGACAGGCTTGTATCCCCACCAGAATGGCTAGATCGGACCGGCGACCTGAAATTATCGCCTTTATCGGGAAGATACCGCCAACATTGTTCGAAGTCTGCAAGATGCCGGTTATCGGACAGGAATACTAGGCAAGTTTCACGTCAATCCACCGGAAGCAGTTCCATTTGGCTTCGTGCGTATCCCTAAGTCGAACTTCCAGCGGGAAGACCAGACTGCCTATGCCCGGCTCGCAGGCGAATTCTTTACAGAATCTGATGAGCCATTCTTCCTGTCGGTGAACTACCCCGATGCGCATCGTCCATTTCTGCCCCAGTTGGATGGACTGCCACTGCATCCGCTATCCGAGGCTGATGTGATACCAATGGCTTATATGGGGCTTGATTCTCCCGTCCTGCAAAAAGATACGGCGAACTACTACAACTCAAGTAACCGACTGGATGTTTTGATCGGGGATTTGCTTGGTTCACTGAGGCAAAGCGGAAAATACGACAACACACTAATCGTCTACATCGGGGATCATGGAGCGGACCTGCTGCGAGGTAAGCGGACCTGTTACGAGGGCAGGCTGTGTATCCCGATGATTGTTCACTAGACGGTCACCAGAAAGCGAATCAGGTGCGTCAGGAACTTGTCTCGATGCTCGACTTGACGCCGACATTTCTTGCAGCAGCTGGTGCTGAGTCAGTTAGTAATTTGCCTGGCAGTTCGTTGGAGCCGTTACTGTTGACAGAAGCAGTTTCCGGCGCAAACATCTGTTCACCGAGTGCCACGTTCATTCGAATCACAACTACTATCCCCAGAGGGCAGTAAGGGATGAGCGTTACAAGTTGACCTGGGACCTTCAACCAGACCAGCCGAACTCTGGTTACGAGTTCACCATCGACAGGTTCGTAGGACAGCAAGAGATGCAGTTAGCACTTGACGAGGCCTCGTCACAGGTGTGTAAGGCATATGCCCTGATGCGTTAGCCTCCGGAGTTCGAGCTGTACGACCTTGATCATGACCCTTTTGAATTCCACAGTATTGCTGGTGATTCCGGGCATCAAGAGATTCTGGAAGAACTGAAAAAAGTACTCCTTGAATGGCGGCAAAAGACTGCAGATCCATCCCTCGGCACTGTAAGTGTAATGCGTCTGAAAGCTGAGATTGATGCAACTTTCATAAACGGGCAGTACCAACGGCCAGGTAGCCGGGAGTATCCTGATTACCTTGTGCCGCAGGGAGCGAACTAGACTGAGGTATCAACGTGATTCGATCAGACAATTTCTTTTTGAAACAACACCACTGGTTATTGCTGCCAATCTTCTTGATGGGACATTCCACCCTGGCAGCTCAGGGCATGATGCCTGCAGGCTATAAGATTCCTACAGTGGACATCGCACATGAAACATATCGCCAGGTAGTGGTGGACCGTGAACCGGGGCAGTACCTGGGGCATCCCTCCACGTTGTTGCTTCCTGACAACAAGACGATCCTGATCACCTATCCCAAAGGCCATGGAGGCGGTGCGATTGTTTACAAGAAAAGCTTCGATGGTGGGCTCACCTGGACCGGGCGACTGCCTGTACCGGATAACTGGTCTGATTCGAAGGAAGTGCCAACACTGTTCCGGCTGATCGACCATCAGGGTGTGCCGCGAATTGTAATGTTTTCTGGCAAGGCCGGAGGCATTCGAGTGGCATATTCCATGGACGATGGTGAGACCTGGTCTCCGCTGGAGCCTATCCAGACGAATGGTCCCAGCTTCGGAGGCATCGTGGCCATGGGCAGTATGGTTGCGTTGAAAGACGGGTCACATATGGCCTTCTTTCACGATGACGGCCGTTGGTTGAGAGACCCTCCAGAGCATCCTGAAGGCAAGCAATTCAAGGTTTACATGACTGTTTCAAAGGACGGCGGGTTGAACTGGATACAGCCTGAAGTGATTGCCGAACACCCGTTAGCCCACCTGTGTGAGCCGGGTGTCTTGCGTTCGCCTGATGGCAAGCAGATTGCCGTGTTACTACGTGAAAACAGTCGCAAGCTCAATTCGTTTGTGGTCATTTCCAATGATGAAGGCAAGACCTGGACAGAGCCCCGTGAACTTCCTGCTGCTCTGACCGGTGATCGACATACAGCAAAGTATGCACCTGATGGACGGCTGTTCATCACCTTTAGGGACACTACGCGGGAAAGTCCGACGCGTGGTGACTGGGTTGGTTGGGTTGGAACTTACGATGACATAGTCGAGGGTAGGGAAGGCCAGTACCGAGTACGACTAATGGATAACCATGTTGGTAGTGATACTGCCTATCCGGGGCTTGAACTGCTGCCGGATGGAACTTTCGTCACGACCACCTATGGGCATTGGGTCAAAGGGCAGGAACCCTTTATAGTCAGTGTTCGCTTCAAGCTCGAGGAACTGGATGGCGGGGAAAAGTACGCTGGCCGGGCGCCCTAGAACCTGTTGGATGGCACAGAATTACCCAATATGATTGCCGATCGTTGGCCGGTGGTTGCTACAAAACCCATACAGCATCCTGGTGTAATGGCCGGGCTGCAACCTGCAGTGGATAGTAAGCCGAATGTACTTTTCATAGCGATTTACCTATCCATAACTACTCATAGGTAGCTATGATGCTAACTTCCTGCTTTACTGGGGCCTGTTTCATTCTGGTCTTACGACCAGAGCCAACACCTTCCCTTCCACAGGCAGACACCGTGGAACTCACGGCGTAATTCTTCAGGTTGATCGCAGCATTCCTGTCTCGATCATGTTTCATGTCGCATTCCGGGCACACCCACTCGCGCACCGATAGTGGTAGGCTGTCCAGCTTGTGCCCGCAGTGAGAGCAGGTCTTGCTGCTGGCAAACCAGCGATCTACTACCACTACGACACCACCACGCATCTCGGCCTTGTATTCCAGTTGCAGCCTACACTCATGGAACCCCATGTCATCAATGGAGCGTGCCAGATGGCGGTTTCGCAGCATGCCTTGCACGTTCAAATCCTCGATGCTGCTGGTGTGGAACCGGCGCGTGGGATCTGTTGTGAGCCTGTGCTGTGCATCCTTGCGGATGTTGCTGATACTCGCGTGCAGCCTTGCCAGCTTCACCTTGGCTTTCCTGCGATTGGCCGAGCCTTTTTCCTTGCGGCTCAAACTGCGGGACAAGCGTTGCTGGCGCTTGAGCAATGCCTTGTGTGGCTTGGGGCCGGGAACGGGGGACTCTCCTGTCAAGAGTGTTGTGAAAGCGGATACACCTAAATCCACACCAACCGCGCCCTGGTTTTCGGCTTGGGGCAGATGGGATGTATCGGGTGTATCTACGGTGAGACTGACAAACCAGCGGTCGGGCACACGGGAAATCGTGGTCGACATGATTTTGCCAGAGAAGCGCAATGACTCGCGCAGGCACACCCAACCAAGGTTAGGGATGTGTATACGGCTGCCGCCAACACGGAATTGGTCGTTGGTGAGGGTAAAGCGGTCGCGCACGCCTTTCTTGCGGAACTGCGGGTAACGGTCACGACCGGCAAACAAGTTCCTGAACGCTTAGCCCAACTGGACAATCGCCATTTGTGGCGTGTTCCTGGTGACCTCGAGCATCCATGGGAATTGCTCGCGCTTGATGGCATTGAGTTGGCGTCGCAAGGTAGCTTGAGAGGGCTTGGACTGGCTATTGTCGGCCTTCCATGCCTCGTACTGATGCTGCCACTCCGCCAGTGCCAGTTATTAAGCAAACCGGGCTATACCCGCCGCTCGTGCCATGTACGTCGCCTGCACGTTGTTTAAATCCAGCGCGATTTTGTGGGCAATCAACATGACTGTGATTCCTCCACTGCCGCCTTCACGCCATCAAGGATCTTCTGGTTGCGCGAGCCGAAACAGGCAGCATTTAGTCAGTTCACACGTCCCTACCTGACTGACAGGCCTGGCAACAAATGGGCTACACCATGCATACGGACCGGTACCATTACACGGAGTGGGTTGACCGCAAGCAGATGCTTTTGGCACAAGAACTTTACGATTACGGGATTGCACCGTGGGAGACGGTGAATCTTGCAGGGCGAGCCTAGCACTCAGGGCTTGTAGAGCAACTCTCGCAACGGTTGCGAGCGGGTTGGCGAGCAGCATTGCCGAGTTCCGGATAACAGTAGCATTGGTTCAATGTGCCACTGATTGCCGATTGCGTTCAGACGTAACCACTACTCGGGGATGAGGACTGACTGTCCACTTCTGGAGGACTCCTCTGCAGCGTTGGCCAGTATCAGGGCACGCCTGCCATCTTCAAAGCCGGGGCAGACTGGATTCCCTGATTCCACGGAGTTGATGAATGCATCAATCTCATGGTGGTAGGACTCAGCATAACGTTCAAGAAAGAAATGATGCAGTTTATCCCTGGCTGATGTCTTTGACTCCGAATAGCGTTCGAGATTCGACGAGGTCGGGTTGGTGGAAACAAGCATGCCCTTCTCACCAAATACCTCAATGCGTTGGTCATAACCATATGCGCAGCGACGTGAGCAGTTGATATGGCAGAGTGCGCCTGACACCATACGCATCACAACCATGGCTGTATCGATATCACCAATTTCTCCAACCGCTGGATCAACCAGTACACAGCCCATCGCGGTGATTTCCACTGGTTCTTCACCCATCAGAAACCGTGCCATATCAAAATCATGAATCATCATGTCGCGAAACAGTCCACCGGAGCCTTGCAGGTACTCGATGGGAGGTGGTGCAGGGTCGCGACTGGAGATAATGACCTGTTCCAATTTGCCGATTTCACCGTCCTGAACTGCTTGCTGTAGCGCATTATGGGTCGGGTCGAATCTTCGATTGAAGCCGATCTGGACAGGTTGGCCCGTGGAGGTAACAATCCCCTTGCAGGCATCCACACGTGTAATGTCCAGATGGATTGGTTTCTCACAAAGGACAGCCTTGCCTGCCTGAACAGAACGCTCGATTAACTCGCAGTGGGTTTCCGTGGATGAGGCGATCAGGACTGCATCGATTGAGGCATCATCTAGCAACGCATCCACCGAATTGACGGCTTGACTGCCAGTTTCTGCAGCCAGTCTGGCACTGGCCTGCAAATCAATGTCGTAGATGGCAAGCAGTTTTGCATGGGGAGTTGCAGTCAGGTTCAAGGCATGCATCTGGCCGATCCGGCCGACTCCAAATTGTCCGAACTTAAGCATGAATCCCAAGTGAAACTATGAATATATCAGCAGGACAGGACTATTCCTGCATGCTGCTCTTTACGGTATCCAGAGCTTCCAGAGTACTCAATTCTTCAGTCGTGAGTCGCAGGAACTGCTCATTTTCCCTTTGCGCACTTGCCTTGTGGCTTTGCTGGCGATTCTTGTAGCTGGCGCCAATAAAACTCTGGTACAAGGGGTGTGGCTCCAGAGGCTTGGACTTGAACTCCGGGTGAAACTGGCATCCCAGATACCAGGGATGTTCCGGTAATTCACAGATTTCTACGTAGTGGGTCTCAGGGGTATCGCCCATGATTTGCATCCCATGGCTGGTCAGGATGTGTTCATACTCCGGGCGGTTGAACTCGTACCGGTGACGGTGTCGTTCACTGATTTCCAGTGTGTTGTAGGCACGGGCTGCAAGACTGCCAGCTTGCAGATGGCAGGGCCAAGCACCGACTCGCATGGTGCCACCCAAGTCCTCAATTCCCTTGAGTTCACGCAGTTTCAGGAATGCACGATGAGAGGATTCGGGGTCGAATTCTGCGGAGTTCGCTTCCTTGATACAACAAACATTTCGCAAGTATTCAATCACCATGGTTTGCATCCCCAAGCAGATGCCAAAGTATGGAGTGCGACTTTCACGGGCATAGCGAATAGTTTCAATCATGCCGTCAATACCTCTGATGCCGAACCCTCCAGGTACAAGGATGCCATCACAGTGTCCTAGCTGTCGGGTACTGTTTTCGCGGGTAATGCCTTCGGCTTCGATCCATTTAATGTCTACCTTCAGGTCATAGCCCAGACCACCGTGCAGTAAGGCTTCCTTGATGCTCTTGTAGGAGTCTTCGTAGTCGACGTACTTGCCAACAATGCCGATTGTTACCATGTCTCTGGGTTCGCGTAGGCGACGGACCATGTCTTTCCAGGGCCCCAGATTGTGCTGCCCGACTTTCAATTGAAGCCGATTCAGCACGATTTCATCGACACCCTGCTCGGCGAAGTTTATAGGAACCTGGTAGACCGTATCGACATCTTCAGCTCCGATTACTGCTTCCTCATCGACATCACAGAAAGAGGAGATTTTCTTCCGAATCTCTTGGGACAGACTTGTATCGGTGCGGCAGATCAGGATGTCAGGCTGGATGCCCAACGCACGGAGTTCCTTGACACTGTGCTGCGTCGGCTTGGTCTTTAATTCTCCGGCTGCAGCAATGTAAGGGACTAGCGTGACATGGACGAATACACACCCCGAGCGCCCCACACGTTGCCTTACTTGCCGAATCGCTTCAATAAACGGCAGGGATTCAATGTCGCCAACAGTACCACCAATTTCTGTCAGTACAACATCAACATCCTGTGCTGCGACCTTGTTAATTTGCTCACGAATGGCATTGGTGACGTGCGGAATAACCTGCACTGTCTTGCCCAGGTAATCCCCACGCCGTTCCTTTGCCAGGATGCGTTCGTAGATGCTCCCGCTTGTAGCGTTGTTTGCGCCTGTCAGAACAGCATGCGTGAATCTTTCGTAGTGTCCGAGATCCAGGTCGGTCTCTGCCCCGTCATCAGTGACATAAACCTCCCCGTGCTGGAATGGACTCATCGTACCCGGGTCAATGTTCAGGTAGGGGTCGAGTTTCTGCAGTGTGACTTTTAATCCACGGCTTTCGAGCAGGTTGGCTATAGAAGCTGCTGCAATTCCCTTCCCGAGCGAGGAAACAACACCGCCCGTAACAAAAATAAACTTGGTGTCAGGCATCAGTAAAAACCACCATCAGGCTCTCCTGTTGCACGCAGTTGAAAGGATTGGTTTTCGAGGAACAAGCACTCTCAGGGAATGCTCTAAATGATTGTCAGCACAAGGTTTCCGCGCTGAGTTGAGACCATTTCGCTTGTTCCGTCTGATGCTGCTGCGGCTGGGGGCCATGCTGCCTAAAAAGCGGCTGCCAGCCTTGTCAATCGGCACAATTAAGGATATCACAATAAGAGAGGGTGACTACTCTCGAACCAGGTGCAGGATGCAAGGTGTGAACCAGTACCGAATGTATTGGTGTGAGAGCTGGAATCCCGGATTCATCTGTATGTTGCCGGGTCGCTGTTGTAAATGTTCAGAACTGCTTGACTTGATGAGATGCAGAGTAGCTACGGTGCTATGCTGTTACCGCCATACATAAATAACATGACGGCCGTATTGTGGCATCGAAAAGGCAAGGAAATGAGATTCTGGTGCAGGCCATGAGATGGATCCATTCATTGTCAGGATTTTGCAGATCAGCGGTGCGGCTTGCCCCTGGTTTGGCTCTCAGTCTGTTCTTGCAGTCAGCTGAGGTTGATGTAGCACTCAGGATTCCACCGGATACCGGCGAGCCTGAAATCGATTTCCAACAAAGGGAAATCATCAAGGTTGATGTCGAGATGGCCTTGATCAATGTGTCTGTGACAGATCCCACAGGCCGTATGGTAACGGGACTTGACAAGGAACATTTCCTTCTCAGGGAAGACAGCAAACAGCAGATTATCAAGCAGTTCGGGGCTGAAGAAGCACCCTTGTCGCTGGCTGTGGTTTTCGATGCTTCTGGGAGCATGGGGTACAAGATGAACAAGGCCCGCGAGGCAGTAACCCAGTTCTTCAAGACCATGAACCCGCATGATGAGTTCTTCCTGGTGCAGTTCAACAACCGCCCGGAGATGGTGACAAGTTTCACCAAGAGTCTGGAAGAGATCCAGAACCGTCTTACATTTGTGCGCTCGAAAGGTCGCACCGCGATGCTGGATGCGATCTACTTGGCGCTAAATCAGATGAAGGATGCAAAAAACAGTCAAAAAGCATTGCTGATAATTTCAGATGGCGGAGATAACTCCAGTCGTTACACGCCACGTGAAATCAAACGGATGGTCAGGGAATCCGATGTGCAGATTTATGCCATTGGAATCTATGAACCTTACACAACACGCAGTCGCACGCCGGAAGAGGCAGCAGGACCTGGATTGCTGACTGAGATAGCTGAATCCACAGGCGGCAGGCAGTTTGCTGTGCAGAACGTAAACGAGCTACCCGATATTGCTGAGAAGATAGGTATTGAATTACGAAACCAATATGTCCTCGGATACATCCCGACTAATAGGCAGAAGGATGGCAAATGGCGTCGTGTAAGAGTCGAGATCAAGAAGATACGGGGCATGCCCGAATTGCGAGCTTACTACCGCAACGGGTACTATGCACCGACCCGCTAGTCTTTCCTGGGATTGAGTCTGTTCAACCTGAAATCGAAATGATCAAACGTGTATTTGGTTCCCTGCTTGCATTCGCCGGGCTCGCTGGATTCGCTTTGGCGCAGCCATCAAGTTCCAGCTATCCTCAGGACTGTGCTCCCGGGATTGCTTTCTGTGTTGAAACACAGAGGGTGGTCCTGCATGTGACGGTTGTAGATAGTGAGGATCGCTTTATTACGGATCTGAAGAGGGAGTCGTTTAAGATTTACGAGGACGACAGGTCGCAGGAACTGACATATTTTCTTCAGGGGGATGTACCTGTTTCAATCGGTCTGGTAATCGACAATTCAGGCAGCATGCGTGATAAACGCCACCAAGTCAATGCTGCTGCCCTGCAGTTTGTCAAGGAATCCAACCCGCAAGATGAGGTCTTCATTGTCAACTTCAACGAAGAAGCCTATCTGGACCAGGATTTCACGAGTAGCATTAACCGCTTGCAGGATGCCCTGCAGCGTATTGATTCAAGGGGCGGAACAGCACTTTACGATGCGACTAGCATCGCGCTGGATCACCTGATTGAAAAAGGCAAGAAGAGCTACAACAAGAGAGCCTTGTTGATCATTTCCGACGGGGAGGATACGTCAAGCCGGATGGATCTTGAGATACTTGTCCGAAAGCTTCAGAGCAGCAATGTAACAATCTATGGCATTGGTCTGCTGACTGATGAGGAACGCCGGGCGGCCAAGCGGGCTGAACGGCATCTCAGAAGCCTGACCCGGCAAACAGGTGGTCCGGCTTATTTTCCTGTAAGTACTGACGAAGTAGGACCCTTGGTTAAGCGCATTGCTGCTGACATCCGGAACCAGTACATCATGGAATACACCCGTCCGCAGGGAAATCCACCTGGGTATCGCCGTATCAAGATTGAGTTGCAAAGCAATGCCAAGCGTTTCAAAGTACGTCACCGTCCTGGTTACTATGCAGACTGATGGTACAAATTATCAGGAATCTGCGTGTTTGGCTGGAAGTCGGGAGGTTCCTGTTGCATTCGACGCGTGGTTACCGATTCAGACCCTGGTGCAGCCCTTACCTTCGCTGGCGGATTGAGACTTATTCCGGGCTGAAAGCTGAAACAGTCACAGCCTCTGTTTTCTGGAACTTCATGTGGCGTGAGAGAACACGTTTGATCAGTTACTTGCATTGGACCGGGTCCATGCGTTCCAGCCGAATCCGGTAATCAGGGCGAGCCTATGCTTCCCCGGCAGCCTGCAGGGCAGTGACTGCAGCTACATAGTAGATGTCATCCACGGAACAGCCCCGGGACAGGTCATTGGCAGGCTTGTTCAGTCCTTGCAGGAATGGTCCGAGGGAAGCTGCCCCCCCCAGACGTTCTGCAAGCTTGTAACCGATATTGGCTGAGTTCAGGTCCGGGAACACGAGTACATTGGCTTTGCCAGCTACAGGGGATCCTGGTGCTTTTGATGCGCCTACGGATTCGACAAGCGCTGCATCAGCTTGCAATTCTCCATCTATCTTCAGTTCCGGAGCACGGCTTTTGACAATACGCAATGCTTCGATGACCTTGTCGACCATGCGATGTTCGGCACTGCCCTTGGTGGAAAACGAGAGTAGTGCAACGCAGGGTTCAGCATCCAGCAGGCTGCGACTGTTCCTGGCGGAGGCAATAGCAATATCCGCAAGTTGATCTGCAGAAGGATCGGGTACAACGGCAGGATCCGAGAAAACCATCACGCCACCAGCCCCGAATTGCGGATTCGGATGCACCTGCACCATGAAGCTGGACACCAGCTTGAAATCCGGACGAACACCAACGCATTCGATCAATGCCCGCAGGGTAGTTGCTGTGGTGTTCTTGGCCCCACCAACAAGGCCGTCAACATCCCCGTTCTCCAGCATCAGGGATCCGTAGTACAAGGAGTTCCTGGCGATACTTGCTGCCTCCATGCTCGTCATGCCGCGAGCACGACGACGTTCGTAGTAGATTTGTGCATAGCGCCGAATCTTGTCGCTCGATTCCGGGTGGGAGCAGCTTACACCGGGTGGGCATTGGGTGTTCAGACTGACCAAAATTGGCTCGACTACCGAGTCCCTGGCCAGTCTTGCACAGGCCTCCCTTACCCTTGGATCATCTCCTTCAGGGAAAATGATCCGTCGCTTGTTGGCACTTGCTCGTTCAACAAGGCTGGCCAGGTAAGCAGACATTCTTTTTGATCGTAACGAGATTCAAGGTTTTTGTGGGGTTGTTGACAACAGGGACAGCAGGTAGGACTCAGTAGACCTCAGTTGCTTCCGGATTCAGGAATGCCATTGCCCTGCGTTGAAATGCAATGTTGGCCAGGTGTGGCCCACAGACCGCACTGTGGCCGACTTCGACCGGTGCGTTGGGTTCCTCACGGCTCTTGATGCATTCGAGGAAGTTGCGGACATGCGGGATGGTTGGCAGTCTGTCTTCCACGACCTCGACAGGTTCCTGGTTACCGACCCAGGGTGCATCGTAGAGCTTGTAACCACGGTTATTCAGAACAACCGTTCCGTCATCTCCAAGCAGCTCAATTGTCCAGCCTGACTGGTAATCGTTGTTGTAGTTCAGGCTCCAGGTTGCCAGAAATCTGCCGTAGTCGAAGGTGGCTGCAAAACAATCCGGGGTTTCAGAGCCATGCATGCCGATTACCTTGCCTTGGCAAGTAGCGGAGCGGGGTGTTTGTACTTCAGAAAACCACTGCACGACATCCATCAGGTGAGTGCCCTGGTCTGTCATGTTGCCACCCGAGAATGCCCAGAAATAACGCCACTTGCGAAACATCATAGGTTCGAGAGACTGTGCAGCGTTGCCGAGAAATCGTTCTTCATCCAGTTCGCCTGGAAGTTCTGTGTTGTCGAGTGGCTTTGAGATAGTCCAGTTCCACTCCGCTCTGGCCATGGTGATATTGCCGATCGCTCCATCTGCGACAGCCTGCTGCATCTTGATGATCCAGGGTGTGCTGCGTCGCTGCATGCCAATTTGTACGATACGGTCCGTACTACGTACGCCTTGAATGGCTTTTGCTCCCTCCGAGATTGAATGGGACATGGGCTTTTCACAATAAACATCCTTTCCGGCTGCAACAGCGTCGAGCATCATTGGGACATGCCAGTGGTCCGGGGTTGCAATCAGAACTGCGTCCACATCCTTGCGATCCAGTACTTCACGATAGTCCGAATAGGTCTGAGCCTGTTCCCCTGCAACCTCAAGACCTTTTTCAAGATTGGGCTGATAGACATCACAGACGCCCAGGGCAGGTGAGCCTAGCTCAATAAATGCCCCCAACACCCTTCGGCCACGGCCACCGGCGCCGATCAAGGCCACCGAAACCCGGTCGTTGGCACCAGCAGCTGAAGAGGGCAGGAACATGGGGGCAGCAGCGGCTGCCATGAAAGAGCGTCTGTTTGTCATGTTGTTCATCATCTTATAGAAAAGTTGTAGCTGGAGTCTCTCCCTTTAGGCTGAGGAGCGGATTCAAGAATCGTGTTCATCCGAATCAAAGAGGTTCTGCAACTGTGGATAAAGTGTACTTTGAGCAACAGCAATATGCAACAGGTCAACAATACAAGTAGAATTCCAAAGCTCACGATCACATGCTATCTGATCGCGGGATAAATTAACGAGCCAGGAATGGCGGATTCATGCGGGAAAATTCATACTCCAGTGGATCCAGGTCATGACTTTTTAGTTGTTCCACACATTCGGATACGCTGTCCCCAATTGCCTCGATGCGTTGTAGTGCAAGGTTTTGAGGAGAGTAGATTTTCATGGCAATCACTTTGCCAACTACTTCATCCCGAGTTTTGAGGTTCAACTGGTCAAGGGTTTTGCCGATCATTTCCGCGAAGTCTTTTATTGCAGCCATAACCTGACATTATTCCAAGAAACAGACAGTTCCTGCAGATTGGGTTTGAGCGGTGTTTGTTGCGACTGATTCCAGAAATGAAAACGCAGTTGCTTGAGGTGGTGCTTAAGTGCGAGATAATAATCCCGTTTGCTCTCCAAGCGTTTCATCCTTCAATTTGCCTATCTGATTTGCCTGGCAGCTGTTTGCCTGTTTCTGGCGGATCGCTCCTGGAAGAGCATCTCGGACTACCGTAGTGAATACACGCTGGAGCAGGACTTTCAATCCGGTCCTGTACTCACAGATCGTCTTGTAGTATTTGTTCTGGACGGCATGCGAGTTGACAGGGCACTTGAACTGACAGCCTGGAACACCATTGCTGATAACGGTGCCTCGGGTTCGGTCCAGGTAGTCCAGCCTTCCCTTTCCAACCCGGCAAGAGCCACGCTTGCAACAGGTGCTTTGCCTGAAATACACGGCGTGACAAACAATACCCTGCTTTCACCACCCCAGGTCCAGTCGATTTTCAGCCTGGCGGATCGGCAGGGTACCAGGACGCGAGTCTATGGCTCTGGTTTCTGGAAGGTAGCATTCGGGGAATACATTGGCAAAGATTTTCGTGGATTTGGCCAGAAACTAAAAGCAGGCAAACCCGCAGAGCAGATCGTCTTATGGCAGCAGGATTCCTGCAAGGAAGCCATGGATCATCTTGTTGGCTCTGATGCCCAGTTGCTTCTAGCAGGACTAGTTGCGGGAGATGAAGCGGGTCATGACTACGGTGGCCTTTCGGAAGCTTACAAGTTGGCCACTTCAGAAGTGGACAATTGCATGGGACAGTTGTTGTCCAGCCTTGACGGCCCGAATACTACATTCCTGGCTGTCTCGGATCATGGTCACATCGATCGCTACGGAAAAGGTGGTCATGGGGGAAGCGAACCTGAAGTTATATTGGCACCCTTTGCGATGTCCGGCAAGGGGATCCGGTCCGCTAAAGGACTTGAAGGGCAACTGGCTGATTTGACACCCACAATCAGTATCCTGCTTGGTTTACCGATTCCGGCCAACAACCAGGGCAAGGTAATGTGGGAAGCACTTGATTTTCCAGAGGACCTGAAAGCCGCAGGTCAAGTGCGTGAAAAGCAGCAACAGCAAACCCTGGAAGCGCATCTGCCGAATCGTGACAAGGCATTTGCAAAAGAGAAAAATGCCAGAAAGCTGCCAGTGATGATTGCAGTTTGCTGGTTTCTGGTTGTCTTTATAGTGGTTTTGTGGAAGCAGCGACTGCTTCAGCTTGCATTTTCATTGGCAGCTTTTTTTGTGACTTACTACATGTTCTTTTACGTGTTTGAGTTGTGGTATTCGCTTAGCGCCATAGTTCGTGAGGAATACATGAACGGTTTTTTGGTGCGTAATGTTGTTGCTGCAATCCTGGCTTTTGTCCTGGCTTCCATTTGCCTAACAGGGCTGGTTGGTCGCAAGCAGTCTATCTATTTACGGTTGGCTCTGGCTCTCTGTAGTGTTTTCGGTATTCTTGTGGCAATTACGCACTATAGCCATGGGTTACTGATGGTGGGCTGGATGCCTGAGCTTGTACCGCTGTTCAAAGCGTATCTGGACATGCTAGCTATTCTCGGAATCGTAATGGGCACGACCCTGGTTCTTTTGGTCAACCATTTCCTGCCTCACAAAGAGCTTGAGTCACGATGAGTACTATCTCAGGGCAGGGAAACGAGCAGGTATACACAGTTTCCGAGTTGACCGATGCGATCCACCGGATCCTGAAACTTCGCCTGTCCTTTATCCAAGTCAGCGGGGAGATTTCTAACTCCAAGAAATCTCCAAACGGGCACCTGTATTTCACATTGAAGGACAAAGATGCAGTTCTGAATTGCGTTTGCTTCCGTCGAGATGCACAATCCTTGGACACCTTGCCCGAGGATGGCATTTCTGTCGTGGTGCAAGGCTCACTCGGTGTTTACAAGATTCGTGGGCAATACCAGCTTATTGCCGTAACCCTGAGGCCGCATGGCCTGGGAAACCTGTACCAGGCTTTTCTCCAACTCAAGAAAAAACTCGAATCGGAAGGGCTCTTTGATCAGGAGCGCAAGCAGGCTATGCCAACCATGCCTCGACGGATTGGCATTGTGAGTTCACCGAAAGGTGCGGTGATTCATGACATGCATAATGTCCTCAGGCGCCGCTTCCCTGGCCTGCATATCAAGCTTTATCCGACCAGTGTGCAGGGAGACGCAGCTCCTGCCCAGATAGTGGGAGGTATACAGTATTTCAATCAGAACCCGTGGGCAGAAGTTGTGATTATTGCCCGGGGTGGAGGCTCATTGGAAGACCTGTGGGCATTCAACGACGAGAAAGTTGCTCGTGCGATTGCAGCCAGTGCAGTCCCACTGGTTTCTGCAGTAGGGCATGAAACGGATTTTACGATTGCCGACTTTGTTGCAGACATGAGGGCTCCGACACCTTCTGCCGCAGCAGAAATTGTTGTTCCGGATGTACAGGCATTGCGAAGAACACTGGCAGAAAGAAAGAAAAGTGCGACCAGTGCATTTCAACTGCTGCTGGCAGGTTTGGCTCGACGATTGCGGGAGTGCGACAGCAAGCATGCTGCACACCTACTTGAACGACGCCTGGACAGGGAGTGGCAATACCTTGAGGATAATCGTGACGGTCTGTATCAGGGGATTCAGGCTCAGTTGCGATTTACTAAACAGCGCCTTGAGGCCAGCGAGAAAAAGCTGGCTTCCCTTGATATACGAGTCCGTTTGGTACGTCAGGCAAAACTCCTCGACTCAGCAGTTCAACGTATCAAGCCTGCCATGAAATCCAGGCTGGGTCAGGAGTCATCCAGGATTCGAGTGCTCGCCGGGACGTTATCAGCCCTGAGCCCACTCTCTATTCTTGATCGTGGGTATTCCATTGTGGAGAGGGAAGACGGTGTCCCTGTCCGTGAATCTGCACAAGTTACGGAAGGTGATTCTCTGCATGTACGCCTGCATCAAGGGGCACTGGGAGTACGTGTAGAGAACAAGGACCCAGTGCAGCCTGAGAGAACAAAGCGGGACAAATCCTGATAACAAGTATAATTTGTTAAGAAGCGGTGTCCATTCATGCAACGAAGTCCTCACGTGACGGTCATACTCACATTCATCCTGATTACGCTGGCGTGCGGATCTGGGACTCCCGATGGTTCAGGACAAGAAGGACAGCCCGAACTATCGGCTGAAAAGCAACTCTTGCCTGATTTCAGCCTGATGGAAGCTGGTGGTGAGCAGTTCTCTAATAAAGATCTTGCAGAAAAGGTTGTACTGCTCAACTTCTGGGCAACATGGTGTGGTCCTTGCAGGATTGAAATGCCCTGGTTCATTGAGTTCCAGCGTAAGTACAAGGACAAGGGGTTCACAGTTCTGGCCGTATCGCTGGATGAAGAGGGCTGGGAGGTCGTGCGGCCCTTCCTCGCCGACCTGGATGCCAATTTCCCTGTTGTTGTAGGTGACGACGAGTTGAGTGAGGACTTTGGTGGGATTTATGCACTTCCGACCACTCTGATAATAGACAGGTCCGGCAACATCGTTAGCCGCCATACCGGACTTGTCAGCAAGGCCAGTTATGAGAGTGATATCGAGGCCCTGCTGTAGCAATCTTGTAGCATTGGGTGTGCTGCTGTTATCGGCGGAAATACTGCAGGCGCAGGTACTGGGGTTTTCCGCTGCCACGATTCAACCAAGCCCCGGGGTCAGTATCCAGGAGTCGGGCACGTTGCGGGTTCCAGTTACAGTACGAATACGTCGGGGCTACCACATCAACTCGGATCAACCGCAGGAAGACCACCTCATACCAACCCGGCTGATGTGGAATGACATGCCGTTTTCGGTTGATTCCATCGAATACCCCTCTGCAGAGGAAGTCCAGTACCCATTCTCCTTAAAACCGATGTCCGTGTTTTCTTCGCTGATCGAAATCATGACGACACTCCAGGTGCAAGGTGTTCCGGATGGTCTGAACGAGTTGAGTGGCTCGTTCCGGTTCCAGGCCTGCAACGACAAAGCATGCTTGCCTCCAAGAACTATCCCCGTAGTGGTGCCTCTCATCCAGTAGGCTCCAGGGATTTCCGCTATGATTTGGGGCAATGTCGTCAGATCTAGTTAACTTTGAGCACAGTAGCGGGATTGCAAGACTTACCCTGAACAGGCCCGAAACCCGCAATGCCCTGAACGAAAATCTGATCCGGGAACTACTCAGGCAACTTGAGGGAAATTGCAGTGACCCGAAAATACGGGTCGTCATCCTGCAAGCTGCTGGCAGTTGTTTTTGCTCGGGTGCAGACCTGCATAACATGCGGCGCATGTGTGATATGGATTTTGAACAGAACCTGGCGGATACAAGGAGGCTCGCCGACTTGCTTTACAGCTTGCACACCTTGCCGAAACCCACGATTGCCAGTGTGCAGTGTGCTGCCATTGGTGGGGGGATGGGGTTAGCCCGTATTGCTCACCAAGTCTAGGCAGCCTCGGGTTTTGGCGTCACGGGCCCGGGCAATGGGCTGTTGGAAGCGGGCCTGCAACTGATTTCCCGGCCCTGGCGTTCAGGAATCCCCTCGCGTAGCCATATCTGCGTCAACCAGGACCGGTTCCGGGGCACTCTGCCCGTCCTGCTCGACGAATTGGCGCAGGGTGAACACACCTCCCGCTGGCCGCCGTGCGTGGCGCCCCGGCTGTCTCTCCCGCTGGCCCACAGGCTATCCCGGCGTCTCCGCCCGCAACCGCGCCAGCTCCGTCCCCGCCAGCCCGCGTTGTCGCAACACCTCCAGCAGCGCCGCCGCGAACAGGGCCCAGTACAGCTGCAACTGGTTCGCCCGCCGCGTCGCCGCCGAAGTCCGGTCCGCGAACAGGTCCAGCTGCTGCTCCTTGATGCGGTTCTCCATGTCCCCGCGCGCGCAGTACAGCTGCTCGTACAGCGGCTGGGTCCCGATCCGCCCCCGCTCCAGGCTGGTCACCACCAAGCGCTGGTTGTCCCCGCGCACCCCGCCCGGCAACCACTCCGCCTGGCCCACCACCCGCCGCTTGCGGCTCCAGCTCGCCAGCGTCCGATAGCGGAAATCGCGGTACCGCCGCGACGCCCGCCCGCTGGCCAGCCCCCGGCTGCGCGAGCGCCCGCTTCAGCCGCGCGTTCTGGGCCAGGCCGAACACGTAGTCGACGCCCTCTGCCGCCTCGCACCACGCCATCAACTCGTCGCGGCAGAACCCTGCGTCCCCCCGCACCACCACCCGCACCCGCGGCCAGCGCTGCCGGATCTGCCCCACGATCCGCTGCGGGTCGGCCACGATGCGCTTGTAGCGGTCCTGCGGGGCCTGCTCGGGGGTGCCCAGCTCGAGCCGGCCAGCGGATGGCCCCGGTCGCGCTCCCGCAGACGGCGTTCGCCGCTGAGGTCGTCGCTGCCCGACAGCCTGCAGCAGCAGGGCGCCACCATCGGAGGACATGCGGCCGCCGTCAAAGCGAGCGCGCACTTGGCGGCGGCCCTGATTGGCCAGATCGATTGTGATACAGTGTGTGCGCATGGGGTGTGTCTTTGTCTAGTTCCTAACTTGCTGAATGCAAATAGGTTATCACAAATTCACACCTCATGTTCACGCCCTTGGTGAGATATTGCGGTTAGTCTGCTGTTGTGACCTGGTCATTGCTGCAGCGGATGCAGTGTTCCGTCTGAGTGAAGTGCGACTTGGACTGGTTCCAGCCATCATAAGTCCTTACCTTGTGCAAGCTCTGGGTTTTCGTACAGCGAAACGGCTCATGTTGACAGCAGAACCAGTCGACGCACAGCAAGCGTTGAAGTGGGGGTTGGCTGATGATGTGATTCCAACAGAGCAGCTTCATGGCAGGACACAGCAGTTGGCAGAACGGTTTCTCAAAGGCGCACCAGGAGCGCTTGCAAGTAGTAAGAAGATGGTCAATGAACTAGCTGACCAGGTATTTGATGAAACCATACGTACGCTTACAGCTCATACCCTGGCAGAAAGAAGATCTTCCGAAGAAGCAAAGGCCAGTGTACAGTCCTTCCTGAACAAGGAGCAGCCATCTTGGCTTCCTGACATCTCCTTGTAAGGGTTGCAAAGCCTTGTCTGGATGTTGCCGACTTGCTTCATCAAGCAAAACAGTATGCAGTGAGCAAAGGAAACCAGTTTTGGCTAACTTGAAATTAAGTGCCTGCTCTGTTGCATAACATTCCGACTATATTTTCAGGTCGCATTGGTATAGTGGCTGCCCTGGCCTACACTGTTCTCTGTGTTGTTGTGTCATTGGCTATAGGTGGTCTGGCTGTCCTGTCGACTCCAGGGCTTTGGGGGCCGCAAACTGAGGATTACCTGCTGGCAGGATCTGCACTTGTCAGCTTGATGGGTCTGTCGTTGGACTATCGCAACCGTCATTACCACCGTCGCTGCATTGCTGACTGTATTGTCGGATTGGGTTTGCTCTTTGTTGCCAGGGGACTACTCGTAGGAAGTGATTCCGGGCTGGCAGTTGCTACTGCCGGTGCAGTGTTTGTGGTCACGGCTTATCTGATCAGCTTCAAGCTCTACAAGCATTGTCCATCCTGTCAGGACTCTTGAGCTATTCCAGGATGTCGGAGCTTGAGCGGGTACGCAAGGCCGAACTCCATGTCCATCTCAGGGGAGCCATCCCGAAGGTATATTTGAGCCAGTTAATACGCAAGTATCCCCCTGCTACAGCTTTGAAAGGGGCATCCAGTAAACAGGTTGCGTTCATGAGCCGCCATCCGGGCATAATGCACATTTTGTCCTCCCAAAAACCTGACAGCGAACTGGATGCGCTTTTTCAATATGCAAACTTCGAGCAGTTCCTGGCAGCGTATCTGTTTACAAGCTACTTTGTTCGGGACATTGAGGACTTCCGGGGGCTTGTTGAGAATGTTCGCCATGGTTTTCTGGATCAGAACATCATCTATGTCGAAGTTACAGTCTCCCTGATTGAGTACATGCAACAGGGGATTGCACTGGGTGATCTGCTTGCAGTGTTGTCTGAAGATCCGCCCGGTGCTCCCAGGATCCGCTGGATTGTTGATCTGGTACGTAATATCGGGGCAATGGAGACCGAGCGTTTGTTGTTGGAAATCTTACCCTTGAAGCCGCCGACAGTGATTGGGGTAACCCTGGGTGGAGCTGAGCACAGGTTCCCCCCGTCTTTGTTCAAAAGGGTCTATGAGATTGCCCGTGAAAACGGTCTGCGAACCACGGTCCACGCTGGTGAAGCTGTTGGCCCGGAAGGTGTCTGGGATGCCTTGCGGGTCCTGAAAGTTGAGCGCATCGGGCATGGTGTTCGCTCAACCGAGGATCCGGACCTGGTGCGCTACCTGGCCGAGCATCAAATTCCACTGGAAGTGTGTCCCAGCAGCAATATCTGCACTGGAGTCTATTCATCAATGAGTGAGCATCCTGTCCGCAAGCTGCTTGAAGCAGGCGTACCGCTGACCATTAACACTGATGACCCCACATTCTTTGGGGTGAGTTTGGCCGAAGAGCTAGATAACTTGCTGGATGTCGGTTTTTCCCCAGAGGAAATTCATGGTCTTGTAAACAATGCGTTTCGCTATGCGTTTGATGACGAAGTGCGGGCCTGGGCTTAGGCTGTTTGGGAAGGAGCGGGTGCAGGAGTATTCATCTCAAGGGCACCTTTCAGGTCAGCAGCGTTTTCGATTTTGTTCCTATCGAGAAATGTATTCAGTTCTCCTGCAAGTGCAAGCACACGTGCTGGATCCCAGAAACTGGCAGTCCCTACCTGCACACCTGTTGCCCCGCAAAGCATGAACTCCACGACATCTGTTCCACAAGCGATACCACCCATCCCGAGAATCGGTAAATTGACTGTCTGGTAGACCTTGTGAAGCTGGTACAACGCAACTGGCTTGATTGCTGGACCTGACAGGCCGCCATAGCCTGTACTGAGTACGGGTTTGAAAGTATTGGCATCGACTGCAAGACCTCGCAGAGTGTTGATCAGGGATAGCCCGTCTGCACCTGCTTCCTCGGCTGCCCGAGCCATGCTTGCGATATCTGTCACATTGGGCGAAAGCTTGACTATCAGGGGGCGTTTTCGAACAACAGCTTTTACAGCCGTAACAGCTGCATGGAGTTGTTGGGCATCGGCACCGAATTCCAGCCCTCCATGTTGGGTATTGGGACAGGAAACGTTCAGTTCATATCCGGCTAATCCCTCAGCATCCTCTAGAATCCGGACTGCTTCCACATATTCCTGGATCTTGAAGCCGAATACGTTGGCCAGTACGGGAATGCCATAGATTGTGAGTTTGGGCAGCTTGTCGGTGACAAATGATTTAACACCGACATTCTGAAGGCCAATGGAATTCAGCATCCCGGAGGCTGTTTCCGTGACACGGGGGGAAGGGTTCCCTGAGATCGGCTTAATGGACAATCCTTTGACTACGAGACCGCCGATCTGTTTCAGGTCGACAAGGGTTGAGAATTCAAGACCGTAACCGAATGTCCCGCTGGCAGCAAGCACGGGGTTGTTTAACTTGATGCCGCAAAACGTCGTTTGCAGATTGGCCATAAATATACTTTACGCATTGCCCGCCTGGCTTCACGATCAGCAGACTTGGATACCAGGGGGTGGCTGCTAGATTGAGTATTGGATTCTAGCAGTCATCATGACGTTGTTGTTGTAGGCGGGGGAATCAATGGGTGCGCCATTGCCAGACTTGCAGCACACAGTGGTTTGCGGGTCGCTCTGGTTGAAAAGCACGATTTTGGTTCTGGCATCACGAGCCGTTCCACGCGCTTGATCCATGGCGGTTTGCGTTACCTCGAAAGCTTGCAGTTTGGGTTGGTGCGTGAATCGCTTCATGACAGGGAACTGCTATTGAGGGACTTTCCTGACCAGGTTGCACCACAACCCTTCCTGGTGCCTGTGTATGCCTCGGATTCGAGACCAGACTGGTATATCGCAGTCGGTCTGAAGATCTACCAGTTCCTCTCAAAAGGCAGTGTATTACCTTCCTACCGTCGTTTGAAGGCTTCTCAGGTACAGTCCCTGGTTCCCGGGCTTTTACAGGATGGCTTGCAGTCGGCGTTTCTGTTCCACGACTGTCAGGCAATCTATCCCGAGAGACTGGCATTGGAAATGGCGCTACAGGCAGAAGAGCATGGAGCCGTGCTCATGAACCATTCCCTGGTGACAGGATTTCTTATGCATGGCCAGTGTGTAGATGGGGTGAGAGTCCGTACGCCATTGGGTGACCAGGAGTTGCGTTGCACAATGGTTGTTAATGCGGCGGGGGCCTGGATCGACCAGTTGCTGCATCTTTTACCTGATAATCGACCGGAACCCCTGATAACCCTACTGAACGGTTCCCACATTGTTGTCGAGCAATTCCCTGGAAGTTCGCAACAAGCTGTTTACCATGAAACGCAAGCCGACAAACGGCCATTTTTTGTGATCCCATGGCGAGGGCACTGCCTCATCGGGACTACAGAAACTCCGTTTAAAGGCGATCCGGATTGTGCAAGGCCGACCCTGTCTGAGGTGGACTACCTGCTATCTGAAGCCAATCACCTGTTTCCAGGTGCTCAATTAACCCGTGAGTCGGTTCTGTATACGTATTGTGGCTCAAGGCCCCTGTTGCGAACGAGAGGTAACAATCTTAACAAGGCCTCCCGAGGGCATGAGGTCTACGACCATGAACAGGAGGACGGGATTCAGGGGCTGTTAACCATGGCAGGAGGAAAACTCACAACAGCGAATTCGTTTGCCCGGGAAGTTCTTGCGAAAGTGATGTGCAGGATGGATAGGCCATTGCCCATGCTTGAGTCTGCACCTGCACCTGCACCTGTACAGGCAGGCAATGTGCCCGCCAGGATTGCCAGGTTATATGGCCCACGGGCTAATTTTTTGCAGCAATATCTTACAGGAAGGCCAGGGCTTGACGAACCTCTAGTACCAGGTTGCGAAACAACGACGGGTGAGGTTCAGTTTGCTGTGGAGCATGAGAAGGCGATCAACCTTGCAGATATCATGTTGCGGCGGACCGGGCTTGCTTTTGAGCCCTACTGCGATCAGTCATTGGTACAGCGAGTGGCAGAAGTGGTAGCTAATGTATTGGGCTGGGACGAGTCTCGAAAAGAAGTCGAGGTCCGCATTTATCAACAGGAATTGGCGAATACACTCTGTCGTATTTGATTGTCTGCTCTGGATTGAACTTGCTATTGCGAGCCCTTGGATTACCATGGCGATGATGGGCAAGGCTTCTACAGTTCCGGCAGTTATAGAAGAAAAGAAAAAACTGGTTCAGAAGATTCTGCGCCAGTTGAACCGTAATTACCCGGTTGCCGAGTGTGCACTTCGCCATAACAGTGCCTGGGAGCTGCTGGTAGCGACCATCCTGTCCGCACAATGCACGGACGCAAGGGTCAATATGGTCACACCCGGGTTGTTTGCTGCTTACCCGACAGTCTCTGACATGGCGGATGCGTCCATTGGGGACATTGAGGCGCTTGTTCGCACTACAGGGTTCTTTCGCAACAAGGCCAAATCAATTCAGGGATCGGCCTGGAAAATCGTGACTGAATTTGGTGGCGAGGTTCCCGCCCGCATGGATCTGTTACTGACACTGCCGGGCGTGGCACGCAAGACAGCCAATGTCCTGACTGGCAGCTGGTTCAAAAAGGCAACAGGTGTTGTGGTTGATACCCATGTGCAGCGCATTTCAAAGAGACTCGACCTGACAAACCACAACGACCCGAAAAGGATAGAGCAGGACCTGATGGAACTGCTTCCCAGGAATCGCTGGATCCTGTATTCCCACCAGATCATCCTGCATGGCCGCAAGGTTTGCAAGGCGCGAAAACCTCTGTGCGGTGAATGCAGTCTTGAGAAGCTATGCCAGTCCAAGGATAAAACGATCTAGTAACAAAAGTCCCTGGAGGGGGGAACTCAACGTGACAGGGATGGCTTTTGACGCCTCGGGTCTGTGGGCAATATTGCAGGCCGCAATTGCAGACGGACTTTCTTGCGGAAATCGATGCGAGTGCGTTTGTCTCCGAGCGGATCACTGCGTATCTCATAGATCCCTCCGGCACCTGCCTGAATGATCTTTGGATCCCTGTTGTTGATCTTGAGGACGTAGCTGGCGCCTCCCTTCAAGCCAATCAGGTAGAGAATCTTGGATTGCTGAGCTTGTTCACGGAATGGCTCCCGTACAAGTTGCAGTTTAGTTGGTACCTTTATTGGCACAACCGCAGAATCGGAAAAGTAAATTGGAGACAGGGACTCAAAATCCTGAATAACTGTCAGTTCATTTTCTGACAAAATCTCTAGGATTCCGGAATGATATAAATACCAGGTCGTTGGGTTCTGCCAGTCGATACGAAAGTAAATACGTCCCCGCACTGGATCATGGGCAAGCAATGGAGAGGACTGAGCAGCCAGCCCGGGAAGGTAGGGGTTAACCCAGAGGAATTCATAGGGAATGCCCATGGGTGAACGCAGCATGTAGTTGTCGTTCCGGATCCACCCTTGCAGGAACTGGAAGGAACGGAGATTGGACTCATAAGCAACAAGCAACATGTCCGCAATTCGATAAAGTGGTGCCTGCAATCTGGCATCCTGATCGCTCAGACCTGTACTGGAAGGACGGTGAGCGCGTCCACCATTGATCTCGACATCAACTGGCCAGTAGCTTAACAAGCGCGTTCTAACAAGTCCCATCAGGGCGTCTGCAGATTCCTGCAACAGATCAATCTCTAGGTTGTGACGCACTACCAGTGTTGTTTCCAGGATAGCGATCAGCTTGGCCCCGTCATCCATCAGACCACCCTGAGTGAGTACCTGACTGACTTCTTGCCGCCAGTGGTTGTCCAGTAATTGGGAAATTGTGGGTTCAGAGTCTGTCCAGTCCCCGGCAAGTGCAATTGATGACAGGACAGCTGATCGGATCAGCCCAACCCCAAGGCTGGCCTGGGGCAAGAGGGTATTGATTGCTGTAACCATTGCACTTTTCAACTCTTCCCGAGTTTCTGGCTGCAGAATGTCATAGCACCAGTCGTAAACAATTGCCGTCTCACGCAGGTCTGAAGCATTCTTGAGGCCCTGTAATGCCAGTTGCCGGTTAGCTGCTACAGCAGTCTGGCAAGACGAATCAATCTGCTCGACCTGATATATCAAAGCGTCGACCAAAGGCTGTTCAGGGAATACAGTACCGGAATCAATGAGTTGGCGTAGGGTCTGCCAACTCAGGGTCTGACGGGCAATGTCCCTGCGCAGCCGGTCAAGCCGATCAGGTTCAAGAAACAGGCGCGGATGTTCGTGATAGACACGGAAATCAGCTTGTCCGGGCAACTGCCAGCCACAAGTTAGCAGCAGGCAACTCAGGACCGCTCCGCGTAAATTATGCATGCGTTCTTTATTGTACGGACGAGCAGTCCCGCATAATTAAAAAAGGATAGAGTCCATTTGGTGAGATTTTGTTCTGGGGATAGCATGCTTGGGGAAGCTGGGAACCAACTGCAAATTCAGCCAGTCTACTAAAGGTAGTAATGTCGACTGCATATTGCCCAATGAGGCAGGCAACAATTCGGCAACCGGCACTTTTGTTGGTCCTGATTCTTCTGGCGACAGTTGTTGTACAGGCTCAACAGTACCAGCAGCTATCAGACTACACAGTCATCCTGGACAGCCCCTCTGTTGGAGAACGGATAAGATCATCCAGGGCCAAGGATGCCAACTCCATGTCTCAAAGGGTTGCGGCTTCCAGCATTGTAAATATTCGCCGGGAGGTTGTGCAGTCACAGGAAGCGGTCAGGGAAGCAATTGAAGCTCTGGATGTTCAGATTCTGGGATCTACGCAGAGTGTGATCAATGCCTTGATGGTGCGGTGTACCCCGGAACAGTCACAGGCTATTCAGGAGATGTCGCAGGTCAAGCGGGTGGTAGCAAGTACCCAGTACAGCACCATGCTGGATACCATTCCGGAGATTGTGCGGCTGCCTGCGAGACTGTCTGAAGTCCCTGGTTCAGGTAATTCTGGCGAAGGGATGAAAATAGCGATCATTGACACAGGGCTTGACTTCAACCATGTAGCGTTTCAGGATGAATCGCTCCCGCTTATCGAGGGTTATCCCAAAGGGCTTCCTGAGGATCTACACTTTGCGAGCCGTAAGGTTATTGTCGTACGCAGCTATGTTGATCTATTGAACTCGCATGTTCCGACTAGTTCAACCCCTGATGATTTGTCGCCTCAAGACTATCTGGGGCATGGCACTGCAGTCGCGATGGTTGCGGCAGGTCGACGGGTCGAGACACCATTCGGATCAATTGAGGGCGTTGCACCCAGAGCTTACCTGGGTGTGTACAAGATTGGCGGTACACCAGGTATAAATGATGGCTCCTCCAGCAATGCCGTCATTGCGGCCATTGATGGTGCGGTCATGGATGGCATGGACATCCTAAACATCAGTTTGGGCTCACCATCCAGGTTCCCGTGGAATGCGTCAGGTAGTGACTGTGAACTAAGCTCCTCGCTGGGGGACTGTGACCCTGTATCAATTGCAGCCCAGAGCGCAGTTGTTGATTTTGGCTTGGTAGTTGTTTGTGCTGCCGGAAATGAAGGGGATTCAGGAATTAACCCACCTCCCTTGAAGAACTCGATCAACTCACCAGCGAATGCCCCCGATGTCATAACAGTTGGAGCTACAGAACATTTGAGGCAGTTCACGCAAAGTGTTCGAGTAGGGACAAACGTATTTAACGCACAAACCGGAACCGGACCGGACCCTGACCAGGTATTGTCAGCGCCTGTGATTTTTTCGGACCAGTTTGAGAACCTGCTGGGTTGTAATCCTTATCCCCCCGGCTCTCTTAATGGGAGAATCCTCGTGGTCGAGCGAGGTATCTGCCTGTTCCTTGAAAAAGTCCAATATGCTGCTGCCGCCGGAGCAGTAGGAGTTGTTGTTGTTAACAACGAGGGCAGCGATTTATTGATCGTGATGGGAGGCTTGTCCTCAACACGGATTCCTGCATTTTTGATCGGAGCCACTGCTGGAATGACTTTGCGCAACCAGAGCACTCCAAACAGAAGCATGGTCGCTCTTGATCCCTCTCCTGTGAGGCACCTGCTTGACTCCCTGAAAGTTGCTTATTTGAGTTCACGTGGTCCGACAGTCGATTTAAACCTTAAGCCGGATATTGTGGCACCTGGTACGTATGTGTACAGCGCATCCCTGAGTTCCGAACAGGAAGACAGCAACCTCATCTCAACGGATTTCGAGCACTACGACGGAACCAGCTTTGCTGCGCCAATTGTTGCCGGTGCTGCAGCGCTCGTGTGGGGAAAACATCCGCACCTGACAGCACATGAAGTGGCATCCGCACTGGTCAACACTGCTAGCCAGACTGTTGTTGAGGATGAGGAAACTGCCCGTGTCGTATCGGTTGGCGGCGGGCTACTTGATGTTGAGCGGGCACTGGCCCCTATCGCAACTGTCGTGCCACCAACCGTTGGTTTTGGTGTCCTTGATCGTTCCGGCTTACCGGTCTCGAAGGAAATCACTATTACCAATCATGGTGTCAGCCCCCAATCCTATCGAATGAATATCGAGCAGCGGGACACAAGTCCATTTGCACAGGTCACCATTGATGGTTCGACTCAAACAACATTTGTTCTTGACCCCAGCCAGAACATCAAGCTGCGGATTGCTCTTGAAGGGCGCATTCCATTGCCAGGGTCCTATGAGGGACATCTGCGTTTGATTCGCATGGGGGATGGAGCCAGCCTGCTTGTACCGTATCTGTATGTCCTTGGGGACCAGGTCCCACACAATGCGGCCCAGCTACTCGGGAGCAACATAGCTGGAATTGTTGGAGAGTCAGAGCAGGTGTTCCTGTCTGCGAAGATTGTGGACCAGTATGGTGTGCCAGTCGAGCAGTTTCCTTTTCAGTTTTTGGTTGAAAAAGGCGTTGGTTCCGTCCAGCGTTTTCTGCCTGAAACAGATACCAATGGGTTGATTCGTGCAGTGATCCAGTACGCAGCAACCCCGGGTGAGCAGCTGGTGAGTGCTTATGGAGGAAATCTCAGAATTCCATTCAGGTACGAAAATGTAGGTGCTCGCCCCATCATTCAGGCCATTGTAAATGCTGCCAACCCGACTGTATATCCGGGAGTTTCTGCAGGCTCCATGATCACGATCTACGGGAGAAATTTCTCACAATTCGTGGAACAGGTAGATGCAAATCCACTCCCCATAGCAATCAGGCGAAGCAGTGTCTCGTTTGATTACCCGCAATTGGGGTTGAGTATCCCGGGTCGACTGCTTGCAATCAATGAGTATTCTGTAACTGTTCAGGTGCCGTGGGAACTTTCTGGCCTGAACTACTGTTATGTCAAGGTACGCACATCCTACAGGGACTCGAATAAATTTGTCAGTATCCCGTATGTTGTTTCCCTGAACCAAGTGACTCCTGGAATTTATACAACCATGCCATTTGGCCACCAGCAGTCAGCCCGCATCTACCACCCGGACAACACCCTCGTCTCACCTGCATATCCAGCCAGGAGTGGTGGCTCTGTTGTGATCCACATGACAGGAAATGGGCCTGTTGAGTCACCTCCAAAAACAGGTGAGGTGAGCAAGTCTCTCAACCCGACGCTGCACCAGCCAACCGTGTTGTTTGCGGGGAGACGGGCAACTGTGACTTACTCTGGACTGGTGCCGGGTACTGTAGGCAGGTATCAGGTTGATGTCATCGTGCCTAATTACTTACCTCACGGCGACGTAACACTACAGGTCTCTATCCTTGGGGTTAACAGCAATCAGGTAATCATTCCCGTGCACTAGCCGGGGCTGTCTAGCGCTGCTTGAGCTTTTCTTCTGGGCTCAAGAGTGTTGGGCGTTTCTGTTGGTGCCGTGTGGAAGCATCTTCGTCGCGCTGTCTGGATTCCCTGGATTCCTTTTGCCGTTCAGGAGACATGCTTTCTTCACGGCGCTGCTTGGCTTTAAGCTCTTGCATGACGACAGTACTCTTGCGGACTCCGAGATCCTCGGATAGCAGGTCCGAGCTGTCTCTAGTGGTCCCGATAGCATCTTCCAGGATGAATTTGTAACGCCAGGTGTCCTCTTGTGGCTCGGCAGCCAGGGCTTCCAGCCTTGCGATGAACTTCTGTTCTTCCTGCAAAACTCCCTCCAGGGCACCATCCATCTTCTTGTTGCGGATCAAGGCATCATCAATTACATCGTCAATTGATTCAATGATCCGGGTATATTCATCCAGAGTGTCATGCACCCTTGCAGCGCGACCGTCTTCCGGGCTTGCCATCAGTTGATCTACCAGTTCAAGGCGCAGGGCTGCGAACTTGCGATAAACCAGCAGGCGCTGCTTGATGTCCTGGTTGTCCCTTAGTACATCAACTTCGTAATCCGTCAGGAAATCCGGTCCGCCAACAAATTCCTGGGCAGGTAAAAGAGCCAGCAGGAGCAGGAGCAGGATAAGGATTCTTGATTTCATGGCACTGGGGTCTACTTTTTGGGACTCATGATAGCTAGCAATAATCTACTACCTGTATCCTCTACTCGCTTGATCAGGACATCCCACTCAAGTTGCTGCTCATAATGTAACTCATGTTTGGCGTCCTTGAGCCTTTGTACCAGCTTGCGGGTTTGGATTTCGGCCCGTTTGTAATGCTTGGGATGTTTGCGGGGATGCTTTCCTGTTTCTTCAAGTGAAGCAAGGGACAACTCGACGGCCTGTCCAATGCTGTCCAGACTCTGCCGAGCGTGCTTGAGATTGCCAATCTTGAAGGAGTTCACTGCTACTTGCACCTGGTAATGGGCAAATTCCAGGGCCATGCGAGAGCGTTTCTCCATGTCCTGCTGATGCTCAACATCGGCAAGGTTAGGCAATTGTGTGGCATGGCAGCATAGCACAGTGATCCACAGCAGCCGGGACAAGGAAGGAATGCGGCAGGTCATCGTCTGGACAAGACCTTGCCAATCACTTTCAGACGCTCCCGGGCTTTCCATTCCTCGTCGGGCATCTCAGGGTTCATGGCCAGAAAACCCTGGTAGGTTGCCTGCGCTTCCTTATACAACTGCAGTTTGTCCTGTGCCAGGGCTTTCAGGTAAATACTGGCCGGTCGGGGTGGTCCTGCTTTTACGGATTGCTCAAGAGCATGCAGTACGGCTGGGTAGTTTTCAGACTGGAACATGACAAATGCCAAACCGTTCCAGGCATCCTGGGACTGCGGGTCAATACGGACAGCAGCCATGTACTGCTGCATGGCATTTTCGTAGTTCTGGCCTTTCAGAAGGGCAGTGGCATATCGGGTCAGCAAGACAGGGTCTTGAGGGTCAGCAAGGGTTGCAGCTTTTAACTGTTTGAGAAATGCAACTTGTTCCCCTGTTTGCCTGTAGGCTTCAGCCAGGAGGGCATGCCGGGAGGCATTGGGCTCAATTTCTACAGCCATCGACAGGGGCTGGATTGCTGCAGCTGCATCATTGTTGTTCATGAGCAACATTCCGATCCGCTCCTGTAAATAGGCATCCCCGGAATGGGTAGCAGCGTATTGCCGGAACAACACCATGGCATCCTCATGCATGCCTGCTGATTCAAGTGTTTCGGCCAGTTCCAGCAAGATGGAATCGGAACTCGGGTCAACTTCCACCGCCTTGAGGTATACAGGAACAGACTCGCTCAGACGCCCTGTGCTTACAAGTGCGGCACCGAGTCCCAACATGGCATCCAGCGAGGCGGGGTCCAGCCCAAGCACTTGACGGTAGGCCGCAATTGAAGCCCCGGGATTCCCTGTCTTGCCATGGGCGAACCCTAGTGCAAGAAACGTAGACTTGTCGTCGGGGATCGCTGCGGTGACGCTTTCGAGGTCATCGATTGCATCGGCATAAAGCCCGGCATCAAGTAGAAGTATGGCCAGGTTCTGGCGCGCCGGTATCAGGTCTGGTTGTTGCACTGCAATTTGATTGTAGTGCCGGATCGCTTCTTCGTTATTACCCTCGGCCTGGAATGCGAATGCAAGATTGAAACGTGCGTTGAAGTTCTTCGGATCGTCCTGGAGGGCGCTTTGCAAGTGTGGAATGGCGCTTTTGTAATCTTCTTTAGCTAGGGCTTCGGCGGCTTCCCTTAGCGCATCATCTGCTATAGCGTAAGTTGTGCAAAAGCAGACTGCAACTCGGAGCAACCGATGCATTTTCAGCATTCAGTGTATCAATGGCTTAAGGTTTTCTGATGCAATTCATACGCGCAGGGTGTTCAGCAGGGATATTGCACGCCGAATGTCTTCCTGCTGCTCCTGCCCGACGATCTCGCGTTCTATGATCAGTGGTCCTGTGAAGCCGATGCGCTTCAAGGTGGCTATATACCGCTCGAAGCCGACATCCCCCTCACCAAGGGGGGTTTCATGCCCCCATTCCCCATCACTTTCAGGCCAGGTGCCATCCTTGCAGTGCACGGAAATGATGTGATCCTGAAGCTTTTCAAGTGCGTGTATCGGCTCACCGGAACCGTAAAGGATCATGTTGGCGGGATCAAAGTTGACACCTAGATTTGGACGATTGACATCCTTGATAAATGCAAGCAGTTCCTCGGCAGGCTCCTGTCCGGTTTCGAGTGCAAAGGTTTGTTCATTGTTTGCGCAATGATCGCAGAGACGCTGGATCAGACTGCAGACTTCCCTGTATTCCGGGTCCTTGTGGTCTTGTGGCAGACAGCCGATGTGGGCTGCCAATCCTGGAATTCCGAGTATTTTTGCGAAATCTGAAATCTCGCGCATACGCTGCTCGCGTTCCCTGCGGGTTGTCGGTGGTACAAATCCCACGGTGTCCGTGCAGCCCGGAATGCTGGCGTAGCTTTCCCCGCTAAATCCTGCAAATGCCGTGACAACCTGTACCTGGTGTTTTTCCAGTGCGACCTGCCACATGGTGGAGTACGGGGGGGTGTCAAGGACAGCTTCTCCATGAAAGCCGAGTTGCCCACAACTAACTCCGAAAGAGCTGACTGTGCCAGCAATTTCATCTGGAGTTGCATTCACACCCAGACTGCCGCCTGTCCAGAACATGACACCGACTTGTAATGGTTCGAGAGGTTTGGTTTTAGACATGGTTTTTGCTCAATCTCTCACGCTGCAACGTCAATTCCCCCGCTGCTTCCTGCCTAGTCAAGTTTCACCCAATTACCCTGTTTGGAACTCTCAAGGACTGCCTCAACCAGTTTCAACTGACGCAGCCCAGCATCGAATCCAGGTAAGTCTGTGGCCAAGCTGTGGTCGCGACAGGCTGCATAAAAGCGCCGGAAGAACTGCTTGAAGGTATCTGCGTAGCCTTCGGCATGCCCCCCTGGCAGGTCTGCAAACGTGCGGGCTTGCTCCTCCATCAACGAGGGATCCTTGACAAGGATCTGGTTGTTGCCGTCTCGATGTCCGATCCAAAGTTCGTTGGGTTTTTCACCGTCCCATGCCAGGCTACAGCGCGTTCCGCAGATCTCGATCTGAAGACGGTTCTTGCGTCCTGCAGCAACCTGGTTGACGGATAACACACCTCTTGCCTTGCCCTTGAAACGTAGCAAGATTGCGCCGAAATCCTCGGTTGAAATTGGCCGGTCCTCGTAGTCTTCAGGAGCGAGCATTTTACCGGCATAAGTTTCGACAGGTTTCAAGGGTTTCTTGCGAATCGGGTGAAACGTTGCCAGTTCAGCACAGACGGACTGAATACGTTCGCCGGTGACATGTTCCAGGAGATCGCACCAGTGGGACCCGATATCAGCCATTGCCCTGGAAGCTCCACCGACTTCTGGCTCCAGGCGCCAGTTATAGTCTGTTTCGTAAAACAGCCAGTCCTGCCAGTAGCTTCCCTGGACAGCAAGAAAGTCGCCCACTTCTCCCGAAGAGATCATGCGGCGCATCTGCGCGACAAGGGGATAAAAGCGCAAGTTGTAACTGGTGGCATGAATGATACCTTTGGTTTGTGCAAACGAGACAAGCTGGCTGGCTTCCTCTGAGGTCATCGCCAGAGGCTTTTCACAAATTACGTTTTTGCCAGCCTTGATGGCTGCCATAGCAATTGGAAAGTGAGTCGCGTTGGGAGTGCAGATATGGACTACGTCGATGGCTGGATCCTGCAGCAACTGATGGTAGTTACCGACAGCCCTGGTAATACCCAGTTGCTTACCAAAACTGGTAGCCAACTGTTCGCTCTGATCCGCAATGGCCATGAGTTCGGCATCGTGCTGTCGTCGTATGTTTTCGACATGCACTCGACCGACAAAACCAGTACCGATGACTGCAACGCGCAATTTATCCATCCGTTAAATCCTCTTCATTCTTCCGCAGACTTTCATTGCAAGGCAGATTCATGAGTGTAAACGTCCCGGTGGAGTCGGTTCAAGCAACACCCTCGCTTGAGTATGCACCATCGGGGAGAAATTTACTCCTGTCTGTGATGCCACCCGTTCACAGGAAAGCTGTGCATGGGTCATCATTTGTTGCAAGGGAACGGACCCTTCTGCCTTGAGACAACCGGGGACTGAATTGGGTTGATTTAACAGCTTTTGAATGATTATTTTGCAGGATACTGTAAGATGAATATGTCAGGTGGCTGCATTAGTTTTCTGGCATTCGGACTTTGGGACTTTGATACGGATTACAAGGCTCGCATTTTATTTCAGAGCATTTCATTTGAATCCCCTCCGTACGTGAAAGTCCAAATACTCTGCTTGAACAGCGTGTACGCAAGGCACACTGCAGGTAGCAGACTTGTGTGTGTTTTCTAATGCACAGATGAGTCCGAAATAACTGCTTATGATGGGGAGGTAATTGATATGAATCCACTCGACAACTCTATTGGAGTTTTAAAAAATACTATTCCGGAAAATCCAGATGATGCACCGGCAGTGTTTCCTGATCGGGATACTGAGACCGTAGATATTGAAAACGTCTCAGCTGTACAGGGCCAGGAACAGGAAGATGTGGTTTATACCGATGACCCTGTGAGGGTCTACTTGCGCGAAATGGGTGCAGTTCCACTGCTGACTAGAGAAGGTGAAGTGGATCTTGCCCGGCGCATGGAGCGTGGTCAGTCCCGAGCATGGAAAGCCATCTCTCGCAATCCAATAACGATCAAGAAATTGCTTGATCTTTATGAACAAATCAAGCAGGGGGAAATTCGCCTGAGTTCAGTTGTCGATATTCCCAACACTGCTGAAGCTATCGAATCGCTTGCCAGTAAGGAAAAAAGGATCAAGTATCAGTTCACGACGGTTGTTCGCGAATACAACAGATTGAACCGGTTGAAAGAATCCCTTGGCCAGATCCCGAAACGCAGCAAGGAATACAAGTCTAGGAAATGGCTGAGTAATCGGCAGGTTATCAGGGTTTCCCGGGCAATGCGGAAAATTCGCCTCAAACATCAAGTCTGGAGTGATTACCGCGATGATCTGGTCACCATCAATGCACGGCTCGACAAGGCTTTTGTCGAAGTCGAACGTCTCAAAGCAAGGAGCCTCACTGGCAGGGATGCTCGGGTTAGAGAAAAACGCAAGGAACTGAAAATTTCCCAGAAAGACTACGGGATGTCTGTGGAGGAGGCAAAATCCTGTATCCAGATGATCCAGGCTGGCGAAACTGAAGAAGAGCAGGCCAAGAAAGCACTTGTCGAAGCAAACTTGAGACTGGTTGTCTCAGTCGCCAAGAAGTATGTCAATCGCGGACTTCACCTGCTGGACCTGATCCAGGAGGGGAATATCGGCCTGATGCGAGCTGCGGAAAAATTCGAGTACAAGCGTGGTTACAAGTTCTCGACTTATGCTACCTGGTGGATCCGGCAGGCAATCACACGTGCCATTGCTGACCAGTCGCGTACGATCCGCATTCCGGTTCATATGAACGAATCGATGAACAAGTTCTTGCGAGCATCACGGGAACTTGAGAAAGAACTTGGACGCATGCCGAGCAATGAGGAGATCGGCGAGCGCATGGAAATCTCGGCAGAGAAGGTACAAAAGCTGAAAAGCATCTCGCGTGATCCGGTATCTCTGGAAACTCCCGTGGGTCGTGATGGAGAATCTGCACTAGGGGACCTGCTTGAGGACGGCAGAGTGAACTCACCGGTCAAGACAGTCATTGACTCCAATGTCAAGGAAGAGACTGGCGACGTACTGAAGACCCTTTCTCCCAAGGAGGAGAAGGTGATTCGTATGCGTTTCGGGATTGACTGTGACCGAGAGCACACACTTGAGGAAATCGGGCAGGAATTTGCAGTGACACGTGAAAGGATCCGCCAGATCGAGGCGAAAGCATTGCGTTCCTTGCGCGGTCCGGACCGGTCCCGCAGGCTGCATTCATTGATCGCCTCCAAGGTCTGAGGCCGGGCTTGCCTGAACCTCAGGTGCCGATGCTGTAGAGATTTCCGGCGGATCGCAGAATCAGGGATCCTTGTGCAATTGCAGGGGTCGCCATGCATAACTCACCCAGTGAGTTCTTCCGGATCAAGCGATATTCGCGACCGTGTTCGATAACGAAACAGTCGCCATCCTCACTCAAGCAAAAGAGCATGTTGTTGTAAGCCCATGGAGAGGCTGAAAATGCATTCGCTCCTGTTTCAAGACGCTGCTTCCCATATATTTCCTGCCCGCTGACAGCATCGTGGCATGTCAGGAAGCCGCGATCATACAGCGTGTAATAAAGATCTTGGTAGAGCAGGGGGGATGGATTGTAGGGGGCAGCCTGAGGATGAGACCAGGCAATGTACTCGTTGCTTGTGTCGCCCTCATCAAGACTGATGTCACCCTTGGCCCCGGGGCGCAGTGCGTAGACTGGTCGATCTTCGTCACCAACGTAGCCGGATGCAATGTACAGCAGGCCATGAGCCGTGAATGGCGTGGGGATAACAATTGATGACATGCCGCTGAACTCCCAGATAAGCTTGCCGTCCAGGTCGTAAGACCTTGTTTTCCCCGAGCCGGTTGTGATGATCTCAGTGCGCTGGGAATTGTTCCAGATGAAAGGTGTCGACCAGTTGCTTGCTTCGTCCCGCTGGACTTCCCAGATGGTTTGTCCGGTGATCTTGTCGAGGCAACTGAGAGTTGAATGCTCATCGTTGTCATTGACCAGGTAGATTCGTCCTTCGTGAAGGATGGGAGAAGCAGCTGTTCCCCAGCCATAGCGGGTAGAGAACGGTTTCCATGGTCTCGACCAGAGGAAGTCCCCATTCATATCCAGGCACCAGGTTCCCAGGTAGCCAAAATGAACGTAGATTCTCTCGCCGTCGGTCACAGGTGTTTCAGATGCATAGGAGTTTTTGCGATGTCTTGGGGTGGGGGGAATCCCATCATGCAACTGTTTTTCCCAGGTAATATTCCCTGTCCTGAAGTCAATGCCATACACAACCCAGCAATGTGGATCCTGCGCGATCTCGGGACGGTTTCCACCGAAGTAGAGACCTTTCTTGACTTCTTCAACCTCGCCTTCGCTAATCACGTTGGTCAGGAATATGCGGTCATCCCAGACAATCGGTGAAGACCACCCCATGCCGGGCAGGGCTGTTTTCCACTGAACATTCTCAGTAGCATTCCAGGTGTCAGGCAGTCGAGGATCATTACCGGAGACTCCTCTTGAATCTGCACCCCGGAATTGTGGCCAGTTTACTGGTGAAGCTGCAAATGCCGGGACAGCAGAAGCGATACTAGCCAGGAACTGGCGCCGAGTGTGCATGAATCTATAACTCCTGCCCCATTGTAGGAAACGGGCACACCTGGAATTGTGAATCGTTCATAACCGGTACAGTGAGTTTTCCCAAATGTACTTGCAGATGGAATCCGGTGTGAGTCCGCCAAGTGTGCCACCAATCTTTACACGGTGCCGGATTTCCCGGGATGATGCGGAATGATTGCATTGAATGACTTGCAGGCCTGCTCCCTCGGGAGGATTGATCCCGGAAGAGGAGCTCTCGGGACGTTGTACGACCAGAAACTCCACTTCGACAATTACACCCGAGACGTTGCGCCACAATCCAAGTTCTGCGAACGCATCGCTACCGATGATGAATTTCAATGGAGCCTGGAACTGCATCTCGTCTTTCACACGGTTGATGGTGTCAATGGAGTAATGGGGCTGTCCGTTTCCTTTTGGCTCCTCAAGACGACTTGCAATCAACCTTTGGTCGCATTCGCAGGCCAGTTCAACCATGCGGTAACGGTGTTTGTAACTGGCTCTACAGATACCAGTCTTGTGGGGTGGATTGCCACTGGGGATCACCAGAACACGCTCAATTTCATGAGCCTCGGCGGCCTTGCAGGCAGCCTCGATATGGCCATAGTGTATGGGATCAAAAGTCCCTCCAAACAGAGCCAGCTTCATCAGTGGTTTTCCGAGGTCAGGACAGGCGTCACTTGGGAATTCTCTTCTGCCGAGGGGGCTGGTTCGGTTGAAGATGCTACAGGATCACCTGCAGTCTCCCGGTTGATCCTGATTTGATGACCGATGGCATGGACCAGTGCATCAAGACCCTCTCCGCTGACGGATGAGATGGCATAAAAGGCAAGCTCTTCGTCTTCACAGAACTTGCGAAGGGATTCAAGACGCCCAGGTTCCTGCAGGATGTCAGTTTTTGTCCCGACCACCATGTGTTGCTTGTCAGCAAACTGGTTTGAGAACCCCGTCAATTCTGCCGAGATTGTCTTGAAGTCCTGAACGGGGTCCCGCTCCGAGCTCTCACTCACGTCGACCAGGTGCACAAGCATTTTTGTCCTTTCGACGTGACGCAGGAATCGGTCACCAAGGCCATGACCTTGATGAGCTCCTTCAATGAGACCTGGAATGTCGGCGACGAGAAAACTGTCGAAATCATCAAGATAAACCATGCCCAGATTGGGATGGAGTGTAGTGAAAGGATAATCTGCGATCTTGGGGCGAGCGGAAGAAATCCGGGAGATCAGTGTTGACTTGCCAACGTTCGGGAAGCCGACCAGTCCGACATCAGCTAGCAGTTTGAGCTGCAGACTCAACTTTAGAATCTGTCCCTCTGTTCCGGGTTCGGAAAATCGTGGAGCACGGTTCGTCGAGGATTTGAAATGGGAGTTGCCACGTCCTCCGCGACCACCTGATGCAACGAGGAATGTTTGATCTGTTTCGACAAAGTCGTGGAGCAGTTCCCCACTATCTGCATCATAGACAAGGGTTCCGAGGGGAACTTCCAGGACCAGGTCGTTGCCCCCTCGTCCCGCCCGGTTGCTACCTTCACCATGGCGGCCACGTTTTGCCTTGTGCAGTGGGTTGAAGCGGAAGTGGACAAGAGTATTCCGGCTGCCGACGGCCTTCAGGAGAACATTGCCTCCATGACCACCGTCACCGCCAGAAGGACCGCCATGAGGAACAAATTTCTCCCGTCGGAAGGCGACACAGCCATCCCCTCCATGACCACCTTGAACACTTATAACCGCCTCGTCGATAAACATTGTTCGTAGTTGTTATTCTGACACCTGCACTTTGGAAAGCAATGGCAGCAGTTGCCGGTAGTGCGAAATTGGCGACATGCTTATTCCGTCATTGCAAGTCAGCACAAGCTAACATCTAAGCATGGGTCTACGCATTGCAGATCGTGAGTTTAAGTCCCGGTTGATTGTTGGAACAGGGAAGTATCGCAATTTCGAGCAGATGCATCGTTGTCATGAAGTTACGGGTGCTGACATGGTCACAGTTGCTGTGCGCCGAGTCAATCTGACGGACAAGTCCAAGGAGTCACTGCTGGATTATATTGACCGAGGCAGGATGTTCATTCTGCCGAATACGGCAGCGTGCTATACCGCAGATGAAGCTGTGCGAACTGCACGTCTTGCCCGTGAAGTTGGCTTGTCGAACTGGATCAAGCTGGAGGTCATTGGGGATCCGGAAACACTGTTTCCGGATGTTGAGGGACTGCTTGAAGCAACAAAACTGTTAGTCAAGGAAGGATTTGTCGTGCTGCCCTATACTACCGATGACCTGATCATGGCTCGCAAGCTGATCGATGCAGGAGCAGCAGCAGTGATGCCTCTAGCCGCTCCGATCGGATCTGGCATGGGAGTCCAGAATCCCGCCAACCTTCGGATCCTGCGGGAAAAAATCACTGCAGTTCCGCTGATTGTTGATGCAGGAGTGGGCACTGCATCGGATGCAGTCATTGCAATGGAGCTGGGTGCTGATGGAGTGCTGATGAATACAGCGATCGCATCTGCCAGGGATGCTGTGAAAATGGCGGAATCCATGAAATACGCCATTCAAGCGGGTAGGTTGGCCTATGAAGCGGGGCGTATGCCAAGGAAGCTCTATGCTACTGCCAGTTCACCCGAAGAAGGTGTCGTGAGCTAACCATTGGATGAATAATACCCATCCAAGTTCCTGAATCAGGACAGAACTTCAGATAGCTTCGTACTCTGGTGCAATCCAGGGTTGATCAATCCGCCAGTTCGACAGGCTGTCGATCCATACTTCCCGTCGTTTGCGCAGTTTGGCAAGCTCTTCCAGGTGATCCCCGGAGTCGGCATGATTTGTCATTTCATAAGGATCCGCAGCAAGGTTGTACATTTCCTCGTAAGGCGGTTCGGCTTCCGGGAAGACAAAGTACTTCCAGTCTCCTGAGCGGACACCTTCGCTTTTGGGTACACGCGGGTGCTCGAACAGGTGCTCGTAAAACCATTCCTGCCTCCATACTGGCGTTTCGCCTCGTGCCAGAGGCATCAGGTCCTGTCCATTCGCAGATTCATGGACAGCAAGGCCTGCGGAACTCAGTATCGTTGGACAGACATCAATGTTGAGAGTCATCTGTTCGCACTTCGTACCGGCGCTCTCCGGGAGTCTGGGGTCACGGATGATCATGGGTGTTCGGATGGATTCCTCGTGCATGTACCACTTCCCGGCCCAACCGCGTTCACCGAGGAAAAAGCCGTTGTCGCCTGTGAAGATCACTACTGTGTTATCAAGTTGACCGAGTGCGTCAATCTTTTCAAGCATGCACCCGATCTGCACGTCGACACCATGGATCAGGGCGAAGTATCGCTTGACTGACTGCTCCCAGAGTTCAGGCGTCCCGAAACGCCGTTCCCAGCGCAGGCGACTCTCGGCATTCTGTTTCAGGAATTCCGGCAGGCCATCGTAGTATTTGCCATCCATGTGGCGGAATGGTTCGATCTCAATTCCGTTGTACAGGTCGTCGTAGATCGGGTCATTGATAAAAAAAGGAGTGACATTGTCCTGTACATGTGGTGCCTTGAAACTGACCGAGAGGTTCCATGGCTGGCTTCCTTCAGCCGAGGCAAGAAACTCAAGCGACTGGTTACCCAGGAATTCGGTCATGTGTTCCCGGCCAGGGATGAGGTATTCTCCTTGTCCGGGCCAGCCTGCAAAGTAGTCGTAGCGGCCTGCTGCATCGTCAATGTGATCCGCATTGCCTACTCCGTATTTACCAATAAAGCCGGTACAGTACCCTTCATTGCGAAGTCGTACGGGATAGCTGACGGCGTGCTGTTCCTCGCTTAACGGCTTGGCAAAACCATGGATGTCGTGACAGCGGGAATAGAGTCCTGTAAAGAATGATGCCCGCGAAACAGCACAGATCGAAGTTGTGACGTAATTGTTAGTGAACATCACCCCTTCGCGGGCAAGCCTGTCCATGTTGGGGGTGCCGATGATGCTGTTCCCGCCAGCGCCGAACATATCCCAGCGTTGATCATCTGTGAGCAGGAACAGTATATTGGGACGGCTTTCATAGCGAGGCCCAGGGTTGCAACCCAGGCCAGTAGTAACGGCTGCGCCCAAAGTGCCGAGGAGTTCACGACGAGTTTGCTTCATGGCAAGTAAGCATATCAGAGAGTAAACAGGACAGAAGACCGTAAACTGTCACTTGCTCACACTGAGATGGTTGCCTGAAAAATCCCAGGCTTAAGTCAAGTCCTTGATCTTATTTGGGCAGGGGTTCCCAGGAGCATCAATTCGGAATAATCACAAGTTGAAATATGCACTGTGCCGGTGTCAAGAATCCTTTGCACGAAAAACTGGCCCATATTGACTGTCAGCACGGTGTCAATTGCTAATTCAGCTGTTTTACTGGCGAGTATTCCTGCCTGAAAGCAGATTTCCCTGTCATCTGTCTCAAGTACAGTAGTCCTGGATTTGATTTATCAATAAATCAATATTGGTCACCGTTGCATTTCAAATGCATATAAGTCTATGCACCTGATCGCCCTGCCAACGACAGCAAGACTTTCGCCGCTCCCTGAGATCCCATCGGGCTGTAAGATAACCCCGCAACGGGTGGTTTTTGGCCAAGTTGGTTGATGATGATTGCGAGTGCAGACTGCATGAAACAAGGCACAATGAGTTCTTGAGTCCCAAGGGTAGTTACTTCCAGGCATCCCGGACACTCCTGATGGGGGTTCTGAACGTCACACCTGATTCGTTTTCTGATGGTGGTAACCACCTGCAGCCGCAAGTGGCAGTCGAGCATGCCTTGCGCATGGTCGATGAGGGAGCAGATTTCATTGATATTGGCGGAGAGAGTTCTCGTCCAGGTGCACAACCTGTCAGCGAGGAAGAAGAATGGGCTCGGATCGGCCCGGTTGTTGAAGCTCTGGGAACCCGTACGAGTTTCCTGATTTCGATAGACACACAAAAACCCGGGTTGGCAAGAAGATGTGTAGAGGCGGGAGCTGTGGTGATCAATGACATAGGAGGGTTGCGAGATCCGGCCATGATGGAAGCTATTGCTCAAAGCGGTGCCAGTGCTGTGATCATGCACATGCGAGAAACCCCGGAGACAATGCAGCAGAATGTGGACTACTGGGATGTTGTCCAGGAAGTCAGGGACTATTTGCTTCAGCAATCAGTGGCAGCACAACAAGCTGGTATCGCAGAGTTTGCCATTGATCCGGGACTGGGGTTTGGCAAGACAGCCAGGCAGAACTTTGAAATACTGTCACGGCTTGAGGAACTTGTGCAACTTGGATATCCAGTCATGATTGGCCCTTCAAGAAAGTCGTTTTTGGGAAGCATGCCCAGTCAGCTGCCTGTTGGTGAGAGGCTGGAAGGAACTCTGGCAGTTGTAGCAACTGCGGTACAAAAGGGAGCCAAAATTGTGCGTGTTCATGACGTCAAGCAGTGTCGTCGGGTGCTTGAGATCATGGACGCCTTGAAGGATGTTGCCAGTGATGGATAAGTTGCTGATACCGGATATTCCGTTGCAGGCCAGGGTTGGCTGTACCGAACAGGAGCGTAGCCATCCCCAAACCATCCATGTCGATCTGGAGTTGAGCTGTTGTCTCAAGCATGCAGCACGGGTGGATTCCATAGCAGAGGCGATTGACTATGTTGCAGTCAAGATGGCCGTGGCAGAGGTGGCAACGTGCAAAAAATACCATTTGATAGAAACGATTGCGGCAGCAATTGCGGCAAGCTTGCTGGAACAGTTTTCCATTGAGTCTGTCCGGGTTCGTGTCAAGAAGCCATCTGCCCTGGCGGAGCATGGGGTCCCGTGGGCAGGGGTAGAGATTGTACGGAACCGCAGTGGCTAAAGCATACCTGTCACTTGGCTCGAACTTGGGGGACAGGAGAGCGCATCTGGAATATGCTCTTACTTCCCTGGCAACCCATGGCCGGTTGCTGGCCCGTTCCCCTTTCTATGAGACAGCGCCGATTAACTGCGATGGCGGAAAGTTTCTCAATGCCTGCGCTTGTTTTGAAACAACGCTTGAGCCTGTGGAACTGATGGCAGAGATCATGAGGATCGAAAAGGACCACGGCCGCCAGCGGCAGAAAAGAAATGCATCCCGTGTAATTGATATTGATCTGTTGCTGTTCGACGCAAGGATCATTTCTGAAGAAAACCTGACGTTACCGCACCCTCGCATGCACAGCAGGAGATTCGTACTGGAACCATTGGCAACTATTGCAGCCAACACGGTACATCCTGTCCTGGGCACAACCATTTCAGAACTGCTGTTACGACTGCCGGTTACCGATCCCGACTTGTCCGTGATTGAGGAACCGGGCAGGGGTTCAAGACGGGTTTTCTGATTGTGAATCCTGGTGCGGATGTCACTTGGGGTCAAAGCTTAGTTGCCTGTATCCTTGATGCCGCTCAAAGGCAAGCTCAATCAGTCTGTTGATCAAGTCGGTGTAAGGCAGGCCGGAAGCTTCCCACATCTTCGGGTACATGCTGATCGAGGTGAACCCTGGCATCGTATTCAGCTCATTCAGCAAGATTTGACCGGAGTTTTTTTCGATAAAGAAATCAGCACGTGCAAGCCCATAACATCCGAGAGACTGGAATGCCTTGACAGACATTTCCTTGATGGAATGGACCTGCTCAGGTTCCAGGTCTGCCGGAATAATTAATCGGGTATCGTCCTTGATGTATTTTGCCTCGTAGTCGTAAAACCCTGTCTGCGTCACAATCTCACCGGGCAATGAGGCTTCTGGGTTCTCGTTACCAAGCAGGGCGCACTCGATCTCCCGGGCATCAACTGCCGGTTCTATCAGAACTTTCAAATCGAACGTTGCAGCATATTCAAGGGCTGGCAGGAGTTTTTTGTTCTCGTCAATTCTGGATATGCCCACTGACGAGCCGAGATTGGCAGGCTTGATGAACAGGGGATAGCCAATCTTTCTTTCAATATCTTCAATGCTGTCCCGGAGATTGTCCTTGTGCACTGAGATGTGTGGAAGAGTCGGAATGTCCTGTTCCTTGCAAAGCCGCTTCAGCACATCCTTGTCCATACCACAGGCAGAACCTAGCACTCCGGACCCCACATAGGGGATGTCAGCCAGGTCCAGCAGCCCCTGGACTCGACCGTCTTCACCATAAGGTCCGTGCAGCACAGGAAAGACGACATCAAATCCCTTGCAACGATCAGGCTGCATGGATATCTTGATACTTCCTGTTGAACACAGACCTGCAACCTCATCCGGCAATAATGTTGCCGAGTGTTGGGGGCTCAGCCACTGGCCATTGCGTTCAATGGCCACAGGAATGGGTTCGTACCTGTTGTGGTCAACTCCGGAGATGATTGATGAGGCGGAACGGATCGATATTTCATGCTCACTTGAGCGTCCGCCGAACAATACAAGAATGCGAGTCTTTTTCATCGAGTAACTTCAATTGTCGAACACAGGAACCTTGAGCAGGCCTGTTTCTCAGTTCCTGGTTCGTATCGCCTTCGCAATCCTTGTTCAGCACCACTGGGTATGATCCTTCAAACTATCAGGTATGGACAAGTTCACGATTGCAGATCTACTTGGTGGCCAGGTTGAGCCCGGTACCGTTGGCAGCGTACAGGGCTGGGTACGGACACGTCGGGATTCCAAGGCCGGGTTCTCCTTCCTGCAACTACATGACGGTTCCTGCTTTGACAGCTTGCAGGTTGTCGCCAATCAGGAACTTAAAAACTATGAAAGTGAAATCCAGCACCTCAGTTGTGGTTGCTCATTAAGTGTGCAAGGCACCCTTGTCGAGTCCCGGGGGAAGGGGCAATCTGTTGAGTTACAGGCATCACAGGTCATTGTTATTGGATGGGTTGATGACCCCGACACATACCCGATTTCCCCGAAACGGCACAGTTTTGAGTACTTGAGAACGGTCGCTCATCTAAGGCCGCGCACCAATACATTTGGCGCGGTTGCTCGGGTCAGGGATTGCCTTTCGCAGGCCGTCCATCGCTTTTTTCAAGAGAATGGCTACAAGTGGATCCACACCCCGATCATCACGACATCTGATACAGAAGGTGCAGGAGACCTTTTCCGGGTCAGTACACTGGATCAGGCCAGTGCACTGACAGGTGTGGATGGGAAGCCGGATTACAGTTCAGACTTTTTCGGACAGGAAAGCTTTCTGACTGTTTCGGGTCAATTGAATGTCGAGGCCTACTGCCTGGCGCTAAAAAAGGTCTATACCTTCGGACCGACTTTCCGGGCGGAGAATTCCAATACCAGTCGACACCTTGCCGAGTTCTGGATGATCGAGCCCGAGACGGCTTTTGCCAACCTTGATGACAATGCCACGCTGGCCGAAATGTTGCTGAAGGCTCTCTTTAAAACGGTTCTTGAAGAGTGTAGTGACGATATGGAGTTTTTTGAACAACGCATTGACTCCGAGGTTGTGAAACGCCTGAGAGCCCTGATTGACCAACCGTTCGAGCGGATGACCTACACGGAGGCAATTCGCATCCTGGAGCAATCAGGCAAGAAGTTTGCATACGAAGTGAAATGGGGTGCGGACCTGCAGTCTGAACATGAGCGCTTCCTTACAGAGGAATATGTTGGTCGTCCTGTTGTTGTCACGAATTATCCAAAACAGATCAAGGCGTTCTACATGCGTCTTGATGACAGCGGTGAAACTGTTGCTGCAATGGATGTCCTGGCTCCAGGGATCGGTGAGATCATCGGCGGGAGCCAGCGTGAGGAACGCCTGGATGTCCTTGATTCACGGATGGTGGAATGCGGGGTAGATGTAGAGCACTACCATTGGTATCGTGATTTACGCCGTTATGGAACCGTGCCGCATGCCGGTTTCGGTCTGGGATTCGAACGAACTATCAGCTACATCACAGGTATGTCGAATGTTCGTGATGTGATCCCGTTTCCTCGAACCCCGGGCAATGCGGAGTTCTGATAAGTATTCCGAGATTGAATCTCAACCCTACTCAAGTACTTGTTGCTGTGCTTGCAGGACTTCCTTCAGCTCTCTTGGGAAGATCTTGCAGAATCGGGGAGCCATTGAACTCCAGTGTTCCAGGACCCACTGTCCTTTGGGGCTGTTGGTCAGTTCAACATGGCGCCGAATGAGATCCTTGACTAGCTTGATGTCTGCAGGATCTTCGAATGGATCAATGTCCACATTGGCATTTTGCAAGCAGCGATCCTCGAAATCACCCTGTTCGTCGAGTACGTAGGCAATCCCGCCTGACATACCAGCAGCGAAGTTTCGCCCGCACTGGCCAAGGATGATGACGTAGCCATTGGTCATGTATTCACAACCGTGGTCACCCACACCTTCCACCACAACACTGGCTCCTGAGTTGCGAATGCAGAAACGTTCACCAGCCATGCCGTTGATAAAGGCTTCGCCAGCAGTGGCTCCATAAAAAGCCACGTTTCCGATAATGATGTTTTCCTCGAATACGAAACTTGAACCGGCTGGAGGTGAAATGATTAATCGACCGCCTGAGAGTCCCTTGCCGAAGTAATCATTGGAGTCCCCGCGAACCTGCAGGGTCATTCCCTTGCTGGCCCAAGCCCCGAAGCTTTGTCCGGCACTCCCCAAAAAATGAATCTTGATGCAGTCATCTGGCAACCCTTCTGCCCCAAATCGTTTGGATATTTCGTGCGAGAGTATCGTTCCAACGGTTCGGTCAGTGTTGCGGATGTCATAGGCAAATTCGACCGGAGTATGGTTGTCGAGGGCAGGCCTACAGAGTTCGATCAATTGATAGTCGATCTGTTTCTCGATCCCGTGCTCCTGGGTGCTGTTGTGATAACGGGAAATGGAGAGGTCCACGGGCGGGTTGAAGAAGATTTTTGAGAAGTCCAGGCCCTTGCTCTTGAAGTGATGCATGGCGTCACGCATGTCAAGGCGATCCACCTTGCCAATCATTTCATTGAAACTGCGGAATCCCAGTTTTGCCATGATCTGCCTCGCTTCTTCCGCAACAAAGAAGAAAAAGTTAATGACACGTTCCGGTGTTCCGGTGAATTTCTTGCGCAGTTCCTTGTTCTGTGTAGCAATACCGACCGGGCATGTATTGAGATGGCATTTGCGCATCATGATGCAGCCCATTGCGATCAGCGGCATGGTTGAAAAGCCGAATTCGTCGGCCCCGAGCAGGGCCCCGATCACGACATCCCTTCCAGTCTGCAGCTTGCCATCCACCTGGACACGAATGCGACCACGCAAATCATTCATAACGAGAACTTGCTGGGTTTCCGATAGACCCAGCTCCCAGGGTGTGCCAGCATGACGAATGGAACTTATTGGGGAGGCGCCTGTCCCCCCGTCGTGACCGGCAATCAGCACCAGGTCGGCATGTCCCTTCGCAACACCAGCAGCAACGGTTCCGACGCCTACTTCTGAAACAAGCTTGACGGAAACATTGGCACTCGGATTCGAGTTCTTGAGATCGAAGATCAGCTGTGCCAGATCCTCGATCGAGTAGATGTCGTGGTGTGGAGGTGGAGATATCAGGCCAACTCCGGGAGTGGAGTGACGCAGCCAGGCAATCGTCTCGTCAACCTTGTGCCCCGGCAACTGACCGCCTTCACCAGGCTTGGCTCCCTGAGCGATCTTGATCTGCAATTCATCGGCATTTGACAAGTAGTGGGAAGTGACGCCGAAACGGCCGGAGGCAACCTGCTTGATCTTGGAACGTCGGTCATCCTCGTAGCGGGCGGGATCTTCCCCACCTTCGCCAGTATTCGAACGACCACCGATACGGTTCATCGCTCGGGCGAGAGTTTCATGGGCCTCGGCAGAAATCGAGCCGAAGCTCATGGCACCGGTGCAGAATCGCTTGACAATTTCTGTGGTAGGCTCCACTTCTTCCAGAGGGACTGGCTCTGTGACGTAGTTGAAATCAAACAGCCCGCGAAGAGTACAGATCTGTCGATTAGAGTCGTTGACCGTTTGTGAGTAATCTTCGTAGGTTTCCCAGCGGTTTTGATGTGTTGCGAGTTGCAGTTTTGCAACTGTCTCGGGGTTCAGCAAGTGTTTTTCACCACGCAGGCGGTACTGGTATTCTCCACCTACTGCCAGTTCGGTTGTGGCCTCGCTGGTTGGTATATAAGCAAAGCGGTGTTTTTCGAGTGCTTCCTTCTCGATGGTCTCGAGGTTGACTCCTTGAATTTGTGTGGTTGTACCGGTGAAGTATTTGTCCACGACTTCACGGGCCAGTCCAATTGCTTCGAAAATCTGTGCACCGTGATAGGACTGCACAGTGGAAATGCCCATTTTTGACATGACCTTAAGGATGCCCTTGCGAATGGCTTTCTCGAAATTGCCGATTGCCTCTGGTAGTGAGATAGATGGGTTATCCAGTTGCCCGCGAGTGTGCATATCCTCCAGGGTTTCGTAGGCCAGGTATGCATTAATGGCATTGGCACCGTACCCGATCAGGAGGCAGAAATGCATCACCTCGCGAGGCTCACCGGATTCCACAATAATGCCGACCTTGCTTCGCTTGGCTGTACGAATCAGATGGTGATGCACTGCAGCACAAGCCAGCAGGGATGGGATAGGAGCATGGTTGGCATCCACTCCGCGGTCGGAGAGGATCAGGACGCTCTTCCCGGAATCAGCTGCTTGCTCAGCTTCGGAACAGAGACGATCCAGTGCCTTGCCCAGGTTGCCTCCCTTTTCAATGACTTCAAAAGTTGTGGACAGGGTACTTGAACCGAATCTCACTTCTGGTCCGAGATGGTGTAGTTTTTTTAGTGATGTGTTGTCAATCACCGGTAGTGATACTTTCACTACGTGGGTATGTTCAGGTTCTTCAGTCAGTACGTTTCCCTGGGGGCCCACATAGGTAAGGGTTGACATCACGAGTTCTTCCCGAATTGGATCAATCGCGGGATTGGTGACCTGTGCGAAAAGTTGCTTGAAATAGTTAAAAAGCAGCTGTGGTTGTTCAGACAAGCAGGCCAAGGGAATGTCAATGCCCATGGATCCGACCGGTTCTGCACCCTGGCTAGCCATAGGATTGAGCAACAGGCGCTGGTGTTCCATCGTGTAGCCGAAGGTTCTTTGCCGTTGCAGCAGTGTCTTGAAATCCGTCTTCCCAACATTTGCTGGTGTTGGCAGATCGTTGAGATCAATCAGGTTGTCAGTCAGCCATTTCCGGTAAGGCTGGTGGTTTGAAACGGTTTCCTTGATCTCTTCATCACGGATAATGCGGCCTTCCTCCATGTCTACCAGGAACATGCGACCAGGCTGCAGGCGCCCCTTAATCCGCACGTTCTCGGGCTTGATATCAGGAATGACTCCTGTTTCTGAAGCCATCACAACCAGGTTGTCATGAGTAACCACGTATCTCGAAGGGCGCAGGCCATTGCGATCCAGTGACCCGCCGACATAGCGTCCATCCGTGAAGACTATCGAAGCAGGACCGTCCCAAGGCTCCATCATTGTGGCGTGAAACTCGTAAAACGCTTTTTTGTAATCCTCCATGTGCTGGTGGGAAGACCATGCTTCCGGGATGAGCATCATGAACGAGTGTGCAATCGAGCGTCCAGACTGGATCAGCAACTCGAGTGCGTTATCGATCTGTGTTGAATCGGAACCGGAATTATCAATAATGGGCTTGATCTTTTCGATATCAGAACCGAACAGTTTGCTATGCAGGGTAGCTTCCCGGGAATGCATCCAGTTGGCATTACCCTTGGCCGTGTTGATCTCACCATTGTGTGCAAGATAACGGAACGGCTGGGCGCGCTCCCAAGTGGGAAACGTATTGGTCGAAAAACGCTGGTGGATCAGAGCAACTGCAGACTGGAAATCGGAATCCCCCAGGTCCGGGAAGTATCCGAAGATCTGAGGAGCCAACAGCAAGCCCTTGTAGCAGATTGTCCGTGAAGACATCGTCACCGGGTAGTAGCGCTGCAAGTCCCTTACACGGGCTTCCAGTTCCGTGCATTTCCTGACTATAAAAAGCTTGCGCTCCCAGGCATCACCTTGCAGTTTTGATCCTTCGTTTTGACCAATGAACACCTGGTAGATATGGGGTTCGGACTCACGTGCGAGCCAGCCGATAGCATTGGGGTTTGTGGTAACCCTGCGCCAGCCGAGAACGTTCAACCCCTCACGTTCAACCACTTCATCGACCATCTGCCGAGCAACTCTTGACTCTTCTGTCTTTGGAGAAACAAAGAGCATGCCGACGCCATACTCTCCCTGCAGCGGCAAATCAAAACCGAGTTCAGCCGTTTGCTTCAGGAAGAACGTATGGGGTAATTGCAGCAGTAGGCCCGCCCCGTCCCCGGTGTTTTCATCACAACCGCACGCACCGCGGTGTGTGAGGTTCACAAGGACTTCGACGCCCTGCTCGATTATCTTGTGGCTGGCTTGGCCCTTGACGTTCGCAACAAACCCGATCCCGCAGGCATCGTGCTCGTTACGAGGATCGTACAGTCCCTGGCTGAGTGGCAAACCAATCTTTGACATGATGCAAATTCAAATTTAGGGTGAGATCCTGTTTGTTGCATGATGCAGCATACAGGGATACCGTATTGCGAAGCAAGGCAACAGATTGCATTTCCCTTCAGACAGAGAAGGGCGGACAGACCCGCTTGTTTAATGATATCAACCCAAAAACCTGTGTCCATAGAAAAACAGGAGGGCTTGAGGTTCCGATCAAGCCATGAAGCTATGAAGCACTCATTTGTGCCAGCAAGGAATGACAGCACGGACTTGAGCAAGTGTGGTTGGCGGATGATTACAGGAAGACGATTGCTATGGTTATGGCAATGGCCGCTTGATACATCAAGCATTACTTGGAATCACTCAAAACCCCTTGCTCCTACACAAAACTGCACCGAACACATTCAATGGAGAGGGCAGGGGGGAACTTTACCAAATTTTAAAAACAGTAGACCTGAGCTTGCTAGTGTTCTGTATCAGAAGTTCTTGACCAGTGCATGTTGATTCTGGTACCGTCAGCCTAAGGAGGGAGGCGACGATGCCGAATCATCACACGAGAGGGGTTCCCGAGGTTTCGGAGGATGATCGGAAGGAACTGCAACGCTGGTTGCGGCGCCGGAAGACAGCCCAGTCGCTGGCCCTGCGGGCGCGCATTATTTTGGAGAGCGCCACAGGCAGGAGTGATCAGGCCGTAGCGGGTAAGCTGAACACGACACGGGCGACGGTCGGCAAGTGGAGGAGGCGGTTCTTGGAGAAGGGCTGCGATGGCTTGCTGGACGAGCCGCGGCCGGGGACGCCGCGCTCGGTCGGGGACGACGATGTGGAGGACGTGGTGATCCGGACGCTCGAGACCAAGCCGCGGGGAGCCACGCAGTGGAGCACGCGGTCGATGGCCAAGGCGTGCGGGCTAAGCTCGGCGACGGTGAGCCGCATCTGGCGGGCCTTTGCCCTGCAGCCGCAGCGCAGCGAGACGTTCAAGCTGTCGCGAGATCCCCTGTTCATCGAGAAAGTGCGCGATGTCGTCGGACTGTACATGCACCCGCCTGAGAAGGCCGTGGTGCTGTGCGTGGACGAGAAGGCGCAGATCCAGGCGCTTGACCGCACCCAGCCCTGGCTGCCGATGCGCCCCGGATCGCCGGAGAAGCGGACGCACGACTACAAGAGGAACGGGACCACTTCGCTGTTCGCGGCCCTTGACACGGCCACGGGCGAGGTGATCGGCAAGTGCTTCCGGAAGCACCGCTCGGTGGAGTTCAAGAAGTTCCTCGCCATCATCGACAAGCGAGTTCCGCCGGAACTCGACATCCACCTCGTGCTGGACAACTACGGCACGCACAAGACCGCGATGATCCACAACTGGCTAGCGCGTCGCTCGCGATACCACCTGCATTTCACGCCCACGAGCGCCTCGTGGCTCAATCAAGTGGAACGCTGGTTCGCGGAAATCACGCGGCAGCAGATTCGGCGCGGCACCCATCGCAGCACGCAGGCGCTGGAAAAGGCGATCCGCGAGTACCTGGATGTCTACAACGAGGACCCTCAGCCGTTCGTGTGGACGAAAACCGCTGACGACATCCTAGAATCGCTCAAGAGTTACTACACACGAACTTCCGAGACAGTACACTAGCCCATGTTTGACATGAGTCCGTGTAAGTGCCTAGGATCCCAAGAAATACTTGCCATCAGGCCCGAATGATAAGGAATGTGTCGAGTGGTCGCTCTGGGGAGATCCCGAGTTTCTGAAAAGGTACTCCTTTTTATCCGGCAAGTCATCGCCGTCCTCATCAGTGAAAACCAGCACATTGGGAGCACTGGTGACAATCACCTTATTGCCTAGCACCGCAATGCCAAGGGCTGCATCCACATCCCTGCCCTGGTAGTAGACCTTCGAGGAATCTGCAACTCCATCTCCATCCGTATCTTCAAGTATCAGGATGCGATCCCCTTCTGGACGGTGGCTTTCCCTGGCGTGTTCCCGATAGTTCACAACATCACACACCCAGATGCGACCACAATGGTCGATGCCAATATTCGTCGGATTTGCAAGCATCGGCTCGGATGCAAAAAAGGTGGCCTCAAGACCCGGATAAACATCGAGATTCGAAATGGCCTTACCTGGATGATGCTTATCTCCTGCCCCTATCGAACAGCCAAGATAATAAAGAAGGAATGCCATCAAGCTAGTGCCCAACAAACTCTGCATGGTATTCAAATTCCTACTGCTGTGAAGGCTTTTTAGCGAACGATTACGCATCACTCACCTACATACCTTGCATAAAGACTGTGAGCAATCGCCAGTTCCCTGGTTCCCTTGATAATGGCCCGACCATCTCTAAATACGGTCATCACGTGCGGTGGGCAACAAAACCGCAGCACATGTTCATTGGACTGGACACTGCCCAGTGCAGCAAGCCTGCTTGCCAGCAACTCCAGATCTACAGTACGTTCCGGCCCTCTCACATGCACGGCATCACGGCCACAAAGCTGTACTGCCCCGGCAGCAAGATCCTCAAGATGCACGAATTTATTCTGCCCACACGTGATGCACTCCGGGGTCGGCAGATCTGTGCGGACTGCTGAACGCTCCCCGCTCCAAAGATCACTTGATACCAGTCGCTTTTGCAGATCTTCCTCTCGATCCAAAAGGATTTTAAACGCTTCTGTGACTTGGAGCGATGCAATTAATGCTGGAACAGTATTCAGTACACCCGCTGTATCGCAGGTCTGTTGCTGCGATACGGGTGCAGTGGGAAACAGGCAAGTCAGGCAGGCAGTAGTGCCGGGTAAGATCGGCATAACCGATCCGTGCATCCCTACTGCTGCGCCGTATACCCAGGGAATGGAAAGCTTTATCGCAACATCATTAATCAGGTAACGGGTGGCGTAGTTGTCTGTCCCATCAAGGATTACATCCGCTTGAGCTAACAGTGATTCAGCATTGCTGGCATTCAAATCCCTGACAATGGAAAGCACCTTGACTTCTGAGTTCACACGCTTCAGTTGCTGTTCTGCAGCAACAGCCTTCGGGGTTCCCTGCTCCGCATCACACTCCTCGAAAAGCCATTGCCGCTGCAAGTTGCTTTTCTCCACATAATCCCGGTCAATTAGAACAGTTTCACCCAGACCTGCACGCACCAGTAGCGAGGCCTGCACAGTGCCGAGAGCTCCACAGCCAACCACAACGGCACGAGACCGTGCGAGACGGTTTTGTCCTTCATCTCCTACTTGTGGCAGTAGTATCTGCCTGGAATAACGCCCATTTTCTGGCATCAGATTAACGTGTGGAGAACCCGGTTGCTTTGATCCTATCAGCGACACTGCCTGAAATGATCCACCAACCCCGTTTCAAGGCGTGTCATTCTATAATTTTGAGTATTGCATCGCCTTGTCCTGATTGTTTTTGCGCTTTTATTAGTTATATGTGCGCCTTGCTATAGCACTGAGTTTACTGGCATTGCAATCTCTGGGATTCTTTTTGATCCACCACTGACATCACATGTGGAGAGTTTGCTGGATCAAGTGCTGAAGGTACGTACTGGAACAGCATTAGAATCTACCGCACTGCGAGAATCTATCCAAGCTCTGTTTGAGATGGGACGTTTTGCTGACATCCGGGTGGATGCTGTGCGCGTTCCGGAAGGCGTGCAATTGACCTTCCAGACAAAACCGTCCTGGTTTATTGGTGATGTCCGTGTCGAAGGAGTCCCCCGCCCGCCTTCCGACGGCCTGCTTGTCAACACGACGAGGTTGAGGCTGGGAGAGCTGTTCACACAAGAGAAGCTCGACCTTGCAACCCGCTCATTGCGGACACTCCTCAAGGAATCCGGTTTTCAGGAACCGCAGATTAAAAGCCAGCTTCGGCATGACAACGACACCCAGCAAGTCCACATCTCTTTCCTGGTTTTGCCCGGGGAACGTGCCCGCATTGGGGCGCTGCTTGTTACCGGGAATAACGCCCTTCTCAATGAACAGCAAATCCGCACCATTGCCAAGTGGCCTCGCGGTGCTGAGTACAAGCGTGATCGAATCCAGCAGGGCATTGAGGGTTTACGCAAGTTCTTGCAAAAGCAAGACTACTGGCAAACAGAACTTCAGGTACATACTGCCGAGTACAGACCGGCAGGAAATGAGCTGACCCTGGTTGTGAGAATAGACCCTGGTCCCCTGATGCATGTTCGAGTTGAAGGGACAAAATTATCGTTGAGGCGATTGAAACAGATTCTCCCGATTTACTCACGGGGTACTTACGACGAGGAGTTGCTTCAAACAGGCAGCCTCAACATGCGGCATGAGTTGCAGAATAATGGCTTTTTTAACGCTGAGGTCACGTACGAGGTGGAAGAGGAAAGCGATACCCAAATATCGATTGTTTATCGGGTTCAGAAAGGTACCCACATGAACCTGAGCTTTGTTGAACTACATGGAAACCAGTTTTTCGACAATTACACGATCCGGGAACGCATGCAACTAAAGCCGTCGGGCATGCTGTTCCGTCGTGGACGGTTTAGCCAGTTACAGCTGGAACAGGATTTGCAGGCAATCCGTAGTTTGTACCTGTCAAACGGGTTTCGAGACGTCAAAGTAACGGGCGAGATGATTCAAAATTATCAGAACCATCCGAACGGGACTGGCGTGAGAATAGCCATTGAGGAAGGCTTCCCAACTTTTATTAGCGGTCTCTTTACGAACGGTCTTGAAGACTTCCCGGTAGATGTCGGGCAATTCGAGTTTGCTGCAGCTCCGAATCAGCCTTTCAGTGAAAGCAACGTAGCGTCCGACAGGGATCGTGTTCTATCGACGTACCATGATGCCGGGTATCAGGATGTGGCATTCGACTGGCGGGTTGAAGAAGGTAGTAATCCTACCCAGGTTGCCCTTTTTTATGACGTAACGCACGGAGCCCCACTGCTTATGGGCCCCCCCATCCTGACCGGCTCCCAAAAGACCCAACAGCAGGTACTTGATCGCAGGATAGAGTTGTATGCCGGCTCTCCACTTTCACAATCCCGAATATTTACAACGCAACGCAATCTTTACGATCTGGGCGTGTTTTCCAAGGTCAATGTGGCAATCCAGAATCCAGAGGGAGAGGAAAGAATCAAGAATGTCTTGCTGCAGGTTGAAGAAGCACGACGCTGGGCAGTTGGAGTCGGCGGCGGTGCTGAGTTTGCCCGCATCGGGCGTAACACTGCGGAGTTGACCAACCCTGCAGGTGACGCTGCTTTCAGCCCTCGTGTGACTCTTGAAATGACACGCCTCAACGTCAACGGCAAGGCGCATACGATGGGTTTCCGAACACGCCTGTCATTGCTCCAGCAGCGTGGTCTGTTCACCTACCAGGCACCCCGCTGGTTTGATTCAGACCGTTGGAGCATGACCATCAGTGGTCTGTATGATACTTTCCGCAACGTCAATACATTCACTGGGCGCCGGTTCGAGGGTGCTTTTCAGCTCACACAGCAACTTGATCGCTCGACCACTGTGCTGTATCGCTACGCCTACAGGCGGACATCCATTGACGAGGAAACCCTGAACATTGAACCATTGCTGGTTCCTCTGATCTCCCAGCCAACTCGTGTCGGACTGCTTTCCTCGACCTATATCCTGGATCGAAGGGATGACCCGACTGACACCAGTAAGGGCATGTACAGCACTTTGGATGTCGGCCTTGCATCCAAGCTATGGGGTGGGCAACCCAACTTCCTGCGCCTCCTGGCGCAGAACAGCACATACCACAAGCTTTTGCCCAGGGTCATCTTTGCCCGTACTGTGCAACTTGGAATCACCACCCCATGGACAGACACAAACCTTGAAGGAGTGAAGCCGACTGGGTTTGCTGTCCGTCCGGATCCCCGGATCCCGATTTCGGAACGCTACTTCGGTGGAGGCGCTAACTCCCATCGAGGGTTCCCTTTCAACCAGGCCGGTCCCCGCGATCCATCAACTGGATTCCCGATCGGGGGTGGAGCCCAGTTCCTCAACAGCCTGGAATTGCGATTCCCGGTTATCGGCACGGACTTTTCGACAGTGCTTTTTCATGACGCCGGTAACGTCTACTCCCGGCCGGGGCGGATCAGCTTCCGATCAACACAACGAATACGTACACATTCTGATAACAGCAAGGAATTTGAGTACGACTATATGGTGCACGCTGTGGGAGTAGGCATCCGTTATCGGACACCAATCGGTCCGATACGATTCGACATCGCTTACAGCCTCAACCCACCCCGCTTCATTGGATTCGACGGAACACGTGACCAACTGCTCTCAAGAACAGGTACGTTCCGCGAACAAAAGATTAACGGGTTGCAATTCCACTTTTCTTTGGGGCAGACATTCTGACCATGCCCAGGCAATTAGCAGCTGCGGTTCTGACACTGGCCATCTTCATGCTGGTGCAACTAGCCCTGCATGGGGAAATTATCGACCGCATCGTTGCTGTAGTGGGGAACACAGCTATCACTCAATCGGAAATTGACAAGGAGCTGCGTCTGGAGGCACTGTTCAATCACAGCTCCGTGAGTGAAGATCCTCAGTCTGCCCAGGAGGTTCTACGACGCCTGATTGATCGACGCTTGATCCATCAGGACTTGGCGATGACTCCATTCCTGCTGGCCAAAACGGATGAGATCAATCAACTCTTCGACCAATTTCGTCGAAAGAGCTATCTGGAAGACATGGATTTTAATACTGCCGTGCGCCACTACGGTATCACTGAGCAGGACTGCCAGGCATATCTTGCCGAGCAACTGAACTTCGAACGCTATGTATCCTTTCGGTTCAAGACTGGCCTGAAGGCCAACCCCCAGCAAGTCGAAGCTTACTACCAGGTCATTTACCTGCGGCAGCAACGTGAGGCAGGGACTGCCTTTGAATCCCTGAATTCAGTTTCACAGGCAATCCAGGAGATTCTGATCGAACAACAAGCTAATGAACTACTGGAAAAACATATCATGGAACTGCAATCTGAAACACGGGTTGAAACTCTTGTTGCATCCGGGAGGCAAGTTCCTGAATGAAGTGGAATCTTCCATCCACGCGCACCTGGGTGATCATTACTGCCTCGGCCTTGATTTTGATGGGCCTTGTTTGGGCTGGCTTCGAACTGATTACTTACAGCCAATGGTATGGCAACCAGGTTCGTGCCAGGTTGATTGCCCAGCTTGAGCAAGCATCCGGCGGGATTGTTTCCATTGAAAAAATTCAGATAGGTGAGAACAGACTGGCATTCCACCTTTACAATCTCGAAATCAAGAGTGAGCAGGCACCCACGATGCCTCCAATAGTTGCTATTCCAGAAGCCGAACTACAGTTTCGACTTCTGTCCATGCTCAGATGGAGGGTTTCGCTGGAAATGCTAAACATCCATGAACCGCACTTGCAGGTTTTCATTGGGGAGGACGGCACATCCAACATCCCTGTCCCTGCCCTGAGTTCCTGGGTCGAAGATGGAGAAGAGTTTGCAGCTGAGCAACTTCTTGGACTTGAAATTGAACGTCTTGTTCTCACAGGAGGCAAGATCGACTGGAACGGTCAGCTTATGAACGCCCAGTTCAGCGCCTCAGAGCTGGAAGTCAAAACTGCATTCAACAATGACTTGCAGGAATATACCTTGCAGGCTTCTCTCACGAACCCCCTTTGGGAGATGAGCGGGAAGACTGGCTTGGCAGAGGGGAAGGTAACTGTAGAGGCTGTACTCAGTTCTTCAGGAATCGACCTTGCACTTGCGCAGATTGAAGGCGAAGGATATTCAATTGATATTGAAGGCCGGTTGGACGACCTTTTCGCTCCAAGCTTTTCAGGCACATACAGGGCTAACGCACCACTGGCATTGATGTCCTATTGGCTCAGGTTCGCGACTGGACAAGACGAAGATCAGGAAATCGAAGGACAACTTGCTTTGGAAGGGAACCTGGATTGGGATTCGCCAACGAATCAAGTCAAGTATTCCGGTTCATTCATAGCAGAAGAAGTTGTTTACACAGGGATTAAGCAGAAATTACAACTGGAGGCCAAGTACTCCGGGAATCGTGAAATATTTGAAGCCACGGATATTTCTGTCCGCGCCGTAGGCGTCGAAGCCACAGGAAATATGTCCTTGCAACTTCTGGCAGGAGACCAGCAGTTTTCTGGAAACTTCGATATCTCTGCAATGGAGATTGAGGAATTGTCAGTTGCATTCGGGGTTGACAAACTGCCATGGAGTGGTCATGTAAATGCCAGCCTGGTTGTATCTGGATCCCTTTCAGAAGGATTTGTTGTTGATACACAACTGAAAGTAGAACCGTCACTCCGTTCTTCCTTACAGCCAGTACAGGGGAAAGGGATGATCCGGTATACCAGTAATATCTCTGCCATCACGGTGTCCAGTCTTGAACTTTCAACTCCAGACGCACAGGTGATGATGGACGGTGTAGTCAAGACTTCGGGCCAAACATCTCTCGGCCTCAAGGTCGTGCTGGAATCCAAGCAAGCCTTGCAACAGATCATGGACCTTGTCTCCCCTGAAGCTACCCTGCCTGAACTGACTCCCGATGGCACCTACACATATCTGGGAGAATTTTACGGGTTGTCCAGAAAACCCGAGGATCCCATTCTGATTGGTGAATTATTGCTCGAGGATTTCGAGATAGCAGGAACTCACTGGGAAGAACTCTCCCTTCAGGGTTCACTCACTAAAAGTGGCATTGAAATCCAGAATGGACAGTTAACTGATGGCAATGGATTAATCAGCCTGCATGGAAGTTTGCCATTACAAAACTCTGAAGTCCTGAACATGGCTATTACGGTAAAAAGTTTTGATGCAGAAAAGCTGATGCAAACCAGTGGCTTGAGTCTTCCCTTCGCAGGCAAACTCACTATGGATCTCAATCTTTTTGGCCCCATGCAAGCATACGAAGCCAATGGCAGGGCCACGATTGATGATTTCGTCTTATGGGGTGAGGAATTTGACTCCATTAGTACAGATTTTTTATATAACTCCAGTGGCCTTGAACTGGAAGCATTTTTACTCGTCGCTGGCGACGCCCAACTACAAGGGAAAGCCTTGGTAGCAGTCCAGGATGGTAATGCAACTTTCACACTTGCCAGCAGTCATTGGCCACTGGACAGTTTAAAGTTCGTTCAGGAAACAGTATCAGAACTTGAAGGTTCCCTGCAGTTCAAGTTGCAAGGAACAATCCAGCAGGAAACTGGCTCCAGTCAGCAGAAATTACTGGAACTTGATGGCAATTGGGAAGTGTCCGATATGCACATTGGCGAGCAGGAACTCGGCTTCTGGAAAGGGACACTCGGCACGAATCGAAGGCAGGACGAGATTCGAATTGACTGGCAAGCAGGCATGCTGGGTGGAATGTTTCAGGGACAAGCTGTAATCAATCAGCAGGATGAATTATTGAGCTACAGCGGACAACTGGAGTTTAATAACCTTCCACCAGCACAGGTCGCAGAACTGATCAATCTTCCCTTGAGTGGTTACAGTGGACGCATTGATGGGCAAGCAGAGTTTTCCGGGGACCTAGGGCAACCCGGTTCCCTGCAGGCAAGTGGCACTATTGACTTGTTTGAGTTTGTGATTCCTGTTTCAGAGGATGAGGAACATCTCGTTCACAGCGTATTCCCGATGCGCTGGCAATACGCGAATGAATTAATGCGACTTGGTTCCATGAGTTTGACAAGTAACAACACTGATCTTGGAATCTCAGGTACCGTCTCACTGGCAGGGGACACCGCTGTCGACATGGCAATTGATGGACAACTCAACATGCTGTTGCTGCATGGCTTGACAGCCGGTTTGCAACCTACCGGGTCACTGGATGTTGGTTTGAGGGTTCGCGGCACGATTGAAGAGCCCCGCCTTGAGGGTTCGATTCAGGTTTTGGATGCATCAATTACCAGTCCCAATAACGCATTCAGATTGGATGAAGTGAATGGAACACTTGCGTTTGAAGACAATCAAATCAATATCCAGAAAATGTCTGCTTCTGTAGGAGAAGGGGCAGTTGAATTCTCGGGGATCACTACCCTCAAGGAGGATGGCCTTGAATATCGCTTGCTTGCAGCTGCAAAAAACGTACGCCTGAACTACCCAACAAATATCAGCAGTGTGATTGATGGTCAATTCACATTGGCAGGATCAGGGGCTCGCAGCATCCTGAACGGTGACATGCTGATCACGCGTCTGTCGACCAGCAACACGATGACTTTCACAGAACTATTTTCCAGACTGCGACAACCTGCCGGTTTTCCGGTAGCCAACTCATTACTGCAGGGTATGCAACTGAATATCCATATCAGTGCCCTCAGTAATATGCCTATCAAGACACCACTTGTACGCAATGTTGAGGCCGAGTTCGCTCTTGACCTGATGGGTACTCTGGCAAGCCCTGCCATGCTTGGAAGTATTGAAATCACACAGGGGGAAGTGCAGATGCTGGGAACTCGCTACCGCATCAACCACGGGAATATCCGTTTTGTCAATCCTTCACGGACTGACCCTGTGCTGAACATTGAGCTTGAAACCCGCATCCGTGATGTTGATCTTGCCCTGGTGTTGTCAGGGCCTACCCGTGATCTGGGCCTCAGTTACCGTTCGGACCCGCCACTCCCCTTTCACGATGTCGTAAATCTGATTGCCGTCGGGAGGGAGCCGACAGCTGATCCAAGCATTGCATCGAGGCATAGAATTGAGCAGCAATCACTGGTCCAAACCGGCGCAGACAACATCTTGAGTCAAGCCATCAAGCGGCCAGTGTCACAACGCCTGCAGCGCTTCTTTGGTGTCAGTCGACTCAAGGTTGACCCGCAAATCGGTGGTCCGGAAGCGAACCCGAGCGCACGCATATCAACTGAACAGCAAATCACAAACACACTGAGACTGATTTACAGCTATGACTTGTCTTCCTCCCAGCAACAGGCCGTGCGGATCGAGTGGACTCCGGACAGGCGTTGGTCATTCATCGTGACGCGTGATCAAAACGGTCTTGTGGGGTCGGATGTGCTCTACAAGATTCGATTGCCGTAACCGACAGACAGCTTGCGAGTTATTCCGGAGGGTGAATATTCCTGGCAGGAAGGCTTACGCCAGCCTCAAGGATGGATCTGCTTTTAAATCAAAACTGTCGAAATCACCACGCAAAAAGCGCGGATAGGCTGCAGCGGCGATCATTGCCGCGTTATCAGTTGAAAGAGCCGGGCTTGGGAAGTAAACCTGTTGCGAAAGCGATGAAAATCCTTCCCTCAATCCAGAGTTTGCAGCAACACCTCCAGAAATGATTATGGAAGCGACTGATTCTTCTTCTGCCGCCTGAACTGCCCTTCGTAATAGCTCTTCAACTACCTTGCTCTGGAATGCTGCGATCAGGTCGAGACAGGTCTTGCTTGCAGACTCCCGCAATGCATCCAGGCTCCGACGTCCAGAGAACAACAGATCCCTGCGAAGCTCGATTTCGTCCTGCAGATCTGATTCGCGGACAAATCGTAGGACTGCAGTTTTTAATCCGCTAAAGCTCATATCAAGCTGATTGCCCTTCATGCGTGAAGTGGGCAACTTAATTGCAGCCGGATCTCCGAAAGGTGCCAGTTTGTCGAGGACAGGTCCACCCGGGTAACCGAATCCCAACAACTTTGCAACTTTGTCGAAGGCCTCCCCGGCAGCATCATCACGAGTGCGTCCCAGCAGTCGGTAGGAATAGAGCTCGGCTTGAGGACGGTCTACATAAAACAAATGGCTGTGACCGCCACTGACAGTTAGGGCTAGCGATGGAAACCCTACTTCATCGCCAGCGGCACGCTGCTCCATTACAACAGCATGAATGTGCCCCTCGACATGATTGACACCAATCATGGGGACTTGCAGTGACATAGCCAACCCCTTGGCATAAGTGAGTCCAACCAGTAGGGCACCGATCAGACCAGGTCCCCTGGTCACCCCGATTGCAGTGATATCACGGTAACCAATGCCTGCCTGCAGGAGTGCCTTTCGAACAACAGGTACGATTGCCCGTAAGTGTTCCCGCGAAGCCAGTTCCGGAACGACTCCCCCGTAATCAGCATGGACATCGTATTGCGAAGAAACCACGTTTGAAAGCAGTTGATGTCCTTCTGCAACAACTGCTGCCGAAGTCTCATCACAGGAGGTTTCAATACCGAGAAGATACATGTTCAATTAAAACAGCCCCTGCAGGTGTACTTTCCCACAGGGGCTGAGTGTACACGCAAAATGTGTACTGTTTGTCATTAGTAAAGCGGTCCGGAAACGATGAGTTGCCGGTCCCCAGTAGGCATGTCCTCGCACTGGACATACGAGGAATCAGAACGTTCGAGCTAGAGCTTCAGCGTTCGGCCACCTCAACTTCCAGACCGTTGTTACTACAGTGTTCAATCATTTTTCTGGATCACCTCCTTCCGCCAGTTGGTTTCTTTATGCTAGTGGTGGTCTGGAAGCCTTGTCAACTCTCGGGAATCAGGCACTTTCAATGTTTGCGGTTACGGTCAATAATTCGACGCGATCGTGCTTCGCGACATCGTTAAGTAGCCCGAAATGGGTGTTCCGGGCCGTTCCGATAGATTATCCCGCAGATTTTAAGCCTGTTTTGAACACGTGAGTATTGCTCTTTGCCGCTGATTGTCATGCTTTCTCTTACCATCTTGCGAACGTTGAAAAGTCCTGTCTCGGGAATAGCAACTCTCCAAAAAACGAACAACTTGTTTGAATGCTGAATCTACCGGATTCTGCAAATAGCAACCTGCCTGGACAACACAGTACATTTTAAGGAAACATATATTAGTCTGAACAGTTGCGATAACCGCAGTATTGATTGACATTCCCTATCTGCGAGTGCATACTTTTGACACCATTCATTAGGATTTAAAACCATAAAGACAGGAGAATCCTGTTCTCATGCAGGGAGAACAGGTAAGGCAGGCAGAAATTGAAGGTTGCAAGAGAGATGATGCTCACCGACCTGGTGACACTTGGCCCGGATACTCCGGTGCTGGAAGGAATCAACAACCTTCTGCAGGCACATATCAAGGGTGCCCCGGTTGTCGACGCCAAGCACAACTATCTCGGAATATTTACTGAACTGTGCAGCCTCAAAGTGCTGATGACACTTTGTGGTGGTCAGAGCTTGTCCGAGTATTCGAGATCTGACTCGAACACAAGTGGTGGCATCATGACAAAGCAGCTGTGGATGTTGCAACCGGAAATGGATGTCTTTGAAGCAGTCAATTTCCTGCTTTCAAGACGTCTGTCAGGAGCTCCTGTGGTCGATCATGAAGGACGTTACCTGGGCACTTTCAGCGAGAAGCACAGCATGGATGTCCTGATAGGGGCTATATACGACAATCTGCCCACAACCCAAGTCCAACACTACATGGATCAGGATCCTAACAGGATCATTGGAGAACACCTGAACATCCATGAAGTGGCTCAAAAGTTTCTGAAATCAACATACCGGCATTTAGCTGTGGTGCGTGATGGACAAACAGTTGGCCAAATCAGTCGGCAGGATTTGCTGAAAGCAAATCAGGCTCTGGTCAATAAACTCATCGCTGGAAAGACTCTATACGGACAGTCATGGACAGCAGCTGCATTTATGGATCGAAACGCAAAAACCATTGACGAGTCCATGGAAATGTTCAGTATTGTGAATATTTTTCGTCAAACATTTCACAGGCGGCTCCCTGTTTTGCGTGGCAAACAACTAGTAGGTCAAATCACACGCAAGAACCTGTTAACAGCCGCCAACGAGTTGTTGAATAAGAGCACAGCCAAGGGACTCAGGCCTCTCTACCTGGCCTCGGTTCCCGATGCGACTCCACCATCAATCTGACAGATCAATTAATCAGTTAAGACTAGAGCAAGCATGAAAACTACATTTCACCAGACCCCAGAATTTTTAAGGGAAGAATCAGTTGACTCCAGTTGGAAGTTCTGATTCAGTTATCTCAGAACTGCAAGAATCCAAACGATTTCAGTGCCTGCGCTATGATGCTAATAATTCCTGCCAGGATTACAGTACTCGGGATACCAGTCAAACTCTGGTTCATCACCTTTAAAGATCTGTTTTGATTGCGGAGATGATCAATGTCATTACAGATACCATCGATCACTGTTATTCATTCCTCATATATCGGTACAAAAGTTTTCACGGCTATGTTCTGGATAGTTTCAGTGGCTTCGTGAACCAGCTGCGGACCAACCTTTTCTGCAGTAAATGCCTAATATAGTGGCATTGTTGGAAATGGAATCAAGGTTTCAACAACTCATTTGATTTCAACTAAAAACTTTGATGATTCCTGCCAATACGGCGGTACCCAGGATGCCGATCAGGCTCCAGATCATTGCTTTTTGGCCGCTGATTTCGTTGCGTAAAAAAAGGATTTCAGTGATGATACTACCTAACTCACCACGGAAGCCTTCGAATTCACTACGAAGTCCAATGAACTCACTTCGGAGACCATGGAATTCACTACGAAGTCCATCGATTTTATTAAGTCTTCCTATTTCGGTTCGAATGCTCTGACCAGCTATATTCTTGATCGCTTCTGTAGCTTCGTGAGCGAACTGAGGATCAACCGTTGCTGCAATCGATGCCTTGTAAGTCGGCATTGTAGAACTTGACAGGGCCGTTTAAGCCACTGATTCATTTTCACTCGTCATACCCTGCTGGATGCATTATAAAGACACAACAGGTACAGTATGAGAATATTTTATTGACTCATTGTCATCACCATACAAAATACGTTGACACAACAAATAAAATATTCCCGAATAGCTGAGCTATCCAATCTTGGGTTCGATGGAGCTATAGGCAGCTTGCAACTCAGTTGTCACCTCTTTCATGGCTAGAATGAAATCTACCGCTATGTTTCAGGAACAAACATGCATGAAGTAATCATCATCGGTTCCGGCTGCGCCGGCAATACAGCAGCGATCTATGCCGCCCGTGCAAATCTCAAACCATACGTATTTGAAGGCATGGAGGCAGGCGGGCAGTTGACACTCACTACTGATGTCGAAAACTTCCCAGGCTTTCCGGAAGGCATCATGGGACCCGTCCTTGTAACCCAGATGAAAGAACAGGCAAAACGCTTTGGGGCAGAGTACAGGTTCAGCGAGGTTACCAAGACCGATCTGTCCAAACGCCCTTTTACCATCTGGGCCGGACAGGAAGAGTTGCAGACAAAGACACTCATAGTCGCTTCCGGAGCCTCTGCTCGCTGGATGGGACTCAAATCGGAACAATCACTCATTGGCCACGGTGTCAGTTCCTGTGCAACATGTGATGGAGCATTCTTTCGCAACCAGCCAGTTGCTGTGATTGGTGGGGGTGACAGCGCGATGGAAGAAGCTCTGTTCCTAACCAAGTTTGCTTCCGAAGTGACGATCATTCACCGCCGTGATTCTTTCCGTGCATCCAAGATCATGCTTGATCGCGCTCAGAGCAATAAGAAGATCAAATGGATTACCAATGCCACAATCACTGCAGTCGAGGATCCTGCAGCCAAGAAAGTGACAAATCTCAAATTGAAAAGTACAATTGACGACCGGGAGTGGGACCACCCGACCAATGCCATGTTCCTGGCCATTGGCCACATCCCGAACACGACTGTTTTCAATGGCCAACTGGATCTTGATGAGCAGGGTTACATCATTTCACAAGGTGGAGCCCGTACGAATATCCTTGGCGTCTTTCATGCCGGTGATGTGCAGGACAGGGTCTACCGTCAGGCCATTACTGCCGCTGGGGCTGGATGCATGGCGGCTATGGAAGCGGAACGGCTGCTGGAATCAGAAGCCTGAGCAACTGCATCACTGAGGGCTTGTCGCCTGTTCAGGTTGTTTCAGGGAAAAAGGACATCTGATGTGTGTCCACACGAGATTTCCTGGGGCTCTTGGGGCGGTGGACTTTTAAAGGACTACCAATCACTCCAAGTACCTGAAAGTTCATCAGTGACTTTTTGGGGACAAAGACCTGTTGTGTATTGCCCTTGGAATCAGGTGGTGTAAAAGTCAGACCGTGATCACAGACAAGCCGCATGTCATTGGGGATGACCCCCTCTATGACTTTGCCGTCAACCAAACTCATACGAACCCAGACTCCACTTAACTTGGGACGTGTTAAAAATTGTTGGCGCTGGCCAGAATTCAGATCTTCTCCAAAATTTCTCACAAAATAAACGGCTTGCACCTGTTCATAAGGAATGACAATTGCCTGCGCAGAAGTGGCAAGTACTTCGATCCCTTCATCATGCAGGAACTCTTCGGGATGGACATATCCCTCCAACACATCTTGCTCAAACCGCTCAATGCAGACCTTTTTTGTTGTGGAACCAGACAATTTACCCTGAAAATGTTTCCAGAATGTCATCGTAGTATTTACACTTGTCGATGTCAAGTCTGAGCAAGGTACAACTCTTTTATTATGATGGTGTTATGACAAAAACAGATGCCCTTCTAAGTGAGTATCTGGATTATTGCAGCATAGAAAGACGCCTCTCGCCAAATAGTAATGCCGCCTACAGGCGGGATTTGACCCGACTTGCTAAATTTCTCATCGACCAGAAGCTCACACTGCAACAGGCAGAGGGCTCAATCCTCAGTGATTTTGTCAATGAGCTCTACAAATCAGGTTTGAGTTCCCGGTCTGTTGCAAGGTATATCAGCAGCATACGAAGTTTCTACAAGTACCTGCTGGAACAGAATCAACTCAAACAGGATCCTACTGCTCATCTCAGCACTCCTTCCCAGTGGAAGTCCCTGCCAAAGTACCTCACCTTGGCAGAAGTCGAAAAACTGCTCAACACCCCGAATCCCGAAACAGCCTTGGGAAATCGAAACCGTGCAATGTTGCAGCTACTCTATGCAGCCGGACTCCGTGTCAGTGAACTTGTCTCAGTCCGACTCTCAGAACTCAATAAGGAAACGGGAGTGATTCGGACTATTGGTAAGGGAGAAAAAACACGCTTGATACCTGTTGGCAGGGAAGCCCTTGCGGCAGTTGAGGACTACACCAGCCGCTTCAGACAACAGATTCTGAAGGAAACGGTATCGGAGTTTCTGTTTGTCACAACGCGTGGTGGAGCCATGACTCGTCAGGCATTCTGGAAACTGCTCAAACAATATGGGTTGAAGGCCGGGATAAACAAGCATCTGAGCCCGCACGTACTTCGACACAGCTTTGCCAGCCATTTACTTGAGCGCGGGGCAGATCTGCGCAGCCTGCAGATGATGCTTGGCCACGCAGACATCTCCACAACTCAGATTTACACCCATGTGATGCGTACGCGCATGCGCGCGATCTATGACAAACATCATCCACGTGGTTAGCCGCAATATCTCACCAAGGGCGTGAACATGAGGTGTGAATTTGTGATAACCTATTTATATTCAGCAAGTTAGGAACTAGCCAAAGACACACCCCATGCGCACACACTGTATCACAATCGATCTGGCCAATCAGGGCCGCCGCCAAGTGCGCGCTCGCTTTGACGGCGGCCGCATGTCCTCCGATGGTGGCGCCCTGCTGCTGCAGGCTGTCGACCAGCGCATCGGCCTGACCCGGCGCCTGGCCGCCTGCTTCGTCGATCACCGCAACCCCCGCCGCTGCGAGCATTCCCTGCAGCGCTGGCCGCGGGTGCGGGTGGTGGTGCGGGGGGACGCAGGGTTCTGCCGCGACGAGTTGATGGCGTGGTGCGAGGCGGCAGAGGGCGTCGACTACGTGTTCGGCCTGGCCCAGAACGCGCGGCTGAAGCGGGCGCTCGCGAGCTGGAGCCGCAAGCGGCGGGTGGTGGGCTAGGCGGAGTGGCTGCCGGGCGGGGTGCGCGGGGACAACCAGCGCTTGGTGGTGACCAGCCTGGAGCGGGACCCAGCCGCTGTACGAGCAGCTGTACTGCGCGCGCGGGGACATGGAGAACCGCATCAAGGAGCAGCAGCTGGACCTGTTCGCGGACCGGACTTCGGCGGCGACGCGGCGGGCGAACCAGTTGCGGCTGTACTGGGCCCTGTTCGCGCACAGCCTGGCGCGGTTGCGGGCGGAGACGCCGGGATAGCCTGTGGGCCAGCGGGAGAGACAGCCGGGGCGCCACGCGCGGCGGCCAGCGGGAGGTGTGTTCACCCTGCGCCAATTCGCCGAGCAGGACGGGCAGAGTGCCCCGGAACCGGTCCCGGTTGACGCAGATATGGCTACGCGAGGGGATTCCTGAACGCCAGGGCCGGGAAATCAGTTGCAGGCCCGCTTCCAACAGCCCATTGCCCGGGCCCGTGACGCCAAAATCCGAGGCTGCCTAGACTTGGTGAGCGATACGGGCTAGGGGCTCAGACCTGCTCTGATAAGCTGCTGACATGAATCCAGAATCTTTCCTTTCAGCGAGTGGCAGAATCATGCGTTCTTCCCTGATCCGCCAGCTTACGGGACTGATCAGCCAACCGGACATCATTTCCTTTGCCGCTGGTTCACCCAACGCACAAACTTTTCCACACGAGAGTTTTCGACAAATCCAGAATGAACTCATCGACAAGGAAGGCGGACAGATTTTCCAGTACTCAGTGACCAGGGGCAACGCCCGTTTGATTCAGGCTGTAGTGGAGCGCAACAAGGATCTTAAAGGGATCAACAGCACACCTGAAAAGACGTTGCTTTTCAGTGGTTCTCAGCAAGGCCTTGATATCGTTGCCAGGGTCCTGCTTGATCCCGGAGATGCAGTATTTGCCGAGTCTCCCAGTTACATAGGGGCGACCTATGCCTTTGCAAACCTGCAAGCCAGGTTATTTGCAGTGCAGTGTGACATGGATGGGATGGATGTTGATCACCTCGCTGCACGAATTTCCGAGGCCCGTCGAAAGGGGCATCCTTGCAAGTTCATTTACGTGATCCCGAATTTCCAGAACCCATCTGGGACAGTCTGGTCCAAGGACAGAAGAAAGCAGTTATACGAGCTTGCTTGCAGGGAACAGGTACTGATTTTTGAGGACGATGCCTACGGGGAAATCTACTTTGAAGGAGTTGACCCCGAGTCATTACGCCCTCTCAAGTCTCTGGATGAACAAGAGATTGTGATTTACATGTCTACTTTTTCCAAGATTCTTTCCCCCGGCCTTCGGGTGGCCTGGGTTCATGGACCACAAGAACTCGTACGCCGATTCGAGTATTGCAAGGAAACCAGTGATCTTTGCACTTCCACACTCAGCCAGCGCATCGCTCTCGAGTTCCTGAAACGGGACTTGATGCAGCAGCATGTTGAGTCTGTCAGGAAGTTTTATACATCTAAAGCAAGGAAGATGCAGGAAGGCCTTGAGAAACATTTCAAGGATCTCGCCAGTTGGCAACAAGCCCGCGGAGGACTGTTCCAGTGGCTACAATTTCCAGAAGGCATGGATACCCTGAAGCTGTTCCATGCAAGCATTCAGCAAGACAAGGTTGCTTTTATTCCAGGAGCACCTTTTTATGCTGAAGGTGGTGGTGAAAACACGCTCAGACTATCTTTTTCCAACATTAAAGATGAAAATATAGATACTGGGCTGTCCCGTTTAAAGCACAGGATTCGGGAAACAGGCACCTGAGCATGCTGTCCACCACTTGTTTGGGCATGATCTCGCCATTTACTGACAGGCCGTAGGCCGTTTTCCATGTTTGAGTATCCGAAAGACCTTTCAAAGCAGATATCCCAGGAAATTGAAGGCGAAGTTCGTTTCGACCAATATTCCAGGATCTTTTATTCGACGGATGCCTCGGTCTGGGAAATCGAGCCAATCGGGGCAGTCATCCCTAGGCACCATGGAGATGTCAGGTCGCTCCTGCAGGTCTGTTCAACCCATAAGGTTCCGGTTTTACCCAGGGGGGGTGCAACAAGCCTTTCTGGTCAAACCGTCGGGCATGCTGTTCATATCGACTTCGCCAAGTACATGAATGGCATCCTCGAAACCAATTATGAGGAAGGCTGGGTTCGCATCCAGCCAGGAGTTGTACAGGACCAACTGGCACGGCACCTGAGCTCTCAGGGTTATAAATTCGGACCCAATACTTCTTCCTCAAGTCGTGGCACGATTGGCGGCATGATCGGTAATAACTCTGCTGGTTCCCACTCAATCCTGTACGGCAAGACAATTGACCACGTTCTCGAATTGCGCTGCGTGTTCGCAGACGGGTCCGAAGCCTGGCTCAAACCGGTCAGAAATTCCGACCTGGACTCCCTCGGCAAAGGCAATGACCTTGTTTCTAGCTTGTATCGGGAATTGCCCAAGCTCGGCAATACATATCATCAGGAAGTCCTGGACAAATTCCCCAAAATCCTGCGCAGGGTCAGTGGCTATAACCTGGATGAGCTAGTTCCTAATGGAGACATGTACGGAGCGGGATATTCAAGCCAACCCGGGCTGTTGAACCTGGGACGTGTCGTCGTCGGCTGCGAAGGCACACTGGCTGTTGTAACCGAGGCAAAACTCAAGATCGTTCCCGCACCCGTTGCCAAAGGCATCCTGGTGGTGCACTACCGTTCCGTCATTGATGCAGTTGAATCGTCGGAACTGATCGTTTCAACAAACCCCTCAGCGGCTGAACTAATCGACGAGTTCATCCTGGACAAGGCTCGCGCAAATCCATCCTTCAGTAACAAGATCAATTTCATTGAATCCGATGCAGAGGCCGTGATGATCGTCGAGTATTACGGCGAGAACAGTGCGGAAGTCCGTTCCAAGCTGGAGCAGCTCAAGGAACTGCTTTCAGGAAAGGGAGTTGGATATAGCTACCTGCAAATTGAGGATCCTGTCAGACAAGCCGAGATCTGGAGTGTCCGCAAGGAGTCCCTGGGCATCCTGATGTCCGTCAAGGGCGATCACAAGCCGATCGCTTTTGTCGAAGATCCAGCAGTACCCATCGAGAAAATGGGGCAGTTCCTCACGGATTTTCGTGAAATCCTTGGGAAACATGATGCCCACGGCGGCTACTACGGGCACTGCTCCGTGGGCTGTCTGCATGTACGTCCCATGATCAATCTCAAGGATGGATCCGAAGTGCGCAAGATGGCTGAAATCTCGGACCAGGTCTTTGACATTGTTATGAACTACGGCGGTTCGATGTCCGGTGAACATGGAGACGGGATCGCAAGGAGCCGCTACAACCAGTGGCTTTTTGGTGACAGGATTTATCAGGGTTTTCTTGAACTCAAAAACCTTTTTGATCCCCAGAACATTCTCAATCCCGGGAAAGTTGTTAATGCTCCGGACTTGGTCGAGAACCTGCGCTGGGGTGAAAACTACCAGACCCTCCAGATTGAAACAAAACTTGATTTTTCAGGTGAAGGCGGCTTCTCACGAGCAATCGAAATGTGTAATGGAGCTGGTGTCTGTCGCAAGCGTATGACCGGTACGATGTGTCCTTCCTATCACGCCACGATGGATGAAGAGCACTCGACCAGAGGTCGCGCCAATGCACTGCGAGCTGCTCTTTCGGGTACCTTGCCCGAGGGTGAGTTCACTTCCAAACGCATGTATGAAGTCCTTGATTTGTGTCTTGCCTGTAAGGCTTGCAAGGCAGAATGTCCTTCCAACGTGGACATGGCAAAGATCAAATACGAATGGCTCTCGCACTATTACAAAAAGCATGGGATTCCCTTGCAGGCGAAAGCCATGGGACACATTGAGAAAACCTACCGGATGCTTAGCAAGTTTCCTGGCATAGCCAACACTGTGGCGAGGCTTGATTCATTCAAGTGGCTTAATGAAAAGCTGTTGAACATCGACCGGCGTCGTTCCATCCCAACCATGGCACAACAGACATTTCGGAAGTGGTTTGCCATGCGTACATCTCAGACAAACCATGTCCGCAATGGATCAGTTGTCCTGCTCGACGACTGTTTCATGAATTACAACTACCCACAAGTGGGGAAGGCAGCAGTTGAAGTACTGGAAGCGTCAGGGTTTGAAGTGAAGTTGGCAAACAAGCGTTGCTGTGGCAGACCCATGCTGTCCAAGGGACTACTTGATGATGCATGTGATGTTGCCCGACACAACGTGCAAGAGCTTCATCAATATGCCTCGAAAGATATCCCAATCGTCGGTTGCGAACCGAGTTGTTTGTTGACTTTACGAGACGAGTACATCGACATGGTTCCAGGGGATGCGGCCAGGACGGTTGCAAGCAAATCCTTCCTGATTGATGAGTTCCTGCTCCAACAAGCCAGCCTGGACAAGCTCGACCTGAACTGGCAACAAACTGGCCATCCTGTGCTTTTTCACGGGCACTGCCATCAGAAAGCAATGGTTGGCTCGAGACCCAGCCTGGATGCTCTGAAATTGATCCCTGGCCAGCAAGTGCAGGAAATCAACTCCGGTTGCTGCGGTATGGCCGGTTCATTTGGATTTGAGAAAGAGCATTACGATATTTCTTACAAGATCGGGGCAGAACGTCTCTTCCCAGCTGTTGAATCTGCCGGGGCAGGCACCGAGATTGCGGTCAGCGGAGTTTCCTGTCGGCAACAAATCAACCATTTCACATCACGCCAGGCCAAGCATGTGATCGAGATTCTACGCGACAACCTTGGTGGGCCCACGTGAGTCCGTCCTCGCGTTTTTATACAAAAACACAACCGGTTACTTGGAAAATTGGGCTGTTTGCCCTGTTAATCAGTCTTTTCTGGAGCGGCAATATCGTTTCCATCAAGTTCGGCTTGGAAACCATTCCACCAATCTGGAGTGCATTCTGGCGGATGCTTCTTGCTGTAATCGCCTTAACCTTGTGGGCTCGGGCTTGTAGCAAGCCCATACTGGTTGATCGCAAGCATTTTGGCTCAATGCTGAAGCTGAGTCTGTTATTCATTGCCCAGATCACCATATTCAACTTGGGTGTGTACTTCACATCACCTGCCTACAGCGTCATATTGCTCAATACGAACCCATTGATGGTCAATGTAATCAGCCATTTTTTTGTCCATGATGAACGCTTGACCTGGCAAAGGATTCTCGGCTTGTCCATCCCCTTTAGCGGTATTGTTTACATCTTCACTGGACAGCCTGATATCAACCTGGCACCCAATCCACTGCTTGGGAACTCCTTGATGCTGTTATCGGCACTTTTACTTGCTCTCAGGATTGTCTACACCCAGAAGCTTGTTCAGTATATGGATCCACTCAGACCTGTGATCTGGCAGATGACTCTATCATTGCCGGCATTCCTGTGTCTTGCAATGATCTTCGAGCCTCCCTTGGTGCAGCCACTTGGCTATGGTGCTGTGCTAGCGATCCTGTACCAGTCTGTAGTTGTTGCGGGCTTCTGTTTTGTGGCTTGGACAACACTGTTGCAAAAATACAGTGCTGGCAACCTGGCTGTATACAGCTTCAGTGTGCCTCTCTACGGCATTGTTCTTGCTGCTGTTTTCTTTGGGGAAGCAGTCACACGGCGCTTGCTGGCCAGCGCAATCATAGTCGCTGTCGGTATTGCCATTGTCATGCAAGCAAAAAGCAAGAAAGAAGCTGTACATAAGTAAAGTACCCCTGCAGGCACTGACATGGCAATCGACGTCCATTGCGTTGCTGATGTCAGCAATCTGGGGTCCTAACACCGTCGGCATCAAGGTGTCCCTTGCTGCGTTTCCTCCAATCTGAAGCGCGTATTGGCGATTACTGCTTGGTTTGCCCATTTTGTGGCTGTGGGTTTATTACGGAAAGGTCTATTTCCGGCCAAACCCAGGTGAGACCAGGCCCCTGGTGATCTTGGGTGTTTTCTTTGCCGTTCAGATCATCCTGTTGAACTACAGCGTGCAATGGACATTGGCAGCTTTTGCATCAGTGCTGCTGAATGTTGCCCCGGTCTTTATCAATCTCATTTCACATTTCGTCGTTCCCGGGGACAGGCTCTCGAATCACCGTTTCATGGGACTGCTGCTGTCATTTATCGGAGCAGCAATCGTGTTGCTGGGCCAGCCTGATAACTCTCAGGCCCCACGACCTTTTGTGGGCAACATCCTGTCAGTGGTGACAGCAATCGTGATCGCAGCCCGCATGGTCTATACACAGCAGCTGGTACAGCGAATCAACTCAACCAAGACTATCTTCTGGCAGGTCACATTCTCATTGCCGGTTTTTCTGGTATGTGCTGCATTGGCTGAGCCCATGATGGTTGGACCCTTGACACTGGGACCCATACTGGCATGGCTTTATTGCTCGTTCTTCGTTGTTGGTATTGCATTTATCCTATGGGTGCGGCTGCTTGAGGCACATGCTCCTGGCCTGTTAGCAGTGTTTGTCTTCCCGACCCCCATTTTTGGCGTCCTGTTCAGTGCATTGTTCTTCGGTGAAAAGCCTCCATCTGAACTGGTCCTTGGTGTTCTGTCTGTCGCATTCGGGGTCTTGCTAGTCACACTGGAGCGCAGAAACAAGAGTAGTGTGGCAATGCAGCCAGATGGGGAACAGTTGAGACAGGCTGCCTGATTCCGATCTTCCGGAACGGTTGAACATGGACTGACCTGTTTCAATCCAGAGTACTGAAACACCCTGAATAATACATGTGAATGCTAAAATTACAAACGCCCTGCAAGCGCCCCCCTAGGTACATACCAATGCTTGACATCAACCAGATTCGGGAGATTTTGCCGCATCGTTATCCGTTTTTGCTAGTCGACCGTATCGTTGAGATTTCAGAATCACGGATCGTCGGGATCAAGAATGTCACTGTGAATGAACAGTTTTTTGAAGGCCATTTTCCGGGCTTTCCGATCATGCCTGGAGTACTGATCGTGGAGGCCATGGCGCAATGTGGGGGTGTCCTTGCGTTGCGAGGAATTCCTGACCGTGCCAACAAGATCGTCCTATTCACCTCGATTGATGATTGCCGCTTCCGTCAGCCGGTCACACCGGGTGACCAGTTGAGGCTGGAGCTTGAAATCCTGCGCAAGAGAACCAGCATGATCAAGATGAAGGGGCAGGCATTCGTTGAAAATCAACTTGTAACGAACGCAGTACTCATGTGCAACATTGCGGATCGTACTTCACCTGATGCGGCTGCGTGATGGCGATTCACCCCAGTGCTGTCATTGACCCTACAGCGCGCATCCACGAGTCTGCAGAGATCGGACCCTACTGCATCATAGGTGCAGATGTCGAGATTGGGAAAGGCACTCAATGCCTTGCTCATGTCTTCATTGAGGGACCACTCATGATGGGCAAGGACAACCTTGTCTATCCATACACCAGCATCGGAGTGGCACCACAGGACCTGAAATATCACGGGGAACGCTCCTATACCCGAATTGGTGACAACAACCGGATTAGGGAGTTCTGTACGATCCACAGAGGGACAGAGGGGGGTGGTAGTCTGACATCACTGGCTGACAACAACCTGTTGCAGGCTTATGCCCATGTTGCACATGACTGCCATATCGGCTCGCATTGCATCCTGTCCCACTCGGCGACACTTGGCGGACACGTCACCGTGGAAGATTATGCTGTCGTAGGGGCACATTCCGGAGTCCACCAGTTCTGCGTGGTCGGAGAGCATTGTTATATCGGAGGGTATAGCGTCATCACACAGGACGTACTCCCCTTTGCACTGGTTGTCAGCGAGCGACAGGCAAAGACCTATGGAGTTAACAAAGTCGGGCTGGAGCGCCGTGGTTACACAAAAAAAGAGATCCAGGACCTGCACAAAACTTTTCGCATCCTGAGTAAGTCAGGACTAAACACCGAGCAGGCTCTGGATCGTATTTCCAGGGAAGTCGAGGATTCCGCGGCAGTAACACGGATTCAGAAGTTCATCAAGGACTCTGAACGGGGATTCGTCAAGTGAAATATGGCCTGATTGCGGGAGGTGGAAGTTTCCCACTCTTGACACTCAAGTCAGCGATCAATTCAGGTCATGAAATGGTTGTTGTTGCCGTCAAGGAAGAAGCAACCCCCGAACTGGAAGACCTGGCTGCGGTGTGTCACTGGATCTCACTGGGTCAGCTATCAAAATTGATCAGCATTTTACGCTCGGAAGGAATCAGCCAGGCTGTGATGGTCGGACGCATTCAACACAAACAGATTTATTCCTCTCTCCGGCCAGACTGGAGGCTTCTCAAGCTGCTTAACTCCCTCCGCAGGAAAAATACAGATTCACTGCTTGGAGCCGTGGCACAGGTACTCGAAGAGGAAGGTATCACATTGCTGGATTCCACATTCTTCCTGGCTCCGTTATTGGCCAGGGTGGGACCCAACACGCACCGCAAACCTACAACCCGGGAATCCCGGGATATTGAGTATGGCCGGGAAGTCGCTGCTGCCTTGAGTCGCTATGACATCGGACAGAGTGTCGTGATCTGTGAACAGGCTTGTGTCGCCCTCGAAGCGATGGAAGGAACCGATGCCATCCTGCTGCGGGCAGGGGAACTGGCAAACGGACGAAAACTCACCCTGGTGAAGTCTGCCAAGCCGCAACAGGACATGCGCTTTGACGTGCCCATTATCGGACCTGGAACCATCCGGAAGATGAAGCAAGTGAATGCTACTGCTGTTTCAGTTGATGCCAAAAAAACACTGCTACTGAACAGGGATGAATTGCTTCAAGATGCAGATGATGCAGGAATCACAATTGTGGGATCCGCTTGAATCAAGACAAGCCCCTAATCCTGAGATAGAAGTTCAACAATCTCGGCAGCAGTTGTCCGAGCTTTGTCAAACTCTTGTGCGGCGTAACTGATCGCTCCAACTCCAGGGTGGCCGCCACCACCATAGTGTTCACAAATATCTGCCAGGTTGTGGGATGGGGTTTTGTGAGCCCAGGGGTTTGACCCAACAGAAATCTTTGCACGGTATCCCCCATCAAGGATGGAAACCGTGTAAATGCTGTCGGGAAACAGGTAGTACGGCACAAACTTGTTGTACCCCTTCAGCTTGCTATTAACGAGATCAATAAAGACTACACCGTTGCTACAGACTGCTCGCTCACGAATCAATTCGATGGTCTGCAAGTGTTTCTCGTAAAGATTCTGGAAGACTCTTGTGTACTCCGGTCTGCTCACGATGGAATCAATGGAATCGGATTCAAGCAACGGAATGACATCAGCTGACATGCTCTGTTCGGCTGACTCAATGATGAGGTTCAGTTTCATGGCAGGCTGCGGCATCGTTACTGCGTCTTGTGCATTTTTATATTGTGCCCCGTCCAGAATGTCAGCCCAGTGAACCAGGTCGGCAAGAGGAGTACTGTCAAACTCGAAATTCCTGGCCAGGATGTCTGCAATAAACTTGGTACAGGACTTGTATTTCGCATCATAGAACTTGTAGCCCGTGGAATCCTTACGAAAATGTTCTTCATCCTCTGCGGACAGGAAAGCGCTCTGGTGATGATCGAACCACCAGGTCACCCGATCGGAGGGTGAGTACTTGAAATCAACGATTACATTCGTGTCGCCATCAAACAGACTCTCATCAAAGAGCTGTTCAGAGTGATGGTAAAGCCCTGTGTAACAAAGATCTGCGCCAGGAGACAGTTTCCTTCTTACAAAGTTGGAGAACAAGGCTGCTGAACAGGCTCCATCAAAGCAGCGGTCATGATGCAAAATCCGAATTCTCATCAGGGGGAGGGTAAAGCACAATAGCATGGCGGAATTTCGCCTAAACTTCAACCATAAATACGAAATAACCCAGATAAGTCAGTACAGATCAATCTACCGGGACTCATTGATCCCCGCTTCAATCAAGCCTGAGTGACATAATAGTGACAGCGGCTCTTCACTTTGGTTGCTGGGACAGGAAAAAATGAGATCTGAATGGGTATCCAAACGCCTTGACGATCCCGTGCGGACGCAGTTGCATTATGCCCGCAAGGGGATTGTTACCGAGGAAATGGAGTATGTTGCCAACCGGGAACAACTTTCACCGGGAACCGTGCTGGATGAGATTGCACGTGGAAGATTGATCATTCCCGCCAATATCAATCACAGCAATCTGGAGCCGATGTGCATTGGTGTTGCTTCAAGCTGCAAGGTCAACTCAAACATTGGTAATTCAGCGACAACATCGGGCATTGAAGCGGAACTTGAAAAGCTCCGGTATTCCATAAAATATGGCGCTGACACAGTGATGGATCTCTCAACCGGTGGTGACATTCCACGTATCCGTAAAAAAATCATCCGCACTTCCCCTGTGCCAATCGGAACAGTACCGATCTATGAAGCACTGACTCGCGTGAACGGCAAGATCCAAGACCTCACCTGGCCAATCATGCGTGACGTAATCGAGGAACAGGCTCAGCAGGGTGTGGACTACATGACTATACACGCCGGAGTCCTGATTCAATACGTACCCATGGCTGTCAAGCGTGTCACTGGCATCGTGAGTCGTGGAGGTGCCCTGTTGGCGGAGTGGATGGTTGGCCATCACCAGCAGAACTTGCTTTATGAGAATTTCGATGAAATCTGCAGGATCTTCCAGAAATATGACGTAAGTTTTTCGCTTGGGGATGGCTTGCGTCCTGGGTCCCTTGCCGATGCATCTGATGCGGCTCAGTTTGCAGAGCTCCAGACACTTGGTGAGTTAACTCTGAAAGCCTGGGAATATGATGTACAGGTCATGATTGAGGGCCCTGGCCACATCCCCATGGACGAGATCAAGTTGCAGGTCGACAAGGAGAACGAACTCTGTCACGAGGCTCCCTTCTACACTCTTGGTCCATTAGTGACAGATATTGCTCCGGGATACGACCACATCACATCGGCAATCGGAGCAGCAATGATCGGCTGGCATGGAGCTTCGATGCTCTGCTACGTCACTCCCAAAGAGCACCTTGGACTACCCAACAAGGAAGATGTCAAGCAGGGATTGATTGCTTACAAGATCGCAGCCCATGCAGCGGATGTGGCTCGTCATCGACCCGGTGCTCGCGCCTGGGACGATGCACTCTCGAAAGCCCGTTACGAGTTCGACTGGAATCGTCAGTTCGAGTTGGCACTGGACCCCGAAACTGCACGCAGCATGCATGATGAAACGCTGCCTGAAGAAGGCTACAAGTCGGCCAAGTTCTGTTCAATGTGCGGACCGAACTTCTGCTCGATGAATGTTTCCTCACAAGTTGCAGACTTTACCGAGGAAGATGCCCAGAAGGTGCTGACCCAGATCCAGATGCCTTTGCAGCCGATGGCCGCCGTGAGTGGCGATTAGTCATTCAATCTAGTTGTTTGCACTACTTGCCTGATAGACCGTCTTTCCAGCAAGTACTGTCTCCAGTACCTGTATTTCGCGTAACTCATCTTCCGGACAAGTCAGAATATCCCGGTCGATGATGACGAAATCGGCGTGCTTGCCTGGTTCCAGTGATCCCTTGACCTTCTCTTCAAACGAGAGATAAGCCGCATTCATGGTCCACATTCGCAGGGCTTCTTCACGATTGATTTTCTGCTCGGGGTTATAGACCGTTCCGTCTGATGTCTTGCGTGTAATCGCCATCCACATGCCAAAGAACGGGTTGTAGGGGTTGATTGCCGCATACGAATCGAATTTGATCATGTGGTCTGATCCACCAGCAACAATCAGGCCGGCATCGAAAATCGAGCGGTAGGCATGAAAATTTCCCATGCGTTGCGGTCCTAGTACACCGGACAGTGCAGGACCGTCAAAGTGGTACCAGGCAGGTTGCATGTCTACCACAACTCCCAGTCTGACGGCACGCTCGATGGCATCCTGATTCAGAAAGTTGGCATGTGTCAGGGTAAAACGCCGGTCTCGAATAGGAATGGTTTGATTCACTGCTTCATAGGCATCAAGCAATATATCTGTCGAAGCACCACCGGTTGTATGCGCGGTCACCTGCCAGCCTGATTCGGCCGCCTTGTGGACAATGGCTACAAGATCCTCGGCAGCAACCCGCAACTCACCTCGATAGTCGGGGTCCACAAATCCATAGACCTGCGAATTCTCACCGTACGGGGTTCGCATATAAGCAGTACCAAGTAAAATTCCACCATCCAGGAACACCTTGAGAGTGCCCATGCGAAACATGTCGTCTCCGTGGCCGGTGACCGGAGAAAGCTTTCCGATATCCGCCAATACCTGCTCCAGTGGGCGCTCGGCATTGACCGAGTAAGTCGCATAAGTCCGTACTTTCAAGCCATCACCCTGTCGCAATTCCTGATAGGCGTTCAACCTTTCAGCATTCAGACTGCGGTCAATCACACTGGTAAGGCCTACGCTGTTATAGGCCTGCTGCATGCTTTTGAGAGCTTCAACTCTCTGGGTGTGGCTGTATTGCCTTGACTCCCGCAAGGATGATACAAGCTGCCTGGCTCCGATAATCAGGCCAGTTGGTTCACCCTCTTCATTCCGGATCAGCTTGCCATTGGGAGGATCAGGTGTCGTGCGCGAGATGCCTGCTAGTTGCAAGGCAGCAGAGTTGAGAGCTGACGCATAGCCGTTGTCGAACATGACCGGGTGATCCCCCGAATACTCGTCAATCTCCCAACGATCCGGGTAGCGTCTTTCCTGCAAGCGTGTGGAATACACTTTTGGGACAAAAACAAGTCCATCACTGGCTCCTGCAGCCTGTTCCACGTATCTACGTAAATCCTGAAAACTCCGCATTACCGGTACCATTCCGTCTTGCTCAGCTAATGCAGCACCGATCGGATGGACATGGCTGTCAATCAACCCGGGGAGCATGGTTTTCCCATGCAGGTTTACCTGTCGGGTCGTGGGTCCCGTGCGACGACCAACAACCTGAGTCACTCCCACATCAATAATACGGCCCTCTGCAGTGGTCATGCTCTCGACCACGGGACGCTCCGGCCACATCGTGATGATCTTTCCGTTGTAATAGAGCGTCTCGGCACGACCTGATGGTACTTCAGGCTGTGGTGGCCACTGTTGTGGCATCGCCGTAATTGTGGCTAGCAAGCCAAGAAAAAGGATTCGCATGAAATACATCATAGTTCAAGGCTATTGGGTAATGAGCACCTTGTTGGGGATTACAAGACCCTTGAACTTCCAGTTATCTAACAGGTGCACTCAAGTCGGTCATTGGATAACCGATGTTGCTTGTGCTGGAATTCCTGATTAATGAGCAACACTATTCAACAGTCTGCATTCAAGGGCTGGCTAGGGTGAGATGTTGCAGAGATGCTTTCAGCCGATTTTACCAGGTTGGGTCACCCGGCCGACCAACTGTTGGTGAACCTTCCAGATAACCGAGCTTTGCGAGGAAACGGTCCATGTACCAAACCGTACTGACATAGTCCACACGGCTGCGGCTGTAATTAAAAAATCCATGAGTGCGACCCTGGTATCCGATCAACTCGCAACCGTTTCCTGCCTCCTCCATTGCCTTGCAGAACATCTCAGCCGTTTCATAGGCCACAGTAGTATCGCCCTTGCCGTGGAAAACAATGGTTGGAGGGTTTCCTTTCTCAACATGCTGCAGGGGCGAAGCCTCCATGGCACGCTCTCCCAAACGGTCAACCAGCTTCGCGACATCGGTCGCAGGATTGAACAGAACCAACGCATTGGGTTGCGAACTGACCGAGAGGTCTTCACCGCTTGCATCCAATCCCTTGATCACTCCTGTTGTTGCCGCAACATGGCCTCCAGCAGAACCACCACCAGCTGTGATCCTGTACGGATCAATCCCAAGCTCTCCAGCGTGCATCCGCATCCAGCGGACTGCAGATTTCCCATCCGCAATGCACTCAAAGGGTGACGTACCGTGACTGCTTCTGGTACGGTACTGTGCGCTGACAGCTACCATCCCACGCGATGCCAGATAACGACTATGTGGATAAAACTGAGATGGACTGCCTCCAACCCAACCTCCACCGAAGAAAAACACGACAGCTGCGCGCTTGTCGCCAGCCTCCCAACCCTGTGGCAAGTAGACATTCAACTCCAAGGGATCCTTATCGAACTGCTTGTAAACGATCTGCTTGTCTGGTTCAAAATCACGATCCTGAGCCAGTCCCGAGACCAGACCGAACAACAGGAATAAAGAAAGAGTTGATTTAATCATTGGCATAGACTTAGCACATTATCACCCGAAATTGAAACTGATTAGCGATCAGCCTCAGACAAAGTTCAGAGGTGATAGGGCGAAGGGGGCGTTTGTACAGCGACATACGCGAGCCGGGGTACCAAAGAGGAGAGATCGTAACGGTAGTTGAAGCGATAGGAGAACCCGGCGAAGTAGCGCGACAGATACTTGGAATCGAAGGCGTGACAGGTTCCAACCAGAGACTGCTTTACGTTGCCCAGCATGGTGTTCACCCACATGAGATGCCCTGCCTGGCAACTTTGTGGACCACCGCCGGTGACAACCGACCGGTGTTCGCAGCTGATGTCTTGCACTGCCCCGAAGTACGCCTGCCCATCGGAGTGGGCCACGGTTCCAGGCTGCAGATGGTACTGCGCCCAGCTATGCAGATCCTGCTTGTGAAAGTCTGACACACGGCTCATCCACAGCACCACTTGCTGTCCCTTCTTCGTCACTTGGACAGCAACGACTAAGGGCGTCTTGCCTCCCACGCTGCGCCCGGGCTGGCCTCCATGAACTCGTATTTGAGCATCCAAGCGGTACTGTAGATCACTTCGTGTTGTCGTTCTGGGCCTGGGTCAGCAGGTAAATCTCCAGCTAGCAGGTTGTCAGTGGCAGTTTGGTGTTCTCCATTAGAGTACCCGCGGTCAGGGAGATCTGATATTTTGCAGCAGGTACACTGGAAGAGCTTGGGGTATGCAACCGGCAGCAGCACTGGTGCCGCATGCTGCGCAGACAAAGCCTTTCGGCCAACGCTCTTGGTACTGTGCCTCAGCGCATTGATCTTCCGTGCCGTAGTGGCCAAAAAAGTCGGAGAGCCTGAGGCTTTTCTCTCGTAATGCACCACTACCCGGCTCGGTACAGGCACTGCCCGTACTTGAGGCGCGGGTACTACAGCTCCACCAGCATCTACTCCTCTACGTGGGCTGGGTCTCGCCCTGCCCTGCGACATTTGACACTCGTCCGCCTTGCCTTGCGCTTCCAGCACTTTCCCCGTTTGCCTCGTAGTTTTACCGCAGTTCTTGCAGCAGTTCATCGATAGCCTGTTTCAAGACCACGATGTCCCCCAGGCACACCACGTACTCCAGCCCCTCCCGCTCGAAAGAGTCCGACACTATTTGCCCGAGAACTGCGCGTCGAGTCGGGTCCGCATCAGCGCTAGCACAGCAGTAGGCTCTCCTTCACCTTTGTGTACCCCTGCGGGCAGCACCGATGCCACAAAGGGCTGCTCCCGCTCCTTGTTGAAGCTCGGCAACCCCGTCACTGGCAGGTAGCAGTGTGTGTCGTAACGGGCTTTGAACAAGCTTATCTTTCGTTGGAAACAGCCGCCGTGCTCAGATCACTCACTACTCATTTGAAGAGATTATCAGAGAGAGTCGCCCAGATTTCACTAAACTGAATATGGGATTATTGGACAGTGAAAACGACTATTGAAATTCCAGATAATGCATACCGGCAAGCTAAGGTCCTTGTCGCTAGCAGCGGTATGACATTGAAGCGGTTCTGCATCCAATCATTTGAGGAGAAACTCCACCGCTGCGCCCGCGCCCGCCAAACTCGCGAAGAAGAGGCACCCTGGATGGCAGGGTTCGGCGTGCTAGCCGATCTCTCGAACGAAACCCGCTTCGTCCTCGGCGCGATTGAGGAGGAGTTCGAAACGCTCGCCCCTGAAGACATTGCATGATCCCCGACACCAATGCCTTGTCCGTCTGGGCAGAAGGGTACCCGTCGGTCGAAGTCTCCTTTCGATCCACTGGCCGGCTAGTCGTTCCTGGCATTGTTCTCGGCGAATATTATTGCGGTATTCGCCAATCGCGCCATCGCGACCGCTATGAGGACTGGATTCGCCGATACTTGCCCCTAGCAGAAATTGCTACTGTTACCCAAACAACGGTAGACGTCTACGCCGACATTCGCCTGGAACTGAAATGCCTAGGAACCCCCATCCCGCACAATGACGTCTGGATCGTCGCGCTCGCCCGCCAGCATGTTCTCCCTGTGTTGCGCAACGATTCCCATTTCGATGTTGTTGAGGGCGTTGAACGCATCACTTTCGCACCAGCGGATTGATCGGCAGACTCCTGTCACCGTCAGGTGCTTTTCCGGATCGCCCCGGATCGCGCCTGACCCAGATATCCAATGCACTGGCTTACATTCTCGGATCGCCTCCAGACCCCCGGTAGGTGTTTTCCTGTGATATCGGGAGACGTCTACGTTGGTCCGTCCAGATCGAACAGAACTTCGGCTTCCGGTTCCGTCAGATCCAGCCACATGGAAAACCAGTCCAAACTTTCGATATCGTCAGACACACTCGGTCGATCAGAGGGCCTGTACTTCGTATCCTCCGATGTTGGATGCAATCCAAAGGATTTACTCATGTCTAATCCACTCCCGGTTGGGACCGCTTCGCTTAGACGGTTCACATTGTCCACCTTCTCCCCTCGCCCCGATGAAATCACTTATTTCTCCTTTGGTGGTGATTCGAACCAGTCCCAAATTCCAATCTTGGCAAGGTCTGTCCTATGAGTCTTTTGACCATCAAATCGCATGAACTCAGAAGGCAAGTGCAAGCAGGGAGACGTGCCTGCGAGTAACCCGCCATGATCCTGTGAGGGCAATAGTATTATTCATACTGCACAAGAAACGGTTTACCCGGTTGGTCAGGGATATCATGAATCGAGTGGAGAATCTCGGTATGAATTTGCTCGCCTTGTTTTGTCCTGATCTGGAAGTTGGTCTTCATCTGCATGACCGTTTTCAGGTCATCAACTTGAATCCGAACACTCTTGTTGCCAGGTAGTAGCTTGACACTGGTTACACGCATCTCTTCGGTGCCCTGTTCGCCATTAAGCTTCCACAGGTCTGAACCATATCTGCTGAGCCACTTGTAATTCCACCGCCTGACCTGGTAGTTCTTCGGGTCTTCAGCAGTGGTCGGATCCAGTTCATGAAGAAATGACACATCAATACCCTGACGGCTGACATGCAGTCCGTTTGGAACCAAGATCGGTTTGCCCGTGTAACGTGTTCTGTAGAACCCGCCAACTTCCTTGCGTCTAGTGCCCCAACCATATAAACCTGCCAAGTAAAGGTTGCCGTCTGTATCGGAAAATCCTGGGCGCATCAGGCCTGTGTTGTAATCGACCGGCAATTCAACTGCCCCGCCTTGTATTTTCCCGTTAACTGTTTCCATCAGCATCAGGAAAATCTTGCCACGACCAAATGAAGAGTGCACCAGGTGCCCTTTGAGGGGACCCCATTTGTCCGTGTTGATCCAGGCTTGCCCAGCTCCTGAGTTATCGGCCGAGATCGGCAGCCAGGTGATCGGGTTGTCATAGCCCTTGCGGTCTGGATCAACACTTCCTCCCCACATGTATCCATGGAAGCTGTCAGGTGTACACAGGTTGACCCTGGTTGAAGGAATCCAGTGCCCCTCCTGATCCGAGGTCGTGATCTCCCCGTTGGGGCCAACAGCAACTCCATTAGGAACACGGAAACCCTTGCAGACAATTTCCAGGTTCTTACCATCCGGATCCAGCTTCATGATCGTGCCGTGGTGCTTCACCTTGGATGGCAATGCATGCCTTGCTGCCTTGGCGAAATAAAAGTTCCCTTCTCTGTCCCTGTCGAGATCGAAAGTGAACTCGTGGAAATGATGGGTTACATGAAAGTCGTTGTTGAAGTTTTCGTAGTAGTCAGCTTCCCCATCCTGGTTGAGGTCATGCAGCCTAGTGATCTGATTCCGATCAAGGACATAGACCGTACCATCAACAACCTCGACGCCCTGAGGCTGGTGGAAACCGACCGCAAATCGTTTCCACAGCAGTTCATCCAGGCCTTCGTCGATGCCATCCACAATCCACAGGTCTCCGGACCAGGTAGTCACAGCAGCACGATTGTCATCAAAAAAGGCAAAGTCTGTAGGACGGAACCATGAGTTCCAGGGATTGTTGAACGGTAGTGTGATCTCATCAACTGCCCAGGGTCCACTCTCATCTCCAAGCCGACCTGTGGTGACCGGTGTCTGCCGAAAACGGCTCGGTCCACCATTCGTATAGGGCTTAAGTCTTTCGGGACTTGAAGCTTGGCGCAATGCTCCGGCAAAAGCACCCAAACGCCCCGATTCCAGGCTACCCAGGTAAATTGTGTAGCGTTGAATTTCATCCGAAGCAGGAATCCTGAGCAGCACTTCACCCTGGGAACTCAAGTCCCATCTGGCCTTTTTCTGGAGCCCTGCAACTCCAAGCACTGTCCCTGCTTTGCCATCCCCGGTGAGGTAAACAAGGTGATTCACGGCGGAACCTTGCCCCTGATTGAGCTTCTTGAGGGACAGTTGACGTCCTGACATCCCTTGTGCATCTGCAACCCGTAACAACAACGCGTCCTTTGTGGGATTGATTTCGAGCGTTCGTGTTAGTAACTCAAGGCCCCAGTCTTCCTGCACTCCTGGCATTTCAAGGACAGCCACTCCACCGACGCTGTAATGAAGGATGACCTTGTCGTCGAACGTGTAGTGTCCTTTGTATTTGGCCCAGTCAGAAGGCAGGGGGCCGAACCCTTCCTTTCGTGGATCCAGGAAACTGCCATCCCGGGCCCAGCCAGGCCCTACTGGTGTTTCAAACACTGGGTCTGAATCAACATATGGATGGGGACCATGCTTCCAGTCATACACAGTACCGGTCAGGACCAGTGAGCCACTGTTCCATCCTGCTGCCATTCGCAATAATTCTGTATCAAAGATCATTCCCGAAGACCGATCATTCGACAATATGATTGCTTGTCCCTTGTAGCTGATATTGTCTTCAGAACCTTTGTCTGCTCTGGGATCCTCGGGTTCGCCTACAGTCATGCTTGCGCCAATCACCGACCCGTAATCCATATGCAGCCAAGGTTGTTCTTCAAGCCTCGTACTGTCCTTGAACCGGGACATGTCAAAGGACAACCCCTGGTCGATCCAGGCACGCAGGATGCTAATCTCTGCATCTGTCAGCTTGCCCCCGGTTGGTGGCATACGCAGGTTTTCTTCAAGTCCAGCCACCAAATGAATCAGGCGGCTATTCGCGCTATCGCCGACTTTGATCGCTGGTAGACCTGAATAACCACCCCGCACGGCTTCCTTGTGGCGCCAGAGTGAATAACCATTCATTTCCGCCTCATCTCCATGACACATGTAACAGTGCTGCTTCAGAACGGGTTCGACATCGCGGCTAAAGTTGATTTCAATGTCTGCTACTGGAGGTAATTTTGAAGTGTCAGCAGCAAGACAGGAAACTACAAACAAAAGGGCAAGACAAGCTAGTCTCACAAAACTTGGAAGAGTCAACATAACAAATTGGAACTATTGTAAAGGGATGCAGGAACTATATGATTGCTGTGTATCAGGTACTTCGACTAGAATTGCAATGCAGTTCTCTGAATCTCTATTGCCTGACACTGTGTACTCTCAGCCAGCAGAACGCCAATGCAAGACCTGCAAGTAATGCAATAGTGCCACTGATGACTGCTTGAAGTTGTTGACCGTACAAAGCATAACCCGTTGCAAAGAGGAATGCATAGACTGCAATGGCTCCCAGGAATGACGCCACAAGCGGAACAAGCAAAGTGCTGCTGAACCGGGCATCTTTCTCAAACCCTGCAGCCTGTGCAATGCGAGTCCAACCAGGACCACCAGGACGGATTCGGCGGTAAAACTCAACGAGTATTGTTTCATCAGTAGGCGCTGTTAAAAATGCAACCGGTAGCCAGCACAGCGTTGTCAAAGCAACTCCAACCAGCAACTGCTGCCAACTATTCAGATTGCCAGCTGTATAAGGGATAAGCATTGCAACCAGGAACGAAGCAATCATTGCGACCAGCTCGGTGACTGCATTAATCCGCCACCAGAACCACCGCAACATGTAGATTAGCCCCGTACCGGCTCCTATCTGTAACAGTATTTGAAAGACTTCCAGAGCACTCTCAACCAGTAAGGAAAATGTACAGGCAACTACCATCAACAGGATGGTTGAGAAACGTCCTGTCCAGACAAGTTTTGCCTCCGTGGCATCAGGTCTCAAGAACCGATGATACAAATCGTTAACCAGAATAGAAGACCCCCAGTTGACGGAAGTCGACATCGTTGACATGTATGCAGCTGCAAGAGAAGTAACAACAAGTCCAAGCAAGCCAGCGGGTAAAAAGGTCAACATCGCCGGGTATGCCAGATCATTGCGAACTACGTGCTCGGGAACGTTTGGAAATCGTTCCTGGATGTCCTGAAGTTCAGGAAAAACGACTAGTGAAGCCAGTGCCACAAGGATCCAGGGCCAAGGTCGCAAGGCATAGTGCAGCAGATTGAAAAGAAGCGTTGCACCAAGTGCATTGCCTTCATCCTTTGCCGAGAGCATGCGCTGCACAAGAAATCCACCACCTCCTGGTTCCGACCCAGGGTAATAAGTAGCCCACCATTGTACGAGCAAGGGGACAAGGAAAACTGGCGCCAGATCACTCCAGCTCATTGACTCGAATGAGGGCCAGAACTCCAGCCGCCCCTGAACTGCTGGATGACTGAGCATGCTCCGCAGACCACCGATCTCAGGCAATTGCAGGATATAGATGGTGGCGCCAATTGAGCCAATCATGGCCATAGCGAATTGCAGCATGTCAGTCAATAAAACACCACGCAACCCTCCAAGTGTGCTGTACACCACGGTCACACTCGCGGCAAGCAGGATAGTCTGGAGCGGACTCCATCCAAACATCACCGCTCCGATTTTGATTGCAGCCAGTGTGACCGATGCCATGATCAGAACGTTGAAAACAAGGCCGAGATAGGCAGCCCGGAAACCTCGCAGGAACGCTGCTGTTCGACCCGAGTATCGAATCTCGTAAAATTCGACATCTGTCGACACACCCGAGCGACGCCAAAGCTTGGAGTAAAGGAATACGGTCAGCATCCCTGACAAGAGAAACGCCCACCAGGTCCAGTTTCCGAGAACTCCGTTAGAGCGCACAATATCAGCAACTAGGTTGGGTGTATCTGTCGAGAATGTCGTAGCCACCATCGAGATGCCCAGCAACCACCATGGCTGGTTGCGGCCGGCCAGGAAATAGGACGAAAAGTTACTGCTTGCCTTGCGGGAAACAAACAGCCCGATCCCAAGGGATAGGATCAGGAAACTTCCCAGGATCAACCAGTCAAGAGTTGTTAGTTGCATCCTGTGATTACGAGTAGGTCAACCTGCATCTGCACTGGAAACCGAAATCCCTCAACTTTTCAATCCAGCTCACTAAGGTAATCCAAAAAGTGCCGGGCACAGTGGTCAAGGTTCTCTTCCGAACCACCCCCCAGCAGTGGCGAACACATCTCGTAAGCCACTGTACCCGAAAAACCGGAATCGCTCATCGTTTTCAGAAAGGACTTGTAGTCAATAAAACCATCCCCCATCGGTACTGCCTGGGAATAGGGCGTTAATGGCTCGTAGTTGACGGCCTCGGATTGATACCGGAACCTGGGTCTTAACTGATAGTCGGCAATCGTTGTATTGGCACTGATTGGCGCCATGTACCTAGCGGCTTCAACAAGGTCTGCACCTTGCAATGCAGGTGACCAGGCATCAAACAAGGCAACACAGTTGGGTTCATTAACGGCTTCGATCAGATCTTTCTGGCTTCTGAAGTCAACTCCAATATCATGATGGTTCTGAACTCCGATTTGGACACCAAATTCAGAAGCTCTCTGGGAGCATTCCTTGAGACAGTCAACTACAAGGTTCCATTGAGCGAGGTACTGACAGGTTGCACTCTCATAGGCTGTAAAGACTCGTACCAGCGACCCGCCCAGATCACCAGTCATCTGTGCTAGTTCAGTGATGTGTTGGATCTGGATCTCTCGCATCGGTACTTCGGGATGCTCAAGGTCTGCTGTGAAATTGTTGTACCCGGCAACGCAGACCTTCTTGAACCCCAAACTCTCGATTTTGCTTCGCAGCGCTGAACGAGCCATGCTGTCAAAGTCCAATGGACTTAAATGGGGGCGTTTGCCACCCAGCATGACACCCTCGTATCCAAGTTCAGCAGCTTTTTCGAGGAACTGCTCAACAGTGAGGTAAGCCTGCCCCCAAGAGCCCGAGTAGCTTACAGAGAAAAGTATTGGCAGGAAGCGCATAGCCAGTCAGACTAGCACGCTGTGCCTCAAAAACTTGCTAGTCAGTGTTGAGCAACCCGACTTCATACTTGCTGGATAACTTTGAGCAGCCCCTGCAAGGAATGCTTGCTGCTTCCTTACTGCCGTCCAGGCTGTAGTGTGTTTCCAACCAAATGACCCCTTGGTAGTTGTCACTCAGCAACACTCGCAGCTGACCCACGTGGTCAAATTCATCATCACCAACCCCACACCATTCAATGCTGCCATCTCTCAATCGGCGGTAATCGCGAAAATGAACATGCAAGATACGTTTGGAATCCAGCATCCTGTACCCATCGGGAAAAGGAGTCCGGCCGCCTGCCCTTGCCGAATTGTTCGGATCCCACTTCAATCCCAATGACGGGTTCTGGACAGCCTTGAACAGACTGGCTGAATCTGCTGCAGTGGAGACATAACTGTCGGCAACGTTTTCTACCGCTAGCCGATAGCCTGCATTCTGCGCTCTTTCAGCCGATTCGGCAGCCAGTTCATAGATCCGGGGATAGAAGTCCGAGTTCGGGCTCTCCACACGTTTGTAAGTGAATGCGAATGAACGTATCAGTTTTGTCCCCAGGATTTCTGCACGTTCGAAGGCGCGTTCAAGCAAATCCCATTGCTTACCCAGGGCCTTGTCGCCCGCAACAGTTCTACTCTCTGGCAATGATGTCTTGAAAAACGAAGTGTCCAGTACCGCAAAGCTTATGCCTGCATCATCCAGAATTGATCGTGCTTCCCTGATCTTTTCAAGGGGAAGTGATGTGTTGTATTGATCCTACAGTTCCCGAATTTCGCAGTATTTGATTCCGTAAGCTTGAAGGAATGCCACTGCCTTTACAGGATCATCATCAATTTCATCTGTCGTGACTACCAGGCGGAACATTGATTGGTCTGCACCCCGCAATCGACTGGTCAAGCTGAATGGCAATGTTGCGCTGCAAGTGGCTGCAAGGATTTCCCGTCAAGTTTTACTGAATCATAGTTTCAACATTATGACGTTTCTGCTGAATGTGGGGCTATTGTTAAAACTTGTGTATGCGAGCATGAGTCAAACAGCGAGCCTTAACAGTATTGAGGAATAAGAAATCCCGGACGATTGCTTTCGCTTCGGTGTTTGATAATCACAGCATTTCAGTTTGATGGGAAGCATCCGTGAGCTTGCTGAAGGGAAAACCAGGGAGTTGATCCAGGGGCTTGCATGCTGCTGGATTGGGCTTTGTCTTGCCAGGGGACTCTCACAACTGCATTCGTTTGTATTACAGCCATTCATAACTGAGGATACTTTTTCAGGTCGGTTCAGTACTGCGACGGTTCTGCCACCGGATGCTCCCTGGGTTCTGCACGCATTTCATGAATTCGGCACACTGATCCTGATAATCATCCTTTTGCCTGGTGCGACTTGGCTTCCAGTCGTCTACAGGTCCATGTTGTCAAATCAGGAAGTGCATTCCAGGGCCTGGTCCAGGAACGCTTTTTGGAAAACAGCTACCACCTGGACACTAATGTCGGTGCTGTCCTGATGAGCCAACCCAACGATATGCCTGAAGACCTCAGGGTCGGGCCATTAATTGCCATGCGCCAAGCTTGGGGTAACCCCGCGACATCGCAGATGGCACCAGCATTGGCTCGTTATACCGTTGGTAATTTTCATGGGGAGCGACTAGCAGCAGCAGCGATGATTGCCTACGAGGAACCTCCTTACACGTTTGAGGAAGTTTTTGGAACCAACGGCAAGTATCTTTCACCACTGGTACGTGATGCTCTCTCCGCAATCTGGGTTGTGCATGCGGAGTCAATGAACGGAAAAGATCTACTTCCTGATCTTTATAGCCAGGATCTGACCAAGTCCCAATTGTTGTGCAGGGACTGCATTCCCAAGTGCACGTCGCTCCCTGACCCGGATCCAAAAAATCGCCAGTCCCTTGGATATCTCAAGGGCATTTCATTTTCCAGTGAGGGTGGTACGGGTAGAGGTTATGGATCCGCTGCCGCTGCCCAGGAGATTGAGAATATTCAGAGCATTGGTGCAAATGCTATTGCTCTGATTCCCTACCTGTTCACTGCTGCATCCGAACAAACCGACATCCGTTTCCGCACACTGGAATCGGCTAATCGGCTGTTACGCAGTTTGAAGGTCGCACAGGATCTTGGTCTCAAGGTAGTACTCAAACCGCACCTGTGGGCAGGTGCCAGATTCCATGGATCGATTGCATTTGAGCAAAATTCCAGGTTTGACATCTGGTTCGACGATTATCGTCGCTGGATGCTGCATTGCGTACGCTTTGCCGAGATATACGGTATTAACTTGTTCGTGATCGGGAACGAGTTAGCCGGTCTTACAGTCCATGAAGAGGAGTGGAGAGAATTGATTGCTGCCATCCGCAAGATCTATAACGGACATGTTACCTATGCCGCCCATTGGGAGAAGGAATTTTTGAACATCAAATTCTGGGATCTGCTGGATTACATCGGAGTAAACTTTTACTTCCCGATTTCCGGACCGAACGAGACCCCTGAAGCAGGGTCACCCGAGATGTCCAGGGGGCACCTGCCAATGAGCAGGTAAGAGCCAGGTATGACAAGCCTGTACTGTTTACTGAAGTAGGGTTTCCGGCATTGGCAACTGCTGCCATCAAACCGTGGGAGGAAAACGCTTCTGCCCTGGACACCAGGCTCCAGCAACAATGCTATTCTGCATGGCTCGAACATTTTGCGAAGTTGCCAGATGTGGCTGGGATGTTCTGGTGGAAATGGCCGAGCCATGGTCGCGGGAGTCCGTTTGATCCGTCACACCGTCCACTTGGCAAGCCCGCTTGGCAAGTTCTGCAACTGTGGTATCAACAGCTCTGAATCTCAAGTGCCTTTAATGAAATCGATTTAGACCGGCCCTCGGTCCTGACAAATTGGTAAGAGTACACCCGGTCAATGAGCCGGAACTGCATGTCAACCCTGACTTCAGACCGGATAACTGTCAGTTCCTGAAATGGCTGAAGAGACTATCCTGTGGTACTCTCGAGTATAAAGGGAATTCATATAGTTCCTTAAGTTTCCAGGGATTCCCCAGGAGATTCACCAGGAGAAAAGGAGAATAATTTTCAAACAATATGAACCATAACATCTTTTTCGGCAACCTGCCTAATTGGGTTACCGCAGACGACATCAAATCCTGGCTGGAGAGCAGTACGCTTGTATGTGACGCTGTCCGTGTCATCCGGGATTTTGAAACACAGGAATCCAAAGGCTACGCCTTTGTCGAAGCACCCAATGAAGAGGAAATGCATGCCATCATCCAACGCTTCAATCGCGCTCCAATTGATGGCAAGCTACTACGCGCCAAAGAAGCGCACCCCAAGGGAGATCGGCCACAACAGAAGAAACCTCCTAAAAGACGTCGCACCCCAAAGCCACAAAGGCAACAACAGGGCGAGCACTCAGAGCCACAGGTTGGGGCTTTCGGCGAGGCCCTGCAAAAAGTTCTCTGACTGATTTACTACTCTTTTATTTAACACTACGGACAGCCTCACAAATACCAGGAATCAACCGGTCGGCTGTGTAGAGAGAAGTGCCAGTTCTCAATGTTTGACAACTAACTTCCGTAATGAGCCAGCGGGCAGTTAAACGGGCAGCAACTGTCGCCTGTTAACTGTTAAAGCTGATTTGCTTACAGTCCTTCGCCGCTAAGCTGGGAAACAAGAAATCCGGGTAATACTCAGCCGCAGGTCTGTCTGTATCTTCAGTATCCGGACGAATACAACGTAGAAATCTTTGTGGTGGTTTTAGCAAATCAGGAATGGAGACAGAGATTGCCCAGCAATTGCATCGCTTCCTCATAATGAGCGAATTGCTGCTCCTGCTTCTTGAACTCTGGTGTGTGGACTTGACGGCGATTCGCCCTGATCTTCACCGGATACTTGATATGCAGCATTTCGTGGTACATCACGTACTCAAGAAGTACTTGCGGGGTATCAGGCATATCAAAAATCCTGCTTACTGCGATGGCATCATGGGTAGGATCATAATGCCCCAGTTTCGTCCAGGCAATACTGGGACTCCAGCCCAGGCTTGGCTTGCGTAACTCTGCTGCGAAGTAGTGCTCATTCAAGCGGTCAAAGAGAGCTTCAAGATCATAAGTCTGCCCCTTTGGATGCAATAGTTTCTTTCGCCCACGGTTGCTGCGTGTTACAAAGCCCATGTGCTGTATCTCAGGGCTGCTGCTCCAATTTTGATATGTTTCGTTCGCACTATGCGGAACCTGGTTGTGATTCAACTTGCACAGCAGGATGACTGCCAAAGCCTTGATGATATTCTCTGGTGCATCGGCCAGCATATCGCTGAGCCGTACCCGCATAAGGCCTTTTTTGGGATTTAAACGAATCGTTGAACGCAGCCCGACATAGGGATAAAACTCCAGTTGGATTAACGCAATGTGATCAGGATGCTTTATGTCCTGAAGTACATTTACAAAAATATCCCTCGCTATCTCAGCAGACGTGGACAGCTTAAGTTTCTCTTCTTGCGTCAGCCCAGACCGCAAATCAATTCACCCTGGAGTTATAGTGCTTCATGCAGAGCAGCCTGAATATCTCTACTTTTGTGAAGAGGATATTCTTTGCGCCACATAGTTCACATAGTGCCGATGTACAAGCACATGGAATGTAGGCTGTTGGAACTCCTCAACTGCATAGATGTACTTCTTGTCGTGCAAGTTGGACAGCACGGACCTTACCCATTGCTGCTGTTTGCCCGTCATGCCCTTTTTCGAGATATCGAGGCAAGCTCCAGTCAGATGAACCGAAGCCTTTGAACCTGTTGCAGACGCTGCATTTGAATTCCTTCGGGCAAGCTGCCTCTGATAACTCTTGGTACGCAACAAACTTGTTACACGCATCTGATTCCCGAACTTAGTACGGTACTGCTGACTTAACCGTTCCAGCAGAAGGTTTGCCCATGGACGTAGATAACGGTACTTGACGGGGATAGCGTGCAGGTAATAATACCGGGTCTTTTCCTTAACTGGAACAATCAGATTCAAGCGGGCCCAGCGCTGTACCATTTGGTCATCTTCCATGCGCGAAAGATGATCTGTATCAGCACGGTCATTCTGTGCGGCCTGTGAACTACTGTCGGCTCGCAGACTCGTTGCAGCTTGCACTGCCACCGACAGCATTAAAACAGAGATGACACAAAGTGTTCCAAGCTTGAACATTTTTATGAGGGTACCATGGTCAGGGAGCATTCGTACATAGTAATCAAGCGATAAAGCATTCGCTGGATAGTTGCATCTCGTGTACGATGTTACAGTCCAACAGGAAATCGTGGCGGTTGCGCTTGGCTCAGGGATTTAAGCTACTTAATTCTGTCAAAGCACTAGGATGCATACTGGCTTTGATTCCAAGTTCCGCAGCAGCATCCGGCTGGGTTGCAGAATCACAGCATTTTCGGGTTGTCATGGGCCAGTACACCGGCTTTGGTGCAGATACCGTAACCTCTGCTGCTTTAGATCTTGAAAGATTTCGCAAGCAGTTTCTGCTGAATGGATTCGGGGATCTCAAGAACCCCGCAACTCCTCTCGACGTGCTGCTGCTGCCAACCACTCATCACCTGCATTGGCTCTTGCGTGAATCGCCTGACTCTCGGACTGGGGGTATGACAATTCGAGGAGAAGATCATGACCTGGTCATCCTGGCCATGGGAACAGCAACAGACCCCGGAATCACTTTGGCGCATGAATATGCTCATCAACTCGAGGATCAGCAATGGCCGCTGTGGTTTAAGGAAGGTCGCGCAGTATACCTGGCAATGCTGAGCAGCTTGCATGCCAAACCATACGAGATGAGTCCCGAAGCCGAGCTACTGGCATCGCTCAAGCAGGTAAGTTGGCTCAACTGGCCCGACCTGATTGAAGCAGAATCCGGCAGCCCTGCAGCCCAGGCTGTACATTTCCAGGTACAGTGCTGGCTGCTTGTTCACTGGCTAGTGCAGCAGGAAGAGACTGCAGCAGTTGTTCGACCCGGGGCTGCCCGACATTTTTTATCAGAGATGGGATCTGCGGGCTTTAGCAATGCGCTGGCACTCCATTATCGGGACCTGCTTCAACAACTGCCTGATTCTCAATTACCAGTATTCAATGTGTCTGATACTGTGTTGCGAGTCTTCCCAGCTAAAAGCTGGGAAATTCCCCTGTTCACCTCCAATGTCCACCGTGAATTGGGGTGGCTCGAAACCGCCCGGCATGAGCTTGAGAATCTCATAGAAATGTTCCCGGACGAAGGTCGTATTCATTCGTCCTATGGTGCACTATTAATTCGTCAAGGTAAACTGCACCAGGCTGAAAACCACTATCAAAGGGCTCTGGAACTTGGAGACCAGCGAATTCAAATTGCTTATCGCTATGCCCTTTTGTTGATGCAACCTGGTGATTCACCTACCACAAGAGCAGAGCAAGCCGTACGCTATGCCTTGTTGGCTCGTGACGGCATGCCTCATGATCCTGAGCATCAGCTGGTCCTTGCTCAGGCACGCATGTTGCAACATGACTGGAGCGGAGCTTTCAGGGAATTGCAAACACTTGCTAATTTTCCAGGCTGGTTCAAGCGGGCACAAGAAGAAGCTCATGAGATCCAGCGACGCCGTGAGCAGGTTGTCGGTGAAATTGATGCACCTGTGATTGCTACCGGTAATCCAGAATTACTTTCCATATGGCAGCTACCTGCAGGACCTGCCCCTTGGACAGAACCAAAGATAAACACGACAGCAACTGCTAGCAGTCATTTTGGTCCGAACCAGACAACATGGACGATACATGGACGCATCGGCTGGGTAGACTGCACGGAAGGTCAGCGCAAGATCATTGTCGTCTCACCCTATGAGAGACTTGTCCTAATCGAAAACCCGGACCATCCGCCTCGACTTGTTAACCGACCATTCCGTGGGAAGACCGTCCCTTGCGCAGGCCGGGGCTGGGTCGTGGCAATCAAATACAACCGGTTCTCCGGGAACAATGAACCAGCGGGAGAAATCCTCTCCATTTATTTCTAGACCGCGACTCAGCTAAAGGATGCCGTACTTTGCAAAGGCATCCCGGCTCGACATGCCTGCCTCGAGTGCTGTGCGTACAGTTTTTTCTCCCCGAGCCTTCTCAAGAGCCCCGACAAACACTGCCTCCTCATGGGTGCTAGGGATTACACAGACCCCGTCTTCATCTCCAAGGATCATATCTCCGGGCTGGATTCGTACTTGCTCGATTGCAATGGGTGTGCGGAAATCCACAACCTTGCCCCGCGCACCTTGGTCCTGTGCATAGGAGCCGTACCCAAAGGTCGGGAACTGCAAGTCAGCTATCCCTGGTGTATCGCGGTAGTAACCGTCCAGAACAGCCCCGGCAGCCTGCAAGTGTATGGCACGGGTACTCATCAACTCCCCCCACAATGCGTAGCGGGGAGAACCACCGCAGCAGACGTAAACTTCGTTCGGCTTGAGATCATCGAGTGCATCCAGCATCCGGCCGAACGGCACATGATCAGAGTCAGGGGGATATTGTTCCGGGATGTCAGCAACCAGGACTGGCATTGCACGCCCAGCAACTCGCATTCCCAGCCCCAATGGACGAATTCGTGGCGGTAAGAACTGGTGTAGCAAGCCGAGCTGATCCATGATGTCACCCACCACTGCGGAAAACAGTTCATTCCGTACTAGTTCCAGGAGCTGCTCTTCAGAATTCCAGGGTTTCACAATTCGAGTGCCTCATCCTTGCAGCATGTCTTGCAATCTCAACTGGTTTTTATACATCCGAGCTTGTAACAATCAGTCCTGTGCGATCAAGATCCAGGAACATTGCTTCACTGCTGCACCCAGCCTTCTCAAACTCCCTGCATACTGACTCCACCGCTTCCTGTCGGCCTGTCTCGTAAAACACCAGGATGCCAGGACCAGCACCACTGAGTGCACAACCCAATAACCCGGGCATACGCAGCTTGAGGATGGCATCCATTCCTGGGATATGCGAGATCCTGTAAGGCTGGTGCAGACGATCCTCCAGCGCAACCGGGAATGCATTTCGATCCCCCTTCAACAACGCAGCCACAAGCAAAGTGGCGCGCTGGATGTTGAAGATCACATCTGCCCTTGAATAACTGCCCGGCAAGGTTTCTCTCATGCTGAGGGTTGAAAGCACAAAGTCAGGGCAAACCACTGCCACGGAAAATGCTCTGGGTATATCCAGGCGGATAGCCCGGGTTATACCGTCTTCCCCGATGGCCGCTGTCGTAACCGAACCCAGGACTGCTGCAGCAACATTGTCAGGGTGCCCTTCGATCCGGGCGGCTTCATCAAGTACACGGTGCTCATTCCAGCCGAACCCCAGCACAGTATTGGCCATGACCACGCCCGAGACAAGTGCTGCAGCACTGGAACCTAATCCCTTGCCAACCGGGATATCGTTCTTGATCTCAAGCACGATGGGAGGCAGCTTGCATTGCTGGGATGTAGCAACCTGTTCGGCAGTTTGCAGAATCAGGTTACTGGAGTTGACCGCTATGGTCTCGCTATCCCGGCCAGAGACTGTGACCCGGGTGCCTTCAGCTTCCCGGAAAATACAGGTCAGGTAGATTCTCAACGCCAGTCCAAGCGTGTCGAATCCAGGCCCCAGATTAGCGCTTGAGGCGGGCACGCGGACCACCGTCTGCGCAGGCATACGCCCGAATTATAGCCCAGTCAAGACAGCAAGCTTTGCTGCAATCTTCCACTCCATGGGTACACCCGGCTACAATCAGACGCTTGAAAGCATGTCATTGACTCTTGACATTGGCTGTGGGCAGAACAAACGCCCCGGTTCTATCGGAATCGATAGCAATCCCAGTACAGATGCAGATGTATTTGCAGATATCAATAGCAAGGCTCTGCCTTTTCGCGATGGCTCATTTCAGACGGTCTACTTGATTCATGTCATTGAGCATGTGGGCAACGTCATCCATGCCATGGAGGAGGCTCACAGGGTATTGCAATCTGGAGGCAGACTGCTGCTTGAGACACCCCACTACTCTGATTCGAGTTCCTTTACAGATCCTACTCACCGCTGGCACTTAAATACATTCTCGTTCCAGTACTTCACAAAGTCAGGAGGATTCAGCTATTACAGCCCCTGTCGCTTCGAACAGATCAGGATTCGTATAAAACTGCTCCGTTTCTGGCGTTTGCTGGGCCTTGAACTCGCAGTCAACCACTCTCGGACAATTCGAAAGTTCTGGGAATATTATCTTTGCTTCCTCATCCGTGGCAAGGTAATGACCGTTGAACTTGAAGCTGTCAAGTAACGCTGTGCTATTCTCCAGAAAATGGATGTAGTCCAAGTATACAAGGCTCTAGGGGAAGCACATTTTAATGACCTGATCCGTATGATCTCAATAGGTGCCACCAAAACATATGGAGTTTATGAATCAGTCAAGATTCGTTGCAGGCTGGAAAAGCTGAATCGACAGAAACTACACAAAAGCACACCCAAGCTCTGGCAACGCATTTTGGAAAACGATTCAGGGCTTGCTGACGAGATCACGCAGGCAATCCTTGTATCAAATCTCACATTTGTCATCGAGGTCCTGGATCTGCTGAACATCCCGCATGAAGAGAATGGATTCCTTGAAAAGGATGCCGATCATGCCGACAAGCTGGTCACAGGTTGGAAAGCAAATACTTTCAAACACTTTAGCGGTAAATACCCGGAACCACTTGTCCTGCTGTACATTAACCATCTTGGTTCAGAAATGGGTGTACTGGAAAAGCCTTTCACAGGAGAGGACACTGCAAAGAAGCCCGTTGCGTTGAAGTCCCCAGCATAGAAAAAATAGCTCTCAAGGAGGCTGGTTGCTGTCATGGCATCGAAAAGAATAGGAATACTAACAGGCGGTGGTGATGTACCTGGTCTGAACTCTGCCATTAAATCCGTTGTGTATGGTAGCTTGCACCATAATGCAGAAGTGATCGGCATCCGTTCTGGCTGGAAAGGGCTCACAATTGTTGACCCCGATCAAGGTGAAAACTCGGAGTATATCCTGCCTTTGAACCGGACCAATACACGGAAAGTAGATCGCAGTGGAGGCACCTTCCTGCACAGCTCACGGACAAAACCCTCGCAAATGAAAAAAAGCGATGTGCCTTCATTCCTGAAGTCAAGACTTGGCAGCCTGACTGAGGTCAAGCCTGAAGTTTTTGATATGACACCTGTCGTACTGGAAAACCTTCAGCAATTGGGAATCAGTCATCTGATTGCTATTGGTGGAGATGACACCCTGAGCTATGCCAGGCGGCTGCATGATGAAGGGTTCCCTGTCGTCTGTATCCCGAAAACGATGGACAACGATGTACGCAACACGGAGTACTGTATCGGGTTATCTACCGCCATTACTCGTGCAATTGACAATATTGAACGGCAACGGACAACGATCGGGTCTCATGAACGCATTGGTATTTTCCGGATATTTGGCCGTGATGCCGGGTTTACCGCGATGTACACAGCATACGTTCTCTCCATTCGCTGCTGCATCCCGGAACACCCGTTTGAGCTCGACCGGTTAATTGATCTCCTGATGGAGGACAAGAGCAATAATCCGAGCAACTACGCCATGGTTGTGCTGTCAGAAGGTGCTACCTGGATCGGACACAACATCCAGGAGTATGGTGAAGCAGATGCCTATGGTCATCGTAAAAAAGTCAGTATTGGCGAGGCATTGAGCCAGCAGATCAAGAATCGCACCTCGGAAGAAACAGTTGTCAGTGACCTCACCTATGACTTGCGAGGTGGCCAACCGGACTTCATTGACAGGCTGGTGGCAACAACATTCGGCAACATGGCCATAGAGTGTATTGCCAACGGCGGGTCTGGAAGGATGATGGCAATCCAGAAAGGGTGCTTCGTGGATGCCGACATTCCGCCGCCTGGAAGCAAACCCCGCAATGTTGACCTCAATTCGATGTACGACACAGAGCGCTATCGACCTAAATTTTCGCAAAAAGCCGGCCTGCCTTTGTTCCTGACTGGATACAAATGAAGCCGTTCAGAGGGAAATGCAAGACCCTCAATGGAGGATCACTATCAATGAATAAAAGTCAGGCCCACTTGAGTGCGCCTTCACGGAATATCCAGATATAACCTGCTATCAGGATGGCCAGGAAAACAAGCATTTCCATAAGGCCGAAAAATCCCAGCACGTCATACTGGATCGCCCATGGCAACAGGAAAATCGTTTCGACATCAAAAATAACGAACAGTATCGCGACCAAATAAAAGCGAATGGAGTAACGACCACGGGTCTCTCCATCCGGAGCGATACCACACTCGTAGGCATCAAGCTTGGTAGATCCTGGTGCGCTTGGACGGATCAGTTTGGCCGCAATCAACGTCACAATCGGGAAGGCCACTGCAAACACCATGAATATCAGAATAGGAACGTAGCCACGGGGCATATAGGCCTAATCGTAGCATGAGCCAGGTTGAATTTTTTGTTTGCAAGTCAACGTTCAAACAGTTCGGAACTGCGAGTGAAACAGACTTCCGGTGTTGCCTTCAATTTGCAAACTCGACGGATTCCTGCAGGGAAATCCGAGTACTGGGTGGTCCCACGTGGATATGCGGACCAGTGGCCTGTCCCGCAACGGCACTGAGAAAAGCAACATAAGGAATCCCCATGCTTTCCAGCATGAACATCAGGAATTGTCCTTCTTGCGACTCCGGGTGCACCGCGATATCAATTCGGTCTGTATGATCCAGTCCCATCGAACGATGCAAAGGAGTATCTCCATCACTACTAACCGGGATTTCCCTCCCGAATGACATGAAGAACATCTCCTCGATATCGATGAGGGATTGCATTTCGTAGTCTGCTAATCCCTCATAGCGGAAAGCGAGTTCCTCTTGTTCCAACTCTTCCAAGTAGCTCTCGCTAGCAGCCATTCGCTTCATCTGACGAACCAGGCTGGCACGGGTCTCTGCCAGCTCTGACTGCCGTTTTGCCACATCAAGGGCATCCCTCGCATCGCTCAGTTTATTTGCAGGCGTCACACCCGCTTGAACCTGTGCCATCAGGATGTTTAATCGCTCCAATGCAATATTCTGGAGACCCTGAGCGGCATTTAGCATGGCTTGAATTTCACTTTGTTCCAGCGTTTCACTTAGCAAAGTCCTGTTCAAGGTTTTTCGGTAGCCATACTCCAGCAGTTCGTTCTCAGCTTCCTCGAGAGCCATTCGCGGAAGCACTCCTGCCTGAACCAGTTGCCGGATTCTCTGCACGTCCGCTTCACTTTCAGCTGCAGCTGACAATGTTGATGAACACAGCACCAGCGCTACAAACCATGCACGAAGTTGCCACACTACACTTATCCTAACGAACGCATAAGAGCTTGGTTATCAATGCATTTCAGATTCACAACGATCCTTGAGAGTATCCGAAATTTTGTGTGTCGAGATCATAATGATGAGAATGATGAGGAAAGGAAAATCATATGACAATAGAAAATGAACTACTGGACCAGTCACTGGCTGGTCGCGGTCTAACAGAAATGTTTGCCAACGATGGTTTGGTTGAAGAGTTAAAGAGGGCTCCCCGATACACTGGCAGGGGACATTTCTATTTTTAACAAGACGCAGCGCATATCAATGCGGGCTTATTTGCGATAAGCTAGTACTACCGTTCAGTCGGAATATTATAACTGCTCAAGCACATGGAAATCTGGGAATCTGCGGTCAATGCCGCCCTTGATAGAAATGCCCTGGATCTGGCCGTACTTGATATCGGACAGGTCAGTACCTTCACTGAACAGTTCATCATCTGTCACGGCAGCAATTCTCGTCAGGTGCAGGCTATTGTCGATGCCGTACTCAGCAATCTCAGAGCCGAAGGTCGGCGACCTTCCAGTATTGAGGGCTATGAAAATGCCGAGTGGGTGCTACTGGACTACGGTGATTTCCTGGTTCATGTTTTTTCATCCGAAAAACGCAATTACTATGACCTTGAACGGCTCTGGAAGACAGCTCCAAAACTACCTGTACCTGCTGTATTCTAAAGCCGTCACTGCAGGGTTTTTCGCAACATTGTTACCTTGAGTTAATTGATTCTCGTTAGGGGTCAGGTCCCCGTGGTCTTGATGTTGCAGTGGTCAACTCAAGACCGTGGCAGGTTCATCAGGATCAGGCTTCCGGGAGACGTTGTCCCAATGTATTCCCACGCTTGAAATGCTCTTCTAAATCGTTAGAGACCAATATGGCTTGCAGTTCCTTGATCAACACTCCAAGTGCCTGGTTGAGATTGTTGCAATTCAGGCTGATGATGTCCGACCAAATCTCGTGTGAGCTTGCTGCCAAACGAGTCATGTCTCGCAGTCCTTCCCCTGCAACAGCTAACTCTTCAGTAACCGGAATCTGATCATTTATCGTAGCGGCAAGTGCTGTAGACACAAGCTGAGGAAGATGTGAGGTCCAGGCGACCACAAGATCGTGATGGGCAGCGTCCATAACTTTTTGCTTGCATCCCATCGCATCCAGCCAACTGCAAAACTCATCAATCTCTGGCGAGACTGGCAATTGATTCCCAGTGGGCGTCAAGACATATGTAGCATTCCGAAATAATTCAGCGTCAGCCAGTTCCACTCCACGCTTCTCCTTGCCGGCCATCGGATGTCCTCCAATAAAACAAGGACCATTTTCAGGGAACAAGCTGCGAGCACACTCGACAATAAGGTGTTTGACACTCCCTGCATCGGTTACCAATGCGTGTTGAGGTACATGCTTACTGATTTCGGGAAGAATATCCAGAATACCCTGCACGGGTTTTGCGATATAAACAAGATCTGAAATTGGCAGGGCTTGGTCGATAGGCTTGGCTTCATCAATCACACCGTATTCAAGTGCCTTCTTCAGTGCGGAGGGTGAACTGACTCCCAGAATTCTGCCTTGATAACCAATCCGTCGCAGTCCCAGTGCAAAGGAGCCTCCGATCAATCCGAGGCCCACAACGGTAACCGTTCCGATCTTCGTCATGGATCTACTTGTCCTGCCGTTTTTGCATAGCCCGCATTTCCAGAAGTACGACCTCATAGATACGGTCCAGCGACTCATCTGAAAGCGGCCCCTGGTTGGCGTCATGAATGTTTTCATGAACGAGTTGCTCTCGCTGCGGTTCGTGGATTGGTTTGCTTAGATCTCGCTTCAGGGGAGCCAAGCCAAGGACGTTTGCTGCTCGCCTGTTCAGCAGTTGCACCAATTCACGGTCCACTACATCAATTTCATCGCGCCAGTCACTGAGACTTTTCATGAGATTCCCATCAATTCCTTGCCGTTCTACACAGAATGTACCAGCCCCAGCTTGAAGTCTCGAGCCATCTCTTCAAAGCAATTCTCCAAGGCACCCTTCCCGGTATGCTCTTCGATTTGCTGCATGAATGCACTTCCAATAACAGCACCATCGACATAAGGCGAGACCTGTTCCATGTGCTCACGCGTTGACAGGCCAAACCCGAGTGCCAACGGTAACAGGGTGATTTCTCGCGTTCGTTGCAGCAAGGGAATCGCTGCACTGGACAAATCACTTCTTATCCCAGTGACGCCAGCTCTTGAAACAAGATAAATGAATCCACTGGAACAGCGGGCAATTTCTGCAATTCTCTCCTGCGGTGTGTTCTGGGAAACCAGAAAGATACAATCCAGTCCACGACTTCTCATCTCGGATACATACGCATCGGCTTCTTCAATGTTCAGGTCAGTCAGCAGGGCACCATCTGCTCCCGCTGCAGCTGCATCCTTTGCAAATTGCCGAAACCCATACCGCAGGATGGGGTTCAGATAGCTGAACACAACTAGCGGGATTTCGGACTCCTTGCGCACATCCCGTACCAGCTGGAGAACTGTTTTCAGATTTGTACCTGCCTTGAGTGCACGTTGAGTAGCTTTCTGAATCACCGGACCATCCGCAATGGGATCTGAGAAGGGCACCCCGAGTTCGATTATGTCTACTCCACCACGCTCCAAGGCCAGAACCAATCCAACAGTATGCTCAGGGGAAGGATCACCAGCAGTCAGATATGCAATCAAAGCCCGTTTACCTTCAGTCTGCTGATTTTCAAAGGCCAGCTGAATGCGGCCAGAGACATTACTGGACATCCCGTTCGAATTTAATTCCACAGCACTCGGGGCGAAGCCCTATTGTACTAGGTACATTTCAGGCTCAATCATGTATTCTCAACTCAACCAGCAAACAAGATCAATCGGATTAAGGCTCCCAGTTGTGTGAATCTGGCTGCCAATCCATAGGAGTGCACAAAGTTAAAATTTGATTTGCTCGCACCTGTTACCCTGCGCTGGACAAGTTCCTTGAAATGCCCAATCCTTCCACATTGATTCAAAATGGCTTCGTCATAGATGGAAGCGGGAATCAGCCAAGCAATCACACCAGCATCCTGATAGAGAACGGTCGAATTGCCAAGATTTCACAAGCTGCCCCAATTGAAGTACCACCAGACACATTTGTAGTCGATGCCTCAGGCAAGAGCGTGATTCCCGGCATCTTCAATCTCCGCGGACAGGTTGGTCTATCCCGCGACCCTTTACATCCTTCCGATCAAATGAGCCATGCCAACATCATCTGGCAACTCGGCACTTACTCCTCGTATGGCGTCACAACTACGACATCTCTGGCGACATTAGATGCTCAGCTGCCTGAAATCAGTGAGCAGGTCTCTTCCGGGGAACTTCCAGGCACTTCGAAAGTTCTCACACCACTTCTTGCGCTTACCACTCCCGGTTCATTCATCAAGAAGGATTCTTACAACAAAACCTTTGTAACAGTGATCCACTCAGTTCAGGAGGCGCAGCAGACAATCGACCTGCTTACCCGAACCGGGGCCGACTATATCCAGCTATTATTTGACTCACGTCGGGGCAACTCTACACCTCTTGATCTTCAACTCTTCCGCTCCATCATTCGCAAGGCCAAAACTCATGGTTTGCCCGTAGGCGCATCAGCCACATCCATGGGTGATGCCTTGATGTTCGTCAAAGAGGAAGTAGATTTCCTGGTGCAAAGCGTGACAGACCAGGAAATTGATGAAGGGTTTACCGAGCAGTTGCTCAAAAGCAATGTAGTGTATGCACCCGCTTTGAGTTCTGAATCCATCACATTTGAATACGGAGACCTGGCCGAATGGCTCACTGACCAATACCTGCGACGTTCACTGGCAGCAGGTATTGCTGGTCGTTTGCGAGGTGAAGTTTTGATGCGACAGGCACTGGACCCGGATCGCTCGCTCAAAAAACGTAACTTTGAATTGGCTAGTGCAAACCTGCGAAAACTCTCTGCAGCTGGAGTACAGATCGGGTTTGCCAGTGGGTCAGGATTGGCAAACAGTTTCGAAGGCTATTTTGAATATCGCGAAGCAGTATTCATGAACGAGGCGGGACTCAGCCCAATGGATATCATTCGGTCATTCTCAACCGGAAGCGCCAATGCTTTTGGCCTTTCCAGGGACACAGGAACCCTGACAACAGGGAAACAGGCGGACTTCATTATTCTGAACGCCAATCCTCTGGAAAGCATCCACAACTTACGCGAACTGCATGCCGTTTTCATCAACGGGCAACTAGTGAAGCTGTAAAGCTGGGTCATCGGTGAGGGTCCACTTGTGCTGTGAGGCTTACCTGAAATAGACCCAAAGCATCAGGACAGCCATACCGATTGCCACGGACAAGATGCTAAGTAACCTGTCTGTAGCAGCATTGCCTCCTGTCTTGTTCCACGTTTGCCAGTCAACTGTCAGTTCGGCAACACGGGCTACAACCGGTTTCTGATCCAGCTTGCTGACAACCCAGAACAGCAGCAGGCATCCAAAAAACACCCCTACGCTGTAGTTCAGGAAGGGAACATGAACCAGGCCTTCGAGTGGACCGAGATCAGCTTCATAGGCCTTGTGCAGGATGTCCAGTATGAAACGTCCCGCTCCTGCTAAACCACCGACAACCAGCGTTGTTATTGCGGCTCGGGAACTTGCCCCCTTCCACAAGATGCCCATCAGGAAAGTAGCTGTAATCGGAGCTCCAATATAGGCCTGCACACTCTGCATGTACTGGTACACCTCACCACTCAGGTAACGGATCATCGGAATCCACAGAATACTGAGCAGAACCACCAAACCCGTGATCAGGCGTCCAACAAATACAAGCCGTTGTTCGCTCGCATCGGGTCGCAGCTTCTTGTAGATGTCCATGGTGACAAGGGTGGAACAGGAGTTCAAAACACTGCTCAGGGATGACATCAGTGCCGCCAGCAGTGCAGCGATCATCAGGCCTGACAAACCGGCAGGCAACAACCTTTGCACGAGTAATGGAAATGCCGTATCCCCTGTTGCCTCTGTTGGCCACAAGGCACGGGCAATCAAGCCAGGGAGCACCAGAATGAAGACCGGCAGGATCTTCAGGGTTGCAGCAAAAATCGTGCCACCCCTGGCATGCTGCAAGTTCCGTGCACTCAGAGTCTTCTGAACAATTACCTGGTCAGTGCACCAGTACCAGGTTCCGAGAATGAGAGTTCCCAGGGTAGTGCCAAGCCATGGGTACTCGGGGTGATTGAAATCTTTCACTAGATGAAAGAAGTCCGCAGGTAATGTTTCCCTGAGTGCCCCGAACCCTCCTGCTTCCTGTAGGCCCAGCCATGCCAGGAATGCGGAACCTCCGATCATGATGAATGCTTGCAGCAGGTCGGTATAGATCACTGCCGACAGACCACCAGTGATGGTGTAGATTCCAGTCGCAACAACCAATAACACAGCTGTCGTCATGTAATCCCAACCGAAAATCTCTCGCGTGAGAATGCCAGCTGCAAATAGTGCAACGGAAATCTTTGTCAGGATATAGGCCAGCAGTGAGACTGTTGTCAGGTACCTGCGACAGCCCGGACTGAAGCGCTTCTCAAGAAACTCGGGCATCGTGAATACCCCGCTCCGCAGGTATTGCGGGATGAATATCCAGCCAAGCAGCAGAATGCAGAAACTGGCTGACCATTCATAGCAACCAACCGCCAAGCCGCTGGATGCGCCTGACCCTGCCAGTCCAATCACATGCTCGCTACCGATATTGGTAGAGAACAGTGTGGCTCCCACCGCAAACCAGCCGATGTGCTTTCCGGCAAGAAAGTACTCCGTGGTAGTAGTCTTGTTTCGCGAGTGGTAAAAGCCTACTCCGAATACAGCAATGAAGTAGGCAGTAATAATAAGGGTATCCATTGGAATCGAGCAGTATACCTTGATTGATAACAAATCCATCGGTCTGATCGTGTTTGCACACGGCTCCCGTGTGAGTGCAGCCAATGAAGCAGTCAGGCAGGTAGCACGTGAGGCCTCTTCGCAGGCTGGCATTTCTCGCTACTGCACAGCTTTTTTGGAGTTGGCGGAGCCTTCCCTGCTTGATGCTGTCGAGGCACTTGCAGCAGACGGTGTAAAGCAAATGCTTGTAACGCCTTACTTTTTGACCATGGGCAGGCATCTCACCGAGGATCTGCCCAGGATACTTGGTGAGATCAAGGCCAAGCACCCTGACTTGCAGTTGGTAGCTTCCCCTCCCCTGGATGGGCATCCCCAACTAGCTGGTATTCTTGCCGAGCGCGCCAGGGTGCTGATAGCAGAAGCGACTCAAGAGGGCTGATTGCTGCGCATATCTATTTCTGCCCTGAAACCGATCAACGGACACCAGACAAGACGATGCCAATTCTTCAACTGATTGCTAGCGAGTCCTTGAGTGAGAATGTAAGCCAGTTCAGCTTTTTGGCAGGATTCCCGCATCAGGCAGGACAGTACCTTGCAGTTTCTGCAGCCATCAACAGTCAACCTCAGAAACGCTACTACTCGATCGCCTCCCCTCCTAATGCCGACCAAAGCATTGAACTCTGTGTCCAGCACGAAGGAGAGTTCGGCAGACACCTGCTGCGCTTACAGCCAGGAGAAAGTGTCGAGAGCAGCCTACCTGCTGGAACCATGCAATTGCGCAGTGCCGACCACAACACTGCTTATTTTGCTTCAGGGACTGGCATTGCACCGATGCGTGCCATCCTCAAGGAGCAGTTGTCTGCCAATCCATACGCCAATGCCACACTTGTATTCGGAGCTCACAATTCCCGGGATCTGCTGTATCGGAAGGAGCTCGTAGAACTGGCATCCAGACATCCGGGATTTCGGTTCATGCCAACGATCAGTGGTGAGGATGTCAGCTGGCCCGGTTTGCGTGGTCGCACCATTGCACATGTCGACACAGTACTTGCCGCAAACAACATCCAGGATGTCTACTTTTGTGGCCAACAGGAGATGGTCGAGCAGTTACGCGAGCATCTGTCTCAGACAGGTATCCCGGAAGAACAGCAGATTTTTGAAAGATACTGAATTTTGAAATTCGAACCGGAGAGCATTTCTGAAACTCTCTGGAAACAACACAAACCATGCCTAACATTGCAGTCACCCTTCCTGACGAGACCCAACTCCAAGTTGCCCGGGGAACGACAGCCCTTGAAATTGCTGAACAGATTAGCCCCGGGCTGGCCCGGGCTTCCCTGGTTGCCGAACTGGACGGAACGCTTGCCGACCTGGCAACGCCACTTGAAAACGATACCAGCATCCGGTTTTTGACAGATCGTGACGAACAGGCACTCGAGGTTTATCGTCATTCCGCGGCACATCTGCTGGCTGCGGCAACGCTGGAACTCTACCCGGAAACCAAGCTAGGAGTTGGACCTCCAACCGACCAGGGTTTCTTTTATGACATGTACAGGGAACAGCCTTTCACTCCAGAGGACCTTGAGAAAATTGAAGCGCGCATGAAGGAAATCGTGAAGCGCAACCCCAGGAATGAACGGGTCTGGGTTCCAAGAGCACAAGCCCTTGCCGAGTACAAGAGCCAGGGTGAGTTTATGAAGTGTGAACTGGTTGAAGAGAAAACCGATGAGCCCGAGGTGTCGGTATACAAAACCGGTGACCTCTTCGTCGACTTCTGCCGAGGACCACACATCCCTTCAATGGGACGGATCAAGGCATTCAAACTGCTGTCCGTCGCAGGTGCCTACTGGAAAGGTGATGAGAAACGGGAACGTTTGCAGAGGGTGTATGGAACCGCTTTCTTTTCAAAGAAAGACCTGCAGGCTCACCTTGATCGCCTGGCAGAAGCCAGGAAGCGGGATCACCGCAAACTGGGCAAGCAACTCGACCTCTTCAGCATCCAGGAAGCTGCAGGCCCGGGACTGATCTTCTGGCATCCCAAGGGCGGAACTATCCGAAGAATCATTGAAGACTGGCTACGTGATCAGCTTGTAGCGAGAGGGTACGGGCTGGTTTCCACTCCACATATAGCAAGACGCGGACTCTGGGAGACCTCTGGACATACCGAGTTCTACTCGGAAGATATGTTCAAGCCAATGGAACTCGACGACTCGCTATACCAGCTCAAACCCATGAACTGCCCGTTCCACATCCTGATCTATAAGGACAGTCGACGCAGTTACCGTGACCTGCCCATCAGACTTGCTGAACTTGGTACGGTTTACCGTTACGAGCGTTCCGGGGTCATGCATGGCTTGCTTCGAGCAAGGGGATTCACACAGGATGATGCTCACATCTTCTGCACCCCTGAGCAGGTCAAGTCTGAAGTAATCGGCTGCGTCGACCTGGCCATGGAAGTGCTAAAGGTCTTCGGGTTTGCTGAGTTCACTGTCGACCTGTCGACCTGGGACAGTGGAGAAAGCGGTAAGTACGCCGGGACACCTGAAGAATGGAAGCTGGCTGAGGACAGTCTCTTTGACGCCTTGAAGGAAAGTGGCATTGAGCCCAAGGTCATGCCGGATGAAGCTGCTTTCTACGGACCCAAGATCGATATCAAGATGGTTGATGCCATTGGTCGTTCCTGGCAACTTTCAACAATTCAATTCGACTTCAACCTACCACAGAGATTTCAACTTGATTACATTGGACAGGACGGGGCAGCTCACCAGCCGATGATGGTCCATCGAGCACTCCTGGGGTCAGTGGAGCGTTTCTTTGGTGTTCTCATTGAGCACTATGCCGGTGCATTCCCGGTGTGGCTGGCTCCCATTCAGGCAAGAGTGCTGCCCATAACCGACAACCAGAACGGCTATGCACAGAAGGTCTTTCAGGAGCTACAGGCTGCCGGGATACGCTCGGAGGTTGATACTCGTAGTGAAAAGGTTGGTTTCAAGATCCGGGCAGCTCAACTGGAGAAGATCCCTTACATGCTTGTTGTCGGTGGACGGGAAGCAGAAGCAGGACAGGTATCAGTGCGACACCGCAAGGCAGGCGACCAAGGAGCCAAAACTCCCCAGGAGTTCTTGTCCCAATTACTGCCACAGATTGAAGACAAGGACACCAGTTGGTAGGTGGTTTCGGCAGTCTTTCGCAGCTCGTCAGACTTCAAGCTTCCAGGGTTTGCGGTACTTGCGTTTGTACATCACTGCTTCTGCTTCGGAATCATTGACAACACGCCCGTTTTCAACATCCCAGTAGACCCGCCGACCTGTCCGCACGGCAGCATTGCCAAGATGGCAACCAATCATTGAGTTATGACTGATTTCGACATCTGACCGCGGACGCTCACGCGTCCTCAAGCACTCCAGGAAGTTCTTCACATGGTCAAAATGCATGTTCTCACGGTCGGGACGGGATGCTTGATCTGGGAACATGGAAAACTCCGGAAAATCGTAGATGACCTGCTGCGTATCGGGTGTCTGCATTGCATCTTTCGGATACGCAAACTTGCCACCCACTGACATGGCAGAAGATGGTGCCTTGATGCCCATGTACCAGTTCGCAATATCAATCGTGTGTGCACCCCAGTCGGTCATCAGACCACCTGAGTAATCCCAGTACCAGCGGAAACTGAAATGAAAGTGGTTTTCATTGAACGAACGTTTCGGAGCAGACCCCAGCCACATGTCGTAGTCCACACCTTCAGGTGCAGGTCCGTCAGGCAGGTGCGGTGTTTCTCCTTTCCAGTCAAGATAGGCCCAGCAACGTACCAGTCGAACCTTGCCAAGCTTGCCGCTATCGATATACTCTTTCGCTGCCAGATACTGCGCTCCTGATCTCTGCTGTGTCCCCATCTGGACTACACGATCATATTTTCGTGCTGCGTTGACCATCTGACGGCCTTCCCAGACAGTAATCGCAAGAGGTTTTTTAACGTAATACATCCTTACCTGCCTTGCAAGCCTCGACAGTCGGCAGTGCATGCCAGTGATCGGGGGTTGCCACAATCACTGCATCAATGTCATTGCGATCCAGCACTTGTCTGAAATCCTGGGTCTGTAGATCAGCCTTCTGCTCATAAGTCTTTGCAATCCCATCCTGTGTCTTTTCTATTTGGGATCTGTCGATATCACAAAGGGCGACGCACTCAGTATTGCCAGCACGCAGCATGTCATTCAGGTCGCTCCTGCCCATGCCACAACCGATCAACCCTAACCGGACCCGGTCATTGGCACCCAGTACGCGAGAGGCAGAAGCAGCAGTTGGGGAATGGCAGCTGATGCGAGAAATGTACGACGGGATGTACTCATTGGCAGTGAAACTCCTTGTTTAACAGGCTGCAGGACCTGAATAACTGACGTAACGCGGTAAGCAAGAGAAGATTGCACAAAGTTGACGTTTCAGACCGGACAAGTCAATGTCCTTCGTGGCAAATGACCTTCCAGCGAGTTCCATCTGCCTTGTTTTCTGTCTTGGTAGTAACCAAGCCGGTCAACGCTACCACCGTGGGCACACGCGAAATCGACAGAGCTAACCCGACCTTCTCACGAGTCTTAGATTCGGAGGCGTTTTGTCCATTTGGGGTGGATGGATAGCCTGGCAATGTTGCGTGGGGCGTCGGATCCGGGCAGATACCTGGTAAGGGTCGCCAGATCCGCGGTTGTTGGGGCTTGTTTTCGCTTGCAACCCGCCCTGCAGACGCACTGATCCCCGGCGACCTCCGACGGGGCTCGAGACGATGGCTGGAGTGCAGCTGCTAACAGCGCAGGGGCAGGCTCTGGAGACGGGCCAACACCTGCCTGAAGAGGCCCGCTTCAGGGAAGCCCTCGTCGAACGACAGCCGCACGGCCCGCACGCTGACCCGGATCCGCACGCCGATCTTGAGCAGCTTCAGGCGGATCGTGCCGCATTGCGCCCGCGCCAGCCGCGTGCCCGACAGGCCCCAGCGCCGCAGTAACTCCAGCAGCGCGTAGGCGAACGAGGCGAAATACAGGCGCAACTGGTTGGCCCGCATCGTCTGCGCCGAGGTGCGATCGGCGAACAGCGCCAGCTGCTGTTCCTTGATGCGGTTCTCCATATCGCCCCGCGCGCAGTACACCTCCTCGTAGAGCGCGCGCGCCGCCATCCGCTCGGCCCCCAGCGACGTCACCACGAAGCGCGGGTTGGCCCCCCGCGGCAAATGCTCCGCCTTGCCGATCACGCGCCGCTCGCGGCTCCAGCTGTCCAGCGTCCGGTAGCGGAAGTCCTTGAACACCCGTGCCGCCTGCCCCGTCCGCTCGCATTCCTGCCGGGCCCGCTCCAGCTCCGGAGCCAGGCTCCGTTTCAAGCGCGGGTTCTGCGCGATTCCCAGCACATACTCCACCCCCTGCGCCTCGCACCAAGCCAACAATTCGTCGCGGCAGAACCCGCTGTCCCCGCGCAGCCAGATCGCGACCCCGGGCCAGCGCTTCCGGATCCGCCCCACGATGCGCTCCAGCTCCTCCACCGTGCCATCCGCCGCGTCCCGGTCCGCCGTCCGCAGGCGCGCCCCCAGCAACTGCTGGCCGCAGAAGATATAGAGCGGCAAGTAACAGTAGCTGCGATAGTACCCATGGAAGAAGCGGCCTTCCTGGCGGCCGTGCAGGGGATCGTCCGTCGCGTCCACGTCCAGCACGATGCGCTCCGGCTGCTCCCCGTGCCAGTCCAGGAACAGGTCCACCAGCAGGGCATCCAGCCGCGCGGTGTCCGCCACGATCTTCTTGTAACGTTCGCCGGCGTCCAGCGCCGGCCCCGTCAGCTCCAGCCGGTTCAGCGTGCTCTTGCCCGGCGGCAAACGCTCCCAGCTCGCCCTGCGCCGTCCCCGTCCTACCGCCCCGCATAGCAGCGACCACAGCTTGCTCTGGCGCAACGTGTCGTGATCGATCAAGTCCTCGTAGCCCAGCGCCAGCCCCAGCACGCGCGCTGCCACCAGCACTTCCACCGGATGCTGCGTCCGCTGCGGGTCGCGGTGATCCCGGAAACACGCACTCAACCGCCGGAACAGCCCCGTCCGCTGCGCCAGCTCCCGCAGCAGCAGCCCGCCGCCATCCGACCCGAGCTCCCCGCCGTCAAACCGACCGACTACACGTTCCAGTGCTTGAAGAAGATCGATCACGACACGTTGCTCCCGAGCAAGCTGTGGTCCAATGTGCCAGCAATTCCTTTGGGTAGCGTTTCCGCGCTGGGGAGCGAACCATGGCGGGGTTGACGGCATCCGTGTGCATAGGAGCCGCTACGGTTCCACGCAGCGGGCGCAAGTATTCACAGTGCCAATTCCGACGGTTGTACAGTCACCACGCCTGCAGCCCTCGGGCCAGCTGACTGTTTCGGAGCGCATCGTGCCGGACGTGGACGCGACGGACGATCCCCTGCACGAAATCCGGGGCCGCTTCTTCCATGGGTACGGTTGAAGCACCAACCCGTACGACCGGCATCGAATGCATCGGAGAGGAAGGCTGGCCCGGGGTCCTCTGGCTGCGCGGCGGACAGCCGCTGCCCGAAGGCCCCAGCCCGCAGAATTGCAGGCTTGGTGAACGAGGCGAAATACAGGCGGGTGGAGTATGTGCTGGGAATCGGCGCAGAACCCGCGCTTGAAACGGAGCCTGCCGCGCGCAGCTGGAGCGGGCCCGGCAGGAATGCGAGCGATTACGGGGCAGGCACGGGTGTTCAGACGGACGCTCCGCTACCGGACGCCAGCCTTAGCCCCGTAGGCGCCGCTCGATGCGCATAGCTCCAGCGGAGCTTTGCAAGCGCGGGGGGATTCCAACCTCGCGCCTTCGTGGTGACGCTCGCGCAGCCAGATGGGGGCCAGAGCTTCCGGATCCGCGAATCCGCTCCTCCACGATCCGCCGGTGTCCGCCGTCCGCAGGCGCGCCCCCAGCAACTGCTGGCCGCGGGGCGATATGGAGAACCGCATCAAGGAACAGCAGCTGCGATAGTACGCTGTTCGCCGATCGCACGGGTCGCAGACGATGCGGGCCAACCAGTTCCGCCTGTATTTCGCCGGCGTTCGCCTACGCTCTTGCCCGGCGGCAAACGCTGCTGGCGCCGTTACTGCGGCCTACCGCCCCGCATAGCAGCGCCACGGCTTGCTCTGGCGCAACGTGTCGTGATCGCAAGTCCTCGTAGCCCAGCGCCAGCCCCAGCACGCGCGCTGCCAAGCACTTCCACCGATGCTGCGTCCGCTGCGGGTCGCGGTGATCCCGGAAACACGCACTCAACCGCCGGAACAGCCCCGTCCGCTGCGCCAGCTCCCGCAGCAGCAGCCCGCCGCCAGACCCGAGCTCCCCTGTCAAACCGGACTACACGCTGCCTTCGAAAGCGTTCGAATTCCAGTCGTTCCGTGGTACACTCTGTAGTCATAAGGTCGTCGTCCTTCTACGTGGTAAGTTGTTCATAATAAACCAATTATACCACGAAACACGGCCTTATTCTCTACCTCTGGTGAGAAATCCGGGCTAACGGTTGAAGCACCAACCCGTACGAATGCATCGAATGCATCGGAGAGGATTATGCCTGCGCGCCGCTGCAGGAAAGCCTGCATGTCACGCCGCCCATCAGCGATTACAAGCACATAGACGTTGTTTTCCATTACCCTGTAGATCATGCGATAAAGCTTGAAGAAGATCTCACGGTACTCCCGAATCCCAATGTCCAGCACCTTTGGGTAATTTCCGCGCTGGGGAGCGCATGGCGGGGTTCTCGGCATCCGTGTGCATAGGAGCCGCTACGGTTCCACGCAGCGGGCGCAAGTATTCACAGTGCCAATTCCGACGGTTGTACAGTCACCACGCCTGCAGCCCTCGGGCCAGCTGACTGTTTCGTGGCCTGCCAATAGCAGGCCGGATCGTTTAATGAGAGAAACGCGAGGCACTTTCGATGCTCGCGATCCTAGCAATGTGGATCCGCCGGTGGTTACTTTCGCCGAGTGGTTCGTGAAACCCAGGCTTGGCCACTTGGCAGGCACGCACGATGGGCAGGGGTCACCGACCGAGTGTCACTTACAACGCTGCAGGACAGCAACGCTCTCGATATGGAATGTCTGCGGAAACATATCCAGCAAGGTCAGAGAAACAAGTTCATACCCACCTACAGCAAGCAACTTCAGATCACGAGCCAGGGTCGCCGGATTGCAGGAAACCAGATGCATTGATTGTGGAGCCAGTCGCAGCAACTGCTCAATGACCTCAGCCCCGAGCCCCGAACGAGGAGGGTCGGCAACAACAAGCCCGGGCTTTTCCTCTAATCCTTTCAGGAACTCAGCGACCTTCATGTGGATTGTTCTGACGTTCAGTCCGGCTAGTCGGGTGTTGTGTTGCAGGTCGCGCAGTGCAGATGCGCTGGTATCCACAGCAATGACTTTCTCGTGCCGACGGGCTAGTGGCAGGCTCATCAACCCAACACCACAGTAAAGATCCAGTGCCAGTTCACCATAACTATCTCCAACGGCAAGTTCCACCAACCTGTCGAGCAGGAATCGGTTCACTTGAAAAAATGAACGGCTACTGACCCGGAAAGTGTCTTCACCACAGCGGTACTCTAGCGGCAACTCAGGTCTTAGCCCGTCGAGTTGGTCAAGACACAAATCCCTGAACTTCTTGGATACTGGCTTTGCAGAAGGAAGCAAGTTCATTTGAACCTTGTCTTCATCTGTAAAAAACTCAACTGAGCGTAGCCATCCAGGAAAAGCGCTGTCCGCTGATATCCCAAGCAGCACTTCATGCAACTTGTTCAGTTTCAGGGAGTTGATCCCACAATGCAGTGCTGCAACGTGCTGGTGCGAGCCAGCTTTGAGAAATCCTACCTCCCTACGCCCGTTCCGCCTGGCAACATGAAACTGTGTACGGTTTCGATATCCCCAGGGTTCCGCTACAACAATCTCAATATCCTTTTCCCATTTCAACCCGCCAATGCGTTGCAGGGACTCACGCAGGATCCCCTCCTTGAACTGGCACTGACGCTCATAGGGAATGTGCTGGTAATGGCAGCCCCCGCATTGCCCAAATACTGGACATGGTGGCTCGATTCTGTCTTCAGAGGGCTGCAAGCAGGCCCTTGGCTGCCCTAGCAGAGTTCCTGCTCTACCTTTGGAGACCGAGACGTCAAGGACTTCATCAGGGAGCACAAAAGGGACGAAAATCGCAGATCCCTCAAGGTGTGCAAGTCCACTGCCGCCGTATACCAGCTTCTCAATCTCAACTGTTCTCTTCACCTTATGCAATTGTCCCACCTCAAGTTTTCTTTCAAGCAAAACCATGTACCTGTAACTTCATTCGGCTATCCAAACATTCATCCTCAACTTGATAAAATCAGAATTGCTAAACATTCCAAATGTCTAAAACTGCTTTTTTGTTTCCTGGGCAAGGGTCACAGTCACCAGGAATGGGCCAGGAGCTGGCCAAAAATTTTACTGCCGCACACAGCGTTTTTGAAGCAGCAGACAAGGTGCTTGGCTACTCCTTGTCTGAAATCTGCTTTGAGGGACCAACCGAGCGGTTGCAACTCACTGAAAATGCCCAACCAGCCATCTTGGCGGTTTCTGTAGCCACGCTGGCTGTAGTCCATGAAAAAGGTTGGCAGGCTGACTACGTAGCTGGCCATAGCTTGGGCGAATATTCAGCTCTTGTTGCTGCAGGAGCCTTGTCCTTCAAGGATGCCCTGCAACTGGTGCACAAACGCGGAGGTTTCATGCAGGAAGCAGTACCGAGTGGAGTCGGTATGATGGCAGCCTTGATCGGTATCAGCTCTGAAAAAGTGGAACAGATTTGCAGCCAGAGTGCCCGGAACCAGATCGTCACCGTAGCTAACCTGAATACTCCTGTTCAAACTGTGATTGCAGGTCACTGCGAAGCAGTCGAGCGTGCAATAGTTTTGGCCAAGCTAGAAGGAGCAAAAAAGGCTGTAATTCTGAATGTCAGCGCACCTTTTCACTGCTCGCTGATGAGTCGGGCACAACAGCAGATGAAACCTGAACTCGATATGGTTCGACTTTCAGACCTGCAAGTCCCCCTGATCAACAATTGGCAGGCAGCTGAAGTACGGACCAAGGACGATGCACGCGAAGGTCTCAAACAACAAATCCCCAATCCTGTGCGCTGGGAAGAAACCATTCGCTACCTGAAAGACCAGGGTGTAAGCAAGTTTATCGAGATCGGCCCAGGCAATGTCCTAACCGGGTTTCTAAAGAGAATCGACAGAAAACTTGTAGGCAAGAACACATCTGATATGGCCAGTCTGGAGGGTCTTCTCAATTGAGCGATCATGTTGCCCTCGTAACTGGTGCTAGCCAGGGTATTGGCCGTGCATGCGCCAAGGCACTGGCTGCGAAGGGAGTGCGAGTCATTGCCGGAGCACGCCGGATGGACAAGCTTGCCTCGCTGGTCGAGGAAATCACTGCAGCCAATGGAGACGCAATTGCTGTAGAACTGGACATTAGCAGCAAGGACTCCGTTGATGCATTTGCTTTGGAACATGGCAAGGGGGTTGACATCCTGGTCAACAATGCTGGCATCACCCGTGACAATCTGGCCATGAGAATGAGTGATGAGGATTGGAACCAGGTAATTGAAACCAACCTGACCGGCAGCTTCCGTTGCATTCGCTCCCTGATACGACCGATGGCCAGACAACGCTGGGGGCGAATCATCAATATCACATCTGTCACCGGGCTATCAGGCAACCCGGGTCAGGCCAACTATGCTGCATCGAAAGCCGGTCTTGTCGGGTTGACCAAGACATTGGCCCTAGAGCTTGCCGGACGTAATGTGACTGTAAACGCCATTGCACCCGGGTTCATTGACACTGAGATGACCCGGCAGTTCGACGAAGCAACCCGTAAAAAGTTTATCGCCCGGATTCCACTGGGCCGTATGGGCCAGCTTGAAGAAATTGCTGCCGCGGTATGCTTTCTTGCGAGCAAAGAAGCTGGCTACATCACAGGCCATGTGATGAACATCAGCGGCGGCCTTTACATGTAATGTCTGCTACAAGTAGACAAGACTTGACTGTTCTGGATCGAATCATCCGCAGCAAGAGAGCTGAGCTTGCCAAGGACAAATCGCTTGTTACTCAAGAGGACCTCGAATCAAGAACCATTCCTTCACGTCGCGGATTCCTGGACGCATTGAGGACCAGTTCTCCAGCCATCATTACAGAGATCAAGAAAGCTTCACCCTCGGCTGGTGTGATCCGCGAAGATTTTAAGCCCGGATTGATTGCCAGGAGTTATGAGAAAGCCGGTGCTGCTGCATTGTCAGTTCTTACGGACAAACCGTTTTTTCAGGGCTCCCTGGAGGATCTAACTGTTGCTCGCAACGCAACCGCATTGCCTGTTCTTCGCAAGGATTTCACGCTGGATCGCTACCATGTCCTGCAAGCCTCTTCCAGTGGAGCCGATTGTGTCCTTCTGATCGCTGCAGTACTCACTGTTAGTGAGCTCAAAGAGCTGCACGACACTGCAAAGGAACTAGGCCTCGATGTCTTGGTGGAAGTTCATAACCATCACGAGCTAGAACGGGCGCTGCTGATTGATCCGGATCTGATCGGCGTGAACAACCGGAACCTTAAAACCCTGAAAGTTTCGCTGCAGACATCCCTGGAACTGGCTACCAAGATTCCGGACCCAATTCTTCGAATCAGTGAGAGTGGTATTCATAGCGCTGATGACATCAAGAGACTGACTGACGCAGGATACCAGGGATTCCTGATCGGTGAATGCCTGATGCGTCAGGTTGACCCGGGACGGGCCCTGGAGCAACTGCTACAGGCATGAACCATGAGTACGTTTGCTGGCCAGCTGCGTGTAGTCCTGGAGACTATCAAGTTTCAACACTCAGTCTTCGCCTTGCCATTTGCCTTTACCGGTGCGCTACTGGCATTGCGGGGAACGGATTACACAGCTGCTGAAATTGGCTGGAAATTTTCATGGATTCTTGTAGCCATGGTGGCAGCTCGCTCAGCGGCCATGGCCTTCAATCGATTGATTGATGCATCAATTGATGCCCAAAATACAAGGACTGCCACCCGCGCAGTACCAGCTGGATTACTATCAAAACGGTTTATTGCAGCCTTCATTGTCTTCAGTTGTTCTGTTTTCATTTTGGCTGCATCACAACTCAATCCACTGTGCCTGAAACTGAGCCCACCGGCAATCGCAGTCGTGCTGGGCTATTCCTATACAAAGCGTTTCACAGTTCTCTCACACTTGGTGCTTGGCTTTTCGTTGGGGATTGCACCTGCTGCTGCCTGGATCGCAATTCGCAATACTTTCGACCCCGGAATTCTATTCCTGAGTGCGGCCGTCATGATGTGGACAGCAGGGTTTGACATTATCTACTCCTTTCAGGATGTTGCTTTCGACCGTTCCATGGGACTTTATTCCATCCCGGCCAGCCTGAGTACCCGGAAGGCCTTGTTGATATCCAGGCTCATGCATGTAGCAATGATCCTGTTCTTGGTTCTTGAATGGCAGTCCATGCAGCTCGGCAGCCTTGGGCTTCTGGGAATCGGGGGTGTTGCTGGGCTATTGGTCTACGAACATTCTCTAGTACGTGCCGACGACCTCTCCCGTGTTAACGCTGCGTTTTTTAGCGTTAACGGTTGGATCAGTGTACTGTTCTTCCTGTCCTGGGCAGGGGATTTGTGGCTCAACATGGCTTCGGGTTGAAACGCTGGTTTCCATCCCGAACGGTGCTGTGCATGTTATCTTGGAACTTCTGAGAGCCTGGTGTTTCCACGAATAACAGACAAGAAGCTCATCCCTGTAGCTGAAAAGCTTGCAGCCGGAGAAAGGCTGTCGTTCAGCGATGGTGTAGCCCTGTATCGCTCATCCGATCTACTATCTATCGGGTATCTGGCTAATTCCGTTCGGGAACGGATGAATGGGAACCGGACCTACTTCAACGTCAATCGCCATATCAATCCCACCGATGTCTGTGTAGCAGCATGCAAGCTATGTGCCTTCGGAAAACAGAAACGGAATCCTGCCTCCTATACGATGTCACTTGAGCAGGTCTGGCACACGGCTGGAATCGGCTATGACGAGGACGTTTCAGAGTTTCATGTTGTAGGAGGGTTGCACCCTGAACTTGGACTTGACTGGTTCTGTTCGATGTTCAAGGGACTCAAGGAGCGGTTTCCCCGGGTACACCTGAAAGCTCTCACAATGGTTGAAATTGGCTATCTTGCACGTCGAGAGAAACTTTCGGTTCAGCGAACACTGCAACAACTCAAGGATGCCGGCATTGACTCTCTGCCCGGTGGGGGTGCAGAGATCTTTAATGAACGCGTTCGGCGGATTATCTGTGATCACAAGATTGATGGCACCGAGTGGATTGAAACTGCCCGGGCAGCGCATAAACTGGGACTGAAGTCCAATGCCACCATGCTCTACGGGCATGTCGAAACACCTGAGGACCGTGTCGATCACCTCATTCGCCTGAGAGAGTTACAGGATGACACGAGTGGTTTCCAAACTTTTATCCCGCTGGCTTTTCACCCAACGAACACAGCGATGCAGCATCTACCCTCAACTTCGGGCTTCCAGGACGTCAAGGCTATTGCAGTGGCTCGGCTTCTTCTCGACAACTTCCCGCATATCAAGGCCTACTGGATCATGATGACCCCGAAGATTGCACAGGTTGCTCAGCGCTTTGGAGCTGATGACATAGACGGTACTGTTGTCGAGGAAAAGATTTACCATGACGCGGGTGCCGTTACACCCCAGTCATTACGCCGGGATCAATTATTGCGGCTGATCAGCCACTCAGGCAGGCAAGCGGTCGAGCGTGACACTTTATATCGGGAAGTTTCCCGTGACGAAACCAGTATGGCGGTGCTGGTCTAGGATTCACCTTGTTTCAGGTTGTTTTTCTCCATCAAGAATCCTCAGGATCTCCTCCAACTCCGCTCTGATTTCAGCCAACGCAGGACCGGAAGCCTGGATGGCAGAGACATTGCGGGATTCCGGAGCCTTCTTGGCTGCCTCAGCATGGATTTTAGCAAGCAGTACTCTTTTTACTCCGGGTATCGTATAGCCTTCTTTGTAAAGCAGTTTCTTGAGTGTCAGAACCATTTCAACGTCCTTGCGTCGGTACTGGCGTTGCCCGTTGGAGGTTTTGCGGGGAGACAGTGTGGAAAACTGGTTTTCCCAGAAACGCAGTACATGGGTTTTAATGCCAGTGATCTTGCTGACTTCACCGATTTTAAAAAACATGCGATCCGGGATCTGCTGTTCCTGAGAATCGTTTTCTGCTTCGAATGCCATGTGGATTTACCAATCTTAACTAAGACTTTATGTGATGACACAAACCACACACAAATCCATGGCAGTAACAGAGTTCTCACTATAATGAAATATCGGTGCAAAGCTTGACAGATTTGTCTCCCCGAATACGATCTACAACCGTATTATGCGTACGACATCAAGGCAAGGTTGCAATGGCTGGGGACGGTCAGGTAACCATGGGGGATACTGTCATAAAGGCTTCCGCCAAGAAAATCCGGCGCCTTTACGATGAAAAGGTATTAGCGGGTTTCGCTGGCTCCACAGCAGATGCCATCGCATTATTTACACGCTTTGAGAAAAAGTTGCAGGCTTATGGAGGCAATCTGAGTCGTGCTGCTGTTGAACTTTCCAGGGATTGGCGCCTGGACAAGAGCATTCGTCATCTGGAAGCGCTGCTCGTGGTTGCAGATACCAATTCCACTTTGCTGTTGAGCGGAACCGGTGATGTCATTGAGCCCGATGACAGGGTTGCAGCCATAGGATCGGGTGGAGTTTATGCCACCTCTGCCGCCATGGCACTCCTTGGGAACACTAATCTAAGCGCACGTGAAATAGCAGAAAAATCCATGAATATTGCTGCATATTTTTGCATTTACACGAACTCCAACATCGTTTACGAGGAATTGGGTTAGCTTATGGTGATTTTCCTTCCAGGACTGTCTGACTCAACTACTCCAGCACTTGATGACCTCACCCCACGTGAAATCGTGGAGCAACTCGACAAGCATGTCATAGGACAATCGGAGGCAAAGCGCGCAGTAGCCATTGCTCTCCGTAATCGCATCCGCCGTCAGAAGCTGGATCCTGAGATGGCCGAAGAGGTCATGCCCAAGAATATCCTGATGATGGGGCCAACCGGGGTTGGCAAGACGGAAATTGCTCGACGGCTGGCCAAGTTATCCAACTCCCCCTTCGTCAAGATCGAAGCCACAAAATTCACTGAGGTGGGTTACGTGGGACGTGATGTCGACTCCATGATTCGCGACCTGGTGGAAATGGCCATCGACATGGTCCGCGAAGAAAAACTGGAACTGGTGACTGATCGTGCCGAGCGAAATGCTGAAGAACGCCTGCTGAAGATCTTGATGCCTCCCCAGGAAACAGACGATGAAGCCACGGAAGACAGCACTGATAAGACTCGCGAAAAGCTCAGGAAACAGATGCATCAAGGCAAGCTTGATGAGCGCATGGTTGAGATTGAAGTCAGCAACAAGAACTCCCCGGTCGAGATCATCACCAATCAGGGTATTGAGGAGATGGACATCAACTTGCGGGACATGATTCCCAACTTATTCGGCAGCCAAACCCGGCGACGCAAGATGACGGTTGCTGAAGCGATGGAATACCTGGTCCAGGAAGAAGAACAAAAACTTGTCGACATGGATCAGGTGGCACGCTTTGCTGTTGACCGAGTAGAGCAGTCAGGGATTGTCTTTCTGGACGAAATGGATAAAATTGCTTCCCGCGAGGGTGGTCGGGGGCCCGATGTCAGCCGCGAAGGGGTCCAGCGCGATATTCTTCCAATTGTTGAAGGTACAACCGTCAATACCCGCTATGGAATGATCCGCACAGATCACATTCTATTTATTGCAGCCGGTGCATTCCACGTGGCAAAACCCAGTGACATGATTCCTGAACTGCAGGGGCGTTTTCCAATCCGTGTTGAGCTGAAAACCCTGACACAGGATGATTTCATCCGAATTCTCACAGAACCCAAGAATGCCCTGACCAAGCAATACATCGCGCTGCTCGAAACAGAAGGCTTGCGGATAGAATTCACGGAAGATGCCCTTGAAGCAGTCGCGAGAACAGCTATGGAAGTGAACGAGCAGACTGAGAATATCGGAGCCCGCAGACTTCACACAATCATGGAGAAGCTGCTGGATATCATTTCCTTCGAGGCGCCTGAAATGAAGAAAAAACGTGTCAAAATCGACGCCAAGTACGTAAATGAGCAACTTGAGTCCATCGTCAAGGATCAAGACTTGAGCCGCTACATCCTGTAAGGCATGCCAGGATCGGCAAGGCCCTGGAAACAAACCAGCAAGAGCTTTCTCTTGCTGGGGATTACATTACTGCTCAGCTGTTGCGGCTCTGTCGGAGACCCTCTCCCGCCTCATACCCGTATTCCTAACCCGATCACTGATTTATCCGCACACCAGATTGGCAATGAAATTGTAATTTCCTGGAGTTGGCCTCTGCGCACCACAGGGGATGCTTTTGCGACAAGACTGCAGGGATTCACACTGTGGACCGTCAAGGTAGAAGATTTTACTAAAGACCTGGAGCTGGTAACAATTCATGATCATCGCAAGCAAATCCATACGATTGAGACCAGCGATCTGAAAAGCAACCCTGGGCAAAAGCAGGAAGTCCGGCTCCCTCTGATTGATTTTGAAATTGGGCAGCCTCTGATCCTGGTAGCAACAGCTTGGGATGAAAAGGGCAGGGATGCAGGTTACTCCAACCAGGTTCGTCTCCAACCTGTCGAAGCTCCAGAGCAACCTGATTGGAGCCATCCGCTGGTTCAGCCTACCGGTGTTGCACTGACATGGGATTCTGCATTACGGGCGGATACTTACCAGCTGGAACGATCCTCGGAAGAAGACCCGAGGTTTAAGGTTCTGGGACGTATTGAAGGCACGGTATACCTTGATCGCTCCCTTGAATGGGGAATTACATACAACTACCGCATCCGCCCTTATCGCAAGTCGGATTCGGGATGGGTGGAAGGGCCAGTTTCTGCTAACAAGACCGTGACCCTACTCGACCGTTTTGCACCCATTTCTCCCAAAGGGCTGCGTGCAGTTCGAACGGAATCCTCGGTGGAACTCTCATGGCTGGCCAATGCTGAGGAAGACCTTATCGGGTATCGCGTATGGCGAGATTTAATGCCCATTACCGAAATGATTACTGACACTTTCTACAGTGATACATCCGTTCGTCAAGATGAGTCCTACGAATACTCCTTGCAAGCCATTGACTCAAATGGTAATGAAAGCCTGAAGAGCCCACAACTCCAGGTTCCGTCTGTCGTTCCGTAAGAGCAGGAATCAGATGGTTATGCCAATAGATCCCTGAACCCCGGTAAACTCATTTCCGTGCCACTACTACCACGAAGAACTTTTTTGAAGTCCCTGACAGTTGCTGCAGTTGCCAGCCAGGCTGCGGGAAGCAATACCAGCTGGCCAACTTACGGCGGGAATCCGGGAGTAACCCGCTATTCGCCCTTATCGCAAATCAATAAGGAAAACATCGGAAAGCTACTTCCAGCTTGGGTGCACCACTGTGGCGACAGCATGACCCGGCCAGCGACCACAATCGAGGCTGAGCCCCTTGTGGTAGGCGGAAAGATTTATGTCACAACTGCCCAGGTTAAAGTACGGGCACTGGATGCTGCTAGTGGATCCGAAGAGTGGACCTTCGACCCATTTGGCACACAAACTACCAGACGTAATCGAGGTGTCTGTCGAGGCCTGACCTACTGGCAAGACGGCAAGAGGGAACGTATCTTTGCTGCTGTACTCGACCGTGTTTACTCAATTGATCTAAAAACTGGTGAACCAGACGACTCATTCGGAGAAAACGGCTCAATTGATCTGAAGCAAGGACTAGATCGGGATATCAGCGGACTCTCATATAGCCATACTTCCCCGGTTTTGGTTCATAAGGACCTGATCATCACTGGTGGAGGTGGTGGAGAAGGACCATCTCCCCAGTCCCCTGGACATATCCGTGCGTGGGACGTGCGCACTGGAAAGCGACACTGGATCTTCCATACCCTCCCGCATCCTGGGGAGTATGGATACAACACCTGGCCCAAGGATGCCTATGAACGGGTTGGCGGAGTGAACAATTGGTGTGGCATGAGCCTGGATTCAGAGCGCAACATCGTTTTCGTTGCGTTGGGCTCAGCAGCTTTCGATTTCTACGGTGGAGATCGCGCTGGGCAAAATCTGTTTGCCAACTGCATACTCGCATTGGATGTTGAGAGCGGTGAGCGAGTATGGCACTACCAGACCGTACATCACGACGTCTGGGACTATGACCTGCCTTGCCCTCCAATTTTGATCCATGGCAGGATCAACGGCAAGTCAACAGACGCAGTGGCGCAGTTCACAAAGACTGGCATGCTGTTCCTGCTTGATCGGGATACTGGCAAACCGCTGTTTGAAGTTGAAGAACGGGCAGTACCCCAAGGCGGAGTACCTGGAGAGGTGCTCTGGCCGACACAACCCTTTCCAACAAAACCACAGTCCTTATCGGTTCACGGGTTTACTGATAAAGAGGTCACGAATCGGACTCCCAAAGCTGAAGCCGATGTACGGGGTGTACTCAACAAGGCCCGTTCTGATGGGATCTTCACACCACCTGGCTTTGAACTGACAGTTGTACGCCCCGGATTTAACGGCGGAGTGCTTTGGGGTGGTGGCAGCTACGACCCTGAGCGGAATTTGCTGATCGTGAGCAGCAGCGAAAACTCCAACCTGCTTCAACTCCATAAAGCAGAGGCGGACAAGCCTTATCGTTATGCTCATGACGGCTGGGTAAGGTTTCTGGATCAAGATGGATATCCTGCTGCCAAGCCTCCCTGGGGACATTTGACTGCGATAGACCCGGACTCGGGCGAGTTTGTCTGGCGGGTCGTTCTTGGTGAGCACGAGAACATGCCACAAAGCGGAACACTGGTAGTTGGTGGACCTGTGGCAACAGCCGGGGGCCTGACATTCATTGGTGCGACGCAGGACGAGAAGTTCAGGGCATTTGATAGCGATACCGGAAAGATTCTCTGGGAACACCAGCTCAATGCCGGTGGTTATGCGAATGCGTGTACCTACATGCTGAACGGAGTCCAATATGTTGCGATCTCAGCAGGCGGTGCGGGTAAAAACCGTACCAAACCTGGCGACGAAATTGTGGCATTCAGCCTGGATGTCTAAATCAGCCATCCATTCCAAGTCTGGATACAAGTCTGCATGCTGTTGATACCAACAGAGCAACCCTACTCGATTCCCAAGTAGGGATTGAAGACATACTCCAGGGAGAATGGCTCTGGAATCGTCAGGTTCCTGGAAAGAGCATAGGCAGGATCCAGTGCCCATTGTCCTGTTGACAGTACTTGCTTCTTGCGACTCCGGCCATCGTGCCATCCCCAGAAAGGTTTGGCTTCATTCACTCCGTGCATGCGACCCAGGAAAGCACCGGAAATCTTTGTATATTGTGGGCGTGGTCTGCCACCAAACGGCTGGTAGCTATAGTAGCTGCTAAACATGTGGCCACTCATTCTCCGATCTTCATGAGCCGGTAGCCACCAATGCTCATAAATGGGTAACAGTTCATAGCCCACCAAGCGATCCGCAGGATGACGAGGTCGTTCTGCTTCACTCTTGTAGATATAAGTCACCCCAGTACCTGACAAGAAGATATCCTTCTCCAGGGAATAGCGCCCATACTTGTCAGGAGCATAGACCCCGTGTCCTCCAGATTGAATGAATACGACAGGGTGTGTTTCCTGATAGAACACAACTTCACCGTCAATGTCATGAAGTTTGTCCTGTACATTCCAGTCAATCCGGTATGAGTAAATCTTGTTGTGGGCGAAAGTCTCCATTACGAGAGGTTTACCATATTCGGATCCATCCTTCACAACGGTCAGGATCAAGCCTTCGTTGTCGTTCTCATGACAGCTGGCAGCAACACATTTATCTGAGTAGTCACGAGGGTGAAAGAAGTTATAGATCAAAAACCAGTGCGTTTCAGACTCAACAACCGTGTAATAGACATAGGCCTGCGAGCTGCCAACTGGTGTGTTTTCCCAGTTGTTGTCGCCTCTCTTGTCCCCATCCAGGTCAAACCGTGCAAGATAGTCGGATTTCGGCTGAAACCATGTCTCCTGGGCAACATACGGAGAGTGATATTCAGCAAGCTTTCGATAGTGAGATTTTGAGGGCTTTTCAGCTTCGAACGTTGTTTCCTCCTTCGAAACAAGGGAAGGGGCATTCGCATCCACCTCTATCGTGATGGAGCCAATGACACCATCAAGCGTGGCACTCAGTTCCACTTCACCTTCAAAGCGAGATGCAGTGAACATCACAGCATCCAGTGACAAGTACTCATCCCGGGCAAAGTTGATCTGTCTGGAGAACAGGTCCGACTGCTGGCTTTGGTAAATGACTGCACCATCGTTACCTTGCAACCGAAAGGGCTTTGACAACCAGCCAGCATCTGGATCCTGCAAGAAGAATGTAGCCGGACCTCGTTGGAGTCTGGTCCTGACAAACCTTCCTGAGCTGTCTCGTTGCTCACCGTAAATAACTACCTGAATTGCAATACTCTCGAAAGGGTGAACTCTAAGAGCACCTGTCTCCGTTCGCAACTTGATTGCCGTAACCCTTGCCGGTGGTTGCCCCAACAACGCATCCGTAGAGAGCAAAAGGGAAAGCACACAACCTGTTAACAGATAGCGATGCATGTCCCCGAACTGGAAGTATTTCAGCAAAGTTATTGATGCCCCGTATTGCATCCATGTTCACACACAGAACAATCCGGAGGCAGGAGATGATCCTGCATTGTAAGCAAACCGTCCTAGAAGGTTATACCCAACCCGCTGGCCAGACCATAATCGTTCCGCTTGACTGAGGTTACCGGCCTGCTGTCATAACGGTCAAACAACCGCAGCGAGTAGGTAATACGTTTGAAGATCGGGATTCGTATTGTGCTGTCGTACTGCAACCTGACACGACCTGATTCCCTGTGATCCGGGTGAACGGAAAATTGTGTGGTCAGTTCAACCAAATTGAACAAATTGGAACCCCATTCGATTCCAACCCTGCTTTCCACTGTCTTCCTCAGGACATCCGCTCTATAACGCTCATCGGCATAGGAAAATCCACCCAGAACAACAAGATCATTTTTGTTCGACTCAGTGACTTGCCAGCCAATCCCGCCACCAACTTGCGTGCGCAGGTCCAGGTTCCTGCGCTCATTCCTTTCAAGCTCGGTGAGACCGTACACCAAGAAGCTTGAGTTGATGTAGCGATCCACACGGCTGATCAAAGCATGGCGACTTTGCGAGTGGGCATCGTCCTGCCGGGCAAACAAGGAGTCAAGACGCCCGGATAACTTGTAATTCACAGAACGATACTCTGCAATCACTCCCAGCAGGGACTGTGTCTGGTTCTGATTACCCCGGGCAAAGCTATAACCGTAATCCACTGCTCCATCAAGTGCAGTAAAAATTTTCCATGGCTGCTTCACAGATGTTGCAGGAATTATCCGAACGATGGACTCAGAATCAATTTCGACATCAGGACCATCGCGTTTGATCACGATTTCAGATTCATTCCGACTTAGTTGACCAATCACACGCAGCCCTTGTCTGGTCTGCACAAGAAGACTTGCTTGGCCATCAATGGCTTGAATGTCATCCCAATCAATACGCACGACATCAATCAATTCAGTGTTAATAACAAGTTCACCTTCGCTGAACGACAAGACCCGCCCGGTCAGCCTGTCTCCATTGCTCAGAGTGAAGGTATCAGCAATAGCTGTAGTAACGATCAAGAGAAATGAGAAAAGTTTGAGTAGCCAACGTGACAAGGACATAACAGTGATTCCGTGGATTATGGGGATTTCCTGAACTGCATCACGTGTTTCTGAAAAACATCGGCGCATTCCTCATTCTCAACCATGCTGAGATTCTGAGGATTGAGCTTCAACAATGGCAACAAGGCTACAGGAAAGAAAAGTGGGCTCAACTTTTTCTAGCAGCCTGTCGGGCTTAGAGCCGCGAATTGATTTAACAAGTGCGACAAGACCACTAAATGCCAAGGCGGAGTCAACGGCGAGTTCAACTTCCTACACACCCGAATCGCAACTCAGCGTCGCCAAGGGCAGCAGAGCCGATTACTGGGCTGGTTTCGGGGTGCTAAGGGCGATTCAGATTGTCTGCTGCAGTTGCAGCATGCATTTCGCTTGGCCCTTGTCTTCCATCAGCTTCTTCACCATCTTTCGTAGCCAACTCCTCCACTAACTCCCCACTGCCACTCACGCATTGGCTCACCTGCTACTCCAGCACCAATTGCATCCTGTTCGCATGATTTGCAACGGAGGGGCACTGTATCTTCTGCATGGAATGAGCCTTTTCAAATGAGAAATGATTCTGAGGGGATGGTTGTTTCCTACAAGAAATGAGTCTGGAGAGGCCCTGCAGGTGTGTGGAAATCATAGGAGTATAATTTTTGCATCTCAAATTGGATAGCCACACGAGTCTGGAGCATTGGTATGGCGATCCTTTTTCGGTTCAGAGTGGGTGGTGCCATCTATTCTGACTGCTACAGTCCAGTAATCACGACGGTTGGGAGCGGGTGGCGGGACGAATTGGGCCGTGCTCAACTTAAAAGGGCAAGGTGAGAGTGCGTTGAACACCCCGGTGAGGGGAAACGCGCACTGCGGGCGGAAACGACGCAAGACTTCTGCAGCGGTGCGGAGTGGCGTAGTCAGACTGGTTTGAGAATGGCCTCCAGCACCTCGTTGCCCCGGACGGAGAAGCGGGCTAGTGCTTTGGGCATGCTACGGAAGCCGCGCAGTCGCACGATTGCCAGTGCATTATTGTTGAGCCCGGCATTATTGGCGATGTCACGGTCTGTGCGGATGCGGCTGTGGTCCTCACCAAAGGTCACGTCGTGGCAGTTGTGATTATTGCTCTCGACACCCCAGTGGCTGCTGTGCTGGGTCAGTATGTTGTCAACGGGCACTGAGGTGATACTGTAGCGGCATTCCTTGGTAATGGCACCTTTCCTCGTCAAGCGCGCATTGTGGATTACGCAGAAGGTCTGCTTGACGTGGCGGAAGAATAACAATTGCGGATGCAGGGTGATGACTTTGATCGTGCGCTTCTCTCAGCGCCTGTGCCAGGGTGTTCAATCTTCGCTGTAGCTCCTCACGGCTTCCTGCGAACAGTTGATCCGCTGAGAATCGAGTGGGTGAGCGGAGCGTTACTCTAGACCAAAGGCAGTCCAAACTAATCACTTCCGAGAGAATCCGTCCGAGCGCGTACAAACGCAACGTAGCGAGCCCGGATCAAAACAGTTGACGAGGACGTCTCGACGGCCGACACCTGGTGGTGCTCGACGGCATTCCGGTTCTTGTTGAACATCCTGTGGACAAGCATCTCTTGTACCGTGTCATGATGGTTCACCAAATCCTGAAGACGATAGAAATAGTAGGTTAGCCCCTCCTGCAGTATCCCCAAGACGAGGACCCGCCACATGTCCGTTCCGGGACTGCCACTGCTCGGATTAGTTAGTAACAGAATCGAGCCTGAATCGCCCGTTCTATGTCCGTCAGACTACCAGTCTGCAAAAAGCCGCAAACAAGGCAGATGTTAGAGAAAATTCCGTTATTATCCCCTTGACACAAGTAGGTGGTGGTGCTAGCATGGTTTTAGATGCTTTCCTCCACCACCTGCTTCGGGCTTCCCGGCGATCTTGTCGAGTTCGCGCTTGACGCGCTTTCCGAAGATCCGCTCCATGATTTCGGAGTCTGGGCGCTCGATAGTGTTGTGCGGAAGCCGACGCTTCCGCTTCTTCTTGGAGTTCTGATTCATGACTGACACAACCTCTTTCAATCTTATTCGCCTGATCGACAGGTTCCCAAACGACGACAAGTGCAGGGACTTTCTGGAAGACATGCGCTGGCCCAAGGGCAAGGTGATTTGTCCGCACTGCGATAGCAGGAAAGTGTGCGAGATTCCCGAGCGCAACCAATGGGCCTGACTCGCTTGCGAGTACCAGTTCAGCGCGACTTCCGGAACCATCATGCACGATTCGCACTTGCCGCTTCGCAAGTGGTTCATCGCTATCTATCTCATGCTCGAATCCCGAAAGGCTATCTCGGCCAACCAGATGAAGCGCACTCTCGGGATCGGTTCGTACAAGACGGCATGGTATCTGTGCCACCGCATCCGGGAAGCGATGGGCAACGATCCGTTCGATGGTCCTACGCTGTTCGGAATTGTCGAAGTTGACGAAACCCTGGTTGGAGGTAAGAAGAAAAACGTGGGGTCCGGAAGCCGCAAAGGCAAGACATGGGTGGCCGGGGCTCTCCAGCGGGGCGGGCAAGTCCGCTTGGCCAGGATTCCCAATATAAAACGCAAGACGCTGCACGCTTTCATCCAGAAAAACCTGAGCGACAACACCGAAGCCATTTACACAGACGAGCTGAAGTCCTATCTGGGCGTCGCCGACTTCGACACGCGCCACGAAACAGTGAACCACTCCGAATACGAATGGGTGGTCGGCGATGTTCACACCAATAGTATCGAGGGCGTCTGGTCGCTGTTCAAGCGCTCCATTGTTGGGGCCTTCCACAAGATCAGCGCCAAGCACATGGATCGCTACTTGGAAGAGATGGAGTGGCGGTTCAACAACCGCGACAACCCGTACATGTTCCGAGACACGCTGAAGCGCATCCTGGAAACGCCGCCTCTCACCTACCGGGAGCTGGTAGACGGCCCGCAGAAAGAAACACTCAAAGCAGCTTGACAGACGTCTATAGCACGTTATAGACCCATTGCCGGAGCCATTCTTCTGGAAGCCCGTGAGTCGGGCCTCCTGTTGAACATAAGAGCCGTGTATTGAGGATCGGGGTAGCTCCCCGGTCCTACGGCGAACAGGCAGGACGCCTCTCTTTCCAGAGGGATGGTTCCAAGGCCCGGCACTTTCGCCGTGCCTGAGCGGTAGGAGGCTAAAAGGAACCACAGATGATTCGCTCGTATTATTACAACTCTCACAGTGACCGCTGGATTGCTGGTCACTCCCCCCATAGCGAAAGCCGTGAACCAGACTTATCTTGTGTCAAGGGGATAATCACGGAAACTTCCGATCTGGACTACCTGGGAGAGCGGGTTCTTGGAGTGGTTGGATCTCCTGGTTGCTCCAGAAATCTTCGGGGACGCGGGATCAAACCTTCAGGGTCAAACATTCGACCCGGGAGGTAGTGGTACACACTAGGCCCTTCTATTGAGCGAATCTTGATATTTCGATACCAGGACGGATGGTTGTGATGTGTCAGTGCAATATGGCCAGGCCCCTTGAAGCCGAATCCAGGTACTTGTTTGAACTTGGTCATTTCTATACGTTCCAATAATTCCTGGGAGTTGAATTCATACTCCACTATCTTTTCCCCGTTCAGCCAATGCTCTGCATGAGTACCACGCACAAGAATTCTGGAACTGTTCCACGACCCAGGAGGATGGACAACCTTGTTATCGCCAGGCTTGTAGAGAAGATAAAGGGAACCGCAGCTTGAAAACTCCCATCCATCCCTATTGCGATTCAAGGTGGTGTCATCAAGCAACTGATACTCAGGTCCTGTTGCATGCAGTAGGGATCGTTGCTTTGCAGCTGCAGTTTGAAACGGCCGATATCCCGGGCCTGCCCAGGCCTTCTGCACCAGGTACTTCACACCGGAATTGCCTCCCGGGACCAGCTTCCAGTCGAATACCAGTTCAAAATTTTCAAACTGGCTGACTGAGACCAGATCACCACCACCGCTATCAGACAGTGTACGGAGGGCGTCATCCTCAATTGCCCAGGACTGGGACGGAAATGGCGTATCGTTGAAGCCCTCCCAACCAGCCGTTGAGGCTCCATCGAAAAGCAGTTGCCAACCTGCAAGCTTTTCCTGCTCACTCAGTTGGTTGTGCTGTGTCTGAGCAAAGGCAAGGCTTGAAACCGTAAGAAGAGTACAAAGTAATCGCAACATAATATAAGACAATATACGACCTCAAGAGTGCAGAATACCAATCATTAATCAAATTGCTAGCGAATGAATAAAAATTCTGTAGTATTCAGCATGGCATGAGCCAAGTCAGTCCAGGCACCAGGTTCAGTATTATGACTGCTCTGGTCGGCAAGGAACCGCTCAATCTCTTCCACTTCACTGTCCATCGGCAAGCGCCCATATGCGCGAACATACATATCCTTTATGCGTTCTTGTTGCTGCTCAAAAGTATTGATCTGTCTTGTAGCCCAGAGTGAAGCCTGACGGTTTATGAACTCATTGTTGAGCAGCAGCAGTGCTTGGGATGGAACAGCAGAAACTCCCCGCCTCCCGGCTGTTGAAATCGGCAAAGGATAATCAAAGGCAAGGAACAAGGGAGGGAGAAAATTCCTGCGAAGCTGGATATATATACTGCGTCTGCCAAGCCCGTCGAGCGGTCCACTGGTTGGCTTCCCGCGCCCGTCCTGGTACTCACTGATGTGGGGCGGAATACTGGGACCCCCGACGGAAAAGTCGAGTGAGCCAGAGATAGCTAGCACCGAATCCCGTATGGCTTCGGCTTCGAGGCGACGCACAGGAAAATGCGAGAGCAACTCGTTCCCTGGATCACGTTGTTGAGCTTGCGATGATGCCTGGCTGTGCATGCGGTAGGTACTCGAAAGTACTATCCTGCGCTGTAGTTCCTTGACCGACCAGTCCTGCACCATGAATCCCTTGGACAGGTAATCCAGCAACTCCGGATGTGAGGGCATCTTGCCCATACGTCCAAAGTTGTCCGGAGTGTCAACGATCCCCTTCCCGAAATGGTGTTCCCACACTCGATTGACCATCACGCGTGCCGTCAGGGGATTCTCTTCACTGGCAATCCTTCTAGCCAGTGCCAGGCGTCCTGATCCGTCTCGATAAGGTTGCTGGTTTGTCCCGTCAACCACCTGAAGGAACTGGCGGGGAGCAATTTCCCCTGGATTTTTGTGGTTGCCCCGAACATGGATCGCAACATCTGCAGGATCGTTATCGATGCTGGACATTGCAAAAGTAGAGGCTGGCATTGCCGCATCCAGGCTATTGCGACTGGCTGTAAGATCAGCTGCATAGGCAGATTCTTCTGCAAGAAGATGCTCAGTTGCCTGCTCCAGCTTTAGATAACCCAATAAATCGGAAATTAGTGCTTCATCCCTGGCGGAGAGATTTTCAAAGCCTGCCAGGTCCAGTGCCAATTCCTCGTAAGCAAGTGCGAGATCTTCCAGTGAGCGGATTTCGGAATTCTCCAGCAAAGCGAGCACACGAGGGTGAACCGGACCTGCAATAGGCGGTGGCTCAGGACTTGCCGAGAAAACAATCTGGTCAACCACGATTGAACCAGACCGGTCTCGATCAATGATTTCCATCGAACAGATCCTGCCTCGCTCCTTTGTCATGGCAATCTTGTGCCACTTCAGACGCCCGCTTCCATCCGGTATGGCATGCCCCGACTTGTGCTCATCTGCAATGACTGTAAAGCGAATCGGTGTTGTTTCCCTGTGCTGATGCTTGTGTTGCGGACCTGCCAGCCTGACATGTACGAACTTGGCGGGCATCATGAATTTCTGAGTCGTCAGTGTCCCGACTAAGGAATTCGATCCACTGCCAAATGAACTCGCCAGACTCTGGCCAGCATCACCAGCCAATTCGACGTTAGGTGGCAGCTTGCGGACAGGCTGGACACCAAACGCAGAACCAGTCACAGTCCACTGGCTGAATCCCTGTTCGAAATCGTCATAAACCAGATCTCCTCGTTTTGCCCATATTGGATGCACACGATCAGACTTGGTGCTCCATTCGGACATTTCTTCCCGGATGACTGTCATCCAGTTCACAAAATCCTGAGGTTGCTGTTCCACACTCCTGGCGAAGGGGTACAGCGGATGACTTGGTTCGGTCAAGGCATACTGCAACTCTTCAGAAAGGCCTTCAGTTTCTTCGGTCTCTTTTTCACTAGTGGCTTCAAGTAGTCGCTCTGCCAGCGATTCTGCCCCCAGGGATAAGGCTGGTTTCAGCAAGGATCTTAGATCTGCATTTAACTCCGCAATCGAGTTATTGACTGTACTGATTTGCCCGAGACGTTCCGGTGTATCAACACATATTTCACTCATCTGGGTTGAGTTGAAAATGCCGAAAAGGGAGTAGTAGTCTGCTGTAGGGATTGGATCGAATTTGTGGTCATGGCACCTTGCACAAGCTACGGTCAGCCCTTGCATGGCCTTGGTCATCACATCAATCTGATTATCGATCTGGTCAGCCCGCGCCTTGACCGAATCGGTAGGCGAGTTCAGTACTTCCCAAAGCCAGTACACCCCACTGGCTACCGGGTTGATGTAGTGTGTGCCATCCACTGATGCTCTTGGCAGCATCAAGTCTCCTGCAATCTGTTCCTGCAGGAAGCGGTTATAAGGTAAATCGGAATTAAAGGATTCAATCACATAGTCCCTGTATCTCCAGGCATCCAGCTTGTTGTTATCGAACTCATGCCCGTTGGTTTCTGCCCAGCGCACCAGGTCAAGCCAGTGACGTCCCCAGCGTTCTCCATAATGTGGGGAAGCAAGTAATCGCTCAACGACCTTTTCGTATGCATCTTCTGAGGAGTCGGCAAGAAATGCTGCAATCTCGGCAGGAGTCGGCGGCAACCCCGTCAGATCAAAAGTCAGACGTCGCAGCAATGTCCTGTGGTCAGTTTCTTTGGAAGGCTGCAGGTTCTCAGATTCGAGCCTTGCAAGGATGAAGTGATCCAGTGCATTCCGTACCCAAGTGATGTCCTGAACATCAGGAGGTGAATGCTCAATCACAGGCTGAAAACTCCAGTAGTCCTTTCCATCTGCAACGTCAACCTGATCCTGTACAGGCTGGGCTGTAATCTCCATGCGCGGATCCTGTAACCCCATGCGGATCCAGGACTCCAGACTGGCAATTTCATCATCAGCAAGCTTGCCAGTCGGGGGCATACGCAGTTCCAGGGATTGATAGGAAACCGCTTTCAGTAGCAGACTGCCTGCAGGGTCTCCTGGAATAACAGAGGCACCCCTACTACCCCCCTTGAGGACAGCCGCTTTTGAATCCAGCTGCAGTTCCCCCATCGCCATGGTTGCTGAACTGTGGCAGGCGTAACACTTTTCTGTCAACAGTGGACGGATCTTGCGCTCAAAAAACTCATAGGGTTCCTCTTGCTGGGCAAAGCCAGTCAGGGGTAACAGCACCAGACACAAGAAAGTGATTATTCCTGAATCCCTTAAACCAAAGTGCAACATTGGGAGGTTCACTAGATGATACGCCCTGCAGGACTTGCCCGGTAGCATGAAAATCAGCGAATGCCCGATTCCTTTCTTCAAAATCCATACCCCGACAACAAGTCCGATAATATTGAGTTGTGGTTTATATCCGAATTACTCTCCTTGTAATAACGTGCCTGATCCTGGGACATGCCCAGCAAGGAGGTATGTTGCCCCGCTGGCAAGTTGAAGAATTAAGCGCAAGTATTGTGAAAAATATATCTTCTGCCGAGAAAATCATCATGCAGTTACAGCCGAAAGAGTGGCTTGAGAATGGAGCACCAGATGTCTATGTGGAACAACATCAAACACTGCTTGATGAACTTGAAAAACTCAAACTCTCAGCAGAGTCCTTGCACAGGGATCCCGAAAGGCTAACCTATGCCATTGACACACTCCTGTGGCTTGAACGGACTGATGTCCTGCTCGCTTCCTTGACCGCAGGTGTGAGACGGTATTACAACGGCAGTATCGCAAAAGTGCTTGAGTCGATCCGTAACCGTAATTCAGGCAACATTACTCAGACGAAATTGTACTTCCGTCAACTCGCTATGCATCTTGAAAATCGGCTTGAGGTTGCCCACAAAGAAGCACAGCGCTGCCGCAATCAACTCGTTCAGTAGTGGTTCACATACTTCTTTCAGTGCTTCCTGTCCTTCGACCTTACTCACTGCTTCAGGGACATCATGATGTCCCCGTAATATCTTCAGGAAACAGTGCAAGGCCTTTGGGTGGAGGCAGACTTTCCTTGAGTAATAGCAGTCTTTTCCTCAAATGAATGTTGGACAGTTGTTTGGGACCAGCCTCAATGTCAATGTCACAACACAGGCCATGCAGATAAATGGTGAGTGTATCTTCAAGCGCTTTCTCCTGGTAGCCCTGCAGTAGTTTCTTATTCCTGGATGCATTTTCCTGTGTTCCAAGCAGTTCCTGTTTTATTTGCCAGGATTGTTCATCAACTTCTCCGGATGCCTTATTCTTCAATTCTGTATTGAGCAGTTTGTAAAACGGTTTTATAAGGTCAGCAGTCTGCTGGATAAGACGGACAGCTAGTTGCCTGTAGAACAGGACGTGAGCATCAAAGACACTTTCGTCACGGATTGCAAGAAACAGGTAGGTTTCCTCACCGTTTTCCAGGAACTCAGCTACTCGCTTCGAATCGTCAGGAGGAGCCTGGTAGGAAATCATGAGTTCGGGCGCATCAGAATCAGAAAACGGCACCATATCCAGGTAAGGAACAAGAACCAACCGTAGTTTAGGGATTATTTCCAGTAATTTTGGCGGGATGGCACTGGTCGGTTCATAGATCAGCCTAGCCAGTTCCTTGTCATCAAGGGGCAATACGGAAAAGTAGGCCAATGACTCGGTTAGTGGAATCATCAGTTCCTGGGACTCCGCAGCGAACTGCGACGCAGAAATCTTGTTGGATCCTGTCATCTTGGAGATATCGCAACGCGACGGCTTCAATCTTAGCAAAGTGGTTTTCATCTCCTTTCAGAACCTACTTGTTTTTAAACTTCTTCTTAAGTCGTTTTAGAAATAGGTCGTCCCATGCCAAGAGGGGTTTAAAGATGAATCCCCTCGGCCCGAATTTTGGTAATTGACTGCACTTGCACTTGCTTTCTGCGCAGTCAATGCAACAGCCTAGTATCATGTAACACTCAAAGATTCGAGTACAGGCGTTTCAGCTTGGTGCGAGCGTCATGAGTGGTGAAGCGCCAGTCGATCTTGGATTGGCGGTTGTTGCGGTCCTCTTCCCAAGCGGCGATCTCACGGCGCATTGTCTTCAGATCCTCAATGCGTCGGTTGAGGCATTGACCGCACAAGGCGCTCAACTCGATTTCCGCCATGTTGAGCCAACTGCCGTGCTTGGGCGTGTAGTGGATCTCTAGGCGTTCCGCCAGGTCGCGGGCTTCTTGCGGGGCGAAGGTCTCGTACAGCGACTCGATTCCATGCGTGTTGAGGTTGTCCATCACCAGCGCGATCCGCTCAGCCTGCGGATAGCGCGTGCGCAGCATGCCCCGGATCCAGCGCGCCCAGTCCCGGCGTGTGCGACGCTCGCCAGTCTCGACATGCCGCCGACCGGTCAAGGGCTCCACTTACAGGAAGATCTGCGCGACGCCGCAGCGCACGTACTCGTGTTCCAGCGCCCGGGCTGCCCGGGCTCGACCGGCAGTTTCTCCCGCACTTTCCCGATCAACTGCTTGTTCGTCTCGTCCATGCAGACCACCGGCAGCCGCTCCGAATACGGTCGCACGTAGACCTCCAGAACGTCTTCCATGCAGGCGACGAACGCCGCGTTCGCCCGGGGCGGAATCCGCCAGTACTTCTTCATGTGAGACTGCAGTTCGTTTTTTTTAACAGCCGCTGGACCGTCATTGGTGTTTACCGGTTACTGTTCGGTTACGGCCGTAGCCATACAAATCGGGATGCAATGAAGCACATCACCGGAGGTTGGGACATCCCCGGGATAATCACATTCTCGAACAGAATACCGTTTACACCTGCTCTGAATTTTGACAATACCAACACGGGAACGACTTCTCGCCCTGATCGTATTTCCAAGGGCATCGTGAGTAATCCAACAATCGACTGTTAATTTGACATTGATGCGTTCGTGTCCCAGCAGTACAAACATTCGGCAACTCTGGACGGAACATTCTTTATGTACCCGGGATCAACATGGTGAACTTTGCGCTGCATCGTAACTTCCTGTTGCTGATCACTGAAACATCCTTGCTTGACTTTCGGTTTGAGGCATTTAACCTTTTGAACCGAATACATTCGGATGGCCAGGCTGTCCATTGGCATCAGCAGTGCAGGAGTGAGTAGCGGTACAGCGCAGGACAACCGTCAATTGCAGTTTGGATTGAACGCCCTGTTCTAGCAAGCAGAACAGAGAACTACTCATCCTCCCGGAACAATAAGCTGAATAAGGATGACGCAGTTACTGCAGTTGAAGCAAGGCAAGTGTCAGATCTGACAGATCACGCTCACTGGGCATTGGGCACACAATAAAATTGGTACCGACGGATGGAATTGAACCATCGACCTCCTGATCCACAATCAGGCGCTCTAACCAACTGAGCTACGTCGGCATCGATAATGCACTGCGTAAGATACTTCGAATATCAGCTGTGCAAAACTAGGCAGTCCGCTTGCCTTAATGCTCAGCATACATGACCATAACCAGCAGTTGCATGCACAATTGGAGTGTGATCAGCAGGCGCGAGTTACTGAATAGGAGTGCCTCAGTACCCCTGCTGTTGCAAAATCTTACAGCACAAACTACGGGCCAATCAGGTCTCCAACTGATTCTAGCTCTTACAAATAATCCAGATGCTGTCCCTCCTCCTCTGGGACTCGACCCGGAAGCCCGCATTGCCCTTGAATTTGACACGGTCTCAGGCTCTACCTTTTGCCTGCTGTCGCTGTTTGTTCAGCACAACAAGAAGCCCTTCCTGCTGCCCGTTGCAGGCTGGACGACCGACATTAACCTGTTAAGGCATGCTCGTGAAATATTGCACTTGCCAGTGGTTCAAGGGGAAGTGAATCGTGGCGATGGCTCCTGGGAAGTGCTTGTCAACAGTCGCCGTGTTTTCAAGGCATGGACTGGCCCTTCTACTAGTTCAATAGACCATGAGATTCCTGATCAATCGCTACTGACTTACCGTACCGTCCTTTCTCCTGACTGGACAATAGGACCATTGCAGGACTCTGCTGTAGAACTCTGGAAGTTGAACCGTCCATCCACCTCTTCCTGGAAGGGTCTTGCCATTGAAAAGATCGAGATCCAGGGCGATCTTGACGGTTGGCTTTCCAGATTGGGGGCTACAGAACTACTTGCCGCAAACCAGAGTGACTCTGCAAGGCAAGCTTTGATTGCGAACCCGGAATTTGTACAGCTTGTCGATACAACAGCATTTGAACCGTTCGCCTTGCACAACTATCCAAAAAGTGCACTGGAGTTCATCCCGCGAAATCCAATGAGGCTTCAGGAGGATGAACTTGAGCAGTATCGGAATCATAGCAATATCAACATTCAGGGAATCCTGCTGGTCTCAACAGACCTGGTTGCCCCAGCCGCACAAATCGCACCCCTCCTGCCTCCTCCCTGCAGACCACTCCAGCGCCCATTGATCCGGGTACTGGCAATCCGGGGGCTTTACTCTTCTTCCCTTGATGAAGCCTGGCTATTAGTCCAGTGTGTATTGCAAGGCCGCATCGCATGGTATGCACTGTCTCACTTGCGAGCCGATATCACCGGTTCTGAATTTGGCCGCGAAGTGTTCGGGTATCCTACAAAGGACGGCAACGTGAATGCCCAGCTAGGCACCTCACAATTTGGAGCTGATATTTCAAGAAACGGGCAGTTGCTGTTTCGCTCCGATGGGGTTATCAGAGGGTTTTCCACCGGTATTTCACTCGGAAACATGGAAGTTGTTTTGCTTCGACTTAGTACCGCCTCACAGAGCATGCAGCCCACTGGCGAACTCGTGTTGCAGAACTGGTACTCTCAGGGTTTGCGCAAGCCAGTTGCACCTGGAAGTGTTCTGGCTACGTTCCCTTCTCCAACCAACAATACCTCCGGGTTTGTTCCCGAATCCTGGCAGCATGTTGGACTGACATATGTTGACTCAGCAACTGTGTTTGACAACGCTACAATGCAACGCCAACCCGGAACCGTTGTTGCAAGTGTGGAGGACCCAGGTACTTACTACCTGGACCGTTGTGACGGCTTACTGCCTTGGAAGTTTGCGCCACTTGCAGCAACAGGCAACCAGTCCGATTAAATGATATTGCGTTGTGCCTTGCCCAGGCGTTCTTCGATGTTCACTAATGCCCGCTGGCCTGGTCCGTTGTAAATCTGACGGGGCCGAGCAATACGCTTCTCTGGATCAGTTATCAGTTCTTCCCAATGAGCCAGCCAGCCAGCTGTGCGGCCAATGGCGAACAACACCGTGAACATTTCCGGATCAAATCCCATGGCTTGGTAGATAATCCCCGAGTAAAAATCAACGTTTGGATACAGGTTCCTCTTAATGAAATAGTCATCTTCACGGGCGCTGCGTTCAAGTTCCTTGGCCAGGTCAATTCTAGGATTCTTGCCGGTAATTTCAAAGACTTCGTCGGCAACATTGTGAAGTATGCGGGCTCGTGGGTCGTAGTTTTTATATACGCGGTGCCCAAATCCCATCAGGCGGGATTCCCCGGCCTTGACCTGCCGCATGAAGTCCGGGATGTTCGAGACTGAGCTGATCTTGTCGAGCATCGCAAGTACAGCCTCATTTGCACCACCATGGAGAGGACCGTACAATGCTGCAACCGCTGCAGCCACGCAGACATAAGGATCTGCGTCGGCGCTGCCGACTTGCCTCATGGTTGAGGTGGAACAGTTCTGTTCATGGTCTGCATGCAAGATGAACAGGGTGTCCAGTGCCTTTGCCAGAACTTTACGATCTTTCGGATTGTACTGTCTACGGGTGCCCTTCCACAGCATGTCGATAAAGTTCTCGCTGTACCCCAGGTCCCAGTCAGGATTCGGATAAGAATACCCCTGGCTCTTGCGATACACATACGCCGCAATTGTCGGCATCTTGCTGATCAGCCTTATCTGCTGCAGGTAGCGATTGCTCTTGCTGTTTATCCGCTTGGCATCCGGGTAGAAAGTGGACAAGGCTGCAACCGTACTAACCAATACCCCCATCGGATGCGCATCGTAAAGGAAGCCATCCATGAATTTCTTGATGTTTTCATGAACCATGGAATGCTCCATGATTTCCTGGTTCCAGACATTCAGTTCGGAGGGTGTCGGAAGTTCACCCCTAAGCAGGAGGTAGGCAACTTCTGTGAATGAGCACTGTGCCGCCAACTCCTCAACGGCATAGCCGCGATAACGCAGAATCCCCTTGTCACCATCAATGAATGTGATGTTACTGGTGCAGGATGCTGTGTTTGTGTATCCGGGATCATAACTAAGCATTCCAAACTCTTTGGGATCTTTGCGAATCAGCCTCAGATCAAGCGCACGGATCGTTTGACTACTGACTTCGAGTTCATAGTCTTTCCCTGTCCGGGAATCCGTTACTAGTAGCCTGTTATCGTTCAAAAGGACACCATGGGTAGTCTGGAATGCTGCCAAGCCTGAGCGTTAAGAATACCAAAAGTAAAGTCTGGCTGACAGGAATCGCTTGCAGGATCAATGCCTGTACCACTGGATTCGAGGAGGGTTACAGGCTATAAAGGTTGTACCAATTCTTGTGGGCCCTAAAGCCAACAGGGTTTTGAACCCTTCCTCAATACATGTGCGAAACTCACTAAAGTCAGCTTTCTGCTCTAGCTAACCAATCAATTCTCCCATGCAAGCCCTGCGTTTTGATGAGGCCCGGTTGCTCATTTTCGAGCGTCTTCGTGAGAACTGTCCCCATCCGGAACAGGAGAGTGTCCCGCTTGATGTAGCAGTCGGCCGGGTCTTGGCCAGGGACGTGCTTGCTGACCGGGACTACCCACCATTTAACCGTTCCGCACGTGACGGTTTCGCAGTAATTGCTTCTGACACGGATAACGTCCCGGCAACATTGGAAGTCATTGGTGAAACACGCGCCGGGGAGCCTTCGTTATTTTCCCTTGAGCGCGGGCAGACAGTCGAGATCATGACCGGTGCTCCTGGTCCTGATGGAGCAGATGCAGTTGTGATGGTCGAAAATTCCACTCGGTCGGGGAACCAGGTCAGTTTCAATGATTCTATCGCTTCTGGCCGTAATCTCATCGCTGCTGGATCTGAAGCACGTAAAGGCAATTGCGTACTGCCAGCGGGAGTTCGGATCAGTTACCCCCAGGTAGCACTACTAGGTACCGTTGGCCAGAGTGAGGTTCCTGTCTACCGGCGGCCGGAAGTAGCCATTCTTTCTACAGGTGACGAGATCGTCAAGATCAATCTAAAGCCGGAGAGCTATCAGATCAGGAATTCAAATGCTCACTCGCTGGCAGCACAAGTTACAAGACGAGGGGGATTGGCACGTATCCTTCCTGTTGCTAGGGACAACCTTGAGGACACCCGACGACAAATTGAAGTTGGGCTGAAAAGTGACCTGCTGCTGCTGTCAGGAGGCGTCTCCATGGGAAAACATGACCTGGTCGAGCAGGTTCTAGATGAGCTCGGGGCAGAGTTCTTCTTCACTTCAGTTCGAATTCAACCAGGCAAGCCATTGGTATTCGCACGTGTCGGAGACAAACCGGTGTTTGGCCTGCCCGGGAACCCGCTCTCGACGATGATCACATTCGAAGTCTTTGCCTCCATTGCAATAGACTTGCTTAGTGGTATGCCTGACTCAGGGTTGCCCTTTCACCAGGCACCTTTAGCTGAGGATTTCAGTCATCGTCCTGTACTGACTCGCTTCCTGGGGGCCAACATAGAAGGAGACTATGGATCGATCACAGTGCGGCCTGCCAGAGGTGAAGGCTCGGGAGATGTTGTTGCATTCTCTAGGGCTGGCTGCCTGTTCATTGCATCTGATACACGATCGGACTGGAGAGCCGGGGACCTCATTGAGGTAATGCCACTATGAACAGGCTTTCCCATTACGATGATTCTGGTGCAGTCTCCATGGTGGACGTTGGCGCTAAAGTTGCTACGCGACGCACCGCCAAGGCCCAGGCTCTTGTGAAGATGAGTTCCCTGGTGCTGGAAGCCTTGCCAGACAACCCCAAGGGCAACCCACTTGAAATAGCACGTATTGCTGGCATCCAGGCTGCCAAGAAGGCTTCCGATCTCATTCCACTGTGTCATCCACTGCCGCTGACCCATGCAGATGTCAAAATCTCAATCAGGAGTGATGGCGTGTATATCTTGGCCAGTGCCTCCACGAATGCACAGACTGGTGTCGAAATGGAGGCAATGACTGCAGCCTCGGTCGCCGCACTCACAATCTATGACATGTGCAAGGCACTCGATAAGGGAATCGAGATCCGGGAAGTGTTACTTCTTGAAAAAACTGGGGGCAAGAGCGGCGGTTTTGTCCGCGATCAAGACCAGTAGAAAGCAGTTCGATTTTTTTACGCGACACTGATAAGGATAGATCGAATGTCATTGCCCGCCTTGAGAACCCCCCTTTTTTTTATTTCCTGCCTGTTGTTGGGAGCTTTTGCTCTGCGCGCACAGGATGCCGGAGATATCTTCGACCCAGAAACATTATTCGATTCTGACTTGCCAGTCATCTTCGTGGAGGAGATAGATGAGGTGATCGTACCCCTTACTGTTCGCGGACCGAAGGGTGACTATATCCATGATATGGCTGTGCATGATTTCACCTTGTACGACAACGACATTGAACAAAATATTATAGGGTTTGATATCAGCTACCTACCAATCTCAATGGTCATTTGCGTGCAGACAAGCGATCGTGTTGAGGGCATTCTCGGAGATATCCGCAAGACAGCCTACCTCTTCACTGAGCTTGTTCTAGGGGAGTTCGGAGAAGCAGCAGTTATGACCTTTGACAGTCGCATCAAACTGCTTCAGGATTTTACCAACGACCCCCAGAAAATTGGTAAGGCTCTCACCACAATGCGCATCGGGACTTCAGCAGTCGCCCTTGCAGATGCAATGTATAGTGCTGTCCGCATGCTACTCAAGCGCCCCAACAACCACCGCAAGATCATTGTCGTTATTTCGGAATCCCAGAACAATGGCAGCCGTATCAGCTTGGGGGAAAGCCTGCGCACAGCACAGCTTTACAACATGACAATCTACCCGGTTCGACTCTCGACCTTGTCCGCCCGTTTGCGACGGAAAGCTGAACCGGTTTACAGCCCCATCCCGGCAGGAGTTGTTGTACGACCCACGATGCCTGGGGTTGCTGCGACACCCACCAGCCAGCAACAAAGCAACTACAGCGTAACTCCCAACATGATCCCGATCATTATCGACCTAGTACGGGGAGTAAAGAACCTGATCTTTGACAACCCGTTGGAGGTGCTTGCTGAAGGCACCGGCGGGCGCGACTTCAGTCCACGTACGACTCAGGGGGTCGAGGAGTCCATTATTCGAATTGGCGAGGACATTCGTAGCCAGTACAGGCTGAGTTACCGACCCAACAATCTCAACGAGAAAGGAATCTATCACCGAATCCGCATTGATGTCCCTTACGAAAAACTCAAGATGCGATATCGCGTGGGATATTTTCACGGTCCCAAAGCTGTGTTGGACGGAGAGCCGATCGAACCGACTGAAAATGTGGAAGAGCCGTAGTCTGATTTGATATATTCAAATTGACATGGCAATCCCGAACGCCAAGAAATATTTTATCTACCATCCAGAGACTGGAGAGCGAGCAACTGTTGTTGCCGTGTTGCCCAAGGGCACTGACATCAAGTCATACGTGGATGGTGCCACAAAACGTTTTGACTGGAAGAGTTGGGAAGCACGCAAGGCATCACTGAGCAAGGTTCGTGTAGGTCAGCAGAAACAGAAAAAGCGCTAGTTTCTGGCTTCCGTCGAAAGAGTGGGCAAACTGCTCAAACCCCAATCCCTGGATCACAAACACTATGGATAGCTTGTAAGCTGAATTGGGGCAGAGTATAAGTGCCGAGGCTCACAGCAGGGCTTGCCTTCGGAATACTAGCCTGGATTCCCAACTACGTATCTGGAGGTGATTATTCCGGTTCGTCGAGACCGATGACGAGGCGGAGTTGCTTGTTGCCGAGCCACGGGATAGTCGGGCGATCCTCGCCGAATCCGGCGGCGATCAGCAGCGGGTTGTGGGCGCGACGGCCGAGCCGCACCTCGACGCACTCTTGGCTGATGCGGATCTTGGCGGCAGTGCGCACGAAGCGGTTGAACAACTGGCGCGCCCGCTCGCTCTGGTGCCCGTGCCCGATGCGACGCGCCAGCAGGCGGTACAGCGTGCCCGCCATCAGTGTGAACTGCAGGTCGGCGTCGATCTTCAGCGGTACGGCCGAGGACAGCGCGTCCATGTGGAAGAAGTTGATCGACTCAGCGATCGCGTTCTCGATCACCATGCGGCGGGCGTAGCGGTCGACGAGCTCGGCGGCCTTGGCGTCAAGCTGGTTGGTGAGCAGCAGCGTGGGCTTGTCGTGGCCGAGGCCGGCGACCGCGATCTGGCGGATCGCGACGGGGTAGTCGGGCAGGGTGACGCGGCGGTCGAGGGCGGTCGGGTTGCGGTACTTGCGGCCGATGTTGCTCAGGGTCAGGCGCTGCCAGCCTTCAGCGGCGAGCAGGTCGCGGACCAGCTTCTCGGAGCGGCGCCGCAAGGTCAGGAAGCGGATGCCAAGAGCCTGCAGGCGGGCCAGGACGGCGTAGGTGGTGAGGCGGGAGTCGAACACCAGTTCGCCAGGCAGCTGGCCGGTGCGTTCACGGTAGGTCGCGGCGAAGCGCAGGACAGCCTCGTTCTGGTCCTCCTTGCGCACGGTGGCGTCGGCGAAGCAGAAGATGTCCTCTTGGGCGTCGCGGACCAGGAAGGCGAGCACGCCGCGCTGGCGGCGGCTGCGCTTGGAGACGAAGTGCTTTTGCAGGAAGGCTTCGTCGCCGTGGTAGGGGACGGTGTGGAAGTCGAGATCGAACGAGCAGCCGCCCTGGACTCCGAGGTGGCGGGCGGCGGCGAGCCAGTCGGCAGTCCAGCCGGGTACGAGGCGGGGGTCAATGCGGCAGGAGTACTCGGAAAGCGTGGAGCGCTTGGGAATGGAGTTGAGGCCGGCGAACAGGGCGAGGCCCTCGTCAAGGGCGTCGGGCATGAGGCGGGAGGGGCGACCGACGCCCCAGAGCTTGAGGGCGAGCAGGGAGCGGCAGGCGCAGGCGGCGGGGATGGCGGCGGAACCGGGCAGGCGACAGCGGCGGACGTGGGCGTCGAAGTCGAGTTGGGCGAGGAAGGGCAGGAAGAGGAACAGGCCGCCGAAGTCGGTGCGGAAGGAGCGCGGGGAGAGGTCGAGGGCGTGGACGGAAGCGGCGGGGGCCTGGATGGGGCGGTTGGAGTCGTCGCGCTGGTCGCGGGAGCGGCGCCGGAGGCGGGGCAGGCCAGCGTCTTTGAGGATCTTGGAGACGGTGGGGACGGAGGCGGGCAGACCTTCGTCCTTGAGGCGCTCGGAGATCTGGTTGGCGGAGATGTTGCAGGAGCGGAGCTCGAGGATGCGCTGGCGGAGGCGGGCCTTGGGGTCGTCGGGGGCAGCGGGTTGGGCGGAGCGGCCGCGAGGCAGGAAGAAGGGGCGGTCGGGGTGCTTGCGGAAGTCGGCGAGGATGTTGCGGAGGGAGCCGGGGGAGTAGCCGAGGCGGCGGGCGGCCACGGGGAGCGGGAGGTGCTCGACGCAGAGGGCGCGCAGGGCTTCGTAGCGGCGCTGGTTGGGGTTGGAGGGGACGAGGAAGCGATCGGCGAGGTCTTGCACGGGAATTGATTAACTGATAAATATAGTACCACTATATGAGACGAAAAACGTGGAAATTGTGGGGAAACACGTGAAAACTGACAAAAAGAGAGGGAAATGGCTTGAATCAGGGGAGTTTAGATGGGAAACGGTGGGTATCAGTGACATTCTGGAGAAAGTGGAAGAGTTAGAGCGTCGCCAGATGGCTTGAATGAATATATTTAGATTAATTGGCTATCAGTAAATCAATTAACGTATTGGATGACAAGCATCAAGCGGAATCGGCATAATAGTGGGGGTTTCGGGGAGCAAACGCCCCCACCGCGTCATATCCAGATCCCCGTTGGGAATTCAGGCTAGGCATCTTTGCGCTAACTCTTTTTGCACAGGATAGTCAGACAAGCGAAGCAACCCAACGTCTGCTTGAGCGGAACAAGATGTTCAAGCCCGCTGTTGTGCGGGTTGCCGAGAATGTCTACACAGCCATCGGCTATCAGGTTTCCACCAACTCAATGATCGTCGGAGATGACAGCTTGATCATTGTTGATCCCGGCCAGTTGCCTGCTGCTGTAAAGAGAGTCAGAGCCGAGTTTGAGAAGATCAGTTCACTTCCTGTCAAGGCGATTATCTATACACACTCCCATGGCGACCATACCAACGAGGCAAGTGCATTCTATGAGCCGAACAGAAATATCGCAGTTTTCGCGCGTTCAAATTACGGCTCGGAAGACGCTTTTATCCAGAGCAAAGGCCTTGCTAGAGAGATGCGCCCGTCGAACACATAAGGGGTTGACCTGCTGCCCGAACAAAAGATCGGAATCAGCGTCGCCATTCCACTCGAACGTCGCCCTGCTAGAAATATGATGCAGGACGGGTCCCAAGGCCAACAGCAAAAAAGGCTGGCTCCCAGGGTTCAAAGAGTCGAACCGAATCAGCGCCTTTCCCAAGCTCGCAGGAAACTCACAATTTCAGGAGTTCAACTTGAATTTGTTGCCGCACCAAGAGAAACCGCTGACCAGCTCTATGTCTGGCTTCCCGAACAAAGAGTCGTGTTTGCCGGAGACAACTTTTACCAGTCCTGACCGAATGCCTACCCTCTGCGTGGCACCTCCTGTCGCTCCATCCGGGACTGGATTGCCAGTATTGACAAGATGGTGCAAGAAAATCCGCTCCACTTGGTTGGCGGTCACACCTCACCAATCCTGGATGATGCCAGGACAGTCCTTTCGAACTATCGCGATGCCATGCAATGGGTACTGGATCGCACTCTCGAAGGCATGTAGAAATTCATGACCTTCTGACGAGCTTGTCGCTTATGCTGCATCACCGGAGCATCTTGCCGACCTTGATTACCTTGCGGAATACTACGGCAGTGTAGAAGGTAGTATAGGGGAAATCTATGCCCAGAATCTTGGATGGTTTGATGGTGACGCACTCAGCTTGCATCGTGAAAGCCCAACCAAGCAGTCCCAGCGAATCGCTGACCTTGCAGGTGCCTTGGGTATATTGATGAGTAAGGCTCGTGAAGCGATTGCAAGCAATGATCCACTTGGTGCCACACAATTGCTGCAACACGTAACCCGGCTCCGTCCTCAAGACAGGGACGCAAAGCTTCTGATGGCAGATGCACTGATGATCATTGGTGAACGAACGTTCAACGCACCCATGAGGAATTATACGATTTCATCGGCCAACCGCCTGCGTAGGGAAGCATCCCTGGACGGGCAATAAAGCAGGCAATCAACGCTACAGTCTCGACTGCAAGACCCTCAGGGAGTCGATTGCTGCAACTGCAACATCGTTATTTTTGTCCCGTGTAAGGATCTCCAGTTCTTTAATACTCTCTGAAGTTCCACTCATCCCAAGAACATAAGCCAGGTGACGGCGTTGGGCAGCTGTGCCCTGCAAGAGCAGGTCATAAAGTTTTTCAAGGATTTCGGGCTTGCGTGCCAACTCGACAAGAAAAGCCCGTACCTTCAGCCTGTGAATCCTGGAATCCAGTCCTTTCAGAAGGTGATCCAACTGCTCATGCTGTCCCATGTTGACAAGCGCAAATGCCAACGAAAATTTCACCCCTGCAGCCTTGTCCAGGGCGAATTGGTGGTCCAGCAGTCGCAAGTCCTCCGGGTCTCCAATACGCCCAAGCCCTTCTGCTGCAGCTGCCCGAGTATTCTTGTTCCTGGACTTCAGGAAATCCAGGAACATATCACGTTGCCCGTTCCCTGGAATCTTGGCCAGTGAAATCAGTGCAGCATGCTTGATACGGTCCAATTGAGTGTTTTTGATAATCTGCAGCAACTCCGGTGTTGCTTCCACCGTTCGCAACGTCCCGACTGTTTCGATCACTGCCAATTGTACTTGTGGGTCAAGATCCCGTAACAGGAAAACAATACTTGGACCACTGGACGGATCTCGGATTTTCTTGATTGCAAGGATACACTCCCTGATCAGCAATGTGCTGCGGGAACGCAGACCGTCTTGCAAGCCAGCCAATGCATTGCGTAGGAGCAGGATCCCGGCTGCACGTGCAGCGACTGCTCGAACTTCCATACTCTTGCCTTGCCTGATCACCACTTCAATGGCTTTCCCGACAGCCGGATTCACGGCGACATAGCTTGGAATAACCAAGGGAGTTTGGTTTGTAAAACGGGATTTGATCTTGCCCGGAAAATCACGCAATGTACTTGTAAAGCCACCTTGTTTGAAAAAACCGGGCGAATAAAAATCGACCAATCCGTCAACTGCAAGTACCTGTACGCGAGATGACAGGTCGCTTGTTGCTTCAAGCAGCAGTGGCTGTGCTGCGATGGCACGAAACTTGATCAGTGCAGTTACGACCTCAAGACGAACCTGTTCAGAGTTATCTCCAAGCAGGGGAGCCAGGTCATTCAGGGAAGAGATGCCATCTGGTGAATCTCCCAGCGTGCGTATTGCACGCGCTTTATCGTTCGGGTTGGATTGGTTCAGGTCAATCTGCTGCGCAGTTACAACTGCAACAACAATTAACATCAGCAATAAACTACTCGCCAGTCTCCAGATCATCATTGTTCTCATTCCAACATGCAGTGCTTTCAGAGTAACTTTCACTATGAAATTCTAGACGTACTCCAAGAGAACTTTCTCTGGAATCACACCGGCATCGTAGCCCATGTCAAGGAGCAGTTGCCCCGACCTGAGCACCTCTGGATCCATGGAGGTTGTGTGGTGATTGACGTACATCCCTACAAATCGATCTGCAAGATCCGTATCCAGCCCCCGCGCAAACTGAAGGGCGTACTTTAGTGCTTCCTCGCGGTGATCCAGTGAGTACTGGATGCTTTCAGAAAGTACTTTTCTCGCCTCGGTCTTCAGATCATTTGCAAGACTGCGCCTGATACAGTTGCAACCTAGCGGCAGGGGTAATCCATGCACCTGTTTCCACCACTCTCCCAAGTCAATTATATTCCTGAGCCCGGTCTCTGCATAATTTAACTGGCCTTCATGGATCACAACCCCAGCATCCACTTGCCCGCTGGAAACCGCCTCAAGTATTTGATTGAACTCGACAACTACCGGCTCGAATTCACTTTCATACAGTTTCAAAGCCAGATAGGCTGTTGTCAGCAGTCCGGGAACCGCAATTTTCTTGCCCGCGAGATCCCGCCCCTCAAATTCCTGTGAGGCAACCACAATCGGGCCATAACCATCTCCAACACTGGAACCGGCAGCAGTCAGGACATACTTGTCCGCGACATACGGATAGGCATGGTATGAAATAGCTGTCATGTCATACCGCTCCCGCCTGGCATCCTGATTAAGAGTCTGGATATCCTTCAGGACATGCCTGAAATCAAGCAGTGGAGAAGTTACCTTCCCTTCAGCCAATGCGTAGAACATGAACGCATCGTCTGAGTCGGGACTGTGGGCTATTGAGAATTCGTATTTGCCGTCCATTTCGGCGCTAGACTTTCAGGATAACAGACTGCTCAACCCTCTTATTGCAATGAAGTAACCAATCCAAACAATTACCCTGGCAGCGATTCCTGATCTGTTTTTCAGTTCAAAAGTGCAAAGCATTGCCAGCTAATTGGGGGTTACAGTCCAGTTTGCAATGACTCGCGAAGCACTGTTTCAACTGGCCAGAGAAGAGCCTGCCCTGGTTCTGATTGATCCGGGAGCAGGCACTCTTGAGCCACTGGAGTGCATCCTGGACCTGTGCATTAAACACGCACAATCCATTGCGAGTGATCTCTTTTGACAGTCATGTCGAAGCTGACCTGACGGCTGAGGTCAATGCTACAGGTTGTGGAGAAGTCCTTCCAAAGGGGCCTTTACCGCTGGGCTTCCCGCCCTGATGGTTACACTTAAAACCAGGAACGCTAACTGACAGCTTTTCAGACGGTCATCTGGTTGAGCGGGATTTTCGTTCGTTTGCCCTCAACAATCACGATCCCACTTTCATCAACCATATAATGCTCCATGTCATACTCCCGGTCATACCCTATGCGGGCACCTGGAGGGATGACTGCATTCTTGTCGATGATGGTCCGACGGATTCTGGCCCCGGCACCGATGTTTCCACGGGCCATGACGATGGAATCCTCGACACTCGCTCCCGAGTCGATGAAAACATTCCTGCCCAACACACACCCACGGACATGTGAGCCATGTAGCACACAACCCTCCGAAACAATGGAATCCTCTGCGCGTCCGTCATTGCCTTGTTCATCTGAACAATAACGGGAAGGCGCTGCAGCATATTGCGCAGTTCGCAAAGGCCACTCAGGATTGTGCAGGCTCAAGGGAGGCTTGTTGAGTCTCAGATCCATGTTGGCGTTGTAATAAGCCTGGATTGTTCCTACGTCACGCCAATACCCGTGATGTTCCGGTTTTTCGCCCGGCAAGATATTTTTCTGGAAATCATAGGCATAGAGTGGTTTTTCCTGCACTATCTTAGGGAGCATGTTCTTCCCAAAATCATGGTCACTCTCCTGATTTTCAGCATCGTCGCGCAATTCCTTGGCAAGTTCTTTCGGGTCAAAGATATAATTGCCCATTGAGGCCAGGCACCAGCCTGGACTGCCTGGGATTTCAGGGGGATTGCTGACTTTCTCGTAAAATTTCAGGATGCGCCAGTTCTTGTCAATCTCCACTGTCCCGAACCGGGATGATTGGGAAACCGGTATGGGTAGGGTGGCCACAGTACCCACAGCACCCTTTTCCTGGTGGTACGAGATCATCTGCCTGATGTCCATGTAGAAGATATGATCCGCACCAAATACAGCCACCAGTTCAGGCTGTGAAAGTTCTATCAGGTGAATGTTTTGAAAGATCGCATCTGTTGTGCCCTGATACCACTGCTGACCCTTGCGCATTTGGGCTGGTACCGGCAGGATATATTGGCTGGGCAGCAGTTCAGAGAACTGCCAGGCATTACGCATGTGTTGCAGCAATGACTGGCTCTTGAACTGTGTCAACACATAAATCGAATAGATACCCGAGTTCAAAAAATTACTAAGGACAAAATCGACAATCCTGTATTTGCCACCAAATGGCACTGCAGGCTTGCTACGTTCCTTTGTCAGTGGGTAGAGACGCGTGCCCTTGCCTCCCGCCAGGATCAATCCCAGGATTTTGACATGTTGCATGAGGATTCCCTTAATTTTCTATACAGAGCTATTAGGCAGTGTCCGTTCCGTTAGACCTATCCATACTTATTTACAGGTAGCTGTAGTGCTGACTTCCTGCTTCAGCGGAGCCGGTTTTGTTCTGGTCTTGCGACCAGCACCAGCACCTTCCCCTTTACAGGCAGACACCATAGAACTCCCGGCGTGATTCTTCAGGTTGATCACGACCATTCCTGTCCCGATCATGTTTCATGCTGCATTCCAGGCACACCCACTCGCGCACCGACAGTGGCAGTCTGTCCGGCTTGTGTCCGCAATGAGAGCAGGTCTTGCTGCTGGCTAACCAGCGATCTGCTACCACCACAACGCCACCACGCATCTCGACCTTGTAATCCAGTTGCCGCCAGAACTCATGGAAATCCGAATTGGCAATGGAGCGTGCCAGATGGTGGTTGCATAGCATACCTTTCACGTTCAAATTCTTGATGCCGATAGTGTGGAACCAGCGCGTGAGATCGGTTGTGAGCCTGTGCTGCGCAGCCTTGCAGATGTTGCTGATATGGGCGTGCAGCCTTGCCAGCTTCGCCTTGGCTTTCCTGCGAGTGGCCGAGCCCTTTTCCTTGCTACTCAGGCTGTGGGACAGGCGTTGCTGGTGCTTGAGCAACGATTTGTGCGGCTTAGGGCCGGGAACGGGGAGTTCTTGCGTCGAGAGCGTAGCGAAATCGGATACGCCCGTCCAGCCTTGGTGGGCGCAATACAGTTCCAGCTCTTGCTTCTGCCGTTCCAGATCGTCCGTCTGATTGGGGCTGGAAACATGTGCATAGACCACCGTGCACCGCTCGGCCGGATCGGTGTGGAACATTTCTGGCTTGAGTTTGGCTAGTTCATAGTGAGGATGACCCGTAGCGGCACGCTCCGGGATCAACTTACCTTCCGCCTCCCAGCGTGGCAGTGTCGTGCTCGACACACCTGGTGCTTTGGTTGCCTCGCCAATCACGATCAATCTAACCATATTGAACATTGTTGGAAAGATAGATATAGAAAGAAATCAAGCTAGCTGCTCAAATCCTGTCAGTTACAAAATGCAACCTGCCGTCCAGCAATTCTGCACGCTTTGGGAAACGTGCTGCCAATTCTTTGCTATGCGTGACTGCAATCAGCAAAACCTGATGTTCGCGCTGTAGTTCGAGTAATAAATTCCCGACTGAATCCGCGCTGTGACGATCCAGGTTCCCGGTTGGCTCATCTGCCAGCACCACTGGAGGTTCATTGATCAATGCTCGTGCAATTGCAACACGCTGCCGTTCGCCACCTGAAAGCTCTGAAGGGAGCCGGTCCATGCGCTCGGCCAGGCCTACACGCTCCAGAAGTTGCCTTGCTTTCTTGCTTTTTTGCATGGAATCGGCCTTATTGCCAAGCGTTGGCACAAGAACATTTTCAAGACTCGTGCACTGGGGCAGCAGGTGATGATCCTGGAAGATAAAACCAATGCTTTGGTTGCGAAAGCGAGCCAAACCGGTTGGATCCAGTGAGGACAAGTTGTGACCACCGATTTCAATAGTGCCACTGCTGGGTTCTTCGAGTGAACCAAGAATATACAGCAAGGTGCTCTTGCCTGAACCGGATGGTCCCATCACAGCCAGAGCCTCACCTCGAGATATGTTTAATGATAAATCGTCAAGTACACGCAGAGATCCTGAAGGAGTTGGATACTCTTTGGTAAGTTGGTTTGCGATCAGTTTGAAAGGCATTCCTGTGGAGCTGTCTACAGCAGACTCATGCTTAAGGTTCAATTGTTCCACAATACGCCTAGCATGCTAAAATATTGATCACACAGTTAATATACTCGAAAGGTTTCTGTCTTTGTTATTAATAGGCCCTCCAGGTAGCGGAAAAACCCACGCCATCCTGCAAACACTGGAAAGTGAAGTCCGGGCAGGTCGCAGCTCTGAAATCCAGCTGATTGTCCCGACTGCAAGCATGAAGCAGCACCTGCTTTTTATCCTTGCCAAACGGGACCTCATGGTGCCTAATGACCTAATAACGACAATCACTGAGGTCGTACAGCAAAGAACTCCGAACCTAAAAATCGCATCACCGGTCATTGAAGACCGACTACTCCAAACCGCAATCAGGAAAGTTGCACCGCGAGAGTTTGGTTCCCTCACCGGGTCCAAGGGGTTGCGCCGGAAAATAGCTGCCCTGATGAACGAGTTCTGGTCCGCCGGTGCGGACAACCTGCAGGTCGAGAGCTTGGCCAGGGATTCTCACCAGAAGGCTTTTCTGGCAGTTTTTCGTGAATACGAAGAGCAACTGGCTGCCGCTGAGTACTTCCACCGGAACCAGCGCATTGCAATGGCAGCTGTCGCCATCCGAAAAAACGGACTAGGACCGATAAAAAAAGTCCTCATTGATGGTGCGTTCCGATTTACTGTGCAGGAAGAAGAACTGCTCAAGGCTATTGAAGAAGAGGCGGAATCATTCCAGATCACTATGATAGACGGACTGACCAGCTACCCCCTGGATCACCTGCAAACACAAATCCTGCCACCCCGCAAGGAAGCTGAAAATAAAACCGAGCTGTTTGAAGCAACTTCCCCGCGCCACGAAATCATGGAGATCGCTCGCCAGATACTGGAAAGCAATCGGCCTTATCATGAGCATGGCATCATCCTGAAAAGCCCCCAGTACTACGAAAACCCCTTGCGTGAGGTGTTCGAGTCGCTCAACATCCCGTTCCGCATTCAGGGACCGCGGAAACTGTCCAGCCACGGTCTTGTCCGCTATTTCCTGCGTTGGTTGCGCGTGATTGCGTTACAGTTTCCGGCCGAGGAAACCCTGGAATTGATGGCCTCTCCGCTCTCACCAGTCGGTAATGCGCCCTCCATGGACAAGTACGACTTTGCAGTGAGGAAAATGCTACCCGGCAAGGGATTGGAGACCCTACAGACAGTAGCTTCGGAAAACCCCTGGTATGCAGACTTCGAACAATTCCTTAAGAGCCTGCAGCCCCTTGTCCAGAAATTCAGCCAAGTAGCTGATGCCAATGAGTGGGCGCAGGATTGCAAGGCACTCAGCAAGCAGCTGATTCAACTGAATTTCCCTCTCGAATCCCGTGCCTTCCAGCGCATCCTTGACTGGAAAGTTACTCAACGTGTTCGAACCGAATTAGTGCGAGATATTGAGGCCACTTCCTGTTTGCCAGATATTGCAGATCTACAGGTCCCGTTCACAACGTTCGTTGATTCCCTGGAAGAAGTCCTCCATGCATCGAATATTGCTCTTCCTGACAATCGTTATGAGGTCGTCCATGTCCTGCCTATTCACGAAGCTCGGCAATGGAATTTACCTGTTGTCTTTGTCTGTGGCCTCGTGGAAGGCTGGTTCCCGACACGTGCAACGCAAAATATTTTCTTTGACGACGAACTCAGGCTGCAACTACAAGCCCGTGGTATCGCATTACGGACTGGCCTGGATCACACCGAAAACGAACGATACTTTTACCGAGTTGCAACCACCCGCGCATACGAACGAACGGTACTCAGTCATCCGAAGTACGATGCCAGCGGCAAGCAATTGTTAAAATCTTCCTACCTTGGTGACGAGTCTGTCCCCAAGCAAGTGCCCTTCGTTTGCATTGGTGACCAATCAAGTTCAGAAATCATATCTCCTGACGGCACCGTACCCTTAATTCCCGACGCCCGGATTGTGGATCCATCGGAATCACACAGCCTTGAAAACAAGACACTTTCTGAAGAATTGCAGCAAAGCATCACAGCACAGATTTCCGATTTCAGCCCAACCGGCCTTGCTTCATTTCTCCAGTGTCCTTACCAGTATTTTGCACGAAAAACACTAAATCTCAAGGGACGTCCCGACCCGGTAAAAAGCCGTATGGGCAACCGAGAAGTGGGATCAATCATCCACAACACGCTCTACAAGTGGAACACCGAACGTGATCCCAAGACAGGGTCTCGCTACGAAATTGCAAAATTACTTAACGAAACCTTCGACCATACTCTGGCTGAACAGCATCTGGAAGAAAACTTCCGCATCCTACTGATGCGCTCAAACATGCTGACTGATCTCGAACGTTTTGTGAGGTTCTCTGAAAATCTTCCAATTAACGCGGAATACGCAGAAAGCGGCTATGAGGAGGAAGCTTCCTTTCAACTAAAAAATCTGGATCCTGAAGCAACAATCCATAGCAGAATTGACTGTTACCTTTTGAATTCTAAAGAGGAATGCTTCGTCATTGACTACAAATACTCAAGCGAGTCTCGCATCAAGCAATTATTGAATGATCACTTTGGCTATCTTGGGGTCGAGTTGCAACCCGGGGAAATCAGGGAGAAGGCTGCAGGGATAAAGAGGATTGGCCAATTACAGTTATTCCTTTATCTGGCTGCCCTCGAACAGCAGAAAGGCTACAAACCAGTAGGCATGATGTTTTACGGCTTGCGAACCCAAGCATCACTGATCGGTCGCTCCAGTAAAGCAACAAAGCTAAAAAAAGGACTTGTAGTTGTAGAACCAAAGACATTTCGTAATGAAATACGAGATGCAAAACATTCAACGGCTCTCGTCATTCAGAAGATCAGACAAGGAAGTATTGCCGTCGACCCGCGTGACAAAAAAATCTGCCAGGAATTCTGTGAACACCGCAACCTTTGCCGTATCAAGTGGAAAAACGCAGCAGTTGTGGACAACCAACCTGAATCATGCAACTAACAACGGATCAGGAACGCGCAGTCCACAGCCTGCAACAGGGTGATGTTTGCGTCATCGCCGGTCCGGGATCCGGCAAGACACTAGTACTGATTGAACGACTGCGTTGGTTGATCTTGGAGAAAGAGATTGCTCCCGAGCGCATCCTGGCCATTACATTCACAGAGAGTGCCGCTCAGGAAATGCGCTCCCGGGCTGCCAGAGACTTGCCTGAAGATAAACGACAGAAAATCCACGAAGCACAGATTTCAACGATCGATGCTTTCTGCAACCGACTGGTTCGCGAGCATGCAATTGAAGCGGATGTTGATCCCGAGTTCGAAATCCTCGACGAGCTGGAAGGCAGGAACCTGTTACACAAAGCTATCGAGAAGGTGCTTTCGGAATGTTATGCCGAGCAAAACGAAGAACTCAGGCAGTTTATCGAGTCTTTGGGCAAGGGAGCCAGGGAAACTGAAAGTGGGGAGTCCTACAATCTGCTGGATTCATTTGCCAGCCTGATCTACATTATCCAGGGTTATGGTTGCGAACCTTTCCTTTCCGGGACACCTGGTGAGTCATTTATCCTTTTGCGTAGCGCCCTGAGGGACTGTGGAGATTCATATCAAGGAGTAGTACAGGAAGAGCTAAAAATATTAATTGCTGAAATGACCGAGATGGACAAGGCGGATCACAGCCTTGTTAATGAACGCATGGAATTCCTGGACAGAATTGATATGGTTCTCAAAAAAAATTCGCGGAAAAAACAAAAATATGATTCCCCGTTCACGATTAATAAAATTCGGGGTGAACTTATACCTGAATACCGTTCGTGTATCGTTTCCGATTTCAATTTTGTTTCACGACAATATCTGCTTGATATCACTCGCAGAATGCTGGCCGCTTATCAGGAATCCAAGAGTTCAACTGCTCGTATGGACTTCAATGATGTGACGGGGAAGGCAACTGAACTACTTTCTACTGGATCCCTGCCAACTCTGAATTACGAGCACATCATGATTGATGAGTTCCAGGACACCAATCCCGTACAGAACCGTCTATTTGAACGTCTTGTAGATGCTCACAGTACCCAGCGCCCGGAGTGCTTTATTGTCGGGGACCTGAACCAGTCCATTTATGGATTCCGACATGCAGCCATGAAAGTTTTTAGTAGCTTCCGGGAAAAAGTTGAAAGAAGCGGTGGCCAAGTAGTATACCTGCGCGATAACTTCCGCAGTCGCAATGAAGTTTTGGATTCTGTACACCAAGTTCTTTGTAACAGTGCCCTGGAAGGGATCGAGTCACACCGGCTCGAGTCTTCCCAGTGGTTTTCGAAGAAAAAAATTCCAAGTGTTGAATTTTCACTGGTAAGTAACAGCAAAGAATGTAATCATGAACCGCTTGCACTGGAAGCACTGTGGATTGCTGACAGACTGCACGAGCTTAAGCATTCCCTACAAGTAACTGACCACCAAAACGAATCACTCGCTACACGCGATCTTGAATGGCGGGATATTTACATCCTGTTGCTAACTAACAGCAAAACCATCCAATTCGCCAATCTCCTGGGGGCTGAAGGGATCCCTTGCATCACAGACAACAACAAGGATTTTTTTCAGGACCCTGTTGTCCAGGAATTGGCTTCCTTTGTTCGCATCCTCCGCAATCCACGGGACGAGATCAGTTTGGCCACAGTTCTCAAGTCACCTTTCTGTGGCATTAATGATGATGATTTACTCCTGACCAAGAATCAACAGCCTTACTCGTGCCTTGCAAATTTACTGAATGAGAAAAAATCACTTGATTATGTCCATGATCCCCGGACTATTGAAAAGATCACTCGTTTTCGTGAATTATTCCAGGACTGCCGGGCAGATTGCGAAACCGTACCTGTTGCAATCGTACTAGCTCGCGCAATAGCCTCCTGCGGTTATCGCACATACCTGTCCAAACAACCCAGCTCAGTCAAATCACACGCGAATACCGAAGCCTTGCTGCACTGGATAAACCAAAACGAAAACCCTGAGTCTGCAAGCCTCAATAACGTTTCAGTAGCACTGGATCTGGCACTAAACACAAATGCAAGCCAGAAAAGTCCACCAGATCAGACTGCCTCTGTGAATGCAGTCAGAGTAATCACGATGCATGCTGCCAAGGGTCTGGAAGCCCCCCTAATTGTCTTGCCGTCCTTGAACAGCACTTCCAGAAGCCAATATCCAGACCTGTTGTTTTCCGAGGAGTATGGGATCGGAGCATGCTGGCTCAACCCGTATGATGGCGAGAACTACCAGGGCAATAACCTGCCACAGGCTCCCAAGTCTATGCAGGGTTCACCCGAGCCATACATTAAAAAGCACAGTTCAGACTGGGCGCATTACAAGACTAAAAAGGCACTCAGGAATCGTGAAAAGGAAGAAGCTAATCGTGTGTTGTATGTTGCTATGACACGGGCCGAAGAGCACCTCATCATGGGTTGCTCTTATTCAGGAACTCCATCCAAGACTGGCTGGAGTGGTCTTCTTTTTTCTAGGCTCGGAATCAACACCAAGGGTTCTGATTTGAACTCAGGCCTCCGTAAAAAGACCACTGGTGATGTCCAGTTTCGTTATCAAGGAACCACTGCCTTACCTTCCAGATGCAATACGGACGACCTGAATCGATCTGCCTGCGAAAGAATGCAGGTTCTGCAACCTCTTCAACCCTGCGCACAAGCAGAATACGCTGCAGCAGTAACTTCAATCACACAGTTTGCTAAATGCCCCCGACAGTATTACCTGTCTCGCTATCTAGGACTCGACTCTGAGGGTTCGGAAAATACGTTTCAGGTCAAGCAGGAGGGGGATGTCATGGTAGAACCGGATAAACCATCCGGTCCGAAATTCGGTCGGGATGTCCACCTTTACCTCGCAGGCGATCTGGAAGAAAAAGCTATCACACCGGAAATCCTGGAACTTGCTGAAAAATTCAAATCCCACGAACTAGGTCGGAGATTAGACAACGCCAAAAGTGTTGAATATGAGAAAGGGTTCGTTTTTATAGTCAATGACTCCCTTTTGCGAGGGCAGATCGACCTCTTGTTCGAGGAAAGCGATGAACGGATTCTGGTCGACTACAAAACAGACGAACTTTCGCGAGAAGAACTCCCAGAGGCAGCACTTCGATATGCCCCACAACTTCAGCTGTACGCTGCTGGGCTAGCCAAGTCTGGGCAATCACTGGACAAGGCTACACTTTTCTTCCTGCGACACTCACAAGCTGTCGATGTAGATATCAGTGAGGAAGCACTGGACCGGAGCCGTATGCTGGTCAACAAGTTTTTCGAAGCGCAAAAAAAACTGGACTTCCCACTCATGACAGGCAAGCACTGCTACCACTGCCCTCACTTCAAGGGGAACTGCCCTGCAGTTTATCCCTGAAAAGCGGTCAGACTGGGGTCCCAACCCCCTGAAGCTACTTCGTAATCAGACTCTTCACAGCAGTCACGATATGTGATGAGGAGATGCCGAATTTCTCAAGCAACTCAGCTGGTTTGCCACTACGTGCGATTTCACGCACAGCCAGCTTGCGAACCCTGGCAGGCTCCTCGGCCAGTGCAGACAACACTGCATCACCGATACCGCCATGGGCATAGTGATCCTCTACAGTCACAATGTTGCCACCGCATTCCGACGCTGCTGCAACCAGCGTTTCCTTGTCGATTGGCTGTACACAGAACAAATCAATCAAACGGGCATTGATACCTTCAACTGCCAGCTGCTCCACGGCTTCAAGAGCTTCGTACAACGTGACCCCGGCTGCGACAATTGCGACCTTGTCTTGCGGGCTGCTTTTAAGAACCTTAGCCTTTCCGATTTCAAAGAATTCGTCCGGGCCATACAGAATACTGGTCTTGGGTCGGCTGACACGAATGTAAACCGGGCCCTTGACGGCAGCTGAGAGTTCCACTGCACGCCATGCACTCGTGGCATCCGAGGGGTAAAAGACCGTATAGTTTGGCTCGGCACATGCCATTGCCAGGTCTTCAAGTCCCATTTGTGAAGCACCATCCTCACCAATCGAGACACCGGCATGTGTACCGACCAGCTTGATGTTTGCAAAACTGATTGCTGCCATGCGCATGAAGTCATAGCCCCGCAAAAGAAAACAGGCAAAGCTTGCAGCAAAAGGAATCTTTCCGCGACATGCCAGTCCGAGGGCCACACCAATCAAGTTCTGCTCGGCAATATAACTCTGAAACAGTCTTGTTGGATCCGCCTTGGCAATGTCTGTTGTGAATGTCGAGTTTCCAACATCCCCATCGACTCCCACGATCCGTTCATCCAAACGAGCCAGTGCCTCAAGGGCTGCTCCAAAAGCCTGACGTGCTGCCACCGCTTCACCACCGATAGAGTACGGAGAGACTCCCGGAGGTTTCGGGGCAGCATGACCATTCGAAATTGCAGGTGGAAGATTAGGCTGCCAGTCGAACTCGGAGCCAGAAAGCTGTGATTTCAGGGATGCAATCGCCTCATCCTCAAGTTCACCAGGAGGGATTGGCTTGCCATGCCAGCCATCCTTGTCTTCAGCACATGGAATACCGCGTCCCTTGTAGGTTTTTGCCAGGATGACACTGGGCTTGTCCGGTGACGCATGAGCCTTGGCATAGGCTTCAAGCAGTGCCTCTACATCATGACCATCAACTGGCAGTACCTGCCAACCGAAGGCTTTCCAGCGCTCGGTATAAGCATTAATATCATGCCCAAGCATGGTCGGGGCACTTTGCCCCAGACGATTGATATCCACCGTCGCAATCAGGTTGCCAAGACCGTCATTGGCAGCCATGGAGGCTGCCTCCCACACTGAACCTTCTGCAGTTTCACCATCCCCCATCAGGACATAAATTCGCCGGTCGTTTCCATCAAGCCTGCAAGCGTGGCACATGCCTACTCCAACGCTGAGACCTTGTCCGAGAGAACCGGTTGCAATGTCTACAAATGGCAGTGTCGTGGGCGGGTGTCCTTCGAGGTCAGAATCAATGAGTCGTAGCGTAAGCAGGTCGTCTACAGCAAGATATCCAGCTTCCGCCCAGGCTGCATACAGCAATGGTGCTGCATGTCCTTTTGACAGGATAAAGACATCATTGGCCTCGCTCCCTGGATCTTGCGGGTCGTAACGCATGGTGTTAAAAAACAACACGGACATGATTTCTGCCGCAGATGTGCATGTGGTCGGGTGTCCACTGCCGGCCTTACTCGTGGACCTGACCGAATGAATCCGCATAAGGGTGGCCTTGTCACGCAACCCCGTAAGCGTGTCTTGTTCGTAAGAAACTGGCATGCCTGTAGCTATTAGACCTTTCCAATGTGAATGTCTGCGTCGACCACTGTTCAACCCTTCAACTCCTTAAAAGAGGTATGTGTGCGGTCAGACACTGTACAGCAGGGTCGGTTTGTTCAAGACGTCTCTACTATTACAACAAGCCTCGGTTCGTAAAACCTCATCATACCTTGACAGAATGACTCGCTGAGTGAATCAAGCAGGCAACTTATAGTAAAAACAGCCCATATGAGGATTTTGAAATCAATTGCAAAGTTCGATTCGATTGAGCTGGATAACGGGAAGATTCTGTCTCCTGTCGAAATTGCTTATGAACTGTATGGCGAGCTAAACGAGTATAAATCCAACTTGATTCTGGTCTTGCACGCATTCTCGGGAGATGCCCAGGCAGCTGGAATCTGTGAAGAAACAGGCAAACCCGGTTGGTGGAACAACATGATCGGACCTGAAAAGGCTTTCAATACGAGTCGCTACTGCGTCCTTTCTTCCAACATACTTGGTGGTTGCAGTGGAAGCACTGGTCCAAGCTCCATTGACCCGGAAAGCGGCCGACCCTACGGCTCCCGTTTCCCTGATGTTTCCATTGCCGACATGGTCAGATTGCAGAAGATGCTTACGGATGCAATGGGGATTCGCAAGCTCCTGAGTGTGACTGGTGGATCCATGGGTGGTATGCAGGCATTACAGTGGGCTGTTTCCTATCCGGACAGCATTATCTCTGCCATCCCGATCGCTTCCACTCATCGCCATTCAGCACAGCAAATCGCGTTCAATGAAGTGGGCCGTCAGGCAATCCATGCAGATCCCGACTTTCAGCAAGGGGATTACTATACGGGAAACTATCCCGAGCGGGGGCTCGCAGTAGCACGTATGGTCGGACACATCACCTACATGAGCGATCACTCGATGCGCGAAAAATTCGGGCGACAACGTCAGGGGACTGACGAAGGCGGACTTTTTGAGGTTGAGAGTTACCTGCGTTACCGTGGTGATCAGTTCGTCAACCGTTTCGATGCCAATTCGTACATTGTCATTTCTCGTGCCATGGATACTTTTGACCTGTCTGGCGACAACAGTTCCCTGGGTGCTTGTTTTGAGGATTGTGACACGCGCTTTTTGGTGCTCAGTTTCACATCGGACTGGCTTTACCCCAGCTATCAGTCACAGGAAATAGTACGCGCACTGCGCTCACGCAATCGCGATGTTGCCTATGTTGAACTTGAATCAAACTATGGCCATGATGCATTCCTGCTGGAAGCCACGGAACAGACAGGCTTGATCAAGGGGTTCCTGGACAATACCTATCGACGTCTCGGAACCTGAACTTACCTGGAAGGCCTGGCACTTGGCCGCTGGATATAGTTGGCATCAATAGCTTCCGGCTTTCGGGCATGTCCATCTCTAATTGCACGCCAGGCCAAGCGTGCAACGGCTCCCGCCAATTCCTGGGGAACCATCTCCAGGTGCGATGGATCCACTGCTGACGCAGTCTTTGATTCCTCAAACAGGTGGGGTTCATTCGCAACGAACCGTACCGGCTTCGAGAGTTGTTCAATTTTTCCAGAGATGAATTCCCAAGTGCCGATACACTCGGGAACCAAGTGATCAAGCCTTTTGTTGTAAGCACCCATGAACATCTCGCCTCGACGTGCGTCAAGCAATGCTACACGCGTTTCAACTCCTGTGAACTCAGTCATTCCAGCAAGGGTCTGCAAGGTTGAAACGCCGACCAGTGGTTTTTGATGGACTTCAGACAATGCCTTGATAGCACTCAGACCGACACGGGTTCCAGTAAAGGATCCCGGACCGGAAGCTGCAGCAAACCCGTCCAACCCATCCATTGCAACTCCATATCTTTCCAACAGGTTCCCAATAACCCCGAACAGCACTTCGTCGAAGCCCAGACCTGAGTCCATACGGACAACCTCAACGAGATCACCTTTCAATAGCAGTGCTGCACTGCCTGTCTTGCGTGTTGTGTCAATTGCGAGCAGATTCATGAACTTGCCATAGAGTCTCTGCTTGGGAATGGAAGCTGAACCGGATCAATCAAGCTCAAGACTTTTTGCTTCGTCTACGAGGCTTGCCGCTGCCTGCTGCGATTCTTGCTGCCCGGGCTTTCAATAACTCAACTGCGCGGTCGAGCGTGACATCATCAGGCTCCACACCTGATGGCAGGGATGCATTGATTTCACCATCGGTCACAAAAGGACCATAACGCCCCTTCATGATCTTCAGCAACTTATCGGACTCCGGATGCTTACCAATCTCTTTAAGTGGCGTGCTTTGCGCTGCACTTGCACGGCTTCTTTTTTCCTGCCTGAACAGTTCTACTGCCTGTTCCAGGGTAATTTCCAGCAGGTCAATTTCCGCAGGGATGGAGCGTATCTCATTCCCCCATTTGACGAAAGGCCCAAAACGGCCATTTGTCGCGATCACTTCTTTCTGGTCGTCTGTGTGGTCGCCCAAACTACGTGGGAGCGAGAGCAGCTTCAGGGCAGATTGGAGATCAATTGTATGGGGACTCATACCACGCAACAAGGAACCCCGCTTCGGTTTTCCCTCCTGCTCATCACCACCCAGCTGGACAAAGTGTCCATAGGGCCCGTGCTTGAGGTACACATCAAGATTCGTCACTGGATCGCTCCCTAACGACTGTGGTCCCTGTTTGGCCTCAGCGAGCATCTCGCTAGCCGTCTGCAGGTTCAATTCGTCGGGAGCCATCGTGTCGGGGACACTGCGACGAATTGTCCCATCCGAAACATACGGACCGTAACGGCCAACACAAACCTCCACCTCAGTACCTTCCTCGGTTTTGCCAAGTGGTATGCCACGGACTGCCCGGGGTATGATCTCAGCCTCACCGATACTCACCAGGGATGCCAGCCCAATACGCCCATTGCCGAAATAGAAGTCTTTCAGGTAGGTTTGCCGCTGTAACTCACCACGAGCAATGGCATCCAGCTGATCTTCGAGTTGCGCTGTAAAAGCATAGTCTGCAAGGTGTGCGAAGTGCTTCTCCAGCAAGCCGACGACAGCCATTGCCAGGAACGTCGGCACAAGGGCGCCATTGTTCTTGTTGGCGTAGTCCCTCGACTGCACAATATCGACAATCGTTGCCCATGTACTCGGCCTACCAATACCAAGCTTTTCAAGCTCACGAATCAGGCTGCCTTCTGTAAACCGCTGCTGGGGCTGCGTACAATGCTCCGCAGTTTCCATAGACACAACTTGTAACTCATTCCCTGCCTCCATCTTCGGCAGGACAACTTCCTTGTTCTGGGACAATTCGCTGTCAGAATCAGGGTCTGCTGTGTAGGCTTTCAGGTACCCACTGAATTCGTAAGTCTTACCTGCAGCGCGGAACCTCGCATCGCCCACCTCGATCATCACAACGGAGTTGGTGCCTTTGGCATCCTTCATCTGACTGGCCAAGGTGCGTCGCCAGATCATTTCATACAGCCTGGCAGCATCCGGTCCAAGCCGACTGCGAACCTGTTGCACCGCCTGGAACTGCCCACCGGCTGGCCGGATTGCTTCGTGAGCTTCCTGTGTGTTCTTTACCTTGTTGCGGTAAAAGCGAACCGATTGCGAAAGGTATTCCTTCCCGAACTTCTTTTCAATCAATGTCCTGGCTGCAGTCTTGGCCTCATTGGAAAGCACGGTCGAGTCGGTTCTCATATACGTAATGAACCCGTTTTCGTAAAGCTGCTGCGCCAAGGTCATGGTGCGTTTCGCAGCAAAGCGCAACTTGCTGTTTGCCTCCTGCTGCAGCGTACTTGTGACGTATGGAGCCTGAGGCGAAGACGTAAATGGCTTTTCCTCTACCAAAAAAACCTTAGCCGGAGTGTCATTCAAGGTTTCTTTGAGTTTGCTAGCGGTGGCTTTCTCAAGGATGAATACCTCGGAAGGTCCCTTGTCAGAAAGTTTCTTGAGACTTCCGGTTTCCGGGTCGAAGTCCTTACTCGTAGCCACTCGCTTGCCGTCCAATGCAAGCAGGTCCGCCTCGAATTTCTGGCTATCCTTGGCGAAACTGGCCTTCATCCCCCAATAGGAAGCAGCCATAAAACGGGACCGCGTCCGTTCCCGTTCGACCAGCAGCCTGACGGCAACACTCTGCACACGCCCTGCACTCAGTCCCGGTAGCAGTTTCTTCCACAACAGCGGGCTGACCTTGTAGCCATACAAGCGGTCCACGATACGACGGGTCTCCTGGGCCAGGACCAAGTCCTGGTTGATGTCGCGTGGTGATTCCAGCGACAGCTGGATTGCTGATTTCGTGATTTCATGGAAAACCAGCCTCTGAAACGGGACAGATGGTTTCAGCAACTGTTGCAAATGCCAGCTGATGGACTCCCCTTCGCGATCCTCATCAGTTGCCAGATATATCCGGATGCCTGTTTTACAGCCTTGCGCAAGTCCTTGACAATATTCTGCTTGTCCCGGGGAACGATGTAGTAGGGCTGAAAGTCCTCATTGACATTCACTCCCAAATCGGCCCAGGGTTCTTTCTTGATCTTCTCGGGCACATCCTTCGCAGTACTTGGCAAATCACGGACATGTCCGTTGGACGCCAGGACAACGTATCCATCCGGCAGGAATTTTGCAATGGTCCGCGCCTTGGTAGGCGACTCCACAATGACCAATGTGCTCAACTGCGATTCTTCAACCATGCTTCTCTTCTACTCTTTTACAACACTCAACCAATAGATTTTTTAAGTGAACCGCAGAGATTTTATGGCACTGTCTAATAAATGCCAACTCCGGCGGATTTCTAGTTCTGCCTGCCCAGCTCGTAAAGGTAAACTGTCTGGGCAAGACCGCTTGCATCAATTGTGACTGTATTCACGGGATTCCAGTCTGGAATCGAAAACTTGTATGTAACCACTCTTGTACCATGTTGCAGTTCCGACTCTAACTTGGGCTGGAGTTGCCGGTTTGCTGCTGTCACCAGATATAAAGTCACCACACTTGCCTGCTCCAAGGGAACCTTGAAAATATCTCCCTGCCGCATCTCGACAAGATCTTCAACACCGGCAGCACGAATGGCGGATTTGGCTTCCTCAACCAGGTCCTTATTGATTTCCACGCCGACTCCCCTGGCCCCGAATCTCTTGGCAGCACGCAGCAGGATACGCCCATCTCCTGAACCCAGGTCATAGACAATATCGTCTTTCGTGACACCTGCAATCTCAAGCATACGGTCAACAACATGCCAGGGGGTTGGGACGAATGGTGCAATACTGCCTGGATCAATCAGGGCCTTCTCCTGTGCATACCCCATCTGGAGAAGCAGCAGGATTGTGAAACCACTAACGAGCAGTCTGATGAGTCCTCTTTTCATAACTTTTTCACTTGCCCCCCGGGTGCTGCATGTAACAGAAACCCTCAAGTTTTCATAAGTTACTATAACGAACGCTTTCAGTGTACACGCTGTCAGGTTCATCTTTCCTAGAAAAACCCGCCAACAGCAAAGTCCTGTACTGCCAATTTTCGGGAAATAAGGACTATACTTTAAGAGTTCAGAAAGATAACTACTCTGTGTAACTAGATTGTACGATGAAACGGTTTTTACCGCTGCATGTTCGGCGGTGGCCGAGCGGTCTTCTTATAGGCCTGGTTTGGCTGGGATTTCCAGGCGGAGCGAATTCTCCCGCCTTGGCTGCTGAAGAATCTAACCCCTCAACCCCTTGGAATAATACCGAGGACTATCCTCCACCTGATCATGGTAGTTGTACCTACTTTGGATCACTTTCCGAGGGACACCTGAACTACGGCACCGGTACAGACCTGTCTGCCATGCAGCAACGGACCTGGCAAACAGCCAAGGCGATGAGTTTCATCCCACTGTCCAGTTCCAGGCAACAATTAATTACCAGGGCTCAGGCCCTCACAATTTCATCAGGGGCTTGCTCAGGAATTGATGACTGCATTTCGAAAACTGCACAGGCAGCTGGAGTCCCCCTTACATATCTGACAACCGATCAGGAGTTCTTGCGAAGGGTTCGCCTCGATCTCACGGGTCGTATCCCGAGCAGCCAGGAAGTTATCGAGTTTCTGGCAGATAACTCTCTGGACAAACGCGAGCAACTCGTAGACCGTCTTTTGGACAGTCCGGAATGGGTTGCCAACTGGGCTTTGTACTTTGGGGATCATTTCCGGAACACCCGCATTACTGCACAAGTTAACCGCTATGCTGACAGCCGGGATTCGCTGCACATGTTTTTCGTCGAATCCCTGAAGCAAAACAAGTCTTACAACCAGATGGCTGGCGAGATGATCTCATCGCAAGGAACGAGCGACGGGCGCACCTACCCGAGTCAATACAGCAGTTATTCACAATTCCAGCAAGTGTATGGCAATCGAGTGACCAACCCGGTCAGGCCTTCAGGAGTGAGTTATATAGTCGGTGGCAGGACCACAGGAGGCCCCGTTCAGGACACCTACGACGCTCTTGCATTTATTACTTCCCGGGACTTTCTGGGTATCTCGCTAATGGAGTGCATCCTGTGTCATGACGGGCAGGGGCACCTCGACGCACTGAGCATCTGGGGCGCGAATGCCAAACGCCTGGAAGGATGGCAACTGGCCTCATACTTCTCCGACATCCCCCGGTACCAAACCTGGAAGATTCCCGCAAGGCTCTTGCCCTTGAACCCCCAGACAGGTCGTCGTGTCAGAGCCAATTACTACACGATCAATGACTTGGCAAAGGGTGTCGTTCAGAGAACTGGAGGCGGAGACACTGCCGGGGAATATCTGGCACAAACCTCTGGAGGGAACAGGCCGGACCGTCTACGCCAAAGCCAGTATGTCAGCCCCGCATACCCGTTCCAAAGCACTGCCCAAGTCAACACGAGCCTGCGCTTACGCGAACAGCTTGCAGACCACCTGACATCCGACCCCCAGTTTTCCCGCGCCGCTGTGAACTATATCTGGAAGCAGTTCTTTTCACGTGGAATTGTTGAGCCAGCCGACCAGTTCGACCTGGCACGCCAGGACCCCGGTCAGCCACCCCCTGCCCCATGGACAGTCCAGCCATCACACCCTGAACTGTTAACCTGGCTTGCTCAAGGATTTGTGGACAACGGATACAACCTGAAATGGCTGATGCGCACGATCACCACTTCTCAGACTTACCAGCTGTCATCCCGCTATGAAGGGATCTTCAACCCCCTTTTTGAAAAATATTTTGTTCGTCACCAGGTAAAGCGCCTAACTGCAGAGCAGGTCTATGACGCGGTCCATCTGGCTGGTGGACTTGCTTATTCTTATTGGATCTCGAACACCTACCGGAATCTCAAGTTCGCCACAGACTTTCCCGATGTCGTGGGAGTTCCACCGGGTAGTTCAAGTTTTCACGAGAACATACGTATGTTCCTGCAGTCCTTCACTCCGGGTGATCGGGCAGAAACCCTGCGCAGCAGTGACAACAGTCCCCTGCAACTTCTGAATCTGATGAACAACCCGTTTGTCATAGCTCAGATCAATCCGAAGATTGGACAAGGAACACTTTGGGATTCCCTGGCGATGCCAGAAGATGCACTGGTCCGCAACCTGTATCTGAATGTGCTAGGTCGGCATCCGACAGCGGAAGAGAGTTCCTTCGCGACGAACTATCTGAAAAGTGGCGAGCGAGCGGATCGTGCTAGCAATCTGATGTGGGCCCTGTTTAACAGGACAGACTTCTACTTCAACTATTGAAGCAGGCCAGGAGTGCACCATGAGTGAACTTGATCGATTCCACAAACTTGTTGGCAAGTACCAGCCTGAGCATCACTGTTTCTTCGAGCGACAGCATCTAGGTCGCCGCTGCTTCTTCCGCAACACACTGACAGGAATCGGCGGCTTTTTCTTGGCAGACGGCATCGCTAGTGGTCAGGCTGAGATACAGACCCAAGGAGCAGTGGAAGTCAAGAACACTGCCAGGAACGTGATCTTTCTGTTCTTGCGCGGTGCACCCAGCCATGTCGATACGTTTGACTTCAAGAATGTACCTGGTGTCACGCCTAGTAACTTCGCTCCAGAAGCATTCAACGGCGTAACCCTTCCCACCAGATTGCTAGGAAACACCAGTCGAGTCCTCAACAGAGTTGCGATCATCCGCTCAGGACTGGCCTGGGCCAGGGCGCATCCACTGGCACAGGTATGGATGCAGATTGGTCGCAATCCCACATCACCTACGGGTCGCATTGCCCCTCATATTGGCAGTGTCGTTGCGATCGAGAAGGATTTCGAACGACGCCCGGATCAGGTGTTTCCGACTTTCATCGCCCTGAATGCGAACAACATTTCCAAGGCAGGTTATTTCTCATCTACTTACGGACCTTTTATCACAAACCCTGCCCGAGGAGGGCTGACAAGCACTGCCCATGCAGCAGGACGGGCGGTTTATGAGGAGCGCTGGAATCTGTTGCAGCAAATGAACGCACTCGACTCACAGCAGATTGTGGGACTGGGAGACCAGGTCGCCTCCATCGAAACAATATCTGAGCAGGCTAACCGCATGATGTTCAACCCTGCTGTTGAGGCTGCCTTCCAGTTCACCGAGGAGGAACATCTAAGGTATGGAAGCACAAATTTTGGCGATGCCGTACTGACTGCTCGCAAGATCATGGAGCAGGACCAAGGGACACGTTTTATTCAGGTCGACCTTGGCGGATGGGACCATCATGGTGACATCTACTCGATCGAACAGAATAAGAATATCTATGCACAGTGCGGGGCATTTGATCCTGCTTTCGCTGCGTTGATCGAAGACCTGGAAACCGCTGGGAAGCTGAATGAAACACTGATTGTGGTGTGTGGCGAGTTTGGCCGTACACCTGGCAATCTTTCAAGCGAAAGGCGTGGTCGAGACCACTACCTCCAGATGTTTTTCCTGTTAGCTGGCGGTGGTATCCAGGGTGGTCAGGTAATTGGAGCCACGAATGATCAGGGCGGACAGGGTCCTGGAGCATTCACAACAGAACCCGGCTGGTCTCGCGATCGAGACATCCGACCTGAGGATATTGAGGCGACAATCTATTCCGCCTTGGGTATTGACTGGACAACCATCCGGAGGGATGATCCCCTGAATCGTGGGTTCTACTATGTGCCCCTGAGCGAGGACGACGCCTACATGCCCGTTCACGAACTCTGGGGTTCGAGCTAACTTAACTTCTTTCTTTCTACATCAATCCGTAATGTTCAATATGGCTGGATTGATTGCGATAGGTTCGGCGGCAAGATGCTCTTCAAGGCGCCGCACCTGTTCATCGGCTTGTCAAGCCCTGGTTTGTGCCTCCAGCTTGGCCCGTTTCTCCTTCACGAGCGCCCTGTCCATGTCGGCTCCCGTTAGAACATCCTGCCCGGAACGCCGTCACCGCTACGTCCCCAGACCACTTGGCCCGCAGGTGCAGTCCCAGCACCTCATTCCAGTCCCACTCGCCTACTTCCTCCAACTCGACCCGCTCCAACCGCGGTATCGGTCGCCCTGCAAGCGGGACCCCTCCAAGGACGACTCTTGGGTTCAGCCTCCAGTACTTACTCACCCCCAGCCGTGCATAGATCTCGGGCTTTACATCCCGGTCCCGCCACTCCGTTGATGCAGACCTCACCTCCAGCACGAAATCCGGCGCCTTGCCTTCCTCCCACACCTTGTAGGTGTCCCGCTCGCCAGCCTCCACGTCAAACGCCACGGACACATCCGATGCCAGCCGCGCCCGGTTATTGCCCTTCTCGTAATACACGAACGGGTCGATGCCGATATAGAGATCCTTGTGCTCACGGAAGCAGCGGTCTAACGCCTCCTTGGCGAGAACCATCGCGACGGCCTGCCAACCGGATTCAGCTATTGCCAAGTCGTCCGAACTGGGGTATTCGACCGCCGCCGTTTCCTCGACAGCGGCCTCCAAGCGTCGTAGTTTTCGGTAGGATGGGCACCAAATTCAGACAGGCGGGCACCCAATACCCATCAAGTGCTGGCGATATGGGCTCTCGACAGCCGACAGGCCTGCTTCCGGCCCGCATGGAGTAGCAAGACGCGACACCTCAAATGCGACAGAGCGGGGACCCGCACGGCATGGCCTGGGAGACCAAAGCCCTGTAGTCCCACGAGTTGCCTCATCAAGGCAAGCGAGCATTGAGTCAAGGGGTCAGGATGTCTGAACCTGAAGAATTAAGCCGTAAGTTCCATGGTGTCTGCCTGAGGAGGGGAAGTGCTGGCTCTGCTCGTAAGACCAGAACGAAACCGGCCCCGGTGATTCAGGAAGTTAGCAGCATAGCTACTTGTAAGTAGGCATGGATAGGTCTAACGGAAAAGTTAACCCATCAATCAGCTGGTACGATCGACAATCCAGTGTGTAGCAGCGTCTGTCAAGGCGCGTTTGTAGGGAGTTTCAGGCAGTATTTCAAGACCTTCCAGCGCCACCTTGCAATACTGCATTGCCCGGCTTCGCACCTGCCCAATCGCATCGTACTTGTTCAGGATCTTCTGGATACGGGATAGTGGCACGTTTTCATAACCACCGTCGTGGATGACGTTCTCGACCAGGTCACGTTCCGCACGAGTGCAGGTCTGCAGGGCCAGTATCAAGGGGAGAGTCAGCTTGCCTTCCCTGAGGTCATTTCCGACAGGCTTGCCGAGCACTTCTTCACTGGCTTCGTAATTCAGCACATCGTCAATCAACTGGAATGCCATGCCGAGGTTCCAGCCATAGTTCCTCAACTGCTCCTCCACATCTTCACCCTGCTTTGCAAGCAAGGCTCCAACGCGGGTACAGACTGAGAGCAGGCAGGCGGTCTTGCGGTGGATCAGGTCATGATACTGCTGCTGCGTGACATCAAGGTGCCCCATTAGTTCCGCTTGCATCAACTCGCCTTCAACCATCATCTGTGTCAGATCGATCAACAGATCCAGGATGTCGTAATCGCGTTCGCGCACTGCCAGGTTGAATGCCTGCATGTACAGCCAGTCACCGGCCAGAACACTGACCTGGTTGCCCCAGGTGACATTGGTGGAAGGGCGCCCCCGGCGTACCTTCGCTTCGTCGATCACATCATCGTGAACAAGCGTGGCAGCATGGATGATTTCCATGATGGCTGCCAGCCGGACAGGTGCATCGCCCTTTTCACCACAGGCACGAGAGGCCAGCAGGACCAAGCTCGGACGCAGACGCTTTCCTCCACTGGCACGGAGATGCTTGTTAATCGAATTCACTGCGTCAACACAACTGATTGTGTCGACTGCCATCACACTCTCCACACGTTGTAGATCGCCTGCAATCAGGGCAAGCGCCTCGGTCTGTGAAAGCAACGCAGTATTTACAATTCCCATGAATTATTAACGAAGCCGCAACTCAAGTCTAGCGAGTTCACTACAGGCAGGTAAATAAATCAAAGCAGTATCTGAAGCTCGCAAGATGTAGCGAAAGCAGTCCCTGAGGAGCTGGATTTCAGGCCGCAGTTCTAAGGTGCAAGCCATCACTAAGCTGTCCATGTTCATCGAAGTTGACCGCATGGGCAGGACTGCAGATCTCAATCAGTGGGGTGGAACTTAACCCATCCAGCAAATTCTCACTGACCTGCATGTGACCGAGTTCCATGGTATTGCGAATCCAGACGATACTGCATTCCTCCAGTTTGTCACGACCGCAAGTTGCGAGGATTCTTTCGATGCACTCCCGGTCGGACGGGAAGTGAGGGGGACACATACAGCTGATTGTGCTGGATGCCGTAAAGGAATTTATCCAGGTCTTTTGAAAGTCAATTTCGTCATATAAGCGGTCATGAATGATGTCGCAAAGACCGATACCGACTGCGTTTCCTCCGCCATGAGGGGTAAGGCTGCGTGCATAGATCCGTCCGATATTCGGCAGTCCTGGCCAGCAATTCCGTCCCATCCAGGAACGGTTGATGACCTTTGTATCCATGCCTGATCCTGAAACATTCTTCCCAATCTCGTCTACAACCAGCAAGTCACAGTCTGTGACGGGTATGTTAGCCTTCCAGGACTTGACTCGCTCCAGAAGCTGCTCTTCGCTGGCTACCATATTCTCCACACCAAGTGCATGGACTTCTGCAGTGTTGTGATTGGCATCCTCAAGAATGGCCAGCCCGCCCAGCATACGTCTGGAGTCGAGCATGACCTGCCCCACTTCCCGGATCACTTCCTCAAGTCCCAGGCGAACTGCCCACATGTGGTAACGCTGGGCACCTTCCCACTTGCCGAGGCCAATCGCCATCATCTTGTGTACACCGCTTTCCAGCCGACCCTCGAAACCGGTATGCCACTTGACACGGCTGCAAAGCATTACGCCATCAGCCTCCCATGCTTCCTTGTCCATGGAGACCGCGATACCTCGAGGGGATACCCCAATGGGAACGACATCCAGGGAACTAACCACCGGAGCACCCATGGTCTCCTGGGTAATCCCGTAGTGCCCAAGCACCTGCTGCTGTCCTACTGCTGTTCCGCCGCCATGACTACCCATCACAGGAATGATGAATGGCTTGACTCCACAGGAAAGCCAGAAGTCAATAACGGCACGAACAATCGTGTCAATATTTGCAATCCCCCTGCTACCGACACCCACTGCGATACGGCTACCAGCAGGAACTGCCTTGGCCCATGCTGCATCCTCCATTTCCTGGCGGACAGACTGAGAGACATCATCCAAGGAAAGATCTTGAAAATTCTGGCGGATTTCCACCATTTGCGGTAAGCTCATCGTTCAAAATTATAACGATGCTTCCAAGGTCCGTACCAGGGTGATACTTAAGTAGCATGCAAAAATGCAATGTTCAGATGCTGAAAACTGCCATATCCAGTCCTTTGCGCAGACGAAGAATGCTCCAGTTGGGTATGGGACTGGGAGTGAGCAGCATCATATCCTGGCCACAAGAGACAGCAAGTCTCACACTGACGGCAGTTGACGGGATCAAGGTCGGACACTGGACACACGAATCCGGCTCGACCGGGTGCACTGTCATCCTGACCGAACGTGGTGCCGTAGCGGGAGTAGATGTACGCGGGGGAGGTCCTGGAACCCGTGAAACCGACCTGCTAAAACCGGAGTCAAGCGTCCAGCAAGTCCACGCCGTCGTGTTATCCGGAGGTAGTGCATACGGGCTATCAACCGCCGATGGGGTCATGCACTACCTTGAAAGTGAAGGGCTTGGATTCAAGGTCGGACGGAATATCGTACCGATCGTTCCCGCTGCAATTCTATACGATCTCGGCATTGGTGACCCTGCCATAAGACCTGATGCAGAGTCCGGACTACTGGCAGTAAAAAATTGTTCAACCCAGGCTGTCTCAATGGGCAACGTCGGAGCAGGAGCTGGTGCAACTGTGGGCAAGATGTTGGGACCAAAGCGAGCCATGCGGGGTGGTTTGGGATCAGCCGCAATCCGCTTTGCAGATGGCCTGGCAATCGGAGCACTTGCAGCCGTCAATGCCTTGGGTGATATCGTCGACCCGGCAACAGGCCAAATTATTGCCGGAGCCCGCTCGGAAGACGGCAAAGGCTTTGCCGACAGCATGCAGCTACTAAGAAAAGCAGTCCCCGGTACAAAGCCCAACCCAACCGGGAATACAACACTTGGTGTGATCGCAGCTAACGTTGACTGGACCAAGAGCCAAGCCACTAAAGTGGCTCAAATGGCACAAGATGGACTGGCTCTGGCAATCCGACCAGCCCACATGCCCTTTGACGGTGACACGACATTTGCATTGGGATCAGGAGGGCGGAGGGTGGACCAGCAATTACTGGGGGTTATCGGAGCCTTGGCTGTAGACCTGATGGCTCAGGCGATACTAGCCGGAATCCAGGCAGCGAGGAGTGGCTTTGGACTGCTGTCCGCAGCAGATATCAGGAAATAGTCTTTTTCCACCTGCAGCTATTTCGCTATCACTTTGGTACAATTTTCCGTGCAGAGATAATTCCAATCATGCTCAAAAAGACTTCCTTTCCCCGTCGTAATTTCCTTCAACAAACCACTGGTGTCGCAGGGGCTTTGATTGTTGCCATTCCTGCAAAATCGCAGAACGCAGCTTCCAGAAGCCGCGTCATCGGAGCCAATGACCGTATAAATGTCGCCCAGATCGGCGTTGGTGGGCGCGGCGGCAGCCTGCAAAGACTGATGCTGCGGATGATTGAAGGTGGACAAAACTTCCGCATCAATGCAGTTTGTGACGTCTATGAAAAACGCCGCCGATTGGCACAGGAGAACAGTAAGGCAGAATTTTCCACTCTGGACTACCGTGAAGTCCTGGCCAGATCAGACGTAGATGCTGTTGTGATCGCAACACCCGATCACTGGCACGGCACGATGGCAATTGCTGCAATCGATGCCGGCAAGGATGTCTACCTTGAGAAGCCTATGACCCATACCATCGAAGAGGCCAAGGCGGTCGCACAAAGGGTGCGTGAAACCGGTGCTGTATTGCAGGTTGGATCACAAACAACGTCTGCTGACCAATGGTGGAAGGCCCGCAAAGCCATTGCAGACGGCATGATCGGCAAACTCATTTCCAGCCAGGGGTCCTATCACCGGAATTCGCTGCGTGGTGAATGGAACTGGTCCCCCGAACGTCGCTCAGGCTGGGTAATTGAACCCGATGCCGGGCCGGATGGACAGGGAGTGAACTACATCGACTGGAACATGTGGCTCGGACCCGCCCAGGCTCGGGAATGGGATCCACACCGCTTCTTCCGATTCAGGAAATTCTGGGACTACTCAGGTGGTATTGCTACGGATTTGTTCTATCACGTCGTGGCTCCCCTGAACATTTGCTGGGGTGAGGCGCAATTCCCCTACCGCGTTACCGCTACTGGTGGCAGGTATGTCTTCAATAGTCCAGGCGACCGGGAAGTCCCGGACACGTTCAACCTGCTTGCTGACTTCGCCAAGGGACATTCACTGATCCTGAGTTCATCCATGGGCAACTCACACCACATTCCCGGTTTGATCCGGGGACACGAGGGAACCATCGTGATGGTGGAACACGGACGCTTTGAGGGTAGAACCGAGTCCATCAAGGTGGAATCGGAAAGAATTTACAGGGAGGCTTTTGTGGCGAAGTATGGCACGGATGTCGTAGAGATCAAGGTTGAGGATCGCGGTCGTGATGCCCATATGAAAAACTTCCTGGAATGCATACGGACCCGCGAGAAACCGCGCCTTGATGCAGACACTGCCTATCGAGCTCAGGTAACGATATCAATGGGCGTCATGGCATTACGGCAAGGCAAGGTATTGTACTTTGACCCTGATCTGGAAGAGGTCGTCGAGACTGCACCCAAGCTAGCCTAGGCATGCGCTCACCGTTTCACGGCTGGCTGCTAAATCTGTATCTAACGCTTGCCTTAGTCCTACTGGCTTTCCCGGGCTGCTCATTAGCCCCTAGGTCCGCAACTGTACCCAATATCCTGCTGATCCTGACTGATGACTTGGGTTACGGGGATGTCAGCGCCTACAACGACCAAGCCAGGGTCACGACCCGTAACCTGGATGCCCTTGCTGCGGAGGGGATGCGATTCATTGATGCTCACAGTCCCTCGACTGTATGTACTCCGACACGCTACAGCATCCTGACTGGCCAGATGGCTTTCCGCACCGGTATGACTGGTGTTTTTACTGGTGTCGAGGGGCCTTGTTTGATCAATCAGGACACGCTGACACTTCCGCAGATGCTGCAGGATTCCGGATACACAACAGCACTGTTCGGAAAGTGGCACTTGGGCATGAGCTTCTTTACACCAGACGGACAGCCTGTTGACGAGATTGATTTCCCGGCTACGACACGTGAAGAACGTTCAAAGATCGGCGTTGAACGGGTACGCAGAGTGGATTTCAGCCAGCCGATTCCTGATGGTCCGCTGCACCGCGGATTCGAAAAGTTCTTTGGAACTGTTGCCTGCCCGACAACGGACTGGCTTTATTCCTGGGTTGATGGCGACCGTGTTCCCATGCCCCCACTCAGGGTCGTGGACAGGGGGCCGTTACCCAAGCATCCCTACGCAAACGACAACAGACCCGGCATGATATCGGCGGACTTCGACCTTGAACGCGTGGATATGGTGTTCCTGGAAAAGAGCCTTGAGTTTCTTAAGGAATATTCCGAAAACTCACCAGACAAGCCATTCTTTTTATTCCACTCGATGCAAGCCGTCCACCTGCCATCCTTTGCTGCTCCAGAATTCAGGGGCCAATCCGAAGCCGGTCCCCACGGGGATTTCCTTTACCAGATGGACTACATAGTCGGTGAGTTGATGATTGCCCTCAGGAATCTTGGCCTGGAAGAAAACACACTTGTAATATTCACAAGCGATAACGGCCCGGAAGTCACTACAACGTTCCACATGCGCCAGGATCACCAGCATGATGGAGCCAGACCTTGGAGAGGCATGAAGAGGGATCAGTGGGAAGGTGGCCACAGGATTCCGCTGCTTGTGCGTTGGCCGGGCAGGATTCCAGCCGGAAGCACATCGGAACAGACGCTGTCCTTGACCGACATCATGGCAACACTTGCAGCAATTGTCGGTTACGAGTTGCCCAACGATGCAGCAGAAGACAGCTATGATTTCTCGTCGCTATTCTCCGGTAGAGACGATGGTGGACCGATCCGTGAGTACACCTTGCATCAGACAAACAGGCTCCGACTCGCCATCCGCATGGGCGACTGGAAATACCTGGACCACAAAGGTTCCGGCGGCAACGACTACACACACCCTCAGCTGGTTGGTTTCGCTCTCAAGGACAGTACACTCGAAGCACCTGCGCAACTTTACAACCTCAAAGCCGACCCTGGTGAAACCCGGAACCTTTATTTCGAGCAGCCGGAGCTTGCAGCCAGGTTAAAGAGCCAACTCGACACTTTTGTATCCTCAGGCCGTAGTGCCCCTCTCCGCTGAGGCGGAACCTTCTTGTCTACCCAAAATATGCTGCCAGGGCTGGCAGTCCGTAAAACACTAACAGCATGTAGACAACTGCAAGAATCTTGCTCCGCACAGCAAGATTTGCGAAGTGACGAACACCTCCCAGCAACAGTTCCCGTACCGGTCGTATCGAGTAGATCAGTACTGACCCTGCAAGATTGAACAGCATGTGAGTCACTGCAATCTCAACACCGGCCAGTGCATTGGGGCCGGAAACAGCAAGAGAAGCCATCAACGCCGTCACAGTTGTTCCGATATTCGCCCCAAGTGTCACAGGAAAAGCCCGTTCAAGGGTCAGTATCCCGACGCCAGCCATCGGGACCAGCAGGGAGGTCGTAATCGAACTCGATTGCACCATGGTAGTTATTAGACATCCTACGAATATTGCCAGGAAAGCAGATTTCCCCAGTGACTTTTCAAGCAATTCTTCGGCTTTTTCATGCAAGGCAGATTGCAGGACCTTGATAATCAGCGTCAGAGCGCTGAAGATCAACACCCCACTGGCAAATATAATCACTGCACCTTGTGCAATGGCTGTGTCAAACAGTGTATTTGCCAAGGCATTCAGAGGGACAAGAATGGATTTCAGAAGCGCAGTCAACGGGCTTTCAAAAGTTCCGCCACCTACCGAACCCAACGGTTGCGCAATGATCGAAGCTGTCTTCGACAGAAAGCCTGTTGTGATTTCCAGAGGCAGCAGGATCAGGACACTCAGATAATTGAAAAAATCATGACAAGTGGCCACTGCAAAGGCTCGCCTAAACTCATCCTTGCGGCCAGCATGAGCCAAGGAAACTATGGTGTTGGTAACGGTCGTACCGATATTCGCCCCCATGATCATGGGAACGGCATTGGCAAGAGGCAGTGGATTCTCGCTGGCAGCAACCAAGCCCACAACCATTGATGTCGTGACCGACGAACTTTGCATCAAGGTCGTCGAAAGCAGCCCAATCATCAGGGCGGTGAACGGATTCGAGGTAGCACTGAAAAAGGCATCCAGAAGATCACCGCCCAGTAATTTAAAGCCATCTCCAAGACCTCTGACACCTGTCAAAAAGACTAACAGGAACAGAACAAGAAGCAGTCCTGTCCTGACAGCTGGAAGGAACTGTGGCGTGACTCGAGAACTCCATGACCCGCTACTCATGTTGTTCCTTTAAAGTGATCCGTTCCTATAATCAGCCTAGTCAATATTCGCAAGCCTGATTGGTAGGTTTGATAAAGGTTTATTTGCAGAAACCAGAAACCGGATGATTCTGATCCATCAGTGGACCTGGATCCTGCAAGACTGGGAACAAGATATCACCATCGGTACTGTCGTCCTCATCACTCTCTGACAACAGCAATCGCTTGTCCAGGAGCCTGTCCCTATCAACATTGCTCATGGACGCCAGCAGGTTTTTCATGACATGCGGATTGTCCTGACTCAACTCGCCCAGGAAGCTGCGCAGTTTGCCCCGTACCGTATCTGTCTTGAAAGAACAAACACAGGATGTGATCGGCAGTTTTTCTTCTTCTGCAAAGGCGCGGGTAATATCCTCTAATACATATACAAGAGGCCGAATCAACCGGAAATCACCGGACCGCGAATTTGTCACAGCTGGCAGGGAACTCAACCGTCCAGTAAACAGGGCATTCCGCAGCAACGCTTCACACAGGTCATCAGCCGTATGTCCAAGCGCCACAACATTGCAACCCAACCGGTTTGCTACATCGTAAACTGCACGCCGACGGTATTGGCTGCACAGATCGCACCCGTGCTCTGGTTGTTCGTCAATCAACTTGAATGAAGGTTCATCACGGTAGTAGATCCACTTGACCCCTATTTTTTTCATGAACTCCCCAAGAGGTTCTATTGGATTGGCGAACTTGCCTTGCTCAATGGTAAAGGCCTGAATGGTGAACTTGACTGGTGATTTCCTTACCAGCGACCGCAACGCTGCAAGCATCGCCAGCGAATCCTTGCCACCTGAAACACCAACTGCAACTCGATCCCCGGCGCGGATCATGTCAAAATCGGCAATCGCCTTGCCGGTCTTGCGTAACAGTGTTTTACGAGCGCTCACGTAGTACCAGAGCTTACCCTGCATTATAACGATGCAGCATCAGTCCATCCTCTCAATACACCTGTGGATCGAAGACGCATGGCCACTTAACTCATCGACATCAACAATGACTGCATTCATGCACGAAGGACCGCTAGCTGGCTGAAACCGGACAGGTCGGCCATGCAGGAAACGATCAATGGATTCTGCGCTGTTCATTCCGATCACTGAATTGAGCGCTCCGGTCATGCCAGCATCTGTGATATATGCAGTACCGCCAGGAAGTACTCTCTCATCAGCAGTCGGAACATGAGTGTGCGTTCCGACAATGGCACTCACAGCTCCATCCAGGTACCAACCAAAAGCTGTTTTCTCACTTGTGATTTCAGCATGAAAATCGATAAAACGCACCTTGACATCAGGATCAATTTCTGCGAGTATCCTGTCGGCATAACGAAATGGGCATTCAATACCCGGCATATAGACACGTCCCTGCAAGTTGATCACCGCGTAGGGGATGGCATTGTCAGTCTTGCCAATATACAGTCCACTTCCCGGTGCATCCGGATAGTTTGCAGGTCTTAGAAGTCGCGGTTGTTGGTCAAGGTACGGCTTGATCTCTTTCTTGTCCCAAATATGATTCCCTGATGTGAGTACGTGAACTCCGGCATTCAGGAATTCCTCGGCAATCTTGGGGGTAACCCCGAATCCTGATGCGGAGTTCTCACAGTTTGCTATGGCCAGGTCAATATCTTCTTTGGCCAGGACTTGATGCAGTTTTTCAAAGACAATCCTGCGGCCTGGTCTGCCAACAATGTCACCAATGAAAAGGATACGCATGAGTTACGAATTACCAGTCTATCTTGCAGTTCCGAGCGTCCTAAAGGATCGTAAGAACATCACCAATGGACAGCTGTTTCCCTCCCTGGGAAGGCGCAAGCCGGGTGTTGACGGCAAGTCTGTAATAGTTGCCATACCTTGCAATTTCTGTCTGTGGATGAATCTGACTCAGCCGCAATAGAGAAAGCTTTTTACGGAATTCCGAAAGACCCTCCTTGCCAGTCCTTGAATCAAGCCCAGGCACTACACAACGGGCACAGGGGTTGATCCCGAGAAACTCGACATCACCGACCCGGAAGCGTCTCGGTTTGCCGGGAGGTCCGTAAAGCATGTCTTCCTCGAAAGCTTCAAACCCGCTGAACTCAAGGTTGGCACGAAAGCGACGGCGAGTCTCTTCCAGTTCCAGACCTATGTTGTACGAGACTGATTCCAGCGAGGCACAGCTAAGGACTGTTGGGCCAGACGCCTCCTGGTCGTCCTGAAACCCGTGTTTGCTGTTGCGGTTCAGCGTTATCCGGTAACTCCATAAAGTACTGAACCAGGCTTCGATTTCTGATTGATCATTCTCAAGATCGAACTCCCGGCTCTCCTGCCCAAACTGCAGACAGACTCGACGGCCATAATCCTGGTATACCGCACGAATGGACACAATCTTCGAATCCAGGTGCTTGGCAGTAAGCAAATTACCCCTCCCGTTGAACAGTGCATATTCACGGTCACCAGCTAGGCCTGCCCCATCAATTACCTGAACATGATCAACTTCAAGGGGATCAAGTGACTTGATAGGAAAAATGCGAATGTGTTCAAGTTGCAAAGTCATGGAATTGCAGAAAGACTATTAGATTTCATCTTCGCACTCGGCATGAGTGTTCTTGTAGCTAACAGTTTGTATGCCAGGGAGTATCGAGTTACGAGGAAAACTTGCACTACAAACCATCCGCGATACGCTAAAACTGAGACTTCATGTCCCCTTCTGATTCAGAACACAGGGCCAGTGTCAAGGCTACGATTCTTGATACGCTTCAGACCCTTCTCAAGGAGCTTGGGTCTGGACATGCCACACAACACGCATCCCTGAATGCATCACTCGACAAGGATCTCGGGCTGGGCAGCCTTGAACGGGTAGAGATGCTTGTCCGTATTGAAGCGAGCCTGAAAACACGCTTGCCAGACACGCTGGCACAGACTGCCGAAACTCCCGCTGACTGGGTCCGTGCCGTGCTGGAAGCTGGTGGGGATCACCATCCGAGAGAACGTTGGCCGATCATTCAACCCGCCAGAGAAGCAGGTGAACCTCCACATGCGGCAAGGTCATTCAAGGAAGTTCTGCAACTACACGCAGAGCGCGACCCTGCCAGAGTGCATATTCACCTGCTGGAACAGGATCTTGGACAGGACATCAGCTATGGACAACTGTACGCAAGTGCCTCACAAGTTGCTGCCGGTCTCATCGCATCAGGATTAAAACCTGGCGAAACCGTTGCGATCATGCTGCCGACTTGCACTGACTTCTTCAGCAGTTTCCTAGGTGTAATGCTGGCAGGCGGGATCGCCGTGCCAGTCTATCCACCTGCACGAGCCAACCAGATTGAGGAGTATATCCAACGGCAGGCACTGATACTGGGTAATGCTGGCATTCGATTCCTGATCTCTTTCGAACGTATCCAGGCCGTCTCCAATGTACTTGCACGTAGTCTGTTATCACTCCAGGAAGTAGTCACCTCAAGAACCCTGCAGGAACGTGGTCGCAACACGGTGCTTGGCGACATCAACCCGTCAGATGTGTTTTTCATCCAGTACACATCCGGCAGTACTGGCAATCCAAAGGGTGTCACTTTGAGTCATGCAAATGTCCTTGCTAACATTCGTGGAATCGGTCATGGCGTTCAAGCCGTTCCATCAGATGTTGTTGTTACCTGGTTGCCGCTCTATCACGACATGGGGCTGATCGGCTCCTGGTTGTTCAGCCTCTACTACGGATTTCCTATTACAATCCTGTCTCCTCTGGATTTCCTGACTCGCCCCGAGCGTTGGCTTTGGGCACTCAGTGATTCTGGAGGGACTTTGTGTCCAGCCCCGAATTTTGCATTTGAACTATGTGTCCGGAAAATATCTGATGAAGCGATGGAGGGTGTCAACCTGTCGAAATGGCGGGTTGCCATCAATGCTGGTGAGCCTGTTCTTTCACCCACTCTGGAACGCTTCACCAAGAGATTCAGTCCATGGGGGTTCAGTCCCCGAAGCTACATTCCCTGCTATGGTCTGGCCGAGTCATCCGTGGCATTGACATTTCCTTCCTTGACAGAAGAACCCACGATTGACCGCATTGACCGCATTGAATTCGAAACCACTGGCACTGCAACGCCAACAAGCAGCAAGGAAGTCAACCAGATCCTTGAGTTCGTATCGAATGGGGTTGTACTGCCCGGCCATGAGCTACTGCTCATTGATGACACTGGCAAAGGAGTTGCTGAGCGCACTCGCGGCAAAATCCTGTTTCGTGGACCGTCGCGCACAAATGGATATTTCAGGAATCCACAAGCTACCAGGGCTGCAATCAATACCGATGGCTGGATGGACTCTGGGGATCTTGGATACCTTGCCGACAATGAATTGTTTGTAACAGGACGACTAAAGGACTGCATCATCAAATCCGGTCGCAACATCACTCCTCAGGATGTCGAGATGGCAGTCTGGGAAGTAGAGGGGGTTCGCAAGGGATGTGTGGCAGCTTTTGGCAACCTTGACTCGCAGACAGGTACGGAGAATCTTGTAGTTGTTGCCGAAACCCGTACAACCTATGAAAGGGAAAAACACCGGATCGAGGCAGAAGTCACCGAGGTCATCACCAGAAAAATCGGTTTGCCACCGGATGAGATTCTACTCACAGGTCCCGGGATGATCCTGAAGACTTCAAGTGGCAAGATTCAGCGATCAGCCACTCATCAGCTTTATTTGAAGAATGCCTTGGCAGGCCGTTCTCAAACTGCCCCCTGGTTGCAGATGGCCAGGGTTTGGCTACGTAGTTTCTCAGGTGTCACCACGAGTGCTTTTACACACTTGGGCAGTATGCTGCAGCGCAGCACACTGTCCTTGACGAGAACTGCAGTCGGCGTTACCTTCGGAATGCTGGCTCGTCTGGCTCCCTCTCCTACAGCAGCTCGCTTTGTCGTCAAACCTGGAGCATGCCTGCTGGCTGCCCTGTCTGGTCTGAGAACCAGTGGTGAGTTGGGCCAGAAGGATGCTTGCCTTTTATTGGTGAACAGGACACACCGACTTGATGCACTTGCAGTAGCCTGTACAAGCCGTTCAGGGTTTGTATTTGCAGACCACAGCAGCTTCGCCACTCTCGGTGCACTTGAAGCCTTCTTGCTTGAGCCTATGGTTGCCATTAACGTTCAAGAGCGGCAAAGCCAAGGGAGCAACCCTCTCGAAAAGACTATTCTGGAATACCTCAATTCAGGGCTGTCTGTGGTGTGCTTCTCTGACAATCCAGTGGGTGAATCACCCGAGAGGACAAGATTCCGTGCTGAAAACTTTGCGGTGGCAAGCAGTTTGAATATCCCGGTTGTTCCTGTAAACCTGCATGACAACGGGGATGGTTGTCTGGAATCAATAGCCTCCGAACCACTTGTGCAGCAGGCTACAAGCAATGGATTGGGCTCGGTGCGTGAAGCAGTACGAACTTCTCTCAACCAAACCAAACTTCGTCAGTGTCAGAGATGAGCAACAAATTCGTACATCCAGTTCCCTGGCCAAGTCAAGGTTCTCATTGTCAGTATTCTGTCTTTTTAATAAGACACTACCTACGCTACCTACACCTTACTTATTGTTAGTGCTCTGTAACTACAGGCGGTTCCGACTCAGTCGATTTGCTCATTGGTCGTCGCCGTTTCGATTTCCTGTTCATCTTGGCATGCAATGGTGCACGGATTTCTTCATAGAGCATGAACAGATGTTCGACGCGCTTACGCTCGGACGAGAAGCCCGAAGGGCGGTAGAGTCTGTCCACGGCACGGTTGAGTGCCACGTGCGCTTGGCGGAGGTTTAGCGGCATCAGGTCGGGATCATAGAGGTCGGCAAGCGTCGTAGTCGGATCAGGGAAATTCCAAAGTAGCTAGAGGCTGATTTGGCCCGGGTTCTGGAGGTTCGCACTGGTGCCGGTATAGGTCTTGAGAGTGGCTTGGAGGGTGTTCTGGAAGCGTCGGCAGGGGGCTTTCCGGCTCGATTCCAGTCTGCGGGGCGGTTACGCACGCAGATTTTCCCGCGCCGGTCAGCCGGGGGCTGCGGTTAGGGAACGGCCAGCGCGAGCGCGGCCTGGGGACTGTAGCTGAGCTTTTCCATCGCCTCCGCGATGTTCTTCTTCCCGAGCATCCGCAGGATCGAGATCGCCAGGCTCGCTTGTTGCGGGCGCAAGTTCGTTAGCAGGTACACCGTCTGCGGTTGCCGCTGCTGCCCGGTCTTCTTGATCGTCGTCTCGCTTACTAGGCGCGCGCCCACGCGCGCCCCGGGGAAGTCCAGCCATTCCGGGCAGTCAGCGAAATCCTCCGACACGCGGATCGTGCGCGTCTCGATGCGCCCGTGGCCGCCATCGACGGCCGTGAAGGCCGCGCGCCGGTCCCAGTCGTAGTCGTCGCGCAGTTGCTCGAGCAGCGATTTTTGATTGCCTTTCACGACGAACACATACGAGCCGCCTTGGTCGATGATCTGCGAACCCTGCAGCATCGAATAGATAAGGCGAAAGCGCAGCATGCCGCGTTTCTTCCGGTTCCCCGTTGATATCGGGATAGCTGAACAGACGCTTGTTACCTGGGGTAGTCTCTCTGCTATCGAGTCCGATAATCACCACATGCACATGCGCCATACCGAGTGCATCTGAGCCCCAAGCAAACGTGCGATGGGCAAAGGTGATCTCAAGCTTGTTGTGACAGAACAGGATCGGCCAGAGCTGCGACACTTGCTCGCCTTGGATGATTGAGTTGGTGGCGACAAAGCCGATCCGTATCTGACCACGCTGTGCATACTCACCTGCCCGAATGAACCAGGCTGAGACATAATCCAGCGTGCCACCTTTTCCGCCAAGTGCTACGATCTCCCGCACCTGGGTGCACTGATCCTCCGTCTGGAACTTCGCACCGACAAACGGTGGATTGCCGAACACATAATCACAAGTCTCCGGCGAAAGCAGATCCGACCAGTCAGTTTCCAGCGCATCTGCATTCCGGATATTTGGCGAAATCGTGATTGGATACGTATGTATACCTGGCCAAACGCAAGACTCAGGTGATTGTTCATGATGTGGTCCATCATCCATAGTGCGGTTTCCGCAATCCGGGTATGGAACTCGCCAAGCTCTATACCATGGAACTGATCCACGTTCACAGCCGATAGCATTTCCGCGGGCACATTGAGCTGCCCGCTCGGGTGCAATTCCTTCAGCACCTCCAACTCCAGTACCCGCAACTCGCGACAGGCGATAACCAGGAAGTTGCCACAGCCGCAGGCTGGATCCAGGAAGGTGAGACCTCCAAGCTTTGCCTGAAAAGTTCGCAAGCGTTCCTCACGCTTTGTTTTGCGCCATTTCAACTGCATGAACTCGGTACGCAGGTCGTCAAGAAATAGCGGCTCGATCACCTTCAAGATATTCTTTTCAGTCGTGTAATGGGCACCCTGGGTGTAGCGTTCCTCCGGATCCATGACCGACTGAAACAATACGCCGAAGATCGCCGACGAAATCGAACACTTTCCGGCATTTAATTCTCACACCTGATTCAGGTTTGATTACCGACCATACTGGAACATCCACTCTTGCGGACGAGGAACCTATCGGTAAAATAAGTTCATGCCGATTTACGAGTACAAATGTGGTGACTGCAATACCCTGTTCGAGACACTCGTCAGGTATCCTGAACCGGAACCAGACACCTGTGAATGTGGCAGTCGTTCAATTGAGAAGGTTTATTCAACGTTCTCTGCACAGAAGGCAATCTCCCAGTCACAGACTTGCCCTGCTCCAGTGGAAGGCAACTGCGGAGCGCCCGCTTGCATGAGTGGAATGTGTGGGATGAATTGATATCCAGCGCTGTCTTTTCATAGCACATTCACCACTCACACAGTGCTGTCAATTCAATAACGATCTCGTCAAAGTCGGCACTTGGCAGATCTCTGACTTGAAGATTGCATAGCAATTTGCTTATTATCATCAGCAACCACGAACAATAAATGTTAAATTCTGCTTTGGAATCTGGTTTCTGAGCAGGAAGCGAGCAGAGTTGCCAATGGTCAAGATATTCGGTCATCGACAGTTCATTGAAATACCGGGCGAACGTTCCTTTGAACTGCCTCCCCTGATGCTGAGATCATGTAGCGATTTGGGTTCAATTGAAGTTCTGATCGAAAACGCTGAATGGATTATTGATTCCGAATCCCTGATCCCTGACAACCTCCAGGCACTGCCTGAATCCGACAACACCCTTTCCCAGGTTCGCTTTGGACTCGCCGTAAACCTTGCCGAGCAGTACCGTACCTTCATCCGTCACTGGACCTGGGGTGCATCAGTACTGGAATGGATCCGGCAGTGTGAAACGACTTTCGAGACGCAACCGAACCTGCGTACCCTTTTGCATCCGGATGTATGGCCACATGCAGGGCGCTCCAGCTTTGTCACTTTGCTGGAAGACAAACAGGCAACCGAAGCAGATATCGACCTTGAGAATGCCATGGGTTATCGCCTCACCTTTCGACAGCCACCGCCGATCGAATTTTTCTCAGAGAAATTTCTGTTTTTCCTGAATGCCTCTCTTGCCGAAAGTGCCTATAAAACCTGGGCCAACGCAAGTGGTGAGGAAAAAGCTTCTTTGCCACCGGAGCGTTTTCAGTTTTTTGTCATGGCAGATAATGTTCGGTTTGTTTAACAGTAGCCCTCTCTGTTAGCGGCAAGATAAAGCGTCCAACTTAGAGTTCCAAGTCCGCTGATTACTACCAGGCACTCAGATGGGTACAATATGTACCCTAAGCTTCTTTTCTCGATCCGAAATAGTTGTAAAAGGAAAACTTAAAAATGAAAGAACAAAGATCCACTAAAACAGTTCCGGCAAGTGAAGTATCTCGCAGGAAATTCATGAAGGGTTCGACCCAGACAGCTGCTGCAACCGCAGCGGCATTCAGCATTGTGCGACCAGAAGTCCTGCGAGGACAAGAACCGAAGAAACTGACCATCGGAATCATTGGTTGCGGCGGACGTGGTACGCGCGGAGTCGCCGAGGCAATCAAAGCCAACCCGAATTATGAGCTACAAGCGATGGGTGATCTCTTTGAGGACCAGCTTGAGGCATCGCTGCGCAGATTGCGCGATTCTGACGAGTTTGATCCTGAGGTTCGCAATCAGATCAAGGTTACACCTGAGAATCGCTACCTCGGCTACAACGCCTACAAGAAGGTCATTGATTCGGGAGTGGACATCGTATTCCTGCACACACCTCCTGGATGGCGTCCAACGCATTTTGAATACGCTGTCAACGCTAACAAGCACATCTTCGCGGAGAAACCCTTGGCAACAGATTGCATGGGAGCGCAGAAGATGATCCGTTTGGCCAAACTGTCCGAGCAGAAAAAGCTTACCGTCATGATTGGTGCTCAACGACGCTCGCAGAAGGAATATGTCGAGTCTGTCAAGCGCATTCAGGATGGGGAAATCGGTGAGGTTGTAGCAACTTACGCAAACTGGATCTCCGGACCTGTTATCAAGGGAGCCGATTACCAGGAACAGCTGGACCAGGACTCACTTGAATGGCAACAACGCGCCTGGTACTCGCACGTCTGGATCTGCGGTGACCAGATTGTCGAGCAACACCTGCACAATATTGATGTCATCAACTGGGTAATGGGTGATACCCATCCGGTCAGCGTCGTAGCATCTGGTGGAGCTATCTGGCGACCCCGCGAAAAGCTCTATGGCAATATCTACGACCACGTGGCTTCTGATTTCGTGTACGCCAATGGCGTGCGCATGACCAGCGTCTGCAGGCAGTATCCAGGGCGCGAAGTTCGCCGTGTCAATGAACTGATCGTCGGTACTCGTGGACGTTCCACTGGTCGTGATCTGGGAATACCATCCGAGATCAGCCCTTTTGTGCAGGAACACATCGATATGGTGGCTTCTGTGGTCGGCTCAGGGCCCTACATGAACCGGGCTCTGCCTGTGGCATATTCGACTATGACAGCAATCATGGGACGCGAATCTGCCTACTCAGGTACCGAGGTGACATGGGACATGGTAATGAACTCGAAGCAGAATCTGATCCCGGACAATCCATCCTTGTCCAAGAATCACAAGGTGACTGATGTACCTCGCCCGGGTGAGTACAAATTCATCTAGTAGCTGACTCAATGCATGGCACAGCAAGGTGAACTGACTATGAGGAACTGAGGAATGAATCGGCGCGGATTTTTACAGGCATCTATGGCTGCTCCGCTAGCTGCAGGTTTCCATGCATTGGCTAGCGGAGTGGTTCCACGCCTCATTGCACAAGACAGGGGGAGTGTATCCATTCGGAACCCGAATGGATCCGTGGACTGGTCCTGGGCTAACGGTTTCAATGCCCACGACATGCACCTCCTTCCTGGCGGCAACCTGCTGGTGCCGACTGCACGCAACATGATCGTGGAACTGTCACCTGAAAAGGAAGTCGTCTGGAAATGGGAATCGAAGCCATTGTCGAGCGATATTGACAAAGTCGAGATTCACGCTTTTGAACGGTTTGATAACGGCTGGACTATGATTTCAGAGACAGGCAACCGTCGCATCATCGAGGTCGACCGCAATGGAGCCGTGCAACATGAGATCCAACTGGTCGTGGACAAGCCGTATTCTCACCGCGACACAAGACTGGTTCGGCGGACACCGCAGGATACCTACCTGGTCACACACGAAAATGACGGGACTGTACGCGAGTACACAAGAGACGGTCAGGTGATCTGGGAATACAAGTTGCAGATGACAGGACCGGCAACTCCCACTCACCGTGGTCACGGTGACAATGTCTACTCGGCATATCGTCTACCGAATGGCAACACTCTGATCGGCGGCGGGAACAACAACCGGGTTCTTGAGGTCAATCCCAAGGGCGACATCACCTGGAGCCTTGATCAGAATGAACTCCCGGGTTACAAGCTTTACTGGGTCACGCAGTTGCAGGCACTGCCAAATAACAATATTGTTGTGACTAACACTCATGCCGAGCAAGAGGCTCCTCAAATTTTTGAAATCACACGTCAGAAAGAAATCGTCTGGAGCCTGTTGGACTGGAACACGTTCGGAAATGACCTCTGCGTGAACATTCTGCTGGACACCAGGGGTCCAATCATTCGCTAGGACGGAATTGAATCCCTGACCCGGACTGGTTCAGTGCTGGGACTCGGGTAAATGCTGTCTTAGCGAATCAGACGTTGCAGAGTTCGACCGCTTCCTGCAGTGATGTCATTGGATCACGTTCAGGGATGAATTCGTGTGCAAAGTATCCCTTGAATCCAAGATCCGCAATCGCCATGGATATTGCTTTGTAGTTGAGTTCCTGGGATTTGTCTAGTTCGTGCCGACCAGGGTTGCCACCTGTGTGGAAATGAGCCAGGTACTCGTAGTTGTCACGGATTGTGCGGATCACATCCCCTTCCATGATCTGCATGTGATAAATGTCATAGAGCAGTTTCATTCGTGGCGACTCGACACGTTTCATCAACTCGACTCCCCAGGCAGTCTTGTCGCAGTGATAATCGGCGTGGTTGACCTTGGAGTTCAATAACTCCATCACAATTGTGACCCCATCATCCTCGGCCTGCTTCTTGATACGGTTGAGCACAATAGCAGAGTTGTCCCAGGCTTCTTCATCAGACATACCGCGTCGATTGCCCGAGAACAGAATCAGGTTCGGAACGCCAGCCTTCCTCGCAGCTGTGATGAGCTTGCGAGCATTGGCTTCGATACTGCTGTGGTTTTCCTTATGGTTGGTGCCGTTGGGAATATTACAGATACCACTACCGACTGCACAGGTCAGCCCATATTTGTTCAGCACAGGCCACTGATCCTCGGTCAGCAGTTCAATGGATACGATGCCCATTCCGGCAGAGTGCTCGCACAAGTCTTCAAGCGACATGTCGCGGTAGCACCACTTGCAGACAGACTGGTTCAACCTGCCGTCCGAGCGAGCTTTTTCAGCAGCTAGCCCGACCTTGGTTGCACTGGAAAGTACTGCCAGAGAGGTCACTGCACCCAGAGCAGTCCGACGCGTTGTCTTTGTTGAAGAATTGGTAATCATTGCGAATGAATTGTACCACCTGACCAGCCGTACAGTTCAGATTTCATCACCATAGATGAAGACCAAGCTGAACGTTGCGAGCCGAATGAACTGCAATAAATCTTGTGCCCGACTTACAGGTCACTACCTGTTAAGGTGCAGCAAGCCTCAATATATTTTTTCGAAGTATTTTCCACAACTTCCTCTGGCAGTTCCGGTCCGGGAGGCTGCTTGTTGAATTGCACGTCTTCTAGGTAATCCCTGACGTATTGCTTGTCATAGGAATCCTGCCCTCTTCCTGGCTGGTACAGGTTCAGTGGCCAGTATCGGGAAGAGTCTGGAGTGAGGACTTCATCCCCCAGAACTATTTCTCCGTTCAGGGACCCAAACTCAAGCTTTGTATCAGCCAGGATCAGACCACAAGCCAGCCCGTGGTGGGAAGCACGGTCGTATATAGCGAGTGTCAGATCGCTGAGTCGACTCACAGCTTCCTTGCCGATCAGGCCGCTAGCCTGTTCAAAATCAATATTCTCGTCATGGCCACTCGTTGCCTTAGTTGCTGGTGTGAAAATCGCTTCCGGCAGTTTGCCGCATTCGGACATTCCTTCAGGAAGTGACACACCGCAAACCTCACCGGTTTTCTGGTAATCTTTCCATCCCGAGCCCACAATATAACCGCGCGCCACGCATTCAATCGGAAACATTTCAAGCCGTTTGACCAGCATCGAGCGTCCTTCAAGCTGCTCACGGTGATTATGCAACTCCTCGGGGTACTCAGCAACATCAGCGGTGATGAAATGTGTACCAATAACATCCTTCAGGAAGTCGAACCAGAAGATCGACAGCTTGGTCAGTACTTCGCCTTTACGTGGAATCGGTGTTGGCAACACGACATCAAAGGCGGAAAGCCTGTCCGTGGCGACCATGAGCAGCCTTTGATCATCAACTGCATACAAGTCACGAACCTTGCCGCGCGAAACAAGTTCAAGTTCAGGGATGTTGGATTCAAGAATTACCGACGACATTTTCAGAGCAAACTACGATGATAGCGAGCTTCCTGCAAACGAACCAGTAGAGCCGGAATGAGTAACAAAAGAGACTCCCAGGCAAGGAAGGCCAATCCAGCTGCCCTAACGGAACGATAGATTTCGAGTGAGGTTATCACCGTTCTGTCATACCTAATCAAACCCGCCTAAACGGGTTCAAAGCTGACTTCCTGCTTCGCGGGGCCGGTTTCGTCTTGGCGTTGCCGCCAAGGCCAGAGCCTTCCCCTCCACAGGCAGACACCGTGGAACTCACGGCGTAGTTCTTTAGATTGATCGCGGCATTCACGTCGCGGTCATGCGCCATGCCACAGCCCGAGCATGTCCACGTGCGAACCGCTAGCGGCAGACGGTTCAGCCCAAGACCGCAGCCCGAGCATGTCTTGCTGCTCGCGAACCATCGGTCCGCGACAATCACGACACCGCCGCGCAGCGCCGCCTTGTATTCAAGCTCCCGGTCAACAACCTGAATGGAGAGTCGAGGTGGGTTTTCAGGTTGACTCGGGACAAGGCCATCCTGCAGGTGGCTCAGGATGCCAGTATTTCGTAGGGCACTTCGACGGTAAGCACTTCGTCAATGAGAACCGCCGGAAACCGTATTGTGGGTTGATCACGGCAGTGACTTCTATGCTGCGCAGACCTGGTCCGATGTACCAGCTGTAGATGACCGCCGCATCATGCTGGCTTGGATGAACAACTGGAACTACGCACGCCAAGTCCCGACAAGCCCCTGGCGCGGGGCGCAGTCATTACCTCGGGAGTTAAGCCTGCAATCCTTCGAGGAGGGCATCCGGCTGGTGCAGGAGCAAATCCGCGAGATCTCATCGCTTCGTGGTGAACATCTCACAGTAAGGGATAAAGCTCTCGATGAAGCGAACGGCATGATTCAGAAGTTCCCTGCCGAACTTCTTGAGGTGCAGGTAGAACTGGAGGTTGGTGAATCATCCGAAGTCGGGGTCAGCGTCAGGGAAGGTGGCAAGGAACGAATCCGTATCGGTTACATGACTGCTTTACGGGAAGTATGGGTTGACCGGACTGAGTCCGGCAAGACTGAGTTCCATGAGAATTTTGCTGGAAAACACTCGGCGCGACTTGATCTCAAGGATGGGCGACTATTCCTGCATGTACTTGTCGATTCGTCGTCTGTGGAGGTTTTAGCAGAAAAAGGACGAGTTGCGATCACAGGCCGGATCTTTCCTTCTTCAGACAGTCGGGGCTGGTCACTATTTGGTGGCAAGGGTACCCGGGTTGTGCGACTGGATGCCTGGAAACTTAAATCCGGTTGGGTCGACTGACGTCAGCTCCAAGACGAGCCCAAGCCACATCACTGTGGTGATGGATCAAGTATTCTTTTTGGTCAAGGCTGCCCAGACAGCCGGTGGGTTCATGGGTAGTCGCTTCATGCGAACGCCAGTAGCATCGTAAATAGCATTGGCAATGGCAGCTAGTGGAGGAACAATATTCGCTTCCCCAACACCCCGCACACCAAAAGGATGTCCAGGATTGGCCACTTCAACTATACAGGTATCGATCATCGGGAGATCCAGTGCTGTCGGCATGCGGTAGTCGAGCAGGGAAGTGTTATTCATTGTGCCCAGTTCCCCCATGTAATATTCCTCGTTGAGAGCCCAACCGATGCCCTGAACCGACCCGCCCTGCATCTGCCCCTCAACATAACTTGGATGCACGGCCTTGCCAACATCCTGCACAGCAGTAAAACGCTTGATGTCTACCTTGCCCGTTTCAGGATCGACTTCCACATCAACAATATTGGCTGCAAAAGAGCCGCCAACGCCTCGCGGCATAACGGTTGCAGTTGCACTGACTGGACCTCCAGTCTTCCTGCTCTGCCCAGCAAGTTCCTTGAAAGTTGTGCTATTGCCATTAGAAGAATAAACACCCTTGCTGTGATCAATAGCCCCGGACTCGACATCCCACAGCTTGGCTGCACGTTTCTTCATCTCATCCACAACCTTCTGCGCTGCATCATGGGCTGCCCAGCCGGTTGCGAACGTTGTGCGACTACCACCAGTCACCGCAGTGAAGCCGACAGAGTCCGTATCCACGACTTCCGGGAAAACATCCTCAGCCTGAATCCCCAGGGCCTCGGCAGCCTGCATGGCAATTGATGTGCGGGTTCCCCCAATATCTGGCGATCCTTCAACAAGATTCACCGTGCCATTGATATTCACATTAAGAGTGCAGGAAGATTCCAACCCCACATTGAACCAGAAACCAATGGAAACTCCACGGCCACTGTTAGGCCCTTCAATGGACGCCTGATAGTGAGGATGATTCTTTACCGCTTCCAGTACCTCGATACAACCAATGCGTCGATACTTGGGACCGTCTGCACGACGAGTACCTTCACGAGCCGCATTCTGCAACCTGAACTCAACTGAATCCACGTCGAGCTTGCGAGCAACTTCATCAATCACCTGTTCGGCTGCAAACGCCGCCTGGGGTGCACCTGGGGCCCTGTATGCCGCACAACTCGGCTTGTTCACGACCACGTCATAACAGTCGACGTTCACGTTCTGGCAGTCATACGCTGCAAACACGCACATACCGCCTGGAACAACAAAAGAACCGGGATAGGCACCAGCCTCATAGGCAAGGGTAGCCTCCATGGCCTGAATCTTGCCATCGGAAGTTGCCCCGATCTTGATGCGCGAATGAGTGCCTGCCGTGGGGCCAGTGCCCAGAAAAACTTCTTCCCTGGACATCAGCAACTTGACTGGACATCCTGTTTTCCTTGAAAGCAGTGCTGCTACCGGTTCAAGATAAACGGGGATTTTCCCTCCGAAACCACCACCAATTTCCATCGGAGTGACCTTGATTGCCGAAACCGGGATATCAAGGACAGTAGCAGTTACATCACGAACAACAAAGGCACCCTGCGTTGAGCACCAGATATGCAAACGGCCATCGTTGTTCCAAAGAGCGGTTGCATTATGGGGTTCGATATAACCCTGATGAACGGTTGCCGTATCAAATGTGTGTTCCACTACAACATCTGACTTGGAGAATCCGTCCTCAGCATCCCCAATCTTCCACTGCAAGTGCTCTGCAATGTTGGATGCCCTGTCGGATGGCTCTCCAAGCTCCGTTGTACGCATTTCCTCATGCAGGAGTTCTGCATCATCCCGCATTGCTTCCGGAGCCGTCATCGAACAGGAAAGCACTTCGTACTCAACCTCGATCAGTTGAGCGGCTTCCCTGGCTACATGCTCGTTAACCGCTGCAATACCAGCGATGGCTTGACCTTCATACAACACCTTTCCTTTTGCCAAGACGTTTCCATGAACATAGGCAAGCTGCGTATCGCCCTCACCGACATCCACGATCTTGTCCCCTGCGGGGGGTAGGTCATCCGCCGTGACGACTGCAAAAACACCCTTGAATTGCTCAGCTCTCGAAGTGTCCACTGAGAGGATCCGTGCATGGGCATGAGGGCTGCGCAAGATGGCACCAAACAGCATCCTTGACAACTGGATGTCAGCTCCATACTTGGCACGGCCAGTTACCTTGTCTGAACCGTCATGGCGAACCGGACGCGTACCGACTACATCAAACGTCTCAGTGGCGAGCACCATGTTGTGCTCGTAATCCGGTTGCGAATGTGCCCCATTACCAGAGCTTTGCCGGGCGGTTTCCTGGGCAAGGGTTGTGTTAGTCGTTGAACTCATCAGTGATTCTCCTTGTGCATATGACAGGCGGCAGCTTGCACGGAACGGACAATCTTGTCGTACCCAGTGCAGCGACAGAGGTTATTGGCTAGCCATAGCCGGATTTCGTGTTCACTCGGGTTGGAATTCTGTTCCAGCAGCGCCTTGGCAGCAATGATGAATCCCGGAGTGCAGATGCCACACTGCAAGGCTGCACCTTCCAGGAACGCCCTCTGGATCTTATGCAGGCCGCTGCCCTCCGCAATGCCCTCAATCGTCGTGATATTCGTCTGCTCTGCCTCTACACCGAGTACCAGGCAGGAAGGGACGATGCGACCATCCATCTCGACTGTACATGCGCCACAATTGCCGTCGTTGCAACCTTCCTTCGTCCCGGTCAGCCCGAGGACATCACGCAGAACTTCCAGCAGTGATTGCCGTGGTTCACAGAGAAATTCGGCCTGTTGGCCATTGATGGTTGATTGAACGTGAGATTTCTTCATTGACTTTGACCCCCATTGGCGCGTTGCACGGCAGTTTCAAGGGCACGACGAGTCAAGACCTCACATAGCTGTTTACGATATTCTGCCGTTCCGCGCATGTCACTGATGGGGCTGGCTGCTTCCCTGGACGCCTTGGCTGCATTCATAATTGCTTCCTGTCCCACTGGTCGATTGACCAGTGCACTGCTTGCCTTCTCCACGAGAATTGGTGTTGGTGCGACAGAAGCCAGTGCTACACGGGCATCCTGAAAGACTCCGTCACTGATCACTACTGAAACCCCAGCTCCAGCAACAGCAATATCCATTTCATTGCGTGGAATGAACCGCAGGTAGCAGGCACCCGAGTTCGGTGCAGGTGCAGGCAGGTGCAGGCTGACAAGCACTTCATGCGGCTGCAGGACATTCCTCCCGGGAGCCGTGCAAAATTCCTCGACCGCCACATCACGACTGCCACTATTCGAAGCAACTCGACAGGTTGCCCTGTACGCAATCAGTGCCGGGACGGTATCCGCACTTGGGGCCGCATTGCAAAGGTTACCGCCCACGGACGCCCTGCCCTGAATCTGGGTTCCACCAATCATTGAAACGGTGTCTATGAGCCCAGGGTAGGACTTGCAAATGGCTTGATCTGCATAAATCTGGTAACACTCAACCGCCGCTCCGATGGTCAGACCCTTGGTCGGATCGAATTCAAGTGTGTTGAGTTCAGGGACTTGCTTGAGATCAACCACAACCTCATTCGTTCTGCGACCGGTTCTCATCTGAACCAGCAAATCTGTACCACCTGCCAGTGCCCGGGCATTTGAGCCATGCATTTCGAATGCATTGAGGCACTCCTCTAGAGACTTTGGTCTCAAGTACTGAATACTGTGCAATGGGCTCCCCTCCTTCTGCCGCAGAGTCTACTTTACTGATATATCCTGCAGGTGGCGTCGGATTAACCATTATAGGGGTGACCACCTGTTTGAGAAACAGGCTGAATCTGACCTTCGGTTAGAGCTTCAACTCCATCAATCCACTTGACATTCAGATTTATTGGGTGGAAAATCATTGTTAAAGCTTTTGTTCTCATTGCCATAAGAATCGGCTGTTCATTCGTCTTGTGAATTGGACTGATGGCAAGAGCATGCACAGGATATTATGTTGGAACCGACTCATCCGGAGTTGGCCTCTCAGGCAGCTTGGGAGACAGAGGAGTTGTTTGTACAACACTCTGCAAGTCTGATGCGCTTTCTACAAGGGTCCATTCGTAATTCTAATGATCTGGAGGACTTGACTCAGGAAGCATTCGTTCGCTTTTTTCTGGCTCGCAGCAAAAACGAGACAATCGAGCATCCCAAGGCATGGCTTTTCCGTGTAGTCCGTAATCTTGCAATGGACCACGTCCGCAAGAAGACTCCGGAGTTGCTGGATGAAGAGGGCTGGGAAAAGGTAGAGGCACATCAGAGTTCATATCAGGAACTGAACGCAACAGAACTTTCCCTGCAGATTTCAAGTCTGCCTTGGCACAAGCTGTCAAGAACGGAAAAGGAGTGCTTGCAGTTACGTGCAGAGGGATTGAAGTTCCGAGAGGTCGCAGAAATACTCGATATCACGATTTCCACCGTGGCAAGTTATGTTGCCCGGGCAATTGAGAAGCTCAAAACGCCACAAGATCAAACAAGTGAACCATCTAAGCAACCAAGATCTACTGCTATACGCAGAGGGTGAACTGTCCACACGGGCTCTCTGCCTGCATGTGCAGGAGTGCGTTGATTGCAAGGCTCGCCTTGTCGATCTGCAGGAAGCCTATGTCATTGCTGCTTCCGCTTTCCAGCACTATGAGCGGCCTTCGCAAACAACCTCGAATCCTGTCCTGCTGAATCAATTGCGCAAGCGGCTTGCCATAGAAGCAGAGCGGATAACAACTCACCTCAGCACAGAAGACCTGCTGATGTACGCCGAGAAACCACTGAGTTGCGAGCGCAGAGAACATCTCTCGGATTGCTTGAGTTGCCAGGAATCTGCTGCGAACATTCATATTCAACTGGCAGAAATCGAGTACAGGCTTCGCGAGGAGTTCCATTTCAAATTTCCGTCAGATCGCAGGGCAGCAGCCTTGGTAGCGCTACGTGAACGTCTGGAGTTTGAAGTCAAGAACCTGCCTGTTTCCAGAAAGCCCCTGCAGCTTCCTGTCTGGCTCCAGTTGCCCAGTATCCCTGTGCTCCCGGCGTATGCTTCGGGTTTTGCGGCGGTTGCCATCATGGCATGGACAGGCTGGCAGCTCGTGCCGTTGCTTGAGAATCCGATTGCAGAGCCTGTTCCACAACTTGCAACTCTACTGGACGCTGAGGCATCCTCAGCCAGTTTAGCTGTAGCATCTAGCACGTTTGTTACACCTGCCAGTTCACAAAGTCCAGCTCGATTCGAGTGGACAGCGCCGGTTGTGAACCAGGCACCGCAGTCAACTCTTACGATCCTTGAGGTGGCACCGGTACCGCTCATGGAACTAGCCCCGGCACCAAGCCTGTTTAGCATGCAAACTGCTGGATTCGACCTGCCTGAATACCAGGATCCTGCCAGCCCGACAATCATCACAGCAGGTATCACAACAAATACTTTCCCCGGGAATGGGAACATCGCATCAGATCCCGGTGAGACGCAGAACGCAGCTACGCTGGATGCTCTCATCGACGGCAACTGGCTGCTCGCAAAAACCGGCTTGTGGAAAGAAGCACTACAGGTTGGCGGTACATCCAAACAGATTCATTTTTACGGCAACCTGGGCAGCGAACAGTCCAGGCAACAAGCCGAGAAGAAGCTTCTTGCCGCTGCAGGTAGCCAACCGGTTTCCTTTGCCATCACCAGTGCTGGAACTGAAACAGCTGGTTTTGCACCGTTGCAGACTGCTGTGACAGGTCCTGCACAGGCGCCTTCCGGGGGGCTGGTTCGAAACTCGTTGCTGAGACATTACGCTGATGCTGCACGCAGGTCCTTCCAGCCGCTTGAATCAAGTCTTCTTGAGTCCGAACTGGATCGTTACGTGAGCAATATCCTGAGTCATGACTCGGAACTGCTGGCACACGTGCATGCCCTGAACAGCCTGTTAAGCCATCCCGGGATGAACCAGGTTGCTGTCTCCAAGAGTCTGCAAAATGTGGTTCGTTTTCACCTGAACGGCATCCTGGATCACGAAAGCGATATCTTCGCTTCCCTGTCGGAAGCTCTTCCACGCAGGTATTGGACCTATCGCGCTGAGCGGGACAAGCCAGCAGCCACAAATAGCCGCACTGATGAAAGCCGCCAGTTACTGACCGAAGCACTCGCTCTCGACCAAACCCTGATTGCCATGTTTTTCAACAATCGCGAAGCACTCGACCTGAGGGATGAGAATTTCTCACCCGGCGAACTGCTCACGCGAATCCGCCAACGGGCTCGTCACATCCGTCAAGACCTGAAATAGTCCCGTTACACTGAAAGTGTTATGCGCCACGCAGCAAAGTGTGGCTTCCTTGGCCTGATATTTCTGTTTGCACAGTCTATCCTTTTGGCTCAAAGCGGAGAAGTTACCGGCAAAGTCCTGGATGAGAACCAAGCCCCGCTTGCAAGAGTCGAGGTTCAACTCATCAACCACCGCAGTGCCCAGGTGTTGCGAGACCAGACGGCTTCGGACGGAAGCTTTCGTTTTACACGGGTTCCAGCTGGCAATTACTCCCTGTCCCTGGTCCATGAACACTACACAGCATGGCGATCAGAACCATTCGAGATCTTGCCAGGGATCCCTGTAACAGTCCCTGTGGTACTCATACGCCCCTTGCAGCCCGCCTTGACCAATCCACGCTCAGGACTGGAAGAGATGGCCCTGGAATATGGCCTTGTTCGCGAGCAGATCGAAGCCCTGCCAATCGTGATTGGATCGGAGGGTCGTACAACCCTTGACAAGCTGCTTCACCTGGTACCAGGCCTGACGCCCGTTACAGCGCTGGATATTGATCCCTTTACAGGTCGTGCAGCATCTGTTTCTGCAAATGGATCAAGACGTTCCTTTATCAATTACAAGCTTGATGGTGTTCTGAACAATGCCCAGAACAGGATCACAGGATCCCAGGCCGCCAGTTTCGGGCCAGCACCCGAAGCAATCGACTCCCTGCGTGTGATCACACACACCTATTCATCACGCGAGGGTCGTAACGCCGGGGCAGTTGTTGCCCCTGTACTACGCTCCGGCTCGGATCAATGGCAGGGGCACCTGCGAGGTTTCATGCGACCTTCGTGGAGCGAGTCCTTTGGCTCTTTTGACGGATCAAGGGACAAGGTCGCTGGCTGGGTTGGCGGTGCTCAAATCGGCGGCCCACTATGGCCTCGAAAAAAACTGTACATGTTTCTGGATGGTGAAGGCTGGCTCACCAACCGCAGACATGAATCTGTCCAGCAAGTACTCACCAATGCTATTCGAGCAGGTAATTTCACAGGCAGCACAATTATCCCTGAAGATCCCCTGAGTGGAGTTGCATTCCCTAACAGCCAGATCCCGGCCACAAGAATGGACCCAGTCATGCAGAACTACCTGGAAGCATTTCTGCCAAGACCCAATCTCGATGAAAACCTGCTGCAAGCAAGTGAAAACATGCGTAGCAGCGGCCAACTCCTGTTCGCCAAAGTCGACATGCAGGCCGGGAGTCTTGCGCATCACATGAGCCACTACGTGTACCGCAATCGGATCAATGCACCTCTCAAGGAGGAACTAACTGCCTCACCCGGCATCATTGAAAACCGTCGACAGGTCTCGAATCTCTCGCAGTATGCTCTCAACGTAACTATATCCCCAGACCTCGTCATGACCCAGCGTCTGGCCTTTCAGCAGCTTTCTAACAATCAATGGAGTGGACATCCTGCATACCGGAACTTGTCAGCTGAATCATTTGGGTTCAATTACCAGCATCTAGCTCCGGAAACAATTCCGAACGTCCGCCTGTGGACAGATACCGGCCAACTTCAGTTGCATATCGCCCCGTTCATCAACTCAGAGAAATCCATCCAGACAACAATTCAATTGGGAAATGACATTGAGTATCGGCGGAACAAGTACGCGTTTCGAGGGGGAGTTCTGGCCCAGTTGGGGTACTGGCCATTCACAAACTCTGAAAACAATGCCGGAAGCTTCAGTTTCCCTACGCCCCCAAGGCCTCCAATCCGGTCCCGTGGACACGGGCTTCGGGACTTGCTGCTTGGCAGGCCTGGAGAGTTTCGACTACAGACACAGCGTAGCCTGGATCTCCGCTGGCATGAGTTCGCAGCTTACGGAGAAGTAGAGTGGCACCCTTTTCGCACACTCAAAGTGACTGCTGGCCTGCGATACGAACAGCAGCCTCCTGCAACAGACAGCCTGGATCGCTTGATGACATTTAGGGAAGGGGGACAGAGTACGCGCTTTCCTGATTCACCACCCAACCTGTTATTTCCTGGAGATATCGACCCTGATGGGGGAATCCTGCCCAGATCAACCATCGTGACCAAGGGTCGCAACATTGCACCGCGTATCGGGATTGCCTATTCCCCGGTTTCCAACAACAGGTGGTCCCGCTTGCTGCTTGGAGAATCAGGACGTTCTGTGTTTCGGGCCTCCTATGGCAGCTTCTTCGACCATGGCACCTTTGCAGGAGCCAGCGCTGCCGCCTTGTTCCAGGCAACTTTTCCACCTTTCAGTGTTGATAACCGCTTCACATTACGGGACCCTGAAGGAGCCTTCCAGTCACCGATCATGGCACTACCAAGTGCCACACCGACTACTTTCCTGCCAAACATTGTGCAGTACTCTGTACTGGTCTTTGACCCCAACTTCGAGAACGCCCACGCTCATCACTGGAATTTCAGTTGGCAGAGGCTTTTACCTGGCAGGATCTTCTTCACCAGCAGTTTTCTTGGTACGCGATCACTGCGGCTGGATCAACAGAACGAGTTGAACCACTTCGTCAATAATCCGCTACGCAGCTTTGCTTTTGTCCACAACATGCGACGCTTTTCCCACTTCCGGAATATCCGATCCTTCCAAAGTACTGGTGGAGCGCGTTATCAAGCCTTACAGTTTCGAGCAAACCGTTACCTGTTCCGGGGACTGGGAATGGATGTTGGCTACAACTGGAGTCATTCCTATGACAACGGCAGCAATGCCTTTGGAGACGAACTGGTAGGGGAGGAATGGACATATTCTAACTTCGACAGGCGACATTCCCTGACTGTATCCTGGCAGTACCGACTGCGCTTGCCACGAGACTGGCAGCGGAGTTTCCGCTGGATAGACAGCTGGAGCATCAGCGGGGTCTGGCGTCTGAGGTCTGGGCTGCCCCTCGACATCAAACAGAATGAAGACCCAACTTATACATTCCAGAGAGTCGGCCGTCCTGACCGCATCGGTAATTACAACATACTGGATCCTTCCAGCCCCCAGACATTCACACTGCAGGAAGGGAGGTCGATCAGTGGACGCTTTGCGTTCGACCCAACAGTATTTCAAGCAGTCAGGCCAACCAACTTCAATCAAACCCGCCAAGGCACCTCCCTACGCAATGAATACCGCATGCGGGGCTTCCAGCAATGGGATATGCGTTTTTCAAGACCCATTGAGACCACAGAACTGGTGTCGCTGGAAATCGGCTTCGATTTATTGAATGTATTTAACAGCCGAAATTGGTCGGAACCATTCAGTACCATTGATCATTCCTTTTTCGGAATTGTCAGGTTACAGGGCTTTGGTCGCACATTTCAGGGTGTACTGAAACTGGTATTTTAGTTCGCAGACGCCCGGAATCGCAGCTTTTAGTCGGAACTTCACCGTCCCTTAAGCCCTAGCGCCGTCCACCAAATCATTGGAATAGCGCGGTTTACCGCTCCACAGACCGGACTGAAAACTGGATATTTGTTACCATGTTCTTAGCGCATAATAATCTTTATCAATGCTTGACACACAGTATAATTGTGTTCTATACTGTTTCCATGTAATAGGCCTCGCCCCATGTCCTACCACGTCGACGTCATCCCCAACCGCAACAGCCCCCCCCCCCGCCATCCTCTTCCGCCAAGCCCAACGCGACGGCAAGCGCATCCGCCGCACCACCCTCGCCAACCTCTCCAAACTGCCCCCCCAGATCGTCGACGGCATCCGCTCCCTGCTCCGCGGCGGCCAGGTCTATCGCCCCGGCGAGGAGGCCTTCTGCCGCCGCCGCTCCCTGCCCCATGGCCATGTCGCCGCCGTCCTCGGCGTCTGGCCGTCAACTTGGCCTCGAGCGCCTCCTGCAGCGCACCCGCAGCCGCAGGCGTGACCTCGCCCTCGCCGCCATAGTCGCCCGCGTGCTCCAACCCGGCTCCAAGCTCGCCACCCTGCTGCTCTACTATGTCTCGTCCAGCTATCTGGAGGGGCGCTGTTCTCCACTGGCCGCGTTCGGCCACAACCGGGACGGCAAGCAGCAGATCGTCTTCGGCCTGCTCTGCGCGGCCGACGGCTGTCCCGTGGCCGTAGATGTGTTCGCCGGCAACACGGCGGATCCGAGCACGGTCGGGGTGCAAGTGAAGAAGGTCCAGCAGCGCTTCGGCCTCGAGTCCATCGCGCTGGTGGGCGACCGCGGCCTGCTCACTACGGCGCGCCTGCGGGACGACCTCGAGCCAGCCGGCCTGGCCTGGATCTCGGCCTTGAAGACGGACGCCATTCGCAAGCTGCTGCGGAGGGCGCCGGGCGGGCCCCGCTGCGGCCGGGCGAGTTGGCGGCCGACGGGATCGCCGTCAGCCGCAAAAAAGTGGATAAGCACTTCGCCATCGAGGTGACCGACGCCGAGATCCGCTGGTCGAGGAAGCAGGACAAGATCAACGCGGAGGCGCAGCTGGACGGCATATACGTCATCCGGACGAGCCTGCAGAGCTCCGCCCTGGGGGCTCCCCGAGGCGGTCGAGGCCTACAAGGGCCTGGCGCACGTCGAGCGGGCGTTCCGCTCGCTCAAGACGGCGCAGCTGCTGGCGGATCTGGGCACGCTCACGCTGAACGAGGTGACGCTGCCGGACGCCCCGCAGCACCCGTTTCCGATGGTCGCCAAGCCGACGCCGCTGCAGGCCAAGGCATTCGACTTGCTCGGGGTCGATCCGGGCAAATTTGTTGCCAGTAAATTGGCAGGTTGATTCGGTCTATCTGTCTGATATAGCTACGATTATTCGAATTTCGGAGGTGAAGTTCCGTTTAATCAAGCTGTCAGGCTAATTCCGCTTGTTGCAACAGGCTCATGCTTTCCAGCACATGGTGAACCTTGCTACAACTGGCTTGCGAAGGACGAACCATGGGCAAGCGGTAGCGGGCTTGATCCAGCCACCCCATCATCTCCAAAGCAACCTTGACAGGTCCCGGACTGGTTTCACAGAAGTTGACTTCCATCAATGGCAACCACTGGTTGTGAACACTTCTGGCCCCTTGAAAGTCTCCGCTCAATGCCAAATCGCAAAGCTTTGCCATCTCTGACGGAATTTCATTGGAAACAACAGAAATGACTCCAACACCACCCATGGACATTAGTGGCAGTGTGACGGAATCATCTCCCGACAACACGTCAAACTTATCCGGCACGATATTACAGATCTTTGCCATTTGCCCGATATCTCCTGATGCTTCCTTCACTGCAACAATGTGATCAATCTCCGCGAGCTTGCAAAGAAGATCTGGCTGGATGTTGCAGTTTGTACGACCAGGAACGTTGTATACGATGATCGGCAGGTCTGTTGCAGCTGACAGTGCTGAGTAGTGTTCCAACAGCCCTTGAGGTGTGGGCTTGTTGTAATACGGAGTTACTGATAGCAATCCCTGAACGCCCAGAGTATCCAGTTTCCTGGCCAGACGCACATTCCTGAGAGTGTCATAACCGCCGCAACCTGCGACTACCGGAACACTACCCGAGGATTCTTCCAGCGTGATCTCTACTAACCGCAGATGCTCGTCTTCGGACAGTGTTGGGCTTTCACCAGTCGTCCCTCCAGGCACCAGGAAATGAACGCCAGCGGCTATCTGGCGCTTGACAAGACGTCTCAGGCAGGATTCATCCAGCGAGCCATCCGCCTGGAATGGAGTAATAAGTGCAGTTCCACAACCTTGAAACATAACAGTCTACTTGAAATAAGTGTGTCTATTCTCGCACGTCAGAGGGGGTCTGATACCATGCTGGCATAAACCCCGGAACAACGTTGCTACCACGGTTCTCCTGCTGTATGCAGACTGCTCCGGTGTTATCAGGGCAACCTTGTATTGAACCGGACCAGCATGCCCCGCTACAACTGTCAGTCCTGTGGAGCACAACTGGAAGTCCGGGTCAGGTTCACAGGGCGACTAATCTGGACAATCAATGAATCTAATCCTGATTTCAGTAACGATACACCAGAACCACGCGGTGATTTCGGCTCACCAAGGCTAAGCTGCTCAGCGGACCCACTCCATGAGTCCGGGTACCGTCTCGTCGACGGTTGTGTCGAACAAGACCTGTCCTCAAGAATCTGGGACTGAGTTCCCAGTATCTTAACCGGGACTTCTAATCGCCCGCAACTGCAGCCAGTGAATCCTTGCGGAATCGAATCACTGCTTCTGCAACAAGCCACAGGCTCAGCAGAAAAATCGAGCCCGCAATGAACAGCAACAGAAGCTGTCCAGTACCCCAGTACTTACGCAAATCCCACACCATCGCTATCACAGTGACAGTCAGCATGAAGACCATGGGTAGGAATGTGTAAAGGTAATTGCGTCCCTTCTGTCGCAAATAGATCGAGATGGTCAGCAAGGTGAGCGCTCCAAGCACCTGATTGGTACTACCAAAAAGGCTCCAGAGAGCCAACCCTGCTGGCTGCCCCTGAATCTCATAAAAAGCAAAGAAACCAATCAAGGCAACAGCCGTAGTGGATGCTACGTAGCGCTTGCCCAGCAAAGGCAGACCTAACGTGCTTGCAATTTCTTCGATGTTGTAACGCAGCAGCCGCGTACCAGAATCCAAAGAAGTAAGGGCAAAAGAGACTGCAACCAGAGCGATGAATGCTTGGCCAAACTCCAGGGGGATGCCAATCGATGTGAGAAACACTGCCGTTCCGTCGATAAAGGCCCGCATCTTCTCCGACAACCCACTCGCCGATCCCCAGTTGGCATAGTGGGTTGACCAGCTTTCTGCAGACCGGAAGCCTGCTGTGCATGCCAGTACTGCCATCAATCCAAGTAGTGATTCCCCGACCATGCCACCGTATCCAATTGGGAGGGCATCCGTCTCCTTGTCAATTTGTTTTGAAGTTGTTCCTGAGGAAACCAGGCCATGGAAACCGGAAATCGCCCCACAGGCAATCACGATAAACACAAATGGAAAGATTGGCGGTGCTTCCGCAGGGTGCATGTTTAGCGCCGGTGCTGCAAACTGTGGACGCAACACGAACAACCCGATGTAGGCTGCCCCTAGTCCGAGGTACAACAACCAGGAGTTCAGGTAATCACGGGGCTGTAACAATGCCCAAACGGGCATCGTCGAGGCAGCAAAGGCATAAACCAGCAAAACGAGTGTCCAGGTGTTACTGCTGAGGTCTGGCTGAGCAATGGCCATGCTGACACCGATCGAAACCAGCATCAACACAAAACCAATGACTGTCGTACGCAGAACTGAGAAATTGCGCTTGTAGACCAACCAGCCGATCACCATTGCAATGCCCATCAGGGCAAACGTCGGGAAGACTGATTCCGGGTAGAACTCGGCAGTAAACAATCCCGAGACCGTCCGGATGAAAACACCCATCACGAGGCAGATCAGGAACAGGATGAGCAGCAGGAAAATCCCCTTCGCTCGCGGGCCGATCAGGTTTTCGGCAACTTTCCCGATACTCATGCCACGATTGCGCATGGAAATCACCAGTGCCCCGAAGTCATGCACAGCACCGATGAAAAGAGTTCCCAGTACAACCCAGAGAAGTCCTGGCAACCATCCCCAGATGACAGCAATTGCCGGTCCGAGCATTGGAGCAAGACCTGCGATCGAGGCATAGTGGTGGCCGAAAAGCACAACCTTCCTACACGGCACGTAGTCCACACCATCCTGCATGGCGTGTGCAGGTGTCGTGGCATGCGGGTCCAGACGGAAAATATGCGCTCCCAGGTATCTCGCATAAAAACGATAAACAAGAACGTACAGGAGCAAACAGCAGACAGCTGCTACAGCAGGTTGCAACATGAATCAGCCTCCAAAATCAGAGCGTATCTATTATACCGACAAGATTTCGTGTAGGTAAAAACAATGGGAATTATAGGTCTGTTTGCCCAATAGGCTCTGGCTTGAAGGCGACACACTTATAACGTTGGAGGGGTTCGGCAGATGGCAGAGCACAACGTCACCGACGTTTTATAGGCGATGGAGTCAGGCTAACGGCCTCGCAGCAGGCTTGGTAGGAGAGGCTCAAGGCCTCTCAGTAGGCGTTGGAGGCCAAGTTGATGTGCAAGGTCTGATGTTCCACTCGCAATGGCGCATGAGCTCGGCCTTGATCACAATTCTCGCCACTGCTTTACTGGCAATGATGACCACGGTCTTCTTTCCACAGCGACCTACAATTCTTCTACTACCTCGTACGCTCCTCGAGCCCGTGCCAAGGCCATGATAGCCTGGCTTGCGCGCGGCTCATCCTACTCTTCCGTCAAGACGTGAAATTCGTCCCAAGCCTTGCAGACAGAGGGCAACGGTCCAGCAACTTGATGGAGTTGGAAGATACCCTCCCTGGAATTCGTCCCCTGGACTGCTTGAAGTAATCTTGGGCCCACAGCAGCGGCAGCAGCTGCTCCTCCGGGGTGGGTCCGAACTCAATTGGTACGCCCAGTGCAGGACGAATACACAATGAAGCTTGAAGCCGGGGGCTGCGGGCTGATGTTCCGGATCCCGGCCAGGAACAAGGCCACTAGGAATTGCCGGTACGAGACTCCAGCCCTCAGCCGGGCGCAAGAACTTTGACGCAGCGCTCGTGTAGTACGTCTTTGATCAGCCGTACCAGCGGCTTGATCCACGAGTCGAATCGAACGATGTCCGCGACCGGGGTCGGACCCGCGGCGATCAACCGGTTCTGGAGCACGATAGCGTCTGTTGCCAGCGCAGCCACTCCGGTGGTCCTTTCCATGGTGTCTCGGCGGAGCATTTGAACGGCGGCCTCAAGTCGATCCTAATCTCACCACTGTTGGCGGTACATTTCAACTCGCGCCTGACCGCCCATGCGATGGGTTACGCTCTGCACGAGGCAGTCTTGTACCGTGCCCCGAACTGATATTCCGCGAAGGATGCGTCGGTTGCCTCGGCCTGAGGATGTCTCGAAGGGGCCGATTAGCAGTTCGCATCTGTTAGCGAGCGAACTGGATGTCGGGCTCAATGTCCCTGGGGCTATCTGCCTTAGGGCGATATGCGCGTGAGATTGCATGCCGCTTGCTTTCCTTCACGAGCGCCTCGGCGATTCCCTTGGTTGTACCTCCGAGCATGGTCTTCCTCATGGGGACCCCAGTCAAGTCCGCACCCGTGGCATCCGCGCCCCGCAAGTCTGAGCCGTCAAAGACGGCCTGTGCAGGATTGCGTCTCGGAGGTTCGCGTTTCGCAGGTCGGCATCTGTGAAGTCGGCTCGCGAGAGTACGACCTTCTCGAAGTTTGCTCCGCACAAGACCGCGCCCCTGAACTCGGTGTCGCTGAGATCTGCCCTGCGCCCTTCCTGTCCGTCGGTCTCGAGCCAAATGTTGTGCCAAGCGAGCACCTGGGCGAGGGATTGGCCGACGGGAACTGCTTGCTTGATCACAGCCTGGCCACGACGTGCGAGTTGCTCTTCGATGGCAATGCGGAACATCAGTGCTCTGTCGTCAAGTCGCCCAGCACTTTGTCATGCCGAAACGCCGGATGATACTCGTTCGCCAGGACATCATAATCTCGTGTGAATTCTTCCGCGCACCGGATCTGCCCAGCCGAAAGCTGATCGCCGTACTCGCTGGCCAAGAAGGCGAGATCGTAGAGATCTCGCGCGACTGTGCGGCCCTTCGCAGCACTTAGCTTCTGATCGAATATCAAGGTGACCTTGTACGTACGAATCCCGTTGACCACGATGATGTCGTCCTCGCTCGGGACCGTACGAAAGCTCATGTCTACATTCATAAGACGGTCGGTGTCGGTTCCCGGCTCGGTGTAATGGACCTTGAGGCGTTGCCCGATCGCAGTGTCCTTGGCCATGATGAAGGCGGCCATCCCGACACCTGCATCCTGCAGGCCGCTGTGGATACGGTCCTTGATGTAGACCGGTTCGGCGGCATCGAAGTCGATGTCGGTGGAATGCCGGTCCAAGCCGTATGCGAACGCAAGCGCGGTTCCCCCCTTGAGCACGTAGGAAGTGTCCTGCATACGTGCGACCACTGCCCCCATCACGCGTTCGTGGAGCGCTTAGCTTGCCGTTAGGGTAAGAAGACGACGGTTGAGAGCCACTGGTCGTGTATCTCTTTCTCTTGCGTGGAGAGCTGGCTGCGAAGGGGCTTCAGGTACTCCTCGACCAAGTGCTCGACTTGTTCCGGCGTGTCGAGCCACTGGTTGATCATGTAGACCGGCGCATACCTTGGACATCTAAGGCATCGCCCCTCGATCATGTCTAGCCGGACGTAGTCGGTGATCGCCCGATAGTGATTGGCTACCCAGACTGGCCCGCAATCGGGCGGGATCACTTGATTGGCGAGGATGTGCGCCATATCACGCACACCCCGGCTTCCGAGGCTCGGAGTCGTGTCTGACTAGCCGCCAGGGCCAGCTAGCGTTACCGTGTACGGATTGGTGGCAGCGGTGAAGAATGAGACGTCATAATGCCAGTCACCGGTGTGCTCGCCGGGCAGGCGGAGGTTAAGAGCTGATTGGAACGATACATATCGCGTCGGAGTGGTCACAGGAATTCGAACAGGACGGTTATACTCCCCCATCCACGGATGCCAGATAGTCGGCATTAGGTCTTCCGCTGAGCTTGTATCGAGCACTTCCATTTCAGTTCGTCTGTAGAGTCTATGGGTAGGATAGTCCCTCCTGGAAAAAGGTGCAAATGACACCCCATTCCGGACAACCTCTTCCTGTGATTATGTGCCCTTCCCCGCTGAAATGCGCCTGAAGGCAATGGTTGTTTCCAATGAGAGACAATCCTTGCACGGCACTGGAGGTCAAGTCGTCTTGAAAGACAGGAGCTTGTTAATTACATACAGGTTTCTTACCCTAAGCGAGCAATAACCTGGTAAACGGTAAACTGTGCCATAGAATACAAAGGGAAGAGTACCCTGCATGCAACGAAGAAGAATTTATGGTTTCTCTCTGATTGAACTCCTCATTGTTATTGCGATCATCCTGATAATCAGTGCCTTTGCAATCCCCAGGATTACCAGTACACAAAAGATGGCTTACGAACTTGGAGCCATTGAAGCTTGTCGGACTATCAACACCGCTCAGATCCAGTACTTTGCACAATTCGGCAGATACGCAGCAAACCTGAATGAACTTGGCCCGATTCCAGGCAATGCGACACCTTCACCTGCTGCCTCAGACCTGATTCCTGAAACCCTTGTAGACGGCCTCCACTCGGGATATGCATACTCCATGATCGGCACTCCCAGCGGGTATTCGGTGAACGCTGATCCACAATCCACAAACACTGGAACACGCACCTTCTTTACTAACCACAGCACAATTGTGAGATACCGTTACGGAACAGAACCTGCCTCCGAAGTGGATTCCCCGATTGAGTAGTGCAAGGATGACTGGCAAAGCCGATGGGTACCAGATGATGTTTATTCATCGGAACTCGCCCAATGAACTCTGCTGAGCAACTCGTTGCGCAGCTTCACAAGAAGACTGCCCGAGTAGGCGTAATCGGTCTTGGCTATACAGGATTACCTCTAGCCGTTGAGCTGGCTAGAGCTGGCTTTTATGTCACAGGGGTCGATATAAATGAAGCAAAAGTTGAAGCCGTCAAACAAGGCGAATCCTATATCACTGACGTTGATTCCAAAAACCCGAAAGAGTTGGTATCAACCTCACGGTTAAGTTCTACACGTAATTATGCTGACCTGGCTTCCTGTTCTGCAGTTTCCATCTGTGTCCCGACACCATTACGCAAGACTCGGGATCCTGATTTAACCCACGTCCTTGATGCGGTGCGAGCTCTCTTGAAAAGTTTGCATGAAGGGATGTTGATCATTCTCGAATCAACAACTTACCCGGGTACAACCGAAGAGGCAGTACTTCCAATTCTTGAGGGATCCGGGCTGCGAGTCGGGTCGACTTCTTCCTCTGCTATTCGCCCGAAAGAGTCGATCCTGCAAACTGCGAGTACATTACACGCAACATTCCCAAGGTCATTGCAGGGGTCACAACAGCATGCTGTGAAATGGGGGAACTCTATTACGGACAGGTCATGGAGCAAGTTGTACCAGTCTCTTCTACGCGGACTGCGGAGATGGTCAAACTGCTGGAAAATACTTTTCGCATGGTCAATATCGGGCTAGTGAACGAATTCGCTACCCTTTGTGACTAGATGGGGACAGACGTTTGGGAAGTGATTCAAGCCGCTGCAACAAAACCCTTTGGATACATGCCCTTTTACCCAGGGCCGGGGCTTGGCGGGCACTGCGTTCCAGTTGACCCTCATTTTCTTTCCTGGAAAGTCCGGCAGGCTGGATTTGAGTCACGATTTATTGAGCTGGCTTCTGAAATCAATAACAAAATGCCACAATATATTGTCCATAAAATCCAGAAAGCACTCAATGAACATGGTCAGCCGATCAAGGCAAGCCGCATCCATCTGGTCGGAGTTTCCTATAAACGCAATGTGTCTGATATTCGCGAATCACCGGCTCTGGATATTGCCATGCAATTGATTCAAATGGGAGCAGAAGTCACCTACAGCGACCCGTACGTGACACACTTTCCTCTCGGCTCAGTAACTCTGGAACACCAACCATTGCTGGCAGCAGTCCAGAGAGCCGACATGGCAGTGATTGTTACTGATCATGACGGCGTTGATTATGAGAGGATTCTGCAAGCAGGAACCCTGGTTTTCGACACTCGTAATGCCCTGCAAGGAGCTTCCTTTCCCAACCTGATCAGTCTCTGAGGACGGATCATCCAGCTATGTCGAACTATCTAGTTACAGGAGCAGCCGGATTTGTTGCATATTGGGTTACCTCCCAACTGCTGGAGTAAGGGCACAGTGTCGTCGGTATTGATAATCTCAACAATGCCTACGACCCGAGAATAAAGCAGTGGAGACTCAAACAGCTGGAATCCGACAAGCAGTTCCAGTTCATACAGGCTGACCTTTCCGAAGCAGAAACTCTGAAATTTATTTTTCAGGAGAATGAATTCAAGGCAGTCATCCATCTAGCCCGACCTTCTCACGAGTCTTAGATTCGGAGGCGTTTTGTCCATTTGGGGTGGATGGATAGCCTGGCAATGTTGCGTGGGGCGTCGGATCCGGGCAGATACCTGGTAAGGGTCGCCAGATCCGCGGTTGTTGGGGCTTGTTTTCGCTTGCAACCCGCCCTGCAGACGCACTGATCCCCGGCGACCTCCGACGGGGCTCGAGACGATGGCTGGAGTGCAGCTGCTAACAGCGCAGGGGCAGGCTCTGGAGACGGGCCAACACCTGCCTGAAGAGGCCCGCTTCAGGGAAGCCCTCGTCGAACGACAGCCGCACGGCCCGCACGCTGACCCGGATCCGCACGCCGATCTTGAGCAGCTTCAGGCGGATCGTGCCGCATTGCGCCCGCGCCAGCCGCGTGCCCGACAGGCCCCAGCGCCGCAGTAACTCCAGCAGCGCGTAGGCGAACGAGGCGAAATACAGGCGCAACTGGTTGGCCCGCATCGTCTGCGCCGAGGTGCGATCGGCGAACAGCGCCAGCTGCTGTTCCTTGATGCGGTTCTCCATATCGCCCCGCGCGCAGTACACCTCCTCGTAGAGCGCGCGCGCCGCCATCCGCTCGGCCCCCAGCGACGTCACCACGAAGCGCGGGTTGGCCCCCCGCGGCAAATGCTCCGCCTTGCCGATCACGCGCCGCTCGCGGCTCCAGCTGTCCAGCGTCCGGTAGCGGAAGTCCTTGAACACCCGTGCCGCCTGCCCCGTCCGCTCGCATTCCTGCCGGGCCCGCTCCAGCTCCGGAGCCAGGCTCCGTTTCAAGCGCGGGTTCTGCGCGATTCCCAGCACATACTCCACCCCCTGCGCCTCGCACCAAGCCAACAATTCGTCGCGGCAGAACCCGCTGTCCCCGCGCAGCCAGATCGCGACCCCGGGCCAGCGCTTCCGGATCCGCCCCACGATGCGCTCCAGCTCCTCCACCGTGCCATCCGCCGCGTCCCGGTCCGCCGTCCGCAGGCGCGCCCCCAGCAACTGCTGGCCGCAGAAGATATAGAGCGGCAAGTAACAGTAGCTGCGATAGTACCCATGGAAGAAGCGGCCTTCCTGGCGGCCGTGCAGGGGATCGTCCGTCGCGTCCACGTCCAGCACGATGCGCTCCGGCTGCTCCCCGTGCCAGTCCAGGAACAGGTCCACCAGCAGGGCATCCAGCCGCGCGGTGTCCGCCACGATCTTCTTGTAACGTTCGCCGGCGTCCAGCGCCGGCCCCGTCAGCTCCAGCCGGTTCAGCGTGCTCTTGCCCGGCGGCAAACGCTCCCAGCTCGCCCTGCGCCGTCCCCGTCCTACCGCCCCGCATAGCAGCGACCACAGCTTGCTCTGGCGCAACGTGTCGTGATCGATCAAGTCCTCGTAGCCCAGCGCCAGCCCCAGCACGCGCGCTGCCACCAGCACTTCCACCGGATGCTGCGTCCGCTGCGGGTCGCGGTGATCCCGGAAACACGCACTCAACCGCCGGAACAGCCCCGTCCGCTGCGCCAGCTCCCGCAGCAGCAGCCCGCCGCCATCCGACCCGAGCTCCCCGCCGTCAAACCGACCGACTACACGCTGCCTTCGAAAGCGTTCGAATTCCAGTCGTTCCGTGGTACACTCTGTAGTCATAAGGTCGTCGTCCTTCTACGTGGTAAGTTGTTCATAATAAACCAATTATACCACGAAACACGGCCTTATTCTCTACCTCTGGTGAGAAATCCGGGCTAGGTGCTCGTGCCGGGGCCCGGCAGAGTACCATAAATCCCCAGTTCGATGTCGACAGCAATGTGACTGGAACATTGAACGTTCTTGACTATTGCCTGCAATACGACATCAGGAAGATGGTGATGGCATCCACTTCCAGCCTGTATGGCTCGAACAACCCTTTGCCATTCAACGAGGAAGCAAATACTGACCAACCACTTTCACCATATACAGCAACCAAGAAGGCGGCTGAGAGTCTCGCCCATGCTTACCACCACCTGTATGGGATAGATATCACTATCCTTCGTTACTTCACCGTTTACGGGCCTGCTGGACGGCCTGACATGAGCCTTTTTCGTTTCATTCACTGGGTTCGCGAAGGATTGCCGGTCATTCTGCATGGATGATGGATCACAGTCACGTGATTTCACTTATGCAACAGACATCGCACGGGGAACAATTGCCGCCTTGAAGCCACAGGGATGCAATGTAATCAACCTCGGCTCAGGCACCCGGAATACCCTGGCGGAAGCACTGAAGATCATTGAAAAGTGCGTGAAAAATTCTGCCATAATCTACCATGAGCCTCTCCAGCGCACGGATGTAGCGTCAACACAAGCCGATATTGGCACAGCCAGGGAACTGAACTGCTCGGCTGGGAGCCTTCAGAGTTCCTGGATGATGGCATCCAGAAAACTGTTGACTGGTATGAACAAAATCGAAACTGGGTATCCAGCCTGAACTTTGGACAATAGCTTTCCTTAACTATGTAGGATTGGCACATTCGCAACTTCCACTAAAATACCTGAGCAAAATACACTTTGTTAGAACCTTTCCCCAAGTGCAGTTCTTGATTTGCACTGCCCCGGTTGATGGCTTGGTTAGTCATGCCCTCGAAGCTTATCATCGACGTACTCAGATCGCTTCAGTGAGAATCTGTTGCAACAATATAACTGCATTTCGTGCTTATGAGTGACCTTTAGCCAAGTAGTGAGTACTTATGAAAAAAGGAGGGCAGGTTCCCTGCCCATCAACTGATTCGCTTTTTTGCCCATTCAGTTCTATATTCCTAACTGATGTCTGCTGACAAAAAAACTTCTCAGGATGCAATTGCCATCCCGACCAACCCGGCTGTCCAGTGCTTGCTTCCCCTGCTGTATATCGTCTGGGCGGACGGGGAACTCAATGAGCAGGAAATCAAATCCATCCGTAGCAAGCTCACTGGTCCGATATGGTGTTCCGATGAAACCAGCAAGTTTCTTTCCACCTGGCTACAACCGGATGCTCCACCTTCTGCTACACAGATTCAATCCCTACGGCTTGCTATACAAAAGTCTTTTAAAAATTTTCCAAAAGACAGAAAGTTGTCTCTTCTTGCACTGGGGCAGGTGCTCGCAGGTACATCGATACCTGCTTCAAAGCTGGATGAAGAGCAATCCGATATCCATACAGCACTGGAAGAAATCGAGCAACTTCTGGGGATTTTCTCCCAGGAAGCAGCTGCCGAACTGCTGGCTTATCCAGCCCAGGCTCCCGATCTGACCAAGCCTGGAGAACACAGAGACAGCCTGCCCTTGCAGAAAATACTGGATGGCAGTCAGGTCAAGTTTCGGAACCGGATAAGAAGACTCCTCAGCCAGCCTGAGTTTGCTTACAGCTATGGCTCCAGCGTGGATGAGTACCGTGAGCAAGTTTACAAGTGGTGCAAGCTTCTGGCCCAGGAAGGGTTGGGCAGGATCGCATATCCCGTCCTCTGCGGAGGTGAAGGTGACACAGAGAAATCCATTGTTTTCTTTGAGATGCTTGCTTTTCACGACATCAGTCTACTGATCAAGTATGGAGTCCAGTTCGGACTATTTGGTGGCAGCATCAACATGCTAGGGACTGATCGGCATCATCTGGATTACCTGCCACAGATCGGCAGTCTTGAACTCCCCGGATGCTTTGCCATGACAGAACTCGGGCACGGCTCCAATGTTGCAGGCATTGAAACCACGGCAACCTATGATCCTGCTGACGACTGCTTTGTAATACACACCCCCCACGATCAGGCCTGCAAGCAATACATCGGAAATGCTGCCTGCCATGCCCAGCTCGCCACCGTCTTCGCACAGCTTCTGTTACACGGCGCATCGTATGGGGTACATGCCTTCCTGGTTCCAATCCGGGATGCCCTGGGAAATCCAAGCCCCGGAGTAAAGATTGAAGACACCGGGATCAAGATGGGACTGAATGGAGTAGACAATGGTCGGCTGCATTTTGAACAAGTGCGTGTTCCACGCAAGAACCTGCTAAATCGCTTCGCAGACGTTGACGAAGGTGGCAGCTATCGTACTCGGATCAGCAGTCCTGCAAAACGTTTCTTTACTACATTGAGTGCACTGGTTACAGGACGCGTCTGTATCGCCTGGGGTTCACTTAGTGCTTCCAAATCCGGCTTGACTATTGCGGTTCGATATGGCCAAAAACGCAGGCAATTCGGTCCTCCTGGCGATTCTGAAACCCGGCTCCTGGATTACCGGACACATCAAAGGAGGTTACTGCCTCCCTTGGCAGCAGTCTACGCTCTCGACTTCGCACTGAAATCGCTGACACAGCGGGTTGCTGGCGGAACTATTGAGGACCGACGTGAAGACGAGGCTTTGACTGCTGGACTCAAAGCCTATTGCAGCTGGTTGGCTATTGACATTCTGCAAACGTGTCGGGAATGCTGTGGCGGGCAAGGCTACCTGTCAGTCAACAGGTTTGCCTCCCTCAGGAATGATCTGGAAATCTTCACAACATTCGAGGGAGACAACACCGTACTGATGCAATTACTGGCCAAGGGGCTCCTTACGGATTACAGTCGGCAGTTCGAGGATATGAGAACTTTTACCATCGTCAAGTTCATCACTTCCAAGGCAGAAACAGTGGTCAGTGAATTGAATCCGGTAATCACACGAACCACTTCGGAAGATCACCTTCGTGATTCAAAATTCCAGATGGCAGCATTTACCTATCGTGAGCAGCAACTGTTGGCCACTGCCACACGCAGATTGCGCCATCGTATCACCAACGGAATGTCTTCCCATGATGCTTTTCATGACTGCCAGGATCACTTGGTGACACTCGCCCATGCCCGCGTCGAGCTGGTTGTGCTGGAAACTTTTATTGATGGTGTACAACAAGCTGGTCCCGACACACAGCCTGTCCTTAAGCTCCTGTGTGATATGTACGCATTAAGCCGACTGGAAGCTGACCGTGGCTGGTTCCTTGAAAGTGGCTATATTGCAGGATCGAAATCAAAAGCCATTCGAAATCAAGTGAATAAGCTATGCAGTGAAATTCGACCGCATGCAACTGCCCTGGTCAACGCTTTTGGCATTCCGGATGCAATATTGTCCGCACCTATTGCAAACTGCTGAAATCATCAATCCACGTCGCAAGATACTCGATTATCACAGCAAACCATCTTGATAGACTGAGTGCTTGGGGGTTACGTAGGATTTGCTGTTCTTTTGCGGCAAGTCCAAGTTGTTGATTTCATCGAGAATAAACCTATGGGATGCAAGCCTTTTACGGTATTGCTGGCCGCTTTACTTGTCTGTGTGGCTCTTGACACGCAGGCACAGGACCAGACTTGGGAGCAATCTATTGATCTGAGCCGTCGTGCACAGGCCTCACGTGACCTTGATCAGGCAGAACAACTCCTGAACCTGGCCCTGGCCCGTGCTCGTGGGTTCGCGACCAACGACCCTCGCAGGGTGGTTTCCCTGATGGAGTTGGCCAAACTGCATCTTGCACGAGGTGACTACGCCCGACCAGAGCAACTGTATCGGGAAGCTGATCCAATTGCCCGCCAGGCCTGGGGATCCAGTAGCGAAGAATACGCTGACCTGCTGAACGAGATCGGTCGCTATTACCACCTCAGGGTTCGATATGAATTTGCTGAAAGGTTTTACAGGCAATGCTGCAGCATTCGGGTCCAGTTACTCGGCCGTGAACATGCAGATGTAGCTGCCTGCCTGAACAACCTTGCTGTCCTTTACGAGAATCAATCCTTCTACCAAAAGGCCGAAACCTACTACCGCAGTGCTTTGGTTATCAGGGAGAAGCAGTTGGGACCCGATCATACCGATACCATCATTACCCTGGAGCACTTTTCACGACTGCTTCACAAGGTTTCCAGAGCTGATGAATCAACCGACTATCAGGAACGTGCTCAGCAGTTCCGCTCATCACAGGTTCAAACTGAAAATACTGTAGACCTCGGAGTAATGCCAACAGGCCAGCAAGTTCAGCCAGCCGTCCTCTTGGAACGAACAGAACCAGAATTCACAGAGGAAGCCCGCTTGGCAAGACAGGAAGGCAGCGTCCTCTTACAAGCAGATATTGACACCGAAGGAGTGGCCCAAAACATCCAAGTCCTTCGCTATCTGGGCCTAGGTCTTGATGAAAAGGCTGTTGAAGCAGTACAGCAGTGGCATTTTCGACCTGCCAGACAGAATGGCCGTCGTATTCCGTCACGCATCCGGCTTGAGATTGCTTTCCGATTGATGTAACAGGCACAAACAAGCAAAGCTCCTTCCTTGTTTATGGTCCGACTGCCGTGTGCTGTCGGACTTTGTTCCAAAGAGCTAGAAATCCGTGATGTAATCCTCTTCACTACCAAAGAACGTCCACTCTGCCAGCCAGTTCTCACCACAAAAAGCGCCGAGGCACAGGGAACTGGTATCAAGTACTCCATCCGATGGGGGCGTTTTGAACTTGTCAATAGCCAGGGCCGGAGAGCCTGGCACCGGACGTGGGTCAGGATTACCTTCATAACGCACATTGTTCAGCATGGGAGCTAAGTCTTCGAACTGAACATAGGATTCAACTCCCCCATTAATTGCAAAGGCATTACCTGAGATGATGGCGTTACTGAGAGTAGTCTCGCCAGTCATGAAGAACGAAGAAGAATTGTCACGAACGTCAAGTGCGTCCCCGCTAAAGCCGGTCAAAATCAGGTTCGCTACATTGATAGCGGAGCCAACCCTGATCCTCATGCCATCACCGGTTGTTGTCAGATCCGACTGCGCTGACCCACCGATCATTGTGACGTTTAAAGTTTCGGATTCGAACGTGGCAACCGGTCAAACCCCTGACTGTCGTTATCTCCCTCGATCCCGTTATCGCCTTGTGTGGGGCTCTGAATGATGAAGACATGCTGCGCTGTTCCTGTCCAGCCAAATGCCCAGTCCAGGGAATCATCCTTGGACCCGCTCGACACACAGTACAGGCAGTTGGCGGATCCTCCAAAAAACTCGATGCCGTCATCTGCCCCCTCATGAGCCTGAATGTACTCAATCACCGTTCCGGAACCAATTCCGTGGAATCCAAATGCAGTGGGCTGCGTTTCAGGGTTGAAGTCGACACCGGCAAACTCGACGCGAACGTATCGCGGCATACCGCTGGAATCCATGGGATTGCTACCGCCATACTGGGGACGTGTTTCCGGTATTACACCCTCTGCAAGTCCTGTTCCACGCGTTATCGGTGCATCACCCAAAACAATCAGACCTGCCCAGCAGCCGGAAAAACGATCACTGACCGGGGCAGCATAAGTCAGTAGTATTGGCAGTTCCCTACGCCCGTCCGCAATAATTTTTGCGCCTTTTCAATGACCAGCACTGCATTCTGTCCCTTGGCAAGGATCAGAGTTCCTGGCTGAATCGTCAGTGTCGTGTCAGAGTTGACTAAAACCTGATGCTGGATTTTGTAAATCGTATCGTTTGACCAAGTTGTATCGACCGAAATCTCGGTGTCAGTTCCGGCGGCCCCAAAAGTTTGATTCAAGGCGGTCACTACGAACTTTGCAAAGAGTTTCTTGGCCACTTGAGTAGTATCAGCACTACGCACTTCACCGACGATGTGCCACAATCCAGCCGCTGGTCCAGGGCCGGTTAAGATCCTCGTCTTGCTGAACTTGGGCATTAGAGCCGACAAGAAGTTGCCTTCCGGATTCCCGTGTATGTCCTTAATGGTGGTTGAAAGATCCGTTGGCCCGGATAAGGGTGCAAAATACTGCCGCTCGCCTGTTTCAATATTCTCCAGATAGGAAAACATCGTGTACGAATTTGTGTTTCCCATGGGGTCGGTCGTCATGTACACACTCATCTGCTCTTGGGGTGAATAGCCGAGTTTGTTTGTCCGGAGATAGGCTGTTGCTGGTGTCATTGCTGATGACAGTGTCTGTGTCGACTCTGTATTAGACACTGTTGTCATGCTATCTGTCGGGGGTAACACATCCTGAGCTGATGAGAGCGAGACTTCCACTAAAAGCAAAACAGGTAAAACTAGCTGAATCCATTTCATTTGCATGGAAAACATACTCCTTTTACTGTTTTTAATTCGATCCAGAAGAGACATCATTGCAAGCTGAAACCGCTCACTTGCCTCTTCTGTTAATCAGGCTACGGAGGATTAGTTACATTCAAGCAACAGGATTGTTAAAACACTGTGAAATTTGACAGGAATACAGATTCTAGAATTGAATTGTCAAGAAGTATCAATCAGGCCATAACTACTTTGTTCTCCAGCAATGAGCAGTGAACTTTCAGCAAGTAAGTTTCTGCAGCTCAACGAGCCCTCCTTATGCATCAGTATGCAAACTACGAACCTGTCCACAACTCGTCTGAAAACCATGAGTCTGTTCAAGATAAAATCTAGTTGTCATGCTTACAACCGACTCCAATCGCGAATTACTCAAACTGAACGACCCAGAAATCCATGCTGCCCTTGAAAGTGAGGAAATACGCCAATCTCAAGGGATTGAACTGATTCCTTCTGAAAACTACACCTATCCGGAAGTACTCGCTGCACTCGGGTCGGTGTTTACCAACAAGTACTCGGAAGGTTATCCCGGTCGACGTTATTACGGTGGGCAGGAATTTACTGATGTCATTGAACGTTGTGCCCAGGAACGTGCCTGTAAGTTGTTCCGATGCGAACACGCTAACGTCCAGCCACTCTCCGGTGCCCCCATGAATGCAGCTGCCTACTTAGCCCTGTTGAATCCAGGAGATACCGTCCTGGGCATGGAACTTTCACATGGAGGTCACCTGACTCATGGAGCTCCTGTGTCGCACATGGGAAAACTTTTTAATTGGGTCCGTTACAAGACCGTACCGGAAGATGAGGGTCATATTAACTTTGATGCCTTACGAGCAAGTGCCATCAAACACCGGCCGAAGATGATCGTCTGTGGCTACTCCTCCTATCCCCGCGATTATGACTATGCCCTGTTCCGTAGCATCGCCGATGAAGTTGGTGCCATAACGCTCGCTGATGTCTCCCATATCTGCGGATTAATTGCCGGTGAGGCGATGCGTAACCCATTCGATTCTGGATTTGATATTGTCACCACCACCACACACAAGTCCTTGCGTGGTCCAAGAGGAGGTATGATCCTCTGCCGCAAGGATTTTCGCAAAGCCATCGACTCCTCTGTTTTCCCTGGACTCCAGGGAGGTCCCCACATGAACGCCGTGGCTGGAACAGCTATCACCCTTGGCAAGGCCCAGCAACCAGAATTCAGGGAATACTGCAGGATCGTCCTTGAAAATGCCCAGGTTCTTGCCCAAACCCTGCTGGATGGCGGAGCCAGCCTGATCACTGGGGGTACTTCCAACCACATGATGGTGCTTGACTGTGTCCGATCTTTCAACATCAATGGGAAGCAAGCAGAGGAAACCCTTGATTCAATCTCAATAACTTGTAACAAACAAATCACTCCCGACGATCCTTTGCCACCAATGCGTCCCAGTGGCATCCGTATTGGTACTCCCGCCGCTACTACCCGTGGTATGAGCGCATCTGACATGCAGTTCCTTGGCAAATGCATCCTGGATGCCCTCCACAATTCGGGTGATTCATCCCACCTGGACAAGCTGCGTTCCGAGGTACAGGAACTCTGCTCCAGCTATCCGGTGCCCGGAATCCAATTCTGAAGCGACTGGCAGGTTGACCGGGACTCCAGGCTTCACGACAATTGCAGAACCAGTGGAATCAGATTCTCAAAGACAACGAGTACTCTGTTCTGGTGACCAATTCAGGGACATAATGTTATTAGACCGTTACTGGCAGTAAGTCCAGATCAAAGCCATTTGTTATGGTTTCATCACAAGCAACCCTAACGACAACATCACGCTCGAGTTGGATTATTCCACTCGCCACTGTCTTTCTGTCAAGCCTCTGCATCATGGTGCTTGAGTTAACAGCAGGCCGACTGATAGCACGCCATTTAGGGAGTTCCCTTTATACCTGGACCTCAGTCATCGGAATTGTTTTGAGTGGTATTGCAGCCGGCAATTATCTTGGCGGTCGTTTGGCAGACCGCTTTCCACCAAAAGAAACCTTGTGCTGTATATTTTTGATTGCTTCAGCAAATTGCCTCTTGATCCCATTGATGAACAATTGGATCGGCAACCTGGCAGTGCTGCGAGACATGAACTGGCCTCTACGGATTGCATCACACGTGTTCCTGGTTTTCTTCATGCCCTCAAGCCTGTTGGGCATTATCAGCCCCGTTGCAGCAAAAATGGCCATTGAACTGGGACAACAATTGGGGCGCACTGTTGGCAACGTTTACTCGTGGGGCGCTATTGGCAGCATCATTGGAACCTTCCTGACAGGATATATCCTGATTGACAAGATTGGAACCACATCTATACTGATCGTCATTTCCGGAATTTTGCTTTGCATGGCCCTAGGTTATGGAGGAGCGAGCCTGCTTCCTTACCTGTGGACAGGAGTCCTGTTTGCTTCCATGGGTGCTGCCTGGGCACCGATTCCCTGGGCCAAAGCTGCTGGTGAACGTCTGGGACTACGCGAGTACAGCAGGGAATCCATTTACCAACAGGAAGAATCCCAGTACTCCTTTATTCGAGTTGAAGATGTTTTTGAATTACCGGGAGTTCGATCCCTGAGACTGGATTTTCTGGTACATGCTTATTTGGATTTCAATGATCCTGACAATCTGCATTATGACTACGAGAGGGTCTATGCAGGGATTACCAAAGCTGTTGCCCAGACCTACGCTCCGGACAAGAAAATCCGGGCGTTGTTTCTGGGGGGTGGGGGCTATGTATTCCCGCGCTGGTTCCTGCGACATTACCCATCTGGATATGGTGAGGTTGCTGAACTTGATCCAGCCGTAACTCGCGTTGCCTACAAGAGTTTTGGACTCGAAGAAGACACTGCGCTGAAAATTCATCACCTGGATGCCCGCAACCATGTTGAAGATCTTCTGACAAAAGCTGCCCGTGGTGAAGCTGCTCCCAAATTTGACCTGGTCTACAACGATGCCTTCAACCATTACTCCCCACCATTTCATTTGACAACTTATGAGTTCGCCCAGAAAATTCGTGCCTTGATGAGTGACAACTCCGTGTTCCTTGCCAATGTGATTGATATTTATCGTTCCGGGCGTTTACTGGGGGCAATGATCAACACTATTGGGAACACATTTCCGTACGTCTATACCTTCTGCACCTCACTAGGTGGGCCCAGCGACAGTGATGCCCGCGACACATTCATAGTTGTCGGATCCACGTACCAACTGCCGATCAAGAACTTGGACTACTTTGAATACAGCGCCTCCCTTTTAACCCCAATCCATACTATGGTTCTGCAGCATAGATCGAACGGATTGATCCTTACCGATGACTATGCCCCGGTCGACAACCTGATCGCACCTGTGATTCGACAAGTCGAAAAAGAAACAGCCTTTTAGGACAAAGCAGTAAAAAACTGCTACTCAGTTTTGGACTTGGAACTGTTTACACACTGCATCGGGATCTTGCTGTTCAAATCATACACACGACCTCGCCAGTTGATCCGGTTTGTGAACCCTGATCTCACGAAGGTATACATCCAGATCCAGGTGGCAATGGGATTCATCCAAAAGTAGATCCATCCGTAATGCTCGAACCAGTCTTCACGATCCGGAAATATCAGCATGCTGGCATAACATCGCGTACTGCCCATGGCCATGCCTGGAAGCAGTATCAATATCAAGGTACCGAGTCCAAGCAGGTTTCCTTGCAGGATTTGCAACAAGCAAAGAACCTGGGCACCACAGTATATGAGGTGACTGATATATCCCGCCAGCCACAGCCGGAACCGGTAACGTTTCACAATCACCAGTTGCCTTTTCGCCCAACCCAGGAATTCATTCCTGGTGCACTGACTGGTGGTTGCAACCATGGCTTCTGGAAGAAAGCGAATACCCAAACCGCTATCACGCACTGCATCGGTAAGTCGCAAGTCATCACTTACACTTCCACGCCAGTACGAGGTAACTCTAACTGATTCAAATACATCCCGCCGGATTGCCATACCACCACCCCAGGCAAAGGATTTGTCGCTGATGTTCATGGATGTGACAATCACTGAATTCCAGACACTTCGTAACAACGGCCAGAATCCACCATCCTCAGGGAAGTACCAGCGGTAGGTTGTAACAGCACCCAGCGACTGATCCTTCAGGGGAGCAACCAGTTTGCGCAGCCAGTTCGCAGGTACCTGGCCATCAGAATCTGCAAAGACAAATACTGCGCTTCGTGGTTGTGCAGCTTCCACAGCAGCCATGAGGTTATGGATCTTTTCACCGACATCCGCAGCAGGTTCATTTGAAATTACAATCCGACTCCAGTCATTCAACACCATGTGCACTACTTCAAGCGCAGGGTCTTCCAGACTACAGCAACTTATCACCAATTCATAATCGGGGTAATCCAGATCTGCCAACGACCGCAGGTTTTGCAATAACCCGGACTCTTTCCCTTTGACCGGAACGATCAAGGTGACGAACGGCAGATCCTGGTCTCCCGGTTCCGGATCGTCCGGGTCCACACAGGTATGCTCCTGCACATATTCCAGGAATCTTCGCCCTGTCTTTATGGAATAGATCACTCCTGCAAGCGCAGGAATCACAAAAATCCAGAACAGCGTTTGCAGCAAATGGAAGAATAACATGCAATCAGGGATATCCTTGTTGCCTCGCATCAAGAAGTGCACGGATCATCCGGAGGGATACCGTGATAATGGGGGGGAACCCATGAGCCTTGAAAAAAAAGTTGCTGAACTCAAAAGACGCAATGCCTTAGCACTAGCTGGTGGTGGCACCGAACGAACTGAAAAACAGCGGCAAGCCGGCAAGCTTTCCGCCAGGGAGCGAGTTGAGCTGTTACTGGATGAAGGGACATTTGAAGAGCTTGACCGACTTGTTGTTCATAACTGCACTGACTTCGGTATGGAACGACAACAGATTCCCGGAGACGGGTTTATTACCGGTTACGGAAAAATCAATAACCGCCAGGTCTATGTGTTTGCCCACGACTTCACCATTTTCGGAGGCTCACTATCACTGCAGAACTCGCAGAAAATCTGCAAGGTACTGGATATGGCGATCAGGAATGGGGCTCCTGTTATCGGACTGAATGATTCAGGAGGCGCACGCATTCATGAGGGAGTTGCCTCCCTTGCCGGGTATGCTGACATCTTCCTTCGCAATACCCTAGCCAGTGGAGTGGTTCCACAGATTTCCGCAATAATGGGGCCCTGTGCAGGCGGTGCAGTCTATTCACCAGCAATTACTGATTTTGTGTTCATGGTGAATTCCACAAGCTACATGTTCGTGACCGGGCCGGATGTAATCCGGACCGTCACGCAAGAAGAGATCGACAAGGAACAGCTTGGTGGTGCACGGACTCATAACGAAACCAGTGGTGTTGCCCATTTCATGGCACAGGACGACACCCACTGCTTGCAGATGATTCGGGAACTGCTGTCTTTCCTGCCACAGAACAATCTCGACGAGCCTCCTCTGCAAACAACACAGGATCCATCAGACCGCATGGATCCAGAACTGGACAGTATTGTTCCTGCCGAATCTGATGTCCCCTATGACATCAAGTCCATCATTTCCAGAGTTGTCGACGATGGGTACCTGTTCGAAGTAGCGGAACATTTCGCCAAGAACATTGTTGTTGGTTTCGCAAGGATTGTCGGGCATTCCGTGGGAATCGTGGCTAACCAGCCTTGTGTCCTGGCAGGTTGTCTTGATATTGACGCTTCCTTGAAAGGCGCCCGTTTCGTAAGGTTCTGTGATGCTTTCAACATACCCATCATCACGTTTGAAGATGTCCCAGGATTCCTTCCCGGCACCAGTCAGGAGTATGGAGGCATCATCAAGCACGGTGCAAAATTGCTCTACGCTTATTGCGAAGCAACCGTACCCAAGATCACCGTGATCACACGCAAAGCCTATGGTGGCGCTTATTGCGTGATGGGATCCAAGCACATTCGAACGGATCTTAACTTTGCATACCCAACAGCAGAAATTGCTGTGATGGGAGCCGAAGGTGCAGTGAATATCCTTTACCGTCGGGAGTTAGCCGCATCGAAGGAACCGGAAAAGTTCCGTCAGGAAAAGATCAAGGAGTTTTCTGACAGATTAGCTACTCCTTATCAAGCAGCTGAGAAAGGATGGATTGATGAAGTGATCGAGCCCAGGCAGACTCGCTTCAAACTGGCTCGTGCACTGGAAATGCTGAAAAACAAGAAGGAATGGGTTCCACGCAAGAAACACGGCAACATTCCGTTGTAATTCGTTGAAGGCGAATGACAGCCGCTAGCAATATTCCATCTTGGTGAAGAAGAAGGAGCGTTCATCTGCTGCTGTTTCCCTGGCATCCGATCCATGGATGGCATTCTTCTCAATATCCGTGCCGTACAGGTTGCGCAAGGTCCCTCCCTCAGCGGCTTGGGAATCTGTTGCTCCCATAACTTTCCGCAGGGTTGTAATCGCATCCTCCCGTTCCAATGCCATCGGGATAACAGGCCCGGAAGTCATGAACTGGATCAGGTCATCGAAGAAAGGACGTTCGCTATGGACGGCATAGAACGACTGGGCTTGCTGCCTAGTTAATGAGATTTTCTTCATTGCCAATATCTTGAATCCTGCACTCTCCAGGCAGGCAATGATATGGCCAGAGTTGCCTGAGGCAACAGCATCAGGCTTGATGATCGCAAGGGTACGTTCAATAGGCATTGGGGTTTCTCTCCAAAATGATGGCCTTTAGTACAGCCATAATGACTCTCGCGGGTCTTCACAACATTTGTGCCAGGGTTGAACCCAACTCGGCAGGTGTAGGGGCAACAGCAATACCAGCAGTATTCATGGCAGCCTGCTTCTCGCTTGCAGTCCCCTTGCCATTGGAAATAATTGCTCCCGCATGCCCCATGCGGCGTCCCGGAGGTGCAGTTGCACCTGCTATGAAACCTGCAACAGGCTTCTTGACATGGTTTTTGACATAATCAGCTGCTTGTTCTTCAGCAGTGCCACCAATCTCACCGATCATGATGATGCCACGCGTTTCAGGATCATCATTGAATAACTTCAGGACATCAATGAAATCTGTCCCGATAATTGGGTCGCCTCCTATCCCGATACATGTCGATTGCCCGATATCAAGAGCCGAGAGTTGGCCAACCGCTTCATAAGTCAGTGTTCCGGAACGCGAAACAACCCCCACAGATCCACGTTTGTGAATATGCCCGGGCATTATCCCCAGCTTGCAAAGCCCAGGTGAAATTACTCCAGGACAGTTTGGGCCTACAAGCCTTGTGCGACTGCCGTGCAATGCCGCAGCTACTGCAATCATGTCCATAACAGGAATGCCTTCTGCGATAACGACAACCAGTTCAATTTCAGACTCAATCGCTTCAAGCAAGGCATCTGCAGCACCAGTTGCAGGGACAAACACCATAGAGGCATTGGGCTTTGTCTGCTCAACTGCCTCACGCATCGAATTAAAAACAGGAAAATCCAGTACCGTACTGCCGCCACGACCCGGATGTACACCTGAGACAACTTTCGCGCCAAATTGCATGCATTTTTCCGTATGGAACACGCCGGCTTTACCCAGTCCCTGAATCACTACACGTGTATCTTCACCTACCAGAATGCTCATACATTAAATCCTTCAGGAAGCACACGATACGGCTTTTTCTGCTGCATCCTTCATATCACTGGCAACAATGAAGTTGAGACCGGAGCCAGCAAGAACCTCGCGCCCTTTCCCAACATTGGTTCCTTCCAGTCGCAGAATCATGGGAACACTGATATCAAGTTCCTGTGCTGCGGCCACAATGCCTTCAGCCAGTACGTCGACCTTGAGAATGCCACCAAAGATATTGATCATGATGGCTTTGACATTTGGATCCGAAAGAATGATCCGGAATCCGTTCTTGATCTGGTCCTTATTGGCGCCACCGCCAACATCCAGGAAATTTGCTGGCATGCCACCAGCGTACTGAATGATATCCATAGTGGCCATGGCCAGTCCTGCTCCATTGACCATGCAGCCAACATTGCCGTCCAGCTTGATGTAATTCAGTCCATGGTTGATGGCATCAGTTTCAAGCGGCTCTTCCTCGTCGAGATCCCTGAGCCTGGTCAAGTCGGGATGACGAAAAAGAGCATTGTCGTCAATGTCCATCTTGGCATCCAGAGCCACAGCTCGACCATCCTCGGTCAGAACAAAGGGATTGATTTCCACCAGGGAAGCATCGGAAGCATGCCAGGCATCAGTCAAAGCCTGCATGGCTTTGATGGTTTCTCCAAAAGCATCCCCGCAGATACCCAGACTGTAAGCCAGTCGGCGGGCCTGGAAACCCTGCAATTTTGAATTGTTGATCGTTTCCCTGAGAATTGCCTCCGGTCGCTCATTGGCCACTTCTTCGATTTCCATGCCCCCTTCTGCCGAGGCCATGAATACCGGCTTCGACACTGCACGATCCAAAACAATACCGAGATATATTTCACGGTTGATGGGCAACTGTTCCTCGACCAGGACATATTTGACCCGCTGTCCACTGGGCCCGGTCTGATGGGTCACCAGGTTCATACCAAGGATTGACGCGGCATGACTCTCCGCTTCGTCGGCGTTTGAGGCAAGCTTGACGCCACCTCCCTTGCCACGCCCCCCGGCATGGATCTGGGCCTTGACAACCACTTTGCCGCCTAGTTGCTCAGCAGCAGCCCTGGCCTGATCCGAAGTTTCGACAAAAAATCCGCGTGGTGTAGGCACACCATATTCACGCAGTATCTGCTTGGACTGGTACTCGTGGATTTTCATGGGGCGCTACCGCTGGGGTACGATCAAACAATTGATCGGGGCACCCCATACTTCACTATATCTAGGTAGAAAAAAGGAAAACAATCCCATGTCTCATATCAGAGACGCACTGCACAAGGTAACCAACCAATTAAACCTTTCCGAACAGCAGGCTACCGCGGTTATGAAGGAAATCCTTGAGGGGCAATCCACCCCTGCCTTGACCGCTGCATTCCTGATTGCCCTGCGCATGAAAGGTGAGACTGCGGAAGAGGTCACTGGATTTGTACGCAGCATGCGGGCGGCCTACACCCCGGTACGACCCAAGAAAATCAAGCCGGAAAAACTTGTTGATACCTGTGGTACGGGAGGGGATGGCGGCAAGACATTCAACATTTCAACCGTTAGTGCGATTGTTGCCGCTGGAGCCGGTGTGGCAATCGCCAAACACGGCAACCGTGCAGTTTCCAGCAAATGCGGGTCCGCAGATGTCCTGGAATCCTGCGGCGTCAAAGTAAACCTGAATGCCCAGCAGGCTGCTCAATCAATTGACGAGATCGGCATTGGCTTTCTGTTTGCGCAAGCCATGCACCCCGCCATGCGGCATGCTGGCCCGGTTCGCAAGGAACTTGGTATGCGCACGGTGTTCAACATCCTGGGACCACTGACTAATCCTGCAGATGCCAGGAATCAAGTGATTGGAGTCTACGCAACGGAACTCATTCCCTTGGTAGCTGAGGTACTACAAAAGTTAGGAGTTTCACGAGCACTGGTTGTACATAGTCAGGATGGACTTGACGAGATCTCCATCAACTTGCCTACGAATTATTCAGAACTCAAGGACGGTGTCATTCAACAAAACGAAGCAATGAGTGACTCTGCCGATGGATCACGAATTGATGAACTTACATATTCCGATTTTGGTCTTGACAGGCGATCACCCTTAGATTCATTGGCCGGCGGGGATGTTGGAACAAACAAGGCTATCCTGGAGTCCGTATTATCCGGCGAAGCAGGTTCCACCCGCGACATCGTGGTGGCAAACGCTGCTGCTGCGATCTGCCTGTCAGGACTAGCCGGTCAATGGCGCGAAGGGGCCACACGTGCCGCAGAATCCATCGATTCCGGAGCTGCCAGTGCAAAGCTTGCGGCATTGGTCGAGTTTTCCCAAAGCTGTAGTGTCGATAACTAAGTCCCGTGTGCCAGGGGTTTGACTCAAGGACCGGCATTGCTGGACTCAATAGAGTTTTCCTGAATATCATCCAAGGCATCCTCAAGTTTTTGAATGCCTCTTTGCAAAGCCTCAACAACCCGATCTGGCATCCTGTCGAAACCGTTTTTCCCTGACTTGTATTTGTTGTATGCGTTCTTCAGTGGTTCAATTGCCTTTTGATCATTCCCTGTCTCCCGGTACATGGAAGCCATTTCAAGCTGGTACAGGTAGTTCCTGGGAAATTCCTTCAATAACTCCCCGAACATTGCGGCTGATTTCAGATGCTGTTTCTCCAGCCTGTGAGCAAGCGCGAGAAACAAACGTGCATGGTTGTTGTTCACATCGCCGTCCAGTGCAACTCTTGCGATCAATGCCATCCCTCGCTTCTTCTTGCCGCTCACACCTGCTATTTTGGCAACTATCTTGGCAGCCCATGGAAGGCTACCCGCAATGTAGTCATAGACACCCAAAACCAGCATGCCGTCAACAAAGTCCGGATGCGCAGCAACTAGTTTCGAGCCCAGGTTTTTTGCACGACGTGCATTGTTCAATGCCTTGACATAGGATTTACCGATCATGAACTGATAATTTGATCGCACCGCATAGGTTACAGAAAGTGTCATCAATGCTTGTGCATCAGATTCATCCTTGACCAGTTGCTGTTCGCAAAGCTGCATGCTCTTTCTCGCAGCATCAAAAATCCTTTGTCTGACATCAGGGTTCGGCTCCGGCTTTTCCCAATCGTAGAATTCTTCATCGCCTCGAAAGGCACTGGTTTCCAGCTTTCCCAGTCGAACCACCTCGGCATACAGCAAGGAGAGGGCCAGGTAGTTGTACCCCCTCGGGTCATCAGGCTTTTCTTCGATATATCTGGAGTAGGAATCAATCGCCAGATCAATTTCATGGTTGAAGTAGTGATCGTGCCCTGATGCCAGATCATCGGCATGGAGTACCGTACTCCCCAAAACCAGCGTTAACGCAACAAGCAGCATGCGCCTACTAACGGCATTCGCAATTCTCCTAGCGAACGAGTAACACTTCTTGCAGTGCATCCTGTTTGAGAAAAAGATGTACATCCTTGAACTGTGGAAACAGTTGATCCAATTTGTGGGAAGTGAATTGCATCTGCAGTTGTCTTTGGTAAACCCGCTTGAACAACAAAGACTCTTGATGCAAGATGGTCCATTCGTGGACGGGTATGACCATGCCTTGTGACTCCACATGAAAAAAAGCCAGGCAGTTACCACCCGGCTTGAGGATTTGTACGATCTTGTAAATCGCACTGTGCATAACTTCCTCGTCCAGGTGCTCAAGCACATCCCACGCCAACACTGCCTGGAATGTGTGCCGGGGATGATTCAGGTTACTGGCTACAAATCGATCAGCATCAGACGCCGAGACGGTTTGATCCTCCCTTTCCTGTTTGAATTCATGAAAGGACTTGAGAAGATCCACGCCGGTAACAATATGACCCATGTCAGTGAAACATTGCGTAGTCAGTTGCTTGGGCAAACCAAGATCAAGCACTTGAAGACCTAGTTCTTCCGGAAGGTTTTCAAACAAGCTGACAAGACCAGGGCTGTACCTCTTATTCCTGGCCGACCGTCCGAGTCTGATATCGGGGTTATAAGGGGAAGAAATCGATGCAGATCCTCCGCCGTCATGTGGGAGTCCCTGATTATTCAGGGTTCCCCTGAGGGGCCAATGACCAAAGGATGCCCATTCCAATAACTGCCTGGCGGCGTTACTAATAAGGCTGCTCATGGTGATTCAGGTCATTTTGCGAAAATAGTTGCAGCCGGTTTTCTAAGTATCAAAACCTGCAATGAAAGTATGTGGAAGTGACATGGGATCGATACTGTCGAGCTTCCAATAGCCCTGCTGCGAACTGTTTTGCGCCTGTTTCCTGGACGACCTCCTCCTGGACTGTGATTCAACAGAAATACCCAATCAGTATATCGACATCCATAAATCAGAACAGCATACTTTCACTGCAATGCACAGCGGGTATGATTTGGAGTATCCAGTTCAACAGCCCTGCGTCTCCATTCACCTCTCAATAATGAGCCTGTACATCATCCTGCCCCGGCTGCCGAATTGACCATCCCGATAATCTTGGATACGCTCAATGATTCAGAGGTCATTCTGCTTTCTATGGATGCGTTCAAACTAACTCGTGCACTTATCGACATTGATTCCGTAACACCTGGCGAGGAAGAGATCGGCAATTTTCTTTACAACTACCTGCTGCCCTTGGCCGAGCGGCATGGCGGCAAAATTGAAAAACAGGAAGTTGAACCAAGGCGTAACAACATCTGGGTGCAATGGGGAGAACCGGAAGTCGTTTTTTCGACGCACATGGACACTGTCCCCCCCTTCATTGCTTCCCGGGAAGACAGTGATTATATCTGGGGACGTGGGGCTTGTGATACGCATGGCATTGGTGCCTCGATGATCAAGGCCGTGGAACAACTGCTTGAGGAAGGTGTGCGAGGGATCGGATTGCTGTTTGTTGTCGGTGAGGAAGTCAACGGTATTGGTGCCATTCATGCCAATCGCAATCCCCCAAACATTCGTTACCTGATCAATGGCGAACCCACCGAGAACTTTCTGGCGCTGGCATCCAAAGGAACCCTTGGATTCATTGTCAGGGCAAGTGGCCGCGCCTGCCATTCCGCTTACCCTGAGTTGGGCAAATCCGCCATACACCTACTCCTGGACAGGCTCCAGCAATTACGCAAAATGGAGTGGCCTGCTGATCCTGTACTAGGTGAGACAACCATCAACATTGGCAAGATGGAAGGCGGTTCGGCAATGAACACCGTTGCAGAAAGTGCCTCTGCAACGGTCATGATCCGTGCCGTGTCAGACCTTGAAGATCTCAAGGCTCTTGCCCTGTCCGCTCTGGATGGCCTAGAGGTTGAGGTCGTGGCTGCAACGCCTCCCGTGCATATGCATCAGATCGAGGGTTTCAAGACATCCATCGTCAAGTACACCACCGACATTCCCAAACTGAGCCGCTGGGGCCGACCAATCCTGATCGGGCCTGGCACGATTCATGATGCGCATACTTCGGATGAACGTATTTCCAAGCAGCAGATCACAGAAGCCATTAACCTTTACGTTAAACTCGCCAAGTCACTTAAAAACGAGAGCGCAAATTCCTGAGCTGAGTATCTCATCCAGGGATTGCAAAAAGTCGTAATGTTCACTTTTAAGCATTGTGTAATCAATATCTTAAAGAGAAGGTAGAGTGCGACCTTTTACCGACAACCTGTAACCGGTAACGGGATCTGGTTCAACCTTGTGGTCGCCGCATCTTCGAGGCTGATTTTGACGGTGGCACCATCAGTTCGGACGGTGGTGCGCTGCTGTTGCGCGAAGTCGAGCAGCTGTTCGACATCCTGAAGCAACTGGCGCGGTTGTCGGAAACGCTGATCCGCCTTAATCCTTACCTCACGGAGGCGCGGTTCTACCACGCTTTCTCTTACTTCAATTTGAAAGACCTGAATACCGCTGAGCAGTCGCTCCTCACCATGCATTCCACCGATGATGCTTCGCGGTTCCCGCAGACGCACCGCCTGCAGGCGTTCATTTACTGCAACGTTGTGATTTCCCGAAGGCGGCGAACGAGATGAGAGCCTTCGTGGCTGCTTGACCGGAGGACCCCGTAGTCACCGCGATTGGGGAAAAGCTCCGAGAGTGGGAATCTCAGGGAGTGATCCCGAAAGAGCAGGATGCTTCCCGGCCTGCACTTGAAGAACCAGAACAGTAACGGGCTTAATAAGATTCAAGTTCTCTGGCAGGAGTGTTTCAGACGGAATCAAGATGTCTTGTGCACAGGTGTAGATTATTGATTGTATTCTTTCTTGAATAGCGTTATATTGCTTCTGGTGGTCCTGTATATCGAGCGCGACACCCAATCGCAACTCCCATTCCGCGATAGCGGAAAGACCTGCAAACGCACCATCACAGCCGACCTCACCCACTGACCCAATCCCTCGTTGACGGCCTCCGCCATCGACAATCTCCATGATGCCTTCTCAACTGAACGCTCCCGCTTACACGGCATGTTGCCACAGTCCGCGGCTCTCTCCTCTGTCTCGAACTCGATTCCTTCCTCGGCCCACAACCGTCCCAACCTCGTGACCTCATCGCCGACACGATCGCCTCCTGCATACTTGATCCACTTTCCAAGCTCGCCGCAGCCTGGGCTTGCGCAAAGGCACCCTGGGCTTCTCCCTAGGGAGAAACTCTGTCTTGAGTAGGCCCATGAGGACTACTTCTACAGGCCCTTGACTTGCAGCTGGTCCAACCGACGGTCTAATTTGAATCTCCGACGCGACGACAGTTCTGATTCATGGCGACCACATCTGAAGCGACGGCTTCTTGATCAGCTACAACATCCACACCGATAATCCCCACATGTCGGTTTGCTATTGCGGTGGGGTCGAAGGATACCACTTCAACTGATTCAAACTTCGCCTCGACGGCCTATTCGGCAACATCTTCGATCGAGTGGTATTCTGAAGCTCCAACTGCGACTACCGTGCATCGTCATCGGCTGCTAAGTGCTTCCGGTCAACCGAAGTCGCGTTTTTACCTCGACTGCTACGATACTCCACAAGACATGTCGACGGAGCGCCTCCTTTGTCGACCTGCCAGTCGTCGAGCAAGTGCCTTGCGGGGCGTACTGCATGATCACGTGCCAGCTGCACTACCACCTGCCGACGAGGCCGTTCATAAGACGGCCTCGTCAGCCAGAGTGGATTCTTCTCGTCGCTGATTGCGGCACTGGCAGACCGATGTGCCGAAGATGGCTAGTAACCAACAGATTTGTCGACTACATGGGTCAGCGCTTCGCCACGGACGAAACGTCCGACGTTTCCGGTGATAACCCCGAGCCGACGAGTGTCGGATGCCAGCGCGTGTGAGGCCACATGCGGGGTGATAACCACGTTGTCGAACTGCCAGAGCGGATCGTTTGCGGGTAGAGGCTCCGGGTCGGTCACGTCCAGGCCGACACCGCCTAGATGTTGGCTATCGAGCGCTTTGATGAGCGCGCCTTTGTCGTACAGTCGGCCTCGTGACACCACGATGAAATACGCGCCCCGTTTGAGGAGATTAAACTGCCTGGTCGAGATCATGTGCTCGCTTTCCGGTGTTAACGGAGCAGAGATGAACAGCACATCCGCTTGCGGAAGCACGGTGTCGAGCCGGTCGGGCGGAACGATCGTCGGAGCAAAAACAGACACCGGAATGTTCTTGGGGTCGACGCCGATAACATGCATTCCAAAGCCGTGAGCACGCTGTGCGATTTGCGTTCCAATGCCGCCCATGCCCACGATGACTGCGGTCAGGCCCGGCAATTCCGTCATGGTTTTCGGTGCCTGGGATCGAGACCTCCATTGACGCTTACCAGGGATGTATTCGTGCAGCCCTCGCGTCAAGGCAAGGAGCAGCGCGAAGGCGTGGTCTCCGACTGTGGGGCCTTGTACTACCTTGCAGTTGGTCAGCATCACGTCGCTAGCCATGAACTCTGGCCAGAAGCTATACGCCTCAACGCCTGCACTTGAGGATTGCACCCACTTGAGCTGTTTAGCCAGCTGGAAGTGCTCCTTGTCAATGCCGCCGATGATGGCGTCGGCGTCGACGATCTCCTTCGCGAACTCCTCAGGGGACCTCGCAGCGACAATGTCGGCGTCCTGCCCAGCTTCTTTCTGGTATCGGGCGATGGCGGTGTCGTCATATGCGAAACCGGCTGATAGCGCACGCACCACGATCTTCTTGTCGGCAGCCGATCCGACGACCACAAAAACCAAAGCCAGGATCCAAAGTCTCTTCATAACTCCCTCCAGATATAGCGAGTCTACCACTCTCCCGAAGGTTATGCTTCGCATCCGGCGACCGTATCTGGGGCAGAAGATTTGAAAGAAACTCAGCCTCGCCTGACATATCACTCCGTCATAAGACCGACTAACAGACTCACGGTGGCGCTGTACTCAGTTGCTGCGAGCACATTTGCAATGCGTGCATCTGTCGTTACCAAATAGGCGTTAATGGGATGGGCGAGTGCGAGCTAGACGTAATAGCAGACTGGTCTGTCGAGAGCGATCGCAAGGCGGACCGCATCCGCCCAAATGCTCTCATCATCAGACCAGCGCATCGGCATCTAGGCAGCAGCAGCCAACACCTCGGCCTCGCTACGCCCTATCTCCCCTAGCTGAGACTTGCGCCACAGCGCATCGGCGACCTCGGGTACCATCAGGCGCGGTGCGTGCAAATCATGGTCGCCTTCGAGCAACCGTTCCGCCGAATCAGACCCCTCTTCCTCGACAAGCCACTTGATTGCAATGTTGGCGTCAACCACCAGGCGCATCAGGAGATCTGATGTCGGTTATCACGGTCTTCGTGTATGAGATTCTCCGAGGGCTCCTGTCTTGAACCGGTTTCAGCCTCCCTGCCATGACCAGCAAGGTTGACGCCTGAAGTCCGTCGCATAATCCGCAAAAAATCAATTTGGTGAGCTATGCGGACTAACCAGTTTTGCCGACTGATTCTTCCAGACTGTCCCAGCTTCATCGACAATAAAAATAGAAGGAGAGATAAATGCCCCAGAAAATTGATGTGGGAGTGCTTGGTGCCACCGGTATGGTAGGCCAACAGTTCATACGGCAACTGCAGGGTCATCCCTGGTTTCAGTTGACATGGCTTGGAGCCAGTGCACGAAGTACGGGGAAAAATTATGTAGAAGCTGCACATTGGCACCTGGATGGACCGATTCCTGAGTCCGTGGCCAACATGCAGTTACAGGAAGCCATGCCGGACAAGAATGCTCCAAAGTTGATGTTTTCAGCCATGGACGCATCCGTTGCCGGTGACATCGAGCAAGCTTTTGCCAAGGCAGGACGCATTGTGGTTTCCAATTCCCGCAACCATCGCATGTTGCCTGATGTACCGCTACTCGTCCCGGAAATCAATTCAAGTCATATAGGTGTTCTGGAGCAACAACGCAAGAATCATGGCTGGGATGGTGCGATTGTGACCAATCCTAACTGCTCTACCATCGCATTGTGCATGGGTCTTGCCCCATTGGTTCCTTTTGTCATCCGCATGGTGCAAGTAACCACGATGCAAGCACTCTCCGGTGCGGGCATTCCGGGCGTTCCATCGATGGATTCCACTGCCAACGTGATCCCTTACATCCCAGGGGAAGAAGAAAAGGTAGAAACAGAAACCATTAAGATTCTAGGCGTACTGTGTGACGGCCAAATTGATCCAATGCAGGCCGTGATCAGCGCCCAGTGCAACCGCGTTCCTGTCATCGATGGGCATCTTGTTGCCATTTCTGTCGAACTTCAGGATGATCCGGGCATTGAAACCTTGCGAAATGCATTTTGCAGTTTTCGGGGGGTCCCCCAGGAAAAAGCCTTGCCCACGGCACCTGAGCGTCCAATCGAATTGCTTGCAGCTGAGGATCGACCGCAGCCACGCAAGGATTCGTTGCGTGGCAATGGAATGACGGTAAGTATCGGTAGGCTACGGGAATGTCCTGTACTGAGCTACAAATTCCTTTCCCTTGGACACAACACCATTCGAGGAGCCGCCGGGGCAGCCGTACTGAATGCTGAGCTATTGCATTCCGAAGGGTTGCTCACAACTTGAAAGAGGGGTTCAATGTTTTCGATGCTCACGCACACCTGGGGTGTGCCCGCCACTCAGGACGAAGCACTTCAGTCGATGACATGTTACGAAACATGGATGCTGCCGGCATTGACAGCTCTCTCCTGATTCCTTTTCCAGTTGTCGAAGACTATCGGAAGGAACATGATGCAATTGCAGACGCATTGCAATCTCACCCGAACCGCTTCGTAGGTGTTGCCTGCCTGAATCCATTCATACCCGAACAGGAGTTTTCGTGACGAGGTCCGTCGTTGTCGCGAAGAACTCGGCTTTTGCGCTCTGAAGTTCCAACCGCAGTACCAAGGGCTAAACCCTGTATCAGAACGGAGTGAATTTTTATTCGAAGCAGCACTTGAGAACAGTCTCGTACTGGCTTGTCACACCGGCGCAGGTGCTCCTTTCGCACTGCCATCCTTGTACATTTACCCGGCACGAAGATATCCGGAGTTGAAGATCGTACTGGCGCATGCGGGTGGAAGCCTTTATTTCCTCGAGTCAATCATCTCTGCCCTAGTCTGTCCAAACATCTTCATTGAGCTCTCGACACTGTTGCCTCATGCAATTCTGGAAATTCTGGAGCATGTCGAGCCTGATCGGCTCATGGTGGGCACGGACTTACCGGAAAATGTGGATGTGGAATTCGGCAAAATCCTGGGCCGGTCGATTGATGACGAGGTCAAGCAGACCATCCTGTGGGACACGCCTTGCAACCTGTTTGGTAGCTGATGAGTCATTTTACACTGTCGTTTGACACGTTCAGAAAAATCGATATTTCATCAAAGCTTTTAAAACAAATATCTTTTCATTGCTTCCCCCTGTATGTTTTGACAGAATGAAATTGCCAAATAGATAAAATAGATATAGGGGTTACATGGCAAAAGAAGAGGGTATAGAAGTCACAGGCACGATAATTGAGCGCCATCCCGGTGGAATTTTCAGCGTTGAACTAGATGACAAACACAAGGTGCTTGCTCAGATTGCCGGGAAGCTTCGCAAACATCGCATCCGCATCCTGACAGGGGATCGCGTCAGCGTTGAACTCTCTCCTTACGATCTCACTCGCGGACGAATTATATACCGCTTCCGTACGTAACACTCTAGAAAGTCTGGCAGGCACCGCCTTCCAAATCAGCAAAAGACCAACTAAAAGTTTGCTACAAAATTCCAGCAATCGAGTTAGGCTGAGTGAATCATGTTGTATGTCTTACGCCATGCCATCGCGGAGGATCCGCATCCCGGACAAGCTGACTCAGACCGACAGCTAACCGACAAGGGCAGAGTCAAGGCCCATCGTCTTCTTTCACACGCCGCCAGCATTGGGGTGCAGCCTCAAACAATCTTGTCGAGTCCCTACGACCGAGCCGTGCAAACTGCTTCCATTGCCAAAGAAGTGTTGCACTATCCAAGTGAAATCGTCCAGACTCCAAGCCTTATTTCCAGTTCCAGTATGTTTGACCTATGGGAATCGCTCCGTGGATATGCATCCACTGGAGACCTGATGATCGTTGGACACAACCCGCAACTCAGTTATTTTGTCTGTTGGATGCTAGGGACACGTGGGGAAGCTTTCTGGCTAAAAAAATCAGGACTCGTTGCTCTGGATGTCAGTGCCAATGGAGTACGACCCTGGGCATCGCTGCAGTGGTATCTCACTCCCGGTGCTATCGGCAGCTAATCCTGCATGTCCGAATGCCAAATCGTACAGAAGCCTTGCATCTGAAGGTCGGACGTTACTTCCGCAGTCGCCGGATGCAGCAATTCGTAGAGGCTTTCAATGTCAGTTCCTCAACACGGATTCTTGATCTGGGAGGCAGTGAATACTACTGGAACTGGTGCCCTGTTCAACCCACAGTCACAATTGTCAATTTTGAATCCAGGGACCTGAGAACCGATCGTTTCCCCTGGGTTTTCGCTGATGGTCGCAGATTGCCGTTCAACGATCAATCGTTCGATATTGTTTATTGCAACTCTGTTCTAGAGCATCTTCCGGATGAATACAGCCGGAAGGCAATGGCTCTCGAGATTATCCGAGTCGGGCGGGGTTATTGTGTACAGACTCCAAACCGCCGTTTCCCTGTTGAGGCACACCTCTTGACACCCGGTATCCATGCCTTGCCGAAAAGCTGGCAGATTCGACTGGCACGCAACTTCACATTGTGGGGTTGGCTACAAAGACCCGGTATCGAAGAAGCGCGTGGTTTCATTCAGAACATTCATCTGTTGACTGCAGGAGACCTGCAAAGATTATTTCCTGAAGCGACGCTCAAACGGGAAAGATTTCTTGGGATAACCAAGTCTCTCAGCGCCTATTCCAGGCATTGATGGCACACCACGAACCGAGTTGACAACCCAGCCGGCTGCTCTGGTGACTCAAGGTACTGTGGACGGAATTTCCCGGTTCCACCCAGTACTGTATTCAATCCGACTTTCTTGGCACCCGGAATATTGGTGTAGATATCACCCCCAACCTTCAACAGCTCGAAAGGTTCAGGCCCAAGTTGTACTGCACCCTGCAGAAATAATTCTTCAGAAGGCTGCCCCCAACGATCGTTTTGCGGTCAGTCGCATATTGAACTGCCGAGACAAAGGGAGCGACATCAAGGTTCGTACCGTCCTCTGCTGGCCAGTAGCATGTCATTCCCAAGGCAATCAGCTTCCGTTCCGGTTCATTGTGCAGCGTACTGAAACGTTTTGTTCAAAGGCTCATAGTTCCAGTTTGAACCAGGACCTCTGACCATGCCGTACTTCAAGCTTCCCCGGGGTTCCTTCGCTGTGGATTTCAGGATGTGAAAATCTTCACGTGACTTATCAGGGACAAACAGCACAGAATGTCCATTCCCATGTGCCCATATCCGTGAAACAACAGCAACGGTTGGAGTGGGGCCTGCTAGAACCTGGCTTTAATCCCAATACTCGACAACTTGTCGAACAGAGCTGGCGTGGGCACGAAGTCGTATTGGTGCCCAACAGTTACGGGAACCCGGCATCACGGACTGCCTCAATTGCTTCCGTTGCTCCGGGTTTCGGGTTTCGGGGACTCTCAATTGTACATCTGACCCCGTCCAGATCAAAAAGAACTCCGCGAATCATCTGCCCCGGACTGCCCCTACCTGCTGTCCCACATTACGTTTCGGTCAAACATACCCTCTCCCGCTCATTGTTAAAATGAGCTTTTGTTTCAAGGAAATTCCAATATTCATGTCAAACCCTTTAAAGCACGCAAGCGCAACAATTACAGATGGTCGTGACAGGGCACCTGCCCGCTCCATGTTCAAGGCTATCGGTTTTAGTGATGAAGACCTGGCCAAGCCAATCATCGGTATCGCAAATACCTGGATCGAGACGATGCCGTGTAATTTCAACCTGCGCGATCTCGCAGTCAAGGTCAAGGCAGGAGTCCGGGCAGCCGGGGGAACACCCATGGAATTCAACACGATCGCCATCAGCGATGGGATCACCATGGGCACGGAAGGGATGAAAGGATCCCTGGTTAGCCGCGAACTCATTGCAGATTCGATCGAGTTGACTACACGCAGCTACATGTTTGATGGCCTGATCACCCTGGTTGCTTGCGACAAGACCATACCGGCAGGAGCAATGGGGCTGGCACGAGTAAACATCCCATCCGTCCTGCTTTACGGTGGTACCATTCTACCCGGGCATGTGAATGGAAAGGACATCACCATTCAGGACGTATTCGAAGCCGTGGGAGCCCATGCTGCAGGCAAGATTACCGACCAGGAACTTCTAACGATTGAAAACCATGCCTGTCCCGGTGCTGGAGCATGTGGAGGACAGTACACGGCCAACACCATGGCAACAGCCATGGAAGTTCTCGGAATTTCACCCATGGGGACTGCCAGTATCCCTGCCGTCGACACCCGTAAGGATGCTGCCGGTTACGAGTCAGGTGTCCTCCTGATGGAGGTGTTGAAGGCTAACCGACGACCCCGTGATTTCATGAATCGCAAGGCATTTGAGAATGCGATCGCAAGCGTCGCAGCCACTGGTGGTTCGACCAACGCAGTCCTGCACCTTCTGGCACTTGCCAGGGATTGCAGCGTTGAGCTGGATATTGATGATTTTGATGCAATCAGTGAGCGTACACCTTTACTGGTGGACCTCAAGCCCAGTGGTAAGTATGTGGCTGCCGATGTCGACAAGGCCGGGGGCATCCAGTTGATTGCCAAGCGGCTTGTTGAGGGTGGATATGCAGATGGCTCAGCAATGACAGTTACTGGGAAAACGCTTGCTGAAGCCTGCGCGGATGCTCAGGAAACACCGGGACAGGATGTTGTCAGGGCACTGGATAACCCTCTCAAGGCAACGGGAGGCCTTGTGATCCTGAAAGGCAATCTTGCGCCAGAAGGTGGTGTCGTGAAGGTAACAGGAAGTGGTCACCTGGAGCACCGTGGACCAGCCAAGGTGTTCGAGAACGAGGAAAGTGCCATGCAAGCTGTTACCAGCGGGCAAATTATGGCTGGTGATGTGATCGTGATCCGGTATGAAGGGCCAGCAGGTGGTCCAGGCATGCGGGAAATGCTGGGTGTGACTGCAGCAATTGTCGGTGCAGGCTTGGGTGAATCTGTTGCACTGCTGACGGATGGTCGTTTCAGTGGGGCAACCCGCGGTCTGATGGTGGGGCATGTTGCCCCTGAAGCTGCTCGTGGCGGACCGATCGCTGCGGTTCAGGATGGAGATACGGTCGTAGTTAATTGCAAAACTCGCAAAATTGAAATAGAACTGGATGAAAAGGAACTCGCCAACAGGCTGACAGCCGTGGAACCTCGACCTGTTCGCTATAAATCCGGTGTCTTTGCGAAGTACGCGAGCCTGGTTTCCTCTTCTGCTCAGGGAGCGGTTACAAACCCGCTATAGAATTGCAGGGAAACTAATGCACTGATTTGTCAAGGAGTGCGGCGATCTTAGCGGGCTCATTCGGAACACTTATGGGTGGATTTCCGAACTGCGCTTTGATGAGTTCTCCAGATGGCATTTGCAAGTCCCCGGAGTGATAGCGATAGACATAATCGGGATCTTTCAACAGGTGCCCTGTCAGGATTGCCACTACGTCATCTGATTCCTTGATTGTCTTGTTACTGACAAGTTTGCAGATCCCCGCAAGGGTGGCAGCTGAAGCTGGTTCACACCCGATCCCGCACCGCCCGATAACAGCCTTGGCATCTGCAATCTGCTGTTCTGTCACCTTTTCAACAGTGCCATGAGCATGTTGAACTACGTGCTCCGCTTTTTTCCATGAGACGGGTGCGCCGATGCGAATAGCTGTCGCCAGCGTCACCGGTGTGGTCACAGGATGGAGGTCTCCACCATCCTGGAACTGGCGATAAAACGGTGCTGCACCTTCAGCCTGAATTACTGCTATTTTCGGCAAATCATGAATCATGCCGATCTTCTTCAACTCACGCAAGCCTTTACCCAGTGCACTGACATTGCCAAGGTTGCCCCCTGGCAGGACAATCCAGTCCGGCACCTTCCAACTGCGCTGTTCAAGCAACTCGACAACTATCGATTTTTGTCCTTCGATACGAAAGGGATTGATTGAATTGAGCAGATAAATCCCCAGTGAGTCCGCCAGTTCCTGCACTGTTACCAGGATCTGGTCAAAGTTTGCATCAACCTGGATCGTAAGAGCACCGTATTCCAGGGCCTGGGCTAGTTTTCCATAGGCAATGTTACCGGCAGGCAGGAAAATAATTGCCTGCATACCGGCTGCAGCAGCATAGGCAGCCATGGATGCAGATGTATTGCCTGTCGAGACACAGGCAACCCGGTTCTTGCCAAGAATCCTGGCCTGTGTCACACCAGCTGTCATACCGTTGTCTTTGAAAGAACCGGTCGGGTTGTAACCCTGATGCTTGAATTGAATGCTTCCAAGTCCCGTATAATCTGCCGCAATCGGGGCATCAAAAAGTGGAGTGTTCCCCTCAGGAAGTGTCACGATATCCTGCGGGTTTGTCACAAAGGGAAGCATTTCCCTGAAGCGCCAAACGCCGCTGATATCAGCTTTCTCGAAATTCACACGTCGCTTGCGCCAAATGACGCGTAACTTGTCGGCTTCAATGTGTGAGTAATCGTTGACAACTTCCAGCAAACTTGAGCAGTCTCCACAGGAGTACACCACTTCATTGAGCGGATATCTCTTTCCACACTCAGGATCAAAACATGCCAGATACGAGCTCATCAAGGGCTGTTCCCATCCTATCAACGACATTGTTCTATTAACGGTGGCTGGCTAGCACCCCAATCGTGAGACACAAAAAAGATTCACAATGTTGCAGTTCACTGAAAAACAATTGACATAACAACATCATCGTAAAAGCTAGTAGTATCCAGGGTATTGGATGCGAATAATCCGATGTTGTAATCCATCCGAGCTCAACTGGAATCATTTAGCGGTCACATGCTCTGTGACAACAGAAAGGAACATCATCATAATGCCAACCTTGCTTTTCAGCCATCGAATCACCCTGATTGCACAATTGCTTGCCAGCCGCAAGATAGTTGGAGACCTGTCACTGATTACGTTGCTCTCTGTTGTTGCAGCCGCTGCTACACAGCCAAATATTGTGCTGATTCTTGCTGACGACATGAGTTGGGTCGGCACATCCGTGAACATGGATCCCGATCGCCCGGACTCGAAGTCGGACTACTATCAGACTCCTGCACTTGAGCAACTCGCACGTGAAGGTATGCGCTTCACTGACGCCTATGCCCCACACCCTAATTGTTCACCGACCCGCCTTGCAATCCAGACGGGCATGACACCCGCCAAGCTGAAGATGACCGACATCATCAACCGTAACAGTGGCAGGTTCTACGAAGGTCTTCCCATGATTCCTCCACAACACATCAACCATATACCGCATGAAGAAACAACAATTGCCGAACTGTTGAAACTGCATCGTCCCGGGTATGTGACTGGTCACTTTGGAAAATGGCACCTCGGAGGTGGAGGTCCAGGCAAGCACGGCTACGATGAACACAGCGGTCCAACAAGCAATGCCGAAGGAGGCACCGCTTCACCCGATCCGAAACGGACTGTTAGTGTTACGACCCGTGCCCTTGATTTCCTGAAACACCGTCAGCAGGCAAATGAGCCTTTCTTTCTGCAAGTCTCTTATTATGCTGTCCACCTGGGCATTTTTGCATTTGAGGAAACAATCCAGAAGTTTTCAGGAATGCCTGCTGGAGAGCGGCATAATCACGCAGCACATGCGGCAATGGTTCATGAACTCGATAGGGGGGTTGGCAGGATTCTTGAAACACTCGACAAGCTTGATCTTGCTGATAACACTTACGTGATCTTTACTTCTGACAACGGCTCTTACCATCACCAGAGAGAAACTCGCGTAACAACCAATGCCCCGCTACGTGGGCAGAAAGCTTCGACCTGGGAGGGAGGTATTCGCGTACCTTTAATCGTTCGGGGTCCGGGAATCGAAAAGGGAAGCCACAATCACGTGACGGTGACGGGAACAGATCTTTACGCCACTATTGCGGATATGGTTCAGTTGCAGGCGGAGTTAGCACAGAGACTCGAAAGTGCCAGCTTGTTAGACTTGCTCCAACAAGGTGAACAGGGAACTCTGGATCGCAAGAACAACAGCCTGGTTTGGCACTTTCCGCACTACCAGACAGACAAGGGGACATCTCCAATGTCATCGATTCGGGATGGTAAATGGAAACTTGTCAAGCTCTATGAAAGTGGTCGGGCACTACTTTTCAATCTTGAGCAAGACATCGGAGAAAGCAACGACTTGAGCTATAGAGAAGCGAGGGTTGCGACTGCACTAGAAAAGCAATTGATGGAATACCTTGAATCGATTGAAGCTCCAATGGCCCAGATGCGACAGTAACCCCAAACATCGCGGGACGATTGTCAGGGTCACCGGAAACGATACGAAAGTTCTTAAGGAACTGGACGGAATCACTCGCCAGTAAACACCACAGAAAAGACATTCCATACTCAGTCGTGACAGAAAATTTCGGTGTTTGAAAGTCCGATTGCATGTTTGAGTTGCCACGAGGACATGCCACTCAACTGGCTTCTGAATCAATTGACATACTGACAGGCCAGTTTGAGTATTATTTCTGACGTTGTCCTTTGATCAAAGCTTGCCTGGTCATGATTATCCATGCAGTGAGCACAAGATCAGGGATCATTGTTACCGACCCTTGAAAACTGGTTTTCTTTTTTCAAGGAATGCCTGGGTTCCTTCTCGCATATCTTCCGTCGAGCAACTCAGAGCATATTGCGAAACTTCCCATTCCAGGGCCTCAGCTAGTGGCATCTCACAACCACGATTGACAGCTTGCAGCGTCAAGGCCACAGAGACTGGCCCATTCTTAAGAATTCTTTGCATCAGACTCCTGGCCTCTTGCAGTAATTGATCCTCCAGAACAACACGGTTCACAAGTCCCATTCGAAATGCTTCATCTGCATCAATGGGATCACCAGTCAGCAACATCTCAAGCGCCCTGCCCTTGCCGACAATCCTGGGTAGTCGCTGTGTGCCACCAAACCCTGGCACAATGCCCAGTTTCATTTCCGGTTGGCCAAGCTTCGCATGTGATGCTGCAATCCGCATATGGCAGGCCATCGCCAGTTCAAGCCCCCCACCAAGTGCATAGCCATTCACAGCTGCCATGACCGGCTTTTCCAGTCTTTCGATGCAGTGAAGCATCGCCTGCCCTTTCAAGCCCCAGTCCCGGCCTTCAAGCGGTGTCAGGCCACTTATCTCTTCAATATCCGCCCCGGCAACAAAACTCTTATGGCCAGCTCCAGTAAGGATGACTGCCCGGATTGATTGATCACCGGCAGCATCTTGAAAAAACTGCTCAAGGGCAGAGATTGTCGCAGCATTCAGCGCATTGAGCTTTTCGGGGCGATTGACGATAACAAGAGCAATCCCATCGTCTTGCTCACAAAGCAGGTTAGTGTAGGTACCCATGAGGCACAGTTTAGCTGCTGCAAATAAATGGCTGAGACTATGGCCTGTTTATACAGTTCAGGAGTTTACTTTACTTAGACAATCTCTCCAGCTAGCCAAGCGGTAATAAACATGGTACGCGGCACCACATCAACCTCGAGCATTGTCAAGAGGTGTATAGATATCCTCAGTCATCAGGAAGGCATTTCCACCTGCCAAAGTACGCATGCTTGTTGGAGTACACACTCCGTAATCATAAATTGATGCACCTACCATGTAGACAACTACAAACCCTCTCCTCTGAGACTGCCAAGGAACTGGCTTGATGAACAAGCTGCGCTCTTCATACCAATGCAGCCAGACAAGTGGGCACCAACGTTCTTTGATACTCCACACCTTGTTGTCACAGGAACTTCCCCGCGTCACATGCTTGCCATGAAGTTTCGATCCGTGCGTGAGAGTGACCGGGAGGACATCGCTGTTCTGTTGCAGGAACTGGGGATAACCGACATTGCGGAAATCGTCAGATCCACGACGAGGTCTTCCCAGGAAATCCCGCACCGAGCAGTTCAGAGGCGAAAGTTCGGCAACCCCTGGAAATGCTGGGGGATGGCTAGCATCTTGTGGCATCCAAGCCCCTAGCGTGCTGTGCATTGAGATCCGCCATGCTTGATATGTTCGGTAGGTGTAATCCACTGTGGCATCCAAGCAGCCTGGCCGGGTTATGCTGCGTCTACAGTCCCTACAAAACCCACCGCTATCCGGCGTTTACTCCGTTACATTGAAAAGCTCTGAACCTGATCCTAACTCTGGCTGGGACTTGGAAGTAATCAAGTATTGGGTTGTAAAACACATTAACTGCTATGTGTGGAACTCTCAAATATTTATTTGGGTGAGATTGTCAATTGTTGGATTGACCTGTAATTCAGGTGCCAATTGTTACAATCTCAGTAGCCCTCATGGCAGCAAAAACCAGAGTTTGTGCAGTCAGTTACCTCAATACTGCACCTTTGGTTTGGGGGCTAAAACATGGTCCTCAAAAGGACGTTTTCGAACTGAGTTTCGCACTGCCATCTGAATGCGCAGACAATCTGCAAACAGGCGAGGCGGACATTGGCTTGGTTCCGATCATCGAGTTTGCCAGGCAACCTGATCTGGTTGCTGTCCCCGGCTGCGGGATTTCTTGCAAAGGTTCCGTAAGAAGCATCCTGATCGTCTCCAAAAGGCCCTTTGAAGATATCAACTCAATCGCCGTTGATCACGGTTCGAGAACTTCGGTGCTGCTTGCTCAGATTCTCGTTGCCAACAAACAAGGAAAGTGTCCTGGCATTGTCGCATGTGCCCCAGAGATCGGGAGTATGCTTGACACTGCGGATGCCGCACTGCTAATTGGAGATCCAGCCTTGCAGATAGACCCGGAAATGGATTCCTGGCAAGGGCATCCTGTGCATGTCTTTGATCTTGGTTCGGAATGGGAGGAGATGACCGGCCTTCCAATGGTTTTTGCGGTTTGGGGAGTCAGGAAAGAAGCTATGCGGCATGGCTTACAGGAAACCCTGCTCGAATCAGCCGCCTACGGACAAAGTTGCATCAATCAAATTATCCGTATTGAAAGTCAACACCTCGGGCTTGAGATATCCCTGGTCAAGCAGTACCTGACCCAAAATATCCACTATTCCCTTTCCAGGCAGGAACATGTAGCAATGAATCTATACTTCAAGTTGGCAGCAGACCTGCAGTTAATTGAGAGAATGGGCGAAGTCCCATTTATTACAGAATCCGTGTTGACCGCATAACAAGAAAATGATGACCAAAACCCAGCTTCAGGAATATTTCCGGAGTGATGATCTGATAGCCCTAGGCATGGAAGCTGATGCCATGCGGGCGAAGCTGCATCCCCATGGCATCGCCAGCTACATCATCGACCGTAATATCAACCACACCAACGAGTGCACCGAGTACTGCAGTTTCTGTGCTTTTTACCGTCCCATGGGACACGCGGAAGGCTATGTGCTGCCTTTCGAAACCATTGCTGAAAAGATTCAGGAAACTCTGGGATACGGTGGCACTGGCGTGCTGATGCAAGGAGGCGTGAATCCGAATCTCGACATTGCCTACTTTGAAGACCTTTTCAGCCGACTCAAGCAGCGCTTCCCTCAGGTACAACTGCATTGCCTTTCTGCCCCGGAAATCCTGGGTATAGCTGAGTGCAGCAATCTCAATATTCATGACACCTTGCTGCGATTACGTGATGCCGGCATGGATTCCATGCCCGGAGCTGGTGCTGAAATTCTTGATGACGAAGTCCGCTTCCGCATTGCCCGCCTGAAGTGCACAACAGCAGACTGGATAGAAGTTCATCGCACTGCACACTCCATTGGAATGTCTACCACTGCCACCATGATGTTTGGCTGTGGTGAAACCGTCGAGCATCGCATCAGCCATCTTGAACAGCTATATCGCTTACAGGAGGAAACAGGTGGTTTTACGGCTTTTATCCCTTGGCCATTCCAGCCGGATAATACAGCACTCGGAAAAAAAGTCCCGGAAGAAACGACTGCCTGTGAGTTCCTGCGCACATTGGCAATATCACGGCTCTACCTGGATAATTTTTTGAATATCCAGACATCCTGGGTAACCCAAGGCCTGAAAGTCTGCCAACTTGGCCTGAGCTTCGGCGGAAATGACGTTGGCAGCGTGATGCTGGAAGAAAATGTCGTTCGGCAGGCTGGTGCCAGCTATCAGGCAAGCGAAGAGGATTTAAGGCGCATGATCAGGGAAGCCGGATTCATACCAAAGCAACGTGACACCTTGTATCGCACTTACTACCTGAACTGACCTCAGTGCGCAGTATCAGCGAACCTTCTTGGCACTGAATCGGACAACTGAATCGTTCTCTAGATTCATACGCTCTCCCTTCAGGGAGTTGCGAGTGATTTCAGCAGTCCATTCAAATTCAACAGTCTCCTCAATGGTTGTGAACTCAAGTTCCTTGCCAACCACCAGACCGAATTCAATTTCAATCGTTCCCCCATCCGGTAATTGCACTGTCCCATCAACATCGCCCTGGTCCTCAGTAAATGAAAAGCTGTAGCTCTCTCCCGCGACTTCTGCTTTCCAGTCACCGTTTACAGGAGACTCTTTTTGGGCAAATCCTACTGACAAAGTTAATGCCGAAAATAAGATTCCGTGAAATATATGTACTCGCATAAGCTCTCCAGATTTCAATCATACGACGCACACCGGCGTTCTCCTGTTTCATATCATCCACAATCCGGGTTTCTGTCCGTTTTAAATGGGAATGACGCTTCCTTTCTTACTGATGAGTGATGCCGGTATGGCTCCTCATAACAAGGAATCTCAAGCGCCTGTTTGGTTTATAATTGCATTGATTCTGGCAACTAAATCCCGCCTTGGTACACATTATTAATGTCTGAACTCACAATGTGGACGGACATACATCTGACTGCTCTGTGAGATTCCAAACCGGTATTCATCTGATTCAGCGGCAGCAAGTTTGCGTCTCCAACTTCAGGCATTTCACTGACCGGCATTGACACCAATGGTTCCACTCAATCCAGTCCCACACGTATTGCTACCGGTTGACTCTGCTGCTGCCAAGAAGCTGATCAGCCCGAATTACGACGAATTCCAGAGTGATCTGGAGATCTATGAATGGCTGCAGCGTGAACCGTCTAGTGTGCTGCACATGACCATGCCTCATGCATTCGCTGTTTCTCCAGAAGCAATACTGCAAGAAGGATCCGACGCAGCACTTAAGACGGCAGCAAGCCAGCTTGAACATTTGAGAAACAGTTCATTAACTCGTGAACAACATGACGTTCTGTTTCTGTATGAAATCGAAAATCCGGAGCAAGAAGATATCAGGCAAATCGGACTTGGCGGGATGGTGCCAGCCGAGATGATCCTGACTGACAAGACTCCTGACGGGACAATTGTCCGGAATGAGGGAGTCAGAGAGACAAAAGCTCGTCAGCGTGCTGAGCTGATTCAGGCAACAAGATCCATCATTGGTACTGTGAACCTTGTTGTTGAGGACAACAGCAATACTTTCACCAATAAACTCAAGTTCTGCACCACACAATTTAAATGCTCATTTGAAGCTCAGGATGAAACAGGACTGCACCACCGTATCTGGCTGCTACCTGATTCAGAATTGCGCAACCAGCTGGTTGCCACACTGGCCTCTGAACCCTGTGCCTATGTTGCGGATGGCAACCATCGCAGCGCAGCAGCAGCGATGTTGGGACTACCCGGTTTCCTCGCGGTCATTTTCCCTGCTGCAAGCATGGGACTATCTCCATACAATCGACTCATATCAGAACCCTTGAAATCGATTGAGGAATGGAAAGACTGTCTGCAGTCAGCCTTTCAAATTGAACAGCCACGATCCGGAAAAGACTTCCAGCCGACGGCAACACACCAGATCGGGTTGTACGCAGATAACACCTGGCTGCAACTGACCCCGCTCTCCGGGAGCTATGACTCGAGCAATGCTGCAAAGTCCATTGATTCGGCCATTGTACAAAGCCAAATCTTTGATGCAATTTGCGGCATCAAGGATCCACGGGATACACGACTGACTTTCGTGGGAGGTAACCGGGTTGCAGGATATCTTCGCAGCAAGGTAGCTGACGGTGAGTTCGCATTTTCTGTGACATTGCCGCCTGTAACCATGAAGGAATTTATGGATGTCTGCCGACAACGGCGGATCATGCCACCTAAATCAACCTGGTTCTCCCCAAAAATTCGCAGTGGTCTGGTGATGGCTCTGCTGGACTAGGTGTTTTGCTCCAGGCTGTCACTGGCTTGTGGCACAATGACCAACAATTCGATGAAGTTTCGCAATCTCCTTGTTTTTATACTCCTTGCCACGACTGGGCTGCACGCGGGGAACAATCCGGATCGCATTGAATGGTTTCGCGACCTGGGGCTCGGACTCTTTATTCACTGGAGTTACGACAGCCAGCTCACATCTGTAATCAGTCATTCAGCTGTTGGCGCTGATGAAGCTTACCTGAAGCGTTATTTCGATGAACTTCCCAAGAGCTTCAACCCCAAGCAATACGACCCGCGCGAATGGGCACGCATCGCACGTCTGGCTGGTTTCCGTTATGTGGTATTCACAGCCAAGCATCATTCCGGTTTTTGCATGTTCGCAACCGAGACAACCGATTTCAATATCATGGAAACGCCATTTGGGCGGGATGTGTCGAAAGAACTCGCTGATGCATTTCGTGCTGAAGGGATTGCAGTTGGATGGTACTTCTCACCGGATGACTTTCATTTCCTGTACCGCCAGGGGACCCTGATCAGCAGGCTTCGTCCGGAGGTCTTGCCGCCCAATAATCCCGGATTGTTGCAGTTGAACCTCGCCCAGGAACGAGAACTGATGATGAACTACGGCCCCATTGATGTGGTATTTTTTGATCCTCCGACCAACAGCCCTCTGGGACGTAACGAGATCGTGGGAGCCATGAAGGAATTGATCTGGGAACTATCACCGAACACTGTCGTAACAAGGGGCGAAATCGAAACACCGGAACAATACACTCCTGGTGTACCGTTGGAAGGTGCCTGGGAAGGCAACATGACCATGGGTACCCAGTGGCAGTACAGAGGGACCAATGAGCATTACAAGTCAGGAACAGAACTCATCAATGCCTGGATCGAGACACGGGCAAAAGGAGGAAATTTTCTGCTGAATATCGGCCCCATGCCAAATGGAGCACTCCCTGTAGAACAGGAGTCACTAATGCGCGAGATGGCTCTTTGGCGCATGGTGAATGCAGAGGCTGTTGGAGCAGTTCGTCCCTGGGTAATCACCAACGAGGGTGATATATGGTTTACACGGGCCAAGGATGCTGATACTGTCTATGCTTTCGTTCCTGGATCCGACTGGCCGTGGGGACAGCAAAAGCAGTTTACTCTCAAATCCGTCATGGTTGGCGAACAGAGCGAGATTCGTATCTTGGGACAGAACGAAAAAGTGCTGGAGTATCTTCCAGACGTTACTCCAAAAACAGTCTGGGAACAAGTACCAGAAGGTCTGCGCATCAATGCATATCGCGCCCAACGTCTTTATAACGACCGTCGTTGGCCGAACCCCGTGGTCCTGAAGATCTCAGGCGCCATAGCTGGACTCCAACCACCAATTGTGATTACCAGTGAAGGAGCCGAATGGGGAGCAAGAGAAGCAATGCTGCAGGCCAGGTTACAAGAGCTTGGAGATGCTACAAGCGTTCAGGCTGGCTTCGAATACCGCCGTAAGAAAAGCACCGCTGAAATGTACGAACCTGATGATCCCTGGAAACTTGTCGGCAAGAAACTTGTTAGCAGGAGCTCGCCAGGAGACTTTTCATCTACATTGTCAAAGGTCGATGCAAGCCGCAGTTGGGAATATCGTGCAGTCGTAGAACATCCGAAAGTTCGACTGTATGGTCTGACAGCTACTCTGCAACCCAGGTAAATGATGCAGCGAAGAAGCAGAGTTCGAACCAGGGCTTTTGGCAGCTTGAAACAGCTTGCTGGACTCGCATTGCTGAAATGCTGCTTGCTGGCAATCTGTTCCGGGGAAATCCATGAATTTTCAATCGGAGTGACACCCTCAGGCAGTCCGATCAACGCAATCCTGGACTCCAGGGCTCTTGATCCTGAATCACACGAACCCCGGATTTTACTGGTGGCTGGCCTTGATGGATTGCCTGCCTCAACCAATCTGGCTGCTGCACTGATGCGCCAGCCTGGTAGCAGTGGCACTGTGCTCAGTGTGATCCTGAATGCATCCCCTGATAGCACAGCGAGTTTGGCATTTCCACCAAAAGGGGTAGCTTACGGCAATGATTCTGCAGCAGCTCATTATGTGTGGCGGTTTATTGGCACATTGGCTCCAGACCTGGTTGTGGACCTGCGTATGGATGAGCAGCCAAGCAGCTTGCAGCGAACTCTCTCTGAGGGGGCAAAACCAGCAGATGTTGGACGCATCCCGGCCGTTACCCTGCGACTGAACAATCAAGACACCAGCAGTGAGTTGCTGGCAGCAGCTTCACGGAAGCTTGCAACACTGTCGCAAGGGTTAAACATTTCGGATGCACGACTCGAACTACAGGGTCGATTGCGCAGAACACCACTTGAAGCGGCCCAGCAGTTGGAGCTGGTCTATGGTCATTCGTTACCCAACGCCGTCTATATTCCGGCATTGGCATTGATTGGAAGACTGGCTTTAGGCGACCTTGAGAACTCGAGTCGGCTCTCCGAAATCGAACAAATTACTTCCTCCTACCTGCTGGATAAACCATCCCTTGGTTCCCGGCCGACAGGTAGCCATCTGTCAGGACACCTGGTCTTCGCGGAACTCTTTGAACGCACTGGTATTTCATCCTATCTGGACCTTGCTCGAAAGGCTGCTGATTTTGGCTTTGACCGCAATAGCTCCGCCAGGACTGCCATGCCTTTTCACAACGAAATGAGCGATGCCGTTTTCATGGGCTGCGCGATCCTGACACGGGTTGGCAGGCTGACAAACGAGGAACGTTACTTCCGCATGGCACTACGCCATCTTCGATTCATGCTGGATCTCGACTTGCGACCAGATGGCCTTTACAGGCATTCCCCGCAGGATCCAGCTGCATGGGGTAGAGGGAACGGGTTTCCTGCACTTGGACTCTCCCTGGTACTGTCCGACTGGACTGCCAGTAAGGATGGACAGGACGAAATCCTCCGGTCATTTCAAAATCACATGAGAGCATTGGCACAGCATCAGGATGTTACGGGAGCCTGGCATCAAGTAATTGATCGACCTGAAAGCTATAGGGAATTTTCAGCCACAGCCATGATTGGCTTTGCCATTACACGGGGACTTCGCAAGGGTTGGTTGCCAAGGGATGAGTTTGAACCCATTGCAGATCGTTCCTGGAAAGCAGTCAATACCCGTATCAAAGCGGATGGTGGCCTCATTGACGTCTGTCGCAGTACCGGCAAACAGTCTTCCTTGCGAGCCTACTATGACCGGGAAGCCATCCTGGGGCATGACGACAGGGGGGGTGCGATGGCACTGCTAATAGCGACTGAACGCGCCCACTGGCTACGCGAACGTTAAACCCGGTATTCGATCATTCAACCGGGATCGGAACACCGCCCTGTTCGCGGGAACGACTCATGGCCAGCACCATCCCGATGGACTCCGCAGATTCTTCCGGAGGACAAATTACAGGAACGACATTCTGATTGCAGGCATCCACAAAAGCCTGCAGTTCAGCTACAAACCCATCTAGCTGAGGGAGCTCAATTTCGACCAGTTTTCCATCTTCCCCATACTGCCGGAGTCCTGTCTTGTCCGAGCTGTAATCCAGTGTGGCCTTTTCACAGACGATCGTAAACTCCATCGAGAACGGAAAACTTTCCGGGTGATGCCAACCACCACTGATTGAAACAGGCACACCATCAAAATAGTCCAGCTGTGCCTCGACAACATCAATGCCCGCATCAAGATCTTCATGTCCGGTCGCACTGACTGTCCGCGGTTTCCCAAAAAGGTGCCTGCAGAAATCAAAATCATGAATCAGTAGGTCAAGCACCCCTCCCCCGCTGCAGGAGCGATCTTTCAACCACCCACCCCAGGCAGGAGCGGCACAACGACGACGGAACCAGGCTCCGCAAACCTTACCGAGTTCACCCGAGTTCACCATACGCCTGGCGGTTGCATACTCCGGGAAAAATCGCAGTACCTGGGCCACCATCAAAACACGATTGGCCTGACTGGACGCTTCAATCATGCTCATGCAGTCCGAGACACTCAGTGCCATCGGCTTCTCAACCAGGACATGTTTACCGGCTGCCAGTGTCCTTAAAACCAGTTCTTTATGCAAATGCGTCGGTGTACACAGATCGACCGCTTCTACATTTGGGTCAGCAATAAGATCTGCTGCCGTCTTGTAGCAAGCTGCCGACCCGAAATCCATCTTGCCGCCACCGCGGTCCAGGTTGCCTCCGGTATCCGATAAGTCACCAGCAAGCTTCTGCGCGCTGGAGCTGGCAACAGCCGCCAGTTCAAAGTCACGTACCTGTTGGTAAGCCTCCAGGTGTGTACTCCCCATGAAGCCAAGTCCCACGACCCCAATTCGCATTAGTTTCCTGTTAACTCCTGATTCAAGTTTATAGCCATGAACAGATCATCCTTTGCACAGCAGGCTTTACCTGGAACAATTTCGTAATACTTTTTACGGTAGTTATCACTGCAACCGTATTAGCTTCAAACAGGCAAAAGGCAGCTTCAACACAAACTCTGCTAGTTCATCCCAACCACAGAGACGAAGCTCACACAGCGGCCAGGTGCCCCGCCAAGATTATGTGTCAGGCCAAGCTTGGGAGATTTAATCTGCCGTTCACCGGCTTTTCCTCGAAACTGCAGCCACATCTCGTACATCATACGTAGTCCACTGGCTCCGATCGGATGGCCAAAACTTTTTAAGCCGCCATCCGGATTGACAGGTTGTTGCCCTGCCAGTTCAAACCGGTGATCCAGAGTATCCTTCCATCCATTCCCACGTTCTGAAAAACCCAGGTCTTCCATCAGCACCAGTTCCGTGGGAGTGAAACAATCATGCACCTCCGCAAGTGATATTTCCACCCTGGCATTACGGACTCCAGCCTGGGCATAGGCATCTTCTGCGCTGGCCACAACTTCAGGAAAGCTCGTGTAGTCGTAGTCCTGTCGCTTGGCTCCGTCCGCAGGGCCGGCGATAAACGAAAGTGCCTTGATAAGCAGTGGATTCGAACAGTACTTGTGAGCATCCTCTGCACGGCAAAGGATTGCTGCTGCAGCCCCATCACTGACCCCGGAACAGTCATACACGCCCAGCATGCCAGCAACCTTCGGCGCATTCTCAATCACTTCTGGAGAAACTTCACGCTGGTACTGCGCCTTGGGGTTGAGTGCTCCGTTGGCATGGTTTTTCCAGGCAATCCGGGTCAACACTTCACGGAGTGTCTCTTCATCAAGGCCATACTTTCGTGCATACGCAGGGGCCAACAAGGAAAACGTGGCAGGCGCAGTCATTGATGGCTCGGTTCCATCAGTAGGGATTGAACCTCCTCCAGCCAGCCCCGAGTAGTTGGAGTCTTTGAGCTTTTCCACGCCAATTGCCATTACCAGGTCATAAGCTCCACTTGCTACTGCATAGGCAGCATTTCGCAAAGACTCGCTGCCCGTTGCACAGAAATTTTCAACACGGGTAATCGGCTTGTACTGAAGCTTCAATGGTTCCGAGAGCATTAGTCCGGAGTGTCCACTTGCCAACGTCCCCAACCAGAAAGCATCCACAGCGTCACGTTCAATTCCGGCTGAATCGCAGGCCTCCACAGCTGCCTGGATCAGCAGGTCCGAGGCACTATACTCCCAGTGCTCCCCGAAGCGGGTACATCCCATGCCCACAATTGCGACTCGATTGCAGACTCCGTTACTGGCCATGGTTCAATCTCGTCCTTGGTTGATTCTAACGCCGTGGGCGTGCTTTCCAAAAATAATTACGAACACCCTCAGACGTATAAAGTCTGCGAAATGTCATTTCCAGTTCCTGCCCGATCGATACGTTCCCGGGATCCACGTCCGTGAGTTCGCAGGCAAAGCGACCCCCCTGCTTGTAATCGATCACTGCAGAGACAACCGGCCGTTGCAGGGAATAAGCAAGGTGGTCCACCGTGTAGGTTGCAACCTTTGCGTGGACATCCGCATAGGGGACTGGATCCATTGCATTTATCACCCCACACAGGACACAAACACTTTGGGGCGGTAAGTTGACTGTTCCACAGTCCCTGCAACGCGATCCCACAAATGCATATTTCCATCGCTCGGCGCGCAGCATTGGTGGGGCTGCAGGTTGCGGTGGATCCGGTCTGCGTGGGGGCTCAAAAGGCAGGATTTCTCGCCACTTGAGATACCGTTCATATGGCAAATCACTGCTGCTTGACCCGATCCACACCGACAAGGTACGTTGCGGTCGTGCCTCCGCTATCAAATCACCCACTTCGACAATCATTCCTTCGGCCCCGTCGGCAGCAGAGAGGACTGCCAGTTTTTCTCCCGGTTGGGCAGTGTCCAGCAAGTTCGCTAGCAGCAATCCGGCATGAGAGGCTCCCGAATACCCCACCGATCCCAAAAGATCATCTGCAACCTGATCTGGTTTCAATCGTGCTGCCTTGGCAAATGTCTTCGAAATACGTGGATGTCGGGTATCAATGGCGACACTGGACAGCTCATTAACAGCCACTCCGGCCTGCTTCAGGCACTTCTCTAGCACTGCTTGCAAAACAGGGACAAGAACCTCTTGTGCAAAGCGTTCTTCCCATTGCCTGCTAAAACGCTGCTCTTGGCCCCGCCAGACATCAAGCAACTCTTCCGTCTGTGAAGCAGTTGCAAGGATTTCAGCCCCGGCTTGCGAGCTGTCTCCGATCAGAAAGGCGCAAGCCGCATCTCCTCCCAAGGTTTCCCGAGGGCCGGAAGGAGCACCGACAACAACATCTGCCGCGCAAACCAAAGTATGTTCAGCCGGATCCATTCGCGATGCCATTCCCAGTGCACTGAGGCCCGCTCGCGATGAGGATGTCAGGTCAATTGTACGGACATCTGAAGACAGGTCTAGTGCCGCATGGATGGCGGCTGCATTCAGCTTTTCCGCATAGGCATGGGAGGTCGATGCAAACAATACATTGGTTGGTTCCGCATTGCAGTTACGCAACGATTCACGTCCTGCTTCAACTGCAAGTGAGGTGGCATCCTCATCATAACCAGCAACAGCTCGTTCCCCGTGACCTGATGAAAGCAAGCCCCGCTTCAAGCGGTAAAAAGGGACATAGGTGCCATATCGCAGAATCCTCGCCATGATGGAAGCATTGTCGCACTCCAACCGGAATGGCCAATCAAGTGATCACCTGGAACACCCTAAATCTGAGAGAATAGGCGCACCATGCAACGCCGTCAATTCCTGCAAGCCTCAGCCGCAGCAACCCTGCCTACAGCAACTGCCACCGGCGCTAACGACCGTATCAATGTCGCCTTGATCGGAGCAGGTGGGCGTGGGCGCTCTGTAGCAAGATGGGTTCACAATAGAAACGATGCAGCAATTACAACCGTCTGTGATGTCTATACCCCCAGACTGGAGCAGGCACTGGGGCAGTTTGGTCCTAACTGCAAAAGCGAGAAGCATTACAAGAATGTCCTGGAAGACAAATCCATTGACGGCGTCCTGATCGGCACCCCGGATCACTGGCATGTCCCTCTGGTCCTAGAAGCCATTGCAGCGGGCAAGGACGTGTACTGCGAAAAACCCGTAACCCAGAACGCGGGAGAAGCTGGTCGTCTGTTACAGGGTGTGGAATCTTCCAGCCAGATTGTCCAAACAGGTACACAACAACGAAGCTGGGATCACTTCCTGCAAGCTAGGAATGTAATCTCGAGTGGTGAGCTGGGCCAGATCACCTTTGTCGAGATGTTCTGGTACCAGGACTACATGCGAAGCAAGCAAATCGAGAATATTGATCCATCACAGCTCGACTGGGATCTTTGGCTGGGAACACGCCAGAAGCAGTCGTTCGATCCCATGAAATACCGGCACTGGCGTTTCTTCTGGGATTTTGCAGGCGGGATTTTCACAGACCTGCTGACCCACTGGATTGATGTCGTGCAGTGGTACATGGACAGCCCGCAACCAAGCAAGGTATTGGGCAGCGGCACCACTCATTTCCAGGACTGGGTCGAAACTCCCGAAACCGTAACAGCGACGATCCTGTACCCCTCGAACTACACCGTCCTTTATCACAGCTCGATGATTGGATCACTCGAAGGTGGAGGAATCGTGTTCCGTGGGTCCAAGGCCATGATGAAGCTAAACCGCGACGGGTTCAGTGTCTATCCGGAAGGAATCATCCAACAGGAAATCACTCGCCTGCCTGAACCATCACTTCATGTGCCGAGAACCGGAGATGGTACTAAAAGTAATGTAGAGAACTGGCTGGAGTGCATGCGAAACCGCAAGCAACCGAATGCAACTGTACGTGCCGGGGTCGAAGCTGCGAACACGGCCCATCTTTGCAACCAAGCCATGCGTGAGCAACGGGTAGTCACTCCAACCTAAAAAAATTGAACTATTGCACAAGAAATTCGAAGCTCAATTCATCTACCATTGCAACAATCCTGCCTTGTTCCAGATCACGGCCAAATGTCGGGAAAAACAGCGCTCCATCCGTTGAATCCCCGGGAGAGATCTCACCACTCACATAAGCAATGGTTGCCACAGCTGCAGCTGCTTTCAGCCCCTTGGAGCCGATGACCATTGCTGATTGCCTACGCCTTTCATAACCATTGTTAGGACGAATATGCTGGTTGTTGTACAGTGCTTTCTCATAGACCGTTTGCAATTTCAAAAGCTCGGAACGGCTAGCAGTTTCAAAGAAGTCCTGCACTACCTGCTGTTCGGAAACTGCCTGGACGACTTCGCCGTCCTGATACTCAAAGCGGAAGTCAGCAGCATCCACCTCCCAGGTATTTTTGCTACCGTTGCTGATAGCTACCTGTATCACAGAGTAACGGCTTGTTTGTAATGGCATGGGAGCATACATCAAAGTCAAACCGCTACGGGTAAGAACCTGATAATCCATCCCGTTGGAATGGAACTGAATGACTTGCGCAGAGAGAGAAAATCCTGCTATCAAGACTATGCCAAGAGTCCAGACTTGTAGTCCAACTCGTCGCCGCCCCATGATTTCACCTATGATACGAAAAGTTTAGTAGGTTTTTTGGTTTTGAAATGAAATCACTCACAGGACTTCCTGGGGAATTTTTTGTAAAGATTTCCCAAGAGGCAAAAATCCAGTTGAAGGATTTACTTGAGCTGGTGCAACAGCTTGAATCTGGATCAACGGCAGCTTTCCTTGCACGCTACCGCTCAGACCTCTGCGGTGGCCTGGACGAGCAAGGCATACTTGCCGTGCAGGAAATGCTGCAGGACTGCCAGCAATTGGCCGATCACAGGATTTCAATCCTGGCCATGCTCGAACAACGCAAGATCCTCACTCCTGCACTACGGGAGAAAATCGAAAGCACCTGCGACCACCAGGAACTTCAGGATATTTACCTGCCGTTCAGGCTACGACAGCAGAATGCTTACGACGTAGCTCTGAAGCAGGGACTTGACAGCCTTGCCAGAATAATCTGGCTGCAGGAAGACGGTGTAGACATCACCGTAGAAGCAGCAAAACATGTCAAGGCAGATAAAAGCATCACTGATGTAGCGGCAGCCCTACATGGGGCCTGTGTGATTGCTGAGCATTGGCTCGGTGAAAAACCTGAAATCCTGCAGGACCTACGCAAGCTCTTTATGAGTGACGGCAGGATACTGGTGCACGTCCTCAAGGAGGACAAGAAGAATCCGCGGATCAAGGAGTTGGATGGCTTTAACTCGAAAGTTTCGAAGATTCCATGGCCCAAGCAGTTGATGATCCGGCGAGGCATGCGGATGGGACTTCTTGAAATAACCTTCGTAGCTCCGGAAGGTGCAGCTATTCAGTACCTGGAACGCTGCCTGATCAAGAACCAGGACACAGCTTATGCTCCGCACTTGCGCAGCATTGCAAGCAGTACCTATCGAAATATTCTGGCTGACAAGATCAAGCAAGAAGTCTTGAAGCAGCTTGATGAACAGGCTGACAACCAGGCTCTGCAGGCCACTCAACATTCCCTACACAAGATTCTACTGGCACCTGTTGCCCAGGAACTGAACATTGTTGGTATCGAGACTGAAGCCCCAGGCGGCTGGAGGGCTGCTGTCATCAACAGCGACGGAGCAATCGTGGATTGCGTCATTTTGAAGCAGGATGGCTCCACCAAGGAATCAAAAAACTCTGAACCCTCATCCGAACCAGAGACCAAAAGCGAATCAGGGACCACTAAATCCTTCACTGTGCAAGAGAATGTACCTCAAGCAGCTCTCAATGTGAACAGTAAAGCTATGCAGCAGGATGCCAATGAACGTGAAGAAACCAGCGAGACAGAGACCAAAGTGTCAGCTTTGCCTGCAGATGATGCGGAACAACAGACGCATGAAGAGAATTCCGATAACAACAAAATAACTCTGGACGCTGGAGACGATCCAGCCAAACCAGAAGAAACCGAACAAGCCGAGTCCAGCAACGCTTCAGAACAGCCTGTGGCTGATACAGGCAAAGAGCGGGAACAACAGGAAGCCAGCCCTGAAGTGATCACTGCAAAAGACGATACAAAAGAATCATCTGAAGCAGAACAGCAAGACACGGACGAGGCAGGACCTGAACTGCAAGCGAACGGAAATGACAAAAAAGAGAAGCACCCCCCAATACGTCACGCCGAACTGCATGAACTACTGGCAACTCATGATGTGAACCTAATCGTGTTTTCAACACGGTTCAGGCAAGTTCATCCAACCAAATTCCTGCGTTCACAAATTCGGCGATCTGGCAAGAGCAACATTGCCTGGTTGGCAGTTAATGATCGCGGAACATGGGCTTTTGCAAGTTCAAAATACGGAGAGAAGGAATTACCCCAGTACACGGTTGCAGAGCGTTGCGCAATAAGCCGAGCCCGACGAGTGCTGGATCCATTGGCAGAAATGATCAAGGCAGATCCCAAAACACTCGGCATTGGGAATGAAAACAGGGAACTCGATCAAAGGCAACTCAGGAGAAACCTGTATCAGACTATCCGGGGAGTAGTGAATGACGTGGGGGCTGATTTGAACAAATCTTCCGCCGCATTCTTGTCCTTGGTTTCTGGCATGACAGAACGACTTGCTAAACGAGTTGTTCAGTATCGCGACGAGCACGGACCATTCCAGTCACGCGAAGATGTGATGAAAGTCCAGGGCTTCAGTGAGCAAATCTTTATCCAAACAGCAGGCTTCCTGCGTGTGCAGGGCGCGAACCCGCTCGACAACACCGGAGTTCATCCCGAGTACTATTCCCTGATTGAAAGCATCGCTCAGTCTGCAGGCTGTAGTGTGGACGAACTGGTCGACCAGCCACAAAGACTTGATGCCATTAATGCGGAAGAGTTTGCCAAACCTGAACTACCCATCCAGCGTGTCAAGGCTGCTATTCGGGAACTGAAACCTGAACGACGCCAGTTACGCAATTCATTTGTCCCACCGATTCCACCAGCCCTTCGTAACGACGATGAGCTCAAGCCCGGTGCAAAAGTCAGTGGCATCATCTCCAGCATCACGGAATATGGGGCATTTATGGATATCGGTGCTGACAAGGACGGACTCCTGCACATCTCGCAGATTAACCGTGACCAGATTAAAGATTCAAAACCCACTTTCAAGGTTGGGGATTCGATTGAGGTGTTTATCTCTGCCCCTGCCCAGGGGAACAAGGGGATCTCACTTTCCATGCGGCAGCGTCGTCAAGGAGAACAACGCTCGCGAAATGGTGATCGCAAGTATTCAGACCCGCGTAACAGGGACAAGTCAGACAGGCCATGGAAGAAAAGTGGATTGCTTGAGCGGAGTTTTGGTCCTGGTCCAAAACAACTTTCGAAACGGAAGCAAAAACTCAACAAGATGAGCAAGCAGGAAAAACTTTCCATGCTTGAAGATAAGTACCGCACACAGGTCGATAGGTGACCCAACCGCCTGCACACGAAACCGTTCCCAAGGACACACTACCCAACTGGGCTTATGAAGAATTGGCCCGACAGCAGGGCTATCACTTGATTGCCGGTGTTGATGAAGTCGGCAGGGGCTGCCTGTTTGGTCCTGTCTACGCTGCAGCTGTCATTCTTGACCCGGATCAGCCGCTGGAAGGCCTTGATGACAGCAAGCGTCTCAAGGAATCGGAAAGAGTCCGTCTGGCCACACTAATACAGAAGACAGCTACTGCCCATGCGATTGGCATTGTGGATGCTGCAGAAATTGATCTTATAAACATTCGGGAGGCTTCAAGGTTAGCCATGAAAGTCGCCATTGAACAACTTTTGCCAGCCCCTGACTTTGTTCTTGTCGATGCCATGCAAATTGAAGTACAACTTGAGCAGCGCAGCATTATCAAGGGCGACCGCAAAAGCTGCTCAATCGCAGCTGCCTCAATCCTGGCTAAAGTGGCAAGGGATGAGTGCATGTTGTCCTGGGATGCTGTTTACCCACAATACGACCTGCGCTCCAACAAGGGGTACCCCGCACCCAGACACCTGACCGCACTTGAAAAGCATGGCTGTTCTCCATTGCATCGTTTCAGTTACAAACCGGTCGCAAGGTTTGCAAGACTGCATCAAGATGGCTCTGACACTCGTTAAACTTGGTTGCAGTGAGTAGTGATCCCAGCAACGGCCCAAATCCTGTTCAACGCAAAAGATCCAGCGGTAGCTCGAAAGCCTTTTTCAGCGGATTCATTTACCTGCTTTTTTGTTTCGAAGTTGGGCTGGTCCTGCTGTTGTTGCCATGGACCTTGCTTTGGGACAATAACTACTTCTTCAGCCTGCAACCACAGTACAGCGAATTCTGGCTGAGTAATCATCTCCGGGGAGCCATTTCCGGTGTTGGGATTGTCAATCTATGGATGGGGATAAGTGAAATCACCAAGATACTCGTAGGTAAATCATCCTGATTCCTGTCCCATTGATCAGTGTGTCATTGAATAGATGATGTAGTTGATTGCAAGCCGGTAGGACATCGCTGTAAAACGCTCAGGATACTCAGGCCAGTCCGCATGCTCCCAGGCATCACCCAGGTCCATGTTGTGGTTGATCAGCACCATCAACCGACCTTCGTCATCATGAATCCCTCTCCAGTGCGGAACGACACCATTGCGTTCGTAAGGCTGCCCACTGTATAGCATTTGAAGCCCGGGAATCTGCTCACGGTGTTCCATGTCAAACAGGACATGAAATACTTCGCTGGCATTGCCCAGGTCCTCGACTGGCCTGCCTGGGAAGATCCTTCGCATCCCCAGCATGAAGATATCCCATTCCTGACTGCCATGGAAGTCATCGAACATGATGAACCCCCCGCGCAGGAGATACTCCCGGATATTCTCTACTTCAATGTCAGTCAGGTCCCAGTGACCTACCTCGACAACATACAGAAATGGATACTCGAATAATTTCTCCTCGATCGGATGTACATACTCTTCCTTGGAGCGGGCATCTACTCTGGAGAGTCGCTTCACGCCTTGCAGCAAATGACGTTCTGCCTCAGGTGAATCAATCCGCCAGGGACGCCGTTCCAACAGTTGATAACCATAGAGGTCGGTATAGGCCATGCGGGCAAGAACAAACTCCGCCGGAAGGTTACTACCAGCAGGCTCGAACGAGGAAAACCTGGACTCAGGCGGCGGTGGGAGGCCTCTGTTATGCTGCTGTGCAAACAACCAGCCGCCAAGTGGAAGTAATACAAGCAGCAGTGCAATAGATACGAGCAAGCCGACCCAACGCAACGACCCTGGAGAGAATAGCGGAACTTGCGAAGTGTGGACTGGCAAGGCTGTTAGCCTCCTGAAATGAATCAGTAGCGGTAGTGATCTGCCTTGTAAGGACCTTCAGCCGGAATCCCCAAGTAGGCCGACTGTTCCGGAGTCAGGGTTGTCAGCTCAGCGCCCAAGGCTCCAAGGTGCAGGCGGGCAACATGTTCATCCAGTTTTTTGGGAAGTGTCTTGACAGACAAGCCATAAGATTCGGCATTGCGGTGAAGCTCGATTTGTGCCAACACCTGGTTCGTGAAGCTGCAGGACATCACAAAGCTGGGATGTCCTGTTGCGTTGCCGAGGTTCAGCAAGCGTCCTTCTGAAAGCAGGATCACAGAATGTCCATCGGAAAAACGATACTCATCTACCTGTGGCTTGATATTCTTGCGATTCACACCGGGAAAGCTGGTCAGTCCAGCTATGTCAATCTCGTTGTCGAAATGACCGATATTCCCCACAATGGCCTGATGTTTCATGTGAGCCATGTGATCAGCCGTGATGATGTGCTTGTTCCCGGTCGCTGTCACAAAAATATTCCCGACCGATAGGACATCTTCAAGCTTTCGTACTTCAAAGCCTTCCATTGCCGCTTGCAGTGCACATAGCGGATCGATTTCAGTGATGATTACACGAGCACCCTGGCCACGCATCGACTGGGCACATCCCTTGCCTACATCACCGTAACCACAGATGACAACCACTTTGCCGCCGATCATGACATCGGTCGCACGGTTGATACCGTCCACCAGGGAGTGGCGACATCCATACAAATTGTCAAACTTTGATTTTGATACGGAGTTGTTTACGTTGATTGCCGGAAATAGCAGCTTGCCTTCTTCCTGCCGTTGATAGAGCCTGTGGACACCTGTGGTTGTTTCCTCGGTAACGCCCCTGATTTCGGCTGCGAGGTCTTGCCACAGGCTGTTCCCGAGAACCTTGAGGCTTACCAGTGTTTTCAGGATGCACTGCTCCTCTTCCGATTGTGCTGTAGCAGGATCAGGGATGGCCCCGGCTTTTTCAAACTCAACTCCCATATGTACCAGCAGGGTTGCATCACCGCCATCATCCAGGATCAAGTTGGGTTTCTTGCCATTGGGCCAAAGCAGGGCCTGGGAAGTTGCCCACCAGTACTCTTCGAGGGTCTCACCTTTCCATGCGAAAACTGGTACCCCAGCAGGGGCATCAATTGTTCCAGTCGGGCCAATAATGATCGCTGCTGCTGCATGATCCTGTGTTGAAAAGATATTGCATGACGCCCAGCGAACCTCGGCTCCCAATTGCACGAGCGTTTCGATCAGAACTGCTGTCTGTATCGTCATGTGCAGGGATCCTGTGATCCGCGCACCGGCCAGAGGCTGCTGTCCGGAATACTGTTCACGCAATGCCATCAGGCCTGGCATTTCATGCTCTGCCAGGCGAATCTCGTCCCGTCCGAACTCTGCCAGGGACAAATTCCTGACCTTGTAATCATCAACAAGGCTGCTGGTCTGTTCCACTGGTTCCAATGTTGTTTTTACTGGTGTCATGTTCTGTTTCGTTTCCCCGAATGTGTTTCAGCTAGTTGTCAGTTGGTTTCTGGGCTTCAGGCAGCCTGCTTGATTGCATCAGCCTGCGAAATGCCTTCCCAGGTAAAGGTCGGCTCGGTCCGGCCAAAATGTCCGTAGGCTGCAGTTAGCTTGTAGACTGGTCGACGCAAGTCGAGGTACGCAATCAGGCCTGCTGGGGTCAATGGGAATACATCCTGCACGATGTTTGCAAGGTGGGACTCGTTGATCTTGCCCGTACCGAAAGTATCAACTCGAACCGAGACCGGTTCTGCAATCCCGATTGCGTAAGCCAGTTGAACCTCGCACCGTGAAGCGAGTTGTGCAGCCACAATGTTCTTGGCGATGTGCCGTGCCATGTAGCATGCCGAACGGTCAACTTTCGTGGGATCTTTTCCGGAAAATGCTCCGCCACCATGACGACCCATCCCACCGTAGGTATCCACAATGATCTTGCGACCGGTCAGGCCTGTATCTCCAAAAGGCCCACCAATTTCAAATTTTCCTGTTGGGTTGATATGGATGTGGTTTTCTGTGTTTTCGTCGATCATTCCCTTGGGAATAACCGGGTCGATGACTGCTTCCCTGATGCGCTTGTGCAACTTCTCCTGATCCATCGGATCATGCTGGGTGGAAACGACCAATGCCTCAATCCGTGCAGGCTTCCCGTCTATGTACTCAATAGTGACCTGGGATTTTCCATCAGGACGCAAGAACTCCAGTTCGTTCGAACACCGAACCTCGGTCAGGCGCTGCATCAACTTGTGTGCCAGCATGATCGGCATCGGCATGAGTTCCGGTGTTTCATTGCAGGCAAAACCGAACATCATTCCCTGGTCACCTGCTCCTCCCGTGTCGACTCCCATCGCAATATCAGGAGACTGCGAGTGAACATGGATCTGGACTTTACAACTCTTGTGATCGAACTTGTAAGCGGGATTGTTGTACCCGATCTCGGCAATCGTATCGCGTGCTATCTGCTCAAGATCAAGTGAAACGTGTGGAGAGATTTCACCAGCCAGGACACAAAGACCCGTCGTGACCAGTGTCTCGCAAGCAACACGTCCCATCGGATCCTGTGCCAGTACGTTATCCAGGACTGAGTCCGAGATCTTGTCAGCCAGCTTGTCGGGATGCCCTTCTGTCACTGATTCCGATGTAAATAGTTTTTTTTGCATGGAAATTTATATTCAAGCTCCTGTCAGGAAATCACTGGAGCCTTCAATGGCATCTGCCAGACAGATCAGCCAGTGCACGGCATGTTCAGTGGGACTTGCCCAATGTAAATAAAGCCTAACTTTTCATTCTTTGTTCTCTGGCGCTCAATGTCAAACAGGCTTCATGAAATGGCAAGCTCACTTGCCGGATCCTGAACCGTGCCTTCTTGCATTGAAGAACTGTTTCAGCAGGGCCAGGCACTCCCCGGCAAGTACCCTTTCGGAAATTTCAAGACGGTGATTCAGCAATTCCGAGTCAGCCAGAGAGAACTTGCTGCGGACTGCTCCGAAACGCAAATCGCGAGTCCCGAAGACCAACCGCTTGATTCTTGCATTGACCAGTGCCCCGGCACACATCGCACATGGTTCAAGGGTTGTGTACATGGTTGTATCAGCAAGATGGTATGTATTCATTTTACGGGCAGCGTTTCTTATGGCAACGATCTCTGCATGAGCCGTTGGATCATTTCTAGCAATCTTCTCATTGACTCCTAACCCTACGATTTGGCCATTTGAAACAACAACTGCCCCCACAGGGACTTCCCCGTTCTTTTTGGCCTGTACGGCAAGTTCAAGGGCTATCCGCATGAAGTCCTCGTCAGTCTGCCCGTTCAACTCAGTCATGCTAGTGACTGTCGGCCATACGACCCAGCCAATACTCAAGATCCGGGAAAACGACTTCCTGCATTTCTGGCTCATCCACATTCTCAGGGAGTAGCAGGTATGCTCCCGAGTCCATCTCCCTGTAAGTCTCCCCGCCGTCCAGATGCATCGCCAGCTGGCGAGTACTCTCGTATCCCATCTTGAAGGGATCCTGGATCACGATCGAGTCAATCACTCCTGCTCGCATTTCCTCAACAAGTGTCACGGATGCATCAAACCCCACGATCTTGACCTTGCCAGCCAGTCCTCTCTGCTTCACGGCTTGTACTGTGCCGTCGACGCTTGATTCATTGTCGGCAAAAAAGCCAGCCAGATCCGGATGGGCAGTGAGCAGATTCTCGGCTTCTGCGAGAGCTTTGGCGCGATCAGCCATGTTGAACTTCAAACCAACAATTTCGATGCCCGGAAAGTTCTCTGCAATCGTTTCGGCAAATCCTGCTTCACGTTTCATTGTCGAAGCACTGCCCGGCATGAAACCGATCACTCCAACCTTGCCTTTGCCTTCCAGGATGGTGCCCATCCTTTCGGCTGCCATGACACCGCCCTGGTAGTTGTCTGTCGCTACGAAACTGATGATGCGATCCGTCTTGATCGCCGAATCGAAGATCGAGACTGGGATACCACTGTCAACAGCCCGTTCAACGACAGTTACAAGAGCTTCCTCATCCACTGGCGCCAGGACAATCCCAGCGACCTGCAGGGTAATGAGGTTTTCAACGATCGATATCTGGCGACTGGAATCAATCTCCATCTGGGGAGCGTTCCACAAAATTTCAAGGTTAAACTCTTCACCAGCCTTGATGGCACCTGCATGTACCGACTGCCAGAAAGTATGATTTGTGCCTTTAGGGACAACGCCAACAATACGTTTGCCACTCTGTTGATTGCAGGCTGCAAGCCCGGCCAGACCACTTAAGGAGGCCAAGAATGTACGTCGCTGCAGCATGGAAACCTATTATTGCGCAAAGACTCGGTAGAACGAGTCAGGATGGCTGATTCGGATCCCAAAGTACTTCTTCGACACCTGTTTTGTGACAAACCCAGCGGCCCCAGATGAAGAAAGCGTCCGACAGCCGGTTCAGGTAGCGGCGGGGAACAGTCAGATCCTCTTCGTTCTTCCGAGCCAGAGTACAGATGCACCGTTCAGCTCGACGACAAACGGTCCGACACACATGCAGTTGGGCATTCAGGACTGGGGACCCAGGTAAAACAAAGGAAGCCAGTTCTGGCAAATCCTCGTTCATTGCATCGATTTCCCGCTCCAGGCGCTCAATCTGTGCTGGCAGGATGCGTGGTTGTTGAGGGCCTATTTCATCAGCATCTGTTGCGAGTTGGGAACCGAGGTTAAAAAGCTCATTCTGCAAACGCAGGAAAATCTGTTCCAGTTGGAGGAGTTCCGGGCAATCAACTACTGCCAAACGAATTGTTGCCACTGCCAGACCGACCAGTGCGTTCAATTCATCAATAACTCCATACGCCTCGACCTTGGGGTCATCCTTGGGAACCCTGCGTCCATTCACGAGGTTGGTACTGCCGTCATCCCCACTCCGTGTATACACGCGGTTCAGGCGAATAACAGGCTCGTGGAAATCCTTATCAGACATGACTAATTATCCCCCCTTATGATCGATTTCGCGCAGTACATCCTGATGGAGCCGTTCCGAGTAGATCAGTCAAGGGTTAGTTGAGTGACTGTAACCCCGGCTTCAGCAAATAGGTTGCCTTCTGTGACCGCCAAGGGATAGCTCAAAGCATAAACAACGCCTTGGATGCCGGCATTGATAATCATCTTCGTGCACATTAGGCAGGGCGCACACGTTACAAAAATTGTCGAGCCCTTGAGACTGATGCCATGGTAGGCAGCCTGCACAATCGAGTTCTCCTCGGCGTGGCTACAGAGACACTCATCCAGCCTGGTCCCACTGTCCGCCAGGGAATTACAGCGCGGACAGCCGCCTTCATTGCAGTTTTTCACTCCCCGGGGAGTCCCGTTATAACCGGTCGAGACAATCCGCAGGTCCTTGACTATGACCGCAGCCACCTTGCGCTTCATACAGTTGGAACGCATGGCCACCATGCGGGCAATCTGCATGAAGTAGGTGTCCCAATCAGGCCTTTGGTCCTGCATCATCCACTGCTTTGCAATACCTGTGATGGCTCCCTGGAACTCTTCAATCGTGCCGGCGTTCTCAATCGTCTCGTCGGCTTCCTGCCAAGTGGCTGCGAGCTGTTGCTGAGTGCTGTCGTTTCCAGACAACTCACGATCTTCTTGCTCTGCAAATTCGTCATATGAGGCTGGGAGGCGGGCACCACCACGGGAACAGACCCTCTCATAACGGAGTTCTCTTGGTGCATCCAGAAAAAGCAAATAAAATCCTCCACCCTGTCGGAATGCCTTCACTTCATGGGGATTACGGATGGAGTCAATGACATAGTTCTGGATTGGCTGCAGCTTGAGCATAATCCGCTGCGCCAGGATCGACGGGCCGTACTCTGTCCTGAGACGGTTGCCTTCGGCAATCAGGTTTTCACGGTTTGGCTGCACACTCTTGGCAGCTAGTTCCTCACGGATCACATCCGACAGCGAGTAGAATTTGAACCCCTTTTTCCGTAATAATGCGGCAGCAGCAGTTTTGCCTGCTCCATTAGTGCCAGTGAGTCCAATGATCATTTCGGGTTGAATTTCTATCCTAAGCGAACTCGATGATAACCTGTCTGAAAACGCATTGGACAGCTGAAAGCAGCAACCTGCTGATTCGTGATATCCTGCATAGTTAGTGGAGAGTTCTCGCGTGTCCGAGGTTCACATTATGAGCCATACTCCGCTAAGTCCAGTCAGATGAATGACGGGACTTTCTTGTCCCTTACTGTTAGCAATCCAGCATGGAACCTTATTTAGGGCTAGCCCCTGTCCTTGGCACCGTCGGCTTGGCGGCCTCTTTTTTAACTTATCTGGCAGTCGGCAGACACTCGCCTGGCAACAGCAGGATGCAGGAAATTGCCGGCCTGATCCGCGTAGGAGCCATGGCGTTCCTGTACCGCGAGTACCGCATTCTTTCAATATTTATACTGCTGGTCGCGTTAGTGATTGCTTGGAAGCTCGGGGTGCCGATGGCAATCTGCTTTGTTGTTGGCGCAGCTTGCTCGATACTGGCAGGATTTTTTGGTATGCAAGCGGCGACGCTTGCCAACGTCCGTACATGTGAAGCCGCCCAAAGACACGGCCTGAATGCTGCACTGACCGTTGCGTTCAACGGTGGCGCTGTAATGGGACTATCCGTAGCAGGTCTCGGGTTGCTGGGTGTCGGCCTGCTGGCTTTGAATTTTTCGGATCCCGAAAGTGCTGTTTATCTGAATGGTTTTGCAATGGGAGCGAGTTCCATCGCATTGTTTGCCCGAGTGGGTGGCGGTATCTACACCAAGGCAGCCGATGTGGGTGCTGACCTAGTTGGTAAGGTCGAAGCTGGCATCCCTGAAGACGATCCACGAAATCCCGGGGTCATAGCTGACAACGTCGGAGACAACGTCGGAGACGTTGCTGGCATGGGAGCAGATATTTTCGAGTCATTTGCCGGTTCCATGATTGCCACCTTGGCAATTGCAGCAACATTGCCAGCAAGCACAATGGCTGCACTGGCAGGGACTTTGGGTGGGGAAGCCTTGCGTTCCTCACTCATGGCACTCCCACTGGTACTTTCAGCAACAGGACTTGCCGCTTCCCTGCTGGGAATCATGTCAATCTGGATATTCAGGTCCCTGGGTCCTGCTGCTACGCTGCGATATTCATCCTGGTTGAGTTCGCTGTTGTTCCTGGCAGGCGGGTACTTTGCCATAGAGATGATGGGTGTCAACTCCAGCGTCTTTCAAGCCGTACTGGCCGGGACGGTGGCAGGCATGCTTATCGGTTACATCACCGAGTACTACACCTCGATGTCACCTGTAACCCAGATTGCCGAAGCTTCCCGCATGGGCTATGCCACGAACATTATTGAGGGACTGGCTGTCGGGTTCCGCAGTTGCGCATTGCCTGTTCTGGTGATCTGTGCCGCCATTCACTTCTCACACAATGCCGCCGGACTGTACGGCATCGGCATCGCCGCAGTAGGCATGCTTGCAACAGTTGGTATCACCATGAGTGTTGATGCCTATGGACCGATTGCCGACAATGCTGGCGGAATCTCCCAGATGTGCGGACTACCTGAGGAAGTCCGCGAGATCACTGACAAACTGGATTCACTGGGCAATACGACTGCAGCAATGGGCAAGGGTTTTGCCATCGGGTCTGCTGCACTTGCTGCATTGGCGTTGTTTTCGGCTTACATCCAGGCACTCGACAGTGCCCGGGCCGAAGCAGGGCTATCAGCAATTATTATTCCTCTCAATAGTCCAGATGTCGTGATCGGGCTGCTGTTGGGAGGGATCCTGCCCTTCCTCATTGCCGCACTGACACTGAAGGCAGTGGGAAACGCTGCCAAGAAAATCATTGACGAAATCCGTCGCCAGTTCCTGGAGATCAAGGGACTATTGGAAGGCGAACCCGGGGTCAACCCGGATGCCGCCCGCTGCGTGGACATCGCCACCTCTTCAGCCCTCAAGGAAATGGTGGCTCCTGGGTTGGTTGCTGTAACAGTTCCCGTGATCGTTGGATTCCTGCTGGGACCTGAAGCACTGGGCGGGACCTTGGCAGGAGCGACAGTTACCGGCGTGCTGCTTGCACTTTTCATGGCTAACTCAGGTGGTGCCTGGGATAACGCCAAGAAGGCAATCGAGCAAGGAGAAATTATCGGTGAAACCCGGGGCTCGGTTGGGCACAAGGCCTCAGTGGTAGGAGACACTGTCGGCGATCCATTCAAGGACACTGCTGGTCCTTCCATGAATATTCTGATCAAGCTGATGTCCATCGTGGCACTAGTAATCGCTCCATTGATCGCAGTTTGACCCCATCCAGCCGAGACCAATCCCAAGCTGCAAGCAGCCATCACTAAGGCAGCAGAAGAGTTTGTTAGAGTAGGCTTTACACATGAATCCCAAGGAAAACAATCCTTCAGGCAGACCTTTAAATCCCCCCTCCAGCAACACTCCCGGCACGCTACCAGCGGTTCCATTGACACTGGACGGCTCAGCTGTTTTACACCAGATGTTTCGGATCAACTGGAATGCCTGGAACCGTTTGAACCTCAATGGCCAAGAACAGGTTGTGAGGGACGCTGTCGAGTTATTCACAGCCTTCGAAACCACCCAGGGCGGAGGGACTGCACTCTTTTCACAACTAGGGCACAAGGGTGACCTGCTGATCCTGCATTTTCGGGAGGGCTTCGAGGATTTGAACCAGGCAGAGATTGCCGTCGCCAACCTGCGCTTGAATGAATACCTGGAAATCAAAAATTCCTACCTTTCCATCGTCGAACTGGGACTGTACGATTCAACGGTCAAACTCTACCAGGAACTCGTCGAGGAAGGTATCCAACCAACCACACTCCACTGGGACAAGCGTGTCGAGGGACACATGAATCGACAGGCTGAAGCAATGAAACCACGCCTGTTACCCGAGATCCCCCCGCACCGCTATCTATGCTTCTATCCGATGGATAAAAAACGTGGTGAAACACAGAACTGGTATACGGTTCCAATCGAACGCCGACGTGACATGATGCGTGACCATGGCATGATCGGTCGCAAGTATGCTGGACGTGTCAAGCAGATCATCTCAGGTTCGATTGGTTTCGATGACTGGGAATGGGGTGTTGACCTGTTTGCAAACGACCCGCTTGTATTCAAACATCTCATTTACGAGATGCGTTTCGATGAAGCCAGTGCACACTACGCCCTGTTTGGTGATTTCTTTTTAGGCCTGCGTTTGAATGCAGCACAACTACCGGAACTCATGGACGGGGTGCTCCCCTCCTACACTCCAAACGAATCCTGACCCGACTTGAGTTTGTACTCGTTCTAATATATGAACAGCACAACGAAACAATCCAGAGGGTGTTTGTTGTGCAATAGAGTAATGACGATCAGGTTGTTTCTGACCACGCTAGTGATGGGCCTATGGACCTGCTGCCTGACAGCCGCCAGCATTGAGTTGGTATATAGCGGTCCTTCAGAAAGTAATGCCCTGAATGGTCTGCAACTGGGGATTCAGGAATCGAATCGACAGGGTGAATTTCTCGGGGTCGAGTTCAACCTGGTGCTCACCAATTCCGATTCACTCCCTGCTGCCGCGATCGCTGTGTTCGCAGACAGACGTGGTGCAATCCCGCAGCTTGCTGCCAAGGCCGGGAAGAGAGCACTACTCAATCTCAGTGACACCAGTGACAGTCTTCGTGCGAGTTGTCTTGCCAATGTGCTGCACGTAATCCCAAGCGACAAGATGAAAGCTGATGCCACAGCACAGTGGCGTCAAGAGCACACCGATGCTGTTGTCTCTGCTGCTGCCTGGCACGGTAGCGCTGTCAAGTTCGCAGCAAGAGATCTCAACAAGCGTTACATGAACAAGTTCGGTGCAGCTATGGACGAGCAGGCCTGGTCGGGCTGGTTTGCTGCCCGTGCTGTGGCAGACACCCTGATGCGGAACCCCGGAGCAGATGCCTCAGAACTCTTGGAAACGCTAAAAGGTGACAGCGAATTCGACGGACAGAAGGGCGATCCTCACAGCTTCCGACAAAGTGGCCAACTCAGACAGCCGCTTGTCCTCATCAGTTCGGATGGTGAGTTACTCGGTGAGGCACCTGTCAGGGGTGTGGCAACCGAACTTGACAGTCTGGGGAGCTTGTACTGCGAGTGACAATATGCTGAAGAACATTTCTGTTTTCCTGATCTGTGCCCCACTACTCTTGGCAGAACCGACCTATCGGCTCTTTGTCACAAATGAAGCTGACGACACAGTGACGGTTATCGACAGCCGTAGCAGTGAGGTTGAGAAGACTGTTTCCATTGGCGCAAGACCACGCGGTATCGGGTTCTCTCCTGATCATAAACAGGTCTACGTGGCATTGGGGAATGAAAACGCCATTGCAGTACTAAACATCCAAACACTTGAGATCGACCGCAAGATCCAGGCTGGTTCAGATCCTGAAGCTTTTGCCGTCCATGGCAATGGCAATATTTACCTTTCCAACGAAGATGAGGGTCTGGCTTCCGTCCTGGACCCTGTGTCGGGAAAGATTCTGGCCGAGATAAAGGTGGGTCTCGAACCGGAAGGAGTCGGCATCAGTCCTGATGGCAAACAGGTCCTGGTAACAAGCGAATCCTCAAATATGGTGCACATCATATCTGTTGATAAAAACGAACTGGTTGCAAACGTACTGGTGGGAGCCCGCCCGCGAGAAGTAACATTCAGTTCAGATGGCAAGTACTTCTGGGTCACATCAGAAGTCGCTGGACAAGTCTCGAAAGTTGAACGCTCAACCAACAGGATTCTCGTGGTTAACAATCGACTACGGCGTGAAATCAATCCAAGGGTAAAACCCAAGGGTCTTGTCCTGAGCCCTGATGAGTCACGTCTGTACATATCCCTGGGTCGTGGTAATGCCATTGCCGTACTCGACCCGGAGACTCTCGAACTGCAAGGCAGTATACCGGTGGGACGACGTGTCTGGGGCCTTGCCTTGTCAAGGGATGGCAAGCGTCTCTACGCAACAAATGGCCTGGATGCCTCACTTTCTGTGATTGACACTGAAGCCCTTAAGGAACTCGCCCAGATCCCGACTGGCGAAATGCCTTGGGGTGTTGTTCTGGATGACTAGTTTCGGTTTAGCCCGTCTCTTGGTACTGTGGCTCGTCCTTGCGGTCATGCAAGCTGCACCTCAGGTTGCAGCATCTGTCGGGGTCATTGAAGCAATCGGCTGGAAGCTATTCTTCGACCCCCAGCTCTCAGGTCCACGCAACACTTCCTGTGCAACCTGTCATGTGCCAGAAAAAGGTTTCGAATCCGGGTTGGCACTCGGCGAGGGAGCCTATGGAGACACACTGTCACGACATACCCTGACAGTTGTCAACCTGAAGTGGGCCAGTTACTTTTTTTGGGATGGCCGTGCAGGGTCACTGGAGGAACAGGCCAAGGGTCCCATTGAAAACCCCATCGAAATGGACCTGTCCCATGCTGAGGCAGGGCAGCGCATCAACTCGGATCCAAAGTACCAACAGGCATTTGCACAGGCTGGTGTTGAAAATATCACGATAGATGACATTGCTCGTGCCATTGCAGCTTTCGAACGCAAACTTGTAACAGGCCCGACGCTACACGACAAGTGGCTGGAAGGAAATCGTGAGGTCTTCAATCAATCACAGGAACGTGGTCGCATGATCTTCTTCACACGCGGTCAGTGCGCCACATGCCACTTGAGCCGTAACTTCACCGACAACCTTTTCCATAATATTGGGACCGGGACCAGCGAGGATCCCGGCCGCTGGACGGTGAGCAAGGATGACTACGAGCTGGGTGCTTTCAAGACGCCTTCGTTACGAAACTGGAAAGGACGTGAACCGTTCATGCATGATGGCCGGTTTGAGACACTCAACGATGTACTTGAGTTCTATAACAAACCCAAAACCGGGGCTTTAGGCGAAACGGAACTTGACCCATTAGAGCTGACACCGCAAGATCACCTCGACATCAAAGCGTTTATGGAAACACTAAATGGCTCCTGGCCAGATCTCGCACCCTTCAAAAAAGCCTGGGAGGTTCTGCACAAGGGCAAACGGTGATTAGACGTTACTACCTGAAGCGGGCATAAACTCCGTTGATTATTCCTGAAAAACAGTGGTACAGGTGGATAACCTGGGCAGCATTCGGAGCTTCAGCAGCAAACTTTGTATCCATTGCCTTTTCACATACTTGCCTGGCTATGGGGCTTGTATTGCTGATTCTGCAACCTCGCAGGGTGAGGGCCCCGGCAGCGGTCTGGCCACTGCTGGCACTGCTGGTTTGGACACTACTGGCGACGGCGTTTTCGCAAGATCCATCCGCAGCTCTACCACAGATCAAGAAATTCTTTGTTTTTGCCATGCTTCCGTTAGTACATACAGCGTTTGACGAGCCTGCCCGCTGTCGCCGCCTTACTGAAGCCTGGTTCATCATGGGACTGATGGCTTGCATCGCTGCGCTGGTGCAATTCGTTGCTTCGGCTTCCATGGCGAGCCGCCAGGGTGTGGATTTCTACAGTTTGTATGTCGATGACCGTATCACCGGATTCCATGGACACTGGATGACCTTCAGCCAGGTATTAGTGCTGGTCTTACTAACTCTGGCCTGTTACTTGTTCTTTGCACGCCGACAGCCCGGATTTCGCATCTGGATTGCAACAGGAGTTGTCATGGTCACAGTGCTGCTGATGAGCTTTACCCGTAGCGCCTGGCTGGCCTTGCTGTTAGGTGGCATCTACCTGCTGACCGTATCGAAATCGAAGGCTCTTCTCGTCATTCCAGTGCTTGCTTTTGCTGGCTATTTCCTCGCACCAGCATCCATTCAGCAGCGTGTACGTTCCATTCAACCTGCAGCCAACCAGTCACGCATTATTATGTGGCGAACCGGGTTGAACATGATTAAGGCACATCCCTGGATGGGCCTGGGTCCTGAACAGGCGGGTGTGCGGTTCCAGGAGTTCCAGCCTGTAGATGTGGACGAGTTGCCGCAAGGGTTCTATGGCCACTTGCACAACGTGTACATCCACTTTGCAGCAGAACGTGGTGTCCCTGCTGCCTTGATTGTTGTCTGGTTGTTTGCTCAAATCCTTCTGGATTTAAGACGAGGATTAAGGTCCGTACCGGACGTCCGGGACCATCAACGTTTTCTGTTGCATGCAGGAATTGTCGGAACACTTGCAGTGGCTCTCCTCAGTATTTTTGATGTATCACTAGGTGATAGCGAGATCCTTGCAGCCTACTTGGCTTTGATTGCCATCGCTTATCAAGGTATTCCAGTAGAGCAAACTGAAATTGCCTGATGTGAATCTGGCAAAGCCCTGCTTGCTCATGCAATATCCGAGCTGGCAGCACGGCCCTATGGAGCGATCAACAAAAAGAACTCTCACGAAATCAAAAAAGCCGATGCGCCCTCTATGCCATGATTGTTTCTTGAGACCATGCAGTTCAAACTGACCAACCAGCCCTTGGCGGAACTCCAAGCTGATGCAGTCCTGGGATATGTCTTCGAAGAGGGGAGCCAAGGTGCCGCTGTAAAGGCCTGGGGTGAACTCACGGACAACCTTGCCGAAGAATTACTTGCACGGAAGGAATTCAAGGGTGTATTCCAGACATCAGTTGTGATCCACAGACCTTCAGGTCTCAAAGCCGAAAGATTGATTCTTGCAGGGTATGGGACGAGAGAACAAGGTTCAAACCCAAGGTTAAGGGACTGCACAGGCAGTACCTGGCGTAGCCTCAGGTCGAGCGGAATCAAGACCCTGGCAGTCTCACTGCCTGACGGGATCCCGGAGCAGGAAGCCATCCAGGCAGTGCTGCAAGGGCTTTTACTGTCTGACTACGATCCCGGCGTTTACAAGACTTCCAGGAAACAGGAATCTTCCCTACAGACTGTTTTGATTGCTGCATCCAATGAACTACAGGTAGTACTGGATCGAACAGTGGCAATTGTGCAGGCACAGAACTACGCTCGTGAACTTGCGAATGAACCCGGCAACCTTCTGCCACCACGCGTATTGGCAGCACGTGTAGAGACCATGGCTCAGGATTGCGGCCTAAAATCCGAAGTGATCTGGAATGAGCAACTTGATGAACTGGGCATGGGGGCCCTGCTGGGAGTAGCTCGTGGAAGCAGTGAACCACCAGTTTTGATCATTGTTCAGTACCAGCCTGAGAACGATACTTCACAAGGCAAGACGCATCTTGGGTTGGTCGGCAAGGCTGTGACATTCGACACAGGTGGCATTTCACTGAAACCATCCCCTGACATGGACCTCATGAAATACGATATGGCTGGTGGTGCAGCCACGATCGGCGCGATGCAGGCCATCGCTAAATTAAAGCCCTCGATTCCTGTAACAGCAGTCATCCCTTCCGTTGAGAACATGCCAGACGGTGAGGCACAGCGTCCTGGAGATGTCGTGACTACCCGCAACGGAACAACAGTCGAGGTCCTGAACACAGATGCAGAAGGAAGATTGATCCTGGCCGATGCGATGACTTATGCACGTGAGCTTGGCTGCACTCAGCTAGTCGACGCTGCGACGTTAACAGGCGCTATCGTTGTTGCCCTTGGCTTCGAGTACTCCGGATTGTTCAGTAATAACAGCCAATGGCAACAACAAGTCATGCAGGCTTCCTGCCTTGCTGGAGAAAAATATTGGCCAATGCCGATTGGCGAGGAGTACACCAAACAGCTTGAGAGTCCCATTGCTGATCTAGCCAACATCGGACCGCGCTGGGGAGGTGCTGTTACTGCTGCTGCATTCCTGGAGCATTTTGCAGAAAAGACTCCCTGGGTGCATCTAGATATTGCAGGCACTGCTTGGTACGAGAAGACGCTCCCTCATGCGCCAAAAGGCCCGAGCGGAGTGGGAGTCAGAACCATGGTTGAACTTGCAATGAGTCTGGGCTAGATCGCAACTAACACAGTTCCCGCTAAAATATTGAATCCTGGTTGCAGGGGGACCGCGACTACTGGATCATGGATGCACCTTCGGTGCCCAATGGTCCTGTGGTTACATTGCGGTTGACATGCTTGTCCAGGTTGATGAGGTAAGTCTCGGAAGCATTCAGCAATTGGGGTGAGTGAGTCGCAGCAATAATGCGGAAATGCCGCACATCCACCAATTCCTTGAGCATCTTCAGAATCCGCCTTTGGTTTGACTGCGAAAGAGCCATCTCGGGCTCATCCAGTAGCAGCACAGAGTAGTCCGGCAGTTGAGGGAAGGAATCCTTGAACAGGGACAACATCACTTGCCCATGGCTGGCAGTCAGTAGAAATTCCTTCATTTGCGGTTGGTCTGAATACAATTCAACATCATTACGTGGGTTGTGCTGTTCGGCATCAAACAACACGACCTTGCCCAGTTGGTTGTCCCCACTATCCAGTTTGTAACTGTAGTTATCAACATGTTCCTGCCGCAAAGCATAATAGATCGAGTGCAGTAGTGTGGATTTTCCAGAGCCGTTTTCACCCTCCAGCATGATCAGCGGATACGACAGATCCACAATCATCGGCATGTGAAAGTTCAAATTGATAAAGACTGGATGGCTGAGAATTTTGAGATACATCTTCTCAACAGCATAACTTGCACTCAGGGAAGATGTAGTGAAGGAACTCGTTAAGATTATGGAAAGACTGAGTTCGTTCTGAGATGAACAAGTTTGTAGACACCGGGAGACATGTCGACAGATTTCACAATTAAGGTCCTTGGATCAGGGACCAGTGTGGGAGTTCCCACCATCGGTTGCAATTGTCAGGTCTGCACCTCAAAAGATCCACACGACTGCCGCCTGCGTCCCTCCGTGCTGATCAGCTATCAGGAAAAAGGAACCCTGCGAAACATCCTGGTTGATACATCGCCCGATTTTCGACAGCAAGCGCTGAACACTGGCTTTTCAAGTCTTGACGGGGTGTTTTACACCCATGATCATGCCGATCACATCATGGGACTGGATGACATCAGGCCCTTCAATTATGGCAAGCAGGAGCGCATTCCGATATATGCCTCGCGAAGTACCCTGAACTCGCTCAAACGAGTTTTCCCTTACGGATTTGCTGGTGAGTCGGCTCATCCCGGTGGCGTACCCCGCCTGGAAACACATGAAATTAACACAGAGCCCATCAACTTATTCGGGCTGGAGTTTCAACCATTCCGGGTTCATCATGGACCGAAGAACATCTTGGGGTTCCGTTTCGGCAAGGCTGCCTATGTCACGGACCAGACCGGGTTTCCTGACGAATCCATGCCCCGGCTGCAGGACCTGGAGGTGTTGTTTCTAGGGGCTTTGCGCCACTTGCCTCACCCCATGCATTCAACCGTGGAAGAGGCACTGGCATGGGTTGAATTACTCAAACCAACACGAGCCTACTTTACTCATATCTCACATGATCTGTCCCATCAAAGGACCTCTGAAGCACTGCCTCCCGGGGTTTGGCTTGCCTACGATGGACTGTCCATTCCAGTGAAGGGATAAACCCGTAACCATGAATTGCTGGCAGGGACTTGAGGACATCCCAATCAAATTTGAACCGTCTGTAGTGACGATTGGAAATTTCGACGGCGTCCACGCTGGGCATCAACAGATCCTGCAGTCTGTTGCTGACCAAGGGCAAAGGTATGGCCTGAATACTGTGGCACTGACCTTTGACCCACATCCCTTGCAAATCGTCGCTCCAGAAAAGGTTCCTGAGACCCTTACCAGCATTGAGCAACGTGTCGAACTCATTGGCCAGCACGGAGTCGATAACGTCGTCATCCTCCCATTCACCAGGCAACTCGCCAACCTATCTCCTGAGCAATTCTCGGAACAGGTTTTGGCTGGCAGGTTGAATGCCCACCTTGTAATCGTGGGGAGTAATTTTCGCTTTGGTTACAACCATGCAGGTGATGTCGAACAATTAGTAGCAGTCGGAAGCCAGTTGGGATTTGAGGTTGAAGTTGCAAGGACAGTCTTCATCAAGGGCAAAGCCATCAGCAGTACCTGGGTCCGTTCTCTTGTCCGACAGGGACAGATGAGGGAGGCAAGGTATTTACTGGGCCGTGAATTTTCCTTAAGGGGCACAATCGTCAAGGGAGAAGGTATCGGTTCCCGTTTGACTGTCCCCACACTAAACCTCGTACCCCAGAGCCAAGTACTGCCAGGAGATGGTGTGTACATCACATTGATGACCGAGCCAGGGAGCAGTTTCTGTCGGGAATCCATCACAAATGTGGGATTTCGACCAACATTCAATGGCCAGCACCGTACTGTTGAAACTTTCTTGCTAGGGGAACTGGGTGAAAAGAATCCAGGTTCGATAGAATTGAAGTTTCTACACAGGATCCGTAGCGAAAAGAAATTTCAGTCCGCACAACTTCTCAAGGAACAGATCCAGAAGGATGTGCAGGTTGCCAAACGCTATTTCACGAGATTGCACGCTGTGTCCCGGACATCGGCTTTCATTCCCTAGGAACGTGCATCCATTTTATTAACCAAACATCGGAGTATCGGCCAATGAATATCAAAATAACCGCAGGAAAATGCGAGCACTTGAAAGCCTTGTCAAACGAACAGGGCATTATTGGTGCTGCAGCCATGGACCAACGTGGTTCCTTAAAAAATACAATTGCACAAGGCAAGGGAATTGCTGCTTCTGCGGTTACGGACGAGATGATGAGTGAGTTCAAGCTCAGCGTCTCGAAGGTTCTTACTCCTTACGCAAGTGCTATCTTGCTGGACCCCACCTGGGGCATGCCAGGGGCAGAAGCCCGCGCAGACAATACAGGCTTGCTTCTCTCCTACGAAGCTAGTGGTTATGACAACACCCGGCCCGGACGTCGTGCCGGCCTGATTAAAAACCTGTCTGTCCAGCGGATCAAGGCGCTGGGTGCAAATGCAGTCAAGGTGCTGCTTTACTACACACCACACGAGAATGATGAAGTCAATGACGAGAAACATGCATTCGTCGAGAGAATTGGCGACGAATGCAAATTTAACGATATCCCGTTCTTTTTGGAATTTATTGGCTACGCCCCGGATGGCAGTGATGAGAAGGGATTCGAGTTTGCCAGGATTAAACCGGCAGTTGTAGCAGAGAGCATGCGTGTGTTCTCGCAAGAAAAATATGGTGTTGATGTCATGAAAGTGGAGATTCCGATCAACATGGCATTTGCCGAAGGCTCAAGGGCCTGTCAGGGACCCAGTGCCTACAGCAAGCAGGAAGCACTGGAGCATTTTCGAGCAACAGCTAAAGCCGCTCAAAAACCGTTCATCTACTTGAGTGCCGGCGTGAGTAACGAGGTGTTTACAGAATCCCTTGATTGGGCTGCAGAGGCTAGTGTGAACTACTCCGGTGTGTTATGTGGCCGCGCAACCTGGAAGGACGGTATTCCTACATACTGCGAGCAGGGAACAGCAGCTCTTGAGGACTGGCTCTCAAGCCAGGGTGTAGAGAACATCGGGCACATCAACAAGCGTCTGCAACAGGCAAAGCCCTGGTTCAGATTCTATGGTGCTGACAGTGCCGATGCATTAGTCAGTTAAACGGATTGTGCGGGTACATTCGGTGTCTGCTTTCCTCAACTACAAGTAAAGAATAACTTGGCTACTATCCCTGAATCAGCATGATTAATATCTGTACAGAACATTTGTACAGAAAATAACGCACTCTACACTGACCGTCTCAAAACTGCTAGCCTGATCAAACCATGTTTCGCTCGTTCATAGCTGTTGTTCTCGTTGCTTTGCTATACAGTTGCAACGGTAGTACACCTGGCACAGAAGTGGCATCGTCCGCAGATATTCAGGTGTCACATGTCTTTGAAGCTGAAACGAAGGGGTATGCCCATTATCGAATTCCAGCAATCGTCGTCTCGGTAGCTGGGACCGTCATGGTCATGGTGGAAGCCCGCAAGAATCCCAGTGGTGACTGGGGTCCTCAGGATCTCCTTCTGATAAGAAGCAAGGACGGTGGGATGAGTTGGGACGAACCTCGCTCAATTGTTCAACTCGATGAAGAAGTTCTGCAGAATGAAGTTGCCATCAAACAGGGACTGACAGAACCCGGGGATGTGACCTACAACAACATCGTTCCAATCGTCGATCAGAAATCAGGAAAGCTGCATTTCCTGTTTTGCACCTCCTATGCCCGTGCCTATTCCATGTACAGCATGGATGATGGTGAAACATTTTCAGAACCAGTCGAAATCACTGAAACTTTTGAAGGCTTCCGCAAGGAATACGACTGGAAAGTCATTGCCACTGGTCCAGGTCATGGGATCCAGCACAGCAATGGTCGCTTGCTCGTACCGGTATGGCTGTCTGATGGAACAGGAGGGCATGCCCACCGACCTTCAGTCGTCTCAACCATCTTCAGTGATGATGATGGGAAGACCTGGGAGCGAGGTGAGATTGTCGTCCGTCACCCGGATCTTAAGAACCCATCAGAAACACTTGCTGCTGAACTCTCGGACGGGCGAGTGATGCTGAACATCCGCCATGAATCTGAGAACCACCGCAGAGCGATAACGATCTCGAAAGACGGAGCGACCGAATGGAGTCCGATCCGATTTGATGATGCACTGGTCGAACCGGTCTGCATGGCGAGCCTGTTGCAGGTCGGTGATGCCTTGATATTCACAAACCCTGATAGCACCGAGCCTCGGGACCCAGAGAACCCCTTGGGTAGCTGGAAGCGTCAGAACCTAAGTGTCCAGCTGAGCATGGACGACGGCATGACTTGGCCTTACAAGCGTGTGATTGAACCGGGAGTCAGTGGCTACAGCGATATGGCGGCCGGACCGGATGGTGCGATCTACTGTGCTTACGAAGACGGGACGCCAACAGACCGTGGAACACATGTGCAATTCATCAGTGTGGCGCGCTTTACTCAGGATTGGATTCAGGGATCAAGTGCTGAGTAATCTTTTAGCCATCCTTCGATAGAATAATCTGGAACGAGTCGGTGCGGTTTGCCCCTCACCGAATTTAGGGCTGGGACCGTAGCTTGCAAAACATCCACTCTCCCAAGAGCTACCAAACCGTCTTTATTCATACCGCGATCTGGGCGTGCCAACTCATCTTTGCCCCGATCTGGTGTGCCGCCGCTCCGCAGCAGCCCGGAACAACAGAGCCAATCCGGTCGGCCGTCGTAACTGCGATCAACGCGGAGATCGTCATTGATGGCTCGCTCGATGAGGCGCCATGGCGTCGGTCGCCAAAGATCGGCGAGTTGGTTCAAAGGATTCCACGGGCTGGCGCAAAGCCCACCGAGCGGACCGAGGTTACGCTGCTTCACGACAAAAACAACCTCTATATCGGTGTGATGTGCTACGATTCCGAGCCGAATCGAGTGCTCGCGTCGCAAATGGCGCGTGACGCAATGCTGAACCCTGATGATCGGCTGAGCATCATTCTCGACACCTTCCACGACCAAAGCAACGCCTTCTACTTTTCAACCAATCCGAATGGTGCCCTTGTCGACGGTCTGGTCTTCGCAAACGGTGAGACGAACGCAGATTGGGACGCTATCTGGATCGTGAAGACAAAGCGATCGGACGAGGGCTGGAGCGCCGAGTTCTCCATTCCGTTCAAGAGTCTGAGTTTTCCTTCCGGTCAGACAGTTTGGGGGTTCAATATCAGTCGCATTATCCAGCGAACGCTAGAAGAGGTCCGGTGGACCGGGGCACGCTTTCAAACGCAGTTCTTTCAGGTTTCCGAGGCGGGTGAAATCACTAATCTCGAAGGCCTCGAGCAGGGCATCGGCCTCGATGTCCGGCCGTTTATTGCGCAGCGCTGGCTCCATTCGGGTACTACTGGAAACGATGTTGTCCGCGGAAAGCCCGGTCTGGATCTGTTTTACAACCTGACCCCAAGCCTCCGGCTGTCCACGACGGTAAACACTGACTTCGGTGAAACAGAAGTCGATGCGCGCCAGATCAACCTGACACGGTTCTCCATCTTTTTTCCAGAGAAACGGTCGTTCTTCTTGCAAGATGCCGGGGTCTTCAACTTCGCCACGACCGGTGTCGATCAGCCAGGAGGCATTCCCAGAACCGGGGCTGAAATATTCCCGTTCTTCAGCCGTCGAATCGGTTTGCTTGGCGGACAGGAGGTGCCGATTGACTACGGGGTCAAGCTAACCGGTAAGGCCGGTCGTACCGAGATCGGCGTGCTCAACGTGCGCACCCGTGATGCGCCGGGTGTCGACAACAACAACCTGTTCGTCGGGCGCGTCAGGCAGAACTTCTTTGAGCAATCTTACGTTGGCGCGATTTTCACTGGCGGCGATCCCGCACGGTTATCATCAAGCGGCACAATTGACGATCCCGTGCGGTCTTCATCAAACAGCACTGTCGGCGTGGACATGCGCCTGGCCACCTCTGATTTTTTGGGCACCGAACAGAACATGGTCTTTAACGCCTGGGGCCTCAAGACCAATAGGGAAGGGGTCAGTGACAAGAACGCGTCATACGGGTTTGCGGTGCACTACCCTAACGACAAATTCCAAGGGCAAATCATGTGGCGCGAGATTCAAGAGAATTTCGACCCGGTGCTCGGTTTTGTGCAGCGCACGAATGTGCGGATGCTGCGGCTGGGAGGTAGTTTTAACCCGCGCCCGAAGCGATCAACCGGTATTCAGCAGATGTTCCATGACGTCTTCTATACGCGGTTTACACGACTCGACACCGGACTCGTAGAAACTTGGAACATTTACGCCACGATAGTCGACTGGCACCTGAATTCGGGTGATTCCCTTCACAGCCTGTTCGATATGAACCCGACTTACGAGCGCTTATTCGAGCCGTTCGAGATCTCCCCAGGTATCGTCCTTCCAGTGGGAGAGTACCGCTTCACGCCGCTGCGAATTTTCTTCACATCTGCGCAGAAGCGCAAGCTTCAGGGGAGCATCGGTCTTACGTTTGGAAACTTTTGGTCGGGGACCGCCAAGACAGTCCAGACCGGATTCAGGTACCAACTCCCTCCCAAGTTTTCGATCAGCCTCAATACCAACCAGACATTTGCGCAACTACAACAGGGCAACTTCATCGCCAGAATCATCAGCACCCAGGTGAACTACACAGTTTCGCCGTTCCTATCGTTCTCCAATCTGGTCCAGTTTGACAACCGGTCAGGAAACCTCGGGCTTCAGAGCCGTGTGCGCTGGACGCTAAAACCAGGGAATGATGTATTTTTCATCTTCGGCCAGGGCTGGGTACAAGAACTCGGGGGCTTTTACGACTTCCGACAGCAGGACTCGAGATTGGCGACGAAGCTGCAGTACACGTTTCGGTTTTGAACTGGCGCCTATCGAGATTGGGACTGTCAAGAAGGCTCTATCGGTGCGTTGAACAAGCCAAGTGAAACTGGCTCAATGCTAGACCACGACCCACGCACCGAGATGCCGACTGCGTTCCTCGAAAATTGAGGATCAGCCGAAAGCGTAGCCGCGAGTTTTCACCCCCGAGGGGGGCGAGTGCCTGCAGAGAAGTTAGGATGCCTGCTGACAAGGTCCCGAAGGTCACCTTCGGTTTCACCGCTGACTGCCTGACTGGCAACGTTGGCTTTGCCCTGGTCGCAAAGTTGGTCAAGCTGATGTCGCTACCCGAGTTCCTGGTGTGCAAGGTCCGTAGCAACCGGCGCAAGCGAGGCAAATTGAACATTATTATTGGATAGGTATAGAAGGTAATCAAGCTAGCTACTCAAATCCTGTCTGTACTTGAAAATATAAAGAAGTGCTGGGATTTTCTCAGACCCTGTTTCAATCTCAAGCCATCCTGGAGACAGCAATCCGAGTCAGTTCCTTGACGATTCCCGCATTGCCCGGATCATCAATAACGTTGCGGAATTCTCCGGGATCCTTTTCCATGTCGAACAATTCACAGCGTTCCCAACTCAGGTAATTCAATTTCCAACGGTCAGTACGAACCATCAAGATGGGTGGCTTGCCAACAAAGCGGTTATCTGCAGTAAATACTGTTCTGCAAAAATAATATTGAGAGTGTGCAAACTCCCTTGCAGTATGTCGCTGACCTCGAACGGATGCTGCAAACGATTGCCCGTCAATGCCTGTTGGTGGTTTAAAACCACATAACTCACACAATGTCGGAAACATGTCCACCTGCTCCACGATGTGTTCACGAACATTGTCTGAGCCTGTCTGATCCGGCATGCAGATGATCAGTGGAACCCTTACTGATTGCTCATACATGTTGTGCTTGGTCCACATGCGGTGAGCACCAGCCATTTCTCCATGATCAGATGTATAGACAACAACTGTTGTCTTTTCAAGACCAAGCTCACGCAATGTGTCATATACACGACCGATGTTAGCGTCCATCTGGGAGATATTGCCGTAATAGCCACGGATCGAATCGTGAAGTTGCTCATCGGATTGCTGATACCAACCTCGTTCCCTTGCCCGCACCAAATGTCCATGGAAACCTCCCTCCAATGCATGTTCCGAACGCTCGGGGAGTTCCAGTTGCACTCCTTCGTATAAATCCCAATACTTCCGAAAAGGCACAAGTGGTGTGTGTGGCATGAAAAGGGAAGCCCACAAACAGAAAGGCTTGTCACGGTGCTCTCGGAGAAACCTCACAGACTCCTCGGCATAGTAGGTATCCCGGAACAGTCGTTCAGGCATGGCAGAGGAGTTTCCTGTTGTGCCCCCAGCTTGACCTTGGTCCTTTTGAATTGAATTGCGCTCAGAACGGGTGAGACGAAAAAAATGAGTAGCTGAATTCACTCGGTGTGCAAACCCATGCTGTCGTGACTCATCTACAAAATGCATCTTGCCGATCGCAGCAGTTGAATATCCCTGATCCTGAAAAAAATGAGCGACAGTACGTGCTTCACTCGGCAACGGATCCTGCAGGATCCTTGCACCATGTCGATGCGGGTAATTTCCAGTAATTATCGAACCACGCGAAGGCACACATACGGGTGACTGGCAGTAGGTTTTCTCAAAACGTACGCCAGCGGAAGCGATGCCATCAATGTTCGGAGTTTGGACTTGGGAATGGCCGTAACAACCGGTTGCTGCAGCTTGATGCTGGTCAGAGCACAGGAACAGCAGGTTGTACTGGCTCGTCTTCGAACGAGCAATAAAAGGCCCCAGGGAAGCTGCTGCCAGTGTTCGGATCGCCCTTCGACGGTTCATGGGCAATAACTATAACAACAAGAGACCGAATTTACTGATCAAGGTGCAAAGAGCAAGCCTTGGAACTTCGGATTAGACCCACCGAAAACCAAAATACAGACAAGATGATTCAACCCGGTAACTCAGCCTGAATTGCGGACAAAACAATACACTTCCCCGCTACGTGAGCCAATCACCAGATGGTTATCGGCTATTGCCGGGGATGCCACGACCCTCCCGCCAATGGCAAATTTCCACAAGAGTTTCCCATCTGAGTGGTTCAAGGCATAGAGATTGCCATCCATCGAACCAACCCAGATGACATTTCCTGCCAGCACTGGTGAGGAATCAACCCTGGAGCCAGTGACGAATTCCCACACCAACTTACCACTCTGCTCATCAATTGCATGGACTCGTTTGTCACGCCCCCCGATAACCACCAAGCCATCCTTGACAACCGGAGTGGCAAAGAACTCAAAACTCGTCTCTGGATGACTGTATCGCCAGATGACTGTGCCGCTTTTCCAATCAATCTTCAATACTTCATTGCCAAACGTCCCAACATACGCCAAGTTCCCTACAACTGCGGGTGAGGCAGCAACATAGTCCTGCATGTTGACGAAGGAGTCCTCATCTCCAGTTTCAATATCGATAACACGGAACTTCCCGTCGCAGCCTGTTATGAAAGTCTTGCCATCAACTACCGCAGGACTTGAGTTGACCCGGTCTTCGGTTTCGTATTTCCAGTTAAGCTCGCCAGTGACTGGCTGGAAGGAATAAAGGTTTGAATCATAGGAGCCAACCAGCACTGCATCCTCACTGCAGTGAGGGGAGGAAAGGATTTCAGCAAATGCCTGGTACACCCAGCGTTTTCTCCCTGACTCAATGTCTACTGCGTGAAAAAAGCCTTCTTCATCCCCAAAGAACACACTGCCTTGCGTTACACAACCTGAAGCTGGTACCCCAAGGTTTGCTTGATACACCCACTTCGCCTTACCTGTCTCAAGATCCACTGCGTGAAAACGGCCATCCATTTCGCCAAAGTAGACAGTGCCATCCACGATGATGGCTGTTGAATCGACTCCACCCGGTGCTTCATACACCCATGAAACTACAAGCTCCGGTTCAAGAGATGCGGCAGCAACAGCGTTGCGATTGCTGCTTCCCTGAAACAATGGCCAGTCCTCGGCCTGTAGGTGCAGTCCAGGCAAAACCAGCAGTGCAATCAGGATGCCCTTCGTGATCTGTAGGGCTTTCAATCCATCAAATCGAGGCATATTGTTGTTGGTCGGCATTACAAACTCATTCTGCAACACAACCCCGGTGCTGAGGCTTCAGAACCAGGAGCTAGTGCTCAGAAGGTTGCGATCGGGTTGAACGGACTGCCCGTACCGCCCTGCACTGCCAAGGGAGCAGCCGTCACCAGGAACTCCCAACTTTTTAGGCTGCCAGACTGCTCGCTCAAAGCTTCCAGGTCCAGGTTGTCAAAAATCGGCATGCCCATGGCAATGATCACCAACTGGTGGATTGGTTGTTCTGCTCCCTCTACCAAAGAAGGTTTGACATCACTCCCTGCATCACTGCCCAGGATGATGACATCGCGATCCTTGAGCCATTTCGCACAAGAAGCATGCAAGCCAGCAGTTTTCTGGGATACATTCCATGCCCCTTGCTTATCCCTTCTGTTCCAACGGCCAGTACGAATCAGCACAATATCTCCTTTTTCGACCTTGAGGCCGGCCTGCTTCTCCCAGGCATCCAGGTCTTCGGGATAGATCGGTGTGCCCGGTTCAAGGAAGTCAACACCTTTCAATCGCGGAATGTCCATCAGGACTCCACGCGCAAAAATACCTTGCTTGTAATTGGTGACCGCTAGTGTCGGAGCCCCGCTTGTGACTACTTCAGCTTGCAGAAAACCGTTATACATCTTGCCTTTATACGCCATGTGACAAAGCGAGTCCATGTGGGAATGTGCGTACCCGTGGTAGCTCACCTTGTACGTATCCGAGACAAACTGACCTGGATTGTTCAACCCGACATTGTTCATCGTGTGCTGGAATGGACTTGGATTATCCTCTGCTGCAATTTTTTCCACATCCCTGGCCATCGAAACTGAAATTCCTTTTTTGACAAGTTTGATTGCTTGCAGTCTTGATTGCGGTGTAATCAGGTTGATCGTCCCCAACTGGTCATCCGCACCCCAGCGGCCCCAGTTCGAAAGGGTCTCCATCCAGCGATCTACATCAGCCTTGGTTGTCGTCGGCTGGGCATGCGCAACGGCAGACATAAGTAACAAGAGAGCTAACAGCACATTCGTCATAACTTCAACAGCTTACTAATTTTGCCATACGTGGTTGCAGGCAAGAACTTTTCAGAACAAACGTACAGTACAAATTTGGGAAGGAAATTTCTTTCGGCAATATCAGTAGCCGGCCCACAGGCACAATGCTCCCCGAGCCGCCCGTCGCCCCGGAACCACCTCGACAATCGCCCTGCAGTCTGAACACTCCACCTGTGCGCTGGCAAAGACCAGTTCGAGGTCACTGTAACAGACTGCCTTGTGTGGAATGAACTCCGTCGCATGGGCTATCACGTGCGAGTTGAAACATACCACCTACAGTGTCGATATCAAGATCAACTTGATACGGCAGTACAAATCTTCCGCCGAGATGCCATGAAAAGGATCGTCAGAGCGGGGGCACTGGCAACAGGTGCCACAGTACTCCAGAACCAGTTGACCACAGCACAATCCCGCCGTCAGCCCACTATTGGTTTCGGGCCAGTGACTTACTGGTGGAGCGTTGACAAATATAAAGGAGGAAACAGGTTCAGCAGTAAGCAATACTTGGTGTAGTGTGAAAATCAGGAATGTTTGGGTACAGCGAAAGAAAAAGCCTTCAGGAACAGCATCGCAAGGATGGCCGACTCCCTCCAGGCCAGTCGCTCACCGTAAAATGGCCTGTCCTGCATGCCGGGCAAATCCCCGCCTTTGATCCGGAAACTTGGCGATTCGAGATTCAGGGCCTTGTCGAGGAGCCCCTTGAGTTGACCTGGGAGGAATTTCAGTCTCTGCCACACGTCAGAGTCCAGGCAGATTTCCATTGCGTAACCACATGGAGTAAGTTCGACAACATCTGGGAAGGTGTTTTGGTTAGATATCTTGTTGATCGTGTAAAACCCAAACCCAGTGCATCATTTGTGATACAGCACTGCTTCGGAGGCTATACAACCAACACTTCACTCGCCGATTTGATGCATGACAATGTCGTTTTGGCAGACACTCATCACCCGGAGCCACTCACCCCGGAACACGGGGCTCCACTACGCATGATCGTTCCGCACCTTTATGCCTGGAAAAGCTCCAAATGGATTTGTGGCATGGAGTTCGTGAACAAGGACTCCCCGGGATTCTGGGAAACTCGCGGATACCACATGAATGGGGACCCCTTTCGCGAACAACGCTTTTCCGAAAGCTGAGCGCCAAGTCAGATGCTCCAGAAGTTCCTCAGCCTGCTCAAGGGCAGCCAATCCACCAACCCTGAATCGCTGCGTGGACGCCCTCCAATCAGGCGGGAGAAACTCTACTCGGCAGACAGTGGCTATGTTTATCAGTACATCTTTGAGGGCTATCGCTCATCCAGCCGTGAAGAAGTCGAAGGCCATGACTACATCTTCAACTGCTCGTCTGATCGCATTGAGAATTTCCTGCTCACAATCTTTGCTCCAAGGCAAAGCTTTTTATCCTGGGAACAGGAAGCCGGCCGTGAGTTGACCGAAGTGGAACACTATGCAGTGATCAAGATGCGACTTTTCGAGATTTTTGACGAGCATCCACACATCAAAGAAAACATGGACGAGCAGTTAACAACCGAACAGGTTTCGAGACATATTGAAACGCTCGACCTCTGAAAACAATTGACCCAATACAATGGCAACATGAGAAGTCTGCTTTACATACTGCTTGTCCTGACAGCATCCTTGTCCTGTTCCCTGCTGCCGCAGAAACAGGATGCTGAGTTCATTTCCCTGGCTGAGAACTACATCCAGGAATTGCTGGAGAGCTATCCGGAAATTGCCACTCAACTCGGTGATCACCGCTATGACCATCTGTTGAACGACTACTCTGCCGAGGCAGTTCGCAAGTCAATCGTATGGGCTAAAAAAACCCTGAATGATCTGTCAATGATTGATCCTTCAAGGCTCAGCCAGGCGAATGCGGTTGACTACGAGATTCTGAGAAACCAACTTGAGTTCAGCATCTGGTCTGCCAGTGAATTGCGTGAGCACGAGTGGAATCCGATGCATTACAACGTGGGCAATGCGCTGTACTCATTGCTTGCAAGGGAATATGCCCCCCTGCCCGAAAGGCTAAAGAGCCTGAAACAACGCCTGGAAGGAATCCCCGAGATCATTGCGACGGCCAAGACGGTCCTGTCCAACCCGCCTGAAATTCATACCCGGACAGCAATACTTCAAAACGATGGAGCCATCAGCCTGATCCGCAAGCTGGATGAGATGCTGGGCGAAGCTCCGGAAATGGAAGAGGAACTGGCGCCGGCTCGGGAGCAGGCCATAAAAGTCCTTGTGGAATACGGCATTTGGTTACGTCAGGAACTGCTTCCACAGTCCAGGCGTGATTTCCGGATCGGGGAGGAAAAATACCGCAAGAAATTATCCTTCATGCTGCACTCGGATCTTTCCATGGAAGAGATTCTTTCTCGCGCACAGCAACGACTTGCAGAGCTTCAGGATGAACTATACAAGACAGCACTCCCCCTTTATCAGCAGTCCAATCCTGGGGCAGACAACAAGGAACAGGAGGACCGCAAGGCTGTTATTCGTGCAGTTCTGGATGAACTTGCCAACTCCCATCCCACAGATAAGACAATTGTCGATGATGCCAAACAATGCCTCGAAGAGGTGACAGCATTCACACGTGAAAAAAATCTTGTGACAGTCCCTGAAGAACCCCTCCAGATCATCCTCATGCCGGAGTTCAGGCGTGGGGTCTCTACTGCTTATTGTGATTCACCAGGGCCTCTCGAAAAGGATGGTGAAACCTTTTACGCTATCGCACCCACCCCCGATGAGTGGAGCGAGCAACGAGCACTTTCATTCTACCGTGAGTACAACGACTACATGCTCCAGGATCTCAGCATTCATGAAGCCATCCCGGGACATTACTTGCAGATCGCACACTCGAACCGCCTGGAGGCTCCAACACTGCTCCGTGCAATTTTCTACTCAGGAAGCTTCGTCGAAGGATGGGCAGTGTATGCCGAACAGGTCATGGCAGAACATGGTTACGGTGGGGCTCAGTTCAAGATGCAGCAACTGAAAATGCTCACCCGTGCTGTTATCAACTCTATCCTCGACCAGAAGATTCATGCCGGCTCCATGACAGAGCAAGAAGCTATGGACATGATGATGCTGGATGGCTACCAGGAAGAAGGCGAAGCAGCCGGAAAATGGAAACGTGCACAGTTGACATCCACACAACTCTCAACGTACTTCGTCGGTATTGCCGAACATAATGATATTCGCAATGCCTGGGAGCAGCAACATGGAAAGATCACAGACTGGAAGGCCTATCATGACCACATCCTCTCATTTGGGTCGCCACCCGCAAAGTTTGTTAGAAGCCTGATTGGTTTGTGATGTACTGATAGGTGCAAATCGGCAACGCATTTTCCAGCCATCCTGGAATACTAGAACAGTATTGGCACGTTTAATACCTATGGATCTGAACTTGAAAATCATGACTGGAGTGATTTTTTCCAGCACCCTATTAGGTCTGTTATTCACCGCCTGTTCCATCAAGAAATTTGCTGTCCGTCAGGTTGGTGATGCACTTGCATTAGGCACCTCTGTCTATGAAACAGATCCCGACGTTGAGCTTATCGGCGATGCTCTGCCCTTCAGCCTGAAGCTGGTTGAGAGCCTGCTAGAAATCACTCCGAAAAACAGGGGACTGCTACTGACTGCAGCTCGTGGTTTCACACTGTATTCGTATGCTTATGTCGATTTTCCGGGTGAACAACTGATTGAAGAAGATTACGAAAAAGGACGTGCACTGCGCCAGCGGGCTAAACGTCTCTATATGAGGGCTCAAACCTATGGCTTGCGGGCACTGGACGTTGTATACCCAGGCATTGAAGTGCAACTAGCCTCCGCACCCGACCAAGCGGTGCAACGTGTCTCGAAAAAACATGTTGACCTGCTTTACTGGACCGGTGCAGCTCTTGGCTTGTCCATCTCTACAGATTCGAGCAATGCTGCTTTGCTTGTTCGGCTTGCCGAAGTTAATGCCTTGATTGGACGAGCCATCGAACTTGATGCTGGCTGGGATCAAGGCTCGCTTTATGAGTTCCAACTCAAGCTGGCTGCTGCAAAACCCGGAGAGAATGATCCAGTCATAACCCAGCAATACTTCCAAAAGGCACTGGAGCTGTCAGGTGGCAAGCGTGCCGGACTCTATATCTCTTATGCTGAAGCAGTGGCCATTCCCAGCCAGAACAGGGAGCTGTTTGAAGAGATGATCGCAAAAACACTGCAGGTTGATGCAGATGCTCATGAACAATACCGGCTGCTGAATCATCTTGCCCATCGCCGGGCACACTGGTTGCAATCCCGTATTGAAGATTATTTCCTGTAGATACGGGATACAGGAGTTTGACAGGGTCTGGCTGTCAATATCTACCCAGCCTTTGTTCCTTCAAACAGCTTGCCTGACCGCGGAGTTTATACTAAAACTAGCTGTCCTTCAGACTCGTCAGAGCATTCTTTGGATTCTACCAGTTCATCACGTTCTCGCGGCACCAGAACCACAAACAGCGATCTGTATTGCATTCCCGGAGAATATTCGAGCTTTCTGAGACCTGAATAAAAGCTGCACGATGAAGACGATCGCCCCATATCTTGTCGCACTGTTGACAGTCGTCTTGCTACTGGTCTTAGCGCCCGAACCAGCCAATGCCCAACGGCTCCGCTTGAACCGGATCAAGCTGGGCACTATCGCTCCAAAAAACAGTATTTTCCATGATGCCCTATTAAAGTTGCGCCAGCAGTGGAAGCAAATCTCAGGAGGCACAATTGATCTGGTAATCTATCCTGGCGGCGTGACAGGCGATGAAGTCACCATGTTGCGCAAGATGCGGGCGGGGCAACTGCAGGCGGCCCTGATCTCAGGTAGCGGGATGTCCGCCTTGGATGAGGGGGTCAGTGCACTGCAAGTGCCTTTGATGTTTAATTCACTTGAGGAGTTCGACTATGTCCGGGATAAACTGGCTCCTGTCTTGGAACAACGACTGGATGCAAAAGGAGTGAAGGTGCTGGGTTGGGGTGATGCCGGCTGGGCCTATTTTTTTGGCACCAAAGATTTCCGGACACCGGATGATGTGCGCAAGATGAAGCTCTACACATCCAAAGGTGATGCTGAGATGCTGCGCCTTTACAACCAGCTTGGCTTTCATGCAGTACCACTGGATCTTACGGAACTGCAGGCGAACCTCGAAACCCGTCTCGTAGAAGTATTTACAGTCCCACCCCTGCTGGCAGCCGGGTACCAGTGGTTTGCCTCTGCTCCCAACATGCTGAACCTGCGGTTTGCCCCCATTGTTGGAGCGCTATTGATCAATCAGCGAGTTTGGGAACAGATTGCTGCTGAGTGGCAAGTTCAATTAATGGAATCTGCCCAGGCTGCAGCTGCAGAGATCCAGAGACAGGTACGTATCAACGAGGAAGATGCTATCAGCGCCATGCAAGGCTTTGGCCTGAATGTAATTGAAGTTGATCAGGATCTCCTCACTGTCTGGAAACGTGAAGCTGAACGTGTCTATCCTGAACTGAGGGATAGTTATGCACCCTCCGAACTGATGGATGAGGTAGTGCGCTACAGGGAACTGTACCGTAACCGCTGATCATGCAGCCGGGTTAGACTGTTCTAGGAGAGACCCGGAAGGAGAACCAGGATGTCCATACTGACTCGTCGTGAACTCATGCTTGCATCTGCTGCAACAGCCACTGCAACAGCCGGGCCATCACAAAAACCCACCCTTTGCCTGTTTACCAAGCATTTACCTCATTTGGGATACAAGGAGCTTGCCCGTGCCCTCAAGGACTTTGGCTTCCCTGGTGCAGACTTGACAACTCGTCCGCGTGGTCATGTCCTGCCAGAAAACGTGGAGACCGACCTGCCGCTCGCTTACGAGGCGCTCTCATCTGAAGGTATTGAGCTTCCAATGATCACCACAGGATTACTCTCCCGCATGGATCCTGCTGCTCGGCCAACTCTTTATACTGCAGCCAAGCTGGGAATCCCGTTCTTCAAACTCGGTTATTACATATACAGGGATATTCCTGAATTCGAGAGCTACTTGGCCCAAGTCAAGACTGATGTCGAGGGCCTAGCTGCTATCGCTGGTCATGCGGGCATTGTCGGCGGCTTCCATAACCATTCCGGGGCGTATGTAGGCAGCAGCCTTTGGGACCACTGGTGGGTGATGAGAGACACCAAGGAAGAGGAAATAGGGTTTTACTATGATCCTTGCCACGCCACTATTGAAGGCGGGTCCGCAGGATGGGAGATTGGCTTCCATCGCGTGCAGCCACGGCTCAAGATGGTCGCCTGCAAGGACTTCTTCTGGGACAAGGTTGGGGGCGAATGGAAGTCCGTCATGTGTCCGTTGGGGCAAGGCATGGTGGATTACCCCAAGTTTTTCAAAATGTTGGCTGCCAGTGGTTTCGGTGGCCCCATCTCCCTTCATGTGGAATACAAGATTGAAGCTCCTACTGAATCCCAGCGGATTGAAAAAGAAATGCAGGCAATCGAATCAGACTTCAAATACCTCAAATCACAGTTCGATAGAGCCTTTCAGTCTGCGTGACCCACAATCAACAGGGAATCGAGTGATGCGGCTCCATGATGTGATTTGCGGGACAGCCCTCACGATCTAGTTGAATTCGAAATGTTCCAGATGCAGTGAAGAATCCCCGCGAACAATAATACTCGCACCGAGTGTCTTTTCAAGGTTCTCCAGATTAGAGTTTGAGTTCGATTTCAGACTCTTCGCCACGTCAGGATGAATGCGCAGTGTCATATCCGCCACATCCTCATCCTCCTCATGCTGCTCTTCTGCTGCAATTGCTTGGGCTGTTTTGAAGACTTCAGATAACACTGTCGGTACGGACTTGATCGTTCCTGCGCCGGTGCATACTGGACACGGAATACACATCGCCTGCTCCAGGGACTGCCTGGCCCGCTTGCGCGTAATGACTACTATCCCGAAGTCATTAATCGGCAGTGCTCTTGATGGGGCACGATCCTGACGCAATGCTTCCATCAGAGTTTGTTGCAATTCGTTGCGACTTTTCTTGTCTTCCATATCAATGAAATCAATCACAATAATCCCGCCCAGATCCCGCAATCGCAATTGTTTGACAATCTCTTTTGCTGCTTCTAGATTCGTCTTCAGGACAGTGTCTTCCAAGCGGTCTGATTTGCCGACATAACGCCCGGTATTGACATCAATCGCCACCAGTGCCTCTGTCTGGTTGATCACCAGATAACCACCTGACTTCAGCCAAACCTTGGATTGCAACGCTTTTTCAATATCTTTTGTGATATCAAATGCATCGTAGATCGCTTCAGGGCGATTGTAGAGTTTGACCCGGTCAAGCAACTGCGGCTGGAATCGTTCAATGAACTTCACGATGCGTTCGTATTCCTCTTCGGAATCTACCCAGATTGCCTTGTAGTCTCTGCCCAGGTAATCCCGCAAAACACGTTCAACGATGTCTAGCTCGCTATGGAGTTTTGCTGGCGCCTGACACTTCTCTGCCTTGATCTGAATGTCTTTCCAGAGCTTGAACAGAAATTCCATGTCCGCCTTCAACTCTTTCTCGCTGATTTTACGTCCTGTTGTGCGAATAACAAAACCACCCGATTTATTCACCGAGTTCTCATCAATGATTTTGCGTAAACGAATCCTTTCCGATTCCGGTTTGATCTTGCGTGATACGCCGTTTCGCTTAGCCGATGTCATGTACATCATGTAACGACCCGGCAAGTTGATGTGAGCAGTGATGCGAGCACCCTTGCTGTCGATTGGCTCCTTGACAACCTGGACAATCACTTCCTGGCCGGCTTCTAGAATATCTGCGATGTTGGGTACGTTGCCGTCCTGCTGGTTGCGCCCGCTATTATCAGACTTGGATCTGGTGCGACGTACAACTTTCCCTGGGGAACGCGGTGACTTCTGAGCAGGGGTTTCCACCTGAACAGGCTCCCCAGGCATGGGACGTTCATCCTCGTTGTGTATTGCATTCTCGCCACTATCTTCGCTTACTCCCTGCTCTTCTGTTGGTTTTTTGCGCCAGCCTAGTATGCCCTTGGTAAACCCGGCCCACAAGGAAGGGGCAGCAACCTCAGCCTGCAACGGTGTCTCATCAATTTTCTGCGGATCTACAGCAGATCCGGATTCCTTGCTGACCTTCTGCAGTTCTTTTGAGCTTTCGTCTTCGGAGTGACCCCGCCTGGGACTATCTCCCGCACCAGAGCCTCTTGTTCTGCGTCGACCTCGCCGTCTCCTTGAAGAACCTCTTGAGGGTCTTTCATTAGGATCCTCTTCAGTTGGAGAAACTGCGTTCATCCTCTGGGGTGAGTCAGCAGCATTACCATTGGAGTCCCCATCCAGATTTAGCCATTCCGGCTCGCTCACAGGTTCGGATGAATTCGCATTCTGGTTGCTGTCACCCATACTTTCGGTCTCTTCTTCAGGAGACACAACGTCTTGTAGAATATCGATTTGTCTGTACTTGGCCAAGGACTCACCCGGCAAAACCCTGATAACTGGCTTTCGTGCTCGTGACCTGCTTTGTTGCTGACTGCTTGAGGACTCTTTCTTGCTATCCGAAGACTCATCCTCACTCCAGGCATTTGCAGCCTTTTGCGGGACATCTTCGGACACTTCAGTTTGTTTCGTCCCGCTTTCCGGCCGTCGTTGACGACGGCGACCTCCACGCCTGCTCCTTCGACTCGAAGAGCCTTCCCTTTTTCGGTATTGCTGTTCACCGGGCTCCTCGGCTACTGGTTCCTCAGCACCTTCCGTCTCGGCATCTACACTATCATCCGGGTCTTCAGCCGGATCCAGCATGTCAGAGACGTACAAAAACGCCTCTCGCTCCAAGCCGATTTTCAAGAAGGCAGATTGCATGCCAGGTAACACGCGTGATACCCGGCCTTTGTAAATACCGCCTGCTATTGCCTTCTGTGTTCGGTATTCAACATATATTTCAACTAGACGATCATTTTCAAGAATCGCCAAACTTGTCTCAAGGGGGTTCGATGAGACAACTAGTTCCTGCGACATTTTATATAGTCCCAAGGAAGTTTTACTCGCGGTTTAAAATATTCCGTCTCTTGTCATTCAGCCTCGTTTCACACATCCACCCGGCGGGAGCTTTTCGGATATTTGACTTGCATTCCGCTTTTGCATTTCTGAGGATTTTGGAATTCACTTTCAACAAGCATGCTGTTGTCGCCTAGCAGTGAGTTTCACCTGCTTGCAACGACAAAGGATTGCCTGCGACTAACGTCCGCGGGTTCAACTGTTCCCTTTTTCCCTTTCTTTCTCTTGCGTCAGTATTGATCAGACAAACCGACAAAACTTTCAGTTCACATAACGACCACGGTACACGCTATTAACCAATCCAAGCATGGTCATGGTCACCAACAGGCTTGAGCCTCCATAGCTCATCAGTGGCAAAGGCAGGCCAGTAACCGGTAATTTATTGGCTACCATTCCGACATTCACCAAAACATGAAACAACAGCAATGATGCCACGCACATTGCAATCAGTGTTCCTTCCGAGTCAGCAGCTGTTTGCGCCGTTTCCACGATCCGCATCAACAAAATGTAATACAGACTCAGGACAAAAGCGATACCGACAAATCCATTCTCTTCGGCAAACGTGGCAAGTATGAAATCCGTATGGGGAGTCGGCAGAAAATTCAATTGTGTCTGCGACCCGTATGCAAATCCCTGTCCCCAAAGTCCACCAGAACCCACTGCAATGTTGGACTGCTGCATCTGGTAATTATCACCCTTCAACGAATCACTCGGATTAAAGAAGGACAAGATGCGATCTTTCTGGTAGGGCTGCAATACTACCCAACTTAACGGTATCAACAAGACAACGATCAGGGCGATTATTATTAAGTGTTTCCAACTAGGCATGAACAGGTAAATAACCATGCCAAGCAAGGGAAGCATACTCAATGCCGTCCCCAAGTCAGGCTGTAAAAAAGTCATTCCAACCGGTACTGCTATCAGCAAGCCAACAATGGAGTGATCCTGCCAGGGCAGCCGTTTGGAGTCATTGCCCTTAAAACAATAGGCTAATACCAATACTAGCACTAACTTCATGTATTCCGAGACTTGTATCGAGAAACCGAATGGTGTTTCCAGCCATCTCCTGGTCCCCTTCACCGGGTCTGTAAAGAACAGTACCAGCAAAAACAGGATCCCGATCCCGTAAAAGGAAAACGAAAACTCAATGATCTTGTGGTAATCGATGAACGAAACCAAAAAAAACGCCACGACGCCAAGCAGGATCCAGACCAAATGCTGATAGTACGCATTATGATAGCTGGTATTGATCGTTGCACTGTAGATCTGGTACGTACCCATGAGCAGGATGACAGTAACCAGCGCACAAATCTGCCAATTAAAATCCCGAAACAAATCCGTGGCTGGCAGCGGCAGATTGGTCTTCATGGTGTCCTCCTCGGCGAAATCGCAGCCTGTAAATTCTGCCTGGCGTTTAGCTGTGTTTTGCTCTGAGTGTTCCAGACCTTAATAATCTCGCGGGCCACAGCTGCTGCGAGATAGCTGTACTTGCCATTCTCGAGCAGCACGGCCACTACGATTTCAGGATCCTTGCACGGTGTAAACCCAACAAACCAGGCATCGTCCTCGAAATCCTCACGACCGGAGTTCAGCTTCGTTCTGGTTGAGACACGTTGCGAAGTCCCTGTTTTTCCGCATACCTCAATGTTGCTCAAACGCGCCTGTCGTCCCGTGCCAGACCCATTCACCACTTTCCACATAGCGTCACGAATGATGTTGTGATGTTGTGGATTGATCCTGTCAATGTGAGCATCCGGAGGGTCTTCGTAAGGCGGCATAGCGGAAGACTGTTCCCGGGAGATCAACCGCGGCTTGTGCCAGACACCACCCATGGCCAACCCACCAATGGAATAGGCGACCTGCAGGGGTGTCACAGCCATGGCACCTTGGCCAATTGAGACAATGATGGTTTCTGCAGGGAACCATGGTTGTTGTAATTCACGAACTTTCCATTGAATTGAAGGCACAAAACCTGGCATCTCATCCGGGAGGTCCACCATGGTTCTCTTGCCCAGTCCTGCCCGGCGGGCGTAACGCTCAATCGTATTGATCCCGAGCTTATCACCCAGCAGGTAGAAATACACATCACAAGATTGTTCAATCGCTTTCTGAAGTCCTACCTTGCCATGTCCAGAGTGATTGTGACACCGGAAATATCTTCCGCCATACGCCAGTCCCCCTTTGCAAAACACAGTGAAATCTTCGATATTGCCCGTTTCGAGACCAGCCAGAGCCATAATTGGCTTGAATACTGAACCCATCGCCCACGTTCCCTGGATCGCCCGGTTCAGCATCTGCGTTTCAGGGTCGTCATTGATCAGCTGCCATTCCTTGTCACTGAAACCCATGACAAACATGTTCGCATCGTAGGTCGGAGCACTTGCCATCGCAAGGACCTCTCCGTTGCGTGGATCAATCGCTACAATCGCTCCCTTGCGACCTTCGAGGGCAAGTTCCGATACGGCCTGCAAGTTGATATCAATCGTCAGTTTCAAGTCCTTGCCTGCAACCGTGTTCTGCTGCTGGATCATCTCAAGTTGTTGGCCCATGTTATCCACCAGGAAACGCTGGTAGCCATCCTTGCCGGTCAACCAATGGTGGTATTGTCTTTCGATGCCATTCTTGCCGATTTCCGAGTGATAGTCACTGAGCAGGAATTCTCGCCGGTTGAGGTCAATCTTGCTAGCCTTGCCGACATAACCCAGCAGATGCACAGCTATCCCTGTCTGGGGGTACTGCCTGCGGACAGTTTCAACAATATCTATTTCCGGGGACTCCTTGCGAGTGGACTGCAGGTATGTGATGTCTTCAATAGTGAGCTGCTCTTTCAAAGTGAGGTACATGGTCCCCGGATACTCCCTGACCTCATTGATTAACTCAAGTGTCTGCTCATGCGGGATGCCCAGTTTTTCTGAAATAAGAGCAAGACTGTCCTGATTGAACCGGAGCGGATCAATAACGGCACTTCGGATCAAGCCATTCGTGACGAGTACACGACCATTCCGGTCGAAGATATTGCCTCGGGGAGCTTTAATCGGCAGGTCCTTGAACTTGTTCTGCTCTGCCTTGATGAGATAGTAGTCATTGCTCTGGATCTGGATATGCCAAAAACCACTCAACAGCCAGATAAAGACCGCACCCAACACAAACCTGAAGATGGTTATGCGAGTATCGAGCTGTTGGCTCTGGTGCCGGGAACCCCAGTTCATTCCGCCCTCAATAACCGATCCAGTAACATCCAGGCCAGAACACCAATCACAGCATGTAGCAAGGCCTGTGCCAACCAGGTACTAATCTCAAAAGTAGGCTGAAGGTTAAGCACAAAAACTTGAATACTATACTGCAACATCTCGTGTAGCAAGTAAACCAGAATAATAAGAATGGCACGAATAGGCGGCAGTCCAGTCAGCAGGAACTCACTAATGACGCCAATCAGAAAACCAAGAACCGTATAAATGATTCCAAAGACACTGACTGGCCCTCGGGTCAGACCGTCCAGCAACCAGCCAAGTGGTAAGCCGATTCCCATCCCAATCAGTACCGAGCGGTATTTCAAAACCAGGTAGATGAATACCAGCAGGGGGACGTTCAAGTCTCCGAACCACGGCAGCAGCGATGGAATCGTAACCTGCAGACCAAGGGCCAGCAGAATCAATAATGCCGCTACCCATGCCGGGACCGATCGGAGACTCGTAGAGAATTCAAAGGATTTGGACTTCAACGGAATGGTTTTTTCTCGAGCTTGGTGATAATCACTGGGTCGTATGCACCGCTTTCCGAGAGAGTTAGTCAGTTTAAATATCAGGTGGTCCGGGAGGACTGAGTGATCCAAACTTGCGGTCAAGCCTTCGGTATGCTCTCTTGATCCGGTCCGCTTCCATGCCTTGGGATGCTGCCTTTTCTCCCTTTTCCCAAGGTTGGGACTGCATATTCTTGGCCACCTTCAAACGAACATTGTCGGGCAGTACTACATGTTCTCCCTCGATCACAACCAATACATATTCAAGACTGTTCAGGACGGCAAACGGTTGGACTTCAATGTTGATGGAACTGTTATCCTGCTCAACACGAGTAACCTTGCCAACCGGCAAGCCAAACGAGTAAACACCATCCAGGCCTGAAGTGAATACCAACTCCCCAGTGATCACATTGGTTGTGGGGGGTATGTAGTCCAGCCGACACTGGTACCTGTTAAATCCACGAAGAACTCCTTTCACGCCAGTGCGTGAGAGGAACACTCCTGCCCCGGAATCCGAATCGCTGATCAGAACGACCAAGCTGGAGTTGTGGTAAACATCCTGAATCTTGCCCACGATCCCAAGCGGCGTGAGAACGGCCATGCCTGGCATCAAACCCTCTTCTTTACCGCTGTCAATGAATACTTCAACGGCAGATGCGTTTGGCCCGTTGGCTATGACACGTGAAACGATCGTCTTGTAAGGCAGATCCTGTCGGTAGGCGTCCAGATCACTTTCGCTTTCAAAACGCAAGAGCCTCTGCCGCAGCCAGTAGTTTTCAAGCCTTAGCCTGGAGGCTTCAGCATTCAAAGTATGGTTTTCCTTGGCTTCGCCGACCAGCCAGAAATACTGGCCCCAAAGTTTTCCGACAACCGGTTCTACGACCTGCATCCCTTTCTGCAAGGGAAGTAGCAGAGCTGAAGTGACATCACGAAACCCACGGATTTCAGTACCAGTCTGTACCTGATAATCAACAATCAGGAGTTGGCCGAAAACCAGAACTATTAATAATAATCCTTTATGGCTGTGGCTTGCTGACGATGACATGATGCACCCTATAAATCAGTTTTTTTTAATTTTCAAGGCCTAAATTCAATTGATCGAAACCTTTCTGAGAAAATCCAGATCATTCAAGAGTTTCCCCGTTCCTATGACAACACAATGCAAGGGATTGTCGGCAATAGATACAGGAAGACCTGTCTCCTCCCTTATAAGCTGGTCGATATTTTTTAGCAATCCACCCCCACCAGTGAGCACAATTCCGCGATCACAGATATCACCACTTAACTCTGGTGGAGTGTTCTCAAGTGCATCCCGGATCCCATTAACGATGCTGTTCATGCAGCCAGAAAGTGCATTCCGGATCTCCTTATCGGAGACCCTGATAGAAGCAGGAATGCCCAGCGTCAGGCTGTGACCCTTGACATCAATCTCAACCAATTCTTCCGACTCGCAAGCATTTCCGATCCCGATTTTCACCTGCTCGGCGGTTTGTTCGCCAATCAAGAAGTTGTGATTGCGCTTGAGGTACTGCATGATTGCTTCATCCATGGCATTGCCGCCAACGTTGAGTGATCTGGAGTAAACAATTCCGGAAATAGAGATAACCGCAATATCCGTTGTTCCACCACCGATATCGACAACCATGCTGCCAGCGGGCTCGGTAATCGGAAGATTGGCCCCAATGGCCGCCATCATGGCCTGTTCAACCAGGAATACCTCGCTAGCGTTTGCACGGTAGGCTGCATCAATCACAGCCCGTCGCTCCACCGCAGTGATCTCACTAGGCACACTAATCACAATGCGAGGGTAAACAAGAATTTTGCGGTTATGCGCCTTTTTGATAAAATGAGTCAGCATCTTTTCAGCGATCTTGAAGTCTGCAATCACTCCATCCTTCATGGGGCGGTGCGAAGTGATATTTTCCGGAGTACGCCCAAGCATGCGCTTGGCTTCATTGCCAATGGCAAATATTTCCTGAGTCTTTGTATTGATGGCTACTATGGAAGCTTCGTCAATCACAACCCCTGAATCCATCGTGTAAACAAGCATGTTTGCAGTACCTAGGTCAATCGCCAAGTTATGGGAAAACGATGAGAAAAAAGAACGGAAGGTCATAATCTATTTTTTAGGTATTTTGGAACTTTCTATGCCAACCTTGGCGCCTTTAATAAACGCTTGTTGTTTGTATGCTTTAGTTAATACTCCGATTTTATCGTAGCCGGGCCTATCAGAATTTCCGTGTGTGGAGCCAATGTTGTTGAATTCAACCCGCCCACACGGACGAGCCATTGTAGCAAACTGGATCGCCGATCCAGGCGCTATCAGGAATCTGATTGATGTCATGTCGCCACCATTGCAAAGCGTGCGCCGAACTGAATGGTGCACTCGATCCGCGCCTGGTGCCAGAACACCGGCGGGGCACGCCAGCTCCGCTCGACGTTGCGCAGCGCCAGGTAGAGCAGCTTGGTCGCTGCCCGGTCATGCGGAAAATGGCCCCGCGTGCGCACCGCACGCCGTACCGTGCTGTTCAAACTCTCGATCGCATTGGTCGTGTAGATCGCTCGCCGGATCGGCTCCGAAAACGCGAAGAACGGGATGATCTGCTCCCAGCAACTGCGCCAGCTACGGGCGATCGCCGGGTACTTCTGGCCCCACGGACCCGCTTCAAACGCCTCCAATTCCTCTTTCGCGGCGGCCACCGTTGGCGCCCGGTAGATCAGCCGCAGAGCCGCCGCCAGCGGCTTGCGCTCCTTCCAGGATCCATGCGCCAGCGAGTAGCGGATCAAGTGCACGATGCAGGTCTGCACAGGCGCCTGCGGATACACCGCCTCAATCGCCTCCGGAAACCCTTTCAGGCCATCCACCACCATCATCAGGACGTCCTGTAACCCCCGTGTTTTCAACTCGTTCATCACGTTCAGCCAGAACCTGGCGCCCTCCGTCTACTCCATCCACAGACCGAGCACTTGCTTGTGCCCCGCGCACGTCACGCCAATCGCCAGATACACCGCCTTGTTCTGCACCATGCCCTCATCCCGGATCTTCACGCGCACTGCGTCAAAATACACGATGGCGTCGGACTGTACATGCACCCGCCTGAGAAGGCCGTGGTGTTGTGCGTGGACGAGAAGGCGCAGATCCAGGCGCTTGACCGCACCCAGCCCTGGCTGCCGATGCGCCCCGGATCGCCGGAGAAGCGGACGCACGACTACAAGAGGAACGGGACCACTTCGCTGTTCGCGGCCCTTGACACGGCCACGGGCGAGGTGATCGGCAAGTGCTTCCGGAAGCACCGCTCGGTGGAGTTCAAGAAGTTCCTCGCCATCATCGACAAGCGAGTTCCGCCGGAACTCGACATCCACCTCGTGCTGGACAACTACGGCACGCACAAGACCGCGATGATCCACAACTGGCTAGCGCGTCGCTCGCGATACCACCTGCATTTCACGCCCACGAGCGCCTCGTGGCTCAATCAAGTGGAACGCTGGTTCGCGGAAATCACGCGGCAGCAGATTCGGCGCGGCACCCATCGCAGCACGCAGGCGCTGGAAAAGGCGATCCGCGAGTACCTGGATGTCTACAACGAGGACCCTCAGCCGTTCGTGTGGACGAAAACCGCTGACGACATCCTAGAATCGCTCAAGAGTTACTGCACACGAACTTCCGAGACAGTACACTAGAGTCGTTTTGCATAGATGTAAAAGGCTCCCTGCTCCTCACCACCAGTTGTCTTGAAACTGGTATGCAGGGTTGTTTTGCCTGCTGGCAAGTCCATTTCGAACCTGACATTGACCGCACCGGCTGGAACAGTCTGGCTTAATTTTCTGTTGCCGATTTCGATGGAAGCTTCCACGGCAGCAATTGGATGGTTTGCAGGTTTGTCCCTCTGATAAAGCTCGAATTCATACTTCCCGGCTTGCGTGACCTGAATGTTCCAAGTCCCGTTCCATGGTTTAGAATCCCTCACGTGAGATTGATGCCAGGGAACAGGTACTGTGTCGTCTGGGGGTAACCAGTCGTGTGAAGAAATACGAACTGGATTTTGGGCATTGGAGCCTATATCGAGATGGACATGTTGTTCGAAACGATTGCTGATGTGCTCCCACCAGCCCAGATAGTCCTGGCGCAATGCCTCGACTGATTCCGGTTGATCGGCAGCAAGATCCTTGAGTTGCCCGGGGTCAGCAAGGATGTCATACAGTTCCGTACCATTGATCAACCGATACTGCTCGGTCATCACGGAACTCTTGCGCCACATTTCAGGGAACCGGATGCGCTGGGAGTGAACAAATAAGGTGCGATCCTGCCATTTCTCACCTCGCAGTAGAGGCAGTAGGCTTGAACCATCCCAGTCGAGATCTGCACGTGCATCCATTCCGGCTGCATCAGCAAGTGTTGGCAGAACATCAATATGAGCAGCAAGCTTTTTGATATCCCTGGGGTTGCCCAGGTTACCGCCTGGCCACCTGATATAGAACGGGACACGGTGTCCACCTTCATACTCCGATCCCTTGCGACCTCGCATTCCGGTGTTGTGCCCTTGCCAGATGCCATCAGCAACTTCCTGTGCAGCGCGCTTGATGAGAGCGGCATTTTGGGAGTTAACTCTTTGGGTCGGATGGGTATTGCTGGTACCTGCAGAGGTTCCGTTGTCGGTCATGAAAATCAGGATGGTCTTGTCAGTAATATTCAACTCTTCCAGCTTGGATACAAGCTGGCCCATGTTCTCGTCGATGTTTTCGATCATTCCGTAGAACTTGTCCATCGGATCTGGAACGTTCTTGTCTGCATAAGGCTTGGAGTACTTCTCATCAACCAGAAATGGTCCATGAGGAGCATTGGTTGCGAGATAGACAAAGAATGGGGCAGAGTGCTGTGCCGTTTTTTCCTCGATAAAACGCAAGGCATTGTCGAAGAACACATCCGTGCAATATCCCTCGTAAGGCTGCGGAGTATCGTTATGCCAGTAAGTATCATCGAAGTAATCGTTGCCCCAATAATCAGGAGCTTGGCCCACGCCACCACCACCATGAAAGACTGCTTCCTGGAATCCACGATCAATTGGGCGGTACGGCGTACTGTCTCCAAGGTGCCATTTGCCGAAAAAGCCGGTGCTGTATCCGGCATCGGACAGTACGTCGGCAACCATGACTTCCTCACGATGGACAATGGAACGGCCCATGATGGTGTGCCATACCCCTGTACGGGATGAGTAGCGTCCCGTCATCAGAGCAGACCGGGTTGGAGAGCAGGTGGGGTCAACATGGAAGTTTGTTAGGCGTACACTCTCTGCATGCAGCTTGTCGAGGTTCGGGGTCTGGAGCATCGAATTCCCGTGAGCCCCGATGTCTCCGTAGCCCTGGTCGTCTGTCATGACGAGGATGATGTTTGGTCTTGTATCCTGCATAGTCATTGAGCAGCCAGCGGATAGCAAGACCCACACAAGTGCCAGAAAGGCAATGATTTTATGGATTTGTGATGCGGGTGGGTTTAGCATGCCTCTTGTTTCCAATGATCCTGTAGAACATACCACAGCGTCGGATTCTTCATGACTTACAGCCTTGCAATCACGAACCGGGTGTTGCAGTTGCCCTAAAAGTTCCTGTTTTGAAGTACAATCCAAGCAATTCTGTAAATATCGACTTAATATATTGAGTGATGGGTGAAGCCCGCTAATATCGTGATGAGCAAGCTCTTTAAAGGCACAAAAATCATCCTTTTGCCTCTGTTGTTCCTTATTCAGGCCTCAGGAATGGTGCTCTACCTTACAGATGGGACTCGTCTGGATGTCAGCGAATACGAGATCAAGGAAGACCGTGTCCGCTACTTCAGCGTGGCACGTGGGCAATGGGAGGAAGTGCCACGGGATTTGATTGATTTCAAACGATCACAGCAATATAACAGTCAAAAGAGGGAGCAGGTGCGTGATCTGGAAGAGCAGACACGGAAGGAACAAGTTGCTGAAAGACGTGCACGAACCGAATTGCACACCGTTCCGCTGGAAGATGGTGTGTATTACATGAACGGGCAGGAACAACAACTTGTAGAGCAAGGCACGATAATAATAGGAAAGAACAAGAAACGCACTGTTCTGAATGTCCTTGCTCCCATGCCTGTTCTTCCTGGCAAGCAGACACTTGCCGTGGCTAATAGTTCGGCTCGACTGGTCACTGCAGACTCAAAGCCCATTTTTTACCTGCGCCTGCATCATTTTTCGAGGTTTGGGATCGCGCGACTCAAGCTGGACAAGAAAAGGAACAGACGGATCGTCCAGTCCGTTTTCGCGATACCACACACAGATCAGAAGTTCGAGGAACTGGAAGAGATGGATGTATTTCGCCAGCAACTCGCACCTCTTGTTTATAAAATCTGGCCGATAGTAGCACTGCCAGCCGGGGAATATGCGGTATTTGAATACACTCCCGGTGAGATGAACCTCAGGGTTTGGGATTTTTCTCATCAACCACTATCCGGGCCAGCAGGCTCATAGCGCAGTTGAATGTTGAGGTCAGCAACTGCACTGGGTCCTACCCTTGTATTTGTGATCCTGGCATGTTCAGGGCCAAGTGAAGAAGTTGTTGGGACGAAGCCAGTTTTGCGTCGCATAGAGAATACCCTGACTACGAATGGAAGAATCGAAGCATCGGATCCGGTAGCAGTTCACACGGAATCTGCTGGAGTCGTGGCACATGTCTCAGTGAGCCGTGGTGATGTTGTCAAGAGCGGACAGGAACTCCTACGCCTTCGGAAAACTGGACAGGGCGAGCTTCGTGAGCAGGCTCTGGCCAGACTGAATGTAGCCAAGGCACGACTGGCAAGTCTTGATGAAGGTCCTGATCCATCACGGAAAGTTGTGCTTGAATCCGAACGATTGAAACTTGTTGCAGCCCGTGAAACAGCTGCCCTGGAACTTGATCGGATCGAAAGACTGGTTGCCAGGGATGCTGCTCCACGAAATGAGGTGGAGCAGCAAAGAAGCAAGATTGCAGACCTGAATCAAGACATTCAGGCACTTAAAGTGCAATTGGTCAATCCTGTTGCAGCAGGGCAGCTTAAGGAAGCGAAAGCAGTTGTGCAGGAGGCAACTGCTGTCTTGCAACAGGTCGAGTCAGAAGAAGCCAGTTTGATCATTCGAGTTCAGCGTGACGGCGTGGTTTACTCTCTGCATGCCAGGGAGGGTGATTACCTGCAACAGGGAGATCTTGTTGCTCATGTCCACGGTACAGGAAACAAGTACGCCCGTGTCCTGATTGACGAGCCAGACCTGGGCCGCATTGCCCTGGGCAACAAGGCACACATTACTGTCGATGCTTACTCCGACAGTGCATGGGAATGTGAGATTGACCAGCTTGCGACCGAGATTGTTGAAGTTGGGTCTCGCAGGGTTGGGGAAGCCAGTTGCGTGATTGATGGTGATGATGATCGCCTTTTGCCGAACCTTACAGTGGGTGTTCGGATTGTGACAGGTGCTGCGGAAAAGGCTCTCAGCGTCCCAAGGGGAGCAATACACTATCGCGGTCGCGAGGTGTTTGTATGGACAGCTGAAAACGGCAATGCCATCGAAAGGGAAGTGCAACTGGGAGTGATGGGTCCTGCGTTTGTTGAGGTAAAGCAGGGAATGTCTAGTAAAGATACGGTTTTACTGCCGAATGAACGTGAACTTGAGAATGGACAGCGTGTCCATGTGGTCCAGATGGAAAAGGATGTTGTTCAGTAAGAGTTGTCTGGGAGTAGTTCTTCTGTTCGGAATTGCAGGTAGTTTGGCACCTGCAATTGCAGGGGAGCAGGATTGGCTCATGGGTCTCAGGCACTATGCTGCTGAACAATACAAGCAGGCCGAGGTGGCGTTCCAGCAGGCAGCGGCAGCGGAACCGAAAAATTCAACTTACAGGTACTGGCTAGGCATTACTTACGGAAGGCGTGCTGAGCAGATGAGTGGCTTGCGTCGCCTGGCCGCTTTTTCACTGGCCAGGAAGGTCAAGCAGTCTTTTGCACTTGCACTTGCACTTGATCCTCGGAACCTGGAGGCACTCGAAGCATTGATGCATTTTCATCTGGAAGCTCCAGGGATCGTTGGTGGGGACAAGTCCCGTGCCAATTTTCTTGCAAAATCCATTGAGCAGATTGATCCTGTGCGTGGTGCTCAGGCATGGGGAATCTGCTTTGAAAAGACAATGCAATTTGATCTGGCAGCTGCTAAGTATGAGCTTGCCAGGGAACTCGGTCAGGACGGTATCGACTACCTTCTGAGTCATGCTGCATTCCTTGCCCGGCAAGGTGATTCTGAGCAGAGTGATCAGCTCCTGTGCTTGGCTTTTGAGCGGGACCCGGAGAATCCGGAAGTCTGGCTCACTGCTGCGAAGGCCTGGATCCGGTCAGGCAGGAAGGAGCAATTTCCTCGCGCCGAACAACTGATCAAGAAGTATTTGTCGAGTCCAGACAGGGAGCTGGGCTCTGAACCCGCCTGGCAGGTGCGCAAGCTCCTGAAAAAGTTCTGATTGCTTCGACCCGCAGTCCTTCTGCACCGGATAGTTGAAAGCAAACAGTAGACTGCTGGTCAGGCTTTTGCGCATTCAAAGACTGTTGGGATTATCTCAACTTAGTTTCATTCCTGGCTCTCATTGATGAAACTGCCGACTAAATTCCGGGGAACTCCTTCAAGTTTGTGAAAATAAGGGGATCTACCCCACAGGATAGGCATCTCAGGTTCAGGTTGATAAAGAGTAAACAGGTCATCCCATACAAGGAAGTGCTGCTTTTTGCCTTGGCAGCACTTCGTATGCATAAGCTGAGGTCCTTGTTAACAGGCTTCAGCATGGCGGCAGCAGTTGCAGCCGTAATTCTTGTTGTCACGGTTGCGTTCACTGGCAGTGAGTTCGTCATGAGCCAGATTGAGGGAGTTGGGTCCAACCTCATTTATGCTCATCTTCGACACTATTTCCCTTGGGTCGGCTATTTGGTCCTTTGAATTAGGGCACTTACGGATTCCGCCGATTTGGATCCGTAGAAATGTAGTGCTTCAATAATTTTTGGAGTTGTTGTAATAATCTGTTTTTTATCTGTAACTTACAGGTGGTTTTGATTATCTTTTGTAGTGTCTGGAGAGAGTCCATGTTCCTGCGCACCAAACCCAGCGGCAATCGCATCTACGTTCAACTTGTCGAGTCCGTCCGCAAGGGCTCCTCGGTCCGCCAGCGGGTCCTCGCCTCGCTCGGCCGGCTGGACCTCCTCCAGGCCAGTGGTACCCTCGACCGCCTGCTCGCCTCCGGCGCCCCTCTCTCCAAGCAGGTCGGAGTCCTGTCGGCCTGCCAGGACTCCCTCAAGGCCAACCCCGACGGTGCCGAGTCCCGTGTGCTGGGTCCCGCACTCGTGTTTGAACCGCTGTGGACCCTCTCCGGCTGCCGCCAGGCCGTGCACCACGCCCTCGCTGGTCGCCGCTTTCGCTTTGCTGCCGAACGCGCGGTCTTTCTCACGGTCCTGCACCGCCTCTTCGCTCCGGGCTCGAACTGCAGCACCTGTACCGCACCATGGCCTGGCTCGGTGCGCCGGTGCAGCCACAGCAGCAGGACTCCGGGCAGCAGGACAAGGACAACTCCGACCCGCGAGGCGACCCGTCCGTTGACAGCCCGCAGGACAGCAGCGCGGACTGCTCCGGGGACGGCGCGAACACGGGCGCGAACAAGAGTGGGCACAAGGGCCAGCACAAGCACGCACCGCGTTGCGTCAAGGACACCGTGGAAGAGGATCTGTTCGCCCGCCGCCGCGATCTGTTCGCCCGCCGCCGCGATCTGTTCACCGGCCTCGAACTGGTCTTCTTCGACACCACCTCGCACTACTTCCATGGCCAGGGTGGGCAAACACTGGGCAAGTCCAAGGACTTCCGGCCGCACTGCCTGCAGATGGTCGTGGGCCTGGTGCTGGACAGCGAGGGGCGACCGGTGTGCACCGAAATGTGGCCTGGCAACACGGCGGACGTGACCGCCCTGCTGGCGGTCGCCGACCGCCTGCAGGAGCGTTTCGGGATCGGCTCGGTGTGTTTGGTGGCGGACCGCGGGATGATCAGCAAGGCGACCATGGCGGCGCTCGAGGAGCGTGGCTGGAGCTACATCCTGGGGTGCCGGATGCGGGCGACGAAGGAATTCCGGGAGCAGGTGCTGGCCGCGGATGCCGAACCGGTGCGGGTATTGGCGGAACGGGCCGGCCAGGAGCCCCAGGAACTGGCAGTGCGCGAGGTCATCCTCCAGGACGGGGATGCCGGCGAGGGGGAGCGGCGCTACGTGATCTGCCGCAACGCGGCGCAGGCGCGCCGCGACCAGCAGGTCCGGCAAGAGATCGTGGCCAAGCTGCAGGAGCAGCTCAAGGCAAGCGCCCAGGCCCTGGTGGGCAACCGCGGGTTCCGGCGCTACCTGCGAACGGAGGGGCAGGGTTGCCAGCTCGACCAGGACCGGATCACGGCCGAGGAACGCTACGACGGTCTGTGGGCACTGCGGGTGAAGGCGCCGTTGACGGCCACCGAGGCGGTGTTGAAGTACAAGCAGCTGTGGCAGGTGGAACGCTGTTTCCGGGAGGCCAAGTCACTGCTGCAGACGCGGCCGGTTTACCATCGCCGTGACGAGACCATCCGGGGCCACGTGTTCTGCTCGTTCCTGGCGCTGGTGCTGAAGCGGGAGCTGCAGCGGCGCATGCGGGAGGCGGGAATCGAGGCGGAGTGGGCCGACGTGGTGCGGGACCTGAACCGGCTGCGGGAAACGCTGGTCGAGGCGCAAGGCAAGCGCTTCGCGCTGCGCACGAAGGCTCATGGAGCCGTCACCGACATCGTGCGCTGCGTGGGCGCGAAACTGCCCCCCGTCATCCAGCTTGTGGACAGCCCGGACTCGGCACCGGTCGCAAAAGCGGTCCGATCCCAACAAGCCACCTGATCCGTCCACTGCGACCATCCAGACCGGCGGTCCCTCCGTTGTAGTGCCACAGTGCGCCTGTGTGTTCCGATAACTCATTTGCAATGAATAACTTGCAATTTCAAAGTGTCGAAGATGAGTTATGCCTACTACGAAGCAGGGGGGAATGTCTCTGTCAGTGAAGCAGACTATATAGATCTAGCGGACGTTGATGCTGTTCGAGAGCAACTCGGAGATATGGCTGAAGCGGTTACCGGCGTGATGAGTAGCTGGGACTCTATCACCATTGATGGGAATCCCAGACAGATGCGCATCCTGGGATCGGATGAACTGTACAGGCAGGCACGCAACCTGGAGGTTCTGGACGGCCGTTTCCTGGATCAAAGCGACCTCGAATCTAGGGCAAAAGTTTGCCTTTTGACCCCTGATCTGGCGACCAGCATGTACGGTTCGATGCGCACTGCACTCGACAATAGCTTGATGATCCACGATCTCGAGTTCCGTGTGGTTGGTGTTTTCCAGGAGAGTGTGGATACTTTTGGACAATCAGAACTCTCATCCTACTCGGTTCTCGTACCGATTACTGTGATGGGTTACTTTCAGTCCTTCGAGCGGATTGATCCGCTTTATGTCTCGGTTCGCTCACAACAGCAGGTAGAGAAAGCGGCTGTACTGGTTCGAAATACACTTGAGTTGAGAAACCGTCCTGGTTCCCGCTACCGTGTGGAAACGCTGGTTAACTTGCAGCGTGCAGCCAGAAAAATACTGCTTGCCATGGGTTTGGTCATGAGCCTGGTTGCGGCGGTCACGCTTGCGATCAGCGGGATTTTTATCATGAACATGATGCTGATTGCCGTGTCGGAACGGACCCGGGAGATAGGCATTCGAATGGCTGTGGGAGCGACGCGGCAAGAGATCCGGCTGCAGTTTTTGGCTGAAGCTGCAGTACTGGCACTTCTGGGTGGGGTTTGTGGAGTGTTCCTTGGAAGCTTGCTCCCATGGATGGCAGAACTGCTATGGCCACAGCTCCCAATACAAATCCCATTGTTCTCTGTTTTTCTCGCTTTGCTGGTTGCAGCAGGAACAGGAGTGGTGTTTGGTCTGCTGCCAGCCAACCGTGCTTCGAAACTAGATCCTGTGGAGGCTCTTCAACATGAATAAATTACTGGTTTTTTTGCTTCTCCTGACACCATGTCCGGGGAATGCTGTGGAATCTTCAATTCTTCGCACAATCAGCCTGCAGGAGAGTGTCCAGATTGCACTCAACCAGAGCCCCGAAATGCAACTTGCCCGGCTGGAGGTCGATTTGATGGCGAACGGACTGGCCCGGTTGCGGTCCGAACGCAATCTGAATGTCCATGCAGGTTCGGGACTGGGTGCGACAGAAGGCATCCCGCAGAGTATATCCGGGGCAACACCCTCTGTTGCGCAGTTGACATTGAGTCAGCCTCTGCTGGATTTTGCAAGGCAAGGCCATATCAATCAGGCTAAGGAACTAGTCAAGGCAGAAGAGTACTCGGCAGCAGCCAGGCGGGAGTTGACAGCTTACCGAGTCGGGATGATGTACCTAGATTTTGAACGGGCTGCATGGAACATTGACCGTTTGGAACGCGAACTCAATCATTTTGAGCAGATAACAAAGGTTGTCCAGGCACGAACTGAGGAAGGTCGCGAGATTCCACTGGCTGTGACAAGAACCAGGCTCGATAGTGCCAGGGCCAGGGGCAGGCTACAATCCTGGCAAACAGAATACAGCCTGTTGGAAGCAGAACTGCGCACATCCCTTAGTCTTGGAATTGATCAGCACTTGCAGCCACATTTATCAGATAGTACAGGCTCACGGGAAGTTCCACTGGCTAAAAACGAGGTGAGGACCAGGGCAGGTGAAGACCACCCGGAACTGGCGGCAATTTCAGCAAGGATCGATGCGCAGAGGTACCAGGTCAAAGCAGCACTCGCAGGACGATTACCCAAACTGGATCTGGTTGGACAATACGCACTGCTGGCACGTTTCAACAACTACGACGCCTATTTTCAGAGTTTCCAGCACCACAACTGGCAAGCTGGCATTGCGTTACAGATTCCTTTGTTTACTGGTCGAGGTGTAGCTGAGCGTGTGGCAAGGGCACGTCTTGAAGAGCGTAAACTTGAATTGCAGCAACAAAGCAAGCGTTCTGACCTAGAGTTAGCAGGATTTCGGGCTTACCAGGCACTGCAAGAGGCAAACCGTGGTAGTGATTTGTCGAAGCTTGAACTTGAGTACGCCCGCCAGAACCTGGATGTAATACTGGTCCAGTTTGAGGAAGGCAGGATTGCATTGGACGATCTTGAGAGTGCACGGCTACTTGAATCCACTGCCTTGGGTGGGCTGATGGGTGCTGGATACACCATCAAGAAGGCTAGACTCACCATGCTTTATGCAATGGGAGAGATTGTAGATGCATTCACGGACTGACCTGTTCGGATAATCTCCGTATCAACGATACTGAATTGCATCATGCTGCTCAATTCACGACTAGTCGCATGCCGGGTTGCATTCACTGTCGCAATCGTTTTTTACCTTGTTTTTGTTACAGGTGCCTGTGATCGTTCAGAGCCACGGTATCCAGCCTTGCCACAACCTGAACTCGACAGTGTTGCCCCTGAAATCCAGCAACTGCTACGTACCTCGCAAGGACGGGCAGAGGCTAATTCGGAAGATGCGGCGATTGTGGGTGAATTCGGGAGAGCACTTTATGCTTACAGCCAGTTCCAGGGAGCCAGGGAATGCTTTAACCGAAGCCATCAGCTGGATCCGGAATCGTTTGAGTGGGTATATTTGCTGGCGATCACAGAGTCTGAATTGGGTGATTATGAGGCTGCGAGATCTGCCATGCAGAATGCTCTTGAATTGCGACCTGATGATTTACCAGCAGTATTGAGACTTGCTGACCTGCAAGAACGGGCAGGGCATTTGGACATTACACGGGAAAGCCTCGAATTGTGTTTACGGATTGATCCGTCCAGTGCAGCAGTTTACTACCGTCTTGGCCGGCTTGACGCATTGGAAGGACTAGGTACCGCACTTGGTCATCTGGAAAAAGCAGTTGAGTTGGACCCGGATTACAGGGAAGCTAATTACCTGCTGGCAAACATGTACCTGAAAGCTGGCAGACAGGAAGACGCAGATCTGTATCTCATGCAATACGAGCAGACAAATCCCTCACCACGTCGGCATTATGCAGATCCCTTGATTGATGCAATCAGTTCAATTAAGACAGATAGTGCGCAAAAGTATTTTGAAGAGGGCAGGGAATGGCAACGCCTGGGTGATTTGGAGAGTGCGGTAGTGAGTTATCAATCGGCACTTGAAATGGATCAGGACTACGTACACGCACACGTCAATCTCATTGCGATCCATGGGCAAATGGGAAACCTTGAACTGGCAACCAGGCATTACGAGCGGTCACTCCAACTGCGGCCCTTGATTGCAGATGCTCATTACAACTATGGAATTTCCCTGCAATATGCCGAAGACTTCAAGGGAGCGGTCGAAGCTTACCGCAAGGCGGTAGAAATTAATCCGCAAGATTCATCTGCCTATGGAAATCTTGGTGTCGCCCTGGAACGACTGGGACAGGAATCAGTGGCAATCAGGAGCTACAGACAAGCACTGGAGCATGACCCACTGAATGACACTGCAAACTATCACATGGCCAAATGGATGACTGATAACGGTAAGTACAGGGAAGCACTGCCGCTACTGGAAGTAGCAGTAGCAAACAGCACTGATGAGAAGGTGTTGCCTGTGTTCCTGCTGGCCTTGATTCATCGCCAACTTGGCAACAAACAGTCGGCGAGAACCTACTCGCAGCTTGCACAGGAACGGGCCACAAATAGTGGTCAGTTGGAGCTTGCTGACCAGATCGCAGATCAGATGAGGCGCTGAACACTTGTTGGTATTGATTCAGTGACACAGTACTTGCTGGAATGAACAAACAATCCTGATTTCAGATCCAGACTTTGACGGTTCTGGTTGGCAAACGCCTTGTTTTCAACGAATCAACTCGATAGTACACTGCATGGGCGTGTGCTGCTAGAACCATGAAATTAGCCGATTAATCCCAAGGGTGGTGATGAGTAACATTGCCTCACGCCTGGGGTGCGGTCCAACGGGGTGAGTTTGCAAAGTTGCCAGAATTTGTAAATACAGACTGCAGTGCAATACTGAGTCTGGATTAGTTCTTCATGTTTACTTTTCTGCTTTGGGTTCTGCTGCTCTTTTTTTGCTGGCCACTGGCAATACTCGCTGCGGTTGTCTACCCCATTGTGTGGCTGGTATTGCTGCCATTCCGTTTGATAGGTATTGCCGTTGATGGGGTGCTTGAACTGTTGAAATCAGTCGTCAAGTTACCGAGCCGTGTTCTGTCAGGCAAATGAACAGGACAAGTGCAAAGAATTATTCATCCGACAATGAATGCTTATAGAATTCTGGTCCAGTGTTGGGCACAAAGGGAAAAGACCCGGCCCCGAGAGTACGGGATCGGGCCTGTGAAGTGGTTCTGAGTTGAGCTAGAACAGGAACTTGAGTCCGAGTTGCAGATTCCTGGGGTTGCCAGCCCCGGAGATGATTCCGAAGTTGTTGTTCCCGACTTTTGTGTTCGGGAGACCAAACTGAGGTGTATTTGGTGAAGTTGAATGCCTCCAACCTCAGTTGTGCTGCATATTTCTCAGTGATACGAAACAGCTTGTAAGCCAAAAAATCCCAGAGAGCTCTACCCGGTCCGACCAATATGCCTTTGCCACTATTTCCGAATATGTATGTTGGTTCGGCTGCAAGGCGTCAGTATGGCTGTATTGGGCAGCACTGTAACCCTGTCTGATAAATGTCAATACAACTTAAAACGGAAGGTTGTAACACAACCCTAGGGTTGGAATCAGAGGAGATTGCATCAGGTAAAGTTAGTGTTGTTTCATCCATTAGCCGGAACTTCATCGCCTCTCAGACGCCTAGCCGCTGCGTAAGTACCTGAAATCGCGCAAGTTACCCGCCTCAGAGAGGTTCCAGCAATTGGAATCTTGTTTCCATGTAACATTGCACTTGACAGCCACTTAACAATTTTCAATAGAATGCTTCTACCAATGTTATGTTTCCATGTAATCCCCGCGCCATGACCTTCTACGTCGAATCCATCCCCAACCGCAACAGCCCCCCTGCCGTCCTCCTCCGCCAAGCTTGGCGCGACGGCAAGCGCATTCGCCGCAAAACCATCGCCAACCTCTCCCACCTGCCCCCCCGGATCGTCGCCGGCCTCCGCACTCTGCTCCGCGGCGGCGTTGCCTTCGCCAGCCTCGAGCAGGCCGTCACCATCCGCCGCTCCCTGCCTCATGGCCACGTCGCCGCTGTCTTCGGCACCTGCCGGGCGCTGGGCCTCGAACGCATGCTGCACAAGTCCGCCAGCCGCATGCACGATCTGGCCCTCACCACCGTCGTCGCCCGCGTCCTCCGCCCCGACTCCAAGCTCGCCACCGCCAGACGCCTCTCCCCGCACTCGGCCGACTCCAGCTTGGGCGCTCTGCTGCAGCTCGGGGCCGTGACCGGCAACGAGCTGCTCGACATGCTCGACTGGCTGCTCCAACGCCAGCGCTGGATCGAGCGCAGGTCTCGCCAACAAGCACCTGCGCAACGGCACCTTGATCCTCTACGACGTGACCTTGAGCCATCTGGAAGGGCGCACCTGCCCGCTGGCCGCTTTCGGCCACAACCGGGACGGCAAAAAGGGCAAGCGCCAGATCGTCTTCGGTCTCCTGTGCGCCGCCGACGGCTGTCCAGTGGCCGTGGAGCTACTCGTCGGCAACACCGCGGACCCGACCACCGTCGGGGCCCAGGTGCGCAAGATCCGCCAGCGGTTCGGCATCGGCCAGATCGCCCTCGAGGGCGATCGCGGCATGCTCACCACGGCCCGCATCCGGGAAGACCTCGAACCCGCCGGACTGGGCTGGATCTCGGCGCTGAAGTCCGTCGACATCCGCCAGTTGCTCCAGCAGCCGCAGGTGCCCGTCGAGGCCCCGCCGGGCACCACGCAAACCCCGCTCCGCCCGGACGAGCTGGTCCCCGACCAAGTCGCCGAAATCCTCAGCCCGGAGTTTCCCGGCGAGCGACTGATCATGTGCCTGAATCCCCGCTTGCGACAGGAGCGCGCCCGCAAACGCGAGGCGCTCCTGCGCGCGACCGAGCGGACCCTCGAGGACATCGCCGCCATGGTCCGGCGCAAGCACTCGCAGTTACGCGGCCAGGACAGGATCAATCGCCGCGTGGGCCGCGAGGCCAACCGCAAGAAGGTGGAGAAGCACTTCGAGATCATCGTGACCGACGACGATCTGCGCTGGTCCCGCAAACGGGACCGGATCGCAGCCGAAGCGGAGCTCGACGGCGTTTACGTCGTTCGGACCAGCTTGGACGCTGCCGCACTGGGGTCCGCCGAAGCGGTGGAATCCTACAAGAGCCTGGCGCAAGTCGAGCGAGTGTTCCGGTCGCTCAAGACGACTCAACTCCAAGTGTGGCCGGTGTTCATCTATACGGAGCAGCATGTGCGGGGGCATGTCTTCCTGTGCATGCTGGCGTACTACGTCGAATGGCATCTGCGCCAGCGGTGGGAGCCGCTACTATTCGGGGACGACGACCGCGAGGGGCCCGGGCGCAACGGCAGTCCCCTGTCGAACCGGCGCAGGTCTCCCCGGGCGCCAAGGCCAAGGCCGACACCAAGCAAACCCCCGACGGGTTCCCCGTGCATAGCTTGCGGACGCTGCTGGACGACCTGGCGACGCTCTCCCTCAACCAGGTGACGCTCCCGAACGACGAGCAGCATGAGTTCCCCTTGCTCGCCCAACCCACCCCTTTGCAGCAGAAAGCGTTCGACTTGCTGGAGATTGACCCCGGCAAGGCTGTTTCCAGTAAAATCGCCGGTTGATTTCGTCTATCTCCTTGATATTGCTATGCTATCCCCGAATTTGCCGAATGAAGTTCCGGCTAGCACATGGAATGATTTGATCGAAGGGACTGCTTCATTACCTTGAACTAAGCGAGGATGAAGGGTTTATGTATTTCATGAGACCTGAGTCGATCTACTGGATGCAGTGCTGCAAGGGTTTATTGCAAAGTTCATCAACCGTCAAGCGCAAAGGCCACGAATTCATCGCCTGATACTGAATTCCCCTTTCCGCCACCAGCAGCGATGACTAAATATTGACGCCCTTTGGTTTCGTAAGTGCAGGGTGTCGCAAATCCTGCGGCTTGCAATTCGGTTTGCCACAGAACTTCGCCATTGTCCTGATCAAAGGCGCGGAATTGCTTATCAAAAGTACCAGCCATAAAGACCAACCCACCGGCACTGGCAATGGCCCCCCCATGTGAGGGGCTCCCGGTTTTTGGAACTCCCCGGGAGGTCAGTTCGGGGAACTCTCCATTTACGACTCGCCAGGCAAACTCACCGCTTTCAAGATCTACAGCCGTGACGTAACCCCAAGGTGGCTTGATTGCCGGATAGCCTTCGTGATCCAGGAATTCACTGCGGTCTGGAAGCGCGTAATCGAATGCCTCCTCAGGTGCCACCTCAAGTTGGATGCGATTTGTCGTCTCATCGGAACTTGCGAAAACCCTGTTCATTTCCGGGTTGTAGCTGCACCCACCCCAGAGACACCCGCCACGGAATCCTGGGTGCACCAGAGTTCCCCGAGTGCTGGGTGGGGTGAACAGGTTGCCTGCATCGGTAGCCTCCCAGATCTTGCGAACTGCGGCATGTGACTCAGGCGAGATATCACTGATGTCGTGCTCTTGAAACCCTTGCCTGCTCAAGGGTGGAGGTTTTACAGGAAAGGGCTGAGTGGGCCAGAGGTGTTCCCCTCCGACACCCGACATGGGAATCGGACGCTCTTCTACAGGCCAGACAGGTTGTCCGGTTTCCCTGTGAAGAAAAAACAGAAATCCTTGCTTGGTTGGCTGGGCCACAGCATCAAAGGTTCTATTGTTTTGGGTAACTTGTATCAGTGCCGGTTGGGCTGGCAGGTCATAGTCCCAAACATCGTGATGGACAGTCTGGTAGTGCCAAACTCGCTCCCCGGTTTTGGCATTCAGTGCCAGCACGCAGTTGCCGAACAGGTTCTCACCGATTCGATCACCCCCATAAAAATCAAAGGCAGGGGAGCCAATGCCAGCGAAAACGATCCCGCGCTCGACATCAAGGCTCATGCCGGACCAGTTGTTTGTACCACCGACATGTTTATAGGCGTTTGGGGGCCAAGTTTCGTATCCGTATTGGCCAGGCCTTGGAGTTGTATGGAAAATCCAGCGAAGTTTTCCGCTCATTGCATCAAATGCCCGGATGTGTCCTGGGGCCTGGGGGTATGGACCTTCCCCGCCTCCACCCCCAACGATAATGATGTCTTGGTAAGCGATGACAGGGCTGGTGCAATTGACTGAAACACCTTTCAGTTCGTTGTCGAGGTTTTCGTTTAGATCGATCATTCCTGATTTGCCGAATGAAGGGTCTGCCTGGCCGGTTTTAGCATCCAGACTGTACAACTCATTCCGGAAGGTGCTGAAGATACGTTTCTGGGAGCCATCTTCGGATTGCCAGTAACAGACACCACGATTTACTCCGGTACTCCTCCTGCTACTTACTCCTTGGGCAGGATCAAATGTCCAAAGCAGGGTGCCTGTGGTAGCGTCGAGAGCTTGTACCTTGACGCGCGCAGTGGTGAGGTACAAAACACCGTCTACAACGATCGGGGTGCATTCGATCGTTGTCTGTGGCCGTTGCATGGCATCGCCTGTGTGATGGACCCAGGCAGGCTTGAGTCGTGAAATGTTGGATCGCTGGATCAGCCTAGCTGGGGAGTAACGGGATGCACCTGCGGTACCACCGTAGTGTCTCCATTCGAGGTGGGGATCACTGGATAGCCATGGCCTTGGCCCTGGAAGGGCCCAGGCTTGGGAAGCGGCTAGAACAGCACTTCCTGATGACTTTAGAAATGTTCTGCGGTTAGTTGACATACAAGGACCTTGATAACTGCCAGTCTACGTTATGGACTATTGAATTCAAGCTCTTAAACTGGCTGATACTACTGCAGGAGTCAGTATGAGGTTAGTACCTGGCGAGCATGCGGGCCTTGGCTTCAACCTGTTCCTGGCTTGGCAAAAAAGCATTCTCAAGAGTTTTACTGAATGGGACGGGAGTATCAGGAGCTGTAACTCGCACTAATGGTCCGTCCAGGTACTCGAAGGCATGCTCACCGATGATTGCGGAAAGTTCTCCGCCGAGTCCGCCAGTCAGAGTGTCTTCATGCAGCAGAATCACCTTGCTGGTTTTTCTTGCTGTATCTAGGATGGCTTCCCTGTCAAGCGGCATTAGAGTTCTCAGATCCAGGACTTCGATGTCAATGTCTTCAAGGGAAAGCTGTTCTGCAGCCTTCAAGGCAACATGAACCATCCAGCCATAAGTGATGATCGAGAGATCAGAACCTTCGCGTTGGACTTTTGCTTGGCTGATAGGAACCGTGTAGTCTTCTTCAGGCAATTCTTCCCTCACTGAACGGTAGAGGTACTTGTGCTCAAGGAAAATCACAGGATCGTTATCCCGGATTGATGCCTTGATCAGTCCTTTTGCGTCATAGGCTGTTGCTGGCTGTACAACCTTCAGACCTGGAGTATGTACATAGGGCACTTCTACATTCTGGGAATGAAACGGACCACCGTGGATGTTTCCTCCAGAAGGGGCACGGATCACCATTGGGATTTGCTGTCCCCAGCGGTAGCGGCATTTGGCAGCGAAGTTAGTGATCTGGTCAAATCCGCAGGCCATGAAGTCCGCAAACTGCATCTCAAGAACCGGACGGAGACCGTTAATAGCCGCCCCGGTTCCAGTGCCGACTATTCCGGATTCAGAGAGAGGAGTGTCAACCACTCTCTTCTTCCCAAAGTGTTCAATCATGCCCTTGGTGATCTTGAAGGCCCCGCCATAGGCACCGACATCCTCCCCCATCACAAAGACACTGGGGTCACGTTCCATCTCTTCCCAGATGCCCTGACGGATTGCTTCGAGGTAGGTAGTTTCTGCCATTAGACTCTTTGAAATTGTATAGGGGAGCTATCCCATGTGCTCGTAGACATCGGCCTCTAACGTTTCTGGATCAGGGAATGGCTGTTCAAGAGCCCAGGAGACAGCTTCCTCAATTTCATCAAGTACCTGACTCCGGATCTCGATAAAATCCTGCTCTGTTGACCAGCGTTTATCGACCATGTGTTTTTGGAGCATCAGGATGGGATCCTTTCCAGCCCACTTATCGTGCAGCGATTGTGGAACATAGTCTGCAGGGTCATGAGCGGAGTGTCCGCTCATGCGGAATGTCTTGCACTCGATAAAGTACGGTCCATTGCCAGAGCGAGCATAGTCAGCTGCTCGCTTCGTTGCTTCATAAACGGCTATAACATCATTGCCGTCTACGAGTTCGGTAGGGATGCCATATCCAGTGACCCGTTCTACGATGTCTGAGACTTTCATCTGTTTGTCGAGCGGTGTCGAATAGGCGTACATGTTGTTATTGCAGAGGTAAACAATCGGCAGATCCATAACAGCTGCCATATTCAGTCCCTCGTGCCAGTCGCCCCTGCTGGAAGCACCGTCACCGGAATAGTTGAAAACGATGCTGGACTCATTTCGATAGCGCATGGCAAATGCCAGCCCGCTGGCAACAGGAATACTGGCCCCGATTGAGGAAATGATGGGTACGCAGTGTCTTTTACTGCAGCCCATGTGCATGTTGCCATCGCGGCCTTTTGTCAGGCCGGTAGCACGTCCCATGTACTGGGCAAGTATTTCCCTTGGAGTGATGCCACGGATCAACAGTGCCGCCATATCGCGGTGTGAAGGAGTAAGCCAGTCACCAGGTTCGGAGTGGATCGCACTACCTGCGGGGATGGCTTCCTGCCCGCGACCTGTATAGCAACCACCGATAACTTTACCCTGACGATAAAGTTTGAGTTCAATGCGTTCTTCGAGTTCCCGCATCATCAGCATGTAGTACAGGAACTTCAGACAAAGGGCATGATCAATCCCAGTACGATATGGTGAAGCAACAAAGGGTGCACTCATAGCAGCATTCATGAAAGATAAACTATAAACGCTTGGTTTGCAAGATGCACGGTTACTGGTCAGTAATCCGGAGAGACATTGAGTCTGCATCAATGCCCTAAATTTGGACTCTGAAAGGATAGCTGCAATACTTGAATTCTCGTCAGATAACAGCAGATAGGACTGTGATTCGGTATGTGAGAATGGCTCCTAACCCATTAAGGGTAAAACCAGCAATTCTAATTTTTGGTGTTCTGGCCAGGGTGTGGCAGAACCACCGAGCGTTTGTGCTCGTCGGCGTGAGGCCGTTCCAAGGGCGCTGGGGCGGCTGGCTCGCTGCGTCATGACGGTGCGGGCGCGGCCGACCCGTGCGATCTCCGCCACGTTGTCGGCCGTGACCTGCAGGCTGGTGAAGAACGTGTTCGTGTAGGTGCGCTCGCCGTTACGCTCGATCACGAACTCGACCCAGCTGCCCAGTACGGCGGCGGCGCTGTCGCGGAGCGGCACTCCGTTCAGCCAGCGGTAGCGGTGCCGCTCGACCTGCTGCTTGTGGTTGCGGGCCTTGATCCAGCCGCTGGAATGGATGAAGTCGTCATGCAGCACTTCGTACAAGCGCTTGTGGGAACTGGGCTGGCAGACGAAGATGAAGTCCGCCCCGAGGTCGTGGACGAGTTGGCAGAGGGGCTGGCAGCAGTACAGGTCGTCGCCGAGGAAGACCGGCCGGTAGGGCCGCAGCTCGTCGATGTGGGCCGGCAGCCAGCGCTGGGCGGCGTTGCGCTCGCAGTCCTGGTTGCGTTGATCCTCGGTCAGTTCGGGCCGCTGGGCGGCGGGGTCCTGCTGGGGCTGGACGAACTCCGGCATCAGCGGGCTGACGCGGTTGTGGCTGTCGGCGACGACGGTCGCCGACAGCATGCTGTGGAAGTACTGCGCGGTCTTGTCCTTGCCGACATGGCGGCTGGAGCACTGCGCGCAACGGATGGAGTCGGAGCAGTGGATCTGGAGGCCGTCGAGGGCGCTGGGCAGGCGGCTGCCGAGGCGTTCGAAGGGGGCGAGGCCGGCGAGGAGGTTGCGGACCTGGTTGTCACAGGGGATGGCCTGCACGCCGAAGAGGGTGTGACAGTTGGAGCGGCCGGACTGTTTCTGCATGCGGCGCTGGAAGTTGAGGAAGGAGGGGGCCTGCAAGAAGAAGGTAGCGAGGGCGCAGGAGGCGGCATCGGCGACGGCCTAGCGCTTGTTGGAGCCGCGGCGGGCATCGGGGAGCGCGGCGGCGGCTTGGCGGAAGTTGTGCAGGAGGGAATCCAGGATGGAATCGAAAACGCGGGCCACATTTTATGTTCGGAAGCGGCGCTCGCAAAGTTAACCCCCCAGAAACGCCTCTTGTTTCCGGTTCCTACGATGACCGCAAACCCCTAAAAGCCCCAAAATGAGAATTGCTGGGGTAAAACAATTTCTTCGACAAATGAGTATGTAATGTGTTAGTGTCTTGGCGAGTGAGTTGGTCAAGAGCCACAAAGGCTGAATCCACATTGCAGAAGGGATTGCAAGTATCAGCACCCGACTGATACCGGGATGTTTTTATTCCAAATTCTGTTTCAGCTCCGGTTGAAACAGTAGATCCAGATCCTGGTCATGAAACAAATACCGCACATGTTCCTACTTGCTGTACTGCTTGGCACAATCGTCACCGCACCACTGTTGGCCCAGCAAGCAGATCCTTCATCCAGCACCGGCATTGAAGCAGACCGCTCGAACAGGGGTATCCACGCTGTAGCAGGGATAACCGTAGATAAAATCGCTGGATTTGAATCTGGCCAGAAAACGGAAGCAGCGCACTCGGACAATAAGGAAGTCGGTGAGTTGCAAATTGACCAGGGGTCTAGTACTAATCAGTCTGGACAGGGTGGGGGCGGCTTCATCTCGTACACCAGCAAGGCGAGTTCCAATGAAATTCATGGTTCCTTCCAGCACTACTTCAACAATGAGATGTTGAATGCCCGCGGGTTTTTTGGAAACAAGAGCAGGGAACGCAATAACCGTCTAGGAGCAGAGATCAGTGTCCCGATTATCAAGAACAAATCATACTTGTATTACAGCTTTGGCATGGTGTGGGTTCGTTCGGGGTCGATGCCGAGCTATAGCAATTCCACACCTGTTGATGCATTCAAGCAAGGGGATTTCGAGCAGCTACTGACCGGCAACATGCTGTCCAGGGACATTCTTGGCCGAGCCATTTACGAGGGGCAGATCTTTGATCCGTCATCAACAAGAACCATAGGGAGAGTTCCAGTACGGGATTCGTTTCCAAACAACATTATTCCTGCTTCCCATCCCATGCGTAGCTATGTGGCTGCAGGCATTATTCCGCTGATGGTGCAGCCGGACATTCAGGGCCTTGAGCGGAATGTCCAGGGGAACTCAGCGATTGATCAAACCTGGATGGCAAATTCACCAGCACATCTGGTGCGGCTTGATCACTCTTTTTCAGAAAAGTTCCGCACTACACATACCTACTATTCGACATACGGTCCAACAATTCGTAACTGCGGTGGAGTAGATGGTTGTCGTTCTTCTCACAACCCGGAATTGCTTCCTCAGATGAATGCTAACTATTACGGTGAGGGACTTATTCAGAGGGCCTTTATGCATCGTGCTACCCAGAAATTTGACTGGATCATTTCCAGGAATCTTCTCAACCATTCAACCATCAGATATGACCAGTTCCGGATCAAAGGCCACTCGCTCTCGGCAGGTGTCGGATGGCCTGAGAAACTCTGGGGCTCCGGGGGCAATGGCCTGTTGGAGTCCGATGCATCTCCGCCAGCAATCGATTTCACAGGAAACAACCATTACTCACCTCTTGGAAACACCTGGGGACGCTCTGGATATATCCTTGATCATCAAATTCAGTTCTCCAACGACCTGATCTGGATCAGGAATCGTCACACCATCAAGATTGGTGGTGAGTATCGGCACTACATTTATCCGTTCCGCGGTTGGGCGAACAATGTCGCCGGAATGTTCAACTTCCACCGTCGTCATACCGGCGGGTTTGATGCTGATGGCAACAATCTCGTAACAACAGGTGATCCGTTTGCCTCATTCATCCTCGGGCAGGTGAACAGCACGATGTTCCAGATTCCAGACTTTCCGACCATCAACGAGGACTATATGGCTCTGTATGTCACTGATGAATTCAGAATGACAAGCAGATTGAGCGTGACACTGAGAGTGCGCTTTGACTACCAGACTGCAATTCGAGAGAAGAACAACAACATGTCGACCTTTGACCCCCGGATGCCGAATCCAGGTGCGGGAGGATTACCAGGTGCCATGATTTTCGCTGGCACCGGCAAGGGGCGTACAGGACGCGAGACGCTGGAAAACCCACCTGTTGATGCCATTGGTCCTCGTCTGGGCTTTGCCTACCGCATGGGTGAGAAGTACGTGGTTCGAGGGGCTTACGGCATCTATTACTCCAATGTGCCGCATGATCAACTTTCTGGATTAAATACTCTGGGTTTTCGATCAAATCCCACAGCTGTTGATACAAGTAACGGACGCCAATCTGTCTATATGCTAGATGCGGGTTTCCCGCAGGAAAATATCGTCTTGCCTCCATTTATCGATCCAACGATCGCAAATGGCACTTCACCTGTTTCGATTACTTCAGATCGGGTCACGCTGCCAAGAATCCAGAACTGGTCATTCACTATCCAACGGGAGTTGACCGATCACATAACACTGGATATTGGTTATACCGGCAACCGAGGAAGTCGCTTGATTGCTGACCGCCAGGTACTTGGTACGGCAATCAATATGAACGATCCTTCCATTCTTGGTAATGGAGCCAGCGTATTGTCAGCGCCGGCTGAATCCAGAATTGTCCAAGCGGCGGGGATACAGGTGCCGTATGAAGGATTTTCCGGTTCTACTGCACAGGCGTTGCGTCGATTCCCGCAAATGCAAACGATTGACTACAAGAATGTTCCGGTCGGCAACAGTTTCTATCATGCTTTTGAAGCCCAGGTTGACAAACGATTCTCGGAAGGGACTCAGTTCCATGTTGACTACACTTGGTCAAAACTGACCGGACTTGGCGCGGAAAGGAACTTTTTCAGGAGTGACTATGCTCAGGGGCCTCAGAACCCTGTTGATACACATTCACTGGAGAGAGGATTGAGTGCAGAGGATGTCCCGCATGCTTTAATGACGGCTTTTACATATGCGATTCCAATGTTCAAGCAGAAGAAATTCGGACTCGCAGCAAAGTTGTTTGGAGGTTGGGCAATCACGGGTATCGTACGTGTTGAATCTGGTCGGCCACTCAATATTGTCATGGCCAATGATCTGGATGCCTTCCTTTTCAACGGTCAGAAACGGCCAGATGTGCTCAGTGACAAGGTGCGAATCAACTATGGCGGAAGATTTGACGTGGCAGCGGACAGATTCTTAGACCACTCAGCTTTCACAGATCCCGGGCCATTAAGATTCGGAAATGCCTCCAGGACAATGAACTATGTCCGTGGCTTTAGCAATGTGGCAGAGAACCTCAGCCTGTCCAAGGACACTTGGGTGAACCAGAAGTTCAAATTGAAATTCGAAACCCAGTTTGGTAATTTTCTGAATCGAGTTGTGTTCTGTGACCCAATTCGCAATTACAGCGCCAGCAGTTTTGGACGTACAACAGGGCAGTGCAACGTACCCCGGTTCATTCAGGTCGGGTTCAGGCTGGACTTGTAAGTCCAGCTACCAGTATCAACAGATTCAATTCGCGACGAAATTAACGAGTCGGTCTGGTACAGTGACCACCTTGCGGATTGTCTTGTTTTCAAGCAGGATTCCGATTCTTTCGACTTTTCGTGCTCTTTGCCCGAGTTCCTCTGCAGGCAAGCCTTTGGGAACAGTGAATTTGTCACGCAGTTTGCCATTGATCTGGATAACGACCTGCACACTGTCTTCGTGGGCGAGTGCTGGATTGAATTTCGGCCAGGATTGATTGAGCACAGGGGATTCCTGTCCCAGCATGCTCCATAACTCCTCGGTCAGGTGTGGTGCAAAGGGACTGAGCAATATCATCAGATCTGCAAGTAACTGTTGCATGACCTCGTGGGAGACTTCAGCTTCATTGGCATGTAACTCATTGGTCAATTCCATGATGGATGCAATCGAAGTGTTGAAGTGCCAACGTGTCTCGAAATCTGTAGTCATGCGGTCAATGGTTTGATGAAGCTTGCGCAAGGTCACTTGATCAGCAGTGTTGCGAATCGTGGTATCGGCTTGGGTAGCTGGTTTGGCATTTCTTGCTACAAATCGGTAAACACGTGACAGGAACCGCCACATACCCTCCACTCCTTCGTCTTGCCAATCCAGGTCCCTGTCGGGGGGAGCAGCAAACAAGCAGAACATGCGTGCGGTATCAGAACCGTATTTTCCAACCAGTTCATCCGGACTTACAACATTGTCCAGATTCTTCGACATCTTGCGACCATCACGAATCACCATTCCTTGCGTGAACAAGCGCTTTACGGGCTCGTCCCAGTCAATCAACCCCAGGTCTCTCATGACCTTTGTGAAGAAACGGCAGTAGATCAGATGGAGTACTGCATGTTCGACACCGCCGATGTACTGGTCGATTTGAAACCATGATGCAGCTGCTTTCTCGCCAAAGGGAGCTTGATTGTTTTGTGCATCCGTGTAGCGGTAGAAATACCAGCTTGAATCGACAAAGGTATCCATGGTGTCCGATTCCCGTTTGGCTGCCCCATGGCATTTTGGACATTCAACTTCAAGGAACTCCGGAACGTTGCTAAGAGGTGATTCACCTGTTCCGGTCAGCTGTACATTTTCTGGTAACAGCACAGGAAGCTGATCATCAGGAACTTGGACAACACCGCATTGGTCGCAGTGGATCATGGGGATCGGGGTGCCCCAGTAACGTTGGCGAGAGATGCCCCAATCACGCAGTCGATAAGTGACTGCACCCTTACCAAATCCCTGTTCTTCAGCCAGGGCAGTCATTGCCTGGATACCGTCCTCACTGCTTTTGCCAGTGAACTCCCCGGAGTTCTCCATGACTCCGTAATCGCTGGAAGAATACTCCATCGTTTCGGGATCAGCAAGCTCGCCATCTGTAGGGCGGATGACCGGCACGACAGGAATGTCGTGTTTGCGACAGAACTCGAAATCACGCTGGTCATGGGCTGGAACCGCCATGATTGCGCCTGTTCCGTAACTCATCAGAACGAAATTCCCGACCCAGATCGGAATCTTCTGTTGGCTGTAAGGGTTCACCGCATAATGTCCAGTAAAAAACCCCTCCTTCTCCAGATCATCCGGGCTTTTCGTGGCAGCTTTGGCTGCCATTTCCTGTCCCTGCTGTTTACACCCGAATTGCTTGAGCAGAGGATGCAGGGGAGCAAGGATCAGGCAGGTTGATCCGAAAATGGTGTCAACACGGGTCGTAAACACACGAATGTTCTGGTCTGCATTCCTGAGTTTGAAATCAACTTCAGTACCGGTGGACTTGCCAATCCAGTTGCGTTGCATGGTGAGTACACGCTCCGGCCACCCTTCGGTCAGCTGATCCATTGAGGAGAGTAATTCATCGGAATAGGCTGTGGTTCGGAAGAACCACTGTTCACGGTCGCGCTGCTCGACTGGAGTCTGTTCATGGCGCCAGCAGCAGCCATCAACAACCTGTTCGTTGGCGAGTACTGTTCCGCAGTCAATGCACCAGTTCACAGTGGCGTATTTGCGGTAAGCCAGCCTCTTCTCGTACATGCGTAGAAAAAACCACTGGTTCCAGCGGTAGTATGCCGACTCGCAACTCGACATTTCACAGTCCCAGTCGTAGCTGAAGCCGAATACCCGCAGTTGCTCCTTCATTGCCAGGATGTTGGATTGAGTCCACTCCCTTGGATCCCTGTTGTTCTTGATGGCTGCATTCTCAGCTGGTAGCCCAAACGAGTCCCAACCCATCGGATGCAGGACACGAAAACCCTGCAGACGCTTATAGCGAGCCAGTACATCACCGATGGTGTAGTTACGGACATGGCCCATGTGAAGTACACCGGAAGGGTACGGCAACATCTCCAGGACATAGTATTTGGGCAGGCTAGTATCCGTAAGTGTCTTGTACACAGATTCCTTTTCCCAGTACTGTTGCCATCTGGGCTCGATATCCTGTGGCTTGTAAGCCTTGTCTGCCATCTTTTTAAGATTAGCGAGCTTTACCCTTGAGGTGATTTGCAGCCTCCAGGGCAGACGGTTTGCAGTATCCCAGACCTGCTGGTTGCTTGTATAGTCACAGTAAATACTTGAGTATCCTAGTCGGGAATTTATGAAAAACGAATCACACAACCGCCGGTCTCCCCAGATCAGGGATATCCAGAAAAATGATCTTGTTCGCGTGCTGGAGATCAATCAGCAGTCTGTCCCGGGAATGAACAGCCTGAAGATGGATGACATGGAGTGGTTTGCCGAGGTAGCGGAATATTTCCGGGTTGCTGAAATCAATGGTGAAATAGCAGGCTTCCTGATCTGCCTGTTACCGGAAACCGATTATCACAGTTACAACCTCCGCTGGCTGAACGAGCGATACAAGGATTTTTTCTATGTTGACCGCATTGCAGTTGCATCTGAATTCAAGCGTTGTGGAGTCGCAGGATCCCTCTACAGGGATGCAGCAAGTCGAGTTCCTGCGGGCTGCGAAATGCTTGTCTGTGAAGTGAATGTACGCCCTCGCAACGATGACTCACTGGCTTTTCATGATGCTTTCGGGTTCGAGGCGGTTGGCACAGAAGATTACGGCAGTGTGTGCGTTCAGTACATGATTCGGTCACTGCCTCTCTGAATGATGGCTTGCCAGTATACGGGACGCAGTCGTCTGTTTACATTTAGTTGTTCAGTTTTAGTTGTTCAGTTATTCCTTTTTAAATGAGCCAAGCCAGCGCACTGCATTGTCCAGTATCTTCATGACGTGTTCCTCCTTGAACACAGGAAACTCTTCATGACCGGGTCGGAAATAGAAGATCTTGCCTTCTCCGAGAGTCCAGAGCATTCCTCCGCGGAAACGGCCTACACCGTCCCAGGTTTCCCGAAAAAGTACGATTTCCGGATCAGGGACATGAAAAGGCTCATCGTACAACTCGGTTTGCGGGATTTCGAACTGGACCGGAATTCCTTTCATGATTGGATGTTCCGGCTGTATGACAGTGACCCGACTAGGTGTGCCGTCATTGCGAACTCCGGGGAACACACAGTTTGGAAGGTCGACGCGCACTTTTGTTACAAAGTCTCCACGCTTCACTGCATAAAATGCCGGAGTGATCAGTGAGTCATAGGTCGGTGGGCGACGACCTTCGGGGGGTACGAACTCGAATTCTGTTTTTGGATTCGGATACCTTCGCTTTGCGATATCGCGTGTTACGGCGTTCATAGCCTCCATGAATGGGACGGACCAGTGTGCTGAGTGAAGGGATATTAGAGCGAGTTGCCCTGAATGCACCATCTCGACTATCCGCTGTCCAGTCTGCTCCGAGATCTCGCCATGCCGGACATGGCCCCACCAGACGAGTACATCCGTAGACTCAAGATCACCAAGACCTTGTTCGGGGTCATCCAGTGCAGTGGATCGGACTTCAAGTCCAGGTGTTGATTTCAAGTAATCAGCAATCTGGTTGCCAATGAAGTTTTCATAGGCCTTAGCGGCTCGAGGTTGACGTTCATCCCAGACAAGGACTTTGACAGGGTCGGATGCGAACGCAGCTAACGTGGCAAAAAGAAAAAGGGAGAGTAGTTTCACAATGTCAACAGGGTATGATGCTGCAGCAATGATTGGCAACTTGCTGTTGTTGCTGAATCGAGTTCTGAGGTCTCGAAAAAAACTCAAACGTTACCCACTCGCATCTGCTCAGCCATGTAGTCAGTTGCCCGCCATGCAAAAGCCAGGATGCTGAGTGTCGGGTTCTTTTCCGTGGGTGTTGGAAACGCACTGCCGTCAACGACAAACACATTGGATACTTCGTGCATCTGCATGTAACCGTTGAGTGCGGATTTGACTGGATCAGTACCCATCCTGCAGGTTCCGTGTTCATGAATGGCCGCGCCTAGTTCATCAAGGTTGCCCCTCTTGTATGGCAATACCTCTGCTTTCATGGCATGCAATATTTCCTCAGCCACGTCATACATACGGGTTACCATCTTTTGCTCATTTTCACCCAGCTTGTATTCAATACGCATAGTGGGGACCCCGAAGCGGTCGTTCGGAGTTCCATCGACAGTGATCCGGTTGTGCCGGTATGGCAGGACTTCACCATATGGGTGCAACTGTATCAATGCAGGGTAGCGTTTCTTGATTTCCTGCTTGAGATCCAGCCCGAAACCAGGCAGTTGCCTGGCAAATTGGGCATTGTTTCCACACCCGATTCCCCATAGCTGGATTCCAAATCCCCGCAGGTAGTCCCGTTTTTCCTGTGGGCTCTCGAAACGAGGGATGTAGATATGCCCTCCTGAGATGCCGTCATCATTTGTGGCAGCTTGCCGGTAGAGTTGTGGAGCAAAAGCATACATGTGGAAACGGAATTGTTCGCACAGGTAGTGACCGATCACATCGGAACTGTTACCCAACCCGTTGGGATGCTGTGATGATCTGGAATTCAGCAGGATCCTTGTGGAGTCCACTGCCGATGCAGCTACTACGACACGTTTTGCGGATACCGCTTGCTCTTCTCCACTCAGGCGGTCAAAGAAACGAACGGCATTGGCCATGCCATTCTCGTCAGTCAGGATGTGAGACACGATGGCGTTCTCACGCAGGGTCAGGTTGCCTGTCTCCAGAGCATCTACAAGCAGGTAGTCATAAGCATTAAAAAATGCCCCGATGTCACATCCGGATCCACAGGCACCGCAGTAGTGGCATTTCGATCGTCCGTTGTGTTCCTTGGTCAGTACAGCGCGTCGACCACGCACGACTGTATGCCCGATTCCGGATGCTGCCTTTTTAAGCAGCACCTCCCCGCACCGGAGATTGGGCGGAGGCAAGTGGTGTTTTGATCCTGGCAGGAATTTCGAATCATCATCTCCTCCACAGACACCGATCAATTGTTCAACCTTGTCGTAATAGGGGGCAATGTCCGAATAGCGAATTGGCCAGGGTATTTCCCACCCGTCCACCGCAGGTTCAGTAAAGTTCAATTCGCCGTAACGTAGTGAAACGCGTCCCCAGATGTTTGTTTTCCCGCCAACACCCCAGACACGGCGTAGCAGGAATGGTTGCCCCAGGGGTGTTTCATAAGGGCTTTCCCTCAGAGGCATTCCTTCAAAGTCCGGACTGCTCTCACCTCGCTTCCTGCGGGCGCGTGCTTCCCAGGGTTTTACATGCGACCAGAAGTCAGCTTGATCAAATTTGCTACCGGCCTCCAGGATCAGAACTTTCGCTCCCTTGCGGGTGAGGTTCCAGGCCGCCATGCTACCAGCGGCCCCACTGCCGATCACGACAACATCGTAGTCTTGTGCAGCCATCAGGCGATGTCCTCGATCTCGTGTTGATGTGTACAACCCGGGAACTCAGTCAGGTAAGTGTTGCCCTTGTAGCCAAGCTCCCGAACCAGACCGATTTCTGTGGAGTAGTAAACATCCAGTGTCAAGCACTTGAGTGTTTCAAAAAACTCCCTGTCTTCCCCTGAACTCTTGCTGATGCGTGTCAACAAGGATATCTGGTCAGCTTGGGACATGGATTCAAAACCCATCATGCGCAGGTTCTGGAAGCCCGCTTGCAGAAGGTTCAGGATTAAAGTCTTGTCAGCAATCTCTTCATCGATTACAGCGTGAACACCTGCCTCCTTGGCTCCGGGGGTATCGGAAGCAGGAACAATCAAATCAACAAGATCACCCAGCAGGGCGTAATCCTTCTGCGGGAAGGTGACAGGTTTCAGGGATTGCTGGGATTGCAACGCTGATGCACTGAACCCGACAGCAGCGATGGATACTAACCCGACCTTCTCACGAGTCTTAGATTCGGAGGCGTTTTGTCCATTTGGGGTGGATGGATAGCCTGGCAATGTTGCGTGGGGCGTCGGATCCGGGCAGATACCTGGTAAGGGTCGCCAGATCCGCGGTTGTTGGGGCTTGTTTTCGCTTGCAACCCGCCCTGCAGACGCACTGATCCCCGGCGACCTCCGACGGGGCTCGAGACGATGGCTGGAGTGCAGCTGCTAACAGCGCAGGGGCAGGCTCTGGAGACGGGCCAACACCTGCCTGAAGAGGCCCGCTTCAGGGAAGCCCTCGTCGAACGACAGCCGCACGGCCCGCACGCTGACCCGGATCCGCACGCCGATCTTGAGCAGCTTCAGGCGGATCGTGCCGCATTGCGCCCGCGCCAGCCGCGTGCCCGACAGGCCCCAGCGCCGCAGTAACTCCAGCAGCGCGTAGGCGAACGAGGCGAAATACAGGCGCAACTGGTTGGCCCGCATCGTCTGCGCCGAGGTGCGATCGGCGAACAGCGCCAGCTGCTGTTCCTTGATGCGGTTCTCCATATCGCCCCGCGCGCAGTACACCTCCTCGTAGAGCGCGCGCGCCGCCATCCGCTCGGCCCCCAGCGACGTCACCACGAAGCGCGGGTTGGCCCCCCGCGGCAAATGCTCCGCCTTGCCGATCACGCGCCGCTCGCGGCTCCAGCTGTCCAGCGTCCGGTAGCGGAAGTCCTTGAACACCCGTGCCGCCTGCCCCGTCCGCTCGCATTCCTGCCGGGCCCGCTCCAGCTCCGGAGCCAGGCTCCGTTTCAAGCGCGGGTTCTGCGCGATTCCCAGCACATACTCCACCCCCTGCGCCTCGCACCAAGCCAACAATTCGTCGCGGCAGAACCCGCTGTCCCCGCGCAGCCAGATCTCGACCCCGGGCCAGCGCTTCCGGATCCGCCCCACGATGCGCTCCAGCTCCTCCACCGTGCCATCCGCCGCGTCCCGGTCCGCCGTCCGCAGGCGCGCCCCCAGCAACTGCTGGCCGCAGAAGATATAGAGCGGCAAGTAACAGTAGCTGCGATAGTACCCATGGAAGAAGCGGCCTTCCTGGCGGCCGTGCAGGGGATCGTCCGTCGCGTCCACGTCCAGCACGATGCGCTCCGGCTGCTCCCCGTGCCAGTCCAGGAACAGGTCCACCAGCAGGGCATCCAGCCGCGCGGTGTCCGCCACGATCTTCTTGTAACGTTCGCCGGCGTCCAGCGCCGGCCCCGTCAGCTCCAGCCGGTTCAGCGTGCTCTTGCCCGGCGGCAAACGCTCCCAGCTCGCCCTGCGCCGTCCCCGTCCTACCGCCCCGCATAGCAGCGACCACAGCTTGCTCTGGCGCAACGTGTCGTGATCGATCAAGTCCTCGTAGCCCAGCGCCAGCCCCAGCACGCGCGCTGCCACCAGCACTTCCACCGGATGCTGCGTCCGCTGCGGGTCGCGGTGATCCCGGAAACACGCACTCAACCGCCGGAACAGCCCCGTCCGCTGCGCCAGCTCCCGCAGCAGCAGCCCGCCGCCATCCGACCCGAGCTCCCCGCCGTCAAACCGACCGACTACACGCTGCCTTCGAAAGCGTTCGAATTCCAGTCGTTCCGTGGTACACTCTGTAGTCATAAGGTCGTCGTCCTTCTACGTGGTAAGTTGTTCATAATAAACCAATTATACCACGAAACACGGCCTTATTCTCTACCTCTGGTGAGAAATCCGGGCTAACGCCTCCCGGCGTGTTGGTCTTGGCAGACTTGTTAGTCCTGACATTAGACACCGATTATACGGAAGGGCTCAGGGCGTTGTATTATTGCGAGATGCTTGAAGCAGGAATCACACTGGAACAGCGCCGCCCTGTGCGACGCGATGATTGCATTACCTTTTTGGGTGGAGATGTACGCCCTTCACTGGCTACTCCGAGCATGATTAAGTGGATGGAAATCTGTTGTCGTGATGCGGTCCTGCCACATCTCGAGACCGGTCAGAACACCGTAGGAACAGTGGTGAATGTCAAACACCTAGCGGCCTCGCCAATGGGTAATGAAGTAACCTACACGTCGAAATTGACAGAGATCAAGAAACGACGACTGACGTTTGTGGTTGAAGCCTTTGATGGCGAAGAGTGTATTGGTGAAGGGAAGCACGAGCGTTTTATCATTGATATCAAACGCTTTGCAGAGCGTCTTAAGGAGAAATTCAGCTAGTAAGCCGGCAGATCGCTGGAGCCCATTAAGTCGGTATCAATAGCCCGGGCGGCCTTACGACCTTCGGCAATGGCCCACACGATCAGTGACTGGCCACGCCTGGCATCACCGGCTGCATACACTTTGGAGGCAGAGGTTTTGAAGTCCCCAAAACCAGCCTGGACATTGCCACGATCGTCTTTTTCAAGATCAAGCTGTTCCAGAAGTCCCTGGTGAACAGGATGCATGAATCCCATTGCAAGCAAGACCAGGTCGGCCGGAAGAATGAATTCAGAGCCGGGCATCTCTTCAAATTTGAATGGACGTTTGTTGGTCACCGGATCGGGCTCTGCCCATTTCAGCCGGACTGCCTTCAGAGCCTTGACGTTCCCATTGCCGTCATCTATGAATCCCTTGGTATTGATGGCGTAGTCACGGGCATCACCTTCCTGGTGGGAGCTTTCGACCATGAATGTGAACGGCCAGTTTGGCCAGGGCATGGCTCCTGGTTCATTGCGGTTCAGAGGAGGCTTGGGCAGCAGCTCAAACTGATGAATCTGGGTTGCACCCTGTCTGCGAGAAGTGCCCAGGCAGTCGGCCCCTGTGTCTCCGCCACCAATTATGACCACGTTCTTGCCTTTGGCGCTGATATCGAAGTTTGCATCGACTTGACGACCACCCACTCGGCGGTTCTGCTGTGGCAGGAACTGCATTGCATAGTGGATGCCGTTGAACTCACGTCCGGTAATATTGAGATCCTTGGGGTGTTCTGATCCGATGCATAACAACACGGCATCGTATTCATCGTGCAACTGCTGGGCATCAATGCCGACTCCGACATGAGCATTGCAGCGGAACTCAATGCCTTCCGCTTCCATCTGTTCGACTCTTCGAGCCACCAGATGCTTCTCCATCTTGAAGTCCGGGATGCCGAGTACTAGCAATCCTCCAGGTATCTCATTCTTTTCGTAAACACAGATCTGGTGCCCTGCGCGATTGAGTTGCTGGGCTGCAGCAAGCCCTGCAGGGCCGGAGCCAATAACAGCGATTTTCTTGCCTGTACGTTCAGAAGGGGATTCAGGCTTGATCCAGCCCTCTTCCCATCCACGGTCTGCAATGGCTTTTTCAATGGACTTGATGGCAACCGGATCGTCGTTGATGCCCAGTACACAAGCGCTTTCGCAGGGAGCAGGGCAGATTCGCCCTGTGAACTCCGGGAAGTTGTTGGTCGAGTGCAGGATACGCAGGGCGTCCTCCCAGCGATCCCTGTAGACCAGGTCGTTCCAGTCAGGAATGATGTTGTTGATGGGGCAGCCGGTATGACAGAACGGAATGCCGCAATCCATGCAGCGGGCACCCTGTTGCTCCAACTTGGGCTTGTCGAGTTTGTGCATGACCTCATGCCAGTCCTGCACACGTTTCTGGACGTCACGGTACGGCGTTGTTTGCCGTTTGAACTCCATGAATCCAGTGACTTTGCCCATTACTATTACTTCCTGCAGACTACTGAAACTGCATGAGTCAGCTTCCAAGATTCGGCCAGAAAAGGGTTAACAAGCCGAACAGAGAGCTAGCAGCAACCTGCCTTGCGGCAGGCACATTGATCAAATCAAGGTGATATCCTGCTGCTTCTGCCCATTTTACACTTAGCTACTGCTAAGACATGCGGATTGTGATGTTAGTAACCTGTGTTTATTCCAATATGGCGAGCAATCTCGTCCGCTACCCCGGTCAGCAGTTCAGTGTAGGATAGCTGCTATATCCTACTTGTACATCCCTGAATGTGAGGGTGTGTTGCGATAAAGGATAATCAACGTCGATTGCCATGAAGAGATGGTTAAAGTTTTTAGCTTGGTTATTTGGAACTTTCTTGCTACTGGCAGTTGCTGCGAGTTTCCATCCAATGGTTCGCAATGTCTATCGGGCAATCAACCCATCCCAGAGCTACAACTCAGAGGCACCACAGATACCCGAGCTATCAAAGCCAGCAATTCTTGTTTTTTCGAAAACCAATGGCTTCCGGCATGACTCTGCAATCGAGAAAGGCATGGAAGCATTGCGGGTAATTGCGTCCCAGCGCGGATGGTCTCTTTTTCATACAGAGAACGGGGCGGTTTTTGAGCCGGACATCCTGCCCGGGTTCCAAGTTGTCCTATGGCATAACTCCAGTGGAGCCCCTTTGAGCCAGAAACAGCGCAGAGCACTGCGTGACTGGATAGAGCAAGGTGGTGGATTTGTGGGTGTTCATGCATCAGTAGATGGATCACATGCTGACTGGGAATGGTATGCAGAAGAACTGCTTGGTACACGTTTCATTGGCCATACCATGGGACCGCAATTTCAGAAGGCTACCTTACGGATTGAACAGCATGAGAACCCGGCAACCAGGCATCTGGATGCCACCTGGGAGCATGTTGAGGAGTGGTACTCATTTGATTCTAGTGTCCGGGGCACAGAAGGGGTTGAGGTACTCGCCACTGTGGATGAAGCAACATACAGTCCTCGGCTTAAAATACTTTGGTCTGACACGGACATTTCGATGGGGGACCATCCTGCCTTATGGACAAAACTTGTTGGACAGGGGAGAGCCTTTTTCTCTGTATTAGGACACGATGGAGCTTCTTATGAGTCCCAGGAGCATCGCAGTGTTCTGGAGGGTGCTATCGAATGGGTTGGTCAACTGAATGCAAGAGAACAGCCTGAAGCTGCCCAGACCCAAAAGGAAATGGAGACTTTGCAATAGTGTGGGCACTGGCAAGCACTTTCAATCTCACAATCAAATATCTTGATTCTGCATGCGAAAATGTACGCATGCTTGTCCTGTTATTGCTGCTGGGTGCGTCAACTGTACTCGCAGGTGATCTGAATTTCCTGGTCCATACCATCGAAAAGGAACTGCCTTCCGGCTACCAGGTGCTCGCCATAGACCTCAATCAAGACAAGCGAATTGATGTGATTGGTTTATCGCAGCAATCCGATATCCTTTACTGGTATGAAAATCCAGGTTGGCAGCGACATGCGCTTGTTACGGGCATGCATCGCATGATTTCGCTGGCTGCCAGTGATCTTGATGGGGATGGAGTCCCAGAGATTGCATTGGGGACTCATTTTGGACAGACGGACCAGAGTAGTGAAGGCCGGGTGTATCTACTACGACACGACAAGGATGTTAAGCAGTTGTGGAAATCACGAGAAATTGACCGCCTACCGACTACCCACCGCCTACGATTTCTTGATGTTGATTCGGACGGTGTGCCGGAGCTTGTGAACTCTCCCCTGACCGGTCCTGGTTGTGAGAGGCCGATGTTCACCTGCAACACTTCTCTGGTCTACTACGAACCACAGGATTGGAGCCGACATGATATTACGCAGACACTGGATGGGGTTGTCCACGGTATGCGGGAAACCGATTGGGATGGGCCAGCGATCCTGACTGCGTGCATGGGAGGAGTTGACCGTTTTCAGATGGATAGCGACGGGAAGTGGAGTCGCCTACATATCCTGGAAGGTGACCCGAGAGAACGACCCTTGAATGGTGCAAGTGAAGTGCGACTGGGACACGGATCCGGTGGGCAGTTTCTAACGACAATTGAGCCTTGGCACGGCAATCAGGTTGCGGTGTATTTGAGCCAGGAAAACGACACTTGGAATCGGACTGTGATTGATGACACGCTGAAAGACGGGCATGTCCTGGATGTGGCTGACTTTGATGGTGACGGCAGCCAGGAAATCATTGCTGGAATGCGTGGAGAGCCTTACGGTCTCTATTTCTATGAGCAGGCCTCTGACGGCTGGGAAAAATCAATCCTGGATGATGGTGGTATTTCAGCAGCAGGATGTGACATCTCGGATCTTGATGAAGATGGAGACCTGGATGTTGTTTGTATCGGAGCTCATACAGGAAATATCAGGTGGTACGAAAACACATTGCCTTCAGCGCAACAGTAGCCAATAGATTTTGCAGGTGTAGAGCTTTACCGCTGAGCTGCAGGTGTGAAGGATAAAGCAGCCGAGTTCAGGCAGTAACGTCTCATTAATGGCGGAGGGCCATCGTTGAAGACATGTCCCAGATGGGAATCACACCGTACGCATTGCACGGCACGACGACGCAGGCCCCAACTGTTGTCCCACACGATAGAGAGGTTCCTATGGGCGAGAGGTCCTGTGAAGCTGGGCCAACCAGTTTCTGAGTCGTATTTGGCCTTTGAGGAAAACAAGGCAGTACCGCAGGAGTTGCAGTGGTAGATACCCGTCTTGTAGAAGTTGTTGTAATGGCCACTATACGGTGCTTCGGTTGCTTTCTTGCGGGCTATTGTAAAACTCTGTGGGGTAAGAACTTGCTTCCAGCCTGCATCATTACGTATAAGTTTCGGTATTTCAATGGATTTCAGGGAACCGTCTTTGGGGTCGTATGTAGCAATGTCCACTATCTCGCCGTAAGTCTCGAACGGTGCTTCCAGGCGCAATGTGAAGGTGGGAATGTTGCATGCAGTAGATCCCAGGAGTAGTCCGATCAGGATCAGCAGATCACCAGTCTGTATATTCAGATTCAAAGTCACTGCATGCAAGTGCTTTGTAGCAGAGTTGATCGGTGAGTGGGATGCTATTGCTTGTTTCATGAGTTCCACTTTTTAGCCTGGATTGAAGGGAGTGGATTTATCAGGAATATCCTATCCAGACTCATACTCGCAGACTGCAAGAGATGTTGTGAAATCAGGTCCATAAGACAACCAGATTTGCATCCGCTGGACCAGCAATTTGGGATGATTCTACGACAACAAAAAGGTAACTCTTGAATCGGTATACTGAAATACAGCGGAGTTTTATGCCCTACCTCCAGAATCAGTTTGAGCGCAACTTCATGACGACGTCGGTTGACTATGTTTTTAACTGGGCGCGTAAATCGGCAATCTGGCCGCTAACCTTTGGACTTGCGTGTTGTGCGATTGAGATGATCGCATCTTCTACATCGCGTTTTGATATTGCACGATTCGGTGCAGAAGTATTCCGTCCCAGCCCACGCCAGTCGGATCTGATGATTGTTGCCGGTACGGTAACTCTTAAAATGTCCCCAGTGCTGAAACGCATTTGGGACCAGATGCCTGAGCCCAAGTGGTGCATCTCCATGGGTGCCTGTTCTTCAGTTGGAGGACCGTTCAATACTTATAGTGTTCTGCAGGGAGTCGATAAGATTGTTCCTGTTGATGTGTACGTAACTGGCTGTCCGCCACGTCCTGAGAATCTGTTCTATGCGCTACTCAAGTTGCAGGATAAGATTGATCGGATGACCACTCTAGAAAAACGCCCCACACAGGTTCGCTTGGACGAAACCATGCTGGCTGACTTCCAGAAGCGGGTGATGGTAGCCCAGACTCAGGAACCGGCCTGATACTGAACAACCTTTGTTCCACAAGCTCAGTGGATATAAATCCACTCACGTCGCTTCGCTCCGACTTGACCGGCCCCTGCGGGATTGGTGGTCACTTTGGACAGGACTGACTGATCACTTTCATCGGAATACACAGCCCGCTGCTTAGCGATGTGAAATCACCACACTTCCGGGCTTCCTGCAAGCTTATCGCTACACGGGCTGGTATAGTGGCTTGAAGGCAGCAAGTGTCTGTGTATTGTCTTGCTTGCCGTGCGCCCCCGGAGACCAACACACCGTTTGCCGTGTGTGGCAAACGCCGATTATGAGAGTCCGAATCTCAAACAGTCGCTCGGCGTGGAGGGGAGTTGTTTCCGTTTTGGCCGTCGGCATTCTTGGCGCTCTCGGGTCCGTCTCAATCACTCAGGGCCAGACCTTTCAGGGCGGTGTGCGTGGAATCCTTGAGGACGTTAACGGCGGAATCCTCGTCGGGGCGGAGATCAAGCTTGAAAACGAGGAAATCGGCGGACTCCGGAGCACCGTGTCCAACGCGACGGGTGAGTATTCGTTCGCGAACCTACAGCCCGGTCAGTACACGCTGAGCGCAGAGTTGGTGGGCTTCGCGCCCTTCGTGCAAGAAGGATTGATCATCGGCATCTCGTCCTGGCTCGTCGTGGACATAGCATTGAGAGTCGGAGGCATCGAAGAGACGATCACGGTCACAGGAGCGGGTCCACTCATCGAGAGCGGGACAGCGTCAGTTTCCTCCGTGATCGACCGTACGCAACTGGAAACCCTGCCATCTCCCGGTCGAAACGTCTTCATCATGGCGGTGACAACTCCCAACGTCGTGCATACCGGGAACCCGGTTTGGGTGAAGCAGTCGGATCAAACGAATTCCTCGCTACTCTCTCTCGGAGGCGGCCCGCTACGCGGCAACAATTACACGCTCGACGGTGTCTCGATGAGCGATATGCGAAACCGCTCAGTGATCATTCCCATCTTCGAGGCCGTCCAAGAGATAAAGGTGCAGACGAATACATACGATGCCGAGATGGGCCGGACAGGCGGTGGCGTGTTCAACACGATTCACCGGAGTGGCACCAACCGCTGGGCGGGGAGCGCCCTGTATCAGTTCCGCCCTGGCAAGCTGAACACCTTCTGGAGGAAGCTGGGATACTTTCAGCAGCAAGAGTTCGACTCGGGCGTACTCGACCAGCGAGACATCAGCGACGCTCCTTACAATCTGGCCGGAGGTTCATTCGGTGGACCGATCGTCACCGACCGCACGTTTTTCTGGCTCGCGGCGGAGGGCTTTTCGGACGATGCGGTAGAAAACACGTCCATTGCGATTCCGACACCGTCTGAGACAGCCGGCGATTTTTCCGAAAACGGATCGCGAATTTTCAATCCATTCGACAGAGACGAAAATGGCAACAGGCGCCGGTTTCCGAATAATCGCATCCCGGCGGACATGCTGGACCCGGCGGGCTTAGCATTGGCCCGCCTTCTTGCGGGCCTGGGACCAGGAGGGCTGCGGTCGACTTCGGGCATCCAGACGGTCCAGGCGGTCCAGACTACCGGTAACCTCAACCATGCGGTCAATGACAAATGGCAACTCACCGCGACCTATCTCTACTACACATCGCAAGAACCCGGCTTCGGTCACTACCAGGATCTTCTGAATTCGGATTCCCCACCAGCCTTTGCCCTCGGCGCGTCTATCCTCGGGCGGGACGCCCATGCCCTGGCGATCAACAACACATTCGTCGTCACGCCAACTTCGGTGCTGAATCTGAGGTACGGGCAAACCTACTTCAACGATTCCCGCGAGAGCCCCGTATACAGCGAACAGGAGATTCGGAACCAACTCGGGGTCCAGGGCGGATTCCTGGACAAGATTTACGCGCAGGATGGCTACGTGGGACAGTTTCCTTTGATTTACATTGCGGAGTACGGCGATGGCGGGCACACTCACGGGTCGAGTAGCAACAACGACACGCAGTGGCTATCCCAAGAAGTGAGCGGTACCTACTCTCAATTCATCGGGAACCATACGCTGAAGTACGGCGGGCAGTGGCGTCGGCTCGGCCTGCGCACTTTCCATTTCGGCAATGGCTTTTCCTTGCGGTTCGGAAAGAGATTCACGCAGGGTCCGAATCCGACTAGCCCAGAAGTCGGCTCGGGCAACGCGCTTGCCGACCTGCTGGTTGGAGTGCCGGCTGCCGGTAATGCAACGCTCGGTGCGCAGGCGGATCTCTTCCTCGACTACTTCGGCGGTTTCGTCCAGGATGACTGGAGAGTAGCTCCGAATCTCGTCCTCAGCCTGGGTCTTCGGATCGAGCGGGAAACGGGCCTCAAGGAAGATACCAACGATTTCGCGGTCGGTTGGGAACGCACTCAGCCTTTCCCCGTGCAAGCGGCGCTCGCGCTTGAAATCGAGACATCGCTTCCCGGTTTTCCTCTGAGGGGCGGACTGATGTACGCCGGTGTCGACGGTAATCCTACTCACCAGTGGAATCCACCGCCGGTCAAAGTTGGGCCCAGGATCGGATTTGCATACAGCCTGAGTGCGGGAACCGTTCTGCGCGGCGGATACGCCGTCTTCTGGGCCCCGTATGCGATTCCGTCCGGTACGGGTGCGTCTGAGATCGGCACGTACGGGTATACGGCGGTGACCAATGTCGAAACCAGCATCGACGGCATCACTCCCCCCGAGGTGTCGGCATCCAATCCATTCCCGCACGGGATTCTCGATCCGGCCGGCAACGCCAATCGACGCCTCCAGAACATCGGTGGCGAAGTCTATTTCAATGACCAATACCGCGACTCTCCGTACATCCAGAAGTGGTCCTTGGACCTGCAGCGCAACATCGGCAACACTACAGTGGTCAAGGCCGGGTACGTCGGTAGCAAGGGAACCAGCTTGCCGATTGGAGGAACCCTTAACTCGGTCATAAATATCAACCAGTTACCCGACTCTTACTTGGCGCTCGGCGATCAGTTGAACGAACCCTACGCAAATCCGTTCTATGGCAACTCGAGTTTCGGATCGTTCGCCCTCGAAACGACTCTGCCGCTCGGACAGTTGCTGCGTCCCTATCCTCATTTCCGTAATGTCTACGCACGCCACGCAAGCGCTGGCAAGTCGTTCTACAATTCGCTCCGGCTCGAACTCGAAAAGCGATTCAGCGCCCGTTGGGGCGCGCGGCTCAACTACACGTTCACGAAGCACATGGACAACATTTACGAGAGCAACACATTGATGGAGAGCGAAACGGACACTGCCTATAACACCCCGGACGAGTGCGCCTTCCAGAAATGCCCCGTGTTGGAGCAGGATTACTCGCCCTCGATCCTCCATGTGCAGCATAACGTCAACCTCAATCTCATGTACCAGTTGCCGGGGAAGCATAGGTTGCTGGGAGGCTGGGGCCTCTCGCTGTCCTCCACGGCACGCAGCGGCTTCCCGCTCGTCATCACGCAGAATGCGAACCCGCTGAGCGCTTACGGCTTCAGTCACCAGCGCCCGGCGAAGACCGAGGTTTCCGGAGGGGGCGACCCGGCCGACAATGTCTCTCAATACGTGACCGCAGGTTCCGTCGCTCCTACTCAAGGCCTTCAGCTGAGTTCAGCACCCCGAACGACGACCACGGCCAGAACCCCGAGACTCGTCAATTGGGATGTAGCACTCGAGAAGCGCACATCGATCTTCGAGGGTGCGAATCTCACGCTTCGCTTCGAATTCATCAATATCTTGAACGGTGTCAACTGGCGCGGCCCATCCACCGTATTCGGAACAAGCGAGTTCGGACGCATCGATGGCAACCGAGGGTTTCCCAGAACCTTCCAGTTCATGACGAGAGTGACGTTCTAGTGGGGCTTGGCACGCTCTTGGGTACTACGGTGCAGGAAACGACCGCAGGGCGGCAATTCTGAAACGGCTTGGGGGCGGTGGAAGATCCAGCCTCAACTTGGCAAGTCACAAGTCGGTCGACCGGACCGACCAAGGCTGCTGGGTAACCGCTATTCAGGCCGAGTACTCACCTCGTGGGGCGTCGGGAAGTTCGCTGGCACGGGTTGAGTTACCGCCCCTGTGGCAGCCCATTCCGCTCCGCGTTGGAACGTCGCGATAAATCCGTTGCATCTTTGCGAAACGAGGGCGTGACCGAGGGTTGTATGGAAGATGCGGCCTTTGCCGTATTGAATCGTCATCAGGATGGGCTCGTGCTCGCCAGTCCCCTCCGTGTCAACTTCCGAAAACGCTGTCGCCAGTACATGCAGGTTCTTTGCCGGGCCCCTCAGCCGGTCATACAGCTCGTCATTGGCGTGCATCCAGGCCTCTGGTAGGCCTTGTGTGATCGGATGGTCAGTATCTCTGATGTCAATGCGGAATTCGTGACGGACGCCGTGACTGCCGCCGATGCCTGGCGTGTTGTCGTAGACGAACTCACCATCTCGCAATCGAATGTAGGGACCGTGCCGCTCGGTCCGGTCACCCCACCCACCAATGCCGATCATCTCGTTGTACGCGGTCCATTCAGGAAACGCGTTGTTGGCGGCATGCACCGAGACGAATCCCCCGCCCCCGGCAACGAATTCCTCGAAGTCCGACATCGCACCGCTGCTCCAGGGTTCGCCGTTGTAGTTGGAAACAACTAGGGCGTACTCAGAGAAGTCCGGGCGATACGTGTTTATCGGCTCTCCTGGAGACGGAGTAGTTGCGATGTCGACAGTGAAGAGACCGGTCTCTTCGAGGAACCCCTTCATGAATTGCGTCGTAGTCGGCCAGATCCGGTGATTGCTCTGGCCGTCGACGATCAGGGCTGCGTACTTGGTCTCGGGCGCGGAGCCGCAGGACGTTAACAGGGCCAGGCTGATGAGTATTGTGGCTGTGCGGAGTCTCATTGGAGAGGTTCAACGTTAGCACGCTGGCAAGAAGGGTTCTAGGCGCGAGCAAGCAATCTAGTATCGACTCTGGACCTAGTGGCAGGTGGGCAGTGGTCCAGAGCACCGCGTGCTCCCTAGCGCGCGCCCATCCGCATCGAACCGGTGTGCCTACAGCGACCGAGTTGCGGTCTCGGCGGCGGCGCGGACATCCCGGCTTCTTCTCTGGAGGACCGCTGGAAGTGCCAGTCCATTGTGTCAAGAAGTTTCTGCAAAATAAACAGTGGATCTGTTAGAGGCAGCGGAAGGACTGCCTAACAGCCGTGAACTGTGATCGGAGGGGGTTGCGGTTGGGGCTCTGGCTGACCCAGCCTGGCGGCTGGGCTCACGTCTCTCCCGGCACCGGCCCGACACCCGCATCGGATGCCTTCCGGGAAGATGCAGGAGCCATCGGGTCCATCCCGGCACAGGCAGGCAAGGCGGGCAAGTTGGCAGCAGGTGCGCAGGGAACGGGCGGATCAGGCGGCTTGGCGCAGCGCGGCAGGCACGCTGTCGGGCAGGTCCAGTTGCTTGAGGTGCGGCTGGCTGCCTTGCAGACATTTCTCGTGAATTTCAAACGCCACGGACTACACCAGCCGCAGGCAGCTAGCGTGGTTCGGGAAGATCCGCGCGACATGCGTTCGCCGGCGCAATTCGCCGTTGAAGCGTTCGAGCATGTTGGTTGATTTCAACTGCTTGCGGTGTTCGCGCGGCAGCTGCAGACAATTGCAGTTCGTACTCTGTTCCGTTAGGCCAGAACGAAATCGGCCCCGGTGAAGCAGGAAGTTAAGACCATAGCTACCTATGAATAGGTATGGATAGATCTAACGGAACAGAACCAACAGATATTGAAGTTGAGAGTAATTGATAGCCTTTCGCATCTATTCACAGTTGCTTTTTGATGAATAGCTGTACTCACTCTGGTTTTTAATGTAAGCCAGTGCATACGAAACTTTGGGCAGGTGCTCCTCATATTCATTGGTCTCTGGTAGTGTGCTTGCGTTACACTCGATTTGGTATTGAACTATGGGAGTTCTGGTTTTAATCATTCTGCTTTTTGGTGCAACTGATCTTGTTGCAGAACCTGGGGTGCTTGAGCCACTTGATGGAAAACCACCCTTTCCAGTTGAGAACCCGCCTACTCAAGCCAAAATCCGGCTGGGAGAGGAACTGTTCTTTGATTCTGTTCTCTCGGGAAACCGCCGACGCAGTTGTAGCACTTGTCATAAAAAGGAGCTTTATTTTACGGATGGCTTGTCCCGTGGCTGGGGACTGGATGAGAGTGAATTAACACGCAAAACTCCAAGCCTTCTGAATGTCGGCTGGCAGCGTAGCATGTTCTTTGACGGCAGGGTAAAAACACTGGAGGAGCAGGTGTCAAAGCCGCTCGAAAACCATCGAGAGATGGGGCTTGATCCTGTTGAGGCCGTTGATCGCATCAAGTCAGACCCCTACTATGTCCGTGAATTCGAGAAAGCTTTTCCTGGAGAGGAAATCTCTTTTGCACTTATTGCCAAAGCGGTGGCCAGTTTCGAACGTACGTTGGTGTCGTATAACAGTGACTTTGACCGTTATCTGAAGGGGGATGAAGATGCCCTGTCCCCGTCTGAGAAAAGGGGACTGAACCTTTTTGAAGGCAAGGCGGAGTGTATCCGGTGTCATCATGGTCCTTTACTTACGGACCACGAGTTTCATTACACAGGAGTCCTTGAAAGAGATGGTCATGGCAAGGCTGGGACAAAGTACAAAACCCAGAGCCTGCGCGATGTGATGCGACGTTACTCTTACATGCACAACGGACGCATGATGAAGATACGACAAGTCCTGGATCACTACGACCGTGGCGGTTCTGCTCCAGACGGGCACAAGGCAGAAATTCGACCACTTGGGCTTACTCAGGATGAAAAGCAGGATCTGATTACATTTCTGAGTACCCTTAACGGCCGTGTTCATAAGGTAAGCAGTGATGTGGCTTCGGTTCCAACAGACAACAGCCCTGTTCTGCGCGATGCAAGCAAGGAAGCCACTCCCAATGAGGAAGAGTCGACTGCAACACAGGACCCCAGCTATTTGAATCGTTAGGCTGCAGGGGTTCTGCGTAATGACGCATTATATGGATCATGATGAACTGCGGTTGATCCTTGCATCTGCTTCCCCTCGCAGGGCTGCTTTACTGCAGTCCGCCAATATTCGCTTTGAACAGATGCCTGCATCGATTGATGAGTCCATGCTCCACGGGGAAGATGTCAAGGATCACGTCATTCGTCTTGCACTCGAAAAAGCTCAAGCTGTTTGGAAACAGGGTACACGTACATTGGGTGCAGATACGGTTGTTGTTCTGGATGGTGAGGTTTTCGGGAAGCCTTGTGATGAGCAGCATGCCTGTAAAATACTGCGAAGACTCTCAGGTCGTACCCATCAAGTGATGACTGGTGTAGCTCTCATCGCCGGGCAAAACCAACAGACTTTCTGTGAAGAAACCAGTGTGGAATTCCATGAGTTGTCGCAAGACGAGATTGATGAATATGTAGCCAGTGGGGAACCGCTGGACAAGGCTGGTGCATATGCCATACAAGGTGCAGCATCCCGTTTTGTAAAAAGCACCAAAGGCAGTTACAGCAATGTTGTGGGGTTGCCTCTAAACCGGGTGATCAGAATGTTACGCTGAGGCGCAGTGCGAAAACAATTTCCACCAAGCCTGTCCTTGACAGGCCATACATCTCTGTAGTCATTCCGGCCCATAACGAGGAATCAAGTCTGTTGCCGCTTTTTGACCGGGTGATTGTCACCATGGACAATATTGGCCGTACATTCGAGGTCATTGTTGTGGATGATGCATCCATTGATTCCAGTGGACGATTACTTGAGAATCTTGCTGCCAATGACCCTCGCCTGATTGTTATCCGGCTACGCCGTAATTCAGGCCAAACTGCTGCACTTGCTGCAGGTTTTGAGCTTGCATCCGGGGATGTCGTGATTGCTATGGATGGGGACCTGCAACATGCACCGGAAGACATCCCGGCCCTGCTTTTCAAGATTGAGGAAGGCTTCGATCTTGTGAATGGATGGCGTGCCGACAGAAATGATGGTTTGTTAACTCGCAGAGTCCCCTCTGGAATTGCCAATTGGATGATCAGAAAGATCTCCGGAGTGGAACTCAGGGACATTGGAGGCACATTCAAGGCATATCGCAAGGATTTGCTTTCTGAGCTGCGTCTGTATGGGGAATTGCACCGCTTCATCCCAGTTCTCGCAGCCATGCATGGGGCGAGGATTGCAGAAGTGCCAATCGGTAGCCATGAACGTGTTACAGGTCATTCCCACTACGGTTTGGGTCGAACCATACGAGTATTGTTTGACTTGTTTACGGTGACATTCCTGGCACGCTACCTTACACGACCAATGCATTTCTTTGGGTCACTTGGAATGCTCAGTGGCGGTTGTGGAAGCCTGGTGCTTGGATTCCTGATATTCAAGAAAATCCAGGGAATCCACATTATGGTGGAACATGGTCCGCTGATGATCGCAGGAGCACTGCTGCTTTTGACAGGTGTGCAACTGTTCTGCACTGGGCTGCTTGGCGAGATGCTGATGCGGACATACTTCGAGAGCCAGAATCGTCCGATTTATGGGGCCAAAGAGATCATTGGCAGCAGGAAAAGACGCTCTGAATGAGCTACTCAAAGCCTGCTGAATCCTTGTAATGACAGCACTTTACAGCTTGCTGTTAGAGTTGACATTTTCTGCACTAAAAGGATTAATATTTAAGCATCCGGTATGCGTCTATCCGGTCATACAGAGCAATCACCAACTGCACAACGATATGTTGTACCGAGGTGCTTGTCACAAGGAAAAGGAAGAATGGAGAAGATAGAATTGAATTTGAAAAACATCAAATTGAACATAATTGCCAGGCAAACCATATGGATTCCTGATTACCTAGAAGCCTCAGCCAAAGTTAGGAGCCGGTAGGGTAGCGGGGGAGTGAGCACGGCGACATACGCGAGCCGAGAGACCAAATCGGCGAGCTTGTACCGGCGATAAAACCAATAGGAAAACTCAGCTACGTAGTGCGACACATACTTGGATTTGAAGGCGTGATACGTTCCAGCCAAGGACCTCTTAACGTTGCTCAGCATGGTGTTCGCCCACCTGAGACGCTCTGCCCGACAACTTTGCGGACCGCCGCCTGTGACAACTGGCTGGTGTTTGTAGCCGATGTCTTGTACGGCCCTGAAGATGGCCAGCCTGTCGGAGTGGACCACGGTTCCAGGCTTCAAATGGTGCTGCACCCAGTTGCGCAGTTCCTGCTTGAGAAAGTCTGCCACGTGGCTCATCTACATCGCCACCGGCTGTCCCTCCTCCGTTACTTTGACGGCCGCGACAACGACGGCTGCACCGCGCCCGCGCTGGCCTCCATGCTTTTCTCCACCCAAATACACCGACCAGTTCGGCCTTGTAATTGGCTGCCACCAGCAATAGTGTAGCGAGCCAGTCCAGGCTGCATCCCTGGTTAAACTATTTCTTCAATGACCTTGCCACGCAACTGGGTCAGTCTTTCATTGCGACCCAGATGGGGGTACGTCAACATGTCCTGGTCCAGTCCCAACTGGTGCAGGATCGTGGTGTGAATGTCCCTGAAATGGTATGGCTTCTCAATGGCACGCAGACCGATTGCATCTGTTGCCCCGATAATCTGTCCACCTTTCACACCGCCACCTGCCATCCACATCGTGAACCCCAGGTTGTGGTGATCCCGTCCTGCGATCCCATCCTTTTTGACTTGTGCCTCAGGTGAACGGCCAAACTCCCCTCCCCAGATTACAAGGGTTTCTTCAAGCATGCCTCGTTGCTTGAGATCCTTGAGCAGTGCTGCCACTGGTTGATCGGTCTGGGCTGCCATCCGAATGTGATTCTCCTCAATATCATCATGGGCATCCCACTGGAGTGTTCCTGGCCCACCACCAGAGACGACCGTCACAAAGCGGACACCCTTCTCAACAAGTCGTCTGGCTAACAAGCAGCGTCTGCCATAGTCGTTCGTAGGTTCCTTGCCGACTCCATACATATCCAGGGTTTGTTTGGTTTCCTTGGAAAGGTCGAGGACTTTCGGTGCTTCGGTTTGCATCTTGAAAGCCAGGTCGTAAGTCCGGATGCGTGCATCGAACTCGTGATCGCCCTCTTCCAGAGTTGCCTCATTCAGTGCCTGTATCAGATCCACTGTCTTCCGGCGTTGCTCAAGTGAGACCCCATCAGGAAGATCAAGGTTCAGGACGGGCCGGTCACCCAGACGAAATGTTGTGGGCTGATAAACCGCAGGCAGGAAGCCGTTCATGTACATAGGCTGGCCTGCTTCAAGTGCCCCGTCCGGATCGGGCATGACAACATAGGATGGCAATGACCGGGCTTCTGATCCCAGTCCATAGACCACCCAGGAACCCATGGAAGGAAACCCCGGCAGAATACGGCCTGTCATCAACTCATACTGTGCTGCCGAATGAACCACCATGTCACCATGGCAGGAACGTATGACGGCTATATCGTCAATCGCTTCAGCAGTGTAGGGCATAAGATCAGAGACTTCTATGCCGCTCTGTCCATATTTCTGGAACGTACGCTTGGTCCCGAGTAGCTTGGCATCGCTACCTACAAACTGGTACTTGGCCTCACCGAATTCGGCAGGTCGGGGTTTACCATTCAACTTATTCAGCAGAGGCTTGGGGTCAAAGGTCTCCAGATGGCTAGGGCCACCAGCCATGAAAAGGAATATTACTGATTTCGCTTTTGGATCTACTAGGTGAGGCTTCTTGGGAGCCAGTGGATCCAGGACGAGTTCTGCACTTTGTGCCTCTTCATGGGCCATACAAAGCGCAGCAAGATAACCTAGTCCACCAGATGAATCACGCAAGAATTCCCGGCGGTTTCGTGTCCATTTGACATGTTGAGACATGCTTTTTTGATCCTGAATTATTCTACATGGACTTGTTTGTGCGCTGTGAGAAACAAAAGAGAATAGCTGGAGGGGTTTCGATAGAATGACAACTGAATGTCCCTGCTGGACTTGCTGAACACGCAACAGAAAGATGCCGTCTTGAACACAGAAGGGGCACTGCTGATCCTGGCTGGGGCAGGCAGTGGCAAAACTCGCGTCATTATCAATCGAATTGCTTATCTGATCCAGGAAAAAGGGGTTTATCCTTCATCGATCCTTGCCGTCACATTCACGAATAAGGCTGCTGAGCAAATGCGAGACCGCATCCGCGCCTTGCTGCTGGAGCAGGGTAGCGGGATTACCCGCTTGCCGGAAGCTTCCACCTTTCATGCATTATGCGTCAAGTTGTTGCGGATATATGGAGATCCGTTAAGCGAAATACGCCCAGGCTTTACACGAAATTTCAACATTGCCGATTCAGATGACCAGTTGGCACTGGTCAAGCGCATCTACAGGCAATTCGGACTCACTGCTGATGCATTCATGAAACCGCGGAGTGCGCTATCCGAAATTAGCAGGATGAAGAACCAGTCTCAGGATGAACTTATCTCGAAAACGCTTGAAACACTGAAGACACCAGTGGCTGCTGCTGCAAAGTCCGTTACTCGATCCTCCCACGACCGGTTTAAACTCAGTCCAGATGACATATATGAACCGGACCCGGATCTTATGCGTGTTTTCCATGCTTATCAGAAAGACCTGAATGTGTCCAATGCACTGGATTTTGATGACCTGCTGATTGAAATTCTTCGTCTTCTCAATCACAGTCAGGAAACACGAGCTGCTATCCAGTCAAGGTACCAGTACCTTTTGGTTGATGAATACCAGGACACGAACCAGTTGCAGTACATGTTGATACGGATTCTGTCTCAGCACCATGGAAATGTTTGCGTGGTTGGGGACGAGGATCAGTCAATCTATTCCTGGCGAGGTGCGGATATCCGGAATATTCTGAATTTCGAATCTGACTTTATCAATGCAAAAACGATCCGAATGGAGCAAAACTACCGCTCGACCAAACGTATTCTTGCAGCGGCTTCAGAACTTGTCGCTAACAACATTGAAAGGAAGGGCAAGACTCTGTGGACGGAAGGTTCAACTGGAGCCCGTATCCAGGTGTTTCAGGCCAGGGATGCAGAGGAAGAAGCTTATGGAGTCGTGACCTGGCTGAGTCGCATGATTGCTGCGGAGCCGTATCTGAATGCAGCCATCCTGTATCGTACGCATGCCCAGTCTCGAATGATTGAGGATGCGCTTTTATACACGAAACTCAGTTATGTTGTCGTGGGCAATGTTTCTTTCTACAAGCGTAAGGAAGTCAAGGACATTCTTGCCTATCTGAAGGCAGCGGTTTCTCCACAAGACTCAATCAGTGTGTTGCGTATTATCAATGTTCCGACACGGGGAATCAGCAAGCCTACTGTTGCGAAGCTTCAGTCCCTTGCGTCGGATCACGGCATCAGTTTCTGGGATGCGATGGAAAGAGCCGTTAAAGAGGAACTGTTTCCTGCGCGCGTAACTGGCAGTCTGAGAGCTTTTCGTGTACTGATGCTGGAATTGCGTCAGAAACTCCAGGGAAATACCTTGCCGGATGTCCTGCAATGGGTTGCTGATGTGACCGGGTATCGCCAGAAGCTGGAGCGAGACACATCACAGGATGGGCAGAGTCGCCTTGAGAACATGGAGGAACTCATCAATGCTGCCACCGAGTCATCCCGCAGGGGTGAGCCCTTCCAGGAATTCCTGGATCATGCATCACTGGTTTCGGATCAAGATATGGCCGACTACAAGGCAACAATTCTGCTCATGACCTTGCACAGTGCCAAGGGACTGGAGTTCCCTGTAGTCGTTATGTCAGGTATGGAAGAGCAGCTTTTCCCCTGGGACCCCCATGGACTGGCTCACAGTCAGGCTATTGAGGAGGAACGCCGACTCTGCTATGTCGGGATGATGCGTGCCGAAAGACAATTGCTGCTTACACATGCTAAGCGCCGCATGAGCTTTGGATCCGGGGGGGCTTCACGATACAAATACAGGATTCCATCTCGCTTCCTGGCTGAGATTCCGGGTGAGTTCAAACAGGACTGGTCTCCCAAAAAAATTTCAATGTGGGAGAGCCCTGAGCAAGTGGAGTCATCCCTGCCGCTGGTCTCAAAGGGTTCACTTCTGGACAGAGCCAATGGAACTGTATTTGACAAGAAACACGGAAAATATAGTACAGCGGAAGCGAACTGCGACGCAGACCTGTTGCAGCAGGGATACCGGGTGCAGCATGAAAAATTCGGTGTGGGTACCCTGCTAAAAAGTGAAGGCACCGGAGAGGACACAAAGGTCACGGTACTCTTCGCTGACCACGGCAAGAAAAAACTACTGCTCAAGTATGCCAATCTGCGTCAGTTGTAGTACTGGGTCAGGAAGGCGTTTTCTATGCAGTTGGACGGTTTTTCAACCAGCCCTTTACGGCTACAGCAATCTCGTCCCGTACTCTTTGGAAAACTGCTTCTTGCTTCTGTTGGGTTCCTTCTGCTTCTGCAGGATCGTCGAAGCTCCAGTGAACTACCTTTGTACACTCCGGGAATATTGGGCAATTTTTGCCAGCCTTGTCACAGACTGTAATCACCGTATCAATGCCCTTTCCAAGATATGTATCAACGTGCTCCGAACGTTGTGAACTGATATCAATCCCGATTTCCTGCATGGCTTTAACTGCACCCGGATGAATTCCTTTCGGATCTGTTCCTGCGGAGTAAACTGCAAAAAGCTCTCCTGCCATAGATACCAGTAGGCCTTCAGCCATCTGGCTGCGACAGGAATTGCCTGTGCAGAGGAAAAGGACTTTCGATTTCAGGGAAACAGGCAAGTCTGTTTTCGCCTCTGTAACCCTGGTTGGGTGGACTCCCTAGAGCCCGGGGGAGGGTTTGCTGTTGCGCAGACTGGCAAGTTCAGCCTGTGCGTGCGGTGCCATCTGACTGTCAGGGAAGCGGTCAAGGACGGATTGGAACTCGGTCTCGGCTTCTGTACGTCTTTTCAGCTTCAGAAGGGACATGCCCTTTTTGAACAGGGCATCAGGTGACACCTTGTTCAGGGGATACTTCTTGAGCACCAAGTCAAACTGATTGGTAGCTTCCTCGTAGTCCCCTTCTGCATAGTAAGTCTGGGCCAGGAAGTACTGGGATTCGCCTGCCTTTGAATAGTTTGGATAAAGGGCCAGGTAATCCATGAATTGACTGCGTGCAATATCAAGGTTTCCCCGCAGGTAATCGCTGAGGCCACTTTCAAAGATCACTTCTCCGTCGTTGAGGCTGTTACCCTGTGCGCTCAGAGCTTCAGAATTCTCGCCATCCTCTCTCGGAGCAGGCAGCGTGGTCAGATGCGTCTTGATGTCGCGAACATCTTCCTTGAGACGTACAACCATGTTGTTAATCTCTTCCACACCCCCACGCAGTGTTGAAAACTGTTCAGTCAGGTTATTGACCATGGCTGAAGTGACTGTCAGGGGTTGGATCAAGGATTCGTCCTGGTTAGTGATGGTTCGTTCAATGACCACCTGTCCAGCACTGAGTTTGTCCTGCTTTTCATTGTTTTGCTTCAGCAGGACCTCAAGTCCAGCTAGCCGTTCCATGGATTGCCGCATGGAATCCTGTAGTAATGCCATGTCCCGTTGAAGCTGGATGATTTCTCTCTTCTGGGCCAAGGCTCCCGGCAGGAGCAATGTCCCGGAAATGATGACCATTGCGAATGACTTAAGTGGCACTTTGCACCTCATAGATGCTGAGATAGATCGCTATCTGGCTTTTCTTGTTCTCCGAATTGACGAATGACAGACTGTCTCAGTTACAAAAAACCAGTCTTTTCAGTCCCTTCAACAGCATACATGAGATAAGACACTGTTGTATGTATGCCACTGGGGAACGCGATTGTTAAAAACCGCATTCCCCCGGAAATGTTGCGTTCGGACGCCCTTGCATCACGAGTGAAAGATTGACTAGCGCAATCTCACGTGTGCCCGGCGGTTCCGCTGGTAACAGGCCTCGTCCGCTTCAGAGCAAACAGGACGCTCCTCGCCAAGGCTAACGTTCGAGAGCTTGCTGGCAGGAACCCCCAGGTTCATCAGGAAGTCCATTGATGCGGATGAACGCCTGTCACCGAGTGCGAGGTTGTATTCTGTAGTCCCACGTTCGTCACAATGTCCTTCGATCAGGAAGGAAGCTTGCGAGTACTCCGAGATCAATGCCTGGAGTGCGGTTGCATTGCCTCGTAGCACTGCAGCTGCATCCGGGCGGATGTCGCTCTTGTCGTAATCAAACATGGCGTCCTGAATGTTGCTGCTGCTAAAGGCCTCTGAGAGGTCTGGCTTTGGTGCTGGCGGTGGCGGTGGCGGTGGCGGTTCGCGAACCGTAACCGTGGCCGATGCAGAAGCCATCTTGCCATCGGAGTTCTGGACGGACAGTGTGTACTCCGTTGTGCGAGTGGGGAACACTTCCCGGGACCCTTGCGAGTTGACCGTTCCAATGCCCTGGTTCAACTCTGCACTGACAGCATTGGTGCTGCTCCATCTCAAAGTTGATGACCGACCATTTTCAATGGAACTGGGCTCAGCAGAGATACTGGCACTTGGGGCAGGTGCTGCTGCTGGCGGTGGTGGTGGTGGCGGCGGTGGGACAGGAACTTCTTTCCTGCAGCACGCTGAAAAAAGTGTCAGTGAAAGACCGACTACGATTAGCATGATTCTATGCTTTGCTCGTATTGTCACTAGTTATCCTCCGTATTCGATCCGGTTTTGTAAGGCCGGGATTCAATTCTTACTAGGGTAGCAAGTTTGCGCACAGCCTTGGTTAGTTGCTGATAGATTAGCGCAAAACAATTGCAATAACAACACTGAATGTTTCAGTGGAAGTTATTTGTAGTGGCAAGGGCTTCAAAGGGACTGAATGAATCATTATCATTTGATTGAAATTGCCTGTATTCAGTGGTGAAAACTGCCTTGTATCAGAACGGAAAAGCCTATTGGGCTGACCAAATTGGCGACTCGTTCAACCCCCTGCTGGTAAGTTGGTTCAGCTGGGTCCCGTCAGCGCGCATCGACCAGATTTGTGTGGTCCCTAGCCGATCGGAAGAAAAGACGATATGGGTACCGCTGGGTGAAAAGTAGGGGTGTTCATTCCTTCCAGAACTATGGGTCAGCTGGGTGTACTGCCCGGTCGCAACGTCAACAAGGAAAATGTTGTAATTGCCAATTTCATAACCCCTGGTCCATGTAAATGTGACCCGTTGGCCAGTCGGATCCCAAGCGGGCTGTACAGCATCTCCTCCCCCACCTGAAAGCCTGCGACGGGTTGCACCATCGGTATCCATGACGTAGACCTGCGGGATTCCGGAAGTGTCGGAGACAAGGACAACTTGTGCGCCTGTTTTTGGATTGATTGATGGATGCACATCGATTGCCGATGAGTACGAAATCCGGCGGAAGTTGCTGCCGTCAAGGCTCGCTTCATAGATCTGGCTGCGCCCCGAGACTGAAGATGCATACAGGATCGTGCGTCCATTGGGTGAAAAGCTCGGTGTTGTGTTGAGCGAAGCGTCCTGGTTGTAAAACGGCAGGCGCAGACCGGTCTCCAGGGAGTGTATGTAAATACTGGGAAGGCCTTCAACAAAGGTTGTGAACGCGATTAGCTTGCCGTCAGGGGAAACAGCGGGGGTCAGGCAAAGGTTGCGGTAGTGGGTGATCTGCTCCTTGTTCCTGCCGTCATAGTCCATGGCCCAGACCTCCTTGTGGTCATCACCCTCATCGCGGTGGACATAGTAGATTCTGCTTCCAGCCAAGCCTGTGCCAAGACCAAGGTTCTGCAGAATGTCACGGGCAAATTCAAACGCCATACTCCTGGCTCCAGCGAGCGTGGTTTCACTAAAATAGCGCTTGCCAAATATGTAGGATGTGACGGCAGTATCCTGCATGACATCGGATACATAACCTGAGAGTATGAGTCTGCCGTCGGCCATTTGGACTTGTCCGTAGACCAGGTACCGGGCCTGTACCGGCACATCAGACCATCCTGCCAACCACAGTCCACGTGCACCGGCCTCCGTGGGCATCTTTTTGGCATCAAGCTGAATGTCCTCGGGACGGCGAGGCGCAGTGCGTGGATAAAAACTGCGGGGTACCATCGTCAAACGACCCGCTGATTCCAGGGAATTCCATAACTCGTCGTTGAATCGGTCAATGGCTTCGATGTAAGTTATGGGGCCATCAATTTCAGGGACGGCGATGCGTGGATCTCTTAGATTGTCAGATAATTCGAGGACTGCATCGGGCCGTTGTGCAGCCACTGGCAGGGCCAGAGCGAGCAAGAGCAGGATCAGGTTTCTGGAATGCATGGGTAGTCTTATTGTCCTATTTGCCATGTGAACAATTCATTAGTTCAGTTGAAAATGCATCTCAATGATGATGGATTGCCTGCCCAGCCCAGTGGGCAAGGGGCGCAAAGGGCTGGCATTACTGATGGCACGAAGTGCTGAGTAGTCAAGCGAACGGTTGCCACTTGACTCCATGATACGGACCAGGTCAAATTGTCCAGACTTCAAAATACGAAAAGAAGTGATTACGGGTTTCGAGGTGCCCCCTGTAACCTGCCCAAGAGTCTCTTGCCACTGTTCAGCAATGGCACGCTGGAGTATTTCCGCATACCAGCCAAAACGACTGCCGAATGGACCGCCTTCAGTCCTTCCAAAACCAACCGCACCATCAACGGTCGCTCCGTTGTAGAGCCTGCTGCTGAGAGCTGCTCCCCGGGAAGACTTGATCTGGTTCTCTTTGGCTTCACTGCTACTGCGTTGCCCGATTGCAAGTTCCTGCTGCTGAGTCGCTTCTTGTCGCTGTCGCTCCGGTACGGGAACAGCCGGTGCTTCCTGTGGGACAGGCTCTGGTTCAGCAATCTGTGTGGCATTCTGGCGCTGCCGGGGTGCAGGTACGCTGTGCTGGCTTTGATTGGCGACAGGGTTTTCCTGTTCGCTACGCACAACATTGATGGGTACGCCCTGCACGGCGACAATACCGGAGCCTTGTCCGGCATTTCGGGATCCCAACTGGATTGTGGGATTGAAGAGGTTCCAGATCAGGGACGCCATGATCAGACATCCATGGCATGTTGCAGAAAGAAAGATCGGGCCGCTCAGGCTCTCAACTTTTCCGTCGGATACGTACAGGGGACTCATGGATAGTACCAGGTCAGAACGAGATTCATCGGAGAGCAATCGAATCCCGTGCCAGTGGTTTTGTTACGACATTGACGTTTACCTGGTTGGCACCGCACTCAGCAATGACTGGCGCAACGATTTCCCAAGGTGTCGTGCGATGGGCTCGCAGGTAGATGCCTGGAGCATCAGGGTTGTTTGCCTTGGCAAGCTCGGCAATATCGTAGACACTGACTGGCTCGCCTCCCAAATACAACTCACCTTTCGAAGTGATGTTGACGTAGACAAAGTCCTTGTCTGCCGATGAAACTTCACGGGTGCGAGGCACATCAATCTCAAGACCGAATTCAACCACACCAGCAGTGATCATGAAAATGATCAGCAGCACCAGTACAACGTCGACGAATGGAGTGATGTTGATTTCGGCAATATGATCTTGGGAGGAATCATCAGACCCAGATGTCAGTCCCATGCTAGGCTCCGTAGTCTCGCTGGGCAAGATTAAGGAATTCCAAACCGAAATCCTCCATACGTGTCCGTATGGTACGCAGCCTGCCCGAGTAGATGTTGTAAAAAATCAACGCAGGGATTGCTGCGAAAAGCCCGAATGCGGTCGCCAGCAAGGCTTCTGCGATGCCTGGAGCTACAGCTCGCAGTGTTGCACCGCCAGCCTGTCCCAGCCCGCGGAAAGCATCCAGTACACCCCAGACAGTCCCGAATAGCCCGATGAACGGGGATGCCGAGGCAGTTGTGGCCAGAAAACCAAGGTTCTCTCTCAGTTTGCTGGTTTCCTCGTTAATTCCCAATTCCAGTGCACGTTCAACCGAAGCAGAGTTTTTGATATTGCCGTATGAGTTGACTTGTTGGGCTACTTCATCGTAACCGTATTGAAAAACAGTCACCACCGGAGTCGATTTGTGCTCAGAGGAAATTCGGCTCATTTCAGCCAGATTGTTTTTGCGCCGGAAGGATTTCAGGAACTTCTCATTCCTGCTTCTTGCACTGTTGAGTACCCTTGACTTGGAAAATGCCAGGGCCCATGACAACACGGACATTACGGCGAGGATAATAAAGATGACCATCCCGACAGGACCTGCTTCAAGCAAAAGTCCAAGCAGGGTGGATTGTTCGACAGCACTGGTTACTCCCTCAACTGCACCAGAGGCAGTTTCAGAAGCTTCTTCAGCGGCAGCCTGAAGTAGTAACAGGAGTGGCATTACTGGCGTCAAACGGGTACTTGTTGGAATTCAAAATATTTCAGTTGCCTGTTTCCGCTACGGGGATCAGCGCAGAGGGCAAGCTGCTTGATTTATTTTAGGTTATCCGGAGCAGTCTCAAAAAAGACCAAATCACCGTGCAGTCCAGGTAATCCATGTGGAACGAGTTGGACACACTGTGATTCATGGAACCCTGAATCTGCAAGCAGGGAAGACAAAATTTTCAAGAACGATATCGCCTTACTAGTAGCTCAAAGCTGGATGTCACTTTAGCAATACCGTTATGCTAGCCTTGGCATCTTGAAGCAGCAGAACCTGAAATCAAGCACTGTCCAAGTACCAAGGTTCAGGGTCTGATTTTTAATTGCTGTATTGCGAACTGGCATGCTGCAGGAGCTTGACATTGACAGCTACGCCGTGGTTGATCGGCTCCGTGTCCGTTTTCACTCTGGGTTAAACCTGCTGACCGGTGAGACTGGCAGTGGCAAGTCGATTGTTGTCGATTCCCTGGCACTTCTATTTGGAGCACGTGCCAGTGCAGACCTTGTCAGGGCAGGATCTCAGCGGGCACGTGTATCCGGGATTTTCAACGTGCCTGGGGATGAGCCCATCCGGGCCTTGCTGGCTGAAAGTGGCATTGAGAACGAGGATGACGAACTGATTATCGAAAGACAGGTTTTGAGTACCGGCAAAAGCCGGGCTTATGTCAACGGAAGTCCAGCAACATTGAACCTGCTGAAAGAACTAGCTCCTTTTTTGGGAGACATTCACGGGCAGCATGAGCAGCAAATACTGCTTTCTCCAAAAAACCAGCTTGAAATGCTGGATGCGTTTGCCAGCACAGAGCAGGATGTCCGGGACTTACGGGCTATCTATAACAGCTGGCACGATGCGGAGAGTCGCTTGAAACGGCTCAATAAAAGCGAGCAGGAACGCTTGAGACGAATTGATCTGTTGCAGTTTCAGGTTGATGAAATCGAAAATGCGGGACTGCAGGCTTATGAGGAAGAAGACCTCCACAAAGAAAGGGGTCGACTGCTTCACATGGGTAGCCTGCAGGAAGGTTGCAATGCAGTCTACAACTCCTTGTACGATTCGGATACTTCAGTTTCTGTGCAAATAAAAAACTCTGCCCAGTCACTGGATGCATTGACTTCGCTGGAAGAAAGCTTTGAACAATTTGCAAAAAGCCTGGAGGAAGCCCGTAACACGATTGAGGATATTGCGTATGAGTTGAGCAACTACCTAGACCGCCTCGAAGCCGAACCAGCACGGCAAGAAGAACTGGAAGCCCGGCTCGCACTCATTGAGACACTGAAGCGCAAGTATGGACCTACGCTTGAGGATGTCATTGGGTATGGAGAGAAAATCGGCAAGGAGCTTGAGGATCTCAATAACAGTGTGTTTGAAATTGAGCAACTTGAGAAATTGGTTGAAGAATCCTCTAGGGAATACCGCAACAAGGCCCGGTCACTTTCAATGCAACGCATGAAGGCTGCAGAACGACTGCGCGAGCAGGTCAAGCAAGTGCTTGCAGAACTGGCCCTTGCAAAATCGGATCTGGTTGTCGAATTCAAGGAACAGGGAGCCTGGGGAGCCAATGGCCTGGATCGAATTACACTGTGTTTCACTGCCAACCCAGGCCAGCCACTACGTCCTCTCAGTCAGGTGGTCTCAGGTGGTGAACTCTCGCGGGTAGCACTCGCACTCAAGACCTGCCTTGAGAAATTGACATCTGAAGGCAGTTATCGCCGGACGCTGGTCTTTGACGAAATCGATTCTGGTGTTGGTGGCAGTGCAGCGGAGGCTATTGGTAGAAGGCTGAAGCAGATTTCAGTCGGCAACCAGCTGATATGTGTGACTCACCTGCCACAGATAGCACGGTTTGCTGACGTTCATTACCTGGTCTCCAAAACAGAAGAAGGTCAACAGACCAATGCCAGCCTGGAAGAACTTTCAAATGAAAGTCGGGTTGAAGAGTTGGCGCGCATGCTTTCAGGAGCAGAAGTTACCGAAGCTGCATTGGCAAATGCACGGCAGTTGCTGGAGTTGAAGTAGTACCTGTCCAGGCATTTTCCCTGTGGTTGTATCCAAACCGGTGACAAGTGCCGCAACCCCGGCTTTTGGTCTGTCTGCCGGTGATAGCATGAAGTTCCAGACCTTCAAGTCTGGTCCCGAATAAGGCAAGAATCGTGGGTTTGGATATCAATCAGGAGATGGATTCGGTACGAGAAATAGCCCTTGAAGCGGGCCGCAAAATTATTGAGATTTACAACAGGGATTTTTCAGTCGCTCTGAAGTCAGATCAGTCCCCGCTGACAGAAGCCGATCTTGCAGCTCACCACATCATCGTTGACAGGCTTTCCAGTGTATATCCGGAAATTCCGATTTTGTCGGAAGAAAGTGCAAAGCAGGTGAACTATGAGGTTCGCAAGATGTGGGATTGCTACTGGCTTGTGGATCCACTGGATGGAACCCGTGAATTTATCAACCGAAATGGACAGTTTACGGTCAATATTGCCTACATGGACAAGAGGTGCCCCATTGCCGGAGTAGTCTACGCCCCTGCTACGAAGCAAATGTTCTGGGGAAGTGCAACGGGTGGGGCCTTCAAGGCAGGCCAGAATAGTGAGTCTATCCCGCTTACTCGCGGGCAATTGCCTTTTACCGGGCGCTTACGGGTGGTGGGTAGCAATTCACACCTTTCGCAGGAAACCAGGGATTACCTTGATGTCTTGAGGACTCGTTACGACAAGCTTGAGTTTGTGGCCATGGGCAGCTCCCTGAAGATATGTCTTGTAGCAGATGGCAGGGCAGACCTTTACCCGCGCCTTGGACCCACCATGGAGTGGGATACTGCAGCAGCGCATGCAGTCCTCAATGCTGCAGGAGGAAACTTGTATGGTTACGAGACTCGCAAGCAATTGCAGTACAACAAGGAAAATCTGTTGAACGGTTGGTTCATAGCTGCAGCTAACTCAAGTGAATCCCTCCCGGAAGCATTAAGCAACTGTTCCACAGGCAGCAGCAGGTAGATTCGCATGCTTGACAGAAATGCAATTCAGGAATTGGCGGGTCTGTCACTTTCCGAAGCACTACGTCGGATCCTGGCTGAACTCGATGCTGACAGTGGTACGATTCATGCATTGCATGAAGACGACCTGCTGCACCTTCTGGAGTATGCGGGTAACATGCCGGAGCAGCTTCTTCCTGTGATCCAGCGCATACCGATTGGCAAGGGTATGGCTGGACTGACTGTACAGCGTAGCGAGCCAATGCAAATATGTAACCTGCAGACGGATTTAAGTGGAGATGCCAGGGCGGGGGCAAAAGCGACCGGTATGAAAGGATCGATCTGTGTGCCGATGTTAATGAATGAGGCCATAGTGGGAGTACTGGGCATTGCGACAGAACAGGAACGTGAATTCAATGAAGAGGAAATCGACTGGCTCATGGAGGTCGGCTCTGTGCTGACTGCTGAGTTCTAGGGGACAGTTGATGGCTATAACTCTGATCAATCTGGATCCTGCCAATATCCCGGCAAATCCCCTCGTAAAACTGCATCCCAGCGATAACGTTGTTGTGGCTCGTGTACAGATCCCGGCAGGCGCCGAGATCTCTCTTAATGATGCAACTTTCAAGGTTCCCCAAGCTATTACACCTGGTCACAAACTTGCGGTCCGTGAAATCCCCAAAGGGGATGTGATCTACAAGTATGGTGAGGAAATTGGCAGAGCAGGCGAGACCTTGTATCCAGGAGTATGGGTGCACACGCATAACCTGTTGTTTGACATCAACGATCGTAGTTATGAATTTGGTACAGCGCTGTCCGATCTTGACGAACTTCCCCTGCATGAGAGCAAGACGTTCATGGGTTACCCGCGCTCCGATGGCCGGGCTGGTACACGCAATTACATTGCAGTAGTCGGGGCAAGCCATTGTTCGGCTCATGCCACTGAAAAAATTGCTGAGGAGTTCCGCCATGAATCCTTTGAAGGAACAGGGGTAGATGGCATCGTTGCCTTGTCCCACTCCGATGGTTGTGGACAGGCTGAAGGTGCAGGATCCGATCTTTTACGCCGGACCCTGGATGGCCTTGCGGATCACCCCAATGTGGGGGGTGCGGTAATCGTTGGCCTGGGCTGTGAAGTTAATCAGGTCGGGTACTACCTTCGCCCGGAAACCAATGGAAATGGTATGACTCCGCGTATCGGGTTGACGATCCAGGAAAGTGGCGGAACACGTCGCGTTGTGGAAGACGGCGTGAAGGCTGTCCGCGAAATGATTACTGCTGCAGGGCGTGCCAGCAGGGTGCCTTGTCCTGTCTCGAAACTGGCGATTTCACTGGAATGCGGTGGATCGGATGCTTTTTCAGGGATTACGGCAAATCCTGGTGTCGGCTACTGTGCCGACCTGTTGATCAAGAACGGTGGAACAGCCTGTCTTGGTGAGACGACAGAGATTTGGGGAGCCGAGCATCTGCTGACTCGACGCGCTGTCAGCCAGGAAGTCGGACAACGTCTGCTGGACATGCTTGACTGGTATTTCGACTACGTCTCGAGTTTCAAGGATCCGGTCAGTTTCAACAGCAACCCCTCGCCCGGGAACATGGCAGGGGGGATTACCAATATTGCCGAAAAATCGCTCGGGGCTGTGGCCAAGGGCGGCAGATCGAATCTGAGTGCCGTCTACGGCTATGCTGAGCGGATCACAGAAAAGGGATTTGTGTTCATGAATTCTCCCGGATATGATCCGCCATCTGTAACGGGCATGATCGCTGGTGGATGTAACATCTGCTTGTTTACAACGGGTCGGGGGAGTTGCTTTGGGTTTGCGACTGCACCTGTAATCAAGGTTGCATCCAACACACAAATGGCCGAGTTCATGAATGAGGACATGGATATCAATGCCGGTACGATTGCGGATGGGCAAGAAGACATCAGTACCTTTGGCAACCGTATGTATGAGACGCTTCTCGAAGTCGCTTCTGGTCGAAAGACCTGCAGTGAAAAGCTGGGGCACCGGGAATTGATGCCCTGGAGAGTCGGTCCCACACTCTGAAGAATGCAGAGCCAGACCTTTCACACTTCTGAATTGCCATCGAGTTTTAGAGGAACGGCAAGAAATGGCTAGAATAAGGATTAGCCGCCGGGGTAGCTCAGCTGGTTAGAGCGACGGACTCATAACCCGTAGGTCGGCGGTTCAAGTCCGCCCCCCGGTACCAAACTTCCTCTGTCCGGCCCGGAGACATAGGTTACAGAACGTACCTATGACATGGGTGACAACCTCGCGCCGAACGGGTTGTCGATGGTTTGCAGTGTTTTCTGCTCTAGGTCAATATACCCCAAGTCATGGTGCATGAAGCTGACGAGCCAGATGGCGTCGTCGACCTCCTTGATGCCGAGCTCCCCGGGGCATTGCATATTGAGGGCCTGGTGGGGCCTTTCGCCGTTGAATTCATGGATGAATGCGTCGAAGCGAGCCTGCTGCTGCAGGATGTTGCCACCTGCTGGGCGGGTGGTCTCCTGCTTGAGGGTCAGGTGCATGCGCTCGTGGCGCCCGTTCTGCTGGGGGCGGCCCGGCTGGATGCGCTCGATGGCGATGCCCAGCCTGAGCCACCACACGGAGAGCTTGGAGAGGTTGTAGAGGCCGTTGGGGCTGGCGAAGGGCAGGCCGTTGTCGGAGCGGATGGCGGCGGGCAGGCCGCGCTCGCGGAAGAGCTGCCGGCAGGCCTCGAAGGCGCCCTTTTCCTTGGTGGATTCAAGGGCTTCGCACAGCAGCAGGAAGCGCGAGGCTTGGTCGGTGACGGTCAGGGGGTAACAGTACTGGCCGTTGCCTAGCTTGAATTCGCCCTTGAAGTCGGCGCACCAGAGCGCGTTGGGGGCGATGGCCTCCGACAGGGGCGTGCCGTGCGCCTTGTGGCGGCGCCGTTGACGGGCGCGCCGGACCAGGCCGTGACGGTCCAGCACCGCATGCACGGTGCTCTTGGCGGGAATGCGCACATCGCCGGCCACGCGGCGGACCAGCAGCTCGCGGATCTTGCGTGCGCCCCAGTGGGGCTTCTCCTTCTTCAGCCGCACGATCATTTGCTCGATCGGCTCGGGCAGCTGGTTGGCATAGCGCACCGGCCGCCGCGAGCGGTCGCAGAGCGCTTCCACGCCCTGCTCCTTGTAGCGCTTGAAGATCTTATAGCCGGTCTTGCGGGAGATCCCGAAGGACCGGCACACCTCGCTCATGCCCTCGCCATCCAGCAAACGGGCAACGAATCGCAAGCGTTCTTCCATTACCGAACTCTCTTTCCACGGCATCAACACCTCCTGTCAGATGACAAAAAGTGTTACCCATGTGTCCGGTACGAACCGTCACCTATCTCTCGAGCCGCTCACTCTCACCTGGATTTGATTATTTTGAACCAGCAATCCCACTCTGTGGCTTCAATGCCCTGCATTGATTTTGTATTCTCAATAACTGTGAGAACTCTTGTATTTGTAACTGTGGTTGCTTTGGTACTGGCAGTCCTTTTTCTTCAGGATGCAAGTGCCCAGCAAAAGCCCATCGTAGTGATGGAAACATCCAAGGGTGTCATCCGTATGGAACTCTATCCCGAGCATGCTCCAAGGACCGTCCAGAACTTTCTGGGCTACGTGAACTCTGGGTATTACGACGACACAGTATTCCACAGGGTGATTGAGAAATTCGTTGTACAGGGAGGGGGATTCACTCCTGAGCTTGAACTCAAGCCAACCATGAAACCTGTTCGCATTGAGACTAAGGACGGGTTGCAGAACGAACGAGGAAGCTTGGCCATGGCGCGACAGTGGCAAAAAGACTCTGCGACCTCCCAGTTCTTCTTCAATCTCAAGGACAACGCGAATCTGGATCGTGCTGTGAGCAAGCATGGCTACACAGTGTTTGGTCGGGTGATTGAAGGGATGGAAGTAGTTGACCGCATCTCGGCGGTACAGACCAGCCGTCGCGGCATGATGGAGGATGTTCCCATCCTGCCTGTCATCCTGGAGACGGCACGGTTGGAACCCTAGTGAGGTGATGCAGCCAGAGGGATTTCGTTGAAGGTTGGTGTGAGGGGGAGCACATCGGCTCCTTCCGGGGCGATGAACTCGAACAGTTCCCTGGAGAGTTTGGGGTTCTGTATTTCGTTCGTGAACTCGAATGCATTGACTGCTTGATCTTTTCTGAAGATCTTGATGCTGTTGATTGTGTATGTTTCGAGATCCACTCCGAATTCAACGTGGGTGAAGTAGTCTTTCTCACCATGGCCGTCTCCAATGAGGAAGTTCTTTTCATCTGATGTAACAAGACGCAGGTTGCTGAACATCCGCCGCATTCTCAGGTTGCCAAGCAGAAAGGCCAACGGGCTACTTAACTCGTTAACTTCCCCGATCATGATTTGCCTCACTTGGTGAGTCAGTGGGTTGTAAAGGCGGTAAATTTCCCCGTCGCTGACGGAAAATTTCCCTGAGGGCTTGGTGTAGTCGAGGCGCATCCTGCCAGGCTGCTGCAGAAAGACCATGCCGCTCTCGCTCAGTCTTTGCTGACCTTGGTAGTCCATGGATTGAACGAACTCCATCTGCAAGGAACTCGGACTGTTGTAGTGTTTCTCAACGCCATCTATGACCCTGTTCAACCGTTGTGCTTCCAGCGGAACTATTGTCAAGGTACAAAGAATACTGGCGATTGTGAGGGTGCGAATCATGAGGAAAATGTGCATGGAATCAGGTCTTTAGGGTGCGAAGAGAATGCTTGAACGCTTGTAGTCAGCCCCTATTTCCAGTATACAGAGCAAATCCTGAAACAAATGTGCTGGCTGGGTCCAGCCAAGTGTGTTCAATTGGTCTTGTAAGAGTCAATTACGTAGCATCTGGCGGATGCCTCTGGCAGCTTGCCGTAAACGTTGCTCGTTCTCAACCAGTGCAAATCGCACACTGTCGTCTCCACCGGGGCCAAACCCGATACCCGGTGATACTGCTACAAGTGCTTTTTCAAGCATTAGCTTGGAAAAGTTCAAGGATCCATGCGAGGCGTAGCGTTCCGGGATCTTGGCCCAGACAAACATTGTTGCCTTGGAAAGTTCAATTTCCCAGCCTCCCATCTGGAGGCCTTCGATCAGTACAGTACGGCGGTGCTTGTAAGTATTTGCGATTTCCCGAGTGAACTCTTCACAATGACGCAGCGCAATGATGGATGCGATCTGCACCGGTTGGAATATGCCGTAGTCCAGGTAACTCTTGATGCGTCCCAGGGCCTGAATCATCTTTGGATTACCGAGACAGAACCCGACCCGCCAGCCAGCCATGTTGTAGCTTTTGGACATTGAAAATATCTCGACACCAAGTTCCATAGCTCCCGGGACCTGCAGCATGGACGGAGCCTGGTAACCGTCAAAAGTGATGTCGGCGTACGCAAAATCGTGGACAATCATTGTGCCATGCTTCTGGCACATGGCAACCAGCTTCTCGAAAAAATCAAGTTCTACACATTGTGTTGTCGGATTGTGCGGGAAGGACACCAGAACCATGACAGGCTTGCGTTTTCGATGCTTGTACAGGTCTTTGAGTCGAGACAGGAATTCTTCCGGCGAGGGCATTGGGACTGCAATCTGTTCACCTTCTGCCATCACGACCCCCCATTGGTGGATGGGATAGGAAGGATCAGGCATGACGACTGCATCATGCGGTCCGATCACTGCGAAAATCAAATGTGCCAGGGAGTCCTTGCTGCCCATAGTGACGATTGTTTCGTCTTCCGGGTCAAGGCTGACGTTGTAATTCTTCTTGTATCGCTTGCAGATTTCCTCGCGCAGACGTGGAATACCGCGTGAGAGGGAGTAACGATGGTTGTGCTTGAACTTGGCAGCTTCAGTCAGCTTGTTGACGATGATTGTCGGCGTGGCACCGTCCGGATTGCCCATACCCAGGTCCACAATGTCCAGGCCGTTGCTACGTGCCTTTGCACGCATCGTATTGATCTCTGCGAAAACGTAGTGGGGTAGCTTCCCGATGCGGTGAAAAGCATCGTCGTCAAAGATCCCCATTTGTCTATTTTCGCAAATCTCAATCAGAGCATCTTTGCCACTGGCAGTATCTTGCTGGACCGCAGATTAATCTCCAGCCGAAGATGCCTGGCTCCCCGAAGCCTCGCTCAGAATACCTGCGCTGTGCGGGGCAGTTCCCCTCAGGAGCCAGTTGGCGCATCCGCGGATGTCTTCCAGGATGAGATAGAGCGAAGGAACCAGAACCAGGGTTACCACGGTGGCAAAGAGTACTCCGAAAGCCAGGGCGACAGCCATGGGAACCAGGAACTGGGCCTGCATGCTCTTCTCAAGCATCAAGGGTGTGACTCCGGCAGCGGTTGTCAGTGATGTCAGCAGGATCGGACGAAAGCGTACTTGGCCGGAAATCCTGGCTGCCTCTTGCAAGGTATGGGACTGGCCAACATACTTGTTGATGAAATTGACGAGTACCAGCCCGTCATTCACGACCACGCCTGCAAGCGCGACCATGCCACACATGGACAGAAAACTGAGAGACATGCCGAGTAGTGCATGTCCCCAGATCGCACCAACCATACCGAATGGAACGGCACTCAGAATGATAATCGGCTGAATATAGCTTTTGAGTGGGATTGCCATCAGCGCAAACATTACAAACATGGCACCCAGAAAGCCTTTGCTGAGGCTTTCCATCGACTCGCTGAAGTCAGCTTCATCACCTTCAAATGTGTAGCTCAAACCGCTGTACTGCTCCATAAGCTGGGGCAAGAAGGTAGCGTCCAGATCATCAAGCACCTGACCGCCAGTTGTGATTGTTTCATCAACCTCGGCCTGGACGTTGATTGAACGGCTGCGGTTTACCCTGGTAATGCTTGCAGGGCTCTGGCCCATGGATGCGATCGCAACAGTGGAAAAGGGAACCTGGTCCCCGGCAGGAGTACGGACCCTCATCCGTTCGAGATCCCCGATTGAGCGCCGCGCCAGTTTGGGATACCGAACCATGACGCGTATATCGTCCCTTCCGCGCTGGATTCTCTGTGCTTCCTCTCCGAAAAAGCCTTGCCGGACCTGGTGGCCCAGGTTTTGCAGAGTCAGTCCAAGGGCCTCACCTTCTGATGTGAGAGACAGGCTGATTTCCGGCTTGCCACCCCGATAGGAATCAGTGATATCGATTACACCGGGGTACTCGTTGAGCTTCAGCTTGATAGCTTCTGAGGCAGCTTGGACTTTGTCAATGTCGAGCGCACTGAGTTGGATGTCAATCGCCTTGCCACCACCAAACAGGTCATGTGTGATCGACAGTTCCACAGCACCTGGAATCTGGCCGACTTTTTCCCGCCATCTTGACGAAACTTCCTCAGCAGTGATGTTGCGGGTTTCTGTCGATTGCAGCTCGATATTTACCTCACCAAGATGCTCACCTGTAAAGCTTGCCCCGCCAGCCATTGGGCCACTTTGCACGATCCGGAAAGGATGCTCACCAACAGAGGCAAGAATGTGTTTGAATTCATCCTCCCCTCCTTCGGCCATGATTTCCTCACGCAACTCGAGGGCAGTGCGTTCAATGTGCTTGACACCCTCAGCAGTCACGGCAACCGGGGCATCTTGGGGCATGGTCAGCAATGCCACCACGTTTTCTGATTCAACAGTCGGAAAGAGGATCAGCTGTACATAACCACCAGCCACCATCCCTGCAGTCAGCAGGACACAGGTCATTGCGACTGCAAGAGTAAGGTAGCGCCACTCCAGTGCAATCTGAATGAACGGGCTGTAAATATGCCGGATGAACTGCTCCAGTCCATTGGAAAAAATATTGAAAAAACCGTCCCAGGCACGGAAGAAGATGCCGGGATTGTTGCGTACCTTGGGCTCCCTAAATCTGGAAAGATGACATGGCAGGATCAGCTTCGATTCGACCATCGAGAAGAAGAGGGTGGGCAGGATGATCAGTGGAAAGACCACCATGACCTTGCCCATCATGCCCGACACGAACAACATGGGGGAAAAGGCAGCCATGGTGGTTAAAACACCAAAAGCTACTGGGATGAACACTTCGTGAGTTCCCTGGATGGCTGAGTTGATGCCTTCATGGTTCTTTTCCTGTGTGGTGAAGATGTTCTCGCCAATGACGATGGCATCATCGACCACGATCCCAAGTACAAGGATGAATGAAAACAGCGACATCATATTGATCGAAACGCCCAAAAGCGGCATTGTCCCTAGTGCTCCCAGGAAGGAGATCGGGATACCGATGCTTACCCAGAATGCGAGTCGCAGACGCAGGAAAAGCGCCAGGACCACGAACACCAGAATGAGCCCGCTCACTGCGTTCCTGGTTAGCAGCGAGATGCGACTCTGCAGCAGCTTGGCTGAATCCTGCCAGACGGAAAGCGAAATCCCTTCCGGCACGTGCAGTACAGCTTCATCAATGTATTCATAGACGCTTTCTGCCACTTTGATAGCACTCTGATCACCGACCCGGAACACCTGCACGATTACAGCGGGCTTGCCGTCGAACGTTGCCGACTTCGAGACTTCCTCGAAGCCGTCCACGACCCTCGCAACGTCATTGAGGTAGATTCTCGTCCCATCGGGACGAGTCAGTAAAAGGATGTTTTCGTATTCCCGACCTGTATAGGCCTGTCCTTTCGTGCGCAGCATGATCTGACCGGAATCAGTTCTAACTGAACCGCCTGGCAAGTCAATGGAAAAGCGGCGGACTGCATTTGCAATCTCGTCGAACGTCAGTTCCCAGCGACGCAAGGAATCCTCGGAAACTTCAATCGAGATTTCGTAGGGAGGAGCGATCAGTAATTCCGCTTGGGAGATTTCTGGTAATGCGGTCAACTCGTCCCGGACATTCTCTCCGTAGTGTTTGAGTGTCATCAGGTCGGTATCTCCTGATATGGAGACGTTGATGACCTGAAAGCGGGATGTGACTTCCTGTGTGACTGGACGTTCTACATCTTCAGGAAATGTATCAATGGCATCGACGCGCGCCTTGACATCATCCAAAACCTTCCTGACATCGTATTCTGGAAGGACTTCAATTAAAACAGAGCCGGACCCCTCCTTGGCCGTGGAAGTGAGCTTCTTGATGCCTTCAATGGCTTGGATAGCCTCTTCAACGCGAACGCAGATGGCTTCCTCGACCTCTTCCGGAGCAGCACCACGGTAATCCACGCTGACGGTGATGATGTCCATTGAGATCTCAGGAAACACCTCCTGCTTCAGATCTGTAAGTGAAATAATGCCACTTGCGACAATGATGAACATCATCAAGTTTGCAACCACGTGGTTGCGTGCGAACCAAGCGATCAGGCCTTTCATTTGCTGCTGATCTGCGCAATGGGGTTAATGGTTTCCTCAACACTAACCCGCATACCGTTGATAAAGGCTTCCAGATTGGAAATACAGACTCTATCACCTTCCTGGAGACCTCCCTGGATCAATGCAAAATCTCGTTCCATTCGCAATACATCAACCTCTCGGGAGTAAAGACGGTTGGCTGAATCAACTACAAGAATTTGCGTGTCCGAGTGCATGACGTTGCGGGGTACTTTTACAACACCATGAACACGGTTCCCCTGAATCTCGGCGTGTACAAACATCCCTACTGCCAAGGGTGGGCGTCGGCTGTTCCTGAGTAGGGCGTAGGGATCTTGGACCTGGGCAATGGCATTGACCATGCGTGTGCGAGGATCGATTTCCCCTTCGGTCCGCACTATACGTCCTTGCCAACTGTGTGTTGTACCTGCGAATTGGGCCGTCAGTTTTACTGCTGGTCCGGAATTGGGTTCGGAACTGTTGCGATAGGCCATTGGCAATCTGCAGTACTCCAGTTCAGAATTCGGAATGGGTAGCCTGACCTCTGCGACATCGATGGAATACAGAGTTGCCACTGTCATTCCACGCTGTACAAACTGTCCGACATCTACTTGCTTGGAGCGTACCCGACCGGCAAAGGGAGCCTTGATAACGGTCCGATCCAGATCGTATTGTGTCTGTGCCAGGGCGGCTTCTGCAGAAGCAAGCGTGACCTTGATTTCTGCGATCTGGGGCTCACGGACAAGCAACGCCGAAGGGGTGCCTTCACCGAGTAATTCCCACTCCTTGCGGGCAATGTCGGCTTCTTGCCGTTCTATGATGAGCCGCAGCTTAGTCTGCTCAATGGCAGCTTTGGCTCTTGTGAAGGCCAAGTCGTACTCTCGGGTTTCGATTTTGATAAGGACATCACCTTTTTCAAAGAACCCTCCCGCAACCAGGGACGGGGACATCTCGACAATTCGTCCTGAGATTTCGGGCACGAGCTGGGATTCGGTCCGTGGAGTAACGGTACCCTCGGCACGAACAGTGAGAGTCATGGAGGATGTCTCGACAGGCATCACCCTAACCAGGGGCGGTTTGATCTCGACTTGCAGTGTTGTGGGTTTTTCGTAGGAATTGATGAGTGCCAGGGTAGCCAGCCCACCACTGCCAACCACCAATAGTGGCAGGGTTATCATCAGGATCAATCGTAATCTTTTCATTGAGTACTCCTGTTTGTTATTTCGTTTTCAGGGGCGCCTTGAATGGCTGCAGGCGTATCTTTGAATCCGCCCCCAAGTGCGAGATGTAGGTCAACCCGGTTGCTGACTCTTGCCCGCCTCAACTCAAGCAGTGCACTTTCGTTATCGAAAGCGGTGCGCTGCAATGAGAGCATGGTAAAAACATCAATCAATCCGGCTTGGTAGCGTTGTTCGGAGAGTTGGTATGCAGCCATCGAGTTGCGGGAGGCTGATGCCAGGGAATGCCCCCATTCCACAAGGGTGCGTTCAGCTGCCAGTGCTGTCTCGACTTCGCGATAAGCATTGAGTGTGCTGTTCTCGTAAGTCGCTGCTGCTTCCCTTGCACGAGCCTGGTTGGCACGAACATTGGCCTTCAGTCGCCCTTTGTTGAACAGTGGTTGCGCGAGACCCAGTGACAAGTTCCAGATTTGCAGGGCAGGATTGACAAGATCGAGCAGTGAGTCGCTTGAAGTCCCTAGTGCTGTTGTGAGTAAGAAGCTGGGCCGGAGGGCTGCCCTTGACTCCACAGTGCGGGCATCGGTTGCAAGCAGTGCCCTTTCGGCAGAGACAAGGTCCGGGCGTCTATGAATCAGTTCGGATGGTAGTCCGGCTGGCACGGTTCCGGGCAACTCGGGCAGGTCCTCGGCCACGATGGCATCTCCTGCGGGGTAGTTACAGACAAGTGTTTCGAGTTGCCGAATATTGAGATCAAGCTGTTGCTCACGTTGCTTTACAAGTGCTTGCGCAATGTCAACCGAAGTCAGGGTCTGACGAAGATCCAGGGAACTGCGCATGCCAGCTTCGTAGCGGGTGCGAACCCTTTGGGCAGTGATTTCTGCGTTTTGTAGGGCAGCCTGGGCAACACCGACCTGGCGCCGAGCTTCGACAGCTGAAAACCATGTCTTGGCAACCTGCCCGCTCAAGGACAGCCGGGCGGCTTCATAGTCTGCAATTCTTGCTTGCAGATCAGCAGTTACTGCCATTTTTCCGGCCCCGATGCGATTCCAGAGGTCGGCTTCCCAAGACACGTTGAAGGACAGGCCTGAGTTTGTATAGGTGTTGCTCAATACTTTGCCAGCAAGACCAGGAAAGGGCAAGCCAATGAAATTCTGGCGTTGCCTCAGGCGGTTGGCACTCAGAGTGAGTTCCGGAACCTTCGCTGCCCCGGCGATCACGAGTTGCTCACGGGCTGCTTCAATGCGGGCGGCTGCTGCCCGCAGGGTCGGGCTGCAGCTGAGTGCCTCACGAATCACAGTATCGAGTCCGTTGTCCTGGAAATAGGCCCACCAATTCACATCGTCGCTGGCAGGATTTGTCTCGTTAGCGATCCATGCTTGAGGTGCGGGCACCTGAAACTGGCGCTCTGGCCGTGCCACTGGCCGGGTACATGCTGTTGTCAGAAGGGCTGCCAGGACAGCTGTTGCAAAATAACGTTTCATATTTTGAGTTCGTGATAAGTTGCAAGGGATTCTGCTGGGTCCAGGTTGTCTGGCATGGGGGCGCACATGCCAGCTTCGATAAAGCGCACAAGTGATTCCAGTGCCCCTTTTTCATCCGACGGGTCAAACTCTCCCTCCGTCCATTTCTGAATGCGACTGTTGTGCAGCATGGTGTGTACCATCACTCCAATTGCGCAGTGCATGCGCCACTTCAACTCCTTGCTCGGTAGCGCGGGAAGAGCCTTTCCAAAAGCTTTCTCGAAACGTTCGATGATGTAGCCAAACTCCTTTTCAAAGAAAGGTTCAATGTAGTCTGCAGGCTCCGAGTATATGCGGGAAAACAGCTGCATGAAACGTTGGCCGCGCTCGGGGTCCCGGGCAAGCCTGAGAATCGGTATTAAGAGGGCGTGAAGCACATCCTTGACATCCGGGGGGGAGTGATCTGCTCTTGCTTCCAACTCGTCCAGAAGGATCATGCGTTCCTGGTTGAGTGCCCGGACTCGTCTGGTGAAGGCTGCGATGACGACCGCTTCCTTGGACCCGAAATGATAATGTACGGAGGCTAGGTTGACGCCTGCTGCCCGGGTCAACTTGCGTAGGGAGACGCCTGCGATGCCCTGTTCACCGAATAGACGTTCTGCACAGTCCAGGATCTGCTCCTTGGTTTCCATTACCTGTGGCATTGATTAAAACGTTTGTTTAAATCATACGTTTAATTGATACATTTGTCAAATGTCCTTTTTGAATATTTGAATATCATGTGTAAGCTGTAGGGGTAAGCTTTCAATTGCTTTGTCAAACGGCTTTCAATTGCTTTGTCAAACGGCTTTCAATTGCTTTGTCAAAGATTTCGGCTGTAAGCTATATAATCCCCAATGTTAGGGTGTGTCGGCCCCAGCCAAAATCCGTCACCAACAACATTCGCAGCCGATCACCATCACCGCCCGCAAGCTGCTGAGCCCAAGGGACGGACACCCAAGGTCCTGATGTCGAGGACGGGCGGGGATCGCCTGTGCTCGTACCCAGCCTCCGAGAAATCGGCTCAGAGATTGCGGTTCCCGACCTTTCAACTCTCTTTTAGGAGTTGCTCGAGCTCGTCCGTCTGGTGTGCGTAGGCAAACTGGTGTGCATGGTTGGCGAGCACCTTGTTGAACATGAGAACCCCTTTCCCGTTGGCAGTGTGATACGAAAGGTGGTCGACTGGCTGTTGTTCAGGGTTCATGCTGTCAGGGCGTCTTGTCTCAATGAGGATGCCGGGCGTGAGGGCGAGATGGTGCCCCCGATCCGTGAAGGTTGCGCCAAAGATTCCTGTTGGAGGCGGAATCCACTCCGCAACTGGATTGTCAGACGTGATGAAGCGGTAGGGTTCCTCCGAGAGAATAACTCGCCACTTCTTCGCCAGCAGGAGGTTATGGAATCCATTGACCTGATCCTCACCTATGAGGTTGAGGTGTTGGGAGTTGTCGAAGCGAATGTTGTATTCACCTGACTGGATGAATTGTTTCACCTCCTCCATCGGTTCGTCCGATTTCTTGCGCCCCTCGGCCGTGCTGTGGATGTTGTCTTGAAATCCTGGGAAGTTGGCTTGCTGCTTCAGCATCCACTTCATTACTTCCGACTGCTTCTTCTTCAACCGCTCCCGGAAGAAGGGTGTGCGAAGCCACTGGACGCTCATGAAATACGCGAGCGCATCCAAGTCGTCGTTGGTTAGCTGGAGGGCGACAGCCCGTTCAATGATTCCTGGCAGAGCCTCCGCAATCAGATTCTCGATCTGGCCGAACACCTCTTCGAATGCTTGGCTGATTTCATCCTGAACTCCGGTCTCGGCGGCGTAGAAGAACCTCTCGTAGCACACCGACGTGTAACTGCGGGCTTTCCGGATTTGCTTCGCCCGCACATCGAAGACCTGAATCTGCCCCTCTCTTACAAATTGCTTGAGATAACACTTTGGAACGAAGTGCTGGTCCTTAGTGATCTGTTTCATACAGAGACTCCCGCTCTGGCCTCGCCTCGGAGCAGGTCTCCAGCCAAGGACTGGCCGGAGACCACTTCGTTTGTGATGGATCAGGATGGGGAATTCGTCATTACGGAACGGCTGAAGCGTGGTGCGCCTAGGTTCTGACGTGGACCCTTTGCTCCCCCGTGGGTGTTACACCAGTATAGTTCGCGGTCGAGCTTGGGCTGTTGCGCTTGAGGATCGGGTAGACGACTCTTGAGCGGCATTTCAGGGTACAGTCGCTGGCGAGCCTACACTGCGCTTGCATGGAGCGAGCGAGGCTGGACCTTCAACTGACCAACCGCGAGCGGGCGCTTGCGGAGGAGATCTGAGCGGCCTTTCACGACGAATTGGACCTCTGTCGCATTGCTGTCCGGAAGGTGCTTAATTTGTGGGATCGGACACCTGAATACCAGCTGCCGGGTCCCCGGGGCGATTGCGGCGTGCTGGCCGAGAGCCTTAGGGTCATGGCCCGCGACCTGCCTCGCTAGCTCTGAAGGTGCCGGGATTCTCGGCTCGGCCAGGCGCTCACGGCAGGCGCCTTGCCTAGTATGGCAACCTCTCGCCCTTCTTCGGCCGAGCTGCTCCGGTTGGTCGAGACCTACTCTTTGACAAAGCAAGTGATCGCCGTTTGACTAAGCAAATGATCGCTCACACCGTAATCGTTCAGATGGTTGCCGCAAAGTGATGCCAGTGCCGAAGCCTTGAGCGCCCTTAATTCGAACAACGGCCGGACGAATGCATGGAATAATTTGGTAAAATCCGCCGAAATCATGTGAAATACAGCACCGGGCCTTGCTTTCAGTGAGCCTGGACACCCGCTTGACCTTGACATCGCTGCTCGTTGGTCACTTCTCAGCAATCATGAAGTGCACTCGACCTCCGGGACCACTCGACTGCCATAGCTGCCACAGCCCAAATAGTCCGAAACTTCGTAGATACTCCACAACTCAAAAAAGGCATGTCGGCAACGACAAGGGCTCGTTCAGTACCACGTGCCACTGCAGCCGTATGGTGAACCATCACATCCATGGTGACCTGCAGTGTGTTCTCATGCCCCATCATCACCATCCCGAGCGAGTCTCCCACCAACAGGACATCCACACCAGCACGATCAAGCAGTCTTGCCATGGTGAATTCATACGAAGTCAGCATTGCGATTCTTTTGCCACCACGCTTCATGCGTTTGAGATCAGGGACCCTTACAGGCATCAACACACTCATTCTTGAATACTTCTCTTAATGCCGAACTTGCAAATTCACAATGTCAACATGAACCCCAAGGAGCGTTCCGGACGATTCTCCTGAAGAAACGTCGAAATCGATGCCAAGGATGCTCCAGGTTGAAAAATTTCGGCGATCCCGATCTTCTTTAACACGGGGATGTCATCATCCGGGATGATTCCTCCCACCACCACCTTGATGTCACCGGCACCTTGTTCCTCAAGCAGTTCCATGATGCGTGGCACAATCACGTTATGGGCACCAGACAGGATGGACAACCCAATAAATTCAACATCTTCCTGGACTGCTGCATGCACGATCTGCTCGGGAGATTGACGAAGCCCAGTGTAAACAACCTCCATTCCTGCATCTCGCAGTGCACGAGCAATGACCTTTGCACCCCGATCATGACCGTCTAGCCCAGGCTTTGCTACAAGCACACGGATTGGTGCTCCTGACTTGCCCTGCTCCATATTGTGAATATCTTACCAACGGGATGAGTTCGGTCAGGGAGCGATTAGCTCAACAACGAGTCTTCAAAATATACGAGAAACAAGAGTTTTACAGGAATCTTGCCATTAAAATAAGGGCCTTATATACCAAAGTGCTCAGAAACGGAATCTGGCGGGAATGTTCCGGGCAATCCTACTCGCGGATGCCTTCGCGCTTGAGCTTGGCAATGAACGCGGCTTGGCTAATCGTGCCCTTGGATGAGTTGCAGGCTGAGCACAGCAACTGGAGGTTGTCTAGGTGATCGGTTCCTCCCTTGGAACGCGGCGTGATGTGGTCCACTGTCAAGTTACGGAACGGGAAGTGGTGATTGCAACCGGCGCATAGGCCCTCCTGCCTGCCGTAGAGGGTGTGGCGGGGCGTCTTGTACGGCGGTAGTTTGCCAACGTCCGTCCGTCTCGGGATGTCTGTTCTGGCTGTCACCATGTCGGGGCGGTAGAGCGTCCCAAGGAGTCCGTCCAGTCTCAGCTTGACCAGATCTATTGCCTTAGTGGACAGGTCAATTCCCACCCATTGGCGGTTCAGCCGTTCGGCTGCCACAGGTGCCGTGGCACACCCACAGAATGGGTCCAGCACGATATCGCCCTCGTTGGATGAGGATTCAATGATTCTCGACAGCAATCCAAGCGGCTTTTGGGTTGGATAGCCTACGCGCTCGGATTCATTGTCAAGCCACTTGATATCCTCATCAACGCCCTCAGTGGAATTCCACAGCACGCCTTGCGTTCCCGGCTGGAATGCCCATAAGTCCTGCTAGAGAACCCCATGCGAACTGCTCAGGTACTGCTTGTACCGAGGCATCTTACCCGCCGTCCTTGGGTGGATGATCAACGAGAGGGCGTCCAACTTGTCAAGTACCCGCTGCACTGAGTCATTAGCTGTGTCGAACTTAATCAGGGAACGGATCGAGGATGGTATTGCCCAATGACGGCCATGCGGTGTTGGGTCGTATCCCCGCCACGGCTCCCCGCTTTCCCCAGCCCTTGTTCCTGATCCGGTCAAGACGTTTGACTGGTACTTGCCGTGACTGTCGGAGTAAGGGAAGTTCTTCTTGACATAGGTAGACGTGTACGGAGTGCGACCCGGATGGAACGTGAACCTCTTGCCTTTCGAATAGAAACAGCAAGGTATCGTACTTGCCGTGACTGTCGGAGTAAGGGAAGTTCTTCTTGACATAGGTAGACGTGTACGGAGTGCGACCCGGATGGAACGTGAACCTCTTGCCTTTCGAATAGAACAGCAAGGTATCGTGGATCGGTCCATATTGCTTGGTTAGCTTGTTGTGGGCGTTACTCCTGCGCCATATAATCTCGCTGCGGAAGTTGTCTGGTCCGAACACCGCATCCATGAGTTCCTTGAGGTAGTGGCTGGCCGTTGGATCGCAAGGCAGGTAGAGAACCAGACAGCACCAAACGCTGGCAGGAGCAGATCACGTGTCTGGATGCCAACACTGGAGAACTTGTCTGGGATTGCAGCCATAACGTGTTCCAGACAAACATCCTTCACCATGTATCTGCTGGGTAAGCCTGGCCAGTGACCCTGAACCCTCCACTATCTACGCCCATGGCGTCGCAGGCATGGTAATAGCCTTTGACACCTAAGGCAACGTCTTGATAGAACGCTACACTTCCGAGGAGATTGGCAGGATATCCGGCTTTGGTGGCCGTACAGTGACACCCGATTTATTGATGGAAACTCGCTGATAGTGAGTTTCTTTCGGCAGGCTGGGGATCAACATTCATCCCGCGCCACCACTTATTATTATGCATTCGACAAGCGCAACGGGGAAACAATCTGATTTCAATACCGGACAACGCCCCATACGACACGACCTATACAGTACCTGTCATACATGAGAGAGTCGGCGAAACCTCGTGGAAGGGAATTGACCTAAAATCGAGCCTTATGCTACGAATCTCACCATGTTTCTTCCTTCTCCTGGCTGTCTCCGCCCACGCCCAAGACTCCACACAGGCTGGTAACTTCACCGTCGAGCACCCAACGCTCCAAAACCTTGGCTTCGAGTGGTCTATTGCCGGAGATGACAACCGCAACGCTTCGGTTTCGGTCGAGTATCGTACTGTGGGTGACGTTTTGTGGCACTCGGCGCTACCCCTGGTGCGTGTTGGTGGCGAGCGTGTTTTCCGTAAACGGGAGCATCTCGATTACACCGTCCCTGCCGGCTTTGCGGGCAGCATCCTCAACCTTGAGCCCGGCACCGAATACGAGTGCCGCTTCAGGCTCAGCGACCCCGACGGCGCCGAGGGCGACACCAACCATTCCGTCCGGGTTACCACGCGCACCGAGCCGCAGCCGTACGACGGTGGACACACCCTGCATGTCTACCCGCCAGATCACGAGGGCGAGAAGCAGACACCCCACTTCACCAGCCTGCTTCAGGCCTACTACGGTGCTGGCCTGGGCGACTGGAATGTCGTCTGGGAGCGCCGCGTGCAACCTGGCGACACAATCTTGGTCCATGCTGGTGTCTACCGCAACGACCGTCTTAACTACGTCGATCCGATGATGACGCCTTTCGACGGCACCCACTGGCTGACGCTGAAGGCAGAACCCCAAAAACCCATCACCATCAAAGCCGCCGGCGACGGGGAGGTCGTCTTCGATGGTGCGGGCAACCACCGCCTGTTCGACGTCAGCGCCTCCACCCACCACATCTTCGACGGACTCACTTTCCGCAACACCGATGTCGCCTTCTTCGCCGGATTCAAAGCGGTAACCGGTGCGGTTGGCCTCACCGTCAAGAATTGTCGCTTCGAAGACATTGGCTTCGGTGTCTGGACCGAATATGCCGGATCGAGCGACTTCTATATCGCCGACAACATCTTTCTGGGCCGCATCGAGCAACGCAACTTGCTCGTCGGATGGACCGGCCCCCTTTGGCGTAGTGCTGGCCCCTATGGCTCCCACGAAGTCCGCAGCTATTACGCCGTCAAGGTCTACGGACCAGGACACGTCATCGCCCACAACGCTGTCGCGTATTTCCACGACGCCATCGGTATCTCCACCTATGGAACGCCCGAGACCGACCCCAATCGACGCGCCTCCTCGATCGACATTTACAACAATGATATTCACATGTCCGGCGACGACTTCATCGAGACCGACGGCGGCGTTCACAACATTCGTGTCTACAACAACCGCGGCGTCAACGTGGCGCACGGCGGTTACAGTTCACAACCAGTCTTCGGCGGCCCGGTGTATTTCATTCGCAACCTCCTATACCACGTCCCCAGCGGCGTCGCCTTCAAGTTCTCTGCCAAAGCTGCCGGACTGTTCGTCTACCACAACACCATCATTAGTGAACAGGGTGCGCGCGACACCTCGTCGAACATGCACTTCCGCAACAACCTCTTCTTGGGACGCGATACGCCCGATCGAGGTGTGATGACTTGGTCGAATGCAACCGAAACCTACAGTTCGGACTACAACGGTTTCCGCCCCAACAAGGGCGTCTCCGAGCAGTATCGCTGGCTCGCACCACGAGATAGCGCCACGATGTACGAACCCGGTCCCGAAGACTGGCAGACGTTTGCGACGCTGGGTGAACTCCGAGCAGCCACGGGCCAGGAACAGCACGGCCTGGTACTCGACTTCGACATCTTTGAACAGATGATCCCGCCCTCCCCATCCAGGCGCCACGCCGTTTATCACGCCAAGGACCTGGACTTCCGCCTCAAGCACAACAGCAGAGCAACCGACGCCGGCGTCCGCATCCCAACCGTCAACGACAATTTCACTGGAAACGCCCCCGATCTGGGCGCCCTCGAAGTTGGCCTCCCTCAACCCCACTACGGTCCGCGCTGGCTTAAGAGCCAACCGTTCTATCAGTAATAAATTGCCTGCTGACGTGGTTCAAAGCCCAGCAGCAGAGCCTATAGACTGAGCTCCGCGAACGCTTCAACGGCCAGGTCCTAGATGCTCATCGAACTGAGCGTCTACCGTTGTTCAAGCTCCGCTCTGGACAACATAACCGGCGTGCTGGACACTGGCGACAATCGCCCTCCTGTAGCAGTCGACCTGCATACGTACCGTATCGCCGATACCGGTATGGCTACTCAAAAAAGGCATGTCGGCAACGACAAGGGCTCATTCTGTGCCGCGTGCCACAGCAGCCGTACGGTGAACCACCACATCCATGGTGACCTGCAGAGTGTTCTTCTGCTCCATCATCACCAGCGCGATCGCATCTCCCACCAACAGGACATCAACTCCTGAACGATCAAGCAGTCTTGTCATGGTGAAGTTTTTGCCGCCACGCTTCATGCGTTTGAGATCAGGAGTCCGAACAGGCATCAACACACTCATTCTTGAAACTTCCCTAGTGCCGAGCTTGCAAATTCACAATGTCAACATGAGCTTGTTTATATCTTCCCGATCATCCAGACAACCCATAATCTCCACTGGTACTGCGCCTGTTGGCTATACATTCCCTGTAAGAACATTGTTCAGGCAAGACTTACTGCCCAGTTGCGTTCTTAGGGCGTTGCCCCCAGATAACTCTCAGCCCAAGGAGCGTTCCGGACGATTCTCCTGAAGGAATGACGAAATCAATGCCACCGATGCACCAGGTAAAAAAATTCGGCGATCCCGGTCTTCTTTAACAAGGGGATGTCATTATCTGGGATCATTCCTCACACGACCACCTTGATGTCACCTGCACCCTGTTCCTCAAGCAGTTCCATGATGCGTGGCAGGATCACGTTATGGGCACCAGACAGGATGGACAACCCAATAGATTCAACATCTTCCTGGACTTCTGCATGTACGATCTGCTCATGAGATTGCGAAGTCCTGAAAAACAACCTCCATTCCTGCATCCCGCAGTGCATGAGCAGTGATCTCTGCATCCCGATCATGACCATCTAGTCCAAACCTGGCTACAAGCATCCGGATTGGTGCTCCTGACTTGCCCTGCTCCTTGTAGTGAATATCTTGCCAACGGGATAAGTTCGATCAGGGAATGATTCTTTCAACGACGAGCCTCCAAAATACCTCGAAACAAGGGTTTTCAGGAATCTTGCTGTTAAAATGAACACTCCTCTAACGGTTTGCAGACCCAAACCATGCCAACTGAGAATGCTGAACAGATATCTACGACTTACCCTTACTTGCCAACTTGCGTTGGGACTAGTCACACTGGCTTCGATGGCCATAGCTGCTGACTGGCCTTCTTGGAGGGGAATAAATCCCACGGGTGTGAGTTCGGAAGCTGGGTTGCCAGAGAGTTGGTCTGCTGACGGGGAGAACCTGCTATGGAAAGCTCCTTATGGAGGGCGCTCGACGCCCATTGTGATCGACTCCAGGGTTTGCCTGATCCGGTTAGCAGAACCCGACAACCCCAAACGCTGGCAGGAGCAGATCGTGTGCCTGGATGCCAACACCGGAGAACTTGCCTGGGATTATCGCTATAACGTTTTCCAGACAGACATCCCTCACCATCGTGTCGGCTGGGCAAGCCTGGTTGGCGACCCTGAAACCTCCAATCTCTTCGCCCATGGCGTCGAAGGCATGGTAATAGCCTTTGATCCACAGGGCAACGTCTTGTGGGAACGCTCCACATCCGAGGAAATTGGCAGGATATCCGGCTTTGGTGGCCGCACAGTGACGCCTGTTATCGATGGAAACTCGCTGATCGTTAGTTTTCTTTCGGCAGGCTGGGGATCGACATTCATCCCGCGCCACCGCTTTTATGCATTCGACAAGCGCACCGGGGAAACAATCTGGATTTCAACACCAGGCAACGCCCCCTACGACACGACCTATACCGTACCTGTCGTACACGAGATTGATGGAGAGCGACTGCTGATCACAGGAAACGGGGATGGGGGAATCTATGCAATCCAGGTGGGAACCGGCAAGAAAGTATGGGGGTTCCCTCTCTCAAAACGTGGGATCAACTCTTCGGTTGTAATTGATAACAACCTCGTTTACGCCTCGCACAGTGAAGAAAATGTCGACTCCAGTACTGCAATGGGCAGGCTGGTCGCACTAGATGCTACCCGGGTCACGGACGGGAAACCCAGGCTGGCCTGGCTGCTCGACGGCTTCACCGGCGGATATGCCACACCGGCTATCCAGGATGGCATCCTCTACCACGTTGATAACTCAGCCAACCTGGTCGCTATTGATGGTGCCACTGGAGAGCAGTTATGGAAATGGAACCTGGGTATTGCCCAACGGGCTTCACCTGTAATCGGAGACGGAAAAATCTATGTTTCCGATGTGGATGGCAAGCTCCACATCCTGAAGCTAGCCGGCAAGAACGAGCCTACGGAAACCGACCGTGACCTGTTCAAGAATCCCGATGGCAGTGCTACCCAGATCAATGGATCCTCTGCAATTGCGCAAGGCCGGATTTATTTCGTGACCAACAACATGTTGTACTGCATAGGCAATAAGGAAGTACAGCCTACCCAGGCTGTTGCGACGCTTGGGAACCCATCCCCTGCTCCTGACGGTGCCAGCCCAGCCAGTGTCCAGGTCTTGCCGGCAGAAATCAATCTCACACCAGGTGGAAAGGCTCAATTCACAGCCCGTCTATTTGACACAAAGGGGCGTCTGATTGGCGAGCGGGATGCCGAGTGGACTCTTGATGGTGCCTTGCAGGCTGAACTGGATGGCTCGGGAGGGTTTACAGCTGGCAAAGAGTTTCCTCAAGGTGGCCATGTGGTAGCAAAGGTTGGTGACTTAAGTGGTATTGCCCGTATAGCTGTAAAACCTGACAAGGGATTCGTGGAAGATTTTGAGCGCTATGCAATAGACGCCGTACCAGATGGCTGGTCTGCTGCAAGGGGACGCTTCAAGGTTGTGGATGGTGGTGAAGGCAGCAAGATGCTTCTAAAGCCCTCAGGCAACCCCAGGAGTTGGCGTACAACAGTCTATGTCGGAACCCCTCAACAGGACAGTTATGAGATTGAAGCGGAAGTACTGTCGAAAGAACAACGAAGGCGAATGGCAGATGTTGGACTCCTCTCGCACCGTTACACGCTGGCATTGATGGGAAACGCCCAGGCACTTATGATCCGTAGCTGGTTATCCGAATTTGAGCGCTTTTCAAAAGAAATTCCCTTTGCCTGGGATCCTGACGTTTGGTACCACATCAAGTTGCGTGTCGACCCTCAGGATGACGACAGCACCATCATCCGTGGAAAAGTCTGGCCAAACGAGGAAGCAGAACCTTCAGAGTGGACAATTGAAGCTACTGATCCTATCGGCCATACCCACGGCAGTCCAGGAATCTATGGATACTCATCCGCAGACATCCTTTACGACAACCTGAAGGTAACGCTTTTCGGCGGCTGATCAGGCCCTAAAACTCTCGGGAGAATACGATGCCCTTATCCTTGTTTCGGAATGCATGCCTCATTGCTGCCTTGATCGTTACCACGATCTTGCCGTTGTACGGTCTAGACTGGCCCATGTGGGGGGGTAATCCTTCCCGCAACATGGTCTCTAGTGAAGGCGAGATCCCCCGCACCTGGGATGTCCGCAACAAGAACAATATCAAATGGGTTGCAGAAGTAGGTTCACAGTCCTATGGAAACCCTGTCATTGCGGACGGCAAGGTCTTCCTGGGTACAAATAACGAACTGCTGCGAGACCCCAAGCAGGGTGGGGACCGCGGAGTAATCATGGTCTTCAACGAAGCAGACGGTGAGTTTCTGTGGCAAATGACTCACGCCAAGATGGAAGCCGGGCGTGTTAATGATTGGCCCGAACAGGGGGTGTGTTCCTCTCCTGCTGTTGTTGATGGCATCGTCTACTACGTATCAAATCGTGCTGAAGTCGTCGCGCTTGATGCTGAAGGATTTCGGGATGGTGAAAATGACGGCTCAGTGACGGATGAACAGCACACTTCTGAATTCGACGGTGATGTTCTCTGGACTCTCGACATGTACAACGAACTAGGAGTGTTTCCGCACAACATGGCAGCAACATCCCCCATGGTGATTGGAGATATCCTGTTCGTGAATACATCCAACGGAGTCGATGAGAGCCACATCAATATCCCTTCCCCCCGAAGCCCAAGTTTCCTGGCACTCAACAAGAAAACCGGGGAAATCATCTGGGAAGACAATTCACCCGGTCGCAGTATCCTGCATGGACAATGGGCATCTCCTGCCTTTGGGGAAGCAGGTGGCAAAACCCAAGTCGTATTTGCTGGCGGTGATGGCTGGCTTCGCAGCTTTGTACCCGAGACAGGTGATGAGATCTGGAAGTTTGACGTCAATCCCAAGGAATCCGAATGGAAGCAGGGTCGCGGTGACAGGAATAACATCATCGCAACACCGGTCTTTCTGGACGGCATTGTCTATCTTGCTGTTGGTCAGGATCCGGAACACGGTGAGGGAGTCGGGCACTTCTGGGCAGTGGATGCAAGCGGTACCGGGGATATCACTTCTACCCATGTCAAATGGCATCATCCATTCCGCAGGACAATCTCTACCGCGGCCATCCATGACGGCATTGTCTACGCCGCAAATTTTTCGGGCTTTTTTCATGCCCTTGATTTGGCAACAGGGGAAATGCTCTGGGAGTATGACACGCTGGCAGCTGTCTGGGGGTCTCCTTATGTTGTGGACGGCAAGGTGATGATAGGTGATGAAGACGGGGACCTGAGTGTTCTCAAGACAGGAAGACAGATGGAAGTACTCTCGGAGATCCAATTCGGGAACACCATCTACTCAACGCCGGTTGCCGCCAACGGCACACTTTATGTCATGACTCGCTCGCATTTGTATGCAATTGCCTCATCAACCCCTTGAGCACAACAACCATGTCAACTCTTGAGCATCGAATCATCGGCGCAAGGGAAGTGCTGGACACGCATGTGCGTTCAATCATCGCCTGGCACTTCGATCCGGATACCGGTTGTCCTTTCTGGCTGGATTACGCCAAGGACAAATTGGGTTGGGACCCACGTGACCGTATCGGTAGTTTCAGTGACTTGAGCCAGTTTCCTTCGTTCGAAGATGAGTGGCTCCGAGGCGGACCAGTAAAGCGCTGGATACCCAAAGGACTGGCTGGCAAACCAATTTATGTATTTGAAACAGGTGGTACGACCGGGGTTCCCAAATCACGGATCAATTCAGAAGATTTCCGGATTGATTACGCCGAGTTCTCGAAAACCCTGCCCGATGAATACTTCCCGCCTGGAGCCGACTGGTTACACTTGGGCCCAAGTGGCCCACGTCGTCTTAGATTGGCAGTCGAGTACTTGGCACAGGTTCGTGGAGGCATCTGCTTTGCTGTGGATCTTGACCCTCGCTGGGTCGTCAAGTTGCTCAGAAGAGGCCATTACGAAGAAGCAGAGCGTTACAAACAGCATTGCATCGACCAGGCATTAACCATCCTGAAAGCGCATCCCGGAATCCGTTGTCTTTTTGCGACACCCAAACTGCTCGAAGGACTATGTGAGCGAATTTCACTCAGGAGATTCGGCATTAGTGGTGTGTTTTGCGGCGGTACGGAAATGACACCGGAGTTTCACCGTTTTGCTCGTGAGGAACTCCTGGACGGTGCCTACTTTGCTGCAACTTACGGTAATACATTGATGGGACTTGCCTGCCACAAGCCGTTTGACCCCAAAGACGACTACGCAATCATCTACTACCCACCGCAACCGCGAGCAGTACTTGAAGTCTGCAATCTGGACCAACTGGATGAACTCGTTGGATACGGCGAGACTGGGCGTGCAGTCCTGACAACCCTGACACGAGAGTTCTTCATGCCGCAATTCCCTGAACGGGACATATGCGAAAGGGAACTTCCGACCGACCTTTATCCTTGGGACGGCGTGAGGAACGTACGTCCTTACCAGGAACCCAATGCCAGTGGCGTCACGGTCGGTGTATATTGAGGCAACTCAATCCACCAACAAAGCTTTATTGCTAGCTGGGCTTTGACAAGAAAAACCATGCATATTCCTCGCAGATCTCTCCTAGTCTCAAATGTGTTCCTATTGGGGGTCCCACTATTCCTGTCAATTGCGGCACAGCATGACTCACAGCCAATCAAAGATCTTGTAGCCCGCTATGCGGCTGCACGCGAGTCCAGGGATGCCGAAAGTATTGGTACTTTGTTCACAGATGATGCAGACCAGCTTGTCTCTTCGGGTACATGGCGACGAGGGAAAGAAGCCCTTGTAGCTGGAATGCAACGCAGCACAAGTAGCAACCCTGGTACAAGAACAATCACCGTCGAAACTGTCCGGTATATCAGCGTTGATACCGCTCTGGCTGATGCCCGCTACATTATTTCGGGGGTGGCTGGCTCCCAGGATCGCAAGATGTGGAGCACATTCCTGTGTGTGAAAAGCAGGGATGGCTGGCGGATTGTTGCAATTCGCAATATGCTGCCTGCCCAATGAGTTAACTCCTCAGCCCTTCACTGCAGTTCAAAAAGTTCGACCTTGGGAACAATTTCTTCCCTTGGAAGCAGTGAAGAGTAATACGCAACTACTTCCTGAACTTTTGGCCTGCCTTCACCAAAACCCGTGGCCGTGGGTGGTCCATTCAGGACCAGTGAGATCATCTCGCGGCTGAAGCGTTCAACCGCTGCACGCTCTGACGAACGCACTCCCATCCGAAGCTGCACTTCTTGTGGATTCTGGTTAGGAATAGCAACAGGGCCATGGCAGGCATCGATCCCGAGCAGTGCGACATGGATTTCATCAAATTGCAAACCAAGCGCACTTAGACGTTTCCTCACAATTCGCTCTGCTGCCCGAGCCTTTTCAATAGCTTGTGGCCAACTGTAGACCAACGTACCTGTTGCCTTGTACCCATCCTTGTAAGTCAAGGAAGTTTTTAGTGTCTCGGGACGGGGTCCGCCACGAGCACCGACAACAGCCGCACAATCCTCGCATTCCTGGTGTAATTCAATGCTTGAGAAATCTGCCCGGCAATCCGGCGTCAAGTAGTTTTGAGGATCGCCCAACTCATACAACAACTGCTCTTTCACTGTTGCCATGGAAACCCTCCCTCCACTACCAGAATGTTTGGTAACAAGAAAGGTGCCATCTTCACTTGCTTCAATAATCGGGTAGCCAATCCTGTCCATGTCCGGGATGGACATCCAGTCAAAACAACAGTTCCCACCGGTACACTGTGCACCACATTCGATAATGTGATCAGCAATCGTGCCTGCAGCCAATCGATCCCAGTCCTGCTCCTGCCATTGAAACTCATACATCATTGGCGCCAGTGTCAGGTCTGTATCTGTCGTGCGTCCTGCAATCACAATCTGTGCATCCATCCTGCTGGAGGGCTTCAACAAGCGGGGCTGCACCGAGGTACACATTGGCACTGAGCAAGTTGTCACGGATCTCTTCTATTCCACGGCCTGAACTGCTTTCATCGAAGCGAACACCTCGGGCAAGCATGTCATCTATCTGAGGGAAGATGTCATCGTCATGGACGACAGCAACCCTGACACCCCGGATACCCTCTTGCTCAGCTCGTTTCAGGATCTGCTTCGCACAAGCAAGCGGATTCACACCTCCTGCATTGGTAACAATCCTGATACCGTCGCTCAACAGCCTGGGCAGGAGATCAACAGCAAGATCAACGACATCGGTAGCAAATCCCAACTCTGGATTACGTTGCTTCTGCTTCTGCATGATCGACATGGTGACTTCCGCCAAGTAGTCCAGCACCAAGTAGTCAATCGGCCCTTCCTCCATCATGCGATGCGGGGCTTCCTGCCAGTCCCCCCAGAAGCCCATTCCATTTGCGATTCGTATCAACTTGTTATCCCCAGCCATGGAACACTGTTAGTGACAGCTTGCAGTTCCAGAACAAGACAGTATTGATCACCGGTGCTTCCTCAGGTATCGGCCGAGCCTGTGCTCTGCGGTTTGCACAGGATGGGGCATCCCTCATACTGACAGCACGCAGGCACGAGTCACTGGAATCGGTAACCACTGAATGTGGTGGAGCAAGCATCATCGCGGTGGATTTAACCGATGAAACAGAACTTGACCGTTTCTGCAGCCAAGTGATTGCTGAGTTCAATACCATTGATGTCATTGTCCACAATGCTGGAGTCGGACTCTATGAATCCTCATTGGCATCTGTACCTGCAAATATTCAACAAATGATGGCCCTGAATTTTCATGCTCCTGTTGAGATTACACGAAGGCTGCTTCCACTGCTTCCACCGGGTGGATCTGTTGTTACTGTAAGCTCACTGGCAGGCAAGGTGGTGCTCCCGAACCTTGTCCTCTACGCTGCGTCCAAGCATGCACTCAATGCGTATACCAACGGCTTGCGAATGGAAGTATCCAAACGGGGAATACATGTCCTGAATCTATGTCCATGCTACGTCGACACGCCCTTTTCCAGGAATCTTCTGCAGGGTAAGATGCCCGACAACATGCCTGGGAAACGTCGGTTTACCGTTTCACCGGAACAATGTGCAGAATCCATACTCAAGGGGATTCTGAAACGAAAACGCACTATCGTGATTCCCAGGATCGGGTGGATGATCGTGATCCTGGAACGTCTGTTTCCGGCCTTGGTGCATGGCAGAATGGCAAAATTCCAGAATCATGAAGTGACTGGCGATAGTGCAGAGTGATGGAAAGAACAGGATCCAGCACTGTATCCTCGCAGACTATGGAGCCAAGAGCAATTTTCCTGGTCGGGTTCATGGGATGTGGTAAATCGACTTGTGGCACAGCACTGGGGAAAAGACTGGGCTGGCCATTCGTTGATCTGGACAATGAAATTGAAAAAACTGCTGACAAGCCGATCTCACAAATCTTCACAGACTACGGTGAAGAGAAGTTCCGTCAGCTTGAGCATGAAGCTTTGCAGGATCAACTTGAGTTGATACAGAAGGGATCTTCCCGTCTGGTTGCACTAGGAGGCGGAGCCTTCACGTTTAGTCGCAATCGCGACTTGCTGAAGGATGGCTGTATATCAATCTGGCTGGATGCGGACGCAGACACGTTGTGGAACAGGGTGCGCAATGAAAGCAACCGACCCCTTGCGCAACACTATGATTCATTTTCCAAGCTTCACGAGTCGCGCCAAAAAAGCTATTCGAAGGCCGATCATTGCGTGGATGCTTCCGGCAACCTACAACAGGTCATTAATAAAATTCTCGGGATACTATTGTTAAAGAGAACATACACCGATGGCTGAGCCAGTCATACGCACCGAAGAACTCACCAAATCTTTCCACTTAGGTGGGCAGAAAATCACAATCTTCACTGGTCTCAATTTTGAGATTTCCAGTGGTGAGTGTGTCGCGTTAGTCGGTAAGTCCGGCGCAGGCAAATCGACATTACTGCATATTCTAGGAGCTCTTGATACTCCCACTAGCGGAAAGGTGTTTTTTCAGGACAAGGCACTTGATACCCTTTCTGAATCAAAACTCGCCTACTACCGGAACCGCAACATAGGGTACGTCTGGCAGAACTGCCACTTGTTACCGGAATTCACAGCACTGGAGAACGTTGCACTCCCCCTTCGAGTCCATGGAGTCTCCGAGGAAGCGTCCCATCATACTGCCCGGAAATGGCTGGAACGAGTAGGGCTTGCTAATAGGGCTATCCATCAATCAGGGGAACTCTCTGGCGGGGAACAACAGCGTACCGCCATTGCCAGGGCACTTGTTTCAGGACCAAACCTGCTACTGGCAGACGAGCCAACCGGGAATTTGGATGAAACAACAGGTGGGGCGGTGATGGATATGCTACTCAGCCTGGTTCGTGAGGAAAACCTGTCAATCCTCATCGCAACCCATAATCCTGCCTTTGCCTCACTGTGCGACAGGGTGCTGAGCTTTGGACACGGACAGTTGATCGAAACCCGAAGGTCTCAAGCAGCTACATAGACACAGCAGTAAATCAATATCATTTCCACTGCTAGCTGGAATTTTCCAACCGTTGCTTGAGGTTGGTCCATCGTTCGTTCTCCGTGACGGTTTTTACAGCCATGGAAACCGCTTTCTGATGTCCGATCAGAACAACCAACTGCTTGCCACGCGTGATTCCTGTATAGATCAGTTTCCGTTTCAGCATGATGTAGTGCTGGGTAACAAGTGGAATGATGACTGCCGGATATTCTGAACCCTGGCTTTTATGGATCGTCGTCGCATAGGCCGGTACCACCAGATCGAGTTCGTTGAACCGATACACAACATGCCTGCCATCAAAATCCACCATCAGTTCCTCGTTTTCCTTGTCCAGGGAGTGAACAAAGCCAATGTCCCCGTTATATACGTTCTTGTCGTAGTCATTCTGGATCTGCATCACCTTGTCGCCACGAGTGTAGGTCCAGCCAAACCTTTCCACTTTTTCAGTTTGTCCAGGATTCAGGAAAGCCTGCAACTTGAGATTCAGTGATTTTGAACCGACTTCACCAAGAGTCATGGGACATAGGACCTGGATATCGCGGATCGGATCCAGCTTGAATTTCTTGGGAATACGAAAGCACACCAGTTCCCGGATCTTCTGCACGATGTCTTGAGGCTCACCACCATGAACAAAGTAAAAGTCACTCTCTCCTTCCGTTCTTTCGAGGTCAGGAATCAACCCCCTGTTGACGTAATGAGCATTCACAACGATCCTGCTACTGGAGGATTGGCGAAATACTTCCCGCAACCTTGCAACCGGGATCTTGTTGCTTGCGATCAAGTCTGCCAGTACCTGGCCAGGCCCAACTGAAGGCAACTGGTCCACATCACCCACAAGTAGTAATGCTGCCTGCTTCGGCACGGCTTGCAACAACGAATTCATCAACAGGACATCTATCATTGATGATTCATCGACAACCAGCAGGTTGCACTCAAGCAGGTTTTCTTCATCACGTCGAAACTTCCTGCGCACAGGATCAAACTCGAGAAGCCTGTGGATGGTTTTGGCTTCCATCCCGGAGACATCACCGAGACGTTTAGCTGCCCGACCAGTTGGTGCACAAAGGGCAATTTTGACTTTCTTGGTCTGCAGTATTTTCAGAATGGCGTTGACGATCGTAGTCTTCCCAACACCGGGGCCACCCGTAAGCACCATAACTTTCGAATTCAATGCCCTTCGAACTGCATCGACCTGGCTCTCCGCAAGCTTCAATCCGGAGAGATGTTGTTCAACCCATGGAATGGCTTTGTTGACATCAATCTGGGACCAGGGGAGCGAACTGTGCATCAGATTCTTGATACTCTCGGCAACTCCTTTTTCCGCATGGTGCATTAATGCAAGAAAGATACACTGCTTTTCTCCAATCTGCTCTGAAACCAGAACATCCTCTTGCAACTCGTGCTCAAGAGCTGTACTGATCAGGTCATCAGGAACATCAAGGAGTTTCTGCGCATTTTCCAGGAGTTCTTCATGTGGCAAGAAGCAGTGCCCCTCCTCCATTGCTTTCTCAAGTGCATGGGAAATCCCTGCCCGGACACGGACCATGGCCGTTTTCTCAATACCCAACTTCATGGCGATCTCATCCGCTGTCCTGAACCCGATACCACGTATATCCCGAGCCAGTCGATACGGATTTTTGGATATCACCTGCACGGCATATACGTCATAAGCCTTGAAAATGCGTACGGCTCGTGCAGTCCCGACACCATGACTGTGCAGGAATAGCATGATGTCTCGTACAGACTTCTGTTCAGCCCAAGCCGAAGTGATCCCCTCCGCACGCTTGGGACCAATTCCCTCAACATCCTGTAGTTTGTCAGGCTCAGATTCAATTACATCGAATACCTTGTCCCCAAAAGCTGCGACCAGCTTACTGGCATAAACGGCTCCAATGCCTCTGACCATCCCCGAACTGAAGTACTTTTCAATCGCATCCAGGGAAGTCGGTGCGGAAATATGCATGGAGAATGCACGGAACTGATAACCAAACTTCCGGTCATTCACCCACTCTCCTGTAGCGGTGACCCACTCTCCAGGAGAAACAACAGGTGCATTACCGATAACGCTTTGTGGCTCACGATGGCCCCGAACATTGACCTGCAAAACGCAGAACCCTTCCTCGCTATGAAATGTGACCCGCTCAATATGACCAGATATAACTTCCTTTTTTGATATATTCGCTGTCTGACTCACTTTGTCGGCAGTACTTCGGGAAGTCATCAACAGACACCAGTGGACACATACTCGGGGTTACTACCAACTGATAACACTCGACAGACTCAACCAATCATCAAATGTTTCAAGCAGGCAAAAAAGGACACCCGAGTTACCTAAGACCAGTTATTGATTAAAACAGATTTGTTGTCATTACTTACTTACCGTCTCAAATGCAGTTTTAATAATCCTGAAGCAATCACAATGGGCAGGTAATGTTCAAAGCTGAACGCATGGTCTGATACGATTCAATTTTCAATGGCTGGACAGATTCTTGATGGTAACCGGATCCGCGATCAAATCCTGGCCGAGCTAACAACAGAGATTCAACAAACCCAAAATCAGGGGATCACCCCGGGACTGGTGGCCGTACTTGTGGGTAACAATCCAGCCTCACAGGTCTATGTCCGTAACAAGATCAAAGCCTGCAAACAGGTCGGAATCTATTCCGAGACCATTGAAATATCTCCTGACACTTCACAGAAAGACTTGTTGGCACTGGTCGAATCCCTGAACGAACGGCAAGAAATCGATGGCATCCTGGTACAGTTACCCTTGCCTGATCAGATAAATACAACTGCTGTCCTGGAGGCAATCTCACCCGAAAAAGATGTCGACGGATTTCATCCTGTCAACACCGGAAAGCTTGTGGCTGGAGAACCCAGCCTGGTGCCATGTACTCCCAAAGGACTAATCGAAATCCTCAAGCGCAGCAACATTCCGATTGCAGGCAAACATGCGGTCATCGTGGGTCGCAGTAACATTGTTGGCAAACCTGCTGCACTGCTTTTGCTACAAGAACATGCCACTATCACGGTATGTCATTCAAAAACACCTGATTTGTCGGAAGTCTGTCAACAGGCTGATATTCTGGTTGCAGCGATTGGACGACCCGCCATGCTGACAGGTGATTATATCCGTGAAGGCGCCGTTGTGCTGGATGTCGGTATCAATCGATTGACAGATGCAGCATTGGTTGAACAATTGTTCAGGCATGATCCTGAACGCTTGCAACGCTTTAGAAAAACAGGGAAAACCCTGGTCGGTGATATCCATCCCAGGGATGTCCAACAGAAATCAGCGGCTTATACTCCTGTACCCGGAGGTGTCGGCCCATTGACGATTGCAATGCTCATGTCCAACACCCTGCAAGCGGCCAAACGACGCATACAGCCAAACCCGCATGAGTTGGCCAACTCTTCATGACGAGTCTTTCCTGTTACGGGTGGGATCCTGAAAGAAAACTACCTGAACTAGATGGGTCAGGACTGGAACTCGGAAGAGTACGACTTGCTACAAAAAGGCTGGCAAGTGTTTATACTCCCAGTGGAATAGTCGAACTCAACCTCCCCAGGAACCTGGGGACTGCAGTAACTGGAGACTGGTTAATGTTCAATCCGGAAACTGCAGTTGCCACGAGCATCCTTGAACGCAAGCATGTACTGGCCAGAAGACAACCCGGCCCAGGCATAAACCGGCAAATACTCGCTTCAAATATTAATACCGTATTCATCGTTGCTGGGCTTGACCGGGAGTTGAACCCTCGATTGATTGAACGTTTCCTCATTGCAGTCCAGGAAAGTGGAGCACAACCGGTGATCGTTCTGAATAAATCTGACCTCTGCCAGAATATCCCAAATTCCCTTAATGCACTCAGGGATGTGGTGTGCAGCAATCCTGTTGTCCACACCAGTGCAACAACGAATTCCGGGCTAGAATCACTGTGCCGATTCATGAATCCCGGGCATACCATCGCACTTGCAGGGGCCTCGGGTGTTGGCAAGTCTTCCCTGGTGAACGCTTTGATTGAAGCGGAACACCAAAGCGTAGGGAACGTCCGCGACAAGGATCAACGCGGAAAGCACACAACCTCACGCCGTGAGTTGATCCTTCACCCCAATGGTTCGCTCATCATGGACATCCCCGGGATCCGGGAACTCCACCCCTGGAGTTGTCGACAGAGCATTGATCAAGTGTTTCAGGAAATCAACAGCCTGCTTGGTAAATGCCATTTCAGGGACTGCCGACACGAGAACGAGCCGGATTGTGAGCTGCAGAAAGCTGTTGAAGGCGGGAATGTTTCGAAAAGTCGTTTTGCCAGCTACCTGCAACTCCAGCAAGAACAGGAACAGCTGGCGATAGATTTGGAAGAAAGAACAGCAAACTTACAATAAAGGCACATGCCTGTTCCCGAAAGAATTTGAATTTGGGCTGCAAACATATAATGGAATATGAAGGTAATCATCCAGGTTGCATATAAAAAAACGGTCCTTGATCCGCAAGGCCGTGCAATTACCCAGGCGTTGCAAGGACATGGCCATCAAGGCATAGTCGATGTACGACAGGGCAAATTCTTCGAAATCGAACTCGCTTCCGGCACCAACCCCAAGACAGCCCAAAAAGATATGGAAAAACTGGCTGCTGAAGTGCTCGCAAACCCAGTCATCGAAGATTTCACGGTGAACATACTGGAGTAGCCTCAGGCTACTGAAGCCACTATGTCGGGAATCTTCGGTTACGTCGGAGAGCAGAATGCAAGTTCCGTAATCCTGGAAGGGTTGCGTCGACTTGAATATCACGGATACGACACCGCAGGCATTGTTGTTGTCACTCCACAGAGAATGATTCATGCCCTGTATGCCCAGGGCAAGCTCAGTAACCTTGAACAGTCTGCACAAATGAACCCGGTTCATGCCGGATATGGCATTGGGCAGGCCAACTGGGCCTCTGGCAACCCTGATGATGTCGAGAATACCCAGCGAGAGTTTGGCGGAACAAACGGCATTGTCGTCGTCCTGAGCGGTCAAATCTACAACCTGCCAAAACTCAAGAAGAAATTGTCCAGTACTACCGCTCTCCACCAACAAACCACAGCCACAGAGGTAGTGGCACACCTGATCTCAAACAACTACCGGGACGGGGCTCTTCTAGAAGACGCTTTACAACTGGCCCTCAAGAACATCAATGGAGAGTTCATGCTTGCCGCAATCTCCAAAAACCAACCCAACAATATTGTCGTTGCTCAACACGGACTGCCCGCTCTGGTAGGCATTGGTGAGAACGAGTATTTCGTTGCCTCGGAAATTCCAGCCATACTGCATCAAACAAAGGACATGATTAAGCTGGAGGAAAACGACCTGGCAATCCTGAGTTCCAGTGGAGTAAGGGTCATCGATTCCGATTCATTCCCCACCACTCGTCCCGTACAGCACATCTTGTGGGATTCACTGATGACAGATAAAAGCGGCTACAAGAACTTTATGCTCAAGGAGATTTTTGAACAGCCACGTGCCATCCGTGACACAGCCATGGGCCGGATCGACCCTCAGAATGGCAATGTGTTCCTAGCAGAACTGGGAATTACAGCCGAAGAGTTACGGGAAATCAGGCACCTGAATATCATTGCATCAGGAAGTTCCTGGCATGCCGGACTAGCTGGCAAAGGGATGATTGAGGAACTGGCGAGAGTTCATGTTGAAGTGGAATACGGCAGTGAGTTCAGGTATAGCGATCCCTTGATTGATGACCGCGTTCTTACCATTGCGATCAGCCAATCCGGTGAAACTGCAGATACACTGGCTTCCCAGCGACTGGCCCAGAAGAAGGGTTCGAAGACCATCGCAATATGTAATGCGGTGGACTCTTCGATATCTTCAACTGCCTTGGGCTCCATCTTTACGTTTGCAGGGCCTGAACTTGCTTCCTCCTCAACTAAAACCTTCACAGCCCAGCTAACTGCAATGTTCCTGTTCGGAATGTATCTAGGCCAAATCCGTAGTGTTCTGTCCGAAGAGGATTCAAAAAAGTACGCCCAGGAACTTTTGTCCCTCCCCATCCTCGTGGAATCCGCACTTTCAAGCATGGGTTTTTGCGAATACCTGGCTCGACAGTTCTGGAGAGTCAGCAAGTTCCTGTTCCTGGGTCGTGGCATCCACTTTCCCATTGCACTTGAGGGAGCACGGAAACTGCAGGAACTTTCCTACCGCCCGGCGGAAGGTTGTGCAGCGGGAGAGATGAAGCACGGGCCTTCTGCATTGATTGATTCAGAAATGCTCGTGGTAGCCCTTGCGACCCAAGATAAAAACCATCCTGCGAGTTGTGTGCGTTACAAAAAAATGCTCAAGCAGATTCAGGAAGTCACAGCACGACAGGGACGAATCATCTGTATTGCGAATGAAGGGGATACAACTCCAAGCCAGTATGCAAACGAAGTGATCTACATTCCCAAGGCTTGTGAACTGTTGTTGCCAATCCTTGAAATCATCCCACTGCAGTTGCTGGCTTACAGCATTGCCCTGCAGTATGGCTGCAATGTGGACCAGCCGCGCAACATTGCGAAAAGTGTGACGATCGACTGATCAAGTACTATTGCGTTAAAAAACCCGCTCTGTTAGCGGCGTTTGAGCGTCGGGCGCTCATCTTCTTCCTCCTCGGCTTCAACGTCAATATCATCGGTAGGTATCGTGCCACCATTGCTTGTCCGACGCAAGCGAGGCTTGTTTGGATCATCCGAGGTTCCTTTCTTGCGCAGGACGAGTTGTTCCAGCCGACTCTTCACATTCAGGAACTCCGATGTAGTGACCACATATTCGGACCTACTGGGAAGCAACTGGTCGATCGATTTTTGTGTCTTTCGAATCCTTGACCCATGCGGTGGATGGCTTGAAAAGAGCTTGGCCATTGTGCCCGGTCTGCGTTTTTCGTCCGCCTGCATCTTCTCGAAGAAGTCAATGAACGATGTGGGGTCATAACCGGACTTGTAAAGGTACTGCACACCCAGCAGGTCCGCTTCCGACTCCATGCCACGGGAAAACTTCAGGAAGGTCATCGGGATCAGGAATCCGCTGGCCTGGTAAATCCCGTAACCGGTCCAGCCACCGATAAACAGCAGTGGAATTGTTGCGAAATTAATGAGCTGCGCCTTTGTTGCCTGTCGTGTGCCATGACGCGCTGCAACATGTGCAATCTCGTGAGCCATTACGCCGGCAAGTTCGGATTCGCTCTCTGCTCTCAGTAGCAAACCGCTGTTAACAAAGAAAAATCCACCTGGCAGTGCAAATGCATTCAGTTCCGAACTGTCAATCAGCTTGATCGTGAACGGTACCTTGGCATCGGAGTTGCGAACAATATTCTGGCCGATACGGTTGACATATTCGGCGATTACCGGGTCATTGATAATCTTGGAATTACGTTCGACATCCTGAGCCATCCTCTTGCCGAGCGCAATCTCCTTCTCGATTGAATAAAAGTTGGGTCCCTTGGCAATTTGCCGTTCACCAATAGCCTCGACATCCTTCTTGGAGCCGTCATTTGTGCGTTTCCGATTCTGTTCCTCTTTTTCCTTGGCAAACCCGGTCATCCCAAGGGTGAGGCCCAGTATCAGTAACAGTGCAAAAGGTTTTCCGAGCATGACTAACCTGATCGTTCTTTCAGCCAGTGAAACCACGCGGCTCAACCAGCATGTTTAGTATAGCCCTTTAATCCTGAGCATGCTTGGGAATCGACCAAGATCTCGTGTCAAACAAGCAAATTCAGAATGTCAGGTTCTAGGTCGGCTTGTATTGCAAGAGCTTATTCCACTCAGTGCTAAATTGAACTTCAAGTGCCCTGAAATATAGAAGAACCATATCCTCAGGATTTTTCAAAAATTTTACAACGCACCTGCCTCAAACCAACATGGATATCCCCAAAATGCGCAAGCAATTCCCGATAACTGACAACTACGGTTACTTTAACCATGCAGCTGTCTCCCCCTTGCCACTCTGTACGGCAGAGGCCATGAATTCACAGCTTGCCGGAGTCATGTCTCACGGCGTGCATGGGGTCCCGCACTGGCAGGAAGACTATCAGGGGTTACGCGATGCCACAGCAGCAATGATCCACTCCGCTGCCAGCGAAATTGCAATCACAAAAAACACCTCTGAAGGGTTGGCTGCCATCGCTAACGGTATTGACTGGAAGCAAGGGGATGTCATCGTAGGACTAGAGGATGACTTCCCGGCTAACTACTTGCCATGGAGGGAACTGCAAGAGAGGCACGGTGTGCACTTTCGGAGCCTCTCCCTTCGCAATGGCCTGCTGGACCTCAATGAGCTGGACAGTGCCTGCAATGGCGCCCGCATTGCTGCATTGAGTTATGTCCACTACATCACCGGTTTTCGCTGGGACCTCGATGCTGTCGGTGAAATCTGTGAGCGTCAAGGTTGCAGACTGGTGCTGGATGCAGTGCAAGGGCTCGGGGTCTTCCCGGTCAACGTCAAGCACAGCAAGATTCATGCCTTGTCCGCCTCCGGGCACAAATGGCTGCTCGGACCTGAAGGTTGCGCCATTCTGTATGTCGACAGTAACTGGGTGAATGAACTCGAGCCCATGGAGTTCGGCTGGACCAATATCGAAGGCTTTGAGACTCAGCGCACGGACGGAAAGGTCCGCCCGGATGCCGGACGTTTCGAGTGCGGTACGTTGAATTCGGTTGGCTGTGCCGGGCTGCGAACCTCCATGGAGTTTCTCAATAAAATTGGACAGGAAGAGTCCACTTGCATAATCCACTCACTATCTGAATACCTGCGAATGCGGACAAGCGAGAAAGGCTATTCCACTGCCGCCTGGGGAAAGCGTGTAAATTGTTCAGGAATCACAGCAATCCGTAAGGATGGAGTCGATTCCGGGTCCGTTGTCGAAATGCTGTTTCAAAACCATTTCTCCACTTCCCACCGCGGAGGCTTCATTCGCATCGCCCCACACATCTACAACACAACAGAGGAAATTGATCAGCTCATTGAACTGCTTCCCTGACCTCACAAGGGAGCAAAGCACCGATGTCTCTTATCAATCGAATGCCTCGATTTCTACAACCAGTAAAATTCCTGAAAAGCAGGATTATGCTACGCTTCCATTTTTTGGCTGCTGCCTGATTAATCATGCTCCTCGAACTTGCTTCGATCCAGAAGAGCTTCGGTGGTGTCCAGGCTCTTCGAGACGGCACCCTGAACGTTGAACCCGGCCAGGTGCATGCTCTCATTGGGGAGAACGGAGCAGGCAAGTCCACACTTATGAAAATTGTGGCTGGCATGCTACGTCGCGACTGCGGCATGATCCACTGGAGAGGTCTGCCCGTCGACTTTCAGCGGCCTGCCGATGCACATGAAGTTGGCATCGCAATGGTCCATCAGGAGTCTTTGCTGGCATCACATCTCAGTGTTGCCGAAAACGTATTCCTGGGGAAGGAACTTCACCGCGGTCCATTCCTGGATCACTCCCGGATGGAGCAGGAAACTACACGTCTGCTTGAACAACACAACTTCCCCTTGCAAGCCGAGTGGAAAGTGGAACGGCTCAGCCCTGCACAAAAACAACTTGTGGAGATCTGCAGGGCACTGCACAGTGCTGCATCGCTACTCATCTTTGATGAACCAACATCCTCCCTCTCAGATGCAGAAGCCAGCGAAGTTTTCAAGACCGTGCGTCAACTCAGGGACAGTGGAATCAGTATCATTTACATCACCCACCGGCTTGTTGAGATCGAAAAAGTTGCCGATCATGTCACTATCCTGAGAGACGGCGAGACAGTCCATTCCTGCAGCACAGACAGCATCACGACAGAGGAAATCGTGCACTACATGGTTGGCCGGAAAGTCGCAGCTATCTATGAACGTGGCAAGTATGAACCGGGTGCAGTGCGCTTGAAAGTCGACCTGCCTGGCATTCAGTTCGAGGTCCGGGCCGGTGAAATCGTCGGTATCGCCGGTTTGATGGGAGCAGGCCGTACCGAGGTCTGCCAGCGGATTTTCGGAATCACAACCGAACCCCAAGGCACCATCGAGGTTAATGGACATCCCTTGGAAATAAAGTCCCCTCCCGATGCTGTCGATGCAGGTATCGCTCTGGTAACAGAGGATCGACAGCAGACCGGACTGGCACTCAAGCTACCCATCCGAACCAACATCACGATGGCCAACCTGGATGCCGTATGTTCTGCCGGACTCGTCCAGTTCGGCAAGGAAAAAAAAGTTGCTGAAGACTACCGCCAACGACTCAATATCCAGGCCACTACAGTGCAGCAACTTACCGGGCAGTTAAGCGGTGGCAACCAGCAAAAAATCGTGATTGCCAAATGGCAGTTCTGCAATACCGACATCATCCTGTTCGATGAGCCGACTCGCGGAATTGATGTTGCCGCCAAGGTGGAAGTATTTTCCCTGATGGACAAGCTAGCCAGTGAAGGCAAGGGCCTGCTGATGGTCAGTTCGGAACTCCCGGAACTGTTGCAGATTGCCGACCGCATCCTCGTCATGCGGCAAGGATCAGTCGTGGCCGAACTGCCCCGCGAAACGACCCAGCAGGAAATCATGCACCATGCAGCGGTGGGCACCTAGTGCCCGCAAAACAATTGAGACACCATGAAGCTTAACTCCGGAATGATCCAGAAATTCCTGCCATTTTTCAGCCTGATCGCACTGTTCATCATACTTTCACTGGCTTCGCCATATTTCCTGACGACCACCAATCTTTCAAGTGTCGTGCGCCAGACGGCTGTCATCAACATCATGGCTCTCGGTATGACACTGGTGATCGTTTCGGGAGGGATCGACCTGTCAGTCGGTTCAATACTGGCCTTTTCCGGAGTCATTGGCACCATGACGATGCTCCAGTCAGACTCTGTCTTGCTTGGTATCACGGCCGGGACCCTGTGCGGGTTGCTGTGGGGCTGCGCCAACGGGCTCATGATCTCGAGCCTGCGCATCCCGCCTTTCATCGTCACACTGGGAACCCTTGGGATCGTACGCGGCTTGACTCTCGTAATCTCAGGCGGACTACCTGTCGTTGGACTGCCCAAGGAACACGGCTACCTTGGGGAAGGAACCATAGGGCCCGTACCGTTCGTATTTGTCGTACTTGTTTTCTGCGCCATCCTGACGCACCAGACCCTGCACTCAAGCCGCTTGGGACGTTATACCTATGCCATTGGCAGCAATGAAGAGGCAGCAGTCTATGCCGGTATCCCGGTTGCCCGTTACAAGATTGCCATCTATGCGATCTGCGGACTGCTGACCGGTCTCGCAGGCATGATCGAGACCTCCCGCCTGATGACAGGACAACCCACTGCCGGCGTATCTTACGAATTACAGGTTATTGCCGCCGTGGTGATCGGTGGGGGTAGCCTCACGGGAGGCGAGGGGACTGTAATCGGCACCCTGATAGGTGCATTCATCATGGGACTGCTCTCGAACGGCAGTGATTTGCTAGGTGTTAACCCCTACTGGCAACAAGCCATCATCGGAGCCGTTATCATCCTGGCAGTAGCCCTTGACGAAGCCCGCAAGCGCCGCTTCATCTCATAACAGAACGTTTCTCTTCAAATTGGAGGCTGAGCGGCCTGTTGATCAGACAGGGATCAACTGCATCCTGAAGTCGAACCGCAGTTCCCGCAGCGGTAGCAATTGCCGTTCACAGTCATGATGGTGCCGCACTCGGAACAGAGCGGGCCATCTCCCAGTGAAGTCTGCTCCAAGGGAAGCATCTGCTGCGGGTCCTCTTCAGTCTGTTTGAGAACGATTTCATCGCCCGCTTCACTCACCCTGTAATCGGTTGATATGAAGCGCGCACCTAACCAGCGGAAGATATAGTCCGTTATGGACTTTGCGTAACGGATATTCTCGTTACCGGTCCAGCCGCTAGGCTCAAAGCGTACATGCTGGAATTTATCCACCAGCGTCTTGAGCGGTACGCCGTACTGCAGGGACAAGGAAATGGCCGTTGCAAAATTATCCATCAGCCCACTGATAGTCGAGCCTTCCTTGGACATACGAATGAAGATCTCGCCTGGCGATCTGCCGTCATCGTATAGCCCAACCGTGATGTAACCCTCGTGACCGGCAACACAAAACTTGTGAGTCACCGATTGGCGCTCATTGGGTAGCCGACGACGCATCGGACGATAGACCTCGCCTCCCGTCATCGTTTCTGCACCGTCTGTGCTCAACGGCTGTACACCTTTTGAGCCGTCACGATAGATCGCGACTGCCTTCAGTCCCAGCCTCCAGGCCTGCATGTAGGCGTCCATGACGTCTTTCACAGTGGATTCGCCCGGCATGTTGATGGTCTTCGAGATGGCTCCTGAAATGAAGGGCTGCACTGCAGCCATCATGTGCAGATGGCCTTGATAGCGTATGGTCCGTTTGCCGTTCCGCGCCTTGAAACTGCAATCGAACACCCGCAGGTGCTCGTCCTTGAATCCCTCCGCTCCTTCAATGGTTTGCGTTGATTCGATGTGGTTGACGATGTGGTTGACCTGTTCAGCACCATAGCCAAGCTTGACAAGTGCTTCGGGAACCGTGTTGTTGACGATCTTGATCATGCCGCCACCCACCAGCCTCTTGTACTTGATGAGTGCCAGCTCCGGCTCGACGCCGGTCGTGTCGCAGTCCATCATGAAGCCGATCGTTCCTGTCGGTGCGATAACAGTAACCTGGCCGTTGCGGTAACCATACTGCTCACCAAGCTCATACGCCGTGTTCCAGACCGCTTCTGCGGCCTTGCGCAGGTCAGCTTGCACGTCCTTGTGACTCAGTCGAACTGCAGCATCCCTGTGCATCCTGATTACTTCAAGAAACGGTTCACGGTTCTGTTCATATCCCGGGAATGCAGCCCGTGTCTCTGCAATCTGCGCACTCGTCAGATAAGCCTGCCCGCACATGGTGGATGTTATGGCGCCAGCGATCGTGCGGCCCTGATCCGAGTCGTAGGGCACACCTATCGACATCAGCATTGCTCCAAGGTTTGCGTAACCGAGACCAAGTGGACGGTAATCATGGGAGTTCTGCCCAATGCTCTGCGTCGGGTAGGCAGCGTTGTCCACCAGGATCTCCTGGGCCACGATGAGCGTGTGGACTGCGCGCCGGAATGACTCTACATTGAAAGTTCCGTCCTGCCCCCTGAACTTGCACAAGTTCAGGGACGCCAGGTTGCAAGCTGAGTCATTCAGGAACATGTACTCCGAGCACGGGTTCGAAGCGTGAATACGATCCGTATTCTTGACCGGGTTCCAGCGGTTGATGGTCGTGTCAAACTGTATGCCGGGATCGCCACACTGGTGGGTTGCCTCGGCAATCTCCTGCAGGAGCTTCCGGGCCTTCTTACGCTCCTTGGGCTGATTGCTCAAGACGGAGCGCGTCCAGAAATCACCGTTGTTTTCAGCAGCACCCATGAACTCATCGCTGATACGCACCGAGTTGTTGGCATTCTGGAACGAAATCGTGGAATAGGCATCACCATCGATCGCTGAGTCGTAACCGTTACGGATCAGGATATGCGCCTTTTTCTCTTCCTTCGCCTTGCACCAGATGAAATCCTGGATATCTGGATGATCCATATTCAGGATTACCATCTTGGCCGCCCGGCGTGTCTTGCCTCCAGACTTGATTACCCCTGCAAACGCATCGAAGCCTTTCATGAACGACACGGGGCCGGAAGCACGACCACCGCCCTTGAGCCCGGCGTCATTCTCGCGAATGCTCGACAAGTTTGTGCCAGTTCCGGATCCCCACTTGAATAGCATGCCTTCCGTCTTGGCCAAATCAAGGATCGACTCCAGGGAATCGTCTACCGAGTTGATAAAGCAAGCGGAACACTGCGGGCGATGCTCATCGGGATTGAGCGCAGCCATACGACCGTCCGCCTTGTCCCAGGCCCAGCCGTAGCCACGCTTCTCCTTATGCACCCCGACGTTGAACCAGACCGGGGAATTGAAGCTCGCCTTCTGGGTGAGCATCAGGTGGGTCAGCTCGTCGCGGAAGTGCTCACCGTCTTGAGGGGTGGCAAAGTACTGGTCATTCAGTCCCCAGTTGGCAATCGTGTTCACGACCCGTAAAACGAGTTCCCGCAGGCTGCTCTCCCGCTCAGGATGACCGACAGTACCATGGAAGTACTTGCTGACCACTATGTTCGTGGCCGTCTGGGACCATTTGACAGGCATCTCCACGTCGGTCTGCTCGAACACAGTATTGCCGGCAGCATCTGTAATCACCGCCGTGCGCTTTTCCCATTGCAGGACGCTGTAGGGTGTCTGGCCGTCTTTCAGGTCAGCAGTGAAATAGCGCTCGAAGAAAAGACCCCGCCGCACCGGGATGTCCAGCTCTGTCTTGATGTCGTTCGCACTGGCTCCATTTGAAGTCCCAAGCTGTTCAGCTTGCGTTTCTTCCGGAATGACAGTCACCACCGGCTCCTCCAAGTTCGTTACTTCCTGTAAGCGATTCATGATACTCCCACTCTTGTTTTTCAAAACTTTGTGCACAAGAACTCCTTAGGTGCTTTCACACCACAACATGTTGATTGCATATGGGGGAGGGGTTAGATAAAGAGCCCCTTGTTTGCCTGAGGAAACTACCCGTTTCTCATGCAGTAGATTATTCCACAAACACAACATGTAGTAGTGTCCACAGGAGTTGCACATTCTACTTGTATGTGAGTTGCACACAATGGCAAAGTTAACTTTACTGTTTACAATGGAGAGTTGTCAACCGTTATCAAAAAAGGATTCTCATCATTAATCACGGGGTTAGATTATTTGCAACACCTGATTTTGTATGACTGCATCGCTGTATAGCTTTAACTTTATTATTTCCAACTGACTACAAATATTTCCAGTTGACTACAACACGTTGGTTGCATAAACACTGACTGAAAGAAAATTTTCTCGATTCGTTCATCCCGGGTTACCTGCCGGTCCTCATGCCCAGATCGACTGCATCGAATCCTTGCTCAGGTGTGCTTCCCCGCTCTGAATAATCGCAAATCTTGTGCTGATCGGACCTACCATTTCATACAGGACGACGGCGGACAGGACGACCGGCGAGATCACTGCATAGTATTCGGGAAACTGCCGTCCTACCGTCATGGTCAGGCCAACTGCCAGCCCTGCCTGGGTCAACAGGCCAAACCCTAGATAACGCTGCACCTGATGGTCCATCTTCAGGCGACGACTGCCCAACCAAGCTCCCGCAAACTTGCCAATGCCCCTGGCCAGCAGGTACACCACACCCACTATCCCCATGGATCCCATCAAGTTGAGATCCAGATCAGCTCCCGCAAGCACAAAGAAGATGGCATAAAAGGGTGGGTCTGTCTCTGCTAGAGTCCTGAACAGGCGGCGACTGTGTCGTGAAAGGTTCACCATGGTCGCACCCACAGCCAAACTCGCCACCAGGGGCGAAAGATCCAAAATCCTGGCAGCTCCCACACAGAGCAATATCGAACCTGCCAACAAGATGAGCATCTCACCGCCGGCTGTAACCTGCCTTGACCAGGCCGCCAGTAGCAACCCGACCAGAAAGCCTAATGCAATGGATCCTAGCAACTGCCACACCAGTGGAAATCCCGCTTCAAACAACGATATCAGCAGCGGCTGCTGCCCCCAGTTCAACACCAGGGTAATCAGTGCCGCCGAAGACAGGTAGGCAAACAGGCAAATAAGATTGTTCACTGCAATAATGCCCAGCAAGGCATTACTCAGCGGGCCCTTGGCGTTGCATTCTCGAATTACCATCAGTGTCGATGCGGGAGCTGTTGCAATTGCGATGGCAGCCAACAGCAGTGAGACTTCCCAGGACTGTACTAGCAGCAGCATCGAGATCAGTACCAGACCAGAGGCAAGGGTTGATTCAATCACGGTCAATTGCAAAATCTGCTTGCCGATGCGTCGTATCAGCCTCAACTCGAATACTGCACCGATCGAGAACAGGATCAAACCAAGAGCAACTTCACTGAGTACCTGCAGTGCCTGCAGGTTCTCGTAACTCACCCACCCCAGCACAGAAGGGCCCAGGGCTATCCCCGCAAGGATGTAGCCAGACACTTCAGGAATCCGCAGAACCTGTACCAGATGCCCGGCAAGCAGGGCCAACAGCAGAATCAATCCTAGTGAAAAAAGCTCACTCATTAACCAGTACCAAAACTCCCCAGATGCGTCCCTCGCGCTCCAGGACCAAGTGAACCAATCCATTGCCTGCCCTGCTAATCAGGGTGTTTACAGCAGCAAAGGATCTAGGACTAACCTGGTTCACATACAGCAACCGGTCGCCCTTGCGGGCACCGGCATGCTCAGCCAGACTGCCCGGATCAACATCCTCAATAGCCAAGCCCTCTTCAGTCTTTTCAGAAAAACGCTGTAAGGAAGTGTTGTCGGCTGCAGCAGTTTCAGTCTCAAGCTGAATCCGCAATCTGCGCCTGTTACGCCAAATCAGAAGTTCATTCCCTTCACCCATATCCTCCTGCAGTAGTGGCTCAAGGTCATTCACTGACTGTACCTGGACATCATTAACCTGATCAATGACATCCCCTGGTCTCAGCCCCGCCTCGTGGGCTCTATGCCCCCGCCAGACCTCTTCAACCAACACTCCTTGCTGACGACCAAAAAACTCCAGTTCCGCTTCAAACACGGTTATTGCACGCAAGCCATATTGCCTCATCACACGTTCTTCCAGGGATGGATCCATACGAATTTGTGCAGCCAGTGCATCCACCTCTACTGCGATCAAGTCACCATCGCAACTCATCACCACGGCCAGAAGATTGCCATCAACTGCAAAGATACCTGCCCCTGGCCGGGTACCACCCAAGTCAAGATTCGTCACCATCTCGGTGAGAGTGATACTTCCGCAAACCCGTTCCAGAGTTCCAAACAAATTCCCCTGCAAGTAGTGCAACTGGCCATTCTTGGAACGCCATGCAGCAAGTACCCAGGAGCCTCGACGATAAAGCCCTGATGGTGCACGATAACCCACACCTGCATCCGGTGGAACCTGGAGTAGCACATATGGCAGGTGCGGAGCCGTCGACATCGACAGCTGATCGACTTCCTGACCACCGATCAGTATCTTTTCCGCTTGGCCAATAGAACCTTGTGACTTGGCAGTCAGAATTTCTCCGGCTTGCCACAGCACACCGCTCTGCATGCTGGATTCAAGTAATATGACACTACCTTCAACGAGTGATGCCACATAAGCGAAGTAACTCGCTATATCCTCAATGGAACGCCTCTGCGTAATTCGGTCAAGTTGCCGGATATCGATCTGATTACTAGCTGTCTGAGCCTCACTTTGCTGTCGACCGGGACGTACCATGGCTCCCGCCAGCAAGATAGCAAGTGAAACGAGAACCAGAGTGGCAATGTACCTGGGGTCCTGTTTACGGATATCCATACAGACTATTTCGTCAGGTCTTTCAAACGACCGCCAAGTCGCTGCTGAAACGGTGGTCGATTACCAGAATGGGAAACAAAACAATGGGCTGAACTGCACAGATCAGTGTAGGCCAAACCAGCAAAGACAACTTCTTCGTGAGCGGCTCAGGATTGAGTGCACAACTCGGTCCGGGAGTTTCCGGCATGCCAGCATTGTATCAATGCTACGTACTTTCAAACTCTTGAAAGAGCACTTGCCCGGGAAGGATTCTGTAGCATTTCAACCAGGATTTCAGGAAGCATCAGCCCGGGTCCTGAGCTTTTCCGACAGGCTTTGGACACCTTCCCACAAAAGTGCTGCTTCGGTAGAACAACCAATCAGCTTCATGCCACGACCAATCCAGAATTCCGCCATTTCAAAATTGCAAACCTGGATTGCTGGCCATAACCCGTATTCCTGGCACCCCACGATGACTCGATCAATGGCCTCAATCAAGCGCGGATGATCCCACTGCCCACCAATTCCAAGCGAAACCGACAGGTCTGCAGGGCCAACCAGAAGGCCATCAAGACCTTCCACACTGGCTAGTTCAGGCAGTCTGTCCAGTGCTGTAGTGGACTCAATCTGGGCAATCATGAGGGTCTGCTGGTTAAAATGCTCCATGATCTCGTCAAAATCTGCGGTCTGATATTCAAGCTGTGGCGAGCCCAGCCCATATCCCCGGATCCCTTCCGGTGGAAACTTTGCACCCGCTACGGCGCTCCGCAACTGCTCAGGATCTTCACAACGGGGCAGGATGATCCCCTCGGCTCCAGAGTCGAGTGCCCGAGCTACAAGGTCATACTGAAAGTCACAAACCCGCACGACTACAGTCACACCAGTCATGCGGTAAGCACGGATCAACTCATGCAAGGTGTCTGTTGAAAATGGGCTGTGCTCGGAATCAAGAAAGACCCAGTCCATCTCTGCTGCAGCAAACATCTTGGAGATCTCGGCGGTTGGCAGCTGGACATGAGCAATGCCCACGACAACCTTGCCTGATACAAGTCTCTGACGCGCCTTGTTGATTCGCACATTCCAACTCTAACCCAGCAACTATCAGCAAAAAAGTATTTATAGGCGCAATTCAAAAGTTGTGTACAACCAGGTCTGGGACTCACTTTGCTGTAAATTGCGGGTCACAAAATCACCCAGAAAAAATCTCGACACCCCAAACCGAAACGCCATGCGTGACACCGGGGCATAACGTACGAATAAATCCAGTTCCACCCCGATGGCATCACTCAAAGACCCCCCAGCAGGAGATGCAATACCCAGAGTATGGTTGCTCCGATATATCCCGTCCTGCGTACTGGCCAGCCTGAAATCGTAGTAATCGAAGTTCAATCGGAGCGATTGAATAAGTGCAAGTTCTATACCTGTCTTTAAAGAGTTCAGATTTCTTGGCCCCACGACATCCTGCTCACCATAGAAGCGATGCCCCGAAGGGAACAGTATGTCGAAGGTGCCAGTACGATCATCCGTAGGGTCGTGGTCTCCACTCGCATGGCCCCATTCCAGAACCAGTCTTGGACTGCCAGGAGCCTCCTCAAAGATCTTGCCAATCCCCCAGACCCCCATCCAGGCGCGATGGGGAATGGACTCCGCACTACCATGTTGAGCGGCCATTACGACTTCGTAATCCCAGGTCTTGAATGCTCTGGACAGGCGGGTCCCATATGTATGCAAGACACCACCCAAATTAGATCCATGGTTCAAGGGTTTGCGAGTGATGAAATAAAACGGTTCCAGGTCCATGACTGCTCCCGGGGACTCAAAATGACTAATGGCACCGTAGAGCCTTGTATCTCCTGGAATCATGACTGGATCCGGTCCCTCGCGAATATCAACTATTGAGTATCCAAATATACGAACGTTGTTCGAACCTTTTTGCAAGGTCAACATCATGCCGTCCCAATTGGAACTCACATTGCTCCAGCCCCTGCTTCCCACAATACGATCGTTAACGAACCGCAACTCCTGCCTGCCGACATTCAACTTCCAGAAGGCATCATCGCTGCCAATAACGGCATAGACCTGACGTACATCGAAGGGATTCATAACCCTCACTGAGTTCCGTCCCTCAGCAAGGCCCGCAACACGGGAGTCCTGCCCCTGAAAAAACACCTTGAAGGAGTCACTCGGCTGGAGTGTCAGGTTCAGCCTCAACCTGGAAAGCGCAATGCCATCCTCACGCGCAAAGTTGATTCCCTTGCCGCGACGTGTCTCCGCACGAACCCGCAGTGAGAGATCAATATCCAGGAGCTTGCGACCGATTTTGGTTCCGGAGGCATCATCCCCTGCAGAACTGTCCTGCGCTGCTCCCGATGGTGCTCCTGAAACCAGGAGCAGACACACTCCGATCATCCTGGCCACAGCCCTGTAATTACGGTATTGCAACCAGTCCACGAATATCATGCGGCTAGTCGTCTGCAACACTCAAGACTGCCAGGAATGCCTCCTGCGGTATATCCACACGGCCAACCCGCTTCATCCTGCGCTTGCCTTCCCGCTGTCTATCAAGCAGTTTCCTTTTCCGGGAAATGTCCCCTCCGTAACATTTGGCAGTGACGTTCTTGCGCAGGGGGGCAATATTATCACGAGCAATGATCTTGTTACCGACCGCCGCCTGCAAAGCCACCTCAAAATGCTGCCGAGGAATCAGCTTACGGAATTTCTTTATCAATAATTTGCCTCTGTCATATGCCTGGTCGCGGTGAATGATAACCGAAAGGGCATCAATCAGGTCCCCAGCAACAAGGATATCGAGCCGGACCATCGGCGATTTCCAATAACCCGAAAAATGATAGTCAATTGATGCATAACCCCTGGAGGCCGTTTTCAGTCGATCATAAAAATCAAGAACGATTTCGTTCAAGGGAACTTCGTATGTCAACACTGCACGATTGCCGACAGCGTACTCAAAGCTTTTCTGGATCCCGCGCTTCTCCTCAAACAGCTTGAGTATGCCACCTAGGTAAGTGTCCCGGGTGATCGCGGTGACGGTAAAGATCGGCTCTTCGATACATACAATCTCCTGCACGGATGGCCAACGACTTGCATTCTCAACTTCCAAAACCTCCCCATCTGTTTTGGTGATGCGGTAGCGCACACTTGGGGCCGTGGTAATCAGGTCTATATCGAACTCCCTTTCCAGCCTTTCCTGCACAATTTCCAGATGCAACAGACCCAGGAATCCGCACCGGAATCCGAACCCCAGCGCCACCGAACTTTCTGCTGCGAACTGGAACGAGCGGTCGTTTAGTTGCAGTTTCTCAAGTGCCTCGCGCAAGGCGCCATGTTCATGGGACTCCACTGGGTACAGCCCTGCAAAAACCATGGGCTTGGATTCCTCGAATCCTGGTAATGCTTCTTCAGGGGGATTGTTCTCCTCACAGATCGTATCCCCGATTCGGGTTTCGGTCACGTTCTTGATATTGCCGATTACCCAACCGACTTCACCAGCCGAGAGTGTATTACAAGAAACGGGCTTCGGCGTACGGTATCCAAGATCTTCGATTTCGTAAACACGCCCTGTCGCCCAGAGCCTGATCTTCATCCTTTTGTGCAATTCACCATCAACAACCCTCACCAGGACCACCACACCACGGTACGGGTCATACCAGGAATCAAAGAGCAGAGCCCGGAGCGGGGCACTCTGCTGTGATATCGGTGCAGGAACTTTATCAACGATGGACTGCAGGACCTCCTCGACACCCAACCCTGTCTTTGCACTGATCATCAAAGCATCTTGTGCGTCCAGACCAATGGTGCTTTCAATTTCTTCCCGTACCTGTTCCGGTTCCGCAGCAGGTAAATCGATCTTGTTGAGCACCGGAATAATCTCAAGGTCGTGTTCGATGGCCAGATATGTGTTTGCCATGGTTTGTGCCTCGACCCCCTGGGCAGCATCCACAACCAGCAAGGCGCCTTCACAGGCTGCCAGGCTGCGGGAAACTTCATAGGAAAAATCCACATGTCCGGGCGTATCGATGAGGTTCAGCTGGTAAACTTTTCCGTCCTTGGCAGAGTAATTCAACCGCACTGTCTGTGCCTTGATCGTGATACCACGTTCCCGCTCAAGATCCATTGAATCAAGAACCTGCTCCTGCATCTCGCGGGCAGTGAGTGCACCGGTAAGTTCAATCAGCCGGTCAGCAAGTGTCGACTTGCCATGATCAATGTGAGCAATGATCGAAAAATTACGGATGAGGGAAGGATCCATGAAACAGTAGCTGGCAGGATCCGGAATGGTGAGACCGGCAGTCATGTCCCTGCACTTCGATTGTAGCCACTGGCTAAATTCCGATGATCGTGATCAGGAATCCGACAGTCTTTCCAGCAGTCCGCTCAGATGGGTGAGGACAGCCCCGCCCTGGTAGTCGAAGTTTTTCCATTCGAATGTCCCATCGGGCATAAGTTTTGTGCGGTCACTCGAAGCTATAAACTGCATCATCTTCCCGGTATCCACTTTTGATTCCTCCAGCAGTTTCATCCTAAGCCGATCCCCAATCCTCTCGATCAAGGGAATACGCAAGGCCTCAGCCCGGTGCTTCACGATTGAGTACTGCAACAGGTTGCTCACAGCATCGGGCAAAGGGCCGTAGCGGTCCTTGAGCCCATTCACCACCTCGTTGCGACCATTCTCATCAGAAACCGCCGCCATTTGCTTATACAACTGAATTCTCTGTATCTCTTCGGGAACATAGTCTTCAGGAATCTGTATGTCGATCCGGAGTTTCAACTCAGTCTTGATCCGTTTATCCACTTCACTACCCTGCAATCTCTGCACAGTCTCTTCCAGCAGCCTTGTATAGGTCTCCAGGCCAACCGCTGCCACTTGACCACTCTGTTCACCACCCAGCAGGTTTCCTGCACCACGCAGTTCCAGGTCCATTGCTGCTGCCTTGAAGCCTGCTCCGAGTTCACTGAACTCCCGCAAGGCCTCCAGGCGCTTGCGAGCAACTTCTGTCAGCTGCTGCCCCTTGAGTACCAGCAGATAGGCATAGGCACGCCGGTTTGAACGTCCGACACGACCACGTAACTGGTACAGGTCTGCCATCCCGAAACGATCCGCCCGGTCAACTATCAAAGTGTTCGCCAGCGGAATATCCAGTCCGTTCTCCACTATCGTTGTGGACACCAGCACATCAAACTCATGCTTCATGAAGCCCAGCATCACCCCCTCCAGGTCCCTTTCCCCCATCTGACCATGACCCACAACAAAACGCACCTGTGGCAAGGCTTTCTGCAACCGGCCAGCCATTTCATAAATCGTTTCGACCCTGTTATGAATGAAGTACACCTGTCCACCACGAGCGACTTCCCGGGAAATCGCGGAACTCACCATGTGGTCGTCATATTCAGCAACCACTGTCTGGATCGACAGTCGATCCCGTGGCGGGGTCTTGATGACTGAAATATCCCGCAACCCCATCAGTGACATGTACAAGGTCCTTGGAATCGGTGTTGCCGTTAACGTCAACACGTCCACACCCCTGCGCACCTGTTTCAACCGTTCCTTGTGCCGCACACCAAAACGCTGTTCCTCATCAACAATCAATAACCCCAGATCCTGGAAGTCGACATCTTTGGAAAGCAGCCGGTGAGTGCCAATCAGGATGTCAACAAGGCCATTCCTGACGCGCTTGATGATTTCTCTCTGCTGCCTGGGACTGCGAAAGCGGGACAGCATCTCGATCTCGCCAGGGAACGCAGCAAAGCGTTGCCGGAAGGTCTCAAGGTGCTGGTATGCAAGGACTGTGGTAGGCACAAGCACGACAACCTGCTTTTTATCCCCAATCACCTTGAAAGCTGTCCGCATGGCAACTTCCGTTTTTCCGAAACCCACATCCCCGCAGACCAGACGGTCCATGATGTTGTCCGATTCCATATCACGCTTGATATCTGCAAGGGCTGTCTCCTGATCATCGGTTGGCTGATGGATAAAAGCATCCTCGAATTCCCGTTGCCAGTTACTGTCTGGTGAGTACGTGAATTTGCGCGACAGTTTGCGCTGGGCATAGAGCTTGAGCAACTCATCTGCCATATCACGCAGGCGTGCCTTTACCTTGTTCTTTGTTTTCTCCCAGCTTTTACCGCCCAGCCGGTCCAATAGCGGGGATGGCCCACCTGCTCCCTGGTACTTCTGGACAAGCTCCAACCGTGTGAGCGGGACATACAACTTTGCTTCTGCGGCATATGTGAGGAGCATGAATTCCTCCTCATGCCCCCCAACCTCCAGTCGCTTGAGCCCCCTGTAACGACCGATGCCATGCTGCACGTGAACTGCCAGGTCACCTTCACGCAGATCCTCGATATTCTGGAGGAACACATCATTGGCTGCCTGTATCTTGCGGGCTTTCGGAACAATGTCCGAACTTGAGAAAATATCCTGGGTACCATAAACAGCCAGTTGTGAATCGGTCAGCAGGCAGCCCTCGGCAATAGGAGCCTGCACCAGGATTGCGATCGCATCAGATCCATAATCAAGGTGCTCCATGTCGCAGTTGGACTGCCCTGAAGTAACCTTCAGATACGGCACTTCGTATTCGCGAAATACATCAGCCAGCCTGTCCAGGTCTCCCTTCGAATTGGCAGCAACCAGAACCCGCGTTCCTCCCGCAACCTGCTGCTTGATCTCTTCAACGCTTTTGGTGATACCACCCAGAAAACGAGTTGTCGGTTGGGAACAGATGTTGAACGAAAATCCTTTGGGTTGTGCAAGTCCAAGCACATCCATCTCGACTTGCCGATGCTCAGCGGCCAGTTGTTTCAACTGATCGAACTCAAGATAGAACCGCGACAAAGCTTCTGTTGTCTGGCCCTGTGCTCCATGCAATCGTTCCCGGAACCCTTCCACTTCTTCCCTGAGTGCCTGGGGTTCGTACCAGAGAATGGTCCCTTCATTCAAAAGATCCAGAATGGTTCGTGACCAGCAGTCATCATTTCCCGAGGTGTACTCCCAACCTTGCGGAAGCAACCCTTCACCCTGCCCTGCTGCAGAAAACTCCGACATCGGCAAAATAGTCACTGTATTCTTGCGTCGGATCGATTGTTGCGATTCCCGATGGAATTCCCGGATTGATTCAACCTGGTCCCCAATCATCTCCAAACGAAACGGATATGGTGATTCAGGTGCAAAGATATCGATAATCCCGCCCCTGACAGCGTACTGACCAACCATCTCGACTGGTTCACCGCGGGAATATCCCACTGCTTCCAGTCGTTCTTCAATCGCTTCAAGATATATCTCCTGACCCTCAGTCAAACGCAGTGCCAGGTTCCGGTATAGCTTCTCTGCAGCTGTGCGTTGCAGTACAGAAACCACAGGGGCAACAACGATCGAGGCCCTTTTCATAGCCATCCGCCAGAGCACAATCCCTCGACTCTTGCTAATGTCCGGATGAGGAGAAAGTCCATCTACGGGCGTTACGTCATGCGCTGGCAAAAGGTATGGTGCAGGACCGTGGACCAAACCGCCAGCTAGTTCATACCAGGCTCGTAATGTCTCATGGATGGTTTCTGCTGCAGACTGGCTATCTGCAACGAACAGCACAGGCTTGTTCGTTTTTTGCTGTAACAGGACTGCATAGGCTGCAGAGGCTGTCTGGACCAGCCCTGTCAATTGCAAATTGGCGGAATCGGTTGCCTGCAAGGCAGACAGCAATCCCTCGAACGCCTCGTGGCGCCCCAGGGTCTCAAACCAAGCTCGTAGGCCGTAGGATGTCAAACCGCATGCAACCTGAGGATGTTCTCGACCACATCAGTCGTCGAATATCCCGCCTCAACAGGGATGGCATGAACCTGCCCACCAGCGGCCTCAACAATCTCACGCCCGGCAATCCAGTGAGACCAGTCTGCACCCTTGACCAGCACATCCGGCAGCAATTGCTCAAGCAACTCACAAGGTGTCTCTTCTCCAAATATGGTCACAGCAGCTACACAAGCAAACGACGACAGGGTCATGGCTCGCTCGGATTCCGGCAAAACCGGACGCTGGGGCCCTTTCAGGTTCCGGACGCTGGCATCAGAGTTGATCGCAACGATCAAGCGGTCACCGTATTCGCTGGCTCGCTCCAGCAGACGAACATGTCCCGGATGTAGTAAGTCAAAACAGCCGTTCGTAAAAACGACCCGCTGGCCATCATTCACCCACCGTTTGTGTAGCTTAAGCAGATCCGCCCGCGCCAGCACAACACCCATGACATCGTCCATCCAGCAGACGGTCGGCTAGTAGCGCATTACCAGTTCGCGCTCTTTTTCCGATGCAATCTGTTGTCGGATCGGAAATTCATGGAGGCGACGGTAATCTATCCCTTCCTGTGTGATCTGGCTGCCAAACAGCACAAAACGATCCGGTGAAATCGTGCCGAAGTCACGTGTCGGCAACTCTTCAATTGCCTCATGCATTTCCGTCAGGTCGCATTCATCATGCAGTCTTCCCAGTGTCAGGTGTGGCATGAAAGGACGGACTTCCGGGGCAATCCCCAGCGTGGAAAGCCTGGCATCCAAGCCACTGACCAGGCGCCGCAATGGCGGGGTATTTTCTGCACTTACCCAGAAGACACGCGGCCTTTTGGTCTGCGGGAAAAAGCCAAGTCCTGCCAACGGCACATTGATAGGCTTGTCGACCCTGACCTGATGCAAGACATCAAGCACCTCAGGCAGTCGGGACTCTTTCCATTCGCTGATGTACTTGAGGGTCAGATGCATGTTCTGCGGATGGACCCAGCGGACCGGCGACATGGGGTCGAGACGAAGAATCAGGTCCGTCAGGTTCGCAATTACTCTTGTGTTCAGTTCAAGTGCTACAAATAAACGCATTTTTCACTTTCAACAGTCTTAAATCGCTGCAATAACCGCAGCAGGGAGGTGGTTAAGGATTTATTCTTGATGCACGGAAAACTGATTGACTGGGGGTTTGAGATTAATCACAATTGTTTGCTCTTCCTCAGTCAGTTCTATCTTTTCACCATGCGTCTGGTATCCCTTGCAGATCACCTGAATCAGCACATAACCACGTGGTAGCGGCGGGACAGGAGCACTACCTTCATTACTTGTTTTAAGTTCGAAACTGTGACCCGTCTTCTGGAGGTTTTTCCCCTTCAGTTCACGGATGATAATGCTTGCACGCGAAACAGGACGGCCTTGTTCGTCCTGCACGACAACCCTCAAGTCAGTCCTTTCGCGCACTTTCGCAAGCAAGCCGGTCGCCGATAACAATACCGCAACCATAGGAATCGCCTGCCGACGTGTCATAACAAATCTATTGTCATTCATCTTCATCAAGATACCGTCCGACGATCAGAAAATATAGCTCAACGCACCGGAGTAGCTGCGGATCGCCTGTAGCAGATGCACGAGGCGGCCATCAGGAACCTGAAGTGGCGTGTGGCCGGACTTGAACAGATTGCGAAACTCCGCACTAGCCACAAACTTGCCCGGCAGATGCCCGGCAAGCGGCAGTGGTTGACGCACTGCAATGTTCAGCCCCGGCTCGGAGCGTGAAGAAAAATCGTTAAAAGGATCAATAGGCATGACCGATGTCCGGCTCGACCACTGGTAGGAACTCGTCAGCACGGTTTCCACTTGCGGTAATCCAGCCATGACCGAGGCCACCAGCACATGGGCTCGTTGGGTATCCATAATCTCCCGCAACTCGCTTGCATTGATCGTCATGAGTTGATTGCGCGTCGGGGCCAGCACACCCGTATAACTGTAACCAAGGGCCGCCTGCAAGCTGTCATTGACCTTGCGGGTATAGGAAATACGCGCACCTGAACTTCCATGCATACCAGCATTGAGTGTCGAAGTGGCAGAGTGCAAGTCCGGCACGATATTGCCATCCTCATATACGCCTTCAGGTACAACTGCTGTTACCGCTGCATCCCGGACAGAGTCTCGGTATACCCCAACTTCGATCATGTTCTTGCCGTAACTTTCACGATAGGCAGCTTCAACATGCCCAACACGCTGTACCGTCGGATTGCCCTGCACCAGGGCTACACGGGGAAACATGCCAAGTTGGCGGACATTGCCCTGTAGCACGACATCCCTGTTGTCACGGACAGATGCAGTCGGTGGCACCCCAGATGCGTAACTGAAAACCAGTTCGCGACCAGGAGCCAACTGGTACACCGCCTGTCCGTAGGGGCTGGCAAACTGCAGTCTGTTGATGAAATTCACTGATTCAAAGAGCAGACCGTACTTGAGCTGCAGCGAATCCATCAGTTGGATCGTATCGCTGTACTCAAGGGTTAGAGTCTCCAGATGCGGCATGGCTTGTCCGCTTTGTCCCTGTTCATAAATACCCTGGGACGCTGTTGAGGAAGACTGCAACTGACGAATCGTCAAAGCCAGTGCCGGCCTGGCAGGGCCCACTTGCTTGGAATAAGTTGCCCTGACCGAAGATGCACCCCCGTCAATCTGGGTACCGCGCATAGCACGGTTCCCGCTGACTGTCAGGTCATTGTTACCAAAAAGCGTCGTGGCCACGGCAAACGCCGTACCCAGGTCCTGCTCGGAAGACAGGCCATTCGAATGGACCCCCTGCCCTGCACTGAATTCTGCATAAGCCCGTGTGTCTGTGAAAGTCCCGTCCAGTTTACGTAGTAACTTAGTACGCTCATTATCAGCAGTTGGTGCCACTCTCAGGACATTGCGTCGCGAGTGCTTTGCCCGCAACACCCATTTCCATTTTTCTGACATGTCTCTAATCTGGCTGCCATAGGCCAGTTGCAGGCTGGCAAACAGCCCCCTGAGTGAAACATCAAGAAATGTCCTCTTGCCCGATATGACATGCAGTTTGTCACGAGTAGCCGGCGAGAAGCTTGCCTGTTTGACCTCAATCGAGTAAACACCCGGGAAGAGGTCCGTGAACTGGAACCAGCCACGATAGTCACTGGAAATACTCTGTGCCTGACGACCATCCGATGTAACCAGTGCGACTACAGCTCCCATCTGGGGAGATCCGGCTTCATCGCGTACCAGTCCGGCAATGCTGCCATTTACCTGTGAGTCACAGGGGGGAACAGCAAGCAGACCAAAAAGCAGCAAACATCCTGCAGATGTGTGCTTTGCAAGGCTATGTCGCTTGAAGCTCATGCAAGGATAACTCTTACAGCACCTTGAACGTCGTGGTCGGGGACAAGGACTCATGCTTGACATCATCTTCGATATGCAGGTTGAGGCGGTACTCGCCCGGTTCAAGACTCTGCAGGGGAAGAAGTTTCTCAATCACAACCTGACGTGCCGAGGCACCCCTGATCTTGCTGACATCCTCTGAGAAATCCAGTAGCAGCTCTTCCGGCTTGTCGAGCTTGGCAATCTGGTAAGTCACATGTCCAACCGGCTTGCGCGTCTCTTCATGCTGCCCCAGGTTGTAGATCTGCATGTAGATGCCCAGCTTTTCGCTACGCTTGAAGACATCGTTGATACGCGGCCTGACTTTCGAACTGCCAATGACAAACTGCCCGGTTCCTAGCGAGCGGATCGGAACCCGTTCGATCTTATCCGCAATGATTAGCGAACTGGCTGCCAATGCCTCGTCGTCATACGCAGGAACCCGCAGGGCCGTGCGATACGTTCCCATCGTCTCGCCGACCAAATCCTTGACCACGAGTTCCAGGCGGTACATACCTGGTAACAGGGGAACAGTCTTGTTGTAGATCGAGGAACGGCTTGCTTCCTGCTGGATGCGATCCTCGGTAGTCTTGATGCTTACAGTGTCCTCAAAGGTCGACTGAACCCTTCTGGTCAACGTCGTGATGCGACCGAACATATTGGCAACGGCCTTATGCAAGCCATCTTCCTGCTTGAACAACAGGTCCTTGTTCTGGAGCATGACCGTGATACCAGTCAGCACGGAACTGTTCGTTACACGGATATAGTGAATATCCACTTCGAACGGCAGTGTGTTGTAGTCAATCGTCGAATTAACAATGGCCTCAAGATCCTTGAATTTCACGACAGGAGGCTTGAAGATGTTTGCGAACAGTTGCAACCGTTCGAACTGGTTGTAACGTATCGACTGGGCGCCACCAATGGGAGCACCCATGCGAGTGCCATCCGTGCGCCGGAATCGATCAGCCTTTTCTGTCAGCCCCATCTGCTCCGACAAGGTCAGGCCGGCACCGGGAACATGCAGCAGGGCATCTTTTTCCGAGGGATCCATCGTGAGCCGATACTCGCCGGTCATCGTAGGGTCGACAAACTCAAGCAAGATATCGCTCCCGATACCCTCAATCCAGCGATAGCGCCAGATTTCAAAGGGATAGGTCGAAGTGAAGCCACCACCCTCCTCGTAAGGCCGCTGGTACTGACCGCCAGAGGGGTGTGATTCAATCTCGTCCGCAGGACCGTAGGCAATATATATACGGCCACGGTCGGCCTTCCAGCCAGGAATCCCGGAAGCGTAGCGATCATTGGCGTAGGCAATGCGGCGGTAGTGCTCTTCCTTGTACTCGTTTTCTATTGAGTCGGGAGTAGGATCACGACGAAGCCAGAACTGTTCGATAAAGTTCTCACGCTCCTCATCCGTGGTCATCTGAACGAACGCCTTGCGTTCCCCAGGAGTGATTACGTACCGGACATCCTCATCAAGCCACCGCTTGAACGGACCACGAAGCTCCTTGCGGAGACGAGTCAGGCGTCGCTTTTCTTCTTTGGCGGAAAGCTTTGCAGGCTCATCGGGCTGCTGTGCACACAGGGGTACAACCAGACCTGAGAGAACGAGTGCTGCGAGCAGCAATTTGAATGGACTTTGCATACTTTTATCCTTGGATTGAGATCCTGCCAAAGTCACCTCAAAAGTACAGAAGACACGCTTTCAAACACACAGCATCACGGCTGTTTGACTGAAAAGTGTATTCCTACGCCAATTCTAGTCTGTGAAAGGGAATCGGTCAAGTTTTCTAGGCTACTTACCTTATCACGAGAAACAGAATTTACAAACAATTCATAGTTTCCCGGAGAGATACCCGGTTGCAGATTGTCAAATACTGCCATAACCGATTGCAAGCAGGGTAAAGTCATCCTCCAGAGACGCATCTCCAACATACTCGAGCACTTTCCCAAGCACACCATCGAAAAATTCGGATGTCGGAGCTGAGGCATAATCTTCCACAATATTTCCCAGCCGCTGCTCCCCCAATACTTCCCGCACCGTGTTCCTCGCCTCGGATACACCGTCACTATAAACCAGGAGCTTGTCTCCAGGTTCCAGAAAGGAGATCTCTTCCGTAAATTGCGCTTCCATAAAAAGACCGATCGGCTGGCTGTTCGGCTTCAGCCACTCCAGTGAGCCATCTCTTCTCACAAGGATCGCAGGACAATGCCCGGTGCTACTCCAACGCATACTGCCATTTTCTTCAAGTATTAACGCAAAGACTGTGGCAAAGCGGGTGACTTGGGAGCGCTCACAAATATAACAGTTAACCCTCTGGAGCATACTGGCAAGCGAGATGTTCGGATCGGACCCCAGGAAGAAGGCTCCCTGCAGCAATGAAACCAGCAACGAAGCAGCTACCCCCTTGCCAGAGACATCCGCTACTACTGCACCCCAGCTTCCAGGTGCAAGCTGCATGACATCGTAGTAATCTCCACCCAGTTGAAAGCAGGCTTTACTTTGCCCTTTGGCTGTCAGCCAACCTTCCATTGGCAAGCTTCGGGGCAACAAGGACTGCTGGATGTCATGAGCAATCTTCAGTTCCTGCTCCATGAACTGCTTCCCGCGCTGTTCTTCAAGCAGGCGAGCATTTTCCAGAATCATTGAAGTCTCCAGAGCAAGAGCCTGCAGCAAGGTCTGGTTAGCCCCGTCCATGAGATTCACATTTGGATTGAGGGTATCCATGTAAAGTGCACCCAGGGTGTCCCTGCTGGCCGAGAGCATGCTGGTTTCCTGCTCCAACCCAAGCTGCATGCGAACAATCGGAACGCATGCAACGCTTTGCAGGTTGAAATCACTGGTAGTCTTGCCAGGATCAGTCCCTTCGACAGATCCTTCTGAACTAGCCGGATCAATGTTCATAGAGAACAAGCCCCTGCGACCATCCAGCGCCTCAGCGATCATCTTTCGCGGCACTGCCTGTACTTCACTACCCTCAAGTTGCCCATTGACATTGCGGGCAACCCTGACAATTAAATCATCACTGGATTCCTTCAATAGAAGGAATGCCCGGTCGGCTTGCGTCACGGCCAAAGCAGCCTCAACCACTGCTTCAAAAACCTCTTCGAAACCACCTGAGGATTCGAGTGAGCGGGAGACCTCAAGCATCGCAGCCAAGCTGGACAGGGCACCTGTACGGTTATTGTGATCACTGAGACCGGCCACTCTCTTCAACTGCTTGAGCAGTGGTACACTGGGACTTTGCCCCTCTCCAACTGTCAACACATAAGAATCCTCAATTCCAAAAGAGATGCGGTCACCAACCAGCAATTTCTTGCGTTGAACATGTTCTCCATTGATACTCAAACCATGCTTGCTTTCAAGATCATCGATCAGATAGTGCCCGTGCTCGATCACAATGCGAGCATGTCGACGCGAAATGCGGTTATCACGCAACGTTAAATCGCACTCCTTGTGACGGCCAATCAGAAATGAAGTGCCGGTAACCGGCACAATCATGCTCTCACCCGTAGGGGGTTCGACAACCAGCGAGAGTCCTGATAGAGATTCAGGAACACCTTGTTCAGAGTTCTGAGCCATCACACCGGCTCGCAATGTCCTCAGGCCGGCTGCCTGGTTGCTGCTATCTGGTGTTGGGAGCGCAGGCCCTTTTCAGCCTCCAGATCACCTTGCTGGCAGTCAGCACAGTAGCCCCCGACTTCCGTGCGGGCAACCTGGACCTTGAACCCGAACTGGGATTCAATCTGCTCTTTCATCTTCTGCAGTGGATCTCCGAAATACTCCACTACGGAACCACAGCCCATACAGATGATATGAGCATGTTCCTGCTTCAGGCGGGTTTCATAGTAATGCTGCTCACCTTCGTAATGCATCAAATCCAGTTCATCAATCAAGCCTTGTTCTTTCAGCACTTTCAAAGTGCGATATACAGTTACACGGTTGATCTTGGGGTCTTTTTTCTTGGCCAGTGTGAACAACTCATCGGCATTCAGGTGTGCATGAGAGTTGTGGATCAACCCGAATAGCAACTCACGCTGTTTGGTCAATCGAATGCCATGCTGACGAAGGGGTTCGCGCAGACTGAGATCAGATGCAAGAGGCACGAAGGTGCTTATCGTAACACAGGGAGCATCAGTTCGACACCCGGCTTTTCGCCTTATTTGGCAAGTAAACAAGTGCCAGCCCGACTTCGTCACCTTCGTGCTCGATTCGGCTGATTTCAGGGGTTTTCGGCGCGAAAGTCCAATGAATCCGGGGCGTCCCGGCTGGCCAGGCGCTGTGTAGTGCCATAATATATTGATAGATTCGGAATTTTGTTGCGCCGCGCCCCGGCGCTGCGCCATGCTGGGGTTGTGTTCATCCGCAAGACCGCAACCCGCGCCCGCGCGCGCGGCGGCAGCTACACCTCGTTCCGACTGGTGGAGTCGGTCCGCTCCGGCTCGCAGGTCAGCCAGCGCACGCTGCTCAACCTGGGCTCCGGCTTCGCCGTGCCCCCGGAGCGCTGGCCGGAGCTGGTGGTGCTGGTGGAGTCCCTGCGCTCGGGCCAAGCCTGCCTGCTGGAGCCCGATCCCGCTTTGCTCGGCGAAGCCGAACGCATTGCCGAGGCGCTGGTCGTCGCCCGCATGGTCCATCCCTCTTCCGAACACGCGGCCCACGCCTGGCTCGCAGGCTCCTCGGCGACCCTCGAGCTGCTCGGCCTGGAACGGGCCAAGCCTTTGTCGCTGAGCAAGTTGTACCGCACCTCCGACCTGCTCTGGAAGCACCGCGAGGCGCTCGAGACGGCCTTCGCTCAACGCGAGCGGAGCCTCTTCGACACGCCCGCGGCGATCGTCTTCTACGATCTGACCAACGTGCACTATCACGGCCGGCCGGGCGGCGACATGCAGTTCGGCCGCTCCAAACAGAAGCGCAGCGACTGCCCGCTGGCGACCTTGGCGCTGGCCTTGGACGGGGCGGGCTTCCCGCGCTGCAGCGAGGTGCTCAAGGGCAACGTCTCCGAGCCCGGCACGCTGCAGGCCGCGATCGAGCGGCTGGAAGCGCAGCGGGGGGCCGGTCCGCTCCCGACGGTGGTCATGGACGCGGGCTTGTCGACAGAGGCGAACCTGGCCTGGCTGCGCGCCCGGACAGCGCGCCGGACGCGGCGTTCGCCACGCGGGCAGGCCATCCGGTGCAGGCCTGGCGGGTCGACAGCGAGGGCTGCACGAAGCGCTACGACAAGGTGCTGGGACGGCTGGGACGGCTCAAGGAACGCTACCGGCAAGTCGCCGGGCAGTATGACATTGCCGTCGAGCGCGGCAGCGGCCAGGGGCGCGCGGCGCAGCTGGCCACCGCGATCCGGATCGAGCCCAACGGTAAGCATCCGGCGCGCGACGCCCAGGCCGGCATGTACGTGCTGCGCACCAGCCACACGCAGTGGGGTCCGGAACGGGTCGTGCAGACGTACTGGCAGCTGGCCGAAATCGAGGCCGCTTTCCGCAGCCTGAAGGGCGAGACAGGCCTGCGTCCCATTTTCCATGTCAAGCCCAGCCGCATCCGCGCCCACCTGTTCCTGGCCGTGCTCGCCTATCACGGCGTGCACTTGCTGCGCAAACGCCTGGCCCAGGCGGGCCTGCGCTCCAGTTGGGAGACGATCCGCCGCCAGCTCGCCGGCTGGGTCCGCCTCACCACCTCGCTACGCGCGGCCGACGGCCGCTGGATCCAGTGCCGCCAGGACTCCCGCCCGGACGCCAAAGCCGCAGAACTGGCCCAGGCTATCGGCCTGGCGCCGGGCCTGCATCGCATGCGCACCAGCCACGCGGCCGATGCCACGCCGTCACCGTCTTCCACGCAATAATCCGCGCCCTTGACAGATTTTGTGATGCCATAACGCCCGGCCTGCATCCGCAAGTTATTTCATTTCAATCACTTGTACTGTCTCAAATTCAAATATGACGAAGTCGGGCCAGGATGCATTTCTGTCAAAGGTCGACAAGCATCAAGATAGGAATGCAAAAACATTCGGAGAAATCTTGTCCAATGAGGTTGGACTGGATACTTCAGAGCATCATTTTCCTGGACCTACCGAAAGGGTAATGAGATTGTGTGGAGATAAACCAGTCCATGCAGAACTACCAGTGAATGTCTAAACTGAAACTCAGAGCAGACCTGCTGATGTCGGGCCGTGGCGCAGCCTGGTAGCGCGCTTCCTTGGGGTGGAAGAGGTCCCGAGTTCAAATCTCGGCGGCCCGACCAGTCTGCTTAATGGCAGTGACCCCACTCAAACCGGTGATCCAGATCAGGGCGATAAAGGCGAGTATTAACTGCTCAACAAAACCGTCGGAACGAAAAATTCAACCAGTTCACGTTAGTCAGGCAACAGGCTGCCACCTGCATCCCTTGGAATCACTGCCAAAAGCCTTACCCGCATGGGATTCACTTCACAAACAGCACTCTGTTTTATAGCAGATTACTGTTGCGTTACGGCCTTCAGACAAGACCTGATCAGCCTTTTCTATCCCACCAGATATGCTCAAGCTCACTCTGGTTGCGAGGTGTAGTGCGGGCATCTTTCAACCCTGCTTCCATCCTGGCAATGATTTCCGGGTTACTAGCTGAAATATCAGTAGTTTCCCCCAGATCATTGTCGAGATCATACAGCTCAAGTGCACCATTCGGGTTGGGGCGCACCGCCTTCCATTGCTCCATGCGTAAAGCCTGCATTGGGATTTCATCTCTAAAACCATGAGTCTTTGCCACATAGCGAGGCAGTTCCCAGTACAGATACTCATGGCGAGATTGTTCGCCCTGCTCAATCAGAGTTGGAACGACAGAGATGCCATCGCACTTATGATTCGAATCAGCACCAGCTAGTTCCAGTGCAGTCGGCAGGAAATCATGGAATGACCAGGGAAGGTCACTAATCGATCCTGCCCGGATTTTTCCCGGCCAGCGTGCAATCATCGGAACACGCAGTCCCCCCTCATACATCGTCCCTTTCGCTCTACGCAGCGGTCCGCTGCTATTGAAATAGTCCGTCCAGTTCGTGGCATGGGCTCCATTGTCAGAGCAGAAAAACACGATCGTGTTATCGTCCAGCCCCAGATTCTTCAGTAATTGCATGATTCGTCCGACCTCACGATCAAGACGAGTGATCATTGCGGCCAGCGTGGCATGGGGTTCCTCGGGGAGAATCATGCGCCCCGGACGGTTTCTACTCGGAGCAAGCTCGATTTCCTCGAATTTACCACTGTACATCTCATAAATCTCGTCGTGCGGGACAACATACTCACCATGCGGAATGGTGAATGGTGCATAGCAGAAAAACGGGCGATCCTTGTTGTTCTCGATGAAATTCAAGGCCCTGTCGGCGATAACATCATGAGAATACGTGCCACGTCCATCACCTTCATTGCCTTCAAGCATGAGTTGCAGCTCGTTGTCATAGATGTAATGCGGGTAAAAGTAATGAGCGTGTGCCTGATGCAAGTAACCGACAAACTCGTCAAACCCCTGCTTCCAGGGCACTCCATCCGTGCCGATATCTCCCAGCCCCCACTTGCCAAAACATCCGGTAGCATAGCCCTGCTCCTTGAGCAGTTCCCCGACTGTTATGTCCTCAGCAAGAATAGGGACACCACCCGGGTTCGAGCGCACGGATGTATGCCCCATGTGCATGCCAGTCATCAGAACACTCCTGGCGGGGGCACAGACACAACAACCCGCGTAGGCATCCGAAAATTTCATACCCTCGCCAGCAAGACTGTCAATATTCGGCGTCTTGATCTTGTCCTGGCCATAACAACCAAGCTCTCCATAACCGAGATCATCTGCCATGATGTAGACGATATTGGGTGGATGGTCAGTCACGGACTCTGGCTGTCTGGATGAGTCACCACAGGACAACAAGGAACCTATTCCAGCTAACGATGCCCCCAACATTTTCCGACGGCTGAAGTCAGGAGTTTTCAGGGATTCTTGTATCATGACAAACGAATTCGATTGTAACGTTATGCGATGATGTGGAGCGGTGAAGTTTTAGGAAATTCAAATGAAAATCACGTGGAGAAACAACTTGAAAACAGTGCTTCACTCTTCTGTTCCCTGTCTTGCAGTCATTGCTCTTTGCATCGGTTGTGGAGCCGGGGGTTCCGCAGACAAGGACTTCCCCAACGTTGTTGTATTTCTTGCTGACGACCAGGGCTGGGGCGATTTGAGCCTCCATGGGAACACGAACCTGTCAACACCACACATCGACTCATTGGCACACGATGGTGCCATGTTCGAGCATTTTTACGTCTGCTCAGTCTGTGCACCGACCCGTGCCGAATTTCTCACAGGGCGCTATTACGCACGTGGTGGTGTGCGTGGCGTAAGCACGGGACTGGAGCGGTTGAATGCTGATGAACACACTATTGCCCAGACATTTCGACGAGCGGGATATCAAACCGGAGCCTTTGGAAAATGGCACAACGGCACGCAGCATCCCTACCACCCAAGCGCACGCGGTTTCGGTGAGTTCTACGGCATCACGGAAGGGCATTGGGGCCACTACTTCAACTATGAACTGGACCACAACGGCACACTTGTGCAGGGGGAAGGCTATGTCACGGATGATTTCACTTCCCATGCCATTGATTTTATGGAGCAACATCGTGAGGAACCGTTCTTTGTCTACCTGCCATACAACACACCACATTCTCCCATGCAGGTTCCTGATGAGTACTGGGATAGATTCAAATCCAGGGAACTGGCAATGCTTAACAGGGATCCTCCGAATGAGGACATCCCCAAGACCCGGGCTGCACTGGCAATGGTTGAAAACATCGACTGGAATGTCGGAAGAGTGCTGCAAAAACTTGACGAACTGGATCTGAGCAAGGAAACCATCGTCGTGTACTTCAGCGACAACGGCCCTAACAGCTGGCGCTGGAACGGTGGGATGAAAGGCCGCAAGGGATCAATTGATGAAGGGGGACTGCGGTCACCATTGCTGGTTCGCTGGCCTGGGAATATCCCGGCGGGGCTAAAAGTCACCAAGATTGCCGGAGCCATCGACTTGCTACCAACCCTGTCAGACCTGGCCGGAATTGAGATGACAGGTGAAAAGCCGCTGGACGGAAAGAGCCTCAAGCCCCTGTTGACGGATGAGCAGTCAGAGTGGCCAGACCGTGTTCTGTTTTCCCTGCGTCAAGCCAGAGGCCAGACCATGCTCAGTGCTCGCGACCAGCGCTTCCGGCTGGACTACGAAGGTCGCCTGTTCGACATCGAACAGGATCCCGGCCAATATGTCGACATTTCCCAGAGCATGCCGGAAGACGCAGCGCATCTGCAGGCTGCAGCTGAAGCGATCTGGAAAGAGGTTGAGTCAAATGTAGGTCCGGATGACCGTCCTTTCTCAGTTGGACATTCAGACATGACACTTTTGCCTGCCAGAGACGGTCGCCCTCATGGAGAAGTCAAGCGAAGTGGCAATGCACCAAACTGCTCGTTTTTCACCAACTGGACCAATCCATCAGACAAGATCACCTGGGATATCGAGGTAGCAGAGGCAGGAGAGTACGAGATATCCGTGTACTACACCGTACCTGAGGCGGATGTTGGGTCGAAAGTCAAAGTTACATTCGGGGATGCTTCCCTGGAAGCAACATTCAACGAAGCCCATGACCCTCCTCTGTATGGAGACAAGGAGGACCGCGTCTGGCGTGGACTTGGCGAGTCCCTGGTTAAGGACTTCAAACCCTATGTACTCGGCAATATAAACCTGTCGAAATCACGAGCCATGTTGACTTTCCAAGCTCTTGAAGTTCCCGGTAAGCAGGTTGCTGATATCCGCTATGCAGTTCTGACCAAAGTGCCTTAACCGTTCGACACGAAAGCATCTAATCCCTGAACCAGTAAGGATCCTCAGAACCGGATCTTGAGACCACCGCTGACCTGTCGAAATTATCCCGGCTGGATACCTTGTGGTACTTGTGAAGCAATATAGCGCCAATCCATGAGGTTCTTGATCGTGAAGTATGGATGTAGCACGTTCCATACACTAGTTTCCATGTGCCAACAAGGCAGTCACTAGCATATAAACATGCGTCCGATCACTGTCCAACACAAGAGACAACTTGAGGCAGCGCGGTCTCCGAGTACCGTATCAAACCACGGAGCCTCCCGAGGTCGGAAGCGAGTGCCAAATCGCAATCCTTTTGTAGTCGACCAGCACATTTCCTAACGTGTAAGCGCTGGAAAGACCAGCCAGGGTTCTCGGGTGCCACGGTGCATTAGGTCTGCCGAATATCTCGAGCCTGTCGGACCTCAAGGCGTAGCAAACTCGTGGCTTGGGAGCCACCAGATGCTAGCCATCTCTCCCGCGCCTCCAGGAATTGCCGAACTTTCGCCTCGGACCTGCTCGGCGCGGGATTTTCCGGGAAGACCTCGTCGTGGATCCCGACGATTTCAGCGATGTCGGTTATCCTCAGCTCCTGCAACAGAACAGCGATGTCCTCCAGATCGCTCTCGCGCGCGGATCGAAACTTCATGGCAAGCATGTGACGCGGAGACGCTCCCGTGACAACGAGGTGCGGAGTATCGAAGAGCGTTGGTGCCCTCTTGTCGGGCTGCGTTGGCATATAAACCGCAGCTTGCTCATTAAGCCAGTTCCTTGGCAATCCCAGAGACTCGGCGGCTTCCCACGCCGCCTCTGTCACCGCGGTGTGTCCTTCAACGATGAGAGCATCCACATCCAGAGTCACTCGATCCGAGCGGTAGGCCAGCGCCATAGCGGCTCCGTCAATGACGTAGACATGGCCGCGCAACCTTCTCCGCCGTAGTCGTTCTTCGACGGCTTGAAGTGCCCGGTGTATGAGTTCACGGTTCAGGGATCCAGCCATTACGTTCTCCACCGCGCTCGTCGAGATCCAATGGGTCGGGCAACGCTCCATGTCGGATGAATGCGGCTGGGCAGAATATCAAAGACTGCGCTGCGATGCACTTGTTCCGCGATACGATCCATGGCGTTTCCAGAAATCGCTCAGTCTCCTCCGTCCAGGGAGGGGGCTCGTGATCATGCAAACGAGCGATATGTTCCACGGTTGCTGCCAGCAGCGCATCCCACCTCGTTCCAGTAAGAGGCGGCGATTCTCGCAACACCTTGCATTGCTCGTCGCGGTCTGCTTCATGAAACCGTCTCGGCAACTCGTGGATTACCAATTTGTACCGAAAATCGTCGCACGGTGCATCCAGAATCGCGCGGCTGTAGTATGGAACCGAGAATCGAATTCGCACTCAAACTGCCTGGCACGAATCTCGCAATCCGTGCTTTCCACCTTAGGATAATTCATGATTCGCCTGATGGACTGCGGTGCTCATGCGGATTCGACGGACGGAATTGATCTGCGCGGAGTTCGTTCTGCAAGACTTCTCGCACTTCGAATTCCTGTCTCCACATACAAGAGCCACGCAAAGCCCCTGATCTTCGATTTAACTGTGGGGTAGCGACAGGACTGTAATCACACTTCATTGCTCAAGAAGATCTTTCAATGCCTTGTAGTCTGGCAACTCATCTGTAGCAGTCAAAAACTTGAGCGGTTTGAACAGCGGACTTGCCCAGCAACCAGAACTCGACACTCTCCGCACTCTCTTCGTAGTAGGTAGCGTCGGTCGTCACTAGCAGCCGGTCCGCCATACCGTCTGCGAGCAAACGGTATTCACGATGCCCCATCGGCTGGATATCAGTTCCAGGCGGCATCAGGTCTGGTGATGCGAGCACCCGGTCGAGTTCGTCCATTGTGACAGGCGGCTGAGCCCAACCCTGCATGGTGAGATCACCACACAGTACGGCGTCAATATCGAAACCACTGACTTCGGCGTTGTTTGTCAGGTGCTTGACCACATTTGCTGATCTTTCACATCCCAAACTGTCGCGCTTGACCCAGAAGGTACAGCATCAGATATGGTCCGAGGCAGTCTCGTCAAGATTGGTGCAGGGAGAACCCACCACAGCATCGAAAAGGCCACTGCGGCCTCTGAAGGCGTGATAAACATCGGTCTCAACTGCCCCCTCGTAGTGCAGACTGACGGCCCGGATTATTGGGTTCTTCTAGTCACGCCGGTCGATTCGCCCGATGCGCTGCTCAACGCGCATCGGGTTCCAAGGCATAACCCTCAGCTGGTAATCGATCCACACTCCCATGCGCTCTTGGGTACACATCACCACTACCGTTCACCATGTGACCGGTGCCGGATCGTCAACCGTCAGGATGTCAGTGGACGAAGGTTGCGATGATCTCCCGGGTCGCCGATATCGAGCCGCGCATTCATCGCAGCAGAAGCCGTGTAACGATTTGACAGAATTCTCGTTATCCGAAACATTCGTATAACTACATTGCGCGACTGTAACCCTGTTGCTTGTACAACTCCAGTAGGTTCTTGAGTCTCTCGACCACCTCCGGGTACTCGGAGTAGAGGTTGTGATCTTCGTGCAGATCGGCTTCAAGATTGTAGAGTTGACCTTCCGGACCATCAGCACTCGGACCATCCCACTGGTTGGAACCGGGCCCCTGCCCATTGATGTACTTCCACTTGCCTTGACGAATCGCAAAAGTCCCATCCACAGAATGATGAATTGTCGCTTCACGTAGTGGCTCATCGTCCTTACCGAGCATGGCAGGCAGCAGACTAACGCTGTCTTCCGCACTGTTTGTCGGCAACTCGAACCCGATTATGTCAGCCGAAGTTGCCATCAGGTCGGTCAGGCAGGCTGTCTGGTCACTCGTCGAACCTGGCTGGATTTTCGCGGGCCACCGGGCAATAAAGGGCATACGATGTCCACCTTCCCAGACATCACGCTTCTTGCCACGTAGTTGCGGATGATTGGCATGATGACCAAACTCTTCTATGTGGATTGGGTCCCATTCAGCCCCATTGTCACTGCTAATGATGAACAGGGTGTTATCCGCAATCCCGGCTCGCTCCAAAACGTCCATGATCATGCCAATCTGGGCATCAACCTGTACAACGAAGTCACCATACTTGCCAGCTCCGCTCTTGCCAACAAACTCCTCGGTAGGTACCCAGGGCCAGTGCGGTGCTGGCAACGGGAAATACAGAAAAAATGGCTTGTCAGGTTCTGACACCCTTTCCTCGATGTAGCGGACGGCATGGCGGGTGAGGTTAGGCAACACATCGAAGAAGTCAAAACCTTCACTAGCTTCCCCTGGACGCCAGAAAACCGCTCCATCCGAACGACCGGGCTCATGCAAATCTGCAAGCTTTTCACTGCGGTTGTTTTCGAGATAGACATAGGGAGCCATATCAAGCGACGCCGGAATGATGTAGGAGTAATCAAATCCATGGTCTGCAGGACCATTTGTGACAGACTTACTGAAATCAATGGCCATGCCTTCAGGCTTCGAAAACTCGTTCGCTCCTTTGAATGCTGCAGAAGTATCCATTTCTTCCCAGTTCTCCAGTGCCGAAGTGGTTACCCAATTGAGTCCCAAGTGCCACTTGCCGATGACAGCAGTGTGGTAGCCATTTTGCTGCAGCATATCGGCAACTGTCATACGCTCTGGATCAATCAGGGCTCTGGAATAACCGGAGAGCACACCCCGTTTGAGCCTGGTTCGCCAAGCGTAGCGTCCAGTTATAACCCCATAACGGGTTGGAGTACAGACTGCTGAACCGGAATGCACATCAGTAAACCGCATACCTTGTGCCGCAAATGCATCCGTATGGGGAGTCGGGATTTTGGAATCTGCGTTGTAACTCCCGAGGTCCCCATAGCCCATGTCATCCGCCATCAGGAAGATAATGTTGGGCGCTGATGTCGACACCGTCGACATTTCTCCACAACCTAACAGCATCAGTGCCAGGAAAATGGCAGCGAAACTATATAGCCATGATTTTTGATTCTTAATGTGGTTCAAGAGAACTCCTTTAAGTGTGTTGATTGTAGAGCAGTCACAGTATCATCCTGACTGCTCCCGAACAGAGCCTACAAGACAGCTGGAAGCAAAACCATACTCTTTGGATCCTGCCATTTGGCTGATTCCAGTTCATCCATTCTAGCTATGTAATAAAGTGGAGTGAATCAGGCATGAATGAGCCAGGAGGTCCTGATCCGCTCTTGGCACAGTATCCATTCGAGAGGGTTTGAGCAGTTTATTTTATATCTCTGGATATCTATGTAATAATGATCTGTATGATTAGGTTAGTTGCCATTGGTGAAGCCTCCCAAGTATTAGGCGTGTCCATCGCCACCCTGCGGCGTTGGGAGGCGGCCGGGAAGTTGATCCCGGAGCGTACGGTGGCGGGGCACCGTCGCTACGATCTCGCCAAACTCAAGCCCGAGCTGTTTCACACGGACACATCCGAGCGGCGTACGGTCGCCTAGGCGCGGGTTTCCAGCCACGACCAGAAGGACGATCTGGAACGCCGGAAGCAGGTGTTGGAACTGTATTGTGCGCGCCAAGGCTGGACCTTCGCAGTGGTCGCCGACCTTGGCTCCGGCATGAACTACCGCAAGGAAGGTTTAAAGCGTCTGTTGAACGATGTGGTGGAGGGCCGCATCGGGCGCCTGGTGATCACCCACAAGGACCGGCTGTTGCGCTTGGGCGCCGAACTAGTTTTTGCTATTTGCGAAGCCAACCAAGTCGAAGTGGTGATCCTGAACCAGGGCGAGGACACCAGTTTCGAGGAAGATTTAGCAAAAGACATGCTGGAGATCAGCACCGTGTTCAGTGCCCGGCTCTATGGCAGCCGCTCGCGCAAGAACCAGCAGTTGCTTGATGGCGTGAAGACGGCCGTGGAGGCATCGCAGGCATGCTGATTGCCCATCAGATCGCCCTGGGTTTAAACAACGTGCAGGCGACGTACATGGCACGGGCGACAGGCACGGCGCGGTTTGCGTACAACTGAGCGCTGGCCGAGTGGCAGCGTCAGTATGAGGCGCACCGGGCGGATGAGTCTCTACCCAAACCGGGCCAGTTGGCCTTGCACCGCCAGCTCAACGCCATCAAGCGCGAACAATTTCCTGGGCTGCTGGAGGTCACCAAGAACGCGCCGCAGATGGCGATCATTCAACTGGGCCAAGCTTTTGCGAACTTCTTGGCCGGCCGTGCCCGTTACCCTAAATTTCGCAAAAGGGGCGTCCATGATCGGTTTACGCTCACCAACGACCAAATCCATAGCGACGACCGGCGCATCCGCATCCCCAAGCTTGGCTGGGTGCGGATGCGTGAGCCGTTGCGATTTGTTAGTTATATCCAATCTGCCACGGTCTCCCGGGTGGCCGATCGCTGGTTCGTCAGCCTGACCGTGGATACACCTGCTGTCTCTCATCTACCGCCAGCCGAAAACCAAGGCGAAGCTGGCGAGGCTGCCTGCCCGCAGCGGCAACATCCGCAATGATGCCCAGCACAAGCTCACGACCGATCTCACGCGCCGGTTCCACACCATCGGCATTGAGGATTTGAACGTGAGAGGTATGATGGCAAACCGCCATCTGGCGCGATCCATTGCCGATATGGGGTTCCACGAGTGCCGCCGGCAGCTTGAGTACAAGGCGGCGCTGCGCGGCGGTGTCGTGATTGTCGCGGACCGATGGTTCGCGAGCAGCAAGACATGCTCGGGCTGCGGTCTTCGGCTGAACCGTCTGCCGCTATCGGTTGGCACGTGGACATGCTTGGGCTGTGGCATGGCGCATGACCGCGACGTGAATGCCGCGATCAATCTAAAGAACTACGCCGTGAGTTCCACGGTGTCTGCCTGTGGAGGGGAAGGCTCTGGCCTTGGCGGCAACGCCAAGACGAAACCGGCCCCGCGAAGCAGGAAGTCAGCTTTGAACCCGTTTAGGCAGGTTTGGTTAGGTATGCCAGAACGGTGTTCCAGACTCATCAGCACCATGCTTGCTCATTTCCAGACAATTTTGCTTGTAGCCTTATTCGGTGCCAGCCTGCCATTAACTGCCCAGAAGGCTCCCAATTTTGTATTGATTTTTGCTGATGATCTTGGCTACGGGGATTTGTCTTCTTACGGGGCGACAGCTCACAGCACCCCTCATCTCGATCGCATGGCTGAAGAGGGGATCCGCTTGACGGATTTTTACGTCGCATTGCCATTCTGCGGTCCCTCCCGGGGAACACTGCTAACAGGTTGCTATCCCTTCCGCACAGGTCTGGTCGGCAATCCTGCACCGGATGCAGAACGCAATGACATCGGGCTGCCGCCATTTGAACTCACCATTGCTGAAGCCCTGCAGGCACATGGCTACTCGACCGCAGCTCTTGCAAAGTAACACTTGGGACATATCGAGAAGTACTTGCCACGCACTCAAGGGGTTGACGAGTATTACGGCATTCTTTACTCAACCGATATGCATCCAGTTCAACTCGTGAAGAACGAGGAAGTTGTGCAGTATCCGGTACTGCAGACCGAGTTGAACCGGGACTATACTTCCCGAGCTATTGACTTCATCAAGCGCAATCGCGACCAGCCATTCTTCCTCTACTTGCCACACGCCATGCCGCACAAACCACTGGCTGCTTCTTGGGGATTTCTACACACCCAACACCCCAAGGAACCTGTACAGTGATGTGATCCGGGAACTCGACTGGTCTGTCGGGGAGATTCTGGCGAAACTCAAGGAACTCGGGATTTGATGAGAACACATTCGTTTTCTTCACATCCAACAACGGCACCACCTATGGAGGCAACAACGGAGGCCTACGCAGCATGAAAGGTTCCACTTTCGATGGCGGCCTGCGCGTTCCTGCGATCGAGCGTTGGCCAGGCACGATTCCAGTCAGTCAAGTTTCTTCTGCAGTCACTGCTTCCATCGATGTTTTCCCCACCATCATCCGCGCTGCCGATACTGCACCTACAGTAGACCGCGTAATTGATGGCCGGGATATCCTGTCACTGCTCAAGGGAGAAATAAAAAGTGTCCCCACATGAAGCCATTTTAGGCATGGGAGAGCAGCAACTTCGGATGACCCGCTCAGGACGCTGGAAGCTGCATGTGCGCACACCAACCCCAGCCGCAATATCTCACCAAGGGCGTGAACATGAGGTGTGAATTTGGGATAACTTATTTTTATTCAGCAAGTTAGGAACTAGCCAAAGACACACCCCATGCGCACACACTGTATCACAATCGATCTGGCCAATCAGGGCCGCCGCCAAGTGCGCGCTCGCTTTGACGGCGGCCGCATGTCCTCCGATGGTGGCGCCCTGCTGCTGCAGGCTGTCGACCAGCGCATCGGCCTGACCCGGCGCCTGGCCGCCTGCTTCGTCGATCACCGCAACCCCCGCCGCTGCGAGCATTCCCTGCAGCGCCTGCTCGGGCTGGCGCTGGGGTATGAGGACCTCTGCGACCACGACCGGGGCCATCCGCTGGCCGGCTCGAGCACCCTCAACCGGCTCGAGCTGGGCACCCCCGAGCAGGCCCCGCAGGACCGCTACAAGCGCATCGTGGCCGACCCGCAGCGGCTCGACGCGCTACTGGTGGAGCTGTTCCTGGACAGCCACGCCGCGGCGCCGGAGGAGATCGTCTTGGATGTGGACGCGACCGACGACCCGCTGCACGGCCGGCAGGAGGGGCGTTTCTTCCACGGCTATTACGACTGCTACTGCTATCTCCCGCTGTATGTGACCTGCGGGCCACACCTGCTGTGCGGGCGGCTGCGACGGTCCAACCGGGATGCGGCGGACGGGGCCGTGGAAGAGTTGCAGCGGATCGTGGGGCAGATCGGGACCCAGCCGCTGTACGAGCAGCTGTACTGCGCGCGCGGGGACATGGAGAACCGGATCAAGGAGCAGCAGCTGGACCTGTTCGCGGCGGCGCTGCTGGAGGTGTTGCGACAACGCGGGCTGGCGGGGACGGAGCTGGCGCGGGCGCAGTTCGGGACGATCCGGGCGCTGCTGCTGAAGGTGGCCGCGGTGGTGCGGGTGAGCGTGCGGAGGGTCTGGGTGTCGTTGTCCTCGGTGTTTCCACGCCAGGAGCTGTTCGCGCACAGCCTGTCGCGGTTGCGGACGGAGACGCCGGGATAGCCTGTGGGCCAGCGGGAGAGACAGCCGGGGCGCCACGCGCGGCGGCCAGGGGGAGGTGTGTTCACCCTGCGCCAATTCGCCGAGCAGGACGGGCAGAGTGCCCCGGAACCGGTCCCGGTTGACGCAGATATGGCTACGCGAGGGGATTCCTGAACGCCAGGGCCGGGAAATCAGTTGCAGACCCGCTTCCAACAGCCCATTGCCCGGGCCCGTGACGCCAAAATCCGAGGATGCCTAGACTTGGTGAGCGATACGGGCCAGGGTTCAGCTGCCGTGATGAAGTCAGCGACTGGAAAGATCGGCGGGGACCGGATGGCATCACTATCATTGCCCAGTTTGAACAAGTGAATCCCACCCAATGCCCTGGAGTGATGACTGGCTCGGAACCGGAGCCCCTGATGTTGTTTGACTAGGAGGCTGACCCAGCAGAACAACAGGACGTTGCCGATCAACATCCGGAAATCGTGGCCCGTCTGCGGGCTGCTTTCGAGCATCTGGACGCAGATGCCCCTAAGGAGTATCCATCCCTTCCAAGCCTACTATTGCTGCAGGGTGGTCACCTGCGATACGACCGCAAGATCGAACCGCTATCTGGAGAGTAGTTGCTTAACACCCTACTCCTGAACGATAGCTTCTAACTTCTCGTAAAACTCGGGGAAGGATACAGAAGCTGCTTGAGACCCATCCAGGATTGATTCCCCATCTGCTGCCAAGGCAGCTACAGTGAACGCCATTGCAATACGGTGATCACCAAAGGAATCAAACTCTGCTGCCTGAAAGCTGGCCCCACCCTCAATATCCATACCCTCGGCATGCTCTGTAACTTGCACTCCCAACCGACGCAGGTTCTCGACAACAGTTGCTATTCGGTCTGTTTCTTTCACTCGCAACTCACCGGCATCCTGGATACGGAGGCCACCTTCTGAAGCTGCTCCCAGAACTGCCAACATGGGAATCTCATCAATCACGCCAGCTGTGAGATCTCCGGAAATCTTGCCTCCTGCAAGTTTTTGCTCAGTCCTGATGACCAGTGTTCCTGCCAGTTCACCACCGTCATCGGAATCGGGGTGAACTTCGATCAAGGCCCCCATCTGTTGCAGCAAGTCCAGTACTGCTGTGCGAGTTGGATTCAGACCAACGTTCTCGATTCGTAACTCTGATCCCGGGAACAACAATGCAGCAGCTATAAAGAAAACAGCAGACGAGAGATCGGCGGGGACCCGTAAATCCCGTGCTGCCAGTTTCGGGAAGCCATGAATGGTGATGGAGTTCCCTGAAACTTCTAAATCTGTACCGAGCTGCTTCAAAACAATCTCAGTGTGGTTTCGAGTTGCAAATGGCTCAATCACTTCCGTCACACCATCCGCATACATCCCGGCTAAAAGAACTGCACTCTTGACCTGTGCGCTGGCAACTGGAAGCTCATAGCATATTGACCGTAACCTTCCACCAGAGATATGCAACGGGGGGTACTGATCTTCAATTGCATCGATTTGTGCACCCATGATGCGAAGCGGGGCCATGATCCTCTGCATGGGACGTTTCGAGATGGATTCATCTCCAGAGAGGGTGGACTCGAACGAATGGCCAGCCAATATCCCTGACATCAACCGCATGGTTGTTCCCGAGTTGCCTACATCCAAAGGCTGATCCGACTGCAGCAGTCCGTAAAGCCCCTGACCATGGACCGTAACCTGAGTACCTTTCCTCTCCAGGTCAACGTGTAAGGAACGCAAGCACTCTAGTGTCGATATGCAATCTGCTCCTGTTGAGTAGTTGTCAATCACGCTACAGCCTTCTGCCAGCGAAGCCAACATGGCATAGCGGTGAGATATGGATTTATCACCCGGTAAAGTGACTGCTCCCGAAATACCTGTTGCAGGTCGGAGAGTGCGTTTCATTTGCCTTTCATTATGCCGTCAGCAATTTCCAGGATATTGCCGTGCCATCACTTTGTGTGATTGGCAATGGCATTGGCCCAGATCACCAACCGATTACCATGTGTCAACTTCCCAAACAAGCAAACAAGCAATCATCCCAAGATTAAAAATTTCCTGTCAAAGTATGTCAATCCAACCCAATCCAACCTGGTTGTCATTCACGGGGCCCAAAATTAAATTGAAGGAACTTTTCTGGAAGATTTAGGGCTCTATGCCGAAGGTAAAAAGGTCAGGTAATGAATCCGCAAGCACCCATTCTGAATGACAAGATTGGCGCATTTGCCAGCAAACATGGCATCAGGTGAATTGCCAGCTTTGGTACGGCTATGCAATCTGATTTCGGGCCACACAGCGTTATTGATGTACTTGTGAATTCAAGCCTGATCGCATTCCTGAACTCATAGCATTCTCTGGTATGGAACTGGAGTGATCGAAATTGTTTGAACCACGATAGATTGACCTGCAGACCCCAGAAGATCTGAGTAAATATTTGAGTCGGCGTACTCGAACAAGCAGAGGCCCAATATATCAAGGAATGATTAGATTCACATGTAACCCATCATCAATAAACACGAATCGGCTGGCAGGGGGGTAGGAGAAGTAGAAAATTTTACAGCCGCGTCCGTCCGCCTTTGAATCGCCTACTAGCTGATACTTCGAAGTATAACCCCTTGTTTTTCAGTTAGTTAGGCTTTCCACGCAGATATACGTAGCACATAGTGCACAGTATGTAGCCTTGGGTGCTTTCCTTCGGGTGCATCGCGTGCCAAAAGTGTTTTTTTGGAATTGTCTGCAGTGTTTGAATTGCACACCCTGAAGCATGGTGCCGTCCACTACCCCGAGCAAGTTGCTATCGCACCCGCCCCCACCAGCGGACATGCCATTGAATTAAAACATATCTTATGGTAATGTTCACAATATGCAGGCATTTACAACAATTACATTGTTGCTTGCCTTGGCAGCAACAGGAGCCTTGCCTGCAGCACAGCCGCAGGCTAAGGAAAACCCTGCGGTTGTCATCAAGCACATGGATGTTTACAAGGATAATTCGACCGGACGACTGATCCGCAAGATGAGTCAGAAGAAGAACATCCCCGTGCAGACGGCGAATTCCCCGTCTCCTGGATCTGGCAACAAGGTTGTCCAAGGTCTAAACATAGACCGCTTGGTCCAGGAGGTCGGGATTCGCCATGATGTGAACCCCGAACTGATTCATGCCATGATTCGGCAGGAAAGCAACGGCAACCCGTTCGCCGTGTCCGTCAAGGGTGCGATGGGCCTGATGCAATTGCTACCAGCCACGGCTGAGAGGTTCGGAGTCAAGGATATTTTCGATCCCGCCGAAAATATTCTCGGTGGAGTGAAATACCTCCGTTACCTGATGAATCGCTACCCCCGACAAATTGCGTTAGTGCTAGCCGGTTACCATGCCGGCGAAGGCGCAGTAGACAGATATGGCGGCGTTCCGCCTTATCCCGAAACCCGTGCCTACATTGCCAGTACTCTGCGCGGGTACGAGTCTTCAGGGCTTGGTACGCTATCAGCCCGGAACAACCCGTCGCAATCCCGGATTCTCGCTACAAGAACTCCGGAAGGCGGACTCTTGCTGAAAACGCACTAGGTCAAACTTGAGACTTTGAGAGAAAAGTTGATGCCGTGGTTACGGCATGGATAGTGGGATGACTGTCAACAGGACGAAAATTATTCAGGCACAAGTTCTTGTTGCAACGTTGTTGCTGGCTGCTCCTGTCCTGGCACTTTCCAAGGAAGAACAGGCTGCTAATCATTACCTCAAAGCAGCCCAGCTTTTGGATGATCTGCAGCAGGTTCCCGAACTTGAACTGGGACTCGAACAGTACAGGCTTGTGATTGATGCCTTTGCAAGTGTCTACAAGGCTGATCCTGCAAGTGATCATTGTGACGATGCCTTGTTCAACATCAGCGAGATCTACTCGTCCATGGCTGAGCGTTTCATGGAGGACAAGTATCGCAAGACTGCAATCGAATCCTATGCCTACATGATTCGCGAGTATCCCCAGAGCAAGCTACGCCAGCGTGCTTTGGACAACGCCGGGAAACTTCGTAACTTTGTTTACCCTTCAGATTCGGCACTTACAATACTGGCCAGTTCACCAGGGGCTCCCAGGAACCAGCTTCTGGTCTCAATGACATCAGATGCTTTTACAAAAGCATCCAGTCTTGCCGGTACCGTCATTCAACCTCCTAATCGCTCGCAAATTGGACGAACCCCTGCAACCATTGCAAGGTTACGCCATCACAGCTACACGAACGGCACCCGTATCGTGCTGGACATGAACCAGCATGCTGCAGTGATATTCAACAAGCTCAAGAATCCTCAGAGGCTTTACATCGACTTTCTAGCCAGTCAGACCTCAAGTCACAACACGAAGAGCTTTGATCTGCAAATACACGATAACCTGATCAGCACGGCAAAGCTGGCACAAAACCGGCATAACAAAGCCCGCCTCGTCCTCAATCTGAATCAGGCGATTGATTTCGATATGTTCTGGTTAGACAATCCCATCCGGCTTGTGCTTGATGTACGCGTTTCCGGCACACCCCAAGCTGCCCGAACAATACAAGCACTCAAAATGGGATCCTCGCCGCTTCCTGCACCACAAGCTGCCTCCGCGACCGCCACTGGTCGCCTCAGTCTGACCCGCGCCTTGGGACTCAAGCTGGACCGCATCGTGATCGATGCCGGTCATGGTGGACATGACACAGGCTCCATCGGTTCCGGTGGGACCAGAGAAAAGGATGTTGTACTCGATATTGCCAGGAAACTTGGTGAAAGGCTCGAAAAGGAACTGAAAGCAGAAGTGATCTACACCCGGAAGTCGGATGTTTTCATTCCGCTTGAAGATCGACCTAAAATCGCAAATATCAGGCAGGCTGACCTGCTGATATCCATTCATTGCAATTCTGCAGAGGATTCCCGTGTTCGTGGTGTTGAGACCTACTACCTGAACTTCACAAAAGATGCCTGGGAGCTCAGCGTGGCATCCCGGGAAAATGCTGCTGCGAATCGCTCAATCCACGAACTTGAAGATCTGGTAGAAAAAATTGCGCTAGAAGAAAAAATCGAAGAGTCGCAGGAGTTTGCCTCCAGTGTCCAGAAGCAACTTTACGCAGGAATATCCGGCCACTCTGCCTCAATTCGTGACCGTGGTATACGCAAGGCCCCCTTCATGGTGCTGATCGGGGCCGAAATGCCCGCCATTCTTGCTGAGATTGGATTTCTCAGTAATCGGGCCGACGAGTTACTGCTGGAACAATCATCCTTCCGAGAGGAAGTGGCAGATCATCTCTTTAAGGGCATTGCAGCCTATGCCAACAGTCTTGGTGTGCTGACAATGCAACAGACTTCACAGTCTGGATCCGCCCAACTGAATTAATCGGCAATCCTGTTCAATCTGGCAATCGCATACAACTCAAGGTTCAAGTACATGCCGCAAGGCTTTTTTTGAAATAGTGGCAAGTGGCAGCTTCCCGATCTCGGATTGTTGTACCCAGCTGTAGCCTTGCGGTTTTGTATTTTCCGGCACAGCTTCATAGACTTTGCAGGCATAGACCCTGTTCGTGATGCAGTGAGCAAAACTACCGATCTTCCTGCTGCATTTCAACTGCAATTCCTGAAAACAATCCTGCACGAGAGAACTACCTTCGACAGCAGGGAGTTCCCAGAACCCCGGCATGATACTCGCCGAGGACGGTCTCTGACGCAAAAGGAGCCGGCCCTTGTCCTGCACGACCGCTACCGCCAGTTCAAGATGCCGCACTGATTTACGGATTGGCTTGACTGGCAACAATACAGCCATACCTGTAGCAAAGCCATCACAGCTTGAGACCCATGGACACGAGCCACACTGCGGGTTGCGTGGCGCGCACACCGTCGCTCCCAGTTCCATGAGTGCCTGTGTAAAAGCACCCCGTTGTCCCACAGAAACCTGTTCGATCAACTCCTCGCCGGTTTGCCGCAAGGACCGCCTGGCAGGGGAACGAGTAATCTCTCGTTGCTCACCTGTCAGTCTTGCCAGTACACGGATGGCATTGCCGTCCAGTGCAATCTTCGGCTGATCAAATGCAATGCTGGCGATAGCTGCAGCTGTATACTCTCCGATTCCTGGCAACTTCAGGATGGACTCATAATCCTCAGGCAACTCACTGCCGTACTCAACAACCAGCCTTTTGGCAGCCTCCTGAAGCAAAAAAGCCCTGCGGTAATAACCCAAACCAGCCCAGGCTGCAAGCAACTCCTCTTGGGAGGCACCTGCCAGTGCAACCAAGTTAGGAAAGCGTTTCAGGAATCTTTCGTAATACGAACAAACAGCCTCAACGCGGGTCTGCTGAAGCATCACTTCAGAGACCCAAATGCGATAGGGATCCTTAGCATTACGCCAAGGAAGTTCGCGGTGATTCGATCTGAACCAACCGAGTAGCTGCTTCGTGAGCTGAGCAGGTAAGGCTCTCACGAGCCTTTCAGGACTGCCTTCAGGTAATCGGCATTCATTTCGGCAATGAAGTCGACGCTGATGCTCTTCGGACAGGCTGCTTCACAATCCGAGGTATTCGTACAACTGCCGAAGCCTTCCTTGTCCATCTGGGCAACCATGGAAAGAGTCCTTGAGTAACGCTCAGGTTGACCTTGTGGCACGTGCCGCAGGTGCGCCAGCTTGGCAGCAGTGAACAGTGCTGCGGATGCGTTCTTGCAGGCTGCAACGCAAGCGGCGCAGCCGATACATGTGGCAGCATCAAAGGCAGTATCAGCCTCCTTTTTTGGGATGGGAACCAGATTGGCATCCGGTGCACCACCAGTATTTACGGAAATGTACCCACCGGCAAGCATGATCCTGTCAAACGCACTGCGGTCAACAACCAGATCACGGATGACCGGTAGAGCCTTGGCCCGCCAGGGTTCAATCACAATGGCGGTCTCATCCTCAAAAGAGCGCATGTGGAGTTGACAAACCGTCGTCCCACGATCCGGTCCATGTGGCACACCATTGATCATTGCCGAGCACATTCCGCAGATACCCTCACGACAATCGTGGTCGAATGCGATTGGCTCCTCACCTTCCAAGATCAGGACTTCGTTCACCTCATCAAGCATTTCAAGGAAAGACATGTCAGGCCTGACATTGTTTGCCTGATAGGTCTTGAACTCTCCCTGTTCCTTCGAAGATTTCTGGCGCCAGACCTGAAGTGCGAATGTCATCCCTGTCGCCCCTACTTGTAGCTGCGTGTAGCCATCTTCACAAATTCAAATTCAAGAGATTCCTTATGCAGAACAGGATCTCCATTGCCCTTGTACTCCCAAGCAGCGACGTAGGAATAATTCTCATCGTTACGCATCGCCTCGCCCTCGGTTGTCTGGTATTCTTCGCGGAAGTGGCACCCGCAGGATTCTTCACGCTGTAGGGCATCCCTGCACATCAGTTCCCCGAACTCCAGAAAATCAGCAACCCTGCCTGCATATTCCAGTGCCTGATTGAAATTCATACCATCACCCGGTACGCGGACATTCTCCCAGAACTCTTCGCGCAAAGCCGGGATACTGCCAAGAGCTTTTTCAAGACCTTGTTTCGACCTGGACATGCCACAATGCTCCCAGACCAACTTGCCAAGTTCCTTGTGGAATGACTGTGGCGTACGCTTGCCCTCAATGCCAAGCAACTGCCCGGTTCTCTGACGTACACGCTGTTCAGCCTCTTGAAACTCTGCACTTTCTTCTGACTCAAGCCCTGGCTGTTCGCTCGCGAGGTAATGGCCAATGGTGTAAGGCAAAATGAAGTACCCGTCTGCCAATCCCTGCATCAGGGCGCTTGCACCCAGCTGATTGGCACCGTGATCCGAGAAGTTTGCTTCGCCAATCACATAAAGGCCCGTCAAACTGCTCATCAGGTTGTAATCAACCCACAAACCACCCATCGTGTAATGAACTGCAGGAAAGATCCGCATCGGAGCCTTGTATGGGTTTTCGGCTGTGATCTTCTGGTACATGTGGAACAGGTTGCCGTATTTAGCGGCAATACCATCCTCGCCATAACGCTGGATAGCATCCCGAAAGTCCAGGTAGACTCCATTCCCACTAGAGCCAACTCCACGCCCTTCATCGCAGACAAACTTGGCGTTGCGGGATGCCACATCTCGAGGAACCAGATTGCCAAAGCTTGGATACCTGCGTTCCAGGTAATAGTCCCGATCCTCTTCCGGGATATCTGCAGGTGCGCGAGAGTCGCTTGAATTCTTAGGTATCCAGACACGACCATCATTGCGTAATGATTCCGACATCAAGGTCAGTTTCGACTGATGCTCACCTGTAACCGGTATGCATGTCGGATGAATCTGGGTAAAACATGGGTTCGCAAATGCCGCCCCATGCTTGTAGGCACGATACAACGCTGTGACGTTCGAGCCTTTTGCATTTGTGGACAGGTAGAACACATTCCCGTAACCACCTGTTGCCAACACAACGGCATGAGCCGACCAGAGTTCAATTGCTCCTGTAACAAGGTCACGCGTAACAATGCCCGCAGCCCGGCCATTGACAATGACAAGATCAAGCATCTCGGAGCGAGTGTGCATATTGACCTTGCCAGTTGCTACCTGGCGCTCCAGACTCTGGTATGCCCCGATTAACAACTGCTGGCCGGTTTGGCCACGGGCATAGAACGTACGTGAAACCTGTGCCCCTCCAAAGGAGCGGTTATCGAGCAATCCCCCCTGCCCCCGGGCGAAGGGAACACCCTGTGCAACACATTGGTCAATGATACTGTTGGAAACCTGTGCCAGGCGATAGACATTCGCCTCACGACTGCGAAAATCTCCACCCTTAACTGTGTCCTGAAACAGACGAAAGACCGAATCACCATCGTTCGGATAATTCTTGGCAGCGCTGATTCCACCTTGGGCAGCAATTGAGTGCGCCCGGCGAGGACTGTCCTGAATGCAGAAGCAATCCACCTGGTAACCCAACTCCGCGAGAGTGGCAGAAGCCGATGCGCCAGCTAACCCGGATCCTACAACGATGATGCGATATTTACGCTTGTTGGCCGGATTGACTAACTTCATCTCAAGACGATGCTTGTCCCACTTCTGCTCCAGTGGCCCAGAAGGGGGGTTGGCACGAAGCTCCATTGTCTACAGCACCTCATTAATAGGCTGCAGCAAACCGAAGATACAAGCCAACGGGATGGAAACATTACCAGCAACCACGATCAGGGCCAGGATTCGCCCTGCAACATCCACAAAACCTCGCAGGCTTCCACTGCTTAATCCTGTACTGCGCAGTGTACTTGCGGCACCATGAGCCAGATGCATCCCGAGCAGGGTCATCGTAAAGATGTAGGCAATCGCCACGATCGGTTCCCTGAAGCCCAGGACCACCATTGAATACACGTCATGGCGTCCCATAGTGTCATAAAGCTGGAAATGTTCTGGATGTGTATAGCCCACAGTGAAGTGCAGTACGTGATAGATCACAAAGGCCAGCAAGACGGTGCCGCTCAGCAGCATGTGACGTGAAGCAAATGTTGACAACAGAGGCTGCTGCATCCCATAGCCCTGTGGACGGGCTGCTCGATTACGCAACGAGAGCTTGGCAATTCCCCAGATGTGAATAAGCACTGCAATCAGCAAGCCAGTGCGTGCAACCCACAACAGGGCACCCATGTTACTTAAGGTTTGCGCATACGAGTTCAGGGCATCTGGGCCAAGATAGATCTGCAGGTTGCCCAGCATATGAAAAAACACAAAGAAAACCAGGACAACCCCGGTCACTGCAACGAGATATTTCGTTCCTAAGGTAGAAGTGAAGGCACGCAGGGACATATAAATTCGCGTGTATCCATTAAGCAGGAGATTTCTAGTCTATCAAGGCGACGGCATTGCATTTGACAGTTCTGTTTTGCACCTTATCGGAGAGTTTTGTTCTCAGCAAGTTCTACGACACTCCATGCGAGTTTTTAAAATTACTCTGTTCCGGTGCGTTGAACTCTGACATCTCACAGGCCATTCCCTCTAGCCGGAACTTCACCGTCCCTTAAGCCCTAGCGCCGTCCACCAAATCATTGGAATAGCGCGGTTTACCGCCCCACAGACCGGACTGCAAACTGGATATTTATTTCCATGTTCTGAGCGCATAATAATCTTCATTTATGCTTAACACACAGTATAATTGTGTTCTGTACTGTTTCCATGTAAGAGGCCTCGCCCCATGTCCTACCACGTCGACGTCATCCCCAACCGCAACAGCCCCCCCACCATCCTCTTCCGCCAAGCCCAACGCGACGGCAAGCGCATCCGCCGCACCACCCTCGCCAACCTCTCCAAACTGCCCCCCAGATCGTCGACGGCATCCGCGCCATGCTCCGCGGCAACGACATGCTCGACATGCTCGACATGCTCGACTGGCTGCTGGGGCGGCAAGCGTGGATCGAGAAGAGCCTCGCCCGACGGCATCTCGAGGGCGCCACCCTGCTGCTCTACGATGTCTCGTCCAGCTATCTGGAGGGGCGCTGTTCTCCACTGGCCGCGTTCGGCCACAACCGGGACGGCAAGCAGGGCAAGCAGCAGATCGTCTTCGGCCTGCTCTGCGCGGCCGACGGCTGTCCCGTGGCCGTAGATGTGTTCGCCGGCAACACGGCAGATCCGAGCACGGTCGGGGTGCAAGTGAAGAAGGTCCAGCAGCGCTTCGGCCTCGAGTCCATCGCGCTGGTGGGCGACCGCGGCATGCTCACTACGGCGCGCCTGCGGGACGACCTCGAGCCAGCCGGCCTGGCCTGGATCTCGGCCTTGAAGACGGACGCCATCCGCAAAAAAGTGGATAAGCACTTCGCCATCGAGGTGACCGACGACGAGATCTGCTGGTCGAGGAAGCAGGACAAGATCAACGCGGAGGCGCAGCTGGACGGCATATACGTCATCCGGACGAGCCTGCAGAGCTCCGCCCTGGGGGCTCCCGAGGCGGTCGAGGCCTACAAGAGCCTGGCGCACGTCGAGCGGGCGTTCCGCTCGCTCAAGACGGCGCAGCTGGCGGTGCGCCCGATCTTCGTCTATAGCGAGGACCATGTGCGCGGGCACATCCTGCTGTGCCTGCTGGCGTATTACGTGGAATGGCACCTGCGGCGGCGTCTGGCGCCGCTGCTGTTCGAGGAGGAGGACCGGGCGGGCGCGCGGGCGCTACGGCAGTCGCCGGTGGAGAAAGCGCAGGTCTCGGCGAGCACCAAGGCCAAGGCAGTCGACTTGCTCGGGGTCGATCCGGGCAAATTTGTTGCCAGTAAATTGGCAGGTTGATTCAGTCTATCTGTCTGATATAGCTACGATTATTCGAATTTCGGAGGTGAAGCTCCGGCTAGATATGTCTTGCGAGGGCAGTCCATCATGATCAATAGCATTAACAACCTGCTATGAGTACGAAAACAAATCTCTTTCTGGTTTCATGCGTGGCAAGAAACACACAATGGTTCAACAAGCAAAAAATATTCAGGATTCCGACAGGTTCCATCAAGCAAAAGTCTATGTTGCGGGTACAGGTCAACCATGGTCCATCACCATTTACTTGGCTGCATGTCAATGACAAACCCTGACCTGACAACAAGCTCAACTTTATCGAATGTAACTCAATCGCACTCCTGAGTCGTTATCGCAAATCTTCAGATAAGCCATCGCAAGACTGGCTTGGCCTGTACAGCAATAAGGAAACTATTCGCTATACCAGTCTCTGGAACAGCAACCTCGTAGAGGAAACCTGTTATTTGTCATTTCCGGACTTGATGGAAATGTGGAGCAAAAAACAAAAACACTAGGCTTAGGCACACACCAACCTCGCATCCAGAACACTCAGGGTGATCACTCAAATCATTTCAATCCATGTCTGGATTGACCTGGTAAAGAAAATCATGGAACCCGGAGTAACTTTGTGCGTGGGTTTTCTACAGTCCGTGAAATGGTTTCAATTCGTCGCAGGATGCGACCAAATTTTTGTTGTGGCATCGACCCTGGAGGAGCCACCGTATCAACGGTACTTCTCAAAGCATCAATCTTGTGCTGCACCTGCTCGGTTTGAGGTAACACAATCGGTGATGGTGTCTGGGGTGTCTGCCCAGGATTTCTTAAAGGCACCCGCCCAAACTTCAGACGTTCAGTAGGCTTGTAATTACTGGCAGCTTCAACAGGTCTCAGGACCCGATTGGGATCCCTTCCAATAGGGGAAGGCCTTGCACCGATGCCAGTGTTCACTACGGGTTGCTTCACATCTGTTGCTTGTTTTGATGTAGTTGTACGCTTCGGGGAAAAGCCCCTGTTATTCACGAGATATTGAACACACTGAAAACCATACACAAGGATAAAAATCCAGGTACACAGCTTGAATCCGGACTTTACCCACTTTCCCAAAAAAGACCCTCTTTCTTTTCTGACGTAGGGCATTTGCACGCTTTCCTTGAGGGACTTGCGTTTCCTTCTACGCCAACGCCAACTGCCAGGCTGTGCTTCACAAACGGTGTCTGAATCCAATGTGTGGTTCTATAGACATTGATTTGCTCCTCCAAAGCGATCTTGATGCATTAGCACATAAACTGGTTTCGCGCTACTTTATCCTTTGCAAAAAGAGTATGAATGGATGTCTTCCTGCTTGCAGCAACAGATCAGGGTTATGGAAATTATACAGGCAGGATCTTGCAGTGCACTGGAATCCAGCACACAACAGGGAGTCTTTCAAAAACAAAAAACCGATTGCGAATACAGTCCACCTCAGTGGACCGATCCGCAATCGGCTTAATGAAAAATTTTAGGAATATCCGCTGCCTCACAAGCAACGGATATTAATTTAGGTTGCAGCTTCTACGCTGTCGATCGACGTAATTTTCATCCCGTCCATCGTGCCCATGACAGTCACCTTTGCTCCCGCATGTTCCTTGACCATGTCCTGCTGGACAATCTCATAAATCTTGCCGTCTTCGGTCACCAGCACAGCAGCTTCACCCCCATCGAGGCAAGTCTTGGCGCAACCAGCATGTGCTTCACCGGCTTTGCCAGCGTTTGCACACTTGGCATCGGTCACATAACCCGTGGCCGAGCCTGCAAAACAAAGCGCAGATACCACCAGTGTCAGTACTACAATTGTTAAAGTTCTTTTCATTTCAAACTCCTTAAACCCCAGTCTATCAAACACCCGAGGCTGCACTAATAGTAACGATTCTCAAACCGTCTGTCAAATGAAAACCCACAAGCAAATCTTTCCCCGACAATCAACGAGGAATGTTATGCAGGAAAATGGCTGAGCAACACCGAAAATGGGTGTTATTAGTACCCGTTTTCGCTCAGAACCTTGACAAGTTCCTTGACCGCATCTGCGCTGTGATCCAGTGCAGCTTGCTCATCGGCTTCCAGCTTCAACTCGTAAACCTGCTCCAGACCCTGGGCACCAAGCTTGCACGGCACGCCGACAAAGATCCCCTGATGTCCATACTCCCCTTCAAGCATTGCTGCACAGGGCAAGACCTTCCGCTTGTCCTTCAGAATTGATTCCACCATTTCGACAACAGAGGAAGAAGGTGCATAGAACGCACTGGCGTGCACGAGATGCTTGACGATCTCAGCCCCGCCATTCCGGGTCCTTTCAATAATGGCATCCAGCTGGCTGCTATCAAGTATCTGAGTAATGGGAATACCGGAAATATTAGTGTAACGCACCAATGGAACCATTGTGTCGCCGTGTCCGCCAAGTACCATGGCAATCACATTCTCGACAGATACGCCAGCCGCTTCTGCGAGGAACGTCCTGTAACGAGCTGTATCCAGAACACCCGCCATGCCGATCACACGATTCCTGGAAAACCCGGATGCTTTGTAGGCCACATGACACATCGCATCCAGCGGGTTTGAAACCATAATCAGGATTGCATTCGGTGAGTACTTGGCTGCTGATTCTATACACGTCTGGACTATCGAAGCATTTTTCAGGAGCAGGTCATCCCGACTCATACCCGGTTTTCTCGGAAAGCCAGCTGTCATGACTATCAAATCGGAGTTGGCCGTGTCCTCATAGTCATTCGTACCAAGTATGTGTACATCCGAGCCCTCCACTGGACAGGCTTGCTGCAGGTCAAGCCCTTTGCCTTGTGGAACTCCCTCGACAATATCGATAAGAACAATATCTGCCAGTTCCTTGTCAGCAATTCGAAGTGCACAACTCGCACCAACATTACCGGCCCCAATGACTGTAACTTTCTTTCTCATCTCAATTTTCCTTCCAGTCCAATGCTTCAGCACATATTGCGGATAATCGCTTCCCCAAACTGGCTGCAGCCAACCTTTGTCGCGCCTGCCATTTGCCGATGCAGGTCATAGGTCACCGTTTTTTCTGCAATGGCATTAGTGATTCCTGTTTCGATCATGTCAGCAGCTTCATACCACCCCATATGTTCCAGCATCATCACTCCAGACAGGATCACGCTGGATGGATTGATCACATCCTGGTCAGCGTATTTTGGCGCCGTACCATGAGTGGCTTCAAAGATCGCATGTTCCTCGCCAACGTTAGCCCCGGGGGCCAGCCCCAACCCACCAACCTGTGCAGCACATGCATCCGAAAGGTAGTCGCCATTCAGGTTTGTCGTTGCAATAACGTCATACTCATCGGGCCGTAGGAGCAACTGCTGGAACATCGCATCAGCAATGCGATCCTTGACTACAAACTTGTCCTGCGGAGCCGTGTGATCTCCTCTAGATCGCCAGAATTCATCTTCAGTCAAAGACGAGTCAGAGAACTCATCACTGGCCACCTCATAGCCCCAGTCCCGGAAAGCACCTTCGGTGAATTTCATGATGTTGCCCTTGTGGACAAGCGTCAAGGATTTGCGTCCATGATCTTTTGTGTATTTCAGGGCAGCACGTACCAGACGCTTCGAGCCCGTGATTGAAATCGGCTTGATTCCTATTCCGGAATCTTCACGGATGTCCTTGCCCAACTCACCGTTGAGGAACTCAACCAGCCTTTTGGCTGCTGCACTTCCCTGTTGCCACTCGATTCCGGCATAGACATCTTCGGTATTTTCACGGAAGATCACCACATTCAACTTACCCGGATCCTTCATAGGTGAAGGGACCCCGGGATACCACTTGATAGGCCGGATGCATGAGTAAAGCGTCAGGGCCTGACGTAAGGCCACGTTCAAACTGCGAATACCACCACCGACAGGAGTTGTCAGAGGGCCCTTGATGGCAACCTTGAACTCACGGATGGCGTTTACGGTGTCCTCAGGAAGCCACTCTCCTAACAGGTCATTGGCTTTCTCGCCAGCAAATACTTCATACCAGGCAATACGTCTGGATCCCCCATAGGCTTTTTCAACGGCAACATCAAACACCTTGCGTGAAGCTTTCCATATATCCCTTCCCGAACCGTCGCCTTCGATGAACGGAATGATCGGGTTTTGTGGAACATCGCATTTTCCATCAACTATACGAATGGGCACTCCATCCGCAGGGACACTGATTCCATTAAATATAGCCATACTGTCAGAGGTTCCCCAAAAAAAGTTCCCTCTGTAGAAACAGTGCAACAGAGTAGGAAGGAATTGGCCTCAACACACCGGAGAGTGAAGGCTTATAACGCAATCCTAGCACTGTTTATTCGGTGCAGGCAATTTGATGGTAGAGGATTTGGAATAAGATAGGACTTGCTGTAGCGGGCCTTGTACCCAAACCCTTCAAGGTTGAGATGCCTTACGGATTTTTATTCAAAACCCCATTTATGACAAAGAGCTCCAACAATAACGCCATCCAGGAAGAGGATCCGGTACAGAAGGTCATTGAACCACCAAGATCCCTGATTGCCGAGTGGACACTTACAGTTATCCTGCTGCTTTTCGGCATGACAACTCTGGTGCAGGCCTTCGTCATCCCGACTGGATCAATGGAGGAATCACTACTGATCGGTGATCATCTACTAGTCGACAAGCTGGCCTACGCCCCGGAGGGATCTTTCAGCCGATACCTGCTCCCTTATCAGCAAGTTGAGCGCGGCGACATTATCGTCTTCCGCTACCCCATAGATTTGAACCAGACATTTGTCAAGAGAGTTGTGGGCGTTCCAGGGGATCGACTCAAGCTTGAGAGCAAGAAACTTATCCTGAACGGCAAACAGATCAATGAGCCGTACGTCGTTTACAAAAGTGAATACATCGACCCCTACCGGGACAACTTCCCATCTTCCCCAACAACGATGCAGATTTACGAACCTGCCATTGACATGCTCAGGGACCACGTGGTGAATGGTGAACTTGTCATCCCGGAGGGGAATTACTTTGCCATGGGGGACAATCGGGATCAGTCCCTTGACAGCCGATACTGGGGATTTGTGCCGAGGGAAAACATCGTCGGCAAGCCACTGATTATTTACTGGTCTTTCGATGCACCTACATCCAGCCTGCAGGATCCTGGAATTTCCTTCAGCCACATGAAGTACCTCATTCTGAATTTCCCTACAAAAACTCGTTGGAAAAGAACCTTCAAACTGATCCGATCCTACGATCTAGCAGTAAACTGAGTACCGTGCCCATGGCCCCAAAGGGGTTTGAGCAGTTTATTTTATATCTGTGGATATCTATGTAATAATGATCTATATAATTAGATTGGTTGCCATTGGTGAAGCCTCCCAAGTATTAGGCGTGTCCATCGTCACCCTGCGGCGTTGGGAGGCGGCCGGGAAGTTGATCCCGGAGCGTACGGTGGTGGGGCACCGTCGCTACGATCTCGCCAAACTCAAGCCCGAGCTATTTCACACGGACACATCCGAGCGGCGTACGGTCGCCTATGCGCGGGTTTCCAGCCACGACCAGAAGAACGATCTGGAACGGCAGAAGCAGGTGTTGGAACTGTATTGTGCGCGCCAAGGCTGGACCTTCACAGTGGTCGCCGACCTTGGCTCCGGCGTGAACTACCGCCAGAAAGGGTTAAAGCGTCTGTTGAACGATGTGGTGGAGGGCCGCATCGGGCGCCTGGTGATCACCCACAAGGACCGGCTGTTGCGCTTGGGAGCCGAACTAGTTTTTGCTATTTGCGAAGCCAAACAAGTCGAAGTGGTGATCCTGAACCAGGGCGAGGACACGAGTTTCGAGGAAGATTCAGCAAAAGACATGCTGGAGATCAGCACCGTGTTCAGTGCCCGGCTCTATGGCAGCCGCTCGCGCAAGAACCAGCAGCTGCTTGATGGCGTGAAGACGGCCGTGGAGGCATCGCAGGCATGCTGATTGCCCATCAGATCGCCCTGGATTTAAACAACGTGCAGGCGACGTACATGGCACGGGCGACAGGCACGGCGCGGTTTGCGTACAACTGGGCGCTGGCCGAGTGGCAGCGTCAGTATGAGGCGCACCGGGCGGATGAGTCTCTACCCAAACCGGGCCAGTTGGCCTTGCGCCGCCAGCTCAACGCCATCAAGCGCGAACAATTTCCTGGGCTGCTGGAGGTCACCAAGAACGCGCCGCAGATGGCGATCATTCAACTGGGCCAAGCTTTTGCGAACTTCTTGGCCGGCCGTGCCCGTTACCCGAAATTTCGCAAAAGGGGCGTCCATGATCGGTTTACGCTCACCAACGACCAAATCCATAGCGACGACCGGCGCATCCGCATCCCCAAGCTTGGCTGGGTGAGGATGCGCGAGCCGTTGCGATTTGTTGGTTATAGCCAATCTGCCACGGTCTCCCGGGTGGCCGATCGCTGGTTCGTCAGCCTGACCGTGGATACACCCGCTGTCTCTCATCTACCGCCAGCCGAAAACCAAGGCGGGGTTGGTGTGGACTTGGGGGTATCCGCTTGTGCGGCGCTCTCGACGGGAGAAGTCAAGGTTGGACCTAAGCCGCACAAGGCATTGCTCAAGCGCCTACGGCGCTTGTCGCGCAGCTTGAGCCGCAAGCAAAAAGGCTCGGCCAATCGCCGCAAAGCCAAGGCGAAGCTGGCGAGGCTGCCTGCCCGCAGCGGCAACATCCGCAATGATGCCCAGCACAAGCTCACGACCGATCTCACGCGCCGGTTCCACACCATCGGCATTGAGGATTTGAACGTGAGAGGTATGATGGCAAACCGCCATCTGGCGCGATCCATTGCCGATATGGGGTTCCACGAGTGCCGCCGGCAGCTTGAGTACAAGGCGGCGCTGCGCGGCGGTGTCGTGATTGTCGCGGACCGATGGTTCGCGAGCAGCAAGACATGCTCGGGCTGTGGCATGGCGCATGACCGCGACGTGAATGCCGCGATCAATCTAAAGAACTACGCCGTGAGTTCCACGGTGTCTGCCTGTGGAGGGGAAGGCTCTGGCCTTGGCGGCAACGCCAAGACGAAACCGGCCCCGCGAAGCAGGAAGTCAGCTTTGAACCCGTTTAGGCAGGTTTGATTAGGTATGACAGAACGGACATACAAACACTGCCATGCAGTGATCCTTGCAGGTGGTCGGGGCACCCGCTTCTGGCCAAGCAGCAGGGAAAGTCGACCCAAGCAACTGTTGAATGTCTTGGGAGAACACAGTCTGCTCCAACAGACTGTCCAGCGCCTCGTGAAGATCTTCTCCTCTGCAAGACTGTGGGTGATCACAAGTCAGCAATTGAAGCGAGCAATCACCAAACAGCTTCCCCAAATCCCGGTCGATCACATCATCGCAGAACCTCTCCAGCGCAATACCGCACCTGCCATCGGCCTAGCGGCATTCCTCTTGCAAGGTGAAGACCCAGACGCAATTATGGGAGTCTTCCCGGCGGATCACTGCATCACAGAACCTGCACCCTATACTGCCTTTCTGCGCAATGTAATGAAAAGAGTTGATCCGGGAAAGCTGCTGGTTTTCGGGATTAAACCGCGTTGTGCTGAAACAGGATATGGCTACATCGAATTTCCAAAAAATACTCATAGTGGAAACACAGAACTACTACCTGTAACCCGGTTCAGGGAAAAGCCAACTCTAGCCATTGCACGCAAGTATGTTGCTGCCGGTAATTACTACTGGAACAGTGGTCAGTTTGTCTGGAAGGTAGAGTTCTACCTGGAAGAGTTGAAACGCCATCTTCCAAAGACATGGAAAGTTCTGGAAGGGATTGCCAAGTCTCCGAAGCGTCAATTCAGTAAACGGCTCAAGGAAGACTATCCCAAGTGCCAGAACATCTCAGTTGACCACGGCATTCTGGAACATTCTCACAATGTGGCAGGATTTGCAGCTCCGGAAATTGGCTGGAACGATCTGGGCAATTGGGATGCTGTATACAGCCAACTGCCTAAAGACAGAAGAGGCAACTGCTCCCGCACGGCAGGACTCTTCCTGGACTCAAGTGGCAATTTCCTGGATGTTCCCGGCAAACAAGTGGTTCTGCTCGATGTCAATGATCTTGTTATAGTCGAGACTCCCGATGCTCTCCTGGTCTGCCCTCGCAACCGATCGCAGGATGTCGGTAGTGTAGTACAGGCTCTTAGAAAAGCTGGCAAGGACGAATTGCTATGAGTCGGGTCGGTAGTGTCTTTTCAACCAGTTCTCTAGCTCCACTGGAAGATCAGGGTCCCGAGCCAGTCGGTCCAGGTCCTCTGGCCTGTCCACGTCATACCAGCGATTACTTGTCTTACTGGTCCTGAGTCCTGAGTCACTTAGTGCTTGAAGCGTCCTGCTACATGTATCCGCACGTGACCAGCAAACGCTGTCAAACATTAAGGGACTGGTCTTGCGAGCAGCAATCAGATGAAATCCACCATCTTCTGATGGACCAAGCACTGCATCATATTCAGTTAGCGCATCCAAAGCTTCCACCAGTTGTTCCACAGGGAGTGTCGGGGCATCACTGCCAACCAGCACTACCTTTTCATAACCACTCGCAAGCAGTTCTTCGAGACAGTTGCGCATTTTCTCTCCCAGGTCCGTACCGCACTGGACCCGGTAATTCAACTGACCTGCAAGCACGGTGTATTCGGGCCAGCTAATGTCGCTATACAGGAAGGCATCAGACTGTTTCAATCCAGCAAGTCGCTCCCAGGCTGCAAGAACACAATGCCTATGAAAATCAGCAGCCTGAGCAGCAGTCAAGACACTCATCAAGCGTGTTTTGACAAGCCCCTCAAGAGGAGCTTTTGCGAACAGTGCTATGGCAGAATTCTGCAATCTCACCAACAGGTTCAATGCTACACTCGCACGAGGAATGTCTGCCAATGGCTTGGCCTACAAATGCCATAGATACCATGACGGCTCTGCTGGTGGACGATGAGCAACTGGCTCGGGTAGAACTTGGTTACCTGCTGAGTTCATTCCCCGGGATCAAGGTCCTGGGCGAGGCAGTCGACGGTCCTGAGGCACTACAACAGATCACGACACTGCAACCAGATATTGTTTTCCTGGATGTCGACATGCCGGGGCTGAGCGGGCTACAGGTTGTGCGCAAGCTACTGTCCAGTGGAAGTCGCCTTCCCCATATCATTTTTGCAACGGCTTATGACCAATATGCAGTCGAGGCATTCGAGGTCAACGCTGTTGATTACCTTCTGAAGCCCATTGACAAGGAACGCCTTGAACTTTCGATCCAGCGTGCCCGCGGTCTGATCCGCTTGCCTGCTGATAATTCGAACCGCATGGAAGAATTACTGAGCAACTTCCTGGACCAGACTGCGGTGAACACCAGGCTCCTTGTGAGTTTTGAGGGCAGGATGGTACTTGTCAATGCCTCTGATGTGATCTTCGCCTCAGTCAAGGATGGCGTTGTGCAGATCGTTGCAACCGATCTAAAAGGTCAAAGCAACTACAAGGCACTGGATGACCTGCAAACCACCCTGACTGCACCGCATTTCTGGCGTGTGCACCGCTCATACCTCGTGAACATTGATCACATCAAGGAGGTGGTCCCATGGTTCAGATCCAGTTATCAATTACGCATGAGTGACCGCAACCAGACAGAAATCCCAGTCAGTCGAGCTCAGACAAAGCAGTTAAGAAAACTGTTTCAGCTGTAGGCTGGTGTGAAATATCCTTTATCGCAGAAGTACCCTGTTTTGCATGCTGAAATTCTGTTCGTGCAAGAATTTAAACAGGAGAACTTGATGTTACTCGTCCTTCACTTCATGTGCAGGAGTACTGTCCTGACGCTCTTGCTCCTGGCCTGGAATCCACTCCAGGCACAGACCTTCGATGGCACTATTTCAGGATTTGTTACGGATCCTTCTGGCCTGAACACAGAGGCCAAAGTTACTGCAACTCAACTGGAAACTGGAATTGAATATTCTGTTGGAACTTCCAGTGATGGATATTACCAGTTTATTGCACTCCCCGCTGGTAACTATGACTTGCATCCGGTTGCAGATCAACTGACCGCACCATTGTTTCGTGTCACATTTCTAGCTGGAGCCAATATCCGGCTGGATTTGCCCATGCAACTCATGAGCCAGAATTTCATTGTCGATGTCATTGAATCCACCCCACTCATCGAAGCAAAAACCAGCGGGGTTACTGCAGTCATCGAGCGCCATGAAATGCGAGACTTGCCGTTGAACCAGCGAGTGTTCCTGCCACTTACGCTCCTGATCGGGGGTACACATTCCAGTGCACCAGGCTCCGAGCTTTCCACCCAGAACGACAGCGGGCTTCATATTGCAGGGGCCAGAGAAGCATCCAACAACTTCCTGCTTGACGGGATCGATAACAATGACCTGTACATCAATCGTATTGTTATCAGCCCGCCACTTGACTCTGTCCAGGAGTTCCGTTTGCATGCTTCTGGTTACAAGGCGGAGTTCGGACGTAGCGCTGGCGCTCAAATCAATGTGATCAGTCGCTCAGGCTCAAAAGACCTGCTCGGATCTGCCTATCACTACCTGCGTAATAACAGGCTTGATTCCAAAAACTATTTCGATCCTGCCCAGGAGCGTATTCCACCATTTCGCAGGAACCAGTTCGGAGCTTCCCTGGGAGGGCCGCTGTTGTTCAGGAAAACATTCTTCTTCACAGTTTTCGAAGGAACCAGGATCCGTGATGCTGTAACCCGCACTGCAGCTGTTCCACCTCCGGAGTTGCTGACAGGAGACTTCTCACAATCCGATTCAGAAATTTTCGATCCCTTCACCCAGGCACCCTTCCCTGAAAACCGGATACCGTTGGCACGCCAGAACCCAGTTGGAAATGCAATCGCCGAATACTGGCCTGCCCCCAATCGCAATAACCCAATACAGAACTTTATCTCAAGGCCTGCTGGAAACGGTTTGATTAACAAGGCAACTGGGAGGTTTGACTATTACACCCGCTCCAACAGCTTGTTGCTTATGCGCCACAGCTTGGCACACAACAACAACTTCAGCCCGTTTGAGGCCAACAGTGACATTCCAGGATTCGGCAGCTACACACTTGACCGTGGTCATCAATATGTACTTGGATACCAGTTCAGTGGTCCTTACACTGCCTTCGAAGTGCGCTACGGAGGAAACAAACTAAACCGTAAAGTCCATCATCAGAACTCGGGGCAAGACATATCTGCTGAACTCGGCATTCAAGGATTGTCAAACGACCCTGAACTGGTCGGGTTTCCAGGCATTGAGGTTCCTGGATTCGCCAGTCTCTCCGACGATACAGCCTTGCCCATCCGACGCGACAGCTTTACACATAACTGGCTCACAAATACAACCCGTACTTACAAAAAACATACCGTCAAGTCAGGATTTTCTGTAAGGACTGTATACATTGATGGTTTTCAGGGTCTTTTCGGCCGGGGGCAATTCAATTTTCTGGGTGCGATTTCCCAGCACCCGGTTTCCGACCTGCTGCTCGGTTATCCTTCTTTTTCCATTCAGACTCATGTTGACAATGCTTTCCAGCAGCGCACCTCAAGCTTGAACCTGTACGCACAAGATGACTGGTCTGCTACAAATCAGCTGACTCTCAGTCTGGGGTTGCGTTACGAAGCCAACATTCCAGCAACTGATAAAGATGACAGGTTCTCAATATTCGATCTGGAGAATGCGCAGCTTGTGCCTGCTGGCACCGCCCCCTTCGATCGCGCAGGATATACAAAAGACCGGAATAATTTCGCACCTCGCATCGGGATTGCCTGGAGCCCTGGAGACGCAATGGTACTACGAGGAAGCTACGGCATCTTCTACAACCTGAATGTACTGGAGGCCAACTCCGGGCTTTATTTCAATCCCCCTTATTTCAACCTGAGTGTCTTTTCCCCATCCCAGACCAGCCTGCCATCAATTGATGATCCTTTTTCTGGAGGAGGCTTTACTCCACCAGCTTCGGTCAATGCCATCCAGCCTGATTTCCGGACAGGTTATGCACAGCACTGGAACCTGGGTGTCGAACGAGTGCTTCCTGGCAATATCATTGCTAACGCATCCTATATCGGATCCAAGGGAACCAAGCTGCTAAGACGCCGGGACCTGAACCAGCCTCAACCAGGACAAGGTCCTGTTGACTCCCGTCGTCAGACACCTGGATTCGCCAATATTGTGCTGTTTGAGTCCGGGGCTTCCTCCATTTATCATTCGGGAGTTTTTTTGCTGACAAGGCGATTTGCGCAAAGAACAGGTTTCCGGGCAGCATACACCTGGGCAAAGTCGATTGATGATGTCTCGGCATTCCTGGGCTCATCCGGTGATCAGGCCTTCCCGCAGGACAGCTCCAACTTCCGGGCCGAAAGAGCCCTCTCCAACTTCGACCAGAAGCATCGGCTGGTTGTCTCCATGCACTTTGAAATACCGTTCCAAAAACCCCTTCTACGCAACTGGAATATTTTCGCCATCGGTACCATCGCTAGGGGTCGTCCACTGACACCCCAGATCAGCATGGACAACTCAAACACTGGCAATACCGGGGGTATCTTTGGAGCAGATCGCCCGAACCTCGTTTCTAACCCTGTTGCCCAATCCCGGAATCCCGAGATGTTTTACTCAGCAACTGCATTTGCAACAGCCGCACCGTTCACATTCGGCAATGCCGGGCGCAATATCCTGACTGGACCAAGCACTGCATCCCTGGACTTTGCACTCGTGCGCAAGCTGCAAATCAGCGAGCATTTTCACACTGACATCAGGGCTGAAATATTCAACCTCTCAAACCATACCAATTTCGTATTGCCGGAGCGGTTTACAGACCTGCCCACTTTCGGGCGTATCCTTGCTGCAGGACAGGCACGCCAGATGCAACTAGGCCTAAGGTTTAGCTTTTAAAAACCGGTGCCTGTCCCTGCACATTACGCCAACACCAAGCGTCATTAAATACAGGGTTCATGGCCGAGTTCACCATCAATTACACCGATCCCCAGGGCAAAAGCCGCAAGGAATCACATCAGGCCGCTTCCGCACAGGAGTTGCGCCTCCAATTCAACACCAGGGGGTTGATTGTACACTCCGTGCGGCCTGCCAACCAGGCCAACTCCGGGCAACAGGAAGTTCTGAAGGGTCGGCTCGACCTTGAGCAGTTCATCATCTTCAACGAACAGTTCCTGGCATTAATCCGGGCGGGACTCCCAATACCGAGATCACTCGAGCTACTGGCAAATAATACACGCAACAAGATACTTGCCAGTCGCATTACTGCAATTCACGGTGATATCAAGGATGGCATTCACCTGTCAGAAGCTTTCGCCATGCGCGGAGGTTTCCCACCGATCTATATCACATCCCTTCTTGCTGGTGAACGCTCCGGATCTCTCGATGTAGTGCTTGAACGTTACATACACTACCAGAAGCTCTCCCTCGCAATCCGTAAAAGGATCAAGCTTTCACTGATCTATCCAGCTGTCCTGCTGTTTATTGTCATCGTTCTTGTGGTCTTCCTCGTGACCTTTGTGGTGCCAGAGTTTGCCCAACTCTACGACACGATGGACGCCTCATTGCCCCGATCAACACAGCTCCTGGTGGCTTTCGGTGTCACTGTGCAGGAACACTTTTTCTTGCTGTTAACAGCTCTGGTTTTACTTGTCAGCACCCTTATCTGGACTCTACGAAGTAAGTCGACTAAAACACTTCTGGAGCGCATCATCCTGTACACACCAGTTTTTGGTCAAATATGGATCCGCTATCACGTGGCCCAGCTGTCACGGTTGCTGGGTACACTGCTAACTGGTGGTCTTCCACTTGTGAGTGCACTAGAGACCGCTGGCGATTCCATGGGATCGGGATTATTGCGTAATGCACTCAAATCCACCGTGACTCAAGTAAAAGAAGGCCAGTCGCTGTCAGCAAGTCTGCTAGCAACAGGCATTATTCCCTCACTGGCCATTGAGATGGTACAGGTTGGTGAAACAACCGGTGCCTTGTCGCAAATGCTCAGCTCTGTTGCTGAGTTCTTCGACGATGAAGTGCAGACCAAGACCTCTGCACTATTGAACCTCATTGAACCAGCAATCTTGATTTTCATGGGAATTTTTGTAGCCTTCGTTCTGATCTCTCTCTACCTGCCCATTTTCAGCCTGGCGGAACGGATTTAGCCCCTCCCAGCCGACTTCCACGTTCTACCTCTTCTACTCGTCCTTTTAGCAGGGAAGAGGATCCTGCAACAGCCCATGTCCACACCTGAGCAAACCACAGCGACCAATACCGGGGCTGTCGAGCAAAATGCTCGTCAGCTAGCTGAGCGCTACCACTACCCTTACCTCAACCTTGAAACAGTTCACATCGACAGCAACCTGTTTCATTCCATCCCTGTCGACTTGATGTTCCGGTACAATTTCGTACCAATTAGCGAACAGGACAATTCACTCGAGATTGCAATTGCTAACCCCAAACAACTACCGAAGCTCGACGAAATCGCTTCACTGCTCGGTAAAAAGCTCTGTATCTCGATTGCCACTTTGCTACAGATCAACGAGTTGCTCAACAAGACCGAACAATCCCAACGCGTACTTGAGGAGGTCACGGAAGGATTCACCCTGAATTTACATCCGATTGAGAATCCTGACGAAACACTATCAATCGACAAACTGACAACCGACAGAGACATTTCACCGGTAATCAAGCTGATCGACACAACTATCTTCAACGCCTTGGAACGGCGTGCCAGCGATATCCACATTGAAACGCGCAACGCCGATGTAGCCATCAAGTACCGTATCGACGGTGTTCTGCATTTCGCGATGAATCCCATCTCGAAGGACTGGAACGAGATGATCCTCTCAAGGATCAAAGTGATGAGCGAGTTGGACATCGCCGAACGTCGCATCCCGCAGGATGGGCGCTTCCGGGTGCGCTACAAGGATCGCCAGATCGACTTCCGGGTCTCTGTCATGCCCACCATACATGGCGAGGACGCAGTGCTTCGCATCCTTGACAAGCAGTCGATGGGTGAACAATTCAGTAAACTTTCCCTGGACGTGGTCGGATTCGGTGCTGAAGACAAGCAACGCTTCAGTCGATACATCCAGGAACCCTATGGCATGGTCCTTGTAACCGGACCAACCGGGTCTGGAAAAACAACAACTCTCTACGCTGCACTCAGCGAAATACAGAGCGACGAAGACAAGATCGTCACCATTGAGGATCCGGTTGAATACCAGCTGCAGGGCATCACCCAGATTCCGATCAATGAAAAAAAGGGGCTGACTTTTGCACGCGGACTCCGCTCCGTGCTGAGACATGACCCTGACAAGATCATGGTCGGAGAGATCCGTGACCCCGAAACCGCGCAGATCGCAATCCAATCAGCCTTAACCGGTCATCTGGTATTTACAACTGTTCACGCCAACAACGTAGTGGATGTTCTGGGACGTTTCCTGAACATGGGCGTAGAAGCGTACAACTTCGTTTCTGCACTGAACTGTATCCTTGCCCAGAGACTTGTGCGGGTCATCTGCCCGCACTGTTGCTTCAAACGTACATATTCCACAGAGCAACTCAAGGCCTCGAACCTGCAGATTGCGGAATGGCAGTCATTTCAGTTCAGCGAAGGCGAAGGTTGCCTGGAATGTTCAGGCACAGGCTTTCGCGGGCGAACAGCCATCCTGGAGCTGCTTGACATGTCAGACTCCATTCGCCAACTGATCCTCGACAAACGACCCAGTTCGGAAATTATAAAAGCAGCACGAAACGAAGGTATGCGCACCTTGCGTGAATCGGGTATCGATCATGTCCGAAGAGGCGTGACAACACTGCGTGAAATTGACAAAGTCACGTTCATTGATTGATTCATGAACAAATTTCTACAAACTCTGAACAGGCTTCTTCCTGACCCATCCCCTTCCATTGTCATCGAGATGGGCGATGGGTCAATCGTGGGAGTACGACGAACCGGTAAGACTGTTCTGGCACACACAACGGAGCAGTTGCCAGCAATCAGTACCGAACTCCTGAACAGTGACTTATACCAGGACGAGTTCCAGGACTTGCTCATACGACTCCTCGGCAACCTGGCTCCGCTACCAAACTCTCATGTCGCCATTCTGTTACCCGATGCAGGAACACGTCTGACAGTCTTCGAATTCGAGACTATCCCACAAAAAATCCAAAACTTGCATGCACTTATCGAACAACGGATGCAGAATAGCCTGCCATTTGATGTAAAAACCACAAGGATAGCCTTTGAAGTGCAAAATGGAACAAAGCCCTACAAGGTGCTTGTTTGCGCTATTCCTGCCACGATGATCCACAAATGCGAGCAGGCCTTTGAAAAGGTGGGGTTACGACCCGGATATGTTGGCCTTTCAAGTGCTGTTGCACTCAACCTTGTTTCCGGTACGGGCATGACCGTACTGCTGAAGTTCAGCAGCCGAATGCTGACGATGGCTGCTATCCAGTCCGATACAGTCTGCCTGATCCGACAGATTGCACTGGGAGCCGAGTTCGGCTCCGACACGGATGCCGGATTGCAAGAAATTCTTGCGGACCTTTTACCGACGCTCACCTACATTGAAGACACACTCAGCGAACCCGCTACAAATCTGCTTGTCTGCGGGCTCGGTGAAATGCTTGAATCCATCCTCCAGATTCTGCCCGATAGAATCGGTATCCCTGTTGAGCCACTTCTGGCAGGAAACACCAGCGCCGGGATCCAGGGATACCTGCATGCAGCCCCGTGAGCAAACTGTGACAAGGATGAACCAAGGCGTGAGAGTCCATCTGAATCTTGCTAACCGCCCGCACGGCGGGTACCGGGCACTCTTCCTGCTGACATGCTCCACTGCGGCATTGTTATTGCTAACCGGTGTACTGCTGGTTCTGGCCTTTTTCGGTGAAAGCCAACTACCTGCGGAACATTCACTGCAACAGCAGCAATTGTTGGCCGAACAACAGGAACTCAACCAACTCATTGACGAATCGTCGGCCAAGATAAGGGATCCTCTGGCTATGGAGATTCTTGACCGCACGGACTTTCTAAACCAGTTACTGATTCGTAAGGGTATTTCCTGGTCCCATACTTTCCTTGACATCGAAAAGGTACTGCCTGCCAATGTCCGAGTGGTGATGATCCAGCCAGAGATCGCCCTCGGTGACATGGTTCAACTGGACATGACTGTCAGCGCCAAATCACCTGGCGATTTTATAGCCTTCCTGAAGACGCTTGAAGCATCCGAGTTTTTCGGATCAACAAGTCTGCGGGGAAGCACCCCACCCAATGAAAGCGATGAGACCTATCGCTACAAGCTTGCTGTGAGTTATGAGCAACAACTTGAAAACTGACACACTTGTCCCAATCTCCTGGCAGCACTGCTTCCAGCCAAAGAGTATTTTGGTGACGCTGGCTGTTCTGGCATTCTTCGATTTGGCTTTCTACCTACTGGCCGTCCTCCCCAACACACATCGCGAGCGGGAAAGCCAGCTGCGCAATGAGCAACTTGCATCACAGGTCGAACAGAAAAGGACTGGACTTGGAGCTGTCCTTGAAGCTGTCAAGCGGCTGGAAAAGGTAAATACAGAAGGGCTCACTCTTGTGGAGGAGATCACGCTCGAACGGCGTAGTGCATTCTCTGCCTTACTCAGCGAACTCGGCGAAGCTGCCACCAAAGCAGGAGTTGAAATCCGCGAGACCAGCTATCTGGAAGAAGCCATAGAAGGAAGCGACCACTACGGCATCGTTTCAATCAACGCCAACTTCCGCGGGCGACACGACAACCTCGTCAGCTTGCTCTATCAGCTTGACCGCTCCAAACTGTTTTTTATCATTGGATCATTGGGGGCGACACCCCGTGATGAAAGCAATTCTCGCGATCTTCAGATCAACATGCGATTCGACATTTTTGTTCGGGAACTATAGAGGTTGCAGATGGAACTTGGAGCAAGCAAAACAAGGCTGATGCAATTGGGTGCAGTCTTGACAGTGCTGGTTGGGGTCTTGTACTTCCAGTTACCGCGTGGTCAAGATATTTCTTCTAATCCATCAAGAACTGTCCAGCCTGCTGCAGCAACCTCACAGGCAATTGTGCCGAACCGTACTCACACGCCAAGCAGGGTCACTCCACGCGGGGCTCGATTCCAGCCCACGATGAGCAGGCCGCAATCGGAGGCCCCGCCAGATCCGCTGACCGCCAACCCGACCCTACGGAGCGATCTCCTTGAAAAGGTTCGGGGTATTGAGATGCCGTCCGTTCAACGGGACATCTTCAATTTCGGGGTAGCCCCTCGTCCCGTAGCCCCTCCACCAACTCCCGATGAGGCTCGATTGGCACAGGCTCACCTCCAGGAGCAAATGAAAAAGAAACAGCAACCGAAACCAGCGCCAACCCCAATCGCCAAGCAGCCCAGTAAACCCAACTGGACCTATTACGGACTGGTCATCAATCCCGAAACAGATTCAAAGCGAGTATTCCTGCTCAACGACGAAGAAATCCTGATCGGCGAACAGGACTCCGTTATTGCTTTGCACTACCGCATCATGAACATTGATGCCCGATCAATACTAATCAAAGACATGCGGTCGAACCAGCAGTTCACCTACCAACTCGAGGTTCCCCAATGAATACTCCCGACAGGCCTTCGCATTCCAGACAAAACGGTTTCGTACTGCTAGCACTTCTGGCTACCTCCGCTATCCTGCTTGTAACACTGGCCATGGCGATCCCGCAGATGGCCAACCAATCCCAGCGCATCAGGGAAGAACAACTGATCGATTATGGTGAACAGTACCAGCGAGCCATCACACTGTACTTCCGGAAACACCAGAAATACCCGGAAAGGATCGCGGATCTTGAGGATACAAACGGCGTACGCTACCTGCGCAAGCGCTACAAGGATCCGTTCTCTGAGTCAGACGAATGGCGTTTCATTCTCATGGGCAGGGATGGCAAGTTCAAAAATTCGTTGCTCTACGACCTCTCCCGAGAAGGGGATGCTTTGAGCGACCCCTCCCAAGCCTGGGATACATCTAGCACCTCTGTCAGGAGTACAACTGAAAGCAGTATTGCTCCTAGGTACAGTCAGCCCGGTGCTATCCAGCCCACAACCATTCCTGATTTAAGACAAACATCCGCTCCCGACCTGACCATACGACAGCGCTACAGCCAGGGATTTGGATTTCCAGGAGAAGAGCAGATTCTTGCACTGCAGCCCACTGACAGGAATCCTCCCGACTACAGCAGGATGCTCCCCAGTATGGTTCCCATGAACGAGAATCAATTAACCAATGGTGTACGTGGAGCAACTCCTGCCCAACAAGGTCTCAGGCAAGCTTCCGGCATACAGCAAATGATCCAGCAGTCCCTGCCTAGGTTGCCACAACGTCCAGGACAACCCGGAGTTGACCTGCAGGCGGCCGGGTCCCCGGCTGCGGCCACGATCCAAAACCTGATGACCACTCCAAGGTCCGAAACCGGTGGACCTGCCGGTCTGATTCCCAATCCCCAGACGGGCCCTACAGCCAGTTTTCCGGAAGGCATTGCCGGTATCGCCAGCAAGAGTGAAAACAGCGGAATCAGGATTTACAACGGCAGGGAACAATACAACGAGTGGGAGTTCGTTTACGATTACCGCAAGGACAACAAGTTGAAATCAGCTGCATCCCGGTTGCCTGGGGCAGCTTCTATCCAGGACCCCGGCAATAGAACCCGCAGTCCCCGTAATAGCAACTCCACACGTAGTTTGCGCTAAAGTGCAATAGTCTGTTTAAGTGGATCGATTCCTCTCAATCTGTTCAATACGGTACGTGAAGTTTGGACTGCAGGTTCAGTCCCTCAACAATTGAATGGTGAACTTCTTCAATCGACTTGGACGCATCCAGTCTCAGAAGCATTCTTTGTTCCTTGAACTGCGATAACAATGGTCTGGTCTTTTCGTGATATTCCGCCAGCCTCTGCTGGAGTGCTTCCAGATTATCATCAGCCCTTTTCGTAAAACCACTTCCCAGACCTTTCTGCGCACGCATCATCACACGCTCGCGGACTATCTCATCAGGCAAGTCCAGGTAGATCGCATGATCAAGATTCCAGTTCTCAAAAAGATACTCGGCCTGTGTAGGAGTACGTGGAAAACCATCAAGTACAAAACCGTAACGCCAGTCGTGCAGTTCCAATCGCTCCCGAATCACAGTGCCGACAATTTTGTCAGAAACAAGTCGCCCTTCTGCAGTGATCCGCATAACCCTTGATCCCAGCTTGGTGTGATTGCTGACATGCCAGCGGAAGATGTCACCAATCGAGATATGGACCAAGCCGAATTGCTGCGCCAGCAACTTTGATTGCGTACCTTTCCCCGCGCCTTGCGGGCCAATCATGATGAACTTATGCATATCAGTCCAGACCAGAAACCCGACAAAGCATTGGATCCTACTTCAAGCTATTGTAATACGGGGTTCAGTGGAAGCTGCACCCGCTAGATTCAGGTCGTAAATGGGAAGTCTTGAAGGTCAGGTCATCGCCGTCACTGGAGCTGCCAGACGCATCGGACGTTCAATTGCCTTGGAACTCGCCCAGGAAGGGGCTCAGCTCGCAGTCCACTATCACCAATCCAGGCAACTAGCCGAACAGACAACACTGGAATGCAAAGGACATGCATTTCAGGCTGATTTGGCAAAAGTCCAGGAAATCAAAAATCTCTTCGAACAGATAAGGAAAGTATATGGGCGACTTGACGGGCTTGTGAACAATGCGGCCAGGTTCCAGGAAGTCGACCCTCTTGAGGCAACAGAACAGGACTGGGATGCAATCCTTGATGTCAATCTCAAGGGAACTTTTTTCTGCTGCCAGCAAGCCGCCAGACTGATGCGTCCTAGCGGTGGTGGCCGCATTGTCAACATCAGTTCTCTGGGAGGACTACGGCCATGGAGCAAGCACACACCTTACTGCACATCGAAAGCAGGTGTCATTATGCTCACTCGCACACTGGCCAAAGCACTGGCTCCCGATATCACAGTGAACAGCATCGCCCCTGGGGTTATTCATTTTGATGAGGAAATGCCAGAGAATATCGCCCATCTGGTGAACCTGACGCCAATGAAACGTCACGGTACTGGGCAAGACATTGCACTTGCAGTCAAGCAGTTGCTTACTGGACCGGACTTTGTAACAGGCCAGATACTGACAGTCGACGGCGGGCTCTCGCTAAAATAATATTTTGATGTATCGGTCGGCTCACTGCTGCTGACTGGCAACCAGTTCATGAATTCCTGAGGCAGCCTTCAATAACCCTGTCAACTGTTCAAGACGCAGTGCATTGGCACCATCGGATTTTGCACGGGAAGGTTCCTCGTGCACTTCAACAAAAAGGCCATTCACCCCACAGGCTACTGCCGCTCGTGCCAAGGGCATGATGTACTGCGGCTGTCCACCACTTGAAGTGCCTTGTGAACCAGGTTGTTGTAGGCTGTGTGTTACATCCATAACAACCGGATAGCCTAGTTCCTTCATCTGGATCAATCCACGGAAATCCACTAACAGGTCGTGATAACCGAAACTGCTACCTCGCTCAGTCAGCATGATTTTATTGTTCCCGGTCGAGGTGAGTTTGTTTGCCACATGACGCATGTCTTCGGGTGCCATGAACTGACCTTTTTTAACATTCACTATGCGCCCACTCCGCCCAGTTGCAAGGAGCAGGTCCGTCTGACGACTCAGGAACGCCGGAATCTGCAATAGTTCGCACACTGCTGCTGCTTCCTCGACTTGGCCAGTTTCATGAATATCAGTCAGTACTGGTAGCCCTGTCTTCTCCCGTACATCAGCCAGTATCTGCAGTCCCGCTTCCAAGCCAGGGCCGCGGTAGGAATCCAGGCTTGTTCGATTGGCCTTGTCAAAGGATGCTTTGAAAATGGCATTCACACCGGCGGACTGCGCAGCATTTGCTACCTCACCGCCAATCATCAGGGCATGCTCATGAGATTCAATCACACAGGGTCCGCAGATCACGAACAACTGATTCGAGGTCAAAAAGTCCCAGATGCTTTGCTGCATGTTGTCCCTTAAGATAGACGATCAGCAATTCTCATTTTGGGGCTGTTAGGGGTTTGCGGTCATCGTAGGAACCGGAAACAAGAGGCGTTTCTGGGGGGTTAACTTTGCGAGCGGCGCTTCCGAACATAAAATGTGGCCCGCGTTTTCGATTCCATCCTGGATTCCCTCCTGCACAACTTCCGCCAAGCCGCCGCCGCGCTCCCCGATGCTCGCCGCGGCTCCAACAAGCGCTATGCCGTCGCCGATGCCGCCTCCTGCGCCCTCGCTACCTTCTTCTTCCAGGCCCCCTCCTTCCTCAACTTCCAGCGCCGCATGCAGAAACAGTCCGGCCGCTCCAACTGTCACACCCTCTTCGGCGTGCAGGCCATCCCCTGTGACAACCAGGTCCGCAACCTCCTCGCCGGCCTCGCCCCCGACCTGTTCGCCGACCTCTTCCCCCAAGGCCTCCACGCCCTGCGCGCGCAGGGCGCCCTCGCCCCCTTCGAACGCCTCGGCGGCTGCCTGCCCAGCGCTGGCTGCCGGGTCGAGTTCGTGATCGAGCGTAACGGCGAGCGCACCTACACGAACACGTTCTTCACCAGCCTGCAGGTCACGGCCGACAATGTGGCGGAGATCGCCCGGGTCGGCCGCGCCCGCTGGAAGATCGAGAACGAAGGGTTCAACTGCCTGGCGCGCCACGGCTACAACCTCAAGCGCAACTTCGGGTACGGCAGCAAGGGCCTCGCCAACCTGTATGTATTGTGCCAGTTGAGACAGTTCGCGATCGGGATGGGTTGGTTCTTAGTTCGTGCAACAAGCAATTGAATGAAGTAGAACGCAAGGCTGCACTGCTACTGATTCAATCCTTGCGAGCGGCTAAGGCTGCTATTGAGTCCGGTGAAAGGGATGCAGTGCAACTGATCAAGCGGATCAGAAAGATGTTCATAAAGGAACCCTAGCTGCATTTGGACTACTTCCAGATTGTTGACCCTGACTCACTGGAACCGATTGTTTCGATTCGGGATCAGGTCCGGATTATGATGGCAGCCTCGGTTGGTAAAACAAGGCTCATTGACAATCTGTCAGCAGACCCACCTGACGGGAGATAATGACGGCCATGCATAAACATGTTCTTTTGCTAATTGGCTTACTGCTGCTGCTTACCAGTGCATCGGCTGCCCCCAACATTGTGTTGTTGTTTGCAGATGATCTCGGGTATGGAGATCTGGGCTCTTATGGAAACCCCACCATCCTCACCCCAAACATCGACCGATTGGCATCGGAGGGCTTGCGGATGACCTCGTTTTACTCCGCTCCTTCCTGTGTACCAGCACGCACGCAACTGATGCTGGGGCGTTATCCGAGCCGGGTTGATCTGGGTGGCAGTACCAGTGCCGGAGGAGATGGTGGAATACCTTCACAGATCCCAACCTTGGCCCAAAGTCTCAAAGCATTCGGCTATCGGACTGCGATGGCTGGGAAATGGCATCTTGGCTATGCCAAGGATGAGTTTTTACCGGTTGGAAAGGGGTTTGACGAATGGTTCGGCTTACCCTACTCGAATGACATGATGCCACCTTGGGTGCAGACAGACGTTCCAGTCTGGCTCTACAGAAATCTTGAGAAAATTGAGCATCCAGTTGATCAGGATCAGCTCACTGTGCGTTATACCGCAAAAGTGGTTGATTTTATCCAGCGGGATGCGAGCCAGCCTTTTTTTGTTTACCTGGCCTACAACATGCCACACTTGCCGCTGCACACCAGTGGGCGCTTTCGCGGGCTTTCCAGGGGTGGCTTTTACGGTGATGTCATTGAAGCCATGGACTGGTCGGTGGGTGAAGTCTTGCGTGCTCTTGATGAAACAGGGAAAAGCAAGGACACCATTGTTGTGTTTACAAGTGATAACGGACCTTGGTTGAATTTACCTGCCAGGATGTTGTCGGGAGGGATCCTACCCTGGCATGCAGGTTCACCAGGGCCGCTGCGGGGCGCAAAGCACACAACATACGAGGGAGGTGTCAGAGTCCCCTTCATTGTTCGTTGGCCAGGTCTTATTCCGGCAGGGTCTGTTACAGCAGAAATGGCAGCGACTCTGGACCTGCATACCACTCTGGTCATGGCCTCGGGGGCCAGTTCCCCGGCAGGTGGTGATGGTTACGATCTTCGTGATTTATGGACAGGACAAACAAATAGGTCCGCGCGTCGAGAATTTATCTATCACCGTGGGAAAAGCGCTCAGGGCATACGTGTAGGGCCATGGAAACTCAGGACAGTTGAAGAAAATGAATTGTTCCAGCTTGATATTGATCCCTCGGAACGTTACAACATGGCTGCGGAACATCCGGAAATTGTTGAAGAGTTGAGACGTCGTCTTGATGATTTTGGAGCCAAGGTTGCTTCGGAGAGGTCGGAGCGGTAGCAAATCCTGGCTTTGCAGTCTGTTGTACCTAACAGGAAACGGGATTCAGGTCTTGCAGTGAGTCAATCTTGATTTACAATTGTGCATGATCTCGGAACCACTGCAACAGGCACTTACTTTTGACGACGTCCTGCTTTTACCTGCCTACAGTGACGTCCTGCCATCTGAAGTTGAAACCAAAACCAAGGCAACTCGTGGGTTGTTCATAAACATCCCGATACTCAGTGCTGCCATGGATACTGTGACCGAGTCCAGGCTTGCAATTGCCCTTGCAAGACAGGGAGGACTGGGCATCGTCCACCGCAACATGCCCATTGAGAGGCAAGCCGAGGAAGTGGATCGTGTCAAGCGCAGTGAGTCTGGAATGATTGTTGATCCGATCACGATTTCACCCGACAGCAAGATTCATGAGGCTCTTGAAGTGATGTCTTCCTACAGTATCTCCGGGGTTCCTGTCACCAGCGGGAGGGAGCTGGTTGGCATCTTGACGAACCGGGACCTGCGTTTTGAGACACGACTTAATCTGAAGGTAAGTCAGGTCATGACAAAGAAAAACCTGGTAACGGTGCCGGTTGGAACGACCCTTGAGGAAGCGGAGGCCCTGCTCCATAGGCACCGTATCGAGAAACTTTTGGTCGTTGATAAAAATTATGTTCTCAAAGGCTTGATCACTGTCAAAGACATCCAGAAAAAGCGCAAGTTTCCCTATTCCACCAAAGATGAGCAAGGACGTTTACGGGTAGGAGCTGCTGTCGGAGCCAAGGGTGATTACCTGGAACGGGCAAAGGAGTTGTGGGCCAAGAAGGTCGATATCATTGTGATCGATACTGCACATGGTCATTCGAGTCGTGTAAAGGATGCGATCAGGAAGCTGCGCAAAGAACTTCCTGAAGTGCAATTGATTGCCGGGAATGTTGCAACGGGGGATGCAACGCGGGATCTGGTTCGTGAGGATGTGGACGCGGTCAAGGTCGGTATCGGGCCAGGATCGATTTGTACGACGAGAATTGTATCCGGTGCAGGGGTTCCGCAAATTACTGCTATTGCGGAATGCGTGAAGGCTGCAGAGGGTTCGGACGTGATGATCATTTCCGATGGTGGGATCAAGTACTCGGGAGATATCTCGAAGGCTATAGCAGCAGGTGCCCATGCTGTAATGCTTGGTAGCCTTCTGGCAGGAACGGAAGAAAGCCCGGGACAGACAGTACTCTATCAAGGGCGAACGTACAAATCCTATCGCGGTATGGGCTCACTTGGTGCGATGGATCAGGGCAGTGACCGATATGATCAAAGTTCAAAGGAAGACAAACTAGTACCGGAAGGGGTTGAGGGCCGAGTGCCCTACAAGGGACAGTTAGGGGATCTTGTTCACCAGCTGGTTGGTGGGCTGCGGGCAGGAATGGGTTATTGCGGCTGCAAGACGATTGATGAAATGCGGTCGAAGACTCGCTTTGTCAAAATCTCCCCGGCTGGTCTGAGGGAAGCTCACGTACATGATGTGATGATTACTAGAGAAGCTCCGAATTACCAGGTTGAGAAAAGGGATTCATAGCTTTGACTTAACAGAATTAACTCTATCCTCTGTCATATGTCAGTACAAAATACCGAGCAACCAATGTATTTGCCTGCTATATCTCTTTCAGAAAGGGAATAGGCTCTTTCTGTCCGAAACGATACTTGATCAACTTTTAGACCCGCGGCATGAGCATGAATAAATGAGGTGAATGTCCTCTGCAGGAAGATCATCATAGATGGTGTTTAATTCTGGTTTACAAGACCGTTGACGATCTTGCCGTCGAACATTCGCACGATTCGCTGGTCGTAGCTCTCGAATCGCTGGTCGTGAGTTACCATTCAGATCGTCGCACCGCCTGCATGGACGTCATGCAATAATTCCATGACCGCCTCGCCGTTCTTCGAGTCGAGGTTACCGGTCGGCTCGCCTGCGAGCAGGACTGACGGATCTCCTCCGGAGCCCGTGCTACCGCCACTCTCTGCTGCTGTCCTCCCGACAACTAAGAAGGGTAGTGCTTTGTCCGGTGCGCCATACCGACCCGGTTCAAGGCGCGGTGTACGCGTTCCTTGCTCTCCGACGCAGCCATTCCTCGGTAGGTCAACGACAGATCTACATTCTCAAAAACTGTGAGGTCGCCGATCAAGTTGAACGCTTGAAAGATGAATCCAATCTGGTGGTTGTGAATTCGGGCTCGCTAGCTGGCCCTGAGATCTGCGACTGGTTCACCGTGGAGTTGGTACACGCCCTCTGTTGGAGTGTCGAGAAGTCCCAGGATCGACAGGAGTGTCGACTTCCCGCAACCGGATGGACCTGAGATCGAGACGTATCCACCGTCCCGGATCTCGAGGCCAACCTCGGAGAATGCGTGGGTCTCTATCTCGTCAGTGAAGAAGACCTTCGACACGCCCTCCAGGTAGATCAAAGGCTTTCCTTCTTTGGTCGATTCTGTCATTGCGATTCCTCCTGGCCCCTCTTTCAGCATGTACAATTCACTGGAATAGTGTTTAATTCAAACGTATTCGAGTGTAGGCGTCCCAAGCGGACATGTCGGAAAGAATCACCTTGTCTCCGAAATCCAGCCCTGAGCGGGTCTCGATCGTGCTCACCGAAATCCAGCCCACTTGCACTTGAGTGCGTGAAGCGTGCGTTTCATCTTGCTCCAATCTGAAGAGATCTAAAGTGCTGTCTTCACGCGCGTGAATAGGACGCCTCACGTACAGCACGTCTTCCAGCCGCTCCAGTTCGATCGTCCCGCCCACGCTAAGGTCGGGTGTGTGACCGGGCTGATGGGTTACAGGTTAAACCGAGCTGATAGGTAACACTTTAGCGGGCCAGCAGGCCTCTGGAAGGCTTTTTCCCCGCGCCGATCTACCATATCCGCCTTTCCGCCACGTCCAGTACTGCCACTTCGATTGCGCCAACCCAGACTTGCCAGATCGCTTCGTCGATTTCTACCAAGTTGACGAGTTCGCCGACCAGCACTTCGCTGACAAAGCAGGCCTTCCCCTTGAACTTCATGGACCCGTCCCAGCGCACTCTGCGCCGCTCTCAGTACTCGAGATAGTCCGGCTCGCACAGCTTCTCCGGGTATGGCAGCCGTGCTGGTGGGTACACCGTTTGCAGCGGCCGCTGCCCCAGTGCCTCGTGTGGTCTGTCCTCGTTGTACTGCTTCTGAAACCGCTCGAAACGTTCCTGCTGCTGTTCCCGGATAACGAATCGGCCCTAACGCACCTCGGCGTGAACCTGACACCGGTCCATTATCTCCTCAGCCTACTTTCTTTGAAAGAATAAATGAAATCAGATAAACCTCTTATTCAAGTCCCATACACAAGTTGCATTAATATCTCTTGTGCGAATAATGCTTCATCTAGGAATCTATGGATGTTAATTTCTGCCCTGTAGGCGGTTCAACGTATAAGCTGCAATTTTCGTTACCAGTGGAGCACTATCCTCGCTGACTATATGATCCGGGCGCAGGTCATATAGCCAGCCTTCCAGCAGGTTGGCAAGCTCAAGTGAAACCATCAGTCCATCTTCGGAAACTACAGCAGACCTGACCAGGACTGGAGTAATATCTGTCTTCGGGGAGCCGTACGTTGAATGATAGAGGTAGTAGTACCGAGTGAAAGAGTAGTTTTTGGGGTTTGAAGCACTCAGCCGGTTGACAGGTTTTGTGAAGGTCAGATCGAAGCCGGTCTTCGTCAACCGCATCCTCAGGATCTCGAATGGAATCTTTTGCTGCCAGCTGATTCGTTGGAGTCCTTCGGTTGAGCCCCAGATGCGTGAAGTCTGAGCTACATACAGGCTTCGCCCATCAGCGGAAAATACCATTCGGTTGTTGGCCATTCGCAGACCGTTCCCTTCGATGAACAGGAATGCAGCACCCTGGTATTCGTTCTGGACCTTTTCCAGGTCTACTCGAAGAATCCGTGGATATGCCCACTCTGCAACTAACATCTGGCCGGAATATGGCCCGAATGCTCCTCGAGTGAGATCGAAGATCGGCTCTGTAACGGATCCTCCCATGTCTCCTTGTGGGAACAGAATTGCCGGTTTCTTGCGCTTGCGGTTCAATTCAGAGACATCTGCTTCCACCGGATTCACTCCAAGAAATTCCGGGTGCCAGTGCAGGGATGCCGGGTGACCGTGGAATGCTCCTTCTGTAACATGATGCAGCGGAGATGTACCAACCCATCCTCCTTGGTTGTCCGTTGCGAAAATCTCACCATCCGGGCTAATCACCAAGCCGTTTGGCTGTCGAAAACCGCATGCGAATAACTTGAGACCGCCGTCGGGTCGGATTTGTAGTGCGCAGCCACGGTAGGGAACAGGTGAATAATGACCGACTTGATTGACCTTGCCCTTGATCTGCTGAGGTGCCTTGCGTAGTTGACGTGTCCGCTCACCACGTGTTGGCGGGCGCGGGTCGGCGTTTCCAGAAGCCAGTCCAAGAGAAATATAAAAATTCCCGGAAGAGTCGCGAACCGGGCCGGCAATGAATTCGTGATAGTTGCCGGATAGCCCCCAACCGTCCGAAATGGTTGCGAACAGGTCGGCAGTACCGTCGTTGTCAGTATCAACAACTCTCGTTAATTCAGGCACCTGAGCGACATAAAACTCACCTGGAATGTCCCCTTTTGTAATTCCCAGCGGTGTGTGCAGTCCTTCAGCAAAACGGCTCCAATGTTTGGAATCAGGATCATAGCGGTAGATATATCCCCGTCGGAAAGCTAGATACAACTTGTTGTCATGTCCAACAGTGATGGCGCTGACTTCAAATGCGACATCCCTTGGCCCGGTGATGGTTTCAACCTTGTAGGTGTCGCTTGAAACTTGGGCAATTGCCACCATACACATGCCTAGGACCATTGCCGTAATGACCATGTGCTTCAGCAGGACTCGCTTAATCTCCGGCAACAACACTGACCTCGAATGAAACATCTTTCCCTAGGGGAATCTTGAATTGATTCAGATTGCTGTGGATCTGGACACCCGGATTTTCTGCTGGAATGAACCACATGGGTTGCTCGACAGATGCAACTCTGAACTTGCGGACAATTCCATGTGCAACTGGCAGGATGCGTTCATAAACATCAATCCCGTCGACCTGGTAATGAAACTCAGGGAACGTATCAACAATCTTGTAACCCAGAAACCTTCGTTGGGGTATGCGATCCCTGTCCTGCACCCGGATCGGGAAGCGGCCCTCCCGAAAGAAAATATCTCCAAGAATCCGTGCAGTTTCGGTCAGGTTGGTCTCCCTGTTCTTTTTTGCGAACAGAACGGATGACGTGTCAATGAAACCGCCTTGCCATGCATAGCGCAATCGTGACTCACCGGCATCGAAGCAATATGAGATTTTGCCTGGTAATCCAACCGCAATAGCAGCAGGTGTTGCCTCGGGCATATCCCACCGGATCACGATCGCCTTGTCGTCAGGAACCGGCATTTCTTCGCTGCCAAGTGAGGCCGTTATTGATTGAAAGCCCGCAGGTGGAGGCAAGTCTGGGGCAGACAGGAAAGCATTCCAGAGTTCGTCAATGATTGTTTTCGACTTGTCTGGGTCCATACTGCTGAAGAATGCAGGCATTGATGCATTGGGTAGTACACGAGCCGGATTACGCATCCAGCGCAGGAACCAGTTGTAGCGGAGGCGTTGTCCTGCAGAGTACAGGTTCGGGCCATCTTCTCCAAGGGCAGGGAAGCGATCCCAGCCGTGACAGCCGATGCAACCCAGACCTCCTTGCGCACCATCAACACCGAGTCTGTCATAACTGGCTTCCGGATGCAGATTTTTAGGAGATGGATTGGTTTCAGATGGATTTATTCCACTGGCTTTGGCGAGAGCCTTCGCCAGCCATTGAGCATGATCAGTGCCGTAACTGGGCATTCGCAGCTCTTGCCAGTCGAGGATACGGGTCTCTGAGTTAATGACATGTTCAAGCCAACCCACATTTAGCTTGCTGCCGATACCAGTGATTGGTGGTGTGCTCTCGGTAATTGAACCTGTAGCGGGTTTGCCGTTAAGTTCATGACAGGCGTTGCAGCGGAGTTGGGATAGACGACGAGTTAAATCAAAAACAGGCGATGAAGTTGTATCCGGAGCGTTCTGGTATTCCGCAATGAATCTTTGAAGCGCTCCCCGGTCTGGATCACTGAGACTGTACTGTGGCAGCCGTGCTGGAACATCATTGGCCAGGCAGCCCAGATTCTTTTTAAGTAACTCCAGCCGTGGTGCTTGGTGAGTGGATTCCAGGCCATCAATTTGATGGCAGGCCAGGCAGCCCGAAGACTGGACCAGCCTTCGCCCTGCGGTTGCATCTCCGTTTTGAACCGGTTCCTTAAACAATTCATTTTTGGAATCGATAAGGTATGCGGCAAGTGTCAGAGCTTCCTCTTCCGAGAGGTGGAACGATGGCATCCTGCCATCTGGTGAAAATTCAAGAGGATCAAGTAGGTAACGTTGCAGGTGTCCAACGGTTGTCTTGGAACCCAGACCATTTAATGGCAATAGTGTGCCGTGGCAGGCAACACAGCCATAAGACTGGAATCTGGTCCTGCCCAACTCCACATGGCTTTTGGAAAAACGTGGCTCCTGGAGGGGTCTGGTCTTTTGTGTTACCAGGAAAGTTGCAACATCAGTTCGTTGACTACTCGAAAGCATCCTGGGCATCGTTGCCCAACTTCGGAAGCTCTTCGGTTCGCTGAGCCAGTGCCGAATCCACACTTGGTTGGATTGGTCACCAATATCAGTCAGAATCGGCCCAGAACGTTTCTGAATTGAAGGCGAGTCTGACAGGTGGCAATTGGAACAGCCCAGATCTTCGTAGAGTTTTCTGCCATCCGGTCTGCCCGGTTCGAGACTTTCGTGACTGAAGAGCCAGGCAGGGATCGGTTCACGACTAAATCCGGGACCTTCCCATTCAACAGATAAAAGACTTGACCCTGGGCTGACTGGTTGATGCAACTCGAATTTATGATCGACTGCGTCCAGACGAACTGGCCCTTCCTGGACTTCCATGCCATTGAGGAACAGATTTCCATGGCTGGCGTAGAACCTGTAATCCCCGCTTCTCAGAACGGATAACTTGCCAGACCAGTCGATAGTGGATGCTGGCATGGTGTTGGGGATGATACTTTCATTGCTTTCCAGAAAGAGCCGCGGAGTTGGGTGAGAATGAATCTGGTTGTCACTTGTGACTTGAAGACCAGGTTCTTCGGCTGCAATCAAGCTTGTTCCCAAGGTGAGTACCCCGAGCATCCAGCGCAACTCAAGCGACATTGCCACGAATCTTATCATCAGGCTTCGGGATACCTTGATAATTAATCCAAATGCAACATAGTTGAAGTGGGTTTGTTCGGGTTGGCATCCGATATGTAACATTGTCCATTACACCTGCACATGTGATACTCAGAACAGGGCTTTAGCAGTGCTTTTCATTGCACAGTTGGTCCGGTTGTTGCAGCTGTTCCCTGAGTTGTTCGGGTTTTCTGCAGCCCATGAATATATTCCCCTGAAATGGTACTTGAAATGCACTTACTAAAATCTTTTCCGTTGTCTGAGATGGCATTAATCTGCATCATGCTACTGGCTATGATTCCGCTATCTGCAGATATCGAGATCCCACACAAGAAATTTGTGCTCGATAACGGCTTGACACTGTTGGTGCACGAAGACCACAAGGCACCAATTGTTTCTGTCAATGTCTGGTATCACGTCGGTTCAAAAAATGAAAAGCCAGGGAAAACGGGCTTTGCACACTTGTTTGAGCACCTGATGTTCAACGGGTCAGAAAATTTTAATGATGACTATTTCCAGGCGCTGGAACGTGTCGGTGCGACTAACCTCAACGGCACGACTAATGAAGACCGCACCAATTATTTTCAGAATGTTCCCACACCGGCCCTGGACCTTGCTCTCTGGATGGAATCAGACCGCATGGGCAACATGCTGGGGGCAGTCGACCAGGCAAAGCTGGATGAACAGCGTGGCGTCGTACAGAACGAAAAGCGGCAAGGCGAGAACCAGCCCTATGCTGTGGCTTACGAACTGGTCACCAAGAATACGTACCCGCACGGGCATCCGTATTCCTGGACCGTGATCGGTGAAATGGAGGATCTGGATGCAGCTTCACTTGAAGATGTCCATGAGTGGTTTCGCACTTACTACGGAGCTGCCAATGCTGTCATCTCGATAGCGGGTGACATTACTGCAGATCGTGCCCTTGAGTTGGTCAATCACTATTTCGGGAATATCCCCTCCGGGCCCCCTGTCGCCCGCCATCGAGCTTGGGTTGCACGCCGTAGTGGTGAGCAAAGACAGACTGTCGAGGATCGCGTCCCGCAGTCCATGGTGATGAAAGTCTGGAATGTTCCTCAATATGCAAACCGGGAATCCGTGTTGCTGGATTTGGCGACCGATATTCTCGCTCTAGGCAAGAGTTCACGACTATTTAAACGGCTGGTGTATGAAGATCAGATCGCTACTTCGGCCAGGGCTTCGATTTCCCGTGGTGAGATCGCAGGACAGGTTGTCCTGCAGGCTGTTGCTCAGCCAGGAGGTGACCTGGGTGCAGTTGAACAAGCACTTGATGAAGAATTGGAGCGGTTCTTGCTTGAAGGCCCGACGGAGGATGAGCTTGCAAGGGTCAAAACGGATCACAGGGCAGGATTCATAAGAGGCCTCGAACGAATTGGAGGATTTGGTGGCAAGTCAGACATTCTGGCTCGATCAGAGATCTATGCAGGTGATTCGAACTTTTACAAAAAGATGCTGCAGTGGGCTTCAGAAGCAACAACGGAGGATATCCGAGCAGTTGCAGAAGAGTACCTTTCAGATGGTGTCTACGTCCTTGAGATCCATCCGGAACCGCAAAGAAAAGTCTCGGAGAACAAAGTTGACCGTTCAGGACTTCCGTCTTCGGACAGTTTTCCGGAGTTGAAGTTTCCTGGCACACAGGAAGTAGTGCTTTCAAATGGGTTACGTGTAGTGCATGCTGCGATGAGTTCGGTACCAACAGTCGAAATGTCCTTGTTGATCCATGGTGGCTTTGCGGCGGATCAGGCAGGGATTCCAGGCCTTGCAAAGATGACGTCATCCATGCTGGATGAAGGCACCGATAGCATGACAGCCATTGAGATCAGTGACGAGGCGACACGCATAGGAGCGCGTGTAAGCAGTTCAGCTTCTCTTGACACTTCTTCTGTCCGGCTCTCGGCACTGTCGGAAAACCTTGCCGAATCCCTGGACCTTTTTGCAGAGATCATTCTGAACCCTGCATTCCCACAGAATGAACTTGACCGCTTGAAGAGATCACAGATCGCAGCGATCCAGCAGGAGATGTCACAGCCATTCACTGTCGCACTGCGGCTGATGCCTGGCCTGTTGTTTGGATCGGATCATGCTTATTCAGCTCCTCTGACCGGGAGTGGCTCTGTTGCGTCTACAGAATCACTGACACGCGATGATATCGTTGCCTTCCATCAGAAGTGGTACAGGCCAGACAATGCCACCCTGGTTGTGGTTGGGGATACACTACTTGAGGATCTGAAACCGCTCTTGGAACAGCGGTTGAAAAGTTGGACTGGCAAAGGGGAGATGCCTGCCGTGAATATCTCTGTGACGCCAATGGCTGATCAGCGTACGGTCTATCTGGTGGACAAGCCGGGCAGCCAGCAATCGGTCATTATTGCCGGATTGTCGGCTCCACCAACCAACAATCCTGACGAGATTGCCATTGAAACAATGAATGCGATCCTCGGAGGCAGCTTCACATCGCGGATCAACATGAACCTGCGCGAGGACAAGCACTGGAGTTATGGGGCCCGCTCAACTCTGGTGGATGCCCGAGGCCCGAGGCTGTTCATGGCCTACGCCCCGGTTCAGACTGACAAGACCAAGGAATCAATGATCGAGATGGACAAGGAGTTGCGGGGCATACTCTCTGCAAGACCACCGGAAGCTGAAGAACTTGATAAAGCCCAGTTGAACCGAACCTTGAGGCTACCTGGACAGTACGAGACCAAAGCATCTGTCCTTTCTACCCTGCGGAAAATCCTTGTATACGATTTGCCCGGCGACTACGTTGAAACCTATGCTGGCAATGTCCTCGCCTTGGGGCTTGAAGACATGGAGCGAGCCGCCCGTGCAATCGTTCACCCGGACAAGATGGTCTGGATCGTCGTTGGTGATCTGGGTGAGATCGAGGCAGGGGTCAGGGAACTTGGCTTTGGAGAGGTGCGTAGACTCAGCCCTGAGGGTGAAGTACTCGATTGAGCATTACTTCTCTGACGGTTGGGTGCTGCTCTCTGGCAGCTCCCTTGTCGCAACCCGCATGATAGGTGGCAAGCCCAGCCCGCTACCGATCGCCGAGAGAGAGTCAAAATCCACGGGGCCGAATATCTTCAGGACAGTGACCTCATGAGGCTCACTTGAAATAACCGTCATGCCTTCAACCTGTTCGTCTTCATAGTAGGAGTAAACGGACAGGGATTCCGGCTTCTGCCTGTCCTCGGTTTCGATCATGGGTACCCAGCCGTCATTTGCAAGCTGTTGGTAAACAGGTTCCACATCTTCCTTCTTTGCCTGGTTATGCCGAAATCGGAAGGTCCACCTCTGGACAGCTGTGAGTCCGTTAATAAAACCCTTGACCGGACTGGTTATATTCTTTCTGCGACTGAGCAGTTTCTTGGCTTGGTCCAGTGAACGGCCCCACAGGTTGACCTTGATCACCTGGTCTGCCTTTTCCTCGAGTTCAGAGAACTGACTGTCTGCATTCTGAATCTCGTTCTCCTGCTGTGCCATTGCGGGAATAGCTTGTATTACACAAGCCAGAATGAATATAGCCAGTAGCTTGTTCCAAGTGAATCTACTTTGTTTCATTTTTCGTCTGTCCTTGAATCTTGAAAGGCAGTATTCCGGGCACGATTCCAGTTCTGGCCAGTCAGTTGAAGGACCTCGGCCAGTTGACGTTCTGCGACAACTCCTTCACTTTGGGCCTGAAAAGAGTTTTGTGTGTTGTGAGGCAGACTGAAGATGACAAGCAGACAGGCTGTCACTGCAATCAACCCCCAGGACGCAAATGTGTACCAGTGACCAGGTGGTAACTCCGGTGCTCCCCCGGTCAAGTGCACAGGAATGGGTTCGCGTCGAACTTTGGCCATGACGCGCTCACTGAGACTGTCCGGCGACTCGTAACGGGTCAGGATCCTTGACAGTTCGCGTTCAAACTTGTGATTATCTTCCTGCTGGTTCATAACAAATCTCGGTCTTGATGTGCTCAACCTTCGGTTTGAGTCGAATCAGGGCACGTCTTAGTAATGTTTTTGCAGTATTTACGGGGACGTTCATCGTTTCTGCAATTTCGGAAAGCTTTAGATCCTCCTGAAACCTCAAAACAATGACCATCCGCATCCTTTCGGGCAGCATTGCCACGTTTTCCTGCAAGGTTTCAACTAGAAAGGGATCACGCATCATTGGATCAAAACTCTGTTCCGGTACGGATTCGAGATCCTGAAGCATGCGATTCTTCTTGCGTCGTATGAAGTCGATGCATTTTCGTGTGACGGTCATCCGGAGCCAGTTTTCAAGATGCTTGTCCGACTCAAGCTTGTGAAGATTGCGGAAGAGTTCGATATAGGATTCCTGCGCAATGTCTTCTGCCTGGGAACGGTTTCTGAAGAACCTGAACGCCAGGCTGAAGACCATAGACTCGGTATGTTTGACAATCATGGCAAATGCCTCGCGATCTGTGATCGCGTTATCCAGCAGTAGGCGTGACGCCGGTTCCATGGACTTGATCAGACGCAGCTTCTATGAGCCGTTACTGGTTCCCTTTCTTTCACTTGCCTAATACGCATAGTTAGGCAAATAAAGTTCATTGTTGATGATAAAACTTCTTCACACTTTTCCAAAGCCCGGCAGTAACATTGAGCAACTGATGATCGGAATCAAACCACTCCACTGCAACATTTGGTTGTCTGTTTGCGTAGGTCTTTGATAGTTCCGGATCAACTACTTCATCCTTGAGGCCATGCAATATCTTGACTGCAGTCGTGACTTCCGGGAATGGCTCATATTGCAGCGCATCCTGATAAAACCAGTAGCCAAGGTTTGCTGGGGCTTTTAGACCGTAATGGTAAAGTTCCACGGAGCCATTTTGTTTCCAGCGCTCCATTCCCTTTCCTAGTCGGATGTTCCATCTCCGGACAAAATCGAAAGCAGGAGCAAGCAACACCAGCGGCACTGGATCTGTGTCAGGGCGTGCTGCATGCAAAGCGGCCAGATAACCTCCCAAGCTTGACCCCATCAGGAGTCTGGGGTCTGTATCCTTGCAGAGTTTTGAAACCAGTTGCAATTGGCTGCTGATCGTCAGGGTTTCAAAGTCTCCCTCGTCCAGGTCTGGCAATATTAAATCCACGCCCAGTCCCTTGAATCGTTCGCGGAAGAATTGACCCTTTGCAGAGCCTGAGCTGGAGGCAAACCCATGCAAATACATTACCGTTGGCACGAAGTGATTATTGTTTCATGCAGCCTCAAATCTTCACTGAGACAATGGGCTTCAAGTGTCTGAATCCTTCAGCAGGAGTCCACATCGAACCTTTCTGGGCTTAAGTCTCCCAGTACTTGGTTCGCTGGTTGCTGAACCATTGACAGGGATGGTGGATACGGCATTCATAGCGCGACTTGGAACGGATGCATTGGCTGCGCTGGGGGTTGGGACGATGCTGCTGTCAGCACTGTTCTGGGGTTTCAGTTTTCTGGGAATTGCTGTACAGACCCAGATCGGTACGCTCTATGGGAAAAGCCAGCAAGTTCGTAAAGCAGCCGATGAGGCTGCGCGACTGAGTGTGCTTGCGATGACCCTTGGCTTGCTGATTGGACTCGTGCTCTGTGTGATGGGTGTCCTGTTGGCTCCCGCAGCGGTACGTGTCATGGGTGCGGAAGGTGATTTGCTGACCATGGCAGTGGTCTATGTGCGACTACGCATGATTGGAGCCCCGGCAATCTTAATTGGACTTGCGGCATTTGGCGCTTTGAGAGGGGCTCAGGATATGCGCAGACCATTGTTGATTGCAGCCGGTATCAATGGGTTGAACATCCTGCTGGATGCGGTGTTGATTTTTGGGTTTGCCGGGATCCCCGCACTTGGAGTTGCTGGAGCAGCCTTGGCCAGTGCAATCAGCCAGTGGATCGGAGCGTTTTGGGCAGTAGCAGCAGTGGTAAAAAGATTTGGACTGCCGGAAGCACTTGACTGGGGACTTGCACGCAGGGTACTTGCTCCGGGAGGTAACCTCTTCCTTCGAGCTGCATTCCTGAACGCACTCCTGGTGCTGGGGACACGTCAGGCAACACTGATTGGTCCCGGGGCAGGGGCGGTGCACCAGGTAATTCGAAGCGCCTGGATCTTCACAGCTCTGTTTCTTGATGCATTTGCCATTTCAGGACAGAGCCTGGTGGCGTTTTTTATTGGAACTGGCAAGATTAGCCGGGCACGACACGTGGCCTGGGTGGTTTGCATCTGGTCACTGGCAACAGGAGCCTTGCTCGGTGCAGGAATGCTGTTGTCGCAGTCATGGATGCAGAAGATTTATATCCCGTCTGAAGCAGCTGCTCTATTTGTCATTCCCTGGTGGATCGCAGCATTCAGCCAACCCTTGAACGGGCTGACCTTTGCAACCGATGGAATTCACTGGGGAAGCGGCGATTATCGCTACTTGCGAAATGCGGTGCTGGTAGCGTTGTTGCCTGGTGCGCTAATAATTCTTTTGACTGATGTGACCTCACCAAGTGCGCTCATTCAGGTATGGTGTGCGATTGTGTTGTGGACCAGTATCCGGGCATTGGCCGGGATTCTGCGTATTTGGCCAGGATGGGGTGCAGCTCCGTTAGCCAACACAGTGTAGTTGCAACAGACTGATTCTTATTGACCGGCAGGCAACCGGAATGCCATGACTTTTGCCATAAAGTTGTCGGGGTTGTACTTGTTGCCACCACCCACAGCAATGACCAGGAATTGCTGTCCATCAGTCATATAGGTCATGGGAGTAGAATGGGCACTGGCGGGTAGTCGATATTCCCAAAGCAATGTGCCCGTTTCCTTGTCAAAAGCACGTAATCGACGGTCGTTGGTGGCTGCGATGAAAACCAGCCCTCCACCAGTCACAATAGGCCCTCCGAGATTTGAGGCTCCGGTTGGAGGAACTCCCTTTTTGGTAAGTTCCTCGTATTCACCAAGCACTACCTGCCAGCGGAATGTTCCTTTGTTCAGGTCAATCGCTGTCAACTGGCCCCAGGGAGGTTCCTGGCAGGGATACAAGTTGGAGTCCCAGAATCGACCCTGTGGAACTCCGCGACTGCGCCAAGGGAGTTCAGCGTCTTCGCCGCGTGGGACCATCGCAGACAGGGTCCCCACATCCATGGTGTTGATGTAGAAAATTCCGGAATCGGGGTCGAATGCTCCTCCACCCCAGTTCGAACCACCATTAGTTCCAGGGAAAAACACTGTTTTCTGGCGAAGCCGTGGTCGGAACAGGGGACCTTCGATAGATGCACCCTTGAGCATCTCAAGGCACTCTGCTCGTGATTCCGGTGTAACCGTGGTCACCTCTTTCTCCTGCATGGTCTGGCGGATGAACGGAGGAGGTTTGACAGGTTTCGGTTGGGTTGGATGGTAGTATTCGCCTGGAATATCGCCAACAGGAACAGGGTGCTCTTCGATCTCAAACAAAGGTTCTCCAGTGGCTCGGTCAAATAAAAAGAGGAATCCGGTCTTGGTCGCCAGGGCAACTGCCTTGACTGGCTGGCCGTTGTGAACCACCTCGACCAGGGACGGCTGGGAGGGCAGGTCCCAGTCCCAGATGTCATGGTGAATGCTCTGGAAGTGCCAGCGACGACTTCCTGTTGAGCAGTCCAGTGCTACCAGACTGTTGCCGAACAGGTTGGCCCCATGCCGGTCCCCTCCGTAATAATCATAGGAGGGTGACCCCAGTGGAATGTAGACAAGGCCCAGTTCCTCGTCCACACTGGACACAGACCACAAGTTGCTACCGCCACGATTTTTCCAGGAATCTCCCTGCCATGTGTTGTGTCCAAACTCACCGGGTCGAGGGACAGTGTGGAATCGCCAGCGCAACTCGCCCGTGTGAATGTCATAACCGCGGATATCGCCGCTGGGGCCTTTTGAAAGCCCGTCCGAGACCCTGCCTCCAACAATCAAGGTTCCGGCGCATTGAGAGATTGGTGAAGTCAGTGAGTAATGTCCACTCACATCGTCATTCATGACGTGTGGCGTGGTGTGGAGAACTCCGTTGTCTCCAAAGTCAGGGTCAAGCCGACCCGACTTCCTGTCGATCGAAAAGATTCGACCGGTCTGGTCACCGAGTATTAGTCGCTCGGTTTGTCCTTGCTTCCAGTAACCGATACCACGATCGATAAAGAGGTTGAAACGGAGGGTGCGGTCTATCTCAGGGTCAAAATCCCATAACAGCTTGCCTGTTGCGGCTTCAAGTGCGAGCAACCGATTCAGTGGTGTTGGTACATAAAGCTCATCCGCAATCATCAGCGGTGTGGCTTCAAATGCAGAACGGGTGGGGTATTTCCCTTGGCCATCAGAATAATCGTCGCTATCAAACTCCCAGGCAACTACTAGTTGGTCAACGTTTTCGCGGTTGATCTGGCTCAGCGGTGAGTAGCGCATACCACCGGGATCGTTGCCATAGTGGTGCCATTCCTGAGCAAACAGTGTGATTGTCAGGATTGGGAAGAGCAGAGAGATTAAACGCACGTAAGGATTCTATCGTATGGAGTATTCAATAATATGGTTCACTCGTGCAGGTTAAGTTCCAGAGCCAGTTCTTTTGTCCACGGTAGGAATCTGGGAGGTTGTCTGCATTTTTTGCAAACTCCACGCATACGTCTGTTCCTGGACAATGTAAAGCACCCATTCGGGCAATGTACGATCCAGCGTGGCTGGCTGAACTTGATCTCGTGACAGCGGACCCCGCTACACCCAATCTGGCGGGCTATAGTACGCCAGCAAGAGTCATGATTGTGTTTGGGGCCAACCAGCGCATGAGCGATCTCATGCAGGATCGTATTGAATATTTCTTCCTCGGGAGCTGTTCGCAGAAAAAGACGCGAAAATGAGATGTGTTTCTTACTGAAATGGCAGACTCCTGCTCGATTCAAGGAGTCATCCAATCCGGCTGACCAGTCACTCAAGCCATACTTGGCGAGGAGTTTGCGGCAATTCTCGAGTGCCTCTTGCTCCCGGACTGCATGGTCCTTTCGTTCTCCATTCGGTTCAATGCGTGAGTAAGGAACCCTGTAGAGGTTTCCATCCAATGCAATGACCACGACACGCTTGAGCCCGAGCGTCGAGACAGAGCCTTCAAGTTTCTGCCCCTTGAAGTCAAACCGGATTGAATCACCCGGGGATACCCGGGCTTTCAACGTATCAAGATCTTCCATCTGATCAAATGCCAGTTGTTAGACCTGTCAGCAGGTTATGGATAACTGCCTGAGGATTGATCAGAAACTATTTTGCGAAACAGTAGAAGAAGCCTTTGCCTCCCGTTGCTTCGAGATTGGCCTGGCTGCAGCCACGTGACCCATGGGCTGCATTCCAGGAAGTTGGTGCAGCACCACCTCCCTGACGATCATGATGACCGACTTGGGCACTACCTTCAGAACCTTCACTTGTCCAGTTACTGCAGGTGTGATCCTCGCCATCTGTGTATGCGTTGCCATCAATCATGGATCCTGTAATGATGTCATGCATATTTGGGGAGTCTCCTCGTCCATTTACAACCTTGCCCATTTCGGTCAAGGAGTTCTCCTTGCTCAGCTTGTTGTTGTCAGAGTGAAGGTCGTCCACGTTCATCGCAACCTGTACATCATTGGCGTTGAACCAGGGCCCGGTTCCAATTCGGTCGCGCGCATTGATAGCAGCCATTCCGTTGTGTGCACCTGCACTCAGATATGCTTGCCAAGTTTTGCTACCTGCTCCGGCTTTAGCTGCAAGGTCCTGGCAGATTGCATCAGCACCTTCCAGACCTCCGAGATTCGCTCCGTTCCCGGATCCCATGCTTGTGATAAAGAAGCTCAATTTGGAGTCCTGAGCCTGGACAGGCAGGGACAGCAGCCCTAGTGCAAGAATGCAAACGATTACAAGAGTAGTGTGTTTCAAGATTAATTCCTCCGTTGAGTCCAGTGCCAGTAGTTGGCTTATAGGACGCTTAATAATTCTAACAGAAACAGGCAATGCTCCATCAAGTGGTAGTCACTTTCTACAAACTGTCGTGATTACACAGTTTTTGGGTCAGGGTGTTTCCAGGGTTTACGGTATTGCCTGGCAAGCAATCTGTTAGCTTCTTTATCATTTCGGATCTCGCCATGTTGAGGATCCCACTCAAGTGTGCGACCCAGCGAACATGCCATGTTTGCGAGAACGCACGCGATGGTCGAGATACTGCCTTCCTCGATGTCCGCAACTGGCCTTGAGCGTTCATCAATTGCCTTGAGCCAGTCTTTCATGTGATAGCGGACTGCGGGTGCTGCAAAAAGTTCAAGATCCTGTTCGGTCTTGTCCTCCGGATACTCTTCCAGTTCGAGTGTCACATTCTTGTGGATTGTCTTGGCGTTCTTGTCCAGGGGGATGAAGTCGTATCCATTTACGCTAGCCTTCAAGGTACCCTTCGAGCCGTAAATGATTGCTGACCAAGGGTAGTCAGTATCAGCTGCTTTGCCCCATGTTCGGTGGGTCCAGACAATCGGAAACTTTGCATAGTCGAAAACTGCTACTTGAGTGTCAGTAATATTCGCTTTGACACCTTTTTGGATCTTGATACCTCCAGTAGATGAGACCCTGTTTGGCCATCCAAGGCCCAGCATCCAGCGCACCATGTCGAGCATATGGACACACATGTCTCCAACAATGCCATTGCCGTATTCCATGAATGAGCGCCATCTTCTTGGATGGCAAAGTTCGTTGTAAGGCCTCATTGGCGCAGGACCCGTCCATGCGTCGTAGTCAAGATAGCTGGGTGGCTCAATGTCAGGAGGGATGCTTGTACTCCGCATGTGGTAGTAAGAACAGATTTCAATATGACCGATATCTCCGAGCAGGCCTTCTTCGATAATTTGTGTTTTGGCGTCAGCAAGGTGTGGGGTCGAACGACGTTGCAGGCCGATCTGGACTACCCGGTTGTACTTGCGTGCCGCAGCAAGCATCGCCTGGGATTCCATGACGTCAACACTGATTGGCTTCTGGCAATAAACATCAATTCCTGCCCGGCATGCATCGATCATAGGCAGGGCGTGCCAGTGATCCGGTGTACCAATCAGAACCAGATCCATTTCCTCTTGCGCGAGCATGTCCCTGTAATCGGAAAAGGCACGAGGTTGTTTAACAGACTTCTGGCGTGTTGCGGTCACTTCCACAGCGTGCTTTAGCATCTGACTGTCCACATCGCATAGTGCAACGACCTCGACTGGCTCAACCTGAATGAGACGAAATAGATCGATCTTTCCGTACCAGCCTGATCCGATCAGGCCGACTTTGCGGGTTCTGGACTCGCCGCGTACTCCGGGTATCATCATCAAACTGCCGACAGTACCACTCAAGAACTTACGTCAATTGGGTGTTGAATGCTGCTATCGGCAACCTCCTACTAAACTTCAAATATCATACTCGCCCGCAGAAACTGGATTGTGAGCAGTAGTGAGATAGTGTGAGATGCCCTCGCAAATAATTCAAGACAAGGCTCTTACAGTTGAGAGTTTTACAGATGCAGGTCTCCGTGTTTTGGGACCAGGATTAAAGGATCAACGGCTTGCACCACCGCCTGCAGGTACTGTGCAATGAACTTTGGCTATGTACTAGACAACTCTTCCGCATGATCGGTGACTTCTGCGAGTTGTTGTTGTCCACAGCCTGGTACCGGAACACAAGTATTTTGATGCAGTTCTCCGGGATGCCATCCTGTCGGCATATTGAAGCGAACTTCTCCTCACTTGCTTGGGTGTGATCAATTGGCTGGCTGGTGGCTTGGCTTATGGCAACGACGAGTTCAGACAGGGGCACTGCTGATGATGCCGATCAGACCGAAAACCTTTTTATTGTGACCATTATTCATGCAGGAACTGACTGTTACACGGGCAAGGTCATTGCGTGTGGAGGATGCCACTCTCCTTCGTGCAACTGGACAAGTCAGGCGTGCCGTTTTTACGAGAGTATGGCTACATTCTTCAACCGGGTCAAACTACATACCGTTGCGCGGTATTGTCGATTCCATCTCACTTGTCGAAGCTTTGATTCTGCATGCAGCATAAACGGAGAAATTAAAAATATGGAATCAGGCCGAACACCAAAGTTATACCTTGCAAATATTCTGCAAGCGCAAATCAGATGTTATTTCCGTCTAAAGCCAAAGTACGGATGACTGGGCTCAGACATCCTGATCCCTTGACTCAATGCTCGCTTGCCTGGATGAGGCAACTCGTGGGACTACAGGGCTTTAGTCTCCCAGGCCATGCCGTGCGGATCCCCGCTCTGTCGCATTGGCGGTGTCGCGTCTTGCTACTCCAAGCGGGCTGGAACCAGGCCTGTCGGCTGTCGAGAGCCCATAGCGCCAGCACTTGATGGGTATTGGGTGCCCGCCTGTCTGAATTTGGTGCCCATCCTGCCGAAAACTCCTATGCATCAAGTGTGACAAGATGTCTGATCCCGTCACACCAGTCGCAGCCCCTGATCGAGGAGTAGCTGACTTTGAGATTCCCGGTGTGGTTGCGATCCAGTACGCCCCCCAGTCTATATACTGAGCAGGTGGAACCTGTGCTGCAGTCTTTGATTCCGGCCGCCTTGGAGACCGCTGTCGAGGAAACGGCGGCGGTCGAATACCCCAGTTCGGACGGCTTGGCAATGGCTGAATCCGGTTGACAGGCCGTCGCGATGGTTCTCGCCAAAGAGGCGTTAGACCGCTGCTTCCGTGAGCGCAAGGATCTCTATATCGGCATCGACCTGTTCGTGTATTACGAGAAGGGCAATAACAAGGCGTGGCTGGCACCGGACGTGTTCGTGGCGTTTGACGTGGAGACTGGCGAGCGGGACACCTACAAGGTGTGGGAGGAAGGCAAGGCGCCGGATTTCGTGCTGGAGGTGAGGTCTGCATCAACGGAGTGGCGGGACCGGGATGTAAAGCCCGAGATCTATGCACGGATGGGTGTGAGTGAGTACTGGAGGCTGAGCCCAAGAGTCCATCACTTGGAGTCGTCCCTGGAGGGGTACCGCTTGCAGGGCGGCCGGTATCAGCAGTTGGAGCGGGTCGAGTTAGAGGAAGCAGGTGAGTGGTACTGGAGCGAGGCACTGGGACTGCACCTGCGGGCCAAGTGGTCTGAGGACGTAACGGTGGCGGCGTTCCGGGACCCCGCCACCGGGCAGGAAGTTCTAACGGGAGCCGACGTGGACTGGGCGCTCGTGAAGGAGAACGGGCCAAGCTGGAGGCACAAACCAGGGCTCGACAGGCCGATGAACGGGCCCGACAGGAAGCGGAGTTACGGCAGCAGTCCGATGAACGGGTGCGGCGCCTTGAAGAGCGTCTTGCCGCCGAACTGGAGCGGAAGCACGAGGAAACGAATGCCCCGACTGAGTGATCAGCTGGGCTACGTGTATCCACGGGACTAGCCGCTGGCAGACCTGGGTTTGGCGTGGGTGGTTACGGTGGCATTCGGCGCGTGTGTCTTGACTTCCCTGCAATCCGGCCGGTTTGGACGCACCTTTCAGCGCTGAGATTCTCGAATTTGGGCCCTGTCAGGTTTTCTGTGAGCCTTCTGTCGCTGTTGCATTTTGCCCACTAGCCGGAACTTCACCTCCGAAATTCGAATAATCGTAGCTATATCAGACAGATAGACTGAATCAACCTGCCAATTTACTGGCAACAAATTTGCTCGGATCGACCCCGAGCAAGTCGACTGCCTTGGCCTGCAGCGGCGTCGGCTTGGCGACCATCGGAAACGGGTGCTGCGGGGCGTCCGGCAGCGTCACCTCGTTCAGCGTGAGCGTGCCCAGATCCGCCAGCAGCGTCTGGAAGCTGTGCACGGGCAGCCCCTCGGGCGTCTGCTTGCTGGCGGCCTTGGCCTTGGTGCTCGCCGAGACCTGCGCTTTCTCCACCGGCGACTGCCGTAGCGCCCGCGCTCCCGCCCGGTCCTCCTCCTCGAACAGCAGCGGCGCCAGACGCCGCCGCAGGTGCCATTCCACGTAATACGCCAGCATGCACAGCAGGATGTGCCCGCGCACATGGTCCTCGCTATAGACGAAGATCGGGCGCACCGCCCGCTCGACGTGCGCCAGGCTCTTGTAGGCCTCGACCGCCTCGGGAGCCCCCAGGGCGGAGCTCTGCAGGCTCGTCCGGATGACGTATATGCCGTCCAGCTGCGCCTCCCGCAGCAGCTTGCGGATGGCGTCCGTCTTCAAGGCCGAGATCGCCCACCAGCGCGATGGACTCGAGGCCGAAGCGCTGCTGGACCTTCTTCACTTGCACCCCGACCGTGCTCGGATCCGCCGTGTTGCCGGCGAACACATCTACGGCCACGCAGAGCAGGCCGAAGACGATCTGCTGCTTGCCCTGCTTGCCGTCGTGGTTGTGGCCGAACGCGGTCAGTGGAGAACAGCGCCCCTCCAGATAGCTGGACGCGACATCGTAGAGCAGCAGGGTGGCGCCCTCGAGATACCGTCGGGCGAGGCTCTTCTCGATCCACGCTTGCCGCCCCAGCAGCCAGTCGAGCATGTCGAGCATTTCGTTGCCGCGGACGGGACCGAGGCCGAGCAGGGCACCGAGGCTGCTGGTGGCGGACTGCGGGGACAGGCTGCGAGCGGTGGCGAGCTTGGAGCCGGGTTGGAGCACGTGGGCGACTATGGCGGCGAGGGCGAGGTCACGCCTGCGGCTGCGGGTGCCGTCGACGATCTGGGGGGGCAGTTTGGAGAGGTTGGCGAGGGTGGTGCGGCGGATGCGCTTGCCGTCGCGTTGGGCTTGACGGAAGAGGATGGCGGGGGGGCTGTTGCGGTTGGGGATGACGTCGACGTGGTAGGACATAGGGCGAGGCCTCTTACATGGAAACAGTATGAAACATGGTTATGCTGTGAGTAAAGCATGAATAAAGATTATTGTGCGCTCAGAACATGGCAACAAATATCCAGTTTTCAGTCCGGTCTGTGGAGCGGTAAACCGCGCTATTGCAATGATTTGGTGGACGGCGCTAGGGCTTAAGGGATGGTGAAGTTCCGACTAGCTCTGACGGGCAATTATCAGGTCTCGGATTGGGTGCTGCGCATGCTGTGGGGCTTGTCGTAGACTGCTGCAGCAGCAGCGGACCGACGATGAGAGTAGCAGTGAGACTGTGAGCCTTTCAAGGCGCCACTATCGTGAAGCGGTCGCAACTCGCGCCGTTTGCTCAGCGCATAGTCATTGGGGACGGCGCACCGCTGATCTGGAACTTGGCCAATGAGCAGTTCTCCAGCGCCAATCCAGATCATCGACTTATTTCATGTCAGGGGGAGCACCTGTGGGATGTGACCCAGGCCTTCCATGGGGTCGGCACGCAGACCATGGAGACTTGGGCTAATGCCCGCTGCGACGAGTTGGACGCGAGCCACACTATCTATCCCGGTACCGACCTGCGGCTCGTCTGGCCTGACTGCCACGCTAGCGGGCTGACAACTGCCCAGTTGGTGATCAATTCGTTGAAAACTGCGACACATTATGTGTTTCAGAGGTCAGGATGTCTGGGGTTAGGCAATGCAAGTGCAGGCGGTTGCAAGCAGGTGACAAGAGGGAAAACTCAACATCAGAAGGATGTTGGCTGCAATCCCACCCTGTCCCACCTTTCGGGCAAGGGCAGGATTTGATTATTACACCCATTCCCAGGCTTTCATTGAGTCAAGGTCAAGCCAGAGTGTTTTTTAAACCCTGATCCTCGGAACGATGGGCTAGAAGTCGTGATCTGGAGGCCCAGCAGGAGCAGCTGACTGCTCTTCCGAAATCTCGTGAACGGTTGCTTCAGTTGTCAGCATCAGGCCTGCGATCGAAGCGGCGTTCTGTAGTGCAAAGCGAGTCACTTTTGCTGGATCAATGATACCAGCAGCGACCAGGTCGCAGTATTTATCATTCTGTGCATCGTAGCCTTTGTTACCTTCAGCTGTCCGCACTCTCTCAGCAACGATGGCACCTTCCTGTCCAGCGTTCTGTGCAATCCGGCGTAATGGGGATTCAAGAGATCGTCGCACAATGTTGATGCCAGTCTGCTCATCATCATCTGCCCCTTTAAATCCTTTAAGTGAAGCAGCTGCCCGAACCAGTGCAACACCGCCGCCCGGAACAATACCTTCTTCGACGGCTGCACGTGTAGAATGCATGGCATCCTCGACGCGTGCCTTCTTTTCCTTCATCTCTGTTTCGGTTGCAGCACCAACCTTGATCACGGCCACGCCACCGACTAGCTTGGCAAGCCTCTCTTGCAGTTTTTCGCGGTCATAGTCTGAGGTGGTCTCCTCAATCTGTGCGCGTAACTGCTTGACTCTACCCTCAATGGCCTCCTTGCTACCGGCACCCTCAATGATCGTGGTGTTGTCCTTATCGATGACGATGCGGCTGGCTTGGCCGAGGTCTTCAACCTGCACGCCTGCCAGCTTGATACCGGTCTCTTCCATGATTGGTCTGCCACCAGTGAGGATTGCGAGGTCTTCAAGCATTGCCTTGCGACGGTCGCCAAATCCTGGAGCCTTGACAGCAGCTACGTTCAGCGTTCCACGCAACTTGTTGACTACCAGCGTGGCAAGGGCTTCACCCTCGGTTTCCTCGGAGATGATCAAAAGCGGACGGCCCAGACGGGATACGGCTTCCAGCACGGGTATCAGGTCTTTCATGCTGCTGATTTTTTTCTCGTGGATCAGGATCAAGGCGTTATCAAGTACGCACTCCATCGAATCCTGGTCGGTGACAAAGTAAGGGGATGCATAGCCGCGGTCGAACTGCATGCCTTCGACAATGTCCAGTTCTGTATCAAGTGTCTTGCCTTCCTCGACTGTGATTACTCCGTCCTTGCCGACTTTTTCCATTGCCTCGGCAATGGTGTTGCCAATGGTATTATCGTTGTTCGCAGAAATTGCAGCTACTTGCTTGACAGCGTTCCCTTCGACAGGTCGTGCCATGGAACGGATAGCTTCTACAACCTTGGCTGTAGCAGTATCGATGCCACGCTTGATGGCCATTGGATTGGCACCAGCTGCAACACTTTTAATACCACTTGCATAAATGGCTTGGGTCAGTACGGTTGCGGTTGTTGTACCGTCACCAGCGACATCGGAGGTTTTTGAAGCAACTTCCCGAACCATTTGTGCACCCATGTTTTCGATCTTGTCTGGAAGCTCAATTTCCTTGGCTACAGTAACGCCATCCTTGGTCACTGTTGGTCCGCCGAATTTCTTCTCCAGTACGACGTTGCGGCCTTTGGGACCAAGTGTGACCTTGACGGTGTTTGCGAGTTTATTAACACCGGACAAGATAGCTTGTCGAGAGTCTTCACCAAATACAATTTCTTTATCTGCCATGATTTTTTTCTCCTAAAAATATTTAGAGGGATACAACCTGTGTTCCTTGTTTGGTGGAACCTGGTCAGGTAAAACTATCCCTCAAGAACTCCTAGGACCTCATCCTCACTCACAATGACGTAATCGTTGCCGTCTACCGTGATGTCGTTACCGGCATATTTCCCGATCAAGATAGTGTCTCCGGCTTTTACGTCCAGTGGTATGAAACCGCCATCATCATTCTTGGCTCCGGGACCTGCCGCAATGACCTTTGCTGTCTGGCCTTTTTCTTTCGCTGAATCAGGAATGATGATGCCGCCCGAAACCTGCTCATCTTCCTCAATACGCTCTATGACCAAGCGTTTTCCAAGGGGTTGGATTGCCATTGTTTTCAGATTCCTCCGTGTTATCAATATTTTGAGCAGGTGTAACCCACCTCACCCAATTGAACAGTGTTAAATGGAATTCCCTGCCTGTATCGGCAAGAATACTGCAAGGGCAAGTACTAAATACCTGTACCATGCAGCTTGAGCTTTTTAAGTAACACTACATAAAGCCCAAAGAAACAGTATGACTCACTAGCCTTGATAATTGCAAACTCTTTCAAAAGTGCGACGGGTGTTTGCTTTCTGGAATTGAAGCACAACAGTATTTTGATCAGGTCTCAGGGATCGCACCGAACTTACACTCACCACCAGTGCTGGTCAGCAGGTACAGGCCTGGAGACTCGCAAGCAAGGACGACGAAGCACGGCTCTATGCGGTGAGCGAAGGCAAGAAGATCACCGCGAACGCCATTCTTGAGAAAAACCGCCAGAAATTCGAGACCGCTCTGCAACACTTCCACGACGGCCTTTCCAAGTCAGTGTGCCTAAAAAACTATGACCGGGTCCAGCAGAGTGCCGGTCTCATCAAGGAGAGATAGTCGAAAGTATCGCAGCAGCATAATGTCCAGGTCACCAAGGACGCTGCCACCAAGGGCACCGCTACCAGGGGGGTCGGTACCAAAGCCTCCACAGTCACCTTTTCCCGCAAGCAGCAATACGATGATGCCGCTGCCGGGGTCGGCTCCTATGTGCTGCGTACCAGCCATGGGGACTGGAATCTGGAGCGAATCCTGCGGGCCTATTGGAGGCTCACTGAAATTGAGGCAACGTTCCGGTCCTTGAAATCTGAATTGGGTCTGCGCCCGATCTGGCATAGCAAGGACAGTCATATCTCAAGCCACCTTTTCATCACCGTCCTCGCATACCATAGGGTGCATCTGATCCGGACCCGCCTAAAAGCCCAAGGTATCAACCTGAGCTGGCAATCGATCCGCACTCGTATGCGCTCCTGGGTAAGCATCACCACTACTGTTCGCCAGGTGAATGGTGCTCTGATCGTCAACCGCCAGGATGTCCGTCCGCTAGCGAAAGTTACAACAATCTCTTGGGCCGCCGGTATTGAGCCGCGCATTCATCGCAGTAGAAGCTGTGTAACAAAGTGACAGGATCTGCAAAAAGTAGTGCCAATTGGCCAGATCCATATCCCGGAACCGACTTTTTTTCAATCAGTTGCAAGAATAGCTTGCTTCAGTATGACGAACTAGGGTTGAGCGGTTTCAAGGCGTCGGCGGATCGATTTCCCAGCGCGAGAGGGCTCCGCCGTCCGGCCACTCAGGAGACAGTTGCAACGGTTTCATCGACTATCGCTGGCTCGGTCGATCGAGTGACAGGCCCTTCGGCAGGATCGCTTGGGTTGGCTACATGCGTTGTGCTTGGTATTCGGAAGCGGTTCCCATTTAGGACTGAGGAAAACGAATCGTTGCTGATCAGGCTGGACCTTGAATGCGAAATCTTGTCGCTCGTCCGAGTGGACTATCTTGGATCGGGTACCGTCAAGTGAGCCTACAAAGCGGGTCGCGGGAGCCGTCTCGTGCTGCCGAGATTGATCTGGCGGTGCTGACTGGGGCTGCGGCAACTCCAGGCCGAGCGTCTCTACCACTTGTTGCAGCGCCTTACGCTCCGGGCTGTGCACAACGTGCCTGTCGCGTTGCGCCAGTCCTCTGCTCACACAAGCCCCGCAGCAGAGTGCCCCGAGACATCTCTCCCAGTCGAAGTGCCTGCTGTAACCATTGAACCGTCGCCAACTTTAGCAGTCGTAGCCCTATCCGAACCAACACCCGTGATACAGGTTTTTGTTGCCGGTGAAATGTGTACCAGTGCCAGGTTGCGCAAGGAGTAATGTCCTTGATCCCGGATTTGCAATGATCTTTTAGTTATTAAGCTATTGAGACTATTGTGGGTCAGTGGAACTACATGGGTGGCTGATCAAATCATCTTAAGGAACACTCGGTTTTAATTGATGATTTCACCCCAGTCACAGTCACTTCGTATGATTAGAATTCATTCAGCTACTTCTTCTCGCTGTCTTGATAGACTTCCCGACTGTGTCCAGATTGAACACCATGGAAACAATTGCAGTACTTGATTCCGGCGGACAATACGCTCACCTGATTGCCCGCAAGGTACGTGAACTTGGCGTCTATGCAGAGATAGTCCCAGTTGGCATACCCATAGTTGAGCTTGAACGATACAGTGGTCTGATTCTCTCGGGTGGTCCGTCCAGTGTATTTGATGAACAGAGCCCCAAACCGGAACCTGGACTGTTTGAAATTGGCAAACCAATGTTGGGGATTTGCTATGGTCACCAACTCATTGCTCAAGGGCTCGGAGGCCTTGTAGAACGTGGGCAAACCCATGAGTTTGGCAGTGCCACCCTGCATATTCAGTCAACTGCTGGCCTGTTTGATGGTCTTCCATTACACAACCGCGTCTGGATGAGTCATGGAGATCAAGTAGTCCGACTGCCTTTGGGCTTTAAAATCCTTGGTGAGACTGATAACTGTCAAATAGCTGCCATGGGCGATGTCGAGCGCGGCATTTATGGGCTTCAATTCCATCCGGAGGTGATACATACTCCCCAAGGTGCAGAGATCCTTGGGAACTTCTTGCGAAATGCTTGCCATTGCTCAATGGATTGGCATCCCCGTGATCGAATTGCATCAATTCAGGCATCCATCAGTGAACAGGTGCAAGGCCGCAAGGTCCTGTTTTTCCTAAGTGGTGGAGTGGATTCAACTGTTGCCTATGCTCTGACAGTTAAGGCACTTGACACAGCGTCTGTGGAAGCGGTCTATGTCGATACTGGCTTCATGAGGCATGGCGAGACTGCCGAGATTGAAGAAGCATTCAGTTCCCTGGGGCTAGGACGGCTGAATGTCGTTGATGCCTCAGAGCAATTTTTCAACAGTTTGCAAGGGATCATGGATCCTGAGCGTAAAAGGATGATCATTGGACAGGCATTTGTGAATGTTCAGGACCGGATTTTAGAAAACGGTCATTTCGAAGGCCATGAGTGGATGCTGGGGCAGGGAACGATTTACCCAGACACGATTGAATCGGGTGGTACGCAATCTGCCGCAGTCATCAAGACGCATCACAATCGTGTTGACAGTATTCAGGCACTAATGGATGCTGGCTTGGTTCTGGAACCACTGACAGAGTTTTACAAAGACGAGGTACGCGAAATAGGCATTGGACTGGGCTTGCCTGACAGGTTGTTGAATCGGCACCCATTCCCGGGACCTGGATTGGCGATCCGCTGTTTGTGCTCGGACAATGACCAACAAGCGGACCAGGATGAGGGCATAGTCAGTTTTGCTCGACGGTCAGGCTACAAGGCCTTTCTGCTTCCTTTACGAAGTGTCGGAGTTCAGGGCGACAGCCGTAGCTATGCAAAAGTCACTGTTTTGCATGGTGGGGAATTCAATTATAGGCAAGTTCTTACCCTTGCAACAGAGCTAACAAACGCCTTCCGGAGCACAAATCGCATCGTGTTGAGTCTTGAACCTGAAGAATTGGAGATGTCCGAGTGGGCAATCAAGAGGTCTTCACTCACCAGGGAACGCATCGGGTTACTGCAGGCAGCTGATAGTCAGGTGACAGACTTTGTGCATGAATCAGGACTTTACGGGGAAATCTGGCAATGCCCGGTTGTTCTGTTGCCTTGGAGCAGAACCGGTGGTGAAACGATTGTCATTCGGCCAGTGACCTCGGTTGATGGTATGACAGCTGCTGTGGCAGAACTGCCTGTGGACGGTTTGAAAGTGCTCACAGCACGTCTCAAGTCAATTACTGGTATTGATGCTGTTTTCTACGACATCTCACACAAGCCGCCTTCCACCATTGAATGGGAGTAGCAGCCTCTGGCTAATGTGTCGAGGGAATCAGTCAGTACTGCGGTTTATTCAGTTCCGGCAAGACAACTATCAATATTAGTACTGAAACTATATTCATAATGTGTATTGCAGACGTCTTACAGGTTATGATGCACAGAACACAAGAGATCTCCAAAAAGACAACTCAAGTGCCAGCCAAGCCAATTTTTGATGCGCTACGGTTGGCGAACGCTGAACCGGATTTGGTTCAAGATGCAGTTGAATCAATCAAGGATATTGTCAGTGAGAGTGTCCGCCCCGAGATGGCTGGTCGTTTCGCTGTCGTTGATGAGAAAATTGACAGGCTGTGAGATGTGATGAACACACGTTTCTCTGCAGTTGACTAGAAGTTCAGCAAACTGTGTACCGAGATGAATAAACGCTTTTCTGCTGTTGAGGAGAAATTCAAACTAATCGATTTCAAATTTGAAACTCTTGAGGAAAGATTGATGGCATTTTTACAGAATTATGCGCTCAAAAGAGGATGGGATGGGCCTTGATCTGTATTTTAGCTGCCGCTATTCTTTCCGAGGGTGCCACTATGGTTATACAGACATTGCGGAATTTAAGTCTGGTGTAAAACATTAGCCATAGATCTGGGACTCGGCCCAACCACAACCAATGTTGGGCTGTGGCACACACTTGATTTCCTGGAATGAGAGCAAACTGTGTTCTTGAAACTGGTTTTTGAGATCTGTGTAACAGGGAGGATCCATCCTGTACCAGATCAAATATCCATCAAGCCAGATTCCATTGGCAGGGACAATGGATCATCAATCAGGAAATCCAGACCGCGCATTGCTTCAAGTGCGATTCCCAAAGATTTGCGGCTAGTTTTTTCGACCGTGGTAACGAACGGCAGGTCCTGCTTGTCAAAACGTGGTTCCTGCAGGACAGCATCGATACTGACACCTTGATCAGCCAGAATGGCGGCCAGTTTGGCAAGGATTCCTGGTCTGTCCATGACACGAAAGCGCAGGTAGAACTGGCGCTCCTCACTATCTGATGAGACTGGAGAGTAGGGGCTAAGAGCTGGGTGAGCAAATGGTGTAACACCGGCAAGCCCTTTTGAATGAATACCCCTTGCCATAGACATCAGGTCACTGACAACTGCAACTCCTGTAGGAGCGCCTCCAGCTCCCCGACCGTAGTAAAACGTATCCCCACCTTGGCCGTGCACCCAAAGGGCGTTGTAAGACCCTGTGACTTTGGACAGTATGGTGCTTCTCTCAACCAGTGCAGGACGTACGGCCAGGCGTAACCCCTCGGGGCTTTGTCTGGCGGTGGCAAGCAGGCGTATAGTATGTCCTAGCCGTTTGGCATAGGCGAAATCAATGCTTAAGATTCGACGTATACCAACGATAGGAATGTCTACAGGAGAGACCTTTACACCAAAAGCCAAAGCAGCCAGGATGGCAAGTTTGGATCGAGCATCGTAACCGTCAATGTCTGCACTCGGCTCAGCTTCTGCGTACCCAAGCTCCTGTGCTTGTCGCAGGACATTTTCTAGTGGAGCTCCAGTGCGTTCGATTTCAGTAAGGATGTAATTCGATGTGCCATTCAGAATCCCCATCATGGCATCGATACTGTCACCAGCTATGCCTTCCCGCAAGGCTGTCAGCAGAGGAATTCCACCTCCAACTGAGGCTTCCATTGCCAATCCGACGCCTTGCTTACTGGCTTGGTACCACAACTCAGCCCCTTGTTCGGCAATCAGTTCCTTGTTTGCAGTTACCACCGACTTGTTGGCGTCGATCGCAGTGGTGATGATATTTCCCGCCGTTGTTGTCCCGCCAATGAGTTCAGCAACGATCTGCACATCAGACCGGGCGATAAGCTCCTTCCAGTCATTGGTCCGGAATGCTTGTGGGTGTAAGTTGGCTGTCTCAGCCGGATTGTCCATCACCTGACGCGAACACACAGCACGCACTTCAAGTGGAAACCCAAGCTTATTCTCTATGGATGCAGCATTATCATGCAGCAGGCGCAGTGTCCCGCCGCCAACGTTACCTAACCCGATGATGCCAACCCCGATTCCAGGCACAGAATAACTATTTTACTAGGCAATGGCTAAGAATCCCTAGCTGTATTCAAAATCCTCAGTTTGGAGCGCTCGGATTCTTCAAGAATCCGTAGTAATTCATAGTGTCGTTTTGAGTGCCCTTTTTAGACGCAGGCTGTTTGAAATCACTGACAAACTGGACAACACCATGGCTGCAGAAGCAAGGACAGGCGAGAGCAACAGCCCTGTCCAGGGGAACAAGACTCCGGCTGCAATTGGCACTCCGAGCAAGTTGTATGCAAATGCCCAGAAGTAATTCTGTTGGATAGTCCTTGATGTACGCCTGGAAAGTTCTATTGCTCGATCAACATCCCTTGGTGTGCTGTTGACCAGGATAATGCCAGCACATTCGATTGCAATATCGGTTCCTGCTCCAATGGCAATTCCCAAATCAGACTGGGTAAGTGCCGGAGCATCGTTGATCCCGTCACCTACCATTGCCACTTTGCTGCCACCTTTCTGGAGACGTTGGATAGCGTCCGCTTTCTCGGTTGGCTGTACCGAAGCGAGTACATCAGTAATCCCGACTTGAGATGCAGCAGCTTTCGCAGAAGCCTCGTTGTCTCCACTGATCATGATGGTGCGTAGGTTTCTGGCTTGCAGGGCCTTGACTGCATTAATGGCGTCTGGATGCAATGTATCTGTCAGTGCAAAGCCTCCTGCCAGCAAGTTGTTTTTGGCGGAGAGAATGATTGTTTTGCCTTGCTGAAAGGAACTCTCCAACATTGCATTTGCGGCAGTAATATCAATGCCCTGAACCTTGAGCAAGTCCGGTTTACCTATTAACCAGGAATCGCCATGTATTTTTGCACTGACTCCGGAACCCGGCAGGGTTCGATACTCCTTCACAACCAGGCCAGATCCACTGTTGGTGGCAGCCAGTGGTTGTGCCAACGGGTGCTCACTGCGGCTCTCAATGGCGGCTGTCGCTGAAAGTAGTTGCTCTTTACTCAAATCCCCGAATGTCTTGATATCAGACAGGTGGAACTTTCCACTTGTAATCGTTCCGGTCTTATCGAAAACGACGGTGTCGATTTTTCCGGTAGCTTCCAGTGCTGCACCGTCACGGATCAGTATGTTGCATTCAGCTGCTCGTCCGATTCCTACTGTCAGCGCGGCAGGAGTTGCCAATCCCAAAGCACAGGGGCAGGCAATGACCAGTACAGCCACCGCACTGGTTATGGCCATTTGAAAGCGTTCGTCAAAGGGAGAAACGATGAACCAGACCGCAAAAGTCAGCACGGCAACCAGCAGGATGATTGGGACAAAAACAGCAGAAATCCTGTCAGCGAGTTGGGCAGCTGGAGCTTTCGAACCCTGTGCACGTTGCACATAGGCGATCATGCGAGACAGCACTGTATCTTTTCCAACGCTCTCAGCACGGAAAACAAAAAATCCATCCTTGTTCAGGGAACCACTGACCAAGTTTGATCCGGGCTTTTTGTCGACTGGCAGGCTCTCGCCAGTCAATGATGATTCATCGACTGCTCCTGTGCCTTCAATCACTTTGCCATCAACCGGGATTTTCTCTCCAGGATGGACCAGTACTATATCTCCGACGACCACCTTTTGTAACGGCACATCCTGGTCCTGTCCATTACGGCGGATATGGGTAGTAACTGCCTGTAACGCAAAAAGTTTGCAAATCGAATTCGTTGTCCTTTGACGGGAACGGGCTTCGAGCAAACGGCCAAGTAGCACCAGAGTGATGATGGCGGCAGAAGTCTCGAAATAGACTTGAACGGGCGTAACTGGGTTGCTTGCCAGGGTGGCAGTGAGACTGTAAAGAAATGCGGACCCGGTGCCTATGGCAATCAAAGTGTTCATGTCGGCACGCAGGTGTTTCAGTGCTATCCATGCCCCCCTGTAGAAAGGTGCGCCACCATAGACGACGACAATCGTAGCCAATGCCATCTGCACCCAGACAGAGTGCATGAAATCCAGTCGACCATGAGACATGGCCAGCACCAGTAATGGAATACTCAGCAATGCTGATATCTGGAGTCTCTGCTTGAGGCTCCCGTACTCGAGACTTTCCAAAGGAATTATTGTTTCTGCACTCTGAATACTTGCTTTGTAGCCTGCACCATGTACTGCCTGTATAACGTCAGTGATGCTTTCCACATATGGTTCAAACTGCAGACTTGCTGATTCGCTGGCCAGGTTTACCTCGCAGAAGACTACCCCTGGCACCTTCATGACTGCGTTCTCAACGGACTGTACGCAGCTTGCACATGTCATGCCTTGAATTGCGAGTGTGTGTTCCCTCGTGCCTATAAGGGCTTCTTTGGTTGGAGCAGATGCGGAAGCGGGAATTAGTAGTTGCAGTTCACTGGGAAGCAAGCTGTATCCTGCTGAATTTATGGCTTCTTCCAGATCAGAAATATCTGCTACAGCAGGATCGTATTCCACTTGGGCAGAGTTTGACTGAAGGTTGACGGTGGCTGATTGCACACCTGGAGTTTCAAGTAGGCTGTGCTCTACTGATTGCCTGCAATGATCACAAGTCATCCCTTCAATTGCTAGAGTTGCACTTGCGGATGTAGACGGAAGCATCAGAACACAACCCGCCCAAACGAGAATTTGCTGGACGAGCAGATGTCCAAAGTATTGGAAAATATGCGATTGAGGCGATTCGTGTGGCTATAGCAAAACAGTCTGAATTTCAGGAATCGCTGGCCACATGGCCAGTGGTGCGAATCATGAAGCTGATTCATGGGCCGAACCAGATTTATGCAAGCTGTTGTGGACAAGCCGACTAAACGCATGTAAGATAAAATACTTCCAAAGCTAAGTGTAATGCTTGGCTTTAAACTCAACAGCAGTTTAACGGCTTCGTTGCGGGAATGGAATCGCCTTTACGATGCCGCTCAAACTGGGCATGCTTGCTCAGAATCGCTTCTGGTTCACAATTGTTTAACTTGACGTGCAGTTGGATCGCCTGCATCTGGGAAATTTCTTGTATTATCTATCAGGATTCTGAATCCGAAGGTTGAATAAATGATTATTTCGATGAAGCTAGGAGCATCGCAGGTGCAGATCGAACGCGTGTGTGAGCGGATCAAGGAAATGAATTTGAAGGTTCATTCCATCCAGGGTGATGAGCGAGTCGTAATTGCTGCGGTTGGTATTGGTGATGTGACTCATGCGATCGATGCACTGTGCTCAGTCGAGGGTGTTGAAAACGGGGTGCCTATTACCGCTCCCTACAAGCTGGTCAGTCGTCAAGTCAAAAGTGACCGCACGGTGGTGACTGTCGGAAATACTTCAGTTGGCGGAGACGAATTCGTTGTAATTGCAGGTCCATGCTCTGTGGAGACAGAAGAGCAGATCATGGCTTGTGCAGCTGTAGTTGCTGCATCCGGAGCTCGGTTCCTTCGTGGTGGTGCCTACAAGCCCCGATCAAGTCCGTACAGTTTCCAGGGTCTGGAAGATGTAGGACTCAAGTTGCTGCGTCAGGCAGCAGATGCTTACGGACTGCAGGTCATTACGGAAGTCATGACGGTTCAGAATGTCGATTTGGTGGCAAGTTATACAGATGTTCTCCAGATCGGTGCGCGCAACATGCAGAACTTCCCATTGCTCAAGGAAGTAGGAGCCGTAACAAAGACTCCAGTTATGCTCAAGCGCGGGCAGGCTGCAACCATTGAGGAATTCCTGCTATCGGCAGAGTACATCGTCTCGAACGGTAACCCTAACGTCATCCTGTGTGAGCGGGGTATTCGTACGTTCGAGACAGCGACCCGCAATACACTCGACATCAATGCCGTGCCCGTTCTGAACGATTTGACACACTTGCCTATCATCCTGGATCCTGCACATGCGACTGGCAAGCGGAAGCTGATTCCGCCGCTGACAAGGGCAGCTGCTGCAGTCGGTGCGGACGGGATCATGATCGAGATTCACCCGGACCCGGAACGTGCCTGGAGTGATGGTGCACAGTCATTGACTTTTGAACAGTTCAAGCAGACCATTTACGACTTGAAGCCTTATGTCGAACTCTGGAAGGCGAATCGACTGCAGCAGGTCTACGCTATAGTCTGAAGGTGATTGGGTAGGAGTCCGGTTTGGGCAGAGAACTGCTTCGGGAGTCCAATGGGATTCGGGCTAGTCTGCCTCAGTGTGAAAAGGGCATTGGTGAAGTCATCCTTCAGCCCGACTCAGCCCAGTTAATTGCTGGTGTAAGGGTAGAAGAATTCTCTCTCTGGCCAGATGACCGGGGATATTTTTTTGAAGTTGCCCGCTTAGGGCAGGGGCTTTCCAAAGCATTCCCACCGGAAACCACACAGGTTTCTGCAGCTCAGAACTACCCGGCTACGATCAAGGCCTTCCATTACCACATGTTTCAGACGGACTTGTGGGTACCGGGCAATGGTATGTTGCAGGTAGTGGTTGCAGACCTCAGGGAAGGCTCGCCGACATTTGGAGTGCGCAACACATTTTATGTGGGTGAATTGCGCCCATGGCAACTGCTGGTGCCACCCGGTGTTGCTCATGGCTATAAGGTAATTGGTGATTCCCCGGCCATGTTGGTCTATGTGACGGACCGGCATTACGATCCTTCGGATGAAGGACGCATTCCGTATGATAGTCCGCACCTGGCATACGACTGGGAGTTCCAGCACAAGTGAAAATCCTGGTCACAGGTGGAGCCGGATTCATTGGCTCCGCGTTTGTGAGATGGACGTTTCAGAATCGGCCCGATGCCGAGGTGTGTGTAGTGGATGCACTCACCTATGCCGGAAATCTGGAGAACCTGTCAGAGGTTGCAGAACTTCCCGGGTTTCAATTTGAACACAAGGATATCCGTGATGCGGATGGGATGCACGATGTATTCCGCTGTTATCAACCTGAAGTTGTGGTTCACTTTGCTGCCGAATCCCATGTTGACCGCAGCATCATTGACCCAGCCAGTGCAGTAGGCACAAACCTGCTTGGAACTGCCGTACTGCTGGAAGTTTCACAGAGATACACTCCACGGCTATTCCTGTACATCTCATCCGATGAAGTCTATGGGAGTATTGAGCCACCTGCAGTAGCAAATGAAGATTCACCGCTCCGTGCTTCGAGTCCCTATTCAGCATCAAAGGCTGGATCGGACCTGCTGGTGCTCTCCTACTTCAAAACTTTTTCATTACCAGTGGTTGTGACACGCTGTTCAAACAACTATGGCCCTTTCCAGTTTCCGGAAAAGCTGATCCCGCTGATGATTTCACGTGCACTGGAAGAGAAAGCCTTGCCTGTTTATGGAGATGGTCTGAACGAGCGTGACTGGCTTTATGTCGATGATCATTGCCGTGCAATTGATGCGGTGATCGAGAAGGGCCGTGTAGGAGAGATTTATAACATCTCAGGCAACTGTGTTATCCCGAACCTGGAAGTAGTGCGTAAAATTCTGCAGATCTGTGGCAAGCCTGAGTCTCTGGTAACACATGTGCCAGACCGCCCAGGTCATGATCGGCGTTATGCACTGACCAGTGCGAAGATTACTGCCCAGACGGGATGGCAGCCAGAAGTTGAATTCGAGACGGGATTGCAGTTAACGATTGAGTGGTATCGCCAGAATTCCGAGTGGGTTTCCCATGTACTTTCGGGAGAGTACAAGCAGTTCTACGAGCGCAACTACGTATTAAGAGCGAATCGGTGAGCAGCTAGAACCAGTTGTACTTGTCGACAACATTCACGAGTGGTTCTTCTCTTTTGAAGTGGCGAATGTTGGCAAGTAGTATGTTCAGGTGCCGCTCTGCAATTCGGGGAGAGTGCCCGGAAACATGAGGAGTCAGGATGACGTTGTCAAAACCCCAGAGCGGGTGGTCAGCAGGTAGTGGTTCGGTCTCAAAGACATCAAGGGCAGCGCCCCCGATTTCCTGAGTCCTGAGCGCTGCAACAAGATCCATGAGATCGACAATGACACCTCGTCCTATGTTGATGAGAATGGCGCTGGATTTCATCCGGGAGAACTGTGACGCACGAAACAACTTTTCGGTCTGTGGAGTATGAGGAGCGGCAATTACTACGTAGTCGCTTTGCTTGAGTAAATCGTTCAACTGGTCGGTACTCCAGAGCTTATCAACACCTGCAGGTTTTTTGCGTGGATTACTGTCGACAGCGACTACTCTCATCCCGAAACATACACCCCGTCGAGCAATTTCACTGCCAATTGAACCCAGCCCGATCACGCCAAGCGTGGCATCTGAAAGCGTTGTATGCGCAAGATCGACACCAGTTGTGATGGCAGGTCCGCTGAAGAATACCTGCCCTTCCTTCTTGCCTCCAAACGGCTTCCAGGTATTTTGGGACTGCAACCGGATGTAGTGGTGCAGGTTGCGGGCAAAGCAAAGCATGTAGCCGAATACATGGTCAGCGATATTGTCATGAAACAGCCCGCGCATGTTGGTGAGCTGTAGAGAGTGATTGGCCAGTTCCGGAAAGATGTAGTGCTCAAGACTGGCAGTGGGGGACTGTACCCAGCGCATTTGACTGGCTACAGCCAGGATCCCGGGAGTGATCTTGCCAAAAAAGGCATCTGCATCGGTTGCTTCCCTTGTCGCATCCACCTCGGTAACGCAGTTGACTACATGCATGGGGACTGCGACTGCTTTAATTTGCTGAAGACGTCGGGCTTCGACTGCTGGGTACAGAACGAGTTTCATCGCGATTCTTCGCTGACGACATCACCCTCTATAACAACTGCAACGCAATGAGTCGTGTATTCAAACGGATCACCATCGTAAAGTGCAAAATCTCCATCCTTACCGATTTCAAGGGATCCGACTCGGCTGTCGACGCCCAGTATTTTGGCGGCATTGATTGTGATACTACGCAGTGCATTGTCAAACCCCAGGCCATGGGCTGCTGCAATACCTGCTTCAAACAGAATGAGTCGGCTCTTGGGAACATAGCCTTCGTAGCCTCCTTGCAGGGCTGTCAGGATCCCGGCTTCAAACAGTTTGGTAATGGTTCCGAAACTGGCGTTTTCGGTTTCACCATTTGCCCGCATCATCGTTGGATGGACGATCACTGCTACCCCGCTGTCCCGGATTTGATCAAGGACTTCATAGGCTTCTGTTGCGCCATCCAAAACGACCGGTATATCGAACTCGGATCGGATACGAAGCACAGTCATCAGGTCCTGTGTGCGGTGTGCGGTAACCAGTAGAGGCAACTCACCTGACAGGATTTTTACGAGCATCTCCAGACGCAGATCACGCGCTGGCTTGTCCGCTTCTGTTTCAGAGGATTGCTTGGACTTGTACTCGCGGGCCTTGATGAACTCGCTTCGCAGCATGGCTGCCATTTTCGCTCTTGTCCCGGGTGCTTTGGGCTTGCTTTCACGGGCCCCTTCCCCAAATGTGGCAGCGATCATCGCTACAGGTTTGATCACGGCCTCGTCGACGGTTTTACCGCGTGTTTTTACAACGGCAGTTTGCCCGCTGATGAGTGGTCCGGGAGCATGGCCGGTGTGGATTGTTGTAACTCCATAACCACGAGCCCACTCGATCAGGGGCTCGCGTGGGTTGTAGGCGTCAATGGCACGCAACTCAGGCTGCATCGGCTGGGACCTCTCAAACTGGTCCTGTGTATGTGGCTCATTGAGATAACCGCTCACACCAATGGTCGAGCGGGCATCAATCAAACCAGGAGTGACGACTTTGGCTCTTAATATCCGGAAGCCATCCGGGACAGAAACCTCATCTGCGGCTCCAATAGCACTGATCTTGCCATCCTCTACCAGGACGATGGTGTCGTCCAGGGGCTCACCGGCTGCAGTGTGGACAACATCTCCGTGGATGGCAACTTGTGCAAAAACTGGTATATCAACGCAAAGTGTCGCAGCCAACACTGCAATAAAAATTATTCGGGTCATTGATGTTCTGCTGTTGCGATGTTGTGGAGTGAAAGGCTCTGGTCATGGGTGGCTCCGTACCCACCCTCTGCATACAGTTGATCCTGGGGATTAGACCGGTTGAAAACCTGCACTCCGTCCACCCAGGTTTCAAGTACTTTCGTGTAGACGCTCAATGGGTCTCCCGACATTATGACGAGATCAGCATCCTTCCCGGCTTCCAGTGAACCTATTCGTTGTTCAAGCCCAAGCATGATGGCTCCAGCCATGGTCAACCCGTACAGGGCCTTTTCCCTTGACATGCCCTCTCGGACTGCCAGGGCTGCCATGCGGTTGAAAAAACGGGAGTCCGTGATCGGATCATCAGTGTGGAACCCAACAAGAGCACCGGTTTCAGCGAGTCTGCGGCCACTGGAAAAGCGGATGTCCCTGGCTTCAACCTTGCCTCCGGGACTGTCTAAGAGAATCAAAGATGAACCCACGACATGCGGTGAAGCGGCAATTTCTTCTGCTACCAACCAGGCGTCACTGACATGTTGCAGGACCACCTTGAAATCAAACTCCCTTGCCAGGCGCAGGATAGTCAAGATATCGTCATGGCGGTGAGTATGAAAATGAACGACCCGTTTGCCTGCCAGCACTTCGGAGAGTGCTTCAAGCCCCAAATCGCGTGCAGGTGTCTTATCGGTATCATTGGCGGCCTGGGTTTGTTTATCGCGGTACTCGATGGCTTGGACAAACCTTTCACGGACAAGTGCTGCTGACTTGGCACGGGTACCCGGGAATGGTGGATCTTTCCTTGAATTCGTACCATTGGCCATCTTGATTCCGTGGGCCAGGGTTCCATCGGAATTGTAAACAAGCATGTCTTCAATGGTTTTCACATCGCGGTATTTTACATACAGTGTTTGTCCACTGAGCAAATGCCCCGAGCCTGACATGATATTTGCCGTGGTGATACCCCCTGCCTGTGCTTTCTGAATAGAGGAGTCTCGAACATTGATAGAGTCCAGAGCCCTCACGCCCGGGTGCATGGAGTTGCTCGAATCGCCTCCCTCCACATTACCTGCGTGCGTGTGTGTATCGATTAATCCTGGAAGTATCACTTTGCCGCTGGCATCGTGACGAACCGTATTCGACGGGATTGTGACATCGGCTGTTGGCCCTACTGCCAGTATCTTGCCCTGATGAATCAAAACTGTGCCGGGTTCAATCGGACTTCCGGTAATTGGCAGGACCTGGCCACCAGTAAATGCCTGGGGTATCTGTTGAGCCACCAGCATACAGGACATCAGGCAGCTGACAGCAATAAGACGAAGCATTATTTGATTTTAGTGATCTTTTGAAACCGCTGGGTTGGTATCAAGCTTTTTGTTTTGCAAATGAGTTATGTGCATGTGCAAGTTACGCTAAGAAAAGTTCTCCATGCGGCACTTGCTAGTACGTGCGACCAACTGGCTGGGTGATGCAGTCATTTCCATTCCTGCATTACGTGAGATCCGGCAGCTTCACACCGGATGGCATATTACGATATTGGCCCGTCCCTGGGTGGCATCGTTGTATGAAAGGGAAGACTTCTGCGACACAATGATGCTGTATGAGCATGATGGCAGGCATAGTGGCTTAATTGGCAAGGAAAGACTTGTCAGGGAGTTACGGAAGCGCCGGTTTGATCGCGCCATCCTGTTACAGAATGCATTTGATGCAGCGTGGCTGGCCTGGCGCGCAGGGATAAGGCAGAGAATCGGATACAAGCGAGACGGACGGAGTGCATTACTCAGCCATCGAATCGACAAGCCAAAGAAAGGTGAAATCCCGGAACATCAACGCTTCTACTATCTGGAACTCCTCAAAAGAGCTCATTTTTTTAGTAAGCTTCCGGAATGCAATGAGATACGGCTTGCAGGAGTCAACGAGCTGCGACTCAGGGGGATTGAGAACTGGAAACATCTGGGGCTTCCGGACGGCCCCTGGATCGGTATCAGTCCGGGAGCCGCTTTTGGGACAGCCAAACGTTGGTTGCCAGACCGTTTTGCCACAGTTGCCCACAGGTTAGCTGTAGAAACAGGCGCCAAGATTGCAGTCTTTGGTTCAGTTCAGGAAGCCGCATTAGCTGCCGAGGTTGCTGCCCTGGCAGGGAGCAACGCTCATTGCCTGGCAGGCAAGACGAAGCTGTCAGAATTCATTGAGTTGGCTGCGACCTGCAGCCTTTATCTCACAAACGACTCTGGCCCGATGCATGTTGTATCTGCCCTGGGAGTACCAACGGTTGCAATATTCGGGGCGACGGATGCAAAAGCAACAGGACCTTCGGCACCTTGGGCGCGAATCATTGAGGAAGAGGTCGAGTGCTCTCCTTGCCTGTTACGAGAGTGTCCCCTTGAAGAACACCTTTGCATGCTGCATGTGAGTAGTGAAAGAGTCATTGATGAAGCACTTGCACTGCTTGCCGAGTCAGGCTCTTTCAAGGATCAAGACGGTGTCTAAGAAGAGTTGAAATGGATGGTGCCATTATCCTGAACAAGCCCACAGGCATTACTTCGAATACTGCAGTCCAGAAACTTCGCAAGCTGCTTGAATTCAAGAAAATCGGACATCTTGGCACGCTAGATCCGCTCGCTACCGGGGTTTTACCAATGTTGCTGGGACAGGCAACGCGCTTTGCACGTTTCTACTTGAATCACAAGCGTGAGTATGTAGCCAGCATCCGTTTTGGCTGGGCAACGACAACCTATGACCGTGATGGTGATGTGGTTGGAGAACAGAAGCAGGTTGAATTGAATGCGGATGAGCTTGAGAACCTAATGGACAGTTTTCGGGGATCTATCAGCCAGGTTCCGCCTCCAGTTTCTGCAAAGAAGGTTGATGGTGTGCGAGCTTACAAACTTGCGCACAAGAACCAGCCGGTTGAGCTTGCACCTGTGGAGATAGAGATCCAGGAACTTGAGTTGCTTGAAGTTTCTGGTAATACGGCAAGACTGCGCTGTTTGTGTTCTGCAGGAACCTATATCCGGTCTATTGCCCATGACCTGGGTGCCAGGATGGGCTGTATGGCTCATGTGGCAGAGCTGCACAGGACCCAGGTTGCAAACTTTCGAATTGAAGAGGCGTATTCACTGGAAGCTCTGGACGAGTTGAAAGAGAAAGGACAATTGGAGGCAGCTCTGCTAATTCCGGTGCAACTGCTTCCTGACATGCCTGTTCACTATGTGGATGAGTCAGTGGCAGTGCTTATAGGACATGGCCGGGATTTCAAGACCACTTCAGTTGAAAATTGCGATTCCCAAAAGATCATCAAGGCTGTGGGACCAGATGGCCGATTACTTTGCCTGGGGAAGGCAGTCAGTCAGCAGCTTTTTCACCCCATCGTTGTCCTGGCATAGAACTGGCTGTTGCTGCAGGAGAAATGTTTGAGAAGCCGTGGGGCTAAACAGAATTGAAAATCGAAATATATAGCAGGCTGGCAAAGATCAAACCTGCAAGAGCGAACAGGTACATTGCAAACCGTTTCTTAATGTCTGCTGGTTTGGACCGCAGTGTAAGCCGTGGTCCGATCTGGGAGCCAACCAGTACAAAGACACTTAGTAACACCGGGCTATGCCAACTGACTTCTCCCTGAGCCAGATGCCCAAGAAGACCCCCTGTTGCAGTGATGCCAACCATGAATGCGGAGGATGCGAAAGCGACATCAAGAGGGGCTCCGAAAAGCCTAACCAGCATGGGGATTTTAAGGAATCCACCAGCCGCCCCGGTCAGCCCTGAGCAAATCCCGATCAAAAATGCCAATGGCAACCCTGCGGCCAGGTTTGCGTGGTATTGAACATCTCCAATATTCCGTAGCCAGTGCCAAGAGGCCTTTTTCCCAAATTGTTTCGGGGGCTGGAAATTAATCTTCATGACGATGCCAGCTGCAAGGACAAGCACTGCCAATAGAACCGTCAACGGCATTGCGGGAATTGTCTTGACAAAATACCCGCCAAGAAACGCACCGGCAAAGCTGTTCGATTCGAGTACGAGCGCCAATGACCAGTCGACCTTCCCTACTTTCCTGAAGATGAGTACTGCAGATATTGCCGTGAGAAGTGTGAACCACTGGCTTTGCAGAACAGCCGTGTGGTATTCAATGCCGAATAGCAGCTGAACTGGTGTATATAGAACCCCACCGCCAAGGCCGTGCATGGAGAACCCTACAGCCCCTGCACCAAGGATAATTGCCAAGGCCAGGGTCGAGAGGTTCATGAAATAGTTAGTTATTCTGGATCGATACAGGGTCTCAGTGGGACATCCCTGTAAGGAACTTATTGACTCCTGACAGGTGGTATCTGTTAGTGCGTGAAGACAGCTTCAAGCTGTGGTTAACATGCTAGTGAAACGGTTATAGATCACCTCGGAAACAACCCCTGGCGAACGAAGATGCAGGCACATCAAGATATGCCATGTCACCGTCGGGAGGGCCGACATTCTCTGGATAGTCACCACTCAGGGCTTCCATAAAGGCTACTAGGTCGGCGCGTTCATTAGCCGTGAGGTAATCAAGTTCTTTGATTTCCTCATCACGGTGATCATTTGAGTTGCCAGCTCCGATGTAGAAGTCGAGCACTTCCTTCAGAGTCTTCAGATGTCCGTCATGCATGTAAGGCGCACTATCAGCAATGTTGCGCAGGTGAGGTGTCTTGAATGCACCGCTGTCTTCAATGGCTTCGGTTTCCTTGAAGCGACCCATGTCGGCCAGTGAACCGTCCAGTTCAGCTCCCACTCCGAGGTTATGGAACTTGTTGTCCATGAACAATGCATAACCTTCTTCCTCGCTAATGGTGTGGCAAACTTCACAGTTCCCTTTCTCGGGATCACGGAAGATTTCGAGACCTCGAACAGCCTCTGCACTCATTGCTTCCTTGTCACCACCAAACAGGTACTGGTCAAAAGGAGAATTACCTGCCAGAACTGTTCTTTCAAAACTGGCGATTGATTTTGCAACCATCTCGAATTGGAGGGGGCCTGCACCCCAGGCAGCCTCGAACATCTCCATATACACGGGATCGGACGAAAGCCGTTCGATGACACCTTCATGGGTGAATCCCATCTCAATGGGGTTCTCAACCGGTCCACCGGCCTGCTCTTCAAGGCTTGCTGCACGACCGTCCCAGAACTGGCTTGTGAAGTATGCAGCATTCACTACAGGAGGTGCCTGTCTGTCGCCCTTTTGACCGTTGATTCCTTCTGAAAACTGGTTCGGGTCCGCGAAGCCATCTTCTGGATCATGGCAACTCGCGCAAGCAATTGTGTTGTCGATCGAAAGAGCCTTGTCGTAATAAAGAACACGCCCCAGGGCTACTGCCTTGCTTGTCGGTGGATTGTCTGCCGGAACTGGCACTGGAGGTAATCCCAGCGGGGCCTCAATCATGATGACTTCGCCTACTGGCATCACAGGTCCGGAAGGAGCTTCTGGCTTGGTTGAATCGCATCCAGTGAATGCAAAAAAACAAGACAAAAGACACTTGTGATTGACAAGAAATTTTTCATATCAGGAATACTCCTTAGCCCCTATTTTCAAAGGACTTATTTTAAAAACCTGAAGCGGTGCCATTTTGCAGCACGATGCAGGGCTGATTCATTTCCAGTCCACTGCTGCCTGATTGTCCTGGAACCACTAGCCCGGATTTCTCACCAGAGGTAGAGAATAAGGCCGTGTTTCGTGGTATAATTGGTTTATTATGAACAACTTACCACGTAGAAGGACGACGACCTTATGACTACAGAGTGTACCACGGAACGACTGGAATTCGAACGCTTTCGAAGGCAGCGTGTAGTCGGTCGGTTTGACGGCGGGGAGCTCGGGTCGGATGGCGGCGGGCTGCTGCTGCGGGAGCTGGCGCAGCGGACGGGGCTGTTCCGGCGGTTGAGTGCGTGTTTCCGGGATCACCGCGACCCGCAGCGGACGCAGCATCCGGTGGAAGTGCTGGTGGCAGCGCGCGTGCTGGGGCTGGCGCTGGGCTACGAGGACTTGATCGATCACGACACGTTGCGCCAGAGCAAGCTGTGGTCGCTGCTATGCGGGGCGGTAGGACGGGGACGGCGCAGGGCGAGCTGGGAGCGTTTGCCGCCGGGCAAGAGCACGCTGAACCGGCTGGAGCTGACGGGGCCGGCGCTGGACGCCGGCGAACGTTACAAGAAGATCGTGGCGGACACCGCGCGGCTGGATGCCCTGCTGGTGGACCTGTTCCTGGACTGGCACGGGGAGCAGCCGGAGCGCATCGTGCTGGACGTGGACGCGACGGACGATCCCCTGCACGGCCGCCAGGAAGGCCGCTTCTTCCATGGGTACTATCGCAGCTACTGTTACTTGCCGCTCTATATCTTCTGCGGCCAGCAGTTGCTGGGGGCGCGCCTGCGGACGGCGGACCGGGACGCGGCGGATGGCACGGTGGAGGAGCTGGAGCGCATCGTGGGGCGGATCCGGAAGCGCTGGCCCGGGGTCGCGATCTGGCTGCGCGGGGACAGCGGGTTCTGCCGCGACGAATTGTTGGCTTGGTGCGAGGCGCAGGGGGTGGAGTATGTGCTGGGAATCGCGCAGAACCCGCGCTTGAAACGGAGCCTGGCTCCGGAGCTGGAGCGGGCCCGGCAGGAATGCGAGCGGACGGGGCAGGCGGCACGGGTGTTCAAGGACTTCCGCTACCGGACGCTGGACAGCTGGAGCCGCGAGCGGCGCGTGATCGGCAAGGCGGAGCATTTGCTGCGGGGGGCCAACCCGCGCTTCGTGGTGACGTCGCTGGGGGCCGAGCGGATGGCGGCGCGCGCGCTCTACGAGGAGGTGTACTGCGCGCGGGGCGATATGGAGAACCGCATCAAGGAACAGCAGCTGGCGCTGTTCGCCGATCGCACCTCGGCGCAGACGATGCGGGCCAACCAGTTGCGCCTGTATTTCGCCTCGTTCGCCTACGCGCTGCTGGAGTTACTGCGGCGCTGGGGCCTGTCGGGCACGCGGCTGGCGCGGGCGCAATGCGGCACGATCCGCCTGAAGCTGCTCAAGATCGGCGTGCGGATCCGGGTCAGCGTGCGGGCCGTGCGGCTGTCGTTCGACGAGGGCTTCCCTGAAGCGGGCCTCTTCAGGCAGGTGTTGGCCCGTCTCCAGAGCCTGCCCCTGCGCTGTTAGCAGCTGCACTCCAGCCATCGTCTCGAGCCCCGTCGGAGGTCGCCGGGGATCAGTGCGTCTGCAGGGCGGGTTGCAAGCGAAAACAAGCCCCAACAACCGCGGATCTGGCGACCCTTACCAGGTATCTGCCCGGATCCGACGCCCCACGCAACATTGCCAGGCTATCCATCCACCCCAAATGGACAAAACGCCTCCGAATCTAAGACTCGTGAGAAGGTCGGGCTAGTTCTTAACTTTCAGGATAAGAAAATAAGCAGTCTTGCTGCAAACGAAATGCCTGTCAATATCCAGGTGAGGGGATCAACCAGTCCCTGTTGCCCTGTAATCTGGCGATATCCGGGAATCGGAAGGTACTGTTCAATTGTTTCAGGGGTAAGCTCTTGATGAAACAATCTCAGGTAAGGATTCCCTGCACAACCTTCCCTGCAATTCCTGTCAATCGGACATCGAACCCCTGGAATTTGACACTCAGTCGTTCGTGATCCACACCAAGCAGGGGGAGCATTGTGGCATGAAAATCATGCACACTGACCGGGTTTTCAATGGCCGCATATCCCAACTCATCGGTGTTACCGTAGCTGATGCCTCCCTGAATGCCGCCACCGGCCATCAAGTATGAAAAACCCTTGATGTGATGGTCCGCCCACTACTGCCCTGGGACATTGGGGTACGGCCAAACTCCCCACCCCAGATCACGAGGGTGTCTTCGAGCATGCCTCGATTTTTCAGGTCCCGGATTAGTGCTGCTGTGGGCCGATCAACTTCCCTGGATTTCAATGTGATGGTTGACTTGATATCTCCGTGATGGTCCCAGTCACGGTGGTAGAGCTGGATGAAACTGACGCCACGTTCTGCAAGGCGCCTTGCCAGCAAGCAGTTCGAAGCAAAGGACCCATCTCCTGGAACTGCACCGTACTCATCCAGAGTGTTCTGCGGCTCATTGGACAAATCAACGAGTTCCGGAACACTCATCTGCATGCAGAAAGCCATTTCGTACTGTGCAATACGGGCCTGTATCTCGGAGTCTGCCAGCAATTCGTTACTGGCACGGTTGATGCGGTTGATGGCTTCAATTGAGACCCCTTACATCTCCCTGCTAACTCCTGGGGGGTTGTTGATATGTAGTACTGGATCTCCAAACGAGTTGAACTTGACTCCTTGGAACTAGCTTGGCAACTGACCGGCAGACCACTGGCGAGCGGCTATTTTCCTTGAAGCTGCGCAATCTGTTGTCCCTGTGTGAAGGACTTGGGCATCGGTTCGCCATGCATTTCCGCCAGTCGTGGCTTAGGATCGAATGTTTCAAGGTGTGAGGGACCACTTGATTGCCATAGCTGCCACAGCCCAAATAGTCCGAAACTTCGTAGATACTCCAGAGTTTCGTCGTTATGTCGCTGCACTTGTGGCTCTGATGAGCGTTTGGGGAGACTGCAACCACACGATGGCACAGATGACGGTAATTCCGGGACCCTTGTCCGCACCCGCTCTTCCATGTCGGAGTTAACAACGTGTTAGCGCCAGATAGTCCATCCCTGGGTCATAGAAGTCCGTCAGGCTATGACTGGAAAGCAATTTTTGAGTGCAGTGAATTTCAGGCACGCATTGAATTCCCTTGATTGCTTGAACGCCTGTTCATAGTCCTGGGCTGGTTGTAATAGAACTTGCTCCTAAAATCCGGGGTTTCTGTCAAAGGCATCATGGGAGAATGAGCACTATGAGAACAATTCAATGGGCACTTTGCCTTGTCTTGCTGGGAATATGTGGTTGCTCGGGAACAAGTCCGCAACAACAGGCGGATGATTTCCTGAAAACATATTCAGATCTGTATACGAAACTCTATGTCATCACCTCCGAGGCCTATTGGAAGTCAATGACCGATGTGAATGAACTCCATGTCGGCGAGCGGATCGGGGCTGAAAAATCCATTGCTGCATTTGGTGGCAGCCCTTGGGTAATCAAGAACGCTAAGGGACTGTTGGAACACCAGGAGACACTGGATGATGTCACAAACAAGCAACTGCTGAAGATCCTGTTGAGTGCTGCAGAATATCCTGGAACGATCCCGGAAACAGTAGCTGCGAGGGTCACCGCTGAAGCCCGTCAGAGCGCCATCCTGGACTCATTCGAATTCTGCAATGACCGAGCGAACAATGTCTGTCGTGCTGTTGTAACCCCGAACCAGATTGATGCTGTCCTTGTGAACTCACGCCTGGAACCTGAGCGTCGCAAGATTTGGGAAGTATCCAAGCAAGTTGGCCCTGCATTGAAGCCAGGCATAGCTGAACTCCGAGACCTTCGCAATCAGGTCGCTCAAGAAATGGGATACAACTCCTTTTTCGCATTGCAGGTTGCCGATTACGGCATGGAAGTCGAAGAGATGATGAACTTGATGGGGCAACTGATTGAAGACCTGAATCCTCTTTACCAGCAGTTGCATACCTGGACCCGTTACGAGCTTGCTACCCGTTACAAGCAACCTGTCCCTGATCGCATTCCTGCGCACTGGATTGGTAATCGTTGGGCTCAGGCATGGCCAGGATTGACTCAGAACATTAATCTTGACGATCTCGTGAAAGACAAGAACAAGGAATGGATTGTTGAACAGGCCGAGGAGTTCTACACCTCAATGGGGATGCCATCCTTACCTGGGTCTTTTTATGAAAAGTCCGATCTTTACCCGTTGGAGCCAGGTGAAACCCGCAAGAAGAATACTCATGCATCTGCCTGGCATATGGATCTGGGTCAGGATGTACGTTCACTGATGAGTGTCGAGAACAACTGGCGCTGGTTTGAAACTACACACCATGAACTGGGACATATTTACTATTACCTGGCCTATAGCGGTGCTGATGTTCCATTGACCTTGAGAAGTGGAGCCAACAGAGCTTTTCATGAAGCGGTTGGCGACCTGATTGGTATTGCTTCACGGCAACCGGCCTACCTCAAGGAGATTGGCCTGCTAGAACAGGATGCTGAACTGGACGAGGTTGCCTGGTTGCTGGACGAGGCACTCGACCAGGCCGTGGTTTTCATTCCGTTTTCTGCCGGGACGATGTCGTTCTTTGAGCATGATCTTTATGAGGAGGCACTCCCGATTGAAGAGTTCAACAAGCGTTGGTGGGAATACGTCGGCCGCTTCCAGGGAATTGAACCGCCCTCACAGCGTGGTGAAGACTACTGTGATGGATGTACCAAGACGCACATCACGGATGATCCGGCGCAGTACTACGACTATGCGATGGCATTCGTCATCAAGTACCAGTTGCATAATCACATTGCCAGGAACATCCTGAAGCAGGATCCTCGTAACTGTAATTACTATGGCAACGAGGAGGTCGGCAAGTTTCTTTGGGAATTGCTCAGTCTGGGTGCAACACGCGACTGGCAGGAGGTGCTCTTGGAAATGACCGGGGAGCCGATATCAACCAGCGCAATGCTTGAGTATTTCGAGCCTTTGATCGAATACCTGCAGGAGCAGAATAAAGGTCGTGAAGTGGGTTGGTAGCAGCAGGCTGCTTCGATTGACCGCGTTACTCTGAGAAGTAGTGGCGAATTCACTGATTGCTGTGGCCATGAGTGGGGGAGTTGACTCCTCCGTTGTTGCCGGTTTGTTGCATAGTCGCAGCCAGTCGATTGTTGGCATGACCATGCAGCTCTGGAACCAGAAACGCATGCCGGAACTGATTCCGGAAGGCGGGTCCTCTGGCCGGTGTTGTTCCCTGGATGATACCTATGATGCCCGCTCTGTAGCGCATCAACTGGGGGTGCCTCACTATGTCGTTAATTACGAGGAGCAGTTCGAGAGACAGGTTGTTCAGCCTTTTGTGGAAGATTACCTTTCAGGACGTACCCCTATCCCCTGTACTTTATGCAACAATTTCCTCAAATTTGACCGCTTCCTGGAGACGGCCAGACAGGTCGGCGCAGAGAGTATAGCGACTGGGCATTATGCTCGGATTCAGTTTGACGAGGATTCTGGCCGCTACCTATTACTTAAGGGTGTAGATGATTCTCGTGATCAGTCGTATTTTCTATTTGGCCTGACGCAGGAACAGTTGGCGCATACCCACTTCCCGCTGGGCAACATGCAAAAGCCCGAGGTACGTCAGTTGGCTGACCAGCTTGGACTCCGGATTGCTTCCAAGCCTGAAAGCCGTGAAATTTGTTTTGTCCCGAACGGGGATTATGCATCCTTTGTCGAGATCTATAACCGGCAGCAGGACAGCCCACGAGCAACAGAAGGTGGACAAGTCGTTTCCGAGCAAGGCGAGGTTCTCGGAGAACATGACGGGATACACGGATTTACGATCGGCCAGCGTCGGGGACTTGGCATTGCGACTGGCAAACCGGTTTATGTCACCGAGATCCAACCCGCTGATCACAGGGTTGTGGTTGGTCCTGCCGAATCGCTTCTCCACAAGAGCTTTACAGTGAGGGACTCGAACTGGGTCCGATTCAAAGCACTTGAGAACTCGATTCGAGCGAGCATCAAGATCCGTTATCGGTCGATCCCGGCAATTGGTGATGTGAAGCCCATTGCTGGTGAACCAGACAAGGCGCAGGTTAGTTTCGACGAACCGCAACGGGCAGTAACTCCGGGCCAGGCAGCCGTTTTTTACCAGGATGATGTTGTGCTGGGTGGCGGCTGGATCGAATGAGATACCAATAAGAAAAGCATTTTGTCTGCTAACGTTGCGACTACTTGATACGTCGTAACGCTATAGGAGACATACGCGCTATGCATATGGCAAAAGTTCAAAGCGCCCCTTTGCCATTGGATAATCCCAGGGATTCCACTGCAGAGGTGCAACTGATTACTGCTGCTAAACACGGTGATCAGCAGGCGTTTGAACACTTGGTGCGTCTTTACGACCGCACCGTTTTGCGCATTGCCTTGCAGATATTGCGATCTCCGGAAGATGCTAGTGATGCCTACCAGGAAACGTTCCTGAAGGTTTACAGGAAGCTCGACAGCTTCAAGTACCAGTGCCGCTTCAACACTTGGCTGCACCGGGTTGCAACCAATGTTTGTCTGGACATGTTACGACGGAAAAAGGCTCGCAAGGAAGTGCCATCAACCTATGCCGACAATTCCGAAAACCCAGTTCAGTCGCCATTTCTCAATGCTGCCGATAACAAGCCAACCAGTTCGCCGGAACGAGTTAGTAGTAGTCGAGAAATCTCGAACCGCATTGAGTTGGCGATCAACACCCTATCCGATAAGGAACGCATGGTGTTTACTCTGAGACATTATGAGGGCATGCGCCTTCGAGCCATTGGGGAAGCCTGCTCCATGAGTGAGGAAGCTGCAAAAAACTGCCTGTTTCGTGCAACTCGCAAGCTAAGGGAGGAACTGCAGGATGTCCACATCTGAGCATAGACCGCCTCTCGATAGTGAACTGGCTCGTCAGCAGATTCAGCTCTACATGTACGGGGAGTTGAGCTTGCGTGAGCGTCTTGAAGTCGAACGTAGCTGCGTGACAGACACAGCTTTCTCTGAGTTGTTCAAGCAGGAAAGGGTGTTTCTGGAATCGATTGGTGGCAACAATCCAGCCGACCAGGTGGAAATTCTGCTGGAAAATTGTCGAAGTGATTTGAGTGCATCAGTTTCAGTTGAAAAACAATGTATAAAGGCCGGGGCTCTTCCTGGCCTTTTCTATAGGCTCCGCGACCTCCTGCGCAAAGGATTTACTGCAGGTGGACTTGTCTGGCAACCGGCAATATCCCTTGTCCTGGTGGCAATGGGCTTCTTTATCGGTCGCTCTTTCAATCCTGGCACCTATCAAGTGATGGATTCACCACAAGCAGTTCGTGTTGCCGCCAAAGCTGTACACCAGGGCAATGAATCTGTCTTTTCTGAAATTCAAACAGTCCAGCATGGCCTCGCTGACGGTCAAGTCAATATAGTTCTTGAAGAACGCAGGGTAGTTTCCGGCCATTCTTCGGATCCCTATATTCGCGAGATGTTGCTGGATACAATCAGGGAATCACATCCGGGGGCTCGATTGACTTCCCTCGAAGCATTGGGCAGGCAAGCTTCTGACAGCAAAGTCCGGCAGCAGATGCTCAAGGTAATGCTTGAGGACGAGAATCTGGGGGTGAGGTTGAAGGCTCTCGAAGTGCTGGATGAACACTGTGATCAACCCGAGGTCCGCAGGGCACTTTTGCAAGTCATGCGGGAGGATCCTAATGCAGGTATGCGGGTGTTGGCCATTGAACACCTGCAGGAAAATCCGGGCAAGGAAATGGCCGGAGCCCTGCAGGACATTCTTAAGCAGGAAAGCAACCCGTTTATCCAAAAGCAGTGCGAGCGCATTCTTGAGGCCCTTGGGGCTTCAGTTGAGCACTATTAGTTCCATGTCCAATTCGGTGACAAGGCAAATGCAGTACATCGGTTGGACAGTGGTAACTGTTTTGTTGCTAACCGGTCCAATGTTCAGCCAGTCTGACCCTGAGCCAAGAAGGGAAGGGCGTTTCTGGGTAACAGAAAGAAACGGTGCAACACAGGCCACCAAGAAGCTGCTAGTTCGCTCTACAGGAAATATCTTCATCAGGGGTGCCGCTCATGACCAGATCCAGTACCACGCAGTGATGCGTGTAAAGGGTTCAGGCGATGAGCAATGGGCTCGCCAGATACTCAGTAGCGCCGGGGTCATGATCCAGCGACAGGAAGATGGCACGGTCCTGATTTCCCTGCGGCGTCCCGATTGCCAGAGCTGTGTATTTGAAGCGCAGCTTGTCATTGATACTCCCAATGCGACACGCCTTTTGAGTATCAATACGCAGGGAGGCTTGATTGAAGTAAAAGGTGTCAGTGGTGAAGTTCTAGCCCGCTCCATGGGCGGTCCGATTGTGATGGATGACATTGGTGCTAGTGTCCAGGCAATCACAGCAGGCGGGTTTGTTCGTCTTGGGACAATCGGTGGCTCAGTAGACTGCGAGACTGCTGGTGGAGGTATTACTCTTGAGCAATCCGGTGGCCCAACCAACTTGATGACACGGGGTGGTGGGATCCAGGTTGGAAGCAGTGGAGGAGATCTCCGTGCTGAAACCAGTGGAGGCAGTATCCGGATTCTGGAGTCTCTCGGAAACGTTCTGGCTGCAACTGCAGGAGGTTCCATTTACCTGGGAAATATCCGAGGTGTTACCAGGGCATCGACTGCTGGTGGTTCGATTGAGGCAGTTGCAGCACATGGTGGTATCTATGCCGAAACGGCTGCTGGTGATATCCGCCTTGATCAGGCTGCTGGAAAGGTTGTTGCTTCGAGTGCAGCTGGCAATATTCGGGCTTCGTTCCTCAAGGGGGCAGTTGTTGCAAATTCACTATTGGAGACTACAGGTGGTTCAATCATTGTGTCTCTACCAGCGCTGCTACCACTGACCATTGATGCCAGTGTTGGGCTGGCAAACAGCTTGCGTAGCATAATCAGCGACTTTGCATCGATTAATATCCACCGCGTGGAGTCCTTTGCACCGGGTTCAGTTGTGGCCGATGGGCAGATTAACGGTGGGGGCTCCCTGCTGCAAATTCGAAACGAAATCGGTCGCATTGAAATCAGAAAACAGCGTTAGGGCCAGCTTGGTCTGTCAGAAGATTTGAAGAATGCCATGAAGCTCGTTCCCTTATTAATCATCCTGCTGTTCACGACAGTTCCCTGTTTTGCGGACCAAGTAGTGGAAAAACAGGCTTGGGAGTGGCCGACAGAAGGAAGCTACATCGGTCTGGGAATTGTTGATTTGAGTGAACCAGCAGCACACAAACTCGGACTGGTTGAGCCGCATGGAGTCGAGATCACCAGCGTTGTCAAGGGCAGTCCTGCTCAGGCTGCGGGTCTGAAGGTGGGAGATATCGTACTTGCCTATCGCGGTGACCGTATCCATGGAATAGAAAACTTTGCACGCATGGTCAAGGAGACACCGATTGGAAGAGAAATCATGCTGGATGTCATGAGAGCCGGGACACTACTCGAAGTGCCTGTGAAGATTGGCAAGAAAGATTTTGAATTTGCTGGCAAGCTGCAACATTGTGAGAGCTGCAATGTGATTGCATCGGAGATCGGACGGGACTTGGCAAATGGGATCGATTTTGCTATCAACATTGATTTGCCCCGGATAAGGATGTCCATCAATAACAAGATGCTTGGGGTTGAACTGGAAGAGATTGACGGTCAACTGGCGAAATATTTTGGTGTAGAGAGCGGAGTGCTGGTGCGGTCGGTTGCAAGTGATTCAAAGGCCGAACAAGCTGGCTTGCGTGCAGGCGATGTAATTGCCTCTGTTGATGGAAAAGCAGTCCGGAAAACACGGGATGTCATCCGGTTTTGGACCGATTCAGGCAGTTCCGGCAGTGTAGTGTTTGGTGTGATGAGCGAGCGGAAGAGCAAACTGCTGGAAATAAACAACGCTCACCCAGGCAAACACTAATCTGCGCTATCCCCTGGCAGCTTGGTGTATGCCCTGCACCAGATGGACTTCAAGGTCCGGACAACCTTGAGATGCCCTTCAATCTGTGTCTCAAGTTGTAGCTGTTGAAACAATAATAACTCGGACATCTCATCCACTTGCCAGATAGATTGATCCAGCTTGTCCAATCGGTCGCTCAATAGTGCGGTTGCAAGGCTGCGGCTGCTTGAAGACAGCTTCCTGGAGTACGGGTCCCTGAACTCGCCACAGTACAATCCTTCTCTTTGAGGGCTGAAATAGGCTGGTTGTTGTTCACTGAAGTTCTGGCCGCTTTCAATGCAACAGTCAAGCGGTGGCAACCAGCCGTTGATCCGCATGGACCACATCAAGAAATAAAGCATTACCCGTTTCGCTATTTCCTCGATTTGATCTGTGGGCAATTTCTTGTCGATGCAAGCTTGAATCTCATCAAGAACATGAAGCATCAGCCTGAAATATCCCTCGTTGGGATCCTCATCAATCAGTAACCTGTCTGCTGTATCAGCGATTGCATCCAGAATGACAGTGGTCGTATAGTCGGATTTGAAAAGCCGGGAAGACCCCAGCAGTTCGGCGTGTTTTATTTTGACTAGTTCCTGGCTGTCCTTCTGCTCATAATGCATGTGCGAGTGTGAAAGCCGCTCCAGGGATGCTCCATAAGTACTCTTTAGACCACGAACACCTCGTGCCACACCGCGAAGCTTGCCCCTGTCGCGGGTCATGAAGACCACAATCAGCCCAGCTTCCTGATACGGATAACTGCGAAGGATCAGTGCCTCGCTTTCCCTGGTCGGCATGAAAAGTCCTGTTTCCAGATTTAAGCATGGCATGAAAATGCTTGCTCCCAGGGTGTAGGTGCCAACAGATCCATTGCTAGAATGTGGGTCATGTTACAGCGGGAATCGACACGCCGGGAACTTCTTACGGGACTGGCAACTGCTACAGCCGTCCAGGCGCAGACAGTAAGAAAACCGAATGTTCTCTATGTGTTCAGTGACCAACATCGGGCCTGTTCCATGCCTGGAATGGAATACAGCGATGTCAATGCCCCCACGTTTACAAGCCTTGCATCGCAGGGAACAACATTCTCGAACTGTATCTCCAACTATCCAGTCTGCTCGCCATATCGGGGCATCCTGATGAGTGGCCGTTGGCCCTACCAAACGGGTGTCATAGACAACTCCCATCGGCTCAAGGAATCTGAATACAGCCTCGGTGAGGCCTTCCGGGATGGTGGATATCACACTGGTTATGTCGGCAAGTGGCACCTTGATGCCAGAGGCACTGAAGGGTATTCCCTGAAAGCTACCGGCGAGTCACGTCATGGGTTTGCGGAATGGCGAGCCTGGTACAACACAAACCCGCATTATGACCGCTCTCATACGTATAACGAGCAGACGGGACGGCAAGAGATTCCTGATGGTTATAACGCCACGTTAATGACTGATGATGCGATTTCGTTCATCAAGCGCAACCGCGAGAAACCCTGGATGCTGGTGGTTTCCTGGAATCCACCGCACCCGCCATTCAATGACGCTCCTCCAGACCTGGTGAAGAAATACATCCCGGGAGACCTGCAATTGCGGCCGAATACGGTTGAGAGAGTGCCCCGCGGTGGAGCTATAGGCAATAGCCGGGGAACCCGTTATGACCTTGCGGGCTATAACGCGCATATCGAGGGCATTGATATCGAAATGGCCAGACTATTGAAGTCTCTGGATGAGACCGGGCAGGCTGATAATACTGTTATCGTTTACACCTCTGATCATGGGGAAATGCTTGGGGCACATCATCGCACCGGAAAGAGATTGCCATATCAAGAGTCCTGCAATGTGCCATTTATTGTGCGGGGACCGGGGATCAAAGCCGGTCAAGAGTCAGATGTAATGCTTGGAGCAATTGATATTTACCCCACCCTTTGCGGTATGGCAGGACTTCCAGTTCCTGAAAGTTGCGAGGGGCAGGATTTGTCCGGTGTTGCGAGAGGTGAGTCTAACGATGGCCCGGAACATCAGTTCCTGATGCATATAGCCAAGAATTACGCCAGCCACGGGATCAATCATCCTGCTCCGTTATTCCGTGGAATCCGCACGAAACGATATACCTACGCCTGTGGTGAGATTGGTCGCTGGTGCCTGTATGACAACCAGGAAGACCCGTACCAGCAACACAATCTTGCTGATGATTTATCACGTTTGCAACTGATGCATGAGTTGGATAGAGAAGTACTGGATTACTTACGCAAGGCGGAGGATCGCTATCCGTATCGCGTAAATCGATCATAGGGGTAACAACCTGTAAACGGTACACTGATCAAGCAGTGCAGTTGATCTCAGGTGTGGGTCAGGTAGTCCTGTCGACCACCATCGGCAAGCAAGAACTGTCCGGTCATGAAGCTGTTGGCCGGTGAGCAAAGAAATCCGACAACAGCAGCGATATCTTCCGGATTGCCCGTCCTGCCCAACAGGGACTTTGCTGAAACGGCTTGCAGGATTTGATCGATTTCATCCCGGGTCTTGTCTGACAAGACCATGTCAGTTTTAGTGAACCCGGGCAAAACTGCATTTACAGTGATTCCGTGCGGAGACAGCTCAAATGCCATTCGCTTTGTGAGTGTCAGGACAGCTCCCTTCGTAGCTGCATAGAGAGTTGTACCGGCCATGGCTGTGCCAATTGCTGCATTTGAGGAGAGGTTCACGACACGCCCCCAACCGCGCTCAATCATGCCTGGAGCAACTGCTGCAGTACAGTGCAACACACCGTTGACGTTGGTATGCCACATGCTCTCGAATTCTGATTGCTTGTAATCAAGCAGCTGCCCGGTATAGAGCAAGCCGGCGTTGTTGACAAGAATGTCAATCCCACCCAACTGCCTGGTGATGGCCTCGATCATCGCTTGTACGCTCGACTTGACTGCGACATCGGCTTGGACTGCAAGTGCAGAACAGCCTTCAGAGCGGACAGCCGTGGCGACTTCCTCTGCGGCAGCAGTCTGCTGAAAGTAATTCACAGCGATATTGGCCCCACGGGAAGCGAGTTGCAGGCAGATTGCCCGTCCAATACCACGGGATCCACCAGTTACAAGGGCTGTCTTGCCACTTAAGTCATCTGGCAGGCTTGAGGGCATGGGTTTGTGTGCTTGATGAGCTGTGCTTCAACGATTGTTGCAGTCGCAGGGAGTGTGACTAAAGCTATTCATCTAAGTCTTCTTGCTCGAAATCTGGGGCAAAGCGCTTGCGGTTGTATTGCGGCTTAGGTATGTCCCTCTCACGATTGCGAGGTCCATCATCAAACTTTCGACGCCCACCGCCGCTACCGTCACCGGATGATGGCGGCCGTCTCCTGCCGCCTTCAAAGTCCCGAGGCCCACGATTGCCGCCGCCTTCCCGATCACTACGATCAAACCGTCTACGGTCATTTCCTTGGGAGTACTGTGGCCTGTCGTTGTCAAAGGAGGATCGGGGTCTGCCCCCACCGTCTCCACGATAGGGGCCACGAGGTGGTCTGTTTTCTCCATAAGAGCCACGAGGTGGTCTGTCATCACGTCTGTCATCACGTCTGTCGTCACGTCTGTCGTCACGTCTGTCGTCACGTCTGTCGTCACGTCTGTCGTCACGTCTGTCGTCACGTCTGTCGTCACGTCTGTCGTCTCCATAAGAGCCACTTGGCTTGTTGTACCCCCCTTGGTATGAACGGGAACCACTCTCCGTTGGTCGCTGGAATCGCTGTGAGCGAAACTGCGAAGCTTTCCACTTTGCTTCGAAGGATTTAGCCCGCTCTTCAGCCATAGAATGTTCGTGCTCTAGCCCCTGCTGTATGTATATCGATTGGCTCAGCTCCTCGCTCAGCAATGGAATAAGTTCCTTGGCAGCAGCAACCAACTCGTTGCTGGATCCCTTTTTCTCAAGTAGGCCCTGCTGTTGCTCAACAGACTGGAGCAGGACAGAAGCAAAGGAAATGATATCCTTGCCGAGATCAAATTGCTTGAGGCTCTCGCGAGCAACCAGCCAACGCAGCAACGACTCGACTGTTCTGGCATTTTCAGGGGTTTCCATGCGAGCTGCAAGGAACAGGTTGTGTCCGGTTTCCGAATCCTCCTCTACCTTGAATCCAGGCAGGTAAAGGCGAACTGCACCCCTGTAGACTGATAACCGTTTTCCGAAGCGGTTGGTCAGCTTCCAGGTGTGATTGGCGGGAAGCACGATGACCTTAGCAATTCCGATGGTGGACTCTGCGAGTGGCACGGGGTCGAGCAAGGTTGATTCCGGATCCTCGGATTCTTCTGGGACAGTGATCACGATTGCAGGTATCTGTCGCTTGGGACTGGTTAGGTATTCGATCAGGTTCTCGACGGCATCATCGGAATCCACGACCCAAGGTCCAGTTTCCACTTCCTCAGAGCCTTGCTTCAAGCCGCACTCACTGATCAGGTCATCCACGAGGCTGGGTACTTCGGGTTGAAGACGCAGTTTATTCTCGCAGGACTTGATCAGGGTACGCAGACTGAATGTGGTCTCGCCTTCAGACTGTTCCCGGATGGCAATCTCATAAATCCAGATGGTGTCGGGTGAATCTTCTTCTGGCTCTATATACCGCAAGGCCCAAGTATTTGAATTATCACCCTTGATCTGGATGGCAGCGAAATGGAAGCCGTCTTTTTCCTGGTTAAACCCTTCACCGTCAATGGCTGCTGTGGGTAGTTTTTGACTACTACGCTCTTCCAGCCAATCCAGTATGATCTTGCGAGCCCTGGCAGACTTAGAAACTTTTGCACCCAATCGCAACACTTCTCGTACGCGAGTCGGAGTTGGCTCTTGTGAACTCTCGTTCAGGGAAATATCGTTCATTACTATCTCTATCTAACTTTCTGCCCTCGAAAAAATCTCTCTTCCAGGGGTACTATTTTCAGGGCCGTATCATATTGCAATCCTGGACTGTACAGCAGTTATCTTATTTCAAGGAATTCCTTGATTTCGGGCAAAATCAGGTCACACAAATTCTCATGACAGGTAAGGTTAAAACCCAGTCTCCTTATCCACGATTCAGTAGCTTGCTTAGAGTGCCTACCCGAACGAACCTCCGTTAACTCTTTTGCCCCGTAGGATAGCATGCTGGTATTTGCTCAGTTACTGGAATTACACTTGAAATGGTGCAGCTGTGGATCGTTGTAATGGTCAAGTTGCCTGAAAATGCAATAATCGTGCATGTTTAAGTTTAGCTGGATCACCATTGACTGCATACATGCTTAATACTCGCAAAGAAGAATTATGAATACCTTGCTGGATTCCGAAAGAAAGTGGCATCAGGAGCTGCACTGGCGGATTGCTATTGCAATGCTGCTTGGTGTGATTGCTGGATTAATCGGGGGGGAGGTGTTGGCTGACAAGGTTGGCTGGATTGGTCAGTTGTTCATCAAGCTACTGAAGATGATCATCGTCCCACTGGTACTCACTTCAATTGTTGCAGGTGTTGCTTCCGTAGGCAGAGGAGCAGGGTTGGGGCGCTTGTTTAGCAAGACTCTCGGCTACTACATGCTGACCAGCTTTTTTGCTTGCCTGGTTGGACTCCTGATGGTCAACCTGATTCAACCGGGTGTGGGTGCTGACTTGGGTAATGCTGAAACCGGACAGATACCCCAATTGACTGTCGTCCAGTCTCCAGTGGACCTGATTATGGACATCGTCCCGGAGAACCTTGTGGCAGCCGCAGCCGAGACGAAAATGCTGTCCATCATTTTCTTCGCGATCCTGCTTGGTATCAGCATCAGTAGCCTCAAGTCGGAGCACAGCCAAACACTCCTGGGCATATTCGAGTCCGGCTTCGAAGCCATGATGAGCCTGACCAGTGGGATCATCCATATTGCTGCACCGATAGGAGTCTTTGCACTGATTGCCAAGCTTGTTGGCACAACTGGTCTCGGGGCGTTCAAGGCACTGGGACTTTACGCCTTGATGCTGGTCTGCGGACTGACCATTCACCTTTTGGTCACGCTTCCACTCGCTCTGAAATTGTTGGGTGGTATTAATCCTGTTGTTCACTTCAAGAACATGATGCAACCGATCATAATGGCTTTCTCGACAAGTTCCTCCGGTGCAACCCTGCCAGTGACGATGAATGCTGTTGAAAACAAGGTCGGAGCATCAAATCGTGTGACTAGCTTCGTCCTGCCCATGGGTGCGACGGTGAACATGGATGGCACCGCCTTGTACGAGTGTGCTGGGGTACTGTTCATCGCTCAGGTCATGGATGTCCATCTTGGAATTGCTGCGCAGGTGATGGTTGTAGTGACGGCATTGCTTGCCTCGATTGGTGCTGCTGCGGTTCCTTCTGCAGGTTTGGTTGTCATCTTCATTGTTCTGAACGCTGTGAACTTGACGGGCCCTCAGGTTGAACTAGTCGTCGGTGCAATGCTGGCTGTGGATCGGCCACTGGATATGTACCGTACTGTGGTCAATGTATTCTCTGACTCTTGCGGAGCGGCCATCATTGCCAAGTCTGAAGGGGAACAAGGCATTGATGAGGTCGTAACTGCATAGTGCTACGGATCAGTCATACAAGGCTGTTGAGCTGTAGCAGGCAACTTGACTGAAAAGGATTTAGAAACGAATGGCTGAACGGGGCAGGTCCCATTGGAATTCAAGAACCGGCTTCATCATGGCGGCCGCAGGCTCTGCAGTTGGTCTGGGAAATATCTGGAAATTCCCCTACATTACTGGCGAGAACGGGGGTGGTGCATTCGTTCTTGTTTACCTTCTGTGCATCCTGATTGTCGGTGTCCCGGTCTTGATCGGAGAGATTCTGCTTGGGCAAGCCTCAAAGAGTTCTGCTGTTGGTGCCTATCGTGTACAGGGGGGACATCCCGTATGGACCTTCGTTGGGTTGATGGCCATTCTGTGTTCGTTTGCCTTGCTGACAATCTACTCAACGGTTGCCGGCTGGGGCTTGCACTATATGTACCTTGCCATTACCAACCAGATTTCAGGGCAAAGTACTGATAGTATCCCGGCATTGTTTCAAACACTGCAGGAAACTGGATGGCTTGGAGCCACATGGCAATTCATCTTCCTGGCAGTGACTTTTCTAGTTGTTTCAGCTGGAGTGTCGAAGGGGCTGGAAAGATGGGCAATGATCATGATGCCCAGCTTGCTTGTTTTGTTACTCATCATGTTGGGTAATGCCATGACGCTGTCCGGCTGGGGGGAGGGGCTGGATTTCCTGTTTGGCATGCGCATGGACAAGCTGACAGGCCAAGGTGTGCTTGAAGCACTTGGTCATTCGTTTTTTACCCTGAGTCTTGGTGGGGGAATGATGGTTACTTATGGCAGCTATCTTCGTGTGAATGATGATGCAGCGACTGCCTCCGTGGTGACAGCAGGGATGGACACCCTGGTTGCCATGATTGCCTCCACCATGCTGTTCCCGATTGTTTTTTCTTTTGGTCTTGAGCCAGGTGCGGGACCGGGGTTGCTGTTTGTTACGGTTCCGATTGCCTTGTCACAAATGACAGGGGGCGCAATCCTGGCAGTCAGCTTCTTCGTGATGCTTGTTTTTGCGGCCTTGACCAGTGCAATTGCCCTGTTAGAGGTTGTTGTTGCTTACCTGATCGACGAGCATGGAATGCTACGTCGCAAGGCATCTCTCATTTCTGCTACAGCCATCTTGGCGTGTGGGATCCCCGCTACCTTGAGTGCAGAATGGTTCAGCATTGCTGACATACTGATTTCAAAGTGTTTGATGCCCTTTGGAGGTCTGGGCATTGCCCTGTTGGTAGCCTGGCGTATGGATGCAGCTCTGCGTCAGGGTATCTTTGAGGAAGGCAGTGCCCTGGCCCGCTTTTACAGGTTCTGGCTCTGGATGCTGAAATACCCTGCACCGATCAGTATCCTGCTGATCATTCTGCACTCGGTCGAAATAATCTAAACTGATCTGTTCAGGTGGTTCCAGCCTGGTTTCCAAGTCAGGATTTATTGGCTTTTAATCCTGGTTTTACAAGGGAATCCTCTGCTTTACTGGCCTTTGAGCGTACTGGCAGGCGGCTCTTGACTGGGATCAAGGCATTCGAGATTTCTTCATCGTTCAAATTCTCAGCCCAGGACATGGACTTGTTGACGTACTGCACAAATTCCTGGATCTGCCGTTGCATCTCATCCATCTTGTTGCGCATGTTGAGGATAATCTCGACCCCGGCAAGATTGACTCCCAGGTCCCTAGTTAGTGAGAGAATCACGTCCAGCCGTTCAATGTCCTTGTCTGTGTAGAGTCGCGTGTTGCCTTCAGTGCGTGAAGGCAGTAGCAGGCCCTCTCGCTCGTATAGCCGCAAGGTCTGTGGATGCACCTTGAACTGCTCCGCTACAACAGAGATCGTGTAGGACCCCTTGATCCTGTTCTTTCTCTCCATCATCAAAACTCCTCGAGCAGGTTTTCACGAGGATTCTCTGGATTGAGTTCCTTGTATCGTTGCATCAGTTTTTTGGTACTCTCTTCCGGAATTTCCGGCACCACGATCGAAATACACACAAACTGGTGTCCCCGTTTAGCGCTGTTGGGATGTTTTATCCCTCGTTCTCGAACCCGAAAAACCTTGCCCGAGTTCGTGGCTGGTGGAATCTTGAGCAAGGCCGTGCCATCAATGGTCGGCACCTCGATCTTTGCTCCCAGAATGGCTTCAGCCGGAGTGATTGGAACCTTAGTGTGAATATCGTAACCCTTTCGTTCGAAAAAAGGATGCTTGCCTACAACTGCTGTGATGTAAAGATCTCCAGGTGGTCCGCCCTTCAACCCATCATTTCCCTTGCTCTGCAGACGCAGTCGTCCGTTTTCCTGGGTGCCTGCGGGAATACGCACGTCGATCAAACTGTTCTTGCTTGTACGACCCTCTCCGCGGCAATTTGAACAGGGGCTGAGAGTCGAACCCTGTCCCCGGCAAGTTGGGCAGGGGATACTGAATCGCATGTTCTGGCTCTGTTGGTGGCCTTGACCGGTACCATTACAGGTTGGACAGACCTGTGCACTGGCTCCCCGTGTTGTTCCTGATCCACCACATGGCCTGCATTTTGCGAGTCGTGTGATGTTCAGGCGAGCCGATGTTCCCTTGATGGCTTCCCCGAAGCCGATTTCCATGGAGTACTCGAGGTCTTCACCTGTTCGTTTCTCCTGCCCTGCCCAACTCCTTCTTCGACCTAACAATGAATCAAAGATGGTTTCGAACCCGCCGCTACCCCCTGTTTGCCCGGAATAACCCGGAAAATCAAAACCGTCGAAGTTGATCCCGCCAGGTGCTGTTCTCTCAGGTCCTGCGCGGCTCCCCTGGGCGTATGCCTGGTCAGAGTAAAAGCCCCACTTGTCATAGAACTTTCTTTTTTTAGCGTCGCTGAGAATATCATAGGCTTCACGGATTTCCTTGAAGCGTTTCTCAGCAACGGAGTCGCCAGGATTGACATCCGGGTGATATTTCCGGGCCAGTCGACGATAGGACTTGCGAATGACTTCTTGTTTCGCATCGCGTGAGACATTCAGCCTTGAGTAAAAGTCGGGACTGCTGTCAGTTGCCATCCTTCCGCATCAAAAGACTAGATAATCAAACGCATTCTAGGACTTCGTATTCTCGTCGGCATCCACGAATTCTGCATCCACAACATCATCATCACTCCCGCCTGATTCGCTGGCATTGCTGGCATCCGTACTTGTAGAGGAAGAATCTGATGCAGCACTCTCGGCTTGTGATTTGTACATCGCTTCGGAAAGCTTGTGGGTGGCCTGGGTGAGGTTGTCGAGAGCCTTCTGGATCTCTTCTGCCGTGCCGTCCTTGACTGCAGAACGGGCCGCTTCGAGCTCTTGTTCAATCTTTTCCGCGTCAGCCGCATTGATCTTGTCGCGATGCTCGCTCAGTGTTTTCTCCGTGGAGTAGATCATCGAGTCGGCCTGATTGCGAGCTTCAACTTCTGTGCGTCGTTTTTCATCTTCAGCGGAATTTACCTCCGCATCCTTGGCCATTTTTTCGATCTCTTCCTGCGAGAGACCGGAAGAACTCGTGATGGTGATCTGCTGTTGCTTGTGAGTAGCCTTGTCCTTGGCCGAGACATTCAGGATGCCGTTGGCGTCGATATCGAAGGTCACTTCGACTTGCGGGATGCCCCGTGGAGCGGGTGGGATCCCAACCAGTTGGAACACGCCCAGCAGCCTGTTATTAGTTGCCATGGAACGCTCGCCTTGCTGGACCTTGATCTCAACGGAATTCTGGTTGTCAGCAGCAGTCGAGAAAACCTCGGACTTGCGTGTTGGAATGGTTGTGTTCCGTTCGATGAGCTTGGTGAACACTCCACCCAAGGTCTCAATACCCAGTGAAAGGGGCGTCACGTCAAGCAGCAATACGTCCTTGACTTCCCCGCTCAGTACTCCGCCCTGGACGGCAGCCCCGATGGCCACGACCTCGTCAGGGTTGACGCCCTTGTGGGGCTCCTTGCCGAACAGGCCCTGCACCTTCTTCAGGACCAGCGGGATGCGCGTGGACCCACCGACCATCACGACCTGGTCAATTTGCTGTGGTGTGAGACTGGCGTCTTTCAGCGCTTTCTTGCAAGGGTCGAGAGTACGGTTGATCAGCGGTCTAATCATAGTCTCAAGATGTGCCCGTGTCAGATTCATTTGCAGATGCTTCGGTCCGCTTGCGTCAGCGGTGATGAAGGGCAGGTTGATCTCGCTTTCCAGGAGTGTCGAAAGGTCCATCTTGGCTTTCTCAGCTGCTTCCCGCAATCGCTGTAATGCCATCGTATCTTTTGAAATATCAATGCCCTGGTCTTTCTTGAACTCAGCAATAATCCATTCGATGATTGTGCTGTCAAGGTTGTCGCCACCCAGATGGGTATCCCCATTGGTTGCTTTTACTTCAACGACACCTTCGCCAACTTCGAGGATCGAGATATCAAACGTCCCCCCTCCGAAATCGTAGACAGCAATCGTTTCGTTGCCCTTCTTGTCAAGACCGTACGCCAGGGCTGCAGCAGTTGGTTCGTTGATGATGCGCTGCACATTCAGGCCAGCGATCTTGCCAGCATCCTTGGTAGCCTGGCGTTGTGAGTCATTAAAATATGCTGGAACGGTAATGACGGCATCCGTGACTTTTTCGCCCAGATAGGCTTCGGCGGATTCCTTGAGCTTGCCCAGCACCATGGCCGAGATCTCTTGTGGTGAGTATTCCTTGCCTTGAACAACGACTTTGATCAGGTCTCCCGCTGCCTTGAGCTTGTAAGGTACCAGCTTGGTCTCTTCAGAGACTTCTTCCGGCCTGCGACCCATGAATCTTTTGATTGAATAGATCGTTGCTTCCGGGTTTGTGACTGACTGACGCTTGGCGGTATGCCCCACCAGACGCTCGTCTTTCTTTGCAAATGCCACCACGGAAGGTGTCGTCCTGGTACCTTCCTGGTTTGCGATTACGGTGGGTTGCCCAGCCTGCATTATGGCGACGACAGAGTTGGTTGTCCCCAAATCAATTCCAATTACTTTGCCCATGCAATATTCCTTTCGTCCGTCGCTTGTCTAGTGTCCGGCAGTAACCTCCTGAATTACTAGTACTCAAGATTGCTCGGCTGAAAATACGACTTTTTTGCAACATCTTTCTTGGGAAAAGAAGACATGTTGATGAATCCTTAGTATAAACCTATGACTAAACTTTAGTCAATCATTGTCAACCTGAGTACTCATGGGTAAGAAATCATATGGTGAGGATGGATTTTTGCTTAAGTTTTCTGGTTTGAAGCACATTTTCAAGGAAAACAGAAAATTTCTCAGAGAAATAGCCGAAAATTGACTTGGATGCTCAGGAAGGCTCATCATCGGTCACATTCAAGGATTCAAAAAAAGACCAAGTCTAATGAAGCGGTATTACATCACTGATCGCAAAACCTGTCATGGGGACCTGCTGGATTGCATTGAGTCCAACGCCCGGCAAGGGGTTGAGTGGATACAGATTCGTGAAAAGGACCTGCCTGTTGACGATTTGCTGGAGTTGACCATGGAAGCAGTAATGCGGGTCGCAGCCTTTCCAACCCAAGTGCTGGTCAATGCACAAATTGATGTGGCCTTGGCTGCCGGGGCACATGGTATCCATTTACCATCAGACGGTCCTTCTGTCGTTGAGGTAAGGCAGCGAGTACGCACTCCTGATAGCTTTACGATTGCTGTCTCCACGCATACGCTTGAGCAGGTCAGGAAAGCTGAACGGGAAGGGGCCAACCTGGTGGTTTTCGGACCTGTTTTCCTCACTAGTTCAAAGCCCCACTGGCAGGATATTCCTGGGTTGAAGGGACTTCGTGAGGCCTGTCAGGCAGTCTCTGTACCAATTGCGGCACTGGGCGGGGTAACGATGGAACGTGAAGAACTATGTGCGGAAGCAGGTGCCGCAGCTATTGCTGGAATCAGAATGTTCCAGCCGTCCGGAGTACAGGCAGAATCAAAAAAATGATCAGGGTTTTGATTGAACCTGCCGGGTTGTCCAGCAATCTCTAGTTTGTTGACAGGAAATAGGGTGATTGATAGGATCAAAGGGTAAGAAGCTATGGCAAGCATACTGATTCCAACCCCCTTGCGTCAGTTTGTGCAGGGACTTGATGCTGTTGAGGTCGAAGCCTCGACGGTTGGGGAAGCACTGCAAAAACTTGTTGAGGCCTATCCTCAGGTCCGGCGCAACCTGTTCAATGACGAAGAGAAATTGCGTAGTTTTGTAAATGTCTACGTGGATGATGAGGATATCCGTTACCTTAACCGCGCGGAAACAAAGCTCGAACCCGGCAGTTTGATCAGCATTGTTCCATCTATTGCGGGCGGATCAACGGCAATTGCAGAGGAAGAATTGCCTGAACTCTCAAACGAGGAAATTCTTCGCTATAGCCGTCACCTGATCCTCCCTGAAGTTGGACTGATAGGACAGCGTCGTCTGAAAGGTTCCAGTATCCTGATGATCGGCACTGGAGGGCTCGGCGCTCCGCTGGGACTTTACCTGGCAGCTGCCGGCATTGGAAAGATCGGGATTGTCGATTTTGATGTTGTCGACGAGACGAACCTGCAAAGACAGATCATTCATGGTTCGAAGGACGTTGGTCGTTCCAAGATTGATTCCGCTGCAGAAACCATGCTGGACATCAACCCGCGGCTGAAAATAGAAAAATACGATACTGCACTCAGTAGCGGGAACGCTCTGAAGATTCTCGCTGACTACGACGTGGTTGTTGACGGTACGGACAACTTCCCGACCCGCTATTTGGTGAATGATGCTTGTGTCCTGCTCGGAAAGCCGAATGTCTATGGTTCGATATTCCGTTTTGAAGGTCAGGCAACAGTTTTTCATTACGAGGGCGGTCCTTGCTACCGTTGCCTGTACCCGGAGCCACCACCCCCGGGACTGGTACCAAGTTGTGCTGAAGGTGGGGTACTTGGAATCCTGCCAGCCGTGATCGGTAGTATCCAGGCGACTGAAGCCGTGAAGATCATTCTTGGCAAGGGTGAAAACCTGAGTGGCCGGTTGCTGCTTTACGATGCCCTCAACATGCGCTTCCGAGAGTTGAAATTACGCCGGAACCCGGATTGTATGGTTTGCGGGGACCAGCCAACGGTACGCGAGCTGATTGATTACCAGCAGTTCTGTGGCATACCGCAACAGGCTGCGGAAGAAGCCTCCAGGATGAAGTTGCCTGAAATTGCACCTGCCCGGTTGAAGGAAAGACTCGACAAGGGTGACGCGGTGTTTGTCCTGGATGTCAGGGAACCTCATGAATACGAGATTGCAAGGATCCCAGGAACGACCTTGATCCCGCTTGGTTCGCTACCCCAGCACATCCATGAGCTTGACTCGACCGCTGACATTGTTGTGCACTGCAAGAGCGGTGTGCGCAGTGGCAAGGCACAGCACCTGCTGAAGGAAATGGGCTTCAGTCGTGTAACTAACCTGGCCGGCGGTATCCTGCGCTGGAGCGATGAAGTCGACTGCAGTGTCCCGAAATATTAATTGCTGTGTGGCAACCTCATAAGTTGACTCAGTAAACCCTTTCCTTGACCCGGGGACGACGGTATGGGTTGGCAAGGTACTTGCTGGCCTCATCCTGGGCATTCTGTGTGTTGTCACGGGTACGGACTGCCAGTTGGTATTCATTGACCGCCCGTTCACGCTGGCCGGAGACATCAAAGACTTTTCCAAGATTGATATGTGCCCACACTTCAATCCAGGCCGGGTCGTGATCGCCGTTGAGTGCTTCGCGAAATTCGTTGGCCGCAGACTGGAAGTTCGACTGCAAGAAAAACACTTCACCGACCCGGTAGTGTGCCAGTGAACTGAACCGGTTGATATCAATGGCCTGCTGGTACTCGATAAGTGCATCCTGGTAGTAGCCAAGTTCGACTAGCTGTTCACCTTTTCGGATAGCTACCCTGACACGGGTTGCTTCATCAAGTCGCAGGATACGGTGATTTGGATCAAGGATGACCTGTTTGGGTTTGCCGAAAGTCTCAAGTGAGTAGTCCGAAGATGTTCCTGTCACATTAACAACCTGAAACTCTGGCTCGCCCTCGGTTTCGATCTTGAGCTCAACAGGCATGCTGAATGTATCCATGTCCTGGTTGATCTTGCCTATGACGAGAAACCCCTGGTTCCCTCCCAGACGATAGATCGTATAGTCCTGTACAAACTCGGGTGTGCCGGTTGATTCAGTCCACTGCAAGAAAAAGGCATCAAGACTCTGGCCTGTTTGCTCCTCGAACAGAGTCCGGAAGCTGTCAGTTGTGATGGAAGTCCAGGTGTGCTCAGTGATCAATTTGTTCAGGGTTCCAAAAAACAGTTCATCACCGACTTTCCAGCGCAACATATGCAGGACCATGGCTCCACGTGCAGCAGTCAGGGCATGCATCTGGGGTGTGAAGTCTCCCACAAGGCTGGACTGCCGTAGTGGCGTTGCATCGAATGTCAGTGCCTCGACCCGGATATCATTGATGGAAGTTGCAAAAGCTTCAGTACCCTCTTTCTCCTCAACTGCGAGTAATGAGGAGTATTGAGCAGTTCCGTCTACCAGCCACAGATGGTTTCGGTTTCCTGCTCCAATCAGGTTGCCCCACCACTGGTGGGCAACAAGTTTCCCAAGCAGTGGTTCATTGACACTTTGTCTTCTGCCGTAAGGGCTCAATAGCACCATGCCAGGTGCCCAGTAACCGTTAGGTGCATACTCACCCATTTCGATGATTGCCAGGGATTTGGAGTAGGGAAGTCCATACAGACCTGAATAAAACTCAACTAGCTCAGCAGCAGCTTCCCCATAGGCCAGAGCCAGTGATTCATCGACATCGGGCATGTAGACCGCAACTGTGGAGTCTCCGAAACTTGCCTTGACAGGCTCTTCACTGACGATGGCAATTGTGCCGGGAAACGAAGGGTTCATGAATTCGAAGTGGTGTTCGACACCTGCGATTACTTCATCGCTGGTCCCGATGCCGCTACCGAGAACGTGCACTCCTTCCTGTGTTGTGATGCTCATGTTGGCTGAAAAGCGGTCGGCTCCGAAACCGTTCACAGGGAACCAGCGACCGGCGTATGTCAGGATCGCGCGTTCAGCTGTGATCTCGGCCAGGCTGTAGCCCTCAACTGGAGAGTCCTCAAAGCCGACTAACCGGCCCCCGTAGCGGAAGCGAATAGTCTGGGGCTTGTCAACTTCCATGGTTTCCGGAAAGCTCAGGTAGACCGAGGAATCCTGTCTGTAACGGATTGGACTCAGGCTTTTCCCGTCCAGTGTTTCAACAGAGTCGATGTTGAGTGCGTTGTGCAACTCAAAGGAAGCGTTCAGTGCTGGATCGCGTGGGATGAAGCGAACTTCGACTGTTGCCTCCAGGGTTTGTGCAAGCAAGTCCACGCTGGCCTGGATGTCGTAGTGTTCAACATCCAGCATCGGAGAACTCTGTTCGGTCTGAGACCGTGCTGGCATCAGAAACGCAAACAGGGCAAGAACTGTAATGAAAGTTACGCGAAGCATTAGTCCTTGATTGTCTGCAATTGCTTGCAGATGGCTGTTGCAGCCTGTTCTGCTGCAGGTGTTTCTGTACTCAGCATGGCTCTGATAACTTTCAGCTCTTTGACCATTTGACATCGACTGTTCTCCTCATTGAGAAGACGTATTGTTTCTGCAGCCAGTTTCATGCCAGTGCATTCACCCTGGATGAACTCCTTCACAATCCCTTTACCGGCAAGCAGGTTCACCATGCTGTAGAATGGCACATCGACTAGCAATTTAGCGATGAAATAGCTCGGCCAGGCCATTTTGTAGAAGGTCGCCATTGGCGTTTCCAGCAGGGCCGTTTCAATTGTCGCAGTACCGCTTGCAACCAGCGCAACATCGGCATGCCTGATTGCATCCTGAGTAGCCCCCTCGATTAAAAGGGTTTGGGGGCCTTGCCAGTGTGTCTGGAAGAAATCCATTCCGATTGTATTCGAAACCGGTATCAGGAACTGTTGGATATTGGCAGCGACCATGCGGGATGCTGCATCCTGCAGGATTGGGATATGACGTGCGGCCTCCCCCTTGCGACTCCCAGGTAACAGGGCCACAAGCGGTTGGGACTGGTCGAGTCCATGTTGCTCAAAGAAGTCTACTCGTTTCACCTGTTGTTCAAGCTTGTCGGTCAGGGGGTGACCGACAAAGGTAGCGGGAACTTGGTGCTTGATAAAAAATTCTTCCTCAAAAGGGAAAATCACAAGTAACTGATCAACCAGCTTTTTTATTTTTTGTACTCGCCATTTCCTCCAGGCCCAGACCTGCGGTGCGACGTAGTAGATGATCGGAATTCCAAGCTTCTGCAGTCTTGCGGCAAGCCTTAGATTGAAATCGGGTGCATCGGTCAGGATTGCCAGATCAGGGCACTGGTCCCTGACACTGCGTACAAGTCTTTGAAACAGGCGATGTATCCGGGGAATATGAGCGAGAACTTCAACTAGTCCGACGACTGCCAATTCCTCGCTGTGGACGATTGCATCAAGACCCTGCTCACGCAGATGTGGCCCGCCACAGCCGAAGAACTCAGCCTGTGGAAGTCGCTTTCGCAGGGCTGCCAGGAGTTCCGCAGCATAGCGGTCCCCGGACGATTCACCAGCCGAGATCAGGATCTTCATAAAGTGTCTGTCGGAGCGGTGCGATTGTTGATGGAGTTGGAGTAGTCAGGGAATTACCAGTTTAAATCGCTGTACAATCTTGAAGGCAGGGGCATTTTTTCCAAAAATATCAGTATGCTCATGGAACAGCGATTTCTAGGTAAAAATATTCTTGTAACAGGAGCTTCAACCGGTATTGGTGAAGCCGTGGCCGTACGATTTGCACAGGAAGGCGGGAATGTTGCCATCAATTACAGCCGCAATGACATAGAAGCAGACAAGACGGAAAAACGGGTGCGGCAGGCTCACACTGTAGCAGGCTGTACAGATGCCAAGTCACTGATCCACAAGGCAGACGTTTCGAATGAAGAGTCTGTTCGGGGAATGGTGCGGGCAATCCTAGAATCATGGGGACGTATTGATGTACTGGTCAACAATGCAGGCATTCAGAAAGCAGCGGCAAGTGAAGAAAGCCTGAGCGAGGATTTTGACAGGATTATCGGAGTCAACCTGCGAGGTTGCTATTTATGCAGTCGAGAGGTGATCAGGCACTACCTTGCAAGACCGGGCGGTGGTGTGATCGTCAACAACTCAAGTGTCCATGAAATTATCCCGAAACCCAAGTATCTGTCTTACTCGATCTCAAAGGGTGGCATGGAAAATCTCACCAAGACGCTGGCCCTTGAATATGCTGACCGCGGTATTCGAGTCAATGCAGTGGGCCCGGGAGCGATTGTGACACCCATCAACCTGGCCTGGATCAATGATCCCGTTGCAAGGCAGGAAGTGGTGTCCCATATTCCAATGGGCAGGGCGGGAGAAGCTGAAGAGATTGCTGCAGTATTCGCTTTCCTGGCATCAGATGAGGCTTCTTACATAACGGGGCAGACATTGTTTGCCTGTGGCGGGTTGACCCTGTACCCCGAGTTCCGGGTCGCTTGGTCTTCCGGTGAGTGACTCCCGGCCCGCATCAATCGCTGCAAGTAAAATACCCTGTTCTGGAATGTGGGCTTTCGTGTTATGAAACGTATCCCGGTAATAGCTGTCGTCCTGTTGTGCCTACTGACAGTGCTCTGGCGTCTGGACGGTGTGCCTTTGTGGCGGGATGAGGCAACCACTGCCGTGTGGGGGCGCCAGATGGCAACCCAGGGCAGCCTGCTTCCCTATGTCTATGATCACAAGACACAACAATTGCTGGTACAGGATGATGATGGACACGACATTAACTCCCGATTGCTGCCAGCGATGCAGAGCTACATGCAGTTCTATGTGTCTGCACTGGGGCACAGGCTACTGGGGGATGGGACGTTCCAGTCCAGGTTGCCCTTTGCCCTGATCGGGCTGGCTACGCTGTTCGTACTGTATCAACTTGGCATACTGCTCTTCGGGCCGTGCTGGTTAGCCCTGGTGCTACCTGTCTCAGCCAGTGTTTCAATCTATTTCCTGCATGCTGCCAGGCAGGGACGCTATTACATTCTCGTGGTGTTTGCGGTAGCGCTCCTGCTGTGGCAGATGGCGCGCTATGTACGATCGACAGAGCTGGCAAAAAGCTGGGTCTTCTTCATACAACTGGCGCTGATTGGCTGCCTGCTGTATTCCGGTAATTACCTCAGCTTTGCAGCGACCTGGTTGGTGCTGGGCCTGTTCTTCCTGCTCACTGACCGACCAGCGCTGCTACGACTGTGCGGGGTCTCGGTAGTGCTGGCAATCGTGCTGGGAATCGAATTCTGGATGCTTCATTCGGAATACCTGACCGAATGGAAACCGGGGAATGAGAATACATTCTGGGAAAACTTCCGCTATATCACTGTACGGCGGGGTGGGGAGTTCTGGCGCTGGGTGCCGTTTGTAATTCTTGTTCCGGCGGCAGTGCTGCTGTTTTTTTTGAATCGTTCACAGCGACCTGCCATGCAGACTGCCTTGGGGTGTCTGGCTGCTGCTGTTCCATTTACAGGAATCTTTATCGATGAATCATGGCTCCGGCGGGCATCTGATCCAACTTTTGTGCTCTTCGGGATGTTGTTTCTTGCTGTACCTGGCGGCTTGCTGTATTTATGGACAAGGCTTGAAAAGCCGGACCCTCAAGTCAGGATGGCTCTTCTGTGCGGCCTGATCCTAGTGGTATGTCCTTTGTTTACGGTTGCGGTGGCAGGTCGGGGAACACTGCCACGTTACTACTCCCAATGCTGCCCCGCGGCTGTGGTCCTGATCGGACTGGCTGTTGCCGGTTTGCACGGCAAGGGGCGGAACTGGCTGGCCGTTTCCTGTTTGATTGGAGCCAGTCTCTGGCCAAACCTGGATCTGGCAGGGGGCGGAACGGAGCAGGTGATCCTGCGGCAGTTCCTGAAAGATGATTCATACAATCGCCCCGTTCTTGAGTATCTGGCTGAGAACACCCGGCAGGGTGAAAGTATCGCTTATTACCGGAATGTCAAGGGAATGGGGGCGTACTACTATTTTCCGGACCGGCGCTGGGTCAACCTGCTTGATTCCAATGTGGAATACAACAGGCGATTCCGGGGCAAGATATCTGCTGACCAGTTCGACGACGCACCTGGACCGGACTGGTTCGTGCTCTGGGATACGCGGGATCTTAATCCGAAAATGCTTGATGACCGTTACGTGCAGGTCTGGGAATACAGTTACATCCAGCCACGCAGTGTCTGGGACATGGATTCGGAGCCCCGATCACGAGGCTATCAAATATTCCGGAAACGCTGAGTAATATCAGGTGCGCTGCCGGATATTCAGTTTGCTCTGGAGTGCTCCAAGCAGTTGATTGGCGAAAGCCTTGATTTCTTTGTCTGTGAAACTCTCTTGGAGTCGTTGCCAGGTGGCGCGAAGCAGTAAACTGTAAAATCCTTCGGGTACGTTCTTGCCGTAAAAAATTTCGATAGGTTCGATGTTGGCCAGATGAGGCATCCGGCCCAGTGAGGACAGTATCTCGTCGAATGACAGGTTTTCAGGTACAAGCAGTGAGAAGTCCCTGCTGCTGGAGGGCACCTTGGGAAAGTTCCGGTGGAATGGTTTTCTGAGCCCTTTCTGGTAGAGCGGATCCAGCATCACCTCAGCGATCAGGACAGGCTGGCGGATCTTCCGAGCACGCAAGATGGTCGGATTGATCTCACCGAAGTATGCCAGTACTGTTCTCCCCGCAGATATACAGGATGCTGATTCGGGTTTGTAATATCCAGGCAGCTTTTTCTTTGAAAAACGCAGGTTTCCAGGATCGAAGAATTCAAGTAGGCATGTGAGGTCTGCTTTCAGGTCATAAAAGTCCACTGCCTTGGGCACCTCATGCCATGAAAGAGGCTGCTGCAGCCCGCTGGCACCAAGCGTGAGTATCCTGGGTTCCTTGTAGTTCTGTCCCGATTTCTTGTACAAACGTCCGAATTCAGCCAGTCGTATGCTCGGCTGCTTACGGTTCAGGTTCCATTCCAAGGCACGCAGCATGGTCGGTACAGCGCTGTTGCGCATGACATCCCATTGATTGGATAGGGGATTGCGAATTTTCACGGCTTTGGAACTGCCAAATTGTTCAGCTTCACTGGAAGAGATGAAAGCAAAACCAATTGTTTCGTCGTACCCCAGTGCCTGGACACCGGACCTTAACTTGGCTTCTTCACTGGCAAATGGGGTGGTTGCCGGAGCCGCTCCGGTTGCTGGCAGTGTGGCTGGTATTTTCTCATAGCCATAGATACGGGCGATTTCCTCAATAAGGTCAATCTCGCGCTCAACGTCCAGACGCTGACTGATGGCCTGCATCTGCCATCCCTTGGTGCAAGACACCGGCTTGAATCCAAGGTGTTCGAGGATTGCGAGAACTTCCTTGTCACTGACTTTGACTCCCAGTTGTCGTTGGATACGATCCTTCTCAAGCTTGATGGACGGGAGCTTCCGGGTCTTCGGGTAGCAGTCGATATGCCCACGCAAAACTGTTCCGGATTGGGTTTGCCGCAGCAGGGTTGCAATGCGGTCCGTAGCCCAGGTTGTGGCATCCCAGTCGGCTCCTCGTTCGAAACGGTGGGATGCCTCTGTAAAAAGTTTGAAGTGCCGTGAGGTATTCCGAATCAGGGCAGGCCGAAACCAGGCAGCCTCCAGTAAAACATTGCGGGTCGTCGTAGTAATCTGGGTCGGAGCCCCGCCCATCACACCGGCAAGCGCAACGGGCTTGTGTGCATCGCATATTGCAAGATGTTCCGGGGAGAGAGATCTTAGCTCACCATCCAGCGTCATCAAGGTTTCTTCCGGCCTGGCCCGCCTCACCACGATGCTGTTTTCCGATAGCGTGTCAAGATCGAAAGCATGTGTTGGCTGACCGGTTTCAAGCAAGACGTAATTAGTCAGGTCGGCCATGATGTTGAGGGCACGAATACCGCATAGCTCAAGACGCTTTTGCATCCACTTCGGGGATTCCTTGACATGAACATCCTCAAATACCCGTCCGACATAGCGTATACATGACTCCTGGTCCTCGATCACGACAGTGGCCCGGGAAGATGCCTTTTCCTCGCTCTCAGCGAATTTGATTTCGGGTAGTTTGAGTGAACGACTGTACAGTACGGAAATTTCCCTCGCCATGCCGAAGTGATTCATGGCGTCCGGTCGGTTGCTAGTGATATCGAACTCGAAAACCGTCTCCCTGCCGTGCTTGTCAATGGCATCGACAGCAAGGCCAGCCATGGTCAGCGCGTGTGCCAGGTCTTCTGGAGCTTCCCTGATCTCAACAAAGTCCTTGAGCCAACTAAGCAGGATGCGCATTTACCGGAACTGCCTTAAAAAACGGACATCACCCTGGTACATCAGGAGGATGTCATTAATTTCATATTTGAGCAATGCGAAGCGGTCTAACCCGAACCCAGCGGCAAACCCCTGGTATTTCTGGGGGTCAAGGCCAGCATTGCTCAACACTTTGGGATCAATCATGCCGCAGCCAAGCACTTCGATATAGCCGGTCTGCTTGCAAACACGGCAACCGCTTCCCGAACAGAAGGGACAGGTTATGTCCACTTCTGCGCTTGGTTCCGTGAATGGAAAGTAGCTGGGACGGAATCGTGCTCGGGTCTGCGGTCCAAAGTAGCGTTTTACAAAATGCTCCAAAGTCCCCTTGAGGTCCCCCAGTGTGATGTTATGATCCACTGCGAACATTTCAAGCTGGTGAAACATCGGGCTGTGGGTAGCGTCTGGTGAATCGTTCCTGTATACCTTGCCATGGACTACATAGCGCAGGGGAGGCTGTTCGGCCTGCATGATCCGGATCTGGCAGGGAGAGGTGTGGGTGCGCAAAAGCATCCCGTCTTCCAGAAAGAGGGTGTCCATCTCGTCGACGGCGGGATGGTCAGGAGGGAAGTTCAGGGCCTCGAAGTTGTGAAAAAATGTTTCGATCTCAGGCCCTTCTGCAACGGAATAGCCGAGTGACTGAAAGATTTCCAGGATTTCTTCCAGAGCCAGACGAATTGGATGCTTTGCTCCGTAGGGTCGTGCAGGACCTGGGAGTGTTACATCCAGGGTACGGCTTTTACTTGCAGTGGTTTCCGAGACCTGCAGCAGGTCCTGGATTGCTTGTTCCAGATACTTTTTAAACTTGTTTTGCAACCTGCCAACAATGGGTTTTTGATCCCGTGGTGCGGATTTCAGCCAATTGTCATTGGCTGCTGTCAGGAGGCCATTCTTGCGGCCTAGCCAACGGTCTCGCAGGACTTGTTTTTGCTCGTTTTCTTTTGCAGTCCGACTTTCAGACTCAAATGCCGAGCGCAACGAATTGTAAAGCCCTTCCAGCGTGTCGCCCGCATTGAGCAGGGCGTCAAGCGATTGAGTTGTTTTTTCCTCAATCGTCACGTGTATTCCTGCGGATTGAGAATACCGCAGGCTGACTTAACTGGCTGTGGCTTGTACAGCGGCAATGGCCTGTTTGGCCTTGTCTGCGAGTTGGCTGAATCCCTGAGGATCACGTACTGCCATGTCGGCGATGATCTTGCGGTTGAGCCTGATACCGGCAAGATTGAGCCCATGCATGAACTGGCTGTAATTGATCTCATTGGACTTTGCAGCTGCGTTGATGCGGGTGATCCAAAGGGAACGAAAATCCCTTTTTTTGAGCTTGCGTCCAATATAAGCGAATTGATCAGCACGGTTTACAGCCTCTAGTGCATATCTATAAAGCTTGCTTTTTGCAAGGAAATAGCCTTTGGCTTTTGCCAGTACACGTTTGCGTTTCTTGAGGCGATGATTTCCTCGTTTCACTCTTGGCACGGTTTCTCCCTTTGTCGACGCATCCCAAGGTACGAAGACTGAATTTTTTTGCAGCGGGTTCGGAGCAGGGCAGCACTTGACCTGTTGAAAACCTGACTAGCTGGAAATCATACGACGCACGGCTTTCTGAAAGGCTGGACTGACCAATGAACCCTTGCGCAAGTGACGCTTTCTCTTTTGTGTCTTTTTAGTCAGTATGTGATTCCTCAGCGAATTACCACGCTTGACCTTGCCACTGCCGGTGAGATGAAAGCGCTTGGCAGCTCCACGATGTGTTTTGAGTTTTGGCACTTTGTTACTCCCGGAAACAGAAAACCAGCTTTATCAGCCTTGGACTGTCGGGTATTGGTTTGCAAGCGTATAAATTCTTTGCAGAGGTACAGATCAACCGTCCACACCCCTCTATACTTTCTACCACAAAAGCCACTGAACTTCCAACACAACGAAAGTACCGCTCTGGTTACAAATGCTATCAGTGAGTAGAACGTGGTGACTTTTTATAAGTTCATGATGGTTCTGTTAACACCATCCCTTTGTGGATCCCGATACGTTGCGGTAAATCGTGCTCAATAGTATCCCGGATAATCATAGGATCAACATCAAATTGTTGATGCATTAGGCACCTTGACTATCCAAACCTTACAAACCGAGATCAGGTTGTTTTGCAGTAGAGAACTGGCTATCAGGGCTAGTCGTTGTCACCGGTATTGAAGGACAAACGACCCTTGGCTCCGCTGATGGCATAAGAGAACTCGATTAGTGGCATCGACCCGGTCTGAAGAGCCTTGCCATGAAACGAAGTCAGGCTGAAGTCCTGGGTTGTTTCCTGGTAATGTTCCCTCAGCATTTGCCAGCCCTTCCAACCAAGATATGTCGAAGTTGAAGTTGTCGGGTTGACTTGCATGGAACGCACCAGTGCGCGTGCAGCGCTGCTTTCCATATATGCACGTCTTGTCAGAAATTCCACAGCACCCGATGTGCTCATATTGCCTGTGTGTAGTTGTAAATCCACCATGGCTGCTCCGATTGTCTGCAACTTGTATTTGAGCCAGATAAAATCCACGTCGCCTGTGTAGGCAGCCTCCACCGTGGTCTCGGTGACATAAATTGGCCATCCGTTATAGAACGCTGGTAATGGATCAATGAGGTGAGTGAGCTTGTGCTGGTCGGTTTCCATTTGGGAGGAGATTGCACCAATCAGGGCATAGCCCGGGATTCCGTAACGCAATGCCAGGAGTTTGAGCTGATAGATGTTGTTGGTTGTCAACCGGTCACGCAGTTCGGCGCGTGAAGCATCCGGGGGTGCTGGCGTGAGCCAGACCAGTGCATTGTTATCTCCGGTGGAAGCACTGGGCCCAAAGCCACCTGCGAGAGGCACGGAGATGCGCATGAATTCGGGCGTTTCGACAACGGTTAACTGGAGTTCCTCTGGCACAGGTGCCAGTTCTTCTTCATTACAAATTTTGCGCGCTTCATCCGTATCCTTTTCCATCTGGGACATCATCCCCTGGTTGTTCCTTGTCCGGTTCTCACCTTCGAGGACTTCCAGTACATCATTGATCAGGCGGTAATCATCCCTGGGACGACTACCACCATAGATACGCCGGTTGATGGGTTCTGCAGCACTGACCAGGGCATCGTGAGCCTCCGCAAAGTCCCCTTCTGCATCCTTGAGAATGGTTGCAAGATCTGGCAGTGGATATGCTGTTTCAAGCTGGAGTTTTTCACCGAAAAATGAGCTCCCGGCACGCCAGTCGTCATTAGCCGCAAGTCCGCCCAGGAATCTCTTGTAGTCTTCAAGTGCCGCAATAGCATCTCCGATAGCCGTATTGAAATCACTAGACAGGCTGCCTGCAAGTTGTTCGGAGATGACATTACGGATCAGCCCAATGACACCATCTGTAGCTTCTTGGGCTGCGTTTTTACGAATCCCGGACGTTGACCGCAGGTTTTCTTTCGCAGTCTCCAGATACGCAGGTGTCTTGTCCAAGCGCTGAATGATTGCAGCCATGCGGTCATTGGTAGGTGCGTAATCAAGAACCAATGGAGCGTACAGCAACAGTCCGAGTTGTTCGATATACATCAGGGGGTTGGTTTCCTGGGGTTTTTCGGTTTGTAACCGAAACAGCATGCGCTGGGACCGATTCAGCAAAGTGCCATGTTCCGTCCAGAGGACAGGGGGCAGCTTGCTTGAATCGAAACCAAGTTCGGAATCAATTGGAGCAGTGAAGGAGTTAACCAGGGACATGTGCATTGCTACCTGGTGGGCGAGTTCCTGGGTGCTGTAATCAGGAAGGCTGCTGATCAACTGGGTATCCGTGCCACCTTCCAGCATTTCGTTGGAAGGGTTGTAGGTCTGGTCCGTCTTGATTGTTGTGTTTCCAGACAGCAGTACTCCCAACGGGTCGGCAGCAGCGGAGTTATAGATCAAGGGTTTGGCGACTTTGTTGTGTTCGTCAGGCGGAAACTTGCCAACAACGCAGCTTGAGCTTGTCAAGGCAACAATGGCCAATACGATCAAGGGAAATGTATTTAGCTTTGAGAATTTCATTTTGGATAAACCAGAATCATCAGGAATTAACGAGGCCACAACCCTTTGATTGTAGGTTGCAATGTTGCCATCAACATTCTTGAATTTGGCATTTTCAGCGCTTGTTTGTACTTTCATCCACATAATCAAGCAGAGCCCAGATGTCCGTATGGGTGAGTCTTCGCGAATCAAGTGTCTTCACTGTGATGTTGGTGTCGTAATCAGCACCATGAACTTCCTGAAAAAGTTCCGGGTAGTGCAACTCATCCATGGCTTGCAGAGAGGGGAATTCGGTGACTGTTACGTACTGGTAATTCTGGTCCCCTCCAGGAAAGTGATGACCGTACAACTTCCATGAAGAGATGTATTCCTTGTTAACGCGGAGTTGATGAACAGGCTTCCAGAGGTCCCTCTCAAGAGAACGGTACTGGAGAGCCTTTCCAGCGGGTATTTGCATGAAATCGATTCTTAGAAAGCTTCGCTTCAGAGACTGTGTAGAAGCAGTTGGAACCAGCGTGCCTGCCAGGAAAGCACCGACAATGACCAATAAAAAACCTAATATTCGCATTATCATATTTGATTGTCCTCCAGCTACAGAATATATCCTATCTGCAGGGCGGAATCCAAGTGTTCCGAATTATTGAACATGTGTAGGATATGAACATGCTTCTATCCAGACGGGCGTTCCTGACAATGGCGGCTATCCCTTCCTTGGCACTGCGTGCGGGTGCCCAACGCAGGAACGTAAGCTTCGACAATAATCCTTTCTCGCTCGGAGTAGCTTCCGGTGACCCTGCACCAGATGGCTTTGTGCTGTGGACCCGGCTGGCTCCTGAACCGCTTAGTGGTGGGGGTCTTGATGGCGATGAGATCGATGTTCACTGGCAAGTCGCTGCTGATGAAGGTTTTCAGAAGGTGCTGCGCAATGGATGGGCAGTAGCAGACCCCCGTCTGGCTCATTCTGTTCATGTAGAAGTGGATGGATTGTCCCCTGACAGTTGGTACTGGTACCGATTTCGAGCGGGGAATGCAGAGAGTGGTACAGGCCGATCGCGGACACTACCTGCCTCAGGTTCAATGCCCCAGCATTTGCGCTTCGCTGTGGCATCCTGCCAGCACTACGAAACGGGTTATTTCACGGCCTACAAGTACATGGTGGATGACAGCCCCGACTTGATCATCCATCTTGGTGACTATATCTACGAAGGGGCAGCCCAGCCAAGAGTCCGCTCTCATCATGGTGGTGAGTTGAAGGAACTTGAGGATTATCGCAACAGGCTTGCGCTCTACCGCACTGATACAGACTTGCAACGTGCACATGCGGCCTGTCCCTGGCTGCTGACATGGGACGACCACGAGTTTGACAACAACTACGCAGCAACTGTTTCTGAAGAGAAGGGTATTGACACTGACAGCTTTCTCGCACGCCGTGTTGCCGCCTATCAGGCCTACTACGAACACATGCCGTTGCGTGCAGCGCAATTACCACAGGGTCCGAACCTGCAGCTTTATCGCAAAATTGATTTTGGACGTCTGGCGAGATTTGCAGTCCTTGATACCCGGCAGTATCGCAGTGACCAGCCTTGTGGGGACAGAACCAAGCCGTTTTGTCCAGGTGTTGTTAACCCGGAGGCCACCCTGCTCGGGGAAATCCAGAAAAGCTGGCTTTTTGAAACCCTGAACTCATCCCGATCACACTGGAATGTGCTGGCCCAGCAGGTCATGATGGCGCGGGTCGATCGTGTCCCTGGCCCTGACGCGTCTTATTCAATGGACCAATGGTCGGGCTACGATGTGCCGCGTAGGGAGCTATTGCAATACCTGCAGCAAAGCCGTACCCGCAACCCGGTCGTGCTGGCAGGAGATATTCACAGCAACTGGGCCAGTGATTTGAAGGTGGATTTCGACAATCCTGAGTCTCCAGTGGTTGCATCCGAATTCGTCTGTACTTCAATCAGTTCCGGAGGGGATGGAGAGCCGGGTCATGAGTATGCGGCGACTGTGCAGCGGGAGAATCCTTTCGTTAAACTCTTTAACAAACAACGAGGATATATCAGTTGCGAGTTGACACCAGGACTTTGGAAGTCTCATTACCGCGTCCTGGAATCAGTCACTAGTCGAAATTCTCCTATCAGTACCTTGGCTACGCTTTTGGTCGAAGATGGACGTCCGGGAGTGCAACAGGCATGATATGGAACCTGCCAGGATCCAGGAACATTCCATGATAGAGGTCATATGGCTGCAAGCAAAGGTTCACTGGACGATAAATACTCACTAGTCTCAGGTGCAGCTTATATGACAGGGATACAAGCCCTGGTGCGGCTGCCAATCGAACAAATGTTGCGCGATAGCTCTCAAGGCTTGAAAACAGGTTGCCTGATATCCGGATATGAAGGCTCACCACTAGGTGGCTATGACATTGCCTTGCAACGTGCAGGAAACTTTCTCTCACAGCACGGAATCCATTTTTTCCCTGGAGTAAATGAGGAACTTGCCCTTACGGCCGTGATGGGCAGTCAGGTTTTCCAGAAGTTTCCTGATCCCCGTTTTGATGGTGCTGTGGGGATCTGGTACGGCAAGGGTCCCGGACTGGACCGTAGCGGGGATGCCCTGCGCCATGCCAACTTCGCTGGCACAGGGGAGAATTGTGGGGCGCTTGCTCTGGCAGGAGACGACCATGTCTCAAAAAGCTCGACAATTCCGCACCAGAGTGAGTTGTCCCTTTACAGCTGTGCGGTTCCCATACTGAGCCCTTCCAACACCCAGGAGGTACTTGATCTCGGGATTGCAGGTATTCAATGTCCCGCTTCAGCGGTGCCTGGTCTGCCCTCAAGCTGCCAACCGACCTGTGTGATGGTGGTGGCATTGTTGAGTTCGGGCAAGAGCGCGCTTCGTTTCTGATTCCGGAACTGGAGATTGATGGCGAGACGTACCGCAAGGTCATGGCCACGATGCGCGTAGTCCCTTACAGCCTGAGCCTTGAAACTGAGGTGCACGAGCACCGACTACAGGCAGCAAAGGTTTTTATCAGGGAGAACGGGATCAACCGGATTACGGTTCGCACCGATGGGGACCGCCTGGGAATTGTCTCGGCTGGAAAAAGTTATGCAGATTTGATGTCGGCTCTGCGATTGCTGGGTGTCTCTGAGACCGAGCTTGCCAGTGCGGGCGTACGTCTTCTGAGGCTGGGTATGACTTATCCGCTTGAACCAGGTATCGTCAATGAGTTTGCCCATGGACTTGAGAACATCCTGGTAATTGAGGAGAAGCGTTCTTTCGTTGAGTTGCAGATTCGGGAGTTGCTGTACAACCAGGCAGCACGCCCCCTGGTCACAGGGAAGAAGGACATGGCTGGCAAAAGTCTCTTGCCATCGACCGGCGAACTGGAAGCAGGCATGATTGCCCTGGTCCTGTGCCGTTTCATTGATACCTTGCCCCATCTGGCGGACCGACTGCCTGGAATACAAAAGGAAACAGCGAAATCAACTGACCCTGCCCCCCAACGAGCCCGCACTCCCAGTTATTGTTCAGGTTGTCCGCACAATCGTTCCACATTGTTACTGGAAGGTCAGATTGCTGGTGGCGGGATTGGATGTCATGGCATGGCTGGCTTGATGAAAGAAGTCCAGCGTGGGATCGAGTATATCTTTCAGATGGGCGGAGAAGGGGCCGCTTGGATTGGGGCGGCACCTTTCAGTGGCAAGAAACACATCTTCCAGAACCTGGGTGATGGGACATATTTCCATTCGGGAAAACAGGCTGTACAGGCAGCGATTTCTGCTGGCAGCAATATTACCTTCAAGATTCTTTACAACCACACCGTTGCGATGACAGGTGGGCAGGAACCTGCCGGTGTCCTGTCGGTGCCGGCTATGACGCATGAGCTTGCAGCACAGGGAGTTCAAAAAATTGTCTTGCTCAGTGATGAACCGGACAAGTACTCAAAAATCCAGCCACTGGCATCCATGGTTGAACTGCGGAGCAGGGAAGACCTGGAGGATGTTCTAGCGGAAATAGAGCAGGTAGAAGGGGTCACAATCCTGATCTACGACCAGTTCTGCGCCGCCGAGAAGCGCCGTCACCGTAGTCGTGGATTGTTGCCGCAACCTGAGCGTCGCATTCTGATCAATGAGCGGGCATGCGAAGGCTGCGGGGACTGTGTTTCGAAAGCCAACTGCGTCTCGCTACTACCGGTCGATACCCAATATGGACCAAAGACCAAGGTCCATCAATCCTCCTGCAATGCAGACTATACCTGTACCTGGGGAGATTGCCCTTCATTCGTATCGGTCATGATTGAGCAGGGTAGTGGATTGTGTCGCAAGCCGTTACCTGAACTACCTTCGCTTGAATTGCCTGAACCAGTCACCCTGGTGAGTTCAGGGAATGGTTATCACATCCTGATGCCTGGGGTTGGGGGCACAGGTGTAGTGACCATCAATGCCCTGCTGGCTACCGCAGCCCAGCTGGACGGACTGTATGCCATTACGCTGGATCAAACCGGTGTAGCCCAAAAAGGTGGTGCCGTTGTATCTCACCTCACGATCAGTAAATCAAGGGTCGAGGCATCCCAGCGGATCCCGTTCGGGTGTACAGACTTGCTGCTTGGTTTTGACCTGGTAGGTGCTGCTTACGAGCCAAATCTCAGCTGCTGCAACTCGGAAAGGACAGCAGCCATCGTGAATTCAAAGGAGTTGCTGACTGGCGAGGCAATCCGGAAGGGACTCACTGTTCTTTCTCCCGACGGTGCTTATTTGCAGGATGTCCGCAATGGCACAAGAAACGATGCTTGTGAGTTTATCAACGCCACCACACTTGCAGAGTCATTATTCGGAGGGCATATTTACTGCAACATGTTCTTGGTAGGTGTGGCATTCCAGAGAGGGTTGCTGCCATTGTCCAGGGTGTCAATCATGCAAGCCATTCGCATGAATGGAGTTGCTGTGAAACGGAACCTGGAAGTTTTTACTTGGGGCAGGCAGTACGCACTTGCCCCTGAAATGCTTGATTCGTATCTTTCAAATGCAGGGGCTGATTCTGAACCGGAAGATCTCAATGACCTGATTGACAAACGCGAGATAGAACTGACTGCCTACCAGAATGCAACTTATGCAGCTGCTTATCGCAGTTTTGTCGAGCGAGTCAGAGCTGCCGAAATGCGTGTGAAACCGAGTAGTGAAACATTCACACGCGCTGTGGCCTGGAACTTGCACAAGTTGATGGCCTACAAGGATGAATATGAGGTTGCACGGCTATTGACGGATCCTGCTTTCGAAAATCAGGTTAAAGAGACCTATGAGAAACCAGTGCGCCTGATTTACCATTTGCACCCTCCGTTGCTGCGTAGTTTTGGCATTCACAAAAAAATATCTTTTGGCCCCTGGTTGCATCCATTTTTGAAACTGCTGGCACATGGCAAGCGTCTGCGCGGTTCAGTTCTCGATCCGTTTGGTTGGCTGCCTTCCCGTAGCGAGGAGCGGGCATTGATTGAATGGTACAGACAGCTGATTGAGAATCAGATTGAGCAACTGGATGTCGGCTCACTCGATCAGGCATCTGTTCTTGCAGATGCTCCACGGGAAATCCGTGGCTATGAAAAGGTCAAGCAGGATTCCATTGAACAGGTCAAAGCTTGGGTAGAGGATCAGCTGCAGCAGCCACCGGTCAGTGTTGCTGCCTGAGTGTTGGTTTAAACGCTTTCCACAGGTTTACTGCTGCAGAGTTGCCCGTAGACCTGCTTGAGAGCTTCTGCAATCATGCTGGCTTCCCGCCCTTCAATTTCATGCCTGTGCATCATGTACACGGGCTCGCCGTCCTGGAACAGTGCAAAGGAGGGTGAGGAGGGTGGATACATGGACAGTTTCTGCCTGAGATAGGCAGTGGATTCGAGGTCTGCACCGGCGAATACTGTTGCAACCGTGTCAGGTCGAACCTCGCTCTGCAAGGACTGCACGACGCCCGGCCGTGCGCAACCGGCGGCACAACCGCAGACGGAGTTTACGACGACCAGTACAGTGCCGCTTCCAGGCGACAGGATACGGTCGAGATCTTCTGGAGTGCGGGCCTCCTCAACACCGTGACGGGACAGTTCCTCCCTCATGGGGTGGATCATCAATTCTGAATAACGCATTGTATTTCTGCAACTCCTTCCAACTATTACAATACTCCTGAATCCATCAGGTGTCGATGGCACCCTGGTTTTGCCAGGTCACTCCCCAACTGGAGCAAAGGCCAGCAAGACATTCCCCGGGATGGAACCGAACTGGGCATAACCGGAGTTGACATAGAGCATGCCATCGACAACAACAGGGCCGGGCCCATTCAACGAACCACCAGTGGCCGACACTCCATTCAAGGTCTCAAACCCGCGAACTGTGTCATAGCTCCACAGCAACCGGCCATTCTCTGTTGAGTAAGCCCGGATAACTCCGTCGAGTGCACCTGAGAACACAACGCCAGGAATCACTGTTACTGCTGCTGACTGTGCTGGTGAGCAGCCCCATCGCCCAGCAGGACATGGCATACCCCGGGGTATGCCAAATCTGCTTGCCGTCCTTGAGGCGGTAAGCAGTGATGCCACCTCCCACATCCGGAATAGCCCCTCCTCGCATCTTCCCTTCCTGGTCCCGTATGCGTCCGAATGAAATATCCGAGATGGCGACATAGATATTATTCGAATCGACTGCCGGGCCATACTGGACTCCTCCTAAAGTTCCGCCTGCCCCGGCACGCTGTCGCCAGACAATGACACCATCCTGGTCGGGGTCCACTGCATGTACAAAGCCAGACTTCTGGCCAGCGACTAACAAGCGCTGTCCATCGCGATTTTCGACAAGTATAGCGGAAGAACCAAAATCATAATCCGGGCCACGAGCCTGAGGGCAATTGGCCTGGTCAACTCGCGGGTTGCAGGCCATGTTGTAGGCATCATCCGGGGTAAACTGTCGTGACCACAACCGCTTTCCTGAATCCATATCGAATGCAATGATTGCGTCACTGTCTGTTGTAGCTGGGTCGGAGTAGTCATCTCCGGTCGTTATGTAAATGCGGCCAAGACAGGTGTCAATGGTTGGTGCGGACCAGATGCCTGCTCCAGAAGGTCCATGCTGGATAACTCCATGGTTATTGCGACGGCCAGGCAGTGGTTGTTGCGGAATTGTATAGGTCTTCCATAGCCTCTCGCCGTTGTCGGCATCCAGGGCAACGAGGCTGCCTCGGAATGTGCAGCACTGGTAGTCAGGGGCAGCTCCTGTGAACTCCTCTCCTGAACTCACGCCTACGAAAAGGCGTCCCTTGTAATACACGGGAGACCCGGTAATCGTAGTTGCCGGATGCTCTTCTATACGAGTTCTCCAGAGGTGTTTCCCGCTGGAAGCATCTATCGCGTAAATGGTGCCTCTTGTATCACCAAACAGTGCCTTAACTAGTCCGTCTGGATCAGGTGAGGATAAAACGATGGCTGAGCGGACTTCGGACCTGGTCTTGTACTTCCAGACAATACATCCTGATTTGGCTTCCAGAGCGTAGATGTGGTTATCGCGCCCTCCTCCCACGTAATATGCGGCCACCGGCAACTGTGGCCGCAGCCCTCGCGCGATCGGAGTCAGGAAACCCAAAAGCCCATTTCAGGTGAAGGTTCGGAACATCGGTTGCGGAAAGTCCAGCGAGTTCAGCTGGCTGAAAACGCGAATTATCCAGATCCGATCCCCAGCCAATCCAGAGTGGTCCTGAGAATGGGTCATTCCAGCTGGGGCTTTCCTGGCAGAACCCAGCTGAATCTGAAACCGTTCGTTCAGCTCGGACAGACAAAAAGGCTGCAACCGCTGCCGCATGGCCGGGCGGCAGTGTCTTGCCGATGAATGTCATCTTGCCGTTTAGCAGGGAATCAATGATTGCCGAAGCTGGTAGCTGTTGCATGGCTTCGATGGGAGGCGCGCGGTTTTCACCACTTTCATGACACTGTGCGCAGTGTTGCTTGTATATCTCGGATCCTTCAGGAGCAACTGCATGCAACATGGCTGCTGCTGCCAAGGCAGCAATGCCATGCAAGAAATACTGAATCTTGCCTCGAAATGACATGAGAGTAGATCCTTGATAGCATAGCCCTCAAATCAATCTGATTTTAGGCCAGCTGGTGAAATAACCCGAGTTCCGGACCAGCAAGCAATCCTGTTCGGTTTTGATAAATCAGGTTAGGTTTGGTGCGAACGGGGAGACTCGAACTCCCATGGGTTGCCCCACTAGAACCTAAATCTAGCGCGTCTGCCAATTCCGCCACGTTCGCTGGTGTGATGACTGGTTTTGAACCGTCAACGTTTACTGAAAACTTGCCCGGAGGTAGTTGCAAAGTACCGCTTCAAGACCGATTTCGTCTTGTTTCATGTTAAGCGAGCGAGTAACAATTTCCTCACGTGTGATCTTGTAGTGCAATATTTCCGATTCTGGCATTCATGGAATTGACTCCAAGCCTCGAATTACAACAGTGTCCGATATCATAGCCTGCATGTCCCAGAACATTGAATCAGTAAAAGATGCGCTTTCAAAGGGTGAAGGCATTTTCAGGTTGGCCCCTTGTTGGGTGCCACGATCCTTTCTGATGCCCGGGGGGCGCCTGAAGTTGCATCCGAATGACCTGTATGCGCTTGGTGCGCATCGTGGTGGCATTGATGAGCGCTGGTTCTCTTCAACAACACAGGCAGACAACGGCCCCGGCACCCCTGAAGACGAAGGACTGTCGTACATCGTGGTTGAGAATGGCAGGGGTGATCCCAGGAAGATCTTGCTGAAGGAAGCAGTCGATGAGATCGGGAACGAGATTCTAGGCCAGGACGTGATGAGTAGCCAGGGCGGCTGGAATGTTCTTTGCAAGTTCTTTGACAACCTTGGTCCGATCCCGCATCACATGCATCAGAACGAAGCGGCTGCAGCGCGGGTAGGCCGAAGAGGTAAGCCCGAGGCCTACTATTTTCCACCCCAGCTCAACTACAAGGAAAACAACTTTGCTTATACCTTCATGGGGCTTGAACCCGGAACGACAACAGATGACATCAGGCGCTGTCTTGAGCGCTGGAATGAAGGCGATAACGGTATTCTCTATCACTCCAAGGCCTACAAGCTGAAGCCAGGTACCGGCTGGCAGATCCCGGCAGGGGTCTTGCATGCCCCTGGCTCAGCTGTTACCTACGAACCGCAGGTCAACTCGGATGTCTTTGGCATGTTCCAGTCCCTGGTGGAAGGCAGGGCCGTGCCATGGGATCTTCTCGTGAAAGATGTCCCGGAGGAACACCACCAGGATCTTGAGTACATTATCGGGATGCTTGACTGGAATGCCAATGTCGATCCGTACTTCATGCAGAACAGGTTTTTTGAACCCAGTCCTGTGAAGCAAGTTGAAGAAATGCTGGAATCCGGATATTGTGAGTCCTGGGTCACATATTCCACAGCCTATTATTCAGCGAAGGAACTAACTGTTTACCCGGGTCGTAGTGTAACTATCTCGGATGCAGCTGCCTATGGCATGATCCTGACGCAAGGTCGTGGTCGGATCGGCGTTTACGAGGCTCATACCCCTGCGATGATTCGTTTTGGGGATTTGACTGCCGACGAGTATTTTGTTACCAGCAATGCTGCTTGTAAAGGGGTGCGGATAGAAAATTCGAGCCGAAACGAAAACCTGGTTCTGCTCAAGCATTTTGGTCCTGACAATCCAGATGCCAGGTCGCTAGTTCGACCGGAATAGACAGATGCAAGCCGTAGCGATATCAATAATTTTTATGGCACTCAGTACTCGATAAGCCCTTAGAGATGGTGTGCTAGTATCGAATTTCAATTGTTGATTCTGACTGCTCTACGGCGGTTTCAGTCAGGAATGTTTATTTCTTCTCTTTCTAATTGGAAATCATCAGGAGGATTCCATGGCTACTATCAGAACCCCTAAGGAAGTTCTTAGCTACGCAAAAGAAAACGATGCTCAGATTCTAGATCTACGATTTGCAGATCTGCCTGGACTTTGGCAACACGTTTCATACCCCATCAGCATGCTTGAGGAGAGCAGCTTTGAAGAAGGTTTCGGCTTCGATGGTTCTTCAATTCGTGGTTGGCAGGCAATCAGTGAGTCCGACATGCTCATCATTCCGGATTCGGATACTGCCTTTATGGACCCGTTTACAACTGCTCCGACACTCAATATGATCTGCAACATCGTGGATCCCATCACCAAGCAGCACTATGAGCGCGACCCGCGCTGGATTGCACAGAAGACAGAGAAATACCTGCAGTTCACAGGTCTTGGGGATACCGCCTTTTTCGGTGCAGAGGCAGAGTTCTTCGTTTTTGACAATGTGAGATTTGACTCTTCCTACAACTTTGGCTTCTACCACATTGATTCGGAAGAAGGCCGCTGGAACTCGGGCCGCAAGGCGAACAATCTTGGGTATTGGCCTCGTTACAAGGAGGGCTACTTCCCGGTACCGCCAACCGACCACTTGCAGGATATCCGTACCGAGATGGTGCAGGTGATGATTCAATGTGGCATTGATATCGAATGCCATCACCATGAGGTTGCCACTGGCGGGCAATGTGAGATTGACCAACGTTTCGATACGCTCGTGCTTTCCGCTGACAACATGATGCTTTACAAGTACATCGTGCGGAACGTCGCCATGCAGCATGGCAAGTCAGCTACCTTCATGCCGAAACCACTATGGAATGATAACGGCACTGGTATGCATACCCACCAGTCGATCTGGAAAGACGGTGAGCCCACCTTTGCAGGTGACGGTTATGCCGGTCTGAGCGAGATAGCCCTGTTCTACATCGGTGGACTGCTTAAGCACTCCCCGGCATTGGCCGCAATCGTGGCTCCGACCACAAACAGTTACAAGCGCCTGGTTCCGGGCTTCGAAGCTCCGGTCAGTCTGGCCTACTCACGGCGTAACCGCTCAGCAGCCTGCAGGATTCCAATGTACTCGCCGAACCCGAAATCCAAGCGTGTTGAGTTGCGCTACCCTGATCCTTCCTGCAATCCTTATCTGGCGTTCTCGGCTTGCCTGATGGCAGGACTGGATGGCATCCAGAACAAGATTGATCCGGGCGAGGCCATGGACAAGGATATCTATGATCTTTCGCCGGAAGAACTGGCAAGTGTACCTGCGCTGCCAAACGATCTGTCAGGTTCACTTGATGCCCTCGAACGAGATCATGAATTCCTGATACAAAATGATGTGTTCTCGGAAGATTTGATTGCGAGCTACATTGATTACAAGCGCTCAGCGGAGGTTGACGAAGTCCGGCAGCGTCCACATCCTCACGAGTTCTCGCTATACTACGACATCTAGCTTGCGGTTCAGCGCGTCTGGTAGTGATCACTGTGGGAGGCCAAATTGGCCTTCCCAGGTCGCCTGTCTTTGCCTTTATCGAAAAACATCGGTGATTCCCTGACACTTGGCGGGGTCTTGATGGTCAAAAAACTGCAATTCCCAATAGAAAAACCTGGCCGTGAGGCCATTAATTAACAGAATAGGGCAGTTCCGCTTACACTTGGTTCGTCAAAAGCATCTTAACAGGATTAGAACCCTGTCGATGTCAGGTTGATTTCAGACGCTAATCGCCGTTTTTCCGTGTTTCAGGGGCATTCGTTCGCCTTATGTTCGCCCAATTACTGTCTGAATCCCATTTATAGTGCCAAGATATTCCAATATAGGCATTTTCTTCTTGCATTTCCCCCTGCCCTCCTGTAAGGCTGCTATTACAGGCCACACAACCAGCAGTTATGTACATCAGAACTACCAAAACTCATACCACCGGCGACAAGCCAGGTTACAGCTACCGCCTGGTACATTCCGAGCGTAGCGGTGACAAGGTTCAGCAGAAAACCCTATTAAATCTCGGAACCGATTATCGGGTACCAAAGGAAAACTGGAAACAGGTCGCTGACCTTGCCGAGCAGCTCCTGGACGGCCAGAGGCCTCTGTTTTCTCCCGCAGCAGACATTATGGTAGCCGCGGAGGATCTTGTCCGCAGACTGCATGCCCGTGGATTCCAACCCGGCAGACAGGCAGCTACAGCACGGGACGACAGGAGCGCGACTGTTGATCTTGACACGCTGGACCAGGAGGACTCCCGTTCGGTAGGCTGCGAGCGGATTTGCTTGCAGGCCTTGGAAGAACTTGGCTTCCAGGAGCTGCTGCGGAGCTTGGGTGCAAGTGCTCGTGACAGCCGCCTTGCGGTGGCACTGGTGGTGGCGAAAATGATCAATCCTGCCAGCGAGCGCGAGGCACTCCGTTGGCTGCAGGATGACAGCACAACACTGGAGTTGCTTGCTCTTGACGGCGGTACAGGCATCTCTTTATCCAAGCTCTACCGTATAAATGATCTGCTGTGGAAGCACCGCCAATCCCTCCAGCAGGGGCTGTTCCTACGGGAACGGCAGCTGCTGGACATTCCCGACACAATTGTTTTCTATGATCTTTCCAATACTTTCTACACCGCTCGGCCCAATGACACGCTACGGCGCTTCGGACGCTCGAAGCAGAAGCGCAATGACTGTCCGCTGGTCAGCTTGGCACTGCTGCTTGATGGGGCAGGCTTCCCGCGCAGCTGCGAGATCCTGCCCGGCAATATCTCTGAACCAGGCACCTTGCAGGACGCTATGGACCGACTTGAGGCAGTCTGCGAGGACAGTAGCGCGAAGCCCACCGTGATCATGGATGCGGGTATTGCCACCGAAGAGAATCTCACTTGGCTACGGCAACAGCACTATAACTGGATTTGTGTCAGTCGGGAAGGCCAACCGCAGCCACCCGAGGGCGTAGCCGAACTTACACTCACCACCAGTGCTGGTCAGCAGGTACAGGCCTGGAAACTCGCCAGCAAAGACGACGAAGCACGGCTCTATGCAGTAAGCGCAGGCAAGAAGATCACCGCGAACGCCATTCTTAAGAAAAACCGTCAGCAATTCGAGGCTGCCCTGCAACACCTCCACGACGGCCTTTCCAAGCCAGGGTTCCTGAAAAACTATGACCGGGTCCAGCAGAGTATTGGGCGCATCATGCAGCGATACCCGAAAGTATCGCGGCAGTATGACGTCCGGGTCACCAAGGACGCTACCACCAAGGGCAGCACTACCAGGGGGGTCGGGACCAAAGCCTCCACAGTCACCTTTTCCCGCAAGCAGCAATACGATGATGCCGCTGCCGGGGTCGGCTCCTATGTGCTACGCACCAGCCATAGCGACTGGAATCTGGAGCGGATCCTGCGAGCCTATTGGAGGCTCACTGAAATTGAGGCAACGTTCCGGTCCTTGAAATCTGAATTGGGCCTGCGCCCGATCTGGCATAGCAAGGACAGTCGTATCTCAAGCCACCTTTTCATCACCGTTCTGGCATACCATGGGGTGCATCTGATCCGGACCCGCCTCAAAGCCCAAGGCATCAACCTGAGCTGGCAATCGATCCGCACTCGGATGCGTTCCTGGGTACGCATCACCACTACCGTTCGTCAGGTGAATGGTGCTCTGCTTGTCAACCGCCAGGATGTCCGTCCGCTAGCGAAAGTTACAATGATCTCCCGGGCCGCCGGTGTAGAACCGCGTATTCATCGCCGCAAAAGCCGTGTAGCCAAGTAACAGAATCTGTAAAATGTAGTGCCAATTGGTCAGATCTGTATCCTGGAACCGACGTTTTTTCAATCAGTTACAAGAATAGATTACTTCAATATGACGAACTAGGGTTACACTGAAAGTGTGCGCCAAATAATTGTGCGGTTCGATAGGCGCTGATTGCATGGGTGAACCGCGTTGTTAGAAGGAAATAATTACTATGTATGAAGAATCTGGAGGCACTACCCTGAAGGATGTGGTTGGTCGCATACTCGGTCGGGGCATTGGCTCAATCGCGATTGTGCTTGGCTTGATCATCATTCTGTTTAACTCTTTTGAGATTGTCGGAGCTGGTGAGAGGGGTGTCGTTTTTTCTAAGATTGGTGGCGTCCAGCAAGTTGTACGTGGAGAAGGACTGCAATTCAAAATGCCGTTTATTCAAGACATAATTCCGCTTGACGTAAGGATTCACAAGGCGGAGACAGATGCACCGGCATCTTCCAAGGACTTACAGATGGTTCATTCCCGCATTGCGATTAATTACCACATCGCACCGGATAAGGCGCATGAGATTTATCAGGATGTTGGCATACTGTACAAGGAGCGTTTGATAGACCCGGCGGTTCAGGAAGCTGTCAAGGCGGCGACTGCGCAATTTACGGCTGAGGAATTGATCACGCGGCGTGCGGAAGTGTCCTTGCTGATCAAGGAGATGCTCGCTGCGCGTCTGCTACCTCGGAATGTTATCGTGGACGAATTCAATATTGTCGATTTCAACTTCTCGGCCGTTTTCAATACGGCAATTGAGAACAAACAGACTGCCGAGCAGGATGCACTCAAGGCAGAACGTGACCTGGAGCGCATCAAGATTGAGGCTGAGCAGACGATCACAACAGCCCGTGCGGAAGCCGAATCGCAGCGCATGCAGCGTGAAACCATCACAACGTCACTGCTGCAACTGCGGGCAATCGAGAAATGGAATGGGGTCCTGCCACAGGTAACCAGTGGAGCGGTGCCGTTTATCGATCTCGCGTCGATGTCCACCAATTGAGTACAGGCTTACCACTCACTCACCTGAGAACTTCAAGCAGTGTGGCCCGCGTAGGGTTGCACTGCTTTTTTCTTGGCGACGATCCGTAATCGACCGATGGAGAATACGGCCACAATTGTCCTGAAGGAGGTTATTATGGAGTCTTCAGAAAATTCGATGGAGCCAATTGGATACTGCAAAGGTGCAGGGCATCACTCGTGAGTTGCAAACAATAGGTTGGGATACGTGGGGCAGCAGCATTTTGGATCAAGGTGGGCCATGATGCTGGCCATGCTGGGCATGGCTGTTGGCACAGGTAATATCTGGCGATTTCCAAGGATTGCGGCAAAGAATGGAGGTGGCGAGTTTCTTGTTGCCTGGATTGTGTTCCTGTTCTTGTGGTCAGTGCCTCTGCTCCTTGTTGAGTTCGGACTGGGACGCAAGACTCGTTCAGGACCGGTGCGCTCTGTTGTGTATTTGGCAGGAACGAAGTGGGCGTGGAGCGGAGCATTCATCGTCTGTGTTAGTACGGGGATCATGTGCTACTACTCGGTCGTCGCAGGTTGGACTGTCCGCTATGCTCTTGCAGCAGTTCTGGGAGAGCTGAACGGACCAGCTCCCGGGGTGTTCTGGAGTGAGTTCACCTCATCGAACTGGCCAGTGTTGGCACACATAGTCATGATTGGCCTTGCGGTATTGGTCGTGTCAAAAGGAGTGGGATCTATAGAAAGGGTTGCAAAGATTCTCATGCCATCCTTGATCGTGCTGGTTGGTGTACTTGTTGTCCGGGCTGTTACCTTGCCTGGAGCCTCGGATGGGATGGCTTTCCTGTTCTCCATTGACTGGGGACAATTGACGCGAGCCAGGATCTGGATTGAGGCACTGACACAGAATGCCTGGGATACAGGTGCGGGTTGGGGCCTGGCACTTTGTTATGCAGCATATCAGCGAGAACGTGAAGACACAGCCCTGAATGCATTTCTTTTGCCAGTTGCGAACAACCTGATTTCATTGCTTGCAGCCATCATGATTATGTGCACGGTGTTCTCAGTCGTTCCTGTTTTGATTGAGAATGCAGCATCAGAGCCTGCTTTGCTGGCGGGTTTTGATTCGCTCCAGGCAGCGGTCCAGGCAGGTACACCGTTTTCTCAGCAACTGATGCAGGAGACGATCTTTTCGGAAGGTAGTATCGGCATTACATTCATTTGGATGCCTGAGTTGTTCCGTGGGATGCCATATGGTGGATTTTTCATGGTGCTGTTCTTTTTGGCACTGGCGTTTGCTGCTTTTACAAGCCTGATTGCAATGGTTGAAATGGCAACCCGGGCACTACTGGATGTAGGCTGGAGTCGACAACGAGCGATCCAGCTGGTTGCTGCGGTAGTGTTCCTGCTTGGATTACCTTCGGCGATGTTCATGAGCGTACTGGACAACCAGGACTGGGTCTGGGGGGTAGCGCTCCTGTTATCAGGGTTGTTCTTTGCTATCGCCGTAGTGCGATTTGGGCCCAGGAAATTCCGCAAGGAGAACATCAATCATGAGCACTCAGACATTCGTATCGGTCGCTGGTGGGATTATCTGATCGGAGTACTGGTCCCGTTTGAGGCTGTTGCCCTGTTTGGCTGGTTGCTCTACCAGTCCTGGAGCGATGACCCACAGGGCTGGCTGATACCGTTTGACCCCGATAATTTGGTCAACGTTGGGACTGTCCTTTTCCAGCTTGGAATCCTGGTCGTATTGCTGCTTGTTTTTAATCGTAAACTGGCATTGTTAGTGCAGAAACCGGAATCCTGATGAGGCTGCTCGGACCTGCAGACATCACCCGTGCATTGCCTATGGCCAAGGCGATTGAGGCCATGAGGACTGCATTCAAGGCACATGCACTGGGGCAAGCCCAGGCTCCTCCACGGATTGTGTTGCCAGCAACACAGGGCAGGGGATCGACGCTTGTCATGCCTGCAGTGATTGGCTCAGGTCCCTTGCCACTGCTCACAGTCAAGGCAGTCTCTGTTTATCCAGAGAATCGATCCCGAGGGTTACCTTCTATTCATGGATCAGTTCTAGCGATTGACCCGGACACCGGTGTCCCGCTAGCCATGCTTGATGCAGTCTCGCTGACTGCAATCAGGACAGCAGCAGTGTGTGGGTTGGCTACACAGTTGCTTGCACGGAATAACTGTGCTGTGCTGGCAGTTTTTGGTGCAGGTTCACAAGCACGCACACAGGTTCAAGCGATTCTAGAGGTTTGCCAGATTCGAGTGGTCAATATTTGTAGCCTGTCGCTTGAGTCGGCCAGGATAATGGCCGACGAGTTGCTGTCGGGTACGGAATCTCAGATTGAGATCCAAGCAGTCAAATCATCAACAGAAGCTCTGCAGAATGCCGATGTGGTCTGTACTGCAACAACTTCCAGTATCCCCGTATTTGAAGACAGGGATTTGCCTGCAGGAGTCCATATCAATGCAATTGGATCCTTTCATCCACAAGATCGGGAGATTCCTGGTGAAACAGTTGTCAGGGCACGGGTTGTCGTGGATGACCGGGAAGCTGCACAGGAAGAAGCGGGTGACCTGTTGATCCCGATAGGTCAGGGACTGATCGCCAGGAAACATATCCTCAGTGATCTTGGCAGCCTGGTTCTTGGTAAGTCAGGAATTCGTACTTCTGACGACCAGATCACGTTTTTCAAGTCCGTGGGGTTGTCAGTTCAGGATGTTGCGGCAGTGCAGGTTGTGTTGCAGGAAGCGGAACTACTGGGGCTCGGGCAACAGATGGACTGGTAATCTTACTCAACCACGAGAACCGGAGAACCAAGTACATCGAAACGGGGAACAAGACCAAGTCCAGGTGTTGTCGGGGCCGCTAGTCTGCCGTTTTTTCGAATGGGAGCATTTTCTGCCGTACTCACTGTGACATAACTGTTGAAATCTGTTGAGGTAAACAGGAACCGCTCCGGTGTGCTGTGAGCAAGATGGGCAATTGCTGCGGTTGTAAAATCACCGCCCCAACTGTCCTCGATTGTCATGGCAATACCGAGCGAAACACACAGGTCTCGCAACTGGCGGGTCCTGGTCAAACCCCCGAGCTTGCTGATTTTCAGATTGACAACATCCATGGCCTGGTCTCGGTTTGCAGTCAAGAGGGACTGGATTGAGTTGATGCTCTCATCAAGGATAAAGGGATGATTGGTATGCCTGCGAACCGAGAGGCATTCTGCATAGGAGCTGCAGGGCTGCTCAATGTAGACATCTTCATCCTGTACTGCACGTACAACACGCAGGGCTTCATGTGGCAACCAGCCAGTATTGGCATCGGCGATAAGGTGTTCACCAGGACCAAGAACTCTCGCAACCGCGCGGATACGTTCTATATCGCTGTCGGGATCTGAACCAACCTTGAGCTGGAATCTTGTGTAATGTTGCTCTCTATACCATGCCACCTGCTCAGCCATTTTCTGTGGAGGCTCCTGGGAAATCGCACGATAGAGAATAAAGTCGTCGCCAAATCTGCCACCCATTAGCTCGCACAGAGGGAGTCCTGCGAGCTGACCCAGAATGTCCCAGCAAGCTATGTCAATTGCCGATTTGGCATAGGGGTGCCCTTTCAGGGCCTGATCAATTACCAGGTTGATAACGCTCAGGTGGGTGGGGTCATGGCCAAGCAAGTATCGCCCGATTTCCTGGATACCTGTGCGTGCGCCAGATGCATAAGCAGGCAGGTAGGCTGGCCCGAGTGGGCATACTTCGCCGTAGCCTGATAGTCCCTCGTCTGTGTCGATGCGGACAATCGTGCTGTCAAAAACTGCGACTGAGTTGCCACCGGACCAGTTGTATCGCCCCTCTAAAAGGGGTAAATCAACTTGGTAGGCACTGATTCTGTTGATCTTCATCTTGAAGTTTCAAATAAGACTGGTTGTCTATGAATTTGCGCTTTTGCGTCCGTACAGTGTGAAGAAGATTGTGCCTGCGATGAAGTAAACGAGAGTTGGAATGATCAGACTTGAATGGAAGTCTGCCAAGGCAGTCCTGTAGTAGTCCATGGGAGATGTAGCGACACAATAAGCCAGCCAGCAACAGGCAAACAGAGCGATGGTAGCGATCATTCCAGATACAGTTATCCACAATTTGGAAGCAGGCTGTTCAGGTGGTGTCGGTTGTAAGGGTGCTGGTGCAATTGCTGGCTGTTCCGGTTCGGCGCCCACATCACCGGCGCCCATCGATTTCGCAAGGACCCAATACGCGACCATTGTGAACCCATAAATTGGCAGGAACAGATAAAACAAGTGCAGGGTTCCGCTGCGTTCAAGAATTACCCCCAACAGGATTGCCAGAGCCCAGGACAGCATTGCTGCCCAGTTCATTGAGAGCCCCTTGTGGCTTGCCCAGTAGCGACGGAGGGCAGTGCGAGGAAAGATCCAGTGCTCTGTGACGACAATTGCGCCGATCGGAGCAAGCAGGAAGCCATAAATGCCTACGAAACCGAGAAGTCCAGTGAATACAAATGGGAAACAGGCGATGAACGTGGTCAGGATTCCAGCCACCAGTGTCACCTTGGCGCGTGACCAGTTGGGTGTGACGGCCTGCAGGGCAAGTCCCACTCGGTAGAGAGTGGGGTTGGAAGTTGTCCATCCTGCGATCACGACTGCCAGTGCGCCAGCCAGTCCAAGTGCCTGATACCCTACATCACCGGCATCAAGCTCACCGAGGGATTTATTCATCAGCAATGCCGCACCTGCGCCCATGAGTCCTGCACAGATCCATGCCAGGTAATGACCCAGGAACATTCCAAAGGATGAGAAGAGCCCGTATGATGCTTTACGGGCATAGCGAAACAGGGCCATGTCGGAGAGAGCTCCATGCATCGCCAGATTGCAGATCCAGGCAAAGGCGGCAACTTTCCAGAACCCCATCGGTTCGCTTCCGTCAGGTGTTTCACCTGTCCACACTTGCTGCTGGGCCATTTCGAAAAAGCTGCCACTACTGGCAGCGGAATAGAGTTCTGGAAGTACTGCCAGTGCACCGGCCAGGAACATGAAGAACAGCCATGGCGAGCAAACAGTGGCAAAGGTGGCCAGTTTCTTGAAGCCAAGTACTGCCAAGGCCACAACCACTGCCCCAACTACCAGCACAATCAGTACGAACCGCATATCTGTGGGGTACCAGTTGACCTGGGCGGGGATGCCGAATGGAATCCGGATTGCAGAAGCCGAGACAGTGATCATGCACCCTGCCAAGATTGAATAGAGGAATGCGTTGAGCAGGTTGTAGATGGAGGAGAGATGCTTGCCACCGATCTTCCTGAGATACCAGTAAAGAGTCAGGCGAGTATCGACGGCGATTGGAGCGCATACCATTGTCCACGTCAAGACTGCCAGCAGGTTGCCGATGATCAGCCCGTAAAAGATGTCCTGGACACTGGCTCCCCAGTTCACGAAAGTTACGCCGATGACAAACTCGGTCGCTGCAACGTGTTCACCTGCAAAGGAACCAGCGAAATATCCGGGACCCAGGAGTCTCGTCTGGGGGATGGGCTCCCGATCAAATTCATAAAGAAAGTCAGCATCGCGTGACGAGTCGGCAGTTGAAGCAGATGTATTCATGAGTCTCTCCATGTAACTGTTACAAGCATTACCGACGGCTCAGGACTGTTTTCTCGTATTCACGGATCTCATTGAGCCAGGCAGATTCCATGGGAACATTACTCAACTTGCAGAAGTGATCCCAGACGAGTCCAAAGGGCATTGTTTTGAGTTGTTCGAGCAGGGCGAGACGACCTGTAAAATCCTGGGCCCGTTCCATTTCACGCAGAGTGTGCACAGGTTCCAGTAACGCCATTAGGAGTGCCTTCATTACTGCCCTGCTGCCGATCGCCCAGGCTGCGACCCGGTTGATACTGGCATCAAAGAAATCAAGCCCGATATGGACTCTTGGCAAGTACTGCCCCCGGACGAGTTCCTTGGCTATTTCCTGCAATTCGTCAGACAGTAAGACAACATGGTCACTGTCCCAACGCACACCACGGCTTACATGCAGCAGCAAGCGATCCACCCACAACATCACGGCTGAAATCTTGTCTGAAAGAACTTCTGTGGGATGAAAATGACCTGCATCAAGACAGAGCAACTTGTGACGGGAGATGGCGTAGCCCAGGTAGAACTCGTGCGATCCGACAACATAGCTTTCCGAACCTAGTCCGAACAACTTGCACTCGACGGCGTCAAGGTTGTGTGAGGGATCAAGTTCCTCGGCAAAGATCGTGTCAAGTGACTCGACAAGACGCTCACGCGGTGACTTGCGGTCAGCAGGCAAATCCTTGTATCCGTCCGGAATCCAGAAGTTTGTCACACAAGGTGAGTTGAGCATCTTGCCGAACGATGCCCCAATACGTCGACAGGCTTGACCGTGTTCAATCCAGAAATTGCGGATGGCATCATTGGCATGAGCCAGTGTAAAGCCATCATCAGCCTTAGGGTGACCAAAGAAGGTCGGGTTGAAGTCCAGGCCGATTCCGGAATCCAGTGCCCAATCTGACCAGCCTGAGAAGTGCTCAGAGAGTAACTCGTTGCGTTCTACTTTTTTGCTGCCTGTTTCTGCGTAATTGGCATGCAGGTTGAGCCGGTGACTGCCGGGGAGCAAGGAAAACGCTTTCTCAAGGTCCATTCGCAATTCGTCAGGAGTATGGGCTTGCCCAGGATAATTACCGGTGACCGCAAGACCGCCACCTACAGCAGAGACAATATTTTCAAATCCGCCAAGGTCATCACCTTGCCAGCAGTGCAGGGAGAGGCTAATTTTTGCCAACTGCTCAAGCGCTGCATCAGTGTCGATGCCGAGGCTTGCGTAGTGCTCCCTGATTTGTGAGTAATCTGCCTCTGTGAACAACCCGAACTCAAGAATAGCGAATTCAACAGAATGAGTGTGCAGCCTGGAATTCAGGGAATTGGTACTGCCTCAGTTGCTATTCATCTGTTGGGAAAGGTATAGCCCAAGACTAGTGTCTTCAATCACTTGAAGTTGTGATTCCAGCCAGTCAATCAGGTCTTCTTCAGTCTTCAGGATGGCCTCAATCAACTCTCGGGAAGTGTCGTCTTTTTCATTGGTACAGGTTTTGATGCCCAGATTGGCACAATCTGCAGTCCTGGTGGCAAGCATGAGGTCATTGGCATGGATCTTTGCTACATCCTTGCCAATGTCGAGTTTGAACACGCTGGCAAGATTCGGGGTTTTTTCAAGGAAAAGGATCCGGTCAATGAGCTGCTCGGCATGAACCATTTTCGTAATAGAATCCTTTCGGATCTGCATTGCGAGGCCGTTATAACCCCAGTCCAGACACATGCGTGCGTGCAGGAAGGACTGGTTAATGGCCGTTAACTCGCATTTCAGGAGTTCTTTCAGAGCTTCAATTACCTTTGGGTGGCCTTTCATAATCTCTAGTCTTTAGTTTCGGTTTTGTTCTATGTGATGAAAGATAAATTGACAAAACTTGTCATCACCACAAGACAGATCATAGCGCAGTGATTGAAAGTTTTACCAGGTGGGCCTGAGGACTACATGGGGAATACTTGCCTTGAGAGTTGAGATAAATTTTGCGGGATGTATTGTGTCAAATCAATGATTCACTGGCGTGATACATGCTCCCAGACAGTATTTGTAATTACTCGTAGAACCATGCTGATGCCAAGGGGATACTTCACCTGGATCATCCCTTTTCTGTTTGCGAACAGATAATCCGCACAGCCTTAGTATTTTACTGCCGACCAGTTACTTGACAGATTTTAGAGGGTCTTTTCTTACGAAGTAGCTGTATTGGAAAGAGGTTGAGGCGTATTTCCAAAATGATTCAAATTGTATTTCGCGCTGGTTTACTGCTCCTGGTTGCATGTGTGGGGGTATTTGCCCAGACAACATGGCACTATCCAGGGAACCATGACAGATAACACCGGGGCAGTGATTCCGGGTGCTTCTGTGATCGAGGAGACAGACTTGCCGTAGTTGCCGATCGCAGAAGCGAGACACGGGGAAAATTGTTAGGAGATCGTTTCGGTGGGTCCCTGACAATGGAATCCGCTTGACGATCCTTTGCTCGATGATTCCTATTACACTCGCCGACATCATCTCCACGCTGGGCGACCACTTTTCCGCAAGAGCCGGGAGCGGTTTCCGTTGCCAGCCCATATGATTCAGCGGCATCTGGTGCAGTCCATAAGTGATTGAATAATTAATTACTCATGAGCATTTCGGTCTTGACATGGCCGATCCGAACTCGATACGATGCTGCTGCTTTCACTAATAGGTGGGGCAGGAGTGGCAGGCCATGGCGCTCCCGATCAACCAACCGGTTCCCGAGATTCTGCGGGGATGGACTGTGGCTAGAAGCATTCCGGCGGGCAAAGACGCAGGGGGCCGAATCATCCAGGACCTAATACACCCACGCGAGCCAATTGCGGGGGCCAGACAGGAAATTGCCCGGATCGAGCAGGCAATCCCTCAGAGTGCTATCCGGATTCTGGACGAGCTCAGAGGCCTGCAGGTCGCTTTGAGGCGAAGCATTGCCTTGAAGAAGCAGGCTCGCCGGGGGCTGATCCACCGTCGGCGGCACCTGGCAAACCTCGCGGCTCTCGGAGGGGCATTTCCTATGAGAATCCACAGGCTCATGCCACTACGGGAATGTGAAAACGACGTGGGGGGTCGATTCACAAAAAGGCCCCTCCGGGATTCACAATGCCGTTTTCAGCTATCTTCCGTGTTCTCTTCGGTCTGTGCCTCCCTGGCCGGACCGGCCACGCCCGTTCGGAAATCTCCGAGGCGGACGGGAGCGACCCCCCTTTTTGAGGCCCCGGTGCGGGCATGGCGTGGGGTGGGTTTTCACAACCACCGCCCCGCCCTTTCAGGGGGTCGCTCCCGTCCCTTTGAATCAATCCCTGCGGGAAGGCGGAGCCGATCCGGAAGATTGCGGATCGGCAGCGGCCGGTGTCCGGCTCGCGGCCAGGAACTCCGCCCACTGTTCCATCAAGACGCGCCGGCGCTCGAACAGGTCCGAGCGGGCATAGGCCGCTTCCACCTGATCCCAGATTTCCACTTTGGCCGCAGCTCTGCTAACTATCGGATAGCCTCCGACGCCTTTATTTATGCGGATTTGCGCGCATTGGACAGGGCGAGGAGGCCAACACCGAGTGGGTGAAAAGCAAAACAAGCCGTTTCAGCTGTCGTTCAACGGGTTTCTGAAGGTCGATTTCCAGGGTTCGCGGGTCACCTCCGACGGCGGGTTGCTGCTGATCCGGGAGTTGGACGAGCGGCTCGGTCTCGGCAAACTGATCGACGAGCATCTGACCGACACGCGGCAGGGCGAGAACAAGAAGTTCCCGCTGGCGGATCTCGTGCGGCAGTCGGTCTGCTCTCGGTTGGTGGGCGACGAGGATCTCAACGACGCCGTGCGGGTCTCCGCTGATCCGACCTTTCGACTGCTCGGCTCGAAGAAGAACTGGGATCGCGGTGCGGCGCTGACCTCCCGGCTGCAAAGCTTCGAGACCGGTATGCTGGCGAGCGACGAAAATCTGATCGGGCTGATGGCGGTGAACCGTGAGTTCATCGCCGAAGCCGAGGCTTGCGACGATTCCGACCGTGTCGTACTGGACATGGACTCGACCGAGAGCCCGGTGCACGGCCAACAGGAAGGCAGCGCCTACAACGGCCACTTCGAGTCGGTCTGTTATCACCCGCTGCTGCTATTCAACCAACACGGTGACTGTCTGGCGGCGCAGCTGCGAGCGGGCAACGTGTCCAGCGCCGAAGATTGGGATGAGTTGCTGCTGCCCGAGAGCGAGTGCCAACAGGCGGAAGGCAAGGGGGTGACGTTCCGGGCCGACGCCGCTTTCGCCAACCCGGAGATTTATGAGGCGTTGGAGCGGCGCGGGGTGGACTACGTGATCCGCATTCCGGCGAACAAGAACCGGGAGCTGGAGATCGAAGACATCCTGTTTCGTCCGCTGGGCGGACCCTCGCGCAAGCCCTTGGTGCGCTACAAGAGCTTCCGCTATCAGGCGGAGAGTTGGTCGAAGCCGAGATGGGTCGTGGCCAAGGTAGAGCACCACGCCGGCGAACTCTTTCCGCAACCCGGCTTCATCGTAACCAACAGGACCCTGCCAAGCCGCTCGCTGGTACGTTTCTACAACAAGCGCGGCGCGGCCGAGCAGCGGATCAAGGAAGGCAAGCAGGCGACGAGCTGGACCCGGCTCTCGTGCCATCGCTTCCGGTCGAACGAGGTGCGGCTGCAACTGGCCGTGCTGGCCTACAATCTCGGCAACCTGTGGCGCCGGCTGGGCTTGCCGCAGCGGATTAAGAGCTGGTCGCTGACGAGTTTGCAACACCGGCTGATGAAGACCGGCGGCCGGTTGGTTAAGCACGCGCGGTACTACTGGCCGAAGGGCATCTCAACCGGCGGCTGTTCGGCGACATGCTGAGGAGGATTTGGGCACCTACCTGTGCCAGGAGGCTAAAGTGCCTCGTGCGGAGTGGACCAGAAATGGGGAGTTTGCCTAAGGGCAATGTCGGAGCGGTATGGTCGCATGGCCGCCGGGCGAGCCCGAACGCTTCGGAGCCTACCGCCTCAACATCCAGCTGCGATCCCAGGGAAAGGCCAGCGTCGGTTGGTGTACGTAGCGCCGTATGCTGATCGAGAGTGTGTCGCCGGCTCCCGGCGCCAGCCGCACTTGGAACCACGGCTGGTCGACTGGAATCGTCTTGCCGTCCACGGTGACGGCATCAGCGTGGTGCTCTCCATAGGCGCCCATCTGAACCGTGACGGTGCGGTATTCCATGGGGTTGGTGTTCACCAGGGTCAGCGTGACGCTGTCGGGGCGTACACGCTCGACCAGCGCGGCCACGTCTTCGGGCAGGCCGGCGCGGCGGCGGATGGGATCGAAGTGGCGCACCTGCGCGTGCAGCGGAAGCGGGCCGTGGGTGGAGCCGCCCGGGTCGTTGGCGCCCATCGTCAGGTTAATGAGAGCGGTGGTGGCTACCGCGTTCGCTCCCGCGCCGCGCGCCGCGCCGCGGGCTTGGTTGTAGCTACTGGTGTCGTTGCGCAGCCGCTGCGAGGCGCGCCGCACCACTTCAAGGTCTTGCTGAAGCGCTTGCAGCGGGTAGTTCGGGTCCTGTCTCTCCGAGGTCAGGTACCCGATCCAGCTCTCCTTCGGGAGGCGCTCGAGGTCTTTGGGATCCAGCGACCACATGTAGACGTCCACCAGGACGTTGGCGAGATTCCCCAATGCTCCTGACGGTCCCTCGCCCAGGGCGTCATATCCGTACCAGCCCTGGTCGCCGTAGTAGCGCGGCACGAGCACCTTGCCGTCCTTGACTTGCTTGACCGAGTAGAGGTTGTCGATCTGGCGCCGGATCACGTTGGTGTAGTTCTGGTCGCCGGTAAGTATGTAGGCGTTGCCGAACGCCTCCGGCGGGCCGCGAAATACGTAGTTGCGCACGCCCGTGTCGGGGGAGTTCCAGCCGAACACGCCACCATACCACTTACCATCCCATTCGCCGCCGACGGTGCCGTCGAGGCCGATGTTCGACGGGATATTGCCGCCGTTGGACTCGGCCCTCTCGCGCCAAGCATCCACGTATTCGAGCAGCCAATCGCGGTACTTCGCCTCGCCGGTGAGCATGTAGGCGTTCATGGCGAGGTTGGTGACGTTGAGATTGAGCGGATGGTCGCCACGGATGTTGGTACTTTCCAAAAAGCGCGTGCGGCGGGAGGGCCGCGCGCCGGGCACGGGCTCGCCGTCCCAGTCGTTCGCCGAGGCCGGAGTCAGCTTCGGCCCGCGGCTCCCGTTGAACAGGCTCTTGATGATCTTGTGTTCGGGGTCGTAGTTGGGCGCTTCCGGGTCTTCATTCATGTAGAAGCCGGCGAAGCGGCGCATGCGGGCCTGGTAGCGCGGGTCGGTGGGCCGGCTCAGCCCGGAGAAGTAGAAGGAAGCCAGGCCCTCGCCGGTGTGCTCCCAGTCGAAGGAGGTGATGAACTCCTTGTAGAAGATGCCGTCTTTGGCCATCTCGACGCCGGCAACCTTGGCGCGGCTGTATTGCTCGAGGTGGCCTTCCCAGGCCTTCTCCCAATGCGTGAGGATCGAGTCCGGCCCGCCCAACATGTGGGCGAGCGGCCAGTTGCGAATGTTCTCCATGGCGTCGTCAGGCCCGTCGGAGACGCCCCAGCGTTCCGGTGCGCGCAAGTATCCACGCTCATCGAAGTACCTTTCGGAGAAGGCAGCGACGCCTTCGGCGTTGATGCGGAGAAGCGCGCGCTGGGCGAAGGCCCAGTCGGGCGCGGGCATCGGGCTTTCGATCATGACCGTCGGCTCAGCGGCGCCGGCGCCGGGCGAGGAGGCGCGCTGTGCCTGAAGGGCGGCTGTGGAGACGAGAAGAGCAAGAAAAGTGATGAGTGCCAGGCTGATTCGAGTGCGCACGGAACTATTTCCTCCTGATTGGGTCGTGAGCGAGGTTTTGGCTTTGAGGCCCCCTCGCGTTACGATTATACTTGGATGGGTTGTTGGCGGGACTGTTGTTGTGCCGGCCTGCGAGCCGGTGTTCCGCCGAAGGATCGCTTTCGGCGGCGCTCGCGTGTCCATGCTACCAAGTGAGCCGAGCAGGGACGAGACCCATCAAGAGTCGGAGGGACATGAATATGGGTTGCAGCACGGGACCGGATGGGCGTAAACTGACGCCCATGTATCTAACTCAATCCGCAATCAGGCCGATCCTGCGCGCGACGGCCGGAGTGTTGATCTGCGTGGTGGTCTTGGCCGCCCAGACTTCTTTGCCACCGGGCCACCCTGACGATTACCCACAGGCGGACATCGAGTACGGCGCAAGCCTCTACGGGCTGCACTGCGAGGAGTGCCATGCCGAGAACGGCACCGGAGTCGCCGGGATCGACTTGCGGAGTGGCGTTTTCAAGAACGCGACAAGCGACAGAGACTTGCGGCGCGTGATCAGCAATGGCTTCCCGACCACCGGCATGCCGCCGATGGATTTCAGCGCGGGCGAGATGATGGGGCTGATTGCGTTTCTCCGCAACATGAACGCCTTCGACGCGGGCTCGTTGGAGCCGGGTGATCCCAAGCGCGGCCAGTTGGTGTTTGAAGGCAAAGGCGGCTGCCTGAGCTGCCATCGCGTGGGGGACAAGGGAAGCCGCAAGGCTCCGGATCTGAGCGATATCGGCGCCGTCGCCAGCGCGGGGCAGCTCGAGCGGAACTTGCTGACCCCCAACACTCAGATGTTTCCGATCAACCGGCCGGTCCGCGCCGTCACCAAGGATGGCAAAGTCATTACTGGCCGACGGTTGAATGAGGATACCTATACCGTCCAACTCGCCGACGAAGAGGGGCGTCTCGTCTCTGTGGCGAAGGACGACCTGCGCGAGTTCACGATCTCCACGGAATCCACCATGCCTTCTTACCAGGACAAGCTCACCGAAGCAGGTCTGTCGGATCTCGTGGCCTATCTGCTTTCTTTGAAGGGGATATAACACAATGGCGCGACGAACTGTGTATGCATGGCTGTTGCTGAGCGTACTGGCTCTATCTCCCCGCGGCTTGCAGGCCCAGGAGCCGGTGGGTTACGACCGCCTGCTCAACTCGGCAAAAGAGCCACAAAACTGGCTGATGTACGGCGGTGACTACTTCAGCAATCGCTACAGCCGGCTTACTGAAATGACCCCTGACAACGTCGAAGACATGGAGCTCGCGTGGGTGTACCAGTCGCCGGTTGCCGGCAGTTGGCAGGCGACGCCGCTGGTGGTGGACGGCGTCATGTACGTGACCCAGCGGCCCAACGACGTGATCGCGCTCGATGCCGCGACGGGGCGGGTGTTTTGGATCTACAGCTACACCAATTCGCCGGACCTGGTGGTCTGCTGCGGCTCCAACAATCGGGGTCTCGCGATCTTGGGCGACAAGTTGTACATGGGCACTCTGGACGCCCATCTGGTTGCTATCGATACCCGAAGCGGAAAAGCGCTTTGGAAGAAGAAGGTTGCCGAAAGCAGCGCCGGTTATTCGCTGACCGTGGCGCCGCTGGCCTTTAAGGATCGGATTGTTGTGGGGGTTGGCGGCGGCGAGTACGGCATTCGCGGCTTCGTCGCGGCCTATCATGCCGAGAGCGGCGAGGAGTTGTGGAAGTTCTATACGATTCCGGGGCCGGGGGAGCCGGGACACGAGACGTGGGAAGAGTGCCCGCCCGATCTGGACACTTATTGCGATCCCGAGGCCTGGAAGCACGGCGGAGGGTCGGTTTGGGTCACCGGATCGTACGATCCCGAGTTCAACCTGACCTACTGGGGCATCGGCAACGTCGGTCCGGACTATGCCGGCGAACAAAGACCTGGTGACAATCTTTATACGGCTTCGGTCGTCGCACTGGATGGGGATACCGGCAAGCTCCGCTGGCACTACCAGTTCACGCCGCACGACGTTTATGACTACGATTCGGTGCAGGTTCCGGTGCTGGCCGATATTACCTGGGAAGGCGCTACGCGGGGGGTGATGCTTTTCACCAATCGCAACGGTAACTACTATGTGTTGGACAGAGCGACCGGAGAGTTCCTGCTGGGCAAGCCTTTTGTGAAAGTGAACTGGATGAACGGGTTTGATGAAGTGGGGAGGCCGATCCAGACGCCCCAAGGGCCTGACCTGCCGACTTACCCGGCAGTGCAGGGAGGGACGAACTGGTATTCGCCTTCTTACAGCCCACGCACAGGATTACTGTATCTTTCGACTTGGCACGATCAGGGGCAATACTTCCGGGGCGTTCCGGTTGTTTACGAGCAGGGCCGTAGTTTCACGGGCAGCAACAACGCGCGTTTTGTACCGTCGGTCGACAACCCGGCCAAGCCGATTCCCGGCGCTCCTTCGCTTCCGAGCCTGCGGCGTGGCCCGATCAACGAATGGACCGAGGTGGCGGGATACGGCAAGGTGATGGCCATGGTTCCCGGCGTCGGCGAGCCGAAGTGGGAGCATCGCATGACCGACGTCACCGACACCGGGATTGTGACCACGGCGACCGATCTGCTCTTTACCGGCAACCGCGAGGGCTATCTCCAGGTGCTGAACGCGCGCACTGGCGAATTGCTTTGGAAGAGGAACCTTGGCGCCCAGATGCTCAATAACCCCATAACCTATGCGGTGAACGGCCGGCAGTATGTGGCGTCGATGGCGGGGCTTTCGCTGTTTGTGTTTGCTTTGCCGGAAGAATAAGACAGCGTTTCGAACTGTTGGAGATCACCGTTTGTCTGCAAGCGTGGTGCTGCGTCTCTCCAGCTGACTCTCGCTTTCTCCTACCACAATAGATATAGATTCAGGAAAGCCATCACTGCCAGATACAACACGGCCCAAAGCGCGGGGCGCTGAAACCAGGGCCGCTGCGACAGCGGTTCCGTCAACTTTGTTTGTGAATCGACGAGCTCAGATTGCGTGCGGGCAAGCCAGTTTCCGGCTGAAGCGGAATCTGCATCGAAGGCCTCCGGCGGGCCGGCTTGCGGTTGCCGGGTTCGGGAAAAGATCAGACGGCGGATGTGTTCTTCCGTTTCCCAACCCCGCAGCACCGTCACGATCAACATGGCGGTTGCGGTGACTGCGATGCTCCACAAGTAGGCCCACCAAGTGTTGGTCCACCAGAAGGGCAGCGGCCATGCCAGGAAGTCTCCGGCGAACGAGCTGAGGCCGTAGGCGATGCCGGCGCCGAGCGAGGAGCCGATCGAGTCGTAGGTCGAGATGCCTCCCGCCAGAACGCCGGCGACGACCAGGCCGACCAGGCCAGGGCCGAGGTAGTCGTTGATGAGGCGCGGGTAGATCTCATCCACCACCGGAAGCTCGGGCATCAGGGCGCGGCCCAGGATGCCGAGCGTGATGTTGAACCACATGACGGCGGCGGCGACGAAGGCGTGACCTGCCCCCAAGACTTGTACCACTTTTTAAGTTAGGATTTGGGTCATGGTGATCGCTTTCGGCAGGCGAAGGGGCGAAGCCCCAAAGCCGGCCGAAAGGGGCTCGAATGCCTCCGGTGCCGGCGGCCGGTAGCTCAATGAGCTGTGCGGCCGTGTGGTGTTGTAGTCCACTCGCCAGCGTTCGACGAGCACCTGGGCTTCGTAGAGCGTGTTAAAGATCTCCAGGTTCAGTAGTTCATCACGCAACTTGCCGTTAAACGATTCGATGTAGCCGTTCTCCCACGGACTGCCCGGTTCGATGTACAGCGATTGCGCCTCGAGTCGCTCCAACCAGGCCCGCAGTGTCCGGGCCACGAACTCCGGCCCATTGTCCGAACGGAGATACCGCGGCCTGCCGTTGACACACAAATCAGGGTAAAACCACTCGCTTGTACAAATCGCTGTCTTGCTTCATCCGGATGAGTCGCTCGTAGGCCTGCGAGGCAGCGTTCAGGAGCGTGTAGCCTGACCAGATTTTCTGATGACCGGGCGGCGGTTCCTTGTTGCGGTTCAGGTAGCCACCCAGGATCGCCATCGTTCGCACCGCGCGCCCGAGATTGTCCGGGGGCGGCAGCTTGCGGTCCCTCGCGAAATCGTTCAGCGCCATGATCTCGATGTTCGAGTACAGCACTGCGGCCGGCAGTTCCGGCGTCTCCCGCCCCAGCAGCGTCATCACCGTCAGCCGCCAGGCGATCACCGTGGAGTGGCCCTGTTTTCGTGGACACCTAAGATAGCTTGGATAGGCAGGGGTTGCTCGCTGGATAGGCGGGGGTAAGGAGGTCCCGAACGATGAGCAAGAAAGTCTATGTGAAGCCGTATCCGAAGGAGTTTCGGGAACAGGTGGTGAAGCTGGTGCAGCTGGAGGATCGCAGCGCGTTGGAGGTGGCCCGGGAATTCGAGATTTCGGTGGATTCGGTACGGCGCTGGGTACAGCAGGCGGAGCGCGACCAGTGCCGCCGTCAGGACGGCCTGAGCAGTCCCGAGAGGGAGGAGCTGGTGCGTCTGCGACGGGAGATCCGGCGGCTGCGGATGGAGCGGGAGATCCTGTTAAAAGCAGCGGCCTGGTTCGCTCGGGAGACCGATTCGATCGCGTAAGAGCGTTCGAATTCGTGAGAGCGAACCAGGCCCGGTATCCAATCGCGTGTATGTGCCGCATGCTGGGCGTCTCCGCAGCCTTCGGTGCAAGCCCGTCTGTTTCAGCTAAGATGAAGACGCGCAGGCCCCGGAGAGATGAGCCACTCTCAGTCACCACAACCAACGTGGATCCGTCAGGCGTGCGTGATTCCGTTTCGCCGTCAAGCGAAGGACGTCGAATTCTGCCTGATCACGTCACTCCGGAAACGACGGTGGACCTTCCCCAAGGGCATCATCGAAATCGGTGAAACCGGCGAAGAGACCGTGCTGAAAGAAGCGCTCGAGGAAGCGGGGCTCCGCGGCAAGGTCATCGGCTCCCCGCTCGGGGAGTACGTCGACTGCAAATCATTTACCGGACCAACCGCAGACAAGAACGGAATTATACGCGTTCGAAAGCGGTGACGGGGTGGAGAGAAGGGGAATGGTTTCATCGGAGGCAGATCACATCGCACCCACGCAGGATTCGCGTGTCTTTGTGTTGACGGATGAACAGGCGCGGGACGAGATCGAGGCCAAGTTCTTGATTGAAGACACCGCTTCGGTCGCTCAGGTGATCGACGCGCTCCGCGCGCATTAATGTGCAGTCCGTGTTTGCGGTGGATGTCGTGGATCGATATTGGGACACTCTCGACTGGTGCCTGCTGAAGGAGGGATGGACGTACCGATGGCGTGAGGCGTCCGGCAGGAAGAGCCTGACACTGAAATCAGTCGAACCAATCCGCGACGTGGTGCATCGCCGACGGGAAGTGGAACAAAGAGTCGCCGCGTTTCCAGAGAGCGATTACCCGATTCCGTTCGGGCCGGTCGCCGAGCAGCTTCGGCGTATTCGGCCGGGAGAACTGGGGGAGCTGTTTCGGGTTCACAACTACCGCCGGCTGTTCAACATTCGGACTCCACTTGGAGCGCTGGTCGAGATCGCGATCGACCAGGCCACCATCACGGCCACGGATTTGGTCAGCGAGACCGCACCGGGGCGCATGCCGTTTGTCGAGTTGGAGATGGAGCTCAAAGAAGGTCCGGAGGAATCGTTGCGGCAACTCGACGACGACATGCATCAAGAGTTCAGGCTTCTGCCTTCGCGGCTGAACAAGTTCGATCGGGGGCTCCAGACCGCCGGTTTGTCCGAGCCGGCCGAGATTCGAAAACGAAGGCTCAACGACTCACCGCTGACGAAGGAATTGCGTGAGCGGAACCTATCACCAGCGGATCCTGCGATTCAGTTGGCGTATCAGTGCCTGCAGGAGCGGTTCGAGGAAATGCTCGCGGAGGAACCGAAGGCGTGGGAGGGGCTGGACCCCGAAGGAGTCCACCAGATGCGGGTCGCGACCCGCCGTCTCCGAGCTGCGTTTCGCGCTTTCAAGGATGTGCTGCCAGCCAAGCCGATCCTTGCCTACAACCGTGAGTTCAGGCGGGCCGCAGCGGTACTGGGCGAGGTCCGTGACTTGGATGTTTATCAGGACAACCTCAAACACTACGCGGCGGAGATCCCGGCCGGAGATGCCGCTCATCTGAACGACTACCAGCAGCATTTGACGGAGCAACGGCGGAACGCGCGAAAACGGTTGGTGGCCTACCTGACGAGCCGGCGTTATTGCCGACTGAAAGATCGCTTCGCCCGGTTCCTCGAGCGTGGTCCGTCGCGGCGGGCAATGAACGCGCACGACGCCACTACGATCTGCGACGCTGCGCGCCAACTCGTGGCGAGGCGTTACAGCCGGGTGCTCCGTGACGGTCGTGCGATCAGGTACGGCGTTCCCGACGAGTCGTACCACGCGCTACGGATTCAGTGCAAACGGCTGCGCTACCTGTTCGAGTTCTTCCAACCGATTTACGGTAAGGCTCTCCGGCCGGCCATCAAGCGCCTGAAGAAACTCCAGGACGTGCTGGGCGAGTTTCAGGACGCATGCGCCGCTACAGACCAACTGCGAGAATACGCCGATCGCGTGTCGATTCGCGCCGGGCATCGAGGCCAACTCATCGCGCTGGGCCAACTCATGAACGGCCAACGTCGCCAAGCTGAGGGCCGGCGCGGTGACTTCGGCGACGCCTGGAAGCGATTCGATCGCAAGGGTCGGCGAAAAAGAATCCTGGCGGCCTTCGGTGCAAGCCCGTCTGTTTCAGCTAAGATGAAGACGCGCAGGCCCCGGAGAGATGAGCCACCCTCAGTCACCACAACCAACGCGGATCCGTCAGGCGTGCGTGATTCCGTTTCGCCGTCAAGCGAAGGACGTCGAATTCTGCCTGATCACGTCACTCCGGAAATGACGGTGGATCTTCCCCAAGGGCATCATCGAAATCGGTGAAACCGGCGAAGAGACCGCGCTACGTTACGTTCTGGCCCATAAGAAGACTTCCTATTACGCCAGGTAAAGTACGAAGCTTCAACACTGCAAGCGCCACGCCCGCCAGCTTGCTCTTATGCCCTCAACCGACGCATGGCGTCCGTGCCTGGAGGAGAGCGTCGACTGGCACGCGACCCGGAATCTGATGATCGAGGGAGACAACCTGGAGGTGCTCAAGCTCCTGCAGAAGAGTTGCGCCGGAAAGGTTAAGCTCATCTATATTGCCCCATCGTATAATACCGGAAAGTATTTTCGTCTATCCTGATGATCACTGTGACAACACCCGGAATTACTCTAGACTGACAGGCCTGATCGACGGCGAAAACCGCAAGCTGGCATCAAACACGGAGGCTTCGGGTCGGTAGCACACCAACTGGCTGAATATGATTTATCCGCGGTTGAAGCTGGCGCAATCTGATGAGCCCAGATGAGGGGATCTTTGTCTCATGCGACGAAACGGAGTAGTCCCGTCTTCGCAGACGATGCCGCCAAGACGAACCTCACCGCCGTTCTCCAACAGCACGGGCTGGATAACGTGCGAAGCTTGTAGCGAGATCGGCAAAATGAGACTCCCCAGGTGCTACGAATGGAGTGTCGATGGACAGAGATGAGGTACTGACACTGATACGAGCGCACAAGTCCGTGTTGGCGCAGTGTTTCGGTGTCTCCGATCTCGCGCTTTTCGGATCAACCGTTTGCAATGAGGCGGCAGCCGATAGCGACATCGATATCTTGGGTCGTTTTGACGGCCTTGTTACCTCCACGTGCTACTTCATTGTCCAATTCTATCTGGAGGATCTGATGGGTCGCCCAATCGATCTGATTACGGACAAGGCGCCGCGCCCGGAGTTGCGCCCTTATATCGAAGGTGAGGCTGTTCATGTGTAGTACGGGCCGACAACAACGACAGTGGTGTCTCTAAGTGAACGATATGATCAAATTCGCAGAAAAAGTCCAATCCTACACAAAGGAAGTGAATCAAACTACTTTTGTCACCTACTCACGTACTTTTGATGCAACTCTGCGGAAGCTGGAATTAATTAGCGATGCACAGCCACCCATATCCTAACCGCGACGTGGTCTGCAAGCATGTTGACGTTGGCCTACTGGCCTGACGAGCTTATGACATTGTCAGGAAACCCCAGTATCGTATCTGGCATTAGTGTGTGAGATGACCAGTGGTCCATACAAGAGTTTGAATATGCGGCCCGCATGGAAGCGAGCAGCGATGCGAGCTGACAACGAGGACTTTACTCTTGAGGAGGTGCGCGAAACAGTCGTACAGGCCTTGTGCAAAGACTGGCAGGTGGAGGTTTCGCTGGACCTTTTACAACGGATTCAGGGCATCTTCTTCGACCGCCAAGAAACACTGTTCAAGGGCGGAAAGGTCCAAAAGCTTGAGGCCTTGAGGCGAGTGACGGTGGGCTACCACCTTGCCGGTGTGTTCTTGGATTTCGTGATTCAGAACATGGTTGCAGGCAATGAGGATGAAGGAGTGCTCGTGAAGTCGGTTTGCGATACCTTCACTGATCGCATGGCACGTAGTGAGCGACAGATTCGAGAACACTACTTGCGTTGGTGTGAACCAGGCCGGGTCCATCGGCTGGTGAAGCGACTTGGGCACTCCCAATCACTCGTGGACCGCACGACACTCGCTAAAGACTTGCTCGGATACAAGGATGCTGACATCCCTGCACTGGCCTCTGGCAGGCACTATGGTCTCAAGAATGGAGTGAGGATCTAGTGCCTAAGTCCAGACCACAGTTGCCTTCTCTGCCCCTCTATCGTGTTGATGTGGTGGAACCAGGGGGTCGAGCGCGCCGCCAGCGGGTCAGGTGCGAGATCGGTAAGAACCTGCGGTTTGATACAGGGCTGATCGAAGCCTACTGTCTTTCCAGCTGGGACGCAACGGTATACGATGCCCTTGTCGTCGCTGCTGCCGTCCAGTTCTGCGACCATTCGAAAAGCCGTCCGTCAGCGAGTTGGGGTAGGGAATTCGAACTGCGGATTCCAGTGCATAGCCCTTACCATTGGTCTTCTCAACCGATCTCGACTGCTCTACACGGTGCTCTTGAGTTCTTAACTGGAGACCGTTGGAAAATCAGCTTCATCGGGCGGAAGAGTCCCGCGCCATCACATATCCAGCAGCGATTTGATATAACCGCCCATCCCCATGTGATTGTCCCGTTTTCCGATGGCTTAGATTCATTGGCAGTCGCTCTCCTGTTGGAGAGTGAACACGGACGAAACGTGATTAGGGTTAGACTAGGGTCGAAGTCGTTGAATCGGGACGGGTTTGAGCACAGGCGACTCCCATTCACATCGCTCCCCTTTCGTGTCCGGTATGAAAAGCGGCGCTCCGTCGAAACCAGTGGACGGTCTCGAGGGTTCAAGGTTGCCTTACTGGGAGGTATAGCAGCCCATCTCTCCAAAGCCGAACAGATTGCGTTACCCGAGAGCGGACAAGGTGCACTTGGACCCGCTCTTGTGCCTGTCGGCCAAGCATATGAAGACTACAGGAGCCACCCCGCGTTTACCAACCGTATGGTGAAACTTGTCTCGGCCCTGTTTGACCGAGACGTGTGCTTTACCCATCCCCGCCTTTGGCACACCAAGGCCGAAACGCTGAAGGAACTCAAGGTCAGGTTAAGTGATGCTGAGGACTGGGCTGACGCGCGATCCTGTTGGAAAGATGCCAGACACGTTTCTGTAAGTGGCAGATTGCGACAGTGCGGGGTCTGTTCTGCTTGTCTGCTGAGGCGGATGAGTATGCACGCAATCGGCCACACCGAGAAAAAGGAAACTTTCGTCTGGGAGGATCTGACGGTTAACCGATTCGAAGACGGTGCCGCTCCAGGCTTTACCAACAGGAAGCCTCGTGGGACATTGTATGAATTCGCGATTGCCGGTACACTCCAACTCGATGACCTGGCAAAGGTCTATTACTCCAATGCTGGCCAGTGTGGACTTAGCCGACAGGTAGGCTTGTTGAGCTCTTCACTTGGACTTCCGGAAGAGACTATCCGTACAAATATGGTGCGCCTCCTTCAACAGCATGCGAGGGAATGGAATGGTTTCGTCGAATCACTGGGCCGCGAATCATTTATAAGTCAGTGGGCTTTGGGTGCGTAGTGATGTGTCTCGGGAAGGACTGAACCCTGTAGATACTGCTGGCAAGACGCGGACAAGCGTCATTCCTGCCCCGGCTGTTGAGGAAACGCGGGTGCAGACCTCCGAGTGCCAACGTCTGAGCCGGCTCGTCGCGGACTTGATCAGGGTCAGCGAGGGATTGTGCTACGCACGGCTGAAGGGAAGCGGCACTCAGGCACCGTACGTGGCTAAAAAAACCTTCGGGACGAGCTTTGACGCGGAAATCCAGGCTGAGGGCGAAGTACTGAGTGGTCCGGGCTTGTTGCACGAACTGGGCTTGGAGGCGCTGGAAGGTGCTGTGCGGCGCTGTGCACTGGATGCGGCGGCACGATTCGTGGAGTGGCACTTCAATGCCGACCGTACAGATCACAGCGGTCCGTACTTACCCTGCACGTACGGTCAGCAGGCGCGCTATGGACTTGGCAAACAACTCGGCCAACTTGTAGGTCACGCACATCGCCTGAAGTTGGGACCCTGCCTCGGTGTTTAGCGGGTCTTGTCGTATTTGCTAAACCGATTCGCGGCTCTATGTCTGGAAGGCTCCCAGCCCCGGTACTAATAGTACTTTTGTTTATGAGTTCCAATTCAATCGGGATGCTGGCCGGATAGAATGCGGAATTGCTCAAGTGCTGCGTTAGCCTTCTCTGGATTGCCTTGCCGAGCGTAGACCTGGCTGAGGATGTAGCGGGTTTTCGCACTCCCGGGGTCGAGATCAACGGCAGTTTCAAGCATTTCTATCGCAGCAGCTGTTTTCCTCAATTTCCCCAAAACGGCACCTAGTTCATGAAAAGAAGAGAAATGGATTGGATCAAAATGGATTGGATCAATTTCCACGGCCAGTTGCAAGTATGTCTTGGAAGATTCCAGTTTCCCTGGTCGTGCAAAAGACTCCCGAGATGATGCAGGGGCCAAACGGTGGATACTTTATCCGTAGAGTTTAATGAAATCGCCTTGAGTACGATTCCTGAGCCTCGTCAAAGTCTCCCATTGCTTCCTGGCATTGGCCAAGCGGTCATATACCTCGGTAAAATCAGGTTGATGATTAAGTGCCTTCTGTAGTTCTCCAATATCATCAGTGAAGCTCTGTTGAGCGTAGTAGACACATGCCAAGGTATGAAGATAAGTACTGTTTTCAGGATCTTCTGCGAGTAGATGCTGTAGTTCAGCTAGTGCCCAGTGCCTTCTCTCAATCTTGATATAGGCAGTGACGAGCATGAAGCGTGCTTCTTCATCAAGTTCTATCGCGTTGCTGGCAAGTTTCAATGCAGAAGCAGCCAGAAAATGACGTTGCACCTGATAGTGTGTAATACCCAGTGCACGCAACAACAGTGCATTATACGGCTGAGCAGCGGCAGACTGGAATAGGATTCGTTCGGCTTCGTTCCAGGATCCGGCATTAATGCTGTTCTCAAGCTGGGCAACAGATGTCTGAGACAATCCCAGCTTGTTTGGGTCCAGTGTCAGTTCGTAGGAAGACGCAGGTTCACAGAACCAAGAATAAGACTCAGTGCCAGGCAGGTGTCAGTTGCAGCTTCGGGTTCATTAAAAAGCCTTCTGGAGAAGTAGCAATGGCTTGTAAGGGCTGATGACCAATGGTCGGCTTCCACAGATTTTCTCAAAGCTGTGATAGCCTCCTCGGGTTTCTCGAGAGCTAGCTGGATACGCCCGATTTCAAATCATGCCTGGGCGCAATCCGGGTCTATCTTGACGGCATTTTTCAGCAGGTCAAGAATCAGGGACTGATTAACACCATCACCACGGTTCAGCAAACGAATTGTACCTTGAAAAAGCAGTTTGGCTGCATGGGAAACAGCCAGGTGAGTCACGCTGATGCTTTCGCCATGGTTTTGCCTTGCCTGTGAAGCACCATAGCTGGAATAGCTGGGTCAGAAGGGAGGTCACTGAGGTCAATGCTCGCATGGCGATAACCCTGTGACTGGACCAAAAGCGTGCAAGGTTCGGAATTAGTGATGTTGCTGAAGTGAAACCATTCCTGATTTTCAATCTCGACTGTTGACTAGACAAGCCCTTGGCAGATGAGATTAACCTTCACGGAAACCGGAAGTGGCATCCCATCATCGGTGATGATTTTCCCGGAAAATGTTGCACCGGAACCACGAGTATTTTTCGGTGCTGGTCAATCTACGGATGGATAGAGCCTGCAGGTTGACTGGCCAAGTGGCAGGGCAAGTGTTGTGGACGACTTGTCTGTCGACATAATGCACCAGATCTACGAAGATCCGGCCTGCCTGAATCATTTGGACTGAAGCAGGATTGCCAGGAATTTGCTGCTAAACTCGATTTCCTAACCATGCAGTTCCTGTTTCGTTTCCTGTCGTTTGTAGTCCTGTTCGTATCACTTGGCATGGCTGCCCAGTTGCCGTTGAATGTTGTCGTCGTGCTGGTCGATGATCTTGGCTGGATGGATCTGGGATGCCAGGGCTCTGATTTCTACAATACTCCCAACATCGACCGGCTGGCCGAGGCCGGCATGCGGTTCACGGATGGATATGCTTCTTGTGCCGTGTGTTCACCAACTCGTGCAGCCCTCATGACGGGGCGTTCACCAGCTCGTCTGGGCATCACGGACTGGATACGTGCGGAGTTCCAACTGAGCAACAGGCAATGGCCAAATATACGTCAGGTATTCGGTTATCACAAGCCGGCTGATCAGACACGGGAATGGCTCACGCCAGTGAATGAGCTGCAATTGCAGCACAGTGAGATCACGATTGCAGAGTTGCTCCAACCTCTTGGTTACACAAGTGTATACATTGGCAAGTGGCATCTGGGGGGACGCGGGTTCCTTCCGGTCGACCAGGGTTTTGATGAAAACTACGGCGGCTGGGACTATGGTCAACCACCGTCTTATTTTGATCCGTATGTGGAAATGCCGCGCCTGCCCATGGGCATCCCGACCCTCAAGCCGCGACAACCAGGGGAGTACCTGACTGACCGTGAAGCTGATGAAGCGGTGCAGTTCATCCAACGCAATAAGGACAAGCCTTTTCTGCTATACATGGCAAATTATGCAGTGCATACCCCAATCCAGGCAAAGGAAGATTTGATTGCCCGTTATGAAAAGCTCAGGGACGGGGCAGGTCAGGATGACCCTGTATATGCTGCCATGGTGCACAGCGTAGATGATGCAGTTGGCAGGATACTCGAGACTCTGCACAGTACTGGCATTGCAGACCGCACCTTGATCGTTTTTACGGGGGACAATGGGGGACTCGATAATAGCGGTCGCCCAACCGAGAATGCTCCACTCCGTAGTGGGAAAGGGTATGCCTATGAAGGCGGCCTGCGTACACCTTGGATCATCCGGTGGCCGGGAGTGACCCAGCCTGGAGCGGTTTCCAATGAACCGATTGCCAGCATTGACCTGCTGCCTACGATTGCAGCTGCAGTCGGCACAAGCCCTCCTGTTGACCGTCCGATTGACGGAATTAATATCACTCCTGCATTGCAGGGAGGGGAGTTACCGGAACGCGCTTTGGTTTGGCATTTTCCACACTATCGCCATGGCCCGGGACATGATCCTTATTCAGTTGTCCGAAAAGGCCAATGGAAACTGATCAAGTTTTATGACCCCGCAAAGATTGAACTCTATAATCTGGCTGAAGACCTTGGTGAAACCCGGGATCTTGCGATAACTGAAACTCGCAGGGCCAAGGAGATGGTGGAACTGTTGGGCAGACAACTCCAGGCATCAAGGGCAAGGTTGCCGTCTCAACATGTAACACCTGCCGGCAATTAGCTCACTGCAGGAGCCAGATCAGGATCCATGGCTCCTGTCAGCAAGCAACTCCAGGAATCGCCCTGTCGACGCTATCCCTTGGTGAAAGTTTTCCAAATTGAACTTTTCATTAGGTGCATGCAGTCCATCATCAGGCAGTCCGTAACCCATCAGGATGGTTGGAATGCCCAAGTACTCCTGAATGTCACCAACCACTGGTATTGATCCACCGGAGCGAATGTAAACGGTTTCCCGCCCCCAAGTCTGTTTGAGAGCCTCTGCAGCAGTCTGGATCATGGGATGTTCCGGTGATGTCAGGCAAGCCGGGGCAGTGTGAATCATCTGCACATCGATTGTTATTCCACTTGGTGTATTTACGGCAATAAAGTCCTTGATTTGCTTGTAGATCGTCCCTGGATCCTGATTCGGAACCAGACGGACACTAACCTTGGCTGAAGCCCTGGCAGGAATTACAGTTTTTGCACCTGGGCCGGTGAATCCCCCCGGGATTCCATGGATTTCGAATGTCGGTCTTGCACCGACACGCTCAAACACGCTGTAGCTACGCTCACCAGTCAAAACTGAGGCCTGCACTTCGTCACTGAGGTATGCCTGTTCATCAAATGGCAAGGAATTCCAGCTTTTTGTTTCTTCTGGCGAGGGAGCTTTGACGGCATCATAGAAACCTGGAATCAGAATGTGTCCTGCACTGTCCTTGCACTTGGCGAGCAGTTCTACGAGTCCGTAAATGGCATTGGGTGCAACACCACCATAGAGTCCGGAATGGAGATCATTCCTTGTGCCCTGCGCGATCCATTCCATGTAGACCATGCCTCGCAGACCGGTGCAGATGGTCGGAATCCCTGGCATGTACATGGATGTATCCGAGACAAGGGCAATATCCGCTGCAAGTCGTTCAGGATTTGAAGCGATGTACGCGGTAATGGATTCACCTCCTACTTCCTCTTCACCTTCGACCAGGACCTTGACGTTAACTGGCAAGTGCCCCTGGGTTTGATGGAGAACATCAAGTGCCTTGATATTTGCAAGTAGCTGTCCCTTGTCGTCGGAAGCACCCCGTGCATAGACCTGACCGTCGCGCACAGTGGGCTCGAACGGTGGTGAGATCCACTCATGGACTGGGTCGACAGGTTGGACATCGTAATGCCCATAAAACAAGATCGTGGACTTGTTTGGATCTTGTTCGGATTCGCCATAGACAAGGGGGTGGCCTTGTCCTTCGATCACTTCAGAAATGTCAAGCCCTGCTTCCTGAAGCTTCTGTTGTACAAAGGCAGCAGCCTTGCCCATATCTGTCTTGTGATCCGGCAGGGTACTGATGCTTGGAATTTTCAGGAACTCAAAGAGTTCTTCTTCAAATCGCTTGCGCTGCTTGGTTGCATATTCTGTAAAGGTAGGCATAGATTTCCAGCATAATGCGGTCAGCGTACTTGTATGCACTGTCATGGCTAAGATGAAAGTCAACGTTCCATGAAGACTGCCATCATCGGATTGCCTCAGGTTGGCAAGACAGCATTGTTCAAGATCCTGACGGGAGTTACGACAGAACGTCGTATTGGTATTACCAAGGTCCAGATGGGAATGGCGAAAGTTCCCGATGCCAGACTGGATGCCTTGGCTGAACTGTTCAATCCCCACAAGGTCACACCAGCAGTGATCGAGTTTGCAGATATGCCTGGACTATCCCGGGAAGCTCTCCGCGAGCCCGGTTATATCGGTAGTCTCCGTACAGTCGATGCGTTCGCACATGTGCTGCGGTTGTTTGAGGACGATACAGTGATGCATGCTGATGGCTCACTGGACCCGGGACGGGACTGGAACAACATTGACCTAGAGCTGATTCTCAATGATTTGCAAGTGATTGAGAATCGCCTGCAGCGACTGCAAAAGGATCTCAGACGTGGCAAGGATGCTCAGTTGGTTGCAGAACAGGAAGTTCTCGGGCAATGTCGCAACTGGCTGGAACAAGAGCTTCCCTTGCGGGAATTGAGCCTGAAGCCGGAACAGGCCAAGTTGCTCAAGGGTTTTCAATTCCTTTCAGAGAAGTCGATGTTGCTTGTTCTCAATATTGGTGAACAACAAACCACGCAGATAACTGAAATCGAAGAGCGCTACAGATCGGAGCTCTTGTCCGGTCGCAAGAATCTGGCACTGTGTGCCATCTGTGGCAGTGTTGAATCTGAGCTGGTTGACCTTGACCCCTCAGACCGCAGCGAGTATCTCGAAAGTTATGGGTTGAAAGAGTCCGGCATCAAACGACTGGTCAATGCCTCTTATGAACTGCTTGGATTGATGTCGTTCCTGACCGCAAGTGAAACTGAATGTCGGGCCTGGACGATTCCTCAGAATGCGAAAGCAGTTGTGGCAGCAGGTGCTGTTCACACCGATTTCGCGAAGAAATTCATTCGTGCTGAAACTATCCACTGGGAGATGCTGGTGCAACATGGTAGCTATGCACATGCCCGAGAGCAGGGGGACCTGCGTCTGGAAGGAAAGGAATATATCGTCCAGGATGGCGATGTCCTGGTATTCCGCCATGGATAGGCAGGCTGTCCAGTGTTCTCGAATCGAGATCTACCTGTCGTTGAGACTTATGGTGCTTCTCGCGGGTCAGGGATGAAGCCGTTACTGTTCGGCATCTGCACATTCGGCAGCGTGTCCTGATTCATTTCCTCGTCCTGTCCAATGATCCCGTTCAAGTGCAGGATGTAGGCTGTAACTGAGTAGATCTGATCTGCTGAAAGCGTCCCAGGTTCTTCAAAAGGCATTGCCCGCCTGGTGTAGTCAAAGAGAGTGGTTGCATAGGGCCAGTAACTACCCACTGTACGAACAGGTGGTTTCTGGAGCAACTGTTCCGGTTTTCCCAGAAAGCCTGCCTGGTCGCCACCTATTCCCTGATCTCCATGACATTCCTTGCAACGAACCTCGTAAACACGCTCTCCTTCAAGAGCAGTTCCGTTACCTGAAGGCAATTCCTTGCCATCAGGCCCGATCGTAATATCCCATGATTCAATTTCAATGGGGTGAGCTTCTCGACCCACGCCGTACTTTTGAGCCAGTAGTGTGCCCACTGTCAACGCAATCAACAGGCAGCAATGTAAGAGATGTGTTCTAGGCCTCAGCATTAGTTATGCTTCCGTCTCCGGCAACCTGCCAGCCTTTGATGCGGTTGCAATGGTACTGGGAATTGTGACCGCGTTGTGCGATCAACTCTTCCAGGGAAGGTTGGATTGCCCCTGATTCATCCCGGCTCCGTGACAGCAGAACACACTCCTGTCCCTCCCAGTTCCACGGCAATCTAAAACGGGTGAATGCTTTAGGTAACACTGAGTCTTGCAGTTCAGCAGCCTCCCATGTCTTTCCGCCGTCTGTGGAAACATCGACTGCAGTAATCTTTCCGTGGCCTGACCAGGCAAGTCCAGATATCTCCTGAAATCCCTGGGATTTGAGCTGGTGTCCGCCCGATGGTGAAGTGATCACAGATTTGGCATCCAGCAGGAATGTGAAGATCCATGCCTTGCCATCTTCCATGAGTTCGGTATACTTCGAGGTTTCATCCTTGACGTATAGTGGCCCGTCAGTCAGCTTGATTCTTCGCAACCACTTGACGTTTGCATTGCCTTCCCATCCTGGCAAGACCAGACGAAGTGGATAGCCCTGCTCAGGTCGTATTGCTTCGCCATTTTGTCCGTACGCAACGATTGCGTCATCCATGGCTTTCTCGACTGTAATACTGCGTTGCATATGGCAAGCGTCGTCACCCTCTGCAAGCAGCCATTTTGCAGTGGATTCAATGCCAGCTTCCTCAAGTAAAGTGCGCAATGGGACACCCGTCCACTCACTGCAACTTGCCAGTCCATGACTGAGTTGAACGTTTGGGGCACCTTTCGGACTCCATTCCCCGCCACTGTTGCCAGAACATTCGACAAAGTGGACTCGGGAAACTGATGGAAGCCGCTTTAGGTCATCAAGTTGAAAGATCATGGGTCTTTTCACAAGCCCGTGAATTAGTAACTTGTGTTCTGCGGGATCAATCGTTGGTACCCCAGAATGATGGCGCTCGAAATGCATGGCGGATGGTGTGATTATGCCGTAAGTTTCGGCAAGCGGAGTTCGGGATGATGCTGCTTCCGGGGTCTTGGACTCTCGAAATGTCCTCTCAACCTTTTCATAAGGACTGCGCGTACCGTAACGCCTGACAGGTGCACCTAATGAGTTAGCGGCCTGAGACAACCCGCTTTGTTCCGGTCCGTTGGACTGGCAGGCCAGCATTGAAACACCGGCAAATGCACTGATGCCTAGAAACGCGCGACGGTTGGCAAATTCTTCACTCATAAGTGGTTCAATCTTAACGCGAGAGGAGCCAATATATTAAAGTGAGTATTTTTCCTCGTTCAATCCCTGTCTTCTATTGCCAGCGCTCTTTGGCTACAATACGCATTCGATCTTCCATGTTTTATCGAAGCAGGTTAGAAGTTCAGTGCTTTCTTTGTTTGGCAGGCACCCTTTTGGCAACTAGCGCTCAAGCAGGTACCCGTCCTTATGTCATGGGGACCCGGGGAGTCGTTGTGTCGGGACACCATCATGCAAGTGATGCCGGTCTGGATATGCTCAAGGCCGGTGGCAATGCAGTAGATGCAGGAGTTGCCACTGTCTTTGCACAGGCTGTGACTGAGTTCGACCGGTTTGGCCTCGGTGGTGAAAGTCCAGTCCTGATCTACAGCAAGCAGCAAGACAAGGTTTTTGCAGTGAATGGCCAAGGCCCGGCACCGGGGAAGGCAACTATTGAGTGGTTCAAGGAAAAGGGCATTGAGAAGATTCCCGGTGATTGTTTTTTGTCTGCACCTGTTCCAGCTGCCGTCGGCTCCTTGATTCATGCGCTGGAAGAGTTTGGAACCATGACCCTGGCCGAGACCCTTGCCCCGGCTATTCGTTTGGCTGAGGATGGGTTTGCTGTCTACCCATCCTTCCAGGAAAACATGGGCAAGGTTGCAGCTCGCATGCGGGCAGTATGGCCTTCATCAGCAAAGGTTTTCCTGCCGAATGGAAGAGTGCCGGAAGTCGGGGATGTTTTTGTCCAGAAAGATCTGGCACAAACACTCAAACGTCTGGTTGCTGCAGAGGAAAAAGCCTCTGGACCGGGTCGAAGTGCGGGCCTGCAGGCTGCTCATGATGCTTTCTATCGTGGAGAGATTGCAGCGGAAATTGTTGCCTTCCAAAAACAATTCCGGTGTACGGATGCCAATGGAGTGACTTCGAATGGCTTGCTTGAACTTGAGGATTTTGATGTCTTTCAAGCACGTACGGAAAGTCCGGCCAGTACAAGCTACCGGGGTGTTGAGGTATTCAAGCCAGGATTCTGGTCGCAGGGTCCTGTCCTGCTCGAAACCCTGAACCTGCTTGAGGAGTATGATCTGGCTTCGCTAGGTCACAATACAGCGGAATACTTACACCTGCTGGCAGAAGCCATGAAGCTGGCTTACGCAGACAGGGAGTGGTATTATGCGGACCCGGATTTTGTCGGGGTTCCCCAACAAGGTTTGCTTTCCAAGGAATATGCAGCTGAACGGCGCAAGCTGATCAACAACGAAGTCCCTTCCCTGGAAATGAGGCCGGGGAATCCTTATCCGTTTGATGAAAAGTTCAGTGCACAAGGTGATATTCCGGAAACGATTGCATTTCGACCGGATCCTCCGGGTACGACTGGTACCAGGGTTGTTGATACAGATGGGAATGTATTTTCCGCGACACCAAGTGGTGGCTGGATGCTCACTTCTCCCATTCTCGAAGGATTGGGATTTGTGCTTGGTACCCGACTCCAGAGTTTCGTTCTGGAAAGTGAACGAGCAAACAGCCTGCGACCCCGCAAGCAGCCTCGTACTACACTCACGCCAAGTTTTGCCCTGAAAGAGGGCAAGCCATTTATGGCCTGGGGAACTCCAGGTGGTGATGCACAGGATCAAGTGAACTTGCAGGTGTTGCTGAATGTCATGGAATTTGGTATGGACATCCAGTCTGCAGTGGATGCGCCAATGATTCAGATACTCGACTTCCCTAAGTCGTTTTATCCCAGAGAGATGCGTCCGGGGGTCATGCTTGTCGAATCACGCCTTGACAAGGTGGTCATCGAGCAACTGCAAGCCATGGGTCATGAAATCGAAGAAGCAGGAGATTGGGCAATAGGAGATGCCACTGGTTTGATGATTGATTCTGCACGTGGCGTTTACTACGGTGCTGCGGGCCCTAGACGTGACAAATCCTACGCTTTGGCATGGTGAGCTGAGTGATAGTGCAAGGCAACTGAAGTAGTAACCAAGCCTCAATTTTGTGGTGTGTTAGGAGTGTAACCTCCATTTCGAGCCACCTGTGATGAACATTACTCCTTCGAAACCGTACCGCAGTTCATACTCATATGTTTTGGATGAGAGTCTGAAATAGAATTTCAGGTGTTACGATGACAATTTACCCCTTTGCCGGCCCATTGCCAGCACCTGAAGAGCCAATTTAATGCGATGGAGCCGCCTGTTCATTCCGACTCTGCGGGATGATCCCGCAGAAGCTGAAGTTATCAGTCACAAACTGCTGCTGAGGGCTGGTTATATCCGGCAACTGTCTGCAGGGCTGTACAGCTACCTGTATTTGGCCAAGCGCTCACTCAACAAGATCGAAACCATCATCCGTGAGGAGATGGATGCAATCGGGGCACAGGAAATTTATATGCCAGAGTTGCACCCTGCTGAAGTCTGGCGTGAAAGCGGACGCTGGGATTCCATGGGTGCTGACATGTTCCGGCTCAAGGACCGTTTCGGGCGCGACTATTGCCTTGGCATGACCGAGGAAGAGGTTGTGACTGTTATCGCTCGGGGAGAACTACAGAGTTATAAGCAACTGCCTCAGATCTGGTACCAGATCCAGGCGAAATTCAGGGATGAGCCGCGGCCAAAATCCGGCCTGATGCGTGTACGACGGTTCACCATGAAAGATTCCTATACCTTTGACATGGATCGAGAAGGGCTTGATGCGGCCTATGAGAAACACCATCAGGCCTATTGCAAGATCTTTGAACGGTGTGGTCTGCAGTACCTGGCAGTAGATGCACATTCCGGAGCTATGGGAGGAAGTGAATCCTGCGAGTTCATGGTTCCTTCTTCAGCCGGAGAGGACTGGATCGTGGTTTGCCCTGCTTCCGGGTACCAGGCAAATCTGCAAAAGGCTGTGACGTGTGCTAGACCACCAACTGATCCTGACCCTGATCATGATGAGGCAGTAGAAGAATTCCATACCCCTGGAGCAAGGACTATGGAGGAAGTTGTTCAGCTTGACGGCCTGCCCCTGACCTCTCATATCAAGTCACTGGTCATGGTTGCTGGTGAAGAACCAGTCCTGGTGCTTCTGAGGGGGGACCATCAACTCAGCCTGACCAAGCTTACAACCCTGCTTCAAGCCAGGGATGTTCGCCCGGCACATCCTGATGAGATCGAGAAATGGATTGGCTCGGAAGCCGGATATATCGGTCCCGTCGGTGTTCAAAATATTCCCCTGATTGCGGACCGGGCGCTCGAAAGTCGAAAAAACCTGATTGCCGGTGCAAACCGCAATGATTACCACCTCAAGAACGTGACTTCGGGCCGTGACTTTGAGGCAAGTTATGAAGACATCCGGGAAGCCGAGGATGGTGATCTGGATAGCACTTCCGGTGAACCTGTCCAGCGTCGCAAGGCAATTGAGGTAGGTCACATATTCAAGCTGGGATACAAGTACTCAGAGTCAATGGGGCTGCGTGTACTGGATAAAAACGGGAAGGCGGTTGCTCCGATCATGGGTTCCTACGGGATTGGTGTCGAACGAGTACTGACTGGGGCAATTGAGCAAAATCATGATGAAGCTGGGATGTTTTTGCCTGTAACAATTGCGCCGTTCGAGGTCGTGGTTACGATCGTGAACCCAAAGGAAGAGATTCAGTTACAGGCAGGTGAGACGATTTATCAGAAACTTCTTGATGAGGGCAGGGATGTACTGCTGGATGACCGGGTTGAACGGGTTGGCGTCAAGTTCAAGGATGCGGAATTGATCGGTATTCCATTCAGGATAACTGTAGGGCGCAAGGCCAGAGAAGGTATGGCTGAACTGACAAAACGTTTCACGAACGAATCACTGGATGTTAAACTGGAAGGGATTGGGAAAGTACTAGAGGCTTGCATCGAAGAGATGACTCCTAAGGCCAGATATGTATCCTGAATTATGGCTTTACAGGCAGATGCAGTCCTCTTAGCTGAGTAGGCTCGCATGGGTACTCGTACAAAAAAGCGCGGCAAGCGGGTTCTGCTGCGCATGACTTGGTTCGGTTTTCTGAAGTACAAGCTGGTACGAGCAGTAACATGGGCTGTTCTTGTCCTTGCTTTGATTTTCGCCATCATTGGTGGAATTGCGTTCAATCACTTCAACGCAAAATATAGTAAGATCGTTGACCTGCGACTGGATACTGGTGCCTTCGACTTGACGGCACGTTTTCTGGCGGTTCCACGAACCCTTCATATCGGGGACATTGCCACCACAAGTCAGCTTGCCAACAACCTGCGGGCAGCAGGATATACGCAAGAGGAACAGGACAACCCGGTTGGTTGGTACCGCATCCTGGATGAAACTATCGAGATTTTCCCCGGTCCGCAATCACACTTTGCTCCGGAGGCGGCAATGATTGTCTGTCTAGATGGAGTAATCAGCCGCATCATTGGACTGGATGAGAAAGTTGCGTTGAGGGCCTATCAACTTGAGCCAGAGTTGATCACAAATCTCTCGGATGCAGAGCGCAGCAAACGTCGGCTCTTCAAGTTTGATGAATACCCCGAGCATCTTGTTCAGGCTGTGATTGCAATTGAGGATCACCGCTTTTATTCGCACAACGGGATTGATTTCATCCGGACGTCAAAGGCTGCCTTTGATGGGATTACTCAATGGAAAATTCCCCGGGGCACATCCACTCTGACGCAGCAACTGGCGCGCAACTTCTTTCTTACGCGTGAAGTGACGTACAGCAGAAAGCTGGCCGAAGCAATGATTGCCTTGCAACTGGAGCAACGGTTGAGCAAGGAGAAGATTTTTGAATACTACTCCAACCAGATTTCCATGGGACGGTTGGAAAGCTTTAACGTTCATGGCCTGGGCGAAGCGGCACGAGGCTTTTTTGACAAGGATGTCCGCGATATTACACTCGCTGAAGCCGCACTGCTCGCTGGTTTGCCACAGGGTCCGAGTTATCTCAATCCCTACCGTCATCCGGACCGTGCCCGGAATCGTCGTAATCAGGTTCTGGCAGCAATGCTTCGTCACAACTTTATTAGTGAGGAAAGTTATCAGAAGGCAACCCAGGAAGAAATTGTCCTGTCACGCGGCCATATGGAATCACGGGATGCCCCGTATTACATCGACCTGGTCAAGAACAGCTTGAAAGAACATTTCAAGGTTGAGGACTTGATCACGCAAAATTACTGGGTCTTCACAACCATGGACAAGCAACTGCAGGATATTGCAGTGCAGGCTGTTCGTGATGGCATGAAGCTGGTCGATGAGCAGGTTGCCGAGCAGGCAAGGTTCAAGGATAAGAAGCCGCCACTTGCTCAAGCTGCATTGGTGGCCATGGATCCCAGGACTGGACAGATCAAGGCCATTGTGGGTGGTCGGGATTACGGAGACAGTCAGTTGAACCGGGCACTTGCAAAACGCCAGCCTGGATCTATTTTCAAGCCGTTTGTCTACGCAGCTGCCATTGATTCTGCCCTGGATTCAGAGCGGGCAATGGTCATCGAACAGGGATATGGCGATTCGCTGCCGGAGTATGCCCGGAAAGTATACGATCCACCCCAGGTGCTTCTGACACCTGGAACACTGGTTGAAGACACTCCAGTCACCTACAACTACGACAAAAATACACGTTTGTGGGTAAGGGAACAACCTCTTGTAGAACCTGAGAATGGATTGGAATTGTCTGCTTTCAGCGAACTTGAGGGACTACCCCCGTTAATTGAGGAAGAAGATGAAGATGAGGATACTGCGGATGATCCACTTGGTCCTTATACGCCTTCCAACCACAAGGAGAAATATTTCGGACTGGTCAGTATGCGTTATGCCCTGATTCATTCCCTCAATGTGGCTACTTTGAAGGTTGGAGAGATGGCAGGATTTCAGCGGATTGCTGACTTGGCGGAGCGCGCCGGTATGGGTGAAAACCTTCTTGCAGTACCTTCCTTGACACTTGGCTCTTTTGAGGTGACACCCTTGCAGGTTGCAGGGGCTTATTCAGCATTTGTTAACAATGGTGTCCATGTTGCTCCTGAGTTCATCAAGTATGTACGTGATGATCAAGGACAGGTACTGTATAAGCCTGAAGGCGAAAAAAGGGAATTATTCGACCGCCGCGTTGCGTATATGGTGACCCATATGATGCAGGATGTAGTTAACAATGGCACAGGGGTTCGTGCAAGGTTCACCTATCAACTCACGGAACCTGCAGCTGGCAAGACAGGCACTGATGACGATGGATGGTTTGCCGGTTTTACAAATAGCCTGCTTTGTGTTGTCTGGGTGGGGTTTGATGACAACACGGATCTTTCAATCGAAGGATCCCATTCTGCGTTACCGATCTGGGCGCAATTCATGAAGCAGGCTCACCAGCTTGCGGAATACAGGGACCCCGAATCGTTCGAAGTGCCTGATGGGGTTGTGCGCATGCCGGTTGACCCTGTACAGAACATGTTTGCCGAGAATTATTGCACAGGTTGTTCCGAGGAAGTCTACCTTTCCGGCACCCAGCCAATGCACTCCAGCCTGACTGAATACCTCGAATACGATGCGAGTGGAACAAGCTCAAAAAAGGACGGTAGTTGGGGAGCTCGCCCCAAGAAGAACGTCTTCGGGCGTATTATTGGCTTGTTCCAGAACGAGACTAAGGCAGTTGCCCCCTCTCCTGAGCCGTAAGAGATCACAGCCTTTTCCAAAAGGCTCTCAATGAATCATGCCTACCAGTTCGCAGGTCTCTTGAAGTTGGCTGGCTGTGGTGATGTCGTTCTGTCACGGTTCGGAGGGTGGTGTGCCGCTTCCCCATCGGCTCCATGTCGGGGGATCAAAAGCATTGGTGTACGCTCAATGAAACCGACCGGGCGAGCAGTGGCTGGAAGCTGGATGCCCGGGTCATTTGGCCATATCGGGCCGTCCCCGAGTTCTTGACGAGCCCTGGCCAGCAAGGCATTCAGTTCACTGACTATTTTAGGATGATCGGCTGCCATATCCTGGCTCTCGCCAATGTCGGTCTCCAGGTTGTAAAGTGTGCCGTCGGTGTGTAGCTTCCACTCGCTACTTCGAACAGCGGCGAGAGTGTACCCGCGATAAAAGTAGAATGCCGGGTACTTGGATTCCTGTTCTGTTGCCCCCATCAGGATGTCTGAAATATCATGACCGTCAACCCTGTCCTCAGGGTACTTTGCCCCCGCAAGGGAAGCAAACGTAGGCAAGATGTCCATGGTGCTGGTTGTAGCTGTATAAACGCTTCCTGCAGGTATCTGGTCTGGCCAGTAAGCGATGGTTGGTACACGCATACCACCTTCGTAGGTACTGCCCTTGCGACCACGTAACGGGCCGGCACTTCCACGGGCAGGACCGTTGTCGGAAGTAAAGAGAATCAGGGTTTTGTGGGAGATACCGTGTTCTTTGAGCTTCTTGTGAATCTCGCCCACACTCCAGTCCAGTTCCTCAATGCAGTCTCCGAGAATTGCGTTCCCGGACGTCTCCTTGAATTCTTCTCCAGCCCATAACGGAACATGAACCATCGAATGGGGCAGGTAGAGGAAGAATGGCTTCTGATGGTTCTGCTCAATGAAGTTGAGAGCTTCGGCGGTGTACTCACCGGTCAGGAACGACTGGTCTTCAGGCACCTCACGAATGACCTCACCATTGCGTAAAAGGGGCAAGGGAGGATGGTTCCGGTGGTTCAGGGGCATGAAAGGGCTCATGTCATTGGAATAAGGCAGCCCGAAATAGTAATCAAATCCATGATTGTTTGGCAGGAACTCAGGCTGATCCCCCAGATGCCACTTCCCAACCATGCCAGTGGTATAGCCTCGATCCTTGAGAACTTCGGCCACAGTGGTTTCATCAGGGTTGATCCCTTGTGGGTCGCCGGGCATCAGTACTGGATGCCAGTATCCTGTCTGCAAGCCGTTGCGGATCGGGTAGTTACCAGTCATTAGCGCTGCGCGGGAAGGAGTGCATACGGGATGGGCATAGAAGCTTGTAAGCTTCATGCCTTGTTCGGCAAGCATGTCGATGTTGGGAGTCCGGTTAATAGTTGAACCGAATGCACCGATATCTCCATAACCCATATCATCAATAAAGATGATTATGAAATTCGGTTGCCCGGAGGTATTCTCAGAACCCTGTTCCATGGAACAGGAACAAAAAACCGGTAACACAAGCAGTACAGCCAGTAGGAAAGCGGTCCGATTCATCATGCGAACATCTTCCCATGAGTTAGCAGGAAGGGCAATCAGTCCCAGACCGAATGTTATTTCGATTTTTTCAGCGCAGTAATGAGTGCGGGGATGATATCGAACAGGTCTGCCACGATCCCGTAATCCGCAATCTCGAAAATAGGGGCTCCAGCATCCTTGTTGACAGCTACGATTGTCTTGGCCCCCTTCATGCCAACAACATGCTGGATGGCACCGGAAATCCCCAGTGCCAGGTACAGGTTTGGGGAAACCGTTTGACCGGAGCTGCCGATCTGGCGATCAAGGGGTAACCAGCCGTTGTCACAGATAGGTCGCGAAGCAGCCAGCTCACCGCCCAGCGCCTTGGCCAGTTCGTTTGCCTGTGGGATGTTTTTCGGATCTTGTATTCCACGTCCTACTGAAACGATTATTTCTGCCGCAGAAAGATCAACCGCATCCGCAGCTTCCTGATAGCTGGGTTCAGGCTTCGTGCGGATGACAGAATCATCAATCTCAAGATTCCACACACGCACTGTGGCAGGGCTGGCAGAGGATTCCACGGCTTCAGCCCGGTAACAGCCTGATTGAAATGAGGCGAAGTGCGGAGCCTCGCCTTCCGCAGTGAAATCAGCCTGCAGCTTGCCTTGGAACATTTTCCGGATGAAAATCGGCTTGCTGTTTTCAACCTTGAACCCCACAGCGTCACTAATCAAAGCCCGGTCTAGCGAAGCAGCTAGTTTGGGAGCCAGGTCACGAACCTGGTAGGTGTGAGGGAACAGAACCAACTGCGGTTTCAAGGATTCAATGGCCTGTTGCAGGGCGACTGTAAAACCATCGGGAGTGTATTCAGCAAGTGCCGGATGGTCGAGTGTGACAACTCCCGATACTTGCCAGGAAGATGCCTCATCGGCGAGAGCCACAATGCCACTTCCAACAACCAGGACATGTAGGGGATAGTTGAGCTCTTTGGCAACTGCCTGACCGGCAGCGACAACTTCCAGTGACATACGGTGCCACTTGCAGTCTTTCTGTTCAGTTACGACTAAAACGCTCACAGGACCCTGGCCTCGAATCGTAGTTTTTCAAGAAGCTTTTCTGCAATTTCCTGTCCACTGCCCTCCAGGAACTCGGTCTGTTGCGTTTGCTGTGGCTGGTAAAGCTTCTGGATGACCTGGGTCGGTTTGAACTCGATACTCAGGTCCTCGGGAGTGTATTTGGTAACAGGCTTGTTTTTGGCACGCTTGATCCCCATCAAGGTGGCGTAGCGAACCTTGTTAATACCACTTTGGATCGTTAGCAGGGCAGGTTGTGGGAGCGTGACTTTCTGAAACCAGCCAGCCTCCAATTCCCGTTTGCACAGAAAACTACCCTCATTTGCCTTGACTTCCATGATGATTGTGGCATGGGGTAGTCCCAGTATTTCTGCCACAATGACACCGGTCTGGCCGAATCCAGCATCATCGGATTGCAGACCAGTCAGGATCAGGTCGTGTGGCTCTTTGGAAATTGCAGTTGCGAGAGCTTTTGCAGTAATATACGTTTCTGACTGTGCAAGCCGGTCGTCCTCAATGTGGATACCGCGGTCAGCACCTTTTGCCAGTGCTTCCCGTAGTACAGAGGATGCTCTGGCTGGCCCGGCAGTGATGGCAACAACTTCTCCTGAGTGTTTTTCCTTGAGCCGCAATGCTTCTTCAAGTGCGAATGTATCAGGCTCATTCATCTCGAATGTCAGACCGTCATCGTCAATCCATGTTGCGCTACCTGCGATACGCGGTACGGCATCCCGTGCAATGACCTGCTTGATGCAAACGAAAATATTCATGAACTAACGAAAAAAGCGGTTCAAGAGGCCTTGCAAAGCAATGATTTTAAAAATGATGAATCAGGTGGGTGGGAGCCACAACCTAGTTTTGGTAGCGGCGGAACACCAAGGCTCCGTTCGTTCCACCAAAGCCAAATGAGTTACTCAGTGCATATTCGATTTCCATGGGGCGGGCAGTGTTCGGTACGTAATCCAGGTTGCAATCCGGTCCAGGCTGATCCAGGTTGATGGTTGGCGGCGCAATCTGGTCCCGAATGGAAAGAGCCACGATACCTGCTTCAAGACCGCCAGCTCCACCTAGCAAGTGACCGGTCATGGATTTCGTGGAACTGACTGCCAGTTTTTTGGCATGGTCTCCAAAAAGATCTTCTATTGCGAGAGACTCGGTACGGTCTCCTGTCGGTGTGGATGTGCCGTGCGAGTTGATGTAGTGGATATCCGAAAGTGAGATTGAAGCATCATCGACAGCATTTTGCATAACGCGCTTGGCCCCATCGCCATCCACTGCCGGCGAAGTGATGTGAAAAGCATCACCACTTGCTCCATAACCCACCAGTTCAGCAATGATGTTGGCATCCCGACTGCGTGCGAATTCGAGTTCTTCCAGCACCAGGATCCCTGCTCCTTCACCAATGACAAAACCGTCACGGCCAACATCCCATGGGCGGCTGGCATGCGCCGGGTCATCATTGCGTATTGAGAGTGCCTTCATGCTGGCGAAACCGGCAACACACAAAGGTGTGATCGCTGCTTCTGTACCACCGCAAATCATAGCATCTGCATAGCCGTTCTGGATAAGCCGGAAAGAATCTCCAACAGCGTGAGAACCACTGGTGCAAGCTGTTGCCGTTGCCGAGTTGGGTCCCTTTGCATTCCAGCGGATGGAAACTTGGCCGGCAGCGAGGTTGATGATCGAGGCAGGGATAAAGAAAGGTGTGACCTTGCGTGGTCCATCCTTGATCAGCTTGACATGCTCACGCTCAATGACTTCGAACCCTCCGATGCCACTGCCAACATAGGCACCGACCCGCGGAGCGGTTAGCAGGGTAGTTTCAAGTCCGGACATCTCCATTGCGTACTGGCTGGCAGCCAGTGCAAAGAAGATGAAGCGGCCCATCTTTCGGGTGTCTTTGGGGGTGACGAAGTCGAGAGGATCGAAATCCTTGATTTCACCTGCAATCCGGCAAGAGAAGCCAGCGGTATCAAAGTGGGAGATCAGGCCAATGCCATTGGCTCCCTTGCAAAGTGCATCCCAGCACTCCCTAGTTCCCGTTCCTAAAGGAGACAGCAGGCCAACGCCTGTTACGACAACTCTTCTCGGCAACAAGTACCCCAGTTATGATCCGTTTTTCTTAGCTGAAATGTAATCGATGGCATTACCGACAGTACGGATCTTCTCGGCATCGTCATCAGGTATCTCAATATCGAAAGCTTCTTCGAACGCCATAATCAACTCCACAATGTCGAGTGAATCGGCGTTCAAAGACTCCTGGAATGAAGCCTCTGTTGTGACCTGAGACTGTTCGACACTGAGGTTTTCACAGATGATTTCAGTTACTTTTTGATTGATTTCCATCATTATCCTTCTGGAATCTTGAGCTTGCTCCGGGTTGCGTCTCTCCTCGGCTCAGCTCGGAATTCATGTTTGAACGCCGTTCGTTCCCTTGATGCTCACTGCTTCTGGTATTACATCACAGGCTCATGACGAATGCTATGATGTCAGCCTTTTCCTCTTCATTCAGTATTTTTTCAAAGGCAGGCATCCCAGTGGCTCCCTTGTTCAGGTTCTCAAGGATGTTTTCATGTGTTGCCTCTTTTTCACTTGGCAATTTTCCATCCTTGATGCCGACGAGACCAGGGCCAATCTTCTTTTCAGCATTTTCGTGGTTGTGGCATGCTGAGCAATATGTCAAGAAGCTTTCCTTTCCAGCTTCTGCATCACCTTCAGGTGAATCGGCAGCCAAAGCACCAACTGTCAGACACAGTGTCATAAGACCCAGTAAAAAGCGTGAGTGCAACATTTCTTCTTGAACTCTATAAATTTTATGATATCGCAGATAGACACTTTGGCGTTGTTGCCAATTGAGCCAGGTATCTCTTGCAGCAAAAGAGATACAACCCCAAACCAAGCTCGCGGCTACAATACGAGTCATCATGATTTTTGGTCTCTGTCTTCTGATCCTCTGTGCGTTGCCTGTTTTTGCAAAGGATACGCTCGACATTTACTGGATTGACGTAGAGGGTGGAGCTGCCACCCTGATCGTGACGCCGGATTCCGAAACAATACTCATGGACGCTGGCTGGCCGGGTTTTGAGAAACGGGACCCGAAGCGCATCGTTCATGTTCTTGAGGAAGAAGTTGGCGTAACGGGACTCGACTATTTCATTACTTCCCATTTCCATCGGGACCATGTGGGGGGACTGGCGGCGCTGGCTTCCTTGGTGCCTATTGGTAAGTTTGTGGATCACGGTGACAGTGTGGAGATCGGTTGGAATGAACGAGCCGATGACTTGTGGAAAAGCTATGTTGAAGCGACAGGCGGGAAACGCATACAGATCAAGCCAGGCGACACTTTACCACTGGCCAACATGGAGTTCTTGTTTGTTGCTGCACGCAGCAATTTTATCGATCCACTCCAGCCTGATGTTGCTCCTAATCCGCATTGCAGGGATTCGGTCCAGAAGCAGGTTGACCGGGGTGAGAATGGCAAGAGCGTTGGGATCCTTGTTCGGTTCGGGAAGTTCGACTTCCTGGATCTGGGTGATTTGAGCTGGAACTATGAAATCGAAACGGCCTGTCCAGTAAACCTCTTTGGGGAGATTGACTTGTACCAAGTCACACATCACGGGATGCATATGTCAGGTGCACCTGCACACCTACACGCCATCAGGCCAAAGGTAGCTGTCATGAACAACGGTCCACGCAAGGGTGGCAGACCGGAAACGTTTGAAGTTCTTTCATCCTTGTCTTCACTTGAAACCCTTTGGCAGGTTCATCGTTCCTTGGCAACCGATGCGGCACATAACCCTTCAGAAGATTTTATTGCCAACCTGGGCGAGACAGAAGAATGTGACGGGAACTGGATCAAGGCAACCATATGGCCTGATGGCCGCTTTACGATCTTTAATTCCAGAAATGAGCATTCCATGGAGTACAAAGCGGACTAAGAATCAACTTTATTATTCAGGATTGAGGGATGCCAACTTGCCCCTTCAGAAAAATAAGAACGAAGCCTTTCAAGGGGTTACGGGCTCAGAGGATACTGCAGTTGTCGAGTCCTTCAATGGAAGAACACGGCTGATCTCGAAGTCAATATCACCATTCGGCTGGATGAGTTGTGCCGCTTGACCGGTCAGAGATTGGGCTTGTCGGATATCCGGATCCTGCGTTGCCTGAACGCGTAGTCCCTCATCGTAATCAAAGTAGGAAATGCTCAGATGTGTAGTGAGTGAGTGGGCAAGAAACCGTCGGTTAGCCGGATCCTTGGCCGGTTCACTGGAAACCCCCAGTGAGTTCAAGAACAGAAGGAACCTGTCAATCACTTCGGGGGAAGGTTCCTGTCCCCGCTCCATTTCATAGCCTTCAGCGCGCAGTATGGTCACGAATCGTTCCGCAATCCAGTTTTGTTGGACTCTTAGTTGAAACTCATTCATGCGAGGGGCTTTAATAACAATGTCCGGAGCGATGCCACCCAACTCATAGACCTTGCGGCCTTTGTCTGTCAGGTGAACTGACCCTTGCAGGGGCCGATAGTGCTCGTTGCATGGCTCACTGAAGTATTCGCTCGCTGCGAAGTTGTCATAGGGTCTCTGGATCAGCCGTCCACTGGGAGAGTAATAACGGGCTGTAGTCAAGACCATTCCTGTGTTCTCTGGCAATGCCAGCACGGACTGAACCAGTCCCTTGCCGAATGTATTGGTGCCGACAATCAAGGCACGGTCATGGTCTTGCAAGGCGCTGGCTACGATCTCGGATGCTGAGGCTGAATTGCAGTTGACCATGATGACAACAGGAATGTCCAGAACCGGGCTACTGGCCTGAGAAGGGTAGTGCCTTTTTTGTGAAGACCGGCCGCTGTGTGAAACAACTCCCTGCCCCTTGCTCAGGAACTTGCTGGCCACGCGAACACCCTCTGTAAGCAGTCCACCCTTGTTATCCCGTAAATCAAGGAGCAGGCTTCGCATGCCCTGTTTTTGAAAGTTCTCAAGGGCTATGTCTAGTTCATTGCTGGTTTTATCCCCGAAACTGTTCACCCTGAGGTAGCCCGTACCATCCTCGAAGAGAATTTGGACCGGAATAGTTGGTCTTGGGATGACGTTGCGAACCATGTCCAGTTCAATCAGCGACTCGACTCCCTCGCGGGATACGCTGAGATTCACGCTTGTCCCAGGGGGACCTTTAATGCGATTGGCAAGATCAGTGAGTCCGATATCATCGACACTTTCGCCGTTCAGTAGTTCTATGGTGTCCCAAGGCAGGATGCCAGCTTCAAAGGCTGGAGTCTGGGGGAAGGGGTACTTGATGATGGTCTTGTTTCTGAAGTTGATAATCTGCATGCCCACGCCGACATAACTTCCTCGCTCGTTCTCGCGCATATTCTTGAATTCCTGAGGATTCAGGAAAGTGGAGTGAGGATCAAGTGTGGAGAGCATGGAGGGGATTGCTCCCTCGTAGATTGCATCGTCCCAATCAATGGACTCCATGAATTTGAGTTCCAGAAGGCGTGTAATCTCGACAGCCTGCTCCACATGCTCGTTGATGGGAGCCATCTGAATCAGATTCCAGTTTGTGCCTGTACGGAGTCCGTAGAAACCGCCGATCAGACTAGCCGTTGCAATGATGGCAAGCAGTATCAGCAGTGAGCGCAGTGTACTCATTGAGTTCTTTTCCTGATTCTTTTCAGTCCCTCAGGGTCTGTATCTGTTAGGCATGCAATCGATCAATCTTTGCAGCCAACACGAAATCGGATTCGGTCAAACCGTTGATTTTGTGGGTCCAGATCTTGATGCCGACCTTGCCCCAAGCGAGATAGATGTCAGGGTGATGTCCTTCCTGCTCAGCGAGTTCGCCAACCTGGTTGGTGAATTGCAAGGCATCCACGAAGTTGGGGAAAGAGAACTCACGCTCAATGTGATGTTCTTCGATGACGTTCCAGTTGTTTACTTGGGACTGGTAGCTTGCCAGTTCGGTACCCTGCAAGGCCGGGACGCCACCCTTACAGGGAACACAATTCTTCTCAGCAAGACCACTCAATCAACTAATCCTCAAGATAATCCTAGCATGTAAGGTCTCGGGTATCCCGTAGAAGTGGCACTTCTGGATATTCTACGGTCAGCTATGTTCCGCATGTAATTACATAGTGTGGATTTTGTGGAAGATGGTGGAGTTTTAACAGCGGAAACTAACTGTTTTTGTTTCACCTGATGCTGGAACACACTTGCTGACCATATTGTTTCTGAATACATTCAGGGAAACAAGCTATAGACTTAAAACAAGGAGCACTTGCTGCATGGCAGGACTGAAAATAACAGCAATTTCAGGGCATATAGGTGCTTCTGCGCACACAGTAGCAGGGTCTGGAAAATGGGCACTTGCCGGCTTGGTAGTATTGGTCTTCTCCCTCGACCGTGTAACCAAGGTCGCCATTGCTGACTGGCTGCCCTATGGAGCTTTGGTCCCAGTCCTTGACGGTTTTTTTAATCTTGTCCACGCCCGTAACACAGGAATTGCCTTCAGTATGTTTTCGGATTCTAGTCCGATTTTAACCAAAATGATCTTGCCAGGAATTTCCATCCTGTCCGTTATCGTAATCCTGTGGGTATTTTATAAATACAATTCCATGAGCCGTTCAGCTTCTGTTGGTCTGGCTCTGATTGTGGCTGGTGCACTCGGGAATCTCTATGAGCGGCTATTGTTTGGATATGTTGTCGATTTCCTAGATTTATATGTGTCTTCATACCACTGGCCAGCATTCAATGTTGCGGACACTGCTATCACGGTTGGGGCAGGACTCTTGATATTGGATTCATTTCGAGGCGCCCAGAAACCTGTCAGGACTCCATGAAAAGGCGTTTGAATTACTGAGCCATGTTTCCCGTTCTTGTGGATCTCGGGCCGTTGACCATCCCGACCTATGGTTTTCTGATTGCATTGGGTTTCCTGATTGGGATCACGGTTGCCTCGCGCTTGGCGCAAGGCAGCGGGATGCAGTCAGACAAGATTGTCAATCTGGGTGTCGTGTTGCTTGTGTCGGCAATACTCGGCGCAAAGTTGTTTATGATCATGGACAACTGGAGTTACTATTCAACCGATCTGAGCCGATTGTTCTCCTTGTCAGCCCTGCGATCCGGTGGTGTCTTTTACGGTGGACTGCTGTCTGCACTGGCTGTGGCTTACTACTACACAAAAAGTCACAAGATGCCTTGGCTTGCAACCGCTGATGTCCTGGTACCGGGTGTAGCATTCGGCCATGCAATCGGGCGTCTGGGTTGTTTTGCTTCAGGTTGTTGCTGGGGACATGAGACTCATGTTGCCTGGGCGGTCACATTTACGAACCCTTTGGCAAACAGTTTTACGGGAGTTCCCTTGAACGTCCCACTACATCCCACACAGCTATATGAGTCCTTTGGATCGATGTTGATCGGTTGCTTCCTGCTTTGGCGTTATGTTCGTCCACATGCAACGGGAACGATACTTGGCAGTTACCTGGTACTTTATTCAGTTGTCCGTTTCAATCTGGAGTTTTTCCGGGAAAACAGAGCACGAACCCTGCTGATTGGGGATACGATCAGCACAACACAACTGGTTGCCCTCGGACTGCTGATCCCAGGACTCTGGTTATTGCTCAAGGCAATAAAAAGTGCACCAGAGAACGAGGTATGACATAAACACCTTCCTGATTACGTGTGAGTCCCAGCCCTTGATGTGCTATGAGGATAATGATTTGCTAAATCGGGCGACCAAAAATAGGTAGGGGCCAGGCAGTGAGTAGTTGAGAGGAAGCACCGTGCTTGGTTTCTAACGCGCGAATTCTGTACTGTTGAACCTAGCTGGTGGATGCTCAGTCGATGAACCCCGTAGCCTTGGGCGTTGATCGAACCATTGCTCGGTAGCTGGGTGCCATTGCAGGGAACTTCGATGCAAGCGGAACTCTTCTCTGTGGAAGGTGTGCTGTCCCGTCAGCCCAAGAGACGCTTCGTGCGGAGGCTGCGCCTGGCGGTCGTCAGTGGCGTGACGCTCGCTGCTCCGCCAAACGTGGTGCTGGTCATGACTGAACATGATCGAGTTTGGGATAAATGTCTAGGAAGCCGGCGAAGCTCCGTGCGCCAGCCACAGCAATGGTGGTGGAGTTGGGATTGAGGACTGGATCGCTCCAGAGGTCGCCAATGAGCTGAAGAGCATGGGACACACCGTCAAGGAATCAGGGCTAATGGGTGGCTACCAAGCGATCCAGATTGACTGGGAGCGTGGGGTTCTGTTTGGTGGAACCGACCCCCGTAAAGAAGGCACTGTGGCAGCCTGGAACTTCGAGGAACCGGGTTCCCGGGTTTTGGGTGATAGCGGGGACCCCTTGGGGGTCTAAGGTGACTTGTGGGGACAACAGTCAGGACGAGCCCTTGTGACTCTGCGCGTTGAGGGCCTTCCAGTCGAGAAGCGATTGGGCCTGGATTCGGTCTTGCAGGTCAGTTGGGCTGCCCTAGCCCTGTGGAATTGTATGGTTGATTTGCCAGTTAATACCAAACTTGTCTTTGCATGAGCCGAAGTATGCGCCCCAAAACGCCTTTTGGAGAGGCATGTTCACCGATCCGCCCTCCGCCAACTTTGCAAACAAGTCGTCCGCTTCTTCCCTGCTGTCCGCATGAATCGTGATTGAAAAGTTATTACCCACCACAGTTGGAGATCCGAACGCAGATGAGGCATCGCTGCCCATTAGCGTGCTGGACCCTATCGGCAATGATATGTGCATCATGAGGTCTCGCTCCGTATCTGGGACGCCAATATCCATTGGGGCATCTCCAAACGTTTGGATGAACGCGAACTCCCCTCCAAACGAGGACCGGTAGAACTCAAAGGCCTCACGGCAGTTGCCGTCGAACGTGAGATACGTGTCGAGGTTCATCTTCGCTCCTTCGGGTGACACTTTGCCATGCGATTCGAGAGATTGGGGCGCAGGGATCGAATGCCACTCATTCACCATACATAACAAGACCCCGATTCTCTATGGTCGATGCAGCCTTCTACCGAAATGGTCGATGCAGCCTTCTACCGAAGCGACTACCGAGCGGTTTCAGAAATCACGTCCCGTGACTTCTCGAAATAAATGCCCTGTCCCCGCCATTCGCTCCAGGTCGTCGTACAAGTGGATCTCCATCTTGCCCAGCTCCAACCGCGAACCCTCCTTGGCTCCCTTCTCAAGGCTCATCTTGTAGTGAGAAATACGCCTGAGACTGGAAGGTGCTTCATTCTGATAGAATTGACCTGCCCACCCGTGTGGGAATGGAGAACAAGGGAACCTACGATGACCGATCCTACTCAATCCTACTCGCGGCGCGAGTTATTGGTCTCAGGTGGCTCATTGTTTTTCTCCTCTTGTGCTGTGCGATCGGCGGACGAACCAGAATACGATCTGCTCCTCAAAGGCAGTCATGTGATCGACGCTAAGAACGACCTCAGCGTGGTGCGGGACGTCGCGATTCACGAGGGCAGAGTCGCCGCTGTGGCGAATTCCATTGATGCATCGAAGGGATTCAAGGTGGTCGACTGCAGAGGCTTGTACGCCACCCCAGGGCTGATCGACCTCCACGTGCATGTCTTTGCTGGAACCAATGAACACGGGTCTTATGCTGGCGATAACAGCTTGTATCCCGATGGCCACACGTTTCGCTCCGGAGTGACGACGGTTGTGGACGCTGGTTGTGCGGGGTGGCGGAATTTCGACCGATTCCGAGAAACGGTTATTGAGCGCGCCAAGACCCGCGTGCTGGCTCTCGTCAACATCGTCGGGCACGGCATGCGCGGAGGCAGTTTCGAACAGGATCTCTCTGACATGCAAGCTGGTCCGACTGCAGACCTCGCCAAGAGCCACCAGGAACATATCGTAGGCATCAAAACCGCGCATTATTCCGGACCCGAATGGCAACCGGTTGAAGAAGCGGTTAAGGCCGGCGATGCGGCAGGTATCCCTGTGATGGTGGACTTCGGTAGAAGCCTGCCAGAGCGTCCACTCGAAATGCTGCTAACCGAGAAGTTGCGTCCCGGCGACATCTACACGCACTGCTTCTCCGGTAACCGTCGCGAATTGCTGCCTGACGGCACACCTAACCCGGGTCTGTTCGAGGGCCGCAATCGCGGTGTCTACTTCGACGTAGGCCATGGAGGCGGCAGCTTCAACTGGAGCGTCGCGGCCAATTGTCTAGAAGCGGGCTTCCCGCCGGACTCAATCTCGACCGATCTGCACATCAGCTCGATGAACGCCGGCATGCAAGATCAGTTGCTAACGATGAGCAAGTTCTTGGCTCTCGGTGAATCGTTGGAAGACGTGGTCGCGCAATCAACCTGGAACCCGGCACGCGAGATCAAGCGCGAAGAACTCGGGCATCTAACGGTGGGCGCAGCTGCGGATCTTGCTGTGCTCAGCATGGCGCGAGGCGACTTTGGCTTTGTTGACAGCTTCGGCGCGTTGCAAAAGGGCGATAGAAAGCTTGTCTGTGAAATGACCTTTAAAGACGGTTTGCTCGCTTGGGACTTGAACGGCCGGACACGCGAAGATTGGCGCAACTTGTCGTTGGACTACGGCAGACAAGGCAGCCCACGCTGGGACGGAATCCTCAACATGCCTTAGCACCGAAGCTGATCTTCCTTTGACGGAGTCCGAACCCCGAACTAACGACAGCGTTGGACGGAGACGCATCATTTTGCGGCTCCAGACAGCCATCGTATGCTGGACGCCCTCCGCAGGGCGCAGCCGAGCACTACCTCGAATCGAAAGTACTGCTGGTACTGGCCGAGCACTGTTGGTCGTGTCAATCGGATTTCCCAACGGAAATGTATCAAGAACCGCGTGCGCAGATCGTCTCAATGTATACCAACCAAGTACCCACCAACGACATAAACTGTGGTCTCAGGTCACGTTACGGATACGAGATCTATGAAACCGTTGCCGAGGCTCTGACCCTTAACGGCATACACCTGGCAGCCGACGCGGTGCTGCTAATCGGCGAGTACAGTGATTATCCAAAGAAAGACCGTGGCCAAAGACTCTACCTGCGCTATAAGTTTATGCAGCCCATTGTCGAGGTCTTTCGCGAAGACGGACGTTCGGTGCCGATGTTCTCAGATAAACATCTGTCCTATTCCTAGCCCAGAGCTAAACGGATGTACGATTGGTTGCGTGGGCTGAACCTTCCCTTCATGGCAGGCTCGTCAATCCAGGTAACGGTGCGGGTCCCGGAATTAGAGATCCCTGATGGCGCCAACATCCGGCGCGCAGTCTTGGTCGGCTACGGTGGAACCGACTCCTACGGATTCCACACCCTTGAAGCGATGCAATGAATGGTCGAGCGCCGCGCGGGCGGCGGAACCAGCGTGTCCGCTGTGGAGATGATCAAGGGTGAAGCGGCTTGGCGCCGGCGGAACAGCGAGGAGGGAAGGTGGAGCCGATCACTCCTGAAGGAAGCCTTCTCAACGGTACCCACTGTCCAACCCGGACGAAAGTAGGACAACTGCAAAGCGCCTGTGGTGTTTCTCATCCACCACCGTGACGGACTCGATGCCGCTGTGTACATGCGCAATGACCATTGTTCGAGCTAGGCCTTCGCTGTCGAGGTGGAGGGACGGATCGTAAAGAATCACTTCGGGTAGATCCCGAAGCCCCGTGACTTGCCCCTTTTCGACGGTCCTAAGCACGTCATCGAGGAATTCTTTTTTATGGGCAAGCCGCTCTACCCGGTGGAGCGTACCCTGTTAGTGACAGGGATGCTGGTGTTTCTGTTTGAGTCCAAGGGCCGTAGCGAGCCCATAGAATCACCGGCACTGTACGTACGTTACCGGGCACCGAGGAAAACTTTCTTACAGTGATCGTAAACCCTAGCGAAACGCGATCACATCAATCTCAACCAGCGAGTTCCCGGGAATTCCTGCTGCTGCCGCAATCGTGGTCCGCACCGGTGGGCTTTCGCCAAACCGGCCGCGGAACACTTCGTTCATGGCCTGGTAATCTGCCAGATCATTGAGGTAGACGTTGCACTTGAGGACCTTGTCCATTGACGAGTCGACACGTTCCAGCTCCTCTTGGATTGTGTTAAGCACGTGGTCGGTGTGCGCTTTGATGTCGCCCTCGAAATGCGCTCCCTTGCCAGCAACGAAAACCAGGTTGCCATACGAGACGACCGGGCTAAAAAGAGCATTGTCCGGCTTCTTGCCGTCTCGCCAGTGGACGACCCGGTCGGGTGAGGGTTCTGCCGCCGGAGCAGCAACCGCACCGGCCGCCGCGGCCACGGTCCCTTTCGCAAGAATGTTGCGGCGTGAGGTTTTTAACATGTTAGGCCCTCCAAAAGAATAAGCTTCAGATTGATTGTGGCACAACCGTTGGAGAAATTCGCATGTGAGGCCGTTACGTGACTTCGACATATTCACGAGCAAGTGGGTTGAGACACACCAGCGCAAGGTCACACGTGAGAGCGGAGGGCTCGTGTCTCAGTCGACTTACGTTGCAGCTCCGATCATTGGTGCCGACGGTTTCGTGGTAGCGGCAACCAGAATTTCGGGGCTGACTCTACACTTCGGCCCTCTCGAAAATTCGCCGGTTACCGAGGACCTTCTGGCACATACAGCCAAGATCTCCCGTTGCCTACAGCAACGGGCACTCCACAACGCGTGAGTGTTTCTAGAGGACTAAGAGTCTCTGATCTGGGCCAACAACCTGTGATCCGCCCGGGAATGGCAGCGGTCGGGTCAGCCCTGCTGGTCACGACTCACCAGCCTCTGCCGCTATGCGCGTTCAGACATTTTTCTGTGGCAGCGATTGAGGCGGCGTAGTGGCGTACGAGTGACGCCGGGCGGTGAACCTCGCGGTGAAGTACTCTCCCATGTCGATCTCGCCCTCAATCAGACCATCCGTCATCTCGCCGTCGAAATCGAATCTATAGACCGCTCCCTCCCACCGGTGGCGGCTCGATAAGCGCACACGGCTACCGCTGACCCAACCGGTTACATCTCCGCCCGTTCGATCACCGCGATGCAGACCGTCAATATCGTCGCCGGACTGCTCAAGGAAAAGCGTGTGCTTTGCGGGAGACATGACGAAGTCGACCTCTACATCCCACTGGCCGGTGACTTGAGCACTCGCAGCTTCCATCGCGGGCTCGTCTCGTCTGGGCGGATTCGAGAGTTTTTCGTAAAGGACCTCTGCGACCACGGCTGCATCGCCCGGCTGCATCTGCCAAGGCATCACCGATACGCTACTTTCTCCGCCTTCTCGAGCATTGCCGCGGCCGTTGGCGAGAACAATTCGGGGACTGTTGGTCCACAGGAGCTTCTCCAGGCGCTCACCGTAGAGCCCCGACTCGTCGCCGTCCCAGCTGATTGTGAGCCGAGGAGAATAGTTCGACAATCCCCGAGGTTGCTGCACTTCCGTCGTGACGCCTTTGACACGAAGAACACTTGCCGCAATCTCCTCCAGCCATGATTCCCAGGACTTCCATTCGGCGTCGTGGTCGCGTTTCGTCCACATTTCGACTGCAGCCAGCATCCCCATTATGTCTTCCTTGCCGACTTTCATGGCGCGCCCTGGCGCATGGTGCGGCGCGGAATTTGTCCATGCCGCACGGACGAGATCTTTTCGCCCCAGCAACAACCCTGCACTCTGCGGACCCCGCAGCGCTTTGCCACCGCTGTAAGCCACAAGGTCGGCACCCCGCTTGAGGTGGATATTCGGTATTGTCAGGCCCTCAGCAGCGGCGTCCACAAGGACGGGCACGGCGTGCTCGTGAGCCAGCTTCGTGATCGGCTCGAGACCGAAGGGACCAGTGTCCTCGGGCGTAGCCAACACCATCACCAGGGCAGTCTTCGGACCCAGCGCACGACTCATTTCATTCAGATTCGAGACGGTGACCATCTTTGCACCCACCATGCGAATCGCGTGGTCGTACACATTTCGCGAATAGTCGGGTGCGACAACCTCATCCTTCAACCCGTCCAGGATGGGGATGCGCTGAATCTTCTCTGGGTCGCCGCCCGCTATCGCGCCGGCAGTGGCATGTGAAAGTGCCGCGGCACAGCCACAAGTTACGATTGCCGACTCTGCCCCCGTGATCTCCGCGATGCGCTTGCCGGCTGCGTCCATCAATTCGTCGATGTGTACGAAATGCTTGGACGCCTCCATCATGGCTACCTTCACTTCCGGCAGACTCAGAGATCCACTGATGATCGTGAACGTACCCTTGCAGTTGATCACCGGCGTTACGCCGATCGATTCGTAGAGTTGCGGCCCGACACGCAAAGCAGCTGCGGACGGCTTGGAGCCCACGGCTCCGAGTAGCGCCGCCAGTCCACCATTGAAAAACAGGCCCCGTCGAGTAAAGTCGCCAGAACGTCTTTGCAAGTAATGTGATCTTCCGTGTTCAGGCATGCTAGAGTCCATCGTCAGATTCCAAGGAATCCGCCGTTATTATAGACCGCAAACTCCTGCATCGGCAAGACAGCTTATATGTGCAAGAGTTCCGTTCATCGGAGGGCCGTCCCAGGGTTTACGTGGGATGAACAAGTTGCCTCTTGGTCAAGATGGACGTGATGCCCAAGACTGCCGGAAAACGTCGGCATTCCGTCAGCATGTGGAACGTCATTCAGGCCTGACCGGGCACTGCAGCGTGTGCCTACAGGTCGCTCTGTTGTTTTGCGAACCGCTGCCAGTGGCGCCTGTGCACGCTCTCGGTTGGCGTTCCACGCCGCTACGGGCCTCTAGAGGCAGGCTCGTACTGACCACCCGAGCGACTGGATTGATGTCAAGCATTCGTCGAAGCGGCCACATGCAGCCAGGGGAGTTTCGTCGTTCCCAGAACTGCATCGGAGGTACCCGTCCCGGTAACGCGGCGTACGTTCCACCGGCAGACCTCGTGCTCGACCTGATGTCTGCTCTCGAGAGGTTCATCCATACCGAGGCGCCGAATATGCTGACTTTGGTGAAAGCAGGCGTCGTCCATGTCCAGTTCGAGACAATCCCTCCGTTCTTGAACGGAAACGGACCTTAGGCAGGCTTCCGATCACCCTCTTGCTTTGCCCGAGCAGCATTGTGCGCGAGCCAATCCTGTAGCCCGGCCTCTACTTCAAGCTTCACCACAAGACTTACTACTGACTGCTTCAAACAGTCCGCGAGACTGACGACTAGGAGCAGTGACTGGAGTTCTTCCTCGAATGAATCCGAGAAGCCGCGAACCAAGCTGTCGACCTCGTTAGGGAAGTCCTTGATCTCTGCGAGATCAACCATCGCCGAATCGCCCTGCTGGGACGTCCGGCAGCCTCCATTATTCTGCTCCTAACTTTAGTTACACTTTGTATGGAATCAGGAATACCTTTGGGATCAAAGGATCGTGCTGAGTGAATTGGGGGAGGATCCCTCGTATCCCAGGATGACATCCATTTTTTGCTGGATGTAGCTAAGCTGATCGCCCCCTTCCAACAGGCATTTCCTGGAAAATGCATCAATAGGAAACTTGACCTGGCGACCACTCGGCAAGCTGAGAATCTGGGCTGCTGGATCAATCGTCACAACCAAATCCTGCCTGGAGTTCGATGCGTCCAGCAATTCACGATGAGTCGCTATATCAATAATGATTGGAAGCAATCCGTTCTTGAGGCTGTTATTGCGGAAAATGTCTGCAAATGATGTACTGATGATGGCCTGGAATCCGCAACCTTGCAACGCCCAAGGTGCATGTTCCCGTGAACTGCCACAGCCGAAGTTGTCTCCTGCAAGCAGTACGGTGCACCCCTTTGCATGTGGTTGGTTGAGGACAAATTCAGGATTGGGACTGCCGTCGGCAAGATAACGCCAATCCTGGAAAAGGTTGTCTCCGAGACCGAGTTTTTCAATAGTCTTCAGAAAGCGGGCAGGGATAATCTGGTCAGTGTCGATGTCGTTGACAGGAAGGGTTACTACTTTTCCCTGAAAAGTCTTGAGTGGTTGCATGATTGATCTCTCCTCCGGGGTTTACAGGTAGCGACGCGGATCTGTAACTGCACCTTCGATTGCGGATGCAGCAGCTGTCAGGGGACTGGCAAGGAATGTACGTCCACCTTTTCCTTGTCGGCCTTCAAAGTTCCGGTTGCTTGTCGATACGCAGTACTGGCCTGAATTAAGCTGGTCACCATTCATCGCTATACACATACTGCAGCCTGCTTCGCGCCACTCGGCACCGGCCTGCCTGAAAATCTCGGACAATCCTTCTGATTCCGCTTGGGACTTGATTTTTTCCGATCCTGGTACCACCAACACACGGACCTTGGGGTTGACTTTGCGGCCTTTGAGAATCTGGGCCGCCAGCCGCAGGTCCGAAATTCTTGAATTTGTACAACTGCCGACAAATACAACATCGACCAGCTTGCCAAGCAATTGTTTGCCTGGCTCAAGCTGCATATAATCGAGTGCTTTCCGGACCCCGGCATTGCCATTAGGCTCAGGGACTGTTGCTGTGACAGGAATACCCATGCCCGGATTGGTTCCCCAGGTAATCATGGGTTCCAGCTTGGATGCATCCAGAGTTACTGTTTGGTCATAGGCAGCACCGTCATCAGTAGGAAGTTGGTTCCAGCGTTCAAGTGCCGCAACCCATGCCGCACCCTTTGGAGACAAGGGGCGACCTTCCAGATATTCAAAAGTCACATCATCCGGGGCAATCATTCCAGCACGTGCTCCACCTTCAATAGACATGTTGCAGACGGTCATGCGTCCTTCCATGTCCAGGGCACGAATTGCGTCACCCGTATACTCCAGAACGTATCCTGTTCCTCCCCCGATTCCGATCTTGGCAATCAAGGCAAGAATCAGGTCTTTGGCTACAACGCCGTCCTGGGGCAATCCATCGAATCTTACTTCACATGTAAGTGATTTTTGCTGGAGCAGACATTGTGTAGCCAGAACATGTTCAACTTCGGTTGTGCCGATCCCGAAGGCCAACGCTCCAAAGGCTCCATGTGTCGAGGTGTGGCTGTCCCCACATACAACAGTGATGCCGGGTCTTGTCAGACCTAGTTCGGGACCAATTACATGAACGATCCCCTGGATGCCATTGCCAATATCCGCCAGTGGTATGCAGAATTCCTGGCAGTTTGTACGCAGCTGGTCAAGCTGCCTGGCTGCGATAGTGTCAAGGATGGGAAGAGTGCGATCGCTGGTCGGGATGCTGTGATCCACTGTGGCAATCGTGCGGTCTGGTCTGCGTACCTTGATCCCTCGATCCCGTAATCCCTGGAAGGCTTGTGGGGAAGTTACTTCGTGGACCAGGTGCAAGTCAATGTAAATGACTGCAGGGGCATCGTTTTCATGCAGGATTACGTGCGAATCCCAGACTTTTTCATATAGAGTGCGGGGTTTTGTCACATTTTTGAGTGTATCGCACAGCTGGAGCGGCTTGTTGCTGAATGGATTAATGGCGCATATAGCCGCAGGGTATGGGAAAGCTGTTCCTGGAGAGTGAGCAGCCTCAAGCTCATAATTCTCTTGTGATTCGAGTTTCCAGAAGTTTTGCAGCCCCCTGCGGTCCATAAGGAAGCGGGACAACTACCTGCAGTGTTGGATCTTATCTTCCTGGAGTGGGGCTCAAGGAAACTGTGTACGCTGCGAATCTTGTGACGGAAATTTTCCTCGTCAAGCGCTGTGTCCCAGACTGCTTCATAGCCAATTGCACATGCGATTTCGAGGAGTGCAAATGAAGGATTTTCTGATCCGAGCCAAGCCTGAACGTTTGGTATATCCTAAGAATGCAGACGGTCGTTTGGTCTCAAGAGGTTCGAAGCATTCCATTCAGAAGTGATACTGGAACTGTACATTGAGCAAGCTTGGAACGAGGCTGAAACATCAATTCGTGAGAGGTGAGTCTTCCCTAAACCTTCGGACAGGCAAGAAAGTAATTTAACCTTCAGTCGGCTCAGGTTGCGGGGTAGGGGTTTCTACACTCTGCAACTCGCCGGTTCTGTACATCCTTGTGTTGAAATTCGTCAAACCACGCTCCGGGGACAAGTTCATAAGTCTCAGGTGAGCTGCCTGTGCATCCAGGAATGATAACAGTGGAACAACAGCAGGGAAACGCTCTTCGCAGGCCCGTTCTGGTTCTGAATGCCAGCTATGAGCCAATCCATGTATGTGCCGTGCGTAGAGCACTCATTCTTATTTTTAAAGGTGTTGCTTCCACTGAAGAAGCAGGCACAGGCAAAGTTCATTCTCCTTCACAAAGTCTTGATGTTCCTTCAGTGATCCGACTACTTGAGTATCGAAGGATCCCACGACAGATGCGCTCGATTTCACGGAAGAATATCCTGATCCGTGACCATCACACCTGTCAGTACTGCAATCAGACATTCGGTACCAATGAATTGACGTTGGATCATGTAACCCCGCGCTCTCGAGGTGGCAACAACACTTGGGAGAATCTGGTTGCCTGCTGCTTGCTTTGTAATAATCGCAAGGGTGATCGGCTGCCTCAAGAGGTGGGCATGAGCCTCACTAAAAAGCCAAGGCCTTTCAATTTGCACACAAGTCGGAACTTGATTCGACAACTGGGCAATCAGCAGGAAGACTGGCGCAAGTACCTATTCTATTAAGCATACTTATTAGGCTTGATTTTGAATTGTGTGCTCTCGGTGTGTCTTCAGGGTTTGTAAATGAGTGAGCCCAGACCATGGTTGCTGTTTGATGCAGATGACACGTTGTGGGAAAACAATATCTATTTCGAAGAGGTTATTGCTGCATTCATTACCTTTGTCGATCACTCCACAATCACCCGCAGCCAAGTCCGTGAGGAACTTGATGCGATCGAATCCTGCAACACAAAGAAGTATGGTTATGGCGCAAGGATATTTTCACGAAACCTCGTTGAGTGCTACGAGTTCCTGAAGTCTCGATCCTGCGAGGAACAGGAAAAGCAATATATTCGTTCGTTAATCACTCACATCACTGACCATCCAATCACACTGATTGATGGTGTAAGTGAGACTCTAGCGGACCTTGCTGGCCGACATGATCTCGGTCTAGTCACCAAGGGGGACAACAAGGAACAGAAGAGCAAGCTCTCTCGCTCAGGGCTGTCCGAGTTCTTCAAATATGTTGCAACCGTCCCTCAGAAGGATGTTGCCTGTTACCGGAAAATCGTTGTGGAGATCAAAGCGTTACCGAAACAGACCTGGATGATTGGAAACAGCCCAAAATCTGACATCAACCCTGCACTGCAAGCAGGTATCGGAGCGGTCTGGATTCCCAACTCGAATACCTGGTCACTGGAACAGGAACAAGTGCCAGAAGGCCATGAGTCCTTGCGAGTTGTCCGGCAGTTTTCCAAACTGTCTGAGATGTTTTGATACTTCCTGCGTATTGCAATGAATCTGATCACCGATACCAAGGGAATCTGAGCAAGTCGGCGCGACCTGAGCCGAGTTCATAGCGAGGATGTGGACCTCCGTCAAGTGGAGGGGGGAAGCGAAAGTGAACATCATCATCTGTTGTGGGTTCCGCTTGCAGTTGGATGGGGGAGGATGGGACGGACAAGATTCTGGCGCGCAACAACGGGTAGACCTACTACGATTGGCAGCTGGAAGGGGAGAACAACTGGAGTATCGGGAGAACGACGCGATGTCACGTCCCCTTGTTGTCTGTCACTTACGACACCCCTTGTACAACATGGGCTAGCTCGATTCACTGCAGAAGTTCAGTTCAAAAGGCCGTCGCCAACCAACTGAGGTGCCGCCCCAACATCTGGAAAATAACCCTCAGCGATCCGGTGAAGCGGAATCCCTCCAGATTAGGCTTGCCGAACGAAGGCAACCCAAGACTGCTTTGGCTAACTGCGTGGAACCGGGTAGACCGACCACCTCACTCAGGTTGGCAGCAGGCTGTGAACACCAAGCGACCTCGTTCCAGTAGTTCATCGCAGCCTGTTGTCCGGAATACCTTCGTCATCTTTTGAGGGAAGCCCTTTTGCGACCCGCTCGTAAATCTTAGCCATCGCCTCGAGAAACGAGCTCTCGCGGTGCCAGAATTCCGGATAGTCCCCCTCCCGCTGCAGCAGTAGTGCCGAGATTGGCGCGACTTGGCGCTCCGCCGCAATGTCCTTCGGAATCGGACGTCCCCGCCAGAACGCCCGCAGGTCCGAGGCGGAGGCATCGCTCAGGCATTCTTCTACGTTCGGGAACCTCGGTTCTTGTATGGCGGCCGCAAGATCGGGATCGCCCGCGTGGACATCGCTACACAATGCCGCACCTAATTCAGACTGCGATATGGACTGCAAGAGCTTCGAGCGATCCATGCCGCGAAGTTCGAACAGCAACAGAGGGTCACGGTCTAGCAGCGATGCGACGTGGTAATAAACCCCCGCCACGTGCTTACACGGATTTGCCCAGTCGGGGCACGAGCAGGATGAGTGGATTTCCTTACGTGTGCTGGGTAGCAGCTTGACCTTTGACCCCTCAAGTGCTTTCTCAATAGTGGGGGGCACTTCTCCAAGGATCAAGTGCGTTACCCAGTCTGCGTTAGATCCCAAGCGTTTGAGGATGGTCTTCCAGTGCTTGGCTGTGACCTTCTCAAGATCAATCTTCACCCTGTAATAGGGCGTCTTGTAGACTCCGAAATGCTGATTGATGTTGCCGACGATCTCGGCTGTGATTGTGCCTTTCTGAATCGCGAACTTCGTGCGTCGGTAAGGTGTGTTGTAACTGCGACCGCGCGCCAAACGACCCGAGTCCATGCAATCCTCAAGTGCTCTCAGGAATTCCTTTCCCCACCAAGTCTTGCTTCGTCCTGCCATTCAACGCTCTCCTGGTCACCCGACCACGGCCTCGCCACGATCCAGAGAGATCAGTTTCCGAAAGGCCTCGTTGTTGAGGTTTGCCAACCAAGACTCGTCTCCTCCGACGATCTCCTCCGCCAGCTTCTTCTTGGATTCGATCAACTCGTCGATGCGCTCCTCCAGTGTGCCCATCGTCACCATCTTGTGCACAAACACGCTCTTGTTCTGCCCGATACGGTAAGCCCGATCTGTCGCTTGGTTCTCGACAGCCGGATTCCACCAGCGATCGAAGTGAATGACATGATTCGCTCGCGTCAATGTGATGCCCGTACCGCCGGCGCGCAACGAGAGCACGAAGATCGCCCGGTCTGTATCCGGGTTCTGGAATTCCTCTACCATGTACTCCCGCCGGGCCCGCGGTGTACCGCCGTGCAGGTAGTAGACCGCTCCACCATACCGCTGGCGAAAAAGCAGTTCAAGCAACTTTCCGATTTCGGCGAACTGCGTGAACACAAGCGCGCTCTCACCCTCGGCTTCGACCTCGTCCAGCATTTCGCAGACACGGGCGAGTTTATGTGAACGCGACTCTGAGAACTCGCTGGCGTCCTGCAGAAACTGTGCCGGATGATTGCAGATCTGTTTGAGGCGCATCAGCGTGGAGAGCATCAGACCTTGGCGTCCGATCCCATCTGCATCCTTGAGCTTCGCTTCCAAGTCACTGACGACCGCTTCGTAGAGGGTTGCTTGCTCCAGAGTGAGGTTACAAAATGAGTTCTGCTCGACCTTGTCCGGTAAATCCTTGATGATCGCCTTATCGGTCTTCATGCGGCGCAGGATGAACGGTCGCACCATGCCTCGGAGACGTTCGGAAGCTGCGTAGTCGCCCTGCCGCATGATCGGCCGCTCAATATTCTTCCGAAACTCTCCCATGTTCCCCAAGAATCCCGGATTGATCACACTGAAGATCGACCAAAGGTCCATCAACCTATTCTCGACAGGAGTGCCAGTTAGTGCGATACGGCGCTTGGCTCTGATGCCGCGGATGGCCTTTGTCACCGCCGCCGTAGGATTCTTGATGTTCTGGGACTCGTCCACGACAAGCCGCCGCCAGTGGACTTTCTTCAAAACGGCAGCATCGATCCTGGTGATTCCGAAAGAGACTATGACAAAGTCCATGTCCCGAATCGCTTCCTCAAGATCTTCCTTGGTTTTGGGACGCTGCGGTCCGTGGTGGATGTAGGTAGTGAGAGCCGGTGCAAAGCGCCTCGTTTCCCGCTGCCAATTCCCGAGCACCGAAGTGGGAGCGATCAGTAAAGTCGGGCCGGCATCTTGATTCTGGATCTTGTCTTCCAAGACTGTCGCGATTACCTGGATGGTCTTGCCCAAGCCCATGTCGTCGGCCAAGCAAGCTCCGAACCCAAGGCGCTCCAAATACACAAGCCAGGAAAAGCCTCGCACTTGGTACTGGCGCAACTCGCCGACAAATCTGGCGGGCTGTTTGAGCATTTCGAAAGAGCCGGTACCCAAGAGTGCGGCGAGCATTCGGCCGAATTCTCCTTCGTGGACGAATTCGAGGCCGTCGGAGCCGGAGGCTGCCTCGGCCCGCAAAAGGTCGGCGACCGTCATAGCCCGTAACGTATCGCCCGCTTCCCAGTATTCTTCAAAATGGGATAGTTCGTCACCCTGCAACTCCATCCACTGGCCGCGTAACTGGATGAGACCCTCCTTGGCTGCTACGACCTGATTCCACTCTGCCTGTGTTAGTGGCTTGCCGTCGAGGATGACTTGAGGCTCGAACTCCACCAACGTGTCAAAGCCCAGGATTCCCGACCCCTCGCTTCTGGATGCGTCCGGTCTACCCGGGCCCTGCGTGGTCAGACGCAAGCGCAGGCGGCGCTGCCCGGTTGCTGTCCACCAAGCCGGGACGATCACACGGAACCCCGCGCCTTGCAGAACAGGGGCCTGTTGCCGTAGAAACTCAACTGCCTCATTACGATCGAGCACGATCTGCGCGGGGGCCTCGCTATCCATGCCAATCCAGAGCTTGCTGTAGATGCGTGCAGCCTGCCCCAGTTGCAGCAGTATCTCTCGCACACTCTGTGGCGATGGCCGTTTGGATTTACCGGATGCCCAGAAGTCCACCAGTGGAATTAGCAAGGACGGGTCGCGGCGCGACGTGAGCAACCATTCAAGCTGCCAAGTGTCGGGTGAATCGTGACTTGCGTCCACTAGACGGAAGCAGATCCTTTCGTCCACGTCTAGTGTCGAACGTTGGATCCTGTCGCGCCAACGTCGCCATTGCATCCATGTGCGCTCGTTGATGGGAACCACTGAGAACCCTCCAGATGTGTGAGCGGGCGGAGGAAGCGTATGAACGAGAAACGTATTCTCCACTTGACCCAGTGCCGATTTGGGAAACTGAGTACCACGCACCAAACCTTGGAGATGTACTTCGAGAAAGTGGCGCACCAGTGCACGCGACTCGCGCATGGCGGGTCCTTCTCCGGACTCTTGAGGTGCTTTCGCCCAGAGCGACCTGCACGCTCCAGGCATCGCCCGGGAGAACGGTTCAACTATGGTCTCCTCCACGATATCCGCTAATTCCCAACCTGCTTCGAACTTAACGGTCGGTTTCCTCGCCTTCTTACCTCTGGACTTCGGTACTGAAATAGCTGTCACATGGATTGCTGGCAGGTACTCATGACGGCGAACCGCCCGCTCAAGGCGCGCGGCAAGGAGGCTCCAGAATTGCAGATCCTGCCCAATCCGGATTGTCCGACTCCCGCTAACAAGCTTCGGAGCAAGCGATCCGAGCAGTGTAACAGGATCAGTAACTTCTACCGTGTCCACCCACCAAGTACCCCACGATGTCACGGAGGATATCTCGTCCTCCAACTCTGCCTGCAGTTCCAGCGAATGGGCGGGGCGCATGCCGTCACCGGGAAATGCGGACCAAGCTTTGCCTGGCTTGGAAGAGAGTCCGTCCGAACTGTGCCGGAAGCTATGTGAAGCCTCCACTAGCACATCCCCGAGTTCGTTGTAGCGTAGTTGAAACGGGTGCTCGCCTTTGCGAGGCCGCCGCGTTTTTCGGGCTGTCTCTGCCCAAACCAGGAACTGGCCCCCGGACTCGTCGGGTAACCATCCACCGTGCAGAACGCACGCAGCCAGAGCCCCTCCGTCCAGATCGGACACTGCTGTTCGTAACGAATTCTCCACGGTCGCCATATGTACGTCTACGTAGAACTACAAACCGACTGTACCGGGAGAGCTATTCACTCACACCTTCTTGTCAGTTTACCAACAGTATTCGGCGCAGTGCCGAACCCTCACTTCTATGTCAGGCACATTTTTTTGTCGCGATTTGGGGCGTCTCATCGAAGTTGATTCCGACTCACATGTCTTGTGGGTGGCTGGGCGCGGCCCCGAGGGCCTGTCGCGAGGGTGCCGGGCAGGTGGCCCGGGCATCATCGACGTGTTTCCGAGAACAGCGGGCACACCTCCAGCGCGACGCGCTGGCGTTGAGCTCAACGGTGGCGGGAGGGGCGCAGGCTAGCGGCCGGGCGGAGTCAGGAGCAGGTCGAGAGCCTCCTGCGGCCGGGCGGCGAAATGGCGGTTGGCCTCGGGCAGGTACTGGAACTCGGGCTGGCAGCGGATGATCGAGATCGCGGTGTTGGTCAGGCTGGCGAGATTGCGCGGCAAGTCGCGCACGTAGACGCGGCAGCGGTCTTCATCGTAGGTGAAGTCGCGCACGTGGTGCAGGCGGTTCTCGATGTGCCAGTGGTTGCGGACCAGGGCCGCGAGCTGCTCGGGACTGGCCTGGTCGGGGGTCAGCGAGGTGAGTGCATAGTTCACTTCGATGTTGGTCTCAGCGGTCTTGCAGGTATAGCGTTCGCGTTCGATGCGGATCGCCTGCTGGTGTCCGTAGAGGCCGGCATAGCCGTCCCAACCGGAGTCGCTGAGGTCCTTGATCCAGTAGCGGCGGTGGTCGATGCGGCCATGCCCCTTGTCGAGGGTTTCGCACGCGGGGGAATGGCTGAAGAGCATGGCCTGCAGGTCGTCCAGCAGGGTCGGCTGGTTGGCCTTGATGGCGGTGAACAGGTAGTCCGCGCCGCAGTCGTCGAGCAGGCAGCGCGCCGTCTCGTGCTGGGCGTGCAGCGCGTCGAGAGTGACGATGCGCCCAGCGAGGTCCAACTCGTCCGCCAGCTCGCGCACCCTGCCGTTTACCCACAAGTCTTGTCGGGACGCAGTCGCTTATAGAAATCGCTGGTCCGGTCCAGCCTGAGCAGTCTCTCGTAGGTCTGTGCGGTAGTCGCGAGTCGGGTATAGCCTTCCCAGAGTTTCGCGTGGCCCGGCGGCGAGTCACACGCCCTTCTAAGAACTGACCGCCCGTGGCAACCCACTGTCCTTACAAGTAAGGCAACCCATGAGTTTCGTGGACCTCACGACCACGCAACCCCCGTGTGTTGTTTTTCAGTTTGTTTCAGTGGATTTTACCAAATTATTCCATGAACTCGTCCGGTCGTTGTTCGAATTGGTTCACTACTGCAGGAGAGAATTGAGGCCGGGTAAAGGCCCTGTAGAACCGTATGTTTCAGTCAAGCTCGCCACTGTAACTCTTTCCTGCAGTAGTGAATTAATCCACAAAATTCCTCGGCCTTGCATCGGAATAATCTGAAGAATTTTGTCGAAACAAAGTGAAATACAACACCCGTGCGCCCGATACTTGCTGATCCGTTTCTGCACTGCTGCCACTCAAGACCCAAAACTAAGCATCAGACTCATTCTTCCCACGAATTTGGCTTGACAAGAGACACGGAAACTTAAACAGCTTTTTTTGCCTTGAAAAATGGTGAGGAGTCCTCCCCGTCAAGGACACTTTCTTCAAGCCCATGCACCCCTGACTAGTGCTCCAGCCTCAACCGTTAACGCGCTGTAAACCCGTTCCACGGCCGGTCCGAACGCTTGCCCTCCGAGCTGGCTTCACAAAATTATCTGGGCCAGGTAAGAACGTGCATTTCCGCTCGTTTGGTTTAACTCAATTACGGCACCTCCTGTCAAACACGAGTTAGTTGTTGATAGAGTGCAATTGTTTCAACTGCCATCCGCTCCGACGAAAAATCAAGTCTCACGGCCTCCTGGCCTTTGACACCAATATGACGTGATTGTGGTCTGTCCAGCATTAACTGGCTGAGTTTAGATGCCAGGTCTCTGCTGTCAGCTGGTTGGCAGGCAAGGCCTCCGGCTGTGGCTTCCAGTAGTTCTGGAAAGATCCCGATGCAAGGCTGCACGACTGGAACACCAGCTGCTAGGGCTTCTAGCATGTACATGCCTTTTGGTGCCCGGTATGTAACGGGTACTGAAAAGGCATCCAGGGAAGAGAGAAAGCTTAGTTTTTCTTCCCGAGGCAAATAGCCACAATCTTCAAAATCGAAGATCTGCCTTGCATCTTCCAGGTATTTACTAGTCCAATCCCCGCGCCAGCCAGCTACAAGCAGGCGGATGTTTTGCTCAGGGTGTTCCTGCCGCAGAATGCTGACGGCTTCTGCAAGAAGGTGCAGTCCCTTGTTTTCAGAAACTCTTGCCAGATACCCAACTGTGAAGGAGCGTTCACCGGAGCCACGCCATGCTTGATAACCATCAAGGGAAATCCCAGGCAGAATGACAGCAATACTTTCGGCTGGAGAGTTCAGTTTGTCAGCCATTGCAGCAGCATGATCCTGACAGGGAGAGACGAACATGTCGACGCTGGATGCGTGCTTGCGAAGCAACTCATAGCAAGTCTCTGTATAGGGGCTTGGCAGGCTGTCAAGGAAGACATCCTCCCCCTGCAGGGAGCATATGACCGGTATACCAAGGTTTCTCCGTATTGGTTCGGCCATGCTTGCGAACATCGAGTTTGTCAGGTGGACGACTTCTGGATTAAATGCCTTGAGGACATCCAAAAGCTTACCCATCTCCCTGCTATGTGGGCCTTCGTCTCCTTGCATCGTTGCCACTGTCATGGCACCAAGATTCTCAGGTCGCGTCTCAATGGCAGTACGTGAAACCCAGGACAGCAGACGGGGATGATCAAAAAGGAAATCCAGCAGGCTGCTGGAGCGAAAAAACTTGTACTTTCCCTGCAGGTAAAGATTGATACCACTGAAAACGACTTTCCTTGAACTGACATCTATTTCGTCAGTGAGGATTGGAGTGTAGGCAGGTAGCAGTAGAACTGAGTGCCCTTGCTGCTTGAGTGCGGCTGCCAAAGCATTGTCCTTCAGGCAGTTGCCGCAGATCGTTCCTGAGGCTCCGGCTGTGATGTATGCGATTCTCACTTCTCTGTTAGCGCGGGAGGATTTGTCAGGGAATCCTGCAAACTGCCGGGATTATTATGCGGGAAAAAATTTCTGAATGGTAGATGGTGATGGTGGCAGTGTAATCAAGGAAACGACAACAAGTACTGTTGTGGATGCTCCGATCATGGCGGCTACCGGGAGCATGTCCAGGAACAAGTAGGACTGATTGCTGCCATAGCCGCTTTGCGCAAAGAAATACCATTCCAGGATGACAGTGACCAAGATGGAGGCAGTTGCACCTGCTGCGGTCGACCTCTTCCAGTACAAGGCAGCGACGACAATGGGGAACATTGATGCAAAACCACTGAAACACCAGACTCCTAGACTGAAAACACTGCGAGGCTCCAACAACGAGAGCAAGTACACACAAACAGCAACAAGAATGACAAACCCCCGTCCCATTTGCACCTTCTGGCTTTCACTAAATCGATCTGTCCTTGCAAACTCTACAACAATGTCATTTGTGAACATCGAGCCGATTGCCAGGAATTGTGAGTCCAGCGACGACATGATTGCTGCCAGGATTCCGGCTCCCAGGATGCCTCCCAGAACTGGGGTGGTTAATCTGTGAACCATCAATGCAAGCTCGCTGTTGACAGCAGACCCCAGGGGTACAACGGCTGAACCATCCGGCATCAATGCTGCGGTTGCCCAAGTTCCAATCAGGACACAAGGCAACCAGACCAGCAATACACAAATTGGATGTCCAACCAGCATCAGTTTGAACGTATTCGCTGATCTGGCAGTCAGCCAGTGTTGATACACATGTGGGAACATCCCGATCGACAAGGGGATGAAACAGTAGCTAAAAAAATGCAGCTGGCCAAATTCCTCACCACGAACCAACTTTTCGGGGAATGTGGCCTGTACGGCTTGCGTAGCCGCCGAGAGACCACCCAGCTTGCTGGAAATATAAAAGAAAGTAACAATGCTGGTCACAATGAAGATCCCGGCTTGAAGTGCGTTCGCCCAGGCAGCAGCGCGTAATCCCCCGATGAACACGTAAAGCAGTATGACTGCACAGATGCAAAGTCCAGTCAACCAAGCTGGTACTCCGCCTTTACTCGCCTGGAATACATCAGGAAAAGCACCTTGTGTCAGGACTTCAACAACACCTCCTGCACCCAGGACTCCGATCAGTAAATAAGGAATGACCAGACCAACCAGTACAGGGAACAGTAGAACCGCAAGAAGCCGACTTTCGTAACGATCCCGAAAAAACTGGATCTGTGTTGTATACCCGTGACGTTTACCGAATGCCCAGAGTCGGATGCTGATGAAGAAGAAAATCGCAGAATGAACCAGGCTTGTTGAAGAAGCCATCAGTCCGTATACACCAATGCCTTTGCGGTACGACTCTCCTGTACTCCCTACAAGGGAGAAAGCTGTCATGGCTGTGCCAAAAACTGACAGCAGTAACAAGGCAGGACCAATTGAGCGGCTTGCTAGGAAATAGTCCTGGGCTGTCTTCCGCAAGGCTCGACTGCTCAGGATGCCGAGAAAGATCAGCAGTAACAGGTACAGACAGATTGAAATAAATTGTGTCACTGCGTGCTGTTCTTGTCATCTTCCGTTGAATTTGCAAGATGTTCGAGATTCCTCGGCCATGCATGGAGTATTACTGCGAGCCAAACAACAGCAGTCAGCAGGGAGTACATGGCATGGTATGCCAGTCCGGCAGGCAAGAAGCCGAAAACCAACCGGGAGTCATTCCAGAGCCATGAATCCTGGTGCAGTGTAAACAGCAGGAGGCAGGCAAACAGCACAATTGCGTACATGGAGATCTAGTAGGCGTTGAAAAGAGCGTTAAGTTGCGCTCTTCTCAGGCAAGTGCCTTGTTTACGATTTTGCCATGCACATCGGTCAGGCGGAAATGGCGACCCTGGTACTTGAAGGTCAGCTTTTCATGGTCTATACCCAGCAGGTGCAACAAGGTGGCATGCAGATCATGAACATGAACGGGGTCAGATGTGATGTTGTAGCTGAATTCATCAGTCTCCCCAATCGTGACACCTGGCCTGATGCCAGCACCGGCCATCCACATCGTGAAACAACGTGGATGATGGTCTCGTCCATAGTTGTCAGGATTCAGTTTGCCTTGGCTGTAGACCGTGCGACCGAATTCACCACCCCAAACAACCAGGGTGTCTTCGAGCAGTCCCCTTTGTTCCAGATCCTTGACCAAGGCAGCTGAAGCCTGGTCGGTGTCCATGCACTGCTTGCTGATCTGCTCAGGCAAATTCGTGTGTTGATCCCAGCCTCGATGGAAAAGCTGGACAAACCGCACGTCACGTTCGAGCAACCGTCGAGCAAGTAGACAATTTGCAGCGTAGGTTCCTGGCTTGCGGGAATCCGGTCCGTACAAATCAAAGGTCGATTCAGGTTCGGCTGAAAGGTCTGTCAACTCGGGTACGGATGTCTGCATGCGAAAGGCCATCTCGTATTGCGAGATACGAGTCAATATTTCGGGATCACCAAAGTCCTGGTACTTGATTTCATTCAACTGGGCCAAGTCATCCAGGTAACGTCGCCTTGCGGGGAGGTTAATGCCTTCAGGGTTAGACAGGTAAAGGACGGGGTCGCCTGTAGAACGAAACTTTACGCCCTGGTAGCGTGTCGGCAGGAAACCGCTTCCCCAGAGGCGGTCATACAGGGGTTGGCCGTTGCGCCCCGTCCCCGATGAAACCATCACAACAAAACCAGGTAGATCCTTGTTCTCACTTCCCAAGCCGTACGAAATCCAGGAACCAATGGAGGGCCTTCCGGCCAACTGAGCACCCGTCTGAAAAAACGTCACAGCAGGATCATGGTTGATGGCCTCGGTGTGCATGGATTTGACAATGCACAGCTGGTCGACAATCCCTGCCGTGTGGGGTAGTAACTCGCTGATCCAGGTACCGGAATTGCCATGCTGCCGGAACTGAAACATGGAAGGTGCAACTGGGAAGTTTGACTGCGTCGCAGTCATGGCAGTTAGCCGCTGTCCTTGCCGGATGGAGTCCGGGAGGTTCTGACCGCGAATTTTCTCAAGACCCGGTTTGTAGTCAAACATGTCGAGCTGGGAAGGTGCTCCGGATTGGAACAGGTACACAATCCGTTTTGCCTTGGGAGCATGATGAGGCTGGATAGTTGAAGCATCTGCAGGCAGTCCGTCCACAAGCAGGCTGGTTAAGGCGGCGATTCCCAGTCCATGTGCACTCTTGCCAAAGAAGTGCCGACGTGTTTGTCCCGTGGACTGTAAGTTTTTATTCACCATAAGTTGCCAAGTTGCCCTCATTATAGGATCACGTCTGATTCAGGAAACTACTTATTCCCTTGTAATCGTTTCATCAAGGTTCAGAATAAGGTTCGCCATCATCGCGTAGGCAGCCATTTCAGGAACGGATACGTCTGCTTGTGGTTCCTGGCTTTGCCCCAGCAGCCCCTCGGCAGCTTCATAGTCCTTACGGAAACGGTTCAAATGATATTCGAAACCACCTGAGAGAACATTCAACTCGCTTGCAGTTGGTTGCCTTGTTGTTACAAGCCGAAAAATGTGTTTCAGTCGTTCGTCAGGTTGACCAACTGCTTCCTTAAGTGCTCTTGCGCTTAGTGCCTGTGAGGTTTCCAGGTAGGTAGCATCATTCATTCGATTGAGTGCCTGGAGGGGAGTATTGGTTCTGACATTGCGCACTTCGCAGGTTTCGCGTCCGGCTGAATCGAATAGCATCATTGCGGGTGGCGGAACTGCCCGTTTCCAGAAGGTGTACAGACTACGACGGTACAGGTTTTCTCCTTGATCCATGACATAGCCCTCGCCACCTGCAAGTTCAGTCCATAAGCCAGAAGGCTGGTACGGATTCACGGAAGGTCCACCGATGGTTTCAACCAGCAACCCGGAAACAGAAAGGCTCAGGTCGCGGACAGCCTCTGCTGGCAGTCGCAAGCGGGGTCCATGGGAGAGAAGCCTGTTATCAGGGTCCCGCTCCAGCAATCCCTCCTGTAATTGTGAGGATTGCTGGTAAGCAGCACTCATGACGATAGTTTTGATCAGGGCCTTGATGTCCCAGCCTGAGTCCATAAGCTCTACTGCCAGCCAGTCGAGTAGCTCCGGATGAGAGGGCCATTCTCCCTGTGAACCAAAATCTTCCACCGTACGGACGATTCCCATGCCCCATAGCATTTGCCAGATCCGATTGGCTGTGACACGCGCTGTAAGAGGGTTGTTCCTCGACACCAGCCAGCGTGCAAATTCCAGACGATTGTTCGCATCAACTTTGGCAAGTGCTGCTGGCAACCCTGGTTTGACCTCTTCGGTGGGTGCATCGTATGAACCACGATCAAGTCGATAAGTTTTTCTCCGTGATGTCATCTCCTGCATCACCATGACGGTTGGAAGGGAATCGTAATATTCTTGCCGTTTCTGCTCGAAATCCCGAACCTTCAGAGTTAGTGCGGTTAAATCTTTCGATCCAAAAGTGTTGCTGTATGCTTGCTGAAGCTTGTGATTCTCAGCAGGCTTGCGAGAACTGGATGGAATGCTTGCAATTTCGTCCAGGCTCTTATCAAGCGATAACATCCCGATTTCGGCTTCATCGAGTGCCCGATCGTAGATCAGCAAACGCTGGATCTGACCCTGGTAGTCATATCCAAGTCCACGGCCGATGCGCAGAGGTTCTTTAGACTTGATTTCCTGGTTCATCTCATCACGGATGACATTGACTGCGACCGCGTGACCATTGACATAGACTGTGATGCCATTTGCAAGACGTGTACCGTCATAGGTGAATGCGACGTGATGCCACTCACCAAGTTCAAGTGGTTCCTTGCTCTCGATTCGTAAGCAGTCATCAAGCCAGCGATTGACAAGGTTGACCTGGAGTCTGGAGTCCTTCAGGTAAAACCCCCAGCCAGGGTTGCTCTGGGTGTCTTCTTCCGGTAAGACATGGCCTGTCCGTGACACGATGGCACCAGTTGCACTGGCTGGGTGGATCCAGGCACTGATACTGAAGCGGTCATAAAATCCAAAATTTGCAACATCTCCTAAGTCGGCAAACTCACTGAATTTGAATATGCGAGCACTTGCATTCGGTTGTTCACTATCTGGTGGAAATGTAATGACTCTACCGCGTGGATCAAACCAGTCCAGAGGCTGTTTTGCTAACTCGTTCTCCCACTGTTGTTGCTTTTGTCCGTGACTTTTCACCATTTGCTGGTGCTGTTTCTGAAGGTTCCTGAGTTGTGAATCCAGTTCCCGTAGTTGTTTCTGCTGGCTGGTAGTCGGGGCCTTGATGAAGGGTGGGGAGTTCCCATACTTGAATGCTTTGCCATTCTCGGGCACATTGTTGAAGTAGGCAAATAACTGATAATACTCCTGTTGAGTGATCGGATCGTACTTGTGGTCATGGCAGCGGGCGCAACCTAGTGACAGTCCGAGCCATATTGTTGAAGTCGTGTCGACACGGTCAACAACGTACTCCACTGCATATTCCTCAGCAACGATTCCGCCTTCACCATTGCCCCTGTGATTGCGGTTGAACCCAGTTGCAATGATTTGATCCAGGCTGGCATTTGGTAGCATGTCACCGGCCAACTGCTCGATAGTGAACTCGTCAAAAGCCTTGTTGCTATTAAAGGCATCGATGACCCAATCGCGCCATCGCCACATATCACGCTCAGCATCTGTCTGATAACCGTTTGTATCGGCATAGCGGGCAGCGTCAAGCCAGCGGACCGCCATTCGTTCGCCATAACGCGGGGAGGCCAGCAACCTGTCAATAGCCTGTTCGTAGGCCTTTGGTGATTGATCTTCCAGAAAATTGTCCATCTCACGAAGTGTAGGAGGGACACCCGTGATATCGAGGCTGAGCCTGCGGATCAATGTTTCCCTGGCAGCGGGAGAGGCAGGCTCCAGTTCTACACTATCCAGATGACTGAGTACAAAACTGTCGATGGGGTTGACGGGCCATCCCTGATAACGAACTTCTGGAACAACTGGCTTTTCAGGGGGCAGGAAAGCCCAGTGGCCTTGCCAGCTGCCACCTTGTTGGATCCACTCCCGGATCAGTTTGATCTCATGCTTGGCAAGTGGGTCATGACCGGCTGCAGCGGGTGGCATGCGGCGGGCAACATTTTCTGAAGCGACACGTAAGTAGAGTTCACTATTGTCAGGCTTCCCGGGGACGATTGCAGTCCTGTTACCACTGAGCGCAATCGAAGCACCCTGCTCAGTGTCGAGCCTCAGGGCTGTCATCCGGTTGGATGCGTCCGGTCCATGGCAGGTATAGCATTTGTCAGAAAAAATAGGCCGGATATCGCGGTTGAACTGCACACGCTGTTCTTTCACTGCGGCAGCAGAGCTGCCCAGAAAACATGAAAGAAGCAATACGTAATGTAACGTGCGCATCCCGGTTAAATTATACGAGCTATTGGGGTGTAGTGTCTCTGGATTCTTGCAAGAAAGTTCCCGCTTAAACTCGAATTACATCAGTTTTGGAACCTGGCTGCGGCTGACCAGTACTACCGCATACGCTTCAGCAGCCTGTCCTGTGCCAATGGGACCAACCCCCTCGCCTGTCTTGGCTTTAATGCTGATGAGCTCGGAATCAATCATGAGTAAGGATGCGACGTTATTCAGAATCTGGTCCCGATAGGGCAATAACCTGGGTTGCTCCAGGACGACTACTGCATCAATATTGGCAACTTTCCAGCCATAGCCTTCAAGCAACTCGGCAGCGTGTCGCAGGAACACACTGCTGCTGACATCTTTCCATTGAGGGTCTGTTGGGGGGAAGATCTCACCAATATCTCCTCGCGAGATGGCTCCCAGCAAAGCATCAGTCAAGGCATGCAGCAGGATGTCTGCATCGGAGTGACCGACAAGGCCCTTTTTGGAGGGAATCTCTATACCGCCGATGATCAGCTTCCTATTTTCTTCCAGGCGATGCAAGTCATAGCCAATACCTGTACGGAACTCGCGATGATCAAAGCCTGTGATTGGAATGGAGTCCACGTTGCTCTTCTTCGTAATACAACTTGGCCAGCGTCATGTCGTTTGGCCGTGTGATCTTAATGTTTCGTTCACTTCCGTTCATGACATAGACATCTTCGTTGAGATGTTCGACGAGACTGGCCTCGTCGGTTCCAGTGAATTCATCCTGTTCGGCCTTTTCAAAGGCACGTCTCAGCAGTTTGGCAGAAAATACTTGTGGGGTCTGGGCCAGCATGATACGTTCACGTTGCAGGGTTGCCCGGACAACGTTACGGCTGACTTGCTTGACTGTTTCATCGGCCGGCAATCCAAGGATTACGGCCTGCTTCTCGGCGGCCTGCTCAATAGCCACTTCGATCATTGCAACAGTTACGAAAGGGCGGACCGCATCGTGGACTACGATGATGTCAATATTTTTGTCGACTGCATCCAGGCAGTGCTTTACGGATTCCTGCCGGTTCCGTCCGCCTGTGATGAATTGCAGGCGTTGACTGCTTTCCAGGCTTTCGTATACCTCGGACATTGACTCGCGGCTGCTTTCCGGGATAGCTACCAGTATCTGCTTGACGCTTGGTATTGATAGAAACTTTCGAATGGTGAGGATCAGGATGGGAACCCCGCCCAGTTTCATGAATTGTTTGCGATCACTACCGTGTTGTTCCGAGATGGACTTACCCATCCGTGTGCCGTGACCGGCAGCCGGCAGAATGGCTGCGACGTTCATTACTTTACCAATAATCTCCCAAAATGGTTGCTATCCGACTACAGGGGCCGAGCCTGATTCAAACCTCTCTGGCTCCTGTGGTAGACCAGTGTATGCGATTGTACACCTGGATTCACCGCAGGGATGAATCCAATTTGTTGATCCGGTTCAGGAACCAACAGCCTGTTTGCAATATTCGAAACACTTGCGGACTTCCGCAACGGTGTCGGTACCCCTGTACTCGTACTCAACATGTGCCGGGATATCATAGTTGTTTTCCCTGAGCAGTTGAAGGACTTCCTTAATAGGCGTATCACCTTCACCAAAAGCTACGTTCGGTCCCTGGTTGGATTTCCGATCCTTGATATGCAGGGCGATAATTCGGTCGTGGTGCTTCTTGATGTAGTCAATTGGGTCAAATCCGGCAGCTACGAAATGCCCGATATCCAAGTTGACAGCTATGTGGCTGTTCCCTTCGCTGGCCTTTGCAAAATCATCCGGTGTTGCGTACTCATTTTCGCGGATTCTGGAGTGGTTATGCATTCCAACGAGCATGTTGTAGGACTTGGCATACTTATTGACCCTGCTTGCCACAGAGACGGTTGCGGATGCAGTTAGCACACGAGCTCCCAGTGCTTTTGCAATTTCAAACCCACGTTCAATCTCTGGGTCTGTGAAGTCATCGCGGAAATTGTAGTTCAAGGCATACAGGTCAATGCCAGCATCCTTGAATTGTTGCCCGATATTGTCATATTTCGACAGAGGCGTTTCCAGACGATAGGCGCGTAGCAACTCACGGGCACCCGGCTTACCACGGTTCTCCCTCCCTGGTTCATAGTGTCCGGGCCAGAGTTCGCAAAAGCCCAAGCCCACAGACTTCATAGCCTCAATAGCCTGGTCCAGTGGACGGTCCCGAAAACTGTAGCTTTGCACTCCGATCCTGACACCGTTAAAAATCGACTGGATCGTGTTGTCCCCGAAAGCGGTATCAAGTGCAAGAATTCCTGCTCCTGCAGTCAGAATGGATTGATTGAATGTTCTGCGAGTTGTGTTGTCTGGCATAAGCATCTCCTCGATACAAGTATAGTCCCACAGCATGTTTTGACAACTAATTTCATGACTGCATTGAGAACAGGTGGTCTGGAGTAGGCTATTGATTGCAACTGAGGTAAAGTAATGAAGTGGCTCAGGACAACGGGTTCAAGCTCTCTGTTTGCAATGAACTTTATCAAGGTCTGGATTTTGCAGAATCCTGCAAATCCATCAAGAAGGCTGGCTGGGATGGAATTGAAATTGCACCGTTCACACTAATGACGGATGCGACCAAACTGCCCAAGGAGCGACGCAATGAGGTCTGCGACATCATCGAATCAGAAGGATTGAAATTTGTCGGATTTCACTGGTTGACAGTTGGTCCGGATGGTTTGCAAGTCACAACTCCGGACCCGGTGGTACGGAAGCACAGTTGGGAGTATCTCCGCAGGTTAGTGGAGTTGTGTGCCGACTTCAGACCTGCTGGTGGACAAGGTGGGGTGATGGTGTTTGGATCACCTGCCCAACGTGAAACTTGTGGTGGCTTGAACCCGCAACAGGCAGAAGCGAACTACATTGATGGTGCTCGCTCAATCGTTCCTGACCTTGAAGCGGCCGGTATTACCTTGTGTGTCGAGGCTCTTCCGCTATGGCAGTGCGATGTGATCACTTCTCTTGACCGGGCAGTTGAGATAGTTGACGAGATAGGCAGTCCCATGGTGCAGAGCATGTTTGACTCGCATAATGCAATTGATGAAACCATGGCTCATGACAAGTTGATAATCAGGCACTGGAGCAAAATCCGGCACATCCACATCAATGAACTGGATGGAAGCTATCCCAGGCCTTCTGGTGGTTATGATTTCAAACCGGTGCTACAGGTTGCCCAGGATCGTCAGTTTTCGGGATGGGTGTCCATGGAAGTGTTTGATTTCACTCCCGGTGCTGAGACGATAGTCAATGAGTCAATCGCTTACCTGAAAAGTGAAATTCAACTCTTGCAAAGGTAACTGTAATTCCCAGGCATTCAGAACACCGTAAAAGCAAATACAGTATCTTTTCCGGTTGGTGTTAGTCCGTACTCACCTGCCGGAAGGCTGACCTTCACACGAATCAGAGCCAGCCCGTTTGAAGCCGCACTTACCTGGATCAAATGAGGCTTGGCCATAACCTTCTTCTTTTTGCGATATAGCAGTGAGCGGTTGCCCTTGTCCGATTCAAACCCGTAAAGACGCAGGTCAGTCGGGTTGATCTCAGATGGTTTGAGCAGAAACTCAGGGGAGGCCAGCGGAGTGCGGGCAGTTGAAGATGCTCCTGGAATCGAATAACGAAGTTGATTCTTGATCTCTTCGCTGGTTGCTTCCAACTGCTCAAGTTCCACAAGCGAATCGCCGTGCAGCAGATAGGGAACATCTTCAAGCTCGGGGTCTGGCAAGTTCTGACTGACCTGAGCCGTTGCTGCAAGGCTGATGAGCATCAGGGTCAAGAGAAATATAGTAATCCGGTACAAACTCATATTGATGAGTGTACTTGCTGTCACTACCACACACTTGGGCTTTGTGACGGGTGGTTGCGTAAATTGCTTGAAAATCTCGTCAGTTTCCGCAGGAATCAGATCAAACTTCACAATGTTGATTCCCAGAGTGCTCTACCGGTCTTTTGAACATCTGCCAGGAGGGTAGCAAGTGAGCTTATCGAAAGCAGCATCGGCGACATTCTTGAATTCCACGTCGCTTTCAGAACAGCACTCTTCCCGCTTTCGTTCTTACCAGCAAGAGCTCTAACTTAGGGGCCAACCCTCACAGTCTTTATCGTCGATAACCTTGTAATTTCTGACCTGAAAACTGATGAACTTCATAGATTAGATTCCCTTGTATTCCTGGAATCCATTCATCAATTGCTGGAATGTTGAGGGAGTAAATTGATGGAATCCCTTTTTGTCCACAAAAACGAAATCATAGGTCACATTCGACTGCGCCTGGTTAATATCTTCACACCGTTGTTTGAGGTGTTGTATCTTGCGCGGTACGTCCGGGTCTTCCAGCCCCTTTGTCTCGACAATAACGATCTGGTTATCGGCAAGTTTGACTAGAAAATCCGGGTAATAGTTCGAGATGTTCCCATCGGCTCCAGCCTGCCGGGATACATTTTGCACAAGCCGCGACCGAGAGTTTGTTCGGGAAGGATACTGCTTTTCGCCGAGTAGGCGCGCAGGCCCACGATGGTGGTGACGTTGCGAATATCCCATCCTTCCTTCAGCATCAGAACCGAAACAATTGCTTTGTAGGGACTGTCCGACTCGTCAATTTTGTTGGGCTGTTCGCGTAGCTTTTTCAGTTCCTGCTTGGCCTTACCCGATGTGGCCTCGGAAATTTCGCCGTTCTTCTTGGTATGAATGACCAGCACAGCGTCCTTGAGGTCGGGGTAATGGTCTTCCAGGTGTTTGGCCACGACGACACAATTCTTTGTGTCGTCGGTCATGACGAACAGGATGGCCTTCTTGCCCAGCTTTTTGTGCTCTGTGTAAGCCTTGCGCCATTCGATAACCCCCAGGTCGATGTAGTCGGCATATTTCTCGGTGTATTTGGCACTACGACGCCATGGACTGGCTTATCAAGCGGCAGCCTGCCATTGAACGCAAGCTCGCCAAGCGCCACCTTGAACAGGGTGCCATCGCCTTCTACGATGTCTCTTCCAGCTACCTCACAGGCTCCCGCTGCGAACTCGCCGCTCGTGGCTACTCCCGCGACCACCGCTCCGACCGACCCCAAATCGTCTACGGCTTGCTCTGCAACCAGCTGGTTGCCCCATCGCCGTGGATGCCTTCCCCGGGAACACTGGCGACCCCACCACCCTTGCCACCCAAGTAGACAAACTCCGCAAGCGCTTCAAGCTGAGTCACGTTGTACTTGTCAGTGACCGTGGCATGATCACACAGGCCCGTATTCATGAGGATCCTAAGCCGCTTGGCCTCGATTGGATAACCCGCCTTGCGGCACTCCACAATCCGCAAGCTCGCCGCCAGCAAAATAATACAGCCGGGCTTGTTCGATTCGCACGGAATAGCCAGTGTCACCACGCCAGATCTCCCCGCTGAGCGTTTACTGGTCTGCTTTAACCCACTTGTTGCAGCTGAACGCAAGCGCAAGCGCAATGCCCTGCTCGACAGCACCGAGACCGCTGCCCGCGTAATGGCTGCTGCTTATGCCACCGGCAAGTTCGACCGCGATGAGCTCAACCGTCGTCTCGGTACGCTACGACGCCACAAGATGGGCAAGCACTTCTGTTGGCAGTTCGAGGAGAGCACGCTGGCCTTCTGCTCAACCCGCAATGAGCAGTCGATCCAGGCCGAGGCCAGTCTCGACGGAATCTATGTCATCCTTACCAGCTTGGCCTCCGAGACGCTGGCCGATCGGGATGTCGTGCGTACCAACAAGAGTTTGGCGCGAGTTGAGCGCGCCTTCCGCTCGCTGAAAACAACCAGGCTCAAGCTGCGCCCGGTCTTCCACTGGAGGCAGAACCGTGTCCAGGCTCATCTGTTCCTGTGTATGCTTGCTTACTACCTGGAGTGGCACATGCGTCTTAGTCTGGCTCCGCTGCTGTTCGCCGAGGAGGGCAAGCAGCCCTCCCCGGCAAGCCCGGTTGGTCCAGCTGAGCGCTCGGACCAGGCCAAGCGCAAGGACTGCACTCGTGTCACCTCGGATGGTCTGCTGCCGGTGCAGAGTTTTCCGGACCTGCTCAGCAGTCTGTCCTCGCTGACGACCTCCGAACTCAGTTTCAAGCAAATCCCCAATCACCGTATCCCAAGAGTGAGTGAGATGACTCCGCTACACCGCAAGGCATTTGATTTGCTTGACTTCCAACCGCATCCTGCTCCAGGACTGGCTACCTCTCCAGACCCCTGTAGCTCCCCGAAAGGCATTCAACCTAGTCAGTAACCCCGTTTTTAAGTTTCGTTTGACTGCTTGATAAATATAGGGATATCCCTGATTATAGCTAGGTAAGTTAGGTCTACATGGCAGCGACAGGTGTACTTGAGGCTTCCAGTGCGACTTATGATGAGGGAATGAATATCCGATCGGCGACATTAGCTGACCTTGAAACCATTGTGGGGTTCAATGCCAGGCTTGCTTCGGAATCAGAAGGTATCGAACTGGATACTGAGCGCTTGAGAGCTGGGGTTAAAAACCTTCTGCAAGATGAAAATCGGGGGTTTTATCTGCTGGCTGAATCAACTGATGGAATTTTGGGGCAGTTAGGAATGACTTTCGAATGGAGCGACTGGCGGAATGGTGTGTTCTGGTGGCTTCAAAGTGTCTATGTTCGTCCTGAATCACGCCGTCTGGGGGTTTTGAGCGCGCTGTACTCCCATGTTCAGGAACTGGCGAGTAGTCAGGCAGTATGTGGTATCCGACTCTATGTCGAAAAGAACAATATTTCAGCGAAGAAGGCTTATCAGAATTTGGGGATCCACCCAACCGTTTGGGAGATGTACGAGACAGACTTTGTGATAAAGCGTCACAGTCGCTAACCATCCCGTCCACGCTGCAAGACGCAGTTCCTGCAGGTTATGGAAGAACTACTTTACGATCTCCGGTTTCTGTTCCTGCTGGCGTTGCTTGGCGTGAACAGCTTTTTTGCTGCAGCGGAAGTTGCTCTCGTCTCTGTACGTCAGACACGCCTGAGGCAGTTGGCAGAAAACGGCAGCCGCTCAGCACGAATTGCACTGGAACTGATAGAAGCGCCGGATCGGCTGTTTTCGGCAACCCAGCTAGGAGTCACACTGGCCAGCCTTGGTCTGGGATGGGCAGGAGAGAGTACTGTTTATGGCCCCATCAAAACTCTGATGGATCGCTTGCCTATTGAGCCTGTTGAGAGCATTGCACATGTGATCGCGTTCAGTCTTTCTTTCTTGTGCATTACTTTCCTACACATGGTGCTGGGTGAAGTAGTCCCCAAGAATCTGGCTCTTGAACGCTCGGAACGTCTTGCATTGGCAGTGGCTCCTCCACTGCACCTGTTTGCACGATTCAGTGGCTTCTTTGTTTCACTGGTCAAGGGTTCTGCAACAGGAATATCAAGGCTGTTTGGTATTCACTCCAGTGGAGAAAAGGATTCTTACTCGACCGAGGAACTGAAACACGTTTTCGATCGCATCCAGTCAGATAGCAAGGCGGATCAGCCACAACGGGAAATGCTGGAACGTGTCATAGATTTCCACACACTGACAGTGCGTGAAGTGATGGTTCCGCGCAAGGATATTATCTCCTTGCCGATTGGTGCCAAGCTTGACCAGGTTATTGACACCCTGGCTCGCAATCGTCACACGAGACTACCGATCTACGAGAACTCACCGGAGAACTTGGTTGGTGTCCTTGATGGCAAGGAATTCTGGGCTTATGTCCAGCAAGCACGTCGCTGGCAGCTATTGGACCGACCGGAGCCTCCATTCCGGATGAAATCTTTCCTGCATGACCTGGAGTTTGTACCGGAAACCAAGGATCTTTATGAACTGCTTGAACAATTCCAGCAACAGCGTTTCCAGATGGCTGCAGTGGTGGATGAGTTCGGTACTGTTGTCGGTATCTTGACTGCTGAGGACGCAATTGAACAAATCGTCGGTGAAATTCTGGAGAAACACGAGACTCCGAATCCCAGGAGTATTGAGAAGGTCCTGATACTTGATGGCATCACGAACATTGTTGATCTTGCAACCCGCTATGACATTGAGTTGCCGTATGATGCCGGTTTTGAAACCTTGGCAGGGTTCCTGCTCAGTCGTATTGGACATATTCCCACCAATGAAGAATACGTTGAATACGATGACTTGCGGTTTACGGTTACAAGGATGGAAGGGAATCGCATAGGGACCGTCTTTGTAGAGAAATTGGTTCAGGAAACCGGAGTTGAACCAACGGAAAACTGATGACGCTGTTTGCTGGCGATGAGTTGTTTGGGCGGATTGCTTTTTTAGTTCAGGACTCAGGAATTGTTGAGGTCTTGCTATGTGTTGCAATCGCCTCTGATGATGAGTCATCTGTTATGAGTTTGATACGCTTCTTCTAACCTCACTAATTGTTTCTCAGCTTGCAGCTCAGGGATGGGCAGGTGAATCGACAAAAGCCAATGTGTAGGACAGAAAAGGAATCAGTTCCAATTTGCATGCCAGCGAAATAAAAGTACTGAAGCTTTCTGAAGGGCTTAGTTTTAGTCCGGGATTGTCGAATAATGGTTAGAAAAAGATGAGTTTACTTACTGGGAAAACAGCAATTGTTACTGGATCTGGGCGTAGCATCGGCAAGGCGGTTGCCTTGTTGTTTGCTCAGAATGGTGCGGGGGTCGTCATTAACGACCTGGATGCAGAGCCTGCAGAACAAACGGTTTCAGAAATTCGGGAGGCAGGTGGAGAGGCCACCCTTTGTGCAGGGAACATAACCGATCCCGATGTTCCCAGGCAGCTCGTCGAAACTGCACTTGATACTTTCGGGTCGGTCGATATTATAGTCAATAATGCCGGCTACACCTGGGATGGCGTGATCCACAAGATGAGTGACGAGCAGTTCGATGCCATGCTGGACGTTCATCTGAAGGCTCCCTTTCGCATGGTTCGTGCTGCTGCTCCTTTCCTGCGGGATTCTGCCAAGGCTGAGTTAGCTGCTGGCAGAACTCCCCCCTGCCGCAAGATCATCAATGTAAGTTCGACCTCCGGGGTTGCTGGCAATGCTGGTCAGATCAACTACGCCGCAGGGAAAATGGGAATCGTAGGCATGACCAAGACCATTGCGAAGGAATGGGGGCAGTTCAATATTTGCTGCAATGCCGTTGCTTACGGGTTCATCGAGTCGCGCCTGACTCAGGCCAAGGAAGCCGGGGACAGAACTTCGACTGGTGTTGCACTTGGGATCCCCCAGCAACAAAGGGATGCAGCGATCCAGCACATCCCGCTCAGACGATTGGGAGAACCGAAGGATGCGGCTGGACCGGTGCTGTTCCTGGCTTCTCCGTTATCGGATTACGTAACCGGTGCAGTCGTGTTGGTAACAGGCGGAAGTGTAGTCTGATCAGCTGCTTTGTTTACCTGCTCCTCACGATTGGGGCAGGCTCCGCAACTCAGGGACTCACCGTCAGCATCGAATATCTCACTGCCACCGCAGGAGCCTCGCAGGCAGCGATTCCTGGACAGTAAACCTACGGCCATGATGGCCATGATCATGGCTATAAGTCCGGCAGACAGAAAAACGACCATCATTGCGGTTCCAGCCTCATTATTGCACGGAAGCGTGTAGAAGCAGTCTCTTTTAAGCCCTTATCTGAATCTTGAATGAGTAGCAGGACACTCAGTTGTTCCCGCTCTGCCAGTGCTAGTCCTTCTGCTTCTCCAAGTACGAGGATTGCTGTTGCAAATGCATCAGCTCGCATTGCTGTGGATGCCAGAACCGAGACGGATACGGTTGTATGTTCAGTAGGTCGTCCGGTGCGTGGATCAATGATGTGAGAGTAGCGTTTGCCATCAATCTCATGAAAGTTCCGGTAATCCCCGGAAGTAGCCAGTGCAGTATCGGTAAGTGGCAGGATGCGGTGGACCATACGGCCTGATACATTAGGTCGTTCAATACCGATTTTCCAGGCATCCCCACTGGCATTGAAGCCTTGAACGTATATTTCACCGCCCACCTCAATCATGTAATTGCTGCTGCCGAGTTGGCTCAAGGCAGCAGCAATCCGGTCAACAGCGTAACCCTTGGCGATTGCCGAGAGATCACACTGCAGTTCCGGGATGTTTTTCAGTGCACTTGAATCCTGCTGGCTCAATCGCAGCTTTTCCCAGCCAGTGTTAGCACGCAGCTTGTTCAGTACTATCTCGTCAGGAATACCATCAGTTTGATCGGGACCAAATCCCCATGCTTTGACAAGTGCTCCGACAGTGATGTCGAAGGCCCCATTTGTAGCCTTGCTGATCGCTTGTGCTTCCGACAGGACTCTGAATGTTAACTGGCTGAACTTGAATGGTTCGTCCCCGGCATACCGGTTGAATCGTGAAATCTCGGAATCTTCGCGATAGGTCGACATTAGCCGATCAATGGCTTCAAGTTCTCTCTCAATTGCTTGCCTGAACTTTACTTGTCCTGGATCTTGGTCGCCAACAATCGTGATGTTATAGGTAGTCCCCAGGGCAGAACCCTGGAACATCAACTGCCGGGTTGGCTGACCCCGTGTGCAATATACAAAGTGCAGGACTAGCAGTAGTGCCAGACATGTCCGGATGGCATGCAGCCAGGGGGTGGGGGTATGTGATTGATCAACCACCGAAGTCGTCAAACAGTATGTTTTCCGGCTCCACTCCCAGTCTGTCAAGCATCTGGAAACATGCTGCCATCATGGGTGGTGGCCCGCAGATGTAGTACTCGCAGTCTTCCGGGGCAGGATGATCCTTGAGGTAGTTGTCTAATAACACCTGATGAATAAAACCTGTGTATCCCTCCCATTGATCCTCTTTGAGTGGATCAGACAAGGCAAGATACCAATTGAAGTTGGGGTTCTCCCGTTTGATCATGTCGAAGTCTTCGGTATAGAATGCCTCTCGAAGACTCCTCGCCCCGTACCAGAAAGAGACCTTGCGGTTTGTTTTGATCCTGCGAAACTGATCGAAGATGTGAGACCGCATTGGTGCCATTCCGGCTCCACCACCTACAAAAACCATCTCGACAGCAGTTTCCTTTGCAAAGAATTCACCAAACGGTCCCGAGATTTCGATCTCATCACTAGGCTTCAGGTTGAAGATGTAGGAAGACATCTTTCCGGGGGGAGTGTCGGCTGGTGAGCGTGGAGGTGGGGAGGCGACTCGCACGTTAAGCATGATGATACCCGATTCTTGTGGGTAGTTCGCCATGGAATAAGCTCTTTCCACAGGAGCCTCTACGGTTGAGGTGTATTGCCAGAGGTTGAACTTGTCCCAGTCCAACTTGTAATCATCATCAATATCAAAATTCTTGTAATCGACTGTATGTTTCGGACACTTGATCTGGATGTAACCTCCGGCTCGAAACGGTACCGATTCGCCAGCGGGAAGTTCCAGTATTAGTTCCTTGATGAAAGTTGCAACATTTTTGTTTGAACGAACCTTGCAGTTCCAGTGCCTGACCGAAAAGATTTCATCCGGGACACGGATTTGCATGTCCTGCTTGACCTTGACCTGACAGGACAGACGATAGCCTTCACGGGCTTCACCACGTGTGATGTGGCCTGTTTCGGTAGGTAGCAGGACGCCCCCCCCTTCGTTGACCTGGACAACACAGACTCCGCAGCTACCCTTTCCGCCACAGGCAGATGGAACGAAAATCTTCTGGTCTGCAAGTGCATTGAGCAGCGTGCCACCGGATGTAATGTTCAGTGCATCATCTGCATTGCCGTTGATGATGATCCTGACGTTGCCGCTCGCAATCAGCTTGTTCTTGGCGGCCATCAGGAAAGTCACCAATGTCAGAATGACAACGGTGAACATGACCACTCCAAGCAGAATCGTAACCATGATTTCCAGTGAGTACCTGTTCTGCTCTAAAGCTGAATACCGCCGAAGGCCATGAACCCGATGGCCATCAATCCCGAAAGAATGAAAGTTATGCCCAGTCCGCGCAGCCCTGGCGGGATATTGCTGTATTGCAGACGCTCGCGAATGGATGCAAGCCCAATGATTGCCAGTGCCCAGCCGATCCCGGAACCAGCTCCGAACACTACGCTCTCACTCAGGGAGTAGGCTCGTTCCACCATGAACAGAGAGCCGCCCAGGATTGCGCAGTTGACAGCAATCAATGGCAGGAAAACACCAAGCGCCGCATACAGGCTTGGGAAAAAACGATCCAGTGTCATTTCAACGATTTGAACCATGGCTGCGATTGTGCCGATGTGGCACAGGAACCCAAGGAACGACAAGTCATATTCTGCAAGGCCGGGAGAGATCCACTGGAGGGCTCCATCCTGCAACAGTTTGTTGTAGATCAGGTTGTTGACGGGAACGGTCACGGTCTGCACAAAGACCACTGCAGCACCTAGACCGATCGCTGTGCTGACCTTCTTGGAGCAGGCCAGGAAGGAGCACATTCCAAGAAAGAATTGGAGAGCCAGGTTCTCGACGAAGATGGCTTTGATAGCGAGGTTCAGGTAGTGTTCCATGACTTAGCCATCCGTCTCTACCTGGTCTTTTTTCCAGGTGCGCAAGGCCCAGATGAACAAACCGATCAGGAAGAATGCACCTGCTGAAATTCCCATCAATCCATTGGGGTTGTACCACCCGCCGTCATTGATCCTGGGCAAAATAGTGACTCCGAAAATAGAACCCTGACCGAATAACTCACGCAGGAATGCGGTTGCCATCAGGATCACGCTGTAGCCAAGACCATTGCCGATTCCATCAAGCAGGCTCGAAACCGGTCCGTTCTGCATGGCAAATGCTTCCGCCCGCCCCATGATGATGCAGTTCGTGATGATCAGGCCGACAAACACCGAGAGCTGCTTGCTGATTTCGTAAAAGTAAGCCTTCAGTAGCTGGTCAGTAACGATGACCAGTGAGGCAATCACTGTCAATTGCACGATAATCCGGACATTCCCGGGAATGAAATTTCGGAGGAGGCTGATGGAGAAATTGGAAAATGCGAGGACGCAGACAACGGCCACACACATCACGAAGGCCGTCTCCATCTTTGTTGTGACAGCCAGTGCCGAGCAGATACCAAGCACTTGGAGCGCAATGGGATTGCTTTCGAAAAGCGGATCAAACAGTATTTTTCTTCTGGGCGATGACATCAGGACTGCCCCTCCTGAAATCTCTGCAGGTACTGCTGGAACCCTTCTTCTCCGAGCCAGAACTCAAGCATGGAAGTCACTCCACTGCTCGTGATTGTTGCTCCAGACAGGCCATCCACTTTGAATGGATTTTCCTCTGGGGGCCCTGCAGTGCCCTTCACCACGCGGATCACAGGATTCCCTTTTTCATCATAGACCTTGCGGCCTTTCCAGAGAGACTTCCATCGCGGATTGTCGACTTCCCCACCAAGACCGGGAGTTTCACCATGCTTGTAATAAGTAATACCCTGGATAGTGTTGCCATCACGACTGATGGCCAGGAAGCCATAGAGCGTGGACCACAGTCCGTACCCCTCGATTGGAACTACACACATCACTGCCTTGCTGTCCTGCCAGACTTCGTAAACCAGTGCGTGGTTTGGAACGCGTTGGATCGAAGAGCGATTCTCCGGAGCAGGATGGCTGGTTTCGGGATCCCGTACAGCCCTTAACTGGTCAAAATCAGCAGCACTGAGGTCTGTCAGTTCACCACTTGGAATTTCAATTACAACTGGCCGGATGTCCTGAAAGCGCTTCTCGACTTCAGCCTTGTCCAGGGATTCCTCGGGATTAGCCAGCCCAGCGGCGTACAGCACGTTGCGCTGTTTGTCCAGGGCTGCATTGATGAGCTGATTCTCCTTGAGTGAAACGGCCGATGTGGAAACAAGCACCGCACAGACGATGCAGATTGCGCCGGAGAACAGGATGGTGTATGTGGCACTATGCCTCATAGCGGGCCTTCCTTCGCTTGATGTTGGACTGGATCACGAAGTGATCAATAAGTGCAGCAAACATGTTCATAAACAGGATTGCCAGCATCATGCCTTCCGGATAGGCAGGGTTGATCACTCGGATCAGGATGGCGAGTACGCCAATCAGGAAGCCATAAACATAGCGTCCCTTGTTAGTGTGGGATGCAGATACCGGGTCTGTCGCCATGAATGTAAGTCCGAAGGCCCATCCCCCAAGCACGATGTGCCATTCAAGCGGCACATTCATAAGCAGGTTAGTTGTGGAGCCAACAGCATTCAGCAACTGCACCATGGCGAGTGAGCCAATGACTCCTGCAGCCATGATGCGCCAGGAACCAATCCCTGTGGCTATCAGGACAAACGCGCCGATCAGGCAGGCCAGGGTTGATGTCTCGCCCATGGATCCCGGTATCAGGCCGAGGAAGGACTGCATCCAGGTGATGTTTGTATCGATCAGCGCTTCGGGGCCGGTCAGGGCGGCTTCAGCAAGCCAGGTTGCTCCACTGCTGCCGTCCACGGATGTATCAGCTGCAATCCAGACGCTGTTACCGGAAATCTGGGCAGGATACGCAAAGAAAAGGAAGGCACGTGACATCAGCGCGGGGTTGAAGATGTTCATGCCAGTGCCGCCGAAAATTTCCTTGCCAATGATCACGCCGAATGCAATACCCATGGCGACTTGCCAGAGAGGAATAGTAGGTGGCAACACCAGCGGAAAAAGCATCCCGGTCACAAGAAACCCTTCATTGATTTCGTGCTTGCGGACGATGGCGAACAATGCTTCACAGTTTCCGCCAACCATGAACGTCACCAGCACGACCGGGATGTAGTAGAGTGCTCCATGAACGATGCAGCCCAGCAGGTTTGCAGGGTCAAACCCGCCATAACCCAGCATTTGCATGACGGTAGTCTGCCAGTTGTCGAGTGGTAGTGCTCCCAGCGAAATTGCAAGGTTGGACTGGTAGCCAGTGTTGTACAAAGCCATGCCGACACAGGGCAGCAGAGACAGCACGACAGTGATCATGATGCGCTTTAAATCAATGCCGTCACGAACATGTGATGCGGCTTTTGTGGTTTTCCCCGGGGTGTAGAGAAAAGTGTCGAGAGCCTCGTAGAGCGGGTAGTAACGTGCAAGCTTCCCACCTTTTTTGAAGTGGGTCTCAATGGAGTCAAGGAGAGAACGCATGGGCGTGATCGTCTGTTATTGCCTTGAACCCGATCGGGCGCTAGCCTTCTTTCTCCAGAACGGTAAGTACATCACGCAGAAGGAGCCCGAATGAAGCCTTTTCGGGTGAGACAAAGGAACACAAAGCCAGGTCCTCCTCAATCAATTCGAGGGCTCCAAGCTGCTCAGCCCGTTCCACATTGGATTGCAGCAATGCTCTCAACAACGGAGCGGGCAGGATGGACATCGGCAAGATTCGTTCATAGATGCCGACGGGCACCATGGCCCGGCATGAACCGTTTGCGCTGGTAGTGAAAGCGAACTTCTTTCCGGGCAGGAGTTTTGAGAAAAACAGGTTCAACACCGAGTAGATGTTAAAACCCGGACTCATCCAGGCAAGAAATTTACGTTCTGAATCTTCGCGTAACACACTGACCTGTGAGTGATAACGCCCGAGGTACCCAAATATCTCCCCGCTTGCCTGACGGCCTGCTATGACAGAGCCTGACAGAACCCGGACTTCCCCGTCATCCAGTTCGCGATTCGTCAGTGACTGCGTGGATGCACCGATCCGGGCATGTAACAGCCGGGGGCGCAGGACTGCTGGTCCGGCAAGGGAAATCACACGATTCACAGGAAGTTTCCCGGTAGCGAACAGCTTGCCGATGGCCATTGTGTCCTGGTAGTCAACATGCCAGACAATCTTATTGCGGTCAACAGGATCAAGGACATGGATGTGCAGTCCAGCTGTACCGCTGGGATGTGGGCCACCAAATTCCTCAACCCGGATGTTGCTGCTTTCCGGTATTGCAATGTTGCTTTTGATTGCCTTGCAGATGTAGGTCTTGGCGGGGGCAGCGATCTTGCTCAATGCGGTGACACCGCGCAAAAAATCATTCTCTCGTCCCTCTATGACCACTTCCACAGAGGGAGCCAGTGGTTGGCTGTCAATAGCGGTGATGAATACAGAATGCGGGACAGAGTCGATTGCAGGAACCTTCCCGTATGGCCGCATGCGCAACGCAGTCCAGAGTCCGGATTCGACCAGCAGGTCACGGATTTGCTGTGCGTTCAGTTCGGAAGGATGTCGACCGCTGTAAGACTCAAATGACTTGCAATCCTCGCCACCGGAAAGTTCTTCAGTATCCAGTTTTAAAACGACTGATTGCAGGGCACGACGTTCGCCTCGGTTGATGGAGACTATTTCTCCGCTGGCGGGGGCGGTGTAAAGGACACCGACAGTCTTCTTGTCTTCGAACAGCACCTGTCCACGCCGGACTGAATCACCGACAGCGACATGCATGGTTGGCCGCATACCCGGGTAATCGTCTGCAAGCAAGGCGATGCGATTCGGGGTGGGAGCCAGTTCGATTTCCTGAACGGGCTCACCCTCAATGGGCAAATCCAGTCCCTTTTTGATCTTGTGCACCCCCATTTGTCTTATTGATTTCCTGGTTGAGGTGGTTTGAACGAACGGTTTCCTGCAGAAACCATCAGAAGAACTAGTATTTCAAGTACTCCCTTGATCCACTCCTGGCTGTCAAACTGCTGAACACGAGGAATTGATTGGGGTCAACGTCCACTGGAAAAATGGCAGAATTTACTTTGCAGATGGCAGCTTTCGAAAGTGTAGCTACTGTGTCGACACCTGACAGGACAGGTTTGTGAACTGCACGCTACGCATTCTTTTTCTGTAACTGGTTTCCATTCCCATTGTACTCCCACTGCAGATCTGATCTTTCCTTCAACACAGGCATCTTGACTTCAATCCGGAAGTGACCAGTTTCCAATATGGAGTTGGTTTGTTCATGACCCCTTGCAGCTAGTCTTTGATGTACGAAGTACGATGAGAAAGTTGCCGCTTTGAAGGAACTCTCCAAGACAAAATTCGGAGTGTGATATCAGTATGGATATAATTTTGGAGTACTTTCCCAACACACTCCACTAAAATGCCACAAGAACTGGAAATTACGTTAAACGGCGAGACTTGCTCGCTTCTTACTCCTGTCACGCTCCATGAAATGATCCGGAACCTGGGGCTGGACGAAGATGCTGTAGCGATTGAACGCAATCGTGAAATTGTCCAGCGTCCGCACTGGAAAAGCACTGTTCTACAAACAGGTGACACGGTTGAAATTGTGCATTTTGTAGGTGGTGGCTGAATGTTTTTCCTGTCTCAGAGGCCTCCTTCGAGGAAAGTGAACGGTATTTCAGCAAATGTTATCATTTTGAAGGGCATCGCTTGAATGAATACTAACAACGCTGGGTTGAACGAAGAATTGGACCCTACTTTCAGTAGTTTGCAGGTTGCAAAACTCACGGGTGTGAGCTTGCGGCAACTGCAATGGTGGGACGAGCAATGCGTTGTCAAGCCAGTCCATAGAGGCCATCGGCGTTTGTACAAGATGACTGAAGTGCTACAGGTCGCATTGATCATAGAGCTGCGCTGTAAAGGCTTGTCCCTGCAGAAGATCCGCAATGTCCTGAACCTTCTCCGGGAGCAGTATGGCGAGGAGTTGCTAGACAGCAATTCAAAGAAAAAGGATCTCTACTTGCTGACCAATGGAGTCGATGTTTTCCTGGAAAGGTCCCAGCAGGGAATTATTCGCATCATGAGTGAATCCAATCAACCTGTCAGCAGTGTATGCGTGTCAGAATTACTTGCACGGCTACAGACTTCCTGCCTGGATTTACGCAAGCCAATGAAGAGTGCAACCCGGAGTGCTGTCCAGCAGCGGATTGCGAAGGTTTCCTGACTGCAGTCAGGAAGATCCTGTAACCTCAACCGGGTACCTGCTGGGACTAGTGAGTCTCAAGACAGTTCTTAAGTGCGCCTGGATCGTTGCTGCTTCCTGGAGCGTACGATGATTGGTGTTCCCTGAAAGCCGAATTTTGCTCGCAACTGGTTGGTCAGGTATCGTGTCAGCCCGAAATGGAATGGGCCCTCCTTGTTACAGAAAAACAGGAAATTCGGGGGCGCTGTACTCACTTGTGTGACATAGGACAACTTGGGTTTTCGATGGCCTGGAACCGTCACACGCTCCATGTCCAGTTCTGCAAGAAAACGGTTTAGCACGGAAGTCGGAATACGTTGCCTGGCAGCCTTGCCGCACTTCTTGATCAGTGGAAAGAGACTGTCCACACGCTCACCTGTCAGGGCAGAAATAAATGCGACGGGAGCATAGTCCATGAATTTGAGTTGATCACGGACATGTCTGCGGAACTCACCTTGTGATTGCTGTGACAGGTCCCATTTGTTAGCAACAACAATACAGGCCTTGCCGGCTTCATGGATATAGCCTGCGATGTGTGCATCCTGGGCTGTAACGCCTTCCCGGGGGTCGACCAACAGGAGTGATACATCGGACATACGCAGATGGCGTTGTGTCATGACAATGCTTAATTTTTCAGTCATTTCATGGGTCTTCCCCTTCCTGCGAATCCCTGCTGTATCAATAAATACGAATCTTTCACCTTCACGAACCTTGGTAGCATCAACCGCATCGCGGGTCGTGCCCGGGATGTCGGAAACAATGGCATGGCCAGTCGCTGTAATGCGGTTCAGGAGCGTTGATTTACCGACATTCGGGTGCCCGAGGATCGAGATACGCAGGTCACGGGATTGTTTCTCTTTTGCGAGTTCGGATTGATCAGGAAAATGCTTTGTGGCACTTTGGAGCAGGTCCTCGATCCCTCTACCGTGTTCAGCAGATATTGCGACTACAACTTTAAAGCCGAGATCAAAGAAACCAAGGTGCTGAGCATCCAGTCTGGGATTGTCGCATTTGTTGACGGCAAGGCTGACTCCGTGATTGCTTTTATGGAGCAGTCTTGATAATTCCCAGTCAGCCGCTGTTAGTTCGTTGCGTCCGTCGACAACGAAAATTATATGGTCAGCGGTGAGGATGGCAGCCTGTGCCTGTTCACTGACAAGAGCAGGTATGCCCTGTTCATCAGTGAATGCCATGCCCCCTGTATCGGTGACTTCGAAGGTTTTTTCCTGCCACTCAGCAGGCATGCAGATACGGTCTCTTGTGATGCCTGGTTCATTGCCTACAATCGAACGACGGGAGCGAGTAATGCGATTGAAAAGCGTGGATTTTCCGACATTCGGCCGTCCGACAATCACTAGTTGAGGAGGCCCACAAGGCTCCATAACTGGAATCATAGCAACAAGTTCCTGATACGAGAAAATCCTGGGTTAACAGAAGTTGGGTTACTTGACAATGTTGGCTCTTGTGTCGATCTGCAGTTGTCCAAGGCTGATTGCCAATTCTTTCTTGCGTGTAAAATCTTCCTGGGTTTCGCCCGGGTTCCAGTACCAGGGATGGTCAACATGTTCTTGCTCCATGACTTTCTTGATTTGAGCAACAACTTGCGGGTAATTGGCAGCGAGATTGCGATCTCCGTGGAGGTCTTCTTCGATGAGGTAGAGTCTCAAAGGGTCATCAGGACTTGAGCGATAGGCTTTCCATGGCCCCATCCGGACGGCCTGTTCGTTGGAGTTCTCCCAGTACAGTGGCCGATTGGCGTCGAATGCAGGCGGGTTGCCCTGCAGTAATCTCAGCAGACTCTTGCCATCAGTGACTTGCCTGGGTTCTAACCCAGCCAAGTCAGTAAAAGTCGGTAGCAGGTCAACCAGCCAGACCGGTGTGCTTGCTAAAAAAGGTTGGATTGCTGCTGGCCAATTGATAAAGAACGGGACTCGTATCCCTCCTTCCTGGATTGAAAACTTGCCTCCTCTGAATGGTCCCTTGTTCTTAAAAAACCGATCATCTGGCCAGTCAGTTGGCTGGTTGCCTTTTGCAAAGTAGCCACACATGGAATAACCGTTGTCCGAGGCAAACACGATCAAGGTGTTATCTCGAATATCAAGGTCAACCAGGAGCTTGGTCAGCTTGCCAGTAAATGAATCGAGCCTCTGTACCATTGCTGCCCATTCCCTGTGTGCCATCGAGGGGTAATCTTGACGCTTTGCAATCTCACCGAGGTTGTCGATCACGATTGGTCCATGTGGTAACTGCGTTGCGTGGTAGAGGAAAAACAGGTTATCCCGGTTGTTGCGGATAAAACCCAGAGTCGATTCTTCAATGGCATCCACGGAGTAAACGGCTTCATCTGCGTGCTGGATTCCAGCGGGAATCAAGCTGCCATTGGCGTCGTAGTGGCTATCGGAGTCTCGCAGATGTGGCAGGGTTTGGTTGTCGGCATACATGTGCTCCATATCGAAACCGATATTTTCTGGGTAATTGATTCGCTCGGAATTGTTGTACAGGAAGTACGGAAAGAATGTATGGGCTCTTCGTTGATCGTAAAAGCCGAAAGCCTCATCGAACCCTTGCTTGTCCGGAGTGCCTGGTGTTCCCGGAAGGCCAATTCCCCATTTGCCAAAAAAACCGGTCCGATAGCCAGCCTCTTTCAGTATTTCTGCGATTGTGATGTCATCTGATTCCAGGTGATCCTGACCCCGGGCGCTTCGGTTGTTGCGTATCGCACTGTGTCCGGTATGCCGTCCAGTCATGAGCGTCCCACGGGATGGTGCGCATTCCGGTGCTCCGGCATAGGCTTGTGTAAAACGGACCCCTTCTAAAGCAAGCTGATCAAGGGTTGGAGTCCGGAACTGTTGCTGTCCCCAGATACTCAGGTCGCGATAGCTGAGGTCATCAGCCAGGATAAGAATGATATTCGGTTTACTGGCATGTAACCCGGATTGCTGGGCAGGTGCAATGACAGCTGTTGAGGCAAGTAGCAGGAACAGATTCTGGAGGCTCCAGTACATGGGCAAGGTTGCAAATGGTTGCATTCCAGAACTCCAGTTTGTAGGCACTGACTTCCCTGTCAGCCAGTGTAGAAGAGACTACTGTTTGAGTCCCACTCCGATGTCTTTTCCATCCATATAGGCGGGAGCATTGTATCCGAAAAGACTCATGGCAGTCGGAGCCATGTCTTCGATTCCAGGTGAATCAGTCTCAAACCAATGGTTGCAAAATACGACGCCAGGGATTTGAGGAGGATCAACACAATGGTCTCCACTCCAGGCTTTGGTGTTATCTTCGAAAACCGGACCGGACACCTTGCCCACTGCAGCCCCCCAGGAACTGCGGTAACCGGGGTTGTAACCAACAACAATGTCGGGTGCGGCATCAATGTATGGGCCGTGATAGACCTGCTCTCTGGGGTAGCCTTGTTGGACCGCAATGGTGCCACGCTCTTCGTCGAGCAGGCCAGTGATCTTTTCTGCAATTTCCTTGCGCAGTGCTTTTGCTTCCTGCCGATCAACGATTCCCTGACTTTCCCTCCCTTTCAGGTTGATGTAAATACCTGCCAGTCCGAAACTGTATGCACGAGTACGGCTCCAGTCAATGCTTCTCAGGTAGGATTGCCCGTTGTTCCCTGCATTGATGGCCAAGTAGCCTTCCTGCAGGAGCCAGGCATTGAGGTTAATCCCTCTTTGAAATGATTTGAACCCATGGTCAGAAAGTACAAACAGGACAGTGTTCTCATCCACATGCTGCATGGTTTTCCCAACGATCCGATCCATGTTGATGTACAGATCCTCGATTGTCCGCTCGTAACGTTGTAGTGAGTTGCCATTGGACTTGTGCGCTGGATGTGATGGCTCCAGGTAGCGGTAGAACATGTGCTGAACCCTGTCAGGAGTATCAAAGACACAAGCGATGACACCTTTCCTGGTACGTTCCAGGGCAGAGAAGAACATGGACTCGCGTTCCTGGCAGATCTGGTTGGCTTGGTCGAGAAAGGATTCCTCATCAATGACCCTTTCGTTCAAGGCCCAGGTGTCCTCGGCCAGTCCGAGTGTGGAAAAATCACCGAGAAGCTTTGCCAGGTAAGGGGCATAGCAAGCAGGGTGGGAAATCGGCAGGGCAGGTTTTTCAGGGTCAATGGCAATTGGTGTTGCGTAGAGAATCACGTGGGGACTGACGGCCATCAGCCGGAACTTCGCAATGCCAGTCACCTTGATCCCGAGTCCAGCGCGGAATGTCAACCGGATCCAGGGTGTGTACTGGTCGGGAGTCAGATTGTAATCGTTTCCTGTAATCTGCAAGCGACCACAGCCCTCATCCCCTTCCAGGAATAGCTGGAACTGGATACGCAGTTTTCCGGCGTCTTCCCGAATGCTGTTGTTGGGTCCAAGGACTTCACCGCTGAAGCTGTTGGTATTTTTTACAAGCTTGGAGCAGATGCCCGCCTCTTCAAACTCCTCATTTTCCGGAGCAGTTGTGAACTTCTGAAAGCTCCCCTGTGTACCCAACAGGTCAGGTGTGCACATGGCTGACAGTAAGCGTCCCTCAAAGGGTTCCGGAGGAAATGTAATGGGGACGCGCAGGATAGTCGAGTGGATCATGTTGTCACCAAGCAATGACCAGAAAGTACGACTCTTGCGACGCATTTCAACGACAGGTTTGTTCAAGGGGATCCGCCATGAGCCAAGCTTCAACCTTCGTGTTGGTTGCCGTACCCGGGAGGAAGACAGCTCTGGCATGTAGGAACGCAAGTTGCGGTTCAGGAAATCGAACAGGTTGTGTTTGCCGGGGTTTGATCCTGTTGCGAAGGTAGCCCAGGCTACAGGGGAGAGGGGCGGGAAGGTAGTTCGCAGACGGCTATAGCGACCCTGCTGTTTCAATGCAGCCAAGTTGGGGAGTTTGCCTTCTGCAATAAATCTTTCGACAAGATCAGGTTCCAGCCCATCCAGCCCAAGAAAAATCAACTTCCTGATCTTTGCACTGCGATATCCTTGTGCCCCTCGCATTGCTCGCCATGCAAAACGGAACGGGAAGACCAGAAGAGCGACTGCCCCTGCAAAAAAAGCTGCCAGCAGGCTGAACAGGGAACCAATGAATGCAAAACCGGCCCCTGGACCCACATATGCTTCTAGAGAAGCTGTAATAAACAGGGATAAAAGCCAAACAGAAATGCGGATAGCAACCATTAGCCTCATCTTAGTCATACTTCCTGGAAACGACATCCTGATCCTGGCGGCTGCGGGGACGGCTGGATCGAACCAGACGGCCGATATGTGCTTTTATAGCAAAAGCCAGCAGTAAGCATAAGGTGAATGGCAGGGATATCCATTGCACCATGGCCCGCAGGAACTGCTCCAGGAGTTGCCGACACTGATCTGTCACATAGCTAGTAATCACCTGCCAATGCCAGAAGTCCAGCCAGAAGAAAACGGATTGATCCTGAATCAGAAAGATCTTGGATGGCAGCATGACTACAAGGACGTATTTCCAAAGCCGGAGCATCGGGGAGTCGCCACAAATGATGGCTACTGCAGGATGTTTCTCCTTGCGTAGTCTCTGGAGCAGTGCCCAGCGTTCAGCATTACTCACAGCATCGTAGGAACGCCAAATTTGAGTATGTTCACCGAGCCCTTCAGGGTTGTCGGGCAGGTATGTAAACAGGTCGATTGGGGCACTACCGCAGACATGGTCGCGGAGATGGGGTATCAGCTGCCCGGTTTCTTCACGGTAGCCACTTTCAATCAACAGCAAGCGTGTGACAGGAGGGGTGCGCTTGTGTAGGAACCACTTCACGATCTTTTACATAGCACTTGTGGATTCATGGGAGAGACTGCCAGTTTGTTGTTTCTCATGTAGGCAATCAACTCTGGAGCCGACGACGGGACTTGAACCCGTGACCTCGTCCTTACCAAGGACGCGCTCTACCAACTGAGCTACATCGGCTTTTGAGTCAAGGTTGAGCACTTAGGATGGAGCGGGAGACGGGGATCGAACCCGCAACCAACAGCTTGGAAGGCTGTGACTCTACCATTGAGTTACTCCCGCATAGTTGAAATACAGTGACGGGGACGACTGGAGCCGACGAGAGGATTCGAACCCCCGACCGTCTGATTACAAATCAGATGCTCTACCAACTGAGCTACGTCGGCTTATTCAACCCTGTTTTCAGTATATCACTGATGTACTTAGCTTAATTGCTTGTTTGATGCGATGTTGCGAGTTTAAATTAGGGAATTATACGGTTGACTTGACACCAGCCCCCTGTTGCGACAACAGTTAGCAACAACGCGTCTGATGCAGTACAGTTGAAACCTGTTCTGGATGGGGTGCGCCAGAATCTGGGAGCCGATCCAAAACGCGTACTCGCTGACGCGGGATATCAGTCCAAATCCAACCTGGAAATGCTGGAGCAAACGTCGATTGAAGGCTACATCGCCACCGGCCGGCAAAAGGATCTCGATCAGGCGAGGTTTCCATCATGCGATACCGCGGTGGCCGGATCGCGCAAAAGCTGAAAACCCAACGTGAGCGGGAACGTTATCGCGCTCGAAAGCACATTGGCGAACCACCGTTCGGCTGGAGCAAATCCGTGCTCGGATTCCGGAGGTTCAGCTTACGGGATTTGGACAACGTGACCTACGAGTGGGATGTGATCACTCTGGCCGTCAATCTGCGGCGGCTCAGCGGGAAGATCGAATGCGCATAGGTCTGAAAACCGGATCGGATCTGTCCACAGCGCCAGATCACCAATGCACTCCGGCGCGATCGCTGCTCACTGAGAGCCCGACAGTGTCCTGCTTCCCCATGAAGCGATGACAATCCGTCTTATTCTCGGGAAATCCCGCTCGTTTGCGCTCTGCCGCGCAGACTCCTAACTAGGAGGTCCGTTGCCGTTGTGCGGGATAGCGGGGAACAAGTTGCTAGCCGCTAAAAACGTCCTTGACCACACGGTACACTCCTCCAGGGAGGATAGCCAGAATCGGCTCTGGTTCTGGGGTTTGGTGTTCTTCAATCCGCTTCACACGCCTACGCGAGTAGTATGCAAACAGGTCAGCCAGCTGGATTGCGCGGGAATCTTGCTTAGCATGGAAGGAGATTGTCCCCAGAACCCCCTCCAGGTCGGGGTGACGCCTCACTTCCTCAAAAAGAAGCCTTGCCTCGGTGTTATTTTGGTGCCCGCACTCTAGGACGAAGGACACACCCACGGCACGGATTTCGGCCTGTTCTAGAAGCCAATCAATGATGACGCGCAAGCAATAGGTATATGGAGTGCGCTTGTCCATTCCTTGCGCACGACTCTCTTTCCTTCTCGCTTCGTAAATTTCCTTGTCTACCGAAAAGGATAGGCCAAGCGGAACCTGTGGGGCCATGGCCTCGCACACACGAGAGACAAACTTTTCCTTTTTGTCCCGGGTCCAGCCCTTAAAGTCGCGGTCCGTATTGTGAAGGTCTCTCGCGTGCAGGACCTCAACACCAAATTCCTTGAATACCGGCTCGACGTTCCTTTCAAAGAGTGACCATGCTGCATCCCTAGCCACGTATCCGGCCAAGGTCGTAATGGGGTTTTTAGGATCTTTCCCACTGTCGTCGAGGTAACAAACAAACATGTCTAATTTCTCCAAGCCCGCATACTAACTCAATCACCTGTGCTGGAGTGGGATTGTCGGATACTACCCCGGACGCCCGTCGCGTCATCAAGCTGCTGATGCAGCTCCTCCGGTTCGCTTTAGCCCTTCGAGTGTGACTCGTCGAGCGCCAGCGGTGAGGTTGATTTTCTATGACTGGAAGCTCGCTTTTCCGGCCCCCTCTTATCCCTACCGGGAAGACCCGAAGAAAAAGGGCCGCCAGGCCGGGCCGCCTCGGTCCGGGTTTCCTCAGATGGTGGGTAGCGTTTCGATGTTCACGATCCAGCGAGAGGGAATAGCTTCACAGAATCCCATACCACAGTCGAGTTGGAGGGTTCCACAGTCGAACTCCGGGTGTGCCAGAGTGTAGCTCCAAGCCTTGAGGAAGTCTTCGACAAGGTTGGGCAGTTGGCCTCTTTCAAGCCGGGCGGCGATGGAAAGGTACCGATTGGCTCTATTCAACGCGACGGGTCCGGGTACGGCGACCTGGATGATCCTTGCTTTGCCATCCTCTCTAAGGAGTTCCTTTCCTTCGTCACCGAGAAGCGCGCATGCCACGTGTTGGTCGAATTCGGACCCATGAGCCAGGTAGTGATTGAAGCCGTGGAGCAGTCCGCAACGGGAGAGCGTCAGAGAAACTTGCCCCTCTCGGCGCCCGGCTCTGTTGCCCTCTCCATACTTGAGCAAGGCCGCATCGAGCGCCTCTTCGTTCCATCGCGGATGGCATGAAAGCGCTCTGACAAGGCGCTCTCGCCGAGCTGGTGCTTCCAAAGGCAGCAGGCCGAGGGATCGAATCGAATCAACCTCCAAATCGATCAAGCGAGATCCGTGATAACCCGCGACCGTCGTCGTTCGAATCCACTCAAGCGTTGCTTTGATGATCTTCTCCCGGTTCGTGCAGGAAAAAAGCAGATCAAGCGCGTCTTCGACAAACTCGGGCTTTTCCGCGAGAAGTTTCTCCCGGGCCGCATTCGGCAAGAGAGACCCAACTGCTTTCGTGAGGAGCGGAACCCAGATGCAGTTGTTGTCGAAATCCACCATGAAGATCTCTCTCCGCGCTGTGGCTTGTCCTTTCTCATCCCTGGCGGATGACATTAATAGCTTATATGTCCAAACGCGACGGCCCTGTTCGATCATTGGATCGTTTCGCAGTACTATGGAACCTGCCAGATGTGGGAATAAACCATGTCAAGCTAAACGTATAATTCCCTTAAATTACTGGTTGGGAGGCAGGGATTCGAACCCCGATAAACAGATTCAGAGTCTGCCGTGTTACCGTTACACCACCTCCCAGAATTGCAAGACTTGGGCTTTTTGATTATACCCTTGCAGAGGTTGGTTTCCTTTGAATGGGGGGGCTAGCTTGAATACCATAGTCTTTGCTGTTGTGAGATGAGTAAAACAGGCCAGATGAAAATTGTTTTCGTTGGAATGGGTGCTGTTGGCGGCTATTTCGGTGGACGTATGGCTCATGCTGGCCTGGATGTGTCATTTCTTGTCCGGCACGAGAGTGCGACACGGCTGAAAGCAGACAGATTGCAGGTGAAGAGCCTTTTAGGGGATTTTTCAATCAAAAATCCTCGAATCTATACCAATGCCAGTGAGTACGGTGAAGCAGATGTTGTGTTTCATTCCTCGAAAGCTCACCAGGTTTACGAAGCAGTGAAATTTGCAAGCGGTCTGATTGGGTCTGAAACAGTTGTCATCCCTTTACAGAATGGAGTGAAGTCCTACCAGGCATTCTCTGGCGCTGTTAGAACAAAACACGTCCTGGGTGGGCTTTGTCGAATCTTTGCTGAACGAATTGCCCCAGGTGTGATCCTGCATATGGGTGGCAGGCCTTCCATTACTTTTGGCGAGAGAGCAGGTGGACTCTCGGAAAGAGTAAAGAGAATCCAGGTAGATCTTGCATCTGTTGGCGGGATGAAGGTTGATGCATCTGAGGATATCTGGACTGAAATGTGGATCAAGCTTCTGCTGGTGTGCTCAATAGGTGCTGTTGGAGCCGTTACCAGGAGCCCTCTTGGCATTGTGCTGTCCGTACCCCAGACGCGGGAACTGCTTGTCGCAGTGGGTGATGAGATTGCAGCAGTTGGTAATGCTTGCGGTGCCCGTATTCCAGAAGGATTTGCCATGCAGCAACTGGAAAATTACGAAAAACTGGCTCCCGAAACTACAGCTTCAATGCATCGGGACATTGAACGTGGGCTTCCATCCGAGTTTGAGGGCCAGGTTGGAGCTGTGCGCAGGGATGGCCAGGAGGCTGGTGTAAAAACACCGGTTCTTGAAGTGATCTATGCGGCACTATTACCCGGTGAACTCAAGGCGCAGGGGCTGCTGACCTTTGATAATGTAGCCTCTCTCAGGTGGCCTGATCCGGTCAGTTCTTGAGCAGAGCTGCAACCTGTGCAAGTCGTATCCCAAGGTTGCGTGCCTCTTCCAGTTCGTGGTCTCCCACACCTTTTTCGTGTTCAGGAGTCCCGGTTGTTGCTGAAGCACCAAGACCTCCATATGGAGTGACCAGCACCATACCGTATTGCAGCATTCCGAGTGCCATGCTCAGCATGGTGAATTCCTTGCCATTGGATGGTGCCCCTCCAGTTGCGAACACTGCACACGGTTTGTTTTGCAAGCCATGGCTACGCCAGAATCCGAAATCGTAGGCCCAGGACACCAGGGCTTTCCGGATCTCGACCGCAACATCACCCATATGGACAGGTGAGCCTAATGCCACAGCATCTGCTTCTTCCAGATTTTGCTGGGTCACGTCGCTGATGCTTTTGACAAAGATTTTGGCTCCTTCGCTTTCTGCACCCTCGGCCAGTGCATTGGCCATCTTGCTCGTATTACCCGTTTGGGAGTGGTAAGCCACCAGCACATTGATCTGCTGGCCATACAAGGCTGTAGACAGAAGAGCAATCAGAATAATTCGAAGGAAAGACATAACCACCATGTTACGGCGAATGGGATGCCTTGAAGCGAATGGTTGGCAGCAGGAACTGTTGGGTGTTGCGATTCCTGCAGATGAGACCACACTCGTGAGTGTCTCAATTGGTTTGTTTTGCCTTTGTTTGTAGGTTGGAATGAGAGTATCGATTCAAGGATTGTTTACGGATTAACCAACCCGGTGATGCCAGGACTTGTAAAGATTGGCAAGACTACCAGTGATAACGTAGATGGTCGATTGAGCGAACTCTATGAAAAAGAGATTTGGATCTACTCCTGGAAACCAGGTAATGGGATGGCGATTCAAATTCCCAGTCGATGTGAATCAATCAGGCCTGTGTGATTCGTATGCAATGGGCATGGGATTTTGATAGGGGTTTACTGAGATTGACAGTCAGCTTACCGTCTGAGTAGGTGTGTTTAACGGACTGATCTTCACCGACCAATGCAACTTCAGCGTTTTCAGCATCGGCTCCAATTTCGATTTGCAACTCGCTGGATTTTGGATCACCCAGAACAATGGCATACAATTCCTTGTCCCTGGCCGTGAAACGGACCGGGATGCCATCGGCTGTCTGACCTTCTGCTCGCATCCACGGGCGTGTGCCGTATATGGCTTCACCATTCGTTCCAAGCCAGTGCCCCAGCGCCTGCAACCGTTCTGTTTGTATTGCTGGAATGCTGCCGTTAGCCATTGGGCCTGCGTTGAGCAGGAGGTTGCCATTCTTGCTAACAATGTCGACCAGCAGGTGAATCAACTCGGCTTCCCCGATAGTATGTTCATCGGTCTCTACCTGGTTGTATCCGAATGAGTACCCAAGTCCCCGACATGTCTCCCACTTGTAGTCGGTGATTTCTTCCATCGTGGAATATTCTGGAGTTGTGAAGTCATGGTGGCGCTGCGGGGATCCTTCCTTGCCAATTTCAAAGCGGTTGTTGATCAAACCATCTGGATGGGTGTTGTAAAAATCTGCGACGATGTTCGCCAAATCTGTAATCTCTGGATACCCGATATCGTTCCACAGGATCGTCGGATCATACTTGCTGATCAATTCACGCCAGTGTGCATCTGTATAGTCCGCAAATTTCTGGGTGTGGATAATCGTTCCACGGACTTTATCGACCGTATCAATCGGCTCAGGGTTGAAACTCCAATCCAGTCCTCCTGAATAATAAAAACCCATCTTCATTTGTGCGGCTTTGACAGCAGAAGTCAGTTCGCCGACGATATCACGGGATGCTGACCGCCGGTCAGCCGCCAGATTCGGGTTTTCTATTTCACTAGGCCAAAGTGTGAAGCCGTCATGGTGTTTGGTTGTGAGTACGACATATTGTGCACCTGCATCGGCAAACAGGGATGCCATAGCTGTGGGATCCCAGGTTGCAACTTCCTCATTGAACTTCGGGACAAAATCCATGTATTCGAAGTCTTTGCCATAAGTTTCGAAATGATGTTCCTCCGTTGGGGATCCCTTGATCCGCAGCGAGTTCAAGTACCATTCTGAATAGGGATTGTTGGCAAACCATTGGTTCCAGTCCACCTTGCCGAGTTCTCCCAGCGGAGTTGCCCAGGCTGGTACGGAGTACAACCCCCAATGCACGAAAATTCCAAGCTTGGCGTCATGGAACCAGTTCGGTACCTGGTGTGTTTGCAGAGATTCCCAGTTTGGTTCGAAGACAGCTTGAGTGCCACTCAAGGAGTACTCAGCAGGACCGCTACAACCAGGCAAGTAAGCAGAAGCAACTGCAGTTGCGAGGAAAGACCGGCGTGAAAACGTGTATTTCATGGGTTTTGATTGCTCTTTACGAATTGCATGTGAATCGGGATGATTTGTTGGGCCAGGCTGTTTGCCAGAGCAGGGAGCAGTGAATATAGCACTGAGTCGAAAAGGCCTGCAAGCATTCCGGACTGGACTTGGCCTATTACTGTTTAACCTGACGTTGGAACTTGACTTGACTCACAATCCCTTTGCCTTGACGAATAGTTATCCACTGATTTGAGCTTATGGCTGTATGGGATTCAGTGCTGCCGTCAGGCCACTGTACCGTTATATCTACTTTCGATTCATGCCCGAGTCCAAAGTGTACTCGGAAGTCGCTTTGCGAGATGTGATAGCCACCGCTTCGGACCTCATCAATTTGTATCTTGTCGCCAGTCTGGATACTGAGACGGGAACCAATGGCAGACCTGCCTGATGGAAGCTGTGTTTTGACAATCAGCGAATTGCCCTTGCTGCCATACTGCTTGAGAAGGGATGGTACCTGATGCATGTTGACGGTCACAATCTCCAGTGAGCCATCGTTATCGAGATCGGCAATCGCAATTCCTCGAGATGCATACCTCGCTGCAATAGCGGGTCCAGCTAAATTGCTGATGTCGTGAAACCTTCCATTCCCAATGTTCCAGTAGACAAGCCGACTCTGATGAAATGATTGAGGCTTATATTGCGCCAGGACAAGTCTTGGTAAAGGAGGAAGCGATGAGCTAGAAACCTTTCATTGCGAGCCAGCGGGTTCGAAGCCCGTCCGGCAAAGGCGCAGCCCGCCAGCCGGGAGCGAGTGTTGCATGGCGTGCGGCAACGCTCGAGCCGAACAACTCCAGGTGTACGTCCCGCCTCTCTTGGAACTCGGGACAAGCCGCCAGCCAACGCCCCCCGCCAAGATGCAGGATGTCGGTCTCGTTGCCTCCCGGGTGGACGGTCACGGCATGGGCTCACGAATGGCCGTCGTCTTCGCTCCGCAGCATGTAGCAGTGCCGGGAATCATCCCTTCGCAAATAAGCTGCCACTCGAAGCGACCCGTCCTCGGCCCTCCGGATGTTACCGAACGGAATGAGTTCGTTCCCGTTCCCGATGTCGGCCTGCGGCGGTGCGGGGAAGTTGTCGCTCGCGGGCCAATTCGCGCCCCCGTCGGCGGAACGGCAGACTCAGGAGCGCAGTGGGCGCCTGTCGGTCCAACCGCTGCAGAGAACGACGATGTCCCCGTTCGCCGCGATGACCGCTGTGCAGTTCATGCGGTTCGTTCCCGGCTCGTGCTGCGCAGCGCGGCCCCGGAACCGCCATGTCGCTCCGCCGTCCTCGCTCGCCCAGCAGTCCAGATCCCCTTCCCACAAGCCGTGGCCGGGCTGGTTGAAGATCAGGGCCAGTATGGTACTGTTGGCTCTCACATTGATTCGTGGGAATCCGGCGATTATGAACCGGGCTATTCCGGGTTGGATCGGTTGGGAAAGCGGATCAATCTGACACGGGCGGCGACTTTGTAGCAGCGCTTTCTCCCAGCCCAGCGCCTCGAACCAGGCGAAGCTGGCGCGGATATCCGACACGTTGAGAATCGGATTAATACGTTTGGCGTCCATGGTGCTACCCTACGCCCGAGAGACTAATCATGGCGGACACCCCGCGCATTTGGCTGCAAACGATCTTCTCCTTCTTCCTCGGGCTGATGGTGACGGCGTTCGTCGGCGTGGGTGTGTATACGTTCTATCCGCCCCCGCAAGAAGCGCTCACCCTGCAGCTCCAGGAGCTCGACCGGCGCGAGGTGGCCATCAGGGACTCGAGGCCACCCGACCAATTGACCGTCGCCGACCGGGCGCAGATCCAGGCGGTGAACGAGGAGCGGAACCGGCTCACCGACACCCTGCGGGAGGCCCGTGACGGGTGGGCGCGAATCACGAGCATCGTGCTGATCGCGTTCGCCACGCTCGTGATGGCCGTGTCGCTCGTGGGTGCGGCGCAGTTGCCGGTGATTGGCAACGGCCTGCTAGTGGGCGGGGTCTTCACGATGGTCTACGGCGTCGGATGGATCATCTCCACCGAGACATCCATAGCCCGCTTCGCCGTGATGACCTTGGCACTCGCCATCACGCTCGCGCTCGGCTATGTCCGCTTCGTCCGTGGCCGCCCCGTGCACGGGGCGGCCACGGACCGATCTGTCGCCGGTGGCGAGGGGCTCGCGGACCTGGAGCGGCGTGTGCAGGATCTCGAGGGTCGGTTGAACCACGCCGCGAGCGCCCTCGGCCATGGCGCGGATCGCTAGCGTCTCCTCAAAGCCGCTGCGAAGAGGAGCCATGCGTACGCGGTGTATGAAGGCTTGCGCGGGTATCACCTGCTGCCCGAGGCCGGTGCCGTGGACGCCGGCGCCCTGGAGCAGGCCGTGACCGAGGTGGCTGGTTTGACACACGCGGCCGAGCGCTCGCAAATGCCCCGTTGAACGGCAAGGCCGCGCTCTCGTCGGAGATGGTGCTGCACATCGAAAAGGCCTTTGACGTAAGCATGGATCTGCTACTATGCATGCAGGCTTGGTACGATGCTGCGCAGATGCGGGCCCGCGCAAGCGAGATCATCATCCAACGCTACGAGCCCGCCTGAGAGAGACGCTCCGCTACCCGTCGTGGCTGGAGCCCAAGGATGGCGGGCTGAGGATTTCAAGCTGAGACACGGCCTCATGTTGATGCCTGTTCAGGAGCGCCAGATACAATTGGCTCCGTATGAGGGCCGTGAGAAGAATGAAGCGATGCGTTATGGAATGTTTGGGTCGCTCGGCGGGCCGTCTACCAGCTCCCGGTAGGTGAGAGGCGGCGTTTCCGGGATGCGCTTCAGCGTGTCCCGGAACATGTACGGGTTGTCGCGGTTGTTGAGCCGCCACTCCATCTCTTCCAAGTAGCGATCCATGTGCTTGGCGCTGATCTTGTGGAAGGCCCCGACAATGGAGCGCTTGAACAGCGACCAGACGCCCTCGATACTATTGGTGTGAACATCGCCGACCACCCATTCGTATTCGGAGTGGTTCACTGTTTCGTGGCGCGTGTCGAAGTCGGCGACGCCCAGATAGGACTTCAGCTCGTCTGTGTAAATGGCTTCGGTGTTGTCGCTCAGGTTTTTCTGGATGAAAGCGTGCAGCGTCTTGCGTTTTATATTGGGAATCCTGGCCAAGCGGACTTGCCCGCCCCGCTGGAGAGCCCCGGCCACCCATGTCTTGCCTTTGCGGCTTCCGGACCCCACGTTTTTCTTCTTACCTCCAACCAAGGTTTCGTCAACTTCGACAATTCCGAACAGCGTAGGACCATCGAACGGATCGTTGCCCATCGCTTCCCGGATGCGGTGGCACAGATACCATGCCGTCTTGTACGAACCGATCCCGAGAGTGCGCTTCATCTGGTTGGCCGAGATAACCTTTCGGGATTCGAGCATGAGATAGATAGCGATGAACCACTTGCAAAGCGGCAAGTGCGAATCGTGCATGATGGTTCCGGAAGTCGCGCTGAACTGGTACTCGCAAGCGAGGCAGGCCCATTGGTTGCGCTCGGGAATCTCGCACACTTTCCTGCTATCGCAATGCGGACAAATCACCTTGCCCTTGGGCCAGCGCATGTCTTCCAGAAAGTCCCTGCACTTGTCGTCGTTTGGGAACCTGTCGATCAGGCGAATAAGATTGAAAGAGGTTGTGTCAGTCATGAATCAGAACTCCAAGAAGAAGCGGAAGCGTCGGCTTCCGCACAACACTATCGAGCGCCCAGACTCCGAAATCATGGAGCGGATCTTCGGAAAGCGCGTCAAGCGCGAACTCGACAAGATCGCCGGGAAGCCCGCAGCAGGTGGTGGAGGAAAGCATCTAAAACCATGCTAGCACCACCATCTACTTGTGTTAAGGGGATAATAACGGAAGTTTCGGACTATTTGGGCTGTGGCAGCTATGGCAGTCGAGTGGTCCCGGAAATAACGCCAATCTCCTCGAATGTGCTGTCACCCTGGTTGTGGAACAGAAGGCTGGCAGTTGAATTGCAGGTCACATAAATGTCTGTCCAGCCGTCGTTATCAAAATCTGCCGTCAGGGGTGTGAAGCCGTAGTAGTGCTTTTCAGTCTCGATACCGGTTTCTGCTGAAACATCACGGAAAAACCCTTTGCCATCGTTTTCGTAAAAAGACATTGACTTACCAGGCAGGCCCCGTGGACCGCACAAAACGGGAACACCTTTCCAGCGGCATTCAGCCCCTTCACCGGGACGGGGAGTTTTATCAATATCAAGGCGCAGATAGTTCGCTATGAACAGATCAAGGTCTCCATCCTTGGCGAAATCCAGAAATGCACAACCGGAACCCCATCTTTTGACTGGCTCCTTTAACCCGCGTTCTTTAGCGACTTCCTCGAATGTTCCATACCCCTGGTTCCTGAAGAGACGATTCTGTCCCTAGTGCGGGATGACTACATCATCGAAGCCGTCATTGTCGATATCACCAACGCAGGCTCCCTGTGCCCAGCCTGTGTGAGTGATACCTGCAGCTTCGGTCACATCCTCGAAACGAAAAGATTCAAGATTGCGATAAAGATAGTGCCGGGGATCTGGTCCTCCTTGATCAAAACTGTCGGCATTCACCAGCAGGATGTCCTGCTTTCCGTCACGGTCATAGTCGAAGACAGCCAGGCCGTTTCCGGTGGATTCAACAATATATTGCTTTGCAGTTTTGGAACCGGAGATATTCACACCCAGCAGTCCTGCATGAGCAGCAATATCCCGGTAGTCAATCTCTGGAGCTGCCAGACCCGTTGGGAGCGGACGCTTTGGTTGTGCAACTTGCCGCTGGTCGCAACACCTTTTGCAAGGAGTGTTGCAGTTGAAGCAAAACAGGCAAGAACAGTAATCCACACATACCTGCTGAATTTGCCGGGAGCTTCTTGTATCTTCATGGACCGGTAAGCAAATTCAAGGAAGCCATCTGCAACCGCTTTCCTGAGGGCAAATAAAAACATGGCTGTCAGGCACTGGATGGTTAAGAGCCCAGTCCACACCATTCACAAAAAGTGCAGTTGCCCAGACTTCACTGTCAATCGTCTTCGGCGTAATGACAGAAACTGCAGCCATCCCTTCCACAGGGCTACCACTTCTAGGGTCAAGGATGTGACTGTATCTCCTGTTATCAACCTCAAAGTATTTCTCATAAGCACCGGAGGTGGAAATGGACTCGTTTTTCAGATGTACTTTCTCAGCAATCTGATCGGGTGTGAATGGATTCCGGATGTCCAGGCTCCACCCGGCTGGATCTCCAGGCGGGCTGCCAAGTGCATAAATACTGCTGGTTCCTGCGCTGATCAAGGCGTGTTCAATGCCAAAAGTGCGTAATACCTCCACCGCCTTGTCCACGGCATATCCTTTGCCGATGGCGCCAGGATCAAGAATTAATCCGGAACGCAGGAAACGTACTGTTCCTTGCTGGTGGTCTACATGCAGGTATTCAGAGCCACTATTGCGACGTGCCAGCCAGTGGCTCCACAAGCCGGGTTTACTGCCGTTCCCGTTATAAAATCCCCAGGCTTTGACCAGTGCTCCGACAGTAATGTCAAAGGCCCCTTCGCTTTTCTCTGAAAAGTGCAGGCAGCTGCTAAGCAAATCAACCATTTCAGGAGAGATCTTGATTGCTTGCTTTGGAGCCTCGCGGTTGATGTGGCTCAGTTCGCTTTCCGGATCGTAATGGCTCATAAATCGATCCACTCTGCGGATTTCATCAAATGCGGCTGTGATGGCTCCTGAAGCACTCTTTTTGCTATCTGCGTAGCAGGCGATCCGGTACTCGCTGCCCATGATTTTGGCCGAAGATTCGAGGCGTACGAGAGGTTCGGAAGCATACAGGATCCCGAACTCCATAATGCCAAGCATGAAAAGGGCCTTCAGTCCCTTCTGAGAGCGTTTCTTGATGCGTTTGAGTAGTGTGTCTATGCGACTGGCATGTTGCTCTCCGAGGTCGTACTCAAATTGCAATTCGGGAACATTACGCATGCGCAAGCGTTGCGCCAGGGTCTTGCGAATGAACCCTGTAGCCCGTTCGAGAGCGGCTAGTGGTTCTGGCCCAGGAACGTACCCTGATCTTGTATCCCACGGCGCAACAAGCACTCTTGCAACCCGCTTGTCCGGGGAAAGCACGACTTTGCAAACCCGCACCTGACTGACGGCTGCGTCATGGATTTCCATGCTGAGTATGCGGCTGATTTCGCGACTTAATACACCTGTTGAGCGGTCATGCCGATGTGATTGCATTACTACTGATCATGATGGCATACCAACAGGGTTTTACATTGACTGGCCTCATGGACCTGCTGCACAAATATTGCGTACAAGTTCTCTTCAAATTGAAGGATTGGGACTGTAAACGAATCCCTTGAATCCCTGATCAACCATGTTTTGGCGAAAAGTATGCAAAGCTGAAAATCAGGGTGGTCAGCATGGGCGACAAAGCAGTTCAGGAATTACTGGCGCTCATTATCGAGACTGATGGTGAAACTGATGCATTGCAAACGATCTCGGGATTGATTATTGGCCAGCGTGCCCGGATCTCATGGATTTCGATCCTGGATGTGCAGCAACCAGCTGAGACATTCTATGTCGAGTTGGTTGGCACTGAGAATCCGGAGAAACTGATTGAATCCCTCGAAGCACTGCAACAGGTGCGCACAGTGCGGGAAGAACACTCCCTGCGTAACATTTTTGGCAAGCGTATCATCATCATTGGCGGGGGATCCCAGGTTGGACAGGTCGCACTCGGTGCTGTCTCGGAAGCGGACCGCCATAACCTTCGGGGCGAGAGGATATCGGTAGATACCCTTCCACTGGTTGGCGAACTTCAGATTGCAGAGGCTGTAAGAGCTATAGCGCGGTTACCCCGTGTGTGTGTCCTTGTCCTGGCTGGTGCCATGATGGGTGGCGAGATTGAGGAAGCGGTTCGCGATGTGCAGAAGCGTGGATTGGCTGTGATTTCACTCAATATGGCAGGGTCAGTGCCCAATGTTGCAGATCTTGTTGTAACTGATCCAGTGCAGGCTGGGGTCATGGCAGTGATGGAAGCAGCACACACAGCACAATTTGATATCAGTCGGCTCACGAAACGTCATTTCTGAAATCGATCATGTGACTTGCATTGACTGATCCCGTATCCAACTCCGGGCTGTCCGTATGCTTTGAAGAGCATCTAGGAAGCAGTGTAACCCAGCGTTCATGCAAGTCGTTGAATCCCTCTTGTTTGCTACACTCCCGCTATGCCTGAAAACAGACGAATAGTATTGGCAGCGCGTCCGGTAGGCATGCCGAAGGACTCTGATTTTCGGCTTGAGCAGGTACCAGCGACGGCACCCAGTGATGAGGAATGCCTTGTAAAACTTGAGTATTTATCAGTTGATCCCTACATGCGTGGACGTATCAGCGGCAGGAAATCCTATGCCGAAGCCGTCGGAATCAATCAACCCATAGTTGGAGGCGGGGTCGGCATTGTTGTAGAGTCAAAATCCAGCCGTTTCACCCCCGGGGACTGCGTAGCTGGCAACTTTGGCTGGCAAGAGTATGCAACAGCACAAGCTGGCGAGTTGCGAAGAGTAGATGCCGAGACTGTACCCATGTCTGCCTATTTGGGAGTTCTGGGTATGCCTGGTTTGACAGCCTACCACGGGCTGATGAAGGTTGCTGGCCTGGAAGAAGGGGACACGGTGTGTGTTTCGGGTGGTGCCGGTGCAGTAGGATCCGCAGTGGGGCAAATTGCCCGACTCAAGGGGTGCCGTGCAGTCGGGATTGCAGGTGGTTCTGTCAAATGTAACTGGATCAAGGATGAGTTGGAGTTTGATGCAGCCATTGATTACAAGGCGCAGGATGTCCATGAGGCACTCAAGGCAGCCTGCCCACAAGGTATCGATGTGTACTTTGACAACGTAGGTGGTCCTGTCACTGATGCGGTGTTCCCTCACCTCAATGTCAGTTCCCGCGTTGCCATCTGTGGGCAGATATCGCAGTACAACGCTGTTGATGCCCCACAGGGGCCAAGGCTGTTATGGCATTTCATCGTCAAGCGAATTCGTGCCCAGGGTTTTTTGGTGTTTGACTTTGAAAAACACCACAAGGAAGCGTTACAGGAACTGTCGGGCTGGGTGCGGAGTGGAGAATTAAAATACCGCGAAACCTTAGCCGAAGGCATTGAAAATGCGCCTGCAGCATTTATTAGTATGCTGCAAGGCGGCAATATTGGGAAACAAATCGTTAAGCTGGTAAATGATTGATACGGGTGTTGCAGTTAAAGGAGTACTTTATGCATAAGTTTATTATTACCCTGTTGCTGGTTTCGCTGATGATGCCACTGGCATCATTCGCAGAGAGTCACGAAGGTGAAGAGAGTCACGAAGCTGAAGAGAGTCACGAAGCTGAGGAGAGTCACGAAGGTTCAGAGCGAGTCTTTGAGATGCGCACCTACATTGCAGCCGAAGGTCGTCTGGATGACTTGCTGGCGCGTTTTCGCAATCACACGAACTACATCTTCGTGAAGCATGGCATGCAGTTGATTGGCTACTGGACGCCAACTGAGGGTGATGGGGCAGGTAACACGCTGGTCTACATGCTGGCCCACAAAAGCCGTGAAGCAGCCAAGGAATCCTGGGCTGCATTTGGTGCAGATCCTGATTGGAAAAAGGCTGCTGCCGATTCACAAAAGAATGGAAAACTCGTTACAGGAATTGAAAAGCAGTGGCTGAAACCCACTGACTTTTCACCTCTCCATTAAAGTTCCGGGATCGGGAGGTTCCTTGCAACCGACAGATAATGTGACGGATTTCTCGGGAGCAGGTGTTGCCGAGGAGTTCATTCGCGTTTCAAGACAGGAGTTGGTGCAGAATCTCAAGAGGATTGAGATCTGCTTGCAGGAACTGGAATCAGACCAACTCTGGCGACGTGAACACGAGATTGAAAACTCTATCGGAAACCTAGTGCTGCACCTGTGTGGCAATGTTCGCCAGTGGATCATTAGCGGTATTGGTGGCGTAGAGGACCAACGCCAACGGGACCTGGAGTTTTCAACCCGGGATTCCCTGTCCCGGAAAGAGCTGTTGCGGCGGCTTGTGGATACCTTGCAGGAAGCTGACCAGGTTCTTGCTGATCTTCCTTCAGGATGTTTGATGGAAAAACGCCACATCCAGATCTATGAAGTCACCATCCTGCATGCGATCTACCACGTGATTGATCACTTTGCCGGACATACTGGACAGATAATCTGGATCACGAAACACACCACAGGGGAGGATCTCGGTATTTATCGTGATCTTGACAGGAAGATCAAGAATCGTTCAGTACAATCCAACCCTTGAGTCATAAGACATATCAGCTTCCTGAAGCTTAGGTGGCTGGTTGAGTGTCTACAATGAAGATCGGAACCGTCATCTGCCCGTTTGATGCTCAATAACCTTCTTGCCAAAGTCTTTGGAACCAAGCACGCGCGTGAAATAAAGCGTCTTCGTCCTCTTGTTGAGCACATCAACAGCTTTAGTCAGAGTATGGAATCGATGCCTGACGAGGACTTGCAGGCAAAAACCGAAGCGTTCAAACAGCGCTACAAGGATGGTGAGTCATTGAATGACCTGCTACCGGAAGTGTTTGCCGTTTGCCGGGAAGCTTCCTGGCGCGTAACAGGCATGCGCCACTTTGATGTGCAGCTGGTCGGCGGTGTGGTGCTGCACGAAGGCAAGATCGCTGAGATGAAAACGGGTGAAGGGAAAACCCTGACTGCCACTCTGGCTGTCTATCTCAATGCCCTGGCATCCAAGGGTGTACACGTCATAACGGTCAACGACTATCTGGCACACCGTGATGCCGAGTGGATGGGGCGGATCTATCGCTGGCTGGGGCTGAGTGTTGGAGTGATTGTCCATGGCTTGAGTGACGAGGAGCGTCGGGAAAGCTATTTGGCCGATATCACTTATGGCACGAATAACGAGTTTGGTTTCGACTACCTGCGGGACAACATGAAGTTCAGCGACAAGGACCGCGTCCAGCGCAGACACAACTTCGGCATTGTTGATGAGGTTGATTCGATCCTGGTGGATGAGGCCCGTACTCCCCTGATCATTTCCGGACCATCGGAAGTTTCAACTGATAAGTACTACCGCGTGAATCAGATCATCCCAAGGCTGGAGCAGGGGGAAACGATCGATGAAAATGAACCGGGCCAGAAAACTTATACAGGAGATTACATCCTGGAGGAAAAGCACCGTTCAGCCTGGTTGACGGAGGAGGGAGAAGTCAAGGTCGAACGCGCTCTCAAGATCGACAGCCTCAATGATCTTGCGAACTACGACACGAAACATGCTGTCGAGCAAGCGCTGAAAGCGCATGTTGTTTTTCAGCGTGACAAGGACTACGTAATCAATGAAGGCAAGATCATCATCGTTGACGAATTTACTGGCAGGTTGATGCCGGGCAGACGCTGGTCTGATGGATTGCACCAGGCTGTCGAAGCCAAGGAAGGTGTCAAGATCGAGCGCGAGAACCAGACTCTCGCAACCATTACGTTCCAGAACTACTTCCGGATGTATGACAAGCTTGCCGGCATGACGGGAACGGCTGATACGGAAGCAGCCGAGTTCAGCAAGATCTACAAACTCGAAGTTGTTGTCATACCGACAAACCGTGAGTTGATTCGTATAGAGAATGCAGATGTTGTCTACCGAACGGTTGAAGAAAAATGGCGTAATGCCGCCAGGGAGATCAAGGAATGTCAGGAACGGGGCCAACCTGTCCTTGTCGGTACAGTTTCAATCGAGAAGTCCGAGCTGCTGTCCAAATATCTTAAAAAGATGGGTGTACCCCATGAAATCCTGAATGCCAAGCAGCATGAACGGGAGGCCGGAATCATTGCGCAGGCTGGCAGCAAGGGAGCCATCACAGTCTCCACCAACATGGCGGGACGTGGAACAGACATCCTGCTGGGCGGGAATCCGGAGTTCCGGGCGAAAGAGTCCCTGACCAGGAAGGGTATTGATCCAGATCATCCAGACAACCGTGCAATGTGGGAAAAGACCCTGGCCGAATACAAGGCCATGACCGATGCAGAACATGAAGAGGTTGTGGCACTGGGTGGCTTGTTCGTGTTGGGTACTGAACGGCACGAGTCCCGTCGAATTGACAATCAGCTACGTGGTCGTGCCGGCCGTCAGGGGGATCCTGGAGCTTCCCGCTTCTATCTGTCACTACAGGATGACCTGATGCGCATCTTTGGCGGGGATCGAATGCAGAAGCTGATGCTCTCACTGGGTATGGAAGAGGATGTCCCTATTGAGTCGGGGCTTATCTCGAAACGCATCGAAGCAGCCCAGAAAGCAGTGGAGGCCCAGCACTTCGAATCCCGCAAACACATTCTCGAATACGACGATGTGATGAACAAGCAGCGTGAGGCTGTCTATGGCATGCGGCTTCGGATGCTGGAGGGTGAAGATCAACGGGAAAACATCCTCAATCTCGTCGGGGATCTCGCAGGAGCAATCGTTGATGAGCGTTGTCCGGAGAGAGCCCATCCAGACACTTATGACCTGGCTGGTATGTGGACCGAAGTGTCTGGCATGTTCGGGGTGAAATGTGACCACCTTGACATTGAAGGACTGGATAGGCAGGGCATAGCAGACGAAGCAACCCAGGAGCTTTGCAAGAACTACGAGGCCAAGTCCGACCTGGTGGGAGCTGAACGCATGCGGTTTACTGAGCGCATGATCATGTTGCAACTACTTGACCAGCTTTGGAAAGACCACCTGCTTTCGATGGATCACCTCAAGGAGGGTATCGGTTTACGTGGATATGGCCAGAAGGATCCCCTCATTGAGTACAAGAAGGAATCATTCAAAATCTACCAGACGATGCTGGCTAACTTCGATGAAGAGGTCATTAAGCTGCTATTTCATCTCAGGGTAGCTGAGAAGGTGCCACCTTCAGGTACAGGTGCTGATGAGGGCCGGCAGCCGACAGCGGAGAGCGGATCAACGAATGGTGCAACCCAGCGGCAGCCCCAGGCCATCTCCGGGTCAGACCGTGCCATTAATAAAATGACCAGGGATATCCGTCTCCAAGGCGAGAAAAGACTGGCACAGGCACAGTTTGCAGGTTCGAGTGAAGGCAGCGTTGCTGTGAAGCAGGTGATTAACAAGGGGCAGAAAGTCGGGCGCAATCAACTATGTCCATGTGGCAGTGGCAAGAAGTACAAAAGGTGCCATGGACAGATTGCTTGATTGACGGTGGGACCAGGACAAAGTTGAGTACGTCATTGGAGTGACCAGAGCCAAGTTGACATGAAACGGATACTAATCTTATTACTGGCCTACCTGCCTGCAGGAGCGGCTCTGCTGCATGACGCGATAGGTCCTTTTGAACGAGGGGGGGCAAGCCCATTTATCCCTGAGGATGCAAAGGTCTACAACGAGTTCGGGTTCGAAGAAGGCGAAGAGGCGGACTACCGTACTAAGGATGGTCGTACGGCCCATGTACGGGTTCTGCAGTTCTATGACGATACAGGTGCATTTGCAGCGTATTGCTGGCTGAAACCACAGGGTATCGAGGTTTTAGAGCAAGGTGAACGAGCCGTTTCCAAAGGGGACTATACCCTGATCCACTTCGCTAATTACTTGCTTGAACTGAAAGGTGCAGCCCTGGACCCGGAAGAGATTGAGATTTCGTTGACCTACTTGCCAAGACCCAAACCCTCGGTGGATCCTCCGGTACTGCAGCATGTTCCTAGAGACATGCTAGTACCAGGTTCCGAGCACCATGTGATGGGACCTGTTGTTCTTGAACGGCTAGCTCCACAGCTGCCTCCCTCGACAGTTGGTTTTCACTTTGGGACCGAAGGTCATTTTGGCCGCTACACCAGCCCAGATGGTGAGTTGACAATGATCATATGGGACTACCCCTCGGCTCCAATCGCCCGGGGGCAGGCAGAAGCCTTCCATGAACACCCCAACATGGTTGCCAAACAAGACGGTCCTCTGGTTGCAGTCGTGCTAGGTCCTGAATCACCCGACCAGGCGCAGCACCTACTCTCGCGAGTACGTTACAGGGCTGAGGTAACCATCCACCATGAAGACCCCAAGCGCTACGAGAATATCGGTAACATCTTCCTGGATGCTGTCCTGCTGTGCGCCATCCTTGCAATATTGATGATCCTGGGTGGAGTACTTGTGGCGGGAACACGAATGTTGGCAGGAAAATTTGCGCCGGATTCAATTCTGGCGCCACCGGCAGGACCCAATATGCAGCGCCTTAACATTGACCAACTTGGCACCACCCGGCGGCCAGGCAGTGGTGATCAGAACTAGTGGAATGCTTGTGTGCCGATTTGGAAGCCCACCAAGCTGAAGCAGTCTGTCATAGTCCAGTTCAACTCCCCACAGTGCAGCTCCGACGGCCGCTTGCTGCTGCTGCTAAAAGCCTGCTACGACGAACTATGCTTGTCGTAGATTTTGGCATCCCCGTCGCATGAAGCACCCCATAGCCCGGAAATCTCACCAATGGGTTGAGAATGAGCCTTTAAATCGTGTATAATATCTTTGTTATCAGTATCTTACACTGATTTCGAAGGGAGGGTTCATGAAAGCAGGGTGCGCGGCGCAGAAGTTGCAATTCGAGGCGCACGGCAAGCGCGACGTGGTCGCGGATTTCGATGGTGGGAGGATGACATCGGACGGCGGGGGATTGCTGCTGCGCGAAGCGAACTGCTGCTTGGGCGACCTGATGGCGCGGCTGGGCAGCGCCGCTGGCCAGTGCGGCGACCTTGAAGCGCTTCGAGCTGGGCCGCCCAGCATCGCTACCACCGGGAGCACTGCTATCTGCCGCTGTACATTTTCTGCGAGCACCACGCGCTGTGCGCGCGGCTGCGGACGGCGGACCGGGACGCCTCCGACGGCAGCGTGGAGGAGCTGGAGCGCAGCGTGGGACGGATCCGGGAGCGCTGGCCGGCGACCCGGATCCGCATCCGCGCGGACGCGGGGTTCTGCCGCGACGGGATCCTGAGCTGGTGCGAAGCCAATGCGGTGGGCTACGTGCTCGGGCTGGCTCGCAACCCGGTGCTGACTCGGCGCTTACGCCACGCCATGCGCCGCTTCCGCCAGTTCCGCTATCGCACGCACAGCTCGTGGAGCCGCAAGCGGCGCGTGATCGGCAAGGCCGAGCACCTGCGGCAGGGCGCCAATCCGCGCTTCGTGGTGACCAACCTGGAACTCTCCGAAATCCAGTCGCCGCAGCGGCTGTACGAGCAGGTCTACTGCGCCCGCGGCGAGATGGAAAACCGCATCAAGGAGCAGCAGCTGTGTCTGTTCGCCGACCGCACCAGCAGCGCGACGATGCGCGCTAACCAGCTGCGCCTGTACCTGTCAACCTTTGCCTACGTGCTGATGAACACCGTACGGGAGGTGGGCCTGGCCGGCACGGCCATGGCCAAGGCGCAATGCTCCACCATCCGCCTCAAGCTGTTCAAGATCGCCGCCGTGATCCGCATCACCACGCGCAAGGTGTGGCTGTCGCTTTCCTCCGTCCACCCCTTCCAGCACCTCTATGCGACCGTGCTGCGCAATCTGCGGGCCCCCCGCATGCGCCGCCGCTGGCGTGCTGAACCGGCTCTGTCCGCTGATCGCCGGCTTGCCGCCGGCGTTGCCCCGGTGCGTCTCCGCATCCGCTCCCGGGCCCCGTTCCGGCCGGCCCGGAGCAGGCGGCTTCCCCACGGATGCCTTGTACGCCCCGCATCCCATGCATCCGCGCGGTTTCCGGTCCTTCCTGCAGGACTCCAGTCGCCAATTCGCACCGATTCGCGTCTTGGCTACGATTGGTGAGATATGCGGGATAGGCGTTTATCGCGTCCACAGTTCGTTCAGGGGCACAGCGAGTATGCGTTTGTCGACCAATGACATGATGTCCCGGCCAGCATAGAGCAAAATACCACGCTGGAAATCCTTCCCACAGCGGTCCGCCAACCGTGCAAGCCCTTGCCCGTCCCGGGGAGTCAACGAGGTGGCGGCCTTGACTTTGATGCCCCAGGTCTTCTGCCCCCGCGTCATGACGAGGTCGACCTCAACCTGATCCTTATCGTGGTAATGCCAGAACCGTAGTTCCGCGTCTGTCCAGGCCGCTTGGGCAATAAGCTGCTGAACCACGAATGACTCCAGCAGATGCCCCATGCAATCCCGCCGTTCGAGCCAGTCGGAGGATGTCAGGTCGGCGAGAGCCGCCCCGAGCCCGCTGTCAAGCAGATGCGTCTTTGGCGATTTGATAAGCCGTTTGGCGGTGTTGTGATGCCAGGCTGGCAGACGTCTTAGCAGGAAGAGCCGTTCGAGCACTGTCAGGTAGTGATCCACGGTCTCCCTGTGCAAGCCGAGATCATTTGCAAGACCACTTGTGTTCAACAACTGCGAACTCCGTAGGGCGAGCAATTCCAGAAGGCGGGCCAGTTCGCTAGCATCCTTCACCTTCGCAACATCCTGAACGTCACGCTCAATGATGCTACGCAGATATTGCTGGTGCCATTGCCGTGCGTGGTGGTGTGCTCGGTTAATGGGTTCGGGATAGCCGCCCGCTAACAGTCTTTCGGCCAATCCCGGTTCGACTGCACTGGGTTTGCCTTTGATGCCGGGTTTTAGGGAATTTTCCAGCAGCGCACTCAGGAATAGGCCGGGCTTGCGTTCCTTTTCCGCTTCCGTGAGCGGCTGTAACTGCGCGATCTCCATGCGTCCCGCCAAGGATTCGGTGACTTTCGGCACGAACAGCAGATTGGCCGATCCCGTCAACAGAAAACGACCGGGGCGGCGGTCCTGATCCACTACGCGTTTGATTGCGGGAAGCAGTGCAGGAACCCGTTGCACCTGATCCAGCGTTATGGCATCTGGCAGGCTTGCTATGAAGCCCTCGGGATCCTCGACAGCCGTTCGATGGTAGTTATTCTCGTCCAGGCTAATATAGGCTCGGTGCGGTTCCAGTTGCTGAACGAGTGTGGTCTTGCCGGTTTGCCGTGGCCCCAGCACACAGACTACCGGTGTATCGGCTAATGTTTCCCGGATGACTGGCACAAGCAAACGGGGAACAGGGGTTTATTGCCGTCCATTTGCTGGTCGTTATATCGTCTGATTGACGTTTTTTAAACCGTCCAAATGCTGGAACTCCGGGGCCATAGTGTGATACACACCACTTGGTCGGTCAGGCATTGGATTTTGTGTTGAGCAAAATCGTGCTGTCGGTGGGCACGTGGGCAGAGAGCGTTCAGGCACCTGTAACTTATGAGATTCCAAAGGAAATCGTAATTGAGGCCATTATCAATGCCCTGGCGCATCGCAACTATACGAGCAATGGCAGCGTGCAGGTCACACTCTTTGCGGGTCGGTTGGAGGTATGGAAGTCCTGGCAGGCTCGCGCCACTACTGACAGTCGAGAAGCTGCGGTTCAGCACGCATCGGTGCCCGGCAACCCCTTGCTTGCAGAGTCCGTGTATTTGACCGAGTACATCGAACGCATGAGAACAGGACATCTGGACGTGATCCGCTGATATGTCAAGGTGGACTTGCCGGATCTGGAGTTTGCCGTCATTGCTGGGCTTGTAATGACAGTTTGGTCGCCTCCTCGCGATGATTCGGCGTGGGTGATCGTATCGCAACATGACATCAAAGATCTGATTACAGGGCTGCGACGCCGACGAAATCAAGTGGTCCCGTACTGGGTTCGCTGGCTGTCCTCCAGATCGGACTGCTTGGCCCGGCCCATGGTACTTGCCGGGAAGAGCGTGCCAGCAAGGCTTTCCACGACTTGGTGGCACAAGTTCGCGGCAACCCGGATCGACTACACCGTGCAGCCGTTTGGCCGGGAGTGCAGCCGCCAAGAGATCGAGACTGTCAAGGAATCGACCAGCCAGGCGCGCGCGGGTCATCGTCGGTGCCTGTGGCGGGAGAGTGCTGGATACGGCGCGCGGTTTCCTTCTCCTCGGTCTGCCGGTGGTCCACCGCCCAATCGTGGCATCGAGCGACACAGCATGCTCGGCGCTGTCCGTGATCTATTGCGAGGACGGAGCGGAGCTTTTGAAGAGTATCGCTTCTATCCCAAGAACCTGGAGCTTGTGCTTGTGAACACGAGAGTCATCGCCTGCTCCCCGCCCGGCTTCTGGTGGCCGACATGGGCGAAGGGCTAGCCACCCTTGTTGAGGCCAGAACCTGCGCGGAGGTTCTTCAACATGCAGTGCACTGGCCTTGGCAGAGATCTGCTATCGAACCCTGATCCAGGCTGGATGATACGCCTGGTCAGCAGTTGAGATCCAAGTCGTGACGCCTGCGTTGGAGCGCGTCGTCGAAGCGAACTCGTGGCTCAGTTCTGCTGCAAACCTGTGACAACATCCGCGGCCTGACCGTAGCACTGCGCGGCTACCTGAGCAACCAGCCGGGCAAGACCTCCCAAACGATCGGCAAGATGCTGTGTCCGCGCGTCTTCTCTACCACCTTGGGCTACCTCGATTGCAAAGCCATCTTGGATGATTAAGTTGATGGGAAGACCGAAGACGAGTTCCATGATGGTTGCGTGAGGAGTGGAGGGAGCAGCAGGAGTGAGTGCCTGAGGGACTTCAAGCGCCATCAAACCGCAGATGACTCCTATATGCACGAATGCGTGATCCTGCTCCAGCTTGCAAAGGACGTGCACCGGCTTTTTCCAGACACAGTCCGCCGGGGAGGAATCAAAGCTGTTCAGTTTCGTATTTCCGAGAATTGGCTCCCCAGGTAGGACTCGAACCTACAACCCTCCGGTTAACAGCCGGATGCTCTACCATTGAGCTACTGAGGAACAATCACCAATTTTATCATTGCAAAATATGGCAAATGTGTCAAAACCTGGTTGAGATTGACAAGCCGTTATTATTCACCACGTAAAACGTCCAGGGGCTTGCTTCCCAGGATGCGCAGGCTTGCTCCCCAGCCAGCAAAATTGGCCAGCAGAGCAGTCGACAGGATCGTTACAACAATCGGGACCCAGTCGATGACTACGTCCAGCTCCAGGATGTCGTTGGTCAGCAGTCCGGTATAACTGATAGCCAGCAAGCTCCCGACTGTGCCTGCAACTCCTCCCAGTATCAGGAATTCAACGGAAAATATTTTTACGAGCCTGTTACGGGTGGCTCCCAATGTCTTGAGGACTGCGACTTCCTGCAGTCGCTGGTAACGTGTTGCCGCAACACAGGCAATCAGGATGATGATGCCTGCAACGATTGCAAATGCTGATACGAAGCGGATTACAAAGGCAATCTGGTCTACGACTTCCTGTACAAGCGCAAAGAAGTCTGCAGCATTGACAACCAATACGGAAGGAAAGGAAGCAAATATGTTCCTGGTCAGGTCAAGGCTGTGTTCTGACATGATGCGGATACCACCGGTGTAGCTAGCTGAAGTTCCTTCAAGAGCAGCCCTGTTAAACACATAGTCATAGACCCGGTCAGACATACCTTCATATTGGTGAATTGCTTGAATACGTGCGGATACCTCTTGTCCACCAACTTTCCAGGAAATCCGGGATCCTGTCGCAAGACCAAGCGCTCTTGCCCTCCCGTCACGGATCGATACAACGTAATCGGTTTCATCAGCGTCCCACCATTCCCCTTGCATGATTTCAAAACCACTGGGTGGCTCATCCGCCCAAGTGATGTCCTGTGTTCGCAGCATGCGCCGATTACGACCCTCCAGTTGGATGGTTCTGATATCCTGGCCATCAATCGATGTCAGTCGTGCTGGCACTGTTGGAATGAGCAGTATCTGGCCCTCGATACCTGGCTGTTTCATCAGGAATTCTTCTAGGGCTGTGCTCTCTGAAGATGAAATATTGCTCAGGTAGGCATTGGGCATATCCGGAGGTAAATCGCGGATAAACTGCGCTAGAACTGTAGTCTGCAGCATGTAAATCGTCAATGTAAATGTGACACCGATCCCCAACGCGATCAGGATAGCCTCCGATTGCATGCCGGGTCGGTGCAGGTTGGCGATGCCGTGACGAACAGAGAGTGGCAACCTCAGTGGCAAGATTGACGGAATTGACTTCAGGAGCTTCAGAAGCAAGTAGGCACACAAAGCCAGTACAGAGACATTCATTGCAAGTCCGCCAACAAACCAGCCACCAAGCTGGGTAGAATCACTCAGCCAGACTGCAATTAACCCCATCACAGCCACAATGGCTGAACAGGCTGCAAAACGCGAGAAGTATTCCCTCCTGCGCTTCCTGGATGTGGTTTCGAACCGGTTGCTCATTGCGCGTCTGAAAATCAGGGCAGGCTTAACATTCCTGATGCTCAGCAAGGTGGGCAGTGAAAATATCAGGGCAATGAGGGTACCCACTGAGATGACCTGTAAGGTCACCAGAGGCTGCCATTCAAAAACAGGTGCTTGCGGAAAGTACTGGACCACGAAAATGGGCGCAATACCTTGCAACAGGTAGCCCAAAAAGGATCCAAGGAGACTTCCGAACACACCAAGTGCCAATGTTTGCAGCAGGAAGATTTGAATGATCTTCCCGGATGTTGCCCCGTAGCATTTCATAATGGCGATCGTGTCGAGGCGTTGCTGCAGATGAGCATAGATGACCATGGCTACCCCTAGGCCACCAATGGTCAGGGCAAGCATGCTGACGAGGCTCAGGAGGTTTGTTGCTCGATCAAGTCCGCGACTGATCCGCGGATGCGGTTCACGGTAATCCGTGATCCGGCTACCAGGCAGGGCTGCCTGGACAGCTTGCAGGGCATCTTCCAAAGCTAGACCGTTTTCCGGAAGTTCCAGTAGAATTCGCCTTGTAGCACGACTGCCAAGCTGAATCAGTTGCGTCTGCTCCAGGGCCTGCCTTGAAATCATCGCCCTGGGACCGAAGTTCATCCTGCCAGTCATACGGTCCGGTTCGATTCGTAAAATACCGGCAATGTGGAAACTCGCACTCCCCACTTGTACTGTGTCGCCCGTGTTCAATCCCAGCCTTACAAGCAGGTCAGGGGAGACAAGAACTGCAGCTTCTTCCAGAATTTCACTCAGCTGCTTGGCTGGAGTGGTCTCGACTTCTCCATAAAAGGGGTAGTACTCAGGATCTATGGCCTTGAGTGTGACGGGAAAAGGGCGGGGTAGCGACTTGCTGTCCATCATGGTCATGAGCTCTGTGACAGTTGTAATCCGTGCTCCCTGTAAAACCAGTTGCTCCAGTGCAGACTGTTCCTCTGGGGAAGGTTCATGATCGATCGAGGCTGCAATGTCGGCAGCAAGCAGAACCCGGGCATCTCGCAGCAGCATGTCCCGGAATGCTGTGCTGAATCCCCTGACACCACTCAGTGCAGCTACACCAATACTTACAGCGAGTATGGCGGTCAGGAATTTTGACTTGGTGGCGACCAGATCGCGCCAAGCCAGGCGGGTAGCCAGCCACCATGTATTTGAAGCCTGCAATTTCACATGTTAACCGACAGTTGCAGGATTTGCATTTGAACCAAGTGGTTTCAGGAAAGAGTCAGACTGCAAGAAAAAACCCCATCCGCAGCGAGCGGATGGGGTTTGGTAAATGGGACTGAAACGTCGGTTAGGAAAACGCTAGAAATCACCGCCGCCATGTGGATCAGAGGGCGGAGGGGGTGTTTTCTCGGGGATTTCGTACACAGCGGCTTCGGTCGTGAGCATCAGGCTTGAGATCGAAGCGGCATTCTGCAGAGCAGTGCGGGTGACCTTGGCAGGGTCTATGACACCAGCATTTACAAGATCCTCATACGTATCTGTAGCAGCGTTATAACCGAAGTTATCGTCATTGCCACTGCGAATCTTCTCAGCCACGATGGCGCCTTCCTGTCCAGCATTCTGCGCGATCCAGCGCAGGGGTGACTCGATTGCCCGTGACACAATGTTGATGCCGATCTGCTCATCCTCGCTGGAACCTGTTAAGGAACTCAGTCCAGTAGCAGCCCGGATCAGTGCCACACCGCCGCCAGGAACAATACCCTCTTCGACGGCTGCACGGGTTGCGTGCATGGCGTCCTCGACGCGTGCCTTCTTTTCCTTCATTTCTGTCTCGGTTGCAGCGCCCACCTTGATCACAGCCACGCCACCGACCAGTTTGGCCAGTCTCTCCTGCAACTTCTCACGGTCATAGTCTGAGGTGGTCTCCTCAATCTGGGAACGCAACTGCTTGACACGACCCGCAATGGCTTCCGTGGTACCGGCACCTTCGATGATCGTGGTGTTGTCCTTGTCAATGACAACACGGCTGGCTTGTCCAAGGTCCTCTTCCTGCACGCCTTCCAGCTTGATGCCAGTCTCTTCCATGATTGCTCTGCCACCAGTCAGGATTGCGATGTCATCAAGCATTGCCTTGCGACGATCACCAAAGCCGGGAGCCTTGACTGCGGCGACACTCAGTGTGCCACGCAGCTTGTTGACCACCAGCGTCGCAAGGGCTTCGCCCTCGGTCTCTTCGGAGATGATCAGTAACGGACGACTCTGACGGGATACGGTCTCAAGCAAGGGCAGCAGGTCTTTCATGCTGCTGATCTTCTTTTCGTGGATCAGAATCAAGGCGTTCTCAAGTACACACTCCATCGAATCCTGGTCGGTCACAAAGTAAGGGGAAGCATAGCCACGGTCGAACTGCATGCCTTCAACAACATCCAACTCGGTGTCAATCGTCTTTCCTTCCTCGACAGTGATCACGCCGTCCTTGCCAACTTTTTTCATCGCTTTAGCAATGATTTCACCAATGGCGGGGTCGTTGTTCGCCGAAATGGCTGCAACCTGGGAGACTGCGTCACCTTCGACAGGCTTGGCCATCTCCTGTATCTTGGCCGACAATGCTGCAGTGGCTTGTTCAATACCACGCTTCATTGCCATCGGGTTGGCTCCAGCTGCCACGCTCTTCAGCCCGTCGCGATAAATCGACTGGGCAAGGATTGTGGCGGTTGTGGTGCCGTCACCAGCAACGTCGGAAGTCTTTGAAGCAACTTCGCGAACCATCTGTGCACCCAGGTTCTCAATCTTGTCCTTGAGTTCGATTTCCTTGGCAACGGTAACGCCATCCTTGGTCACAGTGGGTCCGCCGAACTTCTTTTCCAGAACTACATTGCGACCCTTGGGGCCCAAGGTAACTCGTACGGCGTCAGCCAGTTTGTTGACGCCGCTCAGGATTGCCTGTCGGCAATCTTCACCGAAAACTATAGTTTTTCCAGCCATCTTTCAATTCCTCCTGATGGATTCTTTCCTAGTTGATGATTGCGAGAATTTCATCTTCCCGCATGATCAAGTACTCTTCATCTTCGACATTCACCTCGTTACCCGAGTATTTGCCGAATAAAATCTTGTCGCCAATCTTGACGTCCAGGGCTACGACCTTGCCGTCATCTTTTATGGTTCCGTTCCCTACAGCAACGACTTCACCCTGTTGGGGCTTTTCCTTGGCCGAATCAGGGATGATGATTCCCCCTCTCGATTCTTGTTCGGCTTCGTCAAGTCGCTTGACCAGAACGCGGTCATGCAATGGTCTGAGACTCATTGGTTTCACTCCTCCTGTGGATCAAAGTATGTTTGAAAATTAATGGAAACGTCAGGTTGACAGCGATTCTGCTCATGAAAGTTGACAGGGTTGCTATCAGATTTTTGACGTCATTGTTAAGATACCAAATAGAATCATGAATGTCAAGTGCAGTCAAGTGTTGAATTGACACATGAAACTGGCTTTCCATACGATTTAGACAGGTGCCGTGCTACGGTGTCTTGCCGAACATATAGTGAGCAGCAGTTTGTCCAGTGATTCCGGTCCAGGCCAAAACATCCTGGATCTGATCGGGAAAACCCCCCTTATCCGTTTGCAGAAGGTTACCGGAACTGGTTTGTCGGTTGAGATCTACGGCAAGGCGGAGTACCTGAATCCCGGAGGTTCCGTGAAGGATCGCCCTGCGGCCAACATGATCCGCCTGGGTGAGCAAGAAGGGAAACTGTTACCGGGAAAGACGATTATCGATGCGACCAGCGGCAATACCGGCATTGCATACGCCATGATCGGGGCTGCCCGGGGCTATCAGGTCAAGTTGTTCCTGCCACAGAATGTTTCCCCGGAGCGCAAAAGGATTCTTAACGCTCTTGGAGCGGAACTGGTATTAACAGATCCTGCCTTGCAGACGGATGGTGCGATCCTTGCCTGTCGGGAGGAGTACGAGTCGCACCCGGATATCTACTTTTACCCTGATCAGTACGGTAATCCGGCGAACTGGGATGCTCATTATGCATCGACTGGTCCCGAAATCTGGGACCAAACAGGTGGGAGATTGACTCATTTCATCACTGGCCTCGGGACCAGCGGCACGATGATGGGAGTGGGGCGTTACCTGAAGACACATGCTCCCGAAATTCGGATCGTTTCGATGCAGCCCTCAACTGCTTTTCATGGACTGGAAGGGCTCAAATATATGGGGGCTTCCATACAACCATCCATCTACGACCCTGAACTGATTGATGAAGAGGTATTTGTTGATACTGAGGATGCTTATGACATGGTGCGACGTCTTGCACGTGAGGAAGGGCTGATGGTCGGGATTTCCTCTGGGGCGAATGTGTATGCAGCTTTGCAGCTTGCACAAAAAATACGGGATGGGGTGATAGCCACGATCCTGTGCGATGGAGCCGACAAGTATCTTAGTGAACGATTCTGGGATGAATAATGGGGGTATTGTGTTGAATATCCTGAGATTTCCTTTTGCCGTCATGAAGGCACATGCAGAGTCCACATTCCCCAATGAATGTGTTGGTGCAATGCTCGGCAAGATAACTGCCAGAGGTTACAAGAGAGTCGAACTGGCAATACCCCTCAAAAATTCAGCGCAGTGGCAGCAAAACGATGCCTATGAGCTTGAACCGAAAAGCCTGCTTGCTGCGGACAAGGCGGCTCGAACCTTTGGACTTGAAATGATTGGTATCTATCACTCACACCCTGATGCCGATGCATATTTTTCCGAGACTGACCTGAAAAACTCCTGCCCCTGGTATTCATTCGTAGTCCTGTCCATCAAGGGCGGTAAGTATGACCATGCCAACAGCTGGTTGCCGGACTTCGAGCAGACCAATGCTCTCCAGGAAAAGCTGAAAATCCTGATCACAAAGTAAAACTGGTCCAAGAGTCGCGAACACGGGCGCGAATAAGAGTGGGCACAAGGGCCAGCACAAGCACGCACCGCGTTGCGTCAAGGACACCGTGGAAGAGGATCTGTTCGCCCGCCGCCGCGATCTGTTCACCGGCCTCGAACTGGTCTTCTTCGACACCACCTCGCACTACTTCCATGGCCAGGGTGGGCAAACACTGGGCAAGCGGGGCAAGTCCAAGGACTTCCGGCCGCACTGCCTGCAGATGGTCGTGGGCCTGGTGCTGGACAGCGAGGGGCGACCGGTGTGCACCGAAATGTGGCCTGGCAACACGGCGGACGTGACCGCCCTGCTGCCGGTCGCCTGCAGGAGCGTTTCGGGATCGGCTCGGTGTGTTTGGTGGCCGGACCGCGGGATGATCAGCAAGGCGACCATGGCGGCGCTCGAGGAGCGCGGCTGGAGCTACATCCTGGGGTGCCGGATGCGGGCGACGAAGGAATTCCGGGAGCAGGTGCTGGCCGCGGATGCCGAACCGGTGCGGGTATTGGCGGAACGGGCCGGCCAGGAGCCCCAGGAACTGGCAATGCACGAGGTCATCCTCCAGGACGGGGATGCCGGCGAGGGGGAGCGGCGCTACGTGATCTGCCGCAACGCGGCGCAGGCGCGACGCGACCAGCAGGTCCGGCAAGAGATCGTGGCCAAGCTGCAGGAGCAGCTCAAGGCAAGCGCCCAGGCCCTGGTGGGCAACCGCGGGTTCCGGCGCTACCTGCGAACGGAGGGGCAAGGGTTGCCAGCTCGACCAGGACCGGATCGCGGCCGAGGAACGCTACGACGGTCTGTGGGCACTGCGGGTGAAGGCGCCGTTGACGGCCACCGAGGCGGTGTTGAAGTACAAGCAGCTGTGGCAGGTGGAACGCTGTTTCCGGGAGGCCAAGTCACTGCTGCAGACGCGGCCGGTTTACCATCGCCGTGACGAGACCATCCGGGGCCACGTGTTCTGCTCGTTCCTGGCGCTGGTGCTGAAGCGGGAGCTGCAGCGGCGCATGCGGGAGGCGGGAATCGAGGCGGAGTGGGCCGACGTGGTGCGGGACCTGGACCGGCTGCGGGAAACGCTGGTCGAGGCGCAAGGCAAGCGCTTCGCGCTGCGCACGAAGGCTCATGGAGCCGTCACCGACATCGTGCGCTGCGTGGGCGCGAAACTGCCCCCCGTCATCCAGCTTGTGGACAGCCCGGACTCGGCACCGGTCGCAAAAGCGGTCCGATCCCAACAAGCCACCTGATCCGTCCACTGCGACCATCCAGACCGGCGGTCCCTCCGTTGTAGTGCCACAGTGCGCCTGTGTGTTCCGATAACTCATTTGCAATGAATAACTTGCAATTTCAAAGTGTCGAAGATGAGTCAAGAGGAGAAAAGATCTTCAATGCCGGTATGCGGGGGAAGAAAGGAAGCAACTACGAAGGCGGACATCGTGTGATCTGCTTCATACGCTGGCCGAATGGAGGATTTGGAAAGTCAAGGACAATCGATTACGCATCACACATCACGGATATCTTTCCAACGTTGGTTGACATGCTAGGCCTGGATCTTCCTGATAATGCCGAATTTGATGGTGCGAGCCTCAAGGATGTTCTACTGGATGAGAACATTTCGCTGCAAGCCCGCAAGATCATCGTGCAGTTTGGGGGGAGAATTCGCCCTCAAAAATATGAAAAAAGTTGTGTGATATGGAACAACTGGCGCCTCATAGGTGAAGGCAAACTATATGATCTTGAAAAAGACCCTGGTCAGCGAACCAATGTTGCTGTACAGAACCCGGAAGTCCTCCGGACTCTCAAGGCATACTATGACGATTACTGGGCGTCAATTGAGTCTTCAATTGAGGTTGTCGAGCCCTTGCTCGTACGGTCTAGCCCGCAGGAATTCACTAACCTGACTTCCAACAGCTGGATTGAAGTGGATTGCGATAACCGGGACAGGGTTGCCGCAACTTGTGAACCTGCGCGTGGTGGGGTGTGGAGTATTGAGGTCGAGCAATCCGGGACATACAGCGTCCGGATCAGCAGGTGGCCATTCCACCTTGAACGTGCACTGACACGTAAGGGTCCTGCAGCAACAATCAGTGGTATGGAGATTGATCAGGGGAAGGCCCTGACAATCACTTCTGGTGAATTGAGCGTCAATGGTGGTCAACCCCTGGAAGCTGTAGCAGGTGAGAAGGATGTTTCAATCAAGTTTGAAATATCCCTGGAGCAGGGACTTCATACTGTGCAGGGCTGGTTCAAGGATGTTTCTGGTCGGGACTTGACCGGAGCATACTATGGCCGGATTCAGGCGAAGTGAGTGTTCAGGGAAGCTCACTTCGCTGTAATGCCAGATTCCATGCTTGCGGGTTTGTGAAAGCCTCGAACTAAGTCAAAAGACGGCGCAGAATCTTTCCTGCAGGAGACCGTGGGATGGAATCGACGAATTCAATCTCTCGAACCTGCTTGTAGCTGGCAACCTGGGACTTGACATACTCCTGAATGCGTTCTGCCTCCAGTTGCTTGCCCTCATGAAGCATGATGAATGCTTTCGGGACCTCGCTGCCATCTGCATCACGTATTCCGATTACAGCTGCGTCCCGAACCTCGGGCAACTCCAGGATGACGGACTCAAGCTCGGCCGGCAGGACCTGGAAACCCTTGTACTTGATCATCTCCCGCTTGCGATCCACAATGTGCAGTCGTCCCATGTCGTCAAGATGGCCAATGTCTCCGGTATAGAACCAACCGTCCCTTAACGCAACGGTATTTTCTTCGGGAGCCTTGTGATAGCCGCGCATGATATTGGGTCCCTTCAAGGCAACCTCTCCATTTGCATAAAGTTCCTGTTTGCTGTTGCCGTTCTCGCTATCGAAAATCGCAACTTCCATATCCATGACTGGTATCCCTGCTGATTCAGCCAAGTCCCAGTTGGCTCCCAATGGATTGATCGTGGCGATTCCTGAAGTTTCAGTCATGCCATAGCCCTGTCGTACTGTGACGCCTGTGACTTCAACCAGCTTGTGGACTGCCGGAACAGGAACGGGTGCAGCCCCGACATTGATCCAGTTCAGTGAGGAAAGATCCCTTTTGCCGAGATCAGGTCTCCCCAGCATTCCCAGCAGTACAGGAGGAACAAGTGGTAGTGACTTTATGCCTTCCTGTTCGATTGTGTCCAGGCAGTCGTCCATGTCGAACCTTTCGCGCAGGTGCATCTGATGACCACTTGCAAGCAGTACGTTCATAACTACGTTGAAACCGTAGATGTGATAAAGCGGCAAGAAGACATAGCAAGTGTTGTTCGCAATGTGTGTTGTGTTGCTGGAAAATAGCAGTTGCCGAATGGCAGCGACAAGATTGGATTGGGTCAACTCAATACCTTTTGAAAAACCAGTTGTGCCACTTGAAAAAGGCAGGAACGCAAGGTCATTCTTCGGGTCGACTGAGATTTCAGGGGGAGTATCCGTTGTGGCTTCCCAGAAGGATGGTTCCAGCTCGATCACCCTGCATTTTTGAATCTTGTTGCGGCACTCTTCAAGCCTTGGAATCAATTGCCTGGCAGCAAAGACTACTGAGGCACCGGAGTTATTGATCTGGTGCACCAGTTCACGCTGCTTGTAGCTCGAATTGAATGGTGTGAATACTGCGCCACTCGACAGGATGCCGTATCCAGCTGTTACGAAATCAAGGGAATTGGGGCTGAACAGGCCGACAACGGAGCCGGGACCGATACCCTGCTCCAGCATGGCATTGGCAAAGCGGTTGGCGCGGCTGTAATTATCCTCAAATGTCAGAGTGATTCCCTGTCCATCAATGATAAAAGTGCTGTCCTGGTATGCCTTGGCGGTATCCCTCAGGATTGATGGGAGCGTAGCATCTGGAGAAGCAATTTGTTCCAGAGTGGGAAGGTTGGGGTGCTGCAGTTGAGTCTCCAGGTTGCAAGCTATTGTAATGTCCGCTCAGTGGTTGCTGATCTTCATGAGTCAGAAGTTGTAGACGGGGAATGGCTGGACTGTTGGGACCAGCCTGATTTGCAATATTGTTCGAGACGAGCAAACCACTGCTCGAACCAGGCTTCGAGCAGTTGCCTGGATTGCTGGCGTTCCTGAGATGGGTTGAATGGTAGTCTTGCTGTGCCCAGTCCGCGCTTTTCGGCTAGCCACTTCAGAGCCCAGGGGTAGGGCAGATGACGGATTTGGGCAATGAATTCTGTATAAAGCCCGGCCGCAAGCTCGAATGCTTCGGGATTGGAAACCAAGTTGAAAAGTGCTGTGCTTGCTTCAGGAACCACTCCAGCTGGCCCGGAAATCAAGGCATCGATCTCCCCTCTACGGATACATTCTACAGCCAGGGAATCGTCACCCAGTATCCTTACGTAGGTTGATGATTCCTTGCTGGTTAGCTTTGATAAAACGTTCCGGCTGCCACTTGAGTCCTTGATACCAATGATATTGGGCTCGGATTCCAGCAGCTCCAGTGCAACCTCGTCAGGGATCGGGCTGACGAAAGCCGCCAAATTATAAAGTAAAACAGGACCGTTGATTTCCCGGGCAGCCTGCCGGAAAAAGTGCAGCAGGTCTGTTCCTTCATAACGATAAAAATATGGTGGTGGCAACAGGACGGCGTCTGCTCCTGCATTCAAGGCATGATGGCCAAGTTGTACGCTTTCCTCAAGGGTTGCAGCTCCGATTCCAGCAATCAGTTGCCCACGCCCTTTTGCAACTGGAACCAGCTTGACAAGGATTTCCTTGCATTGTGCTATCGAGAGGTCGAAGTACTCTCCTGAACCGCCACAGGTCACGACCCCGCTGGCACCAAGAGTCATGACAAACTCAGCGCAACGTTCCAGTGCATTCAGATCGACCGCTCCGTCCCGCTTGCGTGGGGTTAACAGGGCAGGGTAGGTTCCTTGGATACTAACAGTCATATTGGTGCGATTCTACCTTGAGAAGGGTATCATCAAGAATTAGGAGCCATTATGCCTATGAAGCCCTCCCGCAGAGATTGGATCAGGACTGGACTGCATGTGGCAGCAGCACCAGCCATGATGATTCCGCAAGCCAAGGCCTATGACATCGAGGAAATCGATGCTAAAATCGCCCGAGGATCCGGAATTGAGGGAGTTAGCAAGGCAGACCTGCCTACTCCGTCACTGCTTCTTGACCTTGATGCTTTTGAAGCCAACATTGGCCGTATGTCCAGGCATGCTGTTACTGCTGGCTTGAACCTGCGTCCCCATGCAAAGACTCACAAGTGTTCCGAAATCGCACGCAGGCAGCTTGGCGCCGGTGCAGTCGGTGTCTGCACAGCAACCATCCGTGAAGCGGAGGCAATGGCTGCAGCTGGGATCAATGGTCTGTTGCTGACTTCTGAAATGGTGGGTGTGAACAAGATTCATCGTCTTCTAAGGTTGGCTCGGAAGCATCCGGATACCATGGCCGTTGTTGACCATGCGGAAAACGCAGCACAGCTTGATGAAGCAGCCCAGTCAGCCGGTCTCAAACTGAATGTCCTGATTGATGTGGATCCTTACGGGCGCCGCACAGGCGTACAACCAGGTTCAGATGCTGTTGTACTCGCGGAAGCTGTCGACAGTCATGTGCATCTTAACTTGCGTGGGGTACATGGGTACTGCGGCTCATCCGCCCATGTAAAGGGTTTTGAGGAACGCAAGAAACATTCTGAAACCTACATGGGACCTGTTCTGGATTCATTTGCTGCCATGCGAAGGAAAGGGCTTCCTGTCGAGATCATGTCAGGAGCCAGCACTGGAACCTACAACATAGATTCAGGACTTGATGGCATGACTGAATTGCAGGTCGGCTCCTATGCCTTGATGGACCTGGAGTACCGCTTCATTGGTGGACGCGACGGGGAGGTCTACAATGACTTTGCACAATCCCTGTTCGTGCTGGCTACCGTGATCAGTAAGAATCATGACGATATTGCCACCGTTGATGCAGGGATCAAGGCCTTTTCCACGGATCGTGATTTCGGGCCTGAGGTTTTCAGTCCGGCAGGATTAAACTACTCATTTCAGGGTGATGAACACGGCAGACTGGGACTTGCTGATGCCCGACAGCCTCTGAATCTTGGCGACAAGGTTCAACTTGTTGTTCCACACTGTGACCCAAACGTCAACCTCTATGACCGCATGTATTGTATCCGTGGTGATCACGTGGAGCAGGTCTGGAATATTGATGCACGTGGTCATCTGTAATGCCTGGACACTGGATTACACGGTAGGTGTAATCCAGTGAACACCCCGGGATCATGGATGCAGTTTGAATTACAGCTTGATGCCACGGCTGACTGCAGAATTTGAATTCTCGCTCCGATAACGATGAGTGTTGACTGTCTTCGTTTGACCGAGTTGCCCGGCACCTGGCCGCTTTTTGAGGATCTCGTGTATAACTATGCGAGAGTCGAAAGATTCTACCCACATGCTCCATCACTTGAAGCTGTGCGACAGGTTGCCTCCGAGATTCATTTGGATGCACATCATCGCCGGGCACTGGTCGAAGAGTTGGGTCGGCAAAATGTCGGGGGTAATAAACCCGTGTCAGAGAACCTGGACAGGCTAGCCGACTCGAAAACAGTTGTTGTTGTGGCAGGACAGCAGGTAGGACTCTACGGCGGGCCTGTCTTCACTCTCTATAAGGTATTAACGGCAGTTAAGTGTGCAGCAGAGCTGACAAGACTGGGTACTCCAGCAGTGCCGGTATTCTGGCTCGCAACCGAGGATCATGATCTTGAGGAAGTGAACCATACCTGGGTTCTCTCTCCTGAGGGACCTCCATATCGCCTCGTTGTGGAAGCCAAGGCACAGGTTGGAAAGGCAGTTGGCTCCATTTCAATTGATAACACTGGCCTTGAACAGTTCGAGAAGTTGAGTGCAGAACTTCCCCATGCGGCTGAGGCAATTTACTTGGCACGAACAGCCTATGCAGGAACCCGAAACTTTGGTAGTGGGTTCCATGAAATTTACAAGCAATTGCTGAGTCGCTTCGGCGTAATTTTGCTGAACCCGATGCAACCTGCACTGTGCAGTTTGTCTGCCCCGCTGTTGCGCCACGCAATTGAGTGTGCACCAGACCTGCTGGAATCCTTGCAACAGCGTGGATATGAACTACAGTCGAATGGCTATCACCAGCAAGTGCATGTGGACAAATCGACTTCCTTGTTCTTTCACTTTGAGAACGGGATTCGCACCGCACTCAAAAGGAACAATGGCTCATACAGGGCACACTCCAGGGCATATTCAACCCAGGATCTGCTGAAGATTCTGGAAAGCAATCCCGGGGATATTTCCCCGAGTGCCTTGCTGCGTCCTGTAGTGCAGGATTCCCTGCTTCCTACGGCCATGCTTGTTGCGGGTTCGTCAGAAGCGGCCTATCTTGGGCAGTCCTCGGTAATTTACAAGCGATTACTGAGCCGCATGCCGATTGTTATGCCACGTGCCAGTTTTACTGTCCTGGATGAAGAAGCCTGTGAGTTGCTTGAGCGTTACTCTCTGTCAGCCCAGGATTGCTTTGTACCCAAGAAACAGGTTGAGGCCCGTATCGCAGCAGCGATGGTGCCATCAGAACTACGAAAATCAATGAAACTCAACAGCGATTCAATTGGCACTCATTTGCAGGACATCATAGCCTTGCTGTCCCAGTTCGACAAGACACTGGAGACCAGTTGTAACTTGTCGCGCCGAAAAATCGAATACCAGTTGAGCAAGATCGAATCCAAGGTTGCCCGGGAATCCTTGCAGCGTTCAAAAGATGCACAAAAGGCTGTAACCCGACTGACTAACTACCTGTATCCGAATCAGAACTTGCAGGAACGTGTTTATGGCGTACTGTCATTCGTTGCCAAGTTCGGGACAGGGTTTGTTGATCGGATTGAAGAACAGATACAGCCTGATTGCCCAGACCACAGAGTGCTTACAATGTAGTGGTTCGTTTTGCAGGAATTCATGGCTTGTTCAAGCTCATGGCAGTCTGTCAGTGAGCTTGGCTCGATACATTGCCAGTTTTGTTCTCCGGATGTCAGCAGTACACTGTGCAAACCACAAAACCGTAGCTAATTTAGCCCTAAATCCGAATTGGTGAATCAGTGTGAGACTGAGTGTTAGTTGGCAATTTCATCAAGTGCAGATCCAACTTCAGTGCCAGTTAAACTGCTGGCTCGAAGTAGTGGCAGCCTCGGGTTGCCACCATAGTAGCCACGCAGGTCGAGGGCGTGTTTCAGGGCTGGAACCCCTTCGTTGGTAAACAGGTCGTTTAATTCTGATGCACGTTCCACAAGAGCATCTGCTGCATCTGACTCGCGGGTTCTTATGGCTTCTTCGATAGAAAGACAAAAAAACGGAACAACGGATGCCAGTGGCAGAATGGCTCCAATCCCATCTTGCAGGTGACTTGGAACGAGCAGAAAATTCCGGATAAGTATCGAAAACCTGGGCGTAGTGTTACGGACAGATTCAGTAACACGGTACATATCCAGATCTTCGGCAGCATTCAGCACAGCCCCGCAAAGCTTGGGATGTTTGGACAAAGAGATGATGAGTTCAGTATTTCTCCCGGTATGCGAGTCCAGGTTTACTTCGGCGAATAACGGCAGCTTTGCAGAATCAGCCACTGTCAGGAAAAAGAGCTTGTCCTTGCCGATTTGCTGGGGAGCCAAAGCATCCAGTTCTGGTGCCCTTATGACAGCAGCTGCACATCCTGCCTTGGCAGCCTCTGTAACCAGGTCGATTGTTTCGCTAACACCATGTCCACCAATAAAAGCTAGTACAGCGTGCTGTTTTTGCAACAGGGATGTGGCGCGGCGCCAGATTGCGACCTTTTCGGTGGCGGATAATGACGCTCCTTCCCCCCAATTGTCCGTGACCATAAACCCGGAAAGTGCAGTCTGCTGCAACTGCGCCATGTTTGCATCGAATTTTCTCCAGTAGATAGCGCCTTCATGATCGAAGGGCGTTGCCAGAGGTGCGTAAATGCCCTGAAACTGCATCTTGAAAAGCAAGTTTACTGTATAGCCACGGACTAGGCCTGGATGTAGATACTGGAAGCCAAACGGCGGTTGTTATGTCCTTTACTGAGGACTTTATCTGATTACCATGAAACTGGTTTGTCATAACTGCAAATTTTAATGCCTGCCCCTTGAAACTTTATTTAGATTCATTGCCAGACTGCATTGGAAATCCGGCACGATGTGTTAGTCTTTTGACAGAAAATCTGGATCATCAGGTTCTGATTGAGGGGGCTGACTATGCACGCTTCAAAATTTACTAGCTTCCTAGTTTGTTTACTATTCAGTGTTACTTCACTCTGGGCGCAAGGCCAGGGTGGTGGTGGAGCTGGAGCTCAGTCAGGGGGTGGGAATACCAATACCGGCAATACTGGCAACCAAAGTTCCGGGAATCAAAGCCGACAGCAAAGTAATGAGGATACTTCTAGAGGTAACAGAAATACCAACACTAATGATCCATTCGGGAACAACAATTCAGATCCTTTCGGTGCATCCATGAGGCCTTTGTTTCTGCAGGGCCTCGTTGTGACAAGTGACGGGATGCCTCTCAGTGAACTGGTTGTCGTCCAGCGAGTTTGTAATGGAGAAGTGATTCCGGAAGGCTATACAGACACGAAGGGACGTTTCAGCTTTCAGGTTGGTGGCGATGCTTCAATGCAGATATCGGATGCCAGTGCATCAGGGGCCAGGTTTGGCCAAGGCGGAATGATGGCAGGTGGCAGCGGGTATTTGGGCCCGGGAGTTCGACAACTCGGACTGGGACGATACGACCTTTCATCCTGTATCTTGCGTGCAGAAATGCCGGGTTATCGCTCGAACAACCTGCAACTCGGGATGCACGGGTCCATGGAGAAAAACGATGTCGGTACCATTGTGTTGCAGCGTTTGGATGGAGTAGTTGGAGACACCGTAAGTGCCACAACTCTCAGGGCTCCCAAGAATGCCCTGAAGGCATATAAGAGTGGTATCAAGGAAATGCGCAAGAAGAACCCCAAGTTCAACAAAGCGCAGGTGCAATTTGAAAAAGCCGTTGCAGAATACCCGGAATTCGCAGTGGCCTGGGCCTGGCTTGGAGATTCACGCCTCAAACAAAAGGATTTAGAGGGGGCATATGAAGCCTACACAAAATCAACTGAAACTGACCCTAAGTATCTCAGACCCTATTTGCCACTGATGGAAATGAGTCTCACTAATCAGGACTGGGAAGCTCTGGAAAGCCTGTGCGGTGCCTACCTGCAACTGAACCCTAATGCTGCCAATATTCAAGTCCTGTTGGCGCAGGCTGCCATCAATAACAACAACCTGGAGAAAGCGGAAGAAGTTGCAATGGGCTTGCAGTCCAGCGAGGACAAGAACGATTCCCTGAAAAGTTACGAGATCCTAGGTCTGGTTCACGAAAAACGTGCAGACTTTAACAAGGCCGCTATGTCCTACCGTAGTTTTATCGAGGGTGCACCAGAAGCCGCCAACAGTACTTACTTCAAGCGGAGACTCCATGAATGGGAGGTTCTGGGAGTCATTGAGCCGGTGGCCAAACAGGCCCAGGTTAGCCCTTAGGCGCTTGCACTCCTGTGCCAGCAGTGTGCGGGGTTGTTGCGATTCAGGTGTCTGAGCGCACCCAGCCATGTGCTGCATTATCTGGTTGCAGCCCATCATTGAGATAAGCTGTCTTGATCCTGCTGAGTGAATCTTCCTCGATTGTTTGCTTGGCTGCTACAGGGTCCACTCCGTAAATATGCGCTGCATTGAGGCCGAAAACCTTGGCCTTGTCCTGCTTGCTGAGCTTGTTGTAGCCAAATTTCTCGCAGATTTCATCACTGATCTGAAAGCGCTTGAAGGCATCAATACACCACTGTGGTGATCCCCACCAGAGGCAATCTGTACCCCATATGACATGGTCGACACCGTAGTGTTTGATGTTCTTGCCCATCAGGTGCATGCACATCACAGGGTGCGCTATGGCCAGAGTGCCGAATGCACTGCCAATCTCGCAGTGAACGTTGTGCATACCAGGGTTGCGCTTCTTGATGTCCATCAGGATGTTATGCCAGGCAAAGTCCCCTGTGGTCGGATCAAAGTACCCAGAATCGGTAAACTCTGGCTCCGTCGGCCCGTGCTTCAGGGCTGAGTGGTAGATGATGAACGTCAGGTCGGGGTTCTCCAAGGCAGCCTTTTCGACATCTTTGGGATTTGCCAAGTGGCCGAAACGACGTGACTGTGACGAGTATCCCTTGTGGACACTGATCGTCTTCTGCCCGAGTTCCCGAGCGACTTCGTAAAAAAAGGCTGTGGCTTCATCGTCCAGCTGGAATCCGCGACCTGTCCTGGCGGGATCGAAATGGCAGTAAAGCTTCCATGAGCTTGTTCTGTACTCCTCTACTTCCCGATTCATCTGTTCTTTCAGTGCGACTTTGTCCTGTTTGTCTGTGACACGGTCCCAGTAATGGTTTGGGGCGCAATTACTCTGTGCAAGGGCACGTTGGCCGCCTGCGATGTTGTTGATATCGTCACGGCGAGTTGCCATCAGCCAGCTTGGCAAGATGCCGCCACCCCGCACAGTTGTCAGGTCTGTCGGTTTGCCTTCTGCAGCGTTCCTGGCGATATCCTCGCGTTCCTTGCTAGGATTTGTCTCGCGTCCCGGGACTCCGGAGATAACAAGCATGTCTGTCTCCGAGTCCAGGTACATTTCCTTAAAAAAAGTCCTGAAGCTGTAGTCATCAGCATCACTACTCAGGTCGAACCCCATGTTCCGCATGAACTCTGACTCGCGGAAATTCAGGGCGAAGCCGTTGGTAAAGTGTGCCTGTACGTCGAACACGAAGTATTCACCTTTCGGCCATTTGTTCTCGTAGGCAACAGGCTCAAACATCTCTTCCTTGTCAACATCCCAGTAACGCTGGCCATAGACCTCATTGGATGCCCAGAAAGCAGTGGCTAGCCCCATGCTGGTGCGCATGAAATTGCGTCGGTCGATGCCCAGCTTTTTTGAGTTTTCCTCAGCCAGTTCCGCTATGCGGTATTCCCAGTGAGCCTGTTTCCTGTTTTGCGGTCGTGGCCAGATTTCCTCGTTGGATACTACCTGAGTAGGGATGGGTGAATCCACACCCTTGTCCTGGTCACGTTTCCATTTTGGTACCCACATCGAACAACGCCTCCTGATCTTTTTTCGATGGTGTGATTGTTACACAGTCAATTTCAAGTGACAAAGTGCAACTTGCAGGCCTGAAATCAGTATCACAGGAAGTTGGCTGTTGGGCGTACCTTCCGATGGGACATGAGCCTGAGGGGGATGCTTGTTTCCAACGGGACATGAGCCTGGAGAGACTCTTCAGGGGGTGTGGAAATCATTGAAGTAAGATTATGCATCTGGAATTGGATACCCACACGAGTTTCGGTAGGTCCTTGGGGTTCCTGGCAAGCAATGACGAGCATCACTATCCCAGTGGTCAGAGTGGTGTGAGCGGGGATATCAGTGCTTTATCGCACCCGAATGCAGGCGTGCCATGAAGGTCGAGTAAACCTCCCATGGCCGCCCCAAGCTCCGGTATTTGTGCGGTAACATCACTAGTGATGATCGGTTTACTAGGTTTCGTTGCCTTGCTGTCGACGGCTCTCACGTTGAGTGCGGAGGACCATCCATCGGCTGAGATCTCGAACGGTCCGATAACGGCGAAGATCTACCTTCCTGATCCCGATACGGGCTACTATCGCGGGACACGGTTCGACTGGTCTGGAGCGGTCTACAGCCTAACCTACAAAGGCCACGAGTTTTTCGGGGAGTGGCAGCAGTCCGAGGACCCCTACTTACACGATCGAATTACCGGGCCGGTAGAGGAGTACCTGACTGATGGCTCGGCTCTCGGCTACAACGAAGTCCCCGTGGGTGGCCTGTTTCTTCGCATTGGCGTGGGGTTGTGTGAAAAGCCTGAAGAAGAGGGATACCGCCGGAAGCATTCTTACAAAGTGGTCGATCCAGGGATCTGGACGATCGAGCGCGGCAAAAACTGGATCGAGTTCGTCCACAAGGTTGCGGAAACAAAAACTGGTTACGGATATCGCTATACGAAGCGTCTAACACTCTCCCCGCAGTCCCCTGAGTTGATCATTGATCACGTACTTGTAAATACCGGAGACAAGATCATTGAAACGAGCGTCTACAACCACAATTTCTTCGTGATTGACAACCAGCCGACGGGGCCCGACTTTGTCGTGCGATTCCCGTTTGATCTCAGGTCAGAGAGTGACCTCAAGGGATATGCCTCGGTTCGCGGAAATGAGTTTGCGTACTTAAAAGAGATTCCGACGGGCGACGAAATCATGGCGAGTTTCGGGGGTCACAGTGGGACTGTAGACGAACATCGGTTCACAATCGAGAACCGTAAAGTGAAAGCTGGTGTCCGCATGGCAACCGACAAGCCGCTTTCCAAGTTGCTGTTTTGGTCACCGAACACAACGCTGTGCCCAGAACCATTCATTGACCTGGCCGTCTCACCTGGGCAAGCCGACCGCTGGTCGATTCGGTACGAATTCTACACGCTCGACTAACCTGGGAGACAACTCATGAGGAGAGATTCGTCCACGTGTGTTAGGAACTGGTGGTGATTGAGCCCGTCGGCCGCATGCGGTAGGCGTTGCAGGCAGACCCGGGTGTTGTATTTCACTTTGTTTCGACAAAATTCTTCAGATTATTCCGATGCAAGGCCGAGGAATTCTGTGGATTAATTCACTACTGCAGGAAAGAGTTACAGTGGCGAGCTTGACTGAAACATACGGTTCTACAGGGCCTTTACCCAGCCTCAATTCTCTCCTGCAGTAGTGAACCAATTCGAACAACGACCGGACGAGTTCATGGAATAATTTGGTAAAATCCACTGAAACAAACTGAAAAACAACACCCGCTGGCTATTCCTGCGCGGGTTGCTCTCCAGCCGGGCCCGCCGACGCTTCACCAACCAAGACACAGCCGTGCAAGCCGAGGTACTTTTTTGGATTCATTCGCTACTGCAGGAAAGAGTTACAGGCAGCGAGCTTGACTGCGGCTTCAGCCTCTGGAAAGCCTGCAAGTAGAACGGGTTCCGCCCCTTGAACGCAGCTTCCTGCTGACCTCACGGGAGACTTCTTGATGCCGTACATCATGCAGAGATCCTGGAGCTGGACGCAGTCAGTTACAGGGCCGAGCAGGCGCGCAAGCGGAACAGCACGAAACGCAGTGAAGCGGGTGCCAGCGTACCGGGCCTGGGGCAGTGAATCGGCCCGTCCTCGACCTGTCGGACATGAGACCACAAACGTGCCGGGGGGAAGGGGGACTCGTCCCCCTTCCCCCCGGAACCTCCTCCAAACCAACCCCATCCCACCCACTCACTACTCAGTCTTAGGGGGGAGAGGCTCTGCCCCCTGCTACCCCTTTCCCGTATGGTAGATCTTGCCCCTTTTGCTTCCATAGCGGGCGGCATTGGTCGCCCTCCGGGCTCCCTCTGCCACGCCTGCACCGCGCGGCCCAGAATGAAAATTCTAATTGTCGCTGGGTAGCCGTGAGCGACCTTAATTCGAACAACGGCCGGACGAATGCATGGAATAATTTGGTAAAATCCGCCGAAATCATGTGAAATACAACACCGGGCCTTGCTTTCAGTGAGCCTGGACACCCGCTTGACCTTGACATCACTGCTCTTCTCAGCAATCATGAAGTGCACTCGACCTCCAGGGACCACTCGACTGCCATAGCTGCCACAGCCCAAATAGTCCGAAACTTCGTAGATACTCCAGTGCGTCTCCGCATCCGCTCCCGGGCCCCGTTCCGGCCGGCCCGGAGCAGGCGGCTTCCCCACGGATGCCTTGTACGCCCGCATCCCCTGCATCCGCGCGGTTTCCGGTCCTTCCTGCAGGACTCCAGTCGCCAATTCACGCCGATTCGCGTCTTGGCTACGATTGGTGAGATATGCGGGCTAGGGCCTACCGTATCTCCAGCGTTACGAAGACCGGGTAGTGGTCCGAGGGGTAACGGCCATCCAGATTGTGGGTTACGGTCTCGGCCTCCAACGTCTTGATGTTGCCTCGGTAGAGGATCCAGTCGATGCGGCGTCCTTCCGTGTTGCCATGCCAGCGGCTGGAGGTCGTCTCCGGTCCCGATTTCCGAGGTGTCTCGACCCAGGCGTCCTTCAGTGGCGGGACAAGGATCTTGTATACGTCCTCGCCGACCTGCGCGTTGAAATCCCCTGTCATGAGGAAGGGAAGATCTTCTGGCAGGGTCCGCATCCTCTTGGCAATTACCTTGGCGCACTCCACCCTTGCTGCAGCGTCTTCACGGCGGTGCGGGAAGTGGGTGTTGTAGAAGTAGATCCGGCGACCGGTTTCACTGATCTCGAATAACCCCCATGTCACCATGCGAGGAAGGCTCACATCCCACGACATGCTCCCCGGCGTGTCTGGAGATTCCGATAGCCAAAAGTTCCCGGATTCCAGCAGCCGCAGCTTGCTTGGTTTGTAGAACACACCCATGTGCTCATCTTGGTTGTTTCCCCGGCGGCTGATGCCGAACCAGGTATACTCCGGGAGCTTGTCGGCGATGTATTGTCCTTGCTTGTGAAACAGCTCCTGGGTTCCGAACAAGTCGGGATTCTTCAAACGAATGGTTTCCACCAGGATGTCACGGCGGTTCTCCCAAACATTGGGACCGTCGTCGGGCGAAGGGTATCGCACATTGAAAGTCATGACGCCCAGCGTCTGAGCGTAGGCGCCGACGCAGAGCGCCAACGGCAGTAAAAAAGCGACGGTCCATTTGCGCATTCCTGTAGTCTCCTTCAGTGCTTAGTGCGGTATCTTCTTGTTGAGGAAGGGAGGAGATGGTGGAGTGTGAGGCACGCCACCATCCCCAATTGTGCCTACCAGAGGAACTTCAAGCCAAACTGAACCTGCCGCGAATCATTTGCCTGCCTGGTAATGCGCCCAAACGATGAGGAAGTCACGCTCGTGTTGGGGTTGCTAAACCGCGGCGTGTTGAAGGCGTTGAAGAACTCGGCGCGGAACTGGGTCTGCAGTTTCTCGGTGATGTGGAACTGCTTGAATATCGACAGATCCCAGTTCCTGGTGACATCGGAGCGAATGTCCGGCGAGAAGACCGAGTGGTTGCCAAATGTGAACGGCGACGGTTGGCTGAAGACGTCGGTGTTGAAGTACTCGCCCAGCCGGTCTTGCACGCGGCCCGTCAGCTTCCCGCTTTGGCCGCTGTTGTTGGGCACCGTCATGTAGCCGAGAACGCCCGATGTGTTCCTGGCGGTAAACCGCAGCGGTAAGCCGCTCTGGTAGGTAATGATGCCGTTTACTTGCCAGCCTCCGAACAGCGCCTGGCTGATGCCGGAGGCGTCCGCCCCGAAGCGCCGCCCGCGACCGAATGGCAGGTTGTAAAACGTGCCCATTACGAAGCGGTGTGCGACGTCGGCATCCGAGAGAGCGCGGCTGGCGGCCACGTCGTAAGTGTTTTGGTGTCGTCTATTACTGTCGATGAGCTTGCCCCAAGTATAGGAGCCTTCGAATTGCAGGCCGCCCGAGAGCCGCTTCTTCAACGTGTTCTGCCACGAATGGTAGATCGAGTTAGAGCCGGCGTCGTAGAGCGGAACGATCGAAGTGAACTGCGGGTAGGGCCGCAACAGTTGCGCACGGCTGATCCGTGGCGAGAGGTGAACGCCGTTGTTGACAACACCGAAGAAGGGATTGTCGACCAACTCATTGAGCTGCGAGCCGAGCGCCATGTGGCTCGGATCCAACTGGTTGATATTCATGCCGCTCTCGGTGCTGCGGTGCAGATACAGCCCGCGGTTGCCTAGGTAGGCGGTTTCGAGCAAGATCTCGCCGGGCAGTTCGCGTTGGATGGTGAGGTTCCACACCATGTTCCAGGGCGAGGGGGAATCCTGCAGGAAAGCCTGCAAGTTCGCGCCGGCCTGGGTCAGCAGGCCATCGGAGGCTCCCGGCACGTTGCGGAAACCTTCAGGATACGGATCGCTCAGCCTGTTGAAGGGAGTGAGACCGCCATCAACGGAGGGCACCCAAAGGTACTCCACCCGAAAGCCGAACGGTCCGACGGTGCCCGCCGCGCCCTGGCGCGAGGGCCCGAAGTAGTGGCCGTATCCGGCGCGGACGACGGTCTTGCTGTCGAGCTGATAGGCGAACCCAAAGCGGGGCCCGATGTTGTTGAAGTCTTTGTTGTACTGGGTCCGCGGGTTGCCGTCCACACCGACGAACCGCACGCCGCCTGTCAAGTTATCGAACCCAGGCACCTGCCCCGCAAGGGGGGAGGCGGCCGAAGGCTCAAACCAGTTCATGCGGTTGTAGCGCTCAGTGCGTGGCAGGTCAAACTCGTAGCGGAGGCCGAGGTTCAGGCTTAGCTTGTTGGTGACGCGCCAGTCATCCTGCAGATACCAGGAGTGGTAGAAACTCTGTGAGGCGACATTCTTCCAGTTGCGGATCAGCGTATTGCCGGACGTGCCCGTTCCAAGCAACAACGAAGCCATGCTGTTGCCCGCAGTGGAACTGGCGCGGGACGGGTTCGGCCCTTGCGTGAAGCCCGAGTTGAAGCCGAACGTGCCGGCGGCGCGCGCTTCCCACACGTTGACGCGAATCAGGCGGCCTTCATAGCCGAACTTGAAGGTATGGTTGCCAACCATCTTGGTGATGTTGCCTAGAGCGGTGTATGTCATGAAGGCGTTCCAGCGATGGTCGCTACCACCAAGGTTCACAAAACCACTGGCGGCGAAGCGCGGGAACATTGCACGATCCACGACCCGATCCATATCGGCCGGCAGGCCGAGGCTGGAGGGTTGGAAGCCGAGCCCCTGGTTGTCGTAGATGAACAGCGACCGCGACAGGCCGGCGCGCGCCGTAAGAATCGTGGTTGGGTTGAGGGTATTCGAATAATCAATGGATGCGGAGGGCTGGCGAACGCCTCGCTCGACGCGGCCTTCGGCAATCCCCAAATCGCTCGGGAACATCTGCGGCGGCGCATTGATGTTCTCGCGCCAGGAGAAGCGCACGAAGAACCGCTGGTCGTCAGAAAGGTTGTGGTCTACCCGCCAATCCAATTGGTCCTGATCGAAGCGGGCGGAACCGGTGTTGTAGAAATTGTTCCGGTTGGTCACCGGATTTCCCGGCGTGTTTGGCGTCGGGTAGTACTTGATGACATTGAGCGCCACTGGATCCATGATGCCCGCGGGAACCATATTGTCCCGGAAGGCTTGGCGGACGAAACCGCCGTCGGGATTCGCGCCCGTCGTAAAGGGGTCGAAGATGCGGATCTGATTCCCGTTGCTGGCAAATGTCTGCGAGAAATCGCCGCCGCGCTCCCGCACGGTCGGCACGGTCTGGGTGGTGCTGGCGAAGGAGCGCTGTCGCAGGCCCTCGTAGCTGGCCAGGAAGAATGTGCGGTTCTTGATGATGGGGCCCGTGGCATGAGCGCCGAACTGGTTCCGCTTGAAACTGCCCAGTTCGTTTCCTCGGATGTTGTTGAAGAAATCGTTGGCGTCGAGAACGGAATTACGCAAGAACCAAAACGCGCTGCCATGCGGATCGTTGCCGCCGGACTTGTAGACGATGTTGACAATGCCTCCGTTGCTACGGCCGAACTCGGCCGAGTAGTTGGTGCTCACCTTGAACTCGGCGACGGCGTCCACCGGCGGAAACGTGGAGTTGCCCGTGGTGCCGTTGACGGTCGGGTGCGCCGTGCTGATGCCGTCCACCAGGACGTTGAGATAGGAGTTTCGGGAGCCGCTGAGGCCGTAGCCGGTTCCGTAGGTGGTGCTGGGCCTGCCGGTCACGCCGGGCGTGAGATAGAGCAGCGAGAATACGTTTCTCGAATTGAGCGGCAGTGACACGATGCGCTGGTTGTCGACGACTTTGCCGAGTGTGCTATCGGTGGTCTCGAGTAGCGGCGCATCGGCGGTAACCTCGATCGATTCGCTCAAGGTGCCGACTTCCAGGATGACATCGACCCTAGCCTGCTGCTGCATCTCCAGAATGATGCCGCGGCGGACAAATCGTTTGAATCCGGGAGCGCTGACTGTGATTTCATAGCCACCACGCTCCAGGCTGCTGACGGCATAGTTGCCGACCGTGTTGGTGCTGGCCTCGAACACGCGGTTGGTGTCGAGACTGGTTACGGTAATGGAGGCGCCTGGGATTACTGCGCCGACCTGGTCGTTTACGGTGCCGAGAATGCGTCCCGTGAAGGACTGAGAAAACAAGGGCAAGGCACTCACCACAAGGGTGAGCAAGATTCGCCTGATGAGAATCATCGCTGTGAGTTTAATTTCATGTTGGGACATTTGTCCCTCCTTTTTTCCCCTTTCCAGCATCAGACTCACATGAGATGCTACGAATGTCAAGGGAAAATAACCCTTTATTTTATTTAGTGTCTGTGACAAAACTCTCGTTTTTGGCAGGGGTGCTTTGTTTGACGAGTTTGCAGTTCCCTGACGGGTGGGAAATCCCCACTGAATCTGTCCTTAACTGCTGACGACAGGCAACAGCGGACGGCAATCAATGGCAGTTTGGACTGTGGTCGGGTACCGCTGCCTTCCCGTGCCACTGCAAGGGTGGGTGCTTGGAGATTTCCAGGCAGTTCGCTGACGCTATGCGGCGCGGCGCAAGCACTGCAGCTTCAGCCGCTCGCGCTCCTTGTGTTGCAGGATCAGCCCGATCCGGTGCTCGACTGCCATAGCTGCCACAGCCCAAATCTCCAATCAAGTAGGTTTTGCTCCGCCTGCGCTGGTCGTTGCTGTCGCTGCCGACGGTCGGGCCATGCATGACATCGCTCATCCACAATTCCCCGGCGTCCTTGAAAGTTGGTGGAGAGCACCGATAGCCCCACCATGCGCTCGAAGCCGTCCGCACCGTGCGCCCGCACCCGGTTCAAGCCCCGGCACTCCAAGTTATTGATGGCTGATTCGACCGCCGCATGCGCCCGTCGCGCCGCCCCGAATGCCGGGACCACTCGACTGCCATAGCTGCCACAGCCCAAATAGTCCGAAACTTCGTAGATACTCCAGTCGGGTAGCATGCTGACAGTCCGCCCCGATGCCTTGCAAAGAAAACGCCTGACGCGGGTGCCGGCTGGCGTCTTGCGCCCATAGCTACCATGGGGTACCAGCGTACAGCCGCCTGCGGGATGAAACGGGCAACTGGGCGGGTTTGCATGCCACCACGCCTTGCTGCTAACGTAATCTTCGGCGCTGAGTTCAGTCTTGTAGCGAGCTTGCACCTCACCGCCCGCGGCCCGGCGAGCTTGAATCGTGCGGGCCACCCTCCCGATTCGACTATAACGCCCCTTTCTTGTACTGCCGCAGAACCCCACCGGATCGGTCCGCTCTCAATGTTGAACCCATGCGGACCCGCCTCGCTCGAGTCAAAGCGCTGCCCTCCACTGCCAAGCTGCCACTACCCGTGCCAGATTAATTCGCTTTTTCAACGATTCAACAACAGTTCAATCCGAAAAATCTAACCCGTTTTTCACGAAACAAAGTGAAATACAACACCTGTCCTTTGAACGACAGCTTTATCAGCCAGTAGCATATGAAATAGGTGAAGCCGATCTGCGCCAATACGTTGATGAGTTGGAAGTGCAACCGACCTGCCGAGATCGACATCAGGACGTTACTGAGCACAATCAGAGCTAGAGAGCGATATGTCACGTGGCGCCAAACTGACCCTGTCCCGCGCCGCGCCCGTGCCGCCAAGGCAAAGGGCATTGCCACTCCCACCATGAACATGAAGGAGGGCTGAATCAGGTCCTAGAACATCATGCCCTCCCAACGCACATGCTCGAACTGGCGGCCCAGCCAAGTCCAGTTCGGGTCGTCGGCCAGCGTCGCCAGCCCAAAGGCGTGCGCGGTGAGCATGGTCATGATGAAGCCGCGAAAGGCGTCAAGGGAGACGAGCCGACCGGATGCCGTGTCTTTTTCAGGAGACGCTGATTCAATCGGAACATGCCGAAAAGTCTCAGGTGTGGCGCCGATTACTGAGGTCATGTCAACGCCCTCCAAGTCAAAACTACCAGGGCGAGGCCACTCTAACATGCCTAGATAGTCCTCGAAGAGTTTAGCCTATCTTGCCTCAACGACATCTCAAGCCACATCGTCGAGGTGGAATATGCGACCGTTGTGAAAGTAAGTCAGTCGTGTATGGTCGGGTCCCAACAAGTGATTGTATCGAGGGAGGAGAGTCGTGAACTGAAACCGGATTGACAGCAGCGCGGTACCCGATTTCGTTCGTCTCGCCATAGGCGACCCACCCTTTACACCGCCGTCTGCCATCCAGATGAGAAACCCGCATAGGACCGGGTCTTGGGTGCAAACGCGTAACTCAGGTGCGTTGTGTCTCGGGGGTCGGGCAGTGTGCTGACTCGTTGACACTGACTATCGGTTCTAGTACTATCGGGGTGGAAAAACGTCCGGTGCGTGATCTTGGATCAAAGCAAACGCCTCTGCACATCGCTCCTGTGTCCGATGCTTCAGCCTCGTTCACAGTACACCGTACAGGTCACCTATCCCCGGATAGTGGGACCGTTCAAGGAGTAGCCTGGTCCAATGCTAAACGCACCTCTTTCCCAATAGGAGGGACAGATGCCTGACAGATACAACCGCCGAGATTTTCTGGGCGCTTCGGTAGCCGGTACCGGGACCGCCTTAGCCACTGCAACGAACACACCAAAAGCGGTCGCACAGACGAGATTGACCCGACCCGTTCGTCTAGGCTTTGTCGGCGTAGGAGACCGTGGCTCCTATCATTTGGACAACGCACTGGGCATGGACGGCGTCGAGGTTCCGGCGGTCTGCGACATTACCCAGCAGTCCTGCACCGTGCAAAACGGTGGATCGAAGAAATAGACAAGCCGTCACCGCGGCTGTATGGCAGAGGGCGAACGGATTTCGAAAGGCTCTGCGCCGAAGAAGACCTGGATTGCATCATCTGTTCCACTTCCTGGAAATGGCATGCCCCGGTGCTTCTGGCGGCGATGCGAAACGGCAAAAATGCGGTCGCTGAAGTCCCTCTCATACAGACAGTTGATGAGGCTTGGGAAGTTGTAGAAACGCACGAAAAAACGGGCCAATGGGCCACGCTGGGCTTCAAGGGAGTACATTCTACGCTTTCCAACATGATTCATCAGGGTGTGTTTGGCGACATCATCCACTGTGAAGGCGGCTACGTTCATGATCTTCGACTGGTGAAATTCGACCCGGAGCGCGAGCCTTGGAGATTGCAGCATTCGGTGGATCGCAACGGTAACCTGTACCCAGACCACCCGACCTGTCGTCTCATGCCGCTGATGGATATCAATCATACGGACCGGTTTGACTATCTGGTGTCGATGAGTTCCAAAGCTGTGATGTTGAATCAGTACGCCGATCTGTTCTTCGGTCCCGACCATCCGTATGCAAAGCAAGAGATGAAGCAGGGAGATTACAACTGCACGCTCTTACGCACGGTCAACGGCAAAATGTACACGCTGAACTTTGACACGAATACACCGCACCCCCGCGGCCTGACCCGTATTCAAGGGACCAAGGGAGTGTACTTTAGCAGCAGAGGCATCGGCTCCTTCGTTTATCTCGACGGCATCAGTCCTGATCATCAGTGGGAGCCTGCGGAAAAGTACATGAAGGACTACGAGCACCCGGTGCAGACGGAATACAAACCTCGGCCCCGGAAAGCCATTCGGGGGCACGGTGGAGGCCAAACGACGACGCCCCTCAGTTGGCATCGTCTGATTACTGCGCTACGAGAGGGAAGAATGCCGGACTTTGACGTCTACGACTCTGTGACCTCCAGCGCGATCATTCCACTGACCGAGATGTCCGTCGCCAAAAACAGCGAGCCAGTCGAGTTTCCGGATTTCACTCGTGGGAAGTGGAAGGAGCGACCTCCTGTAGAGCTTGCCTACAACAGGCAAAAGGCTTAGGTGGCCCCCGCCCTTGGTTCGAAAGGAGTTGGTGATGAGTAGGGATAAAGATGACCGTGATTCTCTTGGGCTTGCGGCCGCAACGGTGGCGGTAATCACCTCTTCAGCTAGAGCTGAGCAAAGTTCGAAGAGCGACAAACCGATAAAGCTTGGCTTTGTTGGACTGGGTGGCAGGGGGTCCTATCATCTGGACTCCGCTCTGGGACTGGAAGGAGTGGAAGTGAGTGCCTTGTCCGAGATCCAGGAGGATCGCCTGGAGCGCGCCCGGAGTTGGGTTGAGGAAGCAGACCGGCCGGTACCCCGTCTCTACGGTCGCTCGGTAACGGATTTCGAGCGGATGTGTGCTGAAGAAGAACTCGACTGCGTGATTTGCTCCACGTCGTGGAAGTGGCATGCGCAAGTTTGTCTGGCAGCTAACCGCAACGGCAAACATGCCGTGAGCGAGGTGCCGATTGTTTTAACCGTGGATGAGGCTTGGCAACTGGTTGAGAGTTACGAGTCCACGGGCTGCTGGTCAACTTTGGCCCTTGAGCAAGTGCTACTGGAAAGCAGCAACGGCACCTACCTGACGTTGCTCAACATGGTTCAGCAAGGCGTGTTGGGCGAGATGATCCATGCCGAAAGCGGATATATTCATGACCTGAGGCGCGTGAAGTTTCCCGACGGCAGCGAGCCTTGGCGCTTGACGCATTCCATCGACCGCAACGGGAATCTTTACCCCGATCATCCACTGAACCGCATCATCCCCACCATGGACATCAACCACGGCGATCGATTCGATCGTCTCGTATCGATGAGCGCCCGGTCAGGAATCCTGAACGAATACGCGGTTTCAAAGTACGGCCGGGACCATCCGCTTTCCACCGTAAAAATGAGGCAGGGGGACTACAACGCGTCTCTTATTCGGTCGGTGGACGGGAAACTGGTGACTCTCAACTTCGACACGAATACGCCGCATCCTCGAGGCCATACGAGAATGCAAGGTTCGAAGGGCGTGTTCTTTGACGGGCGCGGCATGGGTGGGCCAAAGATCTATCTTGATGGCGTCAGTCTGGACAGCCACAGCTGGGAGTTGGCGGACAAGTATCTGGAAGAATACCGGCATCCTCTGCTGAAAAACTACAATCCCCCGGAGCGGAAATCCCTCCGCGGGCATGGCGGCAGAACAAGCAGGACGCCGCTGACATGGGCCTTGCTGATTCACGCCTTGCGGACCGGGACGCTGCCGTATTTCGACGTGTATGACTCGGTTACCTCCAGCGCCGTTTCACCCTTGACAGAACAGTCTATCAAGAACAAGGGGAAGCCGGTCGAGTTTCCTGATTTCACCCGTGGCAAGTGGAAGACGAGACCGCCAATTAAATTCCCCCAGTCTGTCTCCGTCTAGTGACAGCGCATTTCAAACGGCAACACGCTTTTCCACACGAAAGTCCCGTAAGCGAGCGCTTGGCGCAATCAGGCCGACAAGAGGACTTACATAGTCGAGGAAGGGCGGCAGGACATCGTTGCCGCTGGGGTGTATCCACTCCTCGGGAAACAGGCGCTCGACATTGGCTACTTCCTCCAAGGGAACCAACGATGTCGTGCAACGATAATCCGGACCGGGTTCCCTTACAAGCGAAACCATCCGACCGCTCTCGCCCTCGACTGCGGCTCGCACGGCAGCTTGTCCGCAAAGGTAGGCCTCATCGCGGTCGCTAGTCGAGGCAAAAGGTACACTGGATCGCCCCAGCAGGCGCGGTTTGTCACTTCTCGAACGCAGCTTCAGCTTCTTTGTGATGAGCTCGCCGATCAGGTGACCGAGGTTGCCAGTCATGCGATGTTGGAACCCATCCTCGGCGGCCATGTCGGCACCGAACGGCTCACCGTGCTCATCCCGTTGGCCTTCACAAACAGCAATCACGACGCGGCCCAGACGGTCGAGTACGTTTTGCACGTCGACCATCAGCCGGTCGGCGGACAAGCGGTGTTCGGGCAGATAGATTAGATGCGGCGCATCGTCAGGCTCACTGCGGGCAAGCGCCGTCGCCGCGACGAGCCAGCCGGCATTGCGTCCCATCACTTCAACGACTTCAACCGGGGCGGGCAGCGCCCGGTTATCCCCTCCGATATCTCGGAGGGCGCAGGCGATGAAACGGGCCGCCGAACCGTAGCCTGGACAGTGGTCGGTTTTCGTCAGGTCATTATCGATGGTCTTGGGGATACCGATGGTACGCAACTCGTAGCCTATCTCTCTTGCGAAATGCGCTATCCGGTTCGCTGTGTCCATTGAGTCGTTGCCACCGTTGTAGAAGAAGTAGCGGACGTTGTGGGCGCGGAATACTGCCAGGACGCGCTCATAATCATCTCTTGATACCTTGCGGCGCGTGGAGCCTAATGCGGAGCTCGGCACTCGTCTGATGGCCGCCATGAGCTGAGAGTCTTGTTTGGACAGGTCGAAGAATTCTTCCTGGATCACGCCGGCGATACCGTGCTGCGCCCCATAAAGCGCGGTGAATGCCGAATGTCGTCGGCACTCGTCATAGACGCCCGCGAGACTGGCATTGATCACGTGCGTCGGTCCGCCCCCGTGAGCGACGACCACCACACCGTGCAGCACTTCATTCATTCTTTCCTGCTCCTGATTCTCACTAGTGTTGTTTCACAGTAAAAGCGGTCGTCCCGCCCATGTGAGTGACGGATCGCGCCGCGGCTTCCGCACCGGCCTGCGCGCAATCTTCCAACTTATCCCCACGCAGGAATCGGACGAGGAATCCTGCGTTGAAACTGTCGCCCGCGCCGGTGCGGTCCACCGCCCGCACACGAACGGCCGGTGTGTGGAAAGTGCGATCTCCAGAACAGGTGAGAGCCCCGCGTGCCCCGCGTTTGATTACAACAATGCGGGCGAGATGACCTAACTCCCGAGCGGCAGCTCTTACGTCTTTGCGACCTGCTATGTTTCGCGCCTCATCTTCATTTGGAAAAAATATGTCGGTCTCCTTCAGAACACTGCCTATTCCGGAGTCCCACTGTCCCGTTGGGTCGTAGTTGCAATCAAGCGAAGTCGTCAGCCCCAGGCGCCGCGCCCGCCGGAACAACGCAACCGCTCCGGTGTGAAACTTCTTGAGCAGAAAGTAGTGCCCGACGTGGAGGTGACGGAAGCTGGCCAGATACTCGCTCGGGATATCCCTTGCCATCAGAAGCCGAATCGTCCCTTCGAAAGTAACGCCCGCCCGGTGGGTCCCCTGGATGTGCCAAGCAGTTATGCCAGTCTTCGTGCCGGAGAGTCGCTTCAAGTACTGCAGATGAACACCAACTGAGCGCAATTGTTGCTCAACGTAGCGTCCAAAAAAGTCGTCACCCAGGACTCCGATGAACCCCACTTGAGCTCCCAAGCTGGCTAGGATAAAGGCGCTGATTGAACTCGACCCCCCCAACGTAAGATCCATGCCGCGCGCCAGTTTCTCATGGTCCAACTCGAGCGGAGGAGCTCCGTGAATCAGGAGATCCACGTTGGCGTCGCCCGCGACCAGGATGTCACGCTTCCGCCTAGTCTTCATAGATGCTCACTCCCTCGACGACACGGTTGATGATGCCGGAAGGACTTGGATTGTCCGGGTCCAAGCCGAATTGAATGCTCAAATGATAGCCCAATAACTGCGCAAATATGATTTCTGCAGGTGTACGAAGGTAGTCCGGCAGTGAAGACGCCTCGGAGGAGACGACATGATCGCAGCACTCCCCGACCTCATCAGCGGGCCCCAGGGCAATCCTCCGACCAAGTTTTTTTTCTTGCAGTTCCTTGACAAGATCCAGTTCGTAGCGCCGCCGCATCGGGTCGGATGACAGGAAACAAAGGACGAGTGTTTCCTCGTCGATGAAACTCATAGGCCCGTGGCGCAAGCCGAGGTAGGTTTCTACCAGGGGAACGACGCGACCGGCTGTCATCTCCAGCACTTTCAGGTAGCCTTCCCGGGCAGCGCCGAGCAGAGGTTGCGAAGCCAGAAAGGCGATCCGCGATGGTCTGGCTGTCGCGAGACCCTGTGCCATCGCGTCATATCTCGCGAGTATCGTTCTTCCACCGTCGCACAGCGTAAACAGTGCCCCTTCGACCTCCTGCAGCCGCGTCAAACAAAGGCCACCCAGCACGAGATTAGAAAAAGAACTGGTCATGACCAGGCTGCGGTCATTGGTTCGTGGGTCGAGAAGAATCGCTTCGACTTCGGGCCTGTTTGCAAGCGCTCCGTCCGCGTTTGAAGTAATCGCAATGTGTCGGATGTCAGGACGCACGCTGTGGATCTTCTCGACCACGGCAACACTTTCCGGACTATTACCGGAACGGGCAAAGGAAACCACTACGTTGCGGCCGGTGAGGGGACCATCAAAATCAAGAAATAATTCCGTGGTTGCAACAGCGAGAGAGCCCCTCCAGGCGGGTTCCACAGCAATTCCCACATAGGCGGATGTGCCGGCACCGGTGAGTACCGCCGACGGAAGCCGACGCAGGCCAGCTTGTCTGACACACTCAACGCTGCTGGGCCAAGTGTCGGGCTGCTGAAAAATTTCTTGTCGTGTGAGTTGTCCCCGAGTCTGGGAAGCAGTCGTTCTCACAATCATTACCTTTCGAACATGATCGCAGACGGGTCATCGTTTGGGTATTCTTTCGCAATCCGCACCTAACAATTGAGCTCTTACAGTACTTCGGTGAGCTGTTCTCCGGGATGGATTGCGGATCCTCCCATATTGGTTCTCATGTGGGTAACCGACATAATCGACATAATCGACAATCTCTACATTCTCGGCTCCAAGGGTTCCTTATTGCCATTTGAAGCAGTTGGTGAAGCGTGTCCATTCGGACAGGCGCGGTCGGTGCCCAGCAATCTCCCTGATGGCGGAGTGAAGCTCATGGATCGGAGAGCGACGGGAAGGTCCCCGATGGCGGCAGTTGGCGTTGCTACGGTCACCAGTCGGGAGCGTCAGGACGGGTTCGTGCCCACTGCATCAATGTTTTTCTAAGGAGCCTCAACAGGGAGATTGACTTGACACACAAGAATCTTGACACACTCCTCTTAAGGGAGCAGGCTTGGACCCTGGCCGACACATGCAGGCAAGTTATTGCTTAGGGGACATAAACTGTGCCGATAGGCTAGTCTCCAGGCGCTCTCCCCGCCTACGTCTTCCTCCTCAGGCACCTGCCTATTTCTGAGGAAGGAAAGGGCTCTGCCCTTGCCACCCCGTACCTGCATTATTCCCTTCAGTGGCTGGGTCTCATGGTCTAGGAATACACCTAAACAGTCTGTAAAAAAGTTGGGTATTGAAGATAGATATATACTGAAAACAGACTTGAACCGTGATAAAATAATCCTATGGCAATGGGAACGAGAAAGGTAGAACAGGCAAGTCTGTTCTTGACTGTGGAGGATTTGCCAGTAGCACCAAAACTGCCTGTTTTCGAGAAACTAAACGAAGTGCTCAACAAGGCAGGCTTCGACGAGTACGTCGAGGGCATCTGTCGGCCTTTCTATGCCGAGACAATGGGACGCCGCTCTCTGCCCCCGGGGGTTTACTTCCGGATATTGTTGCTGGGCTATCTGCTGGGCATTGATTCCAAGCGCGGCATCGCGCTGCAAGCCCATGACAGTTTGAGCATACGCAAATTCCTTTGCTATGGACTACAGGAGTCGACACCGGACCACTCGACGATTTCAAAGACACGACAACGGATTTCGCCGGAGGCACACGAGGAAGTGTTCACGTGGTTGCTGGGTCAGTTGCGCGAGTCGGGGCTGGCAAAAGGCGAGAAGGTGGCTGTGGACGCGACAACACTGGGGGCTAATGCGGCCTTTAAGACATTGCAACGCAAGGACAGCAAGGCGAGCTACAAGGAGTTTGTGGAGGCCTAGGCTGAGAAATCAGGGAAGAAGAACCTTACGCTGGAAGAACTTGCACAGTTCGACCGCAAGCGCACTGGGAAGAAGCTGTAGAACAGGATTGGGAGCATCCGGTGGATCTGGATGTAAAGGTGGCGAAGATGTATAACGGAGCCACGGATATTGAGCACAAGGCGGAAACATGCGGTGGACTTGGAGAGAGGGGTTTGAGCAGTTTATTTTATATCTATGTATATTTATGCAATAATGATCTACATGACTAGATTAGTTGCCATTGGTGAAGCCTTCCAAGTATTAGGCGTGTCCATCGACACCCTGCGGCGTTGGGAGGCGGCCGGGAAGTTGATCCCGGAGCGTACGGTGGCGGGGCACCGTCGCTACGATCTCGCTAAACTCAAGCCCGAGCTATTTCACATGGACACATCCGAGCGGCGTACGGTCGCCTAGGCGCGGGTTTCCAGCCACGACCAGAAGAACGATCTGGAACGGCAGAAGCAGGTGTTGGAACTGTATTGTGCGCGCCAAGGCTGGACTTTCGCAGTGGTCGCCGACCTTGGCTCCGGCATGAACTACCGCCAGAAAGGTTTAAAGCGTCTGTTGAACGATGTGGTGGAGGGCCGCATCGGGTGCCTGGTGATCACCCACAAGGACCGGCTGTTGCGCTTGGGAGCCGAACTAGTTTTTGCTATTTGCGAAGCCAACCAAGTCGAAGTGGTGATCCTGAACCAGGGCGAGGACACCAGTTTCGAGGAAGATTTAGCAAAAGACATGCTGGAGATCAGCACCGTGTTCAGTGCCCGGCTCTATGGCAGCCGCTCGCGCAAGAACCAGCAGCTACTTGATGGCGTGAAGACGGCCGTGGAGGCATCGCAGGCATGCTGATTGCCCATCAGATCGCCCTGGATTTGAACAACGTGCAGGCGACGTACATGGCACGGGCGACAGGCACGACGCGGTTTGCGTACAACTGGGCGCTGGCCGAGTGGCAGCGTCAGTATGAGGCGCACCGGGCGGATGAGTCTCTACCCAAACCGGGCCAGTTGGCCTTGCGCCGCCAGCTCAACGCCATCAAGCGCGAACAATTTCCTGGGCTGCTGGAGGTCACCAAGAACGCGCCGCAGATGGCGATCATTCAACTGGGCCAAGCTTTTGCGAACTTCTTGGCCGGCCGTGCCCGTTACCCGAAATTTCGCAAAAGGGGCGTCCATGATCGGTTTACGCTCACCAACGACCAAATCCATAGCGACGACCGGCGCAGCCGCAGCCCCAAGCTTGGCTGGGTGCGGCTGCGCGAGCCGTTGCGATTTGTTGGTTATAGCCAATCTGCCACGGTCTGCCGGGTGGCCGATCGCTGGTTCGTCAGCCTGACCGTGGATACACCCGCTATCTCTCATCTACCGCCAGCCGAAAACCAAGGCGGGGTTGGTGTGGACTTGGGGGTATCCGCTTGTGCGGCGCTCTCGACGGGAGAAGTCAAGGTTGGACCTAAGCCGCACAAGGCATTGCTCAAGCGCCTAGGCGCTTGTCGCGCAGCTTGAGCCGCAAGCAAAAAGGCTCGGCCAATCGCCGCAAAGCCAAGGCGAAGCTGGCGAGGCTGCCTGCCCGCAGCGGCAACATCCGCAATGATGCCCAGCACAAGCTCACGACCGATCTCACGCGCCGCTTCCACACCATCGGCATTGAGGATTTGAACGTGAGAGGTATGATGGCAAACCGCCATCTGGCGCGATCCATTGCCGATATGGGGTTCCATGAGTGCCGCCGGCAGCTTGAGTACAAGGCGGCGCTGCGCGGCGGTGTCGTGATTGTCGCGGACCGATGGTTCGCGAGCAGCAAGACATGCTCGGGATGTGGTCTTGGGCTGAACCGTCTGCCGCTAGCGGTTCGCACGTGGACATGCTTGGGCGGCGGCATGGCGCATGACCGCGACGTGAATGCCGCGATCAATCTAAAGAACTACGCCGTGAGTTCCACGGTGTCTGCCTGTGGAGGGGAAGGCTCTGGCCTTGGCGGCAACGCCAAGACGAAACCGGCCCCGCGAAGCAGGAAGTCAGCTTTGAACCCGTTTAGGCAGGTTTGATTAGGTATGACAGAACGGTTGTGGGTTTCGTCTTGGAACTATATAATCGGTCCATGTCAACCTCTCGAAGAAGCTTCCTTGCCTCCGCAGGAAGTGCGGCGTTGGGTTCCACCGCCTGTTCTCCATCGTCGACTCCGTCGGAAGGGACCGAACCCGCTTCTAGCGAAATGATACTGGGGCAGTTTGAGCCGAAGAGCATGCTCTTCGTCCCCCAGAACCCCGTGGGAAAGGCCCGCTACCCGGTCATCGACATGCACACGCACATTTCATCGGTGTTCCGTCGGACGCCCAACTCTGGCGAACTGCTACAAGGTTCGCCGGTCGAGCGACTGGACCAGATCGTGCGTTGGATGGACGAGCTGAACATCCAAACGCTTGTCAACCTTACGGGCGGGGCAGGTGAGCAACTTCAGCATACGATCGCAGAAGTGGTGAACAAACAACCGGGCCGACTGATCACTTGCACAGTGCCCTCCTACGACAGGATTCAAGAACCTGACTACCCTGCTTGGCAAGCGGAAGAATTAGGACGAGCGAAAGAAGCCGGGGCAATTGGCCTGAAAATTTCCAAGACACTGGGTTTGTATCTGAGGGAAGGCGGGTTCAGTGAAAGCGAGCGGGAGGAGGCTCAGCAGGGGCCGCTCGTCAAGATTGACGATCCGCGTTTTGATCCGATGTGGGATGCGGCGGGAAAACTCGGGTTGCCCGTCTTTATTCATATTGCCGACCCCGACGCCTTTTTTACGCCGACCGATCGCTTCAACGAACGCTGGGAGGAGTTGGGCAACCACCCCAGCTGGTCGTTCTATGGAGAAGATTTTCCTCCTAAAGAGGAACTGTTGGCAGCAAGGAACCGGGTCATCGAGAAGCACACTAACACTACCTTTGTGTGCCTGCATGTTGCCAATCACCCTGAGAATCTGGACGACGTCTCGTTGTGCTTGAACCGTTATCCCAACATGATGCTCGAGATTGGAGCGAGACTCGGTGAACTCGGTCGCCAACCCCGCCGGGCGAGAAAATTTTTCGAAGAGCACCAAGATCGCATTATGTTCGGGACCGACGCTTCTCCTAATGGGGTAACAGTACCGCAGCAAGATCTCAAGCCGGCGATGTTCCAGTGTTACTTCCGGTTCCTGGAAACGCTGGATGAATATTTTGACTACTCGCCAGCGCCGACACCGCCGCAGGGTCGGTGGAAGATTTACGGCATCGGGCTTCCCGATGAGATGCTCAAGAAGGTCTACCATAACAATGCGGCTCGTATCCTGGGTCTTGACATGGTGTAACGCAAAGAACGAGGAGGAGTCGGCGGGACGACTTTCGCTCACCGTGGTTTGGAAAGAGTTTGCAGCTAGGAAACGACATCAGCTTCAAGCGGACATGGCAGGTGTACCAAAGGCGTTCGTTCTCGGCTTTGATCTTGAGACTGGTTTGTAATCCGTGAGAAATCGCCTGAACAAGTTTGATTAAGACAGGGGAAGTGTTATGAGTGATATGTACTGTCGGGCGTGAGGTATTGAAACTCGGTTCGGTCGCCGGACTGAGTACTGCGACGGGTTCTGCCGCTGAAGCGAAACCGATAAGGATTGGCCTCGTAGGGGTCGGGGGGCGCGGGCCCGGGGCTTAGTTGAAACGGCCGGCCAGCCAAAGCCAGAAGGATATTCACTGAGCGAAACAGACTTCAAGCGCCTCTGCGACCGCAACGATCTTGATCTCGTCATCAACGCCACCCCATGGCAGTGGCACGTGCCGATTTCCCTCGCTGCCATGAACGCCGGCAAGCACACAGCCACGGAAGTTCCCGCCGCGCAGACGGTGGAGGAATGTTGGCAAATAGTGGAGATGGCCGAGAAAACCGGCAGACATTGCGTGGTGCTGGAAAATGACTGTTATTACCGCCACGTTCTATTCGTTTTGAACATTATCCGGGCCGGTTTGCTCGGGGATGTCCTCTACGCAGAAGGCGGTTACATGCACGATATCCGCGGGATAAAATTTGCCGTGGGTGGACGAGGCGAACCCTGGCGACTGCAACACTCCATCGACCGCGACGGCAATCTATACCCCACTCACCCTCTAGGGCCGATTGCCTGGTGGATGGATATCAACCGCGGCGACCAATTCAGCCATTTGGTCTCGATGAGCAGCAAGGCGCGGTCACTCAAAGAGTTCGCGGCGAAGGAGTTCGGCGCGGACGACTACCGAGCCAAGCGGGAGTACAGGCTCGGCGATGTTAACACGACTCTAATCCACACCGAGAAGGGCAAGACGATTTGCCTCTATCACGACACCAACACGCCACGAGTCAAGGAGCACATCGTTCGCGTTCAGGGAACGAAGGGTGCTTACAACGACATGATGGACAAGATCTACATCGAAGGTCGCAGCCCCGAGGCGCACCGCTGGGAGTCGGCTGACTCCTACAAGGAAGAATACGATCACCAACTTTGGAAAGCACGCGAGGCGCAGGCGCAAGGGCAGGGGCACGGCGGCGGCGATTACATGCTGCTCTATCGGCTGATCAAGAAACTTCGTGCGGGGGAGCCACCCGATATCGACGTGTATGATTCCGCTGCATGGAGTGTCATTGTTCCTCTCTCGGAGGACTCTGTTGCCAACCGAAGCAAACCGATGGATATTCCGGATTTCACTCGCGGCAAGTGGAAGGTCCGGCCACCTGTTGATCCAGATCAGATTATTTGAACGCCTCTGAGCCTCGGATTGTAGGCAGAGGTTGAAAGCAACAGTATGAACTTGAGAGGTGACGTCATGAAAACGCACAACCTGAGAGATTCTATGAAGCAGTCTGCCGTTGGTGGGCTGAGTGCACTAGCGGCGGGCCCAGCCGCCTTGAAGCAAGCTTCTGGCCAGAGTTTGCGGCCCGTGCGTGTAGGGTTCGTGGGCGTAGGGGACCGAGGGTCCTATCACCTCGACGTCTGCCTTGGCATGGACAACGTCGAAGTGAAGGCTCTGTGCGACATCGACCCGACCTACTTACATCGTGCGAAACGATGGGTCGAGGAAGTGGGTAAACCCACTCCGGAGCTCTATTCTCGCGGCAAGACTGATTTCTTACGGCTCTGCGGGCGTGATGATCTCGACCTTGTCGTTACCGCGACTCCATGGGAATGGCACGCGGCCGTCTGTGCGGCGGCGATGAAGAACGGTAAGCACGCGGCGACGGAAGTGCCTGCGGCCCTGACGATCGATGAGTGCTGGGACTTGGTTGAGACTTCGGAGAAGAGCGGCAAGCACTGTGTGATGCTTGAGCAAGTCAACTACGCACGTCAGCTTATGATGGTTCTGAATATGGCGCGCAAAGGGGTTTTCGGGGAAATTCTGCACGCTGCCGGTGGATACGTCCATGACCTGAAACTGGTCAAGTTTGATCCAGAGCGCGAGCCCTGGCGGCTGCAGCACTCCATCGACCGCAACGGCAACCTTTATCCGACGCATCCCATGGGGCCGATCGCCTGGTGGCTTGATATCAACCGCGGTGACCGGTTTGACTTTCTGGTCTCAATGAGTTCCCGTGCCACGATGTTGAATGACTACGCCGCTCACTATTACGGGCCGAAACACCCTTACGCCACCATGCCAATGGCGCAGGGCGATGTGAATACCACGATGTTGCGCACTGTTGAGGGTAAAACATTGACGCTCCATTTTGACACCAACACCCCTCACCCCCAGACGGCGGAACTTCGGCTGCAGGGGACCAAAGGCCATTTCTCGGGCAACCTCAGGAGCGTCTACATTGAAGGTCGTAGCCCCAAGCCGCACCAATGGGAGCCGCTGCAGAACTACGAAGACGAGTTCGACCACCCTCTTTTCCAGACCGTGGATCCATCAAAATTCCGCACTGCCCGAGGACATGGCGGCGGTACGACGACCCAGCTTATGTGGCGTAGGTTGATCAAGGTTCTCATGAAAAACAAGAGTCCCGACATGGATGTCTATGACGCCGTCACATGGAGCGCGATCTCGCCCCTCACCGAGCGGTCTGTAGCTATCAAGAGCCAGTCCATCGATTTCCCCGACTTCACCCGTGGCAAGTGGAAAACCATAGCTCCTGTCAGTCTCACCTAGTTGGACATCCCACAACAAGGCCGCGGGTATACAGGGCTTGCAAGAAAATCTTGCTACACCATACCCCGAGGACGTGACTGGCCAGCGACTTCCTGTAGCAAGTCGGCGGTACACGAAATATGCACATCTGCCACATCGGCGGGATCTCTACAATCATGTTTTGGAACCGTTTGAATAAAGATAATCACTACAAGCTGGTTTTCAAATTCGACCCCGCCGCCGCCAGTTTGATCGGGTACATTGCCTCTACCAAGTCCAGACCGAGCCAAACAAGACACTACTCGACGAGACTTAAGTCGTTCTGAAGAGTAAGTTCGGGCAGACTGTGGGTGCCCTGAATTACATGGGCGGGCGCGACCTTCACAATCATGTTTTTGCTGCTATGTTCGTCGGTACGGGCGTGAAGGGAGGTCTTGTGATCTGCGAGAGCGGCGCCAAGGGCAAGTACTACATAGACCCTGGCTGGCGCCACAAAGATCTACCGCACATTTAGAATGTGGTGTTTAAGATGTATTTGGCCCTCGGCAGCGACTGGACAAGGCGGCTCATGAACACTCCCTCGGGCCGCAATTACGCTTATGTCGACGAGCTTGCCAACAAGGGTATCATTCCGACAAATGAGATCGTAGAGATTTACGTCTAGGTTCTTTCCTCCAGCACTTTGGCTTCTCATCTGCGCGCAGTGTTTTGGGCAGCCGAGCCTGATGTCGCCCAACCGGAGCCTGGGGTGCTCTCTGTCCCGGGTGAATATATTCGCGGCCGCAACTGCGATTGGCCCGATCAGTGTTGCAAGTGTACCTAAACCCGGTAAAAAACGATACGCCATTCGGCCCACTGTCGAAACCTTTTCATGGACGATGCCGAGGTCATCAACGAACAGTATGCAGTGTTCATCAAGGACGCTGGACATAGAGCCCCATTCCACTGGATAAGCGCAAAACTTCCGGGGAGTAGAGAAAAACAGCCGGTAGTACATGTCAGTTGGGACGATGTCGTGAACTACTGTAGCTGGCAGGGTGAGATCCTGCCAATCGAATCTGAGTGGGAAAAGGCCTACTGGAGTGGACTTGAGTGCGAGATGTATCCCTGAGGCAACGAGAAGCCAACTGAAGAGCTTGCGTATTTCGGATTTACGAGTGCTCGCTCAGGTTTGCAGTAAGAAGAAGAGCCCGATCGGTCTTTGCGACATGTCAGGGAACGTTTGGGAATGGGTCTACGACTGGCACGGCACGAACTGCTACAGGGACTATGAGTCGACTGAACGGACCGAGAATCCGCAGGGGTCAGAGGACGGATTGTACCGAGCCATTCAAGACGACGGTTGGTTCACCGGCGAAGACGCATTACTGATGGCATGCTCCCCGGTTGGGCGTTGCCAAATGCGCGCTCTCGACCATCGGTCTCGTTGTGAGAAAGACGCCTATGAGCCTTCCGACTCAGGGGGAAGTGGAGAGTCACTCACCGGAAGCCGTGAATGCCTTAGTACTCGAATGATTTCAATCCGGTTCTAGCTGCCATTCCACTATCCGGTCAGGTTGCCTGGAGTTCTGAGAGCCATACGCTCGGAATGAAGGCATTGCCTCGATATATACTCTTGCGTTATGCTCTCATCAACGCATTGCTGGGAGGCGCAGTCATGACCCTTGGCACATGCGGGAAACTGAAAGAAACCGCTCGCCTTGGGAACTTATCGTCATGTTTTGGAAAACCATTTTTTTGACTACTATCTTATGTGCTGCGGCGCTCGCGCAGAATCCCCTGACGAGAAACACATTTGATCTCCTGTTAAGGAATGGGCTTGTCGTCGACGGCTCCGGGGTCGAGGGCTTCCGTGCTGACGTCGGGATCCGCGCAGGAAAGATCATCCGAGTTGGCGACTTGTCCAAGGCCGGGGCCGAACGTACCATCGATGTCTCGGGCTTCGTGGTGACGCCGGGTTTCGTCGACATACACAACCACTCTGATATGACACTGCTCAAAGAGCCGCAATGCCAAAGCATGATCCGTCAGGGCGTGACGACGATGGTCCTCGGTGAGGGCGGCTCGGCTGGACCGATCGAGTCCGGCGAACAGGAATGGACGAGTCTCGGCGGGTATTTCGAGCATGTCGAAAAGAAGGGAGTTGCCGCTAACATCTGTTCCTATGTCGGGCAGACTCAGATCTGGACCTACGTTAAGGGGTATGCCTTGGAGTCGGCAACTGCCGTTGAGATCGAAGCCATGAAGCGAGAGATCGACCGCGCCATGCGCGAGGGTGCCATGGGGCTTTCGACCTCTCTACTGATGCCGCCTTCGAGTCTGGTAACAACGGCCCAACTTGTTGATCTCGCCAAGGTCGCTGCCAGCCACGGTGGAATCTATTCCACGCACATACGAGATGAAGGCATGGGGGTTTTTCGAGCCATTGAAGAGGCCATCAATGTCGGCAAGAGGGCCCGCATTCGAGTTGACCTCATCCATCTCAAGATCGCGGACCAGAAGCTCTGGGGACAGATGAAAGAGATTATCTCTATGGTAGAAACTGCTCGCGCTGAGGGACATGACATCCGTGCCCACGTTTACCCCTACACGGCGGGCCAGAACAATCTCCGCTCAATCATTCCTCCTTGGGCCCATGACGGTGGCAACGAGGCCATGCTTGGCCGTTTGCGCGATCCCGTCCAACGCGAAAGCATGAAGAAAGACATACTCATTGGTTTGCCCGGATGGTACAACCACTATCTGGCGGTTGGTGGCGACTGGAGCCGCATGCTGTTAGTCGGGCTTTCGCGTGCCTCCAACATCCGGTTCGTGGGTAAGCGGATGAGCGAACTGATCGCGGCTCGCGGTGGCGATCCGGTGGAGAATCTCTTCGATGTTCTGTTGGAAGAAGGGGGTAGTGTACGCACCGTCTTTTTCCATCATCAGGAAGAAGACATGTTGTTCGCATTGAAACAACCCTACGTTTCGGTAGGCTCGGACGGCTCGGCCATCAGCAAGGACGGCGTGTACTCACAGATGCACCCGCATCCCCGCTGGTACGGCACTTTTCCGCGTGTGCTGGGGCGTTATGTACGCGACGAAGGGGCCCAGACCTTGCCCGAGGCCGTGCGGAAAATGACCTCCATGAACGCCGAGAAAATCAATATCCGCGATCGTGGTTTGATTCGTGAAGGTTTCTGGGCCGACGTGGCGATCCTTGACCCCGAGAAAGTCATTGATCGAGCAACCTTTGATAGTCCTCATCAATACCCCGAAGGGATTCCTTACGTAATCGTGAACGGGGTTGTCGTCCTCGACGACGGCAAACACACGGGAGCACTGCCGGGCAAAGTGATTCGCGGCCCCGGCTACCAACGCCTGGTCGGCCGCTAGCTACTTTCCGGTGCAAAAGAAGCGGTTTGAGCGGTTATGATCGGGGTTGGGATTGGAGAGCCACCACTGACATAAGCACTGTGGTCATTCGGTCGGCAGTTGGAAAGGCCAGAGAGCTTGTAAAAGTAAACTCCAAGCCTCACGGGGGCTAATAGGCCATCCCCAAGGTATAATCTTATCTCTTCCACCTCCTCCATCCAGTCTCATCTGTCAATTGGAAAATCTTGCGAGATAGGGCTTAATATTTCGTGAAAGGATCAGATATTGTGTCATCAAGCCAACTGAGTGCCAAAATCACTTCCGTCGGCTGCAGTGTTCCACCAAAGACTCTCACGAACGAGGATTTGGAAAAAATCGTGGACACTTCTAGCAGCTGGATCCTGAATCGCACTGGGATTTTGAAGCGCCATATTGCAGACAATGGAGTGGCAACTTCTGATTTGGCTGCCGAGGCAGCACGGGTCGTGCTTTCGCAGACCGGACTGGATGCGACGGAAGTGGAAGCCATCATTGTCTGTACGGTTACCCCGGACATGTTCTTTCCATCGACGGCCTGCCTGGTCCAGAAAAAGATCGGTGCCAAAGGAGCTTGGGGTTTTGACGTGCTGGCAGCCTGTTCAGGCTTGATGTACGGCCTTACGATTGGGTCCCACCTTGTTTCTGCAGGTAGCCATGAACGGGTGCTTGTGATCGGAGCGGATACGATGTCTCGCATTATCGATTACAAAGATCGTTCCACTTGTGTTTTGTTTGGCGACGGTGCCGGCGCATTATTGCTTGAAAAGGCACAGAAAGGAGAGGGTGGGTTGATCGACTTCATCAATGAAATGGATGGTTCGGGTGGCAAGTTCCTGAGCATGCCTGCAGGCGGCAGCGCCATGCCTGCAAGCCACGAGACCGTTGAAGCCAGAAAACATTATGTCCATCAGGACGGCCGACAGGTTTATCGTTATGCAATTAACAAAATGTATGAAATGTGCAGTACACTGCTAGCGCGTAATGGACTGTCTACTAGTGATGTTGACCTGATGATCCCTCACCAGGCAAACATTCGGATCATTCAGGCTGTCGCCAGACGACTGGAACTGCCTGCTGAAAACATAATGATCAACATTGACCAGTACGGCAACACGACTGCAGGAACAATTCCACTGGCAACTCGCGATGCGATTGATTCAGGTCGTCTCAAAAAAGGCGATCTGGTATTGATGGCAGCAGTCGGGGCTGGCTTTACTGCTGCAGCCTCACTATGGCGTTGGAGTTACTAGCCTGGATAATTCACGAATGCTCAGACAACAGAGGATCTCGGCGTGATCTGTGCGACTTGTCCAGGATCACGAGGTTTTTTGGCTTGTTTTCAACGGGTTCGACTGGAAGGAACTTATCACGATTTGCGTAATTCGGTATGAGGATGGGGCTGGGACAGGCGATCCGAGGCCCCGTATACTGAATTTGCCGGATTTCATTGCCGAAGCTCGCCCTGCTTGCGTACGGGTCCCGCCTTCGGGCACACTTCGGACACTAGGCACGTTCGCGCCTCCTCTGCCGAATCCCCTCCTGTCGCGCAGTGGTCTGCACCCACACTCCCAGCTTCATCAGAAACAGGCGCAGCCTCTCGACCTCGTTGCCGTGCGAAGCTCTTGCAACTCGTCCAATCTGCATGCCGTTCTTGGGCTCTGTGATTTACTTCTCCACGTCGCCCAGCTGGTAGTGCTAGCGGCTGAAGTGACCCGGCTTGTTGCAGACTACACGACGCTAATGAAAGCCAGCGCCTATCGCAGCTGAGTAATCCGGCACCCTCTGCCGGCCTGAGAATCCTCAGCTGAGTGACAAAGAAAGTATGAATCCTGCCCCCTTAATAAACAGCATCACCTCCCTGAACTGAAAAGACTCAATCGTGAATCCGTTTGTCCAGAGAGGGGAACAAAAGTCCGCCCCGCGAAATAAAAAACGAAGTCGTACACACGATGGCCTGTCCGGGAGTCTGGGAAGCTCAATCCAGACAGTTTTCGAGTATTGTGTTACTTGACCGGAAGCTGCGGTTTCGCTGACTAAATGCGGGTTGTAACTTAAACGCCGCCTCCCTGGGAATCCACTTGATGGATGCTGCACCCCTACGGCATCCTAAACGGCACTAGCGTCGCTTTGCTCCGAAGTGATTGTTTTCGATTGTGTTAAGTGATTCCTACCGTCGGAATACGCATTCAGCATGTATGGCTGGGAGCCATCAGTCCCGACGGTCAATTCTCAATTCATCAGGATTCTTAATCATGCCTTGACGGGCAAGGTGTCCGTGCGATGACCTGCTTCATCAATGGCGCGTACTTTGTAGTACAGTCCACCACTGGCACCCTTCGGAGCCATTTTGTCATCAAAGCTGAACGGTTCCATGGTCGTTTGCGGACGAAACGGCATAGTTGCAATGCGTTCGTGGCGGCGATAGACCTCGTAACGGGTGATGGGGTCGCCAGCTGCATAGGCAGAATGCCATTGCACCTGCACATGACTGGGTGAATGGCGTGTTACGCTCAGACCATGCGCTGGCTGGAAGCCCGCAGAAGGTTGCTGGAAGAAGTTAGTACGTGTGCCATGCAAGTCAGCCACGGTTTGCTCAATATCACGCTTTTCGGTGTTTGTCAGAGGTTCCGTGGTCTGAGCAGCTGCCAGGTTTGCCACTAGCTGGTCATGCTCGGGATTGTTGTTGGAGTCAATCAGCCCGATGCCGGTGATGATAGTTGACACTCCTGATGGGTTGAGAGCGTAGCGGATGAAGTCCTCATAAGGCAGTTTGCCTGGTTGGCCAACTGTTGGAACACTTTGACCTGGTCGGTGTGCATACCCTCGCTTGAGGCCATACATCACGCCATCTGCGAAAACCTTCATCCCGATAATGCCCATTCCCTTCGCGTGGGCTACGGGGATCGAGTTGGTTTGGTGACAGAAATAATGCGGGTCGTTGGGATTGTTTGCAACCAATAATGTGTCCAGGATATTGCGTGTATCGTGCTGGATAGCGTACATGTGAACGGCCGGATTCTCATGCCCTGTGATGCCAATATGACGGATCCATTTGTGGTGCTCGGGGTTCAGTCCAGTGAGGTTCGTGCCGTCCCTGTAGTCGAGCAGGCAGGCAATTGCACCAACTCGTGGTAGTGATTTGTCGCCCGGGTTGTCAAGTCCTTCGTATGCAGCGTCAACGTCAGCCTTGCTGTTGATGTTGTGAACCTGCATAAGGTCCAAGTAGGCACCTTCCGGAACATGTCCCTTACCGTCCCCAAAGAACTGGGTCAGTGAGCGCTTGATGTCGTCGAGAACTAAGGTACCTCCACCGGAGGATCTACCCATCGGGGTTGCTCCATCACGTACGATCGAGTGCCTGAGTCCGCTTTTGGTTGCGATGAACAGGCGCCCACGCAGGCCGTGGTTGTAGCCTGGAAGTCCTGGTTTGAGGTTCAGGATAGTAAAGGCTTTGCCCATTTGCTCCTGGCTAAGTAAATAGTTGTTTGCAGTCTCCAGGTACGTCATTCCCGACCGAACAGCCTTGACAACGATTTCGATTCCTTCATCTCCCGGTAGCTCCCACTGAATCTTGTTGCCTCCAGCCAGTCCAAAAGTGGTCACCTCGCGGCCTGTGCGCCCCAACATGCGTGTCGCAAGCTTATTCTCTGCAGGATGGGCCCATGCTCCAAACTTGCCACTGAGGGGTAGGAATGTCGTCGCCATGACGGCTCCTCCGGCCCAGCGCATTGCATCACGTCTTGAAAAATCCTTTTGCATCGTTTTCACCTTATCCAGCCAAAGAGTCGGCTCATGTGAACTTTAGCACTAATGCCCGTCACAATAAAGTGCCAGTGGACTGGCAGTGTCCCGGCAATCTGTTGGGATTTAAACCGACAAAGATTAGTACTGCCTGCTATTTTCGGAGTTACTCGTATTCATGGCATGCTGAGGGAACAATGATGGATATCCTGATTCTGATTGGATTCATGATCCTGATTCTTGGCAGTGGTGTTTTCGCCACGAATGTCTATTGTTCGCTGGCCTACAATCGCTGTCCGTCTTGTGGAAGCCTGAATGCCAAAAGACGTGATAACTGCCGCAAATGCAGTCAGGTACTGGGCTGAGTACTTAGCCCGCACTAGAGGTTGGGTTCCAGTCATTATTTAACTTGAAATGAAGTTTTCCGAATCTCTAGTAGAATAGTAGAGATTTAAAATGGATATCTCGGTCAAAGGTGAATACGCCCTGCGTGCAGTGTTCGAATTATCCTGCCAAAATAGTCCTGAACCCATCAAGATCGCCAAGATTGCTGAAGGCCAGAAAATCCCCCAGAAATTCCTGGAGATGATTCTCGTCCAGCTGAAACAGGGCGGTTATCTTGGATCTCGACGTGGAGCAGACGGCGGCTATTATCTGGCGCGGTCATCCGATGAGATCACTGTCGGGGACATCTTGCGCCAGATTGATGGCCCGTTCCGGTCTTCCAGACGGCCCTTCCAGGATGAATCTTCTGACTCACCCTTTCCTGAGCTTTGGAAGCGAGTCGATCGAGCTCTTTCCTGTGTGATCGACAGGACTACGTTTGCAGACCTGGTCGAGCGCTGGAAGCAGAAACGCGCCAAGCGTGTGCTGACTTGGGAGATTTAGTCATGGCTCGGATTTTTAAAGACAACTCGTTCGCCATTGGCAACACCCCGCTAGTGCGGTTGCACAGCATCACGGATGGCGGCAAGGCAAATGTGCTCGCCAAGATGGAAGGCCGTAACCCGGCTTACTCGGTGAAATGCCGCATTGGTGCATCGATGATATGGGATGCAGAGAAGCGTGGGCTGCTCAAGCCAGGCATGGAACTGATTGAGCCTACCAGTGGCAACACCGGCATTGCGCTAGCTTTTGTTGCGGCGGCTCGTGGTTACAAACTATTGATTGTCATGCCTTCCAACTACAGCATCGAACGACGCCGAGTGCTTAAGATGCTGGGTGCAGGACTGGAACTCACTCCTGAGGATGAAGGCATGTATGGAGCGGTCGAGCGGGCTCGCCTGCTTGCCAGGGAAGAACCGCAGCGCTATCTCATGCTGCAGCAATTCGAGAACCCCGCTAATCCACGGATTCACTACGAAACCACTGGGCCGGAACTGTGGAACGATACGGATGGCGAACTGGACGTATTGGTATCTTCAATCGGTACTGGCGGGACCATCAGCGGGATAGCGAGATACTTCAAGCAGAAACGCAATAAACAGATCATCAGTGTTGGAGTCGAGCCGGAAAGAAGTCCTGTGATCCAGCAATATCTGACAGGGAAGGAACTTCAACCCGGACTGACTGCCATTCAAGGGATTGGAGCAGGCTTTATCCCGGAAACACTGGATCTGGATCTGGTGGATCGTATCCAATCCGTCTCGGACGAGGAAGCCATTGAATACACACATCGTCTGGCAAAGGAAGAAGGCATGCTGTGTGGCATTTCCTGTGGTGCAGCTGTAGCTGTTGCCTGTCGACTGGCTCAGAGTCCAGAATTTGAAGGTAAAAATATTGCTGTAATCCTTCCTGATGCAGGTGAACGCTACCTGAGTAGTGCATTGTTCAGCGGCATCTCCTGAGTACCTGACAGGTCCTTGCGATCAACCGGATTCAAATCGTTATCATGGATGGTCAGACTTCGGGATGAACCTCATCCAGATTCAGCAATCACCTTCTTCCAGGCTGCCTGCCTGGTTGCGTAAGTCACGGACGGACTTCCTGGCTTTACATGAGCTGAAAGCCGAATTACGTAGCCGCAAGCTGCACACAGTTTGCGAATCAGCCCGTTGCCCCAATATCCACGAGTGCTTTGCCCGCAAAGCAGCGACATTCATGATTCTCGGGAATACCTGTACGCGAACCTGTGGCTTTTGTGCAGTGCCACAGGGTACTCCGGGTATCTTGGAAGCTACTGAACCTGACCAGGTTGCTGCCATGGCGCAAGGTATGGACCTGAAGTATGTCGTCATCACAAGCGTGAACCGTGATGATCTGCCAGATGGTGGTTCGGAGCATTTCGCAAAGACTGTACGGGCGGTCAAACGTATGCTGCCAACTGCCCGTGTCGAGGTTTTGACACCGGATTTTCTGGGTGATCCAGATGCCATCTCCCGTGTTCTTGACTCCGGATGTGATGTATTCAATCACAACATGGAGACTGTCAGCAGGCTGTACCGCAGGGTCAGGCCACAAGCAGTCTATGAACGGTCCCTGGAAGTCCTGTCATCTGTCAAAAAATATGCCCCAAACGTCCTGACAAAATCTGGACTAATGGTGGGGCTTGGTGAGGAAACTGCGGAAGTCAGAAAACTCCTCACTGACCTTCGTTCTGCAAATACTGATGTCGCCACTATCGGACAATATTTGCAACCCAGAAAAAACAGGCTCCCGGTTGAAAAGTATGTGCAGCCCGAGGTGTTTGATCAATACCGGGAGTATGGAGAATCCATCGGGTTCCGGGCTGTGTTCAGTGGACCGTTGGTGCGTAGTTCCTACATGGCTGAATCAGTTGAATCCGATGCCTTGAGCCAGTGATGAATCTCAAGGCGATGATGCTCCGCCTGGATTGGAAGGCGGTCATGGCAGCACTTTTGAGTGGCTTGCTACTGGTGCTGGTTTTTCCTCGCATTTCCTGGGCATGGCTTGCACCGGCTTTCCTGGTTCCTCTGCTGCTTGTCTTGCCTGGGCGCCCCCTGAAACACAGTTTTTTTCTGGGGTGGCTTTCCGGAGCTGTTTTCTGGGGCGGGGCATGTTACTGGATTTATCCCGTGATGCGTGATTATGCAAGCATCCCACCAGTCGTTGCGGGATTGCTTTTTGTGGGCTTCTTCTCTGTCAAGGCGCTCTATGCCGGTTCATTCGCAATGATTGCAGGCAGGTTACTGCAACGATCCTGGGCCGTACCAGCAATCTCTGTATTGTGGGTAGCAATCGAAGGATGCCATCAATACCTTGATTTCAGCTTCACTTGGTTACAGACTGGTAATGCAGCTCTCGAATTCCCGTTACAGCATATCCTGCAACTTGCACCCTGGACCGGGATTTATGGCCCTTCACTGGTTTTCGCCTTGATCAACGTTGCCATAGCAGTGGCCCTGCTACGACATTCGTATCGTCCACTATTGTTTCTGATGCCCATCCTGGGCCTATTTCTGCTACCTGCATTGCCACCTCAGGATTCAGGTAGCCAGGTCGCACGGTTGATCCAGCCAAACGTGCATCCCGATCAGGTCCGATCATCCTGGTTGGCAGAGCAGGGTACTGCACATCTCAGCAAGATGCTTGAGCTATCGAAGCAGCCTCGGGATGGCGTGAAGCCTTCTTTGGTGATATGGCCCGAGTATCCTATGTCTTTTTTTTACTTCGATGATGCTCCCATGCGTAGTTTTCTGGAGCGTGTTGCCAAGGAAAGCAATGCCAGCTTTATCTTCAACACAATTTCTTATGAAGATTCGGATCGGATGCGTCCTCGCAACTCGTCAGTCACGCTGGATCAAAGTGGAAAACGTCTTTCCCATTACTCCAAGCTTCACCTGGTTCCTTTCGGGGAATACGTTCCTTGGCCATTCAACTACTTTGTCCAGAAAATCACCATGGCTGCCGGCACGTTCGAGCCAGGTAGCAGTATTTCTACTGCTCGTGTGAATGGCCATGAAATTGGGACATTTATCTGCTATGAGTCTGTGTTCGCAAGGACAGTCCGCAAGTTCACTGCAAGCGGTGCCGAATTACTGGTCAATATCTCGAACGACAGTTGGTACGGACAAAGTGCTGCCCGGGAACAGCATTTGCTGATCGCACGCTTGCGTGCGATCGAGAATGGTCGCTGGATATTACGGTCAACCAATGATGGCATCACTGCGGCCATTGATCCTGCAGGACGGATTACTGCGTCCTTGCCGTCCTTTCAGCAAGATATTCTGGATGTCCAGTTCAATTACCTGAATAACCGGACAGGTTTCGTACAGTTTGGAGAATGGTTCTGGTGGCTGTGCCTGTTTGCTTCGGTAACTCTCACCTGGATTGCGTTTGTGCCCAGGCGCCAATCCGGTAATTAGACTGCGGAGATGCTGCTATCTGAATGAAGCAGACCCGCTTCTGCCTGTGATAATAAAAAATCAAAGGCCATATAGAAATGATGTTGGAAGAATTACAGCGATCGTTTGAAAGGGAGCGGGAACGTGCCCATGAGATTCGGGGGTATCTTTGACTCGGATGTAGCGCAGAAACAACTCGATGAAATCGAGAAAACAATTGCGGATTCATCCTTCTGGGAAGATCCTTCAAGAAGTGAATCCGTTATGGGGGAGCGCAAGAGACTGACCGGTATTGTTGAGACAGAAAAAGAACTCATCACGGCCATCTCCGATATCGAGACTTTTGTCGAACTTGCCCAGGAAGGTGAACCTGTCGAAGAAGAACTTGAAGCGGAATTGAATTCTTTTTTGAAACGCCTTGAGGAAATTGAAACCGATGCACTGTTGGGGGGCGAGAGTGATCACTGCAACGCAATTGTTGTTCTGCATCCAGGAGCTGGGGGTACGGAAGCCCAGGACTGGGCTCAGATATTATTGCGGATGTACTTGCGTTGGGCTGAACGCCATGACTTCAAATCAGAAGTTAGCGACATGCTACCTGGGGATGAAGCTGGCATCAAATCAGCCACTTTCATCCTCAAGGGAGAAAATGCTTATGGGATGATGCGCTCGGAGATCGGTGTACACCGTCTTGTGCGGATTTCTCCTTTTGACTCCAACTCCCGACGCCATACTTCCTTTGCTTCTGTGTTTGTGTACCCGGAGGTTGATGATGATATCTCCATTGATATCCGCGCTGATGATTTGAGGGTAGACACATATCGTGCAAGTGGTGCCGGTGGGCAACATGTCAACCGGACTGACTCGGCAGTCCGCATCACACACCTGGCAACCAACATTGTTGTACAGTGCCAGAATGAGCGCTCCCAGCACAAGAACAAGTCAACGGCAATGAAAATGCTTCGCTCAAGGCTTTACGATCTTGAGTTAAGAAAAAAACAGTCTGAATTCGACAAAATCGAGGCCTCGAAAGCAGATATCAATTTTGGCAGTCAGATCAGGAATTATGTGTTGGCTCCCTATCAGTTGGTCAAGGACCTGAGAAGCCAGCTTGAAGCTGGTGATGTCGAACGGATACTGGATGGTGACCTGGATTCCTTCATGCATGCCTTTTTGATTTTTGAAAAGACAGGCAGGAAAGTCTTCAAGCCAACCGCAGACAAGAAAGCTGTCTGAACAATTATTAAAAGTCTTTGAGTTGAGGGTTTTATGTTGCAGGTTGCGAGTGCCTTGCATCACAGGGTTCCATGCGACAAGTAAGAAGTTGAACATGTCTACTGGATTGATTAATGGATCAGGAAGCCATCTCGAATTGTTAACACCGCCGAGTTCGTTGGAACGTGTGACTTTTTGGTGGCGGATCGAGGCATGATCAGCCGGGCGACCATGGAGGCGATCGAGAAACGCGGCTGGAGCTATATCCTGGGGGTCCGCATGCGCGGCACGAAGGAGTTCCGCACGGAGGTTCTGGGTGCGGACGCAGCGTAGCTGACAGTGTCGGTGGAACGGGCGCATGACCCGCGCAATCCGCTGGAGTTGCGGATCCAGGACGTGCGCGAGGAGGTTGTCGCCAAGCTGAGGCAACAGCTGACTCGGAGGAGAAGAAGTTGGTGGGCGACCGCGGTTTCCGGCGCTGCCGGCGACCGAAGCGGCCTTGAAACACAAGCAGCTATGGCAGGTGGAACAGAGCTTCCAAAGCGCGAAGTCGCTGTTGCGAACGCGGCCGGTGTACCACCGCAGGGACGAGACGATCCGGGGCACGTATTCTGTTCGTTCTTAGCTCTGGTGTTGAAGAAGGAGTTGGAGCGCCGCCTCCAGGCGGCGGGGATCGAGCTGGAATGGGGGGACCTGATGCGGGATCTAGACCGGTTGCGGGAGACGGCAGTGGAGTTGCAGGGGAAGCGCTTCGTGGTGCGCAGCAAGGCATACGGGGCGGTGGGCAAGGTCGTGCAATGCGTGGGAGCGCGGTTGCCGGCGACGGTGCGGCGCGTGGGGAAGGAGGAGTCCGTGTCCGCTCCGGTGCAGCAATCCGTCTGAAAGTGACCAAACTGTGGGCATTTTGAAGAGTCATGGTGCTCTGAGCAAGACCCGCTGAAGGCAGGGCCAATGGGAGTAGGGCTCCCGCCTGCCCAAACATTGGCTCTCCTGCGTCAAATCTGGAGAGAGTTACTATCCCGCTAAACTAGAAACCATGTCTGGGTGGCCGCAAATCACGCTCGCCACAGCCTGCTACGCAACAGCCCTCGCAATCTCGCTTGGTGGCGCGGCCCAACAACAACCAGAACGTGACGCCGAGAAGCGAGCCGTCGCCTACCTATCGCAAGAAGTCCCCAACTGGCCAAGGGAAAACAACTGCTTCTCCTGCCACAACAACGGCGATGCGGCACGCGCCCTCTACGTCGCCGGAACGATGTCGCACGCAGTCCCATCCGCAGCGCTCGAAGACACCACGACATGGCTGCTTCGCCCACTCGACTGGAGCGAAGCAAAGGGCGACCCAGGGTTCAGCGATCTGAAACTGGCTCGCATCCAGTTCGCAGCCGCACTCACCGAGGCGATTCAAACCAACGTCGTCGAAGACCGCGAGCCGCTGGTAACCGCCGCGGAACGCCTGCTGGAAGACCAAGAAGAAGACGGCTCATGGGATGTGGATGTCCCGGGCGTCGTTGGCTCGCCGGCGACCTACGGAGACACCCTCGGAACCTACATGGCCCGGCGAACGCTTCAGACCGCCGGCGAGGCCCGCTTCAGTGCAGCGATCGAGCGAGCCGACGCCTGGTTCCTGACGGTAACGTCGAGCGCCACGGTTGATGTAGCCGCCATAGCGCTGGCGCTGGCCGATCGATTGCGGAGCCCGACGGACCCCGACGGCTCAACCACGGAAGCCGCCGTCCAGACAAAGTTCCGCCAAGTCGTGGAACACCTGCTCAACAACCAAAGCAGCGACGGCGGCTGGGGGCCTTACCCGAAATCACCTTCCGAGCCGTTTGACACCGCCATCACCCTGCTCGCATTGAAGGGCGCGCTCGATCAACAAGAGGGGGACCGGGGAACAATCCGCCAACGAATCACGGAAGGCCGCGCCCACCTCGTGGCCAGGCAACTTCCCGCAGGCGGCTGGCCGGAGACGACGCGCCCTTCGGGCTTCCAAAGCTACGCGCAGCACATCTCCACCAGCGGCTGGGCCACCCTAGCGCTGCTCAAAACAAGAGGCGTTGCGGAGTAGAGAACCTTCGGCAGGTGTCTGTCTAGGGCGCAACCGTAAACCGGACGATGCGGCTCACGCGGCTGACCCGTTCTTCCACTTTCTCAAAGACATCGACCTCGAACGGGCGTTCCAGGCTGTTGCCCGCCAGATCTTCGAGCAGCGTGGCAACGTCAATCACATAGTCCCCGGAGGCCCAAGGCTCATCGGGGCGAAACTGCCAGCGAGTCTCGTGCTGATCAACCTGGATCGAGCCCGCGATTCCCCGCCCCACTCCCGTCTTCACCTCGATCACACGCACCGCCAACGCCTCGTCCATCGGCTCGGGAAAACCAACCACTAACGGGTCTCGGGTTGCGGCCTTGGGCGGCGTGATTTGCCAGGTCACTATGCTAGGTGGGTCGTGATCGGGAGGGCCGACCTCGAATTCCTTACGGAACCCCTGCGTCAACGGTCGGCCGGCGGCGTCGCGCCATTCGCGATCGACCACTAGCGTATAGCGCTCCCCCTCGCGAAGCGGCGAGCCTACTTCGCGGTTGGGCAATAGATCCCGCTTCACGCGCCCCGGGTCAAACAGCAGCGTAAGCCGCCGGCCTTCCGGATCCCAGAGTTCCTGCTCCAGTTCCAAAAAAGGCAGGCTGATGGGCTCGTCGGCCGCATTCAGCAAAGAAACCCGCTCGTAGGCCTCGCCCCGACTCATCGCCGCAGTGAAACGAATGTAGAACTTCAGTTGGTTCTCGGGCAATCGATCGGTTGTGGGATAAACCTGCTCGACCGACGTTACCGGTCCGGCGTTCGGATTAGGAATCTCAAACGTTTTCGCCAAGGCCTCCGGTGCGGGGGTACTCTCGCCAAGGGGACGAAAAATCGCGCGATAGCGGAGGCCCGGTTGCAACGGATAGCGGGGTTCGAACACCAGCGCCGCCCCTTCCAGGCGATAGGAGCCGGCCAACGGCGGCACCTCCGAGGCGGTCTGATCGACGTAAACCGAAAAAACAGGCTGCCAGCGTTCGCGAGACGAAGCCTCTGACGCTGAGCTGGTCGAGGCACCGTCCCAGCCGCGCAGCTCAAAAGCAGGATGCGTAGGCTGGCCGTTGTAATGGATGGAAGGCGGCCGCTGAGCCACGGTCATCCCCGCCAGCAGCATAAAGAAAGAAACGAAACCGAATAAGAAGCGGAGGGTCATGAGACTCACTGCGGCGCGCTTCGCGACCCGGTTGCGGGCAGACAAAAAACCCGCACGCTCCGGAACCGGCCCTTTGGCCGACCGGAGCGGCGTGTCCACAGATCCGTTTTCCGGTTTCCGCTACGGAAGCGGAATGGTCTTCAGGTCCAGCGAGCCGCTCTCGGCGCGCGCCAGGATAACGATATTGGCATCATCCAACTGGTCGAGTTGCTCGATGCCTTGCAGCGCCTCGATTGTCTCGTAGGGCAAACCGCCTTTCTCTTCCTCAACCCGGTCGGTGATCCCGTCATAGTTTCCGATGCCCTGCATCGACATTTTCATAACGCCGCGGGCACTGTTGCTCATCAGCACGTGGTCAACGCCGCCCTGCTTATAAACAATCATGTCGAGCGGCCGGTTACGGTTGCCCAGCTCCGCAATTGTCGTACCGACGACCTTCGTCCCGGGCTTGAGCTGCGAGATGGGGAACTTCACCAGCGGCGTGCAAGTATAAGCCGCCAACAGGTTCGTCTCGGCTTGAACTTCGTAAGGAACGAAAGTGCGAACCGGCGAATTGGTTTCCCAGCGGCCGTGATTGCCGTGGAAGATCTCCACGCTCGAACCCGAGTCAGCCCCGCTGAACGGGAAATCGATCGAGCGAAGATTCGAGGAGAATTCCTCGTTGGAAAGCCCGGCGATGAACACCTGCCCGTCCACGTAGGCCAAATCAGTAATCGACTGCATCCGCAAGCTGTCTCCACGGCGATCCTTGGCAGCGGCGGCCGGAGCGTTGCTGAGCGCTACGCTGTCGTGGTTGATACTATCGAGAGAAAGCTCTTCGATCTTGCCCTGCGCATCCATGCGCATGATGACGGGAATCGCGTCAGGACCAAGTCCTCGCGAAACCGACAGATAGACTTTCTTCGAGATCGGATTCACCGCCAGGTCATTGATCAGCACCTGATCGGGGGCGGTGCCCAACATGGCCGCAATCTTTTCATTGATACCGGCAATATTGACCTTACCCGAGCCGGCGGCGCGGTCGGCCGTATCGAGGGCGAACACTTTGGCGCCTTGCGAATCGCCGACGAATAGAATCGCGTCGGGCCCGAACGCCAGCACGCCCGCCGACTGCAAGTCAGCCTTGCCGCTCTTCAGCGTGGCAAGCCCTACGGGCGGCGCGGCCCCAGCCACGCACACCGCCAACAGTGCCGCCAAACACAATCCGGAATTTCTCAGACCTTTCATCTTTTCTCCTATGTCGCAGTAAGGGTTATTGCATCACCCATCCACGTTCTCTTTACGGCGTTGCGACGCTACACTAGGTTACAACGAAAATCCAATTACCTACGCGCGGATATTCACCCACGTATGAACGTGGGGTGAACCGCGGAAATACCACACCATCTTCGGGCCTTCCAACTGCCAGACATCCCACACCCCGTCATTGCCGATATCGAGATTCTTGTAGAACGACATTGCCAGCGAATCGACGCCGCCCTGGGCGCGGATGTACTTCATCGCCTCGTCGGTGTCCTTCTTGCGGAATGGCAGCAACAGGTCGTTGAGCACCTGCTCCACAAGATTTTTCTGATCCGGCGACATCTCGGAAACCGGCAGCCCGGCCAGCTTTTCACCTGCCCCCTTAAACGCAACGGTCTCGTTGCTGCGCTCGCGGCGCGCATCTTCCAGCAGCGCCAGCTCGCGCTGCTTGCCGTTCAACGCTTGAAAAACCTCGTTGGCGCGCTTGGCCTGATACCAATAGACATTGCCGGGGTGATCCGGTTTTTCGTAAAAGCCCTCGGAAGCATGGCCATAGAAGATCGGCCCGCCGAAGGCTGCGCCCGCCACCGAATCACCGTCGCAACGCGCGGTGCAGTGCCGCCCCGTCATCACGAATTCGAACGCGCCTGTACCGGGCTCCCCAAACAACGCGACATGATAGCTGCCGATGCCGCCGCCGTCTTCTTCGAGGTGAACGAATACCTTGTCGACGAACTCGGGATTGTGCAGCCCCTGGAAAATTTCCAGGATCATCGCCTGCTGATCGCGATTGAACAAGTCAACGATCTTGGCCGGTGTGATACGCCAGTTGGCATCGACTTTGGAGCGCAAGGGGTGATCAAACGGGAAGGCTACCGTCTGTTTTTGCTTAGCGGAAAGACTGGCGTAGAGTTGCGTTACCAGTGTTTCGGAGACCGCGTGCGGGGCAGCCTGCAAACCAACCGTTGCTCCCAGGCCAGCCGCTCCGACGGTCCAAAAGAACTCGCGCCGGCTGGGCACGTCGCTATCAGAGCATCGCATGAGCTTGGCCCCCCTTTCCCCCCAGATCCTAACAGGTTCGCTGGGCGAGGTCAAGCTCCGGTAGCACAGATAGCACAGAACAATCCTGTCTGTGCGGGTCAAGCGCCCCTCTAGAGCAACCGTGTAGATCGTCAGTTTCGCGGCAGAAAGAACACAGACACCTGGGGCACCTTTGTCAGGGCCCGATATTCTCAGAGCCGGCCCTTAGCAGCCCGTGTCTAAAAACCACTTTACCGTAGAAGTATTTCACCGTAATATCGGGCATGGCGATGGGAACGCGGCGAGCTAGGCAGGGGCCGTTCTTGAATCAACATGGCATGACCGCCTCTCCGATCGTGGTTGATAACAAGTTGATTCTGGTCTGAGACCAGGACAAGGGGTCGTTCGTACTGGCGCTCGACAAAGACACCGGAGAAATCGTCTGGAGAACCGAGCGGCCCGAAGCCGCCTATGGTTTCGACACGCCCACCGTGTTCCATCCGGAAGGCGGCAAACCTCAACTCGTCGTTCCTGGCTCTTAGGTGGGTATTGCTTATTCGCTACGCACCGGCGAGAAGCTCTGGTAGGCGGGCGGATTGACCTGGCAAGCCAAACCCGCGGCTGTCGTGGACGGCGGCATCGTGGTCCTCACCGGCTGGTCGCCCGGCCCGATCCGGGCGACCAGGTCTTTTGTCCTTCTTTCGAAGAGGCCCTCGAGGAACCCGACACCGACAACGATCATCGTATCTCGCCTGAGGAGTTTCCGGCGAAATGGCAGCCAACGGGAAGCTGGAGCGAGTTGGATCGTGATCGAAATGGCTACGCCGACGCCTATGAGTGGATGTTCTACCGGCTGATGCGTGCGTCCCGAAACACTACGTCGGACGTCAAGCCTGGGAATGCGCGCGGTGATCTCACCGGGTCCCACGTGATCTGGAGCGCTAACCGTTACGTTCCTGAAGCGCCCACACCCTTGGCCTACCAAGGTCTCCTTTACATGGTCAAAGATGGCGGGATTCTCACTGTCAGGAACCTGGAGTCGGGAGAGAACCTCCGGGTTGGCCGCATGCGGGGAGCGATCGACAAATGCTATCCGTCCCTGGTAGCCAGGGACGGCAAGATCTACCGGATCAGCGAAACCGGGAAACTCAGCGTCTTGAAGCCAGGAGCCGACTGGGAAACTCTGGCGGTCAATAACTTGGGCGAACCAAGTTACGCCACGTCTGCCATTGAAGACGGCAAGATCTATCTGCGAACGTCAAGCAGCCTGTACTGCTTCGCAAATCAGTAGAACGGCTGCGGCGCCAGAGACATATTGTCCGAAAACAACAAAGCTACGCACCTCAGGCGGCGTGATATCAAAAACCAACGCGCCCGTGCGATTCGCGTTTCGGCCTTACTTGCCGTCGATGGAAAATGTCACCAGCACATCGCCAACCGGGATGGAAATGTGCTGCTTGCCTCTGCTGATAAAGCTCATCGGGCTGCCGTACACCCGGGCGTTACCGAGAAAACGCCACAGCGCTTCGCCCGTGTAGGCATCCAGGGCGAACACGTTGCCCTCGAGGGTCCCACCCATCACAAGATTCCCAGCGGTCGACATCACGCCGCCCCAAGGCGGACTAACCACGTTGTACTCCCATTTGATGTCCCCGGTAGTCGGCACCATGCCGATCACTTTGCCCCAACTTTCCTCTGGTGAGAAGGGCCGCGGTCGGGACCGCCGCCACGCCCTGTTTCTCGTTCTGTATCCGTCGTTTTCGCTGTCGTCACGAGGCTCGGTGGTAGGCACCGTAATCCTGGACTTCGTAAACACCCGGCGCTCTTCGCGGGCGAACACATAGAGCAACTCCGTGATCGGGCTATAGCTGTGCGACATCCAGTTGGAAGCGCCATCTACGCCGGGCATAATATGGGTGATCCCCTCCAGAGTCGGCTCATGGCCGGGGATCTCGATCGGCCGGCCGTTTTTGTCGATTCCCTTGGCCCAGGTCTGCTGCACGTATGACTTCGCGTGAAGGAACTCACCGGTCACGCGGTCGAGCACGTAGAAGAACCCGTTGCGGTTGGGCCAAACAATCAGCTTCCTCGGCTGCCCGCGGAAATCCGCATCCAGCAGGATCGGTATCTGCGTCGCATCCCAATCATGCAAGTCGTGCGGCGTGAACTGGAAGTGCCATTTCAGCTTTCCAGTATCTGCATCCAGAGCAATCACCGAACACGAGTACAGGTTGTCGCCCTTTCGTAAGTCGCCGTTGTAGCCGGGCCAGGGGTTGCTTGTCCCCCAGTACACCAGGTTCAACTCTGGATCATAAGAACCGTTGTTCCAGGTGGAGGCGCCGCCGGTCTTCCAGGAATCGCCAGCCCATGTTCCGAAGTTGTCCTCGCCCGGCTGGGGAATCGTATGGAATCGCCACAACCGCTTGCCCGTCTTCGTGTCGTAGGCGTCGAGGAAGCCGCTGACGCCCCGCTCGCCACCCGCCATGCCGACAATCAACTGATCCTTCACCACTAGCGGGGCGCCGGGGGATGCGTAGCCTCCCGCCGCCTTGTAATCGAATATCTCGGTCTTCCACAGCTCCCGCCCTGACTTTGCATCCACGGCGATAACGTGCATGTCGAGGGTATTCATGAACAGGGTGTTGCCCAAAATCGCCAATCCGCGATTGACGCGTCCGCAACAGTTATACGTTTCTGGCGGATTGCGGTGGCTGTAGGTCCACAGCGTGCGGCCCGTTTCGGCATCCAGCGCATAGATGTCGTTCTCAGGCCTCGTGAGGTACATGACGCCGTCCACCACCAAGGGCGTTGTCTCGAACTTCTCCTGGTGCCGTCCTTGGAACAGCCACTTGACCTTCAGCCGGTCCACGTTGTCACGGTTGATTTGATCCAGCGGGCTGTATCGATGACCGTTGTATGTTCGGGAATACATCAGCCAGTTGCCCGGCTCTTTGTCGGAATTCAACAGCCGCTCGTATGTAATCGGCAGCCCTTGTCCGATCAGCGATGTCGCTGCTACGGTAACCACGGCGAAAACCGCACCCAAAAACGTCCGGATTGTTATTGCGCTCACTGTGCCCCCTTTAGGCTTGACAAATAAGCCACCAAATCTTCAAGCTGTGTCTCGTTTAAAATCGAACCATACGCCGGCATGAGCGATGGATTGTCCCGGCGGACCTCCTTGAGATCGTGCTTCAGAAACGACCGCGGGTTGCCATCAATATCCCGGATCTGGATTGAATAGTCGTCTTCATTTAGCTGAATCCCGGTCACCGTTAGCCCTTCCTGTGTGACCAGGCGAGTTCCGCGGTAGTTAGTCGGCAGATCCGTCTCCGGTTTTACAATGGACTCTTCGAGAAATGCCAGCCCTCGCCGCCGCCCGACATAGTCGAGTTCCGGCCCCAAGATCCCGCCCTCGGTGTTGATGATATGGCAGGAGGCGCAGCCGGTGTTCTCGTACACCGTCTTGCCCGTTACGGGATCCCCGGGAGCGTCCTCGGGCTCGGCGGTGCCAAGCTTCTTCACGAAACCGACGATCCGCCACAGGTCGTTGTCCTCCACCCGCGGGGGGCCCATTTCAGACCCCGGAATTCCATTGCGAATTGTTTGAAATAACTCGGCGTCGGAGCTGCCGAAGCGATACCACCCGGTCGTCAGGTCCGCCCCGCGGCCGCCCTCGCCAAACGCCCCGTGGCAATAGGAGCAGTGCGTTTGGAAAAGATCGTTTCCCATCGCGACGTCTTCGGGAGTTTCAAACGGATTCTTCTCCGGCTGCGATGCCTCGCTCCGGCTATCGGTCGTTTGCCCCTGCGCCACGGCCGCAGGGGAGTCATGCCCTTCCGGCGTCGGCGGGACTTGTCCCCATAACGGCGCTACAAGCGCCACACAAAACAACAATCTCAGCAGAGTACCCATGAGTTACCCTTCGTCAATCCGCTCAGCATACAGCAACATAACTGCCTCGCACAACAAGACGATCGATTCGGGTTGGGAAATGCCCGTAACCCCGTAGAAAAGTAGCGACTCTCCGCTCGAAGCCTTGATAGGCTGGGAGCTATTTTCTTTGCCGAGAAAAGGAGAGCCGCCATGAAGAAACCATAGTCAGATTGAAGCCCAGCGAGCTGTGAGACAGCTCAAAGCAATGGCCGCAGAGGGAGATCCGGCGGTGCAAATGGTGTTACCGATGGCCGAGATGGTGGGCTGGCTGCGCGAGGGCGAGGGTGCATTGATTCGCCAAGCCGGCCTGCGAGTGATGGAGCTGTTGATGGAAGAAGAAGTACGCGGCCGGATCGCACGGCTAACCGCTGAGGCAAGGAACGGGGTTTCTGCGTTGTGATGGGGCAGAAGGTTCCGATCGACCGTCCGCGCGTGCGCACGACCGACGACCAGGAAGTGCGGTTGGGTAGCTACGAGATGTTTCACCGCGGTGAGCCGCTGACCGAAACGGTGTGGGAAGAACTGATGCTCGGTCTGAGCACGAGAAAGTACGGCCAGGCGGTGCGCGAGTTCGCCGTGGTGTACAGCTTGGAGAAGAGCGCCATCAGTGAACATTTCATCGAAGCGAGCCGGGATAAGTTAAAGCAAATGACGGAGCGGCGTTTGGAGAAGATGCGATTGTGCGCGCTGCTGATCGACGCGATGCCGTTTGCCGGGTAACAGATGGTGGCCGCACTGGGCATCAGTCAGGACGGGCGCAAAACGATTTTGGGGCTGCGGCAAGGAGCCATCGAGAACGCCACCGTGGTGGGCGAGTTGCTGGGTGACATGATGAATCGTGGCCTGGACTTCAGCGAGTCTCGCTTATACGTACTGGACGGCGGCAAAGCGCTTCACGCGGCGGTAAAAAAGCATGCCGGAAAAGCGGCGTTGATGCAGCGCTGTCAAGTCCACAAGCGGCGCAACGTGTTAGATCATCTGAGCGAGGGGCAGAGGCCTTTGGTGGCGAAGAAGCTGCATGCCGCTTACGCGCTGGAAGACTACGCCGCGGCCAAGCAGGCGCTGGACACGCTGCATTGGGAACTGATGGATTTAAATCCGAGTGCGGCACGGAGCCTGGGGGAAGGGTTGGAGGAAACGCTGACCGTGCATCGGCTGCAGGTCCCGTCGCAACTGCGCAAGAGCTTGGCCAGCACCAACGTCATCGAGTCGGCCTTCTCAATCGTCGAACGGGTTTGCGCCAATGTGAAACGATGGCATGGCGGGGATCAGAGCGAGCGCTGGGTGGGGTCCGGACTATTGGTGGCCGAGAAACAATTCCGCCGAGTCCAGGGACACAAACAGATTCCCGTCCTTCTCAGAGAACTGGAAGCGTTAGCTCCTTCCAATTCGGAGGTTGTCAAACGGAGGAAGGCATCGTAGAGTGGGTTACGCCAGAGCTGCTACTTTCAACGGAGAGTTGGGCAATCCCAGGTCGGGCCCCATGGCCGATGGCACGATACCCGAGATCCAGGCCGAGCGCCTGCGGACCCTGGGGCGCTGGCTCGATACTAACGGCGAAGCGATCTACGGCACGCGGCCTTGGGAGCGCTCCGCTGGAAAGACAACCAGGGGCGTGGGCTCTCGCTTGACCTCCCGTTATTGGGAGGGATCCGCCAATTCGAGCGCCGCTAAAACGAAAGCAGATCTTTCATTTGCTCGATCTTCTTAGCGTCCAGCCCGGAAACTTTCTTGACGTCCTGCCACTTCTTGAACCTTCCGTTCTTTTCGCGATGGCTCACAATCGCTCTGGCATTCTTGACGGAGAGTTGAAGCACGGCCGCCATCTCCGGCACGCCTGCGGTATTCACGTTGACTTTTGCCACCAACGACTGCTTCGCCTCGGCCTCGCGCGACTTTTCAGGCCCGAAATACTTGGCAAGATAGAGGATGACGGTCTCCTTATCCTCCTCGCTGCCTTGTACGCCGAAGGCGACCATGTCATCGACGACGCTAGCCCAGCGGGCCTCGCTGTATCGCAGGCTCGTGATCGTCTCCATCGGATGACAAGCCTGGCACATATGTATAACAACGCCTTTGCCCTCGTCGTCTGGCAAGAGATCGTGTTCATCCCGTTGGGCGTTCAGCTTTCCTCCAGTCAACACGCCACACAGGCCGGCTACCAGCCAGACAATCAACCACGACGCCGTCGAAACTCGCTTCACTCGGAAGACTCCTCTCCAATGCTTCTTCTTTCTATGGTAGCCGCCTGGTAGTGAAATGTCCCCTGTAGTCCGCGATCTCCAATACAGCTGGATACTCAGAAGACGACAGCAGCCAGCAGCCGTTCATTCCCCCCGCAACGCGGCAACCGGACCCCCTCTCGAAGCCCGATATCCAGGAAAGGAAGCCAGACACAACAGGCCCACGGCCGCCAGCGTTGCCGCCGCTAGTGCGGCTCTCGGGTCCATCGGATCTATCGACTGTATTGTTGTCCAACGCAGCATCAGTGCGTTGATGAGAGTAAACACCGCGGTGTTTGCCCCAACGCCCCGGGGCAACGGAAACCCACGGTAGGAGTGACCGCAGGACGTGGCGCCCGCAGCGCCTGGCGGAAGTTTTGAAGCGAAGGGGCGACGTCGGAAACGCGCATCAATCTATGTTTCTTGCATCCGTTATGGCAAAGCAAACACCATCAACGTAGCCGGAATCACGTGATCGCGCAAGAAGCCGCCGCCGCTCACCATAATCACGACATACTGCTTTCCGCTTTCACCTTCGTAGGTGATCGGGATCGCCCGGGCCGCGGCTCCCACGTTGGTTACCCAGACTTCTTCGCCCGTCCGGGAATCGAAGGCGCGAAAACGGTCGTCCACCGTGCCGCCGATGAAAACGAGATTGCCGGCCGTCGCCATAGAGCCGCCCATGTTCGGCGTCCCAGTCTTGGGTACGCCCTTCTCGGTTAACTCGTCGAAGACGCCGAGAGGAACTCGCCACGCAATCTCACCCGTGTTGACGTTGACCGCGCTCAGCTCGCCCCAAGGCGGCTGCTGGCAGGGCCAGAACTTGCCGTCATCCCAAAACTTGTAGCGTTGCGCCGTGGGCCCTTGTGGTCTCGAAACGATTTGATATACCTCGCCGAGGCTTTGCGTGTTGACAAAAAGATAACCGAGGTTGGGATCGAACGACGTGCCGTGCCAGTTGCCGCCGCCCAACGTGCCGGGGAAGATGATGCTGGGTTTGTCGCCAAAAGGCAGATAAGGACCGCCGGTGCGTAACCCGCCATCCGCCTGCAACATCTCTTCGCAGTACTTTTGGTGCTCTGGGGTCACCGTGGCGATCTCGTCGGGGCTGAAGGTATTGCGAGCCAGGGGCGGCGGCTTCACGGGGAATGGCTGCGTGGGCCAAGGGTGCTCGCCCGCGGCGAACCCTTCTTGTAGTGCCGGACGCTCCTCCACACCGTGTATCGGCCTTCCCGTCGTGCGGTCGAGAATGAACAGCAGGCCCTGTTTGGTCATTTGGCCAACCGCGGGAAACTTCTGGTCATCGACGGTGACATCGAACAATGCCGGCGCCGACTCCAAGTCGTAGTCCCAGACGTCGTGGTGCGTTGTTTGGAAATGCCATTTCAATTCGCCGGTCTCGGCATCCAGCGCCACGAGAGTGCTGCCGTAAAGGTTGGCTCCCTTGCGGTCTCCGCCGTAGTAGTCGTAGGTCGCGCATCCGAGCGGCAGGAACACCAATCCGCGTTCGGTGTCCACGGTCATGTAGCCCCACACATTCGCTCCCGAGCGATCGCGCCAGCTATCGCCCTCCCAAGTATCATGGCCGGGCTCGCCGGGGCGTGGAATTGTGTGAAATGTCCACACCAGCTTCCCTGTATGCGCGTCCCAGGCTCGAATATCGCCAGGAGGGCCCAGGCTGGGGGATTCTTGAACGTGAGAACCGGTGATCACCAGATTCTTGTAGATCGCCGGGGGCGACGACAGGCCAAATCGGTCTTTGGCAAACTTCGCCGGCATGGCCTGCCTCATGTCCAGCACGCCTTCGTCACCGAATCCGGGCACCGGGCTGCCGGTCTTCGCGTTCAGTGCGACCAAAAAACCTAACGACGTACCGAAGAAAATGGTTGGCGGGGACTGTTCGTCGCCTGGCCAATGGGTCAACCCACGGATGGCCACTCTGCCGCTGTCCTCGCTCACCTCGTATTGCCAAAGCTCTTCACCGGTCTCGGGATCAAGCGCGACGGCGCGGTTGTAAGGCGTTGTCAGGTACATTACGTTGTCGACGACGAGCGGCGCGACTTGAGATCTACGCGCCTGGGACCGGCCCCTTCTCTCAGGGTTGGGATTCTCCGCTTCGGCGGCTGCCGACCCAGCGCTCGCTGCCTCCTCCGTTTTGTACGTCCAAACGAGTTGAAGTCTCGATATGTTCTCTGTGTTGATTTCAGTCAGCGGCGAATAGCGCATTGCGCCCGGGTCATTGCCGAACAGTGGCCAGTCTTTCTGAGCATTCAATGCGGAAGCAAACCCCATGGCCAGAATCACCCCAACGACACTGCCGCACAACCTTTGCGCAACCTGTGCTCTCGAGAAAGAAGTATTAAGAAACGATCGCATATGATCTCCGCTTATCATGTTCCGTTCTGGGAAATAGGAACGGCGAACCGAACACTCAACCGCAAGAAGGTCAGAGGGATGGGCAAAAACTTAGAACAATGGTCCCGCAGAGCTTCAGAACTCGAAATATTCAATTGGAGGCGCAGGCCCAACTCATCGACCATGTAATCTCGCATTTCCTCGGTGCCTTCTAACCCAAGCTCGCCGAACACCTGGCCGTCAAACTCTGTTTCCTTGAGCTTGTCAATAATAGCGTAAAAATCAATTACTCCCCGCCCCAAGGTGGTGGGACGCCCTTATTGTTTGTTATTGAATTGTTTTGACCTACGATAGGTTGTCCATGCGATACCACCTACAATGGCAAGCGGAGGGATCCCCAGAAGAAGAATGCCGCGCTGCAATGCTCCGACAGCTCTTTCCGTCTGAAAGGAAGCGGTCTCCCGACACATGGAACAGCCCTGGGCAGGAGCCTGGGCAGGCATGCTCAACAGCAGGATGATATAAAGTGGCAGCATTCCAGTGAACAACCCGGTGACTGCCGCAAGCTGCTTCATGGACGTAGTTCCAGCAAGCGGAAACTGTCGGGGAAGAAATAGCCACACATGACCAAGATGCATGCAACGGCTGGCAGGAGCAATGTCCAGGACAACTGTGGATGGTCAAACTTCAGGTGCATGAAGTAAGACAGAATCATACCAGCCTTCAATGCCGACAGGACCAGTAGGATCGCCAGCATCACAAGGATACCAGTAAGCTGCACATAAGCAAGTATAACTTCAACAGCTGTAAGCACCAGAAGCCCAATCCAGATCTTGTTAAACAGCGGGATGTGTGCATCTGTGTATTCAGGATCTTCAGGCACAGCATAAGGCTGTACGGTGACCCCTCCTTTACCTGCAGCAGCTCCGGCTGGAGCAGTAATCACTGGAAGAAATCTCCATGCGAGGTAGCTGAAACAGGCCACACCGATCATCCCTGCAAACATTGTCAGAAAGAGATTGTCCAGGGAGACAACCATCCCGCCGTGTATGACCTGACCACCAGCAACTGCGAATCCCCAGATCCCCAGAACCAGGCAGAACAGATAGCCAATCAATGAAATATACATAGTGGTTTTTACCCGTTTAATCAACACTCGTCGAGAGCAGGTAGAGCAATGGAAACACAAACATCCAGACTAGGTCCACAAAGTGCCAGTACAGACCTGCGACTTCCACGTCCTCCGGCAGCCACTTGCCACGTCGGTACCCCAGGGCAACGATCACCAGGTAGCCTACACCCGTGATGACGTGAAACATGTGTAACCCGGTCACAAGAAAGAACGTAGCGCCGAACAGTGGCGTTCCAAATGGATTCGTCCAGGGGTAGACACCTTCGTGCATCAGGTTCATCCACTCAGTGCCGTGCAATACAACAAACACCGCCCCTCCTAACGCTGTGGCCCATATCCATTTGGCAGCCTTGCGACGGGCCCCGTGATGCGCAGCAGAAACGGCGTAGACCATCGTCAGGCTGCTCGATAGCAGTACCAGTGTCATGAGAGTCGAAAAAACGATGGACGGATAGAAATGAAATGGTGTTGGCCAATCATTGGCCACGCGAACGTAGCTGTAAGTCACTAACAGTGCAGAAAATGTCAGTGTGTCTGAGAGGATGAACAGCCACATGCCAAACTTCTTGTGACCAACGGCAAACGGAGTTCCGCCTCCACTCCAGGTTGGTTTGGCTGTTGCAATAGCATGCGCTTCCGACATCCAGCTACCTCCAGAAAAATAGTAGTCCCAGGATGTAGATCCAGAGGACATCCATAAAATGCCAGTACAGTGCGGCGGCTTCAAGCACAGCCTCACGCGAGTTCCATGTTTGCACGTTGCGTACACGAAACCAGATGTAACCAAGTGCAACGACCCCACCTAGCAGGTGTACTCCATGACCAGCAGTCAACACGTAGTAGAACGAGTTGGCAGGATTGCTCGCAAGGTAAATCCCGCGTTCGGTCAGAGCTTGCCATCCGAGAACCTGGCAAGCAAGGAACACGAGTCCCAGCAAGGCCGAGGCATTCACCCAGCGTTGTACATTCCTTAAATCCAGTTTGATTGCCTTGCGGCTACGCTCGATAGTCCAGCTTGATAACAAAAGTACTGCCGTGCTGACAAACAGGACCGGAGGCAGTCTGAAGACCTGCCAGTCATCAGACAGCCCCTGTCGTACTACCATGGCGCTTGTCATGGCCGCGAAAAACATCACAATGCCACAGATGCCGACCCAAACGCCTAGCTTGTAGCGTTGCACCAGATGCTGGTTGCTGTAAGGTCCTGCCCCACCTCCATCGTCCTGTACTGGAGGCGACGGTGGGTCAAAGCGACTTTCACCCGGGACGGGCTGCACAAGTGCCTCAGTTGATGTGAGAGTTGAAGGCATCGCTTCTAGTTGCTTGCGTCCTGCTGTTCGCCGAAGACTGCCTTGTCATCGTTGCACTGCATGGCAAAGTCCCGTTTGGCACCTTTCAGACTCAGATCGTAGGGACCCCTGAAGACAGTGGGAACCTTGCCACCGAAATTGTCATGAGGAGGTGGTGAAGGAATCGTCCATTCCAAAGTAGTCGCTTCCCAGGGGTTTTCCTCAGTGGCTGGCTTGCCAGCGAAGATGCCGCGCAGGAAGTTATAAAGGAACAAAAACTGCGCCAGAATAGTCAGGATCGCTGCAACAGTAATAAACAAATGCAGGGCTTCTGCACCACCAGTCTGGAGGTAATCCACACTGGTGATCTCGGCGTAGCGTCGCGGATGAGGCAACATACCCAGATAGTGCATCGGACCAAAAATGGCGTAGACACCAATGAATGTGAACCAGAAATGAATCTTGTTCAACCGCTCGTCCATCATCCGCCCGAACATTTTCGGGAACCAGAATGTCAGGCCAGCAAACATGCCAAAGATGGCAGCCACTCCCATGATCAGGTGGAAGTGCGCCACAACAAAGTAGGTGTCATGGAAGTAAAGGTCGATTGTCGGTTGCCCGAGAAAGATTCCAGATAAACCGCCCGTGACAAAGAGTGATACGAATCCGATCGAGAACAGCATTGGGGATGTGAAACGGATCTTGCCGCCCCACATGGTGCCGATCCAGTTGAAGGTCTTTATGGCGGATGGAACTCCGATACACATTGTCAGGATGGAAAATATAATTGCGGAATAAGGGCTCATACCACTGACAAACATGTGGTGTCCCCAGACGACGAAACCCAGAATTCCGATAGCACCAATGGCACAGACCATTGCTTTGTAGCCGAACACAGGCTTGCGTGAAAACATCGACAGGACATGCGATGTCACACCCATGCCTGGCAGGATTGCTATATACACTTCCGGGTGCCCGAAAAACCAGAACAAATGCTGCCATAGGATTGGTGAGCCGCCCGAGTGGTCAATCACTTTGTCACTGACGACCAGCCCCCCTGGTACGAAGAAGCTTGTTCCGAGATTGCGGTCCATCAAAAGCAGCACACCTGCAGCCAGCAGTACACCAAAGGCCAGCAGTCCCAGGATTGCGGTAACAAACCATGTCCAGCAAGTTAACGGCATGCGCATCATCGTCAGACCCTTGGTCCGTAGGTCCAGCGTTGTCACGATAAAATTCAGGGCACCCAGCAGCGAGGCGACACAGAAAACTGCAATGGATGCAATCCAGAGATCCTGCCCAATACCCTGCAAAGTCGCTTCCGGAATTGCACTTAGCGGCGGGTAAGCGGTCCAGCCGGTTATTGGTGCACCACCTTCGACAAAGAAGGCGGCCATCAACAGGCCGAAAGACACGAAAGTGATCCAGAAGGACAGCATGTTCAGGCGTGGGAATGCCATATCCGCAGCACCGATCTGGATCGGCAGGAAATAGTTCCCGAAACCACCCTGGGGTGCTGTGGTCAGGACCATGAAAACCATGACTGTGCCGTGCATGGTCAGCATTGCGAGATAGAATTCCGGGGTCATGACACCTTCAGGTGCACCGACCGGCAACAACGAGCCAAGCAGCGGTAATGAACAGTCCGGGCAGACAAGCCGCAAACGTATCAGCAAGCTTAGGAACATCCCCACGAACACAGCAGTAATGGCCAGTAGCAGGTACTGAATTCCAATCACCTTGTGATCAACAGAAAAGATGTATTTCCAGAGAAAGCGCTTGGGCTCCGGGTGACGGTGCACCTCGGTAAATTCGGCAACTTCTGGAGAAACCTGAACTTCTGTCATGAACTCATATCCTCAACGCCGTAGATCTCGTGTCCCACTAAAACAGGTATGCAGCTTGCTCATCCAGCCAGGCGTTGTATTCATCTTCGGTGACTACATGCAGGAAGCTGCGCATCTCGTAATGGCCAAGGCCGCACAATTCCGAGCAGACAATTTCGTACTTGCCTTGCGTGTCAGCCTTGAACCTCAGCTTGCCAACAAGTCCAGGCACCGTGTCGAGTTTGATACGCAACTCAGGGACAAAGAAGTTGTGCAGCACATCCTTGGATTTGAGAACCACTTCAACTTCCTTGTTGACCGGAACCCTCATCTCAGGAACCATGATGTCATCCTTACCAGTAGGGTCACTGCGGATGACTCCCACCGGGTTGCCACCCGCATCGTCAATCAGATCAATGCTGGTTGGCCCGAACTGGTTGTCCTTGCCTGCGTAACGTATATTCCAGACAAACTGCTGACCCGTAACTTCGACAATAAGCCGATCCTCGGATGGCTTCATGGACTTCTGCTCGATAAAGCGGGTTTCCGCCCAGATGGAATAGCTGAACATTGTCAGGCCGATAAAGATGATGCCTGCAGCTAATGTCCAGGTCCATTCGAGCTTCATGTTGCCATGCATACTGGAGGCGGAGTCTTGGCTCTTGCGTCCGTATCGCCACACCGTGTAGCCCAGTCCCACTTGTGCCAGGACGAAAATGATGCCCGTACCGATCAGGGTAACCATAAAGGCCTCATCGATTTGTCGGCCAAGCTCAGTAATGGCGGGTGGCATCCACCAGGTTTTGGTTAGGAACGGGATGGCCATCACCAACGTGATGAACCAAACAGCAATAGCAATTAACAGACCCATATCAAGCTAATACCCTATTGTTCTGAACTTCTAACAGGGCAGAAAAACACCCTTGAAATTTGAGTTGGCAACCATGCCTACCCGGGAATTCTATAGTCTAGCAATTCAAGAGACTGGCGAATCAACATGAAAATCCAGCCTGTAGTCTTTCAGGCTGAAGATGCGAGGATGCTATTCCTGTCCAACTCTTGAACTCTCACGAAATCCGGTTGGTTCAGAATGATTTTTTGTTCGGTCTGTTACGCTCCACGTGTCTTGACAACTTGCGGATTTCTGCTGCAACTGCGCTAGGGCCTTGTTCCCGGTACAGTCTCGTCAGGCGTTGTTCTTCAACCGATACAGGTGCTACATCCAGCAATCTTGATGCTTCCAGGGATGACCGACTGGGTATCCAGATGCTGCCGTCAGACAGCAGTGCATGGCGTACGTAGGCGCTCATGTATTGCAGGACAGCTTTCCCGCGGTTCCCGCCTGGATTCAATCTAAAACGCTTCTTTGCGCTGGTTACCAACTCACTGCCCACAGGCAACCCGGGCTGTGCATCGACCGGAACTGCACCTGCCGAGTAGATGTTGCCTTTTTCATCACCGACCAGCCAACCGAGTTCGAATTGCTGAACATCGAGCACAGAGCGATTTCGTAGCCGGATACTTGGTGTATCGGATACTACCCCGCGCACAAACACCTTGCCATCTTCAAGAAGTAGCGGTGCGTCATCGTCCTGGATCATGGAGAGTTTGATTTCGCGTGATTCACCGGCGGCGATAGCAGGGCCTTCGCCAACCACTCTTGCTTCGAGATGTAGCTGTGTTGACTGTCTACGTAAGCTTGCCTGCATTGCGGTTACCAGTCCCTGGCGTCCACCCTTTTCCATTTGACTAAAGAAGTAGGCTCGATCCCTTCTGGCTTCAAGCTCACGGACTCTCATCTTGTGAGAGGATCCCAAACGATCTGGACCTGAGAAGGCGAGTGAGTCGAACAGGATACCGTCCAGAGTGACATGCACAAGTGGTCCGGCAGGGCGGGGCAGGGGTCGCAACATGCGTAGGTTCAAGTGCACTGGAAATGTCTCTCCCCTCGAAATATCAAGGCTTGGCAGCGCCACGACCGCTCGGCCACCAAGCATCTGTCCCTGGGTGTCAATTTCGAGCGTGATTGCCCGGATTACATCAGAACCCTGATAACGGAACTGGATTGATCCTTCAAGCTGGATAACCAGGGCCCCCCCTCGTGGTTCAAGTTCTGAATTTTCAAAGTCCGACGTAAGGGCCTGTAAAGGAATATCGCTTGGGATCTTAATTGATACCAGATCATTTTTCGCAGCAGTTCCTGAAAGCACTGCAAGGAAAAGGAAAGCTGCTGCAAACAACAGTTGGCAATACAGATTGGATCGACAAGTCATGGTGTGTAGTAGTCCGTGATCATCATGAGACCTGAGTGTGCATCGTAAGAGCGTACTCTCAACTGCCCCTCTGATGTGATTTGTACTTTTACAGCGCTTTCAAAGTCCTGCCACATGGAAGCAGGAGAATGGGCAGGATTTGAATATTGCTGAGGGATAACTGCAGTTTCTGGCTGCAGTGAACTGTTGTTATCTGGTACAAAAAGCAGGACTAGCACGACTGCTGCGGCAGCCAGTACGACACCTCCAACTGTCCTTGACCGCCATCCAACGGATATGGGTTGAGCTGGTGGGATTTGTGCAGCAGCAACCCTGATCTGTCGGCTGAATGATTCCCAGTCCGGTGCGGGGACAGGTTCCATCGCACTCAGGTCATTACTCAAGCTGGTGAAGTGACTGGCAAGCTGGCTGCACTGGTTGCAACGTGCAACGTGACGTTTAATGAGCCAGTATGAGAGGCTGCCAAGATCCTTTCCTGCGAAAAGGGACAACCGTTGTTCTGAAGGGTGCTTGGAAAAGTTCTTCATTTCTTCCTTTTTTTGGCGTATTCCTTGAACTTGACCCTGGCATTGGCAATATGAGATCGCACGGTTGCTTTGGAGCAGCCCATCACTTGCGCAACTTCAGCAGCTGGCATTTCTTCGACATCTCTTAATACAAGTGCAGTACGCTCTCGATCAGATAAAAGCTTGAGTCCTTCTTCAATCCAGGAGCGGGTCTCGCTTCTGGAAATTTCCTGCTCTGCACTTGCTCCAGCATGCACTGGCTCCGTTACGATCTCTTCAAAAGTGATTCTTGTGCGCCGACGAATAAAATCCAGTGCAGTGTTGACGGCGATGCGATTCAACCATTGCTTTGCCTTTCTGTCATCCTTGAGTTGCGTTTGACGACGAAGGGCCTTGATCAGGGCTTCCTGGGTCAGGTCCTGGGCATCCGCTACATTCCCGACGATCCGGTAGATCAATCGGTACATGCGGCGCATGTGCTCATCAAGCTGTTGCGCCTCGGTTATTGCTTGACCCGCAGCATTGATGCGAGTCACAACAGGAGTACCTGCCTGTTGCTTAATGGCCATGACACATGACCCTGAGAATGGCATGATAAGACTGTTCATGCTGGTAATCACGTTTCCACTTAATTAGACGTCGTATTAGCTGTATCCGTGCAGTCACAAAACATTCCTGTAAATCCTGTGATCTGTTGCCTGCAGTCAGCAAATTCATAGAATCTTTTGCGCTCGCCTTCTTTGCAAACATTATCAGACTGTGATCCGGCAGATTGTCGGTTCAGGCCATGCCATAGCTCTGGTCCGGCACTGGGGGAGTTCCGGCAAGGTTGATACACTCCAAAAATATGCAACTTGCTTCAAGAATCAGTCGTATGCACGGTGAAGGTGCTTTTGAAGTACTGGTTCGTGCCCGAGGACTCGAAAGTGAAGGACGAGATATCGTTCACATGGAAATCGGTGAGCCGGATTTCCCGACTCCACACCACATCATCGAAGCCGGCAAGCGTGCGCTGGAAGCAGGTTATACAAAATATGGCCCAACCCAGGGTGATCCGGAACTGCGAGCGGTAATTGCCAATTATATTTCCCGAACTCGTGGGATTGCAGTCGATGAATCTCAGGTTGTGGTGACACCGGGAGCCAAACCGATTCTTTTCTTTTCCATGCTTTCACTGCTGGAACCCGGGGATGAGGCTCTTTACCCGAATCCAGGGTTCCCGATCTATGAATCTGTAATCGGTGCCTGTGGGGCAACTCCCGTCCCGGTTCCACTGCTGGAGGAACGCGGGTTTTCCATTGACCTTGATAAATTTCGCAGCCTGCTCTCGGACCGTACACGCCTCATTATTCTTAACACACCACAGAATCCTACAGGCGGGGCAATCCCTGCTGAAGATCTTCAAGTAATTGCAGACCTTGTCAAGGATCGTGATGTGATCGTACTGGCTGACGAAATCTATACCCAGGTCACCTTTGGAGATCGTCCGGTCTCAATTGCTTCCATTGATGGCATGGCCGCGAAGACGATAGTCCTGGATGGGTTTTCCAAGGCTTATTCAATGACAGGCTGGCGTATTGGTTTTGGAGTTTTTCCGAAATGGCTTGTTGACCCAGTGTGCCTGTTACAGGTCAACTCGGCTTCCCATACGGCTAGTTTTACGCAACGGGCTGCTATTGAAGCACTGTCCGGGCCACAGGATTGTGTGACTGAGATGGTTGCAGAATTCAAACGGCGTCGGGATTTGTTTGTGAAGGGTCTGAACGAACTTCCGGGAGTGAGATGCCAGATGCCGGAAGGTGCGTTTTACGTCTTTCCGAATATTGTGGACACAGGTATTTCCTCAACAGATCTGGCCGAAAGAATGCTGATGGAAGCCGGTATTGCCTGTCTGCCAGGCCATTCCTTTGGAAACTACGGTGATGGCTACCTGCGTTTCAGTTATGCCACTTCCATGGAGCGCATTGAGTTGGCCCTGGAACGGATGCACAAGCTCCTCAGTAGTAGTTAAGGCTGACCGCACAAGCACTGGTACGATGTACTGAGCCAGTGACTGGTGCAGAACCAGTTCGTGATCAATGGTACGTTCAGTATTAGCAGCTTGCTGTGTACTCGCCTTGCTGGCGCCTGTGTGGTGCCGGTCGAGTCTTGCTGAGAGCCAGAAAGGTAGTTGGAAAGAGCGCCGCATGCGCATGGTAAGCAAGCAGGTTGAAGCAAGAGGCATCCGTGATCAGGATGTGCTTCGCGCTTTGCGTACAGTGCAACGTGAAGAATTTGTGCCTGAAGAATATCGTGAGGAAGCCGATTCGGATTCGCCTTTGCCGATCGGTTATCGGCAGACGATTTCTCAGCCCTATATTGTTGCCCTGATGACTGAAATGCTGCAGGTTGAAAGGCAGCATCGTGTCCTTGAAATTGGAACCGGTTCAGGCTACCAGGCGGCTATCCTGGGAACGCTGAGTGACAGTGTCTACAGTGTTGAAATCATTGCTCCACTGGCAGAGCGTGCCAGTCAGACTCTCAAAAGACTGGGTTACGAGAAAATACAAATCAACCGCACGGACGGGAATGCAGGGTGGCCGGAACATGCACCCTATGACCGTATTCTTCTAACTGCGGCTCCACCACAGTTGCCCCAGGCTCTTGTTGAACAACTTGCTCCTGGAGGCCGGCTCGTTGCGCCTGTTGGTTCAGTTAACGGTATACAGCAATTGATCCTGGTAACAAAGGCTAAAACTGGACGTGTCCATACAGAGACAGGAGTAGGTGTCCGGTTCGTGCCGCTGGTAAAGCCTGTCCCTGATCAACCCAGTTCTCATTAATACAGCTCAGTAGGGATTAAGGCGAGAACGATTGGTGTTCAGACACTTCCGGAGAAACCGCGAATAGGTTCTTCAGGCTTGAGTTGCTCCTTGATGGCTCCTGTTTTTGACACTGATGCGATACCAGTCAAGACTGCGCAAAAGCCTGTCAGAACTCGGGTGGACAAAGGCTCGTTGAACACAATCGAACTCAGCACCAAGCCACTGATGGGTGTCACGAATGACAGTGCTGTTACGGTTCCGGCTGTGTGTCTTCTCATGAGGTAGACCCAAACCAACTGGCCTACACCACCAACAATGACATCTTGATAGAGCTGAGCCGATACAGTAGTCCAATCAATGGCGATTCGGGGAATTGTTTTCGGTATTAATACTAACCCCAGAAAAAACAGGGGCACAGACCCCCAGTAATGGCCAGAAAAAAGCCTTGCTGTACTCAGCATTCAGGACGAGTTGACGGATGTAAACCGTGCGGACCGCAAGTATAGTGGCAGCGAGCAGAACCAGGCAGTTCCCAAGCAGTGGGTTGCTTGCCAGCCTGCTTTCCGGCTGTCCTGTAATAACCCAAATAATTCCACTAAAAGCTATTGCCAGACCGCAGATGCGCCTGACAGTCAATCGGTCTTCGGGTACGGAAAGCGAGGAGACCAGGTTGACAGTGATCGGATATGTATTCATGAGAATTGTGAAATACACAGCAGATGTATAGTTGGCTCCAGTCTGATTGCTTGCGATTTGCAGGCTGTACATCAAGGAAAGCAGCAGTAAGGGGCGGATTTCATCTCGTTTTGGTTTGAGTTTTCTATGAAGTTCCATGGACAGCAAGCTGACCCCGAGGCAACTGATCATGGAACGCGTCAAGGCGCTCTGTAGTGGCGACAGAGCGTAAAGTGCCAACTTGATGGCAACCGGGTTGCCGCCGCGTGCAAAAGCAACAGTCATCCCTGTTGCGGCAGCAGTAACACTCAACGGTTGGGAGGTCTCAAAGTGCCTTGCCGCCATTGGGCACCTTGTTTGAACGGGTATTCAATAAGGCAGCATTCATGATGCCAACCACAGGGAAGGCACTGTCACAACCAGGTTCCTGCAAAACAGCCAGCTTGGTGGTTTCAAGTTCTGGCCCACAGATCGCGTATGAACCTTGTTCCATCAATCGCAATATCGTCCATGGATGCAGCAAGGTCCCGCCAGATGGCTGTTGCTGCCGAAAGCTCCGGAATGTGGGCATTGAAGGACTCGATTGTCATCCAGCGGTCATAGCCCGTATCCTTGATCGCTTGAAAGACTCCTGGCCAGTCCACATGTCCGCTGCCTGGAGTACCTCGGTCGTTCTCGCAGGTGTGTACATGCATCAAACGCTTTCCGCAGGTCTTGTAAGCCGCTGCAACATCCTTGTCTTCAATATTCTGGTGAAAGGTGTCGAGCAGGATGCCGATGTTTTCACTGTCGATTTCCTCGATGAAGCGGACAGCATCGGCCGCGGTGTTCAGGAAGTAAGTTTCAAACCGGTTGAGCGGTTCGATAGCTAGGGTTACTGCTGCATCCGCAAGTGACTCTTGAAGGGCCTGATGGAACTCGACTCCCCGCTTCCACTCATCCTCGGTGCGACGTCGCCCTGGCAGGAACCCGACCGGTGCATAGGTAGGTCCGGCAATCTGGTCGGCTCCAGCGTCAGCAGCAGTCTGGATCAGGGTCTTCCAGTGCTCGATCGTCCTGGCTCGGATGGCAATATCGTCACTGATTGGATTCATGCCTTCCGGGTTCACTGAGCAGAAGTGAACATTAACATCATGCTGGCTGCATGTATTGCGTACAGCCTTTGTATTGAGTTCTGATGGCACGAATACCGGGATTTCAATGCCGTCGACTCCCGCTTCTTTCAAAGCATCAAAGGGAAATTTTTTCGGCTCAAACGCACCGGACCATATCATTGTGTTCACACCGAACTTCATGTCTAAAATAACCTCCTGGTCAGCAGCCTGTTATTATTCCAGGCTTTCAATTTCGTATTCAGGGTGTCCGCTTGTGATCATCATGTGTTCAATCTGGATGCAACGGTCCATCACGACTTCCAGTCCTGCATCAAGCGCAAGTCTTGCAGCTACCTCATGAATCACTCCCAGTTGCAGCCATACTACTTTGGCACCAATATCAATGGCTTCCTTGACTACCGACAGGACATGTTCGGGAGCCCGAAAAATATTCACGATATCAATCGGTCGCTCAATTGCAGTCAGGGTTGGAAAACACTCTCGCCCAAGCAAGATTGAAGAGTTGGGGTTGACTGGAATGATTTCATATCCGTGGTTGGACATATAAGTAGACACCACATGACTCGGCCTGTGGGGTCTCGGTGAAAGCCCCACCACAGCTATCGTCTGGAACAGTTGCAGTATCCTGGTTCGCTCCCTAGGTGAGGCCAGTAAGTCCCAGTCCAGATTGCAACTCATTGTTCAGTTACCCAAGGACGCTGCCGGTTGCGGAGCTTGAGATTACAGATGGTATCAAGGATGGCTGCTTGTCCATGCAAATCCGCACTCTAAAGCACACGGCGCATGTTGCCAACCCTGGCCGTTATGTTCTGTTTGTCAAAATGCTCAAGCAGAGGAATGGCGTACTTGCGACTGACTCCTGACATTGTCTTGAAGTCGTGCACACTGATGCTCTGCCCACGTAGGGCTGTTACCTGTTCTCGCAATTGACGGATCGCATCCTGATGGAACACAAGTTCATTGCTGACACGAACGAGTACCCCTGAGCGGAGCAGGGCACTGAGGATGCGCCTGGATCTTGCAGTATCAACGGGAAGCATTGGCAGGAACTCCTTGAGGGCAGGGACTTGCAGTCCTGCTTTCTGAAATGCAGCAAGGAGCTTGTCATGGGCTTCCTGTTCTTCTGCTTGCATCTGGATCCTGAATGCCGCAAGCCGGATCAGCTCATTGTCCAGTACGATCTTGCCGGCTGCCTGCAATTTTCTTAAAAACTCGTCTATCAGAAACTCAGGAACTTTCCCGAATTCGCTGCTACGGATTGCTTCGAGTGGCGCTCCACTTAACAACGGGTTCTGCTTGTGGAACTGTGTCAGTGCATCCAGCATTCTGGTGCATGCTTCCCGCATCCTGTCCTTGTGAACTAGCCACAGGGGATCTGCCCGGATGGCAAGGACGTTCGGACATTCAGCTGCTATCGTCAGCCAATCCGCTACAGGGCGACCTGTGCGGGCGATCAGTTCACTGCCGGATACGCCGTTGGGCTGGTTGGCACATCTTGTTTCGAGTGCCTGTGAATCAGTACCAGTGTGCAAGGCATGAAGCAAGGGTTGCCAGGCATCCTTTTGTTTATGGCGCGGTGCCTGAGGTTCAAGTACTGTGCCGCCGGCAATCGTAACTAGCGGGGAGAACTGCCTCAGAATAAAACGGTCCCCATGCAGTGCAGGAAGTGGATTTTCAAGCCGTAGTTGTACATAAGCCTTTGAACCAGGCCGCATGGCTTTCCCGTTTGCACTGCGGTCCAGAAGGTAAGCATGTCCGACTGTCTCGGCAGTGGCCAGATGAACATGCACCGGGGCCCCATGTTTTAGTGGTTTGGCTCCTTTCAACAGTTCAATCCAGGCATCAAATTGAGTAGTGGATTCAAGACTTCCTGGCAGGACGATACTTTGTCCTCTACAAAGTGATGCCTTGTCTATGCTGCTGAGGTTGACAGCTGTTCGTTGCCCGGCAATGGCTTCAGTTGTTTTTGAGCCATGAACCTGGATATTACGGACACGCGCTTTTAGCCCTCCCGGCAGGATTTCAACATTTGAGTCTTTTGCAAGGATGCCGTCGGTCAAGGTGCCGGTTACGACTGTGCCAAATCCTTTCATTGTGAAAACGCGGTCAATTGGCAAGCGCAACAGCTTGGCTTGATTTCTGGGCTTGATAGTGCGAGTTGCCTGGGCCAGGCAGCTTCGTAACTCGGGGATACCTTCTCCGGAAGTACTGCTGACAGCCACAACCGGCGCCTTTTCAAGAAATGAATCAGTAACATATTCGGCTACTTCCAGCTTGACGAGTTCCAAAAGTTCCGTATCGACAAGGTCTACTTTGGTGAGTACGATAATGCCATGTTGAATGCCAAGCAACCGGCAGATCTCGAAGTGCTCACGTGTCTGTGGCATGACGGATTCATCAGCGGCGATGACAAGCAACACCAGGTCGATTCCACCAGCACCGGCCAGCATGTTCTTGACGAACCGCTCATGGCCTGGGACATCGACAAACCCCAGCTGGCGCCCAGGCTCGATCTCAAGGCTTGCAAATCCAAGGTCTATAGTGATTCCACGACGCTTTTCCTCTTCCCAGCGATCCGTATCCGTGCCGGTCAGTGCCCGAACAAGAGCAGTCTTGCCATGATCAATGTGTCCGCTTGTGCCGACGATTACAGAGTGAGGGGAATCAGACACACTGGACTCCTGAACCAGATTAGCGCGAAGGTTCGCTTGGCAAGGCATGGCCGCTGCATCATGTTCCAGAATGTAAGAAGAACTCGCGTTATGCTGCCGAGAATCATGGTCATCCTGGGGTTGGGTGTTTCCGCTCTAGCCCAGCCACTTGAAATCCGCAATGATTACGGGTCCGTGCATGTCGAGGTTATCACGGGAAATCGAGTTAGTGTCTGGCGTGCGGGAGCGCAAGATACAGCCAGCGATGATATTGCTGTTAGACGCTCCCCAGTCAGTATCCAGTTCGATGCATTGCCGCAAGGTGATGAGCCTGTTGACATTGAAGCCCATGTCCCGCTGGGTGCTCCTTTCAATGTTGTGACCGAGGACGGAGATATCACCATTGTTGGCATGGTGCGAAAAACTGAGGTCAGGAGTTTAACGGGAGCACTGACGATTGAGGCTCCTCTTGATATCACCAGAGTCAATATTTCATCAAGTTTTCGACCGTCCAGCCTGGATCTGCCCAAGCCTAAAAAATTCATGCATCACGTGGTGGTTATCCGTCCAAGACTTACGATGTGGAGTTTATTCGACAAACTGCACTCACCGGGTTCAGCGTATGGCGAAATCAGGGTGCAACTGCACAAGCCTGCTGTTTTAACCATTCGCAACTGGCCTATGCCAGAGGATTGGCCAATCAAGCCACACACGGATGCACGGGAATCGGTTGAACGCTTGCTTGCGCAGGCTGAACTTCGACGACATAAGGGCTCAGTTGCAGCACCGCAACGTGACAGGCTGGAGGTGCCGGAGACATTGACAGAAGTTACAGGACCTCAGACAGGAAACGATGCGTTGTTCACTTCCGAGGTCCGTATGGTCAACATGAGTGTGGCAGTCAGTGACAGTGAAGGGCATCCACTGACTGGACTTTCACAGCAGGCTTTCAGTGTGGAAGAAGACAACGTGCAACAGAAAGTGCAGGTAGTTGATCCCGAGGAATCACCCTTCAATATGGCCATTCTGCTGGATCTCAGTGGTAGTACCAGCCTGGACCTGGGTCATATCCGGGAGGCAGTGATACGCCTGATTGATCTGGCAGGCAGCCATGACCGCATAGCGATTTATGCCATGGCTGGGGGAATGTTTCACAGACTCGTTGCACTGACAACTAATCATGAACTGGTTCGTATTCGTAGCAACAGACTGCCATATCCGAGTGGTGGTTCGCCTCTGTGGGATGCAATAATGCTTTCCTATGACGAGGAACTAGACAAGCATTCAGGGGAACGGAATGCGCTGATTGTTATTAGTGATGGCATTGATAACCGCATCAGCGAGCAAGCACTTCCATCCGTGTTACGTGCCTCCCGACTGATTCAGGCAGCAGGGGAAATGGATGTCCGGATTTATCCGATCTTCCTGCTCTCGGGAGAACGGTTCGGTAGGAACTGGTCTGGCAAGGCTTACAAGCAACTGGATTCTTTGGCAAAAAAGACTGGAGGGAGGGTGTTTTCGGCACGCTCTGTGGCTGATATTGAACCGGTATTGCCACTGTTGGCCCAGGAGATGCGAAGTGTCTACGGGATTGCCTATTATCCCTCCAACCAAGTATTCAACGGGGATTGGCGCAAGGTAAAGATCCGGGTGAACCAGACAGGCGCCCAAGTGCGGGCTCGTCCCGGGTATTTTGCGGAATAGCAAGGGCTGCCCTGCGACATGTAGGAAAAAATGGAGTATCTACGAAGTTTCGGACTATTTGGGCTGTGGCAGCTTTAACCACATATCGTCTATAAGTAATTCATATTAATAGATATACTGGCAACCGGCCCACGGCAATCCCCTTATCGCACCCCTCTTTCTGAACGGGATTCCATTAGACCGTCGAAGACGGCCGCGGACAAGTTGCCCGAGCGATCATCGCCTGGAGTCGGTGAGTCCGAGGCCAGCGAGTGGGGTGGCAACCTGTGCGTGCTGCGAATGGAAGATCACGGGTTGTGCTGCGCCGAGGTTGCGCCGCTCTTGTGTCCGCTCGAAACGCTCGTCTAACGCACGGCCGGAGCGCATAGCGCGGCGGAAACTAAATCGCTTGATGGTTTGGCCGTCGCGGTGACCTGTTTGTAAGACGAGTGGGCGTCTTCGACGTTTTTCTCCCAATTCCTTCCTTTCGTTGCTCTTACACGGTTTTGGGGCGTCTGCTTTCGCTCGCAACGCCTACGGCTAGCCCGCTTGCTTGGCGAGTTTTCTGACGGTTTCTTGACGGTAGTTGCTGTCACGGCAATGCTCTACGGGCTGTGCAGCCTGTTGTCGAGCGCGATCCAGTCGTTGCGATACCAGCGCTTGATGGCCTCCACTCCACCTTCACCGTTTCGCTGAACGTCACCGTTACCTCGATCCCATCCCCCGTCGCATAGGTCCATCCCTCCGCGTCCTGCGCGCCGGCACCGTCTCCATGGCGGCGCGGGTGACGCAGGTCCATGTCGCGGTGCAGCGCCGACACCGACGCCGTCTTCCAGCCGACGATGAAAACCAGCATCAGTAAGGCCATTTTATCTCCCGGATTCGTGCCATTCGTCTATTCGAACGTAGCCCGCAGGCCGGAAGAAGGCTGAATCAGGATTCAAGGGGCAGAACGGGCTCGTCAACGCATCCAATTCCCACAGCATACGGTTCCCGAATGCGGTAAACTTTGCAGTTGCAAAACCTGCAGGTATCCAAACCTTTGCGACAGCCGTCTTCCAACCGAAGGCCAAAACGCCAAGCAAGCCAGAGGTATTTTCGTGTGTGCTGATTGACCAAGCCCACTCGAAAGCCCAGGAGCCGGCCTGACCGGCCACTATTGACGCTCAATACCTACGGGACTCTTTTTCATGTTTGAACAAGCCTTCAAAAATATCGATGATGTCCTCAGAAAAGAGGCCGGTTGCACCACGGAACTCGACTATACCGAGCAAACCTCATGGCTCCTGTTCCTGAAATATCTGGACGCGCTGGAGCAGGACAAGGTGCTTGAAGCCGGGCTGAAGGAAAAGAAGCACACCTTCATCCTCGACAAGCGCTTTCGGTGGGAAATGTGGGCCGCTCCCAAGGGCAAGAACGGCAAAATCAACTACAACAAGGCGATGGTGGGCGATGATCTCCGGGACTTCGCCAACGACAAGCTCTTTCCCTATCTGCACGGCTTCAAGCAGAAGGCCAGCGGGCCGGACACCATCGAATACAAAATCGGCGAGATTTTCGGAGAGATCAAGAACAAGATTCAGAGCGGCTACAACCTCCGCGAGATTATCGACCACATCGACGAACTGCGCTTCCGCTCGCAGACCGAGAAACACGAGTTGAGCCATCTCTACGAAGCCAAGATCAGGAACATGGGCAACGCCGGGCGGAACGGCGGAGAGTATTACACGCCGCGCCCCCTGATTCGCGCCATTGTGCAGGTTGTGAAACCCAAGATTGGCGACCGTATCTATGACGGGGCCTGCGGGTCGGCGGGCTTCTTGTGCGAGTCGTTCAATTACCTGGAATCAAAACGCAATCTGACCACGAGGGGCTTGACCATTCTTCAAAACCGCACATTCTATGGGAAGGAGAAGAAGTCGCTGGCCTACGTGATTGCGATCATGAACATGATCCTGCACGGAATCGAGGCTCCGAACATCGTCCATACCAATACGCTTACGGAAAACCTTGCCGATATTCAGGAAAAGGACCGCTACGACGTAGTGCTGGCCAATCCGCCCTTTGGAGGCAAGGAGCGGAAGGAAATCCAGCAAAACTTTCCCATCCGCACCGGCGAGACGGCGTTTCTCTTCCTGCAGCATTTCATCAAGATGCTCAAGGCGGGGGGATGCGGCGGCGTGGTCATCAAGAACACGTTTCTCTCCAACACCGACAACGCCTCCGTGAACCTGCGGCAAATGCTGCTGGAAAGTTGCAACCTCGACACCGTGCTCGATTGCCCAGGTGGAACGTTCCAGGGCGCGGGGGTGAAGACCGTGGTGCTCTTCTTTGAGAAGGGCGCGCCCACGCGCAAGGTCTGGTTCTACCAACTCGATCCCGGACGCAACCTCGGCAAGACGAACCCGCTCAATGATGATGATCTCAAGGAGTTTGTGAAGCTGCAAAAGACCTTCGCCGACTCGCCCAATTCCTGGAGCGTGGACGCCAAGAACATTGACCAGACAACCTTCGACCTCTCCGTGAAGAACCCGAACGGCGGCGAGGAAGTGGCGCACCGCAGCCCGGAAGAGATCATGGACGAGATCGCCGCGCTAGACGCTGAGAGCGCAAAGGTGCTGCAAACCATTCGAGGGTTGCTATGAAAGCGGGTTGGCCAGTCAAGAAATTGGGTGACCTCTGCCAGACGGGCTCAGGCGGCACACCGTTGAAGGCGAAAAAAGAGTATTACGAAGGCGGAATAATTCCGTGGCTTCTGAGTGGAGAGGTCAGCCAAGGCGAAGTCCGAGAAGCGACCAAATTTATCACGCAGAAAGGATTGGAAGAATCCGCCGCAAAAGTTTTCCCGAAGGACACAGTCTTGGTGGCAATGTACGGTGCAACCGCCGGACAGGTCGGCATCTTGAGATTTGAAGCGGCGACTAATCAGGCGGTCTGCGGAATCTTCCCAAGCAAGCATGTTGTCCCTGAGTTCCTCTTCTACCTATTTTTGTCTCGTAAGGATGAATTGGTGGCGCAAGCCGCTGGAAATGCGCAACCTAATATTTCCCAAATCAAGATCAGGAACACTGGCGTTCCAGTTGTGCCCATCCCCGAACAGCGGCGGATTGTCGGCATTCTGGACGAGGCGCTCGAGGGTATCGCCACCGCCGAAGCCAACGCCGAAAAGAACCTCCAAAACGCCCGCGCCGTCTTCGAGAGCCACCTGAATGCCGTCTTCACCCAGCGCGGAGAGGGGTGGGTGGAGAAGCCGTTGGCGGAATTGTGCGATATAAAGCACGGCTTCGCCTTTAAGAGTGAATTTTTCACTGATCAAGGTGATTACGTCATGCTAACGCCCGGCAATTTCTATGAGTCCGGGGGCTATCGAGACCGTGGCGAAAAGCAGAAGTATTACTGCGGTGAAATTCCGCCGGGTTATATCTTGGAGAAAGGCGATATGCTGATCGCAATGACAGAGCAGGCAGCGGGATTGCTTGGTAGCCCCATCCTTATTCCCCAGTCAAACAGGTTCCTGCACAACCAGCGGCTCGGACTCGTCAGCAAGAAGCCGGAGGTCCCGTGGACGAATAAGTTCTTCTTCCATGTCTTCAACACGAGGGCCGTACGGAAACAAATTCACAGTAGCGCATCCGGCGTGAAAGTGCGCCATACGTCACCGAGAAAAATTGGAGAGGTGGTGGTTTCATTCCCGACATCGGTTTCCACGCAACGTGCTATGGTTTCTAAGCTTACCGACCTCGACGAAAAAACCCAACGGCTCGAATCCATCTACCAGCAAAAGCTCACCGCGTTGAAGGAGTTGAAGAAATCGCTGCTGCATCAAGCATTCACCGGAGCACTGTAGAGCCAACGCATGAACGAAGCCGACACCAGAGCCGAGCATATCGATCCAGCCCTCAAGGCGGCGGGCTGGGGCGTGGATGAGGGCAGCCGCATCCTGCGCGAGTATCACATCACGCTGGGCCGAATCGAAGGCCACGGGAAGCGGGCCAAGCCGGACATAGCCGACTACATCCTGGTGTATCGCAACCACAAGCTGGCAGTGGTGGAGGCCAAGGCTTGGGACAAGCCTTTGACCGAAGGGGTCGGGCAGGCGAAGAGCTACGCCGGGAAGCTCGCTGTCCGCTATCCCTACTCCACCAACGGTCAAGGCATCTACGGCATCGACATGAAGGAGGGAACGGAGGGTGAAATCCCTCAATTTCCTTCCCCCGAAGAACTGTGGAACCTGACCTTCGCCGAAGCAAACGCCTGGCGGGATCGCTTCGCCAAGGTCCCTTTTGAGGACAGGGGCGGATTTTTCCAGGCACGCTATTATCAGGACCTGGCAATCGAACGGGCGATGGAGGCCATCGCCGCCGAGAAAGATCGCATCCTGCTCACATTGGCGACGGGCACGGGCAAGACGTTCATCGCCTTTCAGATTGCCTGGAAGCTCTTCTACAGCCGCTGGAATCTGACCCGCGAAGGGTCGCGCCGTCCGCGCATACTGTTCCTGGCGGACCGCAATATTCTGGCCGACCAAGCCTACAACGCCTTCTCCGCATTTCCCGAAGACGCGATGGCGCGAATTTCGCCGGGAGAAATCCGCAAGAAAGGCAAGGTCCCAAAGAACGCCAGCCTATTCTTCACCATCTTCCAGACGTTCATGAGCGGCCCGCCCAAGGACGGCCAGCCCTCGCCCTATTTCGGCGAGTATCCGCCGGACTTTTTCGACTTTATCGTGATCGACGAGTGCCATCGCGGCGGAGCGAACGACGAGAGCAACTGGCGCGGCATCCTGGAATACTTCAGCCCCGCCGTGCAGCTCGGCCTGACCGCCACACCGAAACGCCAGGACAACGTGGATACCTACGCCTACTTCGGCGAGCCGGTGTATGTCTATTCGCTGAAGGAGGGCATCAACGACGGCTTTCTGACGCCCTTCAAGGTCAAGCAGATTTCCACCACGCTGGATGATTATGTCTATACGACCGATGACGAGTTGATCGAAGGCGAGATTGAAGCCGGGAAACGCTACACGGAAGACGATTTCAACAAGATCATCGAAATCAGGGAACGCGAAGCGCACCGGGTGAAGGTGTTCATGGAGCAGATAGACCAGAGCGAGAAGACGCTGGTCTTCTGCGCCACGCAGAACCACGCGCTGGCCGTGCGCGACCTCGTCAACCAGATGAAGACCAGCAACGACCCCAATTACTGCCAGAGGGTGACGGCCAACGACGGCAGTCTGGGCGAGCTGCACCTGCGGTCCTTTCAGGACAACGAGAAGAGCATTCCCACCATTCTGACCACTTCACAAAAACTTTCGACCGGCGTGGATGCCCGCAATATCCGCAACATCGTGCTGATGCGTCCGATCAACTCGATGATCGAATTCAAGCAGATCATCGGGCGCGGCACGCGGCTGTATGACGGGAAGGATTACTTCACGATCTACGATTTTGTGAAGGCGCATCACCACTTCAACGATCCCGAGTGGGATGGCGAGCCGCTGGAACCGGAGCCGTGCCCGAAGTGCAAGTGCCAGCCTTGCCAGTGCGAAAAGCCACCGCAAGAGCCCTGTCCTGATTGCGGCAAGCGGCCATGCGAATGCGAACGGGAGCCTTGTCTCAAATGCGGCCAGCGTCCTTGCGTCTGCAAGAAAAAAGCCAAGGTGAAACTGGCGGACGGCAAAGAGCGCACCATTCAGCACATGATGGCAACCAGCTTCTGGCATCCCGACGGGACGCCCATGCACGCGCAACAGTTCCTGGAGGAGCTGTTCGGCAAGCTGCCGGAGTTTTTCAAGAACGAGGCCGAACTGCGCGCCCTCTGGAGCGCTCCCGATACGAGAGCCAAGCTGCTAGAGGGGCTGGCTGAGAAAGGCTTCGGCAGAGAACAGATGGCTGAGATGCAACGGATTATCGACGCCGAGCAGAGCGATCTTTTCGACGTTCTGGCGAATGTCGCCTACGCCCTGCCACCGCTCACCCGCGAGGAGCGGGCCACCAGAGCTAAAGTAGCGATTCATGCCCACTTCAACAGCAAGCAGGAAGCGTTCCTGGAGTTTGTCCTCGCTCAGTACGTGAATGTTGGCGTGCAGGAATTGGATCAGCAGAAGTTGTCAGCCTTGCTGAAGCTCAGATACAACAACGCCATCGCCGACGCAGTGGCAGACTTGGGCAGGCCGGAAGAGATCGGACAGGTTTTCTCCGGGTTCCAGAAATACCTTTACCAGCCAATTGTGATAAATCAGCCCTATGCCTAGAACTAAAGCCGAGCACACCGCCATATGCCGCCCCATCCGGGGCTTTTGCTTTATTTGAAAAACCTTCCCAAGTCGAGCGGCCCCGGAGCCACCATTGACGGTTTCGAGACGTGGGTTTCTGACCGCTTGAGGGCGCAGGAGTCAGCCTAGTGAACCGCACTAATAAAACCTCAGTTTTCAAGCGTTCCGGGGTCAAGGCCGTGCCGGACCAGCCTGGAACACGCACAAGGGGGGGTGTTCCACAGGGTGTTCCACCGCCTCCCCCCTTTTGGGGTCGCTTCCGTCCGATTTATCCCTGCGGGAAGGCTCCGAACACAAACCCCAAGCGGGCGCTGACGCGCCGCAGGCAAGCCCTATGAAATGGCGCTATCCGATCCTGATTTCTGCCGGGCTGTGCTGCTCCGCTTGGGGTTTCCTCTACCGGCCTTTCCCCTTGCCCGGCGACGATCCAATGCTCGACTTGGTGCTCTATCACACCCCCAACTTCTACGCCTGGATCGTCCGCTGATACTACGCCGTTCCCGCCGTCGCAGTCCTGATCGGCGGGCTGTTTCTCATCACGGTCTGGCGGGGCCGGTTTGAGTCTTGGGGCCGCAATCTGACCGCCCTAAAATTGCTGCACAGTGGCCCCTTTCTGCCGACAAAAACGCCGGGCCGGGCAACGTTGTCGGGGAGGTTCACCACCCGGTCAAAACCGTCGAAATCCGCAACCCTTCCTGGCTCATCATCCCGGAGCGAGGATTCTATACCGGAGTGGCAATTTTCGGCGCCGTGGAGTCCGGCAAGACCTCGGCTTGCATGCAACCGTTGGCCCAGCAAATTTGTCCTTGCAGGCCGCCAATCCCCAGCACCGGGCGGGCCTACCTCAGATATCGGAACGGCGTCGAACCATTCCCGGACGCAAGGGCGCTTTTCGTGGTTCTATCCCTCGGGGAGCTTGGGTTTCTGCGCCGAACGATTCGGGACCGCCCGCTCGGTCCCGAAGATAGGCGATCATCAACCGGCGCTCTCGCGCTCGCTGTCAAGGTAGCGTGCCCAGTCGTCCATCAGGATACGCCGACGTTCAAAGAGGTCCGTCCGGCGATAGGCCGCTTCCACCTTGTTCTGGACCATGTGAGCCAAGGCTGCCTCGATGACCTCGCGTGGATGGTCTGTTTCCTCGGCCGTCCAGTCGCGGAAACTTGAACGGAAACCATGCGGCACGGCCGCAATCTCCAGGTCCTTGAGCAATCCCGACAGCATCATGTCGCTGAGTTGCTTTCCTTGCTGCACGCTCGGGAACAGCAGCGGGCCGCCGCCTTCGCCGTACGTCCGTTCGGACCACGCTGATAGGCTTGATGGCCCTCCAGCGGGGAGGCTCGCAGGCTCGCCACGGACGCTTCGGGGAGGCGCTTCAGCAAAGTCTTCCCCGTGTCTCACTGCTAACGCCGGAGCTTCTTGCGAAGGTGAACAAAAGGTGGTTATTGTGGCATCATGGTGCGGTCATGAATTCACACTGGATCAAAGCAACAGTACTGCTGATTCCTGCATGTATTCCTTGCTTGGCTGGAGGCCCTTCAGAAGAGATTCTTTTTCGCAAACATGATATCGACCAGGGTCGTAATGAGAGTTGTACAGTTGCTGACCTCAACAATGATGGGTTTCTGGACATTATCTCGGGTGAGAACTGGTTTCGGGGTCCGGATTACCAGCGCAATAAATTCCGGAGTTTGTTGTTCTGGAACAACTACATTGATGATTTCAGTGATCTGGCACTGGATGTGGATTCCGATGGCTACCTGGACATTGCCAGTGTGGGATGGGGAAGTCGAACGATCACATGGTGGCGCAACCCGGGCAGGGCGATTGGAATCTGGAAGAAACAGCTGGTTCATGAGGGACTTCCAGTAGAGTTTGCGTTACTGGTTGATTTGAATGGCGATGGACTCACAAGAGAGGTGCTTCCTCAGTTCGGTAGCAATGAGGCAGACAAGACTGCTTGGTATGAACCGTCTGAGGACGGACACAGTTGGGTAGAACATGTTGTTCATGTTGAAGCAGATGGCCATGGAATCGGAGCCGGGGATGTGAACGGGGATGGACATATTGATGTGCTGACACCGAAGGGTTGGTACGAGGCTCCCAGAAACCCTCGCAACACCCCCTGGACGCCTCATGCAGAGTTCCAGATTAAAAAGAATGCTGGATTTTTGCATGTTGCCGACATTGATAATGACGGTCTCAACGATATTGTTACTTCATATGCCCATAGCTATGGCATTTTCTGGCTGAAGCAGGGGAAAGGGGCCAACGGTGAAAGAACCTGGGAACAACTTCTGATTGACGATTCCTGGTCTCAGGCACATGCCACAACACTGGCTGATCTTACTGGAAATGGTCAACTTGAGATTGTGACAGGAAAGAGGCTTTATGCCCACAATGGCCATGATGATGGTGGACGTGAACCTCTAGGTCTTTATTGGTATGAATATGTGGAAACAGAACGAGGCCACGAGTGGGTGCGCCATATCATTCACTATGGGGGCCGTGTCGGGGGTGGCATGCAGATCCCTGTAATGGATATGGACAAGGATGGCGACATGGATATCGTTGTCGCCGGTAAGAGCGGTGTATTCCTATTCGAAAACCTGACTCGTTGAACAGATCCTGATCATCAGGACAGGGAGATTACGATTAGGTAACTTGTTCCTATCGAGTGGTCTTCATTCAGTCCTTGATGACTGCAAGCACCTGATCCTCATAACTGAAGTTAGGTACTGCTACTTCAGATTGATCCCCATTGCTGTACCAGTTCCATGTCTGGCGCATGCCGTCTGACAATGTCATCGGAGAAAAATTCAGATCTTTTTCTGCCTGGGAGACATCCATGGTGATTGGTGGCATATCAAAGTACTGTCCGAAATAGTATGGCGGCTCGAAGATACCCCCTCCGAGTTGCTGCAGCCTGTCACGACCAACATAGTGCAAGTCAGGCTCAATCCCTGCAGCATCGGCAAGTGTACGTACGAATTCGTCTTGCCTCACTGCAGCAGGGTGTGCAATATTGTAGGCCTTGCCATCAGCTTCTGGACTTTCAGCAGCTCGCAACGCAGCTTCAACCAGATCCATCACTGACACAAACTGCATCAAGCGACTCCCATCACCGGGGATCAGTATAGGGCGCCCGGCACGCAGCCGATCCCAGAAGTAGGCCTCCCGGTAGAACGGGTTTAGAGGTCCGTAAATGAAGGGTGGCCGCAGGGTGACCACACTCAGCCCTTGACTGGCATGCAGTTTGAACAACTCCCGCTCTGAATCAGCCTTGTTGAGGCAGTAGTGCTCCGGACAAGCAGGCCCAGCTAAGAGGGAGTCTTCGGTACGGTCGAGGCCATCAACATAAACTGCGCAACTCGACATGTACACATATCGCTTCAGCACAGGACTACACGCCTTTGCGGTTGAACTCACCTGCTTGCCAGTAGTCCCTCGCTGCCAGTCGTAAACGTTATCGAAGACATACTCGAAATTGCGCTCTTGCAGTACCTTCTCCATGGCGGCTGTGTCATTGCGGTCACAATGGATTTCCAGGGTCTTTTGCCGAAAGGGGTTGTTGTTACCGCGGTGCAGGATCGTAACTTCATCACCCCGATCAAGCAGCCTTGTTACAAGTTCGCGACCGATGAAAAGATTGCCGCCAATGACGAGAACTCGTCTCATGCCTTGATGATAAACCACGCAGGAATAGATACATCAGGTCGCCTCTACCGTGCCGCGCAGGCTCAGTCAGGGTTAATCGTTCAGCCCGGTTCTAAGGGCGATGCCAAGTTCGGTGAGATTCCGTACAGGGACAGTGTTTGGTGCCTCGCACATCAGGTCTGTGCCCTTGGCAGTTTTCGGGAAGGCAATGACATCACGGATCGAACTCTCACCAGCCAGAATCATCATCATGCGGTCAAGTCCGAGAGCAATCCCCCCGTGTGGTGGTGTCCCGAACTGCAGCGCATCAAGGAAGAACCCGAAACGATGTCGCACTTCATCCGAGGTAAATCCAAGTGCTTCGAAAACAGCAGCCTGTATCTCCCGGCGGTGGATACGAATGGACCCTGAGCCGAGTTCTACCCCATTCAGTACAAGGTCGTAGGCCTTGGAGCGACATGCTTCTGGTTCGGTAACGAGTTTGTTTACATCGTCATCGTGAGGAGATGTGAAGGGGTGATGGGCCGAATTCCAGCATTTTTCTTTTTCGTCCCACTCGAACATCGGAAAGTCTGTCACCCATAAGAAACGCAAGTCTTCGTTACTTAGTAGTCCATGGCGGTCATTGAATGTCACACCCATCCGTGAACGGAGATTGCCTGCGGCACCCAGGACAGACTCCTTGGGCCGGGGGTTGTCGGTCGGGCTGGCACCGGTCACCAGGACGAGAAAATCCTCCTCACCTGCTTGCAGCCTTTTTTGGACTTCTACCATCTGGTCAGGCATTTTCTTTCCGAGGCCCTTGAAATCGTCGAATAACCGCAGATTGAGTTCCTCGGCATAATTGCGGAACTGCTCCCGTTCACGCCTTGTAAGTATTCCGGTGTCTGGTGTTCTGATGGCGATCAGGGGGCCTTCAGTGGGCAGATCTTCCGGCTTGAAGATGTCATCGACAATGGCTAGTTCCGGCAATCGTAAATCCGGTTTATCACTACCGTAGCGTGCCATCGCTTCTGAATATTGAAGCCGTGGCAGGGGCATGTCGGGAGCATTCGCTCCAGCAGCCCTGCAAACTTCTGCCAGAAGTTGCTCAATCACTGCCAGGACTCCATCTTCCTGAATGAACGACATTTCGACATCAATCTGGGTGAATTCAGGTTGCCGGTCAGCTCGCAGGTCTTCGTCCCTGAAGCAGCGCACGATCTGGTAGTAGCGGTCATAGCCGCCCACCATCAACAACTGTTTGAACAGCTGAGGGGACTGGGGCAATGCATACATGCTGCCTGGTTGAATGCGGCTGGGGACAAGGAAGTCCCTCGCCCCTTCCGGGGTTGAGCGGGTCATGAAAGGAGTCTCGATTTCCAGAAACCCCTGGGAGTCAAAGCTGTTGCGTATTGCAGTGTTCACCCGGTGTCGCAGTTGCATGTTCCGCTGCATCTGTGGTCTCCGCAGATCCAGGTAGCGATACTTGAGCCGAATGTCCTCACTGACCTGGGCATGTTCTTCCTCATCCAGCAGGAAGGGGGGAGTCTGGGCAGTGTTCAGGATGTACAACTCGTCTACTGACATCTCGATTGTGCCTGTCTCGAGATTCGGGTTAATGGTGTCTTCGGAGCGTTTGATGATCTTGCCCTTGGCAGCGATTACATACTCGCTGCGCAGTGTTTCAGCCCGGGCATGTGCTTCGGGACGTGTCTCTGCATTGAAAACGATTTGGGCGATTCCGCTGCGGTCTCTCAAGTGCAGGAACAGCAGTCCGCCCAAGTCGCGCTTGCGGTGTACCCATCCGAGTAATACGGCAGGTGAATCAATGTCAGATTCACGGATATGGCCGCAGTAATGCGAGCGTTGAATGTCTCCCAGTGAATCAATGACTTCGGGAGCAGCCTTGCTCTCCGACATCTAAACTTCATCCAGATACTGCTCGCACAACTCGACGTAGCGCATAGCATTCTCACGAGTCTGCTGCAGTTCTTCCTCAGTGACCTGGCGCTTGATCTTGGCAGGCACACCTGCCACAAGGCTTAGTGGTGGTATCTCAGTCTCACCAAGCACAACTGCACCTGCAGCCACTATGGAGCCTGTGCCTATATGCGCCTTGCTGAGTATTATTGCTCCCATGCCGATCAGACAGTCATCTTCCACAACACAGCCATGGACAGTGCAGGAGTGGCCTACTACGACCCGGTTCCCAATGCTCAGGGGTGCGTCAGCATCCTCATGCAGGCAACTGTTGTCCTGGATGGATGTTTCTTTCCCGATCGTGACACTGGAGGTATCGGCACGTATGGTGACGTTGCACCAAATACTGGAACGATCACCGACCTGCACCTTCCCGATGACTTGTGCACTGGGGTCGAGATAAGCACTTGAGGACACGACGGGGACAGCGTCGCGAAAGTTTCGGATCATGGTTGTTGTTTGAAAGTCCCGACAGGGAATGAACTGCTATTGAGCAGGGTGCATTCAGCCGTATTGGTTTGGACTGGACTTCAAAGATAACATACAAGAATATGGCTGAATTGCTTGTTTGAAGCATTAAGGGGCTAAAAATCAAGCCTTACAGAAAGCACCCATGGATGCTGCAAACGATTGGCTGAGCGATTCATGTTGTTCGTTATACTGGCCTTGTAGGGATATGGAGCAGGCTGACAGCCCCCCGCGATCTGGATATTGGTTCCTCTAATGTGTGGCAAGTAATTTCTAACAAATCCAAACTATCGGTCAGGATTTTTGAGTAACGATGTCTGCACAAGTAATTACGCAAAAATCCCGGGGTTTCATCTGTGTAAACGCCCATCCTGAAGGCTGTGCCCGGAACGTTGAGAACCAGATTGCTCAAGTTGAGAGAAAGATAGATCCCACTGTCAGGAGTTTCCAGAACGTACTCGTCATTGGCAGTTCAACAGGCTATGGATTGTCCTCACGCATTACAGCAGCTTGGGGGATGGGTGCAAGCACACTCGGTGTCTTTCTTGAGAAGCCCCCGGCAGGTCGTCGTACTGCGACGGCTGGTTATTACAACAGTGTGGCATTGCATCGTGCTGCTCAGCGTGATGGCTTATGGGCGAAGAGTCTGAACGGTGATGCTTTCTCTGACGAAATTCGCGAGGCTGCCTCCCGGATTATCCAGGACTCAATGGGCAGGATCGACCTCGTTGTCTACTCCCTTGCTTCGCCTAAACGCACCAACCCCAGGACGGGTAGAATATTCGCATCAAGCCTCAAATCCATCGGCAAGCCATTCACGGGCAAGACCATTGACCTGTCAAGCAATGCAGTGACCCAAGCGAGGATTGAAGCGGCGAATGAGGATGAAATTGAAAATACAATCGAGGTCATGGGCGGAGAGGACTGGCGATGGTGGATCGAAAGTCTACTTGATGACAATCTTCTCGCGGAAGGTGCAAGGACGCTTGCATATACTTACTATGGCCCTTCCCTGACATGGCCAATATACCGGGACGGCACAATTGGCGCAGCAAAACAGCACCTGAAGGAAACTGCCGGGATGCTTGATGAGATGTTACGGAGCAAGCTGTCAGGCAGTGCTTGGCTCTCCGTCAACAAGGCGGTTGTGACACAGGCATCTTCCGCAATTCCGGTTGTACCGCTCTACATCAGCCTACTCTTCAAGGTGATGAAGGAAAGGGGCATCCATGAAGGCTGCATAGAGCAGATGCACAGGTTATTTCGCAATCATCTCGCTGCCCCTGATGGACCGGTAACGGATCAGGACCATTTGATCCGGTTGGATGATCTCGAAATGCGTGAAGATGTGCAGCAGGCCGTTGAGGAACTCTGGCCACAGGTTACAACCGAGTCCCTGTCCGAACTGTCTGATTACGAGGGTTTTCAAAAAGATTTCAACCAGCTCTTTGGATTCAATGTCGAGGGGACCGATTACAACCATGAAGTTGAAACAGGAGTTTTTCTTGATTCTTGAGATACCAATGGATGCATCGATGAGTCCAATCAATAGCGAGGCAATTGCTGAAGGAGATTATTTATGAAATATTCTGCATTACTGATCTTGGCCATGGCACTGCTGCTGTATCCTGTCCTGCCACTGTATGCTGCTGAAGAGCAGGATTCAAGGCAGGCTGAAGAGGGTAAAACAGGATTAACCGGCAAGATCAAGAAGCTGGCAAAAGCGACTGCTGAAGGCGTTGTAGATGGATCAAAAACAGTCGCAAGAACGACTGGAGAGATTGTAGAGACAACGGTAGAAACGAGCAAAGAGGTAGGCGCAGAAGTCGCGGAAAAAACAGTTGAAGCTACGAGCGTAGCGAAAGAAAAAACAAAAATGGTCGCAGAAGGTGTTGCGTCTGGAACTGAAACAGTTGTTGAAGGTGGAGCAGCTGGTGCGACAACTGTTGCCAAGAAAACTGCGGAGGCTGCCAAGGCAACCTCCAGTGGTGTGCAAAAAGCTACCAAATCTGTGATCAAAGCAGTCAAGAACGTCGGCAAGTAAGCGACTTGACTTGCCCGTAAGAACACCGTATAAGTGTTTCAACAAACAGGGCATTGATTATTCATGGCATCCGGAAGCAGTCGGGAACATCATGAGCGTGCTGGCAAGCGTGGAGCAGTCTGCATTGCAGTTGTGACGGTTAGCGATACTCGAACCCCGAAAACGGATGCTAATGCCGACTTCCTTGAAGGAGAGATCAAGCAGTCAGGCAACATCCTGCATTCGATTCGCATTGTTGCCGACGAGCCGGAACTTGTGCAATCCGCACTGGGGGATCTGGTAGCCGAAGATGAGGTGCAGGTCATTCTTTTTAATGGCGGGACAGGAATCTCCCGTCGGGACCGGACCTACGATGTACTCAGCAAGGAGATTGATAAGGAACTTCCGGGTTTTGGTGAGCTATTTCGAATGTTGAGCTATGAGCAGGTTGGCGCAGCAGCAATACTCTCCCGCGCCATGGCCGGTGTGTGCCGTGGCAAGGTTATTATTTCAGTTCCAGGTTCACCAGCCGCAGTCCGTCTCGCCTGGCAAAAGCTAATCCACCCTGAACTTGCACATCTGGCTTGGGAAGTTGTCCGCTAACCGGTCGTTATACTTGAGTACCAATCCCGAGTATGTTACCTGTCATGGTGAAATTCATATTGATCTTGCTCGTAATGCTGGTCTCTGCCTGCACAACACAGGAGGTCCGTTCCGCAGCCGATATCCAGACTGCTGTTGAAGAATATCTTGCCCAACGCGGGGATCTGTTTTTAGGGTATCTGAGTATCAAGGTGGACAAGGTGAGCTACATGGATACGCATGCAATTGCCTCTGTATCTATCTCAGCTGGTGATGATCCGGAAGCGACCATGAGGATGGTCTATGAACTGGAGCAAAATTCAGGCAAATGGGAAGTCATGCCTACTCAGGGGATTCAGGAGTCAGGCGACGACATGAATACTGGTCAGACCGCAGCACCGGGTCTACCACTAGGACATCCTCCAACTGGCGGATCTTCATCTGAACTCCCTCCGGGCCATCCACCGCTGAATGAGCAGCCTGATCCCTGACAGGACTCATTGCAGTTCAAGCAAGGATCTGATTGGTTCGCTTGCTATGCTTTCGATTCTTTTTTTACCCTGATACCAGTTATCCAGACTATTCAGCGGACAAACGTTTTCCCTGAATGTCTCGAACCTAAGGGGAGTCGTTGTTGATTCAAAAGTGGGTTCTTGCAAAGAAAAAATTAGAGAAAACATCAGGCTGAGAGTTATCCCCTGCAATCGAAAACACGTATGAATCATCTGCGATCCAGTGAATTATTTGAAGGTGCCCAGAAGTCTATCCCTGGCGGTGTGAATTCACCTGCCAGAGCTTTTCGCGCCGTGGGCAGGGACCCTGTATTTATCTCGCGGGCTGAAGGCTCAAGAATCTGGGATGTAGATGGTAATGAATACATCGACTATGTAGGTTCTTGGGGGCCTATGTTACTAGGACATCAGCATCCGGTAGTTCTTGAGGCTCTGAAATCTGCACTAAAGCAAGGGATCAGCTATGGCGCCCCGACTGAGGCAGAGATCGAGATGGCTGAGCTCGTGATTGAGATTGTGCCTTCGATTGAAATGGTGCGTCTTGTAAATTCAGGAACTGAAGCCACCATGAGTGCCTTGCGGGTGGCTCGCGGCTATACCTCCAGAGATTTAGTCGTCAAGTTCATAGGTAATTATCACGGTCATGTCGATTCACTACTCGTCAAGGCCGGCTCCGGGCTTGCGACACTCGGGATATCCGATTCAGATGGTGTTCCAGCTGCTTTTGCAAACACTACACTGCCATTGCCATATAACGATGTTGAAGCTCTTGAACAGGTATTCAGTGATCGTGGTAGTGAAATTGCTGCTGTCATTCTTGAACCAGTTGTCGGCAACATGGGGTGCGTGCCACCGCAAAAACAGTTCCTGAAACGGCTTCGCGAGTTGTGCACAGCAAGCGGTTCCGTACTGATCTTCGATGAAGTGATGACTGGGTTCAGGGTTGCACTCGGAGGGGCGCAGCAATTGTATAACGTGACTCCGGATATGACGACACTGGGCAAGGTGATCGGCGGTGGCCTGCCGATCGGAGCATTCGGCGGGCGGAAGGACATCATGGAACAGGTTGCTCCTTTGGGAGCGGTTTACCAGGCAGGGACGCTTTCGGGTAATCCTCTGGCGGTAGCTGGTGGCCTTGCAACCTTGCGCTATCTCAAGGACACGCCACAAGTGTACGAACAGGTTGAAGCTTCTGCAGCGCGTCTTGAGACAGGAGTACTAGAGGCTTCCAAATCAGTTGGAGTTGAGTTGATGATTAATCGAGTTGGCTCAATGATTACGTTTTTCTTTACTGCTGGCAATGTCTGCAACTGGGAAACTGCAGCAGCTTGCGATACGGAGAAGTTTGCGAAATTCTTCCGTAAAATGTTTGAGCAGGGGATTTATTTGCCTTGTTCGCAGTTTGAGGCTGCTTTCGTGTCCCTGTGCCATTCACAGGATCAGGTTGACCACACGGTAGAGTGTGCCGAGCAAGCATTCCGTACACTTGAGTAGGTACAAAGTCAGGCCAAGCAACAAGTGTTGCGTTCTCCCCGTTGTCATTCGGAAGAAGATTTACGCAGGAGACGGATATTAAATTGTCCTAAAGAAATGTTGTTGAACTTGTTGATCTTGACACTTCCAGCCACATCTACCTTCAACTCATAATTCCGATTGACTGGTGGCGGGTTGATCATGGGATTTTCAGGATCTGGCACACCGAAATGCTCTTTCCAGAACCCGGAGGCTCGCCACAATACCGCCTGAAATCTCTTGCCACCCGAGTTCAGGTCCATGAACAAGTGACCCTTTCGGTTAGTGATTTTCTCGACTGAGCATTCACGGATACCGAACAATGGGCCCGGAAATCCTGGCCCCCAGGGTTCGAGGTATACCTGGCCCTCTGCAATGGATAGCAGGGCTCCCTGCTCCAGGGATTCCCTCTCCATGACGGCTTCAATGCGAAGAGTCGGGACAACAGGCTCCTCAGACTGGTCGGCATGTTCCTGGAATTTTGCAAGCATAAATTCCTTGAACCTATCCAACTGATCCGGTTGCAGGGTCATTCCACATGCCATGGCATGTCCACCACCAGTGAGCAGGATTCCTTTCTGAAAAGCTGCAGAGACTGGGCCTCCGATATTGAACCCGAGTGCAGATCGTCCCGATCCAGCGAGGCTGCCATCCTCCTTGCGAGCCAGCACTATTGCTGGCCATCCGAAACTCTGTTGCAAGCTTGATGCCACCAGACCGGCAATACCTGGCCTTGCCTTTTCAGAGAAGTAGATATTCACAGGTCCTGCAGCTAACAGGGACTGATCTGTGGTCTGATCAAGTTCATTGATTGCATCCCGTTGCAGACTCAAGCGGGATTCATTTAGGGTGTTCAACTTCTCTGCAATTTTCAAGGCCTTATCTTGATCCTGCTCTCGCAGGCATTTTGCAGCCAGTCCTGATTCATCAATGCGTGAGCCGGCATTGATGCGTGGACCAATCCGGAATCCAAGGTCGCTGTAGCTGTACTTGCCTTTTAGCTTTGCAGCCTGGCACAGAGCTGCAAGGCCTACCGACAGGGCTTCCGGCTCGTGCATGAAACGTAAGCCTGTACGCAACAGGGCACGGTTGAATGGCTGGTTTAATGGCATCATGTCGCAGGAAGTCCCCAGCGCTGCCAACACAGTAATTTGCTTTCGAACCAGGACTGTTTCCTGAGCAGTAAGTCCTGCCTCGCGGAGTAATGCCCGTGCCAGAAACCATGCCAAGGCCGCTGTGCATAATGATCCTTGCTCACCCGGGTCAGGTTTGCGGTGAACGTATGGGTTGATGATCATTCCTGCGGTTGGTAGTTGAACATCATGTGGCGGGTGGTGGTCAACAACAAGTGGAATCAGACCGTGTTCCACATGGAAGCGATTCAGGAGTTCAGCCTTGTCGGTTCCACAGTCCATCACGACAACAAAGGACACCTTATTGGAGATGAGCTCATTCAAACATCTCTCGTTGGGGCCATATCCCTCCTTGTGGCGGTCAGGAACGACGACCAAAGGCACGCTTGCATCGGATGGCAGGATCGCTCTCAATGCTAAAATAACGATGGCATGTGCTGTTGCCCCGTCTACATCGTAGTCGCATAATATGCCGATCCTTTCTGTCCTGGCCCTGTGGAGTAGGAAGACAGCAGCTTCCCTTGTCCCCTCGGGTTCTCCAATTGCAGCAGTGCATTTTGCAAGCGTTCGGTTTTCCAGCAGGTATGCTTCATTAACACCTATTCCACGATGTGAAAGGATGCGCCCCAGTGCAGCAGGAATCTTGAGAATCTCAGCAATTTCCCGGGCTCGGCGGTTCAGTTCCTCGTTTTCCTCAGGCCATTTCCATTGAAATGAGTTCATCGAACAAACTCCACGCAACCGCTGCCAGGAACTTTTGCTGGCACTCTGAGGTCGGAGAATGGATTCATTGACAGTGCTTCACGGTGCAGTTTTAATCGGCTGCTTTTTCGTTTGCTGCTGCCTTTTTCAGGCGATCCGCCATCCCGATATTGCTTTCAGGACGCAGAAGCGGAAACAGGATTACATCCCTGATCGTCGGTGAATCTGTCAGGACCATGGTCAGCCGGTCAATACCAACCCCCTCCCCGGCTGTCGGCGGCATGCCGTAACAGAGTGCTCGCAGATAGTCCTCATCCATCTGGTGGGCCTCCGCATCACCAGCAGCCCGGAATGCAACCTGCTGTTTGAATCGCAGCATTTGTTCCTCTGGATCATTTAACTCGGAGTACCCGTTGGCGATTTCCATTCCTGCACAGAAAATCTCGAAACGTTCGACCCATGCCGGGTTGTCGGGTTTCTGCTTGGACAGGGGTGATGCCTCGATTGGATAGTCGTACACGGCGGTCGGCTGGATTACCCTTGCTTCACAGGACGCTTCGAATAACTTGAGCAGTGCCTCACCTGCCGAAACCCCATCGTGGAATGTGAGAGGGACTTCAACTTGCTTGTTATGCAGCTGTGCCAGTTCCCGAATCTTGCCAATATCTTCGAGGTCTTCCGGTTTTGGTCTGGATGCATTGTCGGGCCAGTATTCGGCAACTGCCTCGTGGAGTGTGAGGCGGTTCAAGGAACTGAAGTCAATGTGCTGACCACCGAACTCAACGGCAGTCTTTCCATTGGTTACAGTTTCTGCAGTTAACCGTAACAGTTCCTCACTGAATTGAATAAAGTCCATGTAGTTGCTGTAAGCTTCATAGAACTCAAGCATCGTGAACTCAGGGTTGTGGTGTCTCGAAAGACCCTCGTTGCGAAAATTGCGGTTGATCTCATAGACGCGGTCCAGGCCACCGATGATCAGGCGCTTGAGGTACAACTCCGGAGCAATCCGAAGAAACAGGTCCACATCCAGTGCATTGTGGTGAGTCAGGAATGGGCGAGCCATCGCACCGCCGTACAAAGGCTGCATCATGGGTGTCTCCACTTCGATATAGTCCCGTCTCGCGAAGGCCTCACGCAGGGTACGGATAATCCTGTCGCGAGTTACAAATGTGTCTCGTACGGAATCGTTACTGATCAGATCCAGGGATCTCTGCCGGTACCGGATCTCGACATCCTGCAACCCATGAAATTTCTCTGGCAGTGGCAGAATGCCCTTTGCAAGGTACTCAAGACTTGAAGCTCGAACCGTCAGCTCTCCAGTCCGGGTACGAAAGATTCGACCCTCGACACCGATCAGGTCACCGGCATCCAGTATCTTGTACAGTTCGAATGCTTGCTCCGAGACCTCGTCACGGCGAACATAAATCTGTACCTGGATGCCATTCTGCTTGAGGTTTGCAAACCCCGCTTTTCCTTGGCGCCTTTTGGTGGTCAGGCGGCCACAAATGCATACCTGGAATGACTCGAGTTCCAGTGTCTCCGCATCAAGAGGGTCATGTTTTTTACGCAACTGACCAATCGTATGGCTTGCATCGTACCTGTGGGGGTAACGCTGAAAACCGAGTTTTTCAATTTTTGCAATCTTGTCGTAGCGCTGCTGAAAGATGCGATCTTCTGGGGACAATGAGGCGACTCCGTTTCCGCATGTGGAATTTTCATTGTATGCAGGCAGGGATGAACCGACTCAGTAGTAATCCGAGCAGTCCATGAAATACCCGCACCCCGAGCAACCTCAAGCCGTTTCCGGAAATCCTCAAGAGGGCCATACCCATGGGCCAGGACGTACACGGGTGTTGATCCCGCTTCCCGCTGGGCTTGTCGTATCTTGCGCTTCTGCGCCAGGGGACCGACGGGATGTGGAGTATCGGGGTCGGGATATGAGTAATCTGTGACGGATTCCAGTCCTGCATCATCTGCGATGTCAAGCAGGCGTACCAGCGCCTTGGCGAGTAACTCGCTCGAAAGGCCTGGGTTGGCTGCCAGTAACTGATCACCGTAAAAACGCAGTATCATGGGCCAGTGCATCGTGTAGAGTTTACAGCTGATTGCAGAAGAGTGCTTTGCAACACGAGTGAAGTCCATGCCCGAGACGATTGTCCAGGGTGGGGGAAAGGCATTGGGCAGCAGTTCCATTGATTCACCGCCTGCCTCATTCATGACACTGCGGAACCCGGCAATCATCTCCTCGACCAGAGCGGCCTTGAAACGTAACCAGGCGGTCACGCTGGGGTAATCAGAAAGCAGACGACGCATGTGAAATCGACCGCCATCCCTGTCGTTCGCCCAGGGTTCAATATCAGCATTCGTCAGTCCGCCGTGCAGCTTGCTGTAGAACTTTCCCACGTCCCGTCGCATGCGCTCAAAAGGAAAGCCCATGCGCTCAGCGGCTTTTTCGGCGTGATAGGAGAAGTCCAGAAAAACTGAATCCAGGAAATAGGGTGGGTATTCAGGCCAGTCGATACGAAGACCATCCAGCCGTGGGTAATTTTTAACCAGGTCACGTAGCAGGGCATGTTCATAGCCCAGAATGTGCGGGCTGGCAAGGCTACCGTTCCTGGCCAGGCGTTTCTCGGGGATCGTCCCGTCAGGCCGCCGGGCCCTGTCATTCTCAACCGGTCCTCCAAACTGCACCCTGTACCCGGGAGGAATTGCCGCTTGCACCTGGAAGTAGGTTTTGATGTTTTTCTTGTGTGCTGCGTCAATGAAGTCGTTGAGCAAATGACCATCCGTGCGGGTCAACTCGGTCGGTTCCATTGGTTGGTATCGCAGTCCGTGATAAAGGACGGGGTCTGGCTCAAAGCTGGGAACTGTTGTGACCCATACTTCGCGTTTTCCGAAGAGTGGTCTGTCCAGTAATCTGACTGAGCCGGCCTTGGCATCGGCAGGAGGTTCACGCTGACCGGTTTGGCGGTCTGCTTCCTGCATCAAGTAGGGTGAACTGGCTACTGCATTGGCCCCGATACGGACGAGGTTATTGATGACTCCGTCAGTACCTTCGCTCTGGATGTACTCGGGCAGTACGGTGATACCGAGAAGCTTATGATCTGCCATTGAGCGTGCAGTATGCCAACAAGCTTGTGAGTATTTGCAGCAATCAAGAACCTGAATAAAATCCAACTAAAGCCTCAACTGTTAATGCGATTAAACATGATCAGGGGCAGAATCATCAGTGGCGGCAAATCCCTGATGGTAAAATAAAAAAACATTAACTAGTGGGCCTGTGGCGCAGTTGGGAGCGCGCCTCCATGGCATGGAGGAGGTCGAGGGTTCAAATCCCTCCAGGTCCACCAATTTCAACAGTGTGTCCTCCCCGCCGACACGTGCCTTTTCGCTGGACAGCGTCGCTCCGCTAGAACTCCAGCTCTGGAATGTAACTATGCCGCCGCTGTCCAGCAGCCCGGTATCTGCTTGAACACTTCTTTCCGCGACCTGAAGAAAGGCACTTCGTATTGCAAGTTTGCGACGTAGATACGGGTGTGGGCGATGTCTGCCAAGCCCACTCGGCAGCCAAATTCAGGGCTCCAAACGCGAGTCGTTGGAAATGATAACAGATCCCGATGTGCGAGAATTTAGCGGCATGAGGATAATTGTTCTGGCGGTGCTTTGCTTGATGGCCGCCGTTTCAAGCGAAGCCCAGGAACAGCCCGAAACTAGCGCTCAGCAGCCCGAACTCCCAGCAACGGAGCCGACAGTACCTTCCGAAGATGATGCCGGACGGACGGAGCTGAACCTGCTCGGCGAAGTGGATTCCTCCGAAGGAGAAGGACGCCGTAACGAGAATGTCCGCATCACTTTAATCGACAACAACGTACTCAGCGAGATGACGACCCGTATGGGAACCACAGCGACGGTCCCACTCGACCTGAAGATCGAGAACAGTTATTTCGCGGGGGAGTTCGGGCAGCCTCCTAAGAGCATCCTGCAGACAACCCTTGCGCCTGCGGCCAAGGCCCACGGCAAACTGCACTGGGCACACCAGAACAGCTTGACCAGCGCCCGATCCTTCTTCCAGGCCGGAGGTGTAAAGCCCGCCCATGACAATGAGTTCGGCATTACTCTCGGCATGCCGACCTGGTGGGGTTCGTCCGTGCTGTTCGATGTGAGTCAGGTGCGTTCCAGGGGTAATGTCAACGGGAACGTGCTTGTCCCCACTCCGGACGAGAGGACGCCTTTGACGACCGACCCGCTGCCGCGTGCCTTTGTCCAGCGCCTGCTCGACGCTTACCCCGACGAGATACCAAACCGAACGGACATAAACCCGCGCGCATTGAACACAAACGACTTACAGAGCATCAATAACGACCGGGCTTCCATTCGGCTTCGCCAGTCGATAGGCAAGCGCAACCATATCATCCAGCAGTACGGCTTCACAGGACAAAAGGTCGATGCGTTCCAACTAGTGGGTGGACAGAATCCCGACACGACCACGAAGAACCACGTGGCAAGAGTCGGATGGACGCGTAACTGGTCCTCGGCAACGATGACCGACTTCACGGTGGGTTACGAACGGGTGGGCAGCCTACTCGTAGGAGAGGAGTCGTCCGTGGGGCCGCTGATCTTAACTGGATATGTCGTAGAGTTTCTGGGACCAGGCTCCAGTATCCCGATAGACCGTGCGCTGAACCGCTTTATCTACGCCGCGCGTGCTAGGCATACGAGTGGCGATCACGACTGGACATTCGGGGCGGATCTGATGAGGAGGCAGCTTAATGGCTACGAAGCCGAGAGTCACCGTGGACTCTTCTTCTTCCGCAACGATTTCGGACGGGACGCCATCACTAACATTCGGCTTGGTGCCCCCAGCGTCTATCGCATCGCGATCGGCGATGTCCACAGGGGATTCCGCAACTGGAGCTTGCAGTACTACATGGGGGACACGTGGAAAATATCCGACTCCCTGACGTTGAATCTGGGATTACGCTACGAACCCGTCACAGCCCCCAAGGAAGTTCACGGTCTGACCGAAATCCCTTACGACTGTGACTGTAACAATCTGGCACCACGCGTGGGATTCGCGTACCGTCTCGGTGGCGGGCTGGGCATCTGGCGGGGGTCTTACGGAATTCACTACGGACAGATCTTCGATGTTACATACGGCCAATCTCGCTTCAGTCCTCCCGCGAATATCAATATCACTGTGCAGGTTCCGGACTTGGTGCAACCGTTAGCGCGGCTCGCACCTTCTGACTTCAACCCCAACGCGAGATCCACGGTGTTCCAAATGGATCCCGAACTCGCCATGCCCTACTCTCACCAGTACGGCTTGGACTGGCAACTGCCTCTGGGCGGGGACTGGACGCTTGATATCGGTTACGTGGGCAGCCGGACGCACAAGCTCCTGACACTTTGGTACACGAACCGGGCACAGCCGGTACTAGGCATTCCCCAAACGACATCCACTGTGAATCAGCGTCGGCCGGACCCGCGCTTCTTCGACAACCGCCTCGTCCTGAATGGCTCCAGGGGCTATTTTGATGCGGGCAAGGTCGTTTTGGGCATTCCGAACTGGAAGGGAATGACGATGGAAATGTCGTATTGGTGGAGCAAGGCGATCGACTTGGGCAACGATTTCTCAAATACCGCATCTGGCACCTCGGCCAGGCTAGGTCGCAGTCAATCGGAATTCAACTCTCATGCGGAGATGCGGGGTCTGAGTTCGTTTGACCAACCCCACGCACTCTTGCTGAAGATGAACTGGAGGCTGCCCAATTGGCGAGGACCCGTGTTCCGTCTTGTTAGCGGCTGGCAGTTGAGCATGGTGACCCTGGTAAAATCCGGTACTCCCTTCGATGTAGTCGCTGGTTCTGACGGCGAAGGTTTTGGGAACGTCGACGGTTCCCCCGGAGACCGGCCGAACGTGGTAGACGTCGCTGTACTAGGGCGTTCGGTGGACGATCCGGACACGTCGCTCGACCAGCTACCACCATCCGCATTCGCCTTCATGCTACCGGGGGACGTGGCAGGCAACTTGGGCCGCAACACTTTTCGTAAGGACGGGATTTTTAACGTCAACGTTGCAGCGTCGAAACGATGGTCGCCAGTGGGCGATATAACGCTGCTCTTCCGCGCCGAGTCCTTGAACCTTTTTAATCATCCGCAGTTCGCCCAGCCCGGCCGTGAATTGACTTCTCCGAGCTTCGGACAGATTACCAACACACTCAATGACGGGCGAGCGTTCAAATTCAGCCTGGAACTGGCGTTCTAGCGTGCCCGCATCCGGTCAACTCATGCCCAGTAGCACCACATAGGCAGGCCGGACAGATCGACGCAACTGCCCTTGCATACGATTTTTTGTGATTCTCCAGACGCTGTATGCCTGTACTCCAACGTAGATTGCGAGACTGAAACATGGCCTTAGTATTTCCCAAATGACAGTTGTGTCTGAAAGTGGGTATGGGAAGAGGAGATGGTATCAGGTGCTACGAGGGGGACTGGCGAAAGAACTCGAATGAGCACTGCGGAGCAATAGTCCACAACTGATTCTTTTTGGAGTGTCTGTTCCGTAGTAAGGAGTTCAGGGGGAGGACTGGATCTTGTAGCAGCTAGCAGTCCCAATTGAGAGCAGTGCGGACGTCCTGTACCTGAAGAAAGTAGTCGTGCGCTCGGTGTGGCCCGAGGAGTGATTGTACCGGGACGAGGAGCTGGTCAAACATCACCAACCTGGTACTCTTCACCGGGTCTCCCTGCAGAGATCCGGAGCTGAGTGTTTTCTGTCACCAATGGTTGCAGTTCCAGGGGGTGTTGATTGTGGACTGGATAGAATTTTACTTTGGAGTGGTTTATCAATTGAGCATTGCTTGGCTTGCATTGCCGGAGGTGAATACACAGATCAGGAAGCGCAGCACTTGACGGTGTGCACTGGTGGCTACCCATGCTGGCCGAAGTGGACGCCTTCGTTAACTCGCTGGAAGAGGTTGTGACCTACCTGGAGAAGGAGTTTCCCATCACCGGCAAACTCCACTTTGAGCCAATCGTGGAACTGCGGTTTTTCAATGGTTTCAGGAATCTGGAAATTGAGCTTGAGACCAAGCTCATTTATCAACTGAACTCAAGAACCAAGGTCGGATTGTTTTACCGATATGACCCGGACTCTCACGTGACCACAATTCATGAAGCCCACTCGGCCGGAGTAGGCTTCAATCTTGCGTTTTAAATATTCAGACGCGTGGGCGCAAGTGAGACGAGCGGCTAAACAAGCAATTTTTCAATTACGTTGCCACCAACATCAGTGAGCCTGAAATCACGACCCCTGAAACGGAATGTCAGCTGCGTATGGTCGATACCCAGCAGGTGCAGGATGGTTGCCTGGATGTCGTGTACATGTACAGAATCCTTGACAGGTGAGAACCCTATCTCATCGGTTTCCCCCAAATCGTAACCAGCTTTCGTCCCTGCTCCAGCAAACCACATAGTGAAAGCATCAATGTGATGGTTCCGGCCTACGGTATCGCGAACTTCACCCATCGGTGTTCTGCCGAATTCTCCACCCCAAACGACCAGGGTGTCCTCCAGCATGCCGCGTTGTTTGAGATCCATAATCAATGCTTTGCAGGCTTGATCAGCTGACAGGCAGACTTCGTCAAGATCCTTTTCCAAGCTCTCGCCCGGGCCTCCATGGTGGTCCCAACTCGAATGATATAGCTGCACGAATCGTACACCACGTTCAACCAGCCTGCGTGCCAGCAGACAGTTGTTGGCAAATGACTTTTCGCCTGGTTTGGCTCCGTACAGATCAAGTGTTGCCTGATTCTCACTGGAAAAATCAATTAATTCCGGGCCACTGGTCTGCATGCGGTGAGCCATTTCATAGGCAGCAATGCGAGTTGTGATCTCGGGATCTCCAGCCTTTTCAAGGTTCATTCGATTGAGGTCCTGGATTGCCGCAATAGTCGCCGACTGCCGACTATCATCAAAGCCTTCAGGGCTTGTCATGTTCAGGATGGGAGCCCCACCACTCAGGAAGGGTATCCCTTGGTGAGCTGTCGGCAGGAAACCGCTGGTCCAGTTCACGGCACCGCCACGTGGTCCCCGAGGGCCAGACTGTAACACAACGAAATTCGGAAGGTCTTTTGATTCACTGCCGATGCCGTAGCTGACCCAGGATCCCATACTGGGGCGTCCGAAGATCGGGGTCCCTGTGTTCATCAGTACCTTGGCTGGCGCATGATTGAAGTTGTCCGTACGAACTGTCCGTACAAAAGCCAGGTCATCCACGACTTGAGCCATATGGGGTAGACATTCTGAAACCCAGCGGCCGGACTCGCCATGTTGGGCAAACTTGCGGCGTGTCCCTAGAATCTTTGGCGGAGCTTTGGTGAAAGACTCCATGAAGGCAAAACGCTTGCCTTCCAGCAGGGAGGGTGGCAGTGCTTGGCCACTGAGTTTTTGCAGTTCCTTTTTCGGTTCAAATAATTCAAACTGACTGGGAGCTCCAGCCATGAACAGGTAGATGATGTTCTTGGCTCGCGGTGCATGATGCATGCCGCTGTTTTTATCTTCCGGTTTTGAATAAAGTGAATCGCCGACAAGAAGTGACGTCAGTGCCAATTTGCCAACACCAATCCCGCAATCCTCGAATAATTGTCTTCGGGTACGGTGGGTGAGCAGTGTCCGGTCCAGGTCCATCAATGTCTCCTAGCTATTGTCGTGTCACGAACTCATCCAGATTCAGCATGACTCGTGCCATGGCAGTCCATGCAGCTGTTTCAGCAGAGGCAGAACTGAAGGACTGTGCAGCCTGAGTGTCGACTTCAAAGTCTTGTTTCATTTGTCCGACGAACTGTTGCATTCTTTCCTGTTCTGCTTTTTGAGGTGGCCTGGACAGGCAGATTTCAAAAGCATTATTGATGCGGGAATCCATACTGCTAGAGCTCGCAATGATGCGTTGGGCAAGACCATCCGCAAACTCTGTTTGTGAGTCATCGTTCAGAAGGGTAAGAGCTTGCAGTGGTGTATTTGAGCGGTTGCGCCTTGTAACGGTTTCCTGGGCATTCGGGCTGTCAAACAAGGCCAGCCCTGGGTGTGCAGCCGAACGGATGAAAAACGTGTACATCCCTCGACGGAAACGATCCGGACCTTCATCTGCCTTCCATTGTCGGTCGACTTGTGTGAATTGGCCGGCCCCCTCAGGCTGAGGTGGGTATACGCTGGGACCACCAACAGTATCTGCTAGCAGACCGGATGCTGACAATGCTGCATCTCGAATGATTTCAGCTTCAAGCCGAAGGCGGTTCTGTCGGGCCAGCAACCGATTGGAAGAGTCGGTTTCAGTTGCGTCGGGCCGATAAGTGGATGATTGGCGGTATGTAGCTGAGAGCACAATCAGACGATGCATCTGTTTGAGGCTCCAGCCCCGCTCTACAAATTCCGAAGCCAGCCAGTCCAGTAGCTCTGGATGCGAAGGGGCAGATCCCTGTGAGCCGAAGTCGCTCTCTGTCTCGACAATGCCTAGGCCGAAGTAACGCTGCCAGATGCGGTTCATGGTCACACGCTGCGGGAGGGGGTTCTTTCCACTGACCAACCATTGCGCTAAACCAAGGCGATTACGCGGTGCATACGGGGGCAGTGCAGGTAGTCCTTCCAAGGTGTTCGGTGAAACTGGCTCGCCTTTGCGTGTAAAGTCACCTTGTACGTGAATGTAGGTCTCACGAGGTTCAGGCAACTCACGCATGATCATGGTCCAGTCGATTTTCGGTATCTCCTTGCTCAGTGCCAGGATGGATTCCTGAGTGGTCTTGAATTTCTCATCCCGGCCAGCAAGGAATCGCTTCAGGACTTCTTTCTGAATGCTTGACCGTTTATTTCTTGGGATCTCGACAATTTCCCGTGCCCTCTCAACTGCGGAATCATCTCCAAGTGGATAGTGGGTGTCCCAGTCTGATTCCAGCGCGATCTGGTACTCAGTCAGTCCACTTTCCAGTTCTTCAATACGTTGTTTTGTTGCATTTCTTTTTGCGAAGTCAGCCGGAGAACCGATTTCGAGGAGAGGATGCATCATGTTCTTGCGACTCTCGGTTTCGGAGCGATTGCCATCCAACTCATCGATGTTGTTGAAGAAAGCATACATCTGGTAGAACTCACGCTGTGAGATCGGGTCAAATTTATGGTCATGACAACGTGCACAGCCGAGTGTCAGGCCCATAAAAGCAGCACTGGTTGTGCTAACGCGATCGACTACCGCTTCTACGCGGTATTGCTCAAAATCAATGCCCCCTTCCTGGTTGATCATCGTGTTGCGATGGAAACCGGTGGCCACCAATTGCGATTCAGTGGGTTCAGGCAGCAAGTCCCCAGCAAGTTGCTCAATCACAAACTGGTCGAAAGGCATATCGCCGTTGAGAGCCTGAATTACCCAGTCGCGATAACGCCAGATTGAGCGTGGCCCATCAATGGAATAGCCATTAGTGTCGGCGTAACGGGCGATGTCCAGCCAGTGGCGTCCCCAGCGCTCACCATAGTGCGGTGAGTTCAGCAGGTGATCAACAAGCCGTTCATATGCACCGGATTGATCATCACCCACAAAGGATTGGACGTCTCCCGGGGTTGGCAGTAGTCCAGTCAAATCGAGGCTGAGACGTCGGATCAGTGTGCGATGGTCCGCTTCGGGTGAAGGCATGAGTCCCTCCTGCTCGAGCCTGGCAAGTATGAAATTATCGATGGGGTTGTGCACCCAATCGGTTTGGTGCACCTTGGGTGGTTCGATTCTACGGATCGGTTGGAATGACCAAAGGGTCATGACATTGGCTTGTTTCCGAGCATTTTCACCCCAGACAGCTCCATTCGCAATCCAGGTCCGGAACGATGCCACCTGTTCGGGGCTAAGTGCCCCGGTTGGTGGCATTTGCAATGCCCCGTCCGCCTCAATGGCAGCAAGAAGCAGACTATGTTCAGGTTGATTTGGGATAACTGCCGGACCACGTTTTCCTCCCTGTAATACCGATTCTCGGGAAACCAGTGAGAGACCGCTGGTCTTGAGCTGTTCGTTATGGCAAAGCTGGCACTTCGCTGTAAGCACCGGGCGAATCTTTTGTTCGAACATCTGGACAGGATCACCTTGTCCTTGTAGAACAAGGACATGCAGCAACATCACTGTGGCGATCCTGAAAGCCATGGCTGCCTCTATTTTATGCACTCAATGATCCTTGGTCTATTGATTTGCCTGCTATCTGTAAAGGCATCCAGATTTATCATTGTTTTTCAATGTAATGGAAACCATTTTCGTTCAATTGCGAGTTGCTGAGTAGACTGTCATTCAGTGGGCAATATCCAATGCTCAACTACACTAAGCACTATCGTGAGATCGTCCTGTAAGGCTTCCCAGAGGACTTGGAGGCTGATATCAGAATAAGTATGCACAAGAGTGTGGCGCATATTGATGATTTTGTTCTAAGGGATTGATGCAAGTTCACGTGTGCAGCTTCATTTATCTGATAGTCAGCGCGAACTCGGTTAATGAAACATGTGTGCGGTTCCCACCCCACATCCCATCTATGCATATATTTGCCAGCATGAGTCTTGACTTGCTCTCATAGGGATGCGCTGGGTCTCTATTCGTCGAGATCAGAAATGGTTTGTGCCGTGTATGCCCTCATATTTACATCCTCATGCTCTGGGCGACCGCACCAAGAGGTTTCAGTATGGCTAAGACTTTGATGAAAGTAGGACAAATGAGAGGGGATGGCTCAAGCTTAGGTGCCGAGTTGCAGCATATAGCTAGGCGCCAGTTAGCGGACTATGCCAATTGCTCTCCGGGAACCTCATTCGCAGGAGAAGGACTGTGTCTCTGTACTGATGAGGCGTACTGGTTGCAGATCGAGACAGCCCGGCTGCGAGTCAAGCGAGGCGAGTCGGTTGCAGGATTCAAGATCGGCTGCATCAGCCAGACGATTCGGCGCCAACTGGGTATCGAACATGCTGTCTTCGGGCATGTCTTTCGGAGCGAAATACGTACTAGCCGGACCGTGCTTCCGATAGATGGATTCTGTAACCTTGGAATTGAGGGCGAATTCGCCGTGACGCTTGCCGAGGATGTCCTGGACACTGAGCGGTTCCGCAAAGCCCCGAAGCAGTACATCCGCGAAGTCTTTCCCGTTATCGAACTTCACAACTACGTTTTTCGAGGGCAGAAGCCTTCGGCAGCAGAGTTGATTGCGAACAACGCGTTCCATGCTGGACTCGTCGTCCCGGAGGCTATGCCACCCGTGGGGCCCAGCGACATTCTGAACATCCGTGTCTCGGTAGACGACAGAATTAACGCCAGTGCCAGCTTTGATCCGTTTGAGACGCTTCCAGAGCTAGCCGATCTGCTCGCATTCTTTGGCATCGGTTTGAAAGCGGGAGACATCCTGCTTACCGGCTCGCCACTACCGCTTTATCCAGTCGCTCCAGGGGAATGCATTCGAGTGGCTTGCCCTCACGTGGCCGAGGTCATGGCCTCAGTTGATTGAATTGGCACTGCTCTGTCGACTGCAGGACTCGGGGTGAGCTAGCAAGTTCCTCGGTGGCCTTGTTGCATGTGCCAAATCAGTTGATTTTCATGCTCATCCTATGGAGGCGTGCGAGATGAATGTTCGCTGGATTCATCGGCTTGTGGTATTTGGTCAAGTCGCTACCCCTGCCAAGGACTAGGCGGAACTTCACGAAGGCCGATTGGGCGATAACCTGTTGAGATCAAAGGGCTTCTTCCCGTCCCGAGGCCTCTGTAACTGGCATTATGTTCCCATAACAAAGCCCACCGAGACATTTTCTAAAATTATTGATACAATTGATTTCTAGATCTGATACATTGCCTGTAATGTTTCCATAACATTCGCCCGTGTCCTTCCACGTCGAAATCATCCCCAACCAAGCCAACAAGCCCGCTATCCTGCTCCGCGAGGCACGGCGCGAAGGCAAGCGCATTCGCAAGAAGACCCTGGCCAACCTCTCCAGGCTCCCGCCTGAGGTCGGCGACGGCTTCCGCACCGTCCTGCGGGGCGGCCTTGCCGTCCAGGACGCTTCCCAGCTCCTGCGCATCGAGCGCTCCTGGGCCCACGGCCATGTCGCCGCCGTCCTCGGGACCTGCCGCCAGCTGGGGCTCGAGCGCATCCTGCACCGCCGACTCCAGCCTCGGCGCCCTGCTGGGCCTGGGACCCGTCTCGGGCAACGAGATGCTTGCCATGCTCGATTGGCTGCTGGCCCGCCAGCGCTGGATCGAGACCAGCCTCGCCAACCGGCACCTCCAGGACGCCACCCTGATCCTGTACGACGTGAGCTCGAGCTACCTGGAGGGGCGGCTCTGCCCGCTGGCCGCCTTCGGCTACAACCGGGACGGCCAGAAGGGCAAGCAGCAGATCGTGTTCGGGCTGCTGTGCTCGGCCGCTGGCTGCCCCTGGCGGTCGAGGTGTTCCCCGGGAACACGGCCGATCCGACCACGGTGGGACGGCAGGTGGACAAGATCAGGAAGTGTTTCGGCATCGCCCGCATCGCGCTGGTCGGCGACCGCGGCATGCTCACCACGGCCCGCATCCGCGCGGACCTGCAACCGGCCGGTCTGGACTGGATCTCCGCCTTGACGACCAAGCACTTGCGCAAGCTGGTGGCGGCACCCGGGCAGGCGGGGCAGGGCCAGAAGGGCCAAGCCCCGCTGGCGGCCGACAGCCTGGTTCCGGATGCCGTCGCCGAGATCACGAGCCCGAGGCCCGGCTCGACGGCCTCTATGCCATTCGCACCAGCCTGCCCGATCTAGCCGCCGAGGCCGCTGTCGAGGCCTACAAGAGCCTCTCCGGCGTGGAACGCGCCTTCCGCACGAGCAAGGATCATCTGCGGGTCCGCCCGATCCACGTCTACAGCGAGAACCACGTGCGCGGGCATGTCTTCCTGTGCATGTTCGCCTATTACGTCGAATGGCACATGCGACGGCGGCTGGCTCCGCTGCTGTTCCAGGACGACGACCTGGTCGCGGCGCGCCCCCGGCGCGACACGCCCGTCGAACCGGCGGAAGTCTCCGATCGCGCCAAGCACAAGGCCGACACCAAGACCACACCGGAGGGTTTTCCCGTGCACAGCTTCCCGACCCTGCTGGGGGATCTCTCCACCATCGCTCTGAACCGGCTCACCCTGCCCACCCAGGCGAAGACCGCCATCACCATCGCCACCGAGCCCACCACCCTCCAGCGCCAGGCCTTCGACCTGCTCGGAGTCGATCCGCCTCAGACTGTTCCCATAACCGTGACAGGTTGAGGGTCGCGCTTGGACAGGCAAAACCCAATGAACGCAACAAGTTGTGCAATGAACACGGCTTGAACCTGCCGTGAAGTTCCGGCTAGGGTGGCAAATCGTGCTCATTGCCGTCACCGAGCGTCGAGCCGTGTACCAGCATTGAGTTGTCTAGATCGGGTCCATCAACCAAGCTGCCCTTACCAAGAAGCCTTCAAACAAGATACAGGCAGCAGGGGATTCAACTCATTTAAACTAATTGAGATTACCGGCAATGAAACGACCGGCCAGATCAGCATCCTTCAGTTCGAGGCCTGTAATCACCACGATGTACTTTTCTTTCTGAAAAATCATGGTTGGTACATCACCATCCATCCCGAAATATCCTCCGAAGGTGGCGATGAACTTTTGTTCCTGAAGGAGATCCTTGTAATCCATGAACAAAAACATTGCTTTTTGGGAATCCTGCTGCAGTGTAAAAAAGACTTGATAAGCGCGTCCATCTTTTTTGTACTCCGCGATATTACCGCCTGGCATGAATTCCTTACCGCCAAGATGATTCTCGACAACCTTGGCCCCGACCAAACCTTCCTTGTGAAACTTGTGGGTTTCGTCGAAAATCTTGGCTATCTGGACAACAGGCTTTTTTTGGGCAGTAGGCTCCGGCTGTGAACTCCCGCATCCTGTGAGTACAACAAGTGTGATAGCAGGTAATAAGAGTTTCATGGCTTCCTTCGGTTTTATGTCGAATTACAGGAGAGACCTGACTGTTGTCTCGAAGGAGAATTTCTGGCCATGGTTCCCCAGTTAGACCTGAATTGTCTCATAATGCCAGAATTGTACGAGTTAATAGGATACGGTTTATGGCAAATCGAGAACATTTGTTGCAACTGAAACGTGATGTCGATGCATGGAATGCCTGGAGGTATGAATTTCCAGACATTCAAATTGATCTGAGTTCTGCCAACCTCGACAATGCAGATCTCCAGTTGGTGAACCTCAGGGATGCAGACCTCAGTGGCGCCAGCTTGATCATGGCAAATCTTTCAGGCGCAGATATGCGAGGTGCGGACTTGCATAATGCAAATCTGGTTGGCACAAGACTGATCGGGGTTGAAATTGCGGATACTGATCTGCGAGGAACCGATCTGCGAACCGCAGAAGACCTGACGCAGGAACAGATAGACTCCGCTCGTATCGATGGCTCTACTGTCTTACCGGAATACTTCAATACTGCGCAGGATTAGCCTGCGACCTGCATTCTACATATTTCTGATAACAGCATCGCCCATCTCAGTGCAACTCATACTACCTCCAATATCTCGGGTCCTGTTCGCAGGATCCTGAAGAGTCTTTTCGACCGCATGCCGCACAGAGTTTCCGTAAGCGGATAGGTCCAGCCAGTCCAGCATCATTGCTGCTGAGAGGATCATTGCCAGCGGGTTAGCTGCATTTTGCCCTGCGATATCCGGTGCACTGCCATGTGCTGGTTGGAACACGGCATAATCCTGTCCGATATCTGCTGAAGGAGCCATACCCATTCCGCCAATGATCCCGGCTGCCAGGTCGGACAAGATATCCCCGAACATGTTTTCGGTGACGATGACATCAAAGCGCTCCGGCTGTTGCACGAGATAAAGCGCTGCTGCATCCACATAGACACGTTCGGTTTCGATGTTGGGGTATTCTTCAGCAATTGCATCAAACACTTCCCTGAATAATGCCATGGCAGGCAGGACATTGGCCTTGTCGACCAGACATATCCTGTGCTTCTTCCTGCGTTGTGCTTCCTCGAATGCTGCCCGCACAATACGTTCGGTTCCATGGCGTGAAATACGCATGGTATTGGTTACCTCATCGGCAGCAGTATCACGTGCTATCTTGCGATCCCAGAACAACCCTTCGGTGTTTTCCCTGTAAAGAACGAGATCAATGCTTCCTGGCTGGTAGCCCTTGAGCGGACTTAAGGATTCCATGTATAACTTGATAGGCCGAATTCCCTGGTAAAGATCGAGTTGCTCTCGAATGTCAATCTGGGGAGCCATCTCGGTTCCATTGGGCCAACGCACATCCGGCAGCCCCATGGCACCGAGCAGAATGGCATCACATTGCTTGACTGCTTTGAGAGCAGTGGGTGGTAGCGGGTTTCCAGACCGCAGGAATTCACCTGCTCCGACAGAGATGTTCCTGAAATCAAATACAAGATCGTCCGAGTTAGCTTCCAGTGATTTCAGGACGTTTACTGATTCTTCCAGTACTTCCGGTCCGATGCCGTCTCCCGGGAGCAAGGCAATGTGAATTAGGCTCATTGTTGTATATTCCTCTTCTCGCTATCCTAGCGAGATGCAAGTTGACATCCTGGATGTTGAGTCTTGTGTCGAGCAATTGTGTCACGGCACCGGGTTTCTGGTTTTCGAGAATTTCTTCCCTGAGGAAATGACCTCAATAGCCCGTAGTCGAATTTACCAGTTGCTCAGTGAGGAGCCTCAACGTACAGCTCACTTTTACGGGGATGAAGAGAATCCTGCACAGAAACGTGTCTGGAACCTGCCTGCCAAGGGCAATGTGTTTCGTGATATGTGCAGCGATGAACGCATACTTGCGATTCTCAAGCCTATTCTCGGGCAAGACCTGATGCTCAGTTCCTTTGCAGCCAATGTGCTTTATCCTGATGCCCAGGCACAGGAACCGCATGTGGACTATCCATATTGGGATCTGCACGCCCGTGATCGTTGGCCACGTACGCTGGATGCCAGTTATCACCTGGCTGTGGAGTCAGTCATTGCACTGGATCCCTTTACCTTGGAGAACGGCGCCACGGCTATCGTTCCTGAAAGCCAGAAGCTGGCCTGCTGGCCCAATCCGGAGAAGTTCTCCAAGTGTCACATCCGTGTCACGATGCAACCGGGATCACTGTTACTATTCCCTGCTTTGATGTGGCATGCCGGGCAAACGAATCAGACCAGTGACGCGCGCGCTGCTCTACTGGGATCCTACACCATGAAATCCATCAAACCGATTGAAGACTGGAGCCGTTGTGTCGACCGTCAGGAAGCACTGAACTACAACCAGTCCATGCAGGATTTGCTGGGGCTGTATTACCCGTACCCTGCCGTTATGGATGATCTGCCTGCCCGCAGCTCGGAAGGGGCTCGCAGCAGGCTATCCATTCTGGAGGAAGAGGATACGAATGTCTGAACAGCAAACCATTTCGAGTCCGGGGATAACAAGAAGGGAACTGCTGAGTGTTGGTGCTGTCGCAGGCATCTCAGGCTGTGGTGGAAGATCCACTTCAGATCGCCGACCCAATATCCTGCTGGCATTTTCTGATGACCAGTCCTGGCCACACGCTTCGATATTGGGGGACCCAGTTGTAAAAACTCCGGCTTTCGATCGAGTTGCACAGGAAGGTGTACTGTTTAACCATTCCTACACGGCATGTCCATCCTGCTCTCCGTCTCGTGCAGCCCTACTGACTGGTCGACAGATTTGGCAGATCGGTGAAGCAGGTCTGCTTTACGGAACACTCCCTCAGGAATATCCACTGGTTACTCATCAATTGGAAGATGCCGGCTACCATGTCGGTTTTGTTGGTAAGCCATGGGCACCAGGCGACTGGAAAGCGGCGGGCTTGACTCGACATCCCATCGGGACTGAGTATGACTCAAGACTGGATCCCGATCTTCCGTACGGTATTGATATCAGGGATTATGCTGCGAACTTCGATGATTTTCTGGCAGATCGCAGCAATGACAGTCCTTTTTTCTTCTGGTTCGGCTGCACGGAACCACACCGTGAATACGAGGCTGATGTTGGAATGCGTAGTGGCTTGGATCTGGACAGTGTTGTAGTGCCACCTTATCTACCCGATGCCCCGGAAGTTCGCAGGGAACTGCTCGACTACTACTACGAGATCCAGCACTTCGACAATCACTTGGGACGCATGCTGGAATCGCTAGAGCGGATTGGCGAACTTGACAATACCTTGGTAATAGTCACATCTGATAACGGTATGCCCTACACACGTACCAAGGCAACGTTATACGACAGTGGTATACGCATGCCGACAGCGATACGCTGGCGTGATCAGATTCCTGGAGGGCGTCGAATTGATGACTTCACATCACACTGCGACCTGGCACCCACTTTTCTTGAGGTTGCCGGGCTGGCTCCCTTGAACACGCATACAGGCCGTAGCCTGATGCCCCTGCTGACAGTAGAAAATGATGGACTAATAGATCCTGAACGCGATCATGTTGTGACAGGCATGGAACGCCATACATGGTGTCGTCCTGAGGGTGCAACCTACCCTATGCGGTCGATCCGGACTCATGATTACCTCTACATTCGTAATTTCAATCCAGATCGCTGGCCGACTGGTGGGCCTGAGTTCATTTCCTCAAACAAGGCTCCCCACGGGGATGTGGATGATGGTCCGTTCAAGGATTTCATGCTGCGTCCAGAAACACAGCAAAACTTTCCCCGGGAATTTGAATTGGGATTTGGAAAACGTCCACTTGAAGAGTTGTATGACTGCAGGGCTGATCCTCACCAGTTGAACAATCTTGCGAGAGACAAGGCGTATCAGAAGATTCGTGAGGAACTCTGGGTATGGTTAGAGTCAGAGTTGAGGGCTGGAGAAGATCCACGAGTCGAAGGATGTGATCCTTGGCAACTCTATCCCTATCGGCAAGTTGATGGATTCGGGGCAACGTTCAATACAACGCTAAGTGAAGCAGAGAGAAGCGCAGCCCTTCAGCGGGGTAAGCATGCTGTTGGCCATGCTAAGCCTGCACGGTAGCAAGACGATCCTGTTGATGTTAGCCTGCCGGAAAGTAGCGATTGAGGATATCAAGACCCAAGACCATGGCAGCGCTAGTCCCGATGATCCAGATCAGGAGTCTGTATTGCGAATTGAGGGATTAGTACTGAAACTCCATCGCACTGTTTAGGCTCTTTATGGCCGCATCCTGGACATTGAAACGGGCGGACATCTCAATGTGGACGTTTTCGCCAGCCAAATTTCTGGTAGCTTCTGTCGCTTTCTGTGCCATTTCCGGATCGACCTTATCCTTGATAAGTGCTTTAAAGATTGGCTCGATGGATGTAGATTGGATTATTTGATTAGACATTACATCCTTTCCTTTCTGAATAGTTCAAGTACAGCATATACATATAGCAAGATTACTAGTATCGTATATTGACTGTACTGGTATGATATATAGAACTATTAGTCCCACTTTCTGAAATTGATGGTTTTAGCATAATTGTTTTTGGATGAAACTAGATAATATACTGAATATGCTGAACTATTTCGCAGGAACGGAGGGCACGAGGCTTGTACATGAAGCGATTCTGTAATTCTGCTCCTGTAGGACTTACAGAATTTTACTGGAATCAAGCAGGATCGTGACAGGCCCGTCATTGACCAGGGATACTCGCATAGTGGCTCGGAATACCCCCTTGGCAACTTGTAGCCCTTCCATTTCCAGAATTCGCACGTAGTCCTCATAAAGGGACTCGGCTAACTCCGGGGGTGCGGCAGTGTCAAAGCTTGGACGAAGACCTCTCCGAACATCGCCGTACAAGGTGAACTGGGAGACAACCAGGACAGAGGCATCAATATCCCGTGCAGAGAGTGTCATTCGACCATCCGGTCCCGCGAAGATTCTTAGCCCTGCAGTCTTCGTGGCAAGGTAGTTGACATCCTTGTTTGTATCCTCGTGACAAACCCCTAAAAAAACGAGTAGTCCGTGTTGGATCTGGCCGCAGATTTCATCTCCGACACGCACCTCAGCTGAACTCACGCGCTGGATAACGGCTCTCATGAGCGCATTATTGTACAGACAATTCTGTTGAGCAGGTTGTAATTCTCAGGTATCCTATTCGCATGCGGTTTTTTCTACTGGCAAGTATTGCTGCCATTGCACTGTCTGCTCCGGTGGACCAGAAGCGGCTGGAACAGGCTTCTGACGAGCCACACAATTGGCTGACCTACAACGGTACATATTATAGTCAGCACTACAGCAATCTAGAAGGGATTGATCGGGCGAATGTCCAGAATCTTGAACTGAGCTGGGTCTATCAAGCGGCCTCGAATGATAAGTTTCAGACCACTCCACTAGTGGTTGACGGTGTGATGTACCTGACTGAACCGCCCAACAAGATCGTTGCCCTGGATCCGGTCAGTGGGCGGGAGTACTGGGTTTATGAACACCAACTGCCAAGTCTTGTCTATCCCTGTTGTGGTCGCGTGAATCGAGGTGCTGCTATTTCTGGCGACACACTCTATGTCGGCACACTGGACGCAAAACTGCTGGCCATTGATTCAAAGACAGGAGAAAAAGTCTGGGAAACGACAGTTGTCGAAGACTATGAGAAAGGCTATGCGTTGACTGTGGCTCCCTTGATCATCAGGGACAAGGTCATTGTTGGCACAGCGGGAGGTGAATATGGCATCAGGGGGTACCTGGCTGCATACGACACCAAGACGGGTGAGGAACTCTGGCGTTTCTACACCATCCCTGGGCCAGGAGATCCAGGTCATGAAACATGGGAGAACGATGCCTGGAAAACAGGTGGTGGCTCGATCTGGCTGACCGGTTCATACGATCCGGAGCTGAACCTGACTTACTGGGGGGTAGGTAACCCCGCACCGGACTGGAACCCTGATGTGCGACCCGGAGACAACCTTTACACGGATTCAGTGATCGCAGTCGATGCTGATTCAGGCAAGCTGGTCTGGCATTACCAGTTCACTCCTCACGATGAATGGGATTGGGATGCAGTGCAAGTACCGGTTCTGGTAGATATGGAGTGGGAAGATGTACCACGCAAACTGATGCTCTGGGGTAACCGCAATGCATTTTTTTACGTGCTTGACCGTGAGACAGGCGAGTTCCTGCTTGGCAAACCGTTTGTCAAGCAGACCTGGGCTGCAGGGATTGATGAAGACGGTCGGCCTATCAAGATTCCGGGCAAGGGCCCCAGCCGCAATGGGACGCTGACTTGGCCTGGTGTACAAGGCGGGACAAACTGGTATGCGCCATCCTACAGCCCCCTGACAAAACTTTTTTATCTTTCGGTCTGGGAAGACTACTACTCGATTTATTACAAGTGGGAACAGGAGTATGAGCCCGGTAAACGTTACCTTGGCGGGTCGCCGCGAAGTCCAGTCTCCTCTACAAGACGCACCCGCTTCATGAACTATACGAAGGAAGATGGTTATGGTGCAGTTCGTGCACTGGATCCCTTGACTGGTGAAATGGTCTGGGAGTTCGCCATGACGGAAGTGTCCGATTCAGGGTTGCTGACGACTGCCAGCAATGTACTTTTTTCAGGCAGCAGGGAAGGGTATTTTCTTGCCATTGATGCTTCCGATGGCGAGCTACTCTGGCAGCGTTACCTGGGTGGGCAGATTGCGTCATCCCCAATCACATATGAAGTTGGTGGCAAGCAATTTATTACTGTTGCCGCAGGGCATTCAGTCTTCACCTTTCAGCTGGGTGATTAGTAGCGTGGCAGCAGTGATGGGATCTGACTCAGGTCCTAACACGTAGCATCAAGTACAGTCCGCCGAATGCAAACAACAGGCAGGGCGCCCATGCTGCCAGCGGAGGCTGCAGGTGTCCGGCACGTCCAAGCTGTTCCGCCAGCGCATTCGATGTGTAGTAGACGATAACCATCACCAGACTGAAACAGATGGGCACCATGGTGCTACGATGCCCGGAAAGCATTGCAAATGGCACGGCAAGCAGTGCCATTGAAAAAGCGAAGACAGGGAATACTATTTTCTTGTGCATTTGGATCTTGAGCCGCACTGTATCGAACCCGCTCTGGGTCAAGTCAAGAATGTAGGCTTTAAGCTGGTTCAGGTTCAGTTGCTGGTCGTGTCGGTCTTCTTTCAGGAAATAATCCGGCTGCTCTGTTATGGATGGGAAGGATCGCTCGGTGAATGATTCGTAGCGGACTGTTTCAATGCCGTCAAGTTGCCTCACCCAGCCGTTGTGAAACACCCATGTGCCCTCTGAAACATCCCAACTCGCTCGTTCTGCCTGGATATGTCTACGGAGTTCGAAAGGGCTTGTGTTCAAATCGTAGATGTTGATCCCTGAGAAAACATTGGTTGACTGGTTGAAATGGCGGTGGTAGAAAATACGGTCCTGTTGGCCGAATGTCCATTGTCGGTCCGGTCGCAGATAGGTGCGAGGTGGTCTGCCTTTGATCTCATCACGTAGTGCGTCCTGCCGACGGTTTGCCTCTGGCAGGTAGCCTTCTTCCAGCGCAAACAAACCACCGCCGATCAGGGCAGCCAGGATCAGTACCGGTGTCGCCAGACGATAAAGACTGATTCCACAGGAGAGGAATGCAATCAACTCGTGTCTACGTGCCAGTAACAGAAAACAGATCAGTGTTGCCATCATCACGGCCAATGGAGCCGTGTTGTAGACCAGGAATGGCGTCAAGTAATAAAGGTATGGAATAAACTGACTGAGTTTGTCTCGCGCAAGCATGTCGTTCAGTAACTCAAAGAAACTGAAAACGAACATCAGGACGATGAAAGCCATGACCAGCACCAGAAGATAAAACAGGAAGCTGCGCAGTAAGTACCGATCAATTAACGGGAGTAGTGGTTCGACGGGATGTTGCTGAGTTGATGGGGCAGCAACGCTCTTTTTTTGGCTAAGTTTCCGTCTTAAGTAGATCCTTGAAACTCTGTTCCAGAGACTTGTAAGCCGTCGACTGATCAATAGTTGCCAGTCGCGTCTGCTAGGCTTATTCATCTGTCGCAACAGGAGGATTCCCAGAACACCAAAAAAAATATTTGCAGCCCATACAGCGGGGATAGCGGATAGTGCTATCTGCTCGGCTACGGCTGTCCCAGTCAGCAGGATCATCCAGTAAACAAAACAGAGCAGGAGAGACAGGATAATCCCGCTTGCGCGTCCAGAGCGGCGTCTGGAAATCGCCAGAGGAAGACCCGCCAGAGGGAGAAACAAGCAGGCGAATGGGAGCGCAAAGCGTTGCTGCAAGAGTATATTTGCCTGGGGTGCGGTCTCGGTCGAAACTGCTTTAATCAGTGTGAGAGTGTCCATCCTGTCAAACTGTCTGGTGCGGGAATCAAAGCGGCTGGTTCGTGCTTGCAGTACCTGGTCGGTACTCTCTGAGCGCACCGCAAGGTAATGGCTAGAATCACTGGACTGCTCATAGGTTGTTGTTAGCGGGAAACGCACTTGGATACGGTTCTGTTCGGGGCGGGGCAAAACAAATGCTTCCGAAGCGAACGTTATGCGTGGGCCATCAACAGATGCATTGAAGCCACTGACTGATCCGCGGTTTTCAGGATTCCTCATGTCAGCCATGAAGATGCCTCTCCAGTGCACACCTTCGCCCGGCAGGACATCCTGTACCCAGATCACATGGTCTGGGAAATCTTCGATGAACACCCTGGGAACGACTTCCGTTCCGGCAAGCTTGATGCGTAATGACTCGGAGATGCGAACCTGCTCTCGTAATGACCATGGTGTGAGCAGGAGAGTCGTGGCAGCACATGTTGCCAACCCCAGTAATGCCACCAACGCAACTGGCTTCATCAGGGATCGCCACTTGATTCCTGCAGCCTGAATTGCCAACACTTCGTTGTCACTGGAAAGCCTACCGAGTCCAACCAGAATCCCGGTCAGGACGCCCATTGGGATGGTGAACGGGAATGACTGCGGGATGGTCAAAGCAATCAGGTGCAGCATGTCGGAACCAGGGGCACCCCGTCCGACTAGCAGTTCCATGACTGGTTCAACCCGCTGCAGGAACAGAACGAGAGTAAACAAGAGTGTTCCGACTAGTGAAGCTATGGCGACTTCGCGAAAGATGTATCGATTGAGAATACTCATGCTTTGAGGAAAACCCTCTTGCTTACCTGCTCATTATCCCCGTAATCCGTTTGGATGTGTTGTTGATGTCTTGCTACGATAAACACAGTTCTGGCGTTATCGTCTAAGGGTTAGGACAGGGCCCTCTCAAGGCTCAGATCGGGGTTCAAATCCCCGTAGCGCTACCACTCATCCAATCAGGTTAATCTTGCTCTAAGAGCCTCCGTTTATCTTTAAAGGCTTTGTTCAATCACGGTAAAGGCGTTTTCACACGTCAGACACTCGCTTTGGTAGCCGGTTGCATCGGTTTTTTAGCCGTACTATGCCTGCCTGCACCGGAAGGGATGGGCCCGTTAGCCCAGAAAACAGCTGCAGTTACCGTCTTGATGGCCTGTTGGTGGTTGGGTGAAGCAACACACCTGGCAGTTACTTCGTTACTGCCAATTGGCCTGTTTCCGTTGTTGGGTGTTGCTTCCAGTCGGAGTGTCTCTATCAACTATGCCAATCATCTGATTTTTCTGTACATCGGTGGCTTTCTGATTGCCAGTGCTATGGAGCGTTGCAACTTGCACCGTCGAATTGCACTGAGGATGATCAATCGCTTTGGAACCAAGCCCGAGAGGTTGGTGCTGGGTTTCATGGTGACAACCGCATTATTGTCGATGTGGATCTCGAATACGGCCACAACGATGATGATGCTTCCCATGGCGATGGCGGTTGTCCAGCAGCTGTCCGGCATGGGTGAGAGTAAAGATAAACCTGCAGCCACTGTTAGTGCTCGTACTGCAAAGGATGTGTTTGGTTGCATACTGTTGCTTGGGATTGCATACTCCGCGAGCATTGGGGGAATTGCAACGATAGTAGGTTCACCGACCACAGTTGCATTCCTGGGCTTCATTTCCCAAACGTACCCGGATTATCCACCGATCGGGTTCGTCCAGTGGTCGCTTCTTTGTGTCCCTGTCGTCATTGTCTTTATTCCGGTGACATGGCTTTACCTATGCCGTTTCGGCGGCCCGATCCCCTTGTCATCCATTGAATTTCCGGGTAGCCAGAACGTGATCAGGGATGAAATAGCTGCCCTCGGATCCATGAACAAGACAGAAAAGCGGGTGTTGACAGTTGCTGCAAGTACTGGGCTGTTATGGGTTTCCCGCGTCCCGCTGGAGTTAGGAAGGTTAGTGCTTCCTGGCTGGTCACAATGGTTGCCTGAACCTTCCATGGTTCACGATTCAACTGTAGCGATGGTCATGGGCCTGTTGTTATTCCTGATTCCTTCTGAAGGTCTGCAGGAAGGGGGTGGGTCCAATCGAATCCTGGAATGGACTTCTGCAGTCAAGAGTATCCCGTGGGGGATTGTATTCCTGCTGGGCGGCGGATTTGCTCTGGCAGCGGGGATACAGGACAGTGGTCTTGCTGTCTGGATTGGTACCCGGCTAAGTGCCATGGAAGGGTTGCCGGTATGGCTGATCGTACTGGCGATTTGTGTGCTGGCAACAACATTGACCGAAATGACCTCGAACGTTGCGACTGTGCTTATGCTTGCTCCGGCTGTTGCTGCAATGGCAGTTGAGGTAAATGTACATCCCTACCTCCTGTTGATCCCGATGGCAGTATTGGTTTCATTCGCATTTACGATGCCGGTTTCAACTCCCCCGAATGCGATTGTCATCTCAAGTGGCTGGATATCTATTCCTCAAATGTTCAAGGCAGGAATCGTGCTGGACATACTCGGACTGCTGGTTGTTCCACCTGCAATCTATTTGCTTGCAATAAAACTGTTCGATTTGGTCTGACTGTGGGAGTTCATGATGATGCCGGTTTTCTTGCCTTGGACAAGGAACTGTTATCTTCAGGAAATAACTGTTTACAGGGGTTCAGTTGGGATTGCCCGTAGCCGCTTGATTCTTGACCAGTACGGGACGATTACATAGAATGAATTTTACGGCTAGGTAGCTCAGTTGGTAGAGCGCGGCCCTGAAAAGGCCGGCGTCGGCGGTTCGAAACCGTCCCTAGCCACCACTTCCGGATTCTCCGATACGGAGCCTTTGTAAACTCTTTCTAGTCGATAGTTCTGATCCAAATCCCCATGTTATTTGGACTGAGGCCTGAACCTGTCCAGATTCCTGCTTTCGCATATTTGATCCATTGTTACTGAACTAGGTGTAGATTCTGTTGCAATACAATTGCTGTAGTTTGCGAACAAAAACTTTTGTTTACTGCTACAAAGTGCAAACTGCGAGTAAACTCTTAACGGGCCATGACCTTGCCAGTCACGGTTGAGCACTGTCTTTGCAGTGCATGAAACACCTGGTAGTTCCAGTTGTAAATGAGCTTGCAAGAATAGCTTTCAGAGATTATATGGACGGTGATTGTGAATCAGGAATTTGAATTCTTGAAACAGTTCGCTAATTTCCTGGGAAATAACGAAACGAAAGTGCAGACCAAGCATCGTGGGGAATCCTATGCGTTGATCTCGCTTGTCATCTGTGTAATTAGCTGTACAGTTCAGAACTGAAAACAAGATATTGTTCCAAGTAAACTATTCAAACTTTATGCAAGCACCTCAGGGCAGGCGCAGGAGGAACAACTGTCGACTGCCATCTTCTGTGACTGCAGGAATAATAACGGTGTTTTCAGTCCGGTTCCAGCGAGGAGCAGGGTCACACCGCAAATTACCTGACAGGGCTGGGTAGTTGACTCCACAAGCCCCTATATGTTGTGGCCGGGGGTATGTACCTCACTCCACAGAATCGGGGGACTGCGCGAATTCTGGAAGATCGTACAGGCCGTCACCGATGCCCGATAGCGGCAGGATGTGCAAATCAAGCGGTTCCAGATGGCGGTTCGGGTCGACCCGGCTTCGCAGCGCGAGCATACCAAACCGTCCGACCACCGTAGTTGGATTGGATATTCTCGACAGGCCCGCTCGGCCGAGAACCGCGCTTCAGATTCGACCGGCGTCCGGGGGTAATCTTCCCCTACGACCTCAGGTACAACATGTAGTAGTGCATGGAGTCAACTACCTAGCCCTGTTACCTGATACTTTCCCGAACAGATCAAACCCACCAGCATGATAGGTTTTTCCGCTATTGCGGTTGTAGAGAATGTAGAACATTTCCCCATGCTTCTTGTAACCATTGGCGAACCATTCCAGTGATGGGGACAGGGCAATGTCACCCTCAGGGTCAGGAAACAATCCTGAGTTTCCTAGCGGTGTTTCCATTCGTTGGGTCTCGGTGTCGTAGATAGCCTGCCTGCCTGCGATTGCTCCGATCATGCGCGAGCCTGTATCCCATTCAAGGTGACCACCAATGTGAGTCTCCATAGGCACCATATTCTCCCCATCAGCCTCGATGACAAATGAAGCATTGAGACGCTCGGGACGGCCGAAGTGTGCTCTTGTAAAGAAAAGAATCGATCACTACTACGGTTCTAAAGCGTGTGATTTATGAACATCGGCATCGAGTCAATAGCAGGTCTGTCCTTGCGTAATGCCTTAGCAAGTTTTGGAACGAGACAATCAGTTTCTTTTTACCTGTTTTAGTGTCCATTCAAAAAACGCCATCATCAGCCGGGGTGCTGACCCCGGTTGTCCAGTTATGGGCTCCCGGGTAGCCAGTAACCGGACGCAATCTTGCAAGACGGGCATAATTGATTCCGGCAAAGTACTGTCCGTCCGGCGAGACGCCACCGTTCCTAATCGGTGTGTCTTCAAACCGGTATTCGTGGATGCGCTTCCCCATGTTGATGTCGTAAAGGACACAGAACACCTTTCCGGTCTCCGGGTCACGGTCATTGAAGAAGAACTGGCTCTCGGGATTCGCTGGATGCCAGTAAACCATAGTTCCTTGCTGGAAATTCAAGGCACGTGTTGTGTCAACAACGAGTGCTGTGTAGTTGTTTTGGGTATTTAGCAGGATAAGCTCAGCAGCTTCGTCCGGCCCAGGCATTCGGTCCGTGAAATCTGTTCTCAAGGCAAGAATGTATTAGCCACTCGCATTCCATGGAATAGTCCCGACATGGCTGATATACCCAAAAAAATGGCTCAAGGGACCTTGTGTAATCTACTCGCGTTGTAAAACGACTGGTGCAGTGGAACACTGCACCAGCAGGCAGGATGCGATCACTATTGGCAGTGCCAGGGTGAGAAGCGATCACTTCAATTTATGAGTACCTGGCACAGGATTCTCCCGAGTACAATTCAAAACAGGATAGTCTATTGCATGCTCAACTGGATAGGATTCCTGCTTCAAAAGATCAATCAGATACAAGTTGCATCAGGGCTGGGAATACACCATGCAGGCCTGCTTTAGTAGTTCTTGCAAGAAGAAATGCAGGCCTGAGCGGAACTTTTTTCCGGGCTGAATAATGACAAGTAAGAAATCAAACAAGGAGTGAAGAACAAGCAATGCCCGAGTTAAGAAGGCAGGATCTACAGTTTGAACGGAGCATTCGCAGCAGCTTCAAAAAGCAGAGCCTGATGACGACAATCGGAGCGGAACTGGTGAGTATGGCAATCGGTGAAATCGAAATACAGCTGCCATTCCGTGAGGATCTGTTGCAGCAACATGGTTACCTGCATGGCGGGATCATTGCAGCCGTGACTGATACAGCCTGTGGTTATGCGGCCCGTTCCTTGATGCCTGCCAATAGTACGGTACTTACTGTGGAGTACAAGGTGAACTTTCTTGCTCCAGCTGCAGGGGATTTCCTTCTTGCCAGGGGGAGTGTGATTCGGGCTGGTCGTAACCTCACTGTCTGCCGGGGAGAAGCATGGGCTGTTGTGGATGGATCAGAGAAGAAAGTTGCAACGATGCTGGCGACGATGATGCGAATCGAGGACCGACCATTGGTGGATGAGTGAAGCCAGTACTAATTCAGGGATGCGATGGGAGCAGTTCTCAACCTTGAAAAATTTAATAGGAACCCAATCAGATTACGATGTTGAAGCAGGCAGCTAGTTCACCAGTTTTTGAGCCAGGTATTGGAGTAAAGTCCACTGTCAACGAGTGTGTGCTGTTTGACCGTCTCCCCCGTCCTGTGCGGAACAGAGAGTCCTTGCTATTACTTTCGTTACCCTTGATGAATAGTTGTGTCGTCAGTATGCGACGACCATGTTGATTGATTGCGTAATGAATATGTGGTGGCCTGCTGGTGCCTGAACGGTAATCCACGGGCATGATCGTGCGGAAACGATATTCTCCAGTCGGACCAGTTTCAAATCTCCCGAAACCCTGGAAGTTCTTGTCGAACATTTCATGGTCAGGTGCCCTGGAGTGGGAGTACACGCCATTGGCATCGACTTGCCATATTTCGACGATGGCATTTCGGACAGGCTCACCGGAGGTGCTTGTGACCTTGCCCGTCAATTGAACGACCTTGCCAACAGCAGGCGTTATGGAATCACCGATTACCAGCAGGTCGTTATCAGTATCCAGTGGCATGTGGTCAGGATAGAAAGGCCCTTCAGTCGTCCCGGTGGTGCGTTCAAGTTCCTCGGCAAACAAGCCCGGTACCGTGAAAAAGACAGCTGCTACTGCTGATTTCTGAATCACTTGGCGTCTTGTGATGTCGATGGGGTGTTGGATGTCCATGGTTAGCTCCCTGAAGCAGGAATGATGCAGTCAAGTCGGGCTTCTGTCTTACTACCGTGATTGTCTGCGTCTACCTCACTCGTAAACAGAAGGCGAGTTTTGTGTTTAGTTGTTACTTTCTATTACTTTCTATCAGGCGGGATTTTGTAAATATTTTGTTAATTACTGTAGCCGTTTGCCTTGATTTTCCTGAGCATTTTCTGAAGTTTCTCCACAATTTCGGGATTCGCAATATACAGGTTGTTTTGTTCCCCAAGATCTTCAGCGAGGTTGTATAGCTGACCGACAGGCTCTTCCCTGTTAATTTTCTGTGGATTCCAGTCTCGTCCGCCCCCGGTCTGAAACATCAGCAGATTCCAGATGCCAGGCCTGATGCCGAAACCTCCATGGTAGCTGTTATGAACCAGACTACTGCGAACCTGCTTGGTGGGTTCCTGATCCAGAAGTGCACCGAGATAACCGAAACTGTCTGGACCGGTTCCATCCGGAAGGTCCTTCCCAAGCAAGTCTGCGAATGTAGCCAATGTGTCAGTCAACGCCACAAGTGCATCGGATCTTGTCCCTGCGGGAATCCTGCCTGGCCACCGTGCCAGCATTGGAACGCGTTGACCACCTTCAAAGGCCTCAGCCTTTTGCCCGCGCAAGGAACCATTGGGCTGAGGACAAGACCCATTCCTTCCGCCGATTCGAATTGACCGACGAGTTCGGTACTGATGACCGCTGCCCTCCAAAACCTTATGTGCGCGAGTCCATTCGCATCAAGGCTATGTACATGATGCGGGAGCAGGCTAAGCGGCATTTCGAGGGAGGAAGGCGTGATGACGCCGGAGGAGTACACCAGTAGTGCGCGCAAGATGGCCGATCGCGGCTTCAATCTGCTGAAGTTTGACATCGACGTTCCTACGCCGTATCCAACCGACGAATACTATCGCGGTCTCAGCGACCGCGAGATTCACTTCATGGTCGGCTTGATCTGTGCAGCACGCGAAGCCATCGGAGATGAGATCGACCTGGCCGTCGACTGTCACTGGAACTACGCTGTTGATGATGCTATCCGTCTATGTCGCGCACTCGAGTCATTGAAACTCGCGTGGATCGAGGACCCGACACCTCCAGACGATCCTATCCTTTCAGGCAAGGTCCAGCGCCAAGTCGCGACCGCAGTCGCAACCGGAGAAAACTGTTACCACAGGCGGGACTTCGAACGCCTGCTGGACAAGGCGCATCATGCGGATTCTCGCACCTGATCCCCAGAAGGTCGGCATCTGGATCGGCAAGAAAATTGCGGATTTGGCCGATACCCGGTACGCGAACCTCACGCTGCACAATATCAGCAGCCCCGTAGGGACGATCGCCTCGGCGCATCTGGCTGCAGCAATGCCCAATTACCTGGCTCTTGAGTGGCATGGAGCAGCCGTTCCTTTTTTCGACGATCTGCTCAAGACTGGCCCGTTGATCGAGAACGGACGGATTGCGATGAACGATCGTCCCGGATGGGGAGTGGAGATCAACGAAGACGTTGCGTATGGCTACCGCAACACGGAGTATGGCTTTTTTGAATGAGATGGAGTCGTCGATCCTCCCTGGCAACCGCCGCTTCAGCTGTCACTGCCGCGAGGGCCGGACCACCAAACATTCTGTGGCTCATTTCCGGCGACCACAGTTCCGCAGACATCGGCTGTTACGGCGCAACAAAGCTTCCTTGACTGTGCTGGCCAGCTAGAGTCAGTTTTCTGACGGTTTCTTTACAATTCCGTCTTCAGGAATGAGAGGCAAGGCAAGCAGGTGCTGAAAACAAACAAGTTAAGTGGTGGGCGCGCCCAGACTCGAACTGAGGACCTCCTGCGTGTGAAGCAGGCACTCTAACCAACTGAGCTACGCGCCCGACAATTAACCTGTGTGCGTAATTGTATTCCTGTTCCTTGCGGAACGAACGCACACCAGGATAGAGTCTTTCCGGAACTGATTCGATTGTACAAGGATTCGGCCTATTTGTTATGCCAAGAGCATCCCTGCAATGGCATTACTGCCTAGTAGCCAAGATAGACAGTCTTGTAATCGGTGTAGAACGCCAGGGCTACCGGTCCCTGTTCCTTGGGCCCGAAGCTTGATTCCTTTGTGCCTCCGAAGGGCAGTTGATACTCGACACCTGCACTGGGCAGATTGACCGTGATCAGGCCTGCCTCGATGCAGTTGATGTATTCAAAGATCCGCGAAACATTCTGGGTCTGGATGGAAGCAGATAGTCCGAATTCGGTCTTGTTTGCAATGCGCATGGCATCCTCGAAACTGTCTGCCTGCATGACCCCCAGCACGGGGCCAAACACTTCTTCCTGCGCAATACGCATGTCCTCCTGCACTCCACTGAAGACAGTCGGCTCAAAGTAATACCCCTTGGCAAACCCACCATCGGTAAGCACATTCCCGCCACACTCGAGTTTTGCGCCCTCTTGCTGGGCGATACTGCAGTATTCCTTGTTCGTTTCAAGCTGCGCTTGGTCGATTACGGGGCCGATCTGTATGCCATCCAACAGCCCGTTGCCGATTCGTAGTGCCTTGACTGTCGAGACCAGCCTTTCAAGAAACTCGTCATGGATACTGGATTCAACGATCACACGGCTAGTCGCTGTGCACTTTTGACCGGTGGAAAACATTGCCGCGTTCACCGTGTTACCAATGGCTTTGTCGAGGTCTGCATCTGCAAGAACGATGGTCGGATTCTTGCCCCCCATTTCGAGCTGGATTCTCAAATACCGTGCGGAGGCCAGAGCATGTAACTTTTTACCTACGGCGACAGAGCCGGTGAATGACAGCGCCTTGACAGGTTCAGCCTGAACCATGGCTTCACCGACCTCTCCACCGGAGCCGCAGAGCAGGTTGACAACTCCCTTCGGGATGCCGGCCTGCTCGCAAGCTTCTACGATTCTCCAGGCACTCAAGGGGGCTGCAGAAGCGGGCTTGAGCAAGACTGTATTGCCTGCAACGAGTGCAGGTGCAAGCTTCCATGCTGGTATTGCACTTGGAAAGTTCCAGGGGGTGATCTGTGCCACGACCCCTAGTGGTTTTTGGACTGCGTACATGAATACGCGATCACGCTCGGATGGCACATGGATGCCAGGTATGCGAGAGCCCTCGCCTGCGAAGTAGCGAAAGATGTTGATCGAGCGCATCGTCTCACCTTTTGCCTCCAGGACTGTCTTGCCCTCCTCCCGTGTCATCTCCTGCGCCAGTGTGTCAAGGTTTCTTTCAAGAATGTCAGCAACCTTGTAGAGGTAGTTTCCACGTGCTGGAGCAGTCATTGCAGCCCAGCCTGAAAAAGCCTGTTGTGCTGCTTCAGCAGCTGTGGTTGCATCTTCAGGGCTGGCCTTGCAAAAAATGCCAACGCAGTCGCTTGTGTCGGCCGGGTTCAGATTTTCAAAAGTACGTTCGCTGAAAACCCACTCCCCGTCAATGTAGTTTGGAAATATATTGGCTACGCTCATCCTGCTTTTTCCTGATTGTCTGGAATTTCCTTCATGCCTAGTAAACTAGGTCGTAATGAAAGATTTTTCATCATCGCACGTCACTCTTGTTACCGGAGCCTCCTTGGGAATCGGTGCAGCAGCAGCACGTGAGTTCGCTAGCCGGGGTTCCTGCGTTGCAGTGCACTACAACAAAAGCGAACAGGCCGCCAAGGAAGTAGCGGCTTCTATTCAATCAGCTGGCGGACAAGCCACTATCTTCCAGGCTGACCTTTCAGACCACCAGCAATGCTGTCGGCTGGTTGCAGAAGTCCTGCAGCAGATGAATCGTATTGATGTGCTGGTGAATAATGCAGGCTCGCTAGTCGGCCGCCGTTCACTGCTTGAAATCGATGAAGCATTCTGGTCACAGGTCATGAATCTCAACATGAACAGTGTTCTGTGGGTTAGCCAGCCCGTTATTACTCACATGATGGAGCGCAAATCCGGCGCAATCATCAACCTGGGCTCAATTGCAGGTCACAATGGCGGCGGACCCGGAGCAATGCCCTACGCTGCTTCAAAGGCTGCAGTCACAGGTATGACCAAGGGAATGGCCAAGGAACTGATCAGTTCGGGAATACGCGTCAATGCTGTCAACCCGGGAGTTATCCTGACCCCATTCCACGAGAGGTTTTCCAATGAGGAACGTATGCGCTCAATGGTGTCGCAGATTCCACAAGGACGCGCGGGCGAAGCAAACGAGGTGGCTCGCGTTATTGCTTTTCTGGCATACGATGATGCTTCACACATCGTTGGTGAATCCATTGAAGTGAACGGCGGGATGTTGATGGACTAGGGCTTGATCAAATTCAAGCTCTCGTCTTCATGTACTCATCCCTGCTTGCAACTGATTCAAAATATTGAATCTTGTCGTCTACTTTGGTTCGTACCGCATGAGCGGGATCGATGTACGTCCCTGTCTGGGGATCCTGAACCAGTTTCCCGCTTCTTTGGCTATTGTTCTGTTTTGACCCGGTCGTCTTCTGGCTACTTGGAGAAGCCCCATTCATTGCACGGGAGACGGCTCGACCGATCTCCTTGGCAATGTTTCGGACGATGAACAAACCTAGCACCGAAATCAACAACAGGATGATGTTGCGCAACACGGTGTCAGTTCATCTTCTGTGCAAACAAGGGAGTTCGAAACACAGCACAAGCCCGGTTGAACTGGCAGTGTTCTGGATCTGAAAACTCGATTCCAATGCCTACTTCCTTCTCTTCTTGGGCTGTTCGAAAACTGTTTCCAGTTTGCCTGTCAGGCTCTGTACCATGGCCTGTGAACTGGGTGCATAACGGCCTTCAGGTTCGAGATTCAGGTATTGCTGGTAGGCTTCCACAGTCCCTGCTGCAGGTGCGATGGACCCATCATCCTTCATCTGGGCTGTTCCGACCAGAGCGGTTGCCAACTGGTAAAAGGCATCCGCATAATCAGGCCTTACTTCAGTGGCCTTCCGGAACGCTTCAATGGCCCTCTCGGTGTTGCCGCTGTTTACCATCACAGCACCAAGGTTGAAGTAATAAGTGCCGGCATTTTCAGGAGCCAATTGGGCTGCTATTTCAAGCTCTGCACTTCCTTCCTCTATAAGCCCAGTCCTGATTAGGGTAAGTCCCAGGTTGTTGTGATAGGCCGGGTCGGGTTTGATGGCCAGTGCCTTGTGATAAGCCTCAATGGCCAAGTCCTCAGTCTCCTTGCGAGCATCGCCGACTTTGGTTGAGATCAAAGCACTGTAGAGTTCGGCGAGATTGGCCCAAACCACGTGCTGTGCGGGGTCAATCTCAGTCGCTTCCTTGAGGTATGAGACAGCTGTCGCGAAATCTTTTAATCGCTTGGCTTCCATCCCCGCATTGAATGCTTCGTTGAGCTTCTTGTTCTTGCTGATCGTCTGCTGCCGGTCTTTCAGTGCCTTTTCATACAGTTTGCGCTGCTGATTACTCATCGCACCAAGTTGTTCCTTTGATGGGCCTGAAGCCTGTATTGCCTGGGATTCCCGCTGGATCTCTCCCAAGTCAAAGTCAAGTGGCTTGGGAGTGCCCATACTGATGGGGTAACCGTTGACGGCATAAATGTTTTTACCGTCGATTTCCAGACTTACCTTGTATTTGCCTAGTGGCAGTCCAGCGTGTAAATAGTTCCCTTTTTTGTTGGTCTTTACCTTGTAGTTCGCCCGTATGCTCTCACGCTCGATGTAAATCATGGCGTTGGGAATGCCCTCGCCATCCTTATCAGTAACCTTGCCGCGCAAAGACCCAGTCTGTGCGAATGCACTGGAGGCGAGCAACAGAAGTGTGAATGCAGCTAAAACAGCACTGCGAATCATGTTTGTTGGCATAGTCTTGTCTCCCTGTAGAAAGATAAAATTTTCTAGGATAATTATACACTTTATTATAAGGCTTCGGGGAGCCTTGGCAGACGGTGGATTCCCTCGTAGGGGGTTTTTTTACAGATCAATTCAACAGATTCGAAAAAAACAAATAGATTCAGTGAGTTCCAAACAAGATACCCGGCTCAAGAGTGATATTTCGCCAGAAGAGTTCCGTCGTGCGGGCCACGATGTAGTTGACTGGATTGCCGACTATCTCACTCACCCGGAGCAACTGAATGTATCACCGGATGTAAGACCCGGTGAACTGATCGACAAACTGGATCCTGAACCTCCCCGGGAAGGCACGCAACCCTCGGAGATGCTTGCCGATTTCGATCGTACGATCCTGCCGCATGTCATGCACTGGAATCATCCCGGTTTTATGGCATATTTTTCTGCAGGTGGTTCCAATCCAGGTATTCTTGCTGAGAGCCTGACCGCTGCACTGAACAACATAGGATTGCTCTGGTGTTCATCCCCAGCGCTGACGGAACTGGAGCAAACCACATTGAAGTGGCTTGCTCAGCTGCTTGGCTTACAACAGTCCTGGTTTGGAATGATCAATGGGGGTGCTTCAACTGCCAGCCTGCATGCGATTATTGCAGCCAGGGAACAGGCCAACATTGCTGCCCGGGAAGCAGGATCTGAACTTGACCTGAACCGCATAGTGATCTATGCCTCCGAACAGGCACATTCATCGATAGCAAAGACAATGTCCATTCTTGGGCGTGACCCGGATGCCTGTCGCAAGATCCCCTGCAATGAGGTCTTCAGCATGCAACCTGAACGCTTGCGTGATTCAATCGAGTCCGATCTGGGAAACGGTCTGTTCCCCATTGCGATCGTTGCCACGATTGGTACAACAGCTTCGGCTTCAGTTGACCCAGTGGATGACATCGCTGATATTGCCAGCGAATTCAAACTCTGGCTTCATGTCGATGCCGCCTATGCGGGTGCAGCTGCCATGCTCGATGAAAAGGCTCACCATTTCAAGGGTGTGGACCGTGCAGATTCCTTTGTTGTAAATCCCCACAAGTGGCTGTTTGTCCCAATGGACTGCGCTGCTTTCTACACATCCAGACCGGAAGTGCTAAAGCATGCATTGTCACTGGTTCCGGAATATCTCAGTAGTCAGGAGCATTCCAGTGCGGTCAACTTCATGGAATATTCCATCCCGCTGGGGAGGCGCTTCCGTGCACTGAAACTTTGGTATGTGTTGCGCACCCTTGGGAGTGACCGTATTATCTCGATTCTCAGGGAACATATCCGACTGGCAGGACTGCTTGCAGACTGGGTTGATAAATCTGCAGACTTCCAACGGGTTGCACCTGTGCATTTCTCGCTAGTCTGTTTGCATTATTGTCCTGCAGGTGCTAGTGATGAAGAGGCTGCTGAGATGAGTGAACGACTCCTCGAAGCTGTGAACGCATCTGGTGAATTTTTACTGTCGCATGCCCGTCTGGACGGATGCTTTGTCATTCGTGTTGCAATCGGAAATATCCGCACCTCGGAAGTACATATTCGTCGGCTCTGGGAATTGATGCAGGGATTGGCATCCTCTCAGATATAGATTAGCTGTGCAAAAGCTTGAATTGGCCGTTATTATCCCCTTGACACAAGTAGATGGTGGTGCTAGCATGGTTTTAGATGCTTTCCTCCACCACCTGCTTCGGGCTTCCCGGTGATCTTGTCGAGTTCGCGCTTGACGCGCTTTCCGAAGATCCGCTCCATGATTTCGGAGTCTGGGCGCTCGATAGTGTTGTGCGGAAGCCGACGCTTCCGCTTCTTGTTGGAGTTCTGATTCATGACTGACACAACCTCTTTCAATCTTATTCGCCTGATCGACAGGTTCCCAAGCGACGACAAGTGCAGGGACTTTCTGGAAGACATGCGCTGGCCCAAGGGCAAGGTGATTTGTCCGCACTGCGATAGCAGGAAAGTGTGCGAGATTCCCGAGCGCAACCAATGGGCCTGCCTCGCTTGCGAGTACCAGTTCAGCGCGACTTCCGGAACCATCATGCACGATTCGCACTTGCCGCTTCGCAAGTGGTTCATCGCTATCTATCTCATGCTCGAATCCCGAAAGGCTATCTCGGCCAACCAGATGAAGCGCACTCTCGGGATCGGTTCGTACAAGACGGCATGGTATCTGTGCCACCGCATCCGGGAAGCGATGGGCAACGATCCGTTCGATGGTCCTACGCTGTTCGGAATTGTCGAAGTTGACGAAACCTTGGTTGGAGGTAAGAAGAAAAACGTGGGGTCCGGAAGCCGCAAAGGCAAGACATGGGTGGCCGGGGCTCTCCAGCGGGGCGGGCAAGTCCGCTTGGCCAGGATTCCCAATATAAAACGCAAGACGCTGCACGCTTTCATCCAGAAAAACCTGAGCGACAACACCGAAGCCATTTACACAGACGAGCTGAAGTCCTATCTGGGCGTCGCCGACTTCGACACGCGCCACGAAACAGTGAACCACTCCGAATACGAATGGGTGGTCGGCGATGTTCACACCAATAGTATCGAGGGCGTCTGGTCGCTGTTCAAGCGCTCCATTGTCGGGGCCTTCCACAAGATCAGCGCCAAGCACATGGATCGCTACTTGGAAGAGATGGAGTGGCGGCTCAACAACCGCGACAACCCGTACATGTTCCGGGACACGCTGAAGCGCATCCTGGAAACGCCGCCTCTCACCTACCGGGAGCTGGTAGACGGCCCGCAGAAAGAAACACTCAAAGCAGCTTGACAGACGTCTATAGCACGTTATAGACCCATTGCCGGAGCCATTCTTCTGGAAGCCCGTGAGTCGGGACTCCTGTTGAATATAAGAGCCGTGTATTGAGGATCGGGGTAGCTCCCCGGTCCTACGGCGAACAGGCAGGACGCTTCTCTTTCCAGAGGGATGGTTCCAAGGCCCGGCACTTTCGCCGTGCCTGAGCGTTAGGAGGCTGAAAGGAACCACAGGTGATTCGCTCGTATTATTACAACTCTCACAGTGACCGCTGGATTGCTGGTCACTCCCCCCATGGCGAAAGCCGTGAACCAGACTTTTTCCGGAATCCACTACTTGGTTTCCACCGGCAAGAAGGCCAAGGAAGTGAAAGGACGCTTGGTGCTGACCGATGGATCCATCCAAATCCATGGAGACCGAGGGGCTGGCTTGCTGCGGGAACTCGTGAACAAGAAAATGGCCGCGCACACTCCCCAACTCCAATGCCCAAGGGGAAACAGCGGCTCGAATAGGAATGCGAACAACATAAAGGCAAACGCTAAGGCGAAGTAACGAATGACTTTTCGCCCTCGATTGGGCATCCAGTCACCTTAGCATCTCTCCTATCTTGTGTCAAGGGGATAATCACGGAATTGGCTAGGTTGAATTGATGTTATCGGGTGTACAATCCAATCGTGAAAACATGTCTTATCATGGAATTAATCAAAAGCAATTAAACTGCAATTGGAGTGCTACAAAGTACTTTGCGATGAGGGTCTGTTTCCTTATTCCCGGGCTCCTGATTGCAGGACTGTGCAGTCCGATGCTGGGTGGTTCCGTTGAAGAGGCGCGAGGACTCGAACTTGCGGGTCAACCTCTTGAAGCCCGACAGCTTTTGGAACAGCTTGGTGAACAGTTCCCAAGGGATTCTGCAATCCAGTCAGCTAGAGCGGATTTCCTGGCGCGTTACGGTGACCCCATGGCAGTGCAGGCCTATCTTGCAGCCCTGGAATCGCTTGTTCCAGAAGACAATGAGCAGTTGGTTCAGTTGAATCGCCGCCTAGTGATGGCAGCCTTGCTGCATGGAGAACCTGAAGTAGCAAAGCAGGGTGTTGCTGCATTACGTGAGGCGGGGCATGGGGGCTGGGACAATGCCGGACACATACTTGATCAAATCGATGACGGTCCTGCAACTGGTTCGGATTCAGTGCTTGTGCCGGGCATGCTGAATTCATTCAGCCGTATGGCGGCACTGTCTACTGATTTGTCGCTGGATCAGTTGCTACCTGCACTGGGACGCAATATTTTCACCGGGGGCTATCACACCCGGGGAGCTGGCCTGCTGGAGCCAACCGAATTTCTGAAACTGTTGAAGCAGTACCTGACCCTGGCGCGTGAACTGGAACAACTGGCCGGACCGGACCAGATGCTGGAAGTGCCGGAGTGCGAGTCGTCAGAAACAGCCGAACTGTTGAGAGTTATCGGTTACCGCTTGCGGGGTGAGTGTGGACCTGGAGCAGTTCTGGAAACAGTTAACCCTTCAAGAGCTTTTTTGGCGATTGATTCTGCTTTTCCGTTGGCTGATCTTGAATTGTCCTTCCGTCAGGGAAAACAGTTCCTTTTACCGTTTGGACCTACGCGCCTGCCAGTGCTGTTTAGCAAGGATTACTGGCTGGGGTCAGCCTCCCGGGGCAAGGAAGACTTTCTGGAGGCGTTTCTGGATGATCCTGGAATGGCAAGGCTGTACGTTGCGATGCATAACCTGCACAGGCCTACTGCTGAAGCGTTGCGGGAAGTTGTGCCGGTAGAACGACTAAAGGATTATGCCAACGTACTCGATTTTTACGGTGCCATGTTCGAAGTCAGGGATGGCGGTGCTGTGTTGCCTGGTAGTGTACGTTCACGGTCCGCCTGGGAAAAGCTGGTTAAAACTCCGGTTGAGAACGGGGGGCAGTTCTTCCAGCAATTGATCGAAGCGGATGATGGCTGGATGGCGTCATTCTACGACTCAATAGCCAGGGTCCAGGGAACTGCAGCAAGAGCCTATTTCACGGAACCGGAACGCATTGAACGTTTCTATAGTGCAATCCGCGGTAGGGTGACCAGCCCAGGACCGGCACGTCCGATATTCCGGGCCAGTTCTGACCTCATGCTGCTCAGTGCCAGGCTGGCTTTCGACTCATCGGGCAATCCCCGTATACCTGGTGGTGTGACGCCCTGGAGAAACCTGTTTGTCAGACATCCACATGGCAAGTATGATGGGAAACTGACAGCATCCGCAGCCGGCTGGAGTGATCCTGATGATGTCATTGAGGCTATGTTTGCTCTTTGCCGCAAGGTGATCGAGAACGAACCCTTGCGGATATTTCTGGCAGTTTCTGACATTGAGCGCAACCGACAAGTTCCACTGACTCCAGTAATGGTTGATCGAATGATCGATGTGTATCCGCGATATGGCGAGCAGTTTACCCTGTACAACGACTCCCCGAATCTTACTGAGGAAACTATTGATGCTCACTTTAATTCCATGGAGAGGCTGGACAAGATCGGTAACCTGACGCGACGCGCCAATGCACTAGGTGTGATGCAGGCACTGTCTGGTATCTGGCAGGCCTTGTGCAGGAATGGCAGTATCCCAGACAGCAAGGCGGACGAGTCACTATTTGCCATCTCATCCCTGGTTAACAACATCGAAGGCTCCCAGGAAATTTTTGAAGCCGGCCGCGAGGGGGTCATGAAGCTACTTGAGGCAACAGGTCATGAACCTAGCGAATCACCTCAACAGGTGCTACTTGAACTTCTTGTTGGTGAACCTGGAATGGGGGAACAGGCTGTCCAGATTGAAATCCTTGACAAGCTGAACCAGCTGCTGACCCTGCAAAAGCTGGTCCCCCTCAAGACTCTGTTTGATCTTGCCGATCATCTGGAGCGTGTTTCGAGAGGTGAGGAATTTAACGTAGCGATGGCTAACAGGTTGTCTGCCAGCATTTCCGATATCCGCCTGCCACGCTCTCTGCTATCCAACGCAGAAGCTAACGTTATGGCCCGTGGCCATTGGGTGGATCGCCATATTGAGCGCCAGCGTACCTTGAACCTACGTCGTGCTGTCGATCGTGCCGAAGGTAATCCCAGGAAGTTGCTTGAGATCAGGGGAGAACTGGCACCGATTCTGCGCGACTCGCTAGTTGGCATTCTGTACGCTCTCTACTCACCATCCGGGGCGGAGTTGATTCGTGCCAATCCGCTGTTTGTGCGCAGCCATGATTTTCTGGGACCTGAAGCGCGATCCAGTTGGAAACGCACTCGTACTCAAGGTTCCGGCTGGCCGAGCAGTGGTGGAGGCCGACTGGTTGGATCATTGATGTCGCTTCCTTATGAACTGGCTGTTGCAGAGCAGAACTTCATGGTCCCTTCCGAGCGCCAGGCTTTGATCTGGCAGGATCTGGCTCCGCAAGTCATGCTGGGAGCCACACTGCCTCGCTGGTGGCAGCTTCACCCTTCCGAATTGCACTATGTTGGCCTTCATTTACGCCTTGGCAGGGCAATGCTGGTCCATGCTGCGTTGGAGCCGGATGCAGCACCTATGGTCCTGGAACGCTTGCGTGGCCGCGTTGAGCCATCTCGCATCTGGCGTCTTGGGGAAGCACTCCGTAAGGGGCGTGTTCATGAAGGTTTGAATGTTATTGTGCCATCAGAATTGTTTGACTTGGCGCACTATCTGCGCAGCAAGTATCGGGAGCAATTGGCATCAACTGCTGATCTATATCTGACCGCCATTGAAGAACTTATTGCAAACGACGCAGAACGCTACAACGAGCAAAGGATTTCTAGACTGTTCGGAATGCCTCATCCACGTCTGGCTCATTCCTATCGGCTCGAACTGCTCAACCTGCCGCTTTTCCCAACACTGATGGGGTATTCGAGTCGTATCCTTGCGGAAAGCTGGGAATCGAACAATCTCTATTGGGCTGAGTTGTTCGACAAGCACCATCTTGCTCCTGCAAGGTTGAATCTCCTTGTACCGCAATGGACTCAATGGACATTAGAGCGCATCTTTGCAACTCATCTTGATGACTGGCCGGCCCTGTGGCGATCTTTACGGATGATTGCGGAGCGTGTAGACCTGCAAATTCGTACGGAACAGTCTGTCAACAGGATAGATCCCCTTCCTTCAGAGGCCGGAACTCAAGCACTCCTTGACGAGTAACCCCCCAAGTACAGACGAAATAGAATGATATGAACATGTGGACTGAACCCTTAAAGACCATAAAAATGCATAGTGTTCTTGCTTGTGTCGTCCTGTGCTGCTTGGCATCCTTCCCGTTACTGGGACAGCCAGAACCAACCTTGAATGAGTCATCTGCGTTGTTTGAAGTTGAAGTCGACCTAGTGATGCTGAACATTGCTGTCACGGATCAGCGAGGGCGCTATATCAGAGACCTGAAACCCGCGGATTTTCGTATTACAGAAGACGGTATCGGCCAGAACATTGCATCATTTGGTGAGGGAAATGTAGCACCACGCAGGCTCTCTCCATCAGTTTCTCAAGAGCCAGTGAAAGATCCGGATTCCGATCCCATCTTCCCCTTGCCGGCTGCTATTTCCGACCAACTGGTGGGAACTAACGTTTTTGTTCTGTTTGACACCAGCAATTTCATGTACCGCAGCCTAGTGTATGCAGAGGATGCTATTGCTGACTTCATCCGTGGTCTTGACCATGCCGACTCGGTTGCGATCTATGCGTTCAGCCGTAATCTCACCAGACATGCCAAACTGACGGGAACGCATGATGATGCCTTGCGAGGATTGCGACGTGCAGTCGCAGGAGATGAGACGGCACTCTATAACTGCCTGCTCTTGACGCTTCGGGATGCTGCCAGGATGTCCGGGCGCAAGGTTATTATTGTTTTCTCGAACGGTCCTGACAATTCCAGTACAATTTCACCCGATGATGTGGGTGCAATTGCTGAGGATGAGGGGATTCCGATCTATGTGATCAGCACCAAGGAACTGAACCGTGATCCTATCTCCAGCAATGCCTTCCGTCGCATCACCAATCGTACGGGGGGCAAGGCATACTTTGCAAAGACCTGGCAGCGTCAATCGGAAGCGTTTGTTGAGATCCGCGAGGAACTTGCAAGTTCCTACACCATTACTTACTACCCGCAGCCCAACCCCAACGGAGGCTGGCGAAGCATTCAGGTGGAACTGGTTGGGGCTGATGGTCAGCAACGTTACAGGATCCGTACCCGAGCCGGGTACCGTCCGAAGCTCTGAACTTCTTACCTGTTTAGGAACATCCAAGCTATCCGCCATTGTCCAGGTCATAACCCCATAGCGTACTAACATCGAAACCCCTTTGGGGTACGAGAGACGACATCCTTAATCACGAGCCACTTGCAGCTGCACGGTCCGTTGGTGAGACCGATGAACCGGAGGATCTCTCCAGACAGAGCGCAGCAGTATCGGCGATCTCCATGTAGCTGAGATTTCGATAGCCCGTTCGCCGTTTTGCGGCCATCTTCGCCAGCATCGGCTCCTCAGAGTCTACCCCGGAAATCTCACCAATGGGTTGAGAATGAGCCTTTGAATCGTGTATAATATCTTTGTTATCAGTATCTTACACTGATTTCGAAGGGAGGGTTCATGAAAGCAGGGTGCGCGGCGCAGAAGTTGCAATTCGAGGCGCACGGCAAGCGCGACGTGGTCGCGGATTTCGATGGTGGGAGGATGACGTCGGACGGCGGGGGATTGCTGCTGCGCGAAGCGAACTGCTGCTTGGGCGACCTGATGGCGCGGCTGGGCCAGTGTGTCTCCGACTTCCGCCAGCAGGGGTCGGTGGAGCACACGGCGACGGATCTGATCGCCCAGCGCGTGTGCGCGCTCGCACTCGGGTACGAGGACCTCAACGATCACGGCACGCTGCGGCGCGACAGCCTGCTGGCCTTGCTGGCGGGCCGCAAGGATCTCACCGGGCAGGGCCGCAAGCGGAAGCGCGACCGGGCGGCGCCACTGGCCAGTGCGGCGACCTTGAAGCGCTTCGAGCTGGGCCGTCCGGAGACGGCCGCCCAGCATCGCTACCACCGGATGTTGGTGGACCGGGACGGCCTCGACAACCTGCTGGTGGACCTGTTCCTGGAGTCGCAGGCGGAAGCGACGGAGGAGATCTGGCTGGACCTGGACGCGACCGACGACCTGACGCACGGCCAGCAGGAAGGCCGTTTCTACCATGGCTACTACCGGGAGCACTGGCCGGCGACCCGGATCCGCATCCGCGCGGACGCGGGGTTCTGCCGCGACGGGATCCTGAGCTGGTGCGAAGCCAATGCGGTGGGCTACGTGCTCGGCAAGGCCGAGCACCTGCGGCAGGGCGCCAATCCGCGCTTCGTGGTGACCAACCTGGAACTCTCCGAAATCCAGTCGCCGCAGCGGCTGTACGAGCAGGTCTACTGCGCCCGCGGCGAGATGGAGAACCGCATCAAGGAGCAGCAGCTGTGTCTGTTCGCCGACCGTACCAGCAGCGCGACGATGCGCACTAACCAGCTGCGCCTGTACCTGTCAACCTTTGCCTACGTGCTGATGAACACTGTGCGGAAGGTGGGCCTGGCCGACACGGCCATGGCCAAGGCGCAATGCTCCACCATCCGCCTCAAGCTGTTCAAGATCGCCGCCGTGATCTGCATCACCACGCGCAAGGTGTGGCTGTCGCTTTCCTCCGTCCACCCCTTCCAGCACCTCTATGCGACCGCGCTGCGCAATCTGCGGCCCCCTCCACCCGCGCTCCGCCGAACTCTTCCAATCCGAACGTGCCGCCGGCATCCTCTGCTTCCTCCCCCTCATCCGCCGCTACCGCATCGACGAGGCCATCCGTCTCGTCGGCTACCCTGGCACCAGCACCCTCTCCCCCCTCCAGTCCGTCCTCGCCTTCCTCGCCCTCAAGCTCTCCAACATCCGCCGCTACAGCGCCGACGACATCTGGTGCATGGACCGTGGCCCCGGCCTCTTCGCCGGCCTCAACGTCCTGCCCAAGTCCGCCTGGTTCTCCTCCTCCGACCGCACCACCCGCGACATGAACCAGCGCCTGCTCGCCCAGCTCGCCCGCATCCTCTCCGAACGCGCCCTCGTCTCCGATGCCGCCAACCTCGACTTCACCACCCTGCCCCATTGGGGCGACGATGCGACCCTCGAAAAGCACTGGGGCGCCTCCCGCGGCCGCACCCTCACCGGCTTCTCCGCCGCCCTCGCCCAAGATCCCGATTCCGGCCTCCTGCTCCGTTCCGACGCCTCCATCTGCCGCCAGTCCAGCCCCGCCTCCGTTCTCGAGTTCCTCGACTTATCCCATGCCGACGGCCTCCAGCTCCGCTTCCTCGTCTTCGACGGCCGCTTCACCACCTACGCCTGCCTCAAGCGCCTCGACCAGCAGGGCATCCGCTTCGTCACCGTCCGCCGCCGCGGCCGCCACTTGGTCCAGGCTGCCCACGCCGTCCCGCCCGCCCAGCGCAAGAAGATCCGCGTCCCCGTCCGCAACGGCACCCGCCTGCTCGAAGTCGTCGAATCGACCACCCCGCTGCGCCACTACGACGGCGAGGTCCGCCAGATCGCCGTCCTGCACGGCTCCAGCCGGCCCGCCCTGCTGATCACCACTGACTTCGAGTCCAGCCTCGCCGCCCTGCTCCGCCGCTACGCCCAGCGCTGGCTCGTCGAGAAGTCCATCTCCGAGCAGCTCGCCTTCTTCCACCTCAACCGGCTCTCCTCCTCGATGGTCATCAAGGTCGACTTCGACCTCGCCATCACCGTGCTGGCCTACAACCTCTACCGCCTGCTCGCCCTCGAACTGCCCCCGGGCTATCGCCACTGCACGGCGCTGACGCTGTTCGAGTCCCTGCTCGAAACCGGAGCGGACATCCAACTGGATCCAGACCTGTGCACGGTGTCGCTGAAAAAGAAACGCAACCTGCCCGCCCTGATGGAGGCGCTGGGCACGGACCCCTCCGAGCCCTTGCCCTGGCTCGGCAACCGTCGCATTACCTTCAACGGGGCCTCGCGCACCTGACCGGTCTACCGGCCCTTCCAGATTTAGGCCCTATACATGCCGTGAAAATCAGTGATCCAGGGCGGCCGCAAACATCCGCGCAACCTGCTCTACATGGCCGCCACTTCAGCAATCCGCTTCAATCCCCAGATGCAAGCCTTCTTCGAGCGCCTCCGCGCCAGCGGCAAGCAGCACAAGGTCGCCATCGTCGCCGTCATGCGCAAGCTGATCACGCTCGTCAACGCCTTGCTCCGCGCAGACCGCGAATGGCAGCCCGTACCCCCGGCCCGCGAGGCCGTCTCATGACTTGCGCCGCGCTCTCCCGCACTCCCGGCGGCGCGTCCTCCCGTGGTCTCCGTCCCGTTACGACCTCCGTGCCTTCAAGTACCGCAAAAGTTGCGCGCGAACCGTTTCCCGCTGGAAATCCACTTGACAAGTAACACGGAAGCTCTGATGACTCCTATTTGGCGTGGGTCGATGTCCAGAAAGGCTTCGAGCTTTGCGACCCACTGATCCAGCAACTGTCGGCGGTGCACTAACACCAATGTATTTCTGCACCTTGCTGCGATAATGTTGGCCGCCACGACAGTCTTACCAAAGGCGGTCGAGGCGGCCAGCACCCCAATATCATGCCTGAGCAGTGCTTCAGTTGCAGTCTTCTGTTGATCGCTCAACTCCCCGAGGAAGCTTGCGTTAAGCTCCGTTCCCATGTTTCGTTCATCTTACAGATTGGATTTGACACCTAACTCAGACAATAGAGTTAATATGGCGTCAAGGCTTCCTCGTGGGAGTGCAATGTGTTTGGGAAAGAACTCTGCACTGGAGATTACTCTCGGCTTGCCAAAGGTCGGCAACCTCATTGTTTGTGCAGAGTAGAATTCAGATTAGTCAAAAATTATGTTTCTTTGCCATTGTGCACATTCTGAATTGATTCAGGCTGGTCACAAGATACCGTATCCCAGATTCTGTGGAATAGAGGCAATGGCTCAATCCAATTTTCGCCACTATATAACGTTGTGGACGCAAGGCCGTAGTAAGCAGCCTTATCAAACCAGAAGACCTGTTCATTCAGTTTGTTGCACCACACCTGGAGCTTTGTTCCTACTTGATCCTGAATTGTGATGATGCCTCTGCTCTTCTGCAAATGCAAAATACGGGCTAGCATGAGAACTCCTGCCTAATGTCATTGCGTGTCATTGAAGAACTTCGTAGCCATGGGCATCAGGCCTACTGGGTGGGAGGATGTGTGCGCGACAGCCTGTTGAACCGTCCTGTCAAGGACCGGGATGTTGCTACTAGTGCACTTCCGCAACAGATTGTGGACCTGTTTCCTCACTCAAGACTGGTGGGTGCAAGGTTTGGGGTTGTTATGGTTCCTGATGATGATCAGCTTGTCGAAGTTGCCACTTTCCGCAGTGATAACGAATATATAGACGGGCGGCGTCCGGAAAGTGTCACCTTTTCGCAGGATGCCACAGTGGATGTCCAGAGGCGGGATTTCACAATCAATGGCATGTTGTGTGATGCGGTTAGTGGCGAGGTTCTTGATTATGTAGGTGGTCAGGAGGACCTTAGTAAGCAACTGGTGCGCACGATTGGTTCTCCGGAAAAACGCTTTAGTGAGGACTGGCTCAGGATGCTAAGAGCAGTTCGTTTTGCGGCAAGCCTGAACTTTGAAATCGAGGATCAAACCCTGGCTGCAATTCGACAGTATGCCCATAAGAGTTTCCAGATAGCCCCCGAAAGAATCAGGGAAGAACTGGGACGCATTCTTATTGAGGGCAAGGCTAGGCGTGGTTTTGAACTACTGTTCGATAGCGGACTTTTGATTCATTTGCTACCCGAGGTCGTCGCTCTTCGAGGGGTAATGCAGCCGCCTGAGTTCCATCCAGAAGGGGATGTTTGGATCCATACGATGCTCATGCTTGACGGACTTGAGAACCCTTCGCGACCACTGGCTTGGGCAGTACTGTTTCATGATATTGGCAAACCGGGCACACTCAGCGTTTCGGATCGCATCCATTTTTACGGCCATGTACGTCATGGAGTTGGCATGGCAGAAAATATTTGTCAACGCCTGCAATTCTCGAATGCCGAGAAAGAACGAGTACTGACACTGGTAGCCAACCACATGAAGTTTCGCGAAGCGAAGCGCATGAGGTTAGCAAAGCTGCAGCGTTTCATTCGATTACCATACTTTGAAGAGCACCTCGAATTGCATCGCCTGGACTGCATATCAAGCCATAGACGGCTTAAAACATATGATTTTGTCAGAGAGCAGTACAGACAGTTTAGGGAACAACCTCCCAACTTGAAACTCTTGACTGGTGAGGATCTCAAGGAAGCCGGTTACAGGCCAGGTCCACTCTATGCAAAGATTCTTGAGCTTGTCGAGGATCAGGAATTGGAAGGCAAGCTGGAAAGCAAGCAGCAAGCTCTTGATTTTGTCAGGGAAAGGTTTCCCAATTAACGCTATGCATCATGCAAAGTAATGCTTAAGCAGCAAATTACCTGGATGCCTTGCGCTGGGCCAGCCATCCATCAATGGAGCAACATCCCGGTCCGTTTGCACATAAAAACAGAAAGATAAAACAGTACAAAATGGCTTTTTCACCATTGTTCAGGATCGGCAGGATTATGTGAAATGCTGGTCCATTGAATGCATGACTCATAAAGTAGGCTGCAGCCATGAAACCTGAACACAGAAATGCAACTTGTCGTGTCATAAATCCAGCAAGGATCATGATCCCGCCGACAAGTTCAATTACGGCGGCTATAGTCATAAAGCCAAAGTCAATAGCCGCTTTATCTCCAAGGCCAAAGAATTTCTGGTATCCATGCGGGATGAACATTATTCCGGTTACTACTCTCAACAATGTATGTGTCCATGCAGTCCAACTCATATCTTCTACCTCTTGTAATCTTCGAGTGGCAATTGATTAAAGGCCGAGCAAACTGTCGACCCGTTGGCCGAGATCCATCAGATAATCCCTATCACCACCACGTAACTCAACAGTAGCATCGCCATTGTATCCGACGGCCGCAAAGGCCTTCTGGACAGCAGGCCAGTCGATATCCCCTTCACCCAGATTCACGAATCCCTTTGCACGGGAATAGTCCTTGAGGTGTACCTTGACTATGCGGTCGCCAAGTTCCATGATCCAGTGTTCTGGTACTGCGTAGTGAACGATATTGCCAACATCAAAATATGCCTTGATCAGGGGGTGGTTGAACTCGTCAATGTACTGGCGGAAATCACGAGCTGTAAGCAGAAACTTGTTCCAGACCTCCTCCACGGCGATTACAACATCATGCTCTTCAGCCAATGGAATCAGCTTTCTGATTTGTTCCTGGGAACGTTCCCAGGCCTGTTCGTAGTTTGTATCTGCACGAACAACTGCCGGTACAAGCAGGACAGTGTCTGCGCCGTATATTTGAGCCTGGCGCATTGAAGCGCGCATGCCGTCAACACAGGCCTCGACGTCTGCAGGATCCGGGCTCGACAACGGAGTCCTCCAATGGGACATGTTCATTACCGAATGGATCCGTAATCCAGCCTGCTGGGCGGCATCATTGATCTTTTGCGCTTCTGTGTCTTCGGGCACTGTACGAGCTTCCATGGCATGGAAGCCTGTCTCGATAGCCAGCTTGAATTGTTCAGCGTAGGAAAGCTCTTTCGGTAACATGCTGTGTAGTACGGCGCGTTTGATACCTTGGCTCTGGGCACTGGAAGTGGATGCAGCCATGGCTGCGGTTGTAATGATCCATTGACGGCGATTCATAACGAGTAGAGTTGCAATCACAGGTTTGTTTGTCAAGTTCTTTTATTTGCAGAATTAATGCAAAATGCGTACTGTTACTCTCAGCAACAGAGCTGTAGGGTCTTCAAAACCCGTCTGAAAGGAATTAATTTATGTCACGTTGGATCTAGGCTTTCTGGTTAATACTCGTATTGCTTTTTGACACTGGACAAGCCAGTGCACTTGAGTGTAGCGAGCTGATGCAAGTCGAACTTCCTGATATTCGGATTGTAAAGGCGAGTGTCTCTACCGGTGAGGAGCCACCGCACGAAACCCTGCCAGAGGGCATCGTTTCTACGAATTACCGAGCCGTTGTGTCTCACTGCAAGGTGGAAGGTGTGATCGGCTCGGAGATCAACTTCGAGTTACTGCTTCCCGATGACTGGAACGGAAAGTTCCTGATGGGTGGTGGCGGTGGTTTTGTAGGCAGTCTTGGCTATCAGGGGCGCTTTTCTGTCAACCGTGGCTATGCGACGGTAGCGACGGATACCGGGCATAGCAGTCCCGGCATCCGTGCGGAATGGGCCTATCATCAGCCAGAGCGACGGATCAACTATGGCTATCTGGGAGTACACAGAACCGCAGAAGCGGCCAAGGCACTGCTTCGTGCCTATTACAACAGTCAGCCCAACTACTCATATTTTGTTGGCTGTTCAAACGGCGGACACCAGGCGCTGATGGAGGCCCAACGATTTCCACTGGACTTTGATGGCATTGTTTCAGGTGCACCGGCGAATGACTTCACGGGTGTGATGGCAGCAGGTGCCTACAACTTGCAGCGAATTTTTCCTGATCCGAAGGATCTTGCCAACCCTGTGATTACCCTGGAGAATCAGCAATTGCTGCAGTCCACAATTCTTGAAAAATGCGACAAGCTTGATGGCATTCAGGACGGGGTACTGGACGATCCCCGGGAATGTTCTTTCAAGGTCAGTGATTTGCCAGTGTGCCCAGGTGGCAAGTCAGGTACCCATTGTGTGACAGTTGCACAACGCGAGGCCATCCGATCGATTTACGAAGGGCCCCGCAACTCCCAAGGGCGGATCTTCTTCGGGATGCCGTTTGGCGGTGAAGCTGAAGAACGCGCCTGGCAGAACTGGATCACGGGTCCGAACCGTTCACTAATGGATGAGTATGGGGAACCAAGTGCATGGTTTGGTTTTGCAACACAAGGGTTCAAGTACCTGATGATGGGTGATCCTGACTGGAACTATGTGAACTACGATTTTGAGAGCTTTGAAAAGGATTCAGCTCACTTGGCTTCCTGGCTTGATGCGACAAGCACGGACCTTTCTGGGCTCAAGAATGCTGACAGCAAGTTGATTCTCTGGCATGGCTGGTCTGATGCAGCACTGACAGCCCTTGGCTCAATTGATTACTTTGAGCAGGTCGAGCAACGTGATCCGCAGGTTCGCAACTACTTCTGTTTCTTTCTCATGCCAGGTGTGTTCCATTGTGCAAGTGGGCCAGGCCCTGACCGTGTTGACTGGGTCGATGCCATTGAACAGTGGGTTGAGCATGGCAAGGCTCCCGGCCCATTGACAGCTTCGAAGGTCCGCGAGGGTCGTATTGCTGCACAGCGACCTTTGTGCATATATCCAGAGCGCGCCGTCTATCAGGGAGGCGATCCCAATAAGGTTAGTAGTTTTGTCTGCAGTGCCCCATAGAAAACCTGTGGGGGAGGCTAACTAGTTAAGGTGCTTGAGCGCCTGGAGAAGATCCTCAGCGATATCATCCCGGTCTTCGATCCCGACAGACATCCTTACCATGTTGTCGCCGATACCCAGTCCCTGGCGGTGCTTGTCCCCAAGATTGCGATGAGTGCTGGTTGCCGGATGAGTTACCAGTGAGTGTATGTCTCCAAGGCTCAAGGCGCGAACAACGAGTTTCAGCGCATTCATGAAACGAAATGTCAGGGAGGTATCTGCTTCAAAAAGCTCGAAGCTGACCATTCCGCCACAGAGAGTCTTTCCGTCTGGCCCTTTTGCGAACAGTCTGGCAGCAATCTCATGGTCGGGATGGGAATCAAGTCCCGGATAATGCACTCTCTCAACACGGGGATGTTCTTCGAGAATCCGTGCGATATGGCGGGCATTGATACAGTGCTCTTCCATGCGCAAGGGGAGGGTTTTGATCCCACGCATGGTAAGAAAGCAATCAAACGGTCCCATCCCTGCGCCCAGATGGCGGCTCAGAGGCCGTATAGTCTCTTCCAAAGATTCCTGGCAAAGTACGATACCACCCAGCACATCGGCATGCCCAGACAGATACTTAGTGGCACTATGGACCACCACGTCGACGCTCGCTTTGAGTGGCTGATGCAGGACGGGAGTACTGAATGTGGCGTCCAGGACAACCGGCACACCTTGCTGGTGGGCCATTTCACAGATTTGGTCAACAGCCGGAACGCGCATCATGGGATTCGACAGGCTCTCTAACAGGACGCATCCGTAGTCACCATCCTCCAAAGCAGACTTGAACTGCCCAAGATTGCAGGGATCTCTGAAACTTGTGATGATGCCTTGCTGCTCCAGCATCTGAAGCAACTGGAAAGTCTGTCCGAACAGGACATTGGCAGCGAGGATGGTCTTTGGCCTATCAGCCAGGCAGGTTAACAAGCCGATATGCAGTGCTGCCATGCCGGAACTGGTTGCAATGGCACAATTGCCTCCCTCAAGGGCTGCAATCTGTTGTTGCAATGCATGAGCTGTTGGATTCCCGTAACGTTGGTAAACATATCCTTCGAGTTCACCATTTGCTACCGCTGCCATGTCACTGGCACTTTTGTAAAAAAAGCTTGCTGACGGATCCAACGGGCTCACAGAGGAGACAAAGCAAGACTCACCCATTGGCTGCGAACCGGCATGAATGGCTAGTGAATGGAGCTTCATGCGGCCCCCAGTGCCTGATCAAGGTCCATGAGAATATCACTGATATCTTCAGCCCCAACAGACAGGCGAATCAGTCCCTCTGTGATGCCAAGCCCATGCCTAATTTCGGGATCAAGCAAGCGGTGAGTTGTACTGGCTGGATGAATGGCAAGCGAATGTAAATCTCCGATGCTGGCAGCCGTCGCTGTCAGTTGGAGGCGATCCAGAACGTCAAAGGCCGCCTTCTCGCCACCACGCACATCAAAGCTGATGGCACCTCCAGCTTGTCCAGCTGGCATCAATCTTGCCGCAACTTCAGCGTCTGGATGGTTCTTGTCTCCCGGGAAGTTGACGGCCTTGACGGCACTGTGCTTCCCGAGCCAGTCCGCAACCAGATGGGCATTGGCACAATGGCGTCGCATGCGCAAGGGGAGTGTCTTGATTCCACGCATGGTCAGGAATGCCTCGAAAGGTCCCAGGTTCCCTCCCAAGGTGCGTTGCATCAATCTGAGTACTTCCTGTTGTTCTTGTGGTGCAGCCACAATACCGGAAAGAACATCACCGTGCCCGCCCAGGTATTTCGTGGCGCTGTAAATCACCATGTCTGCACCGTGTTCCAGTGGCCTTTGCAGTAATGGTGTGAACGTATTGTCAACCAGCAGAAGGGAGTTGCTGTTGTGAGCAATTTCAGCAATACGGTCAACGTCTGCGACTCGCAGAACTGGATTCGAGATAGTTTCCACGAGAAGCAACGCAGGTTGAGTTTCCTTCACTGTCTTCTCAAGGGAATCAAGGTCACAGAAATCACAGAATTCAACTGTGGCTCCTGCCGGCCTTAAAACGGAGGCAAGGAATTCAAGTGTTCCACCGTAAAGAACATTGGCAGCTACGATCGACTGTCTGCGATCCACGAGTCCCGCCATCACGGCGAGATGTACGGCTGCCATACCCGAAGCTGTGGAGAAAGCACAATCTGCACCTTCCAGTGCTGCTAACTGCTCTTCCAGCGCGTCTGAACTCGGATTGCCCAGTCGAGCGTAGGTCTGACCAGGCCTTTCATCTGCAAATACTTCTGTCAGAACCTCCATGCGCTCATAAAAAAAGCTTGAAGAGGCATAGATCGGTGTAGAAATAGGGATGAAGGCTCCTAGCTTCTGCCTCTCGCCAGCATGTACGGCCTTTGTCTGGAGTTTCATGTACCTGAAATCAACAATACTGCAAGTGTCATCGGGGTTGCAGCACATGCATACCATAACAAAAGGATCACCTTAATCAATGGGTGCTGTGTCCGTGAACTGCTGGCGAGTGTGTGGGGTGTTTTGATCTGCGCGTTTCTGTCCGGTGAGTGCCAGATAGCGCCTGATAATCTTACCAACATAGCCGATTGTCTCTGGGAATGGGGGCGTCCCGTCGTATTGTGAAACCCTCCCAGGCCCTGCATTGTATGCAGCCAGTGCCTTGACGATCTGGTCTTCATCCCCATCATATTGTTCCAGTAACTGTTGCAAGTAACGGATCCCGCCCCTGAGGTTCTCCGATGGGACATGGGGGTTCACCCCAAGCTCGAAAGCAGTTGCGGGCATGAGCTGCATCAGTCCGATGGCTCCTTTGGATGAGACAGCGTTCGGCTGGAAACCGGACTCTGCCCAGATTACGGCCCGGATCAGTTCGGTTGGCAGACCGAGTTGCATGGCCAGGGATTCGACCTCGGAATCAATGTCTACACTCCCCTGACCAGAAGAATTTGGCAGTAAGTTCTCTTGATCCGGTTCGGTTGAAACAGGATTGATTTTGGTTACAGCATCTGCTGGCAGGACGATCCACCCTCCGTTGGCTATCTTTAGCCGGATGTTGTCTTCTTCAACGACATGCTGCTCGATTGCAAGTGTGTAGCCGTTGTTCAACTGGACAATCTCACCACCAAACAGAATTGCTGGCAAGAGCAGTAGCGCGATCACTGGAGCTTGGTGCATACTTGCCTACTTGCATCATATGACGTATTTAACCCACTTGGAGTGCAGCCGTACTGCAGAACAGTTCCCGGCAGGGAATCTGAGTAACCTTTCTCCACAAGGAGCTCCCTTGCTGGTGCGCTATGACCTTGAGAGTGCAGCACATGAGCTGGATCGCGCGCAAATCGAGAAGGGAGAACGTTCCATGTGGCGTTATGCTCCCCTGCTACCCCTGAGTGACTTGAGCAATCAGGTAAGCATTGGAGAGGGTTGGACCCCGCTGCTTGATGTACCACGTTTGGGCCAGCGTATTGGAAGCAGCAGGGTATGGATCAAGGACGAGAGTACCAATCCGACAGCCTCTTTCAAAGCCCGGGGAATGTCAGCTGCTGTCTCAATGGCAAAGGAGTTGGGAGCAACAAAACTGGCGGCCCCTTCCGCTGGTAATGCAGCGAGTGCACTGGCTGCATATGCAGCCCGTGCAGGCCTGGAGGCGCACCTGTTCATGCCCCGTGATGTACCCCTGGCTAATGCTGTCGAATGTAAACTGATGGGTGCCCATGTCACATTCGTTGATGGATTGATCAGTGATTGCGGACGTATTGTCGGCGAGCGGAAAGAGGAAGAAGGCTGGTTTGATCTCTCGACGCTGAAGGAACCGTACCGGATCGAAGGCAAGAAAACGATGGGACTGGAGCTTGCAGAACAACTGGGCTGGCGTTTGCCGGATGCTGTTTTCTACCCGACAGGGGGAGGAGTTGGCCTGATCGGTATGTGGAAAGCATTTGATGAACTGGGACAACTGGGCTGGATCGGATCGAAGCGTCCCAAGATGATTGCTGTACAGGCCGAGGGTTGTGCTCCGATTGTGCAGGCCTTTGAGGCTGGCAAGCAGGAATCTGAATTCTGGCATGATGCTGCCACTGTCGCCAGTGGGTTACGTGTTCCGAAAGCAATTGGTGATTTTCTAGTGTTGGATGCACTGCGTGCAAGCGGAGGAACTGCGATCTCTGTCAGTGACCAGGAGATGCTGGAGGCAGGTCAGCTCCTCGCTGAAAGTGAAGGTATCTTTGCATCACCAGAGGGTGCTGCCTGCATCAGCGCAGTACAAAAGCTCCTGGAACAGAAATTTCTTGACCCGGAAGAAGAATTACTGATCTTCAACACGGGCAGTGGGCTGAAATACCTTGAAGTTTGGAAGACCTGTTGTGACCTCTCTGTATATTCCTGAAATGGGTCAACAGATGCATCAAGCCCCGTTGCAGGGGTTGTCAGTTGCGAGAATGAATAAGGCGCATTCATGAAGATCAAGGTGCTCATCTTTGGCCAGTTGAAGGATTTGATCGGTTGTTCGCAGGCAGAGATCGAATTGGACGATGGTGCAACTGTTGAAACGGTATTCGGTTACTACTCGTCGCAATGTCCAGAGTTGACAGCCATGGCAAAAAGCATCGCATTGGCTCGCAATCAGCGTTTTTCAGCAAGGGACGAGTTATTGCAGGATGGCGATGAAGTAGCTCTCATGCCACCAGTCAGCGGAGGTAAGGACTGGCTGGACAGCCGTGAACAGGATGGAGTGCTGACCGCCATCACAAGTTACCCCATTGACTCCCGGAAAATCGCCAAACGCATCCAGAGCAATAGAGACGGGGCACTGATCATCTTTGAAGGTGTTGTGCGCAATTACTCTGGTGACCGGCAGACCGAGTACCTGGATTACGAGTGCTATGTTCCACTGGCAATGGAACAGATGGAACAGATCGGTCGCAGCATTCTGCAGGATTACGATGTGCATCGTATTGCACTGGTGCATCGCATTGGGCGTCTGCAAATCCGTGAGGTGAGTGTTTCCATTGTTGTTGTTGCTGCACACAGGCATCCTGCTTACAAGGCAAGCCTGGAAGCGATTAACCAGTTGAAACGCAAGGTTCCCATCTGGAAGAAGGAGTACTTCGAGGATGGAGGTATCTGGGTAGAGGGTGAGTGGGACAATTCAGTACCGCTTTCCGACAAGGGTCCGGTTTGATGCGCACTGCATTGATTCTGCTGACAACTCTTTGCCTGTCAGCCCAAGAGCCGGAGCAGGCTGTCTTTCGTAGCGATGTAAGTCTTGTCCATCTACTGGTAACAGTCAAGGACTCTGCAGGAGCTACTATCGGTGACCTCAACCGGCAGGATTTCACGATCCTGGAGGAAGGAAAGCCGATCGAAGTAGCGGTGTTTGAAAGGCGTACCAGCCGGGCCCTTTCGGTGGCACTGCTACTGGATACGAGTCTCAGCACGGCGATTGAGCTGAGTTATGAACGTCAGTCTGCCGGTCGGTTTCTGGCCAACCTGCTAGGTGAACTTTCACAGCCCCAAGACAATGCAGCAGTTTTCATGTTTTCTGATGCCATTACGCAGCTGTCCTCTTTCACAAGGAATCAGGCAACTCTTGAAAATGCACTCAACAAACTCCGTCCACAGACAGGAACTTCGGTTTATGACGCCATTCTCCTTGTTTCCGAGGAACTTGCGAAACGCGAAGGCAGGAGGGTGATTATCATCATCACGGATGGCGGGGATACAACGAGTCGCATCCAGTTTGCAGATGCCCTGCGGGCCGCTCACAGTGCAGAAGCGGTGATCTATCCGCTGATTGTAGTCCCCATCCGTGCGGATGCCGGTCGCAACAGGGCAGGGGAACATGCCTTGATCACACTGGCAAACAACTCGGGTGGTGAAGCCTTTATCCAGTACGGGCAAGAGAATATGGAATTGTCTTTCCGCGAGATCCTCAAGAACCTGCGTACACAATATCTGCTGGGTTTTTATCCCAGGCAGTCTGAACCTGGGGATAAGGAAACTTTTCGCAAGGTTGTAGTAGAGGTTGCTCGGGAAGATGCCAGGGTCCTGTCAAGATCAGGGTATTTTGCTGCGCCTCCACCAATCCTGAAAAAATTCTTCAACGATCGCAAAGCAGTAGTAAGAGTTACCCCGTTACCTGTTCGGAATGCCCCTGAAAGTGATGAGCAAACCGTCAAAGATGAGGAGCAGCAGCCTGAAAAACCCAGTCGTCGCACTCCGGAAGGCAAGCCCCGACCCCCCATCATCAGGCCCGGGAAATAGAAATCCAGGGTTATGTTCGCCTTGTTCCACTTGATAGGCTGAAGCAGGAGCAATGAGTACAACGGACTTTATCCCCTTTGCCAGTGAACTGGCACATGAGGCAGGTGCCATCCTGATGAGCCACTACCGCAAGGTCCAGGTGGAGTACAAGGGGAGCTTCGACACTGTGACTGCTGCAGACCGGGCTTCGGAGCAGTGGGTAATTGATCAGATCAGGTCCCACTATCCATCCCATTCAATTGTTGCGGAAGAGGGTGGAGGTATTGATCAGGGCAGTGAGTTTGTCTGGTATATTGATCCGCTTGACGGGACAACGAATTATGCGCACGGCTTGCCACGCTTTTGTGTGAGTATCGGTTTGTGGGCTGCTGGCAAAGGTCTGGTAGGTGTCATTTACGACCCCCTAAACAATGACCTGTACACGGCGGAGAAGGGATCCGGTGCTTACCTGAACAGCCGTCGCATCCAGGTATCCCAGGAGAACCAGTTGGCAAAGGGGCTTTTTGCCACTGGTTTTCCAAGTAGTATCCGCAACGAGAACCCGAACTTCCACTATTTCCACCAGGTCGGAATGCTCAGCCACGGTGTCCGCCGGACAGGTTCAGCCGCTCTGGATCTCTGCTCTGTAGCGTGTGGAAACTTTGAAGGATTCTGGGAGATCGGGCTGAAGCCCTGGGATGTTGGAGCGGGGCTGATCATCCTGCATGAGGCCGGTGGGACCAGCTGTGACTTTGCAAGAGGCCGCTACAATCCCGGTGACAGGGCACTCGTTGCTACCAACGGCCATGTAGCAGAGGAATTGCTGGCTCTTTTTGATGAGATTTCAAGTGGAAATTGCCGAATTCCCTTGGTTCCCTTACAACAAGGCGGGGTCGGTTGAGCCTCAGGCAGACCCTGATACAGATAGGAAAAAAACCTCTTGAAAGGGCTGTTCAGCGTCATTTCTGAGACTTCCAAACACTTTATCATTTGTTGGATTTAACGTACTGGTGTGTGCTAGTGTGAAAGGTTCTTGCATGCAACTATCTGCATGCATTGGGGTTTTTCTGTGTCTGAAGGGCTTCAGTGTTTTTGCGTGTTAGTTGTCTTGGGACTGTTGTATGGACCGCATAGTAGACCTGATTCGCCGTAAGCGTGATAACGAAGAACTTGAGCACGACGAGATCAATCGGCTTATCAACGGTTTTACACGCCAAGAGATTTCGGACACCCAGATGGGTGCCTTTCTTATGGCAGGAGTATGCAACGAATTTACAGATGATGAAGCAGTAGCACTGACGGAAGCAATGCTTCTGTGTGGCGATAAGATCACTTACCCGGTAGGGATGACCAAGGTCAGGGTGGATTGTTACTCATCCGGCGGTGTTGGCGACAAGATTCCCCTTATTGCAGCGCCGATAACAGCTGCCTGCGGTGTGGCAGTCCCAATGATTGTGGAATGCGGAACCGCACATTTTGGTGGCACTCTGGATAAACTGCAATCCATTCCAGGACTCAGGACAGAACTTGGCATCTCGGATTTCGGGGATCTGGTCAGTGAGTTCGGGCTTGCGTTCTCGGAACAGAGCAATGAAATTGCCCCTGCAGACAAGAGGCTGAATGCCTTGCGGGCCGAGACAGCAACAGTGGAGTCTCTTGCACTTGTTGCTGCTTCGGCGATGTCCAAGAAACTTGCTGAGGGCTTGAACGGCCTGGTCGTGGATCTCAAGGTAGGGCAGGGTTCTCTCATTACAGGGAGAGGTGATGCCCGACGCCTGGCACAGTTGATGATCAAAATTGGTCGCAAAATGGACGTTACGGTTCAGGTGCTGCTCACAGCCATGGAGCAACCACTGGGATTCACTGTTGGGAACGCCCTTGAAATCATGGAAGTTTCCCAGACCTTGCAAGGTCTGGGACCCCAGGATCTTACGGAGCTTTCGGTCGAACTGGCTGCACGCATGATCTACATGTCTGATTCATCGATTTCTATTGATAGTGCCAGGGAACAGGCCAATTCGGTCATTGAAGACGGGTCCGCACTGCAAATGCTTGGCAAAGTGATTGCTGCACAGGGTGGTGATGCGAATGTGTTGCATCAATTCGAGCTGTTACCCAACGCCACTGGAGAGCATGTGATCACTTCACCTCGTGACGGTTTTGTCAGCAAGATCAATGCCGATGATATTGGCCGTGCAGTGATGTTGTTGGGAGCCGGTCACGAAAACCAGGATTCGAAAGTCGATCCGGCTGTAGGTATCGTGTTACAGTCAAAAGTTGAAGATTCCGTGGTGGCTGGCACAGGGCTTTGTGCCCTGTACTACACAGACGAAACAAATCTGGATGAAGCGGTTCAACTGGTTGAAGATGCTTTCCGGATTTCACGTGAGAAACCGGAACCACGTGATCTCGTACTTGATCTGATCCAGGGCTGATTGCCACCAAAGCCTGGCAATACTCCTTGCTTGGCGTTGGCAATAGAATCACTGTTGCTGATAGTCGGGTAATGCGAATACAAAAACTCCGCTTCCGCTGGCAATGGCAACCTGTTGATGCCCCTTCACCTCGAAGACCATAGGGCTGGCCTGGATTGGTGCACCAAGGCTGATACTCCACAGTTCCTCACCACTGCTTGAGTCCAGTGCCTTGAAAAACCCGTCCGAGGTGCCTGCAAAGACCAGGTCTCCTGCTGTGGAACCCAGACCTGCCCCGGCCGGACGGAATAGCTTGTGCTCCCAAACTTGTTTACCGCTCAATGGCTCGAAAGCACGTACAGCGCCATACCAGTTGTGCTGTGTGTGCTCATTGACAAACATACTTCCCCAGAACCTTGTAACAGGCCTGTATTCGGTTTCTCCCTTGAAATAAAAGCTGCTCCCTTCACGGCTTGGTACGTATAAAAGTCCAGTCTGTGGGCTGTATGTGGGAGACATCCAGTTGGTGCCTCCGGCTACTGTGGGGTAGACTTCAACTCCTTCTTCCGAGGGTTCCATACCAGCCTGCCTGATGGGGAGACCTTCTTCTGAAATCCCCACGGCCCAAGTCTGTTTCACAAACTGGGTGGCCTTCAGGAATTCACCTGTGGCGCGGTCGAGCAGGTATATGAATCCGTTACGGTTTGCCGTTATGAGTAGTTTCCTCAAGGTTCCGCGGTATTCCCTGTCGAGCAGGACCATGACTTGTGTGGCATCCCAGTCGTGTATGTCGTGAGGTGTGAACTGGTAGTGCCATTTGCGTTTTCCCGTATCGGCATCCAGGGCAAGGACCGAATCAGAAAACAGGTTGTCCCCCATCCGGACATCTCCGTTCCAATCCGGACCAGGGTTGCCGATTCCCCAGTAGACGAGGTTGAGCTCAGGGTCGTAACTGGGTGTAATCCAGATTGAGGCACCACTGGTTTTCCAGGAATCATCAGCCTAGGTGTCATGGCCAAACTCGCCAGGTCCTGGGACAGTGTAAAAGCGCCAGCGACGTTCTCCTGTCTCAACATCGTAGGCTTCAATAAAACCTCGAATGCCGTACTCACCACCAGCCGTGCCAACCATCACCATGTCTTTCACGATCAGTGGTGCGAGGGTGCCAGAATAACCCAGAGAATAGTCAATCATCTCCGACTCCCACAGAAGGCGACCGGTCTTGCGATCAAGGGCAATGACATAGGAGTCCAGAGTGGCCATGAACAGCTTGTCGCCAAGCACGGCCAGTCCGCGATTGACTATACCTAACTTCCCCCCTAGAAAATAGTCGGTCTCTTGGTTCCTCTCGTAGTTTCAGCGATTTAGGTTTTCGTAACTGGAGATTTACTGGGTACAGGTCAGGCTGACTCCGAGCAGTTCGAGCGCCTTGCGCTGCAACTCCGTCGGTCGCGTGAGCATGTCGAACGGTTCGCCTCCGCCTTGGGGCTGGATGCGATTCTTGACAATCGTCGCCAGATCGGCCAGCAGAGTTTGGAAGCTATGGACCGGTTCGCCGGCGGCAGTGCGCTGGGTGCGCGCCTTGGCGCGGGCCTCCGGCGAGACTTGCGCGGGCTGCACCACCGAGGCCCGCGCGGCTTGCGCCGCGTCCGGATCGGCGTCTTTGAACAGCAGCGGGGCGAGCCGCCGCTGCATCGATGCCGGCTTGGTTGCGGCGGTAGGCGAAGTGGCCCTCCTCGATGGTGAGTTCGAAATGCTTGCGGACCTTGAACTTGGAGACGACCTTGCCGACTCTGAGGCCGATGCTGGCGGTGCGGCGCAGGGGCCGCTGGGTGCGCTGGGTGGCGGCGACGATCGGGTCGAGCAGTTTCTCGGTGGCTTGCAGCAGGGCCTCGCGCTGGCGGGCGCGTTTGGCGGCCAGCAGGGGGTTGCGGCACAGCAGCAGACGCTCGCCGGGAAAGTCCGGGGAAGTGATTTCGGCGAGGTCCTGGTGGTCGAAGAGGGACACTTGGATGGCGCCCTGGCGGGCGAGTTCGCGGATGGCGGGGGCGCGCAAGGCGGAGATCCAGTCGAGGCCGAAGCGGCGACGCAGGGTGTCGAGCTGGGGGCCGACGGTGGCGGGATCGGCGGTGTTGCCGGGGAAGACCTGGACGGCGACGGGGCAGCCGTCGCGGTTGCACAGCAGGGAGAAGACGATCTGGAGCTTGCCGCGCTTGCCGTCGCGGGAATGGCCGCGGGCGGCGAGGGGGCAGTGGGAGCCCTCGAGGTAGGTGGAGGTGACGTCGGCGAGGACGAGGGAGGCGTCGGTGAGATGGCGTTTGGCGAGGGCCTGCTCGATGGCGTGCTGGCGGGGCAGGAGCCAGTCCATGGCGGCGTAGAGGTCGTCGGCGTCGGGCTGGCCGAGCTGGAGTTCGTCGCCGAGGGAGTGGGCCAGGGAGGCTGGGCCGAGGCAGCGAGAGGTGGCGAGCTTAGAGCGCGGCTGGAGGATGCGTGAGACGACGAGGGCGATGGCGAGAGAGCGGGAGCGAGAGGGGCTGGGATCGATGAGGGAGTCGAGTCCGAGAGAGCGGAGGGAGCCGAGAACGGCGGCGACATGGCCGTGGGGGCGGGAGCGGGCGATGGCGAAATAGTCCTGGAGGTTGGCGACGGCAGTGCCGCCCTTGAGCAGAGTGCGGAGGCCCTGGACGAGGTGCGGGGGCCACTTGGAGAGGTTGAGGATGGTGCGCTTGCGGACCTTGGAGCCGACGCGGAAGGACTCGCGGAGGAGGACGGCCGGGGGCGAGTTACGGTTGGGGACGGACTCGATGTACATGGCTACTAAAAAATACTATCGAATTGGAAATAAGAAGTCGACAATATAATTACATGGGTGCACAAAATCGACGGGTCCGACGCTAAGCAGTTGCTTCAAAAGCTTTTAGGCCCTACCATCTATTTTCTGGACTGGTAAGTTAGGACTAGACCGCAACAGGCGATCAACCTGGAAGGCATGTTGCGTGAGTAACGCCAGAGACGGGCACCGGTCTTGGCATCCAGTGCCTAGACATCGCCTGGTGGGACAGTTATGTACATGATGCCGTCAACTACCAGAGGTGTTACTTCGAACTTTTCCTGGAAGGCCCATTGAAGCTTCAAGGAGTGAACGTTCGAACGATCAATGGCTGTGAGATTGCTGTAGCGTTGCCCGGCGTAATCTCCGTGGTAGAGCAGCCAGTTGGCAGGTTGCTTGGTGGCATCCAGCAAGTCCTGGCTTGTCACCTCACCCTGTACCTTTGGAAGGCAGAATGCTGCAATGGCGACGAATAACAGGTATGGCCGCAGTTTGTTCATTTCGTTTTTTTCATGGCTGGCTTGCGCAGTGTGCAGAGGTACGCAAGCAAGTCGTTGAGCTGGGTTGTATTCAGCAGGTCTCGATAAGATGGCATGAGTGATTGCTCCGGGTGCTCCAGGGACTTTAAGGTTGATTTCCGGAAGGAACGAATATTCTCGGCGTGGTCCATGAGATAGACATGGTATTTATTCTCATTCATAGCCACCCCCTCGACCGTTTCGCCATCGGGTGTCACTACTCGAACAGTGCTGTAGCGTTGTGCAATGTTGGCATGAGGCTCCAGCAGTGCATCGCTGAGCTGCTGCCTGGAAAACAGCTCCCCTGCAAAACTCATGTCAGGACCAAGTCGCCCCCTTGTAGCCCGACCGTGTGACAAGCGAGACAGGAGCCCTGACTGTTGAAGATTAGTTTGCCGACTGCTGCATCGCCTGTCCCCGGACCACATGAATCTACTACGTCTTCAGCAAACCTGCGTTCGAACAGCAAGATCCTCCAGATATCATCCTCGTCCAGCCATAGTCCAGGCATCTCGGTATTGGGAATGCCTGCTTCGATCAAGTCGAATAGCTCAGCATCGCTGTTGCCATGCCGGTAACTTCTGCGGGCAAGACGAGCTCCGCGTCCTGTCTTTCCTTCCATGCCGTGGCAGACTCCAGAGTTGATGCTGTAAAGCCGCTTGCCCTCCTCAAAATCTTCTGCAGAACTCATGGGATTGGTTTCCTGAATGCGCGCTGCTGCAGGGGACCCAGTGTGGTGAATAAAACGGTGAGTAGCAGAAGGGGTTTCATGTAATGCGGCTCAATGCAGGGTAACGACCAGATCTTCCGACCAATTTTATGACTTCAAAGAGCACTCAGCAAAAACTGCTGACAGACGCTGTCAGGATGGAGCTTTCATTTGGGCTTGCAAGACCATGGAATGTTACTTTCCTTGCAAATGAACGTCGAACCATTCTGCCGCCCTGATGCCTATCCTGGGCGGTTCCAGTGCCCCCGGCATACTTGGACCATGGCGTGCCCCAGGGATACTTACAAGTTCAACCGTTACGTTAGCTTTTGCAAGGGCATCCCTGAGCATTTCAGATTGGTGGAATGGAACAACATCATCAGCATCACCGTGGATCAGCAGGAATGGAGGATCATCGGAAGTGGCATGGCTCAAGGGTGAGGCGTCACGTGCGAGCCGCATTTCCTGGGATTGGGGATTCATGCCGTCGCGGACTCTTGCGCCAAGTAACAGACCAGTTGTTGCTGAACTCATGGACCCGGGGTCAGCTGGAGTTGCGCGGGCAACCACGGCCTGGACCTTGGCAGAAAGACGGTTGATATCGCTTTCGTCATCCTTGTCACCTGTGCCATCAAGTACACCAAGCATGGAAACGAGATGCCCTCCTGATGAGCCTCCCAACGCTCCGATCTTTTGCGGGCTAATGCCGTATTTGTCAGCATGAAAGCGTATGAAGCGCACGGCACGTTGTACATCAGCTACGATGTCCTTGTAGCGGTAGCGTGGCAGTGCCCGGTGGTTAACCGTGAAGAGCGTGTAGCCGGCTTCGACAACGGCTGCACCTTCAATACGGACATGGCTACTTTCCTTCAGAGGGCGGGCGTCCAGGCTAAGTGGTGCTGTCCAGCCACTGCCTGAGACATGAATCACTCCATACCCATTGGGGTTTTCCGGGTAGTGGATATCCATCAAAAGGGCCAGTCCAGAGTGCATGCCATAGATGACATTCTTCTCGACCCTGGCATCAGCGCAAAGGGGGATGGCAGAGAAGATAATCAACGCCGCCGGCAGGAGTGTCTTGAGACTTAACATGCAAGGCATTGTACCCGGGTTTTTAGCAACAACATCCATTGCTTCAATTCGGGAGCAAGATGTCTCTCATCTGGTGGCCTAACACTGCATATGGCTGGGCAATGATTGACAGAATGGCTCTTTTCTCAAGCCAGAACCTGGCTGATAACTTTTCCTGCAGTGTCCGTAAGCCGGAAGTGACGACCCTGGAAGCGATAAACCAGATTCTCGTGGTCGATACCCAGAAGATGCAGGATAGTTGCCTGGATATCGTGGATATCTACTGCGTCTTCGGCAATGTTGAATCCGTACTCGTCTGTCATGCCGTGCACATGACCAGGTTTGACACCTGCTCCTGCCAGCCCGAGTGTGAAACAACGTCCGTGGTGATCGCGGCCGTACTTTTCCATCTTGGGGTCGCCCTGTGCATAGGGGGTGCGGCCAAACTCTCCGTATTTATGCACTTGATGCTGCGACCGGGAGGGAAATCTGGCAATATGCCAGACCTCGTAACGTCGGGTTTGTAGGGGATGCAGCAATCGGTCTGAATCGAGGCGTAGCTGTCAGAGGTGATCTGCTGTTTACTGTGACCGATCATGCGCACGCTATTGCTCTGGACCGCTGGACAGGAGATCTGGTCTGGGAGCAAGAAATGGCGGACTCCAGTCAACATTACGGTGCTATCGCAGCCCCATTGGTGGTCGATGATATTGTTTATTTTGGTATTTCAGGAGGCGACACTGGCTTACGTGGATTCCTGGACGCATACTACGCAGAAACAGGGGAACTGGCCTGGCGTTTCTGGACAATTCCTGCAGCGGGTGAACCCGGATCAGAAACCTGGGGTGATGAGGAGGTTCTCGCTAAACGGAACTTCACGGCAGGTTCAAGCCGTGTTCATTGCACAACTTGTTGCGTTCATTTGGTTTTGCCTGTCCAAGCGCGACCCTCAACCTGTCACGGTTATGGGAACAGTCTGAGGCGGATCGACTCCGAGCAGGTCGAAGGCCTGGCGCTGGAGGGTGGTGGGCTCGGTGGCGATGGTGATGGCGGTCTTCGCCTGGGTGGGCAGGGTGAGCCGGTTCAGAGCGATGGTGGAGAGATCCCCCAGCAGGGTCGGGAAGCTGTGCACGGGAAAACCCTCCGGTGTGGTCTTGGTGTCGGCCTTGTGCTTGGCGCGATCGGAGACCTCCGCCGGTTCGACGGGCGTGTCGCGCCGGGCGCGCACCGCGACCAGGTCGTCGTCCTGGAACAGCAGCGGAGCCAGCCGCCGTCGCATGTGCCATTCGACGTAATAGGCGAACATGCGCAGGAAGACACGCCCGCGCACGTGGTTCTCGCTGTAGACGTGGATCGGGCGGACCCGCAGATGATCCTTGCTCGTGCGGAAGGCGCGTTCCACGCCGGAGAGGCTCTTGTAGGCCTCGACAGCGGCCTCGGCGGCTAGGATCGGGCAGGCTGGTGCGAATGGCATAGAGGCCGTCGAGCCGGGCCTCGGGCTCGTGATCTCGGCGACGGCATCCGGAACCAGGCTGTCGGCCGCCAGCGGGGCTTGGCCCTTCTGGCCCTGCCCCGCCTGCCCGGGTGCCGCCACCAGCTTGCGCAAGTGCTTGGTCGTCAAGGCGGAGATCCAGTCCAGACCGGCCGGTTGCAGGTCCGCGCGGATGCGGGCCGTGGTGAGCATGCCGCGGTCGCCGACCAGCGCGATGCGGGCGATGCCGAAACACTTCCTGATCTTGTCCACCTGCCGTCCCACCGTGGTCGGATCGGCCGTGTTCCCGGGGAACACCTCGACCGCCAGGGGGCAGCCAGCGGCCGAGCACAGCAGCCCGAACACGATCTGCTGCTTGCCCTTCTTGCCGTCCCGGTTGTAGCCGAAGGCGGCCAGCGGGCAGAGCCGCCCCTCCAGGTAGCTCGAGCTCACGTCGTACAGGATCAGGATGGCGTCCTGGAGGTGCCGGTTGGCGAGGCTGGTCTCGATCCAGGATGCGCTCGAGCCCCAGCTGGCGGCAGGTCCCGAGGACGGCGGCGACATGGCCGTGGGCCCAGGAGCGCTCGATGCGCAGGAGCTGGGAAGCGTCCTGGACGGCAAGGCCGCCCCGCAGGACGGTGCGGAAGCCGTCGACGACCTCGGGCGGGAGCCTGGAGAGGTTGGCTAGGGTCTTCTTGCGAATGCGCTTGCCTTCGCGCCGTGCCTCGCGGAGCAGGATGGCGGGCTTGTTGGCTCGGTTGGGGATGATTTCGATGTGGAAGGACACGGGTGAATGTTATGGGAACAAAATGCCAGTTAAAGAGGCCTCGGGACGGGAAGAAGCCCTTTGATCTCAACAGGTTATCGGCCAATCGGCCTTCGTGAAGCTCCGGCTAAAGGTTGTGTGCGACGTGGTTGACTAGTAGCTACGATTCCGAACTGGATGTGCTTTACTGGCCCACGGGCAATCCCTGTCCCGATCTCAACGCTGATTTACGCCCCGGTGACAACCTTTATACCAACTCTGTTCTGGCGCTTAAACCTCGTACGGGCGAGCTGTTGTGGTACTTTCAGTTCACGCCTCATGACACGCATGACTGGGACGCCCAAGAGCCCTTGCTGCTGATAGATGAAGAGTTCCTTGGCCAGCCAGGGAAGTTACTTGTGCAAGCCAACCGAAACGGGTTCTTTTACGTACTTGATCGAATGAGCGGCGAGTTCCTGTTGGGTGAACCTTTCGTGCCCCAGAACTGGGCAAAAGGTATTGACAGCAATGGGCGACCGATCGTGATTCCGGGTAGCGACCCTACGGAAGACGGCAATGTTGTCTGTCCTGCGATTCGTGGAGCTACCAATTGGTGGGCAAGTTCATACCACCCGGGCACTTGGCTTTTCTATTTCCTGGCGCATGAATCATGCATGGAGTACAAGAAAGACGATAGTAAATGGCAACAAGGACGTTCCTGGCTAGGAGGAACCATCCGACTGTCCGACGGATCGCCCAACACAAAGTACATTAGAGCCCTTGATATTCAGACCGGGAAAACTGTCAGGGACTATGAGCAGACTGGCGAAGCAGTGACTTATTCCGGTGTATTGTCCACGGATAGCGATCTGGTATTTTTTGGAGAGGATAGTAGCTCATTTGCTGCACTGGACGCACATACCGGTGTCCCGCTTTGGAATTTTCAGGCCAACCAGATCTGGAAAGCATCTCCAATGACTTACATGGTCGGTGGACAGCAGTTTGTTGCTATCGCATCAGGCTTGGGGTTCTGGGCTTTTGCCCTACCTGACATTTCTCAATGATCCATGCCTTTGAAAGACAGGTCGCGACACTGGAGCACTTGACAGCAATCAGGCGATAATTGCGGGTTTGCTAGCTAGCCCAGTGCGTTGCGTAGCAATGCATAGCTTTCAGCAACAGCTTGTTCAGCTGGTGCATTGCCTTCCATCTCAAGGGAGACATACCCCTTGAAGCCTGATTGGTACAGGATATTTGCAATGCGGTCGTAATCAAGGTCGAGTGAATACCAGACTCCACCGCCTGGATAGGTCTTCGCTTGAACAATCGTGGCGTGAGGTGCAAGTGTTTCCATTTGCGAGTAAGGGTCACCTACATAGTTGCCGGTGTCCATGTTGATTCCCAGCCAGGGCGAATCCACTTGGTTGTAGATGTCTAGAAGGACATCTACCTGGGTTGACAGTCCCCAGTGGTTCTCAAGTGCCATCAAGACGCCAGCTTCAGCTGCATGTGAGGTGCACTCATTGATTGAGTCAACACACCAGGTGATGGCATCTTGCTGGGTGTAGCCCTCAATGACAGGTTCATTGCCGTTGGCGGCCATCAGGTCGTCAAAGGACCGGATCGTTCCCCAGCGGCCGGTGTTAAGCCGTATAGCCGGGATCCCCATCTGGTGGGCCAGGGAAATGCAATGTTTCGTGTGATCAATGGCATTCTGACGCTTGTTCTTGTCCGGGTCGACAAAGTCCTGGTGGATTGAGAGCATGATCAGGTCAAGACCAGATTCGAAAGCCTGACGTTTCAGTGCGTTCATGTAGGCTGGAGTCTCATTCTGCATCTGGCGGTGCAGGATCTCAACACCATCAAACCCAAGCTCTGCTGCATGGTCGATGACCTTTTCGATGGGGTATTTTTCATCCGAAAAATGCCAGTACGAGTAGCTTGAAACACCTAACCTGATCCGGCTTCCTGATTGAACTGATGGCGTGGATGCCGAATCAGATTGCCCTTGCGAGCAGGCTGTAGTGAGAGCGACTGCTGCAGTAGCAGTTTTCAGAAGTTTACGTCGAGTTGGCTTCAGTTGCATGTCTTTAACTATCCCATAATTCAAATGCAAAGCGTTTGAGAACTGCACGATTCTCAGGCAGCGACCATGCTGTGTGGGTCGATAACGAATTTCTTCGCAGCACCCTTGTCAAAGTCCTTGTATCCACTCGGAGCATCATCCAGGGAGATATACGACACATTGCAAGCCTTGGCAGGGGTTGCCCTGTCGTACAGGATTGCCTGCATCAACTGACGGTGATACTTCATGACGGGACACTGGCCAGTCATGAAGTGATGCGACTTGGCCCAGCCCAGTCCGATGCGAATTCCCAAGTTGCCGACTTTGGCATTGTCATCAACACCACCTGGATCGCCTGTGACATAGAGGCCTGGGATGCCGATACCACCACCAGCTCGGGTGACTTCCATCAAGGCATTCAAGACCGTTGCGGGACGTTCGACAGCCGTGTCCTTGCCATGTCCCCTGGCTTCAAAGCCGACACAGTCGACACCGCAATCTACTTCGGGCACACCGATAATCTGCTCAATCTGTTCGGCAAGCGTTGCGCTTTCCCTCAGGTCGATGGTCTCGCAGCCGAAACTGTGGGCCTGTTCAAGCCTTTCAGGAATCAGGTCGCCAACAATGACACAGGCAGCACCCAACAATTGGCAACCATGTGCACTGGCAAGGCCAACAGGACCTCCACCAGCAATATAGACAATCGCCCCTGGGCCAACACCGGCAGTCACTGCTCCGTGAAATCCGGTTGGAAAAATGTCGGAAAGAAGGGTAAGATCTCCAATCTTTTCCATGGCCTGAGCTTTGTCAGGGAATCTTAAAAGGTTGAAGTCAGCGTAGGGAATCATGACGTATTCAGCTTGTCCGCCGACCCATCCACCCATGTCTACATAGCCGTAGGCTGCCCCTGGCCTGGCCGGGTTAACGTTCAGGCAAATTCCGGTCTGTTGAGCCTTGCAGTTTGTGCAACGTCCGCAAGCAATATTGAATGGAACAGAGACCAGATCGCCGACACTGATGAATTCTACATCCCGGCCAGCTTCAATCACTTCACCGGTGATTTCATGTCCAAGTACCAAACCCTCGGGTGCCGTGGTTCTGCCACGCACCATGTGCTGATCACTTCCGCAGATATTGGTTGTGACAATCTTAAGGATGACGCCGTGTTCGCACTTTCTTGTGCCCAACTCCAGCTTGGGAAAGTCGATGGACTGAATTTCAACTACACCGGGTTTGATGTAAGCAACTCCTCTATTTGAAGCCATATGAATTGTTCCTCTTGTGACCTCCACGCAGGACTCATTCGATCAAGCCCATGAATTTGACGGTCTGCTAGCGTCAATAGAATACAACTTGCGACACGCAGATTCAAGTTGCATGCATTATTGACAGCAATTCTAATTTTGGGTGTTCTGGCCAGGGTGTGGCAGAACCACCGAGCGTTTGTGCTCGTCGTCGTGAGGCCGTTCCAAGGGCGCTGGGGCGGCTGGGAATGCGAGCCGAGGGCTCCGGGCGGCACCGCAGCGGCCAGGCGGCGGTGGTGGGCTGGGCGAGGCATACTCCCGCTCGGCTCCCGAGGGAGCCCAGCGGTGGCCGGGTGGCTGGCTCGCTGCGTCATGACGGTGCGGGCGCGGCCGCCCGGGGGTTGGCCGTAGGGGGGTCTTCCTCCAGCAGGGTCTCGAACAGGGCGGTCCAGCAGCGGAAGCAGAACCACTGCGTGAGGAAGCGCAGCTGCTCGAAGAACTCGCGCCGGGGGCCTGCCAGCTCGCGGCAGCGCCGCCACCGCTCGCAGGCACAGTCCTGGATCTCGTGCAGCGCGAACGCGAACAGGTTCAGCGTCGCGAGCAGGTTGGCGAGGCCCTTGCTGCCGTGCCCGAAGTTGCGCTTGAGGTTGTAGCCGTGGCGCGCCAGGCAGTTGAACCCTTCGTTCTCGATCTTCCATCGGGCGCGGCCGACCCGTGCGATCTCCGCCACGTTGTCGGCCGTGACCTGCAGGCTGGTGAAGAACGTGTTCGTGTAGGTGCGCTCGCCGTTACGCTCGATCACGAACTCGACCCAGCTGCCCAGTACGGCGGCGGCGCTGTCGCGGAGCGGCACTCCGTTCAGCCAGCGGTAGCGGTGCCGCTCGACCTGCTGCTTGTGGTTGCGGGCCTTGATCCAGCCGCTGGAATGGATGAAGTCGTCATGCAGCACTTCGTACAAGCGCTTGTGGGAACTGGGCTGGCAGACGAAGATGAAGTCCGCCCCGAGGTCGTGGACGAGTTGGCAGAGGGGCTGGCAGCAGTACAGGTCGTCGCCGAGGAAGACCGGCCGGTAGGGCCGCAGCTCGTCGATGTGGGCCGGCAGCCAGCGCTGGGCGGCGTTGCGCTCGCAGTCCTGCTTGTCACAGGGGATGGCCTGCACGCCGAAGAGGGTGTGACAGTTGGAGCGGCCGGACTGTTTCTGCATGCGGCGCTGGAAGTTGAGGAAGGAGGGGGCCTGCAAGAAGAAGGTAGCGAGGGCGCAGGAGGCGGCATCGGCGACGGCCTAGCGCTTGTTGGAGCCGCGGCGGGCATCGGGGAGCGCGGCGGCGGCTTGGCGGAAGTTGTGCAGGAGGGAATCCAGGATGGAATCGAAAACGCGGGCCACATTTTATGTTCGGAAGCGGCGCTCGCAAAGTTAACCCCCCAGAAACGTCTCTTGTTTCCGGTTCCTACGATGACCGCAAACCCCTAAAAGCCCCAAAATGAGAATTGCTGCATTATTGAGCCACGTCAATGAGCCCCCACAAATGAAATAGACAGATGTATTTCCGAGTAATCCTGCCACACAAACCATCGTGGAATAATTGAAGGAAATTCAATTAGGAACGATGTCTTCAAATCTCAAAAAGCAGACAGTGACAACCGCACAACTCGTGGCTGCAATCCGGGCTCGCCATCAAGAAGATTCTGTTCGGGTCATTGATGATCCCTATGCCCTACAATTCTGCAACTGGTTTTTTCGTTTCCTGGTGCGGTTTCGTGTCTTGCAATTGCCCATTATCAAACAATATCTTGATCGGATCGAACCAGTATCCCTCTGCATTCTGATGCGTGCCCGATATGCTGACCAGGCTTTGGAACAGGCGATCAAGGATGGAATTTCGCAGTACATCATTCTTGGCGCAGGACTGGACACGTTTGCGTTCCGTCGCTCCACGCTTATGGAGCAGATTGATGTTTACGAGGTTGACCAACCAGTTACCCAGCAGGACAAGTTGGCGAGTATTCGCAGACTGGGGCTGCAAGTACCGTCACGGTTGCATTTTCTGGAAGCTGACTTGAACCGGATTTCTCCGATTGCAGCATTGGCAGGTTCCAGTTTTGACCCCACAAGACCTGCTTTTATCTCTTTACTGGGCGTCACATATTACTTGACTGCTGATGCCCTTGCAGCGACAGTAAAATCTATTTCGGAAGCCATGCCAGCAGGCACTTGCTTGATTTTTGACTATCTTCTGGACAGGGAATCCGTAGATAACGAACATCTCGAGTGCCATCAGCGATTGAAAGATTTTGTGAGGAAAATGGGTGAACCTATGCTTGGTGAGTATTCAATTTCAGGAATGAATGACCTGATGGCCAAGCAGGGATTTATCAGCAATGAGAATATTTCCCTGATAGAGCTTGAAAAACGCTACACCGAGGAGCTTGGAGAGTTGCCTATCAAGAACCTCAAAATCATCGCAATTGGAAATTTTCGAGTCTCAACTGAGCAGTAAACAGTGAGGAGCATTCCCTCCATGATTAAGTTATAAAGGTATTTCTACCGCAGGAATCAGGAGGATTCAACCCAGATCGGACTCGACCACGCCATTTCTCCATTGGACTGGAAAACCCGCAAATAGTACCAGTCAGTATGCGCCCCGTCTCCTTCATCCTCAGCACCGAATGAGGTTGACCAGTTGTCGTGGTAAACAACTCGATGCAGCATCGCGGATTCCCAAGGGAACGGTGCTGTGAATAGCATCTCGTTGGATTCACTCAGTTCTGCAAATGACTGAGTGATGGAGCATTTCCTGGGCTTGGTGCAATTCACAACGATTTTTGTTGAAGCATCCCCCTGTATGCGCAACACCAATGCTTTTTGGGAGTAATCATCAATCTGCTGTTTGAGTGCAGTGTGAGACTGCACATGAACTGAGTGCTCGTCGTGGTTGACGATCCTGTCACGTCGGAATTCATCCAGTGGACCAGATGTAAAGCATGGGTGGAATCCCTCAATACGGCCCCCTTTGACCTCCAACACGAAATCCCAGTCCGCTGTTCCTCCCCAGCCCAATGCTGGCCAAGGTCCCCAACCATACTCAAATCTTATGACGACGGGCTTATCCCAGACGTTGCCAGCTGGCAGCTTGTCAACAGGAAAGTCTCGGTGGATCACCCTTCCGTTCTTGACAACTTCAACACGATCGATCTGGTCCCAACCATTGACACTCGCATGGATCTCTCGATCGCGGGTGTAGGGAATCGACTGCCCTATCATTGAGCCATTCAGAAAGAAATCGAGTTCGATTCGGTCACCTGTTACAGCATAAGTACGGCGGTTCTTGATTGCATCGAAGATGGCTTCTCGTGATAACTCATGTACCTTGACCGCAGCCAGTCCCTCACGATAACCGCCTGGAAACCCCAGGTGGTCATCTGTGCTTGCTATTACACCCAGGCGATGACCTTCATTCAGGTAATGCTGCAGGGTGTGCCTGGTCCAGCGTCCGCCCTCAGTGTGTCGCTTGTAGGGCTGTGGTGCCCTGTCGTGTTCAGCACAGCCCCATTCGGAATGAATTTCCAGTACAGGTGAGATCTCGGTGTTGATACTTGCAGATGCGATCCCGCGATGCCCCAGGCGGTTCGCTGGATGATGAGGCACAAGGATGCACCCTCTTTTCCTGGCGAATGCTTGCAGATCTGCCAGTTTCTCGATCAACTCATAATCGCCCTTCAGGTCTGGGAAGAGTATGTGGTAGTCTCCCTCCATCGTGCCGTGTCGCTCGTAGCCGAGAATCGTGGTGAACTGACCGGGATCATCAAATTCTCGAGCCAGTTTTACTACATCAGGCCAACGTGCCTTGGCAACTGCAAAGCCGTTTTTCCATTTGTGTTCAATTCTGCCGTCGTACTCGCCGACGTCAGGCCAATAGGAGTGGGGGGTGAAGGCAAAGAAGTCGAGGTGGTTACGTGCGATTTCGAAGGTGCGCTGGAGAGTCCCCTGTGCATAGCCCACCTGGTTATGGTTATGGAGATCCCCGAAGTAGTTCCTGTACTCCGAAGGTGCGGCAGTTTGTGCGGCAGCGCTTATCGAGGGGATTGCCCCAGCTAGTGCTGTAGTAGTTCCGGTGTGCGCACAGTGGCGCATCCAGTCACGTCGGGAAATGCCTTGACTCATAAGATTCAGTGGCTATTGTAAGCGACTTGTGCTGCCCACTAATATTTAAGACCGTTCACTGAAGACAGGCTTCCAGTGCTTCCCAATCGAATTCGACTCCATGACCGGGACGATCTGGAGGGCTTGTTATCCCGCCCTTAAAATTCATCCGGTGAACCAAAACGTCCTCAAGACCGAAGCCGTGAACTTCCAGATAGGAAGCATTGGGAATTGCAGCCAGTAAATGCACATGGAGGTCATGTACGCCATGGGTTGTAACTGGCAGGTTGTGGGCTTCGGCAAGCCGAGCCACTTTTATCCAGCCCGTCACACCTCCAACGTTTGACAGGTCCGGCTCGGGAAAAGCGACACCGCCCGATGCAATGGTTTTCTGGAACTCGTAGATGGTGTGCAGGTTCTCACCTGTTGCAATGGGTAATGCTCCATCCCGGGCAACACGGACAAGTCCGTCGATGTCATCGGGAATGATTGGCTCCTCAAGCCAGTAAAGGTCAAACTTCTGAAAAGCACGAGCGGCACGAATGGCCTCTTCCGGGCTCCATCGCATATTCGCATCAACCATAAGCTGTGTTCCTGTTCCTACCAGTTGTCTTATGGCAACGATGCGTTCAATATCTTCAGAAAGTCGCTCACGACCGACCTTCATCTTGATTGCGCGAAAACCCTTGTCCAGGTTTCCCTGCGTTTGCTCAAGGAGTTCATTGAGTGGCATATCAAGATCAATGCCACCTGCATATACTTTTACGTTCGGGTCGTGACCGCCGAGAAAGCGCCAGAGTGGCTCACCTGCCATTCTGGACTTTAGATCCCATAACGCAATATCAACGGCCGAGATTGCAAAAGTAGCTGCACCGCCACGGCCAATGTAATGCAATGCCCACCACATACGCTGCCAAAGATGCTCAACCCGGCGAGGGTCTTCACCGATCAGTAAGGGGGCAAGGTCGGATTCTATATGGGACCGGACCGCACCTCCACCAATCCTGCCAACTGTATAGGTATATCCAAGCCCTTCAACTCCAGCATTTGTCCTTATGTGGACTGTAATCAGCGTAAAGTGACTTATCTTGCCATGCGTGGAGTCTGAAAGTATTTTCTTGAGAGGGATTTCGTAATGGTTGACCGCTATATTGTCGATTCGGAGGTCGTCAGTCATGCAATCAGCTCCGGGATCAACTGTCCACCAATCTGGGATAGTTGCTTGAAGCGCCCTCCGTGGAAGTAAGTCAACTTGTTATCATCTAGGCCAGTAGTCGCAGTAAAGTTACGTGCAAGTCCCTCATAGGGTGAACAACCTCGACAGCTCGATTCCCAACGTCGTCAGTTGCCCCGACGATCTTGCCACTTGGAGTACCTCCGCCAGTGAGCAAGACAACCATAGCATCGGCATTATGTCCACGTCCATCGGCGGCAACTCCGCCACGGCGATTGTTATCGGGGGTGCGGCCGAATTCACCCGTAAATACGAAGAAGTGTCTCATCAAGCATGCTACGTGCTTTCAGATCCTTGACAAGAGTTGCAATGGCCTTGTCAACGCTCCGGATGCGGGCTGAGTGGTTACGTTCGAGGTAATCATGACTGTCCCAACCGCCAGAAAATATCTGCACGAAACGAACGCCATTCTCAATCAGTCGATGGGCCAGAAGACAGCGCCTGCCAAACTCTTCCGATGCAGGATCATTAAGTCTGTAGGATTCCTGCACCTGCTCTGATTCCCCAGCAATGTCGATAACACCTGGAACCTCAGCCCGTATCCGATAGGCAAGCTCATAGCTCTCCATTCGAGCCGCAAGATCATTATGGTAAGGGTGTATTGTTGCGTGATCGCGATTAATATCCCCCAACATGTCAAGGGAAGCTCGCTGTTGCTCACGGGACTTCCATTCAGGTGGCTGAAGATCAAGAATTGTTGAACCAACTGGACGTAGCGTAGTGCCCTGGTAGTAAGCGGGCAGGAATCCATTCGACCAGTTGCGAGCACCACCTTGTGGGTAAGCCAGTTTTGTCATGACCGCATAACCCGGGAGGTTCTGGTTCAGAGTTCCAAGCCCATAAGTTACCCAGGCTCCGATACCTGGATCGCTACCAAGTTGGCTGCCGGTATTGAGGTAAAAAAGTGCATCGGGATGATTGCAGACATTGCCTGGCAACCTCGGTAAACGCACAACTCGTTAACTACTGCTGCATTGCCATGTGGATGAACTGGTCGCATATGTCAATTCCGGCGTTGTCTGCTTTTTGGAATTTGAAAGGGCCGCCGACGTAGTATGTCTTTTGATTAACCTCAACCAGGAGTTGATTAGGGTCGCGAGCCGACTCGGTTTGGTTGAACTTGCTCAGTTTTGGCTTGGGGTCGAAGGTGTCCATGTGACCAGGACCACCTTCGAGACATATGAAGATGCAGGCTTTTGCCTTGGCTGATAACATCTGATGTTTGGGAACCAGTGGGCCAACTTGGGATTCCTGAGCCAACAGGTTACTGAAGGCGACGGAACCGAGTGAGGCTCCGAGTCCGTAAAGCAGGTTGCGGTGGTTTAACTTCAAATCTGTCATAACAAATTCCCGGTTTGCTAGTAGACATATATGAACTCATTGCTATTACACAAAAGCAGGCAAAGCTCGGCCAGAGACCGGGTTCCCGGCTCGATTTGCCATGCTTTCTTGTCAGGCAAGTAGTCTTCGAACTGGTTCAACCACTCCTCATACTGAAAAGGTTTGCCGGAAAACTCTTCCACCAGTGAACGTGTAACACGAGTCGGGTAGGTCTTGCGCACTGGTGGGTTTGTACTGAACTGCTCTTGCATCTTTTGGAGAAACTCTATAAGTTTCTGGCGCCTCTCCTCAGATGGCACTCGCCCGTAGGCTAGTTGATATGCACGATCAATCCGGTTGGTGATTCCTTCAACTTCCTGCTCAATCCTGAGTGCAAAAGCGATAGAGCGGTCTGCCGCAATATCCGAGTTCATCAGGGTCAATGCCTGTGGACTGACCGACGGAGAGTCTCTTCGTTTACAAGAGCCGTTTGGATTCGGCTGGTTGAAGACTTCCAGGAATAGATCGGCTTGACCACGCACGCGGTAGGTATAAATCGAGCGGCGATTCCGACTGGATGGTGTCCGGGATGGTTGGGCAACAGGCGCAATGGAAAACTGGATCATGCGTGGTTGCAGTGCAACTTCCATGTTGATTTCAGGTATTGCCGGTACTCCGCCCATATCACGGTTCAATTCCCCCGAGATTGTGAGCATTGAGTCGCGGATTTCCTCTGCAGTCAGATGGTGAGGCTCAAAATAACCTAGCCATTGGTTATTAGGGTCTGATTCACGGTACTCCTTCATATCGTGATGTTCGGAATCCTGTTTGTAGGCTTCCGATGTCATGACCAGACGGTGCAGGTGCTTGAATTTCCAACCATTATTTACGAAGTCGGTTGTTAGCCAGTCAAGCAGTTCAGGGTGTGTCGGTTTGCCTCCACTTCCCCCGAAATTGTTGGCATTGACTGCAAGTCCTCGACCAAGGTGGTATTGCCAGACACGGTTTACTATCGAACGTGTTGTGAGTGGATTGCCTGCATTGGTGATCCATTGCGCCACTTCGGTACGCCGTCTATCGAGATCATTCGTAATCGCCTACTGGTCAGGCTTGTGCTTTGTCTCCGGACGATAGATAACACCGAGTACTCCTGGTGTGATGGGACTCATGGGAGCATCCAGGGCGCCTCCATTGAGAATGGTGTTCTTCGGGCGCCAGGAACTGTCCAGGTTCCCTGGAACACGCAGTTTTCTTCCATTATTCGGGATATAGTCGGCACCGTTAAAAACGCTCTGTGCCATTGGCAGGTAGCGTTCAAGCCGACGAGTCCAAATCCACTCGTCCTGTTGCCGGACTTCCAGGCGTCCTTCTTCCCGGTAGTTGAGGCCGTTGTGACGTGGGGGCTTCTGAACATCAGGGATGTCCTGGCGCTTGTTGGCTGGGATGTAATCCATGTTCCGCTCGGAATACCATTTGCGATCTGCAGCTTTATTCTTTGCCTCAAGTACATCCTTTTTCTCAGTTGTGAAATCAAGCAGTGCCTTAACATGCCTACGACCTTCAGTAAACCCTTTCAGGTTTTCCACAGGTAGGATCTCAGCGGGCCTTTCGGCCATCTGGGTTGTTGCAAACGCTGCATAGAAGCGGTAATAATCCCGAGTTGGAAACGGGTCGAACTTGTGGTCGTGGCACTTTGCACAGCACAATGGTATGGACAGGAAGGTCTGCCCGACACTGTTCACCACAGCATCAAGGTAAGCCTGCCTTGCTACAGCTTTCGGCACCATTGCGGACCCCCATGAGCCCATCCGCAGGAATCCGACTGCGATCAGCATCTCGGGATCAGCAGGATCAATCTCGTCTCCTGCAATCTGTTCTCACACAAGCTGGTCGTAGGGTTTGTCATTGTTGAACGCGCGAATGACATAGTCGCGATAATGCCAGACATTCGAACGCTCGTAGTCATTGGAGTTGCCTGCCGTATCGCCATAACGTACGACATCCAGCTAGTGTTGCCCCCAGCGTTCCCCGTAGTGAGCGCTGTCAAGCAGGCGGTCGATCAGGTTCTCCCAAGCTTTGGGGGAATCGTCCTCAAGATACTCAAGTGCTTCATCAGGTGCAGGTGGCAGACCAGTAAGGTCATAGAAAGCTCGTCGCAGGAGAGTCCGTTTGGCAGCAAGCGGAGCCGCTTGGAGTCCGGCATTGTTTAACTGTGCCTGATGGAAGGCATCAATTGGATTGAGGGCATCAGAGTCCGGAATAGAGATTTTCCGTAAAGGTTAAAAAGCCCAGAGGTCTTCTGGTTCGTAAAATCGATTCGTCCACTCATCTGATTGTCCACCGCTGGTAGTGACCCGCACACCATCGATTGTGTGTTCCTGCTTGAGCGATTCAGCAACGTAATGGCTTTGCATTTCTTCTGCAGGCCAGTGTGCTCCTGCCTCGATCCAGTCTCGAATTATTGATACCTGCAAAGCCGTCAGACGGTCGTTCTCTTTCGGCTGCATCAGGAGTTCAGGATTGGTTCCAGCCAAAGCTGAATACAGCAGACTCTGAGCAGCTGATCCAGGAGCCAGGACTGTTTTGCGCGAGACTCTTCCAGCAAGCATTGTTTCACGTGATGTCAAATCCAGATTTCCGAATTTGACATCTCCGTTGCCGTGGCAGAAAAAACACTTTTCTACAAGCAGTGGTTTGATCTCAACGCTGAAGCGCTGCTCCCAGTTTTCCGCAGACTTGCCAATCAAGGCAGTCAAAAAGAGTAACCCAATTGCCTGAAAGAGTTTGAATTTCAATCTGTGTGAAGCTTTCCTAAAACAGGAATGACTTCCGGACTTACTGCAGTACACGGAACCCGGAAGAAAGTCAGATGGACTCTATTGCCAAATGTTGCGTAGCATTAGCCAAAAGTCACGACCCTGAGCATTTCTATTGGCTTGCATGGGTAGCCACCAAGGGCATGTCAGCAATGAGAATATAACGGCAGGAAGTTAGAGCGAAATGATTGAGCAGCTTGAATTTTAGAAATTGCAACTCGCTCAAACACTGGTTTGTAATGAATTGATTCGAGAACAGGCGTGGAAAGGTGGTGAGCGCGCAGGGACTCGAACCCGGAACCTAGTGATTAAGAGTCACTTGCTCTACCAATTGAGCTACGCGCCCCAAGAAGATGCCGATCAATAATCGGTCAGGATTTAGCCTGAATACAGGCTGCATGTTCCATTTCAGGATATCACCCCATTTGCGAAGGGGGTCAATGTGATTGTGAAAAGGTTGCAACCGCTGCAACCAATGCTCAGGGATCGTATATTCCCATTACATGCTGATCAAAATCAATCAGTGAACCAGTCATCATACAGGCGGCTTCACTTAGTAAATAACAGGTCATGCTTGCGACATCACGGGGCCGCAAAATACGACCAAATGGCATGTTCGCATCTGCTTTTTGTAGCCAGTTTTCGGGTTGGCCTTCCAGGAATTGAACATCATGCTCACCTTCCGAAGCCATCCAGCCTATGTTTAGTGCGTTGACCCGGATACGATGTCGGTTCTGGGAATGTGCAGCATTCTTTGTCAGGATTGCGAGTGCACCTTTGGAAACACTGTAGGGAGTTAGTTTTGAAGCCCCGCCGTGTGCCGACATGCTGAGAATATTGACAATGCTGCCTCCTTGTCCTGCTTGCTGCATGATTTTGACGCTGGCTTGCATCAACAGAAAGGGAGCCCTGACATTGATGGCCATCATCTTGTCCCAGTGCTCCGCACTAGTGCCTTCAAGCGTTCCGCGTTCAGTGCATGCGGCTGCATTGACCAAGCCATCCAGTCGGCCAAAAGCATTCCTGGCTTCTGCAATCAGCTGGTAGCAGGATTCGATATTTTCGAAATCTGACTGTACAAAGAGAGTCTGGCAGCCGGAAGCTTGTAGTGAGGCTGCTACAGCTTCGCCCCGTTCACGTGCTCGCCCTGTAACAACAATCCCTGCAGCACCCTGCTCGGCTGCCATCCTGCAAATCTCTGCTCCCAGTCCCTGAGTGGATCCAGTGATGACGAGTATTTTTTCTTTTAATGAGGCTGTCATGAATTAAGGGTTGTTCAGAAATCTCATGTGTTAGATCCGTTTCTTGCAAAATGATTGAATCAATGGCTGCAATTAATCTACAGAAAGTCTTGCTGTCCTCAACTTTCTTCACCAGACAACTCCATATGTTCGGACTGATCTTCACTGGGAGGTTCAACTTCTCTAACAGCAGTAGTTTCCGGAGGGTTTGAAATGCTGGGCACAGACTGTCCTTCAATGTCTGAGGATTCTGTCGATAGTGACAGGGGTACGTCGGCATCGGAAGTTACTCCCAGATAGGCTTTGGTGTTCAGAACAGGAGTCTCCAGAGTCCTGTTGTATGGACTCCAGATGGAACCATCCTTGATTTCGCTCACTGCTGTTCTCATGATCTCCAGTTTCGTATCAAGATTGTCGAGATGATGCAGTGCCATTGCTTCTGGAAATAAAGGTTTCTTCGGTGAACCGAATTCCAGTTTTCCGTGATGACTCAAGACCATATGCTGTAAAAGAGTCTTGAGTTTCACTGGGAAACCTTCAATCAGGTTGCAGAACTTGCCAACCCAGTTGCTCGCCATCACGATGTGGCCGAGCAGTCGACCATCGTCTGAATATTGATAGGGCCATTCAGTGGTTAACTCCTTGACTTTGCCCAGATCATGTAACAAAACACCACTCAGCAACAGGTCGCGGTCGATGAAGCTGTAATTCCTGGCCACGTACTCGGCCATCCTTAGTTGGGAGACGACATGTTCCAGAAGCCCCCCGAATCTTGCGTGGTGTAGCTTCTGGGCTGCCGGTGCTTGTTTGAAGAGTGATATAGTCCCGGGACGATTGAAAATCAATTGCATCAATTGTTTGAGATGGGAATTCTCGAAGCTGTCGATTGTTGCGATCAGGTTGGAGTACATCTCTTCGACGTCGTAAGCCGTATGCGGTACAAAATCCTTCATGTCGACCTGATCCTTGGACACCTTCTGCAAAGCTGAGATTTTCAGCTGGTTGTTTCCGTTGTACTCCTGGACTTGCCCTCTTACTTCAACGAAGTCTCTGGCTGCAACACTGTTAGCTAGTTGCTCGACTTCATCCCAAATGACGGCCTTCAGGATGCCTGTCTTGTCGGCAAGTTCCATGGAAAGGAAGGATTCCAAGTTTTTCTTCTGACGCAGTTCCATGGACTGGATGCAGAAGATGTCCTGTACTGGCTCGTTCGGTTGCAGATCAGAGATATAGAGCTTTTTCACTTTTTAGGCAGTTCCTGGCTCGCCATTGCTACTAGCAGGATCGGAATCCGAGTCCTTTTCGCCCAGGTTCTTCTTTGGCAACGGGATCAGGAACAACAGTCTTTTTCGTGGCCGTCTTTTGATGACTTCTTCCCGAGTGGTTGTAGCCGGGGCAAGCCTTGAAGGGTCACTCCAGGCAGTCATAATTCCTTCTATTGCCCCGGAGTCGGCATAACCAGGCCGGATTTCGATATAGGATTCCATACGAAGCTCGCTCAGGTACTCTCGTATGGCCGGTGGGAAAAGTGGGGCACTGAGCCTGGTCCGGATTTCCTCCACGACTTCCTCAAGTTCAGCAAGTCCCTCGCGGAACACTTGATCCACACGGAGGAACAGCAGCCCGTTAGGGACTTCCAGGATATCGGTGATAAAGCCGCGGTTCTGGTTGAACACGGCTTCCTCAATTTCACTGCGCAACATGCCCGGGCGGTAGATTCCGATATCACCACCCAATTCCTTGGTAGCTTCATCTTCTGAAAATCGCCGTGCCATTTCAGCGAATGGTTCGCCCCGGATTACACGTTCATAAACCTCTTTGGCCTGGGTGCGAGCAGTCTCTTGTTCCAACTCGGTTTTACCTTCCAGTTGAAAAAATATCTGACTCAGACGGACACCTTCGGCACGCACAAACTCATCCTTGTGTTCTTCAAAGTAAGCTTCTACCTCGTCTCGGGTTACGATGACCAGCCTTGAGACTTCCTGTCCGATCACCGCTTGTGCAAGGTAGTTCTCACGCATACGGTCCATCAGGTCTTCAGCAGGGTCACCTGTTCGTTCCAGTACCCATGCTTCGAACTCATCGGTTGTTTCAATGTTGTTGCTCTCCATGATGTTGTCCCGCTGTCGCAGGAGCTGGGTTTCGATATTGATGCCAAGCTCCTCACCTTTCTGAATCAACAGACGGTTGTCGATCATGTCGCGTAAAACGTGTTTTTCACGTTCTTCAAGTAGCTCTTCTCGCTGGGATGCAGACAGCGTACTGTCTGCAATGACTTCCGCTCGGATCTGTCCCAGAGTTCGTTCATATTCCGACCGAAGAACAATATCGTCGTTGGCCTTGACAATGATTTCTTCAAGAATCACGATCTCGGCCATGATCGGAAGTGCCAGGGCCAGTAACAGAACAGAAAAGCTTGAAAAATGTCGCATGAATCTCTTTTGGTATATTTTCGCATGCATATTGCTAAGTATGCCTTCAGAAATTAGTTTTGAGTCAAGGAGGTGTTTCCAGGCTTGTCAGGAGCAAGCTTTTGACAGCTCGAAATATTCGGATCAAACTGATAAACAAGTATGAATCCTTTTGCCTGCTTCCAATCATGAGGATTGCAAAAACTTGGCTGGATCGGGTCAGGAGCCCAGTGCCTTGCGCAGTAATTCGTTGACAATTTTCGGATCGGCCTGACCACGAGTTTGTTTCATCACCTGCCCGACAAAATAACCAATGACTCCGGTTTTACCACCGCGATATTGCTCGACTTGCTTAGCAGACTGTTCCAGGATGCCCTGGATGATGTCCTCTAGCTGACGGGTATCGCTGATTTGCTTGAGTCCTTCTGATTCAATGATTTCTGCTGCCGACTTTCCAGTTTCAAACATCCTGGCAAAGACTTCCTTGGCTAGCTTGCCGGATAGAGTCCCTTCGTCCAGAAGCCTGATCAACTCGGCTAACTGTGAAACACTGACAGGCGAATCACTGATAGCTTTACCAGCATTGTTCAAAGCACCCATTAACTCACCCTGAACCCATTTGGAGGAAGTAACAGGATTCCTGGACTCTGCGGCTACTTGTTCGAAGTAACAGGATATTTCTGCAGTCAGAGTTAGGACCCTGGCATCATACGCAGAAAGCCCGTACTTCTTGATGAAACGCTGTCGTATTATGGGTGGCAATTCCGGAATTGCATCACGAACCGACTGAAGCTGTTTTTCTGAAAGGACTAATGGCGGCAGATCAGGCTCGGGAAAATAGCGGTAATCGTGCGCCTCCTCCTTACTGCGCAAGCTTGCAGTAGTACCACTTCCAGTGTTGAAAAGCCGAGTCTCCTGTTGGATAGTCCCGCCGTTTTCGATGATGGCCACTTGCCTTGCGATTTCGTACTGGATGGACTGTTTTACATAACGAAATGAGTTGAGGTTCTTGATTTCGCAGCGTGTCCCGAATTCTGTATCACCTTTTGGGCGTACAGAAACATTGGCATCACAGCGTAACTGGCCTTTTTCCATGTCACAGTCAGAAGCGCCTGAAAACTGAATCAAGAGTTTTAGTTCGGTGAGATATGCCACGGCCTCATCGGCGCTGCGAAGTTCCGGTTCGCTTACGATTTCACATAGTGGAGCGCCTGCACGGTTCAGGTCAACGTAACTGTTCTTGTAAGAGTCCTTGAATCCGTCATGGACGTTCTTGCCGGCATCTTCCTCCATGTGAAGTCTTGTGATTCCAACTCGCTTGTGTTGTCCGTCAACCTCAATGTCAATCCAGCCATGTTCCGCCAACGGCTGGTCGAATTGCGATATCTGGTACCCCTTGGGCAGGTCTGGATAGAAGTAATTCTTGCGTGCAAACCGTGAAAAACCGTTGACATTGCACTGGATGGCATAGGAAGCACGAACCGCCAGGTTAACGACTTCCCTGTTAAGTACAGGCAGGGCACCAGGCAGTCCAAGCACGACTGGGTCGGTCTGCGAATTGGCAGGCAGTCCGAACTCGTGAGTGGAGTGTGAAAATATCTTGGTTTTTGTTTTCAGCTGGACATGCACTTCGAGCCCGATGACGGGTTCGTACTTTGCAATTGTTTCGGCGTCGGCCAGGCCGACTGCTTGGACAGGCATTGGTTCAATGTACCGTTAGTGCAAAAACTGCAGAAACTGAATTATATCAGCGAGCTGGGAGCACTATCCTCACTGTAATCTGCTCTGTGAGTCACAATAAGTAATCATGTTTACCTGGATTTGCTCCGACTGTGGGAATGAGGTAGATATTTCAAAAGCTGTATGCCCGAATTGCAAACCTGAAGGTGAAGTTACAGGGTTGGAAACGATTGGTACTCCTGAGTTGGGTCCAGGCGAAATATTCCTTCCGCCAAAGTCAATAGCACTAACACCAGAACAGGGTGTGGCATTAAAAAAGATACAGACTGAAGTTCCCCCAAAAACCGCTGAACCACGTCTGAAGCAGAGTGCTGCATCGCCAAGGAAAGTGGAACCAATTGTAATTCAGCAACCGCCACCAACCGTCATTGTCCAGCAATCAGCCACAGCCCCACCGCCGCCTCCTCCACCTCAAGTTGATCACCCACAGGTAACGTCGGAAATCACTACGGATCACTTGTCGGCTTCTTCGGGCTTTTCTGGTGATTCCAATGATTCCGGACAAGCCTTTCAATTCAGGCGTGGGCACCTTGTGTTGTTCGTAGTCGGTGCCCTCCTGGTGGTGTTCGGAGTCTTCTATATGACTGGCAAGTTGGACCAATTCTTTGGGGCGCTGCAATTTGAGAATCCACCGGAAATGGAATCTCTGGTTGAGACATTTGCAATCGGAGTACAGGGTGATATTGAAGTATCCGGAATCCGTCCTTATTACACCGACGATTACGAGTCTCGAGTACGGGCGTATGTTGCCAATCACTCAAGCCAGCAGCAGTCCGTTGCACTACGTGCCCATCTCAGGAACCGACAGGCCGGGGAACGGACTCCTCCATTGGCGAGCTTTAACATTATTCTTCCGGATCCGCTGATGCCGGAGCAGGGAAAGGAACTCGATCTTGAGTTGCGGGCTATGGGCACCCTGCAGAGTCTGCCTCCATGGGAAGAAATCCGTGTAGATCTGGAGCAGATTGGCTCTGAGGGTAGTCAGTGATTTCCGTAAGTTGCCCGAAGACTGTGGCCCTTGAGGAACGGAACAGTTTTTTGGCAGGTTAATGAAATCGCTACACTGTATTAACTTTGCGTCAGTTGAATTGAATGCTCGCAGCAGTTTGACCAAGGAAAGGGGTACATGAGTGCATTAGTCCGCCATGACATAGATAACGGTATTGGCATAATCACGGTTGATAATCCGCCGGTCAATGCGTTGAGCCCAGGGGTTCCCGAGGGAATCCTGGGTGGCATTGCTCGCTTTGAAGCGGATGCGCAGGTGAAGGCAATTGTCCTGATCGGTTCTGGCAGTACGTTTATTGCCGGTGCGGATATCAAGGAGTTCATCAAGATCACATCTGGCCAGAAGAAAGGAGGACCCGGGCTACATCCAGTCATCAATAATCTCGAGAACTGTACCAAGCCAACTGTTGCAGCCATTCATGGCAATGCCCTCGGTGGTGGTATGGAGACAGCGATGGGTTGCCATTACAGGGTGGCCCTGCCTGCAGCGAAACTGGGCCAGCCGGAAGTGAAGCTGGGTATTATTCCCGGGGCACAGGGGACACAAAGACTGCCCCGTCTGGCGGGTGTGGCCAAGGCCCTGGAAATGTGTTCCTTTGGGGAACCCATTACTGCAACTGAAGCTGAAACACTCACAATTGTTGACCGGGTGATCGAAGGGGATTCCTATGAAGACCTGTGTCGAGGAGCAGTTGTTTTTGCCACCGAGATGGCGTCGAAAGGGGGGCCTCCTCCCAAGGTGAGTGAGCGCAACGACAAGTTGCTTTCTGCTGAAGACAATCTTGAACTTCTTGAAAGTGCCCGGAAGCTGGTTCGTTCCAAACGCCGGGGATACATGGCTCCTTTGAAGAACATTGATGCAGTTCAAGGTGCCTTGACATTGCCATTTGAAGATGGTGTGAAACAGGAAGGCAAAATCTTCAAGGAGTGCTTGTTCTCGACACAGTCAAAGTCATTAGTGCACCTTTTCTTTGCAGAGCGTGGTGTGCGCAAGATTCCTGATGTCCCAAGAGAAACGCCTGTCAGGGAAATCTCCTCTGCAGCTGTAATCGGTGCAGGCACAATGGGAGGCGGCATCGCCATGTGCTATGCCAATGCCGAGATCCCTGTGTTGTTGAAAGAGGTAACCCAGGATGCACTGGATGCCGGTTTTGCCAAGATACAGAAAAACTATGAGCGCTCAGTGAAGCGCGGTCGCTTTACGCCTGAAGATGCGTCCAGGCGGCTTTCCCTTATCAAGCCACAAACAACCTATGATGGGTTTGAAGAAGCAGACATAGTTGTCGAAGCTGTGTTTGAGGGGATGGGCCTGAAAAAGGAAGTTTTCAGGCAGATTGATGCGGTCGCCAAGCCCGGTGCTGTACTTGCTTCCAATACTTCGACTCTCAGTATTGATGAGATTGCTTCTGCGACTACGCGTCCTGAAGATGTCATTGGTCATCACTTTTTTAGCCCTGCCAATGTCATGCGTCTGCTTGAAATCGTGCGTGGTGAGAAGACATCGAAGGAAGTTGTAGCCACATCAATGCAACTTGCCAAAGCTCTCAGGAAGGTGGGCGTACTCGTAGGTAACTGCCATGGATTCGTTGGGAACCGTATGTTTGGACCTTATCGGAGGGAAGCACAGTTCCTGGCAGAGGAAGGCGCCAAACCTGTCGAGATTGATCGTGTCCTTTACGAGTTCGGCGCTGCGATGGGCCCTCTTGCGGTTGGTGACCTTGCCGGACTCGATGTCGGAATGCGTGTTCGTCAGGAAGCCCCTGAACTTTTTCCGTCAGGGACGCGGCGGCCACTGGCTGAGGATGCCCTTTGTGAGCTTGGGAGGTATGGACAGAAAACTGGCTCGGGCTGGTACAGGTACTGGGAAGACAGGACCCGACATGAGGATCCGGAAGTCCTGGATATTCTCAAGCGAGTTTCAACCGATGCGGGGATTGAGCAGCGGGAGATTTCGGATGCAGAAATCCTTGACCGCATTGTCTATGCCCTGGTGAACGAGGGAGCAAGAATTCTGGAGCAGGGTTATGCCTTGCGTTCTGCGGATATCGATGTGATTTATATCAACGGCTATGGGTTCCCTCCGTTTCGAGGTGGCCCGATGTTTTATGCCGATACTGTCGGACTGGACAAGGTTTTGGCGCGAATCGAGGAATTCCACCAGGTACATGGGCACTGGTGGACACCTGCGCCATTACTCAAGCAACTTGCCGATTCTGGAAAAACGTTTTCAGAATGGGACCGCTCGCGCTGATACTTTCAAGCTAAAGAGTCAGTGATGTGGACCTTAGCTGGCACCCATCATGCGCTGGTCTTCGAGTTCCTGGACAAACTTGTTGTGATTGCGCCAGTTTCGGCGAACTTTCACGAACACCTCCAGGTGGATGTGGCGAGAAAAGCTTGACTCTAGGGACTGGCGAGCCTTGCTGGCAAGCTGCTTCATCTTCTCGCCCTTCTTCCCGATGAGGATGGCTTTCTGCCCGTCCCGTTCCACGATGACAACTGCACAGATGCGCAATGTTTTGTCTACAGTTTCCCAGCGCTCGATCATCACAGCAGCAGAGTGGGGGATCTCATCATGGGTTTCTCGCATGATGCGCTCACGGATCAGTTCCGCCGCAAGAAATCGTTCTGGCTGGTCAGTGATATACCCTTCAGGGTAGTAGCCGGGGGCTTCGGGCAGCCTTTCAAAAATCAAATCCAGCAGCCTGTCAAGGTTGGTTCCCTTGGTAGCCGAAATCGGGATATATTCTGCGAAATCATGCATGGACCGGCAATGATCCAGAAAGGGCAACAGTTGCTCCTTCTTGCCAAGCTTGTCAACCTTGTTAGCCAGAAGAAAGAGTGGGATACTGATCCGTTTCGATAACTCGACAGCCTTTGTATCCACTTCATTCAACGGAATGCTTGCATCCAGCATTAGTAGCAACAGGTGGCTTCCTCGGGTGGAGCGTTCAACCTCTTGCATCATGTGACGCCCCAACTGCTTCTTGGGCTCATGGACTCCAGGGCTGTCTACGAACACGATCTGTCCGCGTGGTTCACTCAATACTCCCTGGATGGCATCACGGGTAGTCTGTGCGCGACGGCTGACGATTGAGACCTTACTGCCAACCAGTGCATTCAGCAAGGTGGACTTGCCTACGTTTGGCCGTCCAAGGATAGTGACGAATCCTGCTTTCACCTTGAGGCGTCCTGCACTTTTGACACTACTTGCGCTTGCGAATCTGTACGCGGTTCACACGGCGTGCATCAGAAGCAAGCACCTCGACTTCAAGTCCTTCCAGTTTGATCTTGGTACCTGCAGCTGGAACTTCTCCAAGTTGTTCACAGACAAGACCGCCAACCGTTGTAGATTCAAACTCATCATCCGGACGGAATCCTACAAGGTCTTCAAGCAGGTCAAGATCAAGGCTTCCCGATGCGATGTAGGAGTTGTCTGGTTGTCGCTCCACATCCTGGCCAGGTTCGGACTCATCCCGAATCTCACCGACGATCTCTTCCATGATATCTTCCACGGTGACTAGGCCAGCTGTCTGCCCATACTCGTCTATCACGATGGCCATCTGGGCATGGGCTTCCTGCATTTCTTTCATTAGTGCCTGAATCAGCTTTACTTCTGGTACCAGCTTGATCTGCTGGGTTGCCTGCTCAACCGGGATGGAAGCAAGTTCCTCCTTGTTGTACTCAAGCATCTTCCTGCTGTGAACGAACCCGATCATCTGATCGATTGTTCCACTGTAGACCGGGATCCTCGAAAAGTCCTCCTGACGCATTAACTCGCGCAATTCTTGCAGGGTGCTTCTGGCTTCAATGGCTACAATCTGCGGACGTGCTGTCATTACTTCACGAACCGTCTTGTCGCCATAATCGACAACGGAGAGGATCAGTTTGCGGTCTTCGACATCAATGAGTCCTTTCTCCTGCCCGGCATTAAGCAGTGCATCGATTTCCTTGTCCAGGTTCTGTTCGTCCTCATTGCCGTCAGAGTTAGCCCCGAGTGCAGCAACGGATGCGGCAAAGTTGCCCAACATTATCAGAGGCTGTACCAGCCAACCGATCAGTCGACTTATGAATACCAGCCTTAGTGCCCAGAGTCCTTTTGTTCTTGCAGCCAGAAGAGCTGGCAGCATGTCTGCAAAGACCACGATTGCAGCAATAGCAAAAATCATGGTTTCGACCAGCGCTGTAATCATTTGAGCCTGAAAAAGACTGATGTACATGAGATCCATGCACAGGAACAGCAGGGTGACAAGCTGTACCAGGGCAAAACGAGACTGGCCGTCTTCCGGGCTGAAGCCAAGACGGGGCTGCAAATCAGAGCTGAAGCCTTGGAATGCCTTACTGACATGGCCCTGTCCGATACGCATGACTTCGTTGTACATGCGCACCAGAAATGAGGCATGCATCAGCACTCCACACAACAGTATGGCAGCCAGACTTAGTGCAATGATCATCCTGTCGACCGCTCAATTAATCCGCTTGGAAGCTTGTACTTGCGTCGCCACTGTTCCTCAACCTTTTGCATCTCACCGTTGTCGTTTGTGTGATCGAATCCTTGCAGGTGCAGCAATCCGTGTAGTGCAAGCACCTGGATTTCCTCTTCCAGGGAATGGCCGTACTCATTTGCCTGGCATGCAGCCCTTGAGGCAGAGATCAACAGATCTCCAAGCCTGCCGTCTTCGCCGTCAGGGAAGGAGAGTACATCAGTAGTTCTCGAAATGTTGCGGAAACGTCGATTGGCGCGCCTCAGGGCATCGTCTGAACTCACGACAATCGTGAATTCGGCACCATGGGTGAAATCGCTTGCAAGTTTGGACAGGAATTGCTGGATCCTGTGCTCATCAATCGGTATCTTGCGCTGTCGGTTTTCGAAATACCAGGATTTGTCCGGGTCGTCTGGGTTCATTAAAGTTGGCTAGATGCCAGTTTTTTCTTTCGCTTGGTTTGACCAAATTGCTTCGGGTCGTAACTGCTTCTGATTATAACGTTCATAGGCCCGAATGATGCGCTGAACGAGTCCATGGCGTACGACATCCTGTTCAGTTAACTCCACGAAAAGCACACCCTTCACATCTGGTAGTACGTCATATGATTCAATCAGTCCACTACGTTTTCCAGGTGGCAAGTCGATCTGCGTGATATCACCTGTAATCACAGCCTTTGAGCCGAATCCCAAACGCGTGATAAACATCTTCATCTGCTCTGCTGTAGCATTCTGTGCCTCATCGAGAATGATGAAGCTTTCATTGAGCGAACGTCCACGCATGAATGCCAGTGGGGCAATTTCGATCGTGCCGTTGCAGAGGTAACGCTCGACTCTCTGGGTGTCCAGCATGTCGTAGAGGGCATCGTATAGCGGACGCAGGTAAGGATCCACCTTTTCCTGCAGTGTCCCTGGTAAAAATCCCAGCCGTTCTCCAGCTTCTATCGCTGGCCTGGCAAGAACAATGCGTTGCACCTGCTTGGTAAGCAATGCTGATACGGCGTAAGCTACGGCAAGGTAGGTCTTGCCTGTTCCAGCTGGCCCTACACTAAAAACCATGTCGGCTCTGTCCATGGCCTCGAAGTACTTCATCTGATTGAGGCTTCGCGGTCTTATCACCTTCTCACCGCAAATTCTCTTCTGACAACTCAGTACCAGGTTCCGGAAGCTGATTTGAGGGTCTGCAGTTACTATTTTCAGAAAATCGCGTACATCTCCATTGCTTAAGTCATGGCCTTCTTTCAGTAGATTTTCATAGTCCGTGATGATATCGTCTGCCCGTTGTACATGGTTTTCCTCACCCTCTATCTCAAGGTTTTCCGTAGACAGGTGTGTTGTGATCCCGAGTGTTTTCTCGAGCAGTTGCAGGTTTTCGTCCTGGGTCCCGAAGAAGGACTGGATGCCCTGGCTGACCTTGATGGATGCCTTGGTCAATGCCTTAACGCCATCTTATGAGTTGCAATCTGCAGGGATTCCAAATGGAGAACTAATGGCACAGTAGCTAGATTTCTTTACGGACGACGTAAGGTTCACGGTACGTCCGGCTGAGCAGGGCATTTGCCTCTGGATCATTGATGATCTGTTCCTTGTCGGAATCAAACTCTACCTGTCGTTTCAAACGGTATGAGATGTTGCCGAGATGTGCCATCAGGGAGGACTTATGTCCTTCTTCGACATCAGCTGTCAGATCAGAGACTTTGCGGCTCCTCACGGCCTGGATAAAGTTATCGAAATGAGGCTGGTTGCGGATCTTGTCAGTCGGGTCTTCTGCAAAAGGGCCAGGTTCCTTCTTCCGGCCCAAGAATGTGTAGTAGGCAGAATAGTGTGGAAGCACCATGTAGCCCTCGGAGCCATAGAAGATCAATCCCGTACAAACACCATGTGTTGGCCAGTTCACACCAATCCCGGCTTCGACATTGCTGATCCACGGTCTGATCTCAAAGTTCAGGTACAGGTCTCGCCCCATGTATTCGTAGCAGATGCTCTGGGCATTCGGAGTTTCCTGTGCATCCCGGTGGATGAACTTGCCACCCATTGACTGCACTCGGCTGGGATGCTCATGCAAGTCAAGTGCCCATCGCATGATGTCTAGCTGGTGAACGCCCTGGTTGCCAAGCTCTCCGTTACCGTAATCCCACTGCCAATGCCACTTGTTATGCAGGCGCAGGTTACTGAAGGGACGGTCCGGAGCCGGGCCTTTCCAAGCGTCGTAATGGATGCCGGTGGGAACAGGGCCTTCGTTGTGCGGGCCGATGGATTGCCGCCATTTGTAGGCTAATCCCCGAGCCTGGTAAACGCGACCGATCAAGCCTGCTTTCAGCTTGCTGACAGCTTCGATGATTTCCGGACTGGAGCGATTCTGTGTCCCATGCTGTACGATTCGACCATAATGCCGTGCTGCACGCACTGCCTGCTTGCCTTCAAAGGCATTGTGTGACAGCGGTTTCTCGACATAAACGTCCTTGCCGGCCTGGCAAGCCCAGATTGTGCCGAGTGAGTGCCAATGGTTGGGAGTGGCACAAAAGACAACATCAATCGACTTGTCGTCCAGAAGCTTTCGCAGGTCATAAAAAACGGCAGGTTCATTGCCTGTACGTGCAATATGATCCTTCCGACGCTCCGCCATTACAGATTCGTCAATATCACAAAAGGCAGCTATCTCAACATTACTGGATGCCAGGTTCTCAACGGCTGCGATATGGGATCTGCCACGACCGCGCAATCCAACAATCGCCGCTCTTATGCGGTCGTTTGGACTCATCCTTGTTGCTGCAATGGCAGGAGCCCCCATGGCCGGGACACTGGCGGCTGCGGAGTGGATAAAATTCCTGCGTGAAATGCTATGGACTGAAGGACTGGCTTTTTCCATTAATGCTGACTCTTCTGGATTCTACAACGCCTGGATTGCATGAGCATTACATTTTCTGAAATGACTGCATCAAGACAGAACTTCATGAATAACGTTCCCGTGCACATCTGTCAGGCGAAAATCACGACCACCGAAGCGGTATGTCAATTTCGTATGGTCAATACCCAATTGGTGAAGAACAGTGGCATGGAGATCATGTACAGTTCGGATCCCCTCGATTGCATGATAGCCGTATTCATCGGTGGCTCCGTAAACAGTTCCACCCTTGATCCCACCCCCTGCCAGCCACATGCTGAATCCATAAGGGTTGTGATCTCGTCCGTTGGTGCCTTGCACAAACGGCGTACGCCCGAATTCCCCGGCAAAGATGACAAGGGTTTCGTCCAGCAGTCCCCGCGCCTTGAGATCTTGCAGCAAGCCAGCAACAGGTTGATCCACTGAGTAGGCATTCCGGCTGTGTCCAAGGATCAAGTTCGTGTGTTGGTCCCAGGGATTGGAGGAATTGCTAGTCCCGCGATTTACACCGTCTACCATAGTGAGTTCCACAAACCGCACACCACGTTCGATCAGTCTTCTGGCGATCAGGCACTGCAGGGCATAGTCCCGTTTGGGTGGGAAGCTTGAGTCGAGTCCGTATAACTTGCGGGTGGCTTCTGTCTCGCCTTGGATATCCACAAGTTCGGGAACCGCAGATTGCATGTAGTAAGCCGTCTCGTAGTTCTTGATGGCTGCCTCGATCTGGGGATGGTTGGAAGTTCGTTCCAGGAACTGGGTATCCAGGGAACGGATGAAATCAAGGCGTCGGCGTTGGTTGGCATCTTCTTCCTTGGGCTGGATATTGGCAAGTGGTTCCTTTTCGCCCGGATACAGGAAGGACCCTTGGTGTTCGGCAGGCAAAAAGCCACTACTGAACATGTTGACACCACCTAACGGAATCCCGCCACTTCCAATGACAACGAATCCCGGCAGATCCTTGGTTGCGCTACCTAGTCCATAATTTACCCATGCACCCATGGAGGGAAAGCCTGTGAAAGGTTGGCCGCTGTGGAAATAGAAATTCCCTTGGGCATGCTCCATGAATTTCGCGGTCATCGACCGGATAACGGCGATGTCATCAACGCAGGTAGCGATGTGGGGAAACAGGTCACTTACAAAGGTGCCTGCTTCGCCGTAACGATGAAAATCCCAGGGAGACGGCATGATATTGCCGTCCTCGTTGAACATAGTGCGCGCCGTCTCAAACGGCATTGGCTGACCAGCTTCAGCGGTGAGTCTTGGTTTGGGATCAAATGAGTCGATGTGGGAAAGCCCACCAGACATGTAGCAGAAAATAACACTTTTGACTTTGGGACTAAAGTGTGGGCTGGCAGAATCCGAACCAGTTGCTGGATCAGCATAGGCAGGATCGGACATCAGGCCTGCTAGCGCTAGCATTCCAAAACCTGTGGAAGTCGAACGGAGCATCTCCCGTCGTGACAACGGGACGTTTCGTAATGGATGATAGCGGGTGTCAAGCATCAGAACATCCCTCGCTGATTATTGTATCTGCTAGAACGCCCCAAGTTCGGGTTAGATGCGAAATTCTCTCTCAGCACGAATTACTGGTCCATTCTGCCCCAACCATGAGACTCCGGCATTATCTTGATTGCAAATTGGCTTCGGAATTGTCTTTCCCTGTTTCCATGCAAAGAGAGTGCAGGCCGTATTTCTGGAATTTAATCTCAAATAATCTGCTTTTCCTTCAATCACCTTCAGGCCAACTGCTTTAGATTTTATTTTCTCCACAATGTTGCCTTCTAGCGCAAAGGTCCTTGCCAGAGATTCCAAACATAGTTCCTGCAAAACTTGTTCAATATAGCTTTGCTTAAAGGAACCTTGTAATTCATGACTGACAGAATAGTATTTCTATTGATTGACAATTCACATGTCTAATATGGTGCATCATTCATCGTTGTGCCATTGAATCTGCTGCATATCCGTTTTGGGAGGCGGTGGCCAGTGGTGCCCACGTTGACTGGATAACCCACGATTCGAACCAGGTCGGTGCGTTCGGGAAGGCAGTCCATGCAATGTCTTCTCCTGAACCCATGACTCGTCCCCACCATACAATTGGCTGCCCAGAATGTTACAGAGTTCTTCCACAACAGGCTGTTTCTCAGGTACGCCTGACAGATCAGTCATTTCAAGTGGATCCTCATTGAGATCAAACAACTGGATGGCATTTCCGGCCGGATAGTAAATCAACTTGTAACAATCCTTGCGGATCATACGTGTAGCATGTTCACCTTCGCCCACTTCTCCATATAGCCAGTCCCTCCGGGAATCTCCAACCATGGAGAGACCTTCGACAGTTGTAGGGATATCAATGCCTGCCAGATCAAGCAATGTGGGCATAACATCCTGCCAACCTACTAGCCGATCATCAGTTCTGTGGTGGCCGATTTGCCTGGCATTCCCCGAAAGAATCATGGGGATGTTTGCAGCCGATTCATAAAACAGCCGTTTGCCCCACATGCCATGGCGTCCCAGCATGTCACCGTGATCTGAAGTGAAGCAGATGATGGTGTTCTCTAGTAAATCTTCCTCCCGCAGAGTTCCAACCAGAACCCTGATCTGGTGGTCAATGTGGGTACAGAGAGCATAAAAGGCTTGTAGTGCAATATGTATTTCCTGCTCGTTCATATGAGCACTACGACTTCGAATGGACTGCAGCAGGAATGGCAGGGTTTCCTTTGTCCAGTTCCCATGGACCGGTGAGGCTAAATCAATATGCCTGTAAAGGTTTAGATATGCCTCCAACGGCACCATGGGCGGATGCGGGTGACGGTATGCGAGGTACCAGAATGCTGGCTTGCAGGGATCCTGGCGCTTGACCGTGCGAATCATCTGTTGGGTAGCCCAGTTAGTGGCATGCAGATGTTCAGGCAGGTGCCAGGGGCGCGTGGTGTAGTCGTTATTACTCATGCCGTGATCAAACTGCCTGCCCGGATAGCCCTGATCAGTCAGGAACATTTCGTAATCGTCGATCACGCCGTACTGTGTTCGGCCCTCCTCATCCAGGGCAACATCATCGAATCCAATCCGGTTGCGTTGTGGATAGACGTGAAGTTTGCCAACTCCATGCGCTTGGTATCCTGCGTCCCGAAATGTCTGGGCAAGAGTCGGCAGGGCAGGCATCGGCATGGTCTCGCCGAAATCACGGTCTCCATGGGTGCGTGGGCTGACTCCAGTCATGAGCGTGCGTCTTGCCGGTATGCACACAGGACACTCGCTGTAGGCGTTGCTGAACCGTAAACCGCTGCGGGCCAACTCGTTCAAGGTCGGTGTCAATATTTCTGGATGACCCGCCTCGCCAAGCAAGGATGCTGGCCAGTGATCCGTCGTAATCAGCAACATATGGGGTTGTTTGTTCATGAAGGAATTGCTCCTCTGAATACCTGCCTTGGGGACTGGCGGAAGCTAGTGGGAGTCGAACCCACCCTTGACGCAAAGCGCCAAACAGCGGTTTTGAAGACCGAGCCTGACACCGGCCAGGATTAGCTTCCGAGGCTTGATTCTAGCAAGCAGATTGCTCAAGTTATGTGGGCACCCTGGGTTTCCACATAGACGGCGTAAAGGCTTTGACTTGCTGTCATGAACAGGCGGTTGCGCTTCGCTCCCCCAAAGCAAACATTTGAACAAATCTCGGGAAGGCGGATCAGACCAATCCGGTCTCCATCCGGTGCGAATACATGCACACCGTCGTAACCTGCTCCTACCCAGCCTGCCGAGGACCAGATGTTGCCATCGATATCGCAGCGGATACCATCAGCCGACCCAGCCTGTTCAAATCCATCCATTTTCATCGAGGTGAAGATTCGACCGTTCTGCAAGGAACGTCCATTCTCAACATCCCAGACCTTGATTTCACGCTCAGCTTCAGGGTAGTGAGAAGCACCTGTGTCGGCGATGTACAGCTTTTTGTAGTCCTGTGAAAAACACAACCCGTTGGGCTTGTAGATTTCGTCAGTAACCATAGCCATGTCACCGCTTCTGGCATCAATCCGATAGACGGCTTCCTTGATTTCAAGTGGTCCCTTGTTTCCCTCGTAGTTCATCAGGCTCCCGTAGCCCGGATCTGTAAACCAGATGTTGTCATCAGGATCAACCACCACATCGTTGGGTGCGTTAAGCTGCTTGCCCTGCCAGTTGTCTGCAAGAACTGTCAGTTTGCCGTCGTGCTCATATCGAACCAGGCGACGATTACCGTGTTCACAGGATAGTTGTCGTCCTTGCCAGTCAAACGTGTTTCCATTCGAGTTGCCGGAAGGATTGCGGAATGTACTGACGTGACCATCCTCCTCCAGCCAGCGTAGTTGTACGTTGTTCGGAATGTCCGAGAAGACTAGGTAGCGCCCCACAGTGCTCCAGGCAGGTCCTTCTGCCCACAGTGTCCCGATATGCAGACGCTGAATGGGGGTGTTGCCTAGCTTGTATTTGGCAAATCGCTTGTCCAACTCAACAATGTCAGGATCGGGATAGCGTGTTGGTTGCTGGTTTGCCCAGTCACGCTCTGCTTTAAGGGAAAAGGGGGCAACAAGTGCACCTGCAGCAGTAGCTGCAAATACCCTGCGGCTAAAAAGTGAATCATTCATAGCAAAAAAACTGTAGCAAATTCAAGCTCTAAGGCTTCCGGAAACCTTCCTGAAGCCAGGAAAATCATGTGATGGGGGATTCGATCTTACAGCAGACGGAAGCTGACCTGGATCTGTGCAGCAACCCGTACCGGCTTGCCGTCCTTCTTGCCTGGTGAGAATTTCCACAGCCTGACGGCTTCCACTGCTTTTTCATCCAGACCGAGGCCAAGGCTGCGGATTATGCGGATGTTGTGTGCAATCCCGTCTTCCCAGACTTCAACTGCAAGCATCACGGTTCCCTGATATTTTGCCTTGCGTGCTTCTTCGGAATATTCCGGTTCTATTTTCTGAAGCAGTCTTGGACTGGTTACGCCACCGCCAATGCGGTACACGCCGCCACCGATTCCACCGCCGGAACCAGGACCTACTCCAGAGCCTCTACCGGAACCAACACCGGTGCCACGGCCGGAACCGATACCGCCACCTGTTCCGGTACCAGCCGCGGGTGGACCTTTAGCCCCAAATGGGTCGCCAAAGACAGACAGGTTAAGTTGTTGAAAACTTAATTCAGGTTGGACTCGAACCGTAGGCTCGACAGACAGTTCTGGATCCTCGTTACGAATAATCGGGGATGGAGGAGCCAGTTGTGGCTCCAGGGAAAAACGGGGTAGTTTTCCAATGCTTGCAGGCAAAGGTGAGTTGGCACCACCACCGCCACCACCACCGCTTTTTCCAGGTTCGTTTTTGGCCGGCATCTGCAACTGCGCAAGGTACGGCGAGATATCGACAGGGATGATGAGCGTGACTGAACCGTTGTTTCTTGCTTCAGCCTCTCCACCTTGAAATCCAAAAATCATCAGCACTAAAAACAAGTGCGCAACGGTAGTTAAAGCCAAGCCTTGACGACGGTAGCTGAAACCACCCCAGATACCTTTGATGTTTAGTGGCCTGGATGTCAGCTTTAGCGGAGGTAGACCGCGTAACTCAAGCACCAGTCGCAGGGTTTCCAGAATGCCCAGCCACCAAGGAGTGTTCAGTGTCCTGATATTTAATTCCGGCAGTTCAACAACACCCGGTTGGGCTGGAGGGTACTTGGACAATGCTGGAAAGGCTCTGGATGCAATGATTACCTTCAGTGTTTCCGGTATCCCCAGCCACCATACGCGGCTCAGGGTCGGAACGTTTGGATTAGGATATTCGATCAGCCCGGGTTGAGGTGGTGGAAATTCCGGCAGGGGAGGGAACTTTGGTGGGTTTATCGTTTCACTGATCCCATTCAGGAGATGTTTCCACCAAGGCTCATGGATCGATTCGATCACAAGCGGACAGGTAAAGGGGTAATCAGATGTGATCCCGAGGGTCTCGTTCTGGATTTGGTTAACCGACATCGTATAACGCTGTATTAGAGTTGACGCACGAGCATTCCATACTGTTACAAACTACTGTTGTTCCCTATTCACTACACTGCTCTGTTGCGGTGTAAGAGGATGATGGTTCCTGTAGTCATAATAAAGTGTTTTCAGCTAACTAACAATAGTTTACGGAAGAATTGAGGATCGCGGATGTCAGCATGGAATGCCAAACAGGTACTCAGGATTTTTCATCAGGGACGTATGCAATACAATCGATTTCCACTTTCATGCCTGACATTGGCAAACGTGCCTGAACGGTAGTCCGAGCTGGTTTTGCCTGACCGAAATATTCTCCGTACATTTCGTTCATTTCTAAAAAATCCCGGATGTCTTCCAAGTAAACATTGCACTTGATGATATCAGCAAGAGTGGCTCCTGCTGCAGTGAGAATCGACTTGATGTTCTCAAGGGTATGACGTGTCTCCTCCCCAGTTGTACCTCTTTGCGGTGTGCCGGTTACGGGGTCAAGGGCAACCTGTCCGGAAACGTAGATGAACCCTGCTGCCTTGACAGCATGCGAGTAGGGTCCTTTTGGTTCTGGAGCATTTTCTGCTGCTATTCGTTCAATCATTTCGGATAATTCCTTCTCCCAGATTCATTATGAATTGTTTACACAAGGATTGTGAATGGGCACCAATGGTAAATGGTTACTGCAATTTGCCACGGCCTTTTACCTTCCAGATTTGCTCCACCGTCTCGCCCCGGACTCCAAAAATACTTTCGTGCATGTTGACTGCAACACATACATGGTTCGGGATGATGCGTAGCCGATCTCCGATTTTTACCCGCTGGCCTTCGTGGGCAGTAAAATCCAGAATTCCGTGTTCCTCGCTCATCCTGGTGAAACCTGCTTTTGGCGCTTCCAGCACATGGCCATAGGTTTTAGTCTCAACTGGCCTTGCCAGCTCCGAAGTAAAGGTTTTTGATCCACCATCAACTATTGCGGCATCTTGCCTGGGGGTCGAAACTACTGTTGTCATGATTGTTGCAGCACAGTTGTTCCACTCAGATGCTCCCATTGCGACTTGTGTGCAGTCATTGAAAATGTATGTGCCTGGTCGGATCTCAGTCAGGCCATGAATACGGTGCGAGTGATAGAGAGTCGGAGTTGAACCACCACTTACGACATCGGTTGGTATTCCGGATTTAGTGAAATTTGCCAGCAGGCTCTCAAGTCCCTCGTTGAGTTGAATGAGAGATTTCTCCCCTGTTGAATCTGCCAGGTTAATGTGTCCCGGGTAAAAAAGCAGCCCTTTGAATTCAAGTGAGTCGAGGCCCATGAGCCGATGTGCCAGGTTCTTGAGTTCATCCCCCGGCGGCAATCCGCAGCGGCGCATGCCGAGATCGACCTCAATGAGGATGCTGATTTGTTGCCCTTTTTGCCGAGCACCGTGTGAAATCGCTTCTGCACATTCCAAGCTGTCGAGTGCAATGGTCACGGGGGTGTTTCTGGCAACCTTCAATAACCTTTGAATCTTGGACTCTCCCCAGAGAGGGTAGGCAACGAGTAGATCCGGGACATCCTGCCCAGCCATCACTTCAGCTTCCCCAACTTTTGCAACAGTCAACCCTGCCGCTCCGTATTGCAATTGCAGACGCCCAAGATCAGGGGTTTTGTGTGTCTTGGTGTGTGGTCGCAAGCGCAGTCCATGTCTGCAACTGTAATCAGCAGCCCGCTTCAGATTGGCATGCATGCGGTCAATATCAATCAGCAACGCCGGAGTTTCAAGATCCCAGATGGTCAGCACTATTTTGAAAGTTGTAATCAGTACTGATGAAGATGGGCAACAGTACAGATTGCTGGGGGCAGTCTATCATGGGCAACAAGTGAAAACACTGTTTAGAAGAACGCCATTCCTGTTAACAGGAGCTAGCTTTTTACTAGCTTCTGGGCTGTCATCAGCGCAAAAGGAGTCAGGATTCAAACAGTGGACCGAATCAAGTTTTCAGGATGCCCAGATAAGGGTAATTGCTGAGTATGAGATCTATCCAACTGGCCGACCTGTACTGCCTTATACCTTGGATACGACCATCCTTTACTTGCGTGGTACCCCGTGGACCGAAGCCAGAGCACTGCGGCATATTCGCAGGACTGCTGCAATCTTTGAACCTTGTGGTATTAATCTGGGAACGGTCCAGTTGGGCAGGTTGTACTTGCCGAAGGCTGACCGTCGCCTTGATACCTCCTTGCCAGATCCAGCAACGGGTGTACCTGATACAGCAGATAGGCTTGCTGCCCTGCTGCCGACGGATGCGGTTTATCCGGTAGCTTTCCTGATCGGCCGTGTAGACGGTACCAGGTCAATGGCTATTTCCTATCGTCCAAGGACTGATCAACACACGCAAGCTGCCTTTCTCAACACGGCCTGGATCGGTTACCAGGCACACTGGTTTCCGCGCAAGGATGATCAATATTCACCTCTTGCTCATGAGTTGGCCCACCTTCTTTGCCGCTGCGGCCACAGTGACACTGAACAGCATCATTTATTGCACAGTGCGCGAAATTTCCTGTCCTCCGATGTGCTGCCCGAGCACTGCCAGCGGTTTCAAGGCAGTCCATTCGTTTCTTTAAGTCAATGATATAAAAGGAATTATATCAATAAAGAATCTGAATAAGGCAGATAAAAATTGTCTTCTTGCTGAAACTGAGGAATCTTGCCTAGAGTGAGATTTCACACAGTGCAATGGAGGTCGTGATTTTAACGATCTATTGAACACTGTTTGAACCCCGTTGCCGTGTTGATTGAGTCAGGTATACAGGGACTATTATCAAATCTGAGGTTAAGGAATATGAAAAACTACAAATTGAAGTTGTTGGCACTCGCAGTGAGTGTGAATGGACTCGCAACCTGGTTGCCAGCAACTGAGACAGAAGCTACCGATACTGCAATTGCATTTGAGACGGAAATTCGCGAGGAAGTAACTTCCCTTCGTGAGCGTCTTCTGAAGCTGGAAGCCATGCTGGATTCGATTCAGTCGAGTCCGAAGGCTGATGCCGCTACTACTGCTGCACCACAACCGGCAGAGAATGATCTGGGTTCACCAGAGTTGCTTGATCCTGTTATGGAAGCAATGGTTGAGGCTTCAGAGCCAGAAGCCACAATTGCTATACTCCCAAACTCCAGCACATCATGGCCAACCGCTGTTAGTGATGTTGAGCCGGACGAAGAGGAGCCAGTGGGTGTTGCCAGCAGTGGCGGTCAGGCCATCTCGATCACGGGTTTGCTTGACACCTACTACACAATCAATTCAAACAATCCCGTAGATGGTGTTAACAGCTTGTACTACACCAATCCCAATTCTCGTGGTTTCGGACTGAACCAGGCCAAGCTGGAGATTGATGCCAGTGGAGACGGTCCGATTGGGTTCCGCTCTGACATCTGGTTTGGATCGGGTGCACGGCTCTTCCGTGACGGATTGGAGCCGGGTCCGCTTGCTGATGTGATTTACCTGCAGCAGGCATATGGTTACTACCAGTTCGGTAACGGAGCTGAGCTTGATGTCGGACTATTCGGGACCATTGCCGGCCTGGAAGTTGCTGAGTCTCATCTGAACTGGAACTACACACGTGGCATTCTGTGGGCCTGGAACGAGCCATTCTCTCACCTTGGTGCCAAGCTCAGTGTTCCCCTATCGGATACCTTTACAGCAACTGTGATGCTGGTCAACGGTTTTGACAATGCGTTCGATACCAACACTGGCAAGTCATACGGTTTGCAGGGTTCATATGCTCCAAATGATCGTTTCAACACTACATTTACGTGGATTAACGGCCCAGAAAATGCATTTACCAATGAAGCATGGCAGAAGGATTTCAGTTGGAACTTCTACGCTGGCCTGCATGACTGTTTCGAGGTGATGGCCAACCTGGATTACATTGAGGGCAATGCTCCAATGGAAGCTTCGGCAACATCCTGGGGGGTGGGCTTATATGGTCGTATCCACCTGTCGGACAAGATTCGTATTGCAGAGCGATTCGAATTCTTTGAAGATACTCAGGCAAGATCGACCGGTGTGGCACAGAATCTCAGGGAAAATACGATTACGTTTGAAGTGCAGCCTGTCAGGGATGACCCGCGCTTCCTGACTCGGTTTGAGTTTCGCCGTGACTGGTCTGATGTCCCATTCTTCCTTACCGACAAAGCTGATGTTTTTAAAAGGGACCAGAATACATTCACAGTTGGCATGATGTGGGTATTTGGTCCCAAGGAGTAACCAGCGAGAAGGATGCTTGACTCTGGCTGGTAGCCAGGAAATTACAACCCGTTTATCCACCAAGGCGCTGTGGTGTATCCCCCCGCAGCGCCTTTCCTTTAAAATGAACACCTTGGTAAAGATTTGTTATGCAGCGTCGTGATTGGATTAAAACAGCTCTTGGTGGAACCGGTGCAATTATTACGACCCGGGATGCAGGAGCTCTGACAACTGACCTTGCCCCAATGGCTGCAGCTGCGGCTGCAGCAGTGGAAAACGAATCCTGGACACCCCTGCTGTTTGATGCTCACCAGAATGAGACTGTAATCACGCTGACAGAGCTGGTGATTCCTGAAACGGATACTCCGGGAGCCAAGGCAGCCCATGTCAACCGCTATATTGACCTCATGCTGCATGATGTTGTTCCTGAGAAAAGCCCGGAATTCCTGAAAGGATTGGGTTGGCTGGATGGACATGCGATTGAACAGCACGCTGCACCCTTCATTCAACTGGAAGAGTCTCAGCAGGTAGCTATTCTTGAATCAATCAATGATCAAGCGGTTGGGGATCTATCCATGGGGTCAGAATTCTTTGCCACTTTGAAGCGCCTGACGATCGAAGGCTATTACACGTCGAAGGTTGGAATCGACGAACTGAATAAAAACGGAATCCCGGAAACATTTGCCTGCCAGCATGATTCCCACGAATAAGTCATAGCAAGGATATTGCTGTTATTTAACTGGCGGGGTGATGCCATACACCCTGTGAACATCTTCCAGGGTCAAGGTTCCCAGGATGTAGTTTGGATTGACTCGGCTGGTAACGGGCAGGATCGGATAAACGGCCAGCTTGCGTAAGGCCTGGTCCAGTGGCAGGTCGGGATAGGTTCGCAGAACTGGCCGGATAGCCACTGCTTCCCGAATGGAAGACTCGTGCTTGCCCTCGTGTACCGCTAGTTCCAGATCGCTTTTCTGAATCCAGCCCCATTGTCCGAATTTAATCTCTACCAGAAGCTGTTGGCTTCCCAGGCTGTTGATCGTCTCAAGAGCCTCATGCACCTGGATTCGGCTGGAGATGATGCGGTCCTCGTCTCGGTGCATGGCATCTTCTATGTTCAGAACAGGCGTTTCACGTGCCTCTTCAGCAGAAGGCAAGTCGAGGCCATCCTGCCTTCCCACGATCTGCAAGAGTGACTCGGGCTGGATGTGCCTTGAAACCAGCAGTGAGATGGTGTTGGCAATCATGACTGGTAGGATGCTGACATAGCTGGCACTCAACTCAAACACCATGAACACAGAAGTCATCGGGGCACGAAAGAGACCTGCAAAAAATGTCCCGATGCCGACCAGCACATAGGCGCCTATGGAACTTGTGTCCTGCGGCCAGCCAATATGAGCCAGTCCACCAATGCCGCCCCCTAGCATGGCTCCGATAAACAGTGTGGGAGCAAATATGCCGCCCGGGGTTCCAACGCTGAAGCAAAGGGCAGAAGTGAGTAGTTTCAGCATACCGATGAGCAGCAGGATGCTCCACGGGAAGCGTTCATGGAGAGCACCGTCAATCACTTCATATCCGGCTCCGAGAGTTTCCGGAACATGGATACCAATAAATCCGACAACCAGGCCAGCTGCAGCTGGCAGCAAGTATCTTTTGTTGTCAGGGAAATTCAAGGCAAGACTACGAAGTCTGGTGACATAGCGTGTGAACAAGGCAGCAAGGCATCCTCCAGCCACACCGACCAAGGCATAAATCGCCAGTTCCGAATAGCCAACAAGTTCAAACTCTGGTACGCGGTAAAGTGGATCATCACCTAAAAACCAACGGCTCACGATGACAGCAGAAACGGATGACAGCACAATAGATCCCAGTACACCCACGTTCCAGGCAGAGACGACTTCCTCCATTACGAACAATACGGCTGTGATTGGTGTATTGAATGCAGCACCAATGCCTGCTGCAGCACCGATTGGTGCAATCAGTCGCATGTGTTCACGTGTCAGGTGAAAAATACGGCCAAGCAGGGAAGCAATTCCTGCCCCCATCTGCAGTGCAGGATCCTCTGGTCCCATGGGGTTGCCAGTTCCGATAGAAAGTGAACAGGTCAGGAATTTTCCAAGTACACTACGAAACGGAATATACCCGTCAGAGGCATACACAGCTGCTTTTGTATAATTCACACCCGTCCCTTTTGCAGTTGGAATCAGGAAATGAACCACCAGGTAAGCCAGGCAACCGCCCAATGCCGGCCAGAGCATGATGCGCAGACTTGAGACTTGATCGAGAGAGTTGATGGTGTTCCAGTTCAGGTATTCGATCGAGACATGAAAGCAGACTACGATCAGGCCCGAGAATATACCGATCACAATTGCCAGGAGCAGGAAGCGCTGTGGTTCTTCGAGTACAGGTCCTTTCCGACTTAGCTCTAAGAGTCTTGGGATAATGTTCCTGAGAAACTTCATTGCGACAACTTGGCCATGACGAGTTTCAATGGCTCATCCACAGTCTCTATTCCCGAGCAAAGCGAAATCCCCTCATTCCAGATGTCTTCCGCCAACTGGATATTGGCTTCAATAGAGTCTTCACTGACAGATTGACGTCGTCTTCTGCTTTGCAAGTCTTGTGCCAGTTTCAGGACAGCATTAAGTTCCGGCTGGACAGGACTCAAGGGACCAACGAAATCTTCGCCGACAGGGTTTAAACAGTTTTCTACTGCAATTCTTGTGCGATCGACCAGCGATCTGCTCCGTCGGTAACGTTCACTCAACGCGATTCTGCGCCGGGTGGGATCAAGCTCCAGAATGCGATTACAAAGCGTAATGTGTCCCTTGGTTGCTTCATCCTGCTTGATCAGTTGCGCACGAGAGAAGTATGTCCGAGCGGTCAGGTAATTGGTCAGATTGAATTCGCATTCGGCAATGCCAAGTATGACCAGACGATCCTTGGGACTGTTGGCCAGTAGTTCCCGAAAAATTGTGTTGGATTGGTCATAGACTCCGGTGGTCAGTAACAGGCCAGCCAGTTGAAACTTAAGCGCCCGATCGTTGGGCACAATCTCGATAAGGTCAAGTAGTTCTACAGTCAGTTGTTGCTTGCGGTTTGTTTTTTCTAGCAAGTCAATCAGGTCATAGCGGACACCAACTCGCATTTGATCGGCTTGGTTAGCCCATTGCCCGTAAATTGCTGTGCGGTAAAAGGAAATGGCTTCATCCGTGCGGTCAGCCTGGGCAGCCAGTCTTCCCAGCATATGATTCACGATACCGGATGTCGGATCCGTGGCTCGGATTTCTAGAAGGTGATTTTCCGTTTCTGGATAAAGCCCCAGGGCGAACAAGGCCTCTGCCAGGCCGAGACGGTATCTCAGACTGTCTGGCGAGTAAAGAAGTGCATCACGATAGCGGCCTACGGCTGACTCGTAATCCTGTTCCGTCATCAGGTTCTGTGCAAACTTGTACTGCAATTCACCGCGCGCACTTTTCTCCTCCTTGAATGATTTCGTATAAATGCCAGTCACAATAAACAATGCTGTCATGACTGAAAAAACGATGATCAGAACACGTACTGAGGCCCCTTCCGCAATCATGGAGCGGCTTTTGCAATAGGGGCATTCAGCACTGGGATTGGGAATCTCGTTGCGGCAGATCAGACATACGTAGCGCTGTGGCATTTTTAGCGCGGGAACCGACTTCTATTTCTCAGCATATGAAAACACGCCAGTCGAATGAAAAATGAAGAGAAATTGAATGCTTAAGTCTTGCGAAATATGAAGTTTGCTCAGCATTATTACGTTTCAAATCTGATCGAGCAAATCGTTGGAGATAAATTGCAGTTAGTTTTCATTCAACCCAGCCAAGGCTGCATGGCTGCTGCTTCTTCCTTGAGAGTGAGCAAAAGATCTTCAGAAGTGAGTTAATGCATGGACTGAACAGTCTGTATTGATGTGTCTTGGGGGAGGCATTCCCGTGCGATCCGTACAAGATGCTCATGGTGTGTAAAGAAAATGACCTGGCATTTTTCGGAAAGCCTCCCAAGAATTTGCAGGCCGGCCGCTGCACGATCGTCATCAAAATTGATGAATAGATCATCGGCAATAAATGGCATCGCAGGTTGCTTCCGTCCGAGGTAATCTTCAATAGCAGCAACTCGCAGGGCGAGATAGAGTTGGTCGACTGTACCGTCACTCATGGCTTCTACCCCAAGACGTGTTTGGTCAGGCCGACATGCGACCAGGCGCATCTTATCCCGCTCATCCATGTCCAGACTCAAATCTAAAAAAGAATCCCTAGTCAGGTGCTTGAACAGTTTACTTGCGTTCTTGAGAAGTGGACCCTGTTTTTGCTGCCAGAATTGATTGATTCCCCACTGCAGTAGAAATGTTGCGGTTCGAACTCGCACATATTGCTCAGCAATCTGTTGCATGTCAGCCAAGGCATTCTGCCTGTCAGCTGTTGCATTGACAACCGTGTCTTGCCCGCCTACGTTTTCAAATTTCGTTATTGTTTCATTGCGCTTGTCTCGTGCTTTATTGGCTTGCTCACGCAGATACTTGAGCTCATCCTCAAGACTGCTGATCTGAGCAGGTAATTGATCAGCATCAACAGAGTTGCACTCCTTTCGGAGTTCTTGGATTGGTCGGCCTTCTCCGTCATGTTCAATGATTTCCAGTTTCTGTGTAAGTTTACTGCTTAAAACTTGTGCATTTGAAGCTTTCTCGATCTCTTTTTTGAGGTCTTCAATGTTTTTAACATTTGCCCACTCTTGCAACTGGGTTATCTGTTCCTGAGCGGAACGAAATTCCTTTGTATTCCTCTCAATTTTTCTTTCAATCTGCTTGATACGATCGTTCAGACTTTCCTGATTCTTTTTGATTTCCTGGGCCTTCATGGAGCGCAGATTCAATTCTGTAACAGCCTGATCGGTTTCCTTGTCTGACAGGTCAGATGCGACAGTCTCGACAACCTCCTTGACGGCGATGCGATACGCCTCCAGGTCCCTTTCGATCTTCTTGATGCGATCTTTGCGAAGTTCCGTAATTTCCCTGGAACACTCTCGCATTTCATCCACCAAGTCAAATTGAGGTTCTGCAATTTCAAGAATGTCTTTACGGTCCAAGCCCAGTTTTGGTATGAATTCGGCCCATTCTGCTTCCCATTCCGATAGTTGATTCCGTGCACTTTCAAGTGCGTTTCGCTTCGATTCCGCATTGCTTTTAGCACTCTGCAAGGCGCTTGCAAGGTTCCCGTAGCTTGAAGCCTTTTTTTCTAGATTGTTCAGGACACTGGAGGCAGTTTCCAGTACATAGCTCAGGGAATGTTCTCCCCGGAGTTCAGGTTCGGGTATCAGTTTGTTCAAATGCTGAGTGATCCTGGCGATAGCAGCTGTCTCCTGCTGTCGCAGGTTGGAGACATGGCGTGCGGAGCGCATTCTTCTCTTTACACAGTCGAGGAGTTTCTCCCTGGTTTCCAACCACTTAAGCATTGCATCGGGCGAGTGTGGCTCAAATGGTGCCCCCGCCCAGAGTTGTTTCCAGTCAGCATCAAGGGACCGGTGTTCCTCTTCAAGATTTTCTTGTTTCTGGATCAAAGCCTTTAGTTCTGCTTGCTGTGTAACAATCTCTCGCTCAGATGCTGCAAAAGCAGCTATTTTCTCCGCATTTTCAAACATTTGGTCTGCTGCTTGATCTGTCTGACTCACTGCTTTTTCATATGCTTCCGCCAAGTCACTATGCTCACCCTGAAATGAACTGAGTCCACTGTTGGAAACATCAGAACAGTCAATATATCTTTTTCTGATCAGGGTCCAGCCAGTATCACGATGTTCACGAAGCTTTTTAACGTCTTTTTGGTGGACAAGTTTGTGCTCCGGGTCTAGTAATTGCTGGGAGCTTTTCTTGTTTGCAATATCCTGTTTTGCAATACGTATTTTTTGTTGGCAAGCCTTTATCTTCTGTTGTGATTCACGGCTGAAGTCGCGATGAATCTGCACTTCACTGTGGGTTGGAACATCCACGGAAACAGCAACTTTATCATCCTTGATCGCAGGTTTGAGCAACGACAACCAATGTTCGGTGTCTTCCTTTGTATCATCCAGAATCCTGTTTTCGGAATGTATCCGGACAGCAATGTCGCCATGCTCGCTTTTGGTGACTGAAATCAGGTTGGAGAGTTGCTGAGTACTAATCAAAGTACCGAATTCATCAAATTGTTTATTGATTTTCTGGTGATTTTCCTCTGCCTCTAGGTAAGCGGCCATTGCAGCGTTGATTTCGGCATGAACCCCGCGACGATTGGAGAGGAGCTTGCGTGCCTGGACAATCACAGGGCGGGAAGGAACAGATTTCGCAAGCTGGTCAATATCCCTAGATTCAAGTTCCAGTTCATTAGCCAGGTCCAGTAGTTTTCTCTCAAGCAATTCCAGTTCTGCCCGGCGCTTAGGAAGATCTGATTTTTCACTGCGGATCCCGATTCGCTGTTCATTGAGTTGGACAATATCCTCTTTTCGCTGTAAAAGGATCTCATCGCAAGACAACGTTGTGAGTTTGTTTCGAACATCGGCAATCTCTTGACGAAGTTCATTCAGGATGCGCTCGGCATTGCTTTGTATCTGCTCCGATTGAGAGAGAAGCTCTTCAGCATCAGCAGGTAATTTGGCGACCGTTCCCAGATCCGACAGAGAGGTTTCCAGTTGCTCGTGTTCTTTCACAGGCCGGTTAATACCACGTATGCGGGTTAAACGCCGAAACTCAGAATCCTTTTCCTGTATCTGATGATCAAGAACATCCATGGCTTGTTGTGCATCTTGCGAATCACTCTTGAGTCGTGCCCAGGCATCGGCATGAATGCTGTGTTCACGGATTGTTTTTTCCGCATCTTTCAGCAGTGTGGATACTTGGTAATATTTCTTCTTCTGTGAGCGCCTTGGTCCCCACAGCGCTTCAGCCTCTTCCTTTAACTGTTTTAGATGGGTATGCAATCCTTCGATTCCTGCTCCGGCGGAGAACAGCACCTGGCCAACTTCATCTCGGGCGTTCAGTATTGCCTCGCCCCCCTCACGCAGTTGGGAGTTGTTCAGGCAAAACATGCGCCTGAAAAACTCCTGTCGTGTATTTGCCAGAAACAGATCCAGAGCGCGGTCACCCTTTGGATGCGGAGTGTCATCCATTGCTAACAGGGTGCCTCTGGTGCCCTTGCGACGCCTGATCTCAAGAGAATTCCCATTGGCTTCCAGAAGTCCACCGATTCGCATGCTGTTGTAATCGTGCAGGAAATCAAAGGTCGAATATTTTGGAATTCCAAATAACAGGCATTCAATCCCGGAAAGAATGGTGGACTTGCCAGCTTCGTTTGCTCCATACACGATGTGCATATCCGAATCTTTGTTCGGAAGATTCAGAACCTGCTCTGTGAAGTGCCCGTAACGAACGAGATCAAGACGTTGGATGCGCATACCTTACTGCGCTTTCCTGAGGACTTGTGCCAAGACGTATGATTTTGCCTCTTGGATCAAGCCGGAGTAGTCTTGATCCAAGACTGCTTTGAGTACAGGGTCTTCTGTTTGATTTCGTATCTCAGAAGGCAATTTGCCAACGAACTCATTGAACTCACGCTCCATCTCTTCCAGGACAGCAGGATCATCTGCAGCACCATCGAAGCTTTGCATCAGTTCTCCAAGTGCATCTTGCATGTCATCAATGGAGCTACTGTCTGGATGTTGTGTATTGATCTTGATGCGTTCAATCCAGGCAGCTTCTTCTCCTTGCACCAAAGCTGCTGCAGTTGCTTCTGCAAGTAATTCATCAATAGATGTCAGTAACTGGTAATGGGCGGGTGTCTGCCCCTGGAGCTCGATACGACAAGCCAGCAGGCGGCCATCGGCTTCAACAGTGACTGCTTCTTCAATCTCTTCTCGGATACGGTCAAAGACTTCCTGTTTCTCACTGCAACCTTCAACGGATACCTGAATCAATGACCAACGCACAACATCCACGTAAAAGGGCGTGATGTCCTGAACGCTGTCGTTCTCAATGCTGACCAGAAAAGCGCCTTTTGGACCGGTCTCCTGTATGTGACGACCCTGCAGATTCCCGGAATACACCACATGCGGCTCTTGATACAGGATTTCCTGCTTGTGTATGTGTCCGAGAGCCCAGTAGTCGTAACCCTTGTGAACAAGCTCATCAAGGGTACATGGAGCGTAGTTGGCGTGCTCGCTTTTACCTTCCAGTCCTGAATGGAGGATACCTATATTGAAATACCCCAGGATGGGCCCAGGGTAGTTGCGAGCAAGGTTCTCATTGATTTCTCGCATCTTGAACCCTTGTCCATGCAAGGCAACCTTGTATTGCTCAAGCTTGTGGGTTTCCGGTTTTTTAGCCGAGAAAACAGTGACGTTGCCAGGTAGGCTCAGTTGACGGGTGATCTTGCTTTCTGCATCGTGATTGCCAAAGATCATGAATACGGGAATACTTTTGCTCTCAAGCCGTTTCATTTGCTTGATAAAAAAAAGGCCGGTCTGGAAATCCTTCCAGTCTCCGTCGTACAAATCGCCTGCGATGACCAGGAAGCAACACTTCTGCTCAATGACATAACTGACTAGCTTCTCGAGTGCTTCGCGTGTAGCAGACCTGATCCTCTTGACTGCATTCTGGTCATGCTCTTCACCGGAGAGTCCTTTCAATGGGCTGTCCAGGTGGATGTCTGCAGCATGAACAAAATGAAACGATGACAGCATGCTTTTCGATTCTCTAACAATTTTGTCAGTGATAAGTAAACTAACTAGTTCAGTCTAATAGATAGATGTTAATTTGTAAACCATGCTGTAAGGACAGCCAGGAGGATTATGATTCCAGATTTGATCAAAACCAAGTGCAGTGTCCAAGTATGTCGTGACCTCAAAACAACCGTTCGGCAGGTCTCAATGTCCCGAATGAACCCACATTGGCAATTGCGATGCTAATTCGAAACTGATTGTCGCTACGTGCATTACCAACAGATAATCGGCGTAACTCAATACTGAAACCGCAGCAGACAGTGTTGTAGGACACCTGCGAGATCGAGTACAGGAAGATCCCCTGGTTGTAGTCATACACGTTGTTCAAAGCAAGATTCCATCCCCTGCGTCTATAGTCTCCGTAACGTAGTGTTGTCAGAAACTGGTTGCTCGACGGAGTAAGGATATGCGGAGCACGGACAGCACGGTGCCCTGCAGTGATGTTGATTTTGGAACTAACCTGTACTGAAGCATCAGCAACTGTGTTCACTAACCTGCCATGTCGTGGGTCATAGTCATTACGCCACCCCAGGTTCCAGCGGCTGTTTGGGTTGAGATTCAAAGAAGTAGCAATTGGTGAGTAATTTCTTGCTTCGGAAAGAAAAGCGAAAGAAGAAAAATCAAGAGTGGATTGCAGGACGTTGCGGGTATTAGGAACAATGGCACCTCCGAACTCGGGTTCGAAATACCTGCGTTGCCAGATTTCCAGGCTGGCCACTTCATGTGTACGCCCGCTGGAGGCATGCTTCCTGTACAAGCGGTTTGTAAGGGAGATCTCTGCTTCGTTGGTGTTGTGCAGCAAGTCACGCTCATCAAATCGAATCACACTTTTAAAATCTTCTACACCCCGGATGTAACGGTAACGGACTCTTGGCTCAATGACATGCTTGATCTTTCCTCCCAGCCATCTTGGCCCGTTGTAAATCCTTTCCAGTGAAGGGGTGACAATATCGACCATGACTTCACCTGTCCTGCGGTAAAGATTTTCACCTGCCAGTCCCTCGCTAACTTGTCTCTGGCCGTAAGCTGCTGCTCGCGCGCCGAGGGTAGGGGTGATCTGAAACCCCTTCAGGGATATGCTGCTGGATACACGGGGATAGAACATTCCGCGTTGGACAAATCGGCGTGTCTGAAAGCTGCCTTGCGTACGGCTGACCAGATCCAGTGAAGAATCAAAGCCGAACCACAAGGGGAACTTGCCTTTGGCAATTTGTCGTTCCCGGCCGTTGAACTCGATGCTTGGCAGTTTTCGGATGACTATATTATCGTCCCGGCTCACACTCTGGAAGTGCTGGTTGCGAAGCAGTGAAGTATTGAATGAGAAATTCGGGAAATTCCTTGAGATAAACGCGATTGAGCGGATCTGGGAGAAAACGGCTTCTTCATAAGTTTGCGTGAACGCCTGTCTGAACTCAAGCGAACTCAGGTAATGCAGGTCCATGACCCCACGCCAGCCGTTCCCGAAGAGGCCCTGTCCGCTCAGGTCAAAGGAACTGCCACTCTGCTTGAGTCGGCTGCCATCATCCTGTTCGCGGCCTCGGTCCACAACATTGAAAAACACGGCATCAATCGTTGAAGTTTCAGTAGGTCGACCACGAAAGCTGAGATTTGTAGCCAGTCCCCGGCTACTGTAGTAGGTTGCCCCTAAAGTTGCATCGTAACTGCGGTTAATTGCCCAGTAGTAGGACTGCCCCAGTACAACCCCCAGTCGGGAACTGTTGCCGACGTTAGGTGTCAGGAATCCACTTTGCCGGGGAACTCTCTTGAGTGACTTTTGAAGATAAGGAAAATACATCAACGGTACTCCAAGCAATCGCAGAACACCTTTCTTGATGACGGCGGTGTCACCGGGGACGATCGTGGTCTGCCTTGATCGGAGTGTCCACCAGGGGCGATCGGGGTCACAGTTTGTCAGACGACCGTTATGGATCTGGTAGTGGTCCCCGGTCTTGTTAACGAGTCGTGCCTCGAACAGGAATGGGTTGGTTGTGGTCAGGATTCCTGTTTCACCCTTGCTGGCTGAGTAAACACGACCTCTAGCGTTGTAGAAAGTACCGAGCTTGGAGTGAATGTTGTAAGACATTCGTGTGGCCTGCAGGTCCTGGGATCGATCTGTCGTACGGTAGTGGACGCTGCCCTGTGCCTCGATATCGCCACTGATTTCGTCAAACTCCAGTTCATTGGAAGTGAGGATGATTTCGTCGTAGTGCAGTTCCACATTCCCGCTGGCGCGTTGCCTGGAGCCTTCCCTGAACTGTGAGTCAGCGTAAATCTCTACAGCTCTTGTGCCTGATACGGGCAAGGAAGCGGGGGTGCTGGATCGATCCTGCAAAAGATCCTGCCCAAAGGATGTTGCCAGAAAACAGCACAGCAAGACCAGCCACCGACAAACATTGTTTGCGGGCAAGGGACTATAGGTGCGATCTTGCATGTGCCGAAAAAGACGAATCAAGAGCATATGTTGGCAGGAATCCCGAGAGTAGACCTGTCTTCATAGAACCATAGCAATGCCATAACAGGAGACGGCTCCCTGTCGAAATCGGTTGCCTTGCTTTCCAGTGTTCGCAAGGGATTTGCTGTTTGCAGAGCATTGGTAGTGCGGGTCTGAATTTTGATACGGTATCTGCATGTTAATTCGCTATTTCCTCGCTTGTTGTCTGTTCCTGGGAGTATGTACTGCTCAGGACAAGCTGAATGTGTTGTTCATTGCCGCGGACGACATGAATAACGATCTTGGTACATATGGTCATCCAATAGTAAAAACCCCCAACTTTGATCGTCTTGGTCGACTGGGAATGCGGTTTGACCAAGCTTACTGCAATTACCCCGTCTGCAACCCGAGCCGGGCATCCCTCATGACAGGCCTGTACCCGGATCAAACCCGGGTACGTAACAATGCCGTTCGTTTCAGAAACACAATTCCGAACGTCAAGACCCTGCCGCAGATGTTTCGGGATAACGGCTATTTTACTGCCAGGGTGGGAAAGATCTATCACTATGGCGTACCCACACATATCGGGCAGGATGGTTTGGACGATCCGGCGTCATGGGATGAAACAGTCAATCCACGTGGCCGTGACAAGTGGGAAGAGGACAGGATTTACACCATCGATAAAGTGAATGGCAACTTGGGGGGAACACTCAGCTGGATGGCACAGGATGGCACCGATGAGGAGCAGACGGATGGTATAGGGACAACGGCAATGATTGAATTCCTGGGGCAGAACAGGGAACGGCCTTTCTTTCTGGCAATGGGCTTTTATCGCCCGCATACACCTTATGTTGCTCCCAGGAAATACTTCTTCCAGTACCCGTTGCAGTTGATCCGGTTGCCTTCAGAACCACTTGATGACCTGGTGGATATTCCTCCGGCTGCCTGGGTCGATCGACCTTATCAACTCTACCTCTCAGATCAGAAGAAACGTGAGGCGATCCAGGGCTACTATGCTTCGATCAGCTTAGTCGACACACAGCTTGGGCGTCTTTTGGATGCCATGGAAAAACTTGATCTCATGGACAAGACCGTGATTGTCTTCTGGTCGGACCATGGTTATCACATGGGAGAGCACAAGCTTTGGCAGAAAACGACGCTCTTTGAAAACTCGGCACGAGTTCCGTTCTTTATTGCTTCACCACAGCACCGCAAGAATGCTGGATTGAATACTCTCTCACTAGCTGAGCTTGTGGATGTTTACCCGACTTTGGCCGAACTATGTGGACTGGACCCACCCGGTCACCTGGTGGGTAAGAGCCTGGTCCCTGTTCTTGAGAATCCATCCAATGCTGTACGTGAAACAGCTTTGACAACTCTTGACACTCTGGATCGCGTAAATCGCAGTCAGCCACTGCGCCCGAAGGCCATCGGCTACACGGTGCGGACCCTGCGCTGGCGCTATACCGAGTGGGGACCGGAAGGCATCTATGGTGCCGAACTTTATGACCATTGGAATGATCAACAGGAGTATGTCAACCTTGCGCTTGCACCCAGTGAGCAGGAGACTGTTGCCCGACTGAAGAAGTTACTCAAGGAGCACGTGGCACTGGCTACAAGCAAACCGAAAATGTGAGAGTCTAGTACAGGATAATTACATGCTCAGCCATGATACTCCATGGAATAATTTGGACAGTACTTTTCCAAAGCGGGCATTCAGATTACCCCGAAATCCCATGACTAGAAATCTAATCTTCATCAACCGCAGGCAGTTCCTTGCATACACCACAGTGGCTGCTACAACAGCAGTCCCCATGATCCAAGCCCAGGAAAAGGGTTTTGTCTCCCTGTTCAATGGCAAGGACTTGAGTGGCTGGGAAGGTGACCTATTTCTCTGGAAGGTCGAGGACGGGATGCTGGTAGGTCGTTCTCCTGGTATCTCATATAACGACTTTCTTTCGAGCACCAAAGAATATTCCAATTTTGTGCTGCGATTTGAAGTGCATTTGCTGAACAATATCGGCAACAGTGGTGTCCAACTCCGCAGTCGCAGGGCACCAGGATCTATGGAGATGATTGGTTACCAGGCAGATATTGGACCCACGTGGTGGGGCAACCTTTACGATGAGTCCCGGCGCAGGGTGACACTGGCTGAGCCCCCAGAAGGAGTCATCGAAAAAGCTCTCAAGCCCCAAACCTGGAATGATTACGAAGTCTCGGCTGTCGACAAGCGTATCACTTTGAAGCTGAACGGGAAGACGACGATTCAATATGATGAGACGGACGATTCAATTGAAGGGATCGGCTTGCTTGCGCTGCAGGTTCATTCCGGACCACCGCTTGAAGTGCGCTTCCGTAATATTCGTATCCAGGAACTCTAACCGGGACTTTATTGTCTGATATCTCTTCAAGAGGCTGAGTGCCTGGCAGCCAACACTCCGAAGATCGGCAGTTTGTACTGCTCTCCCTGCCATGCCTTGTAAACAGCTATTAGCCACATGACAACTAGTACGCAGGTGAGAAACCCCATCAGCAATCCTTCAAAGACAATCAGGAACGAAAGGGAGATGCTGGCAAATTCGAGGCAGAATGCCCCGACAAACAGGAACAGGGACTGGTAGCAATGAAATCTCAAGTACCTGTTCTTGCTGAAGGGTTCGAACAGGAGAAAGACCAGGGCAGGGACGAATGTCATATAGGCCAACATAGCCAACAGGTTGACATTTCCTAGTTCATCTTGGGAATCCATTTGCTCCTTGGGTATGTTCTGGGTAGTCTGGTGGGTGAATTCCATCATCGGCGTCCTTGGTTTACGTACAGCTGCACCACAACGGCCACAGAAGGTGCCCTTGCTGACCTCAGCTCCACATTGGCCACAGAACAGCAAGTGCGTTTCCTCCTAAGATGCAGTTAGTATAACTGTACTCATGAAAGTTGCCAAACCCCTCTCTAGTATCCAATTAGAACCTTGGTGTAGATGGCTATTAGTGATTCTTGTTATGGGAGCGCAGGCAGCATTCCCGGTTGAAATCATTGCCCACCGTGGTGCCTCAAATGATGCCCCGGAAAACACATTGCCTGCAGTTTTGCTTGGCTGGGAGCGTGGCGCAGACGCAGTTGAAATCGATATCCACCAGACCCAGGATGGACGGATTGTTGCGTTTCATGACAGGGATGCGGTCCGCATCACGGGCCATGAGGGCTTGATTGCAGAAATGCAGTTTCAAGAACTCCGGAAGCTGGATGCCGGTCAGTGGAAGGATCCTAGCTGGAAGGGGACACGAATCCCGTTACTTGAAGAAGTGCTTGACACTGTTCCGGTAGGCAAGACGCTGGTAATTGAGATCAAGTGTCCCAGCAGCGTGTTGCCAGAGTTGGAGCGAGTCCTTGCCTCGCGGGGTAATCACCAGATGGTTATCTTCATTGCCTTCGATTACGAGACAATCGTGGCCACCAAGAAGCGCTTCCCTGATCGAAAGGCATATTGGCTGTACTCCTTTTCGACACGAGAGGATCAGCATTATGGCATCCAGTCGATTTCAGACTTGGTCAAACGTGTTGAACAGGGCAAACTGGACGGGCTGGATGTTCGTTACAACAACCCACAAGTGGCTGAACTGGTGCAGTTACTGCAAAAGATCGACAAGAAGTTGTATGTTTACACTGTGAACGACCCGGATGAGGCTCGCAATTTACAAAAAATGGGAGTTGCTGGCATTACGACCGACAGGCCCGGTTTTCTGCGTACTGCACTTGCATCACATTGAAATACATATCCACACGGGAGATGTTCTGCGCCGAATGAACAAGAGCTTGAAGCACAGGTTGAGGCTTCAGGAATGAGAACTTCGATTGCCCTGAAAGTGGCCTGTTTGGCAGTAGCAGGAGTTGGTACGTTTGTATTCTTGATCCAGTTTTGTGACCTGCTGTTCGATTGTGGCTGCGAGGCAGCTTGGGCAGGCGCGGCAACTCATTGCAATATCAATGTTGCAGGACCTCCGAACTGCCCCTGGTGTGTGCAGGACGGTGCATATGGTGCTATAGCATTTGGAATGATTCTCACTGCCCATGCAGGTCTGGCACTCTGGCCTGGTCGACTCAGCTTGACAAGAATCATTGCTGTGTTCCTCGCATTTCCAGTGGTTGGTGCCGTTGCAGGAGTATTGACAGGCTGGATGACTGGTTATTGGCAATAAACGCTGCAAGAGAGAGCTTGGCAAAGGCGACCGGACTGATAACAGGAAAGCCTGATCAGACCTTTTCCGGTACCACGTAGGGAGCCCTGTAGCGTCGTGTGAGCATCATGTTGGCCATGCCGTTCCCGATAAATAGACCGCTCTCTGGATCCACATGTAATTGCTGCTGGCTGCGGTAACTGATGTTGGCAAGGTGGCATAACTCGGCAGCAGCAGCTCCGATCTGTATGTCCGCATTCAAAGAGTGGTGATTGCGAGAGCGGACTGCATTTAAAAAATTGTCCATGTGCGGGGAAGGATCCCAGATTTGTTCTTCGTGGTGTTTTTCATCCATAACTTTTTCGCGCTCATCCCCGAGATAGACCTTGAACCCCATGGGATCAACGACCATGAAGCCTTTCTCCCCGAAGAAGATGTTGCCCACATAGTTACTGCCAAGAATGGCTCCGTCCCCTTCGTTTGGACTAAGCAGGTTGCGGACATCAAAGACTATTTCCGAATCTTCGAACAGGAAATGAGACTGTTGTGTGTTGGGTGTTTCCTGATCACCCTTCCAGATGAATTTGCCACCAGTCGAGGATATGGTTTTGGGCCGGGCATACTCGCCAAGACCCCAGCGGCAGATATCCATCTCGTGGACACCCTGGTTGCCAATATCCCCGTTGCCTGTATCCCAGAACCAGTGCCAGTTATAGGCAAAGCGGTTCTTGGTGTACTCACGCATGGGTGCAGGTCCCAGGAAGATATCCCAGTCAAGACCTGGAGGAACGGGTTCAGTTGGTGTATGCCCGATCGAATGGCGTCGCCGAAAGCACAGGCCGCGAGCCATAAACACTTGCCCTATGACGCCCTCGTGCAGCAGGGCTATTGCTTTTCTCTTGTGTCCGATTGAGCGGCTTTGGGATCCCACCTGGACCATGCGGTTATACTTGCGGGCTGCCTTGATCATCTGCAAGCCTTCGTAGGCATTGTGGCTGGCCGGCTTTTCGACATAGACATCCTTGCCGGCTTGGCATGCCCAGATCGTTGTCAGGGCGTGCCAATGGTTGGGAGTGGCAACACTGACAGCCTGGACATCCTTGTCCTCGAATAATTTCCGCATGTCGGAATACTCTTTTGGGCTATGTCCCTGTTCCTTGCGGATGATTGCCACAGCCCGTTCCCGGGCCTCTTGGTTGACATCACAGATCGCTGCCAGACGGGCTCCAGGTAGTTTTGAGTAGAATCCGATATGCTGGCGTCCCCGTCCACCAGTACCGATAACGGCAAGATTGACAGTCTCGTTTGCACCAAGGATGGGAAAGGCACTTGTTGCTAGGGCAGCACAGCTACTTTGCAGTATTTGTCGACGTGTATTTGATGTCATGGGGTTCAGGTTACTACAGCAAGGGCTGCATGAAGTTTTGATGGGCTTCAGTGCTACAGTCGAATCCTTGTCTATGTTAAGGCATTGTTTGGCATTTTTGCTGGTGCTGCACTGTGTATTTGGAGCAGGCCTGCATCCTGATTTGGAACGTATTTCGGAGGAGATCCGACATTCCAATAAGCTTCTCTCCAGCCTGCATGTCTTGTGTGACCAGATTGGTCCCCGTATGGCTGGAACAGCAGGAATGCAGCAAGCTCTGCAATGGGCTCGGCAAGAATTCAAGGAGGCAGGCATTGAATCGGTGTGGCTTGATGCAGTCAGCATTCCGATTCAATGGCAGGAGGGCAAAACACGCATTGAAGTCGCTGAACCGGTTCAGTTTCGGTTGCAGGCAGTAGCGACTGCCATGTCGCCGGCTGTCAGACTTGGCTTTGAGGCGGAACTTGCGGATGCTGGCACAGGAGTTCCAGGAGCCATCAGGCGAAATCCAAGGCGTTTTCGCGGCAAGATTCTGCTGATAAAGCTGGATGAAGCTAGAACCTTCGAAGAACTCTCGATTGAACAGCGCGATGCTATCGTGGCCATGAGAGAGGCAGCCGAAGTAGGAGCCAAAGCTGTTGTACTGATTTCAACACGTCCCAACAGGCTGCTCTACCGACATATCCATGACATTTCAGGACGTCTTGACCCCATTCCTTCAGCCCTGGTTTCACGGGAAGATGGTTTGCGGCTGCTGCGGATACTCCAGGAAGATGTCCCGGTTCGAGTTGCCTTTGAAATGCCGAACCATATCGGAGGGGCATTCGAAACTGCAAATGTTGTCGCTGAAATCAAGGGCAAGAACTATCCACATGAGATTGTCGTGCTGGGGGCCCATCTTGATTCGTGGGATCTTGGTACGGGCTGTCAAGACAATGCGGTCAATGTGGCATTGGTAATCGAAGTGGCGCGTTTACTCCATAGCCTGGATTTGCAACTGGACAGGACGCTGAGATTCGTATTGTTCGGAGGAGAGGAACTGGGGCTTTTCGGTTCGCGATCCTACGTCGAACGCTATCGTGCTGAGCTGGATCAACATGTTGCTGTGATCATCCACGACATGGGGGATGGCTCGCTCATTGGCTACTCTGTCGGCAGTCGTGGTGACCTGCTCCCAACTCTCAAATCTGTGGTCGGCACACTTGCCGCTAGCGATTCCATGAATCTTGCCCGGAATACGATCTTTATCAGTGACAATTTTCCATTCATGCTGCAAGGTGTACCTAACCTCTTTGCCGTGCAGAATGTGTCCAGTTATTCCAGGAACTATCATGCGGAATCGGACACATTGGACAAGGTTGATGTCAATGAATTGCGCACGCTGACTGCCGTAGCCGCCTCAACCCTGATGAGTATTGCAAATCTTGAAGACCGCTTTGGAGTTCGACTGGATGACCGACAAGTTCACCAGCAACTGGAGCAGGCCAGACTCATTGAGCACCTCAAATTCCTCGGCGTGTGGAATGATTGGCGCATTGGCGTATCGAGTGATAATTCTGCACGAAGGACGGATGAACCGGCTGTCAGAGTGGATTAGTCGTTTTGTGCTGGAACGGTAAGTCGATGTCATTTCCCCTCGACCCCCAGGACAGGTTGCCATTAGTCAGTGATGAAGAGCGGGAGATCAGAAGCAGCTCAATGCAGGATTTGATCCAGAACCTGAGTGATCTTGAAGATCGACTGCTGCAAGGCGGCGGTGCTAAGCGTGCCAACCGACAGTACAAGGCCGGCAAGATGCTTGCACGCGAGCGAATCGCAGCACTGCTTGATACCGATTCAGAGTTTCTGGAACTGGGGCTTTTGATTGCACACGATCAGTACGATGGTGCAGCTCCTGCAGCAGGTGTCATTACGGGGATAGGAACAGTCAAGGGCCGTCCGGTGGCTGTCATGGCCAATGACGCAACTGTCAAGGCAGGCACTTGGTTTCCTGAGACTGTCTCAAAGATATTGCGCATCCAGGAAGTGGCGATGGGATGCCATATCCCTGTCGTGTACCTGGTCGATTCAGGCGGACTCTTTCTCCCCCTGCAACATGCAACATTCCCGGGCAAGTTTGGAGGTGCCAGGATCTTCTATAACTGTTCTCGCATGCGACGGCAACTGAGAATCCCCCAGATTGCGGCAGTCATGGGTCCGTGCATTGCTGGTGGTGCCTATTTGCCAGCCTTGAGTGATGTGATTTTCATGGTCGAAGGTACGAGTTTCCTGGGGCTTGGTGGACCGAATCTTGTTAAGGGAGCGATTGGCACCGAGATTGAGGGTGAGGAACTCGGTGGGTCAACTCTTCATACCGAAAGCAGCGGTGTGGCGCACTATCGGGTGGCTGACGATGTTACATGTATTGATCGAATCAGGACAATGTTGGGAGACTTACCAGCAACAGCAAGAAGTCCAAGAGACCCTCATGCTCCTGCCGTGGAGGGAAGTCTGGACGGAATCTTGCCTTCTGACCATCGTTTGCCCTATGACATGCATGAAATCGTGAAGTGCTTGGTAGATGATGACAGCAGCATGGAGTTTATGGCGGCTTACGCTCCTGAAATACTGTGTGCAAATGTGCGTATAGAGGGCTGGCCCGTAGGACTCATCGCTAACAGGAGAGGGCTGTTCAAGAAGCAGGGGCAGACTCGCATGGGAGCCATCATTTATGCGGAAAGCGCTCGTAAGGTTGCCCAGTTTGTCGAAAAAAGTAACAGGCAAGGCCATCCACTTGTGTTCTTGCAGGATGTGAGTGGCTTCATGGTGGGGCCAGATGCAGAGATGAGTGGAATCATCCGCGCCGGGGCGGAAATGGTCGCAGAGATGGCTACCACCCGCGTCAAAAAGATTGTTGTCACACTCTGCCATGCCAGCGGGGCTGGCTACTACGCAATGGCTGGTCAGGGGTTTGACCCGGATTTTATTTTCAGTTGGCCAACAGCAAGGGTTGGAGTCATGGATGGTGATGCTGCTGTGCAGGCTTTGTTTGCGACAGAACTGAAACATCTGGAAGAATCAGGCGAGTTTACTCCCGAAGAGTTGTCCAGAGAGATCGAAGGTACGCGGGCTGAGTACGAGCGGACACTGACTGCAACCTGGTGCGCGGCACGCGGTCACGTGGATGCAGTGATACGTCCGGATGACACAAGGCACGTGTTGGCGACCTGTCTTGAGGCCGTGAATGGTGGGGGATATGCAGCCATTCGGAAGTACGCGGACTAATGAATGGATTATCAATGGAATAGCACCTCGACAGCTTGTTAAGGAAATCTAAATCCAGTGGTTAATTATTCTTAGCGAAACAGGTTTGACTTATTTATTGGTTTTAGGGGTTCATGAGTTTCTATAAGCTAATTTTCCGATCTGTGCCAGGCGTGGTTGCCTTGTTGCTATTGCCTGTTCTGCTGACAGGTGCTGGCAACACTTCAGAGGAACGGATCTGTGCGGCATCGAATGCCTTTCTGGATTCACAGTTCCTGAGGCAGCAAAAGCTGGTTCATTCAACTGCACTTTCTGATGCCAGAATCCAGCAGGATGATGTAACTGCTTATGCGCAGGAAAGTATTGGTGATATTGCCATCATCGAAGCGACGCCAGACATTCTGGCGCCTCCCAATCCGTTTGACCTGAGCATGTCCAGTCTGCATCTGACTCCTATGGCCGATGGATATTCTGTCCGCCCGGGAAACAGTCCTGTACTTAATGCTGCATTCGAGGGTGGTGTGCAGCTTTCGCTTGATGATGACGATGCCATTGCTGTGCGACTGCCCTTTCCCTTCCAGTACTACGACATGCATTTCAGAACGGCCTATGTGCATTCTGACGGAAATATCACGTTCGAGGAACCGGAAGCCAGCTCCTTTCCACGGAGTTATTCCAGGGCAGCAACCGGCCCACCACGAATTGCCGGGCTGTTCAGGGATCTTGACCCTAGCCGTGGAGGCAAGGTCAGTTTCCATGTATTGTCAGACCGTGCTGTGATTAGTTGGCATCAGGTCCCGATATTCATAGAAGGTAGTGTTGGCGCTCGTCAGACTTTCCAGACCATGCTCTACAGGGATGGCAGGATCGAGTTCCTGTACGAGAACATTCTTGTTAAGGATGCTGTAGTTGGCGTGTTTCCAGGGGATGTTTCTGCACAGTCCATGGCTGTTGATTTCAGTGCAGGTATGACAGCAGGTACTAGTGGCATTGTTGCCGAGATCTTTAGCCAGGAAAGGAGGATTGATGACTTAGCAGTAAGCCTGGCGTTCTATCGCAGTTTCGAGGACACATATGACTTCCTGATTGTATTCAATGAATTGGATTTTAATTCAGAACCAGACGCAATCGCTTATGCAATCACGGTACGCAACGAAGTACAAGGCATTGGTGATCCTACATATGATTTCGGGAACGAGTTCGGTTCAATCACGCGTCTCTCGTCATTCATCAACATGGGTGCTGTCTCACAATACCCTTTGCTCCCAGAAGAGATCATTCCAGGTCTCAGGTACAGTAGCCTGATAAAAGTCCTGGCCCACGAAACAGGACATCGGTTTCTTGCTTATCCACTGTTTGTAGATCCCGCAACGGGGCGGCGTTCTGCCAGCTTGTTGGGAAGGCAATACTCTCACTGGAACTTCTTTTTCAATTCTGAAGCATCGTTTCTTGAAGGCAACAGGATCCGTGATGCAGGGGTAGGAGTATCCCCGAGATTTCAAACCATTGCTGCTACTCAACAATTCAGCCTGCTCGATCAGTACTTAATGGGCTTGCGTCCTGCAAGTGAGGTTCCGGGTTTGTTCCTGGTCGACAGACCGTTGGGTAGTGGATTACTCAATGAGACATCCGCGCCTCTAACTCGCATAAAATTCAACGGCATCCGCAAGGACATTATGGTCAGTGACATTATTGCTGTGGAGGGTCAGCGCCGACCCGATTTCACCGTTGCACAACGGAACTTTCGTTTTGTATTTGCTCTTGTGATAGCAGAAGGGACTGTCCCCTCTTCTGAGACTATACAGCAACTGCAGGCTTTGCAGGCATTGTGGAAACCCTACTTTGAGAAGTTGCTCGAACCAGGTGTAACAGCCGAAACAAGCCTGGTGAAACAGCTTAACCTCTCGACATGGCCAGCAGGGGGACTCTTGCTCAAGTCGACGGGTAATGCCCGTATTTCCATTGCAAAACCTCGTCAGACCGATCTGACAATCAATCTGGACCTGAGTTCGGGTATTGCCCGAGTGCCTGCAGCGGTGACGCTTCGGGCCGGGCAGACACAGGTCGATTTTGAGCTCACAGGGACATCTGTTGGAATCGCTGCCTTGAGTGCCAGTGCAACTGAAGCTGGTTACGACAGGGCAGTGAGTCGCCTCAAGGTCAAAGATGGTTACGACGGACTCAAGCTTAGTCGTATCACCAGTCCAAACATTTACGGCATTGCAGGTGCCCCTCTTGAAGAGCCAGTTGTGTTTCAGCTTCGGGATGAGGACCTTATACCCTACTCGGGTGTGGAACTCGAATTGTCTGGAACTGAGGACCTCAATGCAACGTACGAAAATATGTTCACGGACCAGGATGGCAAGATTACTGTGCAGTGGAAACAAAACCAGAGCTCAGGTGCCCAAATGTTGAATGCCCGTCTCCTGATGGCAAACGATATTTCCTCAACAGTAATGGCAACATTTGCCCAGAGCGCTCCCAGGATCCATTTTCCGGGGATTGTAAACTCAGCCAGACTCCAGGGCTTCACCCTTGAAGTTGGCTATGCCCCTGGGAGCCTTGTCACCGTATACGGAAAGAACTTGTCTACACATATTGCGCAAGCGAATGAGATTCGATTTCCCACACAGTTGGCTGGTACACGGGTGTTTGTCAATTCGGTTGCTGCACCATTGCGCTTAGTCTCACCAGACAAGATCGAGTTTCAGCTCGCTTTTGAGCTTTCTGGAAATTCGTTCCGTTTTCGGGTCGCTAATCCATTCGGAGAGAGCAGTTTTGGAATTGCCCGCTTGAGCCCGGCTCAACCAGGGATATACTCTGACTCCAACAATGAAATCGCAGAGGTCGAATTGGTTGAGCAATCTTCAGGGGAAAGTGTGCTGCCGCATGCGGGAGCGGTAATCAGGGTCTTTTGTACCGGGCTCGGTGCAGTAGAGCCGCCTGGAAGGACAGGAGTTCCTGCATCTGAAAACCCTCTGCAAGAAATTGTCTTGCCCATTGAGGCCTGGCTTGATGACCAGCCTGTTGTGGTAATCTCCAGTGCCTTGGCACCAAACACGATCGGCAGGTATTACGTTGAGTTCAAGTTACCAGTTGATCTGACGCCTGGCATGCATAGCTTTCAGATTGCAGTTAATGGCTGGCGCAGCAATACAGTGCATTTTGAATCAAGGTAGTATTCCTGCTGCTCCAATGGACTGAAATCCCAGTCAGGTATCAGGCTGTGCCTGAATGTATCCAAGTACACTCGTAGAGTGTTTTCTGTTCCACAGCGCTGGTCGATGCTGGTGATTATTGGGTGCGTCCTGATCCTGTTGCCATTTGTACTGTTTGATCAGAGTATCCAGAATGCAGTTGAAAGGTTGGTTGCTGCAGGCAGGACTCAAGCCTGGCCAGCGTTTGTGCTGGCTTTGCTACTTGTGACAGATGTATTGCTTCCTGTCCCCTCCAGCCTGACGGCAACTGCTACTGGCATGCTGTATGGATTGACCTTTGGCACACTCGTCAACTGGGTTGGAATGCAGTCCGGAGCCATGCTTGGCTATGGGCTGGGTCGTTTTGCAGTTCGTGGTGCAGTAAAGCGCTTTATTGGCCAGGCAGCACTTGAGAATGCTGCTAAATCTCACCAACGCTGGGGCAGTTACTCTCTGATAATCACTCGTTCAATTCCAGTACTGGCTGAGGGCTCCGTGGTTTTTGCAGGCCTTGTCAGGATGCCGGTTTTACGCTTTGCCTTGTGGACAGGAGTTTCGAACGCTGCCATAGCCATGATCTATGCATCTGTCGGTGCGTATGCATTGGAAGTGCGTGTATTCCTGCTGGCGTTTGCCGGTGCGATTACGATTCCGGCAATCATGATGGCTGTACACCATTTATTGCAGAACTGGCGGCATATCAGGATATCCAAGCATGCCGGATCGATATCCAGAAAGACCCATGGAGTCGAATGAGTATGTCTGCAGACCTGAGATCAAAAGTGCTGACACTGACATCCGACTTCGGAACACAGGATCACTACGTGGGAGCAATGAAAGGTGTAATTGCCCGTATTGCTCCGGACGTACGGGTTGTGGACATCACTCATCATGTGCCTTCTTACAATATTTATGAAGGGGCTTATGCGATTGCTCAGTCCTATGCGTTCTTTCCGGAGGGGACTGTTCATGTAGTTGTTGTTGATCCAGGAGTGGGCTCCTCACGAACTCCCATTGCGGTTGCTGCAGGTGGCCATTACTTTGTTGCCCCCGATAATGGAGTGCTGTCCCAGGTCATGGAAGTTGAGGAATTTACAGCCAGAAGCATCTTGCCGTCTTTTGCACTGCCTGAGCTCAGTCTGACGTTTCATGGACGTGACCTGTTTGCACCGGCAAGTGCTCAGCTTGCAAACGGGCTGGATTTCAATCACCTCGGGCCGGAAGTTCCGAGTCCGATAACCCTGCCGACTGTTTCAGTTTCTGCAGGCGTGGGCCGTGTTCTGCATATCGACGGATTTGGCAATATCATCACAAGCTTCAAACAGGATGACTTGCATGAGGGAGAGTGCCTGAAGATCTTGGACCAGAAAATCTGCCTGAGAGCGGATTGCTATGCTGCGGTGCCCGGGGGTGAGTTATTTATCATCCGGGGAAGCTCAGGATACCTGGAAGTCTCAATGCACTGCGAATCGGCGGTTGCGAACCTCTGCGTTCGTGCTGGGGAAGATGTCGTCTGTGTTCGCAGAGACGACTGAGGTCCGGAAATCGGATCAGTCCGCCCAGGGGGAACTGGCTTCTGGTTGCTGTTGCCGCAGGAATTTATAGGGATTGATCTTGTTGCCCCGGAGTTGTACTTCATAGTGAAGGTGCCTGCCGGTTGATCGCCCGGAGTTCCCGGCGAATCCGATAACTTCCCCTCGCCGCACGGTTTGTCCGGTGCGTACAAGATACTCTTTCATGTGCCCGTAGACGGTTGTGTAGCCGTTCCGTCCGTGCTGGATCTTGATGCATCTTCCATATCCACCGTTCCAGCCAACATCACTAACGTAGCCGTCTGCAGTGGCAACTATGGGTGCTCCATTGTGCGCTCCGATGTCGATTCCTGCATGGAAAGCACGGTTCCCCTTGAAGGGGTCATTTCTCATGCCAAAGCTGCTTGTTAGAAATCCCTTGACCGGCCAAATGCTTGGAGTACTGTTGGCCATCCATGCTACGCCCGCTTCAATGCTTTGTGAATCACTCAGTGCAGCGCGAAGCCTCCCGAACTGACTGAGTGACCCGTTGAACATGGGAGTAAATTGCGAATTTACATCTAAGTCCACCTCGGGAGTGTGGCGCCGGACTCCATATGCTATGGAGACTTGGTTGGCCAAGGTACCCAGGGATTCAAGATGGGATGTCTGCCCCTCGTAAGTCTCCTGCAGGATAGTAAATTCCTTTTGCAAGGCACTGTAATTGGATTGCAACTCTTCCAGTCCCGCAACCTGTTCACTCATTTTGAAATAGTTTGCTGAGAGTCCCAACACGACAATCAAAGCAATAACAATTCCCGCTACAGCAAAATGCACAATGAAGTTAGAGACATGTAGCCGTGCAATACGGCCAAGCACAGGGTGGGCGATGATGACTATTAAAGATTTACCCTTCATTAGGTGTCTCGTTGTTGGCTGGAATCCGTTCGCTAAAAGATTAACAGTAAATGGATTCCGATGTGAATTGCACTTTCAGGGTAAACGTAGATATATTTGACTTTTTATGACTTTACATGAATTTCCGGTAAATTGTCAACTCTTGGCCTGACAGGAGAGAATTTCCGAGTGCACAAGGATTGATGGATGAGTAGCTGGAATGCGGGTGATGATGTGGAACGGCGTCTGATAGAGAGCATAAAGGTTATCTGGAGTGGCAGGAAACAATATGAAGTCGTGTTGGCTGGTGGTGACGACTGCGCAATTGTTACTCATTCCGATCAGAGAGAGGAAGTCCTTCTTACAACAGATCAAGTTGTGGAAGGTACCCACTTTCTGCGAGACAAGCATCCACCGGAGGCTCTGGGTTTTAAAACCCTTGTGCGTTCGCTGAGTGATATTGCTGCCATGGGTGGTCGGCCGAGACATTTCCTGCTTTCCTTATGCCTCCCGCAATGGAGTCTTGGGGCCTGGATTGATGCATTTCTAAAAGGCATGAGACGGGCAGCTGACGGGCCACAACTGCAGGAATTGGCATTGATTGGTGGTGACATGGCCCACGGTGAGCAATTCGTCGCTTCTGTGTTCATGACCGGATGCGTGGAATCCTCGACAGCCATGCGCAGGGATGGTGCAAAACCGGGGGATGTCCTATGTGTTTCCGGGACTATTGGCGGATCCCTGCAAGGGTTAAATCTTCTTTTACAAGAGAAAGATCCCGAACCAGAGCATCCTGCGTTGAAGAGGCATTACAGTCCCGAGCCACGCCTGGAACTAGGCCGTTTATTGCGTCAGGTTCCGGCTTCCTCGGCAATCGATTTAAGTGATGGACTGGCTACGGACTCCAACCGTCTGGCAGAGGCCAGTGCAGTGGCTGTTGTCATTAATCCTGCAAAAGTGCCATGTTTTCCGAATAGCGTAATTGAGGAGGCACTTGTTTCTGGGGAAGAATATGAGCTGCTTTTTACGTTAGCTCCAGAAAAGCGGTTGCCTGCTGGGCTCGATGTCACGTCGATTGGGCGCATTGAGCAGGGTTCTGGAGTATGGCTTGAATATCCGCATAAAAGGGAACGCCTTTCCAGGCAGGGATTCAGACATTTTTGACAGCAGAGCTGGAGTTTATAGTGCCAGCAACTCTTCAATGTCTCTGGGGAGCTTCTGTTGGGGAGTTCGCAGGGAAACAGCCACAAATACGATTGTGGATGCGAGCAATGCAACGGCCCCAACTGCCAACCCAGGGGGTAACAGGGACGTTCCATTGCGTGCTGAGAGTTCCAGGGCAAAATTCAGAAAGATACTTGTGGTGATGGAGGCTACACAGGCCTGGCCCGTGGCTCGACGCCAGTTCAACCCGATACAGAGACTCGGAACAATCGCTGCAGCAAATGTCCCCCAGCCAAAAGTGCCCAAAAGAGCGATCAGGTTTTTCATGTAGAGGGCAAACAAGGCAGATATTACCAGCAATGCACCGGTCGCAACACGAGACCAGAAAAGTTCGTTATCCAGAGGCTTGCCACGCAGGGTCAGCGGAATGTCGCGCACGACTGCTGCTGCTCCCAGGTTCAGGAAGGAGTCCGCTGTAGACATGATGGCTGCGAGGAGTCCGGCAAAGACAATCCCGGCCAGCAACTCAGGTGCGTACTGCAGCAAGAAAATAGGGGCCGCAAGGTCGGGGTTTGTGAGTTCGGGTTGCATGTTTCGTTCAACCAATGTCCGCATGATCAGTCCAATGCTCATCCAGAGCATGGCCAACACTATGTAACTGCTGCCGGATGCAAGTGCACTCCACTTCAACTGCCGGATATCCTTGAGCATCATCAACTTTGTGATGGCCTGAGGTTGTCCTGCTGCACCGATGCCAAAAAGCATCATCCAACTCAAAGATGCCATGGCTCCCCGGGTTCCCCATGGACCGATATATTCTGGATCCATTGCCCAGAGCGTGCTGCTGATGGCCTCCAAGCCACCGCCGATTTTCAGGCAGTGGAACAGCACCGCAATCGCTGCTCCAAGCATCAAAATACCTTGGAACAGGTCGGTATAGACCCCTGCAATGATTCCTCCAGCGATAGAGTAGAAGGCCAGAACACCAAGTCCAATGGCAAGTGCGGGAAGAAGTTCGATTCCCAGCACGGCTTGCAGGACAGTTCCGATGGCCAGCACCTGCGTTCCCAGGTAACCCATCACACCAAGAATGATTGCGATACTCATTACCAGTGAAGGCCAAAGCCCTCCATAGCGCGCAGCAACAACTTCGGATAGGGTGAGGACCTTGCGGACTTCTGCCATCAGTCTTAACCGTTTGCCCAGGAGCAGGAATAACAGTGGCAAGCTGAAGCTCGCCACAAATACCATCCAGAGGGAACTGCTGCCTGACTCATAGACCAGGCCTGGACCACCGACAAATCCGAATCCGCTCATCAGGCTGGAAATCGTAGCCAAGATGACTACCAGCGGACCCAGGGATTTTCCAGCCAGGAAGAAGTCGGAGCTGGTGGTTGTGCGGTGGTACGCCCAGATGCCAATACCGGCACAACTGAGCAGGTAAATGACTACGCAGGTGATGATCAGCGGTGAGTCCGAAATGGGCATGAATGATTGCGTGAAGCTATTTCCGGGAGTTGCGAGTCAGGAATCTGTTCAGCCGCTCTTCCGGCAAGATCTCATGGTCAAAGATGACTGCATACAGCAGACCCAACCCGACTCCGATCGGAATCATGCCATAGACCAACATTGACAGCCCGGCAGGAAAGCCACCAATAAGAATCAGTGGGCCTGCAGGATCATGCAATGCCTGTGCAAGCACAATCAGGCAGGAAAACGATAGATAGAATATGGCGATAGCAATGCGTGTTCGCAGGGGAATCCGTCCAACGGTTCGTAATCCGAGACAGACCAGCAAGCTGGTCAAAAGGACAGCAGCCAGTCCGAGTCCAATTGCCTCACCAGCCAAGCCCTCAAGCAACGCTGCCAGACTTGTGACCCCAATCAGAATGACCAACCTTGTATTGTTCATTTCCAGGGTGTTTCCTTTTCTGCCAAGTACTGGTAGGAGTCCTTGTAGTTTTCAGCCATTCTTGCTTCCCACCTGGCAGCAATGGAAGGGTCTTCCGGTTCCTCACCAAGATCGGATGTGTGTTGGATCCACAGGTCAAGTGTGGAAGCCATACGGGTCAGGATCTGCTGGTGCTCCCCCGAGTCTGCCAAGTTATGCAGTTCGCTAGGATCCGCAATCGTGTCATACAGCTCTTCTGCTGGGCGAGTTCTGGCAAGGAAGGGATAGTCGGATGCCGTGATCTTGCCAGCCTTCTCAAGTCGTAACATCTGACGCCAGATCGGATAGGAGACCTCCTTGTAACGGTTAAGTTGCATATAGGGCTTCTCAGGATGAAAGTTGCGGATGTACTTGTACTGCTTGTCCCGTACGGCCCGGATGCGATCCACGGTTTCATCGCAGCGATCCCGGGCGGCAAAAACATACTCGCGATCCGGCATTTTATCCGCCCCAAGAAATACCCGGCCTTGCATGTAATCTGGGACCTGGATACCAGCGAGTGCCAGTGAGGTTGCTGAAAGGTCAATGGAACTCACCAGTTCATCCCGTATGCTGCCTGGCTTAAAATATCCTGGCCAGCGAATGATCAGTGGTACATGAATGCCACCGTCGTACAGGAACTGTTTGTCGCGTGGCATCGGTCGTCCGTGATCTCCAAAAAACACAATGATCGTTTGGTCGGCAAGACCGTCCTCGTCAAGACGATCAAGGACACGTCCGACTTTTTCGTCCAGCAGCTGGACAGCATCCAGGTAACCTGCCCAGTCTTTTCTGGACACCTCGTCCTGCGGATAGTATTCGGGAGGGGATACTTTCCCTGGATCTGTGCGTGATTCCAGCGACTCTGTAAAACTCCAGATTTCGGGCGGTCTGCCTCTGTGGGGCTCAAAAATGTTGATCTGGGCGTAGAACGGTTGCCCCGGCTCACGGTCTCTCCAGTCGGTGCCATCGAAGGGCTTTTCATGCTGGAAGTTGTAGTCCGTCTTATTGCGTCCGCCCAGTCCGCTTTGATGATCATTGACGGTGTAGTACCCGGCATCTCGAAAGATGTCAGTAATCATGCGATAGGGCTCCGGGAGGGTGTATCCATCATCCCTGTGGCTACGGTGCCTGTGGGCTCCAATGCTTATCTGGTACATGCCTGTAATCAGTGCAGAGCGGGATGGGGAACAGACCGGACACGTTACATAAGCATTGGTAAATCGGGCTCCCTCACCAGCCAGGCGATCAATGTTTGGAGTGTGGACCTCCGTTGAGCCATAGCAGGAAAGATCGGGGGACAAGTCATCAGCAATGATCCAGACAATATTCCAGGGCTGTGGGCTGCTGTTCTGACAGGCAGTAGTAACACCAGCTGTAATGCTAGCGCTGATGAATTCTCTACGGTTGGGGTTCAAGGTTGTCTCCTCCATACTTCAATAGAGTTGCTGGAACATGGTCATGGCCCCGAGTTTGGCTTCTGAATCAGGAATTGGATGGAGCACACCAAGGTGCGTCTGAACAGCTCAGGGATTCTGGATATTGTACAGGAATGTGAACTGCAACCTTATCGAGGTTCCTTTGTACTCGACGGGTAGTGGAGGGAAGGGATTCGAGGCACTCACACCAGCAACGGCAGCCCGATCAAGAGGCGGGGTGCCGGAACTACTGGCGATCACCAGCTTGGGTACGGAGCCATTGCGAGCCACGGAGAATTGCAGCAGTGTCCTGCCGCGGATGACGCCCAGACGTGCACTTTCCGGAATGACTGCAAACCAGTTCCGCCGCACTGCTGCCAGGATCTGGGTGAGATAGGGACGAAAGTCTACTCCCTGTGCATCACTGAGCAACTCGACCAAGTTACCCGAATTCCCGGGAGCGGAAGGGATGTGAATCCCACTTGTCAGTCCGCCTACACCATCTCCGACTACCTGCCTGCCGCCACCTTGACGGATTGCTTTCTCGATACCCCGCTGAACGACCTGGTCAGGCCGGGCCGTTAGTTCCAGACTCCCAATCTGTGGGTCACCGACGCGACCTGGCATCATGGCCTTGGGATCTTCAAGTTGCAGTCGTGCCCTTTGCTGCTGAGGTGCCTTGGGCATTGGCAACAGGCGGGAATCACCTGCCATTGCCAATTCCCGACCGCGTTGAAAAGATTCAGGTGTGGGACTCAGTGCAGCCGGTTTCTCTTCCTCTTCCGGAGCAATTGTTTCTTCGAGGGCCGCGATTACTGTCTCCGGTTCCGGCACCTGAACTTCGACAGGTTGTATGATTTCTGAACTTGGAGCCGATTCCGGTGTAGGAAAACCGTCTGGATTGAGCCTTTTGTCAGACTGGGAACCTGCCAGCGGTTGTGGGAGACCTCGAAAACCAGCATCCCCGTCCCCGAGTTCCTCAGCCTTGTTCATGGGCAATGGAATATCGTCCAAGCTCGGGGTCATCAAGGTGATTCGGGTGGCAGTCCAGTCAATGGGTTTTTCAAGATCAAGCTGTGGTACCCAGATAAACATCAGCAGTGCAAGCAATGCAATGTGCAGGGACATGGAAGCAGCTCGCAGTCCGTATGTCCAGTGGTGCAAGCGCTTGGCAGACCAGTTGATTACAGGGTCAAATGCAGTCCTGTTGTCCAGTGGCCAATTGCCATCCCCCCGAGCCTGTTGGTATCGCTTGATCGGGTCGTATTGCTCAAGCAATAAATCCGGTAGTGGACAGTCTGACGGGGGCAGATCGGCACTTACTGCACCTTTCCTGCCATGCCACTGCAGGCGAGATGGGTATTCTTCCAGGAGCAACCAGATCGGTTGTGCATCAGGTGCCAACTGAGCAGTACGGTTCGCTTGAATACGCTCACTCAGGCTCTTGCTGTAATCCTCCAGCAAGAGGTAAAGACCTGTGGTGTTCTGGGTACTCAATTGTCGAATGCAGCTAATGTCTTTTCTACAAGGAGAGCATGCTCGTCAATAGCCTTACTTATCTTAAGTGCGAGTTCAAGTGAGCGGAGTCCTTGCAGTCCATCGACACGCGGAGTATTCCGTTGCTTTACGCAGTGCAGGAATGACTGCAATTGGTGCTGTAACGGCTCACCCTGGGTTGCTTGCAGAGGCTGGATTTGTGGCCGCTTGTCCTTATCCAGTCCAATTGCAACACCTTGCTGTCGTTGGTAATCAAGAGAGATGTACTGATTTGGCTGGAAGAATCGCAGTTTGCGTACTTTTTCCGTAGAAACACGGCTGGCTGTCAGGTTGGCAACACAGCCGTTCCGGAATTTGATCCGGGCATTCGCAATATCGCTCTGACTGGATATTACCGATAGCCCATTGGCATCAACCCTTTCGATATCCGAGTGCACCAGAGTTAGCAGGATATCGAGGTCATGGACCATCAAGTCGAGGATGACATCAATGTCCAGACTCCGTGGACTGAAAAGGCTCATGCGGTGCACTTCGAAGAACAAGGGAATGGTGGCAAGCTTGCTTGCTGCTTCCACGATCGGGTTGAAACGCTCCAGGTGACCAACCTGCAGTACCCGATTATGCTTTTCTGCTATCGCGATCAACTGTTGCGCTGAACCTGTATCTGCTGCAATTGGTTTTTCGATGAGTACATCAATGCCAGCCTGAATCAGGGTATGCCCGACTTCTGCATGCTGTGAGGTTGGTACTGCGATACTCACTGCCTGCACAACATCTTCAAGCCCCTCAATATCCGTGCGGGCCTCGCATCCAAATTCGGTCGCAACTGCCTGTGCCCGTGCCAGATCTGCATCGATTACCACTGCCAGTTCTGCTTCAGGCAGACAGGAGTACACACGAGCATGTTGCCTGCCAAAATTTCCGACACCGACAACAGCTACCGGGATGGTCTGTATGTTGTTCACGAAATGAGTTGTCCTAGTGGTTGGTTAAGATTTCCATGTTGCCTGACTCAACGCAGGTCGTAGGCAACCATTTCAGTCTGGTTACGTACCAGGAGTCGGCCATCAGCAATTGCCGGCACGTTCCAGGTCTTGCCGGGTATAGAACTGAACCGCACCAGTTCCTGATGGGAATCCGCAGTTGCTTTGACAAGCGCCAGGTCTCCGTCTTCGCTCACTATAATCAGGTGTCCTGAAGCGTAAAGCAGTTGCCCGTAGCGATAGCGTCCACCTTTCCAGTGTCTTTCCCCTGTCCAGACATCCAACGCTACCAGGATCCCCTCATCCAGTCCGTATACAACATCATCAACCAGCACTGAAGGGTTGAACTTGTTTTTCATGTTGAGATTGAACCAGACTTCCTCAACCGAGAAACCGTCATCAGCTGCATTGATCTTCAGTAAGGTCGCCCCGTGGCCGTATCCAGAGGAAACGAATACATGTTGCTCGTCAACAACCAGTGGTTGTGCACTATTTGCATCGTAGCTGGTGCGCCATTCGTGCTCCCACAGCAGGGATCCATCCTCCAGTGAGGCTCCCATGATGCGTACACCGCTGATCATCAGCAACTGCCTTTGACCAGCAAGTGTTACAACCTGTGGCGCTACATAACCCTGCACGTCATTGAGTGCTGTCCAGTGGATCTCGCCGGATTGCTTGTCATAGGCAATGACCGATTTACCATCTCTCCCACCTGGCTGTGTGATGACCAGTCCGTCAACAATCAGAGGGGAACCGGCCATGCCCCAGGTAACATTACTTGCACCAGCATCCTTGAGAATGTTGCGATTCCAAAGGTCCTTGCCGTTCTCTGCATTCAGGCAATACAGGTCGCCATTTGCGCCAAGTGCATAAATCTTTCCTGCATCCCAGGTAGGCGTTGCCCTGGGGCCGTCACCGCCCATAGGTTCGCTGAAGCGGGTCTTCCAGGAGTGCTCCCAAATCTGGCGTCCGTCATCAAGGTTGTAGGCAGCGACGACTTCGAGGTTGCGACGCTGCTCAATCGTGATGATCCGGGAATCAGCCACGATCATTGACGCATATCCACCACCGATTTTCTGTCGCCATGATTCTTCAAGTCCCTCGGCAGGCCAGTTGGTGTTTACAGGACCTTCCTCATACAGACCTGCTCGATTGGGCCCACGATATTGGGTCCAGTAGTTTTCCCCGATAACAGGCTGTTCGTCTTCAACCGATGCGGGTTTTGCAGCTTCTGCAGGTGGAGGCTCTACTTCTCTGGTTGTCTCTTCAGGGATATAGGCGTTGCTTTGACGATCCAGTTCTATTTCCCGGATACGACTCTCTTCATCCAGGAACTCAATGACTGGCATGAGGCCCGAGCCGGCCAGTCCGATGTCTGCTCCTGACCAGTGAAGCACCAGTGTAGCGACCAATGCGATACCCAGGACAGACAGGCAAGTGGTGAGAATGATTTTGAATATTTTCTTGGTTGAAGCCATAGTGTGGAAGATCCCTTGATTGATCGAACAGGCAATCTAGCGTACATATCTTTGCGCGATCGGGTACCTTCTTCCAATACCGAAAGCTCTTGAAGTCACATGCAAGACTGGAGCAGATTGCTGACGCTTGTATTCATTGCGATCAATTTTCCGGGCAATCTCTGTAACCAGATTGATGGGTTGCTGTAAACTTGCAGAAATTTCAGCAACGGAAAGCTCTTCCTCAATGTACAGCTTTACGATCGGGTCCATAACCTCGTAAGAAGGCAGGGAATCGCTATCCTTCTGATTTGGCCGCAATTCCGCAGAAGGGGGCTTGGTCATAACAGCATCCGGGATTGCACCCGGATAGCGCAGGTTGGCAATTCTGGCGAGCTCATATACCTGGGTCTTTGGTACATCGCCCAGTACCGACAGACTACCGCACATATCCCCGTACAGGGTGCAGTATCCGACTGCCAGCTCGCTTTTATTACCCGTTGACAGTACAAGTCCACCAAACTTGTTGGACAAGGACATCAGGACGATGCCTCGTAAGCGCGCCTGCAGGTTTTCCTCGGCCTCACTGAAATCTGTACCAGCAAACAATGGATCGAGTTCCTGCATTAACGCTGCATAGGGGTAATCAATCCTGATCGTATGGAATTGCAGCTTTAAAACCTGTGCGCTGGCTTTGGCATCCGTGATGCTGCCTTCTGATGAATATGGTCCCGGCATGGCGACGCCAGTGACATTTGATGCACCAAGGGCATCACAGGCAAGGACAGCAGTAAGTGCGGAATCAATGCCCCCACTGAGGCCGAGCAGTGCTTTACTAAAGCCGCATTTCTGAAAATAGTCGCGGATTCCCAGGACGAGTGCGTAGTATGTAGCTTCCGTTTCATCGGAATCCACTGTCCAGTCCGAATCAGTTGTTTTGCCCTGCGAGCCCACTTCCCAAAAGACAAGATCCTCTTCAAAGGATTTGGCAACCGCTTGTACTTGCCCGTCAGCATCCAAAGTAAAACTTGAACCATCAAAGATCAACTGGTCGTGACCACCGATCTGATTGACCATTGCAACCGGCACAGAGTGGCGAAGAGCGACTGACTGCAGCATTTCAAGCCTGAATTTGCGTTTGTGAATGTGGAAAGGAGAAGCCGCCAGGTTGATCAGCAAATCAATGCCTTGTTCGGTTAACTCTTCTACCGGATCAAAGGCATATCGCCTGTGTTCCCAGAATGCGTTGTCGTTCCAGACGTCCTCGCAGATTGTCAGGCCTACCCTGAGATTGTTGATCTTGCAGATTTTCGGGGAATTGCCCGGTTGGAAGTAACGTGTTTCATCGAATACGTTATAGGACGGTAACAAGGCCTTGTCCTGTTTGTGCAGGATCTTGCCACTCTGGATGTATGCAATACAGTTGGCTGCCCTGTGCCTGTTTCCTGTTGTTCCGCAATAGCCTGTAATGATGCCGGTACGAAACTGTTTCGAAGCTTCGATAAGCCGTTGCAGTTGGGTTTCGTTGGACTGGATGTAGCCGGAACAACCCAGCAAGTCGAGAGGGGCATAGCCACTGATTGCCAGCTCAGGGAAGATTGCCAGATCAGCTTGCTGTACTTCTGCGCGCCTTGCGAACTCGATAATTCGGTCTGTGTTCGCTTCCAAGTCACCGACTGTTTGATTGACTTGGGCTAAGGCCAGCTTCATGAAGCTCCTTTTTCAAGTTTAATGAATCCAGAAATTAGCCTGATCTGAAGACTGCTTAATATAAAGCCCCTTTCCCGATCGGGAAAGGGGCGTAAAAAGTTTGAAAACTAGAAAGTGTGACCGTCGTTCAGAACCATCCTGAATGGTTCCCTGGTCAATGTTGTGGCCACACCGTCAATGGTCAGCATGGTACCTGTACCCACACCAGTCCGGCGACGGTTCTCAAGATTGACTACAACTTCGACGGCACCACCTTTGCTGCTTGCCAGCCTGATTGTTGATGGCCTGGCTGGTGGGTCAGCGGAGACAACATACAGACCCATCTTGGGAGTCAGCTTGCCACGCAGGTCATTCCAGACTGCATCACCACTGGCTCTTGTAAGCGCTTTCTTCAAGTCAAAGTATGTATACAGAAGAGGGTTATTTTGCCGTGCAGCTTGTTCGGCAGCAAATGCCAACTCGGCCTTGGACTGAAGCTTGACCCGTTCGCTGGGCAGTGCACTTGATCTGGCCATCATTTCGAATTTAGGCCAGTACATCTCGACTCCTTCTTCACCGGATATTTGCTTGAGTAAATTCCTGGCATAGTCCCTGACTTGCTGACGCCCTTCTGCAGGCATGGCGTTTGGTCCGTCATACGTGGAAGCACGTGCATAGAAAAACATGACCAGATCATAGTCTTCTGCATTCTTTTGGTCTTTCACAATATTGCCCAGCCAAAATGAAACCTGACTGCGGGAAGGATCCATCTCAAGAACCTTCGTCAAGCTCTCTTGAGCACTCGTGTTGTCCTTTAGTTGCATGTACCCCCAGCCAGTTGTCTGATGGGCAGCCACTTCAATCTTCTTGATCTCGGCATCCCATTGTGCCTGTGGCACATTCTCTGGCTTGCTCGAAAATTGTTGAGAACCAAGCAGATCCTTGGCAGCTTGAATACCGTCCTTGGCGACTGTCATGCAGGCGCTGCCTCCCGAATCGGTTGTACAAACCGGGATACCGAGTTGCAGTGTCAGGGTTGTGATGGCGAGGTTCGCTGTGAAGTCACCAGGAGCTTTCACCAGCAGTTCTTTAGCAGTTTCAACGGTTTTGCTGAAATTCTGCGTTTTCTGATAGCTGTCCATATAATGGCGTATCCGATCGACAGCCAACTTGGTTTCTGGATACTTTTCTGTCCACCCTGCCAGCAACTCGAGCTTCACTGCGGGATCTTGCTCGGCAAAAACCTTGCTGACAATGTCATATTCTGCCCTGTCCTTGTATGGACTTTCTTGCGGATTGGGAATGGCTACAGTTGCAACCATCACAAGCAAGCATGCAGTCAGTGCGACTTGCGTCGCTTTTTTCAAAATCATCTTGATCTCCGTATATCGAGTTGAGGATCCTTCAAGGGATCATGAAATCGCAGGGTGAGTACTGTGCACGCGAGTGGATTTCAAACACAATTGCACAGCAAACCCTAAAGGGGAGTATAGGACAGCTTTAGTTATTGGTGCAACAGATTACTACACGTTCCAACTATTTCCCAGTGAACTGAATCAATTCTGAATCAATTCCAGTGTGAATTCAATGCCATGTACAGATACCAGCACTGGTTTGGTTCCGTAATGATGTGAATTAAACAATGGCAAAAAATTCAAACTGGATCGCAAGGCAACTGGTGGGCCTGAGTTCATTTCCTCAAACAAGGCTCCCACGGGGATGTGGATGATGGACCTTCAAGGGTTTAATGTTGTGTCCAGAAACACGGTAAAACTTTCCCCGGAAATATGAATCGGGATTTGGGAATCTTCCACTTGAAGAGTTGATATGACTGCAGGGCTGATCCTCACCAGTTGAACAATCTTGCGGCAGACAAGGCGTCTCAGCAGATTCGTGAGGAACTCTGGGTATGGTTAGCATCAGAGTTGAAGGCTGGAGAAGATCCACGAGTCGAAGAATGTGATCCTTGGCAACTCTATCCCTATCGGCAAGTGGATGGATTCGGGGCAACGTTCAATAAAACGCTAAGTGATGCAAAGAGAAGCTTAGCCTTCAGCGCGGCAAGCATGCTGTAGGACATGCCCAGCCTGCACAGTAACAAGTCGATCCTGTTGGGGTTAGCCCGCCGGAAAGTAGCGATTGAGGATATCGAGACCCAAGACCAGGGTGTACTGGTCCCGATGATCCAGATCAGCAATCTGTATTGCGAATTGAGGGATTCATACTGAACCTCCATCGCACTGTTTAGGTTTTTTAGAGCAGCATTCTGGACATCGAAGCGGGCGGACATCTCAATGTGGATGTTTGCGACGGCCAAGTTCCTGATAGCTTCTGTCGCTTTATGTGCTATTTCTGGATCGACCTTTTCTTTGATAAGTGCTTTAATGACTGGCTCGGTGGATGTAGATTAGGTGATTTGATTGGACTTTATATTCTTTCCTTGCTGAATAGTTCAAGTATAACATATACATATAGTAACAAGACTGGTATATTGTATTGATTGTGCTGATCTGATACAAAAAACTATCGAATCCAGCTACTGACATTGACGGTTTGAACGTGCAAGCCCTTGAATACAACAAAATAATGTCCTGAACACACTGAACTATTTGATTTGTTACAATCCCCAATTCTCACTGGGAAACAGGCCAGTTGCCGGATCGCATTCTCGATTTAGGAATTATCGTCGCGTACTTGTTGGCGATTACGATTTTCGGGTACAGGTTCCGGAGTTCCCAAAAATCAATCAAGGATTATTTTCTCGGAGGCAGGCAGGCGCCTGGTGGGCCATTGCTCTCTCGATAGTTGCCTCAGAAACAAGCACGCTCACGATCATTGGTACTCCTGCGCTGGCCTTTGAATCGGACCTTGGGTTCCTGCAACTGGTATTCGGCTACCTTCTGGCGCGCTTGTTCATTTGCGTTGTTTTCATTCCTGCCTACCGGCAGGGAGAAATGTATACCGCCTATGAATTGATTCGTAGACGATTCGGTCAGGCACTGCGCCGCTTTACTGCTGGAACTTTCCTGGTGACTCGCTCCCTGGCAGAAGGAGTTCGTGTTTTTGCCATCTCAATCGTTGTTTCTGTTGTGCTTGGTACTGGAGACCAAGTCTCAATTGTGATCATCACCCTGCTGACCTTGCTCTATACATTCCACGGTGGCATGACTGCAGTGATCTGGACTGATGTTGTGCAGATGTTTCTATATGTGGCCGGCGCACTGTTGAGCTTTTACATGGTTTTGGAGGCGATTCCAGGTGGCCTTTCAGCGGTGATACCTGAAGCAATAAATTCCGGAAAACTACAGATTTTTCATTTTGAAAACTTTAATTCAGGAATTGGTTATTTCAGCAATACATATACATTTTGGGCAGGGTTGTTAGGTGGATTATTCCTCAGTACTGCAACCCATGGAACGGACCAGCTGGTGGTTCAACGCCTTCTGGCAGCTCGCACTGAAGGGGAGAGCAAGCTGGCATTACTGTCCAGCTGGGTCGTTATATTTTTCCAATTCACATTGTTTTTGTTAATTGGAGTGCTTTTGTATTTCTACTGCCAGTCTGCTGTGATTCCTCCACCGGACCATTTGGATCGTTTATACCCGCTATTTATCTGGGGTCATTTACCTCCTGTTGCTGCAGGGGTTGTGATAGCTGCAATCCTGGCTGCCGCAATGTCGAACATTAGTGCAGCCCTGAACTCACTGGCCTCATCAAGCATCATGGATTTTTATATTCCCTGGCGTGGCGGTGAGGAACGGTCGCAGGCAGAACTGTTGCAAAAATCAAAGATTGTCACTCTTTTCTGGGGAGTGGTTCTCCTTGGCATAGCATTAGTTGCTGGCCAGATCAGCGAGTCAGTCTTGGAAGACGGTCTGGCAATTGCATCGGTTCCGATGGGAGCCTTGCTGGGTGTGTTCAGCCTGGGAGTACTGACCAGAAGAACTGCAGAACGGGACGCAATTATTGGAATGAGTACCGGCTTCCTGGTGATTCTTTATGTGACATTTGGAACTTCGATTGCCTGGACATGGTATGTGGTCATCGGATCCCTGACAACATTTCTGGTCGGTCTTTTAGCATCCTATTTATTGCCACGGAAACAGCAGTGGCCTGCAAACATAGCTGCTCAATAATTCAGGACTGCAAGAAATCGTATTGCAAATTAATTCAAATCAGGATTGATTGCAGTATGGAATGGGAATCAATTAGTTGACCACCATGATTAATGTTTGCTAACTATGGAAATAGTTGCGAATGCCAGAGACTTCATAACCTGCAGGGAGGTTAGATAGTTTCAATAAACTATTTGCATTGAATGAACAAATTATTTGCATTGAATGAACCCATAATTAGTCGGTATTGATTACATATCAGGGGAGATAATCATGGAATACAGAGACGTTCTCAATCAGTTGAGAGCCGAACATGAACAGGTAAGAAACGCGGTTGTTGCATTGGAACAACTTTCTGACAGGCGGGAAACAGCGAAGATCCTCGGCTCATTTGCCAAGGAACGCGAGTTGATTGAGGATGTAATCCTGTCCGTTGAAAAGTTGCTGGCCAGCCGTGGCAAACGTCGTGGTAAAAGGCCTACTTGGATTGCAGATATCAAGGAATCCAAGAGATAGGTCAGCTGATAAGCTGCTGTAGACTTAAAGGACCATAAGCAGAACTGGTCCTGTAAAAACTGACGGCTTGATCGTTCTCAACAAGCAGTCAGGATTGACAATCCCTTCGCAACAATTGTGCAAGGCTCATAGTCTGGATCAGTCCTTGTAAGTGAGGAAGGGACGGCGTCGAGCAAGAAAAGCTTCGATATCATCTGAATAGTTTTCCGCAATTGTTCTGGCATCCAGTCCTTGATTAATGTCAGAGATCACCCGGCGATTGCCAATCAGCTTTGCAGTTTGTTCAAGGTTAAGTTGGGCAGGGTACAGTCGCTTCAGTCCGGCGGCGATCGCCAGTCCGAGTTGAACTGAACGCAGGGAATTGCGATCCACAATAGAAAACTGAATGCCATCGATTTCACTTCCCTGGAAGGCGGAAGCGTCTGGTCTCTGCTTGCGTGAGTAAATACGAATCCCTGGTATGGCTTCTTCACGAAGTAGTGCTGCCAGTTCGGGTCCATTGATCCAGTCGGCTCCTGTGAACTGGAAAGGAGCATCGGTTCCCCGACCAACAGAGTAGTTTTTTAGTCCTTCTAGCAGCGCGATACCGGGGTAGAGAATGGCCTGATCCAGACTACGGATATTGGGTGAGGGATTGACCCAGGGCAATCCGGTTTCATCGAACCACAGGTTACGGCTCCAACCTTTCATGGATACGACTTTCAGGTCAAGATCAAGACTCCGTTCCTCTCGAAACATGTGGGCGAGTTCCCCGACAGTCATGCCATGACGTACTGGCAGGCTGTGATAGCCGATAAAGGATTGCAACCCATCCTCCAGCAAGGGACCTTCAACGGTTAGACCATTGATCGGATTCGGGCGATCAAGGACGTAAAATTCCAGGCCTGCTTGGGCTGCGACTTCCATGGCGTAACCCATGGTAGTGATGTAGGTGTAAAACCTGGCTCCGATGTCCTGGATATCAAAAACAAGTGCATCCAGGCCCTGCAGGAGCTCGACCGGTGGTCTGCGGCGGTTTTCACGGTAGAGACTGTAGACATCGACTCCGCTTCGGGAGTCGATACCATCTGCAATTTCCGATTGATCCAGCATGCCTTCAAGGCCATGTTCCGGTGTAAAAATCAGCTCCAAGGAGACATTTTTTGCTTCAGCCAGCAGATCGATGTTGCGCCGACCCAAGTGGTCAATACCCGTGTGGTTTGTGATCAAGCCGATCTTTTTTTCATGCAATTGCTGGAAGTTTTCCGAGACTAGGACATCCAGGCCGGAGAGGACATTGGAAACTATGGGTACATCATGCTGCTCCAGACCAAGCCGGATACGACGTACAGCTGCGGTATCAACGTGGTCCAGGGTTGCAGCTGTAATGGAAGCCAGCAGGCTTCGCAGGCGAACAACGGATGTTTTTACCTGGGGATGAACACGGTTTGTTAGCAGCACGACAAATGAATCGCTGATGGGATCAATCCAGATAGAAGTACCTGTATAACCTGTATGCCCATAGGATGCCATCGTGAATAAATCGCCCCTTGGTGAAGCGTATGGAGAGTTGATATCCCAACCGATTCCGCGGTCGTCTTTCTGACCTGGACTTTGCGGGGTAGTCATGCGCAGGACACTCAACGGGCTCAGAATGCGAACCCCGTCAAGTTGTCCTTCATTAAGCATCATGCGAGCAAAGCGTGCTAAGTCTGTAGCAGTGGAAAACACACCGGCATGACCACTCACGCCGCCCATCATTCGCGTGGAAGGATCGTGAACTACACCATGCAGCAGGGTGCCGTCAGCAAGCTGTTCTGTTGGAGCAATCCGTTCGCGAACTCGGGCAGGGGGTAGGAATCCGGTGTCATGCATTTTTAATGGATCAAAGATGTACTGTTTTACGAACTCGTGAAAAGGTACTCCACTGCTTCTGCTCACTATCTCGGCGAGCAGGATGTAGTTGATGTCGCTATAGACAAATCTTGTTCCAGGGGGATGAATGGGTTTCTCCTGCAGGGCAAGATTTACGCCCGTTTTGTATCCACTCCAGGTGGGTTCAATATCTACGTCTGGACGTAGTCCTGAGAAGTGGGTCAACAATTGCAAGACTGTGATTGTTGTCGAGTCCTGGAAATCAGTCAAATAGGTCTTGATGCTGTCACTCAGACGGACCTTTCCCTGTTCCACCAGCATCATGATGGCTGGAGCGGTTGCTATGACCTTGGTGAGCGAAGCACAGTCGAAAATCGTTTCTCTGGTCATTGGCTCACGTTGAGGCATCAGGCTACGAGAGCCGTAACTGGAGAAATGCAATTGCTCTCCAGCTGATTCAACCCAGACAACCGCACCAGGTGTGAGTCCTGCTTGAACAGCATTCTCGACTTGTTCGTCAAGGTATTTGGCCCCCGGCCAGTCTGCTTGAACATGACCGGGTACTGTTAGCAGTGCAGCGAATCCAAGAAAGCTAATGCAGAAGTTACGCATACAAGTAATTACAGTTCAATCCTGGACAACCTGACAAAAGCCCATCATAACGACTAATTTGCCGGGTAGGCGCCGGAAACACCTGCAAAAACACGGGAAGCTTGACCTGACTAGGAAACTCATAGCAGACTGGAATTTCCCGGTACTTTCTCACGGATCCTGGGTTGCCTTCGTTTCATGCTTGATCGTTCCTACTTGCGCCATCAATTTGATGATGCAAAACGCCGTCTGGCCAACCGTGTTGACCTCAAGATTCTGGATGATTTTTCTACGACTGACAAGCAGCGACGTGCAGCTGTCTCCAAAATTCAGTCCTTGCAGGAAAAACGCAATGAATGCACTATTCGCGTTGCCAAGGCGAAACGGGAAGGTCTGGATGCAGATATGGACATGCAGGAATCCAGGCGTTTGGGAGCCGAGATTAATGAGCACGAAGATTCCGTCAAAACGTTGGATGAAGCTATGGACGCCGTCCTGAGCAGCATCCCGAACCTTCCCCACGAATCTGTTCCTGAGGGCAAGGATGAGTCTTCAAATGTGGAGATCAGTTGCTGGGGGGAAATTCCCAAATTCGATTTTGAGCCCAAGGCTCACTGGGATCTTGGACTAGACCTGGGCATTGTTGATTTTGAACGGGCTGCCAAGTTGGTCGGCACCCGCTTTGCCGTTTATCGGGAAGCTGGAGCAAAACTTGAACGTGCATTGATGAATTTCATGCTTGATATCCATACCACCGAGCATGGCTACAGTGAGATCCTGCCGCCGTTCATTGCAAATTCCAGGAGTCTTTATGGAACCGGACAACTCCCGAAGTTTGCTCACGACCTTTTCAAGTTGGCAGAAACTGATTACTGGCTGATTCCAACTGCCGAAGTTCCCCTGACGAATCTGTATGCAGGAGAAACCCTGTCTGCTGCTGAGCTGCCTATTCGCCTTGCAGCATTTACCCCCTGTTTCAGAAGTGAAGCAGGTTCCTATGGGCGAGATGTGAGAGGTGTGATTCGACAGCATCAGTTCCAGAAAGTCGAGTTGGTAAAACTCAGTAGCCCGGAGACCAGCTATGACGAACTGGAAGGTTTGACTGTAAATGCAGAAGTCATCCTGCAGCGACTGAAACTGCCGTACCGCAAGATGTTGCTCTCCAGTGGTGATATGGGATTTAGTGCAGCCAAGACCTATGATCTTGAGGTCTGGCTGCCGGGATTGGGTGAGTACAAGGAAATTTCCTCGTGCAGCAATTTTGAAGCGTTCCAGTCCCGCAGGGCAAGAATCCGCTCAAGAGCATCTGGTGGGAAGAAAGGCAAGCCTGAGTTTGTACACACCATTAACGGCAGTGGGCTGGCGATAGGGCGTACCTGGCTTGCAATCCTGGAAAATTACCAGCAGTCAGATGGCAGCATACTGATGCCGGAAATGTTGCAATCATACTTGGGCTTTGATCGAATTGAAGCCAGTAAAAAGACTGTTTGATTTCTCCAATGCTGATCCTGGAAGGTACTGGCCTGTGGAATCACGAGTAAAACCCGTGCAGGTCGTTCCACTTGACCTGCAAGACATCAGCGAAAGTCATCAACCCGTCGCTCCATTTTACGGACGATCCCTGAACGTTGTTCCAGATTACTGGTACCTCCACAACTGACAACCCCAGTTTGCTTGCTAAAAACAACTGCTCGACATCAAATCCAAACCGCTCAAGCCGCTGTAGGGCAGCAATTTGCCGGGCGGCATGATGTGTAAATAGCTTGAAACCGCATTGTGTGTCTGCAATTCTCAGGCCAGTGAAGAGTCTCATATGCAGGTTGAAGATGCGCCCGGACATTTCACGGAATGTGGACTGATGCACCCCGACCAGTGAGCGATCAAGAGCCCTTGACCCGATCGCAATCTGACTGTCTGACTGGGTTACCCGCTCAATGAGCTTATCCAACTCTTCGATGGGGGCAGACAAGTCTGCATCAGTAAACAAAACCCATTCATTTTCTGCCTGCTGGAAACCGCGTCTTACGCTGTAGCCCTTGCCTCTGTTTCCAGGATTTATGAGCACCTTCAGGGATGCACCGGCCCGGCAGACCATCTCTTCCTGCTGCCGAGTGAGTTCAATGGTTTGATCGGTTGAACCATCGTCAATTACTAGAATTTCAACTTCCTGGTGATTGCTGAGCTTCAGGTAATCCGCAATGCAATGCAGTGTTGAAGGCAAACGTTCCGCTTCGTTATAAGCCGGGATGACAATACTCAGGGAAGACACTGGACGGAGGTTATGAGGGATAACTGTATTTCAGCAGGTTATGCCCGGATTACATGAGGGAGAAGTCTCTGATACAGGGGAGCGCACTCTTCCAGCAGTGGTTTCAAGTGCTCAGGGAATGGTTCCTTTTTCGACTGGTAAGGAATAAAGCCTGTTGAGCAGTGGACAGTTTGATACCAGTATGGTGCCCAGACCCCGTCATATTCCTTTGGCCCTGCAGGCCAGCTGAGCATCGCATCCTCGGATGCAATCTCCAAATGCTTGCAGAGTTGTTGCAGTACTTTACGAGGGGTTAGTAGAAGTTCCCGCGAGTCAATGACTGCGGGGGACTGCCCCCAACTGCGTAACAAATCAAACAGTTCGCATTGTTTGTCGAGTCCGGTGTCCCTAAGCCGTGGTTCCGGAACCTGGTTCTGCAGGGAGGGCAGCATCTGCTCGGGGTCACGGATAAGGAACAGGTTTTTTGTCTGCTTCATGAACGTGTAATCAATCTCGACCATGTGATGGGCCATGAGCTTCATGAAAAAGACCGGTGTCTCGCATGGCCCCAGGATCACTTCTTGCACAACCCTTTCACCGTTTGTGTCCTGGGCGGCAATACAACACTCGCGGTCAGGATGCTGTGCGCCGGAAACTCGCAAAAAATGAGCATACATCGGTTCGTCCACGACAAAGGTATCACTGCGTTGGGCAAACGAATACATCAAGGCAGTAGAAACATTACGAGGCCCTGACCACAGGCAGAGACGGACCGAGGATGCGCTCACAGGTTGCATGATTGTTTAGGGAAGCAAGAGCTTCAATCCTTTCTAGTTTGACCCCTGTCGCAATGAAATTGCCATGTCTACAGGGCAGAGTCCATTCTTGAGCAAGACCAGGTTGCAGTGGATCTGCTGGCACGGGTTGAAATGCATTTTACCGGATGAGAATGGGGCTTATATACAATCCTAACCAAAGCAACCAGCTCTGCTTGTAGAAAAAACCTAGGAAATCCATCTATAACTCATTGATTTTGCTTGACTTCCGGCGCTGTATTGGTTACGATAGTATTGTTATGAGGGCGCGCAGGAATCACGGTCATCCGGGACCGGGCAAGGCCCGCCGCAAGGGCATTTCCATCGTTCAGCTGATCAGGCTATTCCCAGACGATAAGTCCGCGGAGGATTGGATTGCCTCGATTCGCTGGCTGAACGGGGCGACCTGCCCGCATTGCGAATCCACGAACGTCCAGTGCGGGGCGAAGCATCCGAACATGAGCTATCGCTGCCGGAAGTGCCGCAAGTTCTTCTCGGTGCGCACCGGCACGGTCATGCAGAACTCGAACCTCGGCGCGCAGGGTTGTGGGAGCCAAGGATCGCGAGACGAATCGGGTCGTGGCGAAGGCCGTTGAGTGCACCGACAAGGAAACGCTGCAAGGCTTCGTCAAGGACTCCGCGGACCCGCACGCGACGGTCTATACCGACGAGGCCGGTGCCTACGAGACGCTGCCGTTCGAGCATGAGGCCGTCAAGCACTCGGTCAGCGAGTATGTGCGCGGCAAGGCCCACACCAATGGCGTGGAGTCGTTCTGGAGCATGCTCAAGCGCGGCTATGTGGGGACGTACCACAAGATGTCCCCGAAGCACCTGCAACGCTACGTGAACGAATTCTCGGGACGGCACAATGTGCGCATGGCGGACACCTTGGAGCAGATGGAACACAGCATGCTGCGGATGATCGGCAAGCGCCTGCGGTACAAGGATCTGAAGCGGGCGAACGGTCTGGATTCCGGGGCGCGGGAAATGGCGCTATGAGCGGCCCGCGCCACACGGAGTCTCAGCGCACTGCGGGCTGGCCCGTGCGCTGAGACTCCGCCGCCATCCCGCCACGACCGTCCACGGCGGGAAAGGCACTCGGATTCACGCGTGGCCGAGTCCTTGCCGGGGAAGTCGCTGGCGCCAGGGATTGTTTTAGGATGGACTCCATGACCAAACCACCAGACAAGCCCAAGCGACCGCGAGGCCGTCCGGTCAAATACCCTATGCCCGAGCCGATTCCCGACACTCCCGAGAACGTCATGCGTGCGTTGCTGGGAGCACCGCCCAAGGGCGAGAACGACTGGGACTACATCCAGCGCACAGGACGGAAAACCAAGCGCCCGTAGCCGATTGCAATGAACTGTAAATTAGTTGCTTTGGTTAGGATTGTATATAAGCCCCATGAGAATCCCTTCTCTGACATGATGGAGCCATGGCGGTATCTGAATCACAGGAACAAGGACAAGTCATCAAACCCGGTAGCGTCAACGCTCCTGAATTTCCGGAAGGACTGGACTGGTTCAATGTCGATCATCCTTTGCGGATGCATGAGTTGCGGGGCAAGATAGTGCTGCTCGATTTCTGGACACATTGCTGTATCAACTGCATGCATGTAATTGATGAACTCAAACTGCTGGAGAAAAAGTACTCAGAAGTACTTGTCGTGATCGGGGTTCATTCCGCAAAATTCACCACCGAGAAAAATACGAGGAGCATTGCCCAAGCCATCCTTCGCAATGGAATTGAGCATCCGGTTGTCAACGATCATGCAATGCAAATCTGGCAGGAGTATGCCGTACGAGCCTGGCCCAGTTTCATGTTGATTGATCCCAAGGGCAAGGTTCTTGGAACACATTCGGGTGAAAGGGTTTTTGACCTGTTTGATGGTGTCATCTCCCAAATGATTGACCACTACGACAACCTTGGGGAAATCGAACGCAATGCCCTGACAATCGATGTTTCACCACAATGGACACCTGCGACCTTGCTTTCATTTCCGGGCAAGGTGCTGGCCGATGCAGAAGGCGGACGTCTGTTCATTGCAGATACCAATCACAATCGGATCATTGTTGCCGACATGGAGGATGGCAAGGTCTTGCAGGTACTGGGAAGTGGCAAGGCTGGACTCAAGGATGGTGCAGCAAGCAATGCCAGGTTTCTGAAACCTCAGGGCATGGCCCTCTCCGAGGAAACTCTCTACATTGCTGACACAGGTAATCATGCAGTGCGCCAGGTGGATCTTGCTGCATCAACTGTTTCTACCCTTATTGGGGATGGCCAGCAGGACACGGAATGGGAAAGCCAGCCAACCCCACTTGAAGGCAAAAGGCTGAACTCGCCCTGGGATCTTGAACTGGCGCATGGCGTTCTGTTTGTAGCCATGGCAGGAAACCACCAAATCTACGGAATCGACTTGGAAGGGGGCTACATAGCTACTCACGCAGGGAGCGGACGGGAGGACCACGTGGATGGACCATTGCTGGCTGCAGCCCTTGCTCAACCCAGTGGACTGAGCAGTAATGATGAAGACCTGTTTGTAGCTGACAGTGAGGTGAGTTCTATTCGAGCGGTTGCACTGGACCCGCGAGGTGGTCATGTCAAAACAGTTGTTGGAAAAGGTCTATTTGATTTTGGTGATCAGGATGGTACGGGGAAGGATGTACGCCTGCAGCATCCCATCGGTGTAGTTTTTGCAGAAAACAGGATCTTCGTGGCGGACACCTTTAACCACAAGATCAAGTCCATTGATCTGCAAACCTTGCAGGCTGTCGCAGTGGCTGGTAGCGACCAGGCTGGTCTTCAGGATGGTATCGGGGAAAATGCCCGGTTCCATGAACCAAGCGGCTTGAGTTATGCAGATGGCAAGCTCTACATTGCCGATTGCAACAACCATGTGATTCGGATCATGGATATCAGGACTGCTGAAGTAAACACCTGGAACCTCAAGGATATCGCAAAGCTCATTCCTGAACTTGAGGAAACGTTAGTACTGGATCAACAGATCATCAAACCCGGGGAGGTAAAGTTGCGGATCAAGGTTGATCTGCCGGTTGATTGCGAATTCAATCCACAAGCGGAATCGGGTCTGATATTGAGCATCGAAGACCGCATGATTCCTATGCCATTCGAAGACGGGACAGCAGAACTGACGCTGGATATCACCGATTCCACGCAAATAGAATTGAAAACGATGGTTTATTTCTGCTCTGCTGAACTTGACGAGGTGTGTCTTTTCTACCACTCAAACCTGGAAGTACCGTTACAAGTCGATAGTACTGGATGCTCGGAAGTTTATTTGGCATTGACTGTGGAAAACTCCACTGTGACAACGGGTTGAATTCTAAAGGAATCAGCGCTCAGGAACTATTGGGATCAAATGTCCCAACCGGGTCTGTTCGGCTAAGGTCCTGCTCCAGAACTGGCTGGCAGTCAGCCAGCAGCTTTTGCAGCACTACTTGGTAATCCTCGATATCGTTTTCAGGCAAGTGAAAATCATAACCCTTGGCGATGATTTTCAAATCGGGGCAAGTTGCGGAATTCTTGTCTTGCTGGGGGGGATTCTCTTTCTGCACAAGGTCAGTTTACAAGCCGCAAGGCCATTATCTGAGTTGCAGTCCCAATGTTCGAGTTGAGTTAACCCATGAAGTTCAAGAAAAATGGAATGCGTGGCTTGCAGGATATGTCAGTACTTGGTACTTGCTGCAAAACACTTGCTCACCCCTGTAGTTTGATAAAATCAACCAATTTCGAGTTGTCTTATGAAAAATACGCTTGCAGAACTGTTTCATCGAACGCTCAGGTACCAGAAACCCGATGCAATGCTTACCAAAGCAGGGGGAAAGTATGTCCCGATCTCTACCCTGGAGATGGAACAACGTGTGGTTCGCCTGAATCTGGTCTTGCAGGATTTAGGGATCGGACATGGTGATAGATGTGCTTTGCTTTCAGAAAACCGCTGGGAGTGGGCTGTTTCCGACTTTGCCATGATGACCGCCGGGATCGTCAGTGTCCCGCTTTACCCGACACTGCCGACAGCTCAGCTGAAATACCTGCTGGAACACTCCGAATCAAAAGCGGTTTTTGTTTCAACACAAGAACTGCTGGACAAGATTCTGAAGATCCGTGATGAATTGCCACATCTCTCGGCAATCATCGTCTTCGATTCTGTCGGGGATGACAGTGTAAAGCGACTTGAGTCCCTGTTAGTGGATGATCCTTTCAGTGATCTGGAGAGGGAAAGATACCGTGTCGCATCGCATAGCGTGAAGCCCGAAGATCTGGCTAGCATCATCTATACGTCAGGTACTACGGGAGTCCCGAAGGGAGTCATGTTGTCGCACAGTAACTTTGCGACCAACGTGCGGGATGCAACACTCAGTGTGGATACAAGCGATGTAGCTCTGTCCTTTCTGCCCTTGTGCCACGTCGCAGAGCGCATCGCCGACTATTGCTATTTCAATGATGGCGCAACGGTTGCCTATGCGGAATCGATTGAGGCTGTACCTATCAACATGAATGAGGTAAAGCCAACGTTAGCTGTTGGTGTGCCAAGGTTCTTTGAGAAGGTCCATGGCCGTGTCATGGCTGCCATGACTGATGCTCCTGTTGTTCGCCGCAAGATATTTGAGTGGGCGGTCCGTGTTGGAAAGGAATCTGCGCCCTACAGGCTGAAGGGTGAACCTCTCCCTTTAGGCCTGGGCTTCCGGTACAGAATGGCTGAGAAACTGGTGTTTGGAAAACTTCGTGGTCGTCTGGGTGGACGCATGCGCAAGTTTGTTTCCGGTGCAGCACCGCTTGGTCACCATCTGGCAGAGTTTTTCTATGCCATCGGTTTACCGATCTGTGAAGGCTACGGCCTGACTGAAACATCCCCCCTTGTCTCACTGAACACCCTGGAGAGAATGCGCTTTGGTACAGTCGGCCAGATCATTCCCAATGTCGAAGTCCAGATCGCTGAGGACGGAGAAATACTTGTCCGCGGACCCAACGTCATGCAGGGATATTTCAAGTCGGAAAAGCAAACTGCAGAAGTGATGGACGGTGAGTGGTTCCATACCGGAGATATTGGCAATCTTGATGAGGATGGTTATCTCTCCATTACCGATCGCAAGAAAGATATGTTCAAGACGTCCGGTGGCAAGTATATTGTTCCTGCTCCGATTGAGAACCTTCTCAAGAGCAGCCGACTCATTGGGACAGCGGTAGTCATTGCCGAGCAGCGCCGATTCCCGAGTGCATTGATTGTTCCTGATTTTGATAGCTTGCGGAAATGGGCAGAGACTCAAGGCATAAAATGTTCAAGTGACGAAGAACTTTGTGATGATTCCCGTGTTCAGGAACATGTCATGCATGAAGTTAGTCGACTGTGCAGTGACATGCCCAGTTACGAGCAAATCAAGAAGATTGCGCTGCTTGGTCAAGAGTTCTCGATAGAGGCTGGTGAACTTACCCCGACCATGAAAGTCCGCAGAAGTGCGGTCAATGAACGCTATGCAACAACGATTGATGCACTTTACGAGTAACTGCAACACTCTTGTGTGCTGTCTAACTTTCTGATGCATGACATAAGGTCACGCAAGCCCTTAGCAGGTGACTTACTTTTGGTTGTCCTTGCGTTCCTGTTAGCTGCTTCCTTGCTGGCTGAGGACACATTTCCCTTGCGAGCGATCCAGTTCGAGGGCAACCAGCACTTTGCGACGGAAGGGCTGTTGGAGGCTTCCGGGCTTCAGCTAGGGGAACAGGTAAGGAAACGGGACTTTGATCTGGCTCTACGCAAATTGAATGCAACGGGTGTCTTCGAGCAGTTACGCTATCGTTTCGACCCTTTCAGTGATGGGTACAGCCTGACATTCAGCGTCGCGGAGACAGTTGAGCTTTACCCTGTACGTTTCGAGGGTTTTGGAACGGAAGATGCAGTACTCAACGCCATGCTGCAGGATGTTGTGCCGCTATACACGGATCATGCACCTCTAGGCGGCCAGATGACTGCAACTCTGGTCAATGCGCTGCAGGGCTGGTGGCTAAGCCAGGGACATGAAGAGGAGATTGAACACAAGTTGGTCCCTGTTTCTGAAGGCCAGTTCGAAATGTTGATAAATCCTTGGAAGGCTACAAATAACATCTCGTTCGTAAAGTTCAGTAATACGGGGCAAGTTGAAATGACTGAACTACAGCGCACTTTCAACCAGGCAGCAAGAGGCGAGGCCTACAGTGAAGCCAGGTTCAAGGAGTTGCTTCACTACAATGCCAGGCCACTTTATACCGAGTACGGATATATGAATGTGATTTTCTGCCCCTGCGAAACCAGCAAGGACCCGGACTCGGAAGGACTGCTGGTTGATGTACATGTCGAGCAGGGTGAAGTCTATTTGTTCGGTGAAGTGTCCTGGCCACAACCCATGCCAGTAGACCCGGACAGTCTCGCAAAGGTCAACCGGATTGTTCCAGGTGAGGTGGCCAACATGAAAGCGGCCTATGACACTATGGCGGCCGTCAGTGAAGGTATGAAGCAGCATGGGTACATGAAGGCACAGGCAACCTTCGAGGAGCGGGTGGATCATGATGCAAGGCAAGTAAACCTAGATATTCAAATAGCTCCTGGCACACTGTATGTCTTTTCGAGGTTGATTATTGAGGGGCTTGACATACTTTCCGAGCCAGCTATTAGAAAACGCTGGGGTATGCAGTCGGGGGATCCTTTCGACATCCGCTATCCAGCTTACTTTTTGAACCGTGTGAAATCAGAAGCGATGCTGGAGAATCTGATGCGTACGGACTGGAGATTTAATGCCAATGAATCCAGTGGGCGAGTGGATGTGACGCTCGTGTTTTACGGAAAATCCGAGTCGGAAGAGAAGTGAATATTCGCGTTGGCAGGGATTTACAGTGCAATCAACCCCTGGCCCGGTACATAGCCAGTCGATAAAGAACGGCTCGTCCAGGGTTTTTTTGGTCGTATAGTAACGTGACTGTCTGGCCGTTGTGCAGTTCAGGGTTCCGTTCAGTTGCCTTCAGAGTCATGCGCTCGCCAGCAACGTTGTAATTGATCAGGAATGACCGCACACCGCCCCTGCGTTTGACGTTGGCAATGAAGCCCGAGAGTGGGATGCCGGAGGAAACAAGTCGGCGATGAAACCTTCGTTGTGCATCCGTGAATCCCGCAGCAATGAGCAGGAGACCACTGATCAAGTAGATGAGTTGGGTAGGGACAGTGGAAGTGATTTCCGGCAGGTAATGCATCTGTGGGTCGTAAGCTACGTAACGAACCTTCAACTCTTTTCCTTCCGGAAGCTGGCTGAAAGTACTCACTGGTACGCTTCTTCTTGTTCGCACTGTGGAGCCTGCCCTTGTTACGAAGTGATAGCCGATGAAATGCAGATTGCGTCCATCTGCAAGCTCCAGGGTTTCACGAGCATGGATCGTGGCTGTTGCCGAAGATCCGTTGCTCTCAATCAGATCCTTGTTGGTTGGTGGGGGGAGTAACTCGAAGTGACGGAAAGCCATGACCCCGAAAATGGAAAGGATGATAACCCAGACCGATACAATGAGGATTCCACGGCTGGTGATACTGACATTACGTGGTGCAGGAAGCTTGAGTTCAGGCTCAACATTCCTGTCTTTTACGGATTGTTGAATGGAGCCTTCCTCAACCGACGGGGATGTTCCTGTTTGTTGCAAAGCTGCAAACCCCTTACGCAGCATGAATGAACCCGAGGCAATCAGGCCAACTCCTGTCCAGAGGGTTTCTCCACCCTCAGATAGTGAAAGAAAGACCAGGATGCAGCCTGAAACATCCAGAGATGCCCCCAGGATGAGCCAGACCTTGTTGGGAATCTCGAATTTCATGCTAATGGTTCTGTGCAGGACAGACAGGTCAGTTTAGAGAATGTACACTCCATTGCTCAAGAACAGTACGCAGGACGATACTATGCTAGATGAAACACCTGATGAAACATTTTATGACTAGTCGCACATTGATGCTGTTACTTGCAGTGACATGCTTTTTCGCATGTGGCCAAACACAGCAAGAAGAACCTGTTGTTGAGCAGGAAGTTGAACCTGTTGCTGAGGAGGATCGCTGGGAAGAAGCCATGCTGGCTTTTGAAGAAAGTGACCGTACGAATCCTCCCCCGAAAGGTGCAGCTGTCTTTTTAGGCAGTTCCAGTTTTCGACGCTGGAATCTGGATCAGTTCTTTGAGGGCAAGCAAGTTGTCAACCGTGGATTTGGTGGATCTCACATGGCAGATGCACTGCGTTACGTGGATCGCATTGTGGTGCCACTGGAACCTTCCGTGGTTTTTGTATATGAGGGGGACAACGATCTTGCCAGTGGCAAAACCCTGGAAATTGTAGTTGCCGATTATCAGGCACTGGTGGCTCGCATACATGAGGCCTTGCCTGCAACCAAGATAGTTTTTGTCTGTATCAAGCCAAGCATCAGGCGCTGGAATCTCATTGAGAGTATTCGGGAAACGAATACTGCTATCAAGTCAATCACCGAGAGCGATGAAAGGCTTGAGTATGTCGATATCGACACTCCAATGCTGGGAACTGATGGCATGCCACGTCCGGAGTTGTTTGTGGAAGACAATTTACATATCAATGATGCCGGCTATACAATCTGGGCCGAACTGATTAACCAGCACCTGGACTGATGGAGCAATCGACCAGCGGGAAGCTGCCGTCGTTTTGCGAAATTGCCCTGTCGGTTCCACTAGACAAGACTTACACGTACGGGTTGTCAGAAGCCCTGTGTGAAGGTGTGCAGACAGGCTGCCGTGTAGTTGTTCAATTTGGTGCACGAACACTGACCGGTGTCGTTCTCTCCACACACTCGATGAAACCTGCGTTCAAGGTTCGCCCCATCCAGCAACTGTTGGATGATGAAGCGGTTCTAAGCCCTGAATTAATCGATTTGGGCCGCTGGATCAGTTCCTATTACTGCACACCGATTGGTATCGTCCTGAAATCAATGCTGCCCTTGGGCGATGAAATGCGCTCCAGAAAAACTGTTTCTCTTACGCCGGCAGGGGTTGAAGCGGCAGACAGATTCAAGAGTACAGGACAGGTTCAGGATCCTGCAGTTTCTCTACTACTGGCACTCAGGAGAAGACCGCTGACTTGGGTACATCTGCTAAGGAAACAGGAAAAGTCTGCCCAGTATTTGCGTCGATTGCAGCAACGTGGACTCATTACTGTTAAGGAAAAACAAGCTATGCGGGATCCTACACAGTCTCGTGACGGGATCCTGACTGTAAGTGCAATAGCAAATGCATCAAGTGCTGGACGAAAGACCAAGGGTGAGAAGTGGTTGCTGGGCTTCTTGCGTGCCAATCCAGGATCTCACGACCTCAGGTCACTGTTGGTGGAGCGTAAGGATGTTGTCAGTGTTGCAAGAAAGCTTGCCAGGGAAGGGTTGGTGGAACTGACAGTTGTCAGGAAGCAACAGCAGTTGAACGTGCAGGTCGGTGAAATCAACCTGAATCCGGATCAGCGATCTGCACTGGAAGCGATCAGGAAGGGCATAGAGAAGGATCGATTTCAAACATTTCTGCTACATGGAGTCACGGGTTCTGGAAAGACGGAAGTTTACTTGAGAGCTACTGAGGAAACTGTCCGTCGTGGCCGCTCTGCCTTGCTGATGGTTCCTGAAATTGGCTTGACCCCAGCTTCGGCATCACGGTTTTTTGATTGTTTTGGAGAGAACATCGCGATTTTACACAGTGGCATGAGTGGAATGCAACGCGCAGAACAGTGGAGGCGTATCAGATCCGGACAGGCGCAGGTTGTACTCGGAACCCGCAGTAGTGTCTTTGCACCCTTGAGCAATCTGGGTCTTGTAATCGTTGATGAGGAGCATGACAACGGATACAAGCAGGATGAGGCTCCTCGCTATCACGGGCGCAATGTTGCCATCGTACGCGCCAGGAATGCTGGTGCAGTCGTAGTCTTGGGGTCGGCAACTCCCAGCCTTGAATCCAGAAGGAATACCGAGACCGGCAAATACACCTTGCTTTCCCTCCCGGCAAGAATACACGCCAGACCATTGCCGAGTGTAAGCCTGATCGATATGCGACAGGAATTTGCAAAAACCGGGAAGAGCGGTTTGTTTTCAGGGGAACTTGTAGATGCAGTTCAAGGCTGCATCAACAGGGACGAGCAGGCCATGATCCTGCTGAATCGCAGGGGTTTTTCGAGATTCCTGCTATGTCGCAGTTGCGGTAACAGGATCGAGTGCAACAACTGCTCTGTCGCCTTGACTTACCACAAGAATGGGCAACGACTACTGTGTCACTACTGTGACCATGAAGAGCCGGTGCCAAGCAGATGTCCAGACTGTGAACGGGAATTCCTGCAGTTCCAGGGGACTGGAACCCAGAAGGTTGAAGATGCTCTGAATGAGAGCTTCCCTCAAGCGCGTATTGCACGCCTTGACCGTGATTCTGTGCGGGGGCGCCATGACTACGTATCAATTCTGCAGGCGTTCAGGGAAGGCGAATACAACTTGCTGGTTGGTACGCAGATGATTGCCAAGGGCCATGATATTCCCAACGTCACACTTGTCGGGGTTGTTGATGCGGACATTGGACTGGGGGTTCCAGACTTTCGGGCTGCGGAGCGTACTTTTCAATTACTGACTCAAGTCGCGGGTCGGGCAGGGCGAGGAAGCAAACCCGGCCTGGTCCTGCTACAAACTGTCAACCCGGATCATTATGCAATCGAATTAGTCAAGGATCAGGATTACCAGGCCTTTTACGAACGTGAAGTGCAGTTTCGTAAAATGCTCTGGTATCCCCCGTTCACGGTAATGGCATCAATGATTGTTCGCAGTCGTGTGCTTTCTGAAGCAGTATCACTGAGCCAGGAGTTAAGTGCCAGCCTGCATCCGCTGCCGAAAGGGTTACGGATTCTGGGACCTGCCGAGGCTCCCATGGTCAAGCTGCGTACGGAATACCGTTACCAATTCCTGATGAAGTCCCAGGAGCATAAAGCCATCGCAGAACTGCTCACCAAGGCCAGAAAATATGCTCTTGAGAAAGAGTGGCCTGCAACGGCTCTCGTGATTGATGTCGATCCAGTGAATTTGACCTGAGTTGGATTAGTCGGCATGGACTGCATATGCTCCTGATGTCAGATTCAGTTTTGTCCGGCCATTGATTTCCTCTACGTATCGGAAGTTTATTTTGTGGTTTTCTCGGATATTCCTTGCCCGAGGATCGCGCTGGTTCGACGAGTTCAGTTGGGCATTGTCACGTTTTGTGCTCTAACCAGATCTGGATTCAGGTGCAGCCTTTTGGGATGGACGACATCTCCTTCAAACGGCACCGCTTTCCACTGGACATCATTTGACAAGCCGTTCGGTTCTATGCCAGGTTTACTCTGAGCTATCGGGATGTGGAGGATCTACTGCGGCGCAGGGTCTGGATGTTTCCTACGAGAGCGTACGGTGCTGGTTCCTCAAATTTGGTGCGCCGAATGCCCGGAACCTGTGCCACAAGCGACCCACGCCCAGCGACTATTGGCATCTTGATGAGATGGTCATCGTGATTCATGGGCAACGCCATTGGTTCTGACGCGCCGTCGACAATGAATGCGAGGTCCTGTATTTCCTCATGCAATCGAAGCGGAACGCCATAGCAGCGTTGAAGTTGATGCGCAAGCTGCTGAGGAAACAAGGTTGGGCGCCAACCCAGTTCGCAACCAATAAACTCGGATCCTATCACTTCGCAATTCGAACCTTCGGCCTGACGGCTCAACACATTGATGATAAGCGTGCGAATAATCGTGCCGAGAATTAGCATCAGCCGGGCAGACGTCGAGAGCGAAAACAGCAGCGTTTCAAATCACCGGGTTCGGTCCAACGCCTCCTGAACATCCAATCCGCTGTTTACTATACCTTTTACGTCCAGCGTCATTTACGCAACAGACTCACGTTCAAACGATTTCGGAAAGTACGAGTGCGGCCGCCTGAAAGGGAATCAATGCGGTCCTTTGCGGCCAAACCCGATTAACGTGACAATGTCACTGTCGGAGATGCTAGCCGAGCGAGGCTTCACTGGCCAATCGAGACGAAGAAGCGCCACGCAAACCGACATTCTAGAATCATGCCTACGAGGGTGTGGTTGGAACCTCTCGAAGACTGGCCTGCGTTTCCACTTTGAGGACCAGTCCTGCTCTGACCAGAGAGGCTAAGCTAGAGTCGTATGGCTAGGTCGTCAACCGTAGTCGGGATACTGTTGCTCGTCATAGCCGGTACCGGGCTCCTCTATGTCGGTTGGCAAACCATGTCGTCTGCAGCAGAAGCGGTCTGTTCGGTATGTGGCCGGCCGGTTCACACGGAATCCCGCACCGACGGCGTCGTCGATGGACAGGCACAAACATTTTGTTGCGCTGCGTGCGCGCTTCGAGCGCAGCAGCAGACTGGCTCAGATGTCATGGTGAGTGGCTTGTATGACTACGACTCTGGCAAGACCCTAGCTCCGGGAGCCGCCTACGTTGTCGTAGGCAGTGCGATCAATCTTTGTATGCGCGAGCATTTTCTCATGGACGCTCACAAGGAAGCGAGCGGCATGCAGTTCGATCGCTGCTCGCCGAGCATTCTGGCTTTCAGTAGTCAAGCCGCGGCGGAGCGATTCCGCTCCGAGCACGGTGGTGTCGTCCAGCCGTTTACGGAACTGCGGGATTCGTATCGTTGAATCTCGTCGGGGCTACCCCTCACGGCATCAGGTCCCTACGCCGGTCCACCTCATAGAGCTTGAGCTTGAAACGCCAATAGAATTCAGCGTCAAGAGGCTTCTTGAGCGCGAACCTGTATACCTTGGCCGCTCGAAACGTGCCCCGGGTGTCCTCATAGACGTGAATCTCCAGACGGTACGGGTCAGCGGACCACACCGACTGAACATCCCGTATAACCAGCCAATCGCGAGACTTCTTCCTCGCGTCTGTCTGATACATGATTCGCTCAGGTGATAAAAACAAAACTCCTTCCGACCCGCCCAGTGTCGTCAGATGCTTCACTGGAAGCTCCTGCTCTGTGTGCTGCTCGGCCGAGACGGGCCGACTTGCAGCCCGGTCCGTGATGGGTCTGTCTATGCGAGCAGCCACGTAGTCCCAAACCTCGTCGGTCAACTTCCCGGAAGTAAGGACAAAGCGATAACGTCGGTCCAGGCCGAGCTTCCAGGCGACATCTTCGTAGCTGAGCAGCCGAAACTCAGTCGAGATCACACGGTCCAGCGACTGGATATCTTCGTACGCCCAAGTGCGGCTCTCTTCCTCCTTGCCGACCGGCTGGAACGAGATTCCAGAGTCGTCGATTCGGACGGTGCCCTTCTGATCGAACCAGAGACTTTTCTTGTGAACGACTTCGAAATTTGTCTGCGCGCTCACGAGTCCTGTTGTCAGTAGCAGCAAGATAAGCGTCTTCATGCCTGAGTCTCCTTGAATCTTCGAATGCCGCGAAACGGCTCACCTTTGGGTAGTCCACGGGCTTTCCAGAGGTAATAGATAACCGGGTAGATGACGAGCACCACTATGCCAGACGTGATGACGCCTCCAACAAGCGGCGTGGCGATGCGTTTCATCACGTCCGCCCCGGTTCCGGTACTCCACATGATGGGAAGCAGCCCGATAACATCCGTGGCAATGGTCATCAGGATCGGGCGCACGCGCTTGACCGAACCGTCGTGGATGGCCTCTATGAGCGCCGCGCGATTCGTGAGCAGGCCGCGTTCTTTGTAGTCTTTGTACGAGATATTGAGGTAAAGAAGCAACACGATGGCAGTCTCGACGTAAAGTCCCGCGAGAGCAATCATGCCGACCCAGACGGCAACGCTCAGGTTGAAGTCAAGAACGTAGAGCAGCCAAACCGATCCTGTGAGCGCGAAAGGGACGCCTAGTAGAACAAGCACTGTCTCGGTGACAGAGCCCGTATGCATGTAAAGGATCATGAAGATAATGAGGAGCGCCAGCGGAATCACATACAGCAGCCGTTGTTGTGCTCGCAGCATGTATTCGTATTGGCCGCTCCACGAGATGGTGAAGCCGGATGGGATCTTGACATTCTCAGATACGGCACGCTGTGCACGCTCCACGTACGTACCGACATCGATATTGCGAATGTCGATGTAGACCCAGGCATTGGGCTTGGCGTTCTCGCTCTTGATCCCAGGCGGGCCAACTGCGTACTTGAGGTCGGCGAGCTGACCGAGCGGGATGTGCTGTCCGCCGGGAGTTGGCACCAGCACGGAGCGCAGGGCCGGAAGGTCATCTCGAAGCTCGCGGCTATAACGCAGGTTGACGGGGTAGCGTTCGAGGCCCTCAACCGTGGTCGTGATGTTCATCCCGCCGATAGCGGTTTGAATGACGTCATGGACGTCTTGCACGGTGAGGCCATAGCGAGCGATAGCCTCCCGATTGATCATAAAGTCGAGGTAGTTTCCGCCCATAACACGCTCGGCATACACACTCAGCGTGCCGGGGACATTCCGCACGACTTGCTCAATTTCCTTGCCAAGGCGTTCCAGCTCTGTGAGGTCGGCACCGGCGATCTTGATACCCACAGGAGTCTTAATGCCGGTCGAAAGCATGTCAATGCGGGTCTTGATGGGCATGGTCCAGGCGTTGGTGAGCCCTGGGACTTGGATGGCGGCGTTCATCTCGTCCACCAATTTTTCAGGAGTCATGCCCTCTCGCCACTCGCTCTCCGGCTTGAGTACGATGGTGGTTTCAATCATTGAGAGCGGCGCCGGGTCGGTAGCGGTGTCAGCACGGCCGACCTTTCCGAAAACGTGATGAACCTCGGGGAACGTTTTGATGATCTTGTCGGTCTGCTGCAGAACCTCTCGCGCCTTCGTAATCGAAATGCCGGGAAGCGTTGTGGGCATATAGAGCAGGTCGCCCTCCCAAAGGGGCGGCATGAACTCTGAACCAAGACGGGTGAGCGGTGCCGCCGTCACCGCCAGCGCGAGTACAACGAGAGCAAGAACCGGGAACTTAAAGCGAAAGGTGAAAGCCAGGAGAGGCTTGTACAGATAGATCAGCAGTCGACTGATTGGGTTCTTTTTCTCAGGTCGAATACGTCCGCGCACGCAGTAACCGACGAGGACGGGAACGAGTGTGATCGCCAGCAAAGCGGCGGCGGCCATTGAGTAGGTCTTCGTAAACGCCAGTGGCTTGAAGAGGCGACCTTCCTGAGCCTCCAACGTAAATACCGGCATGAACGAGACGGTGATGATCAGTAGCGAGAAGAAGAGTGACGGACCGACTTCTTTCGACGAGGCTGCGATGATCTCCCAATGGGACTTCTTCCCGCCGTCACGCGCGATGTGCTTATGCGCGTTCTCGACCATCACAATGCCGGCATCGACCATTGTGCCGATGGCGACGGCGATACCGCCGAGCGACATGATGTTGACGTTGAGACCCTGAAGGTAAATGGCGACAAACGCCATCAGAATCCCCACAGGGAGTGTGATGATGGCGACAAGCCCGCTTCGGACATGAAACAGGAATACCAGACAGACAAGGCCCACGATCAGAAACTGCTGACTCAGGCTTGACTGCAGACTTGCGACCGCACGCTCAATGAGCGTTGAGCGGTCGTACGCAACTTCGATTTCGACGCCTTCGGGAAGCCCCGGTTTGACCTCTTCGAGCTTTGCCTTAACATCCTTGATGACCTGAAGAGTGTCCGCGCCATAGCGAACAACAACAATGCCGCCGACAGTCTCCCCTTCGCCGTTCCAGTCCACCAATCCCCGCCGGATGTCGGGTCCGATGCTGACCCGGGCTACGTCCTGGAGCAAAACTGGAGTGCCATTCAGATTAACAGCGAGTGCGATCCCGCGGATATCGTCGAGTGACTGGATATAGCCCAGCCCTCGAATCATGAACTCTTTTTCCGCAACCTCAAGCAGGCGGCCACCCACGTCACTATTGCTGTTTTGGACTGCGCTGCGAATCTTCGAAATAGGAATGTCGTACGCGCGAAGCTTGGCTGGGTCGATGGTGATTTGGTACTGGCGCACGAAGCCGCCGACACTGGCTACCTCGGAGACACCGGGTACACTGGTCAGCTCATATTTGAGAAACCAGTCCTGAATCGAACGAAGTTCACTCAAGTCGTGACGATCAGACTTGAGTACGTACATGAACGCCCAGCCGACGCCGGTGGCGTCAGGCCCGAGCGTTGGCCTGACGCCCGCGGGCAGATTCCCCGAGACGTAGTTGAGGTATTCGAGAACACGGCTTCGAGCCCAGTACATGTCCGTGCCGTCTTCGAAGATGATGTAGACGAACGAGAAACCGAAGAACGAGTAGCCGCGCACGACCTTGGCGAAGGGTACGGCAAGCATCTGCGTAGTGAGCGGGTAAGTAACCTGGTCTTCGACGATGCGCGGCGCCTGGCCAGAATACTCGGTATAGATAATGACTTGGACATCGGACAGATCCGGGATGGCGTCGAGCGGTGTACGCGACAGAGAGTAGAGGCCAGCCGCCGCGATGAACAGGGTGCCCAGCACCACCAGGAACTTGTTCTGGATCGACCAATCTATGATGCGTTCAAACATAGCCTCGTCCTCACTGTTGCTGTTCAATGCTGGTATGCGGGGGCATCGGTGAACCGCCCGTTCCTTCACCGGCTCGTTCACTGAGCAGTTGGCTGATGGCTGCATTTAGGTTGCTCTCAGAGTTGATGAGAAACTGCGAGGAGGTCACAATCGTCTCGCCCGACGACAGGCCGTAGGTGATTTCCTGCATGCCGTTGCTCTCGATGCCGAGATGCACTTCACGGGGCTCAAAGAGACCTTCGGCTTTGGCCACAACGACGACAGCTCGTTCGCCGCTATGCAGGACCGCCTGGTCGGGAACCAGGACGGAATTTGAGACGCCTCCCGCACGCAGAGTGATGTTCGCGAACATCTGGGGCCTGAGCTTGAGGTCTTTGTTGGCGACCTCAACGAGGGTAGTGAGGGTTCGTGTTTGCGGTTTTACCGCCGGGCGGAACAGGAGTATTCTCCCGCTCCAACGCCGCCCGGGATAGGCGTCAACTTCCACCGTGACCGTTTGGCCCGCTCGAACATGCCGAATGTCCCGCTCGAAAAACTCCGCCTCGGCCCAAAGGGTTGCATGATGCGCAAGCTTTAATATGGTCATTCCTGGGCTGAGCTTCATCCCTTCGAGCGAGTCGCTCATCTTGGCAACGATCGAGCCTGATGCGGGGGAGATGAAACTTAGGGTCCGGTTGGCCTCCTTCGTCTCTTCGAGGGCCTTGATTTGGTTAGTGCTGATGTCCCAGTAGCGAAGGCGCTCCCGAGCTGATTCGAGCAGAGACTTGGCGCGCTCGATCGCGTCCGGGTAGGCTTCATTTCCTGTGAGCCGGGCGACGTAGTCCATCGCGGCAAGGTATTCCCGCTGGGTGGTCACGAGTTGAGGAGAATAGATCTCGAAGAGTACATCGCCCTTGTTTACGTGCTCACCTACGTTGTTGAAGTACGCCTTCTCGATCCAGCCTTCAAACTTTGTGTTGATCGACACGACCTTTTCTTCGTTGTGCGCGAGGGTGCCGACAGTGCGAATCTCGATCGGCAAAGAACCACGGTGCACCTTCATGGTCCGAACGGCGAAGTTTTGCAGGAAGCTCTGGCTTACGCGGACTCCACCCTCAGTGGGAGCCTCGTCTTCATAGACTGGAACGAGGTCCATACCCATGGGAGACTTGCCAGGTTTGTCTGAAACATAGCTGGGATCCATCGGGGCGCGCCAGTGGTGAATCTTGCGCTCTCCAGTAGGTGGCGTCGGCTCTCTGTCGCCTGCTTGCATACCAAGCGGCTTGAGTCTCATACCGCAAATGGGACAATCGCCGGGCCCCTCCTGAACGACCTGCTGATGCATACCGCAGGTGTAGAGACCTGTTTCGGAAGTGTCCGTAACTTCGCCAGCCTGATGAGGTCGGCCGAGAGAACGGTCGATCCACATCCAGCCCAGGGGATTCCAGATCAAGGCCGCGGATAAGCCCAGTCCTACCGCCATGCCCACTGCGAGCAGTGCCGTGCCTTTCAGCTTCGCGTTCATGGTTTCTCCTCCGGAAAGGCCGAACCAATGGCCCGCTCCATGTTGGCCAGTGCTTTTAGGTAGTCGCTCTGTAGACGAGCAAGTCCAAGCCGAACTTCGAGAAGCATGCGCTCGCTATCGAGTAGGTCAAGTACTCCCGTAGTGCCGGTCGCGTACGCCGTTTCGGTAGATCGGAGCGCTTGCTCGGTTTGGGGCAACAGCGCCTTCTTGAAGAGATCGAGTTGCTCTTCGATCGTTTGGATGCGAAAGCCAACCGACCGCACCGACAGGCCGACTTCGTTCACGATGTCCCGATAAGCTTCGCGCGCGGCTCCGAAGGTTTCCGTGGCTTCCTGGATGCCGGCGTCGTACTTGCGCCGAAAGATGGGCAGGTTCACGCCTACAGCGACGCTGTAGACATCTTTGCCATTGTCGTCAGGCGGGCTTAGTAGACCAAGCTGATCGCGTTGGCCGTTGATGTTACCCCACGAAACGCCGAGCATAAGATCCGGCCAGTATTGCCGTTTGGCCAAATGGATGCGCTTTTCGTGCTTCTCGATTTCCAGAAATGCGGCTTTGACCTCGGGACGGGCGTCGCGCCCCATCGCGTACAGTTCATCAAGGTCGATCTTCACCTGGGGTGTGTTCAGTCCCTCGATCGGGGCAATCGTCGTGCCTGCAGGCTGGTCGCGAACAGTATTCAGAGCGGCTTCTGAATCGACGCGCTGTTGCTTGAGCACTTGCAGCCGGTTACGGTCACGAGTGATCTCCGCTTGTAACTTGATGACGGCCTGCTGAAGCCCAACTCCTTGCGAGTAGCGGGCTTGAGCGAGAGTCTCATAGTGCCCCAAGAGTTGTTCGTCTTTCTTTGTGATGACAATCGCGCGATCAATGTAGGCAAGGTCGTAATAGGCAAGCTTCACTTGGTGAACCACTTCGGCTCGATGAGCCTGGTGAAGCTCGCTAAGTACTGCCGCGCTCTTCGCGGCTACCTTGCCTTGGTCCGAGAGCTTGCCAAACCATGGAAACTTCTGCGAGAGCGACAGGACGGTTGTCTGCGGACCGACCCGGGTCTCTGGTGTGCGTGCGAATTGGGTCACGCTGAGTATGGGATCGGGAAGCGATGTGACTTGAGGAATTCGCTGTAGTCCCGCTTGATAGCGCAAGAACGACTCGCGCACACGAGGGTTGCGGTCCAGCGCTTGCTCGACGAGTTTCCTTAAACGAATGTCGTTGTTGGTTGAATAAGTTTGCGCTGGTGTTCCTACCGCGAGCAGCAGTAGCGCACAAAAGCGAAGTAGCATTACTAATCTCCTAGGGTCTGTGGGGAATCTGTAATCCCGAAGTCAATGTCCTCGGGGTGACCGCGCCGGGTTGTCTCGATGTAAGAGACATCCGGCGATATGGCCCGCGGAATGCAATGAGGCGAACTCCGAAGGGCTAATCGCAGCGGCCTTGCAGGGGACTAGACCCTAAACCAGAAAGCTGGCGTTAAGGATGTAATGCGGTGGGTGTGGACAGACGAGAGCAAGCCGGATCAGCGTTCTCGCGGAGTATCCTCGAATCGGAGAGGACGAGTCGGCAGTCGACGGACCGGATTCGAATGGCTTCTCATCCGGGTTCCTGAGTTCATGCTGCAAGGCAACGCGTTCAGCCGCCTGTGCACACTGCACCTCGCAGCCGGTTGGGTTGTTGTCGGAATGCTGATCCGGATGATCGCAACAGTCGTGAGCGCCTGGCATCGGGTTCGCGAGCATGAGAGGACACGGTACTACGCCCCCCACCAGGGTCAGCCACGCAACAATTGCTACTATGTGTCCCATGCTTTTCATGTTACGCCCAGTCTCAGCGTGCGTCAAAGAAACTTTGCAGCCCGCGCGTGCCGCGCCGACTACTCCTAAGTACTCAGTTTCATAAATTCGGTAACGAATTGTCCAGCTAGATGGTGAGCTGGTACCGCGGGAGACCGGGTGCCTTCATTTGCTTGAGTAGCTTCTGCAAGTCATCACGCGTGAACTTCCACTCGAACGGCTTGGCGATCGCTTCGTAGTGGCGCTCGAACGACTGCAGGCGCTCGGCGAGTTCGTCGAGCAAGGCGAAATCGTTCGGCGTGAGCGCCTTGCGCTGCAGCACTGAGAAGTAGACTTCGATTTGGTTGAGCCAACTGGCGTGAACGGGACCGTGGACGAGGAGAAGGTTGGAGTAGCGGTCTCGAAGACAGTGGGTCGAGCTGAGCCCGCGATGCGAGGAGCCATTGTCAACGATCCAGAAGACACGGCGGTCGCGGCGGTACGGATCCTGTTGCATGACCTGCTCGACGCGGCGGTCGAACGGTACGATGCCGGAGTAGAACTCGCAACGCCCGAACAGCTTGACGCAGTGGACGTCAAGAGCGGCCAGGTTACGCCCAAGCCACGTAGCGCTTGTACTCGTGCTCGACCTTCTTGGGCTAGTTTTCTCGTCGGTCGAGACGACGAACTCGTCGTCGCGCAGGGGGGGTGCCTTGCCAAGTGAGGTGGTAGAGGTCGAGGACACGGCCGACTTTGAAGGGAATCAATGTGGTCCTTTGCGGCCAAACCCGATTAACGTGACAATGTCCTCCCGCTACCATATCGACTGCTAACTTTGGCTGAGGCTTCTAGGTAATCAGGAAAGAAAAGGGGTGCCATGCAATTGTGAAAGAATACACGGCGGTTGTAGAACAGGATCGTGAGACTGGTCTCTATGTGGGCTACTTTCCCGGATTCCCTGGAGCTCACTCCCAAGCCGACACTCTCGATGAGCTCAATACTAACCTACGCGAAGTGGTGGAAATGCTTTTGGAAGTTGGCGAGCCAATGCTTGAAGGAGAGTTTGTCGGAACTCTAATGAGCCTTGCTCCCCCATGGCAAAGCAGCTTCAAGGACCGGAACACCCGACACTTCTTCGGCATCGCATCGCGGCGTTCGAGGTGTGGATGCAGCAGCTTCAAGGATCGCCGATCAAGCCTCACGCTGTCTCACCTATCTGGACAGTGCGGAGTCCCTCAATGACCTTGCAGGTTTACCTAGCAACCGACTGGAAGCACAACAGGGTGACCGCGTAGGCCAACACAGCATAAGGATCAATGTGCAGTGGCGGATAGGTTTCCGTTGGGAAGACGACGGACCTTACGATGTAGAGATCATTGATTATCACTAATGGCTTGAGGACATGAACGCGAGGAATGGTATGAGACCGGTGCATCCGGGAGAGATATTGCGCAAGGAACTCGAGATGCTCAGACTCTCGGCCAACGCACTAGCTAAGGCGCTGGATGTGCCGGTGAACCGTATCACGGCGAGCCTGCACGGTCAGCGGGGCGTGACTGCCAATGTGGCGTTGCGCCTGGCGCACTACTTCGGGACGACGTCACAGGTCTGGCTGAACCTGCAAAAGACCTACGAGCTTCGCAGGACCGAGATCGATGTGAGCCGACAGATCGTCGAGCGCGTCAAGCCCCGGCAGATGGCGGCGTAGACAGAACGACAAAAGACAATCCTATGCCAGTCCCTCACTATCAATCGCTTATGCTGCCGACTCTCAAAGTGCTGTCTGGCGGCGTAGAGACACCAATCTCCAAGGTGCGCACCCGTGTTGCCGCCGCCGAGGGTTTGACTGCTGACGATTTGCGAGAGTTGCTTCCCAGCGGTCGGCAGCCAGTGTTCGTGAACCGGGTTAGTTGGGCGATGTTTCACATGGTGGGAGCGGGTTTGGCGGAAAAGGTCCGGCGTGGTATGTACCGACTGACTGCTGAAGGCGAACGACTGCTGGCTCAAGCACCACCGCAGATCAACTTGAATTTACTGAGCAACTACCCGGCTTATGTTGTGTGGAAGGCAAAGAAGCATACGTCGTCGCCAAAGGCCGAGAATGCACCTGTGCCGCCTGACGATGGGGCGGATACGCCGGAGGAAGCGTTGGACCGCGCCGCCAAACAATTGCGCTATGTGTTGGAGTCGGAGGTACTGGACAGAGTTCGTGAGGCGGAGCCCGCATTTCTCGAACGGGTGGTTGTGGATCTGCTGATCGCCATGGGCTATGGCGGCGGCAATGCTGATATGGGCCGAGTTACCGGGCGTTCGGGCGACGGCGGGGTCGACGGCACGATCAGGGAAGATGCGCTTGGCCTTGACGAGGTTTATCTTCAGGCCAAGAAATGCGCCGTTGGCAACACCGTGGGCGAAGGCGCCTTGCGCAACTTCGCAGGGGCGATTGATTTGGCAGGCACGACCAAGGGTGTGTTCGTTACCACGGCCACTTTCACTCATGCCGCCAAGGTTTATGTGGCGCGGAGTCCCAAGCGCATTGTTCTGATCGACGGGGAAGAATTGGCGCGCCTGATGGTCTCGCACGATGTTGGCGTACGCACCAGGATCTGTCATGAGGTAAAACGGATCGACGAAGATTATTTTGAGTTGGAAGGCCTGTAGGCCATGCGCCTATCGTGGAACGAAGTTCGTGCCCGTGTTGCCGCATTCTCCGACGAATGGTAGGGCGCAGCCTACGAGAAGGGTGAAACGCAGAGCTTCTACACCGTGTTCTTCGAGATTCTCGGTGTGCGGCGAAGTTCCGTATCGGATGCCAATCGTGTGTACTGCAGACTCAGCAAGCAGCCTCTCGGCGGCATCTGGTCTCAAACCACGCACGTTCAACTGGTATGAGAAATGCAGGTTAACAGCAATCCAGCTTTCCATTGAATTGGAATTAGCGCTCGCAAACCAATCCATCCTTGACAGATATCCAGTTTTCAAAAATTCGTGGATTCTCAAGCCATACGAGAAGCCAGTCCAGAATTTCCTGTTTCTCTGTGCGTTTTTCTTCGCTGATCTTGCTCCCTAGCGAAAGCCGGATGTGTTCCTTGGAGTATATAACTGCTCTGTGGATATCTTTGGCGTGCAATTGATCAGTCGCTTGCTTGTACTCGTTGGACATGGCAATCAATGACTTCCTGGTCTCCGTCAAACTCCCCGTCTTGACCTTGTTCCGTAAATTAACTGGAAACCCTCCCACTCTTCGATCCACTTCGAGTTTGGTGCTGAGCAGGATATCCAGCAGGTATTGCTTTGACAGCCTCCTTTTGCCGTCCATGCGATGGAATACGTAGTTTTGAATCCGCTGAAAAGTCTCCCGGTCCACACACTCAATCTGGTTCTGCTTGAGAAACTCCAGTACACAGCCTCGGATCGTTGGTTTTACAACAGCAGTCATGTTGCCAGAGCAGAGTTACTTGGAGCGTTTGGATTGCCGCAGTTTTTGTACACCTCGATTGTGTTCTCGATTGGACTTTGAGAACTGGTGCCCCCTCTCAGGGGCCGGTTTAGCGACAAAGAACAGATAATCCGTTTCAGCAGGGGCAAATGCAGCGAACAGGGAAGCCTTGCCGGGATTAGTGATGGGCCCTGGGGGCAAACCCGAATGGATATAAGTGTTGTAAGGATGGGGATCTTTCAAATCGGAAAGGTAAATCTTTCCCCGGAAACGGTTTTCAAGTAACAGTCCGTAAATGATTGTCGGATCGCACTGCATGCGTATTTTTTTATTGATGCGGTTATGAAACACCGCGGCAACAAGCTTCGCTTCTTCCTCGTCCACAGCTTCTTTCTCAATCATTGAAGCCAGGATCAGCGCTTCCCAGGGATCTATCTCTACTGTCCTTTGCTCAGTAGCTTCTTGCAGGACAAGCCGGAAGCGGTTAAGCATGGATTGAATCAAGTCTTCTGCTGTAGAGTACTTGGCTAAAAGGTATGTTTCCGGAAAAAGAAAGCCCTCAAGGGATGTTGCTTGGGGAATGATGTCCCTACCCAGGGTTGGGTCTGAGATCAAGTCAAGAACCTTATCCCTGTTTGCCAGTCCGTTTGTAGCAAGTGTTTCTGCAAAGTCAAAGCGATTCAATCCTTCCCGGATGGTGATTGGGTGTAGTAAGACGTGGCCTTCAGAAATAACTTTAAATGCTTGACTTGCTGAAGTCTGCTGTTCGAATACATACTCTCCTGCCTGCAGGTTTGTTTTGTTGTTGAGTACTCGCAGGATCAGGAACGGCCATTTGGAGGAAATCACTCCGTGGGAAGTGAGTTGCTCTGCAATCTGTATTGAACTTGCACCGGGGGTGATTTCAAGGACGACAGGTTCTTGAAAAGGCTCAGTTGACACACCACAGCCCGTAAGCAGGAAGAGAATGACGAACCCAATCAGGCTATGTGCTATTTGCAGCAAGGTAGCTTTCCAGTAGAAGGACTGCTGCCATTTGGTCAGTAGCCCCGAATGTAGTAGATTGTATTCCAATTATTGATTCGGCTTCCCAACTGGTTAACCGTTCATCCCACATCTCTACTTCAACCGCTGCATGCTTGGCGAGACGCCTTGCGAACTGGCCAGCAAGATTGGATGAGCGGCTTTGTGTGCCATCCATGTTCAGTGGCTTGCCCACGACAATTCGCTTGATTTCAATGTCCCTGATCAACTTGGTCAGGTGTTCCAGGTCGTGGAGAATATTTTTTCGCTTCAGGGTCGGGAGCCCTCTTGTCGAAATGCCCAGCTCGTCGCAAACTGCAATGCCGATGTGTTGCATTCCCCAATCCAATGCCATTACGCGGGTGGGCATGAGTCTCTGATCTATTGTATTTCGCGTTCAGGTGAGAAAGCATTCGGCAGGCCTACTGGGCAGGAGACCGTTTCTGCCTCATCTCTTCGATCGTTACGTCCCAGGGTTGAGCTGGCAGGGTGTCATATTTGGGTCTGGCATCCTTCACTGGCAGTTTGCTTGCAATCGCCTTCAACTTCTTCATTGCTTCCTGATGTGCTGGCTGGTTGCTTTTCAAAAGATTTGTAGTCTCACCCGGATCCTGTTTCAGGTCATGGAATCTCAGTACCTTGCCATCATGAATGTGAATCTTGTATCGCTTATCCCGGATTACTCGGGGTGAGTAGTTGTCTACGCCTCGGACACCTTGCTCATCAAGTAGTGCCGGTCCAAAGCCCATGGCCAGGATCCAGTCCCTGGGTCCAGCTCTGGTTTTACCGAGGATCACCTTGGCCAGAGATTTGCCGTCCAGCGTGACTCCATCAGGAAGAGGAGCACCAGACAGTTCGCAGAAGGTAGGCAGAAGGTCCGAAAAATCAGTCAGTTCATCTGTCTGAACCCCAGCAGGAACCAGACCCGGACCATTCACGATAAAGGGTTGACGGGGGCCGTTTTCTGTCAACTTGGCCTTACCTCCTTCAATCATCCGGCCGTTCATTCGGCCTTGAATGCCACGGGAAGTGCCATTGTCTGTCGTAAAGACAATGATCGTGTTTTTACGAACACCTGCATCGTCGAACGCCTTGACAAGCCTGCCGACAAGGTAGTCGGTGTAGCGAACCATGCCCTTGTGTTTTTCCAGTCTTGTCTCGGCATATGGTTCATGAGGAGTGTGAACCAGGGGGCCATGAGTCAGTGCCATCGGGTAATAAAGCAACATGGGACTGTTCCTGTTCCTGTGAATGAAGTCGACCAGGAAGTCGTTGTACAAGTCAGGCCCAAACTTGCTTTCATAGGTGCGGCTTGAAGTAGTGTTGGTATAGATATATGGATCCCAGTAGCGTTCATCGCTAATTGGGTTCCCGCCTTCTCCTCCAGTCCAGACCGACCATTCATCAAAGCCATGTTCGTAAAGAATCCTGGGTTGCACCCTGAAATCATTGATTTGCCACTTGCCTGCTATTGCCGTCTTGTAACCGACTTTCCTGAGCTGACGCGCGAATGAAATGTTGTACTTGGGATCGAAGTGGCATCCGGCACCCCAGCGTGGGACGTCCCAGTGATTTGTCCAGCCGTGGCGGAAGGGGTATTGGCCGGTCAGTAGTGTGGCTCGTGTAGGTGTGCATTGCGGCATTGAGTAGGCATTTCTGAACAAAATTCCCCCTTCTGCAAGCTTGTCGATATTTGGTGTTTCGATGTCTTCACCGCCATAACTTGAAATCCATTCCGGACCAAGGTCGTCTACCATGATCAAGACGATGTTAGGCGGGGCACCCCAAACTGAAAATGTGAGGAGCAGGCCAATTGCAAGTCGAACGTACTGCATGGATTTTATTGTTGTCACACCAGCTTGTGCCCGGTGTGGGAAAAGCTTGCATCAGCCTGTAAATTAAATCCGTAAAAGGGATGTTTTGCCAAAGAAGATGCCAGTACGGCAAACTAATCCTTGATGTCCGATTCACTGCATGAGGAATCTTCCTCGATTTACGAGATTCAATCCAATGCCTCAGGGCCATCCGGTCTGCTGCCCCTGACACCTGAAATGCTGCGTACGCGCCCCAGTGGAGATCTGTTTGGCTGGACCCAAAATGCCGGCATGGGCTGGGATCCTGCACAGCTGGGGAGTGATGAATATCTCATTCTCAGTACCCAAGGGGGATTGCGGGCAGAAGATGGTTCACCCATAGCTCTCGGTTATCACACTGGACATTTCGAAGTCGGACTGTTGATGCGTGAAGCGGCTTTGAAACTCAGGGATCACGGAGCCATACCTTTTGCTGGATATTGCAGTGACCCGTGTGATGGTCGAACTCAGGGTACGACCGGGATGATGGACTCACTGCCCTACCGTAATGATGCTGCACAGGTACTTGGCAGGTTGATTCGCTCATTACCGACGCGCAGTGGAGTGATCGGGGTTGCTACCTGTGACAAGGGATTGCCAGCCATGATGATGGCCCTGGCCTCCATGCAGGGTCTGCCGTGTGTGCTTGTACCGGGTGGTGTAGCACTCCCGGCGCGCGGGGCTGAAGATGCTGGGAAAGTGCAAACCATCGGGGCACGATTTGCTCAAGGAGAACTCAGTCTCGAAAAAGCACAGGAATACGGTTGTAGGGCATGTGGCAGTCCAGGAGGGGGCTGCCAGTTCCTGGGAACCGCGGCAACAGCACAGGTTATTGCAGAGGCGCTTGGTCTGGCACTTACTCATACAGCACTTGCACCTTCCGGTCAACCAGTCTGGAAGCAGTCTGCACGCAGGGCTGCTTCAGCAGTTATGGCGCAGAAAGCTGCAGGTATCACGATCAAGGACATACTCACGGATAAAGCAATACGCAATGCCATGGTTATCCATGCTGCTTTTGGTGGTTCGACTAATCTGTTGCTGCACCTTCCTGCTGTTGCTCACAGTGCAGGACTCAAGCTACCGAGCGTCGAAGACTGGGAGCAAGTAAACAGGCAGGTTGTGCGTCTCGTTGACGTGTTGCCAAATGGACCGGCTGGGCATCCTACGGTACGGGTTTTCCTGGCTGGAGGAGTGCCGGAGGTAATGTTGCAATTGAGATCACAGAATCTGCTGGATCTTTCAGTGCTCACTGCGACAGGCATCACACTTGAACAGTCTCTAGAGGAGTGGGAGTCCAGTGAACGGCGCACTCGATTCCGTAGCCTTCTGCAGGAGCTGGATGGCGTTAACCCGGAGGAAGTCATTTACACTCCGGAATCTGCAACCAGACGCGGTCTGACCAGTACGATGACATTTTGTCGCGGGAACCTTGCTCCTGAAGGTTCAGTGGTGAAGAGTACGTCTATTGATCCCACGGTGATTGATAGAGACGGTGTTTATAGAAAGACTGGTCCAGCCAGGATATTTATTCGGGAGACGGCTGCCATTGAAGCGATCAAGAATGGATCGATACAATCCGGAGACATCATGGTCTTGATCTGCTGTGGTCCCCTTGGTTCAGGCATGGAAGAGATTTACCAGATCACCTCGACACTCAGGCATCTTCGCCACGGCAAGCAAGTTGCAGTCATTACTGATGCCCGTTTTTCCGGGGTTTCGGCAGGTGCGTGTATTGGACACATTGGTCCTGAAGCATTGGCAGGAGGACCAGTTGGCAAGTTGATTGAAGGAGATATTCTGAACCTGGAAATCGACTGCAAGAACCTGACTGGACGAATTGATCTGGTTGGGCACAACGATCAGATGTTTGAGGTAGGTGAAGGGGAACAAGTACTAGCTGGACGTAGTCTGCGAACTGACCTTTCACCCCACCCCAGTCTGCCTGCGGAAACTCGTCTATGGGCAGCAATGCAAGCCTGCAGTGGCGGTACCTGGACTGGCTGCGTCTACGATGTGGATGCGATTGTCGAAGCGATTGATCGAGGCACCCGAACTTGAACGAATGAGTTGGACATTCAATGGTTGTCGCCAGACAATTGGTCAGTTCTGCCACCTTCCGTCAATCGACTGATAATACCGGCACGCAGCGTTGGCCTAAACGTTCCAATACATTATGAACATGAAATGATTGATTTCAGGGATCATCTTGAAATGCTGGTGAACCTGAAACTCCAAGGTTCAAATACCAGAGAGCAGATCTCCGAAGACCTGGATAGCAACATTGTCAACATCAGACTGTTGGACGGTTTCTATTCCCCAGGTATTTGCCCTTGCCTTGTGTTGGAATGCCTTGGTGTGGATTAATTCTTGTGCAGGAGTAGTTCAGGATAAGGACAATATTCATTGTGGTGATGAGGAGAGATTTGATGATCTACCGAACGGGGATGTACTGATTCTGACCGAGGGCAGGGGAGTAACAGGATTCCTGCAACCGAAAGGTTTCCCTTCTGCCACAACGGCAAAGGTGCAAGGGAGACCTGAAGAACACGAAAACTGGCTCCTGGACTCAATGCCGTTGCCTTCCTTCCATATTGAAAACCTGGCAGGCGGCTTCATTGATTCAAGATTGATCAAGAAACGCACAGTCATCAATTTCTGGGCAACATGGTGTCAGCCTTGCCACAAGGAACTCAGTGAATATGTGGAGAGTTGGAGGGAGTTTCAGCAAGCAGGGATTGACCTGATTGCGATTTCCGTGGATGGGCCACAAGATCACAGCCAAGTCAGGAGTTTTGTCCAGGAATACGGATTACCGTTTCTAGGGCTTTTGCAGACAGTGACATTATTCGGGTTTTTCAGTGTTAAAACGGCATTTTGTAAACCGTCGCAAGGATCAGGACTTGCAGATTCCGACTTCTTTCCTTGTTGATGAGACCGGGGCCATCCGCAAGATGTATCGGGGATACACGCCAGTCGAACGTGTTATTGAGGATACATTGAATGGACAAGGCAGCCCCTTGCCGTTTGACTACGGGCATTGGTATGCCGGAGTTCCCGGCCGTGATCTGGTTGGACTCGCAGCAACATTAGCCTAGCGTGGACTTACGCACCATACAAGACAGTACCTGGATCATATGATGGCAGCAGGGAATGCTGATCCAGAGGTACAGAACCTCCTGGCTGCTGTCCTTCTCAACGACGGTGAACTTGATCGTGCCGAAAGATTGCTGAGGCAATCCCTGTTAGTTCGACCCCACCAGCCGGACGCGCTGGTGAACCTCGGCACTTTGCTGTTTCACAAAAATGAGATCCAGGCAGCAAAGGATATATTGCGTCAAGCCTTGGAACTTGTACTGGATGATTCCATGGCTCACAGCCAGTTGGGTTCCGCATTCTTTGCTGAAGGGAATCTTGAAGCTGCAGAATCTGAGTTTCAAACTTCAGTCAGTCTCTCACCAGCAGTGAGTGAACATCACTTCAACCTTGGATCCGTACTCGCCGCAAGAGCGAGCTTCAAAAAGCATTGTCGAGCTTCGAAGTTTCTTCTGAATTGGGTTTCGACACGGCAGAACTTCGGACAAGCCTGGGAATCCTGTACATGCAGACAGGTAAATCCCGACAGGCTCTTTGGGAATTCAGACGTGCAGTACTCCTTGCACCTTAGAACCTGAACCACTCCGTTAACCTTGCTCAGTACTACCTGCAGACCAGGAATACTCAGGAAGCCCGCAAAGTGCTGCTTGGAGCCCTCCAGAAAGACCCTGATTTTATACCTGCTGCCGAATTATTCTGTCAAATGACAAGCAGTACTCCTTGATATCACCAAAATCTGAGGTCTTCCCGGTTGATTTTGTTCTACTTAGGTATGCACTTAGCTCTAGTAAACTCGATTTGTGCCTCGGATTGAGAGCCGTGTGATCGGAGCAATCCTCCGGAAAGCCTCAGCTAGTTTCCCGAAGAATCTGCTGGAGTTCTCGGCGCGATTCGCCACTGAGCAGGATTGTTGCGAGTACTTGACCGATTTGCGGTGGTCGCAGGGTTTCGTCTGCCCGCAATGCGCAGGCACGCGGGCGTGGCTGGCCTGCACCCAGAAGACCGGCCTGAGTGCAGCCGGGTTGCAGCGGTCCCTGGGCCTCGGCAGCTATCGGACCGCTTGGCTGCTGCTGCAGAAGTTGCGAGCCGCGATGGTCCGGCTCGACCGAGAACGCCTGCAGGGAGAAGTGGAAATCGACGAGACGTACCTAGGCGGGGCAGAGGCTGGTGTCCGCGGACGCCAGCTGGCCCGCAAGAGCCTGGTGGTGGTGGCCGTGGAACTGGACGGTGACGCGATGGGATGGATTCGCTTGCGCCACATCGCAGATGCCTCGGCGAGCAGTTTGGGCGAGTTTGTCCGCGACTGCGTGGAGCCGGGCAGCACGGTGCATACAGACGGGTGGAAGGGCTATGCCGGCTTGCAGCGGGCTGGCTACGTGCATCGGGTCAGTCTGACGCACGCGGATCCGGCCTTGACGGAAGCGGAATTCCCCCACGTCCACTTGGTCATCTCGCTGTTGAAACGCTGGTTACTGGGGACCCATCACGGAAGCGTCGGATCGAAACACCTGCAAGGTTATCTCGACGAGTTCACGTTTCGGTTCAACTGGCGCAAATCGCGGCATGTGGGGAAAATCTTCTACCGTTTGGCCGAGCAATTGATCTCACACGAACCTGTTACGTATGACGAACTTATCAATCGGAGCGACCCTTCGAGCTAGAGCTAAGTGCATACCTAGGTTTGTTCTATTTGAGAAGATGGGACTTCCGAGTGCTCGCGATATGCGATTACTGCTAACCAACGATGATGGACTCGAAGCGATGGGACTGTCCGCTCTTGCTGCAGCGGTCCCTGCGCAATCACAGACTGTAATGGTTGCACCATCCGTTGAGTGTTCAGGCTGTAGCCATCAGGTAACGACGGACAGACCAGTCAAGGTCAGCCAAAAATCAGGTATTGTCTTTGCAGTACACGCCTCACCGGCGGACTGTGTACGTCTTGCCCTGCACAAGTTCCCGGACAGCTTTGACTGGGTTCTTGCAGGAATCAATAACGGGGCGAACCTGGGAGTTGATGTACTCTATTCAGGAACAGTCGCAGCGGTCCGTGAGGCAGCACTGCACGGTATCCCGGGCATTGCCTTTTCGCAATATCGCAACCGTGAGTTGACTAGGCAAGACTGGCAGCGTACAACAGGATGGGTACGCCACATTCTGCCGGAATTGCTGTTGTACCCACAGAAGGAAGGGCACTTCTGGAATGTGAACTTGCCTTGCCTGCCTGACTCTCAAGAAATGGTGCCTCCAGTGGTCAAATGCGAAGTTGACATGACACCGATGCAACTCGACTACAGCAATGACCAGGAACACTATTCCTATACAGGTAGCTATCGTGAACGTGGTCGATCAAACGGGAAAGACATTGATCTTTGTTTTGGAGGCAGCATCACGGTTACAGAACTAAATCTGCCTTGATTGCTTCCTGTATCTATGAACAGCCAAGGTTGAATAGTCTTATATAGGATAAGGATTGAAGCCTTGAACATGAGATAATGCAGGCAGAATCGCTTTGGAACGCTTGCGTTTAGATCAGTTGTTGGTCAACAGGGGAATGGTGGAAACCAGGCATCGTGCCCAGGCCATGGTTCTGGCCGGGGAAGTGCTTGTCGATGAGCAAAAGATTGACAAACCTGGCAAGTCCATAGCTGCGGATGCCCTCATTCGGTTGATTCAGCAGCGACCCCCATTTGTTAGTCGCGCAGGCCTAAAGCTCAATGAGGCAATTCAGTACTTCTCAATCCAAGTGAAAGGATCCTCTTGTCTTGATATTGGTGCCTCGACAGGTGGCTTTACAGACTGCCTTCTTCAACATGGTGCTACCCGGGTGCATGCTGTGGATGTTGGCGTGGGACAACTGCACTGGGAGATCAGGCAGGATAAGCGGGTGAATGTGCTGGAGAAACTGAATGCTCGTTACCTTGCCCTGGAAGACATCGGGGAAAAGGTTGATTTTGTGTCTTGTGATGTCAGCTTCATATCAGTAACACAGATCCTGCCCCGGTTGCCACTCGTATTAAACGCTGATGCCGAGGCAGTAATTCTTGCCAAGCCGCAGTTTGAAGTGGGCAAGGGACAAGTAGGCAAGGGTGGAATTGTACGCGATACCTCACTGCACAACCAAATTGTCGAAAAGGTTTCCCAAGTCATGACTACCTGTGGTTTTGACAGGGTGGACAGTATTGAAAGCCCTATTCTGGGAGCACGAGGAAACCGTGAGTTTTTGCTGTATGGCAGGCAGTGGTCTCAACCGGTCGGTCAGACGGCACTATGATTCGAAGCATTGGCATCGTTAGCAAGCCGGAACGCACTGACATTCCTGCACTGCTTGGACAGCTATTGGGATGGTGTGAGCAGCGCCAAATAGATGTCGCTGTTGATACCGATACGGCCTCCTACCTGGAGCGACAGGATGGCCTTGAGCGGGATGAGCTCCCTGAATGCTGTGACCTGATTGTTGTGTTGGGTGGAGACGGTACGCTGCTATCCGTAGCTCGTGCGGTAGGTCCACGAGAAATCCCTCTTCTTGCCGTCAACCTCGGGGGGTTGGGGTTCATGATGACCACCGGCCCGGACGAGATGATCAGTGTTCTGGATGGTGTACTTGCAGGAGATTTCAAAACTGATTCGCGGATGATGCTGGAAGCCCACCTTGTCAGGGACGGAGAGTCCATTGACAGGTTTTTTGCTTTGAATGATGTTGTTGCTGCAAACAGCAGTGTCGTCCGCTTGCTGGATGTGGAGGCATATGTCGACGCTGAGTTTGTTTGTTCTTACCGTTGTGATGGATTGATTATTGCGACCCCGACAGGGTCGACAGCTTATTCGCTGTCCGCTGGCGGGCCAGTCATGTACTCCTCTGTGCCGGGTATCTGTCTGACTCCCATCTGTCCGCATAGCCTTTCCAACCGTTCGATCGTTCTTCCTGAGTCTGCTCGAATTGAACTACGGTTTTCTGTTGAATATGAGAATAACTACCTCAGTGTGGACGGTCAGATTGGGCGTCCAATAAAACCCCATGATCTGATTCGAGCATTTAAAGCCGAACATACTGTCAAGATCGTGCATCCGCGCAACCTGCGCTATTTTGACCTGCTACGCAGCAAGATGGATCTCAGAGTCCGCTGAGTTGCGTGCGAGTTGATCATTCAATGCGAGTTATCGGCCAATCAAGGGCAGTGCAGAAAAGAACACCAAGGTTGCAACCAGTACTATATTGATCCAGGCTGGGTTGCGGCATTGCTGGCCCACCCACGAACTCCGGTTATTCAGAAGTAGCAGTGTCAGTGCAAGCAGTGGTAGAAAGAGAGAGCCAACCACTCCATAGGTCCATTGAATTTGCTGCACGGGTGCATTGAAAAGAAACAATGGCACGATTGCGATAAACAGTACGTAAAAACGGTATGACTTTGAATGCCGAAGTTCAACTGTTGAACCCTTCCACAAGCGGATGAAATCCGCAAACATGTAGGGGATGCTTTGCCACACTCCCAGCAGACTTGAAAACACGGCTCCCCAGAACCCAATCAAGAACAGCCACTTGCCGCTGGGGCCAATAGCAAGTTCGAGACGCTCTGCCAGTTGCAAGGCAAGCTTTGAGCCGCCCCCTGCAACTTCGATCTGTGAACCGAGGATCACAACGCAAATTCCGAAAAGCGCTGTGACACCATTACCAGCTGCCAGGTCAATGCGACATGTGCGCAACATGGCTGGTCCTTCACGATGCTTTTCCTGGATCCAGTACCCGTACGACAACAAGGTGACTGTGCCTCCGACCCCACCCATAAGAGCGAGGATCCAGGACCACCCCGTTTGAGGCAAGGTTGGGACAAACCCTGCAAGTATTTTCCCAATGGGAGGTGCAGTCAATATCGTTGTGCCAATGACAGTTACAAACATCATGCCGATCAGGATCGACATTATAGACTCGAAGAACCTGAAATTGCCGCGTAGTACGAACAGTACTCCAGCCAGGGAGTGAATGATGGCCCAGATCATGATGGATTGATCTGTACTGTTTCCCAATGGAAGCAGTCCGGTTGCAGCAACCCCGCAGGCGCTTCCCAAGGCACGGCCCACGATGATGCTGAACAGCGTCAGGTAACCCAGGAAAAGCCAGCGTATCGGGGCCCCGAGCCGGTTGTTCCAGCCCTCAAGGATGGTTTCACCAGTGGCAAGCTGCCACCTTGCCACACCTTCACTGAGTACAAATTTTAATAACGCCCCGGCAATGACCGCCCAAAGGATTGAGACACCGAGTTCTGAACCAGCCAGTGAGCCAGTCATCAAATCCCCGGCTCCTACTCCAGTGGCTGCCAGGAGCAACCCGGGTGTGAACTGGCTGAACCAGCCAAACCGGGAACCGGAAGAGCCATTGGCTGTCAACTGGGTATCCTATCGCATTGAAGATTGATGGAAAGTGCCATGGAAGTTGTGATTGTGGTTGCTCCCGAAGCATCTCAGTCAATGGACGCAGAGATTGCGGAGCATGAACTTTTCCACCAGTCTATACAGTGCTGCAGGGTATCCTAGTGCAGAACTAGATTTTCCTGCTTGGACAGGATGCTCAGGCAAGTGTCCAGGTTTGTTCAAGCGCGTCATGGAGGGATATTGAAAATGCAAGGGTCACTTACACGTCGAGAGTTTGTGCAGCTTACAGCAGCTTGTGCAGGAGTATCAGCCTGCACCCCAACTTCATCCGAGGTTGAAGAACTTCCGAACATTATCCTTTGCATGGGCGATGACCATGGTTGGCACGAGACCGGCTATTATGACCACCCCGATCTTCAGACTCCAGTTTTGGATGAGATGGCGGCAACAGGGTTGCGGATGGACCGATTTTATTCAGCTGCCCCAGTCTGTTCACCGACACGAGGCAGTGTGATCACTGGACGGCATCCGAACCGGTATGGCACATTCACGCCGAATTGCTCCATTCGACCGGAAGAAATCAGCATTGCCCAGGTTCTCGGCCAACATGGTTATGCATGTGGTCATTTCGGGAAATGGCATTTGGGTCCGGTCAAGGCTGATTCACCAACCAATCCGGGGGCGATGGGGTTCGAGGACTGGCTCTCGCATGACAATTTTTTTGAAATGAATCCATACCTCTCCCGCAATGGTGGACCACCCGAACGTCATGAAGGCGAAAGCTCTAGGATTGTGATCGAGGAAGCCACTCGTTTCATCCAGAAAGCGAAACAGCAGGGACGACCCTTCTTTGCGGTTGTCTGGTTTGGGTCTCCACATGAGCCCTACAGTGGGCTGGATGAGGATCTGGCACTGTACGAGAACCTGCCTGAAGAACTGAAATCACAAGAAACCCGGCTGACTTCGATGAAGACAGGATTGCCCACCCAGCTTCCACTGGATCAGGTGTTGCGGGCACGGTTTGCTGAAATCACGGCCATGGACCGTGCAATGGGCCAACTCAGGACATTTCTCCAGGAGGAGGAACTTCGGGAAAACACTCTGCTGTGGTACTGCAGTGACAACGGAGCCCCTGGGGATGGCAGTTATGCCAGTCCATTCCGTGGACAGAAGGGTCGTGTTTATGAAGGAGGTGTCAGGGTTCCCAGTGTCATTGAATGGCCTCAACGGATCCCCGAACCAAGGAACACTGAGGTTAACGCTGTTACAAGTGATATTTTCCCGACACTTTGCGATCTGGTAGATGAACCGCTGCCTGACAGACCACTGGACGGTATCAGCCTTCTACCCTTAATCGAGGGTAGTATGCAGGAAAGACCGAAGCCGATCTGTTTCTGGAACCATTCAGTTGACAATGTACGGGAACAGCAACTTGAACCATACCTGGCCTCGAACCTGCAGGAAGGGACTACACCGCTGGCCAAACTCATGAACGGAATCGCGACTCGAAACTTTCGCAATTACAGGTACTCCGAGATTTTGGATGAGGATTATCTGGGACCCAGGGCAATAGTCGATAATCGCTTCAAACTAGTAGTAGCTGGAGAAGGTGAGACAGATGCAAGCAGCCCGGTGATGGAGTTGTTTGACCTTGACAAGGATCAAGCCGAGAGCACTGATCTGCAGGAATCCAACATGCAGGTTGTTGAGGATCTTGCCACACAGCTTGAGCAGTGGCAGCAATCGGTTCTGGACAGTTTGACTGGAAAGGATTACTCGTAACGATCCTGAAGCACAATGTGTTTCGCGTGATTTGGTTCAGGGTGTTGCCTACAGTTCATCTTGTGCCGAGTAGGCCCACGGGCCTCTTGTAAACAACCCACCATCTACCATGATTGTCTGGCCAGTAATGAACTCTGCTTCCTTGGTACAAAGAAATGCAACAGTCGCTGCGACATCACCCGGAATTCCCACTCTTCCCATAGGTGTTAGTTTGCCCCACTGTCCTTCATAGTCATCTGCCTCAAGACGGGTTCTGGCAATCAGGATTGCTCCTGGAGCGACACAGTTCACTGTGATGCCATGCACTCCCAGTTCGACTGCTGCAACCTTGGTGAATTGTTCCATCCCTCCCTTGCTTGCCGTATAGCTGACAAGGTTCGGAAAAGCGACCCTGTTGCACCCTGATCCAATGTTGATGATGCATCCACCGCCATGCTGCTTCATGTGGCGACCGGCATGTTGTGTGCAAAGGAAACAGCCCTTGAGATTGGTGTCTATCACACTGTCCCAGTCTTTTTCTGACAGTTCGAGGAGTGGTGCCCAGACCTGTCTACCGGCATTGTTAACCAGGATGTTCAGCCTTTCGATTTTCGTCAAAGTTTCCTGAAACATGCGATTGATTTGTTTGGAGTCTGTCAGGTCGGCTTGCAAGAGGATGGCTTGTTGCCCTGAGGCCCGTACAGTCTCTGCGGTTTGTTCAGCACCTGCACGATCAGAGTTGTAATGAATAGCCAGATCGCAGCCCAATTCCGCTAGGCGTTCAGCGATCCCCTGTCCAACCCCCTTACTGGCACCTGTAACAAGTGCAGTCTTTCCTTGAAGATTCATGTTTTATACCGTTGATGTAGTTTAGCTGTGTTTGGACTGCACCTCATTGTTCTGCGTGCCCTTACAGCACACATAACCCAGAGGCTAAGGCTACCAGTTCGGATTCCTCTAGGACTGTGTTGGCCAGCATGTGGTGTGACTCCCGCACCAAGCGTTGGAAGGAAAAGATGTCCAGACATCAACGGTGTCAAGGGGGGAGGCAATTGCTCAGACTCTGTACAGCATTTAGTACCCGTTCCTCAATCCGCGCCCAGGTTTTGAGTAGGCGAAGGTACTCTTCAATCAGAGCAGTGTGATAAGAGCGTTATTAACGACGTATCTGGACTGCTCGTAAGGAATTACTACCAAATCAAAGGGATTGGCGCATGCCGCCGCCGCGTGGCGGCAGCATCGAAATCGCTAGGTTCGGCTAATGAGAATGACCTCAGGCTGTGAACCGGTGGTTCCGGTTGCATGTCCGGGCTATAGCGTTAAAACTCCACCTGGAGCGAAAGTTGCGACACTCGACCGTGCCTGTGCCCGTCAAGGTGCTTGAGATCTTGACGAAACCACCAGTACCCCGCCGCTCTTCTGGTTTGTCGAACTGTGGTTGCGTGAAGGGTATTGATTTCAGACCGGAATGTGCATCTAAAGTCTAGCCGGAGCAATATCTGGGATATCCTGTTTCCAGTCGGCTTCTAACCCCCAATGGGCATTGCCGCATTCTTGGTGAGAAAAAACTCCCTTCTTCAATTTCTGATTGACACCCCATTCATGCCCATGATTGTGCTTATTTACGGCATTTGATAAGGCCTTATATACCAAAGTGCTCAGAAACGGAATCTGGCGGGAATGTTCGGTACAGGCAGAACGCATATAAAGACTTTTAGAATCAGTGCATTAGCGCTTGACTCCACTTGCAGTTTGTGGTATTATAATGCTCATGAGGAGACACAGCAACCATACGACGAAGGGGCCTGGGTGGGCGGACCGCAAGGGAGTCACGATCATCGAGCTGCTTCACGAGTTCCCGGACGACGCGACGGCGGAAAGGTGGTTTGAGGAACTGCGCTGGAAGAACGGGCCGACCTGCCCGGACTGCGGTTCCGGCAACCACGGACATGGCCCGTCCCATCCGTCCATGCCGTACACCTGCAAGGACTGCCGCAAGCGGTTCAGCGTCCGCAAGGGAACGATCATGCAATCCAGCAAGCTCGGCTATCAGGCATGGGCTGTTGCGTTCTACATGGCGGCGACCAACATCAAGGGGATCTCCAGCATGAAGCTGCATCGCGAGCTGGGCATCACGCAGAAGGCCGCATGGCACATGCTCCAGAGAATCCGCGAGGTGTTCAGGGACGGCGAGGCGACGCTCAGCGGCATCGTCGAGATCGACGAGATTTACAGCGGAGGCAAGGAGCGGAACAAGCACGAATCGAAGAAACTCAAGGCCGGTCGCGGAACCGTCGGCAAGACGGCGGTTGTGGGTGCCAAGGAGCGTGGCGGCAATGTGGCAGCGAAGCCGGTTCCGGCAACGGATGCCAAGACTCTGGGAGGATTCGTGGAGGATACGGTCGAGCCGGGTTCCACGGTGTACACGGACGGGTCCAGTTCCTATGGGAAGCTGTGGGAGTACACTCACGACGCGGTGAACCGCGGAGCGGGCGAGTACGTGCGCGGCTCGGTCCACACCAACAGCATCGAGGGGTTCTGGTCCCTGTTCAAGCGCGGCTACTACGGCATCTATCACTGGATGACAGGTAAGCACCTGCATCGGTACTTGAACGAGTTCACCGGACGCGCCGGAATCCGCAGCATGGATACCATGGACCAGAGGGGACATATGGTCCGTAACATGGACGGCAAGGTGCTCACGTACAAGAGGCTGACTGCATGAGCAAGCTGGTGCGCAAGACCAAGCGGAACCGTCCGGGGCGACCGGAAACGCGTGTCCTGAGAATCAACCTTCCGGTCAAGGAGGCCGTCCGGCGCATGTTCGCCTACGGGCTGCCTCGCAAGAAACGGAACGAGCATGGCGGAGCCGAACGTTAAGAACCGCACGCTGTTCACCGGGGACAATCTGGACGTCCTCCGTGGCATGAATTCCGAGAGCGTAGACCTGATCTACTTGGACCCTCCATTCAACTCGAATCGCAATTACGAGGCTCCCATAGGATCAGAGGCGGCAGGCGCTGCCTTCAAGGACACTTGGACTCTGGGTGACGTCGATCTAGCTTGGATCGGAATCCTAGTGTGCTGATCGCTAAATAATATTAATTAACCACCTTCGCTCTCGAGAGCCTGGCGCGCCCGGTGGATCTTGGCGAGAATCTCCTCGCCCTTGGCCTTCCAGCGGTACGGCTTCGGATTCTCGTTGCGCTCCATCAGGTAGGCCGTGATCGCGTCCGTCAGTTCCTTGACGCTCCCGAAGCTGCCGTCCCGCACGCAGTCCGCCGTCAGGTCAGCGAAGAACCGCTCCACCAGGTTCAGCCAGGAACTCGAGGTGGGCGTGAAGTGCATGTGGAAGCGCTTGTGCTTGCCCAGCCAGTCCCGCACCTTCGCGTGCTTGTGCGTGCAATAGTTGTCCGCGACGATGTGAATCTGGAGACCGTTCGGAACCTCCCGGTCGATTTGCTTGAGGAATCGCAGCCACTCCAGATGGGTGTGCCGCGCCTCGGTGCGGTAGATCAGCTTGCCTTCCAGGTAGCTCATCGCCGCAAACAGGCACACGGTGCCGTGCCGAATGTAGTCGTGAGTGCGGGTGCGAATGTGTCCGACACCAAGCGGCAGGGCGGGCTGGGTGCGCTCCAGCGCCTGGCATTGGCTCTTCTCGTCGCAGCACAGCACCACGGACTTCTCGGGCGGGTCAAGCCGATCACATCCCAGAACTTGCTTTCGAACTGTTTGTCGCTGGAGAGTTTGAATGTCTTGGTGCGGTGCGGCTTGAGGCCCTGCTGGTGCTCCAGCGCTGGCGTCCGGGCGGCGTCCGCCCCGCTTCGGTGACGACTTTCTCCACGGTTTCCAAGGGGATCGTGGGCCGCCGTCCGCGGCCGGGCATGTCCTGCAGGCCCGCAAGGCCCTCGCGGTCAAAGCGCTGCGACCACTTGTTCACACACGCGACGCTGACCCCGAGGCGCTCGGCGACGTCCCGCTGCTTAACGCCCTCGGCGCGCAGCAGCACGATCCGCGCGCGCAGGCAGTCGCGCCGGGAAGTGGTCGCGGCGCGGACCCGCCGTTCCAACTCCCGTTGTTCCTCGGGATGCAGATCGAGAACTGCAACCGGTCGTGCCATAGTGCTCCCTCCCGCGAGAAGCAGTATGGCACACTTTGCAAATTAATTCAATCTATTTGAAGGTCAGGACACTAGCGGACAGGGAACCGGCGCTATCGAGCGGGATTGACGCGACAGGACTGGCGCATGGGAAGTCCATGAAGTCCTATCTCGTCATGATGGCGATCCGCCTGCTCGAAATGAAGCGAGTACTCAAGCCCACCGGCAGTATCTACCTGCCTTGCGATCCAACGGCCAGCCACTACCTCAAGGAACTCATGGATGCGGTGTTCGGACCAGACAACTTCCGCAGCGAGATTATATGGCGCAGGAGTAACGCCCACAACAAGCTAACCAAGCAATATGGACCGATCCACGATACCTTGCTGTTCTATTCGAAAGGCAAGAGGTTCACGTTCCATCCGGGTCGCACTCCGTACACGTCTACCTATGTCAAGAAGAACTTCCCTTACTCCGACAGTCACGGCAAGTACCAGTCAAACGTCTTGACCGGATCAGGAACAAGGGCTGGGGAAAGCGGGGAGCCGTGGCGGGGATACGACCCAACACCGCATGGCCGTCATTGGGCAATACCATCCTCGATCCGTTCCCTGATCAAGTTCGACACAGCTAATGACTCAGTGCAGCGGGTACTTGACAAGTTGGACGCCCTCTCGTTGATCATCCACCCAAGGACGGCGGGTAAGATGCCTCGGTACAAGCAGTACCTGAGCAGTTCGCATGGGGTTCTCTAGCAGGACTTATGGGCATTCCAGCCGGGAACGCAAGGCGTGCTGTGGAATTCCACTGAGGGCGTTGATGAGGATATCAAGTGGCTTGACAATGAATCCGAGCGCGTAGGCTATCCAACCCAAAAGCCGCTTGGATTGCTGTCGAGAATCATTGAATCCTCATCCAACGAGGGTGATATCGTGCTGGACCCATTCTGTGGGTGTGCCACGGCACCTGTGGCAGCCGAACGGCTGAACCGCCAATGGGTGGGAATTGACCTGTCCACTAAGGCAATAGATCTGGTCAAGCTGAGACTGGACGGACTCCTTGGGACGCTCTACCGCCCCGACATGGTGACAGCCAGAACAGACATCCCGAGACGGACGGACGTTGGCAAACTACCGCCGTACAAGACGCCCCGCCACACCCTCTACGGCAGGCAGGAGGGCCTATGCGCCGGTTGCAATCACCACTTCCCGTTCCGTAACTTGACAGTGGACCACATCACGCCGCGTTCCAAGGGAGGAACCGATCACCTAGACAACCTCCAGTTGCTGTGCTCAGCCTGCAACTCATCCAAGGGCACGATTAGCCAAGCCGCGTTCATTGCCAAGCTCAAGCGCGAAGGTATCCGCGAGTAGGATTGCCCGGAACATTCCCGCCAGATTCCGTTTCTGAGCACTTTGGTATATAAGGCCCATTTGATAATGCCGGTATCCATATTTGTCAATATTAAGTTGTGGATTCTTGACGTTATCCGTCCTTTCCAGTTACATTGAAACAAGTGAGTTGGCTTGTTCCAAGCTGGATTCACAGAGGCAATGCACCTCATGACAGAACCATGTGCAAGCAGTCGTCGTAGCTGTTCGACACGCAGTTCCTTTAGGGTTCCTCTAAAGAATGTTCCCGGCGAGAATACGTCAATTCAAGCCTGTAATGAACCTGACCCAGAGCCTTCAAGGCAGCAGGGAAGTGGTTGCACAAATGCTGCTCCTGTCATAAATCTCCGTATTGACAATATTATTCTTGTCGCTGTACCCAGCCTCGGCTGAGGCACATCCAGTTTAAACACTGAGCAGGCCGCCGACCGGGGCATCAAGACAATCAAGTCGGGGGCCTTTTGATTCTTGCCCTTGCAAGTGAAGATGGAAGAAGTGAAGGGACAAGAAAGCGAGAGAATGAAACCATGGCGTTATTGAGTGGATCCCAGATTCTAGTGGAAAGTTTGGCCCGAGAGGGGACGGGGATTGTTTTTGGCTATCCGGGCGGCGTGACGTTGCCTATTTACGATGTTCTCTATGACCATCCCCTGAAGCATGTTCTCGTGCGACATGAGCAGAATGCAGCATTTGCAGCTCAGGGGTATGCCCGTGCCACTGGCAAGGTGGGCGTTTGTATGGCTACATCCGGACCGGGGGCCACTAATCTTACAACAGGACTTGTTGATGCCCTGATGGATTCAATTCCCATAGTGGCCATCACGGGACAAGTTCCACAGGCCTTGATTGGTCGGGATGCATTCCAGGAGGCTGATACCTTCGGAATCTCCCGGTCAGCAACCAAGCACAACTACCTCGTCAAGGATATTTGCGAGTTGGCACAGATTATTCACGAAGCGTTTTACCTTGCTAGTAGTGGGCGGCCAGGCCCCGTGCTTGTCGATGTGACCAAGGACGTTCTGCTTTCCAAGGTAGAGTATCAGGATTCCCAGGAAATGCGACCTCTCCGTGGTTATGAGTTGCCTGTAGGTCCGGAACAGGATGCACTGGATGAAGCAGTCAAGTTTCTCTGGCAGGCCGAGCGCCCCTATATCTATGCAGGAGGGGGCATTGTCTCTTCAGGTGCGAGTGAAGAACTGATCCGGTTTAGTGAGTTACTGGAAGCTCCAGTTGCGCACACAGTGATGGGACTTGGCTCCATGCCAACTTCACATCCGAACTTCATTTCGATGCTTGGGATGCATGGCAGTTATGCCGCCAACATGGGGGTGACCCAATGTGATTCCCTGATTGGTATTGGAGTTCGGTTTGATGACCGAGTCACCGGTCGCCTAGATGCCTTTGCGCCCGAAGCAAAGGTGCTTCATGTGGATATCGACCCCGCCGAGATCAACAAGAACCGACGGGCGGATATCGGTTTGGTTGGTGATGCCCGGACTGTCCTGGAGCGCTTGAACGAGTGCTTGGAACGCACCAGCAAGACGCAGGGAGCAGAATGTCGTGATGTACGTCGTGCATGGATGGGACACCTTCAGACAATGAAGAGGGAAAACCCGTTCTCTTATGAGCCTTCGGATGAGCACATCAAGCCTCAGCAGTTGATGGAGAAGCTTGACGCGATTTTGCACGGTGATGCGATTGTCACCGTTGATGTCGGCCAGCACCAGATGTGGGCTGCACAGTATCTGAGCTTCAACCACCCGCGCTTGTGGCAGTCCTCCAGCGGGCTGGGTTCAATGGGTTTCGGCTTACCGGCAGCAGTGGGTGCAAAGTTTGCCTGTCCGGACAAGACCGTACTTGGCATTGTCGGTGACGGTGGATTCATGATGTCGCTTCCCGAGCTCGGGACGATTGCCGCCAACCAGCTTCCAGTCAAGATTATCGTGATGAATAACAACACTCTTGGCATGGTTCGCCAGTGGCAGGAACTGTTTTTCAGTGAACGCTACAGCCAGGTGGACATTGCGTCTTTCCCTGATGCCAAACTGCTTGGGGCTGCATTCGGAATCGAGGCTGGCTCTGTCAGCAAGCCCGCAGACCTGGATGATGCACTCCATGAGACATTCAATACCCCTGGGCCTTACTTGCTAAATGTACAAGTGACTCCCAAGGAATGTGTCTACCCGATGGTGCCCTCGGGTGGTGCCGTTAGCGAGATGATCCTGCAGCCTGCAACTCCTGTTGCCCACGCACTGGCAGGCGACTAGGAACTCGGGGAATTTATCATGCAGCAATTAATATCACTACTGGTTGAAAACCAACCCGGTGCCTTGATGAGAGTAGCTGGCGTGCTGACATCAAGAGGCTATAACATTGAGAGCCTGACAGTTGCCAAGACCTTGGATCCGACGCTATCGAGTATGACTATCGTCGCGAACGTCAGCGACCAGGGAAGAGAACTGCTGATCAAGCAGATCACCCGTCTTGTGAATGTCATCAAGGCTGTGGATTTGACAGATTCGCAGGCTGTCCGTCGCGAACTGGCATTGATCAAAATCACAGTCTCCCAGGATAAGCGTGCGACACTGCTCAATGAAGCAGAAATCTTCAGGGCAAGGGTTGTCGATGCTTCTCCCGACTCGTTTACACTTGAAGTTACTGGCTCTCCAGATAAGCTGAATGCTCTGATTTCGCTTTTGCACAATTACGGAACACTCGAAATGGTGCGTTCCGGTGCAATGGCAATGGCTCGTGCCAAGCACAACAAACTGCCCATTCCACAGTTAGAAGAGGCCTTGTTGTCCAAGTCCTAGATTCTTCACCGGAACTGGTGAGATCCCAGAACTCTGAAAGGAAATAAATTTTATAATGCCCGCAACAATCTACTACGAAGTGGATGGAAATCTTGATCTTCTGAAAGGCAAGAAAATCGCAGTCATTGGCTATGGCAGCCAGGGACATGCCCATGCTTTGAACCTGCAGGAAAGCGGCCTTGACGTAGTCGTGGGCCTGTATGAGGGTTCCAGTTCCTGGCCCAAGGCAGAGAGGGCTGGATTAGCAGTCGAGACAGTAGCAGATGCGACTAAGGCCGCACAGGTTGTAATGATCTTGCTTCCCGATCACATACAACCGGGTTTATATAAAAGTGAAATCGCACCGCATCTCGAAGCTGGTGACACCATCATGTTTGCGCATGGATTTGCGATTCACTGGAAAGAAATCACTCCTCCAGCCAATGTCGATGTCGCGATGGTGGCTCCCAAGGCCCCGGGCCATCGTGTTCGTGAGTTGTTTGTGGAAGGTGTCGGAGTGCCAGCGCTTGTTGCGGTGGCACAGGATGTTACCGGCCTGGCTAAAGAGCAGGCTCTTGCTTATGCCCTGGGTCTCGGCTGCCTGAAAGCTGGTGTAATTGAGACAACTTTCAAGGAAGAGACAGAAAGTGATCTTTTCGGCGAGCAGGCTGTACTTTGTGGTGGCTGCACAGAGTTGATCCGGGCAGGATTCCATACCCTCGTCGAGGCTGGTTACCAGCCTGAGATTGCCTATTTCGAGTGCTTGCATGAGCTGAAGCTGATCGTGGACCTGATCTACGAAGGGGGACTGAGTTACATGCGTTATTCGATATCCGACACGGCAGAATATGGGGACTACTCACGTGGTAACCGTGTTATAGATCAGTCCGTTAGGGACAGGATGAAAAAGATCCTTGAAGAGATCCAGTCCGGCGAATTTGCCAAGGAATGGATGGCGGAAAATCGTAGTGGTCGGCAGAAGTTCCTTGACACTCGCAAGGAGCAGGAGAATCAACTGATCGAACAAGTTGGCAGCGGGTTGCGTGCAATGATGCCGTTTCTCAAGAAGGAAAAGCCTGAATCAACACCTCTGGCACCGGCTGAAGGTGATTGATTCGGTCAGGATACAGCCATGCGCATTGTTATCTACGACACTACCTTACGGGATGGTACGCAAGGCGAGAACATCTCGTTCTCGGTAACAGACAAACTGGATATTGCGCACAAGCTGGACAACATCAAGATTGATTACATTGAGGGTGGTTGGCCAGGCTCCAACCCGCGTGATGCGGAATTTTTTGACCGTGCGAAGACCGATCTGAGTCTTGAGCATGCACGGCTGGTCGCTTTCGGTTCAACCAGGCATGCGGCGAACAAGGTCGAACAAGACCCGAATGTCAAAATGCTTGTTGATTCTGAAACACCAGTAGTCTGCATTTTTGGCAAAAGCTGGGACCTGCATACTAGGAACGCACTGCGAGTCTCCGAAGAGCAGAATCTCGAGATGATTCACTCAACCGTGGTTTACCTCAAGTCCCTGGGTCGGGAAGTCGTATACGATGCAGAGCATTTCTTCGACGGTTATCTTTCAAGCCGGGACTTTGCTTTCCGTACCCTGGAAGCTGCACAACAAGCTGGAGCTGATTCCCTTGTGCTGTGTGATACCAATGGCGGGACACTGACGGCACGGCTGGGTGAGGTTGTTGCCGATGTGCGCAAGAACTTTGATGGAGTCCTGGGGATCCATACCCATAACGATTCAGAGCTTGCTGTTGCTAATGCGATAGCAGCGGTGGAACTGGGTGCTACGCATGTGCAGGGAACAATTAACGGCTACGGGGAACGCTGCGGGAACTGCAATCTGGTTGCCACGATCTGCAACCTTGAATTGAAGCTCGGACACACTACGATTGGCCAGGATCAGGTTTCAGAGATGCATTACGTTGCGAAGTACGTTGCGGATGTGGCCAACCTGCCACTTGCAAACGGTGCTGCATTTGTCGGGAAAAGTGCTTTTGCCCACAAGGGTGGCATTCATGTCAGTGCTGTAATGCGCGATCCCGAGACTTACGAACATATCAAGCCGGAAGATGTAGGTAATGTTCGCCGTGTATTGGTCAGTGACCTGTCCGGCCGAAGCAATATCACGTTCAAACTGCAGGAGATGGGCTGGGAGAAGCAGCTGAGCGATGATGCCCGTAAAAAGCTGCTTGAACGGATCAAGCAGATGGAGTTCGATGGCTATGAACTGGAATCAGCTGACGGTTCAATGGAGTTGCTGGTTCGCCAGGAACTTGCTCAGGATCGGAACCTGTTCCAACTCAGTTCCATGGAAATGAAGATCGACAAGTCTGGACGTGAACGCTCCGAGTGTGAGATCAAAATGAAGGTCTCCACACCTGCTGGCACTCATGAGGCACAGGTCAAGGCTTCCGGGCCATTCGACGCAATGGCTGCGGCTCTGCGGCAGTGTCTGTCACATGACTATCCAGAGGTTGCCAACATTCGCCTGGTGGACTACAAGGTACGCGTGCTGAACCCTGGCAAGGGCACAGCGGCCAAGGTTCGAGTCCTGATCAACTGGGCGGACAACAAGACCAACTGGACTACAGTGGGTGTGTCCGATGATGTCCTTGAGGCAAGCTGGGACGCACTCCGTGATTCAGTGCGACTGGAGTTGCTGCGGTTGCATCAGCCTCTTGAATCGGCTACTGCAAACCGGACTCAATCGTGAACGGCCTCATCCAGTTGCTCCTGGGACACTGCCGGAACTGGCACGGAAACTCAAGTTTCAAACTGCTGGAAAGGCTGCATCAACCACGGTTTTTCTGACGTAGAGCTTGTTTTTGTTTCTTGATTTCCTCAAGTCGTTTTGCCATGCGTTCTTCAATTCCCCGCAATGTTGGGCGATAGTACTGTTTGCCCTCAAGCCACTCCGGCAGGCAGGACATGCCTGTGATTGCATCGTATTGCTGGTGGGCGTGTTCATAGCCTTTTGAATATCCCAACTCCGACATCAAGCGAGTTGGGGCATTGCGCAGTTGCAGTGGGACATCCGGAGCAGGTCCCTTTTGAATGTCTTGCAGTGCTTCGTTGAGTCCCCTGTAGACAGAGTCGGATTTGGGGGCAACCGCCAGGTAGACAGCTACCTGAGCCAGAAACAGGTCCCCTTCGGGTTCCCCAACTAACTGGAAGGCATTAACTCCAGCCATGGCAAGCTCAACAGCACGAGGATCTGCGAGTCCGATATCTTCGGCTGCCATGCGAACCAGTCGGCGACCAATGTATATCCTGTCTTCACCGCCTTCCAGCATGCGGGCAAGCCAGTACAGTGCGGCATCCGGATCGCTCGAACGGACTGACTTGTGCAGTGCAGAAATCAAGTTGAAATGCTCTTCCCCTTTCTTGTCATATCGAGGCAACCGGCGCTGCAGGACATCTTCCAGCAATGCCTCATTGAGTGGGCTGTCCTGGACGGCGTTTATGAGCGTTTCGAGTGCCAGCAGAGCGATCCTTGCATCTCCATTTGAGTAGGCCGCAATCCGTTCAAGGATCCTGACAGGGACTTCTAGTCCAGCAATTGACAGCCCACGTTCTGCATCCTGAAGGGCGGCCCGCTGCATCTGGACCAGTTGTGGAATGTCCAGTAGCTGCAAGGTATAGACCTTGGTGCGTGATAACAAGGCCGAGATGACTTCGAAAGATGGGTTTTCCGTGGTGGCACCGATGAGAATGATGTCACCGCTTTCGACGAAAGGCAGGAAGGCATCTTGCTGGGCTTTGTTGAAGCGATGGATCTCATCGACAAACACAATGGTTCGTAAGCCAGTCTGGCGTAAGCGCTTGGCGGCTTCAAGAACCACCTTGACCTCCTTGATGCTGCTCAGGACACCACTAAAGGAAATGAACTGGCAGTTGGTTTTGCGAGCAATGATGCGGGCAAGCGAAGTCTTACCGGTTCCTGGTGGTCCCCAGAAGATGATTGAGGCAAGATTGTCCGATTCAATCTGATTACGTAACGGTTTCCCTTCCCCCAGAAGATGCTCCTGCCCGATGAACTCCTCAAGTGTGCGGGGACGCATTCTTTCAGGGAGGGGTCGTGATGAATCCGCTATCTCAATGTCCTGGGGCTCAAACAGGTTCATGGCAGCAACTGTCTTCGATGAAATTCATACAGGATGGTTGTAGCGGCAGCAGCAGCATTCAGAGATTCCACAGTTCTGGTGGGAATGGCAAGCAGGGTTGAGCTTTCCTGCAACCCTGGTGAGATACCGTGTGTCTCGGATCCTATGATGACTGCAGAATCCGTATCCAAAAGGGCTTTGTGAACCGGGAGGGCACCTGTTTGAACAGATGCAAACAGGTTTTTCCTGTGACTGCTTGTCAACTCCAGAAAGCGCTCATGCTCTACGCCATGAAGGAATGGCAACCGGAAAAGGGATCCGGCTGAGGCTCTCAGAAGTTTTGGATTGGAAGGTGCTACCGAGCCTTTCAGTAACACGATCCCGGATGCCCCAAATGCCTCTGCTGAGCGAATGATCATGCCTGCATTGCCGGGATCCTGGACACCATCAAGAGCCAGTGTCATGCCAGTGAAGACATTCTCTGGTTCCCAGTCTGGAAGTTTTATCAGAGCAAGCACACCCTGATTCCGTGTAGTCGTGGCAATTTCATCAAACAGCTTGTCAGCGATGACATGCAGTGGGATCTGTTGATGGGTTGGCAGGTTTCCAGCTACCTTGCTCTCCATACGCTGGTTTACGAAGACCCGTTCAATCTCAATGCTGGAGCGAAGTGACTCGCTGAGCAGGTGTGGGGATTCTGCGATTACAGCCCCGTTCTTACTGGTAATACCACGGGATGCAATTTTTTGAATAAGCTTGATCCATGCATTACTGCGGCTTGTGATGACTTCCGATTGGTTGAGCATTAAAAGGCAGCCTGGGTTTTTTCAGCGTAATATGTTTTCCATGGGGAGGTGCTTGCGTATCCAGGTGAGTTGCTATCAAGCCAGGCTTGAGACGCTACGACTTGCCTCCCTGTACATCAAGCAAGGCCAAGTGATTGCTGCACCGACAGACACAATCTATGGCTTGCTGGCGGATGCGAGCAGGGAAACTGCTTTACGCAGTTTGTTTCGAATAAAAACTCGTCCTGAGACCAAGCCTGTACCTCTGTTCATTGACTCTCTGGACAGACTTGATGGAATTGTGGAAGGGTATCCACCAGGTTTTGACAAGCTGGTTCGAGCGTTTTGGCCTGGACCACTGACGATTGTCCTGCCTGCTTGTCGAGGAGTTCCAGACATCGTTACGGCCGGGACTGGGACAGTCGCTGTACGTCTGCCACACTCACCTTTGGTGCGCTCGTTGGTAAGGCTTTCCAGACAAGCGCTGACTGGAACCAGTGCTAATCGTTCAGGCTGGCCCGGTGCACTCAGTTCTGATCAAGTGGTTGCACAACTTGGACACCGAGTACCCCTTGTTCTTGATGCCGGTCGAGTGGCACATCCAAGTCCTTCCACGATTGTTGATCTCACATTAGAAAAGGTGCGCATACTGCGAGAGGGTAGAATATCAAGTGCTCAGATCCAGCGAGTACTGGCAGGTAACTACAGGTTTACACGCTCCTTGTCAAGTGTACGTAGGAAATAACAATGCACATTGAAACCACTCAAATAAACAAAGTATTACTCGCCACCACTGTTGTAGTGCTGGTTGCTTGTCAATCAACAGAACCTGTCACTTCTCACGAGCAGATGATGTCATACCTGGCCAGTAAAGCCAGGAATATCACGGATCAGGCAATTGCAGAAATCTCATCACAGGATGCCTGGGAATCCGTGCGTGAGCGCCGACTCTCCGAATTGCGGGACATGCTTGGTCTTGATCTGGAGAAGCCGAGGACCCCATTGCATGTCGAGGTACGGGGCAGCATTGAGCGCCCGGGGTATGTCATTGAAAAAATCGCATTTCAGAGCATGCCACATGTTTACGTTACCGCCAACCTCTATATGCCTACAGAACGTGAAGGGCCTGTACCAGCTGTCATTTACGTTTGCGGTCATGGTTATTCCCCGCATGGTGCAAAGGCTTCCTATCAAAGGCATGGTCACACGCTTGCCAAACATGGCTACGCAACTCTGGTAATTGATCCTATCCAGATTGCTGAAACAGTTGGGTTACATCATGGTAGTTCTATTCAGGAGATGTACGAGTGGTACACGCGAGCTTACAGCCCTGCAGGAGTGGAGGTCTGGAATGTGATTCGAGCATTGGACTACCTTGAGAGTCGAGAAGAAGTGGACGCCGAACGCTTCGCCATCACGGGACGGTCAGGTGGAGCTGCTATGAGTTGGTTTGCTGCTGCAGTTGAGCCAAGGATCAAGGCTGTGGTTCCGATCATGGGGATAAGTACTACTGCAGCTCATGTGGCTGATGACACCCAGAAAAGGCACTGCGACTGCATGTTCCCTGTGAACTTCAGAATGCAGGACATGCTCCATCTGGGAGCATTGATCTCTCCGCGGCCGCTGCTGACGGCGCACGGCAGACAGGATGCACTATTTCCTGTCGCAGGTTATGAAGAGTTTGAAGAAGTGATTGCGAGCTTGTACGGGTTGTATGAAGCAGAGGACAGGTTTAGCAACCTGGTCGTCGAGAGTGGGCATGAAGACTCTGATTTTCTACGCACCGAAGCAGTTCAGTGGCTAGACCGTTGGTTGATGCAAATCGAACCCCGTGACATCGACACACAATACGAGGAAGTGGAGGCATCGGAACTTGCTGTGTTTGGCGGTGAGCCCCCCGAAGATGCCTTGAATTACAAGGTGCACGAGTTCTTTATTCCAGACCCTGAACCGGTCGTTTGGCAGGGCAAGGAAGCTTGGTATAGCCGTAGGGAAGAGCTGCTCACGACGATCCGTGAGAGTGTACTTCATGCAATCCCTGCGAATAGCCCGGTCCCTGAGACGAGACCTGGAACCCTTGATGCTCCAGATGGTTATTTGGCACTTCAACTTGATTACGATGGGCAGGTTGCTGTCGAAGCACTTCTGCAAGTGCCTGAAGACGCAGATGGTCCAGCACTCCTGCACGTAGCTTCACCAGATGAAGACCCACGCGCTGTAACGAGTATGCTGCGAAATCTCTCGCGGTTTGGACGCAACCCAGTCCTGGTCCTCTATCCACCTGGAACCGCGAATGAAGGCTGGTCAAAGTCCAGTTGGAAAACACTACTTCGCAATGCAATGCAGACCGGCAGCACTGTAGATACGATCCGAATCGGTAGCATACTGGCTGGAATCCAGGTGCTGAAAGAGCATGCTGGTAGTGAGCATCAAGTTGTTCTGAGTGGCATCGGGCAGGCCTCTAGCTGGACGCTTTATGCAGCACTTCTGGACGAGACAGTCGAGCAAGTGATTATGGTTCAGGCTCCCAGATCTCATTTTGAAGGGCCGATCCTGCTTGGAGCAATGCGACATGTCGATTTGCCAGATGTTGCAGCATTGCTGGCTCCTCGTCGACTGACATTCTATGGGCAAATGCCGACAGAGTATGAAAGAACCCGGGAAATATACGAGAAGTTGGGAGTCGGGTCAAGGTTCAAGGTTTCCATGAGCTTGGCAAAAGCGCTCAATGGAAAATTCGGCCTTGGGTTGACAACCGGGTTGTAGGCAGGGTCTGCAATCGTTCTGTTTTGGCAAGCCTGGTTGGAGGTTTCTGACCTGCTCGCTATTTCTTGCAGCAACACTGGTCATCAGTGACATTCGGTTACTGGTTGCCTGGCAGACCAGTAACTCAAAAAAATGTAACTGCATAACCTTGCCAAACGATTTACGCTTATTCATGTAGCTACTGGGGAGAGCTTGAAATAAATGAATCGTAGAGTTTTTACATTGTGTTCTGCTGCTGCTGCAGTATCTGTAAATAGGTTGAGGGCGGCAGGAGTTGACGGGAAATGGGAAGCAACACTTGAAAATCCTAACGGAAAGATGGTGGTGACCTTCGACCTGAAAGCGGAAGGAGAGTCACTGACCGGTACTATTGCCAGTGACATGATGGGTGAGGCCGAAATCCAGGAAGGCAAAATCAACGGAGATGAAGTTTCCTTCATACAGCTCTTACAGCGTGGCCAAAGGCAGATGCGTTTCAAGTTTGAAGGGAAGCTCATGGGCGATGAAATGGAGTTGACTCGCTCAATGGATCGTCCTGGCGGAGGCCAAGGTGGCCAAGGCGGTCGCGCTCAAGGTGGCGGTGGTCGAGGTCGTGGCATGGGCCGCCCAGTCACTTTCAAGGCCAACAGGGTTGAGTAGTCTTCTCTGGAATAATCCTGTGGGTAACCGTAGCTGTATCACAGCGCAGTCTGCTCCATGATTTTAATCACTGACAGTTGACCGTTGAAGGGAAGTGAGCAGCTTCCCTTCCATCACCGGGCTGATCACGACTTCAGTGTAGAAGCTGATTCCCTGATAATCATCAAATCCTGTATTCCTGAAGCTTCTTGAGGGATTAGAATATGCTGGTTCAGTCCTTTCCCAGGCTCAGGCTTTATAAAAATCAAGGGAGTTCAGCCCTTGATTATCGTTTTGAAGACTTTATCAGGGACTTAAACACAAAAGTGACCTTTTGTGGACAGATCCCGGCACCCGTTACCTGACCAGTTGGTCATAAGGCTGGCTACCTTATCAAGTACACCTCTTCACCTTGGTTCGACAAAATCTTGATAACAGGGTGAAAATCCAGTCGAGGGTAGGTTGGTTTCGGACGGCAATCGTCGTTATTTCAGGGTTCAGTGTGTTTATTCACTATGATGCTCGCTGATGACTGTCTGAAGTTCGTAAGTTGAGCTCCGGATTCGGGTGTGGCAGTACAAGGTCGTCTACTACCCTGCGAGCGTGAAGATTCCGGGTACCATCCCGGCACCAAGGAGAGCAGGCAGGACTGGGCGCAGTCTCACAACAAGATTACCGAAATGGATGCATTGGTCGGCAATGTGCTGGCCTAGTCGCGGGAGGACGGCTTGGAGGAGGACACGATCGTGTCCTATTGGGCCGACACCGGTCCAGGCATGCTGCAAGGCAAGTGTTGGGCTTACAACCCCGGGATCAATGTTCCGATGATCCTGTATGTGCTGGAGAGGTTCCGGCGATTCCATCCGTCTGAATACGCGGAGGCCAGAGAGAGCAAGCAACTTGTCGATTTTGTCGACTTAGTGCCGACAGTACTCAGCTTGGCTGGCATCAATCCACCGCACATTTCCAAGGCCATGCCTTCGCCGGGAAGCTCGAAGCTCTGCTGTAACTGTATGTGTACACTTTGCATGGCCGCATGGGAGAGTTGCAACATGGTTCATAACTTAAGGGATGAGAGATACATCTACATCGGCAACACCCGTTATGTGCGGGGTGATAGGATTGTTGTTTCGTGAAACGGCGGACCTTTTTCTCCAGAACATTGGTTCTAGCTGCATCAACTGCAGTAGCACGTGGCAACGTGGATGCCGCCAGCAACCTGATCAAGCGACATGTTGATAGCGGGGCTGTTCTCGGCGCGGTGCTTGATGTACGTCGAGGGGCACAGGTTTTCAGCCAGTCCTACGGCAGTGCCTGGTCCGCTGACTCGATATTCCTACTTGCCTCAATCAGCAAACCCATGACGGCGGCTGGCGCGATGCTGCTGGCCGACCGAGGCGAATTGAAGCTGGTGGATCCTGTGCGTCGCTTTATTCCCGAGTTTCGCCAAGGAGCCAGATCCCGCATCACCGTGAAACACCTGCTAACACATACCTCGGGCCTGCCGGATCAGCTCCCAGAGAATGTTGAGTTGCGACGGCGCAACGCACCGTTGAGCGAGTTCGTCGAGCGCGCTATTCGGACAGATCTACTATTCGAGCCAGGCAAGCGGTACTCCTATCAGAGTATGGGCATCCTTTTGCTGGCCGAGATTTGCGAGCGGATCACGGGAACGCCATTCCCCGACTTCATGGATCGCAATTTATTCCGGGCACTCGGAATGGATCGTACGGCCTTGGGTTTGGGAAGATTTGATCTCGCAGACACACAGCGCAGCCAAGTGGAGCAAGGGCCGCCTCACGGAGGGCAGGGCAAGCCCGAGGCTGCACATTGGGACTGGAACAGCCCGTACTGGCGTGGCTTAGCTTCTCCTTGGGGCGGGGTGCACGCCAGCGCGTCTGATGTGTCCAAGTTCTTCTTTGAGTTCCTCGTCCCGGACGACGCCCAGGTCCTGCGTTCGGAGACCGCTGCGCTCATGGTCCGGAGCCATACCACGCAGCTTGGGGTAACGCGAGGCCTCGGCTTCGCACTTGGCGGCAGTGCCGGAGCGGGGTGCTCCGAGGGGACGTTCTGGCACGGCGGTGCCACGGGTACTCTCGCCTGGGCTGATCCGGCAACCGATGTCCGCTTCGTGCTGCTGACAACACTGCCAGCTACAGTGGCGAACAAGCTTGTGATCCGGCCGGTATCGGATTTGGTTTCGAGTAGGTCATAGGTTCCCGACCTAGCTACCGTCGTGCTCATTGAAGTGACGCTGGCCTATACGACGACCAGTTGCTTCCGTGTTGTACGGTGCCGACCTCAGTGCAACAGAAAGTCTTCGATCTACGGGGGGTGCAATCTGTGACAACGTTCCCAACAGCTGACGAGTTGCAATACCGCTTGGCCCTTGCGCAATCAGGAGAAATGTGCGTTGTCAGCGAGTGAAGTTCTGTCTGGACCGGATCAGTTGTGAACCTGCCGCAACCCTGGAAACAGCCCAGAAAATCTCGTAACCCCGGTCAAGTCGCCGAGATCATGCTGGAATCCACTACTGTCTGAGCGTTCGTAAATAATTCAGACCAGTATGGTGGAAGCGGGGTGGCAGCGAACTACCACATAGCTTTGTGCCTGATGCCTGCCATTGATACGCGATTGTATCCCGTCAATCCGACCGATTAACGTACGCTGATGGGAACACCAGCGAGCCGTCCCATTTCTCTAGCTTGTGCTTAAGTGCCATACCCTCTGCAACAACTTCAGCGTGGTCCTGCAATCGCTCAGTGCTCGATGCGCTGGTTTGGTTGACCGCACGCCCTCGGTCCGAGCTGCCCCGTCCAGTTTCACCCATTGAGCCAATCGTCGCAACTGTGCGTAGTGCTTCATGACGCACTGCCAGTTGACTTGAGGCATCTCCAATCCGTGACGTACAGCCGACTGCTCAACCCTAGTTCGTCATATTGAAGTAATCTATTCTTGTAACTGATTGAAAACATGTCGGTTCCAGGATACAGATCTGACCAATTGGCACCACTTTTTACAGATTCTGTTACTTGACTACAAGGCTTTTGCGGCGATGAATACGCGGTTCTACACCGGCAGCCCGGGAGATCATTGTAACTTTCGCTAGCGGACGGACATCCTGGCGGTTGACAAGCAGAGCACCATTCACCTGACGAACGGTAGTGGTGATGCGTACCCAGGAACGCATCCGAGTGCGGATCGATTGCCAGCTCAGGTTGATGCCTTGGGCTTTGAGGCGGGTCCGGATCAGATGCCCCCATGGTATGCCAGAACGGTGATGAAAAGGTGGCTTGAGATACGACTGTCCTTGCTATGCCAGCTCGGGCGCAGCCCCAATTCAGATTTCAAGGACCGGAACATTGCCTCAATTTCAGTGAGCCTCCAATAGGCTCGCAGGATCCGCTCCAGATTCCAGTCGCTATGGCTGGTGCGTAGCACATAGGAGCCGACCCCGGCAGCGGCATCATCGTATTGCTGCTTGCGGGAAAAGGTGACTGTGGAGGCTTGGTCCCGACCCCCCTGGTAGCGCTGCCCTTGGTGGTAGTGTCCTTGGTGACCCGGACGTCATACTGCCGCGATACTTTCGGGTAGCGCTGCATGATGCGCCCAATACTCTGCTGGACCCGGTCATGGTTTTTCAGGAACCCTGGCTTGGAAAGGCCGTCGTGGAGGTGTTGCAGGGCAGCCTCGAATTGCTGACGGTTTTTCTTAAGAATGGCGTTCGCAGTGATCTTCTTGCCTGCGCTTACTGCATAGAGCCGTGCCTCACGCTCGCTGGAAGGATTGATCATTTTCGCCACCACCAGTGCCACCGCAAGGCGGCTGTCACGAGCACTTGCACCCAAGCTCCGCAGCAGCTCCTGGAAGCCAAGTTCTTCCAAGGCCTGCAAGCAAATCCGCTCGCAGCCTACCGAACGGGAGTCCTCCTGGTCCAGCGTGTCAAGATCAACAGTCGCGCTCCTGTCGTGCTGTGCTGTAGCTGCCTGTCTGCCGGGTTGGAATCCACGAGCATGCAGTCTGCGGACAAGATCCTCCGCGGCTGCCATAATGCCTGCTGCGGGAGAAAACAGAGGCCTCTGGCCGTCCAGGAGCTGCTCGGCAAGGTCAGCGACCTGTTTCCAGTTTTCCTTTGGTACCCGCTAATCGGTTCCGAGATTTAATAGGGTTTTCTGCTGAACCTTGTCACCGCTACGCTCGGAATGTACCAGGCGGTGGCTGTAACCTGGCTTGTCGCCGGTGGTATGAGTTTTGGTAGTTCTGATGTACATAACTGCTGGTTGGGTGGCCTGTAATAGCAGCCTTACAGGCGTGCAGGGGGAAATGTAAGAAGAAAATGCCTATATTGGAATATCTTGGCACTACAAATGGGACTCAGACAGTAATCAGGCAAACAAACGGCAAATAGATGCCCCTGAAACACGGAAAAACGGCGATTAGCGTCTGAAATCAACCTGACATCGACAGGGTTCTAATCCTGTTAAGATGCTTTTGACGAACCAAGGTTAAGTATCCGCTGATCATAGTCGGAGTTGTAGGCCAGCACGACGTTAGCATCCTTCAGCATTTGCGACAACTCAGGATACACGTTGGAGTATCTACGAAGTTTCGGACTATTTGGGCTGTGGCAGCTATGGCAGTCGAGTGGTCCCGGAGGTCGAGTGCACTTCATGATTGCTGCGAAGAGTAGCGATGTCAAGGTCAAGCGGGTGTCCAGGCTCGCTGAAAGCAAGTCCCGGTGTTGTATTTCACATAATTTCGGCGGATTTTACCAAATTATTGGGAATTATATACGAAAGTGGCGAAATGCGACTTCGGAACACTCACGAATCGATCCACTGAACACCAGCTCTCGCCTGGCCTATTACCAGGGACTCAGCGGCACAAAATCAAGGCGGCCAACCTCCTTGGTTCGGTCGGGATTGCTTTCTGGAAACTACCCAACCTACCAGAGGCTCAACCACCCACGCGGAAGCTAATCTGGACAAGAGTGGGTTGCCACAGCCCGTTCTAGTCGCCCCTAGCCGCAGCGGTCATCAACGGGTAGCCGAGCGTATCCCCATTGGCCTGGAAACCGCTGCGATCAACATCGACGTAAATCGGATTGGTGAACGCCACCGGATGCATCTGCCCTACTGGGCTCAGTCCCCAGGCTTTGCTGATGTCTGAATTTTCGCCAGTGGCCACCACGATGAGGTGCTCATCGCGCTGCACTTTCACGCTCACCGTTTGATCAAAGCGAATAACTCCGCTTTTGAACATCTCCGGGTGTTTTGCCTTGGTGAAGTTATACTGTTCGGGCTGCCGCCCGCTTACCATCACCTGTACCCGATCAATATCCATCCAATTAGGCGCCTGCACGCGAATCTTCAGATCCAGACTTCCTTCCGCCATCACGTGTGAGCCGATCGGCAAGCCGTCACCTGTCGTCACGACCAGAAACGGGCCATTGGTGATCATCATCCGCCCTGCTTTTGCGCTACGAATAATCTCGGAAGAATCAATCTCGGAGGGCTCGTCGGTCGAGCTGGGGACATAAGTGCGCCAGCCGCCCACGCCGCGGGGGAAAATACGGTGCGCGTCGCTCACGGCTACACACCAGACGTGCCGACCCTGGTTCAGCAGTTGCAGCCAGCCGAAAGTCCGGTTCGGCGTCTTCCGGGTCCGCCCGCCGAAAGATCGTTCGATCGCAGGGCTGCCGAGAAGAATGTCCGCGCTCCACACCTCGGCCGCGTCGATCATTTCCTCGAAGCCTACAAAGCCGCCATCCTCAACGCCATCGCGGTCGCGATCAAAAAAGAAATATCCTACCGACGGATGGTTGGCCTGCACCCAGCGGTCCGACCCTCCGCCGAAATGAGGCGCCCGGACGCGGGCGTTCTGATAGGTGTCGTGACGCGATCCGCCCGGAAAGCTGCTCGGAGTGCCCCAGTTTCGCAATACGATTGCATTGATGCGGGGATCGTAGTTATACACCGGCGCACCGCCATCCTGCGCGAAGGGGTCCCTTTTGAGCGGAAAGGCATTCATATGGATGCCGCTGCCGGTGAGCTCCATGCCAATGATGGTTTTGATATGCCTTGTCAATCCTAGACGCTCGATGTGCGGCTGCCAGTCGTAGATGCGGTTGTGTTCGGTGGCCGGCGCGAATTCAATGTGTTCGGCGGCGATGTTGATAATGCGGTCGTCCGTCGCGCAGTAGTTGTCGCCGCTCGGCGTGGAATGAGAGTGGAAGTCCGTGCTAACCCAGCCCCGCGTATCTACCGTTCTCTTCAGCGTCGCTTTGACATCGACCGTCTGTCCTTTGGCGACTTCGATGCGCTGCTCAAAAAGGTCGTGCTCCGGTCCCCTGGTGATGCGCAGCAGATAGCGCCCCGGCGGCGTCTGTTGCGCGAATCTTCCGTCGTGGGTTTGATATTGATGACTACCTCCGTGGACCCGGTAGCCCGTTCCGAAGTCCGGCGTTTCGGTGCCGTCGACGCCGATAAACTGCACTTTGCCCGGGGAATAGTTGCCGCTGTCGTCGCGAATCTCGCCCCGCACCACCGAGGCCGTCGAGACAGCCAGGTCAAGCGCAATCTTCGATTTTGCCTTCACAGCGAAAGAGCGCTCGATCTTGTCACGCCCGATGTCGTCAAACGTCAATTGGTAGGAACCAGCCGGCAGCCGGAACGAGAAACGCCCTTTGGCGTCGGGATAGTGAGGCAGTGGCTGGCCGCCCACTGGGACAATCAGGCTGGCGTGAATCGCGGGCGCTCCCGCGGGGTCGAGAGCCGAGCCGGAAACTTCCCCGGTTTCGGCCGACAAGCCCGCCACCAGCCCGTAGGCGGCCAGCGGTGAATCGGCCACGGCCAGCGCCGTGCGATAGATCTTTTCCTCACCCGGCTGCAGCATCACCTCGGGCTCCATCGGCGCGCCATCCGGCGCGCTGCCCCAGGCGTATCCTCTCCTGTCAAACGGATCGGTACTGTCGGCCATGTGAATCTTTCCGACCTGCCACTCCCGTGAGTCCTCGAAGCCTCTCCACACCGCGGGCGGGGTCATTTTCTTGGCTGCCCGCGATTCATTGCGATAGGTAGAGATGACCAGGAGGTATTGCCAGTCGTGCTCCAATCGATACTCGTGCCGCGTGTAAAGGCCGTCGCCCTTTTCCGCCGTGCGCACTACTTCCACAACTCCCACGCCGTCTGAGCCGTCTTTCGCGACCTTGACCCACGAAACCTCGCCACCGAAGTTGCCCGGCCGAAACGCCGTGATCTGGTCATTGTCCTCGCCGCGCAGGTCGAGATCATAGACGCAGCCCTGGGTGACAAAATTGTTCTCGGTGCGCATGTTCGCGCGCCGCGTAGGCTGCGCGCCAGAGATCAGGGCGTGGACTCTGTTGTTGCGCAGAATGAAGTCGCCCACGATCCCATCGGCCTCTTTGCCTTTCGGCAGCAGTTCGGTGTCGTGCTTCCCAACCTCGACCGCCTCGACACGATCTCGCTGCGCGACCATGCCCCAAACAAACAGCAACAAGAAAAACGACAGGATATAGATTCGGCGAGTCATTGGATTCCTGGTGTTCGAAACAAGATAAGTGGGGGTACGGTCATATAGAACGGGCTCGAAGGTGTCCCACGGGCGCGGCGCCGCCGAAGCTCAGCAGCAACTCGCAGCCCCGAGGTATCCGCCTGGAAACCGAGCCCTTTCCCTGTTCCCGGATCCCAGATGACCGCCTCGATAAAGCGCTCCGCGTAACGCTCGTCGCTGATGTAGTATAGCGTCACGATTTTTCCGTCGGTCCGCTGCACGGTGCGCGGATAGCCTAGATCCTCGCAGCCGGCTTTGGTCCGCAGGATGATCTCGTTGCCCCAGGTTTTCCCGTTGTCACTACTCAACCGGGCGCGTATTTCGTATGGCGGCGAGCGATAGCCGTATGTCATCGCCAGCCGCCCATCCTTGAGCATGATCATGCTCGGCGGATTGCCGACGAAACCACCGGTCGACTCCGCGGGACGGTTCAGATACCGCCAGCTTTTGCCGTCATCCTCGCTCAGATAGGCGTCAATCCAGTGCTTGTCGTCCTCTTTTTGACGCAAGGTCGTGAGGATCTTGGAAGGTGACAAGCGCACCGACGAAGGCATGATCGAGAATCCGGGCGGCTCCGGGCCGATCCAGGCCACAAACGGCCAGGTCTTTCCCCCGTCGGTGGTTCGCGTCACGAACACCCGCCCCTCACGCCCGTTTTCCTTCCCCGACGTGATGAACGCCATCAGATCGTGCTCGCCATTGACGATGTAGTCGGTCCGTGCCGAGATCACCTTGCGCCCGTAGGTCGGCAGCTCATAAGGTCCTTTCCACGTGTGGCAGCTGTCGGTGGAGTAGTAGAACCGGGAATAGCCTTCACGGCTGGACACCATGCGCAGCGTCATCGCAAAGTCGGGATGCGTGAAATCGATGCCGCCGGGTGGGTCGGTCGGCTCTTTTTCCTTGTCGTTGGCGTCCAGGAACGAAGGAACTTCGATCTTCCACGTTTCGCCCCCGTCGAGGCTTCGCGCAAATCTCGGCACCGAGGGCTTCGAGCGGTCGATCGCGTGACCGGTTTCGACCTTCTTGAAGTAAGCTTGGCTAAAGCCCACGACGATCTCATCGCCCCACGACCAGATGCCGTGGTTCGCCGGCCAGCCGCCGAACCGTCCAGGTTCTTTGTAGACCGTCACGTGCTTGACGACAGAGGGCTGTTGGGCGAAGCAGCAGCCCGCCGTTATCGCCAGCAGCAGGCCCAGCCGTCGATGGATCTGCGTCATGGCACTAATCTCTCTTTCCTGGATCCCAAATCGTGGCCCCGATGTAGCGCTCTTCGTTCGGATCGTCGTTGAAATAGTAGACCGTCACCAGCTTGCCGTCTGGACGCTGCACGGTGCGCGGGTAGCCCAAATCCCAGCAGCCCCCGTCGTCGCGTAAGATGACCTCCTCTCCCCAGGTCTGTCCTTCGTCGCTGCTCAGCCGCGCGCGGATGCCGTAAGGGTCCGAGCGATAACCGTAGGTGATCGCCAGACGGCCATCCTGGAGCTTGATCATGCTGGGCGGATTGCCGGACGAGCCGCCCGTGGAGGGCGCCGGCTTGTTCAACCAGCGCCAATGCTTGCCGCCATCGTCGGTGATGTACGCCTCGATCCAGTGCTGAGGCCCTTCCTTGCGCCGGATCGTGGTGAGCAACTCGGTTGGCGAGAGCCGCACGGTGGAAGGCATGATGGAGTAGCCATCCGGCTCGGGACCGAGCCAAGAGACAAACTGCCAACTCTTGCCACCGTCCCTCGTGCGAGCGCAGAAGACGTGGCCTTCTCGCCCGTTCTTTTTCGCCGCCGTTAGGAAGATCATCAAATCGTGCTTGCTGTTGATAAGATAATCAGTCCTTGCCATGATTCGCGGCTGGCCGAAAAGCGGAAGCTTATACGGGCCTTTCCACGTCTTGCAACGGTCGGTGGAAACATAAAACCGGGACGCCGGGCCACCACCCGAGTACCGAAACATCAGAGCAAAATCCGGGTGCGTGAAGTCAATCCCTCCCGGAAAGTCGACTGGTTGCGGCCCGCCATGTTCCGGGCGTACCAGTGCGGGGGGTTTCTCCACACGCCACGTCCTGCCCCCGTCCAGACTGCGCGACTGCCAATCTTCTTGCGGTTTGTCGCGATCCACGGCATGTCCCCTTGGGACAACCTCAAAATGCGCCGAGCGATGACCGACCACAATCTCGTTGCCCCAAGACCAAATCCCGTGATTCGCCGGCCAGCCTCCGAAGCGCCCTGCTTCCTTGTAGACGACCACGTCTTCGGCAGAGGCCATGCCGCCTACCAGGGCCACACCGGTCGACACGATCGTCGCGAGGCCGATAAAAGCCACGGCCATTGGCAGCACCCTGCATCTGGCCCGCAAAAACTGGCGCCGGTTGAGAAAACTAGACATTGTGGCCTCCCTGGTTCTTATAGATTGGACCTCGACAAAAGGATGATCGTATTCTTCTCACAGTGAAACCGGAGCACACTTACTATGTGTGCTCCGGTAGCTCACCGCCGTGCTCTGGAGGCGGAAACAACTGTCTAAAAACGAAGCTTCAAACCAAATTGCGCGAACCGGCCCGGACCGGCCCGCGTTACTTTGCCGAATCCGGAAGAGCTCACATTGTCGTTGATTCTGCCCCACTGGTTTCGGTTCAAGAGGTTGAAGATCTGGCCCGTCAGTTCCAGGGAAAATCGCTCCTGAAAGTTCATAGTCTTGGTCAAACTGAGGTCTTCCCTCCGCCAGCCGAATCCACGGGCGTCACTCAACCGCGGGGCAGCGTTGCCAAAGGCGTAGGTTCCAGCTTGCGTAAAGGCCTCCGGGTTGTACACGCGTTCCACGGCTGGATCGTAAGATCCGTAGCTGAGGCCTGGGTCGCGGGCCGGCACACCGACTTCGCGGTCTGGCCGCTGGGCAGCGTTGAAAGTCGGCAGGCGCCTGGACTGGGTGATCCGCAATGGAATCCCGCTCTGGTAGTTGATGATGGCCGAGACTGCCCAGCCGCCGAGAATGTTTTGCAACACCCCCTGCTGCCCGCCTCGGCCGTACGGCAGTTCGTAGATCGTGCTGATCCAGAAATTCTGCGGTGTGTCAGAGGCCCCGACGGCGCGCTCGGCCCGCCGGTTGGCGTTATCCTGCAAGGCCGAACTGGTTAGCCCTCCCAAGTTATCGTTGACGTCCGTGATGAGCTTCGAATTCGTATAGCTGAACAGATACTGCAAGCCGTTTGAAAACCGCTTCTGCACTTTGGCCTCAAAAGCATGGTAAATGGACGAGCCCAGCTTATCTTCGGTCGAAGTGATGGTGCGCACCTGGGGATAAGGCCGCAGCGCTTGTGCCACGCTGCCATTGAACCCTTCATACGGAACCGCGATGCCTGCTTCGCGAGCGAGTTCAGAATGGATGTTGGCTCTCAGCAATGAGCCCAGTGCAAGATGCCTGGCGTCCACCTGGTTGAAATTCCGCAAGCTGCTGTCATTGAGATGCACAGCGTGCGTGCCAACGTAGGCCGCCTCCGCGACCACCCCGCGCCCCAGCTCCCGCTGAACGTCGAAACGCCAGCTCTGCGTCCGCGGCATGCGTGACGCTTCGCTTTTCACTCTCGTCGTAACGTTGTTGTTGTTCCCCACCGTGGGATCGATGAAGGGCGGCTTGGGAAAATCGGTCGGCATGCCCTCTTCAATCCGGAAGGCGGGCGTGTCCCCGTTGTTGAGGCTTTCGAAGCTCTGCGTCCCGCCGAATCCGAGAAACGAATTCAGCAGCCGGGTGACGGAGTACATGATCCCGTAGCTGGCGCGGATCACTGTCTGGGGATTAAATTGATAGGCCAACCCCAAGCGAGGCGCGAAATTGCGGTAATACGTGTCCTCGTAAGTACGGCTGCCGATGCGATCCGATCCCTCGCCCAGGAAAACCATGGCGCCCGGCAACCCGCCGGCCCCCGGATTGGGAGTGTTCAGATCAAAGACCGAGGCGCGGTCGACCAGTTCGTAAGGCGGGAGTTCCAGATCATAACGCAGCCCCAGGTTTAACGTAAGTCGGGAGGAAACCTTGAAATCGTCCTGAACAAACCCGGCGTAATAGGGCCTCACGGAGCCGACATTCAACGGCGAATCAACGGAGGCCTCATCCACATATCCCAGCAGGAAGCTGGCGAACGAGTTGCCGGTCGTGGTGCTGGCCTGGAGCGCGGTCTCCTTGAAGCTGAATCGGAACGTGCCGTTCTGGTTGCGCTGCCTGCGCGTGTTATGCTCCTGCAGCCGCGCCTCAAATCCAAACTTCAGGTTGTGGCGGCCGCGGAACATACTTGTCGTGTTGCTCATCATGATGTTGTCTTGAACATCGGCGTCCCAACGCGGGCTTGCCGCCTGGGGATAACCGTCCGAACTGAACCTGAAAACCGGCAGGCTGCCATCCCCATTGCTCACTCCCTTCACGCCCAGCTTCTCCACCCAGTTCACGTCGGGGGTGAATTGATGGCTGTAGGTGCGCACCGGGTTCAGAAACCGGTTGTAACCGACTTGCCAGTGGTTCAACATGGTCGGACTGATCACATAGTCGTACGTGATTCGGAAGTTCCGGCTCTTGAAATTTTGCACCAGGCCATTCAGCAACACGGTGCCTTCGTAAGGATTGTTATAGGTGTCGCGCGGCACGAAGGTCCAGTTGTACGAAACCGAGAGGCTGTGCTTATTGTTGAACCGATGGTCGAACTTGTTGACATAGTAGTAATTGTTCAAATCGGCTGCACCGCCCCGTCCGACGAAGTTGTTATCGATGCCCGGCCGATTGGGCGCTGGGTATAGGTCGGCCACCTGGCGCGTAATCGGACTCATGTGGCTAGCGGGGATTACGTTGTTCAGGAACGGCTGCCGTATGACCCCACCCTTGCCGTCGGGCTCGTTCGTGGCTGGATCGTAAATCAGCCGGGGCTCCCCCCTAGACGTCTTCAAAGCTGAGAAATCTCCTTTCAGGAACTCCACCGTCGGCGAATCATAGACCCTGATCTGCGAAGCACCCCGGAAATAGGAGACATCCAGGGAAACCATGAAGAACGTGCGGTCCTTGATAACGGGACCACTCACGGTAGCGCCGAAGTTGTTCTGATGGAACGCCAGTTTCTCGCCTTCGAAGAACGACCGCGCGTTCAAATGGGTGTTCCGGAAGCTCTCAAACAGGCTCCCATGAAACTCGTTCGTTCCGGACTTGAGGTTAAAGCTGATCAGCCCCGTCTGGATATGACCGTATTCGGCCGAGATCGCTCCTTTGATAACGTTGAACTCGGAAATGCCATCTACCGGCGTGGACTGCTCGGTGAAGGAGCCGAAATTCTGAAATTGGCCGGCCGACATGCCGTCCACTAGCACGTCGGTCGTGGCATTCTTCGAACCGTCGATTGACAGTCTGGTGGTGGCGTTGTGCGACTCGCCAGGCCTCTGCTGGCTACCCAGCACCCCGGGAGTGAACAACGCAAAGTCGGTGGGCACGCGAATGCGGGAAATAGCCGCCAGGGGCAGATGGTCGTACTCCTCCGAGGTGACCACCGTACTCGCCTCCGCCGTTTCGGTCCGCACCCCAAGTGCGGCTCCCTGCACTTCGATGGTCTCGGTAATTTCGCCGAGCTCCAGAGGAATATTCACCCGAATCGTCTCGCCGACCCGGACATCCACACCGTCTACGACAGCCGTCTTGAATCCCGGCGCTGCAACGCTCAATTCGTAAACGCCGGGCGATAAGCTCCGTAGGCTGAAGTCGCCTTCAGCCGAGGTTGTTGTCGTGGTACTAATCGAGGTGCCGACGTTGCGCGCCTGCACTTCCACGGCAGGCACGGCGGCGCCGGTCGGATCGGTAACGCTGCCTCGAATCGCGCCACGGTTGATTTGGGCCAGTAGCGGTGCTGTCAAAAACAACATCGCCAGGAAGACAGAAATCCCTTTTATCTTTGACATAGTCGCTAACCTCCTGCAGAAAATCTCAACTCCTGAGCAACTGATCGCCGTCCCCTTCAACACCCCGTGACAAACCTGAAACAGTCTTGGCCATGGGCGTCCCCTGTGAGAGTGACAACCTACTCAATGGCATCATAATCGGGACTAGATGGAATGTCAACAGAAATTCGCCATTTTTTGCAATGGCATTTCAATAATTGATAGAGTCGCCCGAACGATGAGTTGCTGCGGATGGAGGCACCGGCGATGAGCGGCCGCCACTGCCGTTCGAGCTGGCACCAGGAGGCCTTTGGGGTCGGACGTCCAGGCCTGCGAAGATCTAACGCGGCGTGGCGACCACATCGTCGACATGGTACACCGCCAAGGCGACGGGGTCATCGGCGTTCGGCAAGTCCTTCAGCCTCTTGTCGTATCGATCCAACCGTCGGGTCGGGTCCGTCCGGAATGGGCCGGTTCGCAAGGAGAGCCGCTCAACCGACTCGACCGCTCCAGCGAAAGCCGCTCCCCTCAGAACTGGATTACCGTTGACCTCGACGCTGAAGCTGCTGTTGGCGGCATCTTTGGTTTTGACGTTTATGTCCAGGTCGTACCAGGTTTGCGCTTTGTAAGGTTGCAGATTCACCAAATTGCCTCCGTTCATAGCCTTGATCTGACCGTCATCCGTAAACACTATCCGAACCGGACGATTGCCGTAACGATCTTGAAGTTCAATCTCCAGGACACCGGTGTCGTTCTGTTTCGGAAGAACCCTGCAACTCACGCTGGCCCCTTTGCTTTCAGGGAAAACGCGCACGGCCTTCGCACCAGAATTTCCATTTTGGCCACCCCGGCACGAACAGGATAGCCGATCCACGGCCTCTATGCACCGGTTTTTGCACTGCGGCCACGTTCAGGTACTGCTTTCGCTGCCGCTGCAGCCTTCGAATCGGCCCGATCGTACCGTTCCGGCGACCGCAGAGGGCTTTTGGGCAACACCTCTCCCGCGCTGACCTCGGCGACCCGCTTACGCTGGCTGTTCGGGCCGTCGACATCACCCTCCCGGCACAGGTAACGCCCAAATCCGCCGCAGCATGTCGCCGAACAGCTTCCGGCTCAGATGTCCTTCGGCCAATAAGAGCCAGTAATACCGCGCGTGCCTGACCAACCGTCCGCCGGTCTTCATCAGCCGGTGCTGCAGACTCGTCAGCGACCAGCTCTTGATCCTGTGCGGCAGTCCGAGTCGCCGCCACAGGTTGCCGAGGTTATAGGCCAGCACGCTGAGTTGTAGACGTACTTCATTGGCTCGAAAACAGTGGCAGGACAGCCGTGTCCAGTTGGTCGCCTGTTTGCCTTCCTTGATCCACTGTTCCGCCGTGCCGCGCTTGTTGTAGAAGCGCACCACCGACCGGCTTGGCAAGCTCATGTTTGTCACGATGAATCCGACGCGCGGAAACAGCTCACCGAGATGATGCTCGACTTTGGCGACAACCCGACGGGACTTCGACCAACTCGCGGCTTGATACCGGAAGCTCTTGTAGCGCACCAGGGGCTTTGTGCTCGGCCTGCCCAGCGGACGGAACAGGATATCTTCGATCTCCAACTCTAGGTTCTTGTTGGCCGGGATGCGGATCACGTAGTCCGCATCACGCTCTTCGAGGGCCTCGTAAAGCTCCGGCTTGGCGAAGGCGGCGTCAGCCCGGAACGTCACTCGTTTGCCCTCGGCCTGTTGGCGCTCGATCTCCGGCAGTAGGAGCTCGCCCCAGTCCTCGGCGCTGGACACGTTGCCGGGGCGCAACTTCGCAGCAAGACAATCGCCGTGCTGGTTGAACAGTAGCAAGGGGTGATAACAGACCGACTCGAAATGTCCGTTGTAGGCACTGCCCTCTTGTTGGCCGTGGACCGGGCTTTCGGTCGAGTCCATGTCCAGCACGACGCGCTCGGACTCGTCCTGCGCTTCGGCCTGAGCGACCAACTCGCGATTCACCGCCATCAGCCCCAGCAGGTTCTCTTCACTGGCCAGCAGCTCAGCCTCGAAACTTTGCCGTCGCGAGGTGAGTGCCCCGCCGCGATCCCAGTTCTTCTTTGAGCCGATCAAGCGAAACGTCGGGTCAGCGGACACTCGAACAGCGTCGTTGAGATCCTCGTAGCCTGCGAGGCGGGTGTAAATCGACTGCCGTAGCAGATCGGCCAGAGGGAACTTCTTGTTCAAGCCTTGTCGCGAGTCGCTAAGATGCTCGTCGATCAGCTTGCCCAGTCCGAGCCGCTCGTCCAGTTCGCGAATGAGAATCAGACCGCCATCCGAGGTGACTCGCGATCCTTGGAAATCGACTTTAAGAACTCCATTGAAGGTGAGCTGAAACGGCTTGTTTTCTTTTTCACCCATTGGGTGTTGATCTCCTCAGCGCCTTGAATGCTTCCAAACCCGCATAAATAAAGGCGTCCGAGTCCACCCGATGGTTAGCAGAACCGAAACAAGGCCGAGGAATTTTGTGGATTAGTTCACTACTGCAGGAAAGAGTTACAGTGGCGAGCTTGACTGAAACATACGGTTCTACAGGGCCTTTACCCGGCCTCAATTCTCTCCTGCAGTAGTGAACCAATTCGAACAACGACCGGACGAGTTCATGGAATAATTTGGTAAAATCCACTGAAACAAACTGAAAAACAACACCCGCTGGCTATTCCTGCGCGGGTTGCTCTCCAGCCGGGCCCGCCGACGCTTCACCAACCAAGACACAGCGGTGCAGGCCGAGGTGCTTTTTTGGATTCATTCGCTACTGCAGGAAAGAGTTGCAGGCAGCGAGCTTGACTGCGGCTTCAGCCTCTGGAAAGCCTGCAAGCAGAACGGGTTCCGCCCCTTGAACGCAGCTTCCTGCTGGCCTCACGGGAGACTTCTTGATGCCGTGCATCATGCAGAGATCCTGGAGCTGGACGTAGTCAGTTACAGGGCCGAGCAGGCGCGCAAGCGGAACAGCACGAAACGCAGTACTGGGCCTGGGGCAGTGAATCGGCCCGTCCTCGACCTGTCGGACATGAGACCACAAACGTGCCGGGGGGCAGGGGGACGCGTCCCCCTGCCCCCCGGCACCTCCTCCAAACCAACCCCATCCCACCCACGCACTTACTACTCAGCCTTAGGGGGGAGAGGCTCTGCCCCCTGCTACCCCTTTCCCGTATGGTAGATCTTGCCCCTTTTGCTTCCATAGCGGGCGGCATTGGTCGCCCTCCGGGCTCCCTCTGCCACGTCTGCACCGCGCGACCCAGAACGAAAATTCTAATTGTCGCTGGGCAGCCGTGAGCGCTCTTAATTCGAACAACGGCCGGACGAATGCATGGAATAATTTGGTAAAATCCGCCGAAATCATGTGAAATACAACACCGGGCCTTGCTTTCAGTGAGCCTGGACACCCGCTTGACCTTGACATCACTGCTCTTCTCAGCAATCATGAAGTGCACTCGACCTCCGGGACCAACTCGACTGCCATAGCTGCCACAGCCCAAATAGTCCGAAACTTCGTAGATACTCCACTCTGTAGTTAAGTGTGATGTAGCGCTAGCCCTTTTTCTTGAGGGTGTCTGGGACTGCTTTATACTGAAGCCTTCACCTGTGCAAATGCCACAGCCTTTCATCCATCTGCACTGTCATACCGACTACTCGCTGCTGGATGGAGGATGCCATATCCCACGGTTGATCAAGATTGCAGAACAGCATGAATGGCCATCCCTGGCCATCACTGATCATGGCAATCTTTTTGGGGCAGTCAGCTTTTATGATGCTGCCAAAAAGAGTGGGATCAAACCCATCATAGGCTGTGAAATCTACACCGTTAACGGGGATCACAATAAGCACGATTCTGATCTGCGCTATCACCATTTGGTGCTGTTGTGCAAGGACAGTACAGGTTATCGGAACCTTATCAACCTGGTATCGACGGCCTATCTGGAGGGCTTCTACTACAAGCCTCGTGTTAGCAAGGATATGCTGGCAAGTCATGCTGAGGGTCTGATCTGTCTTTCGGCCTGTCTACGTGGTGACTTGCAAGAAACAATTCTCAACAAGGGCTATCAAGAGGGCCTCAAACTAGCGAATGAGTATCGCGAGATTTTCGGTAAGGAAAACTTTTTCCTGGAGATCCAGAACCACAATCTTGATCTCGACAAGAAACTGATACCCCTGCAGTTCCGGTTGTCGCAAGAGACGGGGATACCCCTTGTAGCTACCAACGATGCGCACTACCTGACCAAGGATGATGTCCAGGCTCACGACGCACTGCTCTGTGTCCAAACTGGCAAATCACTCGGTGATAAGAGTCGCATGCGGTTTGGGACTCCTGAGTTTTACCTCAAGACCAGGCTTGAAATGGAACAACTGTTTGATGGGGACAAAGCTCCCCTTGATCGCACCTGGGAGATTGCCCAGATGTGTAACCTGGAGTTGAAAAAAATTGCAAATCCATTTCCGCAGTTTGCCGTACCTGAGAACAGCACGATCGACCAGTATTTCCAGCAAGTGGCTTTTGAAGGGCTCCAGAAGCGCATGCCACGTTTAAAGGAGATGGCCAGGAAGGGCCTGTTGAAGAGACACCTGCCGGAGTATGAAGAGCGCCTGAACCATGAGGTCCAGGTGATTCAGAAGATGCAGTACTCCGGGTACTTCCTGATTGTCTGGGACTTCATACGATTTGCCAGGTCCAAAAGTATCCCGGTCGGTCCGGGACGTGGCTCGGCGGCAGGCTCGCTGGTGGCTTATGCCATGTCAATCACAGATCTTGATCCACTGCAGTATGACTTGCTTTTTGAGAGGTTCCTGAACTCTGAACGCGTCTCGATGCCAGATGTGGACATCGACTTCTGCATGAACCGCAGAAGCGAAGTCATTCAGTATGTGACCGAAAAATACGGTCGTGATCAGGTGTCCCAGATCATCACTTTCAACTCCATGGCAACCAAGGCTGCGATCAAGGATGTAGGTCGGGTCATGGATATGGGCTTTGACAAGGTGAACCGCTTGACGAAACTGGTTCCGGATGTCCTGAATATCTCGCTGGACGAGGCTATTAAGCAAGAACCAAAACTGCAGCATGAAATGAATGCGGACAAGCAGGTCAACAAACTGATTCAGACCGCCCGCAGAGTGGAAGGGTTTGCCAGGAATGCATCGGTCCACGCTGCCGGGGTGGTAATCGCTTCTGAACCCCTGAAAAACCTAGTCCCGCTCTTCAAGACCAACAAGAATGAGATTGTTACCCAGTACGACATGAAAAGTCTCGACAAGATCGGGCTGCTCAAGATGGATTTTCTGGGGTTGACTACGCTCACGATTATCGATGAGGCGTACCGCTGGATTGAGAAGAGGACTGGCAAGCGTGTTGAAGCGGAGGACATCCCACTGGATGACAAGGAAACCTATGCCTTGTTTGGCAAGGGCATGACAAATGGCATCTTCCAGTTTGAATCCTCCGGGATGCGGGCTCTTTGCATCCGTTCCAAGCCCGAACGACTGGAGGATCTGTGCGCCCTGAATGCACTGTATCGACCTGGTCCGATCCAGGGTGGCATGATTTCAGATTTTGTTGATCGCAAAAATGGCAAGAAGTCGATTGAGTACCTGCTTCCTGAAATCGAGCCACTTCTTAGCGAAACCTATGGCGTGATTGTTTACCAGGAACAGGTCATGCAACTTGCAAATCTGGTGGCCGGCTATTCCTTGGGAGAAGCTGACTTGCTGCGCAGGGCGATGGGCAAGAAAAAGCCTGCGGAGATGGCCAAACAGCGTGACAGGTTCCTTGAGGGGGCCCGTGAAAACAGGTTCCCTGCCAAGCAAGCAAGCAAGCTATTTGACTTGATGGAACAGTTCGCCGGTTACGGCTTTAACAAGTCGCACTCGGCTGCTTATGGATATCTTGCTTACCTGACGGCATATCTGAAGACTCACTACACGGTGGAGTTCATGGCGGCACTGCTTTCTGCAGAATTGAATGATATCAACAGGACTGTACGATATATCAACGAATGCCGGGATATGGGGATCGAGGTCCTTGCTCCAGACATCACAACTTCCTACTGGGGGTTCACACCTGCTGGAGACAAGCAGATCCGGTTCGGGCTCGGAGCCATCAAGAACCTGGGCAGCACTGCGGTTGATTCCATCATTGCTGTACGAGCGGACAAGAAGGATGGCTTCAGTTCGCTTTTTGATTTTTGCAAGACCGTGGATTGCAACAAGCTCACTAAACGGATGCTCGAGTGTTCGATCAAGGCCGGAGCACTGGATTCTCTGGGACAACACCGTGCTCTGTTAATGGATCAGCTGGATGCGGCTCTTGAAACTGGTAAAGCGCAGGCTCGCGACCGGGAATCTGGCCAGCAAGGATTGTTCGGGGACTCTGTTCCTGTAACAGAAACATCATCCAGCCAGATTTCTGTTACAGAGTGGTCAGACAAGGAAAGACTTGCTGGTGAAAAAGAAATGCTTGGGTTCTATGTTACTGGTCACCCGCTGGACGCCTACAAGGACAAGATTGCAGAGTTGTCTGATTGCAACAGCTCCTCAATTGCTGAGAAGCACCATACCTCGAAAGTTGCAATATGCGGGATCCTGCGCGGCATTCAGCAAAGGCGGAACCGCGAGGGCAAGCCTTGGGCTTCCGCAGTGCTGGAAGACAGGGAGGGGAGTATTGAACTGCTCGTCTTCACCACCAACTTTGATGAACTTCAGAGCGATCTTGTTGAAGACCAGCCAGTGCTGGTGCGGGGGAGCATCCGTGCTGACGACAACTCCTCACTGAAAGTGGCAGTATCCACGCTGATAGCCCTGGACAACACCAAAGTTCAGCTGTCCCGGAAAATCTCACTCAATGTCAAACTGAACGGTTCTTCCGAAGCCAGTGAAATGGCAGATAAACTGAAGGAACTGTTCATGGATAAACCAGGTGATTCCGGTGTTTGCTTGCGTTTGCGGCGATCAAGGGATTTTGAGCTTTTTTTTGACATTGATTCACAGGTAACACCGGATAGTGAGTTCAGGAAGCGAGCAGAGGCAATCTGTGGTTCCGGATCACTTGAAGCCTAACACTCGTCCTGCTGATGAACCAGCCCATTGGGTATAGAGTGTTCTAAGGGATTTACTTAACCCTTTCCGGGTCTGCCTGAACGGCAAATGCTGGCACTCAAATATCTTGTTTTCATGGTATTGTGATACACAACTAGAGATTATTCAATTGCGTTTCTTGGTGCTTTCTTTATTCTTTGCCTTGCCACTGTTTGCGGGCCAGGAAATCACGTTCCACAGAGATGTCGAACCAGTCTTGCAAAAGCATTGTCAACAGTGCCATCGACCGGGTGAAGCAGTACCCATGGCGCTACTGACTTATGAACAGGTACGTCCCTGGGCTCGTGCGATCCAGGAAGCTGTGGCTCTCAATCGCATGCCACCATGGTTTGCGGATCCCGAATTTGGCAAATGGACCAACGCACACGAGATGGCGCAGCAGGATCGTGACACCATCCTCAACTGGGTGGAATCAGATGCAAAACGCGGTAATCCCGAAGATGCGCCCGAGCCTCTGACTTTTGTTGAAGGCTGGAACATCGATGAACCTGATGTGGTTCTTGAGTTGCCCCATGCGTTTGAAGTCCCTGCTGAAGGTACGATCGACTACCACTATGTTGTGATCCCGACAGGTTTTGAGGAAGACAAGTGGGTTACAGCTGCAGAGATCCGCCCAGGCAACAGGGAGGTGGTGCATCATGTCATTGCGTTCATGAGGCCGGCAGACTCGCATTGGCTCGAAGAGGCCAAGCCAGGAGAAATCTTTGTCCCTACCAGGTATGAGCCAAAAAAGGGCAAGGAAAAAGGCAATGAATACCGTGAATTACTGGTTGGTTTTGCACCCGGCCTGCAGGCTGCATCCTGGGGCAAGGAATACGCAAAACTGCTGCCAGTCGGCTCGGATATCATCCTGCAACTTCATTACACTACCAATGGCGAGGAAGTCCTGGATCGCACCACGATCGGTCTGAAGTTCAGAGAAACAATGCCTCAGAAACGGGTAGTGACCATGATGGCCTCGAATGATAAATTCCTGATCCCGGCTGGTGAATCCGCACATCCCGTCAAGTCCCAATGGATACTGAACCAGGATACTGAGCTGGTCAGTGTGATGCCTCACATGCATCTGAGGGGCAAGGACTTCCGCTACGAACTCCAATATCCGAATGGCAACCAGGAAACCCTGCTGAACATCCCGAACTACGACTTTGACTGGCAGTTCTTTTACTATCTGCGGCAGCCCAAGATGCTGCCGGCAGGAACAGTGATTGATTGCCTGGCACACTTTGACAACTCACCGAACAATCCGGACAACCCGGATCCCGCGGTTGATGTTTCCTGGGGTGACCAGAGTTGGGAAGAGATGATGATTGGCTTTTTTGATATTGCTATTGATAACGGTGCGGACATCATGCCCTACTTGAAGCAGGGAAAACGACGCAATCGGACCAGTGACTGAGACTCCCAGAAGTCGTTCATACAGACTATTCCTTAGTCGGCCATGCAAGTGAAGGTACCGGTGTTATTCACAGCACCCTTTACTCTGCTTATCCTGATTGCCTGTCTTCTGCCCCTCGCTTCCGCTCACGAAGTGATCACCACTCAGTTGAGTTGGACTCGGAATATTCGCAGCATTGTCCATGACAAATGCGTGAGCTGCCACAGGCCGGGTGGCTCAGCACCCATGTCTCTGATGAGTTACGAGGATGCCAGACCGTGGGCCAAGGCGATCAAACTCGAAGTACTGCGTCGCAGCATGCCTCCCTGGGGTGCAGTGAAGGGGTTTGGGACCTTTGAAAATGACCGCAGCCTGTCTTTGACGGAAGTAGCCCTGATCTCCAGTTGGGTCGAGGGCGGTGCTCCGGAAGGCAGCCGGCTGTTTGATGAAGCACACAAAGATCACAAACATAATGATTCTAATCCCGGGAGTGTGGCTGCAGACACGTTGCAGGTTACAGCCAGGACACGGTTACAGCAGGACTTGCTTGTAGTTGGAGTCAGTCCTGGATTGGTGCCGAATGGGGAATGGAGACAACTAACGGCGCATTTGCCGGATGGGCAGGTGAAACACCTGATCTGGTTACGCGGGAATCAACCAAAAAGCCCGATGGACTACTGGTTGCTTCAGCCGCTGAAACTGCCAGCAGGCACCATGTTGCTTTGTGAGCCGCCAGATGCAAGTGTCGGGCTCAGGACAAAAAAGACCAGGGATTAAATTAGCGTGTGTGGCTTGATCTTCCGGGCATGAAATAACCTTGAATCAGTCGGATTCAACGGGCATATTGGCAGCATTCCAGGCTCGCCAGCCGCCAGCTAGTGAGAATACATTAAGATATCCCATTTTCTGGAGTATATCGGCAGTCAGTGCAGAGCGGTAACCACCACCACAGTAAAGTACGACCTTGGCTGAGGTATCCGGGATCGTTGCCTCGATATCACGTTCGATAATGCCCTTGCCGAGATGAATTGCACCGGCAGCATGCCGGGTGTTCCACTCCGACTCTTCACGAGTGTCCACCAGCAGGAATTGTGCACCTGCCTCAAGATCGTTCTGAATGTCCTGAACACTTGTTTCCCGGATTCTCGACTTGGCATCGTCGACAATTGCCAGAAACTTTTTCGAGTGTTGCATGTTGATCCTGTCGGGATCCCGGGTCCATTACTGGCCTAAAACTCGTACTTGATGTTGAGAATGGTTTCCACTTCTGCAGTAGGCACCATGTCAATGGCATCCCATGGGCAGCCATCCAAAAATGTGCCATCTGGTCCCTTGGTGACACACTGCTTGCAACCGATGCAGGTCTGCCCATCCACTTCGATCCTCCCGAACGGGGGATGGTCTTCATCGGGGATCCAGTACATGCATTCATCGACAGGACAGTAATTAATGCAGACAGGGGAGCCAGCACAACCCGTGCAGTTGTCATTGGTTACCGCCAGGATCATGGGTTTCTTCTTGCGGTTGCCAGTCATGCTCCCTTCAGACCACGGCCAGTTCTTTTCATGAGGTGCCTCAATCGGTGGCAGTGCTGCAACACGTTGTGCTTCTGCTTGTGCCTTGCGTTTACGTTCCTGTGCTGCAGCTTTTCTGCTGTCTACGTTGATGGGAACAGGGGCCGCTGGACTAGCTGCCTGAGTTTTAGGCGGATGGTTGCTTGCTGGATTGGCTACAGTTTGTTCGGGGGTCTCTTGCATAGTGGCTTCCAACTGTCTAGGACAAATTCAATATAACAGTTTCAGGAGTGCATCAAGGAGTGCAGGTTCCACTCCAGTTGCAACATCTGGTGCTGAATGCGACACACTTGGAAAAGCATTCTTGAGACCCGTGAAGCCTCAATTTGAAATAGTTGCAGAATGTCCTCATACGCATGCCCGTGCAGGACTGCTCCACACGACACATGGTGTGATTGAAACACCAGTGTTCATGCCGGTAGGGACGCAGGCAGCGGTCAAGGCTCTTACGCCCAAACAACTGCTTGAGGAACTGGATGCTCAAATCCTGCTCTCGAATACATATCACCTCTACTTGAGACCAGGGTGCGAAGTCATTGAATCCTGCGGAGGACTTCATAGCTTCATGAGCTGGTCCCGCGGTTTGCTGACCGATTCGGGAGGTTATCAGGTTTACAGTCTGGCTTCCCTGCATCGTATTAAGGAGGAGGGTGTTGAATTTCAATCCCATGTGGATGGCACACATCACATCCTGACTCCGGAATCTGCACTGGACATCCAGAGGATGCTTGGCAGCGACATCATGATGGTACTTGATGAATGCACTGCGTACCCTGCTAGCGAATCTGATGCCCGCAAGTCGATGGAGCTTAGCTTGCGGTGGGCAGAGCGAGCCTTCATGCGCTGGAGAAGTCTGGACCACGAGCCGCAGAACATGTTGTTTGCCATTGTGCAGGGCTCCATGTATGCGGACTTGCGCCGTGAATGTGCCGAGCGACTGCTGGAACTTGATGCACCAGGTTATGCAGTTGGGGGACTCTCCGTTGGTGAACCACGCCCGCTAAGATATGAAATGGCTTCAGTTTGTGAAGCATTCCTTCCCAAACACAAGCCGCGATATGTAATGGGAGTGGGCATGCTGCACGAGATCGGCCAGTATGTAGCGCTTGGTTTCGACATGATGGACTGTGTGGTTCCAACCCGTCATGCCCGCAACGGTTGCCTGTTCACAAACAGTGGACGCATCATCATCAAGAATGCCGTTCATGCCCGGGAGGATCTTCCTGTTGATCCGGACTGTGGCTGTTACACCTGCAGGAATTTTTCACGGGCTTACCTCAGACACCTGTTCCTGACAAAGGAAATCCTCTACAACACGCTATCGACTTTACATAATGTTGCCAAGTACCTTGACAGAATGCGCCAGATTCGCCAAGCTATTATTTCTGGGTACTTTTCAGAGTATCTGAGTGAGACTCAATCGCAAGACGGCATTGTTTCTTGAGGATGTCGTTGCATACCATTAATAGCTGTGGCGCGACACAGTGTAATTCACGACTGCTGTTATGTTCCTGATGTCCAGAACGCTGGCTTGACGGGCCAAAGTTGATTATGGAAGAGAATGAAGTGTTCTTGAATATCAGGGAACAAGTCGATTCTCTGCTGCCTGTTCCAGCACTGTTGTTGCAGCAATCCGGCAATATCCTCGGGGCACTGATGCCGATTTTCCTGATGATCGGTATTTTTTACGTGCTGGTCATCATGCCCTCACGCAAACGCCAGAAGAAACTGGAAGAGATGCTGGCAAATCTGCAGACAGGGGACACCGTGGTCACCACTGGTGGCTTGACCGGAACGGTTATTGGTGTTCATGAGAAAAAGGTGGTCCTGCGACTCGCACCTGATGGCATTAAGCTTCAGTTTGCAAGAAATGCCGTAGTCGGCATGGCAGAGAATCCGGAAAACTAGTACCTGAGACGGAAGATATTCAGATATGAGAAACCGATTTGGGTTGAAGATCCTCCTGGTGATCGTTGTATTCGCGCTTTGTTTCTGGCGCGTGATCGGCCCATCGCTGTCTTGGGACAGCATCAAGCAGAACCTGTCCGACAACATTGCTCTGGGACTTGACCTGAAAGGTGGCACACACCTGATCCTGCAAGTGCAGGTGCAGGACTCGTTAAAGTCCGAAGCCGATCAGACAATTGATCGCATCAGGGGTCGACTGAACAGGGCAGGAATCACATATGCCCTGCTGGAGCGCAATGATCCTGCAACTGTTGAGGAAGCGGACTTGCTCGCAATCCATGTCCAGGGCACTCCTACCGACAGGGTTAGTGATGTGCGTAGCATCCTGGAAGAAGAGGCTTCAAGCTGGCTATTCACTTCGACTGGTGGTAGCGAATTCACCTTGAGCCTGCGACAGAGTGAACTGTTGCGTCTGAAGGCTCAAACCCTGCAGCAGTCGATTGCCACCATTGAGAACCGTATCAACGGATTGGGACTGACTGAGCCCTTGATCCAGCAACATGGTCGTGCGGAATCTGAGCACGAGATTCTGGTGCAGTTGCCGGGGGTCAGTGATCCCGCCCGTGTAATGAATCTGCTGCAAATGTCGGCACAACTGGAAATCAAGAAGGTTGTCGGTGGTCCCTACACTTCGCAGGACCAGGCCCGTTCACAGAACCAGGGCATCCTGCCTGCGAACAGTGAATTGGCGCACTTTGCCGATGCAGGGCGTAGCGAATGGTACCTGCTGGAGCGAAATGCCGTTGTTACCGGGCGTGACCTGCGTTCTGCAAGTGCTGGTCGGGATAGTCAGAACCCCGGAGCATGGGAAGTCCAGTTCAACCTATCGATCCAGGCCGGGAGGCGTTTCGCAACTTTCACAGAAGCCAATATCGGGCAGAGCCTGTCCGTTGTCCTTGATCGTCGTATCCAGAGCGTTGCCACGATTCAGTCCAGGATTGAAACGGATGGGGTTATCAACAATATCACCTCGCAGACGGAAGCCACGGACCTGGCTCTGGTTCTTCGTGCTGGCGCACTGCCGGCCTCAGTGGTGTATTTAGAGGAGCGTACAGTTGGAGCTTCGCTTGGTGCTGATTCCATCCAGCAGGGTGTCCGTAGCGCGATCTACGGCGTGATACTCATTGTGGTGTTGATGTTTGTTTACTACAGGCGGGCAGGCTTCAATGCCAACCTGGCTCTTCTCTTCAACTTGTTGATCCTACTTTCTGTGCTGAGTGTTTTCGGCTTTACGCTGACCTTGCCAGGCATTGCGGGCATCATTTTGACGATCGGCATGGCTGTTGATGCGAATGTACTCATCTTTGAGCGAATCCGGGAAGAGTTGCATAGTGGAAAACCTGTTGTCGCTGCCCTGAATTCGGGATTCGGGAAGGCCTTCCTGACGATTATCGATACCAATCTCACCACAATCATTGCTGCGGGGTTCCTATTCCTTTTTGGGAGAGGCCCAGTTCGTGGTTTTGCACTGACCCTGTCGATTGGACTGCTTGCAAACATGTTCACTTCGGTTTTTGTCTCACGATTGATCTTTGATCTGTCTCTGTGGCGCAAGAAAGACGTAAAGGAGTTGAGCATTTAGGAAGCCCGAAACTTCCATCCGACTGATGGATCCCGAGGGGACCGTACGGATGATGTGCCGATAAGCAAACATGCAACTGATTGGTGATACAAGTATCGACTTCATGGGATTGCGCAGGGTCTTTCTTGGTCTTTCGCTCGTACTTCTGTTAGCTGGTGCTTTGAGTGTCATCCGGAACGGCGGCCCGAAGTTCGGGATTGATTTCAAGGGTGGAACTTTGGTATACGTGAAATTCCAGGATGCCCCCGACGTGGCTCAAATTCGCAGTGTACTGACTAACAAGGGATTGAAAGTTGCAACGTTGCAACCCTTTGAGGACAGCGCGGACAGCCATGAATTGAAGATTGATCTGGACCTGGCAGGAGATGTTGTTGAGACTTCCGGCAAAAGCCAGGTCATTGAAACGCTACACGAGATCTATCCGCTTGAGTCCGGGAAACTGGACTTCAACAATACAAATCCTGATGCGCTGTCCCAGCAACTGTATGAGAACGAATCTCTACGGAATTCCGGCTACAGTAGACAGGAGTTGCAGCAGTCCTCTGAAGCCCTGATTGCCTGGCGTGATCAGTCCCCAAGATCCGGGCTTGTACACGATTTTGCAGAACTGTCTGCAGTCACGGGAGTTGCGGAGAATATCAAGGCGGCCGTGTCGCAGGAGACTGCACTGGGAGCCTTTGCAATCCGTGGTGTGGAAGTGGTCGGACCAAAAATCGGTGACGAACTGCAGTGGCAGGCTATCAAAGCCACGTTGTTTGCACTGGCAGGTATGTTCGTTTATATTGCATTTCGCTTTGAATGGGTTTATGGTATAGCAGCAGTAGTGGCTGTATTTCACGATGTTTTTATCACAATCGGCTTTTTTTCATTATTCGGACGTGAGATTGAGTTGACTGTTGTGGCTGCGTTGCTTACATTAGTTGGCTACTCTATGAATGATACGATTGTGATCTTTGATCGAGTGCGAGAAAACCGCAAACTTACGAAGAGATTCAATTTGGTAGAATTACTCAACCTCAGCATTAATCAGACCTTGAGTCGAACACTGCTAACTTCGGGGTTGACTCTAATTGCCGTTTTGTGTTTGTTTATCTTTGGTGGAGAGGTTTTGCGCGGTTTTTCATTCGCACTGGTTGTTGGAGTACTTGTGGGAACCTATTCATCGATATTTATCGCCAGTCCGGTTCTGTTGTGGGGCCAAAGATGGGGTTTTTCCGGAGTTTCAAGTGATCGTCGTGCTAGAAATACCTGAGTCAGAAATTTTACCAGTAGAGGAAACTAAATCATGTTTGAATACGCTTTAATGGAAAACAATCTCGGTAGACGCACTAGTTGGGCTGTGATCGCCTCAACTATAGGACAGAGCATTATTATTGCTGTCATGCTGCTGATTCCGCTACTCAACTACTACGAGTTGCCTGCAGCTGATTTTGTGAGTTTTTTGGCGGCACCACCGCCACCGCCACCGCCACCACCGCCGCCTGCGGTTATGGAGGCCAAGCTGGTTCCACGAGAGTTTGACACCGGTGCATTGACGCAGCCGGTTGCAATTCCAGACAAGGTAGCAGTCATTGAAGAGGATACATCTGATGCGAGCGCAGGCATTGCCGGCGTTCTCGGTGGTGTGCCGGGAGGCAGTATTGGTGGCACCACTGGCGGTGTGCTGGGAAGCATTATTTCAAGTGCACCAATGGCGCCACCCCCGCCACCTGTCAAAAAGAAAGCCACCCCGAAACGTATCCGCGTTGGTGGCAATGTTGCAAGGGCTCGCCTGATCCGTCAGGTTCGCCCCCAGTATCCGCAGCTGGCTCGTCAGGCCCGAATTCAGGGCACTGTGAAGCTTTCGGCTATCATTGCCAAAGACGGTACAATTCAGAAGTTGGAAGTTATGTCAGGGCACCCGCTTTTGGTGCCTGCTGCATTATCTGCCGTGAAACAGTGGCGCTACAAGCCAACCCTTTTAAATCAGGAGGCTGTTGAAGTTCTGACAAATATCGACGTGAACTTCACCCTTAGCGGGTGATCACAACGTCAAAAAGCTCCCACTTGGGGGACGGGTGTCTGGTTGCCGAACTCTATCGGTATCTGAGTTCCCGATCGAATAGTTGGTCTACAAGAATTGTTGGTAAACAGGAGGAAGAGTATATGATCTCGCAATATATAACAACGGCTTTACTGCTACAGCAGGAAATCGGATTTGATATGGTGTCAATGTGGAACCAGATGGGGTTCGCAGCCAAGGCCATAGTCATCGTAATGTTCATTATGTCGGCGTGGTCGATTGGAGTAATGATCGACCGTGCATGGGCATTCACCACCGCAAAGAAGCAGTCCAGGGTATATGCCCCGGCAATCGCTGGTGCTTTGCGCACTGGCAAGCTGGATGAGGCAATCAAGCTGTCGGACCGCTATAAGCAAAGCCACTTGGCAAAGGTTGTCACGGCAGGACTGGCTGAGTTCAAGTCTCATAAGGAAGACTCGGATATTTCAGGGCTGACAGTTGATGCCTCAAAGCGTGCTCTCGAGCGCGCCCAGGCAATTACGCATGCAGAGCTAAATCGTGGCCTCAGTGGTCTTGCGACCATCGGCTCGACAGCACCGTTCGTCGGTCTGTTCGGAACCGTGGTTGGCATCATCAATGCGTTCCAGGGCATTTCCCAGGAACGTTCGACAGGTCTCGGTGCGGTTGCAGGTGGTATATCGGAAGCTCTGGTTGCAACGGCTATCGGTCTTTTCGTGGCTCTGCCTGCAGTGTGGATGTTCAACTATTTCAATTCGAAGGTGGAAAGCTTTGACGTGGAGATGGAAAATGCCAGTTCCGAGTTGATTGACTACTTTCTCAAGAGGAGTGGGTAACGGCCAGCTGAACGCAGTTACCAACGGCAGACCAGCTATTTTGAGTTATAGCGGCCAGTTGTCGTCTTCAAAAAATGTGGAATCAGACGGCGGCCGCAAGGGAGTAAAGGAGCAATCATGGCGAAAAAAAGAGGCTTGGATGAACTAGACGGGCGTAAAAAAGAACAATACGGGCGTAAAAAAACGGATAAACGCACTTCTATGGGTGCGATCAACGAAATCAATGTCACCCCGATGGTTGATGTGATGCTTGTGTTGCTGATCATTTTCATGGTCATCACGCCCATGCTCAGCAAGGGTGTCAGTGTCGATATGGTTCACACGCGCAACCCGGTTGCAATGGACGAGGCCGATGCTGAAGATGCACTTGTCGTAGCTGTTACTCGTGACGGACAGATTTTTCTGGGTCGGGCTAAGGTCGAGGAAATCGAGAATTTGACGCAAGCAGTCAGTGATGTAGTGAGTAACCGTATTGACAAGACGGTTTATATCAAGTGCGATGCACGTTCCCGCTACGAGCGGGTCGTGGAAGTGGTCAATGCAGTCCGTACGGCTGGTGTGGACCAGGTCGGACTATTGACTGAAAAAGAAGAGCAAAGTATCGGAAGCTTCGATGGCTAGGCTTTGGTTGTCTAGAGAACGTCTGAGAGAGTTTCAAAGGAGGATTTGAAAAATGTCGATGGCAGTAGGGGGCGGTGGCGAGTCAAAGACCAGGCCCAATATCAACATGACACCACTGATTGATGTGTTGCTTGTTTTGTTGATCATTTTCATGGTCATCACACCGATCACGCCAAAAGGGCTTGAAGCGCTGGTACCACAACCGAATGAGGATCAACAACAAGAACAGCCTAATGCCCGGACTGTTGTGGTTTCCGTGGATGCAGACCGCAGGATCATGATTAACAGGGACCCCTCGAATCTTAATATCCTGGAAGAAAACCTGCGTGATATTTTCAAGACAAGGGCAGAACGTGTGATGTTTGTGCGTGGTGCTCCTGAGCTGGATTACCAAGACGTCGCAAAAGTGATTGATATCAGCAAAGGGGCAGGAGTCGACAAGATCGGTCTGCTTACGGAGCAAATTGAATAGCATTTAAAGCTTGGCGCAGCCGAGGCTTGTCTTCGGGTGTACCCTCAACCAGAGGATAAGGAAAACGGATGACAAGAGTTGTAGCAGTACTGGTACTCATGAGTGCCTTGATGGCAAGCTGGGGCTGTCAGGAAAAAGTGAACTATTTAAAAGCGCGTTCTGCGCTCAACAAGGGAGTTACTGCTTTTACAGCGGGCAACTACATTATCGCTGGTCAGCATTTTGAGGAAGCTACAGAGCTTGATAGCGAGTTGTCTGCTGCGCGAGTCTACCTGGCATACTCCACGATGATGCAATACCAGCCTGGTGTCCAATTTGCAGACAATCTGGCGATTGCCGAGAAGGCACTTGCCGGTTTTGATGATGTTCTGAAGGATGATCCACAAAACGAGACAGCTCTGAAAAGCAAGGCGTCCCTGTATTTCCAGATGAAGGAAATGGATCAGTCGAAGGAGTGGCACATGAAAGTTCTTGATGCAGTACCTGACAGCAAGGAGTCTTTTTATACCATTGGTGTGATTTGCTGGACCCAGTCCTTCACGCCACGTCTTCAGTTGCGAGCAGATTTGAATATGCAGCAGGAAGATCCTGGGCCACTCAGGGACAGGCAGAAGCGTGAAGAACTCGCAGCAGAGGTCATCCCATTGATTGATGAAGGGCTGGATGCCATGGGCAAGGCAATCGAACTCGATGCAGACTATTCCGATGCAATGGCCTATATGAACCTGCTGTATCGTGAACGTGCGGACTTTGCAGATTCCAGGCAGGGATATGATGAGTATCTGGCACTGGCAGACGAGTGGGTCGAGAAGACACTCGAGACACAAAGACGCGTTGCGGAAGAGAGCACAATTGAAACTTTTACAAGAGAAGAATAGTCTGATCGCCTGATTCATGATCCGTTAATCAGCCTTTTCAGGCTTTGTATTTTATAATTCAGCCTGAAGTCCTGGGTTTTGGACTTCAGGCCTTTTTTCTCAGTGGCCATTATCAACGGCGGGCTGAACCTGAACCATGCCCGCCAGTCGTCAGCCAGAACAGTCGAATCCAGCAATTCCAGAGAAACTGTTGGCTCGTTACATTGAGCTAGGTAATAAATTCAGGCAGTACCGCCCGGAAGAGAACCTTGATCGTCTGGACAAGGCTTTTGGATTTGCTGCAGAGCAACACCGTAACCAGAAAAGAAAATCCGGGGATCCCTATTTGTCACATCTACTGGAAGTGGCACACCTGCTGGCAGACATGCGGCTGGACGAAATCACCCTGGTCAGTGCTTTGCTGCACGATGTCATTGAGGATACCCCGACGACGATCCAGCAGCTCAAAAATGCGTTTGGGTCGGAGATTTCCCGTTGTGTCAATGGAGTAACCAAGATCGGGCGTTTGCACTACCACTCTTCGGAAGCCCGACAAGCCGAGACATTCCGCAAGATGCTGTTGGCAATAGTCAAGGACATCAGGGTCATCCTGATCAAACTCGGTGACAGATTGCATAACATGCGGACGCTCCAGAGCCTGGAAGAAGAGCGGCAGAAACGCATTTCTCTTGAGACCCGTGAGATCTATGCGCCGATCGCCTTACGGCTGGGCATGGGCAAGATGCGCAGTGAACTGGAGGACCTGTGTTTTCTATACCTGGAACCGAAGGCTTATCGCACGATCACCCGGCAGATCGAGTCGCGACGCGAAGCCAGTGAGCAATTCCTGTCAGAGATCCAGCAGGAACTGGCCGGTAACCTCAAGCAGGCGAATATCCCTTCCAGGGTTGAAGGACGGATCAAGCGGTCTTACTCGATTTACCTGAAGCTGAAGCGACAGGATGTCACGATTGATGGCGTCTATGACTTGCTGGCGCTTCGTGTGATCACGGACACGAACACAAGTTGCTACGCCGCCATGGGGGTTATCCATGGCAAATGGCAGCCTGTACCGGGTCGCATCAAGGATTTCGTGGCAATGCCACGACCCAACCTTTACCAGTCGCTACATACATCCGTGATTACAGGCGGGGGGCAACGCTTCGAGGTCCAGATACGAACAGAAGAAATGCACCGCATGGCGGAGGAGGGCATTTGTGCGCACTGGAAATACAAGGAAGGGCACAAGGGGCCACATGTCAGCGATGGCCAGATGGCATGGTTGCGACGGCTTGTCGAATGGCAGCGTGAGGTCAAGGATTCGACAGATTTCCTCTCGACACTGAAGATAGAACTTTACCCGGAAGAGGTTTATGTTTTTACTCCCCAGGGGCGCCTGATCACATTGCCCCAGGATGCGACACCGGTGGATTTTGCCTATGCGATTCACACTGAAGTCGGGCATTCCTGCAGCGGGGCCAAAGTAGATGGCCAGATCGTACAACTGAAGCGCAAACTGCATAACGGTGAGATTGTTGAGGTGATTACGCAAGCCGGTGGACATCCCAGCCAGGACTGGCTGGCGTTTGTCCAGACCTCCAAGGCGCGGAACAAGATCAAGCAGTGGATAAATGCCGAAAGACGCATGCAGGCAGTGGAGATCGGGCGGAAACTTCTTGAAAAGGAAGCTCGTTCTGCCAAGGTCTCCTTGCGAATGGCTACAAACGAGCACTTGGAAGCGGTTTGCCACGAGTACGGTTGTTCAACACCTGATGACCTGTATGCCCGTTTGGGGTACGGCAGATTCTCAGTAAGACAGGTGTTGCGCAAGCTGTTCCCGAATGAAGTCCCGGAAGGTACAAAGGCTTCGCAGATGAAGCCTCCCACTACTAGAACCCTCGAATCGACAGCAGTCGATTCTGGTGGTGATTTCCTTTTGATTGATGGAGCCGAGGATATCCTGATCTACCGTGCCAGATGCTGTAACCCGATTCCTGGTGAAGCGGTCGTGGGATACGTCACACGTGGCAAGGGTGTAGGAGTGCACTCCAGGGCCTGCCGTAATGTCCAGAGTCTCATGTATGAAGTTGACCGTCGCATTGACGTGAAGTGGTCTCCCAAGGAAAATAGCCGTTTCAAGGCACGGTTGAGGGTCTGTGTGGAAGATAGTCCTGGGGTGCTGAACACCCTTACCAGCATTCTTATGAATGAAGGAGTGAACATCGCCAGGGTGGAGTCCCTCGGTGAGCAACCAGATCGCAGCGTAGCGGTAGACTTTATCGTTGAGGTTGTGAACATGTCCCAGCTTGAACGCGTGACCAGTGCAATTGGGAGCATGGCGTTTGTTCGGGATGTAACAAGAAGCAGCCGATTATAGCTGCTCCTGAACGGGCGTCAACGCGAGTTACTCGTCAGGTGTTAATGGAGCCTCCATCCACGGCAATTGTCTGGCCGGTGATGAAATCGCTGTCGGAAGAAGCAAGAAACAGCAAGCTCCCGATCAAGTCAGCAGGGTGTCCATGGCGTTTCAAGGCGCGGCTGGAGAGGATATTATCTTCGGCCATCTTGATGTGTTGCTTGTTTTTCTGGATGCTGTCGCTCAGGATCAATCCAGGGGCGAGAGTATTCACACAGATTCCATGAGCGCCAAGCTCTCGTGACAGTGCTCGTGTGAGCGCCAGGATCGCACCCTTGGAGGTGATGTAGTGTGCCATCAGGGATGGTTGCCCCTTATAGGCAGATCCTGAGGACATATTGATGATCTTTCCGGAACGCTGCTGAATCATGGTGGCGCTGACATGCTTTGCCATCAGGAAACTGCCCCGTACGTTGACAGCCATAATGCGATCCCAGAGGGAAACATCAATATCCTGGAAATTTACAAGTGGCAGCGATGAGTAGACAGCAGCATTGTTGATCAGGATATCAATCCTGCCATAGCGTTCAAGCACTGCTTGGACAAGTGACTGCACAGCAGACTCATCACTTACATCAGTCGTGATTTCAAGCGCATCACCGCCTGTTGCCTTGATTCTGCCAATGACATCGCCAGCCTCTTCAATGTCTGCAACTATAGCAACAGCACCTTCCGAAACCAATGCCCTGGTATAGACGGCACCGAGTCCCCTGGCTCCGCCGGTAATGATTGCAACTTTGCCTGTAAGCTTGCCCATCTGAGTTTGTTACCTAACAACCTGCTGCCTGGGGGGCTGCTACCGGAGTCAGGAGTGTAATGCAGGAATTAGGGGATAATGCAAAGCATCCCTGTATCTATAGTCCCTTGCCACTTATACTCAAGAATACTAAAGAATAAAGATCGCAAGGGTTGTGAACCAGGGCTGACAGGAACTTCTATGGAGTTCTGATCGGTTAGTGGTTGAGCGCAACAAGCCTGCTATTACTCTGAAGGTATTGGTAAAGAGCCTTAGTGGCCGGGCTAACTGCGAATTTGGTCGTCAATGGGACAAGTTACTAATCCACTGGCCCTGTTGCCAAGTCAGGACGTGACAGGGGCAGGGAATTACTTCGTCGCAAATTACCCTCCGTTCTCGTCCTGGACCCCGGAACACACACCTGAAGCCATAAACCGCTTGTCCAGGCCCGGGAATCCTGCAACGCCCCTGGGACTGTACATTCATCTGCCGTTTTGCCGGAAACGTTGTGATTTCTGTTATTTCCGTGTGTACACGGACAAGAATCACAAGGATATCGAGCATTACCTGGACGCATTGCTCCATGAGGCTCGCATTCTGGCGCAACAGCCCTTTCTGAATGGTCGTCAGCTGGATTTTGTCTATTTCGGAGGTGGAACACCGTCCTACCTGTCCGAGAAACAGTTAACTAACTTGTTCAAAGGCCTCAGGGATATCTTGCCTTGGAGATCCCCCAGTGAAGTAGCCTTCGAGTGCGAACCGGGAACTCTCAACGAGCGCAAGCTGCAGACAATCCATCGTTTCGGGGTTAGCCGTTTAAGCCTGGGAGTCGAGAATTTCGACGATGACATCCTGGGGAACAACAACAGGGCTCATCGTTCGATGGAAATTTACAGAGCCTGGGAATGGGTTAGCAGGACTGGATTTGAACAGGTCAATCTCGACCTGATTTCCGGCATGATTGGCGAGACGGATGCGAAATGGCGGCGGACCATAGAGGAAACCATCAAGTTGCAACCCGAGGAGGTGACCATTTACCAGATGGAGATCCCTTTCAACACAACGATCTACAAGGACATGCGAGAGAAGGGTGCCGCTGCTGCACCTGTAGCTGACTGGCCAACCAAGCGACGTTGGATTGATGAGGCGTTCAAGGCACTGGAAGCAAAAGGATATACGATTTGCAGTGCTTATACAGCGGTGCGTGATGTTGAGAATGTCAATTTTGTTTACCGGGACCAGCTATGGGATGGTGCCGACCTGCTTGCCTTGGGGGTTTCGGCATTCGGTCATGTGGATGGCATTCATTACCAGAATGAGCCCAATATGCAGCCATATCTCCAGCAGCTGGATGAAGGGCGTCTTCCGCTTTCAAGAGTTTTGCCACTGACGAAACAGGAGATAATGATCCGGCAGTTTGTTCTGAAGATGAAACTCGGGTTCCTGGATACAAGACCATTCCAGGAACGCTTTGGTGTGAAAGTAACTGAACGCTGGCGGGATGTCCTTGCTGCTTTACGTGACCAGGGATTCCTGACCTTCGACCAGGACAGGATCGAATTGACACGAGAGGGTCTGTTACAGGTTGATCGCCTGTTGCATGCATTTTTTTTGCCAGAGCACTCCAATGTGCGTTATGCCTGAGAGTACAGAACACGATCAACGGAAAGAAGATAGCTGGGACGCCATAATTCTTGGGGGCGGTCCGGCTGGTACAACTGCAGCAGCGGTGTTGGCCGCTCGTGGCAGGAGTGTAGTCATTGTTGAAAAGGAGCAGTTCCCGCGTTACAAGGTCGGGGAGTCATTGCTGCCTTACTGTTATTTTCCACTGGATAGGATCGGCATGATTGAAAAGCTGCGAGAGTCCAGTTTCATCAAGAAATACAGTGTGCAATTTGCTTCCATGGATGGCAGGGTCTCCACTCCGTTTTACTTTTTCAAGCACCTGGATCATCCTGCTTCCCAGACCTGGCAGGTCATGCGTGACGAGTTTGACCAGATGATGCTCGACAACGCTGTTTCAAAGGGTGCGCATCTGATGATGGGGATAACTGCGAAACGCCTGCTTTTTGAAGATGGACGTTGTACTGGTCTCGAGATCGAGCGGGATGGCAAGCTGACAACGTTAAGGGCACCTGTGACGATCGACTGTGGAGGTCGGCACGGTTTTGCGGCGACACAGTTGGGGTGGTTGGTCCCTGATCCCCGTTTGAACAAGCTGGCAATCTGGACTTATTACAAAGGTGCAATCCGCGGTGAAGGCTATGACGAAGGTGCCACGACAGTGGCTTACCTGCCCCAGAAAGGCTGGTTCTGGTATATCCCGTTACATCCGGACATGGTGAGTGTAGGAATTGTTGCCGAGCGGGACTATCTGTACAGGGATGGCAAGGACCTTGAGGCAATTTTCAAACGCGAGACGGTATTCAACCGCTGGATTGAAGAGCACCTGGCACCAGCAACACGAACTGAGCCCATGCGGGTGACGGCAGAGTATTCGTATCGTTCCCGTTACTGCGCAACCAATGGTCTTGTTCTGGCAGGAGACGCTTTTACCTTCCTTGACCCGGTGTTTTCCTCAGGTGTCTTGCTGGCCTTGTTAAGTGGTGAAAGCGCTGCTCTGGCGGCTCATGATGCCCTGGCTGCGGGGGACCCCAGTGCGGATCGATTCAAGCAGTACGGGGAAGAGCTTTGCTGTGGTATCGAAGCCATGCGCAAGCTGGTATATGCGTTTTACGACCCGTCTTTCAATTTCGGGGCTCTCCTGAAACAGCACCCGGACCTGCATGGTGATTTGACGGACTGCCTGATTGGTAATTTGTACAAGGACTTTGGGCCTCTGTTTACTGCAGTGAACGAGCTTGCAGAAACTCCGCCACCGTTGCCATACGGCAGCACACTGACCACGCAGCCACCAGAGGTCGTGGCAAACTAGAGATTCCTCTGGTTGCAGCATTATTCTGACCTGACCGAGTGGTTGCCTTGTCATGTCAAGGTTTGTTTGGAGAATGGAATGAAAATTGCACAAATCTTTACCGGTTACGAAATTGTTGCAGCTGTCGAGGAAGAGTCGGGGTATCGCCTGATCGATTCTCATGACTTGAGCAGCTTACTACTTATAGCCACTGAACACGAAATACCTTTGACAGAAGTAGTCAAAACGGTTAGCTTTCGTGAACTCATCACAGAGCCTGAATTGATAAGACCAGTTGACCCATACGAAGTCTGGGCATGTGGGTGCACATATGCCCCGAGTGCAGATTTTCGGGATGGTGAACTTGGGACACGAGCCGGGATGTACTCCTATGTACACAAGTCAGAGAATCGCCCGGAGATATTTTTTAAAGGTACCGAACGAGTCTGTGTTGGTCCCGATGAACCGATCGGTATACGGTATGACTCGACGTTTACTGCTCCCGAGCCTGAATTGGCCATTGTTGTCGACGAGGCTGGCGAGATACTGGCCTACACCTTGGGCAATGATGTCTCAGCCTGGGATATTGAGCGGGAAAATGCCCTTTATCTGCCGCAATCGAAAATATACGATGCTTGTTGTTCGCTGGGGCCCGTCCTGGTTACGCCAGACGAACTGACTGACCCCTATAACCTTCAAATGACCTGCACGATACAACGTGGAGATCAAACCATTTTTGAAGGGAGCGTCTCGACTTCAAAATTACAACGAAAGCTTGAGGATCTGGTGGACTATCTCATTTGCTGTAACCAGCTAGTGACACCGACTGTCATCCTGACCGGGACCGGAATCATCGTTGAGCAAGAAGCAGCTTTACGTGAAGGGGATGTTTGCTCGATCCACGTTCCCGAGATCGGAACCCTTACTAATACTGCAATGCTTGTATAGGGATTTTGCCAGGAAAGATTTCAGACGCTGGCACTGGAGTCTGTATTTGCCGAGGACTCGACTGCTTTCAAAACACGGAGCGAGTTACCTCCGAGAATTTTCTCGATATCGCTGTTGCTGAATCCGCGTCCTGAAAGTCCCTCCAACAGGTTGGGGATCTTTGAGATATCCTCCATGCCTTCGGGGAGTTCATCATCTACCCCATCAAAGTCTGATCCCAAGCCAACGGACTCAATGCCACCGATATTGACAACATGCTCAAAGTGATTGAGCAATACATCGAATGGAGTCCTGCCAATTGCTGCCAGTTTAGCGGTTGATCGCTTGGCCCGTACCTGGATTATTTCATCAGGATTCATCCCTGTTGTGGGAGTGGATGGGTTGTCCTCTCTCCACTTGCTACTGCGCTCCTTGTAGCTGTCATCCAGGAAGGCGTTGTAGTAATTGATATGGACAACTCCTCCCTGATCGGCAACCATGCGGATCATCTCATCAGTCAGGTTGCGGGCATGAGACGCAATTGCGCGAACAGAGGAATGGGAAGCAATGATTGGCACTGCAGTCGTTTCAATAACATCTTGAAACGTTTGATCGGAAACGTGAGAGACATCGACCAGCATGCCCAGCATATTCATTGCAGCAACAATCTGGCGGCCAAGATCCGACAAGCCTGTGTTGTCTGAGCTTCCAGAGGAACCTGCCCATGGAGTGTCCTTGCTGTGAGTGAGGGTCAGGTATCGACTGCCAAGGCGATACAGGTTCCGCAACACTGCCAAGGATGAGTTCAGCATATGGCCGCCTTCAACTCCGATCAGGATAGCGATCTTGTTATGCTGTTTTGCCTTTTCAATATCCTGGCTTGAGAGAGCCAGCATCAGATCTTCAGGAAAGCGGGTGACCTGTTTGTAGATCAAGTCAATGATTTCGAGTGCCTCCTGAACCGACTCGAGTTCCGTATTCCGAGAGGCACTGGTGTAGACAGAGAAGAAGACAGCATTGATACCGCCTTCACGCATGCGTGGGATGTCGACTTGTCCGTAAGTATTCCGAACACCCAGGTCATAGCTTGAGTTACGCAGGAGCATGGGTGTGTCGCAATGCAAGTCAATGACATATGAACTGGATAAATTCGACTGTCCGGTCATTGTCGACTGGCTTGCAGGATTATTGTCGGAATCTGTGGAACAACTCAGGGTGGTGGCAGCCAGGCTTGCTGCCCATTCTCTTCTGGTTAAAGGCATAAGTTTATGTTAAAAGTTTTGTATCGACCTGTGTGAATGCAGTCACAATAAATTGCAGGGCAACCTTTTGAAGTGACGGAACGATTCAACAAAGCTCTGGTGTATGCCAACCTCTTGCACCGCAACCAGAAACGCAAGTCCACTGGCTGCCCTTACATTTCGCATTTACTTGCAGTGTCGGCACTTGTCATGGATTTTGGAGGGGATGAGGACGAGGCGATAGCCGCCTTGTTACATGATGCCGTTGAGGATCAGGGAGGTCACAAGGTTGAGTCAAGGATCCGCAGGATGTTTGGTGACAGGGTCACTGACATCGTTCTGGGGTGCAGCGAGGACAGGTTTTCAGGTTTGACCTGGAAACAACGCAAGCAGGCTGCAATTGAAGCATTAGCCAATTCTGATGCATCCGTAGTGCTTGTGCAGTCTGCAGACAAGCTGCATAACATTCGCTCCCTGAATCTGGAATACAGGCAGCATGGTGAGACGATATGGAAGTTGTTCAAGGGAGGCAAGGAAGGTTCACTTTGGTACTACCGCGCAATGACTGACGCCATTACCCAGTTCAGTAGCGGGCAGCTTGCAGATGAACTTGGATTGGCTCTTAGTGAACTGGAATCAGCAGTAAATAGGAATCAAGCCCGTCAGGTCTAGCCCACACGCTCAATAAGTGTGTGCCCCCCGTCAGCAGTACTGCATTTCCAGCCAGGTGGAGTGTAGATACTTGTGAAGTTTGGCTGATCTGAGGTAGCCCCCAGCTTGGGCAAGGCACTCTCCGGTGTTCGGCCTATAGCCTGGACCCTGACTGTTACCGATTCAACATTCCAGTTCTGATGATGGTATCCGTACTGTTTTTCGTGTTCTTGGTCGAATGCTGCTGCACGATCTTCCGGCACGTTGATCTCGTAGGATTGCCCCTCGTACCGCATGTCAACAGTCCGGATCAACAGGGGATCTTCAAAACCCTGTTGTCGCATTTCCCTGCGAGCCTGCTCTTCAAGGCGAGTAAACACTACAGCAGGCTCTTCATTGAGAACGCTCGCTGAATAATCCCGGATGCAATCTGCCACCAGCATGCCGAGTGCTGACAATACTCCGGCGTGAGCAGGTACTACCAGCCGAGGTATTTCCAGACTCTCGGCAATCTCGCATGCATGCAATGCTCCCGCCCCGCCAAAGCAGATCAAAGTATAGTCCCGCGGGTTGTGCCCCCGCTCAATGGAGATGGAGCGGATAGCACGCTCCATAGTTGCGTTGGCACTGCGGATGATCGCTTCGGCTAGCTGCTCAATCGAGATAGATGCCTTGTCAGCGATTCTGGATGCAATCTCGCGCGTACGCTCCAGATCCAATTGGATTGTCCCTGAAAGGAAAGAACCTTGCTCAATTCGCCCAAGCAGGAGGTTGGCATCCGTTACAGTGAGTTCCGTGCCTGTTCCGTAACAAACCGGTCCGGGTTCAGCCCCTGCGGATTGCGGACCAACTCGCAGTGCATCTGCTTTATCGAAGTAGGAAATGGAACCGCCACCAGCTCCAATACTGCAAATGTCCAACATGGGGATTCGCACAGGCAATCCTGCTACTTCGCCTTCCGTGGTGTATTGTGGACGCCCGTCATACAGGGACACATCGGTAGAAGTTCCGCCCATGTCAAAGCTGATGAATCGCTCAATGTCCAGCTCATGAGCGACTGTGGCAGCACCGACTAGTCCTCCTGCAGGTCCAGAAAGAACTGTTCTGACTGCTTGACTGGATGCTTCTTCTGCAGAGATAGAGCCCCCATTGGACTGGAAGATGCGCAGTTGAGTGTTTCCAAGTGCAGCACTCAACATTTCGAGGTATTGCTTCATGAGTGGGGAGACGTAGGCGTTGACGACAGTTGTCGCTGCCCGTTCATACTCGCGGTACTCAGGCAGGATCTCACTTGAAAGTGAGGTTGAGAAGCCGGCCTCGCGGAGGATTTGCCCGATTTTCTGTTCATGGGCAGGGTTGGCGTAGCTGTGCAGCAAACAGACTGCGACGGACTCCACACCGGATAGCCCATTGAGCAAGCCGTTGATGTCCGCCTCTTTCAGGGGTGTGAGTACGGAGCCATCATGAAGCATGCGCTCATTGACCCCGAACTTCTGGTCCTTGGATACAAGCCCGGGTTGGGCCTGCAGGTTCCAGTCATAGAGTGAAGACCTGTTCTGGCGCCCGATTTCCAAGAGGTCTTCAAACCCTCGGGTAGCAATCAAAGCAGTACGTGCTCCATTGCGTTGCAGGAGTGTGTTTGTAGCAACTGTGGATCCATGCACGATCTCAGTGGCATGGATCTCCATAAGTCCTTCAAGAATGGCTAGCGATGGATCTTTTGGGGTTGATCGTATCTTGCGAGTTTGGAGGCTATCACCATCCCAATAAACGAAATCAGTAAAGGTTCCGCCACTGTCTACTCCAACTCGCATATTCAGGGATAATCTGGTTCTGGAGAAAGTCCGGAGGCTTTACTCCTGTGGTCCTCAGCCCCTGAAGAATATGCTGACGGTGCCAGCGAAGACGGTTGCGGTCATGGCGACTACAGCCGCGGCGAAGATGCCAACCATCCAGCGCAGGTCAGAGATGCTGGATCTCACCTCACTACGCAATAATTCAATTGAAGAATTCATCTCGGATTGTATCGCTTCCATTTTTTCGGAGATGTTGTGAGCTGCCAATCCCCGAACCCTCCGGTTAGAAGTATAGGCTAAATCGGCACCTGTACCAGCCACAATCCAGGCAGCGTGGATAGGATTTCACCAGGATTGATGTCTGTCATTTGGGGTGTGCTCCTTGATTAATTTTAACAGGCTGACTTGCCACGGCCCCGTTGCAAGCACCGAGCAGGCTGGCAGGCAAGGAGACGACGTCACTGTTGAGGGAGCCCCAGGTTCCATCAGGGGGCGGACTAGGTATCTGGCCGTCTCAGGAGTGGAGCCGGGATTGGTCGTGGAGCCGCTGACCCTCTCAGCGCAGCGTACCTGTGTACGTGATCAAGGATGCAAACTTGAGCTATTGGCAGCCCTGATATGCCATTGAATCCAGTTGCCAGTGTTCCACATGCTGATCTTACGCAGTCAGGGGACAGTACCGATTCACCCGCAACTTGCAGAATCTGTTGTTTGCTGGAAAGATTCCCGGACCATGCCCTCCAAGACATTCAGGTCAACATCAGACAGCTTCTTGATATACAAGCAGGATTTTCCTGCTTTGTGTTTACCAAGCTTTGCGAGATTGTCAGTCTGTTTTCCCAGATTCAGCATCAGGTAGAGCACCAGTGCGTTTTTGCGTGGAGAAAACCCGGTGCGGAACCAGGTCCCTTCGCGGCCACTAGCGTAGCGATAGGGATAAGTCCCCAATCCAATGATGCTTTCACCCCACATCAGGGGTCTTTGGGCTGTGAATTTGCCCATCATGGCAAGCAGTAGCTCACAGTCTTTTCTTCTTAAGGGATCCTCGATCGAAGAGATGAATTTGTGAACACTGGCAGTTGTCGGTTGTGTCTTATTCGTGGACATAAGGGAAAAGCCTTTGTATTGTGAATTAAGTAGTAATGTCTGCAGTAGATTGATAGTACTACGCAGGGAGTTCCTGGACTGCTGTGGACAGGCCTTCTGATTAAGTAACTACACTATGCCAGCACTCGCCAGAATAGATTAGCCCTTTGCAATGACAGGCCAGTCAGTATCGCACTACCGCATCCTGGAACCGATCGGGGAAGGTGGGATGGGGGAAGTCTTCAAGGCGGAAGATACACGTCTGAATCGGATAGTTGCCCTGAAGTTCCTTTCGCAGGAAATGACCGGCAAAGGGGAGCATGCCGAGCGTTTTCTGCGCGAAGCGCAGGCCGCAGCCTCGCTGGATCATCCCAATATTTGCACAACCTACGAGATTGATGAACAGGATGGCAGGACATTCATTGCCATGGCTTTCCTGGAAGGCGAATCCCTCGACAAGCTGATTGAACGCGGCCCGCTGCCTTTGTCCCAAGCTGTTGAGATTGCCAAGCAAGCTGCCGAAGGATTGGTTGCAGCTCACCAGAGCGGGGTAGTGCACCGGGATATCAAGCCCACCAACATGATCGTCTCCAAAAGCACGGCTGGCCGTGAAGTCATCAAGCTGATGGACTTCGGGCTGGCTCAGGTGTCGGGGCGTTCAAAGCTGACACAAGTTGAATCCAGGCTCGGGACGATTGCCTACATGTCACCCGAACAGGCTCAGGGTGATCTGGTCGATCAACGCAGTGACCTTTGGTCACTTGGTGTCGTGCTGTATGAAATGGTCACCGGGGAACTGCCTTTCAAGGGACATTACGACCAGGCAATCCTGTACTCCACTCTCAACGAGGATCCGCAACCAGTCACTTCCCTTCGTTCCCGTGTGCCAATGGAACTTGAGTGGATCGTTGAGAAATGCCTGGCCAAGTCTCCAGCAGACCGCTACCAGGAAGGACGTGAACTCGTTGTTGACCTGGAGCGGCTGCAAAAGAGGATGGTTTCCGGCAAAACCGTCATCCAGCCATTACAGCAATCTGAGGTTGTCCCTCAGAGCCTACCTGTCAATGGACACAGTGACCCCGACCAGCTAGGCACTATTGTCACCTCACAGCAATCACAGTCATCAGCTTCTGGTGCAGTTTCCGATGTACTTGCAAGCCAAACTGCGATTCGTCCAAAATGGCTGACGCTGAAAGTCGGCTTTGCTGGATTGATGTTGGTCATGGCTGTTGTCGTTTTGCTTATCCTGGGGCAAGGTCGCAGCGAAGATGACAAGGTTCTGCGACGTTTTACGATTCGGCCTGTCGAAGCAATCGAGACAGACCAAAGGATAAGCCATTCAGCCATTTCTCCCGACGGGCGTTATATCGCTTTCACAACATCAGGATCACGTGGGATGTTGTGGCTTCAGTCGCTTGATCGTCATGAACTGATTCAGATTGTGGGGACTCGCGGAGCTCGTGAAGTGTTTTGGGCCCCGGACAGCAGTGCTATCGGGTTTAGAACGAATAACGGGCTCAAAACAGTAACCTTGCGCGGGTATACCATCACGACGCTGGTTGATGCGGAATCCGGATTGGGTTTTGGAACGGCTACCTGGAGTGCTGACGGGGAGTCGATTTATTTCAGCTCATTCGGTGGGCAGTTGATGCAGGTCTCCAAGATTGGTGGAACCCCGAACCCCCTGTTTGAAGATGCTCCACTCCGTCGGCACTTGATCCGGAAGCTGTCAGTAGTGACAACTTCTGCTGACATACCGGTTCTGTTGTATTCGGAACACACACCGGACAGGGACCATGTCATCTTTCGCCATCTTACCGGTTCGAATGCTGGTGAAGTCATAACATTGCTGGAAGGCAGCAACGCGGTTTACTCGCAGACCGGGCATATTCTGTACCAGCCATCAAGCATGACATCGGCGATGTGGGCAATCAAGGTTTCCCTGAGCAGACTTGAGACAGAGGGTGATGCATTCCCGATTGCACAGAATGCCAGTGAAGTTTCCGTTTCAGCGGATGGCACCCTTGTTTACCTGGACAATCCGTTGTCAGGGCAAAAACGCCTGATATGGGTGAACCGGTCAGGCGAGGAAATTGGAGAGATAGGGAAGCCTCAAACTTCAATCATGGGTCCGCGCATATCCCCTGGTGGGGATAAAATCCTGGCTTTGGGCGGGAGTGGTCGGAATTTTGACTTGTGGGTTCATGAAACTGCAAGGCCTGTCCTGAATCGACTGAGTTTTGATGACATGGTAGAAACAGGTGCGATCTGGTCCTACGATGGCAAACGGGTTGCTTTTACCCAGCGTGGCTCACAAGAGCTGAAAGGTGTGACTGTTGGTGGCGGGGCATTGCCTCAAGTCATCACTTCATTCAACCAGGGGCCATTTACTCCCCTCGACTGGTCCAGGGATGGCCGTTACATCCTGTATCGAAGACTTAGTTTGCAAAACCAGATTACTGATATTTCAGCGAACAGCATAGGAACTGGCAGTGAGACTGCACAGCAGTCACGATTTGCGAGTCCCGTAAGAACCTCAATAGGGTACTTCGAATACCTGCAGAGTGAAGACCGTTGGGAGGCACATGAATACATCCCTGAATCGCCATTTATGGTGGAGGGAGCGGTTTTTTCGCCGAACGGTCGATATGTTGCTTATCAAAGCAATGAGTCTGAAGATGTCCAGATCTATGTCAAGCCATTTCCTGATGGAGATGAGCGCTGGCAGGTTTCGACTGAGGGAGGAGTTGAACCTCGCTGGAGCAGTGACGGGAATGAGTTGTACTACACGCGTGAGGAAACCCTCTACTCTGTGAATGTACGGACTGGCAAATCATTTCAGATGGGAGAAACAGAGCCGCTTTTTTCCAGTCCCAACCTGTTTTCCAGCAGGCGTTTTTCAGCTTATGATGCAGGTCCTGAAGGGCGCTTTGTCCTGGTTGATCTTTTAGGTAATGCGACATCTCCGGCAATTCGGATCTCACTGAACTGGTTCACAGAGTTCAAGGAACTGTAAGAACCATGCGATAAATAATCATTTGATGTGGCAGAGTTGATTGGTTCCACTGGTTGGAAGTCTGGTTGTATGTCCACCAGTCACACGAAGTTGATTGATTATTGCTGCTTCCTGATTTCGGTTTTAGTGGCCGCAGGATCTGAGTGGATGTCAATTGGTGCACCCAGGTACCTGGGTTGTGTATCAAGCACCCAGACATCAAGCAGTGCCTTGAAGCGGGCACCGTATTCTCTTAGATTTATTCTGAAATAGGGCTGATCTGAGGGATCCCTGGCGCAGAATGCAATTACATCAAGCCCATAGGACATCCCAAGGAACACTGCTCTGATGGCATGAAAACGCTGTGAAATGACAGTAAATGATTGTTGTCCCAGTACCTTGTCAGCACGAACAATCGAGTCGAGAGTCCGCAGACCAGCGTAGTCGGCTGTTATTTTGTCTGCGGGTACTCCCAATTCAACAAGATCCCGTTTCATGACAATGGGTTCGTTGTAATAGCGGCTTGGATTGGAACCACTGACTATGATGTGCCCGATCTTTCCTGCTTTGTAGAGTTCGGAGGCAGCAGCGATGCGGGCAGAGAAGAACTGATTCTGACCACCGGTGATGTTTGGTGAAGTTCCCAGTACGAGACCTACTTCGCGATAAGGTATGTCAGTGATCTGTTCGTAAACATTCTGCCTGGCAGCGTGTTCGATATAACTGCTTGCAGCCCAGATGGAGGCAGCGGATATACTCGCAGCGAGCATAACTGTCGCCAGACAGACTGCCATGATGGTCCTGCGTTGCAGAATGGAACCTACTTGAACTTTGCTTCATTGATTTGTGCATGAAGCCGTATTATTGTTGCAAACTTGTTTTGTTTTTTGGTGGCAAGCAGTTACCAGTTCGAATGACTCCTGAATTGGTCAATACTTGCTGTGTGATCCTTGAAGTGACTGGTCTTGCCATCAATTGGAGTAGGTGATTAGCATTACTGAAATATTCAGGACAGTGAAACAGCAACAGGGTGTCTTGTTGAAATAGAAGTGCCCATTTTTCAGTTTACCGGAGAGGGCTTAGCAGGGGGAGGTTCTATTGGTTTGAATGGCGATACCGTTGTGCAACGCTGATCGGTCAAGCCTGCGAATCGAATGAACACCAGAACACCGCAGATTGACGCGAAGCATACCCTTGTTACCAAAGCGAAGATAGAGGGTCGTTCATTTCGTCTGTTTACCCAACAGTTCGAGCGCGACATATTCCGGGATGCGGGGCCAGCCGGTGGTCATCATGCTTTCTGTTGGAAGGCGTTTACGCTCATGACAGGCATTCCTGAGGGGCGTGGTTCATACTCAATCGAAGCTTGGATGCGTTCCAGCTGCCACTTTGGTTCAGGTTCGCCTTTTTGATGTCAGCTAGATCCCCGGCGACTTGCTACCGGATGTCATGGATGTGGCTATGTACGGCTTCCAGGCCGTCGTAAAGCGAAACCATCCCCAACACCTCCACAGCCTGCCATGCTGCGATGCAGTTTGGGCAACCGGGATCATCCCTAACTATTCCAACCGCTCGCACAGCGTCAAGGACTGAATCTCGCTTTGCAGGTTCTATCGCAAGCTGGTGCACTTGTTGTACCAAGCTCAGAGATATGTGTTTTCAAAGATATCATGAGGCTACACCATAAGTTCCGAACTCCTGACATGGGACTGAAAGAACCTCTGTTTTCTTAGTCGTTTGCTTGACTGTGTCCGTAACTAAGTCACTGGATGTTAGTACCGGCATGATGAAACTGGTGTGGAGACGAACCTTACCATAACTGCCGCTCTTCTCCTGGCCGGATTCAACGCCGCCACAGGGTGTCTACGAGCCAGGAAATGACAGCTTACTTGTCGCTGGTGAAAATTCTAATTGTCGCTGGGCATCCATCCCAACGGCTGCAAAATCGGGGTTCTGGAAGTTGAACCAGTTCCAGAAAAGCAGGATACCTACAAACAGGAAACTGTAGAACAGCGTGTTGGCTGTCAGAAACTCGCGGGTAATCGGCGGTCGCCTTCGAGGTCAACGCCTCTCTTGTGGTTGTAGCTGAATATCACGCCCAGTACGACCGCCAGTATCATGAAGTGGTTAATGATACTCCAAATCGGGCTGTATGAACTGGCTTCGCTGGAAGTGTGATACAGGCAGGGGCTTGATGATCGTGTGGATTGCGACTACAGCCCCAGTGACGATTAGAATTGCGCCGATAATTCGCCCGAGTATATTCACAAATATCTGCCTCTTTCTTTATCGGCCATGTAACATCTCCTGCTGATCCATATCAAGGCCTGTCAGGCACTGACTGCCACCGTTCATCGCATTGCCCGGAAAGCAGCGGCATAAAGGTGTCAATGGCAATCTGCACCAGACGGTGCAAAAAATCTTCCTGGAAACCACCACCGCAGGCTCAGGATTGCATCCAGAAGAAAGGTTGACGACATCAGTGGAATCCTGATACTCAGACCCATTTCCGGTGTGTGGGCTCAAAGCAGGGCCAAGGGGATTGAGACTATATCATCAAGTCTGAAACTGCGAACCGTGTTACCCGATGTATGGAGTGCGATTGAAGCAATAGTTCAGTTCCACCGGATCTCAATTATTTTGTAAACCGGGGTCTAGGCAGTTAGATATACACTTGGCCTTGGAGGCTTAGTATCGCTGTGAAGCAGAGCAATTCCGCCCTTGCCGAGGCCAGACCGACCCGCCTCCTCGTCTGCTTCCAGGCAATCGATGAGTCGCCTTATGCCATCGTCAGGCCGGAATCCTTGAACCGGTGAAAGTCCGCTGCATTAGCAGTCGCAATAGGCGCGCTGTCGGCAAGTGCCGCCGCCGCAATCATGCAGTCGATTAATGATCCACGCCGCCTTCCCGACTCATTGAATAAACGGGCGGCAATCACAGCATGCTCCGGTTTGAAGTCACAGTGCTCTCCAACGATCTCGGCAGCCAATTCAATATCGGATCGTGCGAGGGGGCCGCCCAGAAACTCTGTCCAGGCGACTGTGCTCATTCCCAATGTTTCACCCGCCCCAATCCAGCGCCGCAGTTTGCGGTCTTCAGTTGACCCCAGGTCCAGTGCCCGAATCAGAAAGCTTGTGTCCAAATGAATCATTGGGACTTGGAAGGCAGTCGCTGGGCAGCTGCGCTGCGTTCAGCCTTCAGATCCCGTGCCCACTGTTTAACATCTATCTTGCGCTCGCGCAGTGAAGTCTGCAATCGGTCGAGAGCACTAAGTGCCGAACCGTTACCAAGCCCCCCTTCCATCGCTGCAATTCGAATGGAGCGGCGCAACACTTCGGACTTCGGCACGTTCCAGCGTTGCGCCAAAGCCTCCAGCGCACGCACGGATTCGATATCCAGCGAATACGTCGATTTGATTGTTGTTACGGCCATACTGGTAGTGTACGGCCATATTCCAGCTGCGTCAACATCTCTTGCAGTAGGCGTGTTGCAAGCCTTGGGATGAGTTTGGAAGCCCTTTCTAGCGGTTGGGAGCCAAGTTCCGCTACCTGAACCGTAATTGCTCACCCAGGGGGCTAGGCAGGGTTGAGAATGCACCTCTGCTCAATGGCGACGCGGATGGCTTCGAGAGTGGACAGATCGTTGCGGTGGCCCATATTGCTCACTGTTCGGCAGCGAGTTTGATTCGCTGTTTCAGTTCCGGATGCTTGTGATATTGCGAGTCTGGATGGATGTATGAAGCAACACCACGCACAAGTACGCCACCAGCCGAACCAGGCTGATGCAGACCATATTGATCAGGGATGGCTCCCCGCCAACGGCCTAGTGGGGTCTGTGTTTTGTTGTTCAATGTAGCTTTTGACTATTTGGTCGTTGGCTTCAACGAGTTGAGAAACAGGTTCTTTTAGAGATTGCGAGCGAGCTGCAACTGCAGAGGTTAGTAGACCAATAGCATTTCATCGGGTCAAGAACATGACAATTCATTATTCCCGATTTTGATCCCGGTATTGAAACAGTATTCTGCTGAGCTTACCCAGTTGCTATTTTCTCGTTCTGTTGCATGACTCTCAAAGCATTCCCACCCATTATCTTGGCAACATCTTCTTCCGAAAAGCCGCGTTCTTCAAGAGCCGCTACGAGGTTAGGAGTTTTTCCAATGTCCTCAAGTCCTTCAGGCAGCTTTAGCATCACGCTGTCAAAGTCCGAACCCAACCCAACGTGGTCAATCCCGGCTACGGTAGCTGCATGCTCAATGTGGTCGACCAGCTTGCTTAGAGGTGGTTGACCAATCAATTCAACCTCAGCAAGGCTCAGCTTCCAGAGTTCTTCAGAAAGTTGCTTCTTGTTAGCCTTGAACTGTTCCCTGACCGCTGACCGTTTCTTGCCGATTTCAGCTAACTGGGGCATTCTTGAGCGATAGTCGTCGTCAATCATTCCTGCGTAGTAAGCAACTCCCAGAACACCACCATTCTGTGCAAGAGTCTTGAGCATGTCATCGGTGAGGTTCCGTGCATGGTTTGCGACGGAACGGCAGGCAGCATGAGTATTGAGAATTGGTGACTGGGAGGTATCAACCGTGTCATAGAATGCCTGGTCCGAGGCATGCGAAAGGTCGATCATCATGCCGAGACGGTTCATCTCACGGATAACTTCCTTGCCGAAATCAGTTAGTCCTTCTGGTCCATCCGAGTATTCTGCGGCACCTACCCAGGGAGTATGACCACTGTGAGTCAGTCCCAGGTATCTTGCCCCGAGTCGGTATAACTGGCGTAGCACCGCAATACTTGAGTCGATCATGTGGCCACCTTCGACTCCGAGCAGAACCCCGATCTTGTTTTCACGATGGGCTTTTAGAACGTCTTCTGAATTCAATGCCAGGAATAGATCGTCAGGATGGCGTTTGACTTCTTCAACAATCAGATCGGTGATCTTCAGTGCCTCCTTGACCGCTTCCAGAGGGGTCTTGTTGCCTGCAGAAGAAAACACAGCGAAGAAACCAGCAGTCAGGCCGCCTTGTCGCATTTTGGGAATGTCGACATGTGTGTAGGGATGGCTTTCCGCAAGGTTCAGTTCTTCGGAAAGCAGGCGGGAGGGAGTATCGATATGAAGGTCAAGGTAGATCCGTCCGTTGGAAGATTCAGCTTCCGGGGACTGTTCCGGAACCGTGCAGGAAGTTAACAGAGCGGCTGTGGCTGCTCCTAGCTCACGTCTTGTAATCATGGTGCTCCGATTGTACCGAAGGGAGGCTTGTATTTCCGGGAAAGTCCGGGATTGAATAAGTTGATTACGAATAGTCTTGTTGGAGATTACGCAATAAACACAAGTCAGTTTGAATGTTGGTGGGCAGGGGGTTACAGGACATGTTGACTACAATAAATGAAGAAGTTCCAGTTGATTCTCGTAATGGAAAATACAAGAATCAAGTCATGCGAAATTTTCTCGTTGCCATTACAGTCATCTTACTGTTGGCATGTTCTGGCCCACTCCCCCAAACAGATGCAGACCGCCAGCCAAACTTTCTGATTCTCCTGGTTGACGACCTTGGTTGGAAAGACTTTGGCTGTACGGGAAGTGACTTCTACCAGACACCAAATGTCGATCAGCTGGCAGCGGATGGAGTCCGCTTCACCCAAAGCTATGCGGCATGCACTGTTTGTTCTCCAACACGCGCTGCATTACAGACCGGGCTCTACCCGGCACGCACACATGTGACTGATTTCATTGCAGGACAGGTTCGCCCCAAGGCCAAGCTCAAGGTTCCTGACTGGAACATGAAACTCGATCATGAACACAAGACGATTGCCGAGGTTCTCAAAGATTCTGGCTACCGTACAGCACATGTAGGCAAGTGGCATCTGATGCCTCGCCTCCAGCCTGATGTGATGCAAGACTACAGTCCAGAGCACCATGGCTATGATCGAAATATAGGCGGGAACGAGTGGGGTGCCCCGGGAAGTTATTTCCATCCATACGAACGTAATGGCCGTTATGTTGCCCCATTACCTGAAGGTGGTCAGGAAGGAGATTACCTGACTGATGTGCTGACGGATGAAGCACTGATGATTCTTGAGGATTACAAGGATGAGCCATTCCTGCTGAATTTTTCTTATTACACGGTGCATACACCCATCGAAGCCAAGGAAGAAGATATTGCACTGTTTGCTGACAAGGTTGACTCTAAAAAATTGCATCGTGACCCTGTCTATGCAGCCATGCTGGCGAGCCTGGATCGGAGTGTGGGGAGACTGAGGGCCAAACTGGAAGAGCTGGGCATCGCTGATAACACTGTCATGATCCTTACGGGAGACAACGGTGGTCTTGATCGAAAAGGGCCAGATGGTCGTATGGGCAATCCGACTGAGAACTACCCGTTGAGGGCAGGGAAGGGCTCAGTCTATGAAGGCGGGGTTCGAACTCCTACGGTCTACTACTGGCCAGGTGTGACGCCAGGAGGTGCACTGATCGAAGAGCCGGTGATAACAATGGACATTTACCCCACGATCCTGGAGATTGCTGGCATTGAGGGTGATCCAACACACAATAAAAACCTGGATGGAGTCAGTCTTGTAAATATTCTTCAGGATCCAACAGCAAAGATGGCTCGAGAGACCCTTTATTGGCACTATCCGCACTACCATGCCGGAGGTGCAACTCCATACTCTGCCATCCGTGATGGTAGTTGGAGACTGGTGGAGTTTTATGAAGATCGTCGCGTGGAGTTATTCAACTTGACTCAAGATATTGGGGAAGAACATGATCTGGCTAAAGCCATGCCTGAGAAAGCCAGGGAATTGCGCGACAAGCTACATGCATGGAGAGCTGCTGTCGGGGCTCAGGATCCCGTACCCAATCCCGACTATGTGGCTGACAACAACCGTTGAAGCAACTGGAGTTCAAGAAGCTCAGCGGCTATGAACACGTACATGATCCCGATTGATTGCAGTTAAATTGACTGTCCCGAGCATGGTCATGTCCTGAGCCAGTTCGGCTTGTATGAATTCTATGGATTTTTGTACGCCAAGAGTCCCATATGCAGCTAGTCCCCAGAGTGCGGGACGGCAAACCATGACTGCGCTTGCTCCAAGTGCAAGAGCTTTCAACGCATCACTCCCGCGACGGAGCCCTCCATCAATCAAGATTGGAATGCGTCCTTTCACAGCCTCTTGAATGGAAGGAAGGATACTTACTGGTGAGATAGTACCAGTTGATCGGTTGCTGCCATGGTTCGAAACAACAATGCCTGCCATCCCTCGCTCGACAGCTGTGTCGGCTTCTGATGGATTCATGATCCCCTTGAGCAGTAACGGGACTCCAATGTCATCCCTCAACTGTTCAATCTTGTCCCAGTTGTAGGGGGCATGAACTTGTTGCAGTTCACCGTTGGCAGGAAGTTCCATCCGTTGTCCAGATGTCCCAAGAGTAAGGCAGACGGCACTGCATCCTGCCTTTACGGCATGCTGTATTCGTTCCAGTAGCGCTCCATGATCTGTATCAGGGTAAACCTGGTACCAGGTAGATGCTGAATGTGAGCAGATCTCCTCAATAGGGTCATCACTGTGTTCGGAGGCGATCAGGATGGCATTAGCTGCCTTTGCACCTTGAGCCATTGCAATCTCACCCTGGGCATGGAACCTTTTCTGGTGAGAAGCCGGGCCAACCAGAACAGGAGAAAAAAGTGATTGACCAACCAGGTCCAGGCTCAAGTCAATCTGGCTTGTATCGATCAGCAATCGAGGGCGAAAAGTGATGCGCTCCAAAGCACTTCGATCTCCACCTGCAATTCTTGCAAAAGTTTCCTGATTAAGCTTGCGTTCAGCCACGCGTTCAATCTCGAATACGTTGGCAATGTCATCCATCGGGGTGATGCGACCGGGAGGTTCGTCGGATGCTAGTGGGGCACTCTGTCCCTCAAGAAGAATCTGTGTGCTGAGCAGTGACGCAAATGCAGCAAGTGCCTGTCTTCGGCTGCAATCCATATGACTCATGGAAAATCCGTTCGTACAACTGAAGAGTCGATGTCATCCAGGCTTGATACACCGCACTGTGCCATGGATGCCAGTAATTCGGCTTGTACGATCTTCAAGATACTGGTAACTCCTGGTGGTCCATACGATGCGAGGCCCCAACGTGGAACACGACCCAGACAGACAGCAGAAGCACCCAATGCCAGGGCCTTCAATACATCGCTGCCATGCCGAAATCCACTGTCAATCAGTACCGGGATTCGGCCATTGACAGCCTCTACGATTTCCGGCAGTACTTCAAGACTTGATGGGACATAGTCCAGTGTCCGGCCTCCGTGATTGGAAACTATAATGCCATCCACTCCGTTTTCAACTGAGAGCAGGGCATCTTCACCAGTAAGGATTCCCTTGATCAGCATGGGGACCTGGAGCATGCCTCGCAGCCATTCAACTAATTTCCAGTTGTACCAGAGCCTGGAGGCAGAGAAGTGGTACTTTTCAGGGTTCCCAGGATTTCGCGGTGGTCTGTTCCTGCGGTTTGAAAGATTGAGGTCATGAATGGCTCTGTCGTAAAAAGCGGCCTGTTGATCTATCGTTACAACAACAGCTTGACAACCAGCCTGCTGTGCAGATTCCAGTGGCTCGCGATTCCCTTCAAGTTCCTGCCGTGGATACAACTGGACCCAAAGTGGCCCGCCATTGAACTCGGCGATTTTGGGGAACGGCATGCTGGATACATGGCTAACGATCATGGGAGTATTCGAAGCTTGGGAACTTCCCTGGTAGGTTGCCAATTCCATGCCCGGATGCAGGGAGAGATGACCTGCGCTAGGAGCCAACATCACAGGAAAGTCCATAGATGTATTCAGGACTTTCGTGGCAGTACTGATGGGTGTTGATTCACCGATCACACTGGGAACAAGCTTGACCCAGTCAAAGGCCTCGCGATTCCTCCGAAGTGTGAACTCTCCTTCTGAACCCCTTGCTGTGTAGTTATATGCCGCTCTTGGGAGCTTTTCATAGGCGACCGCTTCAAAATCAAATACTGTTCGAAGTTCCTCCAATTTCGGGATTCTTTGATGATCCCGAAAAGTATCCTGTTGCCCAAATGCACCGGGTATCCCGGCCAGAAAGCCGGCCAATCCGGCTAATGCCTTTCTCCTGTTGAGACTGTTATGCCAGTTTTGTTCTATGGAGCCCATTCGAATGTATTTAATTGAACCTGATTCTGAAAGGCTCAACTCGGCATGATTGTACACAAGCCGATAACTTGTGATGAAGATGTTTCGTATTATTCAGCAGGCTTGAACAGTTCAAGGTATATAGAAGCATATTTTTGGCCTGCCAGTAACATGCCCTCTGCATTGGCGTGAACATTCTTCGGATATGTGGGCAGTTCGAAGAATCACGGGGGCAGAGTTTAGAATCGTGTTTGCAACATTCGTCTGTGCCTGCATGACCTTTAATGCACCAGGTCTTGGTTTGTCACTTTCGTATCGAAAGTCATTTGGGTTCATGTCCTTCAGATCGTCAGGCATTGATTTCTGCCTGTAAGTGCCTACCAGAACAGGCAGTTCCGGCTTGCCGAGGTCATGTCTCAATGTATTGACCAGGGTTTCAAGGTTTTCTGCATAACGGTCGGCAGTTTTCATGAGAATCATGTCCTTGCCTCCCTGCAGCCATAGAAATCCCCGAATCTCGACTTCTTCCTCCTTGATGGCAGCCTTTACCTTGGGGATTATGTAGTTTAGTGCCCAAATCGCCGCTTTTCCACTTGACTTGTTGGCACTTATCTACTAGAATAAAGTCATGATGAACAGAGCAGATGCACCAGGCAAGTCACACCGCAAGGGCGTCAGCTTAAAGGCCATCATGCGCCGATTCCCGAGCAACGAAAAGGCCGAGGAGTGGTTCATCAAGCAACGCTGGCCGTCCGGGGTGTGCTGCCCGTATTGCGGGTCGCTGAACGTCCAGGTCGGATGCCAGCACAAGACCATGCCGTTCCGCTGCCGCGAGCAGGCTTGCGGTCGCAAGCGGTTCAGCGTCCGGACGGGCACGGTCATGGAATGCTCGAAGATCGGCTACCAGGACTGGATGCTGGCGATGTTCCTGGTCATGACGAACCTCAAGGGCGTTTCGTCCATGAAGCTGCACCGTGACCTGGAGATCAACCAGAGGTCGGCATGGTTCCTGGCCCACCGGTTGCGCCTGGTGCTGACCGAGCGGGTCGGTCCGTTCAGCGGACCGGTCGAGGCAGACGAGACCTACATGGGCGGGAAGCGTCGCAACATGTCGAACGCCCAACGCAAGCAGCTGGAGGGAACGGGCCGGGGCGCAGTCGGGAAGACCGCGGTGGTGGGCGCGAGGGATCGCGAGACCAACAAGGTGGCGGCCAAGGTGGTGGAATCGACCGACAAGGAGACGCTGCAAGGGTTCGTGAGCGACCATGCCGAGTCCGATGCGACCGTCTATACGGATGATGCGGGTGCCTACGAGACGCTGCCGTTCGACCACGACACGGTTCGGCACTCGCTCCAGGAATACGTCAAGGGTGACGTGCACACGAACGGGATCGAATCCCTATGGTCCATGATGAAGCGGGCGCACAAGGGCACCTTCCACAAGTTCAGCCCCAAGCACCTGGACCGCTACGTGCAGGAGTTCGCCGGACGCCACAATGTCCGCGAGCAGGACACCATCAAGCAGATCGGCTCCCTGCGTCGCGGGATGGATGGCAAGCGGCTCACCTACAAGGCCCTGATCAAGGACAAGGGCTTGCAGTCCGGTGCCAGGGCGGTGGCGGTGGCGTAGTGGCACTGAACGTCAAGAACCGCACCCTGTTCCCGGGGACAACCTCCAGCTGCTATGTATGCAGCGCCTGCAACTCATCCAAGGGAACGCTGGATCAGGCTGCGTTCGTCGCAAAGCTGGCCCGGCAGGGGCTGCGACAATAGAGGCATGCGGGGAACGCACATGAAGCGAGAGAAAACCCGACACGCAACAGAGGCCAGGGAGGTGGAAGTCCCTCCCGATACCTACCGGCCAAGCGCTGCTGAGTTGCGGGAGACGCTCAGCTTTAACGGGACTTTGGAGGAATTTGCCAAGGCTGTTTTGCAGCCCGTCAGGGTCCGTCGCGTGAAGGACTGGAAGCGTTCCCGGTAACTGCGTTTGGAGTCAGTCAGTTACAGGCGGTTTGGGCACTCAACTACATAATCCCCTTTACCTTGTTCAGGAGTTCTTGATAAAGCGGGCCCTTGTGAGCATCACTGGTCAGGTCAGCATCCTGTTGGTTCCATGCAGGCGCCCAAGCCATGATGCCAGTACCACCGACGGCCTGTTTTACTATTCCAATGCGATTGCCTGGCCATGCTTTTGCCAATTCATGAGCAAATCCAATTTCTGGTCCAAATGTATATTCGTTGATGCCAAATCTATCCCGCTGCATTTGGGAAGGGTCTTTGAACGGCTTCAGTGATTGCCATTGGTCGTTCTCGAACATGTACAGGCGCTGGTTATGTCCGAAGCGAGCAACACTCTCAAGATCCAGGCTGCTACCCCAGCCAACCATATTGGATTGTCCGGAAAGGATAAACAACTGTAATGGTCCACTGGCAATTCGTTGTCCGTAAACCTCAATCCAGTCCAGACGGGAGCAGGCACTGCTCCTGCCACCAGTTCGTAAATCTGTAAAGCCGACGGAACGAACACGATCCAGAGAGACTTCCGAGACAAAGGAGCCTTCTTTAACAGTGAAGATATTGAGTTGTCTCCAACGTGTATCTGAGAGTACCAACTCAAAAATGTGCCATTGGGTTGAGGTGGGATCAGATGTCTCACTGACTAACCAATCCCCGTTTTCCAACTCCACAATGGCACGTAGTTCATGGAAACCGGACTGGTGACTGCGCCAGCGCAGTGTTGCAGTTCCTGTGAGATCCATGATGCCGTCATCTGCTAATGAAAGGCTGACTGCCCACGAGCCTTGAGCTAGCCCTGACCAAACGTAATGGGGATCCCAGTCGCGTGCATCATGAAAACTCTTCTTGATCAGTAAAGCCCCGGGACCGTGGACATCAAGTTTCAGCTGAGAATTGGAAATATCGCGTTGCGTGAGTGGGATAGCTGGTGGGCTACTTGTCCAATCCTCACGAAATAGCAGTGGTGCTTGACCGATATCAGCGGCGCTTACACTTGCACACAAAACCCATAAAAGGAGTAACCAGCGCTTCATGGGCTTCAGCATAGCGAAGACAGGGGGATGAGAGCAGGTCTATTGGGATCGAGGAATATACTGTGATTGGTTATTAAGGATGAAAGCGAAATGTCTATATCTGATTGAGTGGATGCAACAGGATGCCGATGTGATTCGTTGGCACACTGCAGCTACGTCCAATGATCGCGACGGAATGCTTGTGGATATATCAGATGTCGAAGGTAGACTGGACTTCAAACTGGAGGACCCTCATCTGGGAACGATCGCGGTGAACATTCCACTGGATGCACTCAAGTGAGAAGGTTATTTCCGTTGGCAGGGGCAGGGCACAAAACCGTTTGAACATCGCTATCTCAAAAGAATGGGCCTTGAAGTCTTCTTCGAACGCGTATGTGAACTGGTTCAAGCCGAATCAGCGCTGGACTTCGAACTTGACTACCAGGACCTGGAACAGACCAAGTCAGGCGACTATTACTACTTGCGAATGGAACAGCTCTATGCCAACAAAGGTTGGGCAAGCCCGGTCTGGATCAACTGATCCGCTACTGGCCATTTCCGTTTTCCCGCACCAGAAAACGAAAATCGCAGCCCTCATGGGCCTGGGTGACCTCTTCAAGAAACAGCTTGCCGTACCCACGTCTGTAGTGCGGGTTCGGGGTTGGCCTTTCTGCCAACCGCCGCTGTATCTCGTTGTCTTCCAAACAGATATCAATACGTCGTTCGGGGACATTGAGTTCCACTTCATCTCCGGTTTCAACGGCCGCAAGTGGTCCACCTATGGCTGACTCAGGAGAAATATGAAGCACATCCGTGCCAAAGCTGGTTCCGCTCATTCGGGCATCTGAAACCCGAACAATGTCATTCACATTGGCCTTGAGCAGCTTTGCAGGAATGGGCAGGTGCCCCCATTCAGGAAAACCCGGTCCGCCATGTGGCCCGGCATTCTTGAGTACCAGGACAGTATTCTCATCCACAGGCAGGTCTTCGTCATCAATGTGAGCCCTGAGCTCCTCATAGCGTTCGAACACCAATGCCTTGCCGCGATGCTTCAGCAAGTGTGGTGATGCTGCAGTTTGCTTGATGACAGCCCCGTTCGGGGCAAGGTTGCCATACAAAATTGCTGTGCCCCCCTCTTCATTCAAGGGAGTGTCAAGAGAGTGAATCAGTTCGCGGTTCCGAATCTCGACCCCGTTCAGCTCTTCCGACAAAGTTTTGCCACTTACTGTAATGGCATCTCCATGCAGTAAGGGCAGGAGCTCTTTCATCACGCAGGGAAGCCCTCCTGCGTAGTAAAAATCTTCCATGAGGAATTTACCGGAGGGTTTAATGTTTGTTATGTAAGGTGTCTCGCGGGAGATGCGGTCGAAATCATCTAGTGAGAGTTCAACTCCCAGTCGGCCAGCTATGGCTAGCAAGTGCACAACAGCGTTTGTTGATCCACCGATAGCCATATCCGTTCTTATTGCATTCTCGAAAGCAGCCCTTGTGAGGATTTTGGAGGGTGTCAGGTCTTCATGGACCATTTCTACAATACGCCGCCCACTTGCTTCAGCAAGCTGATACCGGCGGGAGTCAACAGCCGGAATTGCAGCACCACCGGAGAGCATTATCCCCAGGGCTTCTGCCATGGATGCCATGGTCGAGGCGGTTCCCATAACTGTGCAGTGCCCAGCGCTTCGGGAGATACAACCCTCAATCTCGGACCACTGTTCCTCACCAATACGCCCGGCGCGTAACTCTTCAAAAAGTTTCCGTCCATCAGTTCCGGATCCCAATGGCTCACCATTCCAGCGTCCGGACAGCATGGGTCCACCGGTGACCATGATGGCTGGCACATTCGCAGAAGATGCTCCCATCAACTGGGCAGGCGTCGTCTTGTCGCAACCACACAAAAGCACAACTCCATCGATTGGGTTTGCGGTGATTGATTCCTCAACATCCATGGACATGAGGTTGCGGAAGAGCATCGTGGTCGGCTTCATGAACATCTCGCCAAGCGAAATGGTAGGAAATTCGAGTGGGACAGCACCTGCTGCCCAGACCCCACGCTTGACAGCTTCAGACACCTGCCGCAGGTGGGCATTGCAGTTGGTCAACTCGGACCAGGAATTGCAGATTCCGATGATTGGCCTGCCATCAAACGCCATGTCGCCTAGGCCTTCCGATCGCAACCAAGCCCGCCTGGACATGTGTTCGTATTGATCACCCTGAAACCATGCATTGCTTCGGAAAGTCTTGGGGTCGCGCATAAACAAATTACGATACCACTCGGTTCCTGCTCTCAATCCAGCAGTTGTTGATTCATGATGGAGAACACCTACAGGAAAACCACGAATTTTCAAAGGGCATATATACAAAAGTGATTATTAGGGGTCTGCGGGCCGTTGGGCAGTGAGACACCTAGTGTTGCTTTCTTTCCTTGATGTAGCCCCTTTAAATCAGTCATATTTGTTGGTCTCCCAGAATTGAATCAATCGGGAAGCACCCGCTGCCGATTAATCCAACTCATCTAGTCCCATGGCCCGCTGGAGGGCTTTGTAGTTCGCTTTCACGGTTTTGAAATGCGGCTGCTCGTGCCTGGCCTGCCGACCACAAGAGTCGAGAATTTCAAGCACTCGCCGCAATTACGGTTTCGCCTCTTCAAGCCGGTTGGTGTCCTGCAGCAGTTGCCCCAAGTTGTTCAAACAAGTCGCCACGGATGGGTGTTGATTGTCGAGGGTAGCCTCAGCGATCTCTAGTGCTCGCCGCATCAGTGGCTCCGCCTCTCTTAATTGGTTGGTGATCTGAAGCAACACTGACAGATTGTTCAAATAAACTGACACTATTGGGTGTCGCTTGCCGAAAGCAGCCTCGCCAATCTCCAATGCTCGCTGCATCATTGGTTCCGCCTCCTTAAGCCTGTTGGTGGCTTGCAACAGATGCGCTAGGTCGCTCGAATCTCTCGCCACTGTATGGTGTTGCTTGCCGAAAGCAGCCTTGTCGATCTCCAGTGCTTGCCGCGTCAGCGGTTCTGCCTCCTCAAACCGGTTGGTGTCCTTTAGCAACTTCGCCAGGTTGATCGAAGCCATAGCGACAAGCTTTGCATTGGCGTGTGCCTGTGCCTCAGCGAGCGCTTGGCGTAGCTGAGTCTCAGACTCATTCCATCGTGCGAGATCCATCAGTACAGATGCTATTTTCAGGCGCTGCGAGACCCGGTCTTCCAAATCGTCTATATTTTCCAGCGTATCGCTCAGAAAGGTCAGCTTGGTCTCGGAAAACGTGTGCAGTGTCAGTCCCTCTCCCATCTCCATGAGCCGATAGGCAAAATTCTCAAACTCTCCGCTTCGGTGCATTTCCCAACACTCAATCATTTCCTCTGATGAGAGGAGTCAATCTGATGATGCGTTGGGCAAGGTGGACGGGAACCATGGAGCTAGCCTAGGCACTTAATTATCACTTTTGTAAATAAGCCCAATTGTCAGGAAAAAGAATGATTAAGAAGCTTGGAAGTTTGTGTGCTAACTGAAAACTGAAAATCCTATGGGCGATAGAATGGCAGGCAATGCGTTATCTGATTGCTGCACCTGTAATCCTGTTCGTTTCGGGCTGTAGCGGGATTTTTGGTGATGGACTGCGCTCCCAGCCGGAAGCCGGGTATGACAACTGGGAAATCTACGGTGGCGGGAATGAACAACTGCGCTACTCACGGCTGACGCAGATTCATCGAGGCAATGTTGCTGAACTGGCGGTTGCATGGAAGTACGACACGGGAGATGAATCCCCGGGTACAGAGATCCAATGCAATCCGCTTGTTGTGGATGGCGTCCTGTATGGTTCCAGTCCTGACCTGCGCATCTTTGCAGTGAATGCAGCGACAGGTGAACTGATGTGGAGCCATCGGCCGATGCTCAACGGGGAGCCTCATTCAGAGAACGCCCGGCACAGGGGCTTCATGTTCTGGCGTCAGGGAGATGATACCCGGTTGTACTTTGCAGCCCGGCATATGTTTTATGCCCTTGACGCTGCAACGGGCAAGCCGGTTCCTGAATTCGGTAACCAGGGTGCGGTTGACTTAAGGGAAAACTTTGACAGGCCAGTAAAAGACATTGGAATCGGTATCAGAACGCCTGGAGTGGTTTTTAATAACATGCTCATTGTTGGCAGTATTGTCAGTGAGTCGCTACCTAGTGCTCCTGGTGATATTCGGGCTTACGATGCAAGAACCGGAGAACTGCGTTGGAGCTTCCACACTATTCCTCACCCGGGAGAGCCAGGCTATCAGACCTGGCCGGAAGATGTCTGGAAAACAACTGGTGGTGCCAACTCCTGGGCTGGAATGGCACTTGATGAGCAGCGCGGTCTGGTCTTTGCTGGAACAGGCTCGGCAGCCTTCGACTTTTGGGGTGGTAACCGAGCTGGCGACAACCTTTATGCCAATTCACTGCTGTGTTTGAGGGCGGACACAGGGGAACTGGTGTGGCATTTCCAGTTTGTAAAACACGACATCTGGGATCGTGACCTGCCAACGCCTCCGCAACTGGTAACGATCGAGCGGGATGGACAGCTGCTTGATGCGGTTGCACAGTCCACCAAATCGAACCACGTCTTCGTGTTTGACCGAGAGACAGGAGAGCCTCTGACTCCCCTGCAGGAAATCGAGGTGCCCGTTTCAGATGTTTCTGGTGAGGTAACCGCATTGACGCAGGTTCTCCCATTGGATGCCACACTCCTTGGACGTCAGGAAATTACAGAGGATGACCTCACACACAGAACTCCGGAAGCCCACAAGGCTGTCCTTGAGAGATTTCGGCAAGTTCGCAGCGGACCGCAGTTCTCCCCCCCAAGCTTGCAAGGGACAATTGTCTTCCCCGGGTTTGATGGAGGTGCTGAATGGGGAGGGCAGGCATTTGATCCTGAAACCGGCCTGCTTTATGTCAATTCCAGCGAAATGGCATGGATTCTTCGCCTTGTCGAGCAACGTGAATTGGGTGCAGTTGTAAATGGAAAGCGCCTTTATCAGCGCTACTGTGCTGCCTGTCACCTGGATGATCTCAGTGGTACACCGCCGGATTTTCCGACCTTAAAAAATCTTGAGATTACAAATGATCAGTTTGGGGAGATTGTCAGGCAGGGGGCAGGACGTATGCCGGGTTTTGCGCATCTTCAGGACGGGGCGGTGCTTGCACTCAGGCAGTTTGTCTTACATGATGAGGATGGTTCGATTGCAACCGGTTCGAGGGGATCACAGAATACAGATATGCCCTACACGCATGACGGCTACAACCGTTTTCTCGATCCAGATGGATACCCCGCAATCGCACCCCCGTGGGGCACAATGAATGCTCTAGATATTGATAGTGGTGAACTCGTCTGGAGGGTTCCCTTGGGGGAGTACCCTGAACTTGCAGAACAGGGGATGACGGGAACTGGTACAGAAAATTATGGCGGTCCTGTTGTTACTGCAGGTGGCTTGCTGTTTATTGGTGCAACAGCCCGGGATAAGAAATTCCGGGCATTTGACAAGATAACTGGCAAAATCCTGTGGGAAACAACTTTGCCAGCGGGTGGCAATGCAACACCCGCTGTTTATGAAGTGGAAGGAAGGCAATTTGTTGTGATTGCTGCAGGTGGTGGAAAGACCGGAGGGGAATCGGGAGGCAGTTATGTAGCTTTCTCACTACCTTCCGAAACACCTTGATTTAGCCTTCCATGCCCGTTGCATCGGGCTCAGGCAAGATTTTGCCTTGATATCATCAAGTTCGAGTCTCGGTTGCGGAACTTTTTACGATTCTTGCTCCTGCTGGCAGGTGGTGTACTGCTTGCCATAGTGATTTTCGATTACACCGGTTCCAGGCTTTCAAATTTTGATATCTCTGCTGATCTCCTGCCTGAATTGCCTGAAGGCATTTCTGCCCAAGCGCAACAATGGAAATGGACTCAAACCGCCGGGGAGTCCACACATATTGAGGTCCAGGCACAGGGTTTTGTACAGGACGCTTCGGATAGTCATACGGACCTGCATGGTGTCGTGCTGCGCATCTTTCATGAAGACCAGTCGGAGTATGACCTTATTAACAGTGCTGCAATGCGTTTGCAGGGAGACGGGCAGTTATTGAGTGAAGGAAGCACAACTATCACCATAGGTATCCCGCAGGAAGAGAAGGGAAGCTCACGGGTCATTGCGAACACCACGGGAGTGGTGTTTCAGCCGGAAGATAATCTGGCCCACACCAGCAAGGAAGTACTGTACTTCTTTGAAGGTGGAACCGGTCGATCGTTGGGTGCAGTTTATGAAGCAATAACCGGTATGCTCCAGATGAAGAAGGAGGTCGAACTAGAGTGGGAAGGTGACTCTCCTGACCAGCCGTCCGTAAGGTTGCGTGCCGGACAACTGCGTTACTTCGGTAATGAGGACCGTATTGAATTGGCAGGGGGTGCCCGCCTTGAGCATGGTGAACAATGGCTGGATTGCCGAGAGGGAACTGTCTGGCTAAAGGACGGCAGGATCAGTCGAATGGAAGCACTGGGGACCGTTGGTGGCCAACTTGTTACAGACGAAGAAGTCCGCTTTAAAACACCACAGCTCAAACTGTTTTTCAATGCTGACGGCCAATTGGAGCATGCTGTGGGAGAAGGTGAATCGGTATTCACTTCGGACATGTCTGGGCAGCATACGAGCATTCAAGGTGGTTTGATGGAGTTGTTTTATGAATCGGATTCAACAGGACAAGTGAGCGAACTCAGACAGATTGATGTACATGAGTCAGCACAGGTACAGATGAATCTTGAGCAAGAGGGGATACAGAGCACGATTGAATCGGAATCAATGCGGCTTCGTCTTCGTAAAGGTGTACCGGAACTGGAGCATCTCCAGACCATGGACCGCGGATACTTGAAACAGGTCTACACAAGTGCTAGTGGTCAGGACAGAACTCTGGAAGCGGAACGTATCTCGATGGTTTTCGGGAATGCAAGCAAGCTTGAGAAGCTGTCAGCACTTCGGGATATCAGTCTCATTCAGCATACGATTGGAGACAAGAAGCCAGCACTGAAGAGCTGGAGCGACGAGATGGAAGCCAGTTTTGATTTGGACAGTGGCGAATTGGTTCGACTCCATCAAGCCGGGGGCTTCCGTTTTGAGGAAGCACAACAAGGACAAGCAGATGATGCCATGTTCGATATTGCTGACAACCAACTTGTGTTGACAGGTAATGCCGGAATCTCAGCTCAGGGAAGCAGGATTACCGCCCGGAAAATGAAATTGAACAGAATTTCAGGACGGCTGGTTGCAGAGCGAAATGTAACCTCCTCAATGGTACAGGTTGCAGATACCGAAACCAGTGGGTTGCCCGCCGGGTTGTTTGCATCGAACCAGCCTGTTTATGCTTCTGCGGATCAGTTGATTTCAGATCCTGAAAATGAAACGTTGGAGTATCAAGGGCAGGCTCGAATGTGGCAGAAGGATTTCCGGATCGATGCAGACAGGGTAAGGCTCCACCTCGACTCTCAGTTACTGACTGCCGACGGGAACGTATTCGTCGGATGGGTCGAGCAAGAAGATTCAAGTTCTGAACAACCAGCTAGGGTTGCTGTTCGAGCTGGGAAGCTACATTATCAAGGAGATAAACAAACTGCATTGTTCTCAGAGGAAATTGATTTTCAGAGGAATGGAATCCGGGTACAGGCAGACGCAATGCAGACTTTGTTGGCTGCTGAAACCCAGGAAAGCAAGCTTGAGAGCGTTGTAGCAAGTGGTTCCGTCACTGTGGATGAGCCTGGTAACCAAACCAGACAACGTGGCTATGGAGAACAGGCTGTGCTCCAGCTTGCGGATTCTGAAATCATGTTGACTGGTAACCCTGCCCGGATTGTGACACCAGAAGGAACCGAAACACGAGGTGACAGCTTGACCTACCGTATTGAAGGGGACAGTCTGCGAGTCCTGAGACTGGGTACCGAGCGTACCTATACCTATCGCCCCATTGCTCAGTAGAGCTATCCAGCAACTACAATCTCATCCCATGGATACCCTTCGAACAGTCGGTCTTCAAAAGCACTACAGGGGTCGCTGTGTAGTTTCTGATTTTTCTGTCAGTGTCCAGCGTGGTGAGATTATTGGATTGTTAGGCCCCAACGGTGCAGGGAAAACCACATCTTTCAATATGATCGTGGGACTGGTGAACCCTGATGCTGGGAGGGTGTATATCAGTGATGAGGACATTACCGACCTGCCGATGTACCAAAGAGCACGAATGGGTATCAGCTATCTGCCACAGGAGGCCTCGGTCTTCCGCAAGCTGACTGTTGAGGAAAACATACTTGCCATCCTGCAGACGCTGCCGATAGAAAGATCGGAACGTCGTGAGCGTCTTGGCGACCTGATTGCACAGATGGGACTTTCAAAGGTACGTCAAAGCCTCGGTTACCAGCTTTCTGGAGGGGAAAGGAGGCGGGTTGAGATTGCACGCTCGCTGGTGTTGTCGCCTCGTTTCCTGTTGCTGGATGAACCGTTTTCGGGGATTGATCCTAAACAGGTTATAGAACTTCAGGGAATTATTTCCCGACTGAGTGACATGAAGATCGGGATCATAATTACGGACCATAATGTCCGTGAGACGCTCAGTGTGACAAACCGGGCACTCATTATTAACAACGGAGAGATTTTTTGTTCCGGTACACCGCAAGAACTGGAAGCAGATCCGGAAGTACGGCGCATTTACCTTGGCGAGCGTTTTGAACTCCCCGTTTATGCGCGTGATAGGGTCTGACCGGCATGCCTACCGTCAGGCTTGAACGTAGTGGGCTGTTTGGTCCGGTTGGGGTGGTTGATACCGCTGAATCCCGCAGGTTCAGCATTGGTGGTGTTCTGCAAGGCGCCTCACTGCTGGATCCTCCTGCTGCCGTAGTTGATCAGAAGATTCCCAACGGGCCTGGTCCTGTGATTGAAACCCGCTACCAATTGGCCTGGTTTATGGCAGGTCAGCAATATCCGGAGGGTCGTGGACTGATGCTGGGACTGGGCGGTGGATGTGGAGCTGTTGGACTGTTGTACCAGTTTCCGAAACTTGTACTTGATGTTGTCGATGTCGATCCCACGGTTGTAGAAATGGCCAGGGAGTTCTTCCCGCTTGTTCACCATTATGAGCAACAGGGCAGGTTGTTTTTGCATTTAGCCGAAGCTCAGGACTATCTGGATCAAGGCGGGTTGGCCTACGGTTTTGTGATCGTGGATCTGGTTGTGGACAGTGGTCCAAGGCTTGAGCTATTGAATTCACTGCAACTGATACAGGGGATCAGGAGTGCTTCGCAGCAAATATGGTTCCGTATGTTCGGGTCTTTCACGGATGGTGAGTTGCAACCCGTCCTTGACAAGTTCACAGAGGTTGGTGCCCCGGTAGGATGGCTCTTCTCCCCGGTCAGTTTTAGTGTCGAACTCCCCAAAATGCGTGATTGGATTCTAGTTTCCGGAGCCTTGCCCCTGAACACCATGTACACTTTTGTCCCATTTGAGGGAATGACTGGTGCTGTAGTTATAAAAGTTCAGCAAGCCTATGCCAAACTTGCTTCAAAAGCACTGCAGTTCTGATTCAGTTTGCAGCGACATTACGCCAGGATTTATAGCTACTGGTTTTATTGAGGCTCTAAAGTTGAATTTCAGTTAAATTGCTAGAATTACAAGTACTGACACAGGCTGTTTATTCCTCACAGGAAGCAAAGTCTGGTATTGAGGGCGTGCTTTATGTTTTTCTTTGATCCGTTCTATCTCATAGTGCTTGCTCCAGGGTTCATTCTGTCCCTTTGGGCTACTGCAAGAGTAAAATCTTCATTCCGTAAGTGGGGGAAGGTGCCAACCCGAATGACAGGAGCACAAGCTGCGCGCCAGATGCTTGACCATGCTGGATTGCACAATGTCGAGATCAAACGTTCAGGCGGATTTCTATCGGATCATTACAACCCGGCCACACGAAGTCTGGGACTTTCTGATGATGTGTTTAGTCGTGCTTCGATTTCTGCGATTGGAGTTGCCTGCCATGAAGCGGGTCATGCAATACAACATGCGAACTTATACTTTCCGTTGCAATTGCGTTCTACATTTGTCCCCCTTGCAAACATTGGTTCTTCTCTGAGCTGGGTTGTTTTGATGTTGGGCTTCATGCTTGGGACCATGGGGTTGATTCAGTTAGGAATCCTGCTTTTTTCAGTAAGTGTCTTTGTTTCACTGGTCACACTACCCGTGGAATTTGATGCCAGCAAACGTGCCAAGCAGCTTGTTGTGAACTATGGCATTTTGTCTCCCCAAGAGCAGATCGGTGTCGCCAAGGTTCTCAATGCTGCTGCTTTGACCTATGTTGCAGCAGCCGTTACAAGTATCCTGACCCTGCTCTATTTTCTGATGCGTGCAGGCCTGCTTGGTGGAAGCAGGGATTAGGCCGTGAGAGTTTTTGCGAGCGAGTCTGGTTAATTTACCAGCTATTTGCTAGGACTGTGCCAGCGCCCACAAGCGCTTGACGTTTTCCCGGTGACTTTCATCGATCATCGGGGTTTCGAGTATGAATGGCTTCGAGCGTAATTGCGGGTGTTGAAGGATTCGGGCAAAAGCTTCTGATCCGATATGGCCTTCACCTATTGAGGCGTGGCGGTCGTGATTGGACCCAAGGGCAGTTCTGGAATCATTGGTATGGATAACGTGGACGTTTTCGAGCCCCAAATGCAGCTGCATTAGATCTATGGATTCCTGTAATCCCTGCTGATCTGAAATGTCATAGCCTGCTTCGAAGCAGTGTGCAGTGTCAATGCAAAATCCCAAGGGTATGTTGCATTGGCTATCCACTGCATCACGGAGAGCAGCCAGCTCAGCAAAGGTCCGTCCAAGTGTTGCACCACCGCCAGCTGTGTTTTCAAGTAGTAGTCTGAGACCTTTCCACTCAAAATTCTTTTGTGAATCAGCTAAACAATTGGCAAATACATCGATTGCCTCCTGGGTGGTTTGCCCGCGTGCGCTCCCTGGATGAATGATCAGGAAGTCAGCACCGACTGCTTGTGCATTGGCGAGTTCCAGTTGAAAAGAAACAAGGGATTTTTCCAACACCACAGCATCTGAGGCAGCCAGATTGGTCAGGTAGCTGCCATGGATTGCCAATGGGTTGAGATCGTGTTCAGAACGCAGTTCGTACAGGCGCTCAATACTTTCCTTCTTTGGTGCGTTCCCGCGCCACATCCGAGGGCTGCGGGTAAAGATCTGCAACGTATTGCAGCCAATTTCAAAGGCATCTTCTGCTGCCTTGTGGACACCTCCGGCAGCTGATGTGTGAGCTCCAATACGGAATGTGTGAGTGGTGTCACCTTGCACGGAATATTAAAGAACTGACACTTGAAGCAGTGCCTGTCTGGTCATGATAACTGTGAATTTGCATGACCTGCCAGGCAGGATGCCTACACTTGCAAATATTGCCGAACGGGAGGCTCCACCCTACACAGGATCAGGCATGGCCCAGGGTTCGCGATATTCCTTTGTCAACAACTTGTCTGCTTCAGAATCATCCAGAAACTGCTCTTTCTGCGGGTCGAAATGCAGGACACGTCCGACACGGTAGGCAATTTCACCAAGGTGTCCCAGCCCACACGAGAGGTGGGCGACACTAGCATTTGCAATGGGTTGCTCTCTACTCTTGACGCAGTCAAGGAAATTGTACATATGCTCCGGATGTCCTGTGGGTCCGTTTGACATTCCCGGTCCTTTCTCTTCCTTACTTCCAAGATAGACCTGGAAGTAACCACGTCTTGAGAAAATCATGTAGCCATCGGTTCCATAGAACGCATTCCCGCTGTCAAACCCATGTAGTCCATAAGGTGTCCAGCCGCGTTCCTCGTACAGCAGCACCTTCCCCTCGTCGTAGTCGTAGGCAACCATCATGTTGTCGGGGAATTCACGCTCACCCACCAGATCAATTCTACTGCCGTGTGCTGTGATGCGGTTAGGGTGGGTTTTGACGTCCAGTCCCCATCGTGCAAGATCGATATCGTGTGGGCCATCCCCACCGATGTCGCCGTTTCCAAATTCCCTGTACCAGTTCCAGTTACTGTTATAGCGGTTTGGGTTGAACTCGCCGGTGCACTTGGCTGGACCAGTCCAGAGGTCATAATTGACACCCGCCGGGACAGGTGTGTTGGCTGTTGTCTTGTTGTGGGTGTGGCGCTGACAGTTCCATGCCTTTAACATTTTGACTTCGCCGATAATTCCTTGTTTTAGCAGTTCATCGGCTTTTTTTGTCACAGCACTTGAACGCATCTGAGTTCCGTGTTGCACGATACGCTCGTATTTCCTTGCTGCCTCAACCAGGAGCCTGCCTTCACGAAATACATGGCTGGCGGGCTTTTCGATGTAGACATCCTTACCGGCTTGTAGAGCCCTGATTGCTATCCAATGGCACTGAAATAGCGCAGACGGAATTCGGATTTCTTCGCAGACCTCCAGTGTATTGATTCGAATGCACTTACAGCGTTCTCCGAGTCACCTGGAAAAACCCCTTGACATCCGAGCCCGGATTTGCGATGGTAGCTAGGAATAGGTTTCCGGGCGACTATCGTGGATCCGCACATCGAGAATCTCAAGTCCACCACCTTCTTCGGCCGGCGCTTCACGCGCCGGCAGATCGCCGAAGTCCAGCAGACCGTGGCCATGTTCCCGGCGCTGAGCCGCAAGGAACTGGGGCAGACGATCTGCGAGCACCTCAACTGGCGCACGCCTGCCGGCGGCAACCGCGTCAAGGCCGCCCTGAAGCTGCTGGAGCAACTCGAGCAGGCCGGCATCCTGACGCTGCCGCCCAAGCGGGCCGAGAACATGCGCCCGGGTCCGCGCCAGCCTCCGGCCGCGACCCGCCGCAGCGATCCCCAGCCCGTGATCGAAGCCCGCCTGCGGGACTTGGAGCCGCTGCGCCTGCAGGTGGTCGAGCAGGCCGCGGAGACGCGGCTCTGGAATGAATTCGTCGAGCGCCACCACTACCTCGGCTACCGCCAGCCGCTCGGCCCGCACCTGCGCTATTACCTGCTCGACCGGCACGGGCGCCGGCTGGGCTGCCTACTGTTCAGCCAGGCCAGCCGCTCGTTGGCCTGCCGCGATGCCTGGGTCGGCTGGCCCGAGGGCGCGTACAAGAAGCATCTCGACCTGGTGGTCGGCCAGCCGCGGTTCCTGATTTTCCCCTGGGTGCGCGTGCACTGCCTGGCGTCGAAGGCGCTCTCGATGGCGGCCCGGCAGCTGCCCGCGGACTGGCAGCAGCGCCACGGCACGCGACCCGTGCTGCTCGAAACGTTCGTACACTCGGAGCGCTTCCGCGGGACTTGCTATCGCGCCGCCAACTGGCAGCGCATCGGCCAGACCAAGGGCCGCGCCGACGCCGGGCGCAGCCCCAAGGACGTGTATGTCTACCCGCTCGCGAAACGCTTCCGCGCGGTCCTGCTGCATGGCCCGCGCCCCGTGTCCCGGCGACGCCAGCCGCCCCCGGCGCAGCCGCAGGCCCCCGACGCGGACTTCGTCGCGCTGTGGCAGGACCTGATCGGCGCGCTCGACGCCATTGCCGCCGAGCAGGACCGCCGTTGGCAGCGGCGCAGCCGGGTGCTCAACACGCTGCTGGTGATGCTGTTCGTGTTCCGCCTGGTGTTCGCCCCCCGCCGCCAGGGCTACACCACCACGCTGTCCCAGCTATGGGCCCAGTGCGCCGCCCTGGACGTGCCCCTGCCGCAGCCGCAGCCGGTCTCCGACGCCGCCATGTGCAAGGCCCGGCCCAAGATCGACGAGGACGCCTTCAGGCAGTTCCACGCCGCGATCCTGCGCCGCTCCGAGCAGCCCGGGCCGCTCTGGCTGGGCCACCGCGTATTCGCCGTCGACGGCTCCAAGCTCAGCTTGCCGCGGCCGCTGATCGACGCCGGCTACGACACCCCCAGCGCGCAGGCCCACTACCCCCAGGGCCTGCTCAGCTGCCTGTACCGCTTGCAATCCAGGCTCCCGGTCGATTTCGACCTCTGCCCCCACAACAACGAGCGCACCGCCGCGCTCGCCCATCTCAAGGCCCTGCAAGCCAGCGACGTCATCGTCTACGACCGCGGCTACTACTCCTTCGAGCTGCTCTGCGCCCACCGCCAGCACAGCCTGCACGCGGTCTTCCGCATGCGCCGCAACTCCGGCACGGCGATCGACCGCTTCATCGCCAGCGACCAAGCCGACACCATCGTGTCGATCCTGCCCGGCCCCGAGGCCCTGCGGGACCTGTCCCGCAAGCAGCCCGGCAGCTCCTGGCAGCCCGTCCCGCTGCGCCTCGTCAAGTACACCCACGGCGGGACCGAGTACATCCTCGGCACCACCTTGCTCGACCGCCGCCGCTATCGCGTGGCTGACCTGTCCGACCTGTACCATGCCCGCTGGGGGATCGAAGAGCTGTACAAGGTGAGCAAGCAGCTCCTGGAGGTGGATCAGTTCCACGGCCGCAGCGAGCGGCTGGTGAAGCAGGAACTGTTCGCGCACTTCAATCTGATCGCCATGACGCGGCTGTTCACCAACCGCGACGCCGACGTGCGGCAAGCGGGCCGGCCGCGGGCCGGGAAGCCGGCACCGCAGGCCAACTTCAAGCACAGCCTGGCCGCGCTGGCGCAGAACCTGGAAGGCCTGCTGCTGCGCCACACCGCATTTGTCAGCGAGACTCTCGAGCGCATCTGCACGTGGGTCGGGACCGGTCGGCGCAAGCCACGCTCCAACCGCTCGTACCCGCGGCGCTCGCTGCAGCCAGCCCCGAAATGGTCGCGGCGCAAAGCCGCTACCGCCTAGCCAAGTCGACGCCGACACCGATGAACATGCCTTGAGCGCTGCCCGGAACCGGCAAACCGACTGCTCTAATGCCCGCAGACCCTAAGTTAGTGCCGAAAACCTTAAGTTAGTGCCATTGGATTGCTATCGGGGCATGCCAATGATGCGGAGTTGCAACGATTACTGCATCAACATTCTTGTCTTCCAGAACTCGACGGAAGTCCTCAACAAGGTCAGGTTTATCGTCACGGGTAGGGTTGACGGTCTGACCTGCGCGCTCTGCATTAGCCTGGTCGACGTCGCATATTGAAACGATACGAACATCCTCCCGTATCAGGAGTCGCTCGATATGACCGTGCCCCATCCCTCCAACACCAATAACAGAAGCCCCGATCTGGTTGTTGGGTGAAGCTGCGCTAGCTCGAATAGCTAACCCAACTGATGCAGTACTGAGAGCTTCTCTTCTTGTGATTTGTCGCATGTTGATAACTCCGAACTATTAGCCAATTTTTCGCCTAGAGTAAGGCTCCTGAGCATCCATGTCAACCAATGGATTCGTTTTAAAAGTGTTGCTATAAGCAGTTGGCCAAATTGGGGAGTGAATGATTTAGCGCATGTTCAGGTAAGTCGAAATGGGTGAAATGACAACAGTCACAAAAACAATCAACAAGTTGTCATATGGATGTTTCCGGGGTTTCCGCCAGAGCCTTCATCGTGGCGGCTAGCCCGTGCGGCGGGAAGTCTACTACGTAGGCCGCATACCGGCGTGGAGGCAAGGCGCGCCCTTTATACTTGGCGAGCGCTGAGTTTGGAGGATTCAGTGGCGGGTGGGGCGCGTAGAAGCTCGTGTGAATGAAGAACGGCCTGTCGGGCTGCCAGAAGAGAGTGTCTTCGATGAACGTGATCGTCTCGGTCATGACCCAGGAACCATGGGTCGTGCGGTCCTCGCCCTCGAATACGTAATGCTCGAACCGCAGGCGGTTGCCCGGCATGGCAACTCGGGCTTTCTTGCGCACATCCTTGCGTTGCACCTACAGCCACCGCCCTTACGCGTCGTCGTAAGGCCCGGGCTCGTCTGACAGCCGCATTTGATGGAATCCGTAAGGAGGGTGCACCTCGTGGTGGTCCCGGTCCTTGTGCGGCCAGCAGTGTAGTTTGCCCATCTGGCCCGTGAAGTGGCCGACATCCCGGAGCACACGTGTTAGTGTCACCTAGTGCAGCGGCATCTTGATCCCGTTGCTCACTTTGGACTGCTATTGCCGCAATCATAGTGACCGACGAAAGCCCCTCCACATCACGTATAGACAGCGAATTGATCTCTAGTCTACCATCGCGACCAAGTGATTGTGAGCAAGCGGATCGAGTGCGGCTCTCGCTACCCGCCACACAAGAGGGAGAACGTGACTCCCAGTACTGCCGGATTCCCGGCCCTATGGACAGGGAATCATCTAAGACTCTGGCCTCGCGAACCTGTCCTTGTACGCGAGATCCACAACCTGGGCAATGCCATTGCTGGCTCGTGTTCCATTCTTCTGGGCCGTCCCGCGCCCCAAGGTTCAGAGCGGGCATTTTTGAATGTCCCCAGATCGGGGCACTGCCAATTGTTGTTGATACTGCTGTTAGACTTGCACAAAGTGATGCGGGTCGAGTTGAATAGTACAGGCAGCGCGGTGGCTGACCGTTGCCGGTCAGACGGCGGTCCTCCGGGAACTTCCTGTGAGTCGCGTTACTGGCGCCGCCTTCTGTCACGCTTGCCCAGATGAGGCGAGTACTACACTGGATTCCGCATAATGACATATGCCTTCATCTTCCTCAAAAAAGCCCAAAAACATCGGCCACCGTGGTCGGACCCGTCTTCAGCGCAACCCGCCGAGTCTGGCCAAGCTGGACATGACGAAGAGTGCGGTGCGCGTTACGTATGACCGAGACCTGTTCCTCCTCCAGCGGCAACTCAAGGAGGTGACACTGGCGTATAAGGCCCGGGGGCTGCGCGCTGTCATCGTGTTCGAGGGGGGCGACGCTTCCGGGAAGGGCGGCGCAATTCGCCGAATCAGTTGGCCTCTTGATCCCCGTGGACTCAGGGTGTGGCCCATCGCCGCGCCGACCCAGGAAGAGAAGGAACATCACTATCTCTATCGCTTCTGGACGAGACTCCCGCAACGGGGACAGATGGCGATCTTCGACAGGTCCTGGTATGGCCGCGTCCTGGTTGAGCGGGTCGAGGGCTTCGCTAAGGACAAGGAGTGGCGTCGCGCTTACTCCGAGATCAACGAATTCGAGCGGCTACTGGGCGATGATGGTGTTCGCTTGGTCAAGATTTTCCTCCACATCACGGCCGACGAGCAGCTCTCTCGATTCCAAAAGCGTTTTCGGGAGCCCCTGAACCGCTGGAAACTATCAGAAGAGGATTTGCGCAACCGAGCCCGATGGTCCGACTACCAGGACGCGACGGAAGAGATGTTCCGAAGGACTTCAACCGTAACGTATCCGTGGAATGTTATCCCATCCAACGACAAGAGGTACTCGCGATTGTCAGTGATTGAGACCGTCGTTCACACGTTGTCGCAAGACGTCGACATGACCCTGCCCGACCTTGAGCCGGAGTTCGAGCAGAAGTTGCGAGAGACACTCGGCATCAAATGACCGGGACTACGGTTTTGACGACTTGTAGCGCATCCGTTGCGTGCGTCTGGCTACGGGCCTGGCAGGAGTTTTGCGTGCTGGAGTCTGCAGCTAGAGTACGCAGTATTCTGCTTGCAGAGAAACGAGGTCAACAGAAATCGCTGGCACAGGTAAGGGTAGTACCATTGCCCAAGACACGGCTCAAATCGCCGCGTGTTGAATCCGGCGCGGGTTTCGCTGTACCCCGGTGACCAAGCGCACCCGAGCGGAGTGTCGGCGGTGCCACGCCCGGTGGCGACCACGTCGGCGACCGTGCGGCTCGTGCCCATCATTCCGTTCGGACAAGCTCCGCGACAACCGCTAAAATAACTGCCTTACCACTGCACCTTCTCCGGGTTGAGTGGTCTCAACCCCATCCGCCCCTAACCTTCTTCCACCGGATACTCTTTCCCAAAGTCGACTCAGTCCCAGCCTCGGTCCTGAGACTGCAAGTCAAGCTCTTGTGAGTACAATAGTTTGACATGTTGATAACCCTGCTGTTTCTTGCAACTCCATTGTTGTTGGCCGATGATTGGCCACAATGGCGTGGTAGGGATCGCCTTGGTATTTGGACAGAAACAGGCATATTGGAACAATTTCCGGAAGGTGGGCCGAAGCGTGTATGGTCCAGGCCTATTGCCTACGGCTACGCTGGACCTGCGGTGGCTGCAGGGAAGGTTTTTGTCACTGACTACCGCAGTGAGAGTGCTCGAAAAGGACTTGAGCGTGTGATCTGCCTGGATGAGGAAACAGGGGAAACTTTATGGCAGAAAGAGTGGGCAGTTGACTACAGCAGCCTCTCGTATTCACTGGGACCCCGCACAACCCCGACAGTGGATGAAGAACGCGTCTACGTGCTCGGGGCCACGGGTAATCTGTTCTGTTTGCGTGTGGAGGATGGCAGCGAGGTCTGGCATCGCAGATACCAACGAGATTATGACGCTGAACTGCCGACATGGGGCTTTGTGGGAGCCCCATTGGTCGACCAGGACCGGTTGATTGCCCTTGTTGGAGGTTCCCCGGATGCGAAAGTTGTGGCTTTCGACAAGATGACTGGTAAAGAGTTATGGCGAGCTCTTGATGCGAATGCAGAACCAGGCTATGACTCACCAATCATTTTCGAGGCTGGTGGCGTAAGGCAACTGATCATCTGGCATCCAATGGCTGTTGTTTCAATGAACCCTGTCAACGGCGAAGTCTACTGGCAGCAACCTTTCAAGATCAAGGCTGGACTGACAGTTGCGACTCCGGTGTTAAGCAAGCATGGCCTGCTGGTGTCCTCTTTTTATAACGGCTCTCGTATGTATCGGTTATTGCAAGATCGACCAGTTGCAGAACTGATCTGGAAAGGAAACAGTGACAGTGAAATCGATACAGACGGATTGCATTCCCTTGTCACAACTCCTGTGGTCCAGGGAGACTATATCTATGGCATTGGCAGCTATGGGCATCTACGCTGCATTGATGCACGTACAGGAGAGCGTGTCTGGGAGAGCATGGAACTGATCAAGGAAAATGACCGCTGGGCATCAGGACAGATTGTGCAGAACGGTGATCGCTTTTTTGTTAACAATGATCGTGGTGAGCTTGTGATTGCCCGTTTCACCAGGGAAGGTTATGAAGAAGTTGATCGTGCCACTATCATGCGTGCGACCAACCCCCTGAATCGCAGGCGTGAAATGGGAGCTGTTCACTGGACGCATCCTGCCTATGCCAACCTGCATATGATCATTCGGAATGATGAAGAGATTGTGCGTTTTTCTCTGAAACGTTGAGCCAACACCTGCCAGAATAAGCCATAGTTAAAACCTAGGTGTTCACCATGATTCGAGCCTTATCCGCTGCTTTTGTTGTATTTCTTGCCGCTTGTGGAGGTGTCCCTGAGCAACCCAACTTTGTCATTGTCTTTATTGATGACATGGGATATGGAGATATTGGCAGTTTTGGCTCAGAGAAGAATCCAACCCCACGCCTCGACCAGATGGCACAGGAAGGGACACGTTTTACAAACTTTTACGCACAAACAGTCTGCGGTCCTTCCCGTGGAGCCTTGATGACTGGACGTTACCCTGGCAGAGTGGGTGGAGGCTGGTCAGTAAGTCCTGATGAAATCACCGTCGCAGAAGTATTGCAAGAAGCGGGCTATTCCACCGGTGTGATCGGCAAGTGGGACATGAGCAACCGCAAGCCATTGGAAGGATTGCTTCCCAATGACCAGGGATTTGAGCACTTCTACGGGACCCTTGGCGCAAATGACAACGGTACGGTCACGTTCTGGGAGAACACGCAGCAGCTTGAGACGACCGCAGACATGGGATCGCTCACCAGGCTTTACACTGATCAGGCAATCTCCTTTCTGGAGCGTCAAAGCAAGGAAAAACCATTTTTCCTGTACCTGGCTCACACCATGGTGCATGTAGTCATTGGTGCTTCGGACGAGTTCCGCGGAACCACAGATGGTGACTTGTATGGCGATGCAATTTCGGAAATCGACTACAACACTGGCCGCATACTTGACACCCTTCACACGATGGGGTTCAGCAGCAATACATATGTGCTGTTCACCAGTGACAACGGCCCATGGTCACAACCTGAAAGGGTAGAGCGTTATTTTGAAAGTCATGGAGGTCACCTTGCTACAGGCTTATCAGGTCCCTTGCGTGGGGCCAAGGGTAGTACTTGGGAAGGCGGGATGCGCGTTCCAGCTATCCTTTGGTCACCTGATAAGGTTCCGGCGGGTCGAGTGACAGATGCTATTGCTTCAACACTGGATGTCATGCCGACATTTGCAGCATTGGCAGGTACTCAGCCACCAATGGACCGCAAGCTTGACGGCGTGGACCAGAGTGCTTTGTTCATTGGGGATTCCGAGGAAGGATCCAGGGACATGTTCCATTACTTTTTGAGGATGGAACTCCAGGCTGTACGCAAAGGGCAATGGAAACTGGTGTTACCCAAGGAAAAGTTCCATGGTTACGCCAAGGATGATCCCCCGGTTACAACTCCTCAGCTTTACGATCTGGACTCTGACATCTCGGAGAGCATGGATGTTGCCGATCAACATCCCGATGTTGTTGAGGAGTTGCACTCGCTGGCAGACGAAATGAAAGAGGAATCTGCTGATTGGGCTCCCTATCTGGAGAGTCGAATCTAGACCCAACTTGCCCGTCTGTTTTACGTTCGCTTGAAGCACGCGTGATAGGGTCTGCGGCCCTGGGTTCCTTCTCTGATAATGAGAAACTCGTCGCTCTTGTACGCGGACTTACGAATACACGCATCCGACTGGCCGAAATATAAAAGTCAATTACCACACTTGATGTTGCAGCTACATCAAGAGATCTGATTATCAGTTGTAGAGAGATTTTGGCACGGTTCAATAGCCTCCCAACGACTTGGACGATCTAGACAGATGGGCAGATAGCACAGCAAGTTATGGCCTTTGTGTTAGTACCCCAAAGTTCGGATTTTGGCTCCTGCTTCATTTTGGAGATGGATCTGACGCTATGACATCGACCAGTTGCTCCTTTCAATTGAAACGTCATATTTCGAGTTGCGATGGCGGCATAGATGCAGGAATCTTTAATCCGGGAAAAGTCAAGGACGCAGTTCGATGAGCGGAGAGCCGCGACAGCCACCGTATGCTAGTTGGCCAGAAACCGCAGGTAAGACGACTGTCTACAGGCTCGTCAAGAAACGGATACTGGAGCGAATTGACTAACATTGCGAGTTCAATTCTTGAGTGCAACTCATCAGTCAGAATAGAGGGCAAGCTGCGGTAGCATCTCTGCTCTTTGTCCCGATAAGAATGAAGAGCATTGATCCGTGCGTCGTGAGGCCGGGTCGAGCATACACACTCTCGGCTGGCGGTTTCTGGAAGAGTATGTGCCTATTCACTGCAAGCTGAGTACACAGGAGGAATACCGCCGCTTGGTGACACTGTTCGTCGATTCCGCTATCTGTGACCAACGGATATCGGAGATCGAACACAAGGCTATCGCCACCTTACATCACGAAATACGCGAGACCCACTATCAAGCGAGCCGGCCGCTGAGGATACTGTCGAAGATGTTCTGTGTTCAAACCTCTCCGGATCCAGTGTGTCCCACCTTCCTCAACACCGCTGAATCTCCCGTTCCGACAACACCAGACGGCACCGCCGAACACTAAACTGAACTTCCCCATGGGTAAACACAGATCCACGGGCCTAACTGATGTAGGCGATCTGGATATCAGCCCCGACGGCACATAGCTTCTCGGCCATCTTTTCATAACCGCGTTCGAGGTGATAAATCCGTTGAATGGTTGTTTCACCTCGTGCAACAAGGGCTGCCAGAACCAGACATGCACTGGCACGCAGGTCTGATGCCATCACATGCGTCCCGGTTAGAGTTGTCTTGCCAGTTACCAGGGCGAGATTACCGTCAACCTTGATCCTGGCTCCCATACGTTCGAGTTCTGAAGCGTGCATAAAGCGGTTCTCGAATATTGTCTCGACTATATTGGCAGTACCATTCGACTGGGTCATCATGGCCATGAACTGCGCCTGCATATCTGTTGGAAAACCGGGATGTTCCCGTGTTGTTATATCTATGCTGCTCAAGGGATTGCCCCTTTGAATGATTATGGTTGTCTCATCTGGAATCTCGATCTGTCCACCTGCGTGTACAACCCTCTCAATGACAGGTTCCAGGTGCTCGGGTTGTGTGCCAGTCAGGGTAAGTTTGTCCCCAAGCATTGCTCCTGCAACAAGATAAGTACCTGTTTCAATGCGGTCAGGGATGATCGAATACTCGGCACCATGAAGAGTGTCAACGCCTTCAATTTCGATCGTCGAGGTTCCTGCACCTTCGATCTTTGCCCCCATCCGGGTTAATAAATTTGCTGTATCAACAACTTCTGGCTCCCTGGCAGCGTTTTCAAGGACACTGGATCCTTTCGCCAGGACTGCAGCCATGAGCAAGTCCTCCGTACCTGTGACAGTGGGTCGTTGGAACTGGATTCTCCCCCCACGCAGTCCGCTTCTGGGTGCCGTGGCTTCAATATAGCCATGATCTTGCCTGATTTCTGCGCCAAGTGTTTTGAGCCCGTTAAGATGCATGTCAATCGGTCTTGCTCCAATGGCACAACCTCCGGGAAGGGAAACCCGAGCTCGTCCACAGCGTGCTGTCAGTGGTCCGAGAACCAGGCTTGAGGCTCGCATTGTCTTAACCAATTCATAAGGTGCAACAGGTGGGATGTCTTCATGCGCCTGGATGGTGCAGGAGTTGGCATTGAGTGCAAGATCAGCTCCGATATTGGCGATCAGAGTTGACATTGTCCGGATATCGACAACATCCGGGATTCTATGCAAGAGCATACGTTCACTGGTTAATAGGCAAGCAGCAAGAGCGGGTAGTGCAGCATTCTTTGCTCCACTGATTGCTATGTTGCCGACAAGGTGCTGACCACCCCGAATCCGCATGATTTTCATAAAGTATTTGTGCCCCTTTACTGCAGAAAGGTATTGAAGACCATTATCATTGAAGTGCTGAACCTGTAGGGGTCTTGCCGGTGGCGGGGGTGGTTTCGTAACCAAAGGAAATGGGATTGCGCCATTAATAGCAGACTGGAACCTGCTTGGCTGTAACTACTCCAAAGGGTCTTGGATCTTCCATGACGATACGAATCTTTCTAATCATTTCGGTGTTGCTGGCAGCTGTCTGGAGTGCGACTGCAGAATCAAACTGGTCGCAATGGCGCGGTCCACTGTTCAATGGCAGTAATCCGGATGCTTCCAAATTGGCGAGTGAATGGTCCACGGATCAGAATGTTTTCTGGAAAACAGAATTGCCGAGCTGGAGTGCTGCCACGCCGATTATCTGGAACGATGTCGTTTTCATCACTTCGGCTGAAGAGGGTTTCAATGGCCCAAGAACTTATGGTAGGTCTAATCGCAGGGGTAGGGCACCTCCTCAAGGGGAACGAAATAAGAGGGACAATATACTGCTGTTATCACTGAACCGTGAGGACGGTTCCATCATCTGGAGCCGAGTGATCGGTAATAGTAATCGCATCTATCGCAAACAGAATCTTTCCTCTCCCTCACCAATCACAGATGGTAAGCATGTCTGGACCATGACAGGTTTTGGTGATTTGGGGTGTCATGATTTTGCAGGAAACAAGATCTGGAGCCGCAATATCCAGAAAGACTACGGAACTTTCGGCCATAACCATGGGTATGCTTCCACTCCCTTGCTGCATGATGGGCAGCTCTATGTACAGGTGCTGCACGGCATGAAAACAGATGATCCTTCCTACGTGCTTGCAGTCAACCCCACCACGGGCAAAACGCTCTGGAAAATGGATCGTCCCACGGATGCCATGAATGAATCACCGGATGATTACTCCACACCGATCATCGTCAAGGTGAATGGCAAGGAACAACTTGTTGTTTCCGGTGGTGACTATGTAACAGGCCATCGCCTGGAGAGTGGCAAGGAACTTTGGCGCATGGGAGGTTTCAATCCTAGTAACGAGCGCTATTATCGCACGATTGCCTCTTCATTCCATATCGGGGAGGTGGTCTATACTCCTAGCACTCGTGGAAACCCTTTCATCGCCTTCAAGGTAGGCGGGGAAGGCTGGATCAGTGATTCTGCGAAACTTTGGGAGAATGCACTCGGGGCTGACGTACCGACACCTACAACGGACGGCGAGAGAGTGTTTGTTGTGAATGACCGGGGAATCCTGAATGTACTGGATGCGAAGACTGGTGAACTCCTGGGTGAGCGTATTCGTCTTGAACCAGGCACTTATTCCTCTTCTCCGTTGCTGGCAGATGGAAAAATATATGCTACAAACGAAGAGGGGTCCACAACAGTTGTTGATGTTGAGGATGGTTACAAGGTACTGGCAACCAACAGACTGGGGAGCCATACGCTGGCAAGCCCAGTGGCCGTTGGTAGCCAACTGTTCATACGTACTGCAGATCATCTTTACTGCATAGCCCCGAAATAGGAATACACCATGCTAGAAGAACTTCGATTAGGTGGCATCATTGACGACTACTGCACGAAGTGCCAGGCTGTGATGAATCACTCCATCGTCTCGATGGTAGATGGAGCCCCGGCCCGTACAGAGTGCAGGACATGCTACAGCTCCCACAAGTTCCGTAATTCAAAGGGTTCCAAGAAAAAGCCAGGCAACAAGCAGGATCTTTTTAACGAAGTGCTGGAGAAGATGGGCCCGATTGGCCCGCGTTGATTGCGCTCTAGCCCGTATCGCTCACCAAGTCTAGGCAGCCTCGGATTTTGGCGTCACGGGCCCGGACAATGGGCTGTTGGAAGCGGGCCTGCAACTGATTTCCCGGCCCTGGCGTTCAGGAATCCCCTCGCGTAGCCATATCTGCGTCAGCCGGGACCGGTTCCGGGGCACTCTGCCCGTCCTGCTCGGCGAATTGGCGCAGGGTGAACACACCTCCCGCTGGCCGCCGCGCGTGGCGCCCCGGCTGTCTCTCCCGCTGGCCCACAGGCTATCCCGGCGTCTCCGCCCGCAACCGCGCCAGCTCCGTCCCCGCCAGCCCGCGTTGTCGCAACACCTCCAGCAGCGCCGCCGCGAACAGGGCCCAGTACAGCCGCAACTGGTTCGCCCGCCGCGTCGCCGCCGAAGTCCGGTCCGCGAACAGGTCCAGCTGCTGCTCCTTGATCCGGTTCTCCATGTCCCCGCGCGCGCAGTACAGCTGCTCGTACAGCGGCTGGGTCCCGATCCGCCCCCGCTCCAGGCTGGTCACCACGAAGCGCTGGTTGTCCCCGCGCACCCCGCCCGATAGCGGAAATCGCGGTACCGCCGCGACGCCCGCCCGCTTCAGCCGCGCGTTCTGGGCCAGGCCGAACACGTAGTCGACACCCTCTGCCGCCTCGCACCACGCCATCAACTCGTCGCGGCAGAACCCTGCGTCCCCCCCGCACCACCACCCGCACCCGCGGCCAGCGCTGCCGGATCTGCCCCACGATCCGCTGCAACTCTTCCACGGCCCCGTCCGCCGCGTCCCGGTTGGACCGTCGCAGCCGCCCGCACAGCAGGTGTGGCCCGCAGGTCACATACAGCGGGAGGTAGCAGTAGCAGTCGTAATAGCCGTGGAAGAAACGCCCCTCCTGCCGGCCGTGCAGCGGGTCGTCGGTCGCGTCCACATCCAAGACGATCTCCTCCGGCGCCGCGGCGTGGCTGTCCAGGAACAGCTCCACCAGCAGGGCGCCACCATCGGAGGACATGCGGCCGCCGTCAAAGCGAGCGCGCACTTGGCGGCGGCCCTGATTGGCCAGATCGATTGTGATACAGTGTGTGCGCATGGGGTGTGTCTTTGGCTAGTTCCTAACTTGCTGAATACAAATAGGTCATCACAAATTCACACCTCATGTTCACGCCCTTGGTGAGATATTGCGGCTAGTCCAGTCAGACTATCCTTTTAGTCTGGCCAGTGTTTTAGTAATGCGTAATGTGCGCTCACCGCAGGTTGGTTTGCGATCCGCAGCAGTCCGCGAGCGCATCTGGGAAATTGTGGAACACATTCCACCAGGCAGGGTTGTTACATATGGCGATATCGCCGCTGCAGCCGGGATCACCAAGGGTGCACGACTTGTCGGCTGGGCAATGCGAAATTGCCCACCACACCAGGGATTACCCTGGCATCGTGTTCTGAGCGCAGGGGGACGGATTGCACTGGCAGGGGCTAGGGGTCAGGAGCAGAGATTGCTGTTACTGAATGAAAACGTGCCCTTCTCAGGAAATCGTGTGTGCATTGAAGAGTGTCGGTGGGAAATTATTTAGAGACAGTTGCGACACGGGTGTGCCAGTCAGTTGTTTGCTGGTAGGCATGACCGACTTTTAGTACTTCTGTCTCGCAATAGTTTTTGCCGATGAGTTGTAGCCCTATTGGCAGGTTGTCCTTGTGAAATCCACAAGGGACACTCAAGACAGGCAAGCCCGCCAGGTTCAGTGCCCGAATATTGCGTGTAGTTGCCAAGCGGACATTTTCCATCCTCCCATCTACTTCGATTTCAAGCTTTCCGATAGGAGCTGTCGGGATGGGGATGGCTGGTGCCGCGACCACATCTACATTTGCAAACAAGGTGTTGAAGTCTTGACAAAACTCCTGTCGGGCTCGTTGGGCGTTGAGATAGTCGGTTGCGAGTATGAACTGGCCTTGCTCAAGCAATGCCCTGACATCCATGCCAAAATCCTCGCGGTGTGCCTGAATCCTTTTTCTGTGTACTGAGGAAGCTTCGGCCAGCAGGATCAGGCGGTGCAGTGAGTTGGCAGCTTCGATATCCGGAACCTCAATTTCACAAAGTTCAGCACCAAGGTCTTGCAAGTCCTGCAGTGCAGCACTGGTAGCCGTTTTTACATCCGGTACGAGATTGTCGAAATAGAAGTTGATTGGAACTCCGATGCGAGTGCCCTTCAGTGATGGTTCGGGGTTGAAATCAAAGCTTTCAACTGCCTTGTTGCTGCTACTGGGATCAAGCGGGTCATGTCCCGCTGTTGCAAGATAGACCAAAGCTACATCTTCGACACTCATAGCGAAGGGCCCAAGGGTGTCGAGTGTATGCCCTAGTGGAAAGGCACCGCGGCGGCTGATTCGGCCAAAGGTTGGTTTTAACCCCGTGACTCCACAGAACGCGGCGGGAATACGAATGGAGCCGCCTGTATCGGAGCCCAACGAGAAGCTGCACAGTCCGGCAGCCAATGCAGCGGTGGAGCCACCGCTGGACCCGCCGGGTATCCGGGTTGTGTCCCAGGGATTTGTAACCGGACCGAAATGGGGATTTGTGCTGGTGATCCCATAGGCCCATTCATGCAATCCTGTCTTGCCCATGAGGATTGAGCCAGCATCATTAAGTTTTTGGATGATTGCTGCATCGGATTGCGGGATATTGTTAGCCATGATCTTTGAGCCCACAGTTGTCAGGATCCCTTTTGTTTCGAGTAGGTCCTTGGCGGCATAGGGTATGCCGTGCAAGGGACCGTGTTTGTTCCCGGACAGGATCTGTTTCTCTGCCACTCGAGCTTGAGCCATGGCATGGTCAGCAGTGATGGTGATGAAAGAGTTCAGATGCTTGTCGAGTGTGTCAATGCGTTGCAGCATCTGCTGAACTACCTCAACAGGTGACAAAGCACGGCTTTCATAAAGCCGGGACAATTCACGGATACCGGGTCTGTGTGGGATTTTCATTGATCTTGAGAGTATTTCAGATTCCGAGACTCATCTGAAACTACTCGCGTCACAGAAATGTGAACTGAACTGTCAGCTATGAATGAATCAGGTGTGCAATGTGAATTATGAAAACTGGCTGGAGTGATGTTCACTCAACATCAGCCAGTTCGCAGTTCAATTCGACAGGTAACGATGGCAGTACTCAATTGTTTGCAGTGCAGCAGCAAACGAATCAGGGAAGGGGAATGCTTCAGCCGATGCAAACCCCTTGTACTGAATCGTTTCCAGAGTAGCGGTAATTGGCTTATAGTCCATGTGCCCAAGACCAGCAGCACGCCGGTTCGAGTCGACGAAATGAACGTGCCCGATTGCGTCGCCACCTCTGAAAATTGATTCTGCAATGTCTACTTCCTCGATATTCATATGGAACAGGTCTGCCAGTAGCTTGATATTGTTTGAGCCAATCGAATCAAGTAGTAAAAGGCCATCATCAATGGTGCAGATCAGATCCGTCTCGTAGCGGTTCAATGGCTCAAAAAGCAATACGGTGCCTTTTTCCTCGGCATGCTGGCCCAACTGATTCAGGGAGTCCCCCAAATCCTTGAGGGCATCCTCGCGTTCCCGTTTTCCCCCAGTACTGCCTTGTAAGGAACCAATTATTGCCGGTGCTCCATACTCGGCTCCGAAATTTATAATGCTCTGGACGAATTTACAGGCCTCGGCACGTTGTTCGGGATTGGGATCACTGAGACTCAGACCGTGCAACAGCATGCCTGCACCTGTGCCAACTGCTGCCAGTTTCAGGGCGTGTTGCTCAAGGAGTGGTTTCAGGTTTGCGTCAATCAGGGATTGTTCTGAAGGTGCAAAGACTTCGACCGCATCAAAACCCAGTGATGCCGTAGTCTCACAGGCTTCTGCTAAATCCCCATGGAATACAAAAGGTCCCTTGCGTGCCTCCGGGACGAGGCAAATGGTGACTGCCGATTGGATCATCAGTTTTTATTAACCTCGATCATGGCCTTGATGACTCCAGCATCAGGTCTTGTATAACCCTCGAAATTGGCTACTGCTTCACTGAACGGAGTGCGGTGTGTGATCCAGGGCCCGGTATCAATAGTATTGTTCTCGATCAGTCCAATTATGCGACGGAAATCACGAGGCAGGGCATTGCGGGATCCCATGATTGTCATTTCAGGACGATGCAGCGCGGGATGTGGAAATACGATGTTCTCAGTTGTGATGCCTACATAGACAAGACTGCCGGTGTGGGCAACGTACTGCAGTGCAGACGTCATTGAAGCCGAACTCCCGGTTGCATCTGTCACCAGGGCATACATGTCTCCGGAAGTAATTTCATTCATCTGCTGGATAGCACTCTCGCCACATTTGAAAACAATGGTGTTCTTGATGCCATAGCGTGACCGACAGAACTCAAGACGGGAATCAATCTGGTCCATGACCGTGATGTTAGCTCCAGTCAGTCTTGTGAACTCTAGTGTTGCCAGTCCGATCGGTCCAGCCCCGATGATCAGAACATGACTGCTTTCCTGAGGGTTGCCTCGGTCTGTTGCGTGACAGCCGATGGCAAGGGTTTCGACCAATGCAAGCTGTTCGAAGGAGAGCATGCTGGAGGTGTGCAGCTTCTCGGCTCGGATCAGGAAGCGGTCACAAAGACCCCCGTCAATCATCACACCAATAACCTCAAGGGTTTCGCAGCAGTTGGAGCTACCAGCCCGACAGGCATAGCACTGCTTGCAGTTCATGTAGGGTTCAACGCTGCAGCGATCACCAGGACTTACACTTGTGACATCGGGTCCGGTTTCAAGGACAGTGACTCCAAGTTCATGTCCTGGAACGCGAGGGTATCTGAAAAAAGGCATTTTGCCCAGATACCCGCTGTAATCAGTCCCGCAAATGCCCATGCGGTGTGTTTTTACAAGTGCCTGTCCAGGGCCAGGTGATGAAGGCTCTTGGATTTCTACGTATTCAAGTTGTCCAGGTTTTTCAAGTCGTATGGCTCGCATGGTTGTTATCAGGGTTGGCTGCTTCCATTATCTGACAGCCAATTGAGTGCTCAAGCCAGCACTCACAAGAACGGTCGTGCAATCCGGCTGGCTGATCTCCTACCTTACGGAGAACGGGTGTAACCTGCTGGAGATCCTGGTGGTCGAGTTGGGCACTACGGTCCTACTATCTTGTGGGTTAGGCCCGACAACGAGCCGCAGCTTACTGCCTGGCGACCGCAGCACGGCCAACCGTGAACGAGGCCCGTACAGGTTCTCCCGCAGCCCAGCAGACAGAGGCCAAGCCGTCAGGTCTGTCTGGCCTGTCACGGGTGCAGCCTGGCGCGGCTGGTGGCGTGCTATCTCTCGGACGGGGAGCTTCATGACCGCCGCTGTGGGGCCGCACAGCTGTTTCTAGAACTCTCAAGTCTTGCATGGCAATCTTTTTCATTAACCTCCATGCAGTTGTATGTATATTTTTTTGAATAATGTGGGTTAGAATCTCAACTAGCAGATTTCAAGTACAATGATTTCGGTGGTTGTAACTCGACTACTAGTCAGTCTTGTGATGATCCTCAGTATCAGGATCTGTCTGCAGGATTTGTCAGCTGCAGACAACACGACTCGGGGATTGATCGGGCAATACTGCACCGCCTGCCACAACGACAATCTCAGGACGGCTGGCGTTTCCTTGCAAGGCTTGGATCCAGCAGACGTTTCACAGCACCCTGCACTTTGGGAAAAGGTGCTCAGGAAAGTCTCTTCGGGCGAGATGCCACCTCCGAAAATGCCTGCTCCGGATGCGGCGACTTCCGAGGGATTCGTTACCAAACTGAAAGAATCGCTCGACTTACTAGCTGCCGCTTCGCCTGACCCCGGGCGTCCGGTTGTGCACCGCTTGAACCGGGCTGAATACTCGAACTCAGTGCGGGATTTGCTCTCATTTGACCTGGATGTCAGCACAATGTTGCCTGCCGATGATTCCGGCTACGGTTTCGACAACATCGGAGATGTGCTGACGCTGTCACCTGCTTTGCTTGACCGCTACATGATTGCGGCACGCCGCATCAGTCGCTTGGTTATAGGTTCGGGATCCAAAAAACCTCAAAGAATCGTCTACGTTCGGAACCGTGAGACCGGTTTTCTGGATGCAGGCCACAATCCCGGTTCATTACAGGACTTGCCATTTGGTACGAACCGTGGAGCGGCTTTCACTTACTACTTCCCGTTTGAAGGTGAGTATGTTATCTCGCTGGCACTGGATGGGGGGGATAGCAGGACAGATTACGAACCTCGTGAATTGAGGCAAAGGGTCGATGCTGGTATGCACACACTGCTGTTTGCATTCCTCCGAGAGTCTTCCAAGTTTGAGCGCACCCGACCCGACAGTGGTGCAGACGAGAGCCCTCATCCACCAGTTGATGTAAGGCTTGACGGCAAGCGATTGCAGCTATTCGAGTTGCCAGCATCATCGATACCATTCAAGATTCGCTGGATTGCGATTGATGGCCCATATCTTGTGCAGGGGGCAGGGGATACTCCGAGTCGCCAAAAGGTTTTTTCATGTCATCCAGCGAGTGAGTCTGAGGAACAGCCCTGTGCAAAACAGATTCTTGCAAGACTAGCCAGGAGTGCTTATCGACGCCCTGTCGATAACGAAGATCTGGGTGCGCTCATGGCTATCTACGATATGAGTAAGGCTAAGGACGGCTTTGAGAGGGGTGTCGAGAGAGCCCTGCAGGCGCTACTGGTCTCCCCCAGTTTCCTGTTCCAGCTTGAGAATGACCCAGATGGCATAGAGCCTGGGACTCCATACCACATCAGTGATATCGAGCTTGCTTCACGGCTCTCGTTTTTTTTGTGGAGCAGCCTTCCTGACGAAGAGTTGCTGAGCTTGGCTGAAGCAGGACGTCTTCAAGATCCTGCGGAGTTCGAGCGCCAAGTCAGAAGAATGCTTGCTGACAGGAGGTCCTGGGCACTGGTCGAGAACTTTGCCGGGCAGTGGCTTGAGTTGCGCAATCTCGCCAAGGTGAAACCCGACAAAGATCTGTTCCCTGAATTCGATACGGACTTGCGACTTGCGATGAAACGCGAAACGGAACTGTTCTTTGCGGATGTTCTTGGGAAGAACCGCAGTGTACTGGAACTGCTGGATTCAAACCGTACGTTCCTGAATGACAAGCTTGCGGAACACTACGGGCTGGAGAAAGTCTATGGATCGCAGTTCCGGGAAGTGCAGTTGAATAACCCGGAACGAGGTGGCTTGCTCGGGCAGGGAAGTATCCTCACAGTAACCTCATATCCCAATCGCACTTCAGTAGTGATCCGAGGGAAGTGGATTTTAGAGAACCTTTTCGGAATGCCACCCCCACCACCTCCACCGGATCTACCAGAACTCGAAGAAGCCAACCAGGATGGCGAACAACGCACACTGCGTGAATTAATGGCACTGCACAGCAAGAGCCCTACCTGCTCAAGTTGCCATGTTCGGATGGATCCAATCGGGTTCGCACTGGAGAATTTTGATGCGATCGGGCGTTGGCGGGAAGTGGATGCTGGTGTTCCGATTGATGCCTCAGGTGAACTGCCAGGCGGGATGATTTTTGATGGCCCAGCTGAATTGAAACGTGTTTTAGCGACGAATCTTCAGGAAGTCTTTACAACAACATTAGTAAAAAAGATGCTGATGTATGCTCTTGGACGGGGTCTTGAGTATTATGATAAACCTACAGTCCGATCCATCGTACGCGATGCGGCTCGAAATGATTACCGTCTGGCGGACCTGATCGTGAATGTAGTGAAGAGTATTCCATTTCGGATGAGGAAGAGTGCGGAATTATGATCGTTACGAGGAAATCCCTTTCTCGCCGTGCAGTACTACGTGGTTTGGGTACTGCAATCCCCCTGCCATTCATGCATGCAATGATCCCGGCGATGGCAGCACCACGACACTCGGCCACAAGCTCTGCTGTGCGGATGGGGTTTATGTATGTCCCCAATGGAATCATTAACCTCAATGGTGAGTGGACACCCAAGGGTGAGGGCAGGGACTTTGAGTTCAGCCAGACCATGCAAGCTCTGGAACCGTTCCGCGAACATTTGACGGTACTCAGTGGTCTGGCGCAGCTTAACGGGCGTCCTGGTGGCGATGGTGCAGGCGATCACGCACGCGCGGGAGCAACCTTTTTGACAGGTACCCGGCCGATCAAGACAGAAGGACAGGGTATCAGAGCAGGTGTCTCAGCCGATCAGATTGCTGCCCGTGAGTTGGGCAAGCATACACAACTGGCCTCGCTGGAGACAGGCATTGAAGAACCTAGCGTTGCTGGTGGCTGTGACTCCGGCTACAGTTGTGCCTACACCAACACAATTTCCTGGCGGACACCAACAACGCCTAACCCAGTGGAAGACAATCCACGACGGCTGTTCGAGCGCCTGTTCGGGGACGGTGACAGCACGGACGCAACGGAGCGCCTTGCGGGATTACGTGAACAAAGGACGATCCTTGACTTTGTGAGGGAGGATTTGTCGCGCTTGAAAGTGGGACTTGGACCCAGCGACAAGCGCAAGCTTGAAGAGTATGTGGAATCTGTGCGTGATCTGGAAAGGCGCATCGGGATGGCCGAGATGCAGGTTGAGCAGGATATCCCCAAAGTAGAACGCCCAGGGGGTATTCCGGTCAGTTTCACTGAGCACGTCAAGCTGATGATCGATTTGCAAGTGCTGGCATTTCAGGCCGACCTCACGCGCGTTACCAGCTTCATGATGGGGCGTGAGGGTACGTATCGCAGCTACCCCGAAATCGGAGTCCCGGATGCTCACCACGCGATGACTCATCATCAGAACGATCCAGAGAAAATCGCGAAAGCGATCATGATCAACAAGCACCATGTGGCAATGTTCGCCTACATGCTTGAGAAGATGCGGTCGATCGAAGACGGTGATGGTACTCTGCTCGATAATTCAATGCTGGTCTATGGCAGTTCGATTAACGACGGTAATCGGCATACACATCATGACCTGCCGCTTGTTCTTGCAGGAGGCGGAGCAGGACAACTGCAAGGAGGTCACCACCTGCGGTATCCGAGTGAGACTCCAATGAACAACCTGTTGCTGAGTCTGCTGGATAAAGTGGGAGTGCCCACAGAGCAGCTTGGAGATAGTACCGGCAAACTCGAAGGGCTTTCATAGAGGTAGGGACAGGAAGTGCGAAACTGGTATTCCAGTTGCGTTGGCACTCCTGGGCAGCCTGCCATGCTCAAGAGATATCGAAATCTATGTCAGGCGTTGACTTGGGATTTTTGCGAAAGTGTGACTCTTGACACGTTCGAGCTGGCTGACAAGCTTAAACACTTTTCCTGGAGCTCATCTGCTGGCATGACAATCGCTCGGCTCCTGAGCCTGATTGCTATTCTTCCATGGCTGGCTGCCGCATCAAGCAGCCCCGACTTGAGGTTGATTGATGCAGTTAAAAACCGTAATCACAACAGTATTGTCAGGTTGATGGCTGAGAGCATTGATCTCAATTCAGCCCAGCCCGACGGGACTACGGCTTTAGCTTGGGCAGTACATCTGCAGGATCACCAAACGGTGGAGAAACTGTTATTGGCAGGTAGTGAAGTCAATACTAGCGACGAGTACGGTGATACCCCATTAACCCTGGCTTGTGCTAACGGGGATGCAGCAATGGTTGAGAAGTTACTTGCTGTTGGTGCTGAAGTGAATGTTGAACGATGGGATGGTGAGACCCCCCTGATGCTTGCATCCGGGACAGGACTTACTGAATCAGTGAGGCTGCTGGTAGCAAGAGGTGCCAAGTTGGATACGACGGAATCCTTGCAGGGACAAACAGCACTCATGTGGGCAGCAGCCGAAGGGCACTCGGACGTTGTTGAAGTCTTGATTGCTGCGGGAACTGATGTGAATGTTGAGTCAAGGACAGGCTTTACTGCCCTGGCCTTTGCAGTGACCCAGAACGATGTGAAATCTATTGGTGCCTTGCTGTCAGCTGGAGCCAATCTGAATTTGGCTGCAGAGGATGGAAGCCTTCCGGTCAATATTGCTGCGGCCTTTGGGCACACGGAAGCTCTTCGTATGTTGTTGGACGCTGGTGCAGACTTCTCGGCACACGACAAGGACGGTCGGACACCTCTTTATTCCGCAGCCAAGGTGGGCAATATCGAGTCAGTCTCGCTGCTACTGGCAGCAGGGAGTGACCCTAACCATCACACAGCCGCAATTGCAGAGCTCGGCTCTGTCAGGAGCTTCCGACGAGCGGACGGCAAGGATACACCGCTACTGGCAGCAACGCAAGGTGGTCACCTCGAGACGATGCGATTGCTAGTTGGTGCTGGTGCAGATCCCAAGACTCACACGCAAGGTGGTATGACATTGCTTATGAAGGCTGCGCAGAGCACACTCAAACCGGTAGTTGAGTATGCCTATATGCTTGATGACGATGTTTTAGCAAGGACACGCAATAATCGAACGGTTATGCATGCTGCTGTATTGCAGTCGTGCAATGCGCCACAGGAAAAGATTTGTGATGTGATTCAGTTCCTTGCCGATCGTGGAGCTGATCCAGACCCGATTGATGATGGTGGCAGGACTACAATCTCGATTGCTGACGGCTGTCCGCTTGAGCAAGTTTCCAGGCTGCTCTACAAACTTACGCTTGCTGCTGGCCGTCAACCAAAGATCTTGCCAAAAGACTAGCATCAGCTCAGGTTGATCATGTAAAAGGGATTATTTGCTGTTACATGTTCGTTGCTGTGACCCTTTGGGCACGAAAGGTAGCAGGGTTCATTCCACCTTCAAATACTTCAGCACGCCCCTGGAGCCAGCAACTTGGGCGCCAATGACCAGATTCCCGAAAGCTGCGACTCCCTCAGCTCCACTTGTGACCTTTCTGAGATCCGGTCCTGGGTCAGGGATGAACGCCTCGATCTTACCTGTCCGAGCGTCGCCGACGTAGATGCCTCGCTCGAACCCGGGGTTCCGAGGCTTGCCGCTGGAGTCGGGATCGAATCCCGAATCTGAATCCGCCACGTAGATCTTGTCGTTCTCATCGATATAGATCCCACTTGGTGAACCGAACTGGGTCCATGTGGCCAAGTGAGTTCCGCTCAAGTCCAGAATCTGAATTCTTTGATTGGCCCGATCACCCACAAAGAGTCGGCCTTGAGAGTCCATGGCCAGTGCGTGAATCCCTCGAAACTCGCCTGGCCCCGCGCCGCCCTTGCCCCAGGCCGTAGCAAACTTGCCGTCCTTGGTGAACTTGACAATACGGTTGTTCCCACCATGGCCATGGTTATGGCCGTCCCCGACGAAGATGTCACCATCTCGAGAAACTACGACATCGGATGGACATCGGAACGTATCCTCATCATTGCCAGCCACACCGGCCACACCCAGGCTCATGAGTAGACCGCCGGTGGAGCTGAACTTGTGGACCTGATGGCCTTTGCCCGCATCCTGGCTTGTATCGCAATCGGTATGAACCGCATCGGTGACCCAAACGTCGCCCTGATGGTCGACGTGAATCCCATGGGGCCAGATGAACAATCCTGACCCGAAGCTGCGGATGAGAGTTCCATCTGGCTCGAAGAGTAGAATTGGATCCAGGTCGCTCCCCCGGCAATGGCTCCCGGCGCAACGATCTACAACCCAGATTTTCCCTGTGAACTCTCCGTCCTTGTCGCGGTGCGGATAGATAGCACTCGTGGATCCCCACATCCTCCCTGAGGGCAACTGCCCCCATTGCACACCGGCACTGTAGGGATTTGGCAGGGGCTGTTGTGCCACTGCTGACAGTGTGAGAACGGCCAACAGAAGCACAGTTAGCACCATGTCCGGACCTATCGTGCCAACCCCGCAGCTGAGCACCCAGGATCGAGTATGCTGCTGATGGCACCGTTGGTTCTTGCGGCGTCGCCTGTGCCCTCGGGCCATGAAGATCAGAGCCGACACAACTAACGAACTCCCTGATTGGCTTTTCTCGTCAGATGTGTTTTGCATGAAGACTCACCGTTAGGTGCAGGCCGATTCCCTGACCACCCAACTAATTATGACCGCTATGGAATCAGTTGACATAGTAAAGTTCATTGACCCACCGCACAGTAGCATGAGGAACGTTTGGTGGACTTTCGTATGATCATTGATACTTGGGTGCTGTGGTGGAGCGTCAGTATTATGCGAGTCAATGTTATCGGAGCCACCGGACAACGAGGTCGTCGAGTCGTTCAAGCTCTCCTTGATCAAGGAATCGCTCCGGAAGACCTCAATCATTAGCGCGCACACGTCTGAGAAAGATTGTGTCTATGCATACCACGGCGTAATAGTACGCAGCGCCGATTATGACCAGCCCAAACCCTCGTTGAGGCGTTCCAGGAGAGCGATGTCTTGATGCTGATCCCAACCGGATGGCGGTTGAGTCCAGGATTACCCAGCACGCGGGCTGCTAGTCTTGCGGAGCCACTTCGCGCGCCGCCTTCAGCTCAGAGGCGAGTGCAGAGCCGTAGATGCCGATATCCGTGCTGTAGGAGATCAAGTTGTACCCGATGTCCATCCAATCCCTAGCCTGCTGCAGAGTGCCAGGTTGAATTCCGGCGAACAGCCCCCGGTCACTTGCCGTCTTAGCGACCTTCCGCATCTCGGCGAGAAAATCCTGGTTCCCGAATTGCCCTACGATTCCCATCGATTGCGTGAGATCCATGTGGCCGACCCAAAGGCAGTCGACACCGGGCTCGGAAGCGATCTCCTCGAGATTCCGCAGGGCGGTCACGCTTTCGATCTGGCAGATCAAAATGTTGCTGCGATTTGCCTCCTTCATGTACGAAAGCGGGTCTGGACGGCGGAAGTCGTTGTGCGACGTCCCCAATCCCAGTCCGCGGTTGCCTTCAGGAGCGTACCGCATGGCGTCGTTTAGCAGTCGGGCCTGCTGGGCCGTACGGACATTGGGGGCCATGATCCCGTGCGCCCCCGCATCCATTACACGCGCGACGAAATGATACTCCAATGCTGGAATCCGGACGATAGGACTTGTGCTGGTAGCCTTGAATCGAGCGATCAGCCCGGCGACCTGGGCTATGTCCAACGGGCCGTGCTCCATGTCGATCAGTACGAAGTCCAAGTCTGCCAACTTGCATAACTTGGCGATCCCGGGCGTGTCAAACTCCATCAGCATGTGCCCGAAGCCAACGCGTCCCTCGGCTGCAGCTTTGCGGATTTGGTTGAGTTTCATGATGACCTCCAATGTGAGAGTTTGGCCCGGACGCCCGCACGTTCAGCTGCCTCCGGGTTGGCCAGACAGTGCGGAATCTCGCCTGAAGCGATACGAACGAGGTTGCGACAGGCGTCTCGGCTGTTCCCAGCAAGACCTTCCTGAGTCCAAGCCATGCCATGCGGTGACACGATGACGTTCTCCATGTCGAAGAGCGGATTGTCCTTGGTTGGAGGCTCCACTTCGAAGACATCGATACCGGCACCTGCGATGCGCTTGCCGCGCAACGCGTCTATGAGTGCGTTCTCTTGCACGATCGGGCCTCGGGCTGTGTTGATGAAGTATGCGGTGGTTTTCATCAGCGAGAACTCCCGTGTACCGATCATGCCATGCGTCTCGGAGTTGAGAAAGGCGTTGACGGTGACGAAATCCCCCTCCGCCATGACCGTGTCAAGATCAACCAGTTCGACTCCCTGGTCTCTGGCCAGCGATTCTGGGCAATAGGGGTCGTAGGCCAACAACCTGCCGAACCCAATGCCTTTGGCCATCTTGAACATTTCGGAGCCTATCCGGCCCAGACCGACAGAAGACAGCGTCTTGCCTACGATATCCACACCAAGGATCGGCATGTCAACGCGCCACAATCCCGCTCGCGTTCGCTTGTCAAGTGCCGGCAACTGCTTTGCCAGCGCGAAGATGAGTGCGATCTGAGCCTCGGCCACAGCACGCTTGATCGCCTCGGGTGTGAGGGCAACCAAGACATCTGCAGCATTGGCTGCGGGGATATTGATGGCGTCGAAACCTACACCCCATCGCGAAATGCAGGCTAGTCGTTCAATGCCTTTGAAGCTTTTCGCGTCGAAACGGGTACCAAGGATCACCAGTCCGTCGTACTGGTCAATCACCTCGGGGCACGCAAGCCCTTCTGGAGGCGGGGGCATGATCTCCCACTGGATGTCGTCCCGAGAATCAAAGAGCTCCCGCACGAACTCTCCGAGAGTGGGTTCAAAGCTGTCGCCCCAGCCAGGATCAATACCGACGAGGAATGGATCGCTCATATTGGAACCAATCAATTGTACTTGGAGACAGGGGTCCGCCGTGCGATCCAGTAGGGCAGCCACGGCTCTTAGAAAGTGGGTTGGGGTGCTTTGACTTGCCCCGAGAGCGGGTCCATGAGGCCCCGGGTGGCCTTGTGCCGGGCAGCGGGCATGCTGCGAATGTCGTTGGGAGGCGGATTGTGTGCACTGGAGGTCCACAGGACGGGAGCAGGCACTGTGCGGCAGGCTCTTATAGCCCCGATTCCTGACGTTCGACACGCCCCCGCCCAGGCGCTTGGTCATGGTTTGGAGGGGGAGAAAGCCCTTCTGTATGAGACGCTGCTTGAGCGAGGGCAGACAGTACCATCGCTACAACTTGCCTACGCTCTGGGCAGTACAGTGGTCGCCGCGCCAGTTCGAGCGGGCCTTGGCGGTTGAGCACTTTGGCGGCCTCCCCGTCGCTGCAGGTGTTGAAAAGGTAACGATATGGGCTGAAGCAGAGCACCAGGCTAACTGGCAGCAGGGTAGTCGGTGAACGTCCGGCAGGAAGGAAAGGCTTAAGTGTCTCTTGTCAGGCTGAATTCGTTGAAAGAATGATTCCGATGCGTGGTTTTGTGTAATGGGTGGCAGCGGTAGAGCAACGGATCAGAAGGCACCGGATGCACTGGGGTCGCGGGTAGAGGGGAGGTCCTTGAAACTCATGAAAACCTTCGGACTTGAACCAGGCGGAACACGTCATTCTTGACGTACCAGCCAGAGCCGAATAGTGCAACCCGACGGGGTTTGCTAACTGCCTTCAAACCCCATGAGTGACAAACCTGAAGCAGCGGCTATTCGAGCAAAATTACGATAATCAATCGGATGAACTGCCATGGTCAAAAGGAATCCAGGACGACCGAGAAGGTTGTTACCAGGAAATCAAAAACAGAGCAGGCAGCGGCCAGGAAAGCACAAGCAACAGAGCAAGCAGACGGCACAGCACACAGCAAGCGAGAGTGCGTGCTGCGTGCAAGCGGGAGGTATGGACGCTACTTGAAGACGGGTGAAAACGGACTGGAGATCGACCGCAAGAAGGTGGCGGAGGCAGAGCGGCGGGATGGGAAGTTCGTAGTGTATTCTAACGACGACAGCCTGAGTGGAGAGGATATGGCACTGGGCTATAAGCAGTTACAGCGGGTGGAGCAGGCGTGGCGGACGCTGCAAAGTGGGTTGCGATTACGTCCAGTGCATCACTGGGTACCACACCGCATTCATGCGCATGTTTCGATCACGGTGCTGGCACTGCTGCTGGAAGGTGTTGCCGAGAGGGCGTGTGGCGACACATGGCAGAATATCAGGGATGATCTAAAGCGGATCCAGCTGGGGCAATTGTTGGGGGATGAACACGAGGTCTGGCAAGTGACGAAACCGACACAGGAAGCTTCCAAGCGACTGAAACTAATGGGGATAATGGCACCAGAACCGATATTGAAGCTCGTTTGAATTGCTGATTTCCTAGATACTGCGGGCTATTGTGAAAATCGCTTCCAAGTGATTGCTGTGCCTATACTCATGACAATTTTGTATCTATTAAAATGTTGCGGGGGCGACGGATGAGCCAGGCATCAATCTCAGCCAAGTGGTAATAGATTGACTGCTGAATTGCCTGTTGGGCAGTACTGTGTGGTGCAGGGTCAACCAGATGGAGTTCCAGTTCGTAGCCAGGCTGATTGGCCTCCACGCGCAAATAGTAGATGCCTCCGGGGTTCACCTTCCGGGTAACGAAAGCACGGAAGTTGTCGTCTTGCTGATGGAGCCGCTCATTCACGTCACGCCCTTCGTAGTAGCTGTACACAGGCTGCGGTCCCGGGATAACCTCGGTTGGCGGATGGATATAAGGTATCGGGTTGGCATTCCCGAAATCTTCGCGCTTGGCAGCTTCACGCGGAGCAAGCTCTTCCGGTGTAGGAGCGCCGGGTTTGTAGACCCTGATGCGGGCACTGACAACCGGTTCGACCAATTGGAGGTTGGCGGTCAACAGTTTTGAACGCTCACCACGGTAGACGATACGGTACCAGTCGTCTGGAGAGCTTCCTGACTCCGCATGATCAAAATACTCAAGCTCGTCGTGCTTCCGACAACACGAAGTACCTGATCGTTGACCCCATCCTCGAAGAGCAACTCGATTGACTGTTCCGGTGTGTTGTTGGGTTCTGTCTCAAGCATGATGTCTCCGGCAGCAGTTTCCGGGACGGGATGGACATTCACGCTGAGTCTTGCGAGATCAATTGCAGTTGTTCCGGTGAGTTTTGCAGTGGCCTGTGGTGCGAGACCGGTATCGCGGTGGTAGCTCGGTACTGGCTGTTCCCTGTCTGTAACGGTGTCCAGTCGCAGTGTGTATAGACCAGTGCGTAGAGCCTTGTATATAAGGAATACATCAGGGTCTAGAGCATGCAGAATCTTTGACCAGCCGTTCTCTTGCCCTGCAATGAGGTCACCCCGAGTAGCAGAAAACGTTGGCTCCACTGAGGTTGGACCTTGCCAACTGACTTCGATCCGCGCATTGGGAGCTATCCCGGCAGGCTTCTGGATTCCGACCTGAATCTCGACGCTCTCTCCCCATCCAGAGGCCAGGATCGCTCCCAGGATCCCTGAAAATCGACGGTTTCTGCTGACGCGATTGCCATGGCGATCGAGCAAAGGGCGATCTGGGTGATTTGTCGGTAACTTATCATGTAATTTCGCTGGTATCAATTACAGGTTGGCAGTCAGTAGCTGATCCCTCCATTTCAACTGGAGTGGTACGCCCGGCAGGATTCGAACCTGCGGCCTCTTGCTCCGGAGGCAAGCGCTCTATCCAACTGAGCTACGGGCGCAAAATTGCAGTTACTTGCTTGTAGTTCATCATACTTTATGGCTTTTAGGGATAAGCTTCAGGAGTTTTATGACTACAACTCATGCTGTGGGAGGTATCAGAAGAGCAGATGGTGGCTGATTCCTGGCTGGAATAACATATCCATCAGTGACGGGTGATGGATTCATCAGTGGTGCCAACCTCAGGGCAAACAGGGTTCACCACGAATCTGGTTCTGCACAGAGCCACTACGCCAACTACTAACCCGTATCGCTCACCAAGTCTAGGCAGCCTCGGATTTTGGCGTCACGGGCCCGGGCAATGGGCTGTTGGAAGCGGGCCTGCAACTGATTTCCCGGCCCTGGCGTTCAGGAATCCCCTCGCGTAGCCATATCTGCGTCAACCGGGACCGGTTCCGGGGCACTCTGCCCGTCCTGCTCGGCGAATTGGCGCAGGGTGAACACACCTCCCGCTGGCCGCCGCGCGTGGCGCCCCGGCTGTCTCTCCCGCTGGCCCACAGGCTATCCCGGCGTCTCCGCCCGCAACCGCGCCACCGCGGCCACTTTCAGCAGCAGCGCCAGCTCCGTCCCCGCCAGCCCGCGTTGTCGCAACACCTCCAGCAGCGCCGCCGCGAACAGGGCCCAGTACAGTCGCAACTGGTTCGCCCGCAGCGTCGCCGCCGAAGTCCGGTCCGCGAACAGGTCCAGCTGCTGCTCCTTGATGCGGTTCTCCATGTCCCCGCGCGCGCAGTACAGCTGCTCGTACAGCGGCTGGGTCCCGATCCGCCCCCGCTCCAGGCTGGTCACCACGAAGCGCTGGTTGTCCCCGCGCACCCCGCCTGGCCCACCACCCGCCGCTTGCGGCTCCAGCTCGCCAGCGTCCGATAGCGGAAATCGCGGTACCGCCGCGACGCCCGCCCGCTGGCCAGCCCCCGGCTGCGCGAGCGCCCGCTTCAGCCGCGCGTTCTGGGCCAGGCCGAACACGTAGTTGACGCCCTCTGCCGCCTCGCACCACGCCATCAACTCGTCGCGGCAGAACCCTGCGTCCCCCCGCACCACCACCCGCACAGCAGGTGTGGCCCGCAGGTCACATACAGCGGGAGGTAGCAGTAGCAGTCGTAATAGCCGTGGAAGAAACGCCCCTCCTGCCGGCCAGCGGATGGCCCCGGTCGCGCAGCCGGTCGTGGTCGCAGAGGTCCTCATACCCCAGCGCCAGCCCGAACAGGCGCTGGGCCAGCAGGCGCTGCAGGGAATGCTCGCAGCGGCGGGGGTTGCGGTGATCGACGAAGCAGGCGGCCAGGCGTCGGGTCAGGCCGATGCGCTGGTCGACAGCCTGCAGCAGCAGGGCGCCACCATCGGAGGACATGCGGCCGCCGTCAAAGCGAGCGCGCACTTGGCGGCGGCCCTGATTGGCCAGATCGATTGTGATACAGTGTGTGCGCATGGGGTGTGTCTTTGGCTAGTTCCTAACTTGCTGAATACAAATAGGTTATCACAAATTCACACCTCATGTTCACGCCCTTGGTGAGATATTGCGGCTAGACCGCGCAGAACACACTGGGGAACAATATCGGGACGTTGGGCGAGCAAGCTGGTCGGGGAACCTTTGGTTCCCAAAGATGACTTTGAGGATATGACAAGAATAAACCTGACCCGACTTCATCACCTTCGTGCTCGCTTCGGCTGATTTCAGGGGTTTTCGGCGCGAAAGTCCAATGAATCCGGGGCGTCCCGGCTGGCCAGGCGCTGTGTAGTGCCATAAGATGTTACAATAGGCAGAAACATGTTGCGCCCCGGCCCGGCGCTGCGCCATGCTGGGGTTGTGTTCATCCGCAAGACCGCAACCCGCGCCCGCCGCAACGGCGGCAGCTACACCTCGTTCCGACTCGTGGAGTCGCTGCGCTCGGGCCAAGCCTGCCTGCTGGAGCCCGATCCCGCTTTGCTCGGCGAAGCCGAACGCATCGCCGAGGCGCTGCGCCTGCGGGGCCTCGACGCCCCTGCCGAGCAAGCCATCGCCGTGCACCTCGACTCCCTGGAGCACTCGCGGGTCCGCTCCGTCGGCTGCGAGCGCCTCGCGTTGCACGCCTTGGATCAGCTGGGCTTGCAGGACGCCCTGCGGGCGCAGGGTGTGTCCGCCCGCGACGCCGTCGTCGCCGCGGCGCTGGTCGTCGCCCGCATGGTCCATCCCTCTTCCGAACACGCGGCCCACGCCTGGCTCGCAGGCTCCTCGGCGACCCTCGAGCTGCTCGGCCTGGAACGGGCCAAGCCTTTGTCGCTGAGTAAGTTGTACCGCACCTCCGACCTGCTCTGGAAGCACCGCGAGGCGCTCGAGACGGCCCTTGCTCAACGCGAGCGGAGCCTCTTCGACACGCCCGAGGCGATCGTCTTCTACGACCTGACCAACGTGTACTATCACGGCCGGCCGGGCGGCGACATGCAGTTCGGCCGCTCCAAGCAGAAGCGCAGCGACTGTCCGCTGGCGACCTTGGCGCTGGCCTTGGACGGGGCGGGCTTCCCACGCTGCAGCGAGGTGCTCAAGGGCAATGTCTCCGAGCCCGGACAGCGCGCCGGACGCGGCGTTCGCCACGCGGGCAGGCCATCCGGTGCAGGCCTGGCGGGTCGACAGCGAGGGGGACGAGACGCACCTGCGGGTGTGGAGCCAGCAGCGCCAGCAGAAGGACGAGGCGATCGTGGCACGGCGGCGGGAACGCTTCGAGGCGGAGGTCCGGGCGCTTGTTGTATTTCGGATTATTTTGCATGACGATTTTCGGATTATTTCAGACGCAAATCTGGTAATTATTCAAATTGTCTCCTGCAGGAGAGAGTTAGGGGCGAGGGGGTTGACAGAGGCTGCCGGTAGCGGGAAGTTTCCAAGTGGTGGCACAGACGACAGCGATTTATTCTGCTTTGCAGCAGATTTGCAGTTGAACAGAGGGCTGGATGGATCTGCAGTGGGCTGGCAGGGCGTGGTCAGGAGTGGGACAGTGTTTTGCAGGAGCAGGCTTAGGGGGTTAGCTGGCCCTGTTGGGAGCGGTGTCGGGATTGCAGTAGCAGGTCGTTCCAGTCTTTAGCAGAGTGGGGCAGGAGGCGGCTGGCCTGGGGGTTCTGGCTGCAGATTAGCTGTGCGGCCTCATCTCCGGCGCGGTCGGCGTCATAGCCGCAGAGGAGCTGGAGCGGTGGCAAGGCTTGCAGCCAGCCAGGAACAGTGGAACAGACACCGGCGGTGGAGGTGATGAGGGTGTTGGGGGGCAATGTCGGTGCCAGCAACTGATAGGCAGACAAGGAGTCGATGGCGCTTTCGGTGAGCAGCACCGCGAGCGGTTCGGAGGTGTCGGTCGGTAGCCAGAAGCCACCCTTTGACTTGCGCGAACCTGGAGCCATGCCCTTGAAGGTACCGCCGCGGGGGAGTGGCGCGATGCCGACGATCTCGGCGCCAGTCACAGTACCGCTGCTGTTGCGGCAAAGAAAGACAGCATTGCTGCGCTGGTCGGCGTAGAGGATAGAGGAGGTCAGGCAACGGCCCAGCAGCTGCGGGCAGAGGCCGCGGGCCTGGACAAGGTAGTCGCAGACCGGGGGCCAGTTGCGGTCATCGCGGCTGGGGAGCCGCAGGTTGGTGGCGGAGTGGCGGCTGGCGGCGGGACCGTCCGGGAGCGAGCCGGGTGGCGGGCCGGGGTGGCCCTCGAGCCAGCGGACGGCCTGCGTGAAGCAGCAACCCTGCGCGTGCATAACCAGGTCGATGGCCCCGCCGCCGCCCTGACCGCAGCAATGGTCGAAGAACTTCGAGCCGGTGATACTCAGCACCGCGCCTGGGCGCTTCCAGCGCGCCCTGTTGAGCGGGTCCTGGTGGTAGCCGAGTTGGGCGGCGAGAGGCTTGAGTGGGCTATGGCGGACGGCGGTGGCACGCGCGCGCCAGAGTTGCGCGTGGTGATCATCCATGATGCCGACTCCTGGGCGGACGGCAGCGGGGGCGGCAGAGACTGTCGGTCAGATTGTTCATGGCATGATCTCCGCACAGCCGTGCTCGAGATGCCGGATGTTGACGGTGTGGAGCTGGTCGAGGGCGGCAGCGGTAAGCGCGAAGTGGGCGATGCGGTTGACCTGCCGTGGCAGGCCGCGCGAGGCCTGGAACAGGGCCTCGATCGCGGCAGGCTCGAACAGCGGCAGTTCGCAGCCGGCCAGGTGCAGCCGGTGCAGCAGGTAGGGCTCAAGTTCGTCGCGCAGCAGACCGCCGAGGTGGTGTCGCACGACGATACGCTGGCTGAGTGATTCGTGGACTGCCATCGACAGCCTGCGCCGCAGTTCGCTGAGACCGACCAACAGCAGGCACAGGCGGTGCTCGGCATCCATGTTGAAGCTGGTGAGCAGGCGCAGATCCTCAAGGACGTCGTTGCGGAGGTGCTGGGCCTCGTCGATGACCAGCACCGGCAACTGCTTGGCCTCCTTGGCCAGGCGCGAGAGCTCGGTGCGAATGGCGCGGTAGGCGGTGGCACGAGAGCGTTCGGTCGCCAGGCCAAGCTCCCAGGCGATGACCTGGTAGGTGTCGAGGATGCTGCCGGTGGTCAGTGAGACGTAGTAGACGCGGTAGAGCCCAGGATGCAGACCGGCGGTGACTTGGCGGCAGGCGGTGGTCTTGCCGCAACCGACCTCGCCGGTGAGCAGGCCGATGCCGCGCAATTCGAGCAGGTGGAGCAGGCGCGTCTCGGTTTCGCTGGCAGCCTTGGACTTGAACAACTCGTCGGGGTGGTCCATGGTCTGGAAGGGATAGCGGGTGAGGGCGAAGTGCTGGAGATACATCAGTTGTCCTGCTCGGGTTTTGCGCTGTCCCCGGTCTGGTCCTGCCTGGCGGGAGCAGGCCGCTTCTGCTGCTTGAGATTGCTCAGCGCGATGGGCGAGGCGGGTGGTTCGGGGGCGGGGTCGCCGACCTCGATCTGGCGGGACGGCCCGGCCCGCTTGACGCGGGTGTTGGCGTAGGCGTCCAGGATCGTCGCGAACCCGGCAGCGCGGCCCTGGTGACTGACCGGGAGCCGTCTTTGACGCGGTGCGTCGGGGTCTTGCAACAGGGTCACCGTCTGGCCCACGAGCGCGGCATCGACCTCGTACAGGGTGCCCTGGAAGCTGACGGTGCGGTCCCTGTTCACGCGGCGCTTGAACTCGAGGCGAAACAGGGCGTCGAGATCGATGTCGGGCCCGACCATCCGGACCTTGCCTGCGGCGAGAGCCCATTGGTCAAGCGGCGTGTGGTTGTCGAGGCCACGGTGGGGGGTGTGGTGATACTCGCCTTCGACCCACGCCCAGAGCCTGCGGTTGACCGCGTCGAGGCTGCCGGTGTCGGCGGCGCCGAGCACGGGCAGGAGCTGAGCCCGGCAGGTCCGAAAAAAACGCTCTATTTTCCCCTTCCCAGCTGGTTGATAGGGTCTCGCATGGATAAGACAGATGCCGAGCTTGGCGCACACCAGCGAGAGATGCCGGGAGCGGTAGTTCGCGCCGTTGTCGACATACAGGCGTAGCGGGATGCCGCGCCTGATCAGCGCTTGCTTGAGCACGGGCAGGAACTTCTCGGCACTCTCGGCGAAGGTGAAGCGGGCCTGCGGGATGACGCGGGTGGCGTCATCTATGAAGGCGATCAAGTAGGTTTTGCTCCGCCTGCGCTGGTCGTTGCTGTCGCTGCCGACGGTCGGGCCATGCATGACATCGCTCATCCACAATTCCCCGGCGTCACGGTAGGCGAAGCGGCGCCGGTCCTGGGGCGGCGCCTGGTCGCCGAGCCGGTCCATCAGCCCCTGTTGCCGCAGCAGGCGGTAGACGGTCGAGGGGGCGAGAGTCACCTCTTTGGCGATGCTGCCGCTCGCGTGCGCTTGTCGGATGACTTCGCGGACGGCCAGGCGGGGGGTCTTCTCCTTGAGGCGGATCAGCTGCTGCGCGGCCTCTGCCGGCAAGCGCCGCGACTTGCCGCGGTCACCGCGGGGCCGGGGACAGAGTCCTGCAAAGCCGCTGTCACGGTACTGGCGGAGCCAGCCGCGGATTGTTTCGGGGGCGATACGGGTGCGCCGGGTGCCGGGGATCAGGTAGACCTGCGTGGCCTTCTGGGCGATCCTGGCTGTGATGCCGGATCCCACCGGCAGAGACAGCAGGTCCGCAATGATGCTGAAGCGGAACAAGGCCACCTCGTGGGGGATGTCGGATGCTGGTTTTTGCATGCTTGTAACTCCTGAATGGATCGTGGCCGGATGGCCTGATCCCGAAGTTACGCCGCCTGGGCCGGCGGGTCTAGCCCCGTCGAGTGTTGGAGCTGAAATTTCTGCGACTTGGCCGGATTGTGCCGGGCAAGGAAGCCGACCGGGGTCGGCAGCCAGGGCAGCTGCGCCGCTGCGCTGTCTCGCAGCAGGGCCAATAGCGGACCGCTGCCAAGCGCGTCCCCGAACGCGCTTACTGTCGGCTCCAGCCCGCCGAACTTGACGGGGTACAGGCTGATGATCAGCGACAGGAACAGCTGTACGCCACGCACGCGCCGTCCAACCCAGCGCAGCGCACCGGGCAGCTTGATTGCGTCCGTGCGTAGCGTGTTCGCTGCGCACTCCCGGCTCGTTGCCTGCTCGGCCGCCCGCACGACCCGCTCGACCTCCTCCAGCTTCCCGCACAGGTGCGCAGCAAGGCAGTCGGGTAGCATGCTGACAGTCCGCCCCGATGCCTTGCAAAGAAAACGCCTGACGCGGGTGCCGGCTGGCGTCTTGCGCCCATAGCTACCATGGGGTACCAGCGTACAGCCGCCTGCGGGATGAAACGGGCAACTGGGCGGGTTTGCATGCCACCACGCCTTGCTGCTAACGTAATCTTCGGCGCTGAGTTCAGTCTTATAGCGAGCTTGCACCTCACCGCCCGCGGCCCGGCGAGCTTGAATCGTGCGGGCCACCCTCCCGATTCGACTATAACGCCCCTTTCTTGTACTGCCGCAGAACCCCACCGGATCGGTCCGCTCTCAATGTTGAACCCATGCGGACCCGCCTCGTTCGAGTCAAAGCGCTGCCCTCCACTGCCAAGCTGCCACTACCCGTGCCAGATTAATTCGCTTTTTCAACGATTCAACAACAGTTCAATCCGAAAAATCTAACCCGTTTTTCACGAAACAAAGTGAAATACAACAGCGCTGCACGAAGCGCTACGACAAGGTGCTGGAACGGCTGGGACGGCTCAAGGAACGCTACCGGCAGGTGGCTGGGCAGTATGACATTGCCGTCGAGCGCGGCAGCGGCAAAGGGCGCGCAGCGCAGCTGGCCACCGCGATCCGGATCGAGCCCAACGGCAAGCATCCGGCGCGCGACGCCCAGGCCGGCATGTACGTGCTGCGCACCAGCCACACGCAGTGGGGTCCGGAACGGGTCGTGCAGACGTACTGGCAGCTGGCCGAAATCGAGGCCGCCTTCCGCAGCCTGAAGGGCGAGGCGGGCCTGCGTCCCATTTTCCATGTCAAGCCCAGCCGCATCCGCGCCCACCTGTTCCTGGCCGTGCTCGCCTATCACGGCGTGCACTTGCTGCGCAAACGCCTGGCGCAGGCGGGCCTGCGCTCTAGTTGGGAGACGATCCGCCGCCAGCTCGCCGGCTGGGTCCGCCTCACCACCTCCCTGCGCGCGGCCGACGGCCGCTGGATCCAGTGCCGCCAGGACTCCCGCCCAGACGCCAAAGCCGCAGAACTGGCCCGGGCCATCGGCCTGATGCCGGGCCTGCATCGCATGCGCACCAGCCACGCGGCGGATGCCACGCCGTCACCGTCTTCCACGCAATAATCGGCGCCCCCGACAGATTTTGTGATGCCATAACGCCTGACCTGCATCCGCAAGTCATCTCATTTCAATCACTTGTACTGTCTCGAATTCAAATATGACGAAGTCGGGCTGAGTCCGAGGTTAATAAATATGAAACCTACAATAAGACTGCTGTACAGGGTCCCGATACTTGTATTTAGAATTAATGTATGCCAGAAGTTCTGAACTTGCGTAATTGAGGGGTATTTGATGGAGCCGATTACATGACGACAGACCAGCCAGAGCGAGTTCCCCTTCAATACTTGATCAATTCCAGTTGTATTTATGGCTGGATAAACCTCAGGGTTTTTGTTGAGTTTCCTTGAGGAATGCCTCCCAGCTCATGACCTGACCATGAATCGGCACAAGGTGGGTTGGCAGCATCCGGTTTTGAAGAATATTGCGTAGAAGTACTTGCTCGCTTTCAAGCGGTCTTGGTTGTTGAGCCAGAGGTAATCCGGGATTGTATAGATCAGCTTCAATCAGGATGCGCTCTGTCGGCAGGTAGGCTAGCAGCATGCCTTCTGCGTGGACTCCCAGTCCCTGTACGTAATAGATTTCCAGGTCCCGCATGCCGTCGCTGAGAATGTATTTCTCATCAATGTCTTCCACTGTGTACCCCTCGGAGATCTCGGTTGGCGGGTATAACGACACCATGTCAGGCTTCAGCATGCGTGGCACATAATTCAGCAGTTCACTTTCCAGAAAAAGACGGTTGCGCTGATGGGTAATGATGGTTGCCCCGATGTGCAAATAGGTTCGCAAACCACCCAGATGGTCGAAGTGGGTGTGAGTATTAAGCAGGAAGCGGATCGGCTTGTCCGGAATCTTCCGCCTGATTTCTTCAATGACAGATAAGGAGCGGTGTTCATCAACAGGTGCTTCAACAACGGTAATAAAGTCTTCAAATTCGATAGCCACACTGTTGTGTGATGATCCGCCAAGCAGCCAGACGCCTGCAGTAATTTTCTCTGCATCCACATTCTCAAGTTGGATGGAGGCTTGTTTTACAACTGCAGGAACCTGAACAGGGGAGCAGTCATTGGCCTTCATCTCGGGAAAACTCCCCCCAAAGCTGTTGTGACCCCCGCTGATTACTGGAACCTTGCGTTCGTCATCCCAGCCATCGTGGTGATGCCAGCCAGCCGGGAACCAGATACCGTCACCAATGTCCTGCCAGGCAGTGTATTCATGTTCATAGTTCATATCACCCAGAACCGGGTTTGGAACCCTTGTCTGGGTTCGCTGAATGAAATTCCGGCTGTTGACCGTTGCATTGACACGGTATTTTCCAAGGACCGTTGCCGAAAGGACAATGACACGTTCTATGCCGCCGGTAGTGGCACCATCACGCCCACTCTCTCCCAGTTCCCAGCGCCAGATGGCAACAGGGTTTGCCCCTGGCATGCGTGCTGCTTTCACAAATCCATGGGGTGTAGTCCAGATATCAAGTTGCCAGGTCTCTGCATTGGACGGGGCTGCAATCGGTTTGGAGTCCTTACCATCCCGATGCCAGGCATGGGACCCGGCAACTACAAAGGTTTGGTCTTCGTGCTGTTGAAGTGGAGTACCCCCACGCCATCCAGTTCCATACTTCCAGGAACGCGGGGTTAACCCAGGTTTGCGATTGAACTGCTCATACGATGAGTGTTCTTCGTAGTTGATCGTGCGGCTGTAGTGGTTCAGTGGCTCCCCAGGAGGCCAGTCTGTGTTCTGTGTGATGTTTTGCCCGACCATTCCTGAATAACCGGTTCCCGAAATGCTGATGCAATTCAACTGATCAACACCCATGGCTTTGGAGACTGCATCCAGCACTGGCATGGGATCGACATGGCCTGGTGGCTGTTGCTGTGTATGGCCGACAACTGAACATACAAGCAGCAAGAAAATGAACCTGAAATTGAAGGAGTGTATCATCTTGTCATGGTTTCAACATTACTAAAGCGTTCAGGTGTGCTAGGAGAAAACCAAACTACGATCAGATCACCAGTTATTCTGTGAATCAGTGAATCCCCAGTCGCGTTTCAATTTCTTCAAGCGGGATGCCCTTGGTTTCCGGCATGATCTTGATGACCCACACAAGCTGCAAGACCATCATGCAGGAGTAGAAAGCAAAAACATAGGCACCCGAGATTTCCACAAAGACTGGAAATGTCCATGAAATCAGAGCTGCAAATACCCAATGTGTAAAGCTACCCAGCGCCTGACCTCTTGCACGTACTCTGTTCGGGAATATCTCGCTTAGATAGACCCAGATCACAGCTCCCTGTCCAAAAGCATGGGAGGCGATGAATACCATCAGGCTCCCAAGAACAACCATGCTTCCAACGGGTGTGAAATCAGTGCCATAGATATGGAAAGCGACTGCCGTGGTTGCCAGGCTGGCAATATAGCCGATCGAACCGATGATCATGAGCTTGCAGCGACCGTAGTGATCAATCAAGAGCAGTGCAGTCATCGTGAAGACAAGATTTGTGCAGCCAACAGCTACAGCCTGCAACAGTGATGAGTCTGTTCCTGCTCCAGCCATCCGGAAGATGTGAGGTGCGTAATACATCAATGCATTGATGCCGGAGAGTTGATTGAAGGTTGAAATCGCTATCGCCAGCAGGATAGGTTTTCGATATTTCTGCTGAACGAGAGGTTCAGTGGCCCCTGCCTGTTCAACTTGCAAGGACTCTTCGATATCGGACAGCATGCCCGGAACATCTTCCATGTCGAGTGACTGGAGTACCTGAGCAGCCTCGGCGCTTCGTTTCTGGGCAACAAGCCATCGCGGACTGCGCGGAGTTGCAAATAACAGGATCAGGAAGAAAACAGCAGGTACGGCCTCAACGCCAAACATGACACGCCATTCAAGTTGCTCGAACGCATACTGTGCAATGACGTAGTTGGACATGTACGCAAGCAAGATGCCCAACACGATGTTGAACTGAGTGATTGCAACTAGGCGTCCACGGAATTTTGCGGGAGAGATTTCAGCAATGTACATCGGTGCGACGACAGAAGATGCACCGACACCTAGCCCACCAAGGAAGCGGAAAACGAGGAACGAATACCAGTCCCAAGCCACGGCACTGCCAATAGCCGAAATGAGGTAAAGCAATGCGACCCAGACCAGCGTGCTGCGTCGTCCGATCTTGTCAGCCGGACTACTGGCAAACAAAGCTCCGAAAATGGTTCCGATCAAGGCGCTGGCAACTGTAAAGCCCAGCCCGACACCTTCAAGTAAAAAAACTACACGGAGTTGGTCTGTTGTTCCGGAGATGACTGCTGTGTCAAATCCGAAAAGCAATCCTCCGAGAGCGGCAATGATCGATCCGCGAAGCAATGTGGAATTCATGGTGTTTGGGATTGAATGGTTAGGGAACAGCCACGAAGTGAATCAGAAGTGGATAGAGCAGCGCATAAACAGGATGCGTGTTTGAACTTGTGTTTTGCGGTTGCAGCATCAGATTACTTCAATAGCTCCCTGACTTCGGCAAGTTCCGGCACTCTTGCAAGCTTGCAGCGTAGCGCACCTGCGACGGTTGCAAATTGCAAGGCATCTGTTTCCTCGCGATGTTGTGCGATGGCCAGTGCGAATGCCCCGTGAAATACATCGCCCGCTCCTGTGCTGTCCAGGACAGGTACCTGCGGGGCTTTGACTCGACCCCCTGCATGTACTACTCCTTTATAGCCAAGCGTGATAGCCCCCCATACTCCCAGGTCAGAAATTTCTTTCAGTAATTGATTGACTCCACCATGAGCGATCGCCATGTCCTCATCTGCGATGGCATGTGTTGCAAGCCGGGCGATTTGCCAAACCGCAGTATTGTCCAGATCAAGGTCCAGGATTACAGGGATGCCGCGCCTGCGAGCCTGTTTTGCGAAATGCAATCCGCCATCTTCCCATCGACCGTCGATGAGTACTGCTCCCGCCCGATCCAGGGCATCATGAGTAACCCAGCCTGTATGTTCCGGCATCCCTTCACCCCACCAGGGAAACAGGTATCTCTCCCCATCCGGCCTGATAAACACTTCACAATATGGGCTGGTTCCTGCGAAAGGGCGATAACCACTTACGTCAACGCCAGCCTTTCTGAGAAAATTGGCAATCTGTTCGCCTCGAACATCATTGCCTCTTCGTCCCCAAAAAGAAGCTCTACCTCCAAGGCGGGCAACGGTTTCTGCACCGACAGCTGCAGAACCACCGAGTGCATAGTAAGCCTTGTGGATACGTTCCCTGCGACGTTTCGGCGGGAAGTGATCTACAAACATACGGTTATCGAGAAACCCCATCCCGACACACACAACATGCGAATCAGGTTGCAAGGTGTGGTTATCTGGACTTTGTTTGAGAGAAAACAAGTACAGGCATTCTAACTGAATTTGGATTTAATGTCAGAAATGTTTTGCGTACTTAAAATCCAGAAATTTACCCAGGTCAATTATGAGCACACTTATACGATTTCACTGTCAGTATTTTGGCAAGGTGTACTTAATGTGTAGACGAGTTCTCAAAGAACTACACCAAAGTAACCTTTCAATACATATGCAGTAAGAATCGATATTCCCAGCAACCAAAACACCCAGTGAGTCCTGAAACTCCCGAGACCAATACTGCGATCCATGTAATCCAGACTGATGCCAGCTACTTGTTCATCTGTAAAACCGTTTTCTCCTGGTGTCAGTAAAAACCTCTGCCAAGAGGAACGTTGCCGACTGGTGGAAAGATATAAAATACCATTGCCCGACCGAACACTTTTATCAATACTGCTATTCGGGGTGTTCAAGGTCACAACCTGTGTTCCTGCAGAGGTGGCCTTGATTGTCCAGGAAACAGTTTTCTCTTCCGGAATGGTTACGGATACACTGACCACCTCGATGGAATCAGAGCTTGTAAGAGTCATGTCGCTTCCTGCCAACTCAGTCTGAACCGTAAGTAATGTAGATTCACCTACTTGCAACGGTAGCCAGCCGTAGACAGCATCAAAATGCGCATACAGAATAACCATCGGTAAAGTGAGAAACAGTGCGGGGCGCAGCATGTGCGAGATGTAGCGAAAGTTGTTGAGTATGAGATTGCCTTGGGCACGAACCAGCAGGGCCGGCTCATCGCGGTAAATACGCATTTCAAGTAAATGCGCCTGCATGAGCTTCTTGGCTCGCTCAATCGCTTTCTGGTTGGAAACCTTTCCGACAACCCAGAGCATCCCAATACCGATAAGTACCGAAATCAGGCTCAGGCCAATCAACGGGTTCAGGGAACCGAACACGGCAGCGTAGCCGCCGACAAGAGTGCGAAGCAAGGCGTTGAAACTATCGACAATCACGCTGAAAGCTGCTGCATTAATCGATGTAACCCAAGCCTTTTAACCTATCTAAGATTTCTTCGTCGGATGCGCCATCTTCTATCTGTGCAAGTTCTTTCTCGATGACGTGTTCGATGAATTCCCTCGGTGAAGAGTAACCAGCGGCTTTAGCAACACGTAGGATGCGAGCATACAAAACCCGATCAAGCTTGATTGAATTAGAACGCCCAAACATGTTGATACTCCATGATAATCTGCACAGGGTTCAGTGGCGTCCTGTTATCCCAGGGATGACAGGAATGACTGGCTTTTCCAGCTATCAACTAGTTTAGCTATGGACTGCTGGTCCAATGGCTTGAGTAATGGTATTTCTGCAATTACACGAATCTTGCCATAGTGCTCGATTGCCTGACGGTTGTCCGGGTTGGGTTCCCCAACCATGATCACAGCGCGTACATCCAGTGAGCGTTGACGGAGTGTCTCGATAGTCAGCAATGTATGATTGATGGTTCCCAGACCTGATCTTGAAACCACGGCTACAGGGATCTGCAGTGTATTGATCAAGTCCGAGATCAGGGCTCTTGCATTAATGGGGACGAGCAAACCTCCCGCTCCTTCCACTATCCAGAACCTTTTTTTATCGAGGTTGATGCTTATCTTGAGAAGTTCCTCGATTGCAATTTCCTTGCCTGCATATCTTGCAGCAAGATGGGGCGAAAGTGGCCTCTTGAGGCGAACACCGAGAGTTGCAATCTCTTCTTCGAGAGAACCGGATAGTCGTTGTACTTCTGCAGTATCATCGTCCTGTTCGATGCCGGTCTGAATCGGCTTCCAGTACCCGACTTTGCCGAACCTCCTGAACAGATTTACCAGTGCGGCCGAGACAACGGTCTTGCCGACTCCGGTATCAGTTCCCGTTACAAAGATGCCATTCATATACCAATGTCCTGCAGTGTTGTCTGAAGGCAAGCTGCAAATACCTCAAGTTGCTGCGCGCTCAATCCTGCATGGATCGATATTCTCAGCCTGGCAGTTCCTATGGGAACAGTGGGAGGGCGGATGGCACGCACATCGTAGCCGGTGCGTTGCAAGCGAGTCGCAGCTTCCACTGCAGTACTGTTTTCTCCAATATGAATAGGAAGGATTAGTGATTTTTCCGGTTGTAGTCCCAGACGGACACGTAATTGAACTGCGAGAGCCAGTACGTTCAGCCGAAGCTGTGGGTCTTCTTCGAGTAAATCCAGTGCCTCATCAATTGCTTCGGTAACTGCTGGTGGAGGTGCTGTTGAAAACACAAACGGCCGGGCGGCCTGAATCAGGTAGTCAATGGCCCAAGTCGGCCCGCAAATGAATGCCCCGCTGGATCCAAGAGCCTTGCCGGCTGAGTTCATGGAAAGCCATACCTGATCACTACAGCCAAGCTCCTCAATCAGCCCACTCCCGGATGCCCCATAGAGTCCGACGGCATGTGCCTCATCCACAATGAGTAAAAAACCATAGCGTTGTTGAAGTTCGGCATAACTTTTCAATGGTGCGATGTCCCCATCCATGCTGAAAAGCGATTCAGTTACTACAAAACGCTGTCCACTGCAAGGTTGCGATTGCAGTAATTGTTCCAGTCCCGTGGCATCACAGTGGGGGAAGATTACCCGACTTGCTTTTGATAGGCGCATGCCATCAATCAAGCTGGCGTGGTTGCGTTCATCGGACAATATGAGATCGTCTGCTGTTGGGAATGCTGACAGGATCCCTAGGTTGGCAGCCCAGCCACTGCCGAAAAACAGTGCGGACTCTGTTCCCTTGAAGTGAGCGAAGCGCAGTTCAAGGTTTTGAAATTCTGTGCGGTGCCCGCGCAGGAGTCGTGATCCTGTTGATCCGGCACCTAGCCTTTCGACAGCTTCTGCAAACCTTTTTCGTACACGCGGATGTCTTGAAAACCCCAGGTAATCGTTGGAACTCAGATCAAGTCCGGTCGGCTCAAGCAGGGAACGCTTCAGCCCACTGTTTTCGAGAGCAAGCAAGCGAGAGAGGATGCGTTGTTTCAGCGACTGACCCGCTTTTTCATCCATTGATATCCACTTCAGACGTGATCGTACAGAATGATGCTATCAGCAGAATCAAGTCTGCGGTACAACTGCCCGTGTCAAAGGTTCTTCACAGAGGCTCATGCCCATTCGTGCCAGCAAATGGCCATCTTCACCTGCGGTCGGGTTAGGTGTGGTTAGCAGCCTTTCACCCAGGAAGATCGAGTTTGCACCGGCCAGAAAACACAGTGCCTGTCCTTCATCTGAAAGTCCCAACCTTCCTGCTGAAAGACGCACGATCGAAGCGGGCATCATGATCCGTGCTGTAGCAATGATCCTGGAAAATTCGATTGCACTTACTTCAGGCTGGTCTGCAAGTGGAGTTCCAGGGACTCGGACCAGGCTATTGATTGGAACGCTCTCCGGATGGGGGTTCTGCCGGGCAAGCTCAAGGAGGAGTTTCAGACGATCCTCATCACTCTCTCCCATGCCTATGATTCCTCCACAGCACAAGGTCACACCGCTTTGACGAATTCTAGCCAGGGTGTCTAATCGTTCCTGGTAGGTGCGGGTTGTGATGATTTCTCCGTAGAAGTCAGGACTGGTATCGAGGTTATGGTTATAGGCGGTCAGTCCAGCTGCAGCGAGCTGATCCGCTTGTTCCTGAGTAACCATTCCAAGCGTGCAGCAGGCTTCCAGTCCCATGGCACGTACTCCGCGTATCATTGCAAGAACCTGATCAAACAGCTTACCCTTGGGGGCATCACGCCAAGCTGCTCCCATGCAAAAGCGAGTGGCACCGGACTCTTTTGCCAATTTGGCTGTTGAGAGTGTTTCCTCGACACTCAGCATGGCTTCCCCTTCCAGCCCAGTCGAGTAGTGAGCCGACTGGGGACAATATGCGCAGTCCTCAGGACAGTTCCCGGTCTTGATGCTAAGCAGGGCACAGCCCTGTACTTTCTCAGGGTCATGGTGCTGGCGGTGCTCAGATTGTGCCTGGTAAAGCAGTTCCGGCAGTGGCAGGTTGTGAATTTGACGGATCTCTTCAAGAGTCCAGTCGAAGCGAAGCATTGCAGCTTATTATCCTATGCTTAGCAGCCCAAGTATTGAAATTGATCCTTACAAGCAAGAAAGTCTTTGACAATTTAACAGCATGATCCAGATCAACAGGCAGGAAATACGACTTCCGGAACTGCTTCAGGGCAGAGTAGGACAGTTAGCAGAGCAGTGGGAAGCCAAACAGAAAATGGTGAGCCTCTGGGCAGGCGATGAATCTATCTGGACATCTTCCGGGGAGTCAAAATGGCTCGGTTGGCTGAACATCATCAGCGAACAACTGGATGACCTTGCAGTTCTGGAATCCCTGGCCGAAGAAGTAAGGAACCGCTATAGCCATGCTGTCCTTCTTGGCATGGGGGGGTCAAGTCTTTGCCCTGAAGTCCTTCGAAAGTGCTTCGGTAAACTGCAGGCTTATCCAGACTTGTGTTCACTGGACTCGACTGATCCGACCCAGGTGCAGGCCTGTCTGGATTCAGTAGATCTTGAATCCACATTGTTTTTAACAGCCAGTAAGTCTGGCTCAACACTTGAGACTGCGTTATTAACAAATTACATGTTCGAGCAGTTGTCTTGTTGTCTGGGACCTGCAAAAGCGGCGAAACAGTTTTTTGCTATTACAGATCCGGGTTCGCAACTGGAATCAACTGCACTTAAGCTGGGTTACGGGGGAATATTTCACGGTGTTCCGACAATCGGGGGACGCTATTCCGCCTTGTCAAATTTTGGTCTGGTGACGGCAGTTGTCATGGGACTGGACTTTCGAGGGCTCCTTGAAAATGCGCAGAAGATGCAATCTGCCTGCCTGGCGGAGCATAAGCCCAAGGATAATCCAGCCCTGATGCTTGGCCTTTTAATTGGAGCAGCTGCACTAGAGAAGCGCAACAAGCTCACCTTCATTACATCTTCAGGTGTTTCCAGCCTGGGTGCCTGGATTGAGCAGTTGGTTGCAGAATCAACAGGCAAGGACGAAAAGGGAATCATTCCTGTAGATCTTGAGCCACCAGGTCATCCCGAAAACTACGGCGAGGATCGTGTGTTTGTTTCGATCCAACTGGAATCCGATTCAGATAACAATCAAGATGCTCTCAAACGTCTGGAAGAAGCAGGACATCCAGTCGTGCGGATCAAGATGCAGAACTTGCTGTCACTTGGGCAGGAGTTCTTTCGCTGGGAAATGGCAACTGCAGTAGTAGGCTCGGTTCTTGGAATCAATCCCTTTAATCAGCCTGATGTCGAAGCTACCAAGGTTGCCACCCGCGAGATCACTGCAGCTTATGAATCATCGGGAACACTGTCATCCGAAAAGCCGTTCTTTGAACAGCGAGGGATTCAGCTATACGCTCCTGAGAATTATGCCGAGCGGCTGTATGAGTATTCAAACGGGAAGAAGCTATCTGACCTGTTGAGGGCGCACCTGGATACTGCGGAAGCAATGGACTATGTTGCATTTCTCCCATATCTTTATAAATCAGAGTCTATTGAATTGATCCTCAAACGGATACGTATGAAAGTTCACCTGAAAAAACGAATCGCTACCTGTTTAGGATTTGGACCCCGATACCTTCATTCAACCGGTCAATGCCATAAAGGCGGGCCAAATCTTGGTGTATTCCTGTTGATCGGATGCTGTGACAAGCAGGATCTGGCAATCCCTGGTCGCAACCTTAGTTTTGGAGTTGTCAAGGCTGCCCAGCTTCAAGGAGATTTTGATGTGCTTGCGGAGCGCGGTCGCAGGGTGATCCGGATTCATCTGGGCAAGAACGTTGCCGAAGGTTTGGGCATACTTGAGTCGGCTTTCGCTGCCGCCTTGGAGTGATTGGTTCATCCAGCGAGCAATTTGGCTGTTATGCCTGATTACAATCAATAGGAACGAGGCAAGTTCAAGACCTTTTCTGCTAGATAGCTCAGGACCAGGTTCGTTGATACTGGGGCTACCTGGTACAACCTGGTCTCACGAAACTTGCGTTCAACATCGTAATCACTGGCGAATCCGAACCCTCCATGGGTCTGGAGGCAAACGTTAGCGCATTCCCAGGAAGAATCTGCGGCTAGCAGCTTGGCCATGTTGGCCTCTGCGCCGCAACTGAGTCCTGACTCATAGAGTCGTGCTGCATGAAAACGCATCAGGTCAGCAGCTTCAAGTTGTGCATGAGCCTTGGCGATCGGGAACTGAACACCCTGATTCTGCCCGATGGGTCGACCGAAGACGATCCTCTCGCATGCATAGTTACAGGCTTTTTCGATGAACCAGTGTCCATCACCGATACACTCAGCTGCAACCAGGATTCGTTCAGCATTCAGTCCAGCAAGCAAGGTCCTGAATCCTTTGTCTACATCACCAACAAGATTCTCGACAGGCACTTCAAGCCCGTCCAGGAATACCTCACAGGTTTGGTGATTAATCATGGTTTTCAGAGGCCGGATCTCAATACCCTTGCCTTTTGTTTCATTGAGGTCGACAAGCAGTATAGATAGCCCATGTGTCTTCGATTCGGTCTGTTCAACAGGTGTTGTCCGTACCAATAGAAGTAACAGGTCAGAGTACTCGATTCGGGATGTAAAGACCTTCTGGCCATGAACTACATAATGGTTGCCATGCTTTACAGCCCGCGTAGCAAGTTGTGTTGTATCTGAACCAGTCGTAGGCTCAGTAACTCCAAATGCCTGAAGTCTCAGCCTGCCGTTAGCAATTTCCGGTAAGTACAGGTTCTTTTGTTTTTTGCTGGCATGGCGTACCAGCACTTCCATGATGTAAAGCTGGGCATGACAGGCGGCTGCATTGCCTCCTGAATGATTGATTTCTTCGACAATCAGGCTAGCTTCAAGAACACCGACTCCACTTCCGCCATACTTTTCCGGGATGGTTGCAGCCAGCCAGCCTCCGTCTGTGAGTGCCTGGATAAAATCAGCAGGATAGGCTTCTTCAGCATCCAGCTTGCGCCAATACTCGCCTGGATATTCGCTACAGAGTGCGCGCACACTCTCCCGAATCTGTTGCTGTTCTTCTGTGATTGAGAAACTCATGCCGGTTATTTGGGTCTTGTTGGAACCAGTACGGTTCGTTTCAGGGTCAGAACTGTCTCATTGCGCTGGTTGAATCCCCGGCTTACGACAGATATCAACCCGCGATCCGGTTTGGTCTGGGAGAGACGAAGGTCCACGATCTTGCTTTCGGCGTAGATAGTGTCGCCGTGGAATACCGGAGCAGTGTGCTTGACTTCGCTGTAGTCGAGATTGGCAATTGCCTTGCCACTGATATCTGCAACACTCATACCGACAACGATGCTGAATACCAGTGGACCGACAACCAGCCGTTGGCCATGCTGGGTGGATGCAGCATAGTTTGCGTCGATATGAACAGGGTTCTGGTTCATGGTCAATAGCGAAAACCAGGTGTCATCAGCTTCAGAAATAGTTCTTCCAGGCCAGTGCTTGAAAGTCTGTCCTACTTCAAATTCTTCAAAATAACGGCCGTATCCCATACTGTGTATTCCTTGCTCTGCATACCGGCTGTTGAAGACGGAGTTGCACAGCCCATTATGAATGTATGGAGTTATCAATGAACCTGGCCAATATCCGCAGTCTGTTGTATGTACCGGGTGACAGCCCAAAAAAACTTGCCAAAGCTTCATCAGTACCTGTAGGCGGACTCATCGTTGACTGGGAAGATGCAGTGTCAGCCTGTGACAAGCATCTGGCGTGCAAATACACGATTGAAGGCATGCCTGAGCTGTTTCACCCATTCAGGCCGTTATACGTACGTATCAATGCTGCTGATTCGACTCACTTCAACCTGGACTGTGAGGCTCTTCAGGAGTGCAAGGCTGATGGAGTCGTGATTCCCAAGTGTGAGTCGGTGCGGACCATAGAAACACTGCTTGGGAGCCTGCCCGGAGGTATGTCAATTATGGCTTTGATTGAGACACCTCTCGGAGTTCTTCGAGCTGCTGAAATCGCAGGATGTTCAGAACGAGTAGTAGCCCTGATGTTTGGAGCGCAGGACTATTCCATCGCCATGCAAATGCGACTCACCAGAAATGAACGCGAAATGCTTTATGCCCGTGGGCACGTTGTTAACGCAGCCCGTTCATATTCAAAGGAAGTCTTTGATTCCCCCCAGATGAACTACAGGGACATATCCTTGATCCGAGAGTCAGCAGAGCAAAGCAGGAGTTTGGGTTTTACCGGACAGGCAGCAATCCATCCGGCGCAGCTGGCGGTGATTCATGAAGTATATTTGCCGACAAACGAGGAACTCGCTGCTGCCAGAGACATACTGGATCGTTTTGAGAAACACGGGCTAGGTGTCAGCAGCACAGAAGGCGTGCTGGAGGATGAACCAACCTTGAAACGTGCGAGACAGATAATTGCCATGCATGATATTGCTTTCCGTAGAGGTTGAAATGATCATGAACCAGGAATGAGTTGGCTCAAAGAGAGTAGAGATAGAAATACACCTGGAGCGAACCACAAGATCTATATGCAAGTTTCTGTATTGCCTTGATTTGCTGTGAAATGCTGTCAGGATTCATGGTTATACTTGCAGTTGAATGGCAGTTTCGAACGAAAAACGCGACATTGCAAGTATTTTGCATCCTTTTACGAACCCGACAGTCCATGAAGATAAAGGTCCCTTGGTCATTACAAGGGGTGAAGGTGTATGGGTTTTCTCGGAGGATGGCAAGGCTTTCCTCGAAGCGGCATCCGGTCTATGGTGTGCCTCCCTTGGGTTTAGTGAAAAACGCCTTGCAGATGCAGCCTACAAGCAACTCATTAATTTGCCGTTTATGCATCTGTTCACTTCGCGCAGCCATTCCCCCGCGATAGAGCTTGCCGAAAGACTTCTTCAACTTGCACCTGTTCCCATGTCAAAGGTGTTTTTTGCCAACTCGGGCTCGGAAGCTGCAGATACGGTTATCAGGATTGTCTGGTTCTACAACAATGCACTCGGACGTACTAAAAAGAAAAAAATAATTACGAGAATCGATGGTTTCCATGGATCAACCGTTGGGGCCGGAAGCCTCACCGGGATCAGCCGCAATCACTTGAAATTTGATCTGCCGATTGCCAATATCATTCACACTTCCCGACCGAGTTATTATCACGATGCTTTTGAAGGTGAATCCGAGGAAGTCTTCTCATCAAGACTCGCTACTGAGCTGGACAAGCAGATCCAGGATGAAGGCCCGGAAACAGTGGCAGCCTTCATGGCTGAGCCGGTGATGGGAGCTGGAGGTGTAATCCTGCCCCCGCGCGGATACTTCGAGAAAATCCAGCAAGTGACCAGCAAGTATGAACTGCTGGTGATTGCCGATGAGGTAATTTGCGGATTTGGACGAACCGGGCAGATGTGGGGTTCGCAGACCTTCGGGATGAACCCCGATGCTTTGACTTCCGCCAAGCAGTTGTCTTCAGCCTATGCCCCGATCTCAGCCATTCTGGTGAATGAAAAAATTTACAGTGTCTTGACCCAGGGAAGTGAAGAAATTGGCACATTTGCCCATGGCTTTACTTACAGTGGTCATCCAGTCAGCGCTGCAGTCGCCCTTGAGTGCCTCAAGATTTACGAGGAAATGGACATCGTGGAACATGTCCAACGGATAGCACCCTTGCTTCAGGATGGATTACGGGAGCGTTTTGGTGATCACTCGTTGGTTGGCGAGGTACGCGGAATAGGATTGGTTGCGGCTGTGGAACTTGTCAGGAACAAGAAAACCCGGAAACAGTTTGATCCCAAGCAGGGGGTCGGTGCGTATTGCGGGAATGCGGCGTTGGAGCATGGCCTGATTCTGCGTGTTCTTGGTGATGCCATCGCGTTTTCACCACCGCTCATCATCAAGGAATCTGAAATCGATGAAATCCTGAATCGCTTTTCGGATGCGCTTGATGACACCTCAAACTGGTTGGACAGTCAGTAGTAGGCGCTTTGGAGTTGTGGCCGAACATCAATCGTCATCTCGCTGTCGGTGCCTAGACGTTCTTCGTCCGCTTGTCCGCCAAGCTGAACTTCTGGTGCCAATCTGAGTCGGCTCCTCCGCCGTACCGGGCGGTCTCGACGTCCACGACGTACGGACGACCTTCGCGGGTCGCCTCGATGCCGCGTTTCAGGGCGGCCTTAAGCTCGGAAGACTCGTTGACCTTTTCACCCGCCACGCCCTGGCTCATGGCAAGCTCGACGAAACTGATATCCGGGTCGCCGAGGTACATCCCGGTGTACTGGTTCTTCTCGGCCATCTTTCCGTCGTAGCGGTAGTAGGCACCGCGCACGGTCTGGTAGTTGCGGTTGTTCGAAACAACGGTTAGCACGGGGATCTCATAACGCGCCTGCGTCCAGAACCCCGGCGCGCTGTACATCACGGAGCCGTCGCCGATGGAGCAGATGACTTGGCGATCGGGCGCGGCGAGCTTTGCGCCCGCAGCCGCGCCGATGCCCCAGCCAAGGCCGTTGCCTGTGTTGGCGACACGCATCATTTCACCATCGCGATGACCGAAATTGAATGCGCCGAACTTGGCCGTGAGGTTCTCGGGTACGATGATCGCGTTGGCGTCTGCGACTTTGGCAATCGTCGCGCCAAGCTCATCGGGATGCACCGGGCCCTTACCGAAGTTCTCGCGAGCTTCTTCCTCGGCCTTCGCGCGAGCGTTTATCGTGTAAACGGTGAGTGCTTCCACGCGCGGCTTGGCGATCTTCTTGCGACGATCGGCGGTGGTCATCGAATCGATCGCGTCGTTGAGGTCTCGGAGGCCTTCCCTTGATGTGCCGGCCAGCGCCAGATCGGTCGGGTAGTTGCGGCTGATGACGTCGCTGTTCGCTGTGAGCCGGATGAACATGGCGTCGAGCGGCGCTTCGGGGCTATCCGGGACGACCCTTCCCCCAAAGTCCGGCGCACCGATGCTGAAGACGACGTCGGCACCCGCGATCATCTCGTGCTTTTGGTTGAAGCGCCCGAGGTTCTGTGGATGGTGGGCTGGGAAGTTGTCATAGCCCTGGCCGTAGTTCGTGACCGGGACGCCGAGCTTCTCGGCGAGCGTCAGCAATTCGTCGCACCCGTGTGTCTTCCAGACTTCGTCGCCGGCTATCAGGACCGGGCGCTTTGCCTCGACTAGCGCCTTGGCGGCGCGTTCAACGGCATCCTTGGATGGCCGCATCTTGGCCAGCGGCATGAAGCGCTCACCCGGTAGGATGAGTGCGTCGACGTTTTTCGATTCCAGCGCATGGTGCGCCATGGCGAGATAGGTCGGCCCACCTGCCGGGGCGGTAGCGACCTTGAATGCTCGACGCAACATGAGCGCCAAGCTGCGCGCGTCGCGCGACTCCCACGAGATCTTTGTGAACTGGCGGTTGACCTCCTTCTGGTCGAACCCGGGGCGTGGCGCCAGGCCGGCGTCGTCGCTCCAGAGCTCGTTATCGTTTAACCCGGCGGTGACTACGATCGCAGAGCCGTCTTTCGATGCGTTGTACATCTGCCCGGCTGCCTGGGCTGTGCCGGCGATGACGTGAACGTTAACGAAGCCTGGTTTGCCCGAAGTGCGGTGGTAGCCGTCAGCGAGCGAGATCACGATGCCTTCGTGCAGGCCCATGATGAGCTGCGTGTGGTCCTGGTCGAGAAAGGCGTCGAAGAAACCCACTTCGAAGGAGCCCGGGTTGGTGAAGAGGTAATCGACGCCGGCAGCTTTCATCTGAGCGACGACGAGCTCGCCACCGGTGCCAGTCATCTTGGTTGCCCCTTGACCGCTTTCCGACGCCTCCAGTGGTGCAACTAGAGACTGGGCGGCGGCAGCGGTAAAGCCGAGTCCGGCGAGGGCTTCAAAAAGTCCACGGCGGGAGATGTCGTTGTTCAAGTAACTGGCGATCAAGTGACGCATGATATTGCTCCGAGGCAAGAAGCCATGTTGATCATAGACGATTTTGGAGGATGAGAAAGCGATTCACTCGCGAATCAGAGCGTAACCTCAGAGCCTATTGTCTGTCTGACTATCCAGACAGGAGTATGGCGCAGCAACTATCCAATTCTGTCTGAGTCAGGCTGGGTCGGAACGCAACTGATTCGTACATCAGAAGGCGGTCGTCTCGATGCTGTGTCGCTTTCGAAAGAAGGGAGGAGCCTAACTTGTAGATTCAGCGGCTCTCGCAATCAGCGTTACTATCCGGGACCCGTCAAGCCTAGCAAAGCCGAACAGAAATAGAAGTGCATCTGGGAAATAGCGAGTCATATCCGGTCTGTCAATCCAAAGATCGGTTTGCTATAAATCCATCGCCCATTGGTTAAGCAGGAAAGGTCCACGGGCCGCTTGTGCCCCGATTTCTCGACCTCGTTGCGCTCCAGGTCGAAGTTCCGCTCCGTAATATCACAAATCGTGAGCACAGCGAAGTAGTCAAGCCGGATAGTGTGACTAACGAGGTCGATGTCATGGCCTCCGACGCCTATGAAGCCAAGTCGAGCATTGTTGTTGTCTCGGTTGGGGTGCGGCGGAAACGGCGGGCAGTCACCAGGCCTCCGGCGGCGGATTTCACTAAGTTCCGGCGATCGGTTCGAGATTCCATGCGTTGCGCTCCTAAATCAGGTTTGGGTTAGGTGCACGCTCCTCCACCAAAGTTAGTTAAGTTAGTTACGTCTGGTCGCCCCACGAAACTCGGACAGCTAGTTCCCCTTCCGAGGCCTCCAGAGCCATAGCGAAGCCGAGCTCGCTTGGAACCAGCTGCGCTCGCTCTTGGTCACGTTGCCTGACCACGGTCATTATGTCACCAAGTCAGGCGAGTTTGCGTTTCAAACGGGAAGCCCTACTCATGGGCTGCTTCTACATTAATATCGAAGTTCTTCCCGGCTTCGCATATACAATCGGTCTTGTGACGACCAGGCGCTCTAGACTAATGAAGGCGGACCTGCCCTAACCTCATGCAGATCATCACCAAACACAACGATACTTACGACGTCGTCATCGTCGGATCTGGTGCGACTGGGGGCTGGATTGCCAAAACGCTTGCCGAAGCCGGTATGCAAGTTGCCCTGCTGGAAGCCGGCCATCGCACTACCGAGGCCGAATTCACCGAGCATTTGCTCCCTTACGATCTCAAATACCGCGGCAGCTCCCCGGAAATCAGCCGCAACCGCCCGATACAGAGTATGAAATACGCCTGTCGGGAGTCGAATTTTGAGTGGTTCGTCGACGACGTCCGCAACCCGTACACGTACCCCGAGGACAAACCCTTCCAGTGGACTCGCGGCCGCCAACTCGGCGGACGATCGCTTACATGGGCTCGCCAAAGCTACCGTCTCTCAAAGCTTGACTTCTCCGCCGCTAGCTATGACGGCTACGGAGAAGACTGGCCCGTGACCTATGAGGAAATGGTTCCTTACTACGAGACCGTCGAGCGCTACGTTGGCATCAGCGGAGAGCCGCTTGGTTTGATGCAGTTCCCCGACAGCGTCATGCAGCCGCCAATGGGGATGACCTGCGGGGAAAAATATTTCAAGGAAAAGGTCAACGCCCGCTTCAACCGCAACGTCACAATCGGTCGTACCGCTGTCTTGACCAAGCCGCTCAACGGCCGACAGCCTTGACACTACTGCGGACCGTGCGAGCACGGGTGCGTCACGCACTCGTATTTCTCGAGCGTCTGGACGACGGTCGCCGACGCCGAGAAGTCCGGCAACTGCGAGGTTCTGACCGACGCTGTCGTCTCGCACGTTACCACTGACAAGAACACGGGCCTCGCCAACGGCGTCGCCTACCTCGACCGACTTACCCGCGCTCCAAGGGAAGTCCGAGCCAAGGTGGTTGTGCTGTCGGCTTCGACTCTGGAGTCAACCCGTATCTTGCTGAACTCAGGCAAAGACTTCTGCAATTCGTCCGGTGTACTGGGTCACTACGTGATGGACCACATGTACGGAGGCGTTTCAGGAGTACTGCCGGTGAAGGAAGACAAGAAGTGGGCGGGTGCTCCGCAGCGACCCAACGGGCTCTACTTGCCGCGCTTCCTGAATGTCGATCGCCAGTACACGGATGGTATGATTCGGGGCTTTGGGGCGCAGATGCGCAACGGCTCCAGCTACGGCTCGCCCGCATCGATCCACCGCATCCCTGGCTTTGGCGCGGATTTCAAGCGTGCGGTGCGCGCGTCCGAGGACTATTGGCGTTTCAGTCTCGGGACATCGAGCGAATGTTTGGCACGTTACGAGAACTACGTCGAGCTCAACCCTCACGTTAAAGATGCTTGGGGTATTCCAGCGCTACACATCAACGTCACCTGGAGTAAGAACGAGATGCGCCTGTTCAACTATTCGGCTGACGCTGGTGAGGAGATGCTCTTGGCTGCTGGAGCCGAAGACATCCACAAGAACATAACTCCGCGTTGGCCCGGCGGCGCCACTCATGAAGTCGGCACGGCGCGTATGGGTAACGACCCGCGCAAATTTGTTCTCAACAAATGGAACCAGGCCCACGACGTGAAGAACTTGTTTGTTACCGACGGAGCCGCCTTTGTCACGAACGGCTGTGTGAACCCCACGCTCACAATGATGGCACTTGCGCTGCGCGCGTCGGAGCGTCTGATTGATGCCGCTAAGCGTGGCGATCTCGGCTGATGCCAAGTGGGATGGGCTTATCCCTGTGAAGCTGTCTGCGCCGATCACGGTTTTAGGCATCCGACGAATGATACCCCGACATCGTTGTTCCAGCTGACCACCGAGTTCTCCGACCAGCATCTCAAGCCGGAGCCGGTACGAATGCACGAAGTCTGAACTTCACATCACGGGCTCAGCTACGCCACTGTGTTAGTCATGCGGCGGTTGTTGCTCTCGCTCTCACTATGTTGCGCCTGTTCCGGCCCGCCTCCAGAAGCAGCGGGTGCATTGGAAGAGCTTGCTGGTGTGCAACCATCAGCAGCGCCCAGTGCCCGCACGTGAGGCAGATAAAGCCTTGCGACCAACGCGCCTTGAACAGTGCCTCATCGTATTGCTCTTCAGTGCCGAAGCGGCCAAGAGAGTCAGGAAGTCTGAGGCCTTTCTGAATTGAACAGTGTTGCTTGGAAAATATAACCCCTTATAAATCAAAGAATTACGCTTGCTTCACTATAGCACATCAAGGGCTGAGACTCGCGTGTAATCAGGATGATATATAAGGGCATATATCTGATTCTAGCCGGTAAGTCGGGCTTTAGACACTCAGGCCTTTTTACGTCTGGTCAGGACAGGACGATCATCCTCATCTCCTGTGTCATTCTGAGTATCGGTTTCGATCGTATCGATTGTATCTGTGGGAGCGTCACGCTTCAGGGTCGGACGGTTCTCTTCGGTGGTCATTGTCTTGTGGTGCCCATTCAACTTTGCAATACGAGCCTTGATGGACTCGAATTTGCTGCTTGTGACAGCATACTCCGACTGCTCAGGTAACAATTCGTCAATAGTACTCTGAACAATCTTGATACGTTTTGTAGTCAATGGATGCGTGCTGAAGGCTGCAGCGATTGAACTCTTTTTTTTCTTCTGCAGCGATTTCAGGCGCTCGAAGAACTGCACCATGGATGAGGGGTCATAACCGGTCTTGTAAAGATATTGCACTCCCAGGAAATCGGCTTCTATTTCAAAAGCGCGAGAAAACTTGAGCATCGTCATAGGTAGTGCAAAGTTGGCAGCCTGCTGGATGCCATAACCCGCCCAACCTCCGATCAACATCAATGGGATAGTCATCAACTGAGATAATTGGCCTTTAGTCGCTGAACGTGTGCCATGACGTGCTGCAACGTGTGCGATTTCGTGAGCCATGACACCTGCCAATTCAGCTTCGTCCCCGGCGAGTTCAATCAGGCCTGTATTGACATAGAAGTAACCGCCAGGAAGTGCGAATGCGTTGACTTCTTCTGAATCAATGACCTTGATTGTGAACGGGACTTTTGAGTCAGAGTTGTTGACAATGTTCTGACCGATGCGGTTGACATACTCGGCAATGACCGGATCATCAACAATCTTGGCATTTTGCTCAACTTCCAGTGCGAGTTGCTTGCCAAGCTTCATTTCTTTCTCAAGACTGTAGAAATTGATTGACTTGCCAACATCCCTGTCTCCAATTTGTGATACGTCTTCCCTTGAGTTCTTCGGTTCTCGTTTTTCGTTTTCAATGGTTTCTACCTTGCCCAGGCCATAGCCTGGGGTCAGCAGGATTACAGCTAAAAGAGCACTGATCATCTTGCGGTTCATGGTTGGGTTCCCTTTTCTATGTGTTCTCGACACAACTTGTTAGTTAACTGACGGATCATTGCTGAATGCCGTTTCATAAGGAAGAAAAAGCGATTCCATAGCAGTTACTCCGCTTTTTGTTGCAAGTCAGTTTTTCGCAAACCTTACAATGCTTTTGAGAGGCTCTGTGCTGCGAAGAATCATAGGTTTAGCGCTGCTGACAGCAGCACCACCACTTTTCCCTGCAACCACTACAGGATTCATGCAGGAGATCAGGGGCCTGACCCTTGATTCACAGCAATGTTACAGGGTGCGCGATGTTTTCCTGGAACGTGAAGATGTCAAGCTCTACTTCACAGACGGTTACCTGATCTTTGCTGAGCCTCTTGAGGATAGAACCATTGCGGCCCTGTTTATCTCAACACGCTTTGATGATATTGGCGAGGTCCTGCTCATTCCTCCCACTCCCGCAGAACGCCAGTCCATGATGCGGTTCGTGGGAGAAACGATTCTGAATGAAAAATTCAGGAACGCCATGATGTTTTTCACAGATGACACCGGGGAAGTGCTCAAGAAAGCCATTGACAACTCTCCCGGTAGCAGCCTTGATGTTCAGCAGGGTGAACGACTGGCGTCACGCTGGTCCAGCGTCATGCGCAATATCATGCAGGGCTCGACTCCCCGCATTTTTCTAGATCTTTATTCAGGACGAAGCCAGGATCAGGGGTTTTTTGCTGCGGCGATCCGAGGGAGTAAATTGACGCGGTTTAACATTGTGGTTGATCCCATGCTGCCTGATCAGGTTGTTGCCGGCCAGATAGTCCGTTCCGGTAATCGTAGCTATTACGAAATCTGGAGCCGCTTTGAAGGGAGCTCTTATCGGGAAGGTAACAAGCGGACCTTGCCATTCTCGAGCAGCCTTGAGAACTACAAGATTGACACCAAGATCCTTCCAGATCTGGGGATGGAAGTGCAATTCGAAGCTACCGTAGTGCAGTCTGCTGTTGTGAAAGCCATTGGTTTCGAGATTTCAGAAAGTCTGGATATTACTGCTGTGCGGATTGCGGGTTCCGACGTGGAGTATTTGCAGTACAAGCTGCCTTCCATGAAATATGCACAAGGACAAGCCAGTTCCCTTGTTGTGGTAATTGTTCCAGAAATACAGCAAGACGCAGATCGCTACTTGATCGAGTTTGATTATGAAGGGCGAGTTATCTCGGATGCCGGTTCCGGGGTTTACTTCGTAGACAACCGTGAGAACTGGTATCCGCGTAGCGGGAATGAAAGGACTAATTATGACCTGACTTTTAGCTACCCCTCGGGTCTTGAGTTGGTAGCGACAGGAAGACGAGTTGAAGACACGACAGAGGAAGGGATGCGGAGGTCTCGATTTCAAACAAGCGAACCGATCCGACTGGCTGGCTTCAACCTCGGTGATTACGCATCCACAAACCGTGAAGTGGACGGTTACAGTGTTGAAGTCCGCGCAACAAAATCACTTGAAAGGCGACTTCAAACAGAAGCTCGGACAGTTGTTCTACCAACCCGTGCTGTTTCACCACGCAGACGGAACGAGCGCACGTCACGGGTTCTGACTTTTCCTGCTCCTCCATCCACGAGTCCGGCTCGGAACATTGAACGTATTGCTGACGATTCTGCAGCAGCATTCCGCTTTTTCCTGGATCGATTCGGAGAACCTGCAATGCCCGTTACAACGATTTCCCCGATTCCAGAAAATTTTGGCCAGGGCTTTCCGGGGCTTGTTTACACATCTACCCTGAGCTACTTCAGTTCTGGTGATGAGCCGTTGAAGAAACTCGACAGCAGTGACCGCAGGTTTTACAGCGAATTGATGCGTCCACATGAGATTGCTCATCAATGGTGGGGCAATGTGGTGTCTGCCAAACGAGATCAGGATGTATGGCTCATGGAAGCATTGGCAACTTATTCCTCACTGCTGTGGCTTGAAGAGCAGCATGGCAAACAGGAACTGCGTTCAGTTCTGGGAGAGTATCAACAGAACTTGCTAGAGAAGTCAGTCGGTTCCACGATGGAAAGTGCTGGCCCGGTCATCCTTGGCCGTCGGTTGCGAACATCAAGGCTGCCATCGGCATATCGAGTAATTGTTTACCAGAAGGGGGCCTGGATCCTTCACATGCTGAGGGGTATTCTCGGGGACGCAAACTTCTTGGAACTTCTCAGCAAGCTATGTGAGGAATACCGCCATGAGACTGTCTCAACAGAGGAATTTCGTGCACTGGCTGCTGGTTACACACCAGATGGATACCATGATTCGGACCTGCAGGACTTTTTTGATCAATGGGTTTACGACTCCGGCATTCCAAGGCTGTCAATGGAATGGAAACAGTCCTCGAAAGGTGGCCGTCACACACTGAAAGTGCAGGTCGAACAGGACGGTGTTTCAGAGTTTTTTGCCATACAGGTCCCGGTACAGGTTCATACTTTGCCCGGCAGGTCACTGGTCAAGACAGTTCTGACTGGACATGATGACGAGGATACTGGATTTACAGTCGTCCTGCGTAACCCGGCATCTCGCGTGGTATTGGACCCGGAACACTCCCTGCTGGCCATAAAACAATGAGCTTATTTTTGTAATGAGACATTCAATGCATAGCCTTCCTTGGCTGGCAGGTGTTTACTGAAGCACATCCTGTTTAGCGGGGACACTCGATAACGGTACAATTTATTCTGGCGAAAGGTGGACATTGAGTTCCTAGAATGGCATTTACTACTGATCCCCTGGATTGTTCCTACCAAGGAATTAACTCATGAAAAGGCTTCTCTCTGTTGCGGGATTTATTAGTTTGCTTTCATGCAGTTTTGTTGCCTGGTTGATTCTGGCTTCTGCCCAGACTGTTTCAGACAGGGCAGATGAGGCAGCCCTGCAGGAACTTCGCAACCTCGGCAAGGCCTTTTATGAAACTCCAGGATCTTCTCAGCAGGCTGTTGAGCAACTGAAAAAAGCACTGGACAGCAATCCTGGCACTGCCCAGGAGCACCTGAACTATGGGCTGGCCTTGTTGCGTGCAGGGCAGCGCGAGGAGGGCATGGCCCAGGTCATTGAAGCGCAGAAGCTGGACAGGACCCTTCCACACACTTACTTCAACCTTGGGATTGAATACAAAAAATCCGGAGAACCACAGAAAGCGATCGACCAGCTACTCCAGATGGAAAAGCTGGTTCCGGATGAAGCGAAGACCCAGTACAACCTGGGAGCGTTGTACAAGCAAATTAACAGTATTCGACGAGCGATTGAGAAATTCGAGCGTGCGACAGAGCTTGATTCTTCAATGGCTGCCCCCCATTTCCAGCTTTTTGGAATCCTGCGGCGTTTGGACGCTGACAGGGCCAGCGAGGAACTGGAAATATTCAAGGCTCTCAAGGCTGCCCAGGATGAAGTTGACATGTCGGAGGATGTCGACTGGAGTTTTTATTCGGAGTTGTATGATCCTACACTGGCAACAGGTATGGCTGTCCCGGCCGTGGAGTATGTGTTTGCTGCTCGTGAAGTGACCCAGGTTCAAGGAAAGCCACTGGGAGTCCTGACTCTGGACTTGAATGGCGATAAGGCTACTGATGTTCTGGTTTGGTCCGAACAGGGCGCATCTGTTCTGCTTGGAGGAAGCTCCGGTCCCGCTCTCCAAAAAATCGAATTACAAGGTGCCTTGTTTTATGGGGCAGGTGATTTTGACGGGGATGGACTGGCCGATTTCTGTCGCATTGATCAAAAAGGTGTCTCTTTACTTGTCAATCAGGGGGGGAGTTCAGTCGAGAGCCGGTTCGGCATGGCTGGCAAGTACAACTTCTGTATGTTTGCTGATTACGACCATGACAATGACTACGACCTGCTTGCACTTGGAGAAGAGAAGCGTCTGTTTCAGAATGATGGTGAAGGCTCCCTCAAGGATGTCAGTGAGGAGTTCCCTTTTTCTGCAGGCACTGCCCGAGCTGCAGTTCGTGCAGAACTGTTTGAAGACAATGGTAATGACTTCGTTATTGTCTATGGGAACAAGGTTGCTGTTCATGAAGACCGCAAGCTAGGCCGCTATGACGATGCGGTCGAGATAGCTGATGTAAGTATTGGCGAGGGTCCTGTCAGGATGGATGTGGTTGATGCCAACCACGACGGCTACCTGGACATTGCAGTGAGTACTGCGGCTGGAACTCGCATCCTGGTTAATCACATGGGCACACTTGAGAACCATCTGGAAATGACCCGTGTGGAGGCTTGGGCGGATTTTCAACTGCGTGGGCGGATTGATGCTGTGATCCGGCAGGGTTTTGTATCCAACCAGGGTGCATACGATTTTAAGGACGCTGCAGCAACAGAACAGTACCCGGGAGGTGTCAGTTCTGCGGGAGATTTTAACCTGGACGGCAAGCCTGACCTGATCTCAGCCCAACCCGATGGCAAGATCTGGTTTTCAGAGAATCTTTCAAAAACATCCAACAACGGTTTGACGATCCGTTTGGAAGGTGTCAAGAGCCCAAGAATTGCAACTGGTACGCGGGTGGAAGTGAAAGCCGGATTGAGTTATGCCAAACAGGTTTATACCGGAGTCCCCTTGCACTTTGGTCTTGGGGCGCGGGAAATGCCTGATGCAGTTCGCCTGACCTGGCCGAACGGGCTGATTCAGAACGAAATGCTCGAAGAGCCAAAAGCAGTTCTGGACGTCAAGGAGGCCCCGCGTCTGTCGGGCTCCTGCCCCATGATTTACACCTGGAATGGTAACAAGTTCGAGTACATCAGCGAGGTGCTGGGTGTCGCCCCGTTGGGAGCCAGTCTGGCGCGAAACGTTTATTTTCCTGTGGATCACAATGAGTATGTGCAAATCCAGGGGGATCAACTGGTTGAACGTGATAGTTACTATGACGTAAAACTTACTGAGGAACTGCGTGAGACCGCCTATATCGACCAGATAAAGCTGCTGGTAGTGGATCATCCCCCGGATATCCAGATCGTCACGAATGAGAAGGCGAAAGGACCACCTTTTCCCGAGTTCAAGCTATTTGGTATCACTTCAAGACTTTTGCCCACCTCGGCCATCAACCACCGTGGCAATGACTTGCTGGCAGAAGTGTCCACTAGTGATCGTCGTTATGTGATGTTTGAGAGGGATTTTCAGAACCGTGCTGAGGTGCACAGCCTCACTGTTGAGTTTCCGGAGTTTGAAGATTCCGATGCTGTGCTGTTTCTTGAAGGATGGGTCGACTGGTCTTCGGCAAGCAACATCGTGGCCGCGTCACAGACAACTGCCTCCACAATCCAGCCACCCTATCTGGAAGTACAGGATGACAGCGGAAACTGGGTAAAGGTGGTTCCAGACCTGGGCCTGCCGGGAGGTACGCTACGAACGATTGCTGTCGATCTCAGTGGACTGTTCCCATCCTCGAAACACCGTTTGCGCATTGTGACGAACATGTGTGTTTATTGGGATGCAGTTTACATGGCACTTGGTTCAAAAGACCCCGAAGTGCAACTGACAACTTTGGATGCAAGTGTTGCCAACTTGAGCTTCCATGGGTTTTCCCGAAATCATGTCTCCGAGACACGGACGCAACCTGAGCAATTTGTCTACGAGGAAGTCTCTAACACGACGATGTGGAACCCGACACCCGGTATGTATACTCGCTTTGGAGATGTGCAGGAATTAGTGGATTCTGAAGATGACCGCTACGTCATCATGGGTGCGGGCGATGAGATTTCTTTGCGCTTTTCAGTTACTGGTGTCCCTGCAATCCAACCGGGTTGGAGGCGGGAATACCTGCTATTTGTTGACGGCTGGGCAAAGGAGAACGAAGCCAATACAGCTTTCGGGGACTCTGTTTATCCACTACCGTTCCATGGGATGAGCGGCTACCCGTATGGACCTGATGAGCATTATCCAGACTCACCACTTCATCAATCTGACCTGGAGCAATACCATATACGTCCCGCCATGCGCTTGCTAAGACCCCTTGTAGCTGGGAGTGTGCCACGGTGAACTGGCCCGGCAGGAAATATACGACTGACCGACAATCTGTTGCTTCCAGAGTGGAGCATCAAGCTGGAAAGGAATCAATCACCAGCCTGACAGGAATGCTCGGTATTGCCCTTGTACTGCTTCTTGTCAATGCAGGTTGGCTCTGGGCATTTCCGTCGGCGAACCTGTTTTACCTGGCGAACGTATTCCTGCATGTCCTGCTAGGGCTCGTGCTCAGTGCAGGTTTGTGGTTTTCGGGGAGGGAGGTTTTCAGAAGAGTTCGCAAGAACCGCTTGGTCCTTACCTTGCTGTCTGCAAGTGCCCTGTTGGGACTTGTCCTGTGTGTAATAGGTGCGACTCGCCCACATTTGACTGTTGTCGTCATACATGCTACCTGTGGTTTTGCAGGGGCCTTGCTGCTTGCGCATTTGTGGCGCAGTCGTGGTATTGCTGCAATGCTTGCGCTAGCTTTGATGTTGCCAGCAGTATCTGCTGTACGTGGAAGATGGTTTGCGGTGTATGAGCAGCGCATCGTTAATCCGACGCAGGCACCGCAGTCAATGTATGAAGAAGGAGCCGGACGCAACAGTCCCTTTTTTCCATCCTCATCACAGACTGTGAGTGGGGACCTGATTCCGTCAGATTTTTTTATGGATTCAGCTGCCTGTGGTGAGTGCCACAAGGATGTCTACGAGCAGTGGAACTCCTCAATGCACCACTTCTCATCGTTCAACAACCAGTTCTACAGAAAGTCAATTGAATACATGCAAGAGACAGCCGGGGTCGAGGCGTCCAAGTGGTGCGCCGGATGCCATGACCATGCCATGCTTTTTAATGGCATGTTCGAGCAACCTGCTGTGGATCAACTGGATCGACCGGAGGCTCATACCGGACTTGGTTGTCTTTCCTGCCACTCGATAGTGCATGTTCCGGACACGATGGGTAATGGTGGTTTTGTTATTGAGTACCCGGAATTGCACGAAATCGCCAGCAGTGAACTTCAGTTGGTGCGGATGGCTCACAATTATGTCACCCGGATTGCACCTGCTGCACACCGCAATGCATTCCTGAAACCATTCATGAGGGAAGACAGCTCGGAATTCTGTGCAACCTGTCATAAAGTCCATCTGGATGTACCTGTTAATGAGTACCGCTGGGTGCGTGGGTTCAACTCGTATGACAACTGGCAAGCCAGCGGAGTTTCGGGGCAGGGAGCTCGTTCGTTCTATTACCCGCAACAGGCCCAGGTATGTGTGGACTGTCACATGCCATTGGTACCCTCACAGGATCCTGGCAATCGGGGCGGGATGATTCACTCCCACCGTTTTCCAGGCGCCAATACGGCTGTGCCGTATGTCAACAAGGATACCGTGCAGCTTGATGCTGTCACCAATTTCTTGAAAAGTGATATCGTCTCGTTGGATATTTTTGCAGTAACTCCTGTACTGGAGGATGACTCAGCACCCGAAATGCAGCGTCAAACTTCCCAACTGACAGCCGAGACAGGCTTTGCGGTCGGTGAAGAGGCGGGTGCACGTCGCGGACCTGTGATTTTGCGGGAGGTTGGTAATCTTGCTGCTCCTATCAATCGAAAGGACACCATCGTTCAGCCCGGTGAGACGGTACGTGTAGATGTCGTTGTGCGTACCAGGAAGGTTGGGCATTTCTTCCCGAGTGGGACGGTTGATGCATTTGATGTCTGGGTTGAACTGGAAGTAATTGATGCTGTGGGCAGGAAGCTGTTCCAGAGCGGGAGTGTTGCTGAGGACGGAGAGGGTCCTGTCGATCCGGGTTCACACTTTTACCGCTCCCTGCAGGTCGATGCACACGGCAATCCGATCAATAAGCGAAATGCATTTCACATGCGTGGCTTGGTTTATGCTCGCCTCATTCCACCGGGTGCTGCAGATGTAGTTCACTACCGCATCATGATTCCTCAGAGTGCCAAAGGTCCGATCATGCTTCGTGCGAAGCTGAATTACCGCAAGTTCTCGTACTACTACACGGCCTTCTCCTATGCAGGCAAAGCGGGTGAGGGTGAATATGGCCCAGGGTTTGATGATCGTTCCTTTACCTTTAACGAGGAGGATATTCCTGATAACGTTGCAGGCAAGATCAAGGAGCAGATCCCTGTGTTACCTATCACGGTACTGGCTACTTCGGAAACAACGCTGCAAGTCGGACTACGGGAACAGGACTGGACTCCAGTTATAAAGCCGGAAGACTGGGAACGCTGGAACGACTACGGAATCGGCTTGTTGTTGCAAGGTGACTTGAAAGGGGCAGAACATGCATTCAGGCAGGCAATCGAGGCAGATCCAGCTCATCCGGATGGTTGGGTAAATGTCGCTCGCTCAATGGTTGAGGAAGGACGCACGACAGATGCAAAATCTTTTCTTGACAAGGCATTGGAGCTGTCTCCAAGTCTGGCACGCGCTCTTTACTTTCGTGCTCTTGTCAGCCGGGCTGAAGGAAAATACGAAGGGGCTCTTGATGATCTCAGGGAAGTGTCCCGGCAATATCCCAGAGACCGGGTGGTATTGAATGAAATTGCCAATATTCTTTTTCTGATGCGCGAGTATGCCCAGTCAATCGAGGTGCTGGATCGTGTGGCGAGGATCGACCCGGAAGACCTGCAGATGCATTACACCAGGATGCGTTGCTATCGGGGGCTGGGGGACCTGGAAGCAGCCAAGCGTGCGGAGGCTCTGTTTATGCGCTTCAAGGCTGATGATTCAGCACAAACGCGTACAGCAGAGCTACGGCGTACTAGTCCTGAGGATAATAACGAGCGGCAATCGATCCATGAGCATGTTTCCGCCCCACTATAACCTTCCACTGCTTCTTGCAATCCTTGCCTTCATGGGATGCAGTGGCTCCAATGGATCCGGTGAACCTGTACTATCCATTGGGCCGAAAGTCCCGGTTGTCTTCACAGATGTTACTGCGGATGCAGGCATCCATTTTAGCCATCACAATGGGCGTTCAGGGCAAAAGTATCTGCCGGAAACTCTCGGTTCCGGTTGTGCATTCCTTGACTATGACAACGATGGTCATCAGGACATATTCCTGGTGAATTCCAAGCCTTGGACGACAGGTAGTCAGCCTGTGACCTCAAGTCTTTACCGCAATCTGGGAGATGGCAGTTTCAAGGATATGACCAGGCAAGCTGGACTGGCAATCGAGATGTATGGACTTGGCACTGCAGTCGGGGATTTTGATAACGACGGATTTGTAGATATCTACGTCACCGTTCTGGATGGAGATCGCCTGTTTCGTAATCAAGGAGATGGAACGTTTGAGGATGTCACCCGGGCGGCCGGGATTGACAACGCACGCTTCGGTACCAGTGCTGCCTGGTTCGACTACGACATGGATGGGTTCCTTGACCTGATCGTGGCCAATTACGTGGATTGGTCTTTTGACCAGGATCTCTGGTGCTCACTTGATGGCTCCAGTAAGACTTACTGCACTCCGGAATCCTATGAGGGTCAGCCAGCGGTGTTGTATCGCAATGCTGGAGATGGCACGTTTGAGGATGTGAGTGTTGCTGCCGGTATTGGTGACCCTTCAGCGAAGACACTGGGAATCGTTGTATTCGACTATGACAATGACTCTCATCCTGACCTGTTTCTGGCCAATGACACACAGCCCAACAAGCTTTACCGCAATGAAGGTGATGGGACATTCAGTGAACATGGAGTTTCAGCCGGAATTGCTTATGCCGAGAACGGCAAGGCTCGAGGAGCAATGGGGGTTGATGCAGCAGATTACGACCGTAGTGGGCGCTTCCATCTGCTGGTCGGCAATTTTGCGAATGAAATGCTGAATCTGTTTCATAACGAAGGTAATGGGTTGTTTGTCGATGAAGCTCCGACTAGTGAAATTGGTAGAGACAGCCTTCTGTCCTTGACGTTTGGAGCTTTTTTCTTTGATTACGACCTGGACGGTCATGTCGATATCTTCTGCGCAAACGGTCACCTTGATCAAGAAATCAACAGGGTCCAGCCTGCTGTGCAGTTCGCACAGCAGCCCCAGCTATTTCGAAACAATGGCTCGGGGAAGTTTGAAATGGCGGATGATGTCGGGCAGGACCTGGTGGAACCGCTTGTAGCCCGTGGTGCAGCGTATGCCGACTATGACGGGGACGGCGATCTTGACATCCTGGTCACGACGAATGACGGCCCGGCCAGGCTTTTCAGGAATGATGGCGGAAATGCCAACAATTACCTCCGACTGAGATTAAGAGGCACGCAGTCAAACCGCAGTGGATTCGGTGCAGAGTTGACACTGACAAGTACCTCGGGAAAACAAGTCCAGGTGATCCGTAGTGGATCCAGCTACTGCTCACAAAGTGAATCAGTGGCTACATTCGGTCTGGGTAAAGACAATATGGTCGATACCCTGCAAGTATCATGGCCCAGTGGCAAGAAAGACACGTTTCAGAACCTGAATACAAATCAGGAGATCCTGCTCACGGAAGGCGCAGCATTGCCGTAATGCGCATGAATCGAGTCCTGCTGGCAGTTGTCGCGATTTGCTTTTTTCCGTCAGCAGGTTCCTTGTGGGCTCAGCAGGACTGGGCAGTGATCATGTGGATCTGTCGCTTCCGGAATTTGTTGATGGTGAAGTCTGCCTGTTTTGCCACAGAGACACGATTGGAACAACCTGGCAAGACAATATCCATGCCCGCACGATACAGGCTTCAGAAGATGCATATCGTATGGGGCGGGAGAACATCAACGTAACCTGGAGCTAATAATACGTCCCGGGCATTTTGGCATTGAGCGCAACGGCAAGATTGATGGGGAACACTTCAACCAACGCTGCGCGGGCTGCCATACCAGCGGTTTTGACTCGAGTTCGGATGAGTTCTACTCAGTTGGCATTGATTGCTTCACCTGCCATGGTGATGTTCCTTTGGAACATTCCAATGATGTGTCACTGGTGCATCTCTCCCGTGAGGCCGCAGTGATGCAAAACGGGTAGTTTCAACATGCACTTCTTGCCACTTGCGGGGCGGTGTTTCGAAGTCCACACTGAGGCCGTTTCCGAACAAGTTTGTTGCTGGTGACAACCTTCTGCTCGATTATTCCGTTGACTTGCAACGGGAATCTGCAAATGAGCTTGCCTGAGGTGAGCGTCACATCTTTGAGAATGCATTCTATGTACTATTGCAGGGTGAAGAGCGGGTGACCTGCATTCGATGCCATACAGTCTACGGTGATCCAGGTACCAGTCGTCACCGGCGGGTTGTACTAAATGAGCGCAGTTATACCTGTCACGAAAGGGATCGACGATTATCGCCACCTGATCAGTGCGTTCACCACAACACTCTCTGTGAGTACTGATCAACGCCAGTACTCAGGCAGTTTCTACAGATTCAAGTGCTTATTGGTACTTGCGCAATTCAAGCTTTGCAATGGTTTCGCGATGTACCTCGTCCGGCCCATCTGCCAGTCGCAAGGTCCGCTGGCTCGCCCAGGCACTGGCCAGGAAGGTATCCTGGCAAACACCCTTTGCGCCGTGGGACTGGATCGCCCGATCCAGTATACGCAAGGCGACATTGGGAGCGATGACCTTGATTTGTGCAATTTCCTGACGTGCAATCTTGTTTCCAACAGTGTCCATCATGTAGGCAGCTTTCAGAACCAGCAACCTGAGTTGCTCGATTTCCATGCGGGAATCTGCGATGTCCTTGCGAAGTGCTCCTTGCTCTGCCAGTGTCTTGCCAAATGCAACGCGGGATGTCGCACGTCTGCACATTGCCTCCAGAGCACGTTCTGCAATACCGATTGAGCGCATGCAGTGATGAATCCGGCCTGGCCCCAGTCGACCTTGGGCGATCTCGAAACCTCTTCCTTCCCCGAGCAAAAGGTTCGCTGCAGGCACACGAACATTTTCAAAGGTGATCTGACCATGTCCATGGGGGGCATGGTCATAGCCGAATACATGCAACATGCGATCGACCTTGACCCCGGGAGTGTCGAGCGGCACTATGATCATGGCTTGCTGTTTGTGTTTGGGTGCCTCAGGATCGGTCTTGCCCATGAAGATCGAAATCTTGCAGCGTCTGTCACCAGCGCCTGAAGACCACCATTTTCCACCGTTGATCACATATGAATCCCCATCGCGAACGATGCTGGACCGTATGTTGGTGGCATCGCTGGAAGCCACATCCGGCTCACTCATGGAGAAACAGGAGCGGATCTCTCCGGCAAGCAGTGGCTTGAGCCATTGCTCTTTCAACTCCTCTGTCCCGTAACGTACCAGGACTTCCATGTTTCCTGTATCCGGAGCAGAGCAGTTAAAGACTTCAGGAGCCATGGGAGAACGGCCCATGATTTCGCATAAGGGTGCGTATTCGAGGTTTGTCAAACCTGCACCGTATTTGCTATCAGGCAGGAACAGGTTCCACAGCCCTGCTTCACGGGCCTTGGGCTTGAGTTCCTCAAGAATGGCAGGATGTGTCCAGCGGTCCCCTTGATTGATCTGCTGACGGAACAGGTCTTCATTTGGGTAGATATGCTCGTCCATGAAGACTAGCAAGCGGGCACGGAGTTCCTGGACTTTAGCGGAATATTCAAATTGCATGGTGTTGGATTTGTCTTTTCAGCCTGCCATTGTACTAGCCCAATGCAGGGCAAACGGAACACCACTTTGCACCCTCCAGGTCTAGGCAGCCTATTCCCTGAACTTGCGTGCTTCTGCCGCCCGGACCTGGCGCTCGTTCATCCCAAGGTGATGGGCAAGTTCATGCCACAGTGTTTCGTAGATAGCCTGCCTGATGTCTCCGTGGGTTGAGCGTTCAATAGGTAATTGAAAAAGCGTGATTCGGTCGGGCAGAACCATCTGGTAGTGCCAGCCGCGACGAGCAAGAGGTACGCCCTGGTACAAGCCCAGCAGTGTGCTGCCTTGCGGTATTCGAGCAGCGGCTAACTGCTCTCTGGTTGGCTCGTTTTCAACCTCAATATGCAGATTCGAGAAGCGGTTACGGATTGATAAGGGAATGCTGTCCCAAGCATCCTCAACCCAGCTTTCAAACTGTTTCCTGGAATACCGCATGGGTGTGGCCTAGCTATATTGTGATTGCAGCAGATGGATCTGGATTGGCAGGAGACCTGAAATGCTTTGTGAGACGGAACTACTGGGAAGCCAGCCACATTTTGTACTTGTCGGCTACATTGGCATCACTGGTCGAGCCAGGGTGAATGAGTATGCGATAGCGAAACCTGAGGGATTCTCCTTTATTCAGGGTGATACTGCCGTCTCGGCTGTCATCGGCATAAAAGTGGTGTTCACCAAATATGTTCGCAGCAAACAGCCCATAAGCCCGGACATGCCAGAATCCCGGATGATTGGTGTTCTTGGGGTGATCGAAGATGGACACTCCGATAGGGTTGCCCTGGATGCTTCCGGCATAGTCAACCCATGGTGAGCGTTTCCCCCAGGTATTGGCTTCAGTGGTTGCTCCGTTCGCATTTGTAATCACTCCTGTACGGGGAATGCCTTTTGCCCGGAAATGTTGTTCTTCCAGTTCGGTAGCCAAGCGGACTGCAAAAGTCCCTTCCTTGGTATCCCCGAAATGGACATGGTCGGTGGTGGCTGTCAGTATGATGTCGAAATCGACCATATTGTCTGAGTCTGATCTCAGAAATACCATAGTGCGCTGTTCATTCAGCAAACTGTCGCCGTTTGGAGTATCCCATGAGAAGCGGGCTCTAATACGACCGGCATTTTCACTGGATGAATACTTGACAGGGGCTTCTACGGCATCAATGCCGATGAGGTTGATCAAACCCTTTTTCTCTTGCGGATTCTGTGTTTTTTCGTTGGCCCAAAAGTCAAATTCATTGACTTCTCCATGACTGAACCATACGCCCCGATGATGAGGGTGGTCGTGCTGTTCACCGGGAATCTCTTCCATTGGGTAGCTCCGGGTAACGATCGTTCCTTCCGGTGTGCGAAGAGGATGCAAGTAAGGTTTTGTTGTCTCGGAACCAAAATAAAATGTAGTGAACTCTTCACCGTCCATTAAGACTGTGATGGATTCATCATGTTGCTTGAAAGTAACCTGTGCCGATAGAACCGCGGTACAAAGCAGGAAAACCCAGGTTAGTAGGAGTTGGTGCATGCCCTCATTGTCCACCACAAATGGGACAGCTTTTTGTAAAAAATATCGGAAAGTAAAATTAGTGAATGTGGAGGAGACGACTGGTTTGATAGCCTTCTCCTCTTTCACTGCCCAAATAAAAGCCGTAACGAAGTCCGGGTTGGAAGATTTGCCCTGACGCTCCGTTTGTCAGACCCGTAATGCTGCCAAACGAACCAGTCTGGGCATTGCCATTAGGCAGACCGAAGTTCGCATGGTTTGGCGCGTTGATCACCTTAGCGCGGAACGGCAGTTTGTGTCCCTCAAAGGGCATGTTGATTTGTTTGATCAGTGAGAAATCTGCATGAAGTGCCCCTGGGCCTGTAAATGCATTGGACCTACATTGCCAAATGTAATGCGAGCTCGTCTAACGAAATCACCTGTATTGAACAATTTCTCTCCTTGGATCTTATCCCGCTAACTTGAATTCGCACTGTGAGGTACGTTGGCATCTGCTCTCACACGTTCTGAGGTGGGGTAGACCTGACTGGCATTGCCTCAATAAACGAAAAAAAGAGGGCCTGTGCGGGCTTCAATGATCGTACTGATTGTCCAGCCCCCAAGGATCTGATTGAGTGCACTTGTACCGAAAGCAACCCCGAATCCTGGAACCAGGTCAGCTTCTATTGGAGTAATGACCGGGGGAAGCCCATCACGCAGTCTGTATGCTGCATCGGTCGGAAACAGTATTCCTAATGACCCTGTGATTGCAAAGCCTGTGTTGGTAACGATGGGCGTAGCCTGATCATACTGCTCGGTATAAACAATGGATGGGCCAGCCCGGACAGTCATCGGTTGCTCGATAGGAGAGGTCAACACTGGGCTCAATGTTGTCGTATACAAAATTATGGGCATACCGACTGCCTCCCCTTGCATCGCGGCCTGACCATGTAATCAAGCCTGGGCAGTTGCAGACCGGGTTAGTGCCGCCCACTTCAAATGAATTCTGACGATTGTCAATCGCTTCAAAGCGTGGAGCATCCAGATCCCAGCGAAGTTCCAAGTTCAACTTGAGCTTGGGAGAAACCTTCCAGTCATCCTGCAGGTACATGCCCATTGAGTTTGCACGGTTTCGGATCAGGATGGTCTCATGGCGACTGCCTCCGGAAACCCAGCCATAAAGCAGTGCTGCAACGGAGTCACCCGTTGCATTCTGGTTGAAGTTCAGTGAGCCGCCGACAGATGGCAAATTGACGTCATCGTTACTGGACCAACGGAGCTCACCTCACCATTTCAGAGTTTGATTCCCACTAACATAGGTCCAGTTTGAGACGATGTGGTTATCCTTGATCGGGAACTGGCGACGTTCCTGTCAGCCTCCGCGACCGATGCGCTGGATACCTCCAGCCAGTCCGAAGCCAGGGAAGAATTCCGGGGTGTTGCAAGTAAATCCGATCTGCTGGGACAGCCCCAGCCCCTTTGCCGTAATGGTCGGGTACCATTTGCGCTTGTTCCAGATAAAGCGGTTTTCGGTGACTAGTTTGTTGGTCAGGTTGGAGATTTCTGTGACTGACCAATTGAAATAATGGAAATCACGAACACGCTGGTCATTGTGAACAGGCTGTGGCCAATAATCCTGAAAGTCTTCCCCGTTTCCAATATTGTCGACATATCTTCCATACAACCGATGGCGATCACTCAACGTATGGTCTACACGTAGTGACATCGTATCGCTGTTGACGAAATTGTTCGCATTGTTGACAAAGTTCCGGTTACGGGATGACTGACCAGAGGTGTTTGGCGTTGGCCAGAATTGTGTGACTGCCCTGCCAACAGGGTCCTGTTGGCTGTCGGGGATGATGTTGTTCGGAACGGGTGTGCCGGATACGGAGTCCAAGATCGTTATGGACAAACCTGAGAAGTCCCCAAGATTCTCTGCTGGATCAGGAATGTTCTCGATCCTTGGATTTGCGGTTCGCTGACGCTCGAACTCCTGACTGACAAAGAAAAACGTGCGGTCCTTTACAATCGGACAACCTAAAGCCCAGCCATACTGGTTCCGTCTCAGGGTCTGTTTATCCGCTGCAAGAAATTGCCGCGAATCCATGGCAGCGTTGCGGACAAATTCGTAGACGGCACCATGAAATGTATTGGTTCCGGACTTGGTGGTCATTTGAATGAAGCCTCCACCAGACCGTCCCATTTCGGCCTCGTAGCTGGAGACTTCTACATTCATTTCCTCAAGTGCTTCAATGGATGAATCGTAGTTGAGAGAGGCAATGCCGAGCAGTATGTTCTGGGTTGATCCGCCGTCCAGCGTCCACATCGAGTTATTGCTGCGTCAGTCTGTAATCTGAACTAGGGAGCCGGTTCCGTTCTGACTACAAACCCGCCCAGTCGTACCAGTTGTGCAGCGCGTCTGCCGAGCAGAGGCATGCTTGCAATGGAACTATTTTTTACAACATTGTCGAAGGAAGAGTTTTCTGTCTTCAGTAAGTAGGGAATTTCTGCATCAACGGTGATCGATTCACTTACCTCACCGAGTTCCAGAACACGTCAGCTCTGGCTGCAGCAGCTGTTTCAAGGCGGATACCCGCTCGTTTGTACTGTTTGAAGCTTGGTGATTCAACATTGAGCTCGAAGTTGCCAGGTTTGATGAATGGGATTGTGCAGGTGCCCGATTCGTTTATGGATGTGGTGTAGTTTGCACCAGTATCCAAATTCACGACCTTGATCTCCGCATATGCCCCTCATAGTGGCATTCGTTTGTGCCAAACAAAGTGCTGCACACAGCATTCTTGGCACTGTTGAGGCCTACTCATACCCCCCACCCGATGTGCCGCATCCGGTCGGACCACTGGCCCAAGCTCGCAAGATCCGCCAAGCCCAGCGGGAAGCGGGAGACACGCCGGTCTATGTGCTGGCCCACGGCTACGGGCCGCTCGATGACTTCCGCAGACGGCTCGAGGTGGCGCGTGATGCGGGCGACTACGGCTATTGGGTCAATCGATACGCTTACCTCAGCGACGACAAGCTTGAAGTGATCCGACAGGTCGGAGTGTGAAGGCATCGCATCAGAGACCATCATCCAATGCATCCGCCCGGTCAGAAGGCGGCCCGCGTCCTGACACATCGAGCGGAGACCATGAAGGCGCGGCTGACCAATCGCCGTCCCAAGGGGACTCCCGGGAGGGTGCGATGTTTCACTGCCCGAATTGCTCGCAGGTGTTGTTTTTCAGTTTGTTTCAGTGGATTTTACCAAATTATTCCATGAACTCGTCCGGTCGTTGTTCGAATTGGTTCACTACTGCAGGAGAGAATTGGGGCCGGGTAAAGGCCCTGTAGAACCGTATGTTTCAGTCAAGCTCGCCACTGTAACTCTTTCCTGCAGTAGTGAATTAATCCACAAAATTCCTCGGCCTTGCATCGGAATAATCTGAAGAATTTTGTCGAAACAAAGTGAAATACAACAGCAGGGATTGACTGAGCGCGGATGTAAGCTCCGATGCGACCGTTGTGGTTACTTCATGGATTGCTCTGATTACTATTAGCTCTCGTTTGCAACGTTCCCGACCCTGCCGACCCCGATCAGCGTGCGGGAGCTCTCATCCTCGAAGTGAAGCGAGACTTCTGCTATCGGGTGCAGGAGATCCTTCGCAAATATGGTTGTGAGTCTGACACTGTTGAGATCAGCCTCGACTGCGAGTATCGCTACAACCTGTTTCACAACGACCTGGAAGCTTACGCTCTGGCTTCTGGCATCGCTTCGCTGTTGAACAACTCCTTCGGCACGGGCAAAGAGCCGTTCTGGCAACAAACTTCACCAGAGGAGAGAATATGCCATTTAGCCAAACGCTGCGACGCTCACCACTAGGCACGCGTAAACCACCACAACACCCCCTCAGAATCTCCCCGTTGTTCTCCCCGCCCGTGCCGAGAACAAATCCCGAACGCCAGACGGTTTTTCGCATCGAAAGTGAAGCATGATCAGGCGCCTGGTACACACCAATCGCGACCTTTCGAGAAGACCTCAGTTCACGCTTCCCGGGTCATGGCCCGTTGAAGGATTCAGGTCGTCAGGTGCGCACTTGCAGGAACGACTCCAGCTGCCAGTTGTCGTCGGACGAAGCTACTGGATGACTCAGGATGTACAGGTTCCCATCGTCCGCCTGGACCTTGAAGAAGGAATCTGAGGGGCCGTACCAGCGATCGATGATTTCTTCAACGATGTGGTCGCGGCCGCCCAGCTCGAAACATACCGGCCTCTCGTCTACCTTGTGGCCCGCGTAGCAGTGGACACGCAGTGTCGAGCTCACCACCGTCATCATAACGGCCAAGCGCTGATAGAGGCGGCTGGATCACCAGATGCCGACTAGCGCGGATCTATTCCTGCGCAACCTCAGCTACGCTGGTTTGGAATTAGGAGCCCTGCACTTCTCCGGCCTGCCGACACGCTGCCGTCCAGCCCACAATTGCACTGGACAACTTCGCCTGCGGATAGCCACTGAAGAATGTTCTTCGCGGCAACTAACTGCCTCGTGAGGCCCCTCACAGACTCGTCGAAGGCAAGACACCGTTCAGATTAGGGCCTTGGCCTTCTACAATCGGATAGCTCACCGCACCGCGTTGTTACCATCAGTTCTTCGCCAGCGGCGACATCTCGGCGTCCGAACAGCCGGTGTGTACGACTGCGGGAGGTGCTTGAAGAAATCTTGGCCGGAGAATTCCGGATTCCCGTTTTATGCCTACCGATCGTCTTCTCGAACTCTCGATGTTGGCAGCCTATCTCGCGCTGCTCCTCTGGATCGGCCTGCGATCGGCGAGGCGCATCAAGACATCGGAGGACTATACGCTCGCCGGCCGGGGTGTGGGCTGGGTCACAGTCCTTGCGACGACCGCAGCGACGATGATTGGCGGCGGCGCGTCGGTCGGCATGGTGTCGCAGGTCTTTGAAGTCGGCATTGCTGCGGCTTTGGTCACCTGCGCATGGCATCTGCAGCTCATTTTCACCGGGCTGTTTGTGGCCCCGAAGCTGCGCGGGTTGAATTTGATCACGGTCGGTGACTACTTTCACCTGAAGTTTGGTTCGCTGGCTCGCGAGCTGGCCGTGATCAACTGCATGGTCTTCCTGGTTGGGGCGCTAGCGGCGCAGCTGGCCGCGATCGGCACCGTGACGAATACGGTCCTTGGCATACCCTATGGAACGGCGTTACTGATCGGGGCGGCGGTTACCATTTTCTATGCGACCGTCGGCGGCATTCGAGCCGTCGTCAAGACGGACGTTCTGCAGTTCATCATCCTGGTCGTTGGCATCGGGGTGGCATCAGCCCTCTTGCTTGCTCAGCACGGCGGCTTCGAAGCCATGCTCGCCGCTGCGGACTCAGGCCAGGCCGGCGTGACCAGCCATTGGTCGACCACAAAACTGCTGAGCCTGTTCTTTGCCTTCCTGCTGGGCGAAACGTTCGTTCCGACGTTCACCGTTCGGTGCTTTATCGCCCGAGATCGCGAGCACGCGCGGTGGGGCGTTGCCGGCGCCGGAGTCTTCTTGTTGCTGTTCTTGCCGATCGCGACATTTGTCCTGGGCACATCAGCGCAGATCCACCCCGACGTGCAAGCGGCTGTCTCCGCCGAACAGGACCAGATCCTTCAGACGGCCGCCGCGACGGGACATGAGATGAGCCAAGAGGCCGCACGGGATCAGGCCCGCCAGGTTGTTTTTCCCGCGCTGGTCCGCTCGACCTTCCACCCTGCGTTTGCCGGAATCATGATCGCGGCCATCGTCGCGGCCGTGATGTCCTCGGCCGATAGCTGCCTGTCATCCCTTGCTACCATTATCATGGAGGACATTTACCGCCGTCACATCAACAAGAAGGCATCGGACCGGCAGCTCTTGCGGGTCGCTCAGGTCACGACACTGGTGGCCGGGGTCACGGCGGCCGGCTGCGCCTGGTTCTTCAGCAATGTCGCCGACATCCTGGTGTTCGTCTATGACTTCTGGGCGCCCACGATGATTCTGCCCTTCTTGGTCGCGGTGTTTTGGTACAGTCCGACCCGTATTCATGCCGTTGTCGTCTCGATGGTCGTCGGCATCTTCGCCACCATGGCGTGGCGTTTCGGTTTGGGGTCGCCGGGGGATGTCGGGCCCGCTCTCTTTGGTTTGTCAGCGGCCTCGGTGGCGTTCTTCGTCGTCCTGCCCCTGACAAAGCGTTTGCCGACTTCCGGGCTCTTCAAACCAAACAACCAAGAGGCCCCACGGTGATTCCGACAACGCTGTTGACGGCAATGCACTATGTGTCGCTAGCCGCCGCGGTGGCGGTCCTGTTGCTGCTCGGCTGGCAGTGTTTCACGTCTTCCGAGCCGGAGTGAACGATGTCACCGAGGTCAGCGAATGTCGTCGTGGTCGGCGGTGGCGTGCTCGGCACCAGCGCCGCGTTTCATCTTGCGGAAGCCGGCCAGGACGATGTCCTGCTGATCGACCGCGGACCGCTTGCAAGCGCAACCACACCGCAAGCCGCTGGCCAAACAGGCTACCTGAACGTCGATCGTTTCGCCCTCAAGTTCGGAACGTACTGCATCGAGTTCTTCGAGAACTTCGAGCAGCGCACCGGCCGGGCCATTGACTTTCGCCAATGCGGCAGCCTGCGAGTCGCTCTGACCAAACCGTTTCAAGAGGACTTGGAAGCGCGACATGCGGCGGCCCGGCAGCTCGGGCACGATGTCGAGTTTCTCTCGCCATCGCAGGCGCGGGAACTCGTGCCGACGTTCGATCCGCCTGGAGACTGCCGCATCCTTCTGATTCCGCGCGACGGATATGTTGAGCCAAAGTCCGTCGCCGTGGCGTTTGCCGCGGCGGCGAAGGACCGCGGCGTAGCAATCGAAACACGGGTCGAGGCAACCAGTTTACGAATCAAGGATGGGCGCGTAACGGGGGTCAGAACGCGCGAGGGAACCATTGCCACCAGATCGGTTGTCTTGGCCGCGGGAGCGTGGGCGCGCCAATTCGGCCAGCGAATCGGGCTGAACCTGCGCACGGTGCCGGTCCGTCATCAAGCGTTTGTGACGGGTCCTCTCGCCGGAGTGCTGCCGCGGCAGCCGATCATTCGTATCACGGAGCCGCAGATCTACGTTCGGCAGGAAGCCGCCGGCTTGCTCGTCGGTGGTTACGGTTACCGCCCGTTGAGTTTCGACATGAATGAATTCGATGTAGCTTTCGAGGTTGCCTCGCTCGCGGCAGACCCGGTTTACTATCAACAGCTGCACGCGGCGGCGACAAAGTTCTTTCCATCGCTCTGCGGAGCCGTGGTTATCCAGGAACGGCGCGGATTGCCGACGATCTCACCTGACGGCCGCCTGATCGTTTCCGAGCCTGGAGACCTCCGCGGACTCGTCGTTCTTTCGGCCTGCGGCGTGGGCGGCATTGACCGTTCGCCAGGCGCTGGGCGTCTCGCGGCCGACATCGTCAGCGGCGGCCCACCATGGATCGATCCGTCCGTCCTCAGCGCCGACCGTTTCGGCGACGAATACGCAACCGATCGAAGCTTGAGGGCTCGCTGCGAAGAGATCTACGCGCATCACTACCATGAGGTCTACTGACGACGGGCCAAGTTGACCCGTTGTTAGATGTAGCGTTTGAAGAGTGCGTCGGTTCTAGCCGATACTTTCTCGCCTGGGAATTGTCGAGGAGTTCCGTAGTCGAGATCAGGACTGGCATAGGGCTCCCGAAACGAACTGGACAGCTCTTGTCTGCAGGTGCCTGCTGGAATATCCGGTTCGTGCTAGTCGTCAGCGGTCTTCGGTCTCTAACACACTCTAACAACACCACTTAGGTCTGATTCTCCCGGCTTGGCCGTGGAGCGCGGATCTCTAGGTCCGCCCTAACGGCCAAGTACTGATCCAGGTGATCCAGGTGGCTGGGGTGCCCTCGAGCGGCAGTGGCGCATCGCAGCCACCTTCAGCTCTCGGGCACAGCTTCCATGAGCAGCGTCAAGGCGTTTTTCAGGCCCTCGTCACCTGGGCTTGAGCCTTTGTAGTGTCCCAGGCGCACGACGACCAGGTCATGGGAGGGAATGATGAAGGTTTTCTGGTTTCCGGCGCCCGCCATGTAGTACGCGTCTTTCGGAATCGGGTAGGCGCCCGTACTGTTGATCCAAAAAAAGCCGCCATAGATGGGACGGCCGTCGGCCTCCCACGCGGGTGCCGGCGTGCTGACGAACTCCACAAAGCCTTCTGGAAGGATACGCTCGCCTCTCCAAACACCGTCTTGCAGGTACAGGTTGCCGAGACGCGCCCAGTCCCGACCCGTTCCGAACTCATAGCCTTGGATCAGAAAGTTTCCGTACGGGTCGGTCTCCATCACCATGTCACGAATGCCGATCTTGTCGAAGAGTTCCCGCTGGGGGAACGAGTGGTACTCTTCCCCGCGTCCTTCGACGCCGAGCCGCACCAGGTAGTTCGTCAGGACGGGATCACAGTTCCGGTAGCGCCCGATCATATTCGGCGGCCACTGCTGCGGCCTCGTCGCGGCCCATTTGAACGAGGCCATCCCGCCTGTTTAGAGATAAGAGGTGGTCGGGGTATCCCATGGCAGGATCATATTCCGGATCGCCACGGTTTACGCAGCGGATCCCGCTCGACATCCACAGGATATCGGCAATTCGGATCTCTGCCCGTGGATCCCCTTCCCGTTGCCATTCCGGGACAGGTGCTGGTTCCCAGAGGTCGTAGACCCCTTGCTGAATCAGAACGCCCATCAGCGTCGCAGTCAAGCTCTTGCCCATCGACCAGCTCTCAAGTGGCGTATGAAGGTCTAGCCCGTCGCGGTACTGTTCAGCGATAAGACGTCCTTTCCAGGTGACGACGAAGGCGGCGGTCATGCCCTCGACCGGATCGAAGGCGGCTTGGACGGCGGCCCGGACCTTCGCTTCATCGAGCCCAGCTGGAAACGGTTCGTCGGGCAGCACGTCGCCCATCGGCCACGGCTGCATGTCGGGATCGGGAAGCGAGCTCGTCACGTCGACGGGCTCGAAAAAGAGCCCATCCTCCCCGAGAGGGAACGTGACGCAGCCTTGATCGCCGAGGTATTTGGCCGTACGAACCACGCCGTCCGGAAGCGTCAGGTGCACCAACTTCCTCTCCATGTCGACTTCGCGCTTCGTTACTTTCGAGCGCTGGTCGTAGTCGCTCGTGAAGTAGCCGATGTTCTCGGCGGCAAAATCGGCGTCGAGTCCTGTGATGAACACAGCCGAGCACAGGATCTTCGCGAAACCCGCGGTGTGATGATGGAGAGGGTCGCCTGGAGGGCCTACCCACTCGGTGGGCAGTTCGAAGGACTTGGCACGGGCCACGAGCACATCAACTTCTGAAACCCCGTTGTGGGACGCAGACGACGTTTCCTCGGCCCCACCCTCGTTCACGCAGGCGAGTAGGACGAGCAAGAGGAGCAAGGCTGCGACAAGGCTCAATCGACTCATGGAAAATACTCCTCATCTCGCTGGAAGCACACTACCCTAGCCGAAAGGGGAGGATCTCGCCGCACTTCGTGGTCTTCGAGGTCGTTGAAGGAAGAGGGCGACCGGTAGGTCAGCTTTACCAAGGTGAATCCCCAGCGCAGGCGATTCAATTCTAGGCCATCACCGACTGTCGAGACAGGTCTGCTTGACCTTCCCTGCCTCGGGGCAAGTTCGAAGCCCCGGGGTTGCTGTCCGATCACACCGTTGTGTGTCTCCGTAGAGTGTATTTCAGCACCGACGGGATAGGCAACATCGAAGGCGAGAACCTCCGGTGATCAATCTGTCGGCAAGCTGGGGGAAATCTTAAGGAAGTGCTCAGTGAATACTCACGCGCGGCCATACGAAGAGCAACATTCGAAGTCTTTGAGGACGACGTCTCGTTCTGCGGTCGGATCCCAGCCCTTGAGGGGGTCTGGGAGACCGCCGGAAATCTGGAAGATTGCCGCACGGAATTCGAGCAGGTCTTGGAAGAGTGGCTGTTGCTTTGGCTTTCAGAGCAGCCGTCCATCCCCGAGATCAACGCACTGATTTGGCCGTGCGACAAGAAGTGGCTTGATGCCGCCGGTTGGCTCAATCAAGCGACGCGATCTTATGGCCGGAGTGCGGACTTTGGGATATCATGGCCCGTTAGCTGGCAAGCGTAACCAGTTCATGCGCCGAGCCGAGCGAACCGTCAGGCGGCCAAACCCACACCGAGGCGAGATCAGCCGTGAGCTACTGGTTCGGGTTCTACATGAGACCGGCATCTCACGCAAGTAATGGGAGTCAATCTGCTCTTGACCATTCGCTGAAACTACTCCGGCCTTGCACCGCACGAACCCCAATGGAACCCGTCTCTCAAGGAACTCGGACGCTGCAGCCTCGAAGCTCCGACAGCAGGCGCTTTCCTGGCTCGTCTCAACTTTGCCACCCGTGGGATTCCACACCTGACCGAAACGGTCGCAGCAACGTGTCCGCTTGAAACCGCCAGTGGACGGCTGAGCGACGCCAATCTTCAAGCCGATGCGATACTTCCGGCAAGGGCTGACTGATTCGCCGGTTTGGTCCTAATATGGCCCCAAACGCAGATGGAATTCCATACAACTTACTTACAATCCGTTACATACACTGCTCCACCGAAAGGTCTGCAAAGCCTATACTCGTGGATTCGACGATGGCGCGACATCGGTTAAGTGATCCTCCCCACGCAGATCCTCACTGCGGTGCGGATAACGAAGCACCGTAGCAATGGCACCCGGGTAGCGCTTGTGGGCCGCGGGATCCTTACGGTCGCTATCGAATTGATGCCGCAACGGTTTATAGACTTGGCTGGCGTCACGGTCCTCGCTACCGTATCTTAACCCGCGGCCGTGGAACCATACGGCAACAGGACTCGTCTCACACCGATAGTGAGACAGGCTGAATTTCTTAATGCCGTTCGGGGTTGCTTCGGTTACGGCACTCATTTGAAATCCCGAAAGGGGTTTCGCCCACTGATGTTGGCAGTCGTTGTAGTAGCAATGCCGGTTCTGTGGCCCCAGGCGGGCGGCGCGAGCGGTCAGACCCGCATCTTCGTGACGGAGAGCACCAGTTGGTCGGTGTCGGGAAACGATGAGGTTCACAACGGAGACGGAGCCGGTTCTCTTCAGGGCGGTGCCAAGCCGCAGACCGCCGAGATCATGAAGACGATCAACAAGAAGCGCGAATGCGAAGGAATTGTCGTCACGATCAATCGAGAGAGAGCGGACTACATCCTTATTCTCGAACGAGTAGGCGGCAGGGATCTCGTCGCGAAGGACAACAAGATGGCGCTGTTCGACCGGGACGGAGACATGGTTGCCAGCAGTTCCACCCGATCACTTGGCAACGCGGTAAAGGACGCCTGCGTGGCGATTCAGCACCGGCAATAAGTCGTTCGCGGAGCATGTGCTACGCGTCGGCCAACCCGCAGTGGTCCGCGACAAAGTGATTTCGGCCACACCCAACGAATGGGGCTTACATATAATCGTAACCATCAGCCCCGGCAGAACAGGGCCGGGGCTGGCCTTGGCGGGTGTCACTCTCCGGGCCGACGACGCGGCCCGCGCAATCGCAGGTAGTCCCACTCGCTTTCGGTCTTCGGTGGCGCGTTCACCAAGGCTCGCATGATGTTCTCCGCCGAGCCAACACTTTGACCGTACCCGCTTTGAGCGCGTGCTGGGTCATTCCGAGGGTCAAGCCTATCCCTGTACGACCAATGCCCTTAGCAGTTTCTCGCTGCCGAACACGGTAGACTCAGGCCAGAGCATCCACACACGGATCCCGTCTGAGCGGAAATAGGTGAGTTGGTCGCGGCATTTTGCAAAGAGCCATCGGCCGCGATCAGAACCAAGGAGGCAGTGGCGCATGCCTGATACCGAGCCGTCGATCGGGACTCGCGAAATCGTGATCGCTGTGGGGCGGCCAGCTTGCGGCCTTGCGGCGATACTTCTTCTGGTTGCTTCTCTTCGCGGCAGCCCGCCCATAGAGGTCCCGTTCCTTTGGTTACGTAGCTTCAGGTTAATTGTGTGTGAAGAAGAACCTGACGGCTGATGGACTCGATCCGCTAGCGGTGCCGGTGGTAAGACAATCAGACGCGAGGAGCTCGTGCCTTGGGGAGGTCTCTGTCGTGGCTGAAGAGCAGTACGACGCAATTGTTGTTCCACTGACTGGTTGGCCGGAGCAACTGGAGTGCGAGACGCTAGGTGCCAAATACGACGGTTGGGAGTTGCTGCTCACGAAAGTCCAGGGAATTGGGCGACGGCTTGGACACCCCTAGCTTCGAAGTTGGTGATGGGCTGCCTCGCCCGGAATTGAATTGATTCGCTCCATTTGAACAGTCCTATTTGACGCGAGCCGGAGCGAGGCTACAGCAATAGTAGTCGCTCTGCGTTACCGTAGGTGCTAGCCCGGATTTCTCACCAGAGGTAGAGAATAAGGCCGTGTTTCGTGGTATAATTGGTTTATTATGAACAACTTACCACGTAGAAGGACGACGACCTTATGACTACAGAGTGTACCACGGAACGACTGGAATTCGAACGCTTTCGAAGGCAGCGTGTAGTCGGTCGGTTTGACGGCGGGGAGCTCGGGTCGGATGGCGGCGGGCTGCTGCTGCGGGAGCTGGCGCAGCGGACGGGGCTGTTCCGGCGGTTGAGTGCGTGTTTCCGGGATCACCGCGACCCGCAGCGGACGCAGCATCCGGTGGAAGTGCTGGTGGCAGCGCGCGTGCTGGGGCTGGCGCTGGGCTACGAGGACTTGATCGATCACGACACGTTGCGCCAGAGCAAGCTGTGGTCGCTGCTATGCGGGGCGGTAGGACGGGGACGGCGCAGGGCGAGCTGGGAGCGTTTGCCGCCGGGCAAGAGCACGCTGAACCGGCTGGAGCTGACGGGGCCGGCGCTGGACGCCGGCGAACGTTACAAGAAGATCGTGGCGGACACCGCGCGGCTGGATGCCCTGCTGGTGGACCTGTTCCTGGACTGGCACGGGGAGCAGCCGGAGCGCATCGTGCTGGACGTGGACGCGACGGACGATCCCCTGCACGGCCGCCAGGAAGGCCGCTTCTTCCATGGGTACTATCGCAGCTACTGTTACTTGCCGCTCTATATCTTCTGCGGCCAGCAGTTGCTGGGGGCGCGCCTGCGGACGGCGGACCGGGACGCGGCGGATGGCACGGTGGAGGAGCTGGAGCGCATCGTGGGGCGGATCCGGAAGCGCTGGCCCGGGGTCGCGATCTGGCTGCGCGGGGACAGCGGGTTCTGCCGCGACGAATTGTTGGCTTGGTGCGAGGCGCAGGGGGTGGAGTATGTGCTGGGAATCGCGCAGAACCCGCGCTTGAAACGGAGCCTGGCTCCGGAGCTGGAGCGGGCCCGGCAGGAATGCGAGCGGACGGGGCAGGCGGCACGGGTGTTCAAGGACTTCCGCTACCGGACGCTGGACAGCTGGAGCCGCGAGCGGCGCGTGATCGGCAAGGCGGAGCATTTGCCGCGGGGGGCCAACCCGCGCTTCGTGGTGACGTCGCTGGGGGCCGAGCGGATGGCGGCGCGCGCGCTCTACGAGGAGGTGTACTGCGCGCGGGGCGATATGGAGAACCGCATCAAGGAACAGCAGCTGGCGCTGTTCGCCGATCGCACCTCGGCGCAGACGATGCGGGCCAACCAGTTGCGCCTGTATTTCGCCTCGTTCGCCTACGCGCTGCTGGAGTTACTGCGGCGCTGGGGCCTGTCGGGCACGCGGCTGGCGCGGGCGCAATGCGGCACGATCCGCCTGAAGCTGCTCAAGATCGGCGTGCGGATCCGGGTCAGCGTGCGGGCCGTGCGGCTGTCGTTCGACGAGGGCTTCCCTGAAGCGGGCCTCTTCAGGCAGGTGTTGGCCCGTCTCCAGAGCCTGCCCCTGCGCTGTTAGCAGCTGCACTCCAGCCATCGTCTCGAGCCCCGTCGGAGGTCGCCGGGGATCAGTGCGTCTGCAGGGCGGGTTGCAAGCGAAAACAAGCCCCAACAACCGCGGATCTGGCGACCCTTACCAGGTATCTGCCCGGATCCGACGCCCCACGCAACATTGCCAGGCTATCCATCCACCCCAAATGGACAAAACGCCTCCGAATCTAAGACTCGTGAGAAGGTCGGGCTAGAAGGACTGCACAGCTATGGCCTATCCAGAACTCATGATCATTCCGATGCGCGAGGCGCTGACCCGTCACGGTATCGAGGAGGCCCGCACGGTCGAGGATGTCGACCGCCTCCTCGCGCCAGGAAGCGGCCATGTCTTGATCGTCTTCAACTCCGTCTGCGGATGCGCTGCAAGTATTGCTCGTCCCGGCGTGGTCCAATCTCTGCAAGGCGATGTGCGACCGGACAATGTCGCCACGGCCTTCGCTGGTGCCGATATCCAAGCGGTCAACTACCTACGCCAGAAGCTCTCGATGTACCCGCCGTCCTCGCCTTCCGTTGCGTTGTTCCGTGACGGGGAACCGGTGTTCATGATGCATCGGCACCAAATCGAGGGCCGTGACCCGAACATGATCGCCAGCTTCCTGCAGGATGCGTACCGGACGCATTGCGTGTCGGAGCAGGCCGAAGCCGTTTAGGCCGTTCTATTGGGAGCGCGACTTTGTTCCGCGACGGGGCTGGGTATTGGCACGGAGATCACAGTCAGCGAATTGACTGCTTTGGCGTAGTGTGAGCCCTATCCTTTCCGGGTGAAGAGGGGATTCAGGTCAGACGACGGATAGCCTCGATTGGCGACTGTCAGTCAGCCTTGCTGCTACACGGTTGTCGCGAGCGCACTTCCTAGCGCTCCTACAATGAAGGTTCACGGCCCCGTCCGGATCGGAGCCGACCTCGTTGTCCCCGGAAGACCGCATACTCCAGCAGCGTTACGACAAGATCAACCGTATTTCGAAACTAGGGTTCGAGCGGTATCCGCACAACTACAGGTCGACGCACACTGTTTCCGATCTCCGCGCTCGTTTCGACAGCGTCGACGCAGACAGCCTCGAAGCGGACCAGCCCCAAGCAAGGATCTGTGGGCGCCTTACGACCAAGAGACGGCAGGGAAAGGCTGGGTTCGCCAACCTGAAACAGGGCGGGGTCCAGATCCAGATCTACGTGAGGCGCGACGAAGTCTCCGAGCCAGCCTTCGAACTCTACAAGCTACTTGATGCCGGGGATCTGATTGGAGTTGAAGGACGGGTCTTTCGTACGCGCACCGGAGAACTCACAGTCCGGGCGAAAGACTTGGCCTTTCTCTCCAAGAGCATCCTGCCCCCACCAGAAAAATTTCACGGCCTGCAAGATGTCGAGATTCGCTACCGCCAACGGTCGCTGGATCTGATGAGCAACGACGAGGTCCGTCGGACGTTTGTCCAGCGCGACAAGATCATTCGTACGCTACGGGCGGCCTTCGAGCGGCGCGACTACATCGAAGTCGAGACGCCCATGATGCAACCGGTCTATGGCGGCGCGCTGGCCAGGCCCTTCCAAACCCATCACAACGCGTTCGACATGGATCTGTTTCTGCGGATCGCACCCGAGCTTTACCTCAAGCGCTTGACCGTGGGCGGGCTGGATCGGATCTATGAGATCAACCGGAATTTCCGCAACGAGGGCCTCTCGAAGCACCACAATCCTGAATTCACGATGCTCGAGTTCTACGAGGCTTACAGCGACTACCAGGATCTAATGCGGTTCAGCGCTGAATTACTCAAGGAATCAGCCGAATCCGTCCTCGATGGCAGCACGGTCACGCAATATGGAGATCACAAGATTGACTTCGGCTTCCTGAATCGCCTGACCATGGCCGAGGCTGTCGCAGAATACTGGCCGGACAATGCGTCAAGACCCGACCCGGACGACCTTGCCGATATCGACAAGATCCGCGAACTTGCAACTGTCCACAATGGGCGCGCAGGGACTCAGCTGGATTTGCCAAGCGGGATCTCCGCTGGGAAAGCACTACTGGAGCTGTTCGAGGCAACCTGCGAGCCTTTTCTTATCCAGCCGACGGCGGTTTACGACTACCCCGTGGAGGCGTCGCCGCTCTCGAAGCAAAAGCCGGGCAATCCGGCTTTCGTGGAACGCTTCGAGATCTTCTGCGGCGGCATGGAAATCGCCAATGGCTACTCGGAACTGAACGATCCATTGGAACAACTGAATCGGTTCGAAGAACAGGCAGCGGCCCGAGCCGCGGGCGATGGCGAAGCGCACGGCATCGACGAGGATTACCTGAGGGCTCTCTGCTACGGAATGCCGCCGACTGCTGGAGAGGGCATCGGAATTGACCGCTTGACGATGCTGCTGACGAATTCGGCCACCATCCGGGACGTGATCCTGTTTCCGCTTCTACGCCCTGAAGGTGAGATCGGAATGGCCGACCGCTTGCGTGAAGCCATCGAGGCTTCTGAGAATCAGGACTAACCGTCAGCCACTAGCCGCACTCTGCACCGCCTGCGCGCAAGGCGTCGCCCGCAGAGTGTAGCCCTTGAGATCTTTCCGATGGTCCTGGCCCGACGAATCGTCGGAGCGACTACAGCGCAGTGCTGCAATCCAGCGTGCGCTCGCAGTGCCGCCAGCCCTGGCATTCGCTTTGGCGAATCGCATCGCCGACGGTTGCGATCCGTGGGATCTCGCTGCCCACTCCCTGGGTAATTGTACTCGTCAGATCGGCGAGCCAGACCATGTCGAGCAAGCCGCCGGGGCGTTGCTGGAGGCCTCTCGGACTGGTTCGATGGGGATTCTGTGCGATTTCGACGTCGACGGATCCACCTCACAGGCGATCTTGGTGGAAACGATGCGTGCGGTGTGGCGAGGCTAGCCCGGATATCTCACCAGAGCTGCGCACGGTGCCCATCCTGAGCTGCAACAGTCGCCGATTGGGCGCAAGTGGAGCTAATCCCGGAGATTTGCCGCCATCCAGAGTATCCGAAGCGATTCCAACTCGCTGCCAGACCCAAGTCCAGCGAGGAGTGGCCCTCTTGGCAGGCCTGCTGGCCGCCTGGCGCGCAATCCGGGCGCACTTCCGCCTGGCCTCGCCCCTCGGCGCGCCACATCGCTCCAGTCCGGCCGTCTGCGACGCTCATCCCGGGCAAGCCCTTGGCCTCCGATCCGTCAGCAGCCTCGCGATTCTCTCGAAGAGTTCCCTGTGCGGGTACGTCGAGGAGAAACGCAGCCATACCTTGCGCGCCGTCACCCTCACCGCCACGGCCACCTTCAGGATCCTGCTCCGGATCGTGCCGCTTTGGGCCCGTGCCAGCGGACTGCCCGCCAGCCCGTAGCGGCGCATGATCAGCAGCAGCGTGCCGGCGAACACCGAAAAGTACATCCGCAGTTGGTTCGCCCGCATCGTCGCCGTCGATGTGCGGTCCGCGAACAGATCCAGCTGTTGCTCCTTGATCCGGTTCTCCATCTCGCCGCGGGCGCAGTACAGTTCCTCGTACAGCTGCCTGCCCGCCACTTCCTCCCGGCTCAAGCTGGTGACCACGAAGCGCGGGTTCGCGCCGCGCTGGCCTGGCAGCCACTCCGCCTTGCCCACCACTCTCCGCTGCCGGCCCCAGCTCTTCAGCGTGCGGTAGCGGAAATCCCGGAAACGCCGCGCCGCCTGACCAGTCCGCGCGCAGGCCTTGCCCGCTTGCCGCAGCTGCCTGCGAATCTGGCCCAGCAAACGACTGTTCCGCGCCAGGCCCAACACATAGTCCACTCCCCGCTGCTCGCACCAGGTCATGAGCGTGTCCCGGCAAAAACCGGCGTCCCCGCGCACCACGATCGCTGCCTGCGGCCAGCGCTGCCGGATGCGTCGCACGATCCGCTCCAATTCCGCGACCGTCCCCTCCGCTGCCTCCGCCTGCGCCGTCCGCAGGCGCGCACACAGCACATGCTCTCCGCACGTGATGTACAGCGGCAGGTAGCAATAGTGGCGGTAATAGCCGTGATAGAAGCGACCCTCCTGCTGGCCGTGCAGCTGATCGTCGGTGGCATCCACGTCCAGCACGATCCGCTCCGGGAGCGTCTCGTGCATGTCCAGGAACAGATCCACCAGCAGGTCGTCGATCTGTTCCGTGCTCGCCACGACCTTCTTGTAGCGGTCCTCGTCTGCCTCCAGCGGCGTACCCAACTCCAGCCGGTTGAGCGTGCTCGAGCCAGCCAGCGCATGGCCCCGATCGCGCTCCCGCCGGCGGCTCTGCCCGGTCAGGTCCGGCCCGTCCAGCGCCAGCGCCAGCAAGCTGTCGTCGCGCAGCCGGTCGTGATCGTTGATGTCCTCATAGCCCAGCGCCAGAGCGAACACCCGCTGCCCAAGCAGGCTCTCTAGAGAGTGCTCCACACGCGCCGGATTGCGGTGGTCAATGAAGCAGGCTGCCAGCCGCCCAGTGACCTGGAATGCTTGGTTGGCAGCTCTCAACAGCACGGCACCGCCATCGGAAGAGAGGCGCCCGCCGTCGAACTTGGCAACCACGTGACGGCGTCCCAAGCCCGCCAGTGGGAACGCATCAGAAGTACACTGTGTCGCCATGGGCATTGCTCCTTGAGATCAGTTAATTAACTGATAACAAACAGTTTAGCATGAATTCAGCCTCCACTGCAAGCATATCTGGTGAGTTTTCCGGGCTAATGCCTCGCACCCGGCATCCGCGCCAGCAATGTCGGCTTCCGCCTTATAAGAACCGCGCCTCGGCCGGAAGACGGAACTACAAGTGGAAGGAGCGATTCCGACAAAGAGGGCTGGGGGCGCTCGGATAAAGGGAAACACTGCCGACAGGCCGCATCGATCAGCTCATAGTCACCGAGTCGTGCTCGACGCCTCCGAAGCCGGATCTTCCAGTGGCTCACCCGAGGTTTTCAAGCACTTGCGCAACGTGGCCGAAGACATTCACATTGTCGTAGATCGCATCAATCCTACCGTTCTCGTCGATCACGAAGGTCGACCGGACGAGCCACATGTATCCGATTCCCAGGAAAGACTTCTTGCGCCAAGCCCCATACGATCTCGCGATCTTACGGTCGGGATCGCTAACGAGTTGGAACGGCAAACCGTGCCTCGCCTTGAATCGGTCGTGGGATTCGGCACTATCGGCGCTGATCCCCAGAATGCTCGCATTCTTCGCCGCGAACTCCGGCTGGGCGCTCCGAAACGAGCAGGCCTCCATCATGCATCCAGGGGTACTGTCCTTCGGGTAGAAGTACAGCACTACCTTCTGCCCCAGATAGTCCGAGAGCCGGACCACACCGCCGCCATCGGTCTTCGCCTCGAAGTCCGGCGCCGTATCTCCAACGTGCAGCGTCACAAGCGGCTAGGCACCTTGCCGGCCCGCCTCCTACATCATGAACGACCGGTACATCGACAAGGTTCTCCTCTCCGGAACGAGCCTCTGCTGAGGCCCGAAGACAGTTCGACAGCCCAGGCTCCTGCATGGGTCCCTAGCGTTTGACCGCAACACCAGGAACTCCTAAGAGCACCGCCGACAGGCCGTCAGATCCGACTCGATGTTGGCCTGATTCCCCGCCGCCCGGGCCAATTTGGCCGAAGTGCCCTGTGGTATCTTCGGAGAAGGGCAACCCGCCTCGCAGCAAGGCCTTCGCACCGCGCCTCGCGAGGAATTCCAGCATCTGCGGGGTCCCGCAAACTGCCATGATTCGAAGCTTTCGGGGCACGCGGCCCGCTGTTGCGCCGACCGCTTACATCGACGAAAGCGCCGTCTTGCTCGGCGATGTCACGGTTGGTGAGCTATCCAGCATCTGGTGTCAGGTCACTGTGCGTGCGGACACCTCCAAGGTGACCATCGGTGAAGACGACCAGCATCCAGGACAACAGTTGCCTGCACGAGGACGCTGACGCTCCTCTGAGCATCGGAGACCGAGTCGTGGTCGGCCATTCGTGCACCGTGCATGGATGCGACGTCGGAGACGACTGTCTCATCGGCATGGGAGCAACGATTCTCAGCAAGGCGCGGATTGGGGCAGGTTCCATCGTGGCAGCGGGTGCCGTCGTGCTGGGGGGGACGGAGATTCCACCGCGCAGCCTGGTAGCCGGAGTGCCAGCCAAGGTCAAGCGGGCGATCAGCGACGCGGAGATCGAACGCACCCGCGAGAATGCCCGTCACTACGTGGAACTTGCCGCCCAGTATCGGCAAGAGACCTGATGCCGGACCAACACCCACCTCCTCCCGCCCTCGAACCGTTGGGCGGCCTCCAGCGGACCCACTATTGCGGCGAGATCCGCGACAGCGACATCGGCGCAAACGCCGTGCTGATGGGCTGGGTGCATCGCAAGCGCGATCTGGGGGGCCTGTTGTTCCTGCAACCTGCGGGACCGTAGCGGCATCTCACAGATCGTCTTCAATGCCGAAACCCACCCTGAGGCCCACGCCAAGGCGGAGACATTGTGCAGCGAGTACGTGATCGCCGTCGAAGGGCCCGTGGTGCGGCGATCCGAAGACACATACAACCCCAACTTGGATACGGGGACGGTCGAGGTCGTTGCCCACAAGGTCACTATCCTCAACGCTTCCGCTACACCGCCTTTCCAACTGGACGAGGACGAGCACGCCCCGATCGGCGAAGAGATCCGCCTGAAGCATCGCTACATTGACTTGCGCCGGCCGCAGATGCAGCGGAACATCCGGCTGCGGGATCGCGTTAACCGGGCGGTTCGGGAGTTGTTTCATTCCGAACGGTTCCTCGAAATCGAGACTCCGTTCATGACCCGGTCAACCCCGGAAGGCGCTCGCGATTTTCTCGTGCCAAGCCGGATCCAGCCAGGCACGATGTACGCCCTGCCGCAATCCCCTCAGATCTTCAAGCAACTGCTGATGGTCGGCGGATCCGATCGGTATTTCCAGATCGTTCGCTGCTTCCGCGACGAGGATCTTCGGGCAGACCGCCAGCCCGAATTCACCCAGATCAATGTTGAAATGTTGTTCGTCCAGGAAGATGGTGTCCTTTCCGTCATCGAGCGGCTAATGGTGGCTGTCTGCGAGGCCGCCAAGAAGCTGGCCCCGCAGCTACCGCTACCCAGGCTCACTTACACAGAGGCGATGGAACGGTACGGAAGCGACAAGCCAGACCTGCGCCTGCCGGCGATGCGAGTCGTCACGGACCTGCTCGCCCCGGACGACCTGCCTACAGTGGGCCCCTTGGTCGCTATCCGGACTCCGGACGTCGGGCAGCTCACGCGAAGGGAGCGCGAGCAGTTTCGCGAATTCGCCTCGGAGCAGAATCTCCGGGTGTTTGATGACTTCCGTGGACTGACCAAGAAGATGCCTGACCAGATGCAGGCTGTCCGCGAACGCTTGAATGCGAACGACGATGACTTCCTGGTCTTGGCGACGGGTCTTTCCCCCGCATCCGGGCCGCGGCCGGACGAGTCCGTGCTAGCGGCGGCCGGGAACCTGCGCACCTGCATCGGCCAGGCATTTGGCGATCGTCACGGCCTGCTGCGAAAAGATGACGTTCGGTTCCTTTGGGTTACCGACTTCCCCATGTTCGAGTGGTCCGACACAGATGGAACCTGGGCAGCGGCCCACCATCCGTTCACGGTACCGCACGAAGACGACGTGGACCGCCTTTTGACCGATCCAGACGCATGCCGCTCCAAAGCCTACGACCTCGTGTTGAATGGAGTCGAGCTCGGCTCGGGATCGATTCGTATTCACCGCGAAGATATCCAGTCCAAGGTGTTTGCCGCTCTGGGCTTCACGCCCGAGGAGGCTCGCCACCGCTTCGGATTCTTCCTGGATGCGCTGCAGTACGGCACGCCGCCGCATGGCGGCATCGCTCTCGGACTGGACCGCTTGATCATGCTGCTCGCTGGCGAGTCGTCGATCCGTGACGTGATCCCGTTCCCCAAGACCACCAAGGGGACAGATCTGATGTGCGAGGCGCCCAACACCGTGCCAGCCCGCAATCTCCACGAACTCGGAATCGCCCTGAGAGTCCTGCCGAAAGGTTGACCGCGAAACGTCGCGGGCGAGCGGAGATCAATCAATGAGCCGGGTCCTGGTCATAGGCGGCAACCTCTTCATCGGATATCAACTGGTGAATCGGCTGCTCGACCGCGGCGACGAGGTCACAATCTTGCACCGGAGCCCGTCAAACCCGTTTGGGGACCGAGTCGGCAATATCTGCTGCGACCGGAACGACACAGATGCGATCACGGGCGCTTTGCGCGAGCGCACGTTCGAGTACGTGTTCGACAACGTGTACGACTGGGAGCGGGGGACGACGGGCGACCAGGTGCGAGCGGCGGCGGAAGCATGCGGCCCGGCGCTGCGCCGGTACGTCTTCATGTCGAGTTGCGCCGCCTACGGCGAGGGCTTGGACCGTGTGGAAGGCTCGTCTCCCCTAGCTGGACCTGACAATCCGGAGACGTATTGCCGCAACAAGGCCGACTCGGACCGAGCTCTGGCGGCGCTATACGCAGAAGAGGGTGTTGAGACGGTGTCCCTTCGGCCCCCCTACATCTACGGCCCGCGCAATCCGTTCTATCGGGAGCAGTTCTTCTGGGACCGGATGGCCCGGGGGCGTCCGATCATCGTGCCGGGCGACGGAAGTCGTCTCATGCAGTTCGCCTTTGTCCGCGACCTGGCCGATGCCGCTCTGCTGGCCGCGGACTGCCAATGTGCCGCCGGGAAGGCCTACAACGTGGCCCACTCCGAGCCTATGCGACAAGACGAATTCGTCCGCGCACTCGGAGTCGCTGCCGGCGTCGAGCCGGAACTGCGATACGTTCCACGGGAAACACTCGAAATGCTTGGCGGACAGGATTTCACGCCTCCCCACTACTTCGGCCAGTACTTCGACAGGCCGCCGATCACGATGGACATTTCCCAAGCGCGCAGGGATCTGGGCTTCGAGCCGACAAGCCTCGCGGAGGGCCTGAGAATCACCTACAGCAAGTACGCCGAAACCGATCGACCGGCCCCTGACTTCTCCTTTGACGACAGAGTCCTGCAGGAGGGCTGGAGCCCGGTCAACGCGTAAGGTTCTCGAACAGGAAGACCCCGCCCTTTCCGGCAACCACGATATCGAGGTCATTGTCCCCGTCGATATCGACCACGGGGATCTGCATTCCTCCGCCGACCCGGCCGCCGTAGTGGATGAGGTGCCTGACCCACTCCCACTGCCTGCCCGTCTCGACGTACTCGTACCAATACAGGCCAAGCGGCTCACGGCCGCCGTCGTCCTTGCCGTTGTGGGCATAGAGGCGCTTGCCGGTCACCAGTTCGGGGCGTCCGTCGCCCGTGAGGTCGGCCATGGTTGACGCGTGGGGCTGCGACCAGGCTTCGTCGATCATGAGGCGCTTCCAAGTGCGCTCCTGGTTCGCTCCCCTCTCCTGCCGCAGCCAGAAAATGCCGTAGCTATGCGCATAGGTCGTGACGATATCGTTCAAGCCGTCCTGGTCAATGTCGACGACATGCAGGAATCCGACGCTATTCTCCATCTCGAATTCCGCATGCATGGTCCACGGTGTCTTGCGCGGGTCGGAGGGCGCTTCCAGCCAGCCCTTGGGCGTGAGGATGTCCGTTCTCCCGTCCCCATTGACGTCCCCAGCACCAATGCCATGCCCATCCGCGGCTGGCTGCACCATGCGCTCTGCCCACTTGCCGTCGTCGCCGACCGGCTCGAACCAGGAGGTCTTTTCCGCGGTGCGACCGCCGAACTGGGGCAGCACCTCGCGGGCTTCGCCATCGCCGTCCAAATCGACAAGCAGAGCGAACTCGACATTCATGCCCTCGTGTATCGAGTGTTCCTCCCACTCGCCAATGGCTCTGCCGGGATTGCGCCACCACGTGATCTTGCGCTCCCCCCAACCGACGCTGACAACATCGACATGGCCGTCCCGGTCCACATCGAACAACATGTCGCTGAAATCATCGATGTAGTTGTTCCAGAACAGAATCGAGCGGAATTTCTTGCGTTGGAAATCCGGGCCGCGAAACCAGTTTTCTCCAGAGACGATATCGAGAAAGCCGTCACCGTTGATGTCAGCCACCGCGCACGGCTCGCTGCGTCCGAGGTCGATCATATGCTTTTGGAACGGGATCTCAGGCGACGGGCCCCCGGCGAGACAAGGAATGGCTGCAACAGCTAGCAACGCCACAGGGAAGGCTCGGACAGAATCCATGACCGCACCATCATGCCACAGGGGCATACCGTGCCCGCGCTGCCCCGGGTGTCAGCGGCGTCCGAAGAATGTGGCTAGCAATGTGATCAGCGCGCTCACCAGCAGGCACGTCCCCAGCGGGAAATAAAGCGTGAGCTTCTCGCCGCGATAGACAAAGTCACCGGGCAGTTGCCCAGGTTTCGGCAGGCCCGCCCTTCCGGCCACCCACACGATTGCACCCAGGACGACAAGCGCCAGCCCGGCAAGGACCAGGAACCGCGCCGCTCCCGTCATGCCCGCAGGTAGGGCCGCACAAACTCGAGCGTCTCCTGCAAGCCTTTCTTGGCGTGCTCGTCAAGCGCGCGTGCGGTGGGAGTGCGGACTTTCCAATTGGGAAACACTCCGCGGAGATGCAGAACGTACGAAAGTGAGGGCAGACCGTGCGCCTGCGCCTTCGTGATCAGAAGGAGCGTCTTGGAGAACATGTCGATCGCTTCGTTGCGGTGCCCGGCGTGCCATAGCTCCCAGACACGCACGTAGAGATCAACCCATGACGCCGCGGGCATGTTGCCCGCCGACCCGCGAGCCATCTCCTCGATCAAGGTGCGCCCGTGGCCGCCGGTGAACGGAACGGGCCTCTCCGCTGGGGACAGCGCTTGAAATTCCGTCAGGCGGGTGAGAGTGTGCCCCGCCTCGTCCTTGACAAACCGCAGGTTCGGTATCTCACGCACCATGCGCGAAACGAACTCAACGCTCATGTTCCCGGTTGCCTGCATGAACATTGGCAGTCCGCCAGCCTCGGCCACTGCCCGGTAATACTCGGCGACCGCCTGCAGATCAAATTTCGTCTGCCCGCCCTTTCGAGGCGGCAGCGCAATGATCGCGTCCGGTCCAATCGACTTTGCGTGCTGCGCGTAACGCACCGCAGTCTCGGTGTCATCGGCTTGCACGCCGATAACAACCTTGGGGCGCAACCCCTTGGACGCCTTGACGATCGCCTCCGCCCCGGCAATGCGCTCGTCATACTTCAACAGCGCGTACTCGCTAGCGAGTTGGGGCCAGACGATCCCATGAACGCCCGTCCGGTCCAGAAAGCGCACTTCCTCGCCAAGCGTCTCGAAGTCTACCGATCCATCGTCTAGGTAGGGCGTCGCCACGATCGGGAAAATTCCACGAAACCCGTCGTCCTCCCCGCGTGCAGCCGTCGTCGCCGCGAGCCCGCCGACGCAACAGGCGAACAGTGTCCGCCGCGTCACTGGCAACGACTGAATCAATGCGTCAGAGTGCGCTGCTGCCTGCATGGTCCTGCACCATCTTCTCCGTGATTTCCGTGCCGAAGCCGGGTTTGTCAGTTGCGAAATAATGCCCGTCCTTGTATGGGGACGACATCGCAAGCATCAAGTCGGTCGCCGCGTCACCCGTCCCGAAGCTCTCCGCCAGCGGAGCGTTTGCCGTTAGCACGATGGGCATTCCGTAAAGGCTGCTTCCGCGGTGCGGGATGATCGGCAGCCCGCGTTCCGCGCCCATTACCGCAATCTTCCGGACTGCGGTGATCCCGCCGCACCAGGTGATGTCCGGCTGGAGAATCTCCGTTCCCCGGTGGTGGAGCAGCATCTGGTAGCCGTACTGGGTGTATTCGTGCTCGCCGCTCACGATCAGCGTGCTATCGACTTCGTCGACCAAGCGCTGGTACCCGAGGATGTTATCTGGCGATAGCGGCTCCTCGATGAAATAGAGGCCCATGGATTCGAGCCGCTTGGCCATTTCGAGCGTATAGCCGATGTCGTTCCAGCGGCACCCGCAGTCGATCATCAGGCTGCGGTCCGGGCCGATGGCCTCACGCGCTTCGGAAAGCATCCTTGTCGTGCGCAGCATCCCGTCGCGCCCTTCCGACAGACCGTCGCGAACTGGAAGCTTGAAGTGTTGAAAACCCAGCTCCAGACCAACGCTAGGGTTGGAATTGGTCATGTAAGCGGGCACCTTCTCTTGGGTTGCGCCGCCGATCATGCGATAGACCGGTGTCTCCGCGTACTTCCCGGCAATGTCCCAGAGGGCGTTGTCGACACCACTCAGCGCCATGACGAAGACGCCCCGGCGCCCGTAATAGATCCCGGACATGTACATCTGCTCCCAGAGCAGCTCTACATTGCGCGGGTCAGTTCCGACGAGGAGGTGTCTCAAGTGACCGTGAATGATCTCGGCCGCTGCCGCGCCTCCGGCGCCCAACCCGTAGCCCGTAATCCCCTGGTCCGTCTTGATAGTGACAATGATTGCGCTGGCTAGTTGGGAGAATGGCCCGCTATAGCGCCACCTGGCCGGGTCGTACAGGCCGTCAAACTGGGGCAAGCGGCCTTGCGACGAGCGCGTCCAAAGCCTCACGGGCACCGCTTCGACGGAGACGATCTTCAACGAGTCGCGTGCCTGCGAGAACGCTGGCGCCGAGGCTACGCTGGCACCGCCGAGAGCCGCGATGAACGATCTGCGTGACCGCATTGCGGCATAAGTCTAGCACCTGTCTAGATGTAGAGGTCGACAAGTCTTGCCTGTCCCGAGGTAAATCATCCATGCGGATCCACGGAAGTTCCGGAACTGGTTGTCGGCTTGGTTGTTCGCAGTATCGGAATGACCTATTGCTGGTCGGGCTGCACCGAACGTCAAGATTCGGTGTCATTCCCTCGGTCTACCCTCGTCTGTCCACTCGAACATGGCTTCCAAGAGTTCCGCGGTTGAATAGTCTTGGATGTCTTCGTTGGAAAACCCGGCTTCGAGCTGTCGCTCGTAGTACCATTTCTGAAAGTCTTCATATTCTGCCAAGATGCGGGCGGCGCCAACACGCTCAACGTCACCTAGCCCAGTCAGCCAGTTTCGTACTTTTCTCACGGTGGTTTCATACATGCCGCCATGTACTTCAATATCACTCCCGGCCAAGTCGGATATGGTCGCTTGGTAACGATAGGGCTGTTCCTCGAGCACTAGAATGACCTAACTCGAAAGCCGATTCCCGCCATAGTGGCGGCATCCGAAATCCATTCCAAGCTCAAAGGGCATGTTGAGTCTGTAGCGTTCGCCCACCTCGCGGGCTTGGCATCTACTAAGGTCGTGGATCGAGTACCGAGAGGAGCTAATCAGTTCAAGAATCTTTTCGATCCGTGCTTCACCGGCGTCGCTTCGTTCGGTCGCAATTCGCGACGAGTTTCCCGCGTCGGCAACCAATGGTAAATCATGCCAATTTTGGAGACATCAGACACTTTTGGCGGAATCTGTGGCTCATTGAATCAATGACTTACGAATTTTTCTCGCCAAAGACTCGAAACCTGGGGGCTGAACCTCTTGATGCTTCCAGCGCGTTAAAGACCTCTAATAAGCTACGAAAAGATCAGATAGTGAAACTGTCCTGGGTGCTGAGATAGCATTCAAGGACAGTTCCTGCTTCATCGTTGATATCCAAGAGTGTGATAAAGCCTGAGAAATCGTTTTCGATGGGCAATTGAGAGGGCTATTAGCTAAATAAAAGTTTGACATATCTGCAAGTAAGATATAAGATTAGGCATGGCTAAAGTAAAATATAGTAATGCCTAGATATGTTTACTTTCTTGGCTTAATATTGCCGCTGGCTTGGCAATCCGGGCAGGCGCAATCAACAGCAACCCTCACTGGAAGGGTGCTGGACCCGGATGAGGCTGTAGTTGCAAAAGCAAGTGTTTCCCTGCTTCGACCACTATCAGGGTTTGTGCGACAGACAGAAACAGATGGAGAGGGCCTGTTCCGGTTCTCCAATGTTCCTTTCCAGGGGTACAGCCTGTGTGTGGAGAGATTCGGGTTTCAGACTGACCTGCGCCGTGTCGAACTCCGCTCCAGTGTTCCGGTTCATGAACAGGTTGCCTTGCAACTTGAGACCCGGGTGGATGATGTTTCGGTCAACTCTGTTGGTCAATTGACACTGCTTGATCCTGAAGCCAGCGGCACTAAGATGCAGCTCAACCATCGGATCATCGACAAGCTCCCGGTCGCTAGCAGTGCACGTGGGCTCGAGTCTGTCCTGTTGAGTTTCCCTGGATTTGCAGCCAATGCCAACGGCACCATTCATCCACGTGGTGCTCACAACCAGATGACCTATGTCATTGACGGCATGCCAATCAGTGACCAGTTCTCGGGACAGTTTGCAACTTCCATTGATCCGAATCTGGTGCAGACACTGGAATTGTTCACAGGAGATATTCCTGCAGAGTATGGCGCCAAGCTTTCAGCAGTTGTGAATATCACGACACGCTCGGGTTTTGATGGAGGTGGGGGACGGTTCGGGCGACTGGAACTGGGAGGTGGTGGCTTCAACACACTGAATCAGTCAGTGCAGACTGGCGGTGCACAGGGGAATCTGGGCTGGTTTGCAGCAGCATCAAGTATCAAGAGCAGTCGTTTTCTGGATTCACCATCATTTGAGAACCTCCACAACGGTGGCAATGCCCAGCGCAGTTTTGCACGAGTAGATCTTAACGGCTCAGTAAGAAATCTTTTTCGGTTCAGCATCCTGGGAGGTCGTTCTTCCTTTCAACTTGCAAATTTGCGCAGCCAGCATGCCAATGGACAACAACAGCGCAGGTTGCTTAGTGATGTCGCGTTTTCAATGGGTTATGTGAGAATCCTTTCCCCGGCTGCAACATTTGAGTCGACAACAGGATTCAGGGCCACCACTGCCACACTTTTTCCAAGTCCTGGCGATATTCCAGTGACCTCGGAGATGTCGCGTAGGTTGGCGACGCTATCCAGTTTCAACCGGTTCAATATGCAGCATGGAAAGCATGAGTTACGAATAGGCTTGGATGCACAACACTTCCCATTGAGTGAAACCTTTGGTTTCGCGTTGACCGACCCTCTTTTTAACAACGATTCAGGACCCGAGTTCAACCCGAATCTGATCCCTTTTGACCTTTCACGCAATGGCGCATGGTTCCGCTTTCGGGCCAGCGAAGCCGGACAACTGTTTACCCTGTTTTTGCAAGATCGTGTGCGTTGGAGAAATTTTGTCTTCAATTTAGGTGTACGTTTTGACCGCTACAACCTGCTGGTGCGAGAAAGTGAACTGCAGCCCCGCATTGGGTTGGCGTACCACCTGTCTGCAACAGGTACGGTGTTGCGGGCTTCTTACAACCGCAACCTGCAGACTCCACCGAATGAAAACCTGTTACTTGCAAACTCGGCACTCTCAGCAAGTCTCGCCCCGCCAGATGTCAGGCGAATCCTCAACGGAGGTGTTATCCCGATCCCTTCCCAGAAACAGAATGTATATGAGATTGGACTCCAGCAGAATCTAGCGAATTATTTTTCTGTTAATGCGGCTTTCTATCACAAGAACTCGAACAATCTGCAAGACAATGACAACTTTCTCAATACGGGAATCATCTTCCCAACATCGTTAGCAACTTCCAGAGTGAACGGTTTTGAAGCCAGGATCGCAATGCCGGAAGCCCGGCGCATTTCGGGTTCGCTTAGTCTGACGCACTATCATTCCGTCGTATCCCCTCCTTTCACAGGAGGGCTTTTCCTGGGTAGTTATGTACTGGAAGCACTCAGTGCAGGACCCTTTGTGATTGATCATGATCAGGAACTGGGTATCAGTGGAAACCTGATTTACAGACCTGCCAAGCGCTGGTGGACCAGCTTTCAGATGAGACATGACAGTGGATTGGTTTCAAATCCATCAGATCCAGTACAGGTTGCAGCCGACCCTGATTACTATGACCAACTGCCTTATGTGGACCTTTATAACGATCCGCCACGTGTTCGACCTCGCACAATTGTTGATGCTTCACTGGGTTACGAGAAGTATGCTGGTGACCGTAGACAATGGGAGCTTGTACTGCAGGTCTCTAACCTGACGAACCGCAAGGCACTCTATAGTTTTCAATCCGTATTTGTAGGTACACGTGTGGTACAGCCTCGCAGCCTGAATCTGCGCTTGCGTTTCTTCTGGTAGACAAAGGACAAGAAATTCAATTCCAGAGCAAACCTTGCGGTTTGGCCTTGATCTGCAGTTGGATAAATTAGGAATGTTCAGCATGGGAGAGTATGCAATCCGCCAGTCCAACTTGCGACGACTTCTCAAGGGAGAAGTGCTGTATGTTTCTGCACTCCCCAATATCCGTTACCTGACCGGGTTCAGTGGCAGTGCAGGGCACTTGCTGGTAGCACCGGATCAATCGACACTTTACACGGATGGCCGTTACAGGACGCAGGCACAAGAGCAATGCAGGCATACCGAAGTGGTGATTACTGCGGGGGATCCACGGCCTGTTCTTGCAGATAACCTCAACAACCAGAAGCTGAAGCAGTTGTCTTTTGAATCGAATCGGTTGGATTTTGGCACCTATGCCTTTCTCAATGACCAGCTTTCACGCTGTCGGCTGGTGCCTCGTGATTCTCTTGTGGAAAAGTTGCGATTGCGAAAAAGTGACTCCGAAATCACTGCTATTCGAGCAGCTGTTGATCTCAATTCGAGGGCTTTTGAGGACATCTGCGAGAAGTTTCGGCCTAGCTGGACGGAAGTGCGAATGGCTGCCGAACTGGAATATACGTTCCGAATGCTAGGTGGTGAAATAGCATCGTTTCCAACGATTGTTGCCAGTGGCCCAAATGCAGCCCTGCCTCATGCAGAACCGCGTAACTGCAAGCTTCAGGAGCGATCAATGGTGGTTGTGGATCAAGGTGTTACACTCAATGGCTATTCGAGCGACATGACCCGGATGGTTGCCCGCGGCCGGCCCAAAGCCAAGCAAAATAAGCTGTTTCAAGCTGTGCTAGAAGCTCAGCAGACTGCTATTGCAGCGATCCGTCCCGGGGTTGAATGCCGGACGATTGATCGTCAGGCACGACGTGTTCTGCAAAAGACAACCATCGACGGAGTTCGGCTAGACACTCTTTTTTTGCATTCCACAGGTCATGGTCTTGGCCTGGAGATCCATGAAGGACCACGAATAGCTCCCGGGCAGAAACAGCGCTTGCAGGAGGGGATGGTTGTGACCATTGAGCCTGGTGTCTACTGGAAGGGATTAACGGGTATTCGCATAGAGGATGTTGTTCTTGTCAAGAAGGGCGGTTGTGAGGTTCTGACACCAACTCCACACAAGCTGCGCATAATTGGTCAAAATAGAAAGAACTGATGGCAATTGAAAGAAGTGATCTGGATCAAATCGAAGCACTGGCGGACCTTGCAGAAAAAAAGGGACTCAGTGAAATTGAGATCCGGGTAAAAGACCGGTATATCCGTATTTCGCGTGGAGTGAATGTTATTGCTCCAGCACCTGAGTACTCCACTGCACCTGATGCAACAACTACGCAATCAACCTCAGATGATTCTGATGGAGTTGTTCAGGCAGAGGGTGTTCGGCATATCACATCTCCGATGGTTGGAACTTTCTATGAGGCACCTTCCCCTGAATCGCCAAGATTTGTTGAAGTCGGAAACAGCATCAAGAAAGGGCAGGTGGTTTGCATCATAGAAGCGATGAAGCTGATGAATGAAATCGAATCCGAAGTTGATGGTGTGGTTACTGAACTGCTTGTTGAGAATGCGCAGGGTGTTGAATTCGGGCAGCCCTTGTTTTCAGTTCAGACCAACTAGGCACTGCCTTTTCCAATGATTCAAAAAGTTCTGATTGCCAATCGTGGCGAGATCGCACTGCGGGTGATTGCTGCATGTCGTGAACTGGGTATAAGCACTGTCGCTGTCTATTCGACAGTGGATCAAGACTCGCTGCACGTGGCCTATGCGGATGAAGCAATTTGCATAGGTCCAGCAGCCAGTGCGGAAAGTTATCTCAGCATCCCGGCCATCATCAGTGCAGCCGAGATTGCCGATGTCGATGCAATTCACCCCGGTTACGGTTTTTTAGCAGAAAATGCTGCCTTTGCTGAAATATGCAGTAGTTGTGGCATTCGTTTTATTGGTCCCAGTCCAAAGGCGCTCCAGATGATGGGCAACAAGGCGCAGGCTCGACAAGCCGCAAAACAGTCGGGCATTCCTGTGCTTCCAGGCAGTGATGGTCCGGTTAGCACCGTGCATGAAGCCATGCAGTGGGCGGAGAAGATCGGTTACCCGGTGATTCTCAAAGCTGCCATGGGAGGTGGTGGGCGTGGCATGCGTATCGTGCATGAACCCGAAGAGCTTGAGGGGGCTTTCTTGCAAGCTTGCCAGGAAGCTACCCATGCATTCAATAACGGTGATGTCTACCTGGAGAAGTATATTAACAATCCGCGACACATTGAGTTTCAGGTGCTTGGGGATGATCACGGTGATGTTATCTCTCTTGGAGAACGAGAGTGTTCCCTGCAGCGCCGTCACCAGAAGTTGCTAGAGGAAGCACCTGCCAATAGATTTGATCAACGAAAGCGCAGGCAAATGGGGACAATCCTTTCAAGGGCACTTGGCAAGATCGGATACTCGAATGCGGGAACGGTCGAGTTCCTGATGGATTCAAGAGGAGAACTATATTTCATAGAACTGAATGCTCGTATCCAGGTTGAGCATCCAGTCACGGAAGCGGTTACGGGAGTGGATCTTGTCAAGAGCCAGTTGCTTCTGGCATCAGGTGAACGCCTGAAATCAGTTGTCGAGCAACCTGTGTATGTAACGGGGCATGCAATTGAATGTCGTATAAACGCTGAGGATCCCAGGACATTTATGCCATCAGCGGGTCGTATAGAAAAGTTTGTAGCACCAGGTGGTCCAGGTGTGCGCGTCGATAGTGCAGCCTACAGTGGTTCGTATATGCATCCACACTATGATTCTCTGGTTGCGAAGGTTATTGTGCATGCCGATACACGCGAGGAAGCAATTGTGCGTATGCAACGGGCCTTGGGTATGTGTGCTGTTGAGGGGATCAGGACATCCCTCCCCTTACAACAAGAGATCCTGAAATCGCCAGATTTTCTGGAAGGGCACTACGATACGCATTTCTTTGAGAATTTTGAGTGGTAAGGCGAATTCAAACCACTTGCAAGGCCTGATATCGCCTTTTCCTTGTTAACTGGAACTGCTGCATATTACTGGTGATCGGGGCAGGGTGCTACTTCCTCGAACAGCTTGGGTAGGAAGAACTATCAACTCCTGCTTGAGGTTCACTCAGGCAACAGGAAGGGGCGCTGTGCTCCGCCAGCACTGCAAGCGACAGTTACTGCTTTTGACAGCAAGTGCACCGATAAATCCTGGAGCTGGTTCCAGGTGTTTCAGGATGTAATCAGGTTGCCAATTGGATTCATTGGTCTGGATGAAAGGCTCCTGGCTAGGTGCAAATGTGACGCTAAAGCTTTTTAGCGGGATGGTCAATCCCGTTCCTGTAGCTTTGATGTACGCTTCCTTGCGAGTCCAGCAAGCATGCAATGCTCGCAGCTTGTCCTTTTCTGCAAGCTGTTGAAGTGCAGCCTGTTCAGCAGGAGAGAAAAAACGCTTTGCTACCTTCTCCAGATTCCTGTCCTTCCTGACTCGTTCAATATCAATCCCGACAGGTACCTGACTGATGGCGAGCAATGCCATGTTGTCTGAGTGGGAGAGGTTAAAGTGCAGTCCGGCATGCGCCGAATCACCTGACAGAAAAGGTTTTCCCTTCGAGCCGCATTCGATTTGAATATCAGCAGGCTTCAATCCCAGATAAGCTGCCAAAGTGTGTCGCATCATTACATGGGCTGCGATGTAGCGGTTTCTGTGCAGTTTCCCTGAGATTTGTTTGCTGTGCTCGTGCTCCTGGGTTGACAGGCATGCAAGCAGTTTGTTGACTTGCTCACTTGCGAGGTCAAGGGTAATACACCATACATCGACTAAACCGGATTCAAGTTCAGCTTGCCCAACTGCTGGAATACTTCGAGCCATGAATGCCGTCTTCATATTGAAAATCTATACGGCGCACTGAAAGAGTGGGCTGTCAAGACTGGACAGACCTGGTGTGAATCTCATGAATTGCGGGGCGGCAAATCGCCGCCCCGTCGATAGGTCAATAAGATTGTCGAACTAGAATCGCAGCGTCAGTCCGAATTGGAACAGGCGCAGGTCGTTGCTCGCGCTCTGCACTTCGCCGAAGTTTTAGCTGCCTTGACTCAATCTTCACGCCAGTGTCGGCGCGATCGGTCTGCAGTAAGGGCGGCGCTCCAGTGACCGTAACAGTTTCTGTAACCGCGCCAGGTGCCAACTCAATGTTGACGCGCACGGTAGAGTTGGGCAGCAAATCGAGATTGCCACGCACCACGGTGCTGAATCCTTTGGAAGAAACTGCGACCTGGTACAAGCCCGGGTCAAGGTTTGCGAACACATAAAGTCCACTTTCGTTCGTCTCGCTCTCGCGAACGGCATTCGTATTGGTTTCCGAGAGCGTAATTGATGCTCCAGGAATTACTGCTCCTGACGGATCCGTGATGGTTCCGAGGATTTGTCCTTTGAGGACCTGTGCGTTGAGTTGAGTAACGGCGCTGCTACCCAGCAACAGTAGCAATGCAACGATAACAAATCTTTGGTGTTGAACTAAATACTTCGTAAAAAAGTACCCCCATGTCGTTAAGCGAAATTTACAGAATAAGGAAGCGGCGAAGCCATCCTAGTCTAAACCACTTGACGTCAGTATAACCACTATAACCACAGGTACACTTTTTTGTCGTGCTTTGGGTCGTCTCATCGAAGTTGATTCCGACTCACACGTATTGTGGGTAGCTGGGCCCGGCCCCGAAGACGTGTCGCGAGGGTGCTGGACAGGCGCGGACTAGCAGGCGGGTGGGTTCAGGAGCAGGTCGAGAGCCGTCTGCGGCCAGGCGGCGAAATAGCGGTTGGCCTCAGGCAGGTACTGGAAGTCGGACTGGCAGCGTACGATTGAGATCGCCGTGTTGGTCAGGCAGGCGAGATTGCGAGGCAAGTCGCGCACGTAGACACGGCAGCGGTCTTCGTCGTAGGTGAAGTCGCGGACATAGTGCAGGCGGTTCTCGATGTGCCAGTGGTTGCGGACCAGTGCCGCCAGCTGTTCGGGACTGGCCTTGGCGGCGGTCAGCGAGGTGAGTGAGGGGAAACACTTGGTTTACGACAATGCATAGCTTTCGGAATTCCGGACATTACTGAACTCTAGCCAGCGATAACGCACATGGAATCAAGGAGTTAGGGAACGGCGGATCGACGCGAGGATCGGAAGTTTGATTTTGCGACAATGCATAGCTTTAATCACTGGCGGCGATTTTTGAACACTTGAATTGCGACAGGTGACCCGAACCTTTAAGAGCGTTTAAGCTATTGGAAAATAAGGGTATATATGGCATTTCAGATATCCTCGATGCATAGCTTTCGCGATTCAAGCTACGTCTCGGGAGCGTACGACACAAGCACCTGTATGCCGTGATCAGTCTTTGGGGGGCGAGGACGCTGACCCGAGCGAATCACGGCTTGTCGGTTCTACGTTAGGTGACGCCACCGCGTACACCGGGACCTGAAGTGGCCCTGTTTTCGTGGACAGCCAAGATAGCTTGGATAGGCAGGGGTTGCTCGCTGGAGAGGCGGGGGTAAGGAGGCCCCGAACGATGAGCAAGAAAGTCTATGTGAAGCCGTATCCGAAGGAGTTTCGGGAACAGGTGGTGAAGCTGGTGCAGCTGGGGGATCGCAGCGCGACCAGGGCCGCCGTCAGGACGGCCTGAGCAGTCCCGAGAGGGAGGAGCTGGTGCGTCTGCGACGGGAGATCCGGCGGCTACGGATGGAGCGGGAGATCCTGTCAAAAGCAGCGGCCTGGTTCGCTTGGGAGACCGATTCGATCGCGTAAGAGCGTTCGAATTCATAAGAATACGCACCTACCGCACACCGAAGTGTCCACGAAACCGTAGCCACCTCATTCGGGAATTGGCATTAATCTCGTCGCCGTCGAAGCGCTGTGTTTGCTTGCCTCATTCATCGTCGCTGCATTTTCCAACTGGTCTCCAGCCTTTGAGTCTGAGCCGTTGCAACATGACGGCAGATCTCCGGTGAAAACAAAAAAGACCAGACACTAGCTCGACCTGTAGATGAGATTCTCTGCAGTGTAATCGCTGCATGGTAGGGCCCAGTTTCCATAAAAGTTTCCATAAAAGTATTAAATTTGGCTATTGATGTCACCATTAACGGCCGGATAGCAGTATCATAAACACGCAAACTCCAGAGACAGGCAAATTTTTGTGTTCCCTATCACGAAAAAACTTGGCTGTGCCACTGGATACCAAGCTCAACCGTCGTCACAGTGGAGGTTTCCATGCTTATAAACGCTAGATCACAAAATACCATCCGGGCCGCAGTTCTCGGCATAGCCTGCTGCCTATTCGTCCAGACCAACTCGGCGTGGAGTCAGGTTCGCGAGCTGCATACGCGCGACGCCACTCGACTCAGCGAAGTACAGGTCATTGAACAGCTCAAACACAGCGATGTCATCTTTATTCCTGTGGGGTCTGTGGAAACGAATGGGATCATGCCCAGTGATCGTGACTATGTGTCGGCTCTGGGCTATGCGATGGCCATGGCCGAGGAAACCGGGGGGCTATACATGCCCGGCTTAGTGCATTCGTTCCCGGGCACGACGGTGATGGGCTCGTCTAGTATCCGTATGACTCCCACGCAGGGAGCAGCGTTTCTGAAAGTCGTGGCGAGGTCGTTGCTTCGACAGGGCTTTCGGCGGCAGGTGTTAGTTTCGTCAGGCCATGGGCCCGCGCCCTTGACGGCGGGAACCCTTGTCCGTGAGTTTTATGAAGAAACTCACGTGCCAATTCTCTACATAGAGATGGGCGGACATCTGGCAAAACTGGATATTCCACGGGAAGCCGTATCGAAGGCGGTGTACGGAGCACATCTCATGACGGGCAGGATTGAAGACATCCCATTACAAGGAGACTACGGCCCGAATGAGTCAAAGGCCGCAGGAGAAGTTCCCGAGAACCCTGGCCTAACCAAGTTGAACGAGCTGCGCTTTTCGGGCAGCTTGACTCTTGGATCTTGGGTTGCCGACGTCATGGATCACGGAGGGGCACGGACTTTGCCGGCAACGGCTGCCGAGAGAGAAGAATGGGGTAAAGAAGGTTGGGCGCAGATCATGGCGACAGTCAAGAAAATGCGTCTCCCCGAAACGATGACTGCGCTGAAACAGCACGACGAGTTCACACAGAAAGTCATCGTGCCGAAGTTCGGTGGCAAACTGCCGTCTACGATCGACTCGTTTTGACGAGTATTTGATCGGGGCGCTACACTCTTACCGGAGTGCAGCCAAATCGCATTGTGCATGAAATTCTGGCTGACAGTTAACACAACCCGCGCCAATGCACTGGGCGCGGATTACACACAATCAATTTTAGGAGAGATCATGAAACGCAGAAATTTTCTTAATCAGTCGATGGGACTTGCCGCTTTATCTGCCGTATCAGCGTTGCCATCTGCTGCAGCAATTGGAGAAATTAACCGACGCGCGGGCACTCGTATCAAAATCGGCCTCAACGCGTACTCGTTTAATGCCCCTTTGCGAGATGGCTCAATGACGCTCGACGACATGCTCGACTTCTGCGCAGCCGAGAATGTCGACGGGGTCGACGCCACTGGATATTACTTCCCTGGCTACCCGAATGTACCGAGCGATGAGTTTATCTATGACTTCAAACGCAAGGCTTTTTTCAATGGAGTCTCCGTCAGTGGCACTGGCGTCCGTAACGACTTCGCGCTTGACAACCCTGTCAGCCGTGAGGGACATGTCCAGTTGGTAAAGAATTGGGTGGACGTCACCCAGAAACTTGGTGCGGACGTTTTGCGCGTATTCTCCGGGCGGGGCATCGCAGAGGGCTCGACGTTTGAAAAAACCCTTGAGTGGATGGTGCCTGCGTTCCAGGAGTGTGCTGAATACGCCGGAGAACGCGGCGTTATTCTAGGCTTGCAGCACCATGATGATTTCCTTAAGACTGCAGACGAAACCATTGAGTTGGTAGAAAGAGTGAAGTCTGACTGGTTCAGCGTAATCCTTGATGTCGGCAGCTTGCGACAACGCGATGTTTACGAAGAGATCGAAAAACTGGTGCCCTACGCCTGTACCTGGCAAATCAAGGAACAAGTCTGGTATGGCGAAAATGCCGTGCCGATTGATCTAGCCAAAGTCAGGGGTATCATTGATAAAGTCGGCTATCGAGGATTTTTGCCGGTGGAAGCGCTCGGCCGGGTCGGCAAGCCTACCGAAAGAGTTTCAGCTTTCCTCGCACAGGTTCGTGCAGCTTTCTTATAAGCAAACTCAGCACAGACCGCTGCAATAGACAGATTCAAACCCGGCAGCCAATACGCTATCCACCGCAGGATCTGCCTGTTAATTACTCTGTCTGAGTGCCTGTTAATTACTCTGTCTGAGTGTAAGTTCAAGCCCTCCAGCGCACGCCGAGGCCGAGCACTTCCTTGGCATATTTGAGGCTGCGTTCCATGTGGTCTTGCTGTTGAACCTGGATTGCCGGGAGGAGGTAAGCGGGCATCTCGCGCCCCTGCAAATCCTCATTCACGATGGGCTTGTTGTAGGGCACGCCTTTTTCCGTCAATGTGAGGAAACGGGCAAAGTCGGCCGCACGAGCCTTCGGATAAGACTTCCAGAAATCCTGCTCGAGATATGGAATCACTTCCGCCGGGCGCCCTGTAATCGGTTTCGCATAAACATAGACATCCGGGCATAGCTCACGGGCGCGCGCCATGATCTCATGAAAGTCGACCACGCCCTCGCCCAGTGGAACCCAATGAACAGCTGCTCCCCGGGGATGCTTGTAAACGACGGAATCCCGCAAGTGCAGGGTAATCGCATAGGGTGCCAGAGTCTCGACTGTCGTCAACGGATGCTCCAGGACGAACACTGGATTGCCGGTGTCAAGATAAATTCCCACGAAGTCAGGACTAACCTCGTCGAGAAACATCTTGAATTCCCACGCCTGCAAATCCTTGTGCACTTCAACGGCCAGCTTCACCTCTGCATCAAGCACCTGCGAGCGAACAGTCTTCAACAAACGCACCATCGTTTCGATGTGTTGTTCGATCGGCCCTGGCGGCAGCGAAGCGCGATTGCCCGCGATCAGACAGCGAACCAATGGGGAGCCGAGAGCCTTAGCTCGCGTGATATTTGTGCGCAGCGTCTCGACTTTAGAAGAAAAGTCGTCTGCCGTCCGCGGGAGGACAGCTCCTCCACCCGTTTCCAGATGCAACCCCAGATCAGCGGCACGGGCCTTGACTTCGGGCCAGTGAGTGGGGTCCATTGCCCGCGGATCCTTTGAGTCTTGAAGAAAGATCGCGTCCAGCTTGTGATCGGCGGCGTACTGAAGTGACGTCGCGTCATCCCAGCCCATCGACCTCAGGCAGTAAGTGTTGAATCCGAGTGGCATCGGTCCTTGGCGGTCTGCCGCGAATGATATAGATGCGACACCTGTCGCTAGAAAAGCACGTCGTGTCATGTGAATCGACCGTCGTTAAGTGTAACGCATATGATGCCCACGGGTATGAATTCATTTGTGCGTTGCTGAAGTGCCCTTGACTGGCCAGGCGTTGGAGGCATTTCGGAGCCAGCTTGAGATCACGGGCTCTGGTCCGTGGCTCTTTCCAAGCGACTGAAATCCAAAGAGGCATCAGTCTACTTGATGGGTTCACGCAACATGTGCACATTCTGGAGATGAATGGTGAAAGCTTCTATCTCAAACAGAGCAAGGCAAAGCGGGCGCGCTCTTCGGGTTGACCCACCTACCACTTGCGCTGTTTTCGTGAGGCGGCTTCCACTGCGCTTGGGCTACCCTGCAGAGCGCCCTCCAGGCTCTGCTTCAGATGCCTTGCGAAAACCTTGTAAAACCTCTACTCAGCTCCCAACTGGTCTGGTTTTTCTCCGCCCTTGGCAATTGATCGCAGAACGACGAACGGAAGCTGTAAAAGAGTAACGGTTCTATCAGCTGCCTCCGCAGTTCTGGTGATTGTGAATGAGGAGCAAGACGCAGATTATGTCCTGGTTGTTTTGCAAGATGCAGCTATATCCTGTGTCAATGTGGTGGAAGTATATAGCAAACTTACAGATGCCAACTGGCCAAAACAGGCAATTGTTGATTTCTTATTTGCCCTAATGGTTGGGGTGATCCCATTTCTCTTTATTAAATTGATTCCATGGGGAGAACTGTGTGCTGGCAAAAAATTTGGGATTACCGTTAGCGGATAGAGCTTGTCTTGCTACAGCACTCCTGCTTGAAATGCCGATCCTTACAGCAGACATAGTTAGTAGCAAGCTCAGGATTCAAGGTATTGAGGTTCACTGTATAAGCTGACGATGCGAAAAACGGGAGCTTTCTAGTGCATCCGTTTCTGGCAGTTATCGAATCCTTGGGTGAGCAATAGCGATACCAGGCAAGCTACCGGTCAGGCAGTTGTTAAACTGGCTCGGTGAGTTCAAAAACAGTGTATTTTGGTTTGGCAACTATGCTTCTTCAACAGGCGTGTGTGACCAACCAAGCCGCTGAAACCGCGTTGCCAGATCGTCCTAATATAATCTTTCTGCTTCTGGACGATATGGGTTATGCCGATACAGGTCCATATGGCAACACCTATCACCGTACACCAAATATTGATCGTCTGGCAGCAGCAGGAATGCGCTTCACGGATGCTTATGCAGCTGCTCCAAATTGTTCCCCAACACGTGCCAGTATCCTGACCGGGCACTGGCCTGCCCGCACCGGTGTAACACAGTACTTGCCAGGGAACGTACTCCCATATGCCAAACTGACACAACCTGATCTGCCCCTCGGACTCCCGCAGGATGAAACCATCCTTGCTGAACCGCTCTCCACAGCGGGTTATGCCACTGCCTGTATCGGAAAATGGCACCTTGGTGGAGGAAATTATGCTCCATCACAACGCGGCTTTGATGAAAGTTTTGCATCAGGCCACTGGAACATGCATCGCAGTATGTTTGCCCCTCATCCGTTTGTTCAGGTACCCGGTGCTAAGGATGGGGACTATCTTACGGACAACCTAACAGACGCGGCGGTGAATTTTATTGATCGGAACCGCAATCAGCCGTTTTTTCTTTACATGTCCTATTACGCTGTTCATAGTCCGGTTCAGGCCAAGTCGGCCCTGATCGATAGTTATGCAGGCAGCATGGACCCAAGTGGACGGAATAACGTGAAGTATGCCGCCATGGTGCAAGGTGTTGATGATTCAATTGGACGACTGGTGAAGAGGATCGATGCTTTGGGGTTGACCTCCAATACAGTGTTGTTTTTCTTTTCTGACAATGGCGGTGTTCCGCGTTTTGCATTCAACGGAGAGTTCCGTTCCGGCAAGGGCTTTCTTTGGGAAGGCGGTATCCGCGAACCCTTGATCGTCAAGTGGCCTGATGTCATCCAGGCTGGTTCCGTTGAACGCACACCCGTGACAAGCGTGGACTTTTACCCGACGATCCTGGAAATGACTGGTGTGGAAGACTCGAAAGATCACACTAGTGACGGGGTGAGTCTGCTGCCATTATTGCAACAGACTGGGCACCTGTTACGCACTAATCTTTATTGGCATTATCCCCACTATTCAAATGCAGGTTCCACACCAACTTCAGCTATCCGAAAAGGGGTCTGGAAACTGATGGAGTTTTTTGAGGACTCAACGGTTGAACTTTATAATCTTGCCGACGACCCCTCGGAGTCCAGGGAGCTATCCAGAATGGAACCCGAACTGAGCATGGACCTGCAAATCGAACTATCAGACTGGCGAGAAGCAGTACATGCTTTCATGCCTCAGCAAAACGAAGCTTATGATCCTGAAAAGCTCAAGGAGCGGTACGGTTTGCAATACAAACCGGATTGGGATCCACGAAATCCACTACTGCCACGTCCATGAGTCTGCCGTCTATGACATACGGCAGTACTAGCTTGCTTTGCGATTACCCTAATGTCTCTTCAAGGAAAGAGTGCATGGAGTTCCAGGAACGTGTGTCAGCAGTTTCGTTATAAACGGTTCCCATGTTGGTGTCGTTTGCTTCGGGGTTCGTGAAGGCATGCATGGTCTTGCCGTATCCGTGAATCTGCCAATCTGCACCTGCCTGGGTTAATTCACTGGCCAGGGAAACAACAATATCCGGTTGAACCATTGGATCTTCCCAGCCATGAAGTACAAGGACATTGGCTCCAATCTGGTTGCCTTCAGTGTTTCCAGGGGGCTGGAGCAAGCCATGAAAACTGACAACACCCTGAATGTCGGCTCCTGACCTGGCCAGGTCCAGAACACACATACCACCAAAGCAGAAGCCAATCGCGCCACATCTTGAGGAGTCGACAATTACCTGGCTCTTGAGTGTGTTAAGGGCTATCTGCATACGGGTTTGCATCATTAACCGGTCGTTTATGAATGGTTGCATGAGCTTGGTATTTTCATCTGGACCGCTTCCAAGAATTCCCTTGCCATACAAATCAAGTGCCATGGCGGCATAACCGAGTTTTGCGAGTTCGACGGCCTTATTGCATTCGAATTGACTACGGCCTGCCCAGGCATGGGAAACCAGCACCCCGGGAAGAGGTCCTTTGACTGAGTCATCCCATGCCAGAAACCCTTCCAGTGGTTGACCGTTATCTGTGTATTCAATGAATCTTGTACTGATTCCCATCGGACTTCCTTACTCTTTGTGCATGCAGTTCAGTAAGCCTGCTTTTTGATTACTGCAGTACCTCAATGCCAACTCTACTGATTGAGACTGCTTATCGGTATTATCTACTGGTAATACAGAAAGTAGCAACCACCACCTCCCTGCGCGCCGCGATCATGCTACAGGCTTTCCAACGTTGTTTTCTTGCCGATTTGGCCCTCTGAGGCTTTCGCGCCCGAAAAAGTAGCGATATGTCGTGATCATCGATAAACTTCACGCCTGTTCCCAAGCTTCACCACAAGCACTCGCAAAGCGTCGTCCTCAATGAGGGCGATAACGCGGTAATCGCCGACCCGGTACTTCCAGAACTTGCCCAGCTGGGAACCCTTGAGAGCCTCTCCAATACTACGTGGGTCGGCCAGCGTGGCAACGCGGCTATGCAGTAAGGCAAGGATACGCAGTGCAGATTGCTGGTCGAGCTTGTCCAAGTCGCGCACGGCGGCTCGGTCAATCTCGACTTTCCAAGCCATAGCGTCTCATCACTTCTTCGAGAGGCATGACCTGAGACTTCCCGGCTCGAATGTCGATCAGCCGTTGCTCTGCAAGGTATAAGTCCTCAAGGTTGTCCAAGTGTGCCCGAATGGCCTCGATCATGTAGAATGTCTTGCTGCGCCCAGTGAGGTCGGCCAACTTTTGCAGACGTTGAGAGATTTCATCAGGCAAGCGAAGGGATACGGCACTCATATTGGTTTCTCCTTTGTACTTTCTGAGCTACAAGTATCTCATAACATGTGTGCTTGTTCTCTCAGAGCGAGGTGTTGTTGCACGATTCAACCCCGGCGCGAGTCGGATGCTAAACAAGGCCGTCACCGGTGTTCTCATTAATGTCAGTGGTGGTACCTTGATGTTTTTTTCAGTAGACTGTATCGATTCTGGTTGCCCTTGCTGCTGGTTATCGCACCAGCAGCTGCACAGGAAACCGAGGATCTACGGTTGAGATCTTGGGAGACTGGACGAGAGTGCGCACACTCTCTCAAGGAAGGATGACGCGGGTTGAACTCTATAAGCACGAAGCCCCACCTTGGCCCGCAAGTTTAAGGGCTTTTTCAATTCGTCTACGGATACATCCATCACACTGCTGTTTAGAGACGGCCAGACACGTACATTTGAAAAGCGAGCCGTGCTAAAAAGTCCGGGTCCGTCGTCCGTTCAAGAAGCGAGGTACAGGATGGGGGCTGGGAACAGCAATAGTACTTTGGTCGGGAATTACTGTGGGCGGTGCTGATGACGTCACCCCCTTATTTCGATTGCTTATTTCCGCAGCGATCAGTGTTCCAGTAGCAGTGCCGGTTTCTTAATGATGCCGACAAAAGCAGTGTACAAAGGGCCAAAGACTCCTTGAAGTGCTGGTAATCGAACTCCTTTTTTGATCGACATCTCGCAACTCTCTATCTGTTCCTACCACACATTTACTTAATCAACAGGAGTCGTTGTCGAGGCATCAGGGCTTTTCAATGTAGCGAAGTAAATGCCGGATAGTGGTGATTCTTGTCGGGTGTACGTCAGGTTTTTGCTTTTTTAAGGTTGACCCTATTGGACCGCTGAGCGGCGTTCCCAGAAGTCTTCAATGCGGTTGTGAGAGTGCAGCTGCGTAGGCCGAGGGTTTCATCGCCGCCGTCAACGGTCCAGCGCATCCCGGGGCGCTTGAGGCGGGTGACGACCAGTGTCTTGCAGCCAGAGCCCACAACACCGGAGTCCACGAACAGGCCCTGCTCGTGGAACTGCACGTACTGCATCCTATGGTGGTTGCTCTGGATGTATTATCGGCACTTGTGCACCTCCTCGCAGGTCTCCGCATGTTGCCCCAAGACCGTTAGTCGGAACTTCACCGTCCCTTAAGCCCTAGCGCCGTCCACCAAATCATTGGAATAGCGCGGTTTACCGCTCCACAGACCGGACTACAAACTGGATATTTGTTGCCATGTTTTGAGCGCATAATAATCTTTGTTTATGCTTGATAAACAGTATAATTGTGTTATATACTGTTTCCATGTAAAAGGCCTCGCCCCATGTCCTACCACGTCGACGTCATCCCCAACCGCAACAGCCCCCCCGCCATCCTCTTCCGCCAAGCCCAACGCGACGGCAAGCGCAGCCGCCGCACCACCCTCGCCAACCTCTCCAAACTGCCCCCTGTATCTTGTTAGAAGGCTTCTTCGTAAGGGTAGCTGGTTTGATGGACCTGATCTGAAACAGAGGCCGGGGAGGGGTTGCAACATCCTCCGCGGCCAGTTTCCATTCTCTTGAGTAAGCGGTCGGTCGGGCTGGCAGGCCTGTATTGAGGGGCCTGACTAAAACGAGTCAACTCGCCGGAAACAACCCATTGCCCCCTGTGCCTTTTTGAGCACCTGGGGGGGACCCGTGTTCCGGATGAGTGCTGTGATGGATGCCCCGTGAGGAGTCTGTGCCTTGGAGCACCAATACAGGGATTGGCAAGCATTGCGGCGACTCAAACATTTGCAAGGAGTAACAACACATGCATCAGAAACAATTCTACGTGGGCGTCGATTGGGCGTCTCAATCGCACCATGTCTGTGTGCTGAAGGCCGACGGGGACCGGCTCGGAGAACAGGTCTTCAAGCACACTGGCGAGGGTCTTGCCCGCATGGCGGGCTGGATCCTCAAACTTGCACAGTCTGAGCCGGAGCTGGTGCAGGTGGCGATTGAGGTTCCGCACGGCCCGGTTGTCGAAAGTCTGCTCAACCGTGGCTTCCAGGTCCATTCCATCAACCCCAGACAACTCGACCGCTTCCGTGACCGTTTCTCGCCAGCAGGAGCCAAGGATGACAGCCGCGATGCCCATGTGCTTGCCGATGCACTGCGCACCGACCCCCGTTGTCTGCGCCGTCTGGAACCGCTTGATCCGCTCCTGGTTGAGTTGCGCGAGTGGTCCCGCATTGCCGAAGAGCTGACCCGCCTGCGGACGCGCCTCAGTCACCGCCTGCGTGACCAGTTGTGGCGCTATTACCCACAGTTTCTTGACCTTGGCAGCGACCTCGCTAATAACTGGATGCTGGTCCTGTGGGCTGTCGTCCCCACACCGGACCGCGCCCGCATAGTGAGTAAGGCTACCATCGCCAAGCTGTTGAAAACACATCGCATCCGACGCCTTGACGCGGCTGGGGTCCTGGCCAGACTGCGCACCGATCCACTCCCTGTGGCCGCGGGTACAACCGCAGCGGCCACCGCTCACATCCAGGTTCTCAGCAGCAGTCTCAACATGCTCAATGAGCAGCTGAGCGAGGCCCTTGAGCGCCTGGAGCACTGCACGGAGCAACTCGCTGCAAGCAACGACAAGACGGCAACAGAGCCTGCCAGGCAGAGTGATGGAGCGATCCTGATGTCCCTGCCGGGAGTGGGTCGAACCGTACTCGCTACACTGCTCGCGGAGGCTTCCGATCCCCTGCGAAGAAGAGACTATCACGCCTTGCGCTGCTTGAGTGGTGTGGCCCCTGTTACCAGAAGCTCGGGCAACAGGTGCATCGTCGTACGACGTCTGGCCGCCCACCGCCGTCTCAATAATGCTGTCTATCACTGGAGCAGGGTTGCCGTGCAGCACGACCGGATCTGCCGCGCCAAGTACGACGCGCTGCGACTGAAGGGCCACAACCACGCCCGTGCCTTGCGGTCCGTCGCTGCTCGGCTGCTCGCTGTGGCCTGTGCCATGTTGGCAAGCGGAACGCTCTTCGATCCGGAGCATGCGGTGAAGCAGTCTGCAGCCTGACCTTCGCCTGGAACAGTTTTCTGGCTGGCCTGGCAACTGGTGGGGAGTCTGCCCTGTGATTCCCCCTGGGAGCCTGGGGAACCCTCTCTCCGTGCAAACCGCTTGCTGGGCTGTGGGAGGGGGTTCGGGGGAGGGCGCAGCGCCTCCCCTGACTGCAGGAGCCTGGCAGCAGGCAGACCGCCACGGGAAACGTGGCGGTGCCTCAAGAGCCATTTTGGGAATGACTCGGGTTTTTCCCCTGGTTAAGTCTCGCCAGGTCCACTGGGAGTAGCGGCCCCTTTTTATAGCTCTTTTGGCCTTGACAAATGGTGAGGAGTCCCCCCCAGATCGTCGACGGCATCCGCGCCATGCTCCGCGGCGGCCAGGTCTATCGCCCCGGCGAGGAGGCCTTCTGCAGCCGCTGCTCCCTGCCCCATGGCCATGTCGCCGCCGTCCTGGGTCCCGTCCGTGGCAACGACATGCTCGACTGGCTGCTGGGGCGGCAAGCGTGGATCGAGAAGAGCCTCGCCCGACGGCATCTCGAGGGCGCCACCCTGCTGCTCTACGATGTCTCGTCCAGCTATCTGGAGGGGCGCTGTTCTCCACTGGCCGCGTTCGGCCACAACCGGGACGGCAAGCAGGGCAAGCAGCAGATCGTCTTCGGCCTGCTCTGCGCGGCCGACGGCTGTCCCGTGGCCGTAGATGTGTTCGCCGGCAACACGGCGGATCCGAGCACGGTCGGGGTGCAAGTGAAGAAGGTCCAGCAGCGCTTCGGCCTCGAGTTCATCGCGCTGGTGGGCGACCGCGGCATCAGCCGCAAAAAAGTGGATAAGCACTTCGCCATCGAGGTGACCGACGCCGAGATCCGCTGGTCGAGGAAGCAGGACAAGATCAACGCGGAGGCGCAGCTGGACGGCATATACGTCATCCGGACGAGCCTGCAGAGCTCCGCCCTGGGGGCTCCCGAGGCGGTCGAGGCCTACAAGAGCCTGGCGCACGTCGAGCGGGCGTTCCGCTCGCTCAAGACGGCGCAGCTGGCGGTGCGCCCGATCTTCGTCTATAGCGAGGACCATGTGCGCGGGCACATCCTGCTGTGCCTGCTGGCGTATTACGTGGAATGGCACCTGCGGCGGCGTCTGGCGCCGCTGCTGTTCGAGGAGGAGGACCGGGCGGGAGTGCGGGCGCTACGGCAGTCGCCGGTGGAGAAAGCGCAGGTCTCGGCGAGCACCAAGGCCAAGGCCGCCAGCAAGCAGACACCCGAGGGGCTGCCCGTGCACAGCTTCCAGACGCTGCTGGCGGATCTGGGCACGCTCACGCTGAACGAGGTGACGCTGCCGGACGCCCCGCAGCACCCGTTTCCGATGGTCGCCAAGCCGACGCCGCTGCAGGCGAAGGCATTCGACTTGCTCGGGGTCGATCCGGGCAAATTTGTTGCCAGTAAATTGGCAGGTTGATTCAGTCTATCTGTCTGATATAGCTACGATTATTCGAATTTCGGAGGTGAAGTTCCGGTTAGTAGAGCTTCCGGACGGCCCTCGTCCAACTCGTCGCAGCGGGCGTCAGCCCTAGGCCTCCGTGGTCTGCGTGCTGACCTCGTGGAGGGCATTGGCCACATCCCACAAGTGATATGCGCTGTTCCCTATTTTGCGCTGTAATCGATCTATATTTTTATGGCAGCAGGGCCGACACGCCATACCGCGTCCGCCGTGGATTCCGGCCCGCTCCGTTCCTTCGCCACCAGTTTATTGCATTGCCTTGCCAATTGTTCCCAGCTCAACCAACGCATAATTCCACAGTGAACAATGGTGCTATTGAAGTAAGCTGCATGATATTCAATCATTTCAAAAGCTCACGCGATAAAATGACGGCCATGGCCTTGGTAATTAACGGCGAACTTGTTGAAGATAGCGTGCTGGCTCGTGAGGCTGAAAACCTGCGTCAAAGATTCCAGGAAGTCCCGGAAGAACAAAGGCAGGGGATAGGACTCGGTCCGGGGGATTTGGAGCAGAGGGCTATTGAATGGGCTCGCGAGAACGTGATTGAGCAGACACTGATCAAGCAGGAAGCACTAAAGGATGATTCACCGATTGATGAACAGTTGCGAACAAAGGCCTTTGACAAGATTATCAAGGATTATGGAGGCGAGGAAAAGTTCAAGGAAACCGGTTTGAAAGAGGAAGACCTGCTTGCAAGCATCACGACAAATTTAAAGGTTGACCGGTACGTAACGATGATTACCGCTAACACAAAGCAGCCAAGGACTAAAGATCTTGCTGAATACTATCGGAAAAACAAGGACATATACAGAACAGAAGAGATGGTGCGTGCTGCCCATATCGTCAAACACGTGGAAAAGGATATTACTGAGGAGCAGGCCAGGAAAGAGGCTGCTGGCTTGTATGAGCAATTGCAAAACGGTCGTAGCTTCGAAGAGATTGCTGATGAGCTCTCCGACTGTCCTGGCAGTGGTGGGGACCTGGGTTACTTTCCGCGTGGAAAAATGGTCAATGAGTTTGAAGACGTTGTCTTTAACCTGGAAGTCGGGGAAACAAGCCAGGTGTTCAAGACTGTTTTTGGGTTTCATATTGCCAAACTGCTGGATCGACGTCCCAAGGGGTTGAAAGCATTCAGCGACGTCAAAGATGAAATCGAGCAGATTCTTGTCAAGCGTAATCAGGTCAAGTTTTTGGAAGATCATGTAGATCACTTGCGGGCAGCTGCGGAGATTGAAGATCGAGTCCTTAAAAAAAAGGATGTTGCCCAGCCTTCCGAAGAACCTGACAAGCAATTGTAGGAAGTATAGGAGGTAGCATGAGCGATCTGTACAACCAGCTAAGTCCTCAAGGCTCGGGTTCCCAGATCAGCCAGCCTGCCAGTTGGCAGGGTCCTCACCCGTGTTGTGTTCCAAGCATGGATCGTGCCCAGCGTCTAGCTGAATCAATCACTCTCTCGAATGCACGGTTCAGGAAACGGGAAGGATCCCTGTCAGACATGATCAAGATGGAGGGTGGATGTTTCCTGATGGGAACCGAGACAGATCAAGGATTTTTGGCTGACGGTGAGGGGCCTGTGCGAGAGGTTTTGCTTGACCCTTTCCATGTTGATACTTACCCTGTCACAATTGAGCGATTTGCCGAGTTCGTTAAGGCAACGAGCTATAAAACCGAGGCAGAAAGCTTTGGTTGGTCGTTTGTATTCCGTAACCAGATGTCTCAGGAAGTCTATGAAGCGCTGATTATGGATACTGTTGCCGGGCATGAATGGTGGTGCAAGGTTGATGGGGCAGACTGGAAACATCCTGAAGGACCAGATTCAAGCATTGACTCGCGGCTGGATTATCCAGTAACTCATGTTTCCTACGCCGATGCCCGGGCCTATTGCAACTGGGCGGGAAAGAGACTGCCGACGGAAGCCGAATGGGAATATGCATCCCGGGGAGGGCTGGAGCAGCAGTCCTATCCATGGGGGCAGGAACTCGTGCCAGATGGAAAGTACTTGTGTAATACATGGCAGGGGGTTTTTCCGACGCAGGATACAGGCGATGATGGATACACGGGCACCTGTCCTGTTGACGCTTTTCCTCCGAATGGCTATAAAATCTACTCGATTACTGGCAATGTCTGGGAATGGTGCTCGGATTGGTTCCATCCCAGCTACCACGTGACGGCAACGAAAGTGAATCCTGTTGGGCCTCCGATTGGGTCTGCACGTGTAATGAAAGGTGGATCGTTCCTGTGCCATATTTCTTATTGCAATCGCTATCGAGTTGCTGCCAGGACATCGAACACCCCGGACAGTTCAACCTCCAATCTGGGATTCAGGTGTGTCAGGGATTGCTGACAGGTTCAGGATCACGGGGTCTGATCAGGAAACATGAGCAACTTGCATAATCCGTGCCAGGATGACTGGGGCCACCGTATTTGCTTCCTGGCGATCCTGCTTGTGATACTGGCTGTCTTGAGCTTGTATCTACCGCTGGCAAGTACGGCTGCTGAACAGGACGCTGCAGCCAAGGCAATTGAACAACCATTGCCATTCAGCCATAAGAAACATGTTTCGCAGGGCCTGGAATGCCAAGGCTGTCATTCCATCCCGGATCCTGGTTTTGCTGCTACTTACCCTTCTGAGGAAACCTGCATGGCCTGCCATAGCTTCATCAAGACGGATAGCCCACATATCGAGAAACTGGTGAGCTTCAAGACACAGGGTGAGCAGGTTCCATGGGTTCGTATCTATCGCGTCCCGGATTATGTCTGGTTCTCCCATGCTTCACATGTCCTGGATGCTGCAGTGGAGTGTGATGTTTGTCACGGTCTGGTAGCCGAACGGGATGTCCTGTTCCAGGAGAAGCCGACTACCATGGCATCCTGCATGGACTGCCATTCAACTCATGGTGCTCCGCTGGATTGTGACTTCTGTCATGATCCGGGATAACAGGAATTTGATTCTGGCTGTTTTCCTTGCCACCAGAACAGGCTGAAACAAGAGGAAACAGGAATCTAGCAGATAATGCAACTGGCAATATTAGGCTCAACTGGCTCAATCGGGCGCAACACGCTACAGGTTGTTCGTGAACTCGAAACACCGCCTCAAGTGGTTGCATTGGCTGCCGGCCACAATGTTGATGAATTAGTCCGGCAAGCATTGGAATTCCGACCCGACTTCCTCTCTGTTGCAGATGCGCAAGCCCTGGATCACTTGCAGCAGTCCCTCGCTTCAAGAACGGATTACAACCCGCAATGCGTGTGTGGCCCTGAAGGGATATTGAAGGTTGCTCAAGAGACTGACTATGACGTGCTTGTATCGGCAGCTGTGGGTGTGGCAGGGCTCGAAGCCACTTACGCAGCAATACAGGCTGGCAAACGTATCGCATTGGCAAATAAGGAAGTATTGGTAGTTGCCGGGGAACTGGTGATGGCTGCTGCCAGGCAGTCCAATACGACGATTCTGCCAGTTGATAGTGAACACAATGCAATTCATCAATGTATGCGTACTGGAGCAATGGATGAGATCGAGCGGCTGATCTTGACAGCATCAGGCGGTCCATTCCGGACAACTCCCATCGAAGAGCTTGCTCTGGCGACTCCAGAATCAGCCTTGCAACATCCGACATGGCAGATGGGCAACAGGATTACGATTGATTCGGCAACCATGATGAACAAGGGATTTGAAGTCATCGAAGCTTGCCTTCTGTTTGGCCTGTCGGCGAGCCAAGTCGAGGTTGTGATTCATCCGCAGTCAATCGTGCATGCCATGGTTGAGTTCCGGGACGGCTCATTGATTGCACAACTCAGTCCACCGGACATGAAACTTCCGATCCGCTATGCCTTGACGTACCCGGCACGCGAAACTAGCCCGCGAGAACGACTTGATTGGTCCCGTGTGCCACAATTAGATTTTGAAACTCCAGACAGCCGGAAGTTTCCACTGCTTGGGCTTGCCTATAAAGCACTCCGTATCGGTGGGACGGCAGGATGCATTCTGAACGCAGCCGATGAGGTTGCTGTGGCGGCTTTTCTGGAGGGCAGAATTCCCTACTTGGCGATTGCACGTGTGATTGAAGAAACACTGTCGCAAGGAGATGGCTGGAAGGCTTCTTCAATTCAAGAAATGCTGGTGATAGATAGCAAAGCCCGTGCGTATGCAAATAGCCTGCTGGATAACCAGTCAAAGAGCTTTTCGTTACCGAACCGGTAAGCGGCCGTCCAATTAGACTGAAGTAGAGAACTATCCGATGTTGGCTTTTCTTATTGTTCTGAGTATTCTCGTTCTTTTTCACGAACTGGGGCACTACATTGCGGCACGTTACTTCCAGGTTGACGTTGAGAGCTTTTCAATCGGGTTTGGCCCCCGTTTGATTGGCTTCAAACACAATGAAACGGATTTCAAGATATCCATCCTGCCCCTGGGCGGCTACGTGAAGATGAAAGGTGAGTTGATCGGGGAGTCTTCTGAGGATCCGAACGAGCTGCTCGCAAAACCCCGCTGGCAGCGTCTGATCATCTTTGCCATGGGGCCGATTTTCAATTTCATCCTTGCCCTTGTAGTTTTGGCCGGGTTGTATATGTACCACTTTGAGCAACCTGAGTTTCTCGAACGCGAAGCACAGCTAGGGTATGTCCAACCGGAGTCAGCGGCTGCACAGGCAGGTCTTGTCACAGGTGATGTGATTCAGTCTTTTGATGACTCAGAGATTACTACCTGGCAAGGGTTGCTGATGGCCACTGCTATGGCAGTAGATCGTACTGTGGACGTAACCTACGAGCGTAACGGTAGCCTCTTCGAGTCCAGGATTAAAATCCCTGAAGATTCAGTCAACCCTGGTGCACCTGATGCAGGATGGTTCTTTCAACACAAAGTTGCTCTTGGAGAGGTGCTGGCCAATTCACCTGCTGAAGCGGTTGGATTGCAATCAGGAGATCTCCTGCTTAGCATGGATGGCATTGAGATTACTTCCATTACCCAGACGGTTGATGTTGTTCAGGGATCTGAAGGTCGTGATATGGAAGTTCTGGTTGAGCGTGACAACAATCAGCTTGCATTTACAGTTCAACCAAAACGTGAGGGTGAAGCAGGCAATTGGCGAATTGGAACACAGTTGCAAGCGGTCTATCCCACCATCCTGGAAGATCTTTCCTTCACGCAGGCAATGCAGCGTTCAGTTGAAACGAATTACATGTATGCTGGCCTGATTTTCAAAACCCTGGGTGCCCTTGTGACAGGGAACCTTTCGCTCAAATCCCTGGAAGGACCGGTTGGCATTTACCAACATACGAAGGATGCTGCCTCAGAGAGCCTGGGTGCCTTGATCCAGCTGATGGCACTCATCAGCATCAACCTGGGAATCATCAATCTCTTACCTATACCGGTTCTCGATGGTGGGCATATTTCGATGTTGTTTGTTGAAGCTGCGATGCGTCGTGACTTCAGCCTGACAATGAAGAAAAGAATTACCCAGGTCGGAATTCTGTTCATTGTCGTTTTGTTTGGACTTGTGATGTACAACGACATACTCAGGCAGTTTTCACTTGGATAAACCCTGAAATCGAACCTGAAATCACTTGATTGCTACCTGATCTTGATGATTTGTAGCAAGTTGGCACTCAGGTTTAGTAAAAATAGTAAGAAGTAGTTTTACTTTCCACCCATGACAATAAATTCAAAACCAATGCGGTTACTTCACTGGACGCTTACCTTAGCCATGCTGCTTTGTGCTTGGCCTGCAATAGTGACCGCACAAACCAAAGTTGCAGTCGTTGACTTCCAGACGGCACTTCTCGACACTGCCGACATGATGAAGCAATCTCAAGAGCTGGAAGCCAAATACGAGAGTCGCCGTAGCGAGATTGAAAAACTCGCGGTTGAATTGCAGGAGATACAGGCGAAGCTGCAGGGTGCATCAGGAACTACAGCCGCTGATCTGCAGGCTGAGGGCACACGCAAGCAGCGCACGGCTCAGCGTTTGACAGAGGACCTGCAGTCTGATGTTGAATTTGACCGGCAGAATATTCTCGTAGCAGGCAGTGCCCGTATGCGGGAAATTGTTCAGGACCTACGTATTGAAAAGCAGTTGGACCTGATCATCGACGGGGGTAGTGTTCTGGCGCACAACGCCCTGATTGACCTGACTTCTGATGCAACCACAGCCTATGATGCCAAACACCCAGTAAACTAAGGGTACACAGGAACAAGCGGTGGAATATCTCCGCAAATATGCCAGCAGTGGCTTGCTTTACGAGCAAATCTGCAAGGGATTGCTCATACTACTGGCTGTTGCCATCGTATTGGGTGCGGTGTATTACTTCATTTTCCGAAATTGGCGGGAGGAAATGCAGGCCAGGCGTTTCTTCAAACTTATTGAGCAGCAGGAGTATTCGGAGGCCTACCATCTCTGGGGGTGTTCCGATGAGCAGCCATGCCGTTATTACCCGTTTGATGAATTCCTGGAAGACTGGGGTCTGGATTCGCCCCTTGGCAAAGTCGACACGTACTCCCTGGGCCGTAGTTACACCCAGCCGGACGGGGTGATCTTGCGGTACAGGATCAATGGCAAGGACGGTGATCCTCTCTGGATTGACAGGGAATCCCGTGTCATTGGATTTGCACCCTGAACAACACTGCCTGCAAAGGCATTGAATCACCTTGTTACTCGATTGAAGAGAATCAGGTATTGTTCACTAGCTCATGCCAGAGATCGTGGTAGTAGCTCAGATAACGCTCAGGTTCACAGCTTTGTGAAGTCTCTGCAAGTGTATAACGGTCATAATCAATCGATTTGAGCAACTGGAACAGTTCCCGGTGTGGATAGTCGGGCAGGTCCCTGATGTGGACATTGCGGATATGGTTTTTGAGCAGTTCAAAACTAGCCTTGATTGAGCCGTTCTGAATATCTGTGGGATTTGAATTCCAGCAGACCCCTACGGCGGGATGCCCACAGTTATCCATGATGGCTTTCATGACTGCAGGCTGTTGGGTACCACGTCCGTGGACTTCAACCCAGATCTCCACACCGTAACGTTGGCCGTGCTGGCCACACTGTCGTAATGCTTCCCCGATCCTTTGAATGGTGACATCTCGGGGGACCTCTTGTGGAAATCCATTGGGACGCACCTTGACTCCCCAGCAGCCGAGGTCATGGGCCAATTCAACAAATTTCCCTGTCAACTCGATATTGTTTTTCCGTTCCTGTTCATCAGGTGAATGGAACTCGCAGGCACTGCCCAAGCTCAGCAGGCGAACCTTGCTGGCTTCAAATCGACGGCGCACCCGGTCGACATCCTCAGGTGACATGCCGGGTTCGACACCGTGCTTATGGGTACTCCTCAACTCGACCGCCTCAAACCGTGCGGTTTCAAGTTTCTCAATGATGGCTTCAATGTCCCAGTCCCGGGCAACGTTATAGGTTACAAGTCCAAGTCGCATCAATTATCAATTCCTCCCAGGTTCAGTCCACAAGCGTAGTCCAGTTCCTGCACCGGTATCTGAAGTTCTGAAGCCAAGTTTATTGTCGCAAATCGCAGGGCCTCGACACGCAAGGACACAGTAGGTCAGGGACAATTCACATCCCCCTTCAGCGTTTCTGGCAAGACTATCTCTTCTGTCTGCCGGAAAGATTGGCACCTGGTTTAGTGAAAGTGCTCTGGTTCCTGTCATTCTGCACAACAAAACTTCAGATCATGCTTCTGAGAGTACGGATTATGGTGCACATGTTGCACTATTGGAAACTTGTTGCACAAGATGTAGCGGTTCCCCTAAAAGTTATCAAATCAGTCATTTAGCTGCTTGACAAACATAATTCAATATTATGAGAATGTAGTGGTCTGAAGTGGTTGAAAGTGATCAATAATGGACGAAAAGAGAAAACTCTGGCCGCAGTTAGTTGCTTGAGCTTGCAAAAGGACATTTGAATGTTTCGGGGAGTACATACTGGCAACGTTGATGACAAGGGTCGTCTGAAACTTCCTGCGTCTGTGAACCGGCAGTTTAAGGAGAACTACAAGCACGGCGACATCTTTATTACAAGTCTTGACGGTGAGACAGTCAAGATGTACCCGATTGAGGAATGGAAAGTTGTAGAGGCCTTGCTGTCGAGCAGGTCGACAGGCACCGACCAGGCATCTGACGGGATGGTTAAAAACAGAATTCTGTTCCAGGTAAATCGCTTTGGAGCAGAGGAAAGCTTGGACAACCAAGGACGCCTTCTCGTACCCGCAGTGTTGCGGGACTCTGCGGGTATGAGGGGCACGGTTGTGATCCAGTGGCAATCCAATCATTTGGTTGTGATGTGTGAAGAGAAGTACAACACAGCCGCCATCGAGAACAAGTTGACTGCAGAAGACCTGAGACTTGCAGCCAACCTGGGTCTGTAGCTGAAGCAGATTGTGGGTCACTACTCGGTAATGGCGGAAGAGATGAAGCAGTATTTACTTGGCGACATGAGCAAAGACATGTCCGGGTCTTATTGTGACTGCACTGCAGGAGCCGGTGGGTATGCACACAAGATCCTGAGTTATGCCCCGCAAAGCAAGCTCGTTGTGATGGATCGTGACAACGACGCACTGGAAGTCTGCCGAGAACGGTTGAAAGACTTTAACAGCCGGGTGCAATACTTCCACGGAAGCTATTCCAGGATTTCGGAAGCGACCACTAAGAATCTGCCCCTGCGCGGTGTAGTTGCCGATCTGGGGCTTTCCCGGCTGCAACTCAATGATGCAGAGCGTGGCTTCAGCTTCCAGTCGAATGGTCCCCTCGACATGCGTTTTGACCGCACCCAGGATATGGCGGCAGAACAAATAGTCAACCATAGTGACGAGACCAGCCTGGCGGATGTAATTTATCGCTATGGCGATGAGCACCGTAGTCGCAGGATTGCACATTCGATAGTTCGTGCAAGGCCGGTCAGGGACACACATCATCTGGCCGAGATCGTCCTGCGTTCCGTTTCAAAAAAAGGACGACAGCGGATTCATCCCGCCACACGTACATTCCAGGCACTGCGCATAGCAGTCAACGATGAACTTGTTGAATTGGAAGAACTTTTGAGCACCACTCCGAAATTACTGGCCCCTGATGGGTGCTTCGTAGTGGTCAGTTTCCACAGCGGAGAAGATCGCCTGGTCAAGCGCTCCTTCAGGAAACTGGCAACGGAAGGTGTTTACGAACTGCTGACACGGAAGACCTTACGCCCGGCCGATGAAGAAGTCGCGCAGAATCCGCCCAGTCGCAGCGCTCGATTGCGAGCTGTCCGCAGAACACAACTCGCATACAGCACATAAATGAGGATTATTCACATGGAGAAGATGAATATAACAAGCAGGTCACTGCCTATATTGCCCCAAAACACACGTACTGTTGCGTCTTCCGCACGCAAGGTACAGGGACTGGAGGAAGGCAGTGACCACTGCAGAAATTCTGCAAGATCAACGGGATCCATACCGATGGAAGGCACCTTTCTTTACGTGAAGAATATCGACAACAGCAGTATTGATTATTGCTATAGCCCAATGAATATGAACAATATTCGCTGCATGTTCAGTCAGGGGCTCTTTTGTGTCCTGATGATGTTCCTTTGGATTGGCCCCCAACTCTGGGTACGTCATTCGGGATACCGCATCTCGCAACTCAACATACGGATTGAGCAGGAAGCTGTCGTGCGTGATGAATTCAAGGTTCAGCTGGGCAGTCTTGGTGATCTTGGCCGGATTGCTGGACTGGCAGAGAACAAGGGACTGGTCGAGACCGACCCCACCCAGGTTGCCTGGTTCGGCTTGCGACCACTTGAACTTGAGCCCAATCGTGAAGTGGCCCAACTGTGGACTCCAATGGAATGAGAGGTTTTAGATTCTATTGAATTGTAGAGGCAACAAGCTGAAAGAAATTGAACAGCATTTACTGTCAGGTCAAGTGAAAAACATATCGTGCAACCTCGGAGAGGAAATATGAATCGCAAGGTATTGTTGAAGGATCAACGTTCAATGGCTTCTCATCATTTCCCCCGAAACAGACTTGGAACACAATACCGCTGGCGGTATTACTTCTTTGAAGTCGTGATAATTTGCGGGTTCTTGGCAATTGGCCTGCGCTTGTGGGATCTGCAGGTTCGACAGAATGACCAGTTGAGTGAAAAAGCCGTAAAGCAGCAGGAAACGACCGTTGACCTTCTGGCGCGGCGGGGCGGAATCTATGACCGTCATGGCGCAGATCTTGCGCTAAGTACACCGGTGCAGTCCATCGGTGTTTTTACAGACAGAATTGAAAATAAGGCTCTTTTTTCAAAGGAACTTGCCAAGGCATTGCATCTTGATGAATCCGAGGTGCTCTCCAAGTTAAACAACGGTGGGTTTCAGTGGGTGAAACGGCTTGTAACGCTGACCGAAGAGGATCGTGTACGCAGACTTGATCGCACATATCTGCATTTCGAAACAGAAAGCAAGCGTTACTACCCGCATGGCCCGGTTGCTGCCCATGTGCTTGGAACAGTCAGTATGGATCATCACGGCCAGACGGGGCTGGAACAGAAATTTGAAAAACAGATCAAGGGACAACCTGGATACGGTGTGATGCACTACGATGCCAGACGGCGCCTCTATGGAAGGAAAATTATTCAGAATTCCGTTCCAGGACATGATTTGATACTGAACGTGGATCTGGACCTGCAAGCGCTGGCTCATTTGGAACTGGAAAAGGCGATCAAGGATTCTGATTCGGAAGCAGGAACAGTAGTTCTGATGCATCCTGAAACAGGGGAGATTCTGGCTCTTTCAAGCTGGCCAAGCTACGACCCGAACAACCTTTCCCGCACACCCCAGGAACTGGAAAACATGCTGAACTTCGCTGTCAGTCACATGGTGGAGCCGGGTTCGACCTTCAAGGTTCTGACAGCTGCAGCTGCACTTGAGGAAGGCCTGGTTCAGACCGACGAGCTGATTGACTGCCAGATGGGTGGCATCTGGGTCAATCGCAGAAAGATTAGGGACCATCGCCCTCATGGACTTCTCACGATGCCTCAAATTCTTGTTAAATCAAGCAATGTCGGCATTATCAAGATCGGCCAGCGGATTGAGAAGGAAACCTTTTATTCCTACATTAAAAAATTTGGCTTTGGGCAGCGCACTGGTGTTGCATTACCGAATGAGACAACTGGCCTTGTCAGGTCAGTGAATCGTTGGAGTGAGTCTTCACATGCATCCCTGGCCATGGGGCAGGAGATAGGTGTGACGGCATTTCAAATGGCCCAATTGTTCTCAACAATCGCGAACGGGGGGATTTTGGTGAAGCCCCGGATCGTGCAAGCAATGCGAGACCCGGATGGAAATGTCAGCGAAATGGAAACCGAAGCAGGTACAAGGGTGATCAGCTCAGATACAGCAGCCACGTTGAAGGCCATTCTTGAGCAGGTTGTTGCCGGTGGTACTGGAACACTTGCACAAATACCCGGCTATTTTGTAGCTGGCAAAACCGGAACAGCCCAGATGGTCAACCCCAAAACCGGCAAGTACGTTGACGGTCCCTACATGGCCAGTTTCTGTGGTTTTGCGCCGGTAAATAACCCTCAACTGGTCGGAGTAGCAATGCTCTACAACCCGCGTGGTGAGCAATATTATGGCGGGCAAATTGCCGCTCCCTTGTTCTCATCTGTAGTAAGAAGAGCCTTGCGCCATCTAGATGTGTCACCTGCCAGGCCCAAGGCGCCTGGCAGGAAACAGGCTTTCAGGGATCCAGATATTCTGCTGGCAGACTATGTTCCCAATCATGCCAGCGATTTATGGAATAGTCTTAGTTCGGAACCTTTGATTGAGGCAAACAGTCTAACAAAAACGGGTTTGGCAAGTATCGGTAACAGTACCAGTCCTGTGAATCCTCAATCCGAGGATGAGATGTTGCAGATCCGTGTATTGGGACAAGCAGTGCCGGACATACGAGGTCTGACCATGCGTGAAGCTTTTGTTCTTGCAGCAGAACTCGGTATCGAGATTGCGCCTAGCGGCCATGGTCTAGCGACTGGACAGTCACCTGCTGCCAATGATCATCTAATGGAAGGGCAAGTGCTGCACGTTGACTTCAGTCTTTCACAAGAGGCTGAGGCCAGTGCTGGGCAGAGGAATTGAGTTGCACGGAGATGATGCTGGAAGAAATGCTAGCTGGATGTACAGTCGGGAATGTACCGCTTATTGAAATATCAGGTCTGCAGTACGATTCCCGCAAACTCCAGCCTGGTGAAGCTTTTTTTGCATTTCCAGGGGAAATGGTCGATGGCCATGTCTTTGTAGACCAAGCACTTGCTGCTGGTGCAGGTGCTGTTGTCAGTGAACGGCCAGCCCCCACAGGACTGCAGGATAAATGGGTGCAGGTCAAACATGGGCGGCAAGCGCTGGCACACGCTTCCCTGAGATTCTTTGATCACTTGGACCATACGTTGAAACTCACTGGCGTTACAGGCACAAACGGCAAAACATCAACAGTTCATCTGATTGATTCCCTTTTGCGCTCAACCGGGAAGACAACCGCCTCGTTGGGAACAATCGAACACAGGGTTGGCGATCAGGTTGAACCGGCGGTCAATACAACTCCCGAATCACTGGATATGATCCGCAAGTTCCAGCAACTGCGGGATATCGGGGGCACGCACGTAACGATGGAAGTCTCGTCCCATGCATTGTCGCTGAACCGTATTCATGGAATGGAGTTTCATACTACAGTCTTTACGAACCTGACGCAGGATCATCTTGACTATCACGGCGACATGGAGAGTTATGCTGCTGCGAAACAAATACTCTTTGAAGGGGCAGGTGCGAGGCCTCCTCGATTTGCAGTTGTCAATCTCGATAATGCGACTGGCAGGGAACTCCAGCGTCTGCAACTTTCTAAAACGCTGTCTTACGGCAGAACCCTGGATGCTGATGTGTGTGCAAAACGGGTAGAGTCAGATGTCGATGGTCTGCGTTTCGATGTAGATACTCCTTCCGGCCAGATTCGTGTACGTTCAGCGCTCTTGGGGGATTGCAATGTCGAGAATATCCTGGCAGCCATTGCCGCCGCCCTGTGCCTAGATCTCACGACAGATGAGATTGGAGAAGGGATGCAGAGCGTCCAGCCAGTTCCGGGACGCTTTGAGGCCATTGATGAGGGCCAGCCCTATCTGGTCATTCTGGATTATGCCCACACGGATGACGCCTTAAGGGCTCTTCTTGAAACTGCAAGGACTCTTGCAAGCCTCAGCAAGCAGTCATCCCGTGTGCTGACGCTCTTTGGTTGTGGAGGGTCTCGTGACCGTGACAAGCGTCCTGCGATGGGAAAAACTGCAGGAACCCTGAGTGACCACGTTGTCGTGACTTCCGATAATCCACGTGCTGAAGATCCTTTGAAAATAATTGCCGCAATTGAAGCTGGCTTGACCGGGCAGGGTGCGACCTGGACAGTTGAGCCGGATCGTGCGGCCGCCATATTAGAAATACTGCATGAAGCGAACAGTGGCGATGTTGTCCTGTTGGCTGGCAAGGGACATGAAACTACTCAGAAGCTTGCTGACAGAGTGATCGAATTTGATGACAAGGCTGTTGCCAAGAAAATGCTTCACCAAATGGGGTATGCGAAACCATGACCCTTCAACTATCCCAGATACATAACTGGCTAGGTCTTGACCCAGGGAACACCAGCGAAACAGTTTCCGGTTATTCGATTGACTCCAGGTCCTTGCATGCAGGGGATCTCTTCTTTGCAATTCGGGGGCCGAACCATGATGGGCATCACTTTGTGGATGATGCAGTCAAGCGTGGAGCAATCGGCACTGTAGTTGAACATTCATTCCAGGGCAATGCCCCGGGAAAAATGTTGTCGGTCAATGACCCGCTTGCAGCACTAAAGAAACTTGCATCCAATGCCAGAAAAGTCTGGGGTAGGCAAGTGGTTGCGATTACAGGTAGTTGTGGCAAGACAACTACGAAGAACCTGACTGCATTCCTGCTTGAAGAAGTGATGCAGGTGTCTCAGACAGTAGGCAACCTGAACAATGAATTCGGTCTGTCGTTATCCCTATTGAGGATTCATGAGCAGGCTCAAGTGGCAGTGATTGAGATTGGTATCAACATGCCTGACGAGATGCAGGAACTGGCAGGTATGGCCAAACCCGATATCGGTGTGATTACCAATATCAGTGCCGCACATGTAGGGAATTTTGACTCTGTCCAGGAAATCGCCCGGGAGAAAGGACAGCTACTCAAGTCGTTGGGTAGCAAGGGCACTGCAGTTCTGAATGCCGATGACGAATGGGTTGATGAGTTCCGGTCTATGCATGCTGGAGAAAATATTTCATTCGGGATCGACAAGCAGGCTGATGTCCAGGCGGGACAGATTCAGGATTACGGAGCAGCTGGGTCTCAGTTCCAGATCGCAGGACATGTACTGAAAACATCTTTACCGGGTCGGCACAACATCTACAATATCCTGGCAGGAATTGCAGTTGCCAGAACCCTTGGTATTGATATCGAGAGGCTGATACCAGCCATTGAGAATCTCAAACCTGCCTCGCTACGGGGAACTTTTCAGAAGACCGGTGATGTTTCGCTGATTGATGACTGTTACAACGCGAATCCAGCAGCTATGAAGGCCATGCTCGACGTGCTGGTTCATACAACCGCCAAACGTCGCATCGCAGTACTGGGCGAAATGCGTGAACTGGGTGAGAAATCTTTGGAGCTTCATCGTGCAACAGGAATGGCCGTTCGGCAGGCTGGGATTGATTACCTGGTAGCCGTAGGCGGTGATGCTGCAGCAATCACAGCGACCTGTGGAGTGCCTTCAGAGTTTCATGAAACGCCGCAATCCGTGGCTGATTCGCTGGCTCCCATGCTGCAACCAGGAGATGTAGTCTTGCTGAAAGCATCACGAGGTGTGGGGCTTGAACTGGCTCGCGACATGCTTCTTGAAAGGTTGAACAGGCCGCAAACTTTGAAAGAGATGGTGAACTAGCCAATGCTTTATCATCTCTTGTTCGAGCAGTTATACCCACTGATTAGCCCCCTGCGAGTATTCAGCTACGTCACCGTGCGAACTGCTTTGGCGAGTATGACAGCACTGGCCTTGGGGTTGTTGCTTGGTCCTTGGCTGATCCGCAGGTTGCAGGCAGCACAGATAGGACAGTATATCCGCGAGGACGGCCCTGCATCCCATCACAGGAAGGCAGGCACTCCGACGATGGGTGGTCTGTTGATCTGCTTGGCCTCGATCGTGCCCATCCTGCTCTGGTCCAACCTGCGTAATGCCTATGTCTGGATTGCCTTGCTGTCACTGGTGGGTTTTGGATCGATCGGCTTTTTGGACGACTACAGCAAGCTACGTCGCAAGAGAAGTCTCGGAATACGTACCTGGGCAAAGCTGGGACTGCAGGCAGGTATGACGCTATTGATTGGGGGATTGCTTGTCAGGCTTAGCGAAACCGGTTCCTATGAGATGGAAATTACGATGCCATTCTTCAAAGAGATTCATCCCAATCCTGTGATTGAGTCATTGATCGGTAACATTTGGACCTACCCGTTCGCATTTGTGTTGTTCCTTGGTTTCCTGTTCCTGGTGCTGGTGGGTTCCAGCAACGCTGTGAACCTCACGGATGGCCTGGATGGTCTGGCAATCGGGTTGATAATCATCTGTGTAGGGGCTTTGGCAGTGCTTGTCTATATTGCCGGTCACAGCGAGATTGCGGCTTATCTCGATGTTCCCGGAGTACCGCTTGCCGGGGAACTGACAATATTTTGTGGTGCCCTCCTGGGTGCCAGCCTGGCGTTTCTCTGGTACAACTCCCATCCTGCTGAAATATTCATGGGCGATGTGGGTTCGCTCAGCCTCGGTGGCACAATTGGCACAATCGCTGTTCTGGCCAAGCAGGAAATCCTCCTGCTTTTCATCGGGGGCGTGTTTGTTCTCGAGACTCTTTCTGTAGTTGCACAGGTCTTAAGCTTCAAGCTGACCGGCAAGCGCATCTTCAAGATGTCTCCGCTGCACCACCACTTCGAACACAGTGGATGGGCTGAATCCAAGGTGATTGTTCGCTTTTGGATTGCGGGATTCGTTTGGGCTTTGCTGGCACTCAGCACATTGAAACTGCGATGAATTTGCAAGGAAAACATGCGCTGGTTATCGGTCTGGGTAAATCCGGACTGGCAGCAGTGCGTTTTCTATTGGCGCAAGGGGCAATAGTGACTGCGACCGACCAAAGATCCAGGCAAGAACTCATGTCTGGTTCTAAACTCTTGCAGGATTTACCGGTTGCCCTGTATTTCGGCCCACATCTGGACTCCCTGCTACTGGCTCAGGATCTCGTTGTTCCTTCGCCGGGTGTTCCATGGGACCTGCCATTGCTTGAAAGGGCTCGTCAACAGGGGATTGCAACTGGCGGTGAACTTGAACTTGTTGCCGGAAATCTGGAAGGTCATGTCATTGGAGTAACTGGCACCAATGGCAAGACCACAACTACATCGCTGATTGACCACATCCTGCGAGATTCCGGTATTCCAGGAATGGTAGCGGGCAATATCGGGATGCCAGTTCTAGAAATTCTGGACGAGGCAAAACCAGGTCACTGGCATGCACTGGAGTTGTCCAGCTTCCAGCTTGAGGCCAGCACCAGTTTCCGCAGCCATATTGCAGTCGTTCTGAATATCACACCGGATCACCTGGATCGACATCATGATTTCACTGATTATGTGGATGCCAAGAGCCGTATTCTCAACAACCAGCAAAAGGATGATTTCGTCATTCTGAATGAAGCAGATGAACATTGCCTTGCCCTGGCTGAAAAGGCGACTGGGCGTGTGGTCTTTTTTGGAGCTGGGGCTCTCAGCGAGAACGGTGCCCATGTGTCAGGAAACCAGATACTGTTCCGCGGGGAGACTGTGTCTGATATCGGGTTGCCTGTCAAGGGAAGACACAATCTTGAAAATGCCCTTGCAGCCGTTGCTGCTACAGCATTGGCTGGTGTAGAGCTGCGCTCGATTGGCAGATCCCTCAAAACTTTCCAGCCAGTTCCGCACCGCATGGAATATGTCGGAGCCGTGCAAGGAGTTGAGTATTACAACGACTCCAAAGCAACAAATGTTGCTGCAGCCGCCAAGGCCTGTGAGTCGTTTGACAAAGGGCTCTGGGTCATTCTGGGCGGCCAGGATAAGGGATCGGATTATCGTCCATTGAGCGACGTCCTGCGTGAGAGGGCACGGGCTGCACTTTTGATTGGTGAGGCGGCGCCGCTGATTCGCAGTCAGTTGAACGGCTCGATCCATGTAGTGGATCTTGAAACGCTGCCAGAGGCAGTCGGTTATGCACAGTCGCATGCCAAGGCTGGAGACTCTGTCCTGCTGGCCCCTGCCTGTGCAAGTTTCGACCAATTCCTCAATTACATGGAGCGCGGGGAAGCATTTCGGCACTTGGTAGGAGGTATTGAGGCATAATATGCCACTGCAACTGGGTTGTGACCGCTTGATGTGCGGAACGATTTTTCTCCTGACCTCTTTTGGGCTGGTCATGGTATGCAGCGCTACGGTTGCATCGGATGGACTTAACCTGCTTTACATCTCAAAGCAGATGGTAGCGACTGCAATCGGCATCGGGCTGATGTTCATCCTGATGTACTTCGACTATCGCAACTTGCGTAACCCCAAGATAGTGATCACCGTGATGGTTTGTGCGGCTTGTTTGCTGCTGCTGGCTGCCTTGCTGGGAAGCGGGGCAAACACCAGGCGATTCCTCCGGCTGGGGCTGTTTTCATTTCAACCGTCCGAAGTTGTCAAGTCGGCAGTCATCCTGTTTCTCGCATACTACCTGGAACGGAATTACAGACAGATCAGATCCTTCAAGGTACTGTTCGTTCCGATTGCTGTAATTGCCGCGTACTCGGCTTTGATCTACATCGGCAGGGATTTCGGATCAATGGCATCGCTTCTGTTCCTAGGCACTGCCATGTTATTTTTTGCCGGCATCAGGATGAAGTATATTCTTACGGCCATTCTGCCCATCTTGCCTCTTTTGTACTTCGTGGTTTGGCAGGTGCCCTATCGGCGCCAGCGCATCTTGGCTTTTTTGAACCCTGAAGCCGACCCATTGAACAGTGGGTTCCAGATCCTGCAATCGCAAATTGCACTGGGTTCAGGAGGAGTGTTCGGGCAAGGGCTGGCACTGGGGAAGCAGAAAATGCAATTCCTGCCAGAGGCGCATACAGATTTTATCTTTGCTCTTGTAGGTGAAGAGCTTGGTTTGTTTGGTGCCCTGCTTCTGATTGCTGCATTTTGCTGTCTGCTCTTGCGAGGGTTGCGTTCTGCACTTGGAGCGCCAGACTTGTTTGGAAGTTTGCTGGCTAGTGGAATTATGGTCATGATCATCAGCCAGGCCTTGTTCAATATGGGTGTGGTGCTGGGACTGCTGCCCACCAAGGGAATGCCATTGCCGTTTATCAGTTACGGAGGCTCGTCAATGGTCACCACACTTGCCTCTGCGGGAGTACTGCTGAATATCAGCCGTTTCACAAGATGATGGACAACGCAACAACCAGATGTGTCTTGATTGCTGCTGGTGGTACTGGCGGTCATGTCATCCCTGCGATTGAAGTAGCAAAGGTACTGCGTGGTCGTGGCTGGGAGTGTATCTTTGTGGGCACAAAGCGTGGTTTTGAGAACCACCTGGTTCCAAAGGCAGGTTTCCTGTTGCAGCACGTCTCGATTGGATCTTTCAATCGCGTTTCGTTGAGACAGAAAATGCAAACAGCACTGAGTGTGCCGCTTGCACTTGCAGCGCTATTGAGCATGGTTTCCAGATATCGTCCCGGCGTGGCTTTAAGCCTGGGCGGTTATGCATCGGGGCCGTTGGTTCTTGCTTGTGCATTGTCTGATGTACCGATCGTGCTCCTTGAACCCAATGCCTATCCTGGACTGGCCAACAGACTTGCCGCCGTGGCGGCCAGGTTTGCCCTGCTTGGGCATCCCCAGGCAACGACGTTTTTCCGGACTGGATTATACGCAGTAATCGGACTGCCTGTAAGGAAGGAGTTCTTCCTGACTGAACGGCAACCTCCCAGAAAACCACTGGGTGTTCTGATACTTGGCGGTAGCCAGGGAGCGAGCAGTTTGAATGAAGCGGCCATCGGTGCAGCTCGAACCTGGACGCAAAATCCACACATGGCACCGCTCATGCTGCATCAAACAGGTAAGCTGGATTATCAAGCCGTTTCCGATGCTTACCAGAAACTTGGATTTCAGGCTGTAGTGGCGCCGTTCTTCGAAGATATGCCGGAGCGGTTTGCACAGGTTGATCTGGTCATTTGCAGGGCAGGTGCTTCGGTAATTGCTGAACTCTGTGCAGCTCGCAAGCCTGCCGTCCTGGTGCCTTTTCCTCATGCTGCGGACGATCACCAGAATGCGAATGGACAAGTACTGAAACAAGCGGGTGGAGCACTATTGGTCGCGGACTGCGAGTGGACATCCGAGCGGATGGTGCAGGAAATCGACAATTTTTCCACTAACCCCAGCAAACTCGAGGCCATGGCAGTAGCAATGGAACCTTTGTCGTCTACTGGAGCGGCAGAGACTGCGGCAGATGTGCTGGTATCAGCAGCGAATCGGGGAGGTTTTTACTCTCATGCTGTTTAAGCGGGAAGCCATTCGCCAGCACTGCATTCATTTTATTGGTATCGGAGGCATCGGAATGAGCGGGATCGCAGAGATCCTGTTGAACCTGGGCTATACGGTTACTGGCTCCGATATGCAGGACTCAGCTGTGACAGTCAGGCTGCGTGAAATCGGAGCAACAGTCCACATTGGTCATTGTGTTGAGAATATCGGGGCTGCAGAAGCGGTAGTGGCAAGTTCTGCGATCCCGGAAAGCAACCCGGAATTGATGGAAGCACATCGCCTCAGGGTACCGGTTATTTCCCGTGGCGAGTTGTTGGCAGAGTTGATGCGAGTCAAGTACGGCATTGCAGTGGCAGGCAGCCACGGCAAGACCAGCACTTCATCCATCTGTGCAAGTGTTCTGGGTGCAGGCAAGAAAGATCCCACGGTAGTCATTGGTGGCCGTGTTGTTGGAATGGGTTCAAATGCAAGGCTTGGCAGTGGTGAATACCTGCTGGTTGAGTCAGATGAATCAGACGGCTCGTTCCTGCAACTCGCTCCGATAATAGCAGTAATCACGAACATTGACCGCGAGCATATGGATCATTACGGCTCGCTGGAAGTTTTATTTAAGGCATTTGTACAGTTTGCGAATAACGTCCCGTTCTACGGTACGGCAATTGTGTGTCTTGACGACCCGCTGGCTCGCCAGGTTGCAAGCCAGGTCAGGAGACGCTGTTGTACCTACGGTCTGAAGGAAGTCTCTCCTGACGCAGAACTAGTGGCAGATGACATTGAACTGAGCAGGGGAAAGGTTGCTTTCCGGCTGGCTCATAAGGGGGTTGATCTCGGTTGCTTCCAGGTCCAGGGCATTGGGTTGCATACAGTGCGTAATGCCATGGCTGCCGTGTTGGTTGGGTTGGAGATCAACATCCCTGTAGATGAAATCCGCCATGGACTGGATGAATTTCTTGGTGTGGACCGGCGCTTCCAGAAGCGTGGAGAATATGCCGGCATAACTGTGATTGATGATTACGGTCATCACCCGACGGAAATAAGAACGACCTTGGCTGCAGTTGTTTCATGCGGTTTCCGTTCTGTGAATGTGGTTTTTCAGCCGCACCGATACAGTCGTACAAAACTTCTGGAGTCTGAATTTGCCACCTGCTTCCAGGAATGTGACCGCTTGTGGGTTGTGGACATTTACGCTGCCAGTGAGAACCCTCTTCCGGGAATCAACAGTCCTCGACTGGTGGAGAAGATCAGTGAGTCAGGGCACCCCTGTGCCAGTTACAGCCCCTCAATTCAGGATGCTGTGGAACAGGCCTTGGATATTGTGAAGCAAGACGAGCTTCTGATTACATTTGGTGCTGGAAACATCTGGATGGCTGGGGTGGAGTTTCTGGAGAAACTGCGCAACCGGGGGAATTCCCAACACCAGGTACTTGTGCCTGCACCGCCTGGAGCAAGGCCCTATGCATTGGAGGGGAGAGAACCATGAAAGCAAATGTTAGTGTGAAAACCCAAAAGAAAAAAGTGACTGCCCCGAATGTCAGATCAACCGGGAGTTGCAAGGTTGCAAGCCCGGTACTCCAGTTGAGTTGGTTCTTATTACCCATGTTGCGAGTTCTGGCCCTGTTGGTGGTGGTGGCATGCATCTTTCTGGGAAACATGATGCTGATCAAACACGGGGCTTTCAAGGTAAGCACCGAGCCGAGAGGCTTGAAAATCATGGGCAACCAAATTCTGCGTGAAGACGAAATCCGGCAGGTGTTTACCGAGGATTTTGGTCAGAGTCTACGACTGGTTGATGTGCGAAAAAGGATGGAGCAGTTGCATTCCTTGCCGTGGGTACAGGATGCAATAGTTGGACGTGACTGGCCAAATACAATTCTTGTAAAAATCCACGAGCGAGTTCCCATTGCCTTCCTGCATCTTTCGAACGGCAGTAAGGCAGGCATGATTGATACCAAGGGAGTTATTCTGGATTTTCGCGAGATCGAGGGACTCTCGTTGCCGGTTTTGACTGGAATCGATGAAGAGATGTCGGTGGAGCAACGACTTGAGCGAATTCAACTGTTCAACAGAGTTGTGCAGGAGTTTGATGCCAAGGAACCTCGTTCCGGTCAGTTCGTTTCGGAAGTGGATGTTTCTGACAAGAACAATGCAGTAGTCTTTTTCAAGCACAAGAATCAGATGGTCAGGTTGCAGATGGGAGATGAGTTCTTGCGTCACCGCCTGGAAATATTCCTGAGTTACATCGAGGACTGGCAGTCTGAATATGGGGTTGTTGAATCAGTTGATTTGCGTTTTGAAAAACAGGTTGCAATCCGTCCTGTTAAGCAAGGAAAGACGCGCGGATGACCAACAGGCACAACAGTTTTGTTGGTATCGACCTGGATGGGATCAAGCCACGCTGTCTTGTGACGGAAGGCATTGGAGCCAAGTTAAGTTACTTGAGTTGCGGCCCAGTCCCTCTGGCTCAGAAGGCTTATGGGACAGGGCATTATGCACCACCTATGCTGGATGTAATGCTTGAGGCCGAGCGCAGCAACAAGCTGACGATCATCTCTGCAGTAGTGGGCATTGGAGGCGCACAGGTCCGGAGCAACCTGGTTCATTCCTCAGTGGAAATTGAAGCCGGCAGGAGCATCGTAAGGCAGCAGGATATTGGCAATGTCGTGCATCAGGCCACAAGAAGATACCTGCAGGGTCCTTACATGCCCTTACAGGTCATTCCACAGGAGTTCAAGGTAGGAACCCGGGCTGGAATACAGAATCCTTTAGGGCTGCCAGCGCAAAGGCTTGAGGCGCTTGTCCGGGTAATCTCGACACTTGATGAAGAGCACACTGCCGCCACGAAAGTTGTGAACAAGGCTGGTGTACAGGTGCAGGAAACGATTCATGCAGGTTTTGCAGCTGCCTATGCGTCCCTTTCCGACGAAGAGCGCGCCGATGGTGTGATCCATCTCAATATTGGCAAGACCTGCAGTGGCCTGGTGGCATATTACGAGGGTATCTTACGTCTGGCCAGGGGAATACCCGTTGGTCAGGATCATCTTTCAAAAGATGTCGCAGAGATTTTTGATACCGATTTGACAGTGGCCGCTGCCCTGATCCATGAATTTGGAACGATTGGGCAAGATAGGGTGCTGACCAATGCTTATGTGGTGGTACCGAACAACAGATCGTTTGGCAATCAACGTTTGGGTCAACCCAAGAGGCGATCCACTTTGAACAAGATCATTTCGGCCAGAGTGGTGGAATGCCTTGAACTGGCCCGGGCTGAACTCTGGCGCGAGGGTCTGCGCAGTGACAAGCTGAACTCGCTTGTTCTCACGGGAGATGCAGCATATCTGCCTGGAATCAAGCAGCTGTCGCAATCCATTCTGGGAATCCGATCTCGTATAGGCATTCCCAGACGAATCAGGAACCTACCAGTTCAGCTACGGCATCCAGGTTGGGCGTGTGCTGTAGGTCTCGTGCTGTATGCACACCGTATGTTATATCGCCCGCAACAGGAATTCAACAGAGCAATAAGGCTCAGTTAAAAACAAGGAGGGAACCCCATGTCTGATCAGACAACTAACAACAAACAAATGATCGCCCAGGAGGGATTGAAGTTCCAGATTGAGGAAGTTCCAAGTAACAAGCCGGTCATCAAGGCAATCGGAATCGGTGGTTGTGGATGCAACATCATCAACACTATGATCGAAGCAAAAATTGATGCTGCTGAGTTCATTGCGTTAAATACCGATGAGCAAGCACTCTACAACAGCAAGGCAAACATCAAGCTGCAGCTTGGTCAGCGCGTCACCCATGGCTTCGGTGCTGGCGCAGATGTTGCTGTTGGTCGAGAGGCGGCCCTGGAACAGACTGAAGAGCTGACAGAGTTGCTTAATGGGGCTGATCTTGCATTCATCACAGTTGGAATGGGTGGTGGCACTGGAACCGGAGCTACACCAGTGGTGGCCTCGCTAGCCAAGCAGCTGAATGTGCTAACCGTTGTCGCTGTTGTCCAGCCTTTCCCGTTTGAGGGCAACAAGCGCAGGGAACGTGCAGATGAAGGTCTTGAAATGCTGAAAGAACAGGTTGACACCATCTTTGTCATCCCGAATGGACTTCTAATGGATCGTGTGGAGACTGGAAGCAGCTTTTTTGACTCCTTTCATGTTGCCAACAATATCGTGCTGGATGCCTTCAGGGGGATCACTGAAATCATGGTAAAATCCGGTTACATGAACTGCGACTTTGCAGACATTCGATCTGTCATGCAGAGTGTAGGTATGGCAATCGTTGGCTCTGCAAGACAAAGCGGTAGGGATGCAGCGATCCAGGCAACAAGGGCAGCCATCATGAACTCATTCGTTGAGCAAAACAGTCTGGAGCGTGCCATGAAGGTCCTTGTCAACGTGACCGGATCGTCGCAGCTTACAGTACATGATGCTCGGGAAGCGTTTCAACTGGTCCAGCAGGCAGTTCATCCAGATGCTGAAATCATCATCGGCACGATAGCGGATGAGACGATGGGGAATGAAGTGAAGATCATGCTGATAGCTTCAGACTTCGAAGTCGAAAACGAAACGATCCAGGAGCCAGCCAATACAGAATCAGTGGAAGAAACTCCGGACAGACCGGATACCGGTTTGAATGGCAATCACAGGCATGAAGATGGCCTCGACGTTATCGAGAATCCAGGTGAGAAAAAAAATCTGCAGTTGGACGATCCGATGCAAGATGGTTATGATTTTTATGAAACTATTCCTGTGCAGAATGTGATCCAGGAACTCGAATTCAAGAGGCCTTATGATCCGCAGGAAGACGAAGAAATCAGCGAGGAATCCGTTAGCAAAAAACCTGGATTCCTGCGTCGCCTCGCAAGGTTCTGATCCGAGAGGATTCAGTATTTCATTCCTGCCTGGTTGGGGTTAGTGGGATCGTTGTTTCTAGGATTGCCAGGTATTGTTTGTAGTGATCCATCAACATGGTCAGATATTCGGTTAACACTTGCAATGGGCTGGGTGTGATAAAGGTGAGCATGGACCGACGCAAATTTTTGGCTGCTTCTTCAGTTGTGGGAATCGCCGCAGGCTCCGCTGCGGCGGCATCACACGAGCATTCGGGTAATCAGATTTACGAACTCCGCTGCTACCGAATGAGAAATTCCAGGGCGGACCAGTATGGCGTGCTAACAGGTTTCCTTGAGGCCGAGCATTTGCCGATGTGCAAGCGTCAAGGTGTTATACAGGGCTACTTTCGGGTCACGTTAGGTGAATTTTCTCCCCGGGTATTCACTCTCTCCGTCTACGATTCCATGGCTGACATGGGCGAAAAAATGGAAGCCAGATCGGCTGACAAGCAATGGAGCAAGGCGACAGAGGATTTTGGTTCCAATGAGTACCCGGCCTATGATCGCGTGGAAAGCTGGTTGCTCCGTGCATTTGATGGCATGAAGAAGATCGAGGTGCCCGAGGCACCTGACAAACCACGTGTCTATGACCTCCGAATTTACGAGCAGGAGACTTTCCAGGACACACGAGAAAAGATGCGCATGTTCAACGAAGAGGAGATCCAGATTTTTCGTGATTGTGGTGTTAATCCACTTTTCTTTGGCGAAACAATCGTTGGCTCACACATGCCGAGCCTGATCTACATGTCGCATTATGCCGACATGGATTCCAGGTCGAAAGCTTGGTCTACTTTTGGCGGTAACAAGGACTGGAATCGCATTAAGAACAGGCCGGAGTGGAGTAACGCTGAGATCGTATCAACCGTTTCAAATATCCATCTGGCTGGTTTGAGCTTTTCACCAATCCGTTAACCATTCAAACCCTGTGATTCATCAAGATAATAATTCACCTTGATTATCAATTGCCTGGGGCAACGAATGACATGAATATAAGGTGAATTTCTGATCACTGGAATAACTTGTATTTTGAAAGAATCAAAAGGCTTGATGCCTGTCTACAACAAATCCAACAACAGTTATCGACCTGAAGGAACCTTGACGACTCTGAACTGAGGCTGCTGCTCCAGTTCAAGGTCCTTCTGTTTGGCTTCTCCAACTTCCCGCATCAAGTTGGTCTCTTCGAGTAAACCGGAGATTGCCCCTTAAAGGGATCAGACTGGAGTGGCTGGGTCATTTAGTTGCATTGATTATTCTGTTGATCAGCACCACATATATACATAATTGGGAACTGGGTTCCCGAAGGGTTGCTGTATCGCGTTTCAACGGCACGTTTGAGGTGATTTGGAGTTAATAGAATCAATAACTTACAAGCATGTCTTACGAATAGTCCAAAGCCGGTGTGCTAATTCTGATTGGGGCAGGATACAGCGCGCCTGAGTAGCTGACAAGGGAACTATGCGATACCATTCACCTGGATCGTTGATTTCAGGTGAGAGTCCACAGCAAGCCTTGTGTGGACAGTAATCCCGGTTGTGAAGCTCATTCGAATGGCTGGGCTCCCAGCGATCCCCTGATAAATACAAGGTAATCTGGATCGCTGCATCTTTCCAGTTCAGCTTGGGCATAGTTACGCCTTGATTCCAGATCCAGACGAGCTGATATTTCACCTGTTACATCACTATCACAGACCTTGTCAAGATGGCCAAGCAGCCTTGTTGCATGGTGAATATCACGTACCTGTTTAGTTTTAAGCCGTGTGTGATACCAATCACTGTTGAGTACGGCTTCACGGGTAAACATCTCGCGAAACTCTGGTGAGTTATGCTTCATACCGTCATAGTCGCCGTAGGCCATGATGGACAATAACGCCTTTAGTGGCGGGCAGACAGCTTCAATTGAGCCGTCCTCAAAGTACTGCCGGGCAGTAGTCTCGTGGGCTTCAGCAATGTAGCGAACCCCATCGGCAAAAGCTTCAGAATCCTGCGTTTCAGGACGTAGGATTGCATCGTCGAAAACCATAGCAGGGTTGTCAAATACACGCCCGAAATATCGACGTATAAAGGACGCATTGATGCGATAACCCAAGCGGCTTGCCGGGACTATTCCGTTATCGTCCTCATAGTCATGCAGTTTTTCAAGCAATTCCTGTGAGATCAGATATACGGGGTCTCGTTCTTGCGGTATCAGGCGACACCAGATCTCAGGTACCAGCAGGCTAATATCGTGTCCCATCTGGACATTGGGGCCAATGAAGCCAGCCGCAGTAGAAAAACCTCCGAGGCCAGTCAATGCATAGCTGACCATGGCTGCATTCAGGTCTGCAGCTGGCCGCAGGGAGTTGAATGGCCCCTTGGTCAAGGCCCCTTCAGACCCGAATCCTGTTGTTGAAGGACTTTTGCCAGTCAGTGACACTATGAAGTCCATAAATAACTCAGGTAATTCCTGATAATGAATCGGGTTGTAAACGGCCAGTCCCCGAATGCTGCTGCCAGGGTCTGGAGGATTATTCTGACGTCCGATGAGCACTGCATTCACAGGTTGCTGCAAGGGCTTGTTAGCAGGAATTCCGCGGAACAGTCTTACCCCCATCTCGGATGCATAACGTTCTATGGGTGAGATAAGGTCAAGCCGGTCCTGCAGGTAACGGGGGTTTTTGGAGGGGACACCGTCGATCAGTCTGGGACTGGCCGAACACACAGCATACTTGTGGGAGGATTCACTTACCCCACGCAGGAAATGACGCATTGGCTTGCTGAACTGTTCGAAGTCCGCCGCTTTCTGGGTCATCTCGAAAACCTGTTCCCGGGTCAGGGGTTCAAAATTCGAGAAAAAAGCCTCTCCTTGTGACATGTCGAGCTCTGTTTGTTTGTCGAGACCCCGGTGGATTGCATCATCCGGCCTCTGAAACAGGCGAAACTCGCAGTTTTCAGAGAATTTCATGCTGACGGAGATGTCAGGATCTGCAATTCCCGGAGATTTCGCTGGAACAACAATTGATGCACTGATGTCATCTTCGGTCTGCAACTTTTCAGCTGCCACAAAATCCTGACGACACTTGAACGTACGCCAGGTGTGTTCACCAATCAGACCGACTCGCAGGTATGTACCGACCAGCTTGCGGTTTTCATACTTGAGTTCGTGTCCAGGTGAACCGTTGATGATGTCCACACGGAACAGGTCTCGCCACTTTTCGCCCCATTCCGGTTTGTAGAAACGCTTGATGATAAATGCGATTGCGTAAATGTGGTTGGGAATCCTTGCCAGCCAGGTGTTGTATTCTTCCGAATACTCCTGTGAGGGAGTTAGGAGCTTGATGACGCTTCCCAGCGAACGCTCCTCGCTCAGAATGGATCTACTGGGTCGTTGCTTGTAAATACTGAACTGCGGGGACCCCTGCTGCCAGCGTTGTGCATAATCCTTGTCAAAGATTTTCTGGACCAGCTCCAGATCCTTTCCTTGATCGACTACAAAGATGGGGCCATATAGCATGTAATCAAGAAGAGACTTGCTGATTTCACTTTTACCCCCGCCACTGACAGTACAAGGCTTGTGGCAAAACACACCTTCGCCAACTGTGCCCCGCAATCGCCAGGAAGGTGCTGCCGGGTGTTTTTCCATCCGGATGCGGAACCCGGATGGAGTCATGTAGATATTCCCTGGCAGGAGTGGAAGTTTGTGTATTTCTCCATCATGGGACCAGCTGATGTCTTGGGTGCGAATACTTGCGAAAGCATCCTCAGGGATGTAATAGAGGGCGGGGAAGTTCCTGTCCTGTGCATAACCTTGAGAATTCAATTCAATCGAGTCAGGGTAGCTGTGGACAACATCACCGAGAGTCAGATCATTGTATTTTCGTGAGTCCACACGAAAATCATGTCCCAGGTTGTAGCTCGCAAATGCGATTACCCCTCCAGAGTGCTCTTCCTCTGCATTACCAAGCAAATTGGCCGCGAAACTGATCTGTGTCTTGACTTCCTTTTTGCAGTAACCAAAATAGTTGTCTGAAATCAGTGTGATTATGACTCCCTCGGCTGTCCGGCAAGTCAATTTGAATGGGCTTCCATCGTTGTAAAGTTCATGTTCCTGCTGCCAGTACATACCGTCCTGTCGCTGTCGCTCAGTTGCCTTTTCGATGTGAGGCAAGCCAACCTGCTTTTTTGTCATTTCTTCCAGGTGAGGAGCAAGGATCACTGCTCCGGTATGACCACTCCAATGCTCGACATCAAGCCCGGCGTCATTCTCGGGCAGGTAGGCATCACCTGCATTCCCGAATATCGATTCAACGAAATCCAGGTTGCTTACCAGTCCACCAGGTGTGAAAAATCGAATTTCCATTCGTTTCTCGTTGGTAAAACCCGAAACACCAGGTGAGACAAGAGGACGCAGCAGCAGGGATACAAAGCAGCTTGCTTTGCTGGAAAACGGCAAATTGCACAAATCGGCAGGAGGAGAGACTGCTATCCGAAAGAGTTCTGCAAACACTTTCTTGGGGACGGCAATCTTGTCCCTAGGGATTGGCAAGCCTCCCTCAGCCACATGAAATGTTCCTTTTGTCGTGCGGCGGTCATTGCGTGGATTGTGCAGTATGCCATTCGCCACACGGTAAGACTGAACGTACTTTGAAGCGAATTCGTCACCACTGGCAGGAAGCGAGAGTTCGCGTGCCATGCCATGTCGATCCAGCACAAGTGTGCGGGGAGGCAACCGTAGCGGGTTGTCAGAATCATGGCCGTAGAAATGTCTGGCCATGAAATCTTCTATTCGCTTGTCAGCTGCACAACGGTGCTCAAGGAGCAGGCGAATTTTTTCACGATGGCTATCCAGTAGTCCCAAGCTGACATCGTCATAGTTCCCATCGCTGGTAAGCATGCCATTCGCGATCAGCTTCAAGTTGATGTAACGTTGCAACTTGCGACGCTCTTTCGCACGTTGACGGGGAGTGGACTGAGGGTCAAATCCAATTTTTTGTTTGAGGCTCATGGTCTGCATCACTTTGTCGGGATCAATATTCGATTATCCCTGAGGTTGTACAGATGCCCTCAATTACGAAAACAGGGACTACTCTCTTGCCTTGGGTGTACTCAGAAAGTGATTGTGATCTGAATTTCTGCAGCAGGATTGATTGTTAGCCAGCACATGCAAATTGAGGAGCAAGCTGTTTCAGTTTGTGTCGGTTTTCGTTGAGCCTGGCTAATAAGTCACAAGGGTGAGCACAGGCACTAAAAAAGGAAAGGCCGCGCCGAAGCGCGGCCTTTTGTGATGAATGATGAAGGTTTGCCTGAGGCTACCAGCCTATGCGCAAACCGACATGGAAGAGCCGCTCATCAATTCCTTCTCGTCCCGTATTCCTGATTCTGTTCAAAAGCATGAAACTACCACTCGTTATACTTCTCGAGTTTGGACGTTCGAAATGCGGACTGTTCATCATGTTGAATCCCTCTATGCGGAATTGAATATCCGTTGTTTCACCTATCTGGAACTTCCGGAAGATGCCCAGATCAACGTTCAACAGACCGGGACCTCTTACGTTGTTCAGCCCGCAGTTTCCATAGCGTGGTCCGGTAGGTTGGGCAAATGCATCTTTATTCATCCACAATGAATTCCCTCCTGAATTGTCATAACTCTGGATCTGTGGCGTGGAAACGCAATCAGCAACCTGGCCGGACCCTGCGGCATTCAAACTACCACCATTTGCACTAACGGAAAAGGGAGTGCCAGTGTATGCACTCAGCAGTCCATTAATCTGCCAGCCACCAAGAATCTTGCCCAATTCGCTGTCTGCCAGCATTGGCTTGCCCTTACCGAATGGCAACTCATAGATGCCGGTCATCTGGAAATTATGACGAATGTCTTGCCCCAGATCGGAATATGCCCTGTGGTAGTAGGGGGAATCCGGAAGGTACCAATTCCAGAGCCAGAGTCTTCGCCAGTATATCCACGGCCATGTGCCCATGTCCAAGCCAGGTTCAATTGCAGACCTTGGCTGAATCTGCGCTGCAGTTTGGCTTGCAACGAGTCATACTTTGCTGTTCCCAGACTACCGAACAAAGTCGTTCCTGCACTCCGTCCAAATTTCTTGTTGAGTTTTCGTCCAGCGCCACCTTCGCCAATATCACCCCAGTTCTGTTCAAGACCTGCCAACTGGTTGACTGAACGAGTTGCAACGTAACCTGCACTTGCGATCCAGTTGCCAAGACGTTGTTCAAGAGTAAGGTTCCAGGACTGAATATATCCGCGAGTAAGATTGTTGGTGTCCATGGTACGCACGACAGTTGTCAGTGGAAGATCCAGAATTCCGTTTCCTAGATCAGGCTCATTGATAACCTCGAGTCCATCACGCAAAGTCGTTGCGAATCCGTAACTGTCGGGTAACACTGGACCATCTTTTGCCATGATTGGGAAGTTTGTACGTAGCGGGCGAGCCCAATTGAATGGATCGATTGTAACCCCGTAACCTACGCGTAAAACGGTGCTATCAGTCATGCGATATGCCACTCCAACACGGGGGACCACATTGTGCTTGCCAATGCCTATGCCACAGTCTGTGGGAATATCACCTACACCACACGCCCAGATCTTGTTGTTGTCAGAATCGTAACGTTCCAGCCCACGCACATCGCGAGTCGGGAACGGGTAGACTTCATAACGAACGCCAAAAGACATGGTCAGTTTTGGTGTTACTTGCCAGCGGTCACGCAAGTAGAAACTCAACAGCTTTGTCCTTGTAAAATAACCGTTTTCATTGAATTGCTAGATTTTTCCAGCAGTTTGCGGCATTCCCAAAAGCCACGATGTGTAGGAATTGTAGTCATTTGCTCCATCTGGGCCTCCGCTAAGCCTTGTTGTGTTGTTACGGAATCGGAACTCTCCGGAAGCAGCACCTGTACCACCTGAAAATTCTGGCTGGTTATGATCCAGATCCTGCAAGTAAATATCTGTTCCAAATCGAATGTTGTGGGTGCCTTTCGTCCAGTTAGCATTCACCACGAACTGGTTTTGAGGATCGGAACGGTAGTAAGGCTGGAAACTGTTTGAAACCCCAAATCTTCAAAATTATCAATCCTAAGCCGTGGCCAGCCACCATCAATTTTCCGGCTTGATTGCAGACCAGGAATTTGCATCAGTGTGTATCCCAGGTTTTCATCCAGCCGCTGTTGCTCAACGTTCGTATCTACCAGGGTGTAGCCGTAATGCCCGTCGACAACGAAAGTTGGCGATACAACGTGTGTAACGGAAATGGTTCCTGAGTATGTATTGCCAAATCCTGTGCCAGAGTTCGAGTTTGTTGGGTGTAAACGGTTACCACCCCACGGGCCCAATGTTTGTCCGTTTGCCATGCGGTAGTCCAGCATGCTGAAACGTATGAATCCGGTCATCTGCTCGGAAAGGTTGAAGTTTGTCTTGACATCAAAGGTGTCGCGGAAGAATGTTGTTGAACCATTAGCAATGTAGTTCTGGTTGAGTCCAAGGCTTCCGACACCAGTCTTGTTAGGGTTCGGGAATGAGGAAGCATGCATGATTGCAGCCACACCCGGGTCAATTCTTGACCTGGGGATCATGTTGCGTTCAAAGGGTAAACGATCCGTGGCATAGTCTGGGTGAGTCTGGTCTTGAATGCCTGTCAGTGGATCGTACATCGTTGTGGGGGCTGCACTCAAATCGCCAAAACGCATATCCTTAGTACCAAGATCAATAAACCTTTGTGCAAACTGGGATTCGCGGGTACCCTCGTAGCTCAGGAAGTAGAACCACTTGTTTTTCATGATAGGACCGCCAACTGTGCCACCAAACTGATTGTTGATCAGCTTTGGTTTGGCACTGGTGCGATCACTGAAGTACGGATATGCCTTCATGTGCTGGTTCATGTGGTATTCGAACGCCGAACCATGGATAGAATTGGTGCCTGACTTGATCTGAAGATTAATTGCAGCACCACCGGCAAGACCCTGTTCAGCATCAAATGAGTTGGTCACAATGTTGACCGTCTCAATCGACTCCAATGCAGGATTGTAACCAGTCATGTGAGGAACCCAGATGTTGGTTGAAGAAGCACCATCAATACGTGTGTTGTTGTTGGAGCGACTGGTGCCATTGACTGAAAAACGAACTGCACGACTCGGGTTCGTAGGAACGGAGTGTGCATTCTGGGGTGGCGAGAATCCAGGCAATGTGAGAAACAGCATCTGGTAATTCCTGCCGAGCGGAATTGGCACGTTGCGTAATGTGGTTTCAGTGACTTCCTGCCGGACTTCGGCACGGTCGGTCTGCAGTGTGGCAGTGGATGCCTCAACAGTCACCACTTCTGAAACTTGACCGATCTCGAGACGTGCGTTGACACGCACACTACTGTTTTGGGAAACCATCACACCCGTAGTTGTAAAGGCCTGAAATCCATCCGAGAGAACTGTGATCGAGTATGATCCCGTATTCACAGAAGGAAAAGTGAAGTTACCCGACGCCCCAGTTGTGGAACTCCGGGATTCTCCAGTTGCTTCGTTCATGATCGATACTTCTGCACCAACAATCGCTGCTTCAGTTATATCCGTAACCAGGCCGTCAATTCCTCCCTGCACCAACTGCCCATAGACTTGCGATGCGCCTATGCACAGGGCCAGTACGAGAACGAGAGAACTGGTCAGCCCTCCCGTAAAGTTGTTTAAGATTTTCGTGATTATCCCCTTGACACAAGATAAGTCTGGTTCACGGCTTTCGCCATAGGGGGAGTGACCAGCAATCCAGCGGTCACTGTGAGAGTTGTAATAATACGAGCGAATCATCTGTGGTTCCTTTTAGCCTCCTAACGCTCAGGCACGGCGAAAGTGCCGGGCCTTGGAACCATCCCTCTGGAAAGAGAAGCGTCCTGCCTGTTCGCCGTAGGACCGGGGAGCTACCCCGATCCTCAATACACGGCTCTTATATTCAACAGGAGTCCCGACTCACGGGCTTCCAGAAGAATGGCTCCGGCAATGGGTCTATAACGTGCTATAGACGTCTGTCAAGCTGCTTTGAGTGTTTCTTTCGGTGGGCCGTCTACCAGCTCTCGGTAGGTGAGAGGCGGCGTTTTCAGGATGCGCTTCAGCGTGTCTCGGAACATGTACGGGTTGTCGCGGTTGTTGAACCGCCACTCCATCTCTTCCAAGTAGCGATCCATGTGCTTGGCGCTGATCTTGTGGAAGGCCCCGACAATGGAGCGCTTGAACAGCGACCAGACGCCCTCGATACTATTGGTGTGAACATCGCCGACCACCCATTCGTATTCGGAGTGGTTCACTGTTTCGTGGCGCGTGTCGAAGTCGGCGACGCCCAGATAGGACTTCAGCTCGTCTGTGTAAATGGCTTCGGTGTTGTCGCTCAGGTTTTTCTGGATGAAAGCGTGCAGCGTCTTGCGTTTTATATTGGGAATCCTGGCCAAGCGGACTTGCCCGCCCCGCTGGAGAGCCCCGGCCACCCATGTCTTGCCTTTGCGGCTTCCGGACCCCACGTTTTTCTTCTTACCTCCAACCAGGGTTTCGTCAACTTCGACAATTCCGAACAGCGTAGGACCATCAAACGGATCGTTGCCCATCGCTTCCCGGATGCGGTGGCACAGATACGTTGCCGTCTTGTACGAACCGATCCCGAGAGTGCGCTTCATCTGGTTGGCCGAGATAGCCTTTCGGGATTCGAGCATGAGATAGATAGCGATGAACCACTTGCGAAGCGGCAAGTGCGAATCGTGCATGATGGTTCCGGAAGTCGCGCTGAACTGGTACTCGCAAGCGAGGCAGGCCCATTGGTTGCGCTCGGGAATCTCGCACACTTTCCTGCTATCGCAGTGCGGACAAATCACCTTGTCCTTGGGCCAGCGCATGTCTTCCAGAAAGTCCCTGCACTTGTCGTCGTTTGGGAACCTGTCGATCAGGCGAATAAGATTGAAAGAGGTTGTGTCAGTCATGAATCAGAACTCCAAGAAGAAGCGGAAGCGTCGGCTTCCGCACAACACTATCGAGCGCCCAGACTCCGAAATCATGGAGCGGATCTTCGGAAAGCGCGTCAAGCGCGAACTCGACAAGATCGCCGGGAAGCCCGAAGCAGGTGGTGGAGGAAAGCATCTAAAACCATGCTAGTGTACTGTCTCGGAAGTTCGTGTGCAGTAACTCTTGAGCGATTCTAGGATGTCGTCAGCGGTTTTCGTCCACACGAACGGCTGAGGGTCCTCGTTGTAGACATCCAGGTACTCGCGGATCGCCTTTTCCAGCGCCTGCGTGCTACGATGGGTGCCGCGCCGAATCTGCTGCCGCATGATTTCCGCGAACCAGCGTTCCACTTGATTGAGCCACGAGGCGCTCGTGGGCGTGAAATGCAGGTGGTATCGCGAGCGACGCGCTAGCCAGTTGTGGATCATCGCGGTCTTGTGCGTGCCGTAGTTGTCCAGCACGAGGTGGATGTTGAGTTCCGGCGGAACTCGCTTGTCGATGATGGCGAGGAACTTCTTGAACTCCACCGAGCGGTGTTTCCGGAAGCACTTGCCGATCACCTCGCCCGTGGCCGTGTCAAGGGCCGCGAACAGCGAAGTGGTCCCGTTCCTCTTGTAGTCGTGCGTCCGCTTCTCCGGCGATCCGGGGCGCATCGGCAGCCAGGGCTGGGTGCGGTCAAGCGCCTGGATCTGCGCCTTCTCGTCCACGCACAGCACCACGGCCTTCTCAGGCGGGTGCATGTACAGTCCGACGACATCGCGCACTTTCTCGATGAACAGGGGATCTCGCGACAGCTTGAACGTCTCGCTGCGCTGCGGCTTCAGGGCAAAGGTCCGCCAGATGCGGCTCACCGTCGCCGAGCTTAGCCCGCACGCCTTGGCCAGCGACCGCGTGCTCCACTGCGTGGCTCCCCGCGGCTTGGTCTCGAGCGTCCGGATCGCCACGTCCTCCACATCGTCGTCCCCGACCGCGGCTCGTCCAGCAAGCCATCGCAGCCCTTCTCCAAGAACCGCCTCCTCCACTTGCCGACCGTCGCCCGTGTCGTGTTCAGCTTACCCGCTACGGCCTGATCACTCCTGCCTGTGGCGCTCTCCAAAATAATGCGCGCCCGCAGGGCCAGCGACTGGGCTGTCTTCCGGCGCCGCAACCAGCGTTGCAGTTCCTTCCGATCATCCTCCGAAACCTCGGGAACCCCTCTCGTGTGATGATTCGGCATCGTCGCCTCCCTCCTTAGGCTGACGGTACCAGAATCAACATGCACTGGTCAAGAACTTCTGATACAGAACACTAGAACCACCATCTACTTGTGTTAAGGGGATAATAACGGAAATTACAACCATGACTATCTTAATGTACGCTTCATGGAAAATACAACTCAAAGACTCGAAATCTGCACTGTTTTTGCGCAATAAAAGTATTTCTCCATTTTGTTTGCAATGGGATGAAGTGCTGCAAGGCTGGACTCCAGAGAGTCTGTACAGCAAGGTTGGATGCGACATTCTATGGCTCTAATGATGGCCAAGGAATGAAAGTTGATGCTTGGTGGCTACTGCCACAAAGTTGCAGCCATTGGAACTGTAACGCCTTAATTCAGTTGCCGGAGTGCAATGTCGACTTGCTGCACCAGATCTGCCTGCTCGTAATGCTCAGCCTGTTGGCGTGCCGTTTGAAAGGTTGCAATTGCTTGTGCCCTGTTCCCTGAAGCTACAAGTGCTGCTGCGAGTGCATACAGGTACGACGGTGTTCGATCCGAATTTTCCTTTACGGCTTCATTTAAATGTCTTACAGCATCACGGGGACGACGCTTTTGCATCCATAGCACGCCCAACTTGTAGTGCGACAACCCGTGGTCAGGTCGATTTGCTAGTGCCCGGTTGTAGTGTGTGATTGCTTCATCAAGACGTTGCTCTTCCTCCAGGACCTGGCCCATGTTGTGATTCGCCAGGGCATGTTCCGGATTAACAGCAAGGGCTGCCTAGAAAGCTTGCTTGGCTTCCTGAGCATTGCCTGCCTGATAGCAAACAACACCGTAGTTGTAATGCAACTCCGCACTGTCGGATGAAATGGCCAAACCCTCTCTATACTGCCTGCTGGCAGCTTCGGTCTGCCCCCTGGCCCCATAAAGAATCAGTAAGTTGATGTGAGCTTGCAGCAAGGCCGGGTTTTCTTCGAGTGCACTCAAGTGCAATTTTATGGATTCCTCGATCCGACCGGCTTGTTTTGCTTCAACCCCGAGTTTGAGATACTCGGCTGCGCTGATTCTCAGCCGGAGAACTGCTTGCATTTGTGGATCATCATTAGCAGGAGCACCTTGCTTGTTCTGTTCGTATTTTTCAAGGTGCTGTTGTGATTCACTGAGCATCCCCTGGTCCCGATAGAGCATGGCCAACGCATAATGTGCCTCACCAAACCCCTCTGTTGCCTCGACTGCACCCAGCAAGTAGTCCTTGGCCTCTGCAAGATTACCCATTGCCACCTGCACTCTCCCCAATCCAAACAGAGCCTGGGAATTCCCAGGTCGTTTTTTGAGGAAAGCATGGTAATTGCTGATGCTTTCCGAATAATGTCCTTGCTCGGACAACGATCTGGCAAGGCGAAGAAAGGCTGGCGCGTAGGTTGCATCATGCTGGATATATTGCTCAAAGCTTGTCTGTGCGTCGGCATAACGCCCCAGACTCGCATAAGCAACTCCAAGGTTGTACTCCCATGCAAACTTATTTGGTGAGATTGCAAGTGCATGTTCATAGAGCTTTGCAGCAAGGCCATGTTGTTCGTATGCCTGCAGGATATTGCCTGCCTGGCCAGCTGCTTCAGCATTACCCGGAGAGTCTTTAAGCGTTTCCAGGACAGGAGTTAATTGCTCAGTCAGGTTTTTCCCCAGCTGACTGGTATTAATGTCTGGAATCAGGTTCTGGTCGTGAACTGAACAAGCTGCCAACAAAAAGAGGCAAGCCACAATTCGGGAATTTAGCTGCACTTCGTCATTCTTGTATGTTTGCCGTGTAGAATCAAGCAAGAGCAGGTTGATTCGAGTCTGAAAGGTCAGGCAGTTGTTTCCTCATGGGCTGCAGTTCGATCATTGACCCTGCTCAAGCCTCCGCGTTACTATGAATATCAGGTTCCGTGCGTTTGGAACGCAGGGAGTACATTAAAGATGAAGACTTACGTTCCCAAGGCAGCAGAAGTTAGCAATAGCTGGCGTGTTCTGAATGCAGATGGACAGACCGTTGGCAAAGTTGCAACTCAGGCTGCAACACTCCTGCGCGGCAAACACAAGCCTGACTTCACACCTTTTTTGAAAACAGGAGACTTTGTCGTAATTGTCAATGCAAGCAAAGTAATTCTTACAGGAAATAAAGAGACCGACAAGATGTACTACAGTCATTCGGGATATCCCGGAGGGTTGAAGAAGGCAAGTGCAAGAGAAATTCGTGAGAAGCATCCAGAGCGTCTGTTACAGCGTGCTGTCGCCGGTATGCTCCCGAAAAACAAACTCGGACGACAGCTTACGACAAGGCTAAAAGTTTATGCCGGTGAGGATCACCCGCACGGTGCCCAGGAACCAACTCCCTGGGTACTCTGACAGCCAGTAGAATAAGGAATTCAGGGGAATATCTTGGCAACAAATCAAGTGCAATATCTCGGTACGGGCAGACGGAAAACGTCTGTGGCCCGAGTCTTTCTGCGCCCAGGTTCCGGGACCATCAAGATCAATGAAAATACTCCCGAGCAGTACTTTCCAACAGAATCAACCCGGGCAAAGGTTCGTCAGCCATTACTGGTCAGTGAGACGATAAGAAAATTCGACACTCTGGTACTGGTTCATGGTGGCGGGAAAGCCGGTCAGGCTGACGCAGTAAGGCTTGGTATTGCGCGCGCACTCCAGAACTACAACCCTGAATTGAGGCCACTGTTGAAAAAAAACGGCTACCTGACACGCGACCCGCGCAAGCGTGAGCGGAAAAAATACGGAAAACCAGGAGCTCGCAAGCGGTTCCAGTACTCCAAACGCTAGTTGGGAGCTAAAAATTTTGATCTTGTTGACTGGATCCAAATCCTGCTTGGACGGTTTCGGTTGCATGTGCAGCTTGCAGTTAGTTGCACTTTCAATGCGAACAAAGAGGAGGTAACTTGTCGCAAATCACAATGAAAGAATTGCTCGAAGCCGGCGTTCATTTCGGGCATCAGACCAGGCACTGGAATCCAAAGATGAAGGAATACATCTTTGGTGAACGTAACAACATTCACATCATCGACCTGCAAAAAACTCTGAAGTATTTCAAGGATGCCCTGCAGTTTGTCCATGAGCAGGCCAGCAAGAACAAGATCATTTTGTTCGTTGGCACCAAACGCCAGGCTCAGGAAGCCATCCTCGAAGAGGCCAAGCGTTGCGACATGTATTACATCAATCATCGTTGGCTGGGTGGATTGCTGACCAACTGGATGACTGTACAGGAGTCCCTGAATCGGTATATGGAACTTCAGCGGCTATCCGAGGAAGAAGGCTATGAAGGCCGTTCCAAGAAGGAAATTTCCCGACTGGAACGCGAACGCAAGGCTCTCCACGCCAATATTGCCGGTATTGTCGGTATGACCAAGTTGCCGGACATGGTGTTCGTGATTGACACGAGAAAAGAAGAAATTGCCGTTCGTGAGGCACGCAAACTGAATATTTCTGTGATTGCGGTCGTTGATACAAACAGCAACCCGGATGATGTGGACTATGTCATCCCTGGGAATGATGACGCCCTGCGCGCTATTCGATTGTTCTCAAGTAAAATCTCTGATGCAATCATTTCCGGCAGGTCAATGTTGCAGGCACAGGAACAGGAAGCAGCATTAATCGAGTTGGGTGAAGAGCTTGATCAGGCAAGTCTTCCAAAGAACAGTGAGTCTGTACTCAACCAGGCTCCAGTTGAAGTACACATCAGCAGCTGAGCTGGTTTGGTTCCCTGAGATTTGTATAAGAAGGTGTTAAATGGCGACGGGTATTAGTGCAAAGTTGGTCAAGGAACTGCGCGACAAGAGCGGTGCAGGTTTCCTTGATTGCAAAAAGGCTCTGGTAGAGGCTGGCGGCAACATGGAAGTTGCAGAAGTCGTACTGCGAAAGCGCGGAATTGCTATTGCTCAGAAGAAAAGTGGCAGAGTTGCAAATGAAGGTGTAATTGCAAGTTACATCCATGCTGGAGCAAGGCTGGGCGTGCTCGTTGAAGTGAATTGTGAGTCGGATTTTGTGGCTCGTACAGATGATTTCCAGAAGCTGGTCAAGGACATAGCGATGCAGATTGCTGCGGCTGATCCTCGTTACATCACCCGTGAGCAAGTCCCCGAGGGAGATCTTGTAAAAGAGCGTCAGATTCAACGCGACCGGGCACTGGAAGAAGGCAAGCCCGAGAGAATCATTGACAAGATTGTAGATGGACGGATGGGAAAGTTCTACGAAGAAATTGTGCTTGTGGATCAGCCTTTTGTGAAAGATCCTTCAACGATCATTGGAGAATTGATTCAGACTGCAATTGCCAAGCTCGGTGAGAATATTACGATTCGCAGATTCCAGCGATTCAAGGTTGGCGATGACGTATGATCAGTATCCTCGGAGATCACTGAAAACCTGACCTGTTTTGGTTCACAGGAATTATCTGTTCACTTGCAAATATGATGGAGCCTATCTGGCATGCAGAAGCCACGCCGAATTCTAGTCAAGCTATCAGGCGAAATGCTTGCTGGCCCGCATGGGACAGGCATTGACAAACAGAAAACAGAATGGTTTGCGGACGAAATCCAGTCTGCTCACCAGCTTGGTACACAACTGGGGCTGGTCTTGGGTGGGGGGAATATCATCCGGGGTGCAGGCAGTTTCAAAACAGGTAGCGAACGGGTTACTGCGGATTACATGGGGATGCTTGCCACAGTGATTAACTCGCTAGCACTGGCCGAGAAGCTCAAGCAGAGAGATATCAGGACTCGAGTGATGAGTTCAATTCGAGTTGAACCAGCTGCAGAGATTTTTAAGCGATCGGTTGCTATCGAAGCCCTGGAGCAAGGTGAGATCGTGTTATTCGCTGCCGGTACTGGACATCCTTACTTTTCAACAGATACAGCAGCTTCCCTGCGTGCCATTGAGATAGAGGCGGATCTGCTGGCTAAAGCCACTAAGGTGGATGGAGTCTACGACAAGGATCCGGCTGTTTATCAGGATGCCAGGCGATATGAGAAGATATCGTACGATCAGGTTCTGGCTCAAAGGCTTTGTGTTATGGACGCTACAGCAGTTGCACTATGCCGTGAAAACGATATACCGGTGTTGGTATTTGAGATGGCTTCAAAGAACATGCTTGTTCAAGTTGCCCAAGGTGAATATCCGGGTACCCTGATGAGGCATTCCTGAGTTAGTGGAGGACCATTTCCATGCCACATATCACCGGTGATACTGTTTCTGAAATCAAGACCCAGGCCGAGCTTCGAATGCAGAATGCAATTGAAGACCTGGGCCGTGCAATGGCAACAATCCGCACGAGCAGAGCTTCGATTGCTCTGCTGGATCCCATCAAGGTTAATTATTACGGAACGGCTACTCCTATCAGCCAGATTGCCACCCTGGCAATACCAAACTCTTCATTGATAACTATCCAACCTTGGGATGTCTCGCAGATTAGAGCCATTGAAAAGGCGATTATGGCATCAAACCTTGGTCTGAACCCGGCAAACGACGGCAAGCTTATCCGCCTTGCAATACCACCACTAACGCAGGAACGCAGGAAAGAACTGGTCAAACAGCTTCATAATGTTGTGGAAAAGCACCGAGTTTCAGTACGTAATGTTAGACGGGATGCTAATGATGCGATCAAGCATCTTGAAAAGGACAAGACCATTTCAGAGGATGAGAGCAAACGTGGTCATGACGACATCCAGAAGATCACAAACCATTCCATTGAACAAATGGACAAGGCTGCATTGATCAAAGAGAACGAGATTATGGAGATTGGTTAACTGCGACCTTGTAGCCTGAGCAAGGTATTATCAGGTGTTTTGAAGTACCCGAAGCCCTGAAGCAGTAAGGGTTTGGGGGTGGTGGTGATAAGCCAGTGACTTCCAGCAGTTACCTGTCCGCTTGAAGCCACTGACTGCTTCCAGGAGCAAAACAAATTGTGAGCAACACGGAACACTTGCGTGAGATGCGGGATTCATTTCTCGTAAAAATGCCATCAATTTATCCAATAGTTGATACGGCTTATCTGGAAAGTACAGGGCAATCAGCAATCCGTTTTGCAGAACTACTGGCTGACTCAGATATATGTGTCGCCCAATACCGGCATAAGGGAGAGTTCACCAGGCATCGTTTTGAGGAAGTTGCGGCAATTGCCAAGCTGTTCCAGGAGTCCAACACCTGCTTGATTATGAATGACAGAACGGATATTGCCCTGGCTGTGGGTGCTCATGGAGTACATGTTGGGCAAGAAGACCTGCTACCTGAAGAAGTGAGGCGCCTGGTGGGCCCTGACATGCTCATTGGCTACTCAACACACAATGCAGAGCAACTTGCCGCACCGGAGTGTCTGTCTGCAGATTATCTGGCCATTGGACCTGTTTATGAAACAGTATCCAAAAGCAATCCCGACCCGGTAGTGGGCCTTCAAGGTATTCGCAATGCCAGGCATTGGACAAACAAGCCGCTGGTTGGAATCGGAGGTATCTCTCTGGAGAATGCAGTCGATGTTTTTGCTGCCGGGGCAAATTGTGTGTCAATGATTTCGGGCATTTCCGGACTATCACTCGATTCCTGGCTGGCACTGGATTCAACAAGCCTGCAGATGTCTTGCCTAGATCAATAAGTTCAAGCTTGGAAGTAGAATAGGAAGTCTATAAGGCAGCCATTTAAAGGGCTGTAATTCCCATGTCTGGCGACGAGATTCGCGAACAGTTCCTGAAATACTTCGAATCAAAAGGGCATCTTCGAGTGTCCAGTTCCCCGCTTGTTCCTGCTAATGATCCGACCCTGCTGTTTACGAATGCGGGGATGAATCAATTCAAGGAAGTTTTTCTGGGTGAAGACTTAAGGAATTATGCACGAGCGACTACTTCACAAAAATGTGTTCGTGCAGGTGGCAAGCATAATGACCTCGAAAATGTAGGACGTACCCGAAGGCATCACACTTTCTTCGAGATGCTCGGAAATTTCTCATTCGGAGACTATTTCAAAAAGGAAGCCATCGAATATGCCTGGGATTTGGTGACCAAGGTGTATGGTCTGCCTGAGGAACGTCTTTATGTCACGATCTTCCGGGATGATGATGAGGCCGAACAACTCTGGAAACAGGTGACCAGTATTGGGTCGAATCGTATCTTTCGCTGCGATGAGAAGGATAATTTCTGGCAAATGGGAGACGTGGGCCCCTGCGGGCCTTGCTCGGAAATCTTTTACGATTATGGACCCGAGGGTCTGGAGTCAGGTGAGGAGGATGAGCCGTTTCCTGCCGATACATCCCGCTATGTCGAAATATGGAACCTGGTCTTCATGCAGTTTGACCGGGATTCAGAAGGCAACCTGCACCCGTTACCGAAGCCTTCGATTGATACAGGCATGGGTCTGGAACGTTTGGCTGCGGTCTTGCAGGGCAAGCTTTCGAACTACGAGACGGATTTGTTTTCGCCACTCATTCAACGTTCCGGGGAATTACTCGGAGTTCGTTATGGCAAAAGTAATGACACAGATGTCATGTTGCGGATTGTTGCGGATCATGGTCGTGCTACAGCGTTTCTGGTCCATGACAATGTTATGCCTTCCAATGAGGGCCGGGGCTATGTATTGCGGAAGATCATGCGACGGGCCCTGCGTCATGCCCGGCTGGCGGGGTTTGAAGGACTGTTCTTCCATGAATTGACGAGTTTTGTTGCGGATTTCATGAAGGCTGGTTATCCCGGACTGCAGGAATCCAAGGAACGTGTTGCACGTATTGTTCGCGAAGAAGAATTTCGCTATCAGAGGAATTTTGTCATAGCGGAACGTGAGTTTGAAGGAGTCCTCAGTAATGTTGAGGACGGTTCGATTCCTGGTACTGATGCATTTCGGTTATATGACACTTTTGGACTTTCCCTTGATGAACAGCAGGAGATGGCTCGCGAACGAGGATTTGTAATTGATCTTCAAGGCTTCGATGAGACAATGGAGCAGCAACGGACTCGTGCCCAGGCAAGTTGGAAAGGCATGGCTCGGCCTGGTGGTGGAATGCTTCCCGTCCTGACCAAGCTACGGGAAAAAGGCAACACGGAGTTCATTGGATATAAAATAACTTCAGTGGATGACTTGCAGGTTGTCGGGCTCCTGCAAGGTGATAAACAGGTAGACAGGGTTCAGGCTGGTTCCGAGGCCGGGATCATACTTGATCGAACGACATTCTATGCAGAGTCTGGAGGCCAGGTTGGTGACCATGGTGTGTTGCTTCAGGGTGCATTGGAAGTGGCCCGCATCCATGACGTACAGGCTCCCTTGCGGGGCATCAGCGTACACCGGGCAGACATCCTGCAGGACATTGCAGTAGGCGATCGCTTGGTGGGACGAGTGGATGACAGCCTGCGTAATGACTCCCGGCGCAATCATACAGCCACCCACCTGATGCATGCAGCACTACGCAAAATATTGGGACCCCACGTCAAGCAGGCTGGGAGCGTGGTTGCTCCTGACCGTCTCCGCTTCGATGTTACGCACTATGCGCCACTTGAGCCTGGTGAAATCGAAGAGGTAGAACAACTAGTCAATAATCAGATCCTTGAAGACTCAGAGGTTGTGACTGATGTTCGGGATCTTGATTCCGCAGTAAAAAGCGGTGCGATGGCATTGTTTGGTGAGAAGTACCAGGACAAGGTACGTGTTGTGTCAATTGGGGATTTCAGCAAGGAGCTTTGTGGTGGTACCCATGTTGCTCGGACTGGTGAAATTGGAGTGTTCAAAATTATTTCTGAGAGTAGCAGTGCTGCTGGTGTACGCCGTTTAGAAGCCCTCACTGGCCATGGAGCTTACCTACAGTACTCTGATGCATTGCAAAACATTGATCGCATGGCGAATTTACTTCGCGTGACAGATAAGGGTCTTGTGGATGCATTACAGGCGTTGATTTCAGACCATCGCCGGCAGGAAAAGACAATTGACAGCCTGCAGGCAAAGCTGGTTCAGTCCAACGTAGACGAACTGGTTCCCAGAGCCCGGGATATCCTGGGCATGAAAGTTCTTGTCGCAAGGCTTGAGGGTGTTGAAAAAAATCACTTGCGCTCATTGGCCGATTCATTGCGCAACAAGATCGGTTCCGGTCTTGTTGTTCTTGGTACAACTGATCAAGGCAAAGTGTCATTGATTGCTGCCGCTACGAAAGATGTTTCTGGCAGTAAGGTTCATGCTGGCAACATCGTGAAGTCAGTGGCTGAGCTTGTTGGTGGCGGTGGTGGTGGCAGGGCGGACCTTGCTGAGGCTGGAGGAAGGAATCCTGAACAACTCGATCATGCACTAGAGCAGGTCTATGAGTTTGTGAAAGAGCAAGTAAAAGAGTGACAGCGGTTTCAGATCGATAGAAAAATACTGTCTGTTTAAACAATTAGGACTACTCACTGTTACCACGGCTACTACTAGCTTGACTTGGTCGGCTAATTCGGGATAGAATAGGCATGAGACTCGACAGGTGCCCGCAAGGGCAGCAAAGGGAAGTCCGGTGCAATACCGGCGCGGTCCCGCCACTGTTAACGGTGAATGATCTCAAACTGCCACTGGGGTGAAAACCCTGGGAAGGCTGGGATCATGCAGGCGTCATAACAAACGCCAATATCCGTGAGCCAGGAGACCTGCCTGCAGGGTCAATGCGCAAGAATCCGCGAGGAAACGGATCAGTAGCTTGGATACCAGTAACTTAACCTATGGAAACAGCCTTGGCGGGAATACTCCGCTCCGGTTTGGTCATTTGTCAGGAATCCCGGTCCCAATCCTTCCTCCAGATACAAGCGCTTGAACGTTCGTGTTACGACAACCTGCTGTTGCAGATTGTCCAGGAGGCAACAACTTGTATAGACAGATTTGGGTGCGGAGACACTCATACAATTTTTTTAAATATTCCTTCACCTTGAGCAGGGTTCGATTGATCTTGCCTCTTATGGTGCTGCTACTTGCAGCACAACTCAATGCGGCTAACCTGCACGGCAGGATCTTTGATCCCCATGGTGCATTGGTTGCAGACACAAAACTATTTCTGTTTGACCGTCGCAGCGGTGAGTTGCGGAAAGCTCTCAGTGGATTGGATGGATTCTACGAATTCCTGAATATTCCGGATGGTGAGTATCTTCTGAAAGCCGAAGCAAGTGATACAGCTTTGACAGCGCTGCAAACAGTTATTGTTCTGGCGGATACCTCCCGGGATATGACACTTGCAATTTCCAGAACAGAAGTGAAGGTGATAGTAACTGCTTCCAGTACTCCACTCATGCTGCGGGAAGTAGCAAAGTCGCTGGATGTCATTGATGCTGAACAGATTGCACTGCGTAATGAATACTCGTTAGTAGAAGCGATCCGCCATATTCCCGGAGTCAGGGTGCAACAACTGCGAGGTCCTGGCAGTTTTACGACCATTCAGACGCGGGGTCTGCCGACGCATCATACTGCAGTGCTGTTTGACGGGTTACGATTCCGTGATGCGACAAGTGTTCGGGGAGAAGCAACGCCATATTTGGCCGACATGGTAAGTGTGAATACCGAAAAGATTGAGTTCCTGCGTGGCTCTGGATCCTCGCTGTATGGATCGCATGCTGTGGGAGGAGTCCTCAATATCAATTCCCATCAGGGCGGGGGGCAACCGCATGGTGAACTCCGTGCGGAAGGTGGTGGCCTGGGAATGTTGCGTGGTGTCGGTCGGGCTAGTGGAGGACTTGCAGGGGATCGCTTTGTATACAGCGGTGGACTCTCTCACTTGAACGTTATAAATGGATACCGTGACAGAAGCCCCTATAGGAACAGCAGTGTGAATGGGTTTTCAAAATTCTCGTTAACACCAAAGATTGCAATCAGTGGCAGGGTTTGGGCAAGCGATGCATTTGTGGCAGCAACCGAGAGTCCAGCCTTCACACCGGAAATTCTTGCGAACTTTCCTGCCTCGGGTACTGTAAGGGCCTATGCATTGCCTGTCCCCCAGCTGGAACTCTTTGAACAGGGTTTGCCGTTCATTGCGGGACGATCCACGTTCATCCCCTCTCAGATTGATCCCGACAACAGGAACACAACTGCATTGTTATCAGGTGCTTTCATCCTGCAGCACAATATGACAATGCACAGCTCGTACAGGCTGGCATATCAACTTGTAGATACCAACCGGTCGTATCAGGATGGGCCAGCCGGGCCAAGCCTGTATGATCCTGTCACCAGCACTCTCGACCAGTATGAAGGAAGAATCCATCTGCTACAGGCAAGGACGGACTATCGACTGGGTGCGGCCTCCCTGGTCAGTATCGGGTATGAGTACGAGGATGAACAGTATCTCAACTTCAATGCAGATGAGTCGTTAAACCCTGTTAAGAATCAAATCAATATCAGGCAAGCAAGTCATGCTGTTTATGCACAAGAACAGTTTCGTCTCCTGGATAGTCGCCTGAATCTTTCACTGTCAGGCCGCGCCCAATACTTTGGCTTGGGAGTCCCGAGTTACTCCGGCGCACAAAGCCCTTATGAAGATGATTCGGGTGGCTCTCCGCGCAATTCCTATACAGGGGATGTTTCAGCGGCTTACTTCTTGGGAAAAAGTCAAACCAAACTCCGTGCACACGTAGGAAACAGCTTCCGTGCCCCATCCTTGTATGAGCGTTATGGTGGGTCTTTCTCGTCATTCTTAAGGGACTTCAGTTACTGGGGAGACCCACAACTCAACCCAGAACGGGCTGTGGCTGCTGACGTGGGCATTGACCAGTGGCTGAGCAAATCTCGGTTGTTGCTAAGCAGTACGGTTTTTTACACCAACCTGCAGGAAACGGTTATTTTTGACTTTGCAAATTTCCCAACGAATGACCGTTTCAATCGCTTTGGGGGTTACAGGAACAGTGGGGGCGGTATCGGCCGTGGTGTTGAGTTGAGTGGCCAGTTCACTCCTGTATCCAGTTCATACTTCCAAGCAGCCTATACCTATACAAATTCGGACTCCAGGACACCTACGATAGGCACTGATTTTTTTGGGACACCAGGGTTGTCGGTCCATACGTTCGCACTGATTGCCACCAGATGGATTACGAAACGAGTTAATGTCACATTCGATTTATTTGCAGTTAGCGATTACATACTCTCGCCGTATGGCACACAAGGTCGACAGATGGTTTTTGATGGTCCTGTAAAAGCTGATATTGTGATGCGTTACGAGTTGCCGGTTTCGGATAGCAAGACCCTTGAGTTCTATGGCAAGGCTGAGAATGTGTTGAACCGGGACTACTACGAGGATGGTTTTGGCTCACCTGGGCGATGGGCCATTGTAGGCGTCAGTTTCAGGTACTAGTACTCTCAATTTCGATGTGGAAACTAATAGTTGGGATCAGCCTTTTTCTTTTCTGGGGTTGTGACCCAGCAGGGGATCGGCTAGAACATTCCCGCATTTCAACAGATGGAGGTTTCCCAAGGAGTGCAAGGGATGCCCTGGGGGATGAACTGCGACTGCAGCAAGCACCAGAAACCCTTGCTTCACAGTCCCTTGTGTCGGATCACTATCTGTTTGCTGTTGCACTTCCCGAGAGCATTGTTGTTACTAGTTCTGTTGCACATGATTCCAGTTACAGCTACATTGCTGACCAGATCAAGAATATGGATGTCGCCATTGCGTCTGACCTGGAAGCTGTCTTGCGTCGCCGACCTGATCTGACGCTCGTCGCGCAGACTGCTCTTGCTGAATATGTCGAGATCACACGTTCTGCCGGTCTGCCGGTCTTCCGGATGCAAACGGTCAACGAAAATTTTGACCAGATTGCGGATGGTCTGGAAACAACAGGATTTCTGACGGGAAAAGACGAGCAGGCAAGGGATGAAATCCATCGTCTTGGAACAGCCATCGACGCTGCCAAAAAGCGTAAACCCGCCGTTCAGGCAGACCTGCGTATCCTTGCGTTTTACAACTTTGCCCATACGTATGGAAAGGGCTCGCTATTTGACCACATTGTCACTGAACTGGGCGCCATCAACATCGCAGCCGAACAAGGAATTGGTCCTTATGGAACTATCAGCAGTGAACATGTTGCGGCCTGGAATCCCGACTGGATCATCACAGCGGGATCAATTGGGTCTTTGCAGGATATGAAGACTCGCATGCTTGCGGATGTGGGTGTTTCTGTCACGACTGCAGGGCGCAAGAAACAAGTTCTGGTCGTTGAGAATCGTCTGATTCTGTCCATGTCCCAACATGCAGTCAACCTGCTTGAGGCACTCTCACAGGCTATTTACCCTGAGGAAATATGAGCGAAAATCCCTTGCACGCTCAGAGCAGGCAACCCGGGCAGGAAACTCCACCGGGAACAGTGAAAAGAAAAGTATCCACGTCGCTTTATTTCGTTGTGGTCTCGGCCATGCTGGCTGTGGCTGGCATTGCTGGTGTCTCAATTGGGACAACCGACATCTCCTGGTCTGTGATTATCCAGGTTCTTGTATCAGAAACACTGCCAGAAGGATGGCTGAGCCTGGATGGAGTTACCGAAGTAGAATCAGCCATTATCTGGTTGATCCGCATGCCGCGTGTCATCGTGGCAGCACTGGCTGGTAGTGCATTGGCAGCTGCGGGAGTTCAACTGCAAGGCATCTTCCGTAATCCGTTGGCTGACCCGAACGTCATTGGTGTTAGTCAGGGAGCAGCCCTGGGTGCTGTGATTGCATTTATCACGAATCTGGTTGCTGTCTCGGTACTCTGGCTGCCAGTCTGTGCCTTTGTCGGTGCAATGGTCGCATTGTTCACTGTCTACGTCATTGCCAGTCGGGCGAGCAAGACACCAATTGCAACATTACTGCTGGCCGGCATTGCCCTGGGTGCATTCGTTAGTGCCATAACGTCCTTGCTGATTTCACTCACTTTTGTGGACTGGCAGATTGCATCCGAGATTATGTTCTGGATGATGGGGGGACTCGACAGCCGAACCTGGACACATGTGCAGATCGGTGCCCCATTTGTCCTGCTGGGAGTTCTGATTGCTTGCTTCTATACCCGTGAACTGGACCTGATGCTTTTTGGTGAGGAGACATCTTCTTCTCTGGGAGTGGATGTAGAGAGTTTCAAACGCAAGATGCTGGCTGTGGCTGCCCTGCTGACCGGAGCTGCTGTTGCAATCAGTGGTGTTGTCGGTTTTGTGGGCCTTATTATTCCCCACATGGTGCGGCTGCTACTAGGACCATCGCATCGAACGCTGTTGCCCGCCAGTGTATTGACAGGGGCTTTATTTCTTATCGTTTGTGACTTGCTGGCACGTACTATTAACCATCCGACAGAGATCCGACTGGGCATCGTGACGGCAGCTTTTGGTGCACCATTCTTTCTCTATCTGTTACGCCGGAGACAAAAGGATCTGGGGTACTTTTGAGCTGTCTTCAACTCAGTGATGCGGGATTCCGGATCGACGAGCACTGGCTTGTCCGGAATATCAGCATGGAGGTTGTCCCAGGGTATGTAACAGCTGTTGCAGGACCGAATGGATCGGGCAAATCAACCTTGTTACGTATGCTCGCAGGTCTCTGGCACCCTACCGAAGGTGAGGTTTCAATTGAGGGGATCCCCTACAAAAAAATGTCCCGGAAAATCCGGGCACAGCGCATTTCTATCGTGCCCCAGGACACCCGTCTTGATTTTTCTTTTACTGTGCAAGATGTCGTCTTGATGGGACGCCATCCTCACCTTGGGCGGTTTGCTGCCTTGAGTAAAAAAGACATGGAGTGCGTGAACTCTGCGTTGGAGAGGACAAATATCGCTCACATTGCTAACAGTCTGGTAAACGAGTTGTCAATGGGTGAGCGCCAGCGGGTTCTGATTGCCCGCTGTTTGGCTACGGAAGCTGCGGTGATCTTGTTGGATGAGCCCACTGCCAACCTGGATATTGACCATTCGCTGGAACTTTTTCAAATGCTGCGGGAGATGACTGCTGCAGGAAAGGCTGTAGCAGTCGTGCTGCATGATCTGAATGCCATTGTACGTTGGGCTGATTATGTGGTGTTGCTGCACCAAGGCCGCCTGATTGATTCCGGAACTGTTACCAGGGTGCTTGACAAGGATCGTGTGGAATCGGTGTTTGGGGTCAGAACTGAGCAGTTGCAGACTGCCGATGGAAGTTTAGTGCTTGTATTCCACCACTCCGACAAAATGGAGCTCAGTGCGGATTCCATGAATCAGACTTCACTGTGAGCGGATTGTCTCAAGAACCAGATTCAAGGTGTCTTTACCCAGGGATTAGCGGCTACTACGTTTGGGCTGACTTGGCCGCATCTCGACCCGGCTGGCAAGGTTGCGGGGTGGCATTTTCAATAAATGCATGGCGGTTGCAGCGATTTCAGCAGGATCCAGTTTCCAATCCGCATCTTCAACGCTGGAACTGAAACCTGTCTGTACACTGCCGGGCATGATCTGGCTGACGCGGATGTTCGCAAAGCGCAGATCCATCATGAGGGCTTCGCTGAAACCATTCAGTCCAAACTTGGATGCGTTATAAGCAGTGCCTCCAGCAAAGGGGTTTTTGCCAGCAAGACTGCCGATATTCAGGATGAAGCCTCCTCCCCACTTCTTCATACGCGGGATCGCCTGACGGGAGCAGAAGAACGGTCCGTTCAGGTTGGTTTCAATCACGTTGCACCACTCCTCCGGGCTGATCTCCTCAACAGGTGCGAAGAGCCCGATTCCTGCATTGTTAACCAGGATGTCCAGGCACTGGAACTCTTGGTCTATCCATGAGAAGTAGTCTGAGACATCTTCCCAGCTGCCCACATTGCAGGCACGGCCAATGATTTTCCCAGCCACACTCAGCTCCTGAACGGTTTGCGACACTTCTGAGTCATTGCGGCTGCAGATAGCTACTGTGGCTCCTTCCTGCAGTAATGCAGTGGCAATGGCTCGGCCAATTCCCTTGGTGCCACCTGTCACAATCGCGATTTTATTCTTCAGTTCTTGCATGGAATCGGTCAATACCAGAATCCTGTTATGAGAATATTTTGACTCTTCATAACAGGGAGCAAGCGATCTTTCTACGATAGAATAACTTTTTGTGCTGAATCTTTTGAATATTCAACAACAGAAAAAGAAACAGGCTGAAGCTGCACTTGGTCAAGCTGACCCTGTGACTGAAGAGCCGGGAACCTCACCATCTGAAGGGGGTGCTGCTAAATCTCATCAGCCAGGCTTGCCACTCCGGCAGGACCCCCAGTCCACGCAGTCTGCTTCCAGGTCTAATGGGGCTGATCCAGTCAGTCAGGATTATGGGGACAGGCTGGCTGAAGACCTAACTCGTATAGCAAGGATTACGCTGGCTGAAGCGGTTAGTGCTGTGATTACGAGAAATGAGCAGTCCTTGAACTCGCTAACATCTGCCGTCCGTAGAATCCGGGACTGCGACAGCACGTCGAACCTGATATCGGAACTGATCAACTCGGTCACAATCTTCTGCAATCGGTCCGTAATGTTGCTACACGACAATGGCAAGATGGCATGGTTAGAGGCTGCAGGTGAGGGCTTGCCCCCAGTTGAGTCCGCTATCAGTGAACAACCCTTTGATGTAGGCGCTGTCCCATGGATTGAGCGCGTTGTGAACAGCAAGAAAAAACACGTCATCACGGGAGAACAGGCAGACGTCTCAGGGAAGTTGCTGAAATCAATGGGCTGCAGCGATGATGAAGAAGTACACGCCTATCCGTTCACACTCAGGGATACGGTTCTGGCAGTGGTACTTGTCCATCACTCATCGGATAAACCACCCGACTCCCAGGCGATTGAAGTACTGATACTTGTTGCCGAAGCATGGATTGAAGTGCTCAATGCAAGGATGCAGTTCAAAAGGTCCATAGCCTGAAATTGAGCGTTGAGAAATCAAAGAAAAATCTTGATCAAGAAAGATGATTGGAATCCACAATTTTGTGGTGAATCCGTTCCCCAATAGTCGAGCAATGAACCTTCAGGTCATGGGATGATTTTCACAAGACAGTGTATTGCTATCTGGGCTTTTCTGATCCAACTAGTATTACTTGTACCGTCCTCACTGCAAGCGGTTCAGGTCTCCGGTCGACTCCGTGAGCTGAGTCGTAGCCTGGCTGATAACGGCTCGAACGAGGCCTATCGAAATCTTGAGAAATACGCCGCAACTGTTTCTGGAAGTGAACGAAATCATGCACTTTACGCTCTGGGCATGGCACGGTATGCTGCCAGGAAGTATCCAGAGGCAGAAGAATTGCTTGCCAAAATCCTGAATGATACCGGCACTCTCAATGGCCATGTTGCTTACTACCATGCCAGCTGCATTGTCCGCGCAGAAGAGTTCGACAGGGCACTTGGCCACCTTGAGAAATTTATCAAGGAGCATCCAGAAAGCCGTTTTCTATCGGCAGCTACGCGACTTCGAGCAGAAAGCCTGCTTCGTTTGCAGAAGCTAGAACAGGCACGAGCATTACTGATGAGCAAGCAGGGGCCTCTGGAAGAGCCAGTGCGCCTTTATCTTGCAGCTCGGGTCGAACATGTCAGTGGTAACTTGCAAAAGGCAGCCAGTCTCTACCGGGAAGCGTATTACAACTATCCGAATAGTGATCAGGCTGATGCATCCGAAGTGCAGCTGGATCTTTTGCGCAAAAGCATGGGTGAGTACTATCCAAAAGCACCTGCGAAATGGCGGTTGGTGAGAGCTGGTCTGCTGTACAAAAGCGGGACTTACGACAAGGCCTCCGCAGAATACTCGAGGGCACTGTCAGCAGGATTGGCAGGAATAGACCGCGAGCGTGCGCTGGTTGGTCGCGGGGCATCGGATTACTACGACAGAAATACGTCCCGAGCTTATGCATCACTTCGCTCACTGAAGATCCAGGATGCTGAACTGGATGCTGAGCGCTTGTATCTGGTTTTTTCCCTGCTACGCCGACAAGGGCTTATCCGGCCTATGGTCGCTACGGTGGAAAAGTTGTCCGATCTTTACCCGAATTCACGATGGTATGAGAAAGCCTTACATGCAGTTGGCAACCACTACCTGTTGAAAGATAACCGGAAAGAGTACATCCGCTGGTTCAGTCGACTGGTGAAGGTATTTCCCAAGGGAGAGAATGCGGCCTACGCGCATTGGAAACTTTGCTGGCGTGCATGGCTTGATGAAACCGGGCAGCGTCAGGAGTTACTCACAGGGCATATCCTGACGTTCCCATGGGCAGATACAACTCCAGATGCCTTTTACTGGTTGGGCCGTCTTTTTGAAAAACAGTCAAAGTTTTCAGAAGCACATGGTATCTATCTTGCAATCACCGAATATTACCCGCATTACTATACGGCTCTTATGGCTCGCAAAAGACTGTCATTAAGTGCCATCCGCAGAACCAAACCTGTCAATGACTTGGGGTCCATCAGCAAAGCACTTGTCGAGCCGAGGAAGCTTGCAGGGATCCCGGACGCAACCACTCAAAGCTATTTGGAACGGGGTCAGCTCCTTGCAGCACTGAGTCTTGTCAAGGATGCAATCGCTGTATTGCAGCGGATTGATTACCACAAGGGTGATGCGCATTTTGCAGGGCTGGAACTCAGCAGGCTGCATGTGAGCCAGGACGAATATTACAAGGCTCTCCGAACCATGAAGCAATATCTTTACGGCTACCTGCGATTCCCGGTAGAGTCGCTGGACAGGGAATATTGGGAGCATCTGTTCCCCTTGGGCTGGAAGGACATTCTGCACAGTCGTTCCGAACGACATGGACTGGATCCCAATCTGATTGCAGGGTTGATCCGCCAGGAATCCGAGTACAATCCTTCAGCAAAATCCCGTGCCGGGGCACTGGGCTTGATGCAAATCATGCCCAGGACAGGCCGCACTCTCTTTCAGCGACTTGGAATCAGCGGGTTTTCCAACTGGAAACTGACACAACCGGATGTGAGTCTTCGATTGGGCACCTTTCATTTCAAGGAAGTCTTGCAAGAATTTGATGGACAACTGGAATACGCCCTTGCCAGCTACAATGCCGGAGTGCACCGCGTGAGTGAGTGGCTGAAGCAGGGGCCGTTTGAAGATATAGCGGAATTTGTGGAGTCAATCCCGTTCAGTGAGACTCGGGGATATGTCAAATCCGTGATTCGCAATCAATGGATATATACCGAACTCTATGGCAACTGAACCAACCCCGTTGGCTTTTCATGCCACTCGGTGCTAGATGAGTCGTCCGTCCTTCATTTCCAGGATATTCTTTGTGCAGTAGGCTGCAGCTTCTGGATTATGGGTAATCATCAACACGGTCTGGCCGAGTTTTTGGTTGAGCTCCTTCAATGTATCCAGCACGGCAGTGGAGTTTACCGAGTCCAGGTTGCCAGTCGGCTCGTCTGCTAGCAGGATTTGTGGCTTGTTGATAATGGCACGTGCCAGCGCAACGCGTTGTTGTTCACCACCAGACAGTGCATAGGGCTTGTGATCAAGCCTGTGTGCGATTCGCAGGATCCTGATAATATGATCAAAGTAATCTTTGTCAGCTATCCCCTTGCGAGCTATGGCTTGAGCGATTCGAATGTTTTCCTCTGCCGTCAGCGTTGGCAAAAGATTGAATCTCTGAAAGACAAAACCAACCAGTTCCTTGCGCATCCTGGTTCGCTGGCTATCTGTCAGCTCTCCAAGTTCCTTGCCGTCGATGCGCACACTGCCAGTGGTTGGTGCCAGCATGCCCCCAATGATATGGAACAGCGTGGATTTGCCCGAACCTGAGGGCCCCAGGACGGCCATGAACTCACCAGCCTTCACCTGCAGGGAAACTCCCCGCAACGCAGAAACTTCTACTTCTCCCATACGGTAGCTTTTTCGCAGGTCTGCGACTTCGATTGCAAGTTGAGCGGGCATGGTTGTTCAGATTGACTGTCAGGCGTCGGACAGGATTTCGCAGGGATCGGCCTTGGCTGCCCTCCAGGCAGGGTAAAGTGCTCCAATAATGGATCCTGTGATAGCAAGAACCGCAGCCCAGAGCATCCAGTCAGGCAGTAGGATGACAGGCACAAGGGGGAATCGGATGGCGATGACACTTTTCCCAATACTGCTGAGACAATATCCCGTCACAATCCCGGCGGCACTGATCACGAGGGTCTCGCGCATGACCATGCCTACGATGTACAGCTTTGAGGCACCGATGGCTTTCAGTATCCCGATTTCGCGAGTCCGCTCCAGGATGGCTGTGTACATGGCAAGCATGACAACAATCAAACCGATTACCACTGCTATCGAGATGATGATGTTGACGAACTGCGAAGACAGGTGGCGAACGCTTGTTGCTGTTAGAGCCAGAAAGTCCTCTACCGAGATCACCGAACGATTGGGTAGCAATGCTCGTATTTCTTCAATGATGTCACGCACCTTCGTGGAATCATCAAGCTTCAGGTACAACTGCGAGAACTGGCCTTGCCAGCCTTGCAACTCGCGCATGGTTTCTAAAGGGATGAACACGCGAGACATCTTGCCCGTTTCGACTATGCCGACAATCTCGAAATCCTTGCTCATCAACTCTGTGCTATCTCCGACGCTGAGATCGTTCTGCTGTGCATAGATCTCGTCAATCATGGCCTCGTAGGGGGCACTGTAGGGGCGGCCTTCAAAGATCACGAACCCCCCGCACATGCGGTCGATTTCGTCCCAGTTCACACCTGTGATGGTTTGCAAGTTACCCGGAGTAAATACTGTTGCGCCGATGGCCTGTTCAATAGCCGGGAAGCGCTCTATGAGGGTGGAAGGTATTTTTTCAGAGATATCTGCACTGGTGATTGTGGCGCCTGTGATTTGAGGTCGGATCAGGATGTCTGCACCAACACCACGCGTGCGTCGTTGCGATTCCTGGAGCAGTCCTTCAGAGACTCCGACCATCAGCAGGATCATTAGCACCTCAACGGCGATGGCAAGGATCGTGAGCACAGTTCTGACCTTGCGATGGAACAAGTTTCGTGCTACGAGGCGATTAATCATTACTTGTTACTACTCAAGACGGCGATGAGTCATTTTCATCGACAGTCAGGATCTCAACATCCGCGGGCAGTGTCAGAACAAATGAGGTGTCCGGAATATCTTCATTCAGTTCCTGCTTGAGGATATTGATCTCCAGGCGGTAACCGTCCGATGGGCGGTCGATACGAATATTGCCGGGATACGGCAACTCATTGACCTCAAGCCAGTTACCATACCAGGTATCGGTCGTCACTTCTGATTTTTCATTGAACTGGAGCATCCGGGAGAGTTGCAGGTCAGCACGGTCAAACCAGTACTTTCGCTTGATTCGCAAACCCTTGTCCTTAGTCTCCACCAGCTCTATTACAACCTGGTAACCCGTTTGTCCATAAGCAACAGAGTCGAGCAGAACCTTGGTCCGATTCTGAATTGGATCCAGCATGATAGCATCACGAATGTGCTGTGGACGGATATTTTCGGCCCAGTTTTCTGAAGGCTGATTCAGTTCGTTCTCTCCCTCGTAGACGCGGTTCCTCAAAGGCAGGTGAACCTGGAATGTTGTACCGTCCGAAACCATGTCAAACAGTGTTGCAATTCCTCCCGGGGACTGTGCGCTGGTGCGAATCCAGTCCGGACGACGAATCACCAGTGCACCACGAATATCGCGGTACCTGACTTCCTCTTTCCGTTCAGTGAACTGTACGGTGATCCGGATCTCAACCACTGCCTTCATCGAGTTGATGGTTGCAAAACGCTGGATTTTCTCGACCAGTTGTTCCAGACTGGCTGTCTGAAATGTGGGTCGAGGAGGTAGTTTAGTTGTTGTAGTCAGTACTCCACAACCGAGTGCTGACACAAGATACAAAACGATTGTAATAAGCCGGAGCAAATAAACAAGACCCTTGCGACTACAATCGCAATTAAAGCAGAACGTTACTGAATTGTAACAACAAACGAGTGCATTGTATTGCATGGACAAGGACAAGAAGCCTCGTTTAGCGAGGATCATGCAACCCCAGTCACGATATGATTACCTCTTATCCATGAACCCTTCGAATCAATTTGCCATTGTTCCTGAACTGGATGATTTGGCACAGGTTGAACGAACTATTGCATTTTATCCATCGCGTTGTTTAATGCCGAAAGTACTCTCGGTCGAGCAAATCAAGGAGTTCAACTCCAAGGGGTATTTGAGTGGGTTTCAGGTTTTTTCTGGCCCAGAAATCCGGGACATCAGGGCAGGGTTTGACAGGTTGCTTGAGAATGCCCTGGCCGCAGGTGGTGACAGCTACTCGATCAGCTCGGCTCACCTGTTCTACGGGCAAGCCTATGACCTGCTGAATCATGATCGCATCGTGCAATATGTCTGCGACCTGCTGGGTGAGAACGTGATTGGCTGGGGGTGTCACTTCTTCTGCAAGGTGCCACAGGATGGCAAGCAAGTAGCCTGGCATCAGGATGCCAGCTACTGGCCCCTGACCCCCTCCAAGACTGTGACAGTCTGGTTGGCGATTGATGATGCGGATTCTGAGAATGCGTGCATGCGATTTATTCCTGGTTCTCACATGCAGGGAATGCTGGATTTTGAAGTGGATTCTTCGGATACCACCAATGTCCTGAACCAAACCGTGTCAGGGACCGAACAATTCACGGATCCAGTGGACAATATTCTGCGTGCAGGTGCGCTTTCACTGCATACTGATCTGTTGCTACATGGCTCCGAGGCCAATGAATCGCAACGCAGGCGTTGTGGACTGACACTTCGCTACTGTGCTGCCGATGTGAGAGCCTATCTGGATTGGAACCTCAAAGGGGTTGTCGTACATGGTAAGGAAAGGGAAGGACACTGGGCAAATCCCCCGCGACCTGAGGGATAACCCTCCCACCTGCAAGGCAACTACACTGGAACGGAGTTTTTATGGGCGAATTCGGACTTCGCATACCCCTTATTGATCTCGTCATTATCCTGGCCTACATGCTGGGCATCATGGCCGTCGGAATTCTTTCCGTACGTAGTCAGAAAATGACTGGTGAAGCCTACTTCCTGGCTGGCCGTTCATTGAGATGGGGTGTGATCGGTGCTGCACTTTTTGCGTCCAACATCTCAACGATCCATCTGGTCGGGTTGGCTGCCTCCGGGTACAACGAGGGCTTGGTCTGGGGCAATTTTGAATGGGCTGCGGCCTTTACCCTGATTATCCTTTCGCTGTTTTTTGCCCCCTTCTATTTCCGTAACAGGATTGAAACCCTGCCCGAATATCTGGAACGCCGGTTCAATGCAACGGCAAGGTCATTCCTGGCTTTTATGGCAATTCTCGGGGCACTGTTCATTCATATCGGGATGAGCCTGTATGCGGGAGCAACCGTATTCGAGCAGTTCTTCGGCATCGATGTATTGACATCTATCCTGATCATTTCAATCGTCACGGGGATTTATACCGTCCTTGGAGGTCTGAAGGCCGTCGTTGTCACGGAGACGATCCAGACAGTTCTTTTGATTGGGGGCTCGATCCTGATTACGGTTCTTGCAATACTGGCCTTGCCGGAGCACGGGATTCACACACTGGCAGAATTCAAGGCAAAACTCAAGCCGCGCCAGCTTGAGATGATCTGGAGCGATAACTCTGTTGGCCTGGCCTGGTATTCAGTGCTGCTGGGTTATCCGGTACTTGGTATCTGGTACTGGTGTACTGACCAGACGATTGTCCAGAGGGTTCTGGCAGCCCGCTCCGAACATGATGCTCAGATCGGTCCACTGTTTGCGGGATTCATCAAGATTCTCCCGATTTTTATTCTGGTTCTGCCAGGTGCCATTGGTTATGTACTATTTGGTGACCGCATTGGCAACAACGCCAACCAGGTACTTCCCGTCCTGATTCAGGAACTGGTTCCCACCGGTCTGCGTGGGTTGATCTCGGCAGGCTTGCTGGCGGCCTTGATGAGTACGATCGCTGCAGCATTGAATAGCTGCGCGACCTTGGTTGCAGTGGATATTGTGGCGCGTGTTCGTGCAAATACTTCCGATCATGCCAAGGTACAGATAGGCCGTTGGAGCGCAGTTGGAGTGATGTTACTTGCAATGCTGTGGTCCACGCAGGGCGACAAGTTCTCTAGCATCTTTGAAGCTGTACAGGAGATTGGTGCAGCACTGGCACCAGCCATCACGGCAGTATTTATTTGGGGTGTGTTCTGGAGACGAGGTACGGAGCAGGCTGCGGTCACAACCCTGATCTTTGGGTTCCTGATGGGAGCCTCAGCATTCGTCCTCGATTTCAAGGACGCTGAGGGCTTCAAGCTCATATCTGATGGATGGGGTATCCCATTCATGTTGCAAGCATTCTGGATGACTGTAATCTGCAGTGTTTTGTTCTTTGTTGTCAGCAAGATCACACCACCACCACCACTGGAAAAGGTCGAGGGTTTGACTTGGGAGCGTCCACTGGAAGCCCTGACTCGTACCTGGACAGGAGCCGGGATTGATCCACGACATCTTGCAGCTGTGCTGTTCTGCACTATTGCTACGCTGTATGTGATCTTCCGTTAGATCCGGGTAGCAAGGGAGAGAGCATGAAACGACCAAGAATTGTCATACCGGATGACTACCCTGCAGTGCTTCAACCGAGTGAGGCATACCGGTCATTAGGTGATCGTGCAGTAGTGGAATATCACGGAAGTTTGCCAGCATTTCGTGAGATATTGCTCGAACGCATTCATGCGGCTCAAGCCGTTATCAATATTCGCTCTTTAATACAGTTTGATGAGGAAGTTTTCAAAGCCTGCCCGGAGTTGAAAGTGCTGTCCATTTGGGGTACCGGAACCGACCATGTTGATCTGGATGCTGCAAGCCGGTATTCAGTTGCCGTTACTAATACGCCAGGTGTTTCAGCGGTTGCCATGGCTGAGCATGCCTTGGCACTAATGCTGTCGGTTGCAAGAGATATTCCCAGAATTGACTCCAGGACCCGTTCAGGAGCTTGGCCACGAGGGTTTGTATCGCAACTGCACGGGAAGATCCTGGGAGTGATTGGTTTGGGAGCGATTGGGATACAGACTGCCCGCATTGCCCGTGGTATCGGTATGCAGGTGATTGCCTGGACCCGGAACCCTGAAAGCAAGCCGCTTGAGGAACTTGATCTGGAGCTTGTAAGTTTGGACGAGCTTTACCAGTGTAGTGATGTAGTCAGCATGCATCTGAGACTGTCGCCCGAAACCAGGGACATGGTCGGAAAACGTGAGTTTGGCCTGATGAAGGAATCGGCCATCTTCATCAATACTGCTCGTGGTCAGATTGTCGATGAGGATGCGCTTTATGAGGCTCTGTCCAGAAAGGGTATCAGGGGGGCGGGTCTTGATGTGTATTCCTCGGAACCACTCAGGGAGAACCACCCTCTGGCGGGTCTGCCGAATGTTGTCATGACGCCGCATTCCGGGGGTGTGACAGTGGAAGCACTGGAAGCTGGTCTGCGGTTGGCGATTGAAAATGTTTTTGATGTTCTTGCTAACAGATGCCCAAACAGGGTGGCTTGATCCAGATAGCTCAATGTAAAGTAGTTAACGGCTCTGTTTCCTGAGACAAGTCACCTGGAAGGCTGGAAGTTGGCTTGCTGTCAGGGTGCTGCTGCGCTATGCTAACAGTGTCTGGTGGGTAGTCACCCACTCCCTCTCCTCCCAGTTGTGGACGCTCCCAAGCACGGATCAGTTTCCTGCTTATTTACCAAACATGACAGTAGCCGAACTGCATCGACAGGACATTAATTCCTTGACCCGGATTGCCAATGAACTCGACATTGAGGATGTTGGCGTGTTACAGAAACAAGAGCTGATCTTAACAATTTTGGCCTCGCAAACCGACGACGAAGGCCTGTTGTTTGTGGAGGGAGTGCTGGAAATGCTGCCGGAAGGCTTTGGCTTCCTGCGGTCACCGATTCACAACTACCTTCCGGGTCCGACTGATATCTACGTTTCGCCCCAATTGGTCCGGAGCAACGGTATCCGTAATGGAGACACAGTATCTGGCCAGGCACGGGTTCCCAGGGATGTGGAAAGCTATTTCTCCCTGTTCCAAGTCACTGCAGTGAACTTTGATGAGCCGGAAGTTGCCAAGTCCCGGATCAATTTTGACAACCTCACTCCGTATTATCCCGAGGAACGCCTGACACTTGAGACCACCAGGGAAAACCTGAGCGGGCGGGTGTTGGATTTGGTTACGCCCTTGGGAATGGGACAGAGGGCATTGATTGTTGCTCCCCCCCGGACGGGTAAGACCATGTTGCTGCAGTCGATTGCAAATTCGATCACGACAAATCATCCTGATGTGACCCTGATCGTCCTGTTGATTGATGAACGACCAGAGGAAGTTACCGATATGGTGCGTTCTGTCAATGGGGAAGTGGTCAGCTCAACATTTGATGAACCACAGATCCGCCACGTGCAGGTTGCCGAGATGGCCATTGAAAAAGCGAAGCGACTTGTCGAGCACAAGCAGGATGTAGTGGTCTTACTGGACTCGATAACACGGTTGGCCCGAGCCTATAACACAGTCGTGCCATCTTCAGGAAAGGTTCTGACTGGTGGTGTGGATTCCAATGCACTGCAACGTCCCAAGCGGTTCTTTGGTGCAGCACGCAATATGGTGGAAGGTGGCTCCCTGACAATAGTCGCTACCGCTTTGGTAGATACGGGAAGCCGTATGGATGAAGTGATCTTTGAGGAATTCAAGGGTACAGGCAATATGGAGATTCATCTCGAACGCAAGCTGGTTGACAAGCGCACTTTCCCTGCAATTGATATTCACAGGAGCGGCACGCGGAAAGAAGAACTCCTGTTGGGGCAGGAAACCCTGCAACGGGTATGGATCCTGCGCAAGGTTCTTAGCAACCTCGGGGCAGTGGAATGTATGGAACTGTTTCTTGATCGTATGTCCAAAACACGCAACAATGCCGAGTTCCTGGCAGCCATGAAGAGTTAGTTTCGTGCAGCCTCAAAAGGTGCAGACAAGCTTTCGAGTACGCTATGCCGAAACCGACCAGATGGGAGTGGTTTACTACTCCAACTATCTGGTGTGGATGGAAGTTGCTCGTGTAGCATACTGCCGGGCGGTTGGCTTTGAGTACCGTGATATGGAGCATCAGGACGGTGCCTTCCTGGCTGTAACAGAGGCCAATTGCAAGTACCGTGTCCCGGCCCGGTTCGATGATGAGGTTTGCATCACTTGCTGGGTCAGTGAGTCACGTTCACGAAGCGTTTGTTTTTCCTATGAAATGCATCGCAATGAAGAACTTCTGGCGACTGGTAATACGACGCACGCAGTCACAAATGCCGAAGGCAAGATGATAAGAATGCCGGAAAAGTATTGGGTGTACTTTCCGCTATCCAGCTAGGTATAGCGGTAAGCGGTCAGTTTGCAATCCGCAGGAGGCGGATACAGCAACATAGAACAAGCCGATTACTGGTTCCTCCTGGATAAGTTGGCTACACTGGCAAGGATCATGCGATTGAAGTTGTTTCGAATCCAGTTCCCGACAGTTCTCCCGACAGTTCTACTGCTTGGGAGCATTATCGCTTGCAGCCCTCAGAATCTCGATGTGCAGGCAGACCCTGCATTCCTGAGTTACGAGGCAAGTGAAGGAGCGGGGCAGGGTAAGCATATCGTTCTGATTTCAGGAGACGAGGAGTATCGCTCGGAAGAGGCATTGCCTATGCTGGCCAGGATTCTTTCCGAAAAACACGGTTTCCGCTGCACAGTCCTGTTTGCAGTGGAACCAGAGACCGGGATTGTGAATCCTCATGCGAATACGAACATTCCGGGACTCAGCAACCTGGATGATGCCGACTTGATGGTGATATTCACGCGCTGGAGGGTTTTGCCAGAAGAACAGATGGCGCATGTCGATCGTTTTCTGATGGCTGGCAAGCCTGTCATTGCACTACGTACTGCGACGCATGCTTTTGCTCCTACCAAGGAATTGCACAGGCAAGTCCTTGGATATTTACGGGAATCTCGCAGGGCGGAAGACCCTTCTACAGTGGCACTGCCTGATATTGCAACTGATGCATGGGCTCCCTACGACCATTATGGTGATGGTTACACCGGTCCAAAGGAAGCCTGGAGAGATGGGTTTGGTCGACTGGTGGTTGGTGAACGCTGGGTCGCCCATCATGGCCATCACAAGCATGAGTCCACTGTTGGCGTAGTGGCTCCTGATGCAGTGGATCATCCGATCCTGAGAGGTGTCAGGGAGGGTGATATTTGGGCTTCATCAGATGTCTACACAGTGCGCTTGCCATTGCCCGGTGATTCGATGCCACTGGTTCTTGGCAAAGTGATGAAGCGTACGGGAGACTACAACGAAGAAGATGTTCATTACGGCATGCGACCGGACGATGCCATTCCAGTCGATGAGAAAAACGATCCGATGATGCCAGTAGCCTGGATCAAGAGCTACCAGGTACCTGGCGGTGAGCTCGGCAGGGTCTTTGCGACCACCATGGGAGCCTCAAGTGATTTATTGTCGGATGGGCTGCGCCAGATGCTGCTCAATTCGGTCTACTGGACGCTTGGCATGGAGGATGTAGTTTCAGATCAAGGCGTGGATGCAGATATTGTAGGGGATTATCAGCCCCATCGTTTCCATAACCATCCGCCGGAATACTGGCAAGAGCGCGCAATGCGCCCAATCGATTTTCAATAGCAGAAACGATCAGCTTTCAATTACGGATAATGCGGTAAGGGCATCATGTCCGCTCGTTCTCTGGAACGTGCGAAGTCCGAAAGTCGGCAGTGAAGCAAAGATATGGTCAAAAATGTCTGACTGGATGCTTTCATAATTTACCCAGTTCTTGTCTGAACTGAAAGCATAGACTTCCATTGGTATCCCATTTTCAGTGGATTGCAACTGCCGTACGATCAGGGTTAAATCGTCGTTGATCATGGGGTGTTCGCGCAGGTAATTGACCAGATAGCAGCGAAATGTTCCAAGGTTCGTCATCCTTCTGCCATTGACCAGTACGGACTCATGTTCAATCTGGTGAGACTTGTTGTATTCAGCCAGTTCGGATTGCTTTCTCTCAATGTAATCTTTGAGCAACTTGATCTTCTTGAAATTCTCGATCATCTCTGGAGAACAGAAACAGATACTCGAAACATCAATCTGGATAGCCCGCTTGATCCTTCGGCCATCGGATTCATCCATCCCCCGCCAGTTCTTGAAGCTTTCTGAAATCAGCTTGTAGGTCGGAACAGTTGTAATGGTCTTGTCCCAGTTCTGGACTCTCACTGTGTACAGTGAAATTTCCAGGACGTCGCCATCAGCTCCCTGGCTTGGCATTTCGAGCCAGTCACCAACCCGAAGCATGTCACTGTTAACAAGCTGGATCCCTGCGACCAGACCCTGGATGCTGTCCCTCAGGACCAGCAGGATGATGGCTGTCATGGCCCCGAGACCACTGAGAAGTAACAGCGGTGACTGGCCAGTCAGGATGGCAATGGTGACAATGATGGCTCCTGCGGCCATGATGATCTTGATGCCCTGCAAATAGATACGAATTGGGAATCGTTTGGATGTCTCAAACGTGTTGTAAATGTCCAGTCCGAAGTTCAAGACCTGATAGAAGGTGGTCACAAAAGCCAGCAAGGCGTAGATTTCAGCGCATCGTCGAGTCCAGAGAATCAGGAATTCGCTCTGGAAAGCCACTGGTGCAAGAATGTGAATGACTAGCGCTGGAACAACATGAGTAAGTCTGGCTAACACATTGAATTCAATGAGCTTGTCATCCCAGGTAATTTTGGTTTTGACAATAACAGATTTAAGGGCTCGATTCAGAAGAAGATTGGCCAGAGAATAGCTGACCAATGCAAGAACCAGGACAAATCCTATATCGAGAGCATCGATGGTCAGTTTTGCAGCGTCCGTTGGTATTCCTCTAGCGACAAGCAGTTCCAATAGCATTTGATTCATCAGGGGCTCTCTTTTTCAGGGAAGTGAAACCATGGTTGTCAATGGGTTCCCTGAAAGTGATTTTAGCCAACTTGTTTGGCTACAAGAATCTCAACAATGGACAACAGGTATTTGTATTGCGCCAGGGTAAGCCCTGGCAAGGAGGAAACGATGAGTTGAACCCTTGCACCGCGAGCCAGCAGGTTTGACACCTGCCCGGTAAAGGCGCAGCCCGCCAGCCGGGAGGGAGTGTTGCATGGCGTGCGGCAACGCACGTCGTGAAGCGTACACAGCGGGTGGTGAAGCGACGCTATTGAGCCTCGAAATCCTTAATGTCGATGTCTTCGTTTTATAATTGCGGGGGCCGCACCGGAAGCGCCGCTACAGGCGAGGCGCAACGGGTCGTCCGGGGTCAGAGAACGTCCGCATAGCCACGGGATGGCTCGCCGGGGAACCTGGGAGGCCCCGCACTGTCCACGCATGATGGCCGGAACACGGACCACTGGCCGCCACAAAGGGTCCGGGCCCGCCCCTGCCTGCGGGGGACCGGGACCACCGGGACCCGTCCGAGGGAAGGGGGGCGCCACATGGACAGAACCACTGGAAGGAAACGCTGGAGCTTCCGTGTTGCTTGTCAAGTGGATTTCGAGCGGGAAACGGGTTCGCGTGCAACTTTCGAGGTACTTGGAGGCACGAGAATCGCAAAGAGACGGAGACCACGGGAGGCGCGCCGCCGGGAGTGCGGGCTGCCATTCGCGGTCGGCGCGGAGCAAGGCGTTGGCGAGCGTGATCAGCTTGCGCATGACGGCGGTTGATCGAGCCGAGTTCGGGCATGTCGGCGCACAGGCTGGCGGCGTTGGCGGGGCCGAAGCCCGGGATGGAGCGGATGATCGTGGCGCGGCGTGCCAGCTCCGGGTCGGAGGCGATGCAGGCTTGCAGCGCCGTGTCCGCTTTGCTGATCAGCTCGTCGAACAGCTGGACTAGCGGGTCGCCCAACTCGGCGGTGGTGTCGGCGTCCAGCTGGGAGTGCAGCTTGAGCTGCGCCGCGCGCTGCGCCGTGCTGGACCAGCCAGTTGCGCAGAGCGCGGCGACCGGGCTTGGTGTTGGCGAAGTGACGGGCTTGGCCGCCCGGTTCGAGATAGGCGTCGAGTCCGGACTTGCCGACATCGATGCCGGCGACTATAGTTGGAGTGGGAATGGTCATTGCTGTGTTGTTTTCCTTTCAAGGGCCAGTGGACATTCCTGCGTTCCTGTCCTTTTGCGATGCGGGTCTGTACCCACGCTTCCGTTGAGGGCGTGCAGGAATTGCTGCGACGGGCCGACCAAGCTCGAACACGGCTCGAAAGGCCGAGGACAGAAACGGTCCGACCCGGCGCCCTCCCCGCACTGAGGCGGGGAGGCATCTGTTGCAGGCCGCTGCGGCGGCTTCCGCCGCCTGCGGCAAGGGAAGAGAGGTTCCCGGATCCTGTCTGGGTTCCTGCTCTCCGCCACCTCTCTAATATAAAAGGACAAGGTGGCGCAGAGAGCGATCGTGATGCTGCTGGAACCGGTGTACGAGGCGGATTTCCTACCTTGCTCGCACGGGTTCCGCCCGGGCCGCTCCGCCCATGACGCCCTGCACGCAGTGCGGGAGGGCGCGATGGAAGGGAAGCGGTGGGTGATTGATGCGGACGTTTCGAAATACTTCGATACGATCTCGCACACGCACTTGCGGGAGTTCTTCGACCTGCGGATCAAGGACGGAGTGGTCCGGCGGATGCTGGACAAATGGCTCAAGGCCGGGGTGCTCGAAGAGGGCGTCCTGCAACGGACCGGGAAGGGCACCCCGCAGGGCGGTGTGATCAGCCCCTTGCTCTCGAATCTGTACCTGCACCACGTGCTGGACCAGTGGTTTGAGCGGGAGGTGAAGCCGCGCGTGCGGGGGGGCTGCCTGCTGGTGCGGTACGCCGATGACGCCGTGATGCTTTTCGAGCACGACCGGGACGGGCTGTGGCTCCACCCGGACAAGACGCGGTACCTGAACTTCCGACCGAACCGGCCCGGAGGGCGCGGGAAGGGCGCGGCATTCGACTTCCTCGGCTTCACCCATTACTGGGTGCGGTCGCGGAAGGGCAATCCTGTCGTGCGCCAGACCACGGCCAAGAGCCGCTTCGCACGCGCGATGCGAGCCGTGAACGACTGGTGTCGCAGACACCGGCACGACGTGGTCCACGAGCAGTGGGCGCATCTGGCGAGCGTGCTCCGGGGGCACGGGAACTACTACGGGCTCAGGGGCAACAGTGTGCGACTGTCGAGTTTTTACTGCCAAGTCGCGCGGATATGGCGGAAGTGGCTATCGCATCGCAGCCGGAAATCGCGCCTGAACTGGGACAAGATGCGGCAACTCCTTCGGAGGTACCCTCTGCCGCGGCCTCGCGTCCGGCCCGCCACAACCGCTCCGCTTTTCTCTTGAGCGAACCTGCCATGTGAGGAACCGAGTGCGTTAGACGCGCACGCTCGGGTCTGTGAGGGGAGGGGCGCGGTAAAACGCCCCCTCCTACTCGGCTGTGAATGGGGTTTGATCCCGATTGCTGGTTAAGTAATTATTCAGCAACTTCAGTTCAGCCATCGTTTCCAGGCTAATCAAGGGTTTCCAGCAAGTTCACATAATTAGTTTGGTCGGATGAAAAATGACGACCTGGCTCAACTTCAAACAAGCGTCGCTGTTCTTCAGGCAAGTCAGAGTAAGGTCGGATTTCACGGCTAGAAGGGTTCTTGGGAAGCTTGGAGACCAGCCGCTTTCTGGTATCTTCATACTCTGGTAGTGTGACAAGGTTATGCCATTCCAGCGGGTCTTTTTCGTGATCGTAGAGTTCTTCTCCGTCTGGGAACTGGCTATAACGCCAGCGCTCTGTCCTAACGGTGACCTTGTCAGGCCCCAGGCTTGTAATGGCAGGCTTGTTCCATGAGGCTTCAGGATCTATCAACAGTGGTCTCAGGCTTTGTCCTTCCAGTTCCTGCCGTTCCGGTAACCCGCACAAGTCAATCAGTGTGGGGTAGACATCCAACAATTCAACAGTACGTGAACTGGTTTTGTTCATTGCAGTAACACCTGGTCCGGCCATCATCATGACCACCCGCGCGGAGCGCTCCCATAGAGTGAACTTGCGCCATTGCTTCTTCTCACCAAGTTGCCAGCCATGATCACTCCAGACCACGATGATCGTGTTGCCAGCATGAGGGCCATTCTCCAGTGCCGTCAGGACTCTGCCCACATTGGAATCAGCGAAGTTGATGCAGGCCAGATAGGATGCAACCGCGGATTGCCATTGCCCGGCTGCAAGAACTTTCTCATGGTCCCGAAAGTTACGAAGTGCCGATTTCGGAACGTCAGCAATATCTTCAGCCAGTGTTGGAGGCAGTTCGGTTCTTGAAGCAGAGAACTGCCTGAAGTGTTTGTCCGGGGCATACCAGGGGAGATGTGGTCTATAAAAACCAACTGCCAGAAAGAAGGGACGGCTATGTTCCTTGCTCAGGTATTGCTCTGCCCAGGTAGCCAGTTGTTCATCAGCTGTAACGTTCTCTTTAACAGCCAGCCCACTCCAGTCAAAGTGAGATGTATTCGGGAGCTTGTTCACCGGTGTATCCGGTGGATGCAGGAACCCTTTGAACTTGTAATAGGCTTCCCATGAGGTTGCATCATTCTGACTGCCGTGGAAGACCTTGCCGCCTCCGAGGACCTCATAGCCATGAAGCATGAAATGCTTTGGTAGTGTTACAGCATCGGGAACAGCCGTTCTCCAGCCATCGTTGTTCTGATAAATACCGGTAGTAGAAGGTCTCAGACCGGTAAGCATGCTGGCTCTCGACGGGTTGCAGGATGGAGCTTGGCAGTAAGCGCGACTGAATGTTACGCCTTGCTTGGCTAATTGATCCAGATTTGGAGTCTTGGTCTGAGGATGACCACCGAGTGGTCCGATCCAGTCGTTCAAATCGTCCACGCTGATGAACAATACATTTGGTCCTTTTGCATGTGCGGCTTGGCCAAAAAGTGAAGGGAAAAGGATACTGCCGGAAACCACGGCCATTGCCATGCTGAGTTTCATCAACCATCTGCTTCTGATTACTTGATGAATTTTCTGGGATTGGGAATTCATTACGAGATTCTCAGGGATTTCTGACCCTGACAGTTCCACATCATACTTGCTTGGCTAGCAGTAATTGTTGAAGGCGTTATATGACTTGAGATTGTATACCTTAAAAGAATTAGTCACTCATCAACAGTAACGTTCATGAACATGAGGGGAACAAAATATTTTGAATTGACTGTAAGTCCGGTAGCGTGTGTCGTTTCTCGCAGAACTCGTTGAAGTAGCCCTCATGCCGATTGTCCGTACACCAGAGGTGTCGTCGGGGATGCCTAGGTCACGTCCTTGTTGTGTGCGTTGCTGCCACCATGTCTGACCCTGCAAGGCTCAAATGGGTCGGTGTGTCCACATATGCGATGTTGACCTAGCCTTTCAACGTGAATCTGAAATGTCTGCCAAGCTAAGACAGTGAAACCCATGGGAGTACCTTGGGCGCAACATCTGGGCGCAATCGGGAAGGCTTGAGCCATGACAGCTTCTCCTCATCCGCATATGGCCGAGACTCTGCACGCGAGCGAGAGCTTCATAGCACGACGCTTTGGCCGCTAGATCACTATTGAGTTGCTCTCGCCACACCGCGTTCTGAGCACGTCCATCCATTAAGGAGGCCAGCAGGATGGCATACGCTTTCTGGTGAATCATCAGAGTTGTGAAGCGTGCGCAGATACAGCTCGGCACGAACTGATCGCGCAGTTTGGACTCGTTGCGTACCATCGCCAGGTCTGCGAAGAAATGGGTGTCGATCCTGACCGGACGGCCTTGATGGGCACGGCTGCCAACATGGCTTACGTCGCCCATCATTGGGCACACTACGAAGAGGTCCACGTAGACGCCTTCGTGACCGCTGGGATCTCGGGAAACGCCGCCCGGGCTGGCGACCCGGCCCAGTGGCTTGAGACTGACAGCGGTTGGAGCAAGTGCTCTTTCTACGAGGGCACTATCAACACGATCCTGCTGTTCAACTGTCCCGTCACCCCATCGGCGCATGCCAGCGCCGTGGTAACGATGACCGAAGCAAAGTCGGCTGCGCTCGCTGAATTAGCAATACCCAGCCTGTATTCTCCGACGATCGCTACCGGTACCGGCACGGACCAGTTCTGCCTCGCCGCCCCGCTCTACCCGACGCAAAAGCCGAAGGGCTCGACGAGTCCGCACCTCAAGCTGGGTGAGCTCATCGGGGTTGCCGTCAAGGAAGCGGTCAAAGAATCACTGCGGTGGCAGAACGGCTTGGAGTCATCTTATACTCGCAGCCTTTTCCACACGCTGAGATGCTTCGGACTGACCGAGCAACATGCCCTGGGGGCCTTGGCAAAGCTCTTGTCCGAGCAGGAATACGCCTTGCTTGATAAGAACCAGAAGGCCATTTTCTACGAGCCGGGAGTTGCGGTGGATGCGTATGAGTTCGCAGCCGTGCTCGACCGGGTGGCATTCGGTACGTTGCCGCGAGGTCAAGCCAAGGAATCCTTGAGGCAGCAGGCTGCATGTCTAGCCTGCTGCCTCTGAGCGCGACCGCCTCAGTGGGCCACGTTCTACAACGCACTCGCCGATGGCCCTGGTGAAGCGATCGAGATCGTGCTGCAAGCCCTGGCGCTGGGCTGGACAGCAAAGTGGACCTGAGCAGTCTACTGCCGCGAGCCGATCTGCTCATGGCAGCGGTAGGCCTGGACATCCTCCTGGGGGACCCTGTCTATCGCTGGCATCCGATCCGGCTGATGGGCCGCTCGCTCAATTGGTGTGAAGACAGGTTGCGCGCCGAGGGTGCTGATGGTCGTGCGGGAGGGTGTCTGCTCTTCGCAGCCCTCTCCGTCGTGTGGGTCGGAGGGTCATCGGTCTTGTTAGTTCTAGGGCAAATGCAAGAAGTGATCGCAACCGCCTTTCATCTTTTCGTGCTCTATAGCTTGATCGCCCTCGGCGGTCTACTCAAACATGGCAAGGCAGTGAACGACGCAGCGTCGGTCGGCGACCTTGCCGCAGCTCGACACGCGATCAAGGAACTGGTCGGTCGCGATCCCTATCGCATGGATGCCGCCGGATGTCGACGCGCTGCAATTAAAAGCCTCAGCGAGAACTTGGTCGATGGCTTCATCTCACCGATCTTTTGGTACGTTCTGGCAGGTTTGCTGGGCGTTGTACTGTTCAAAGTCGCCAACACGATGGACTTCATGGTGGGCTACAAAACCGAGAGGTATCTGTATTTTGGCTGGTATGGCACACGGCTGGACGACCTCATGAACCTGGTTCCGGCAAGGCTTACATGGTTGCTAACGGCGATTGCCACTGTACCACTGTCAGGCTGTTCGGTATGAAAAGCACTATCAATAGGCTGGGACCAGCACGCCATCGTTCCAGGACTGAACGCGGGCTGGAGCGAGGCCGCTATGGCGGGTGCTATCCAACGGTGTCTCGTCGGCCCGATCTGGTCGAAGGATCAGCTAATGACAGAGGTGTGGCTAGGCCATCCAACCGACGCTCCGGCTGGCTCGGCGCAGGACTATAGAAGTGCGAAGTGGACTGTCTTGGTTAGCTCCGCAATCTCGGTCCTGATGGCAGTGGCTTGCTTGGTCATCGCAAGCTAGTGTACTGTCTCGGAAGTTCGTGTGCAGTAACTCTTGAGCGATTCTAGGATGTCGTCAGCGGTTTTCGTCCACACGAACGGCTGAGGGTCCTCGTTGTAGACATCCAGGTACTCGAGGATCGCCTTTTCCAGCGCCTGCATGCTGCGATGGGTGCCGCGCCGAATCTGCTGCCGCGTGATTTCCACGAACCAGCGTTCCACTTGATTGAGCCACGAGGCGCTCGTGGGCGTGAAATGCAGGTGGTATCGCGAGCGACGCGCTAGCCAGTTGCGGATCATCGCGGTCTTGTGCGTGCCGTAGTTGTCCAGCACGAGGTGGATGTCGAGTTCCGGCGGAACTCGCTTGTCGATGATGGCGAGGAACTTCTTGAACTCCACCGAGCGGTGCTTCCGGAAGCACTTGCCGATCACCTCGCCCGTGGCCGTGTCAAGGGCCGCGAACAGCGAAGTGGTCCCGTTCCTCTTGTAGTCGTGCGTCCGCTTCTCCGGCGATCCGGGGCGCATCGGCAGCCAGGGCTGGGTGCGGTCAAGCGCCTGGATCTGCGCCTTCTCGTCCACGCACAGCACCACGGCCTTCTCAGGCGGGTGCATGTACAGTCCGACGACATCGCGCACTTTCTCGATGAACAGGGGATCTCGCGACAGCTTGAACGTCTCGCTGCGCTGCGGCTTCAGGGCAAAGGCCCGCCAGATGCGGCTCACCGTCGCCGAGCTTAGCCCGCACGCCTTGGCCATCGACCGCGTGCTCCACTGCGTGGCTCCCCGCGGCTTGGTCTCGAGCGTCCGGATCACCACGTCCTCCACATCGTCGTCCCCGGCCGCGGCTCGTCCAGCAAGCCATCGCAGCCCTTCTCCAAGAACCGCCTCCTCCACTTGCCGACCGTCGCCCGTGTCGTGTTCAGCTTACCCGCTACGGCCTGATCACTCCTGCCTGTGGCGCTCTCCAAAATAATGCGCGCCCGCAGGGCCAGCAACTGGGCTGTCTTCCGGCGCTGCAACCAGCGTTGCAGTTCCTTCCGATCATCCTCCGAAACCTCGGGAACCCCTCTCGTGTGATGATTCGGCATCGTCGCCTCCCTCCTTAGGCTGACGGGACCAGAATCAACATGCACTGGTCAAGAACTTCTGATACAGAACACTAGGGGTGGACCATCAGGCGAGTGGCACAGTCCGTCTTGGTAACGGCCATGAAAGTGATTGCCCGCGTACCCTGTTCCGTAACTCTATCAAGTCCGTCGCAACTGTCCACAAGGTCGCGGTATTTCTAGTGTTGTTATCCTGGGTCTACGGACTCCCAGTCATGTATGCAGGCTTCCAAGGCGACCGTCAGAATAGCTTGCTACACAATGAAGTTTTTCAAGCCTGCGTCTATGCTGATTGCGTTGCGCTTGCCTATTTTCGATTGCAAGACTATCGGATGCAACTGCCAAGGTAATGTCGACTTGATACACATCTACTGTCATGGGGAGCTGCAAAGCTCAACCGCCACGAGAACACTGCGCCCATTGTAAAGGTTACAAGGCAACGCGGACACCCTCTTCAAGAGTTCAGTTTCCGCGTTGTTGGCGACGCTAGGCTAATCATTGTGGTTGACATTCCCAGACACAATATTCGCGGAGCCGCTCCTCACAATAGAACTCATGAAGTCCGCTACTTCATCGCAGCAGACTCCGCTGAGTGGTTACACCCAAGTCTACCCGGCTGACCGAGTTGAACGGGTGCGCGTTGTGACTTGTCCAAGCGGATGAGCGGTTGAGGCCCGCTCATCCACCGGAGATTTTCAACCTTTGAGGTGATTTACTATCCTCATTGTGAGCACGCCTATTACAGAGGCGTACAAGGCCATAGAGAGGCTAGCGACGATGGCATCCAGATAGCTGCCAACCATCGGGATATGACTGAGCACTTGCGCACCCGAAGCGGCACCGACTGCGATAGCGACAACCAAGACAGTTGTCGGGTTATCAGCGTCGACCCCCATCACAGCGTACGTCACACCTAGTACGACCAGCACGATCGGCACTATGCCTACCGTGTCCAAGTCGGGTGCAAGCCCCTGAACAATCGCCAGTAGAGTGACGATACCCATTATGATCCTGATAGCCATTTGATCCTCCTAGATCTGTTTTCATCAAAAAGTGCGCTATAATCTCCCGCGATGAACATCGAAGGATTTATGCGCCGCAAGGAAGAATAACATATTCCAAGTATGGTATTCGTGTAAATTTTAGAATTTAGTGAAGAAAAAAGTGCTGTTCTGCGTATGTCTAAAACTGTGAGGCATTTTCGGGGACCGAAACTCAACCGGGCAAAATAATCCCAGTGACGTGATTTGCGATCCTCGTTTTCCAACCTGAAGTCACAGGAATGCTGGAAGAGGGGTCCCGATGGCAGGCCAGCGGCGATCATTTGCTTCGTGCCTGACAGTGCTTGCATCCCTGACAGTGCTTGCATCAACGAGCTCACTTACCGGGACAACAACCGCGGTAGCAACACACTGTAGCTACCGGGATACCAAAATTGGAATTTCTTGGTCGTGAAGAACTTCGCAATCACGGAACATGCCAAGTTGTAATTCCGAGTCGAGTCGTTCCATGTCTCGAACCATCCGAATTGGAACAGCCTCATCAGCCAGCCATTATGGTATGGTTCGCCTCCGCACTGGTTTCGTCATACTTGCACTGACATCCAGTGACGGACACAGTCAAGTAACCCACAGGAGGAGCAAAGACATGCCATCCAGGAAACTACCCCAAACCAGGAGAGCGTAGGCAGCAGTTACCGCGATCGGCATTGATCTCGCCGAGTACAAGGTACAGATCGTCGGCATGGATGCAAGCGGGTGCATCGTCCTGGGCCGCTGCATTTTCCCAGTGCGATTGCACCGGATGCATCACGCGGAGGTTCTCAAGGAAAGCCGGCAGCTGCAGGCCCAGATCCGCGAGTTTGCTGCGAAGCCTAGTGCGATCGCTTTTGGAGAATCGCTTGGGAGAGGTCGGCCAGTCCGGCATGAGAGCCAGTTCCACACCGTCGTAACCAGTACGGGCAACTAGCTCAAGGGAATCCTCCCAAGTCAGCATCCACAAGGCGTACGTGCCAAAGTAGACCGACTGGCCGCGTGTTAACCCTGCCGACCGCTACCGATGCCAAGCCACCAACGAATACACGGCGGGACAACGCTCGGGGGGCCTCTATGCTCTGTCGAGTCTTATGAAATTTCTGCACGAATCACTCCGATGGCGACAAACGAAAGCAATGTATCTATGATCGGGCTGCAAACAGGCAGAACCCTGATCCACAAGGCGCCAATGCAAATTACTTTTGCACTCCTTTGCCTTCAGATGCAGCTTCTAACGAAAGGTATCACACAGTTCAATTTGAAAGGTATCACTTCGAAGTGAAGCGAAGCTAGCACCGCTTAGGATGCCGGATGGGTGGAGTCCTCATCAAGTGGACTTGGAACCTCTAGCAAAGATAACGCTCAATGTTAGCTTGGAGCATTTTGCTGCCTCTCCCCTCGCTACGCGCTCTCCTGGAGGACTAAGGAGGGCTACCAGGTGAAGACTTGGCTACTCATATCGCCATAAATCGCAAACTGCAGTCGAGCCAAGATATTTGCATCCAAGCCAGCTTAATGCAGGCAAACTAGGGTCTTGCCCGAGGTCTGATCAAACTGGAATGCTACACGAGGCTTGGTAACCGTCAGTAGTCAGCACCACTCAGGCTGCTCTCGACCGAGCGCTGCCAGGACTCCATCTGCCCAAGCATCGACTGAACCCGACCTGGTTGCTCGGACGCGAGATCGCGACGTTCCCGGGGATCGGCGAGTAGGTCGTAAAGTTCGGGAGCGTCGTTTCCGGAGCGGACGAGCTTGTAGCGGCGTCCAGTCCAAGCGGCAACGCCACCAAAGTCCTTCGTCTTCGCTACAGGGTGCTTGAAATTCACGAAGTCAATACCAGGATTCCTGGTGGTGGGCGTTGTGCCTCGGGTTAGCTCCGGGTCCATCCAGCGAGGATTTCCAGTTTCCGATCGGCGGTCGTAGCGCCAGAAACCGATGGGAGCAGGTCGCTTGGTCATTGAGTTATCCACGATCAGCGGTGTGAGGTCAACTCCGTCCAACGGACGGCCAGGGTCGGGGTGGTCAAGATCAAGAAGTGCTAGCAATGTGGTGAAGATGTCCGTAGTGACGGCGGGAATGGAAGTGTTGCGCGGCTTCTGGATGACGGCGGGCCACTCAATGATGGCTGGTACTCGCAGCCCACCCTCGTACAGTGATCCTTTGTGTCCGCGCCAGCCTCCGTTGTAAAGTCCGTCACGTTGGTCTTCCGGGATGCCTTCGACAGTGATGCCGTTATCGGACGTGTACCAGAGCAGTGTGTCTTCGGCCTCGCCGACCTCCCTCAGTACGGCGCGAAACCGCCCCAGGGCTCGATCCATTGCAGTGATCTCGGCGAAGCGATTGGCGAGATCTTCTCCGGGAACTCTCTTGTAGAGCACGGAGTCGTCGGGAGTGGCGCGGTAAGGGCTGTGTGGCGAGCCGAACCAAAGGGTTATGAAGAATGGGACTTTGCTTTCGGATCGGATCGATTCAAGAAAGGCGATCGCGGCGTCAACGCAGATTTCGGAACTCTCGCCTTGGATGATCTCGGGGTCGGCACCATTGCGGCTGAGAGGCGGATTCATTTCAAAAAAGTTGTCGTGTGCAAGGTATTCCTCGTAGCCCATGCGAGCGGGGTTCGTGGGAGATGCGGATTTCACGGCGCCGACGTGCCACTTTCCGAAATGTCCTGTACGGTAGCCGACCGATCTGAGGATTTGAGCAATGGTAATCTCTTCCGGTCGTGTTGAATGGTTGGGCGCGAAGACGCCGGAGCGGTTGGGGTGGCGTCCAGTGAGGATCGAGGCGCGAGTTGGTGAGCAGTTGGGAGCAGCAGAGTAGAAGCGATCAAAGCGCAAGCCGACGGCTGCCATCTCATCCAGGACAGGCGTGATCAGGTGCGGGTGACGATTGTATCCGGTCTCTCCCCAGCCCTGATCATCGGCCATGACTAGAACTATGTTCGGTCGCGCAGCGGCTACAAAGGGAAGGGCAAGAACGAGGATAAAAAGAAGGGGCATGGATCGCACAGCAGAGTAGTAGTTTGACAGGAATCGCTCCGAACAGCGCATTCCATGTGCACTGCATCATCCACAAGTGAGTTCGTTGGCACAGCCTCAGGCGGAATCTAAACGCACGGAGATGTTGCTTCTAAGGTTCAGTCAAGTGTTTTCCAAACCAGAGATGAGCCTGGACGAGGCTCCAGGTGGGGAAGGGAGACTAGGGCATTATAGGGTGTCCGTGGAGAGCGGCTGGGATCGCCACCGAGGGGGGCGAAGGGGCGACCAACGGGAGCCCCAGATTCCGTTGGTGGGTGTGATCATCAGCATCCTATCTGGGGGGCTCGTGCTGGCACTGGGCAGGCAGGGCCGGGCGTGCTGGAGGCGGCCCGCGGGGTGGGCGCCCGGCCGGGCGCCCACCCGTTTCGTGGTTGGTCCACAGCCCGGGCTCAGGCCGTCGCGCGCAGCTCCCGGAAGAGCGTTTCGCGCTGCGCATTGAGCCGTCGCGCCGCCTCCAGGTCCGTCAGCGCCCGCTCCTGTGCGTCCAGCTGGGCGAAGTCCACGCCCGGCCGCAGGTACTGCTCGGCGTCCGGCAGATCCCGCAGCCGCTCGTACGGCGTCCGCACGTCCCCGTACAGCTCCCAAGCCCGCTGGCACAGCTTGCGCGTAGCTGGCCCCGACAGCCTCCCGTGCTCCCCGTCCAGTTCCGCCAGCGCCGCGATGTCCGCCCGCGTGTACTTGCTGGCGAACGGCCGCCCCGGCCGCCGCCGGTCCCGCAATTGCGCCTCCCGCTGGCTGCGCCCCACCAGCTTGGTCACCTGCGATCGCGACAGCCCCGTCGTCCGCCGCAGATACTCCAGCACCAGCCCCCGCTCGGCCCGCCGCAGCGTCCTGTAGCCGAACCGCACCAGGCTCCGCTGGATGTGCCCGTACTGCTCCTCCCGCTCCGGCAGCAGCGGCTCGCTGCCGTCCGCCCCCAGGCCCCCTCTCCAAAAACGCCCGCACCTGCTCCAGGCTCTTGTGCGACGCCAAATCGATGCGCATGACCATCCTCCGATGGTCTCCACATCCCCCCGAGCCGTCCGTCCAGGCTCATCTCTGGTTGGAAACAACCCCCTCGTCCAGGCTCATGTCTCGTTGGACAACGCTAGTCATTCACATAACTGCTGACACGTGATAGACTACTTAACGCAATGTCCGTTGATTTAGGACTGGCGAGGTAACAACCATCATGAATCAGAGATCGCGACTTCTGCCTGTCCTCGTGTTGCTAGGTGTGCTAGGTGGTGCAGCCTTGATCGGCGGCCAACCGCCGACTCCGCCAGCAGGTTGGACGGATGGCTTTGTAATGGCGAACGGCATCCGCGTACATTACTGGCGAACCGGAGGTGAGAAACCGGTACTGCTCATGGCGCACGGATCGTCGGATGATGGCTTGTGTTGGACCAGCCTTGCCATGGAATTAACAGATGACTACGACATCATCCTCCCCGATGCTCGCGGCCACGGCCTCAGTGACCCCGCATCTCCCTCCGATCCCGCAGATGTACAGGCCGAAGACATAGCCGCGCTGATCCGCGAGTTGAAGCTGGAGAAGCCGATTGTCATGGGACATTCGATGGGGGCATCTTCCGCTGCGTGGTTTGCTGCTAAGTATCCGGATATGCCGCGAGCTGTGGTTCTTGAGGACCCCGGCCTCCTTCCTCGCACAGGAAGTTCCACACGGAACGTCGAGGAGGCTCATGCGCGTATCCTTGAGCGCAACCAGACCAGCTATGACGAACTTGTGAGGGGCTGTGTTGAGAACTCGCCAAGCTGGGGTTTGGAAGAGTGCCGCATTTGGGCGCCATCCAAGCGACTCCACCATCCCAGTAACGCTTACCGGTATCGCCAGTCTGGAGGGCGGCCTCCGATGGCAGAGCTGCTCGCGAAGATCACTGCCCCGACACTAATCCTCAAGGCAGATGCTGCTGTCGAGATTCGAGACAAGAACAAGGCAGTCGCGGAGGCGTTGGAGAACGGTGAGATCGTGCATATCGACGGTGCAGGTCACAACGTACGCCGTGAGCGTAAAGAGGAATTGATCGCGGCTCTCAAGAAATTTCTGACGAAGCTCTAAAGTTCTGAACCAAGAACCTGCAACGCTTGGTTGCACACCCAGCCAAGTAGCGCTGTGTGCCCTTGATACGATTCGTAGTGCGCCCCTTCCGCAGATAGAATCAGCCAATATCAGAGCTTGTCTTCTCGGTACTGAAGGGAACTGGATTTGTTTAGCGCAACACCCGTCCTGCAAGGAAGGTGCCAAAGAGGAGACCGAGGCATCCGGTAGGATCATACTTGGCCATTTCGTCCTCGTCTACATCCAGCCGTATTTTGACGGTAATGGCCGGATCAGGAGCTACATGGTGAGGCTGTCGTAGTGCTTTCAGGTAACGGTAACTGGAATGGACAACTCTAATCAGGCCCGTGCCGTCCCGGGCAGAGTCCGTGTAAGATGTCATGGGCAGTGATTGAGGAGCTTGTTGTAGTGCTCAGGATCGCTATACTCTTCGCATGACTCGTAGAAACTTTGTTGTCGCCTCTGGAGTGACGGCTCTCGGTGCCGTCCGTGTGCATGGATCCAACGACCGAATCGGCATCGGGATTGTTGGTTGCGGACGGAGAAATCTCTTGGGTGAAGTCCTGCAGTTCCGGGAGCAGGCCAATGCCGAAGTACGTGCGGTCTGCGACATTTGGCGACAGCAGCGCGAAGTGGCCGCAGCGAAAGTGAGCGCTGTGGCCGGTTCCGCACCCGACCAGATCCATGCCTACGAGGACCTTCTCATGCGCAGCGACATTGATGCTGTCATCATCGGCACGCCTGACCATCAGCACTGTACGCAGTTGATCGATGCGGTGCGAGCGGGCAAGGACGTATACGTTGAGAAACCACTCGCTATGGACTTGAAGGAGTTGAAGAAGGCATACGACACGGTCAAGGCTTCCGATCGGGTTGTGCAGATGGGAACGCAAGTCCGTAGCTTCCCGACATCTGTTGCGGCCCGCGCTTTTGTGAAGGAGGGAGGTCTCGGGAGCATTTTCAAGATCGAGCAGTCACGCAATTCCTACAAGCCCTACTGGTATCGCTACGCCGAGCGGCAACTGGAGGAGCGCGACACCGACTGGAAACGGTTTCTCATGCATCGAAGACAAAGGCCGTGGAACGCGCACCAGTATGCGGGTTGGTTTGGGTACCGCGACTTCTCGCAGGGCCCGCACAGCAACCTTGCCGTGCATTTCTTCGACTTGGTCCACGCCATCACTGGTGCTGGACCGCCCGATCGGGCGGTCACGATGGCAGGCGGTTTCCGTTGGAACCGCGATGGCTTCGATGTTCCCGACTCGGTCGAGACGACCTTGGAATACCCTGACGAGGGCTTCCTGGTCCGCTATTGCTCGACCTTTGGGGTCCAGGGGAACAGTTATCTGAAATTCTTCGGCACCCGCGGCGAAATGGATGCGACGCGTTGGGGCGACCCATTCGTTATCAGCGGGAACACTGTGGAAGACGACGACCGCATCCGTGAGGGAGAGACCATCCCAGAGACAGAGAGCGTCCCGCACATGCTGAATTTCCTTGAGTGCATACGTTCAAGGAACACACCGAACGCCTCCATCGAGGCCGGTTATAGCCACTCGATCGCCGCCATCTTGGCCGATGAAAGCTTCGTGCGTGGACGCCGTGTCGAGTACGACCCAATAAGGAGGAGAATCCGTGAAGGCTAGAAATGCATGACCTGAGCACCGTCCCAGGCTGGCGGTCGTGGATTGTGCATTGTGTCGGAGCGGTAAGTCATAGAAGTATCGAGATGGACCCAAAGGTTATTATCCATGGACTTACCATGGCACTGTTGCTCGTGAGCAGTGCTCCGGCGCAGCCAGTCCTGTCTGAAACGGAGCCGCTTGAGGCGACGGGCGATTTCGCCACTGAGATGGTGGAAGGTATCCATCTCTACCTCGACAGGGCGACTCAGTCTACGTCGACGACCCGGAGCCAGTTCTGGAATCGCGAGTTCAGCTCGCACGACGCTTACCAACACTCGGTGGAGCCCAATCGCAGGCGTCTCAAGACCATCCTTGGTCTAGTCGATGACCGCGTTCCGATAGAAGCACTCGAATTCGTCGCAACAACTGGCAGACCCTCCAGAATTGCCTCGGCCCAGTCCTACGACATCCACGAAGTACGCTGGGAATCCCTTCCTGGTGTGTTTGGCGAAGGCTTGCTGCTACAGCCGGATTCACAGCCGATCGCAAGGATCGTGGCGGTCCCCGATGCAGCTTGGACCCCCGAGATGTTGGCGGGCGTCACAGACGGCTTGCCGCTGGAGGCTCAGTTCGCTCGACGGCTGGCGGAGAGCGGCTGTCAGGTAATCGTACCAACCTTGATCGACCGGACATCTCGCTGGTCCAGTCTGAAGGGTCACCGCCAATCCAACATGCCGCACCGCGAGTTCCTCTACCGCATGAGCTATGAACTCGGGAGACATCTGATCGGGTACGAGATCCAGAAGATCCTGTCGGCTGTAGACTTTTTTGAAGAGCACAACCGCAAGCAGGAAGCTCCCATTGGCATCGCAGGATATGGCGAGGGAGGTCTACTCGCGCTTTACGCAGCGGCTGTTGACAGCCGCATCGCATCCGCAATGGTCAGCGGGTACTTTCAGCAACGAGAGAACCTCTGGCAGGAAACGATTGACCGCAACGTCTGGGGCTTGCTGCGGGAGTTTGGCGACGCCGACATCGCTGGGCTTGTCGCGCCAAGGAGATTGATCATCGAAGACTCACAAGGACCCGATGTGTCGGGTGCTCCACCCGCCCCGGGTCCCGGTAGTAACCATGCAGCCTCGGGGCGTCTGATGTCCCCAACGACAGATTCAGTCCAATTCGAGCACAATCGCGCTCGCAGAATCTACGACCGCCTTGGCGCTGGCGATGCTATCCGACTCGTAGAGCGTCGGGATGCTCCGGGTACAGACGAAGCGCTGCGTCTCTTGATTGGTGCACCCAATCTGCTGCCTGCGGGAGAGAGTCCCACAAGGCAAACGTCGCTGCCGGACCAGACTGGGCGGATGCGACGACAGTTCACACAGATCGTGGACTACAACCATGATCTTGTCCAGGAGTCGCAGAATCGGCGCGCAGAGTTCTGGCTTGCGTCGGATGCTTCGTCCGTTGATGCCTGGACTGGGTCTACCCGCTTCTACCGCGACTACATTTGGGACGAGGTGATTGGCCGCTTGCCCAATCCGGACAGACCAGTCCGCCCAAGAACGCGCCAGATCTATGATCATGCGGACTTCACGGGGTACGAAGTGGTACTTGATGTATGGGAGGACGTGTTCGCCTATGGCATCCTGCTCGTTCCAAAGGGACTCGGGCCAGGCGAGAGCCGACCTGTCGTGGTCGCGCAGCACGGACTTGAGGGGCGCCCCTCGGAGCTCGTCGAGCCCGGCTCTGACCATCACGCATACCATCGCTACGGAGCGCGCTTGGCGCAAGAGGGCTTCGTAGTCTACGCTCCACAAAACCCCTACATTGGGCGAGACCGGTTCAGGCAAATCCAGCGCAAGGCTCACCCGCTGAAAGCTTCTCTGTTCTCTTTCATCCTCGGCCAGCACCAGCAGACGCTGGCGTGGTTGAAGACGCTGCCGTTCGTCGATCCTGACCAGATTGGATTCTACGGAATCTCCTACGGTGGAAAGACGGCGGTTCGGGTCCCTCCACTTCTCGACGACTACGCCCTCTCGATATGCTCCGCCGACTTCAACGAGTGGGTCTGGAAAAACACCAGCACGACAGATCGCTACAGTTACCTGTTCACGCAGGAATACGACATGCTGGAGTTCAACTTCGCCAATGTAGTCAACTACGCCGAACTTGCCACGCTGATGGCACCTCGGCCCTTCATGGTGGAGCGCGGACATGGGGATGGCGTCGCCCCCGACGAGTGGGTTGCGTACGAATTCGCAAAGGTGCGACGCTTCTACAACCAGCTTGGAATTGGGGCCAAAGCCGAGATCGAGTTCTTTGACGGGCCGCACGAAATCCACGGTGAAGGAACGTTCCACTTCCTCCAGAGGCATTTGGGCCGAGAGTGACTGGTGCTATCCTGCCATCGGAGTGCGAAACGGCAATCCAGCTAGACACCGGACTGAAAGCGTAAACTAGGCGCCTGGGTTGTCCGAGCGGCATACTACCGCACAGATTCCACCTTGCTTGGCCGCCGCATTTTCCCCCCACCTGTGGACGTCGCTGGAATCGGAGCACCTTGCGCTATGCTGCATCTTTGGGCAACTGCGATGGCACCTCTTCAGGGCCAGGCGCATCGCCCAGAATCTTTTTGGTCTACAGCGGTGATCACAGTTATGGAGACATCAGCACACTCAATCCGAATGCGAATTTCAAAACGCCGAACCTGGGCAGCTTGGTGTGTGACTGCATGGCTTTCACGGATGCCCACTCCGCAGAAACCGTCTGACCACCATCTCGCTACGGACTGCTAACCCCAACTTACACCGTCTAGTTACTGGATAGTTGCCGGTTGTCCGGTGGGCAGCGGTTCTCCGCAACTTCACTGATCACAGTCAGTTAGCCTGCGCGCCTCCGGCGCGATCCGTCCTATTGCTGCCCTGATTCGGGCCCAGAAACCTGCAAATCATAGTCATACATACATGCAGTTTCTGCTTGACACTATTCCCAGTTATATGATGTAATAACAGCTAGCTCCGTTCGTTCTCTCTCCTTCTTTTCTTAGTCATACAATGTACATCACCTCCACCTACGCCCGCAAGGCCCCCTGCCACCTCCTCCGCGAGTCCTACTGGGAAAACGGCAAGGTCAGAAAACGCACGCACCCTCGCCAACCTCTCCGCCCTCCCCCCAACCAGCTCCCCGCCGCCCTCGCCCTCGGCCCCGCCCAGCACCCGTCCTCGGCACTGCCCGCCGCCTCCATCGACCCCTGCTCCGCCTCGCCCGCTCCCTCGCCCTCGCCATGATCGTCTCCCGCCTGCTCTGCCTCGGCTCCAAGCTGCGCGTCGAGCGCGAACTCGGCCCCGCCGGCCGCTCCACCCTCGCCGCCTTGCTCGACCTCCGCAACGCCTCCGCCGACGACCTCTACGACGCCATGGACTGGCTCGCCCTGCGCCAAACCGCCATTGAGCGCAAGCTCGCGAAACGCCACCTCGCCGCCGGCTCCCTCGCCCTGTACGACGTCTCCTCCAGCTACCTCGAGGGCTCCCGCTGCGAGCTCGCCTCCCGCGACCACCGCCCCGACCGCCCCCAAATCGTCTACGGCCTGTTGTGCAGCCCCCAGGGCTGCCCCGTCGCCGTCGAGGCCTTCCCCGGCAACACCGCCGACCCGGACACCCTCGCCGCTCGCGTGCAAGTCCTACGCGAGCGCTTCGGCCTGCAACGCGTGGCCCTGGTCGGCGACCGCGGCATGATCGCCCAGACCCGCATCGACGCCGACCTCCAGCCGGCCGGCTTCGACTGGATCACCGCCCTGCGCGGGGACACCCTCCGCAAGCTGGTGAAGCGCAACGTGATCCAGCCTGGGCTGTTCGACACCCCGGGCCTGGCCAGCATGACCTGCGAGGAGTACCCCGGCGAGCGGCTGCTGGTCTGCTACAACCCGCTACGACCGCGACGAGTTCAACCGGCGCCTGGGCGGGCTGCGACGGCGGCGCCTGAGCAAGCACTTCGAGTGGACGTTCGACGAGCAGACGGAGGCGTTCAGCTCCCGGCGGAAGGAGGAGTCGATCCGGGCGGAGGAGCGTTTGGACGGGATCTACGTGATCCGCACGAGCCTGCAGGAGGAGCAGTTGGAAGACGCCGAGACGGTGCGGGCGTACAAGAGCCTGGCGCGGGTGGAGCGGGCCTTCCGGTCGCTGAAGTCGCTGCTTGGAGTATCTACGAAGTTTCGGACTATTTGGGCTGTGGCAGCTATGGCAGTCGAGTGGTCCCGGAGGTCGAGTGCACTTCATGATTGCTGAGAAGAGCAGCGATGTCAAGGTCAAGCGGGTGTCCAGGCTCACTGAAAGCAAGGCCCGGTGTTGTATTTCACATGATTTCGGCGGATTTTACCAAATTATTCCATGCATTCGTCCGGCCGTTGTTCGAATTAAGGGCGCTCACGGCTGCCCAGCGACAATTAGAATTTTCGTTCTGGGCCGCGCGGTGCAGACGTGGCAGAGGGAGCCCGGAGGGCGACCAATGCCGCCCGCTATGGAAGCAAAAGGGGCAAGATCTACCATACGGGAAAGGGGTAGCAGGGGGCAGAGCCTCTCCCCCCTAAGGCTGAGTAGTAAGTGAGTGGGTGGGATGGGGTTGGTTTGGAGGAGGTGTCGGGGGGAAGGGGGACTTGTCCCCCTTCCCCCCGACACGTTTGTGGTCTCATGTCCGACAGGTCGAGGACGGGCCGATTCACTGCCCCAGGCCCGGTGCGCTGGCACCCGCTTCACTGCGTTTCGTGCTGTTCCGCTTGCGCGCCTGCTCGGCCCTGTAACTGACTGCGTCCAGCTCCAGGATCTCTGCATGATGCACGGCATCAAGAAGTCTCCCGTGAGGTCAGCAGGAAGCTGCGTTCAAGGGGCGGAACCCGTTCTACTTGCAGGCTTTCCAGAGGCTGAAGCCGCAGTCAAGCTCGCTGCCTGTAACTCTTTCCTGCAGTAGCGAATGAATCCAAAAAATTCCTCGGCCTTGCATCGGAATAATCTGAAGAATTTTGTCGAAACAAAGTGAAATACAACAAATAGCCAGCGGGGAACTCATCGACAGATGGCCCTCGGGGCGTCCGGCTGCTGACCGGGCGCCCGTTTCGCCCACCCGGCCTGTCGATAGATTCCCCTATGCCTCCAAAAACTCCGAGGGGGCGGGGGCTGGCCCTCGCTACGTTGCGGCCCCGCGCGCCTCGCTCCAGGAACGCTCGAATTCCACGGGAGCCACGTAGCCCAGCGCCGAGTGGCGCCGGCGGCGGTTGTAGAAGCCCTCCAGGAAACGGAAGATCTCAGTCTTCGCCTCCTCCCGGTTCGTCAGCCGCACGCGCTGCAGCAGCTCGCATTCGACCGTAGCGAAAAGACTTTCCGCCAGCGCATTGTCGTAACAGTCACCTACCGTGCCCATCGAACGCAGGATGTCGGCTTGGTCGCAGCGCGCGGCGACCGCCAGCGCCGTGTACTGGGTGCCGTGGTCGGAATGGAACACGACCTCGCGCGGTGCCCGCGTGTCGATCGCCATCTGCAGTGCCTCCAGCACGAGTGCGGCCGTCTGGCGCGCGCTCATGGCCCAGCCCACCACCTTGCGGCTGAACACGTCCAGCACCGTGGCTAGATACAGAAACCCTTCCACTGTAGGCACATACGTGATGTCCGCCACCCACAACTAGTTCGGCTCCGACGCTTTGAAGCAGCGCTCCACGCGGTCCGGGGCCGACCGTCGCCTGGCGGTCCGACCGCCGCCGCCGCGTCACTCCTTGCAGCCCGCTGGCGCGCATCAGCCGCGCCACCCGCTGCCACGAAACCACCACGCCTTGCGCCCGCAGTTCCGCGTGCACCCGCCGTGACCCGTAGATCCCCTGTGACTGCTCGTGAATCTCCGCGATGCGACCCGACAGGATTGCATTCTCTTGCGCCCGGCGGCTGCTCGGCCGCCGGCGCCACGCGTAGTACCCGCTGGTGGAGACCTCCAGCACCCGGCACATGCACGCAATCGGATATTGGGCCTGATGCGCTCTTACGAACTCGTAGATCCGGACGGAATCGAGTCGGTCTCCCGAGCGAACCAGGCCGCGGCTTTTGACTGGAGTATCTACGAAGTTTCGGACTATTTGGGCTGTGGCAGCTATGGCAGTCGAGTGGTCCCGGAGGTCGAGTGCACTTCATGATTGCTGAGAAGAGCAGTGATGTCAAGGTCAAGCGGGTGTCCAGGCTCAGCGACACGGCTAGGCCCCGCTCGCGGAACCCCTCGGCGGGGGAAGGCAATCGTGGTATCGGTGGGAATTCAGGAGGCGCACGCCGTCCCCGGTGTTCTGGCAACGGATGTAGGGGCTCAGTAGCGGGCTGCGTTCACCGCACGCTCACCCTCGCGACGCCCTGCGCTGCGCACTCACCACCACGTGGTCATTGTCATGCGTGATGTGCGTCACGTCGGAGAACGCCTGCCGCACGCGCTGGCTGAAGGTGTCGATCGCCGCGCGAAGCGCGTCTTCTGAATACAGTCGAAAGGTCGAATAATGATAGTGGGTGGCTTGTTCGACGAGTCGCGCCAACGAGGTGGTGACCCTCCACTCAACCGTCTGCGCGCGCACCGCCCTGAAGGCACCAGTGGCGTCTAGGGCGGCTCGCACATCGTTGACCTCATAGAGTCTCGTTTCCCGCGTGGCGAACTCGGGAAAGTGGCAGCCCCAGATCGTGCGGCGGTTCTGCTCTGGGGTGCGCGTGTAGACGACGAGCTGGCCGGCGGGGGTGAGCACCCGCGCCGCCTCGCCAGCAAACCGGGCGAGGTCAAAGTGGTGCACGGCGTTGAAGCAGGTCATCACGTCACAGCTGGCGGCCCGGAACGGGAGCGTTTCGACAGCGCCGACCAGGTGCCGCGCCCGCAGCCCCGCGTGTCCGGCGCGGAGGCGCGCTTGCTGGAGCATGGGCAGACTCAGATCCAGGCCGATGGAAACGACCTTCATGGCGAGCGCTGAGCCGACGCCATGACTGACCGCGTCCAGGTACCGCCCCGAGCCCGTGGCGATGTCCACGAGCCGCACGGGTCTTCCCGGGTCCGCGGCGCGCGCCACGACGTCGCTGATGATGCACACGGCACCGACATCCAGATCGCGCAGTGTCCGATACCGTGCCGACACCTTGGCGAAGTGGTCGCTCAACCGCGCCGTGCGACCGCGCTCCTCCCCGGCGTGCGTCCCAGAAGCGATCTCGACAGTCAATCCCGGAGTGTTTCCCATGGCCAAAAGTGTTCTGTGGAACGCCGGATCCCACGGAGGGGTCGAGTCCGGTGGCTCAACGACAAGAAGCCGTCCAACTCTGCCACGACTCCAGCAATCTGTGAACAGTGTACCGCACCCGGTTTCTTGGACACACGTTTGCGCTACGCGGCATGGCGTAGCTCGTATTGCTCGCGCGCTTCGAGTGGCGTGCGATACGCCAGCTTTTCGAGGCGCCAGCACTGGTTGTAGCGTTCGACGAACTCGGCGACGGCCGCGCGCACCTCGGCGAGGTTTCGAAAGACCCGGCCGTAGACGGCTTGCTCCTTGAGCGTGCGATTCCAGCGCTCGATGCGTATTCTGACTGAGAACGAACACTGATTCTGATTGAGAACGAACACCGATTCTGATTGAAAACGAACACTGATTCTGATCGAAAACGAACACTGATTCTGATTGAAAACGAACACCAGTTCTGAGCACATAGAGCTGGAGCGGCGCGACGGAGCAAGAACAGTCGACGTCCTTCCTTGGAAGGAGGTCGCGATGCCAAGAAATCGAGTCGCAATGCACAACATCAAAGAGGTCATGAGGCTGCACCACAAGTTGGGACACAGTCAGCGAGAGATAGCCAGATCCTGTGGGATCAGTCTGAGTACAGTGAACACCGTGCTCCAGAGAGCCCGCCAAGTGGGCCTGAGCTGGCCCTTGGAGCCTGAGTTGGAGGAGGCAGCACTGGAGCAGCGCCTCTACGGCCAGCGGGGTGTGGAGGGGAAAGCTGCTCGCCGCGAGACAGTCGACTTCGCGGAGCTTCAAAAGCAGCTGCAAAAGCACAAGCACACCACGCTGCTACTGCTGTGGCAGGAATACCGTGAGGTGCACCCGCACGGGTACAGTTATAGCCACTACTGTCAGCTATACCGGCAGTGGCGGCAGAACTCACAGCTGGTGATGCGCCAGGAGCACATCGCAGGCGACAAGTTGTTTGTAGACTACGCCGGTCAGACGTTGCCAATCACCGATCCCAAGACGGGCACAACGCTACAGGCGCAGTTGTTCGTGGCAGTGTTGGGAGCGAGTTCCTACATGTACGTGGAAGCGAGCCGGGGGCAGGACTTGCCGAACTGGATCGCATCGCATGTCCGGGCGCTGCAACACATTGGTGGAGCGGTCAACGTTTTGGTTCCGGACAACCTGAAGTCTGCCGTCAAGCTCGCCCACCTGTAGGGGGCAGATCTTAACCGCAGTTACAAGGAGATGGCACGGCACTATGGGATGGCAGTCATTCCTGCCAGGCCGCGGCGTCCCAAGGACAAGGGCTGCGTCGAAAATGGAGTACTGCTAACGGAGCGGCGCATGCTGGCAGTGCTGCGACACCGCCAGTTCGAGAGCCTGGGCGAGGCCAACAAGGCAATTTGGGAACTACTCGACCAGATCAACCACAAGCCGTTCCAGAAGATGCCCGGCTCGCGAGCCAGCCTGTTTGAGGAACTGGACCGACCGGCCTTGCGAGCGTTGCCGACGCAGCCGTACGAGTACTGCGAGTGGAGGAAAGCCAAGGTGAACATTGATTACCACGTGGTGGTCGACAGTCATTACTACTCGGTACCGTACAAGTTGGTGGGCAAGACCATGCAGGTGTGCCTGACAGCCAACTGCGTGGAGTTGTTCGATCGTGGCCAGCGCGTAGCGGCGCACGTACGTAGCCAGGACAAGGGTCGCTCGACAACGCAGCACGAGCACCGTCCCAAGTCACACCGCGAGCACTTGAAGTGGTCGCCGGAGCGCATCAAACAGTGGGCACACCCGACTGGGCCCTGTACTGGTCAACTGATCAGCGACCTGCTTGACGCGACCAGGTACCCGCGCGAACACTACCGTAGTTGCCTGGGCATCATCCGGCTCGGCAAAAGCTATGGGCCGGAGCGGATGGAGAATGCCGCCCGGCGTGCTCTGCACTACGGTCACTGTACCTACAAAAACATCAAGGGGATGCTGGCCAGCGGGGTCGACCGCTTGCCGCTGGAGGGCAAGCAGTTCGAACAGTCGCCAGTGGAGCATGAGAATATCCGTGGTTCGTCCTACTTCAAGTCGGTTCCGACCGCACCGATCCAGGAGGTGCCCTCGTGCTAACCCAGCCAATTTTCGAACAACTCTACGCCATGCGGCTCAACGGCATGGCGGATGCTTTCCGCAAGCAGCTTGAAAACCCGGCTGTCGCCGAACTGTCCTTTGAGGAGCGCTTTGGGCTGCTGGTCGAATCACAATGGACACTCAAGGCAGATCGGGCCCTGGCACGGCGCTTGGCACTTGCCCACTTCAAGTTCAAGGCAGTCCTTGAGGATGTCGACTTCCGTCATCAGCGCGGCCTGGAACGACCGCGCTTGTTGAGCTTGGCGAACGAGTCGCGCTGGGTGCGCCTGAAACAGAACGTGGTGTTTGTCGGACCGACTGGAATCGGCAAATCGTATTTGGGCTGTGCCTTGGCGCACAAGGCCTGTCGCGACGGCTTCAGTGTGCTTTACACCCGCTCCCCGCAGTTGTTCCGTGATTTGCAGACGGCGCATGCCGATGGCAGCTTCTCGCGCCTGCTCAGCAAGCTCGCTCGTATTGATGTCCTGGTCGTTGACGATTTTGCAATGTCTCCAATGTCTGAGCTGGAACGTCGTGGTTTCCTCGATATTTGCGAAGACCGCTACCAGTTGCGTTCAACCGTGCTCACTTCGCAACTGCCAACCACCCGCTGGCACGATCACATCGGCGACCCCACCGTCGCCGACAGCATCCTGGATCGCCTGGTGCATCATGCGCACTACTTCGAACTCAGCGGTGACTCGCTGCGCAAGCAGCGCGGGCGCGAAATTCTGGGCGCGGGGCAGGACAGCGCATGAAACCCTCCTGCCGTCTCAAATGCCGCAGTGGCTGGTTCGCCGCCGGTCCCGAGTTCGAACGCGCTCTCAAGCTGCTCTCCGAGGGGGCCTTCAAGCTATTTGCCTTCGTCTGCCTGTACGCCGACCGCCCCAGTGGTCGGCTCGACTTTGACCGCAAAGAACTCGCTCGCTGCCTGGGCAAGAGTCGCAGTACGCTCTCGCGCCAGCTGTTCGAATTGGACCATCTCGGCATCTGCAAGCTGGCAACTGCCCCAACCAGCACCACGCCTCCTACCTGATCGTCTCAGAAGCCTACTGGCCCTACTGCCGTGCACCCCAACCAGTGCTGTTGCCCGCAGACGCTGGCCTCCAAGCCTATGTTCGTGAGGTGCGCGAGATGTTCCTGCGCCCGACCTGTGTGCAGGCCCAGTTCACCTCCGACGACCAACAACTTGCCACCTTGTGGTAGCAGGCCGCTGTTCCTGGCGAAACTTTTCGACGTGCCTGGCTACTGGGCTGCGTTCGCAAATCCATGACCCTGATCAACCACCCTGCTACCCAGCCGATCCGCAGTCTGCGCTACTGCGTGCCTCTGCTGCAGGAAGTCCAGCTCGAACCTGTTCCCGACTCCTACTGGCAGCACCTTGAGTTCAATCTTGAGCGCTGTGAGGACTACTGGTCCCTCAAGCAAGCTACCCTGCCGGATCGTGCTTACCCATTTTTGGAGCAGGCAAACACCGCCTCGCCGGATGTCTCCTCCCCCCAACCAACTACAAAAGGAACCCTAAACAGATCATGATGTTCACTTTCATTCCCCTTCTAATTGACGGAGGTACCTACTCTCAGGCATGATGATTCCAGGCACCGTTGCTTCGCTCCGAGCTGTTCAAAAAAGATCGGAACCTGCGTTCGAAAAAGATCGGAATTAGTGTTCGAAAAAGATCGGAATTAGTGTTCGAAATGGATAAGAATCAGCGTTCGAATTCATAAGAATACGCACGCTCGACGACCCCGTTGGGTTCGGGCTCTTCAACGAAGGCGAAGCTGGGGTGGATGCCCCAGTACCGAAGCTGGTTGAGGAAGTGGTCCGACAGATACTGGCTGCCGTGATCCATCCGTAGCGCCAGCCCGCGGGCCACGCGCGCCTCGCTCCAGGAACGCTCGAATTCCACGGGAGCCACGTAACCCAGCGCCGAGTGGCGCCGGCGGCGATTGTAGAAGCCCTCCAGGAAACGGAAGATCTCAGTCTTCGCCTCCTCCCGGTTCGTCAGCCGCACGCGCTGCAGCAACTCGCATTCGACCGTAGCGAAAAGACTTTCCGCCAGCGCATTGGAAAGAGTTGTCGACTGCACCCGATGCGGACGGTGTGAGTCAGACCGTTCGCGTGACGCACCCGTTTCATCCCCTGCGCGGCCTTGAGTTCCGCTTCGCCTATAGCAAGCACTGCTGGGGGCTGGACCGGGTGTTCTGCGAGGGGGAAGACGGCAAGATGCAGTCTTTTCCCACGGCTTGGACGAACTTTGTGCCCGAAGACGCGTTCGTGACGGTTTCTGCGGGTCGCTCCGCGTTCCGGGTGACGGACCTGCTCAAACTGGCGGATTTCCTGGACCGGATGAGGGCAGATGCCGCGGGAGGACTGTAAAGTGAATTACGCCGTATATGTAAGAGCATTCATGCCCAACAGGGCGGCCAGTGCAGGCGGGTTCGGGGGGCTGTTCGTAGCTTTTCGGGGGGCTATTTGCAGTGTGGTCAGGATGTTAGCGGGGATTCGCCAACAGAATGCGCTTGACAAGGCGCTTCATTTGCGCTTTAATGTATTTACACTCCAATCCGGAACTGGAGACCCTCATGCCCAAACAGTCCAACAATCCCAAGACAGCCGCGCTACGACGGCACAGCTCCCTCAACCCGCACCCCGAAAAAGTGCGCGACGAGCTGTTCCTCTCAAATGCGTTCTTCGATCCCTGCGATATCGTGCAGGTCAAGTACGAGATGCTGCGGCGGGTGCGCAAGGACGGTGCATCGGTCAGTCAGAGCGCCGCGCAGTTCGGATTGACCCGGCCAACCTGGTATCAGGCGAAAAGCGCCTACGACGATGGCGGGCTGCCGGCGCTGGTGCCCGCCAAGCCGGGGCCGAGACGGCCCCACAAGCTCGGCGCAGAGGTGGTCGAGGCGTTGCGTGCGGCGCGGACCGCACAACCGGACTTGCGTTCCGGGGAGCTGGTGGCACTGGTTCGCGATCAATTCGGATTGGCGGTGCATCGGCGCAGCGTCGAACGGGCGCTGGCACGCAAAAAAAAATGAGCGGAGGCCCGCAATACGAGCCGGCTGGGGTGCCGGAGCCTCGCTGCACGGATGGCTACGAACGGCTGCGCTGTCAGGCGGTCAGGCCCGGGACCGGCCGGGATCGCTGCGGGCTCGCAGTATTGGCGCGGCAGGGCGTCGCGATCTGGCTGCACAGCCTCGCCGAGCTGCCGGTCAGCGCGCCCGTGAGCCGCCCTTGTGTCACGCCGGTCGCGGCGGAGACGGAGATGATTGACATCCTGTTGGCGATGGCGAGGCAACACCTGAGGGAGGGACAGAGATGAACGAAGCACATCGCAAGGTGGAGTATCTACGAAGTTTCGGACTATTTGGGCTGTGGCAGCTATGGCAGTCGAGTGGTCCCGGAGGGCGAGTGCACTTCATGATTGCTGAGAAGAGCAGTGATGTCAAGGTCAAGCGGGTGTCCAGGCTCACTGAAAGCAAGGCCCGGTGTTGTATTTCACATGATTTCGGCGGATTTTACCAAATTATTCCATGCATTCGTCCGGCCGTTGTTCGAATTAAGAGCGCTCACGGCTGCCCAGCGACAATTAGAATTTTCGTTCTGGGTCGCGCGGTGCAGACGTGGCAGAGGGAGCCCGGAGGGCAACCAATGCCGCCCGCTATGGAAGCAAAAGGGGCAAGATCTACCATACGGGAAAGGGGTAGCAGGGGGCAGAGCCTCTCCCCCCTAAGGCTGAGTAGTAAGTGCGTGGGTGGGATGGGGTTGGTTTGGAGGAGGTGCCGGGGGGCAGGGGGACGCGTCCCCCTGCCCCCCGGCACGTTTGTGGTCTCATGTCCGACAGGTCGAGGACGGGCCGATTCACTGCCCCAGGCCCAGTACTGCGTTTCGTGCTGTTCCGCTTGCGCGCCTGCTCGGCCCTGTAACTGACTACGTCCAGCTCCAGGATCTCTGCATGATGCACGGCATCAAGAAGTCTCCCGTGAGGCCAGCAGGAAGCTGCGTTCAAGGGGCGGAACCCGTTCTGCTTGCAGGCTTTCCAGAGGCTGAAGCCGCAGTCAAGCTCGCTGCCTGCAACTCTTTCCTGCAGTAGCGAATGAATCCAAAAAAGCACCTCGGCCTGCACCGCTGTGTCTTGGTTGGTGAAGCGTCGGCGGGCCCGGCTGGAGAGCAACCCGCGCAGGAATAGCCAGCGGGTGTTGTTTTTCAGTTTGTTTCAGTGGATTTTACCAAATTATTCCATGAACTCGTCCGGTCGTTGTTCGAATTGGTTCACTACTGCAGGAGAGAATTGAGGCCGGGTAAAGGCCCTGTAGAACCGTATGTTTCAGTCAAGCTCGCCACTGTAACTCTTTCCTGCAGTAGTGAACTAATCCACAAAATCCCTCGGCCTTGCATCGGAATAATCTGAAGAATTTTGTCGAAACAAAGTGAAATACAACAGCGGGGAACTCATCGACAGATGGCCCTCGGGGCGTCCGGCTGCTGACCGGGCGCCCGTTTCGCCCACCCGGCCTGTCGATAGATTCCTCTATGCCTCCAAAAACTCCGCGGGGGCGGGGGCTGGCCCTCGCTTCGCTGCGGCCACGCGCGCCTCGCTCCAGGAACGCTCGAATTCCACGGGAGCCACGTAGCCCAGCGCCGAGTGGCGGCGGCGGCGGTTGTAGAAGCCCTCCAGGAAACGGAAGATCGCAGTCTTCGCCTCCTCCCGGTTCGTCAGCCGCACGCGCTGCAGCAGCTCGCATTCGACCGTAGCGAAAAGACTTTCCGCCAGCGCATTGTCATAACAGTCACCTACCGTGCCCATCGAACGCAGGATGTCGGCTTGGTCGCAGCGCGCGGCGACCGCCAGCGCCGTGTACTGGGTGCCGTGGTCGGAATGGAACACGACCTTGCGCGGTGCCCGCGTGTCGATCGCCATCTGCAGTGCCTCCAGCACGAGTGCGGCCGTCTGGCGCGCGCTCATGGCCCAGCCCACCACCTTGCGGCTGAACACGTCCAGCACCGTGGCTAGATACAGAAACCCTTCCACTGTAGGCACATACGTGATGTCTGCCACCCACAGCCGGTTCGGCTCCGACGCTTCGAAGCAGCGCTCCACGCGGTCCGGGGCGACCGTCGCCTGGCGGTCCGACTGCGTTGTCGAGACCCGCCGCCGCCGCGTCACTCCTTGCAGCCCGCTGGCGCGCATCAGCCGCGCCACCCGCTGCCACGAAATTACCACGCCTTGCGCCCGCAGTTCCGCGTGCACCCGCCGTGACCCGTAGATCCCCTGTGACTGCTCGTGAATCTCCGCGATGCGACCCGACAGGATTGCATTCTCTTGCGCCCGGCGGCTCCTCGGCCGCCGGCGCCACGCGTAGTACCCGCTGGTGGAGACCTCCAGCACCCGGCACATGCACGCAATCGGATATTGGGCCTGATGCGCTCTTACGAACTCGTAGATCCGGACGGAATCGAGTCGGTCTCCCGAGCGAACCAGGCCGCGGCTTTTGACAGGATCTCCCGCTCCATGCGCAGCTGCCGAACCTCGCGCCGCAGCCGTGCCAGCTCGTCCTGGTCCTTGCTGCGCAGCCCGTCCGTGCGGCTGCCTTGATCCAGCTCCGTCTGCTTCACCCAGCGCCGCACTGACTCCCGCGAAATCTCGAATTCGCGCGCGATCTGCGTTGCGCTGCGGTCACCGACTTGTGCCAGCTTCACGACCTGCTCCTTGAAGTCCTTCGGATAGGCCTTCACATTCACTTGTTTACTCATTGTTTCTGTACTCCTTTGGCCCCGGCTCACGGGTGCTCACTTACTGCCTATCCAACACTATCCCACCTAGGCACGAAAAGATGAACACTCCAAGGTGACCGCAGGCCACCTTCGCCGGGGCGCCTATCTTTACGTGCGGCAGTCGACGATGCGGCAGGTGTTCGAGAATTCCGAAAGCACGCGTCGGCAGTACGCGTTACGCGAGCGTGCGGTTGCGCTCGGCTGGCAGACCGAATGCGTCACCGTGATTGACAGTGATCTGGGCCTGTCGGGTGCTACCGCCGACCGCGCAGGGTTCCAGCACCTTGTCACCGAGGTCAGCCTGGGACGGGCGGGGATCGTGATCGGGCTGGAAGTGTTGCGGCTGGCACGCAATTCTTCCGACTGGCATCGGCTGCTTGAGATCTGCACCCTGACTGACACGTTGATCCTCGACGAGGACGGCGTCTACAATCCGGCCGAGTTCAACGACAGGCTCCTGCTCGGGCTCAAGGGGACGATGTCCGAGGCGGAACTGCATATCCTCAAGGCCCGCTTGCGCGGTGGCCTGCTGAACAAGGCCAGACGCGGCGAGTTGAAGATGCCTCTGCCGGCCGGGCTCGTCTATGATCCGCTCGACAGGGTGGTCCTCGACCCTGACGCCCAGGTGCGGAACAGCTGCCGGATCCTGTTCGACACCTTCATGCGGACCGGCTCTGCCAGGGCTACGGTGCGGTATTTCACTGCAAACGAACTGCAAATCCCACCCCGGCCGCGCAGCGGACCGGACAAGGGCGAACTGCACTGGAAGCAGCTGACGCACTGGCGCGTGTTGCAGATGCTGCATAACCCCCGTTACGCCGGGGCCTTCGCCTATGGTCGCAGCCGACAGCTGCTCCAGCCTGACGGGCGCATCAAGAACATCAGCGTTCCACGCCAAGACTGGATCGCACTGCACCCCGGCAAGCATGCCGGCTATATCTCTTGGGACCGCTTCGAGGCCAACCTGGGAAAGCTGTTGGAAAACGCGCGGGCGCACGGCTCGGAGCGGCGCTAGGGCCCGCCGCGGGAGGGCCCGGCCTTGCTGCAGGGCCTCGCGGTGTGCGGTGCCTGCGGCGGCCGCATGACGGTCCGGTACCACACACGGCAAGGCCGTCTGGTTCCGGACTACCTGTGCCAGAGAGAGGGAATCACCCATGCCGGAGCGATCTGCCAGCGCATTCCCGGCGCCGGCATCGACCGGGCCGTCGGCGCCTTGCTGGTGGAGCGCATGACGCCGGTGACGCTCGAGGTCGCGTTGCGGGTGCAGGCGGAACTGGCGCAGCGCGCTGACGAGGCCGAGGCCTGGCGCTCCCGGCAGGTGCAGCGGGCGCGCCAGGAAGCAGACCTCGCGCGGCAGCGCTACAGGCAGGTGGATCCGGGCAACCGGCTGGTCGCCGATGTCCTGGAGGCGGAATGGAACGCCTGCCTGCGGGAGCTCGAGGACGCGCAGCGGGAATGCGAGCGCAAGCACGCCGAAGACCGCCGTCAGCTCGACGAGGGCCAGCGCCAGCGGATCCTGGCGCTCGCGACCGACTTCCCGCGCCTGTGGAACGACCCCGCGACGCCGGACCGGGAGCGCAAGCGGATGGCGCGGCTGCTGATTGAGGACGTGACGATGACCAAGGGGGAGGGCATCGCCCTGGGCGTACGGCTGCGCGGCGGCGCCACGGAGCTGCTGGCCCTGCCGCTCGAGCCGCGCGCCTGCGACCGCTACCGCACCCCGGCCGGGGTCGTCGCTGAAATCGACGCGCTGCTCGAAGACTACACCGATGCCGCGGTCGCCAGGATCCTCAACGATCGCGGCCGCCGCCCGCTGAAAGGCGGGGCCTTCAGCGCGGAACGCGTGCAGCGCGTCCGGAGGACCTATGGCCTCAAGCCCCGTTGCGAGCGGCTGCGTGCGCGTGGGCTGCTGGACCTCAAGGAGATGGCGGAACGACTTGGGGTCACGACCGGGACGGTCAAGAAATGGCGCGACCGAGAGCTGCTGACGGCGCACGTCTGCAACGACAAGGGCGAATGTCTGTACGAATGGCCAGACGAGCCGCCGAAACCGCAAAAGAGGGCAAGTAAGGCCTCGCCGGACATGCAAACACCCGGAGTTCCTGCGGATCGTTCGAATGAGGTGCAGTATGAACTATAATCCTTGTCGTAACAGTCACCTACCGTGCCCATCGAACGCAGGATGTCGGCTTGGTCGCAGCGCGCGGCGACCGCCAGCGCCGTGTACTGGGTGCCGTGGTCGGAATGGAACACGACCTCGCGCGGTGCCCGCGTGTCGATCGCCATCTGCAGTGCCTCCAGCACGAGTGCGGCCGTCTGGCGCGCGCTCATGGCCCAGCCCACCACCTTGCGGCTGAACACGTCCAGCACCGTGGCTAGATACAGAAACCCTTCCACTGTAGGCACATACGTGATGTCCGCCACCCACAGCTGGTTCGGCTCCGACGCTTTGAAGCAGCGCTCCACGCGGTCCGGGGCGACCGTCGCCTGGCGGTCCGACTGCGTTGTCGAGACCCGCCGCCGCCGCGTCACTCCTTGCAGCCCGCTGCCACGAAACCACCACGCCTTGCGCCCGCAGTTCCGCGTGTACCCGCCGTGACCCGTAGATCCCCTGTGACTGCTCGTGAATCTCCGCGATGCGACCCGACAGGATTGCATTCTCTTGCGCCCGGCGGCTGCTCGGCCGCCGGCGCCACGCGTAGTACCCGCTGGTGGAGACCTCCAGCACCCGGCACATGCACGCAATCGGATATTGGGCCTGATGCGCTCTTACGAACTCGTAGATCCGGACGGAATCGAGTCGGTCTCCCGAGCGAACCAGGCCGCGGCTTTTGACAGGATCTCCCGCTCCATGCGCAGCTGCCGAACCTCGCGCCGCAGCCGCGCCAGCTCGTCCTGGTCCTTGCTGCGCAGCCCGTCCGTGCGGCTGCCTTGATCCAGCTCCGTCTGCTTCACCCAGCTCCGTCTGCTTCACCCAGCGCCGCACTGACTCCCGCGAAATCTCGAATTCGCGCGCGATCTGCGTTGCGCTGCGGTCCGAGCGGGGCAAGCGCAAGGACCGCACGCGAGAGACGCTGGAGGGGAACCTGCCGCTGCAGAGCTTCCCGGACCTGCTGGCACACCTGACGACGCTCTCGGCGCTGGAGTTGCGGCTGGAGGCGGCTCCGGAGCACTGTGTGTCGAAGCTGAGCGTGCTGACGCCGTTGCAGGAGCGGGCGTTCGAACTGCTGGGGAGCAAGCCGCACCCGGCACCGCCCCCGGAGCCGATAGCGGCTGAACCTGCGGAACCTAGTCACTAGCGGCGCATTTTTTCGAGCTCGATCGCCGTCGAAACGGCCGGGGCCGACAGCTGCCATTCCGTTACAAATAACTCGGAAAAAGGGACTTATTGTGTTGACTCCGCCCCGAATGGCGTGCAACAGTCCAGTAACTGTGCTGTGTGAGTTGGGGCTAACAGGTCACAACAGTTGGCGGACACGCCAGAAGAAAGGCGTGACGGGTGGCGTAGTCAATGCCTCATCGCAGACGGTAGGACCGCCCTGACTGTCCCTGCGAGGCAAGAATCTGCCTCTGCGTCCGCCACGAATGCATCACTCCGCTTTGGGCTATTTTGTCATTTGGCACAAACGCTGGGAGCTTAAAATGATTCACGGGCTTGGCGGAAGCCCGTAGCCGCGCATGGTCCAGACCAACCTGTGAGACTCAATTCAAACTCTACGACCTCGTGGCTGATTTGTCCGAAAATCGAGACGTTGTAAAGGAAGGTGTCAAGCGGCTACCCTCCTCTATCCCGGGATCGTCCGGAATGGCCGCATCCCAAAGGGTCCACCAGTCCGCAACGACGGAGAGAACTGGTGGCTCGAAACCACCTGGCTAGTGACCGAACCCGAGTCCTGACCAGTCACTGATGCTTGTGTCATACGACCGAGACGATCAATCGACAGCTGTTGTTTGGTAGACCATCTCACCGCCGAGGTAAGTGCGCTCAACTTCTATGTCCTTCACCTCATCAAGCGGGCAAGTCAGGATGTCGCGGTCCAAGATGATCAGGTCCGCCAGCTTGCCTGTTTCAAGTGAACCTTTCTCGTTCTCCGTGAATGTTATGAACGCGTTGTTGATTGTGTACAGCCGGATTGCTTCCACGCGCGTGAGCCGCTGCTCAGGGTGGATCACCGAATCGGTCCAGCGCGGCTGGCGCTTCATGGTAGTCCACATACCGAAGAACGGGTTGTAGGGGTTGATCGAACGCATGCTGCCAACCTTTTGCATATGGTCAGATCCGCCACCAACGATTACGCCCGACTCCTGGAGGCTCTTGTAGGGCTGGAAGTAGCTCAGGCGGGCCTGTCCGAATTGCTTTGCCAGAGTTGCGCCATCCCGTTCGAGCCAAGCTGGTTGCAAGTCGGCGACGATGCCGATCTCAGCCATCCTCTCGATCGCCTCCGGACTCATAAAGTTAGAGTGTGTGATGCATGGCCGCAACTCGCGCACTCGAAACTCGTCGTTGATCTCCGCGTAGGCATCAATCAGCGCATGCACAGCCCCATCTCCAACCGAGTGTGCCGTTGGCTGTAATCCATGAGTCAGAGCCAATCGAGTAATTGCGTAGGCTTTGCCAGGAGGAACGAAGCGCAGTCCACGATAGCTGGGGTCAGTGATCGAATAGACCTCGCTGACGCCCCACGGCTCCCGCATATAGGCGCTGCCAGTGAGCATGCCCCCGTCCATGAAGAACTTTATGCCACGCAGCCACAGCATAGGGTCGTACTGGTGCTTGGGGTGGCGGACGAGCTTGGAGATCGTCGCCTCAATGTCTTCAAGCGGCTCCTGAGCGTTTATGGCATAGCTTACAAACACACGCGCGGTAAGTTCATCCGACTGCAGCAGGGCTTCGTAGAGTGCAACCGCTTTGGGGCTTGCGTTGCGGTCAGCGATGCTGGTCAGCCCAACCTTGTTGTAGTCCGCGATCAATTCCTTGAGCCGTCGCCGTTCGTCCTCTTGAGTTGGAAGCTTCTGACTCTCGCGAAACTTGATCAAGCGTGCCCCGCTCCGGATAATCCCGGTTGGATCGCCGTTCTCATCGTGCTCAATGCGTCCCAGCATGCCCTGCGGAATACGGAAGTCCCTGTCAATACCGCTCAGCTTGAGCGCCAGAGAGTTAAGCGAGGCGTCCGGGCCGGTTCGAAAGTAGGCGGCGTGGTTTGGAGCCGCAGCATCGAGTTCGGCGCGAGTTGGATAGCGCTGCTCCCGGAGGCGTGTGATGAAGACTTGCTGCAGCCGGATCCAATCTCCTTCGGGAACCACCTCTGCGCGCTGGCGGAAGTAGTCCAGGACGTCGGAGATAGTCTCCATGTCCGGGACGGGATGGTCAAACTCGTACATTGCCGCTCCCAAGGGGTGGGTATGGGTGTCGATAAGCCCTGGCAAGACCGTCTTGCCCTGCAGGTCGACCGACTTCGTAAGGGGACCGGCGAGTGGACGCACGACTGCGTCCAGACCGATAGCGGTGATACGACTGTCGCTAATGGCTAGTGCTTCAGCGATGGCGAACTGGGCGTCGACGGTGACGATCTTGGCGTTGTGCAGGATCAGGTCGGGCGGTGCCGCAGAGACTGAACTAAACAGGAGTAAGGTGAGGAGCGAAAGCAGAGTAAGGGGCATCAGGGTGATTCTCGGACGATTCGACTGGTATTTCCTGTGTTAACTCAAAATCAGACAGTGAGCGTAATTAATCCACAATTGCCTGGTAGGCAAGATTTTGCAAATCCTTTCGGATGTTCAAGTGAGTGTATGGCCGAACCTGTGTCATGAGGATACCAATCAAATCATCCTCAGGGTCAACCCAGAAAACAGTACAGAATGCTCCGCCCCAGGAGTAGGAGCCTACAGATGCTGGCATACTCGACTGACCAAGGTCTGTAACAACCGAGTAGCCGAGGCCAAACCCATAACCTGCTCCACGTAGCCAGACCTCTTTGTCACCGACATGATTGCTGGTCATCAGACGCACTGTTCGCGGCCCGATGATGTGTTTGCCGTTGAGTTTCCCGCCATTGAGCATCATCTGGTGGAATCGGAAATAATCCTCTATTGTCGAAACCAGGCCCCCGGCAGCACTGAAATAAAAGTGTGGCTCCTGAACATAACGGCTATTTTCATCTGGTGTCTCAGTGAGTTCGATCTTGCCGTTCTCATCAGGTCGGTAGAGAGCTGCAAATCGGGACAACTTTGACTTGGGCAGGTAGAAGTGCGTGTCTTTCATGCCAAGTGGTTCGAAGATATGCTCTTGCAGGTATTCATCCAGGGTCTGGCCGGACATGACTTCAACAAGGCGTCCTACGACATCAGTTGCTGGGCCGTATTCCCACAATTCCCCAGGGTTGAAGTTGAGAGGCAGTTTTGCCAGTGCGTCAACGTAGTCACCGATAGTGGAACCTGGCTGACGCTGTTCCCGGAGTTGCGTATAAAGATTCCTTGTAGGGCCTCTGTATGTGTTGGGGAAACCTGCTGTGTGGGTCAGGATGTGCTGGAAAGAGATCGGCTTGTCAGCTGGGATCAGTTTGTAAGGTACCGCTACGTATTCACCCTGCGATGGCCTCTTGGCAACCTGCATTTCCTTGAAATCCGGTAAAAAGTCCGAGATTGGATCACGCAGTTGGAAACGTCCCTGTTCCCAGAGCCTCATGAGCGCAACAGAGCCAATCGGTTTGGTCATGGACGCAATGCGGAAGATCGTATCGGTGGTTATCTGGGACTTGGATTCAACATCGCGATATCCGAATCCCTTGAGGTAGACAATTTTCCCCCGCCGGGCGATCAGGGCTACTACCCCAGGAACCTCCTGCCGGTCGACATATCCCTGGAGATTGCGATCAAGACGCTCCAGTCTCTCCGAACTCATCCCGACAGACTCCGGTTTATCAATGTGGTCAGCGGCCATGGCGATCGTAGCAACCAGAAAAGTTGTGAGTACAACACCTAGCATTGCTAAAACCTTAGCAAGCCAGATGTACTCAGCGTTAATACAGATGAAAAAAATCAGGAAGATTAAAACAATGAGATGGAGTCCCGAATTGTATTAGTGGCATCAGAGTCATTCGCAAGGTGTTGCTGCCATATGGATACTGACTGGCTCTGATAGTTCCATAAGCTACGCAAGAAGGTTCAGGAATTTGAATAACTTGAGTAAACAGGTGAATTCCTGTTCGCTTACTTGTCAGGAAAAACTTAATCAAGTGGGATACTTTGCAATAATCAGTTTCAGGCACATTTGGAATGAATCATCGCTGGTTGTTACTAGGGCTTGTATCTCTTTGGTTCATTTCAGGTGCTTTTGCCCAACGTTCGACTGATAATGTCCCCTCGATTCAGGCTGTAAGGCTTGAGACTCCTCCGGATTTTGATGGCCTGGTCGATGAAGATTTCTGGGAAACAATCAAGCCGGCAACCAAGTTCATTCAGCAGAACCCTGACGAAGGTGTTGAATCGACTGAAATTACTGAAGTCCGGGTCGGTTTCGATGACACGAACCTGTACTTCGGAATCATCTGTTTGGACAGCGAACCCGAGAATATCGTTGTCACCCAGAACCGTCGTGACGGCAGTCTCAGAGACACCGATTCAGTTCAGATCCTGATTGACGCATACAACGACGGTCAAAACGCATTTATCTTTGGTACCAGTCCTACCGGCATTGAATTCGATGCCCAAGTTACCAAGGCTGGTCAAACCCGTGGGAGTGGAGGTGGTGGCCCTGCAAGAGCAGGAGGGACTGGTGGTGGTGGGGCTCAGCGAGGGGGTGCTGCTGCTTTCAACCTCAACTGGGACGGGGTTTGGAATGTACGCTCACAAATCACTGCTCGAGGGTGGGAAAGCGAGATCATCATTCCCTTCCGGACATTGCGTTACAAGCCTGGGACAGATCAAACCTGGGGACTGAATATTTCTCGTAATCTCAGACGTCGGAATGAACTCTCATTCTGGTCTCCGGTTTCCAGGGCTTTCCAAATTACCCAGGTTGAAATTGCAGGCCTGCTGCGCGGCCTTGAAACCAGCAGACACCGTAACATCAAACTGCTCCCTTATGTCATTGGGGGAGTGTCCCAGGACTTTCGGCGTGCAGATAACCGTACGGATCCTGAAATCAATGGAGGACTTGACGTCAAGTACAGCCTCACACCTGGACTCACACTTGATGCAACCGTAAATACCGACTTTGCCCAGGTTGAAGTCGACGATGTACAGATCAACCTCACACGCTTTGATTTGTTCTTCCCCGAGAAACGACCATTCTTCCTTGAAAACTCCGGATTCTTCGAGTTCGGGACTCCCCGCGAAGTGGAGATCTTTTTTTCACGGAGAATTGGCATCGACGAGAATCGCGAGGAAGTTCCGATTGATGTAGGTGGGCGTATTAGCGGAAAGGTAGGCAAATTTCAGGTAGGTATGCTCAACATGCAGAGCCGTCATGTTGATGGCCATGCCCCGGCGAATAACTACACAGTGGCAAGGGTGAGCAGGGAACTGCCGAATCGCAGTTCCATCGGACTTATCGGAGTCAACCGACAATCTGTGGGTGAGCTTGAAGGTTCTAACAGTTACAACCGCACATTTGGTGCTGATGCCAATATTGGAATCGGAAAATACGGGAACTGGTTTACTTATGCAGCGGGTACACAGACACCGGGGCTGGAAGGTGGCTCACAGGCATATTCCAGCCGTTTTGACTACGACGATTCGGCTCACCGCATCGGTGTCAGCTATCTTGAAGTGGGTAAAAACTTCAATCCGGAAGTCGGCTTTGTACGGCGAGTACAGTTTCGCAAGCCCAGTGTCTCCTATCGCTATACCTACTACCCTAAAAACGGAGCCTGGCGGACTATTGAACCACATGCATCCTTTCAGAACTGGTACACCTTGGGTACAAATGAGAAGGAGTCTGGCTTTGAACACTATCACCTCGATTCACGAATGCAGAATGGGGGACGACTTGGTCTTGCATACAACCGCAATTTTGAACGATTGAGCGTTCCTTTTGAGGTGTTCCCGAATATTTTCATCCCTGTTGGGAGATACCAGTTCGGCGAGACGATTTTGAATTTCCAGAGTGATCCCAGTGCAGTGCTGTTCGGTGGGGGCACCTTGGCTGGCGGCGATTTTTATTCCGGAGATATCAAGTCAATGCGCCTAAGCGGTGGAGTCCGCAAGGGTCAGAACCTGACCTGGACTCTGACATGGTCACGAAATATTATTGATCTTCCAAGGGAAGAATTCATAACAGACCTCGCAAGTATCCGGTTTAACTGGTCGATCACATCAAAGAGCTTTTTCCAGACACTGAGTCAGTACAGCAACCGGACGAAACAACTCACGCACAATATCCGGCTGGGGGTGTTGTCAACTTCCAGTACAGGTTTGTTTGTGGTGTACAACACGGGTAGTCTGATGCGGGACTACATGGATCCTCATGGTGTTGACCGGAGGCTGCAGTCACAAGCTTTTTTCGTGAAATTCAACTACCTACTGGACTATTGAGATCTGACAAGGCAGCAGCTATTTTACCTTGTCAGGTGCTGCACTGAAGTTGAAAGTCTGAAGACAATCTAAAACGCATGAACCAGGAACGCTCGGACTCGGGAACAACCCACGCATTGCAGGGCCGGAGCAACCAGGTTCACGGTGTACGTAGATGGCTGTATGTCACAGTAGGTGGGGTCTTTGTGTTTCTGGGAGCTGTCGGGGTAGTTCTTCCAGGGATCCCGACCACTCCGTTTCTAATTCTGGCAAGTTATTTCTTTGTACGATCTTCACCTCGCTTGCACCATAAGCTCATGCAATCCAGTATTCTCGGTCCAATTCTTCAGAACTGGCAAGAACATCGGGCACTGCGGCCTGTAACGAAGTTTGTTTCACTCTTTGCAACCACACTATTGATTCTTCTTTCACTTTTGTTTGGCGGATTGCCACTGATTGTGCGCCTTGTGGTTGGGCTGGCTGGTCTGTATGGGATCTGGTTTGTGTGGCGGTTGCCAGTCATCAGGGATAAGAACAGTCAATGAATTCATCAAGGAAACGATGATCCCCTTCAGACCAGAGTAGTGATTGAGTAATGGCCTTGCGGAAACCAGTCCTGTTGCAGGTTGCCGCAGCCTTTTTAAGACTTGGTTTAATCGCATTCGGTGGACCTGCTGCCCATCTGGCACTGATGGAGAACGAGTTCGTGACCCGTCGTAGCTGGATCAGCCGACAGCGCTTTCTGGACCTGATGGGAGCAACCAATCTGATCCCGGGTCCGAACTCCACCGAGATGGCGATGCACATTGGTTACGAACGTGCCGGTGTAGTGGGTCTGTTTGTTGCAGGCATGAGTTTCGTGATTCCAGCGGCAGGGATCACCATGTTGTTCGCATGGGCATATTTGCAATTCGGGAGTTTGCCTGAGGTGCAGCCTGTGCTTGTTGGAGTACGACCTGCTGTTCTGGCGGTAATTCTGGGTGCACTTTGGAAGCTGGGGCGCAAGGCTGTGAGTAACTGGCAGCTTGGTTGTATTGCTGCCTCTGTTGTCCTGGGCGTGATGTATGGACTGGGTGAAGTGCTGGCATTGTTGGCAGGTGGACTACTGGGAATGATCTTTCTGCGTCTTCCTCGTATCTGGACATCCATACTGGCCATGGGCTTGATATTGGCAGAGCCGGGCAGGGCACTTGCCGCAAGTCAATATGAAGATATAACGGTTGCAAAGCTTGGCTGGTTCTTCTTGAAAGTCGGGGCGGTTTTGTATGGCTCAGGGTACGTACTCGTTGCATTTCTGGAAGGCGGACTTGTTGAAGATTATGGTTGGCTGACGCAGCAGCAGTTGCTGGATGCGATTGCGGTGGGTCAGTTCACGCCAGGGCCAGTGCTGACTGCAGCAACCTTTATTGGCTACATCCTCGCTGGCCCGGCAGGTGCTGCTTGTGCCACTTTGGCTATCTTTCTACCTGCCATTGGATTTGTCTGGATCCTCAACCCGCTGGTGCATCGTTTGCGCAAGTCACCAGCTAGTGCAGCATTCCTGGATGCCATCAATGCCGCGGCAGTGGGTTTGATGGCAGTTGTAACTCTGGATCTGGGTCAGGCAACCTTGACTACCTGGCCTCTCTGGGTAATCGCTGTATGTGCAGCCGCAGCACTTTTTCGGGGATATCTGAATGCGGCCTGGATCGTTGTTGGAGGAGGACTGATTGGCTGGTTGATGTTGCAGGCTCATTGGTTATAGAAAACCTGCTAATAAATTACAGCATGTCAGTATCTCGAAAGCGTTCAAGTCCTAACAGGGTCTGGTTTGCCAATTCCAGCAAAAGGCTCTTGTCGATCTGAGTGAAGTTAAAGCAGGACTTTCCGTGCATGCGTTTCTTGAGTTCCGGAGAGAAATTCTGGAGCAGCTCGGGGTAAACATATACCGGCATGAGGTGGTAGCTGATATATCGTTTCCGAAGCACAACAGCCCTGAAAAACATGTCCTTGTTCTTAGCTCGTGGTTTCTTGCAGTTGAGATAGTAATTTGTCTTGCTGTCTTCAACCACAGCCAGTTCAAGTTCGCAAAGCTTGAGGATTTCCCTCAACTCGGCAAACACTTCATCCAGCGAACCCATTGGAGGGTTATCGTAATAGATTCAGGTTTGATTTTGCTCGCATTACGGACAAGAGACATCGAGACAAGCCTGTCAGGAGAAAAATGAGCAATTTGCAAGTCCCGTTTACTCGCCTGGAACGTCTGATGGCACGGTTGGATTTTTGTTGGGGGTATACACAGTCCAAGTTAAAAAGCATAAATGAGCAGGGCTTGTGGATGGAAAGGTTTCGTCCGGAAGGACCTCATGGACTCTGGATTGCAGGACACCTAGCTTATACGGAGTCTAGTGCACTGCAGCTATACCGGGAGCTTGAGAGTAATCGGCTTGCAGACTGGAAAGACTTGTTCGGCAAGGACAGTACGTGCAGTGATGATCCTTCCGAGTATCCAAGTACTGCAACAGTCTGGAAGGAATTTGAACAGATTCGAGGTGACATTCGGGAAACCTTTGCAAGCTTTACAGATGAGAATCTCGACCGGCCTGTTACCTATGAGAGATTCAGAATCAGGGACCTGCAGTCGCACCTTGAGTTCATGTTATGGCACGATAGCCATCACTCAGCACAACTGGGAGCGATCGTGAACAATACTGCAGGAAAGCAACCTGAGCAATAGCCTGACAACTGCAGAACGTTGGGTTGAACGGTTTTTCGCTAACTACTCGGATTTTGGCCGGAGCCCCTTGTTCCAGTAGATCTTGAGGTTATGGGTCGAACGGCCTGCAGCAACTATATCTGGCTGTCCATCACCATTGAGGTCTGCAACCGTAAGGTCCTCAGTTGCCATTCCTCCCCAGTCTATGATCTGGGTATCCTCGGTTCCAGGATCATAAACAGCGACTCCAGGTCGGTCATAAGGCATGCTTCCCTTGAGTCGCCAGCCGATGACCAGTTCTTCATCTCCATCCGCATCCAGGTCTGCTGTCCACAGGGCATGACCACCATTCAGGCGCTGGACCACAACTTCACGTTTCCAGGGCTTAAGAGCATCCTCCGGTTCGTGATAAATCACGATATGGTTGGCGTGCCAAGGCTCGACGGTCGCAATGTAGCGTTTTCCGTTGGCAAGCTTGCCCAGTTTGATTTCCCCGGCACCTCGGATATTTTCACCGAGATAACCGCCACTGAGTTGTGTACGAGACCATTGATTGGCAGATTGCCGATCCAACAGGTGAACGCCCTCGTAGGATGCGACCAGCAGTTCAGCTGCGGTGTCTTCATCAAAGTTCAGTGGCCAGAAGTTGTGAACAATGTGGAATGTGTCATCAATGACTTCCTGGCCCCAAATCTGGGTTTCCGGAGATTGTGCAGGTCGCAGGGCCAACAGCCTGATGCCGTTACCGTCCCAGTACATCGGGCCTTTGGTACCGCGGCCATGTAATGGGGCAACAATCAGTTCATCGCTCCCATTACCATCTGTATCTGCCCAACGAATGCGATGGGTGGTTGGTTCGTTGCCGAGTGGACGGATTTTCCATTCCTGGGTTGGATCCTGTTGACGCTGAATCCACTGCAGGGTGCCGCCTCCCTGCGTATCGCTGGGACGCCAGGCTGCACCAATGGCGAATTCCAATTTGCCGTCGCCTGTAATGTCCTGTGCTGCAAGTGCAACATTGTCAGCTTCGGTCTTACCGTCCAGAATGACATGCTTTTCCCAGTCCGGATTCCGCCACCAAAGAACCTGAGTTTCATTGATGGCCACAATATCAACGGATTTGTCGCCGTCGACATCGACACACAAAACGGCATAACCGATGCCCAGTTCATCTTCAATCTCCTGATGTTGAAATTCGATTGGATTCGCCAGGGCAGGGCAGGTCAGCAGAAGTGAAAGAGTGATAAATCTAAAGATCCTCATTGCGATAGGTTAGCAATGGTAACCGGTGAAAGTGATTTGTCGATGAGTTATTGATGATCCTGATTCAGTGCCAGGACTTGCCCATCGGCTTGCAATCGGTTTTTTAACTGTTCATAGTCCACTTGCTGAACGGAAATGTCCTGATCAATAGCAAGTACGGCAGCTGTAGCTGCCGATTGCCCCAAAATCATGAATACCGGCTCCATGCGAATCGAGCCGTAAGCTATGTGCGAAGAGGAAAGGCAAACGGGAACAAGTAGATTTGTGGACTCTCCGCGTTTGGGAGTTAGTGACTTGTAAGCTATTGCATAAGGCCTCAATGGCTTGACTCCGATGTCTCCTTCATTTTGAACCGTACCGTTATCAGTTACGTATCTTTGTACATTATGGGAATCCATCGCATACGAGCCCATGCCTACTGATTCAGGAACCTCCCGTTTTGCCAGGCATTCATGTTCGGTCATGATGAATTCTCCGAGCATCCTGCGTGCCTCCCGAACGTAAAGCTGATTTGGCCAGTGACCGTTGTCAGTAAACTCATCCTTGGCAAGTCCCCACAGCGAAAATACATCCCTGACATCGCTTGGCACACGCGGGTCATTCGCCAGAAAGTACATCAAGCCCTTCTGATATTCCATGTGCTCACGGATGATCTCCGCACGGCGCAGATAGGAAGCTTCAGGATAGTCGTAGTTCATCCCGATGTAGTCAGTACTGAACGGTCCGTGATTATTGGTATCTGTCTTCCCATTGGGGATCGGGTCAAACTTATGGAAAGTTTCACGCCAACCTGCTTGCAAGACACGAAGCATTAGTTCATATTGCCGGGGATCGTAGTTGGCAGGTTCCTGGAAAGGGATACGATTCGCAGGCACCTGAGTCAGGCACATGCGGTAACAGTATGCCTGGATGCGATGATCTGCCTGTCCAGGCATACCTGGAGAGTTCGGGCTGATAAAAGGCAAGAGTCCGCTGGTTGGATCGCCTGCTACGAGATAGGGATCGACATGCCCTTTAAAGAAATGCTTATGGTGACGTGCATCCAGTTGCACTCCTGCCCATTCCTCGTTGTATTTGCTTGTGCTTTCCCTGCCAACATAAAAACTGATGCCAGCAGCAGCCATCAAGTCACCCTCGTAGGTGGCATCAATAAATACAGAACCGGAGTAAGTGATGTCACTTGAAGTAGTTATGTTGATAATTCGTTTGTCCCTGACTTCAATTCCATTGGTGCGATCAAGCCATTCGTTTCGTCTGACCGGGATGTTGTGTTCAGTGATCCAGTCTTCAAAAACCTGCTCAGCAACATGCGGTTCGAAAATCCACATTGTGCGGTTCTCACCATCCACTGCTGGGGTGCCTTGTCCACGATTACCGTATTCATCGCGCGACTGCCATTTCCAGGCTGCCGGATCTTCATAATGTAGCCATACTCGGTGATAGAACTCACGGGCAAGTCCTCCGATTACAGCTTTGTTGCCTGTATCAGTCCATCCGAGACCTCCTGAGGAGAGTCCGCCAAGATGGTCATCCGGGGTAATGATGATGGTTGTTTTACCCATTCTGGATGCCTGTACAGCCGCTGTGACAGCTGCAGAGTTGCCACCGTAAATAACCACGTCATAGTGTTCTACGGGGACTACACTGCTGCTGCAACTCAACAATCCAAATAGCACGCAGCAAAGCAACAGGCTTGCAGGTTTTGAATTCAGGTATTTTTTCTTTTGGGTCATGTGATTTGATTCCTGGGAGGGCTTGTTGTCTGTAGTACGAACGCTACCAGTGTTTCATGATCAGCAGGAGGAGAACTCGGACTCGGCATGAAGAAGATCCCTTCCTAGGACTTCGACAGCATCGTTATGAATACGGTCAACGGTTTGCTGTGCAATGTGTGTATCTGTAGCAACAGTAGCGATTACTACAGTTGCGTCTTTCAGGCTTTCCTGCCGGGCGACTTCTGCAATTGAGATGTTGTATCTCTTTCTCAGGCGATCCTTTAGTGAGCGAATGATTTGCCTTTTGTCCTTGAGCGAACGGGACTCGCTGATATGAATCTGAAGACTTAGTGTTCCGAGACAATACTCTACTGGTTCGCGATTCATGATGTGTGTAACATCCTACGCGAATGGCATATTGCAAAATCAGGACCAGTCAGCCCCGGTGGGATTATGTAATCCGGAACGGAGAGGTGCGTTTACACAGGGATCAAATCGTTGATGTCCTGAGCCACCTCGACTATCTTGAATAACTCAATCTCGTCACTCTGTTTCACATCGTTGTAACGTGCGAACCGAATGCCACATTCCTGACCTGCTTGTACTTCCTTGACATCGTCCTTGAATCGCTTCAGGGAATCGAGTTTGCCAGTATGAACAACGACCTTGTCTCTTACAAGTCGGGCGGATGCACTGCTCAACGCAATGCCTTCCTCAAGCTTGCAGCCTGCTACAGTGCCCACATTAGTGATATGGAAGATTTCAAGAACCTTCGCACGGCCAAGGAACTCTTCCTTGTGAATTGGATCAAGTAATCCAGCCAGGCTTTTCTTTAACTCATCGACCAGCTCGTAAATCACAGTGTGCAGCCGGATGTCAATCCCTTCCTTGGTCGCCAGGGCTGATGCGGAACGTTCAGGACGCACATTGAAACCGACTACAACCGCACTGGCAGTCATTGCCAGCAGAATATCTGATTCCTTGACAGCGCCTACCCCGGCATGAATGACACGGACCTTGACCTTGTCACTGGTCAGTTTGGCCAACGTGTCGCGCAGGACGATTGTCGAGCCTTGCATGTCTGCTTTGAGAATGATCGGTAGTTCCTTGATATTGCCAGATGCAATCTGTTCCTGGAATTGCTCAAGCGACAGTCGTGAGGTTTTCGTGATAGCTTTCTCACGTTCCTTTTTCTCACGGTAATCGACAATCTTTTTTGCACGATCAGTATCTGAGATGACCGATAGCTGATCACCGGGTTCCGGCAAATCGTCGAGTCCAAGTACAACAACTGCAGAGGACGGTCCTGCTTCCTTGACCCGTTTGCCTCGGTCGTCCATCATTGCCCTTACACGGCCAAGAACAGATCCCACGACAAATGTGTCGCCCACCTGCAAGGTACCGTTCTGTGTTAGCAAGGTGGCTACCGGACCCTTTCCACGGTCAAGTTTTGCCTCCAGCACAACACCAATTGCTGAACGGGAAGGATTCGATTTCAACTCCTTTAGCTCGGCAACGAGGCTGACCATTTCGAGCAGGTTCTCGATGCCCTCATGTGTCTGCGCAGAAACCTTGCAGAAAATCGTATCACCACCCCAATCCTCGGGTACCAGGCCACGATCAGACAGCTGTTGACTGACCCTTTCCGGGTCGGCTTCCGCAACATCAATCTTGTTCACAGCAACAATGATCGGGACCTTGGCTGCCTTGGCGTGGTCAATTGCTTCCAGTGTCTGTGGCATCACGCCGTCATCAGCAGCCACAACCAGAATCACAATATCCGTTACGGAAGCCCCTTGAGCGCGCATCTTGGTGAATGCTTCATGACCGGGAGTGTCAATGAAAACAATCCTTTTGCCATCCTTTTCAACCTGATAGGCACCGATTGCCTGAGTAATACCGCCTGCTTCACGGGAAGCAACATTGGTCGTTCTGATGGCATCCAGAAGTGAGGTTTTTCCATGGTCAACATGACCCATCACTGTCACGACAGGAGCGCGTGGCTCAATGTCCATGACTCCTTCGTCCTGGTCAAGGTCGAGCACAGTTTCCTCTTCGAATGTCAGCTCTGTAGCGGTTGCTCCGAAGTGGATGGAAATCTCCTTGATGTGGTCAAGATCAAGGGGTTGATTAATCGTTACTCGCTGGCCTTTTTCAAACAGGGATTGAGCAATCAGTTTGGCCTTGATGCCAAGCTTTTCGGCGAGTTCCTTGATAGTTGTACCATCCGCAGCAAATATCTCGGTGTTGACTGCAATGACGGGTTCCTGAACACGCTGTGGTGCACGGATCTTGCCCTCACTGATGGCTGTTTCCATATCCCGAGCATGCTGGGGACGAGTTGGGCGACGACCTCCTGATGGCGGACGTTTTGGACCAGGACCCGCAGGGCTCGGAGGTCTGCCACGTCCGAAGCCACCACCTGCTGGTGAGGGCCTGAATCCAGTACCGAATTGAGGACGATCACCATACGAACGCTCAAATGGCTGCGGTTGACCAGGGGTCATGCTGTTCGTCGGGCCTCCAGACCTTGGAAACTTTCGCCCAGGATCAACTAACGGTTGGCCTGGCGTCTGGCGTGAACTTGTAGGACTGGCAACAGGTGGTCTGAGTCTGTTTTTCCAAATCCCAATGGGATGATTCGGAAGAGTATCCCTGGGTGGACCTGGGGGAAAGATAGGCCTGTATTGTGGGGTGCTTGGTTTTGCCGGTGTCGGCTTGATTGGTAACCTTGGAAGTGCCCTGAGGACTTTTGGCTGTTGTTCCGGAACAGTGGGTAAGGCATGCGGTACAGGAGGCAAGCCAGGTGACTGGTTGATGACTGGTCGTTGAACCTCAGGTCCCATGTCAACATTGACAGGTGGCTTGGGCTTGGTGTCTGTTTCAGGATATTGAGTAACGTCAGACGCAGTACCGAGGAACTCTTTCCCCAGTTCCGGCTCTTGAATCAGGGAGGGGGCTGCTACAGGTATTACCGGAACCGTTCCCTGGACATCCTCTGTGGGTTGTCCATTTTCCTCGACAACTTCCCTGCTTTCCGTTTTCTTTTTTGCCAGCGGTACCTTCAACACAAATGGCGGTCGAAAAGCACTTTTTCTGGTTGCCGTGCTGGAAATGCTTGGCGGTTCAGATGCCTTGGTCTCCCTGACAGGTAGTGGCTGAATTGTACTGGGGCGCATGTGTCGGCTCTTGCGAACACGATCCAAGAGTTTGTTAGTTGAGGAATAGTCCCGTTTCTTTGGCACCTGCTTGCCGCCAAACAAGCCACGTACTTTGTCAACAGAAGAATCGTTCAGCGTGTTGGAATGATGAGTGATACCTGTGATCCCCAAGTCGGGTAACCGGTCAAGAATCATTTTAGGCTCGATCTCCAATTCCTTAGCTAGTTCGTGTATTCGAATCGTCTTACTCCTTCAGTTCCAGTTCTCAAATTCCATATGCCTACGGTTCTTTCCACTTACAGACTTGAAGTTGGCTTCACCAGTTCCTGAACTCATACTTCTGCAGTCTGTTGTTGCTCCCCGGTAGTGGCCAATTGCTCCTGCTCCTGACCAATATCCGTAAAACGGTTTATTTTACCAAAGCGTTCCAACTCAACCTCATCAAAGTCGATGACTTCATCTTCTCCTTCTTCAGTTTTCCCATGTTCAGGTGCCCCTGGCAAGACAGTGGGCAGGGCAGACTTCTTTTCGGTCGGCCTTGGTGTATTTTCCGGGCTGTCTCCCGGAGTTGGGATTGCTCTTGTATCAACCGGGACAACACCAACTGCTCTTTCGAAGTGGGTGTAGCACTGGTTGACAGCACTTTGAATTCTTTCAATCAGTTCCGGTCCAATGCCAGGAATCATCATCAGCTGTTCTGGAGTCATGTCTGCCAGTGATTCAACAGTTGCTGTTTTTGCACCAATCAGGCGGTCAATCAAACCTTCGCTGAGACCGAAGTTGGTCAGGAAACTGACAGGCGTCCCTCCACCGCTCATGGCCTCGATGGCATCCTGGACTTCCTTGTTTTTCTCGTCCTCGCTCTTAATGTCTATGCGCCAGCCGAGTAACTTGGCAGCCAGCCTGACGTTTTGCCCCTTCTTGCCTATCGCAAGAGAGAGCTGTGATTCATCAACAATTACCTCAAGATGCCGTTCAATGGAATCCAGGATGTTGACTCGTGTGACCTTGGCTGGGTTCAGTGCCGACCGAACCATCTCCAACGGTTCGGGGATGTACTCAATGATGTCAATCTTTTCGCCCCGCAGCTCGCGGATGATGGTCTGGACGCGCATGCCTTTCATGCCTACACAGGCTCCGACTGCATCCACATCTCGGTCGTGGGACAGTACGGCAATCTTGGTCCTCTCACCAGCTTCCCGCGAGCAGGACTTGATCTCAACTGTCTTGTCGTAAATTTCAGGAACTTCTTGCTCAAAGAGCCGTTTGACCAGTTCCTCGCTGGCACGCGACACGATCACTGCTGGTCCACGACCAGCCTTTTCAATACCTTTGATGATTACCCTGACACGATCCCCGGGCATGTAAGTTTCAAGCCTCGACTGCTCACGTTTTGGAATCCTTGCTTCCGTGTGACCCAGTTCGACGATCAGGTCCTGTGCCTCTATGCGCTTAACCGTGCAGGTTTCCATGTTGTTGATGCGGTCTTCGAATTCCCTGCAAATGGTTTCGCGCTCTGCTTCACGAACCTTCTGGAAGATGACCTGCTTGGCCATTTGTGCGGAAATCCGGCCCAGGGGCTGTGTAGATAATTCAAATCGGACCGTATCCCCGATATTGGCACTAGGTTTGACCTTGCGAGCCTGGGCCACGCTGACTTCCATGGAAGGGTCAGCAACGAGATCTGTAACCAGCTTGATTGCAAATACATCAATCGAACCCGAGGTGTCATTGATTTCGGCAATCAGATCCTCAGTGGATTTGTAGTACTTGCGTGCAGCGACCAGCATCGCATCCTTGACAGCTGCGAGAACGATGTCAGCATCAATGCCCTTTGTCAGGCTCAGCGTCTTGATTTCTGTAATGATTCCCTTTGTCATACCGGGTTCTCCAATCCTGATCGTTCTTTCTGAAACTCGACTACCAACCGCGCCTGTTCAATGTTTTCAAGGGGAACTGCAAGCATCTCCCCCTGTGGCAACAGCAGGTGAACCTTGCTGTCGGAACTGCTTTCGATGCGTGCTGTAACCTGGCGTACACCGAGCAATGGCTCACGCATACGCACTGTTGCCTTGTGCCCAACGAAACGCTGGAAATCCTTGAGTTTTGAGAGCTTGCGGTCGAGTCCTGGTGAGGACACCTCAAGGGTGTAGGACGAGGAAATCATGTCCTCCACATCCAGCACAACCGACAGTTGGCGTGAGACCTTTTCACAGTCGGCATGTGTAATTCCATCCTGCTTGTCGATGAAGATGCGCAGGCTCCCACCCGCTGAGTTGCCTTTCCACTCGGCATCAACAAGCTCAAGGCCTTCAGGGACAACAATCCGCTCTGCAATTTCATGCACTTTTCCAAGCATTTCCTGGCTGCCTAATGTCATCTTTTTCTGCAAGTCTTCGCCGTCTCAGGCCAAAAAAAAGTGGGCCAAAGCCCACGTAGGGTACGGGCAATTTTTAACAATTTAATCTTAACGACTTTTTGAATTTAAAGCAAATGCAGGAAATATTGCAGAGGGCTCGCTACATGCTTGCCAGCTATACAGTCTCCGAATCCAGCACAGTTGGAGGTAACTTTCCTAAAAAATTCGTTCCCTTCCAAAGGGTCAGATCAACTACGGGAGCAATGGAACAGTCGATACAATAGCTTTCCATGTCTGAATACAAGATCATCGGCCAAGTCGAGCGAATGGATCCTGGACTTGATGCCCTGATTGCACCTGATGCCTCAATAGAACAACTTGATATCGGTTTTTCTTGGACTGAGGGACCTCTTTGGATAACAAACGGGAACTACCTGCTTTTTTCGGATATTCCCCGCAATGCCATCATGCAATGGAGTTCAGAGCAAGGTGTAAGAATCTGGATGCAACCATCTGGCTACACAGGGGTTGTCTATTACGGCAAGGAACCTGGATCAAATGGTCTTACGTTGGACAACGAGGGCAGGCTGTTGGCCTGTGAACATGGAGACCGGAGAGTCTCTCGCCTGGAACCCAATGGTGGCAAGATGACTGTCGTGGACTGTTATCAGGGAAAGCGGCTCAACTCGCCAAATGACCTGGTAGTGCACTCGAACGGAAACCTGTATTTCACAGACCCGGCCTATGGCTTGCACTTTCGTTACAAGGATCCTGCTCGTGAACTGCCGTTCTGTGGCGTTTTTCTCGTCCGTTCCGGAGAGCGTGAGGCTGTCCTGCTAACTGCTGAACTTGAGAATCCGAATGGACTGGCTTTCAGCCCGGATGAGAAGTCACTTTATGTGACGCAGTCCAACATCGGTAAGGCAATCTTAATGCTTTATCCAGTCAATGAGGACGGCACCCTTGGTTCGGGCTCGGTTTTCTGTGACTTGACTGAGCATTGCGCCCATGTTCGGGGTGCTCCGGATGGTATGAAAGTTGACACTCAGGGCAATGTCTTCACGACTGGACCAGGCGGGATATGGATACTCAACCCGGAAGGCAAGACCCTGGGCCGGATCGTGACTGGCAAGCGGATTGCGAATTTGTGCTGGGGTGAGGATGGGCAGAGACTTTATATCTGCTCTGACGATACCCTCTGCAGGATCAAGACGTTAACCAGTGGCACCATCCCTGGGACTTCCGGGTAAAGACAGCGGGTAAGAATTGGTTTCAGTGCTTTGATATTTGCGGACGGATTACTGCGATGTCCTGCTGCATCAAGGACTCTCGCAACCGATCGAAATGGTCTTCATCACTGTAAGTACCGACTATGGCTCCGCCTGAACCCGCAAATTTGGCAGTTGCACCGCACTGGCGTGCTGCATTTACCATCTGCATGTTTGCTGGACTGATTCTTGAAATTGTCTTGCGAAGGTCGAAGTTGGTGTCAATCAGGTTACCGAGCTTTGTGGTATCTCCTTGCAACAGTGCCTGGCGCCCTTGCTGGGCAATTTCAGCCCATTTCCCCATGGCATCAATGACTGCTTTTTCACCGCCATAGTATCTCTGGTGCAAGTCATTGTGAAATACTTCTGTTCCTTCACTCAGCTTTGTGCGGTATGCGACATAAAAGTTGGGTAACTTCGTGACTGCCAACACCTCGTATTCCCCATAACCTCGTTGTTCCATCAAGTCGCGGGGAAAGTTCATGAAAACAAGACCCTCGTAGGCCTGTACAACCCGATCCTGTAGTCCTGCCCGGACAGCGAGTTCCCTGGTTTCTGTTTCCAGCACAAGGTTGGCTTGTCTGGCAAGAGAGATGTCGACTTCAAAATATTGCATCAGGGCTCGAAGTGTGGCCATGATGATTGCTGAAGAACCTCCCAACCCCAGTCGAAGAGGGATATTTGACTCGTATTCAATGGTGAAGTTGTGATTTTTGAGGGCAATACCTTCGCTGGCACAGTAGTCAGTAAACCGCATCAGCAACGCACGAATAATTCGGATACCACCGTAATAGCCGCGCCAGCGTGTATTGTCATGCAAGTCTTGCAGGCTTTCCCAGATCGGGATATCGCCAGCAGAAGGCTTGATTTCGATTCTTCTACTGGGGTAAAGCAGCGTCCGGGAGACAAAGTTTTCTATTGTGAATGCAATGGTTTTTCCGAAATAACCATCGGAAGGATTTCCTAATAGCCCAGCCCGGGCAAAGGCAGCCGTCTCGATCATGGCTTGAGCTACTCGGAGGCTACAACATGTTCAACGGGGGTCTTGATATTCAGTGCTCCGGGACTCATCGGCATCAGCATCCAGCAGACCAGATAAGCAGCAATACCGGGAAACAGGAACGGGATGACTGATGCAATGACCCAGATGATACGCACCAGTGTGATGTCTTTTTTAAAGTACTCGGCGAACCCTGCACAGACACCTGCAATCATTCTCCCCTGTGACTCGCGATAACATCTACGAGGGGGATCGACAGAGCGTTGGCCCGATTGGGCTTGCCCGCATCTGCTACAGAAGAGATCACCCTCTTCTATCGCACAACCGCATGTTTCACAAAACATTATTCTCTCCTTGAGAATAGTGGAAATCTTACTATCTGGCAACTCATTTCGAAATCAATCGAGAAGTGCTCACAGGCTGTTTTCTTGTCAGAATTTGTAATTATTTTCTCATGCAGTTGTCCTGGAAAGTTGGGAAATGACAGGCAGAAAGCTTGCAGGCTAAAAATTTTCCGGTTGCAGTTTGCCTGGCTTGGGTATAGTTTTGTTGCAATGCGAATTTTGAAGACCTTAATCCTGGTTTGCCTGTTTGGAAGTCTGGTAATGGCATCTGACTGGACAAGGTTTCGAGGACCGAACGGGAGCGGAGTGGCCGAGGAAGGGGCACTCCCCAATCAATTCGGCCCCAATCAGAATGTGGTTTGGCAGACACTCATTCCATCAGGTAAGTCTTCACCAATCCTTACTGGGAAAAGGGTCTATCTCACTGCTCACAAGGAAGGAAAACTGCTTACTCTTGCACTTGACAGGGCAAACGGGAAAATCCTCTGGCAACGCGAGGCACCTGGCCGTCGCCTGGAGTCCATGCATCGCCTGAACGATGAAGCAGCTCCAACACCTGTGACTGATGGCACCAATATCTATGTTTTTTTTGAGGGCTACGGCTTGATTGCGTATGGACCGCAGGGGGACGAGCTCTGGGAGCTGCCATTGGGACCGTTTACGAACTTTCATGTCATGGGGGCTTCCCCGATACTTGTCGACGGCAAGCTTATTCTGGTATGTGATCAGGATCTTGAAGCGTTTGTCATGGTGGTAGACACTGTTAATGGCGAGATTCTCTGGAAACAGGCACGAACGGATTTTGTACACAGCTTTTCAACGCCGATCGTTTACCAACCAGAGCAGGGTAGTCCTGAAATCCTTGTTCCTGGCTTCTATCGCCTGACCAGTTACGGAGTCGATGGCAATGAGCTATGGCGTGTTTCAGGTTTGACCTATCAGGTCAAGTCAGGGCCGATTACAGATGGAGAGCGACTTTACTTCAATGGGTGGGCACCAGGCAGCGAACCGGATGTTCGGCTGGAGTTGCCGGTTTTCAAGGAAATGAGTCACCGATTCGATATTGACGGCAACGGGGAACTCACCAGGCAGGAAATTCCTCAGGATTGGCATCCTGCCAACTGGGAGATGCATGACTGTAACAAGAACGGGACGATGGATGGCAGGGACTGGGAGCATTACAGGGCACGCCGAATCTCTCAGAATGCATGCATGGCGATTCGCCTGGATGGTCGTGGCGATATCACGCAGTCGCACGTACTATGGAGACACCGCAAGTCCCTGCCAGACGTATCCTCACCGATTCTCTACAAGGGAGTTATTTACCTGGTACGCAATGGTGGTATTGTGACTACTCTTGATCCAGACACAGGAGCAGTTCTGAAGCAAGGACGGCTTCGTGATGCACTGGACGGCTTCTATGCTTCCCCTGTTGCGGGAGATGACAAGGTTTATATGGCCAGTGAAGTTGGTAATGTCGTTGTTATCAAGGCTGGACGTGATTGGGAAGTGCTAGAAACCAACCATCTGAATGAAGCGATCTATGCAACACCTGCGATTGCGGATGGCCACTTGTTTGCAAGAACACAGAATCATCTTTATAGCTTTGGGACTCTGGAGCAAGAGTAAGTCCGGTCTCAAATGAAAAGGCATGCCTGCAGTGCCGTGATCAGGAAGCTATGAGTCTCCTGAAGATTCGCTAAAAGAGAAGGAATACAACATCGTGTTGCCAGTAATAGATCGACGAAGACTGTTAAAAAGTGCTGCAGGACTGGCTGCGTATCCGCTGGTTTCTTGTGTGGAGTCAGGACAGCAAGCTGCAGCTCAAATGCAGCCAAATGTCATCCTATGCATGGCTGATGACCAGGGCTGGGGTGATGTCGGCTACAACGGTCATCCATTTCTCAAAACCCCCAACCTTGATGCAATGAGCGTAGCTGGCTTGCGATTTGATCGTTTCTACTCCGGGGCACCTGTATGCTCTCCTACCCGTGGCAGCGCATTGACCGGTAGACATCCGTATCGCTATGGAATCCCAACCGCCAACGCAGGGCACCTCAAGCCTCAGGAGATAACACTGGCTGAAATGCTGAAAGGTCTTGGATACATGACGGGTCATTTTGGCAAGTGGCATCTTGGGACACTGACGAATGAGACAGTGGATGGCCGCCGTGGTGGTCGGCAACCCGAAAATTACGCCCCGCCTTGGGAGCATGGCTTTGATGTCGCATTTTCAAGTGAAGTGCAGATGCCTACCTGGAACCCGATGGTTGATCAGGCGTTTGATTCAAAGTACTGGACTGGACCTGAGACCCACGAAACGGAAAACCTCAGTGGAGATGACTCACAAGTGATCCTGGATCGCGCTATCTCATTCATACAGGATGCAGTACAAAGCGAGAATTCCTTCTTCGCGGTGGTTTGGTTCCATACACCCCACAGTCCTGTGCTGGCTGGGCCGCAATACCGTGAAATGTACAGCGAGTTCAGTACTGGTGAGCAGCACTTTTACGGCTGCATTACCGCCATGGATGAGCAGGTGGGGCGACTACGGTCAGAACTCAGGCATTTGGGGATTCATGAGAATACTATGCTTTGGTACTGCAGCGATAACGGCCCGGAAGGCCGAACGATGCAGTCCAATAACAGGGGCTCCAGCGGTGGCTTGCGTGGACGCAAGAGAAGCCTTTTTGAAGGTGGCATCCGTGTACCTGCAATACTGGAATGGCCAGCCAAGGTTGAAGGTGGAAGTTGCACCAGCATCCCCTGCTCGACCAGTGATTATTTCCCGACGGTGGCAGAAGTTGTAGGGCACGATATTGCCAGTGAATCAAGGCCTTACGACGGAATCAGCTTATTGCCATTGATTGAAGGGGGGATGCAGGAGCGTAGTCGCCCGATTGCATTTCAGACGCCAAACAGGAATGAGCAGGCGGTGATTAGCAGGCTGGGGTCACCTGACCATGCCCTCATCGACAATCGCTACAAGTTTCTTTCCTATCTTGATAAGGAACGCACTACAGATGACATGTTGTTCGATTTGGCAGTTGATCCAGGTGAAAGGCACAACCTTGTGGAAGATTTACGGGAAGTTGCGCAGTCGATGAAGAGTGAGTTGAACAGTTGGGACGAGTCTTGCTTGCGCAGTGCCCAGGGAGAGGATTATCCCGATGGTTAAAATGATCTGGACAGCTATGGAATCAAGAGAATTCCAATTCGGAATAGCCAGTTTCCGATCGTACAATGATGGCGGTTGAGTTGTGAACAAAAGAGAATTCCAGACTATCCAGCACAGACGTGCATTCCTGAAATCGGCAGCAGGCGGAATCGGCACCATGGCACTGGCAGAGTTGTTTGCAGCGGACGGCCTGACAGCTGCTGTAGACCCGCTGGCCCTCAAGATGCCCCATTTCGCTCCAAAGGCGAAAAACATAATCTTCATGTTCATGGAAGGTGGACCCAGCCAATACGAGCTGTTCGATCCCAAGCCTGAACTGGAGCGCTGGGATGGCCAATCCCTGCCTGAGTCCATCACCAAGGATTTGCGGTTGCCATTCATCAAACCAAGCGCCAAGGTCATGGCAAACCGCTACAAGTTCCAGCCACATGGCAAATCTGGCATGGAGCTATCGGAACTGGCTCCGCATCTGGGGTCTGTAGCAGATGATATCTGCCTTGTGCGGTCGATGCATAGTGACTCGTTCAATCACCACCCGGGACAGTTGCTGCTTTTCACAGGCGCAATTTTTCCAGGTCGTCCAACACTCGGTTCGTGGCTTTTGTACGGTCTTGGAAGTGAATCCAAAAACCTTCCTGGTTTTGTAGTCCTGACTTCAGGGAAGGGGACATCCGGCGGAACCAGTAATTTCTCCTCAGGCTTCTTGCCCTCCCACTTTCAGGGAACGCCGTTGCGCAACCAGGGTGATCCGATTCTGTTTTTGAAAAATCCACCCGGAGTAACACAGGAGTCACAACGAGAGACGATTAGTTTTGTAAATGACATGAACCGGATTCAATATGAGAAGACGGGTGATGAAGAGATTGCCTCGCGCATGAATGCCTATGAACTGGCTTTCCGCATGCAAGTGGAAGCACCGGACCTGATTGATCTCTCTGGTGAATCACGCCAGACTCTCAAGATGTACGGAGTGGATAGCGACAACGAACACCGACGTCAGTACGCCACAAATTGCCTGTTGGCTCGCAGACTTGTTGAGCGTGGGGTTCGTACTGTCTTGATGATGGATGCTTCCTGGGATGATCACACTTATCTGAACGAGAAATTGCCAAAACGCATGCAAGAGACCGACCAGCCAACAGCAGCACTGATCAAGGACCTCAAGCAAAGGGGACTCCTAGACGAGACGTTAGTGGTGTGGGGTGGAGAGTTTGGACGGACACCAATGGTAGAGATCCGTAAACCGGAGGAAGCAGCCAATGCAGGAAGGGATCACCAACCCGCTGCCTACTCCATGTGGATGGCTGGTGGGGGTATCAAGCCCGGGTACGTTCATGGCGAGACCGACGATCTATGCCTGAACATCACGAAAGATCCAGTTCATGTGCATGACCTGCAAGCGACGATCCTGAACCAGATGGGTTTTGATCACGAGAAATTCACATACAAGTTCATGGGACGCGATTTTCGCCTGACTGACGTCAGTGGAGCTGTGCAGAAGAAACTACTGGCTTGATAGCGCCTTTGAATTGACTTCTAGCAGCAAGTGCCCGGTCGGCAGTACGTTCCGGGACGCAGTTACATAGCGTGCAGGCTTACTGGGCCAGTGCTGGCAGGTTAAATGGCAAGCGAGATATTGGCTTGTAAGATATAGGCTATTTGTGATTGTTCTGCATAAGTTCATCTTTCTATTCCTGTTTATTTCTTGTCTGGGCTTTTCCCAGTCTGAGCGGCCAAATGTCTTGTTTGTTATTTCCGATGACCAGTCGGCAATGCATGCGGGTGCATATGGTGATATTGCTACCAAAACTCCTGCCCTTGACCGTATTGCGAGGGAAGGAGTCCTGTTTAAACATGCCTTTACAGCAGCGCCCTCCTGCGCACCTTCACGAAGCGCAATTCTGACAGGGCGCAACATCTGGGAACTGGAAGAAGGCGGCATCCTGTTGGGGATATTACGGTCGAAGTTCACCGTCTACACGCACCTGCTTGAAGATGCAGGGTACGAACTTGGAGCGACGGGCAAGACATGGGGGCCAGGAAGGCTGGAAGGCTGGGAGCGTTCGATATTCGGCAATACGGTGACCACCCACAAGCTACCCGAGAATGAGCAGCGACCTGGGCTCAACCCCATCGACTATGCATCGAATTTTGATGAGTTTTTCTCGAAACGCGACGGCGACAAACCGTTCTTCTTCTGGTTGGGAACCAGTGAGCCTCACCAGCGCTATGACAAGGGAGCCTGGAAGAAGGCGGGCAAGAAACTTGAAGATGCACGTTTGCCTGGAGCTTTGCCGGATCACCCGGAGGTGCGAGGTGAAATCCTGGACTACGGAGTAGAAATCGAGCATTTTGACAACCACTTGGGTCGTGTAATCAAAACGCTGGAAGAGGCAGGAGAACAGGACAACACTCTGGTCATTGTTACGAGTGATCACGGCAATCCGCTCCCACGCTCAAAATGTAATCTCTACGATTCCGGAACCCGGGTACCACTGGCAATGCGACTCCCTGGTCAAATCCCGGGAGGTCGCAAGGTAGACGACCTGGTCAGTCTCGTGGATATTGCCCCGACAATCCTGGACGCAGTAAATCTCGAAATCCCTGAAGTGATGGCTGGTCGCAGCCTGTGGTACATTGCACAATCTGAAAGCTCTGGACTTGTTGATGAAGCATTCAACTTCGTGGTTACGGCATTTGAAAGACATACTGTTGCCAGGCGGGGTGGAATCGGATATCCCATGCGTGCCATCCGAACCCACAAATACGCCTATATCCGCAACTATGAGCCAGATCGCTGGCCTGCCGGTGACCCGGACTACAACGCACCACCACAAGGATTTTTTGGTGATGTTGACAGGGGAGCCACGAAGACTTTTTTAATGGCTCACGCCCTGGAACCGGCCATTCGTCCCTATTACCTGATGGCTTATGGTCGACGTCCGGCAGAAGAGTTATATGACATGGAAAAAGATCCGCACCAGTTGCACAACATTTCTGACGATCCGTCAATGACGGAAGCCAAGCAGCATTTGATATGGCAACTCAATGCCTACTTGCAGCAACATGATGATCCGCGACAGCGTGGAGCAACGCCTTGGGATGACTATCCGTTTACTACGAGGCAAGTCCTGGATAACCCGAACTGGAAGATTGAGGGCATGCCTTCTCCCCTTCCGCAATAACTGCAACCCTCAGCTTGTTGTGTTGGATTCCACTTGCTGAACCTGTTTTAAATCAAGGCCTTGATTTTGTCATGTCGAACACTGCATTACGACTGACTGTGCGGTTTGCTCCGGCAGATTCCAGGCCGTGTTCTTTATTCCAGGAACTAACTTCCTTTTCTGCAGCTCTTGCGAACCAGTTGTCGTAAAAGGGCCGTTCGGCCTGGTCCATCAAGGCGTTCAGCCTGCTCCATAAGTGCTTGCGTGTTGCAACATGTTCCGGATCTGAAAGCAGGTTTTTGTCCTGGTATCCGTCCTTGTTTTCCCACATGCGATGTTCCCCGTCTTCAGTAATGGCATAGGTGTATTCGTCGGTCACAATGGCACGCCAGAGAATTTCGTGACGACTGCCTCCGTTGTTCATGTTGGAGGGGTGTGACAGGAACACTGCTTCTGGACGCAGAGATCCAGGCTCTCCCCGGAGTAGTCCTGACAGGTCTGTTCCTGGCAAGCTGGTGATGTAGTCATACGATGGGGATGAAGTCTCAAGTTGCATGCCAGCCAATGAAATCAGGGTAGGGAACACATCAATCGTGGAAACGGGTACTTCGACATCAAGGTCGGCAGGGAGCTGATCTGGCCAGCGCACCAGGAACGGAACCCTGGAGGACTCATCGTTGGGATGCCTCTTTTGCCCGTAAGCAACTCCCTCAATCCCGGTCATGGCGCCATGATTGGATGTATAGACCAGGATGGTGTTGTCCGTTATCCCAAGTTCTTCAAGTTTGGTCATAACAAGGCCAACATCATCGTCAATACCACTGATCAGGGCATGGTAATCCCGGGGCTGCTCAAAGTCCCTGGTGCTGTCCAGGGGATGAAATGGAAGCTTTTCTTCGTCAGGATACAGAGCTTTCTTGTCCTCCAGCGCATCGTGGAATGGCCCGTGAGGAGGATTGACCGAGATCACAGTAAAGAATGGACGTTTACTATTGCTCCTCTCGCTGAGCCAGTCCAGAGCCTGCATGGTAGTTGCTGTAGAGTTTGAGAGACCTTCCCACTCGACATAATCCTCACCATCAGTGGAATAGCGGCAACGGCGATGGTTATTAGTTGCGCCCCAGATGATGGATTTGTCGAAACCAAAGGGTCGTGCATCCCGTCCTCCCAGGTGCCATTTTCCGAAGTAGCCTGTTATGTAGTCAGCATCCTTAAACGCCCAGGACAGTGTTCCCCGTGCTTCCTGACCGGCTGGCATATCGACACGCTGGCCCAGAGACATGTGGTTTGCCATCAATCCTTGCTGGTATGGCCAGTGTCCGCTCATGAGGATGGCGCGATATGGAGTACATATTGGGAGGTTCACGTAGTAACGGTTTAACGAAACACCTTCCTGCTTGAGTTGCTCCATGTTCGGGGTCTCTACTTGCGGAGTTTGAGTGAATGACATCGCACCCCAGCGGTGTGTATCGCTTACAAACAGGACAATGTTGGGTGGTTGCACAGGTTGTGTTGAGCCAGGTCCGCAGCAAATAGCGACAACAATCACAAGCAATAAGGTCAGATGTTTGGTAGCCATTTTCAGTGCATTTTAGAACAGATTTACTCCAAGGCTGTGATATGTGGATTGCAGTGATTCCTGTAACCAAATCAGATCACCAGGGATTGGATTTACAGTCCCACCTTATGAGCATCCCTGTTCAAACGGTTGCTGGTCGACTACTCTATGCTGCAATCAGATCAAGGCAATGCTCAAGTGTTATATCCTGAGCTTTCACCCCATACCTATTACAGGGTCCCTGTGGGTGGAGATCCTTCACACGATTTCTGGGAGAAGCTGTGCGCAAACCTGTAATTGCCGGTAACTGGAAAATGCACAAAACTGCTGCTGAAACCGCAGCGTTCCTGAATGTTCTCAAGTGCCAAGTGGAAGGTGTCGAGGATCGGGAGATGATTATTGCACCGACCTTTCTGGCACTGCCCGCGGCAGTCGAGGAAGTTAGGGGCAGCAATATCCAGATCAGTGCCCAGAACCTTCACTGGGAAGTCAGCGGTGCTTACACTGGTGAAGTTTCTGCGGACATGTTGGCTACGACTGGTTGCACCCATGTGATCATCGGGCATAGTGAGCGTCGGCAATACTTCGGGGAAACAGATGGAACTGTGCACTTGAAAACGCTGGCTGCCCTGGGAGCAGGTTTGACCCCGATTGTCTGTGTTGGTGAAACACTGGAACAGCGTGAAGCGAATAATACCAAGGTTGTTCTTACAGAACAGTTCACTGCAGGAATTGGTGGGTTAACTGTTGGGCAGTTCCAGAAATTGATACTTGCTTACGAACCGGTATGGGCCATCGGTACAGGCCGGACAGCTACGCCTGAAATGGCTGAAGAGTCACACAGTCTCTTGCGTTCACTAGCATCCGACAAGTTCGGCACTGCTGCAGCAACCGGTCTGCGCATTCTCTATGGAGGCAGTGTCAAACCTGACAACTTTGCGGGGCTGTTGGGTTGTGAGAATATTGATGGCGGCCTGGTTGGAGGAGCCAGCCTGGACCCGGAATCATTTGCTGCGCTGGTACACGCCTGAGATTAAGAAAGGGTTTCGGGCAATAATATAGGGAGTACAGATGCTGATTGTCTTGACAACACTACATATTTTTGTGAGTTTCTTTCTGATCATTGTTGTTTTGCTGCAGAGTGGCAAAGCAGCAGATCTTGCAGGAGCTTTCGGAGGGATGGGATCTCAAACGGCTTTTGGCCCTCGTGGAGCTGCCACGGTGCTTTCGAAAGCAACGACCACTGCTGCTGTACTGTTCATGCTGACGTCGATCACTCTTGGAGTTACGCAGGGACGTTTTATCTCTTCCGGTCAATCCGTGATTGACCGCACTGGTGCAACAACGGAGACAGAAGTGGAACAGGACAGCACAACCGGAACTTCTGAACAGGCCCCGGCTGCACCTGCAACGGCGCCGGCAGCAACTGATTCAGAAGATCAACAGTAGGAGTAGGCAGAAGGGTAGCAGCCCGGTTTCCATGTAAGCTGTTGAAACACTTGTTCGCGGAGGTGGCGGAATTGGCAGACGCGCTAGCTTGAGGTGCTAGTGGGAGCAATCCCTTGGGGGTTCAAGTCCCCCTCTCCGTACCATTTCTTAACTATTAATTACTTCATAACTGCAGACTCATACACAAAAAGTGAACATTAGGGGGGCAGGATCTAGCTGTGACTTTGCGTGCGCCGTGGCAAGGCGCTGGTTCCCAGCGGGTGTGAAACCCGCCCGGCAACTGTTGCTCCAGCCGGTAGCAGTCGGGGCCACTGGTGGAGGTAACAACATGGGTTGAAGCCCCCCGATGTCAAAGGATCGCCTTGGGCGATTTAGCGAACGTGCAGGCCGTAACGCGAGTGAACGCCGAGCAGGCCTCGAAACAAGCAATGCGGAGGCCGACCCGCCGTAAACACAGGGAAGGCTGCCAGCGACCGGGAAGCGAGCGACTTGAGCACCGGTCGTCTCCGCCGGGGAAATGGCGACGGCATGTGCGAAAGAGGGAAGCAGTAGCAACACGGGAAGCCCTGTCGGTGGCGCGCACGCGTCAACCGGGAACCCGCGAGGGCCAGCTTGGGCCGGCAGGGTGGCGGAGAGGCCCGTAGGAGTGAGGAAGCCGGGTAATGCCGGTGGAGCGAAGGGGCCTCGGTCGAGAGGGACGCAAGGAAGGGGAAAGGGACCATGGGGACTGGTGAAACCCTACAAGCTCCGGATACGGTTCGGAGACTCCAGACGGCGTTACATGCGAAAGCGAAGGGAGACCCGGACTGCCGGTTCTACACGCTCAGCGACAAGGTGTGGCGCGAGGACGTACTGGCCGCGAGCTGGGTTTTGCCGAAGCTCTAAAAGAGATTAATGAGTTGAACCGGCAGTATCCCCAACTGAGTGAAGCCAGGGTTGTCACCGAGAACCCGGATCCTGATCCGACGTTCCTGCGAGTACGAGGCAGTTGGGATCGTCCCGGGATTGAAGTATTCCCATCCACGCCAGTTGTCCTTCCGAAAGCGAAAAAGCAGCAACCAACAAGGCTTGGGCTAGCTAGACCAAAGTTCCAGACGGAATTTCTGTCGATTTTCGCCGTAAGGCCTTGAATTTCAATCGGTTGCACTAGGCCAAGGGGAGAATCCATGGGATTTTCATACCCATGTAATAATCCCTCCATGGCCCGGGCTGCCGCACGGCTCCCGTGCCTATGATGCGAGTTGCAATACATTTGTGCTTGACATTGTTTCCCTCCGTGTGCCATAATCATACCCATGTACATCGAGCGCGTCCCCAACCGCAACTCGCCCCCTGCCGTCCTGCTCCGCTCCTCCCACTGGGACCACGGCAAGATCCGCAAGGTCACCCACGCCAACCTCTCCAAGCTCCCCCAGCCGCTGGTTGATGCCATCGCCCTGCTGCTCCGCGGCGGCACCGTCGTCGGCCCCGGCTCCCCCGCCGTCCGCATCCTCGACTCGCGCCCCTGCGGCCATGTCGCCGCCCTGCTCGGCGGCGCCCGCCAGCTCGGCCTGCCCGGCCTGCTGCACGTCCGCCCCAGCCGCTCCCGCGACCTCGCCCTGGCCCTCGTGCTGATGCGCCTGCTGCTACCCGCCTCGCGCCTCGCCACCGCCCGCAAGCTCGCCCCCGACGCCGAGTTCGCCGCCCTCAACGAGGCCCTCGGCCTGGGTCCCGTCTCCGAGCAGCAGCTCTACGACACCCTCGACTGGTTGGCCCGCCGCCAGCCCGCCATCGAGGCCAAACTGGCCCGCCGCCACCTGCAGGACGGCTGCCTCGCGCTGTACGACCTGACCTCCGTCTGGTACACCGGCGAGCACTGCGAGTTGGCCCGCCGCGGCTACTCCCGCCGCAAGCGTGGCAGCCGCCAGATCCTCGTCGGCCTGCTGTGCGACGCCGCGGGCCGCCCGGTTTCCGCCGAGGTGTGCGCCGGCAACCCCGCCACCGTGCCCGCCCAGGTCGACAAGCTGCGGCGGCGCTTCGGGCTCAGCCGCGTGGTGCTGGTTGGCGATCGCGGCATGCTTACCGCGGCGCGCATCCGCGAGGACCTGGCCCCCCACGAGGAGCTCGGCTGGATCTCCGCCCTGCGGGCGCCGGCGATTCGCCGGCTGCTGCGCGAGCGGCGTTTCGATCCCGAGCAGGTCGGGGACTGGCAGCTGGCGCGGATCGAGAGCCCGGACTACCCCGGCGAGCGGCTGCTGGTATGCCGCAACCCGCGCCTGCGGCGCCAGCGGCGCCAGCGCCGCGAGGCCCTGCTGCAGGCCACCGAGGCGGCCCTGGTGGAGATCCGCCAGGCCGCCCAGCGCCGCTCCAGCCCGTTGTGCGGGGACGCGCTGAAGCTACGCGTGCACACGGCGCTCGGGCAGTACAAGATGCGCAAGCATTTCCAGGTCGAGCTCGGGGAAGGGGGCCTGAGCTGGCAGCGTGACAGCGCCAAGGTGGCCGCCGAGGCCGCCCTGGACGGCCTGTACGTGATCCGGGCGCAGGTGCCGCCCGAGCAACTGGACGACGCCGGGGTGGTGCGCGCTTACAAGAGCCTGGCCGCGGTCGAGCGGGCCTTCCGGCATCTCAAGACCGTGGACCTGGAACTGCGCCCGTTCTACGTGCGGGATCCGGACCGCGTGCGGGCGCACACGCTGGTGTGCCTGCTGGCCTACCACCTGGAATGGCACCTGCGGCAGAAGCTGGCGCCGCTGCTGTACGAGGAGCAGGACCGCGCCGCGGCCGAGCGGCGGCGGGACACGCCCGTGGCCCCGGCCCGGCACACGCCCGCCACCGAAGCCAAGCGCCGGACCCGGCAGACCGCCGAGGGCGACACTGTGTGGGACTTCCGCGGCCTGCTGGGGGAACTGGGCACCCTGCAGCGCAACCGCGTGCGCTTCCAGCTGCCGGGCGAGTCCGAACACCCCGAAGTCCGGCTGCTAACCGAACCGAGCCGCTTGCAGCGTCGCGTGTTCGAGCTCCTGCAGCTGCGCCAGCGCGACATCCTACCCAGTAGCGCGACCTCTGCGAGGCTGCCCGCCAAGGCCGCAACTGCCTCTGCCTGAGTAACTTGCGCACCGAAAAACCGTTCTACGGAAGCTGGAACTTTAGTCTAGGGCAATCCTTGCTGATGACAGGCAATCCAATTCCCGGGAGGCCAACCATTGGCTCCTGGCTGACCTATGGACTTGGTAACGAATCACAAGACCTTCCTGGATTTGTGGTTTTGAAAACGGGTAGCTCAACCCAAGGAAGCATAGGTAACTGGTCTAGCCCGCATATCTCACCAATCGTAGCCAAGACGCGAATCGGCGCGAATTGGCGACTGGAGTCCTGCAGGAAGGACCGGAAACCGCGCGGCTGCATGGGATGCGGGGCGTACAAGGCATCCGTGGGGAAGCCGCCTGCTCCGGGCCGGCCGGAACGGGGCCCGGGAGCGGATGCGGAGACGCACCGGGGCAACGCCGGCGGCAAGCCGACGATCAGCGGACAGAGCCGGTTCAGCACGCCAGCGGCGGCGCATGCGGGGGGGCCCGCAGATTGCGCGGCGCGGTCGCATAGAGGTGCTGGAAGGGGTGGACGGAGGAAAGCGACAGCCACACCTTGCGCGTGGTGATGCGGATCACGGCGGCGATCTTGAACAGCTTGAGGCGGATGGTGGAGCATTGCGCCTTGGCCATGGCCGTGCCGGCCAGGCCCACCTCCCGCACGGTGTTCATCAGCACGTAGGCAAAGGTTGACAGGTACAGGCGCAGCTGGTTAGCGCGCATCGTCGCGCTGCTGGTGCGGTCGGCGAACAGACACAGCTGCTGCTCCTTGATGCGGTTCTCCATCTCGCCGCGGGCGTAAGGAGGCCCCGAACGATGAGCAAGAAAGTCTATGTGAAGCCGTATCCGAAGGAGTTTCGGGAACAGGTGGTGAAGCTGGTGCAGCAGGCGGAGCGCGACCAGGGCCGCCGTCAGGACGGCCTGAGCAGTCCCGAGAGATCTACGGGGCGCGGGCGTGGCGGTGCAGCCACAGCAGCAGGACTCCGGGCAGCAGGACAAGGACAACTCCGACCCGCGAGGCGACCCGTCCGTTGACAGCCCGCAGGACAGCAGCGCGGACTGCTCCGGGGACGGCGCGAACACGGGCGCGAACAAGAGTGGGCACAAGGGCCAGCACAAGCACGCACCGCGTTGCGTCAAGGACACCGTGGAAGAGGATCTGTTCGCCCGCCGCCGCGATCTGTTCACCGGCCTCGAACTGGTCTTCTTCGACACCACCTCGCACTACTTCCATGGCCAGGGTGGGCAAACACTGGGCAAGTCCAAGGACTTCCGGCCGCAATGCCCGCAGATGGTCGTGGGCCTGGTGCTGGACAGCGAGGGGCGACCGGTGTGCACCGAAATGTGGCCTGGCAACACGGCGGACGTAACCGCCCTGCTGCCGGTCGCCTGCAGGAGCGTTTCGGGATCGGCTCGGTGTGTTTGGTGGCGGACCGCGGCTGGAGCTACATCCTGGGGTGCCGGATGCGGGCGACGAAGGAATTCCGGGAGCAGGTGCTGGCCGCGGATGCCGAACCGGTGCGGGTATTGGCGGAACGGGCCGGCCAGGAGCCCCAGGAACTGGCAGTGCGCGAGGTCATCCTCCAGGACGGGGATGCCGGCGAGGGGGAGCGGCGCTACGTGATCTGCCGCAACGCGGCGCAGGCGCGACGCGACCAGCAGGTCCGGCAAGAGATCGTGGCCAAGCTGCAGGAGCAGCTCAAGGCAAGCGCCCAGGCCCTGGTGGGCAACCGCGGGTTCCGGCGCTACCTGCGAACGGAGGGGCAGGGTTGCCAGCTCGACCAGGACCGGATCGCGGCCGAGGAACGCTACGACGGTTTGTGGGCACTGCGGGTGAAGGCGCCGTTGACGGCCACCGAGGCGGTGTTGAAGTACAAGCAGCTGTGGCAGGTGGAACGCTGTTTCCGGGAGGCCAAGTCACTGCTGCAGACGCGGCCGGTTTACCATCGCCGTGACGAGACCATCCGGGGCCACGTGTTCTGCTCGTTCCTGGCGCTGGTGCTGAAGCGGGAGCTGCAGCGGCGCATGCGGGAGGCGGGAATCGAGGCGGAGTGGGCCGACGTGGTGCGGGACCTGGACCGGCTGCGGGAAACGCTGGTCGAGGCGCAAGGCAAGCGCTTCGCGCTGCGCACGAAGGCTCATGGAGCCGTCACCGACATCGTGCGCTGCGTGGGCGCGAAACTGCCCCCCGTCATCCAGCTTGTGGACAGCCCGGACTCGGCACCGGTCGCAAAAGCGGTCCGATCCCAACAAGCCACCTGATCCGTCCACTGCGACCATCCAGACCGGCGGTCCCTCCGTTGTAGTGCCACAGTGTGCCTGTGTGTTCCGACAACTCATTTGCAATGAATAACTTGCAATTTCAAAGTGTCGAAGATGAGTTTTGCATGTCAATGTGAACGCATTGTGTTGGCGCAACGTCAAAGCCCCATAGTTGATAATGCTTTGGAAGCGTTTCTTCAATTAGCCTGCTAGCCTGAGAATAGAAGATGAGCAGTGAGCGATTCATCACCGATACGAATGTATGTCGGCTTGTCCTGTTTACACTTTTGCTGGGTTTGCTGCCTATGGCAGTAGCCCAGGAAGCAAATCACTCCATTCTTGGGCAGGCATATGTCCTTGGTTCACGGGGTGAGCATTTTGGAGTCCCAGGTGCCCTGATGGAGTTGCAGTCCATGGCAGTGGACCCAACAGAAAGTCCCGATCAGGAAGCGGAGGTTCCAGATTCAGTTGAAACAGATGAGTTAGGGATCTTTCGATTTGAGAGTCTTGCCGAGGGATGCTATCTCGTTACCGGCACTGCGCCTGGGTTAAATGGACAGAGTGATATTCTCTGTGTTCCGGCACCAGAGGACCCTCTCAGGACTGATATTGAACTCGTGGTTGACACTGTCGTGGAAACAGTTGATGTGACGGCTTCAGTGATTACAATTGATCCAACCGAAACGACGACTACAGGTTCTGTCGGTCTCTCCACAATCGACAATGCCCCGAAAGCCAATAGAAGTGTAGAGGATGTCATGCCATTGATTCCCGGCGTGCTGAAAGGCCGTGCGGGGGAAATCAACATGAATGGGGTTCGAGCTACTCAAAGTGGCTCACAGTTAAACCAGATCGATATTACGGACCCTGTTGCACGCACTTCGGAAATTGCCTTGCCGTTGAGTGTTGTTTCCAACGTGGAAGTTCTTTCCAGTCCATATGATGCGCAATATGGTGGCTTTGCTGGCGCAATGTCCATTGTTGAGACCAATGCTGCGGATCAGTCTGGATTCCACTTTGAGTTCCAGAACTTCACTCCACGTATCAGGCGCCGCGAAGGCAGGATACGCGGAATTGAGTCGAGCACGCCCCGCCTGACCTTGAACATCCCTGTAATCAAGGATCGCGTTGCTTTGTTGCATGCCACGGAATACCAGTATGTACGTGCTGACCAGGAAGATGCCAATTTGCCTTTGTACGAGAGGGATGTCGAACAGGAAATGGTTACGGTATTTAACCAGCTCGACGTTTTGGTCAGCGAAAGAAATCGTGCCTCCATGACGGCTCTGGTATACCCGGAGAAGTTTAACTACTTTGGACTGGACGCTTTTACTCCACAGTCTTCAACAGCTGATCTTCGTCGGCGGGGCGTTCTGCTCACACTCAAGAATTCCCACGAGTTCAAGGCTGGTGGTCTACTGCTCTCGCACCTGTCCATTCAGGATCTGGAAAATGATGTCAAGCCACTTGGTTATGACCCGACCATGATTGGCATTGACCGGACATCTGGTTCATTTTTCAACCGCCAAGCTCGCATGACTACCAGGAGAAAAATATCCGAGTTATATCACTTCAAGCCAATGGGAGATCACCAACTCAAGACAGGTTTTGAATTTGGCTGGGAGTTATATAGCGGAAAGCATACCTATAGCCCGACGATCTGGCTTGGTGTTGATGACAGGCCGTTGGTGAACCTGCGTTATACCGACCCTGCAGAAGTAGAAGCGCAAAAGACCGACACATCATTTTTTATTCAGGACAAATGGTTGGTTTCCCAGGACCTGACTCTCGACCTGGGTGGCCGACTGGATCGTGATTCCATATCCCGCCAGTGGAACCCTTCCTATAGAGCAGGGTTTGCCTATGCATTTGGAGGCAATACACGAACAGTGCTACGTGGCGGTGTAGGACTGTTTGTTGATCGCATCAGCTTGCTGGTGCCGACATTCGAACAATTGCCACAACGTATAGAAAGTCGATTTGATCCTGTTACAGGGCGATTTGGTGTTCAGGAAACACGCTTTTATCCCCACATTGATGGACCGATTCGCAATGCGAAGAGCTTCGGCTGGAACTTGCAGATGGATCGGGAAATTATCAATGACTTGTTCCTGCGGGCTGGCTATCAGCACAGACGGACAGATCATAACTTCCTGATCAACCCGGTAGTTGCATTGAACGCAGGCAATGAAGATGGTGTCCTGAGACTGAACAATGAAGGCAGAGATACTTACCGTGAGTTCCAGTTCTCGCTGCGATACAGGTTGCGAGGTACAGGGCACATCACAGCTTCATACGTACGTTCGGCCTCACTGGGCAACCTGAATGATCTGGGTGCAATCTATGGTCCTGCCCCAACTCCCCTGATCCGCCCGGATGAATATACTCGTCTTCGTTTTGATGTCCCGCATCGACTGATGGCATGGACAGAATTTTCCATTCTAGGCGGGTTCAAGGCAATTCCTATTTGGGAATTGCGGAGTGGATTTCCGATTTCGGATCTTGATGAATATCGCAACTATGTGGGTTCACGAAATCGTGCAGGCCGCTACCCGTTGTTCAATGCCCTGGATTTTCAGGTAACGAAGAACATTCAATTTACATACAAGAATAGGAGGCACCGCTTCCGGGCAGGGATTCGGCTATTCAACCTGATGAACAGTTTCAACCCGCAGGATTATCAGGGGAATCTGGCAAGTCCTTATTATGGCGTGTTTTACCGTGGAATCAAACGCAAGATCAGGGCAGTATTTGAAATCGGCTATTAGTACCGTGGTCGGCTGCAAGTCCTATTAGTTTGCCACTTCCTTAACCGATGACATCCTGTTGCGGATTATTCTTTGGGGCTTATTTACAACAGTGGCCATTTGGAGCCGGAGGCCAGCTCCACGTCCTGCCCGGTTCAGCATCAGATTGGCTCCCCTCAGCAAGTGTCTTTTCATGGACCCTGACACTCGGTTCAGCGGGTCGAGATGGAATTGGGGTTCCGGTTGACACGTTGGCCACTTCCTGGGTGGTCATGACGTGACTCAGTCGAGGGGAAAAAGAGACTCGGCGCATCCACTGTGAGGGGCTCACCCCCGGCTTCTCGGATGGCTGACAGAAATCGGGTATTATGCGGCTCTAAGTCCGGCAGGCTCCTAGCCCATGGTTGACTTGTTCCCGCTGTAAGAGCCTGAAAAAAGGATCTGGAATTCGCGTCTGGTCTGCCTGCATTGAACACTTAGCCCGACTTCATCACCTTCGTGCTCGCTTCGGCTGATTTCAGGGGTTTTCGGCGCGAAAGTCCAATGAATCCGGGGCGTCCCGGCTGGCCAGGCGCTGTGTAGTGCCATAAGATGTTACAATAGGCAGAAACATGTTGCGCCCCGGCCCGGCGCTGCGCCATGCTGGGGTTGTGTTCATCCGCAAGACCGCAACCCGCGCCCGCCGCAACGGCGGCAGCTACACCTCGTTCCGACTCGTGGAGTCGGTCCGCTCCGGCTCGCAGGTCAGCCAGCGCACGCTGCTCAACCTGGGATCCGGCTTCGCCGTGCCCCCGGAGCGCTGGCCGGAGCTGGTGCTGCTCGTGGAGTCGCTGCACTCGGGCCAAGCCTGCCTGCTGGAGCCCGATCCCGCTTTGCTCGGCGAAGCCGAACGCATCGCCGAGGCGCTGCGCCTGCGGGGCCTCGACGCCCCTGCCGAGCAAGCCATCGCCGTGCACCTCGACTCCCTGGAGCACTCGCGGGTCCGCTCCGTCGGCTGCGAGCGCCTCGCGTTGCACGCCTTGGATCAGCTGGGCTTGCAGGACGCCCTGCGGGCGCAGGGTGTGTCCGCCCGCGACGCCGCCGTCGCCGCGGCGCTGGTCGTCGCCCGCATGGTCCATCCCTCTTCCGAACACGCGGCCCACGCCTGGCTCGCAGGCTCCTCGGCGACCCTCGAGCTGCTCGGCCTGGAACGGGCCAAGCCTTTGTCGCTGAGTAAGTTGTACCGCACCTCCGACCTGCTCTGGAAGCACCGCGAGGCGCTCGAGACGGCCCTTGCTCAACGCGAGCGGAGCCTCTTCGACACGCCCGAGGCGATCGTCTTCTACGACCTGACCAACGTGCACTATCACGGCCGGCCGGGCGGCGACATGCAGTTCGGCCGCTCCAAGCAGAAGCGCAGCGACTGTCCGCTGGCGACCTTGGCGCTGGCCTTGGACGGGGCGGGCTTCCCACGCTGCAGCGAGGTGCTCAAGGGCAATGTCTCCGAGCCCGGCACGCTGCAGGCCGCGATCGAGCGGCTGGAAGCGCAGCGGGGGGCCGGCCCGCTCCCGACGGTGGTCATGGACGCGGGCTTGTCGACAGAGGCGAACCTGGCCTGGCTGCGCGCCCGCGGCTATCCGTGGATCACGGTGCAGCGCGGCCGGGCGCCGCGCCCGGACAGCGCGCCGGACGCGGCGTTCGCCACGCGGGCAGGCCATCCGGTGCAGGCCTGGCGGGTCGACAGCGAGGGGGACGAGACGCACCTGCGGGTGTGGAGCCAGCAGCGCCAGCAGAAGGACGAGGCGATCGTGGCACGGCGGCGGGAACGCTTCGAGGCGGAGGTCCGGGCGCTGCACGCGGGGCTGGCCCGTAAGGGCTGCACGAAGCGCTACGACAAGGTGCTGGAACGGCTGGGACGGCTCAAGGAACGCTACCGGCAGGTGGCTGGGCAGTATGACATTGCCGTCGAGCGCGGCAGCGGCAAAGGGCGCGCAGCGCAGCTGGCCACCGCGATCCGGATCGAGCCCAACGGCAAGCATCCGGCGCGCGACGCCCAGGCCGGCATGTACGTGCTGCGCACCAGCCACACGCAGTGGGGTCCGGAACGGGTCGTGCAGACGTACTGGCAGCTGGCCGAAATCGAGGCCGCCTTCCGCAGCCTGAAGGGCGAGGCGGGCCTGCGTCCCATTTTCCATGTCAAGCCCAGCCGCATCCGCGCCCACCTGTTCCTGGCCGTGCTCGCCTATCACGGCGTGCACTTGCTGCGCAAACGCCTGGCGCAGGCGGGCCTGCGCTCCAGTTGGGAGACGATCCGCCGCCAGCTCGCCGGCTGGGTCCGCCTCACCACCTCCCTGCGCGCGGCCGACGGCCGCTGGATCCAGTGCCGCCAGGACTCCCGCCCAGACGCCAAAGCCGCAGAACTGGCCCGGGCCATCGGCCTGATGCCGGGCCTGCATCGCATGCGCACCAGCCACGCGGCGGATGCCACGCCGTCACCGTCTTCCACCCAATAATCGGCGCCCCCGACAGATTTTGTGATGCCATAACGCCTGACCTGCATCCGCAAGTCATCTCATTTCAATCACTTGTACTGTCTCGAATTCAAATATGACGAAGTCGGGTTAGGTCAGACCGTTCAGTTGAAAGTTTGCCATAATAGTTTCTGTGCTTAGAACCTCCTTTCAATCCCTCCTCTGTCGCAGTCTGCTGCTGTTACTCGGACTGTTCTTTGCGGGTGACATCCTCGTGGCGGCTACGAAGGTCGGCTTCATCGGACTGCGACATAGTCACAGCTGGCGGCAGCTTAGAGACATCTCGGATATTACCGAGGCGGAGTTCGTTGGTGTGGCCGAATCCATCCCTGAACTCGTGGAGGAGGCGAAGAAAGTCCAGCCTGACGCCTATTATGCCTCTGACTACCATAAGTTTGTTCAGACAAGAAAGCCGGATATCGTCTGGGCGTTCGTCGAGAATAACCGGCATCTTGAGATCGTCGAGGTCCTGGCGCCACTCGGCGTCCATGTGATCTTCGAAAAGCCCTTGGCAGCGAGTTACGCGGACGCCGTGCGTATTCGTGAGCTTGCCCAGCAGTATGGCATTCAGGTTATGACGAACTATCAGATGGCGTGGTGGCCATCGAACCACGAACTCCGGCGACAAGCCAATGAGGGAAAGATCGGCAAGGTGTGGCGGCTTCATGGCATCGTCGGTCACAGCGGCCCATCCTCCAGGGGCTTGCGCAACAAGGTGTTTTTCGATTGGCTGACGGATCCTGCTGCCAACGGTGCCGGTGCGCTGGTCGACTTTGGAATCTACAGCGCAACATGGGCCCTGTGGCACCTGGGCTTGCCAACGCGAGTCTACGCCACGGTGAACCAACTGCAGCCGGAGCGCTTCCCTAAGGTGGAGGACAGCGCGGTATTTGTGCTCACGTACCCGGAGAGTGTAGGCATTTTCGAAGCGAGTTGGGATTTGCCACGTGGATTTCAGCAACTGGAGTTATTCGGTATGAAGGGCAGCCTTGTGATGACCCGCAACTTGCTAACGCACCGTGAAGGACGCAAAGACGCAGTGACACTGGAGTCTACGAATCTCGACCCGGTTGCAAGCCATCCTGTTCGCTACATGATCGACCGGGTATCACGCGGTGAGCCTCTGGAACATATCGTGGCCCTCGACATCAATGTGGACGCAGTTCAAATACTTGAGGCCGCCAAGTTGTCGGCGAACGAGCATCGTGCTGTTGGCTTGCCACTGCCGAATCCTGGTGGGAAATCCTCACCAGTCTCGAAGTGAGGAAGACTCCATTCTCAGAGTGGAGGAAAGCCGACCGACGACATTCAGGCGGTCGATGACCGACAGAATAGTAGTTGTAGCTCTCTGTGAAGAAGACGAACCCCTCTGTGTTAGATTCTGGCCATGAAGAGTCCGGCTAACAGCCTCACAGATTGGCTGGCTTATGCATAACCTCCTGCCCCCGCACAATCCAGACAGAGTTGGATATGACCTGCTCGAGATCCTCCTCAAGTGCTTGATTCAGAACACTTCAAATCCCCGTCCGGGGCAGTTCAATCAATGGATCATAAAGTGATCCCAGTCACAGAATTTGTTCAATTACGTTCGTACTTTTTTTGGTGGTGTGTGGACTGCCCCTCAATTGCGAGCCACAGGATAAATCAAATCAGATACGCCACCTTTTAACCAAGGCCCATATACAAGTTCCTGTAATACCTGGTGTTTGATGACTGAATAACATTCGAGATCATTCATAAGTCATTGAAAAATCAGGGCTGGATCCAGTATTGGATCCTTTAATTACATCAAGTTCAAGCGATAGCTGGTGTTTCCCGTCGAACTGTTCTGAGTTTACTCAGGCAACTCTTGCTTTCCTGGCTCAGGTAGCCAGAAACTGGCGATGATACCGATAACATAGACCCCGGTTCCGACAATACCTGCCGCATAGGCAAGGCGTACAAAGGAATCATCACCTGCAATGGAAGTGGCAAGTGTCGTTGTGACAAGAGCTGCAAAGGTCCCGATCATCCTGCCACCTATGTTTGCTGCAAAAGATTCACCGGTTCCCCGCAGACGTGTTGGATATACACGTGGGAGATAGTTGCCCCAAAAACTGAACTGTGCCACGGTGACAAGGCCAGCAATGAATATGCCTATTTTCAGCATGGTGAGGTCATTGGTAGCCGCATAGAAGAAAACCATCGGAAAAGTTATCAGGCCAAGAACCTGGAACATCCTCAGCAGACCACGTCTTGAGACGATTATCACGACAAGAACAGCAAGGATTATCCGACCAGCGACACCCCCGAATTCCTGGAACAATTGCACCGTACCGATAGCCTGTTCCTGTTGCATACTCGCCAGCTCCTGGACCAATCCAGGAACGATGCGTGGTATGTGCTGGATTGCGCCGAATGCTGCACCGTAACTGCAGGCAACAATGATCGCTGTGACTATGGTTGTCCGTAGAAGCCGAGGCTGAAATAACTCCATGATGCTCGGGCGTTGCAGTGTACCCGCCCGTTTCTTCTCGGCCCACATGGGTGATTCGGGGAGAAACGGGCGGATGATCATCAACGGAATTGCTGGGATCAAGCCAGAAATCAACGTGTAGCGCCAAGCTGAGTGTCCACCGAATATCGCTGGAAAGGCATCTCCGTATGTCACAGCCAGCAAGTATGCGCCGGTGACCATGAGTCCGCCGATTGAACTGAAGGCCTGCGTCCAGCCCAGGACTCCCTCGCGTTCCTTTGGTTCAGGAAATAGCTCAGCAAGCCATGTAATTGCTGCCACAAACTCGACAGAAACACCAATGAATGTGGTGCAACGGAAGAAGAGCAGCATTTCCGGGCTTGTTGCAAAGCCGGCAGCCCCGGCAGAAAACCCATACAGCAGGATGCTCCACACTAGAACGGCGCGTCGGCCCAGACGGTCGGTCAGCCAACCCCCCAGCAGGCCAAATATGCCGCCAAAGACTGCCGGTACATAGAAAAGCATTCCAATCCATTGACTGAACTCGGGGGTCCCTGGCTTTACATCCGCCAATTCCAGCAGGGCTGGACGGACGATCAGGGGAAGCATTAAGAGCTCATAGATATCGAATGCGAAACCCAGAGCGGCGACAAAACAGATCAGCCATTGGGTGCGAGTCAGGGTTGGGATATTCATGTGCAGGGTGCTAGAGTAATGCGCTAAGGAAGGTTTGCGATAGTACTGTTTAGTTCAGGACCAGGTTTGTAGCGTTCATTCCACCGCAGCCGTCCTTGTGGAACGGACGATTGCAACCACCCTGGTAGCAACTCATACCGCTGAAGCCTTCAGGGTTAATAAAACCGACCCACTCCTTCACCTTGGTCTGAACTTGCACCGGTGTTGCATTCTGCTTGGCAATCATATAATTGCTCAATCCCCAAATTGTTCGGGAGATATTACAGGTACAGCAACAGGTATAGGCGCTGTTGTCTGAACAGCATGGCGCAGGAATTGACTCTAGAGCCTGTTTCTTGACACGCTCCTGTGCTGATGTGAGACTGATCGACTTTTCCCATCCTATGAATTCACGAGACTGCTTCTCCACATCCTGGAACTGAATCTCAGCAGCATAGGACTGGTTGCGTAAAACACAAGCGAGTGAGCCTGCGACACCCAGTACAAAGAATGATCTTCGTGAGAATGACATATGGTTAGGATAGCTGAGAGTTAACAGGGCAGGGAACCTCAGCCTCGGAAAATGGAAGGATTATCAGTAATGGACTCACAGGAACTTAAAGTTGCAGTAGTTACAGGAGCTGGTAGCGGAATCGGGCGCCATAGTTCACTGGCGTTATTGAATGATGGATATGGTGTTGCTCTGGTTGGCCGTAGACAAGAGGCCCTTGAAGAAACTGCAGCCTTTGCTGACGCGGATGCAAAGTGTCTCATCTTACCGGCTGATATATCGAATCCTCAGCAAGTTTGCAATGTCTTTGAGCAGCTTCGGACGCAATTTGGACGGATTGATGTACTGTTTAACAATGCCGGCTGCAACGCTCCTCCCATTCCGATGGAGGAGCTTACTCTGGAGCAGTGGCAGAGAGTTGTAGACGTGAACCTGACGGGGATGTTCCTTTGCACCCAACATGCTATCCGAATGATGAAAGATCAGGATCCGTCAGGCGGCCGTATTATCAATAACGGCTCGATCTCTGCTCATGTACCCAGACCGAACTCGGCAGCATACACAGCCACAAAGCATGCGGTGACAGGATTTACCAAGTCCGTCGCTCTCGACGGCAGAAGGTTTGACATAGCCTGTGGTCAGATCGATATCGGCAATGCCTCAACACCGATGACTGTACGTATGAAAGAAGGAGTTCTGCAACCGGATTACACAACCGCAGCTGAGCCGACTATTGATGCAGATCATATTGCAAATGCAGTGCTTTACATGGCAAACCTGCCGTTGGACACTAATGTGTTGACTATGACAGTCATGGCAACACAGATGCCCTTCCTGGGCCGTGGGTGAAGGGCCGGGATGCACGATCAGGTCGAGCCCGGGAAGTCATGCTGTGAGACAATTACTGCTTGAAACAAGTAGCCTTCATCAGTTTGTTGCTAGGTGGATGGCTGCTGCTTGGAGCACCTTATCAAGATCCAAAACCGCCGAAACTGAATGCAGTCGACGATCGGTCTTCAACTAAACCTCGCTCCAACTCACAGGCTATTTTCCACAAGGCCCCCAAGCTTCTTGCCACGGGTGCTGTTTCCACAGACTGGCCAAATTTCCTGGGTTCAAGCCATCAACCTGCTTCCGATGAGACCCGTATCCTGAAACAGTTCGGTTCCAAAGGCCCCGCCTTGGTCTGGGAGATGGAAAAAGGCACAGGCTACAGTTCACCGTCCATTCAGGGTGAGTACCTGGTTTACATGTATCGCAGGGACGATGAGGAAATTGTGGATTGCCTGCACCCGGAAACAGGTGAGCGCTACTGGAAGTATTCCTATGCCACGGATTTTGAGGATCGTTACGGGTATAACAACGGGCCACGGGCAACTGCGGTGATTGACGGTGACAGGGTCTATACCTACGGAGCAAAAGGTGAGTTGCACTGCCTGCTTCTTGCTACAGGGCAAATACTGTGGAAGCGCAATATAGCAGTAGAATTCAAGGTACCACAAGACTTTTTCGGGGTTTCGGCATCTCCACTGCTTGAGGGGAACAGCCTGATTCTGAACATTGGGGCACCTGGAGGCCCATCTGTGGCTGCTTTCGAAAAGCACAATGGCCACATGTTGTGGGGGGCTGGTGACAAGTGGGGTCCCAGTTATGCCACTCCGGTTGCTGCTGATGTTCATGGCAATAGGAAAATCCTTGTATTTGCTGGTGGTGAGAGCAACCCTCCGGTAGGGGGGCTGCTGGTGCTGGATCCGCAAAACGGAACTCTGGACTTCCGTTATTCCTGGCGCAGTCGCAGTTACGAATCTGTCAATGCTTCCAACCCCTTGGTTGCCCGCAATCATGTTTTGATCTCAGCTTCATACCGAGCCGGTGCTGCTCTGTTGGAGATTGAGAAAAGTGGCGGATATCGTGAAGTCTGGAAGAATCAGGATTTCGACCTGCACTGGACAACAGCAGTCTATGAGGATGGGCACTACTATGCCTTTGCTGGCCGCAATGAGCCGGATGCGAAGCTGATGTGTGTTAACGCAGAGAGTGGTGAAACAGTCTGGAGTAAGGTTCTGGAGTGGGAGGAAACCATTAGCTTGCAAGGTGAAACCCGTAAAATCAATGCCAGTCCATTGCGTGGCAATCTCTTGAAAGTTGATGGTCGGTATCTGGCCCTGGGTGAATATGGTCACCTGCTTTGGCTGGATCTTTCTCCACAAGGAGTTCAAATACTGGAAAGGGCGCGCCTTTTCCTTGCACGGCAAACCTGGAGCCCCCCGGTGCTTAGCAGAGGACTGCTCTACATCAACCAGAACACGCGGTCCATAGACCTGGTAAAAGGTCCCCGACTGCTTTGTTATGACCTGCGAGGACAGTAGGTTTAGGGCAGCAAGGATTTGGATAGATGTGTTAGTCAAGATACGCTAGGTCTTGATCAGCAGATGTCTTGCAGAGTGATACAGCCTGGAACGGTCTACCTGGTGGGTGCGGGACCGGGAGACCCGGACCTTCTGACAATGAGAGCTTTCGAATTGCTACAGGAAGCTGATCTGGTTCTTTACGACAACCTGACTTCACCGGAAGTCCTTGCCGTAACCAGGCCAGATGCCGAGCAAGTGTATGTTGGCAAGAAACGTGCCAGCCATGTTCTCACGCAAGCTCAAATTAACGAACGGATGATTGCTGCTGCCCGTGACGGGAAATCCGTCGTGCGGCTCAAAGGCGGTGATCCATATGTATTTGGCAGGGGCGGGGAAGAAGTGCAAGCCATGACCGAGGCATGTGTCCCCGTGGAGGTCATTCCTGGGGTTACATCTGCATTGGGTGTTGCTGCCTATGCAGGGATCCCATTGACCCATCGTGATCACACTCAGATTCTGACCATGCTGACCGGTCACGATGTAGAACGTATTGACTGGAAACTTCAGGCACACAGGCAGACCATCGTCATTTTCATGGGTTTGACGACCTGTAGTGAAATCACTAGGCGATTGATCCTGGCCGGTCTTGATCCCCACACACCTGCTGTCGCTGTCCGTTGGGGCACGAGGGGTGATCAGGTCGTCATCGAAGGTATGCTTTCAGACCTGTCTGAGAAAATCTCTAGATTCTCACTCAAGCCACCTGCCCTTGTGATCATCGGGGAAGTTGTAAGACTTCGTGAACAACTGAACTGGTTTGATCGGCTTCCCTTAAGGGGTCAGTCCATTGTGGTCACCAGAGAAGCTGCACAAGGCAAGAGCATGTGCCATCACTTGCGACGTCTTGGTGCACAGGTAGTGTCACTCCCGACAATTGCCTTCAACCCGCCTGCAAGCTGGCTGGCGGCGGATCAGGCGATCCAGCGATTACCGCAGTACGACTGGTTGATTTTTACAAGTGTCAATGGAGTGAATTATTTCCTGAAGCGGCTTGATGCAAGCCCATGGGACTTGCGACAATTGCCTGCCAGTCTGTGTGCTATTGGTCCTGCAACTGCAGACCGATTGAGAAAGTTGCATCTCAACGTTGAATTGATACCCGAAGAGTTTGTTGCCGAGTCACTTGCTGAATCCTTTGCAAAGCTTGCCATGAAGGGTCAGAAAATCCTGTTGCCCCGTGCTCAGGAGGCTCGGGACCTGCTTCCCGACAAACTGCTTGAACTCGGGGCTCAGGTTGATGTTGTGCCTGTTTATCAAACTGTTCTTCCGGAGTCTTCCCTGGCACTTGCTGCAAGTACCTGGGGTTCGGATCTGGTACCGGACTGGGTGACTGTTACAAGTCCTTCGACAGTTCGTAATCTGGCACAGATAGTACCGCTGGATCGATTGAAGCGATCCAGGCTTGCATCGATTGGGCCAATCACTTCTTTGAGTGTCAGAGAGCTTGGACTGAATGTCAAAATTGAGTCTTCCTGCCATACTACTGAAGGCCTTGTTGAGGCACTCTGTGCATACTGCATCTCTGAAGATTCAAAAGCAGGGTGATAATATCAAGGGGTATCGAATGAAGTATCTACAGGCAGGAGAACACCGTCTGGTTGCACTTGACCCGGACCATGAAGCCTTGAGTCAGATTGCTCAGGAAACAGGGTATTCCTGCGAGATTATCAAGGAAAGACGCAGCATCATTATGCATGTCACTGCAATGGATTTTCCTGGTCCATTACTGCTTTTTGATGCCAGTGACTCTGCGAACCTTGGATGGTTCTCACGTACCCAGTTCTATGTAGATTCTATTTCAGGAGTTGTCCTGCAAACCCCGATTTTGCTTGCTAATACCTTTGATGGCAACAAGATTCTCAGGGATAGCGTGAAACTCACTCTGACTACTGAGCTGCCTGCAGGATTTCGGTTGCCTGGCAGACGCAGCCTGACCGAGCATGTGGTCTATACGTTGTTATATAACCTTTTGACTGCACTTCGTGACACCGGTGTGGCAATTTGTGGCAAGTCCGGTATCCGTCCCTTGACAGGGATCAAGCACAGATTCTCAGCTTGAATATCGAACCTACCAAGCCCACCACCGAAGCCAAGCGCCGGACCCGGCAGACCGCCGAGGGCGACACTCTGTGGGACTTCCGCGGCCTGCTGGGGGAACTGGGCACCCTGCAGCGCAACCGCGTACGCTTCCAGGTGCCGGGCGAGTCCGAACACCCCGAAGTCTGGCTCCTGACCGAACCGAGCCCCTTGCAGCGTCGTGTGTTCGATCTCCTGCAGCTGCGCCAGCGCGACATCCTACCCAGTAGCGCGACCTCTGCGAGGCTGCCCGCCAAGGCCGCAACTGCCTCTGCCTGAGTAACTTGCGCTCCGAAAAACCGCTCTACGGAAGCTGGAATTTTAGGTTAGTGCACCGCGACTGGTACTCGATAACGGGTCCTGCTTGCAATGCCATGAGAGCAACCGGACACTTGGTGTGCCAGGGCATCTGACTCGCTCTGTTTATCCTGGTCCGGACGGACTGCCTCAATTCAGTCAGGGTACTGTCAATGTGGATTTCACAACTCCAGTTAGCCAGCGATGGGGTGGCTGGTATGTCAGTGGGAAGATCGGTATGCATCACCGCGGTAATGCTGTGGGTATGGAAAGCAATTATGAACAGTTTGCAACTGGCCTTCTGGGGCAATAACCGGAAGATTGAGTTGACCGGAAAAGGTATCTGACACCCCACAGTGATGTTGTCGCACATCTGGTTCTGGACCACCAGACCCGCATTCACAATGCTATTGCCAGGGCGAACAGGAATACCAAAGAAGCACTGGACTATCAGGAGAGGATGCAATGGCTTTTCGGCATGGCTTCCGAATCCCTGCTTGCATCCGTGAAACGACGCATCGAAGGACCAGCAGAGAAACTTGTTAATGACCTGGTGATGGTTGATCAGGTGTATTTTGAAGGACATGTTAAGGGGACATCCGGGTTCGTTGATGATTATATGAATCCGGGTGTTGGGGGTAACCTGGATCGCCAGTTACGTGAACTGAACTTGGATAACCGGCTGTTCCGCTATTCGTGTAGTTTTCTCATACGTTCCAAGGCCTTTGCTGCACTCCCGGAGCAGGTCCGTGAATACATCAAGCGAGGTTCCCAGGAAATCATTGCTGATCCATCAGATTGGGTAGAATTCAGTCATCTTACTGACGAGGATCGTGAAATCAGGCAGGCTTTGCTTGATGATCCGGGACAGTTCTGACTCATAAATATTCTGCCTGTGAGGTGTGCAACAAGCAGGAAGATACCGGATTAATCACTGTTATTTGATAATAGGAATTAGCCGCTACTCGTACATTGATTGACGTTTGCGCGATAACTAACATGCCGACTCAGAAAGATCGAGTCCTCCTGCTTCGGGAAGCTTTGGCAGAACGCATCCTGGTGCTTGATGGCGCTATGGGGACCCAGATTCAGGACTGTAACCTGAGTGCTGAAGACTTTGGTGGTCTATTATTTGAAGGCTGTAATGAAAATCTGGTTCTGACTCGCCCAGATATCATTCGAAAAATTCATGCGGCTTACTGCGAAGTTGGGGCTGACATTATAGAAACCAACACTTTTGGCTCAATGGATATCGTCCTGAGGGAATACGACCTGCAGGATAAAACTGTACAAATCAACGCTGAGGCGGGTCGCCTGGCACGTGAGGTCGCTGAGCAATACTCAACTTCTGACCGCCCGAGGTTTGTAGCCGGAGCCCTCGGGCCGACAACCAAATCCATCACTGTGACTGGTGGAGTAGGTTTTGATGATCTTGTTACCACGTACCGACAACAGGTTCATGCATTGGCTCCAAATGTTGACCTGCTGCTGATTGAAACCAGTCAAGACACACGCAACGTGAAGGCAGCCCTGATCGGTATCAACCAGGCCCTGAAAGAACTGGAACTGGAACTTCCCATTATGGTCTCAGGAACAATCGAGCCGATGGGAACGATGCTGGCAGGACAAAGTGCGGAAGCTTTCCTTTCTTCACTGGAGCATGTCAGTCTGCTGGCCGTTGGTCTCAATTGTGCAACAGGTCCTGAATACATGACGGATCACATGCGTACGATCCATGAAAACTCGTACGAGCATGTTTCCTGCTACCCGAATGCCGGATTACCGGATGAGGAAGGCTTTTACTCGGAAACACCGGACTCAATGGCTGAAATCCTGGAGCGTTTTGCACGCAATGGCTGGCTGAACATCGTCGGAGGCTGCTGCGGTACGACACCTGATCACATCAAGGTGTTGGCCCAGATGGCTGGCAATCATGCTCCCCGCAGGTTTCTCCCGGACAAGCGGACGGTCTACAGCGGCATTGAACTTATTGAAGCGAACGAGCAGAACCGTCCCTTGTTGGTTGGCGAACGTACCAATGTCGTGGGTTCACGGAAGTTCAAGCGACTGATTTCTGAAGAAAAGTTTGAGCAGGCTTCTGAAATCGGCCGGGCACAAGTCAAGAACGGTGCTCAGATACTGGATATCAACCTTGAGAATCCAGACCGCGATGAACTGGCAGATATTGATGAGTTCTACGCGAAGCTGATCCACAAGGTCAAAGTTCCGCTGATGATTGATAGCACCAGTGCGGAGGCTTTGGATAGGGCACTGAAATACTGCCAAGGCAAGTCAATCATTAATTCGATCAACTTTGAAGACGGAGAAGAGCGATTTGACAGGGTTGTTCCCATGCTTCACAAGTACGGTGTTGCAATCATCGTGGGATCTATTGACGAGGATCCAGAACAGGCCCAGGCTGTCACTCGTGAGCGCAAGTTGGCCATCGCAGAACGCGCTTTCCAACTACTCACTGGAAAATGGCAATTTGCTGAAGAGAATATCCTGTTCGATCCGCTGGTGTTTCCGTGTGGGACAGGGGATGTCAACTATATCGGCAGTGCTGTGGAGACCATTGAGTCATTACATCTGATCAAGCAGATGATGCCTCAAACGAAAACTGTACTTGGAGTCAGCAATGTCAGCTTTGGCTTGCCTCCAAGGGCGCGGGAAATCGTCAATGCAGTCTTTTTGTATAAGGCAACCCAAGCTGGACTGGATCTGGCAATCGTCAACACCGAAAAGCTTGAACGGTATGCCGAAATTTCCGACGAGGAAAAAAAGCTCGCAGAAGACCTGCTAATGAATTATCCCTACGGGGGGATCGACGCACCGCAAGACTATCGCCAGCAATCCCCAGGACAGCGTCAGGCCATCAATCGGCATCACATTGCCAGAATCACGGAGCACTTCAGAGGTGCGGTTGGTCGCCCGCGCAAGGAAGTATCTGAACTCTCACTAGACGAGCGTTTGGCCAATTGCATAGTTGAAGGAACAAAGGAAGGGTTGATCGAAGACCTTGAAAACAAGTTGAATGAACAGGTCCCGCCACTTGAGATTGTCAATGGTCCATTGATGACTGGAATGAAGGAAGTTGGTCGCCTGTTCAATAACAACGAACTGATCGTAGCAGAAGTGCTGCAGTCTGCTGAGTCCATGAAGGCCGCGGTTGATTACCTTAAGCCCCACATGGAGAAGAGCGAGGACGCCAACAGGGGCAAGATAATTTTAGCGACCGTCAAGGGGGATGTTCACGACATTGGCAAGAATCTGGTAGAAATCATTCTGTCAAATAACGGCTACATGGTTCATAACCTCGGGATAAAGGTGCCCCCTGAGGTGCTGATCCAGGCCTGTCGTGAAGTGCAGCCTGATGCCATAGGACTGTCTGGACTGCTGGTAAAAAGCGCGCAGCAAATGGTGGTTACTGCACAGGATTTCAAGGAGGCAGGCATCAATGTCCCTCTCTTGGTTGGTGGGGCAGCCCTGAGTTCAAATTTCACACGTAAGAAAATTGCCTCAGCCTACTGCACCCTGACTTGCTATGCAAAGGATGCAATGAGCGGACTGTCCCTAATTAACCGTGTTATTGATCCAGACTGTCGTGCCACTCTTGAAACCGAACATGCTCCTCTTGATCCTTCTGAACCGGGCAAACAAACAGGCTATAGTTCTGATTCGACGTTACCCAGCTCCCGTGTACGTACGAATCTGATCCCTGTAAAGTGTCCCTATGGCAACCGTAAAGTGCTGGCTGTTCATCAGTTGCACGAACTATGGCGATACATCAACCCAGCCATGCTGTTTACACATCACCTTGGGTTCAGGGGGAATTTCGAGAAAGCACTGGCTGCTCGGGACGCCAAGGCACTGGAGTTGCATTTCATGATGGAGGAACTGAAGTCTGAAGCAGAAAAATTCATGAAAGTCCGGGCTGTCTGGCGGTTTATTGAAGTGGAATCAAAGGGCAACTCAATCCAGTTATTCAACCCATCTGATTTAGCACTCATTCATGAATTCAAATTTCCAAGGCAACGGCGTGAGAATGGAATCAGCTTGTCTGACTATGTCATCAGTCCCAATGGATATCGTGACTCGCTTGCCTTGTTTTGTGTGACAGCTGGTGAAGGGATACGGGAATGGGCAGAGGACTATAAAAAGAGTGGTCAATACCTGAAATCTCATGCCATCCAAGCCCTTGCCATAGAGACGGCAGAAGGTTGTGCGGAATGGCTTCACCGCAGGATACGTGAGGATTGGGGGTTCCCTGATCCTGAAGACATGACAATGTCTGACCGCTTCAAGTCCAATTATCGTGGTCGACGTTACAGCTTTGGATATGCAGCTTGCCCTGACCTTGATGACCAGATCGGACTGTTCAAACTGTTGCGACCGGAGGATATTGGTGTAACTCTTACAGATGGGTCCATGATGGATCCGGAAGCCAGTATCAGTGCGCTGGTGTTCCAGCATCCTGACTGTATTTACTTTGATGTAAATTCCTGACTATCGGGAATTGCAAGGGTTGGAATTTCCCGGATGACGCAACAGCAGAAGTATAGTTTGCTAAACGGCGGTGGACAGAATGTCTGAGTTGCCTACATTAAGGTTCTGTCTTCTGTCTTCCAGTCTCTTTCTTCTCACCGTGGAGAGAGGAGTGCCTCCCCTGACTGGAGGAGCCTTGCAGCAAGCAGACCGCCACGGGAAACGTGGCGGTTCCTTTAAGAGCCATTTTGGGAATGACTCGGGTTTTTCCCCTGGTCAAGTCTCACCAGGTCAACTGGGAGCAGCTGCCCCCTTTTATAGCTCTTTTGGCCTTGACAAATAGTGAGGAGTCCTCCCCTTGCTACAACAGCTCCGCTCCCCGCCTGATAAATCCCCTTTGGAACCAGTCTGTGGGGACTAGCCCGGATTTCTCACCAGAGGTAGAGAATAAGGCCGTGTTTCGTGGTATAATTGGTTTATTATGAACAACTTACCACGTAGAAGGACGACGACCTTATGACTACAGAGTGTACCACGGAACGACTGGAATTCGAACGCTTTCGAAGGCAGCGTGTAGTCGGTCGGTTTGACGGCGGGGAGCTCGGGTCGGATGGCGGCGGGCTGCTGCTGCGGGAGCTGGCGCAGCGGACGGGGCTGTTCCGGCGGTTGAGTGCGTGTTTCCGGGATCACCGCGACCCGCAGCGGACGCAGCATCCGGTGGAAGTGCTGGTGGCAGCGCGCGTGCTGGGGCTGGCGCTGGGCTACGAGGACTTGATCGATCACGACACGTTGCGCCAGAGCAAGCTGTGGTCGCTGCTATGCGGGGCGGTAGGACGGGGACGGCGCAGGGCGAGCTGGGAGCGTTTGCCGCCGGGCAAGAGCACGCTGAACCGGCTGGAGCTGACGGGGCCGGCGCTGGACGCCGGCGAACGTTACAAGAAGATCGTGGCGGACACCGCGCGGCTGGATGCCCTGCTGGTGGACCTGTTCCTGGACTGGCACGGGGAGCAGCCGGAGCGCATCGTGCTGGACGTGGACGCGACGGACGATCCCCTGCACGGCCGCCAGGAAGGCCGCTTCTTCCATGGGTACTATCGCAGCTACTGTTACTTGCCGCTCTATATCTTCTGCGGCCAGCAGTTGCTGGGGGCGCGCCTGCGGACGGCGGACCGGGACGCGGCGGATGGCACGGTGGAGGAGCTGGAGCGCATCGTGGGGCGGATCCGGAAGCGCTGGCCCGGGGTCGAGATCTGGCTGCGCGGGGACAGCGGGTTCTGCCGCGACGAATTGTTGGCTTGGTGCGAGGCGCAGGGGGTGGAGTATGTGCTGGGAATCGCGCAGAACCCGCGCTTGAAACGGAGCCTGGCTCCGGAGCTGGAGCGGGCCCGGCAGGAATGCGAGCGGACGGGGCAGGCGGCACGGGTGTTCAAGGACTTCCGCTACCGGACGCTGGACAGCTGGAGCCGCGAGCGGCGCGTGATCGGCAAGGCGGAGCATTTGCCGCGGGGGGCCAACCCGCGCTTCGTGGTGACGTCGCTGGGGGCCGAGCGGATGGCGGCGCGCGCGCTCTACGAGGAGGTGTACTGCGCGCGGGGCGATATGGAGAACCGCATCAAGGAACAGCAGCTGGCGCTGTTCGCCGATCGCACCTCGGCGCAGACGATGCGGGCCAACCAGTTGCGCCTGTATTTCGCCTCGTTCGCCTACGCGCTGCTGGAGTTACTGCGGCGCTGGGGCCTGTCGGGCACGCGGCTGGCGCGGGCGCAATGCGGCACGATCCGCCTGAAGCTGCTCAAGATCGGCGTGCGGATCCGGGTCAGCGTGCGGGCCGTGCGGCTGTCGTTCGACGAGGGCTTCCCTGAAGCGGGCCTCTTCGGGCAGGTGTTGGCCCGTCTCCAGAGCCTGCCCCTGCGCTGTTAGCAGCTGCACTCCAGCCATCGTCTCGAGCCCCGTCGGAGGTCGCCGGGGATCAGTGCGTCTGCAGGGCGGGTTGCAAGCGAAAACAAGCCCCAACAACCGCGGATCTGGCGACCCTTACCAGGTATCTGCCCGGATCCGACGCCCCACGCAACATTGCCAGGCTATCCATCCACCCCAAATGGACAAAACGCCTCCGAATCTAAGACTCGTGAGAAGGTCGGGCTAGGACATCATTATTTACAAAACCTCCGACAGCAAGGCATCTGTGGCACTTTACGGCCGTGATGGCACTATCTGGCTCCACCAGAATCAACTTGCAGAACTTTTTATACCTCTAAGCCAAACATCAGAATGCACATTGCCAAGATATTGAAAGAAAAGGGATTAAACCAAGATTCAGTTGCTAAGGATTTCTTAACAACTGACGCAGACGGCAAGAAGTACTCTGTCCAGCATTATGCCTTGCCGATGATATTGGCCCTTTGTTTTCGGGTGCGCAGTATTCGTGGTACTCAATTTCGACAATGGGTAAACCAGCATCTGCTGAATATACGGTTAAGGGCTTTGTCATGGATGATGAACGCCTGAAAAACCCCGATGGCCGTCCAGACTATTTTGATGAAATGCTGGCGCGAATCCGTGATATATGCACTTCCAAAAAACGATTTTACCAAAAGGTGCGCCAACTTTTTGCACTAAGCAGTGATTGCGGTAGCACTGGTAAAGTCACCCAAATATTTTTTGCAGAAATGCAAAACAAACTGCTTTTTGCTGTCACCCAGCAAACGGCCGCAGAAGTTATTGCCAATCGTGCAGACGCTAGCAAAGACAACATGGGATTAACCAGTTGGAGAAGCTCAATCGTTTGCAAGCAAGATATTTATATTGCAAAGAATTATCTCAATATCAATGGAATTGACACATTGAATCGCCTTGGGGTGATCTTTTTAGACGGAACTTCACGGCAGGTTCAAGCCGTGTTCATTGCACAACTTGTTGCGTTCATTGGGTTTTGCCTGTCCAAGCGCGACCCTCAACCTGTCACGGTTATGGGAACAGTCTGAGGCGGATCGACTCCGAGCAGGTCGAAGGACTGGCGCTGGAGGGTGGTGGGCTCGGTGGCGATGGTGATGGCGGTCTTCGCCTGGGTGGGCAGGGTGAGCCGGTTCAGAGCGATGGTGGAGAGATCCCCCAGCAGGGTCGGGAAGCTGTGCACGGGAAAACCCTCCGGTGTGGTCTTGGTGTCGGCCTTGTGCTTGGCGCGATCGGAGACCTCCGCCGGTTCGACGGGCGTGTCGCGCCGGGCGCGCACCGCGACCAGGTCGTCGTCCTGGAACAGCAGCGGAGCCAGCCGCCGTCGCATGTGCCATTCGACGTAATAGGCGAACATGCACAGGAAGACATGCCCGCGCACGTGGTTCTCGCTGTAGACGTGGATCGGGCGGACCCGCAGATGATCCTTGCTCGTGCGGAAGGCGCGTTCCACGCCGGAGAGGCTCTTGTAGGCCTCGACAGCGGCCTCGGCGGCTAGATCGGGCAGGCTGGTGCGAATGGCATAGAGGCCGTCGAGCCGGGCCTCGGCCTCGATGCTGTCTTGCTGGCGCTCCCAGGCGAAGCTGTTCTCGGTGACATGGAGCGCGAAGTGCTTGCGCACCTTGTAGCGGTTGGCTTGCTCCCCGATGCGGCACCCGATGGCGTCCGTCGCGCACCGCGGTCGCGATCCCCTCTAGGATGCGCTCGGTGGCCTGCAGCAGATCCTCGCGCTTGCGGCGACGCTCGCCGAGGAAGTCCGGGCTCGTGATCTCGGCGACGGCATCCGGAACCAGACTGTCGGCCGCCAGCGGGGCTTGGCCCTTCTGGCCCTGCCCCGCCTGCCCGGGTGCCGCCACCAGCTTGCGCAAGTGCTTGGTCGTCAAGGCGGAGATCCAGTCCAGACCGGCCGGCTGCAGGTCCGCGCGGATGCGGGCCGTGGTGAGCATGCCGCGGTCGCTGACCAGCGCGATGCGGGCGATGCCGAAACGCTTCCTGATCTTGTCCACCTGCCGTCCCACCGTGGTCGGATCGGCCGTGTTCCCGGGGAACACCTCGACCGCCAGGGGGCAGCCAGCGGCCGAGCACAGCAGCCCGAACACGATCAGGGTGGCGTCCTGGAGGTGCCGGTTGGCGAGGCTGGTCTCGATCCAGCGCTGACGGGCCAGCAGCCAGTCGAGCATGGCAAGCATCTCGTTGCCCGAGACGGGTCCCAGGCCCAGCAGGGCGCCGAGGCTGGAGTCGGCGGTTTCCGGTGAGAGTCGTCGCGCGGTGGCGAGCTTGGAGTCGGGCGCGAGCACGGCGGCGACATGGCCGTGGGCCCAGGAGCGCTCGATGCGCAGGAGCTGGGAAGCGTCCTGGACGGCAAGGCCGCCCCGCAGGACGGTGCGGAAGCCGTCGCCGACCTCAGGCGGGAGCCTGGAGAGGTTGGCCAGGGTCTTCTTGCGAATGCGCTTGCCTTCGCGCCGTGCCTCGCGGAGCAGGATGGCGGGCTTGTTGGCTCGGTTGGGGATGATTTCGACGTGGAAGGACACGGGCGAATGTTATGGGAACATTACAGGCAATGTATCAGATCGAGAGATCAATTGTAATAATAATTCTAGAAAATGTCTCGGTGGCCTTTGTTATGGGAACATAATGCCAGTTACAGAGGCCTCGGGACGGGAAGAAGCCCTTTGATCTCAACAGGTTATCGGCCAATCGGCCTTCGTGAAGTTCCGTTTAGAAACCGCTGAACTGCGAGCTAAAACCGATTAGGCACCACTATAGACTTTTGGTGTGAAGATATTGATCAAATTATTCAGTCCGATGACTTTGCCTTATTGCAAGATAAAGGCTCCACTGGCAGGCTAACAATGGAGCGGCCTGCCTTGGCAGAGTACGACCAGTTTGATGCGAGTCGCAAAGCCCATGAAGCACTGCTTGCCGACCAGCAGGATGAAGCCGAGCTACGCCAGTTTGAGCGCAAAATAAAACGGTAGCAATCAGTTCAGAGTAATGAGTAAAGTAAAAAGCTGTTATTTTGACAAAGATATAGGCCATAAAGCGGTTGATACAATTCAAACCATGGCAAAGTACCTCCTGCTATTGGCTTTTCTGGCAACTTCGCTTTCTGCTCAGACGAAGCTTCTGCGCTACCCGGATATCTACGGTGATCATGTTGTTTTCGTCTACGGTGGGGATCTCTGGATAGTTCCTGATGAGGGAGGAACAGCTGTTCGGCTCACAGCTCACCCGGGGCTTGAACTGTTTCCTAAATTCTCACCGGATGGGCGCTGGATCGCTTTCACAGGGCAATATGACGGCGATGAACAGGTTTATGTGATTCCTGCTGGTGGCGGTGAACCACGACAACTTACTTACTACCCAGCACGGGGTCCCCTGGCCCCGCGTTGGGGCTATGAGCATCAGGTGTATGGCTGGACCCCCGACGGTTCAGCAGTCCTGTTCCGCTCCAGCCGTGCCTACTGGGGTGCCAAGGATGGAAAACTCTATACAGTTTCTATTGATGGTGGTCTGCCAAAGCCACTTGAGATACCCGTATCAGGAGCAGGAGAACTGTCCCAGGACGGCAACAGAGTTGCCTACTCTCCGTTGTTTCGGGACTTCCGTACCTGGAAACGCTACCAAGGTGGCTGGGCTCAGGACCTGTTCATTTACGACCGCACCAGCAGGACAGCAAAGAACTTCAGTTCGCATGTAAGGACTGACCGTGACCCCATGTGGATTGGGGACACAGTTTATTTCTCATCTGACCGCGACGGCACCCTGAACCTCTTCAGCTATGAAACAGAAACTGAGAAGATTTCACAGATAACCAGGGAAAAAACATGGGATATCCGTTGGCCTTCATCGGATTCTAAAAGTCGCATCGTCTACGAACAGAACGGGGAGTTGCAGGTTCTGGATATCTCGACCAGGAAGCCCCATGCACTCAGGATTCATGTTCCTACCGACGCACTCCCCAGGCGTCCACGCCGGGTAGCTGTTGCAGACAACATCAGTAGTGCAGCCTTAAGCCCAAAAGGGAAACGGGTAGTCTTTAGCGCCCGTGGCGATATCTTCACAGTGCCTGCAGAGAAAGGGTCGACACGGAACCTGACTCGTTCATCGGATGCTCATGACCGCCTCCCGAGGTGGTCTCCAGATGGACGCTTGATTGCCTATGTGTCAGACAAGTCCGGCGAAGAGCAGCTTTACGTCAGCAGTCATGATGGCAGCAAAAAGTCCGAACAATTAACAGAGGGGGTGCGGGGAAGACTGTATGTGCCCGAATGGTCGCCTGATTCCAGCAAGATTGCTTTTTCGGACAAGAATGGAAAGGTTTATGTGTTGGATGTCGACAGTAAGGGGATTCAGGAAATTACTGATGAGACCCGCGGGCGTGTTACCGACTATCGCTGGTCACCACACGGTGGCTATCTTGCCTATACCTTGAGCGTTTCAGCCATAGTGAATTCAGTATTCATCTGGGATGTAGCAGCAGGCGTGGCCCATCAGGTCGGGGGCGCAGTATTTGATGAGCGCTACCCAGTCTGGGGTCCTGAGGGCAACTACCTCTACTACATGAGCAATCGTGAGTATGCCCCTCAAATTTCGAATACTGAGTGGAACTTTGCGACTGATCGACAGACGGGGATATTTGCACTTGCCCTGCGTAATGATGTGCCTCATCCATTCCCTCCAGAGAGTGACGAAGTTGAACTAGAAGAAGACGAATCTGCGGAAGAAACCGAGGATAACGACAAGGAAGATGAGTCCGAAGACAAGGCGTCCGATCAAGCACCCATCCAGATCGACTTCGAAGGTCTTGCTGACCGTGTTGCCAAGGTACCTGTTCCAGCTGACAACTATGACGACTTCTCAGTGATCGAGGGATCGCTGATATTCATTCGCCATGCGCCCTTCTACTACGGACGCGAAGCGGTTACTCCAAGTGAGTTGAAGATTTTCGATCTCGAAGAACGTGAGTTGAAAACAATCACTGCAACAGAATCCTATGCACTTTCTGCGGATGGCAAGAAAATCCTGTTCAAGAATAAAGAAGCCTACAAGATTGCAGACACCAAGGCAGATGTGAAGGATGCCAAGGTAGTTTCCACAAAAAACATGGAAAGCGATCTTATTCCGGGAGAAGAATGGGTAACGATTTTTGAGGAGGTCTGGCGGCGCTACAGAGACTTTTTCTATGTCGAAAACATGCATGGTTACGATTGGCAGGCACTTCGTGAGCAGTACCGACCATGGCTTGCCCATGTGGTTCACAGGGCAGACCTGAACTATGTGATTGGTGAGATGATCGCTGAACTCAATGTCGGTCATGCCTATATCTCTGGTGGTGACTATGAACTTCCCAAGCGCCCCAAAGTGGCTCTTATGGGTGCTGATCTTGAACTGGATGCTGCCAGTGACCGTTACCGGATTACCAGAATCTTGCGTGGCCAAAACGAGGAAGCGCCCTATCGCTCGCCTCTGACCGAGATTGGGGTAGATGTCCGTGAGGGTGACTACATTCTTGCCATTGATGGTGAGGATTTGAGGGCAGATGACAACCCGTACCGACTGTTGCGTCACAAGGCATCCCATCCTGTCGAGCTCCTGCTGAATAGCAAACCAAACCTGGAAGGTGCGCGCAAGGCTGTATACATGCCGATTCAGGACGAATCCAGGCTACGTTACCTGGGATGGGTCGAGGGTAATCGTAAAAAAGTAGAGGATGCCACGGACGGTAAGGTGGGCTATCTCCATGTTCCTGATATGAGCTCGCAAGGCATTTATGAGTTCATCAAGTGGTATTACCCACAAATGCGCAAACAGGGACTGGTTGTTGATGTCCGGGGCAATGGGGGAGGCAATGTCTCGCAGATGCTGATCGAACGACTAAGCCGCAAACTGCTCGGTACGCGCTACTCCAGGACTAGTGAGGAATTCCGTACATATCCCAACGAGGTGTTTTTGGGGCATCTGGTATGCCTGTTGAGTGAGAACTCGGCTTCGGATGGAGATATTTTTGCTGCCCGCTTCAGGCAAGCAGGGCTGGGGCCTTTGATTGGCAAGCGATCTTGGGGAGGTGTGATAGGTATTACATCCCATGGACCCCTGATTGATGGCGGAGATATTCGTGTTCCTGAATTCGCAACGAATTCAATTGAAGGCGAATGGATCATAGAAGGCCATGGAGTAGATCCTGACATCGAAGTCGAGAATGATCCCGAATCATTGTTGGCAGGTCGCGACCCACAACTGGAACGCGGGATTGAGGAAGTAATGCGTCGTATCCGGGAGGACCCGAAACCGCTCCCAACACGGCCAGATGACCCTGTTCGAATAAGGTAGTCAGTTTACAGGCGTACCGTAAGGTACGGGTGTTTCTATACGCTGGATCTCGCTGACTCGCGAAATCTTCCACTGGTCATTTTCATCTCGCAGAAAGAACTGCTGGACTTCATTGCGGTCCGCATACACATACTCGACCCGAACCTGGGGTTCTTCTTCAGTTCCCTGCGGTGCGTTCATGGCAATGCCCTTGATGTCACGATTACGTGCTTTGAGGAATTCTGCAAATTTTTCCCTGCCCATTTCGTCATGACTCTGGCGCAGGGTTTGTTCAATTTGGTCCGTATAGCAGGTGAGGTACTCCTCAACCAACCCTTCCCTGGCAGCGTCCAGCATGGCATAGATGACATCCCTGGGTTCTTTCCCTACGGTCTGGTTGCCACCTGAAAAACTAGCTGTTTCCTGTCCGCGTTTCAGGAATTCAAAGCCTCCCTGATTCCAGGCAATAAAGACCAGGATGGCAACGATCAAGGCAATGGTTATAGCCTGTGCCTGGAAATCCTTGCTCATTGAGTCTTTTAGCGTGCCTGGCTGCGACGAACAATAGTCAAATCCAGGTTGCCTTGCCTGTCAACAATCGTCTTGCGCAAGCGTGGCAGCACTTCTTCCATCGTTTCGAGGAAAATGCGCCTTCGTGTGACTTCCGGATTTTTGCTGTACTCTGCCGAAAGTTTCGAGAACCGGGCAGTGTCTCCCATGGCTGCAAGTATCTTCCGTTTGCGGTAGCCTCTTGAAGCAGATAGCATCTGCTGGGCCTCGCCACGAGCTCGCGGAAGGATATCATTCGAGTACCCTTCTGCCTCATTAATTATCCGGACAGAGTCTGCACGTGCTGAAGCAACATCCCGGAAAGCTTCTGCAGCTTCGGGAGGTGGATTCACGGAGCGGATATTTACTGTGGAAAGTTGTACACCCAAGTCATAACTGTTGATCATCTCCTGTGCTCGTTGTCGTACTTCTTCCTGAATGGCAAGCTTCTCGGTTGTCAGCACTTCATCAACTTTTCGCCCTGCTATTTGTCTCTCCAGTGCGGCTTCGATTGCATTTGAGACCAGCAGGTCTGCATCCTGAGATCGAAACAAGTACTTCGCAGGCTCCGAGATGCTGTACTGCGCCACTGCACGGACATTGATGATGTTCTGATCACCTGTAAGGAATTGTGACAGTACTGGATCGGCAGGCAGGGCATTGGCTTGGTCAGCTAGTTCACCACCTATGAAGACTCTCTTGTACTCCCGGACTTTGAGTTTCTTCACGCTTCCTACTGGCCGGTACCAGTACCAGCCAACTCCTGGCAGCACCTGGTCATCAACCTGTTTCCCGAAGAGTGTGAGTACAGCCTGTTCTTCTGTTGGAACGATATAGATTCCTAGTAGTAGCCACAGGAGGAGCAGCAACAACACACCCCGGTGCCAGTCAGGACGCCAGAAGGATGCAGGCTTGCTGTCGATACTCATTGCGCGGGTTTACTGTCCTTGGGTCAGTAGCTTCAGCAGTTCAGAATCAGAGTTAAGAATGATGGTAGTATCCTCGTCCAGAGCCTTGCGGTAAGTCTCAAGAGTTCGTACGAGCTTGTAGAACGACTGGTTTCGGGAATAAGCCGCACCATAGATACGTGCAGCTTCGGCATCCCCTTCACCTTTTGTGGTCTCGGCCACCTTGTAGGCTTCGGCCAGTATCTCTTCTTTCTTACGATCCGCTTCTGCTCGGATGCGCAAGGCTTGCTCTTCTCCCTCAGCTCGATATTGCCGGGCAATACGTTCGCGTTCAGCTCGCATGCGTGCATAAACACTTTGCTTGTTCTGTTCCGGCAAGTTAAGTCTCTTGAGCCGGACATCAATGACCCGAATGCCGAACTGCTTTAAAGCTGCAGTGCCACTGCGTTCAGTCAGGTCTTCCAGAACGGCATGTGTTTTTACGTTCGAGGGCAGGGGAGAAACAATTACCTCCAGGTCGAGGCCAGCAATGGCCGCCGCCAGCCCAGCCCAGACGAGATCATGCAGGCGCATTTCTGCTGATCTCTCATTGCCGACTGTTTTGATAAAGACTTCGGGATCAGCAATTTGCCAAATGGCATAGCTGTCAATACTCAGGTTTTTCTTGTCTCGGGTCAAAAACTCCGAGCGTGGTGGATTGTAGACACGTAACCGTCTGTCGAAGAACCGAACTTGTTGCAGCAATGGCAGTTTTGCATGCAGACCAGCTTCTGTCAGTGTGCGGACCGGTTTGCCGAATTGTGTTACGAGGGCAAATTGGGTTTCACGAACTGTGAATAATGCGGACCAGCTCAGTAGCAGCACTATCAAAGGCAGCAGAAACTTGCGGTACCTACTCCAAAGCAATCGCCAGTCTACCGGGGTATGACTGTGATGTTCATGCTCCTCATGCGAGTGATCGTGTGTATGGGAATGATTGTGGGTATTGCCGTGATCGTACATATACTACTCTCCACTCTCAGACATTTCAAATGGCTCAGGTGGTTGATTCATCCTCGCCCCGGTTGGAGCCAGTTGAATTCCGTCCTCCAGTGTCCAGAGGTGGCGTCTTCCACCTTTCTCATCGACAACAAGTTTTTTTCGACCCGGCAGGATTTCTTCCATAGTCTCAAGATACAGGCGGGTTGCTGTTGTCCCTGGAGAACGTCGATAGGCACTTTCAAGTTGCTGGAAGCGTGAAGCATCACCGCCAGCTTTGGTTGAACGGCTGACCTTGTAGCCCATAGCCTGCAGAACTTGCGCTTCTGCTTCACCGTGAGCCAGTGCAACTTGTTCGTTGGCATAGCCTTCTACCTCATTGATCAAGCGGCTCTTTTCTTCCAGAGCTCCTGCAACTTCCCGGAAAGCATCAACAACTTCCACAGATGGATGCATGTCCAGGAGTTTGACATGCAGGACGCGTGCGCCAGCTTGATAGCGTTTCAAACGCAAGTTCAACTCAGTTGCTGCGAGTCGCTCGGCTTCCTGTCGGCGGGTTGTTAGCAGCCCGTCAAGAGACATGGAGTTGATGACATGGCGCAGGGATGACTCCGAGGCAGCCCGGATGATGGCCTGTGGATCTGCAAGACGATAAAAATAATGGTCAGGCTGCTCAATGTCGTAATGCACGATAGCAGTCGTTTCGATCATATTCTGGTCTCCAGTGAGCATCTGGGATTCCTCTTCCCTGAGCTGGATGCGACCATCACGATGCTGGAGATTCCATTCGTAGGACGGTGGCTCATTGAATGTTATATCTTCAGTTGTACGGAAGCCAACTTCAATCGTGCGAATCTGACTGGCCCGGATTCGTGTGATGCGGTCAACAGGCCAAGGCAATTTGAAATGAACGCCTGGGTCCCGATAGGGCTGCTTGATGCGCCCGAATCGCTCAATGATGCCCAGTTCTTCCGTCGGGATCATGAATATGGAACTTAGTAGCCAAACTGCAACACACAGACCACCCACGGGTTTTATCAGGCTCCTGCGGTTTTCAACTAACCAGGCAAAACCGGCTGCAGGATCAATGAGGCTCAGAACCCTGACAAACTTGCTCCAGAAAAGCTGGATGCCGAGAACGTTCCAGAATTTTTGCCATCCGGTAGATTGGTCCCTGACACGTTCAATACGTAACAGCCGAACCGAGTTCAGCATCACGAAGATCGAGGAAATCTGGTGAACTCCGTCTGCAAGGGCTGGCCCCATCCAGCCGATTCCAGCAATATATACAGCCACTACATTGACTACACCTGCAACCAGGATGATGTTCTGCCAGACAGTAGTGACAGCTTGGCGGGAGACATCGAATAGCTTGGGAATTTTGTCAATATCGCGATTCAGATCGAAAACATCAGCAGCTTCTGCAGCAATGTCCGCCCCTGAACCGGAAATTGCTACACCGACATCCGCTGCTGCCAGTGCAGGGGCATCGTTGACTCCATCGCCGATCATTGCCACCTTGCGGCCCTGTACCTGTAACTGCTTGATGCGATCAAGCTTTTGCTCAGGTAGCAGTTCAGCTTCTACATGAGTAACCCCCACGACACGCGCCATGGCATCGGCTGCCTTTGCGACGGTCGCCTGTAAGCAGGATGATGTTCTGGATCCCGAGGGCCTCAAGTTCGTGTATTGCCTGGTGGGCACCATGTCGAGGCGTGTCACGAAGCAGGATGGCTCCTGCCAGCTTTTTGTCGGATGCAACCAGTACTGCAGTTGCTCCAGCATGGTCTGCAGCTGCAAGATATTTTTCCAACCCGTCTATGCCTGCATCACTCAGGAAAGTGGAGTTTCCAGCACGTATGGTTTGGCCTTCGTAGTGGCATTGTGCCCCGCGTCCGGGTACGATTTGTGCATCTTCAACAGCTTGGGTCTGCACACCTCTTTGCTGTGCGGAATGCACAATGACCTTGGCCAGTGGGTGATCGGAACTTGCTTCTGCAGCTGCTCCTAGCCCTAGAACCTGTTCTTCGCTATGGCCTTCAGTGGTCAGGATCTTGATAATCTCGAATTTACCGGTGGTTAGCGTTCCGGTCTTGTCGAAGACGATGGTGTCAATCTCTGAAGTTTTCTGGACAACCTGTCCACCACGAGCCAGCAGACCGCGGTCTGGCCAGCCCCCCAATAGCAGCGACCATCGCAGCAGGTGTTGCCAGGATCAGGGCACAGGGACATCCAACGATCAGGACAGCTACGCTACGTCGGATCCTTTCAGCATTGTCAAAATCGCTTGACAGGAAATAAACGGCCGCTGCTGCGAGCAGGATTGCAGGCAAGAAATAACGTGCATAGCGATCAGCGGTTCGGACCACAGGCGCAGTACGGTGGTCACGGGCTTCTTCAACAAGGTGAATTAATCTGGCGAGAGTTGACTCATCTGCTGCATGGGTAACACGGATATACAGCAACCCATGTCCATTGATCGTCCCGGAAAACACCTGCTCACCTGCCGATTTGTCCCGCGGAACAGATTCTCCGGTGATTGGACTTTCGTCAATGGATGACTCTCCTTGTTCAACTTCACCATCTGCAGAGATACGTTCTCCTGCACGTACAACCACAAGGTCACCAGCCTCCAGGTCTTCTACCTGAACCTCTACTTCCTTACCTTCACGCAAAACACGAGCATGGTGAGGCAACTGGTCAACAAAGCAGTGGATGGCCCGTTCTGTGCGACCTGCTGCCCACGCTTCAAGCCCTTCGCCCAGCAGCATGATGAACATGGCCTCGGCTGCTGCGAGGTATTCACCAATCATCAACGCAGCAAACGCTGCGATTACAATGGCGAGGTCTGCTGAGATTCTCTTCTCAAGCAGTTCTGATATTGCACGGTAAAACGTCTTGTAACCGGCAAGGATCGTAAGAAATATCGCTGTGTCGTAGCCCAGAATCGAGTCGAAGATGCCCAGCAGGTTGAGCAACATCAGGATGCCAACGGTTGCTGTGAATCCTATGTATTTGATGCGTTCACGGTGATCGCGGTTGATCGCGTGGTCTTCGTGAGACAACGTGCACAGGTTAAACAAGATAGCAAAGCACCGCAAAATAAGTTGTATTTCCTTGTGGACAATGCTTTTTTTAAATAGTGTCTACCCGAAAACCCCCTGCAAGCTCTGAATTCCATAACGCCGCCGCTCGGAAGCATTCGAGAGGTAAATCCAGCTGAATTGGCCACTTCAGACAAGGTTGGAGACTTGTTATCAGTGCGACAAGAGCAAAAACCTGATTTCCGGCCCCAGCTTTCCGGCCCCAGCTGTCGTAAGTGTGAAAATACGGTGGTATGCAGAGTGCGAGCGGTTGGGCAGTGCACGGTAGCTGTGTTTGGTATTGCCTCTTGAGCCACTGCATTCCTGGCGCTGTAGGACCAGTCCAAACCGGTGCAGGTTCAAAGCCAGAACAGACAGCGCCATTGTGCTCTTGAAGCCCTCCTCACCGTGGGTGCTAACCCGGTCGAGACCGCGGTTCTCAAGATTGTTGATCGCCGATTCAACCACCGGATGCAACGAGGATTTGAACGTGAATGGTATGTCGCTCAACCGCCATCCGGTACGCTCCATTACTGACATGGGTTACCATGATTTTAGGCGGCAACTGGAGTACAAGGCCAAGATCCGAGTTGGCGTTGTGGTTGTAGCAGATTGCTGGTTTGTCAGCAGCACGACCTGCTCTCAGTACGGGAAAAACTTGGACAACCTGCCACTGTCGGTGCGTGAGTTGGTGTGCACGGAATGTGGCATGAAACATGATCGAGACAGGAATGCTGCGATCGACCTGAAGAATTATGCCTTGAGTTCCACGGTGTCTGCCTGTGGATGGGAAGGTGCTGGCTCTGGTCGCAAGATCAAGACGAAATCGATTCCAGTAAAGCAGAAAGTTAGCAACATAGCTACTAATAAGTAGGTATGAATAGGTTTAGTGGAACGGCTACTCAATGAAAAGTTATGCAGCAGGTCAGACCATTCCTCTGATTGAAAAAACGATCGGTGAAGTTTTTGATAACACAGCAGCGTCGCATAAAAACAAGGAAGCACTTGTATCGCGTGCGCAATCCCTGAGGTTGACCTACAGGCAACTGCATCAAGCAGTGAAAAATACTGCAGCAGGACTTTGGGGTCTTGGGATTCGTCCTGGTGACCGGATTGGAATGTGGGCTTCAAGTTGTGCAGAGTGGGTATATCTCCAGGTAGCGACAGCAAAGATCGGTGCTGTCCTGGTAAATGTCAATCCCGCTTACCGTGCAATGGATCTGGCATACATCCTTGAATCATCCGAAATAAAGGTGATTTTTCTGTATGAGAAGGATGCCCGTGTAAACTATGCCGAGGTGGTTGCAGAAGCAAGCAAAAACAGCAATCACAGCCTCATTGCATCAATCTTGCTTGAAACCGGGCAATGGGACGAGATGCTTGAAAACAGTGTGACCCCTGAGCCAGGTTTGATCGAGAAACATGATGTCGTGAACATCCAGTACACCTCCGGGACAACAGGTAAACCCAAAGGGGTGCTACTTACACATCACAACCTGCTGAACAATGCCTACCTGGTCGGCAAGGGGTTGCGCTGGTCAGATCAGGACAAACTCTGTCTGCCTGTACCTCTTTACCACTGCTTTGGTTGTGTGATGGGATCCCTGCAGTCACTGGTGTACGGAGCAACACTGGTCCTCCCATCAGCCCAGTTTGATCCCCTGGCAGTGCTGCAAGCCATAAATGAAGAAAAGTGCACCACAGTTTACGGAGTGCCGACGATGTTTATGGCAGAGCTGAACCATCCGGAGTTTGCAAGTTATAGCACAGCATCCCTGCGAACCGGCATCATGGCTGGTTCACCTTGTCCGGTGGAACTCATGAAACGGGTTGTTGATGAGATGAATTGCGAGGAAATGACAATTGCATATGGACAGACGGAAGCCTCACCGGCTATTACGCAAAGCCTTAGTGATGACACGCTTGATGTCCGCACTACCACTGTGGGGGCCACTATGCCGTGTACAGAGGTCAAGATCATCGACCCTGAATCCGGTGAGGTAGTTGAAGTTGGTGTGCAGGGTGAACTGCTGACTCGTGGTTATCTGGTAATGAAGGGGTATGACAAGGATCCGGAAAACACTGCGAATGCAGTGGACAAGGACGGCTGGCTGCACACTGGCGATCTGGCAACCATGCGTGAGGATGGCAACATCAAGATCACTGGGCGTGCCAAGGAGATGATCATTAGGGGTGGGGAAAACATCTACCCACGAGAAATTGAGGAGTTCCTGCATGCCCATCCTGATATAGCAGATGTTTATGTGACCGGGGTTCCTGATGAAAAGCTGGGTGAACGTGTCCTTGCATGGATCAAGCTGAACGAAGCGAGCAGTATTGGTGAGGAAGCGGTCCGTGAATTCTGCGAAGGCAAGATTGCACACTTCAAGATCCCCGAGTACATCCGCCTTGTAGATGATTTCCCGATGACAGTAACCGGAAAGGTTCAGAAATTCCTGATCCGTCAGAAGGAAATTCAGCTGAGGGGGCTTGACAAAGCCACCAGTGTTGAGACGGTATAGTGCATTCCAGTTTGGTTCCGGTTCAATGCGTGAGCTGATTCTTAATTAGTAAGAAATTTGTTTAATATCTCTATGTTGAACATTGAAAATGTTAAGTTTGCAACGAATCGGTATTTTTTCCATTCTTCAATTAATACGATCTATTCATCTGATTCACCACCGTCCCAGATATTCTACCCTCTGTCATTAGCCTTATATACAATTACAACAGCCTTATATATAATCACAGCGAGCCTTGTCGCCAAGGCCAAAGCGATTAACCTATGAACCACTACTCCCGTCGTTCCTTTCTCGCCTCTACAGCCGCTATGTCTGTACCGGCATGGCTCGTTAGCTACCAGGCATTGAGTGCTACAAACCACAACAAGGTCAAGATAACCGACATCAAGACCATGATCCTTCAAGGCCCGCGGACATACACCTTGGTCAAGGTGGAATCCGATGCTGGGATCCACGGAGTTGCGGAAGCCTATGGATCGCCTGGCTTAGGTGTCAGGGAGGAGATCAACGGAGTACGGGATTTGTTTGTTGGCAAGGACCCGCTCCAGATTGACCGGCTTTACACTGGCTACCGCTATACAGATGGCAGTGCTCATGCCCAGCAACGAGCACTGAGTGGTATTGAAATGGCGCTCTGGGATCTGGCAGGTAAACTCCTGGACGTTCCTGCTTATGTATTACTGGGCGGCAAGTTTCGTGATAAGGTTCGGCTCTACGACCACTCGAAACCCGATGATTTTTTTGATAAGGCCGTCTTGCGGGATTGGGTGCAGCAGGTCAAAGAGAGTCCGAATGGGATCAACATGCACAAGTTTGGCCCTCTTCGCAACAATTCTCGAGATGATTTCGGGCGTGATCCTTCGAACCGGATGCTTTCAAGTGATGAGCTACGGTTAAACAGGGAAGGCTATGAGAACTGCAGGGAAGCCTTAGGCTTCGAACATGACATCTTGATTGGATGCCATTGGGAATTCGACCTGCGAAGTTCCATCGACCTTGCACAGGCTCTTGCGTCCGTCAAGCCCCGGTTTCTGGAAGATCCATTACCCGTTGCCTATTCAGAGAGTTGGAGACGCCTGGTGCAAATGTCTCCAGTACCAATTTGTACTGGTGAGAACTGGATGCGGCGTGCCGATGCCCTGCCATTTGTTGTCAATGCTGCTGTCGACATCCTGCACCCGGATCTTCGAAACTCTGGTGGTTTTCTGGAAAACAAACGCATGGCAGATTTGGCTGACCTTTATTTCCTGCCCGTTGCAAACCACAATACTGGCAGTATCATCAACGGCATGGCTACCATTCATTGGGCCTCGACAATCCGTGATTATTTTGCCTGCGAAACCGTGTTCTTTGATGGCGGCTGGATGGACGACATCATTGTTCACGACAAGCCCCTGTGCCGGGATGGTTTCGTGGAAGTGCCTGACAAACCGGGTCTTGGAATCGAGCTGGATCCAGACGTTGTCAAAGCCCATCTTGCGTCTGGAGAGAACTGGTGGGGATGAAGCCGATTTGTACAAAGAGCCTGTACTGCTTGAGGTAACTCCTGCTCCCATCGGGTTGTATGCACAACCCAGTCTTACTCTTGACAGGATGTGATTGCACTGCCGTTGTTATGGCATCAGGATCTCGGGTAGCCAGAGTGCCAGCTTAGGGAAAAATGTAACAAAGAGAACAGTGGCGGCATTGGCAACCAGAAATGGGGTAGCCCCACGGAAGATCTTGCCGATTTCAAGGTTTGCTACTGCCGAGCAGACATGCAGACAGGTGCCCACTGGCGGTGTACAGGCTCCGACTGCCAGCCCCGAAACCAGCAGGATTCCAAACAAAATCGGTGAAACTCCGAGATCCTGCAGTACCGGGCCAAAGACAGGTGTCAGTAACAGGATTGCTGGACTGACATCAATCACAGTTCCCGCTACCAGAACGATCAGGTTGATTATCAGTAAAGTCCCGGTTGCACCCAACCCCAGTTCGACTACGTAGGTCGCAATGGCTTCTGGGATGCGCTCCAGAGCCAGTACCCAAATGTAGGCCTGAGATAGAGCAATAATAATCATGATCTTGGAACTTGTTAAAGCTGAGGAGCGCAAGCACTCCTGGAATGAGCTGATTGTCAGGGAGCGAGTCAACATGAACCCGGCCAGCACAGCATAAAGAACTCCCAGTGCAGCAGACTCTGTGGCGGTAGCAATACCAAACACAACAGAACCCACAACGAACAGAGGCATGGCCAACACAGGCATGGAACGCAGGGTGCGGGTAATAGCTGTGCGAGTAGATATTTCAGTCAAGTCTCGCTGGATGTTTTTCGGAGTAAGAAACACCACAAGGACCAATTGCAGGACCCCGACCATGACGCCGGGCACTACTCCCCCCAGAAAGAGCTTCCCAACTGATTGTTGTGCCACAACTGCATACAACACCATGGGAATGCTGGGTGGGATGATCATGCCCATCGTGGAAGATGCCACAGTAATTCCAGAAGCGAATGCTTTCCGGTAGCCGCGTCGCTCCATCTCGGGAATCAGTACGGATCCAATGGAGGCAGTGTCTGAGGCAGAAGAACCCGAGATTCCTCCGAATAACATGCTCGCCAGAACATTAACAAGACCAAGTGCACCGCGAAAACGTCCCATGAGCAACATACTGAAGTCAATCAGGCGAGAGGTAATCTGTGCAGCATTCATAACCTGACCCATCAGAATGAACAGCGGCAGACTCATCAGCGCATAGGAGTCAAATCCTGCAAAAAGCCGCAATGGTAGCACTGCCAGCAACGCAGGTTCGTCAAAAAGAATGTAGAGCAGGGAAGAAAGTCCCAGTGAGTAAGCTACAGGTACTCCAAGGAAGATGAGTAGGAGCAGGCTGAGCAGCAGGATCAGGATCAATTGGAGGGCTCCGTGATATAGAGCTTCATGATTCTGGTACAGCAAAAGATAATTGCGAGACTGCATCCAAGTGGCACACTGATCTGGGCTACGTAACGAGGCAGTTGCGTTGCTGGCATTAAGGCACTACCGGTACTTGTGATCCATAACAGGCTGCGTTCAGTGATCACAACGTTAATCAGGATGACTAACAACAATATGCTTGTCTCCAGGTATAGCTTCCAGTGGGAATCCAACATCTTTGAAAGCAGATCAATCCGGATATGCTCATGTCGACTGATAGCAACTGCAGACCCGAGCGATGAAAGGTAAATGAACAGGATAGTTGCTGTCTCATTGGCTCCAACAAGGCCACTCTGGAATACGTATCGCAGGGCCACCAGGATGAGGATCATAACGAATATGGCGAACAGTCCCATGGAAAGCAATGCTTCGAGGAACCTGGTCAAGGATCTCTCGAACTCTTCAATCTTCATGGCTACTAATTACCTCGGGCTGTCTGCTGTGCAGCGGCCACATCTTCCCAGGTGAAATATCCCTTTTCAATCAATATCTCGTAAACAGGTTGGACAGCTATTCGGAATCGTTCCAGTTCTACCCCAGTGATCGTATTTGTTTCAAGGACATTTGACAGTTTCTGGATGTATTCCAATTCAGAAGAGCGATTCATCTCGTCACTGTAGGCAATCGCTTTGCGAGCAGCCTTATCGAATTCAACTTGCAGCGATGCTGGCAGGGATTTGTACCACTCTAGGTTCACCATGAATGGGTCCGGGCCTGTGCTGTAGTTCGAAATACTGAAATATTTCTGAACCTCGTAAACCCTTGATTCCATGATGTTGGAAGGTGCATTGTCCTGACCGTCGATGACGCCAGTTCTGGCCGCTTGATAGACCTCACTGAATGGGATCTCCTGGGGAGAGGCACCCAGTACCTGGGCTGTGATGACATAGGTTTCCTGTGGTGCAACCCGCATCTTGAGACCCCGGAGATCTTCCGGTGTCCTGATTGGATGAATGCTATTGGTATGTGACCGAAATCCCTGGGATATCCCACATGCCGGAACATGGAACCCTTTCTTTCGTCCTTCGGCATTGACACGTTCTGTGAAGGGGCTGTTAACAAGATTGAGAGCCTGGTCCCAGTTTTCTACCAGAAATGGCAAGGTGTATAGCGTGTAGAGAGGAGTCAGGTCGGTAAAAAAGCCACCTCTAGTGCCCTGCAGAATATTCAGTGATACCATGTCCATCAGTTCGCGCTCCGTGCCAAGACTACTTGAGTAATAATTCTCGACTTTGATCCTGCCAGCACTACTTTCCTCGATCAGCTGTTCAAAATAATTCATTGACAGGCTTCTTGGATGTTGACCTGGTTGGGCGTTGGCGTACCGAAAAAGATATTCATCTTCCTGTGAGGTGCAACCCGTGAGAGTAAACAGGAAAACTAGAGTAAGAATGTACTTGGAGGTGTAGGTCATCTCGTACATCACAATCTGAAACAACGGAATCCAGTTGTTGCGAATGAATCAAATGGGGCTTATATACAATCCTAACCAAAGCAACTAATTTACAGTTCATTGCAATCGGCTACGGGCGCTTGGTTTTCCGTCCTGTGCGCTGGATGTAGTCCCAGTCGTTCTCGCCCTTGGGCGGTGCTCCCAGCAACGCACGCATGACGTTCTCGGGAGTGTCGGGAATCGGCTCGGGCATAGGGTATTTGACCGGACGGCCTCGCGGTCGCTTGGGCTTGTCTGGTGGTTTGGTCATGGAGTCCATCCTAAAACAATCCCTGGCGCCAGCGACTTCCCCGGCAAGGACTCGGCCACGCGTGAATCCGAGTGCCTTTCCCGCCGTGGACGGTCGTGGCGGGATGGCGGCGGAGTCTCAGCGCACGGGCCAGCCCGCAGTGCGCTGAGACTCCGTGTGGCGCGGGCCGCTCATAGCGCCATTTCCCGCGCCCCGGAATCCAGACCGTTCGCCCGCTTCAGATCCTTGTACCGCAGGCGCTTGCCGATCATCCGCAGCATGCTGTGTTCCATCTGCTCCAAGGTGTCCGCCATGCGCACATTGTGCCGTCCCGAGAATTCGTTCACGTAGCGTTGCAGGTGCTTCGGGGACATCTTGTGGTACGTCCCCACATAGCCGCGCTTGAGCATGCTCCAGAACGACTCCACGCCATTGGTGTGGGCCTTGCCGCGCACATACTCGCTGACCGAGTGCTTGACGGCCTCATGCTCGAACGGCAGCGTCTCGTAGGCACCGGCCTCGTCGGTATAGACCGTCGCGTGCGGGTCCGCGGAGTCCTTGACGAAGCCTTGCAGCGTTTCCTTGTCGGTGCACTCAACGGCCTTCGCCACGACCCGATTCGTCTCGCGATCCTTGGCTCCCACAACCGCCGTCTTGCCGACCGGACCCCGCCCCGGCAGGTCCTTGCGGACATGATTCGGCATGTTCTTGCGCTTGCCGCCCAGGTAGGTCTCGTCTACCTCGACGGGTCCGCCAAACAGCCCCTCGCCCCGCTCCCAGGTCTCGCGGATGCGATGCGCCAGGTGCCAAGCCGATTTCTGCGTGATGTCCAGGTCCCGGTGCAGCTTCATGCTGGAGTCTCCCTTCAGATTCGTTGTCAGCATGTAAGCCGCGATCACCCATTTCTGCGCGCCGAGGTTCGAGTTCTGCATGACCGTGCCGGTGCGCACCGAGAAGAACTTGCGGCACTTCCGGCAGCGATAGCTCATGTTCGGATGCTTCGCCCCGCACTGGACGTTCGTGGATTCGCAATGCGGGCAGGTCGCCCCGTTCGGCCAGCGAATCGAGGCAATCCAATCCTCCGCGGACTTATCGTCTGGGAATAGCCTGATCAGCTGAACGATGGAAATGCCCTTGCGGCGGGCCTTGCCCGGTCCCGGATGACCGTGATTCCTGCGCGCCCTCATAACAATACTATCGTAACCAATACAGCGCCGGAAGTCAAGCAAAATCAATGAGTTATAGATGGATTTCCTAGGTTTTTTCTACAAGCAGAGCTGGTTGCTTTGGTTAGGATTGTATATAAGCCCCAATCAAATCATAGAGCACACTTTTGTTTGAGAACTATAGGAAAAGGCATTGTGCCTTGTGGACAGGTTGAACCATGGGCCTGCTTGAGATCTGATTTTAATTCTTGCCGGTTAGTTTTGATTTGATGTCTGCTGCAATCGTGATGCCGTGGAAACGGCCATTTTCGATAAAGATCTCGCTGGTATGCATCCCGGCCACTATGACTCCTGCAAGATAAATCCCGGTGCGGTCGCTTTCAAGGGTGTCTGGATTTGTGCGTGGCTTACGGGTTTGCCCATCCAATAGGATCCCGAGGCTTGCCAGAAACTTCAGGTCGGGCTGGTATCCAGTCATAGCCAGCACAAAATCGTTTGGAATCGTAACAGGTCCTTGTGGGGTATCCAGGTGAATGGCATCTACCTCGATCCGTGTCACTCGGCTCTGAAGAAAAGCCTGTATCTCACCGTTCTTGATCCGATTGTCAATGTCAGGACGGATCCAATACTTGATGGTGGACGCCAACTCAGAGCCATGGTAAATGAGAGTAACATGAGCACCAGCCCTGTAACACTCAAGTGCACAGAGAGCTGCTGAATTTTTTCCTCCGATTATTGCCAGTTCAGAGTCGAAGAAGGGATGAGGTTCCCGATAGTAATGTTGGACCTTGGGCAGGTCTTCACCGGGCACATCCATCTGAATCGGGATGTCGTAAAAACCTGTTGCCAGAACAACCTTTTTGGCTTCATAGCATTGCCTGGTACCCCTGCAGTCTGTGGAGTTGATTACAAAGCATCCGTCCTCGCCAATGATGCTGTTGACTTGTTCATATTGGTGAAGATCCAGTTGGTAATAACTGGTGACCCGACGATAGTACTTGAGGGCTTCACCACGGCTTGGTTTATCCCGCACAGCTGTCATAGGAATGTTTCCGATCTCAAGTAGTTCAGGAGTTGTAAAGAAAGTCAGGTTCGTGGGGTAGTTATAGAGTGAGTTGACAACGCACCCTTTTTCAATGGTTTTGACGCGGTAACCTGCTCGTTTCACTTCGATTGCACAAGCCAGGCCCGTTGGACCAGCACCCACTACAATCACATCCAAAGTTTCAGTTGGTTTATTGAGGGACAACTCACAGTATAGAAATCCTGTTGATAGCTGGTACAAAAAGTTTCAGGGAATTGTGATTGCTGACAGGTGGTCAAAAAGCAACCAAGTGTGGGTATGATGCTTCCTTCATCACAAGACAAGAAGCCATCTCATACACACTCAACTCACAGGAAACGTTTGAGTAGTAAGGAAACTATCACCTCGAAGCGATACTGGAGCGCAAGTTGATGAATTGTGAAGTGCTACCCAGGAGAACGAACATCTGGAATCCAGTATCCAGTTTCGGCCAATGCAACTTGTAAGTGATCGAAGAAGACGGCTCGCTTGCTTAGACCAGTCCTGTCTGGCTTGGCAGTAAGGCGACGCATCGCTACCCGATCTGGTCGTCGGAGTCAGCCATCACTCGCTGCTAGGCGAGGTCATCAGGGGATGCCCCAGTGTATCCCCGTTTGCTTGGAATCCGTTGTGGTTCACGTCCACGTAGATCGGATTCGTATACGCGACCGGGTGCATCCTCCCATAGGGGCTCAGCCCCCAGCCTTTCTCGATATTCGATTGCTCTCCCATGGCCACGACAATCAGATGGGCGTCCTGCTGTAGTGTTATCCGTATCGTCTCGTCGAAACTTACGACACCATCCCGAAACATGCTGGGAATTTCTCTTTTTCGGAAGTTGTACTGCTCAGGTTGGCGTCCGTTCACCAAGACCTGCACACGGTCTATCTCTAGCCAGTTAGGCGTCTGGACATGAATCTTCAGGTCGATAAAGCCCTCACGGATCACGCTTGAGCCAATTGGCAGTCCGTCGTCGGTCGTCACCTTTAGAAACGGGCCGTTGGTGATCATCATACGGCCCGCCTTGGAGTTGCGGATGATCTCCTTGTAGTCGATTTCGGCCGGGGCATCAGTAGAACTCGGCACGAATGTACGCCAGCCACCGACACCGTTATCGAATATTCGGTGGGCGTCGCTTACAGCCACGCACCAGACGTGACGTCCCTGGTTCAGCATTTGCAACCAACCGAAGGTGCGATTCGCCCCACTCCTAGTGTTGTAGTTCGGATTCAAGTTGAGGATTTCGGCACTCCATACTTCGGCCGCGTCGATCAGTTCCTCGAATCCGACGAACCCTCCGTCCTCGACTCCGTCTTGGTTCCTGTCGAAAAACACCCTTCCGACATTGGGGTGGTTCGCCTGCACCCAGCGATCGGGGCTCCCACCGAAGAGTCGGACTCGACCCCGTGCGTTCACGGCAGGATCGATTCGCGAACCATCCGCCAAGGTCGGCGTCCCCCAATTCCTCAGGACGATGGCGTTAATTCGTGGGTCGAACTGCCATAGAGGTGCTCCACCATTCTGCTCAAGCGGATCCGGCTCGATCGGAAATGAGTTGAAATGCTGCCCGCTCCCGGTCAATTCGATTCCCGACACGGTCTTGATCCTGTCACCAAGGCCCAGTGCTTCGATCTGGGGTGTCCAGTCATAGAGTCGCTGGTGTTCCGTGGTAGGGGCAAACTCGATATGCTCAGCGGCGAAGTTGATGATTCGATCAGTTGTGTTGCAGTAATTGTCTCCACTCGGAGTTGAGTGGGCGTGATAGTCGGTGCTAACCCAACCGGTCGTTTCAACCGTTCGTTCCAGCGTGGCTTCGACATCGACGGTTTGTCCTGGAGCGACCTGGATACGCTTCTCTACCATGTCGTATTCGGGGCCCAGAGTGACACGAAGAAGATAGTTGCCCGGAGGCACCTGCTGCGTTACCATCCCATTGTGGGTCTGATACTGATGGTGGCCTCCATGCACCCTGTAGACCGTTCCAAAGTTCGGCGTTTCTGTCCCGTCGATGCCAATGAATTGGACCTTCCCCGGTGATGGATTGCCACTTGCGTCCCGGATTGCCACTTTGACTGTCGAAGCATTGGACACTTCCATGTCGATCCGAGCCGTGCCAGTTCGCTTGACTGTGATTTGTTGTTCGACAGGCTCTCGACCAATGTCTTCGAAACGCAGGGTGTGGTTGCCGGAAGGTAAGAGGAACACCACACGACCATCCGAGTCCGGGTAGTGCCGAACCTGCTTGCCTTCCAAAGTGGCCAGCAAGGCACCGTGGATCGCTGGATTACCTGCTTCATCCACCACACTACCCTCGACCTCGCCGACTGGCCCGTTCTCCGCAGCCAAGACGCCATAGGCTTGCAAAGGCGAATCCCCCACCGCCACACGGATCCGAAACGTCTTCTCTTCCCCAGGCTGCAATGCTACCTCTTCGGGCATGTTCTCGCCATCTGCGGATGCGACCGCATATCCGCGTTTGTCGAATGGATCAACGCTGTCGCCGACCAGCATGGCGCCGACGACTTGTTCGCTTTCCAGACCCTTCCACGTCGGCCCCGGAGCGATCATCTTGGCTTCTGACGATTCGTTCCGGTAGGTCGACGAAATCAGCAGGTACTGCCAATCCGGTTCCAAGCGGTACTCGTGCCGACTGTAAAGCCCGTCGCCCATGGCCGCTGTTCGAACAGCTTCAACCGTAGCTGCGCCGCGCGAGCTGTTTTCGGCAACCCTCACCAACGATACATAGCCTGTCTCGCTTCCGGGACGCAAGACAGTGAGCTGATCATTTGCCGCTCCTCGCAAGTCCAGATCGTACAGGCATCCTTGGAGCACCGAGGCGTAGTCCGTCGTCATGTTGGCCCGCCGGAACGGTTGGGAGCCTGACACAAGGGCATGGATCTTGTTGTTTCTTAGAACGAAGTCGCCCGGCAGCCCGTCCGCTTCCTTGCCCTCAGGCATCAAAGTGACGTTGTGACGACCGATCTCGAATGCCTCGGCTCGATCACGCTGTGCCGTAGAAGCCCAAACGAGGAGTAAGCAAAACGAAATGGCTAGGGTTAGACGGGTCATCATAAATTAACTGCGTACAAGAGTGCAATTACGGTCTATTCTATCCTGAAAGACCGTGCGAATTGGTTTTTCTGCGAGATCTTGTTGTAAAAAAATGATCCCTTTTTCATTTTTCTACAGCACCGTGCACCGGGTCTGAGTGATGCCGGAGGCGGGCTAGAGACCTATGAGGCTAACCAGAATCTTGCTGAAAAGCATACGTTCCAATAGCTCAGGCAATTCACCTACAACTTAACTGCCTTCCCGCTCTCAGTGGCTACATTGTCTGCAGGAGCCGTAGGCTGCAGCATATCCAGCTCATAGGAAGGGGTTAACTTATAGAGGGTTTGAGCAGCTAGCTTGAGTTTTTTCTAAATCAATCAAGTAATGTTCAATATGGCTGGATTGGCTGCCATTGGGGAGGCATCCGAAGCGCCAGGAGTGTCGATCACGATGCTGTGGCGCTGGGAGGCGGAAGGCAAGCTGATCACGGCGCGTACCGCTAGGGGCATTGTCGCTATGACCTCGCCAAACTCAAGCCAGAAATGTTCCACACCGATCCGGGTGAGCAGCACACGGTGGTCCATGCGCTTGTTTCCAGCCATGTCCAGAAGGACGATCTAGAACGGCAGAAGCAAGTGCTGGAACTGTATCGTGAGTGCCAAGGCTGGACGTTTGAAGTGATCGTCGACCCTGGGTCCGGGATGAACAGTCCAGAAAAGGCGCTTGAAGCTCCTGCTCGATGATGTAGTGGCAGGCCGCATAGGGCACTGGTATCACACACAAGGACAGGCCGTTGCGGTTCGGGGCTGAACTCGTTTTTGCCATCTGTGCTGTGAAAAACGTCGAGGTCGTGATCTTGAACCAAGGCGAGGACACCACTTCCGAAGAAGATTTGGCGAAAGACGTACCAGAGATCATCATCGTGTTCACTGCCTGCAAGTACCGTTGAGGAGGTGCAGTGTGCGCCGGGTGGCACCCTTCAGACTCACACATTCATACGTTACGATTTAGTGCACGTATCCATTGCCGTGATTCGCGGAATGGAGGTTAACGAGGCAGCGCGAAGGCGAAGATCGCAGTGCCGGCCGCCGTTGCGATGTACTGGCGTCCCTCGAAGCGGTAAGTGATCGCAGGTGCCCGCACCGGACCGCCTGTTTGCAAACGCCAGAGCGGTCTGCCACTGTCCGCGTCCAAAGCAACAAAGTAGCCTTCCGCCGTTCCGGCGAACAGCAGTCCGCCACCCGTCGACAGCAGACCGCTACTTGGTGGGCTGACCAGAGCGAAGCGCCAACGCTGATCGCCTGTGCTTGGATCGACTGCCAGAATCGATCCTTCCCGAGGCTCGCCGGTCACGTTCTCCATGGCGCTTCCCAGATAGTTCTCGCCCTCAACGAAGTCGTGCGCCATGCCGTGGTAGATCTGGCAGCCATCACCACTGTTGAAGTAGTACAGTCCAGTGAGAGGACTGTAGGACGTGGCGTGCCAGTTGTGTCCGCCGCCCATTCCCGGACATGTTAACGTACCTTCGTCAGTAGGCTCGTGTCCCGGAATCAGGATCGGACGTCCGTTTGGATCGATACCGTCGGCCCAGTTTATTTTGGTGTAGGCTCGGGCGAAGAGGAATTCGCCGCTGGTTCGGTCAAGCGCATAAAAATGGCCATTTCGATTGGCGTGGACGAGTGCCTTCCGTGGCTCTCCGTCTACTTCCATGTCAACCAGTACGGGGTCAGCGACCGAGTCCCAGTCGTGCACATCATGCGGGGTGAACTGGAAATGCCAGCGCAACTCGCCAGTGTCGGCATCAAGGGCGAGCATACTGTCGCTGTAGAGGTTATCGCCAAGGCGCGGTGAGCCGATGAGATCAGGACCAGGATTGCCCGTACCCCAATAGATCAGGTTCAGGTCGGGATCATAGCTGCCCGTGATCCATGTCGACGCCCCACCTCGTTCCCACGAATCCCCTGCCCAGGTCTCGTTGCCAGCCTCCCCCGGACCAGGGACCGTCCAGAAACGCCAGACTCGCTGTCCGGTCTCGGCGTCATAGGCGTCGATAAAGTCCCTGGTGCCGAATTCAGCACCAGCGATTCCGGTCACCACCAGGTTGTTCACAACCAAAGGTGCCACGGTGTTCGAGTAGCCCTTGCGGTAATCCGCCGCTTCGACCTCCCATACAACATCACCCGTCCTTGCATCAATCGCTACGAGTGTGGCCTGCAGGTTGACCTTGTAGAGACGGTCTCCATGGATCGCGAAGCCTCTGTTCGGCTTGCCACAGCAAACAATCAGGTCGTCCGGTACGGGCTCGGAGTAGTGCCACAGTTCGCGGCCTGTCTTCAGGTCCAAGGCCCAAGCGTGATTCGAAGGTCCCGTGACATACATCACGCCGTCACGCACAAGCGGTGTAGTCTGGAACTTTCCGCTGACCTGGGACTGGAATATCCAGGCCAGTGCGATCTGCTCCACGTTTCCGGCGTTGATCTCGTCAAGCGGTGAATAGCGCCAGGCGGAGTAGTTCCGTCCGTACATCAGCCAGGACTCGTTGTCCTGTTGTGCCCGCATCAACGCGTCACCCCCCACTTGAGCTTGCGCAAGCAGGCCTCCGGCCAGCAAGGCGCTTAGACAAAGACACAGTTTCATTATTGGTGCTCCTCGCCGCGAAGGCTTTGCATGTAGGCGAGCAAATCTCGCTGTTGATCCTCCGGCAGACTCTCACCGTAGTCACTCGGCATGAGGGAGGTGTACTCCCTCTCAATCAGCTGCACCTCTTCCCGAAGGTACGAATGGAACTTGCCTGAAGCGTCTATCAGTTGCGCAGAGAAATCATCGTATCCCGACCCGATGCCACGGATGGTGTGGCCTTCGTGCGTGACCACGCGAACGACATAATACCCGGGCAGAAGATCCTTGTCCGGGTCCAGCAGTGAATCCCGCAGGTGTTGCACGCTGCGCGAACGTCCAATTCGATCCAGGGAGGGTCCGAACTTGCTGCCGCGTTTTCCAACACTATGACAGCTGCCACATCCAGCCTGGCTCCAGAAAATTTCCTCGCCGCGAGCCGGATCGCCATCTACCTTCTCGTTCTCGGCGGGTTCGAATGTCCGCAGGAAAGCGACAATCCGCCAGATGTTCTCTTCAGTGTAGCGGGGACCGAATGCGGGCATCTCCGTGCCGGGTACTCCTTGCGCGATCACACGGTAGATATCAAGGTCCGTGTCTCCAGCTTCGAAATCCCCGTGATTTAAGGCCGGCCCTCGGCCGCCCCCGGCGTGGATACCGTGGCAAGACGAGCAGCGCATGCGGAATGATGCCTTTCCGACACCAATGGAATTCGTATCGCCGTGGAACGGGCTATTCTTCAAGACCTGCGCCGGTGTGACAACCGCCAAAAAGACGCCCAGCAAAAGCACAATACTCCAACGCATGTTAAAAAGGGTAAGACGTGCTGCATCTCGACGTCAACAGGCAATGCGAGAATCACGGTAACGTGCCAGACCGGTTCGCTCACAATAGTGACTAATACCATTCTGGAGCAACTTGATGTTGTACTTGCCAGAAAAAGTAAAACTGGATTCACATCAGAAAAACTCGTTGGATGAGTTGAAACATGGTGACAGAAAATCCAGGAATCTTTTTAATCTTTAGGAGAAGTCGCCTACCCAGTTTTAATTTCTTATACTGGAACCAAGTTAACGGTACTTTTGCAAGGAGTGAGTCAGTGTAGCTAGTTCACTGTCCCACTCGCGCTAGACGCAGCCAGTCTCGACGGTGATCTGGATGGCGAGAAAGCCCGTTGCGTGTGAGGAGATTTCAAAGATGGCTAGCGACTCGAGCGGTTCTTCTCGGCGTCACTTCTTTTTCGGAGCGCTGCTGACGGCGGCGATTCCGTCGGGCGGGATCGGCCGGGCCGCCTCGCTGAAACGGCTGGGTTATAAGTCCCCCAACGAGAAGCTAAACGTCGCGAGCATTGGCGCCGGCGGCCGGCCGTGGCAGGTACTGCAGGAGTTCGGAGACGAGAACATCGTCGCGCTCGCGGACGTCGATTGGGTCCGCGGCGAACAGGGCTTCAGGCAGTGGCCCGCGGCGACGAAGTACAAAGACTTCCGCCGGATGCTCGACCAGTCGCATCGCGACATCGACGCGGTCGTCGTCGGCTCCCCCGATCACACTCACGCCCCGTGCGCTCTCGCCTGCATGCAGCTCGGCAAACACGTCTACGTCGAAAAACCGCTGACGCATGCCTCTGGGGAAGCGCGCCTTCTGTCCCAAGCGGCCGAAAAGTATCCGGTCGCCACTCAGATGGGCAACCAGGGCTATTCCCACGATGCGACCCGCGTTGCCTGCGAGATCGTCTGGTCCGGCGAAATCGGCGAGGTGGAAGAGGTCCACGCCTGGATGCGTCCGGCGTCCTGGCCGCAGGGCATGACGAAGGTGGCAAGCCCGACGCCCGTGCCCGATACGCTGAACTGGGACGGCTGGTTGGGCGGCGCCGCCTGGCGTGAGTTCACAGCCGGAGACGCCGAGTATCGGGCGTTTGTGGAAGCGCGTAACGCCCGGCGAGGTGCGGCCTCGGGGCGCAGCGGCGGCCGTCCCGGCGGCGGGCTCGCGCGCGAACCGTTTGGCTTCTATGCGCCCTTCAATTGGCGCGGGTTTTATGACTTCGGCAGCGGCCTAATCGGCGATTGGGGAGTGCACATCTTGGGGCCGGCGAACTGGGCGCTGCAGCTAGGGCCCGAGAGCTTGATCAGCGTCGAGTGCATCGAGAAGGATTCCTATCCAGCCTTCACTTTCCCGGACAGACTGACGCTGCGGTACGAGTTCGCCGCACGCGGCTCCATGCCGCCGGTAACGGTTTACTGGCACAACGTCGACGGCGATGCGTACCTTCCGCCCGGAATGACGGCGGAAGAGGCGCAGAAGATACCGGGAACGGGGCCGCAAGTGGGCCCGCCGCCCCGCAGGCGGAGCGCCGGCGCACCGCCTGGAGCTGGCCAGGGCGGTCGCCCGCAGCAGCCTGCGCGCAGCGGATACAACTGCGTCTTCGTCGGTTCGAAAGGCTACCTGGGAACCAGCGGCCGCGGAGAAGGCGTGGGCTTGCTGCCAGGGTCGCGATGGGCGGAATACGAACTGCCGCCCGCTTATCTGTCTCGTTCGCCTGGAGCATCCACCGGCAGCAACGGCGCCGCACACGCCCGCGACTGGGTCCGCGCCTGCAAGGGCGGCGCGACGGCGTGCTCGACCTTCAGCATCGCCGCGCCTTATACGGAGTGGCTTTTGCTCGGCGCGGCGGCGGTTCACCACGAAGGCAAGCTGTTGTGGGACAACTCGAAGGGCGAATTCTCCAACAACAAAGACGCCAACAAGTGGGTGAATCCCGACTATCGCAAGGGCTGGGAGCTCAAGGTATAGCCAATGCGAGGCGTCTCAGGAGGCCCGCGCGGGAACGAGGAACCCTCCCGTATCCGCCGGCGAATTCTCGGGCCGATCGGGATTCTCGCTCCATGGGAGCGCGCGTTTTCATCATCGACGCCGTGCGATCGCAGGGCTCCGACGTGATGACGGAGCTGGCCAAGTGCATTCCGTGAACGGCAAAGTCTTGAGGCGCTAAACTGAGCACGACGCACCCCACGATTCGAGGACCAAACGATGCGAAACCCAACGATAGCCGGATTGCTGCTAGGACTTTCCGCGGCCGCTCTATCGGGCTCTGACTGGCCCGCCTGGCGCGGACCGCTGGGAACCAGCGTGTCCCCCGACACCGGCGTACCGACCGAATGGAGCGACGACTCCAACATCGCCTGGAAGACGCGCCTACGCGGCATGGGAGTCTCATCGCCGATCGTGTGGGGCAACAAAGTCTTCGTCACCTACCAGATCGGCCGAGGAACAATGCGGCCGGGTCGCCACCCATCGCTCGTACAAGGAGGCGATCCGCTATCGGCCGGGGAAGTCCCGCTGGGCGGTTCTCGGCCCGAGGACGAAGCGAGCGCAACTCTCGTCGTGGCGGCGCTCGACGCAGGCGACGGCGATCTGCTCTGGGAGAGCGAAATGCGAGCCGAAGGCCCGCTGCCCGAGGTCCATCAGAAAAGCAACATGGCGTCGCCCAGCCCGGTCACCGACGGCGAGCGCGTCTACGCCTGGTTTAGCACCGGACAACTTGCCGCGCTCACACTGGACGGCCGTCCCGTCTGGCAGCGTCATCTGGGACAGGACTACTCGGTCTTCGACATCTCTTGGGGCCACGGCAGCTCTCCGGCCCTCCATGAAGATCTGCTGATCTTGCTGTGCTTCCACAGGACCTCCTCCTACCTGCTTGCGCTCGACAAACGAACCGGCGACGAGGTCTGGAAAACCGACCGGGCGACTCAGGCAATTTCGTACTCAACTCCGGGCGTGGTAGATGGCCCTGGAGGGGTGGAGATCGTCGTCAACAACAGCGAGGGCGTCGAGGGCTACGATGCAGAAACCGGCGAAAAGCTCTGGCAGTTCACGGAAGCGAACCGTTTTCCGATTCCGGCGCCCGTGCATAGCAACGGGGTCGTCTACCTCAGCCGCGGCTATCGCAGCGGGCCCTACCTGGCCCTCAAAACCGGCGAAAAGGGCGATATCGGCGAAGCGGACCTCCGCTGGCACGTCGACACCGGAGCGCCCTATGTGTCGTCCCTCATTCACTACGAAGGGCTGATCTACATGGCAAACGGCATGGGCATCGTCACCTGCGTCGACGCAGAAACGGGCGAACGGGTCTGGCAGGAGAGGATGGGAGGCGTCTATAGCGCCACGCCCGTGGCGGTCGACGGAAAAATCTACCTCTTCAGCGAGAGCGGCGATGCGCTCGTACTGCGGGCGGGCCGGGAGTCGGAGATCCTGGCTCGGAATAAGTTGAGCGAACATATCATCGCGTCGCCGGCGATTGCGAACGGCAAGCTGTTCGTTCGCAGCGACGCGTACCTGATCGCGATCGGCACGGGGTCGAACTAGTCTCTGGAAGTCGCCCAAGCGTGCTGCGTCGGAGGCTGCGGCGCAACCAGGCGACCGGCTTCGAGGGCAAGGCGGTATTTTCGGCGACCGGGTTGCCCGGCGTGGCGGCTCATCTGCACCACGATTTGGGCGATTGCCAGGCAGGCATCGCGGGGCAGCCGCTGCCGTTTCCGCGCTTTTGCGACGGCCATGGAGCGTTCGATGGAGTCTAGCGGGCCGCAGAAACCGTCTTGGGCGGCAGGCATCGAGCTGCGAATGGGCGGTCTACGGCTGCGGCGACGGGAGAAATTCGTTTGGCGCCAGCGCCCGTCGCGTGAAGCGGGCTTGGCGGACGGCCCCCTTGAAGAAGTGGACCTGGTTGATGCGCATGCCGACCGAGGTTCGTCCGGCGCCTTGGGGAGCGAGGCGCAACTCGGCTGCGCCGTCCAGCTTGCCGTTGACGTAGCTGCGAAACTCGCGGTCGTCATAGACCGCGGCGACGTGATACCAGTCGCCGAGGGGTTGCAGACGGCTGCGGTCCAGCAAGGCCTTGCTTGCGTCACCCGACTGAACGTAGGCGTCCAGGCACCACTGCTCGTCGATCGCTCGGATCTCAAACAGCATGCGGTTCTCGCCGTCCGCGCCGGTCGCCGGGTTTTCATTGAGGTGAAACCAGCGTTGCTCCACGGCGTCGCCGTCCGGGCGAAATACGGCTTCCCAGGTGAACGTCTCGGCGTCGGCCAGCGGGTGAATGTCCAGCAGGATGGCGTCGTCGTCCCCGTCGAACTCAATCGCCTTGCCGTGCGGGGTGTCGATGACGCGCGGATCGCCAAAGATCTCGGTCGCGTGACCTCCGATCCGGTCAAGCCGGTCAAACGTCCACGTTTCCGATTCGGCCATGGCGAGGGGATCGACGTCGCTGCAGTTCGGCAAGAGGCAGAGGAAACCCACGAGAAACCGAGCCGGCGTGTGCAATAATGTTCCGTGTCGCATTGACGCGAACCCACAGGTTGCTTGAGTGATCGTATCTCATCCAACCTGCGGCAAACCGCTTGTTGCGTCAGTGAGGGAGCAGCGATGAAGAGACGATGGTTCAGTTTGGCCGTGTTGGCTTTGGCAGCGGCGTTTGCGACGGGATGTTCCACTGCGCCGCGGGAGCAGGCCGAAGCGGGTCCGCAGTATCCCAATCACCCGGACTTCAAGCCGGCGTCGGAGCAAGGGCCGCTGCCCGATTCGGTGCTGGTGGTGAAGCGGACGCCGATCGAGAAGGCTAAGTATCCCGCCATCGATTTCCACTTCCATGGGCGCAGGATGCAAACCGCCGAAGAATACGAGGCGATGATCGCCAAGATGGACCAGGCGGGCGTGGGCGTCATCTGCAACATGGACGGCGGCTTTAGCGAGACGTTCGACAAGAACATGGAGTTGAGCAAACCGTACAAAGACCGCTTCCTGCAGTTTGCGCGCATCGATTGGGAGGGCATCAACGAGCCCGGCTGGTCGGAAAAAGCCGCCGCGGAGCTGGATCGCTGTTTTCGCGCCGGAGCGGCGGGGCTCAAGATCAGCAAACGGCTAGGGCTCGAAGTGCAGAACGCCGACGGCACCTACGTGCAATGCGACGACCCGCGCCTGGACGCGGTCTGGGAGACCTGCGCGCGCAACAACAAGCCGGTGATGATCCACGTGAGCGACTCCGTGGCGCGATTCCAACCGATCGGCCTGGCCAACGAGCGCTGGGAAGCGGGCCAATGGCGCAGCGACGTCGATGGGAACTACTACGGCACGAACCGCCCGGGCATCGAGGAGATCTTTGCGCATCGCGAGAAGATGTTCGCCAAGCACCCGAATACGCGCTTTGTGAACGCGCACATCGCCATGATGGCCTTCGACCTGAAGCGCGTCGGGGAGATGCTAGACAAGTTTCCCAACACGGATGTCGAGGTCTCGGCGCGCATCCAGGATTTGGGTCGGCAACCGTTCTCCGGCCGTGAGTTCCTCCTCAAGTATCAGGATCGCGTGCTGTTCGGATCCGACGGGAATCCGAGCCGCGAGGTCGGCCGCTTCTGGACGCCGCACTGGCGCTACTTCGAGACGAACGACGAGTACTTTGATCACCCCGCGCAGATGTTGTCGCCGCTGGGGGCGCCGTTGCAGGGACGCTGGGCGATCCACGGGGCGTATCTGCCGGATGAGGCGATTCGCAAGATCTACTATCAGAACGCGCTCAAGTACTTGCCGGCGCTAGGCGAGACGTTTGGCAGGTGATGAGGGCGCCGGCGTAACCGGCGGTCGCCCTGGCGGCGAAGCCTGATTCCAATTTCGGGGGCGTCCATATCGACATCAACGCACCGTACAGTTTTCGGCGAGAAGCCAACAGCGCGGAGGAAGTCCTCGCGGCGCTGCTGAAACTCGGACTAAGCACGGTGGAGCTGCGGTCCCAGCCCGTGGAGCGAGCGGTCCTCAATACGGCCGTCGAAGAGCTGCGCGCGTGGCGGCTGGGTGATGGCTAACGAGCGGACTGCAGCGGCGCTCAAAGCCAAAGGCTACGACTACCGCTATATATTCAGCCGTGTTACGAGGCACAGTGACCCCAAGGTTTCCGATCAAACGCTGGCGGACACGCTGGTTTGTATGTGGCGTGGTTATCACGCCGAGTGAACACGGCGCAGCCGGGATGCTACAGTAAATCGGACGGCATGACCTTCGGCGCGACGCCCGAGGCGACGATCAACTTGTGCAAAAGCAGCGAGGCCTTGTCGGTCGGGATGATGTCAGAGATGCGGATCGGCGTGTAGCCCTCGTTGTCTATGGGGTCGAGTGCTGCGCCGTGGTCGGCGAGGAACTGAATGACCTCGCAGATCTCATCTTGCGTGCCGTTCCGAGATGTGCCCGCAACCGATGCGTGCATGACGGTGTGGCCAGCGTCGGTGACCGCCAGGACGTCGCTGTCGAAACCGAACACGAATTGCACGAAGGGAAGCTTGGCGCTGTTGATTGCTTGCATCAGTAGGGTCGTGCCGTCTTGGGCTCTCGCTTTAGGGTCCGCGCCGGCGTCCAGCAGCATGCGCATCAGATCCTCTCGACCCGTTCGAGCTGCGAGCAACAGGGGCGTCATTTCACCGGTCGGCGCACGGAAGAACGAGCGCCGCCCGCCGCCCGCGCTCCTCGCCGTGCGAACGTTCGGGTCGGCGCCGGCGCCAATAACTTTTCGACCAGCTTCAGATCGACTGCCTGCGCCGCCAGATGAAGCGGAGTATTACCGCTCTTGTCCGCGACGGTTACTTGCGCTCCCGCATCGATTAAAGCCGAAGCCGCTTCGACGCTGCCGTGACCGACTGCCGCGTTGAGCGCGGGCGTGCCGTCGGGCTGCGTCGCGTTGACGTCGGCGCCTTCCTCGACGAGCGCTTCAAGCGCCTTGTGATCGCGCGCCTTGACGGCGTCGAGCAGGCGCAGATCAGCGACGAGCCGAGCAATAGCGCGGCCAACGAGACCCTGATCGAGACACGCGTCGGCATTGTCCGTCCTTAGACGTCGACGAGCAGATCGAGCTTGCCAGTGCTGTCGCCCAGCTTCTCGGTCTGAACGCCGGCCTTGTCGAGCAACGACAACAGTAGATTGTTCAGCGGCGTTGCTCACCTGGTCGAGGCGTCTGGGTCCGTCGTGCATGACCAGAATGGGCGCTTCCGTGCCGTCTTTGTAAGCGGCCGGCACATAGACAGCAATCAATCGCTCTTTGCGCACGGCCTTTGTCGGCTCGAGCGTCGCGTCATCGCCACGAAAGAATTTGCTGTCAGCCAGCCGCATCGTGAACTCAAAGCGTTTCCCCTTCGGATTGCCTAGATCCGTTAGATCGGGATCGACAGTGTAGTCCGGACCAATCGTGTAGCGCCCGTTGCCCTCCGTACCTGGGCTTTCCGTATAGACATCGCTCGCAGCCATCCTCTGCACGGCAACCGACGCAGCCAAGAGCCCGGAAATCAAGAGCAGCTTTTTCATGTTCTAACCTGTTCTAGGCCAGCACATCCTTGCAGTACTGAATGCACTTGGCCAGCTCCGTCATCACGTCGGAGCCCTCCGGGATCGGATGCTCCATCTCCAGCGTGGCCATGAAGTCGTACTTCTCGCGCTTCATCAACTGCAGGATCTCGCGAATCGGCGTGTCTCCCTCGCCCCAAGGCATGTTCGGCCCTTGATTCTTCTTGCGGTCCTTCACACGGATGTTGCTGATGCGTTTGTGATGCTTCTTGATGAATTCCGCCGGAGAGTAGCCGTTGCCCGCCGTAAAGTGGCCGATGTCTATGTTCGCGCCGTTGTACTTCGAGTACGACATTGCCGTTTCCCAGCTCTTGGGAGCGGCAAACGCCTCCGGCCTCTCCACCGCCGCGTGACCGTGATAGCCGACGATCAACTTGTGCTTCTCGGCAAACGAGCCGATCCGCTTCGTCGTGCTCAGCGGCGGCTCGCAGGTGATGAACCGCGCACCAAGCGCTTTGGCCGACTGGAACATGTAGTCCAGTTCGTCGTCGACCATCGCGTCGACTGAATCGAACTTCACGATATCGATCGCAACGCCGGCGTCTGCGTACTTCTTGCGGAAGCTCTTGAATCCGTCCATCGACGCGGAGAGCCGCCACGCGCGCAGCTCTTCGACGGCCGTATTGAGGACCGCTCGCTCCACGGGCTGGGACCGCAGCTCCACCGTGCTTAGTCCGAGTTTCAGCAGCGCCGCGAGGACTTCCTCCGCGCTGTTGGCTTCTCGCCGAAAACTGTACGGTGCGTTGATGTCGATATGGACGCCCCCGAAATTGGAATCAGGCTTCGCCGCCAGGGCGACCGCCGGTTACGCCGGCGCCCTCATCACCTGCCAAACGTCTCGCCTAGCGCCGGCAAGTACTTGAGCGCGTTCTGATAGTAGATCTTGCGAATCGCCTCATCCGGCAGATACGCCCCGTGGATCGCCCAGCGTCCCTGCAACGGCGCCCCCAGCGGCGACAACATCTGCGCGGGGTGATCAAAGTACTCGTCGTTCGTCTCGAAGTAGCGCCAGTGCGGCGTCCAGAAGCGGCCGACCTCGCGGCTCGGATTCCCGTCGGATCCGAACAGCACGCGATCCTGATACTTGAGGAGGAACTCACGGCCGGAGAACGGTTGCCGACCCAAATCCTGGATGCGCGCCGAGACCTCGACATCCGTGTTGGGAAACTTGTCTAGCATCTCCCCGACGCGCTTCAGGTCGAAGGCCATCATGGCGATGTGCGCGTTCACAAAGCGCGTATTCGGGTGCTTGGCGAACATCTTCTCGCGATGCGCAAAGATCTCCTCGATGCCCGGGCGGTTCGTGCCGTAGTAGTTCCCATCGACGTCGCTGCGCCATTGGCCCGCTTCCCAGCGCTCGTTGGCCAGGCCGATCGGTTGGAATCGCGCCACGGAGTCGCTCACGTGGATCATCACCGGCTTGTTGTTGCGCGCGCAGGTCTCCCAGACCGCGTCCAGGCGCGGGTCGTCGCATTGCACGTAGGTGCCGTCGGCGTTCTGCACTTCGAGCCCTAGCCGTTTGCTGATCTTGAGCCCCGCCGCTCCGGCGCGAAAACAGCGATCCAGCTCCGCGGCGGCTTTTTCCGACCAGCCGGGCTCGTTGATGCCCTCCCAATCGATGCGCGCAAACTGCAGGAAGCGGTCTTTGTACGGTTTGCTCAACTCCATGTTCTTGTCGAACGTCTCGCTAAAGCCGCCGTCCATGTTGCAGATGACGCCCACGCCCGCCTGGTCCATCTTGGCGATCATCGCCTCGTATTCTTCGGCGGTTTGCATCCTGCGCCCATGGAAGTGGAAATCGATGGCGGGATACTTAGCCTTCTCGATCGGCGTCCGCTTCACCACCAGCACCGAATCGGGCAGCGGCCCTTGCTCCGACGCCGGCTTGAAGTCCGGGTGATTGGGATACTGCGGACCCGCTTCGGCCTGCTCCCGCGGCGCAGTGGAACATCCCGTCGCAAACGCCGCTGCCAAAGCCAACACGGCCAAACTGAACCATCGTCTCTTCATCGCTGCTCCCTCACTGACGCAACAAGCGGTTTGCCGCAGGTTGGATGAGATACGATCACTCAAGCAACCTGTGGGTTCGCGTCAATGCGACACGGAACATTATTGCACACGCCGGCTCGGTTTCTCGTGGGTTTCCTCTGCCTCTTGCCGAACTGCAGCGACGTCGATCCCCTCGCCATGGCCGAATCGGAAACGTGGACGTTTGACCGGCTTGACCGGATCGGAGGTCACGCGACCGAGATCTTTGGCGATCCGCGCGTCATCGACACCCCGCACGGCAAGGCGATTGAGTTCGACGGGGACGACGACGCCATCCTGCTGGACATTCACCCGCTGGCCGACGCCGAGACGTTCACCTGGGAAGCCGTATTTCGCCCGGACGGCGACGCCGTGGAGCAACGCTGGTTTCACCTCAATGAAAACCCGGCGACCGGCGCGGACGGCGAGAACCGCATGCTGTTTGAGATCCGAGCGATCGACGAGCAGTGGTGCCTGGACGCCTACGTTCAGTCGGGTGACGCAAGCAAGGCCTTGCTGGACCGCAGCCGTCTGCAACCCCTCGGCGACTGGTATCACGTCGCCGCGGTCTATGACGACCGCGAGTTTCGCAGCTACGTCAACGGCAAGCTGGACGGCGCAGCCGAGTTGCGCCTCGCTCCCCAAGGCGCCGGACGAACCTCGGTCGGCATGCGCATCAACCAGGTCCACTTCTTCAAGGGGGCCGTCCGCCAAGCCCGCTTCACGCGACGGGCGCTGGCGCCAAACGAATTTCTCCCGTCGCCGCAGCCGTAGACCGCCCATTCGCAGCTCGATGCCTGCCGCCCAAGACGGTTTCTGCGGCCCGCTAGACTCCATCGAACGCTCCATGGCCGTCGCAAAAGCGCGGAAACGGCAGCGGCTGCCCCGCGATGCCTGCCTGGCAATCGCCCAAATCGTGGTGCAGATGAGCCGCCACGCCGGGCAACCCGGTCGCCGAAAATACCGCCTTGCCCTCGAAGCCGGTCGCCTGGTTGCGCCGCAGCCTCCGACGCAGCACGCTTGGGCGACTTCCAGAGACTAGTTCGACCCCGTGCCGATCGCGATCAGGTACGCGTCGCTGCGAACGAACAGCTTGCCGTTCGCAATCGCCGGCGACGCGATGATATGTTCGCTCAACTTATTCCGAGCCAGGATCTCCGACTCCCGGCCCGCCCGCAGTACGAGCGCATCGCCGCTCTCGCTGAAGAGGTAGATTTTTCCGTCGACCGCCACGGGCGTGGCGCTATAGACGCCTCCCATCCTCTCCTGCCAGACCCGTTCGCCCGTTTCTGCGTCGACGCAGGTGACGATGCCCATGCCGTTTGCCATGTAGATCAGCCCTTCGTAGTGAATGAGGGACGACACATAGGGCGCTCCGGTGTCGACGTGCCAGCGGAGGTCCGCTTCGCCGATATCGCCCTTTTCGCCGGTTTTGAGGGCCAGGTAGGGCCCGCTGCGATAGCCGCGGCTGAGGTAGACGACCCCGTTGCTATGCACGGGCGCCGGAATCGGAAAACGGTTCGCTTCCGTGAACTGCCAGAGCTTTTCGCCGGTTTCTGCATCGTAGCCCTCGACGCCCTCGCTGTTGTTGACGACGATCTCCACCCCTCCAGGGCCATCTACCACGCCCGGAGTTGAGTACGAAGTTGCCTGAGTCGCCCGGTCGGTTTTCCAGACCTCGTCGCCGGTTCGTTTGTCGAGCGCAAGCAGGTAGGAGGAGGTCCTGTGGAAGCACAGCAAGATCAGCAGATCTTCATGGAGGGCCGGAGAGCTGCCGTGGCCCCAAGAGATGTCGAAGACCGAGTAGTCCTGTCCCAGATGACGCTGCCAGACGGGACGGCCGTCCAGTGTGAGCGCGGCAAGTTGTCCGGTGCTAAACCAGGCGTAGACGCGCTCGCCGTCGGTGACCGGGCTGGGCGACGCCATGTTGCTTTTCTGATGGACCTCGGGCAGCGGGCCTTCGGCTCGCATTTCGCTCTCCCAGAGCAGATCGCCGTCGCCTGCGTCGAGCGCCGCCACGACGAGAGTTGCGCTCGCTTCGTCCTCGGGCCGAGAACCGCCCAGCGGGACTTCCCCGGCCGATAGCGGATCGCCTCCTTGTACGAGCGATGGGTGGCGACCCGGCCGCATTGTTCCTCGGCCGATCTGGTAGGTGACGAAGACTTTGTTGCCCCACACGATCGGCGATGAGACTCCCATGCCGCGCAGGCGCGTCTTCCAGGCGATGTTGGAGTCGTCGCTCCATTCGGTCGGTACGCCGGTGTCGGGGGACACGCTGGTTCCCAGCGGTCCGCGCCAGGCGGGCCAGTCAGAGCCCGATAGAGCGGCCGCGGAAAGTCCTAGCAGCAATCCGGCTATCGTTGGGTTTCGCATCGTTTGGTCCTCGAATCGTGGGGTGCGTCGTGCTCAGTTTAGCGCCTCAAGACTTTGCCGTTCACGGAATGCACTTGGCCAGCTCCGTCATCACGTCGGAGCCCTGCGATCGCACGGCGTCGATGATGAAAACGCGCGCTCCCATGGAGCGAGAATCCCGATCGGCCCGAGAATTCGCCGGCGGATACGGGAGGGTTCCTCGTTCCCGCGCGGGCCTCCTGAGACGCCTCGCATTGGCTATACCTTGAGCTCCCAGCCCTTGCGATAGTCGGGATTCACCCACTTGTTGGCGTCTTTGTTGTTGGAGAATTCGCCCTTCGAGTTGTCCCACAACAGCTTGCCTTCGTGGTGAACCGCCGCCGCGCCGAGCAAAAGCCACTCCGTATAAGGCGCGGCGATGCTGAAGGTCGAGCACGCCGTCGCGCCGCCCTTGCAGGCGCGGACCCAGTCGCGGGCGTGTGCGGCGCCGTTGCTGCCGGTGGATGCTCCAGGCGAACGAGACAGATAAGCGGGCGGCAGTTCGTATTCCGCCCATCGCGACCCTGGCAGCAAGCCCACGCCTTCTCCGCGGCCGCTGGTTCCCAGGTAGCCTTTCGAACCGACGAAGACGCAGTTGTATCCGCTGCGCGCAGGCTGCTGCGGGCGACCGCCCTGGCCAGCTCCAGGCGGTGCGCCGGCGCTCCGCCTGCGGGGCGGCGGGCCCACTTGCGGCCCCGTTCCCGGTATCTTCTGCGCCTCTTCCGCCGTCATTCCGGGCGGAAGGTACGCATCGCCGTCGACGTTGTGCCAGTAAACCGTTACCGGCGGCATGGAGCCGCGTGCGGCGAACTCGTACCGCAGCGTCAGTCTGTCCGGGAAAGTGAAGGCTGGATAGGAATCCTTCTCGATGCACTCGACGCTGATCAAGCTCTCGGGCCCTAGCTGCAGCGCCCAGTTCGCCGGCCCCAAGATGTGCACTCCCCAATCGCCGATTAGGCCGCTGCCGAAGTCATAAAACCCGCGCCAATTGAAGGGCGCATAGAAGCCAAACGGTTCGCGCGCGAGCCCGCCGCTGCGGAGCATGGCGCGGATGCCGTCGACGATCTAGGGGGCAGTTTGGAGAGGTTGGCGAAGGTGGTGCGGTGGATGCGCTTGCCGTCGCGTTGGGCTTGGCGGAAGAGGATGGCGGGGGGGGGGGGGGCTGTTGCGGTTGGGGATGACGTCGACGTGGTAGGACATGGGGCGAGGCCTATTACATGGAAACAGTATAGAACACAATTATACTGTTAACAAAGCATAACAAAGATCATTGTGCGCCCAGAACATGGTAACAAATATCCAGTTATCAGTCCGGTCTGTGGAGCGGTAAACCGCGCTATTCCAATGATTTGGTGGACGGCGCTAGGGCTTAAGGGACGGTGAAGTTCCGGTTAAGTGTGTGCAAGGGACAGAGCTAGTTCATGAGGTGGTACTGTGCATGTTCTACGATGGAAATCCATGACTACACCGCAAATATCTGATGAGACACTGAGTAAACTGCGTCAATACGATACCCCGACAATTTGTAATGTAATCGAACTGTTTGCAGTTCGTTCCCAGACTGAAGGCTTTATGGACGGGAGAATCAAGGCCTGTTTCCCCGAGATGTCACCAGTCTGTGGCTTTGCAGCGACCGCCACCTTCAGATCTGCAGTTGCCCCAATCGGTGCGGGTGCATACGGCACTCTGGACGACCAAGTAGGCCGGTTTGAGGAATTGCCCGGTCCACCGGTAGTTGTGATCCAGGATCTTGATGAGCCGACTGTAGGAGCAACATTTGGTGAAGTGATGTCTGCGACGTACAAGAAATTCGGAGCCCAAGGCTTAATCACAAGTGGAGCAGCCCGTGACCTGGATCAGGTTCGTGCTATTGGGCTGTCCTGTTTTGCCAGTGGGACCATCTGCTCGCATGCTTATCCTCAGTTGCTAGAGTTTCATGTCCCTGTGTACATTGGGGGACTTGCTGTTTACCCGGGAGACCTGATCCATGCTGATCAGAATGGGGTGACTAATATTCCGCTGGAGATCGCGAGTGAAACAGCTGATTTATGCGAAGAGTTCTGTGCTGCAGAATCTGTAGTACTGGATTACTGTAATCAGGAGAAAGTGACATTGAAGGGATACTCGGTAGCCCGTAAAGAACTTGGCAACAGAGTCGCTCAGTTGAGAAAGCGTGTACAACGCTAGCCAATGATCAATTGCAGGTTCAGCAACTGAATTACTAGTACTTGCCTAATGTAGGCAAGTGCAGCAGCCCTGATAACCAGACACAAGGGTAGGTGAATCTCAGTTGACACTCAGTGCCTGATGTCCACTACTGGAGTGTTCCTGCCCAGTGTCGGGGTCAAACACTCTCACAGTGTAAGTCCCTGCACCGGGTACTGTAGGTGTGAAATCAGTCCCTTTGACACGCAGGGTATAGACGATTTCCTGATTGCCTTCATCAATCACCTGCACAACTGGATGCTCAATCCCGTTTGATTCAATTGCCGGGAGCTTGTAGTTTTCATTAGGTAGACCACTGTCTGTTTGGTTAATCACAATCGGCCAGCCAGGATAAGGCTTGGCATCAGGCTGGGTCGCATCTACCCACCGAGGCCAGTTGGCAAACTTGATTTTCCTATCTGCTTTGTTGAATTTGATAATTCCGTAGCCTGGAGCTCTTTCGTGCAGTGCAATGGGTTCTATTCCATTCGCTTGTGGATTGGATACGGCATGAATTGTAACCTTGTTCCCGAATCCATCCAGGAATTCCCCGGTATTGCGTGGAGCGTCAGGTTTCCGGTTTAGTCCTTCCTGGGTCGGGAACCAGCGGCGAGGAAAGATATTGGCAACAGAAGGGACGCAAATTGCCCAACTGCTGTCGTTCCAGTCTTCCAGCCCATACTGTATGGTGCTACCAAGGTGCTGGTCACCTGCAATATGGATTGCCACTGCCTTGCGCAACAGGCGCAAGGCTCGATTCCGTCCTGATTGGGGCCAGCCATTTGAATCGTGATCCTGAACAGGCACTTCACCTGCAGGGTATTCGCCTTCTGCGTTGACACGTAGACTCCCTGCTCCTGCATCGGTTGTGGCTCCGTCAGGAAGTGTACAAATATCCGCAAAAATTGTTTGGGAAATCACAGCTTTCATCGATGTCTGCTGCCAATCCTTGCCCCATTCTTCGAGGAACTTTTCCTGGCGCGAACCCAGCAGAGAGAAATCAGGATTGTCAGAGCTTCGTATGGCATCGTAATCAGGGTTCTGTGACCAGCCATTGATGATGTCTGCCTTTGGCAACACTACTGTCGGCGAATCCTTCCACTTGCGATCCTCAACAATGGCAAAGCCGATACCCCCGTATCGAAGGTCTGTGTAATAAACTTCAATCCCTTGCTCTACGGGAGTTGGATCATATGGGTCTGGCATATTTGCTGTCTGGGTTGTCTGTACTACATGGACAAACTTCGGATCCATAACATAGCCACCCTGATCCTGTCCTGGCTTGCCGTAACCGATAGCCTTGCGGCCACCTGCTCCCCAAATATTCCCTTGGTAAACATCATGATCGTCGGGCATTGCAATAGCCGGGATCTCTTTTAGCAGTTCGGAGTATTCCCAGCCAAAGATGTACCACTTCCGCAAGTAGTCCAGAATTGCGATATCTGTCGGGTCACGAACAATCCCGTACTCACCAACCCGTTCATAGATGCTGTCACCAGTGAATGCCATCAGGTCGGGATTATGAAAACGGATATTGCGCACAATGTCCGCATGTGGAAAGCCTAAATCGTTGTTGCCAGTAAAAGCAGCCACAACAATTTCATCCTTTTCAACGGGGTCCTTGCGAACTATCCCCTCCCAAACATGGTCTCCATAAACCACTCGATAGGGAGTGTCCACAGTGTCGTCCCAATCGGGAATACGAAATGTTGCAGTACTGGCAAGTGGATCCAGGGATTGTGTTGCTATGGACTGCCAGTCGCTTCGGTTTATTTCCAGTGATGCTTCTTGTAACCCATTTCCTGCAGGAGCAATTATGGCGTTGAGTTTCAACACGCCTTTGCTCACTGTGTGCATAGCAAATAAGATGGGCCCGAATGAGCGATCTTCATGCACCGTGATCTTGCTCCCGGAAACTTGCCAGTCCCTGAACCAGAACTGCATAGTGCCACCACTTTGGGTTCCGCTTTTGAGGTTCCACCCGCGATCCTCAATCTCCTGCTTGCTCAGCGGCGTATCGGGTACAGGACCTGAGCTTGACACCAACGCCAGACCTCCGGTTAACCATTCCGGTGCAACTGCATCCCTGACAGCCTGCCTGGATTTCTCACCGTTTTCAAATCGTACTGTAAGTCGGTACGTACTGCCTGTAGGCTCAGCTGAAATAGTCAAGCTTGCATCTTCATCAAAAGCACCTTCTATAACTGATGCGGATTCGGGGACAGATCCGATAAATACCTTTCCGTCTGCTGTGATGCCGCAATTAAGTCCAATACCTCTCACTGCGCTGTCCCTGTAATCATTGAATGCCCCTCGGATTCCAATGCGGAATCCTACCCAGCCTTTTTCAAGCGGATTGCTGTTATCCATTCGACCCAGCCGGACACTCATGGACAAAGTGCCGGAATGTTCCCCTACTTCACGTGTGAGCAGGAAGACATTGCGGTCTCCACCAGCACCGATATTTTCAATTCGACCTTCCTTGATACGCCAGTCCTGAAGAGGATTGGACCAGTACTCAGGTCCAAGCCAGGGACGTTCAATGGTTGTGCCCCAATGGCTTTTGAAAGAGTTGCCGGATGAGAAGCAGCTCAGAGATGCAACCAGATAGATCGCAAGAAAAAAGAGGGGAACACGTTTATAAAGCATGGAGTTACAAGTTACCAGCACTTTGGGTTTACATGCAATTGCAGCCTTGCTGTAGCAGTTAGGTTTCCAGTGTGTAATGGTGCAGTCGGTGATATTCCATGTAGCCCTGATGGGCAGTCTCAACCGAACTTGCAGGCCAGGAATAAGCCCTGAACTGATCAGATCTTCTACTTTTTTGGAAATTCTAATTAGTCCGTTTTCTTCAAAGATAATGAAGCCCAACTCAAATGCCTTGTCAATCTCAGGGCTTGATGTGAGAAGCAACCAGCAAGGACTTTTAGGTATACCCGGTCACTACACATCAGTTCCAGTACGTAAAGAGGACACGGCAGAAGCTAACTTGGCCTAATCGAGTTTTAACGAGAGTTTCCCTTTCCGTATCACTTCAATCAGCTTTCATGATTTCAGTAATGTCTTCAACAAGTTGTTCATCCTGTTGAGCAAGCAAGTACTTTCCATATTGATTGAGAGCTGTCTGGTACATGCCATTTCCCCTCTGATTATTCTCAATGAATAAATCCATGTTCTGGATGGGCCTTTTCAGCCGGTGGAATTCTTTGGAAGAACTCAGGTTCATTAGCCGTGATTCGATAATTCCTTCTTCCTGCACGCAGGTATTGATGAAGCCATCAATGGCTTGACTGTAGCTGCAGGCCGTTTTTTCTGATTTGTAAATACTGGTAAATCAGGTTCTAAGTCCTTTTCGTCGGCCCATTACTCTGGATGTCTTCGCGCTCTCTCCTCGGCTGAAAACTCCCTTGCCCGACATGGTGCCAGCCACTCAAGTCTGATCCGTTAAAGATTTATTTGGTTGGCGGGTCGGGATCTCCGCACGCGAAGCAGGTGAGTGCGACTGGTGTGGTCGCAACCTGTGTAGGACGCATTGCAATGCTAGAGGTCAGCTACTCGCTTGCTGGTCAGCCCGAAGAGCCGAAGATCCCAAGTTGACGGTTCGTCCAAACAGAACTCGGCCATGATCTTGCCGATAACACTACAAAACTTGAATCCGTGCCCCGAGAAACCAGCCGCGACGAACACATTGTCTTCGCCCGGGTAGCAGTCCAGGATGAAATGCCCGTCCGGGCTGTTCGTGAACATGCAAGCTGCCATTTTGCGAGTTGCACCGTTCGCTTGTGGAAAGTATTCTTCGATGGCTTCGCGCAAGACTTCCTCGTCTTCCTGATGACATTCGCGGTCTAGCTGGTCGGGGTTGGCGACTTGCTGTTGTAAATGGTGGTACTTCCCTATCTTGAACCCCTCGTTACAGTGGTCGGGGAACCCGTAGAAACGTCCAAACGGTGCTTCTATGTTGAAGACCGGGAAGCTCCCTGGTTTGAATGCCATCGACTGCAGCGGTGTGGTCCAAAGCATGACCTGTCTCTCGGGCTGACAAAGATGCCGCAGCTTGGAACTCAGCAAGCCAGCCCAAGAGCCAACTGTGATCACCAATCGATTGGCCTCGAATTCTCCGCATGTGGTATCGACTCTTAAGCCCCGCGAGTTTCGCTCCCAACCGCAAACCTGTACATTCGTAATGATTTCAGCGCCGTTAGCGCGAGCCATCGCAGCGTAGGCCCTGATGGCTTCCTCGGAGAGCACATACCCACCATCGGGCTGGTAAACGGCCCGCATTGAAGGGGGAAGCCGATAGCCGGGAAATCTCTTGTTGACTTCCGTGCTGTCAAGTTCCTCGAATTCGAGGCCGTGCTCAAGACAAGAAGCCCGCGAACCCTTAATAGTCCAACTCTTCCAATGTCCTATGTCTAGCCCGCCTGTAACGTGCAGGAGGGTCTCACCTGCGACGTCTTCGAGTTCTCGCCAGTATCGATAGGCTGCGTGCAACAGCGGGACATACTCGGGTCCTTCGGAGTAAGCCAGCCGAATTATTCGTGTCGATCCGTGAGAGGAGCCGAACCTGTGAGCGATACCGAACTGCTCCAAGCCCAGCACCTTGCAGCCGCTGTGTGCGAGGTGATAGAGAGTTGCGCTGCCCATCCCTCCAATGCCGATGACAATTGCGTCGTACATTGTCTGGTTCAGAGCCTGTCCCGGGAGACGACGAGTTCGTGAACCTTCAGGATTTGGTCGGGGTCGAGCAATTCGTAGAACGATGGCATCCCATTGCCCTCCTGTAGTACCTCGTCAAAGAACTGTCTAGTCGTCAGCCTAGTTTGAAACAGATTAGGACCACTGACTCCGCCTGCTTTGGGGCAGCCGACACAAAGCACGCGATTGATAGCCGTAGATTCCTTCAAGATACTGGCTTCACCGAAGTATGGATTCGTCATTCCAGTTTCAAACCCACCGTTGCCGGATGTCGGTTGGAGTGGAGCGGAGGTAGTGATCGGCTCACCACCCTCGGTCGACTGGAATCCGTATCCGGGCAGCACCCGCCTAGGGTGTGTCCCCGCTCACCGACACGTGGCAGTCCACCCTCAATCGTGATGAGATTGGTTCCGAGGGCGACAGGCGTCGGCTTGCTGTCATCTAGTGAGAAGACCCAGATATTCCCGGCTTGGGGTTCGGTGTAACAGAATGTCATGTCACTGCCAATCACACCGAATGGTACCGCTTAGTTGCGACGTTTGTGCATAAGACGGTTCCATTCCACGTGCTCGTTCGGTCACGCTGAGCGCACAACCACTTCGCTCAAGTCCGACACGTACCGTCGGGTCGGGTTGGGACTGTTGGTATCGGCTATCTGCCTACTTTTACAAGTATCCCGCGAAAAAAGTCAGTCCTCCCCGCAACTGGTTATATCTAAATTACGAAACCCAACAAGAATCAACTCTGTATCTTTCGGCTCTCGCTCAACATGACGTAAAGTAAGAGAATAGAAACTGGTCGAATGTAGCTGTTGACGGACACATCTCGCACTTAAACAATGACTTGATTGACATCCTCTCGGTGCCAGGGGCCGCACAGCCACCAACAGCACAACGAGAAATCTCCTAGGCGTAGTGCCAATCGTGCCACTGGGTGCAAGTGGATGTAAACAATTCTGGCTTGTCCTGCGAAATCGCGATGCTCTACTCGGATTGCGTGTTGTAGGATTGCGCATACTATGTAATGCATCGGCGGTTCATGGGCGCGTTACGACGAATATTCAGACATCGATTGGCGGTCGGAGCGCTGGTGTCTCCAACAGCGTGCTCGCGGTCAGTGAGACCCGATGCTTGCAGCGGGTGCTCTGGAAGAGTTTGTGAGTTTGCAACCGGCAGTTGTGCCGGTGCCCGCACGCTGGGCAGACAAAGCCTTTCGGCCAACGCGCTAGGAACAACGCCTCAGCATATACTGCCGTAGTGCTCCATAGAGTCGGGAAGACTGTGACCTTTCTGGAACTGAACTTTGTTGCGTGCCAAAGTGAACCCATTTTAATTGCAATGAGCTAATCCATCTGCAGGATGGGCTCTTTCAACGGTTAAAATTCTTTGGAAGCACTCAGGTCGGTCGGGTGTGATTCAATAATTCTTTCTTTCTGCGCCCACGTATTGATAAAGCCATCAATGGCTTGACTGTAGCTATTGGCCATTTTTTTCTGATTTGCCAGCACTGATAAGCCAAGTTCTGAAGTCTTCTCATGGCAGGTCTTCGCGTGGTTGGGAGCTACTCGTTTTCCACCATTTCTACAGGCATGGAGCCTTTTGACATCAGCTTGATCCGATAGAGTCCTGTCCGCGCTGTCATGTACAACGAACTCCCATCATCCCCCCAGCCAACATTGGCAGGAATCTCTACAGGCTGAATGGTGCCAAGATGTGTGCCGTCTGGAGCAAAGATCCAGACTCCACCAGGACCAGTTGCATAGATGTTACCTTCGTTATCAAGTTTCAGGCCGTCAGGGCTGCCATCAGCTTCCACAGTGGTCACTTCAAAGAAAACGCGGCCATTTTCAAACATCCCCATATCGTTGACGTCATATGCCATCCAGACTTTATTGGCAGAGTCTGAATTAGCAACATAAGCAGTCATTCCGTCAGGAGAAAAACCAATACCGTTCGGACGGGTCTGATCCTTGCTCAACAACTCCAGTTCCTGCGTTTCGTAATTCAAGCGGAAAATGCCATTGAAGTCCAGTTCCTTCATCGGGTCCTCGTCCTGCTGTGTCAGACCGTAAGGGGGGTCAGTGAAATACAGCCAGCCATTGGGATGCCAGACCAGGTCATTCGGGCTATTGAGTTTTTTCCCCATGTAGCTATCGATAACGGTTACCCAGGTCTCGCCTTCCTGTCTAGAAATGCGACGATTACCGTGCTCAGCGGCCAGCAATCGTCCCTGCCTGTCAAGAGTTAAACCATTTGAACCAAGGAATCCTTCACGTAGCTCTCCGGTATAGATGTCACTGTGGTACACACTGGCTGATGTGTCACCCGGTGCCCAGCGCAATATTGCGTTTGCAGGAATGTCACTGAAAAGCAGGTGCGGTCCACCCTCCTCAATCCAGACAGGACCTTCCGTGAAGATCATTTCTCCGGCAAGCTTCTCGATCTTGTAGTTGGTGGGGACAATCGCATCCAGGGCGTCATGCATTTTGGCAACTGTGCCAAACCCACGATCCATCTCTTCCATCCCGGAATCAGTGGTTGAACATGCTGTCGTGATTAATATTGCAATCAGGGCGAACCTAAAAATCTGAGTCATGGTAAAAGCTTTCATTTACAAGAGTTTACTACTGGTTAGCCTTTCTGGAACAATCAGAATACATTCCTGATTCAACTAATTCTGCTTCAACAATGGAGGCATTCACTGGATTGTCCTGGTTGACTCGGGCAACTTTTGTGGCCCTTCAGTCTCTTGCAACGAATTACATAGCGATATCGTTTTAAAATGAGATAATTCGACTTGGCATTCCTTGACTTTGCAGCTCTCTGTATGCAATCGTTCCGTGTTTGTTTGCTGGAGTTTGGACTGCTAGTGAGTTGGCTTAAAGTCGGTATTCATGACAGATGCCCGCAAACTACGGATGAATCTGGAGAGCACACTGGACAGTGTGGATGCTGCTGAGTTGATTGTTCAGCGCATGGCTGAAATCAACGGATTTGATGAAGACCAGGTAGACCAAATCGGCATGGTGATCCGTGAAGTAGTAGCTAATGCAGTCAAGCACGGTAATGACTTCAACCCGGATAAGAAAGTCAATTTTGATGCCTCTGTTGATGAGGTTGCTTTTCGGGTGACAGTTGTTGATCAAGGGCAGGGATTTGACCCGAAAACGGTCAGGGACCCTCTGGCAGAGGAGAACCTGCTGAATGCTTCTGGCCGTGGTTTGTTGATCATCAAGGCTCTTTTTGACGAAGTCGATATCGGACCAGGTGAAGACACTGGTACGATGGTTCGTTTGGTAAAGTACCGCAATAAAGCGTTGAAGGAATAAATCAGGAGGACTATCTTATATGAGTTTATCTATTGCGATTCGCGATGTTAATGGGGTTAAGGTGATTGATCTGTCAGGTCGAGTCACGCTTGGGGAAGCATCGGGGTTGTTACGCGACACTGTTCGTGAGCAGTTGAGCCAAGGTGCCAAGAACATGTTGCTCAACCTTGAGAATGTGAGATATATCGATAGTTCAGGGCTGGGTGAGTTGGTGTCAGCCTATACTACGGCAAAAAACAACGAATGCCAGGTCAAATTACTCCATGTCCAGAAGAAAGTCTCTGACCTCTTGCAGATCACAAAGCTATACACAGTATTCGAAAGCTTTATTGACGAAGCAGAAGCCGTAAACAGCTTCTAGCAGTACTGATTTTTAAGAGTTTTCACACTGAACACTCTTCATCACAAACTGCACGGAACCACGGGTCAAGCTTGTTCGCTCAAATCTGCAGGGACGCAATCAGTCTTCTGTCAATTCAGGAGTAAGGAAACTGATGCTGAAAGTTCGGAGAACTTGAGCTTCCCATTGACATTTGGATAAATATTCCCGAAGGGCTTGGCAGCAATATGATCTTGGTAGTCAACCCGAAATCCTGCTTTAGAGAACTTTATCTTGAACCTAATTCAATAGTTGTATCCCAGTAGGGAACCGTTGTTCCTGATTTACTGATACCTGTTGGTACAGGAATTGTAATCGAAATCACCAGGTGGTATTGAGATATCGTAGAGTCCGCCACTGAGTGTCAGAAAGGGCCTGAAACTTGCATTTGTCCCGGTTGTATGGACAACAAGGTTGTATTTGAGATTGAGAATCTCAACGTTGTCAATCTCACCAAGTTCGGGTGGGAAGCCGTCTTGGTAGAACCCGTACTCCATGAAAAGCTGCTTTATGCCGAGAGTGGCTTCATGGCCAAGAAACTTCTGAGAGTTATAGGTTCCTCGTAAGGTGAAATAGGGTTCATCAGTGAAGAAGTACTTATCAATGCCATCGGTGTTCTCAATGAAACTGACTTCCTTGTCGTGCAGCATGCCAACACCACTACCAATACCGAGTTCCACTCTTTGTGTGGCTGAGGGTGCTCCCAAAATGAGTATGGGGATAATAATTGCAAACAGTCGACTAATGGTCAAACAATGCCGTTTCTTTGAGCGCCAGAAAGTGATCTGATTTTCAGCCAGCAAGAAGGATTACTGAATAATATTCCCAGTCGACAGGGACTCAGTGGACTGAGAGAACTGCTATGTGCAGCAGATGCCTGGATTGCAGTGTGAAAACACTTTAGTTGCTGTAGTTGCGATTGACCGTGACAACACGGCTGTCAAATAGTTGCTATCCGAAAAGAAACGAAAAGGTGGCTGATATCTCGCTGTTTTTCATAAGCCCTTCCACGTTGGGGATATATCGACCAAAAGGCTTGCCTGTGACATGGATGCGGTAATCCAGCCGAATCCCGTACAGCAGGAAGTTGAGTTTGATGCCTCCACCATAGTTATAACCAAACTTTGTGTCCCCGCCACCTGAAAAGGAAGATTGTCCCGGTAAAAAGAATGAAGAAAACCCGCCACCTCCGGTGACGAAAGGCCTGACAGATGAACCGGAACCTGTGGCGTGCATCACCAGGTTGTAGTACGCATTGTGAATCGTTATACGTCCAGCATCAGTTATGGATGCAGCTTCGGCAAGTTCACTGTCTGACAGTATTTGTTGTAGTCCGGAGTGTTGGTACGAATAGGCAAATTCGTGCCCCATAAAACGCTTTGGATTGAAAGCCATGCGAGCTCCAATGCGGATACCGCTCTTGAGATCGTACAACTGAGTGATGTTCTCAACTGTATCCTTACTGATTGTCTTGTCCCCAAGTACGCTGAAACCACCTGAAATGCCGAGTTCTGCAGATTGTGCGGCTGCAGGGATGGAAGAGATCAGGATGCACAGACAGCAGAAAATTAAACGTTTCATGGACTATGTAGATTGAATTCCTTGGAAATGAAAGTAAACCGGTTATTGACACTTCACCTCAATAATGTCAGTCATCTCAGTGGTATTGTACGAATTCGATCGTGTGACCATCTGGGTCGCTGCAAAAGGCCTGACTCATGCCCAGTCGCTCATTGCCACCTTCTGAAAACCGAACATCGCATTCCTGCAGGCGAATTTTGACGGCATCAAGGTCTTCAACCTCAAGTGCGAGATGATCCGATCTTGTGAGCTGGGAATTCTGCTTCCTGTTAGCTTTCTGTTCCTGGATCAGGTGAATCTGGCGATCACCGACAGCCAGCCATGCGCCAGGAAAATCGAATTCAGGTCTTTCGTCTTCCGGTAGACCAAGAATTTCACAAAAGAAATGTTTGGAAGCATTTAGGTCAGAAACCGCTAAGGAAACGTGATGCATCCTTTTGAGTCCAATACGGTCCATATCAATTTTATTGTAACCTCAGTCATGGATTTATCAGGCATGCTCTGGGTGAGCCAGCCCGATATAAAATTTCCATACTCAATTAATAAACTGAACCTGCTTCTTGAACTTGTACTGTCTCATTCATTCGTCTGACTGATGCAGATGTACTCAGGTTGACCGGTTGCTGAGTCGTCGCTAAAATCAAATGGTATTCCTGTGAGTAGAAAATATTCAGGAATCAATTGAGGTATCACTTATGGGCCCCCTCGGCATGGGCGAAATCATTGTCCTGTTTATTCTGGCCTTGTTGGTTTTTGGGCCAAAAAAATTGCCTGAGCTAGGCAAGACATTCGGTAAGGGCTTGGCTGAATTCAAACGAGCATCTAATGAGCTAAAAACTACATTCCAGAAGGAGATGGACAACATTGAGCAGGAAACCAAGGATGTCACCGATCTGACAAAAGACGTACAGAGAGACATCAAAAAGACCTATCAGGACGACATTGAGGGTAATAACGACGATTACGACTACGATGACGATGGCTATGGTAATGACGGCCAGTACTCCTCCGGATCCATTACTTCAGGACAAACAGACTCCACAACTGCCACACCGAATACTACAAAGCCGAACCCTGTTCCCGAAGATGAAGCTCAGCAACCAGCCGAGCAGTACGGACTTCAGGCAGCTGGTGAACCAGCTGCGAGTTTGGATGAGTCACAATCCGTGGAGCAAAGTAGCGAACAGTCTGTTTCGGGTCCGCCAGAATCAGAAGTAAGTATCACAGAGTCAGAATCAGCCTGACAGAAGCCTTATAAACAGGATTCTTAACAAAATCAATATCGACAAGTGCAGAATTTACCATGAGCTCGGAAGAGAAAGAATCTCTGGACCCAACCGGAGATATATCCAGCGACCCGAAGGATTCTTCCGAATCCCCTGTTCAGCCTGAAAAAGGGACTCCTTCAGAGGATACAGACCCATCGACCCATGAAGGAACTGAACCTTCAGAAGAGCCAGATTCCAAGTCGTCGTACTACGACGATCACAACTACGACGAATCGGATCATCTTTATGATGACCAGCATGCAGATGATCCTTCCGGGGGTGCAAAAGCTTCTAAGGACGGCGCAGAGCAGTCCGGACCCCATGGTTCCACTCCACCGCCATCTGAGCCACCAGTCAATGACGAGAATGATGACGATGACATGGCCCGCATGTCATTTCTCGATCACCTGGAGGAGTTGCGTACCAGACTCTTGCGTGGGATAGGCGGTCTGCTTGTTGTCTACCTGGTCTGTCTCACTTTTGCCAAGGACTTGCTGGCTTATGTGCTGCTGCCATTTAACGCTGCAGCTCAGGCCATAGCCAAGGAGGGAGAGGAAGCAATCAGGATTATCAATATCCGTCCCCTGGAACAGTTCCAGGTCGTGTACATCAAGGTCCCGTTGGTAGCTGCAGTCTTTGCGGGTTCCCCCTGGATCATGTACCAGGCATGGAAGTTTATTGCTCCCGGTCTTTACCACAAGGAGAAACGCTGGGCTGTCCCCTTCATTTTTACAACGGCCACCTTGTTCATTCTTGGCGGGATGTTCTGCTACTTCATTGCACTGCGGGTAACCCTGCAGTTTCTGCTGACAGTTTCATCAGATCAGATCGATCCAATGATCTCGGTCAGTGAGTATCTGAACACATTCATCATTCTGGAAATTGGTCTTGGAATTGTTTTCCAGTTGCCGGTTTTGATCTTCTTCTTTACACTGCTGCGTTTGACAACACCCAGGTTTCTGCTGAGAAACGTTCGGTATGCAGTGCTTTTGATGTTTGTGGTTGCAGCGATTATTACTCCAACTGGGGACCCGATCACGATGACTTTGTTCGCCGGTCCGATGATCCTGCTTTATTTCGTTGGTATCGGGGCAAGTTGGCTGCTTGTCCTGCGCAGGGAAGGACGCTCCCTCCCATGGTTCCGGATATTTCTGGTAATTCTGCTGTTCGCAGCAACAATTGCAGGTATCGTCACCTATATGTATCTTTATCAGGGATATGGGTTTACGTCGCAGTTCCCTTGGTTTGGTCTGAACTGATCCGAATCCATTCTGCCAGAAATTGGCAATCAGAAAGCAATAGGAATTTGCACCTGTTTATTAGGGCTGCTGTGTATAACGGTTGACGACGTAGTTATCCAGAATCTCTATGAATTCCGAGACGATATGACCCCCGCGAAGTGTGCAGTCCAGTCTACCGTCAATGTAAACAGGCGCCGTTGGCTCTTCAAATGTTCCAGGCAGGGAAATCCCGATGTCAGCGTGTTTTGACTCACCTGGTCCATTGACCACGCAACCCATCACGGCGACATTCATGAGTTCAATGCCCTCATACTGCTGTTCCCACTCCGGCATGCGTGCACGCAGGTAAGTCTCTATCTGCCCGGCCATCTCCTGGAAGAATGTGCTGGTGGTACGTCCGCATCCTGGGCATGCCGTGACTTGCGGTGTAAAGTGGCGGAGTCCCAGGGACTGCAGTATCTGCTTTGCGACTTCAACTTCCTCGCAACGATCGCCATTGGGCTGGGGAGTCAGTGAAACTCGGATCGTATCGCCAATGCCTTCCTGCAAGAGAACAGACATGGCGGCTGTGGAGGCTATGATGCCCTTGTTGCCCATACCGGCTTCTGTGAGACCCAGGTGCAAGGGATAGTCGCAACGCTCGCATAGAGCGCGGTATACGGCAATCAAATCCTGCACCTTGGATACCTTGGCGCTCAAGATGATCTGGTCGTGACGGAGCCCATAACTTTCCGCTGCCTTGGCGGATTGCAAGGCACTGAGAACAATTGTCTCTCGCATGACGTCGGCAGCTGACCATGGATTCTTGCGTCTGGTATTTTCATCCATTTGAGCAGTCAACAACTGCTGGTCCAGAGACCCCCAGTTCACTCCAATACGAACCGGTTTTTCGTATTCGACGGCAGCTTCAATCATCGTCCTGAAGTTGTCATCATGTTTCTTGCCGATGTTGACGTTGCCGGGGTTGATTCGGTATTTTGCCAGGTCGCGGGCACAGTCTGGATACTGCTGCAGGAGCAGATGTCCGTTGTAGTGAAAATCGCCCACAATGGGTGTCTCGCAGCCGAAATCCCTTAACGTACGGATAATCTGCGGGACAGCTGCAGCCGCTTTTTGATGATTGACCGTGACACGTACCAGTTCCGAACCCGCCTGGGCAAGGGCCAGCACCTGGTTCACAGTCGCAACAGTGTCGACTGTGTCTGTGTTGGTCATCGACTGCACGACAATCGGGTTGTCGCCGCCAATCCAAGTGCTGCCGACTTGGCAACTTGTGGTTTTTTTGCGGAGAATCTCCATTGGGAGACTTCAGATCTGAGTACTAAGTCGAGTGTATCAAAGGAGTATCTTTGAGATGGTTTTCAGCGCACCATTTTCAGCGCACCAGAAACAAAGTTAGTGCCGGCACGTACGTAATCAACAACACCCCGATCAACAAAATCAACAGGAACGGCAGAACAGAACGGTAAACAAAGGTTAACGGCTCATTAAAGCGATAGGACGACAGGAACAGGTTCATCCCGATAGGTGGTGTCAGGTAGCCCAGCTCAAGGTTCGCCAGGAATATGATTCCAAGATGCACGGGATCCACGCCAAAAGCCGCGCCTATCGGGGTAATCAATGGGACAACAACCAGAATTGCTGAAAAGATGTCCATCATGCAGCCGACAAGCAGCAACAATATGTTGAGTGCGAGCAGGAAGACGTACTTGGATTCGATGTGGGATTGCACCCATTCAAGTACCCTGTCGGGAACCTGTGCATCAATTAGGTAGTTTGTCAGTCCAAGGGCCATGCCCAGAATGAGTAGAACACCACCGACCAACGAGGCACACTCGACAGCAACAGAGGGAAGTTTTCTTCGGATGGGTAGATCGCGATAGACGAGGCACTGGATGATGAATGCGTAGAGAACAGTTAACGCGGCAGCTTCGACCAGCGTGACAAAGCCGCCGAATATACCGATGATTACGATAATGGGAAGAAGAATCTCCCATTTCGCCGCATTGATTGCACTAAGGGCTTCCTGCATGCTGAATGAACGTTTTTCCTGCTCAACCCTGCGTCCCTGGATAATCCCCCAGAGCGCTACAAGACTAACCAGGAGCAGGCCAGGAATGAGCCCCCCCAGAAACAAGTCAACAATCGGGGTGCGGGAATAGACCGCGTAAAGAATCACTGGCAGACTGGGCGGAAAAAGCAAGCCAATCGATCCGGATGCAGTCAATTGTCCAATGGAAAATGACCGGGAGTAGTTGGCGGCCAGCATCACAGGTAGCAGGAGACTTCCCAAAGCCAGGATGCTGACTCCGGAAGCACCCGTGAACGAAGTAAAGAAGGCAAAAACAAGAGTCGTTGAGACTGCCAGTCCTCCTGGAAGCCATCCGACAAGTGCGGTGAATACTTTGACAAGTCTGCGGCTTGCACCGCCTTCGGAAAGAATGTATCCGCCCAGTGTGAACAGTGGAATCGCAGGTAGCAGGGGCTGTGCCGAAAGCTGATATGCCGCCAGTGGAATGGCGGTTACAGGAGTGTACTCATACCAGAAAAACAGGGATGCAATCCCGCCAATGACTGCAAAGACAGGTAGTCCCAGCAATGCACCGCCAATCAGGACAGCAACTGCGTAATTCAGAATAGGTAGCGTTCCCAGGAATTCCCAGTACCTGAAAGCAAGAGGAATAAGAATTCCTGTCAGGGGGACCAGTCTTCCAAAATGGTTCTCGGAAACGTTCCATGCCATCCGCAGGCCGACTACAGCAAAGCCGGGAGCCATAGGCATGATAAAAAACCAGAGCGGGATCCCGAATGCAAGGATGTCACCTGCTTGACGTTCTACAACTGCAAAGTTCCAGGAAGAGTAGGTCAGGCAACTGCAAACAGCAACGCCAAGTGTAGCGGTGAATTTTCGGGCAGGATCCTTGAATCGTTCCGGGAGAAATGTTGCAGTGGATAATGCCAGAAGTCGATTGCTTCTGGCGGCAAGAGCACCTCCAACGACTGCGATCAGCAGGGTCAGGTGCTCAACCAGGGGGATGGACCCTGGCACCAGGTTGCCAATGCCCAGACGGCGACCAGTAACTTCAACCAAGGGCAAAATAGCCATGAACAGGAGTGCGCCTGCAGCTATGGCATTCTCCAGCTTGTGCCAAGGTCTAAGCTTGAAGCTGTCCTGTAAGGATTCCATCACCAGAATTTGTATGCTATCCCATTAGCATGCGGAATGGAGTTCAAGTCAGCTTGTCCAGATCATCCGGATGGTTAATGTTGAGGTAAGGTAGATCATCATCAACCTCCAGTAACTCCCACCGGATATTCTGAAATGCGACGCTCAACTTACGAGTGCCGTTAAGTAACGCAGTCAACAAGCCTTCCAGTGCGGACTTTGAATACATCGCACAAAGTGGTTGCAGAAGGCCATCGGGGGTGCGGGGTGTTATGACTTCGGCTGAAGAATTAAGAGCTTTTTTAACAAGGGATTCAAGCGGGGCTGCCGCGAGAAGTGGCATGTCACATGCCACAATCAGGTTCCACTCGTAGGAGGAATGTTCAAGGGCGCTTATAATTCCTCCCAGCGGACCCCGTCCAGATACACGGTCGGGAATTACAGTTAACCCCAGTGATTGGTAGTTATGTACTCCACTGACAATCGTGACGGCTGTGGCTAATTTTGAAACAGCTTCACTCACGTGCAATATAAGTGGCTTATCGTCAATAAGTTGTAGTGCTTTATTTGACCCGAACCTGGAACTATTCCCACCTGCCAGGACGTAACCACCGATCTTGGACTCAGCCTGCAAGTATCGCTCCATTAAGGTGGATAGCTTAGCGAATCAGGAGATTAATATCTGCGTTTTCAAGGATGCAATTTGATGGGGTGGATGTGGGTCAGGGAGCGTTTATTAATTGTTGCAGGGCATCGCTCCTACTGAGGTCAAGGCAAGGGCATCGAGTCAATTTTTAGATTATTTCAAAAAAACTTGCAGTTACATGCTCAAATTGCGAAAATCTACACGGTTTGCATAGGGAGGTGTTTTATGCAAAATAGGCGCAAGCAATCAAAACTATTTTCCTTGAACTTGCTTGTACTCTTCGCTATCAGTTTGCTCATCCTGGCATGTTCATGCGGCCCCACGGGGCCACAGCAGAGTTCAGCAGAGATGTACTGGCAAGCTGCTATCGATAATTACAAGATTCCTGATTACCCAAAGACCAAAGATCAGCTTGAACAAGTGATGAACTCGGAAGGAGAGTTGAGCTCAAGAGCGATGCTTTGGCTTGCCGTACTGAATGCAGGCTTGGCTCATGGCTATGACGAACTTGCAGACGCTTTCACTGAAGGTATTAAAACTGATGAGTCCAAGATAGAGGACTTTCAAAGCTATATCAGCAATTACCGCAGGAGCGTGCGGATGAATGCAATTGAATTTGCTGAAGGTGCGGGGAAGATCAAAGCTTTACTGGGTTCCCAGGAATCCATTGCATTTGATTTCCCACTGCCATCCGGGGATGCCTCGGTTTCCCCTCTTCTGACCAGTGTTAGGTCTGGGACTCCAGTGTCTACAACAGTGCAGATGAATACTATGGAGACACTGACACTGACCCGTGGAATCTTTGCTGTGATAGATGAACTCTGCGGCGCTGAAGGAGATTTTGAGAAGTTGGTTTCCGAAGCGGAAGCTGGTGGCATTTCGATCTCTTCAACAGAATTTGGATTCGGAGTGTCGCGGATTTTACTCAACATCGCGATGATGTTTGATCGCGAAAACATCAATGATCCGAGAGTACGCAGGAGCATTCTGGAGATGGCCAAAGAATGGGCTGAGCCTTACTATGAGGATGAGTCACTTGCTGACAGGGTCGAGGATTTCAAGTTTGATGCTGAGAATGAAAACCTCGATCTTATAGGCAAACGCAAGATAGAAAAGAAAGATTAGCTGGTTATTAAAGGTCTTAACCGTCTTCAGCACGGTATGGATTAGAGGCAGCCAACATAGTTGTCTGAGTGTCGCTTCAGTGTGCAGTTACGGGCAGGTTGTGAATTACAGGAAGTATCAACGGCAGTTGTCTCCTGACTTAGCACTATTCCAGTTGAGATCTGGTTGAATGCTGCTTCATTTCAGTGTTGTCTTTTTTTTCCTGGCGACTGTTGCGTCTGCCAAGTTACCGAACATTGTTGTCATCCTGGCTGATGACATGGGGTACGGGGATGTTGGCTTCCTGAATCCTGAATCCACTATACCTACGCCGAACCTGGACGCCTTGGCCAAGCAGGGCATGGTGTTCCTTGATGCCCATACACCTTCCAGTGTCTGTACTCCAACTCGATATGGATTGTTGACTGGACGCTATTCCTGGCGGACACGACTCAAGCGCGGTGTACTCAATGGCTATGGGGAACCCTTGCTTGCATCAGATCGCGAAACCATTGGCACTTTTCTTGGCGCAAGTGGATATCAGACAGCAATCGTTGGTAAATGGCACCTGGGGCTTGGATTTGCCAAAAGTAAGTCAGGTGAGTTTGATTTCAACAAGCCTGTCAGTGACGGTCCCCACACGCACGGCTTCAAGGAATCATTTATCATCCCGGCATCACTCGACTTCCCACCGTATGTATATATCCGGAACGGCGAGATTACGACACATCCTCTTGTTGAGCAACCAGCACTGAAATTCCCTCGTTTTATGAGGAAAGGGGAGCGAGGTCCGGATCTCGACCCGGTTGAGGTGCTTGATGATCTGGTTGAGCAGGCTGCGGACTTTATAGAGAAAGCATCCAACAAATCGGATCCTTTTCTCTTGTACGTACCATTAACGGCACCGCATAAGCCGGTCTGGCCAGCAGAACGTTTTCAGGGCAAGACGAATATAGGTCCCTATGGGGACTTTATCGTACATGTTGACGCTGCTGTTGGAGGTGTCCTGAGTGCCATTGAGAAAGCATCAATCACACAAGACACGCTGGTGCTGTTTACATCCGATAACGGATCTTACATGTATCGTCTGGATGGAATCAGTGACAAGGATCACACCGATGACTCATCCGTACAGGCCTATCGTTCTCTGAACCATACGGCGAATTACGTATACCGGGGAACCAAGGCTGATATTTGGGAAGCAGGCCAACGTGTCCCATTCGTTGTCCGCTGGCCAGCACAGATCAAAGCTGACAGCGTCCAGAACACTACAGTTTGCCTGACGGATGTGTTCGCTACATTGGCAGAGATTGCGGGTAGGGACTTGCCAATGAATGTCGCTGAAGATAGTTTCAGCCTGCTGCCATTGTTCCGTGGCGGGGTCTGGGAGAAACAGAGGGCTCCGGTCATCCACCATTCATCTGGAGGCATGTTTGCTATTCGTGATGGGCGCTGGAAACTGATTGCTGGAAATGGTTCTGGAGGGCGTGAAAAACCCTCAGGTGAACCTTTTGGCAAGCCTTATCAGTTATTCGATCTGGAAACGGATCCGTCCGAGAAGCACAATGTTTATGACAGCCAGCCGATCGTAGCCACGCGACTGGAACAGGAGCTGGAACGTATCCGTTCTCGTGGTCGCAGTCGTTGATTATTGAACGACGCTGAAACAGCTAGCACTTTATCCCAGTACTTTCGTCGGGTTCAATATATTCCCCGGGTCAAGGGCCTGTTTGATGGCTTTCATCACCGCAACCCCCTCACCATGTTGCTGTCGAAGCATGTCGATCTTGCCGATTCCAATCCCGTGCTCACCCGAGCAGGAACCACCCATTTTCAATGCTAGTTGGATCATGCGATCGTTCACTTCCTTTGCACGCTTCATTCCCTGCTCATCATCCGGGTACACAAGAAAGATTCGCGCAGCGGACCGGACAAGGGCGAACTGCACTGGAAGCAGCTGACGCACTGGCGCGTGTTGCAGATGCTGCATAACCCCCGTTACGCCGGGGCCTTCGCCTATGGTCGCAGCCGACAGCTGCTCCAGCCTGACGGGCGCACGGCTCGGAGCGGCGCCAGGGCCCGCCGCGGGAGGGCCCGGCCTTGCTGCAGGGCCTCGCGGTGTGCGGTGCCTGCGGCGGCCGCATGACGGTCCGGTACCACACACGGCAAGGTCGTCTGGTTCCGGACTACCTGTGCCAGAGAGAGGGAATCACCCATGCCGGAGCGATCTGCCAGCGCATTCCCGGCGCCGGCATCGACCGGGCCGTCGGCGCCTTGCTGGTGGAGCGCATGACGCCGGTGACGCTCGAGGTCGCGTTGCGGGTGCAGGTGGATCCGGGCAACCGGCTGGTCGCCGATGTCCTGGAGGCGGAATGGAACGCCTGCCTGCGGGAGCTCGAGGACGCGCAGCGGGAATGCGAGCGCAAGCACGCCGAAGACCGCCGTCAACTCGACGAGGGCCAGCGCCAGCGGATCCTGGCGCTCGCGACCGATTTCCCGCGCCTGTGGAACGACCCCGCGACGCCGGACCGGGAGCGCAAGCGGATGGCGCGGCTGCTGATTGAGGACGTGACGATGACCAAGGGGGAGGGCATCGCCCTGGGCGTACGGCTGCGCGCGCGTGGGTTGCTGGACCTCAAGGAGATGGCGGAACGACTTGGGGTCACGACCGGGACGGTCAAGAAATGGCGCGACCGAGAGCTGCTGACGGCGCACGTCTGCAACGACAAGGGCGAATGTCTGTACGAATGGCCAGACGAGCCGCCGAAACCGCAAAAGAGGGCAAGTAAGGCCTCGCCGGACATGCAAACACCCGGAGTTCCTGCGGATCGTTCGAATGAGGTGCAGTATGAACTATAATCCTTATCGAAACAGCGGCCTACCCGCCCCATCGATCGCTGGATGCCAGCCTCGGCGCAGCGCTGGCTGAACGCCAGCGCCGTGTACTGGCAGCCGCGGTCGGAATGGAACACCACGCCTCGCGCCACCCGCGTCTCGAGCGCCATCTCCAGCGCCGACTGCACCAGCTCCACCGTCTGGCGCGCGCTCATCGCCCAGCCCACCACCTTGCGGCTGAACACGTCCAGCACCGTCGCCAAGTACAGGAAGCCCTCTTGGGTCGGCACGTAAGTGATGTCCGCTACCCACACCTGGTTCGGCTTTGCCGCCTCGAATCGGCGCTGCACCCGGTCCGGCGCCACGGCCGCTTCCCGGTCCCTGCGGGTCGTGCAACGCCGTCTGCGACGCGTCACGCCCTGCCGGCCCAGCGCCCGCATCAGCCGCGCCACCCGCTGCCGCGCCCCCGCCACGCGTAGTAGCCGCTGGGGGAGACGCCCAGCACGCGGCACATACACACGATCGGATACCGGGCCTGGTTCGCTCTCACAAATTCGAACGCTCTTACGCGATCGAATCGGTTTCCCGAGCGAACCAGGCCGCTGCTTTTGACAGGATCTCCCGCTCCATCCGTAGCCGCCGGATCTCCCGTCGCAGACGCACCAGCTCCTCCCTCTCGGGACTGCTCAGGCCGTCCTGACGGCGGCCCTGGTCGCGCTCCGCCTGCTGCACCCAGCGCCGTACCGAATCCACCGAAATCTCGAATTCCCGGGCCACCTCCAGCGTGCTGCGATCCCCCAGCTGCACCAGCTTCACCACCTGTTCCCGAAACTCCTTCGGATACGGCTTCACATAGACTTTCTTGCTCATCGTTCGGGGCCTCCTTACCCCCGCCTCTCCAGCGAGCAACCCCTGCCTATCCAAGCTATCTTAGGTGTCCACGAAAACAGGGCCACTTCAAGCGCCGAGTCAGCACCGGGTTGCGAGCCAGCCCGAGCACGTAGCCCACCGCATTGGCTTCGCACCAGCTCAGGATCCCGTCGCGGCAGAACCCCGCGTCCGCGCGGATGCGGATCCGGGTCGCCGGCCAGCGCTCCCGGATCCGTCCCACGATGCGCTCCAGCTCCTCCACGCTGCCGTCGGAGGCGTCCCGGTCCGCCGTCCGCAGCCGCGCGCACAGCGCGTGGTGCTCGCAGAAAATGTACAGCGGCAGATAGCAGTGCTCCCGGTAGTAGCCATGATAGAAACGGCCTTCCTGCTGGCGGAAGTCGGAGACACACTGGCCCAGCCGCGCCATCAGGTCGCCCAAGCAGCAGTTCGCTTCGCGCAGCAGCAATCCCCCGCCGTCCGACGTCATCCTCCCACCATCGAAATCCGCGACCACGTCGCGCTTGCCGTGCGCCTCGAATTGCAACTTCTGCGCCGCGCACCCTGCTTTCATGAACCCTCCCTTCGAAATCAGTGTAAGATACTGATAACAAAGATATTATACACGATTCAAAGGCTCATTCTCAACCCATTAGTGAGATTTCCGGGCTATACAACGACGGCGAAATGGCCTTTTGAGCCTTTGACCTGATTCGGATCAGCAGATTGACACATGCGGCTGCATCAGAGTGATTCACCTCGCACAAGGTCTTCCTGATCTTCCCGTTTTCGGATCACACGAAACTGGTCATTCTCGACCAGAACTTCAGCAGCACGAGGGCGTGCATTGTAATTTGAAGACTGTACGAAGCCATAAGCCCCGGCAGTTGCGACGGCCAGCAAATCACCGCTTTTGACAGCAGGCAGTATCCGGTCTGTTGCCAGAAAATCTCCGCTTTCGCATACGGGACCCACGACGTCTGTTGTGCTGCCAGCATCATCAGTCTGTTTAACCTGCATGATCTCGTGGTGAGCCCTGTAAAGGGCGGGACGCAGCAAGTCATTCATCGCGCCATCAACCACCGCGAAACGCTTGCTATCGGAATCCTTCCGGTAAAGCACCTTGGTAAGCAATACGCCTGCTTGCGCAACGATTGACCGCCCGGGTTCCAGCCCCAGCCGGAAGCCAGAGCCTTGCAGGGAGTTGCAAAGCATGTCGCAATAGTTATGAATGGATAAATTATCCTCTGCTGGGTCATATGCCACTCCCAAACCACCACCTAGGTTGATGCTCTTGATCTCAACGCCTTGCAGCAGCAATCGATGGGAAAGTTCCAGACACTGTTTCAATGTCTGTTCAAAAACATCCATGGCAAAAATTTGTGAGCCGATATGGCAACTTACTCCTGTGAACTCAAGGGGTGCCCACTGCTTTGCCTGCAAGTAGATGCGCTCTGCACTATCCAGGCTGATCCCGAACTTGTGATCACTCAGACCGGTTGCAATATACGGGTGTGTCTTGGCATCAATGTTCGGGTTGATGCGCAATGCGACTCTGGTGCTCACTCCCATGGAGCGGGTGATCAGCTGCAATTGTTCAAGCTCTTGCAGGGATTCGCACTGAAAAACCTTGATGTGGTTTTTCAGGGCATACTCCATTTCATCGAGAGTTTTTCCTACACCGGAGTAAACAACCTTGGATGGATCCCCACCAGCGCGCAGCACGCGGAATAGTTCTCCTCCCGAAACGATGTCAAAACCCGCACCTTCCCGGGCCAGCAGGGCAAGGATGGCCAAAGAAGAATTAGCCTTGACAGCGTAGTGTATCTCGTGCGGGATTTCAGCTAGTGCCTGATCATAGGCTTTGTAATTATCACGAATTGCTTGCGAGGAATAGATGTATGTCGGTGTCCCGACTTCCTCTGCAATGGATTGCAGGGCAACTTTCTCACAATAAAGTTGCCTGGAACTGTAGCTGAATCCCTGTGTTGACATACTTCCAATGCAATCAGTGTGTTACGCGCAGGATAACTGCTGTGCGATCGTCTGATGGAGGCGCTCCGGCACTGAAACTGCTGACTGACTCGAACATCTGCTCCAGTATCAGGAGGGCAGATTCACCCTTGTTGTGCTCAAGTACATGCATCAGCCTTTCCTCCCCGTAGTCTTCCCCTGCGGCATTGAAGCTTTCACTAAACCCATCGGAGTAGCAAACCACCATATCCCCGGGTTGCAGATCAAAAACAGCTTCCTCGTATGAACTGTTAGCAAACAGCCCCAATGGGATACCTTCCAGTTCGATCTTCTCAAATCTACCCGATCGATATACAAAAGGTCTGGGCTGTCCGGCTCCAGCAAGCGTGAGACGCTTGTTCTCGGGATCCCAGACCATATACAGAGCCGCCAGGAAACGTGCCTCGATTTTTCTGGCTACAAGAGCCTTGTTGACTCGACGCAATGTCTCTGCCGGTGACAACTGCATGGATGCGATATTACGGAACAGACCACTGACCAAAGCGGCGTAAAGTGCAGCCGCTGCACCCTTACCGCTCACGTCACCGTTGAACAATCCGAAGTAATTGCCAAAAGTGTAGAAATCGTAGAGATCTCCAGATACAAGCGCAGCCGGCTCGTTCCTGGCTGCAACTTCGATTCCCGAGTAGTGCCGGTGCCCGTGAGGCAGCAAGTGGCTCTGCAGCGCCCTGGCTGCAATCAAATCACCCTCCAGCCGTGACTCGTTGAGAGCCTTTTCCTCATAGAGGCGGGCGTTCTCAATGGCTGCTGCAACTTGAGGTGCCAGCAACATCAAGGTGTGTACATCTTCAGAGTTGAAACACGCTAACTGTTCGCTTTCCAGGTAAAGCACCCCAACAATTTCGCTTTTCAGGATCAACGGAATCGTCACAGCGGATCGCATGCTGGGTGAAATCGGGATGAAGTATGGGTCCTGTGAAGTGTCTTCTACCAGGATGGGTTCCCGCAACTCTGCTGAGCGACCGACAATACCCTGTCCAAATTTCACATCTTTCCATTCAACACGCTGCTTGTGCTTGACTCCGAAATAGTGACGCAGTTCATCATTGCTGTGCTTGTTCAGATAGATTGCAAGACCTTCATAGGAAATGAGGGTGCGCACCAGTGTCGAAAGTCGTTGCAGCAGTTCATCAAGGTTCAGAATCTGGGAAAAATCCTGCGCAATCTTTTGCAGCGTCTGGAGCGTCGAATGCTGCTTTGCCTGTGACTGGTAGAGTTGGGACACATCAATGGCAAGTGAAAACCGTGAGGCAATCAACTCAAGCAGTGGTTGTGCATACCCGTCAAAAGCATTTGGATTGGCAGATTGCAGGTCCAGGACGGCAACCAGCCTGCCTCTTGCAACCAACGGGACGGCTACCTCGCACCGAACAGCATCCACAGCCCGCAGGTAACCTGGATCCAGATTGACATCCTTTACAAAGACTGTCGTCAGGGACTCTGCTGCCCGGCCCGTCAGTCCCTGCCCAATGGGAATCCGCAAGGAATTTTCCAGCCGTTCACCATATCCGATCGAATAACGGATCTGTAGGTCTCCTTCGCTTGTAGGCAGCATCAGGGCATACATCTGATAGTCGACCAGTTTGCGGACAAGCTTGGCCAGTTCTGCCATGAGCGCATTGAAATCAAGCGTAAATTTGGCTGCGATTTCGGATGCTTCTATAAGGAGTTCAAACTCGGTGTCCCTGTCACGGTCAGAAACAGTGAGTTGTTCATGCAATTCTTGTTGAGGCATGGTCGCACTTTCGAACTCACAGTACAATCTGCCCTAGCGTTAATCAAAGGCAAAATCGTTACATCAATTAGCTTTTGGCCGTTATTTTGAAGTATTGATTAAAGGGTTCTCCAAGCTTAATCAAGGGTGGATATCCGTAATACAAGCCTCAGGAAAGCGATTCAATGGATATAGTTCCAGTGTACATGAGGCTACAACAGGACCTTGGAAAAATGCCCTTGGCAGTGTGCCGTGTACTGCCAAACCTGTCCGTGGACAGTTGTAAGAAAGATCCCTGAAAATATTGCTAACGAGTGACAGATTGCAGGATATTTTGTCCATGGCTGGTTCCAATGTGGGAGGCGCCAGCATGCAACATGCTTTGCACGTCGTCCATACTCAGGATTCCGCCGTTGGCCTTGACATGTATCAATCCTCCAACGACTCGTTTCATTGTCTGGATGTCTGCAGTGTTAGCAAATGATCCCTCGTGGCCAGATGATGAAACAACACAGGCAGCACCCGCAAGCTTGGCAACAACCAAAGCGTCAATTTTTTGCCGTTCGGTCAGGTGGGGCAGTTCCACAGTGACACTCAGAAGAACTCCGCGACATTCAACAACACCTGCTACAGCCTTGATGTCGATATAGGCAGCATCCAGATCGCCAGATCGCAAAGAGCCGATATTGGCGATCATTTCGATCTCATCCGCCCCTAGCCGTAAAGCTGTCTCGGCTTCCAGGCATTTGACAGGAGTCAGTGCAGTGCCATGTGGGTAGCCCACCAATGCCTTGACTCGCGTTTTACTGCCTTTAAGAAGTTGAACCGCCTTGGCCGTCCAACTGGGTTGGACACACGCGGAGTGGAAACTGCCGGAACGAGCCAGTTGCAGAAACTTCTCGACTTCTTGCGCGCTGGCACTGTTGAGATCAAGCGAGCAGTCAATTAATTGATTGAGGGATTGAGCATTCAATAGACTGGCAACTAGAGTTTGTGAGTCTTGCAAGGCACTGGCTGTACCGCATCCGCAAGACTGTGAGTTATGACCAGAATTGCTGGCCAAGGCGAGTTCCCTGGCCAATGTGACTCGTTCCTGTTGAGTCATGCCCAAGTAATCATTCTCTATTTACCAGCGCAAGCATGCAAGAAGCACCAGGTTAGTGAAATTCCGATTGCACTTGTGCCTGTACCAGACAGAATGTTAAGGGGTGCTCTGTCAAGCGGTTACACGTCAAGTTCTGTTGGTGCCAGTCCATGTCGATGTCCTGTGAAAACGAGTTGTGAGTGGCTCTTTTTTGCTTCCCGATTCAATCCTTCAATGCGCTTTTCAGACACGTCGCGTTCAGGTTTCTGGACTGCCTGTTGCTTTTCGAATCGTTGGCTGTGCGATTGTTCCTTTGCTTGAGCTCTTTACGTCTGCAAGTAGGTCTTTCTCCTGCTTCTTTGGTTTCAGCCCCTGGTGCCGAACAAGCAGTGCAGTTCCTAAATCAATAGATAGCAAGGATTCACAATATGGGCAGGTGAGTTCGATGACTGGCATGCCAGCATCCTGATCCCGTGCCAGATGGTTTCTTCGTAGAAGCAAACATGTCTCCCAAAAATTGCTCCTGCCTGTATAAAGCCTGGAGCAAGACTGTTTTGAGGAGTTGGGACAGTTGCAAAATGGATGATCTTTTGTTTCAATAATCCTCAGGATATTTCTTGCTTTTGTGTGGTTGTTTTTAAGCATGCATAGCAAGTCATGTAAATTGTGGATCACGTGGAGCAACGACTCAAGGAACTTATCAAACAACTCGGGCATGCGATTGATGAATCTCTGTCAGATTCAGAGTCAATTGCCGAAGTCATCCATGCGATCAAGAGCGAAGGTTATGATGTCCTGCTGGTCCTTGAGGCGACAATTGGCTTCAAGCGACGTTCGGAAGAATCCAGACAGCAGAAAAGCAGTGAGATAACACCTGTAGACCTTGATTCCAGCCTGACGCAAAAGGATCAGGAGTTTTTGAAAGCCCTCTGCATTTCCCTGAAGGAATAGGGCGATTCTCCAACCTGAACACTGGGTAGCACCCCTGTGTGAATCACTGAAGAACATGCTTGGTGACTTGCTCGCTTCCAGGTCGGATTATTTATGAAGGCAACTGAGAGGTAAGCATTCGGGCGCATGGAACGGTTTACGGCGGGTTCACTGTTGAGGATGGAACGCCAGTCAGGGGGGCTGGACACTAGTCCGGCAAGGTCTCATTATCCGAGTGAAAGGCCAGGTCAGGTCAGTTGCAGATGATCTGCCGTTTTTGGGAATCAGGGGTGTTTTGTCACCTTATCTTTGCACTATGTTCTCCTGAAACCAGACATACTGGCTGGCACCGGGGACCTTGCCCGCAAGCTGCGGCCCACAGGTCCCGGCCCGGCAGGCAGACAGAGGGGAGTGGTTTAGGAGAGGACGGCGGTATCACGACTGTCAATCTCAATACCCTGGACCATGAGGATCTGCATTAGGTGGGCTGTGAGCGGATTTTCCTCAAGGCCTGGAAAACCTCGTCTTGGGTGCTCAGCCCTGCAACCTGGGGGTGAGTACTCATGACGCCGGCATTGCTGTGGCACTGGTGGTAGCAAAAATGGCTCAACCCTACAGCGAGCGTGAAACGCTCCGCTGGCTGCGGGAAGACATCATGAACCCTTCCCCGGCTCCTACTGGCAGCATCTCGAGTTCAACCTCGGGTGCTGTGAAAAGTACCGGCAGCACAAGCTCCTCAACATGCAGGACCGTGCCCAACCAGATTAGGATTTGACAAACCCAGCCTCCCCAGATCTCTCCTGCCTCACCCGCTCCAAGATGAGATGATGACCACTTGTCTCCTACCCAACACTTGACGGTGGTCCACAACGTCAGGCACTATGAACTCAGTTCTCATCGCTTCGCTCCGAGTTGTTCACTGTACTTTGGAATCGGTATTCAATTTGAGTCCGAACAAACTGGGCTTGTTGTGGGATGCGAGCACTAATTGGGAGATGGGCAGCACAAAATGCATAGGGGGCTCAGTGAGGGTTTCCGTCTGCAAGAGTGTAAATCTCTGGAATCAAGAATGTTTAGTTCTAGCCTAACGGCCTTCGGAAAACTGTTCTTCGTCCTGCAAGTAATAGCAGCATCGATGGCTTGGGCCCAACCGATTGAAACGGCGGATCTGGAGAATGCGGCAAGCAATAACAGCGACTGGTTGATGTACGGCAGGGACTACTACGCCCATCGCTACGTCGAACTCGACCAGATCACTCCCGCAAACGTGAACGGTCTGCAACCGGTTTGGGTGTTCGCCACAGGCGGGGAGAATCGTGGCCTTGAGGCCACTCCGTTGATTCACCAAGGGGTGCTCTATGTTTCGGCCGACGCTTCTCGTGTCTTTGCTATTGACGCACGCACTGGCGCAAAGAAGTGGAGCTACGATCCTGAGATCTCGTCTGAGGCGGAACGAGTCTTCTGCTGCGGCTCCATCAACCGGGGCGTCGCACTATTTGGCAACCTTGTCTTCGTGGGTACGATGGACGCCCGCCTCGTCGCAATCAACAAGAACACGGGGGAAGTCGAGTGGGAAACGCAGGTGATTGACTGGAGGCAAGGATACAGCATCACGGGAGCGCCGCTTGTAGTCAAGGACATGGTGCTCACTGGTGTAGCCGGGGGAGAGTTCGGTATTCGTGGGTTCGTCAAGGCCTTTGATGCTGATTCTGGCAAGTTGCGCTGGACAGCCTACACGATCCCAGGTCCGGGCGAATCGGGGAATGAGACTTGGCCGGGGGATACCTGGAAGAACGGTGGCGGGCCGACTTGGACCACCGGTGTCTATGACCCCGGGCTCGAGTTGGTGTATTGGAACACCGGCAACGCTGCGCCCTGGAATTGTCATGTCCGCAAGGGCGACAACAAGTGGACAGCCGCAACCATCGCGATTGATGCCGACACCGGACGGATCGAATGGGGATTTCAGTACACGCCCTGGGACTGCTGGGACTACGACGCTGTCAGCACTCCTGTCCTTGCGGACATCGAACTCAGAGAGCACGGCTTGGTCAAGGCGCTGTTCCACCATGACAAGAACGGATTCTTCTACGTGCTTGATCGTACCGATGGGCAGTTCATCTACGGTGAACCAATCGTGCCGGGCATCAACTGGGCGCTGGGCCTCGACTCGGAGACCGGTCGCCCCGAAGTGAATCCAGACATGGTGGCCGAGTCCGGAGGACCGGAGGTCGGTCCCATCATCCCCAGCCTGGAAGGAGCGATCGACTGGCAACCCTTGGCTTACAACCCTGAACTCAAGACGCTCTATTTCATGTCGAACCAGTGGGCGATGGGCTACAAGTTCTGGGAGGAAGGAACGTTTGAGCCTCCAACGAATGGCGAATGGTACCTAGGCGCGGACTACCAGCAGTACCTGACAAGCGACGAACCAGGCAACTTCTTGGCCTTCGACGTCGTGGAACGCAAGATTCTTTGGCGTCGGACAAGCCCCGCGCCGTTTTGGGCCGGCTCTGTGGCTACATCGAGTGGATTGGTCTTCACCGGTGATATGCGCGGCTACTTCATGGCTTTCGATGCTAGAACGGGGGTATTGCTCTGGCAGTTCCAAACCGGCTCCGGCATCATCGGTAGTCCGATCACCTACGAACTCGACGGTACACAGTACGTGGCGGTACCGTCTGGCGGCATCGGCGGCGACATGACGTTCTACTACACGGAACCAAAGGCGGGAAACATCTGGGTCTTCTCGCTAGATGGTGACGGAGGCGTGCGGGTCTCTTCCGGAACGAATCTCACCACTCTGAAAGGCGGATTGCCACATGTTGGAGAACCCGGGCACACTCTAGGCGGCCGGGTGCTGCCTGGATACGGATTTTTGGCAACCGAGGGGGGCGAGCCGATCAGTACCCCCGTCCCGCCACAACCGACTGCAGGAACCGTCGGACCAGAAGTCAAGACGACGAACCCCTATATCGGCCTAGCCAGTGCCGTAGAAGAAGGGATGGTCATCTATCGCGCTCGCTGCATCGGCTGCCACAAGGGGGGCGGAGGCAGCGGTCCTAACCTGTTTCAAACCGGCCTTGTAACGAGGCAGTTCGTCGATGCGGTAGTTCAGGGCGGCAACGGGATGCCATCGTTCCGACAATTGCTCGACGATGACCAGATCCTGAAAGTTCACGCGCTCGTCGTCTCACGGGGTCGGCTCTGAACCTAGTAACGTACAATGCGACCGTCATCGGCATTGGCGGGTTGGCAGCGCGGCCCTCTATCACCTCGGCAGGGCTGTAAGGTGCCAGGTCTGGAGCAATTTGGCATCCTCCACGGATTTGGTTCGTCTCACGGTTCGACCCCCATCATCCACCTGGCTTACTCGGAAGGACCTGAATATATCCCGTTGCTGCGAGCGTATACCGATACTGGTGCGAACTCGAGGAAATTACTAGCGAGACCATTCTGCACATATGTGGTGGTCTCAATATCGGGACGGAAGAGAGTGGGGCGGTCCAGGATTCAAGGACTTCGTGCCTCAGGCACAGCCTCGACTGCAAGGAGTTCGACAGCGCAGAAGTCAACCTAAGGGTTTCCGGATGCAATCTTCCCTTATCCGTGTGGGCGATCCACCAAACAGAAGGAGGGTAAGTGCTCTCCGAGGCTGTGATTGAGACTCGACTTTGACAGTTTCTGCGCACATCAACTAACCTCCCCCGTAAGATTGCCCTTTGTTTATGGTGTTTTGCTCATTCATGGCTCATTATCATAGATACAGGATTCATTCTATATATCCATATTCCCAAATTGTTTATGTGTGTGATACTAATCACATGTACCTCCGAGTTAACCGCCAGAAACGCAAGGACGGCAGCTACCTTTCCCACTTCCAGATCGCTCACAACACCTGGGACTCAAACAAGAAACGTTCCCGGGTCAGTATTATTCACAGTGTCGGTCGCACCACTGATACCAAGGCTGTTGATGGCCTCAAACGCCTGGCCAACAGCATTCTCGCCCGTTGTGCCCCCCAACAGCTCGCCGCCGAGCACCCCGACTGGCACTTCAACGGCTCTTGGCCTTGGGGTGACCTCTACGTTTTGGAGCAGCTCTGGCAGCAGCTCGGTATTCCGCAAGCCATTCGCAAGGCACTCGGCTCGCGTCGTCTGCGCTGCAATGTAGAGCGGGCACTATTCGCCATGGTTGCTAACCGCGCCTGCGCACCGGCCTCCAAGCTGTACTGCTGCCAGCAATGGCTGGCTGAGGATGTACGCATTCCTGATACCTCCACACTGTCGCTACAGCACCTGTACCGGGCGATGGATTTCCTGGAGGCGAACAGGAACGCCATTGAGGAAGAGGTTTTCTGGAACACTGCCAACCTGCTGCAGCTCGACACCGAGTTGTTGTTCTTTGACACGACTTCGCTGCACTGGGAAATAGACCAGAAAGACGAACAGGAGGGCCAGGGCAGCACACAGCCTGGTGGCAAGCAGTACCAACCACTGCGCCGCTCGAAGAACGGGCGGGGGGATGCTCCGCAGGTAGTGAGCGGGCTGGCGGTAACGCGGGATGGGTTCCCGGTGCGGCACTGGGTATTTTCCGGGAACACTGTAGATGTGGAGACGGTCCAGCAAGTGCAGCGGGATCTGGATGGCTGGCGACTGACGCGGTTGATTTTCGTGGGGGACGCCGGGATGGTGTCAGAGAAGAACCTGCAGGCACTCGCGGCAGCCGGGGGACGCTACCTGGTGGGCCAGCCACTACGGCAGGCAACAGAGCTGTATGAGCAAGTGCTGAGCCGACCGGGGCGGTACCGCACGGTCGCACAGAACTTGCAGGTGAAACAAGTAACAGTGGGGCATGGCGAGCGGAGGCGGCGCTACACAGTTTGCTGCAACCCGGAGGAGGCGAAACGGCACAGGAAACAGCGGGAGCAGGTGCTGGCAGAGCTGCAGGCCGAGTTGACGAGCTTGGCACAGAAGCGTTGCGAGGCCATCAAACGCCACCAACAGGCCGCAACCAAGGAATCCAGGACGACCGGGAAGGTTGTTACCAGGAAATCAAAAACAGAGCAGGCAGCGGCCAGGAAAGCACAAGCAACAGAGCAGGCAGACGGCACAGCACACAGCAAGCGAGAGGGCGTGCTGCGTGCAAGCGGGAGGTATGGACGCTACTTGAAGACGGGTGAAAACGGACTGGAGATTGACTGCAAGAAGGTGGCGGAGGCAGAGCGGCACGATGGGAAGTTCGTAGTGCATGCTAACGACGACAGCCTGAGTGGAGAGGATATGGCACTGGGCTATAAGCAGTTACAGCGGGTGGAGCAGGCGTGGCGGACGCTGCAAAGTGGGTTGCGATTACGTCCAGTGCATCACTGGGTACCACACCGCATTCATGCGCATGTTTCGATCACGGTGCTGGCACTGCTGCTGGAACGTGTTGCCGAGAGGGCGTGTGGCGACACATGGCGGAATATCAGGGATGATCTAAAGCGGATCCAGCTGGGGCAATTGTTGGGGGATGAACACGAGGTCTGGCAGGTGACGAAGCCGACACCGGAAGCTTCCAAGCGACTGAAACTAATGGGGATAAGGGCACCAGAACCGATATTGAAGCTCGTTTGAACTGCTGATTTCCTAGATACTGCGGGCTATTGCGAAAATCGCTTCCAAGTGATTGCTGTGCCTATACTTATGACAATTTTGTATCTATTAAACTGTCAAACTCGAGCTAGAGTGCCATGGGTGTGTGCGTCAGGTTCTTGAGATTGACCTCATGGGACCACTAAGCGGCGTTCCCAGAAGTCTTTAAAGCGGTTGCTGGGGATGCAGTCGCATAGACTGAGGATGGCGTTGGCGCAGTCGACGGCCAAGTGCATCCCGGCGTGCTTGAGGCAGGTGCCGACCAGGGTCTTGCAGCCGTCTCGCCGTCACGACGGCCGCCTCACCCAGTTGAACCGGCACTCGCAATGAGTTCCTCCTTCGGCTTCCTCTTCACGTGTTACCGTATCCCCTCGACCCTCTCTTATGTAACACGGTGTCCCGACCCTGCGTCCGGTCAGTGTTGCGGACGTCCCTATGCCCTTCGATTCCGGTCCTTCGCACCGGCGGTTCCACAAGAACTGGCGCCCGGTCAGGATCACCTGGATCAAATCGCACAGGAAAAAGTAATCAGGGGAGTAATCCCTATTCACCGATCTCCACATTCGGAATGGACTCCCTCCCGTAAAGTTCAAGTTTTTCTATCGTATTTTCAATATCCTGTCTTGTAGTACGTGGGTTTATCGGACAAATTCGCAAGACGGTTTTGCCCTTCAACTCTGTCGTCATCACCATTGCAAAACCACTGGCAACAATCCGTTCACTGATTGCGAGATTGATATTCTTCGTTACTGATTCGGAATTCCCTGGAACGTGATAGCGGAACGTCACTACTCCAAGGCTTGCAGGTGTCACGACTTCCCAAACTGGGGCTTTACGGAGCCTAGCCTCCACTAAGCGTCCGTTCTCAAGCCCTGTTTCGATTGCTTCCCTGAACGCATGGAGCCCAAATGCCTTGATCGACATCCAAAGCTTAAGGGCGCGGAACCCTCGTGTGAGTTGAAGCCCATAGTCGCAGAAATTGACTTCATCATCCTCACCAAGGATGATTTTGAGGTATTCCGGGAGAATGTGGAAAGTCTGCTTAAGCAGACTCCGATCACGCAACAGGACGCAGCCGATTTCAAAAGGCTGGAACAGCCACTTGTGGGGGTCGAGCGATAGCGAATCCGCTCTTTCCAATCCTTTGAGAAGCACCTTGCCCTCTTGTGTAAGAACAGCAGCAGCGCCGTACGCTCCATCAATATGGAACCAAAGGTTCTCTTGACAACATAAATCAGCTAACGCCGAAAGGGGGTCCACAGCACCTGTGTTTGTGGTGCCAGCATTGGCTACTACACAGAAAGGATGATTCCCGTTTTTGCGATCATGCTGAATGGCTTGAAGTAGGGAGTTGATCGTAAGGCAAAAATGATCGTCAGAAGGAATGCGTCGCAGTTGATTCGGTTGGAATCCCAGAACGTCTACTGCCCGAACAATCGAAGAATGCGTCTGGTCAGAACAGTAGATGACAGCATTGCTCCAGTCATGACCGAGCTTGCTATGGCGGGCTGCAGCAAGCGCAGTGAGATTGGCCACAGAACCACCGCTAACAAGCACTCCACCAGCGGAATCGGGAAAGCTGCATAGTTTGCGTAACCAGTCAAGGACAGTCAACTCAATCTGGGCAGCCGCTGAAGACTCCAGAAAGACACCGGCAAAAACATTGAATCCACTTGCTAGTGCATCACCCATCACACTGACGAAATTATTAGGACTGGGCACAAAAGAGAAGAACCGCGGATGGTCAAGGTGTCTGATGTTGCTAAAAATATCGTCACGGACACATTGGAGAATCTCAGCGAGATTTTGTCCGTCATCTGGTGGCGGCTCATCAAGCATCAGAGCCAATGTTGCGCGATCCTTTGTTCGTGTGACAGGTTTGTCCTGGACAGTGCTGAAGTGCTCGACAAGCATGTCGACAATTTGGTAGCCAAGATGCCGCATTTCGGCTTCCGTCAACGTTAGCGGAGGTTGGTTGAACATTCAATCATCATCTACCAGACACAACTCATCAGCCCAAACTCATCTTCGACAGTCGTATCTTCGATTCCCGGACTGTCGGCCTGAGATTACAAGGACTTAGCGCGGAAATCTCACCAATGGGTTGAGAATGAGCCTTTAAATCGTGTATAGTATCTTTGTTATCAGTATCTTACACTGATTTCGAAGGGAGGGTTCATGAAAGCAGGGTGCGCGGCGCAGAAGTTGCAATTCGAGGCGCACGGCAAGCGCGACGTGGTCGCGGATTTCGATGGTGGGAGGATGACGTCGGACGGCGGGGGATTGCTGCTGCGCGAAGCGAACTGCTGCTTGGGCGACCTGATGGCGCGGCTGGGCCAGTGTGTCTCCGACTTCCGCCAGCAGGGGTCGGTGGAGCACACGGCGACGGATCTGATCGCCCAGCGCGTGTGCGCGCTCGCGCTCGGGTACGAGGACCTCAACGATCACGGCACGCTGCGGTGCGACAGCGCTGGCCAGTGTGGCGACCTTGAAGCGCTTCGAGCTGGGCCGTCCGGAGACGGCCGCCCAGCATCGCTACCACCGGATGCTGGTGGATCGGGACGGCCTCGACAACCTGCTGGTGGACCTGTTCCTGGAGTCGCAGGCGGAAGCGCCGGAGGAGATCTGGCTGGACCTGGACGCGACCGACGACCCGGATCCGCATCCACGCGGACGCGGGGTTCTGCCGCGACGGGATCCTGAGCTGGCGCGAAGCCAATGTGGTGGGCTACGTGCTCGGGCTGGCTCGCAACCCGGTGCTGACTCGGCGCTTCCGCCAGTTCCGCTATCGCACGCACAGCTCGTGGAGCCGCAAGCGGCGCGTGATCGGCAAGGCCGAGCACCTGCGGCAGGGCGCCAATCCGCGCTTCGTGGTGACCAACCTGGAACTCTCCGAAATCCAGTCGCCGCAGCGGCTGTACGAGCAGGTCTACTGCGCCCGCGGCGAGATGGAGAACCGCATCAAGGAGCAGCAGCTGTGTCTGTTCGCCGACCGCACCAGCAGCGCGACGATGCGCGCTAACCAGCTGCGCCTGTACCTGTCAACCTTTGCCTACGTGCTGATGAACACCGTGCGGGAGGTGGGCCTGGCCGGCACGGCCATGGCCAAGGCGCAATGCTCCACCATCCGCCTCAAGCTGTTCAAGATCGCCGCCGTGATCCGCATCACCACGCGCAAGGTGTGGCTGTCGCTTTCCTCCGTCCACCCCTTCCAGCACCTCTATGCGACCGCGCTGCGCAATCTGCGAGCCCCCCCCCCCCCCCCCCCGCATGCGCCGCCGCTGGCGTGCTGAACCGGCTCTGTCCTCTGATCGTCGGCTTGCCGCCGGCGTTGCCCCGGTGCGTCTCCGTATCCGCTCCCGGGTCCCGTTCCGGCCGGCCCGGAGCAGGCGGCTTCCCCACGGATGCCTTGTACGCCCCGCATCCCATGCATCCGCGCGGTTTCCGGTCCTTCCTGCAGGACTCCAGTCGCCAATTCGCGCCAATTCGCGTCTTGGCTACGATTGGTGAGATATGCGGGTTAGCGCTGTTCAGATCCGTCAAGCACCAAATATGTTGTGCCAGCATATTGTGAGATGTGGACGCCATTAGCTTCTTTTTGGTAAGTAACTTATGGCTGTTCTATGGTGTCTTTTTGTTGTGGGTAGTTGAGACGCTATGTTTTTCCGCGCAAAATCGAGTTTGAAGTACACCTACCTCCAACTTGTCGAAGGCTTCCGTCAAGGCAAGCAGGTCTGCCAGCGCGTCATCGCGACCCTCGGCCGCCTGGACCAGTTCCAAACCAGCGGCACCCTCGACTGTTTGCTGCAGTCCGGCACACACCTCTCCCAGCACTCCGCCGTGCTCTCCACCCCCGCCCAGACGCCTCCTAACCCTGGCTAGGGTCAGGGGGAATCAGAAACCCCGTTATTCTGGCAGGAACTGATAGCCCATGCCGTAGACTGTCCGGATCCAACGAGGCTCTCGTACATTGTCCTCGATCTTCTTGCGCAGCCAGCCAACCGCCCTCCTTGCTGCGGAACGATTACTCCGGCGACGGCGGGTGGATCAAGATTCTCCTTCGCGGCGGGCCAGGGCTGTCGAATTGCTCCGCCACCGGTGCGCAAGCAGTGCTCGAGTACGACGGTCGTGTCCAAGCGCGGACCGTCACGGCTCAATCGAGTTTCTACTCCGTCGACGACCTGCGTATGCATTTCGGGATCGGCTCTGCGGAGGAGGCGGACGTGAGGATTCGCTGGCCGTCTGGCACGGAAGAGTGGGTATCGGGGCTTGCTCCCGGATCGCTCTATGTCATCGAAGAAGGGACAGGAATCGTTCCGTGAAGATGCGTGCCTCGGGACGGCTCGCTTCTGCGACATGTTGCGTTGCTGCAGTAGCGGCCTTGCTAATACCTGTTCCCCCTTGAACTTCATGGACCCGTCCCGGCGCACTCTGCGCCGCTCCCAGTAGGCGGGGTAGTCCGGCTCGCACAGCTTCTCCGGGTATGGCCGCCGTGCTGGTGCGTATACCGTTTGTGGCGGCCTCTGCCCCAGTGCCTCGTGCGGTCTGTCCTCGTTGTACTGCTTCTGAAACCGCTTGAAACGTTCCTGCTGCTGTTCCCGATCCGTCGCCGGCGGACGGGCCGTCTCCGCCTTCAGTGTGCTGTGGAACCGCTCGTGATGTCCGTTCTGCTGTGGTCGGCCAGGCACGATTCGCTCCACAGCCATTCCCAGCTTGATCCACCACCCGCTCAGCCGGCTCAGCCGCTCCGCTCCCGTTGACGCGAACGGTGTGACGTTGTTACTACGGAGGCGCTCCGGCAGGGCTTCCAGGTGAACCACACACTGCCATCCGGTGCGGCTGCGATGGCTGGAGACCACGAAATAACTGATGAATTCCTTGCCGAATTCCGCCTACTGCTCTGCAGGCAGAACCAATTCTCTGCTTACAAATTGTCATTAGAAGGATGGGAGAACTACGCAAGATTCAATTAGCATGAGAAATACAGGTTACTTATTGAATAGCCCGTCAATTTAGGTTACTGCGGGGAGCCAGCATCCTGCAGGGTGATATCACGCATATCGGTTTGCGAGGAACATGGGTGCGGATAAACTGGAACTGCGTGATGATTGTCCCTAATTCCGAATTCATCGAAGGGAAGGTAACGAACTGGATCGTGAATGGCCGGAATGTTCACATCAACGTGCCGGTAGGCCTTTCACACGAAAGCGATCCTGAGTACGTGCGATCCGTGATCATACAAGTTGCACGAGATCATTAGGATGTCCTTGGGTGTTTGGACATCAACGCAGACAACTACGCCCAAGATCATCACAAGTGACCTGTACTGTAAACTGTTTACTACCTTCAAAGACGATGGTATTGAAATTCCGTTCCCGCAGAGTGACTTACAGTTCCAGTCGGTTCTGCAAACTGTTCCAGCCTTGACGATATCTGCAAGAGGTGGTACCGAGGTCAAACGGGTTCCTGACGCATTCGCGATGGGCTGACGATCACCGAGAATTCGAAATCCAGTTGCGAAAGGAACGCCGATGACCACACTACGAAGCCATCTGGACAGAGGCAGCACCGTTAAGTCTTCTTCCCAAGCAGGGCATGGCTTCGGGACGGCTCCTGTCTTCCTTGCCTCGATCAGCACGATCCTCGGCGCGATACTCTTCCTGAGGTTCGGTTACGCCGTCGCGAATGTCGGGCTGTGGGGCAGCTTCGTGATTATTCTCCTCGGGCATCTCGTGACGATCCCCACGGTCCTGGCGGTATCCGAAATCGCGACGAACCGACGCGTGGCGGGCGGGGGTGCGTACTTCATCATTAGTCGATCCTTCGGCATAAGCATCGGAGGCTCGATCGGGATTGCGCTGTATTTGTCACAAGCGATTTCGGTTGCCTTTTATTTCGTCGCGTTCGCAGAAGCATTTGAGCCCGTCTACGAGTGGGTCGCGACCACGTACGCGTGGAACCCCGACCCCCGCTTGGTGAGCCTACCCTCCACTGTCTTGCTCACTGCACTCATTCTGATCAAGGGAGCCAATTTGGGCGTGCGGGCACTGTGGGTCGTCTGCGTGGTCCTGGCAGCGTCAATTGCTGCGTTCCTCCTGGGTGAGGGACCCGAGTCAATCCAGCCGGTCGGGTTGAACATTACGGCGCGAATTGAAGGCAGCGACGCCTTCGGCACGGTCTTCGCAACATGCTTTCCCGCGTTTACAGGTATGATCGCAGGTCTTGGCCTTTCCGGCGATCTGAAGGCCCCCCAGAAGAGCATTCCACTAGGCACAATCAGTGCGACTTTGATTGGCATGCTCGTGTACATCATGGTGGCAGTCAAGCTGGCCGCGAGTGCCACACCTGAGGCGCTCGCCGACGATCAGTTCATCATGGCTCAGATTGCACTGTGGAGCCCCGCGATTTACTTCGGGCTGGGTGCCGCTGCCCTGTCGTCTGCCCTCGGCTCGATCCTCGTTGCTCCCAGAACACTGCAGGCACTAGCGCGCGACAACGTGCTGCCGGTCCCCAAGCTGAACCGATTGTTGGAACAGGGCTGGGACACGGTGCAAGAGCCGATGTACGCCACATGTGTATCAAGCGCGATCGCAATCGTATTCGTTCTTTTGGGCGATGTGGACTTCATCGCCCAGATCCTCAGCATGTTTTTCATGGTTACGTATGGAGCCCTTTGCACGGTCTCGTTCCTTGAGTACTTCGCTGGCAATCCATCCTATCGCCCGACCTTCCGGTCCCGTTGGTTTCTGTCTCTACTGGGTGCCATGATGTGCGGCTTGATGATGATCCAGATGAATGCTGGTTACGCGTTTGTGTCGATCTTCCTTATGTTGGCAATCTACATCGGACTTCGCCGCACACGCAAGGGGGAGCGTGACCTGACAGCAATCTTCCAAGGCACAATGTTCCAGCTCACGCGGCGCCTTCAGATCATGCTGCAGAAGAACCGGGTGGTGGGGGCAGCAGGCGGATGGCGTCCCTCGATCGTAGCGGTGACCCGCTTCGGGGACAGCCGACTCGGACATTTCGATCTGCTCCGTTGGATCTGTCATCGGCATGGATTCGGCCAATTCATCCAATTCATCCCCGGCGAATACTCGTTTCCGGGTGAAATCGAAGCGCGGGTGCGGGTGAACAAGCTGATCGAGCGAACCGAGCTCAGCGGAGCGGGCATATTTGTCGACTCTCTGATTTGCACATCGTTCCAGACCGCCTTGGCACAGACGCTCCAGATGCCAGGTGTTTCCGGCTTACCCAACAACTGCGTACTGCTTGAGTTCGACCAAGAGCATCCAGGAGAGATCGACGAGGTCACGCAAGGTGCACGCCTCGCTGCAGACTCAATGTTCAATGTCCTGGTGCTGCGGTCTACGCAGTACCGATTCGGCTACCGGTCGTCGATCCACCTGTGGGTGACGGAGGACAATCTAGCGAATGCCCCGATGATGCTGCTGCTCGCCTATATCATCGTGGGGCACCCGGAGTGGAAACGGGCAGAGATCCGACTGTTCGCGTGCTTTGATTCCGGGGACGCCGAGCGCGAGACTCACAGGCTGTCCAGTCTGATGACGGAAGGGAGACTGCCGATTTCAAGTCAAAACGTGACTGCCGTCTCGTGTTCAACAGGAGAGACCTTGGAGCATGAGGTGTCCCGCCGATCATCAGAGGCTGACTTGGTGATCGCCGGCCTGACCGACAAGGACTTCGAATCCGATGTAGTGACTCAGGCGCTGAAGCGCTACCAGGGTGCGAACGAGGTGTTGTTTGTCCATTCGAGCGAGCAGGTCGCAATCGAGTAATCGGCCGTGAACACGGCACTGCCATCCGTGCATCCCGGACTCTAAACCAACTGGATCCGATCGTGAGGATCGCCCGATTATTACTGCCAGCATTCCCAAGTGCTGAATAACCGTTCCTTTCTGAATGAATCAGTTAATTGCTACAGCGGAAATCCACGTCAAGAAATCAGGATGCCCAAACTTCAGTTAGTAAATGGTGAGCCATCTACATCAACCCAGGGAACACTATGGTCTCCATCAACAGCAAGGGCTTCGGGTGGAGAATCTATCTGGAAGATAGACCATGGGCCTGGTAAGAATGGATAACGTTCGACAATTGATTCATCGACATCGACTCCAATACCTGGTTCATTTGACATAACAAGGTATCCATCCTCAATTTGTAGTGGGTTCTTAAGGATTTCATCTGCAGCAGGGAAGGCGTACATACCAGGTTTTCCTTCGTTTGAGTGTAATGGGTATTCCAGCCACTCAACAACGTCCTCGTCCCAGCAAACACCAAGTTGAGCTGCAGCCATGACCTCAAGCAGCGTTCCCCAACTGTGGAACGCAAATCGGATCTTCTGTTTCTCAGCAGCTTCAAACACTCGGCGACCCATATCAAAGCCACCTTGACAGCAAACATCCATCTGGACAAAATCGACTCCATTGGATCCAATCAAGGACATGAATGAATCTTCATCGGGTTCATGTTCTCCGGAAGCAACTGGAATGCCCTGATTGCTTCGCAACTGCCGATACGCAGCATGATCTTCAGGAGGGAGTGGTTCCTCAACCCAGTAGGGATCGGAAGAAGTCAAGTCCTTGCAAAGTCGTTCAATCGTTTCGGGGGAATAGCTGCGATCTCCCATGCGCCACCATGCATGGCAATCAAGCATGATTCCGAATTCTCGACTTGTGGCTGCTCGAATTGCCCTGGTAATTTCGAGATCACCCTCGGGGCCGGATGCTGGACGCAGCTTATAGGCTGGAAACCCGAGTCCTTGTACGGCTGCAGCTTCTTCGGCATAGCCTTGAGGTGGCATGTACATGCCAGCAGAACCATAACACTTGATTCGATCCCGTTTGCGTCCACCAAGCAGTTCAGACATTGCAGCTCCTTCAGCTTTGGCAGCAGCATCGATTACAGCTACTTCGACTGCGTGATAAGTTTTCTGAAGTTCCAGAGATGCTTTAAATCCAAAGCTTTGCCAGTGCTTGGGATTGCGGCCCTCAAGGAATGGCCCGATTGTCTTTTTAATTTCTTTGGCAGCCCTGATATGTGCAGGTCCGGGAGCATAGCCTGTGATGCCTGAATCCGTTTCTATTCGGATCAACATGGCATCGCGCTTCAGGATTGTGCGCAACCCGCCATAAAAGGGGAGTTGTATCGGTTCCTTGAAAGGGCAGGACATCAAAAGTCCTTCTGTTTTTATAATTTTCATGATTCAGTCAGGTATATTTGCAACCGACCATGTAGCGTTCCAGCCATTAGCATGTTTGGTGCAATTGCACCCCCTATGGTTTCACATTCGCTTCATGCGTTTGAGGTTCAGGATTCCACTAGATTAATGCTTTCTACGCACTGTGACTACACGATCCAGACCAGCTAAATCACACAGGATACTAGGCTGTTCCCAAGTGTCATTTTTGAGCAGTCCCTCGACAGCAGAACTGGAATCCGAACCTATTTCAAATAGCAGCCAACCACCTGGTTTGAGGATGCGAGCCGACCCCGGGATAAGCCTTCGAATTACTTCAAGTCCATCTGGTCCGCCAAACAATGCCAAGCTTGGCTCGAACCTGATTTCTTGTTGCAGGAATTCAGCATCTGATTGCGGCACATAGGGAGGGTTTGACAGGACAATATCCATCATTCCTGACGACAAGGCATTTGTAAGATCTCCGATGCCAAACTGCACTTTAACACCCAGTTTTTCTGCATTTCCCTTTGCTACCTTCACAGCTTCAGCTGAGATATCAAATGCCAACACCTGCGATTCCGGGGCATGTTTGGCAACAGCAACAGCAATAGCTCCGGATCCGGTCCCGACATCAACGATCTTGTCCTTCGGTTGAATTCGTTCAAGTGCGGTTTCAACAAGTAATTCTGTCTCGGGACGCGGGATCAGGACATCAGGTATGACTTGAAAGGAAAGTCCGTAAAATTCCTGTACTCCACGGACGTACTGTGTGGGCACCCTACTACAACGTTTCTGTAGCAACTCAAAATAGGCTTTAACCAGGCTGGGCTCAATGATATCCGTGAAATGTGCAATCAACCATGAAGTGTCTTTCTTGAGAACATCGGCGAGTAAAACCCGAGCCGTCAGTTCAGGGACATTGACCTGATGCTGTTTTAGTAGCGCAACCGCATCTACTAGAATCTGTTGGATGTTCATAAATCGATTGAGTCAGCTGATCGAGCCAGCTGATGGATACAAGGAGAGTTCAGAAGATAGACCCACAAGGGGTTGTCTCTCATACCAATGGACATTTTCTGGTAGCGGTGTACACCCATTCGACAATGAACTCGTTCTTTCTATCATGGTGAATACTCTGCAGTCCGATAGATTGCAGTATGAACAGCAGTGCAGGACATGTTGAATCGATATCGATTCGCAGTGGTATGAGATTCCCGAAGCGATATGCAGCCTGGGCTGCAAAAACAAGGGTTGCAGTCAGCGGGCTGTTGGCTATTACTGTTTGTTTACTTGCACGACCAACTCAAGCAACCCTCCAACTGGGGATTGCAGTGGCGGTTGCCGGACTTCTACTTAGAGTCTGGGCTGCAGGCCACCTGCAAAAGAACAAGAAGCTGACAACATCAGGTCCTTACGCTTTTGTAAGGAACCCACTGTATCTGGGAAGCATGACAGCTGGTGTAGGGCTTGGTATTGGGACTGGGATCCCCTTGCTGGCCCTTGCCATCCTGACCGTGTTCATATTGTGGTTTCTCCCTGTCATGGGGGAAGAAGAGGATCACATCCGCAAAATACTTCCTGGCTACAGCGAGTATGAGAAGAACGTTCCACGCTTGATACCATCACTGCTACCGCGCATTAAAAGTGATACACGCTTTGAGTGGAAACTTTTTATTGAAAACAGGGAATATTCAGCCCTGCTTGGATTTGGAATAATAATCTTCATTCTTTGGTTGAAGGTGTTCTTCTAAGAGACTGCTGAAAAACCGTATACAGCTATCCGAATATCTGATATGCAGAAAATCCTGATACGTAAGCTAGCAATGTCATGTAAGCGAACTGAATCACTGGCCATTTCCAGCTACCTGTTTCTCGTCGAACAATGGCAACGGTCGACATGCATTGCATCGCGAATGCGAAATAAAACAGTAAGGCAATGGCAGCTCCGAATGAGAGCTCGGAACGTAGTGCGTCCTGCAACTGAGGAGATTCTTCATCTGCCTCCATACCGTAGATGGTGCCGAGAGTTCCAATAATCACTTCTCGTGCAGCCATCGAAGTAATCAGCCCGATCCCAATCTTCCAGTTCAGCCCCAGAGGCTCAATTAATGGTTCAATTGTCTTGCCAAGGGTTCCAGCCAGGCTGTCCTCAATGGCTGGAGGTTGACCATCGCTATAGGGAACACTTGCAAGAATCCACAAGATGATCGTGGTAGCCATGATGATGGTACCAGCCCTGCGTAGAAAGATTTTCGATCTCTCCAGCAATCGATATCCAAGTGAGCGTAATGTCGGAAACCGGTAAGGAGGCAACTCCAGCATGAAAGGCAATGGCTTGCTTTTTAAAACAGTTGATTTAAGTAGCCAGGCGGTCAGACATGCTGCAGCAAATCCAGCAGCATAGAGTCCAAGCAGGACAGCAGCCCGGGTACCTAGAAAAGGTCCAAGCAAGGGCCGTTCCGGTATGAACGCTGCAATCAATAGGGCATAGACCGGCAAGCGGGCAGAGCAGGTTATCAGTGGTGCGATCAATAGTGTCGCCATTCTGTCGCGCTGATCGGAGATTGTCCTGGCAGCCATGATGGCTGGAATGGCACAGGCATATGAGGAGAGCAACGGGATAAAGCCTCGACCTTCCAGACCCACAATGCGCATCGACCGATCAGCAATCACGGCTGCGCGGGCAAGATATCCAGAATCCTCCATGATTCCGATAAACAGGAAAAGAATCAGGATCTGTGGCAAGAAGACCACCACGGATCCAACCCCGGCCCACACTCCCTCCAGCAGAAGTCCTTTGAGGATGGAATCCGGAAGCAGCGTTCCCAACCAGAAACCACTGGCTGTGATAATCCCCTCCAGGCTGTTCATTATCGGAACAGCCAGAGCGAAGATGCTCTGAAATACAGCGACCATTGCAGTCAAAAAGATCAAGGGACCTGCTACAGGGTGCAGGAAGACACTGTCCAGACGGCGGCTCCATACGGACGGAGTCGGTTGCAGGTAATGCGACTGCTGAAGGACGTTATTCGCCCAGATCCTGGCAGCGGGAATTGTTGGCAGAACGGGCAGGGAAACAGGAGCCAGTGGAGCCAAAGTCCCCGCTAGGAACTCCCGAATCTTATCGACTCCTTCACCACGAGAGGCACTGGTGAGGACTACCGGGGCTCCAATTTCCTTTGCCAGCGATTCAGGATCAATTTTGCCCCCACGGCCAGTCAGTTCATCAGCCATGTTGAGGACCACCAAGGTAGGGATCCCCAAATTCAATATGCCCGGAATCAGCTTTAGATGGGACGAGAGATTTGTAGAGTCCAGCAAAAAGACAATGGCTACAGGTTTAGGGACTGCTGGGTTAGTTCCCTGCAGTACGCTGTCGCTGATGCGTTCATCCTCGGATCGGGGTTTCAGGCCAACCATGCCTGGTAAGTCCACGAGGTCTACGTGTTCACCATCGGGTAGTACCAAGTTGCCTATCTTTTTCTCGACAGTGATGCCTGGGTAGTTGGCGACTTTCTGGTGCAGCCCGGTCAGACGATTGAAGATAGTTGACTTCCCAACATTGGGTGGCCCACAGATGGCTACCATGCGCTGCATTGAGACTTTTGGAGTATCAGTTGCTTGAGGGCTTTCCAAAGTACTGGGCATGGTTGAATTTACTTGCGAGTTACTTGCCGTTCAAAGTGGTTGCAGCTCTCAGTTGGATACGGATACTTACCGTTGTCTCCCTGCGGAGTGCTATCTGGGATCCTTCCACTTGATACACGGTCAAATCACCCAAGGGAACATGTTTCAGGCAAGAAATTGTTGCACCTGGAATCAATCCGAGGTCCATTAATTGCTGAGCATCCATTTCTGAGAATTCAAGGCCTTCAATGATGGCAGAAGTCCCGGGGTTGAGGTCTGCAAGGCTTGCTGAGGATGCGTTCGACACGCTTGCTTAATTTCAGTATCTTACTGTTTCACTGAGCCGGGCAGGATTCATGGAGTTTCTTATTGCACTTTAGGACAGGATCTTATTGCAGGGCTACGAAAACGCACAAGTCTTTCTGGAGGAATTCGCAAGTAGTAACCCAGAACACAGAGCTGATGAAACCAGGTCAGCTTCAGGATTCCCTCTTGTTGCCAGCGTCTTGCCGAGGTTACAGCGGGACTGTTGGTCAGTACAACCCGCCCCAGCTTCTGCAGTCGGCGCACCAGGTCGAAATCCTCCATCACGGGAAACTCTGAAAATCGTCCGACCCGTTCAAACGTCTCACGAAACATAAAGATGGCCTGGTCTCCATAGGGCAATTGCAGCGTCCGGCAACGCAGTTTTACCAGCTGCTCGACCATACGCATTCTCCATCCCGGAGCATCAAGGTGGAACTGGAATGCCCCGGCACAAACCCCGGGTATTCCAAGGGCTGTAGTAATATGCTCCGGGAATCCGTAGGGCATCAGGGTATCTGCATGCAGGAACAAAAGAATCGTTCCTTTGGCGTGCTGTGCACCAAGGTTCTGCTGTACGCCACGATTTGCAGTTGTTTGCATTATTCTTGCGCCCAGTGATTCGGCAATGGGAACCGTTTGATCACTACTCCCACCATCCACCAGGATTACCTCTTCAACAGGGGCAAGTTTCACTCGCTGGATTGTCTCTGCGATCCTGACTTCTTCATTGAGAGCAGGAATGATTACCGAGATGGAATCATACATTGTTTCTTGACTTCCTTGATCAGCGACGCCAGCGCAGGATGGCTCCCAACAGCTTTTTCACGGTTGGAGTCAGTCTGGTTCGCTGGTACGCATCTGCTGTTTTACGGATAGCTTCTGCCTGGGTTGGATAGGGATGGATCGTACTGGCAATGGATTTGAGCCCCAGTGCTCCCTGGATCGCAGTTGTAACCTGTGAAATCATGTCCCCGGCATGCTTCGCCACAATTGTTGCCCCCAGGATCTTGTCCGTACCTTGAGCACAGTGAATCTTGACAAAGCCTTCCTGCTCACTGTCCAATACAGCCCTGTCCACTGATTTCAGCTCAGTCACGTATGTATCAATCCGAATATTCTTTTGCTCTGCTTCGTGTTCGTGGATACCGACATGTGCTAGTTCCGGGTCAGAGTAGGTACACCAGGGGATAACCAGGCTACTTACCTTGGAACGGCCAAAGAACAGTGCATTGCCGATCACAATGCGTGCCATCGCATCTGCTGTGTGTGTGAATTTGTAGTTTGAGCAGATGTCTCCAGCAGCGTAAATATGCCGATTTGACGTGCGCAGTTTAGCATTGACAGTTACTCCCCTGCGAGTGTCATAAGTGACTCCTGCAGCTTCCAGTCCCAATTGCTCAACGTTGGGAGTACGTCCCGCCGCTACAAGTACCTGATCCACTCGCAGGCTGGTCAAGGTCCCATCCACTACTAACTCAATTTCAAGGATTTTCGTATTGCCTTCAACACGGATACGGTTTACCTTGCTGCCAAACGCAACGGAGATTCCGTCTCGCAGCAGGGATTTCTCAACAAGAGCAGCGGCGTCACGGTCTTCCCGGAACAGTATGCCGTCGTGATGGTCAATCAAAGTGACTGTAGATCCAAAGCGTGCAAAGGACTGGGACATTTCAACCCCGATAGGTCCCGCTCCAATCACAGCCATACGGGGAGGGAGTTCAGTCAGTGAGAAAATTGTTTCATTTGTCAATGCTCCTGCTTCAGCTAGACCCTCAATTGGAGGCAATGCCGCCCTGGTACCGGTAGCAATACATGCCTTTGAGAACTTAAGCGACTTGTCAGCAATCTCTACAGTGTTATGGCCAGTAAATTTCGCATTCCCCAGAAAAACATCAATTCCAAGGTCACTGAAGCGCTGGGCTGAGTCATGTTCACTGATGCCAGCGCGAAGGCGTCGCATGCGTTCCATCATCTTCCCGAAATCAAACAGCACAGCATCCTCGGGGATGTGGATGCCAAATTCATCAGCTTCCCGCACACTTGCAGCAGCATGAGCCGCCCGAATGAGTGCCTTGGATGGGACGCAACCTGTATTGAGGCAATCCCCTCCCATCAGGCTGCGCTCCAGTATTGCAACGCGAGCCCCGAGACCAGCGGCGCCAATGGCGGTGACCAGTCCTGCCGTACCTGCACCTATCACAACTATGTGATAGCGGCCCTTAGGTTCCGGGTTGAGCCACTCCGGTGGGTGGACATTACTGATTAGCAAACGGTTGTGTTCATCAAGCGGGCTTGCCTGCGGGAAGGACTCAATTGGTTTTGGCACAAATAGTTACCAGTTTCTTTGGGGGCATTAAAGGTTGATACGCATGCACTGTATGAAACTACTCATTCAGGGACCAGTCATAGGGTAACCATTGAATACGCAGTGAACGCTTCTGGACAAGAGCCTGCTGCAGCCCAACTGAGTATTTGGCTGCCGCTTCAAGGATTGAACCATGTACTTGAACAAAATCCTGAGCGTACCAATTGTAGACTTGCGTGAGCCATACTTCGGATTTTGCTTCGTCATATCGGAACCGGCGCAGGTCAGCATGAGTATCCATGGCCTGGGCCTGAAGCTGTTCCTCAATCCTTTTGCCTTCATAAGCTGCGGGCAGTAACTTGGGGCAGCCCATTGCTGCGCAAACAAGTGCAAAATGCACCCGGGGCTCGCGAAACCTGCTACGAATCAACACATTCTCAATTTGATTCAGGCTGTAGGTGCCTCCAGGCAGGTTCCAGCGAACATCATCCCAACGCTTTGAGGATGGGATGGACTGGATAGACTTCAGAGGATAATGCTCCAGAATCAACTTCATCGTAAAGGCGTTATACGCATTTATAAGAAAGCCCAACTTGTCATCTCTGGAAAGTGAGTCGAAGGGGGCTTGAGCCAAGGCTTTGATATAGCTCTCCAAGGCCACTGGATCCCGTGCAATTGAGGTATAGTTCACAAGGCCCTCCTGATTGACATGATTCTTTAGCAACTCGTCATAGTTACTATGGTCGAAACTGCTCGTTCCTGCATCATCTCCATAGAGTTCGATTAACTTAACTTCAGGTGGCAGGAACAAGGAGCGCAGTGCCCCACGGCAGCTGAACAGGGTCAAGCTGAGCAGCAAACAAAGTATTGAAACTGCCAGCATCAGGAAAGGTGAGCGTTTTGGTTTGGGCTCATCCTTATCAGGAGATGGGGGAGCTTGTTTAGTCATGGATTCAGGAGCATGTTTTGCAATGGCCTTGGCCGCAATGCGTGCAATATAAACAGTCACAAGCAATGTTGCCAGCAATCCTGTCAGTCGTAATACCAATTGCAACGTGTTGGATGATCCCGAACCCCCGACTGCAGCAGCAGCCTCGCCCCCGACATAACCCAGGTACACATAAAGAAATGTTCCTGGCAGGATACATGTTGTGCTGGCGATGAGATAGGGCAGGAATCGGATCGATGTAACTCCGAACAGATAATTTTGCAGGCTGAAGGGGAAGACCGGTGATAGCCGCATCAAGGCAACTATTTTCCAGCCTTGATCGCCAATTGCGTTATCTACAGCAGCAAAGCGAGGACGAGTTCGCGCAACCTCTTCTATACGTGAACGAACTGCATAACGTGCGATTGCAAAAGACAATGCAATCGCAATTGATGCCCCGAGCCAAACAGCCGCAGTTCCAAGCCAAACCCCAAATAGAACTCCAGCTGCCAGTGAAAGTGCTGACCCGGGTACAAACAGTGTTGCTGCCAAGGCGTAGATAACAACAAACACAAGTGGAGCCCAGAAGCCCAGTTGCTGGATCAATATCTTCAATGCAGTCAGCAGGTCGTCCAGGGGTAGGGAAGCTAACACCACCAGAAAGGAAATAACAAAGAAAGCAATAGAAACCCATTGAATGATTGTTGCCTGACGATTCAAAACATGTTGCCTTTCAAGTGTTCATTAACTGAATAACTGCAGCTTCAGCGTCGAGATCTTCCGGTTGCAAGGCTAGTGGACCCACAGTCAATCAGGATTGTTTCTGCAGTGATGGCAGTGGCATCTGCAGCAAGGAAGAGTACTGTGGACGCGACTTCCTCAGCAGTTGCAACACGCTGTAACGGAGAGGACTCATCCCCGGCAGTAAAAGCCTCTGCAGGCCAGCCTGCAAAGCGTGTTCGGACAAGACCAGGTGCGATTGCATTGACCCGAATATCAGGAGCCAGTGCACGAGCCAGTGACTTGGTCATATTAACCATTGCAGCCTTGGAAGCCGAGTAAACAATGGAACTCCCGGCTGCCGAGTAAGCACTGGCGGAAGTATTATTTACGATTGATCCTCCACCATTTTCCCGCAACAGAGGTACAGCAGCCCTGCAACAGTAGAATGCACCCCGCAGGTTTGTATCCAGTGTGCGATCCCATATCTCATCGGTCAGGTCGTCTAGCTTCCAGTGAGGCGTCAATCGGCTCCAGCCAGCATTGTTAACCAGAACATCCAGCCGTCCCCATTTCTTCTTCACGTTCGCGAACATTTCGATAACCCGGGATTCCTGACGAACATCTGCTGCATATGTTTCAGCTTCGCCACCGTTAGCGATTATTTCGTCTACAACTTTCCTGGCGTCCTGTTCGGATGCACGATAGTTGACGAGCACTTTGGCTCCCTCGACAGCCAGAAGCTTTGAAATGGCAGCACCCATTCCGGTTGCACCACCTGTTACGACAGCTACTTTTTGTTTTAATTTCATGACCTGCTCCATAAAAAAATCTACAAAATGAAACTCAGGTATTTTCCCAACGAGACATCGAATTGGATATTATCCAGATTGCCACAAGTGCGGTTCAATGCAATTACGTCCTGCATTATGGAACACGAACCGGACTTGCCAGTAAGAAACACTGCCCCATGAGACCACGCTGCACTCCTGATAATATTCTGATCGTGGAACAATCGAATGAACGGAGTGAGATGGAGTTCTCAAAGTTCAAGACACAGCTCAAGTTGCGCGAGAATACTGGAGTCGAACGAAAGGGTCAGTCTCTGATGGCCGGTATTTTTGCAAACTCAGATTCAGGCAACAAAAGGTTTTTACTGCTGTTGGTTGCAGTTGCGTGCTTGCTTTCAGGTGGAGTCAGTGTGACACCACTCATTGCACAGGAAGCCTGTCCATGGTGTGCTGCAGATTGGGCACCCCGTTTCAATCTGCAAGGGGTTGTGGACTTGCATGTTCATAGTGCTCCTGATAGCGGACCGCGTTCAATCGGTGCTTTGGAAATTGCTCGTATTGCACGAGATGCAGGCATGAAGGCGATCCTTCTCAAAAATCACTACGCTCCTACAGCAGGATTGGCCTATGCAGTTGAACGCGCTGTGCCAGGTATTCGTGTCTTTGGTGGAATCGCCTTGAATGCTTCCATAGGCATCAATGTAATTGCTGTTGAACATATGGCCCGTACTACCGGAGGACATGGCAAGGTTGTCTGGATGCCGACATTTGATTCGGAGCACTATCACCGGGTACTCAGTCCAAACCCGAATCACCTACCGATTGCCGAGAATAGTAAACTTCTTGAGGAAGTTATTGCAGTTCTGGAAAAAATTGCCGAGCATGACCTCATGCTGGCTACAGGTCATTCCTCTCCTGAGGAGTCCTTGCTTTTGATCCGTGAGGCAAGGAAGCTGGGGATTGGCCGTATTCTTGTGACTCATCCCCTTCCACCTCCTGTTGGCATGTCCATTGCACTGCAAAAACGGGCTGCCAGCCTGGGGGCATTACTTGAGTACCCGGTTGGAACCGCCCTGGGGTCCAATGCACAGTGGGATGCCTCAGGAGAGGAAATGTTTCAGGCCTATGTGGATGGTATCAGGGAAGTTGGTCCTGAAAATGTTGTGATCACAAGTGATCTGGGGCAGTCAATGAACCCTATTCATACAGATGGGCTGTCAGTTTTTCTTGGTAAACTCCTTGCTGCCGGTTTTACTCAATCAGAACTTGAATTAATGGCAATCCAGAACCCCTCCAACCTAATGGGCTTGCCATGATCAATTGAGATGTTCCGTTTAGGCAAACGAGGAATGTTGCAATTCGATACCTGGCAGCAATACAACTGGCTTAAACATGGTTTTACGACACGCTTGACTGGTGATTTTTCAGAACTCCCTTGTAATCAAGGTATTGCAAATGTATTTGGAGCAGATACTTCAGGGATTGCCATACTGCGACAGGTGCATTCTTCAAGATATTTAGTAGAAGAACTACCCTGGAGCGGTGAGCGTCCAGAAGGGGATGCAGTACTTACGAATCGTCGATCAGTACTTGTTGGTGTTCGTACAGCCGATTGTCTTCCTGTACTGCTTCTGGATCCTGCCACCCGGGCTGTTGCTGCTGTCCATGCCGGATGGCGTGGTGTTGTCTCAGGTGTGTTACCCCGCGCAATCGACGGAATGAAGAAGGTATACGGCTCAAACCCCAAAAATCTTGAGGTTGCCATTGGACCGGGAATCAATGCCTGTTGCTTCGAAGTAGGGGAAGAAGTTGCAGCGAACTTCTTACCAAAATTCGTGATTCGAGACCATCTCAAGCCGCATGTAGATCTTGTGGCTGTTCTACAAGAACAACTCAATCAGGCTGGCATTGGGAAGGTGCTGGCTTGCGGTGAATGTACTCACTGTAACACACGCAAGTATCATTCACATCGAGCAGAAAAAGGCAAAGCCGGGAGAATGCTTGCTGCCATTGGAGTGTTCTAGTCAGTAGCAGAGACTTGCAGGTATGCCTTCCCAACCCCAACTTCCAGTACTTGGCGATGTGCGAATCTCCTCCGCGACGCTCAAGAAACGAATAGCAGAACTGGCCAAGCAAATCCAGAAGGATTACCAGAGCGAATCTATCCGGATGATTGTTGTTTTGAAGGGCGCTAGCATGTTTGCAGACAATCTGGCTTCCAGTGTCCTTTCTGATGTTGAAATGGACTACCTGGAAGTATCGAGCTACGAGGGCAGGCACAGTACTGGGCATGTGCAAATCCATGGGGAAACAGTCCGGGACCTGCACGGAGCAGATGTCCTGTTGGTTGAGGACATTGTGGACAGTGGCTTAACTTTGGAAGCTGTCCTGAAATACCTGAGACTGTCTGGTCCCAAGTCAATCAAGGTGGCATCCTTGCTGAGTAAACCTACCTGCCGTGTTGCAGCAGTTCATATCGATTACCTGGGATTCGAGATTCCCGATATATTCGTGGTCGGGTACGGTATGGATCTTGGCAATCGTTTCAGGGACTTGCCGGACATACACATGATGAAGGACAGCGATTTGCAGGATGAAAATGCTTCCGGGCTGAGGGTAGACTATCCCTCCAGCAACACACAGGTGCAAGGTAGATAATGACCTTTCCCCAAATGATGCTATGCAAGCTGCCTGTATTTCCATATAATTTCCATAGGGTATTGCCATGCTGACCATTCCAAATCGCCACCTTGCACGCTTCTGCGACGGCTCATCACGCAGGGAGTTCATGAAAATCGGCTCGTTGGGACTTTTTGGCTTGACCTTGCAAGATGTGTTGCGCATGCAGGATAAGGCAAATGCCGCAACACTTCCAAGCAAGTATGAAGGTTCTACTGGATTCGGTTCAGCCAAATCGGTCATCGTTCTGTTCCTGCAGGGTGGACCTTCGCATATTGATATCTGGGATCCCAAGCCAGAAGCCCCTTCCAACATTCGTGGCGAGTTCAAGTCAATTAAATCTAGGGTTCCTGGTATCGAGCTAAGCGAGACCATGCCGATGCTGGCCGACGCTATCGACAAATGCACCCTTATCCGTTCCATGAGCTATACGCCAGCTGGCTTGTTCAACCACACAGCTGCGATCTATCAAATGCTCACAGGCTATGAGCCAACTGAGGTTTCCCCATCCGGTCAGTTAGAACCACCCTCACCCAATGACTATCCGACGGCAGGTTCATGGATTACGAAATTCCTCCCGATGAGTGAGCCAGTTCTGCCATTTGTTGAACTGCCAAGGCCTTTGCAGGAATCCAGCGTGATAGGCAAAGGTGGCGCAGCAGGATTCATTGGAAAAGCCTACGATCCCTATCGGCTGTACCAGGATCCCAACATGCCAATCCAACTGGCCGATCTCGAGCTGCGCAAGGAAGTCTCTGCTGCCCGCCTGCAGGGTCGTTTTGACCTGCTCAGAGGTATTAATAATTCAATGCCTGAGCTTGAAAAGGCAGTAGACAGCTACGCACTGGACAAGTACTACCAGAATGCATTCGATCTGGTTCTCTCGGGGAAGGCCCGCAATGCCTTCGATCTCTCGCTCGAGACAGATGAAATGCGGGATCGCTATGGCCGCTTCACTTTCGGGCAGGGCGCATTGATGGCACGGAGACTGGTGGAAGCCGGTACCCGAATGGTCCAACTCAACTGGCCATCGGTATCAAACGGTGACCCGGAAACAACTGCGTTTGATACGCATGCTGCGAATTTTGGTCCATTGCGTGATTTGCACTGTCCAAAACTGGATCGTACCCTTTCGACACTTCTGACCGACATGGATGACAAGGGAATTCTGGATGAGACCCTGGTTGTGGCGGTGGGAGAATTCGGTCGCTCGCCACGACTTGGTGTATCAACCTCAGGCAACACGAATTCACCGGACGGGCGTGATCACTGGCCGTATTGCTACACGGCGATGGTTGCAGGTTCCGGAATTCTCGGAGGCCGTCTGTACGGCGAATCGGATGCAACGGCATCTTCACCGAAAGACAAACCAGTGCACCCCAACGACTTGCTGGCTACGATCTACTATGCCCTCGGTATTGACCCAAACCAGGAGATCCATAACCACCTGGACCAGCCCCGAGATCTGGTCAAGGGCAAACCACTCATGGACCTTTGGGTGGGCTAGCTTGGCAGCTTAATATCTAGACCCAACTTATACCGTCTAGTTACTGGATAGTTGCCGGTTGTCCGGTGGGCAGCGGTTCTCTGCAACTTCCCTGATCACAGTCAGGTAGCCTGCGCGCCTCCGGCGCGATCCGTCCTATTGCTGCCCTGATTCGGGCCCCGAAACCTACAAATCATAGTCATACGTATATGCAATTTCTGCTTGACACTCTTCCCGGTTATATGATGTGGTAATAGCTAGTTCCGTTCGTTCCCTCTCCTTCTTCTCTTAGTCATACAATGCACATCACCTCCACCTACGCCCGCAAGGCCCCCTGCCACCTCTTCCGCGAATCCTACTGGGAAAACGGCAAGGTCAAAAAACGCACCCTCGCCAACCTCTCCGCCCTCCCCCAGCACCTCATCGACCTGCTCCGCCTCGCCCTCGCCATGATCGTCTCCCGCCTGCTCTGCCCCGGCTCCAAGTTGCGAGTCGAGCGCGAACTCGGCCCCGCCGGCCGCTCCACCCTCGCCGCCTTGCTCGACCTCCGCAACGCCTCCGCCGACGACCTCTACGACGCCATGGACTGGCTCGCCCTGCGCCAAACCGCCATCGAGCGCAAGCTCGCGAAACGCCACCTCGCCGCCGGCTCCCTCGCCCTGTACGACGTCTCCTCCAGCTACCTCGAGGGCTCCCGCTGCGAGCTCACCGCCCCGACACCGCCCCGACACCGCCCCCAAATCGTCTACGGCCTGCTGGGCAGCCCCCAGGGCTGCCCCGTCGCCGTCGAGGCCTTCCCCGGCAACACCGCCGACCCGGACACCCTCGCCGCTCGCGTGCAAGTCCTGCGCGAGCGCAAGGTGCTGCTGGAGCTGACCGAGGCGGATGCGGAGCAGCTGGCGGCCGGGTACGCGGCAGGCCGCTACGACCGCGACGAGTTCAACCGGCGCCTGGGCGGGCTGCGACGGCGGCGCCTGGGCAAGCACTTCGAGTGGACGTTCGACGAGCAGACGGAGGCGTTCAGCTCCCGGCGGAAAGAGGAGTCGATCCGGGCGGAGGAGCGTTTGGACGGGATCTACGTGATCCGCACGAGCCTGCCGGCGTATTCTTATGAATTCGAACGCTCATTCTTATCCATTTCGAACACTAATTCCGATCTTTTTTGAACGCAGGTTCCGATCTTTTTTGAACAGCTCGGAGCGAAGCAACGGTGCCTGGAATCATCATGCCTGAGAGTAGGTACCTCCGTCAATTAGAAGGGGAATGAAAGTGAACATCATCATCTCTTTAGGGTTCCTTTTGTAGTTGGTTGGGGGGAGGAGACATCCGGCGAGGCGGTGTAAGTTGGGCCTAGAAATCTGCTGCAGCTTTACTCCGGTATTTCTGTCGGATACACAACAGCTTGTCAGGAATTCGTATTCAGTCGTCTTGCCAGACTGGGTCCCGTTTTTCCAGGAATGCACACATACCTTCCTGAGCATCAGGAGTTATGGCATTCATGGTCATGACCTCCTTAACGTAGTCATAAGCCTCAGATTGATTCATATCGATCTGGGAATAAAACGCCTGTTTCCCTATACCAACCGTATGGTTACTGGCTTTTGAGATTTCAAGTGCCAACTCGCGTGTTTCCTTCGCAAGGCTCTCACTTGGGACAACACGATTGATCAATCCCCAATCCGCAGCTGTACGTGCTGAAATCATCTTGCCAGTGAGGAGCATCTCAAGTGCTCTCTTGCGGCCAATACTTCTTGTCACTGCAACCATTGGTGTACTGCAAAACAACCCGATCTTCACGCCAGGTGTAGCGAATTGTGCTTTTTCCGATGCTATTGCCAGGTCACAGGTAGCAACAAGCTGACAACCTGCTGCTGTTGCTATGCCTTCAACCTGTGCGATTACGGGCTGTGGAACTGCCTGAATAGCATCCATCATCACGGTGCATTGTTCAAAGAGGCCATTATGCCCTTGCACATCACCATTGGTGAGTTCCGTCAGGTCGTGACCAGCTGAAAACACGGGGCCTTCTGCTGCGAGGATTAAGGCTCCAATACTGCTATCTGTTCCAAATCCCTGGAGAGCAGCTGTCAAGTCTTTCATCACACCCATCGACAAGGCATTGCGATGGCTGCTGTTTGCAAGAGTGAGTATCCCAACCGGTCCCTCCCTCTCAATTCGCAATGAGGATTTGCTCATGGTGTGCTCAGCATATCAACTCGTACTATCCTGTTCGGAACTTATGCATCCCATTCTTATTCTTCTTTTCGCCATAGCATCGGTGTTTTTATTGATCATCCGTTGGAAGATCAATGCCTTTGTTGCACTGATCCTATCGGCCATTCTGATAGGACTACTCTCACCTGAAGTCTTACTGCCTGACATCATGGCGGAAGTCACAGGAGCATTCGGTGGACTTGTAGGCCGCATTGGAATAGCCATTGCGATGGCTGCTGTCATTGGCCAATGCCTGATGGAAAGTGGTGCAGCCGAGAAGATTACTCGGCGATTTATCGCCTGGCTGGGTGAAAAGTATTCATCCCTGTCCATGGTGATCAGTGGTTATGTGCTTTCAATTCCTGTGTTCCACGACACGGTTTTCTACCTGCTTGTCCCTTTGGCCAGATCCATGAGCATGCGTACAGGTGGAAAGCACTATCTGCTTTACACGCTTGCGATCGGGGCAGGGGGCGTCACAACACACATCTTTGTCCCCCCGACACCCGGGCCACTGGTGATGGCAGAAACACTGAACATTGACCTTGGGATTGTCATCATTGTCGGGCTGGTTGTTGCAATTCCATCGGCACTTGCTTGCTGGGCATATGCCTGGTGGATTGACCGAAAACTCAATATTCCTATCAGAGAGGCTCCTGGTTTGTCCCTGAAAGAGCTTGAGGAGATCGCCAATCGTCCTGAAAGTGAACTGCCGGGCTTTGGTTCATCTTTATTGCCAATCGCCTTGCCAGTTTTTCTGATTACTGCGAACACCGTCACAAATACCTTTTTTAAAGGCAGCACTATCAGCGAGATCACTTCATTTCTGGGGAATCCGAACCTGGCACTAATGCTTTCTGCAGCAGCAGCCTTGTGGTTGTTGGCATCCCATAAGGGGCTGAGCTTGAAAGATCTCGCCAAACCTACTGAGGTAGCGATCAAGAATGCCGGCTTGATCATCCTGATCACCGCGGGTGGTGGGGCGTTCGGGCGCATGCTCGTCAAGGCCGAAGTCGGGACAGTGCTTGGCGAATATGCTCAGCAGTTCGGGCTTTCATTGATGTTGCTTGGGTTCGGTATCGCTATGCTTTTCCGTATTGCACAGGGTTCAGCAACAACGGCCATGATTACTTCATCTGAAATCCTGGCCCCCTTGATCATCATGAATCCTCCAGCTCACCATGCGGTATATATCCTGACTGCCATTGGAGCCGGTTCCATAGTAGGCGGTTGGATGAATGATTCAGGGTTCTGGGTATTTCAAACAATGACCGGACTTACAGAGGTTGAAGCTCTAAAGACAAAGACAGTTTCGTTGATTGCGCTGGGAACCGCTGGGTTGCTGGTATCATTCTTCGGGGCACGGCTGTTCCCCTTGATTTGAACCCCATTTCCAGGCAGGCAATTATGCTCACTGATAGGGTTCATGGAGTCTTGTTATGTTCATACAACAGTGTCCCGTTCTCATTGTAGAAACGGAAATCTGCTCTGGCTGATGCTCCATCAGGTACGACGGATATAACAAGAAAACCACCAGTGGGTTCTGAGTAATGGTACGGCTGCTTGATTTTACCGTCGGGATCGGTCGTATTTTCATCTCCGGGGAAGCTCCCCATGATAGAGTTGGCATCAACCAGCGCTCCCGTTGAGAACTCCTCATAACCATCGGCCGAGATTGAATGATACTGCCAGTGCCGATCACCACAGGCAATGAAAAACTCATTAGGTGAGATGTCGTTCTCGATAAGCCAGCGAAAGAATTCAGCTCCTTCGTGGCGATAGCCGTTGAAGTTCGTATGATTGTCCCTTTTGCGGCTTGAATCGGGTCCTACCAAGGGAGTTGGAGTGAAGAGCAGCTTGAAGGTGGCATCACTTTGCAGAAGGGTCTCCTTCAGCCATGCTTTCTGCTCGCTTCCCCAGATGGTTTTGGTAGGTCCGTCCGGTTGATCCAGTGGGCTGCGGTAATCACGCCCTTCCACAAACCAGACCTGCAGGTCACGACTCACGCGGTGGGTGCGATATGTGACTGGGCTGGAATCGGCCGGGTCCGTTACAGGTAATTGTTCCCGAAACACCTGTAACCCAAGTTCATGGGACGGCTCAAACCCGGCCCCGGACTCGCCTTCATGGATGTTTGTGCGTGGATAGTCGTCGAGTTGATTGGGGGCACGGATACGGACGGCTTTGACGGCATCTGAATCATCGAATCGATAATCATGATCATCTTTCATCCAATAGGTTGCTGAATCACTGAATAGGTCCAGGAATCGAGGTTGAGAGTACTGTTCGTGGTGCTTTTTTCGCATCTCATGCCTGGTCTGGGCACGGCCACGATGTCCTGGGTGGTCATAATAGACGTTGTCTCCTGTTCCTACAAAGAAATCCGGTTGCAGCTTGGCAATAGAAGCCAGTGAGGGATAGCCAAGATGCTTGTCGGCTCCTTGGTATGGACCTATACGGTTGTTACCCGTGTAGTGAAAAAACGAATAGTTCATGCCACTCACGATTGCGAAGCTGTAGACTGCAGGAATGCTGTCCCCAGCGAGCGTTCGGAACGTGGCAGAATCTGAGACACGTAGCCGGTCTGAATTCGGCCCGTAATGAAGGGGGCTTATATACAATCCTAACCAAAGCAACCAGCTCTGCTTGTAGAAAAAACCTAGGAAATCCATCTATAACTCATTGATCTTGCTTGACTTCCAGCGCTGTATTGGTTACGATAGTATTGTTATGAGGGCGCGCAGGAATCACGGTCATCCGGGACCGGGCAAGGCCCGCCGCAAGGGCATTTCCATCGTTCAGCTGATCAGGCTATTCCCAGACGATAAGTCCGCGGAGGATTGGATTGCCTCGATTCGCTGGCCGAACGGGGCGACCTGCCCGCATTGCGAATCCACGAACGTCCAGTGCGGGGCGAAGCATCCGAACATGAGCTATCGCTGCCGGAAGTGCCGCAAGTTCTTCTCGGTGCGCACCGGCACGGTCATGCAGAACTCGAACCTCGGCGCGCAGAAATGGGTGATCGCGGCTTACATGCTGACAACGAATCTGAAGGGAGACTCCAGCATGAAGCTGCACCGGGACCTGGACATCACGCAGAAATCGGCTTGGCACCTGGCGTATCGCATCCGCGAGACCTGGGAGCGGGGCGAGGGGCTGTTTGGCGGACCCGTCGAGGTAGACGAGACCTACCTGGGCGGCAAGCGCAAGAACATGCCGAATCATGTCCGCAAGGACCTGCCGGGGCGGGGTCCGGTCGGCAAGACGGCGGTTGTGGGAGCCAAGGATCGCGAGACGAATCGGGTCGTGGCGAAGGCCGTTGAGTGCACCGACAAGGAAACGCTGCAAGGCTTCGTCAAGGACTCCGCGGACCCGCACGCGACGGTCTATACCGACGAGGCCGGTGCCTACGAGACGCTGCCGTTCGAGCATGAGGCCGTCAAGCACTCGGTCAGCGAGTATGTGCGCGGCAAGGCCCACACCAATGGCGTGGAGTCGTTCTGGAGCATGCTCAAGCGCGGCTATGTGGGGACGTACCACAAGATGTCCCCGAAGCACCTGCAACGCTACGTGAACGAATTCTCGGGACGGCACAATGTGCGCATGGCGGACACCTTGGAGCAGATGGAACACAGCATGCTGCGGATGATCGGCAAGCGCCTGCGGTACAAGGATCTGAAGCGGGCGAACGGTCTGGATTCCGGGGCGCGGGAAATGGCGCTATGAGCGGCCCGCGCCACACGGAGTCTCAGCGCACTGCGGGCTGGCCCGTGCGCTGAGACTCCGCCGCCATCCCGCCACGACCGTCCACGGCGGGAAAGGCACTCGGATTCACGCGTGGCCGAGTCCTTGCCGGGGAAGTCGCTGGTGCCAGGGATTGTTTTAGGATGGACTCCATGACCAAACCACCAGACAAGCCCAAGCGACCGCGAGGCCGTCCGGTCAAATACCCTATGCCCGAGCCGATTCCCGACACTCCCGAGAACGTCATGCGTGCGTTGCTGGGAGCACCGCCCAAGGGCGAGAACGACTGGGACTACATCCAGCGCACAGGACGGAAAACCAAGCGCCCGTAGCCGATTGCAATGAACTGTAAATTAGTTGCTTTGGTTAGGATTGTATATAAGCCCCTAATGAAGCCGATAGTAGTAACGGTTTCCTTTCTTAAGTTCATGCACTTTTGTTTTGATCAGAAAGTCTGAATAGGGCGAGGCCTCGATCCAGTCAGTCATCAGGCTTTTCTCGAAGTTCTGGTTCTCAGCAACTTCAAATCGTGCCATGCCATTGGCTCCCCTGATCCCCTCCCATCGTGGATCCTGGTTTGGATTGGAGGAAGTTAGGCGGGATTGCAGGATGACAGATGTTTCCCCAACCTCGCCTGCCATAATGCCCTGACGCAAATTGACAGGAAAATCAGGCTGCTGCGCAGAACCAAGGGCTGCAATAAACAGAATCAGAGAGAAGACTTTTGACATGGGATGCTCTTTGTTCACTACAGTATCAATCCTGAACCATACATCTTGAAACCAGTCTGAATTGGATCCGTACTGTCCAACGGATGCCTGAACCAGCTGCCAGTAAAGGTTATTCACTTTGTGTTGTTGGGCTTGTCAACCTTGCGTTGAAGTTGCCGAATATCGCGGGCAAGTTCCGGAAGGCGATGAAACACGACAGTAGACCGCAGCCACTGGCGATTATCGAATGCTGGGCTACCAGACAACATCGTGCCATCAGGTACATCATTGCCAACACCGGATTGAGCAGTAATGATTACCCGGTTGCCAATATTCAAGTGATTGATCACACCCACCTGTCCAGCCAGAACACAGTCAGATCCTATTACCGTGCTGCCACCGATACCTACCTGGGCGCACAGAATCGTGTTGGCACCCACTTTTGCTGCATGCCCAACCTGTACCAGGTTGTCGATTTTCGTGCCTTTTCCAATCACTGTGTTGCCAACAGCTGCCCGGTCAATACAGGTTCCTGCCTGGACCTCAACATTATCTTCAATGATCACCCTGCCAGCTTGGGGAATCTTGTGATGCGAGCCATCATTGCGACGTGCAAACCCAAATCCATCAGAACCAACAGTGACGTGGTTGTGGAGGATGACATTGTTCCCGATCTGTGAATCGTGGCATACCGTGGCGCCAGAGTGTGCCTCAAAGTGATCTCCAATATTCGAGTGCCTCTCAATCACAACGTGTGGGTGGAGAACTACATTGTTCCCAATGACAACATGATCTTCGATGACTACAAACGGCCCAATCGAAGCCCCACTCCCGATTCGGGCAGAAGGGGAGACTACAGCGGATAAATGAATGCCTTGCTCTTGCTTGTCGGGTGGATGAAAGATCTCCAGTGCCCGAGCAAAGTCCAGATAAGGATTGCTGGAAACCAGCAATGAAAGATCAATACCTTCGATTGCAGACTGAGTTAGCAAGGCTGCCGCCTTGGTCGTTCGAACCAGTGGCATGTAACGGGGATTAGAAAAAAATGTCAGTTCGCTTGAACCGGCCTCTTCAAGGCCTGCAACGCCAGTTATTTCAATTTCCGGGTCACCGATCAGTTCACATCCCAGCAATTCAGCTATTTCGCACAACTTCATCCCAGCATGAACTCCCAGTACTGCTGAACAATAACATCAGTCGAGAATATGGAACCCACTGCAGCGACGGCCAGGAAACTACCAAAGGGAAGTCGGGATTGCCATGTTTTTCCTTTGAGAAGAATGAGCATCATGCCAGCAAACAGAGCCAGTACCGATCCAGCCAGCAGGATTAACAATACCTGGGATGTACCCCAGAACGCAGCAATCATGGCCACCATTTTGACATCACCAAGACCGAGTCCTTGTATTCCCCGGACCTTGTAAAAGATTTCCCCTGTCAAGTACATGATCCCGCCAAACAGCACTGCAGAAAGGATGGACTCCAGCGATGAGATCCACCTTTCCTCAAGACTATAGTTCAGTAGCAGTAATCCTATATCAGCAAGACCCTTCGGGAGAGGAACGGAACTGCTGAGAGCGATTCCGATAACCAATCCGCCGAGAGTGACCTGGTCCGGTAGGATGAAATGCTCCAGGTCAGTAAAGAACAGAATCAGCATCATGGATGTGAAAATCGCTGTCTTGAAAGCAATTGGACTGGTTCCGTAAGACAGGGCAAATAGCAGGTACAGGGTTGCATTGAGCAGTTCAACGATTGGGTAACGGATGGAAATGCGCTGACTACAGTGTCGGCAGTGTTGTTTGAGCCATAGATAGCTAAACAGAGGAATGTTGTCATACCAAGTGATTAAATGATTGCAGTGCGGGCAATAAGAGCGGGGCAGGGTAACGGATTGCTGCCGAGGCCAGCGGTGTATGCAGACGTTCAGGAAACTGCCTGCAAGCAGGCCAAAAATGAATGCAAGTACAGGATTCATGGACAGTCCCACCTCAAGTCCCTGTTTGAGCCTTGAGCACGCGAGAGTAGATTTCTGTAGTTAATGATTTCATTCGTTCCTGGCTGAACTTGTCACGAATCATGGACTGTGCCGTAGATGTGATCTTCTGCCTCAAATCATGATCATCACGTAACCGACCCAGTGCAAAAGCGATTTCATCTACATCGTTGTTGACGAGCAAGCCAGTTGATTCATGCATAACAATTTCGGGGATTCCCCCGACATTACTGGCAACCACCGGTACGTTCATGGCCATAGCTATCAGCATGGATGAACCCAGCCCTTCGGACATCGAAAGATACAGCATTGCATCAGCTCTACCCAAATCTTCGGTGAGTGAATCAGAACATTGCGGCTCCATATCAGCTTGCACACAGGCAGCAAGAGCCAGATCACGGCATTTGAGAGGATCCTCCAGGTTGGGTGCAACAACCCGAAAACGCCTATCTTGGATTTCCTGACCTGAAATATCAGAACTCGTTGACTGATTCTGAACAATCTTGTCATCCACTGCATCATGAATCACACTGATCTTGTCTCCGGGAACCCCGCATTGCTCCATTACATCCGCTACATACCTGGAAACTGCAATTAAATGATCCGCACGCTTGTATTTCCAGCGTGACAAGAATCCTGTTCGTAGCGGGAAGGCTACCCGGCGTGCCACCACAACCGGCTTGTTGTACGTAATCATGGCTGCAAGAGCATGGGCTCGAGCATCATGAGCATGGATCAGATCACACTTGTGAGATTCACGAAGTATTGTCCTGAAAGAAGCTGACTCTACATTGCATCGCTCACAAAGAGCATTTCCTGCAAGTAGCGTCTGGTCATAGCCAGCACGGCTAAGTGAAGTCATCAGTAACAACAGTTGGTATTGCCCTCCTCGCATGTCATTGCTCGTATCAAGATGAAGGATATGCATGAGTTAAGACTTGGCCATACGCTGAGCTTTGGAATATTTCAAATATGAGTAACGAGCAGCCATACCGGCGATTGTGAAGCCGGCTGCACCATCCAGGAAACCTAGCTGGAGCAAATAGGATTTCAGGAAGGCATGAATTGGTGAGGAGATCAACCGATGAATGCTTGATAAATCCCCGGAATCATGTAGCTCCTGTGCTGCCAGATCCGTGTAACGCTCGATTGACTCCAGATGTTCTTGAAAAGAGTTGCATGTGTAGTGCAACAGATCCCCTTGAAGATGGCCTACGGTTCCTTGTGTCTGGACGGACTCATGGACATAATCACCAGTCCATCGTCCAAGACTGCGTCTGTAGAGCCGAATCTTCCTGTCCGGGTACCAGCCTGAGTGCCGAATCCAGCGACCACAATAATGAGCCAGGCGGGGAAAGTCGTAACCCGCATGTTCGGTAGCTGACAATTTCAGGTTCAGAATTTCCTCTGACAGTGCTTTACTGACCTCTTCATCAGCATCAATTGAGAGTATCCAGTCATTTTGAGCTATCTGTGCTGCAAAGTTCTTTTGCTTGGCATACCCCTCCCATTCATGGCTCAGGACAACAGCTTTGCTCCGGGCCGCAAGTTCACGAGTGCGATCAGTCGACCCGGAATCAACAACAGTGATTTCGTTGCAAAAACCTAATGATTCAATTGCACGCGAGATATTGTTTTCCTCGTTGAAGGCAATGATCGTGGCCGAGATGTTCACAACAGGTAATGGAGTATGCAGATTGTTACTGAATAAGGAGTATTAATGCACCAGAACAGGTTCAGACTCACGAATGATTCTAGGCAACTGGCTTGTCATCAACTCAGTTGCTTCAGCAATGATGCGATCAAAGAGTTCCTGAACGGTTGGAACATCACGAATCATTCCAATGACTTGTCCGGCAGAGAAGACCCCTTGGTTCAAATTTCCTGTTTCGATCATTATTTTGCCTTCAAGCCCTGACATGTACTGCTTGATGTCATCAATTGTGGCGTTCCCTGTGGATTCGATATCCAACACCTTCTCTGTGTTGTCATTAGCGAGAAAACGGGCAGTATTACGCAAACTGCGCATCAGAAGTCTAGTATCCAGTTCATTTGCATTGACAAGTGCCTGTTTGACAGCATTATGGATCGGGCATTCTGCAGTTGCCACAAAACGGGTTCCCATGTTCATTCCATCTGCGCCAAGTGCCAGGGCGGCGACCAGACCACGACCATCACCAAACCCACCAGAGGCGATGATTGGTATGTCAAGGGTGTCTCGTGCGAGAGGGATCAGGATCAGGGATGTGACATCGTCCTCTCCAGGATGGCCGGCACACTCAAACCCATCAATACTAACTGCAGCACAGCCTATCTTCTGAGCCTTGACTGCATGCCGGATGGAAGTGCATTTGTGAATCACCTGGATGCCAGCATCATTCAACATGGGCATGAAAGGCTCGGGATTACGTCCCGCGGTTTCGATGAAGCGGATGTTTTCATCAATGCAGACTTGCATATAGGCAGGAAAATCTGGCGGACGCATTGAGGGCAGGAATGTCAGGTTGATCCCAAATGGTTTACTGGTCAGGCTACGAACCTTCCGGATCTCAGCTCGCAGCTTCTCTGGAGTGTCATGGGACAGGGCAGTCATGAATCCAATACCCCCGGCCTCGGCAACTGCAGCTGCAAGTTCAGCCTTTGCCAGCCACATCAATCCTCCCTGGATGATGGGATATTCGATCCCGAACATTTCTGTAATTCTGTTCTGAAACATATTGTTGTCTGTTTCCTATCTCCAAAAACTTTGTGTACCAGAGTACCCGCTAGTCAAGAATCATGAGCCCAGCCCTGTTTGCAAGAATTTGCAAGTAGCAGTGCATGCCCGGCTTTTAATCTTCGGTGTCTGTATTCATTCCGACTCACTGTTTTGAACGATTTGATGGTGCCTTTCAGAACAATTCACAAGTTTTACCAACAGCTCAGTGCGATGAGAATTATAGATATGAATAAGGGAATAAATCCAGCGATCCCCTGCTGGTATGTACGCATCATTGTGATACCTTCGATTCCATGATTCGCCTATTATCAGCACTTGTTCTTCTCAGTACATTTGTACTCCCTGTCAATGCCGCTGACCGTCCTAATATCATTGTCATCCTGATGGACGACCTTGGTTACTCTGACCTTGGTTGTTACGGCGGGGAAATTGACACTCCAAACATTGACTCCCTTGCCCAACACGGCGTACGTTTCGAGTCGTTCTACAATTCTGCACGCTGCTGCCCGAGCCGTGCATCACTAATGACGGGACTCTACCCACTACAAACAGGGGTTGCCAGTTTCACAACAAGAGAGCCGTATCCTACACGGGGAGCCGCCAACCTGGGGCGTTTGAACGACCAATGTGTAACGCTCGGAGAAGTACTAGACAATTCAGGCTATAGCTGTTATTACGTGGGTAAGTGACACTTGCACATCGAGACAGGTCCGATTCAGCGGGGGTCCAAGGAATTCTTCGGCTACACCTTCGATCACTCTCATGACCAGTGGGATCGGGCTACTGCGAACGCTTGCCTGCAGGACGCAAGAAAGAAATAGACCGACCACAGGGACAGTTCTATGCCACGTACGTTTTCAACGAATACGCACTGGAGTTCATCAAGCAGGGACAGCAGAAAAGTAAGCCATGGTTCCTGTTCCTTGGGCACTCATCGCCACACTTTCCAGTGCAAGCACCAGCTGAGAGTGCTGACAAGTATTTTGACACCTACAGGCGAGGTTGGGACATCCTTTGTGAAGAGTGATATGCACGCATGAAGCAGATCGGACTGATCGACAGTAACCACTGGAAGCTCACGGAGCGTTCATTGGTACCGGTTGACCGGGACGATATTGCAATGGATTCCCTGGTCAATCCAATCCCCCCTGGGATTCCATCGATGAACCACGCAAGAAAGATCTTGCACGGCGAATGTCACTGTTTGCGGCGATGGTTGAACGCGTCGATCGCGGTGTAGGCAAGATTGTTTCGCATCTGAAAGACACCGGTGAATTCGACACCACAATGATCATACTGCTAAGTGATAACAGTGCTTGCTACGAGTGGGGACCATATGGATTTGACGAGCGTAGCCGTCAGGGAGTCACGATTTTGCATACAGGCGACGGGCTTCATGAAATGGGTGGTCCAGGTTCATACCATTCTTATGGCAGCGCTTGGGTAAATCTTGGTAACACGCCATTTCGCCTGTACAAACACTTCACTCACGAGAGTGGAGCAGCCTCGCCCTTTATTGTGCAATGGCCGAACAGTCCCATTAAAAAGGGTGGTTGGATACGAGAGAAGGGGCACATCACTGATGTGATGCCGACATTGAGAGCGGTAGCAGGTGCAGACTACCCGAGTAACTTCGCAGGTCGCAAAGTCCAGCCTGAAGAGGGCTTGGACCTGTTACCTGCATTCAATGGCAAACGGCTGACTAATCGACCGATTTTCTTCGAACACCAGGCCGCCCGCGGCATTATTCAAGGTGACTGGAAGGCTGTATGTGGCAAGCGCATGCCTTGGGATATTCAATGGGAACTCTACAATCTCAAGAATGACCGCACCGAGACAACCGATGTAGCAAAACGCTACCCCGAGAGAGTAAAACAACTTATTGCCCAGTGGGAGCAATATGCCAAACGCACGGGGATCGACTGGTCTGACTAGAAGGGTTTATACTTCAAAGTGCTTAAAGCCTCTTCAGGCTTGTGGATGGTTAACTCATGAGAACTCTTTTACTGTCATTCTGTTTGGTGGGTCTGGTCGTTGCATGGACTTGTAGCACTGAACCCGTTGAGACTCAGCCTGCTGAGACATCAAATCTGGAGCTGATCACAGATGGTGTCTGGTTCCGGTTGGGTGAGCGGGATCAGGGGCACTGCAACAACGTTGTGATTGATCTCGGCGATGGTCTGCTTGTTGTCGATGCCAACTTCCCAAGTGGTGCGCAAGCACTGATGGACGACCTTAAGTTGGTTTCAGACAAACCTGTACGCTACGTATTCGATACGCACCACCATGGTGACCATGCTTATGCCAATGCTGTCTGGACCCGTGCTGGTGCGAAAACCTTGGCCTATGTTGGAGTCGCAGAGGAAATGAAGCGCTACGAACCTACTCGCTGGCAACAAGCTGCTCAATCACGGCCTGATGTTGCTGCAGTTGGAGAAGACACGGTTGAGCCCCCACAAGAAACATTCAGTGAAATCCCCTATATGTTGGAAGGGAGTAATCGGCAGGTCGAGTTTTATCACTTTGGATGGGCGCACACTCGAGGCGATGGACTGGTTTATCTCCCAGAAGAAGGAATTCTTTGTACTGGTGATGCCATCGTGAATGGCGCTTTTAACTTTACAGGTGACGGTAACACCGGTAACTGGCCAAATGTAGTCCGTCAAGCCAAGGAATTGAATCCACTGAAAATTCTGCCGGGGCATGGTCCTGCTGGAGGTATTGAGGTCATTGACGGACAACTACGCTTCTTCGAAGAGTTGAATGCTGCTGTAGAGGAAGCGCACTCCCAGGGTACTCCGCTAGAAGATATTGTTGGTTTCCAGGATGAAGCAGCTGTCTCGACAGTGGTCGAGCTCTCCAGTGATGTCATGAACTGGGTTGGTGAGCGCTTCCCTGAACAGGTTCGTGTTCGCTATGCCGAACTTGAGGCGGGCAAGCCTCATGGTGAGATCCAGGGCGGCTTGTAATACAGTCTCTTCTATCGAGAGATGAACTTGATGTGAGTGGGTGTGGGACTCCTCATAATTTGTCAAGTCAAAAAAGGCTATTTAGCCCGTATCGCTCACCAAGTCTAGGCCGCCTCGGATTTTGGCGTCACGGGCGCGGGCAATGGGCTGTTGGAAGCGGGCCTGCAACTGATTTCCCGGCCCTGGCGTTCAGGAATCCCCTCGCGTAGCCATATCTGCGTCAACCGGGACCGGTGCCGGGGCACTCTGCCCGTCCTGCTCGGCGAATTGGCGCAGGGTGAACACACCTCCCGCTGGCCGCCGCGCGTGGCGTCCCGGCTGTCTCTCCCGCTGGCCCACAGGCTATCCCGGCGTCTCCGCCCGCAACCGCGCCAGCTCCGTCCCCGCCAGTCCGCGTTGTCGCAACACCTCCAGCAGCGCCGCCGCGAACAGGGCCCAGTACAGCCGCAACTGGTTCGCCCGCCGCGTCGCCGCCGAAGTCCGGTCCGCGAACAGGTCCAGCTGCTGCTCCTTGATGCGGTTCTCCATGTCCCCGCGCGCGCAGTACAGCTGCTCGTACAGCGGCTGGGTCCCGATCCGCCCCCGCTCCAGGCCGAACACGTAGTCGACGCCCTCTGCCGCCTTGCACCACGCCATCAACTCGTCGCGGCAGAACCCTGCGTCCCCCCGCACCACCACCCGCACCCGCGGCCAGCGCTGCCGGATCTGCCCCACGATCCGCTGCAACTCTTCCACGGCCCCGTCCGCCACGTCCCGGTTGGACCGTCGCAGCCGCCCGCACAGCAGCGGTGGCCCGCAGGTCACATACAGCGGGAGGTAGCAGTAGCAGTCGTAATAGCCGTGGAAGAAACGCCCCTCCTGCCGGCCGTGCAGCGGGTCGTCGGTCGCGTCCACATCCAAGACGATCTCCTCCGGCGCCGCGGCGTGGCTGTCCAGGAACAGCTCCACCAGCAGCGCGTCGAGCCGCTGCGGGTCGGCCACGATGCGCTTGTAGCGGTCCTGCGGGGCCTGCTCGGGGGTGCCCAGCTCGAGCCGGTTGAGGGTGCTCGACCCGCAGACGGCGTTCGCCGCTGAGGTCCTCATACCCCAGCGCCAGCCCGAACAGGCGCCGGGTCAGGCCGATGCGCTGGTCGACAGCCTGCAGCAGCAGGGCACCACCATCGGAGGACATGCGGCCGCCGTCAAAGCGAGCGCGCACTTGGCGGCGGCCCTGATTGGCCAGATCGATTGTGATACAGTGTGTGCGCATGGGGTGTGTCTTTGGCTAGTTCATAACTTACTGAATACAAATAGGTTATCACAAATTCACACCTCATGTTCACGCCCTTGGTGAGATATTGCGGTTAGTGGGGCGGCTGCCCCCCTTGCGACCCCAGCGAGTCGAGCAGGGCATCAAGGTAAGCAGTATTGGCCGGGTAGCCTGTGTTTGGACAGGGAAGTTGATGCAGACTCTGCTGGAGAGCAACTCGTGATGGATTACCTGTGCGGCAGTCATGCCAAACAGCTCCTGGGATGGCTCTGTCTGCCACCGCCCTCCCTGCCTGTTATAATCCTGCTCATCGGCAGAGTCTTACAGTTCAGGCATACACCATGAACACGCTTGAATCTGTCTAACCACTTCCCAAACAACCGAGATCACCTTTGTATTTATGAATCGCCGTCAGTTCATCGGAACCGCAGGCTCCCTCTCTGCTGCAGCACAACTCAGTTCGCAGACAAACGACCGCATCGAGCGCGATAGTCAAGCTGCCCTCAGTGTTCTGAAGCCCAGCCAACGAGACCTTGAGTACGGTTTGCGCCTTCATGGTGAGTCTCTCGTCTTTGACGCTTACGGATTCTCTCCCCGGGCCGCGGTGGATGGCGGTGCAGTTCTCGCGCAAATGGAGCAAGGAGCGTCCGAGATAGAGCTGCAGGATCAGCGCGAGGACATGACGATGACACGCGCGGCCACGGAGGACCACGAGCGTGAGGAGTTCATCCGAGCATGGAATGCGGCTGGAATGACCTGTATCTTCCAGAACTGCGGCGAGGAAGGCAGCGATCCGTTGCGCTTGATCAAGCGCTTGGCGCGGTTTACGTATTTGACCGACCATCTGCGGGGCGTGTTGCGCCGTGCTGTTGGGCCGGATGACGTTGAGCGCGCACATGCCGATGGCGTGGGCTGCCTCTATTTCACTGGAAACGGTGTACCGTTGACGCAGCAGTGGATCTCGGTCGAAGACGAACTGCGCTACATCCGTATCTTTTTCCAACTCGGCATCCGGATGATGCACGTAACCTACAATCGGCGCAACCGGTTGGGAGATGGCTGTGCAGAAACGGCGAATGGCGGCTTGAGCGACTTTGGGCGAGCGGCAGTCGCCGAGATGAACAGGGTCGGTGTAATCGTCGACATTGCTCACTCAGGTTGGCGTACCAGCTTAGATGTGGCTCAGAAATCGTCGAAACCTATGGTCGCAAGCCATACGACCTGTGGCAAGATCTATTCACACATCCGGTCCAAGCCCGACGAAGTTATCAGTGCGATTGTCGACTCCGGCGGCTATATTGGTATCTGCTGCATTCCCCGCTTCCTGCGGCGTACGGGTGACATCCACGCCTTGCTTGATCATATTGACTACGCCGTCCAGAAGTTCGGTGCCGGGCATGTCGCGATCGGGACGGATGTTGCCTACCGGTCACAGTTCACGGAGGCGGAGGATCGCAAGATTCCGCTACGAGATCCCAAACGTACGCGCTTCGCGGCATTGTGGCCGGACGACAGCTTCGTAACACTTCCTGCCATGACGCAGAGTCTGGCTTGGACAAACTGGCCGTTGTTCACTGTCGGAATGGTGCAGCGGGGATACTCAGACGACGCAATCCGCAAGATTGTTGGAGGTAACGTGTTGCGGGTGGCGCGAGCAGCACTGGCGTGAGTTGAGATGACTTACGTTGATGAGGTCGAGTTGTTTGGAGAACTGTACCGGTGATGGGCAAACGCATCAGGCCCTGGTGCGGCGTTGTCTGTTTTCACGTGGTTGCGCCAGAGAATCAGACACTCGCGCTATAAGCAATAGCTTCTGTGCCGTGACTCCAATCTCGGCCATCATCGCACGCATAGGGCACCGCTTAAACGAGTGGTGTATCTGTGCTGGCATTTGGCCGGCCGTCACACTGGCATGGCGCTCGGCAACACATTCGTTGATTTCGCTTTCCAGCTTACCCACAGTGTGGGCTTTCATGGGAATTCTGGCCGGGAAATGGTCACTCTCTATCAGCGTATGTAATGGGGTTTAGTCTGTCATGACTTCATGGAATTCTGCCTTATATCATCAATAGAGTGCAAGATAGCAACACAAAAGGAAGTGTCTGTCTTGTCTGTTGATAAATCTGACTCACATTCGACCATGGGGTGCTAGGATATCTATGGATCATTGAACCGATCTTGAGCTTTGATTCGTTGGACTTCAGCTCTTTTTTCTTTAGTAATCTGCCTGTCCAGTGCGAATACTGTTCATCCCAAAGAGGTTGAACTGGTCAAGCAGTACTGCGTCGCATGTCATAACGAGCAATCACAAGCGGCAGGTCTTGCACTAGACGGCATCCTTGGCGACAAAATCAGCAAACACACTCAAACCTGGGAGAAAGTCGTCCGCAAACTGCGTACCAGGCAGATGCCACCCGCTGGTATGCCTCGCCCAGGTGAGCAAACCTACGAGACTGTTCTCGAATCACTACAAAACACATTGGACAGTGCTGCTTCTGTACTACCTGAACCAGGTCGAACAGACACTTTTCGTAGACTCAACAGAACCGAGTATCGTAATGCAGTCCGGGACCTTCTGGCAGTTGATGTTGACGTTACTGCAATGCTTCCCAATGACGATTCGAGCCGTGGTTTTGACAACATCACGGTCGGGGAGCTCTCTCCGACACTGCTTGATCGTTATGTAACTGCTGCTGAGAAGATCAGTCGTACTGCGGTAGGAATCGCTGGGCGTTCTCCAGGTGGAGACATCATCAGGATGCCTCCAGACCTCACACAGGAAAGGCATTTTGAAGGTCTTCCATTCGGTACTCGTGGTGGAGCATCAATCCAGTATATTTTTCCTGTTGATGGTGAGTACGAAATCAAGGTTCGACTGGCGAGGGACCGTAATGAGGAGATTGAAGGGCTGACCGAGTCTCACCAACTGGATCTGTTAATTGATCGCGCGAGGGTGCAGCTTTTTACGATTGACAGGCCGAAAACGGTCGGTGATCACGCCAGTGCCGACTTGCACCTCAAAATACGCATTCCTGTAAAAGCTGGTCAGCGGGAGATCGGGGCGACATTCCTGAGGCAGACCGGGGCATTGCTTGAAACGGCCCGGCGGCCTTACCAGGCAAGCTTCAACTTCTACCGACACCCCAGGAAGCAACCGGCTGTCTATTCCATTTCAGTAATTGGTCCTTATTCGATTGAAGGTCCAGGTGAAACACCCAGCCGTCAACGTATCTTCGTTTGCAATCCACAAGAGGCCAGTAATCAGGAAGAGTGTGCCAGACAGATCCTTGGTAAGCTGCTGCGACGGGCTTATCGGCGGCCTGTCTCGGATGCTGATCTGGATCGCCCTCTTGAGTTCTACCGCCAAGCCAGCAAGGCATCTGGTTTTGATGCAGGAATCGAACTGGCACTGTCAGCCATCCTGGTCAGTCCGGAGTTCTTGTTCAGGGTGGAACAGGATCCGACAGATGTTGACCCCGAAACTGCTTATCGGGTTAGCGATCTGGAGTTGGCTTCTCGCTTGTCGTTTTTCTTGTGGAGCAGTATCCCGGACGACGAATTGCTTGATGCTGCGATCAGCGGCGATTTGAGAGAGCCCGATGTGCTGGAGAGTCATGTGCTCAGGATGCTGCAGGACAGTCGTTCTCGGAATCTGGCAGAGAACTTTGCGGGACAGTGGCTCTACTTGCGGAACTTGGCTGCGATACGACCGGATATGCGTTTGTACGCCGATTTTGATGACAACCTAAGGCAGGCTTTTCGCAAGGAAACCGAGCTCCTTTTCGAAAGTGTCTTGCGCGAAGATCGTGGAGTCCTGGACCTACTTAAGACCGATTACACGTTCCTCAACCAGCGTCTGGCGAAGCACTATGGAATCCCCAATATTTATGGCAGCCGTTTTCGGCGGGTAAAGCTGGATGAGGGGAGCATGCGAGGCGGCCTGCTGCGCCAAGGCAGTGTTCTAACTGTCACCTCTTATGCCACACGGACCTCGCCTGTGCTTCGAGGCAAATGGATCCTCGAAAATATCCTTGGAACACCACCACCACCACCCTTGCCGAACGTACCAGCCCTGAAGGACAATACTGTGGACGGCAACTTGTCTGTCCGTGAGCGCTTGGCAGAGCATCGAGCTAATCCGGCCTGTGCAAGTTGCCATAACCTTATGGATCCAGTTGGCTTCGCACTTGAGAACTATGATGCGGTAGGCCGTTGGCGCACCAGCGATGCGGGCCAACCCATCGATTCCTCTGGTGGATTGCCCGATGGCAGTGAGTTCAAAGGTGTCTCGGGCCTTGAAGACGCTTTGTTACAGCGGCCTGAGATCTTTGTCAGCGCAATGACTGAGAAGTTGCTGACTTTTGCTGTTGGCCGGGGTGTCGAATACTACGATGCTCCCGCAATCCGCAAGATCGTCCACGAGGCCAGGGACGACAATTACAGTTTTTCATCCCTGATTGTGGGGATAGCGAACAGTGTGCCATTTCAAATGAGGAGGTCACGATGATCATCACAAGGAAAGCCCTGCCACGACGGACATTTCTCAAAGGGGCAGGCACATCTGTAGCTCTTCCACTGCTTGAGGCAATGGTTCCAGCCATGACTGCCCAAGCCAAGACTGCCGCTACACCCATCAAACGGCTTGGTTTTGTCTACATGCCTATGGGGTCTGACATTGTGCGCTGGACGCCACCGCAAGTGGGGAAAATCGAGGAATTGCCTCCAACGTTGAGTTCCTTGGAGTCAGTCAAGGACCAAGTCACAGTTCTTACGAACATGGAGTTGAAGAACTCGTATCCCGGCACGCATGCGACATCCAATGCAGGCTTCCTGAGCGCAGCGAAAGCGAAGTGGACCGAAAGCACTGATTATTATCTGGGTACGACAGCTGACCAGATCGCTGCAAAACAGATAGGTCAGGAAACCCGGCTGCCGTCACTGGAATTGGCAATGGATCGCATGTCCATGGTTGGACAGTGTGATAACGGCTTTGCATGTGTGTATCAGAACAATCTGTCGTGGTCCTCTCCTACTACACCTCTGCCAGCCGAGGCTCATCCAAGAATAGTCTTCGAGCGCTTGTTCGGCGAGGGAGGCGCACCGGAAGACCGTCGCACCGCTCTGCATAGGCGAGCCAGTTTACTCGACTGGGTCAGGGAAGATGTCTCTCGAATCCAGGGACGACTTGGCCCCACTGACCGCTCCAAGGTTGACCAGTACCTTGAGACGATTCGGGAAGTTGAGAGGCGCATCCAACGAGCAGAAGCCGGAGTCACTGACAGGATTTTGCCGGATCTCGATCGCCCCGTAGGTGTGCCAGCTGCTTACGCTGACCACGCCAAACTCATGTTTGACCTGCAGGTATTGGCATTGCAAGGTGATGTGACCAGGGTTATCACTTTCCAACTCGCTCGTGAGACAAGCAATCGCACCTATCCCGAAATTGGAGTAGATGCACCTCACCACCCCTTGACGCATCATGGGAACAATCAGGTAAAGATAGACCAGATGGCAAAGATCAATGCTTTCCATGTCTCGTTATTCAGTTACCTGCTAGAGAAACTGAAGGCAACACCTGAAGGTGATGGTACGTTGCTTGATCACACGCTTTATCTCTATGGAAGTGGCATGGGAAATCCCAATGTTCATGACCATACGAACCTGCCCATCCTTGTTGTCGGGGGGGACACTTTAGGGGGATATCACATCAAGTACTCCGAGCCTGTTCCACTTGCAAACCTTCACTTGACCCTGCTCGATAAAATAGGTGTCAGGCTCGACTCCTTCCAGGACAGTACTGGCACGATTGAGGAGTTGCAGCACCCACTCTCAATATGACCGGATCTTTTTTAGTAAAGGAGACCTTGCGCAAGATACATCTTGCAATAGCTTTCTTGTTTTCGGTAGCTGTCCTGACATCTGCCAGTCTTGATGCCCCGCTTGCTGATGCCGTTGAACAACGGGACAGTGAACGGCTTGTCACGCTGCTGGAACAGGGTGTAGATGTAAACGCCAGTCAGATTGACGGTATGACTGCTCTACACTGGGCTGTCTACCACGATGAGTTAGAAGCTGCAAAACTCCTTATCGAAGCAGGAGCAGACGTCAACACGACTAATCGCTACGGAGTAGTTCCACTCATAATGGCTGCTACAAATGGGAACGGTCACCTGGTCGAACTTCTCTTGAACCAGGGATCTGACCCCAATGCAGTCCTCATGGGTGGGGAAACCGTTCTGATGACAGCTTCCAGAACGGGTGATCTGCGCTCGGTCGAGATGTTACTTGCCCATGGTGCGGACGTCAACGTGCAGGAAGATCGTGGCCAAACTGCGCTCATGTGGGCCGCAGCTGAAGGCCATGTGAAGATTGTCAGGGCACTGCTTGAAGCAGACGCAGACTCAACAGTTCGATTGAAGTCCGGTTTTAACGCACTGCTGTTTGCTGTCCGCGAAGCGTGTTTCGAAGTTGTGGGTCTGCTACTTGAGTCGGGTGCGAGCCCAAATGAGATGATTGAAACGATACTATCGCCAGTTGGTGGCCGTGCAGCCAACGGCACAAGTGCGCTGATGCTTGCTGTCACAAACGCTCACTATGAGCTTGGAGCACTCTTGCTGGACTCTGGAGCCGATCCAAATGCTGATCTGACAGGCTACACGGCCTTGCACCGCATCATATCCGTACGAAAACCCGGTATCGGCGACAACGATCCATCACCTGATGGGTCAGGGAGTATGAGTTCGATAAAGTTCGTCAGAAAGCTGGCTGAGAGTGGAGCGAATCTCAATGTTCGCATGACGAAAAAAATCAATCTGGGTAATACCCGACTGAACAAGCTTGAGGCCACACCCTTTTTCCTCGCCGCACACGCTGCTGATGCTGAGTTGATGCGGTTGCTTGTGGAACTTGGTGCTGACCCGCTCCTAACCAACAGTGACGGGACAACGCCACTGATGGCTTTAACAGGTGTCGGTACCCGCTCTCCTGGAGAGGACGCAGGAACAGAAGACGAAGTTCTGGAGGCGGTTCGTGTGGCTCTTGCACTTGGTGCAGACATCAATGCCGTGAACGATCAAGGTGAGACAGCAATGCATGGTGCTGCTTACAAGAACTTGCCACGAGTTGTCGAGTTTCTTGCTCTTAATGGTGCAGATATCCAGATCTGGGACAAGAAGAACAAGTGGGGCTGGACCCCGCTCGATATCGCTGAAGGCTACCGTTTCGGGAATTTCAAACCCTCTCCGCCAACAATCGAAGCTTTGCATCGGGTGATGATTGCAGGAGGCGTCAACCCCTATGTGGGCCGTGCACAGGTCGAGAGCCAACAGATCTACTGAAAATCAGCGGGCAAGCAGTAAGAATTCACTGCGCCTAACAGCTGATCAATTCAATGCTGTTCGTCAGCGAGTTGCTTCAAATACAGACCTTCAAGTCGTTGTACTGCTGCCAGAAACCCTTCTGGATCTACAAAAGTATCTGGACTGTAAGCCTGTCCGGCTTCATATTTGTCGTGTAGCCCATACTGTCCACCATGTGCCGCAACCCATACGTCGATATCCATGGCCTTCTGTTTGCGGAACGTTTCGGCAAAATCATCGGAAACACCAGGGTAAGTGGGATCTGATACCAAGCGCTTGCCCTGATTGATCGTACCCATGTTTGCAATAACAACGTTATAGTCTCGGTCGCCCTCGTGAACTTTCATGGTGTAACTGGAACTTCCAGCAGTGTGCCCTGGAGTCTCAACAACCGTCAACTGTATTTCGCCTAACTGGATCACTTCACCATCTGTAATGATCTTGTCGACTTTCACTGGTTTGAACGTCACTCTCCCGCCGAAGTGTGGGTCACTGAATCCACCATCCTCCAGTACAGGTGCATCTCCTGCGGTTGCCCACATCTGAGCTCCACTGGCCTGCTTGATTTCAGCCAGTGCAGCTGTGTGGTCCCAATGCGCCTGCATTGTCAGCAGAATTTTAATATCTTCAAGCCTGTACCCCATAGCCTCAATGTTCTGGAGAATCATTGGAGTCGAGGTCTCCAGCGCGGTGTTGATCAGGATGTGTCCGGCTTCTGAGGTGACCAGAAAGACACCTAGATCATAAGTTCCTACTGCATAGAGGCTCCCTATCACACGATGCCCCGGAAACGGTTGTGTCCATTTCTCCGGTTGGGCTGTAAGCGATGAGAGTGAACCCAGGCTAAGAATGCAAACTGCGGCAAGTCTATACATGTCCATATAATACGGCGGTTCCTCTTGTTAACCAGGCAACTTTAGTAACTTGCCAGTCCTGGGCAGTAGAACATCCGAGACTGCATAGCCCAATCAATTAAATTCCTTCATAGCTTGCTCCTTGTTGAAACATCCGACTTTCGGACATTCACAAATGCATGCAATGGCACTAAACTTATGAGGAGGGGAATTTCTTAAGCTGTGATCACGCGTTCGTTGTGTGCGTATGTTCTTGATCAGAAATCCGGCAACCCGTCTGTTGGATGTTGCTCTGCTAGTACAGTGCGCACTGACTGCATCGGACACTTTTGAGCAGCAGGTACTCCCGATGCACGCAAGAGTGACGAAGGGGCTGAGCCCCTTGGACAATGGGATCGTTTTCTGAGTGAGCGACTGGCTGTGTTTATCAATCAGTTGAAATCGACTCCTGAGGGCGATAGCAACCTGCTTGACCAGACCATTGTTCTGTATGGCAGCAGTAACAGCCAGACCCACGTCAACGTCAATTACCCGTTGTTGCTGACCGGGGGTAACAACCTGGGATTGCAGCATGGGAAATTCTTGTGATTCAATAGTTCTGTTCCTATGTCAACCCTCTTTGTACGTGTACTTATTCGTATGGATGTACCTGCAGACTCCTTTGCTGATAGCACAGGAGACCTGAGCAAGGTCTGAATTGCTGTTGCTTAGATGTCCTTGTCCAAGATCATTTGCAAGAACTTGTTAAGTCCATACCTGGGTTCTTGCAGACTCCTTTGTGTTGCTATTTTCCTCGCAGGCTATTCCTTGCTGGGCACCGAAGCTGTTCCGTTTGCCGAGAACGGTGGACTCAAGATGCTCTATGACAATCGCATGTACCCGCAAGCCGTAGAACTTGAAGGCAAGTTGTATATAGTTTGGCGTGGCTCGGAAGGATTTCCGTATGCCAAGACCTATGACCTGAGAACTCGGGAGTTTTCTGAACCGGTCATGTTGCTGACGGGACTGGAAGATACTGTCGACCATGACAGGTACCGTAGTGACCACCACTTTGCCCCCGTAATCTGGAAAGACCACAAGGAATTCCTGCACGTATTATTTGGATGCCATCGCACCAAAGGGATTCACATGGTTTCGCAGAATCCACGTGATATCAGTAGATGGACACGTGCCTCAGATGTGGCCGAGTCTCTCTCTTATCCGAAGTTTCATTGGATATTTGACGATCAGATTCTTGTCTATTACCGCCACACTGGACATCTGGGCCATTGGAACTATCGGATAAGTGGCGATGATGGAAAGTCATGGCAAGGACCGATCAAGGGATTGATCAACATGAGTGCTGAACCTCAAACCGGGTTTCAGGCGAGTCATGCTGGCTCTTATCAAACAACCCGCATTAGTGAAAACGGCAAGACCCTGCATATTGCTTTCATCTGGAAGGTGGAGGACCCGCTGCCTAGCTTCCGATACGGAAAAGTACTCCATGATCATCTACGACGGCACAACCTCTACTACATGAAAGTGGACTTAACCACAGGAAAGGCCTACAACTACGAAGGCAAGGAGCTACCGTTGCCTGTCAATAAGGCTGTTGCAGACAGCGAGTGCCTGGTCTGGGATACTTCTGGCCGTGTTGCAGCTGTCGGGCCTTCGATTCATCTCTCAAGGGATGGTGAGCCAAGCCTGTTACTACCTATATCGGGAACGACGCCACTTCTGTCAAAGTTCTACTTCGTGAGACGCAAAAAAGAAAAGTGGGTGAGGACAGCGATTGCTCAAACAGGGCACCCATTCAACTCATCTCATCTCTACCGTGATGAGAATGGTCAATTTCATGCCTACCTGATAACTGCAGAGAGCGAGAGCATACCGGTTGAAGGAATGGATTTTTATGGCTGGGGTAGCAACGTGCAGCACTGGGTCTCAAGCAACAACGGCAAGAACTGGAATCTCAAGCAAGACCTGACCCCAAAGGAAGGTAGTAAGTACCAGAATATTCAGTTCGTCGCCAAAGGGCCGCGAGAGATTTCAGAAGACATCTTTCTCTTCTATGGATGGGACTCAAACGAAGGTTCCGGAACGGGCTATCTGTGGGATGGTCGCCCATAGGTCTGTTTTTAATGCATCCAGCATCAGAAGGCAGTACGGCTTTCATTTCCTGGGTTCAGTGAAATTTGTTGAATTCACAAACCGGTTGCTGAAGGATTCCTCAGGGGCAGGGCAGGAATCAAACCGTCCAAATAACATGTAGCGATAATTGGTAAATAGCTTGTATGCCCAGTCGCGTAGCGGTTTTGGAACTAGACGTAATGCAGCCAGAGCTTTCCATGGCCAGGGTAAATGACGCAAAACAAACAACGCAGCTGATGAGTGTCCAATAATCTGTAAGTCATCACTTTCCCAGTCAGTTAGCACATACATGGTGCTGCTATGGTGTTGATCAATTCCATGTTCTCTCAGGATGCTTTCAGCGATCCTGCCTTGCAATGGTGTGAAACAAAAGATGCCTTTGTCATCATGGTCCAGGACAAAGTGCACTGACAGGTTGCAAAATCCACATATCCCGTCAAATAGAATCATGTGTTTTCCAACTGGAGACTTTCTGAATGCAGGTTCCTGTGTTTCCTGCAGAACAGGTCTTGCGGATTGCAGCATGTCGATTTAATGATTCAAGAGTAACCATTGCCATGTTGACTTGATCATGGTATTTGCTTGCAATTACGCTCCCTCAAGCCACGGAACCAATGCTTTGTTCGGATCTGTGATCTGCTCGACTGAAGTAAACCAGTAATCTTGCCAACCATCTTCTGGCAGACTCATAAACAACATGAGATTGAGGGGATATTGCTCGCTGTCAGTACAGCGTCGAAAGTCGTCCCGAAAGAGAAAGACTGGCTTTTCCCAGGCGATGGCCAATCCCAATTCAACCATGACTCCTTCATCAGGTGGACAGCCATTTACTACTGCGAAAATTCCGTCTGCGTTGTGCACATCACGCACGTCACTTTGTCCGACCTTGTAAGCCCAACCATTGACCTCCTTGTCAATCTGGTTGTTCCGCAAAAATGGCTCCCAGACTTCCGCACCTGCTGTTTCAAGGCAAGTAACAAGCTCCTGCAGTGGGCCAGCATAACTTTGCTTGGAGAATCCATATGGGCTTGCTAAATAGATTTTTTTCTTTAGTTGCATAACAATTGGCATCCTCTATAACCTATTAACTAGATTGTACTAGTAAATTGTCTATGTTCGTATAAATCACAGATAACAAATAGGTTAATAAGTAGATACAGTGTTTGAACTTGAATAATACATGGCGTTAACTTGTATGAGCCGGCAAAGACAGATAGCACTTTACTCTAATTCTATTTTGATAGGGTCTTGAGCCCTTTTGAGACGAGAGAGACCCATCTAGTCGACTTGGGGGCCGCAGGTGATTTGAATTATTGAGCCTGAGAATGTTGAAGATAGTCATGAGTGAACAGTAGAAAGAAGTTGTGCGACTTCACTTCATGGTTAAAAATTTTGATGGTCAAGCACTTGATGTGTCTGCACCATTTCTAGAGTTATGCAAATCTAAAAAAATAGTACAGAAACAGCCAGAACAGTTTGGAAAAAATAATCCCGATCGCGACAGGCTGCCAAATGTGGTACCCGATGTGCAGTTTGGAAGTCCTGCATGGTCGCGAGGCGACGGGATGGGATGTCAGCGGTGTTCGATAATCGTCGATTCGCAGTTCACGATAGCGATTCCGCTGTCAACAGCCCGGAGGACCTTTCAGCTTGCGCGTTGGCCACACTTGGCTGGCAGAGCCCCATTGTGTAGTACGAGCGAAGGTATGGCTTGAGCAAGGGAGCGGTAGCTGCAGAATGAGTCACCTCGTTCTCAAACGTTCGCCGAATCAGCACGATTGCCCGGGTGGGTGCAGCAGGCCCTTCAAAAGAAACAACTTCCAACTTCAGCTCTACGTTAGCGGCAGCTAAGCCCGAGGCGAATGCGCCACATTGCGGATACTTCTCAAAATTGTGGCGGACAAGCCGTTCTTGCAAGACCTGATCGATTGGAGAAAAACCTGCCATGGTACATAATGCGCCGTGACTTTGGTTAGGCCGAATCGCTCTGCTGTAATTCAATCCGCAGTATCCCTGCAGCGTTAGAGTATGCCAAGGATCCCCTTGTGTTTACACTCAGCCTCTCAAAATCCTTGCATCGTGAAGCTGACAAACATCAAGGGAACCCACACATTCAAATACGGCTGCAACAACAATTACGTAACCTACTCACTACCATTGCAAATAACGCCCCAGCAGAACGATGGCAAAGTTGCGTACTCAGCACCGATCTGGATTATGATGAACTAGTCGGCCTGGTTCATGAAGCCACGCGGGCATCCCCAGGCAGCATTTCGGGCGCCTTCCGGTGTTGCATCGCCTGCTCGAAGGAATGCGCGAGGGCGAGCAATCGTGGCTCCGACCATGCTGGGCCGAAGAACGAGACCCCAACAGGAAGACCGAACAGGAAGCCGCCCGGCACAGTGATGTGCGGGTAGCCGGCCCGAGCTGCAAGCGAGGAACATCCGGGAAACGATGACTGGTCACCATGCACCAAGTCGGTCACCCAGGCGGGACCAGTCGTGGGAGCGAAAAGCGCATCAAGCGAGAGATCGGTGACGTTTCTGTCGATCGCTTCCTTGGAGGTGTTTCGGCTCAAAGTTAGCGCATTTTGGTAGGCCGAGTCAGTTAACGGCCCCTTCGCAGCAGCAGACTCGAGGATGTCCTGACCGAAGTAAGGCATCTCTTGGTCGCGGTTCTCCTCGTTGAAGCGGATCACGTCCTCCAGTGTGCCCACTCTCGCTGCGGGAGCTTGCTCCGAGAGATACCGGTTGAGGCCAGCTTTGAATTCGTACAGCATAAGGTCGAAGCCTGCGCGGTGCGTCTTCTCGAGTCCAGGCAGCGGCTTGATATCGACAAGTTCCGCGCCCCGACCACGCATCGTGGTTACGGCGCCATCCAGTAGGGCATCGATTCTCTCATGCCGCCCCCAGTACTCGCGGAGCAGCCCGATCCGTGCGCCGCGCAAAGCGTCAGGGTCGAGGAATCGGGAGTAGTCCTCGTGGGAGCGTCCCTCGCTCACTTGCGTGGCGCTGTCCAACGGGTCGAGACCGACCAAGGCACCTAGCATGGCCGCTGCGTCAGCGACGGTGCGCGCCATTGGCCCCGCGGTGTCTTGCGTGTGCGAGATCGGAACGATCCCAGCACGGCTCACTAAACCCACAGTCGGCTTGACGCCAACGATGCCATTGATTGAGGCAGGGCACACGATCGATCCATTGGTTTCCGTCCCGATTGCAAGCGGTGCGATGCCTGCAGAGACCGCCACGGCAGAACCTGAACTAGAGCCGCAGGGATTGCGGTCGAGGAAGTAAGGGTTCAGCGTCAGGCCACCTCGTCCGCTCCAGCCGCTGGTGGACCGGCTTGACCGGAAGTTGGCCCACTCGCTGAGATTTGTCTTGGCGATCAGTAGCGCGCCAACGGAGCGTAGGCGCGCTGCGACCCAAGAGTCCCGAGGCACGCCGGAGTCGATCAGTGCCAGGGATCCCGCCGTTGTTTGCATGGCATCGGCGGTGCCGATGTTGTCCTTGAGCATCGCTGGGATGCCATGGAGCGGGCCGCGAATCCTGCCGTCCTGTCGCTCGGTGTCGAGGCGATCCGCCTCGCGCAAAGCATCCGGGTTGGTCTCGATGACGGAATTCAATAACGGACCCGCAGCATCAATCTTCTCGATACGTTCTAGGTACGCCTCGCACAGTTGTCTTGTTGTCCAGCGGCCCGACTCAAGTCCGGTTCGCAGCTCAGCGACCGAAACCTCGGCTAGTTCGAATGGGGCTATTCCATCTGCACCGGATCTCGGGACTCGGGTAGTGCAGCTGTGTAGCCCAGGCAGTGCCGTGCTCCCGGCTACGAGAAGCAATTCCCGGCGACTCATGCAGAAGGAGCCCTCGCTGTTCATCGGCCCCATGGTATCAGAACTCGTGACATTGGGTGAACCTACAAAGTTCCATATGGCGTCATAAGATTTTACTTATGAGCAATATACGATGTTATGCTTTCTCACCATCAAGAAAAGAAGTGCATTTGTATCTCTTGAAATTCTAGCGAAGTTGAACGATCAGCTTCTTTCAGGGAAGAGCAGGATGAAGTATTCAATGCAATTGATCTTATTGAAGGAGCATTTGATGCAATTGATTGTGAAGAATTGTTACCAAAGGATTTGCCTAAAGAGAATCTTTCTGAACTTGCACAACTTGGCTTAGGACTTCCTCCTGGGATTGAACTAGAGTTCGCTCCACACAGGAATGATATGGTGCTTGTATCTGAACGGGGTCACCAGTGACTGAAGTTGTTGGAAGAACATTCTTATGGAGAAGAAAGAGATTTTAGGGAAAGTGCTCGAAGTAGATGTTCGGCAAAAGCAAATTCAGATTTGAGTGGAGGACCAAACAAAAATTGCTGCTACCTACTAAGAAGGCAAGAATCTGAAGTTGTATCAGTTTTCCTCACAAGTCCGTGCTGATGGGGTCTCAGTAGTTGTTGCTGGCAACCACTTCAAGGTTCGGATGGCAGCCGGTTCCGGAAGTGCGCTTGAAGTGGGGATGGCACTGTTCGACAGTTCTCCGCAGTTCCGCCAGTTGCCTTGACCAACTCTACGATGGTTCTCGTTCCAATGTCCGACATGCGAGACGCTTCAGGATACGGTGGGTATTAGCCCGGATATCTCACCAGAGCTGCGCACGGTGCCCATCCTGAGCTGCAGCGGTCGCCGATTGGGCCCAAGTGGGGCCTAATTCCGGAGATTTGTCGCCATCCAGGGCGTCGGAAGCGATTCCAACTCGCTGCCAGACCCAAGTCCAGCGAGGAGTGGCCCTCTTGGCAGGCCTGCTGGCCGCCTTGCCCGCAATCCGGGCGCACTCCCGCCTGGCCTCGCCCCTCGGCGCGCCACCTCGCTCCAGTCCGGCCGTCTGCGACGCTCATCCCGGACAAGCCCTTGGCCTCCGAGCCGTCAGCAGCCTCGCGATTCTCTCGAAGAGTTCCCTGTGCGGGTACGTCGAGGAGAAACGCAGCCATACCTTGCGCGCCGTCACCCTCACCGCCACGGCCACCTTCAGGATCCTGCTCCGGATCGTGCCGCTTTGGGCCCGCGCCAGCGGAGTGCCCGCCAGCCCGTAGCGGCGCATGATCAGCAGCAGCGTGCCGGCGAACACCGAAAAGTACATCCGCAGCTGGTTCGCCCGCATCGTCGCCGTCGATGTGCGGTCCGCGAACAGATCCAGCTGTTGCTCCTTGATCCGGTTCTCCATCTCGCCGCGGGCGCAGTACAGTTCCTCGTACAGCTGCCTGCCCGCCACTTCCTCCCGGCTCAAGCTGGTGACCACGAAGCGCGGGTTCGCGCCGCGCTGGCCTGGCAGCCACTCCGCCTTGCCCACCACTCTCCGCTGCCGGCCCCAGCTCTGCAGCGTGCGGTAGCGGAAATCCCGGAAACGCCGCGCCGCCTGGCCGGTCCGCGCGCAGGCCTTGCCCGCTTGCTGCAGCTGCCTGCGAATCTGGCCCAGCAAACGACTGTTCCGCGCCAGGCCCAACACATAGTCCACTCCCCGCTGCTCGCACCAGGTCATGAGCGTGTCCCGGCAAAAACCGGCGTCCCCGCGCACCACGATCGCTGCCTGCGGCCAGCGCTGCCGGATGCGCCGCACGATCCGCTCCAATTCCGCGACCGTCCCCTCCGCTGCCTCCGCCTGCGCCGTCCGCAGGCGCGCACACAGCACATGCTCTCCGCACGTGATGTACAGCGGCAGGTAGCAATAGTGGCGGTAATAGCCGTGATAGAAGCGACCCTCCTGCTGGCCGTGCAACTGATCGTCGGTGGCATCCACGTCCAGCACGATCCGCTCCGGGAGCGTCTCGTGCATGTCCAGGAACAGATCCACCAGCAGGTCGTCGATCTGTTCCGTGCTCGCCACGACCTTCTTGTAGCGGTCCTCGTCTGCCTCCAGCAGCGTACCCAACTCCAGCCGGTTGAGCGTGCTCGAGCCAGCCAGCGCATGGCCCCGATCGCGCTCCCGCCGGCGGCTCTGCCCGGTCAGGTCCGGCCCGTCCAGCGCCAGCGCCAGCAAGCTGTCGTCGCGTAGCCGGTCGTGATCGTTGATGTCCTCATAGCCCAGCGCCAGAGCGAACACCCGCTGCCCAAGCAGGCTCTCCAGAGAGTGCTCCACACGCGCCGGATTGCGGTGGTCAATGAAGCAGGCTGCCAGCCGCCCAGTGACCTGGAATGCTTGGTTGGCGGCTCTCAACAGCACGGCACCGCCATCGGAAGAGAGGCGCCCGCCGTCGAACTTGGCAACCACTTGACGGCGTCCCAAGCCCGCCAGCGGGAACGCATTAGAAGTACACTGTGTCGCCATGGGCATTGCTCCTTGAGATCAGTTAATCAACTGATAACAAACAGTTTAACATGAATTCATCCTCCACTGCAAGCATATCTGGTGAGTTTTCCGGGTTAGGTCCCTGTGGGCAGCGGACACGATCCCGGTCGGCTTGCTTTGTGTAGGTGTTGCCGCTCATTCTCGTCGTAGTAGAACGTTTTGTTTGGGATATAGCGATCCACAAGCTTATTGTTTTAAGCCATTGACTTGCAACGGTTATATGGAGCTTGTAGATGGGCATGGACAACGACCACGCTCTCCAGGTTATGGCCTGTGGCTCAAGCCTTCTTCGAAACCTCCAGACGACAGCCTTCATTGACAAGTCTCTTGAGGGTGCACCAGATCATTGGGGCGTTCAATTCCGGAGTGACATGACGTCGGATACCTCCCGGACTGCAACAGGATGGTTGAAAATACAGTTGAGAATAGCCTGGCCAGTGAGTTGTCTAAAGCGATGCCTCAATTCTGCGAAACGGTAAATCGGCATCAAACCTGCTTAGCTAATGCATTGCCCAAGCGTCGCACCACGCAGGTCGCTATACTTACGCTCTTATGTGGTGGCAATGCTTGATCTTAACTTTGGTGGTTGTCTTGGCACTCGGAGCACAACCGCACGAGGAAGAAGAGTGGGTTCAACTCTTCAACGGGGAAAGTCTCGATGGCTGGATTCCTAAGGTTCGTGGCTACGAGTTAGGAGAGAACTTCGGCAACACGTTTCGTGTCGTAAACAATGTGATGAAAGTGGGCTATGAAGCGTATGGCCCTTTCGAAGAGCGCTTCGGACATATCTTCTACAAGCGCCCTTTCTCTCACTACATTCTTGCGGTCGAGTATCGGTTCGTCGGGCAACAGGCTGAGAAAGGGCCGGCATGGGCACTGCGTAACAGTGGCATCATGGTCCATTCACCTCCCCCCGAGAGCATGGGTCGTGACCAAAACTTCCCGATTTCAATTGAGGTTCAGCTATTGGGAGGCTCAGGTGATGGGGAACGAACCACGTCGAACTTATGCACACCAGGTACGCATGTTGTGTTCAATGGAAGACTTGAGACCAGGCACTGCACAAAGTCAACGTCGAAGACATATCACGGCGAGCAGTGGGTCCGCGCAGAAGTCATGGTCTTGGGGAGTTCAGTGATCCGGCACTTAGTGGAGGGAGATGTCGTGCTTGAGTACGAGATGCCTCAAATCGGTGGAAGCAACGTGGAAGGGCACGAAGAGTCATTCAAAGAGGATGGCAAGCTGCTTGACGGCGGGTACATTTCGTTGCAGAGCGAGAGCCATCCTGTGGAGTTCCGGAAGGTCGAGCTGTTGAATTTAGCAGGGTGTATGGAACCTGGGGCTACAAACTACAAGAGTTACTACGTGAAGTCAGAGCCGTCTACTTGTCGAGACTAGAGATGCTTCGCCTCACATCAACGAGCTTGTAGGTCCGTTTGGTACGGGCCGATTTCGGCTACTGGTTTACTGGTTTACACGTGGGTTCTGCCGTGGTCGTTTCGAAGTGTCGATGGCCGTACAGCCATGGAGGGGCTGGTAAATACCTTGAGAAGACAGGCAATCTTGGTAATATCTCGACTCATCTGCATACAATCGTCCCGAATAGTGCCGTTGAAAGAACCTGTGCAGGAATCGTGGCAAACGTCCTGACCACCCTCTGTCTTTTCACCTTCCATATTTGACGGTGCTCATCATAAGGCACTAGGTAAAGACGCGAATTTCCGTTTGTTTGTGTTCAATCACTTATCTATAGTTCGTGTTAAACAAAGGGCTAGTCTCGGTTTTCCAACGGACTGTGGTTCGGGTGAAGCGCCTCCTTGTACATCCGTGGTTGTTCCTCGCACCGGTTGATGGTGCTAGGCGCTAACCCGGATTTCTCAAGAGGGGTAGGGTATAAGGCCGTGTCTTGTGGTATAATTGATTTAATATGAACAACTTACCACGAAATAGGACGACGACCTTATGACTACAGAGTGTACCACAGAACGACTGGAATTTGGGGGCCTGCGAAGGCAGCGAGTCGTCGGTCGATTTGACGGTGGGGAGCTCGGCTCAGATGGTGGCGGACTGCTGCTGCGGGAGCTGGCGCAGGGCGAGCTGGGAGGCTTTGCCGCCGGGCAAGAGCACGCTGAACCGGATGGAGCTGACGGGGCCAGCGCTGGACGCCGGGGAACGCTACAAGAAGATTGTGGCGGACACCGCGCAGCTGGATGCCCTGCTGGTGGACCTGTTCCTGGACTGGCACGGGGAGCAGCCGGAGCGCATCGTGCTGGACGTGGACGCGACGGACGATCCCCTGCACGGCCGCCAGGAAGGCCGTTTCTTCCATGGGTACTATCGCAGCTACTGTTACTTGCCGCTCTATATCTTCTGCGGCCAGCAGTTGCTGGGGGCGCGCCTGCGGACGGCGGAGGAGCTGGAGCGCATCGTGGGGCGGATCCGGAAGCGCTGGCCCGGGGTCGAGATCTGGCTGCGCGGGGACAGCGGGTTCTGCCGCGACGAATTGCTGGCCTGGTGCGAGGCGCAGGGGGTGGAGTATGTGCTGGGAATCGCGCAGAACCCGCGCTTGAAACGGAGCCTGGCTCCGGAGATGGAGCGGGCCCGGCAGGAATGCGAGCGGACAGGGCAGGCGGCGCGGGTGTTCAAGGACTTCCGCTACCGGACGCTCGACAGCTGGAGCCGCGAGCGGCGCGTGGTCGGCAAGGCGGAGCATTTGCCGCGGGGGGCCAACCCGCGCTTCGTGGTGACGTCGCTGGGGGCCGAGCGGATGGCGGCGCGCGCTCTCTACGAGGAGGTGTACTGCGCGCGGGGCGATATGGAGAACCGCATCAAGGAACAGCAGCTGGCGCTGTTCGCCGATCGCACCTCGGCGCAGACGATGCGGGCCAACCAGTTGCGCCTGTACTTCGCCTCCTTCGCCTACACGCTGCTGGAGTTGCTGCGGCGCTGGGGCTTGGCCGGCACCCAGCTGGCGCGGGCGCAAGGCGACACGATCCGCCTCAAGTTGCTCAAGATCGGCGTGCGGATCCGGGTCAGCGTACGAGCCGTACGCCTGTCGTTCGATGAGGGCTTCCCCGACGCGGGCCTTTTCGGGCAGGTGCTGGCCCGCCTCCAGAGCCTGCCTCTGCGCTGTTAGCCGTGCGCGCTCCCGAGATCTTGTTGCGCCCCTTGCGGGTGTCGCCCGGATCACTGTGTCCCTAGACCGGCTAGCGCGGCAAAACGAGCGCAATCAACCGCGGATCTGGCGGTCCTGACCAAGCCTCTGCTCGGATCCGCTGCCCAACGCCATGTCGCCACGCCCTAAATCCATCCTGAATTGATCAACTCCCCCAAAATCAAAAACTGGTGAGAAGGTCGGGCTAGTGCACACTCTAGCTTCCGTGTTGTCTTGCTAAACACCCATGGCCACATCCAGCCACCCCGTAAGCATGAAACGGACGGGGCGCTGCAGGCCGTGAGTATGCCTGCTGGCGGTAGGATTGCAGTCAGCGGAGGCGGGTGCAAGATCGGAGTTCGAAGTGGTGGAGAGGCCTCGCCCCCTACCTCGTTTTCTAGACTGACGCCGCTGAGCCCTTTCCAGCCCCGCAACGTACCGGGCCCATGCCCAAGACGCACAGTGAATCGAGCCCCGGCTTCCCAGCCGAGGGACTTCCAACGGGCCAGTACTGTCCGCCTCCGCTGCACGGAGGAAATACCTTGACAACCGCAGTCGGCGGCAGCAACGCCATGCAGCCCGACGAGACTCACGGCAATCTGAAGAGCATTCGATCCGGCGCGGAGCCGCCTACGGCCTGAGCCCGACGCCATTGCTTCCCACCCTCGGCGGTGGCACGGTGGCGGTGCGGACACAGATCGGGGCTACCGTGGCGGGCTGACGATCCGGCGGCAGGTGGGCAAGCAATGGCTGCCCGCGGAACTTCGGGACCGTGAGGTTGCGGGAGAGGTGTGCCTCCCGCGCGACATTGTTTCCCAGTAAACAGTAGAAGCACACATATAGCAAACGCCATGGAGCCTTAGCGTGCTAGCCTGACTCTCAACCGGCGGGCCCGTTCTTGGAACGCGCCTTCGCCACCCTCCAGAATGTCGCAAACTGCCTTCCGGATCTCTGCGTTCTCCAGTCCGCCGGACTTATACGAGATCGGGGGCAGCGCACCGTGCGGATGTGGACCCGCCTCGGCGATAATTACTTGGTCGGCGTCGGTATTGATCACGAGATTAGCGTTGTGGGTGACCATGATGACCTGGCGATTTGACTTTGCCTCTACAAACAGGCCCACTAACTCTTCAAACACCGATTTGGGATCGAGGTTTTCCTCGGGCTGATCGATCACTAGCGGGCGCCCGTCACCGTCATCAAGTTCTAGGTAAAGCAGCAACAAGACGATCCCCCGGGTCCCGGGCGAAAGCTTTTGGATGTCCAGGCCGTCATACTCGATGCCATATTGGATACCAATATGATCGGTGCTGAAGAGCCAATGTGCGAAGCGCTTTAGCCAAGCTCGGAACTCCCGCTGTTCGCTGTGAGCCATTGGCGAATGATCCAGCAGGTCTTTTTGATACTTTCTCAGGAATTTAGCCATCGCGGCCACTACATCAGCAGAAGTGCCGGTCTCCCATGGCGACTTCAGCACCTCGTTCGCCTTCTGAAGCAGCGTACCCCTTCCTCTGAACGCTCCGCCCTTGCGGAGGTCGATCAGCTCTTCTTCCGCTTGGACCGCCCATTTCTCGACGTCCACGACTCTAGCAACAGAGAATGACAGCTTCTTCAGCGTTCCGGTTGCCGTTCCCAGCCGTGCCATCAAAGGCCTATAGAGCTTCTCAAGCACCGCTTGCTCCTCGACAAGAGCGTCAAATGCCCTACCGTATGCTGATTCCCTTTCAGTTTGAAGGGCGCGTGCACGATCCATTGCGCCTTTGGAGTCTTCAAGCTTCGTGATTAGCGTCTGTCGTGCCGCCGTCTCCTTCACGATCAATTTGGATAATGCCGAATACTGTCGTTGAGTCTCCTTGTCTGCGCCAACCGACTTCTCGAGCCGTGTCATCTCGGCTTCCAGCGTGGCTAGGGACAACCCGGACAGATCTACGTCATCCGGAAAGAACGGCTTGTTTGGGTCGCCAAGTAGTGGAGGCGACCCTTTTAGTTCAGCGATCTTCCCATCTGCCCACTTGATATAGCCTTCTAGGTCCGCGTCCACGCTACCGCTATAGTCGAGCAGAAACGCCTTCCACTGCTCATCCGACATTCCGCTGTTCGAATGTCGTGCCTGCGTTTGTCGCAACGTCTCCGGGGCTTGATTGCGGCGTAGGTCCTCCACCTCGTCTTGGAGCGCGGAGAAAGTCTGTTTCTGTTTTGAGAATTTTCGCAGCTCACTCCGGACCGAGTTCGCGGCCGCGGCAACCTCCACATGCCGCTCCGCCCGTTCCTTGCTGCCCGCCGACACAAGCTTTGCGCGGTCTGTTGTGTAAGCGGCGACGAGTTTGTTCTTTTTTGCAACCTCCGCCGCGAAGCCCGGTACCAGCTTCTCCTTCTCAAGTTCGACGCTAATACTATCTGAGATCTGCGTAACCGCTTCCGCCTCCCGCTGGCGCGCGAGGCGGTGGCGGGAGGCTCGGTAATCGAGCAACTCCGCAAAGTCCAGTGCGCCATCTCGATCATCATGAGGATGGGCTTCGAAGATGACGCGTTCAATTTCCCGCAGCAGTCTGTCCGTTACGCCGCTCGACGAGCAGAGGTCTTCGACGAACTGTTGCGACAGATAGCGCACGCGAGGATACGTCATCGGTCTATTGGCGTCTGTGCCGTCGAGCGATCGAGTGCTCAGATCACCGGCTGCCCAAGTGATCTTCACTCTGCCTTCGCCAAGCAATGGGCGTGCTCTTGCGAGGAACGAAGAGTTTGCGGCTTCTTCACCCGCCCAAGCATCGTCCGAAATGGAATCACAGCCGGCCGCAATCATATCCGCGAGCGCAGTCTTTCCTGACCCCCGAGTCCCGATAATCGCGACAAGACCAGGATTCAGCAGGATCATCGGTGTCTCCATCCAAGGTGCGTCAGACACATTGACCGACGAAATCACCTGCGACGGTGTCGAAGATGGCGGTGGCTCAGGGCCGACGAACGCCCGGCTTCGCGGATCTATGCAAGCCTGTCGGAGGGAGTCGAATTCTAGCCCGCCCTTGACCCACGAGAAGCGATCACCGAACGGTGTTGCGACGTCTTCCACTCGATGGGCGTCGCTGCCGTGAAGGCACGGCTTCAAGCCGCCATACCTAGTGCGCATTTGCTCCGGATTTAGGTTCCGTTTTCCTAGCCAGAACTCGCGTTGCGCCTGACTACTTGCGAAGATCACGTGCGCAAAACTCTCAATCTCTTGCCGCAACGTCTGATCGGCGGCTTCCCTGACGCCGGACGTGCCGTCATCGGCACCGCCCGCGACAGCAACAAGAATGTTCTCCTGCGCCCATGCACTCTCTGTGAAGACCTCCCGAAGTTGCGTGAAACTGACCTTGTACTGCTTCGCTCCATGTTTGAGAGCGGCGCGATCATCAGTGATCGTCGGTTTTAGCGTTTTGCCCAAGCGAATCAGTTCCGCGCGCGTGCAGTCAAAGCGGTCTTGCTGTACCAAGAAATGAAGACGGGATAGGAATCGCGAAATATGATCAGGACCCTCGGGGCTGACGAACAAGTGCAGGTTTACGAATCCACCCCTTGCCGTTGCCACATCAAGTCTCAGTTCGACGTTCGGAAAGATGAGTCCTACTGACGGCAATCGCCCGGCCGCCTTGTACTCCAACACGCGCTCATAGGTCTCCGTGAGGTAGTAGTCGGTAACCGCAATCGCTTCGATCGTGGGCGTCGCATCTTCAAGTGCGGACAGATAGTCATTCCATGCCGTCTGGCCTCTGAATTGATTGTTCATAACTGTGCCCGGAGCGTGAATATGGGGCTCCCAGCGGCGCCACTCGGATCCTCGGCTAAGCATCTACCCGTCCTGTTGCTCGTCTACCAATCAGTGAAACGGGGATCGCAATGCCGGCTGCGAGGCCACGAATCTAATATAGTACCCTCCAGCTTATTATTGTTTCGAGGGCGCTGCTGAGTCTTCCTTCTGATTTGCGCCGCTGGATGCTGCGAAATTGGCCCTTGCGACGGTAGTTCGGGCACGTCCTGCGCCCTAGCCGTCTCGACCCGAGCTGAGGCAGGTTAGACTACCGCGTGCCAAATCCGTCGCCACGCTGGGTACAGCGCCCGTCGCTTCATGTACGCAGACCGCATTGACTTGAAACGCCCCCATAACCCGCTCGCACGGGATTTCTGCTGGGCAGCGCGCCGGAGGGGGTCCAGTCTCCCGAGGGTTGCCTGCCCGATTTCATTCCATGGTCGCTCCAGCCGACGTGGTGGGCGGTGGTCCGGCGCTGGGCTACGAGGATTTAAACGATCACGATACGTTGCGCCAGAGCAAGCTGTGGTCGCTGCTGTGCGGGGCGGCGGGACGGGGCCGGCGCAGGGCGAGCTGGGAGGCTTTGCCGCCGGGCAAGAGCACGCTGAACCGGATGGAGCTGACGGGGCCGGCGATGGACGCCGGGGAACGCTACAAGAAGATCGTGGCGGACACCTGTACAGGCCCTGTTTATTCCAGCGGGAGATGCCCACATTATTTCGGCGGCAGCTAGACAGGGTTTCCCACTCTAATACGCTCCTGCCGGAAGGGAACTGTGCACACGGCTGCCTGGAAGCATCGCTCGACGTGGGACTTACGGGATCCCAATCGGAACAGACGTTCCCGGATTAAATTGATTCCCAACCTATTTTGGCGCAGCTTAATTCGGGGAAAAGTGCCCGATTCTGGTCAAGATAAACAGGGCCTGTACAACACCGCGCGGCTGGATGCCCTGCTGGTGGACCTGTTCCTGGACTGGCACGGGGAGCAGCCGGAGCGGATCGTGCTGGACGTGGACGCGACGGACGATCCCCTGCACGGCCGCCAGGAAGGCCGCTTCTTCCATGGGTACTATCGCAGCTACTGTTACTTGCCGCTCTATATCTTCTGCGGCCAGCAGTTGCTGAGAGCGCGCCTGCGGACGGCGGACCGGGACGCGGCGGATGGCACGGTGGAGGAGCTGGAGCGCATCGTGGGGCGGATCCGGAAGCGCTGGCCCGGGGTCGAGATCTGGCTGCGCGGGGACAGCGGGTTTTGCCGCGAGGACTTGATGGCCTGGTGCGAAGCGCAGGGCGTGGAGTACGTGCTGGGGATCGCCCAGAATCCCAGGTTGAAACGGAGTCTGACCCCGGAGCTGGAGCAGGCCCGGCAGGAGTGCGAACGGACGGGGCAAGCGGCGCGGGTGTTCCAGGACTTCCGCTACCGGACACTGGACAGCTGGAGCCGCGAGCGGCGTGTGATCGGCAAGGCGGAGCACTTGCCGCGGGGGGCCAACCCGCGTTTCGTGGTGACGTCGCTGGGGCCCGAGCAGATGGCAGCGCGGGCGCTGTACGAGGAGGTGTACTGCGCGCGGGGGGACATGGAGAACCGCATCAAGGAACAGCAGCTGGCGCTATTCGCGGATCGCACCTCGGCGCAGACGCTGCGGGCCAACCAGTTGCGCCTGTACTTCGCCTCCTTCGCCTACACGCTGCTGGAGTTGCTGCGGCGCTGGGGCTTGGCCGGCACCCAGCTGGCGCGGGCGCAATGCGACACGATCCGCCTCAAGTTGCTCAAGATCGGCGTGCGGATCCGGGTCAGCGTACGAGCCGTACGCCTGTCGTTCGATGAGGGCTTCCCCGACGCGGGCCTTTTCGGGCAGGTGCTGGCCCGCCTCCAGAGCCTGCCTCTGCGCTGTTAGCCGTGTGCGCTCCCGAGATCTTGTTGCGCCCTTTGCGGGTGTCGCCCGGATCACTGTGTCCCTAGACCGGCTAGCGCGGCAGAACGAGCGCAATCAACCGTGGATCTGGCGGTCCTGACCAAGCCTCTGCTCGGATCCGCTGCCCAACGCCATGTCGCCACGCCCTAACCCGGATTTCTCACCAGGGGTAGGGTATAAGGCCGTGTCTCGTGGGATAATCGGTTTATTATGAACAACTTACCACGTAGCAGGACGACGACCTTATGACTACAGAGTGTACCACGGAACGACTGGAATTCGAACGCTTTCGAAGGCAGCGTGTAGTCGGTCGGTTTGACGGCGGGGAGCTCGGGTCGGATGGCGGCGGGCTGCTGCTGCGGGAGCTGGCGCAGCGGACGGGGCTGTTCCGGCGGTTGAGTGCGTGTTTCCGGGATCACCGCGACCCGCAGCGGACGCAGCATCCGGTGGAAGTGCTGGTGGCAGCGCGCGTGCTGGGGCTGGCGCTGGGCTACGAGGACTTGATCGATCACGACACGTTGCGCCAGAGCAAGCTGTGGTCGCTGCTGTGCGGGGCGGCGGGACGGGGCCGGCGCAGGGCGAGCTGGGAGGCTTTGCCGCCGGGCAAGAGCACGCTGAACCGGATGGAGCTGACGGGGCCGGCGCTGGACGCCGGAGAACGCTACAAGAAGATCGTGGCGGACACCGCGCGGCTGGATGCCCTGCTGGTGGACCTGTTCCTGGACTGGCACGGGGAGCAGCCGGAGCGGATCGTGCTGGACGTGGACGCGACGGACGATCCCCTGCACGGCTGCCAGGAAGGCCGCTTCTTCCATGGGTACTATCGCAGCTACTGTTACTTGCCGCTCTATATCTTCTGCGGCCAGCAGTTGCTGGGGGCGCGCCTGCGGACGGCGGACCGGGACGCGGCGGATGGCACGGTGGAGGAGCTGGAGCGCATCGTGGGGCGGATCCGGAAGCGCTGGCCCGGGGTCGAGATCTGGCTGCGCGGGGACAGCGGGTTCTGCCGCGACGAATTGCTGGCCTGGTGCGAGGCGCAGGGGGTGGAGTATGTGCTGGGAATCGCGCAGAACCCGCGCTTGAAACGGAGCCTGGCTCCAGAGATGGAGCGGGCCCGGCAGGAATGCGAGCGGACGGGGCAGGCGGCGCGGGTGTTCAAGGACTTCCGCTACCGGACGCTGGACAGCTGGAGCCGCGAGCGGCGCGTGATCGGCAAGGCAGAGCATTTGCCGCGGGGGGCCAACCCGCGCTTCGTGGTGACGTCGCTGGGGGCCGAGCGGATGGCGGCGCGCGCGCTCTACGAGGAGGTGTACTGCGCGCGGGGCGATATGGAGAACCGCATCAAGGAACAGCAGCTGGCGCTGTTCGCCGATCGCACCTCGGCGCAGACGATGCGGGCCAACCAGTTGCGCCTGTATTTCGCCTCGTTCGCCTACGCGCTGCTGGAGTTACTGCGGCGCTGGGGCCTGTCGGGCACGCGGCTGGCGCGGGCGCAATGCGGCACGATCCGCCTCAAGCTGCTCAAGATCGGCGTGCGGATCCGGGTCAGCGTGCGGGCCGTGCGGCTGTCGTTCGACGAGGGCTTCCCTGAAGCGGGCCTCTTCGGGCAGGTGTTGGCCCGTCTCCAGAGCCTGCCCCTGCGCTGTTAGCAGCTGCACTCCAGCCATCGTCTCGAGCCCCGTCGGAGGTCGCCGGGGATCAGTGCGTCTGCAGGGCGGGTTGCAAGCGAAAACAAGCCCCAACAACCGCGGATCTGGCGACCCTTACCAGGTATCTGCCCGGATCCGACGCCCCACGCAACATTGCCAGGCTATCCATCCACCCCAAATGGACAAAACGCCTCCGAATCTAAGACTCGTGAGAAGGTCGGGCTAAACTATCTAGTAAGAGGGAACAAATATGCAGACTACACGCAGGGAGTGGATGACCATCGCCGGTGGATTGATCATTGCATCCGATCTCAAGGCGGCACAGGGCCTGTTCCACGCCACCTCAATCAACCATATTTCGTTAACTGTCCCTGACGTCAAGAGCGTAGGCGAATACTACGCCCGCGTTTTCGGCATGCGAGTTATCAGCGATATGGGAGATAGAGGGCAGATGAGGGGCTTGAAGCGCAACTACTTCGCTCTATTCCAGGGCGAGAAGGCTGGCCTTAACCACTTTTCGCCGGGTGTGGATGGGCTCGACGAAGCGGGGGCCGGTGCCATCCTGAAGGAGCACGGTTACGAGCCGTTCGAGAGAGCGGCGAACATATGGGCCTGCCTTGATCCAGACGGCACTCAGAACCATCTCTCTGAGACGATGCGCCGGGAGGATGAAGTTGTAGAAGCATACCGGATGAATCCTAACCCGGACTCGATTCTGCACGCAGTCGATGTCAACCACCTAGCGCTCAGAGTAAGCGATGTTGGGCGTTCCGTCGAGTGGTATCAGGAGCTCATGGGCCTTAATGTGATTCGGCGGAGTCCGACCAACGCATTTCTCGGCTTGGGTGGGAACTTCCTTGCTCTGTTCCAACAGCCGAACGGCGGGGGTGCTGACCACTTTTGCTTTTCGGTAGAGGACTATGATCCTGACGTGGTGATTGCGAAGCTCGCAAAGCACGGTATCGAGTCTACGAGGCGGGGGGATCGAGTCTATTTCAAGGACCCCAACGGGCTGACGGTCCAGGTTTCGGATGAACACCACCAACCGTGAGTTAGCTTCATCCACTGTCTTCGATAGTAAATTCGGCGATGCCCGAAGGTGACGTGCCGTTAGCAGGATCTGTTCAAACTCATCCGTACGAGACCAGAGGGCAACCTTCGAGTATTCCTCGACCAACCCAAAATGCTCTTCCAGCCATAGGTATTCTGTATCGTTGAACATGGAAACGAACGCCAAGTAGGCTTGGCTGATCTTCAGGTAATTGATATTGACACATCTGACAAGGACGTGTTCAGTGATACGAAGAGCGGCCCTGCTAGAGCTGGTGCTAAAGGTTGCATACGGCTACAGGAAAACTGTGGAAGCAACGTCCGTCAACGAATCCTGGACCAGCCTCCCAGAGAACGAGAGTCCCATCGTACTAGGAGAACGGAGTGATAGGGCAGCGGGGCGTTCATGCAAACATACTCCAGCCAAGGGATCAGACCTGTGAGTTCGCAGCAGTGGTTGCCGTGATAAGTGAACTTCACAGTTTGGATTTGTTTGGAACTCTTCACTGTCACTAGTCGGTCCGACAAACACGGCACTGCCAAATGGTCGACGCATATACGGTTCCCGGAATTCAAGCCTTGTTGTCGACCGACAAGCGCCCGAATCTCCACAGACTGTCGGTTCAGGGAGCTGAGGAGCCGCTGGGAGATCCGTCCATCCGGTAGTCCCAGTGCTTGGCGGCGTTTCTGATCACAGTGGGCAGGTCGCGTTCGAGCAACAGCCCCTCGTCAATCAATCCGATACCGGCTTCAGCGACCCGCCCAAGGTACTCTGCTCGGTTGGCATAGCGCTCCTCGATTGACGGTCGGGGGTCATTGAGAGCCTCGCGCTCGGCGCGTGTGCGTGTGAACGGAATGTACGAGCCGACCATACTTGAGAGTTCGTGAGAGGGGCCTGACTTCTCGTTGAACAGGTTCCATCCCGTGTAGGTTGCCAAGGGTACCTGTAATTCCGGCATACGCACACCCGCGATTTCATTGCCGTCATCGTCGACAGAAGGCACGAGGATCGGGAAGAGCTTCCCGACCGTTGGTGGTTCCTGCGTTATCACGCCCTCGCTCACGAAGCGGGGCCCGTAGTCCACACGGTACGCCTCGTGAACACGGCTTGAGGTCCCTACGCCCGGAATGTCAGGAAACACCAGTCGGTCCGGCGCGACGAGCGTCGAGTCTGCGATCTGTGGATAGCAGCTCGCTGGAGGCTCGGCTCCACCTGCCGTCCAGCCACGCATGGCCTGCAGAAGGGCACGCATCGCAAATCGGAAGTCCATCGGGTTGGCCTTCTGTTGGCCAAGGGAAACGGACGGTGGAAACGAAGCCGGCCCGTGCTGTGTTCCAGCGAACAGGTAGGCGCGCACGTTGTCATACATTTCGATGTCGCTAGTACCATTGATATCCGTGTGGATCAAGGAGGCGGCACGGCCCCAGTACTCGTAAGACGAGTTCGTGTAGAAGATCTTCGGCCAGAATTTCCGGCCCAGTCGATGCGTCAGAATGCCGTCTTCACGTCCTGTCTCCTGGTCGAGTTGTGTTCGGTCCGTAAACGGGAAGATGTCGGTTGGGTGAAGGAAGTTCATGAAGGGGTGGGCGTCGCGTGACGGTTGTGCAAAGCGGTGATTGAAGCTGCCTCGGCCGCCCCCGGCGACATGCGACATGACGCCGTCGAACGCGATCCTGCCACTCTCGTCCTCGTTGAAACCGTAGTAGAGGAAAGTTCGCAAGAACCGCCCGCTCTGCGAAATGCCAAAGCCAATTGCGTGATCAATCGCGTCCGCAGGCATGTTCAGGGTACTCAAGCCTTCGTATTTTAAGCGCGAAACCGCATCTCGGACGGCGGTAGGCCCGAGACCTACCAATGGTGGGTTCTCGGCTACATAGACAACCTCGTAAATACGCCCGGGCTCGAATCCTCCTTCGAGATAGACGGTTCCTCTATCCGGGACAAGCTTGCCATTATCCATGTGGGCGAACCGCCAGCGGTCGCGTGGTATTACCCGTCGCTCGGAGTTCGCGGCATCTCGCACTGTGAGAACGTTCTTCGGGGCCTCTGTGTCTGCGACGAGGTAAGGAATGTGATTACGGTCGGCAAGCGTGTGCGAGTAAACACGATCATTCACAACGAAATCACTTCGCACCAAGCCTCGGATTGGCTGACCGTCCTGTGTCGCGATAGGCGTTTTCAAGCGCAAGAGTCCAGGCTGGTGGGGTGGATCGAACTGCCATCCCAGCCACAGCAGGGTATAACCCTCGTTTAACAGGAATCCGTCACCAAAGTGGCTCTCTTGCTCTGGATCAAGGCTGCCGGCGGCGAAATTGAAGAAGCCCAGCATACCCTTTCGACCGCGATTTGAAACTTCGTAGAGGAGTGCTCCATTGCCACGATTAGCATCTACCGGCTTGAGCAGAAAGAATTCGGACGAAAACTCAACCTCACCTTCAGTGTTCCGGGGGGCTAAGCCGATGTCAGCAATGATGCTGTTGGTGGGGTTATCTGGATCGACCGCGAATTGCATCGTGCCAGTGACTTTCTCGTACGGTCCGGCCTGCCCGAACAGTTTTCCCTCTAGCAGAGTTCCCCGGCTTTCGATTGTGATGCTCACGAGACGCGCTTGCAAAGCCGACGTAAGAAGGATGAAACAACAGAGCAGTGTGAGTTTTCTGTGCATGCGCCCATTAAAAGACACTCGACCGAGAAACGCAAGCCTATGCCGCATCCGCGATGGCTTGTCCAGTCTTCTCAAAGGCCAGGAGGTGTGTATGAAGCGATCCAGGTTGTGGTTGAGCACACGGTCGACTTTGCCAACTTTTAGCTGACTAGGCAGGTCCTTCAAGCTGACAGGGCGCATGACGTAGTTAAGCATCTGGTTGCTGAAACACCAATACAGGACCGTATGTTCTATCTCACGATTCGTGTCAGCAATGCTAGTCGGGCGGTTGCGTTCTCTCAGGAAGGACTCTGCGCTGCCCGGATCATTCTGGAAAGCCGAACCGGTAATGCTCTTCTCTATATCCCACAGCTGACTGCTGTCGCCGACCATCTCAAAGATACATCCAGATCACACCAAAATGCGGGCTAAGAGTCTCGAAGTCGCTCTACATGCCCTTGACGACGCTAAGTTGAGATTCGAGTTTGTGGACGCCGAACTGGCCACTGGCTCCTGCCTCGGTGCTTAGCTGCTTCCGGACTAGATAGAATTTTGTATGTTGTCGTGCACGCGCTGTTCTGCTTGAGAGTTACTGAAGCAATGTGGCTTGTTGCTTGATCTTCGTCTGAAGCAAGTGATATGGAGTGTAACGATTCGATGGCAGAAGACGTTATTTTCAAGACACCGTTGCTGCTCAAATGCGAAACAATACTCAATTGATGGTGCCTTGGTCTTCTTCCTGATTAGTTTAGTGCTGAACTGCAGGGCGTTAAGGGGGCATGGTGCTACTAGGGAATCGATGGAGATGCAAGATTCAGCAAGTCTGGAGAGTACTACTCAAATCCGGATTTTTCCAAACGAGCAGGGATTTTGCTTGATGTGTAGATCACCTTCAAGCATCTAGAGTTATTCAATGTTTCCTCTCCGCGACGATGCGCCAAGGTTCACGATTCCGTATGTCACGTGGACTCTTATCGCTGTCAACGTAGCAGTATTTATGTACCAGCTGCTGATGAATTCAGTTTCGCCGCAGGCGGAACTGGCATTCATCCAGACTTTTGGTACGGTGCCGGCACGAGTCACTGCTGTTTTCACGGGTAGTGAATCGCTAGCAGCGGGCCTGATACCGATTGTGACATCGATCTTCTTACATGGCGGCTGGATGCATCTGATAGGTAATATGTGGTTCTTGTGGATCTTCGGTGATAACGTCGAAGATGAATTGGGTCATGGTTTCTACCTGTTTTTCTACTTGTGTTGCGGAATTTTTGCAACGACAGCACATTACCTGGCCGATATTGGTTCGATGATTCCCTTAGTAGGAGCGAGTGGTGCGATTGCTGGTGTGATGGGCGCGTACATGGTGCATTTCCCCAAGGCACAAGTCACAGTGTTATTGCCGATCATCGTCTTTTGGACCGTAGTCCGTTGGCCCGCTTATCTGATGCTTCTGGTATGGTTCGGTATCCAGTTCTTCAACGGTTGGGCTAACTCTGATGGTGGTGTAGCATGGTGGACTCATATTGGTGGCTTTGTGGTCGGGATTGGACTGGTCATGATGCGTCCAAGGAGACGAAAGTGGCATCATACCTGGACTCGTGAGTAGGGTTTGGATATCACCGTGTTCTGTTGTCATCGTTGAAACAACAATGATGCGGGTGACTCTCTACTCCAGGCCATTGAGCCTCACATGAAGTTGTTACGCACTGCAGAGGCCACGCCCGGATAGAGTAGACCTCAGCATGGGGGCCACTTGGATGACTGACTGGTTTGGGGTGTCCGCCGAATCATGGCCTGGATGCAGAACTGGTTTTGGATCACGTCCTGCGAGGGGACTTCAATCAAGAAGTGAACTCCATAGGCAAAGTTCCCCCGCTTTGTACCAGAACAGCCAAGACAACTACATACTGAGCACATCAGGCACCCGGCTAGGTCTCGACGACAGCGTTCCAAGACCCCGTAGCCGCTGACAACGAGGTGCGCTGGTCACAGGCGCTTTAGACGAATGCGATACTGCCTCAGCGGCCCCCCTCAGATGTTGCTTGCGCGGCCTTTTCAAGAGCGCGTGCGCCGCCAAGGATCAGTTCCACGGCCTTGTTTCCCTCATGGCAGGCGTATTCGTATATGTCGTATCCCGGATCCTGCGTTAGGGGCATTGCGATCTTCCACGGATGGGTATAGATCTCCGGATCTTCGATTGTGACCTCGTATTCAATCGTATTCTCGCTGACGCGCGTGAACCGCTCGACGACGCGCAGATCTTCGGTGTGCGGAATCCCCTTGATTCGGCGCGATGCGGAATTAGACGCGATCCAGCCCTTGTCGGTGAAGTTCGTCACATCTACGACCAGTGTGTCGCCTACCCACCGACCTCTCGAATCACCCATCCACAAGCGAACCCCTTGGTCGACATGCGGACTGCCGTCGAGAGGGATGATGCGGGTGTCATGGATCATCTCGTAGAAAATCGCCACGTATTCGGGAGTCTGCAGGATTCGATAGGCATTGTTATAACCGGCGGGGAAAATCGAACCCGGCACTCCGCGCGTGATACATCGATCCCAGACGCTCATGTACTTGTAGGAGTCTCCAGCGTGCTCGCGGTAGTAGTCTCTCTGTGCCTCGGACGAGGGTCTCGTTGGCACCCGGCCATCGGGCGGGTCAACCACAAGCGAAGTCTGGCGGCTCGAGAGGAGCTCGGTACCCGAGTCAAGCCAAAACTGGTTGTAGCTGCCTACGTTACCCGGTGGCGATGTCCCGTCTGATGCTGCTCGTCGTCGCGCGACACCCTCTTCGATTGCGACGGCTTCCTCATCGGAGAGGAATTCCTTATCCTGTTCGGCGGGCCGTTCAAATGGTGTGATCGTCTCATTGGTCCACACGCCCAGCATGTCAGGATCGCCCCACGGAGTGCGCGGTACCGTCCAACTGTCGTCCGCGGTGACGATCGTGGGCATTACCACGCCCGCCACAACTACGATCAGAGCAAACATCCTATAGGTCATTTGGAACTCCTTCCCATCAGCCTGGTGCTAGTCGAGCGTAATTGCTACGAACTGGTCTCCTGAGGCCGTCCGGCCCTTGCCTGCACCACCTGGGCAATAACGATGTACTGCTTTCCAGCGACCAGGTAAGTGCTTGGCGTAGCGTAGCCGCCAGCTTCGAACGGGTGTTCCCAGAGCATCTCTCCGGTCCTGGAGTCGAACGCTCGGAACTTCTCGTCACAAGTAGCTCCAATCAGCAGGAGACCGCCCTTGGTGACAATTGATCCGCCGACGGTGAATGTGCCCGTTTGCGGGATCCCCTTGGCCTTGAGAGCAGCGTGCTCACCCAGTGGCTTGCGCCAACGGTACTCCGTTGTCGCCAAATCGAGACACAGTAATTCACCCCACGGTGGCTTACTTGCAGGGTAGCCATCCTGATCGTTGAAGTACGGATAGCCAGTCACTTGATAAGGATACAACTCTGCATCTGGAGCATCCACTAGTGTAAAGAACTTTGGCGCGTTGTTCGCGTTGATGTACAGATACCCGGTTTCCGGATCGAAGCTGCACCCCCTGTATCTTGTTAGAAGGCTTCTTCGTAAGGGTAGCTGGTTTGATGGACCTGATCTGAAACAGAGGCCGGGGAGGGGTTGCAACATCCTCCGCGGCCAGTTTCCATTCTCTTGAGTAAGCGGTCGGTCGGGCTGGCAGGCCTGTATTGAGGGGCCTGACTAAAACGAGTCAACTCGCCGGAAACAACCCATTGCCCCCTGTGCCTTTTTGAGCACCTGGGGGGGACCCGTGTTCCGGATGAGTGCTGTGATGGATGCCCCGTGAGGAGTCTGTGCCTTGGAGCACCAATACAGGGATTGGCCAGCATTGCGGCGACTCAAACATTTGCAAGGAGTAACAACACATGCATCAGAAACAATTCTACGTGGGCGTCGATTGGGCGTCTCAATCGCACCATGTCTGTGTGCTGAAGGCCGACGGGGACCGGCTCGGAGAACAGGTCTTCAAGCACACTGGCGAGGGTCTTGCCCGCATGGCGGGCTGGATCCTCAAACTTGCACAGTCTGAGCCGGAGCTGGTGCAGGTGGCGATTGAGGTTCCGCACGGCCCGGTTGTCGAAAGTCTGCTCAACCGTGGTTTCCAGGTCCATTCCATCAACCCCAGACAACTCGACCGCTTCCGTGACCGTTTCTCGCCAGCAGGAGCCAAGGATGACAGCCGCGATGCCCATGTGCTTGCCGATGCACTGCGCACCGACCCCCGTTGTCTGCGCCGTCTGGAACCGCTTGATCCGCTCCTGGTTGAGCTGCGCGAGTGGTCCCGCATTGTCGAAGAGCTGACCCGCCTGCGGACGCGCCTCAGTCACCGCCTGCGTGACCAGTTGTGGCACTATTACCCACAGTTTCTTGACCTTGGCAGCGACCTCGCCAATAACTGGATGCTGGCCCTGTGGGCTGTCGTCCCCACGCCGGACCGCGCCCGCATGGTGAGCAAGGCTACCATCGCCAAGCTGTTGAAAACACATCGCATCCGACGCCTTGACGCGGCTGGGGTCCTGGCCAGACTGCGCACCGATCCACTCCCAGTGGCCGCGGGTACAACCGCAGCGGCCACCGCTCACATCCAGGTTCTCAGCAGCAGTCTCAACATGCTCAATGAGCAGTTGAGTGAGGCCCTTGAGCGCCTGGAGCACTGCACGGAGCAACTCGCTGCAAGCAACGACAAGACGGCAACAGAGCCTGCCAGGCAGAGTGATGGAGCGATCCTGATGTCCCTGCCGGGAGTGGGTCGAACCGTACTCGCTACACTGCTCGCGGAGGTGGTCTCGCGGAGGCTTCCGATCCCCTGCGAAGAAGAGACTATCACGCCTTGCGCTGCTTGTGTGGTGTGGCCCCTGTTACCAGAAGCTCGGGCAACAGGTGCATCGTCGTACGACGTCTGGCCGCCCACCGCCGTCTCAATAATGCTGTCTATCACTGGAGCAGGGTTGCCGTGCAGCACGACCGGATCTGCCGCGCCAAGTACGACGCGCTGCGACTGAAGGGCCACAACCACGCCCGTGCCTTGCGGTCCGTCGCTGCTCGGCTGCTCGCTGTGGCCTGTGCCATGTTGGCAAGCGGAACGCTCTTCGATCCGGAGCATGCGGTGAAGCAGTCTGCAGCCTGACCTTCGCCTGGAACAGTTTTCTGGCTGGCCTGGCAACTGGTGGGGAGTCTGCCCTGTGATTCCCCCTGGGAGCCTGGGGAACCCTCTCTCCGTGCAAACCGCTTGCTGGGCTGTGGGAGGGGGTTCGGGGGAGGGCGCAGCGCCTCCCCTGACTGCAGGAGCCTGGCAGCAGCGCAAGCACAACCGTTCGCTGGGCGCGGAGAGCCGACTGCAGACCGCCACGGGAAACGTGGCGGTGCCTCAAGAGCCATTTTGGGAATGACTCGGGTTTTTCCCCTGGTTAAGTCTCGCCAGGTCCACTGGGAGTAGCTGCCCCTTTTTATAGCTCTTTTGGCCTTGACAAATGGTGAGGAGTCCCCCCCCCCCCTGGTTAGAGACCACCGCCCAGCGTTCCCGGGGAGAGCACCGTACCCTGTTTGCTTGGAGGCGTGTAGATGTTCCCGTTGGGCAGATCTTTCAGTCAACGGAGGACGTATTCGCGCGACTCCGCTGAAATGTTTGTGACGTCGGCCTCTGTGAAACCTTGGCGAGCGAATGCCTCAGGGGCTGTGGGAATGGGCTATGTGGGCCAGTTTACCTCGCCGACATGTCCGACTCCGGCACCGAGCGTTCCTCGATTTCAGAGATCGGCTCCCCAGTTGCTCGGTCGAAGAGGAAGAGTAAGCCGTCTTCGAGATCTGAGCCACGGCGTCCGTCCACTTCCCGCCTCGCTTGGCCCGCGCGCGAGAAGGCTGAGCTGGCAGGTCGTAGTCCCACAGGTCGTGGTGGGTAGTTTGGAAGTGCCATTTCCGCTCGCCCGTTCGTGCGTCGAGAGCGACTACGCTGTTCCCGAAGAGGTTCTTACCCGGCCGGTCGGCGCCGTAGAAGTCGAAGGTTGGAGACACTAGCGAAGCGTAGACAACCCCTCGCTCCTCATCAACGCTCATGCCGGCCCAGTTGTTGCAGTCGCCGTTGGTCTTCCAGTTGTCCTTGCCCCACGTTTCGTAGCCGAATTCGCCGGGGTGCAGAATCGTGTGGAATATCCACCGGCGCTCGCTGGTTCGAACGCCGTGGGCACGGATATGGCCTGGGGCTGCCGGTCCTGGCCCTTCTGTGGCTGCTCCTCCGAGAATCAGTAGATCCTCGAAGATCACGGGTGGAGATGGTGCGTGAGCCTGGTATTTGATATGTCACGGCCCACGTCCTTTGTCATGTCAAGGACGCCACCTTCTGCAAAGTCAGCGACCAGCTTACCTGTGCTGGCATCAAGGCAATGCATGTAGGGCCCGGCTGATACAAAGATCCGGCGATGCTCGCCATCCGACCAATATGTGACGCCCCGGTTGACCCCCTTGGCACGGCACACCGCGATTCCCTTGTAGGGGTCGAAGTTCCAAATGACCTCACCAGTCAAGGCATCCGAGACACGTACCTGCAATTGCGCGGTCATGATATACATCCTTCCGTTGATGACGATTTGCGTACATTCGATCGTCGTCGCCGGGCGTGTCATGCTGTTGCCTGTGGAGTGTGTCCATGCGACTCGTAGGTCGCCCACGGTCGACACGTTGATCTGGTCGAGAGAGGAGTAGCGCGTGAGATCAAGCGCTCTGTTTTGACGTGGTGCCGAGTCGAGGACTGCGATGTGGTGGAGACCGCGGCATACTGGACACCGAAGGAATCTCTCTGTCAGCGAGGTTAATACGTACTGCCACCGGCTGCGCGTTCTGCCTCATTCAAACGGACCGCGTACGTTGGCACCGTCACGGGATCGGTACACTCATCCGGGATGCGCAGTCCCTTGAACCGGTGGTGCCTTCCACTCTACAAGCAGAACTGCGGGACTACCAAACGCAAGGGTTCCAGTGGGCGGCGCGGCTTGCCAATTGGGGCGCCGGGGCGTGCCTTGCCGACGACATGGGGCTCGGGAAGACGGTGCCGGCACTGACTGTGGTTCTGTCTCGCGCTCCGGCGGGGCCCACGCTCGTTGTGGCACCGACATCAGTGTGCCCGAGTTGGATCAACGAGGCACGGCGATTCGTGCCCACTCTCAATCCAACCCAGTTTGGCGGCGGCGACACCGAATCAGGTATTCTTCGGGTTCACCTCAACCGTTACAATTGCAAGTTGAATCCGAATTCTTTCAATAACAGAACTTTCACAAATACCTAACGGATCACCAATTCTTGACTCGGTAGCACAACCCTCTGCAATTAATAATCGCTGAACTTATTAAAGACATACCGAATGAGGAGTGGGACAAGTTACCGGCAGGTCTGTCAGACAGACTTGGCTACTATCTTTACGGGATTGACAACCCTGATGAAACTAAAGTTTTGGAGGAGTTGAATGATAGTAGAGTTTACTATGTCACCATGGAATCGGGAAACTTGTTTTGAAACGTATTGTGACGGGTATCAGTGGTGCGAGTGGAGCCATTTATGGCGTTCGGCTGCTTGAGAAACTTGCTTTGATGGAAGATGTTGAAGTCCATTTGGTCGTTACTCGACCGGGTGAGAAGACACTTCACCAGGAAACAGGCAAGCTGCTGGGTGATCTAAGAACGCTTGTTCACGAGGTTCATCCGGTAGAAAAAATCGGTGCGAGTATAGCTAGTGGATCTTTCCTGTTTGATGCGATGGCAATCGTGCCATGTTCCATCCAGACAATGTCAGCAATTGCCAGTGGACTTGCATCCAACCTGCTAGTTCGTTCAGCTGATGTTGCTCTAAAAGAAAAGCGACGTTTGGTACTTGCAGTACGAGAGTCACCCCTCCACCTCGGTCACTTGCGCAATCTCGTATCCTTGGCAGAAATGGGAGCAGTGATTGCTCCACCTATGCCAGCCTTCTACGCCTTGCCAAAAACAGTGGATGACATTGTGGAGCAACAGGTAGGGCGCATTCTTGATTTACTGGGTCTTTCAAATGCAGACACCTTGCGATGGTCAGGGATCTAGGCATACCCCGATAATGTATTGGAATTTGATTGGCAATGAGTGATTTCTGGATGATCTCCGTCCTGAAGTCCTTGCTCCTGACTGGTTTTCTTTTAGTTGCTATACCACAAGCACTTTGCCAGGATTGGCCGCAATTCAGAGGCCCAAACCGGGATGCAACGTATGTTGGCGATGCCGTGGTTGAACCCTTTCCATCAGAGGGTCCTGATCTTGTCTGGGACTATCCGGTCGGGGCCGGTTTCAGTGGACCTGTCATTGCTGAAGGTCGTGCCATCGTCTTTCACCGGCAAGGGAATCTCGAGGTGGTCGAGGCCCTGAATGCGCTGACAGGAGATCGACTATGGAAGTTTTCTTATGAAACTGAATACCGTGATGATTTTGGCTTTGATAATGGACCACGATCTGCTCCAGTTATCTCGGGTGGGAAAGTCTATACCTTCGGGGCACAGGGGCTTCTGCACAGTCTGGAACTGGAAACAGGATGCAAGATCTGGTTTGTGGACACCCATCAAATGTTTGGTGTCAAAAAAGGGTTTTTTGGTGCAGCCTCGACACCCTTGGTGCTTGGTGATCGTCTGATTGCCAATATCGGGGGCAGGGAAGGGGCAGGCATCGTGGCATTCGAGGTAGCTACTGGCAAGGTGCTCTGGAAATCCACCAGTGATGAAGCTAGCTACTCCTCTCCCATTGCGGCACAATTTGATGGGTCCACCATGGCTGTCGTTTTTACCAGGGAAGGCCTTGTGGTACTTGAACCGGAAGATGGTGCAGTCCGCTATAAGCATAGGTGGCGTGCACGCAGTAATGCCTCGGTGAATGCAGCAACGCCAATCGTCCTTGATGACATAGTCTTCTTGTCTGCGTCTTATGGCACTGGATCGATAGCTCTGCGGCTGAAGAATAATCAGACCGAAGAGCTTTGGTCCGGTGAAGATGTAATCGACAATCACTATTCTTCTTGCGTACTTGTTGGTAATACCCTGTTTGGGTTTAACGGACGACAGGAGTATGGACAAAGTTTCAGGGCAGCGGACTTGCGTAGTGGGAAGGTCCTTTGGGTGCAGGAGGGTATGCCTGCGGGATCGGTCACTCGTGTTGGGGATCGATTACTTCTTCTTCTGGAGACCGGTGAACTTGTTATGATTGCTGTGTCAGACCAGAAGTTTGAAGTCCTCGCAAAAGCACAGATTTTTGGAAGTGAAACCCGTTCCTATCCAGCTATAGCCAGGGGATTGTTTTACGCACGTGACCAGGACAATTTGATCTGTCTGCGTCTGTGGAATGACTAGACCGCTTAGCTTGAACAATCGCCCCATTTGGTTGTGTGGCTGGTATTGGATAGAATATTTGCGGACAACGGAACACTTTCCATTCCAGGAGGAGATGCCTTGAAAGCCCTAATCTGTACATTTTTGCTTGTTGCCTTGCTGCCTGTAATCCCAGCTGTTGCGCAGCATGGAGAGGATACTCTCCAGAATCCATATACAAACGAAGAAGATGTCAAGTCAGGTAGCCTCATGTACCGCTCCCATTGTGCGGTCTGCCATGGGCTGAAAGGCGAAGGTAGCAGGGGTCGGGAACTGCTAACTGGACTCTTCCGTCACGGCTCCAGGGATATGGATATCTACAAAACTATTTCCGAAGGAATCCCGGGAACCGAAATGCCGGGAATATTCTTTGAAGGCAGGCAATTATGGCAGTTAGTAGCCTTTGTCAAATCACTCAGTGTGGGACGGGCTGCAGAGCAAGTCGATGGTGATGCAACAAAGGGGAGGGAAGTCTACATGGCAAAAGGTTGCATGAACTGTCACAGGGTCCAGGGGGACGGCAATCGGCTTGGCCCTGACCTCAGTGATGTGGGCGCAAAGCGCTCCCTGGGACACTTGCAGTCTTCGGTACTCAAGCCTAATGAAAAAGTGCTTCCGCAACATTGGATGGTGCGCGCTATAACGAAGGATGGCATGCAGGTGTCAGGACTACGCATGAATGAAGATACATTTTCTGTCCAGTTAATCAATGCCAGGGAAGAGCTGATGTCTTTTCAGAAATCAGACTTGAGCCAATACGATATCAATCGTTCCTCAAGTATGCCGTCCTTCGAAGGCCAATTCGAAGGATCGGATTTCAATGATCTGATTGCCTATCTGGCAAGCCTGCGCTTGGAGCGATAAAGCAATGAAGCATACTCGAACCATACTGCCGGTGGCATGCCTGGCATTGGTCTGCATGCAACTTTCAGCGCAAGTCAGCTACGAGCGGATCTTGCAAGCGGATAAGGAACCCGGAAACTGGCTCACATATTCCCGGGGCTACAACAGTCAGCATCACTCTCCTCTGGATGCCATCAACAGGGAAAATGTGGCTGATCTGCAGTTGAAGTGGGTGTTCCAGGCTGATTCGCTGGAAAAGTTCGAATCCACCCCACTTGTTGTCGATGACGTTGTCTACACGGTTCAGATGCCCAATGACGTGGTCGCGTTGGATGCCAAAACAGGCAGAAAGTTCTGGGAATACAAACATCATTTGGGTAGCACGGTCAATGTCTGCTGCGGGCGTGTTAATCGTGGTCTGGCCATATTGGGCGAAACCCTTTACATGGGAACAATCGACGGCAAGCTGGTTGCGCTGGACGCCAAGTCCGGCTCGCAAGTTTATTCAAAGCAACTAGTCGATCCGACCGGTGGGTATTCGTTTACTGTTGCTCCGCTGGTGATCAAGGACCAGCTGATCTTCGGGTCTGCTGGTGGAGAGTACGGGATTCGCGGATTTATCGTTTCAGTGGACGCTACGACCGGGGAGGAATTGTGGCGCTTCAATACTATTCCCGGACCGGGCGAGCCGGGCCATGAGACCTGGTCGGGTGACTCCTGGAAACGAGGTGGGGGATCGATCTGGGTGACCGGATCCTATGATCCCGACCTCAACCTGACTTATTGGGGGGTTGGCAACCCGGCACCAGACTGGAATGGTGATGTCCGGTTGGGAGATAACCTTTACAGCGATTCTGTTGTTGCATTGGATGCTGATACCGGCGAACTGAAATGGCATTTCCAGTTTACGCCCCATGATGAATGGGACTGGGATGCTGTTCAGATCCCTGTTCTTGTTGATCGCGAGTGGGAAGGCAAGCCCCGCAAGCTGATGCTATGGGCGAACAGGAACGGGTTCTTTTATGTACTGGACCGCGTGAGTGGTGAGTTCCTGATGGGTAATAATTTCGTGGAAGTCACCTGGGCAAAGGGATTGGACGAAAACGGCCGTCCGATCAAGATTCCTGAAGCGTCCCCAACCGCAGAAGGGGTACGTGTACGGCCTTCCGTTCAGGGGGGCACTAACTGGTACGCACCGGCTTATAGCGAGAAAACCGGCCTTTTCTATGTCTCAAGTTGGGAATACTCCAGCGTGTATCACAAGGGAGAGCCGCTTTATACACGAGGCAACAGATATGTGGGCAGTTTGCCACATGGAATTTTTCCTGAAACCATGGAAGATGAAGAAGAACAGCAAGGCCATGGCGCAATCAGGGCACTGTCTCCGCTGACAGGTGATTTGGAGTGGGAGTTTAAGATGACAGGGGTCGGAGAAAGTGGACTGCTTGCCACGGCGGGTGATGTGCTCTTCGGCGGGAGCCGGGACGGGTACCTGCTTGCTCTCGATTCATTTACAGGAAAGAATCTCTGGAGAATCTACCTGGGTAGCGAGATTACTGGATCCCCGATCAGTTTTCTGGCTGATGGCGAGCAGTTTATTGCCATCATGGCTGGCAATTCGATGTTTGTATTTGGCTTGCGTGAGTAATCACACAATCTCCACAGGTGGAGAAACTCATACTTGGTCGGACGCAACATTCGTGCGTATACCTAGAGCCTTCATCTTTTTGTAGAGATTGCTGCGTTCCAGCCCCAAGGCTACAGCAGCATGCGTAATATTACCTTTCTTGGCCTGCAAAGTGCGTAGCACGTATTCGCGCTCATAGGCATCGCGGGCATCTTTCAGGCTGGTAAAACCTTTGGAGAAGGATCGTGGCGCGTAAGCCTTCTGGGTTGAGTTCAGAATGGACTCTGCACTGATCTTCTGTTCTGTGTGTAGGATTACGATGCGCTCCATCAGGTTGCGCAATTCCCTGACATTCCCGGGCCATCTCAGGGTAGACAGGGCTTCAATGGCTGAACTCTGTAGTTGTTTGGCCTTGCGTCCGTATTCGATGGAAAACTCATCCAGGAAGTGCTGTGCCAGGACAGGTATGTCTTCAAGTCGTTCACGTAAGGGAGGCACATTGAATGGAATGACATTCAAACGGTAAAAAAGATCCTCACGGAAGTTCCCCTTGGCGATTTCCTCTTCCAGATTTTTGTTGGTTGCGGCGATAACCCGTACATCAACCTGTACAATACGACCCGAACCAACTGGTTCAAATCGTTGTTCTTCCAATACCCTTAAGACCCTGGCTTGCGTCTTGAGGCTCATGTCGCCGACCTCATCCAGAAACAAGGTGCCACCGTCTGCCTGTTGGAACTTGCCGGTCTTGTCCTTGGAAGCTCCCTGCAGTGCTCCCTGAGCATGCCCGAACAGCTCGCTTTCAATGGATTCCTCGGGAATAGCCGCACAGTTGACTTCTACAAAGCGACCCTCGGAGCGATTACTCATCATGTGAATCGCATGGGCAACCAACTCTTTTCCGCAGCCGCTTTCTCCATAAATCAGGACACGACCGTTGGAAGGGGCCATCAAGGTAATCTGATGACGTACGGCCTTCATTGGCACGCTGTCACCCCAGATCTGGTGCCTGGATCCAACTTCTGTTTTTAATGCCTGGTTCTGAGTGAGTAATTGGCGATGCTCAAGTGCATTCCGGACCGCAAGGATGATCTTATCGATGGAAAGCGGTTTTTCAAGAAAATCAAAGGCTCCCAACTTGGTAGCCTTGACGGCGCTTTCGATATTGCCATGTCCCGAAATGACAACTACTACAGGCTGGATAACCTGATCCAGTTTCCGGATCTGCTCAAGGGCCTCCAGGCCATCCATCCCGGGCAACCATATGTCTAGCAAGACGACAGCAAATGTTTTTGTTGGTAACAGTTCAAGGCATTGTTCGGCACTTTCAGCACATTCGACGGCATAACCCTCATCTTCGAGAATGCCGGAAAGCGATTCGCGGATGCCGGGTTCATCATCAACGACAAGAATGCGTCCTTGCACCCGGGAACTCATGCATGAACTCCCTGAAGTTCTGCGGGTTTCCCTGTAGCTACGGGGATTTCAATGATGAAACGAGAACCACTGGGCTGGTTGTCTTCAACCCGGATACTACCCTTATGATCCTGGACAATACCGCGAACAATCGTTAACCCCAACCCTGTGCCCCGTTCCTTTGTTGAGAAATAAGGTAAAAAAAGCTTGGCCTTGTTTTCGGGCGAAATCCCAGGTCCGGAGTCAGCCACCGTGAGTTCGATGTTCCTGGCCCCAGAGCGGGCTGTAGTCGAGACAACGATCTCCTTGACCCAACTGTTCTGGACAACTGCTGCAGCGTTGTCGATCAGGTTAACGATCACTCTCTTGAATGGTTCAGGGTCAATGTGTGCAAGAGGGATGTCAGGATCAGTTTCAACGATCAATTTGATGCCGGGCAGTCGACCTTCAAACACACTCACCGCATCAAGAACAACATTATTCAGGTTAATACTCTCAGGTCGAATGGTCGGGAATCTTGCGAGGTCAGAAAAGTTGTTAACAAGGGTTTTCAGGGAATGGACTTCCCGGATGATAGTGCTAGTGGACTGTTTCAGGTTCTCCTGCAAGGATGTGCGTTCTTCCTCAGTCTCAACCTCTTCATAACGCTTTAGTAGACGGTCGATTCGCCCGGTTGCAAGGGCAATGGGTGTGAGTGGGTTCTTGATCTCATGAGCCAGTCGGCGTGCTACTTCTTGCCAGGCTGCGGAACGCTGTCCTTGCATCAGTTCCGTCATGTCCTCAAACACAACAACGAAGCCATACACTTTATCTACAGATTCAAGCGAGGAAACAGTAATGTTGAGATGCAAGATGCGCTCCTGACGCTGTACTTTAAACTCCCGGTTGGCTGTCCCTGTTCGGCGTGCCCGTTTGAATAGTTGGTCAAACGCGGCCTGATCGTCACCTGAAAGCAATTCCGTGATGGTCTGCACGACAGAAAACCCTTTGGGTGCCATCAACTTCTGGGCCGACTCATTGAACTTCAGGATTTCACCCTTCTCTGTTACCGAAACGACTCCCGGGGAAATACTTTCCAGAATGGCGTTAATAAAACGTCGATGTTGTTTCAGTTCCGAGTTTGCAACTGCCAACTCGGCATTGCTCTTTTCCAGTTGACCTGTCTTTGACTCAAGGGTCTGGCTCATTTGATTGAACGATTTCACAAGGCCAGCCAACTCGTCGGTCGCTGGAGTCTTGACCCGATAGTCCAGGTGACCGCCGGCGAGTTCATCTGTGGCAGTCACGAGTGCTTCGATTGGCCGAATAATCTGTTTGGAAGCAAACTGTGCCAGCCATACAGCAATGAACAGCATGAACAGCGTAATCAGTGCCAGCAAGTTCACGTAAGACCGCCAGATGACAGGTCTTGCCCCTTCAAGTACCTGCCATTGCTGAATAAGACCTTGCATGAACGTATATTCACTCTGGATCGTTTCCGGAAGACGCCATGCCAGAGTTAGATTGCCAAGAGCCCCCTGTTCAGAAGTCACGGGAGTTGTTGAATAAACCCAGTCTCCAGTGATTCCTGATGAATTTTCAGTACTATTTCCGGATGTAATTTGCCTGATGATTTCGGGGGTTGGTTTATTGCTTTCAAGGATTATGATCGGGGCAACAGCACCAGACGGTGTTAGGACAATGTATTCAGCCTGAATCTGCTGTGCAATCTCTCGCATCGCATCAGTGGCGTTGCCGATGCTTAGTGTATTAGTGGTTTCTGGTTGTGTAGCAATCCATGCCGCATCATGCTGGATCCTTTGAATCAGGACTCTGCTGGTCTCTTCCATGATGGCTTGAGTGCTTTCCAGCATCTGAACGGTCGGCTGTGAAAACCATTTGTCCAAGTTGCGGTTCAATAGGCTGATTGAGAAGATCACATGTAGTGTGATCGGGACCATGCAAAGAGCCAGGACTCCGGTAACCAGTTTGGTCTTGATATGAGAGCCAAGCTGGTTTTGGCGGCGCTCAATGTAGAGCCTGATCAGATGGCGGAACAGCAGGAAGCCAACCGCAACAGTACCGATGACTACGCATGTTGACATTGCCCAGAGGACAAAGGTGATAGTGGGGTTTTCAGGCCGGAAATTTCCGAAATCGAGCGAAGTCAACCAGAAACAAAGTGCCAGTAGAGCAAGTAGAGCAGACCCGGAGGCTGCTACAGACAATATTTCCCTGCGTTTGGTCAACTGATGGTTATTTTAGGGGATTATATACCTGTTTACACTTGACAGAACAGAAGCCTGTCGCTCAGCCCTCTCGTCTTCGATGAAGCCGTAACGGATCTTCTGAGCGTTCCGGCACCGCCGAAGGAGAAGACTAAGCCGAAAGCGAGCAGCAAGAAGAAGCTCCGGAAGAACTCTTCTGCCTAGCTGCCTTGGCGCTGCGGTGGCGGGGGAGGAGGTGGATCTCTCCTAAAGACAGAGATCGCGTCTCGGCTTCAAGCAGCTTCCGCCAGACTAGTTTGCGTTGGTTCTCTGTCAACACTCCGTTCTAATCCCAGATATCCTGACCCCTTGGCTCAATACTCGCTTGCCTGGATGAGGCAACTGGTGGGACTACAGGGCTTTAGTCTCCCAGGCCATGCCGTGCGGATCCCCGCTCTGTCGCATTGGCGGTATCGCTTCTTGCTACTTCAAGCGGGCCGGAACCAGACCTGTCGGCTGTCAGGAACCCATATCGCCAGCACTTGATGGGTATTGGGTGCCGCCCGTCTGAATTCGGTGTCCATCCTGCCGAGAACTCTGATGTGTTAAGTGTGACAAGATGTCTGATCCCATCACACCAGTCGCAGCCCCTGGAGGCTGAGCCCAAGAGTCCATCACTTGGAGTCGTCCCTGGAGGGGTACCGCTTGCAGGGCGGCCGGTACCAGCGGTTGGAGCGGGTCAAGTTGGAGGAAGCAGGCGAGTGGTACTGGAGCGAGGCGCTGGGACTGCACCTGCGGGCCAAGTGGTCTGAGAACGTAACGGTGGCGGCGTTCCGGGACCCCGCGACCGGGCAGGAAGTTCTAACGGCAGCCGACATGGACCGGGCACTCGTGAAAGCACAGGAACGGGCCAAGCTGGAGGCGCAAACCAGGGCTCGACAGGCTGATGAACGAGCCCGACAGGAAGCGGAGTTACGCCAGCAGGCCGATGAACGGGTGCGGCGCCTTGAAGAGCGTCTTGCCGCCGAACTGGAGCGGAAGCACGAGGAAACGAATGCCCCGACTAAGTGATCGGCTGAGCTACGTGTATCCACGGGACTAGCCGTTGGCAGACCTGGGTTTGGCGTGGCGTACCGGCGATGGTAGGCGTGGGCGGTTAGGGTGGCATTCGGCGCGTGTGTCTTGACTTCCCTGCAATTTGGTCGGTTCGGACGCACTTGCCAGCATTGGGGTGCTCGTATTTGGGCCCTGTCAGGTTTTCTGTGCTCCTTCTGTCGCTGTTGCATTTTGCCCGCTAGCCCAAGTTTACCGCGTATTTTTCGAAGTACTATATTTCCCAGTGGTTTACGCCTGATTCTTGTATGACCTAACTGTCCATATAGCGTTGCAGGTCGAGGGCCTCGTAGAGGGCGCGTTGGTCTTCGCTCATGCTTGAGACGACCCTCTCCAGGCGGGGCTTGCGACGGCTGCCGTGTGGCGGATGGAGCAGTCCGACCTCGCGGATCGTGCCGAGTTGCTCGAACAGGGCGTCGAGCGAACGGTCCAGGCCGCGGCGGCGCAGATCGCGCTGCAGCAAGCTCGTCAGCAGCAGCGCCAGCAGGCAGCAGAACACGTGGACCTCGATCTTCTGATCCGTCCAGTGGTACTGCGGGCGCAGGGCGCTGCGCTGCGGCCGCTTCATCTGGCGGAACGCGCCTTCGACATGGTGCTGGGCGCGATAGCCGCGCACTATGTCGGCGTCGCTCCAGTCGTGGTTGTCGGTGAACAGCAGCGTCTTGCCGAGCAGGGTCGTCCGCAGTTGCTGCCAGGCCGGCTCGTTGAAGGCGTGGGCGAGCGTGGGAAGACCGTCCCGCTCGCCGATCTCGACGGAGAAGAGGTCGCGCATGTGGCGGGCGCGCAGCCAGCCGTTGATCTTCTTGGTCACGCCTTGGACACTCGGGGGACGACCGCCTTGGACCTGCCCGTCGCGCCAGCGCCCGAGTTGCCCGGCCAGTTCGGACAAGCGCCGCTCGCGCTTGGCGCTCAAACGCTCTAGGGTTCGGGCCTGGGCCGCGAACAGGTTCTCGTTGTAGGTCACGACCACAGTGCGTTCGACACCGTAGATCGCGCGCGTTACGCGTCGGGCACGGACCCCGGGCAGGCCGTCGGGGCCGAGATCGCGCAGCTCGGAGGGCGGCGTGGCGAGCAGGTCGGGGTAGTGGGTGGGGGCGAGCGAGCCGATGACGTGGAAGGGGCTGGCCTCGACGGCGGCGAGATTGGCCTTGGAGTTGTTGCCTTTGTCAAAGACCAGGGTGACGGACTCGAGCGAGTCGGCGACGGCGCGGCAGCGGGCGGTGAGCTGGCCGCAGAGGTCCTGGAAGGTGGGCGCGTCGGGGCGCTTGCCGGGGTAGGTGCTGTGCAGCAGGGGCAGGTGGGAGTCGGCGGAGACGAGCAGGGCGAGGCCGACGATGCGCAGGGAGGCGTGGCCCTCCTTGCTGTGGCCGCGCTGGGCGAGGGTGGACTTGTCGTTGAAGGTGTCGATGAAGGTGAAGAAGTTGGTGGCGTCGAAGAGCACTTGGCGTAGGTCGACCTGGAAGTCGCGGACCAGGGCGGCGACGAGGTCGCGTTCGATGGCTTGGATGGCGTCGGAGGAGACGCGGTGCATGTTGTCCCAAAAGCGCTGGCTGGAGAGTTGGGAGGGTTTGAGCGGGAGCAGGCGGTCGAGGACGGTGCGTTGGAACCAGGGGGCGATGGCGGATTTGGAGCGGGGGTCGAGGCAGCGGTTGAGGACGGCGACGAGCAGGTAGGTGCCGACGGAGGGGCCTGGGCCGCGCTTGGGGATGTGGCGGTCGATGATTCCGGCGAGTTGCAAGCGCCGGGCGAGGTCGAAGAGGGCGGCGACGGCGCCGAAGTCGCGGACGGTGGCTTGGGGAGCGGGGGCGGAGGCGGCGAGTTGGAGTTTGGCGACGATGTCGTCGGCGCGACCGAGGTAGATCTGGCGGACGACTTTGGGCTTGCCGTTGACGCGTTGGGACTCGCGGGCGTAGTAGTAGGCGTTGCCGCGGATGATCTTCTTGACAAGGCTGGCCACGAGTTAAGTCATACACTAGCACAGATATGAGAACATTGTAAATAGATATATCAATTAGTATCAACAAGATAGAAAGAACGAAGCGATACAGAAATGGCCTGTAAATGTTAGGTCATACAAAGAATCGGGGCGGATCCTGCCAGCGAATCCACCCGACCGGAGGGCGTAACCCTTTATGGGACAGTACTTTACAGAGGAGGGACCGGTCGCAGCTTACCGCGAGTCAGCGCTCTCTCCAGTGCGAAGGCGGTAAAGTTGGGCTAGCTTTGACGGACAATTATCAGGTCGCCTTCAACGTTTGCGTTCCCGAAATAACTTGAATATGCCAGCACCGGGTCAATCACTAACTCGTGACCCGAACCGTATTGGCCTAATTCAAAGCCAACTCGATTCTCAGCCAATAGGACATAGTCGCCCGAGATCGACTGCCGAGTTCCTTCTAGTTTATTGATAAACGACTGGCCTGAGATAGTGCGTCTCCAGGCTGCTGGACTCGATCAATAAGTCTCCATCCGCGTCGAGCCGTGCAAGATCACCGTCGTCGAAACGCAGCTTTGCGAGGCCTGGGTTGGCACCGGGAGCCACGTGGAAGTCGTACTCCAACCGACTTTGGTTGCCGCAAAAGACCCGGTGATAACCGGGTAGACCTACTCGTAGACGACGCTCTCGTAGTTCGGGATGCCCGTCAACCATTCATCGGGATCGTTTCCCTTGTAGTAGTTGGTGAAGCTGGTGCCTTGCTGGCCTCCGCGTACAGTCGGGCAGGATTAGCGTCAGCTAGTGCTTGACGCCAATCATTTCCGCGGATTTGGCGCTCTACAGTCGGTAGGGGGTTTACAATGACGTCGCAAGGAGGGTGTTCTGTGTTGTCTGTTTTCACCCGGCTGAGCCTTTTCATTTTGGCTAGTACAGCGCTGTTCGCTCAGCAACCTGCTTCTTCCTCGAGCCCTGCGCCCGAGCTGGACTACTTGTTCTTTAAGGAGCGAGTGCAGCCCATCTTTCTTGAGAAGCGGGCTGGTCACGCGCGCTGTGTGACGTGTCATACGCATCGCAGTCCGCCGCTGCAAGAACTCTCACCTGGTGCAACCACTTGGGATAACGCGCAATCGCGCCAGAATTTTGCGGCCTGGAAGCTGTTTGTCGTAGCGGGGAGGCCGCTCGAGAGTCGCGTCTTGCTGCATCCGCTGGCCAGAGTTGCGGGTGGCGACGCGTTCCATGCGGGCGGCAAGCACTGGGAATCGCAAGGTGATCCGGAATGGCTGACTCTTGCGGCGTGGGTGCGAGGTCAGCGCCTGGGAGGTTTGGCGTTACCATCGACCTCAGGAATTGTCCGCGTACTCCAGACAAACGCGGCTGGCGACAACGTTCACGTGATTGACCCCACCACCAATGAGGTGACAGGGATGATCGAAGGAATCGAGGCGCCGCACGGCATCACAATCGCTCCGGACGGAAAGCGCATTTACGTCACCAACGAATCGCTCAACACGTTGGATGCAGTGGACACCAAGACACTGACCGTCTTCAAGCGGATTCCGTTGAGCGGCAATCCGAACAACGTTGCTGTTGCCAAGGATGGCTCGAAGATCTATGTGGGTATTCGAGAGGCCCCCGGTGCCGTAGACGTCATCGACGCCGCGTCCCTTACAAACGTGAAGAGCATCTCCGTAGAGGGTCCCATTCCCAACGTCTACGTTGCGCCAGACGGTTCGCATCTATTTGCTGGTTCTATTCAGTCCAAGACCATCAGCGTCATCGATGTGTCGCGCGATGTGGTTTCGTGGACCTTGACGCTAGACGCTGGTATTCGACCGATGACTTTTACCAAGAACGGGGACGGGTCGACGAGGGACATTATTGTCCAGCTCTCCGATTTCCACGGATTCGCAGTGGTCGATTTTGCGACGCGAAAGGAGATCGACCGGGTCGAGTTTCCCGATCCTTCTGGTTACGAGAGGGAGACTCAAGGCCTACAAGGGTCTCCTTCGCATGGATTAGCCATGAGTCAGGACCAAGAGGTTTTGTGGGCCACCAGCAAGTACTACCATGCCGTGTTTGCCTACGGTGTTCCGTCGCGTTGCCGCCCAGGGCGCGAGCCCGCTCCCGGGCAACGCTGCGAGTGGGAGTTGCTGAAGATTGTGGACGTCGGCCTCCATCCTGACTGGTTGGCTCTCACACCGGACGGCAAGAGCCTTTACGTAGCCCTCGCCGGGGAAGACGTGACGGCAGTTGTCGACACAGAGACGATGACGGTTGTCGAGAGGATCCCCGTCGGTAACGTGCCCAAGCGGAACATCGCTGGCGTACTTGCTACGAGGTAGTTGCCGTGAGCAGTTTGATGAGCTCGCAAGAATCATAAAAGAAGTTATGATCAACTCAACCCCAGCATGAGTCTGTTAAGCACAGCACGACGTAGTGGTGCCTACTTTACGATCGGTGTGGCGCTGAGCCCGGTTGCAATCCCCGCGCTCCCCGCTGCCAAAGTATCTGATTCTGTGCTCGAACAGCAGTTCGATGCCACCGTAAAGCCCTTCGTGGCTGCTTATTGCGTCGGTTGCCACAGCGGTGAAGCCCCAGCCTCCAAGTTTGACATGGCGCTCTATTCGGCGATGGAGACGGTCGTCGAGGACTTTTCGCAGTGGGGTAGTAAGGTTTCACATCTCCTCGGTAGGCTGTCTCCGCAAGCGTGCTGCGCTCCCGCTTCGGACTCGTAAGGTCGGGTGGAGGAGTCACCTGAATCAGATGGTCCGTCATTACGGCGTGGACGACATCGTCGGTACGCCGCTTTGGCATGTGACATCCGGCGCAACCGGCAACGGCGTCATGTTCACCGAGGGCGGCTAGGTTGTCCAGTCGACTGTCGTGGCATTTCAGGCAGGCGGCGTCGTACCGCTGGGAAGCCTCATCACTGTGAGCTGGTTTGTGCGGGTCGTGATAGGTTGTGCAAGACAGGCTCCCGCCGCTCTCTACGAAGCAGCGGGATTCGCGGAGGCGGTAAGCCGAGTGATTGATCTCGAACTTGCCATCCCAACCCGTTCCAGCGGCGTGGTCAAAGTAGAGGGCGTAAGACGCGAGCGGTTCGCCCGGCCGGAATGAGAAGTATCCGCGACCGTACTTGTGAACGATGTTCGGCAGGGGGCGGCTTGTCGACTCCAGGTGGCATTGGTAACAAACGTCCACCTCGAGTTCAGGCGGTAGTCTTGCCGGGTTCACGATCGACGCCTGAATCGTCTCGATTCCAGCCTCACCCGCGCTAGCTACGTTGACGTGGGCCGAGCCTGGGCCGTGGCATCGCTGGCAGTCGATCCCTTCGGGAATCGCGCCACTGTACCGAGCAAGCCTTCCCGGCAAGTCCGCTCCCGCCTCGACTTCGGGATAGCCGTTGTGGCAGAACATGCAGTCGTACGAGATTACTCGCTGGAACCCATCGTGGTCCGGCCGATCGTAGCCTGGGCTCATCGCCCACTTGCCGCCGCCCTCGGCATACCAACCGAGAGGCAATTGAACGAGCTTCCCGGACGGTGACAAATGGAGGTATGTCCGTGCGTGGTTTCCGGAGCCCATCACGTAGTGGATCTCCTTCTCTACGACATTCGTTTCGGATCCCCCCTGACCCTCTTGATAGCGCCTTTGGAAGTACCGACCGTCGCGCTGAATCATTCGGTAGAAACGGTCCGAAGCGTCATGGTGGAAAGCGTCAGAGCCGTTGAAGCCCTCTACGGTGTTTTCCGGCCTTGGCCTAAGGAACGAGCGGGCCATCGCTGTGTGCCGATAGGTTTCCCAGATTTCCGCGTGGCATCCTTGACAAACGGTTGCGTCAACGTAGTGGGCCGACGATTGATCCCAGGCTGCTGTCGGCTCGAAAGTTGCCTTGCCTGCACTGCCGTCATGGTTCGAAAGGTACGCCACCGTGCCGATGGCGGCCGCCACTGCCAGACAGGCTGCCACGATGAGGCCACTTGCTTGGGATCGACGCTCAGGAGCCCTTGCACTTCTTGGATTGGGCGGTCGCCGCGCCGGCCTGTTCGGTTTTCTGCGCCCCATTGCCGCTGTGCGCCCCTATTGGCTCACGGCCAGCACTATACCGTGGCCCGATTGTCTCGACCGCGATACGTCAGTTACGTGATTAGACCGGTTCATTCGTCCTGTTGGGCCATGCAGTTGGGCTCTCCGACCAGCGAGCCGGTCTACTGCGAGCGCCCTCCTGGAAGATGTTCTCCCTTACGGGCCGCATTCCATTGGTTCTCGGTATCCAGTCCAGATCCCGAGTCGCCTTGAGATTGCATCCATCGGCCCAGTTCGGCTGCCATGCGGTTACGAATCGCGGAGAGCCCGACATCTCCGATCAGGTCCCTCAGATGGAACGGATCGCCGCTGGTACGGTACAGCTGCTCTGGAGGGCGCCGGACGAAGCGATTCAGAAGGTCGAGCGCCTTCTGATTCAATCGCTGGTTGGCCGAGGGTCCGGTTGAGGCTATCCAGGTCTCCCAGAACCACCGTCCGCTGTAGATGCCCATCATGTGTTTTTGGATGTAGATTCGATCTGGAGTGAGGTTGCGGGTGTAGTGCCATTCTCTGTCGGCGATTCCACGGATCGGGTACGGCGGCCCAGCTGGGACGTTTTGGTGCATGAAGTAGACATAGTCGCGATGGATTGAAGCCTCTCCAAGGAGGACTTGTAGGAAGCTGCTGCCATCGAACTGGCCCGACGGTGTCGCGTCCGCCGCGGCGAGGAGCGTCGGCAGCACATCCGCGTATTGCACCAGCGCATCAGTACGTCTCCCGGCCTCGATCTTTCCTGGCCAACGCACCACCAGGGCTGTTCGAACTCCGCTATTCAGTTGGTCCATTTGTTTCCAGGGAACGCCGATCCCTGCTCGGAAGTAAGGAGCACGACCGTGTTCTCCGCTTGGCCGCTGGCTTCCAGTGCATCCAGCAACTTGCCGACTTCCCAGTCCCAGACGACGATCTCGGCCAGGTAAGCCGCGAACAACTCCCTGGTTCTCGGGGTGTCCGCGAGGTTGTCCGGCAGAACGAGCTCGTCAAGGTCGAAACGCTCCGGATGCCCTGCCGTCCAGGGAGTGTGCGCCTCGTGGAATCCCGTCACGAGCAAGAACGGCTGATCGTTGTTGCGGCTCATGAACTCCTGAATGTTCGTAGTGTCGAACTCCGGATCGGGCGTAGGCTCACTCGGGTTTGGCACTCCCCTCACTGGCTCGAAGTCAAACGAAGCTGCTGGCAGGACGTGCTTCTTGCCAGACAGGCCGACCCGATAGCCGAGCTCTCTCAGGTAGTGGACAACGGAATGGGTTCCCGGCCGGGCCGAAGAGTGGTTCCACGCCGAGCCGCTGCGGTACGGGTACAAGCCTGTGTAGAGTTCCGTGCGACATGGATTGCACATGGACATCGAGAGGTAGGCCCGGTCGAAGGTAACGCCTTCGGTGGCAAGCCGGTTGATGTTGGGCGTATCGATGTTCTGGCCACCGTACAGCGGCAAGTCGTTGTAGGTGACATCGTCAGCGATGATTACGAGGAAATTTGGCGCCCGGGCAAGTCCTGGCGATGTCACCAGGATCAGGAGAATCGTGGACGCCAGGAATCTCACGATGTTCATGTTTCTAAGATCGTACCTACTCGGGGAGCAGCAACAAGCGATTGGCTGTGTTCTCTTCGACGGCCTCGCGGCTGAACAATAGCGGAGCGTAGCGGTGCTCCGCCCACATCGGGAGCAGGTCGTCGTAGTGCGGACTTCCGGGCTGGCCAGATTGACCCGGAGCGCTGGTAAAGACGGAGCGGTCCCAGTCGGCGAGGTCGAGGATGTGCCGGTAGGAAGCGCCGCTTGACTGGGAATAGCCTGGGCCTCACGTCGCGTTCGGCGTGAAGCCGTCGCCTCCGCGCTCCACTGGCTTGAGATCGAAGATTGCCTGTCTGGTGTTGGAGTTCGATAGCGGATGTCGGAAGCCAATCGTATGTAAACTGCCCCAGCGCCAGGTTGCGAGGTCACTTCCCAGGGTCAACGAGAGCTCCGCAAAGGCCTCATCGAGCGACTCGGTCATGATCTGTCGCCTCTGCTGTTCGGGGGCATCACGGAGCCCGGCGATCAAGCGAGGGAGTTGCAGGTATCGCGTGATCAGCTCCCACGCAGCTGGAGGTGCTTGGGAAGAGACGTACTTCGATGGGAGTCGTTTCATCCAGGCCTCGAATAGCGCGGCTGCGGCGGAATCGGCATCCAAGACGTAGTCCCACCGATCAAACATTGCGACTGCCCTTGAGTCCTGAACCGAGACGTCTTGCAGCATCTTGACGAGTTCGCGGGCGGGCAGGGACATCTCATCGTGCTGCAGGCGCTTGAAGTCTTCGACTGTGAATTTGCCGCCCTTCTCCAACACTTCGTTGATCCGCTCAAAACGGTAGGGGGCGGACCAATCGAACCCAAGGTCGTGAGGATATCCCTCCGGAAGAATGTTGTGATTGGCGGTCGCGACAAATCCGGCGTTCGGATTCAGAATCTGCGGAAGTTCCTCGATCTCCCGGAATCCACTCCAACGGTACCGGCCCGTGTGGGCTGGCACGGGCAAGAGCCCGGACCAACGTTCCCGGACTGGCATGAGGCCGGCAGGGATCCATCCGATGTTGCCATCGACATCGGCACAGACGATATTCTCCGCGGGGATCTTCCACACCCTCATGGCTTCTACGAACCCGTCCCAGTCGTCGACCTGATCGAGCGCTAGGCTGCCGAGGTAGCCGGCCGTGCCCGGTTCCTGTCCAGCCCAGCGGAGCGCGATGACCCTGTCGTTGTCGGGATCTTCCCAAATCACCGGACCGTTGTGCGTAAACCTGAGTTCGACCTCCACAGGCTGGTCTTGCCCCTTGATCTGGAGTTCTTCGTGCTCGATCCGCATGTCGAGCCAGTCACCCTGCAGCAGGTACTGATTCCGGTTCTCTGGATTGGTCCTCTCGACGAATAGATCGGCGGCATCGTACTGCACGATTGTGAAACCCCAGCCGACGCGCTCGTTGTGGCCGATTGCGACACCTGGCAGCGCCGGCTCTCCCGAGCCGATCACGTTCCATCCCGGTCCGTTCAAATGGACCAAGTACCTTAGCGAGGGCAGAATCACTGGCCGATGCGGGTCGCTTGCCAGCAGTGGCGCGCCAGTGGCACTGAGTTCCGGGTTGACAACCCAGTTGTTTGATCCGTCCTGCCTGCGAAGGACAGGGATGGACACCGCCCTGCGGTACTCGCTTGTGACTCGATCGTCGATCCCGGTGAGGTCGATATCGGGGTCCGGGCGCAAGTTGCGCGGGGGGTCCGTCGGATACCACCTCTCCGTCGCCTCGACCCCGAGTTGGGCAACCATCTTCGCGCGAGCGATCTCCTGGCTGACATTTCGCACCATGAGCAGCCCGGCGATCCGAAGAAGGACATGATTGGACTCCCAAATTCCGGGCTGGAAGTCCAAAAGTTCGAATTCAATCGGCAGGTTGTCTCGATTCTGCTTGACGTACGCGTTAATACCGGAGGTGAAGGCCTCGGCGATCTCCCGCGAGTGCGGAGAGTAGCTCGCCCATTCAGCCTCCATGTCGCCGCGATAGCGAGCCAGCCGGGCGATGCGGTCTCGGGAAGCGTACTCCGGGCCAAAGATCTCTGCCAGTTCCCCGGCACCGGTACGCCGCCAGATCTCGATCTGGTAGAGGCGGTCCTGCGCTGCAACGTATCCTTGGGTGAAGAAAAGGTCGTGGACGGTCTTGGCGTAGATGTGGGCTACGCCCCAGCGGTCGCGCAGGATCTCGACCTGCTGCTCCAGGCCAGCGACCGATACGGACCCTTCAATCTGTGCCAAACGCTTGACGGACTCATTCTGGAGGGATTGAACCGGGTCTTCGATTCGCCCGCACCCGTCGAGCTGAATTATGAGGGCGAATGCTGCCAGCCACCGCATGTCGCAGATAGAATAGCGCTCCAAGATGCCCAGCCTAGGAGTACGTGGCCGAACTGCACGCGAGTTCGTTTTGTTCGAATCAAACCGACTTACTGGATTGGGAGTAGCAATCGCGACATCAAGCTAGCGGTAATCATGTGTGTCGGGTGAAAAGAACACCGAGTCGTAGCGGCACGAAGATTCGAATGTGAGATCGCCTAGGTGAGAATCTAGCGGTCGACTCAGTTCAAATGGGTCTAGCTCAACGACCTGACCTCGTTGGATCGGTATTGGGTCCCGACATCAGACTCCTACGACCTGATGGGAAACCAACTCTGGGTTGCCACGATTCCGAGTTGGGCAACCATCCTTCACCGTGCGTCGACCTAGCTGACAGATCATGCCGCACCTGAAACAAAAGAGCAGCGGACTGCACAGACTGAATTGTCATCGACCACACCTCTACCTGTATCTACTCCGAGCACAGACACGTATTCCCGGTCAAATCTTAGTGGTATCCACGACAACCAAGCAATTTAATTGGTTTACTTCCCAAACCCACTGAGAGCTTTCAGCAACTTCATTATCGCTGCCATATTTAGCTCTTCCCCTTCGTAGCGGCACTCGTAGAGCCCTTGAAGATTTGAGGGAAGATTCACTCCTTGCTGGACCAAGAGGATGAATGCTCCTCCATAAAGCGCCATCGCGGCTCCGATCTCGATTAGGACGTTTCCATTGATCTGCGGAACCTCCCCACCTGCCTTGTCGTAGAGTACTCCCTCAGCACCTACGTGGATCACAGCAGCCCTGCATGTCCTCATATCGTCTATGACCTTTTGTGGGACAGGTTTAGCGGCAGTCTCATGTTCCTTTGCTACCACGGGTTCGAATCTCCCGTACGCTACGAGTTCCTTGACTTGCTCGAGTATCTTACTGTTGCTGCCGTGCGTGATAAACACACGGTCACCACGGTCTGCGCCACCGCCCACGTTTTTGTTGACATCTGAGTGACTAGTCTCAGATGTCGCAATCAGATCATCAGGTTCGTTCGCAAGACCGGTGGAGTCCTCATTGCGAGAGTCTACACTCTCGGCTGCTCCGTTCGAAAACGCTTGCAATCTGTCGGCGTCGAACTCGAAGCGGGTTGGCTGCCCCCTACGCCCAACGACATGCCTACCTAGATCGGCACCCTCGGCGACGTGGAAGAAGCATACTGCCTGGGCCGTAAGGGTGGTGTCCGAGTCGGAGCAATCGTTTCTGAAATGCTCGTGCCAGTGGGCTGCCACTTCAGTTGTGGATGGGGTGTCTTCGGAGCGACTTGCGGCACGCTCCACCACGGCCAGATATGGCGGAACCTGACGTACAATTTCCAGCATAACCTCAGTTCGAGTAGCACCGCTGTCCTTTACAGCTCGTCTTCCCCGGTCGGTCAGCTTCATCTTGTTGCCAGCATCTTCAACCAAGCCCCAATAGTTCAATGCAGCGAGTTTGCGCCCATCGAGGTGCTTCCTGTCAACAACGGCCTTAGACTCGGCGGAAGTAGCACCGGTCGGCTTGGTTGCCAAGTAGCGGCAGACAATATCGACATCTCTCAAAGTCGTACGAATAGGAAGTGACATGAAGGCTCCTTTGCTTAGATGCTTATTATAAGCCGCATTCAATTAGTTGTCAAGCTGCGGCGTCCATGCGCGAAGGAATTGTAACGGAGGAACCGAGAGCTAGGTTTGATGACGAGGGTCTGAAACATGTTGGCCATCCTGCAACGGGACTAAATGTCCACTGTCCTGCAGCATGGCATTGTCTGGTGGACTCCGGCGGACAGCATAGAAAGGAGGGGTGCAAGCCTCTTGGATGTCATCTGAAGGATGCCGTGCCAGCACTGTATGTGACCGTGCTCAAGCATCGATTTGCATAAGGGACCACATGGTTGCCCGCCAAAATGAAGGCGGTACAGCCATGCCGGTTGCCGAGCACGTGTAGGGTCAGGAGGCGCTCAGGAACCAGCCCCGACCGCAATGGGCGGCAGCGGGGTCACCGGGCGGCCTCCCCGCAGGCGCAGGCCTCGGCGCAGGGTCGCCGCGCGATTTCGCCGGCATACGCGAGGAGCCCCGCCATCACAACGCAGACGGCGACCAGCACCAACGCACCCGCCACTAGTCCGGGATCGGATCTAGTACGGGACGTCGTCATCGCCGGTCCCCGACACGCGTCCACTTTCGCCCTGGCCTTCGCCCCCGTCCGCGGCAGACTCGCCGGCTTCAGGCGCCCGCACCGCCAGCAGGATGACGTCGCCGGCGAAGCAGGCCACCTCCGTCCGCTGGCGCTTGTGGCCGTCTTGGTCCTCCCAATTCCGCGTCCGGAGACGCCCCGTGACATGGACCAGATCCTCCTTCCGGAGGCGGCCCCTGTGCTCGGCGAGCCGGTCCGCCTTCCACACGACGATATCATGCCATTCGGTTTCGTCAGCCCACTCGTCGCCTTTGGTCTGGCGTTTGAAGGCTATGGACCGGTTGGCGAGCGACGGGTGAGCGATCTCGCTGGCCGACTCGTTGATGCTATAGCGGAGTTTCCTGATGGGGGCGAGGGAGACGGCCTTTTGGGCGTGCAGACGTATATCCGCGAGCATCGCCAAGATGACTACCTGGACAACCTCAGCCGGAAGATGCTGGCTTATGCGCTCAGCCGATCTCTCCAGCTTTCCGACGACCCGATCATCGAGCAGGCGCAAGCGAACCTCAAAGCGAATGACTTCCGCTTTGCGTCACTTATAGAGACAATAGTAACGAGTCCGCAGTTTATTAATCGACGAGATCCTGATCCCGCCGCGCAGCGTAGTTTCGTACCGAAGAGAGGTGAATAACATGCCCCAGCCAAAGCAAGAGAAATCAGCCCATGGAATCTCCCGTCGCACAGTACTTCGTGGTGCCGGAGTCACGATGGCATTGCCATGGCTTGAGTCGGTTCCTGGACTCACTGCAGCGACCACGCCTGCTGGCCATCCCAAGCGTTTCGGCGTCCTATTTATGGGCAACGGCATCAATGAGAATCACTGGAGCGCCACGGGTTCGAGAGCTGACATGCAGCTCAGCAAGACCTTGTCGGTGCTTGAGCCGCTGAAGCACAAGATCAATGTTGTCGACGGACTTTTTAACAAAGCGGCGACTGGACACGGCATTCACCCTGCCCAAACAGGAAACCTGCTTTCTGGTGCTCAGATTCAGAAAGGTGCCATCATTCGATCGGGTGTATCGGTAGATCAGGTGATCGCCAACCACGTCGGGCAAGAGACGTCACAATCGAGTATCGTCCTCTCTTGCGAGCAGCCGATGACTGGCTATCACGAGACGAACTTTTCGCTAGCTTACAGTTCACACATTTCGTGGCAAAGCCCTGACTCGCCCGTGCCGGTTGAAGTGTATCCTTCCCTGGCGTTTGACAACTTGTTTGAGAATCGCGGCAGTCTGCGGAACATGAGTATTCTCGACCGCATCAAGGATCGCGCCGAGACTCTGAGCCGCGAGATCAGCTCGACTGACAAAGCGAAGTTGGAGGAGTATCTGACCAGCGTCCGCGAAGTCGAGAAGCGCGTCGAGGGCATGCGTAAGAGCAAGGACCAGGCGGAGGACCTCGCGAAGGCCAAGAACCGCCCGCCCTTTACGATGGAACGTCCCGACAATGGCTTGCCCGAGGACTTGCGAGACCACGTCCGCTTGATGTGCGACATCATCGCGATGGCGTTCCAGACTGACCGGACGCGCGTTGCGTCGTTGCTGATTTCGCGGGATCTCTCGGCGATGTACTATCCCTTCCTCAACGTCACCAGAGGGCACCACGCCGCGTCTCACGACAACGCATCCGATGGCTACGAGCGCATCTCACGCTTCCATGTCAGTCAACTCGCTTACCTGGCTGAAAAGCTCGATAGTATGCCGGAGGGCGAGGGTACGGTGTTAGACAACTCCTGCCTGATGTTCCTCTCGAATCTTTGGATCGGCCGTACTCACGACAACAGTAGGTTGCCTGTGATTCTGGTAGGAGGCCTCGGCGGAACGCTGGAGACAGGTCGTTCGCTGAACTATCTCGACGCTGGTGTCGAGAACCGCAAGATGTGCAGTTTGTACCTGTCGATCATGGATCGCATGGGGCTTGATGTCGATAGCTTCGGTGATGCCGAGACACGACTCGAACATCTGTAGTCGTCGCTGATCCACTCCACCGGCAGGGGTCTACCTGCGGATTCAGTAGAGGAACTGTGGCCTATCTGCGCCGCTCAAGATAGCGAACCCCGAACTCAAGAGAGAGGCCTCTGGAGACGCCCGGAACTTCGTTACCTCTTCCTACCCACGCCCAGGGGATGGATCTAAGGCGTGCGTGGAGTGACGGAGTGGAACAGCCAGGCTAACTGGTGTATGGACAGAGCATTGAGCACTGAAAAACACATCGTCCGGAGTGCCGAGGCCGTCATTCGAGTCGAAGACAACACTGGTCGTCCCGCATTGGCGAGGGGCGGCAGGGCTCCGCGGTGTCCGAGACATCAAGGCACGCACGTACGTCCAACACCGGGACCTGGGAGGCTTTCCAGCCGCCCCGGCCGCAAGGTCGGGGCCGTCAAAGTCAAGGCAAGAGTCAAGCGGAGGACGCACGGCTGGAAGGAGTCGGACTCGGCCATAGTAGCGAAGAAACCGGCGAACAAAGCGGCGGGTGCGCCGTGGCGGAGTCGGCGGAGCGAAGGGCCGGGCGCACGGGAGTTCGCAGCAGGCAAAGCACGGGCCGGACACAGAGCCGGATTTCCCGCGTCACAGGCGTCTGCGCGACACGGCAGTTCCAAAGGGGTGCCGTCACGACCGGAGCGAGGAGCCGGGTGCCTTAGCGGGCACGCCCGGATCTGCGCGGGGGGCGTCGGGTAACCGGCGTCCTACCGCAACGGGCTAAGAAACGCCCGCCCGCAGGAATATCCTGGTGGATGCGCCGCTCACAAAGAATCGCCAGACAGGGGTCTGTGCTGCACTTGTACAGACGCTATATCAGTCCCACTTGATTGTGTTGGTCTCATGCTCGTTGTACGAATCCGAGTTCTGTCAGGATTTCGTTTGTATGTTCACCCAGCTCTGGTGGGACATTTTTCGTAATGGACCTGTTGCCATCAAATTTCAAAGGCAGTTTTAAATCCCGGTAGTCAGGAATTCTGGGGTGCGGTTGCGGCTCGAAGATTTCATTGGCACGTACTTGCGGGTTATCGACGACCTGGCTGATGTCATGGATAGGTGAATTAGGGATCCGATGCTTAAGCAGCAACTCATGCAAAACCTGTGTCGTATATTGTTTCGTTCTCTGAGCCAGCACCTTGCAGAGTTCTGCATGGTTGTTGACCCGTGAGGGGTTGTCGCAGAACCGTAGATCTTTGGCGATTTCAGGTATTTCAAGGGCTTCACAAAGCCGACTAAAGATGCCATCATTGCCGCCGCAGATCATTAACTCTCCATCGGTGGTCGGAAATGCTTCATAGGGGGCGACCATTCTGAGCCCTGTTCCCATTCTTTGTGGTATTTTCCCGTCTGCAAGATAGCCCATCATGTGATAGCTGATCCAGCCGAGGGATGTATCGAGTAGTGCAGTCTCGACATGGGTTCCAAAGCCTTCGGCATCACGTTTTCTGAGAGCAGCCAGGATCCCGAGTGCAGCCAGGAGTCCTGTTCCAATGTCCACAATGGACCCCCCAACTCGGGCAGGTGGTCCATCATGGTACCCGGTGATGGACATGATACCGCTGTAAGCCTGAAGTAATGGGTCATAGCCAGGTGTCTCAGCAAGAGGACCTGATGATCCATAACCGCTTATTGAAGCGTAGATAAGCTTGGGATACTTTTTATGTAAGTCCTTGTAACTCAGGCCAAAACGCTCAATGGCACCCGTTCGGAATGCCTGGACGAAGATATCCGCAGAAGCGATCAACCTTTGCAGGACTTCGAGGTCCATTTCAGATTTAAGATCCAGGACGATGCTGCGTTTATTGCGATTGAATGCAAGGTAGAGCGGAGCTTCATTGTTCCAGAAAGGTGGCCCCCACTGACGGGTAGGGTCTCCCTCTGGGGGTTCCACCTTGATGACATCGGCTCCCAGATCACCAAGGATTTGGGTTGCCTGTGGGCCTGCAATATTCTGGGCTAAGTCGAGAACCCTGATTCCTTCGAGCATGATTCCTTTTATAACGCCTTTCTACTGCCAGTTGTGGGATGGACTTGAACAGGCAAGCAAAGATGTGCCTTCCGGATCAAGCCTTTGGGGAATTGAGTGTAGGTGAGGTAAGTTAAGCCAGAACTTCCTCAATGGCATGCCCGTGGACATCGGTCAGACGACGGTGGATGCCGTTGTGATACCAGGTCAGTTTCTCGTGATCCAGTCCGAGTAGTTTCAGTACTGTGGCATGAAAATCATGCACTGTTGAGATATTCTCAACAGACTTGCTGCCGAACTCGTCTGTGGAACCATAACTGACACCTCCACGAATCCCAGCACCAGTCAGCCAGATAGTAAAGGCATTTGGATTGTGATCGCGGCCAAGAGTTCCTAATTGATGAGTAGGCATGCGGCCAAATTCAGTTGTCCAGACCACAAGTGTGTCTTCCAGCAGTCCACGTGACTTCATGTCTTTCAGCAGGGCTGCAGTAGGCTGGTCCAGAATCGGACAATGGCGCTCGTAATCGGCCTTGAGTGTTTTATGAGCATCCCAATTCAGGAGTCCATCTACTCCTGAAGCTCTGGAGGCACAGAACAGGTTGACAAACCGTACGCCCCGCTCCAGCAGCCTCCTGGAGAGCAGGCAGTTTTTTGCATACGCAGCTTTCAACGGGTTCTGATCGTTAATGCCATACAGTTCCCGGGTTGCCTTTGATTCCCGCGAAAGGTCTGAAACCTCAGGTGCTGATAACTGCATGCGTGCCGCCAGTTCATAGGCCGATATGCGCGCCTGGAGCTCTTCATCTCCGGGGCGCATCGCAGCATGGCGACGATTCAGGAAACCCAGGAATTCCCTTGTAGCTTCATCTTGTTTCCTGGGAATGGAAGATGGACGTTCAAGGTTGCGGATCGGCTCATGGGCGTTGAATACTACGGCTTGATGTTCTGCAGGTAGGAAGCCTGCTCCCCAGTTTGCTGGACCGGCCGGGGGGATGCCTCGAATGTCAGGGATGGATACATATGTTGGCAGGTTGTCATTTGCGGACCCCAAGGCATAACTGACCCAGGAGCCAGCAGAAGGAAACCCCTCCATTGCAAAACCGGTGTTAAGCAACACGCAAGCAGGGCCATGTGTGTTGGTTTTGGAGGTCATAGAGTGAATGAACGCCATCTCATCCACCAACTCTCCCAGTTGAGGCAGAAGCTCCGTAATCATCTTTCCGGACTGCCCACGAGGCTTGAAAGACCAGGGAGAGCCCATCAAGGCACCATTAGCTCCCTGGAAAGTCACGGCATCAAGCGCAGCGGGTGCTTGCTGTCCGGAACGCGCCTGCAACTCAGGCTTGTAGTCCCATAGGTCTACATGCGAAGCACCCCCTGGGCAGACAATTTGCAAGACCCGTTTGGCCTTGGGCTCAAAGTGCAGTTGGTTCGTTTCAGATGCAACACCCACTGGTAGCAGGGAAGCAAACGCTATATTCCGCAGTCCTGTGACAAAGTCTCCCAGCCACTCCCGTCGATTCATTTCAGTTAGGGTTCCTTTTACCCCATTAAAAGACATGTAGAAACTCATTCGTATTCAGTAGTGCCCTGCAGAAGGAGGGTAGCCCCTGATCCTGAATTAATTGCATGGAGGCAGTCAATTCTTCTTCTGCCGGTTCCCTGCTAAATGTGATATGCCACGCCGAAACGACTTGCTCCCGGATGCTCGTAGGTGCATTCATCTCAAGTTGAGAGGCGAAGGCTCCAGCCTGGTCGATCACGAACTTGTTATTCAACAGACTCAATGCTTGTAATGGTGAAGTTGTAGTGATTCGTTTTGGTGCCGGTAGGGAAGTGTCAGGACAATCAAACTGTCCCAGCAGTTCGGGCTTCACTGACCGTGCGTGCTGATGGTAAACAGACCGCCGGTAGGTGTCTGGAAGAAAAGTTTCGATCGGATAATATGTGGCAACGTTATCGACTGTATAGCGATAAAGACGAAAGCCCGGCCCACCCATTTGACGATTCAGGTTGTGGCTCACGGACAAGATGGAGTCCCTGATCTCTTCGGCACTGAGCCGACGGGGAGGAAAGCGCCATAAATATGCAGCATCACGGTCTACACTTGCTGCATCCTCGCGGTACTCACTGTTCTGCCGATAGGCTGCAGAGAGCACAATCTCCCTGTGAAGTGGCTTGAATCGCCAGTTATAGACATTCACAAATCGATTAGCAAGCCAGTCGAGCAGTGCTGGGTGTGAAGGTTCCCCGCCATTGATCCCGAAGTCGCTTGGTGTGAGAACGAATGGTTGTCCGAAATGGTACATCCAGACACGATTCACTATCACTCTGGCAGCAAGGGCGTTGTCATCCGAAGCGATCCAGCGAGCCAATTGGAGCCTCCGTTCGGACTCGGGAGCATCTGCGGCTAATTCAAACCCTGACAGCAGTTTTTCGAGTGTGCTCAAGCTGCCCGGACTGACCTCAGCACCCTTGCTCATCGGATCACCGCGTTGCATTACAAATGACGGTTCTTCCGGTTGTTTGAAACTGCCTAGAAAGGCCTTTTGTGGCTTGTGGATATCGGAAAGTTCCTGCTCTGCCTTTTTCTTGCTTGACTCAAGTTCATTCCAGGACAGTTCTTCTTCATCTGTAAGGACGGAATGAAGCAGCAGAAGCTCACGCTTTTCCTCTGCATAAGGTAAGCGGTTCTCTGATGTTGCAACAGTCTTCCAGAGCTTCCCATCCAATGAAACTTCAATTTGATACTCTTCAGGCAAAGCCTTGCTGAATCGTCCACCAAATCCCTCCAGCCGGTCAGAAGACCATTTGACCTGTGAGATCAGTTCAGCTTGGGGCAACTCGACCTTGATCCAGGAAGGCAGTCTTTGCTCTGAAATCCATCGCTTGTCAAACTTTCCGTCCACCAGGTAGTTTGCGGAATAGGTGTCGGGATTTGCTTCGTCGACGCGAGTTGAACTTGCAGTTGCTGTCCCTGTCAGTGCAACATTATTCGAATTCTGGCCTGCGCTCCAGATCTCGAACTCATCCAGGTCGACAATGGAACCCGATGAAGTTGTGCGATTGATGGTCAGGCGGACGAAACGTGCAGTTATGGATGGGAAGGTCTCTTCGGTTTCCTGTGCATCAACACTGGGGCGATGTTGAGCTAGTATCTGCTTTCTTTGTTGCTCCACTTGTGGCTGTTTTGCTGTACGTAGTTCTTGCAGATCTGCTTCATACTTTTGAATCGCTGATTTCAGCGGTTCTGTTTTTTGGTTATAGCTTGTAATTTCGACAGGATCTGCCCAGGTCCGTTCGCCATGCCAGACCCCGGCAAATGCAGCCTGCAACCTGTAGTAATCAACATTTGAGATGGGGTCAAACTTGTGATCATGGCAGCGCGCACAGTGGACAGTAAGTCCAAGGAATGCGGTAGCTGTGCCCATAATCATGTCATTGAGATGATTTGCTCGCTTCTGAGCTTCACCAGCACGATTTGCAATGCCAACTGTGTCGTGAGGACCAGCGACAAGAAATCCGGTTGCGGCATGAATTGAAGGGTTGTCAGGAGCAATTTGATCACCTGCAATCTGTTCAAGAATCATATGGTTAAAAGGTTTGTCCGCGTTGAACGAGTTGATGACCCAGTCGCGGTACGGCCACGCATTCGGGCGCAGATGGTTTTGCTCATACCCATTGCTTTCGCCAAAGCGAACGACATCCAGCCAATGCCTCCCCCAGCGTTCCCCGTAGGCAGGGGCTGCCAGCATTTGGTCGACAAGTCTTTCATATGCCTTGGGATCGGAATCGCTGGCAAACTTTTTAACTTCCTCGCGGGATGGCGGTAGCCCGTGAAGATCGTATTTGAGCCTTCGTATCAAAGTACGCCTGTCTGCTTCCCTGGAAGGACTGAGGTTTTTCTCCTGCATACGAGCCAGCAGGAACCCGTCAATCAAACTGCGACTCCAGACATTCTCAATCTCAGGCAAGTCCAGTTCCTGTAAAGGTTGCAGGGACCACCAAGTCTTGCCACTGCGATCAGCTTGCTCGCTTAAATCATCCTGTGCGCCATCTGCAATCCAGAGACGGATTGTTTCGACCTCGGAGGCAGTCAAGGCATCGCCAACCGGAGGCATGGGAGGCTTTGTTCCACTGATTTGGCGTATTAGCAGGCTGGAGTCAGGTTGAGATGGATCAATGGCGGGGCCACTTTCTCCACCTCTCAACAGATCTGCGACGCTGTTGATTCTTAGTCCCTTTTGTGCAGTCTGTCCCTGGTGGCAGACAACGCACCGCTTTTCCAGTATTGGAAAGACTTGAGTTGCAAAGCTAACTGGTGCTGATTGAGCACTTGCAGCAATCCCCCCGACTAACAACAGGACTGATGCTGTAGAAATAAGGCGGATTACTAGCAAGTCAAACCTACTGTACCTGTTCCAGGCAGTGAAGGCTATTTTGGATGGCGACTGCACATGGAAAGCAAATGTATGCCTCTCCTGTGTAAAGTTCGCAGGAATATGCCCGTGGCCATCCAGACCTCAGTTCAGACGCACCTGTTTTGGGGTAAATCTCCCATTTGCAATATTGGATGCCATTGTCATAATAATGTCCACTTTGGCAACTATGCATGTCTCTTTCATACTGCAATCGTTTGTCAGCAAGTAGCAGGGTTGGGATCAGGTGTAGGCCAAAAAGAATGAGAGAAAAGAGGACAGAAACTACAAACAAGAGAAGGAACAATGAGTGTAAACTCTACGGGGAGAGAGAATGGAACATTTGATTCCTGAACTGCCTGAAGCAGCAGAAGCACATGAATCAACAAATATCAGCAGAAACACTCGAAACAACTGAAAGACACAGACTGAATGAAGCACCAAGAGAGATACCTGGAAAGCCATCCAATTGGAATCCCAGGGGGTGCCGGCTCCTGAACGTAAGTAGTTTGATAATTCCGGATCCCAAGACAGATGCAGGTATCCACGACATCTGGATAGTGCCACATGCCTTGGAGCGACTAAAGAATCGAGGAGTCAACGACGAAATCGCTAGTCTCGTTTACTTTTAGGGATCAGAAAAACACACGCATGGAGAATTGAAATACTGTTTTGACAAAGAAGCGCAAGCCAGGATGATAAAGGAGTTAGGAGGGAATGTATATCGGAAGTTTGCTGGTCGTCTGGATGATATCTATGTCGTCGTTGCACATTCCGTTCTCATCATCACTGTTGCCCACAATAGAAAAGGGAGCAGATTTCATTGATGGTTTAACAATTTGATTGTTTTATAGATTGACTCTGGAAAACCATGAATATGAACAACCAGATAGATAACCTGAGCCAAGCGAATCCAACGGTCTCAGTAAACTGGTAATTCAGGCAACTAATGTCTTTCCGCCTAGATTCGGAATACACTCCACGCGGCGATCAAGCCTCAGCTATTGAGCAACTTGTCGAAGGTATCAATCAAGGGGATGCCCATCAGGTACTGCTCGGTGTCACAGGCTCGGGAAAAACCTACACCGTCGCAAAAGTTATAGAGGGACTGCAGCGTCCGACTCTGGTGCTGGCCCACAACAAAACCCTTGCAGCACAGCTCTACCACGAGTTCAAGTCCTTCTTTCCGGATAACGCCGTTGAATACTTTGTCAGTTATTACGACTACTACCAGCCAGAAGCCTACATGCCAGCCAGCGATACCTATATCGAGAAAGAGTCAACGATTAATGCTGAACTCGACAAATTGAGGCTTTCAGCAACAAAGTCCCTTTTCGAGTCCCGGGAATGTGTGATCGTTGCCAGTGTCAGTTGTATCTATGGTTTGGGCTCCCCGGAAGCCTATTTCGACATGCTACTGATGCTTGAAAAAGGGCAGAGAATCTCTCGCCGGGAGATCGCCAGGAAACTTGTCAAAATACTCTACAAACGCCAGGAGGGAAGTGATTTCCAGCGTAGTACATTTCGCATGATCGGTGATGTGATCGAAGTGTATCCGCCGTATGCTGATCTTGCTTACAGGATCGAGTTGTGGGGGGATGAAATTGATACTCTGTCCCAGATTGATCCTCTACTTGGTCAGGTGAAGCAGACGTATGAGCGGCTGCCGATCTATCCTGCAAGCCATTACGTGATGTCGGATGAGACCCGAGGGCAGGCAATTGAAAGTATTGTTGAAGAGCTGGATCAGAGATGTGGTGATCTCAAGGGAATCGGCAAACTCCTTGAAGCCCAGAGATTGAGCCAGCGAACCCAGTTCGACATCGAAATGATGAAGGAAATCGGGTATTGCCACGGTATAGAGAATTACTCACGGCATTTTTCGGATCGCAAGCCAGGTCAGCCACCTCCAACACTGCTTGATTACCTGCCACGGGATGCCTTGATCTTCATAGATGAAAGCCATCAGACCACTCCTCAACTCCGTGCAATGTCCCACGGAGACCGCTCACGCAAGGAGAGGCTGGTAGAGCATGGGTTCCGTCTTCCGAGTGCACTTGATAACCGGCCATTGACATTTCAGGAATTTGAGGAACGAACATTCCAGTTGATCTATGTTTCGGCGACTCCAGGCCCTTACGAGTTAACCAAGTCGGCGGGAGTGATTGCTGAGCAGGTGATTCGTCCAACAGGATTGCTGGAGCCAGAAATCGAAGTACGTCCTGTTAAGGGACAGATTGATGATCTGCTTCACGAAATCCGCGCCAGGGTCGATGCTGGGGAGCGTGTATTGGTCACAACACTGACAAAGCGAATGGCCGAAGATCTGACGGAATACTACTCCGAAGCAGCCGTACGATGCCGTTATCTTCATTCCGAAGTCGACACACTTGAACGGGTCAGGATATTGCGTGATTTACGCCGAGGCGAGTATGACTTGCTGGTTGGTGTCAACTTGCTTCGTGAAGGGCTGGATCTGCCCGAGGTGTCCCTGGTTGCGATTCTTGATGCTGACAAGGAAGGGTTCTTGCGCTCAGGTGGGTCACTGATCCAGACAATTGGCAGGGCTGCACGAAATGTGAATGGCAAAGCCATTCTGTATGCCGAAAAAATGACAGACGCCATGAGGTACGCCATCAGTGAGACCGAACGACGCAGGCAAGTGCAGCAGCGATATAACGAGGAAAATGGCATCATACCGGAATCGATCGTCAAGTCCATGGATATGAGCCTGGTTCGGATTATTGAAGCGGACTACCAGAATGTACCTGTGGAAGACACGGTTGAGGAGTTGCCGGAGTCCAGTGAGGAAATGGCTGCCTTTATTCAGGATCTTGAAGAGAAGATGAGGAAGTCCGCACAGGCTTTCGAGTTTGAGAAAGCTGCCCAACTGCGTGATCGTATACGGGCACTAAGGACAGACAATTTCTTTGCGGAAACTGTCGGAGTAGGGAAACCCTGAGTTCAGACAGCCCAAACACTATACTGAGAGCTTCGTAAAGCGAACACCGTCATGACGGTAGAAAAGACAATACTTCTGGGAATTTCAGGTGGTATAGCCGCCTACAAGTCCGCTGAACTTGTCCGCATGCTTCGACTGGAAGGGTACCGTGTGCAGGCCATCATGACGCGAGCAGCGACGAAGTTTATCACCCCGCTGACACTGGCATCGTTGACTGGCAACAAGGTTGTCACGGATCTGTTTGAGGGTTCATCTTCCGAAGATACGCTCAACAGTGCAATTGAACACATTGATGTGGCAAAGAGCGGAGACTTGCTTTTGGTAGCTCCTGCAACTGCTGATGTCATGGCGAAGTTCGCAAATGGACTGGCAGATGATTTTTTGAGCACCACGCATCTTGCCTTTGACGGTCCGGTGATTCTCGCTCCGGCCATGAACACCAACATGTGGGAGCATCCGGCTACAGTCAAGAACCTTGAACTGCTCATGTCACGTGGTGTCAATATCGTTCCGCCCGGGATTGGTGACTTGGCTTGTGGAACAGTCGGTTCTGGAAGGCTGGCAGCTCTGTACGAAATTGTTCAATGTGTACACGCTTCCTTCCGGAACAGGAAGGACCTTGAGGGTGAATGTGTGCTGGTCACTGCCGGCCCCACACGGGAAGCGCTTGATCCGGTGCGCTATCTTTCGAATCGCTCCAGTGGCCGAATGGGTTTTGCAATGGCAGAAGGAGCCGCACAGCGTGGCGCAAAAGTGATCCTTGTTGCTGGACCAGTGTCACTTCCAACACCTGCTGGTTGCGAACGTATTGATGTTGAGAGTGCGCAACAGATGCATGATGCCGTGCTGGAGAATCTCCCGGAAGCGAGCATCGTTGTAATGACAGCAGCTGTTGCGGATTACCGACCAGCCGAACGTGCCCCCCGGAAACTGAAAAAAGGCAAAGGAGTGCCCACCATAAACCTGGAGAAAACTCCCGACATATTGCAGGAAGTTGGGAATCGCAAAGGCAACAGATTTCTCATCGGGTTTGCAGCAGAGACGGAGAATCTTGAACGCAATGCTCGCAGCAAGCTGGAATCAAAGCACTGCGACCTTGTTGTGGCCAACCTGGTTGGAGGCACTATGGGATTTGATACAGAATTCAACCAGGGACTGATTCTGAGCTCTGACAGAGACACTGTAAAACTTGATCCCATGAGCAAGTCTCAGATGGCCGCCTGCATCTATGATGCAGCAGCCAGTGTTCGACTGAGCAAGGTAGCCTGAATCTCTGGAGTTCAGAATGAATACGCAAGATCTCAGGAAATATGTCGAGTTTTATCGCGACTTGGGGATCAAGGATCTGAATATTATTCCGCAAGCCCATGAGGAGCAGAACGACGTACCACAAGTTGCTAAAGAACTTAACAAAGACCCCCAAATGGTTGATCCAGCAGGAGTTCTTCAAACCATTCGAAACGATATAGGGGACTGTACCCGTTGTCGTCTACATGCACGAAGGAACTCGATTGTATTTGGCAGCGGCAACCCTGACAGCAAGCTTGTCTTTGTTGGTGAAGGTCCTGGAGCCGATGAAGATGTGCAGGGATTGCCCTTTGTTGGTCGTGCTGGTCAACTGCTCACAAAAATGATTGATGGAACCTGTGAGAGGCTAAACATTCCAATTCAACGAAAGGATGTTTATATCTGCAATGTTGTGAAATGCCGTCCTCCGGAGAACAGGGCACCTGAGAAGGATGAAATGGAGATCTGTGGACAGTTCATGGCACGTCAGATACAGGCAATCCGACCCAAGGCAATTTGCGTTTTGGGAGCGACTGCGGCCAAAGCATTGCTGAACACTACGCAAGGGATCACAGCAATGCGGGGAACATGGCGGGACTGGAACGGCATTCCAGTGATGCCGACATTCCATCCTTCTTATTTGCTTCGCCAATATAAAGCATCGGCGAAACGCGATGCCTTTGAAGATCTGAAGAAGCTGTTCCGCTTTGTTTATGAGGAACAGTCCAGCGAGGAACAGTCTAGTTCCTAACGTTCGACTCTACCGGAACCGCCACCCTGCATCAGGGCCAGCACTTCCTTTATTGAAAAACGGTTGAAATCACCCGGGACAGAGTGCTTCAGGCAGGAAGCAGCAACCGCAAATTCCAGTGCCTGTGCGGGATCATCAGGGAAATGATGCAGTCCGCCAATCAAACCACCTGAGAATGAGTCTCCGCCCCCGACGCGGTCTACGATGTTGGTGATTTGATACTTCCTGCTGAGATGGAAGTTTGTTCCGTCGTGCAAGCAGGCCGACCAGCCGTTGTGGGATGCAGATACGGACTCACGAAGCGTGATGGCCTGCATCTTGAGGTTAGGAAACGTTTCAAGCATCTTGACAGCAAGCTGCTCGTAACGCTTGACATTCAAGCTGCCTGATTCAACATCGACATCTTCTACTGTGATACCCAGTGACTTCTGGCAGTCCTCTTCGTTCGCAATCCCGACATCAACATGCTTTACGAGTTCTCCCATCACTTCCGGGGCAGTCTTGCCATACTTCCAGAGTTTCTTGCGGAAATTGTAGTCGCAGGAGACGGTCAGGCCTTTATCCTTGGCAACTCGTACAGCTTCAAGGGACAGCTCTGCACAGCCTTGACTCAGGGAAGGGGTGATCCCTGTGATGTGGAACCAGGTTGCCCCTTCAAAGATCACATCCCAGTTAAAATCCCCTGGCTTTGCCAGTGCAATCGAACTGTTCTGGCGGTCGTACAGGACTTTGGAAGGCCGCTGGTTAGCTCCTGTTTCCAGGAAATAGATACCGACACGACCTGGGGCTCTGACAATTCGGCTGCAATCAATCCCGAAGCCTTGCAATTGGGCAATGCATCCGTCAGCAAGGAAGTTATCTTCCGGAAAGGCCGTTACGAAAGAGCTTGGAATATCGAAGTTTGCTGTGGAGACTGCAACATTTGCCTCGCCACCACCAAAGGTTGCAGTAAAACTAGGGGTTTGAAGGGGCCGTTCCAGGCTTGGCGGTGCGAGACGCAGCATGATCTCGCCGAAAGTTACAACTCGGGCCATGATAATTCTATGATTTTGGGGGGCTTGCCACCAAAGTGAACAGGTCCCAATTCCTCAGAATATCACTCTCACAAGATTCTGTTGTCATCAAGAACTATGCATCCAGGTCTGGAATTGCAGTTTTACGCAAGGTTGACTTTTGAACTTTGCCCATTGCATTACGGGGAAGACTGTCGACTACAAGAACGCGCTTTGGGCACTTGTAGAACACGAGTACCTGGCGACAATGCTCAATAAGATCAGATTCATTGGGCTTGATATTTCCGGGTACAACATATGCAGTCACGGATTCGCCCCATTCAGGGTCCGGAAGGCCAATGACAGCGCACTGCTCAACATCTGGATGGGTAAGAAGAACCTGCTCGACTTCTGCTGGATAGACATTGAAACCGCCACTAATGATCAGGTCTGACATGCGCCCTTTGAGTTCGTATGATCCATCTGCAGTGCAGCATCCCAGATCGCCGGTTCGGAACCATGCATCTTCTGTAAAAGACCGGGATGTTTTTTCAGGATCCTTCCAATATCCCGAGAACACATGTGGGCCACGAGTTTGCAGTTCACCAACCTCACAGTTTTCCAATACCCTGCCGGTTTCGGGATCAGTAATGCGCATCTCTACACCGGGTAGCGGAACCCCGACATGCCCGGGTTTCCGGTTGCCATGAAGGGGATTCGAGCAAAGTATCCCTGTCTCGGTCATTCCATAACGCTCAAGAAGTCGCATTCCAGACAGTTTTTCAAAACCCTGAAATGACTCGATGGGTAGTCTGTCGGAACCTGAGGTCAAAAGCCGCATGTGACTGAGACTGATTGGCTTGTTCCCGACTGCTTCAAGAATTCTCCGATACATGGTGGGAACACCCATGTAAACGTTGCACTTTCCAGCCTGCAATTCGTGGAGCACCTGTTGAGGATCAAAATGAGGGTACATGATGCAGCTTGCTCCGGCATGCAGGGCACCGTGCAGTGCAACCAGCAAGCCATGCACGTGAAAGATGGGCAATGTGTGCAGCAGTACATCATCAGAAGACCACTGCCAGGCTTCTGCCAGCATATCCATGTTGGCCGTAAGGCTTGCATGTGACATACAGGCTCCCTTGGGATGGCCAGTTGTCCCGCTGGTATAGAGCATTAAGGCGGTTCGATCAGGATCTGTTGGGACTTGCAGTGAGACTGGATTCCCCACTGGGAACTGATCTCGCAATTTGTGGATGTCAACAGCTACGATCTTTGCCAGTGCCTTGATTGCTGAAAAAGGGTTCTCTGTGGCATCTTTGGAAAACTGCTTTCTGATCAGGAGCTTGGCTTCGGAGTCATTGAGGATGTATTCCAACTCAGCAGCGGAATAGGCAGGATTGAGGGGCATGGAAATGGCCCCGAGGCTGCAGGCCGCCAAGTGCAATTCGAAGGCCAGTACGCTCTTGGGCAGTTGAACTGCCACTGTATTGCCAGACCTGATACCGTGGCGCGCAAGCCAGCTAGTCGCTCGCTGTACGGAGTTGAGAAGTTCGCTGTATGTGACCTGTTGAGTGCCACATTCAAAACGAAACTCAATGGCTGTTTTGGATGGCTGCTTCCGGCAGTTCTCCTGCAAGCGCTCAAGAAAAAGCATTGCAATCAGTGTGTTTGAACACGCCCGGGTTCGAGGTGATCAGGAATGGAAACTACTCGAAACAACAGGAACTCCATGAATAATCCAGAGAAATATTGGATGGCGGCTTGCTTGATGAATTGCACGATCAATTACTGTTCATCCAGAGTGGAGGGGGCAGGTAACCAGTAAAGGAACCCGTCTTCGCCACCAAGTAAAAGTTCTCTGACATCATCTTTATTCCAGTCAACAGTTGTGGGACTGGTCGTATGTCCGTTCAACTCGATATCAGCGAGTGAACCCCGGTCTGTGAACAAGGTCGATTCATTGAAGGATCCATCGTTGTGCAGCCAGTGCACACTGGAACTGTTCAAAAGTACATCAAGTCGGCCATCGCGATCCCAGTCGACAAGATCAAGCTTGCGACGACCGCTTCTTCCAGCGCGTTCGGCATTCAACCTGAGCAGGCCAGGGGAGTCGTTCAGTGGTCGGTGTTTACTGTCATATTCCGAAAAAGGTTGTGATCGGAATATCCTCTCTCCGGGGAGCAGGATGAGATTGCCCTGCTGCTTGGTTCTCCGGAACCATGCCAGGTAGCCTTCATGATCCAGCATGACGAGGTCCATGAGCCCGTCATTATTCCAGTCAACTGCTACCGGGGTTGTCCGCCATTGGCTAACCATTTCGGTTGAACCTGGATTCCACCAGTTCCAATCCGGCTTGCGTGGATTACCTTGCCAGCTGATTTGTATAGCTTTGAGTTCATCCAGTTGAGGACTGCGAGCGGTTCCGATGTTCCGAAACCAAACAATTCGACCCCAGATAGAGTTGGCAATAATATCCAGCAGACCGTCCCCGTCCCAGTCCGCAACACTGATGGTGGTGTAGCCCCACTTGGCTTCACAGGGACCCTGGATAGAGCCGTTGAAGCCAGCCTGGATGCGGATAGTTTTTCCGGCAGCCTGCAATTTCCTGGGAGCAGCAAAACGTGGCGGGGTTGCACCGTCAAGGTTTTCAATCAGTCCAATGTATCCGGCAGTGTTGCCAGCCAGGATGTCTTCATCACCATCCTGGTCCCAGTCTGTGCTGTAAGGCGTGACCAGGGCTCCGAAATTGACGTACTCTGCTTCCTGCTGAAAATATCTTGGTTGTTCGAACTGTGGCAGGTCGTTGATAGTGTCCCCAAGATTTTCAACAAAAGCGACGCGGCCATCCTCGTCTCCGGCAATTAGATCAATGTCACCGTCACTGTCCCAATCCAGTGCGGTGGGCGTGATCATCTGCAAATCCATCAAGATTGGCTGTTTGTGATGTTTTAGTCTGCGTCCAGCAGCGAAACGTGGCTTGCTGCGGCTACCGATATTTTGGAAGTAGGTGAAGCCATCCAGAAATTCACCGCAGATCAGGTCCAGATCTCCATCACCATCAAAATCAGCCAGATTTGGGCTTGGCATGCCAAAGACATCGACCGGGTCCCTGTTTGCCATGAGTTTTTCAGGTTGAGAATAGCTGCCATCGTCCTGGAGCAGGGACAAGTAGACGATTCCATGCAAAGGGCCGTTTATCCAGGTGCCTTTGCTGTTAAACGCATCGTCCCATCCATAATCCCCCCAGTCCCCGACACCAACCAACAGGTCAAGGTCCCCGTCTCCTTCCCAATCAGCCATCTTCCATTGCTTGGCACGAATACGGCCGTTGGATGCATAAAGCCTGTCGGTTGCCAAGAGTAAATTGCTTGGTTGCTTGAAGACATGCTTCAGAAAGTTGTCATGCCTTTCCCCAGGTGACGTGACTACAGGCGGATGATTCCGATTATGAGATATCTGCGCATTTGAACGGTATTCTCCAATGCGCACACCTGGGCGGAATACAGGCATTGTGTTCTGGCTGCCGGGTTCTGAAGGATTCTCGAAAAAATAGGTGCCTTCATAAGGAACGCCACCGCTTGAGACCACCAGATCAAGGTCGCCGTCTCCGTCATAGTCCATTGGCATTGGCCAGGCCCACAGCCCAACCCCAAGATCAACAGTCAATCCCGGGTTATTGTAGCGGACACGCTGCAGGTCTGCTGATAGAAGGCCCGCAGGCATGCTACACAGGCTTGCCAAGAGTAATCCGCCAATTAACCGCATATCGTCACTTTGCCATCAGGGTATCCCTTATGCAATCTTTCATCATTTTATTTTTTGCCAAGAATCCCCTGATCCTTGGAAAGTCAGTACTGTAGATCAATTGCTGGTAACTTCACATGATCATCGCATCCGTATAAAATCCGATATAGAGGAGTGTGCAGATTGAGTAGTCAAGCGATAGAGCAGGTACATCGCGAGATCACCGAAGAATTTGAGTTTCTTGATGATTGGATGGATCGCTATCAACACATCATTGATCTGGGTCGCAAGCTTCCGGAGTACCCTTCGCAGTACCAGACCGATGAATACAAGGTGAAAGGTTGCCAGGCTCAGGTCTGGTTCCATGCCATTGAGCGAGATGGCGGCCTGTTCTTTGAGGCCACTAGCGATGCGGCTATCGTCTCCGGGTTGATTGCACTGTTGCTACGAGCATACTCGGGATTTACTCCCCGTGAAATCCTTGAAGCTGGTCATGGCTTCATCGACGAAATCGAGCTGACAGAGCACCTGAGTCCCACTCGCGGCAATGGGCTGTATGCCATGCTGAACACCATACGCAAGTATGCTGCAGGTGCGGGCTTGTCCTCGGAGTAAATAACCTCTGCTACGGCTCTCAATTGCTGGCTGAAGCAAGCCTGAAATCTGACTCTTGAGGGCGTAGGGAATCAATCTCCAGCCAGGACTGATTGCTTGAAAACTGCAATAATACACAATATATAGATGTTAGGTTGACAGAAAACACCATATACAGCAATATAAGGATGTGACTCACAGGTCAGTCCTGACCCCAGGGCGGCCACAGAAAGAACAGCGGATGCACAAGCCTGCCCGAGTGGAACGATTGTACATTGATTTCGACGGCTATTTTGCGGCTGTTGAAGAGCAGTATGCAGCATATCTGCATGGAAAACCTGTTGGGGTTATTCCATTTGAAAATGCGCGCAACAGCTGCGTGATTTCTGCCAATGCAGTAGCCAAACGGCACGGAATCAGGACAGGCATGGGGATTGATGAAGCCCGGCTGCATTGTCCTTCAATCGCCCTCGTACCACAGCATCCCGAGAGATATGTCAGTACGCAACGGCGGATCGTCCAGGAAGTTCTTTCCATAACACCAGTCGATGCGGTTTGCTCTATTGACGAGCTTTGCTGTGTGCTTTCCAGTGAGGACCAGGCTGAGGATCTGGGTCGTCGCATCAAGAAACGGCTGCGTGAAACGGTTGGAAGGTATGTGACATGCTCGATAGGTTTCGCACCCAATCGATTACTTGCCAAGGTTGCGTCTGACATGGACAAGCCCGATGGTCTTACAGTGTTGCATCCAAGTGAGTTGCCTGGACGGCTTCTTGATCTTGTGCTGGAGGACTTTCCTGGTATCGGCAAACGGATGTATCGTCGCCTGCTAAACGCCGGGATCCATACAGTCAAAGATATGTGGGATGTACAACCCGATCAGTTGCACAAGGTTTGGCACAATGTCGGCGGCTTGCGCTTCTGGTATGCATTGCACGGCTATGAACTGGAGTCAGGCAGTACGAAGAAAAGCTCCTTTGGTCACGGCAGGGTCTTGCCTCCGGATGCGCGCAGTGTACGAACTGCCCGGCCGATGGCACGGCTACTAGTTGTAAAGGCAGCCAGGCGGTTGCGCCGGGAAGGTTTCCTGGCTACCCGCCTGACACTGTTCGCAGAAAGCTTCAATGCGCCCGACTTCAGCTCCGTGGAGGCATTTAATGAAGCCAACGATGATAGCTCCTGCCTTGCTGTTCTGGATACCCTTTGGAGTCGGCTCGAAGCAATCCGTTCCAAGGCTGTCCTGATCCGGATCATGGTTTCATTTGACCGACTGGTGCTCGCTGATAACGTTCAGCTGAAGCTGTTTGATGTGTCTGATGGGAGGTTTGAGATGCGGAAAGCATTGTCTTCGGCGGTTGATGCTATCAATACGCGCTATGGACGCACCCTGGTGGGCTATGGACACTGTGCTGATGGGGCGGACGGCTACGCTGGTGCCAAGATCGCATATGGCCGTATTCCGGAGATGGAGGACTTTTGGTAATGCTGAACCTTGGCGATTACGCAGATGGTGACTGGTATTTCATTGCCGTATGCAGGCATTGCGGGCGGAAAGTGCGCCTGGACCCCGCAGATATCCTGGCTCAAGAGGGTGCGATGGAAAAAGTGTGCCCCTATATGTACCTGCACGAGATCGAAGCTTTGTTGCGGTGTCGCAGTTGTTCACGCAAGCAGGCGAGTATCGAGCCGCTGGCAGAGGTTCGCAAGCAGGCTTTCATTGCTGGAATGGTCTGAATCGGGTAGTAGAGCAGTTCCGGTTCTGCTACTGAATATCCATTGGCTCAACCCGTCCGATACTTCCGTGTGTCGTCCATGTCAATCCTTTGCTGTGGACTGATGCTTACCTTCTTGCTCCTTATGGGGCTGCGGGAGTATCTGGCTCTCAGTTCTACTCTCACTTCGAGAGTGATCGTTTTTAACTGGAATATACAGTTTGCCGACAGGGGCATGATTGTTTAGCAAGAGCTTTCTTGGGTTGTTCTCCTGGTCCATAGCTCCCACAATTTACCAATCAGTCTGGGAATACCAACCAGCAGCAGATAAGGGAACATGCCATATATCACTACCCCAGGCGGTCCGAATAAACCCCCAACCAGGCTCAGGTAGATAGCAATGGGTGTTGCCAGGATGGCCGCGACCAACAGCAGGATGCGAAAACCTGATGTCGTTCCTCGTAACAGGCGTTCAATCAACATGCCAATCAACCCTCCCGCTACAAAAAACAGACCCAGCCCTAACCACATCAGAGGATTCAAGAGCTGGAGCAGGGATGTGTTGTTGCCAAATCGGTATATTGCAAGAACGGTTTGAAGGACACACATTCCCAAACCGCACAGAACAGGGAGAAACCAGTAGTTCTGTCTAAATGTGTGGAATTTTGCAAGCAGTGAGTTTTCAGGCATGGATTCGATCACTTTCAAGACGAGAAAGAGCTGCTGCCATGTGCGATTCAGGCGGATTAAGTATAAAACACGGGAACAGGACAGACGTTCAGAATTGAAGGAAAATACCCATTTCCAATCAACTCAAAAAATACTGCCAAGCGTTTTAGGCAGTGTTTTGTACTATGAACTTGTCTGAAACAATCAAACGCTTACAACAGATGTTTGGCAATGGTCATCAATTGGATATTTGATGTGCCTTCGTAGATTGTTCCGATCTTTGCATCTCTGTACATTTTGGCAACGGGATACTCATTGGTAAAGCCGACACCGCCGAAAAAGTCCACACATTGCGCTGTGACCCGCACTGCCATCTCGGAGGCATAGTATTTGGCCATTGCTGCAGAGCAGAGGAAGTCTGCTCCCTGATCCTTGAGCCGTGCTGCATTCCAGACAAGCAGCCTGGCGGCTTCCACCTGTGTGGCCACTTCAGCAACCTGGAACTGGATCCCCTGGAAGTCTGCCAAACGCTTGCCGAATTGCTTGCGTTCCTTGAGGTAGGCCAAGGCATGTCCCAGAGCCCCTTCGGCAAGTCCAACCATCTGGGCTCCGATTGCGATGCGGCCTTCGTTCAGTGTTTCAATTGCAATTTTGTAACCATGCCCAACTTCTCCCAGCACGTTCTCAGCAGGGACCTTGCAGTTGTCAAAAAGCAACTCACAGGTTGATGAAGCCCGAATCCCCAACTTGTCTTCCTTCTTGCCGACGGCAAAGCCAGGAAAGCTCCTTTCCACTAAAAATGCTGTGATTCCACGGTGTCCGGATTCAGGGTTGGCATTGGCGAACACGAGATAGAAGCCAGACTCCTTGGCATTGGTTATCCACAACTTGCGGCCATTTAATAGGAAATGGTCGCCATTCTTAGTAGCACGAGTCTGCATTGCAAATGCATCGCTGCCCGAGCCGGCCTCTGAAAGTGCATAACTGCAAATTGTTTTGCTGCTGATATCTGGCAAGTACCTTTGTTTCTGTTCATCGGTTGCCCATCGCAGCAAGGCATTGATTACCAGAGTGTTCTGGACATCGACAACAACGGAAACCGAAGGATCCACGCTGGAAAGAGCTTGGATTGCAAGGACTGAGTGAAAAAGAGTACCGCCTTGGCCTCCATATTCTTCCGGAATTTCAATGCCCATCAAGCCGAATTCAAACAGCTTGTCGAGAATATCGCGACGTAATTCACCAGCTTCGTCCATCTCCCGCACATAGGGGCCGATTTCGTGCCTGGCGAAATCAAGAACAGAGCGATAAAAAAGTGCATCATCCTCTGCTAGAGGTGTGAGTGCTGTTTGCTCGGGTGTCATACGGAGGAAATGCGCATAGCACCTGGAACCTCTGCATCCGTATCGGCACTTTCTTTTGCAGTTATTTGGTTATAGAGAATCAAACCACAGTTCTCACAACTCAATATTCCTGATTCCAAATGGCGCAAATTCTGCAGGAACTGTGGACGCAGCCTGACTTGACATGATCCGCATTTTTGGCCATCGACTCGTGCCATAGCCATTCTTTTTACCCTGCGTATGCGTTCGTAAAAAGCTAGTGAGTCGGCATTTGCCTGTGCGCTGGCTTCCTGGCGTTGCAATATTCGAGCCTCGCGGGTTTTTCTGTCATCAGCAATTCTTGCTGTTGCCTGCTTGACCTCTTCAGCAACTTTTTTGGTCTCAATCTTCAGTTCAGTCTCAGCCGTGTTGACGTGTTCCTGTAGTTTTTCAGCATCTTCCATCTTGCCGAGAGCCTGATTCTCAAGACCGTCGATTTTTGCCTTGCAGAAATTGATCTCTTTCTGGAATGCGTGATACTGCTCGTTTGTCTTGGCACCGTTCATCTGGTCAAGCAGATGGGAGATCTTTCCCTTATAGTCTGTGATTCCCCCATCCAGTTTTTGGTATTCAACGTGGTTTATTTTTAAGGACTCTTGGGAATCTGCAAGTTGCTGCTTGTGTGTTGCAAGTTTCTCTTCAAGGGAAGCGATGTGTTTGGGGAGATTTTCTATCTCATCTGTCAGTTGCTGGATATGGATGTCCAACTCCTGAATCTTAAGCAATATAACAAGGTCTGAAGACATCCCAGTCAATAGCAGTATTGCATGCTTTGATCAGCGGGTGAAAGGATGCTTGCTGATAAATTATCCCGGCAATACATGGCAAGGCTAGATACATCTCTTGTGGAGAACGGGCACATCAACGATGACTATGTTCTCGGTTTGATTCCGGCAAACTTGATTGCCCTTGGAAGCACACTCGCTTCCATCGGTAGTCCTCCTAGGGACTCCCCATCGACCTCGGCAAGGACAGATTCATCAGAACTGGCCAGAATTCGTTTAGCCCTGAAATGATGGACTTTCGGGTGTCTGTAGATGTTATTCGAATAAATAGTAGGCAAACTTACCAGAAACCCGAACATGCCAATTTTGTCAATCACTGTGACATCCAGTGAACCGGAATTCAGTCTTGCAAGAGGGCAGGGATGCATTCCCCCACCATGGTAGTTACCGTTGCCCAGAGCGATGTTTACGATGGCATAATTGCTGAGCTGTACCTTTCCATCAAGTTCAAGTTGTATCTTTTTGGCTCGATAGGCAATAAAGGACCGGATAGTTGCCCAGAAAAAGGCTGCTTTGCCATTCACGCTAGACAGAAAGTTAGTCTTGGCATGGACAGAAACCTCTCCGCCCATTCCAAAGCTGACCAGATTGATGAAGTAGCGATCAACAGGTTCCCCGCCATGTGTCGTCAGTCGCAGCTTTCCAACATCGACTCGCAAAGTGGTGCCCGATGCAATCAGGTTAATGACTTCTTTTAACGATGACGGCAGTCCTGCGGACCGCCGGAAATCACCACCCGTACCAATGGGTAGCAGTGCCAATGCCGCATCAGGGGATATCTGCCTGTCATCCAGGAAAAATCCGTTGACGACTTCGTTCAGTGTGCCGTCTCCACCAACGGCAATAATCAGGTCGGCACCGTCTTGAAGTGCCCGCCGAGTTAGTTGTGTCGCATGATTGGGCTTTTCCGTAAAAAGAACTTCGACTTGTTCAAGTTTTCTTTCCAGTACGGGTTGCGCTGTAGACCAGCGCCGTTTTACCTTGCCCGAGGCGGCATTCGGATTCAGGATGACGCAGGCTTTGCTGTACAATTGCAACCTTCAAGAAGCTTTCTACTGGTCTTCAGTCCAACCAGGCCTACCCCCACACCGCAGGCATCTCTTGACCGAAAAAATCTCATTCCAGTTTGCATCCTTGGCAATGTAATCTAGGATGCAGCGCAAGGCTTTACCGCGATCAGGTAGTTCGTACTTCTGAGCGATATTATCCAGCATGGAAAGCAAGTCCTGTTGGACTTCAAATGAGGTGGGTTGCTTGGCTCCGGCCATGATTCTTATTAACTCTTCCTTCTTTTAACGACTGTTCAACAAGTCGGGACAGGGTAGGGACAAACAAACAAAAACTGTCGCCCCCAAACTTGCCCTAAGCTACGACTCACATTTTTTGCAGATACTGAATCGTATCACGCAGAGTCTCTTCAGCTGGCCTTGTGTCGAAATTCAACTCACAACGAGCCTTGCTGGCATCGCAATACCAGAACATGGAAGACATTCGGATGGATGCATTGTCAATCTCGTATTTCTTGCCTGCCAGCGAGTAAAGTCGCCTCAAAAGAGCAGCTCCAGCCAATGCAATGTTCTCAGGTAGTTGGATGCGCGGTGGAGGCATTCCGGCAATCCGTGCTGTCAGCATGATCCACTCGCGAAACGTCAGGTTTTTTCCGGCAAACAGGTAACGCTCTCCAACTGATCCCTTACGCATGGCGGAGATCATGCCAGTTGCAACATCACGTACATCAACGAGGTTGAGTCCTCCGCCTGGTATAACTTTGATCTGTTTCTCCAGGAACAGTCGCACATCGTTCGTGGAGGAAAAACGATCATCACCAGGGCCCAGTAGCAGGCTGGGGTTGACTATAACCAATGGCAGGTTCTTATGCTTGCAGTACCAAAGGGCCTGTTTTTCCTGGTAAATCTTGCTTAGGTAGTAAGGCCAGTCCTTGACCACGGTCTGCTTGTAACTGGAATCTTCTGTATGAACGACGGGTTCTGAGCTGACAGCGATAGTCCCGGAAGTAGAAACCATTACGCACCGTCTTGTTCCAAGCTGGAGCATGGCATCACAGACATTACGAGTCCCAGCAACATGGGTATCGTATGCAGTCCAGTTGTTGGTTGGTGTGCGCTCTACAATGCCCGCCAAATGATAGATTTCCTCAACTCCATCGCAGGCTGTCAGGACATCATCAACCCGGGTGACATCACCAGTGCAACTTTCAATGCGTTCATTGTCCTGGGAAGGGAAGGGTGAACGGCTAAAAGTTCTTACACGGACTGAAGGATCGCTCTCAAGTAGCTTCTGAACAAGGTGTTTTCCTAAGAAACCGCTGGCACCCGTAACTAGAATGGTCTTCATGGCAGGGTGAATGCAGTATGGCTTACGGGAGCATTCCTGGTGGTCGCAGAAACAAGGGAAGTTGCTACAGTAACCATTCCAGCTGCGGATAGGTCAACAAATTTACGTCTTTGCACTATTCTTCTCTTGAATGACTCTTTAAAGCCAAATAATCGTACGGCACAGGTACCTGCAAGTAATTTCACATGTTCAGCAGCCTTCAAAACGGGACTCTTGAACAAGGTTTCCTTGAATGCCTGGTCAGTCACTCAAGAAGCCTGGACTGGGTTGCTCAGGACTCCAATTCCACTGACTTCGACTTCACAGACATCCCCAGCCTTCATGGCACTGGTTGATCCTGGTGTTCCGGTGAAGATTGCATCTCCAGCTTCAAGAGTGACGTACTGACTGATAAAACTCACAATCTGGGGAGGCTTGAACAGCAAGTCACTGATTAGTTGCTGTTGCTTGACTTCACCATTTAGTCGTAATGTGATCTGGGACTGCAGGTAGTCATCAAGACCGACAACAATTGATGGGCCCATCGGTCCAAAAGTGTCACAGCCCTTGCCGCGCCACCACTGCAGGTCAGGTTGCTTGTCGATACTGCCACCTTGCCAGTTTCGTTCCGAGACATCGTTTCCACAGCTGTAGCCAAGGATGTAATCCGGTGCCTCTTTCTCCGAGACGGACTTGGCCCCGCGACTCATCACGATGACAAGCTCTGCTTCATAGTGCAGGTCCTTCGATCCTGGCGGAATTATGATCGGGTCGCCGGGGTTCTGTAATGAAGTTGTCGGCTTGTAAAAGATTTCAGGGTTGCGTGGTTCGGGATTAGACCCCAGATGGCTCTTGTAATTCAGTCCAACCGCAAAGACCTTGGGTGAAACTACCGGATAAAGCAACTTGACATCGGAAAGAGCGACCTTCTTCCCTTGCCTTCTGCGGTTACCGAACATGGATCCGGCAATCGGGTAAATTAATTCACCTTCCAGTTCTCCGTTACGAGTCTGGTTGCCTTGTCGATACCTGACATAGTGCTTTACATTTGAGTCTGCACGAAGTCCCGGCAACATTGTTGAAACCATGGTTGCAGATGCCAGAAGGCTGCGTCTTGTAAGGTGCATTGTGGAATTCTACCTCAAAAGAACATACCACTGTTTTGTGAACTGAAAAGGTTTGAGCCCTAAAAAAATTAATTTACTGCAGAAACCATGCTACTCCGTCTTCAGTTTCCGGATGCGGATATTTCGATATTCAACACGCATGCCATCGCCTCGGTGAAGCTGCAAGGCAAACACTCCCTTGAGTGCCCCGGGATCAAGTGCGTCATTGACGACCAGCCCGTTGATACTGATGCGGATACGGTGCCCTAGGCAATAAAGCTCAACCTGGTTCCAGCCGACTTTCACAATATTCTCGGACTTGCCTTGCCAGCCATCCAGGATGAGCCCTCCTTCCAACCCCTCGCCGTGCAAGTTTCCCCATCCTTTGCCCTCTGCTAGATCAAGCTGGTATCCACGTACGACCCAGTTGTCAAACCGTTTGCTACGAAACTGCATGCCACTGTTGTTGTTTCTCAGGTTGACTTCAAAGCGCAATATAAAATCGTCATATTCCTCTAGTGAAACCAGAAATGAATTGTCTTGCAGTGGATGCCCGTCAGTCGACCCGACAATCACACCGTTTTGAACAGACCATAACGATGCATCACCGTCCCAACCTTGCAGGTTCTTGCCGTTAAACAGTAGCTCATAGCGCTGCAGGCGTTCTTCGTCTGAAAGAGTATTAAACTCAGCAGCTGTTGTTGCAGTTGCAAGGCCTATCAAAGCAAGCATTAATGTCGGGCAAAGCCGCATAAAGTATTAGTTTCAGCTTACTGTTTGCTTTCAGGCAAGCCTCTGGAGCGATTTACTTGATTCAGGGTATCAAGCGGTTGTATTGCATGCTCAGGCGGCTTGTGAGCCGAGCGCTTCAGCTTGCAATACTGCACGGATGGGCTCAATCAGTATGTCGAGGTCGCCGTCGAGGACCTGTGAAAGCTGATGAACCTTGAGACCGATACGGTGGTCAGTAATCCGCATTTCAGGGAAGTTGTAGGTGCGGATTTTCTCTGAACGGTCACCTGAACGCACCATGTCACGCCGTTGTTTGGCCTGTTCTGAGTGCTGTTTTTGCATCTCGATTTCGTAAAGCCTTGAACGGAGAACTTGCAAGGCTTTCTTGCGGTTCTTGAGTTGTGACTTTTCATCCTGACAAGTAACAACAAGTCCAGTCGGTATATGGGTGATGCGCACGGCAGAGTAGGTCGTGTTCACAGACTGTCCGCCAGGTCCGGAAGAGCAATACGTATCAATCCGCAGTTCATTCTCATCGACATCGACATCGACTTCATCCGCCTGTGGCAGGATTGCCACTGTCACGGCTGATGTGTGTACACGTCCCTGGGATTCTGTTTGTGGAACTCGCTGAACACGGTGAACACCGCTTTCATACTTGAGCTTGGAATACACCCGCTTGCCAGTAACAAGCGCAATCACTTCCTTGATACCACTGACCTCGGAATCGCTCTGGGTCGTGAAATCGACCTTCCAGCCTTGTACTTCCGCATAACGTGTATACATTCGCAAGATTTCCAGTGCAAACAGTGTTGCTTCATTGCCACCTGTACCGGCGCGGATTTCCAGGACAACACCTTTTTCGTCGTTGGGATCCACAGGTAGTAGCAGCACACGGATCTGTTCAGCAAGGGATTGCTGGTGTGCTTGCAAGGACTCGAGTTCCTCCCGGGCCATTTCCACCATTTCCGGGTCATTTTCTTCGAGCATCTGACGCGTAGCAACGATTTGCTCCTCGGCAGCAGTCCAGGCTCTATATTTTTCAACGACTTGAGTAAGTTCTGACAACTTTTTGGCAGTCTGCTGGTATGTCTTTGGGTCAGACTGGAAGGCCAGCTCAGCCAGTTGGGCCGAGAGTGTATCAAATCGTGCCTCAACCTCTTTGATCTTCTGTATCCATTCCATATCTGATCACCGAAATCCGCTCTGTTGCACGCAATACGAACAACCCGGATTAGATGAAGCCCAACAGGTGAGCCCCAGGATTCAAGCCAGTCAGGCTACAACCGGCTCTCCGCCTGATTGTTCCTCGAATTTGAGTGCATCGCTCAGTGCCCGGATCGACACTTCCACCTGGGAATCATCAGGTGGCTGCGTGGTGATGCGCTGCAACCAGAGTCCCGGGCGTACGAGATACATGAAAATGCTGGACTGTCTCTTGGCAGCATAACGGATAATTTCGTAACTGGCACCTGCAATGACTGGTAGCAGGACAATTCTGGCTGCAAATTGAGTCCAAAATCCATCGACAGGCACAAATGCATAGACTGCGATTGCAACCACCATTACTACCATCAGGAAGCTCGTTCCGCAGCGAGGATGCCAAGTCACAAACTGTTGGGCATTTTCAACACTCAAATCCTTATCTGATTCGTAGTTAAACACCACTTTGTGTTCTGCTCCGTGGTACTCGAATACTCGCCGGATATCCTTCATCCTGGAGATCAGGAACATGAAAGTGAGAAATATGGAAAGCCGGATCATGCCTTCCACTACGCTGAAGCCAACTGAATTGTCGAGTCTAGGCATAACTTTCTGGAGTTGCTGGGTGGCCAATAACGGTATGAACTTGTAGAGAAAGACAAAGAATGTCAGTGAAACAGCGACATTCAGTGCCAGCATCCATCCCGGCAGTTCCGTCTTCTCGGGCAGTTCCACTTCTTTGTTTTCAGCTTCAATGGCCTGTTGAGCTGAGTAGTTCAATGCCTTCATTCCCAAGGTCATTGACTGTCCAAGGACGCCACAGCCACGAATTAGCGGCAATGCCCAGAACTTGCTGGTTTCCGACAAACGCTTGGATATGCCTTCCTTGGTGATAATCTCGCCATCAGGCTTTCGCACGGCAATGCAGTAGGTTTGAGGCGTCCGCATCATGACACCCTCCATCACTGCCTGCCCGCCGATCAAGGGGTCATCACCACTTTCAAGTACCGGCAGGAGCTGACTGTGGGTAAGTAGTCTGGAAAATCGTTTTAATTGCTTCATCCTAAATCCACCTTCCAAGCACCTGCTTTCTTGCGGTGTCTTATTATTAAGATACACTGAGCCTATGTTCAGGCGTATCCTGGGCCGCCTGAGGCCAGCTGTTTTCTGGAGTTACCGGCGTGGATCCTTGCAGTATGACTTGATCGTCGTCCTGATCCTGGCGTTTATTTTTCTCACCCCGAGAGCGTTATTTAAAGACCAACCGCAGGCGGACGAAAAGCCTGCATTACAGGAACCAGGAGACAGCGACGGCACACTGGTGTTCTGGATTGAATCAAGCTCTCTTGAACAAACTGGTATGCCAGCAGATAGCCAGGGTTTGAAGCAGATTGTGCAGGACCGCAGTGGCAAGGACTTGCAGATCGTCAAGACCGAGACATCGACTGATGAAGCAGGGCAGGTGCAAGCCTATCTTGTTTACGCAAAGCCCTGAGATTGGCATTGCTCTCGACCCCTGTTAGATTGGTCAGGATATTGTATTTCATGAGATGTAGCAACAGAAACCCGGCTTGGATGTCGTTCGTCTTGAAGCCTATGAGCTTTGGGGCTTTAGGTTTGCTTCTTGCAGCATCGTCCTTTGCGGCAGCCCCGACACTTGAGTCTGTACTTACCAGGATGGATACCGCAGCAAGCAACTGGCAAGGGATGCGTGCCAAAGTCGAGTGGGTTCGTTACACATCCCTGGTTGATGACAAAAATTCAGAATCGGGCAAGATTGTGGTGCGACGGAGCAAGTCCGGCAATGTTGCCATGTTGATTGAGTTCGAGCAGCCCAATCACTACTATCTGTCCGTGAATGGGACGAAAGTTGAGATCTACAAACCAAAAATCAAGACCGTCGAGGAGTATAACCTCAGCAAATCAAGGAAAAAGCTCGAAAGCGCATTACTTCTAGGGTTCGGAACAGCAGGCAAGTATCTTCTGGAACACTATGATATATCAGTAGTTGGGGATGAACAAATTGCAGGCCACTCATCGATTAAATTGGATTTACAGCCACAAGATGCCAAAGCTGAAATGAACAATAGACATTTGGAAATGTGGATATCAACGACCAACTGGCAGGTTGTTCAGCAAAAAGTCTATGACATCAGTCCGGGCGATTACCGGCTCTATAGTTACTCGGACATTGAGATCAATCCATCATTTAAGATCTCAGAGTTCAAATTCAATCTGTTAAGTGGCACGAAACGTGTTCATCCTCAACGCTGATCTGCAACAGCATTGGCCTTCAGTTGATCTTCGATTGAGGATGGTCTGCGATGCAAGAAGAGAAAAAGGTTAGCTTTAAAGTGATAACCAGTTCATGACCCTTGCAGTTGCAGTTGCTTTGAAAAATCCATTGTGCATGGTATCTTTCATCTCTACACTAAGGCTGGGGAAAGGTTTGATTGAATCGCTAGCCTATTGATTGGCAGATTATTTAATTGATTGATTCCCGGCTAGACTGTTGGATGCGGCGGATTGAACAACCCTTTCCCCGGGTACTAAGCATATTGTTTCAGGATTGCTGGGTGTCCTCCTGGAGTCAGGAGTCTGACACCTTGCAAAGCCGTCAATATCGATCTGGTAGATCAATTCCAGATTTATCGGAACTACCCCAAGTCACCATAGAGTCACCGCAAAGAAGAATTCTGGGGCTTGTAGTGCTTGGTCTTTTATTGGTCAGCAGTATCGTAAGTGCACAGCAAAGAGCAGGTGGGGGATTGCTTGATGCAGATTTGATAGCCCAGGCGACCCGGCTACAGGTGGAGTCCCTGATCCGAAGTGGAGCGGATATTCATGCTCAGGACAAGGAAGGCAGGACAGCATTGCATCTTGCAGCAAGAGCCGAAAACATTGCTGTCGCTACTTTTTTACTGGATCAAGGCGCTGACATCCATGCAAGAACTTATTCCGGCGAGACAGCGTTGCACTTTGTTGAAAGCAATGAAGAAATACTGATGTTGGCTCTCCTGCTGGGTCGTGGTGCAGAGCTGAATGCACGCAATAATCTAGGTAATTCACCACTACACCTTGTTGCCAGGAACGGCAAGCCAGTTTTGTTGGCTCTCATGCTTGACCATGGTGCTGATGTAAATGCGAGTAACAAGTTAGGCAGAACAGTACTGCATTATGGGACAGAAAATGAGATCCCTGCAGTAATGGCGCTCTTGATTGAACATGGCGCCGATATTCACGCACAGGACAATTACGGGGCAACAGTGTTGCATTTCGCAGCAAGGAACATGAATCCAGATATATGGACACCCCTGCTAGAACTAGGCGTGGACATTGAGGCAATGGATGCTTCTGGCGAAACAGCCCTACTCAGTGCGGTCAGACACCAAAACCTGGGGCTAGCCGCGTCACTGCTTGAACGTGGTGCGGACATCCAAGTAACGAATCAAGGTGGCGAGACGGCATTACACTTTGCAGCAAGGTATGGAACTTCGGAACTGTTGAGACTTTTGTTTGGCAATGGTGCAGACATCAATGCGCTAACTTTCATCGGATCACCAGTCTTGTATTACGCAGCAGGCAACAAGAACAAGGATGTATGGACGACCTTGCTGGATCTTGGCGCAGACGTCAGTTTAACTGACCTTTTTGGAATTGATGCACTGCAAATTGCTGCGGTTGCCGAGCCCAAGGAAGTACTCAAACTCTTGCTGGATCGAGGTGCTGATATTAACACAGAGTCCATCTTCGGCCTTAATGTGTTGCTGTGGGCTATCAGTAATCCCAATCCAGGAGTATTAACCTTCCTGCTGGAAAGTGGTGCAACAGCGGATTTCAAAAAGCAGAAATTCTTGGGTGTGCCAATACTCCATTTAGCAGCAAGTAATGAGAACCCGGAAGCAGTGTTGTTATTAATCGATCAAGGTGTGAACATCCTTGATCGAACCGAATTTGGTGAGACAGCCCTGCATGTTGCTTCAATAAACCCGAACCCCGAAGTAACGAGACTGTTGTTGGACAACGGTGCAGATATCAATGCTTGGACATATGGAGGTGCAACAGTCTTGCATACAGCAGCTATGAATAAGAACCCGGCTGTAGTGGAACTTCTACTTGAGAGAGGCGCAGATGTCCATGCATTGGACTACTCCGGCAGTACGGTCTTGTTTTGGGCTGTTGGTAATGAAAACCTTGAAGTAATGGAGCTATTACTGGATCTAGGGGTGAACATCAAGATCCGGGCGGGACGTGGTAGTACTGTGTTGCAAGTTGCAGCGAGTTACAACAACTTTAGTGCAGTTCGCCTGTTGATAGAGAGGGGTGCAGACATTCGTGCACGGGACCCAGAACAGAAAACGATTCTGCATTACGCAGCACACTACAACAACCATGAAATTATAGAACTGTTACTCGACATGGGTGCAGACATTAATGCAAGGGATGAATATGGCGAGACACCCTTGCATCAAGTTGCGGAAGATCCCAACCCGTCAGTGCTAAAACTACTACTGGATCGTGGGGCCAATATTCACGCCCGAACCAGGTCTGGCTACACGGTCCTATATCTGGCGGCTCGAAATGAAAATCCTGATATTGTTTTGCTTTTATTAGAGCAAGGTGCGGACATCAACACACGGTCGAACCAAGGCCATACTGTCTTGCATGGTGCTGCGAGGAACAATAATTCAGACATATGGAAATTACTGATACAGCGTGGTGCAGATAAGTACATTGAAGCTGTTACCGATACTGGTGAGACAACCCTTCACTTTGCAGTGCAGAGCGCTAATACGGAAGTCATGGAACTCCTTCTTGAGGGAGGCGCAAATGTTAATGCTCAAACTGCACAAGGAGAAACTCCGTTGTTTAGGGCAGTTAGCTTCGGGCATCTGAACTCTGTGGAGTTATTGCTTGAGTACGGTGCTGATATCAATGCACCAGGAACAGAGTCTGGCGAGACTCCTTTGCACAGGGCCGCATTCCAGAACAATCTGGAACTGGTTGTTTATTTATTGGACTCAGGCGCGAACCTTCACGCTGTCTCGAATACTGGAGAAACGGTTTTGCATGCTGCTGTGGAGACAGCGCACATACCGATTGTCCTGGCATTTCTGCTTGGGCAAGGCATCGAGATTGATGTGAGGGATGACCGTGGCAGAACCGCGTTGCACTTTGCAGCAGAGCTCAACTTCGAGCCATCTGTAGCAGCATTCCTGCTTAACAGAGGTGCAGACATCAATGCCCGGGATAATAGCGGCCTGACAGCTTTAGATCTGGCGGAGTCGAGAGAGAACGTTGATGTGGCAGAACTGCTGATTGAGCGCGGAGCACAGCCTTGAATTCATGCCACTGAATCAATTCAGCGTCTGATTTCAAGAGTTGACCTGACAGGTTCAGCGAGATATGGCGTGGTTCCTTCATCTGAAAGCACGGACGCAGCCTGAATCTCCAGTTCAAACACATCTGGGGTGACTCCCGGTTCTGCCCGGCACTTCAAGCTGTACTGGGTCTCTTGCTGGTTCAGTTTGGGTTCTGAGCATTCCACACCTTTCGGTAGCCCAACTGCACTGACCTTAACCATGCGATAAAAAGTTGGCTCACGCCAGATTGCACCTTCCCAGATACCTTCCCCACCTGATTCAAGTACGAGCTGGGACTCAGGCGAACTCAACTTGTAACCATTAACAATCTCAACTACAAGGGGTTCAGAGTAGATCATTCTTTCCTTGTCTCCAGACTTGATCTTGGCTGTCAGGTACACATCCACGATTCCAAGAGATGTCCTCTCATGTGGTGCGATAACGAATTCTCCCGATTTCGGCTTGGCTTCCTTCTCGTTATCGGTTTCTACAGCCCTGAATCGGATATCCCCGCTGCTTTTTGGCTTGGCGACTTTTTCTGCCAATTGCACTCCAGACTGGTGTGCAATGAAAGTCCATTTGGTCTTGGGTAACTTGGCACCCAGCACTAGGCGCAGCTGGAGAGGTTTTTCAAATTTGAGGGTTGCACCTTGTTCGCTTTTGATATGAGCAGGAAGGTCGTAACCAAGCCATTCGGCATCGACAACAGATTGTTTTGTCCCTGCAACTGCTACACGGATACCCGGGCCAATTGCACGCCTGTCAATAGTCGGCAAGTCTTCCTCGGTTGAGCGACCGCGAACAACCAGATTCAATAGCCTTCTTGCTTCAGTTCCTGATTTTGATGTCAGGGTAAGTCTTCCTGTTTCGAAGCGTGGTCGAGTGTTACCTAATGTTGAAGTAGTTGAGAGGTGCCCCCCTGAAACACTTAAATCCTCTGGTGCATTCTTGACATACAACTGGATCGGACCGAAATAGCCGCGGTGTTCTGCTGTCACAGAAACAATGACCGATCCATCACTTGGAATGTTGATGTAAGGCTCATCAAGACGCAGCAGGAAGTTAGGACCCTGCTTGTGTGCAGTCAGTCGATAGGAATAGGATTTACCACCACGTTGCAACAGGTCTTCAACCGAGATTTCCAGTTCTGTTTGTCCCGGCGGTACTCGCAGGTTCATGAAAGGTCGGCTTGCAGTTTGTCCCGTCATGCTGATGATGTAGGGATTCGGGTCCCCAGCATACTTGCCAGCTACGGCAATGACACCGCTTGAATCAGCAATACTCATCACACCGTACAGGGAAGATCCAGCCAATTCACCGGAAAGAAGCTCAAATGCCCAACTTTCGCCTTCCTTGACAGCAAGCTGATAGCGGTCAGTCTCATTGGACTGTTCAATGCGCCCATTCATCACAGTATTAGCCTACAGCCAGCCGTTACTTTCTGATTCCATCTCTTCAGGTCCCTCCCACAGCAAAAAAGAAATGGAAGATGTAGTGCCCGGAACCTGTATCAACGTCTCTTGGGCATTCTCCGGTGTATTGTGCAATTCGACTGTGCCCTTGATTGGCTTTTCCAGGTTTCCTCCAGAAAACTCGGCCTCAACCGGGCTGTTACGGGTCCAGCCCAGGGGGAACACGCTGTCTGCAAAACTGTATTCACCCAATGTAAGTCGATAGAAATCGTGCTCCTGTTTGCTGAGCCGCTCATCCCGCACAACCAGGTAGTACGCCCCGTCCTTTTCAAACTTGAAATGCAGTCGTGAATCCAGGCCTAAGCCCGCTCCATCGCCGTTGCGTCGTAAGGTTTTCCGTTTGTGTCAAGAAGCTCCAGGTTCGGATCGATTGCTGAACCTACCCTGCGGGAAGCGATCTCGGCTACAAGGTTCTGCCCTGCTGACGCCTGAAAGCGGTAAAGATCACGCTCGGCACCCTGAAGCCGTCCTTCAACAGTGATAGGTTGTGCAAGAACCTGAGCGGTTTCTCGGAAGTCATTTCGTGTTACTTCAGCGTCTTCAGGTGGATAAGCTTCAAGCTCTTCGACTTGGGGGAACTCTCCAATCGCAAAAAGCAAGGCATTGGAGATCCCGTCCTGAGTTTCAATACGTAGTGGATAAATCCCTGTGGAAGCATCTTTTGGAACTTCAAGCAGGTAAACAAGCTCGCTGTTTTGTCCCTTTTCTTCCGATGAAGTAATTGTCAGTGGTGTAGCTATGGCAGGTAGCTGGCTAATCAAGCGAGGAGCAGATCCAAGTGATTCACCATTTAAAACCAGGCGTACAGCACTTCCTGATTGTGCACCGTGTGGGTGCATGCTTTTCAAGATGGGTTCAGCACACAGGGGTGTTGCTATCAACATCACTGCCAGCCATAGGCAAAGGCCTTTGCCCATGGGACTGTGTTCTCCAGGCAGTGTTACGAATCAACTAGCTTTTTAATCAATTGTGGTTGCTCAAGAATATCAATCATTTTGCGTTCTTGGCTTGCTTCTTGTCAGCAATGGGATCAATGCATTTTTTGGATCCAACTATGAGGCACTTCAGGCTATCCTTAGGAAAATGATTGTGCAGAGATTATTCTTGTTACTTCTGGTTTTCATCAGTCTGGGAACTGCAGTAGAGCCTGACTGGCAGGAGTTCAAGCAGGAAGCTCTTGAAGTTCTTGTCGATCTGGTCAAACTGGATACTTCACAGCCAGCAGGAAACGAGATATTGGCGGCTAGGTATCTCCAGAAAAGACTGAATGCAGATGGCATAGACTCTGAAATCTTTGAATCCGAACTGGGCAGGGCAAGCATTGTGGCCCGATTGCAAGGAAATGGCACAAAAAAGCCGTTGCTGTTATTGGGACATCTTGATGTTGTCGCAGTTGAAGCCGCTGAATGGTCGTTTGATGCATTTGGTGGAGCCATCAAGGACAACATCCTGTACGCACGTGGAGCAGGTGACGATAAGAGTGTAGTAGCAGGGGCTTTTCAAGTGTTTGTAGCACTGCATCGACTCCAAGTACCTTTGGATCGGGATGTGATCTTCCTGGGTGTGGCAGACGAGGAAGCGGGTGGAATGTTGGGGATCACCTACCTGCTTGAAAACCATCCAGAAGCAATTGATGCTGAAATTGCCATCAATGAAGCCGGGAAGGGAGTTTTTAATTCCGACTACGACTATGTGCGTTTTGAGATTCAGACTGCAGAAAAAACACCGCGAAGAATTGACCTGTTAGCGAGTGGTACTTCCGGCCATGGCTCTATTCCCCTCACAGATAATCCTGTCGGTACCATTGCACGGGCAATTGGCCGCTTGTTTGATTTCGAGATGCCGGCTCGGTTAAACGATACAACTCGCGAGTACTTTCAACGCCTTGCTACTATCTCCGAACCGGAGCAGGCTGAAGTCTTCCGTGCCATCATTGGCGACAATCCCACTCCTGCCGATTACGAGCGACTGCGTGAGCTTTCACCTGTTTATCACTCAATGGTCCGCACTTCGATCGTTCCGACCATCATAAGCGGCGGGTACCTGAAAAATGTCATTCCGTCTGAAGCACGGGCTACTGTCGATATCCGGGCATTGCCTGATGAGGATCCGGAGAAACTCTTCTCGACTCTCAAGCAGGTAATGGCTGAGAAAGCAATCGATTTAACACCACATCCACAGACCAGGCCATCCCACGAGCCTTCTACTACTAAATCAGAAGCGTTCATGGCATTTGAAACTGTTTTAGAAAGGCTTTATAAAGGTGTTCCCGTATTGCCGGTCATGTCGACAGGTGCCACTGATTCTGCGCAACTACGCTCAGCGGGTATTGTCAGCTACGGTTTTGGTCCGGCGAGGCCGGAATGGGATCTGGCCAGCGGGATTCACGGCAAGGACGAATACCTGCATGTCAAGGCTTTTCATGACTATGCAGAGATTCTTTGGCATGTTGTCATAGAGATTGCTGCTGAACGATAACCTGTAAGACCAGTTCTGCCAGTGCATCAATAAAAAGCGGGCTACCGTTCAGCCCTGGCATCATCTGGAAGTGGCGTATTCCCCATGATTCTGCATCACGCCTGGCTTCAATATTGATTTCTGAAAGTGTTTCAAGATGATCGGAAACGAATGAGATCGGTATTACCAGCACAGCTTGGGTTCCGCTCTTACCCAGGTTTTTCAGGGTTTTAGTCAAACTGGGCTCAAGCCACGCTACGGGTGTAGCCTTGCTCTGGTAGCAGAGTGTGTGAGGTAGGGATTTAGGGCATTCCCTGACAACCAGCTGTGTGGTTTGTTCGATCTGTTTCTGGTACGGATCCCCCTTAGTGATCAAACTGCTTGGTATGCCATGCGCACTGAATACGAGGTGTGGGCTGATATCCGCTGGGAATTTGTTCAAGGTTTCATGGATGCGTTGCATTAACGCACAAATATACATTTTTGCTGAACAGTAGGAATCAATCTGCACAGTCAATAAATCGAGACCCTTAGCTCGACAGCAGCGGTACCACTCATTCAGGGAACTTCCTGTAGAAGCTGAGCAATACTGCGGGTACAACGGCAGCAGGATCAGTTGCTCACAACCTGCTTCAAGGATCGATTCAATTGCTTCTTTACTGGAATGGTTTCCATAGCGCATCGCAACAAACACCTTGCAGTCGATACTATGACGAAGTCTTTTCGCAAGAAGATTAGCTTGCAGGTGTGTTATTTCGCCAATTGTTGATTTGCCACCGATGGAGGCATACAACTGCCGAACATGGACTGTCCGTCGTACGGCGAACTTGCGAGCCAGCCAGCCTTGGATCCAACCGGGGATACGAAGATTAAGCAGATCTGGATCCCGAAACATCTGCTCGAGAAATGGTTGGACTGCTTCGAGGGAATCTGGACCTCCAAGTTGTAGAAGAACCACACCCAACTTCTTACCAGTGCTGAGCTTTCCTGTTTGGGTCATCACTTACTATGTGGATTTGATGTGCCGGAAGTATTGAAAGTGAATAAACACTTCAAGCTAAACAATTGCCGGTAACACTTACTCGGTCGAACTGGCTTTACCTGGATATCACAACTTCCAGGAGCCTGAATAGTCGGACTGCAGTTGTTTGTGAGGTGTTATATCCCGCTCAAGTGTTCAAGCTTGCCGTTACCATCGCCTAGGGTTTCTGTGTGAACACCCACACGGTCCAGCAAGGACATGTACAAGTTGTTCATTGGCGTTTCCAACGGGTAGCGCAAGTGCCTTCCCTGATGGAGTGTCCCGCTACCACCACCCGCCAGAATGACTGGAAGATCATGGTGCGTGTGCCGATTGCCATCCCCAATGCCGGATCCATAGACAGCCATTATGTTGTCAAGAAGGCGTCCTTCACCTTCCTGGATTGAGGTAAGTTTTCCAAGGAAATAGGAAAACTGCTCAACATGATGAACATTGACCTTGGTGATGTCCTCGATCTTGTCCGGCTCTCCCCGGTGATGGGTCATCCCATGGTGGGCTCTGTTGACCGAGATTTCCGGATAGGTCAGGTTACTGCCTTCACGCCCCATCATGAACGTCGCAACCCGGGTTATATCAGTCTGATAGGCGAGTGCCATCAGATCGAACATTACACGGGCATGTTCTGGATACTCAGCAGGGATCCCTTCCGGAGCCTCAATATGTGGTGTGGCTTCTTTATGGAACTTGCTATCATTTTCAATGCGTTTTTCGACATCTCGGACACTGCTGAAGTACTCATCAAGCTTTTGACGGTCGGTTGGTCCAACTGAATTCCGCAGGCGGCTGGCATCACTGAGGATGTAATCAAGAACACTCTTGTCCTTGGCCCGGCGTTTGGAAAGCGTTGCCGGATCAAGATTTTCCCCTGCCTCCCCAAACATGCGCTCAAAAACCATCCGGGGGTTGATTTCCGGCGGATTGGGAGTTTTTTCTCCCCGCCAGGAAATGCTGTTGGAGTAGGCACAGCTGTACCCGGAATCACAGTTGCCGGCAAGCCTTCCCGGCTCAATTCCCAACTCCAGCGATGCAAAACGGGTTTTGTCTCCAATTTCGTTCGCTGCAACCTGATCCACAGAAATACCAAGCTTGATATCAGCACCAGCAGTCTTGCGTGGATGGATGCCTGTCAGGAATGAGGATGCGGCACGGGCATGATCTCCCGGTCCATCACCCAGGGCGCGTCCGGTATTGTGTGTGAGCCCGGAAAGAACCATCAGGTCTTTTCTGAAAGGTTCAAGGGATTTCAATGTACGGGTGAACTCATAATCCGTTCCTTCTGTGTCCGGTGTCCAGGCTTCCTGAATAACTCCATTGGGAATATAAACAAAAGCCAATCGCCTGGGAGCAATACCTTCATGTTGACTAGAGGCAGCAAAGGCCGGAATCATGGCGTCAAGGAAGGGTAGGAAAATAGCTGCTCCAGTCCCGGACAGAAAGCTCCGGCGGTTCAGATGGTTGCATTTGAACATAGCGAAACTCCAAATGTAAGCTAGCACAGCATATGCTATTCCCTCAAGAATGATCGGCACATTATTTAGCAATCTGAAGTAATCTGTGAACTTGTGATGCAGTCTTTCAGCATGAATCAACCTCGGATTTGCGAGTGGATGCTGGGCAGCTATTTTCTCTATACGAGCATCATGGCCTTGGTGTTACCCGTTGCCTGGCCAACAAAACTGCTTGTCCTCGTGATCAATCTGGCAATACTGGCCATAATCAACGGTTTCTCGCGTACTCGGGAGCAGGGAATCTGGTTGCTATTACGGAACCTGTTTCCATTTGTGGGTGTTTTGCTTGCTTACCAACAGATGGGCTGGTTTGCGCAACCTCATGAGAACTTTGAGCTGGAGCAGGCTTGGGTGATATTTGACAGGATCTTGCTCCAGGAATGGGGATTGCTAAACCTGATTGAATCTCAAGGAGCCTTTTTCCCAGGGCTTTTGGAATTGCTCTACCTGCTCACGTATGCGCTTGGACCCATTGGGATGTTGATCTTGCTGCTAGGCGGGCGAATCAAGAGAGCTGATCATTATCTGAGTGTGTATGTCGCTTCTGTACTACTGGCATATGCCCTTTTCCCCTACTTTCCATCAGAGCCTCCCAGAAGTATCTTCCCTGGCGAACTCAGTGGGCATTATGAAACCATATTCAAGCAGTTCAACTGGTGGCTCCTCGGAGGGACGGGTATCCATACCAGTGTTTTTCCAAGTGGTCACGTTTCCTCAGCATTTGGCGTTGGATTTGGACTGTTTTTGGCCATCTCAGCAAGTCGCTTGCCTGGAATACTGATGACAGCTGTAGCCTGTGGTGTAGCAGTATCCACTGTGTACGGGCGGTACCACTATGCGGTTGATGCCGTGGCCGGTCTGGCCGTGAGCGTTTTTGCGCTATTAGTTTGCCCTTATTTGATGAGGGTTTATAGCCGTAAATAAGCCATCAGAATAACTAGATCAGCCCGTCTGCAGCTCGCTCGGAAGGTCGTGTATCTCCGCTGACTTGACCGGATGATAACTGCATCACCTGCGACGTAAGGTCTACCGTCTGCCCTTCCTCGACGCTAAGTCTCTTAGTGACTGCCTTCGGCAAGCGAAGCGCCAAGCTGTTGCCCCACCTAGAGACTTTAGATCGCATAGCCTAGATCACGTCCCGTAATCTACACTGTAGATCACCTTTTGGCTGGGGTGAGTCTCAACCAGAGATGAGCTTTCGTGTCCGATGTCAAGGGTTTTTCGGGGATTGGCGGAAGGGATCTAGAATCTGGACGTTTCCCCACAGCTCAGATGTTCGGTCTTAGGTTGCGCCTTGGGCCGCTGGGAGGAGAGGGCGGGTCGGGAGTCATCCAGCATTCAGGCCTTGGCGGGGACCAGCGGTTGCCAGAGGCGGTCGTCGCGAAGCAAGGCGTTGGCGAGCACGACGAGCTTGCGGATGACGGCGGTGATCGCGACCTGGTGCGGTTTGCCGCAGTCGGTCAGCCGCTGGTAGAAGACGCGCATGTCGGGGTTGCAGCGGCGGGCGGCAGTGCCGGCCATGTAGAGCACCTTGCGCGGGCGGGGCCGCCCGCCGCGGATATGGCGAGCGCCGCGGGATGCGCCGCTGTCGCTGGCGAACGGAGCCGTGCCGGCCAAGGCCGCGGCCTGCTGCGGGCCGATGCTGCCGAGCTCGGGCATGTCGGCGCAAAGCACAGCCGTGGCAACCGGACCAATCCCCGCGATGGAGCGCAGGATCTCTGCGCGGCGAGCCAGGGCTTCGTCGGCTTCGAGGGCATCGGCAATGGCTTGGTCGAGCACACCGATCTCGCGCTCGGCAGCGTCGTTGAGGCGGCCGAGTGCGGCCGCTGCGGGCCCGGGTCCGAATTCGGCGATGCGCTTGCGACGGTTGGCCCGGTCCTCGACACAGGCTGCCCGGGCGGCCACCAAGTCCTTCAGCTTCTGGAGGTTATGTTCCAAGGGAAGAGCCCGGCGCCGATCCGGCAGCGGGTTGGCCAGGACGACCTCGAGGCCAGCCTCGTCGAGGCAGCGGTGCAGGGCGCGATGGTAGCGTCCTGTCGGTTCCAGCACCACGCGACGCACACCTAGCCTGCGCAACCAGTCCCGTGCCGCGCGCTGGCCGGCAGCATCGTTGGGAAAGCTGCGGGTGGCAGCGCCCGGCTCAACCTGCGTGTCGAGCCGGGCTTTGCTGACATCCACGCCAGCGACGAGGTCCGTCGCAGCGAGTTCCGTGCCATTCATGATTCGAGTCCCTCCGGAATGCAGTACAGTGAATGCGAGTCATCCCCCAGCCTTGGCTTCTGATCAATCCGGGCCTCGCGCCCAACCTTTCGTCCAGGCCGCGGGGGGATGGTTGCGGTGGGCCGACCAAGCTCATCTTCGATTCCTCGAACCCAGCCTGAAACGGTCCGACCCGCCGCCCGACCCTGGGGCCTGTAGGCCCCAGGGTCGGCCCTCGCCTCCCCGCTACGCCGCGGGGGGTGCAGGTGCCTCCCCGGTCATCCAACAGGGCTGGATGCCGGGCTCGGCCGCCCAATCCAGAGTAGTTAGGAAAGGGGCCACAGCGCACCTTGACCAACATAGAAGCCTGAAGCGGGGGTTGCCAAATATTGATACCTGCAATTTGTAGTAAAGGAGGTTATCTCTGCATTTCTATCCTTTTGCGATACGGGTCTGTATACACGCTTCCGTTCAGATCGTGCAGAAATAGTTGCGACGGGCCGACCAAGCAAGCTTCCGCATAGCTCCGAAAACCTGGGAGCGAAACCCTTGATCCGCCGCCAGCCAATGGGGCTTCCCGCCTTGTGGCGGGTAGGAATCTGATTGCTGCCGTAGTGGTGAGATCCACACCTCTCGACAGAGAAGAATTTCACACAATTCCAAACTGGGATATGTCCTTCAACTCACTCTATTTAACATAAAAGCAAGACAGGGGTCTGTTGTGGTGGTATCTGCTCCAGACGATGGGCCTGCCACGGGCGCAGCTAGCACGGATGGTAGCGCAGCACACTACCGGCTGGAGAACTGGTGGACCGGTGGCGGGTGGCTACCAAGCCGTTCCGGCGTCGGTACTTGCGGATGGATATACTGCTGCTTCCCACGTTATTTGTGAATGCACCTGTGAGGTCAGGTTTATCTGCCCTATGCAAACAAGGTGGTAAGGGATCCAGGATATGTCTTTTTAAGGATAGACAGAGTTGTCATCCTGAAGAATCTGCAACAGGGTGTAGCTTGGTAGTGAACGTTAAATTATTTCTTTGTGCTGTATCTCACATTAGCGATGCAGTCCAGATCATTACAAACATTGGGTTATGCCCCTGAGTAGTTCGGATATAGACCACGACGCACATGGCCTAGCCGCACTTGTGCAGAGAGGAGATATTCACCCTCTGGAACTTGTCGATGCAACGATTGCTGCAATTGAAAGTACCCAGTCAGATTTGAATGCAGTCATCACTCCGATGTTTGAGCAGGCCCGTGCTGAAGCCCGCTCCTACGAAGCAAAGGATTCAAGGGGATTATTTGGTGGGGTGCCATACCTGCTCAAGGACATCAGGGCATCCTACGCTGGTGTCCCAACCTCTTCGGGAAGTGCTTTGCTGCGTGATGCCGTACTCGATTATGACAGTGAGATTGTCATACGTCACAAACGAGCCGGATTGATTTGTGTGGGCAAAACCAACACACCGGAACTCGGATTAACAGCTACCACGGAACCACATGCGTTCGGTCCCACAAAAAATCCCTGGAACCTTGAGCGGACTCCAGGTGGTTCTAGCGGAGGTGCAGCAGCAGCAGTTGCTGCACACGTTGTGTCTGTTGCGCATGCCAGTGATGGTGGCGGTTCCATTCGCATTCCAGCAGCTTGCTGTGGTCTGGTCGGGTTGAAGCCCACTCGAGGCCGCAATCCACTGGGGCCAGATGCCGGTGATGTTATGAATGGCTTGGTGGTTGAGCATATCCTGTCGCGGACTGTAAGGGATAGTGCTGGAATACTTGATGTGACTGCTGGCCCGGATGTGGGGGACCCTTATTGGGCACCGCCTGCTGAAAGGTCTTTTACCAGGGAATTGTTTACAGAACCTGGCCAACTACGGATTGCCATGTCTATGGATTCTCCATTGGGGACACCTGTTCATGAAGACTGTGTGAAGGCAGTGAAGCACACTGGCATAATGCTGGAAGATCTCGGCCATCACGTTGAGGTAGCAACTCCGGAATATGACGATGAAGTTTTTCGCAAGGCTTTCACAACAATCTGGTTTGCCAATCTGGCGGCCACAATCAATGAGCACCCTCAGGTCGTAGGTCGTGAAGTCTCGGAATCAGATTACGAACCATTCACCTGGTTGCACTATGAACGTGGCAAGCAGACTAGCGGGACAGACTATGTACGAGCCGTCACGCTACTGCAAGTAATCAGCCGTCAGGTAGCAGCATTTTTCGAGCGTTATGATCTTTGGCTGACTCCAACACTGGCTTCCCCTCCACCTCCACTTGGGTTCCTGCATCCAGGCCCCAGGGTAGTGGATTTACGACCATTCGCCTCACGGGTTAAGGAGTTTGTTCCCTTTACCCAGCTAGCCAATGCTACAGGCCAACCCGCAATTTCCTTGCCATTACATTGGAATGATGACAACCTGCCTATTGGCAGTCATTTGACAGCCAGATTCGGCGAAGAATCAACACTGCTCCGAGTCGCAGCTCAGCTTGAACTGGACAAACCATGGAAAGAACACAAGCCTCCATATAACGCCCTGTCATAGCTGCTGCAAGCAGTTCAGGATCTGTTTTCAAGCGAGTTCTGGTTCCCGTGTAAGTTCAAGACATTCTTAACCCTAGTTCGTCATATTGAAGTAACCTATTCTTGTAACTAATTGAAAACACGTTGGTTCCAGGATACAGATCTGACCAATTGGCACTACTTTTTGCAGATTCTGTTACTTGGCTACACGGCTTCTGCGGCGATGAATACGCGGTTCTACACCGGCGGCCCGGGAGATCATTGTAACTTTCGCTAGCGGACGGACATCCTGGCGGTTGACAAGCAGAGCACCATTCACCTGACGAACAGTAGTGGTGATGCGTACCCAGGAACGCATACGAGTGCGGATCGATTGCCAGCTCAGGTTGATGCCTTGGGCTTTGAGGCGGGTCCGGATCAGATGCACCCCATGGTATGCCAGAACGGTGATGAAAAGGTGGCTTGAGATACGACTGTCCTTGCTATGCCAGATCGGGCGCAGCCCCAATTCAGATTTCAAGGACCGGAACGTTGCCTCAATTTCAGTGAGCCTCCAATAGGCTCGCAGGATCCGCTCCAGATTCCAGTCGCTATGGCTGGTGCGTAGCACATAGGAGCCGACCCCGGTAGCGGCATCATCGTATAGTTGCTTGCGGGAAAAGGTGACTGTGGAGGCTTTGGTACCGACCCCCCTGGTAGCGCTGCCCTTGGTGGTAGCGTCCTTGGTGACCCGGACGTTATACTGCCGCGATACTTTCGGGTAGCGCTGCATGATGCGCCCAATACTCTGCTGGACCCGGTCATAGTTTTTCAGGAACCCTGGCTTGGAAGGGCCGTCGTGGAGGTGTTGCAGGGCAGCCTCGAATTGCTGACGGTTTTTCTCAAGAATGGCGTTCGCGGTGATCTTCTTGCCTGCGCTTACTGCATAGAGCCGTGCTTCGTCGTCCTTGCTGGCGAGTTTCCAGGCCTGTACCCGCTGACCAGCACTGGCGGTGAGTGTAAGTTTGGCTGCGCCCTCAGGTGGCTGCGGTTTGCCTTCCCGACTGACACAAATCCAGTTATAGTGCTGTTGCCGTAGCCAAGTGAGATTCTCTTCGGTGGCAATACCCGCATCCATGATCACGGTGGGCTTCGCGCTACTGTCCTCGCAGACTGCCTCAAGTCGGCCCATAGCGTCCTGCAAGGTGCCTGGTTCAGAGATATTGCCGGGCAGGATCTCGCAGCTGCGCGGGAAGCCTGCCCCATCAAGCAGCAGTGCCAAGCTGACCAGCGGACAGTCATTGCGCTTCTGCTTCGAGCGTCCGAAGCGCCGTAGCGTATCATTGGGCCGAGCGGTGTAGAAAGTATTGGAAAGATCATAAAAAACAATGGTGTCTGGAATGTCCAGCAGCTGTCGTTCCCGTAGGAACAGCCCCTGCTGGAGGGATTCGCGGTGCTTCCACAGCAGATCATTTATACGGTAGAGCTTGGATAAAGAGAGGCCTTTGCCACCGTCAAAAGCAAGCAACTCAAGTGTGGTGCTGTCATCCTGCAGCCAACGGAGTGCTTCGCGCTCGCTGGAAAGATTGATCATTTTCGCCACCACCAGTGCCACCGCAAGGCGGCTGTCACGAGTACTTGCACCCAGGCCCCGCAGCAGCTCCTGGAAGCCGAGTTCTTCCAAGGCCTGCAAGTAAATCCGCTCGCAGCCTACCGAACGGGAGTCCTCCTGGTCCAGCGTGTCGAGATCGACAGTCGCGATCCTGTCGTGCTGTGCTGGAGCTGCCTGTCTGCCGGGTTGGAATCCACGGGCACGCAGCTTGCGGACAAGATCCTCCGCGGCCGCCAGAATGTCCGTTGCGGGAGAAAACAGGGGTCTCTGGCCGTCCAGGAGCTGCTCGGCAAGGTCGACGACCTGTTTCCAGTTTTTCTTTGGTACCCGCTAATCGGTTCCGAGATTTAACAGGGTTTTCTGTTGAACCTTGTCACCGCTACGTTCGGAATGCACTAGTCGGTAGCTGTAACCTGGCTTGTCGCCGGTGGTATGAGTTTTGGTTGATCTGATGTACATGACTACTGGTTGTGTGCCCTGTCATAGCAGCCTTACAGGAGTGCAGGGGGAAATGTAAGAAGAAAACGCCTATATTGCAATATCTTGGCACTACAAACGGGATTCAGACAGTAATTAGGCGAACATAAGGCCAATGAATGCCCCTGAAACACGGAAAAACGGCGATTAGCGTCTGAAATCAACCTGACATCGACAGGGTTCTAATCCTGTTAAGATGCTTTTGACGAACCAAGGGTGAGCCGTTTCACTGCTTGCAGTTTCAGTGCTCAGTACTGAATGCTTGCAATTGATGAACCAACTCTTCAGGAAGTTCAGCTAATATTTCAACAACACCATCCCCATCTCGACGCTCAAGAACGCGGCCCTGTTCGTATAAAGCAGATAGTTTGCTGCTCTCTGAGTAAGGAAACAAAAATCTTCGCCGCAAGATCTGACTGGTTGTAAGTTGAGAGTCTATAGCCTTGAGCAATTGATCCATACCTTCACCCGTCTTGGCTGAGATTTTTACAACAGCTGTTTCAGGATCAAAAGACTGTTCGACTTGCATGCTGCGAGCAGTAGAGTGTTCCGCACAGAGATCACATTTGTTGAGAACCAGCACCCCTGGTTTGCCAGTAGCACCGATGTCCTTGAGAACATGATCTACCTCTTGTTGCTGGATATGACTGTGAGTACTCGAAACGTCCACGACATGAAGAATCATTGATGCTTCAACGACTTCTTCAAGCGTGGCTCGGAATGCCTTGATCAGGGCAGGTGGAAGGTTGCGAATGAAGCCTACTGTATCGGACAGTAAAACGTTCCGCCGGGAAGGCAGCCGCAGCTTGCGAAGCGTTGGATCCAGTGTTGCGAACATTCTGGAATCAGCAAGCACAAAAGAATTTGTAAGCTTGTTGAACAGGGTTGATTTTCCAGCATTTGTGTAACCACAGAGAGCGATCGTGGGGAGTGGTACTGAGATCCGTTTGGAGCGTTGCAGACTCCTGCTGGAGCGCACCTTTTCCAGGCTATTGCGAAGTTTTACAATCCGTTTGCGGATTTTCCGTCGGTCGTGTTCCAGTTGGGTTTCTCCAGGGCCTCTGGTGCCGATACCACCACCAAGTCGGGACATGGCAGTCCCGCGTCCCATTAATCTGGGTAAGAGATAGTTCAGTTGGGCAAGTTCGACCTGAAGCTTGCCTTCACGGGAACGTGCATGACTGGCAAAGATATCAAGAATGAGTTGGGTCCGATCCAGGACTGTGCGGCCGAGTTTCTTCTCCAGGTTGCGATGCTGAGTTGCGGAAAGGTCTTGGTTAAACAAGACAAAATCGCAATCTTCTTCGGATGCCCAGGTATTCAGCTCACTCAACTTTCCAGTCCCTATATATGTCGCAGGGACAGGACGATCCCGTACTTGCAGGGAATAACCGAGGACTTGTGCTCCGGCGCTAGAGGCAAGTTCTGCCAGTTCTTCCATGGATTCTTCGGCTGTAAGGCTGTTTGACTGTATGGCGCTACCAGTCATTGTCTGGCGTAGTTTCAGCCCGGCCAGGATACAACGCTCCTTTGAAATCTGTGGGTTGCCCAAGCCTTCTGGAATTCGGGTGTGAGAGTCTGATGCGTAAACGTTCAAATTTATGAACTCCGTGTAGTTCTTGTAAATCAAACACTTCTAGCTGCAAATGAAACAACTTTTGAGGAATTGAACTCAGTCTAACAAGTCCTGACCATCTTGCATAACAGGGGGTTGATTGAATCTCAATACCCTGAAATACCAAAAAGTTAGCTTTATAATGAACTTTTTGGTGGCAAGCGCTTTGTTCAAACAGATCAATCATGCATTCCAGTCACTGAATCCAGATGAAGTGCGCAAAATGGCTGAAGAGCCTGTTGTTTTTGGTGTTCTGGCTTCAGCTGAACAGTGTGTGCATGACATACAGGACTTTCTGTTGCAAACTTCGGGGCGAGACACTTGCGATTTCGTAACAAATGATCGGTCTTTCCTGCGGATCACAAGCGTTGAAGATTTTGGAGGGGCAACAGTTGGTTTTTCAGAACATGGCATTCCGCACCCGGCACATTTTTATGCTTTTGACAGCATGAGACCTCTGTTGTCAGCAAGGAAACTCCTGGACAATCATGAAGACCTGTGGCTGCCTCTTGCCAGCAGGTTCCCCGGGTTAAGGGCAGAAGTAAGTGAACGGTTGATCTTGAAGATTGCCAGGGAAAACACACTCTTTACGGTTGCAACAGCAGTCCCAAACATTATTCCCAGTGTGCTCACATTGCCTTGGAGTGTTGGCGAGTTTGCGTCAGATACCGCATTTTTGACCATGAACCAGGTGCGGTTGTCTTTCCTTCTGGCAGCTGCTCATGGCTATGAGCCTGGATACAACCAGCAAAGCCTGAAAATCACTTCGATTATTGGTGCTGCATTCGGTTGGCGGGCGTTGGCCAGGGAACTGGTTTCAAAAGTCCCGGCAGGCGGGGGGCTTGTTTCCAAGGGAATCATTGCCTATGCCGGTACTTATGCAGTCGGTCAAGGGCTGTTGCACTGGTATCGCGAAGGAAAGCTTCTTAGGAGGATTGATCGTCGTAGGCTGTACGAGAATGCCAAGACCCGAAGCCGGAATGCTGTCGAGCAGATTGTTGATCGTATTATTCGTACTTCACGGTCTGTACACGAGACAGTCTGACAAGATCTAACTGGGTGCTTAGCCTTTCTACTGTCATGGTTTCAGATCAACGGAGTTTGTCACTCCCCAGCACGCAAATCGCTAACTATAGATGCAGGTTATTGCAGGTCAATACAAACGACGGATCCTGAAGACTCTGGATGGTCTTTCCACTCGGCCTATGCTCGGCCGGATGCGTCAGGTTCTTTTCGATATCCTGCAAAACGATATTCAAGGAATGGTGTTTGCCGATCTGTACGCCGGCAGTGGAGCAGTGGGGATTGAAGCACTTAGCAGGGGTGCAGAAAGAGTCATTTTTATCGAATCAAATTACAAGGCAGCTGAAATTATCCGGAGCAACCTGAAAATGCTTGGCGCACTCGACAGGGCTCAGATCAGGATGGCTCCTACACAGAATGTCATTCCAGACATTGAAGCGGATATTTTCTTTCTGGGACCGCCGTATGAAGCAGTGCAGGAGTATGAAAAATCCCTGGCAGCACTATCTGTAAAACAATCCAAGTATGTGATCGCTCAGCATGCGCATAAATTATCCTTGCAGGAGAATTACGACATCCTGAAACAATTCCGGGTTGTCAGCGTGGGCAAACACCGTCTCTCAATGTATCGGCATGGTCCTGAAGATTCATAGGCTGCAACAGGACTTGCATCACACATAGTGCATCCTGCAAATGCTCACGCTCCACACAGTAGTTTCATAAACCTGTGATGGATACGACTTCTTCAATTTGATCGAAAACCCAGTCGATCTGGGCATTGCTCACAACGTACGGGGGCATGAAGTACAAAACATTCCCCAAAGGGCGAAGTAACAGCCCGCGTTCAAGAAATAATCCCAACAAACGGGGTCCGATTTCTGCAAAATAGCCATCTCCCTGGTCCTCAAACTCAATAATGCCGACATCACCTATCTGGCGCACATCTCTGAAATGTTTATTGCCAGTAAAGCTCTTGAGCCTGTCGCACATCCGCGTGGAGATCTCATCAATTCGCTGCAGCACGTTTTCGTTGGCAAAGATGTCGAGTCCAGCTAATGCAACAGCGCAACCAAGTGGATTGGCTGTAAAGGAATGTCCATGAAAAAAGGTTTTCTTGCGGTCATCACTAAAAAATGCCTCGTAAATTGTCTCCGAAGCAACAGTGACAGCCATCGGGAGGTAGCCTGCGGTAAGGCCTTTGGAAAGGCACATGATGTCAGGTTCGATTGGTCCGTGTTCACAAGCAAACATCTTTCCGGTACGCCCGAATCCTGTCATGACCTCATCGGCAATCAGCAATATGTTGTGAACATCACAAAGTTCCCTTAAACGCTTCAGAAACATAGGTTTGTAAACTATCATTCCCCCTGCTGCTTGTAACATCGGCTCAATAATGATGGCTGCAATTTCCTTACCTTGCTCATTGAAAAGACTTTCAATGTCTTCCAAGGGGGCTGTTGCGTTGCCATCCTTTTCAGGATTCAGGGATGCGAGGTAATCTGCCGGAACCGAGACACGTTCAACTTGAAACAGCAAATCGCTGTAGCTTGCTGTGAACAGAGAATCATGGCTGACGGACATTGCTCCGACCGTGTCACCGTGATAGGAGTTCTGAAGTACCACAAATTTCTTGCGATTGGATTCACCACGATTACCCCAGTATTGATAGGCCATCTTCAGGGCAACTTCGACAGCAGTCGAGCCGTTGTCAGAGAAAAATACCTTCTGCAGTCTACCTGGTAGCAATGAGCAGAGCCGTTCAGACAGCTCAACCGCAGGCTCATGTGTGAATCCTGCAAAAATTACATGCTCCAATTTTTCAGCTTGTTCCAGTAGTGCTTTATTGATTTTTGGGTTGCAGTGCCCGTGTACATTTACCCACCAGGAGGAAATTCCATCCAGTATCCTCTTGCCATCCTCCGTGATGAGGTGAACTCCTTCCCCCCGCTCAATTCCCAGTGGCCAGAGTGCCGTCTTCATCTGGGTGAAGGGATGCCATACATGGGCGCGGTCTCTTGCAGCCAGCCATTTCATCGTGTTAGCGTAGCGCAACCATTTCTCGAAACTAGCTTGTACATTGCAAGCAGTGAGATGACTTGGTACGTTGCTACACCAAATGGGTGTTTAATGGGAATTGCATGAAGCAGTTCTTCTTACTATTCATTTCCTGCTGCATCATTCCCTGTTGGGGAGTCGAACCAGCAATCCTGCGTGAGCGTGTCAATACACTTCTTCCTACTGCACTCGAGGCGCACGATATTGATCTCTGGCTTGTTTTCACACGTGAAGAATCCAGGGATCCATTGGCAGCCGACCTGGCAGGTGGCAAGGCGGTAGCAAGGATGGCTCTGCTGTTTTCCAATACAGCACAGGGTATGCGAAAAATTGCGATTGCTGCCAGTTATGATGTTGTCCCGCTTGAAGAAAGCGGTATCTATGACGAAGTCCACAGCTACAAGAGTGAAGGCATCAAACCACTTCTGAAGCGTTTGGTTGAAACACTGGACCCGGCTCGGATTGCTATCAACACATCCCGGGACATGCCGATTGCAGATGGCCTGACCAATGGTATGCATGCCTATCTCAAGGAGGCACTTGGGGAAGAACTGGTCAAGAGATTTGTTTCTTCCGAGCAACTGGTGGCTTCTTTTCGGGGTCGTCGACTACCTGTTGAAGTGCAACGCTTGAGGGAAGCTGCAATTTATACAGATGCCATGATTCGAGAAGCACTGACTTCGGAGGTGATTGATCCAGGGATCACCACTGAAAAGGACATCGGTATGTTCCTGAAGTCGAAAACAGATGCTATCGGTGCCACAATCCCGTTCATAAGCGTCGTAGCCGGACCCTCAAGAGGCCATGCTGATCCGAGTAACAGGGTAATTGAACATGGTGATCTCATCCGTATTGATTTCGGGATCACCTACCGTGGGTATTCAACAGACCTGCAAAGAACTGCTTATGTACTACGCAAGCAGGAACAACGGGCTCCAGATGAGATTCAGCGCATGTGGGATACAGTTCGTCTGGCTGCCAACCGGCAGATCGCAGCCATGAAACCAGGGGTTACAGGTACGGCAATTGACGGTATTGGTCGCAAAACACTGACGGATGCCGGTTATCAAGGTCCTCCACACGGTACGGGGCACCCAATCGGGTTCGTCGTACACGATGTGGGGCCTTTAATTTGTCCGGACTGGCCGGAGAGATATGGGTCCACGGTATACCTCAAGATGGAAGTTGGGCAGACTTTTGCAGTGGAGCCCATCCTCTATTCCACATATGCTCCTGCTGGTGGAGAGATTCACATTGGACTCGAAGAAGATGTTGTTATTACAGCAACTGGTGCCACAATACTGCACCCTCCCCAGGACGGACTGATCCTCATTCATTGAGGGTTGCTAGATGACAGGACTGAAAGCTTCCTGAACTTAAAGATCCCGCACTTCGCGGCTTAGATCCTGCATGGCTTTTTTGGCATCCGCAAACAACATTAATGTGTTGTCCATAGCAAACAGCTTGTTCGGTATCCCAGCAAAACCAGGACTCAGGCTTCGCTTGATTACAATCACAACGTGGGACTTGTCCACATCAAGGATTGGCATCCCCTGGATCGGGCTGCCAGGTTCATCCCGTGCTGCCGGATTGACCACATCGTTGGCTCCCAGGACGATTGTTACGTCTGTTTCTACAAAGGTTGGGTTGATAGTATCCATGTCGTACAGCCTGTCATATGCCACATCCGCTTCGGCTAACAGGACATTCATATGACCCGGCATGCGCCCGGCAACAGGGTGTATGGCGTAGCGAACTTCAATGCCCTTGCTTTCCAGAAGGTTTGCAAAGTCACGAACGGCGTGTTGTGCCTGAGCAACAGCCATTCCATAGCCTGGAACAATCGTCACGATACGAGCTGTATCAAACAGAAGAGCAGCTTCCTCTGGACTTGTACTCTTGACACGGCCCGCATAAACTTCGTCATCCGTCGCACTGTCTGTTGCAGTTCCACCAAGGTCGCCACGAAGAACATCCCAGAGGGAGCGATTCATGGCCTTGCACATGATCTGCGTCAGGATGAATCCGGAAGCTCCAACCAGCGACCCGGCGATGATCAAAACATCGTTTCCGAGGACAAATCCCGTTGCTGAAGCCGCCAGACCGGAACAGGAATTAAGTAGAGCGATGATGACCGGCATATCAGCACCACCGACGGCTGCTGTCAGAAACAGGCCATAAACAAGGGCCGCGATGCAAACACCAGTAAATGCCCACAGGGCATCGGGGTACAGCACAAAGTAAATGCCCAACAGGATGCCAGTCAGGACTGCAACCGTATTGAGAACTTTTATAAAAAGATTGCGGGGCTGCCAGTTCAGGACTCCTTGCAATTTTGCCCATGCCACCAGGCTGCCGCTTAAAGTCGCGGCACCAATAAACTCCGAAAGGACGCTTGAAATACTGAGCTGGATCTCGGGAACACCAATTGAGGCTGTCGGCAACAGGACTGCTGCTCCGGCAACGAGCGCTGAAGCTCCGCCACCAAAACCATTGAAGGCAGCAACCAATTGGGGCATGGCTGTCATCTGCACCTTGACAGCCCAGATGACGCCGATCAGAGATCCCAGGGCAACACCTGCTGCAATCAACTTATAGCTGATAATTTGCTGGTCGGCCAGGGTTGCAAGCACTGCAAGCAACATGGCCAGTGCACCCAGGAAATTTCCGCGTACAGCGGTACGGGGGGATGTGAGGCCCTTGAGCCCCAGGATAAACAGGACTGAGGCCAGCAGGTAGACAACATGTATCAGATGGAGTTGCACGATCCATCTACTTCCTGCGCTTGAACATTGCAAGCATTCTGTTGGTGATCAGGAAACCACCAACGACGTTGATGCTGGCAAGTACAACTGCACAAAACCCCAGATACCTGGCTATTCCATCCGCACCGGCGCCTGCAGCTACAATCGCACCAACTATGGTGATCCCTGAGATTGCATTCGATCCAGACATCAAGGGAGTATGCAGCGTTGAAGGGATCTTGGTGATGATTTCGAATCCGACAAACACTGCCAGTACGAATACCGTTATAGAGACGAGGAAGGCTTCCATGACTATTTATGTTCCTTGAGCTGACTGGCAGCAAGGGACTCCTGCACAGCTGGATGAATGATGTTTCCACCATGAGCAACCAGAGCGCCTTTCACAATTTCGTCTTCCAGATCAAGCTGAAGTTGTCCCTCTGAAATCAGGAGACTTGCCAAGTTGAACATATTTCTTGAATAGGCCTGGCTGGCATGTTGCGGGACACTGGACGGAACATTGACTGGACCTGCGATGGTAATGCCATTGATATGGACGATTTCACCTGCAACGGTTAGCTCACAGTTCCCGCCACGTTCGGCAGCCAGATCAACTACAACCGTACCTGGACGTAAACGATCCATAATTCCCTTTGTGAGCAGCACTGGCGCTTTCCTCCCTGGAACTGCAGCAGTCGTAATGATCACATCAACCCCGGATAAATGCTCACCGAGAGCTTCCTGTTGTCGCTGGTAGAACTCCTTGGACTGCGAAGCCGCATAACCACCGCTACCTTTGGCCTGTTCAACCTCGACTTTCAATTCAACGAATGAAGCACCAAGACTCTCAACCTGTTCCTTGACTTCAGGGCGAATGTCATAACCTTCCACAACTGCACCTAATCTGCGAGCAGTTGCAATGGCTTGCAAACCAGCCACACCCGCTCCAATGATAAAGACCTTCGAGGCAGTGAGAGTCCCTGCTGCTGTCATCATGAGTGGAAACATGCAAGGAGCTTCCTGGGCTGCCACCAGGACGGCCTTATAACCGGCAATCATGGCCATGGAACTCAGTGCATCCATGCTCTGTGCACGAGTGATGCGGGGAATTAATTCCACCGAAAGAAGAGATAACCCCCTTTTTGCCATCTTGTCCATGCGGGCAGGTTCATCCAGTGGGGCCAGAAACCCTGCAATGGTTGCCAGTGGCTTGACACTGCCTAAATCTTCATCGGAGATGCCGTGAACAGTCAGGATCAAATCGGCATCAGCTAAAACCTGCTGACGGCTCCCAAGCATGGCTCCTGCATCCCCGAAATCTGCGTCCGGGATAAAGGCCTCACTACCTGCACGTGCCTCTACATGGATTTCCACTTTTTGCTTCTTCAGCGCAGCAATATCCTTGGGCACAAGTGCTACAAGTCGCTCACCATTTCGAGCTTCACTTGGGATTGCAATTTTCATGAAGGTGACTTGGTTCGCTCTAACTCTGTTTTAACAGAATCCTTGGAAGCTGCATATCTTGCAGAAAGTTCGAAAATCCAACCCATTTAACTGTAGTTCAGACTTCATATTTCGACATGATGTCATCCCATTTTCCTTGTGATTTAAGAAGCAGTTCTATGACATCCCGAATTGCTCCATGTCCGCCACTTGAAGGAGTTTGCCAGTGGATGACACTGAGAACCTCCGGGCGGGAATTCGAAGGACCAATCGCCAGCCCAACACGCTTCAGTAACGGCAGGTCTGTAACATCGTCTCCGACATAGGCAACCTGTGAATGATCAAGTCCGGCATCCTGCAGGATTTCCTCATAGGTAGCCAGCTTTTGTGTGCGGCCTTCCACGAGATAGCGCATGCCTGTTGATCGGGCACGCTCCTGAACGGCCAGTCCACCACGTCCGGTCAAAATGCCAGTGTCGATTTCTGCCTCGCGTATCCACTGCAAGGCAATACCGTCATGGCAATCAAACCCCTTGGTTTCAATCAACTTTCCTTCTGAAGATTCCAGAAAGAAAATTGTGCCGTCAGTTAAGACCCCATCGCAATCCATCAGCAGCAATTTGATCCTTGAGGCTCTTTCAATAACGGATTCAGGGAACTCTTGCATAAGTACCTTTATCGCATGAGTAGCAGGGTGTACTTGCCATCAGGTTTGTGATTGCCACTGTTGGTTTGCGGTAGTTTCAATGTTTGCTCTGTTGTCGATATGATCGATAAATAAGCAGCACAAATTTTCAGCTGCTTGCTGTTAGACATTCTGCAGGGTTGATTACTGTTCACAGTGAGGACATAACAGTTCCCTGGTGCCTTAATAACCCGGAGTAACTGCCACCCAGTCCTAACTTCAAAACAGTTACTCTGGAATTACTATCATTCCCAACTCAAGAATCAGGAGATAAAGAACAGCATGGCTGTAAAAGTTGCAATCAACGGCTTTGGTCGTATTGGACGGAATATATTCCGTGCCCAAATGGATAATCCGGGCATTGACATTGTTGCGATCAATGACATTACGAATCTTAAGACTTTGGCTCACCTGCTCAGGTATGACTCGGTAATGGGCAATCTGGATGCAGATGTCAAAGCCACTGACAATGGACTGAGCGTAAATGACAAGACTTTTCAGGTTTTTTCCGGGCGTGACCCTGCCCAGATCCCATGGGATTCCGTCGGGGCCGATATCGTAATCGAATCCACCGGGCTGTTTACAAAACGAGAAGATGCAGCGAAACATCTTGGGGGCAGCGTCCGGAGAGTCGTCATCTCAGCACCTGCCAAGGGTGAAGACATCACTGTTGTTCTGGGAGTCAATAATGACCAGTTAAACGATTCCCACACAGTAATTTCGAATGCTTCATGTACGACAAATTGCCTGGCTCCTGTCGCCAAGGTGCTTCACGATTCCTTCGGCATTGAAAAGGCAACCATGACTACAGTGCACAGCTACACAAATGACCAGCGCACTCTTGACCTGCCACATGGTGACCTTCGCCGTGCCCGCGCAGCAGCACTCAACATGATTCCAACCAATACAGGAGCTGCGGTAGCAATTGGACTGGTCATGCCTGATTTGAAGGGCAAGTGTGATGGTTTCTCCATTCGTGTCCCGACCCCAAATGTGTCAGTTGTTGATCTGGTTGCAGAGTTAAAGACAAGTGTTACAGCGGAGCAGGTAAATCATGAATTTAGTAAAGCGGCTGAGGGATCCCTGAAAGGCATCCTGAGCTTTACCGAGGAACCACTGGTGTCCAGTGATTTCCTGAAGAACCCGAATTCATCAATTGTTGACGCGACAATGACGCGGGTTATTGGCGGGAACATGGTCAAGGTTCTTGCCTGGTACGACAACGAATGGGGCTACTCGAATCGGGTTGTCGATCTTGTCTGCTTGCTTGCTGTCTGATTACATCTGTCCTGCGTTGAAACTGCCATCTCAAGGGCGGTTGATTGCCGACAATCCATTGAGGGAATAGATAATTTTCCAAGATGTATAATCCATTTGAATACAATGATATACAAAAGCATTGAAGATTTAGATCTTAAGGGTAAACGTGTCCTTGTAAGAGTCGATTTCAATGTGCCACTCGACAAGGAAACAGGCCAAAAGATTACGAGTGACACTCGCATCCGCATGGCACTGCCCACGATCAATTACGCCTTGAAGCAAGGTGCTGCTGTAATCCTTGTTTCCCACTTGGGCAGACCTGATGGTCAGGTCAATACTAAAATGAGTTTGTTGCCAGTTGCTGGTCGACTTGCAGAACTACTTGATCAACAAGTGAAATTTACATCCGATTGCATTGGCAGGAATACTGCAGAAGCAGTGAATTCACTTCAGAGCTGTGAGGTGATGTTGCTTGAGAACCTGCGTTTCCATGCTGAGGAAGAAGCCAATGACCCGGATTTTTCTGAAGAACTTGCAACCAATATTGATATTTACGTGAACGATGCATTCGGAGCTGCACATCGGGCACACGCATCAACTGTTGGAATAACAAACTTCATGCAGATACGAGCGGCAGGACTGCTGATGCAACGGGAACTGAAGTTCCTGTCGATGGCTATTTCGGAGCCACGGCAGCCTTATCTGGCTATTATTGGGGGCGCAAAGATTTCCGGAAAGATTGATGTCATCCGCAATCTTTTGAAGCTTGCCGATCATGTACTGATCGGTGGCGCAATGACCTACACGTTCCTGAAGGCACAGGGACTCAATATTGGCTCTTCACTGGTGGAAGAAGAAAAACTGGACCTTGCAAGGGAACTGCTGCAGGAAGCCGGTGACCGACTGGTCTTGCCTGTGGATCACGTAATTGCAAAAGAGTTCAGTGCTACAAGCGAAGTCCGCACAGTAAAGGGAGAAGTTCCAGATGGCTGGATGGGACTGGATGTGGGTAGCGAGACCATTCGATTGTATGAATCCATGATCCATGAAGCCCGGATGGTTGTTTGGAACGGCCCAATGGGCGTATTCGAACTGGAACCCTTTGCTCAAGGAACAATTGCAGTTGCTAAAGCAGTGGAAGAAGCATCGGCCAGATGCACCAGTATTGTTGGTGGTGGTGATTCGGAAAAGGCCATCAAAGTGGCAGGAGTGGGCGACAAGATCACGCATATTTCGACAGGGGGCGGAGCCTCACTGGAGTTCCTGGGCGGCAAGACGCTGCCAGGTGTTGCTGCACTTCAGTAACAGGCGCTTAATGCAGAATTACTTTGGCCGGGATCAAGGGGTCCAGCACAATCAAATCTCAAATTCCGGGAACAGGGACCTTGGCATGTCTTGGGGTGCAAAAAGTGGAGCAGGCATCTGTTTGAGCTGTGGACTAACAGGAATCCGGAAGCCGCTCTGTGGATAGATATCTTTTTCCAAATCTAATCCGGGAGCAATCTCCTCCAGTATCAAGCCTTGCGAACCAAGGCGAAACACAGCAGCTTCAGTGACATAGAGTACTTCCTGTCCATTACGATTGGCATAATCCGAACTAAACGTAACCTGCTTGACTTTCTCGACCAGCTTGGGGGTACCATGCTGGCGATACTGCAGTTGATTGTTGATGATCTCCGGTTTTGACCGGATAGACATCGTTCCACAGAACACGACTTTCCCAGCTTTCTGGACGATATCAATAAATCCACCAACCCCAATGATCTGGGAGTCTAATTTGCTGACATTTACGTTGCCTAGACGGTCAATTTCCAGAAAGCCCAGGAAAGTCTGGTCGACGCCGCGACCATGATAAAAATCGAACATATGGCCCGTTTCTACAATGGCTGTCGAGTTGTAAACGGCTCCGAAGTCAAGCCCGCTAGCTGGCACCCCACCGAATTGCCCATGCTCGATTGTCGGAATGAGCTGGTTGGCAATACCTTGCTCCCTGGCAATAGCCATGACACCATCAGGCATCCCGAATCCGACATTAAGAACCACCCCTGGCTTGAGTTCCATGGCTGCGCGACGGGCAATGATTTTACGCGGAGTAAAGGGAAGAACAGGAAAATCCTCAGCAGGCTTGATGGCTTCTCCACAAAACGCCGGTTCATATTCTGTCTGATAGGTCTGTCCTTGCTGCTCATCCACTACCAGCACATCGACAAAACAGCCAGGAACATGCACTTTGCGCGGATCCAGTGAACCTGCGGGAACGATCCTCCGGACTACGGCAATCGTCTGTCCGCCTGCTGCCTTGGCTGCCTGTGCCATCACGCAGTTGTGCCAGAACCCAGCCTCGTTGCTCATGCTCAGGTTGCCAGAGGTGTCAGCTTCCCAGGCATGCAGTAATGCAACCTGGATTGGGATGGTCATATAAAACAGCCAGGGAGTGCCGTCTCGCTCTGTGTATTCAACCAGTTGCTCTGTTGCCCTGGCATTCAGTCTTCCCCCTTCCAGTCTGGGATCGACAAATGTATCGAGTCCTACATGAGTTAGCCATCCGGGACTTCCTGCAGCCGCACAATGGAAAAGCTGAACAATGACACCTGCAGGCAAGCAATAGGCTTCAAACTGGTTCTCTGAGGCCAGTTTCGACATCTCGGGGGCCATTGACCAGTGACCACCCACTACACGCCGGTACATTCCTGCACAGGCTGCTTGTTGCAGTCCTCTGGTTTTCTGGTCTCCAACCCCGAAAGGGTGAATGAGTGTCAGTCCCTTTGGCGTTTCAGTGGTTTTGTAGCGTTCACCAAGTTCCCGCAACAGGATGTCCGGTACTGCATGACCAGAACCTGAGCCACCAATGGCTACAGATACGTTGTCAGGAATACGACAAACCGCTCGAGCAGCGGATTCGACTGGTTTAACAGGACTGAACCGGGAACTCATGCGTTTTCAGGCCAGCGATTAGGGCCAAGCCTGGTCAAGCAAGAAAGCAAGGCGAACAGCAGACTTAGCCAGTTGTTCTTCAATGATCCGGGATGATTCTTCAAGGGAAACTGCTCTCAGGACAGTGCGGGTTTCATTGCTGACCATTGGATAGATGGACTGAACAGCAATATTGTGGGTTTCCCAGGTCCAGGCGCGCAGATTTCCTTGGGTCCATTTTTCATGATCCGCATTCTGTATCCGCAGTTGCACACGAGAGAGTATTTCATCTTCTGAACCCATGTGTTTCAAAAGCGCATCCTCCCAGGCATCAAACAGGCTCATTTCCTCATTTCCCAGCACCACAACGTTCATATCCTTGCTATCGGCGGGTGGATAGCCATTCCTTAATGGATGATGCATGTCTGCAGCAAGGTTTACCAGCATTTTGAATGATTCGATAATCTGACTTCTGGGTTTAACGGAAAGGCGTACAATTCCAATGCAGTCACGCACTTTAGCTGTGATGCACTCACCGAGAGGGCAGTCCCTTTCGAGGACAACCTTGCTAGCGTTCGGTGGGATTGTGATGGAGTGCCATGACTCCGTTTCGGGGCGTTCCTGAATGATCTCGTCGGCCCAGGTTGCTACATCAACCAGTTGAGTGGTTTTGCCTAGAAGATAACCAAGCCGTATTTGTGCATTGCTGCTGAGTTGCTCCTGTGCTGCACGAGCAACGACACGGTGGCCAAGTTCATTCCAAGCGTATGTAATCGGTATTGGAACTGTCGCAGCAATCAGTAGCAGGATTGCACGAAAGAACAGATTGGACTTCATCCTTGTAGGATAGTGCCTGAATGCGTGAAGTTCACTAAGGTGTGGTTTTGGAAGCAATAAAACTCTCAGGATACATAGTATGAAACTTGGCGAAATCGCTGCTTTGGTCAATGGGGAATTGCAGGGTGATACCGACCATGAAGTCGTATCCGCGCATACCCTGGAAAAGGCTCAGCCAGAACATTTGACGTTCTGGGAGCCTCGTCACGGTCCAGCACAATTTCCGGATACTCAGGCCGGCTGTGTTCTTGTTGGTTTGAAGACACAGGCTCAAGGGCAAACGCTGATCCGTGTTTCCGAACCTCGCAGTGCATTTGCGCAAGTTTTGCGTGTGCTTTACAAGGACTCTGACCCATCAACAAGTGTTCATCCTACTGCTGTTGTTGATCTTTCTGCTGTTCTTGGTACTGATATATCCATTGGTCCAATGGCAAGGGTTGAAGCAGGTGCAAGGATTGGTGACCGAACTGTGATTGGTGCATCAGCGCATATCGCAAGGGATGCTTTTGTGGGTAGTGAGTGCCAAATACATCCCAGTGTGTGCATCTACAGCAATGTTCACATTGGCAACCGGGTAGTCATTAATAGTGGTGCCGTGATTGGCTCAGAGGGGTTTGGTCTGGTCTTCGAAAAGGACCACTATGAACGTTTCCCACAGATTGGTGGAGTTGAAATCGGCGATGACGTGGAAATTGGTGCAAATACCTGTATAGATCGGGGTGCGCTGGATAATACGCGAATCGGCTCTGGCACAAAGCTGGACAACATGGTCCACATTGGACATAACTGTCAGGTTGGCAAGCATGTTGTGATGGCTGCCCAAGTCGGTTTATCAGGCAGTGTTGTAGTAGAAGATTACGCCGTTCTGGGTGGACAGGCTGGTATCGGTGACCGGGCTCATATTGGAACTGGTGTGCAGTTAGGTGGTCAGGGAGGCTTATTGCCTGACAAGCGACTGGCTCCCGGAAAAGCTTACTGGGGCACGCCTGCAAGACCTCTCAGGGAGTATTTGACGCGGCAGGCTCTTGTTAACCGTTTACCCAGGTTGTTTGAGGAAATAAAACGCTTGAGAGCCAAGGTCAAGGAACTGGAATCATCATGAAAACACTGATGATTGGAGGCAACAGCCGCAATGTAGGCAAGACTGGACTTGCAGTATCCATCCTGGAGGCAACCCGGGAACTACAGTGGACCGCCGTCAAGGTAACCCAATTTGGACATGGTATCTGCTCAAACAGTGGTGAGCCATGTGGTTGTGCTGTTAACGACCCGCTATGCCCTTATGAAATCCTTCAGGAAGATGGATTAAAGCCGACAACGGATACAGCCAGAATGCTTCACGCTGGTGCCAGGGATGTGTTTTGGGTACGGGTTGCCATGGGGCAAATGCAGCAGGTAATACCAGCAGTCCAACAGCATCTGGAGGGAAGGGAGTATGTGCTGTTTGAATCCAATAGCATCATGGCTTACCTCAACTCAGATCTGTACTTGTCTGTCCTGGATCTCGATAACGAGGACTGTAAGGAGAGTGCTTGCCGTTTTTCACATAGAGCGGATGCCTTTGTCTTACCGGCTGCCCGGAAGAGCATCCCGGAATGGCCTGGGTTTGATGCATCATTGCTGGAACGTAAGCCATTGTTTGCTGTCCAGCCTCCCTCATTCTGCTCCAGTGATCTTATTGGGTTTGCAATCAGCAGGATTCAATCGGAGAATGTTGCAACGATTACGTGAAGGGCAATTAAATGAAGCGTTTGTTGAGTTCAGGGTTCTTGTTGCTGTTGTTTCAGGTAACAGCAGCAAGTAGCCCCAACATCGTTTTGATTGTTGCTGATGATCTTGGATGGAATGATGTCAGCTATCACGGGGGCGATATTCCAACACCCAGCATTGATCGAATCGCCAGTGAAGGCATTGAACTGGATCGATTTTATGCTTGTCCGGTATGCACTCCTACCAGGGCAGGACTGATGACCGGTCGCTATCCCATCCGGTTTGGCATGCAAAGAGCCGTTTGTCGACCGTTCCTGGAGGTGGGGGTTCCAACTGAAGAAGAGACAATGCCGGAGATGCTTGCAAGGGCTGGTTATCGTCACCGGGGCATGGTCGGAAAGTGGCATATTGGCCATTTTTTACGCAGATTCCATCCCTTGAATCAGGGGTTTAGCTTCTTCGTTGGCCATTACAACGGAAACATCGACTACTACACCCACTTCAGGGAAGGGGAACTCGACTGGCACAGAGGGTTTGAGCCGAACAAGGATGAGGGATATTCAACGGATCTGATTGCAGTTGAAGCAGTTGAGTTTATCAATGAACATGCATCTGACGGCCCATTCTTTCTGTATGTACCTTTCAACGCACCGCATACACCTTTGCAGGTTCCGGATAAGTGGTTAGTTCCTTTTGGATCAGTTGAAAACAAGAATCGTCGGATTTACATGGCCATGGTCGCTGCGATGGACCATGCCATCGGACAAATACTTGATGCCCTTCATAGTCAGGGGATTTCGGATGACACGCTTGTCTGGTTTGCAAGTGACAACGGAGGGCAAAACCTTGCTGACAATACACCATTAAGGAATGGCAAGGGGACTGTGTACGAAGGTGGAACCAGGGTAGCAGCAGCTTTGCGATGGCCCAATGGGTTGAAGGGTGGCGGACGAAAAGTCAATACGTTGATCAGTTATATCGATGTCTGGCCAACCTTGAGGAGAGTTGCAGGACTGGGTGAGTCTGGAGGCCCAGGTGAGCCATTGGACGGGGAAGACATGCTTGATGTGATTGCTGGAACGAAATCAGGCTTGTCTCGCCGTTTCTATTCCTACTTTGAGAGATATGCAGGAGAACAGCTCGCTGTGATTGATGGAGACTGGAAACTTGTCCGTGAAGGTCCGCCAATTTTGGGCCATAATCCCGCTGATGCGTCTCCCAATGGGAATATTTCAAATCAACAACGATCTGGAGAAACTACCATTGAACTCTTTAATTTGAAGGAAGATCCCAATGAGAAGAATGACATGGTATCAAGGCAACCTGAGCGGGTAAGAAATATGCTGGATCAGATCAGGGACTTTCGGGCTTTGCGCAAGGATGGAGGTGTTCCACCCATGACTGCACCAGTACCAGAAGGATGGCAAGCTCCAGAGCAATGGACCATGCGCGAACAGTAGTCACTGCATGGTGACTCAAGCACTTGCGAGACCTATCACAGTGCACTCGCATTTTGACATTAAACAGCCACATTGGATAAACTCAGACTGCGGGGTGGAGCAGTCTGGTAGCTCGTTGGGCTCATAACCCAAAGGCCGAGGGTTCAAATCCCTCCCCCGCAACCACCTTGCAATTGTCCGGCCCGGAGACATAGGTTACAGAACGTACCTAACCCGGATATCTCACCAGAGAGCTGCGCACGGTGCCCATCCTGAGCTGCAACAGTCGCCGATTGGGCGCAAGTGGAGCTAATCCCGGAGATTTGCCGCCATCCAGGGTATCCGAAGCGATTCCAACTCGCTGCCAGACCCAAGTCCAGCGAGGAGTGGCCCTCTTGGCAGGCCTGCTGGCCGCCTGGCGCGCAATCCGGGCGCACTTCCGCCTGGCCTCGCCCCTCGGCGCGCCACATCGCTCCAGTCCGGCCGTCTGCGACGCTCATCCCGGGCAAGCCCTTGGCCTCCGATCCGTCAGCAGCCTCGCGATTCTCTCGAAGAGTTCCCTGTGCGGGTACGTCGAGGAGAAACGCAGCCATACCTTGCGCGCCGTCACCCTCACCGCCACGGCCACCTTCAGGATCCTGCTCCGGATCGTGCCGCTTTGGGCCCGTGCCAGCGGACTGCCCGCCAGCCCGTAGCGGCGCATGATCAGCAGCAGCGTGCCGGCGAACACCGAAAAGTACATCCGCAGTTGGTTCGCCCGCATCGTCGCCGTCGATGTGCGGTCCGCGAACAGATCCAGCTGTTGCTCCTTGATCCGGTTCTCCATCTCGCCGCGGGCGCAGTACAGTTCCTCGTACAGCTGCCTGCCCGCCACTTCCTCCCGGCTCAAGCTGGTGACCACGAAGCGCGGGTTCGCGCCGCGCTGGCCTGGCAGCCACTCCGCCTTGCCCACCACTCTCCGCTGCCGGCCCCAGCTCTTCAGCGTGCGGTAGCGGAAATCCCGGAAACGCCGCGCCGCCTGACCAGTCCGCGCGCAGGCCTTGCCCGCTTGCCGCAGCTGCCTGCGAATCTGGCCCAGCAAACGACTGTTCCGCGCCAGGCCCAACACATAGTCCACTCCCCGCTGCTCGCACCAGGTCATGAGCGTGTCCCGGCAAAAACCGGCGTCCGCGCGCACCACGATCGCTGCCTGCGGCCAGCGCTGCCGGATGCGCCGCACGATCCGCTCCAATTCCGCGACCGTCCCCTCCGCTGCCTCCGCCTGCGCCGTCCGCAGGCGCGCACACAGCACATGCTCTCCGCACGTGATGTACAGCGGCAGGTAGCAATAGTGGCGGTAATAGCCGTGATAGAAGCGACCCTCCTGCTGGCCGTGCAGCTGATCGTCGGTGGCATCCACGTCCAGCACGATCCGCTCCGGGAGCGTCTCGTGCATGTCCAGGAACAGATCCACCAGCAGGTCGTCGATCTGTTCCGTGCTCGCCACGACCTTCTTGTAGCGGTCCTCGTCTGCCTCCAGCGGCGTACCCAACTCCAGCCGGTTGAGCGTGCTCGAGCCAGCCAGCGCATGGCCCCGATCGCGCTCCCGCCGGCGGCTCTGCCCGGTCAGGTCCGGCCCGTCCAGCGCCAGCGCCAGCAAGCTGTCGTCGCGCAGCCGGTCGTGATCGTTGATGTCCTCATAGCCCAGCGCCAGAGCGAACACCCGCTGCCCAAGCAGGCTCTCTAGAGAGTGCTCCACACGCGCCGGATTGCGGTGGTCAATGAAGCAGGCTGCCAGCCGCCCAGTGACCTGGAATGCTTGGTTGGCAGCTCTCAACAGCACGGCACCGCCATCGGAAGAGAGGCGCCCGCCGTCGAACTTGGCAACCCGTGTTGTATTTCACTTTGTTTCGTGAAAAACGGGTTAGATTTTTCGGATTGAACTGTTGTTGAATCGTTGAAAAAGCGAATTAATCTGGCACGGGTAGTGGCAGCTTGGTAGTGGAGGGCAGCGCTTTGACTCGAGCGAGGCGGGTCCGCATGGGTTCAACATTGAGAGCGGACCGATCCGGTGGGGTTCTGCGGCAGTACAAGAAAGGGGCGTTATAGTCGAATCGGGAGGGTGGCCCGCACGATTCAAGCTCGCCGGGCCGCGGGCGGTGAGGTGCAAGCTCGCTACAAGACTGAACTGAAGTGGCTACGGAATGGTGGACAGTTGAGGTTGCGGCAGATGCGACAACGGAGCAACTGTGTGCGGTGGTGTCGGATCCATCATCGTCAAGGGGGGCAGTAATGTCAATCCGTGTGTTAAGGCAAAGCTGAAACGTCTGCTTTTCGGGTGTCGAGGGGGGCCGGCGTAGGGAGCGGTAAACCGCGCTATTCCAATGATTTGGTGGACGGCGCTAGGGCTTAAGGGACGGTGAAGTTCCGTTTAAGGCATATTCGATGGTGCGACCAGACTTGCGCCGCACCACCAATTCGTGCTCTAGCATCTCCTCCAGCGCATTGGCTTGGCATCTGGGATGAGGGTTTGCAACTGTTTATCCTGTGCAGTTGCATTTGTACAAAATGGCAATATCAGCACTGCCATCATTGCTACTTGTTGCAATATTGAGCCACCTGAAAGGCGGGATTTTTTTGCACCCTGGTGTTCACATCGGTAAAACATCTGAATATCCTCCACTTAGCCTCGTATCGTCGCTCTGTTTATTCAGATTCCCCCAAACTCTAATCCGACCACAAGCGCAGGATGAAGTTGAGGGAAACTGGCCTTCGCTCAGCATTATCTGAACTGCAGCAAACATTAAGAAATCTTGCATCTTTCATTACTTCAGGCGCAGCTTGGTATGCGTGTTATACAATCTTGCAGGTACAGTCCAGTGGTAGTGTGGCAAACGCCTCTGGGCTGTCGTAGGGAGAAGAAGTGATGACGATACCCATCAGCATCGAAATCAACGGTCGTCAGTACAAACGGGATGTTGAGCCCAGGCTGTTGCTGGTTCATTTTATACGCGACGTACTCGGACTGACCGGTACAAAAGTAGGGTGTGACACAAGTCAATGTGGTTCGTGCACAATTCTGCTTGATGGAACTGCCGTAAAATCATGCACTTGCCTGACAGTTCAGGCAGATGGTTCTGCAGTCACAACGATTGAAGGATTGGCTATGGGAAGCGAACTGCATCCTTTACAGGAAGCCTTCTGGGACAAACACGGTCTGCAGTGCGGCTTCTGCACTCCTGGCATGATCATGGCGACGCACAACCTTGTGAACACTGCTTCCAAGCTAACGGACCACGAGATTCGTCATGGGCTGGAAGGCAATCTTTGTCGCTGTACCGGATACCAGAACATCGTGCGTTCCGTGGCAGAGGCAGCTGCTGTCTTAACAGGAGGGAACTCGTGAGTACTTCAGCATTCGGCTCCAGTATCCGCAGACGCGAGGACCCTCGCCTGATCACAGGGAATGCGACCTACACGGACGATATTTTACTGCCCGGTATGCTGCATGCAGCCATGCTGCGCAGCCCTTATGCGCACGCACGTATCCGGAGTATTAACACAACAGGAGCAGCAAACGCCAATGGAGTAGCTGCAGTTTTCACAGCGCCAGATACCGATGGCGAGTTGCAGCTTACTCCCTGTGCATGGTTACTGCCCGATTCCGATCTCAAGATCGCCGATTATCACTGTATTGCCAAGGATTTCGTGCGTTACGTTGGCGATATCGTCGCTGTGGTTGTGGCCGAGACAAGCTACCAGGCACAGGATGCGCTCGACCTGATTGAGGTTGACTACGAACCACTACCTGCTGTTAGTGAACCACGGAAAGCATCTGCGGAGGGTGCGCCACAGATCCATGAGGAAATTGAGGGCAACCAGGCCTTTCACTGGACTGTTACTGGTGGGGAAGATATCAATGCTGCCCTTGAGTCAGCAGATATCGTAGTCAAGGAGCGTATTGTCCAGCAACGCTTGATTCCAAACGCCATGGAACCGAGAGCAGCACTGGCAAGTTATGTCCAGGTAACCGGTGAGTTGACTCTTTGGAACACTACCCAGAATCCCCATATCGTCCGTTTTCTGTGTTCATTGGTAACAGGTATCCCCGAAGATCGGCTACGAGTCATTGCTCCAGAAGTGGGTGGTGGTTTTGGTAGCAAGATCGCCGTCTATCCGGCTGATTTTGTAACGGTTTTCTGCTCTAAGAAACTGGGAGTACCAGTCAAGTGGGTAGAGTCCCGTAGTGAAAACTACCAGGCAACTACGCATGGCAGGGATCACGTACAGGAGGTCGAACTTGCGGCTACCCGGGACGGCAAGATCACCGGACTCAGGGCGACCGTATGGGCGGGCATGGGAGCCTATCTCTCCACAGCCGCACCTGGCATTCCAACCATTCTTCACGGACTGATGCTTTCGGGAGTCTACGACATCCCAGCCATCCACGAAGATGTTTACGGAATCTACACCAACACAACCCCGGTTGAAGCCTACCGCGGGGCTGGTCGGCCAGAAGCCACTTTTATGCTGGAGCGGCTTGTAGATGCTTTGGCAACCAAATTGAGCATGGATCCTGCAGAGGTACGAAGACGAAACTTTATTCCACCCTTTGAAGATGGTCACAATGTCGTGACAGGTTTGACCTACGACAGTGGTAACTATCCAAAGATCCTTGACAAGCTGCTCAACAAGGCTGGTTATGAACAGTTGCGATCCGAGCAAGCAGAAGCTCGCGCAAAAGGACGCTTCATTGGTATCGGACTGTCTACCTATGTTGAGATTTGTGGACTGGGGCCCTCACAAGTCGCTGGGGCGATCGGATTCCAGGGTGGCTTGTGGGAGAGTGCTATCTTGCGTTTCCACCCCAGTGGTAAAGTACATGTCATGATCGGCGCCTCACCCCATGGGCAGGGTGAGGAAACGACCTTTGCCCAGATCATTGCAGGTGAACTGGGTGTATCCCCGGATGATGTCAAGGTTATTCATGGTGACACCGACAACACCCCAATGGGTTGGGGAACTTACGGTAGCCGTACAACAGCGGTGGGAGGTGCTGCGCTTGCCGTTGCAGCACGAAAGATCCGTGAAAAGGCGTCAGTGATTGCTGCGCATCTGCTTGAAGCTGCCGTCGAGGACATGGACTACGAGGACGGCAAGTTCTTTGTAAAGGGATCACCCGAATCAAGCAAGACGATCCAGGATATTGCCCTGATGGCGAACGTCGCTTGGGATCTTCCCGAGGGAGTGGAAGCTGGGCTTGAGGCTACATCGTTCTACGATCCTCCAAACTTTGTATTTCCATACGGGGCTCACCTTGCAATCGTCGAGGTAGATCCCGAGACTGGGAATGTGGACTTGCAGCGTTATATCGCGATTGACGACTGCGGCCCACAGATCAACCCCATGATCGTTGAAGGACAGGTGCATGGCGGAGTTGTACAGGGCATTGGACAGGCTTTGTGGGAAGAAGCTGTCTATGACGATGACGGACAACTATTGACAGGCACCATGCTTGATTACGCAATCCCACGCGCAGATCAGCTGCCAGAAATCGAAGTGTACTCTACAGTCACACCTTCACCACACCATCCCTTAGGGGTCAAGGGAGTTGGCGAAGCGGGAACGATCGCCTCAACTGCAGCAGTGTATAACGCTGTAATGGACGCCCTTCAGCCATTCAACATCCAGCCACTTGGGATGCCAATGACACCGGAACGGGTCTGGCGTGCTGTCAAAGATGCACAGGGGAGGAGTTAAGCCATGTTTCCAAGTGAATTTGAATATTACAGGGCCAGTTCCATTGCGGAAGCTGGAGAACTTCTAGGCAAGCATCCAGGAGCCAAACTGCTGGCCGGAGGACACAGCCTGATCCCTGTCCTGAAGTTAAGACTTGCGGCTCCAACTGCTCTTATCGACATCGGCCGAATTGCAGATTTGCGTAGTATTCGCATTAACTCGAACAAGGTAAGTATCGGTGCGCTAACGACGCATGCCGATCTTGCTTCTTCCGGGATCCTTCAGGAGTACGCTACTGCTCTGTCTGAAGCGGCAGGGATGATCGGCGATCCCGCCGTGAGGAATCGTGGCACGATTGGAGGGAACGTTGCACATGCTGATCCAGCATCGGATTTACCACCGGTTCTGAGTTGCCTGGGTGCCCAATTCACCATTACAGACTCTAGTGGAGTGCGCAAGGTTGCAGCCGATGACTTCTTCCAGGGGCTGATGACAACCGCCTTGGGTGAAAACGACGTCCTGGTATCTCTGGAACTTTCAGCAGCCGAATCGAACGAAGGATCGGCTTATGTCAAGTTTGCACATCCCGCATCCCGTTATGCAGTCATCGGAGTTGCTTCCAGGCTTGTTATTAGTAATGGCAAGTGCACTACAGCAAGTGTCGTATTAGGAGGATTGACACCTGTACCAGTCCGGGCGCAGGCCGTTGAGGACACGTTAGTTGGAAAAGAACTGACAAGTGATGCAATCCACGAGGCCTCGAGTAATGTCGGGGATTGCCTGATTGAAAACGAGTTACTTGGAGATATTTACGCTTCAGCCGAGTACCGCAAGAGTGTTGCTCATGTCTGGGTTCGCAGAGCACTGGAAACAGCTTTTTCTCGGGCCTGTTAAGTAGCAACTTGCACTCATGGCCAAGACGGAACCGATACCCGCCTCTGTTGGTGAGTTGCAGTCGTTGCTGTCCGGTGAGAATTACATTGCCAACCGTGCTCTTTGCACATCCATCTTTCTAGCACTGAAACTTGGTCGACCACTTCTGTTAGAAGGCGAAGCTGGAGTTGGCAAGACCGAAGTAGCCAAAGCACTTGCAACGGCGCTAGGCAGGGAACTCATTCGCATGCAGTGCTATGAGGGGCTAGACATCAACCATGCTGTCTACGAGTGGAACTATGCGCGTCAGATCCTCGAAGTTCAGCTGATGCGGAATGAAGGAGGAATAGACCGGCAAGCCGCTGCCAAGGATCTTTTTTGCAGGGAGTTTCTGATTGAGCGGCCATTACTAAGAGCGCTGGAACACAAAGGAACCCCACCAGTACTACTGATCGACGAAATTGACCGTGCAGACGAAGAGTTTGAGGGGTATCTGCTTGAAATGCTGTCAGACTTCCAGATAACCATCCCGGATCTGGGAACTATCCAAGCTACTGCCCCACCGATCGTAGTCATTACTTCGAACCGTACACGTGAGCTCCACGATGCGATGAAGCGTCGCTGCCTGTATTCCTGGGTCGACTACCCGGATTTTGAGAGGGAATTGAAGATCATTGAAGTCAAGGTCCCGGATGCATCTCACGAACTCAGTGAACAAGTTGCTGCTTTCGTGCAGGAGCTTCGCCAGGCCGAATTGTACAAGAAGGCAGGAGTTTCCGAGACACTGGACTGGACAGCTGCCTTGGTTGCCTTAAATGAAGACATTTTGCAGCCGGAACGAATTGAGGAAACTCTTGGTATTCTCCTGAAAAACCAGGAAGACATCCAGTCTGTCCAGGGAGAGCCAATCCGTGCGATGCTTGACCGGGCAAGAAACCGTGGCACTCGTACTAGTGCTGCAGTGTAAAAGTCGGGTGCCTGATGGCCCATTTGCTTGCTAACCTCGTCCAGTTCATACGTCTGTTACGTTTATATGGGCTTCAGGTTTCGCCAGAGAACTCTGTTACAGCCTCACGGGCCCTGCAGTATATAGACATTGGGAACCGAACCGAGTTCAAGCATGCACTGCGCTGCGTTCTGGTTCATCGAAATGAAGACATAGATCTGTTCGAGCAGGTGTTCCAGGAGTTCTGGAGCAGTCCGTCGGACACACAAAACAGACTGAACTTGCATCCACTGGGTAGTGAACGACGTTTTGGAGAACCTGTAGTTGAAATGGCCTCACTAACTGGAAGTTCAGATGGAACGCAGGGCGAAGACGGGCTTCGAGTTGAACGGGTTCAGATTGCAACCTACAGCAACCGTGAGGTGCTCAAGGAAAAGGATTTCAAGAACCTTACAGCAGAAGAAATGGAACAGGCTGCTCAACTGCTCCATGCGTTGCAATGGAGGCCTGAACCAAGGCGATCCAAACGCTGGATTCAAGGTTCCGGGAATTCACCCGATCCTCGCAGGTTGTTGAGCAGTATTGCTCGCAATGAGTCGCAGGTTTTTACGCTACCCAGGCGAATGCGGAAGCCTGTTGCTCGTCCGCTGGTGCTGCTCTGTGACATAAGCGGATCCATGGAACGCTACACACGCATGTTGTTATGGTTTTCATTCTGCCTGTCCGGAAAACTGGGCCGAGTGGAGTCATTTCTTTTTGCAACACGTCTGACAAGAATCACTCACCAACTTTCTCGGCAACACAGTTGGAAGCAACTGCAAGGAATCACCCGGCATGTCCCGGACTGGTCGGGTGGTACGCGTATTGGTGAGGTTGTGCGTATATTCAATGTCCAGTGGGCTCGGCGGATTCTGGGGCGGGGAGCTGTAGTGCTTGTAGTATCTGATGGCTGGGATCGTGGAGATCCAGATGTTTTGGAATGTGAAGTCGCAAGGCTGCAGCGTTCCTGTCACAGGCTAATCTGGCTCAGTCCGCTACTTGGCTCACCAAGCTACAAGCCGCTAACTCGCGGCTTGCAGTCTGCCTTGCCATATGTCGATGATTTCTTGCCTATACACAACCTGGAAAGCCTTGACCGTCTAGCAGGGCACCTCAACAGTCTTCCTGCCAAAAGAACAGGACACAGGACAAGAGTGTCCAGATCTGCAATGCGGTCTGTTTGCTAGGCTTTCAGTGGAATTTACTAGATGGAGTTTGCAAATAAATATGAGTTCGAAGCTACTGTAGAGCAGGTCTTTGATGCCATGATCAACCCCGATGTGATTGCTTCCTGCCTGCCGGGGGGTGAACCCCTTGAGCATCTGGGAGATAACCGTTACAAGACGACCTTGACACTGGGAGTCGGTGCTATCCAGGGGCGTTTTCAGGGAACTGTTGAACTATGCGATCTTGATCGGCCAAAATCATTCATTCTTAAAGTTGAAGGACGGGGTAACACTGGATTTGCCAAGGGTGAAGGCAACATGCAGATTCAGGAGAGTGACCCAGGAAGCCTGGTTATTGTACTTGCTCAGGTACAGGTTGGTGGTCCGATTGCCCGTGTCGGACAGCGCTTGCTTTTAGGTGTGGCACACATGATGGCTGGAAAATTTTTTGAATGTCTCGGAAAGAAGATTGCGTCTGGATCAGATGTACCTGACCCTTAGCCAGCTACCTGCAACCTAACCAAGATTGCGCGGACCGTGGGCATGAGAACGGAGAGCAATCAGATTCAGATGACAGGGCTAGGTAGTTGACTCCACGCACCACTACATGTTGTATTTGAGGTCGTGGGTGCAGATTACCCAAGGACGCTGATCAAGTTCGAGGCGCGGTTCTCGACAGAGCAGGCTTGTCGCGACTAGTTGGTCCAACTACGCTGGCCGGATGGATTCGTTTGCCCACGCTGCAAAGCCGGGTCGGCCCGAGCCGCCACCCGGAATCGCTTGATCTGCACATCGTGCCGCTATCAGGCCTCGGTGACCGCCGGTACGATCTTCCAGGATTCGCGCAAGCCCCTGACTTTGTGGTTCCGGGCCATGTGGTGGGTTACGGCGCAGAAGAATGGCGCCAGTGCGCTCGGGCTGCAGCGGATCCTGGGTCTGGGACAGTACAAGACGGCATGGATATGGCTCCACAAGCTGCGGTGCGCGATGGTGCGGCCGGGACGCGAGCGGCTGTCCGGACGGGTCGAGGTAGACAAAGTCTACGTGGGCGGCAAAGAGCAGGGAGCGCCCGGACGATCGCTAGGGAAGAAGGCCTTGGTGGCGATCGCTGCGGAGGAGTACGGGGCCGGAACCGGGCGGATTCGGCTGAAGCGCGTGCCGGACGCATCGGCGGCGAGCTTGGAAGCCTTCATGATCGAGACGGTCGAGCCAGGCAGCCTGATCCGAACGGACGGCTGGCCGAGCTATTCCAAGCTGCACGCTCTTGGCTACAGGCACGAAACCTCGGTGACAGGAGGGGATCCGAGCCGGACCGACCGGGACTTGAAGGGCCGCCTTCCGTGACCCCGACTGGTTTCCATGCTGGCCTGGACTGCGTGGAGATCAATCACCACCGCTCTTTGGGCGGGGAATCTTTAACTGCCCTTGATACCGAGCTTCGGAGCCGAGGCTGCGATGGCAAAGGAAGGGTGCTAGCGGTATGCCCGCAGCCAAGGCACTTAGTAGCAACCCAGGGATGGACTGCTCCGTAGTTGCGATGCACGGGAACTGCACTAGCGCTCAATGGATCCGTTGCCCCCCGAAATCGCTCGAGGGCACACGCAATCCTCGGCCAACTCGAGCGCATCCACCGGCCAGAAGCACTCTGGCCGAGGACGGAAAACATGGAGCTGCCCGGCCGCAGGACGGCAGTTGCGCAAGCATTCAGCCCATTGCGTGGGAATCGCGTCCCGACCGTATACGGCGCCAACGAGCGCCCCGCAGATGGCCGCATTGGTGTCGGTGTCTCCGCCGCGCATGACGGTGTCGACCACGGCTTCCTTCAGATCTTGCGCATGGAGGAGTTGCCAGAGGGCGTTGTGAAACGCCGTCAGAACCCAACCCTGTTGACTGATGTAGTTGGTGGGAGGGGCGGCAGCGGCACCTCGGATGGTACTAAGGACGCTATTATGCACATTCATGTCTTCGGCCCAGGCTGCGATCCGCTCATAGAGGTACCGCGCATCGCAGGCAGCACGAACGGCCTCGGCAATCGCCATAGCATACAGCGCGTTGGCCTGCCGGCAGACCGGATGCGGATGAGTGAGCGCCGCATCCTGTCGAGCCCAGTCAGCCACCTCTGCCAAGTCATGGTTGGCGCCGAAGATACCCACTGGACTGATCCTCATCATCGCGTCGTTGGCTTGGCTGTCCGAATTGGGGCATCCACGCAGACCGCTGGCAATTGTCATTCCGCAATCGAAGGGACCCGAGTCGAGCCAGAAGACATAAGCCTTCCTAGCTTGCTCGGGGTCGTATCTGCCCTGGTTTGCCAGCAAACGGGCCAGCAACAGCGCCATCTCGGAATCATCCGTTGGTTGTCCGGCGATTGTGTTCCAGGTCCCTCCGTCAACGAGATTCCGAACACCATCGGGATGTTCTTGCAGAATATGCTCTGGTGTCTGGAACTCCACCAAGCTGCCTAGTGCGTCCCCGGCGAGCTAGCCAAGCAGGCATCCCTGAGCCCGGGCTACGACGCTAGTGTTCTGTATCAGAAGTTCTTGACCAGTGCATGTTGATTCTGGTACCGTCAGCCTAAGGAGGGAGGCGACGCTGCCGAATCATCACACGAGAGGGGTTCCCGAGGTTTCGGAGGATGATCGGAAGGAACTGCAACACTGGTTGCGGCGCCGGAAGACAGCCCAGTCGCTGGCCCTGCGGGCGCGCATTATTTTGGAGAGCGCCACAGGCAGGAGTGATCAGGCCGTAGCGGGTAAGCTGAACACGACACGGGCGACGGTCGGCAAGTGGAGGAGGCGGTTCTTGGAGAAGGGCTGCGATGGCTTGCTGGACGAGCCGCGGCCGGGGACGACGATGTGGAGGACGTGGTGATCCGGACGCTCGAGACCAAGCCGCGGGGAGCCACGCAGTGGAGCACGCGGTCGATGGCCAAGGCGTGCGGGCTAACCCGGAAAACTCACCAGATATGCTTGCAGTGGAGGCTGAATTCATGCTAAACTGTTTGTTATCAGTTAATTAACTGATCTCAAGGAGCAATGCCCATGGCGACACAGTGTACTTCTGATGCGTTCCCACTGGCGGGCTTGGGACGCCGTCACGTGGTTGCCAAGTTCGACGGCGGGCGCCTCTCTTCCGATGGCGGTGCCGTGCTGTTGAGAGCTGCCAACTGGAGTGGCGATGATTTCGTGGACAGTGGGGATTGCGTGATAGGCAGGGGGGTGTTCGACTGAGAGGGCGGGGGCAAGGAGGCCCCAGTCGATGAGCAAACCAAGCCATGTGAAGGCCTATCCGAAGGAATTCCGGGAAAAGGTCGTGCAGTTGGTGCAAGGCGGGGATCGCAGTCAGCGGGAGGTGGCCGAGGAATTCGGGATCTCGACGGATTCGGTGCGGCGCTGGGTGCAGCAGGCGGAGCGCGACCAAGGCAGTCGGCAGGACGGCCTGCGCACGAGCGAGCGCGAGGAACTGAGCCGGCTGCGGCGGGAGAACCGGCAGCTGAAGATGGATCGGGAAATCCTGTCAAAGGCAGCGGCCTGGTTCGCTCGGGAGACCAATTCGACCCGGTAACGGTGTTCGAATTCGTAAGAGCGAATCAGGGTCGATATCGGATCGCCCGCATGTGCCGTTTGCTGGGGGTCTCCACCAGCGGGTATTACGCGTGGCGGGTGCGGTCGCCGAGTCGGCGGGCGCAGCAGAACAAGGAGTTGAGCCGACGGATCGCGGCAATCCACGCCGAGTCGCCGGACCGGGTCCAGCGCCGTTTCGAGGCCTCGGAGCCGAACCGCTTGTGGGTAGCTGACATCACGTATGTGCCGACACTGGAAGGGTTTGTGTATCTGGCGACGGTGCTGGACGTGTTCAGCCGGAAGGTCGTGGGCTGGGCCATGAGCGCGCGACAGACGGTGGATCTGGTGCAGTCGGCGCTGGAGATGGCGGTCACGGCGCGGGCCGCGCAGGGCGTGGTATTGCATTCCGACCGCGGTAGCCAGTACACGGCGCTGGTGTTCACCCGGCAGTGCGCCGCAGCGGGCATCGAGCGCTCGATGGGATCGGCGGGCGACTGTTTCGACAACGCCATGGCGGAGAGCCTCTTCGCCACGGTGGAATGCGAGTTGCTGCAGCGCGTTGAGTTCGCGACCCGCGCGGAGGCGGAACTCGAGATCTTCCGTTTCGTGGAAGGTTTCTACAACCGGAAACGCCGACATTCAGGGCTCGGCTATCTCTCGCCGGTGGAATTCGAGCAGGCCTGGCACACACAGCAGGCGGCGGCCTGACCCAGAGCCAGCCAAGGGCGCGGTGACAATAGCACCGGGCTGTTGCACTCTCCGTGTGTCTCGATCCCGTCTGGGAGGGCAGCGGGCGGGTAATAGTAACGGTAAGACGGTAGGATCCTACCATTGCCAGCGACCGTGCCTGGCCAGATTTGGCACAACCAGAGCCACCCGGGTCCGGTCCGGACGCCTACTTCGAGACTGCGGAGGAAAAAGCGAAGAGAGGGGATGATGAAGAGCTGAAGAGGATGTCTCCTTGACTTCTCCAGGCCCTCTACGCCACCATGGTGCCACCCTCTACGGAGTTGCTGCCCTCTGCTGCACCCTCAAGTGTCCACCACTTCGTAGCCACCCCACAACCAAGCATTCCAGGTCACTGGGCGGCTGGCAGCTTGCTTCATTGACCACCGCAATCCGGCGCGTGTGGAGCACTCTCTGGAGAGCCTGCTTGGGCAGCGGGTGTTCGCTCTGGCGCTGGGCTATGAGGACATCAACGATCACGACCGGCTGCGCGACGACAGCTTGCTGGCGCTGGCGCTGGACGGGCCGGACCTGACCGGGCAGAGCCGCCGGCGGGAGCGCGATCGGGGCCATGCGCTGGCTGGCTCGAGCACGCTCAACCGGCTGGAGTTGGGTACGCCGCTGGAGGCAGACGAGGACCGCTACAAGAAGGTCGTGGCGAGCACGGAACAGATCGACGACCTGCTGGTGGATCTGTTCCTGGACATGCACGAGACGCTCCCGGAGCGGATCGTGCTGGACGTGGATGCCACCGACGATCAGCTGCACGGCCAGCAGGAGGGTCGCTTCTATCACGGCTATTACCGCCACTATTGCTACCTGCCGCTGTACATCACGTGCGGAGAGCATGTGCTGTGTGCGCGCCTGCGGACGGCGCAGGCGGAGGCAGCGGAGGGGACGGTCGCGGAATTGGAGCGGATCGTGCGGCGCATCCGGCAGCGCTGGCCGCAGGCAGCGATCGTGGTGCGCGGGGACGCCGGTTTTTGCCGGGACACGCTCATGACCTGGTGCGAGCAGCGGGGAGTGGACTATGTGTTGGGCCTGGCGCGGAACAGTCGTTTGCTGGGCCAGATTCGCAGGCAGCTGCGGCAAGCGGGCAAGGCCTGCGCGCGGACTGGTCAGGCGGCGCGGCGTTTCCGGGATTTCCGCTACCGCACGCTGAAGAGCTGGGGCCGGCAGCGGAGAGTGGTGGGCAAGGCGGAGTGGCTGCCAGGCCAGCGCGGCGCGAACCCGCGCTTCGTGGTCACCAGCTTGAGCCGGGAGGAAGTGGCGGGCAGGCAGCTGTACGAGGAACTGTACTGCGCCCGCGGCGAGATGGAGAACCGGATCAAGGAGCAACAGCTGGATCTGTTCGCGGACCGCACATCGACGGCGACGATGCGGGCGAACCAACTGCGGATGTACTTTTCGGTGTTCGCCGGCACGCTGCTGCTGATCATGCGCCGCTACGGGCTGGCGGGCAGTCCGCTGGCACGGGCCCAAAGCGGCACGATCCGGAGCAGGATCCTGAAGGTGGCCGTGGCGGTGAGGGTGACGGCGCGCAAGGTATGGCTGCGTTTCTCCTCGACGTACCCGCACAGGGAACTCTTCGAGAGAATCGCGAGGCTGCTGACGGATCGGAGGCCAAGGGCTTGCCCGGGATGAGCGTCGCAGACGGCCGGACTGGAGCGATGTGGCGCGCCGAGGGGCGAGGCCAGGCGGAAGTGCGCCCGGATTGCGCGCCAGGCGGCCAGCAGGCCTGCCAAGAGGGCCACTCCTCGCTGGACTTGGGTCTGGCAGCGAGTTGGAATCGCTTCGGATACCCTGGATGGCGGCAAATCTCCGGGATTAGCTCCACTTGCGCCCAATCGGCGACTGTTGCAGCTCAGGATGGGCACCGTGCGCAGCTCTGGTGAGATATCCGGGCTAAGCTCGGCGACGGTGAGCCGCATCTGGCGGGCCTTTGCCCTGCAGCCGCAGCGTAGCGAGACGTTCAAGCTGTCGCGAGATCCCCTGTTCATCGAGAAAGTGCGCGATGTCGTCGGACTGTACATGCACCCGCCTGAGAAGGCCGTGGTGCTGTGCGTGGACGAGAAGGCGCAGACCCAGGCGCTTGACCGCACCCAGCCCTGGCTGCCGATGCGCCCCGGATCGCCGGAGAAGCGGACGCACGACTACAAGAGGAACGGGACCACTTCGCTGTTCGCGGCCCTTGACACGGCCACGGGCGAGGTGATCGGCAAGTGCTTCCGGAAGCACCGCTCGGTGGAGTTCAAGAAGTTCCTCGCCATCATCGACAAGCGAGTTCCGCCGGAACTCGACATCCACCTCGTGCTGGACAACTACGGCACGCACAAGACCGCGATGATCCACAACTGGCTAGCGCGTCGCTCGCGATACCACCTGCATTTCACGCCCACGAGCGCCTCGTGGCTCAATCAAGTGGAACGCTGGTTCGCGGAAATCACGCGGCAGCAGATTCGGCGCGGCACCCATCACAGCACGCAGGCGCTGGAAAAGGCGATCCGCGAGTACCTGGATGTCTACAACGAGGACCCTCAGCCGTTCGTGTGGACGAAAACCGCTGACGACATCCTAGAATCGCTCAAGAGTTACTACACACGAACTTCCGAGACAGTACACTAGCGTCTAAGGAATCTTGGTTGATCTTCGCCATATGGTTCGTGACACTTCCGGACTCTGCAAATGGATCAGGTTACAACATCCAGAAGGGGAGACTTCAACGCATCCTCGATTCTCGGTGTCGGTGTCGCGAACTTCATTCCACAAACGAGCCCGCCTCCCTTGGAGTGCTTCGCGATACCCCAGCACCTGTCCTGCCGGATTGGGATTAATGTTCATGGGTGCGTGAGTTCGGAATTCAATTCACAGAGCCAAGTATTTGACTTTACACACCACTATATGTCGCGGTTGGGCATATGCACTTTACTTCACAAGGTCTCCACTCGCAGCTAGGCGGGCTGAGGAGCCTGCCATCGTCGTCTTGCGCGGGGACCTGTGCGGTGGCGACCGCTTGTGCACCAGTAGCCGGTAGAACAGCAGGCCGCGGGAACGCGATGTGCTGCGGTTAGAACGGAAGGTGAATTCGTCAAGGTAGTAGTCTAGGTGCTGCTTCCCCACAGCGCCTTGGTGGGTTCCCAGCAGTCAGCGCTTGAGCAGCGCAGCCACTCGATGAACCCGCCGGAAGTCCCGCTCGGTTCGGATCCCCTCCTGTGACCGACGTCTCGTGCCGGTAGCCCAGCGCATGCAGCCGGGAATAGCTCGGCCGGCCATCCGTTCGGATCCCGCTGCCGGGCTCGACGGCCTCCGGAATGAAGGCGTCCAAGCTCGCTGCTTGACGCGTCGGAAATGCGCTTCAGCCGGATTCGCCCCGTTTCGGCTCCGTCCTCCCCGGCAGCGACCGCGACCAAGGCCTTCTTCCCGAGCGACCGTCCGCGCACTCCCTTGTCCTTGCCGCCGACCTAGACTTCGTCCGCCTCAACCGATCCCGACAGCCACTCGCTTCCCGGGCGCACCATCGCCCGCCGCAGCTTGTGGAGCCACGTCCATGCCGTCCAGTACTGCCCCAGGCCGAGGATTCGCTGTGGTCCGAGCGCACTGGCACCGTACCGTTACGTCGTCACGCACCAAATCCCTAGGAACCACAGTGTCTGCGGCTTGCGCGAATCCTGGAAAACCATCCCGGCCGTCACCGATGCCTGGCAGCGCTGTCAGACGGAACCGTCCGAACACAGCAACTGGACGAGATACTTGCGGCAAGCCTACTCGGTTGAGAACCGCTCCTCAAACTCGACCAGTGTGTCCGGGCGTAATCTTGCGCCACGCCCTCAACCACAACATATTGTGAGGTGTGGAGTTAAGTACCTAGCCCGGATATCTCACCAGAGCTGCGCACGGTGCCCATCCTGAGCTGCAACAGTCGCCGATTGGGCGCAAGTGGAGCTAATCCCGGAGATTTGCCGCCATCCAGAGTATCCGAAGCGATTCCAACTCGCTGCCAGACCCAAGTCCAGCGAGGAGTGGCCCTCTTGGCAGGCCTGCTGGCCGCCTGGCGCGCAATCCGGGCGCACTTCCGCCTGGCCTCGCCCCTCGGCGCGCCACATCGCTCCAGTCCGGCCGTCTGCGACGCTCATCCCGGGCAAGCCCTTGGCCTCCGATCCGTCAGCAGCCTCGCGATTCTCTCGAAGAGTTCCCTGTGCGGGTACGTCGAGGAGAAACGCAGCCATACCTTGCGCGCCGTCACCCTCACCGCCACGGCCACCTTCAGGATCCTGCTCCGGATCGTGCCGCTTTGGGCCCGTGCCAGCGGACTGCCCGCCAGCCCGTAGCGGCGCATGATCAGCAGCAGCGTGCCGGCGAACACCGAAAAGTACATCCGCAGTTGGTTCGCCCGCATCGTCGCCGTCGATGTGCGGTCCGCGAACAGATCCAGCTGTTGCTCCTTGATCCGGTTCTCCATCTCGCCGCGGGCGCAGTACAGTTCCTCGTACAGCTGCCTGCCCGCCACTTCCTCCCGGCTCAAGCTGGTGACCACGAAGCGCGGGTTCGCGCCGCGCTGGCCTGGCAGCCACTCCGCCTTGCCCACCACTCTCCGCTGCCGGCCCCAGCTCTTCAGCGTGCGGTAGCGGAAATCCCGGAAACGCCGCGCCGCCTGACCAGTCCGCGCGCAGGCCTTGCCCGCTTGCCGCAGCTGCCTGCGAATCTGGCCCAGCAAACGACTGTTCCGCGCCAGGCCCAACACATAGTCCACTCCCCGCTGCTCGCACCAGGTCATGAGCGTGTCCCGGCAAAAACCGGCGTCCCCGCGCACCACGATCGCTGCCTGCGGCCAGCGCTGCCGGATGCGCCGCACGATCCGCTCCAATTCCGCGACCGTCCCCTCCGCTGCCTCCGCCTGCGCCGTCCGCAGGCGCGCACACAGCACATGCTCTCCGCACGTGATGTACAGCGGCAGGTAGCAATAGTGGCGGTAATAGCCGTGATAGAAGCGACCCTCCTGCTGGCCGTGCAGCTGATCGTCGGTGGCATCCACGTCCAGCACGATCCGCTCCGGGAGCGTCTCGTGCATGTCCAGGAACAGATCCACCAGCAGGTCGTCGATCTGTTCCGTGCTCGCCACGACCTTCTTGTAGCGGTCCTCGTCTGCCTCCAGCGGCGTACCCAACTCCAGCCGGTTGAGCGTGCTCGAGCCAGCCAGCGCATGGCCCCGATCGCGCTCCCGCCGGCGGCTCTGCCCGGTCAGGTCCGGCCCGTCCAGCGCCAGCGCCAGCAAGCTGTCGTCGCGCAGCCGGTCGTGATCGTTGATGTCCTCATAGCCCAGCGCCAGAGCGAACACCCGCTGCCCAAGCAGGCTCTCTAGAGAGTGCTCCACACGCGCCGGATTGCGGTGGTCAATGAAGCAGGCTGCCAGCCGCCCAGTGACCTGGAATGCTTGGTTGGCAGCTCTCAACAGCACGGCACCGCCATCGGAAGAGAGGCGCCCGCCGTCGAACTTGGCAACCACGTGACGGCGTCCCAAGCCCGCCAGTGGGAACGCATCAGAAGTACACTGTGTCGCCATGGGCATTGCTCCTTGAGATCAGTTAACTAACTGATAACAAACAGTTTAGCATGAATTCAGCCTCCACTGCAAGCATATCTGGTGAGTTTTCCGGGCTAGCCCTGTCAGATGATATACGAGATTCCGAAGGAAGTAGTGACAAGGGCAATTGTCAACGCCGTTGTCCATCAGGAATAGACCAGTAATGTTAGCGAGCAGGTGATGCTGTTTACGTATCATCTGGAAGTTCGAAATTCCGGTTTTTTGCCGTCATCTTTGACTCTTGAAAAGTCGCATTGCCATTCTTGAGACTTGGAATCACGACCTGATTCCAGGAGAGGAGGTTGCCCCTATTTTGCTGAGCGCAACGCTCCGGCCGCTTCCTGTTCAGGTGGGGAGTTCCTGCTCGGCATCACTAGTGTCCGGTTAACTCTAACAATCGGACACTAGTGTTTATTTACATTAATTGCAAGCTATTTACTGGTATAGGGCTGCTAGCCCTGACCGCTTGGCTAAGGTTAGTCCCCAACCAATTCACGATCTGGCCGTATACGGTTCTGTGTAGTAGAGTCACACCCACACAGTCAGTAGTTGCTTGCTATTGGTAACCTGGAACAAGATCAGGGTTCCTACCTTTCGGATACACGCTTGGAAAATACTATCAGTGATCATTTTTAACTGGAATTTGTAAATTTACGGATCTGTACAGTTTTCTTTCGGGTGTATTGTCCGCGAATGATTTCAAGCCGCGATTTTGGCAACCCCAACTCTTTTGCTAGCAATCGAATGACAGCTTGGTTGGCCTTTCCGCGTTCCGGTGAAGCAGTCACTCTGACACTGATCTGGACTGAATCGTCAGAGATTGACAGCAGTTGAACCTGATTGGATGCAGCATTGGGCTTGACGTGTACATCAAATGTATCGCCGAGCTTGTTTCTTAGCGAGGGAGCGTCATGATCAGCTTTGTATTGAGTCATTCAGAACTTGAAAAAGCACTTCTATCTCTCCTACATGAATAGGGATGTATACAATCTGATTTCTGTTCAAGCAGGCCCTGGTCAAGCCTTGGTCCAGTGAAGAACAGACTTGCAATTATTGATCAAGAGAAGGCACAACAACCCAATCACCACAGATGAAGTGACTGAATATAACTCTTGAATACCAGGATGACCAAGTGGAAGAGATGTTTTCATATGGGTTTCAATCAACCGCTTCGCGAGCAATCCTGGCCCATGCCTTTTGAGCCGTAATACGGACTGTATTGTTAGGGTTGTCAAGTTTTGCAAATATCTTTGCTGCGGCTTCCGCAGTCCCAATGTTTGCAAGTCCAATGATGGCTGCACACTGCAGGTGTTCTGCTTCATGATCGAGAAACACGCTGTATCCCGCTAGTGCTTCCATGCTGTTACCTCGCTTGAACTGGGCATCCGCATATCTCAACATGCTGTCTTCATATTCGGTTTTCTGCCATTCAGTCAGCGAGTCATAATCCGGAAACTGCACGTCGGGACCTGTAGCTTTTCCTATGCGCGCCCAAGCCTTCATGGCAGCCATGGCAATCTCGCTGTTTGTTGACTGCATCTCCTTGATGCAAACTCCAACAGCTTCATCTGCCTGACGGTGCCCCAAGGCAGCAAGTATACGTGGCTTGAATAAGTCGTCAGCCGAATTATAAGCAGCCAATAATGCCTCCTCAGATGTTTTTCCAGGGATTCGTTCCAGGCAGAACACTGCCTCTTCACGAACTTCCGGGACGTGGATCAGTGCTGCTATATCAGTTACATCGTCTGAAGTACTAATCACTGAGAGGTGCCTTAACGCGATGGTTTTCTCTGTTGTATGGTAGCTGTCCTGTAGCAATGCCAAAAGCTGCCTTACCACTTGCTGTCGTCTGTCCTGTTTGCCGGGATCATCAGGTCTTCCTGCGTTTGCCCTTAGACCAGCTGCATTGATCTCTTGTCCAACTGAATGAACTATTCTCTTCAAAGCTTCATCGGAAGCCTTGCGCACATTAGGTTTTGTTGAAAGCAGCAGCTTACTTAACTCTGGAATCACACTTGGATCCATCTGATCTGCAATTGACCAGGCAGCAAAGTTGACATCTTCATCATTGCTGTTGATGTCAGAGAGAAATTGCTGGTCTTTCTCTGCAGCTATTGCGGATGAAGCAGCTGTAGCAGTGGATGCTACAGCCAAGACCGTTGTGTGGGTTTTTCTGGGATCAAGGGCTTTGTCTTGATGCGTCATGTCGTTGTCATGCCTGTCTTCCGGTAATTGCATGCTGATTGGTCTCACTAGGTTCCGAATTCTGAAGCCCTAAAGATGCCATGGTCCGCGACCAGGTCGGCTCAGCATTCGATTAGCCTCTGTATCGTTCTTGACCTGTTCTGTGACAGAATCCCATTCAAGCTTGCGTCCCAGTCTGTAGGAGATATTGCCGAGTATGCAAAGAATGGAAACGCGATGAGCTGATTCAATATGCATTATTGGCTTCTCTCGCGACCTGATGCAGTCTTCAAAGTTCTCGCCATGTCCGGGACTCTGGAAGACCTCAACTCCACCATGAGGAATATTGTAATCCTTTGCTTTTTGCTCGGTGTCAGTCGTATTACGGTCGCCATATGTCACAGTCAGGCGATCCTTGTCTCCCCAGTAAACTGCTCCATATCGCCCTTCAACTTCTTCTGACGGAACGCCTGGCTGTGCCCAGACCAAGGTCCAGTCCGGATTCTTGAACTCGTAAGTGACTGTCATGTGCTGTGGTGAATCATAAATCCCGCCATGATGTGGCTCACCGGTTGCCTCTATACTGACCGGACCGGTGTAGTCTGCGTTCATGATCCACTGGGCAACGCTCATCACATGTGCCCCACGATCGCGAATCTGACCGCCACCAAAGTCCAGCATCCAGCGAAAACGTCCGTGAGTACGTGTTTCGTTATAGGGAATTTCACGTGCCGGACCAATCCAGGAGTCATAATCAAGTCCTGATGGTGCTTCGCTGTCAGGTGTCCAGTCGCCACGGGGGTTCTCATAATGCCAGCACAATACCTTGCTGACTGTGCCAATCTGACCATTGTTGATGTATTTCTTGGCATGGTAAGCCGCAGTCTGGGAACGTCCCTGGGAACCAACTTGCACCACACGACCGTAGCGCTCAGCAGCTGTGACCATTGCACGTCCTTCCTCGACAGTTTTGGCAGCCGGTTTCTCAACATAGACATCCTTGCCCGCTTGGCAGGCCATGATGGTCATCAAAGCATGCCAGTGATCCGGTGAGGCGATAAAGACAGCGTCAAGGTCTTTCTGCTCAAGTAGTCGCCGAAAATCCTTGTACAGTTTTGGCCTGCCACCCACAATCGTTGCAGCCATATCCAGTCGGCTTGAGTCAACATCACAAAGAGCGGTGGATAGGGCAGGGCGTACAATGCGGTCACCTGGGCCACCAAGGTTTTCCCAGGGGTTGACTTCTTGGTCTAACTGGGCCAAGGGACGTAAGAAACGCCTGCCGCGACCACCAATCCCGATATGCCCAAAATTCAGGCGATCATTGGGAGCCGGTTTTGCGAATACAGAAGAGGGAATGATCGTAAACCCAAGAGAAGTAGTGGCTGCACCGGACAGAAACTTCCGACGTGACAAATTTGGTTTGTTTTTCATGGCGTCCTTAGTTGTGTGAGTCAACCCAAAGCTGAGTTGTGAGTAGAATATACCTTCAATCGGAGGAGCTTCACATCTATCTTGAGCAGACTGAAGTCAAGCTCAACGGTAGACCTTACTACTAGCAAATAAGGTCTTGTAGTTGAGCACCTTTATTAAATAGTTGCATAACATCCTGATAAGTTGCATAACATGCTGGTACACCCGAGATTCAGTAATCAAAGTTAGGAAATTGTTGTCATTCTTCACCGATTAATCACCCCTTAGATTGTTCAATAGCATGTGAGTCCAAGAGTACCGATGTCAGAAATTTGGCGTTGTCTGCAATGACAGGCTACAGCAGAATATGGGTGTCCCAACACACGATGATTGCAGTTTCCTCATGAATTTATACGAACTGCATCGGGAGCCCGCATGCGTGAGGCTCGCAAATAGTACTCCAGTGAGCTTCAATGCGAATCCCTTACTGATTTTGACAAGCAATTTCCGCACCGCAGAGAAGGGAGCGCGAGTTTTTAGCAGGTCCTGTCCTGCCGGGAAATGGCTGCATCTTTCGTTACTACAAGTGTTCTGAACAACGAGTAATTTTTTCAGAGCGGACGAAAGATGCTATTCGCATGGGTCAAGCTTGATTCACTGCTGGCTGACTTCCGCACTACCTGAAAAAACCCTGCATTGTTTATTAATCTTTAAGAAAAAGCAGCCAGATACATCAAATGGACACCCCCTCCTGAAGCCTATGAGAACTTGAAGTAAATGATTTCTGCCTGAATTCCCAGTTAAACAGGGGTCTGAATCGTTCCAACCTGATTATTTGGACCTGAGTCAGCACTCGAACCATACAACTACATCAACTCAAGTGCACAAACCCACTACGTTTTCGTGTAGCCTGTTGCATCAATACAGTAAGTTCAGGCGAAGCGTTTCATCACCGTGAAATGAATACTGCCGATTGGATGTAAGGTTTTGAATATCTCCAGCTCTCCTGATAGAAACGAAACTATGGTGGTCAACATCGGTCACCGAGATCTGCCGATATTCAGAACTGAAAGCAAGAGCATCCTCAGCCCGACAACTGGATTTATAAAACGTGCGGGGTTCACGCATTCTCTGACTCCTGCAAGAAACTGCACCTACGGCTGCTCTTACTGCTATGTGCCGACAATGCGGTTGCAAGGAGGACTCAAGAGGGAAGACTGGTTGCGGTGGGGACATCACACAACTTACAAAAGTAATGCTGCAGAACTCCTTGATCGCCAATTAAGGCCTTCGCAGATCATTTACTGTTCGCCAATGGTTGATCCGTACCAACCAACAGAACACGAAATTAGCCAAATGCCTGAAATACTTGAAATTCTGTGTGAGCATCCTCCTGCCGTTTTTGTTCTGCAAACAAGGGGAACACTTGTGTTGCGTGACATGTATCTGCTTCGCAAATTAGCAGAACGAACACGATTTCGGATCAGTTTTTCCCTGACAACCGACCGCGATGATATCCGGAAGATCTATGAGCCACATTGCGAGACTATTCAGGAAAGAGTTGAGGCTATGCATCAATTGACTTCAAATGGATTTGCTGTCCACTGCACTTTGGCACCAATTCTGCCATGCAATCCGGTGCACCTTGCAGATCTGGCACTGAGTTCTACATCTCAAGATGTCATTGCAGATCCTTTACATCAGCGAATGACAAAACCACATGGAGCTACTACACGACCGGAAGCATTGAAAATCAGTGATGTCCATGCAACCAGGCAATGGCATCAACCAGGATTTCAGCGACAGGTACTGGAAACCATTTGCACACGTATTAAATCAGCGGGTCGCTGTTTTGGGGTTGGGGAAGATGGGTTCCGTATGCTAACCAGATGATTGGTGGCACTCTTTTTCGCCGTTTGGAAAGTACAATCAGCTTGTGCATGTGTCACTGATTGAAATAGCGCATGCCCGCTCGGGCGATAAAGGTGATACCGTGAATATTGGACTGATTGCAATTGAGGAACGCCACTACCCGGCTCTTGTAAGAGAAGTTACAGTGGATCGCGTCAAGCATTTTTTTGGTGATTTGTGCAAGGGGCAGGTCGAACGTTACGAGCTCCCCAACATCAAGGCGTTGAACTTCCTTTTACATGAATCCCTTGGGGGTGGCGGCACAGTATCATTACGCATAGATGCCCAAGGCAAAACCCTTGGTGCTGCAATTTTAAGAATGGAAATTGATCTTTTACCTGAAGAGTGTTGAGTAACCTAAACTTCTCATAACGTATTATCAACTTAAATTATCCCTAGAAAATGTTGCGGACTGAAAGCAGAGCAACCAGTGCTCACAGGCTCTGACAAACCCCTGCTACAGCCTGCAAATCAAGTTGTTATAGGACCTTAAATGAATAAAGAACTTAGAGTTATCCCCCTAGGTGGACTCGGTGAATTTGGCATGAACATGCTTGCACTTGAGTCAGGAAACGACCTGCTGATCATTGATGCAGGGGCAATGTTTCCTGGGAGTGGAGATAACGGCATTGATGTTATCGTTCCCGATTTTTCGTATTTGGTTGCGAACCGTTCAAAGATACGTGGACTGGTTCTCACACATGCTCATGAGGATCATATCGGTGCCGTGAGGCACCTGCTGCAATATCTGGATTTGGCAATTTATGGATCAGACTTCACTCTACGGATGCTAAAGAAACGTCTTGACGAGTACACATTCGAGAATAACCCCAGACTGAATGCCTTGAAGCCTCGGACGAAAGTCAAGTTTGGATGTTTCACCGTGGAAGCAATCCCGATTACACACAGTACTGTTCAATGCATGGCATTGGTTATTGAAACCCCGCAAGGACGGATCCTGCACACAGCGGACTTCAAGATTGATCAAGCGCCCATTGATGGAAATAGCTTTCAATTCGAGACCTTTGCGGCAATTGGGAACTCCGGTGTTTTGTTGCTTCTCGCCGATTCAACAAACTCTGATGTTCCTGGATTCAGTGCATCGGAAAGTGAAGTAGGACCTGTTTTTGACGACATCTTCACAAAGGCTCCCAAGGCTTTATTTTTTACCTGCTTTTCATCTGCAATCCATCGCATGCAGCAGGTGTTCGACCAAGCTGTTATGCATGGGCGTAAAGTGGCATTGGTTGGTAGAAGTCTGACTACATCTACCGCTATTGCAAGCGATCTCGGGCTGATGCGTATACCACCTGGTACGTTGGTCGAGCCCGAAGAACTATTGACTCTTCCACGGAAAAAGCGAGCGACGGTCATTGCTGGCAGTCAAGGGGAACTGCAATCCTCGCTTACACGTGCATCCAAGGGTGCTCACAAAAACGTTGATATCAAAGAAAAAGACATTGTTGCGTTCAGTGCCAAGCTCATTCCAGGCAATGAAAAGCCGATCTATCAAATGGTGAACAACTTGAATCGGCTTGGCGCGGATGTACTGATTGGAGACTCACCACACAACCTGCATGTTTCCGGTCATGCCTATCAGGAAGAGTTGAAATTGATGCTCAATCTGGTAAGGCCAAAATACTTTGTGCCAGTGCATGGAGAGTACAGGCAGTTATCAGCGCACATGAAACTTGCATTGAAGGTGCGAGGTCGTGACCTCGAGGATGCATTCATCCTGGAAAGTGGTAACGTCCTTCAGTTTGACGAATTCGGTGCTCGTGTTATGGATCAGAAAGTTGAATCCGGAAAAGTTCGAATAGATGCCGGCACAGGTGAAAGGATTTTTAATCATGAAGCAGTCGATGATCGGAGACTCTCATCGGATTTCGGAGTTTTGGTGCCCATAGTTACGATTGATGATCGTAAGGGTCGGGTTGCCCAAATTGAGATCATGTCCCGTGGGTTTATGGTCTCCGATGAAGCAAACTCATTAATCAAGGATGCCCATGATGCCATACGAAAGGATGTTGCAGCTAGCTCCCCAAAGGACCTAAAAGACTTGGCAGTCCTCGAAAAGACAGTTCAAAATGCTCTGGCGCGCTACATCAGTCGCAAAACACAAAGAAAAAGCAAACCACTCATCATCCCTGTCCTTCTCGACGCATAATGTCCTTGCAGTGAATGCTCAGGGCTGAGAGCTTCTGCAAGTCTTTATTTGACAGAGTCTTAAGGAGTTAATAGATCCGACAGTGATGGGATAGAATCTTTGAATCAGTCTGTTTATCTGCAAACAGAGCATATTAACCTTACGTGACTGATATATCTCCTGCCTGATAGAGGGTATTAGAGAATCGAACTGGTTCTCAAGGAGGTACAACACCTGTAGTCTGAAAATATTGGGACTTATACACAAAAGTGATCATTAGGGTCCTTGCTGATGGTTTCCTCCTTTCGGGTCGTGGCATTGCCAGAAGAGGACTCTCAGCCATTCTGCAAGGTTTCTTTTTTTTCCCTGTCGTATTGCCTGGGCAGTAAACATTTCACTCAGAGTCTGAGTTGATCCTCGATTGTTTTCTTCAGTGGACGTGCCTTCATTGCAATGACATCATGACGCCGTACGTCGAGAGTGAACTCCTCGGCTTCTGCATAACTGATTGCACCGAGTTGCCTCACAATTGTCGCAGCAGATATTCTGGTCGGCTTTTCTCCTCATGACAGAAAGTGCTGGAATTACCTGGCCAGATCCTTCTCGGTCGGCGGGGTAAGGTGGAAGCGAAGCTGGAAACAAAGGCAAACGGCACGCTACAGTAGTTCCGAATGGTTCACAGTGGTGATTATGATCGCATTGCTCGGCAGGTCATTTACTTGCATTTAAAGCGAAGTCATAACCCGTTTGATCTGACCAGTCTCGTGGAGCGTTCACGATCTGATGACGGGCATATCTGAATTCCACTTGCAAATTGGTACTTGCAGATTGAAATAATGCAGCGTTTAGGCTTCAAGCAGCTAATGAGTCGATATAGGGTCTCTGAAGAATAGGTTTTGTAGGATCAATTTTGAACCAGAAGAGCATGGAAATAAAGCAACTACAAGCAATCAGCGCCAGAGGCAGGTTCCATCCATATTTATCAATCAGAACGCCATAGCCAATGCTCATAATGACTCCACCAATTTGGCCTGCTGTATTCATGGCGCCACTGATTGTTCCTGAAGCTTCTCTACTAATGTCTGCACATACTGCCCAGCCAACAGGAAGCATGAAGTCAGAAGCTGCAAAGCCAACTGCCAGAACCAGGCTGGCTGCCAACCTATCCTCAATGACTAGTGACAGCAGTATCAGGATTCCGGCGGTTCCAACCCCTGACATACCTACTGCCCGGCGACCCCATTTCAATCCAATTCTCTTGACAAGCCTGTCGCTCAACGTGCCACTGAACAAATTAGCTATGGCTGCCAGTAAGAATGGAAGGGCGGTGTAGGCAGTCAACTCCGCCTCAACCCAGCCTTTTTCCGAAGAAAGGTAACTGGCTGTCCAGAAAAGGTACCAGTTGGATGCATAACAAAGAAGTGATACATCCCGAGAATTGCCCATAAATTCCAGCTGCCAACCAAGGTTCCAATAGCTATGTGAGGTCGAGCTTCAGAGGGGTGTTCGATTACACCTAACTTCTTCTGCATTAACTTCAGCATGTTGTTGTGGATAGTCCCGAAAAAAGTGCCACCACCAGACTGCCCAGATAACTCCAAGGCCACTGAAAGCAAAAAACACACTGCGCCAACCCCATCCAAGGATCAGCGGATAAACCAGCAGGGGAGAAAGAGCACCACCCAGTCTGCTTGCCATGAAGATGATGCCTTGAGCTTTTGCACGTTGATGCGCAGGGAACCAGCGTGAAACCACACAGGATGCATTGGGGTAGGCTCCTGCTTCTCCTGCACCAAACATTGCACGGACAACCAGCAGTTGCCAGTAAGTTTGAACGATTCCTGTTAGTGCCGTGAACCCGGACCACCAAACGACAATACGGGGCAAGATCAGCCTGGGGCCAAACCGATCACCTAACCAACCGCCTGGGATTTCAAAAACTCAATAGGCAGCCAGAAACGCACTCAGAACCATACCCCATTGCGTATTGGACAACTCCTGATCACGCTGCATATCTGGACCAGCAGAGTTAATGCAGACTCGATCCAGAAAAGTGACTACTGAGAGCAGGAACAGCCCGGCAAGTACTTTAAGTCGGGTATTGGATGGCCGGACAGTTTCAACTATAGATCCATTGTCCATTCTTGCCCGCAAATTATAGTTGTTCTTGGAGGTATTTCCACAGCACTCTGAAGTGAGTTGGTGCTTGTGCAGTCAAAGACTGCAGGTAAGCAAGACGAAAGATATTTTACTTGCCTAGGAAATGACACCTGCTTCAGTTTTCTGAGCAAGTGTGCTGCGATAATCAGCCAGAAATTTTTCCAAGCCGATATCTGTCAAGGGATGGTTGAACATTTGATCAAACACCTTATAGGGCAGAGTGCAAACATGCGCACCAGCCAGTGCAGCTTCCTTGACATGTAGCGGCCCACGGGCTGAAGCGGCCAATACCTGGGTGGGGTAGCCGTAATTGTCATAAATGGCAACAATCTCTTGAATCAACTCACTCCCGTTGAGGGCAATATCATCCAGTCTGCCTATGAACGGGCTGATCAGGTACGCTCCTGCTTTTGCTGCCAACAGTGCCTGTATGGGTGAGAAGCAAAGCGTGACGTTTGTGCGAATCCCTTCATTAGCTAGTGCTTTTACTGCCTTGATGCCCTCTCTGATAAGCGGAATTTTTACAACAACGCTGTCATGGAGTTTCGCTAGTACGCGTCCTTCCAAAATCATCCCCTCAACATCTGTTGAAACAACCTCAGCACTTACATCTCCACCAACAAGTCCGCAGATTGCACGGATCTGGTCATGATGTTCGTGGCCTTCCTTGGCTATCAGGGATGGGTTTGTTGTAACGCCATCAATGATCCCGTACTCACATGCCTTGCGAATCTCTTCAAGATTCGCACTATCGATAAATATTCTCATGTGTTCTTCTCTAATTTTAATTCAGGAAAGGGTATGTAATACATTGTCCAGGCAAGGCCCTGAGTCAGAAAAGGCTTCAGTTCCTTTTCTTGGTCTCTGACGAATCTTTCGCCATAGATAGTTCAAGCTCTGCAAGCTTGCGGCGTAACCCTTCAATTTCGTTGTTGTCGCGATCTGCGGGAGCAGATCGCTTCCATTCCTCAAGACCCTGGTTCCAGTGATGTTGGGCTTCCTTGATGCGTCCTTGCTTATAGTACACATCCCCCAAGTGCGTGTGGACAATGGGGTCATTCTGATACTGCTCCAAAGACCGTTCCAGGTATTTTGCTGCCAACTCAAGCTTGTTCTGTCGGAAATAAACCCAACCCAAACTGTCAAGATAGGCTCCATTTTCCGGTTCAAGATCGAGTGCCCGCTGAATCATGTCATGGGCCTCGTCCAGATTCACACTACGGTCGGCAAACATGTACCCCAGGTAATTCAGTGCACTGGAGTTTTCGGAATCAATAGACAGTATTTCCTGGAACTTGGCCTCGGACTTTTCATATTCCTTGGCACGTTCATAGACCGAACCATAAGTGAAAAGAATGTTCAGGTGTGAACTGTCTGTGTCTGCTAACAGGTTGGCCTGATCAATGCACTCAATTGCCTTGTCAAACAGTTGTGCTTTTTCATAAATCCGACTGATCGCAAGCAGGACATCAAGGTCTTCCTTGCTGTTCTTCAGCAGCCCTTGAAGGACTTTGACTGCTTCTTTCGTTTTGCTGCGTTCGGCAAGGACAGTTGCCAGTATATTAACCAGCATGGGATCGCCATCCACTTCATTGACAGCCTTGCGTGCTTCTTTTTCAGCGCGCTGGTAGTCCCGTGCCATGCGCCATGTTTCGATTCCTTGATACAAGGCACGAGGTTGGAGTTCAGGAGTCGAAACAGCGATTTCCTGAAAAGCTTCAAAGGATTCTTCGTAATTCTCCTGTTTTCTCTCCAGGAACCCAAGCTGCTCCTGCAGCATGGAGCGCCTGTGGCGTTCGCTGGAAGAGTATTCAGGTTTCTGTGTGTCGACCAGGAGCTTCCTGGTCTCCTTGACTGCCTGTTCAATTTTTCCCTCTGCTTCCAGAAGGTTAATGGCACTGAACTGTATCTTGACTACATCGGTTTCAAGAAAACGAGCCTTTTCCAGTGCTTCCCAGGCACGTGAATAATTCTTGCGCTGTCGCTCAATCATTGAGATCTGCAGCTGGTAATCAGCTTGACGAGGGTCGAGTTCTGAAAGCTTCTCGTACTGCTCAAGTGATTTTTCGAACTGGCGCGAGTAGAAAAGATTTCCGGCAAGCCTTTGACGAGCCTGTAGTGTGTTGCCATCCTGATCCACCAGCTTTTGAAATACTTCAGCAGCAAGACGGTATTTACCGCTCTCCTCGTAAGCACTTGCCAACGCATTCAGGTGGCGTTTATTGTCTGGTTCTTCCTTGAGAATTGCTTCCAAAGATTCAATCGCTTCCGGCGTTCTTCCTGCTTCCATCAGTAAATAAGCAAGTCCTATTTGTGCATCGGTGTTTTCAGGTTCAATGGCTAGAACTCGTTGCAATGCTTCCTCTGCTTTTGCCGGTTCACTTATAGACCTGTACAAGGATCCGAGAGCCATTTGGACGTCCGTGTCTTCAGAATTCAGTGCAGAGACTCTTTCATACTGCTCAATGGCTTTATGCAATAATTCCAAGTCAACAGTCTGACGCTGCTTGGTGGCATAACTGCGATAAATAGAACCAAGCAGGCGTCGCACTTCCACGTTGTCAGGATCAGTAGTGAATATTTCATCTGCTATGGAAACAGCTTCTTCCAATTGGTTAGTGCCCGCAAAAAGGTTGATCAGTTCAACCCGGATTATGTTTGCATCTGGATCATTCTCAAGAGCTGTCTTGTACTCCGTGACTGCACGATCCGCATACTCCTGACGCATGTGCTGCAAGGCAAGTTGATGGTATAGGTGACCTAGCGAAAAATGGTAGTAGGCATCCGCTTGAGTGTCAATCGGTTCGGTGGACTCATCTGCTGCACTTGCAACAGTGCAGGCAAGTACAAGTATCAGCGCGATGGCTGTTCTACAGCAAAGACTTAGAATCGCTTGTCGGGACCAGTGAATCTGACAAGCCAAGTTGAGTATCGGCATGTGCGGAAAATAGTAGTATAGCTGTTCAATTCTCAGGAAATGCTGTTTTTATTCACTTCACTTCCTGTTGGCTGGGTTTTCCAACGCCGATGGATCCAGAGCCATTGCTCTGGATGGAGTCTTATACGATCTTCCAGAGCTTTTTGAAATTGCTGGGTGTTGGTGAAAACATCATTTTCCGGATTTTCCGTCTGGATAATCTCAATTGCAGGTCCATATTCAACAACGTGCTTTTGTTTGCTTTGATTCCACCAAGTGATGGCAGGTACTACAGCTGCCCCTGAGTGAGTTGCCAATTGGGCAAATGCCTTGTTTGCTGAAGCTTTCCTCTTGAAAAAGTCAATAAAAACAGCTTCATCGATTAGAGTGTTCTGATCGGCAAGAATCCCCACTGTTTCCTTGTTATGCAAGGCCTTTAGAATTTCACGAGCGGCTTTGTATTTGGTAATCACACAATTTCCGTGAGTACTGCGCAATCGTGTTATTCGGACATCAATAAACTTGTTCTCAATAGGTCTCACTACGACCTGCAGGTGCCCTACCAAGGCACCATGCGCAAGTGCCCCCAGCTCCCAGTTGCCAAGATGGGCAGTCAGAAGAATCACTCCATGCCCTAAGTCAGAGGCTTGCTGGAAATGTTCCAGTCCCATGAACTCAACATGCTTTTGAAGTTTGGCTCTTGACCAGAATGGGGCTTTTGCAAGAGCAAGTGCTACACGTCCCAGATTCTGGAACATGCCGTGCTGAATGGTCTTTCTCTGATCTCCATCAAGCTCTGGCATGGCTTGGTGCAGGTTACTGTCAGCAATCCGGCGCCATCTGCGGGTGCAAAGCCCACAGATGGTTCCGAGGAATTCCGCCGTGCGAAGAGCAAGAGGGAAGGGCAAAAACCTGAGCAGGGTCAATAGCCCCCAGGCTGCAAGATATTCACCGAGTTTCTTTAGCATGTTAAGTGGATTTCAGGCAGCTGCAAGGGGTTCAAGCACTAAGTTGTCGCCATTTTGACTTTCTGAGCTAATCGTGCTGTTGCCAGCAAGAATCATAAGAACAACATTTATGAAGCAAGCATCTGGAAGGAACGTGGCCGATAGAGCCACTCAACGATGTTGCCTTCATGAGGTTGGAGCCAATCCAATTGTGTTGTTGGGATCGAACCGAAGTTCAAGCGGTCAATTGTCTGGGACGCGAGCAAATCTGCTTTCCATTTCTCATCATCTGTGATAGCTGAACAGACAAGCGTTGATCCAATCCTGTCCAAAATCTCATCCTGGGGACATTTCACAACGCTCACAAACGGGAACATGAATTCCTTGCTTGCTAGTGGATGATCCGGGGATTCGCAGTAAGTCACCGTTGGTAGCAGGTATGAACAGTGCTCTCGTGTGATCACGCGCTCCGTATTGCGCAGTTCAGCTGTTAGATCCACAGCACCACCTTGTGCCAGATCATGGTCAATGGAGCCTGAAACTGCTTCTGCAACTCCCTGAACAGTAAATGCTGCAAGTGAGGATTCAGGGTCACGAGGATCTTTCGGGCGGACTGCTACCAGTCGCTCAGCCAGAGCTTTAGCAATTTCATGTCCATGTCTGGGAACCCAGATGGATGAGGTATTGATGCAACTGCGACCACTGTTCAGAAAGACGCTTGTTTCCATCATATCGAGATAGTTGCGCCAGTGATCAACCGTATCTTCACCGAACAGGATCTTGCTGTACCCGGGTCCATGAACCTGCACACCAGGATTGCCTGCATACAAGTCCATGGTGGTCTGCCCACCAAACAACATCGTCCGTTTGCAACGCTGCAGGATGGACTGCCCGACATCATGGCCGCCGGGGTAGAGTGAAATTGCTTCCTTCGGAATCCCAGCCTTGATCAGCGCAATTGCCACGCGGTAAGGTGCCCAAGGCTCTTGTGAGCCAGGTTTCAGGCAAAGTCCGACTTGCAGGGGGATTGCTGGCAACCAAAGTGTATGAACTCCCGGTGAATTGCTAGGCAGGACGGCTCCCAGGACATCTGACTGGACCTGATAACTCAACATGCGACCTGCCTGGTCGACTCCGTAGCCATGGGCTAGGATGTTCAGGTCCAGCCCGCGTGTTAGGGAATCTAGGATGTTGCCCATTTCCCGCAGTACAAAGGCCATTTTTTCCATATTTGAGCGGCACATTGCTTCAGGAAGACCTGTGGTTGAGGATTGCTGGTGCACGTAATCCTGGGGAGTTTGACTGCCATCACCCAGTGGCAGTTCGCCGTTCATGAACTCGTCCGCTGCGCGATTCATGCGTGCAGCGATTTCCTTGGGTGATTCTTCTCGCAATACAGCCTGAGCACGAGAGGCATGCTGCAGGTCATGGCGCACCATGGCAGCAAGAACCTGACTGATTTCTGCAACGGGTTCACCAGTTTCAAAATGTACAACTTCCAGATAGTCCAAACTCTTGTAAGGAGTACCCCAGCGAAGAGCAGGCAAGTGGATCATGCCCCTATTTTATCCCTCGTTTCAAACCGAGTCTTAGTGCGCCAGTAATCAATTTGGCGTTTGGCATCGGTGATCGGACGGGAAATCAAGCACAGAGAGTACAGCTGTAGGCTTGAAACGGGTAGGCGGGAGTGCCTGCACTCGGAGGGGATGGCTCGCGAAGCCGGGCGGTCCGCGAACCCGCGAGCCGCAATTCCTCGCCATTCGCACCAGCCAGAACAAGGCAGCCCCACCCGGTACAAAGCTCTATTACGCCTAAAAAACCTACGTTGAGACTTGCTGCATCTGCATGGAAAATCTCAATCGCACCTGTTGCGGGATCTTCGTAGTCCACGTGTTTGAGATGAATTGTTGGACCAGCCCTCTCCGTCACACCTCAGAATCTACCTTGGCAGCCAGGAAGTCTTTTGCCTGCAGGATGGGAATCCCATTGAGGGGTGACAGCACTAGGAGATCCTTGTCTCCAGTGACTAAGCAGAACTGCTGTTCAGTTTCAACCCAAGTCGTAACATCCTCGACAACGGCATTCCGGCATTACAACGACCCGTGCGTGGAAGACGGCAAGACCGACGCCGGGCCATGGCATATCAGCTCGACGCACCATAGCGAGCGCCGAGTTCGAGAGCGATCTCCTTGTTGCCGTAAGGAGTCCGCAGCGCGTGTCCATTCTCGGACCCTGCCGGGCGGGATCGTGCAGTACGGGATAGTAGAGGTGCCATCGGCTTTGGCGTCATTGATCTTGTGCTTGTACCGCCTCTTCTTCGGCTCTGTAGATACAGAAGCCCAGGATTTTGGCGGCTTGTCGGATGCCCTGTAGTTGAGCTTTCCAGGTTTAGCTCTTTGGTTCGCGTTAATTCACTCCGAGATCGCGGGCATGCTGGCACTGGTCTCGTCGGGAATGACCCCATGAAGATCTTCCTCCCGCGCAATCGTTTCGGCAAACGCCATCTGCGCCGCAGTCACTGGCCTGTCCCCGGCTTCTCTGGTGGCCTCTTTACTTGCTTGCCTGGCGCGTGCTGTTCCAAGAAGGCACGACAGATCGATCCTGATTTGGTATAACCCTGTGGAGGCTTAATCCCCTTGCGCCGGGCGATGCTTAGAGCAAACCGTTTCATCGCGGACGTTGGCGGACGCTCCACGGCCGCGCCGCCGAAAGCGTAGTTGGGTGAACAGCGTTCGCCGACCGCTGGGCTTTCCTTGAGCTTTCGGATGATGCGTTGGGCGGCATCGCACACCGAATCGATCGCGCCCACCATCTCCTGCTTACCGGTCACAACATCGTCGAGTAGGCATTCGAGTTGCGCCGTCACGCCCGGATCCACAAGCGCCGGATCAGCGAGTTCGAGTACTCCAAAAAGTGCCAGGCCCTTATCAGTCGGAACGATGTACTTGCCTTGTGCAATCAAAAAATCCTGTTTCTTTAACCCGCCGACGATCTCAGCCCGGGTCGCTGGCGTTCCGATACCCTTGGCTTCCTTCAGACGGTCCCGCAGAACTGCGTCGCTGACAAAACGCCAGGCAGTTTGCATGGCCTCAATCAACGTGCCTTCCTTATAACGTGGCGGGGGACGGGTCTCCTTATCCTCAATGGCCAAGTTCCGCAATTGCGCGGGCTCACCGTCGTACAGCACCGGAAGCAATTGAGCTTGCTCGCTCTTCTCCTCGGTAGGCCGCCATTCCGGAAACGCTTTGCGCCAACCGGGATCAATCAGTTGGCGGCCTGTGGCGCGGAAAGTGAAACCGTCAGCATTAAGCGTCGCAGTTGTCTGCCGGTAGCGGTAATCTGGCATGACTGCTGCCAGGTAGGAGCGCGCGATGAGGTCAAACAGCTTCTTCTCGTCCGCCGACAGGCGGGACCATACCTCGGGGAGATCGCCAACCGTGTTGACGTTCGGGATGACCGCGTGATGGCTCGCCTCATTCAGCCCCTTGTCGTGGAAACTACCACTCGCTCCCATGCGGACCACTGGCGGCGTGGGGACCGGTATCACGCCGTACGATTGCCCCGCCCGCAATCCACCAACGATCCGCGGCACGTCAGAGACCGCGCTCTCCGGTAGGTAGCGCACCTCGGCGCGCGGATAGGTGATGATCTTCTTGCCCGGGCCGTCATACAGTTCCTGCGCCATATCAAGAGTCTTGGCGGCAGACCAGCCGAAGCGGGCGTTGCAAAGTTTCTGAAGCGACGGCAGATCATGGAGTTTCGGCGGTTTTTGCCGCTTGTCCTCAACCCGCATACCAAGCGCCCCCTCAAAGTCCCGTGCCGCATCGACGACCGCCTCCGCACCCTCGCGCCGAACAATGCGCTCTTGCGGGGCGTGCCGCATCTGGAACTCACCGCCCGCAATCTGCGCAGTGGCGGTAACCTCGAAGTAGGGAACCGGAACGAAGTCGCGGATTTCCAATTCGCGCTTGCACACAATCGCCATCGTCGGCGTTTTCACCCGTCCGACCCCGATCACTCCCCGTGCGCCCCGGCCGAGTATCACGGTTGCGGTGCGGGTCAGCGATAGATTGTAGATCTGGTCGGCCTGTCGGCGTGCCACGGCGGCGGCGTAAAGGCGGGCATACTCGCTATTAGGCCGCGCGCAGCTGAAAGCGTCACGGATGGTTTGCGCGTCCTGCGCGGTGAATAGCACCCGCATGACCTGGCCGCGGTAGCTATAGTGCTCCAGGATCTCCTGACCAATGAGCTGCCCCTCGCGGTCGCAATCGGTGGCAAGCCAGACCCGTTTGGCGGTGCGGAGTGCCATGCGAATGGCTTTCAGCTTCGTGGCTTTGTTGCCGCCTGTCGCTGGCCGTGTGCCGTAAAGCCCTTCAGGCCGGAGCAGGATCGCTGACCAATGTTTCCAGGCCGGCTCCACATCCTCCGGTTCGAGCAGATCGAACAGATGACCCTCGGCAGGAAGAATATCACCGTAGCGGGAACCGACTGCAGCGCGTACATCTTTCGCTTGGCTGGATTTCTCGGTGATGACAATCTGATCGGACATGACGGGTTCGCTGGGAGTGTTCAGGAACACTGGGTTTGCCGTTAGGTCATTGTGAACATAAAGTGAATATGAGAAGGGACGATGGTGCATTTTTGCACCAAGCCACAAGCCCAACGATAGCCTACATGGTCACCTGATATTTGCCCTGAAAAATGGAAACGGCGCCGAAGGAAGCCGTCCACGCCGATCTTGGCGATGCAATGGCATTCGCATAGGTAATCCGGTAGATAGCTCGTCGGTGGACCGATAGGTTGTTGATTTTCAAAAGGATACGCCTCCCTCAATTTTTTCTGCCGAAGCGCTTGACTTTTGCGCCCCAGTTTGCCACCCTAGGTATGGAGTACTGGGAGCTACCCGATGGACCCGCTGATCGAGAACCTTAAATCCACGACATTCTTCGGCAAGCGCCTGACACGGCGGCAGATCGCCGACATCCAGGAGACCGTGGGGCTGTTCCCGAAGCTGAGCCGCACCGAGCTGGGCCACACCATCTGCGAGCACCTGCGCTGGCAGACGCCGAAGGGCAGCAACCGCATTCATCTGGCGACGCGCCTGCTTGAGGGGCTGGAGCGGCTCGGCATCCTGACCCTGCCAGCCCGCAGCGCTATGCCCGGGCGGGGCCCGCAGAGGCCGATCACGCCGGGCGAGCGGACCGCGCCCCAGCCCCCTCTCCGCGAGGATCTCGCCGAGCTGACGCCGCTAGCCCTGGAGGCGGTGACCGAGCGGGAGGCTGTCGCGGAGTGGAACGAATGGGTCGAGCGCTACCATCCCCAGGGCTACCGCCAGCCCATCGGCGCGCATCTGCGCTACTTCCTGCGCGACCGACACGGGCGCCAGCTCGGCTGCCTGCTGTTCGGCTTCGCCACCCGCAACCTGGAGTGCCGCGACACCTGGATCGGCTGGCAGGGCCAGGCGCACCGCAAGCACCTCGACCTGGTCATCAGCAACAGCCGGTTCCTTTTGTTTCCTTGGGTGCAGGTCAAGTTCCTGGCGTCGAAGGCGCTGGGGTTGGCGCTGCAGCAGCTGCCGCAGGACTGGCGCAGCGGCACGGCTACCGGCCGGTGCTGGTGGAGACCTTCGTTGACCTGGAGCGCTACCGGGCGACCTGCTACCGGGCGGCCAACTGGCAGTTCCTCGGCATGACGAAGGGGCGCAAGGCCAGGGGAACGGCCAATGGCATTCGTTTAACGGCCAAACAGCATTCGTTTAAGGGTTCAAGGGGAATTCCGGCGCAGCGGGCCGGTTTTTCGCGCTTCAGGCTGTGGTTGCAGTTGCGGTTGCCTTGCTGGACCTCCATTTGCTGGCGGGTTTCCGGGAGAGGCGCGGGAAGGAGCGGTTCGGGCGCTGTCGCTGGCGGCACGCGGCGATGCCGGCGAGGATCCGTTCGACGGTCTTGCCCAGCATGGCGGCGTGCTCCAGGAACAGCCCTTCCAGGTGCCGCGCCACGGTGCGCAGGCTGCTCTTGAAGTTCGCCTGCATCGCCGGCTTGCCCGGGTCGGCCCGGAAGCTCTCCTCGCTGCGGTTGGTGAACAGCCGGGCCAGGGCGATCAGGCTGAAGTGGGCGAACAGCTCCTGCTGGACCGTGCGCTCGGTCTGGCCGTGGAACTCCTCCACCGTCAGCAGTTGCTTGGAAATCTTGTACAGCTCCTCGATGCTCCAGCGGCCGTGGTACAGGTCGGCGAGGTCCCGCACGCTGTAGCGCTGCCGGTCCAGCAGGGTGGTGGCGAGGGTGTAGGTGGTTGTGCCGACGGTGTACTTGATGAGGCGCACCCGGCAGGGCTGGAAGGCGGCCTGCGGGTGCTGGCGCAGTACGTCGGCGCTGGGCGTGACGGTGACCGTGTGATCGGTGCGGTCGCCGAGGATGAAGTCGCGGAACAGGGCGGAGGCGTTCCGCTGGAGGCGGAAGACGGCCTGCAGGCGGCGTTCGGCGTGGGCGTGCAGCAGCTGGAAGGAGTAGTAACCGCGGTCGTAGACGACGACATCGCCGGGGGCGAGCGCCCGGAGGTGGGCCAGGGCCGCCAGGCGCTCGTTGCCATGGGCGAGCAGGTCGAAGTCGACCGGGATGCGGGAGCGCAGCTGGTAGAGGCAGCTGAGCAGGCCCTGCGGGTAGTGGGCGTTCGATGAGGGCGTGCGGTAGCCCTCTTGGGCCAGCGGGCGGGGCAGGTTCAGCTTCGAGCCGTCGACGGCGAAGATCCGGTGGCCGTGCCACAGTTGGCCAGCCGTCTCCCGCGGGGCTTGCTCGAGAATCGCCCGGTGGATACGCCGGAACACGTTGGAGTGTTCATCTTTTCGTGCCTAGGTGGGATAGTGTTGGATAGGCAGTAAGTGAGCACCCGTGAGCCGGGGCCAAAGGAGTACAGAAACAATGAGTAAACAAGTGAATGTGAAGGCCTATCCGAAGGACTTCAAGGAGCAGGTCGTGAAGCTGGCACAAGTCGGTGACCGCAGCGCAACGCAGATCGCGCGCGAATTCGAGATTTCGCGGGAGTCAGTGCGGCGCTGGGTGAAGCAGACGGAGCTGGATCAAGGCAGCCGCACGGACGGGCTGCGCAGCAAGGACCAGGACGAGCTGGCGCGGCTGCGGCGCGAGGTTCGGCAGCTGCGCATGGAGCGGGAGATCCTGTCAAAAGCCGCGGCCTGGTTCGCTCGGGAGACCGACTCGATTCCGTCCGGATCTACGAGTTCGTAAGAGCGCATCAGGCCCAATATCCGATTGCGTGCATGTGCCGGGTGCTGGAGGTCTCCACCAGCGGGTACTACGCGTGGCGCCGGCGGCCGAGCAGCCGCCGGGCGCAAGAGAATGTAATCCTGTCGGGTCGCATCGCGGAGATTCACGAGCAGTCACAGGGGATCTACGGGTCACGGCGGGTGCACGCGGAACTGCGGGCGCAAGGCGTGGTAATTTCGTGGCAGCGGGTGGCGCGGCTGATGCGCGCCAGCGGGCTGCAAGGAGTGACGCGGCGGCGGCGGGTCTCGACAACGCAGTCGGACCGCCAGGCGACGGTCGCCCCGGACCGCGTGGAGCGCTGCTTCGAAGCGTCGGAGCCGAACCGGCTGTGGGTGGCAGACATCACGTATGTGCCTACAGTGGAAGGGTTTCTGTATCTAGCCACGGTGCTGGACGTGTTCAGCCGCAAGGTGGTGGGCTGGGCCATGAGCGCGCGCCAGACGGCCGCACTCGTGCTGGAGGCACTGCAGATGGCGATCGACACGCGGGCACCGCGCAAGGTCGTGTTCCATTCCGACCACGGCACCCAGTACACGGCGCTGGCGGTCGCCGCGCGCTGCGACCAAGCCGACATCCTGCGTTCGATGGGCACGGTAGGTGACTGTTATGACAATGCGCTGGCGGAAAGTCTTTTCGCTACGGTCGAATGCGAGCTGCTGCAGCGCGTGCGGCTGACGAACCGGGAGGAGGCGAAGACTGCGATCTTCCGTTTCCTGGAGGGCTTCTACAACCGCCGCCGCCGCCACTCGGCGCTGGGCTACGTGGCTCCCGTGGAATTCGAGCGTTCCTGGAGCGAGGCGCGCGTGGCCGCAGCGAAGCGAGGGCCAGCCCCCGCCCCCGCGGAGTTTTTGGAGGCATAGAGGAATCTATCGACAGGCCGGGTGGGCGAAACGGGCGCCCGGTCAGCAGCCGGACGCCCCGAGGGCCATCTGTCGATGAGTTCCCCGCTGTTGTATTTCACTTTGTTTCGACAAAATTCTTCAGATTATTCCGATGCAAGGCCGAGGAATTTTGTGGATTAGTTCACTACTGCAGGAAAGAGTTACAGTGGCGAGCTTGACTGAAACATACGGTTCTACAGGGCCTTTACCCGGCCTCAATTCTCTCCTGCAGTAGTGAACCAATTCGAACAACGACCGGACGAGTTCATGGAATAATTTGGTAAAATCCACTGAAACAAACTGAAAAACAACACCCGCTGGCTATTCCTGCGCGGGTTGCTCTCCAGCCGGGCCCGCCGACGCTTCACCAACCAAGACACAGCGGTGCAGGCCGAGGTGCTTTTTTGGATTCATTCGCTACTGCAGGAAAGAGTTACAGGCAGCGAGCTTGACTGCGGCTTCAGCCTCTGGAAAGCCTGCAAGCAGAACGGGTTCCGCCCCTTGAACGCAGCTTCCTGCTGGCCTCACGGGAGACTTCTTGATGCCGTGCATCATGCAGAGATCCTGGAGCTGGACGTAGTCAGTTACAGGGCCGAGCAGGCGCGCAAGCGGAACAGCACGAAACGCAGTACTGGGCCTGGGGCAGTGAATCGGCCCGTCCTCGACCTGTCGGACATGAGACCACAAACGTGCCGGGGGGCAGGGGGACGCGTCCCCCTGCCCCCCGGCACCTCCTCCAAACCAACCCCATCCCACCCACGCACTTACTACTCAGCCTTAGGGGGGAGAGGCTCTGCCCCCTGCTACCCCTTTCCCGTATGGTAGATCTTGCCCCTTTTGCTTCCATAGCGGGCGGCATTGGTCGCCCTCCGGGCTCCCTCTGCCACGTCTGCACCGCGCGACCCAGAACGAAAATTCTAATTGTCGCTGGGCAGCCGTGAGCGCTCTTAATTCGAACAACGGCCGGACGAATGCATGGAATAATTTGGTAAAATCCGCCGAAATCATGTGAAATACAACACCGGGCCTTGCTTTCAGTGAGCCTGGACACCCGCTTGACCTTGACATCACTGCTCTTCTCAGCAATCATGAAGTGCACTCGACCTCCGGGACCACTCGACTGCCATAGCTGCCACAGCCCAAATAGTCCGAAACTTCGTAGATACTCCAGGTCGAGGTGCTTGCGGTGCGCCTGGCCCTGCCAGCCGATCCAGGTGTCGCGGCACTCCAGGTTGCGGGTGGCGAAGCCGAACAGCAGGCAGCCGAGCTGGCGCCCGTGTCGGTCGAGCAGGAAGTAGCGCAGATGCGCGCCGATGGGCTGGCGGTAGCCCTGGGGATGGTAGCGCTCGACCCATTCGTTCCACTCCGCGACAGCCTCCCGCTCGGTCACCGCCTCCAGGGCTAGCGGCGTCAGCTCGGCGAGATCCTCGCGGAGAGGGGGCTGGGGCGCAGGTGCTCGCAGATGGTGTGGCCCAGCTCGGTGCGGCTCAGCTTCGGGAACAGCCCCACGGTCTCCTGGATGTCGGCGATCTGCCGCCGTGTCAGGCGCTTGCCGAAGAATGTCGTGGATTTAAGGTTCTCGATCAGCGGGTCCATCGGGTAGCTCCCAGTACTCCATACCTAGGGTGGCAAACTGGGGCGCAAAAGTCAAGCGCTTCGGCAGAAAAAATTGAGGGAGGCGTATCCTTTTGAAAATCAACAACCTATCGGTCCACCGACGAGCTATCTACCGGATTATCTATGCGAATGCCATTGGGAACCAGGGTGGCCGCTACCCTTGCGCAGGCGGCTCGGCTCTCCATGGGGGCCTACCTGCGCCGCCGGGCGCTGGGGCAGCGGGTGCGGATCGCGGCGGAGCTGCGGCTGGGGGCGGCGGAGCTACGGGAGCTGAACATCGTGCCAACGTTGATTATAAGCAGTCCAGTGTCGGGCTGCTCAATCTTGAGGTGCAACCAGGGTTGCTTGACAACGCACAGGGTTTGTATTTAGAGCAGCGTAGCAAACCCACGGGATTCGTCAATCCAGGGGAATGAGTAAGACCAGGGGCTGAGCGAGATCGTGCTCGATTTGGTTTTTGCTCTGGATCTGGCCAAACGGTCGCGCATGTGGGGAATTCAGGAATGGGCTCTCCTTTTACTTCCTGCTTCTTTGCACTTTTTCCTTCCAAAACCCTCGTCGAAAGGCTAACATTAAAGAGGTGTGTTCTTGAAGAGTCGGTCACTCCCACCGCCTAAATCTGCTCAGGATAGACCATCTAGAGGATGACCCCTTTTTCTGAGGGTCAACTAGAAGAACATGAAAGGAAGAAAAGAGCGATGGGCGGCCACTACTGTCCGGTTGTGATCGGAGGATACTCTTTACAAGGCCCATGATTACAGAGGGTGCAGACTGGGAAGGGATGTGACGGATTTGAATTTCCCAGCTTCTCTCGGGACCCATCCAGATGACAAGACATTTTATCTATGGAAACTGAGACGATGGGGATAAAGTGTCTGATTCTCGCGGCGGGCAATGGCAGCCGACTCCGGCAGAAAGGTCTCAGCAAGCCCCTCGTCCCCATTCTGGGCATTCCCCTTATCGAACGGGCGATCCGATCTGCTATGGAAGCCGGGACGGATGATTTCTATGTGGTCACAGGCTACCAGAGCGACCGGGTCCGTGATTTTCTGCAACGGTTGGCGAAACGTCTCGCGATTCGGATCACGCCACTGCTGAATGACGATTGGGAGAAGGAAAACGGGCTTTCAGTACTCAAGGCACGGGAAGTTCTGCACGAACCGTTTCTGCTGCTCATGGCGGATCACCTCTTTGATCCGGGTCTTGCCAGCGCCTTGACGACCCATTCCCAACTCGATGGAGAAATAGCACTCGTAGTGGATAGCAATATTCACAATCCCCTCGTCGACATGGATGATGTGACTCGCGTAAAGACGGTCAATGGGAAGATCTGTGCTATCGGCAAAGGAATCACCGATTTCAACGGCTTCGATACCGGTGTTTTTCTGTGCTCTTCGGCCATCTTTAGGGCGCTGGAACAAAATGGGGGGAAAGACGGCGATACGACACTGTCCGGGGCGATACGTACGTTGGCTCAAGAGGGACGTGTCCAGGCGATCTCCGCCAACGGTTTCTGGATTGATGTGGACGATCCTAGGGCCTTCAAAAGAGCGGAGAAGGCCCTGCTGGACCGTCTCCGGGACAAGCCGACCGACGGGCCGGTATCACGCTACTTGAACCGCCCGCTTTCCGTCCTGTTTTCCCGTCATTTGGCGAAACTCGAGATTACGCCCAATCAAATATCCCTGTTCTCGTTTCTATGTTCCCTACTGGCCGCAGGTCTATTTGTGCTGGATGGATATGTCTCCTTGCTCCTCGGCGGTGTTCTGGCCCAGTTTGCATCCATAATTGACGGTTGCGACGGCGAAGTGGCCAGACTTAAGTACGAAAGCAGCGACTTCGGCGGCTGGTTCGATGCCGTGCTGGACCGCTATAGCGACGCTTTTCTGCTATTGGGCTTGACCTGGCACCTGCTGGCAAAGGAAGCCAACGGCTGGGTGCTCTTCACCGGTTTCATGGCCATTATCGGCTCGTTCATGCTGAGCTACACGGCCGAGAAGTACGACAACCGAATGCGCGAGCGCATCAAAGCCGGGGCTGGGGCTGGGTTGCGGATGGGGCGGGATGTGCGTGTGTTTCTCATCTTTCTTGGGGCCGTGACGAATAGGGTACTTCCGGTGCTTGTGGTGATTGCCGTTGTCATGAATTTTGAGACCGTGCGCCGTGTCCGGGTTGCCGGTGCTGACTAACATCGAATGCGCCAGACAGAAGATTCGGGGGGTTATTGCGGGCTCACAGGTATCGGAGGATTCCCGTCACGCCGACAACACCTTGGAGTGGCTTTTGCGGCTGGAACCGGATGCCAGCGCAGCCTTACAGCTGGCGGCACTGGGCCATGACATCGATCGGGCAATAGAGGGACTCAAGGTAAGACGAGCAGACTTCGACAATTACGATGCGTTTAAAGCAGCCCATGCCCGAAACAGCGCGCAAATCCTTCGCCAAATACTGGTCGCCTGTGATGTGGAACGACAGATTGTGGACGAGGCCTGTCGTCTAGTGCGAGCCCATGGCGTCTGCCAGCGCAGGTGCTCGCAGATGGTGTGGCCCAGCTCGGTGCGGCTCAGCTTCGGGAACAGCCCCACGGTCTCCTGGATGTCGGCGATCTGCCGCCGTGTCAGGCGCTTGCCGAAGAATGTCGTGGATTTAAGGTTCTCGATCAGCGGGTCCATCGGGTAGCTCCCAGTACTCCATACCTAGGGTGGCAAACTGGGGCGCAAAAGTCAAGCGCTTCGGCAGAAAAAATTGAGGGAGGCGTATCCTTTTGAAAATCAACAACCTATCCCCGACTTCATCACCTTCGTGCTCGCTTCGGCTGATTTCAGGGGTTTTCGGCGCGAAAGTCCAATGAATCCGGGGCGTCCCGGCTGGCCAGGCGCTGTGTAGTGCCATAAAATGTTACAATAGGCAGAAACATGTTGCGCCCCGGCCCGGCGCTGCGCCATGCTGGGGTTGTGTTCATCCGCAAGACCGCAACCCGCGCCCGCCGCAACGGCGGCAGCTACACCTCGTTCCGACTCGTGGAGTCGGTCCGCTCCGGCTCGCAGGTCAGCCAGCGCACGCTGCTCAACCTGGGATCCGGCTTCGCCGTGCCCCCGGAGCGCTGGCCGGAGCTGGTGCTGCTCGTGGAGTCGCTGCGCTCGGGCCAAGCCTGCCTGCTGGAGCCCGATCCCGCTTTGCTCGGCGAAGCCGAACGCATCGCCGAGGCGCTGCGCCTGCGGGGCCTCGACGCCCCTGCCGAGCAAGCCATCGCCGTGCACCTCGACTCCCTGGAGCACTCGCGGGTCCGCTCCGTCGGCTGCGAGCGCCTCGCGTTGCACGCCTTGGATCAGCTGGGCTTGCAGGACGCCCTGCGGGCGCAGGGTGTGTCCGCCCGCGACGCCGCCGTCGCCGCGGCGCTGGTCGTCGCCCGCATGGTCCATCCCTCTTCCGAACACGCGGCCCACGCCTGGCTCGCAGGCTCCTCGGCGACCCTTGAGCTGCTCGGCCTGGAACGGGCCAAGCTTTTGTCGCTGAGTAAGTTGTACCGCACCTCCGACCTGCTCTGGAAGCACCGCGAGGCGCTCGAGACGGCCCTTGCTCAACGCGAGCGGAGCCTCTTCGACACGCCCGAGGCGATCGTCTTCTACGACCTGACCAACGTGCACTATCACGGCCGGCCGGGCGGCGACATGCAGTTCGGCCGCTCCAAGCAGAAGCGCAGCGACTGTCCGCTGGCGACCTTGGCGCTGGCCTTGGACGGGGCGGGCTTCCCACGCTGCAGCGAGGTGCTCAAGGGCAATGTCTCCGAGCCCGGCACGCTGCAGGCCGCGATCGAGCGGCTGGAAGCGCAGCGGGGGGCCGGCCCGCTCCCGACGGTGGTCATGGACGCGGGCTTGTCGACAGAGGCGAACCTGGCCTGGCTGCGCGCCCGCGGCTATCCGTGGATCACGGTGCAGCGCGGCCGGGCGCCGCGCCCGGACAGCGCGCCGGACGCGGCGTTCGCCACGCGGGCAGGCCATCCGGTGCAGGCCTGGCGGGTCGACAGCGAGGGGGACGAGACGCACCTGCGGGTGTGGAGCCAGCAGCGCCAGCAGAAGGACGAGGCGATCGTGGCACGGCGGCGGGAACGCTTCGAGGCGGAGGTCCGGGCGCTGCACGCGGGGCTGGCCCGTAAGGGCTGCACGAAGCGCTACGACAAGGTGCTGGAACGGCTGGGACGGCTCAAGGAACGCTACCGGCAGGTGGCTGGGCAGTATGACATTGCCGTCGAGCGCGGCAGCGGCAAAGGGCGCGCAGCGCAGCTGGCCACCGCGATCCGGATCGAGCCCAACGGCAAGCATCCGGCGCGCGACGCCCAGGCCGGCATGTACGTGCTGCGCACCAGCCACACGCAGTGGGGTCCGGAACGGGTCGTGCAGACGTACTGGCAGCTGGCCGAAATCGAGGCCGCCTTCCGCAGCCTGAAGGGCGAGGCGGGCCTGCGTCCCATTTTCCATGTCAAGCCCAGCCGCATCCGCGCCCACCTGTTCCTGGCCGTGCTCGCCTATCACGGCGTGCACTTGCTGCGCAAACGCCTGGCGCAGGCGGGCCTGCGCTCCAGTTGGGAGACGATCCGCCGCCAGCTCGCCGGCTGGGTCCGCCTCACCACCTCCCTGCGCGCGGCCGACGGCCGCTGGATCCAGTGCCGCCAGGACTCCCGCCCAGACGCCAAAGCCGCAGAACTGGCCCGGGCCATCGGCCTGATGCCGGGCCTGCATCGCATGCGCACCAGCCACGCGGCGGATGCCACGCCGTCACCGTCTTCCACGCAATAATCGGCGCCCCCGACAGATTTTGTGATGCCATAACGCCTGACCTGCATCCGCAAGTCATCTCATTTCAATCACTTGTACTGTCTCGAATTCAAATATGACGAAGTCGGGTATCGGTCCACCGACGAGCTATCTACCGGATTATCTATGCGAATGCCATTGGGAACCAGGGTGGCCGCTACCCTTGCGCAGGCGTCACAGGAATAGGATACTTTAAGAAGTAGCAAGATGTGTTTATGCTTCACATAAACTCTTGCCAGAGGGGGTTCCCCCTGGACCCCTTGAAAGGCGGGGAGTGAGAGCATGGCGAGGCCACGGCTAGGCGAGGCGGAGCGGCGGCGGCGCACGATCGGCGTACGGGTGACGGAGGCCGAGGAAACAGAACTGCGGGAGCGAGCGCAGGCGGCTCGGCTCTCCATGGGGGCCTACCTGCGCCGCCGGGCGCTGGGGCAGCGGGTGCGGATCGCGGCGGAGCTGCGGCTGGGGGCGGCGGAGCTACGGGAGCTGAACATCGTGCCAACGTTGATTATAAGCAGTCCAGTGTCGGGCTGCTCAATCTTGAGGTGCAACCAGGGTTGCTTGACAACGCACAGGGTTTGTATTTAGAGCAGCGTAGCAAACCCACGGGATTCGTCAATCCAGGGGAATGAGTAAGACCAGGGGCTGAGCGAGATCGTGCTCGATTTGGTTTTTGCTCTGGATCTGGCCAAACGGTCGCGCATGTGGGGAATTCAGGAATGGGCTCTCCTTTTACTTCCTGCTTCTTTGCACTTTTTCCTTCCAAAACCCTCGTCGAAAGGCTAACATTAAAGAGGTGTGTTCTTGAAGAGTCGGTCACTCCCACCGCCTAAATCTGCTCAGGATAGACCATCTAGAGGATGACCCCTTTTTCTGAGGGTCAACTAGAAGAACATGAAAGGAAGAAAAGAGCGATGGGCGGCCACTACTGTCCGGTTGTGATCGGAGGATACTCTTTACAAGGCCCATGATTACAGAGGGTGCAGACTGGGAAGGGATGTGACGGATTTGAATTTCCCAGCTTCTCTCGGGACCCATCCAGATGACAAGACATTTTATCTATGGAAACTGAGACGATGGGGATAAAGTGTCTGATTCTCGCGGCGGGCAATGGCAGCCGACTCCGGCAGAAAGGTCTCAGCAAGCCCCTCGTCCCCATTCTGGGCATTCCCCTTATCGAACGGGCGATCCGATCTGCTATGGAAGCCGGGACGGATGATTTCTATGTGGTCACAGGCTACCAGAGCGACCGGGTCCGTGATTTTCTGCAACGGTTGGCGAAACGTCTCGCGATTCGGATCACGCCACTGCTGAATGACGATTGGGAGAAGGAAAACGGGCTTTCAGTACTCAAGGCACGGGAAGTTCTGCACGAACCGTTTCTGCTGCTCATGGCGGATCACCTCTTTGATCCGGGTCTTGCCAGCGCCTTGACGACCCATTCCCAACTCGATGGAGAAATAGCACTCGTAGTGGATAGCAATATTCACAATCCCCTCGTCGACATGGATGATGTGACTCGCGTAAAGACGGTCAATGGGAAGATCTGTGCTATCGGCAAAGGAATCACCGATTTCAACGGCTTCGATACCGGTGTTTTTCTGTGCTCTTCGGCCATCTTTAGGGCGCTGGAACAAAATGGGGGGAAAGACGGCGATACGACACTGTCCGGGGCGATACGTACGTTGGCTCAAGAGGGACGTGTCCAGGCGATCTCCGCCAACGGTTTCTGGATTGATGTGGACGATCCTAGGGCCTTCAAAAGAGCGGAGAAGGCCCTGCTGGACCGTCTCCGGGACAAGCCGACCGACGGGCCGGTATCACGCTACTTGAACCGCCCGCTTTCCGTCCTGTTTTCCCGTCATTTGGCGAAACTCGAGATTACGCCCAATCAAATATCCCTGTTCTCGTTTCTATGTTCCCTACTGGCCGCAGGTCTATTTGTGCTGGATGGATATGTCTCCTTGCTCCTCGGCGGTGTTCTGGCCCAGTTTGCATCCATAATTGACGGTTGCGACGGCGAAGTGGCCAGACTTAAGTACGAAAGCAGCGACTTCGGCGGCTGGTTCGATGCCGTGCTGGACCGCTATAGCGACGCTTTTCTGCTATTGGGCTTGACCTGGCACCTGCTGGCAAAGGAAGCCAACGGCTGGGTGCTCTTCACCGGTTTCATGGCCATTATCGGCTCGTTCATGCTGAGCTACACGGCCGAGAAGTACGACAACCGAATGCGCGAGCGCATCAAAGCCGGGGCTGGGGCTGGGTTGCGGATGGGGCGGGATGTGCGTGTGTTTCTCATCTTTCTTGGGGCCGTGACGAATAGGGTACTTCCGGTGCTTGTGGTGATTGCCGTTGTCATGAATTTTGAGACCGTGCGCCGTGTCCGGGTTGCCGGTGCTGACTAACATCGAATGCGCCAGACAGAAGATTCGGGGGGTTATTGCGGGCTCACAGGTATCGGAGGATTCCCGTCACGCCGACAACACCTTGGAGTGGCTTTTGCGGCTGGAACCGGATGCCAGCGCAGCCTTACAGCTGGCGGCACTGGGCCATGACATCGATCGGGCAATAGAGGGACTCAAGGTAAGACGAGCAGACTTCGACAATTACGATGCGTTTAAAGCAGCCCATGCCCGAAACAGCGCGCAAATCCTTCGCCAAATACTGGTCGCCTGTGATGTGGAACGACAGATTGTGGACGAGGCCTGTCGTCTAGTGCGAGCCCATGGCGTCTGCCAGCGCAGGTGCTCGCAGATGGTGTGGCCCAGCTCGGTGCGGCTCAGCTTCGGGAACAGCCCCACGGTCTCCTGGATGTCGGCGATCTGCCGCCGTGTCAGGCGCTTGCCGAAGAATGTCGTGGATTTAAGGTTCTCGATCAGCGGGTCCATCGGGTAGCTCCCAGTACTCCATACCTAGGGTGGCAAACTGGGGCGCAAAAGTCAAGCGCTTCGGCAGAAAAAATTGAGGGAGGCGTATCCTTTTGAAAATCAACAACCTATCCCCGACTTCATCACCTTCGTGCTCGCTTCGGCTGATTTCAGGGGTTTTCGGCGCGAAAGTCCAATGAATCCGGGGCGTCCCGGCTGGCCAGGCGCTGTGTAGTGCCATAAAATGTTACAATAGGCAGAAACATGTTGCGCCCCGGCCCGGCGCTGCGCCATGCTGGGGTTGTGTTCATCCGCAAGACCGCAACCCGCGCCCGCCGCAACGGCGGCAGCTACACCTCGTTCCGACTCGTGGAGTCGGTCCGCTCCGGCTCGCAGGTCAGCCAGCGCACGCTGCTCAACCTGGGATCCGGCTTCGCCGTGCCCCCGGAGCGCTGGCCGGAGCTGGTGCTGCTCGTGGAGTCGCTGCGCTCGGGCCAAGCCTGCCTGCTGGAGCCCGATCCCGCTTTGCTCGGCGAAGCCGAACGCATCGCCGAGGCGCTGCGCCTGCGGGGCCTCGACGCCCCTGCCGAGCAAGCCATCGCCGTGCACCTCGACTCCCTGGAGCACTCGCGGGTCCGCTCCGTCGGCTGCGAGCGCCTCGCGTTGCACGCCTTGGATCAGCTGGGCTTGCAGGACGCCCTGCGGGCGCAGGGTGTGTCCGCCCGCGACGCCGCCGTCGCCGCGGCGCTGGTCGTCGCCCGCATGGTCCATCCCTCTTCCGAACACGCGGCCCACGCCTGGCTCGCAGGCTCCTCGGCGACCCTTGAGCTGCTCGGCCTGGAACGGGCCAAGCTTTTGTCGCTGAGTAAGTTGTACCGCACCTCCGACCTGCTCTGGAAGCACCGCGAGGCGCTCGAGACGGCCCTTGCTCAACGCGAGCGGAGCCTCTTCGACACGCCCGAGGCGATCGTCTTCTACGACCTGACCAACGTGCACTATCACGGCCGGCCGGGCGGCGACATGCAGTTCGGCCGCTCCAAGCAGAAGCGCAGCGACTGTCCGCTGGCGACCTTGGCGCTGGCCTTGGACGGGGCGGGCTTCCCACGCTGCAGCGAGGTGCTCAAGGGCAATGTCTCCGAGCCCGGCACGCTGCAGGCCGCGATCGAGCGGCTGGAAGCGCAGCGGGGGGCCGGCCCGCTCCCGACGGTGGTCATGGACGCGGGCTTGTCGACAGAGGCGAACCTGGCCTGGCTGCGCGCCCGCGGCTATCCGTGGATCACGGTGCAGCGCGGCCGGGCGCCGCGCCCGGACAGCGCGCCGGACGCGGCGTTCGCCACGCGGGCAGGCCATCCGGTGCAGGCCTGGCGGGTCGACAGCGAGGGGGACGAGACGCACCTGCGGGTGTGGAGCCAGCAGCGCCAGCAGAAGGACGAGGCGATCGTGGCACGGCGGCGGGAACGCTTCGAGGCGGAGGTCCGGGCGCTGCACGCGGGGCTGGCCCGTAAGGGCTGCACGAAGCGCTACGACAAGGTGCTGGAACGGCTGGGACGGCTCAAGGAACGCTACCGGCAGGTGGCTGGGCAGTATGACATTGCCGTCGAGCGCGGCAGCGGCAAAGGGCGCGCAGCGCAGCTGGCCACCGCGATCCGGATCGAGCCCAACGGCAAGCATCCGGCGCGCGACGCCCAGGCCGGCATGTACGTGCTGCGCACCAGCCACACGCAGTGGGGTCCGGAACGGGTCGTGCAGACGTACTGGCAGCTGGCCGAAATCGAGGCCGCCTTCCGCAGCCTGAAGGGCGAGGCGGGCCTGCGTCCCATTTTCCATGTCAAGCCCAGCCGCATCCGCGCCCACCTGTTCCTGGCCGTGCTCGCCTATCACGGCGTGCACTTGCTGCGCAAACGCCTGGCGCAGGCGGGCCTGCGCTCCAGTTGGGAGACGATCCGCCGCCAGCTCGCCGGCTGGGTCCGCCTCACCACCTCCCTGCGCGCGGCCGACGGCCGCTGGATCCAGTGCCGCCAGGACTCCCGCCCAGACGCCAAAGCCGCAGAACTGGCCCGGGCCATCGGCCTGATGCCGGGCCTGCATCGCATGCGCACCAGCCACGCGGCGGATGCCACGCCGTCACCGTCTTCCACGCAATAATCGGCGCCCCCGACAGATTTTGTGATGCCATAACGCCTGACCTGCATCCGCAAGTCATCTCATTTCAATCACTTGTACTGTCTCGAATTCAAATATGACGAAGTCGGGTATCGGTCCACCGACGAGCTATCTACCGGATTATCTATGCGAATGCCATTGGGAACCAGGGTGGCCGCTACCCTTGCGCAGGCGTCACAGGAATAGGATACTTTAAGAAGTAGCAAGATGTGTTTATGCTTCACATAAACTCTTGCCAGAGGGGGTTCCCCCTGGACCCCTTGAAAGGCGGGGAGTGAGAGCATGGCGAGGCCACGGCTAGGCGAGGCGGAGCGGCGGCGGCGCACGATCGGCGTACGGGTGACGGAGGCCGAGGAAACAGAACTGCGGGAGCGAGCGCAGGCGGCTCGGCTCTCCATGGGGGCCTACCTGCGCCGCCGGGCGCTGGGGCAGCGGGTGCGGATCGCGGCGGAGCTGCGGCTGGGGGCGGCGGAGCTACGGGAGCTGAACATCGTGCCAACGTTGATTATAAGCAGTCCAGTGTCGGGCTGCTCAATCTTGAGGTGCAACCAGGGTTGCTTGACAACGCACAGGGTTTGTATTTAGAGCAGCGTAGCAAACCCACGGGATTCGTCAATCCAGGGGAATGAGTAAGACCAGGGGCTGAGCGAGATCGTGCTCGATTTGGTTTTTGCTCTGGATCTGGCCAAACGGTCGCGCATGTGGGGAATTCAGGAATGGGCTCTCCTTTTACTTCCTGCTTCTTTGCACTTTTTCCTTCCAAAACCCTCGTCGAAAGGCTAACATTAAAGAGGTGTGTTCTTGAAGAGTCGGTCACTCCCACCGCCTAAATCTGCTCAGGATAGACCATCTAGAGGATGACCCCTTTTTCTGAGGGTCAACTAGAAGAACATGAAAGGAAGAAAAGAGCGATGGGCGGCCACTACTGTCCGGTTGTGATCGGAGGATACTCTTTACAAGGCCCATGATTACAGAGGGTGCAGACTGGGAAGGGATGTGACGGATTTGAATTTCCCAGCTTCTCTCGGGACCCATCCAGATGACAAGACATTTTATCTATGGAAACTGAGACGATGGGGATAAAGTGTCTGATTCTCGCGGCGGGCAATGGCAGCCGACTCCGGCAGAAAGGTCTCAGCAAGCCCCTCGTCCCCATTCTGGGCATTCCCCTTATCGAACGGGCGATCCGATCTGCTATGGAAGCCGGGACGGATGATTTCTATGTGGTCACAGGCTACCAGAGCGACCGGGTCCGTGATTTTCTGCAACGGTTGGCGAAACGTCTCGCGATTCGGATCACGCCACTGCTGAATGACGATTGGGAGAAGGAAAACGGGCTTTCAGTACTCAAGGCACGGGAAGTTCTGCACGAACCGTTTCTGCTGCTCATGGCGGATCACCTCTTTGATCCGGGTCTTGCCAGCGCCTTGACGACCCATTCCCAACTCGATGGAGAAATAGCACTCGTAGTGGATAGCAATATTCACAATCCCCTCGTCGACATGGATGATGTGACTCGCGTAAAGACGGTCAATGGGAAGATCTGTGCTATCGGCAAAGGAATCACCGATTTCAACGGCTTCGATACCGGTGTTTTTCTGTGCTCTTCGGCCATCTTTAGGGCGCTGGAACAAAATGGGGGGAAAGACGGCGATACGACACTGTCCGGGGCGATACGTACGTTGGCTCAAGAGGGACGTGTCCAGGCGATCTCCGCCAACGGTTTCTGGATTGATGTGGACGATCCTAGGGCCTTCAAAAGAGCGGAGAAGGCCCTGCTGGACCGTCTCCGGGACAAGCCGACCGACGGGCCGGTATCACGCTACTTGAACCGCCCGCTTTCCGTCCTGTTTTCCCGTCATTTGGCGAAACTCGAGATTACGCCCAATCAAATATCCCTGTTCTCGTTTCTATGTTCCCTACTGGCCGCAGGTCTATTTGTGCTGGATGGATATGTCTCCTTGCTCCTCGGCGGTGTTCTGGCCCAGTTTGCATCCATAATTGACGGTTGCGACGGCGAAGTGGCCAGACTTAAGTACGAAAGCAGCGACTTCGGCGGCTGGTTCGATGCCGTGCTGGACCGCTATAGCGACGCTTTTCTGCTATTGGGCTTGACCTGGCACCTGCTGGCAAAGGAAGCCAACGGCTGGGTGCTCTTCACCGGTTTCATGGCCATTATCGGCTCGTTCATGCTGAGCTACACGGCCGAGAAGTACGACAACCGAATGCGCGAGCGCATCAAAGCCGGGGCTGGGGCTGGGTTGCGGATGGGGCGGGATGTGCGTGTGTTTCTCATCTTTCTTGGGGCCGTGACGAATAGGGTACTTCCGGTGCTTGTGGTGATTGCCGTTGTCATGAATTTTGAGACCGTGCGCCGTGTCCGGGTTGCCGGTGCTGACTAACATCGAATGCGCCAGACAGAAGATTCGGGGGGTTATTGCGGGCTCACAGGTATCGGAGGATTCCCGTCACGCCGACAACACCTTGGAGTGGCTTTTGCGGCTGGAACCGGATGCCAGCGCAGCCTTACAGCTGGCGGCACTGGGCCATGACATCGATCGGGCAATAGAGGGACTCAAGGTAAGACGAGCAGACTTCGACAATTACGATGCGTTTAAAGCAGCCCATGCCCGAAACAGCGCGCAAATCCTTCGCCAAATACTGGTCGCCTGTGATGTGGAACGACAGATTGTGGACGAGGCCTGTCGTCTAGTGCGAGCCCATGGCGTCTGCCAGCGCAGGTGCTCGCAGATGGTGTGGCCCAGCTCGGTGCGGCTCAGCTTCGGGAACAGCCCCACGGTCTCCTGGATGTCGGCGATCTGCCGCCGTGTCAGGCGCTTGCCGAAGAATGTCGTGGATTTAAGGTTCTCGATCAGCGGGTCCATCGGGTAGCTCCCAGTACTCCATACCTAGGGTGGCAAACTGGGGCGCAAAAGTCAAGCGCTTCGGCAGAAAAAATTGAGGGAGGCGTATCCTTTTGAAAATCAACAACCTATCCCCGACTTCATCACCTTCGTGCTCGCTTCGGCTGATTTCAGGGGTTTTCGGCGCGAAAGTCCAATGAATCCGGGGCGTCCCGGCTGGCCAGGCGCTGTGTAGTGCCATAAAATGTTACAATAGGCAGAAACATGTTGCGCCCCGGCCCGGCGCTGCGCCATGCTGGGGTTGTGTTCATCCGCAAGACCGCAACCCGCGCCCGCCGCAACGGCGGCAGCTACACCTCGTTCCGACTCGTGGAGTCGGTCCGCTCCGGCTCGCAGGTCAGCCAGCGCACGCTGCTCAACCTGGGATCCGGCTTCGCCGTGCCCCCGGAGCGCTGGCCGGAGCTGGTGCTGCTCGTGGAGTCGCTGCGCTCGGGCCAAGCCTGCCTGCTGGAGCCCGATCCCGCTTTGCTCGGCGAAGCCGAACGCATCGCCGAGGCGCTGCGCCTGCGGGGCCTCGACGCCCCTGCCGAGCAAGCCATCGCCGTGCACCTCGACTCCCTGGAGCACTCGCGGGTCCGCTCCGTCGGCTGCGAGCGCCTCGCGTTGCACGCCTTGGATCAGCTGGGCTTGCAGGACGCCCTGCGGGCGCAGGGTGTGTCCGCCCGCGACGCCGCCGTCGCCGCGGCGCTGGTCGTCGCCCGCATGGTCCATCCCTCTTCCGAACACGCGGCCCACGCCTGGCTCGCAGGCTCCTCGGCGACCCTTGAGCTGCTCGGCCTGGAACGGGCCAAGCTTTTGTCGCTGAGTAAGTTGTACCGCACCTCCGACCTGCTCTGGAAGCACCGCGAGGCGCTCGAGACGGCCCTTGCTCAACGCGAGCGGAGCCTCTTCGACACGCCCGAGGCGATCGTCTTCTACGACCTGACCAACGTGCACTATCACGGCCGGCCGGGCGGCGACATGCAGTTCGGCCGCTCCAAGCAGAAGCGCAGCGACTGTCCGCTGGCGACCTTGGCGCTGGCCTTGGACGGGGCGGGCTTCCCACGCTGCAGCGAGGTGCTCAAGGGCAATGTCTCCGAGCCCGGCACGCTGCAGGCCGCGATCGAGCGGCTGGAAGCGCAGCGGGGGGCCGGCCCGCTCCCGACGGTGGTCATGGACGCGGGCTTGTCGACAGAGGCGAACCTGGCCTGGCTGCGCGCCCGCGGCTATCCGTGGATCACGGTGCAGCGCGGCCGGGCGCCGCGCCCGGACAGCGCGCCGGACGCGGCGTTCGCCACGCGGGCAGGCCATCCGGTGCAGGCCTGGCGGGTCGACAGCGAGGGGGACGAGACGCACCTGCGGGTGTGGAGCCAGCAGCGCCAGCAGAAGGACGAGGCGATCGTGGCACGGCGGCGGGAACGCTTCGAGGCGGAGGTCCGGGCGCTGCACGCGGGGCTGGCCCGTAAGGGCTGCACGAAGCGCTACGACAAGGTGCTGGAACGGCTGGGACGGCTCAAGGAACGCTACCGGCAGGTGGCTGGGCAGTATGACATTGCCGTCGAGCGCGGCAGCGGCAAAGGGCGCGCAGCGCAGCTGGCCACCGCGATCCGGATCGAGCCCAACGGCAAGCATCCGGCGCGCGACGCCCAGGCCGGCATGTACGTGCTGCGCACCAGCCACACGCAGTGGGGTCCGGAACGGGTCGTGCAGACGTACTGGCAGCTGGCCGAAATCGAGGCCGCCTTCCGCAGCCTGAAGGGCGAGGCGGGCCTGCGTCCCATTTTCCATGTCAAGCCCAGCCGCATCCGCGCCCACCTGTTCCTGGCCGTGCTCGCCTATCACGGCGTGCACTTGCTGCGCAAACGCCTGGCGCAGGCGGGCCTGCGCTCCAGTTGGGAGACGATCCGCCGCCAGCTCGCCGGCTGGGTCCGCCTCACCACCTCCCTGCGCGCGGCCGACGGCCGCTGGATCCAGTGCCGCCAGGACTCCCGCCCAGACGCCAAAGCCGCAGAACTGGCCCGGGCCATCGGCCTGATGCCGGGCCTGCATCGCATGCGCACCAGCCACGCGGCGGATGCCACGCCGTCACCGTCTTCCACGCAATAATCGGCGCCCCCGACAGATTTTGTGATGCCATAACGCCTGACCTGCATCCGCAAGTCATCTCATTTCAATCACTTGTACTGTCTCGAATTCAAATATGACGAAGTCGGGTATCGGTCCACCGACGAGCTATCTACCGGATTATCTATGCGAATGCCATTGGGAACCAGGGTGGCCGCTACCCTTGCGCAGGCGTCACAGGAATAGGATACTTTAAGAAGTAGCAAGATGTGTTTATGCTTCACATAAACTCTTGCCAGAGGGGGTTCCCCCTGGACCCCTTGAAAGGCGGGGAGTGAGAGCATGGCGAGGCCACGGCTAGGCGAGGCGGAGCGGCGGCGGCGCACGATCGGCGTACGGGTGACGGAGGCCGAGGAAACAGAACTGCGGGAGCGAGCGCAGGCGGCTCGGCTCTCCATGGGGGCCTACCTGCGCCGCCGGGCGCTGGGGCAGCGGGTGCGGATCGCGGCGGAGCTGCGGCTGGGGGCGGCGGAGCTACGGGAGCTGAACATCGTGCCAACGTTGATTATAAGCAGTCCAGTGTCGGGCTGCTCAATCTTGAGGTGCAACCAGGGTTGCTTGACAACGCACAGGGTTTGTATTTAGAGCAGCGTAGCAAACCCACGGGATTCGTCAATCCAGGGGAATGAGTAAGACCAGGGGCTGAGCGAGATCGTGCTCGATTTGGTTTTTGCTCTGGATCTGGCCAAACGGTCGCGCATGTGGGGAATTCAGGAATGGGCTCTCCTTTTACTTCCTGCTTCTTTGCACTTTTTCCTTCCAAAACCCTCGTCGAAAGGCTAACATTAAAGAGGTGTGTTCTTGAAGAGTCGGTCACTCCCACCGCCTAAATCTGCTCAGGATAGACCATCTAGAGGATGACCCCTTTTTCTGAGGGTCAACTAGAAGAACATGAAAGGAAGAAAAGAGCGATGGGCGGCCACTACTGTCCGGTTGTGATCGGAGGATACTCTTTACAAGGCCCATGATTACAGAGGGTGCAGACTGGGAAGGGATGTGACGGATTTGAATTTCCCAGCTTCTCTCGGGACCCATCCAGATGACAAGACATTTTATCTATGGAAACTGAGACGATGGGGATAAAGTGTCTGATTCTCGCGGCGGGCAATGGCAGCCGACTCCGGCAGAAAGGTCTCAGCAAGCCCCTCGTCCCCATTCTGGGCATTCCCCTTATCGAACGGGCGATCCGATCTGCTATGGAAGCCGGGACGGATGATTTCTATGTGGTCACAGGCTACCAGAGCGACCGGGTCCGTGATTTTCTGCAACGGTTGGCGAAACGTCTCGCGATTCGGATCACGCCACTGCTGAATGACGATTGGGAGAAGGAAAACGGGCTTTCAGTACTCAAGGCACGGGAAGTTCTGCACGAACCGTTTCTGCTGCTCATGGCGGATCACCTCTTTGATCCGGGTCTTGCCAGCGCCTTGACGACCCATTCCCAACTCGATGGAGAAATAGCACTCGTAGTGGATAGCAATATTCACAATCCCCTCGTCGACATGGATGATGTGACTCGCGTAAAGACGGTCAATGGGAAGATCTGTGCTATCGGCAAAGGAATCACCGATTTCAACGGCTTCGATACCGGTGTTTTTCTGTGCTCTTCGGCCATCTTTAGGGCGCTGGAACAAAATGGGGGGAAAGACGGCGATACGACACTGTCCGGGGCGATACGTACGTTGGCTCAAGAGGGACGTGTCCAGGCGATCTCCGCCAACGGTTTCTGGATTGATGTGGACGATCCTAGGGCCTTCAAAAGAGCGGAGAAGGCCCTGCTGGACCGTCTCCGGGACAAGCCGACCGACGGGCCGGTATCACGCTACTTGAACCGCCCGCTTTCCGTCCTGTTTTCCCGTCATTTGGCGAAACTCGAGATTACGCCCAATCAAATATCCCTGTTCTCGTTTCTATGTTCCCTACTGGCCGCAGGTCTATTTGTGCTGGATGGATATGTCTCCTTGCTCCTCGGCGGTGTTCTGGCCCAGTTTGCATCCATAATTGACGGTTGCGACGGCGAAGTGGCCAGACTTAAGTACGAAAGCAGCGACTTCGGCGGCTGGTTCGATGCCGTGCTGGACCGCTATAGCGACGCTTTTCTGCTATTGGGCTTGACCTGGCACCTGCTGGCAAAGGAAGCCAACGGCTGGGTGCTCTTCACCGGTTTCATGGCCATTATCGGCTCGTTCATGCTGAGCTACACGGCCGAGAAGTACGACAACCGAATGCGCGAGCGCATCAAAGCCGGGGCTGGGGCTGGGTTGCGGATGGGGCGGGATGTGCGTGTGTTTCTCATCTTTCTTGGGGCCGTGACGAATAGGGTACTTCCGGTGCTTGTGGTGATTGCCGTTGTCATGAATTTTGAGACCGTGCGCCGTGTCCGGGTTGCCGGTGCTGACTAACATCGAATGCGCCAGACAGAAGATTCGGGGGGTTATTGCGGGCTCACAGGTATCGGAGGATTCCCGTCACGCCGACAACACCTTGGAGTGGCTTTTGCGGCTGGAACCGGATGCCAGCGCAGCCTTACAGCTGGCGGCACTGGGCCATGACATCGATCGGGCAATAGAGGGACTCAAGGTAAGACGAGCAGACTTCGACAATTACGATGCGTTTAAAGCAGCCCATGCCCGAAACAGCGCGCAAATCCTTCGCCAAATACTGGTCGCCTGTGATGTGGAACGACAGATTGTGGACGAGGCCTGTCGTCTAGTGCGAGCCCATGAGGAGGGCGGCGACCCCGACTCGGATCTGCTCCAGGACGCCGACAGCATTTCTTATTTCGATGTCAACGTGGCGCCTTATTTCCAGCGTGAAGGTTGGGACGAGACCAAACGGAGATCCCGCTGGGGTTACCGCCGTCTTACGCCGAGAGCGCAAGAGATCGTCAAACGCATCGACCACGAGGACAAGGAGCTGGCGCGTCTGCTGCGAGAGGTGATTCAGGGAAGCGTCAACGGACGACTTCCTGCCACGTCATCTTTCCGACCGCCTTGATGAACTGCGCTTGTGTCGGACCGCTTACCAGGCCCAGATGGCGGCTGGTGACAGCTTCGCAAGTTCTGGGCCGTGGAGTAGGGGAGTGCGAGAGATCGGCGGGGCGATCCGGGGAGACAAGGAAGTGCTGGGACGCTTCCGGGCGGAGTTGGAGGACCGGCTACGCTGGGAGCGGGTTTCGTTGGGAAAAGAGCATTCCGAAGCGGTGCGGGGAATCGAGAGCAAGGCGGGAGAATTCTACCGCGCGGGCCTGGAAGGGTCGGAGAAACGGGCGCGGGAGGCGGCGCGGTCGGACGGGCTCTTACTGGATTCTTACCGTCGTCCTGACGAATTTTACAAACTCAAGTACTCGATGTTGGAGGAGCGGCTGGAGCAGGTGCGGGAGATCGACGGAGAGCAGGCTTACGAGAAGATGAGGCGGGCAGTGGAGAAGGCCAGCCAAGAGAAGGCCAGCCAAGAGAAGGCTAGGCAGGCTAGGCAAGTGGAGAGGGCAAGGCTGGAGTGGGATATGCAAGAGACGGCAAGGCAAAGCAGGGACCGCCGTGGGCCGGAACGCCGTGGGCCGGAGCGGGACTTTGGCCCCAGCCGCTAGTTTGGTCTTGCTCAGGGGGCGTGAGAGAATGGGCTGAACGGATTGGGAGAAACCATGAGCGGAGAAATGATTGCCATTGTGGCCGTGGGCGTCGCGCTCGCGGGGGTGATCCTCACGAGTTTAAAAGGGACTGAGACACGGCTGCGAGAGGACATGAAGCAGCTATCAGAGCGCGTGGCGCGGGTGGAGCATAGCCAAGCCAAGCTGGAAGGGCTGCTGGAAGGATTGCGCGAGGCCATCACCGTGCGGGCCACCGGCAGCTAGATCCTTCAATCAGGTCGAATCTGGTTATGGCGAAATGATATGCGGCACCCCGTGCTGACGTTCGGTATCTTGCTTCGGCTCTTCACGGCGTCCTAGTCAGCATCGCCGGGATCGTAGTCGCCGCCTTCCGTCTCTACTTGGTGCTGACCGCCTGGAGAATTCCACATGTTGAACCAAAAGGCACTTGATTACATTTTCGACGTCAACACCAAAATCGACGCCAAGCTCAGCCGACACTTCACAAAACTGAATAGGTTCCATCGTGATATGGAGAGGGTCTACTGGCGGATCCCTCCCACCCGCCAATGTATCAGTAGGAAGGAACAGGTGTCGCCAGCTATGCGAGCCCTCTGTACGCCCAGGCGGACGACCTGGGACGGGATGGCGTCGATCGGCACCGGCGACTCGGTCACCGAGTCTACACAGCCAAGCGAGCAACCGGCCCGACGACCCATCGGCTTCCAGCAGTGGGAGGAATAAAAGCTGGCTGAGCCTCGGCGCGGCCTAAACCAGATGAACTCCGAAAGATGTTCCGCATTGCCTGAAAGGTGGATATCGCTATGGCGGTAGTTCTGATTCTGTGCTCGCTCGGGCTCATGGGATGGTCAGTGCTTGGCCTAATCAACCCGTTGCGCTTCGCGCAAGGATCGCGGGCCAGAGCCTTTGGAGTGGGCGTGATTGGGTTCGCGCTTCTTATGGGGCCGCGCCTGATCCTGGCCTGTGTCCGAGTGTTTCATTCGATGTCATGATTCGTTGCGCGATGCATGGGAGAATAAGCGACGCCGCGAGCATCCCTCTCTAGAGGCCAACGGGCAGACGGCCTGGCTCATCGACCAAGCGTTCCCCGCCGCCGATACGTCCAGCTTCGTGGGGTCGGTGCGCTGCGATGCGGTCGGGGAGGGGCTGTTCACCGCCGTGGCCCTGGAAATGGACCCCGGCAACCGCATCTTCACCACGCTGCCGGTGGTGCCGGTCCCAGAGAGGACGGATCGGGAATAGACACGGCTGTGGTGTCCCTGTCTTGTCTGGGGAACATGGGAGAATAAGCCATGCAGCGTCAACGCGGCGAGCTGGTTCCCATAGGTGAAGTCATCGGCGGCCTGGACGGCCCGGTGAAGGCGATCCGCGAAGCCGGTCCGCCGCCGCAACGGGGCTTCACCCTTGCCGATCAGGTGCACCCTGCCCATGCCACACAAAGTAGAACTTAACAAATGCGAACAGACATGTACTCAATGAGGTATGCAACAACAGAATCGTATTCTCGAGACCGTTTCGAGTCCCGAGGGTCTTACACGTGTTTCCGCGCTGATGTCAGCGGAGAGCTTCTCCCATCGCACTGCGGTCGCTGACCGGGTATGCAAAGCATTCGGTTTCTCGGATGCTCGCGGTCGGCAGCAGCGCGCTGGCTGCCTGAAGGCGCTTCGCGCCCTTGATGCGAAGGGGTGTATTGCTCTTCCGGCTCCCCGCCACCGTGGCGGTGGTGGTCAGCCTCGCGGTCTGGGGCAGGCCGTAGCGGCTCCCTCCGGCGTCCCCGACCGTGTCAACGAGGTGGAGGATCTGGTGCTGCTGCTCGTCAGCAGCGCCGAGCAGCGCCGTGTCTGGAACGAGCTGATGGCCCGCGAGCATCCGCAGGGTGCCGCGCGCCATGTCGGGGCCCAAGTGCGCTACCTGATCCTCTTCCGGCATGGCTGCCTGGGCGCATTCGGGTTTGCCGCCTCAGCGCTGATGCTGGCAGCGCGCGATCGCTGGATCGGCTGGGACCCTGCCCTGCGCGAACAACAGCTGCATCGCGTCGTGGCGATGAGCCGGTTTCTCATCCGGCCCGGCGTGCGTTGCCACAACCTGGCCTCGAAGGTGCTGGGAATGTGTCTGCGCCGCCTCGCTGACGACTTTGCAAGGCGTTACGGTTACTCCCCCCTGCTGGTGGAGACCTTTGTCGATAGTAGCTGCCATGCCGGTACCAGTCTCAAGGCATCGAACTGGATCCTTGTTGGCGAAACCTGCGGGCGCGGTCGCTTTGCGCCAGCGGGTGTGCAGGTGCCAGTGAAGTCGATCTACATGTATCCGTTGCAGCCCGCTTGGCGAGAGCAACTCGGCCTGGCAACTCGCCAGCCTATCCCGGCGCTGGGTCCTGGCGAGGGACTGGACCGCGCCCAGTGGGCCGAGCAGGAGTTTAGCGGTGCGCCGCTGGGTGATGTACGCTTGAGCAGGCGCTTGGTGAAGAGCGTCACCGTACAGGCCGACGCGCCAATGGCTTCCTTTCCTTCCGCTGCGCAGTCCGACAAGGCACTGGTGCGGGGCTACTATCGCCTGATCGACCAGCCGGACGATTCCCAGCTGACGCCCGAGAACATCCTGGCGCCCCACCGCGCCCGCACGCTCGGGCGCATGCAGGGACAGCGAGGTGGTGTTGTGCCTGCAGGACGGCACCGACTTGAACTTCGCCGAGCATCCCGGTTGCGCGGGCCTGGGGCTGATCAGTAAGAACAAGGGTGCTGCTGGCACGCTCGGCCTGCACATGCATTCGACGCTGGTCGTCAACGGCGCAGGCATTCCGCTCGGGGTTCCGCACATCCAGTATGAGGCCCCCGACGGCCAGGCGGAAAAGAACAAGCCGCTTGAGCAGCGCAAGACAAACCGCTGGCTGCGCGGCCTGCAACAGTGCGCTGAGTTCGCTGACCAGCTCGACGGCATACGTCCGGTCGCGGTCATGGATCGCGAAGCGGATGTGTTTGATCTCTTCGCCGAGCAGCACCGTCTCGGCACGGTCGATCTGTTGGTGCGGGCCAAGCACACCCGTAGCCTCGGCAAGGATCTCCCGAAGCTCTTCGATGCCGTGCAGGCAAAGCCGGTACAGGCGCATCTGGAGATGCATGTGGCGCGCAGCTCGGCACGCCGGGGAACCCGTCGACAGAAGGCGCGCGCGGGGCGCAAGGCACGCGAAGCGAAGCTTGCGCTACGTTGGTGCGCCGTGCAATTGCCAGTGCCGAGCAAGAGCTCCTGCCAGGGTCCGGGACCGCTTCAGCTCAGCCTCGTGCATGTCTGCGAAGAGTCGGCGCCAGACAACGTCGAGCCACTGGAATGGTTCCTGTTGACCTCCTTGCCGGTGACATCCAGGCAGCAGGCCCTCAAAATCCTCGAATGGTACCGCCTGCGCTGGCGCATCGAAGACTGGCACCGCGTGCTCAAGTCTGGCTGCAAGGTCGAATATCTCGGCCATCGCACCGGCGAGCGGATTGAGCGGGCAGTGACCATCAATGCAGTCATCGCCTGGCGCCTCACCGCGATGACTCTGCTGGGTCGTGACACGCCCGAGCTGCCGGCCGACATCCTCTTCTCCGACATCGAGATCATCGCCTTGGAGGACTTCGCCAAAGACCGCAAGCTACCGCCGCCCGACAATCTCGGGCGTGCGGTTCTCATCCTGGCCATGCTGGGCGGCTATCTCAACCGCAAACGTGACCCGCCGCCGGGCCATGCGAAACTCTGGGAAGGCTATACCCGACTCGCGACTACCGCACAGACCTACGAGAGACTGCTCAGGCTGGACCGGACCAGCGATTTCTATAAGCGACTGCGTCCCGACAAGACTTGTGGGTAAACGGCAGGGCGCGGCACCTGGAAGGGCTGTTCCTGGAGCACGCCGCCATGCTGGGCAAGACCGTCGAACGGATCCTCGCCGGCATCGCCGCGTGCCGCCAGCGACAGCGCCCGAACCGCTCCTTCCCGCGCCTCTCCCGGAAACCCGCCAGCAAATGGAGGTCCAGCAAGGCAACCGCAACTGCAACCACAGCCTGAAGCGCGAAAAACCGGCCCGCTGCGCCGGAATTCCCCTTGAACCCTTAAACGAATGCTGTTTGGCCGTTAAACGAATGCCATTGCTTGGCGATGAGATCAAGACTGCCTTTGAGAAGTTTGGAGATTGCGATTCGAAAGTCCCCAAAGAGGAACTCGCAAGGACGGTACGGCGTGCTGGCTGGAACTATCACTCAAGGGGAATGAAACGACGCGGGATAATCGCGCCGACCTACGTGCTTCAGTGTGAGATCAACGAGACGATCCAGATGGAATCGGCAGAGCAGAGCCTACCCGAAATGGTAGGTTCCTGCTGCCTGGTTCCAGTAGACTTTCTTGTTCGAACGCAAGGAAAGAGTTGCTAGGTGTCCGGTGACTGCCGCCTCGTGACCAGCTTGGACCGGACAGTTCAATTCTGCTCCATGGACAATTGCATCAATGAAGTTTTTTAGATGGTCATTGGTTGAATTGCTTTCGTTAAAGTCCGCGCGGGCATCAAAGTGCAATTCGGGCCGGGATGTGACTGGTTCTGGCAATCCGCGGGCTTTCTCCGGGTATACGTTCAGGTACCGTTGACCCATGATTTCCATCGTACCTTCGCTGCCACAAAGCTGTTCGCCATAGCCGTAATGGGAATTGCTGAATGCTGCACTGAAGCTGATATGGAAATTGTCATCATATTCAAAGCCTGCAGTGACTGTGTCAGGTACTTCACGATCATCCTGTGTCCAGTAGTGAATCCCCCCGTTGCACATTACCGAGTCACAGTAGTTGCGGCCAGTGATCATGTGGATTGCATCAGTCTGGTGGACCAGCAAGTCGGTTGAAATACCTCCAGAGTAATCCCAGTACAGGCGCCATTGAAAATAACGCTGCTTGTTGAATGCTGACTGTCGGGCTGGCCCCAAAAAGCGCTGGTAGTCAGTATTTCCGGGCTCTGCATCCTGAGGAATGTTGTAACGCCAGGCTGGAGAAGTCAAGGGGCTGTTACGGAACCAGAATGCCCGGACATAGACTACTTTTCCGATTGCACCTGATTCATAGATTTCACGAGCCTTTGTGTACAGCTTTGAACTTCTCCGTTGGGTACCAACCTGAAACTTTACACTGCTCTTTTCGACTGCAGCTACAATCTCTGCCCCTTCCTCAATAGTGTGGGAAAGAGGCTTTTCACAGTACACATGCTTGCCGGCTGCAATCGCTGCGAGTGCCATGTCCCGATGAAGGTGTTCAGGGGTCATGATCACAATGGCGTCAATCGCGGGATCCTTGAGCATTTCGTAGTAATCGTTGTAGGTGTCAGGAGCAACTCCCTGATCACTGATCACATGGTCTTTTGTCGTTGCCAGCCTGGGAGAAAATGTGTCGCAGATGGCCTTGATAATACTGTCATCTGCGGCAACTTTCATCATGGTGCGGATATGCTTGCCTCCACGGTTGCCCAGCCCAACCCAACCTAGGTTCACTTTACTGCCCGCTGTTTGGGCACTAAGCAGGGCCGGTGCAGCGGCAGATGAAACAAAAAGTCGTCGAGAAATGTTAGCGCTCATTATTTTTATAGTCTAATTCGATTAGCAAATGTTGTGTTAGCACTTTGTGAAAATCTTGGCTTGTTTACCACTCAATCAGGGGTTTGATGATGCCATCCCGATAGTCCGCCATCATGTCGAATGCTTCCTGGCCATTTTCTAGCTGGAAGCTGTGACTCATGATTGCATTCGAATGGATCAGTCCACGTTCAAGCATGGAAAGTGCCTCTTCAGCTTTACCATTGGAACGCTTCTGCACATGGATCGTAGCCTCACAATCCAGTGCACGCCAAAAATCAACAGGTATACCTGGTTCTGATGGAATTCCGATCAGTACCATGCGGCCACCTGGCCGCAGGCATGCAATGGAAGCATTGATGGAATCAGTATTGCCAGCAGCGTCAACCACAACATGGGTGCCATGCCCTGTAATATCTAGTACCGTCGCTCGCGGGGATTCCCTGGTGGCATCTACAACATCATCTGCTCCTAATTGCCTGGCTACTTCAAGCCGGTATGACAGCCTGTCCACAGCGATGACCCTGGAAGCTCCAGCTTGTTTTGCAACAGCCACAGCAATCAGCCCGATTGGCCCAACACCCATGATCGTGACTGACTCGCCCGGTATTAGCTGAGCCAGCTCATATGTATGTAGTACGACTGCGAGTGGCTCAATGAATGAGGCATCCGCAAAGGTCATGGAATTCGGCATCTTAAGCAGGTTGCGCCTTGGCAGTACAACATATTCCCGCAGTGCACCAGGAATATCCTTGCCCATGAAAGAATTATCAAGCGCAAGGTTCTGGCGTCCCTTGCGGGTAAACTCACACTCACTGTGCACCACAAACGGCTCAATGGCGACTTTTGCACCTCTGGGCAAATCATCTACATCCCGACCAGATTCAACGACTTCACCAGCTGGTTCGTGTCCCAGTACACAGGGATAAACTGCTGCCTGACCTGCAATACAACCTTCACTAAAGGTATGCATGTCACTACCACACACACCGCATGAGCGGATTCTTACCAGGACTTCTGAAGACGTCGGTTCGGGGGGATCAGGAAGAGTTCCCATGTCCAGAGTTCTTGGGCTGACTAGCTGTAACGCCTTCATAAACAAGTAGACTTCAACTTATCTGACCGAGTCATGGTAGATTTTAGAAAACATCATAAACAAGTCGTCAGATGTGGATTTGGTTTTACCCCAATGCGGCCAATCGCCAGAGTTAGAAAAAAGCCACCTAGAATGAGGCCAAGAGAGATTGCAGCTTGAGTCGGATATGGTAAACAGATTGTGGAATAAGTCAAATCGGGTGGGGCCTGATCCAGGGCTGCCTGTATAGTGGCATCGGGAACAATGGGATCAAGCTTATCTGTCTCGCACATGAATGGCCAGAGTCCCAATACGGCTCCGAGCAGCAAACCAAGCAGCAAACCAAGTGTAAGTGATCGGTGTCGTGTCAGGAGGTGCTGGACAAGACGGCTGACACCAGCGATTGCAAGGATGCCTCCCAAGGCAACAGGCGTCAGTGTTTGCAAGGTATTCAATAAGGCTTGCTGGAAGCCTGCCAGCTGAACAAGTGCCGTCTGGATGCTGGCGAATGCTTGCAAGATAACGACATACTGTCCTGTTAGCACCAAAAAGTATGCACCTGAAACACCGGGCAAGATCATGGCAGATACTGCAAGTACTCCAGCCAAAAACAATAACGGGATTGAGTTTTCATCGGGTGCAGTTGCCTGTGAGGTTGACGCCAGCAGCATTGCTGCCATCACAGCCAGACCTGCTACTACACCCATCAACGTTTTTCGGTCCGGCTTGCCGATCATTTTCAAGAGAACCGGAATACCACCTAGTGTCGAGCCAAGAAAAAGGCTGTACATCACCCATCGAGATTCGACAACAAGTTCCTTGACTACTCCTGCCAGCATAAGGATGACAAATGCAGCAGCCCCAGTAATGGATATCAGAAACAGCAGGGCACGACGTTCATATTGCAAACTTGTTGTCTTGGCCAGTGCCTCAATGAATTGCGGGTAGATTCCAATTGCAAGCAGCAACGTACCTCCCGAGATACCAGGAACGAGGTTGGCAAGTCCCATCACTATCCCGCCCAACAAGCCACGGGGCAGGTCCATCAACCCGGAAATGCTGTCCTGTTGGTTTGGCATCATTACTAAGGAACTGGTTCCGCAGTAGGCTTTGTTAAGGATTCGAAATTCCAGTACTGGAAACGGAAGCACCGCGACAGCGGGCGTATCAGAATTTCGCAGTCATTCCACTATTTATTACTGCAGTAAATCAGTCTGACCTTGGGCATGTTCTGCCGACAAGGATTGCTGTTGCAATGCTGCTTTCACAGGAGCCGGGTTGGGTTTATACAGTGTTACCAGGCACCCACCGACTGCTGCCAGCAAAATCCCGGCAAAAAATTGCCAGCGAATGTTACCAATTCCCCCGGCAGGCGGATGCAATGACATGGCGATAAAGGCATTTACAATTGGCGCACCTGCAAACACAAGGGACATCACGACAGCTGGTGAACCCTTCGCGCCGAACGCAAGAAGGACACCAAAAGCACCTGAAGCTCCTGCAATACCCGCTATCAATGAAAGAGTAACTCCCCGGGCAGGAAAGCTCCAATCCGACCCGGAAACCAGCAGCATTACTAGTGGTGCCAGTACAGCTGTCAGAAAGTAGGCAATACCCACAAAAAGAAAGGCCTTGTAGCGTCCATGGACAGGATCGGCCATACCAATCTGACCGGCATGGAGCAGTATTCCGTACATACCCCAGCAAAAGACTGTTAGCAATGAAAATAACAGCCAGCTTCCACCTGCTTGACTCATCTTTCAAATCCTTTGTAGTTTGTAAGTTCAGTGAAATATATCAAGTGATACATTTCAATTTGATAGGGAGCCTTCAACTAAAGTCGCCAATTGGTCATGCCTGTCGATGAGTCTTGAAATCCCAGCGTGTCATAGTTCCGCTCTTCACGGAATCATTAATCAAGTGGGCACAAGATGCAGCATGGTGACCAGCCCAGGCATCCTCTATGGGTGGCTTGCGGTTACGCATTGAAGAGAAAAAGTCCTCAAAGTGAAGGACTGTTGGTGATTGGCCGTCAGGTGTAAACACTTCCTCAGCAGGTTTCTCGGGCCTTTCTAACTCAGCGGCACCTTCAGGAGTTTGATAGTACTTCTCCCGAAGCCTTGAGGGCCATGCATTGACAATCCAGGAGTTGCTATCGTGACTACTATCCGGGTAGAAGACCAACCCTTTCTGCATGCCTACCTGCATGCGGGCTGAGCCTTCTGTGCCCAGTATCTGGAACAGGTAGCCTTCATCTGCTGAGCTGTTGAATGTTGAACTCAGGTTGACTGTGAATCCTTCCGGGTAGCGCAAGACCGCATTCAACGTGTCAGGGACATCTCGTTTCTTCCAACGATAAATGTTGCCCATAGCAATGACTTCAGAAGGCATCGTGGCATCCATCAGGAAATGAACGGTTGTACACAGATGGACGAATAGATCGGTTGCTATGCCCCCGGAATATTCTTCGTAGCAACGCCAGCGGAAAAAGCGCTCAAGGTCAAACTCTCGTTTTGGAGCGGAGCCAAGAAATGCTTGCCAGTCAACGGTCTTCGGAGAGGCATCAGGGGGGATGGGATAGAGCCAAGCACCACCAGGGCTGTTGCGGTTATAAGCAGCACGAATCATAGTGATTTGACCGAACTTGCCAGAGCGTACCCATTCACGGAGTTTTCGTGAGCTTTCCCCACTGATGCCCTGGCTTCCCACTTGCAGTATCTGCCCGGTCTTCTCGACTGCTTTGGTGATCTCCAGGCCTTCATCAACTGTGTAAGTCAAGGGTTTTTCGCAGTAAACATCTTTCCCAGCATGCAGTGCTTCAATCACCATCTGCTTGTGCCAATGGTCGGGGCTTGCAATTGTGACTGCATCAATTGCCGGATCATCCAGAATCTGTTTGTAGTCCTCGTAAATCTTCGCTGTCAAACCTGTCCGCTCAACAGCTCTCTCCTCACGCCCCTTGTAAGCATCACAGACTCCGATAATCTGTGTGCCATCAATTTTCTTGATGGATTCAAGTAGTTGTTGTGCCCTGGACCCGACCCCAATCATTCCAACGTTGATCCGGTCACCAGGTGCGGTGCTCTGCGCTTGTGCCAGAACTCCAGCGCCTGCGCCTAAAAATACTCTTCGTGTAAGTGACATCTTCAATCTCCTGTGACTAATTTCTTTTCATGAACTCAGGAATTAGTGACTTTCTTCCATTGGATCAACTTCTTGTATTTCTATCGCTGTCTCACCTGTTGCTTCAAAAATCTCAGCAGCCAGTTCTTTTTGTGATTAAGTCGGAATCTCAGTTTAAGATTATAAGGGGTTTTCAACATCAGGTGTTATTGCCTGATCTGGCTGGGGCTGGGATGCGCTGGCAAGGGTTTTAAGTTCCAGGTCAATGACACTTTCAAACGCGCTAATCGGCAAGGCGCCGACCAGGGCAATGCCGTTCACAAGAAAACTTGGTGTGCCTGTAAATCCTAGCTCTGCAGCCTCTGCAGAGTCTTCGTTGACATTCGTTTGATACTTTTTGGTTTCCAGACAGGACATGAAGGTTTCTGTGTCCAGATTCAATTGTTCAGCTAGCCCTGGATACAGGTCACCTGTAAGCTTTTTTGCTTCAAACAGGGCATCACGGTAGTCCCAGAACTTGTTCTGATCGCCAGCACAGCGTGCGGCTATGGCTGCGCGTGTTGCTTCAGGGTGGATTTTTACTAAGGGCAGGTCCTTGAACCCCCAGCGCAACTGGTCCTTGTATTTTTCCCGCAGTTTTTTCATAGTGGGCTGCACCCTGCGGCAATAAGGGCACTCATAGTCTGAAAACTCCACAATCAGAACCGGTGCATCCTCAGGACCACGAAGAGGCATGGTTGTCAATTCAACAGGAAAACGAGGCTGGTCAAGTTTATATTCAATATCTGACTTGTCCTTCAAATTGGTTATGAACCGTTTCAAGGCTATTTGCTCCATGTTATTCCTGAGTATCTTGGTCAGTTCATTACTGACTTCCTCAAACGGCTTGTTTATCCTGGTTTTTTGCGCATTGTAGAGCTTCTGCACCTCTTTAATTGTGGGATCCCTTACGGTTGATTCGATCACGGCCTTCAGTAACCGGTTAACTGTAATTCCTCGGCTTTCGGCTTCCTTGTTCAAAAGTCTGTTTGCGATAAGTTCATCAAGTGCTTTTTTCTTCAGGTCGTGCTCCTGCTGCATAAGCTTGATCATTTCGGACTTGATTCCCAGGTCTTCCAGGTAAATTGGAACACCGTCGATGGTCGCGATTATTTCATCGGCCTGCAGGTGCGATAAGGAAAAAACAAGTAGAATTAGAATAATGAGTCCGAAACGTGGCATCCAGTCGCTATTGTAACGAAATAGATCTAAAAGCCTTCAGGAATCATCCTGAGATTTCTGTCTCATTTCATCCAAGCTGCCAATGACTCAAACTGTAGAGAGATCACCGCTTTTTATGGGGCTTTAGCTTTTTGGGAAGTCATCAAAGGGAAGGGCTTGAACTGAGTTCGTAGTTTCGCTAATTTGAAGTAGTTGGCAGGGGTGCCTTGCGATAAGCAGTGGGGTTCTAGCCACTCTTTTGGGACGATCTAGCAGACCGCTTGCCATTCAACAATTACAGCAGTAATGAACGATTTACAAAACACTTTTGCGATTGAGGCTTTCCAACTTTCTAAGCTCTATGACAACTTCGCTGCTATCCGGGATGTCAGCTTTCAGGTTCCCATTGGGCAGGTTGCTGCATTTTTGGGGCCAAATGGTGCCGGCAAGTCCACAACACTCAAAATCCTGACCGGGTATCAGCAGGCATCCAGCGGCACAGCAAGAATTGCTGGACTCGACATCACGCAGCACAGGATTGAAGCGTCGAGACGGATCGGTTATCTGCCTGAAAACGGTCCTCTATATCCGGAAATGACTCCGTTGGAGTTGTTGCGCTTCTTTGGTGAGGTACGCGGCCTCGATAATAACAAGCTTACTTCCCGTATCGAATCTGTGGTCGCTCAGTGCAACCTCTCATCTGTCCTTGAAAAAGCAATTCACAAACTATCCAAGGGCTATCGCCAACGGGTCGGGATGGCCCGGGTACTCCTCCATGAACCGGACATCCTGATCATGGATGAACCGACAGCTGGCCTTGACCCGAATCAGATCCGTGAAGTACGCAACTTGATCCGTAACCTCAGTGAAAACAAGACCGTTTTAATTTCCACACACATCTTGCAGGAAGTTGAGGCTGTAGCAGACCATGTTGTGATCATCAATGAAGGCAGCATCGTTTTTGACGGGACCCCTGCAGAAATGGCTGCTGGGGAAGGACTTGAAGCTGCATTTTATCGACTGACAAGCCCTTCATACAGAACATCCGACTCGCCAGGGTCAGTGGAGCCTGAATCAAAGCTTGATTCCGCTTCTGAATCTCAGCCACCAGTAGAAACAAGCAATCCAGAGCAGGGAACTGCATCGGGAGTACAGGAATGAAACAGAATTGGTTCGTCATAAAAGCAGTCCTGCGACGTGAGGTTGCGTCATATTTCAGCAGTCCTACCGGATATGTATTTATTTCACTGTTTGTTTTTCTGGGGGCAGTGGCTGCTTTCTGGCAGGAATCCTTCTTTGCAAACAACCTTGCCAATCTCGATACGCTCAACGAATTCTTTCCCTATTTGCTGATCTTCCTGTTACCTGCTCTGACCATGACGGCATGGGCCGAGGAGAGACGAAACGGCACGGATGAGCTCCTGTTGACCATTCCGGCGTCGGATCTTGAAATTGTTGCCGGTAAATACATCGCATACCTAGTTATCTATACGGTTGCACTACTTTTTTCGCTCAGTCATGTGATTGTTTTGCTGATACTGGGAAGCCCTGATCTTGGCCTGTTGTTTGCTACTTATGTGGGCTATTGGCTGATGGGTGCTGCCCTTGTAGCAGTGGGCATGCTGGCATCCCTCCTGACTGCAAATCTCACTGTTGCCTATATTCTCGGGACATTACTTTGTTCCATTCCTGTTTTTATCGAGCATGCAGGCAATATGATTTCCGGGAGCCTGAGACGGCTGCTGGAAAGTCTTTCGTTTGTGCAGCAATTTCAGGATTTTGCAAACGGGATGTTGTCCCTGTCTGGCATGCTTTATTTCGGAGCATTTACAGCTGCGATTCTCTATCTCAACATTGCCCTTCTCGGGCGCAGGCACTGGGCAACTGGTCAGGAGGCCCCGCGACTGGCCCGACATTATGCGATCCGCGTTGTGGCAATGCTTGTTGCCGTTGGGGGTGTGACCATCCTGGTCGGCAGAATCGGTGGCCGATGGGACATCACTTCAGAGCACCTGCACTCTCTTTCAACAGATACTCGTGAATTGATCAAGGGCTTGGACCCAACAAGTCCGGTCTTTATCCAGGCTTACTTGAGCCCGGAAGTGCCTCGACATTACATCCAGACTCGCAACAACATCGTTTCGATGTTGCGCCGTTTCGACTCGATGGGTGGTAACCGGATTCATGCAAACATCATCACTACCGAGAAATTCACCAGTCAAGCAAGAGAGGCACAGGCTCGCTTCAATATCCGGCCGAGGCCTGTACCCCTCATGCATCAGGTCCAAGGCAACCCGGACGAGATTTTTTTGGGGCTTGTCTTCAGTTCTGGCAGTGAGGAATTCGTTATCCCGTTTTTTGATATAGGTTTGCCAGTTGAATATGAAATCATGCGTTCCGTACGTGTTATCGCCAATGCAGAACGCAAGAAAGTTGGCGTCCTAAGGACTGGGGTCAACCTTTTTGGAGGTTTTGACTTCCAGACCCGGCAACAATCCCGTTCCTGGTCGATCGTTTCAGAACTCGAAAAGCAGTATTCCGTTGTTCAGGTGGCAACTGACGCTCCTTATCCAGAGGATTTGGATGTCCTTGTTGTCGTATTACCGAATACTCTGCAACCGGACACTATGGAGCAGTTGACCGAGTGGGTCAGGGCAGGGAATCCAACCCTGTTGATTGTTGATCCCCTGCCGGCATTCAATATCGAGTATTCGCCACAACAGATGCAGCAGAGCCCTTTCCAGCAGGGCCAGCCACAAAGGGTGCCTTCCGATACCAAGCCGTTGATGGATGCATTAGGAGTCTTATGGCGGACAGACAGTATCGTCTGGAGCCAGTACAATCCCCATCCGAGTTTTCGAAGCCTTCCTGAAGAGGTCGTGTTTCTGGGTCGTGGCAGCGGATTTGATGATACGTTCAACGAAGAGCAGCCAGTATCCGCCGGCCTCCAGGAAGTTGTTTTCCTTTATGCAGGAGTACTTGAGCCTGCAGAGGAAGAGGATTCCGGTTTGATGTTCTCCCCATTGCTGCGCACTGGAATCGAATCCGGTATACTGCCTTGGATACGTCTTGTCCAGCAGTCTTTTTTCGGATTGCAACTGGCCAGTAATCTGCCACATGATCCAGACGAAATAAGTCATGTGGTAGCTGCACGCATTACTTCAGAAGATGAAAAAAGGCCGATTAATGCCATTGTTTTGGCTGACTCAGACATGATGAGCGAGCAGTTCTTTGAAATCAGGCGCCAGGGTATGGATGAATTCAACTTCGACAACGTTACCTTTCTGTTGAATGCAGTCGACCAGCTGGCTGAGGACGATTCGTTCATTGCCCTGCGCAAGCATCGTCGCAGGCACCGGACGCTAACAACGGTGGAGGCGCAGACAAGACGCTATGAAGAAGGCAGACTTGAGGAAACTCGCCGGGCAGAGCAAGAGGCAGAGGAAAAACTCAAGGTGGCACAGGCACGCCTGGATGAATCAGTCAAGTCACTGCAAGAACGGACGGACCTGGATTCACAGACAAAGCGCATCATGATTACCAATCAGCAAAACATCGAGAATCGCAGACTGACTGTTGCTCGAAGCAACATTGAGGATGAAAAGGAACGCTTGATTGAAATAGCACGCGGTGACATGGAATCTGCTGTGCGCGCTATCCAGAACACCATCAAACTGCTGGCGGTTGCCTTATCGCCGGTACCGGCCTTCCTGCTGTTCCTGTTTGTCTCCGTGAAAAGGCGTCAACGGGAACAGATCGGAGTTGCAAGAGAACGGCTAGTGGGAGATATACAGTCGTGAGTGAAACAACAAAGACCCTGTACTTTGTATTGGGAGCTGTACTGCTTGCAGCAGTAGCTGTAGTCGTGGATCCGAGTCGGCAAACCCCTGAAGTCTTCAATGACCAGGGAAAGTTATTCTTTGAGAGTTTCACGGATCCTCAAGCCCCTAAAACCATTGAAGTCATTGATTATGACGAGACAACTGCGACAGCCAGTCCTCTCAAGGTTGAATTTCGTGACAACCGCTGGACTGTCCCTTCACACAATAATTACCCGGCAGATGCTGGGGAACGTCTTGCAAAGACAGCGGCTGGACTGATTGAGTTGCGCAAGGACCGCATTGTCTCCGAGCTTGCCCAGGATCATGCGGAATATTCAGTGATTGACCCGTTGGACGAGGAAGCTACCTCTCTGGCAGGACGAGGCAAGCGTGTGACCCTGCTTGACGGTGATGAGAATGTGCTCGCGGACTTCATTGTTGGTAATGAGGTGGAAGGGAAGGCAGGTTATCGCTACCTGCGTGTTCCTGGTCAGAAACGCACCTACGAGGTCAAGACGGATACAGAGATATCTGCCCGGTTTCAGGACTGGATCGAAACGGATTTACTAAAAGTCTCACCAGTTGACCTGCGCCGAATCGAGATCAAAAGTTACACCATCAATGAGCGTCTGGGGCGTGTTGAGAATCGCCAGAATGTGACATTGAGCAAAGAGGAAAACAAGTGGGACATGGGGGGCAGGGAACCGGATTCTACAGTGATGAGTGATCTGACGAGTGCGCTGGATGACCTCCGCATTGTGGATGTTCAACCCAAGCCGGAAAATCTCAGTGCCGACCTGAAATCGAAAGATGGCATCCAGCCGACCATGGAAAACTTCAGGTCACTGCAGGGCAAGGGTTTTTTTCCGAATCCCTATACCAAGGAGATCCTTTCCAACGAGGGTGAAATTGAGATTGATTCCAGGAACGGCTTGCGTTACGTGTTGCGCTTCGGGGAGATCGCCCCAGGCGGATCCGACCCGGAAGGTTCACCTGATGCAACTATTACGGCCAGTGAAGAAGGTGAGCGTCGCTATCTCATAATCACAGTCGAGTTCAGTGACTCGCGTGCAAAGAGTTACGAGGGGGATGCGGAAGCAGGCAAGGAACTTGCGGACGAACTGCAGGCTCGCTTTGCCAACTGGTACTACATCATTACTGGTGCAGACTTCAGCAAGCTTCGTCCAAGCCGCAGCAAATTACGCAGTGGTTGAGTCAAGTAGTTTCCAGAACACTGGGGATTGAGATCGATATCAATTCACGAATTGATGTTGATCGGTATTTCACCAAACCCCGTGCTGCAATGTGGCATTGTTCATTGATTAACAGGCAATATTGAGTCATACGTCAGTGTTCTGAAAAACAGCTGCGATCCTATATCCAGCAATATAATGCAAAGCATCCTTAAGGTTATGTCCAGGGGAGAAAGACATCGTTTTCTTCTGAAGGGGATAGTTATTTGTCTAATGCTTTTGGCGGCACCAGTCTGTTTGCTGCACGCTCAGTTCGATGCTCATCTCGGACGCATCGTTGGTGATGTCCAGGGACCTGACGGGAGCGTCATTCCAGATGTTGAAATCAAGATTGAAAACCTGGAAAGCGGGATCACCCAGCAGGTGCAAAGCGATGCCTTGGGAAGGTTTCAGGCTGGCAGGCTCCGGCCTGGAAATTACTCTGTTACTACAAGCAGTCGCGAATTTGCGCCGACCAGGATTACGGGCATTGTTGTGAATGTAGGTAGCGCTGTCAGCGTGAATCTGGAACTTTCCCTGGAACAATTGAGCACTGAGATTGAAGTTACGGGGGCAGTCCTGGATTCCATGTTGCCCGTGACGAGCAATGTAGTTCAGAGTGAAGTTTTTGATGATCTTCCCATCAATGGAAGAAGATTCCATGATTTTGCACTCCTCACGCCGACTGTGCAGGTTGCACCTGGAGCGGGGCACTTGTCATTTGGTGCACAGCGTGGAATATATACAAACGTTACTGTCGACGGGACTGATTACAATCAGTCATTTTTTGGCGGGATTCAGGGTGGTGAAAGGGCAAACTTCATCATCACTGTCCCACAGAGTGCCATTCAGGAATTCCAGGCGGTCACTTCAGGTTTTACTGCCGAATATGGTCGTACGACCTCGGGTGTCATAAATGTGTCCACAAAAGCTGGTGCCAACGATGTGCACGGGGATGTGTTTTACCAGGTCAGACATCCAAGCCTTGGGATTAGTGATCCATTCGGAGCCAAGATACTGGAGAAGTTACAGCAGGCCGGTGGTTCAATCGGTGGTCCACTTCAGAGGAACAAGAGCTTTCTTTTCTTTGCAGTTGAACGCCAGGCCTCGAGCTATCCCAGGTATGTGGAATTCCCTTTGCTAGATGTGGCTGACCGCAGCCGGGGAGCGGAGGCTTATGACTGGTTCCAGAGCCTTGAGGAATCCTTTGAATCAACCAACAATGCCTGGGCCCTGACACCTCGTTTCGATTACCAGATCAACGGTGCCAATCAGCTGATGATGCGTTACAACTACAGCACTGCACAGGCAGCCAATGGCGTCGGTTTTACAGGTGTATTGCTACCACGGGCTACAACTGCAGTGAGTAACAGTGGCACAGAAGAGGACTCAATTCACTTTTTGACAACTCAATGGACAAGCTTGCTGTCGCCCAAATTAGTCAATCAGTTCCGATTCACAGTAACCCGGGAAGAGCGTCCTCGAAAACCTAATGCTGAAACTCCTTTGGTGAGCACAACAATAGGTAGTTTCGGAACAGCATCCTACCTGCCCACAACCGAAGCAGACATGCGTCCATTGATCAATAACAGCTTTATCATGACGGCAGGCTCGCACAACGTGAAATTCGGTGTGGAGGCTGATCATGTCGGGGTTGAGGATATGTTTGGCTATCACCAGTACGGCCAGTTCATTCTGTTTTCCTCCGATGTAAATGAAATCCTGGATGCGTTGACGCCAGGGGGACAGATTCCAAACCGGTTTGACGTACCGGGTTTCTACTTGCGTCAGTTGGGTAACACCATTGGATCACTGAGCCTATCCCATGCAGCGTTGTATGCGCAGGACTCCTGGCGAGTGTTCCCCGAACTGACTTTGGACCTAGGCTTTCGATGGGAAGGGCAGTTCAATAGCCAGCCAAAACTTGGCAACGAGGACCTAGTTAACCGTGTTCTGAGCCACAGCTATCCTTTCGGGACTGTGAATCCTGCTTATATTCCGAGCGACAAGCGCCAGTTCATGCCACGGCTGGGCGCTTCCTACAGCCCTGGATGGAGCGAGGACAGGTTAGTGATACGAGGAAGTTTCGGCATTTTCCATGCAATCACGCCTCCTGTGTTCCTAAACGGGGCCACCAAGTCATTCCGCGAACCTGCGTTTAACATATCCGCTTTGGTGCCCACGGCTTACCCAACGGTCTATCAACAATTTCAAGCAGCGGGGATTGACCTGAACAATTACGCTTTGAATGATTTACCGTTGTTGTCACAGGAAGATTTCACTCGTGTTCTGGACGGGGATCCACTGCAAGGGGCCAGCCCTTACATGTTGTCTCCGGAGTTCCGGAATCCTCGTGCCATCAAATTCACGCTTGCCATGGAACAACAGCTGACAGATAACATCATTACTGGTGTTCAGTGGATGTATAGCAGTACGACAAGATTGCATGGATCGCGCGATTACAATCTCCCACAACCAGTCATAAGGCCCGATGATCCTGTCGCAATTCCCTACTATGACCTGGGGAACCGGCCTTCACCGACACTTGGGTCGATTTATGTTACTGAATCCATCGGACGCGCCAGGTACAGCGGACTGACATTCGACTGGAAGTATCTAGGTGACCAAGTGCATATGGTTGCACATTACACCTATGCGCGAGCCTATTCCAGCGACATCAATGAAGATAACTTCTGGGAGCCTGTCCACACTGACCAGTCCAGGCCTGAAGACGCATACGGGCCTTCTGCCCTTGACATGCGCAACCAGTTCACAGGACACATCGTATGGAACCTGCCTTGTGGGTTCAAATGGTCATCCATCGTCCGGGCTTCAAGTGCTGCACCTCTGAATCCACTGTCCGGAACGGACCTGAACGGTGACGGGGTAATTTACGACCGGGCACTCAGGGCTCCTGGTAGGTTTTTTGAACGCAATGGATTTCGTAATCGTGGCATGCGGAATATCGACATGCGAGTTCTACGACAATTCAGGTTCTCGGGAAGTACTTGGCTGGAATTCTCAGCAGAATTCTTTAATATCTTCAACTTCCATAACGTCCAGTACGGTGGATTTAATGTTGTCTATGGTTCCGGGCTGGATCTGTCAACAGGACAACCACTTGACCCCAATCCCTCCTTCCAGCGATTGCGTGATACAGATGGAAATTATGACCGGAATAACTCGCAGATATCAGGAACCGGCCCGTTTCGGATGCAGGTCGGAGTTCGATTTCATTTCTAGTGGTGTTCCAGAGTACTTTGGAATCGCTTGATTTACAACAAAGGGCAAAACCCGGGATTTACTGAATCCAATCAGCAATAAACTGACAAAATGGCAAAAGCAATCCAACTCGTCGCTAACGGTGACCTTCGTCTTTCAGCAAATCGCGTGTGCTGGCCGGCACAGCAGGAAATGGAGCAGAAGCTGATTGCTGCAATTGTGGCAACAGGCAACGAGGTTCGTCGATGCCATGAATTTGATGCTTCCAAGCAGCACGGATTCATAGACAGCCAGAAGCGTGGGCTGGAAGTTTTTCGTTCCATTGACCCAGTAGCTCCACTAGTAGTAGCCGAGGCAGTCTGGCAATATTCCCAGCACATCCTTGCGGGCCTGATGAGACATCAAGGTCTGATCCTTACCGTCGCGAATTGGAGCGGACAATGGCCAGGTCTGGTTGGAATGCTGAACCTGAATGGCAGCCTAACTAAGGCTGGGGTGGAGTATTCCACACTGTGGAGTAAGGATTTTCAGGATGAATTCTTCCTTTCCAGGCTGAAACTATGGACGCAAGGAAATCCAATCAAGCACAGACAATCTCATGTGGTTTCCGGCGAAGACCTGACCCTGCCCCACAAGGCAATGCTCACCGGGCGTGAAGTTGCCAAGGAATTGCAGACTGCAAATGCAATCCTGGGCGTGTTTGATGAAGGTTGCATGGGCATGTTCAACGCCATCATCCCGGATCATTTGCTAAACAAGACCGGGGTATTCAAAGAGCGATTGAGCCAGTCAGCACTATGGGCTGCTATGCAAGTTGTCAATGATGGTGAAGCGCAAGCGGTGCGGAGCTGGCTGGATGAAAAAGGTATGCAGTTCAACACGGGTGAGGATGAAGCTACTGAGCTGACCGACACCCAATTGTTGTGGCAATGCAAGATGTACATCGCTGCCTTGCGAATTGCAGATGAGTTTGGGTGCGATGCGATTGGAATCCAGTACCAGCAGGGGTTGAAGGACATTTGTCCAGCATCTGACCTGGTTGAGGGTCTTTTGAACAACGTCGATCGTCCTCCTGTGAAGAGCCCTGACAGACGGGTGTTGTATGACGGCCGGGCGCTTCCACATTTTAATGAGGTGGATGAATGTGCAGGCCTGGATGCCTTGATAACAAACCGTGTCTGGAACAGACTGGGGTTGGACCCCGAAACCACTCTTCATGACCTGCGTTATGGCGAATCTTATGAGGTGAATGGTAAAGAGGAGTTTATCTGGGTTTTCGAAATATCGGGTTCTGTCCCTCCAAAGCACTTGATCGGTGAATACCAGGGAGCTACAAGCGAACGTCAACCGCCCATGTATTTTCCTTTGGGTGGAGGGACACTCAAGGGCATCAGCAAGCCTGGCGAGGTTGTCTGGAGCCGGATCTTCATGGAAGATGATTGTCTGAAGGCGGATCTTGGTCTAGCCGAGGTGGTCGAGCTTCCCCAGGAAGAAACAGAGCGGCGCTGGAGCATTACAACGCCACAATGGCCGATCATGCATGCCGTGACTCGCGGGATCAGCAGGGACCGGATGATGGGGCGCCACAAGTCCAACCATATTCAGGTAGCTTATGCCCCGGACCAGTCTGCTGCCAGGATGGCATTAGCTGCAAAGATTGCTGCGTTTCGCAATCTTGGTCTTGAGGTTTTTGTCTGCGGGAGTCACCATGATCTGACATGATTGTCGAGACGCGGTGTTCAATGCATTCAATTGAATCATGTCTAGGTAAAACGTCATGTAGTCGACCGTGCAGACAAGTAATTGAAATAATGTTCTCAAGAGTAATTCAGTGCCAAGACTAAGTCTCTTGTTTGTTGCAGTTTTTCTGTGCATACCAATTTCAGGTAGGTCAAACGAAGTCGAGTACCAGCGAGCAGGTGTGGCCTATGAGGAAGGTGATTACCAAAATGCCCTGGAGATCTTGCAGGAACTGGCATCGCAAGATCACATGGATTCACAGTTTACGTTGGGACTGATGTATAAATTGGGTCAGGGTGTGGACGTTGATGAGGCTGAGGCAATCATATGGTGGCGCAAGGCAGCAGAGCTGGGACATCCTTCTGCGCAGTACAACCTTGGTGTTTCCTATGAGTCTGCACAAGGTGTTTCAAGGGACTTGGACGAGGCCGTTAAATGGTATCAACTTGCAGCAGAGCAGGGGTATGCGAATGCCCAGTGTAATCTTGGCTCGATGTATTCCAATGGGGTCGGCGTTGAGCAAGACTACAAGCAAGCAGCATCCTTGTACCTTGTTGCAGCATCCCAGGGAAATGCCAATGCTCAGTTCAACTTGGGCGTTCTTTATGATACGGGGCAAGGATTTGATGAAGATGATGAAGAGGCTGTCAAATGGTGGAGCCGGGCGGCAGAGCAGGGGCATGCTTATTCACAGTACTGGCTTGGCACAAGATTGATGAGTGGTGAGGGTATCACCCGGAACAAGGAACTGGGGATAAAAGTACTTCTCATTGCAGCCTTGCAGGGTTTTCACAGGGCGCAACTGTCTCTGGGTCTGATGGCAATGAATGGTGATCTTATTGAGCAGGATCCAGTAGCAGCCCATTTATGGCTCTCACTGGCTGTTAAAAATGGATCTACGCAAGCACAACAGCATGTAGATGAGCTAAGGAAGTCCATGTCTGCCGAACAGATCCGACAAGCAAGCGAAAGAGAAAAACGGTGTCTTGAGTCCAATTACCAACAATGTAAGTAAATTTCAACTAACTGCAGCCGACTGGAATTTTTTGTTTGGTTTGCAATGAATGAGGATGTGTCCCCTGTTCATTTATAGAATATATAAAACTTTATAAAACAATCACTTGTACATTGTTATAAATATCATGAATTAAGTATTTCAACAAACAATCCAGCAGTAGTTAGTGATGGGATGAGCTTTTGAGTTATTTGCACTGCTTCCACTGCTTGCCTTGTTATGCTGAGCAATTGCCCGTTCTTCGCTTCCTGCATGTTTCAAAGCACTACAAGCTCATGGAGCAGTATGTTCCTGCACTGAGCGACATTACACTGGATGTTCAAAGTGGCGAATTTGTTGTTGTCGTTGGTCGAAGCGGTTGTGGCAAGAGTACTTTTCTGAATCTTGCGGGTGCAATTGATGTGCCCACTGACGGTGTTGTTGAGATTAACGGTTCCTCAACTGCAGGCCTCAGTGATCAAGAATTAACTGTCATACGGCGTAGTTTGGTAGGGTTCATTTTTCAGTTTTTCCAATTACTTCCAACTCTCAGTGCATTGGAGAACGTTGAGTTACCCCTGCAACTGGCTGGTCGGAAGCATTCCCGACAGCGTGCTCTTGAGCTATTGGACATTGTCGGGCTTCAAGGTCTCTCTGGGCGCCAGCCACATCAACTTTCGGGGGGCCAGATGCAGCGTGTTGCAATTGCCAGGGCACTTGTTCATGACCCGAAACTCTTGTTGGCTGATGAGCCGCTAGGAAACCTTGATACAGAGACTGCAGAAGGCATTTTGAAGCTTTTGCTGCGTGTGAACAGGGATCTCGGTACAAGTATCGTGATGGCCACCCATAGCCGCGAATCAATGCTCCAGGTGGACCGTGTGATTCAACTCAGTGATGGAAAGCTTGTTGACGATGTGCCAGCTATTAGCAATTCCGGATCTCATGAAGTAGGTGGAAGGACACATTCGCTCGGTTGAATTTACCGGAGTCGTTTAAGTGGCTTACCTGATGTCCCATGGATGGGATGCTTTGCAGTTTCCAGATATGGACTTGAGAATACATACACATGGTCAGTCGCAAACCCCATGATCGGTTGACCTTCGAAAGTTATTGATTTTATGAACAAGATTCGGCTGTTGATATTGCTAATCGGACAGCCCCTGCTCCGTGAACCGGCTCGGACGCTCTTAACTACAGTGGCTGTTGCATTGGGTGTAGCAGTCATTGTCGCCATTGACCTTGCAGGTGAATCTTCCACCGGTTCGTTCCGTTCCTCACTCGAGAAACTGCAGGGTTCTGCAAAATACGAAATCAGCCAGGTCGGTGGCATCCCTGAACAGGTGTTTGGCGAATTGTCCCGACTGCCAATCCCGCTAGAGTTCTCGGCACGCCTGGAATCCTTTGCAGTGATTACAGCCAATGGTGAGAGAGTGCCGCTTTTTGGAGTGGATTTCCTGGGGGACAGCACTCTAGCTGACTGGAACCAGGTCAGGGAAGTGTCGTTACAGGATCTATTGAACAGTCGGTCGGTGTGGGTGAGTGGACTGACGAACCTGCAAAATGGTGACCTGCTTGAGCTAATGATTGATGACCATCAGGAACAGTTTGAAGTACAGGGAGTTCTGGACAGTAAGAATGTGCAGGATACAGTTCCCGAGGTCATAATTCTGATGGATATCGCCCTGGCACAGCAGGTTCTCAACAAAATCGGGAGACTTGACAGGATTTATGTGCATGCTCCGGATGACGTTAAACCAGCCTGGATGGAATCGATTGAGGCACTTTTGCCACCAACTGCAGTGTTAAATCCTGTGGGAATCCGTTCCGAACAGAACCGCAAGATGTTGAATGCATTTCGCTGGAATCTTCGAGTACTTAGCTACATAGCAATGATTGTAGGCGCATTCCTGATTTATAACACAGTTGCTGTCTCAGTCATTCGCCGCAGAACCCAGATCGGCATTGTCCGCGCCCTGGGAGCTTCTGCGGGCATGGTTCGAGCAGGTTTCCTACTGGAGGGCCTTTTCTTTGGCCTACTGGGGTTTGCGCTAGGGCTCCCTCTTGGACGTCTGTTGGCCAAAGGAGCCGTTGATGCTATGAGCAGGACAGTTGAGTCACTTTATATCAGCAGTACTCCCGGAGTGATTGAACTCAACCCTTGGACCATCTCTGTTGCATTCTGTGCGGGAGTTGGAATATCCCTTGTATCAGCACTGTGGCCGGCTCGTGAGGCAGCCAGTGTACCACCGACAGAGGCAATGGCCCGGGCGAGGCTGGATTACAAAACATCCACCCAACAGAACGTTTCAGCTTGGAAAGCATTTGCTTGTGGGCTATTTGCTATTGGATTGTGCTTATTACCGCCTTGGGGTAACATCCCCGTTGCTGGATACCTGGCAGCGCTGGGGTTTATTGCCATGGCTGTTCTTTTGATGCCAAGGCTTTCCAGTGTTGTGATGCGAGTCGCAGGTTGTTTACTGTCCTATCCACTTGGCATTTCGGCTCGGATTGGAGCCCGGGACTTGGCAGCGTCATTGGGACGTACAGCGGTGATGCTGGCAGCCTTGTCAATGGCAACAGCCATGATGGTCAGCGTAGGCATTATGGTGGGAAGCTTTCGTGAAACCGTAGTCCTGTGGATGGACAACCAACTGCGTGCCGATCTCTATGTCCGACCTGCCGGGCTGGGTGGTGCAGACAATTCCCCTACGATGAGTGCAGTAGTGGCTGATCTGATTGAGGCTCTTCCCGATGTTGAAGCTGTGGACCGTTTTCGAAGCTATCCAATCAGTTACGAAGGGCTACCTGCCACGCTGGCCATGGGGGAAATCATGGTTCACGGTCCAAGGGCTGGTATCAAGTTCCTGGAGGGCCCGTCTGATGATTTGATCTGGGAGCAACTCACAACAAGTGATTCCGTGATTGTGAGTGAACCATTCAGCCAAAAGCATGATATTCATACAGGCGACATGGTTGTGTTGCCGATTGGTGCTGAAAGGACCAGTTTTGCTGTAGCAGGAGTATATTACGACTACTCTGGAGAGCAAGGTTATCTGATTGCTGACCGAGCTATTCTCTTGAAATATTTACCAGACCTAAGACTGTCCAATCTGGCTGTTTATTGCAAGGAAGGTTCAAATATAGAACTGGTCAGGGAAACAGTGTTGCAAACCGTTTCCGGCAGTAGTGTTCTGGTGATTCGCAATCGTGAACTTCGCAAGCGTGCGATCGAGGTTTTTGATCGGACATTTGCGATCACCTATGCACTTGAGGCGGTTGCAGTCATAGTGGCCATCCTGGGCATGGCTGGGACTTTATTAATGTTAGTAATTGATCGTCAAAAGGAAGTTGGTGTCTTACGAGTACTAGGTGCCTCAATGCACCAGGTACATCGTATCGTCATGGTGCAGTCAGGACTACTCGGGATGGTATCTGTCCTGATGGGTCTTTTTTTGGGTAGTGCTTTGTCGGTTGTCCTGATCTACGTTATCAACAAGCAATCCTTTGGATGGAGTATCCAGTTTCATTGGCCAATAGTGTTCCTGCTTACAGCCATGGGCTTTATTTACATGGCTTGCCTGGGTTCAGGGCTTTATCCTGCTCGTATTGCAGCTGCCAAGGTTCCATTGGAGGCATTACACGAAGAATGATGATGATACGTCTCTTTGTGGTGGTATTTGTAGCAGCCACAGGGCTGTTTGCCTTTGATAAAGCAATTCCTGGATACCAGTTTGAGTTCCCCAAGGATCATTTCGAACATCCAGAGTTTGAGATCGAGTGGTGGTATTACACAGGAAACCTCAAGGATGCTGACAATCGGCGATTTGGGTTCGAATTGACCTTTTTTCGGCTTGCTATTGACAAAACACCCGCGCCTGGAATTAGCTGGGATGATCGGCAACTCTATCTAGCGCATTTTGCACTCACGGACATAGCTCGCAAGCGATTCTTCCGCAGGGAACGGGTTAATCGCTCTGGACCTGGTCTGGCCGGAGCCTCGGTGCAGAAACAACTTATCTGGAATGGCAACTGGAGTGTAAGCTGGTTGCCCGGTAATGCAATCCTGCCAAAACAACGACTACAGGCAGTCAGTAGGGAAGTGTCCCTGACTCTTCACTTGCAGTCATTGAAACCGGCAGTAATTCATGGAAAGGATGGTATCAGTCAAAAATCATCCGGTGCTGGCAAGGCTTCGCATTACATTTCATTGACCCGCATGCAAGCAAACGGGAGTATTGTGATTAATGATCTGATTCATGAAGTGGAGGGGACAGTCTGGATGGACCACGAATTCTCCACCGACAGCATGGGCTCTGGTCAGCAGGGTTGGGACTGGATGAGCATGCAACTTGAAGATGGCAGCGATTTGATGCTTTATGGGCTGCGTGACATGGACAATTTACACGGTAAGCATTCCTCGGGAACCTTTATAGACCCTAAAGGTCAAACCACGCATCTCAGCAACAGGGATTTCCGCCTGATTCCAGGTCGCAAGTGGGAAAGTCCGGACACCGGAGCATCCTACCCTGTGGAATGGAAAATAGAAATCCCTGTTCTGGACATGAAACTGGTTTGCAATCCGCTTCTTGATTCCCAGGAAATTCTCAGTGAGCTTAACGCTACCCCGGTATATTGGGAAGGGGCAGTAACTTATCGAGGTGACAGGGCAGGGAATCCAGCTCAGGGGATCGGATATCTTGAAATGACGGGGTATGACAAGCAGGTTCTTCTCGGAATTCAACAATAAACAATTGAGTTGCTGGAATAACGAAGTGCTGGATTGTTGAACAGGCAGTTTTTTCTGCTGTAGTGAGAAATAGTAGCCTTGTATTGACGGGTGGTAACATAACTTATCTATAACGTCGCAAGCGGATCACACAAACAGGCAACATAACAATGGAATTACAAATCGACAGGGAAGACAACACACTGATTGCAAAGACTGAAGGGCGTATAGACGGCTTGAATTCCCGTGAATTTGATAATGCCCTCAAGAGCGTCATCTTGGATACGGATAGCAATGTCATCCTGGATTTTGAAGATCTTTCATATATCAGTAGCGCAGGTCTTCGCATCATACTGTTGACAAGTAAAGCTCTTTGGGTTCGCAACGCCAAGTTGAGACTGTGTTCACTCTCGGGTCCGATCAAGGAAATATTCGAAATTAGCGGTTTCGACAAGATTATTCCGATTTACACGTCAAGGGAAGAAGCTATTGCAGCGCTCGATAGATGACATTCCATGTCCTGACAATAATCAGGGATCCATTGCGGATCTCTCAGGATGAGAGTGCTTGGGATTCAGTGTCCGGGGCTTCCACTACTTCAGTCTGAGTGGCAGTAGCCTGGTCACTGCTTTCTTTGTTTAACTCAGCAACAACTGGGTCCTTCGGAATACGGATGGTCATCTCGGTGAACTCATCCGGCTTGGAATTGACCTGTATACTGCCCCCATGTTCCCGGATAATATCGTTGGATAAGGCCAATCCGAGACCCGTGCCTTTGTCGGTCGGTTTAGTGGTAAAGAATGGATTGAAGATCTTGGCAATTACTTCAGGTGGCATACCTTTTCCGTTATCTCTCACATGGATTTCTATATGGTCTTCAGTCTGCTTCGTAGTCAGCGTCAGTATGGGTATGTAAGGGGTTACCGCAGCATCCTGAGGTGAGTCAGGGGCTTGTTTGGCGTTAATTATTGCTTCTTGCCGCCGTTCATTGGTTGCATAACAGGCGTTTGTCACCATGTTGACGAAAACACGCCCAATGTCTTGCGGGACGACTTCTATCTGGCTGATATTTGGGTCCAGTTCCTCCCTTATATCGAGTCTGAATTCTGGATTGCTTGCCTTGACACTGTGATAGGCCAACTGGGCGTGTTCTGTCAGCAGTGCATTGAGGTCTGTAAAATACTTTTCGCCTGTTCCGCCACCCATCATGAGCATGTCATGTATGATCCGGTTGGCTCGATCACCATGCTTGCGGATGCTTTGGAGATTTTCGGTCAGATCCGAGCAAGTATACTGAATTATCTCAAGCTTGTCCTCGTCGAATTTGTCCTTGTTTTCTTCGACCACCTCTAGCAGTTCTTCCAGCAATTCCTCTGATACTGCTGAGAAATTTCCTACAAAATTCAATGGATTCTTGATTTCATGTGCAACACCGGCAGTAAGTTCACCGAGTGCTGCAAGTTTTTCTCGCATAACTATCTGGTCTTGCGCCCTTTGCAAGTCAACCAGGACCTTTTCAAGTTCCGAGTTCTTACTGCTCAGTTCTTCGGCCAGCTTTTCTACCAGGTTCAAGCGCTGAACCTCCAGCGCGTTGCGACGGAAGACTTCAAGAGCCTGCGCCATGTCCGCAACCTCATCGCTACCAGCGATGTCGATCTTCACTTCAAGGTCACCGCCTGCCATACTGCGCATGCGATCCGAGAGTTTCTCAAGACGACGTAGCAGTATCTGGCCAATTAGTAACCAGGCAATCAGTATGGCACCAACAATACTGAGAATGTTTAGGGCAAGCAGAAGGCTGCGACCGGTGAGTATGACCTGCGCGGATGTTTCTGTTGCCTCCCTGGCTCGATCACGGGAGGTCCTTACAAGGCTCTCGACTTCGGATACCAGGTCGATGGCAAGATCACGATTCATACCAAGCAATACCTGCTGACTATCGTTGAGAGCAAGCTCCCTGGCACGCAGCGCAAAGCCACCGTTTTCACCGAGTCCCAATGCAGACAGCCTCTTGAATACAGGAGCTAGTTCGAGTTGTACTTGCTCCATACCAAGTGCTGCCAGGTGCTGATCTGTCTTGGCAACATCTGCTTCAAAGCGCTCACGTAATGGTTCTAACAGTGCTGCATCCGAGTTATTGAATGCACTCGCCAGTAGCTGGATCTGGATGGTTGCATTCTTTTGTAGTTCAGATAAATGACGAAAATTGTTGAGCTCTGCGTTTGAAAAGTGTTGTTCACGGGGATCAGGGGCTTCATTAAGATTCCTATACCCCAGCATGGTGTAGAACAGCTGGTCGTCAATTGCTGGAACCAGGATTCTGGTGATGGCATTTTCCACTTCTATGAGCTGTGCCCGTAGCTCTTCACTACGGTCACTTAAGACAAAACTACCTGTAACGGTGCTTTCAATTGCCTTAATGTTCGTAATGAGCGCGTTACCATTGGATTGGATCTGTTCGAAACGCTCCTCATCAATCCCTTGTTGCAAGAGCGCAGTCAACTGGGTCTCAAAAATGCCCTGTTCTTCATTGATGTTGGCTATGACCCGAGAAAAGTCCTCTTGGCTGGAGACTGCTGCAAGTCGAGGAGCTACGGCCACAAGTGTGCCACTTTGTTGTGCAACAGCAAAGGCTGCAGCCATTTCAGGGATACTGCCTTTATTAATACGCTCCTGTATATCACCCACTCGATTGAATGAAAACCAACCAACCAGGCTGGCAATCATTGTGAGAGTTACTGCTCCGCCAATTCCAAGATAAAGTTGTGCCGCAATTCGAAAACGGCCTTCGATGAAGCGTTTCAGGTGTCCTATCATGGCTGAATCGAGCCCTGGAGCGTGCTGATCGGTCGATAACGGCCATCATTGCCAATTACAGTCAGGAAGACAGCATCCGAACCTTGGTTGTCATTTTTGCCATAACGGAGCTTGAATCCACCAAGATCAAGGTTTCCGGCCCGCTGCAAACTGTTTAAAAAGCAACTGCGATCCACTGTTTCACCGCAAAGTTCGAGAGCTGCGACGGCAAGACGACCGGCCAGGTAACCTTCAAAAGAGACAAAACCAGGAATTGACCTGGAATCAAGAGTGGCCAGGGCCCGACGGTAGGCAATTGTGACCTGCAGTTGATTTCCGGTCGGGAAGGGCACAACCTGTGTTACATAAACTCCTGTACCAGCAGTCCCCAGTTCCCTAGCCAGGGCATTGCTGCCCACAAAGGAAATTGTCATGAAGACCGGGTTGAAGTCGATATGCCTTGCCCAGGTGATCAGGGTAGCTACCGGCTTATAGGCTCCTACCAGAATCACTGCTTCTGGATCGCCTTTTTGCAGGTCGAAAAGTGCTGTTTTTATTGCTGTTGTATTGCGTGCATACACTCCAATAGCAGCCGGTTTCATTTTTCGCTTTTCCAGTGCTTGCATTACACCGTGATAGCCGGCACGACCGAATGAGTCATCCTGATACAGCAGCGCAATGCGCTTGATGCCAAGATCACTTGTCAAGCGGGCAACCATTTCCTCGGTTTCCTGAAAATAGGAGGCACGCAGGTTGATCACGTTCTTAAGAGCTGCTTCTCTCAAGAAAGCAGCACCTGTAAATGGTGCGACATAAGGAACTTCGGCAGCTGTAGCAATCGGGGCTGCAGAGCGTGAAGTCGGTGTTCCAACCGCTCCAATTAACGCAAACACTCCTTCCTCTTCAATCAGCTTGCGGGTGTTAGCGATGGCGGCTTCGGGTTCGTAGGCATCATCCAGAGATAACAGTTTTAGCTGTCGCCCATGAACACCACCACGTTTGTTCACTTCCTGGAAAGCTGCCTCGATCCCAAGCTTCATGTTTTCGCCCAACTCCTGTGCAGGGCCAGTAAACGCGGCAGACTGCCCAAAAACCAGACTGTCTGCTGTGATTCCTGTTTCCTGGGCATTTAAACCAGCAGCTATAAAAAGCAGGGTGCTTAAAACAGGCAACAGGACAAGGCTTTTATGAAGACTAGCCCTCACTCATTTCTCCGCTTGGTGAGAGTCAAGCAGTTTGTATCTTGCTCCCGCTTGTAGTGCACTTCGTCCATGATCGCCAGGACAAGGGCCACTCCCAGACCCCCAACTGGTCGTTCTTCGACAGGTGTGTCCAGGTCCGGAGGAGCTGAATCTTCAAAAATGTTGAAGGGCCGTCCATCATCCGTGAGTTTGATGCCCAAGGTGTCCACATTAGAACTCAGCTCAATCTCGATTTCATGAGTTCCGGAGTCATGTCCGTAGTCCATGATGTTGAGTCCCAACTCCTCAAGGACGAGAGTGATCTGATTGATCAGAACCGCAGACCAGTTTTCAGCTTCCCCGAGTTCCTTAACAGTAGCCTCAACGCGGCGCAATTCTTCATGATCTGTTGTTATCGTCAGAATTTTTTTTGCACTCATAACTCAGCCTCACTTTTCTTGAGAATCAGGCAGGTAATGTCATCGGATTGTGATTTCAGACCAGCGAAACTTTGGACTGCCTGAAAAATCGCATCGTTGATTTCTGTGGGATCTTTCAGCGAGGACTTGGAAAAGATATTGCACAGACGCTCAACACCGAACTCCTCGTTTGATGTGTTCATTGCCTCAGTCACGCCATCTGTATAGAGCACGACGGTATCCCCAGGATCCATAACTATTGTGCGGTGGTTGTATTCACAATTTGGCATGACTCCCAATGCAATCCCATTGGTTAGGGGGAGTATCTCAACACTGCCGTTAGCATGTACAAGCAACGGCGGGTTATGTCCACCGTTGGCGTAAGTGAATTCTCCGGTCGCGGGATCATAGACAGCATAAAAAACAGTGACAAACATTGCTGCCTTGTTATCCTGCTCAAGCAGGTTGTTGACTTCGCGTAATACTACACCCGGATTGGAGCTGCCTATGGCCGCTCCTTTCAAGAGGGTGCGAGTAGACATCATAAACAAAGCCGCCGGTACTCCCTTGCCTGAGACATCAGCGATGGTAAGAGCAATCTTCTTGTCTATAAGATTAATGATGTCGAAGAAATCACCCCCAACTTCGCGAGCAGGAAGCATATGCCCCATAACCTGGTAGTAGGGACTACGGGGAAATTTTTCAGGCAATATGGACTGTTGCATCAGCCTGGCTACTCCCAGTTCTTGTTGCAATGCAACAAGTTCATCCCTTATCGCCAGGGCTTCCCGTAGCATCTTCAGATGGCGTAATGTCCGGTCAATGGTGACTTTCAGGTCTGCGAAGTCAATGGGCTTGGTGACAAAGTCAAATGCACCCCGGTTCATTGCAGTACGAATGTTCCTCATATCCCCATATGCCGAGACAACAACAGAGCGGATATTGGGAGCTATTTTAGAAATCTGCTCAAGCAAGGTGAGACCGTCCATCTGGGGCATATTGATATCTGTCAGCACCATATCGATATCGTCTATCTCATTCAGCCGATCTATTGCCTCGACACCGTTACTGGCAAAGACAAGAGAATAGGTTCCGGCACGGATATCGTGACGCATGCGTTGCCTTACTAGCCGCTCAAAATCAGGCTCGTCATCCACCATAAGAATTTTGTTAACAACTGAATTCATGTGTAGTGATTACCCATTAGCGTCAAGTTTCAACTTCATGATTTTTGTACCTTGAGCATGTAAGAAAGGGTATCATTGGACAATTTCATGTTTACTACAGACTCGTCACTGTGCCTGATGTACACAGCGTTCCTGGATTCCTTCAATGGCGCGGTACTTCATGCCTAGAAACAAGTGAACATCGCCGTTGTTGCGAAAGCTCCCTTGAGCAGCTTGATGGGTGGGCGAATTAGTGAGGCTTGTCCAATCTAAGGACGCTTTCGACAGCCAACGAGGCTTGCAGTCTTGCCTGATCACTTTGCGAGTGATTGATATGAAGCTGAAATAGCATATGGCTACGCCACAATGGCTTGGTGGTGCGATCCCTGGAAAAGGTTTTTCAGTTACCTCTGACTGATTCGGAAGCTGATATCAACAGCCGGTGCTGAATGCGTGAGTGCTCCAACGGATATATGATCCGCGCCAGCTTCCGCATAGGAACGGATGGTTTCAAGTCGGATATTTCCGGAAACTTCAACCTTTGCTCGTCCTTGTATGTGACGCACTGCTTGCGCTACCTGTTCCGGCGTATAGTTATCAAGCAAGATATGCTGAGACCCGGTAGAAAGTGCTTCTTCAAGCTGCTCGGAATCTCGTACTTCGATCTCAACTGGTAATTTTCTATTGCGGAATAACTCCAGGGCCTGTTGCACCCCACCTGCAGCTGTAATGTGATTGTTCTTGATCAAAACAGCATCGTAAAGACCCATTCGGTGGTTCTGACCACCTCCAGCTCGAACTGAAAACTTTTCAATCAACCGCATACCTGGTGATGTCTTGCGAGTGTCGAGCAGGGTGCACCCGGTTCCTTTTAACTTGGCAACATAACGTCGTGTCTCTGTAGCAATTCCACAAGTTCTCTGCAAAAGGTTTAATGTCGTTCGCTCAAGTTTGAGCATCTTGCGAATGGAGCAGTACACATGAGCAAATTTCGTATCAGGTTCAATGGCATTCCCGTCGTGGTGAACGATATCTATTTCTTCAGATGAAAAAAGTAAATGAAGGAGTGGAGTTCCTGCCACCACCAGGGATTCACGGGCAAGAAAGCTTCCTGAACCCTCCTGATCCTCAGGGATGCAAGCATCAGTTGTGACATCTCCCGTTCCCAGATCTTCAGCGAGTGCAAGATCAATCAAGTTGTGAATCTGGGGATGATTCCAGGTCAGTTCACTCATGTTGTTAAAGGGCTTACTGTCGAAGGAGAATCCTCAAAAAGCACTTGCACAGCGCCATGGATTGCTTTTAATGTTGGCACTTTGACGTGATATCTGTCAGCCAGTTCAATGACAGACCCAAGCAGTGCATTGATTTCGGGTTGGCGCCCATGCAACAGATCCTGAAGCATGGATGTTCTATGACTGCCCGCTTTTCTGGCTCCCTGGATTCGTTTATCAATCGAGAAACCGATCTGAACTCCAGAAGCAGAAGCCACTTCCCGTATTTCATTCATCATAGTGACCAGTAAGTCATGGCCATGTGATGAATCAATCAAGTCGGCAACGGTCTTTTGGGTCAAGGCACTTAGAGGATTCAGAGCACCATTACCCAGAAGCTTGACCCAAAGCTCATGCCTGATGTCGTTTCGAATTGGAGCCTTGATTCCAGCATCAGAAAACGTTCTGGAGAGCTTGAGGATTCTTTCAGATCGACCACCTGCAGGTTCACCCAGAGGTAGCCGTATCCCTTGGGTGTGATCTACAACCCCAGGACTGCTCATGGAACAGGAAAAATAAACGATAGATCCCAGGACTCGCTCAGGAGACAAATATCGCAAAATGATACCTGTCGGATCAATGCAGTGAATAGGTTCTTCCGACTCTTTCACGCCATGAAAGTACCACCAGGGCAGACCATTTTGTGTTGATACGAAAGTAGTGCGCTCTGATTGCAATGGAGCAACTTGAGGTGCAATATCAATGAGCGAATTTGCCTTGACTGTCAACAATACATAGTCAACTGCACCAATATCAGCTGGTGAAGAAGTAGCATTTACCTTGTACTTACTGTCACCAAAGACAGTGCTAAGTACATGTAGCCCACTGTTCCTGAGAGCTTCAAGGTTCGTTCCACGGGCGATAAAGGAAACATCCTGTCCAGCTTCCAGCAGACGTGCGCCTAGGAATGCGCCGACAGCACCTGCACCATAAATAGCAAACTTCATAAAACAGCGAACTTCATAATTGATTCTGGATCAGGTGTAAGCACTGCATACGCTCGACTCCAGATCATCCAATGCATCTTTAAAAAAGTGGTCATTGGCCAGTACCCAAGTAAGTTTCTTGGGCTTCGCTGCAGAATAGTAAACCTGTTCCAGCACTTGGCGAGACCCATATTCATCCTGCGTACTTTGGATGAAGTGCTTTGGGCAGTAGCACTGTGCAAGAAAGCTCCAGTTACCATGTTCTACAGGTGTTCCAACAGAAATAATCTTTTCTATTCCTGGAAAAGAACAACAGACCCGCAAGGCAACTCTTGCGCCAAAAGAGAACCCACCAACAATCAGCTTCACTCCGGGATACTGGTCCTGCATGTGGTGCAGAGCAGCTCTCAGGTCATCTTGCTCACCTTGACCTTCATCGTAGAAACCTGAACTGGTTCCAACACCACGAAAATTGAATCGCAGCACTGCAGATCTGCTCTTCATGGCTGCACGAGCTAGTCTGTACATCACCTTGTTGTGCATTGTGCCACCGTGTTGCGGGTGGGGATGACAGAGCACGACAACTTGCTCGATTCTCACGGAATCATGCGGCTTTTCAAGTAGCGATTCCAGGCGCCCTGCAGGTCCGCTGAGGAATATGGTCTTGATAATATGAGCCATCTATCAGAAGTTCAAGAAACATTGGCCACAGAGTGATCCAAAGCATCCAGTGTAACGGAGTGAATCGCCCGAAAATTTATGAACAGATGAAATCGAAAAATGAAAAAGTGTTTTAGTTTGTACTATTTTCCAGTGTTGTATTTAACGTTTTTGTGGAGACGGCGTCCCTGTAACTAATAATTCGAACAGTGCCAAGTTGAGTCGAAAGCTTGAGTGGACACTGAATATCCGCAAGGGTGTGAACGGATGTTGAAGTCGATGTGGAGCCGTTTGACGACATGTCCAGTGATCCCGATCCGCGGAGGTTCTGGCCATGCGATGCCTGGCCTCTTGAGCATTGAGGTGCGACATGACCAAGAAAAGTCGTTATTATTTGTTTCATAACGCCATTTCAGATCGGCATGCTTATCGACAACATGCGCAGGATGCGCCTTTGATCTGCAGCTTTCAAGGTGTGATAAGCCAACCGTTTCGGCCAAGGGCCGGAGTACTGCAACTGCTTGGTGACAAGCTGATCGGCAGTGCGCACCTTGCTGTCTTCGAACTTGTCAAGAATGTGTATGAGACGGATGCGAATGAGGTGTCGTTTATCCTTGACCTTGCCTCGGCACAAGAGCCCTCAATTACCATCACCGATGACAGTGAGAGCACGAAACATGATGTATTCCGGTCGGGTTGGCTGGTGCCAGGAGACTTCCCGCAGGACTTGAAACCATGCCACTGAACGTCAAGGCTTCCTTTGATCTTATAAGTGACCGACCTTCCAATGTAGGCATGTCTGGCAGGTGTCCGAGTACACGCCCACGGTCCCTACTCAAAACGGTTGATAGGCTCGGGCACTCCTCTGCCTCCCGTTCAAATCTCTTCGAGCAATCTTGAGGCCGAGATCGCTTGCACACGCTCCGCAAGCGGGAAACTCTCCTCTCCCGCATGGATTACGTCAATTCGGCTCAGCCCGAGGTCGTCCAGAGCCACCTTCATGGAACGAGTCAGACTTGGCGCACTTGTACGCTTGACCTCGAAGCCGCGCAGAGAAGCACCCTGTTCCACGATCAGATCGATCTCGTGTCCACCGTGGGTTCCCCAGAAGTAACACTGGCGCCCCTCCAAGCTCAGCGCCTGGATCACGTTCTCGATCACAAATCCCTCCCAAGACGCCCCCACCTTGGGATGCCGGTCAAGCGCCCTCCGAGTCGTAACGCCCAGGAAGCGATGGAGAATCCCCGAATCGCGCAAGTATACCTTCGGTGACTTAACTTGGCGTTTCTTAAGGTTCGCGCTCCATGGCTTCAAACTCCGCAGCATGAACGTCGACTCCAAGACCTCAAGATAACGCCATACTGTGTGGTGCGACACTCCGAATGCACGGGCCAGTTCTGAGCCGTTCCACACTTGCGCGTGATAATGCGCGAGCATGGACCAAAACCTGTCAAGAGTCACGCTCGGAATGCCTATCCCGAGTTGTGGAACGTCGCGTTCTAAGAACGTACGAACGAAGTTAGCGCGCCATTCGAAGCTTTCCCTGTTACTGCTAGCCGTGAACGAGCGGGGGAATCCGCCCCGAAGCCACAGACGGTCAGCCTCTTGCGGCTTGATCTCTGTCAAGGCGATTCCGGGAAGCTCGTAATGGGCCACCCGGCCCGCCAGGCTTTCAGAGCTTTGACGGAGAAGTTCTGGAGAAGCACTGCCTAGAACGAGAAATCGGGCGGGGCTTCTCTGACGGTCGGCGAGTACGCGTATGGCGGGAAAGATTTCTGGACGCCTTTGGATCTCGTCCAGAACGACCAGGCCCCGCAACTGTGCAAGGGCTAGGATGGGGTCAGCAAGTTGGGCGATATCAACAGGCGACTCGAGGTCGAAGAAGTGCGTCGGTCCCTTCCGTCGGTTCACTAGAGTCTTCGCCAAGGTCGTCTTGCCAACTTGCCGCGCCCCGAGCATAGCGACAACAGGATTGCTCTTTAGTAGCCGCCCCAGTTCGCTTAGATGGGTGTTACGCTGGATCATTCTGTCTAAGTCTAGCAAGTAAGTTAGAAGTCCTGCTTCCAATTTTCATTTTTAAATCGTATGAACTCAAGATAAGTTTCAGACAACTCATGACGAATTGCATGCGGTTGTTGGTGTCTCGCGGACCGTAGATGCCAATCTCAAGATCGAGTGGGTCCGGAGCTTAGGAGATCTTATGAACAGCTTGATGCTTGTGTACAACAGTCTCGTCGGTATTTTGAAAGAACGATGGCCTTGATTCGCCCCGAGATCGAGCAGAAGCAGAAGGAGCGAACACGGAAACCAGAACGGAAAGAGGACCATCAGAATTTCCGTGTGTGGAGCCGATGTCGCGGGGCGGGAGAAGGCCGTCAGCGACGTTCGCGAGAAATGGAGGCGAGCCGCTTGGACCGGAGCTGGGACAATCAGAAATTTCCGGTGCTACCCGCTAGCCAGCCACTCGGCGGTTTCGTCGAGTGCCTCGTCGAAACGATCCAGCACAAGATCAATCACCGCCTCCTCAATGATGAGATGCGAGGAAAAAGCCATAGAATCCCCTAGCGCCCTCAAGACCAAGCCCCATCCCATTGCCCTGCGCATGCAGTATGGAAGTCGTCTGACTTCCGCCCAGACTTCTGGCTGCGAAGTCCCTCGATCACCTGTTACAACGTGCCGATGCAGCGCTCCAGGTAGTCGGTTTCGATGTTCACGACCCTGTCCGGCGATACTCGACCAACGCCGCCTGGCTCACGATGTTGCCGATGCGCACCAGGAAGCGAGCCTGCCCGAGTCGCTGAGCTAAATTCAGACGTTCGTCGGTTGCCATTCTTCGTTCAGGTCTCATCACTTTTTCTTGGTCATGTCGTACCTCAATGCTCAAGAGGCCAGGCATCGCATGGCCAGAACCTCCGCGGATCGGGATCAACTGGACATGTCGTCAAACGGCTCCACATCGACTTCAACATCCGTTCACACCCTTGCGGGTGGGGCTCGGATCGCCTGCGGCGATTTCTGTTCCGTCACACTTTGGAGATGCGACCAGTTGCTGCGGCTCTCTAGCGCGCCGGGGCTATTCAGAGCGCTGGGCCTCTTCGGTGACGAAGCGGTAGATGGCGTTGGTGGTGCGTACGAAGATTCCGTCGTGACCTAGGGCGGGCGTGGAGAAGCATTCCTCGCCCAGGTCGTTGACTTGGAGCACTTCCCACTGCGGCTTGGCCTCAATCCAAGTGAATTTGCAGTCGCGACTGGCGACAAGGATCTTGCCGTCGACAGCCACCGGCGAGACGAAGTATTCGTCGATGGCGTCGCGCAGGCGGCCTGCCTTGTACATCTCGCCGGTGGCGAGGTCGTAGGAAACGAAAATGCCGCCGTTGCGCACCAGGTAGAGGACCCCGTTGTAAGCCAGCGGAGTGGTCACGCGCGGGACACCGCGGTCGACGCTCCATACGACCGCCTGAGTCGTGAGGTCGCCGCGGCCGTGGGGGCGCACCGCCATCATGCGGCTGGGCGGGGATTTCTCGGCACGCCACTTTTCGTGATCGGCTTGGCTATAGATGCCGTCGCGGTCGAAGTCGATCTGGCCGCCTATCTCGTCGCCCTGGATCACGCCGTTGCCGTCGCGATCTCCACGCTGGAGGGTCTCTTCCCACGTCCTAAGCCTGTTGCGTGCGCTGTCGCCTTGCACGCCGACCAGGATGAGATCCCCGACCACGACCGGGCTAGATTTGGGTTGGTGCGGCAGGCCGCCTACGCGCCATACCTTTTCGCCCGTCTGGGGATCGTACGCTGCCAGCTCAAACGGCGAGGTGAGGACGGCCAGGGTTTTCCCCTCGGGAGTGCGATAGGCGACCGGCGTTGCAAAAGAGCCGTTGATGGAGATCGGGCGCGGCGCGCTCCACTTGAGCTCGCCGGTCGAGGCGTCGACTCCGATGACCGCGCCGTCTTCGAGCTGCTCGAGCATCAACACGAGCATGCCCTGGACCAAAAGCGGCGAGGTGGCGATACCGTGCGGGCCGCTGAACGGGCCCAGCGGCCGGCGCCACACCTCACGTCCGTCGACACTGTAGGCGGTGAGGCCGAAGTCGGCAAAGAACACGTAGAGCGTTTCGCCGTCTGTGACGGGAGTGGGTACGGCGGCGTCGTTCAAGGGAGCGCGCTCGTCGACACGCGAGCGCTCCAGCTCGCGGGTCCAAAGCGTCTCTCCGGTGGCGCGGTCGATCGCCGTGGTCAGCAGCCGGTCTCCCTCGTGGGCGGTGTAGAATAGGCGGCTGCCGGACAGCACCGGAGACGATTTGCCCAACGGCGCGGCGTGCTTCCAGACGAAGCCGGTGTCGGGGCGCATTTCGAGCGGGGCCGGCGTGCCGTCACCTACGCCGTTGGCGTCGGGGCCCCGGAAGCGAGTCCAGTCGGAAGCTGCGGCGTGTGGGAGTGTGACGGGCAGGGCGGCGAGCAGGGCCGCTATGACCCAGGTGCGAGAGCGGCGTTGTTGTTTTTCAGTTTGTTTCAGTGGATTTTACCAAATTATTTCATGAACTCGTCCGGCCGCTGTTCGAATTGGTTCACTACTGCAGGAGAGAATAGAGGCCGGGTAAAGGCCCTGTAGAACCGTATGTTTCAGTCAAGCTAGCCACTGTAACTCTTTCCTGCAGTAGTGAATTAATCCAAAAAATTCCTCGGCCTTCCATCGGAATAATCTGAAGAATTTTGTCGAAGCAAAGTGAAATACAACAGGCGTATTCGGGACATTAGAGAACATAGTAGCGCGGATTGGGGCGCGGAGCCTCTTCCAATGAGAGATGAGCTTTCGTGTCCGATGTCAAGGGTTTTTCGGGGATTGGCGGAAGGGATCTAGAATCTGGACGTTTCCCCACAGCTCAGATGTTCGGTCTTAGGTTGCGACTTGGGCCGCTGGGAGGAGAGGGCGGGTCGGGAGTCATCCAGCATTCAGGCCTTGGCGGGGACCAGCGGTTGCCAGAGGCGGTCGTCGCGAAGCAAGGCGTTGGCGAGCACGACGAGCTTGCGGATGACGGCGGTGATCGCGACCTGGTGCGGTTTGCCGCAGTCGGTCAGCCGCTGGTAAAAGACGCGCATGTCGGCGCAAAGCACAGCCGTGGCAACCGGACCAATCCCCGCGATGGAGCGCAGGATCTCTGCGCGGCGAGCCAGGGCTTCGTCGGCTTCGAGGGCATCGGCAATGGCTTGGTCGAGCACACCGATCTCGCGCTCGGCAGCGTCGTTGAGGCGGCCGAGTGCGGCCGCTGCGGGCCCGGGTCCGAATTCGGCGAGGCGCTTGCGACGGTTGGCCCGGTCCTCGACACAGGCTGCCCGGGCGGCCACCAAGTCCTTCAGCTGCTGGAGGTTATGTTCCAAGGGAAGAGCCCGGCGCCGATCCGGCAGGCGTCCGAAGAGGGCCAGCATGGCGGCATCGATGCGAGCGGTCTTGGCTAGCCGGCCCATGCTGCGCGCAAACTGCCGGGTCTGCAGCGGGTTGGCCAGGACGACCTCGAGGCCAGCCTCGTCGAGGCAGCGGTGCAGGGCGCAATGGTAGCGTCCTGTCGGTTCCAGCACCACGCGGCGCACACCTAGCCTGCGCAACCAGTCCCGTGCCGCGCGCTGGCCGGCAGCATCGTTGGGAAAGCTGCGGGTGGCAGCGCCCGGCTCAACCTGCGTGTCGAGCCGGGCTTTGCTGACATCCACGCCAGCGACGAGGTCCGTCGCAGCGAGTTCCGTGCCATTCATGATTCGAGTCCCTCCGGAATGCAGTACAGTGAATGGGAGTCATCCCCCAGCCTTAGCTTCTGATCAATCCGGGCCGCGCGCCCAATCTTTCGTCCAGGCCGCGGGGGGATGGTTGCGGTGGGCCGACCAAGCTCATCTTCGATTCCTCAAACCAGCCTGAAACGGTCCGACCCGCCGGCTGACCCTGGGGCCTACAGGCCCCAGGGTCGGCCCTCGCCTCCCCGCTACGCCGCGGGGGGTGCAGGTCTCCCCGGTCATCCAACAGGGCTGGATGCCGGGCTCGGCCGCCCAATCCAGAGTAGTTAGGAAAGGGGCCACAGCGCACCTTGACCAACATAGAAGCCTGAAGCGGCCTCAGAGGGAGATGTGGGAATCATTGGAGGATGATTTTGCATATCGAACTGGAGTCCCACACGAACCTGGAACATGTCCGGGAGTTTCTCACGGGCAAGGCCACAGGAATGGTCCTGATCCCGGACCGGAAGGAGGCGTACGAGCACATCAAGCGCGTATTGCGACGCTTCAGCTACTGGCGGCTGGGTAAGGTCGACAAGGGCCTGCTGCGGTGCTATCTGCTGCGCACCACAGGCCTTTCGCGGACGCAGCTGGCACGGCTGGTGGCACGCTATCTCGCCGATGGTGAACTGCGGGACCGCCGCCGGGGGGCGGCGCGGCCGTTCCGGTGGCGCTACGAGCGGTCCAACATCTTGCTGCTAGCAGAGACCGACGAGCTACACGGGACGCTTGCGGGGCCGGCCACGCGCAAGATCTTGGAACGGGCTTGGACAGTGTTCCGGGACGCGCGGTTCGAGCGCCTGGCGGGCCTTTCGAACGGGCACCTGTACAACCTGCGGCACTCGCAGGCGTCTCGGCAGCGCAGGGGAGAGAAGGTTGCGACACGCCCGGTGAAGGTCGTGATCGGGGAACGCAGGCGCCCGCGTCCCGAGGGCCGCGCAGGCTACCTGCGGGTCGACTCGGTGCATCAGGGCGACCTGGATCGGAGTACGTGAACTACTAAGTAGCGGCTTTGCTGGAGAAGTTGCGGGTGGAGGAGTTCACGAAGTCGCGGGTAAGACGCACCAATGACAACGCCCTGGCGGAAAGCAAGAACGGGACGGTCATCCGCAAGCAACTCGGTTGCGGTCCTATCGCGGGGCAGCACGCGGAGCGGCTGGACGCGTTCAACAGGAAGGTGCTGTCGCCGTACTTGAACTACCACCGCCCGTGCTACTTCCCGAGCGAGGAGACGGACGCGAAAGGTAAGGTACACAAGCGCTACCGCCACGCGGACCTGATGGCGCCGTATGAGAAGCTGAAGTCACTGCCCGGGGCTGCGGCTTGGCTGCGACCCGGGATCGACTTCGCGGGGCTGGACGCAGAGGCCAACTCGCAGAGCGACAACGGGGCCGCGCGGCTGCTGAACGAGGCGCGCGACGAGATGTACGCGGCGATCCGGGCGCACGACTTTCGGACTAGGTCCGGTAAGAACGGAGAATACGGGCCGAACAGAGAATGAGAAGCCGGAAAACAGGACGAATCCGCCCGGGGGAGAATGAGGCTGGAAGGATGTGAGGAAGTCCAAAACCCTTTGAAAATAAAAGGTTATAAGACACACGTCTCCCCGGAGGATCACCCCGGAGAGACGAGTTGTGTTTTGAAAAATGGTGGAGGGATTGCAGAGTTTACGCAACCCATACTCTCTTAGCACAGATATATGCAATCCATTTATTTTCAGAGAGTTACAATCGTCAACGGTTGGTTCTCCGAGTTCTCTCTGCGGAAGTCTTTTTATCCAAATTTCCCCTAAAGACTTTCGGACGTGGGTTCGATTCCCACTGCCTGTCAAATCAGCCGCTTCTCCGACCTGGGCGTCAGAATATCAGGATCGTCATTTCGAACGCTGTTCAAACTCGAGCTGACGGCGCGCCTCTCGTAGGGACCGGCATAGGGTTCGCGCACCAGGTCAAGGAGCCGTGGCACCGGCGAGGCTGGATCGAGCCATTCGTCAGACCGGTCCAGGTCGATGATCGCCTGCTGTCGATGGTGGATGTCGGCAAGCGGCGGGGAGGCCACCGTGGTGATGATGGCGAAGGACTCCAAGGATTCTCCGTCCTTGCTCCAGCGCTCCCATAGGCAGGGCGAGCAGGGAGACCAGCGCGAGGGCGTCGAGGGCATTGTCCGCGATCTCGGGCACGTGGTGAAGGACCCGGAGTCATTCCGGCACGCCGGCTCCAAGCGCCCGGAGCCGGCGCGACAGTTCGTCCGGGACAAGGTGTTTCATGAGGTCCTGGCCGCGATCGACAACCGTACGACGCTCGTGCTCGGCCATACCCGCTGGCGCACGCGCGGCGATGAACAGGTCAACGAGAACAACCACCCGATCCGGGCCGGGGACATCCTCGGCAGCCACAACGGCACCATCGACAACGCCAACAGCCTGTTCCAGCGATTCAAGCTACCCCGCTTCGCCGAGGTGGACAGCGAGCTGCTCTTTCGTCTGGCGGGCCGGGCCGCCAGAGGTGGCCCGATTGACATCGAGCGCTTCAAGGCTCGTCTGAAGCTCTGCCGGGGACTTGTTGCTCGATCAACGTGATCATCTTGTCTCTGAAGGCGCGGCGCTCGGCAGCTGTTGTTCCTAGAGCCGCGCCAAGGCCTTTTTGAACAGTGCATTCTCCATCGTCAGCCGACCCACCATCTGCTCCAGCTTGCTCACGCGGACCTTCTCGTCATGCGGCTGTCGGTCGCGCTGCAAGGCTCGTTCGGGATCGCGGCGCAGCTGTTGCCGCCACTTGCTCAAAAGTGTCGGATGGATCTCATAGCGCCGCGCCACGGCGGCGACCGAGGCTCGCGCCTCGATCTGCCTCACCGCCCGCAACTTGAACTCGGCGGAAAACTTTCGTCTGGACAACTTCATGGCACCTCTCTCCATTCACTGCAAAAAATCTCTCATCTTCGGGGTCCACTCCAAACTACACCTGTTGTAGCCCAATGATCATGTCCCCTTGAGCGCCCAATAGAAATGTCCCCTAGACCATTGTTCTCGAAATAACTAATCAATAACAACCTCGTCTAGCTTGTACTTCCAGCGAAAGACAACCGGATCGGCATTGACCTGCTGGAAGTACTGATGGATGCGGTCGATCAACTCCTGTTTGCGGGCCGCTCGAATCCCGCGCAGCATGCTTCGTGTCATCTTGCTGAAAAGCGTCTCCACCAAATTCAGCCACGAGCCATGGGTGGGCAGAAACACGAAATCAAAACGCTGCGGCCGGCTCTCCAGATAAGCTTGGGTCTGTTTGGAGATGTGCGAGGAGTGGTTGTCCACGATGAGGCGGATGCGCACTTTTTCCGGGTACTCTGCATCCAGCTTTTCCAGCAACGCGATGAAGTCCCCGCTGTTGTGGGTATCGCGGACAATCTCTGTGACCCGACCTGTGTGCAGATCCAGTCCCGCCAGCAGCGAGACCGTCCCCAGTCGCTTGTATTCATAGTCGCGCTGGTGACTGGCATGTCGGCCCGCAGCCGGCGGCCGGTCCGGGCTGGTCGGGGCCAAGGCTTGGATGCCGGGTTTTTCATCCTAGGAAATGGTCACCACCGGCGTCTACCGTAGCGTCCCGCGCAACAGCTTCCCATTGGTGATCTGCACTTCCTTGTACACATGCAGCACGGCGGCCATCTTGCGCTCAAAGTCCGGGTCACGCCGCTCCACGTAATAGCGCACCTTGTGAGGTCGAAGCTCCCCCTGCGTCAGAATCTTATGCAGCTTGGAACGGCTCAACTTCCGCAACTCCCGGTGGCCGGCCGAGAGGCAGTGCTGCTGGAGGTGAGCCCGCAGCAGCTGGTAGGTCCACAACTCGTAGGAGTAGCCCAGATCCTTGGGCTTTTGACAAACGCAGTGCAAGACCCAGGCGATCGCATCATCGGTGAGTTGGCGCGGCTTGCCCGGTCGAGGCAGCTCGCCCAGCGCGGCGTCCACACCGAAGCGCAGGCACTTGTTGATGCACAGCGCCACCGTATTGCGATTGACGTGCTGGGCGCGCGCGATGGCTTGATCGCTGTGCCCCGCCCACGACTCTAGCAGAATCGCCGCCCGCACCGTGCGTCGCTTCTGTTCGGTCCGAGACTTGCGAATCACTTCCAGCTTGCGGCGTTCCTCCTCGCTGAGGACCAAGGACTTGCGCTTCTTCGGGAAGGGCAAACCTCATTGAAACGCAATCACGTCCTCATGTCTAGTTATTTAGAGAACATTGGTCTAGTCTGAGGCTCCAAAGGAGGAGCCGAGATGGGGAAGGACATGGATGAATGCAAAGGAACTGAGGCGCGGCGAAGTGCTGAGCCGAGTGAAACGAGGGGAACTGAAGTTGGCCGAAGCGGCCGAGCTGCTGAATATCAGCTACCGGCAAGCGAAGCGGCTCAAGAAGCGTTACGGCCAGGGCGGGAGCCAAGCTCTCGTGCATGGCAACGTGGGTCGCGCTTCGCATCGAGCCGACCACGAGCGACGCGAGCAGGTTCTCAAGCTGGTGCGTGAGAACTATTCGGGCGAGCCGCACGAGCGCTTTGGGCCAACGCTGGCGTCGGAACATCTGGCGGCCGATCACGGCCTCGCAGTGCCGCGCGAAACCTTGCGGCGCTGGATGCTCGCCGCGGGCCTGTGGAGCCGCCGCCGCAAGCGTAAACCGCATCGCTCGCGGCGGCGCAGCGCAAAGCGCACTTCGGCGAGCTAATTCAACTCGACGGCTCGCACCACGACTGGCTCGAAGGGCGCGGGCCGAAAGGTTGCATGATGAACTTCGTCGACGATGCGACCGGCCGGGCGTTGTGCCGTTTCTCGGACGAGGAAACGACTTGGGCGGCGGCCGATCTGCTCCAAGCCTGGGTGCGTCAATACGGCATTCCGAAGGCGTTGTATTGCGACTGGAAGAACGTCTACAAGCGCCAGCCGACGTCGCGCGAAGCGCTGGCAGGCATCAAGCCCGCGACGCAGTTCGGGCGCATCTGCGCGAAGCTAGGCATAGGCATCATCGCCGCTTCGTCGCCGCAGGCGAAGGGCCGTGTGGAGCGCCATCACGGCACGCATCAAGACCGCCTGATCAAGAAGATGCGGCTCGAAGGCATTGCCGATTACGAGGCGGCGAACCGCTACGTCGACGAGAAGTATTTGGACGAACACAACGCCAAGTTTGTCTTCGAACCGTCGGCGGGAGCGGACTTCCATCGGCGTCTACCGAAGCGGCTCGAGTTGAAGTGGGTGTTTTGCTTGGAGGCCGAGCGGGTCGTTTCCAACGACCTGGTGGTGCGCTTCGAGAACCGTTTTCTGCAGCTAAAACCGCGGCGCAACCAAGACGTGGGAGCGGGCGCGAGAGTCACCGTGCAGCAAGCGCGCGAGGGCGAATTGCAGGTGGTATGCGAAGGCGGCGACAAGGTGGCTTTTGAAGAGATCGCGCGGCCGCAGCCCAAGCCGCGTCCAGAGCCGCAACGACGAGCAACTCCGCGGCGGTCCACACCGGCGGCGAACCACCCGTGGCGCCAGCCGCTGTCAGCGAAAAAACGTGCTGCGAAACGCGCGGCGAGGACATAAAAAGAGAGGCTGTGGAAATGACGGGCCGGATGGAAAGGGTGGAAAACCTCGGCGAACAGAGAAGAGGGTTCGCATCGCAACGACAGGTTTTCCACGCTTCCCACCGTCCCTTGGAAATCGCTGGCGCGATTCCCACATTCCCACAGCCCGACGACGACGATACTCTCTTACAAACCTACAAACAACAAACCCAAGGGGACACTTCTACTGAGCCAGCAGAGGGGATATTTCTACTTGGCGTTGACAACTCCAAACTACACCTTGCAAGGAAATTTCTGAAGTGTTATATTAGCTCCTAATCGGCGACAGGTCATCCGCACGGGCTTCCGGCGCTGCCAGTTGCAACTTTTTTGGGGTGACAACATGTTAGGCGTGTTCAAGAAGAACAACGCTTCCAACCTGGCTCGGGAGCAGGCGGAAGAATTGCAGGCTCTCATCGATACCTCGCGTGAAGAGCGGGCTTCCCTGAACGCCATGCTCACGCGGATCGAGGTGCACGGCAAGGATCTCACTCGCGTGAATCGGTCGATCCAGGACGTCAACGACCGCGCGACCGGCGCCCAGGCTACGCTTGGGGAGCTGATGAAGCGGATGTCTGCCATCGAGGCACGATCCAATGACTTCGAGAAGATCGACTCGAAGATCCAGGCGCTCGACAACTCGGTCGACCAGGCCGAGCAGGCCGTCGGCCGGCTGCTCGCGCCTGACGGCGAGCTGCAGCAGCATCAGGAGCTGTTGAAACGGCTTCTCGCCCAGGGCGCCCAGACGACGGCCGACCTCGAGGCGCTCAAGAAGGAGCAGTCCTCGTTTAACCAACTCCGTCAAGAACTGCAACAAACGCAGAAACGCATGCAGAATGCGGCGCAGGAGACTGCGGCCGTGAAGGGCGAGTTCGACAACCTCCGCGAAGCGGCATCCAGCCTCCGGGGTGAGCAAAGCCGTGTGGAGGACGCCCTGCGCGCGACTCGCGAGGAATCGGCCGCGACCATCGAAAAGATGAAGGACGTCGAGAAGAAACTCGCGCCGATTGCCGAGGTCAACGAGCTGAGCAAAGCCGCCGGGGAGCGCCTCGCGTCCCTGAACGTGCTCTCCGAGCACGTGGCGAGTAAGATCAAGGTCCTCGAAAACCAGAAGCACAGCATCGAGCACGCGGTCGTCGAATCGAACCGCCTGGGCGAGTTGATGTGGAACATGGAGATTCAGATCCAGAAGCTAGACGAGGGCTCGAAGCGGGCCGCGAAGGCCGAAGAGACCCTGGATCGAACCGAGCAGACCGTGGCAGAGATCGCGAGCCAGCTAGAGCGGGCGGAGAATTCAAAGTCGGGCCTAGAGCAGGACTTGGCGAAACTCGACAAGACCCGGGCCGAATTGTCCGAATTCGTCATCAAAAGGGCCGAGCGGCTTGCTCTCGACCGCACCGAGCTCAACACGCTGGGCGAACAGGTCAAAACGCTCCAGGACACGATCGCCGGATTTGAAACGAATTTGGACGAGCTCGGCGCCAAGGAGATGACGATCAAGGGAATCGCGCAGAACGTCGAGGAAGTCCTCGGCCAAATGGGCAAATTCAACAAGCAGGTCGAAGGATTACAAGGGCGCCAGGAAGCGCTCGGCGCGCTCCACGAGCGGCTCGACCAGGTGGATGAACTCGGCGCGCAGATCGGACATCAGCAGGAGACCCTTCTACGCGGGCGTCAACAGCTCGACGACCTGCGCAGTCATCTCGACGAGTTTTACAAGGCTCAGGCCGAAATTGCCAAAACCGGCGATCAGATCGGCGCCGAACGCGCGGCCTTCGAGACATTCCTCGCACGCGCCCAGGAATTCCAGCGGGACGTGCCCGACCTCGAGTCGCGCTTGGACGCAATCACGTCGAAGTTATCGGCCGTCGACGAGGGAATGCAGAAAGCGGCTGCGGCCGTGACGGTGGTCGACGAGATCGACGGCCACGTGGAGCGGATCGCCTCGTACCAGCAGCTCGTCGAGAAGGTCGACACGCGGCTCAATGGACTGAGTGAGCTCAGTATCACTGTCGACACGCGGATCGAGGAACAGATCGGGCGGTGCAGCGAGATCGACGCACTCAAGAGTGTCTGCGACGGGTTGGAACTCCAGATTGGCGACGCGCGGCAGAAGCTCGAGGCCGTCAGAGCGCTGCAGCAAAAGCTCCTGCCATTGGCCTCTCAAATGGAGACGCTGAAGACCGAATCCGAGAAGGCCCACTCGGCCTTCAAGGAGGCGAAGCTCGACCAGTCTGAGCTAGCAAGCCAAGAGAAGCGGCTCACCGAGCTGATGGACGGAATCCGCGGCGCGGCGGCCTTGATCGAGGAGCGGTTCTTCAAACAGGTCCAGGGTTTGACCGAAGAAGTGGCGCGCGGCACGGCGACAAAGGATGAGCTGATCCCGGAGCTCGGCCGCATTCAGGGCCGACAGCACGAGGTCGCGGCGCATGTACTGACCTCCGAGAAGCAGATCAAACGGGTTGACACGCAGATCAAGCAGCTCGACAAGCGCCATTCGGAACTGGCCGTCGCCGAAAAGAAGATCGAGGCTTTCCAGGGGCGGCTCGACGATCTGGAGTCGCTCAACAACGATGTCGAGCAGAAGATCCAGGCGGTCGCCGCGCGCGAAGCCTTCGTCGGTTCCGTGAAGAAAGAGGTCGACAAGATTCATCAGATCAGCCAGCGCAGCCGAGTTGATCTGCAGCACGTGGCCGACCACCGCAACGAGGTTGATCAACTGCGCAACAAGTTTGAGGCGGTACTCACGGGCTTTACGGAGACCGAGGAGCGGATCGCCGCCATCGAGGCGCGCAAGAAGCTCGTCGACGAAGTGCAGTTGAAGACTAGCGTCATCAGCAACGTCCTCGAGGACGTTCGGGTCAAACTCGAGATGCTGAGCGAACAGCGGGCGGTCGTCGACCACGTGGTCGAGAGCATGGCGCGATTCGAAGAGACCGTGCAACGCGGGCGGGCGACGCTCAAGGCGCTGCAGACCGAGCGCGAGCTGGCCGAGCGGATAGAGAGCGGAATCAAGCGGCTCCGCACCACGGGCGGCGAAAGTCGGCGCAAGCAGCAAAGCGGCGAGCAGAAAGCCTAGCATTGAACCCCGCGTGCGGAGCTCGGCTCTGTGCGGCCAGTTCTCGCGTGCAAGAGCTTGAACTCGGAAATCATGCACAGTGCACACGATGGACGCCCGCCCCGCCGTCCGGAGCGGTTCGAGTGTGTACTTGGCGGTGCCGGGAAAGAAGTCCGCGTTGCCGAACAGATGGCGGCCGAACTCCCTCCGGTAGGTGTCTTTCTCTCCCTTATTACAGGCGTGCATCCGGATCTCACCGAAGGCCAGTTGATAGACCAGGACGTCATGTTTTTCCGGCCGGTAGAAAACGCTTGAGGTCCGGCGCCACCGTCGAGACTGCCTTCGCGTCGGAATGGATCGCCGTGACGCACCAGGAACTAGATCGAATCGTCCTCCTTCGGATAGACGAACACCCGCGATCCCCGGCCACGCTTTTTCTTCTCGAACCAGTTGTCCAGATCATGTTCAAGCGCGGTCAGCGATTCCCGTGAGGGTTGTTTGAACGCGGGAACCGGCCGTACCTCGATCTGGAAGTACTCGAAGGACCGCGGCCGGGTGAGATACTGCTCGGCGTGCTTGCGCTCCAGGAGTGCCTTGTCCTGGAGGAAGACCTGGACCGCGACGTCGGCCGCCGTAGGGTCGGGCTTCCCGTCCAATGCGAGGCCGTTCGTCTCCGCTTCTTCCAGCAAGATGTCCATACATTCGTCAGTGGACATCTCGTTCACGAAGAAGAGCGCATCGAGCAAAGCCTCGGGTGTGTTCGGTGCGGGGTCCATGAGCACGCCGACCAGTCGTTCGTAATCCAAACCATTCGGGGAGGACGGCGGGTTGGCGAAACGCCGGAGGTTGTAGGTTGCCATTGGCTGGACTCTCCTTTATCTACTGTTCTTGGATCGCTCCTGCGTTGGACTTGATCCCGGGTCGGCTGACGGCGACGACCTTGCCCAGGATGCGCAGTCCATCGTCAGGGCCGATTGGCATGGGTCGGTGTGTCGGGTTCTCGGGGCGGAGCTCAATTCGTTCATCACGGATGAAGAGCCGCTTGACCGTGGCCTCCTGATCGAGGAGCGCGACCACGATGTCGGCGCTTTCCGCCACGGGCTGTTCCCGAACCACGACCAAGTCCTGATCGCGGATGCCGGCGCCGATCATGCTGTCACCCCGAACTTCCAGCGCGAAGCAGCGGCCGGAACGGACGGCCGGGCTATCGACGAGAACCTCGCCGATGACATCCTCCTCAGCCAGGACCGGCTGGCCGGCGGCGACCCTACCAACGATGGGAACGGCACGCAGCTGGAGCACCTCCTCCACCGGCTCCAGAAGGACGGTGAGGCCGCGTGCCTTTCTCGACTCCCGTTTCACGTAACCCTTTCGCACCAGCTGATTGACCTGATCGCGGACGCTCGGGGTCGATATGTCGAGGATGTCCGCGAGTTGCTGGATGGTCGGGGGAACCCACGCCGGTTAGTGAAGCGGCGCAACTCGTGCAATGTGCGCCGCTGTGGGCCGGTGATCTCCTCAATGGGTGGTCTTCCTCTCGGCTGGCTGCTCATGGCAGATCCTCTCTCAAGAGAGATAGCGGTTGTTGTTTCCATGGACCGGAGAAATCTGGATCGTCGACCGGGGGGACACCCAGCCGTGTGTCAACCAGATCAATATATACCCCTTGTCCCGCACGTCCACGTGAATGATTCCGTTTTTGGGATAAAGGCCGATCCCGCCGTTTCGGACGGCCGCCACCTTATCGGCGAGGCAATACATCTCGATGACGCTGAGTCCGTCAATCACCAGATCGGCGGCATTGCCGAGCAGATACTGGCTGCGCTTCTTGCCGTGCTGGGCCCGGTTGTGATCGGGACAGCGGTAGCGGCTTGTGATCCGGATCGGTCGTCGGGCCAGGTCGCGCAGCTCCTGCAGCGCCTCGACCAGGCGGGGGTTGACCTCCGCCCGATCGCAACCGCAGCGGCAACGGAATTCGTGCTTCGAAAAGTTGCGGCTTAGATCACCCATGTCCGACTCCTTTCAGCCGGCGGCCGCTGTCGGCATCGATGCGCACCATCGGAGGCGGTTCTTCCCGTCGAACCGCAGGCGCTTCCTGTTCGTTGGGACGTCCCTTAACGTCGACCGATTTGTCGCCGGCGCCCCGGCCCAGGGCGTTTTTGCGGAGCTTGAGCTCCGAGTAGTATCCGGACCCATCGATCACGTAGCGGACCGAGTGGCAGTAGTAGACGCCGGAGAATTTCGACCCGACGCCCTTGATCTCAACGTTCTGCTTGGCCCGAAGCGACGGGATGCCGATGGTCAGGGCCACAGCCTCCACCTGGCGCATTTCGGCGTCGGCGAAGGTCCCTTCGGCCAGGTCCTGGGCCGGCTCCTGGTTCGGTTCCTCATGGAAGCCCTCGGAGCGCTCGAAGCTAGCCACGATGCGGCCGGACTTCTGCTCCTTGTAGGCGGCCTCGCCGGTGTTGCCGTCCACGAGATAGGTGCGCTTGCCAAGCGAGGTCCACTCGGGCGTCGTCTCGTTATCGGCGGCGTGCGCGACCGCTTGCTTACGGCGGGGGTCGACCCCGGCGGCCTTGGTCTGGGTCCCGGCTCCCTTGGCCCCTTGCGATTGGGTGGAGGGGCGAAAGGACCTGAGCACGCCCTTCCGGTCGGTGAAGTACTCGAGGACGGTGGCCGGTTCCTCCTTCAGCCTGCGGGGGTGAAAATGGAGGCCATCGTCCTGGACGAAGAAGGCGTAGCCGGTCACCCCGTCGCCGTCCCGGTCGCGGGCCTTCCCCGCCAGGTCCTTGAGGAAGCGGGCGGCCGAGACATTGCTCTGCACGACGCGCAGATGCCGGCTCACCGTGGGCATCACGAAGGGCTTTAACCCGTTGGCGGCGGCAATCTCCTCGGCAATCTCCGAGTAGAGGATGCCGGGAGCCGCCCTTTGCCAGACCTTCTGGTTCTCCCTGCCGGCCAGCTGAAAGCCCTTGTCATAGGCCTTGAGCCGGATGCGCGGATCGCCGTTCTCGGGGAAGTCGTAGTCGATGTCCTTGATCACCGTTTTCTTGCGTGGGGAGAGGTTCCCCACGTAGCCGAAGCGGGCGACGATTTCGTTGCCTTCCTGGAAAAGCGGATCGTCAACAAACTGCAGATTGCGATTGGTGACGGACAGCTCCATGACGTCGAGCTCCTCCTCGTTGTCCTCGAAGACGAACGAGGTGATCTCGCCGGTAATGTCCGCCGAAAAGGCCTGTCCCTCGATCTGGATGAGGAACGTCGGTTGGAAGGTGTCTAAGCCCATGTGCCCGGTCTCCGCTGGGACCACCCGCTTAGTGGTCCTTCAATGGATACTTACCGGAGCGGCGGGAAAAGTGTCGGGAAGGATTTGGGAAAAAGGTCCCACTACAGGCCTGCGGGAGACATTCTTCGATCAACGCGAGCGAAGCTACCCTGACAACCGGAATCTTGACACTGATGCGGCAGTGCCGCATACTCAAAACTTGTGCGAGTCTTCACCACCAAAACCTACGAGCGCGCCATCCGCAAGCTCATGTCGGAAACGGAGCGGGGGACGATGGAGGCGGCGATCATTGCCAATCCTCGCGGAGCCCCTTTGATCCGGGGAACCGGAGGGATTCGCAAGTTACGTTGGGCAGGATGGGGATAGGGCAAGCGAGGTGGAATCCGGACGATTTACTTCCATCACGCAGGACCCGAGGCAATCTATATGCTGACAGCCTATGCGAAGGCCGACCGTGACGACCTGACCCCGGCAGACCGGAAGGTACTGTCGCGGCTGGTGGCCGCGATCAAGAAAGAGGAGGCAAACCGATGACAACGGAACGAACCCAAATGGGTCAAAAGATGGAAGAAGCGTTGGGCGAAGTTCTGGCCCACGTGAAGGGCGAAGTGGAGCTTCCGTTCCGCATTGTTGACGATCCCGCCGCAGAGCATATCCTTGCGCTACGGAAGCGCATGAAGCTGAGTCGTAAGAAGTTCGCGGACCGATTCGGTCTCGACGCGCGTGCCGTGCAGGAGTGGGAACAGGGGCGCCGTGTTCCGGACCGCGCCGCCCGCGTCCTGCTGACCGTCATCGACCGCGACCCCGAGGCGGTTGTGCGTGCACTCTGCGAGTGAGTGACGAAAAGCAGGACAGGCTATCCAATCATTTCGCCAAGGTCCTTCAAGTAAGGAGACCAGCCTAGTCCTCTAATTCGCGCCGCGATCGTCCTTGTCGCCAGGATTGTCCGAGAGAATTACGGCGGAGGGTAGATCGATGAAGACCAACAAAGTGAAGATCGAACGCGGCAGCGGAAATGTCTTCGCGGACTTGGGACCAGCGGTTCCCAGCTCAGAATCGGCATTCCACATTGTGGCCGCCGGTTGGTCGGGACCGGTTAGGCCGGTGTGGATGCTGCGAAAACTCGCCGGACAGCGTAGAGGCGGTTTCGCCGACACCCACAACCGCCTCAGCTTTCCGCTGCCAGTCCGTTGTCTGGTTTCTGACGCTACGGGCCGGGCACGATTCCCGGCCCCTTCCTTAGTTACTTACCGGAGGACTTCCAAAAGTGTCGGACGAGGGGTTCGAAACTTCAGATTCCTCTAAATCGCAATTTCGTATCTTTCGGACGAGGGGGTTCGAACTCTCGGGTGCTCAAGCCCAAGCACACGAGGTGTTGCCACAACCCCCAAAATCGGACTCTTGGCTCAATTCATTGATATCACAGTGGTTAAGTCAATCGGACGACTTTCGGACTAGGTCCGGTAAAAACGGAGAATACGGCGCAAACAGAGAATAAGAGGCCGGAAAACCGGACGAATCCGACGGGTAGAGAGAGGGTCTGGAAGGATGTGAGGAAGTCCCAAACCCTTTGAAAACAAAAGGTTATGGGGTGCACGTCTCTCCGGGGTGATGCCCCGGAGAGACGAGTTGTGTTTTGAAGAATGGTGGAGGCGGCGGGAATTGAACCCGCGTCCGAAAAAGATCACCGAAAAGAGACTACATGCTTTTTCCATTCTAATTTCTCGACCTCAGCTTGGAAATGAACAAGCTCACTGTGGTCCAGCTCGATTAATCTTGGCTGCAAAGCTACGAACAGAAGCCCTGCAACCCAGCTCGCGAAAATGACACCTAGATTAACTTGCGAGCACGTTAACCAAAGTGGCTACCTAATAATTAGGCCGCGTGTGCAAACTGCATGTTATTGGCAGTTGTTGTTTACCGATCGTTTTACGGGAGCTCGGAACCCGGCATGCCTCTCAACTGTAATTACAATCCCGTCGAATCCTGTACGCCCCCTTACTTTCAGTCTCTGTAACTGTGCTGTTACTTGACAATTCAATCCTAACCAACGTTTTGAATATTTGCAAATCCAGGCAATTTCTCAACAAGGCTGGTGATAGACTCGGTTTTTGAGTGCCAGAACCAGATTATTCCTGATAATTGTGATTCTCGCCAATGCCCTGGGTAACATTTCATTGAGCTATGGAATCCGAAAATTCGGAGATATCAGCTCATATTCTCCCTTGGAATTATTTTCGTCAGGAGTTGCCAGCATGGCAAACCCCTGGGTTCTATTGGGAGTAGTATTACTGCTTCTTTTCTTTGTTGCCCATACGTTGCTACTCAGTTGGGCTGACTTGAGCTATGTGCTGTTAGTAACTTCGATTGGATATGTTCTGGTTGCGGTCTTGAGTTGGCAGTTGCTGGATGAGGCAATAACTGCTGAGCGCTGGGTCGGAACAATATTCATTACTTTTGGGGTCATTCTGGTCGGATCAACGCCTGCCTCTACGTCAATTACCAAGGCATGACCCTGTTCCTGTTAACCCTGGTTGTACTCGGTAGCGTTATCGGGGATTTACTCAAGTCATATGGCATGCGTTTACAGGGGTCTCCTGATGCTTTCAATAGAACAATCATGTACCGTTTTGCGATCACAGCATTCCATAACAGTTGGTTTTTGCTGTCCCTAGTGGCTTATGCCATCTCGTTTTTTGCATTTATGGGGTTTTTGTCCATTGAAGATGTCAGCTTTGCTGTACCTGCAACAGCAATGGGTTATGTCATTGAAACAATCCTTGCCCGTTGGATCCTGCATGAGCAGATCAGCTTAAGGCGCTGGGTGGGAGCCATGCTGGTCGTGGTTGGAGTATTTCTGATCGTTTGAACAGCGATAACTGTCACTGGGCAGATGCTCCTAAAAACAGTAGATTCAGCGTTTTCTCTGCTGTCGCATTGGTTTCTGACGACCTCTGGGTTTGGTGTTTGAGGAAGGCTTGCGCGACTGTGTTTTGGTGTTTGAGGGAGGCTTGTGTGTCTGTGTTGTAGTGGGACGCTTTGGTGTATCTGCAACAGGGACTTTGTGATGGGTGGAGGCTCCAGAGTATTGCAGTGCTTGAAGTTCCCTGGACTTGAGGATGCGGACCTCACCAGGCTTCATGTTCTTTATGGTTAACGATCCAATTCGAACCCGTCGGATCTTCTCGATTAGGAACCCTATACGTTCAAACATCCGATGGATTTGCCGGTTTCTTCCTTGAATCAACGTAAGTTCATACCATGGATTGTCACTGCTTCTGATTAGATCGATCGATTCCGGTCTGATGGGCCGGTTGTCCAGAGTAATCCCGCGACGTAATTTGTCGATCAACTCTTTAGCTGGGCGTCCGTTCACCTTTATCTGGTAGGTCTTGGGTACCTTGTTACGAGCGGAAGTTATCGAGTTCGCAAATTCCCCATCATTCGTAATGATCAAAAGCCCCTCGGTGTTGTAATCAAGCCGCCCGACAGGGAAAAGTCCTCTGCAGGCATGCTTCCCGAGTAAATCCATAACGGTTCGTCGCCCCTTAGGATCACTGGTACTGGTGATATACCCTTTGGGCTTGTTGAGGATCAGGTAACGGTGTTCGGGTGCCTTTTCGATCTTCTGACCATCAATCTGAATCGTATCTACAGTCCAGTCGGCCTTGCTTCCAAGTTCCTGAACAACTGTGCCGTTTACACTTACTCTTCCTGCCAGTATGTATTCCTCGGCCTTGCGTCTGGATGCAATACCCGCTCGTGAAATGATCTTCTGTAGTCTCTCTGACATAGTTCTAGTTAGTAAACAGGAGCAAGTACTGGTTGTAGCAAGGTTCCTGCAGCCTGTTATGCATTGGATGTAGAAGAATCGGTATCAACAGATCCTTCGTTGTCTGCTGTGCTTTCTACAGCTACTTGTCCCAACTCGAGCTGTTCCTGTACAACATGATCTTCACCAATAGCAGCGCGTGCCAATTCCTGCATTTCCTTTTGACTTGGCAACTCGGAAAGGTCGTTGAGTCCAAACTGAATCAGGAATTCCTTCGTAGTCTTGTACTGCATGGGACGACCAATGATTTTCTTGCGTCCGGCAGTGGCGATCAGCTTGTGATTCAGCAAAGTATGAATTACACCAGTTGTGTTGACACCGCGAATTGCCTGAATCTCTGGAAGAGTAACGGGTTGCCTGTAAGCCACAACAGCAAGGGTCTCTACTGCAGGTTTCGATAATTTGAGCTTTGGTCTTGAGCTTTTGACGAAGGCACTGACAGCTTCATGGTGTTCGGCTTTCGTGAACATCTGATATCCACCCCCGACTGCCCGAATCTCAATGCCTCGTGATTTAGCACTATAGGATTGAAGTAGCGTTTCAATGTCTTTTCGTACAGACTTGCTATCCAGACCGAGACCATTGACAAGTTGTTGCAAGGTAGGCGGGTCGTCGGTTGCATAAATGACCGCCTCAAGACGGGCAAGACGTTCTTCCTCAGACTCAGCCAATTCCAGTGGTCTTAACTGGTCAGCTTCCCGAGTCTGGGTAACTTGCTTGCTCAAAAGGAGTACTCCAGTTCCGAGTCACTGGCCGGTAGCAGTTCGCCATTGCGAAATGCCTCATCAAACAATTTGTGCCTGCGTATGACAATCTCGCCAAAAAGCTCTTTCTGGTGAAGTTCAATTGCATGTGCCTTCACTAACTCCAAAACTGCCAGAAAGGTTGCCAGAACTGCCCGAGGTGTCCCTTGACGGAGAAAAATATCCCGTATAGACAGCGGAGCATCTTCAATGACAAGAAGATTTTTCAGGTAGCGAATGCGGCTTGCCACAGATACATGTTCATGCTCCAGTTCCATAACTGGCTGACTCTGAAGTCGTTCAATCACTTCATCGTATGTCTTGGCCAAGTCAAACAGTGAAACCTGCATCTCAGTAGGAGTATTGTCGTCCTGCATCAGTGATACCACTGACTGTGCAGTCCAGACGTGTTCTTCAACGACACGTTTCTGCTTGAGCATCTGCGCGGCTTGCGTATATCTTTCCCGTTCAAGTAGTTTTTTCACAAGATCCTCACGTGGATCGGGTTCATTTTCTTCGATGGCTAGTGGAGATTTTGGGAGCAGCATCTTTGACTTCATGTGAATCAAGGTTGCTGCCATCAGGATAAATTCTGCATCAACATCAAAATCGAGGGATTCGGCGCGGTGAAGTCCTTCCAGGAACTGCTCTGTGATGTGTGCAATGGGGATATCCAGGATGTCGATTTTCTGCTTCCTGATCATGGCTAGCAATAGGTCAAGGGGGCCTTCGAACTCTTCAAGTTTTACTTGAAAGTGGGAGGATTCCTGACTATCTTTGAGTTCCTGGCTGATCTCAGTCATGCTGGTGCTTATGCCTGCAGTCTGTGCATGAAAACCTGACTGCAAAATCGAGTTTTTCAAGTCATAACCTACTCAATACCTTACCACTGGATGTTGGTATTGCTCTTTGCCGCTGATCGTTATGCTTGCTCTTACATCTTGCGAACATTGAAAAGCCCTGTGGAGTTTTGCCCCAAGGCAACCGATTTCAGTAGCCGGTGCTGTAGTAAACAGAAACCTGATTACGCGTGAGTCTCAGCCTTCATTCTTCTATGCTGAAGCGATCGTAATCAGTTGATTTATAAAGAGGTTATATTTTCTACGCAACAATGTTCAATTCCAGAAAGGCCATAGTCTTCCAGACTTTCTGGGCCATTCATGCACTGAAGAGCAGTGTGCTGAGGCGCTGTTCCAAGTGCGCTGGCCGAAAGGCTTAGTCTATCCCTTGTTCGGGCACTAGCGCTGCTGCTGGTGCACACCCGCAAGCTCTTCCCGGACGGCAAGCTGTTGAGTGCGGCGCAACACGTCGGGGTGTTCGGCGGGAAGAACTGGCTTGAGGAATGGACGTTCTTCGGAGCCGGGTCGGATTATGACACGGGGGAATCGGCCGACTCGACAGAGCAGCCCTGACCTCGAGAGCCTCCGCTTTCGGGTTTTGACGCGTCTCGAGAGATTTGGAATCAGCGGCGGGCAGGCAGGAGGCAGGGGTTTCAGGCGGGGCAGCGATGGCGAGGTGAGACAGGCTCGTATAAACCAACCTCCGGCGTCTTCGTTTATACTGCTGTTGATGAAAATGCTCTACCTTTGCTGCGCGGTGCTTCTAACCGGGGCGTCGTGCGCTCCTGGCCCTGATTCTAGGCCAAACTTCGTTGTGATCCTTGCGGATGACCTTGGCTATGGGGACATTGCGGCTTACGGCAGTGAGCGAAACCTCACACCGCACCTTGATCGCATGGCGGAGGAGGGTCTGCGATTCACTGATTTCCATTCCAACGGCCCAATGTGCACTCCGACCCGGGCGGCGCTTCTGACCGGACTCTACCCGCAGCGGTTCGGAGACCAATTCGAAAGTGCACTCTCCGGCATCGACGACTACGACATTGGACTGCCTCACGATGGGTTCACGATCGCCGAGGCTATGGCCGAGGTGGGGTATGCGACAGGAATGTACGGGAAGTGGCACCTCGGGTACCACCCGCCGTTCATGCCAAGCGACCAAGGGTTTAGCGATTTTCGAGGGTTGGCGAGCGGCGATGGTGACCACCATTCCCACATTGACCGGTCCGGGCGCAGGGACTGGTGGCACAACTCCGAGATCCAGATGGAGGAAGGATACGGCGTTGACCTGATCACCAAGCACAGCGTCGAATTCATCAAGCGGCATCGCGCGGAACCGTTCTTCCTGTATGTGGCGCACCTTGCTATCCACTTTCCTTGGCAGGGCCCGTTGGATCGGGGGTACCGCGTGGAGGGCGGCAACTACCACAGTCTCACGAAGCTCGGGGATCTGGACAGTTTCGATGTTTCCTCTCAGGTAAAGGAGATGATTGAGGCGGTGGACGGGAGCGTTGGCGAGATTCTCGCCACTGTAAGGGAATCCGGGCTTGAGAGCAGCACGCTGATATTTTTTACGTCCGACAACGGTGGGTACCTCACCTACCAGGGCGGCTATCACAACATTTCCGAGAATGGCCCGCTGCGAGGCCAGAAGACCGACCTCTACGAAGGTGGTCATAGAGTGCCAGCAATTGCCAGGTGGCCAGGACGAATCCAGCCCGGGACCAGTCACGAGTTGGCCGCGACCTTCGACTTGTTCCCGACAATCTGGGAACTCTCGGAGTCCAAAGCAGAAGTACCCCCGTTCGACGGCACGAGTTTGGTTCCCGTTCTATTCGACAGACTAGAGCTCGCCCCGCGCACTCTGTTCTGGAGGATGCGGTCGGACGCAGCCGTTCGGAGAGGGCAGTGGAAGTTCGTACGAAACTCGAATAAATCCCCGGAACTCTACAATCTTTCGCAAGATGTGGGCGAGAAAGAAGACTTGGCAGAATCCCTTCCAGAGGTCGTCGAAGAGCTCTCTGAAGCCCTGATGTCATGGGAGGGAGCGATCGACGGAAACCGGCGATAAAGGGCTGCGGGAATCACATGAAGTCCACATCAGGCACGATGCGACGCTCGTCGATGATTGTCCAAGCGCTGTAGTCAATCTTCGTGGTCTCAATTGCGAAGTCCATAATTAAGGTAAGTTGCGAGCCCTCCCGGATAGGCCGGAAGAAGTCGCGGTACATCTTGGTCTCCATGCTTGGTCCGTCAGGTCCGTCCAGGCTGATGTCCAGGTCTCGCAAACCGGGTCCCGTCACGTGAACGGTTGAGCTACGCCGGTCGTATTGAAAGAGGTCCGTTTCTAACTGCGATAGACATGTGCCATCGGATACTTGGGGTGCAATACGTGTGCTGCAACAGGATGTAACCGCATTCCACCATCACCGAGATGTTGTCCTCGGTGGTGCGTTGGGGCCAGTGTATTGCCCACTCGTGGCCGTACAGAACGTCAGTGGCTTGCCGATCATCTCGTAAAGGAAGGAATAGGAGTGAACCTAGAATTCAAGCAGGTTAGAGCCCGTGAGTGTAAGCAGGTGGTGCCATGGAGTCGCTTCCCGGTGCGAGGGTCGCGCCAACTCCATGTTTGGGGATTCCAGTCCCATCGGTACTCAAATCTCTCCAGATTTCACGGCTTCGATGATCTGGCGATACGTTCGATTAAAATGGGGCTGTGTGACGATCGCTAGCACGCATCCAGACTTGCGGGTAGCGGCCACAACTCGGTGGGCCTCCCTGTAGTTGAGCGCGATCGATTTCTTGAGCAGCAAGTCCTTGCCTACCTGCAGCGCTGCGAGAGCCATCTCAGCATGCAAGAAGTTCGGCACTACGATGGCCACCGACTGGATGTGCCTGTCGGCAATCAACTCGCGTATGTCGCCGTGCAAACCCCCTCTTTGCCATGCCGTCTCCTGACTTTGACTAAGGCTAGTCAGCAATAAAGGATAGTGTCTCTACACAACGAGTGCCGTCTTGCGTTCTGGCAGCCATTCCTGTCAATACCGAGTACTTCTGTATACTCTCGCTTATCACGCATTAGCCTCGATACGGATTCGAGTAATTATCAATGAATGTAGAGACTCCTTTGAAATCACCTGAGCCATATCTTTCGGACAGGCTCACCCGCTTTGCATTGACAGTCGGAGGAATCATTCCGGATGCCATGACAATGGCTATCGTCCTGATGGTGGCAGTGGTTGGTCTAGCGGTATTGTTTGGCAATACATTTCTGGAAATCGCAGATGCCTATTACCAGGGCCTCTGGATGTTGCTGCCATTTACGATGCAGATGACCCTGATACTGGTCCTGGGTTCAACACTTGCATCGACAAAGTTCTTTCGCAAGTTGATCCTTACTCTTTCAAGCCTGCCGTGGAACCGAACCCAGACCTTGGGATTGTCCATGCTTACTGTCGCTGGTCTTGCCTATTGTTTCTGGGGACTTAGTTTGGCACTAGGCCCCCTTGTGGGGGTGAACTTCGCCAGTCAGTCCGAGCGTAAGGGCTTCGCGATTGATTTCCCGTTTCTGTTGTCAGCCAATGCAGCGGCAGGTTCTGTCTGGCAATTTGGTCTGTCCGCCAGTGCTCCCTTGATCATGAACACCCCAGGGCACTTCCTGGAGGATTTGACAGGTTTGATGCCCCTGTCTACAACAATCTTCTCTCCAGCCACACTTATCTTTGTGCCGCTTTATTTATTCTGCGCGTTCGGAATGGCCTGGCTGGTTATGCCGAAGAGGCCCCGTCCAATTTCACAGTTTCAGGAATCTAATAAACTCGCTGCCGCCACTATAAAAGAGGATCAGCAACAGGCACAAGTCGAAAACATTAAGGAAGAGAGTTTTGCAGAAAGGCTGGAGTCCAATCGTGTGCCTTGGGCAATCCTGGTCATTACACTCTTCGGATGGCTGGTGTATCACGTAATCGTCAAGGGCGGGGGACTGGAGCTTAATTCGCTGAATACGATCCTGCTATTCCTGTGCCTGCTTCTACATGGTAGTGTTCGCAATTTCACTCAAGCCCTTCCAAAGGCTGTGGTCACAGCTTGGCCGGTCATCGTGCTGTATCACCTCTATGCAGGAGTTGCAGGGTTTATCCAACACACATCTCTTGGAGCCGACTTCGCAGATTATTTTGCTTCCATCTCAACGGAATACAGTTTCCCGCTATTCACAATGCTTTCAGCCGCTGTTGTTTCTGTTTTCGTGCCTTCCAGTGGAGGTCAGTGGGTCATCCAGGGCTTCATTACTTCAAAAGCATCGGCCGTGGTTGGTGTGACTGCACAACGGGGTCTGCTGGCATTAAGCATTGGCGATCATGTTGGCAACCTCATTTCCCCGTTCTGGGCAGTCATCGGAGCCGGCATTGCCAAGGTTGATTTCCGGTGTTACATCGGCTACAACTACCTTTACGTTCTGCTCTGGGTTGGGATCGGCACTCTCTGCTTTACGTTTCTTTCTGCTTGAACGGTTCTGTAGGGTGATGTTTTCAATCTCCAGAAATAATGTGCTAGTCTTTTGCGCTACATGTCGAAAAATAAACAAGACAAGGTTTCACGTAGGGGATTCATTTCAGGCGCATCAGGCGCCGCTGCGAGCGGTGCTGCGGCAGCAGGGCTGCAAGGCTGTTCAACTGGGGGGAACTCAGATGGAGCGCATTCGCACGGTGGTGTTTGGGAACGGCCTCCTAATCAACGAAACAAAGGCAATCGCCTCAACCTGATTTTCCTGAATACGGATACATTTCGTGCTGACAACCTGCAGGCCTACGGAGGCAATGGGCTGGTCAAGTGTCCGAATCTCGATAAGTTTTCTGAAGATTGTGCTGTTTTTGATGACTGCTATCCCGAAGGCATGCCGACCATTCCGATTCGACGTGTACTGATGACGGGACGGCGCATCCTGCCCTAGCCCGACTTCGTCACCTTCGTGCTCGCTTCGGCTGATTTCAGGGGTTTTCGGCGCGAAAGTCCAATGAATCCGGGGCGTCCCGGCTGGCCAGGCGCTGTGTAGTGCCATAAAACGTTATAATAGGCAGAAACATGTTGCGCCGCGCCCCGGCGCTGCGCCATGCTGGGGTTGTGTTCATCCGCAAGACCGCAACCCGCGCCCGCCGCGACGGCGGCAGCTACACCTCGTTCCGACTGGTGGAGTCGGTCCGCTCCGGCTCGCAGGTCAGCCAGCGCACGCTGCTCAACCTGGGATCCGGCTTCGCCGTGCCCCCGGAGCGCTGGCCGGAGCTGGTGCTGCTGGTGGAGTCGCTGCGCTCGGGCCAAGCCTGCCTGCTGGAGCCCGATCCCGCTTTGCTCGGCGAAGCCGAACGCATCGCCGAGGCGCTGCGCCTGCGGGGCCTCGACGCCCCTGCCGAGCAAGCCATCGCCGTGCACCTCGACTCCCTGGAGCACTCGCGGGTCCGCTCCGTCGGCTGCGAGCGCCTCGCGTTGCACGCCTTGGATCAGCTGGGCTTGCAGGACGCCCTGCGGGCGCAGGGTGTGTCCGCCCGCGACGCCGCCGTCGCCGCGGCGCTGTCGTCGCCCGCATGGTCCATCCCTCTTCCGAACACGCGGCCCACGCCTGGCTCGCAGGCTCCTCGGCGACCCTCGAGCTGCTCGGCCTGGAACGGACCAAGCCTTTGTCGCTGAGTAAGTTGTACCGCACCTCCGACCTGCTCTGGAAGCACCGCGAGGCGCTCGAGACGGCCCTCGCTCAACGCGAGCGGAGCCTCTTCGACACGCCCGAGGCGATCGTCTTCTACGACCTGACCAACGTGCACTATCACGGCCGGCCGGCCGGTGACATGCAGTTCGGCCGCTCCAAGCAGAAGCGCAGCGACTGTCCGCTGGCGACCTTGGCGCTGGCCTTGGACGGGGCGGGCTTCCCACGCTGCAGCGAGGTGCTCAAGGGCAATGTCTCCGAGCCCGGCACGCTGCAGGCCGCGATCGAGCGGCTGGAAGCGTAGCGGGAGGCCGGCCCGCTCCCGACGGTGGTCACGGACGCGGGCTTGTCGACAGAGGCGAACCTGGCCTGGCTACGCGCCCGGACAGCGCGCCGGACGCGGCGTTCGCCACGCGGGCAGGCCATCCGGTGCAGGCCTGGCGGGTCGACAGCGAGGGGGACGAGACGCACCTGCGGGTGTGGAGCCAGCAGCGCCAGCAGAAGGACGAGGCGATCGTGGCACGGCGGCGGGAACGCTACCGGCAGGTGGCGGGGCAGTATGACATTGCCGTCGAGCGCGGCAGCGGCAAAGGGCGCGCAACGCAGCTGGCCACCGCGATCCGGATCGAGCCCAACGGCAAGCATCCGGCGCGCGACGCCCAGGCCGGCATGTACGTGCTGCGCACCAGCCACACGCAGTGGGGTCCGGAACGGGTCGTGCAGACGTACTGGCAGCTGGCCGAAATCCAGGCCGCCTTCCGCAGCCTGAAGGGCGAGGCGGGCCTGCGTCCCATTTTCCATGCCAAGCCCAGCCGCATCCGCGCCCACCTGTTCCTGGCCGTGCTCGCCTATCACGGCGTGCACTTGCTGCGCAAACGCCTGGCGCAGGCGGGCCTCCGCTCCAGTTGGGAGACGATCCGCCGCCAGCTCGCCGGCTGGGTCCGCCTCACCACCTCCCTGCGCGCGGCCGACGGCCGCTGGATCCAGTGCCGCCAGGACTCCCGCCCAGACGCCAAAGCCGCAGAACTGGCCCGCGCCATTGGCCTGATGCCGGGCCTGCATCGCATGCGCACCAGCCACGCGGCGGATGCCACGCCGTCACCGTCTTCCACCCAATAATCGGCGCCCCCGACAGATTTTGTGATGCCATAACGCCTGACCTGCATCCGCAAGTCATCTCATTTCAATCACTTGTACTGTCTCGAATTCAAATATGACGAAGTCGGGCTAGCACTACTATCACCAGCATGAACTGGTTCAATCGCCTGGTTGACATGAACTTTATTACGAAGACCAGACCATTTCAGAAACCTTGACGGAAGCAGGTTACTCGACTGCACTGGTTGCGGATATTCCACACTTGCAGCGACCGGGCAAGAACTTCCATCGTGGTTATCGCTACTACGAATGGTCGCGTGGTCATGAAGCCGACTATTACGAGCAGGCCACACTGGATACTCCAGAAATCGTCCCTGAGCTTTACCCGCAAGAGTTTTGGGACCGTTGGCTGGAGGTTAGTCCTGGACGCACTGATTTCATGAAGCAGTTTTTAGCGAATCGCAACCGGTATGAAAAGGAATACGAAGCAGTTATTGAGTTAACTGCCAAGAACGTTATGAATTGGCTACAACGCAACCATGACAAGAAGCCATTCTTCCTTCACCTGGAAGCATTCGACCCGCATGAACCATGGGATCCCCCAAAACGATTTCTGGACGAATACATGCCGAATGCAACCGGCCCGAAATGGTGGGAACCGCCGTATGCAGATATTGAGGTTCCACAATCAGGTGTGGATCGTCTGAGGGCAAATTATGCCGCTGAGGCTATGTGTGTGGACTTCTGGATCGGACAGATCCTGGACAAGGTTGAGGAACTTGGCCTGTTGGACAACACGATTGTGGTGTTCTTTTCGGACCATGGGACACTTCTTGGCGAACAAGGTCAATTTCTCAAGGGTGCCGGACGTATCCGTCGTCAAGTGACACACAATCCGTTCATGGTGAGATTACCAGGAAAGGAGAAAGCTGGGACTCATGCCTCGGGCTTCATTCATCATCCGGATGTCATGCCTACATTATTCAACTTGCTTGAACTTGACCCACCAGCCCGTACAACAGGGCAGAACCTGTGGGGACTTGTAAATGGAGAGCCCAGCCCACACGATTCCCTTGTACAGGGTTATGGCTGGATTTCTGCGATTCGCACGAAAGAATGGCAGTTTTCCAAGTCTATGGATCCTTCCAAGTCAGGCAAATATGATCCCCAGCTTTACAACATTACTGACGATTTTGACGAATTGAACAATGTGGCTGAACAGCATCCAGAGGTTGTCTCCGAACTGGGCAGCAAGATTGCCAACTATCTTGAGTCGGGCAAGGAGATTACGAAAGGCACCTTCCATGCACGGGAGGATGCTCGCCCCGTGTAAAATCGAATTCAACAATTGATTCACATTTTGTGATTCACAGTTTGATTTTGTGAATGAAGGACTACAGTAAAGATGAAAAGACGACAAGCCAATGATTACCATCCAGAGGTACTTAAACTTTTTGATTCCTATGTCCATGGAGGAGTGAGCCGACGTGAGTTTCTGGATCGCGCAGCTCCATTTACAGCTGGTGCTAGTGCAGCCACCATTCTGGCAAGCTTGAGTCCGAATTACTCTTGGGCACAGCAAATCCCCGAAGGGGATGCTCGAATCAGCACTCAGGAAGTTGAATATGACTCACCACAAGGGTATGGAGTTATCAAGGGCTATATGGTGCGTCCGGCAGAGAGGCAGGGGAAATTGCCTGGCGTTGTCGTTGTACATGAGAATCGCGGCCTCAACCCGTACATCAAGGATGTTGCCAGAAGACTAGGTGCAGCAGGCTTTCTGACCCTTGCGCCAGATGGGCTGACTCCAAAAGGTGGATACCCTGGCAATGACGATGATGGACGACGCTTACAGGCAGAACTTGATCGCAACAAACTATTGCAAGATTTTGCGGCAGCGGTAGAACACCTGAAATCACATTCAGGCTGTACTGGAAAGGTCGGAGTTGTTGGTTTCTGCTTTGGTGGAGGAGTTGTGAACAGTCTTGCAGTTCGTATCCCCGACCTGGCTGCTGGAGTTTCATTCTACGGCAGACAACCCGCGCAAGAAGCTGTTGCAAATATTCAGGCACCCCTGTTGTTGCACTATGCAGAGAATGATACACGGATCAACGAGGGTTGGGCTGCCTATGAAAATGCACTCAAGGAAAACGGTAAAACCTATGCTGCTCACATGTATCCCGGAGTAAATCATGGGTTTCACAACGACACGACGCCTCGGTATGATTCCGATGCTGCAGCCCTGGCGTGGAAACGTTCACTGGAGTTCTTTAATAACCATTTGAACTAGATTTTTTCAGTCGAGTTGCAATTGCTTGAATTGGTTCTCTTTGTCCTCTGATTGATGTTCTGAAGACCACTGTCACAATTAATAATACGAGTGTTCAGGCGCGAATCTCCTGACGGGATAAGATATAAAAGAGGCATCAATCCTGCTTTCATTGGGCGTCTGGATTATGCAAAATTACTGTGAAATTTAGAAGAAAAGACTTGAAACGCGACCGCTTCGTGGAGGAAGTCTCCCATCAGGTTGTATTTATCAGGAGGCATCGCAAGCAGTTTGTAGCTGGAGCCATAGTGCTTGTTGTGGTGCTTGTTACCGGAACTGGCTACTGGACCTACAATCGCCATCAGCAACAGGCCTCACAAGCTGCACTGTATGATGCAATCCAGAATTTTCATGGCATTGTGAGCGATGAACCCAGCCCGGGGAGCAAGACATTTTCACAGGAATCAGATCGAATCCAGGAATCCGAACAGTCCTTGAACAAGGTCACCCTGGAGTTCTCCAACGCTCAAGGTGCTACTGGAGCCATGTATTATTTGGGGTTGCTTGACCTGGAGCAGGGTAACAGGACTGAAGCAATCTCACATTTCGAGCAAGCTGCACGCGGTTCCAGCGCAGAATACTCAGCTTTGGCCAAATTCTCTCTGGGCATAGTGTTGCTGCAGGAAGGCGATGTAGATGCCGCCAGAGAGCATTTCCAGCATTTGGTCGAGAATCCAACTAGAACCATATCCAGGGATCAAGCCTACATCGAAGTGGCTCGCAGCTATATTTCGAGTGATTCCAAGCGTGCGCTGGAAATGCTGAATGAACTACAGGCACAAAACAGCCCGGCTAGTGTCATGGCAGCAACATTGATCAAAACAATTGATGAGGGAAGTTGACATCCAAAATAATTTGATGACAGCCCAACTAGCCTTTCCTGCCGAGAAGTCCCGAGGACGACGACACCCGGAACAAGATAGTGCTACAGAGACTAGGGGATTGTTCCAACGCGACCGGGATCGCATAACTCACTCACGTGCATTCAGGCGCTTGGCAGACAAGACCCAGGTAAGTCCCCTGGCGCAATCTGATCATTGCAGGGTCCGACTTACCCATACCATCGAGGTTGCACAAATTGCACGTACAGTTGCTTCAGAACTGAAGCTGAACATTGATTTGGTTGAGGCTCTTGCATTGGGGCACGATCTTGGACACTCGCCATTTGGCCATATTGGCGAACAGGCATTGAATGAAGAGATGAAAGGTTATGGCTCGGGTTTTGACCATAACTTTCATGCCTTGCGGATCGTGGAACACTTTGAATCACGCTACGTAGCCTTCCGTGGACTAAATCTGACGTTTGAAGTTCGCGAGGGATTGCTCAAGCATTCCAGGGATCTTGATTCAAAGCTAAAGCAGTATGAGGAGTACTTACCAGGAAAACAGCCCGTGTTTGAAGCTCAAATAATTGATACATCGGATGAAATCGCTTATCTGAGTGCAGATATGGAAGATGCGTTCGAAGCAGGGTACCTGATACTCCCTAGAATTCTTGACCGTGTGCCTTCTTACAAAACATATTTTGATCAATTGCGTAATGTGAATCTAGAGGCAAGTGAGCGCCAGTTGTTCAACCATATTCAGAGGCACATTATCAGTGACCTGGTAACGGGACTTGTGACAGGAACCCGTGGGATGATCGAGTTGTCAGAAGCAAGGGACTTTGAGGAAATTCGTGAACTTAAATACCGCCTCGCAGCACAGTCTGAAGAAGCAGCTACTACGATGCTTCAGATGCATGCTTTACTTGCCGAAGCATACTACTTTTCTGATCACCAGAAACGTATTTCCAATTTCTACGCTGAGAAACTCCGCAACCTGTTCCGTCACTATATGAAAGACCCAGGCACCCTGCCCGAGAGTTATATCAAGGAAATGCGTAACGAGTCACTACATCAGCTTGTCTGTGACTATATTGCTGGTATGAGTGATCGGTTCTTGCTTCGCAAGCACACCCAATTTATCGGAGGCGAGAAGGATGAAAAATACCAAGAGGTTCCTGTATAGATTCCACTGGAACTGTTGGCTGCTCCTTGCGGGGCTTGTGTTCTACGGACTTGCTCCCCTCGTACCCATGCCTGTTGTGAATTGCCCATGTGTGCATGGCAATCCTGAAACCCTGAAAAGCAGAGTATGCAGTCTGTGCAATACAGCTGAGAACAAGACTGCTGAAATTTATTTTCTCAAGGACATTAATCCACGAAAGCCAAACCGTTACCTGGCACTTCCCAAGTCACACTCTCGGGCAATGCAGTCAACCTCTGAACTGCCGAAAGGATTGCGTAGCAAGCTCTGGCTGGCAGCAGCAAATCGTGGGGAAGAACTTTTCCCAGGAACTTGGGGTGTTGCCCAAAACAGTCATTATTTCCGAACACAGTGTCATGCACACCTGCACATCGGCCCACTCAGCCCGGAAGTGCAGGATGTCAATGGCACACTGTACTCATCAGTTGATGATCTTCCGAATGTGAGACCTGAAAATGGCATCTGGATGCACCCCAAAGATGGGCAGTACTGTGTACATCTCGACCGGGACCTGACCGAGATTGTCCTGGTTCATTGAACTGAAACGAAGATTACAGCTTCACCCAGGAATCGTTCCGGGCAGATTGAAAGATGGCATCAATGATCCGCATGCCTTGTATAGCGTTCTCCAGTGGAAACTCCAGTGGTTTGCCGGTACGGATTGCTTTCGAAAACACCGTGCCCTGTGCCGTGTACTGATCCGTGACTTCGAACTCCTCAGTCTTTACACCCCTGTTTCCAAGTTGGCTGCCCTCGTCCAAGAAGATACGGCACGGCAAATCGGGAGGGGCATTGAAGGGAATTTCAATTTCTATGCGTCCCTGTGTGCCAAGGATCTGCATGCGCTGATAGGGGGTGAGTTGCGTTGAGCAGGTAAAACTGGCATGGCCTTTTGGGAATTCAAGAATGGCCGAGGTCAGTCGGTCTATCTTCATCTCCGGGTCATGTTCGATCACGCTAACAACGCGCTGTGGTTCGTCTTCAAAGAGGAAGCGTGCCCCTGTAATGGGATAACAACCAATGTCATACAGACCACCACCGCCAATATCAGCAATATTACGGATGTTTGACGGATCCGTGTTGTTGTAGCTGAAAAATCCCTGAATTGCCCTAAGTTTGCCAATATGCCCTGAGCGAACAAGCTCCCTGGCGCGTAACCACTGGGGATGGTATCGCACCATGAATGCTTCCTGGATCAGGACATTTGCTTCATCCCGAGCCTGAATCAGCTTGCCAGCTTCCTCAGCATCCAGCGCAAGAGGTTTTTCGCATAATACATGCTTGCCCGCTTGGGCAGCTGCCACAGAAAGCGGAACATGCAGGTGGTTGGGTAACGGATTATAGATGGCTTCGATTGCTGGATCAGCCAGCAATTCCTGATAGGAACCGTAAGCCTTTTTAATCCCCAGAGAATCTGCAGCTTGTTGCGCCCTGTCTAGGTCCCTGGACGCGATCGCAGAAATTTCGCACAGGCCACTGCGCTGCATGGCAGGAATTACCTTTTTCAAGCCGATTTTGGCAGTGCTCAGAACTCCCCACTGAACTGGTTTCATGATAGTTTCCAATGATCTGGGTCTGTTTTATTGAATAAAGGGCCGGAAAGACTGTCCCTGCTACATGTAGCCGCCGGTAGTGGCTCGTGCGGTTGCCTCAACAGCGACAGTGTCCATTCCATCACGAATGGCTCGAAAACCACTTTGCAAGATGGACATGTCAGTTCCGCAAACAAGAAAACGAGCACCATGATCACGGGCACGATTCAGCATCTTTGTGCTACCGAAGTGCACACCAGGAGCAACACCTACTTCATTGCAGGCTTTGACCATCCGGTCAAAAGCTGACCAGAAAACAGGACTTTCAAAATCTCCGGGGATACCAAGTGAAACGGAAAGGTCAAAAGGCCCAACCATTGTGGCATCTACCCCTTTAATCGCCACGATTCCCTCAATCGAATCCACACACGACCGGGTCTCCATCTGGATAATTACCATCGATTCCTCATTTGCAGATTCCATTTCAGCAGAAGCGCCATGAAAATCAAGATCCGTAACGATACTGCGCAGCCCATAACCTCGGCGCCCATCGGGTGGAAATTTCATATACGAAACTATTTTTTGGACCTCTTCCACAGATTCTGTGCGTGGATTGATGACACCCATCGCACCGACATCCAGCATACGTGCCAGAAAGAAGTATTCGGATTGGGGAACGCGCACCAGCGGGATGACATCTGCTGCTTTGGCGACTCGAACCAGGCTTTGAACGTCAGCAAAGCTGGTTCGGGAATGTTCGCTGTCAATAAAGAAGAAGTCAAGCTTTGCAGCTTTTAACGCAATCACAATTTCCGGGTTGAAACAGTCGGAAATGCAAGTGCCAAGGACTGTGCCCCCGGTCTGTAGTTTGATTTTGATTGTATTTTTCTGCATGGTGTGGTTGAGTGTGTTCCTGTTGAATGCTTGGGGCAAGTATTGCCACTTTGCAGGTTCGTGGCGGGAGCGACGAGACTTGAACTCGCGACCTCCGGCGTGACAGGCCGGCGTTCTAACCAACTGAACTACGCCCCCGGGAATCAAGCACACCTCTTCAACAAGGGCTTGCAACCCTATATATTATCACAGTAGCAAGAACTCGCATTCGCATGAAATAGCATGGATTAAGCTACAGACAACTCCCTTTTTAGTGGCTTGATAATCAGCATAAAAAGAACAGACATACCAATACATATCACTCCAAGAGCAGCAAAGAACGTGGAATGAGGCCAGATTGTCCAGTAAAGGCCAATCGCGGTGAGCTTGTTTCCAATAGCTGTTGCTAGGAACCATCCGCCCATCATCAAGCCGCGCAATCGGAATGGTGCAACCTTTGAAACCAGTGACAAACCCATCGGAGAAAGCAACAGTTCTCCGAGTGTCACAACGCCATAAGAAGCGATCAACCACAGTGGAGACATCTGGTAATCGTAAATATCAGATCCGGTTACAGAAGCCTCTCCCAGTTTTGCTGCAGCGTAGAGTATGAAAAACGACAACCCGGTGAGCAGCATGCCCAATGCCATCTTGGTGGGTGTGGATGGTTCCATTTTGCGCTTGCCAAGCCAGCCCCATAGCTTGACGAGCGGGAATGAGAGTACCAATATCCAGAATGGATTGATTGAATTGAAGATTGTTCCTGAAAACTGCGAATCCGTGTTGTCGTCAGCCCAGAAAGTCAAAGTTGAACCGTTTTGGTGGAAGGCCATCCAGAAAACGATGACCAGCAGGAATACCACTGTCAACGCCATGACACGGCGCCACTCTGGAATATCAGCAAGGTTATTACTGCCGTTGTTACTCTGTTCGCCTTTGGAATGCTGGAAATCAGTGATTTTTATGTGCTCCCGGAATGTGTAAAGAGTCACCAGTGAGATAACCATACCAACACCTGCTGCAGCAAATGCAACGTGAAACCCCATCCACTGCCTGAGAAGTTCCATGACCAAACCGGCCGCAAATGCCCCAACATTGATCCCGAAATAGAAAATAATAAACGCTTGGTCTTTTAAAGGGCTTCTTTCGGGGTACAGATTTCCGACCATTGTGGAAACATTGGGTTTGAACAAGCCATTCCCGATGACAAGGCAACCCAGAGCTACATAAACAATGGTGATGGAGTGGAATGCGAGCAGGAAGTGACCCGCAACAAAGAAAAGTGCACCTACAGCCGTTGTCCTGAAATAGCCGAAGTAACGGTCCGCAAGCAGCCCGCCGACAATTGGACTCGCGTATACAAACGTCAAATACCAGGAATATAGACTGATTGACTCAGCTTCTGTCCATCCAAAACCCTCCACCTCATCCCGTAAATAAAGGGTGAAGAGAGCAAGCATTGAGTAAAAACTGAAACGCTCCCATGCTTCTGATGCAAAAAGAACATACAAGCCCTTCGGATGCCCGTCTTCAAGTTGAGCTTGGTGTGTGTCCATGGGTTATGCCAAATCCTATGTAGCAGGAGTGTGATGAACGCCCCTGTGACTCTGTCAAATGTCTCAAGAAAGAATTTTCTTGCTTATAGATTGTACAGCCAGTGTTCCCTTGCCAACCATGACGGGCAGGGACATAGTCCACTTGTACATGTTCATCTTGGGTTGGGTATGGCAGTCACCCCTGGTTATACCTTGATGCTTGTCAACTCGCGGTAAGGATGTGAACTGGATGTCCTTATCTCATAACGATTTAAAGTATTTCATGGGTTGGATTGACCTGTAGCTGGGCAAAGAATGCTTGCGGTGGTAAGACAAACCTGCATCTTATACATAACCTTGTGGGAAGATGAGTAACCGACAGACCTTGAACTCACTCTGTACTAAACGATTGTCGAATCCTGATTGATGGAACCTAGCCCTAGAAGACGCAAGATCGGCACAATCAATCGCACCTTCCGCTCGTTTCGCTACTTCAACTTCAGGTGGATCTGGATTGGTGCATTCACATCCACAACTGGCTACTTCGTAGCACAGGTTGCAGAAAGCTGGTACATATACCAACAAACAAGTTCAGCTACACTTCTTGGCTTGACGGCGTTCCTGAATGGCTTGCCGATTCTGATGTTTTCAGTGTTTGGCGGTGTATTGGCAGATCGCATGGACAGAAGATATCTTCTGATCGGATCCCAAATATTGCAAATGATTGCAGCGTTTGTCTTGGCGATACTTTTCTTCCTGGAGAGGATTGAGGTTTGGCACATCCTGTTTACTGCATTCCTGGCAGGTGTGGGGCAAGCTTTCGGGGGCCCAGCCTACCAAGCAATGATTCCATCACTTGTCCCTAAAAAACACCTGCCCAACGCGATCGCGTTGATATCGATTCAGTTCAACCTGGCCGGAACACTTGGCCGACCTATTGGTGGGTGGGCGTTCAAGTATTTTGGCCCTGCACGGTGTTTTTTCATCAATGGCCTGAGTTTTTTCGCTGTGATTGTCACACTGCTGGTTATACGAATTCCATTCATCCCCAGTCCAGGTCAGCTCAACATGGTCAAAAGCTTGCGAGAAGGCTTTCGGTATGTAGCCAGAAGTGGAGCACTGCGCTCATTAATGCTTCTTGCCGTACTCACTGCATTCTGTGGTGTGCCAATCAACACACTTCTTCCTGTTTTTGCCCAACAAACCTATGGCTTGGATGCGGGTGGTTACAGTCGCATGGGAGCCGTACTTAGCCTTGGTGCAGTCTTGGGGGCATTGGCAGTTGCACATTATGGGACTGCCTCTAAAAAAGGTCGTAATGCATTGATACTGGAGTTGTTTCTTGGAGCAGCTATTTTAGGGTTTGCATTTAACAAATTCCTGGCTGTTGCGATGTTGTTGTTGCTGGTAACCGGCGGAACGATCCTGGCTGTATTTACTCTGGTTACTTCGCTGGTACAACTCAATGTCACGGAAGACATTCGGGGCAGGGTCATGAGCGTCCACAATGCTGCATTCCGGGGTGCCATGCCACTGATTAACATCCTGTGTGGTTTTGCTGCTGACAAGGTAGGGGCCAGTCGAGTAATCGCTACCACTGGGATCGCTTTAATCCTTATGGCGTGTGTATTCTTGTTTGGGAACAGTGAAGTAACAGATCTCTAGTTGTCTGCACACAATTTTCCCTTTCGTGATTTAACCCTCAATTGGCTACGCTTGTTCTGGCACCAATGCAGGACAGTACTCCAGGGACAGTTGGTACTGTTGATCTTTACTCTGTTGTCCTGAATTCCTGGCTAATTATCAAATGTCTCTTTTAAGATCAATTAGACTCATCAACATGGCAAAATACATCCTTCCATATAAAGAACTGCAAACGAAACTCGGACAGGAAGTAGCCGTAAGCGACTGGCTCGAAATGACACAGGAGCGTTTTCAGCAGTTTGCGGATGCAACAGACGATCAGCAGTGGATTCATGTCAATCCTGAACGGGCTGCTCGTGAATCCCCCTTCAAATCAACAATCGGGCATGGGTTTTTGAGCTTGTCCATGCTTTCACGTCTGCTGATGGAAGCCGTGAAGGTAGAAGGTAATTTCACGCTCGGGCTGAACTATGGATTGAACAAAGTTCGGTTTACTTCTCCTGTACCTGCTGGTGGCAAAATCCGTGGACACTTCAGTGTTCAGGCAATTGATGAACATGAGTGGGGTGTGCAGACAACTTGGGCTGTGACCATGGAACTTGAAGGATCTGAAAAGCCATGCATGGTTGCAGAATGGCTGGTCCGGAGTTACTTCTGATCACTGATCCTGACACCACATTACGGAATAACCCCGCAGTGCAAGAGAATTGGAATTTGTGGCTACTGCATAGGCTGCATTTCATTCCAGTTCAAGCCTGACTTCAAGTCCGTAACCAGTGGAACGTCCAGATTCACAACGGAATCCATCTCGTGTTTTACTAGCTGTCCTACAGCCTCCACCTCGTCATCAGGGGCTTCCAGGAGCAACTCATCATGAACCTGCAGCAGCATGCGTGCCTTGAATCCGCCTTTTCGCAGTAATTGATCTACAGAGACCATGGCTTTCTTGATCAAGTCTGCTGTCGTCCCTTGCAATGGAGAATTGATTGCAATTCGCTCTGCATATCCTCGCGCGGTTGAGCTCTTGCTCTCCAAGTCAGTAATTGGTCTTTGTCTGCCAAGAAGTGTACTGCTGTAACCGGTTTTCTTGGCAGTTTCAATCAAACTCGCCAGTAAATCCTTGACTGCACTGTATTGCTTGAAATAAAGGTCAATGTACTGTTTGGCCGAGTGTTGTGAAATATTCAACTGTTTTGCGAGGCCAAATGGGCTCAAGCCGTAGACAATCCCGAAATTGACTGCTTTTGCTCTCCTTCGCTGGTCACTGTTCACCTCCTTGATTTTCAGTCCAAATACCTCTGAAGCCGTTCGCACATGGATATCTTCATTGCTCTTGAATGCTTCAACCAATTTCGGATCTTTGGACATATGAGCAAGGATACGTAACTCGATCTGGGAATAGTCAGCTGCCAGCAGCTTCCATCCGGGTTCTGTGACAAATGCTGTGCGAATCATACGGCCCACTTCTTGACGAATAGGAATGTTTTGCAGGTTAGGATTCAGTGATGATAAACGACCTGTAGCCGATCCAGTAGGGTTGAAAGTAGTGTGCAGTCGACCATCAGATTGAACCAACGCAGGAAGGACATCAACAAAGGTATTTTTTAGCTTTGTATGAAATCTCCAGGAAAGCACCTTCGAAACAATAGGAAACTCTGCCGTAAACTCTTGCAGTACATCAGAGGCAGTTGAAGGTGACTTGGATTTGCCACGCAAAGGAGGCTCTGGAACTCCCAGTTTCTTGTACAATACTTCGCCCAGTTGTTTAGGTGAATTGATGTTGAATTGCTTGTCGGCAAGTGCATAAATTTCACTCCCTAACCTGCCAATCTCCAATTGAAGATGCCAGGAGAGTTCGGCAAGCTTCTTTTTGTCCAGCATGATGCCAGTTTGTTCCATCCTGGCGATGACAGGCATCAGTGGCAGTTCGACAGTCTCGTAGAGGCTGCGCAACTCGGGATTCTTTATTGAGGTACTGAGAAGATTTCGCAGCTTTTGCGTATAAAAGGCTCCTCTGGCAGGATTTCCATCCCAGGCGATGCCAAGACGCCGCACAATTGTTTTACCGAGGGCATGCTCCGAACGAGTCGAGTCAAGCATGAATGCCATCAGCATCGTATCATCTGTTACGCAGGAAAGACGGATACCAAATTTATTCAATTCATGGATCGCTGATTTCCAGTCGTGAACCCAGAAATCACGACCACAATCCTCAAGTCCTTTCCCCGTGTGGAGCATCAGATTCCCTGGCAGCAGCCATACATCTTTCTCACCAGAACTGAGTCCAATTCCATGTTCTTTATCAATGGTCAAACCCATCTGCTTCGAGTCATCAAATGCAGGACAGCAAAGGGTGATAGGTTCATCCGACAGTGCCAGCCAATCTTCAAACTGTTTGACAGATTCAAAGATTTTGTAATCCACTTTCTCATCATCATCACTGCCCTCCAGTTGGTTGTTCAAACTGAACAGTTCCAGCTCCTTGTAGAGCTTGCTTAGTTCAGACTTGTCCGGTAACTGAACCTTCACATTTTCCAGGTCGAGTTGAAGTGTTCCGGTTGTGTCGAGGGTTGCCAGGCGCTTGCTCAAACGGATTAGATCGGCATTGTTCTGGAGGCTCTCACGGTACTTTTTGTTACTAACGCTATCCGCATTTTCAATGATGCGCTCGATTCCACCGTATTCAGAGATCAGTTGACATGCTCCTTTTTCACCAATCCCGGGAGCCCCGGGTATGTTGTCAACTGCATCTCCTTTCAGTGCCAGTAAATCAGTCACCTGCTCAGGTTTTACTCCCAGAAACTTTTCAACTTCTTGTTCTTGATAGATCTGTTTTTTCATGGGGTTCAACATGAAAACCCCTTGTTTCACAAGTTGCATCAGGTCCTTGTCAGAAGAAACGACATAAACATCCATATCCTGGGCAAGGCCCTGACTGGTTAACAATCCAATAGTGTCGTCAGCTTCATATCCATCCTCGGAGAGGGTAAGAATATTCCAGGCTTTAAGCAGGCGTAGGATGTAAGGCAATTGGGCAGTTAGTGATTCCGGCATCCGCTCGCGATTCGCCTTGTACTCAGGAAAAACCTTTTCCCGGAATGTATCTCCGCTCCCTTCCCAAACAGCAACCAGGTATTCCGGAGAATAGTCTTCAAGAATGCGTTTCAACATATTGTTGAAAATATAGATAGCTTCAGTAGGAAAATCATCCGAAGTGCGCAATGCCTGAAGACCCGCCCTTGAGCGGCCATAAAAGGCTCTGTAAATCAATCCAAACGTATCCAATAAAAATAATCGTGAACGTGGTTTACTCATAAGCGGATTCAGGTCCCTCCAGTTATTCAGTCACATATCCCTGGGTAGCGACATTCCCTTAGACCGGAAAGTACGTCCTAGTGTATCTGTTCATCCAGGGGTTGCCTTGCTAGATGGCGACTCAGGGCTTTTTTAGATTGTTCCTTGCGGGTATCAACAAGCAATGTCAACCACAACGAAAAGCATTCAATGTAATACTAGAAAAATCAACGGTATAAACGAGCGTCATGATACAGCCCACAGATAAAATCTGGCACAACGGAGAATTCATCAACTGGGATGATGCCAAAGTACACGTTCTTACCCATGCGCTTCATTACGGAACCAGTGTGTTTGAAGGATTACGTTGCTATGACACTGCAAACGGTCCGGCAATTTTTCGATTGCCAGAACATATCCGTCGGCTCTTTGATTCAGCAAAGATCTACCGAATGGATAATCTCGGATTTGACCAGACAGGGATCATCGAAGCTTGCAAGGATGTCAGACGCGTTAATAACTTGACATCCTGCTACATCCGCCCGATTGCATTCCGTGGACTAGGGGATGTCGGCGTACTTTCCATCAACAATCCAGTCGAGTTCTACATTGCTTGTTGGGAGTGGGGAAGCTATCTCGGCTCAAAAGCACTTGAGCAAGGAGTGGATGTCTGCGTATCTTCCTGGACGCGCATGGCTCCGAATACTCTACCTGCCATGGCAAAAGTCGCTGCGAATTACATGAACTCGCAGTTGATCAAGATGGAAGCTGTTTTGAACGGCTATACCGAGGGTATTGCACTGGATATAGCTGGATTCGTATCCGAAGGCAGTGGCGAGAATATTTTTCTTGTTCGTGATGGCCAGATCTTCACACCGCCTCTGGCAACATCGGTTTTACCCGGCATTACACGTGATTCAGTGATACAGATTGCTTATGATCTGGGTTACTCGGTCAAGGAACAGGCCATACCAAGAGAAATGCTCTATATTGCTGATGAGTTGTTCTTTACTGGAACAGCTGCTGAAGTAACTCCAATCCGTTCGGTCGATAAGATCCAGGTTGGGGAAGGCAAACGCGGCTCCATCACTGAGCATATTCAAACTGAGTTCCTCTCTATTATCCAGGCGAGGAAGGCTGACCGTTATGGCTGGTTGACCATGCTTGATGCATGTGCAACAGCTGCAGCCTAGGAATAACCGTTGCCCCAAACTCCAGTTGTTGGCAGATATTAGTGACTCCGGATCAGCTGCGCCCCGAAGCAAACTCTGGCTCCGAATGGAAGGAACTTGAACCCTTACATCCATCTGGCGATAAGGAAATTGGGTTCAGGACTGAACGCATTGAGACTACTACCGAACCAATACCAACCCTGAAGAGTTATGTGTGGCAGCCCACCAAAGAGCGCCTCTGGTTGCATATTCTGCTGTTCGTGGCCACGATTGCGACTACAAGCTGGAAAGTTTCACCAACTTATTCCTTTTGCCTGATGTCCATCCTGACTGCCCACGAATTCGGTCATTACCTGGCCGCTCGTTACTATCGGGTTCCAGCCACACTTCCTTACTTCATCCCGGCTTTCTTCTTTTTCGGAACCATGGGGGCTGTTATTCGCATGTCGCCTCATATTCCCAATCGCAGGGCCTTGTTTGATATTGCATCGGCTGGTCCATTGGCCGGTATGGTGGTTGCTGTCCCGATCAGTTTTATTGGTATTCTGCTTTCAGAACGCATCCCTCTTGATACTGAACAAGTTGGTCTGATGCTGGGTGATCCCGTCCTTTTTCAGATATTTGAAAGGATCATCTTCGGAGTCTCCGGGGAAGAGCAGGTGCTCTTGCTACACGATGTGGGCTTTGCAGGTTGGGTTGGTCTATTTGTAACTGCACTTAACCTGCTACCCATCGGACAACTGGATGGTGGACACGTCACTTATGCAGTGTTCGGGTCTCGTAGTTTATGGATTGCACGAGCAGCATTCGTAGTATTACTTGTGGTCTGCCTGACAATGGGCCAACAGTATGCCCTGTTCCTGATCTTGCTTCTCTTTATGGGTTTACGGCACGGTCCAACCCAGAATGACTGGATTCAACTAGGCTCATCACGCAAGAAACTTGCACTTATACTTCTGGCTGTTTTTGCTCTGTGCTTTATCCCGGTGCCCATCTCATTTCAATGAAGAGATCAGCTAGCATTCACGGAATCACTCCGTCGTCAAAATAGCTTTTCCTGCAACCTTGCGGTTTGCCAGATCCCGGATACCTTGTGGGGCTTGCCCCAAAAGATAACGAGCCCCAACAGGGGGATTGATTTTTCCTGCTGTATAAAGGTCCATCAGCTTATGATGCAGTGACTCCATGTAGCCGGGGTTTTCTTCGCAGTGCCTGCCCCAGAATACTCCTACCAGGGACATGTTTTTCAGAAGCACCCTGTTTGCTGCAAGGGAAGGGATCCTGCCACTTGCAAAGCCTACAACAAGCAATCGTCCATCTGGCGCAATCACCTTTGTTGACAAATCGAAAACATCTCCGCCAACCGGATCGTAAATAATATCCACTCCACGGTTTTGCGTCAGTTTCCTAACTTCGTAAATCCAGCTATCATTGTTGTAATCCAGTACATGATCTGCACCTTGTGAGAGACAGAAATCAAGCTTTTTCTGACTACCTGCTGTAGCGATGATACGAGCTTTCATTGCCTTGCCCAGTTGGATTGCAGCAATGCCAACTCCACTGGCTCCGGCGTGCACCAAAAGCCATTCACCAGGTTGTAGCCGTGCTCGATGCTCCAGTGCAAACAAAGATGTCTGATAGACCACTGGTAATGCAGCTGCCAACTCAAAACTGAGGGCATCCGGAATGGGGAAAACTCTTGCTTCATCATTGACTGAGTATTCGGCATACCCACCACCACGGGGCAGGGCCAGGATGCGTTGTCCCACTTTTAGGTCCTGCACATCATTACCAACGGCTTCCACGGTGCCAGCAACTTCTCCACCGATTGTGAATGGGAACTCTGGCCTGGATTGATACTTGCCCTGACATTGCAGCAGATCAAAAAAATTGAGACCGCTAGCATGGTTGCGGATCAGAACCTGGCTCCTTTCAGGTACAGGCAAATCCACTTCTGCCAAAGTCATCTCTTCCGGTTCCCCGTAATGGGTTACTTGCCAGACTTTCATGTCGGGTAGGGTAGCAAAGAGCTGCCGGATGCTATTTCCTCGCTTGGCGGGTCAGAAATTCTATTTGCTGGTAATAATCTCGTCGATTAGTCCGTAATCCCTTGCTTGCTTTGAATCCAGGATAAAATCACGCTCGACATCATGTGCGATCTTCTTTTTCGTTTGCCCTGTGTGATGTGAAAGCAGGGAATTGATGTTACTTCGCGTACGCAGTATCTCGCGTGCATGGATATCAATGTCTGTTGCCTGTCCACCAAGGCCGACAAGGGAAGGCTGATGGAGTAGAAAACGTGAATTTGGCAGGGCGTAGCGCTTGCCTTTTGCGCCACCGGCCATCAGCACTGCAGCCATTGATGCAGCTTGACCAAGACAGACTGTAGTGATGTCAGGCTTCACGAACTGCATTGTGTCGTAAATTGCCATCCCTGCAGTGATGGATCCTCCTGGAGAATTGATGTACAGCCAGATATCACGTTCTGGATTTTCTGCTTCCAGAAAAAGCATTTGTGCTGTTGTCAGATTGGCAGTCACATCGTCGATCGGATAGCCAACAAAGATAATGTTGTCCTTTAACAGGCGAGAATATATGTCCAGGGCTCTCTCGCCACGATTGGTTTGTTCAACCACGATTGGCACTAGATTGCCTTGTGGGTTATTGCCGAGGGTCATGTAACTACATTATCCAGATTGTGTGTCAGTATGAGCTTCTTCAGGATTTTCCATTTTGATCTGTTCTGGAGGCTCAATCTTGCTGGCCTTGTCGAAAATGAGCTGTATGACCTTTTCTTGAGCCGCCTGCTTAACATTTTCCTGTAAAATGCCGCGTTCTATCATGAATTTACGTGCTGTTATTGCAGTGAGATCGTGCTCCTTCGCAAAGTCTTCGATCAAGTAATTAATTTCTTCAGTTGTGACTTCTATGTTTTCAATTTCAACGATCCGGTCAAGAATTTGCCCTATTTGAATTAATGCTTCTGCATCAGTGCGAAACTCCTCTGCGGACAATACTCCTTCTTCAGGTCGAGATTGTTGTTTCTGCTGTAGATATTCCATTCGATTCCTGACACACTTCTCAGGTAGTATCACAGGATGCATTTCCAGTAGCTTCCTCAGAATTTCAAGCCTGGCAGAGTGCTGATTCATTCGGAGTACGTTCTCTTGCAGAGTTTCGTGAACTTTCTTTCTTAGATCGTCCAGACTCCCGAGATCCTTATCGATATCCTTGGCAAACTCATCGTCAAGCTCAGGCAGTTCCTTTTTCTTGATGTCCTTGATTTCTCCCTTGAAACGGACAGATTTACCGGCCAGTTCCAGAGTGTCGTCGGGATCAATCTGAACAGAAGTAAAATCGTCTGGATAATCGATTACAAATTCCGTTTTGTCACCTGGGTTCTTGCCAATCAGAGCTTCGTTAAAACCAGGCAAGACACCTTCACCGCCAACTTCAACCAAGTTTTCCATGCCTGAAACAATCAGTTTGTCATCGATTGTGCTAAAACCATCCAGTTCCACATTCACAAAATCCCCATCCTGTACTGATCTAGGATCAATGTTCTGAAAAGTAGCGTTATTTTCGCGCAGGGCCTCCAGTCTTTCCTGTACAGCCTCCTCTGATGTCTCCGGAACACGGTAATGAACTTCAATGTTTTTATAGTCTTTCAGTTCGAAGTCCTGGAATATCTCCAAGGATGCTTCAGCCACCAGGGGCTGCCCTTCAGTGAAAGTGAATGAGATGAGTTCAGGGTTAGTTGCAACATTGTATGCACGTTCCTTAATCTGCTTGAGCAGTGCATCCCAGACAATCCCCTTCAAGAGGCCTGAAGAGATGTCGTCTTCATAGTGCCTGTAAAGTATTTTACGAGGGGCTTTGCCCTTACGAAATCCAGGGATTGCAGTGTCCCTGGCAAAGTCTGCAACTATTCTTTCCCGTTCCTTTTCAACGACATCCCATGGGATTTCAACAGAAAGCTTGCGCACACATTCTTCACTGGGGGTCAAGGATGGTTCCTCCTGAACAGTCCTTCAAAAGCAGGCTGCACCTTGAATTTCCAGTGTACCCCAGTCGGCTGCGATCAATGCTTCTACACTTGGAATGATGACGTGGCGTCCTGAATTGGGGCAGCATTTCCTGCTAGCTGCCCCCCTGCTGGAACGAATCTGTGAGGCAGCCTTGATTCCAGGGGAATCAGTAATTGAAATTGGCCCTGGCAGGGGAGCCTTGACAAAGTATTTGCTAGCAAGAGCAGGTCAGGTAATTGCAATTGAAATTGATCACCAGTTGGCCCAGAATTTGCCGGAAGAATGCGGCAACCCGGAACATCTTGAGGTTATTCAGGGCAACATTCTCAAGCAGGACCTGCAAGTACTGGCCCAGCATTCGAACAATGATTCATGTGTAATCGTCGGGAATTTGCCCTACTACATCACTTCACCAATCCTGCGTGCAGTGTTTCAAACTCAATTCGTCTTTCGTGTTGCAACGTTCGTTGTGCAGGAGGAGGTTGCGGATCGAATTCTGGCTGGACCTGGAAACAGATCGTATGGGTTTCTCAGTTGCATTTGCCAGTTGTACAGCCAACCAAGAAAATTGTTTCGAATACCAGCGTCAGCTTTTGTGCCTCCTCCGAAAGTTCACTCTGCAGTCGTTCAGTTTCAGTTAAGTGGTACTAGACCCCCTGAAAAATTCCTGAAGTTCATCAGTGCCTGTTTTAAATTTCCGCGCAAAACCCTCCGAAACAATCTCTCAGGAAATTATGATGCAGCAAAGGTTTCGGATGATCCTTTTGCTCAAAAACGAGCTCAACAGCTCACGATTGAAGAATTATTGGCCATGTGGATACGAATCTCCGGGATTCGTTGATATTGGATTGGCTTTCTGCACTGTTTGTCACGCAAGTTTGCAACTGACAACAAGACTGCTGACAATTCTTCTGGTATGTGTTTCAATAAAAGCACTTCTGGAGGTAAGCCATGCGTGCTGGCCAAAGAGTTTTTGTCAGCCTGATCATTTCTGCTGTTGCTTGTGGCGGCTTGTTGGCGCAACTCATTGACCGCACCAAGGAAGTTGAGCCCATAGACCGAGTCGTTCAGGATTTGAGTCTAGAGAAGCGCGCCGATATCTACATGGCGCGTAAAATGTACCGTGAGGCAGGGGAGACCTACAGGGACGCCCTAAGCAGCGATCCAAACTCAGTCAGACTCATCAATAAGCTGGGTATTTCCTATCACCAATTGATGCTTCTGGGTAATGCACGCAAGGAGTATGAACGTGCCTGGAAACTGGATAATAACTATAGTCAGGCTATGAACAACCTGGGAACTGTCTATCACGCCCAGGGTCGTTACACGAAAGCTATCAGATCATACAAGAGGGCTTTGCAGTCTTCCCCTTATTCCGCTTCAATCTATAGCAACCTGGGAACATCCTACTTTTCACGTAACAAGTTCAAGGATGCTACAAAATCTTATCGGAAAGCGCTTGAACTTGATCCAAATGTTTTTGAAACAAGTGGCAATGTCGGGACACTGCTTCAGGAGCGTTCGGTAGCTCAGCGTGGTAAATACTACTACTTCATGGCAAAGGCTTATGCCGGAGTTGGTATGCATGAGAGAGCCATTCTCTACATTCGAAAAGCAATGGAAGAAGGTTTTGGCAATATTAGGAAAGTAGCTTTAGATGATGCATTTCTTGCAATGCACGAAGTCCCTGCATTCCAGCAACTGGTATTTCCAATAAGTGTTGCACTAGTGCAGGAAAGTACTTCGGCACGCTGAGTTTATACTGCCAGCCTTAGTGAGCAAGTAATCTGGAATCAGATATTATTCAACTACTATCGGCACACGAAGTCGGTGCCGAATCTTATAACTCATATGCCATCTGACTCTCCAGTTGCTCCCGGATTACCATTACAAACTGACTCCACTGCGGTCACAGATACAAGGCCTGTTCCATGGAAATGGATCTATACAGCAGTTCTGGTCCACTTGGGTATATGGATCACTGCCTTGTATTTATTTACCCGGTACTACGGTAGTCATGCATGAGCCCGATTGATTGGTTCATTCTTGCGGGATCATTTGTTCTCATTGTCGGCTATGGTCTGGTCCGTTCACGAGGGGAAAGCTCGATCGCAGCCTACGTAGTTGCCAGCAGGCAAATGCGCTGGTGGGTCATCGGCCTGTCCATCATGGCAACGCAGACGAGTGCTATCACTTTCATCGGAACTACAAGTCAAGGATATGTCGACGGTCTGCGTTTTATACAGTTTTACTTCGGTCTGCCCATTGCAATGGTGATCATTGCTGCCATTGCAGCGCCTGCTTTTTATCATTCTGGCGTCTTCACAGCATACGAGTACCTCGAACGACGCTTCAACCAAAGAACTCGCACATTGGTCAGTTTTGTTTTTCTTGTACAGCGTGGACTGGGAGTGGGCTTGGCGATGTATGCACCAGCAGTTGCATTGGCAGTGATCCTGAGGTTCCCGGAGTGGCCAATGATCCTCTTGATGGGTGCCCTTGTCTGTACGTACACGATGGTGGGTGGAATCAGGGCAGTGATGTGGACCGATTCAGTGCAGATGTCAATCATGTTTGGTGGCATTCTGATTGCATTTATTTGTGCAATCTATGGGCTTCCTGAAGGAATTGGTATCCGGGATGCACTCTATCTGGCCGGTACGGCAGGAAAGCTGAACGCCATTGATACAGGGCTGGATTGGAACAACCGTTACACACTTTGGTCAGGTTTGATCGGCGCGACGTTCCTGTCATTGGCCTATTTTGGGACTGATCAGTCCCAAGTACAGCGTTACTTGACAGCCAAGTCCTTGAATCACAGTCGGATTAGCTTGCTTTTTAATGCTGTGCTGAAAGTACCGCTGCAGTTTTTAATCTTGCTCACAGGTGTGCTTGTCTTTGCCTTTTTCCTGTTCAAGGCACCTCCCATCCTGTTCCATTCGGCTGAACTTGATCGCCTGGTGCTTACTGAAACAGAAGCTATGGACCAGCTTGACCGACGCTACCAGCAGGCCTTTGATGAACGCCAGATGGGTGCCAGACAACTTGCTAAATCGAGGAGTACAGTGGATCGTGAAGTATTTTCTCTTGCGGACAGACGATTCAGGCAGGTGCGGAATGAAGCGATTCAACTGGCGGAGAAAGAAAGTGGCCCTGGCAGCTACAACGATATAAATTACATATTCCTGACCTTTGTGTTGAGTCAACTCCCAATTGGGCTGGTTGGATTGATCATGGCCGGAGTTTTTGCTGCCGCAATGTCAACAATTTCTTCGGAATTGAATTCTCTGGCGACGTGCTCGATTGTTGATCATTACAAACGATACATCCGCCCCGGGATCCTGGAGCAGGATACACGCCGTGCCCTGCAGTGGGCAACACTTGGCTGGGGAATCTACGCGACTGTTTTCGCCAGCTATGGTGGCAGACTGGGGTCGTTGATTGAAGCTGTAAACTTCGTTGGGTCCCTATTCTACGGACCCATGCTGGGTGTCTTCACATTGGCTTTTGTTTTCAAACGAACAACTGCCAATGGTGCATTCTGGGGAACAGTGAGTGGACTGATTGTTGTCTGGACGACCAAGCTAATAATACTGCCTTCATTGGCTTTTCTCTGGCTAAATCCACTAGGCTGCTTGGCTACTATTGCAGCAGGTCTACTGATCTCACAAACAGGTAACACAAACACCAGGCCTGTTTCGGATACCGCTTGATTCCTTGAATTGCAACCCGAGTACGATTTAGCAGTCCTTTCCATTGCTCTCATGATTCGGGTTCGATAAGTTCGGTGGCAGCTCGCTCAGACAAGTATTTTCATCCTGTTGTTACAGAATTCGTTACGCTAATATTCATGAATACCCGATTGATACTTCTTCTTACAGCTTTGGTGCTTGTGGCTGCTATGGCTTGCGATTCCGACAAGCCGGTCAATGAGACAGTCAATGTGCCAGTCAATTGGAGTGGCCTGCCGGAACCATATCACACACCTTCTGCCACTAACCGTCCAAGGGTCGTTGAACGCCCGTCTGAAGCCACTTTGCAGTTACCGGAGGGATTCAAGATTGAAGAGTACTTGAGCGGTGACTTCCAGCGTCCCCGGTTCATGCTACTTGGCCCCAGCGATGAATTAGTATTTACGGACTCTGGATCTCGCAATGAATTGGACGGCAGCGTATATGTTCACCATGACGGCCAACTCAAGAAAATCGTAGAAGGCCTTGACCGTCCGTATGGTTTGGCATTTCATGAAGATTGGCTCTATGTAGCAGAGTGCACTTCTGTAAAACGTTATGTTTATGATTCATCTTCAATGACAGCAGGGGATGGGGAAGAGATCATATCCTACAAGGACTTTAACACTGGTCACTGGACACGATCCTTGCTATTCAACAAGGATCATTCAAAGCTGTATGTCACTGTTGGGTCGGGTTCAAACGTCGATCTGGGTGAGGACCCACTACGAGCTGCCTTGCATCGCTACAACCCGGATGGGACAGGGCATGAAACAGTCGCAACTGGCCTACGGAACATAATTGGGTTGAAGTGGTTCCCGGACTCGGAGGAAATCTGGGGAGCTGTTCAGGAACGCGACGGGTTGGGTGATGATCTTGCCCATGACTACCTTGTAAACATCAAAGAAGGCCAGTTTTATGGCTGGCCCCATGCCTACAATGGCCCTCATGAGGATCCACGTCACAAGGATGTTGATACTGACAAGGTCGCAAGCACATTGTATCCGGATGTGTTGCTTGGTGCGCATGTAGCAGTACTCGATATTCACTTTTACACAGGTGAGCAATTCCCTGAAGAGTACAGGAATGGCTTGTTTCTGACATTTCATGGCTCATGGAATCGCTCTGAGCGTGTGGGATATAACATCACTTACATCCCATTTGAGAATGGGAGACCGCAATCAGGGCCGCAGGATTTCCTTACAGGCTGGATGATGAGTGCTGACAGTCCGGAAGTGTGGGGTCGCCCAGTTGGCTTGTTGGAGTTGAAAGACGGGTCCATGCTTGTCAGTGATGATGGCGGTCGCAAGCTCTGGCGCATCAGCTACGAGATGTAGTTTACTTAGGATGCAGGTAATTTGCCGGTATGGGTTTTCTAAATTTATTCCGGCCAAAGTGGAAGCATTCTAATGCGGATGTCCGCCAGAGTGTGATTGCTGAGGTCAAGGAACCAAAAATTCTGGTCGAGATGATTATTCGTGATCCTGAGTGGTTTATTCGGCACGAGGCTTTCGGGGCCTTGCGAGTCTTGGACCCTGAGCAGGTTCATTACCACCGACTGGTCAGCGAATGCACGGATGAAGAAATTCGTCGCAAGGTTGTCAAGGTGATGACGGATGTGGCTGAACTGGAGCGCGTCTCAGAAAATGATCAATACCTTTATATCAGGGACGCAGCTGGTCATCGACTTGAAGAAATCCGGAGCGGTATTTGGTCTCCTGCCGAAGAGCAGGGTACCCCTATCGACCAGTAGCGAGTTGTTCTCTGCATCTTTCTGACGCTTGCTACCAATCCAGTTAAAGATGTCAACCGGTCTCTTTTGAAGGAAGAGATTTCGTACACAGATGCAGGAAAATACTCCCGTTGCACATTCCATCGCAGTACCACAGGAAGATGTGAAACAACCCACTGGACTGGTTCAGGCAATGTCCTTGGACTCAGGGGATGTCGCGCCAGAAGTCACACTTCACCAAACCAGCAGTAAGAAAAGTGGCATGGGGGAAGCATTTTTTCTCTTTATGGGTGCTCATTTTACTGTGGACTGTTTTTCATCCACACTTGCAGCAGTTCAGCCAATATTGATGAATCAGCTCAGTCTGACCCTGTCACAAGTCGGTCTGCTGGGTGGTATGTGGATGTTCTCATCATCAGTTCTGCAATTGCCATTCGGACTGCTGAGCGATCGGTTCCCTTCACGGTATTTCACAGTGATAACACCATTGATTACGGCACTGGTACTTTCCTGCCTGGGCCTGGCAACAGGATTCAGTTCCCTCATGCTCATGCTGTTACTGGGGGGAATGGCAGTTGCGGCATTTCACCCGTATAGCACCATGGAGGCTGGACGCGTTTCCGGTGTCAAGCGTGGACTTGGAACCGGGGTCTTTATCACAGCAGGGACAGCCGGACTTGCTATCGGGCCGATTTACCTGATGAGTGTCATTGAGCTTGTTAATTTTGAGCGGCTTTGGTTCGCTGCAGTGCCTGTCATCTTTGTATCACCCTGGCTTGCATGGCGATTACCAGATCCAAATCCCAGGGAGCACAAGAAATCAAATGGTATTGACTGGGCTGTCCTGAACAGTCAGAAATGGCCTCTGCTAACTCACTATGTACTGGTTGTCATACGATCTGCCGTACAGGTCGGTCTAGCTCAGTTCCTCGCTATTTTTCTGGTATCCGTCCAGGGCATGAGCCTCAAGTCTGCGAGTATTGCACTCGCAATCTACTTTTCGAGTAATTCAGTTGGGGCCTTTTTGGGTGGAGTAGCCTGTGACCGCTTTGGAGGACGGAATGTAGTCATTTTCTCTTTCCTGGCAAGTGTGCCTTTCCTGGTCGCTTTCCTGGCACTAGAAGGTTGGATCTCCATCCTGTTGCTATTTGTGGGTGGCGTTATATTGCTATGCACAATTCCTGTGAATGTTGTCATGTCTCAGCAACTTGTACCCTCACAGGCAGGCGCAACAACAGCCTTGATGATGGGGTTTGCCTGGGGAATAGCAGGGATCATCTTTGTTCCTTTCATAGGCTGGCTGGCCGATCAGATTGGCCTCGAAACTGTTTTATGGGGATTGATATTACTGCCTGTACTGGGATTGCCACTGACCTGGATGCTTCCCAAGTTGACAGACAAAGCACCAGTTCAACCATAACCAGCAGGAAGTAGCACAGTTCCAAACATACTTGCTTGCCGTTGTTTTGGTGCCCTTGTGTTATCCTTTCAGGAAGAAGGCAGGGTGACCGTGAAGGATTTCCTGCCATTTTTAACCGGCACTGAGCTGCTTGACAGTCGTACTGTCGGAAAGTCCATATTCAGGAGTTGTTCATGGCACAAGTCTGTGTAGTAACCGGAAAACGCCCCATGTCGGGCAATAATGTCTCCCATGCGAACAACAAGACGCGCCGGAAGTTCTATCCAAACCTGCACTATAAACGCTTCTGGTCACCTCGCCGCAAGCGCTGGATCAAATTGAAAATCAGTACCAAGGGCATGAAGATCATGTACAAACGCGGTGTTGATCATGTTCTGGATGAATTAGCGAACAAGGGCGTTAAGTTTTAAGCCCCACCTGAACATTCAATACCCCTATTCGTCATAGCTTCTGTTGCGATGACCAAATCAGTTTGGATTTTTAAAATGCACCAGTTGTCGCTTCGCGTCACATTACAGCAGGACAGGAGAACAATCTGGTTATAGCTTGATTGTTTTAGCCAGCATCACTGCCTTCATGTCGTATAACCGGTTGAGAACAGAAGAGGGTATTGGGTTATCTGTCCGGATCAAGGCCGCCGCTTCAGCAGGTTCATCGGGTTGACTGGCACTGGCTCGACCTAGTGCAAAATCGGAGATATTGACATCGCCGTCTCCCAGTACAGAACCTACCCGCCCAATCACTCCCGGAACGTCTTTGTTGGTAATGTACAGTAGATTTCCACTCAACAGGGCCTCGACGTAAATTCCATTGATGCTTAACAGTCGAGGGGAGCCGTCCGGAAAGACCGTGCCTTCTACTGAGCGCACAATATCTTCCGTTTTCAGTTCCAGCTGAATTGAATCGTTGAAATGTGATTTCCCTCTGCGGACCTCACTGACACCAATAGCCCTTTCTTGGGCTATCTGATTTGCATTGATCAGGTTTGCCTTTTGCGAGAGAAAACAATTCAGTACACCACTCAGCGCAGCTTTTCGGATCAGTGAAGAATCAGATTCACCAAAGTCCCCGGAAAACGTGACCTTTATCCGCACAGGTCGCCCCTGAGAGGTTTGTGCAGAAAAAGATCCAAGTCTTTCTGCCAAAGCAAGATAGGGAGCAATCTTGCCGTATTGCTCAGCACTGATGGAGGGCATGTTTACGGCATTGCTCACCATCCCGGTCTTGAGATAATCACGAACCTGTTGGGCAATATTGATCCCCACCATGGTCTGGGCTTCTGATGTCGATCCCCCGATATGTGGGGTTGCGATGACCTGATGATGCTGCAGCAACGGTAAGGACCCGGGAGGTTCTACATCAAATACATCAAGGGCAGCCCCTGACACCTTACCGGTTAAAATGCCTTGATTAAGAACTGAACTGTCAATCAACTCGCCTCGAGCGCAGTTGATGATCCTCATGCCGGATTTCATTTGTTCAATCGCAGCGGCATTGATTATGCCTTTGGTGTCGGGTGTCAACGACAGGTGCAGGCTGATGTAATCTGCCCTGGCATAAAGTGCATCAAGACCCAGTAATTCCACGCCGCAATCCTTCGCAGCATCGCTGGAAATAAACGGATCGCAGGCAATCACCTCCATGCCAAAAGGCTTGGAGCGTTCAGCCACCATGCGGCCAATATTGCCCAGACCAATAATCCCAAGTGTCTTCCCGTAAAGTTCGTTCCCCGTAAACCTCTTGCGGTCCCATTTGCCGGATTTAGTGGATGTATTCGCTTGCGGAATTGTACGGGCGAGCGACAGGATCAGCGCCATCGTGTGTTCAGCTACGGAAATTGCGTTCCCTCCCGGTGTGTTCATGACAACAATGCCGCGCTTGGTTGCTTCCTCGCAATTGATGTTGTCTACTCCAACTCCAGCTCGACCTATCACACGCAAATGTGGTGCTTGGTCCATGATTTCCTTGGTGACCTTGACGCTACTGCGCACTAGCAGGGCATGGGCTGCTCCCAAGTGTTCGGTAAAACTGTTTGGGTTCGACCTGATTACTTCCAGGTCGGTCTCGGACTGTAGTAGCTCAATCGCTTCCTCAGCGATAGAATCAGCAACCAGAACCTTCACTTCTAGTTCCTTTCATCAGTAGCCAAAGCATCCATATAAACCTGCTGTACAGCCGTCACTCCAGCTCCAAACTTCACTGGATGACCAAGACGATGCAGGATAACTTCCAGTTCGGCGATAGTCGCAAACAAGTCATGAAAATCAAAATATCCAAGATGGGCAAATCGAAAGATCTGGCCTTTCATGGATCCTTGGCCATCGGCAATAATGGATTCAAACCCATCCTTGTAGCCTCTTACAATTTCTCCCGAATCGAGACCTCCAGGTGAGCGGATTGCAGTGACTGCACCGGCTGGAATCGCGTTCCTGTGGAAAAGTTCAAGCCCCAGAGCCCTGGCTGCTTCCCGCGTAGCCTGTGCCAGTAGCTGGGCGTTTCTGATCAGTTTCCGGGGGCCAATCTGATTCACAAATTTGAGAACTTCTGCAATTCCCAGGATCAGGGATGTTGCAGGAGTCCAAGGTGAGTCACCCTTTAGTCCCGCTTCCATATGCTTACGCAAATTAAAGTAATAATTAGGGTTACGGGCTTTAATAATTCGATTATCAGCCTTTGCACTGATGGAACAGTATGCTAATCCCGGGGGAATCATCAGTGCTTTTTGTGACCCACCAATCACAACATCCAGCCCCCACTCATCAATCATCAGGTCACTGCTTCCAAGACCGGTGATGGCATCAACTACCAGCACGGCTTCTGTTTTTCCTACGATTTCACCCATAGCTTCAACATCGTGAGAGATGCCTGTAGAAGACTCTGTGGCTTGCACAAAAACACCTTGGGCATCAGAGTGATTAGCCAACGCTTCTGCCAGTTCCTGTGGCAGGACTGCTTCACCGTAAGGCTTAATCAATGGCACAACTTCAAGTCCGAAAGCGTTGGTGATCTGAATCCAGCGCTCCCCGAATTTTCCTGCAGAGCAGGCTATAACCTTGTCCCCTGGCGAAAACAGATTCGAGACCGCTGCCTCCATGGCTCCACTACCCGAAGATGTAAACAGAGCAATACCGTTGTCAGTACCCATGAAAGCATGGAGATCTTCGAACACACCACTATAAATTGCACGGAACTCCTTGGTTCGGTGGTGCAGGTCTGCAGCCGCCATGGCCCTGACAGCTGGAGGAAACAGAGGGGTTGGGCCTGGCGTCAGCAGTCGGCTCTTGCGGACGTACATGAAAGTTTATTTCCTAGAAAACAGAAGGTTCTCTGTAACAGAGTTCCTTATTGTCTGAATCAAGGCAACCCACTAATTAAGTGGCTTGATTGTTTGGATTAGCGCTTTATGAATCCAGAGTTGGTTCAGGCGCCTCTTTACAAGTAGTGTAACCCAGAATCTGGAACCGTAAATCCCCGTGCAGCATAAGGTCTTGCACTTCAATAATCACTTGAAAGCCCGTCAACCCCTAAGATTCCAGGAACTGGAGATCAAAGCGTTCGCTCAACAACCATGATGCCTTCGGTAATCTTGTCACTCGGATAGGCAATCACAGTAGCGCCTTCCTGCAGACCTTCTACAACCTGTGCTTCACGTGCATTACGCTGTCCGATCTTGACCTCCTGAAGCACTACAAGTCCTTCTGCATCTGGCTGGTAGACTGCCCATTGTTCCCCATTGCGGAACAAGCTGCTGGTCGGTACTTTAAGAACATTGTTGCTTTCCCAGATCACGATTCGGACCTCAACTCGATAACCATCACCAAGCGCTTCCCATGCCTGTTGTACATCTTCGAAATCAACAATGACGTTGACCCGCTGTTCCTCGACTCCCAATGCTGAAATCTTTGTGAATCCGTAGGGCTCAATACGCCTGACTCGTCCCTGCAAAGTCTTCTCGCCACCCCACTGTTCAATCAGAACCTGATCACCTGGATTGATCTGTACAGCATCCGTAGAGAGCATGTCGGAAACAATCTCAAGCTTGTCTGGGTCCGCTACTTCAACCAGTGGTTCACCGGACTGAATTACAGCTTCACTCTCCTGCAAACGACGAAGAATCACACCATTAATCGGTGATCTGAGCAACATGATCGAATTCTCTGAGTTGCTTGCACTTCCAGACTGAATCAGACTCGCTTGCGCAGTCTCAAGCTCACGTTGTGCCAATTTGATACCGGTTTTAGCCGCATGCACTAACTCTGTGGTTATTTCGACTTGCAACTTTACGGAATCCATTTGGTTTGCTGCCAGCAGTCCATCAGCATGCATCTTCTCGGAGCGCTCAAATTCAACCCTGGCATGCCTTTGCTCAGCTTGGGCCCGCAGCAGTTCAACACGCTGTTTCTCAAGAGTAGCCTCGGCAGCCTTGACACGGCCTTCAGCGATCGCGCGTGCCCTGTTATCAAGGAGCTGTGGGGCCGAGGGATAAAACCTGGCCAGTACTGTACGTCCAGCATCCACGGAATCGCCAGGCTCGTGTTCGATCCGTAACACCCTGCCAGCCACAGGTGCCGAAACCATGTAGCGGTCCCTGACACGTGTTTTGCCTTCTTCATCAAGAGTGATCTGTAGCGGTCCACGGAGCACTTTTGTAAAATCCGCTTCAATGGGTTGCGGTCGCAGGGCCAGAACCAGTAGTGCAACTACTGCTGCAATGACTACCCAGACCAGTAGCCGTGTTGGGCGCATTTTCATGAATTATTCCCGTGACTTCAGTACTTCCAGCAGGTTCAGCCGGTCCAGCTTGCGTCTTACAATCAATCCGGAAGCCGTAACTGCAACGATGATAGCGATCACGCAAAATGCATAGGTTCGCGTGTTTGCAGTAAAAGGGATTGTATAAAGTTCGGTTGCAAACACCTGCACCAGCCACAGCGATATCCCGAAACCTAGCCCAATCCCCAGTGGTAGTGCTACAACTGTGAGCAAACCTAACTCACCTAATAGAATCGCTGATATCTCCTTGCGGTTGAACCCCATGACACGCAGACTTGCCAATTCACGACTACGCTCTGCAAGAGACACCCGTGCAGCATTGTAGACAACCCCGAATGCAATGATTGAAGCGAAGAGAACATTGAAGAAGATTGTTATGTAAATGTTTTGTGCAAATGAACTTAGAAATGCCTCAAGAGCTGCACCTTTCAGTGTGGCTCCTGCAATCGCTGGTGTTGTCTTGATAGTTTGATAAAGCTTGGGGAGTTCAGCCTCATCCACACGAAGGAAACCGCCTGAAAGAGTGCCACCTTCACCCAGCAGTCTGCGCAAGGAATTGATCTCCATGTAAGCAGTTGCACCCATGTACTCCTCAAGGATTCTGTCCACTACAACTTCGCGGCTGCGGCGACTGCCTTCCAGCACCTCAACAGTTATCGTTTCACCTTGAGAAACTCTAAGGATATTTGCAAGGGTTGAGGAGATCACCAGACCCTTCGTAGGTAATGCGACTGGGTTCATACTCGAGACATCAAGCAAGCGGTACAACTGGCCTTCTGCAGGTAACCCCATAATGGCCAGTTGGCGGTATCGATTCCCGGAACGCAGTCGGACAGGTGCTACACGAAGTGGTTCTGAAGCTATGACCCCTGGCATTCGATGCAGGGCATGTATCCCACTTGCTGAAACAGGTAACGTGAAGGTAAGTTGAATATCCTGTCGCTGTGCCCGATTGAACTGTACATCCATCATCAAATCGAGCGAGTCTATTGAAAACGTGCCCATGATCAGAATTGCCACCGAGCATGCAATCCCGATAACAGTTGTAATGGAACGTACCGGGGTTCGCTCAATATTTCTCAGGACAATCCTGGCAGGCTGTGTCAATAGCCGTGTCAGACCCATTCTTTCCACAAGACTGACACTGTATTGAGCCGGTGGTTGGGGACGCATCGCCTCTGCCGGCTGTAGATGTATGGCTTGCCTGACAGCCGAAACGGCACCCAGGATGGCTCCAACTCCACCAATTGCAATGGCCACTGCCACAACTCCAGGTGTCAATGTGTACTCAAGGGAAGGGAAGCGAAAAATTTGGTTGTACATGCTCATCATGCCGCGGCCCAGGAAGGTACCCAGCACTGTTCCCAGCAACGAGCCGGACAGTCCAACCACAAGTCCCCATTGTATATAGTGCATGGCAATGGGCCAGTTAGAATAACCTAGAGCCTTGAGTGCTGCAATTTGTTCCCGCTGAACGGCAACCACACGCCGTAACATCACGTGCAGCAGAAATGCCGATATTCCCAAAAACAATACTGGGACTACCATGCCGAAACCTTGCAGACCCCGTAGTTCGTTCTCGACTGACCAATGGGAGAGTTGCAGTTCTCGAGGGATGGCACCTCGTCCACCATAGGGACTCAGGATTTCATCCAGCTCCTCAATCACCGAATCCGGCTGCGAATGAGGCATTAACATCAAGGCGACATCATTGAAGCCGCCCTCCATGTCGAATGCAGCAGCAAGTGCCCTTCGCTCCATCCAGAAAATGCCGAAACGTGCATCATCAGGAATTAACTCTCCGGGACGGATGGTGTAGATGTATTCTGGTGAAAGCCCTATCCCTACAATCTCCAGGCGGTGCCTCCGGCCATTGAGGATGGCGTGGACTGCATCGCCTGGCAGCAGTTTATGGGACTCGGCAAACCCTTCACTAACGATCACTTCGTCGGGGCGATCCGGCTCAATATAGCGACCTTTTCGCAGCACCAGATCATTGACAATATTGCGTTGTTGACCTGGGATTGAGATCAATCGCCCTGTGGCAGGCTCTTCAAGACCTTCCACATCAAGTACTACATCAACAACAACACGCGTTTCGACCTGTCCCACCCCAGGGATGCTGGCAATACGATTGTGCAGTGAAAGGGGTGCTCTCACTGCCTGTGCAAATACGTGTGCAAACCGATAGCTTTCGTAGTAAGTACTGCGGGTTTGTTGAAGAGAATAGAACGCGCTGAGATACATGATGAACATCAGCACACCCACGCCAATCACAACGCTGATTGAGATGCCTTGACCCTTGATTTTCCAAAGATCCCGAAGCAGCTTTCGATTCAAGGCCTGCATGGATTACCAGCTCAACTTGCTCGCAGGGATTTTTTTCTTGTTGCGTAGATCGGAAAATATCCTGCCATCGGAAAGTTGAATGACCCGGTCTGCAATTGCCGAAACGGCAGCATTGTGTGTGATGACAGCAGTTGCAGTACCAAGTTCACGGTTGATATGCTCTATTGCCTCCAGCACCACAATCCCGGTAGCAATATCCAGTGCTCCGGTTGGCTCGTCGCAGAGCAATACATCCGGTCGTTTTGCAATCGCTCTGGCAATCGCTACTCGCTGCTGTTCACCACCTGACAGCTGGGCAGGAAAGTGATCCATGCGATCCTTGAGATTGACAATTTCCAGTGCTTCTTCCGGGTTCATCGGATCCCTGGATATCTCAGTTACGAGTGCAACATTTTCGCGGGCAGTCAGGCTTGGGATCAGGTTGTAGAACTGAAAGACAAATCCGACATGTTCTCTTCTGTACTGAGTGCGAATAGCATCATCTGCCCCACTCAGGTCGCGGCCTCTATAGGCCACGCTGCCTGCAGTAGGTAAATCAAGTCCACCAAGGATATTCAAAAGAGTTGATTTCCCGCTACCCGAAGGGCCCAGCAGGACAAGGAACTCTGATTCGTACAGGTTCAGGTCAACACCCCGCAGTGCATGGACCTTGAGTTCTCCCATTGTGTAGACCTTGGTGATACCGGTTGCTACGAAGATCCTGTCTCTGGTTCCAGATTTGAGAAACAACTCATCTGTTGCTTGCAGCCCGGCTCGGGATCCTATGGCATCAGAGGTTTGGATGGTGTCAGACACGGGTGAAAGTTCCAGGCGAGTTCAAATCTGTGCAGGAACACTATGCACTTGTTGTGAAAAAGTCTCAAGAGTCACACTACACCATATAGAAAGATTTGTGCTGCATGCCAGATGACAGGCAACTGGTTTTTCAGTTGGGTTTCGAGCGTTCAGCTTGATGAATCCGAGCAACATGCCACATATAGTTACTACTGTCTTTCAGCTTTACCGATTCTGCTATGTGCACGGTTGATTGCTGTGCATCACCCCAAGCCTCGAAATAGAGTCCAAGGTAAAGATGTGCATAGAACAATTGCCTGTTTTTCTGTACAGGGGAAGAGGCAGCCACTGCTGCCTGAATGACTTGCCCCACACTGCCTACTCCACGAAACAGATCATAGATATCCATCATGGGGACACGGCTGTCATGGGCAGTCGGGATCAGGTTTCTCAAGGCGACTTCCGGCCCCTGCACAGCTGCGATACACAGGAAATGCCAAACGGAGTTCTCGACATCATTGGGATTCACCTTGCGATGGGTCTCAAACAAATCGGCCCCATCCTGAAATTGCCTTGCATAGTACTGTGTAATCCCCAGTTGCCACAATTGCGCTTTCAGTGAGGGATCAAGTTCTGCAACTTGATTGAATGCGGTGATAGAGGGTTCAAACTCTGCATTCTTGAAAGTTGCTGCTCCCAGAGACAGATAGCTTCGAGGCTCATTTGGCAACTGTTGAACTATCTTGCGATAGCTGTTGATTGCCGGTGCATACTTTTCAAGATTCTCGAGAGACAGAGCATGGATCCACAGTGCATTCAGATCCTGCGTATCATTCTCCTGGAGCCACTCTGCTGCAATATCAGCAGCTTTCTGATTAGATCCTTGCTGAAATGCCTCAGCAGCTTCATGCAGTCTGACGGGTAGTGACTCTTGTGCAGGCAACACTAACAAGGCTGAATCTGCTAAAAAGACTAGCAAGACTGTTGTTAGTTTCCACTGCCGGAAAAGGTCCATGTCGACAAGCAGTTTAACGCGGACAGCAGTACATTCATGGTTGCCCTGCAATCAGTTGCCTGTTTAATTCAAGTGTATCTTTCCGCAAACTTTATAATTGTCTATTCATGGTCAGCCGCAGTTGTACATGACAGATAACCACTCAAGTCCCGGGCCTGTTGAAGGCTTCATAGATAGATGTCAACTACGGATCAAAGTTCAGTTGTTCAGTCGGGAAAGTTTCCTGGCACTTGTAGTCTGCTTGCTTGGTGTCTGCTCGCTTCTGCTTCTGGGAACACGCTACATCCCGTTCTTGATACTTCCATTGATCGCCTGCCTGGGCATCTGGCTGGCCTTTACAAGAATTCGATCAGGCACTACAGATCCCTATACGGTGGCCTGTCAGATTGACCAGCAACAGCACCTTGGCGATCAACTCGGTACTGCGTTCTACTTCAACTCCGCACAAGGTAATTTCTCCAAGGAGATGGCTAGTGCACAATACAAAAACGCTGCTATGGTCGCGGATAACCTGGTCCCTGAGCATGTGATCCCTTTTGTATTGCCGCAAACCCTTCGTAGCAGCCTGTGGCTGGTAGCTGCTGCCATCCTGCTTTTCAGCCTGCGAATAGCAGTGCACCCTGCTATTACTTTTGAACCGCCTCTTATGACTTTGCTGTTTGAAGCAATGTTTGGCCCGGCACCTACAAATGACAACGATCTGGCGACTATACCCCTTATACAGGATGAAAATAAACCTCAACTTGTTGCAGGACTGGAAGAAGAGAATTTGCTTGGTGAGTCTATTGATGATCCGGAAATAAATAACCTGCCATTGCCAGATGAAGAATTTGAAACACCTCCATTTGATCCCAATGAATTGCCAGAGGTCGAGGGATTATTGCAAATCCCGTTCGAAGAAATGGAAACAGCTGATTCATTGAAAGATTTACTTGCCGAAAAAGGACTCACTGCAGGTGAAGAGAGTGTTTCTGACCCCAATTCTGATACAGCAGGCGATGAACCGTCGGACGATGACTGGGATGAATCGGGCGATAGTCTGCTTGAGAAACTGAAGCAGGCTTTTGCCAACATGCTGGAGACTCTGGACATGGCTTCGGTTGACAGTACAGATTCAAAATCCGGGAGTGAAGAAGGCTCTGGTGCCAGTGAGGAAGCAGCATCAAGCGGTGAGCCTTCCGAGGGCTCTGAACTGGATGATATGGAAGGATCAGAGATGGTTGACGCAGAAATGGAAGGTGGCGAAGCTGCTGAAGAAGCAGGCGAAGCTCCTGCCAGCGGTAGCGGGCAGGACAGTAGCGGGGAAAAAGGAAGTGGAGAGAATGCTTCAGCTGCTGGCAGCAGGGATGGTTCCAAGGAATTTCTAGAAGCAGAACAGCTTGAAGTGTTCGGTGCGCTTGAGGAACTGTACATGGAGCGTTCCGAAAATACGCGAGGAGATGTCATGATCGAAACCCGTTTGGCAGAATCTACAGCCAGCGTGCCGTACAATCAGCGTTCAAGTACTCATTCAGATCGTGGTGGAGCAGTCAGTCGTGATGAAATTCCAGCTGTTTATCGAACTTACATCCAGAATTACTTTGAGAACCTGAGGAAGAATACTGAATAAATGGGAAGCAAGGAATCCGCAGTTCATGCTGCAACAGAAACACTCGATCTTGTCCGTCAGGAAATCCACAAGGTCATCGTCGGGCATGAGGAAGTAGTAAATGGTGTTCTGAACGCTCTTCTGGCAGGAGGACACGTACTCCTGGAAGGTGTACCTGGACTTGGCAAGACCACCTTGCTGCGGACATTGGGGCAGGCCCTGCACCTGGACTACTCCCGGATCCAGTTCACCCCGGACCTGATGCCGGCGGATATTCTCGGCAGCATGGTGATGGACACTAACGAGCACGGCGGAAAATCTCTTCGCTTTGAGCAGGGTCCGGTGTTCACTCACCTGCTGCTTTCCGATGAAATTAACAGGGCTACCCCAAGAACACAGTCAGCATTGCTTGAGGCCATGCAGGAAAAAACGGTTACGAGTGGCAATACAACACATTTACTCGAAGAGCCATTTCTCGTGATGGCGACCCAGAATCCGCTGGAAATGGAAGGGACGTACCCGTTACCGGAAGCTCAGCTGGATCGTTTCTTGTTGAAACTACACGTCGAATACCCTAATCGTGAAGAGTTGGTCACAATCGTGGAGCGGACAGCAGCGACAAGCCTGCCTGCAGTAAAAGCCGTACTGGACAGAAAACAAATCCTTGAGTTGCGCTCGATTGCCGCAGAAATTCTGGTAGCTCCACATGTAAGGAATTACGCAATCAACCTGGTTCTGGCAACCCAACCCTCGGTCAGAACTTCTCATGCACTGTCCAGGAAATACATTCGTTATGGCAGTTCACCTCGTGGCGCACAGGCACTTGTACTATGTGGCCGGGTTCGCGCCCTGATGCAGGGACGCTTGCATGTCAGCATTAAAGATATCCGTGATTTAGCATTACCGGCATTGAGGCACCGCATCATCCTTAACTTTGAAGCTCATGCCGAGGGGCTTGACGAGGCTGACCTGTTGATGGAGATCATGGACTCCTTGCCAGAAATACAGGAGGGCAATCCTGTATCAGTTGCGAGTACTTGAGATGAGTTTGGTTGCAGCTTGCTCTAAAACTGGGATATTCTGAAAAGGTAATCAATCGTCTGGTGTACGGATTCGGGTTGTCCGTTTGAATAGCGGAAAGCTTTCATTGTTAATTCTGTATCAGTGCGATTCCGCGAGGGACATACACCAGGGCTGCATTCTCCGGACGGGTGGCCGAGCGGTCAAAGGCACCAGACTGTAAATCTGTCGGGCTACGCCCTACGAAGGTTCGAATCCTTCCCCGTCCACCATGCAGGAACAGAGTGTAATTAAACAGTCAAAGAATGAATGATTGAACAAGGGACGATGAAAAATGGCAAAGGAAAAGTTTGATCGATCGAAACCACACGTGAACGTGGGCACGATCGGGCACATTGATCACGGCAAGACGACGCTGACGGCAGCGATAACAAAGGTCCTGTCGAAGCATGATCCGTCGAACGAGGTGCGCTCGTTTGATTCGATTGACAATGCTCCGGAAGAGCGCGAGCGTGGCATAACGATTGCGACAGCGCATGTGGAGTACCAGACAGCGAACCGGCACTATGCCCACGTGGACTGCCCCGGTCACGCAGATTACATCAAGAACATGATCACCGGAGCGGCCCAGATGGACGGGGCGATCGTGGTAGTGGACGCAACGGACGGGCCGATGCCCCAGACCCGGGAGCACATCCTGCTGGCAAGGCAGGTAGGCGTGCCCTACATCGTGGTGGCGCTGAACAAGGTTGACATGGTTGATGACGAGGAACTGCTGGAGCTTGTGGAGCTTGAGGTCAGGGAACTGCTGTCGGAATATGATTTCCCGGGGGATGATATCCCGGTGATACAGGTCTCGGCCCTGAAGGCACTTGATGGCGAGCCTGAGTGGGAGCCAGGGGTCAATGCTCTGATGAAGGCGGTGGATGAATACATTCCGACCCCGGTGCGTGAGGTGGACAAGCCGTTCCTGCTGCCAATCGAGGACATTTTCTCGATCTCCGGGCGTGGCACGGTGGTGACCGGCCGCGTGGAGCGCGGGCAGGTCAAGGTAGGCGAGGAGATGGAGTTTCTGGGTATCCGCGAAACGCAAAAGAGAGTAATCACAGGCGTGGAGATGTTCAAGAAGCTGCTGGACGAAGGGCGGGCCGGTGACAACGTCGGGCTACTGGTACGCGGACTGGACAAGGATGAGGTGGAGCGCGGGCAGGTTGTGGCCAAGCCGAAATCGATCACGCCCCACACGAAGTTCAAGGGGCAGGTATACGTGCTCAAGAAGGACGAAGGTGGCAGGCACACACCGTTTTTCAACGGCTACCGGCCACAGTTTTATTTCCGGACAACGGATGTGACCGGTGTGGCGAACCTGCCAGCGGGCACGGAGATGGTGATGCCGGGAGACAACGTGGAGCTTGAGGTCGAGCTGATCGTGCCGATTGCTATGGAGCAGGGGCTGCGATTTGCCATCCGTGAAGGCGGCCGTACCATCGGTGCCGGAACGGTTTCTTCGATCGTCGAGTAGTTTTACAAGAAGGACAGGATTATGGCAAGAGAAATAGTAACACTCGAATGCACGGTTACCAAGGACCGTAACTACACAACAACCAGGAACAAGCGCAAGCAGACTGAGAAAATCCAGTTGATGAAATACTCACCAAGACTGCGCAAGCACACACTGCATCGCGAGGTGAAGTAAGCTGAATAAGCAGTTGTCTGGATTGAGGGGCGTCGGTTAACGGTAAACCAGCGGTCTCCAAAACCGCCAATGGGGGTTCGATTCCCTCCGCCCCTGCCACTGTTTTGCCCTGCATCCATACGGATAAACAACAAGGTTTGAGATCTGCAAAAGGAAAAGGTTCTTAGCGCTTATGCCCATGAACAAAGTGTCACGAAAAAATAAACAACAAGCTGATTTGACGGTACGTGTGCGCCAGTACCTGGACAGTGTGATCAGGGAACTTAAGCTGGTGACCTGGCCTGGCAAGGAACAGGTGCGCGCTACTACCTTGGTTGTACTTTTGACTGTATTCATCTTTGCTGTGTATTTTGGAATTGTTGATTTTCTGCTGGCATGGGGACAGCGCCTGCTTTACGGGTCATTCATCTAGACCGCCCACAGGCATTCAGGCTTTCACTAAAAGACAATGATAACTACAACAGAATCAGACGCTTTAACCGAGACATTTCCAGACATGGAGTGGTACATCATCCATACCTACTCGGGTTTCGAGAACAAGGTCAAGGAAACACTGCGCATGCGACTGGAGGCACTGGAGCTTGCAGGCAAGCTGGGTGAGATCCTTATTCCAACTGAAGACGTTGTGGAAATGCGCAATGGGAAGAAAGTTACGAACAAGCGCCTGTTGTATCCGGGATATGTCCTTGTTCAGCTAAATCTTGATGACCAGCTCTGGCATGCTGTCAAAAACACCCCGCGTGTCACTGGTTTTGTGGGGGACAAACAGGAGCCGATGCCCCTGACCTCAACAGAACTGAACCAGATATTACACCGTCAGAAAACTTCAGAGGCCAAACCCAGGCCCCTTATGGAATTCACCCGCAACGACCGCGTCAGCATTATCGATGGGCCTTTCAACGGATTTTCAGGAGCTGTTGAGGAAGTCAATGAGGACCGCAACACACTCAAGGTGATGGTGACGATTTTTGGTCGTGGAACACCTGTGGAACTAGAGTATTTTCAAGTTAAGAAGGGCGGTTAGTCCAAGCACTAACTCCATTCAAGCAAACGAGGTCAACTTTCATGGCAAAGCCAGTAAAAGCTATTAGCAAGCAAATCAAGCTTCAAATCATGGCAGGCAAGGCAACTCCTGCACCACCCGTTGGTCCTGCACTAGGCCAGGCCGGACTGAACATTATGCAATTCTGCAAGGATTTCAATGCACGGACAGCAAAGTCTGAACTAGAGGGTTTGATTGTGCCTGTTGTTATCCGTGTTTACACGGACCGCTCCCATGATTTCATCACCAAGACTCCACCTGCTGCGGTCCTGATCAAACGCAATGCAAACCTTGCAAAAGGATCCGGGGAGCCGAATCGCAATAAAGTAGGAACGATTACAAAAGCCCAGCTTGAAGATATTGCAAAACAGAAGATGCCTGACTTGAATTGCAACACCGTCCAGCAGGCAATTGAATGCATTCGAGGGACAGCCAACAGCATGGGCGTACAGGTGGTATAATTCAAGATTAGACGTGTCACCGTGGGAGGCCTTGTGGTCATCTGCACCTTCGAGGTGTAGGGCAACAGGTCGCTAGAACCAAGGAGGCTTATGGCAGGAAAGAAATATCGCGCCTTCGCAGAGAAGATCGAGCAGCGTCCGTACGCGCTTCGAGAGGCGATTCCATGTCTGCAGGAAAACAGGATTTCCAAGTTTGATGAGACTGTAGAAGTCCACTTGAACCTGGGAGTTGACCCGCGTCATGCTGACCAGATGGTTCGTGGCACGATCATATTACCCCATGGACTTGGGATCGAGAAGAGGGTGCTTGTTTTCGCCGCAGGCGACCATGCCAGCGAAGCGATCGAGGCAGGGGCAGAGTATGTGGGAGGCGAAGAATACGCCGCAAAGATCCAGAAGGAAAGCTGGATGGACTTTGATGCCGTGATTGCTACACCGGACATGATGAGATTCGTGACAAAGCTGGGCCGGATTCTGGGACCGCGGAACCTGATGCCCAACCCCAAGACCGGGACCGTGACTTTTGAAGTTGCCAAAGCAGTCAAGGATGTCAAGGCTGGCAAGGTTGAATTCCGCGTTGACAAGGGGGCAGTCATTCATGCTCCGGTTGGAAAACTAGGCTTTAAAAGCGAGCAGCTGGTTGAGAACGCTGAAGTTCTGATTGCCGCTGTCATGAAGGCCAGGCCGGCAGTAACCAAAGGTCGTTACCTCAAGAAAGCAACGATTTGCTCCACGATGAGCCCTTCCCTTGCACTTAATGTTGCGGAGTTCGGGGCATAACGGAGTAGCGGTCATGAAGCCTAAAGAACAGCGCAAGCAGTTTATGACAATGCTCCAGAGGAATTTTGAATCCTCACCAAGCGTGATTGTCTGCAAGTTTGAAGGCCTTACCGTACAGCAGGATCAGGAGTTGCGACGCGAATTGCGTTCCACTGGTGCACGGTATTGTGTCATCTCAAATCGCCTTGCGCATCTTGCTGCAAAAGATACTCCCTATGAAGAAATCTTGAAGAACCAGCGCGGTATGACATCTGTGACCATCGCAGATGAGAATACAGTCGCTGCACTGAAGGCGCTCAGCAAGTATGCGAAGGGTAATCTAAAGTTTACATTCACGGCTGGTATTATCGAAGGGCGTGTTCTGGATCTGGATGCCCTCAACACACTTTCAACACTGCCGAGCAGGGAAGAGCTTTTTTCCAAGCTGTTATACCTGCTAAATTCCTCAGCACAGCGGGTTATGGACGTACTCAACGCTCCAGTCCGGGATATTGCGGTTGTTGTGCAGCAGGGAGTTAGAAAAAAGAAGTTCACGGAGTAAATGCATGAAAAGCAAGTACTTCGAGCGTGGCATTTTTACACGCAAAGACCCGGTAAGGGGTTTTAGAGTTTGTTGAACCATACGAAGGAGTATGTAACATGTCAGATATTGGTGCAATTGCAGAATCAATCAAGGGATTGACCTTGTTGGAAGCAGCTGATCTTGTCAAGAAGCTGGAAGAGGAACTGGGCGTTACTGCAGCGGTAGCCGTTGCGGCGGCACCTGCGGCTGCAGCAGGAGACGGAGAGTCTGCTGCTGTTGAGCAAACCGAGTTTGCGGTTGTTTTAACCGCTGCCGGCGGTCAGAAGATTAAGGTAATTAAGGCTGTGCGTGAAATCACCGGACTTGGCCTCAAGGAAGCAAAAGATCTTGTTGATGCGGCTCCGAAAGCTGTCAAGGAAGGTATTCCCCAGGAAGAAGCCGAAGAGATCAAGAGCAAACTTGTTGATGTTGGCGCCGAAATTGAAATCAAGTAGTCTTTTCTGTTTGAACTTATTACAGGGAGCAACCCGTGCTCCCGATGCCACTTGATCTATCGGCTGGTCCTTGCAATCAGCCCTATATCTCCCGTTCCTTGAGCCACTTCATGCTACAGATAAGTTTATTCGTAACGTAGAACCTCAGCAGGGGAGATACGTGCTGCACTCTTGGAAGGATAGACAGTGATCAGGTAACTGATCAGTACTGCGGCAATAGCAACAAACACCCCGTCCAGCGGTTGAGGAGCAAACGGCAAGTATTCAAGGCCGTAAATTTCTGAGTCCAAGGCAATCAGGTGGTAGCTTTCCCCTAGTAAACACAACAAGTGACCCAGGGCAAGGCCTGAAACAGTGCCTATTGAACCGATAATCAGTCCCTGCCATACAAATATCCTGCGGATCTGTGCATCGCTAGTCCCCATCGACTTCAGAATTGCGATGTCTTTGGTCTTTTCCATCACCATCATTACCAGTGAGATCAGGATATTCATGGCTGCTACCAGCATGATCATCCCGATAATTAGTGCCGTGACAAACTTTTCGGTTTCAAGAGCACTGAACAATACGCGGTTGCGGTCTTTCCAGGTGCTTGTTGTGAATTCCTCCCCGGAAATCTCATCAATGGCAGCAATCACAGTTTCAGAAGAATCAACATCATCAAGTTTGAATTCGATGGAATTGATGACATCTGCAAGGGAAAGCGCACGTTGGGAATCTCTTAGAAGGCAGATTGTCCATAGATTGTCCAGTTCGAAAAAGCCGGTTTCAAAGATTCCTGCTACCTGAAAACGCTTGAAGGAGGGAACCCTGCCCATTGGTGTCATCTCACCTTGGGGATTCAATACAGTGACAATGGTGGAAATTCGAGCTCCTATGCTTTTGGCCAGATGTCGCCCAATCAAAATACCTGGATAATCACCTTGTGAGTCTATGAGGCCTTCAATTGACCCTTCAACAATGGTCGACAACAGACGTGAGACATCTTTCTCGGCATCAGGATCAATCCCTTTGAGAAATGATCCTCGAGCCAGTACGGGTGTTGAAATCATAACTTCGCCATAAAGGGCAGGGGAGACGGCCTGAACATGTTCAATGCTCTGCAACTGTTCCAGCAATTCCAAGTAGTTGTCGATACCAATCTGGGGGTTTTTCTTGATGAGATTGATGTGCGAAGTTGCGCCAATCAAATTATCGCGTAAGCGTTGCTGCACACCATTGTTGATTGCCATGGCAATTATCAGCGCTGCAACACCAGTTGCTACTCCCAGGACGGAGAGTAGCGTAACGATGGAGAAGAAGCGTTCCCTGCGCTTAGCTTGCAGATATCGTTTTGCAACGTACAATTCGAATTTCATTGGAATGTGCTTCGATTCTCATTGTCCCTGAATTCTGAACATTCAGGAATTTGCTCTAGCAGTCATTGATTTCCCAGCCTGACCCATTTGACACTCGCTATGGATCGCACATACAGCTTTTCGAAGGTCACTCTCACTCACTACTATTGCTATGGTCAACTCACTTGAGCCTTGTGCAATAGCAATGATATTGACATTCTGACGTGATATGGCAGTAAATAGCTGTCCTGCCAGACCAGGTGTGCCACGCATACTTTCGCCAACAACAGCCAAAAGCCCCACACTGTTATCAATGGCAATCGGCCGCAGATATCCGTGTGCCAGTTCAATGGCCAGTTCCTCACGCAGCCGACTCATGACGGTTCCCACGTCAGCAGTTCGTATAAGCATGCAGAAGTTATGACGGAAGCTGGAGCGGGTCAACAGTAGTACTTCGACATTTGTCCTGGCAGCAGCTTCCAGTGCCCGAGCTATCAGCTGTGCACCTGACATGGATGCTCCGGCGGCTTCAATTGAAATCAATGAAACACCAGCCAGGGAAGTGATAGCCCGGGGTCCTGGATGTCCTGTTGGATAACTCGAGATCCGAGTTCCCGGTTTCAGAGGATTAAAACTGTTCTTGATTCTGACTGGGATTTCCATCTCAGCCAGAGGAGCAAGAGTGCGCGGGTGCAAAACCTTTGCACCGTTATATGCCAGCTCAGCTGCTTCGTTGTAGGTCACTTCCGCGAGTAATCTGGCATCCGGTGCAATACCGGGATCACAACTCAAAATACCGTCCACATCTGTCCATATCCAGATTTCATCCGCCTTTAATGCGGCAGCAATAATAGAAGCAGAATAATCAGAACCTCCACGCCCCAAGGTGGTTGCAACACCATCCTCTGTTGACGCATTAAATCCGGTGATGATGGGGATAGTTCCATCCTGCATCACTGGCAATAGTCGATTCTCAGCCTTCTCCCTGGTTTGCTCAATGAATGGCTTAGCATCTCCAAAAGAGGAATCCGTGACAATCACTTCTCCCCCGGAAACAACGATGGACTTCTTTCCAACTTCCTGCAGGGCTTCACTGAGTAGCAATGCTGATAATCGTTCCCCTGTTGGTACAGCTTCATCAACGGAGCGTAGTGGTTGCTCACGAAGCAGCAGCATACCGTTTGCAATTCGCTCAAAGTCCGCAAAAATATCTTCCATGCAATGAAGTACTTCAAGGTGACGGCTCTTGGGAAGCAGGGCAGTACAGGTCTTGCTGTGGTTCTGCCAGAGCAGTTTGATCGTGTGGTTCAATGTCTCGGAATCGCCTTTTACTCCTGCCTCCAAAGTGGCATAGAGCAGGTTTGTCACTTGGGCCATGGCTGAGACAATCACAGCAACATAGCTCTCAGTTGCTTGTTCGGCAACCAGGTGTGCAGCACGTTCAATGGCTTCGGGTGTACCAACACTAGTACCACCAAATTTCATGATCAGAAGAGGTTTGGACATTGCTTTAGTCTTCCTGATTACGTGTGAGTCTCAGCACTTGATGTGCTTTAGTGAAGAAAGCATAATTTGTTGATTCATAAGGAGGTTCTCTTTGCCACTCAACACAGTTCAATTTCAGAGAGGCCTCAATTTTCCTGACTTACTTGGCCACTACGGCACCGAAGAGCAATGCGCCGAGGTGTTGTTCCAAGTGCGTTGGTCGAAAAGCTTTGTCTGCCTCGCGTGCGGGCACCAGCACTTCTGCCGGTTGCACACCCGCAAGCTCTTCCAATGCACTCGTTGCAAGCATTAGGTCTCACTTACCGCGGGCACGCTATTGGAGAACACCAAACTGCCCCTGACAACATGGTACCTGGCGATCTACCTGCTGACCCAAGCCAAGCACGGCCTCTCGGCCATGGCATTAAGACGTCAACTCGGAGTGAGCTACAACACCGCTTGAATGCTCAAGCACAAGTTGATGCAGGCCATTGGCCAGCGACAACTAGAATTTTCACCGCGTTGCCTCATTTCCAGATGTTACCCACCGTCCTCACAAAGATGCTACCGCGTCTCCAGTTAAGTTCGTGAGCGTTTGCTGAAGCAGCCACTACTGATGGTCGCTATGGACCATCCCTCCGCGAAGGCGTCGAAGACCACGTCGTTCACCGGGCGCTGAGGCATGTGAAGGCTTCGTCTCAAGGAGATCCGTTGGTCCGGACTGCGCTTTCGACCTGACCGGAATCTCTTGGCGCCACATCGGGTTCGGCATCGCGGTCGAGCGTAGCGGCAACAGCACCCGGTGACATAGCCGCACCCATAGGCGGTCCCATCGGATCGGCCAGGATCAGCCGACGGGCCTCGAGCCGGCGCCAGTCCTTGACCCGCCGTTGCAAGGTCCACAACTGGCCCGGAACAAACATGCCGGGATGCTCCCGTCGCAGACGCCCGAAGAGATCCTTCGCTGTGCGATGCGGCTCGGCCTCCAGCCACTGCACCACGCGGGGCCACGTCGTCTTGAACGGGTCGTGCCGGGTGCGTCACCAGCGTGGCGGTTTCGCCGCGGGCTGGTGAGTCGGCCGCACTTCCCCAGCTCGCCAAGCGAGTGCCAGGCTGCGCAGGAATCGGTCGAGTTCGGCATCGCGTTGCGGCATCGGCTGGACCGTCGCGCCCGCAGCTAGGGCGGCGAGGTGGTGTTGTACCGTGCGGATCTCGTCCAGGAGCCCGAGCAGCGGGTCCAGCGTGCCCAGTAGCGCACCGAGACGGTCCTTCGTCGCTGCGGGAATCGCATCCGACGCGAGCAGCCTCGCACACGGGGTCCCCGGTGCGTGATAGCGCTTGCGTACACGGGCACCCTCCCGCGTCTTCTCTGCCAGCTTGAACGAGGGCTGGAACACGTTCACGAACAGGCGCGACGCCGAGTAGAGGCGCGCGAGTGTCGCGGCGGCCGCCACGCCTTCCAGCCGGCCGTACCCAACCAGCCAGCGAACCACCGCTCCGTTCTTCTGCTCCACCCAGGCTTGGTCGTTCTTCCGATACGGCCGAGAGCGCGTCAGTTCAATCCCCTGGTCGCTGCAATAGCTGATCAGCGTGTCGTTCAGGAACTCGCTTCCGTTGTCGGTGTCGAGCCCCCGGAGCGGAAATGGGAGAGCCTTGCGAAGCTGGTCCAGGGCCTCTACTACCAAGCACCCTTCGCGCACCTGCGGGTCCAGACCCAGGTAGCCGTGACGCTCCAGCGCTGGCACCAGAACCGGTAGCAACGCCTTGAGACGCTTCCCGCACACGCGGTCCGAGGCTTCCCACAGCACGACCAGCGCCTCGGTCACGGCCTGGTCATACAGACAGCGCCGCCCGCGCCGCCCCGGGAGCTTGGGTGCGTTTCCATTGAGGACGCGGATGGCATGCTTGCGATGGTATCCCGTCAGAGCGGTGAACTCGTCGAGGATGCACCCCTTCTCGGTCGCCGTGCCGGTCTGGTACCGCTCAGCCACGGCGGCGACTAGCTCCTTCCGCGCTTTTGCGCTGATCTTAGACATATTGCCTCCTTCGGTAACACGAATTGTGAGGCAACGGTGGTGTTCAAGTAGCACCTTTGCGAGGCAATGCGGGAACGTGAAGACTAAAGATGCTAGCCTGGTCAACCGTCAATACGGGAACCAGGGGGCTTGATGCAATTATCCGGGTGCACTGGGCGTTTCGCGCTGCAGGTAAACGCCGAATTTCTTGAGCTCATCTTCGTAGTAATTCCGGTGCAGCACATGCCACTCTTCGCTACCTTCTAGAATTTCTCGCTGCTGTGAAGTAATCTTTTGCTTTGCCATTCGGTCACTGGTCTCTTCGAGTACAAGAATGTCTGTCAAGTGACGCTGAATCTCCAGACGGGTGGCATTCCAGCCCAGATTCAAACGAACACCCGGAACTCGTGGAAGCATGGCAGCAAGTTTGTGTGCAAGTTCAATCACCTTGTCGCGTGAAAGTTTCATACTACGCAGGTTTGCGCGATGATCTGTAGCAGCGACAACCTTGCGTTCTGCAAGTATTTGTCGCTTAACTCGATTGAACATCTCATGATAAGAAATGCTCTGATTACGCATATAGTCGTTGTACTGGGACAACAGGGCACGCGCTTCTGCATTGACCTCATCTTCAAGACTAAGCTCGTCGAGAATGATTTTTTCAAAATCGCGTGATAAAAGCTCAGGATTGTTGATTACACACGACTCTACACGAAGTCGCTTAGTAAGTTCCTTCGCTGCGAAGTTGATAAACGGTGCTGGAATTAACATCCGTTAATTCTCTATTTTAGCCGGATTTCCAAGAGCATGTCCAACTGGTCTGTCTCTTGCACACAAGCAGCTAAAATTTTGGACAATGACGTAAGTTCGGGTCGGTCTACTATTTCTCAAACTGCAGATGTTGCAATGGCTGCGGGGAGAGTTGCGGTGAGGGGAGTTGTCACTTTCGGCGTTGGTACGAGGGTTGTGTGAGTGGGATAATTGGCGGAACCCCGGCGGGCATGTCTGCGCGCAACGCATTGTCGGCACTGGCTTAGTGTTGCGGTCTTGCGTTGTCAGAGGCGCGAGCGAGGCCTTCGTAGGGCATGGCACCAGGAACGCGGCTGGAGCCGCAGTTCAGCGGGGCGTTGAAGGCCTTGATTGAGGTACGACTGCGGCAGGTGCAGTGGGCATAAGAGCGACTTCAATGACAGGTATTTTTGGCGCAGAATCATCTGCAAGGGCGGGCATAGGCACCCGGTTGCTGAATCGCATACTGGATTGATTCGACAGCTGTTGGCATCTTGGGTGGGCTGTCATTTGTGGCTGTGCCGCTACTTTTGAAGCCGCTCGGCAACGCGATCGGCTGGAGTGACCGAGCACCCCTGGAACATCTCACTGAAGTGGTTTCGAACGACCGAAATGCGCTGCTCCCCGTTATGCGCTGTAGTCGATGTAGATCCTAGTAAAACAAGACCCGGCCCGCGATTCTACAGCGCATAACGGTTTGCACTCACAGGGATCTCAGAAATGCCATCAGCCCTTTGTCTTTGCGCCATGGCTTGGTCGGCACGGCTTGCTCCGAGTCGCAACTGGCGATCGCTTCCGCCTTCGTCTTGAAATCGATTTCGGCATAGATGATCGTAGTGTCGAGCTTGGCGTGGTCCAGCCAAGCGCGAACCGTGTTGATATTCACTCCCGAGCGCAGCAGATGAGTCGCCGCCGTGTGGCGCAGCAGGTGAGGGCTAACCCGCTTGGCGGCCAACGACGGAGTTCGATCGGCAGCCAGCTCCGCGCAACGGCCGACCAACTGGCGAATGCCAGAACGGGTGAGCGGGCACCCGCTCCGGTTCAGGAAGACAGGCTCCCCGGCTGCCCGCCCCGCGATCAAGTCCCCCAGAGCACGGGCCACGTTCTGCCACAGCGGGCACCGGCGCGTCTTGCCGCCCTTGCCCCGCAGAGTGACGAGTGCGTGCCCCGTGCTCGCAGGTACTCACTCACTGCCTATCCAACACTATCCCACCTAGCCCAAGTTTACCGCGTATTTTTCGAAGTACTATATTTCCCAGTGGTTTACGCCTGATTCTTGTATGACCTAGCTGTCCATATAGCGTTGCAGGTCGAGGGCCTCGTAGAGGGCGTGTTGGTCTTCGCTCATGCTTGAGACGACCCTCTCCAGGCGGGGCTTGCGACGGCTGCCGTGCGGCGGATGGAGCAGTCCGACCTCGCGGATCGTGCCGAGTTGCTCGAACAGGGCGTCGAGCGAACGGTCCAGGCCGCGGCGGCCGCTTCATCTGGCGGAACGCGCCTTCGACATGGTGCTGGGCGCGATAGCCGCGCACGATGTCGGCGTCGCTCCAGTCGTGGTTGTCGGTGAACAGCAGCGTCTTGCCGAGCAGGGTCGTCCGCAGTTTAGTCTCAGGAGTTATGTGTGTGGCAGGGACAGCGACCTGACCTTGCAACGCAAGCTTTGAGTTTGCGTAGAATCAACCGACAGTCAACAGGTTTTCTCGAACTCGATCTTCCGGGATACGAATTCCAAGTCCCGGTTCATCTGGCACCTTGACACTCACACCATCCATTTCAATACCATCGGCAAACAGGTCTGCCAGAAACTGCGGTCCGTTCAACTCTGGAGGCAGCAACAGGTCCAGCGTTGAGTACAGGTGTATGGATGCCATGAAACTGATGCCTGCATCGGTTAATCCACTGCCCAGCAAACCAAGACCATGGGCTTCTGAAACAACTGCACTTTTGGCGCAATTCGTGATCCCGCCACTTTTGGAAACCTTCAGGACGACCAGATCAGCGGCTTCTAGTACTGCAATGCGAGCTACATCAAAAGAAGAAAAGCATCCTTCATCAATTGCCACAGGGAAGGGACTCTTTTCACGAGCACGTTTCAATCCCAGCCAGTCTTCACTTCGTACAGGCTGCTCGAAACATCGAATATTCTCAAAATCTTCAAGGGCACGCAGGAATCGCTCCAGGTGAATCGGTTGGTAGGACTGGTTTGCATCCAGCCAAATTCCTATGTTAGGTCGAGCTTTTGAAATTGCTTCCAACCTATTGATATCTTCCACTGCATCGCCTGCCACCTTCACCTTGAAACATTTGCAATCCGGCCAGCGAGTTACCTCTGTAGCCATTGCCTCGGGAGTATCAATACTGACGGCATAGCAAAGTTCGATCCGGTCATGGATCTTGCCACCCAAGATGCGGTGAATAGGCAGTCCAGAAATTTGACCAGCCAGGTCGAGCATGGCGATTTCTAGTGCGCTTTTTGCAAATGGTGCGCCGTTGCTTACTGCTGGACGGACAACAACATCCATTTGATTCTTCAAGGAATTCCATTCAAAAGGATTTTTCCCAATAGCCAAGGGAATCAGCTTGCTTCGCAGGGTCCCAACAACAGCTTCCAGTGTTTCGTATGACCAGTTGGGAATCGTATTTGTCATGCCCCAGCCAACATGACCATCTTCGGTTTCCAATCGAACCATGACGTAGCTACCTGGTTTGTCCTTGCTGCCTACAGTGCCGACTCCGATTTTGAATGTTGATCGAAAGGGAATCCCTACAGGCAGCACTTCTACTTTTGCAATGCGCCAACCATCCTTTGCATCTGCAGCAAGAGGCACTGCACCAAGCGCAAGTGTTGATCCACTGCCCGCGAGAAATTGAGTGAATTGGCGGCGGTTTTGCATTATTGATTCGAAGATGAATGAATTTCAGGCAAACTTTAGGCTTGCGTCAGTTATGGCAAAGGGCAGGGGAATACTCTAGCACCTCTGTTGATTAAAAGAGTCTCCAGGAGCATCTCAAGGCTCTACTTTCGTATAAAGTCCCATCTAGTTGGTGTGATTTTCAGATGTCGGACGTCACCAGATTCACCTATTGCTGGAACTGTCTCGCCATTAATTTGCAGGGTTACACTTCCAGCATCGCCAACTGTGAGTAGGATTTCAGACCGGGCGGTAACGCTCAGTTGTTCATTGCGCTGTAACATTGCTTCCTGCTGCTCCTCATTGTCTACAGACCAACTCAGCCAGACCAGAGCCTGAGACTGGATGAAGACCTTGACAGGTTCACCTGTTGTAACAGCCACTGTGTCCGCAGGTGCTTGCTGTACCAGGTTTCTTTCAACTTGTACTATCGTTGCCTTACGAGCCTCTGAACCATCCACACTTGTTACAGATTGTGTCGCAGAATTGGTTCCGGGCATTGACCCGATAAAGTAAAGCAAACCAAGGCTGCCGATCAATACAAAAAACACAATTGTCACCGATTTTCTGGCTTGGTTAGCCGATGAAACCTCCGGTATGTTTCCCGCCTTGAGTATGCTGTCAACAGTTACTTGTGATTCTGAAGTGCTTTTACCGCGTGGTGGTTGCAGTGCTCCTTGACTATAAAGAGCAAGAATTTCCGCCTCATCCATATCTACAACTTTGGCAAACTGAATCAGAAAGCTCTTAATGAAAAAACTGTTTGGCAGTACATCATACTTGTTCTGCTCAATACTTTGCAGTATTTCCACACGTATTTTTGTATGTTGTGAGATCTCTGACAAGGTCATGAGTTTTTTGATCCTGGCAGATCTCAGCTTATCCCCAATATTCTGCGTCACTTGACCTTCCAAGTTATAAGATTAAACAATTCCCCGAAGCTCTACAAGGATCTTGACTGAAGAACCTCTGTCATATTGCCAGTTTCCGGGACAAGGAACGCTGTGCTGACCAGCCTGGAAAACGCATAAAATCGTGCTTTAGCCCAAACTTGTGATATTTGTTCACTCCACTTTCTACAGGGCTTTTCAATGTTCGCAAGATGTAGGAGCAAGCATGACGATCAGCGGCAAAGAGCTATATTCACGTATTCAAGACAGGCTTATAGTCTGCGAGATAATCTATCGGAACGGCCCAGAACACTCATTTCGGTCCCCATAACGATGCTGTGAAGCACGACCACATCGAATTATTGACTAGGACTCGCAAACATTGAAAGTGTCTACCATTGTCTATTGTAATCTGGATGATTGACAAATAAGTGTTATTGAACCATTCTAAACATCAGGGTGTTTCAGCAGGTTTTGTTTTGACAGGCTGATACCCGACTCCATGCCAGCAAGTCGCTATTTTGATGTAAGTTAACGATGTTTAGGCTTATCGGTCAACAGTCACCCTTGCAGTGGTGTACTCATCATTCAATAAAACTAGTTGCGACGCTGTGTTTTGCATTTCTTTGTGCTGCGCAGGATCCCACTGGAACACCAGTTGAACCCAAACAGGGGATTTCTTCAGAAACCTCGCAGATTACAAACCAGCAGCCAGAAGCGGAGGAAGTGGAGTCAGATGATCGCACACGCCTTAATCTGCTGGGAGAAGTCGATTCTGAATCTGGCGAGACTCGCAGAAACGAAAATGTTCGCCTTACCTTGATTGACAACAACGTATTGAAGGAATTGCTTCAGCGGATGGGAACATCGGCAACTATCATTAAGCAATTCAATGTCGAAAAGTCTTATTTTGGATTAGAATTCGGTGGCAACCCCAAGGCGGGCATGCACTTGCCTGGTATTGCAGTTCGAGGAATCCATGGGGAACTGTTCTGGACTCATCAGAACAGCATTGGAGCAGCAAGATCTTTCTTTCAGGTAGGTAAAGTACAGCCGTCCCGTACAAACGATTACGGACTTAAGTTTGGCAGCCGTTTATTCAAGAATTCAGCATTATCTCTACAGATGAGCCAGAGAAAGCTTCGCGGTCAGGTAAACGGTAACATTCTTGTACCAGCTGCAGACGAACGTGTTCCCACAACAACTGATCCTCATAAAAGGGCACTTGTTGAACAGATTCTTGGAGCCTATCCGGATGAGCTGCCTAACCGTACGGATATCAATGCAAGAGCATTGAACACTAATGCACCACAAAGCATCAAGAATGACAGAGTGAGCACTACGCTGGACAACAGTTTGGGGCTCAGTCGTTTATCTCTTCGATATAACGTAACGCTTCAACAGGTTGAGGCTTTTCAACTGGTTGGTGGGCAAAATCCAGATACTACGACTAAGAATCATCAGTCGCAGCTTACATGGAACCGTACATGGAGTCCCCGAACCGTTACTGAATTCAGTCTTGGCTATGAACGGGTTGGGTCACTGCTGGTTCCTGATGATACTTCACTGGGAACGTTTTATTTGTTCAGCAGGATACTGCAGTCCCTAGGTCCCTCTGGCAACATTCCGATAGACCGTGCCCAAAACCTTTTTCGCTACGGTGCTCGTATCAAAAAAGACTTCGGGAATCACTCCTTAGTTGCCGGAGCGGAAGTGCTACGTAAACAGGTGAATGGCTCGGAAAGCAATGACCACCGTGGGTTATTTAGCTTTAGATCTGACTTTGGCAGCGATACAGTTGGCAATCTGCTTGCCGGTACGCCCAGCCAGCACAGTTTGGCCATTGGCAACACACATCGTGGTTTTCGCAACTGGCATTTGCTGGGTTACATCGGAGACGACTGGAAGGTGTCTCCACGCCTAACATTGCAACTAGGTTTACGCTTTGAGCCAGTCATGCGTCCGAAAGAGGTCAATTCCCTCACTGAGATTCCTTATGGAAATGACTTGAACAATCTGGCTCCTTCTGTCGGTGTTGCCTACCGCACTGGTCAGAAATCAGGAGTACTCAGAGCTGCCTATACTGTGCAATACGGTCAGATCTTCAATGCAACTTTCATGCAGGCAAGATTTAACCAGCCAGAGGTATTGACAATCATTGTCAATGCTCCCGACCTGCTTGACCCATTGAAGGACTTTTCAGCAGCCGATCTGGACACTTCGGCACGGAGCAATTTATACAAACTGAACCCGGGATTAAAGACTCCATACTCTCATCAATACAACTTCTCCTGGAGTTTTGAACTGGCCAAGGACTTGATAATTGAACTCGGCTATGTAGGCAGTCGATCACACCGTCTGCTGAATCAACGCTATAGCAATCGTGCGCAACCAGTCCAGGGCGTTGAGCAAATCACTAGAACGATTAATGAGCGCAGGAGTGATCCTAGATATTTCAATGTGTTGGAAGTATTAAACGGATCGATTGGATACTACGATGCCGCAAAAGTCACATTACGGGTACCCAGCAGAAGCGGGATCAGTCTGGATGTTTCCTACTGGTTGAGCAAAGCCATCGATCTTGGTTCCAATTACACAAATACTGCTTCCGGGAGAGACGGACGTAATGGTCGCAGTCCGTACGAATTGAATGTCTGGGACTATATGAAAGGTCTCAGTGATTTTCATCAACCGCATGCACTCATGTCCAGATTAAGCTATGCCGTACCCAGGTTGCACAACGCAACCCCAGTCTTGGGTAATATCCTTGCAAACTGGCAGATAAGCTCAGTGTTGCTGTTGAAAACCGGAACACCGTTTGGTATTCGTTCCGGATCTGATTCTCCGGGAATCGGCAACGTGGACGGTGCGGGAAGTGATCGGCCAGATCTCCTGGACCCCTCCATACTAGGTAAGGCTATAGATCATCCCGACACATCCCGTCAAATGCTTCCACTACAGGCATTTGCGTTTATCGCACCCAATTCCCACGGTGGCAATCTGGGACGCAACACATTCCGCAAGGATGGTGTCTGGAATGTGAATATGGCATTATCCCGGCGCTTTCTCTTGCCAAAGAAGAATTCTCTGCTGTTTCGACTCGAGTCACTGAATGTTCTGAACCACCCCCAGTTCGCAGAACCAGATTTAAATACACGTTCTCGTACGTTTGCTGCCATAACCAACACACTGAATGATGGTCGAGCCTTCAAGGCAACATTACAGTTTGCTTTCTGAATTCAAACAGTGCAATCAAGGCAGGGAAGACATTGTCAGACAACATTCGACCTTGTATTACAAGTTATTGTTTGCCAGCAAGTTCCAGGAAAATCTTGAGCGAAGCTTGACCCCGATTTTCAGGTAGTGCAAAGTCAGTTATTGTCTTGGTTCCGACTGTCTCACTGTAATCATATAGTCCTCTTTCCAGGTTTCTCCAGGCTGAATGGACATCAAACCGTTGTAGATATTCTGGTGAGCCAGATTAAAAGCATTGGTGATCCCGGACATTGGTTCAAAGCAGATAAACGACTGCCCAGGCCCGTCAGGAGCATAGATCACAGCAACAGGGAACTTCTTGCCATAGGTAACCACCAACTGCTCTTTTTTTCCCTGTACCCGGAATTGAGTGAATTCGTCGCCATGCAAATCGCCGAAGACATGATCCAGGGAATGTCCTTTTAGTACCATTTTCCTGGAATTTGGGAAAACTTCCTGTACTGAGGACTTGCTGCCGGTTGGAATCAGGTTTTCATTCAAATTCCACACGCTGTCCGCCGCTATATGGACTACCCATTCATCTCGTGGGCAATCATGTAACTGAAAATAGGGGTGAAATCCCACAGATACCGGCATGGGGTCTGTGCCGGTATTCTCGATCCCCAGTTGCACCTTCAGCGTGTCGTTACGAAGTACATATCTCATTTCAAGTCGATGTGGAAAGGGAAATTGTTCCATCAGGGATTGGTGACTACTGAAATCAAGGCAACTCGTTACACTTGCAAGGCCTTCTTGTGCATCTAACTGAGTAACCTCCCACCAGGATGAATAAAGAAGAAGACCATGGATGGGCTGATCCAACGGGTCTGTGAGGTAGTTGTGTAGTTCGGGATTCAGCTTGTATTGCGTTCCGTTTGCATAAAAAGCATGCTGATCAAGACGATTGGCCCAAGGTGTCAATAACGGGTTTCCACACAATTGGGGATTTTCTGCAAACTCTCCAATCGAGCTATGAGGGAACCAGAAGTAGTTTTTCCCACCAACCAGGAACTCAAAGGCGTTGTTACCGACTTGTGGGGCAATGGAAACAGAGACATCATCCGTCAGATTTGATAATCGGATGATTTCAACATCATCAATAGTTGATCTGGTTGCTGAGTAACAGTGCAACAAATTGTATTCTGCCACAGACTGCCAAGAACAATACGGGTGAGAGCAGTAGCAGGATTTTCAATCGTCATCAGGAATTTCGCGCAATTCTGTTTCTTCCTGACAGCACATACAGCGTCCTGGCTCGTGGGTTGTGATATGACAGATTTCACAGTAGTAGGTCACGCGATAAAGCTGACCATCTTTGACTGTAAACATGCGCTCAATGACAAAATGGTCGTCCTCGTGCACATGTCCGCGGAGTTCCCAAAGTCTCCCAGCTAATAATGGATCCCTGAAAACCATTTCAACAGATTTATCAACCATAAGCTCAACGGGATCAGATCCAGACACCAGCAACTGCCATGGCTGAAACTCAACTTCAGGCATACGGAGGTGTCCGCGCAGACTAGTCAGTGCGCAAAAAGCTGGCAGTGCAAAGGTAAACAACAGTAAAATCGCAACCAGAACTTGCCAGTATTTATTTTCCGATAACATATATTATGTCAACTAATAGAGCCATCATGCAAACAATGATATTACGTCTTGCCTGCTGGATAAGTCTTTATTTACCTATAACCTATGGCTGATTCTATCAAGAGTAGTTTCATAAGTGTCCGATCACCAGTCCGTGACGGACCCATCGAATATATCATAGGGTTCCGGGTTGGTCCAATCATGGTCAATCTTGTCCGCTATGGCATTCTCATCAAGTTCGATACCGAGACCTGGTTTGGTGGGGAGTTCCACATACCCCTTGGAAAATTGCAATGGTTCCCGGAGGTACCCTTCTCCGAGCGAACGGAATTCCTGGCACATGAAATTTGGAATGGAGGCGTCAAGATGCACACATACAGCCGTTGCGATCGGACCAAGCGGATTGTGTGGCGCGATGGCAGCGTAATAGGCTTCTCCCATGCCAGCAATCAACCGTGCTTCCATGATCCCTCCACAGTGTGACAAATCAGGCTGCAGGATCGAGGCTGCACCTTTTTCAAGTACTTCTCGAAACCCCCATTTTGTGAAAACCCGCTCACCAGTTGCAATAGGCAAATGAGTTCCATGTGCAATTTCAGCCATGATGTCATGATTCTGGCAGTTAATCGGCTCTTCGATAAACATGGGCTGATACGGCTCAAGAGCCTTGATCAACAGCTTGGCAGTCTGTGGACTGATGGCACCATGAAAATCGATACCAATATCGACATTGTCACCTCCCACCTCTCGGAGTGCTTTGAAATGTTCAGCAGCAGCCTCTACGAATGCCTTGTTCTCAACAATCCGGGCTGGACGTTCCTTGTAAGGTCCGACCTTGAATGCTGTAAATCCTTAGTTGTATGTCGCTTCGAATCGTCTCAGGAGTGGTTCCTCCCTTGTATAAACGCACTTTATTGCGCGTCGGACCACCAAGCAAGGCATATATTGGTACGCCGTAAGCTTGACCGGTGATATCCCACATTGCCTGTTCAATACCGCTCAGGGCACTTGTTAGTACGGGACCACCACGATAAAAGGCATGCCTGTAAATCGCCTGCCAGTGATGTTGTATTTGACGAGGATCTTTGCCGATCAGGTATGGTTCCATCTCCCGAATAGCTTCTGCACAGGTTTTGGGCCGGCCCTCGACAATTGGTTCGCCCAGTCCAATCAAACCCGCATCAGTGTGCATTTTTAAAAACAGCCAGCGAGGCTTTACAAGGAATGTCTCAAGTTTCGTGATCTTCAGTTGGTCACTGAGTGGAATTGCTGGACCTGGTGCTGCTTGCACCAGGGCAGTACCAGCAGCAAGGCTGGCCGCAACACCTTGGAGAATAGATCTTCTTTGAACTTCAGATGGCATTTGAGCAATACTGTATATAATTCCAGTTCGGGTTGGGAAAAATCTCGGAATTCCCTGTTCCCTGCTCCGGACTTGAACTGCTTGGAAAAGCCTGTAGCATGAGGCTCATGAAAAAGATATTCCACGTGGGGATATAATTGGTTGTTAGAAATGTCTTGCTTCGGGATCCACTACAAAACATTTCATTTGCCCTCATTGGACTAACTTTCTTCCCGAGCAGCTAGATCAGCATGCCTGCTGGTCAGAATCGAGTCATTTTTATGCAACAGGTCACTATTATCGGACACAGGGGTGCTTCAGGGCATCTAGAAAATACAATCCCAAGCTTTGAACTAGCTCTTGAACAGGGTGCAGACGGGTTTGAACTGGATGTACGCGAATCAGGAGATGGACAACTGGTCGTAGTTCATGACTCAGTCGTAGGTAGTCATGCAGTCAAATCATCACCTTACAAAGTGTTTTGCGACACTGAAGATGGCAACAGGATTCCACTTCTTGAAGATGTGCTGAAGCAGTTTGGTGGGAAAACTTTCCTGGATATTGAACTCAAGGAAACTGGGTTCGAGCAGAAAGCCATTGATCTGATCAAGAAGTATTCAAACGAAACAAAGGTATTGATCAGCGGATTTGACTGCGACATGCTGAACAAGGTTCATGAGTTGTCGCCGCACATAGAACTGGGCTTTATCTACAACCGTACCCAGGATGAAGAGTCCCGTCACAACAGTCCCATTGACTACGTGATTCCACAATTTCGACTCGCCTCGCGTGAATTGATTTCAGAAATTCATGAGGAGGACTTGCAGGTTTATGCCTGGACGGTCAATGAAGTGAGTGAAATGGAACGTCTTATATCACTGGGAGTAGACGGAATTATTACGGATGAGCCTGCGCTCCTGGCTAAATTGCTGGGTCGCTAAGGCTTGCAATACCACTCGGGGCTGTAAACTGCTATTTCTTACTGGATGAGGGTTCTTCGGCAACCTTTGTAGAAATCAACTCATCAATCTTTTTTGTAGAATATTTCAGCGAAAATAGTACTTGTCGCGTATGCTCCCCGCGGGCCGGAGCTTTTCCGGATGTGTATCCTGGGGTATCTTTTAGTCTTGGAAAAACGCCCAACTGCTCATAAACATCTCCATTCCCCTCACGGTTGGCAATAATGATGCCACGTTCAATAAGGGATTCATCCTGTACAGCTCTAGAAATGTCACGAACTTCAGTAACACAGATGTCATTTTCGCCGAAGATCTCCATCCACTCATCAACTGTTTTTTTCTGGAATGTACGGGTCAATTCTGCAGTCAGAATCTCCTGATCCTTGTGTTCCGCATACTGTTCGGCAATCAGGTCAGTCCTTTGCAAGCATTCGCACAGAGCTTTCCAGAACTTGGGTTCAAGAGCAGCAACGGCCAAGTATCGTCCATTTCGAACTGGATAGATGTTGTAACATGCGTAACGTCCGAATAACCTCTCATGACCTCTCTTGGGTCGGCGCTTGGTTGCAGCGTAGTTTGCGATCTGTACTGGCATCAGGGCCAAGACCCCGTCAAGCATGGCAATATCGACCAATTGCCCCTTCTTGCTTGTGTTTCTGTGCTGTAGTGCCAGTAGGATGCCGATTACTGTCGGTAGGGCTCCTGCGGCAATATCAGCTATCTGTATACCAGGCTGTAGTGGTATCCCGTTGCTTTCGCCAAAAAGGTCCAGCATTCCACCAGAGGCAATGTAATTAAGATCATGTCCAGCTTGGTAGGCATTACTGCCGGTCTGACCGTACCCTGTCAAGGCTGCGTAGATCAGTTTGGGGTTCAACTCTTTCAGCTTTGAATAATCAAGACCCAGTTTTTCCATGACCCCTGGCCGGAAACCATCAATGATGACATCGGCTTTTCGTACCAGTGCATGGAATGCTTCCTTGCCATGTGCTTCCTTCAGGTTCAAGGCAATACTTTTCTTACCACGGTTAATTGTTGAGAAAACAGCACCCTTGTCATCAATCTTCGGTTCATAATCGCGATAATAATCCCCTTCCCCAACACTTTCGATTTTGATCACTTGCGCGCCAAAATTGGCAAGTATGTGACTGGCATAGGGTCCTGGCAGCAAGCGACTAAGGTCCAGCACAAGAATCCTGTCAAGTGGCCGATGAGTGGGGGTGGAAGGCAGGGGTCCAGTGGGAGGAGGTGCAACCTTTACACCAGTATTCTTGAGTGTCTTTTTTGCAGCACGTTTGATTTCAGGTCCTGGAAGTGGAGCCCTAATACGTTGTGTGGTTTGAAAACCTGGAAGTCGAAGTGCCTTCTTGTCAGAATTTTTTGCAGCTACTGGCTTGCCTGCCCTGACCACAGCTGGTTTTGCTGCTCTTGGGATTGCAGGTTTGGCAGTTTTCCTTGCTTTCCTTGCAGCTCTCCGGCCATTGGCAGGTGAGACTGTGCTTGTCTTACTGTCTGCTGGCCTGTCTTCCTTGACCGCAGCTGGTTTTGTTGCTCCTGGAGCTGCAGGTTTGGCAGTTTTCATTGCTTTCCTTGCAGTTCTCCGGCCATTGGCAGGTGAGACTGTGCTTGTCTTACTGTCTGCTGGCCTGTCTTCCTTGACCACAGCTGGTTTTGTTGCTCCTGGAGCTGCAGGTTTGGCAGTTTTCATTGCTTTCCTTGCAGTTCTCCGGCCATTGGCAGGTGAGACTGTGCTTGTCTTACTGTCTGCTGGCCTGTCTTCCTTGACCACAGCTGGTTTTGTTGCTCTTGGGGCCGCAGGTTTCGATTTCAGTTTCTTGCTACTTGAAGAACTTTTTCCTGGAACAGTCTTATTGACATGGGGCTTCTCAACATTGCTCGCAGTAGGAGTTTTTGCTGTTATTACCGCAGAGGATTTGTTGTCGACCGGCTTTGTCACTCCTGCAGTCTTCGTTGTTTTGTAAACAGCTTGCTTCGTCGTTCTAGGGGGTGATTTCTTGGTGCTGGTTGCCATAATGTCGTAAAAAGGCTGGCTATAAAGTCACTAAAATCCCTTGCTCCATGAAACACCTATAGCAGCTATAATCTGGAGAGCCAGAAATTGCCTACTACAGAAGCGCTCAGTTAGTAATTAGGACTTAGCCGTAGAACCTGCTATCCATTGAAATTCATAGGCAACAATGGGGTTCAGCGAATAACGACTTTAAGCTGTGTAATTGTAGAATAACACATTATTCGCATTTTCTGTTTTGATAGCGTGTTGGAAATTACAGGGTCCTGCTACGAGCAATGAACCTGGTTGTTTGCACTGCTTTCAGCTTGTTCGATCAATCTTGAATATCCTTGTTAGCTCTGAGCCCATAATTGGCTGTACTTGGGATTGGCTATTCTGAATAGATTCTAACTTTGGCATTTTTGATCAAATGAAACCTGGAACAGTTGTTGCACGTCCAATCCGATCAAATGGATTCGTTAACAAGCTTAGTAGATTCCAGGTCGATGTTGGAAGTTCCCGCGATTCAAGTCAGCCCACGTTGCCCTGTGTCCATCAAGAATGCGTCTGAAGCAGATCTCGTAGGCCAGGCAAAGGCTGGCGATGAAGATGCATTTGCAGAAATCATTGACCGGCACCAGAACATGGTGTTCCGCGTTATCTATCGCTTTGTGCGACGTCGAATAGATTCCGAGGATATTGCCCAGCAGGTTTTTGTCAAAGTTTTTTATTCCCTGAAAAAATTTGACATGCGGTCTTCGTTGTCAACCTGGATATATCGTATTGCCCTGAATGAGAGCTATGACTACCTGCGGAAGCTCAAGTCACGCAAGCTTGTCTATGAAGGCGACATGGTCGAGCAGGAGGGATCCTTTCTTGATACGACCGTCCGTAGCGCGGATACGACAGTGAGTGTTGCAGAGCAATCTGAAAACCGTGACTACCTGCTCAAGTTGCTGTCGGCAGTCAGTGCAGAAGACCGTCTGCTATTGGTCAAGAAGGAAGTCGAGGGTCTCACGATTGAGGAGTTATCTGAACTGACAGGACTGAACGATAATACAATTAAAGTAAGGTTATTCCGGGCCCGCAAGAAAATGGTTGCTTTGGCAGAAAAACTCAAACAGGATTCTGGGCATGGGGCATTATAATATTGCTGGTATTTGTGTGGGTTAGAGATTACTGCAATGGATAAATACATTCGTGAAAATCTTGAAGGTTTCCTTTCCGGGCAGTTGAGCGAATCTGATTCCCGGAAATTTGAAGCCAAACTGAACGACAACCCGAAACTGCGTCATCTTGTTTCAGGGATGTCAGAGGTTTCAACACTTTTTGGTTCCCTGGAACTACAGGATTCTAACCTGCTCTTGCCGCCCCTGGGATTAAAAAGCCGTATCAGGCTGCAGCTTGAAGAAGAGCGCAGCCTTTCGTTTTGGGAAGTATTTGTCAACCCGCTCTTGCTGAGGCGTATTGTCTATGTTTCCTGCACTTGGTTGATGTTGCTTGTTGGCGCTGGTATCTACCAAATTGCTCCCAGTACAGGTGTCTCTCATCAGGCTGAGGCTATCCTGACCCAACCGCCTGACAGTACAGACTACTATGTGCGGATGGGGTCTGATATCCACTTGAATCGCGACACAATGCTTGCCGCAGTTTTGATATCAAGGAGCAGTACGCGGTGAACAGCCAGTTCTCCGCCTCCAAAGGCAATATCTTAGGAATCTTGGGATTGGTTTTTTTTAGCGGATTCGCCACAGGCATGCTCAGTGTGCAGTTTTTCCGCCCGCTGATGCATAGTCATACCACTGAAATAAAGGTCGCTTCCTCTATCCAGGATCTGAGCGAGCACCTTGACTTGCGAATGAACCAGCTGGAACAGATTCGTGAAATTCTTGATGATGTAATTATTGAGGAAGCCGACCTGCTTGGCCAGCTCCAGTGGAATCAGGAAGATGGCCGCAATCGCATTAAGAAGTACCTGACACCGGAACAGCGTCAACTCTTTGACGAAATGGTACGCAGTGAACTAGAAAAGGAATGATCCTCCGTTCGGTTCCCACAAAAGCAGTCTTTTCAGTACAGAAGATGGGCAAGGCCGATCTTCTGGAGGGTGAGCAACTCTTTTCCGGATTGAATTGTTTCCTGCCCGGGCAGAAACATGCTTTACATGTGCATCCTGGGCAAGACAAGCTTTATTTTGTTCTTGAAGGACAAGGTGATGTGACCATTGGAGATGCCACTGATCGGATTGAAGCCGGGGACATGGTGATTGCCCGGCAGGACATTTCTCATGCACTTGAGAACCCCGGACCGGACAACTTGGTTGTCTTAGCTGTGTTTGCGCCGCCTCCCATTAAGAAAACGCCAGCAGTGTTCTAATTGATATAGCTTCCAGTCTTAGAGCTTGGCCTGTTTTTTGTTTTCATTCTGTGTCATCCGGTATTTGCCACCAGTAGGCTACCCTGCTTCAGTAAATTGCACCTTGCGTTCCTCATCCATTGCCTGATTGGCCAGGATGACAGCAATGGAATCCTGCAATCCAACATTTACATCTGCAAGAGGCCTTGTGCCATTCGCAACATCAGTTAGAAAACTGGATAGTTCTGCATACTCGGGATCAACTGTCTCGCTTGGACGCAGGATGCCCTTGTTGTAGGCCCAGGTCTTGGCGAAATAAAGCTCTTTCTCGATAAAACCAACTTCACTCGGATTGATCGTTTCCGGATTAATAGGAAACCCATCTCCCTGCTCTGCCGTGTCAAGAGCTACTGTTGCGCCTGCAACCCAGTTTTCCCCGGCATCGACCTCCTTGTCATTTGCCTGACCCGCCATCTTGACTTCCATGACATCCGGGTACAACATGCCATCGCCATATGGAATCAGGGTGACTTCAATTGCACCGTCTGTACCAAGGATCGTTTCTCTGCAACCATCTCCAGGAACCCTGCGTCCTGCTATGTGGCGGTTAGTCATCACGGAACTATATTGCAGTTTCTGGCCGCCCGGATATTCGAAAATCAAATGGATGTTGTCGTAAACGTCACGACCATCCTTCCAGTAGTCCAGTCCTCCAACACCCATAACGGATTTGGGATGCTGCCCCAGAATCCAATCAGCAACATCAACCTGGTGAGACATTAATTCGGCGCATAGTCCGCCTGAATATTTTTTGTAAAGACGCCAGTTGAACTGGTCTTCAAATTCCTGAGCGGCCTTGCGACGCCAGTTGGTGTTTCGATGCCATTGAGCCTGGATGGATGTAACATCTCCGATCACTCCACCATCAATCATTTCCTTGACCTTTTGATATAGCAGGCTATAGCGCCTTTGTAGACCGACTTGGATCATCAAATTTGGATGCTCATTGTGCAATTCACGAAGCATGTTCACTTCTTCGAGTGTGAAAACAAGTGATTTCTCACAAAAGACATGTTTACCAGCTTCGAGGGCAGCTTTCATGACAGGAAAGTGCATATAGAGTGGAACCGTGATAAACACGGCCTCAACATCATCCTGTCCCAGAAGCTGTGTGTAGTCGGAATAGGCTCGAGGCTTATCGTTGAATATTGCCAGTGCTCTATTCAGATTCTTTTCGTAAATGTCACAAAGGGCAACACATTCACCATGCTCCATGTGCTGAAGGTGCCTCTCCAGGAGTCGTCTCCCACGACTACCAGGACCGATCATGCCGTACTTGATAACACGCTCCTGTGCCTTGGCCTTTTGCACGAATGGACCTTGTGTCGCTGCGGCTACAGCGACACTCAGAGTGGCCGCAGCTTTTGCAAAGTCCCGACGGCCTAACTGAACTTTACCTGAGTCTTTTTTATTCATGGATTTCCCTCAAAGTATAACGTATCAAACAGTTTAACCATCAGGTTATCAAGTTCCAAAAAAACAAAAAATATATTAGTGATTTAGAAATACAAGGTGAACTCGTCCAAGTAGTAATCGAGGTACTTAAGATTGACCGCGCCTTGGTGCGTGCCTAGCAACCACTGCTTCAGAAGCGAAGCTACGAGATGCACGCGTGGGAAGTCAGAATCGATCCTGTCCGGGTCCCCTCCCGTCACCGAAGCTTCGTGGAGGTAGCCGAGGGCCTGCAGCTTGGAATAGCTGCACCAGCCATCCGTGCGCACGATGCTGCCGGCCTCGACTGCCTAGAGGATGAACGCTTCCAGGCTGGCGGCCGAAGCGTCGGGCACGCGCTTGAGCCGGATGCGCCCGACCCCGGCTCCGGCCTCCTCCACAGCCACTGCGACCAAGGCCTTCTTCCCAAGCTTCTGTCCCGGTGCCCCGCTTGCCTTGCCGTCAACGTAGATCTCGTCCACTTCGACCCACCCAGCCAGCCGGTCCCGTCCCGGACGCACCATGGCGCGTCGCAGCTTGTGCAGCCAGGTCCACGTAGTCTTGTATTACCCCAAGCCCAGGATCCGCTGCAGTCCCAGTGCTCTGACGTCGTTCTCCTGAGCCGTCTCCCACCAGATCAGCGCAGCTGAAACAAGTACTCTCGGCACGCCTGCTCGGTTGTGAACTGCGCCTTAAGCTCGGCGAGTGTCCGAGGGTAATCTTCGCCCACGACCTCGACTACAACATATTGTGGGTACAGGAATAAAGCACATAGCCCTGTACAGGAAATTTGAGTGTAAATGAAATAACTATCATCACAGATAACCTCAGCATCAAACGTCCTGGTCTATCAACTTGAGACCCGCTCGTCCGGATTAGCTAAAGCGTTGTATAGCCATGGTTTTAGGCCCTTGGTTCAGGTTTGGTCAATCCGGGCTCTGTCACATTTGAGGTGTCGTGGTTTGCGCAAGAACTGGGGTGATGATAGATCTGCTATAGCTGTCACTCCAACTGAAAGTTATGTATTTCAAAACACGATCCTGAAACTCGCCAGCAGGTCTGAAGTGAGTCTTGAACGAAAAAGTTTCCATTCCATCTCATTTGGTCCATTCGAAGACTCAAGTATATGGCCCGAAAACCAACAGTCCGTTATTCTGCTCCCTGCTGTCCGGAACCCAGGAACTCCCGTTGAAGCAGTCAATATTTCTGAATTGGAGGCACTTTCAGACCTGTTGGGACAGCTTATCGGTTTGCCCTCAGGAAGAATATCCGACAGTACTGTAGAGTCTGCAACTAGCGTCTCCCGGAAGCTATCACATCCACTGCCACTTCATGCCAACCCTGCTGTTGAGTACAACATCGGGAGACTACTGGAGGTGGCAGGGGTAAGTGGCAAGGAGCAGGATGTACGGGAACTTATCAAGAAACTCCTACCTGATCGATTCAAGAAAAGGGTCTACACCACTGAAAACGGAAACCTGATAGTTAGAATTGGCCAGGGCGCAGCTCGATCTTTATTGCTCACATGGATGAAATTGGTTACCAGGTCAAGACCATCAATCCCAATGGATGGATTCCTACTGTTATGCGGGGAGGAATCATTCCGAATCTGTTTTCCTGGCGTCCCGTTGTGGTTCATACTGCCAGAGGTCCGGTTCAGGCAGCTATGACACGTCCAGGCAACCTTGACTTCGGCGATATTACCAGCAATGCCTTTAAAAAGTTGGGAATCAAGGTCGGAGATTCCATCACCGCTCCCAAGCGGTATTACAAACTTTTTGGCAACCGGAGCAGTGGCCGGTCACTTGATAATCGACTGGGTTGTGCAGTCCTGCTAGAAGCAATCCACCGCATTGCTCCACAAGCCAATCGATCAACTCACTCTGTGGAGTTTGTTTTCAGTGTCGAAGAAGAGATTGGATTGTTAGGTGCCAAGAAACTTGCAGCTATCAAAGCTCCCAAACGAGTATATGCAGTTGATACCTTTGTGACTTCTGACAGCCCGCTTGATGAACCTCTCATTGCTCATGCTCAACTTGGAAACGGCCCGGTATTACGTGCTCTTGATGAAAGTGGCCTCACCCCTCGGAATGAACTGATACGAGTTCTTGAACTAGCGAAGAGACGCAAGATTCCAATACAAACCGGTGTTACAGCAGGAGGGAATGACGGAGCAGCATTCGGGTTTACAGACACAGTCAACATCCCTATTGGATTTCCACTGCGTTATCCACACTCGGCAGTTGAAACTGCAGACTTGGCTGATGCCCGGGCAGCTGTTGATTTGATTGAAACACTGGCGCAGGCGGAATTGAGCGGCAGGTAATTATTTACTGGACTGAAACTGCGTTGCATCAATTCCAGGGATCAGTCGTTGTGCATTTTTCCAATAGATATGCTGTAGGACATCATCAGGTAACCCCAGACCATAAAGATTCCAATGTGCGTGGTATCGCCGGTAATACGCAAAATATTCATCCCTGGTTTCGAGAACTCTCCAATAATAAGGAAATTCACTGGGCTCGTAAGAATCCTTGCCAAACAAAATACGATCCTTGTAGTGAATAAGGAACTCCCCTCCACTCAAGGGAACACGGCCAAGTTCATAAAGAACGGCGGCAATATCCACATTGACATTAGGATGCCTGTCAAACAAGGCACCAAGCATTCCAAGGTCATTCCCATGCCAGCCCATATGAGCAAGGATGAACTTCACGTCCGGGTGGCGCTCAAGGAGGCGATTCCGTTCTGCGATCAAGTCTTCAAAGCTAGGTGGAGCCGTTCTTTTTCTGCGAGGGCGCAGCTTGAGTTCCAGCCATCTTTCGTTGAAACGATCATGTTCCGCCCAAAACTCTGAAGGCTCAGCTACATGGATCAAGACCGGGATATCCAATCTGGCACATGTTTCAAATACCTTGTCCATGGCAGGATCGTCCACGGGTATCCGACGTCCGCCGTCAGCTCGGATATTCATGCCGAAGTTCTTAAATATCTTGAGCCCTTGAGCTCCCGCAGCAACATCTTCAGCTAATTGCTTTGCGGCCCTTTCATCCCAGCCTGGAGAACCAATGCCCTGAAAATTGACATTTGCAAATACCGCGAAACGTCCCGGAAAATTTGTTTTAAAGTTCTGAACGGTTTGACGGAGACGTTCCCCATACCCGCCGCTGAGATTGACAAGGATTGCGAGATTCAGATCATCCATTTCCTGAATAATCTTTTTGATGCGTGTCGGTGCAGTTGTACTTGAATGATGGCTGTGTACATCAATAACCGGGAACTTTGCTCGCGGAACTGGATGTTCGTTGACAACCAAAGTCGATCGTGGCTCCCAATCCTCAACACTAATCGTCTGGGCACTTGCAGAAACAGCAAGTACAATTGCTGCAAGCACAAAATACGATGCAATCAAACTACTGCAACGGTTTCTAGACAGAAAATGATACAAGTTTCCTGGTTCAAGAATCCAGGAAACTCTTGTGTTTCCACTAATGGTTTGTTGTGTCAAGACAATCAGTCCTCAGGGGCTTACCTGCGAATTGTCAACTGAATGATATTCACTAAAAGCCTGACAACCCTTTACTCCTCAGTTGGTGGTGCTGGCAATTCCGAAAATACATTGGATTCTGAAAACGCATCCTCCGAAGACTGCTCCCGCACAGGTGGCCATGGTTCACCTTCCGGCACGATTGTTACACCAATCGCCCCTGACCTCACTTCTTCCATCGCAATCTTGGTTGATTTACGAGAACTTGTTGAAATTAGTGTCCTTGATCCATTTTGAAGCTGTCGTGCACGACGAGCTGCCGCCAGAATGAAGCGATAAACACCCTTGTCTTTGTCTGTAGGGATCGTCCAATGTTGGTCCGGAGGCTTGACATAATCCCCAAAAACCTTCCGTTCTTGTTGTATTTCCTTTTTGATCATGCTATTTACCCCTATTTTACTGCCGAATTGAGCTCAAAACTCTTAAGAATTGGCTGGATCGACTGGCTCATGCGTTCTGATCTCATGCGTTCTGACGCTATGATTGCATGAATTCTCTGCAGGGAGACATCAAGGTTGTCATTTACCACAATATGGTCATAGTTGGTGCATTCCCGGATTTCCCGGGAAGCTTCCTGCAATCGGCGCTTAATCACTTCTTCAGTGTCGGAACTCCGATTTCTCAAGCGCAACTCAAGTTCACGTCGAGATGGCGGAAGAATGAAGATGCTAACTACTTCCGATACCTTGTCTGTTAATGATGACGCACCTTGGACATCAATGTCCATCAGCAGGTCCTTACCAGTTTGTTCTACATCGTTTAGAACCAACTTTAGGGTCCCGTATTGATAGTCGAAAACATCAGCCCATTCCAGGAACTCATCTGTGTCAATCATCTCCTGAAAGCGTTTCTTGCTAACAAAGTGATAGGAACTCCCCTGTACCTCTTTATTGCGCTTTGGTCTGGTTGTTACCGAGATTGCAAACTGCAGACTCCTGTCCTCCCTCAGAAGCTCCCGGACAAGTGTGGTCTTCCCTGACCCGGAAGGTGCAGAAATCACAAAAACTATGGACATCAATGAGTTGTCTATTGAGTTGCAGGAGGGGATTAATTCTCAATTTTAGTGGGGTTCAAGCAACCTGCAAGGGGTATGCCTAATGTATAGCTTAATTAAACGCATATTGCAAGCAGGACCTGCACCTGCACCACATGCAGACCGGTATGTGTCTGTATGATATAGGAAATTGTCAAATATTGACAAGCCCTCTCAGTCTCCTCCTGATTGCAATTTTATAAGCCGCCTATACAATATGCTGTGCTTCAGAAGATCCTCGTGATTACCGCTGTCCACGATTTTCCCTTGATCAATAACCAGAATGTTGTTAGCCGACTGTATCGACGACATACGGTGAGTACTCACAATAACAGTCCGCCCGTGGATCAAGTTGGAGATGGCATGCTGAACTAATATTTCAGCTTCACTATCTAGGTGTGCTGTAGCTTCATCAAGAAGCAGAATCGGAGCATCTTTGAGGAGTGCCCGCGCTATACTGATGCGCTGCCGTTGTCCTCCACTAAGCCTGTAACCGCGTTCCCCCAGATGGGTCTGGAACCCACCTGGCAAGGCTTCAATGAATTTGGTAGCATGTGCCACTTCAGCAGCCGCATTGACTTGCCCGGCGTCCGTATCCTTTCGTCCGTATGCAATGTTGTTGTAGATTGTGTCGTCAAACAGAAATGTCTCCTGACTGACAATTGCTATCTGATCACGCAGGGACTTGAGTGAAACATCGCATATGTTGTATCCATCAATCCGGATCGTCCCTCGAGATGTATCAAAGAAACGGGGCAAAAGACTCATCAATGTCGTTTTCCCTGCTCCGCTAAGACCAACAAGTGCAATGACTTCATTGGGCCGCACTGTGAATGTGATGTTCTGTAGAGCAGCTGTTTCCGGTGTACCCGGGTAGAAAAAGTCCACCTTCTCAAACTCAATAGAGTTGTGGAACCTAGGCAAGCGACTGGCTCTTGATTTGTCACGGACATCGTGTGGATGATCCATATAGGTCAACACTCGCTGGGCAGCACCCAACGCCTGCTGGAAAATGTTGTAAATACCAATCAGTCGCTTTACAGGTTGAAAAAGCATCATCAAGGCTGCAACAAAACTGACCACCTCCCCTGCTGTCATAACTCCAGCTTCTATTCGGCGCCTGACGTAGAAAAGTAATGCCAACACTGTGATGACGGCCAAGGTCTCAACTATTGGTGAAACAATCGCTTGCTGCTTGACCAGATACATGTTGCTTGAAAACAAACGATTGGCTTGACTTTCAAATCGATTGATTTCAAATGGTTCCCTGGCAAAGGCCTTCACAATCCTGTTCCCTGTGATCGTCTCTTGCATTATTTTCACGAGTCCTGACAACTCATCCTGTACGCGTCTGGATGTCACCCGAATAAGCTTTCCTACTCTTGATGTCGGAAATAGTACAAAAGGCAGGATGATCAAGCTGAGCGCAGCAAGAAAAGGATCTTTGGTGAACAAAACTAGCAAAAGTACGATAAGAGTAAATGTCTGCCTCATCAGGTCTGCAAGGAAGTGAGAAAAGATGGACTGGATTTTCTCAATGTCGCTGACAAGAGAGGAAACCAGTTCCCCGGTATGCTTGCTCTGAAAAAACGCCGGTGATTGATTCAGGACAACCCCGAACATAGCGTTCCGCAAATTGCGAATTGCTGCAAAGCCTGCATAGTTCACCAAGTAATTCCCTGTAAAATCACAAATACCTTTCAACAGAAAGATCATTAGAAGAACGGTACAGAACAGGGTAAAGAGATCGCCAAATGAGACAGGAACAAGTTGATCCAGATAGATGCTTGTGCCACTAATTGGCAATTTGAATAACTCGATGGATGTTTCACTGGATTCAGGATTTAGCAACCGGTCGATGACCGGCCCAATCAGAATGACTGTCAGGCCCTGACATATCCCCACAATGGCCATTAGCAGTACGGATATCCCTATACGACCCAGATAGGGCCTGACATAAGGAAACAGCCTGCGAAGATCGCCCAAGCGATTATGATGACACAACGTTTTCTGTCTCAGGTTGTAAAGGATTGCATCCTTGGTAGTCCATCACTACCCTGCCACTCAACTGGCCTCTCAGAGATTGGAGATTGCCAGTTGCAGTGCCAATCGACATTCCCCAATATTTTGGAGAGCGGCCAATAAATCCGGATACTGCAGTTGCCCTCCACCGCCCAGGGATTGAGTAAAGTCCATGTACCCTACCCCAAAGGCAATCAACACCTTTGCTAGCTGTAATCAATTCGATATCCCGAATTGTAGTCGTGCTTTCAATCTGGCAGATCAGCAGGTTGGAGACATTGACAGCCTTCATTTAGGGTTCCGGGTTGGGAAGGATGAACTCGTTATACGATGTCCCTAGCCCCGGACCATGGTTGCCGGAAGATGCCGTGACGTATTGCATGGTTGAGTTAGTGTGTGTTCGGCATATCGCACATTGGGCCATGATTCCATGTGCCCTCGTATCCATGACCCTGGAAACGGAATGGTACGCAGTATCCTGTATACGAACCACTGGACTGATATTTATTGCCTTGAAGCAAGCAATCAGCTGGGCAACTTTGGAGACATCAAATGGGCCAAGCTCCATGTCAATCAGGACACCCCCCAGTCCTGCGACTTCGCAGGTCCTGGCAATTCCCAAATAACGGAACTCTATGAGCATGTGTCTAAAGGGCACCCTTCCCTCAGTGGCTACCCCGCTGGATACGATTTGTTTTCATGTTGGTCACCAATGTGAAAGCTTTTCCTTAAGCCGTTTGAGCAGCTGGCTGAAATTATCTTTGCATGTGGGATCAACTCCGACAAGAAAGGGGTTGCTCAGGTGTGATTGAAATTCTATTCATTCTGAGAATAGGAGCATCTCAAAACCTCAAGAACTTCATATTTAGAATGAAATTAAGTTTGTAATCATATGCATTACAATGACTTGTAATTCTAGTTATGAATCTTCTTTCACAGTCCAACAAACCAGGAATTGAACCCCGTTACCACCCAGTCGAGCTAGTATAACTCACTGCCTACCTGTACCCAACCCTGAAACTATCATCAGTAACTTGATAGATTCACAAAAGAACTATCAAATTGATCAAGACCATTAGGTCGCAATTCATTGAAGCAAGAAATTACACGAGTACCAAGCTGTCATATTATTTGGTTCAAGTTCAGGGTCTTGTCTGCACCTTAAACCACAGACTCTGGAATACTAACTTTATATGAAAAAGCAACAATCAGGAACTCTTGAATTTACGGTCAAGGCAATTTTTTTCGGCTTGTTCATCGGAACCATTCTTACTGCAGCAAATACTTATCTTGGACTGTATGCAGGAATGACCGTATCTGGAAGCATTCCAGCAGCCATTGTTTCAATGGCAATCCTGCGAGGCCTGCTGCGACGAGGAACGATCCTTGAAAACAACATGGTGCAGACCATTGCATCCTCAGGGGAAGCTGTGGCTGCTGGGATCATTTTTACGGTGCCAGCGATGGTGATCACGGGGGTCTGGACAGAATTTTCTTTCTGGAAGGTTTCCCTGATCGGCATCCTGGGAGGCTTTTTAGGAATTCTATTTATGATCCCATTGCGTCGGGTCCTGATTGTAGAGGACAAGGACCTGATCTACCCGGAAGGTGTGGCCTGTGCCCGTGTCCTTGAAGCCGGTCAGGAAGGCGGCAGTTCGATGCTCAAGATCATGACTGCCCTGTTTGGTGGCGTTGTCTACAAATGCTGTAGTGCACTGTTTGCTATTTTCCGAGGGACAGCAGAATATGCATGGCGGATAGCAGGAAGCGTTTTTTACTTTGGTTCGGATGTTTCTGTTGCTTTGCTGGGTGTCGGTGTCATTGTAGGCATCGAGATTGGTGTTGCGGTATTAGGTGGCAGTGTTATTGCCTGGGGGGTTGCAATCCCGCTGTATTACATGTTGAACCCACTTCCTGAAGGAGCATCTGCTCTGGATGCAGCATGGGAAGCATGGTCATCCCAGATCCGGTATATGGGAGTGGGTGCCATGATCGTAGGTGGGCTGTCTTCCATGTGGAAGATTCGCCCTGGAATCACCAATGCAATCAGGCAGTTGAAAAGCAGTTTCGGGCATCTAGCAGCGACGGTTTCCAGAACAGAGCAAGACCTTTCAAATACGACAGTTGGAGTTATCCTGCTAGCCGCTGCAATCGGCACATTTTTTCTCTACAGCATCATGACTGACTCAATTTCCATAGCAATCACTGCGGGGGTTGTGATGCTTGTTGCCACTCTATTTTTTGTTGCTGTTTCAAGCTATATCTGCGGGTTGGTTGGTTCTTCGAACAACCCCATCTCAGGAATGACAATCTGTGCACTGATGTTTTCTTCCCTGGTTCTTTTATTGCTTGGTATGTCTGGTAGTGCTGGAACCCTTGGGGCATTGGGAGTTGCCAGCATTGTGTGCTGTGCTGCTGCAACAGGAGGAGATACGTCCCAAGACCTCAAGACTGGCTACCTGGTCGGTGCTACGCCCAAATACCAGCAGTTGGGACAATTTATTGGAATTGTGATTCCTGCTTTCAGCATTGCTCCTATCCTGTCGCTTCTTCACAATGCCTATGGAATTGGAACAGACGCTCCGGGTGCATTACGTGCACCACAGGCCAGTTTGTTTGCATCTATTACCGATGCCTTGTTCGGAGATGCTAGTTTGCCATGGAATATGGTCTGGATTGGGGTTGCTATAGCACTAAGCCTGCTTATGCTGGACTCTTTTCTGGAGCGTTCCGGTAGTCGTTTCCGTGCCCATATCATGCCTGTTGCTGTTGGTATTTATTTGCCATTGGCACTAATGGTCCCGATATTCCTGGGGAGCTGGTTATCTGAATTGATTCAGAAGCATTCCAAACGGGCCAAGCAAGCGAGCGTGTTGATTGCCTCTGGGCTAATCGCTGGCGAAGCCATTGCTGGCATCCTGATTGCCATCCCCAAGACCCTACCTGATTTGTTTGGCAGGGATTTCCCTATTCCAGTTATAGATAGCCTTGGAGTATCTGTTGCAGGGATCACGGTTGCAATGTTCTGCATCTACTGGTTCTCAGTCAGGAACGTTAAGGACGGGTCGAGCGACAAATCAACTCAACCTATGGAGTTCTGAATCCTTGCACAGGTTTTCCACAAATTTTCCACGGTGGTTGTAACAGGCAAGAATTCACGTTATTTGCGTAGTTGTAAAAAAACAGTTAGTCGTTATGTAGCATGCATTTCGGCTAAGTACTGCTTGCGGTTTGCTCTTAATGCCAGATATTCACGTGCTTCCTTGTAAAGCCGTCTACGTTCCTTGTTGTTGAAAATAGCCTTGCGGACGATCCGCCAGATGGCCTTCGGCCGAAAATAGTACTCGTCGTAGAATCTCTCAATCCAGGCAAGAATTTCTTTCTGGTCAAGATCCTCATAGTGGATATTCGGCAACTGGTGCCCCATTGCATCGGTCATTGAGTCCTGGGTGAGCCAGCCATTCTGCATGGCTTCTTCATAAAAACTCGTTCCAGGGTACGGATGAGCGACTGAAACCTGAATAGTCTCTGTGTCCAGTTGCTTGGCAAACTCAAGGGACCGCTGGATCGTTTCCCTTGATTCCCCAGGCAGTCCAATAATGAAATCACCATGGATTATCAGCCCCAATTTATGGGCATCCCGCGTAAACTGGATCGTCCTTTCCACAGTTGCTCCTTTCTTGATGTTTTTCAGGATGGTCGGATCACCGGATTCATAGCCCACGATAAGAAGCCTGCAACCTGCCTCTTTCATTGCTTGCAGGGTTTCGTAGTCCACATTTACACGTGAAGTGCAGGACCACGTGAAACTCAAGGGCTTTAGTTTGCTGCACAATTCAATAACTCGATCCTTGCGGATATTGAAGGTGTCATCATCAAAAAAGATTTCCTCGATATCGGAGAAATTATCCAGTGTCCATTGCACTTCATTGGCAACATCATCAGCAGATCGAGTTCGCCAGAGATGCCCCGAAATTGTTTGTGTCCATAGGCAAAACGTACATAATGCAGGGCATCCACGTTCGGTGTAGAAAGACACATACGGGTGCTTCAGGAACGGAACGTTGTAACGCTCAACATCCAGGTCCCTTTGGTAAATCGGAGTGACCCAAGGCAACTTGTCCAACTCCTCAACTTGGGGTATGTCGGGGTTATGCACGACTTCGTTGTTGGCTGAGATATAGCTCACCCCGCCAAGTTCGATATAGGGGTTGCCATTTGCAAAATCAACAACCTGATAATCAAACTCCTTGCGCACGACAAAGTTGATCGCTGGACAGGCTCGCAGACTGGCCTCTGGTTGCGAGCCGACATGTGGGCCAACAAAGCAGACTTCAAGGTCTGGATTGACAGATTTCATCTGCTCAACCAGAGCACAGTCATTGACAAACCCTGGTGTCGAAGTAAACAGCACAAGAAAATCGAACTCCGGTGCCATGTCGACAACCTGCTGTGGGGTAATCTTGTGCGGAGGGGCATCGATAACCTTACTGTCAGGCAGCATTCCTGCTGGATAACAGAGCCACACCGGATACCAATAGGACTCGATCTCCCTGGTTGCTGGCCAGCGCGAACTTGCCCCACCGTCAAAATTTTTTATATGAGGGCGGGTTGAGAAACAGGGTTCTTTTGGACATTATTTCAAGGGACAGATTCATCAGAATATCACCCGATGCATCAATCATATTCAACAGGCTGTTTATAGTCGTTCGCTTGTTTTGTCTGTTTCATGCTGAAACTGCTGCCAGATAGGGCATCCTAGGCCTTGGGGTGCGCAGAATCGTAAACCTTCATCAGTGATTCGAGGGATAACTGTGTGTATTTTTGTGTAGTTGAAAGACTTACATGTCCCAGCAGTTCCTGGATTGCGCGCAAGTCCGCCCCTTCAGACAAAAGATGCGTAGCAAAGGCATGACGCAGTGCATGAGGATGCAGGGAGGGATCACCGTTAAAGGCCTGTGCGTATCTCTTGATGATCTGGCCAACTGCCCGGGCTGTCAAACGACGCAACGACCCGCCCCAGCGATGCAGGAACAAGGCACGTAGATTTTTTGGGGGCTTTAATTCAGTACGCAACACAAGGTACCGGTTCAATGCCTCATCTGCTTTGCGTCCGTAAGGCACCTGACGCTCCTTGCGTCCCTTGCCAAGTACGCGGATCCAGCGTTCTGCCCGGTCAATATGATCAAGGTTGATGTTAATCAGTTCGTTAACGCGCAGGCCTGTTCCATAAAGGAGTTCAAATATCAGACGATCACGGACAACCTTGTTGGGAAATCGATCCCGGTCATGGTTGTATACAATCCCGTCGACCATCCGGTTCAACTCATCGGGTGCCATCACCACTGGAAGATTCTTGGGGATTTTAGGAGATGAAACACTTTGAGCTGGGTTGTTTGACAAGCCTTCCTCTTGGACGAGGTAGCTAAAGAATGCCCGTAAAGCTGACAGGCGCCTGGCGGTGGTTGCAGGTGTCAATTTACGACGGATACCATCAGCCATAAACTCGCGTATATGGAAACGCGTAACTTCGTCAATCTTTAAGGAGATTTCCTTTTCACGCAAATAATAATCACCAAATAAAGCAAGATCCTTCTGGTAACCCAGGATCGTATTCGGAGAAGCGTTCTGGAGGCGCATACAGAGCAAATAACGCTCCACTGCTGCGGATAACGAGCGATCAGATGACTTGACTGGCATGCAAGAATTCTTTGATGGAATCCAGACCCAACTCACACTGTTTCATGCGACGTTCCTTCTTTTTCCTTCTGTAGTGTTGTTGCAACTCGGGAGAAAGAGGAAGCAGGTCGAAAGTGATGTTTGCGGGCTGGTAATTATCGGGGCTAGCGCCAGCAATGTAGCTGCAGAGCGACCCGTGAGCTGTCTGGCGGGGCCATGTCAGTGGTTCTTGTCCACGTGCCAGACGCACAGCATTCCAGCCTGCTATCAATCCTGTCGCAATTGATTCGACATAGCCTTCGACTCCGGAAATCTGGCCTGCAAAAAGGATTTGAGGGAATTCCTTGAGCTGCAGAGTGGAATGCAACAAAGCAGGTGCATTGATGTATGTATTGCGATGGATCTGGCCGTAACGAAGGAATTCCGCTTTTTCAAGTCCTGGAACCATACGCAAGATCTGCTTCTGTTCACCATATTTGAGATGGTTCTGGAATCCAACAATGTTGTAGGATCCTGCACGAGCATCTTCCTGGCGTAACTGAACTACTGCATAAGCTCCCTGCCCCGTCCTGGGATCACGCAATCCTACAGGCTTCATTGGGCCGAATCGCAGAGTGTGTTCACCGCGTCTCGCTAGTACTTCAATCGGCAGACAGCCCTCGAAATAATTTGGATTATCAAACTCTTGAGATTGATGCTGTTCTGCAGCAAGAATTGCCTTGATGAATCGTTCGTATTGCGGCCGATTAAATGGGCAGTTGATGTAGTCATCGGTTCCATCTATTGCATTGCCATAGCGCGATGCACGGTATGCGATGGACATATCAATCGTCTCTGCATCGACAATCGGACTGATTGCGTCGTAGAAAAAAAGCCTGTCTTTTCCAGTTAACCTGCTGATCGACTGCGCCAGGGCATTACTTGTCAGCGGACCACTGGCAATGATCCAGATCTCCTCTGGATCCTGTGGTACATCCGTAACTTCTTCAATTACAACCTGAATCAGGCGTTCATTGAGAACAGTTTTTGTCATACAAGCCGCAAACTGGTGTCGGTCAACAGTCAATGCCATTCCACCAGGAATCCTGGATTCGTCAGCTGCTTGCATCGAAACAGACCCCATCTGCCGCAATTCTTTCTTCAGAAGCCACGGCGCACTTCCACGAGTTTCAGACTTCAAGGAATTACTGCATACAAGTTCCCCCAAATCGTCTGTCTGATGTGCAGGTGTGCGCTTGACCGGACGCATTTCGTGCAGGATTACTGGCAGGCCTTGACGACTGATTTGCAAAGCAGCTTCTGGCCCAGCCAGACCGCCTCCGATCACATGTATTAGTTTCGGGTTCATGTGATTGTCAGTCGTTCAGGAGTTGATTCAAGGAAAGTCAATGTTCCTGCATTATTGCAATGGAAAAGCAGTGTTCATCCTGCCTGTATGTCCTGCATTTGAAAACATTTTACTTGAAAAATTCTTTTTAGACAGGTAATTGATAACAAAGACAGGTAATTGATAACAAATTGTAGAACCCGAGAAATAAGAGCCCGGATAAGAAGACAACAGTGTCTCGCCTGATCAATGAAATCAATAATCCTGCGGAAGGAACCCAATCCCGCTGCAGTTATCTTGTGGTGTTAAACGGAAGTGACTTCAGGAAGCCTTGTTGTTCTCTTCTTCCTTGGTGGCTGCTGCTTCCTGATCGTCCCCTTTCAGAGATGACTTGAACTGCCTAATGCCGTCACCAAGACCTCTACCGAGTTCCGGAATTTTCTTACCACCAAAGATCACCAGGGCGATCAGCAGGATAATCATCAACTCCTGCACTCCAAGAGGACCGATTAAAAATGCTAGCGGGGTTTCGAAGAATGCCATTGCAGATGCTCACATCATACTAAAGTCTACGCTGCCTGGAGACATCCTGCAATAAAGTCCTTGGTAACTTTTCGGATGTGACTGTTGCCTGTTCATTTGTTTTCAAGAAACGGAGCCAGGTTCCTGAAGTTTTGCTGAGAGTGATTTTGGATAAAATTAGCTTGCCAAAAACCTGAAGTCCAATTGAAAGAGCTTATTTTGTATTGCTTTTCTGCTGTTTATGAAAACAGTTACATGCTTTACAGGAAGGTTCACTCAAGTGGGGTAAGTAGGGATTATGTGTCCATCAGAAGAAGTATCTACGTTCTTTGCGATAAATGAGGCCACGCAACTTTTTGTGTCAAAACGGCTGTGCATCGGCCGCATGTACCTCAACGTGTGGGTGCCCATGCTGCAGACCTGTGGGCGCGGGCCTAGTTCTTTCGCAAAGTCTATAAGCCACCGGTGCCCTTCAAGAGTGACGAGTACAAGGACGACCGCGCACAGGCGTACCTTCAAAACTGGCAGGGCGGCGAGGGTGTGCTGTTCGTCGGCAAGACGCAGAAGAAGGCGCATGTGCTATATACCCCAGGACTTTTCAATGTTCGCAAGATGTAAGAGCAAGCATGACGATCAGCGGCAAAGAGCAATACTCACGTGTTCAAGACAGGCTTATAGTCTGCGAGATAGTCTATCGGAGTGACCCAGTACATTCATTTCGGTCCCTATAACGATGTCGCGAAGCACGACCCGTCGAATTATTGACCGTGACTCGCAAACATTGAAAATGCCCACTATATACCCCAGCCTCGACAGATCCCAATACGGGCTTGTGCTCGACTCAACTGGTTCCTTCGGCAACGATGCCGAATTCCTACTATTTTTACCTCGGGGACGAGGACTTCAGACCGCCGTTCCTGAAGTTCTGCTCCTGTTTTTATTACAATGCCAAGCTTTGTATTAACGGTCACGAGTACGTCAAGTGCTAGTTGAAAAAGCGTGGCATTGCCTTTGAAGCACCTGACAACGGTATTCTCGGTTGCGCTGAACCGGAGGGCTGCAAGAGATCTGCGCTGAGGTCACGGCGACTTGTGATTGGGTTCAAGTCAATATTTCTTTCAACTACAACCTGATAGCCGCCCCGATTATTGCACCCATGGGTCTTGTCCCTTGTCATTCTTTTTCATGTAAATTTCAAACTTTTTGCGTGCACGGCGCAATTTCCATTGCCGGATTGTGGACTCCAGGTTGAAATTCAGGAAGTTTATTTTCTTGTCAGCGTAGTAATAACCCAGAGCCATGCCTGCCAGGTGAATTGTAAAAGCAGTTCCCGTAGGATTTCCTCCCCGTGTCAGATCCTGTGCAGCCCCTATCAGATTGAGTGCTGCATATCCCATAGCGACTGCCCAAGCTGGCACTGGAATAACAAAAGAAATCAGGATTGGCGTTTTGGGGTACTTCACGGCAAATGCTGTAACTACTGCAAGTACAGCTCCAGAAGCTCCGATAGTCGCAACAGATGGAGTTCCCATAATCAGTCGTACGAAGACGTCTGCTATGGCTGCTCCCACTCCACAAGTCAGATAAAACTTGAGAAACATTGTAGAGCCCCAGTCGCGAGCCAATACTCCACCAAACATCCAGAGTGCGAACAAGTTCAGCAAAACATGCCAAAGCCCGCCTGGATCGTGTAGGAACATGTATGTTCCGACCTGCCAGATCGCTCCACTTATCACAAGATCAGGAGTCATGCTGAGCCAACGGAACAATGAAGTGAGTGGCCCAATTCCAGCAGCAAAGCTGATGGCAAAAACAAACCATGTTATGAAATTTGCCCAAAGTAGTTGTTTGATTACATAAGGCGTAGTGGGAAGCATTCCAAAGCCTGAGGGCATACTGCCACGTTGAGAGTAATACGGCATCAATACTTACCTGGAGTCTTGCTGGTTCAAGCGTTAGAGGCAATGATCAAGCATCACTGCACCCAACCAAACATCTCTTCTTCACATTACAAGGTTCTATCAATTCAATCGACTCGTTCATTAGCCATCTGCAGCCATCTGCCAGCCAAGATGCGCTGTCGACTCTATATCCTGGCCCAGTTGCAGAGCTGTTTCCGAGCTGGCATTGCCATCAAGACCCCGCTTGTAAACCCCCTGCCCTATTGCAGTTGAACGAAACAGTGAAAACGCCATGTAAAAATTCCATTGACTGATGTTGTCCCGACCGGTGTATCGGCAATACAAATTCAATTGTTCATTCATGGATGGGATTCCTGTTTTGGCAGGGTCATTGTTAACGAGTGAAGATGCCCTCTTTCCTGCAAGGCAGTACGACATCAGGGTATAGGCAAGATCCGCCAGCGGGTCTCCAAGCGTAGAAAGCTCCCAGTCCAGCACAGCAAGAATTTGCGAGTGCGTGGGATGAATGACCATGTTCCCTAGCCTGTAGTCACCATGCACAATGCGGGGCTGTTCACCAGGTGGAATATTCTCTGGAAGCCATTCCATCAATTGGTCCATTTCATAAATCGTCTTAGTTCTGGAAGCCTGGTACTGACGGGACCAGCGGCTAATCTGGCGGGCATAGTAATTTCCAGGTTTCCCGAAATCTTCCAACCCAACCTGAGCCGGCTCAATTTTATGGAGTGCAGACAGGATCTGGATCATTTGCCTGTAAATCACAGTTCTGTCCGCTGGTGCAACTCCAGGCAGTGTTGGGTCATGAAAGACTCGTCCCGCGACATGTTCCATCACAAAAAACGGAGTACCGATGATCGAACTGTCTTCGCAAAGTAACGACACGGAGCAAACCGGCACTTCACTGGTCGCAAGAGCTCGCATGATGCGATATTCCCTTTCAACTGCATGAGCCGAAGGCAAGAGCTGCCCAGGAGGCTTTTTGCGCAACACAAAGCTCTGGCTGCCACATCCTACTAGATAAGTCGGGTTGGATTGACCACCTTCAAACTGCAAGATGGAGAAGGGTTTGCGAAATCCCTCAAGATGAGTTTTAAGGTAATCCGCCAAGGCCTGTTCATCGAATTGATGAGCCGCCCGTACAGGGGTTGTCAACGGTTGCGGATCCCTCACTTGTACAGTTATGGTGCTGCGATTGTAGCGAATAGTATTTGAAGTATGGTTTTATGTCCATTACGAAGTTAGAGGAAAACAGCAAGATGGGCTTCAGTTTGGAAGGCAAGACAGCATTGATCACAGGTGGAGGCCGCGGCATTGGCAAGGAGATTGCCCGCAGGTTTGCGGAGGCCGGCGCCAATGTAGTAGTTGCCAGCAGAAAACTGGAAAACCTTGAGAAAACAGCTCAAGAGTTTAATTTCCTGCCAGGCAGGATCTTGCCTCTTGCATGCAACGTCGGGAAACTCGATCAAATCGAAGCAACTGTAGCGGAAACAGAGCAACAACTTGGTTCCATCGACATCATGGTCAACAACGGTGCAACGAACCTTGAACAAGGGCCCTCAATTGATGTGACTGATGCTGCGGTCTTGAAAATGGTCGAAATCAATGTGCTCTCAGCAGTTCGTTTCAACAGGCTGGTTGTGCCGAAAATGATGGAGAGAGGAAACGGCTCGATCATCAACATTGCATCAATCGCAGGCCTGCGACCTCAGAAGCAAGGGTTACTGTACAGCCTTACGAAAGCCGGACTGATCATGATGACCCGGACATGGGCTGACGAATGGGGGCCGATGGGGGTTCGTGTCAACGCAATCGCTCCAGGTCTTGTGAAGACAGACTTCAGCTCCTATTTTTGGAAGCGACCGGATGGCGAAGAACAGATCCCTCCTCAACAGCCAATCCGGCGTCTGGGCGAAACCAGTGACATCGGTAACATGGCACTATACCTTGCCTCTGATGAGGCCTCCTGGGTGACCGGCCAGGTCATGGTCATCGATGGTGGGGCAACCGCTCGTTAACCTGGTGACTGAATACATTAGTCAATTGATTTTGCTTGTAAATCCATCGAATTGCTAATGTTATGTCCGAAGCTGTATATACAAATGAACAAGTTGACATGGCTCGTTTGCGAATTTGTACATTGCGTGCGAAAATTGATTTGACCCCGCAATCTCAGCAACCGCTTTCACTGGTAATCAGCACTGCTTATCAGTTATTCCAACGTTGTGTGCTCATGAGATTTCTTAGCCATGTGGGATGAATAACTCATGAGTAAGTATACTTTTCTGATCTGGAAAAACCTGCTGAGAAACCGCAGGAGATCCATCCTGACTGTTCTCAGCATGGCAATTTCACTATTTCTGATCAGCATACTTTTCTCGATCTATGCGATGTTCTATTTCCGGGATATAGGTGAAGATTCAGTGTTGCGTCTGGTAACTCGCCACAAGGTCTCATTAACGCAAGTCCTGCCTTTCTATTACGGAGCCCGTATTGCAGAAATTGACGGAGTTGAAAATTTTTCTCCAATGAACTGGTTTGGCGGAACGTATATCGATTACCAGCCATACAACATGTTTCCAAGATTTGCTGTCAACCCGGAAACCATCTTTGACATTTACGGAGAGCTGAAAATCCCACCGGAACAATTAGAGGCGTTCCAACGAGACCGTCAGGCGATCGCCATCGGGAAATCAGTTTCTGAAAGAGCCGGAATTGAACTGGGCCAGACAATTACAATCACGGGTGATATTTATCCCTTCAATCCTGAATTCAGGGTCCAAGCTATCTTTGATGGCCCCGAAGACTTTCAGTCGTTTTTCCATTTTAAGTATCTGGAGGAAGCCCTTGGCCCTGAAAGGGGGTCCGCTGTGGGGGTCTTTGCGCTTCGTTTGCGCTCTGCAGGCGATGCCTCTCGTGTCGCACAGGTCATTGACGACATGTTCAGGAACTCCCCGGAGCCGACTAAAACGGAAACCGAAGCGGCCTTTCAAATGAGTTTTATCAATCAGCTTGGCAACATCAAACTCTTTCTGCTTTCAATTGCATCAGCTGTCGTTTTCACCATGCTGATGGTTTCTGCGAACACCATTGCGATGGCCGTCCGTGAGAGGACTCGTGAGATTGGAGTACTCAAGACATTAGGATATCCATCCGGTACAATTTTGAATCTTGTGCTTGGTGAGGCTACTGCGATTGCATTACTTGGGGGCATATTAGGCGTCGGTGGCGCATATATTATTACTTCTGCCCTGGAAGATATGATGGTTATGTTTTTCACTGGATTTGGTCTGCCCCCTTGGGCCGTTCCGATCTGTATGGCTATTTCATTGATCGTTGGCTTGGGCAGTTCAGCCTTTCCGGCAATACTGGCATCTCGGACTAAAACGGTTGATGCCTTGCGTTTTGCCGGCTGAATCCAAGCAACCCTTATATCATGGGCATCCCCATTTCCTATAACATTCGCAACCTGACGGTTCGCAAGACGACCACACTCATGACTGCACTTGGTGTTGCGTTGACAGTGGCTGTTCTATTGGGTATTGGAACGCTTGTCCAGGGGCTAAGGGGCTCCCTTTCCGTTAGTGGTCATCCCCTGCACATGATCGTTATGAGACAGGGTGCTACAGCTGAACTGGTCAGTCTCGTCAGTAAAGAGAAGTTCGACACCTTGAAATTCAGTCCCGGCATTGCGCAACTAAATGGGGAGCCGATGATTTCGCATGAGGTAATTTCGGTCATATCACTGACATTACGCAGTGATACCAGTTCGGTTTCTAACGTTAATGTACGCGGAGTATCACCCATTGGCATTCAGATGCGTGAGGAAATGGAACTCCTGGAAGGGCGCTGGTTTACACCAGGCAAGAGAGAAGTAGTTGTAGGTACCGGCATCCATTCCATCCGGGACGGAACCTCAGTTGGTGACTCAATGTTCTTTGGCAGGGGTGATTGGGAAGTTGTAGGTGTTTTTAAAGCTGGAAAATCAGCTTTTAACAGCGAGATATGGGCAGATGGCAACTTGGCAACTGCAGACCTTGGGCGAGGAACGACAAGAAGCAGCATCCTGATACGCGCCGAGAGCGAATCTGAACTGGAATCACTCAAGACATTTATTAACGATGACCAGAGAATCCAACTGGAATCCGAGATGGAACGGGAATACTACTCAAAACAGATGAGTTCAGTAGAGCCGATCCGCTACCTGGGTATTTTTGTTGCAATTGTAATGGCGGTTGGTAGTTGTTTTGCTGCTATGAACACAATGTTTGCCGCGATCGCAAATCGTTCAAAAGAAATCGGAGTACTGCGCCTTCTCGGGTTTTCTCAAGGCTCCATACTGATCTCTTTCCTGTTCGAATCATTGGTTCTTTCGCTTTTCGGTGGGCTGCTTGGCTGTCTGCTTGTGCTGCCCATGAACGGACTGGAAGGACGAATTGGCAACTTTGTGACATTCTCGGAGACAACATTCGAATTCGAGTTAACCTTGGCAGCAGCTGGAATAGGACTTATGTTTTCCGCTGTAATGGGTGTGTTTGGCGGGATTGCGCCTGCTTATGTCGCGGCTAAACGGCAAATACGCGAATCAATGGCTGATTGAAGAGGAGACGATGCATGGCAGATTCAGCAGCAATTGATCGCAACCTCGAAGGTTTGCGAATTGATCGATCCCAGAGGCAAGTGCCTCGCAAAACAAATGTTTCGAGGGTCTTGATCCTGGTAGGAATTACAGTTCTTGTGGTGATCGCGATCTGGCGGATATGGGGCATGCTTACTGGCGTTCCCGAAGTAGATGTACACCGCGTAGTTGTTCCCACGGCAGGTTCATCCGGTTCCTCAATCGTGCTTCAAGCAGCAGGTTATGTTGTTCCGCACTACCGTATCGAGGTTGCTTCCAAGGTTGTTGGGAGAGTGGCCTGGATGGGCGTCGAGAAAGGCGATAAGGTCCAGAGCGGTCAGGATATCGTACGACTGGAGGATCAGGAATATCGCGCCCGTCTGCAGGAATCCATCGGGACATTGAATTCGCGGAAGGCCCGGTTGATGGAGCTTCAAGCCGGGTCCAGGCCTGAAGAGATCCAAAGGGCGGAATTCAATTTACTGGAACAGCAAGCCCTACTCAAACAAGCTCGTATCGACTTTGGTAGAGCACAGGAACTGTCCAAGGACGGAGTGATTGCAAAAGCCGAGTTTGATCAAGCTCAAAACAGCCTGGAGGCCCTTGAATCACGAGTCGAATCACTTGCCAACACTCTCACGCTGTTACAGCTGGGCCCGCGTCAGGAAGAAATCGATTTTGCCCTTGCCGAAGTCGATCGCGCCGAAGGTGCTGTTACCTACAACGACACCATTGTGGATGCAACAATCATCAGGGCTCCCGTTACAGGGACTGTCCTGGAGCGCAATGTTGAAGTCGGTGAACTGGTTACAACTGGATTTGTCGGTGAAAGAGGGGCCAAGGGTTACGTCATTGCTATGGCGGACTTGGATGATATCCAGGTCGAACTGGACATTAGTCAGGATGACTTTGCCAGAATCTTCATGAGACAGGAAACCACGGTAGCAACCGATGCTTACAGGGATCGCAGTTATCAAGGTCAGGTTGTGGAGATTTCCCCCGAGGCCAACCGCCAGAAAGCAACAGTCCAGGTCAAGGTCCAGATTCTGGAACCGGATGAGTTCATTCGACCGGAGATGAATGCCAACGTGGCATTCCTGGCTGACTCCAGGAATCAGACACAGGAGTCGGCTTCTTCAAACCCGAGGGTGCGAATTCCTTCTGACGCACTGGTTAACGGAAACCTGGTATTCCTGCTCATCGAGAACAAGGCCGTGAGTAAAACAGTACATGTAGTAAGGAGCACCGGGAGTATCGTAGAAATTGATCAAGGACTCTCCGGTGGTGAGGAAGTCATTCTCTCACCCCCTGAAGAACTTGAAAACGGAGACAAGGTGCAGAGGAAAGCATCATGAGCAACAACGCAGCCGTTACATTCAACAACATCAACAAGGCCTATCGGCGAGCAGAGTATGAAATCATCGCACTGGATGACTTGACACTGGATATTCCGAAAGGGGATTTTTTCTGTCTCATGGGGCCTTCCGGCTCTGGAAAATCCACACTGCTGCATCTGATTGCTGGCATTGATACCCCAAGCAGTGGTGAACTTCGAGTTCTCAATGAAGACATATTCAAGAAATCTGAAAAGGAACTGGCAAGCTGGCGCGGCAATAATATTGGTTATATTTTCCAGTCATTTAACCTGATTCCAGTCCTGACCGCCTTGGAAAATGTTGAGTTGCCCTTGCTATTGACCAACTTAGGCAAGAGGGATCGAATGCAGCGCGCCAGGACTGCACTGGAGATTGTTGGCTTAGGTGATCGCAAGGATCACCTACCAAAGCAGCTTTCCGGTGGACAGGAACAGAGAGTCGCCATTGCCAGGGCATTGGTGACAGATCCTGAGATCATCCTCGCAGATGAACCAACCGGTGAACTGGATGCAAAATCCGCAGAAGACGTGCTGAATATTCTTTCGAAACTCAATGAGTCACATGGAAAAACCATCATCCTGGTGACACATGATCCAAGAGCTATGAAACACGCGCGCAATACATGTCATCTTGACAAGGGCAAGCTTGAAAGGATGCCGACAGAAAGCAGTCAGGAGCAGTCAGCTCCATTGCATCTTCAGTGACCGATTGGCTCTTGTGTAGGGGGAGATTTGCATGCAGGCAAAACCGTTTGAAGAAGCCCCTTACGCAGATATTCCAGATGAAACTGAAGTCAATCTGCGGGCACATTTCGATTCACTCAGTGACGAAAAGCTACAAACCATCAACCTGTCCTGGGGTGATGAGCAGTTGCAAGACTGGGATGGGAACTTTCGTTCCGACGGTGTGTTGATGATGGTCTGTTGCGACAGGGATGTGGAGATGGATGAGTACCGCAAGGTGCTTAGTGAATTTCTCAAGTATCGTGACGCAAGCCAATGATATTGCTGGGTATTTCTTTAACTATAAAGAGAAATAGAAGCTGACCTTAACCATGACATTACTCCGATTCAAGACCCCTGGAGCTGATATTTCCATGCATGTTATTGCATGTCTGGGGCTGTTGTTTCTCACACAGTTGAAGGCACCTGGGCAGATCATTGATCCGGTGCAGTGGAACTTCGAGCTTGTCTCCCCGCAAGCCCCGTCAGGGAGCACAATTCTTGCCCGTCTAACGGCTGACATTGATGACGGATGGCACGTTTATTCGACCACTACACCGGCTGGCATTCCACTGGATTTGAAGATTGATGACTCTGAAGCCATCAAGGAGTGGCGAGCCTTCCAACCCGAGCCTCTCTTTGTTTACGATCCCAACTTCCAGGCACAGGTGGAATGGTATACCGGACAAGCCGTTCTTCTATTTGAACTGGATCTTGCTGAGAATCTCACCGGACAACATACGATCGAAACCCGTTTCAGATATGGAGCCTGCGATGACCGCCAGTGCCTGCCACCTAAGCGAAAGTCATCTGCAGTTGTTCTAACGATTAATTCCGCAACCAGCTTGGCTGTTCAAGCGGTTCCGGCTGGATATCAGGCGGCAAAAACATTACCAGCATCGCTAGTAGTCCCAACCCAGGATCCTGTGAGTAGTGCAGAGGAATTCTCAGCACAGGAAGGCATTTTTGGTTTTGTCCTGCTGGCCTTTGGGTTTGGCCTCGTTGCAGTCCTGACACCTTGTGTTTTTCCGATGATCCCGATCTACATAGGCAGTTTCATGGAAGGTGGCGAGAGGCCATGGAGTGCCGTGATGAGACAGGCTACTGTGTTCTGTCTGGGGGTAATTGTCCTGTTCACAGCCCTAGGCGCAGCACTTTCAACCATCATTGGTCCCTTTGGCTTGAGCCAGCTTGGTTCCAATGTCTGGGTGAACTTGTTGATTGCATGTGTATTGGGATTTTTTGCCCTGAGCATGCTGGGGGCTTTTGAACTAACGGTTCCCAGTGAGTGGACAACAGGCGCAAGTAAGCGGTCCATGGGAAGCAATGCCATATCCACTCTGATGCTGAGTCTGGTCTTCACGCTCGCTTCTTTTGCCTGTACAGGACCGTTTATCGGCTCGCTACTGGCCGGCTCCCTGGCAAGTGGAAGTCACGTGATGCCTGTCCTGGGGATGTTGATGTTTTCTACAGGGTTGTCGTTTCCGTTCTTTGCGCTTGCAATGTTCCCTGCCTTGCTCAACAAGATGCCTCGCAGTGGTGGTTGGCTGGCAATGACTAAACGCACTGTGGGGTTAGTCATTTTTGCAGTAGGGCTCAAATACCTCAGCAATGTTGATCAGGTGTTCGGTTGGGGTATTTTGACCCGGGAGCGGTTCCTGGCAGTCTGGATCGTATTGTTCACCCTCTGTGCACTGTATCTTTGGGGGCTAGTCCGACTTGGTGAAGAATCATCGACGCAAGGAGTTGGACTTGTTCGACTCGGTATGGGAGCAGCATTCCTGGTACTGGCAGTAATTCTTGTACCTGGCATGTTCGGTGGCAAGCTTGGTGAACTGGATGCGCATGTCCCAGAAGCCGGGAACACTGGATTTGGGGCAAATAGCAGCAACTCCATGGAATGGATCAAGGATGACTATTACGGTGCAATTGCAAAAGCTCGCGCAGCAGAAAAGACACTTTTTATCAGTTTTACTGGCTATGCCTGCTCAAACTGCAAGTGGATGAAGTCCAACATGTTCGTGAAATCTGAAATTAGACCATTGCTGGAACAATTTGTGCGAGTGGAGCTTTATACCGACGGTCTGGAGGATTTGAGCGAGGAACACCAGCAGATTCAGATTGAGCAATTCAAGTCGTCAACCATTCCCTTTTATGTGCTGATGCAACCTGATGGAAGCATTGCAGCGACTTTTCTGGGGCTAACTCGAGATATCGGGAAATTTCGTGAATTCTTGATGAGTGCTACTTGAAAAAGATAATCCTCAAATGTTCCTGATTTATTCACTCAAACGCAGCTTTACCAGAATCAAATACATGTCTGTCTTTTATCGGCAGAGTCAGATTCCCGATGATCAACTGGAATTCACATATTAATGTTGTCTTGCTAGCACTCCTTGCAGTGTTCCCACTTGCAGCGCAAGAGCAGCAACCCCTTGAGTCGCGGGGTGAGAAGTTGTTCAACAGCTACTGTGCTGCATGCCATCAATACGATAACCAAGGCATGGGAGAGGCTCCACCTCTTGAGAACTCACCTTGGGTGGCTGGGCCACTTGAACGATTGACCCGGATTGTCCTGCATGGTGTCAAGGGGCGCATGGAAATTGCAGGAAAGGTTTACGACCGTGAAATGCCCGGTTTTGGGCAGATGCTTGCAGATGATCAGATTGCAGACCTGCTGTTGTATGTCAGAGAGACATTCAACAAAGATGGTAAACCTGTCAAAGCAGAACAGATCCGAAAGATCCGCAAGGAACATTCCGCGCGAACAGAATACTGGACTGTTGATGAACTCCTGGACCAGAATTAGTCGGCGTGCTTGCGACCCAATCCGAATTCATTCCCCATACTCACCACCTTGCCATCAAGCATGTGAACTTCAATGTACTTTGATCCACTGACAGGATTCCCGGTTTCATCTCGCAAGGTGGCGACAAGCTCTTTTGTCTTGACATCAAACACATCTGGAGTGTGGGTCCAGGCGTATTTTCCGTCCAGGCTGAATGTTACCCATCCGTGCCCACCTTGTGAAAGGTCAACTTGGCCAGTCTGTACCGGGGGCATTTTCGTAGCATCAAAAATAAACAGTTTCTGGCCTTCCTGGTCACTGATCCATAATTCAGTTTCATCTGGGGTAAGGCCAGCACCATGCGTCCTGTGTTCGATCTGCTCAGGACCTGCAAAAACGCGATGTATCGCTTGTTCAGTCTTCAGATCCACTACATCAAAACCAATGTGGTTACCAAGGCACACATAGGCATAATTCTCCATGCTGTCTACAGTAAACGGGAAAATGCCACGCTCGCCAACATCTTTGACTGTCATGATCAACTCATCTGTGGAAGTGTCAAATGCAGAAAGAGTTGTGCGTGTTCCCAAATAAACCTTGGTGCCCGTGAGGTTGACGATACTGTTATGCGCCTGCGGTCCGACCATCAAGCGTTTCAGTATTTCGCCGGATTCACCATCGACCACCAAAAATCCACTGTCATCCCCTGAATACCACCATCCTGTAGGGACATAGATTTTCTTGCCATCAAGCGTAACGGAGGACCTGTCGCAACCAGCATCATAGACCTGCTCCCAGACAGTCTGCTCGGTTTCAAGATCGAATTGGCCCAGCCTGTGATTCGTTGAGGAATAGTAAACACTGTGCTTGACCAAGTTCCCTGCAAACCCACGCAGCCCTTCTTCAAACACAGGCATATCAATACGGCGAACAAACTTGTGTCCATCGTCAATGTCAAAGATCAGAATGCCCGCTTTCGAGCGGCCTTGCTCTTGAGCTGCGTCCGGCATGCTGAGATACAGGTATCGTTTGATCTCGGGTGCAGCAGTATTGAACGTGCAGCAAGTCAGTAGGAATGAAAGTAGTATTGCGAGACGTCGCATTCTAAGCATGGTATGCGCACGGAGTGCTACAAGTCAATACCTGCATACCTGCGCTTGTCCAAGTAGTATTTGTACTGGTTATGGATTATCTGCGGGATCAACATTGATCGCCATCTTCAGGTGTTGGCTCCCTGCTCTGAGTCTGCTGAAGCTGGTCAACATATAACGGGTTTCGAGCAAGAATATATTCTTCTACGGGCTTTCCATTCTGAAGGTGTTCCACCAGAATGCGCTCAAGCACATCCCCGCTTGCTGAGTGATACCAGGTGCCATCGGGATAGACGACGGCAATTGGCCCCTTTTCACAGACACGCAGGCAATTTACCTTGCTGCGAAAAACACAGTCCTCACCCCTTGAGAGATCCAGCTCATCAAGCCTGTCCTTGAGCCTTGTCCAAGCTACGTTGGTGATTTCAGTCGGTGCACATTTCGGTTTGGACTGGTCAGCACAAAGAAGGATGTGTCGTTTGTATCTGCCAGATGTAATGTCCCGAGGAGTCTTCATACCGTGGAAATCAACTCATTCAGCACTGCAGTGAGTCGCCCAACGTCTTGGCTTGACTCCTTCGCCAGATTGCGGTTTTCGAAAGGATCTTCCTGGATGTCGTAGAGCAAGGGTGCCGTATGTTCATCTTCAGATGGATACACGGGAATATTATTACCACCCTGTGCCTTTCCCCCGGCATAGCCCCTGATAAGCTTCAAACGACCGTCCGTGATGCAGCGCCATGGGTTCAGGCCACTGAGAAGGTAATCACGGTGAGAGGTGTTCTTTCCTTCCAGAACCGTACGGATCGAGCGACTGTCCATGGAGTCAGGGATCATTACTCCTGCATAGTCCAGAAATGTACCAGCCATATCCATAAGGCTTACAAGTGAGTTACTTACAGTGCCCTGTTCAACACCAGGTCCTGCTATGACCAAAGGAATTCCAACAGAGGCCTGTTGGGGAAGACGCTTCATCCAGAGATCGTGATCGCCCAGCATTTCCCCGTGGTCACTTGTAAAAACAACCAGTGTGTTCTCGATTTCGCCACGCTCCTCGACGGCATCCAGCAACTTGCCAAGCCAGCTGTCAATATTTTCTACCATAGCGGAATAGTTGCGCCGGATCTCGACATGCTTCTCAGCTGAGTACCGTGTATTTTTATTGGGCTGAGAAAAATCCGTATTCTCGTAAAGCTTGTGCATGCTTTCAGTTACATCCACAGGTTCATGTGGGCCTGCAAAGTTGACAGCCAGATGCCATGGTTTATTTACGGGAGCATTTTCAAGCAGCCTTATACCCTGTGATGCAATCCAGTTGTCACAATAGGAATCTTCTGGTAACGGTGTGGGAAACGTTGCTGCGAATGTCCCCACCTCTCGTCGTTTCAGGAAGTCCTGATGGTGTGTCTCAACGAGACCTGAATAGTGTAAATGCGCTGTGTAGGGATCGCAGGGTTCTTCCATGCCCCACCGAATTGCATCCCATTTGCCTGCACTGTCTAGCCCTTCTGAAAAACCCCAGTCAGAAATGAGGTGCTGGCCGTCTCTTCCCCAACTAGGCTCTGGCTTATGCAAGTCGAACTTTCCACAGCCCATTACGTGGTATCCAGCGTCCCGCAGAAGTGTGTAATAGGTGATTTGATCCAATGGATAGTTGTTTCCGTTATCCAGAACTCCACATCTGTCGTATTCAACTCCCCCGGCCAGACATGCCCGGGATGGTGCGCAGAGCGGAGATGCACAATAGCAATTGCTGAAACTAACCCCCCTGGCCGCCAGTGCATTAAGAACCGGTGTGCGCACGGGGATCTCAGGATTCAAGCCAGTCCAGTCATATCGAAGTTGATCGGGTACGACCATCAGGATGTTGGTTGGACCGTGATCTGATTCATGCTGCCGGCTGGAGCAACTCAGAGACGTGACAAGCATTGACCTAGCCACAAAATCACGACGTGTAACGTTAGGCATAGAGTACGATTCTACGCTTTCAGAGATATAGCCAGTATTTCCCGTGCAACTGATATAGAAAATCACCACCTGCATCTGGAAGTAAACACGGATGTCGCCGAAATATTAGAACGAATCTGGAGGAATCGCGCGGTCTGCCTACCGAAACAGAGCTCTACAATCTGGACTCAGATTTGGGTGAGCAGTACAACTTGGCGTGAGAGCGCCCTGAGACCGTTGATGAGTTGCGTGGGAAGTTCGACGGGTTCATCTCACGCGGAACCAGCCGTGCCGGGATAAGCTCTGCGAACGATGCCGCTGTGCGCTACGACACGACACAGACTGTGCGCTGGATGCCGGTTGCCGAATAGGTACACAGGTTTGGACCGAACCCTTGATCCGTGATTGACTGATCTGCTGATACATGCAATGAGGAGCGAGGTGAAGCCCTTTCACGGAATAAGGCTCGACTCGTACGTTCGTTCAACTGGAGTGACCCCCATTTGGTGGACAGATGAAGTAGCGTGAGACGAGCATGGGAGGAACAGCCAGTCTAACTGGTGATTGGATCCAGGGTGAAAGTCCCTGAGGGTAAAGGAATGAGCCATTTCATACCACACCGCGAGTCATGCGCAGGATGCCGTGAGGCACTCGGTGAAGCGTTGACAGCGGCGCATGTGGGCAGAGCATTGAGCACCGAAAAATCGATTGTCCGAAGCGCCGAGGCCGTCTCCCTGGTCGAAGGTAACATCGAATGCACCGCATTAAGGCGAGGTGCAGGCGAGCTTCGCGGTGCCGCAGACCTCAAGGCACGCATGTACATCCAACACCGGGAACTGGGAGATCTTCGTGTCGTCCCGGCAAGTCGTTGCCGGGACCGCAGCGGGAAGACAGGAGTCGAAGCCAATGATGCACGCTGCGAAGAAGTCTGACGCGGAAGTAGTAGCGACGAAGGCGGCGAACAACGGGGTGCAAGCCCGGATGGAGCCGCTGGAGCGAAGGGCCGGGAGCGAAGGGAATGCGGGAAGCCGCGACACAGGTGTTGTTTTTCAGTTTGTTTCAGTGGATTTTACCAAATTATTCCATGAACTCGTCCGGTCGTTGTTCGAATTGGTTCACTACTGCAGGAGAGAATTGAGGCCGGGTAAAGGCCCTGTAGAACCGTATGTTTCAGTCAAGCTCGCCACTGTAACTCTTTCCTGCAGTAGTGAATTAATCCACAAAATTCCTCGGCCTTGCATCGGAATAATCTGAAGAATTTTGTCGAAACAAAGTGAAATACAACACACAGGCCGGACACGGAGTCGGGAAACTGTGCCAAGTGGGGCGGACCGGATTCGGCAACACGTGAAGGAGAAACCGAAGGAGAAACTGACGGCGCTGCTGCACCATATCACGCCCGAAGCGCTGGGGGCGGTCTATGCAACGCTGAAACGCGACGCGGCCCCGGGCGTGGACGGGATGACGTGGGAAGAGTACGGACAGGGGCTGGACGGGCGCTTGCACGACCTGCACCGGCGAGTGCACACGGGAGCGTACCGAGCGGCCCCGGTCCGGCGGGTGAAGATACCCCAGCCGGACGGGGGCGAACGACCGCTGGGAATCGCCGCGCTGGAAGACAAGCTCGTCCAGAAGGCGGTTGTGGACAACCTGCTCACGCCGATCTACGAGGCGGAGTTCATTGGTTTCAGCTACGGGTTCCGACCGGGGCGGGGGGCGCATGACGCGCTTGACGCGCTGGCATACGGAATCACGAAACGCAAGATCAACTGGGTGCTCGACGCGGATATCAGCAGATTCTTCGATTGCATTGACAGGGACAGGCTAGTGCAGCTCCTGGAGAGGCGGATCGGAGATCGGCGCGTGCTGCGATTGATTCGCAAGTGGTTGAGCGCGGGCGTGATGGAGGCGGGCCTGCTCACGGACACACGGGAGGGAACGCCCCAGGGTTCGGTGATCTCACCGACGCTGGCGAACGTGGTTCTCCACGACGTGCTGGATGAGTGGGTGGCGCGGACCTGGCGACCGCAGCAGGCCAGAGGCGACATGATCGTCGTGCGGTACGCCGACGATTTCGTGCTGGGATTCCAATAGCGGGGAGACGCGGAACGCTTCTTGCGGGAACTGGGCGAGCGACTCGCTGCGAACGGATTGGCATTGCACCCGGACAAGACACGGCTCATCGAATTCGGCCGGTACGCGGAAGCGAACCGCCGGGAACGCGGGCAGGGTCGGCCGGAGACATTCGATTTCCTAGGATTCACGCATTACTGCGGAAAGACCAGGAGAGAGTACTTTGCGCTAGGGTGCAAGCCGATCGCGAAACGGATGGGACGCAAGCTCAGGGAACTGAAGGAGCAACTGCGCAAGCGCAGGCATGCGGACAAGCTGGAGACAGGGCGCTGGTTGGGGCAGGTGCTGCGAGGGTGGATGAACTACTACGCGGTACCGAACAGCATGGAGTACATCAAGCGGTTCATGCAACGCCTGAAGTGGCTGTGGCGGAAGAACCTCCGTCGGCGGTCGCAGAAGGACCACTACACCTGGGAGCGGATGGACGCGCTATGCGCACGGTGCTGGCCGAAGGCGCAGATACTCCACCCATGGCCTAACACACGATTTGCCGACAAACACCTGAGATAAGAGCCGTGTGCCCTAGCGGGCACGCACGGATCCGTGCGGGGGGCACCGGGCAACCGGTGTCCCTACCGCGAACATGGAAGAGAATTGGTGGGTCGAAGGAGCTGACAAGCAATGAACAAACAAACAAGGAACAAGGCCTATCCGAAGGAATTCCGGGAACAGGTCGTGAAGTTGGTGCAGGCCGGCGGGCAGACGGACGTTTCAGCTTTGCCTTGACACACGGATTGACATTACTGCCCCCCTTGGCGATGATGGATCCGACACCACCGCACACAGTTGCTCCATTGTCGCATCTGCCGCAACCTCAACTGTCCACCATTTCGTAGCCACTTCACACCGGGCGCGAACAAGAGTGGGCACAAGGGCCAGCACAAGCACGCACCGCGTTGCGTCAAGGACACCGTGGAAGAGGATCTGTTCGCCCGCCGCCGCGATCTGTTCACCGGCCTCGAACTGGTCTTCTTCGACACCACCTCGCACTACTTTCATGGCCAGGGTGGGCAAACACTGGGCAAGCGGGGCAAGTCCAAGGACTTCCGGCCGCAATGCCCGCAGATGGTCGTGGGCCTGGTGCTGGACAGCGAGGGGCGACCGGTGTGCACCGAAATGTGGCCTGGCAACACGGCGGACGTGACCGCCCTGCTGCCGGTTGCCGACCGCCTGCAGGAGCGTTTCGGGATCGGCTCGGTGTGTTTGGTGGCGGACCGCGGGATGATCAGCAAGGCGACCATGGCGGCGCTCGAGGAGCGCGGCTGGAGCTACATCCTGGGGTGCCGGATGCGGGCGACGAAGGAATTCCGGGAGCAGGTGCTGGCCGCGGATGCCGAACCGGTGCGGGTATTGGCGGAACGGGCCGGCCAGGAGCCCCAGGAACTGGCAGTGCGCGAGGTCATCCTCCAGGACGGGGATGCCGGCGAGGGGGAGCGGCGCTACGTGATCTGCCGCAACGCGGCGCAGGCGCGACGCGACTAGCAGGCCCGGCAAGAGATCGTGGCCAAGCTGCAGGAGCAGCTCAAGGCAAGCGCCCAGGCCCTGGTGGGCAACCGCGGGTTCCGGCGCTACCTGCGAACGGAGGGGCAGGGTTGCCAGCTCGACCAGGACCGGATCGTGGCCGAGGAACGCTACGACGGTCTGTGGGCACTGCGGGTGAAGGCGCCGTTGACGGCCACCGAGGCGGTGTTGAAGTACAAGCAGCTGTGGCAGGTGGAACGCTGTTTCCGGGAGGCCAAGTCACTGCTGCAGACGCGGCCGGTTTACCATCGCCGTGACGAGACCATCCGGGGCCACGTGTTCTGCTCGTTCCTGGCGCTGGTGCTGAAGCGGGAGCTGGAGCGGCGCATGCGGGAGGCGGGAATCGAGGCGGAGTGGGCCGACGTGGTGCGGGACCTGGACCGGCTGCGGGAAACGCTGGTCGAGGCGCAAGGCAAGCGCTTCGCGCTGCGCACGAAGGCTCATGGAGCCGTCACCGACATCGTGCGCTGCGTGGGCGCGAAACTGCCCCCCGTCATCCAGCTTGTGGACAGCCCGGACTCGGCACCGGTCGCAAAAGCGGTCCGATCCCAACAAGCCACCTGATCCGTCCACTGCGACCATCCAGACCGGCGGTCCCTCCGTTGTAGTGCCACAGTGCGCCTGTGTGTTCCGATAACTCATTTGCAATGAATAACTTGCAATTTCAAAGTGTCGAAGATGAGTCAAGTGTGTTTCTGCCATGTCAGGAGGGATACAGGCAAAGGTGAAACGATGGCGGTTCACTGCGGCGTTCAAGGTACGGGTGGTATCGGAAGCACTCCTCGGGGATAAGGCGATCCTAGAGACCGGGGTGAAGTATCAAAAACCAGACTTGCTGCCACATTGCCGCAACTGATCCAGTACAGCGAGTACAACAAGCTAAGAAACAGGGTTCTGACTTTTAAAAGTATTAGAATTCATTACCGCTGTATAGTTCAGCAACATAGTGCTCATAGCCGTTGTACATCAGAGTCGGTCGAACTTCACCGGTCGGGATGATTTGCTCCCTGGCTTGGGTCCATCGTGGATGAGGTTTCTGAGGATTAACATTTGAATACCAGCCGTATTCACCCGGAACAGCCTTGTTCCAGAGCGTTGCAGGACGTTTTTTGGTGAACTCGATTTCAACTATCGATTTAATGCTCTTCAAGCCATACTTCCAGGGAATAATGGCTCGAATCGGGGTACCATTCCGTTTTGGAAGCGGTTTGCCATAAATACCAGTACCAAATAGTGCCAACTCATTCATTGCTTCTTCAATAGTCATGGCTTCAACGTACGGCCAATCATAATGAGGCTGTGAAACGATCCCCGGCATCTCTGCCGGTCGAAAAGCAGTCACCATCTTGATATAACGGGCTTCAGGCTTTGGGTCAACTGCAGTGATCAGCTCACTCATCTGAATCCTGTCCAGGGGACTGCCATAGCCTAAGCTTCAACACAACGGAAACGGTAAAGCCTTTCCTCCAAAGGAAATGCACGAACAAGATCATCTATGTCATAAGTCTTTGGATTATTGATCTGACCATGAACCTTGACTCTCCAGGGATCAACATTGAACCTGTCTACCATATTGATCACACGTTGCTTGTCGAGTGTGAATTCATAGAAGTTGTTGTAGCCTGTGGCTACTCGCTCTGCTGTAAGTGGACGATCAAGCGTGTATTTCGGATTACGCTTTGCAGGGTAAAGCGATTCGCCTGCTGCATCTGCATTTGTGGGGGGCATGAGCATGGCACTCGCTCCTGTCAATCCTGCAGACTGCAAAAAACTGCGTCTCGAATAAAAGCATTTTTCCGGGGTTGCCTCGCGTTCTGGGATTTCCCAGCCACGAGGGACTTTGATCAGCATACCTTTGCTCCTTTTAGAGGAGATTACCTGTCCTGATAGCGCCTGAGCAGCAGTTTCAGAGTAGCATAGGCGCAAGATTCTGGAGACTGAATCGAGCGCCACTTAAGCCTGACACAGGAAGAGGAACCGCAGATAATTGAACGTGTCAACGGGCATACTGATGGTGAAATCCATTCACCTTCAATCGGATGCGGTACAAGCTCTGGTCAATCGTTACATAGAGCATGTTGCTTTCCTGTCCTTTACCAAATTCGACATTACTGGGAAGACCCGAAACCGTAGGCGGTGGGTTTTCCAAGTTCTGTCGCTCATTTTCAGTAAACGGCTCTTCTTCGTCAAGTATCCCGGCACCTGTTGGAATAAATGCAACCTGATCGCCTTGCGTGTTCAGGACCAGAATTCCGGGCCCGGAAGGATCCCTGGTTGCAAGGTAGAGATTTCCATGCTCATCTATGGTCATGCCAGCGCTACCAAACTTGCTGCCGAAGTCATGAAACGTTTGTCTTTGACCTGCTGCAAGCCCGTTGTCATCAATAGGGAACGCATAGATCCTCATGGGACCGCGATTACCAGGCTCCTTGTCTGGAAATCCGTCACTGCCATTGTTTGTTTCAGCCACATACAAAATACGTTTATCTGGACTCAGTGCAATTCCATTCGGCTTTGTCAGGTTGTGTGTAATTTCCTGTATCTTCCCGGCTGGAGTGACTCGATAAACAGCCCGGTACTCTAGTTCCCTGGGCTCATGACCTACATAGCGTGGATCCGTAAAATACAAATTCCCTTCATCATCAATACAAAGATCGTTAGGTGAGTTGAAAAGCTTGCCATTGAAGTTGTCAACAACCAGAGAACGCTCTTTCTGCGAGACATCCCATCGTGAAATACGACGACCTCCATGGTCAGCGCCTTCGGCAGCATAAAGGTAGCCATCTGGGCCAAATATCAACCCGTTTGACTTGTGGCTGTTTTCTGCAAATATTTTAATATTCCCTGTCGCTGGATCAAAGCGTAAGATCAATCCCTGGTTTGTACCACGGAGGATATCTGAGAAATAGATTGTCCCATCTGATGCGACAGCAGGACCTTCCGTCAAACCACCCTTGTCTGTTTCCTGACGGGTATAAAGCAGTTCAAGCTTTGCGAGTGGATCGACTATTCCGTCCCCGCTCGGCGGCGGGATTTCAGAAGCCAATGATGCGACTACAAGAGCCAGCAGGAAGACAGGGATAGAGAACCGTATACTCAATTTCTTACCGAGAATCGATAGACAGTTTGTGATGTGTAGGTTTCCCCTGGATTCAACTGTGTCGTGGGAAAGTCCGGTTGATTCGGTGAATCCGGATAGTGCTGAGTCTCAAGGCAAAATGCATGTCGCTGGCCATAAGAGGTTCCCTCTTTGCCGACAAGATGCCCATCAAGAAAATTTCCGGTGTAAAACTGTACGCCAGGTTCCGTTGTAAGAACTTCCATAACTCGCCCACTCTGTGGCTCGTGTACGATCGCAGCAAGTACCAGATCATCCGTCATGCGGTTGATTACAAAGTTGTGGTCGTAACCGATTCCAAATTCAAGTTGCTCATTCTCATCTGCAATACGTGCCCCAATGGCGACAGGAGAACGGAAATCAAAGGGAGTGCCCTCTACCGGGACAATTAGTCCTGTCGGGATCAGGTTTTCATTGACGGGTGTGTAATTATCAGCATTTAGCAACATCTCGTGGTCAAGAATGGGACTCATACCTGCATCAAGCAGATTGAAGTAGGAATGATTTGTCAGGTTGATCACAGTCGGCTTGTCGGTTGTCGCTTCGTAATAGATCTGTAGTTCATTGGCATCAGTCCAGATATACGTGACTTGTGATGTCAGGTTGCCCGGGTAACCTTCTTCACCGTCTGCACTTACGTAAGTAAGGACCACCCCATCCTGCTGATCGGTTGACACAGAGTCCCAGACGACCTTGTCGAACCCTTTGATTCCGCCATGTAGTGAATTCGGTCCGTTATTGACAGGCAGGGAGTAGCTTGTGTCATTGATTTTGAAACTGGCTCCTGCTATACGATTGCCATAACGTCCAATAATGGCTCCGAAATAGGGAGTGTCAGCTACATAGACTTCCAAATCATCAAACCCGAGCACAACATCACCCAGGTTTCCATCGCGGTCAGGAACATGCAGGCTTACGACAATTCCGCCATAGTTGATTATGCCTACTTTGGATCCGGACTCATTGGTCAATGTGTAAAGTGTGACCTCTTGTCCTTCCACTTCACCAAAGCTGGTGCTCTCCAGCATCCGGGAAGATTCTGGTGGTTCTTCTGAAGGGGCACAAGCCATCCCGATGAGAAGGACAACTACAAGTCCTGGGAACAAAAACAATGAACATTTATTCTTCATACTGGGAACTATCCTGTCCTGAACAGTGTAATTCGTACTGGACTTTTTTTACAGGGACCAAAACAACCTGCTGGCGAAAACGTCAATTCGAACGTCTTGAAGCAATGTACAGACCGTTTTCAAATCTTTCAAATACCAATGAAACCGCAGGATGGCGGATTGGCTTGGAAATCAGATCCTTCTCAAGATTTTGCTCTGCGACATAGGTTTCATGGGATGAATTATCGACGAGCACGCGATACCAGGGCCTGTCCTTGGCCGGTCTTGAGCGGGCAACATGCGCATACCACTCCTCTGTCCCACAAAAGACGGGATCAACATCATACACAACTCCACGGTAGTCAAAAAGTCGGTGATGAATCAGGTCCCCAATTGCAAACAATGCATGGGAGTGTGATTCCACTGCCTTAAGCCTTTCCGGATGTTTCATGCATGGACTGCGACATCAAGCCCTCAAGTGCCTTGTTGAATGGTGCTGGATCATCAAATTCGGCACCATCAGCCAACAATGCATAGCCATAAAGGAGTTCCGCATACTCCTGCATGGCTGGATCTTTTGTGTCCTTGACAAAACGCTTCTGCAGTCCTTTCAAGACATCATGTGAGCCGTTAACCTCCAGAATACGCTTTTGCTTGGGTCCCTCAGGATTTGTCATGCGAAGTATACGTTCCATCTGGGGGCTCATATCGTGTTCATCAACAGTGAGACAGGCAGGTGATGTTGTCAGGCGACTGGAAAGCCGTACTTGTTTGACATGGGGTTCGAGATACTTGCCGAGTAAATCAAACAAGTCGCCAAACCTTTTTTTGTCATCCTCTTGTTGCTTTCGATCTTCCTTGTCATCTTTACTGGAATCCAGATCCAGTTCCCCCTTGGCTGCCGACTTGAGCTGTTTGCCCTCAAACTCAGGCATTGCGTCGACGAGCAACTCATCAATTGGATCTGTAAGGAACAGGACTTCGAGATTCTCCTGGCTAAAACCTTCAAGCAGTGGTGAGTTTTCGACAATCTTTCGAGATTCCCCCGTGATGTAGTAGATGTTCTTCTGGCCTTCCTTCATACGGGAAATATATTCCTTCAAGGTTGTTAGTTTCTCCTTGTTCTGGCTGGTAGAAAACAGCAGGAGGTTGGCAACTCGATCCTTGTATTCCGGCCCATCCCCTACGCCTTCCTTGAGTGAACGGCCAAACTGTTCCCAGAAAGACAGGTACTTTTCTGAGTCCTTCTCCTGCATCTCAGCGAGCATATCCAGCACCTTTCTGGTCAAGAACCGCCGGATGATGGACAAATGCCGGTTTTCCTGCAGTGTCTGGCGGGAAATATTCAGGGGCAGATCTGATGAATCAATGACTCCTCGGATAAACCGCAGGAAACGGGGAAGCACTGTTTCACAACGCTCCATAATCTGAACGCGACGGGCATATAGCTGAAGTCCGTACTCGCCACCCCATACATAAAGATCATGAGGTGCTTTAGCAGGGACAAACAGTACAGATTCATACTCGGAAATGCCTTCTGCTTTCAATCGAATGTGCATGAGAGGATCCTGCCGGTCTCCTGCAATGTGTTTATAGAACTCGGAGTATTCCTCTTCCGTTACTTCAGATTCCGGGCGTGTCCAGATCGGTTTCATCGAATTGAGGGTCTTGTCCTCAGTAACGATAGAAGTTTTGCCAGCCGGTTTGAACATACCCTTCTCGTCTTTTTCTCGTTCCTCTCTCTGAATCTGTAGCCGGATTGGGTAGGCAATAAAGTCGGAATACTTCTTCACAACTTTGCGAAGAGTCCATTCATCTGTAAAGTCAGCTATCCCGGATTCAGAGTCCACCGGCTTGAGATGTAACCTGATGCTAGTGCCCTTGGTTGTTTTTGATCCCTTGGAGACTGTGTACATTCCATCAGCCTCAGAAACCCAGGTTGTACTTGTCTTTTGTCCTGCCTTGAGGGTTTCCAGAACAACCTTGTCTGCAACCATGAACGCCGAGTAGAACCCAACACCAAACTGCCCAATTAGCCCAGGAGGAATCTTGCTGGTTTTCTTGCCTTTGGATCTCTTGATCTTTTCGATCATCTCCTGTGTCCCTGACTTGGCAATAGAGCCGATATTGTCAATCACTTCCTGCCTGGACATGCCTATACCGTTGTCATGGATCATAAGTGTCCTGTTTTCCCGGCTTGTTTCCAAGCGGATTTCAAGCTCTTCGTCCTGTTCCATCAGTTGTAGATTGGTCAAAGAGTTGAAACGCAACTTGTCCAGGGCATCAGAAGCATTCGAGACCAGTTCACGCAGGAATATTTCCTTGTCGGTATACAAGGAATGGATCATCAAGTCGAGTAGTTGCCTTGTTTCCGCTTCAAACTTGCGGGTTTCAGTTGCAGTTGTCATATAGTTCTTATAATCCAATATCTCAGGACTGCCTGTCGCAGCTGGAGCGTAAAGGGCAGCCTTACTTTTGAATTTATTGCTATTCGAACCTGTCGTCAAGTGCACTGAATGCATCTGAAACAATTCACAGTGAATATGTTTTAAATTGACCTGATTGCCCGGCTGCTGCTAGTTTGAAGCATTGCTACTACGTTCCAGAAGCGCACTAAGGATAAAACCATGAGCAGACAAACAACCATGAAAGGCAACCCACTCGATCTTCAGGGAAACCAACTCATGCTAGGTGATTCCGCACCGGATTTCAACCTGGCAGCCAATGACCTCAGTGCTGTCTCGCTAGGCGATACATCGGGGACTCGCATCATCAATGTTGTTCCTTCGCTGGATACGCCGGTCTGCGATATGCAGATCAAGCGCTTCAATCAGGAAGCAGCAGACATAGGAAATGTTTCCGTTTATTGCGTGAGTTGTGACTTGCCCTTTGCCCAGAAACGCTGGTGTGGCACTGAAGATGTCACAAATGTCACAACGCTTTCAGACTACAAAGACGGTAATTTCGGACTGGCATGGGGAACCATGATTGATGCGCTGAAAATCCAGTCAAGAGCAGTCTTTGTAATCAACGCACACAATACGATTGTGCATGCCGAGTATGTCCCAGAAGTAACAGCCCACCCTGATTATGATGTTGCACTTGCTGCCGCTCGTGGTGCAGTGTAAAGCAGGGCAATCAGGAATCGCTATAAACTGTAGCCATGCAAACTGCAGCACTTGAAACCCTGGATATCTGTGAAATCACTTCCAATGCCGTGAGCTACTGGGAGAAAAAACGGACTTTGTACAATGCATTCCTTACAGTCATTGTGCTTGCGCACTTTTTGGTAGCCCTACCGGAATCGAGCGTCCTGCTCAAATTCGAAAATTTCCTGAACCTGTTCATGCTGGCAGTTATTGCCAATGTGGCCTATTGTGCAGCCTATATTCCGGATGTCTTTGCACAACTCTCACTTTTTCGGTCTACATGGACCCGTTACCGCTGGTTACTGCTTGCAATCGGCTGTTGTTTTGCGGGTAACCTGGCGCACAATGTCGCTGCTGGAGCAATACGGAACATGGCAGCCTGATCTTGAGCCTAGTCAGACCCTGTTCCGGGGATCAAATTTTCAAACTCGTCCCAGTTATCCAAAATTTCATCCACTACCCTTGAACCAACCAGATAGGCTGATTCCACAGCAATTTGCAGACCGGAGTAGCCTTCGTTTTCACGAAGCAGGTTTTCTGCTGCAGTACGACCAGGCGGTTGCATCGTAAAGTTACTTCCTGTGCGCAGCACTAAAACCCGGTTCTTGTCTACTCGGCCTGTTTTATCAAGCCAGTTCAATGACACAAATGTCCCGGTATCTTCCATTCCCGAGGTGACATAGTTCCCCTTCCCCTCAGTCCAGTAATCCACCCATTGATTGGCCCAGTCATTCAGGATGGCCCCATGCCAGAACGTCATGGCAGCAAGGTTATCCCCCTTTAAAACAAATGGTTCCTTGAGGGCGTTTGGATGTTCCGTGTATAAGGCCCGTTCATTTCTCACCAAAGGGTCGTCTGGCAGCTTCATGTCCTTGGTGATCTGATATGCCCAATTGACAAGGTCTTTGTTTAAGGCAAACATCTCACCTGTTGGTTCGGGCTTGTTCGGGTCAAAAGGTTTTTTGGTGAACCTGGCGAAATAGCCGAATTGCCAGTCCTTGGGCATCTCCCTGGCATCGATTTCGTGTGAGAGATCCCCGTCTACAAGGTATTCTGCCCAAACAGCCGACCCAACCGGGGCATCTTCGGGATCAATTCCTGCGATACCAGCGACAAGCCAGTAGCTTTTGCTGAGGTCAAATCGATCATCCATCCCGAGGGCCATAGTTGCAGCTGCAGAGTAGGCTGTACCAATCCCGGTAACCATCACAAGCAATTGGCTTTCCGGGTCGTAGTGCAAATCGTTATACCCCTGAAATGGAAGAGCTTCTGTCAGGTTTCGTCGTTCTTTCCAAAGCTGGAACTCACCAGCTAAATCGCCAGTATCTTGCCCTATCTCGAACATGCTGACAACTACGATCTTGACTGGTCGAACACCAGATTTTTGTGATCCAGACCGCAGGAATGAATCAGTAACAGAACAAGACAAGTGAGCTAAAAGACATGTACACAAAAGCAATTTCGATGTCATACGATTCTTTCCAGCTATCCAGCAGTTACTGCAATGAATGCCCAGTACATTGCCTAATGCATCTCTTAGTAATCTGATGCATGTTGATTTTTGCAAATGATCATTGATGGCGTGAAGGCAGGTTTTTCAGGAAAAACTGCAACCAGTTCCCATGAAAGATTCCATCAATGACATCTTCCGTGTAACCTCTTCGGTTCAGAATATCTCCGAGCTTTTGAAGGTCTGAAATTCTGTCAAGGTCGGTGGGAGTTTGTTCCGTTCCGAACCCTCCGTCAAGGTCACTCCCAATGCCGACACAGGCCGTACTGCCAGTGATTGAACAGATATGGTCGATATGGTCTGCAACATTGTCCAGGGTGGCTCGTGTTCGTTGAGGGTCTCCGCGGAAATAATCCGGAACAAGCATCCATTCATCAAGAACAACTCCAATCACACCACCTCGAGCAGCCACTGTCCCGATCTGCTCATCGCTGATCTGCCGATCATGAGGCACCAGTGTACGACAGTTGCCATGACTGATAAACACCGCACCTTCATAAATCTCCAAGGCTTGTTTGAATGCTGTATCAGCAGTATGAACCAAGTCAAGAAGGAGCCCCAGACGGTTAAATTCCTTTAATAGTTCCTTCCCTGCATTGGTTAATGGCCCATCTCCCCCCGTCCCCATAGCGTATGTACTTGGCCCATAATGAGCTAGGCAGGCTGTCCGTAGCCCCTTTTCAAACCACCATTCTGCCTGGGCGGGCTCCATAATGGGGTCACAGCCTTCCATGCTCAGGATGAATCCTGGCCATGCCTTGGGTTGATCCCAAAAACTGGCAAGGTCTTCTCGCCACCGAATCATGCTGAGTTTGTCCATTTGTTCAAGCAATCGGTAATAGGCGAGTTGTCCCTGCGCTGCTGCACAGGCATGCAAGGGATTGGCATAGTCGAGATCCTCACGCAGAATGTCACCCTCATGCTTTCTCTGGCCAATCTCCCCAATATTTGGATCCATGTCAGGCAGTTCACTCGGGAGAGACCTGCACAGCAAGGTCGCCAGGCAGACTCGAATGCTGGCGTGCCTTAGCTCAGGCAGACTGACGGTGTTATTGCCTCGTGAAGACCCACTCAGGACAGCTTCATTTTTGCGGATCTCGTCAATTTCCAGGGTTTGATCGCGATCGAATGAAACGGCATTCCAGGCAATATCCAGATGGGCGTCAATTATGTCTCGCATGTGCTTTTACATCAAGTGTGGGAGATTCTCCCACCAACTTATTAAACGACTTTTCAACTGCTGGACTATCCTGGGATGGGCCTCGGCAAGGTTACTGGTTTCATCAATACCCTTATTAAAGTCATACAGTTCAATCTGGCTGCCATCCGGGTTCATCAGGAGCTTCCAATTGTTATCACGTATAGCCAAAGATGGGCTGTGATCAGATTCAAGACCGGGACGCAAATAACTGTCCTGTCGCCCGTATTCCCAGAATAATGCTTTCTTTCTCATCGGCTGCTGACCCTTGAATGCGTCACTCATGTCAACACCATCAAAGTCTTCTTCAGGTAATGAGATACCAGCCAAAGCACAAAAGGTTGGAAACAAATCGACGGCACTGACGACTGTTTGTTTATTCGTAACCCCTGCGGGTACGGTATCCTTCCAGCGAATTATCAGCGGTTCACGAATCCCTCCTTCGTAGAGACTCCATTTGCGACCTCGCATGCCATTGGTCTTACCCGGAGGCGGATAACCTTCCTCGTAGTAGCGAGCCCATGCTGTCGGACCATTGTCACTAGCCACTACCAGCAATGTGCTACTTCCCTTACCGAGCCTGTCTACTTCATCAAAGAGTCTCCCCAACTGACGATCCATCTCATCAATCACGGCATAGTACTGCTGTACATACGGATTTGATGCAAAACGTTCGAACTTGCCAAGCAGTTCCTGTTTGGGCACCAAACGGTCATGGACATCGTTAAGCCAGACATGCATATAAACAGGCTGGTTTTTGTTCTTCCGCAGGAAGTTGATGGCCCGATCCACATAGATCTCGGTCATTTCATGCTTGTTGACATTACGAATATTGCCCCGCGCCAGCTTCTTGCTTTGCTCAGAAAGTCCTCCGGGAGGCAAAATGCGGTCTCCCAGTCCCTCGAAGGAAACCAAGGATTCATCAAAACCATACGCTGAGGGATGGGGTGCATCGCCGACATCCCTGCCGCCACCCATATGCCACTTGCCAAAATGTGCAGTCGCATAACCCGCTTTCCTGAACTCACGCGCAAGAGATGGCGCATTGGGATCCAGATAATCATGCATGCCCCGCTCACGATTACGCTTCCGTGAGTTGAGGTAGGAATTGATCATGTGCCTAGCCGGGTACTGACCGGTCGTGATTCCTACCCGGGATGGTGAACAGATTGGCGAAGCTACATAAAACTGCTCGAACCGGATGCCCTCAGCCGCCAGCTTGTCAATATGGGGCGTCTGGATATCCTCGTTGCCATAACTGCTCAAATCCCCATAACCCATGTCATCAATAAAGATAAAGATGATGTTCGGCTTATCAGAAGCCAGTAATGCTGCCGTAAGGACAAGAAATAGAATGATTCGATAGAGCATGATTCAAAGTTTCCTGAATACTGTTCTCCTGAATGATAATCATGTTGGTACTCACCCTGCCTCAAATACATAACCTTTCCTGATTACCCGGCAGTCTCAGCCAAGCTTAGGCACCACGAAAATCACCGATTCGTACATCGTGGGAGTTGACTGCTGGCTCTGTTAATACTATCGTATGATTCTGATTTAAAGTAGGTTATCTATATTCCAAAGAACAAGGTCCAGTTCCAGAAAAGGCAGAGTCTAGCGGAATTCCTGAGCTTGTACGGGTCTGAGCCGCAGTGAGAGGAAGCGCTGTTCAAGGCACGCTGGCCGCAGGGCTTTGCCTGCCGCGAATGCGGCTATCAGCGGTACTGTCAGCTGCGCACCCGCAAGCTCCCGCTGCGCACTTGGTTCCTCACCGTCTACCTGATCATGCGGGCGAAGAACGGCATTGGAGTGACCCCCATTTCGTGGACAGATGAAGTAGCGTGAGACGAGCATGGGATGTAAGCTTTCAATTGCTTTGTCAAACGGCTTTCAATTGCTTTGTCAAAGATTTCGGTAGGTGCGGGCGGTCTTCGAGGGGTGTGCAAAGGCCGTTTGAAGGGCGTTTGAAGGGCTCCTGAATGTCCAGGGAAGGCTGTAAGCTTTCAATCGCTTTGTCAAAGCGCTTTCAATGCCCATGGCAGGTACATTTCTTAGTCGTGCTGTGTGGATGTTGGCTCGGTCAAGTGTCGCCGAGCCAACATCTAGCCCGCGCGACGGGCTCGCGAGCCTCAGCGGAATACCTTCCTGGCATCGCCTTCACTGGACATTCAGGAGCCCTTAAGGCTCCCGTAACGCCGCGCCCAAGCCCGGCCAGCTGACAGCCTACCATTTGGCAACTGCTATGCTCATATCGACGCCCGCCGGGAGCGTTCGGGCTTGGCCAGCAATCCCGGTAATCCTTTGGCTTGCCCCTGCGACCGGCGGTCTACCAGTCCGCCATCTCGCGTATACTCGCTGCGAGCTCAGTGCGGTCCACCAGCTTTCCTGGCAGCGGGTATTCGGGCGTACGTTCCCGCTTGCATGGCTTCAGAATACATCGAGAGCCCCATGAAGAGGGAAGGGCTTCCAGGTACCGCACAGGAGGCACGGCGGCTTAGGGACGCCCAAGTGCTGACGGCCGTGGAGCTGATTCGGATGCGAATCGAGCGCATTACGCCCTAGCCCGACCTTCTCACCAGTTTTTGATTTTGGGGCGGTTGATCAATTCAGGATGGATTTAGGGCGTGGCGACATGGCGTTGGGCAGCGGATCCGAGCAGAGGCTTGGTCAGGAGCGCCAGATCCGCGGTTGATTGCGCTCGTTTTGCCGCGCTAGCCGGTCTAGGGACACAGTGATCCCGGCGACACCCGCAAGGGGCGCAACAAGATCTCGGGAGCGCGCACGGCTAACAGCGCAGAGGCAGGCTCTGGAGGCGGGCCAGCACCTGCCCGAAAAGGCCCGCGTCGGGGAAGCCCTCATCGAACGACAGGCGTACGGCTCGTACGCTGACCCGGATCCGCACGCCGATCTTGAGCAACTTGAGGCGGATCGTGTCGCATTGCGCCCGCGCCAGCTGGGTGCCGGCCAAGCCCCAGCGCCGCAGCAACTCCAGCAGCGTGTAGGCGAAGGAGGCGAAGTACAGGCGCAACTGGTTGGCCCGCAGCGTCTGCGCCGAGGTGCGATCCGCGAATAGCGCCAGCTGCTGTTCCTTGATGCGGTTCTCCATGTCCCCCCGCGCGCAGTACACCTCCTCGTACAGCGCCCGCGCCGCCATCTGCTCGGGCCCCAGGGACGTCACCACGAAACGCGGGTTGGCCCCCCGCGGCAAGTGCTCCGCCTTGCCGATCACACGCCGCTCGCGGCTCCAGCTGTCCAGTGTCCGGTAGCGGAAGTCCTTGAACACCCGCGCCGCTTGTCCCGTCCGTTCGCACGCCTGCCGGGCCTGCTCCAGCGCCGGGGCCAGACTCCGTTTCAACCTGGGATTCTGGGCGATCCCCAGCACGTACTCCACGCCCTGCGCTTCGCACCAGGCCATCAAGTCCTCGCGGCAAAACCCGCTATCCCCGCGCAGCCAGATCTCCACCCCGGGCCAGCGCTTCCGGATCCGCCCCACGATGCGCTCCAACTCCTCCACCGTGCCCGCCGCCGCATCCCGGTCCGCCGTCCGCAAGCGCGCCCCCAGCAGCTGCTGGCCGCAGAAAATGTACAGCGGCAGGTAACAGTAGGTGCGGTAATAGCCATGGAAGAAACGGCCCTCCTGCCGGCCATGCAGGGGATCATCCGTCGCGTCCACGTCCAGCACGATGCGCTCCGGCTGCGGCCCGTGCCAGTCCAGGAACAGGTCCACCAGCAGGGCATCCAGCCGCGCGGTGTCCGCCACGATCTTCTTGTAGCGCTCCCCAGCCTCCAGCGCCGGCCCCGTTAGCTCCATCCGGTTCAGCGTGCTCTTGCCCGGCGGCAGCTCCTGCCAGCTTGCCTTGCGCCCGCCCCGGCCTGCCGCCCCGCACAGCAGCGACCAGAGCTTGCTCTGGCGCAACGTATCGTGATCGTTCAAATCCTCGTAGCCCAGCGCCAGGCCCAGCACGCGCGCCGCCACCAGCACCTCCACCGCATGCCGCGTCCGCTGCGGCTCGCGGTAATCCCGGAAACAGGCGCTCAGCCGGCCGAACAGCCCCGTCCGCTGCGCCAGCTCCCGCAGCAGCAGTCCACCACCATCTGAGCCGAGCTCCCCACCTCAAATCGACCGACGACTCGCTGCCTGCGCAGGCCCCCAAATTCCAGTCGTTCTGTGGTACACTCTGTAGTCATAAGGCCGTCGTCCTATATCGTGGTAAGTTGTTGATAATAAATAAATTATACCACAAGACACGGCCTTATACCCTACCCCTCTTGAGAAATCCGGGCTAGCCCCGGTCCGCGAATTACCCATGACGACGTGAACGCCCGCCAGGAGCGGAGGTTTGCGCCCAAATCCCGGTATGCTCGGCAGGGGAGCAACTCACGGACGGATACCCGGACTTCACGCCTGCAGTGCGTTGACGATCTTGAGTGTCCGCCTTACGGAGCCCTTCAACTCGACTGGGTCGATCTGATCGGGAATCCCGTCGCCGAGCCTTCCTGCGTGCTGATAAGGGACTCCGTAGTCGTTGATTGGCTCGAGGTGTTCTAGAAGGTCCGCCGCCGGATGCTTGTCGCCCCCTTCCCGAATCTTCCTGACGATGTCGCCTAGTGAGTCGCTGTCGCCAAAGCACGTTGAGAAAGTGGTCCGGCAATAGGCTTCCAGGACAATGCGCAGTTTCTTGACAACGTCGATATCCTGTCCTCGTCCAGAAGATAGATAGGATTGCAGGTCGTCGATTTCGGAGGCCGTGCGCCCTTGAGCGGCGCGTTCGAGATTCAGCGGCTGGATCTTCGAGCCTCCGACTCCAAGATCGGCCAAGTTCAGTGCAACGCGTCCGGCACTCGGGGCCTTGTCCCAGACTTGCTTCAGGAATTTTGCGTCGTGGGACAGGACGATGACTTGGGCGCATTGCCGCCCGAGCTTGATGATTTCGTGAACTGTCTGGTTCCGCCGAAAAGCGTCCTGGCTGCCAAATGGATCGTCGAACACCGCGACCCGATCGCGCAGGTCGCGAGATCGTTTGAGATTTGCAAGGTAGAAGACGAGCGCAAGCGTGGTGCGATCGCCCGAGCTGAGCGTGTTTCTGAAGCTGGGTTCCTCCTCAGGCGTGCTCTCGTCTCCAAGGTCGATCGTCCGGCCGTCGATGTCGATCTCATAGATTGATGCTGCCCTGCCACCGGGGTAGGCGTGCTTGGTCCGGGCGATCCGAAAGCCAGCATTGAACGCGTCGAGGTAGTTATTGATGCAAGATTCGTAGGGTTGAACCACGCGTTTGGTATAAGCACCGAGCCTCGCCCTGATCTGCTTCTTCTTTTTCAGAAACTCCTTTTTCCTTCCCGCGAGTCGGAGGTACGATTGGCAGAGTTGCGAAATCTGAGCGCTATGGCGGATCCTGACTGCCTTGAGGCGTGCGAGCTTTCTTTGCTCAGAACGCAAGTCGCCCGCATCGGTAGTGCGCTGCTTCTCGGCGATCTGAGCATTCACAGCTTGGATTGCCGCCGAAACCGTTCGTGCCTTGGTGCGAGCCTTCTTGTAAACGACCCGGGCGGCTCAAGGTGTAAGCGGGCGGCAGGCAACCCGGGAGCGAACTTGATAACGTTTGGCTAGAAGGCCTTAAATTCAGCCAGTGCGCGTCTCCATGGACGAAGCCACGCTCCATTGTTTCGTGGTTCCTCCATTAGAACGTCGGCATCTTCAAGAGCGCGCCATTTGTTTTCGGTGCTGGAAAGAAGCGTCCGGGCATCGACTTCGCCGGAGTCAAAGCGACTCTCGAAGTCCCAGAACCAGTAAAGAAACTGTCGCCAGCTCATGCCCAACCACGGAGAATCAGGCTGAGAACCGAACTGCTTTAGGATACGTTGACCAAACGGGTTCCTCAGACTTGCTCCGCTTAGGAGGCCGCGATCCATAATTCGGACAAGATCCGACTCACGCACAAATGCAAGAAGCGATTCCTCGAACCAGTAGGGGAGCTGCCCACCACCCCCGGATGGGTCCTCGAAGCGGGAGCTGGTGAAGCGACGAAGATTGAAGAATTTCCCAGTGGCACACGACGACGCGCCCGCCGCTTTCCACAACACTACGTCAGAAGAGCAGAATCCAACGATGACGTCGATCTCCGCGCTACTGAGGGCGGCAATGAGACGCATGGCTCCTTTGATCGACTCGACTTCTGCAAGTTCTCGTCTAGGGTCGGTATTACCTTTGAATACTATGTACATTCTGTCACAAGGACTCGCCGACAAGATCGAGCTGATCTCGAGTGATCGGTCTGGTGTTGTGAGCTCTTCTAGGCCGACGAGTGCGGTCTGAATCGGTCGAATACCGGTCCCGTCTAACCGAGTGCGCAGTTTGTCTGCGACATCGACGATCAGCGAGAAATACTCGTTCCTAAACACAGGTGGCACAACTGCTGGTGAACACACCGCCGTCGGTCTGATCTGTTCGGACGTGTCCGCAATTTGGTCGACGATCTGGTCCCACCAGGCTTGCGACGTGACATCTGCTGTGTCAACGTCGCTAGGGAAATATGTCCACTCGCGGAGGATCTCGCGTTGAGTCCTGGGATAGTACAGCTGCGGATCGAATACCGTCTCGAATGTCTGATCCGCCGACCTTCCTCGGATTTGAGCAATCACTTTGTCTTGCCGGTAGTTGACCGGGCTCAGAATGGCGCCGCAGTAGCTGGCGAGCTCTGGAAGACCTAACAGGTTCTCCGAATCGTGGCCCATCTGGTGGTAAGTACCCATTACAAACTCCTCTCTTGATCGGCCCAGGCTCGAGCAAGCATCTCCGGCTTGCGAAACCGTTCGACTGGCCAAGCTGAAACCATTCGAGGAAGCGCCGTAAGGCCGGCATTTGTAGCGGCTTCGCGAAATCGTGATGTGGGCCCCTTTCGATGGCTCACACGTGTCACGATGTCGCCCGGCGAGTCACTCGTCCCCCCATATGGATGGAATTCGAACACAGCAAAAGAGAGCACTACGGCAAGCGAAAACTGATCGGACCTCCAATTGATGAGCGCCTTGTCGTTTAGAAGCTGTTCCGGCGGCGCATAGAGCGGCGTCCCTGGCCCTTGGATCGCCCATGTCGGCGTAATCGAGGCAGCGCTAAGGTCACGCACAATGCCAAAGTCGACCAGCACGGGCGTCTCGCCGTCTTCGCGGAGCATCACATTCTCGGGTTTGAGGTCCCGATGCACAAGGCCAAGAGCTCCGATGTGCGAGACTGCGTCGATCAGCAGTTTGCCGAGCCTCTGGATGGCGATGGGTGTGTAACGGCCTTGATCACTTAGCCGTGCCGCTAATGAGCCACCGCCAACGAACTCCTCGAGCGAATACAGAAACGTTCTTGATCCAATCGTATGCTGGTCGATGCGGGCGACGCGAGCAATGTTCGGATGATTGCATCGAGTCATCGCGTCGATTTCTCGAGTAGCTCGTTCGACGGATACCTCAGGTCGGAAGACCTTCAGAGCATTAACCAACCCCTCGCCGCTGACCTTGAAGGTCTCCTTGAATGCACCCCCTCCAACGTGGCCCCGAAACCTTAGGTTCTCAGCCGCGCAGATCGCACGCGCAATACTCTCCGCGTCAGTCAATGCCATCGCAACGACTCTGCTCCACGGTAGCGCGAGCACATGCCTTTCTGGCGAGCCACGGTTGAATCGGTTCATTCATCGGGGAATCGTGGACCACGACTAAATTGTTGTCGCCCAGCGAGCAAAGACCCACACCTCGGCGGCCGAACTCGGCCGAGTACTGTTGAGCGATTCCGGCAGCCGCCATTGGGAGGAGGACGTACGACTTATGGGCGAAGCAAGTGTTGCGGTACGCCTGCTGAAGAGCTTCTCGCCAACGAGTCAACTTCGCCTCGAATGCAAACACTCTTCCGATCGGTGAGACGCCGACAACATCGACGCGGCCACGGTGATAAAAGAACTCGGGCACCAAGGCTAGCGGGCCCCACGGGGCTTCATCAGCGTCGATTACGGCTAGAAAGTGGTCAACAAGATCCTGCTCGTATTGGTAGGTCATCTCTCTCCGCGAATGCAGAAGTCAGCCATTCTAGGCAGTCTTGTTGTCAAGCTGTATGACACGGAAACGATTGTGATTCATGCCAGGCAGGAGGGGTGCCGATATCCTAGCATCCCCCCTCACTCCCGGCGGGCGCGATTCCATCATAGCAGCGAGCGCGGGGCGAGAGGAGGAGGTTCAGATGGTCGGATCCTGCCTGCGCCGCTTTGGTTTACGCGTCGTATCGGTCGCCGAGACCCAGTAGCTCGGAGCAATCCCCAGGATGTGACAGATTGCGTAGACTACGAGACAGGGTGACTGTAAGGCGAATTTGATAGCCTTCAAGCCCGATTCAACAGGCATTTGAAGGGTGCGTGAACGGTGTGTGACGGGGGTGTCCCGGAGCCCCGGGAACCGAGTTGGGTTTGGCACTGGCCCCGCCTAAGGCTCGGGATGGCTGTCCAATCCCAAGAGTTCGCGAGCGAATTGAAGGGCGTCCATCGCGAAGTTCAATGCAAACGCCGCGATGCCGACCAAGATTGGGCCTCGACTAAGCTGTAAGCTTTCAATTGCTTTGTCTCACGTCTGTCACTTGCTTTGTTCCAAATCGATGCTAGGTTCGTAGTCTTCAAACCTGCCTCAAGAGGCGTTTGAAGGGCTCTTGAACGGCGCTTTCAGGGAAGATCCGGGCTACGAATCCTCATTGCCTATGAGGCAGCCTGCGATTGCGAGCCCGGCGACTGCGACAGCTACAGGCGCGACAAAGCGGAAGAGGCAATCGATGGCCTTGTAGACCAGCATCGTGGCCCCGATGATGAGGACCGCGATTTCAATCCCCAAATACTGGCTTCCTCCCTTCCTCGCGCATGCCTGGTCGTGCGGTAGTCCCCTCGCGTAGCTACATCTCCCTTTATTCCAGTCCTGTTCCGGGCCACTGTGCCCGGCCCGATAGGCGCATAGGCGCATCGCGGACAGACCTCCCCCTTGGCCGCCGCGCGTGGCAGCCCGACCGCCTCTCCTGCTGACCTGCCGGCTATCCCGACGCGACCTCGCGTAGCCGTGACAGGCTGTGCGCGAACAGTTCCTGGCGCGGAAACACCGAGGACAACGATACCCGGATCCTCCGCACGCTCACCCGCATCGTCGCCGCCGAGGTGCGGTCCGCGAACAGGTCCAGTTGCTGTTCCTTGATCCGGTTCTCCATGTCCCCCCGCGCGCAGTACAGCTGCTCGTACAGCGGCAGGTAGCAGTAGCAGTCCGTAGTAGCTGTGGAAGAAGCGCCCCTCCAGCCCCCGCGTCCACTGCCTCCCTCTTAACTTCTCCGTCCCCCTCCGCCATCATGGTGCTGCCCTCTCTAGAGCAGCCGCACCTACCGCACACCGAAGTGTCCACGAAACCGTAGCCACTTCACGACGGACGCCCGGAGCGACTCCGCCTCAGTCCGATGAAGGGCTTTCGCATCCGGGAGGTGGAAGCATGGGCGCACCAGCACTTGCGGCCGGGCACGGTCGTGCGCTCGGACGGGCTGGCGTGTTTCCGCGGCGTCAAGCCAGCGGGCTGCGAGCACGAACTTATCCAGACCATCATGGCCTGCAAGACAGGTCTGGATGTTTATGTTGAAAAGCCGTTGGCATTGACTGTTGCTGAAGGCCGCAAGATGCTTGATACAGCTCGTCACTACAGAACGGTTATCCAAACCGGTAGCCAACAACGCTCCGGGCCGCATTATGCCGAAGCCATCAAGCTTGTTCAGGAAGGTGCCATCGGAGCGGTACACCATGTTGAAGCAGGCTTTGAACGCAACTCCTTGCCTGGTTGGGGAAATCCAGTTGGTGCAAAACCACCTGGAGATCTCAACTACGAGATGTGGCTCGGACCGGCTCCACGGCACGAATACAACCCGTTGCGTAGCCATTATCATTTCCGCTGGTTCTGGGATCAGTCCGGTGGTCAAATGACCAATTGGGGAGCTCACAACATTGACATCGCCCGTTGGGGACTTGCCAGCGAATTCCCAGTATCAGTGTCAGCCTATGGCGGCCGTTATGCCACAAAAGATAAGGGGAAACCCCGGATATTCAGGAAGTCCCTTACAAGCTTGAAAACGGAGTGCTCACATGGTCTGTAAGAGAACTCAATGGCACGCGCGGGTCTTTTCTGGCATTCCATGGAACCAAGGCCGACCTGTTTATTGACCGCAGGGGTTACTCCATTCGAGGCCAAAAATGGCAACACAAGGAGCCCGTGCTTGTGGAAGACCGCGATTCATACCCTCCTGATGCGCAACGCAACTTGAATCAACTGCACCTGCAGAACTTTTTCAGCTGCGTTAAAAGCCGTCAGAAACCCAGTGCAGATATAGAAATCGGGCATAGAACTGCTATTTTTTGTCACTTGGGAAATATTGCAACCAGACTTGGACGCTCCTTGCAATGAGATCCTGTGCAGGAACAGGTTGTTGCCGGTACTGAGGCCAATCGTTTGCTTTCAAAGGAGTATCGCAGCCCCTGGACACTGGATCTATAGGACTCACCCGACGATTCCCAGACATGCTTGTTCAGGTAATTATGGCCATTGAAGCATATGTTGCGTGTTCAGCAACTAAAGCTACGCCATCAGTTCAAACAATTTCTTACAAATCATTCCACTAGTGGTATGATTGAAAGAGGACTTGGCCTTGCCGGTAAGTTACCAGCAAGGTGCGGCGGTTAGTCCTTCACAATTCGGGCGCTCGGCATAACTGTGAATGGCTGCACTTATCTGGTCGGAGTGTATCCCTGCAGCGGTCATAACCCACGTGTATGGCATTTTCTGTTGATAACAGACAGCAATTCGATTTCAGTAAACCCTGCAGCGGGACAAGCTGCATGCGGTTGCCTTAAACAGGCAGCCCGGACGCATGCAGGTGTTCCGTTGATACAGGGCATGTGACTTTAACCACGGCTTAGGGAGGGCAAGCATGAGCAATGTAGTGAATCAGAATCAGAAGGGTTCCAAGGTGGATCCTATAAACACCCCGCGTCTTAGTTTTTCCACGATCAAGGCTGCAATTCCGATTCCCAGCCTGCTCGACATCCAACTAGAATCCTACGCACGCTTCCTGCAGATTGACCAGTTGCCTGGTGAACGAGAAGACGATGGACTCCATGCCGTCTTCCAGTCCGTGTTCCCAATCTGGGATTTCCGTCAGATGATCAAACTTGACTACGTCGATTACACCATCGGTGACAGGGAGTGCAAATGTGGATATCTCAAAGGCCTGATGCACTTGCGCACAAAGTGCAAACACTGCGGGGACACTGTTTGCAGTGACCCCTTAGGGCCGCCAGACCTGCAATGCGACAACTGTGGTGGACTGACCCCCAATGAAGTAACCTTCTGCCAGCAATGTGGCAGCCCCGTCACTTTCAAGGTTAAATACGACGTTAACGAATGCAAGGAGCGTGGTCTGACTTACGCAGCGCCCCTGAAAGTCACTCTCAAACTTGAAATCCATGACAAGAACCCTGATACCGGTGAAAAACACCTGCGGGACATCAAGGAACAGGAGGTTTTCTTTGGTGATATCCCCCTGATGACAGATGCTGGAACGTTTATCATCAGTGGAACCGAACGCGTCATAGTTTCTCAGTTGCACCGTTCACCCGGTGTCTTCTTCGAATCCGACACTTCCAATAACCGGACATCCTACCTTGCCAAGATCATTCCATACCGTGGCAGTTGGGTGGAGTTTGAATACGATCAGAAAAACATCCTCAACGTTCGGATCGACCGCAAGCGCAAGTTTTTGGGGACAGTTTTCCTGCGTGCCCTCGGACTCAATGAGGACGAGGAGATCCTGAGCCAGTTTTATAAGGTCGAAACGGCTTATTTTGAACAATCGAACGCTCTGCTCCTGCAGAAACGTAGTCCCGGGGATGAGACAGACGAGGATTCTTCCAGTTCGATGGTACTTTCCAATGTCTCAGAGGACGAGTTTATACCATGCACCCTGAAAGACCTCAAAGATGCTGTATTCCCCAAGGACATCATTAACCCGGTAACCGAAGAAATCTATGAAGGTTGTGAGGGCCATGCACCAATAACCAAGGAGAGCCTGAAAGTTCTGAAAGAAGCAGGCTTTTCCAGCGTTCAGGTTGATTTCCTCAAGGAACAGACTGACGGTACACTCTTCATCAGCAAGCATTCACGGCAGATTTCAAACAGCCTGGTCGGCACTCGCCTGCTGTCAGACATCAAAAGTGGCAGGACTGTCATCGGGCGCAAGGGGCGCAAGCTCACTCCTCGCTTGCTACAGCAAATTGAGGCAGCAGGAATCAAACGTGTTCCCTGCCTGGAGCGAGACTTCGACGGAGCCATCTTTGCAACTAACATTACACACAATGTAGAAGGTGAAGAAACTGCAATCTGCTTTGCGAACGATGAGATGACAGGGGAGATCCTGCGCCAACTCAGGGCAGCTGGCATTCAGGAATTCAGGGTGATTTTCCCGGAGAAAGATGAATCCGGGGTCGTCCTTTCGGAAACATTGCGCAAGGACACGGTCACTTCAAAACGAGAAGCATTGCTTGAGATTTACCGCAAGCTACGCCCCGGCGATCCTCCGACCCCGGACACGGCAAGTGATCTTTTCGAGGGAATGTTCTTTGAAAAGCGCAAGTATGATCTGTCACGTGTCGGAAGAATGAAATTCAACATCAAAATGCATGGGAAGGTTGATGTTGCACCAGTTGAAAACCATGAAAACAGGGTTCTGACTCAGCAGGACTTTTTCGAAACTATCGAGTACCTCTTCAAGCTGCGTCGCAAGATTGGTGAAACCGACGACATTGACCATCTGGGCAACCGCCGTGTGCGTTCCGTTGGAGAACTACTTGAAAACGCTTTCCGCATCGGATTGATCCGTATGGAACGCGCCATGAAAGAGCGCATGACCGTCTCCCAGGACATGTCCAGCATCATGCCTCATGAGTTGATCAATGCAAAACCAGTAATGGCTTCTGTACGGGAATTTTTTGGCTCCTCGCAGTTATCGCAGTACATGGACCAGATCAACCCGCTGGCAGAGATCACTCACAAGCGACGTTTGTCTGCACTCGGGCCTGGTGGCCTGACGCGTGAGCGAGCCAGTTTTGAAGTCCGCGACGTACACCCGAGTCACTACGGCCGGATCTGCCCGATCGAGACCCCTGAGGGACCCAATATCGGACTGATCAGTTCGCTGTCCTGCTACGCCCGCATCAATGAATTCGGTTTTATTGAAAGCCCTTACAGGCGTGTTGAAAATGCCAAGATTGTTGACGAAGTCCACATCACCTATGCCGGCAACACGGCACTTTCGGCCGGGCAAGTCCTGTCTCGCCAGGAAGCTGAAGCAGCCAATGCTGGTTTGAAAAAAGGCGACACTCCAGCACAGTTCAAGACATTTTGCACATATCTATCGGCTTGGGAAGAAGATCAGTACATCATTGCCCAGGCAAACCTGCCGATTGACGAAGAAGGCAACCTTACCCGTGATTTTGCAAACTGTCGAGTCAAGGGCGACTTTCAACTCAAGCGCAAGGCTGAAGTGCAATACCTGGACGTTAGTCCAAAACAACTCGTCTCCGTAGCAGCCAGCCTGATTCCATTTTTTGAAAATGATGATGCAAAGCGTGCCTTGATGGCATCTAACATGCAGCGTCAGGCTGTCCCCTTGCTGCGTGCAGATTCCCCGATTGTCGGAACCGGCATGGAACGGATCGTAGCCCAGCATTCCGGAGCGGTTGTGCTTTGCAAGCGTAGCGGTGTTGTTGATTCTGTTGATTCCGAGCGGATCATTGTGAGGGTTGAAAGTACCGGACATGAAGGTCAGATCTCGCGTGAAATCGGTGCTGACATCTACCCGCTAGCCAAGTTTCGTCGTACCAACCAGAACACCTGCATTAACCAGAAACCTGTAATCCATGTCGGGGACACCGTCCAGAAAGGCCAGATCCTGGCAGACGGGCCTTGTACGCATAACGGCGAGCTTTCACTAGGCCGGAACGTAGTTGTGGCATTTATGCCATGGCGTGGCTACAACTTCGAGGACGCCATCCTGGTGAGTGAGCGGCTCGTGGAAGAAGATCACTTCACCTCGCTCCATGTCGAGGAATTCGAAATTGACGCCCGCGACACAAAGCTTGGACCAGAAGAAATCACCCGAGACATTCCGAATATTTCTGAAAGTTTTTTGCGAAACCTGGATGAAAGCGGTGTGATTCGAATCGGAGCAACCGTCAAGCCGGGCGACATCCTGGTTGGCAAGGTGATTCCGAAAGGTGAACAGCAGTTGACTCCTGAAGAAAAACTGTTGCGCGCGATCTTTGGAGAAAAGGCAGGAGACGTCAAGGACGCTTCCCTGCACTGTCCGTCAGGCATCCTGGGCACCGTAGTCGGAGCCAAGGTGTTTTCCCATAAGGGCATAGAGAAAGACTCGAGGGCAAAGTCAATTGAAGCCGAGTCAATCGAGAGATTTCAGCGGAACTTGGATGATGAAAGCCGTATCCTGCTTGACGAAAGAGCCAAGCACTACGAGGAGCTGCTTGGTGGAGAGATTGTCCAAGCGAACCTGATTGACGAAACAACAGGACGCATACTGTTGCAGAAAGGTGAGGAACTGACTCGCGATCATTTCTATGACCTCAGCGCTACTGCTTTGAAAAAACTGAGCCTGAAAAAGTCTGTTCCCGATCTGGAAGCACAGATTGAAGAGACCGAAGATATGATCTTGCGCCAGGTTCATATTCATGAAAAGCTCACGGACCAGAAGATCGCAAACCTCAAGAAGGGGGATGAGCTTTCACCTGGAGTGTTGAAACGTGTCAAGGTCTTCATTGCCATGAAGCGCAAGCTTTCAGTTGGCGACAAGATGGCTGGACGTCATGGCAATAAAGGTGTTATCGCCCGTATCCTGCCACAGGAAGACATGCCATTCCTGCCCGACGGCTCACCGGTAGAGATTGTCCTGAATCCTCTGGGTGTCCCTTCCCGCATGAATGTGGGCCAGATCCTGGAGACCCACCTTGGCTGGGCTGGCCAAGCACTCGGAGTACGCTTTGCAGCCCCGGTGTTTGAAGGTCCCAGCGAAATGCAGATCAAGCAGTACCTGAAACAGGCAGGACTGCCTGCATCCGGAAAAACCAAGCTGTATGACGGTATTAGCGGCATACCATTCGAACAGGAAGTAACGGTCGGCGTGATTTACATGCTCAAGCTGAACCACTTGGTCGATGACAAGATCCATGCACGTTCCATTGGCCCATACTCCCTGATTACTCAGCAACCTCTGGGTGGCAAGGCGCAGTTCGGTGGTCAGCGCTTCGGCGAAATGGAAGTCTGGGCTCTTGAAGCTTATGGCGCAGCACACATCCTGCGCGAACTCCTGACAGTCAAATCTGATGACGTGGCCGGTCGGGGCAAGATCTACGAGTCGATTGTCAAGGGCGAATCTACCCTCAAGCCAGGTGTACCTGAGTCCTTCCATGTACTGGTGCGCGAAATGCAGTCCCTGTGTCTCGACGTTGCACTGGTCAATGAAAAACAAGACAACTGGCAACAGCAAATGCTCGATAGTGCACTGGATACGAAAGATTCCATCTTCCAGTCCAGCATGGACCATCGCATCAACCTCAGTAGTGAGTTCGAATCCATCCAGATCGGGCTGGCTTCTCCAGAAAAAATCCGCAGTTGGTCGTTTGGAGAAGTTACCAAGCCGGAAACAATCAACTACCGGACCCTGAAGCCTGAACGAGATGGGCTGTTCTGCACTGCCATTTTCGGCCCCATGACTGACTGGGAGTGCCTGTGTGGCAAGTACAAGCGCATGAAGCACCGTGGAGTTATATGCGACAAGTGCGGTACTGAAGTTACACTCAGCAAGGTTCGTCGCGAACGACTCGGACACATTGAACTTGCTGCCCCGTGTTCGCATGTCTGGTTTTTTAAGACACTTCCGAGCCGCATCGGACAGATGCTTGATATCACCATGCGTGATCTCGAGCGTGTTCTTTATTACGAAGCCTACATCGTTGTTGAGAGCGACAACCCCGATGTCCTGCCCCCATGCACAGTTCTGTCTGTGGATGAAAAGAACGAAAAAGGCAAGCTGAAATATTCCAAGTGGCTGACCAGAGCAGTTTCTGAAAAGATTCTTGGTACACATCTGCAGGAAGAAATCAAGATCGACGGGAAGCTTTTGGGTCGCAGGAACCAGAAGGTCACTCGCCCCTTGCTCAAGAAGATTACAGATGCAGGAGTCGAACGAGTTCCTGCCGACATGGACGGACTGCAGGCTGGTCGTTATACAGCAGACGTAGTCAACAAAGAGACCGGAGAAGTACTCGAAGGCTGTGAACGCAACCAGGAGGTAACTACGGAAAGCCTGCAACGCATTATGGATGGTGGGATCAAGGAGTTTGATCTCTCTTTCATAGTTCTGAAGAAAAGCACCGCGAAATCCAAGAAGGCCGCAGCCAAAGCAGCTGCTTTGAATGATCTTGTTGTTACTCAGGAAGATGTAACTGCGAACAATTCCACCTCCGACCCCATAGAAGAGGTTCCTGAAGAAGTTGAGACCATCTTACTTCAGGAAGAAGAGGAAGAAATCAAGTTCGAGGCCTTGATGGGAGCCGAGGGTATCAAGGAGTGCCTTGCAAGACTTGATTTGAATACGTTGTCTAAAAAGCTGCGTGAGCAATTACAAGGGGAGAGTTCTGTCCAGAAGCAGAACAAGCTTGCGCGTCGCTTGAAGGTAATCGAGGCGTTCCGCAAGTCATCAAACAAACCGGAATGGATGATCCTCAACGTTCTTCCTGTGATCCCCCCGGAGTTACGCCCGCTCGTCCCACTCGACGGTGGCCGTTTTGCAACATCCGATCTGAATGATCTTTACAGGCGTGTCATCAACCGCAATAACCGGTTGAACAAGCTGATAAACATTGATGCTCCCGAAGTCATCATCCGCAATGAGAAACGCATGCTGCAGGAGGCCGTTGATGCCTTGCTGGACAATGGCAGACGAGGTCAGGAACTGCGTGGCGCCAACAAACGCCCGCTAAAGTCGCTGGCTGACACACTAAAAGGCAAACAAGGGCGTTTCCGACAGAACCTGCTCGGCAAACGTGTGGATTACTCTGGACGTTCGGTCATAGTGGTGGGGCCAGAACTAAAGCTGCACCAGTGCGGACTGCCGAAGAAAATGGCATTGGAACTGTTCAAGCCATTCATTTACCAGCGCCTTGAACAGAGTGGCCAGTCCACGACCATCAAGCAGGCCAAGGAAATTGTCGAACAGCAGCAGGACATTGTCTGGGACATTCTTGAAGAAGTAATCAAGGATCACCCGGTGCTGCTCAACCGTGCTCCTACCCTGCACCGCCTTGGTATTCAGGCTTTCGAACCAGTACTGGTTGAAGGCAATGCCATCAAGATCCATCCTCTCGTCTGTACTGCGTTCAATGCGGACTTTGACGGTGACCAAATGGCTGTACACGTGCCACTTTCGCCTGAATCTCTAATTGAGGCCTATGTACTGATGTTGAGTTCAAACAACATCCTGTCCCCGGCTAACGGCAAACCAATCACAACACCTTCCCAGGACATAGTTCTGGGTGTGTACTACCTGACAAAAAGCCGTAAGGGAGCAACCGGAGAGGGACGCAGCTTCGGCAGCATCCAGGAAGTACTGCTGGCTTACGACGAATGCATTGTCGAGACTCAGACCAAGATCATACTGAATTACAGTGGTCCGGTGATTGATCTCTCCACAGCCTTGGACAACCAGAACATCCTACAAACCCAACCAGTGTTCTATTCCAGGCAACACCTTGATACGACAGTCGGCCGCGTTCTGATGAACGACCAACTCCCTGCCGAGATGCCTTACATCAACGGTTTGCTGAAGAAGAAAGGCTTGAGTCAGTTGGTTTCCTACTGCTATCGCAATCTTGGACGCCAGAAGACCGTTGTGATGCTGGACAAGGTCAAGGAACTTGGCTTCCTTTTTGCCACACTGTCGGGGACGTCTCCCGGGATTGATGACATGATCGTCCCGGAGCAAAAAGAAGAACTTGTGACTATCGCCCAGAAGAATGTCATGAAGGTCGAGAAGGAATACAAGGACGGTGCGATCACCCATGGTGAGCGCTACAACAAGATCATTGAGATCTGGAACCGGGTCACCGAGAATGTTTCCGATGAATTGTTCGCCAGCCTGGAGGCATCCAATAACTCTGGCCAGCACGTCAATCCGCTATATGTCATGTCGGATTCCGGTGCTCGTGGCTCCAAACTCCAGACCCGTCAGTTGTCCGGCATGCGTGGCTTGATGGCCAAGCCCAGTGGCGAGATCATCGAGACACCGATTACCGCTAACTTCCGGGAAGGTCTCAATGTGCTGCAGTACTTCATTTCTACACACGGTGCCCGTAAGGGATTGGCCGATACAGCCTTGAAAACAGCCAACTCCGGCTACCTGACACGTAGGTTGGTAGATGTAGCCCAGGATGTCATCATTACCGAAGAGGACTGCGGGACGATACATGGCCTTGCCGTGGACCCCTTGCAGGAGTCCGGCAAGGTGATTGAGGTCGTTGATTCAGGAGAAACCATTGAGTCCCTGCGCGAACGAATCGTCGGTCGTGTTGCACTTGATGACATCAGGGATTACGAGGGTACGGTCGTCGTAAAAGCCAATGAGGTGATTACCGAGGAGCTGGCTACCATTATCGAGTCTGCCGGCATCAAGAAGATGAGCATCAGGTCTGTGCTTACCTGCGCAACCGAGCGTGGTGTTTGCCAGCTTTGCTACGGCTGCAACATCGCAACCAATCGCCTGGTCGAACTGGGTGAAGCAGTAGGCGTGATCGCTGCACAGTCAATCGGCGAGCCTGGCACACAGCTCACGATGCGTACGTTCCATATTGGTGGTGCAGTCTCTCGTGTATCCGAACAATCCACACAGGACACCAAGTCTGATGGATTTGTGAAATACATTGGCATTCATACTGTGCATGACAAGCATGGCGAACTGATTGCTATGAATCGCAACGGCATTATTGCTGTTGTGGATCAAAAAGGTCACGAGCGAGAACGTTATCCGGTTGTATATGGTGCCAAGCTCCGAGTGGAAGACGGCCAGCAGGTTTCCCGCAACCAAATCATGATCGAATGGGATCCATTCACCTTCTCGATCCTGACCGAAAGTGAAGGAACATGTGTATTCCACAACCTGCAGGAAGGTGTCACGTTACAAGAACAAGTGGATGAAGTCACTGGTATGTCCCAATGGGTTGTGACCGACCCTCCCGACCAGAAGAAGGATCAGAACATGGATCCCCGCATTGAGATCCTGGATAAGAACGGCAGGGCAATGCGCCATTATCTGATCCCGACTCATTCGCATTTGATGGTTCAGGACGGGACGACTGTCCATGCTGGTGAAGTTCTCGCCAAGATTCCTCGGGAAACAACCAAGACCAAGGACATCACTGGTGGACTGCCAAGGGTTGTTGAACTGTTCGAGGCCCGCAGGCCTGGGAATACCGCCGTCATCTCCGAGATTGATGGCATTGTCAAGTACGGACAACTGAGCAAGGGCACTCGCAAGATTTCTGTGATCGCAGATGATGGTGAAGAGAAGATATACGCCATCCCGCGTGGTGTGCACATCAATGTGCAGGAAAATGAACGGATTCGTGCAGGCGAACCGCTCATGGACGGACCACGGGATCCACGCGACATCCTTGCGGTGTTGGGAGATGAAGTCTTGCAACGCTACCTCGTGAGCGAAATCCAGGAAGTCTATGCCCTGCAAGGGATCGACATCAACGACAAGCACCTTGAAGTGATCATCCGCCAGATGATGCGCTGGGTGAAAGTCGATGATGGCGGCTCTACAAACTACCTGACGGACGAGATTGTGGACAAGTTCCAGTTCCAGAAGAGCAATGCTGAAGCCATTGAAGCTGGTCAAGCACCTGCTAGTGGCAAGTCCCAGCTGATGGGTATCAGCCGAGCTTCCCTGTCGACGAAATCGTTCATTTCTGCTGCCTCCTTCCAGGAAACGACACGTATCCTGACTGATGCTGCCGTCAGTGGGAAAAACGATCCCCTGATCGGCTTGAAAGAGAACGTGATTGTCGGGCGACTGGTTCCGGCAGGCACCGGGCATGACATATATGAACGGTTCATAGTTGCCGGTGAGGATGAGCCCGAGGAGCTGGTGCCAGAGGTCGAATACCTGGAACAGATCCCAAGCTTTGGTGAAGAGATGATTCCAAAAGGTCCAAAACTAACTGAAAAGCTGACAATCAAAACGCCAGATACTACCATTTAGTAGCGCAATCTGGTTTCACCCCGGCAGCTGAGTACTTTCAAGTACCTTGGCAGAGTATTGAAAAGTCACTTAGTGCAGAACGAGCCTTGTTCTGACCGGGGTGCCTCCTATAGGCATCAAATGCCTGCTTGTTTGGAACCTCAAGTGGGTCCTGGATAATTTTTCAGTGAACCAGGCTTCCGACGGTTCTGGAACCGTCGATCTGTTCAACAAGAACCTTGACCAGATGATCGCGTCTCGCCTGAACCCCTGGTAATTCGATATCAAGAAAATTGTCACTCAATACCCTGGCTCCTTGAGTGTCCGAATTGATTACTACAGCTGAGTAACTGTTCCCCAACAGCCCTTTACGGAAAATTTCGTTCTTTTGATCAATCAATTCCCGCAACAAACGGCTGCGTTGTTTTTTTACTTTCCTGGGAACCTGATCTTCAAAATCTGTGGCTTGGGTGCCCTCACGCATTGAATAAGGGAATACATGCAAATAACTAAAAGGCATGTTCTTAATGAAATCCCGTGTCTGTTCAAAATGTTCTTCTTCTTCGCCAGGAAATCCAACCATGACATCTGCACCGATTGCTGCATCGGGCATTAGCTTTCGTGCCAGTTCTATACGGCTTCGGTAATGGCGTACACGGTATCGCCTGCGCATCCTTCGTAACAATGCATCCGAACCAGACTGCAAGGGGATATGTACATGTTTTGCAATGCGAGATGTTGCAGCCATCAAGTTCAGCAACTGTTCACTCCAGTCCATGGGTTCTACGGAACTCAACCTGATTTTCTGGATAACAGTTTCATCCAGCAGTGTCTTGATCAGATCCACCAGCTGAGGACGGCCATCAAGGTCCCTGCCCCATCGACCCAGATTGATTCCTGTCAGAACAATCTCCGGGTAGTTTTGTTCCAGTCTGCGAACCTGCTGGATTACGGTTTCAGTGGTTGCACTACGGCTTTGCCCACGCACGGACGGGATAATGCAAAAAGAGCATCGGTTATTACAACCATCCTGGACCTTGACATTCGGACGATTCCGTCCAAGCGGATCCCCTGTGGGCATGAGCGGCAATATTTTCTGCTCGCCAATCTGGCCAACAAATATTTCTGCAGCCCCGATTTGCGAGTGATAGGAAAAGGAAACCGGTGGAATGTTTTTGATCTGGATTATGTTGGGTGCGAGAATTTCGCCAATTTCATGCTTGTGGGAGTTTCCAACTACCCACTTCACACCATTCAGTGCTGAGAGTTCTGCCGGTTTGCTTTGTGCATAGCAGCCCGTAACCAAGATCTCGGTATCTGGATGTTCCCTGTGGATGCGATTAATTGCCTGACGGGCATCACGATCTGCTTCAGCTGTAACTGTACAGGTATTGACGACAACAATATCTGCCTTGCTGGCATCTTCCATGCGCAGCAAGCCCCGCCCAGCGAGATCTGCAGCGATTGCTGCTCCATCAGACTGAGTTGCCCGGCAACCAAAGTTCTTGATCTTGAAGCTTCGGGACACTTTTTTTATTGAAGCACGTGCAACCAATGATCTTGGACAAGACTTGTTACAAACGAATGCGTGCCCATTTCTTGCCAAGCTTCAGTACCAGTTCGGAAGCACCAGACGGCAAGGAGTAACTCATTTTGTTGTGTCTGACTCCATTGACGTGCACTGCATTCTCTTTGAGCTTGCGGTTTGCTTCGGAACCTGAGCTAGCTAGTCCAGCTATGTGTAGCAGCTTGTCAATGCGAATCACTTCCTGCCCTCGCATCTCCACCGGTAAGTCCAGTTCCGGCATCGTCTCGGGCACTTCCTTGTTCTGCACGACGCTGCGGAAGGCCTCACCGGCGTGAATGGCATCCTGCTTGCTGTGGAAGGTTCCCACAATATTTCCTGCCAGTTCATGTTTGAGATCCATTGGATGTTTCTGGCCGTGATTAACCTGTTCTAGCCAGGTTTTGATCTGATTCATCGGTATGTCAGTCAACAGTTCGTAATAGCGGAACATCTGCATGTCAGAGATCTGCATGATCTTGCGGTACATCACGTGAGCAGGTTCATTGATCCCGATATAGTTATCCAGCGATTTTGACATTTTCTGAACACCATCCAGACCTTCCAGAATGGGAATTGTTGCGATTACCTGGCGCGGTTGGCCTGAGTCATGCTGCATATCCCTACCCAGTAGCAAATTGAACTTTTGGTCCGTTCCCCCTAGTTCGACATCGGCTTCCAAGGCTACAGAATCATAGGCTTGCGTGAGGGGGTAGAGAAACTCGTGCAGGTAAATTGGTTTTTCTTGCTTGTAGCGGTTTGTAAAATCATCCCGTTCAAGCATTCTTGAAAATGTGACTTTCGAACACAAACTGATCATTCCCAATGTGCCGAGTTCAAGCAGCCACTCACTGTTGAACCGGATCTCTGTTTTTTCGGGATCAAGAACCTTGAATACCTGTTCCTTGTAAGTTTCGGCATTCTCTTCAATCTGTTCCCTGGTCATCGGGGGACGCGTTGTATTGCGTCCTGAGGGGTCACCGATCATTCCAGTCACATCACCTATAAGAAAAATTGCAGTATGCCCAAGGTCCTGAAAGTGCTTCATTTTACGAATCAACACAATATGCCCAAGATGTAAATCGGGTGCAGTAGGATCAAAACCGGCCTTGACTCTCAAGGGACGACCCTTTTGGGCACATAGTTTCAGCCGGTCAGCAAGTTCTTTTTCATGAATAACTTCTGCACAGCCCTTGCAAAGGTATTCAACTTGTTGCTCAATCGTCATGGAATACGCAAGACCCGTTTTCCATCAATCCGGTAATTACCACTAAGCACCAGATTGATTGCTTCTGTATAAATACGATGCTCCTGCTCCAGGATTCGTGCTGCCAGGGAATGCTCATCATCCGTATCAAGAACAGGAACGGTTGCTTGTGCGATGATGGGGCCCGAATCCATATATTCATCGACGAAATGAACTGTACAGCCCGTGTACCGGACTCCGTTTTCCAGTGCTTGCAGTTGTGCTTCAAGCCCAGGAAAGGATGGCAGAAGTGATGGATGAATATTCAGGATCCGTTCTGGGTACTCATTGACAAAGTATGAACTGAGCAAACGCATGTACCCAGCTAGACAGACCAGTTCAACGTTTTCCTGCTGTAACTGTTGTACAACAAGCCAGTCGTATTCATCGCGTTCCATGGCACGCGATGAAATGCAAACCTGCTTCAGCCCTCTTGCCTTTGCCCGCTCAAGCCCAGGTGCCTTTGGGTTGTTACTGATGACGACGGCAATCTCAGCATCAATCTTGTTTTGATCAACACTGTCCGCGATCGCTTCAAAATTCGAACCGCGACCTGAAAGAAGTATTCCCAAGCACCTCATGACTGATAGACAACGCCCCCGTTGCCTTTTTCAACATGCCCTATCCGAAACGCTCTGTGTTTGTTCCTGCGCAACAGCTCAATGGCCTTGCCTGTAGAATCTTGCGGTATACAAACGATCATCCCGGCACCCATGTTGAATGTACGGAGCATTTCCAATTCTTCAATCTTCCCAAGCCTTTGCAGGATTTGAAACACAGCTGGTGAGTTCCAGTTCTGCAGGAAAATTCGGGCTTGCAGCCCGTCCTTGAGCATTCGAGGAGTATTATCCGTGATACCCCCTCCGGTGATATGGGCTGCAGCAAGTAGCAAACCAGCTTTAGTTAGCACCTTGAGTTGAGCAAGATAACTGCGATGTACCTTCAGCAGTTCATCACCAATGGTGCCATGTAAGCCCGGCACACTGGAATCGATCTTATAACAGGCTTCTTGAAAAAATATCTTGCGTGCCAGTGAATAACCGTTGGTATGGAGTCCCGAAGATGGGAACGCAAGCAGTTCACTACCGGCCTTTACTTTCGAACCGAGCAGTAAGTCCTTGCGCTCAGCAGCGCCAACAATGAAGCCAGCCAGATCGTATTCACCTGGATTGTACATTCCCGGCATTTCTGCCGTTTCACCACCAATCAGCGCCAGTCCATTGCGCCGACAAGCTCGACTGATGCCTTGAAGTACCTGTTTAGCAACCTGGAGTTCCAGCTTACCGGTTGAGAGGTAATCAAGGAAAAACAGCGGAGATGCTCCCTGAACTGCGATGTCATTGACGCAATGATTCACAAGACACTGCCCGACGGTGTCATGTTTTGCCATTGCAAAAGCGATTTTGAGTTTGGTCCCGACTCCATCCGCTGAACTGACGAGTACCGGTTTTTTCAGTTTTTTACCTGTCAGTGAGTACACAGCTCCAAAAGAACCAATCCCGGTTAAGACATTGCGGTTAAAGGTCTTCTTAGCCAGGCGACGGATGCAGTCATTGAGGCGATCCGCTGTTGCGATGTCAACACCGGCGGAAGAGTAGGTCAGGGCACGTTCCGCCATCAGGAATGTCTATTATCGCAAGTCCCTTGTGTACAGAACCCGCAACTGAATCTGAGTTCAGAAGCAAGTTTGCAGGAGTTGTAACTATTTGGACTTGGATCGGCCCTAAAACCTGGAACTGCGTAGCCAGGTATCGGAACGTGCCCAACTCTCCTGGAAACTGGAATTGACTTCTGAAAGTTCCTTGCCTTGGGCCTTCATGGCTTCCAAGAGTCCAAACAATGACCAGCCATTGTTAGGATGATCTTCCAGTTCCTCGCGATACACTTCTTCGGCCTCCGAGTAACGTTCTGCCTCAAGCAGCGCGGCGCCCAGCCAGTGACGGGCTGCAATTGGCAATGGCTCAGGTTCGTCATAATCCAAGTTGTCCTCAGCCAGCACAGCTAACTCAAAAAACATGATTGCTCCTGTCAGATCACCCTTGTGGCGACGGATTTCACCTTCGAGGATACCGGACAGAGTTCCCAGCAGATCACAAGCGGTGTGTCCGCGGAACTTTAGTGGTTGTTCGGCGGCTTCAAGCAGACGGCTCAGGTGGGCTTGAGCAAAAGGAATTTCACCCTTCCGCAAGCGGGCATACCCTTGAGCAAAGTCCCAGTAACCAGCAGCAATAGTCTCCTCTGGACGGTCTGAGATCTCCAGCACTTCGTCAAAGCGCCCAAACCGGATCAAGGTCAATGCATGAAACATATTGCGCCCTGTAAGCCTGGCATAGTCTTTCCCTGCCTGAATTGCTATCGCACCCTGACCATCCATCGAAGCTGCAAAAAGCAGCATATGCAGGTTGTGTGAGGGGTAAATAGCGAACCCTTCACCGACTTTTGCCTTGAGATCGGAGTTAACGGCCTGAATATTCGCTCGCACAGAATCACCCCAGCGGCCCAACACATTCCATGTGTGGGAAGGCATGTGGTTGATATGACTTGCACCGGGAATAGAGTTCCCGAGAAATTGAGCGCAAGCAAGGGCTTTTTCTGGTTCTGGAGTTGATTCAGTTGCATGGACATAGAGATGGCATGCCCCGGGGTGGTGGATATCTTTTGCAAGGGTTGCCTCAAGAATGCTATGAAGTTGCTGTACATCCGGGTCGTCAAGCGATCGCTTTCCGCGGCGCGGCTCCATCAGAAAAAGGGATTCTGCGTACAGAGTTGCTATATCAAGGTCATCCGGGTAACGTTCATGTAGATTGCGCATTGCTTCTGCGTAAGCCTTGTCCTGTTCAAGGCGCTTCTCTGGATCGAAGTCCTTGACATAACGCACAGCCAGAGCTTCAATGAATGCCCTTTCGCGTTCCGTGGCATGTTCTGGTGCAAGTTCCAGTGCCTTTTGAATGGCTGCATAGGCATGCGGAGCTTCGCGAGTACTCATTGGGCCATTCAGATAGGATCCCCATGACCAGGCTTCACCCCAGAAGCAGATTGCACACTCTGGATCCAGTTTGTGTGCTTCACGAAAGGAACGGGAGGAGTCCACTTTGGAAAATGCATACATTAATTGAAATCCCTGGTTGAAATACGACTGTGCTTTCTTGCTACCAGATGAAATCGGTCGCTTGAACTTACCTAGCCCCTTGGAAAAAAGGGGCATCTGCTTTTTGAAAATATCGGGCAACTCAGTTTTCTGATCAGGGACAGCGTCCTGTTTGTCAGCTGCTCCTACTGAATTTGCAACGACAAAGAAAATAATTGCCCCACAGGCTAATACGCCAATTCTTTTGCGCGGAAAAGCTAGTCTCCGGCCTGCTCTTTTCGTATGGGTAGTTTTAATGGTTTTGCAACGTGACATGTTCTTGATGGGAATACCCTCATTTCAGGCTCAGGTTAACGTCTCTCATTCTTGCAGAATCCACGCAGTTGACCGAAATTGTTCAGCAACTTGTCCTTTACATGTAACATCCCTGAATCGAATACCAGCCTCTTACAACTCTTGACAGGAACTGAATCAATCCCTCGCTGGAGTTTTCCAGATTGACAGATTTGGTGTGGTCCCATTACATGACTCAAGTGATAAGTCTCTCCGCACATGGCTTGGTCCGTTAGTGGGAGTACCAACACCATCAGCAACCACTAGGCACAATTCTGTTCCAGTCAGTCTGATGGTTCTCCATGTCCCCGCGCGCGCAGTACAGCTGCTCGTACAGCGGCTGGGTCCCGATCCGCCCCCGCTCCAGGCTGGTCACCACCAAGCGCTGGTTGTCCCCGCGCACTCCGCCCGGCAGCCACTCCGCCTTGCCCACCACCCGCCGCTTGCGGCTCCAGCTCGCCAGCGTCCGATAGCGGAAATCGCGGTACCGCCGCGACGCCCGCCCGCTGGCCAGCCCCCGGCTGCGCGAGCGCCCGCTTCAGCCGCGCGTTCTGGGCCAGGCCGAACACGTAGTCGACGCCCTCTGCTGCCTCGCACCACGCCATCAACTCGTCGCGGCAGAACCCTGCGTCCCCCCGCACCACCACCCGCACCCGCGGCCAGCGCTGCGTCCCCCCGCACCACCACCCGCACCCGCGGCCAGCGCTGCCGGATCTGCCCCACGATCCGCTGCAACTCTTCCACGGCCCCGTCCGCCGCGTCCCGGTTGGACCGTCGCAGCCGCCCGCACAGCAGGTGTGGCCCGCAGGTCACATACAGCGGGAGGTAGCAGTAGCAGTCGTAATAGCCGTGGAAGAAACGCCCCTCCTGCCGGCCAGCGGATGGCCCCGGTCGTGGTCGCAGAGGTCCTCATACCCCAGCGCCAGCCCGAACAGGCGCTGGGCCAGCAGGCGCTGCAGGGAATGCTCGCAGCGGCGGGGGTTGCGGTGATCGACGAAGCAGGCGGCCAGGCGCCGGGTCAGGCCGATGCGCTAGTCGACAGCCTGCAGCAGCAGGGCGCCACCATCGGAGGACATGCGGCCGCCGTCAAAGCGAGCGCGCACTTGGCGGCGGCCCTGATTGGCCAGATCGATTGTGATACAGTGTGTGCGTATGGGGTGTGTCCTTGGCTAGTTCCTAACTTACTGAATACAAATAGGTTATCACAGATTCACACCTCATGTTCACGCCCTTGGTGAGATATTGCGGTTAGGATTGTTGTTGCAAGACGTGGATAGCTGCGGAGCGCACAGTTGGTAGTCAGCGACCTGACTCGTGCGGTGCTTGGAAGTACTTGGTTCCTCGGGGTCTAGATGTGAGAAAAAGGCTATTTCCGCCGGTGATTAGGTCACCTAAAATCAGGGTTAGTTTCCCCGCTGTGAAAATCACTATAGATAGTAGTGTGTTCAATACGATAACGAACAAATCAACTTTATGAGTGCACAGTTACAGCAGAATCTGCAAAAGCAGCAAGATGTCATCGGAAGTGTGTTTGATGACTGGGTTCTTTCTGGCAAAGCCCAAGGCATGGAACGCCGTCACAAAAGGCTTGCAGAGCTCATGCTTGAACACATTGAGATTTCTTCCAGTGGGCGAGTTCTGGACATTGGTTGCGGGGATGGCTGGCTGTTGCGGCTGCTTTCTGGACGGCTGACAGAGGGAGCTCTTGTCGGGATTGATCTCTCTATGGAAATGGTTCGGATTGCACGATCAGCCAGTGAAGAATTTGACAATATTCTTTTCGCACCTGCCCCTGCGGAGCAGGTTCCCTGGGCGAATGATTACTTCACACATGTTCTGAGCATTGAGTCCGCATACTACTGGGCGAGTCCTGCGCTCGCTGTCAAGGACATCTATCGCGTCACGAGTTACGGTGGCTCGTTTCACATCCTGATCAATTACTATGCCGAGAATGAATACTCTGCAAGTTGGGATCAGGATGTTGGTCTTCCACTCCACAGATTGAGTGCCAGTCAATGGGTGGAATTATTCAAAAGCTGTAATTTTGAAAATGTGAAATCAGAAAGGATTCAGGATGATTCTCCTATTCCTGAAAACAAGCAGTCGGCCGAAAGAAGGCAGCGGGAGGGTTTGCAGAGGGAAGGAGCACTGTACTTGCACGGGAACAAGCCGGCTCTTTCAGCAGCCACAAGAATCGAAACAGAATCCAATCCTTTCCGCGTACTTCGCTGAATACCTTCCGGTTTGCTACAGCAGCCCGTGAGATTCAATTGCGCTAAAGTGAAGCGATGTATAGAGTTGTGTCTCTTACCGCTCTGCTTTTTTGGCAGGGATGCAGCATGACAGATTCACAACCTGCTTATTCCATAGTGGATTACAGAGAAAAGCTCAACGACTATCAACCTGTTCGTCTGGAAGCAGACTTAAGTGGATTGTCTGAAAACCAGCACAAGATGCTGCCGCTGTTGATCCGTGCTTCCGAGATCATGGACAATCTCTTCTGGCAACAAGCATTCGGTGATAAACAATCCCTGCTTGACAGTATTGAGAGCCCGGATGCAAGACGGTTTGCAGAGATCAACTATGGCCCCTGGGACAGGCTGGATGGAAATACTCCTTTTCTTGAGGGCTTTGACTCAAAACCCCTAGCAGCCCGGTTTTATCCGGAAGATATGAACAAGCAGGAGTTTGAACAAGCCAGTGAACAGAATGAAAACCTCAAAAGCCCCTATGTGCTTGTGCTCAGAAATAATGAAGGTCAGTTAGTACCTGTCTACTATCACGAGGCGTATTCCGAAGAGCTAAATGAAGCTGCAGCGATATTACGCGAAGCCGCCACATTGGCAGATGATGACGGATTTGAGAAATATCTGACCTTGCGTGCTGACGCGCTCACCAGCAGTGATTACCAACCCAGTGACTTTGCATGGATGGAAATGCAAGACAATGCTATCGACCTTGTAATCGGTCCCATTGAGAGCTATGAAGACAGGCTGTTTGGGACAAAAACAGCCTTTGAGGCCTATGTACTGATCAAGGACAAGGAGTGGAGCAACCGCTTGAAAAAATACTCAACCATGCTGCCCTCCATGCAGGAAGGGCTACCTGTACCTGCAGAATACAAGTCTGAAGAACCCGGTAGTGAATCGCAGTTAAATGCCTATGAGGTGATCTACTACGCGGGTGATTGCAATGCCGGTGCAAAAACAATCGCAATCAACTTGCCCAACGATGAAGAAGTTCATCTAGCTAAAGGTTCAAGACGGCTGCAACTCAAAAATGCTATGAGGGCTAAATTTGACCACATCCTGCTTCCCATCAGCGAACTACTGATTGCAGAAGATCAAAGAAACCGCATCAACTTTGACGCGTTCTTTGCAAATACAATGTTTCATGAAGTTGCGCATGGGTTAGGGATCAAGAACACCTTGGATGGCTCAGGAACCGTGAGGGAAGCCCTTCAGGACCTGACATCTGCCCTCGAAGAAGCCAAGGCGGATATTCTGGGACTTCATCTACTGGGCAGACTGAGTGATACCGGACAGTTGCCATCCGGAGAGCTGGAAGACAACTATGTGACTTTTCTTGCAGGCTTTTTCCGCTCTATCCGATTCGGAGCTTCGAGTGCACATGGCATTGCCAATACATTGAGTTTCAACTTTTTTAAGCAACATGAAGCCTTCTCCCGTGACAGCGACAGTGGGGCCTATAGAGTGAACCCGAACAAGATGAAGTTTGCTGTGGACGCACTTTCGGAAAAGATAATACGATTGCAGGGAGATGGCAACTACGAACTGGCCAAGGCATTCATTGATGAATTTGGTGCCTCTGGCGAGCAATTGCGGTTGGACCTGGCACAGATAGAACGTACTGATATTCCAGTGGATATCGTATTTGAGCAGGGCCTTGAAGTGAATTGACTGGTTCGACTCGTAGTAAACCTTGGCTTGTCCAACATTTACAGCTTTTTTATCGAACTCAGCAATAGTCCCTTCTAACTAGCATGGACATTCCTTTCTGGCGACAGCTTCGAATCTCACAACGATTCTCACTGGAGAGTCATGGATGTGTCCTGAGTTTATACATGGGACTAACTGTCCTGATGACTTTCCCACTGGTCTTGTCCTGGCGCAGTGCACTACCAGCAGGGTCAGCGGACATCTGGCAAAATTACTGGAATTTCTGGTGGTGGAAACAATGCCTCCTGGGAGCACAGAACCCACTTCATACCAAGTTTCTTTTTCATCCGTTTGGAACCGACCTGGTGTTTCATACACATTCGTTCTTTAACCAGATTATTGGCATGCCTGTGAATCTGCTTTTCGGGGAGGCCGCCGCTTACAACTTCTGCCTGTTCTTCGCATTGACGCTAAGTGGTTTCGGTACTTACCTCCTTGTTCGTGAATTGACTTTTAGTGCATCGGCGGGATTCCTAGCGGGGTTGATCTTCGCCTACTTCCCGCAAACACTGGAACAGGCAATGGAGCATCTGAATCTTTTTTCTTTGCAGTTCATTCCTTTATCAATGTTCTATCTGTTGCGCTGGAGCCGCTCGATGCGTATAGCGGATGTTCTGGCTTTTGGTATTTGTTGCGGACTGAATGCCTTGTGCAGTTGGCATCTGGGGCTAAAACTGGCTTTATTGCTCTTGCCCTGGTTCATCTGGATCCTTGTTCGTTCGGAGGGTCGTCGTCTGGATATTTTGCGTGGAGGGATGTTCGCAGCTATTGCCTTCTTCCTGCTGATTCTGCCAGTTGTCACACCGATGATCCAGTTGATTGCAGACGGTGTCGATTACTACATCAAGCCCCCTGTAGCTCGTGGCATCGACCCTACCTATTTGCTGACGCCGTCTTTTGCCAATCCATTGTTCGGCCACTGGGTCCAGCCCCGTTTTCTGGACAGGGCTTACCAGGCTGCAGGATTCCTCTGCTACCTGGGGGTCGTACCGCTTTGCCTTGCGGGCATTGCTGTTTTTCGAAACAAACTCCACAGTTCAGCCTGGGTGCTGGTCTTTTGCATCTCACTTGTTTTATCTCTGGGAGCAAATCTTTATTGGGACGGTACACTGATAACATCAATTTCCCTGCCCTTTGCATGGTTAAAGCATTTCCTGATTTTGGAAAACCTCAGGGTTGCAAACCGGTTTTTGATCTTTACAGGCCTGGCTCTAGCTGTATTGGCTGGCATTGGCTGGAGCAGCATACGGAGGAAAAAGATATGGGTATTTCCTCTTGTTAGCACCCTGCTCTTACTTGAGTACAGCTGGTTTCCCTACCCTGTCAAAAAGGTAGAAATTTCACCGCTCATTGAACGGATCACTGAACGACCCGGTGCTGTTCTGGATTTACCGTTTCATCAGCGAAGTCGTGCTGTTCACAACATGGTCGCTCAGACCGTACACCAGAAACCAATCTCCGGTGGTTATCTGAGCAGTTACCCTCCCGTAACACTGCATGCAGTGGAGAATGAATCTGTACTGCAAGTTCTTTCCGGTGCTATTAAACCTGGCCAAGTGATTGATGTCCAAAGGCTTCGCTACTTAGGGTTTCAGACAGTCATTGTGCATAAGTACCGACTGAACAGTGTTCAAAAACAATTAAAGGACAATCTCAGTCCGGACGACTTGATGGAACGCAAGAGAATCAATCGATATGGTGGAATACCTGATTCGGTGATGAATGAACTCAGGACACAGCTAGACAAAGCTGTTGGTGCGGCTAGATTTGAAGACGAACTGGTCGCCATTTACTTTCTTTAACCAAGAGATAATTTGTTGCCTTTGAATAATCAGCCAGTCAACGGACTGCGATGTTGTGAAGACGGCAAACTGCGTTGTTTCTGGGCAGGAGATCATGCAGATTATGCAAGGTATCACGACACAGAGTGGGGAGTCCCAAATGCTGACGACCGCGTACTGTTTGAAAAGATCTGTCTGGAAGGCTTTCAGTCAGGACTCTCCTGGCTGACCATCCTGCGTAAACGCGAGAATTTCCGCGAGGCGTTTGACAGATTCGATTTCAAGCTCATTTCCCAATACAACGATCAGGATATAAAGCGACTGTTGAATAACTCTGGAATCGTCCGGCATCGCGGGAAGATTATGTCAACAATTAACAATGCCCGACGGGCCTGTGAAATGGAAAAGGAATTCGGTTCCCTTGCACGGTTCTTCTGGCAGAGGGAACCCGCAGAATCTGCTCGGCCAAAGAAAATTGATTATCCAACGCTGCTAACTCTCAGCAAAACACTGGAATCAACCGCACTGTCCAGGGAGTTGAAGAAGCGTGGCTGGTCATTTGTCGGGCCCACAACGGCTTATGCCTTCATGCAGGCACTTGGCATGGTCAATGACCATATTGAAGGCTGCTGTATGCAGCAGCGAAGTGAGTTCTTACGGGGGCAGTTTCAGAGACCCTGAAACTGAGGTTTTCGTTTTTCGAGAAACGCCTGGATTCCTTCCCTGGCGTCTTGAGTACGAACAGAATCAGCAATCAACTGGGTTTCTGATTCCATTTGCGTTTCCAGTGACTCATTTAATCCCGCATGGAGCAGTCTTTTCGCAGCTCCGAGTGCCTAGGTTGGACCACTGGCCATTTTGCTGGCCAGTTTCTCCGCGGCTTGTTGCAACTGATCATCCTCAACCACTCGCGCAACCAAACCCCAATCAAGCGCTTCCAATGCTGTTAGTAGCCGATTCGTCAAGGCAAGATCCATCGCCCGTTGAATTCCGACCCGTCTTGGCAGGAAATAGGTCGAAGAACCATCAGGTGTCAGCCCCGACTTCGTGTAAGCCATGGTGAATTTAGCGGATTCAGAAGCAATCAACAAATCACACGAGATGGCAAGACTGAAGCCGCCACCTGCTGCAGCACCCTGTACAGCGCAGATGGTCGGTGCATTCTGTCGGCAGAACTTTGAAATTGCGGCATGGAGATATGTTGTGACTTCCTTGAGGTAGCCCGGCAAAGACTCACCCTTGGTTGCGAACGTCTTGAGATCACCACCCCCACAAAACATTGCTCCTTCGCCCCGAATCAGGATCGCTCGAATCTGCGGATCTTCATCACAAAGTATGGCTGCATGCATCAGTTCCAGTGCTGTCTCACGGTTGATGGTATTGGCACTTTCCGGGCAATTCAGGACCACATGCGCCACACGGTCTCGAACCTTGAATCGGATTGCTTGAAAATTCATTGCATGAGTTTAGCGAACACAAGGGTTCAGGGTTATAAACCCAATTGTCGACTGCAAACAGATCGCTTCACATCTATTTCGCGATGTCATAATGCAGAATTCGATCAAAAGACAGCAAATTATCGATTTTCGTAATATTACGATTCTTATATCTATTGATAGAATCTATTTCTAGAAAAGGCTGCTGAACATATGACAACTTCTGACATTGCTGACGTCATTCGCGAGACATTACGCAGAAAGGGCACAAATCCCAGCCGCTTTGCAAAAGAGAACGGGTTTTCGGTCAACGCTGTACGTTACATCCTCACGGAAGGAAGGGCCCCTAACAGTCGGCAGTTGGCAAAGATATGTGCTGCTCTTGACCTGGAATTCTATGTAGGACCATCACGCTTGCCAGCCAGGAATCAATTGAGTGCCAGCAAGCTGGCGGAAGAACTGGAGAACCTGGCCTCGGCTGCCCGTCGATTATCGACAACAAAAACAACCTCTGGGCTTGTATTGGCCCCCCGTTATTCTGTACAGGCCTCTGCAGGAGGCGGTTCTATGGTAGACGAAGAGGCTATTTCCGGTTATCTGGGCTTTTCAAAACAGTGGCTGAAGAACAAGGGTCTCATTGATGACATGCTTGCCGTCATCGAGGTCTATGGAGACTCTATGGAACCAACCTTGTATGCAGGAGATGTGGTATTGCTGGACCTCAGTGAACAACCCCTGAGATCCAATGAGATCTATACCTTGCGCCAGGATGATGTCCTGATAATCAAACGCTTGCAACGCCAGGATGATCAATGGATGATCACCAGTGACAACATCCTCTACCCGGTTGAATCACTTAATGAGGAATACACTGTTGTTGGCAGGGCAGCATGGGTAAGTCGTACACTCAAATAACGAGTTCGTCCAGTACAGCAGGAAATCCAGACAAACTAGCGTTGAATTGCCTCTCCTGCCAGAAAAACCTGGTAGATCTTGCTTAGGTTCTGAATATCCTCTAACGGATTCCCGTTCAGCAAGATCATATCAGCAACCTTGCCTTCCGCAAGCACACCAAAATCACTGTCAATACCCAAGGCTTCTGATGCATTTTTGGAGAACGAACCGATTATCTGCATCGGCGTCATCCCAGCATCCGCCATCAACTGGGCTTCCCAGTGCTCAAAATAACCCGGAAAACGTGCCGGAGGGCCCGTATCTGTCCCGAAACCGATATTTACACCGGCTTCAGCCAGCTTCTTGAGATTAAGCATCGCCATTCGGAAGTTCCGTCTGTTGAGTTCCAATTCCGGATCATTCGCTTGGGTATCACGCAGTGTTGTACTCAATCCAGCCAGGATGGAAGGGCTGACCGCAACCGAAAAGAAGGGGTCGTTCAGCCATTCCGGTGAATCGGCATACACGAAAGTTGACTGTTCCCTGGTTAATGTTGGGACATAGGTAACACCCTTGGTTTGCAGGAGTTCGATCAACTCTGCATCAACTTCTACATCTCGAACACTATGGACAATCATGTCCAGACCAGCATTGACCAACTGCTTGGCATCCTCCAACTCATACAGATGCGCAGCGGTATGCAAACCTCGCTTGTGGGCTTGATCAATGATTGCTTTATAAACAGCAGGTGCGAGTTTTTTAAATGCGCCATGGTGACTGTCTACCCACATCTTCACCAGTTCAGCCCCCTTATTGGCCAGCTGGTCAACATGCCGCATCGCATCCCCGGGTGAAGAGACTTCCAAAGCCAGTCCTTTCACACCGGGAGCCTGTGTTGGATATCCATTGATGTTCGTAAATCCCTGTAATGCCGTCACAACACGAGCCATCCCCTTGAGGGATCCCTGCTTGACCGCATCTCGGACTGGAATGATCCGGTCCAGGTCCGTTCCAAGGCTAGTTGTAGTTGTTACTCCGTAGTCAGCATAGGTTTGGAGGTTGTCGAGAACATTCTCACGCGTGTAATTTTCCTGGGACTGTACAAGACCCTTGGTCAACCCAACATGACCATGCAGGTTAATGATGCCCGGAAGCAGGATCTTCCCTGCCCCGTTGATGGCTGTCACACCAGAAGGTGCTTGCATCTCACTTGACTGCACTATACGTGCAATGCGTCCGTTTTCAACTAGAACACTGGCATTTTCAAGCGGTGCGCTCCCACTACCATCAATTAATGTGACATTCTGAATCAACACAGAGCCCTGTGCCCATGCAATCAAAGGCAAACCAACAAGTAAAAAAATTGCACGCAGGGTCATAGAGCAAGGATTCTATCATGGAAGATAGCAGCCAAATAGTGTTTTCTGCCCTTTTTACAACTGGTGGATGGTCTATTCACTCCTGGTAAATTGGACAAACTATATAGTTGGAGTCTTGGTAAGCTACACGGTGAGTACTTCTTCAGGAGCACTCGAATAACTTCATGCTGATAGATACAAATAAGTGTGTTGCCTGTGCAAACTGTGTCCCTGTATGTCCCATGGGGGCGATTTATGTAGACCCCGATATCCAGAGAGCCCAGATCAATCAGGATGAATGTGTTGAGTGCGGGACCTGCCTGCGAGGTATGAGCCAGGAACACCTGAACCCGGTGCTTGTTCGAGGAGTCCGCAAGCTGGCAAAAATCTTCCGGTTTCGATTCGAGCCCGAGCCTGATGTGTGCCCGACTTCAGCTTTTATCATGAATGGACTCGAAATGCCAAGGTTAATCCGTCAGGTCTTCTCGGATCCGGTTGTAGAACACAGCTCGACAGGAATCAAGGGTCGTGGGACAGAAGAAGTGAAGACAAATGATGTCAACCCGCGAGTTGGTGAAGGTGAAGTGGGCTATACGATTGAGTTTGGCAGGCCAGGAGTCGGTGTGCGCTTCCGGGACATTCAGGAAATGACCCAGGCACTTGCAAAACTCAATGTTCATTTTGAAGAGAAAAACCCGATCAGTCATCTCATGACAGACAAGGCCAAGGGAACACTAAGGCCGGATATCCTGCAAGAGAAAATCCTCTCCGGAATAGTTGAGATCAAGACACACCTTGAACAGGTCGAATCTGTTCTGGGTACAGTCGAGGAAATCAACAGGCAAATCGACACAGTGACGGCCGTAGGTATATCGGCACGCTGTGATGACCAAGGTGAAGACATGAATCTGGCTGGCCTGCTGGAAGAGCTTGGATACGATGCACAGCGGGCCAAGACCAACATGGGACTTGGTCGTGCAACCAACAAGAGTGCCGCATGACCAATACCTTGCACCGCTATGGTGATGCTTTGTCTTTTAGAGACGACTTCATCCTTTTCTGCATACCATCTGCGGGTCGTAACGATGAAGGGGCAGTCGAGAAACAGAAACAATTCCTGCGAATTTGTGCCCGGCATCATCCAGTCAACATAGGCAACGGCAATCGAGGCAGTTTTCAGCCAGAACGACATCTTGATCCACGCTCCCACTGGAAGCGTGACCTGTCTCCCGATTGGGAGGGGGTTATTGAAGGTGTTAGCAAACCTGGAACTGTAGCTGCTGTCTTTGATAACAAAGAAAAGGCACAAAGGTGCCTCAGGGAAGTCATTGATGCGGATTTAGGGCTCTCAGTGAACCTCAGCACATCGGTCGGTGGTGCCAAAGAGGTGGCTGCATGCTGTGGAATCCACAGACACAGTGTCGAGTATTCACTTGGTTTCACAGACCCGCATGATCACCTACCTAACAGTCAGGTACTGGAGCTCTCCACGATGTGCGGGCACGGTATGGTCTCGTTCAATATGGCGCATAAAATGCTTGACATGGTTCGCGAAGGGCGTCGAACAACCGAACAGGCTGTAGCTACGCTATCCAGGTTCTGTCCCTGTGGAGTCTACAATCCAGCTCGCGCCAGGAGATTACTGGAAGAAGCTCGTAAACAGACTTCCTGAAATCCGCTAAATATCTGTCTTTCGGTCAACGGTACAGCAGTTCTACCAGAGACATTGGCACCGCAGGCAGGTAGGTAACAATCAACAGGACAAATAGCAATACAGCAATAAATGCCACATTTACACGGCTCACTGCCCATATATCAGCCTTCGCAATAGAACACGCAGTCAGCAATACACTGGCTACTGGGGGTGTCTGTTGGCCAATGCCCAGGTTCAGGGTAATTACAAGCCCAAAGTGGACTGGATCAATATTTGCAGCATGGACAAGAGGCATCACGATGGGTACAACAAGAATAATTGCTGCGGCAGAATGCAGAAACAGTCCAATCAACAAGAAGAACAGGTTCAACAGGGCCAGGATTGCCCAGCTATTATCAGTAAACGACAACAACTGTTGTGCAAATTCCTGTGGAACCTGCATGGAAGTCAAGTACTCACCCAATAGTGCGGAAGTTGCGACCAGAAGCATGACAACAGCCGTTTGAGTGCTTGCTTCAACCAGAGCCTGACGCAAGGCAGGCAGACTCAACTCACGGTAGACAAGCCCACCGATCACTGCTGCCGCCAGTACAGCAAGACCAGCCCCTTCTGTTGCTGTCACCCAGCCGGAAAAGATGCCTCCCAGAATAATTACGGGTAACAACAAGGCCCATGCGGCATCCCGAAATGATTCCTTGACCTTGCGCCAACGAAACTCCTGGGCAGGCTGGTAATTATTCCTGACAGAAATCCGGTACGCAACAAACATCATGAGCAAACCACCCAGCAGGCCAGGAATGACGCCTGCCAGGAATAGCTCGACAATTGACGTTTCTGCCATGACCCCGTAAAGGATCATCGGGATGGACGGAGGAATGATGACAGCAAGTGTTGAAGCAGAAGATGTAACTGCGGCTGCAAATTCCCTGGTATAGCCGGTTCGCTTCATTGCGGGGATCAGCACTGCTCCCAAGGCAGCTACATCAGCGACTGCTGAGCCCGAAATTTCTGCAAAAAACAGGGATGAACCGATTGTCACCATTGACAATCCGCCACGCACAAAACCAATTAATGATGAAGTTAGTGCGATTAGCCTTCTCGATATCCCGCTGGCATTCATGATTGCCCCTGCCAGAATGAACAAAGGAACAGCGATCAAGGTGAACTTGACTGCCCCATCAAACAACGTCAATGGAACATTGGGTAAATCCCTGGCACCGGTTTCCAGGAGTATGGCAACGACGGAAACCACTCCCAATGCCACTGCAATTGGGATATTGGCAAAAACCAGGGCTATCAGCCCCAAAAAAACCAGAAACAGTGTCATGCCAATCTTGTTTGCAACCACTCTTCGATGGTGTTTAGAAGTTCTGCGAGCAGAAACAAGGCTGCTCCAAGTGGGATGACCGAGTAAACCAGACGCAATGGCAGCCATGGAAGACTTACCAGGGTTGTGCCACCCAGTACACCCAGCAGCTTGACTCCCATCCATGCTGTAAGCAGAAAAAAGGAAGCTACAGTCAGTCCCCTGAATGCAATTAATACAGTCCGCAGACCGCCGTGTGTCCTGTTAACAAAGCCTGGAAGGCTCAAATGCGCTCGGTGTAGAGCAGCCAGAGCCGTTCCGTAATAAGTGAGCCATGCTAGAAGGATGGATGCAACTTCGTCATACCAGGCAAGCGAATAACCCGCCTTGCGGCTGATCACGCCAACGATTACAAGGACTGCCAGTGAAGCAAGTATGCAGATTGAGGCAATCTCCAGACAGTGCCTCAGGGCTTCGCGGAGACGCTTCAGTAGGTCAGCGGTTAGCATCAATCGTAGTGGGAGCCAAGGCAAGCGCTTGAGCGACTATCTCTGCTCCACGGGGCACTTCCGCAGCAAACATATCGAGCAATGGTCGGCCTGCTTGAAATATACTGTCCCGGTCACAAACGTTTATTTCGATGCCGGTGGTTGCAAGTTCATCCAGTAGTTTGCTATCCAGGCGTTCTGCCTCTTGATAAACATATCCCTGAACTTCTCGCGCAGCTTTTTGCAAGACTTCCCGAACCCTGGCTGGGAGTTGTGACCATCGTTCCGTGCCTGCAACCAAGTATGCAGGTGTGTAAACATGTCCGGATAGGGTAAGGAACTTCTGGACTTCGTGAAATTTCTGACTATGAATCTGGCTCAGTGGGTTTTCCTGGCCATCAATCACTCCTGTCTGCAGGGCCATGAATGTTTCCGCTAGAGACATTGGAGTTGGGTTCGCCCCCAATTCCTGAAAAAGTCTCAAACGCCAATACCCACGAGGTGTCCTTAGCTTGATACCGGCAAAGTCTGCAGGCACATTGATGGGGTGAAGGTTATTTGTTATGTGTCTATAGCCGTTTTCCCAGATGCCTAGCAGTTGATAGCCCTTTTCAGCAGCATCCTCTGCCAGGTATGGCCAGATCACTGCCTCTTCGATGCGTGACATGTGGGAGCGGTCCTTAACCAAGAAGGGCATCTCAAATAGCCCGAAGGACTCCACAACTGAAGACATGATCGAAGACGGTACAGACAGATCGACAGTACCTAGCTTCAATTTGATCAGCAGCGTCTCATCATCGCCTAACTGACTTGATCCAAAAACCGTGATGTGTGCCAAGCCATCAAGCTCTTGATTTGCCCTGCGTGCGAATTCTTCTGCAGAAGCTGCAACCAAGGAGCCTGGAGATGCCACATGGGCCAGACGCAACTGCAGTTGTTGATCCTGATATCCACAACTGCTCAGAAGACCTGCAAACAGTATTGAGTCTCCAAGCAGCCTATTTACCACGGCATTTGTCTTTTCGTATACAGCCTGCCCTTTTCCATCGTTGCTACAGAGGCCCCAGCACCAATCCGCACACCTTCATCAATCATTTCTGTGACATCGTTTTCCCTGACAGTATTCAGGAAAGCCAGATTATTGTTCTTGCAAGCGTTCAATACCGTTGCACGGGCTTCCCTCATTTGCGGGTGCAATGACCTGTTTGGACCGTGTCCGTCTGGAAGATCCAGTGAAATGCCCATATCACCAGGTCCCCATTCGGCAAAGCCGATACCTGGAATGGCTGCAACCTTTTCTGCATTCGCAAGCGCATACTTGTCTTCAATTTTCAGGCCAAGCAAGAACTCACCTTTTGGATTCAGGGGCCATGGATCCGCCGTTTTCATGTATTCCTCTCGTGAAATGCCCCAAATCCCTGAAGGATACCCCTGACTCCCGCTTCCGAGCAACCCTTCACCAAGTTCTGGAACGACCGGTTTTGCATGGGGATAACGAGCCGCACGTACCATCCATTTCACAGCTTCAGGTTCCCGGGCATGGCACAACAAAATTCCATGAACACCGCATAGGATGGTCTGTTGAACAACCCAGAAATTAGCTCGCATGTGTAATTCGTCAATCCCCAGAACGGGCAGTGTTGCAATTACTGTTGGAGTCCTGTGTCCACTACGAGTTGGGCCTCCATCCACAAGTCCTTGCATGAACAACCTGAGCGCGCTGAAGTCCAGTGCTCCATGCTCCATTTCATAGTTGATGTAGTCTGCTGGCGTACCAGCAAGTCCCACACCTTCCTTGTAACCACCTCGACCTCCTGTGTAATAGATCGTTTGGTTATCTTCAAGCAATTCAATTGCTCGATTAACTCGTTTGGGTTTATAAGTAGCCCCTGATGTTGCAGGAACTGCGCCTGCAGCCACAGTTGCTACTAGTGGAGTTGCAAGAAACTGTTTTCGTGTCACCACGGCACGATACAAACTTTCAGCTAGTCAAGTCAAGTCCACTTCACTCTCATTGGTGGTGGTCCACCGTGCTATTGGTAGAACTTGTGTATGAAGCATGAGTCAAACAGCGTGTCGATTAGACTGATTTACTTCAATTCCGCCCCAGAAATCACTTTCTCCACTGGCTGGTCCTGCTTCGTTTCTCGCGGTTGAGCCATATAAATACATCCCCCTCACACCGCGTTTTCTCAGTTCTCCAGCGTGCTGCCGGATAATGCCTATGGCGGAAGCGCGGTTCATCTGTTGACTAAAGAATGGCGCATCAGCTTTCGTAATTCGCCAGCGGCCCAAACGCGAAGTCTTGACATCTACGTCATTAGAGCATTTGTAAGCTTGTTGGTTATTAACACTGTCTGTGATCCTGATCACCAAGCGATAACTCTTGATTTAGGATTTAAAATAACCTCAGAAATACAACAAATACAAAGAAATACAAATTAGCGTTTTGGATAAATATTGTCTTTACCCTGGTTCGTCAAAAGCATCTTAACAGGATTAGAACCCTGTCGATGTCAGGTTGATTTCAGACGCTAATCGCTGTTTTTCCGTGTTTCAGGGGCATTTACTCGCCTTTTGTTTGCCTGATTACTGTCTGAATCCCATTTGTAGTGCCAAGATATTGCAACATAGGCATTTTCTTCTTGCATTTCCCCTTGCACTCCTGTATGGCTGCTATTACAGGGCACACCACCGGCGACAAGCCAGGTTACAGCTACCGACTAGTACATTCCGAACGTAGCGGTGACAAGGTTCAACAGAAAACCCTGTTAAATCTCGGAACCGATTAGCGGGTACCAAAGGAAAACTGGAAACAGGTCGCCGACCTTGCCGAGCAGCTCCTGGACGGCCAGAGACCCCTGTTTTCTCCCGCAACGGACATTCTGGCGGCCGCGGAGGATCTTGTCCGCAAGCTGCGTGCCCGTGGATTCCAACCCGGCAGACAGGCAGCTCCAGCACAGCACGACAGGATCGCGACTGTCGATCTCGACACGCTGGACCAGGAGGACTCCCGTTCGGTAGGCTGCGAGCGGATTTGCTTGCAGGCCTTGGAAGAACTTGGCTTCCAGGAGCTGCTGCGGAGCTTGGGTGCAAGTGCTCGTGACAGCCGCCTTGCCGTGGCACTGGTGGTGGCGAAAATGATCAATCTTTCCAGCGAGCGCAAAGCACTCCGTTGGCTGCAGGATGACAGCACCACACTTGAGTTGCTTGCTCTTGACGGTGGCAAAGGCCTCTCTTTATCCAAGTTCTACCGTATAAATGATCTGCTGTGGAAGCACCGTGAATCCCTCCAGCAGGGGCTGTTCCTGCGGGAACGGCAGCTGCTGGACATTCCCGACACCATTGTTTTTTATGATCTTTCCAATACTTTCTACACCGCTCGGCCCAATGACACGCTACGGCGCTGCGGACGCTCGAAGCAGAAGCGCAATGACTGTCCGCTGGTCACCTTGGCACTGCTGCTTGATGGGGCAGGCTTCCCGCGCAGCTGCGAGATCCTGCCCGGCAATATCTCTGAACCAGGCACCTTGCAGGACGCTATGGGCCGACTTGAGGCGGTCTGCGAGGACAGTAGCGCGAAGCCCACCGTGATCATGGATGCGGGTATTGCCACCGAAGAGAATCTCACTTGGCTACGGCAACAGCACTATAACTGGATTTGTGTCAGTCGGGAAGGCAAACCGCAGCCACCTGAGGGCGCAGCCGAACTTACACTCACCGCCAGTGCTGGTCAGCGGGTACAGGCCTGGAAACTCGCCAGCAAGGACGACGAAGCACGGCTCTATGCAGTAAGCGCAGGCAAGAAGATCACCGCGAACGCCATTCTTGAGAAAAACCGTCAGCAATTCGAGGCTGCCCTGCAACACCTCCACGGCGGCCTTTCCAAGCCAGGGTTCCTGAAAAACTATGACCGGGTCCAGCAGAGTATTGGGCGCATCATGCAGCGCTACCCGAAAGTATCGCGGCAGTATGACGTCCGGGCCACCAAGGACACTACCACCAAGGGCAGCGCTACCAGGGGGGTCGGGACCAAAGCCTCCACAGTCACCTTTTCCCGCAAGCAGCAATACGATGATGCCGCTGCCGGGGTCGGCTCCTATGTGCTACGCACCAGCCATAGCGACTGGAATCTGGAGCGGATCCTGCGAGCCTATTGGAGGCTCACTGAAATTGAGGCAACGTTCCGGTCCTTGAAATCTGAATTGGGCCTGCGCCCGATCTGGCATAGCAAGGACAGTCGTATCTCAAGCCACCTTTTCATCACCGTTCTGGCATACCATGGGGTGCATCTGATCCGGACCCGCCTCAAAGCCCAAGGCATCAACCTGAGCTGGCAATCGATTCGCACTCGGATGCGTTCCTGGGTACGCATCACCACTACCGTTCGTCAGGTGAATGGTGCTCTGCTTGTCAACCGCCAGGATGTCCGTCCGCTAGCGAAAGTTACAATGATCTCCCGGGCCGCCGGTGTAGAACCGCGTATTCATCGCCGCAAAAGCCGTGTAGCCAAGTAACAGAATCTGTAAAAAGTAGTGCCAATTGGTCAGATCTGTATCCTGGAACCGACGTGTTTTCAATCAGTTACAAGAATAGATTACTTCAATATGACGAACTAGGATTTAGCGATTGATTCCCGTACTTTGGCAAAGCAATCAGGAATCCTCAAGGATTGTTTTTAATTCAGTCAGTTTTTGAGACCAGAACGCCTTTGCCCGTTCAGCTGCCTGGGCATCAGATAGCTTTGAGTGCTGTATCCCGATGGCACACTTTTCATTTCCCTTGGACTGAAACCCGATCAAGACCAAAGTTCCATCAGGCCAATCCAACCTGACTAGAAATTTGTCTTCACGTACACTCCGAATCTGTGCCTGATTCAACTCTGCAAGCCATTGATCAGGCAAGGCTGAATCTCTCCATCTCTCCCAAGCAGTTTCAACTGAGACATTGATCCGCTTTTCCCTCTGTATCTGATAACCATCTGGCATTTCGTGTTTATCACGCAGTCCACGCGCTTGCTCGTAAGAGACCGCAACGGTTTGGGGCCACCAGTGCTTGACATCAAAATTATCAAGTACATGCCTTGCTATCGTTTTGTGATTCCATTCATGGGCGTCAACCAAGTCGAGTTGTTCAAACCACTGTTCCCATTTTTTGCCCGTAGCTGAATAAACTGCCTTGTCGCTAACACGTGGTTTAAGTGGGGTGTGCTTCATAAGACTATATTGAGCTGTTTTACATTAGTAACTGGTGACACGGTTGTAATCAACTGCTGTTCACAGTAGAGTATGAAAATCGTTTTTCACAACGACTGGTAAGGATCTAGAAACCCAAGGGACCTCAAACCAGCTACATGTGATGATCAATACTAGTGCTCGGACACAGTTGGGCCCTCTAGGATCCGTCACCACCCCACCCAAAATAGCCCCCGTCCCAGTCCTGCACCCACTCGAACACGTTCCCCAGCATGTCGTGCAGACCGTATCTGTTCGGCGCCTTCTGTCCTACTGGATACGTGCGATCTCCAGTATTCTCTTGGTCCCACGCGATCAAGTCCAAGTTCGCAGCGTAACGATCCCCGGTACTACTCGCCCGCGCCGCGTACTCCCACTCCACCTCCGTCGGCAACCGGTACTGCCGCCCTCCTTCCCTCGCGTTGAGCTCCCCGATAAACTCCTGCACCTCACCCCAAGAGACCTGTTCCACAGGGCACCGCCTGCATCCCGAGAACCTTGAGGGGTTTGTCCCCATCACCGACTGCCATTCCAATTGGGTCACCTCGTACTTCCCCAGGTAAAATCCCCTGCTGATCTTCACCTGCGTCACTGGCTGCTCACGGGTATACGCTTCCGTGCTGGTGGATCCCATCGAGAACTCCTCGGCCAGTGACCATCCGAACGCTTATCGTAGAACTACATTCCTCGGCAAGTTCTGGACAAGTTTGTCACATTAAAAAGTCGAAACCCAGGAGTTGTGGATCATTGCTGATAAAGAATCCATAGAGGACTTGCCCACGCCAATGCTTCATTGCGTTGCTTCAAGCGCACATAATACATGTTCCATTCTCCGGTTATAGCTGCTGAATCCGTCCAGTTCAGATCAACTACTCTCTCACCAGGGTTGAAAGCTGCAATGATCTGAGGAATGTCCAGGCCAACCTGCCTGATGATGTCCACACGGTCGACCGGGGCTGTCCCCGTGACTTGTATCTGCAAGCTGGGCAACTTGTCTGTTTTGAATTCATCCCCCATAAGGTGGTCTCCAGAGCGGACTACCAAAGCAATGTTGTCATTGGCTGCATAGGAATGTCGCTGGCGGAAAGAGTCGATGATCCCTTCCCTGGAGTTCTCTTCAGCCAACACTACGCCGTAGCTGATGTGCGTTGAAACATGATCACTGCTGGCCTGAAAGCCCAAACGACGGCCTTTGCGGAACGCCCCCCAAACAAACCCCTTTGGCCTGTATCCCTGGATCGTATCCTCCTCTCCATGCGCTGCCAAGGGTGCTCCAGATCTCTCATAGCTTTGGCGATGCCCCTGGAATATCTCTACTACCGGTTCGACAGATTCATCCGCATCACGCCAGTCAGTTCCCATGTTGGTGGCTGATGTATGCGAGGAACAGATCCCGCCAAATTCCTCCAGGTAGGCATAGAGATTGCGAATGTCCGCAGAACCGTCTCTTTCCGTGCCGTAGACCAGTTTCCTGCCCTGCATGCGCGGCAGAGTTCTGACACCTCGCTCTGGCAGCATCACATTGCGATGGCCACTTGGATATACAACACTTCGTTCATAGGTGTATAAAGCACTGAACTGTTGAGGGTCGTGATAGATGTCACTGGCCTTCTGTTGCAACCACCAGAGGTAGTCCTGGCCTATGGCGTAATCATGGTCTCCTGGCCCGATCCAGTCCATGTCAGCGACATCCAGTCCATAACGCCAGACTTCCTCAAACAGACCATCCCAGTCACGGTGAGATGAAAACTCTGTATGACGGTGAAACTCTCCACGCAGGAAACGCAGGCTCTTGCCTCCTACGTTCACGCGTGCTGCCCTCATGTGTGCGATCTGTTCTGTCTCGTTCGGATGAACTGGTTCCCCCATGGAGCGAGGTTCACGGGAGTCCACAAGTTTCAGCTCAGGAGCGGATGGAGCACCTTCAACATGGACTACGCTGACATACAAGCCACTGTTCTTGCGGTCTCTGACTTGCCGGACACGCCCATCGTCGGCTTGTACGGACAGCAATGACCCGTCCTTAAGAGCGGCTAGTCCCGGTTGCCGATCGAGCAGATTGTCCGAGAAAGGAATCGGCACTGGAGCGGACCACTCATCACCTTTGTAATACATCGCATAGCTGCGCCAACGCTCCCCTCGGCCAGTTTGCAGGGGATGCTTGCGGAAGAAAAGCCAGAGTCTGCCCAACGTGTCGAACTCAAGGCGCGGGATGCTAATCTTGTGGCGTTGAGAGGTTGCTATGCGGGAATCGTCATGTTGATAGTCAACAGTCGGTGCCTTGGGATCAAGTTCCGTTTGTTGCAAAGAGCCATCCCAAACCCGTACAAGGATGTTCTTGTCCACATACATCGGTGTTGCCTGCATTCCAAGCCACCGATCTCCAGCATCCTTCCCCCATTCTGTGGCAGAATCCTCGAACGCAACCCAGACTCGGTCATGTGGATCAATGGCTACTGAAGCCCGCGCTTCAAATCTGGGTGATTGAGCAACCGCAATCGATTCACCGAGATTTTCCCCGTCAAACCGACGCAAGTAAACATCGTAGTTACCTTCATCGTAGGTGTCCCAGGCAATCCAGGCAACACCATTGGAATCAACACGGATCGATGGTCTCCAGTCATTCGCTTCGCTGAAGGAAACCTGGAAGGAACGCCCGCCCATACGGCTTGCATAGATATCAAAATCACCATCCCGCCTCGCTTGCCAAGCCATGTACTCACCGCTGACAACTACATGGAAATCACTTCCAGGCTCTTCAGTCAGTTGTACTTCCGCACCCAGTAGACCTGCTGAAGGATCGTAACTCCGACCAAACAGATCCCAGTCACCCTGGCGCTGTTCTGCCCATACGATCATCGCTCCACCCCCAGGATGTGCCGCAACTACCGGTCGCCATATATCCCGAGCCGAGCCTGTAACGGCTACAGGAGAATGCCAGTGAGCACCATCATGATGAACTAAAAAAACACGATCACCATTGCCACTAGCTCTGAGAGAGTTAAAATCTCCTGCTAGAGTCGCTTCTGTATCAACGGGAACACCCAGGTCGTATTCAACATAAGCGCAGAGGACAGAGCTATCCCCGAGAACCGAGCAATCCGGATAGTCTTCCTCAGTCGATCCTGAAGTCAGCTTCTCTGCTACCGGTACACGCTCGTACTTCACGCGTCCATCCAACGCAGTGATCAGAACCCCTAGTTCGGACTGCAACGGTCGAAGTGTAAAGTTGCCCTGCACCGTCCTTACATCAATTGACATCCTCTGATCGATCTGCGCCCCACAAGGAACTTCAGGCAACTCGAGCACCACCTCTGCGGCTAAAATCCTTTCCTGAAGACCTCCACCAGCCAACTTGAGGGGACTTGACTTTGACTTCAAATCCCAATTCTAGACTGAAGTTTGGCCACTCGATTTCCGAAGCCACCCAGTGGCCGAACCACTCCAGTCTGTGGGCAATTCGTCCCCTGTTCCCAAGTGCAGAACGATCTGTCCCTGACCAGCGCAGACAGTTGTTTTTGCCTCAGACTCCTGGGCATTTACCCTCTGCACCGCCAGGGGTTTCGGGAGATTGAGATAGACCAGCCACCCAATCAGGACGAGGACTGCAGAGAGAGCCTTTTTCATGTCTGCAATTGTAGTAGTCCTATTCAGCCTCAGACGAGATGCATCAATCAACCCTTCCAGCTTCCCCGTTGTGGATGATCAAGATAGTGGCCTACAAAGAGCCATTCTGGACTAACTACCCAGACACCATTCGCAGCTTGGCCAGATCCCTGCCCTGCTTCTCTGCTCTTTTTACACCACACTTGAAGTGTGCATGGACTGAACAGGCTACAGCATATCAGGCACAGAGATACTGGAAGAGATCTTTGGCACCGCCAAACCCCCTTGCCACCTTCATCCAATGCCTTCATGGCATTGATGTTGGTGGTATTCGACAACTGGACTGGGAACGACAGAGCTTCTTGTCTACCACTCGCTATAACTGCAGGCGAATCGCATCGGACACCGACAAGCCCATTGCCAGAAGCATGTCCGTGTCTCGTGCCATAGTGTCGCTATCGATCAGAGCGCCTGCGACGGTATTAGTGTTTCTCTGGATACCATCCCGGACTTGAACTCAAATGCAGCTGCAAATGCCAGCGTCGAAACCCGACTTGTTCAACGGCTGTTAGGGCATCTGTCCGCTCACAGTTCGGCCAAGCGGTCTTGCCACATTTGAGTAGCGCGTTCAAGCTGCACATTGACGAGCGTCAGGTGGTCAAGATGTACAGACAGGCAATCTACCACTTCGTCTACACTTTCATTGGCACTTTTCGCCGTCAGTGTCATGGTGACACCAGCCTGGACAAAGTCTCGCCGTCTGAGCCTGTTGCGCTTCCCATTGAGCGTCAAAGCCATCTAATCGGGTTCAAGGCCAGGAAACGCCTGTGTTGTCACAGCATCATAAATGGGTGCAAGTCGGACACTTGTGAACGTATTCTGGCGGGCATCTGCTATCCGCAACAAAGCCATTCTTTTAGATGTAGATCGCCATCTGCAATAAGCCATGCGAACAAAGCCTGTTTCAGTAGTTTTATAGCATCTGCCTGCCAGTTCACTGTCTAATAGTGCCAGATTAGTGCTGCATCCTGATTCACTGCATCAGTGAATATTCTTCAGTCGAGGACAGTTCAGGACCACCGCCTCTGTTACCGCTTCCAGCTGCAACATAGATTTTCTCATTCAGTGACACAGCACCTCCCCCGTGCCGACCACGTTGTAGTGGTGCAACAAGTTCCCATGAACCGGTCTTCCCATTCAATCGCTGGGTTTCATTATGAGCTGACTTTTGTCCTGACTCTCCACCGAAATAGTAGATATCCCCGTTCACTTCAACAAGGCCGCCGGCAGCAGTTGGCACAGGTAAGGATTTGGAAAGTGTTGTCCATGTCTCTGTCGTAAAACTGTAAACATCTACTTCGCGGATTCCAGTTTCAAAAAAGGCCGTGAAATTTTCTTCTGTGTGGAAGCTTGTGTTGCGGCCTCCTACACAATACAGAAGATTCTGGTTGGCGATTGCTGGGAAATGGTCCCTGACTCGTGGTGCATCAGACAATTCACGCCACTTGCCTGTATTAGGGTCGAACTCATCAAGCCAGCTTACAGTTCCACTGGTGTGACCATCAATTATCCCGCCTACGATGTATATCTTGCCGTCATCAACGACTGTGCCAGCCCCGCCACGTCTGCGATGCTCAGGAATCTCCGGACCCTGCTGCCATTCATCACTATCTGGATTGTAGATATAGATGTTCTCAAGTGGTGTTTCCTTGGGATACTTGCCAGTCATGGCAGTCATGACAAAGACCAGATCTCCATATACAACTGGCTGAAAATGGTGAATTTCAAGTGGAGTTGGCCCAAGGGAGCTCCAGGTATTTGTTTCAGGGTCAAACTCCTCAACAGGTTTCACCCCTCTTCCGCCCATCAGATAGAACTTCCCTTTGTATTCCACCATGGCAGCTTCGTGCCGTGCAGTAGGTTCACCATTGGTGTCAAGTGTCTTCCATTCACCTGAAGCAACGATTTCTTTTCCTCCTGCACAGGAACTGAGTAAAGCAGCAAGAACAAGCAATAAAGTAGCAAAACTACCTGCTATCAGTTTTTTCTGTAGTTTCAGCTTGAATCTCTCTACTTTATTCATTGGAGACTCCTTCCACACATCACTTGAAATGCTCTAACAGTTTTTAGCGACTGTTCAGCAGGTTGATTCTGTCGAACAAAGCAGACCGGAAAGCACAATCCAGCCAGCGAGGTTGGTGAAAAAGACAGATTGATCACTTGGAAATCAAATGGTCGGGGCGCCGAGATTTGAACTCGGGACCTCTTGCTCCCGAAGCAAGCGCGCTACCAGGCTGCGCCACGCCCCGAATATTTCCAGTCTAATGCAAACCTGTAAGAATCGAACCGGGAACCAGAAAAACAAACACTTGACAGGTATCAGGAAGACTTTTCCTTGCCTTCCGTAGAAGTCAAACTTTCTGCGAACTTCTTCCCCTGCTCCAAAACTTCCTTGCCAGCCCCTTTCGCTTCTTCTGCAAATTTAAGGCCTTGCTCCAGGATGTTCTTGCCTGATTCTATCGTTTCGCCAGCCTTATCCTTACTTTGCACATAAGCTTTACGCCCGGTTTCAGCTGCTTCTCGCCTTTTGCGGTCTGCATATTCACGACTCTTTGCGGCTGCTTTTGAAAGAGATTTTAAGGTTTCTTCGCCAGACTGTGGAGCAAGCAGGACTGCAGCTGCGACACCCACTGTGACACCCGCAATGAACCATGCGAACCCAGTTCCACCAGATTTTTTAGCCATATTATCCAAGCACTCTTTCTTTATGCAGTATAACCGGATTGCAATCCCTGGCGAGCCAGTTCTACTGCTCCAGTGATCCCTGCTGCATCACCCAGAATGGAGGATTCTATTCGCAGGACTTCAAATACAGGTGGAGGAAGAATCTTTTTTGTGGCTTCAAGCAGAGATGCATGGAACAATTTCAGTCGTTTGCTAATGGATCCACCCATTACTACCACGGAAGGATCCAGCACACAGCAGATTGTTGCAATCGCAGTTCCAACGCAATTCCCGTACTCATTCCACGCCTGGAGTGCCGTAGCATCTCCCTTTTCCGCAAGATCGCCGATTTTCCGGGAATCAAGATTGTGATCAGCTGGTATTCCTTCTTGTTCGCCATATTTTTGTACAACACCAATTCCCGAACAAGCCGTGTCAAAGTTACCGCCATCGACCTGGCAATATGCCACCTCGCCTGCATTGTTGGTGGATCCGGAATAAATTCTTTCTCCAATCACGATCCCACAGCCAAATCCGGTTCCCAGCGTCACACCAACCACAACGGGGCTGGATAGCCCCGCTCCCTGCAAAGCCTCACCCAATGCAAAACAAGCCGCATCATTCTCCAGAAACAAGGGAGCCTTCAATTCATCCTGAATGAATGCTCCAATCCTGAATCCCATCAAGCCCGGCAGAGAGTCCTCATCAAGAATTCGCTGCTCAGCAAGATCCAGTGGTCCTGTACTGGCCAAGCCGACCGCTACTGGTTGTCCCTCAACGCAGGCTTCTACTGCAGCCTGTTTAGAAACGCGCTTAAGATTCATAAGCGTGATTGCGGGCTTTCTGTTTGCCATAGTTGGCAAACTTGCAATCTTCCCTAGCCGTTTTCCTTCCATGTCAAAAGCCGCCGCAGAAACCTTCGTCCCACCAAGATCAATACCAAGCAGATAGTTACTCGTCATCACACTTTCAATAATTTCAGGATTCTGGGACAACAAATACCCCCGTGTTGTAGATATCCGTCCTTACTTCAACAATGTATCTCAAGTATCTACTGAAAAAAGGGGCTTACATACAAAAGCGACCGTTATGGACCAGGGTATGCACACTCCAGCCCCTATGCTCCAGATCAGGTCTATCAAACCGGCTACCCTGCCTCGGAGGCCTTGATAAAAGACACAAGTGGAGCTCGTATTCCAGATGAGTGTCATGATGGATGCCTTGTGGGATGTCTGCGTGCTGAACGCTGATGGCGATGGGCTCGGAGTACGAGCCTTCGATCACACTGACGAGGACCACATCAGCTTGGCGTGCTAGACCCTTGAACTCACGCAGACCGAAAGTGGCCTGCTCCAAGTAGTCATTGAAGTCCCATACGGTCTGGTAGTCGCAAGTCTTCTCGACAACGTCTTCCATGTCATTCCCTGCTCTGCCAGGAAACCTGTCGAAACCGGACTGGCCAACACGGACCGGCCGAACGTTTACGGTCCCTGCGTCCAGGAATGCTTCAGTTCGCGCCTGGAGGCCAAATATCTAGGCGCGGAAGATTCTGCAACAGTATCAAGCAGCATCGTGACAGGCCTCGTCAATGTGTAATTGCAGACCGATGGCACTAAGGGCTGCTTCCATTCGGTCGAACCGGGATTTGTGCAGTAAGTCCAGCGCACGGTCAACTTGCTGCATGTGCCAGCCCAACCGGCGGGCCAGCTCCGCCTTGCCAACACCTTGGTCTCGCATGCCTTGGTACAGCAAGACTTTGACGGCAACGAGGGCTGGCAAGGTAGCAAAAACTGAGCCCGAAGACAATCAAGGAATGTCCTCGCGCCCCTGCATACGAGCGGCGATAGCTTCTTCGAGCGCATCGACCGCGCGCGTCGGCTACAAGCCAGGCTCAAGCGCGGCATCAAAGGCACTTACCATCAGGTGAGGGAGCAACATCTCAGGCGCTACTTGACCGGGTTCGTCTGGACAGGCGCCACAACGACCTGCCCAGCGTCACCGTCGAGTGGGTGCGAGCGATCGCGGTCGGCATGGATGGCAAGCGACTCCCCTATCACACCCTCGCTACGAAGAGCCAGCGTATGCATGCGAGCGCACCTGCGGCGGGTCCAGTGTCCGGATGGCTTCGACACCGCTCAGCAGCGACGGGCGCGGCCCGAAGATCGGCGGGCGCAGACTCGCGCCAATGCGATTCCCGCGCGGTTGATGGCTGGGGTCGCGCCCGGGCCGACACTTGACTCAGACATCCTGACATCTGTCCTGTCTGAAGTGTCACGGGTTCCGGCAAATTTCGAACCGATACAATGGATTCCAGCTCATAGGGAAGCCATCAGTACACGAATTTGCAGGCGAACCAAGATCAATACCGGAAAGGAGGGTCGGCTCTCGTTGAATCCGGTATGTGAAGGGACTTCGGCCGACCTCACCGGTGCGACACGTCAAATGGGACACCATTGCAAAGCCACCGGCTAGATCTTCAGCTCTAAGGAGTTCGCATTCAGTAAGTTAGATCACATCGGCAATCAGACTTTGAGCCAAGAGGTCAGGATCTCTGAGACTAGAGTTACCTGCCAGCGCCACGAACGGACTTGAGTTCCGTTTCGGTCGTCTAGATTCCCTCGGGCGGAAAGAACCGCGCCACCGATAGGCATGGTACGAGCTGACGGAGTTCTCTGGCGTTATACTGAGAGCTTGCGAGTTACTAGGGGGGACGCATCGTGCCAACAACTGTTCGCCTTGACCCCGAAATTGAGCGGCGCATAGACAAGCTGTCCAAGAACGGGCACACGAAGGCCTATTTGCTGCGAGAGCTGGTAGCGCGTAGCCTTGTTGATGTCGAAGATTGTCAAGAAGCAGCCGCTGCTATTGAGAGAATCCGCAGAGGCGCAGTCAAGACGATATCGACCGAGCACTTGAGTAAAGATCTTGGCTTGGACGATTGAGTACGAGCCAATCGCCAAGACTCAGCTTCGCAAGCTCGACAGTCGGGTTTCGCGGCGCGTCAAACTTTACATGGAACGGAGAGTTGCCGTCTTGGAAGACCCTCGCAGCATAGGAGTAGTCCTGAAGAGTCCACTTGTGAGAGCGTGGAGATATAGGGTTGGAAATTACCGTGTAGTCTGTAAGACTCTGGATCACATGCACCGAATCGTCGTGGTCAGAATCGGAAGGCGCGACGACGTGTACCGAATCTACCAGGATGTCTATGCGCTGGACGCCTCCATCCCGCTGTGATCGACAACGTTTGAGTCAACTCCCGCACCACAGACGCACGGAACCTGACTTTCCGCAGCTCGAGGGCTAGAATTGGAACACAAAGGGGGATGTAGGATGCCGGTAACGTTTCGTCTTGATCCCGAGACCAACCAGCGGATCAACGACTTAGTGGCCAGGCACTGGCGCACGAAGGCCTATTACCTGCGGGAAGCAGTCGCCCGCAGCCTATTGGATGTCGAGGACGAGTACGGCGTGAGCGCTGGGTTGGATCGAAACCGTGCAGGCGAGGAAGAGTTGTATCCGCCCGAGCAGTTGTGGAAGAACCAGCCCCGAGACGATGTTGATTTCGAATCTGATCGAGGATTCGACTGACAGGACCGAGGAAGTGCTTGGCGACACGCAATCGATCCGATCTGGAGGTTTCCTAGAGATGAACTCGAAGAACAGGTCGTAGAAGCTGAGCTAGGCCAGCAACCTCGTGCTAGGGGACTGGAGACGGAGTTCGGACGAGGGGCTTACATTGCGGAAATGCATCCTGCGAGTGTCGTGCTGCGCCTGCCGTTAGAGAGAGCGAAACTGCCCGTGTCCTCAAAGCGTTGAGGAATCCGAATCCCGAGCCTTCGGGCCATATAAAGCGGGGCTGCGCCTGAGTTCGGTTCGATTCCGCATGCTGGCACAGGGCATCGGGATTGGACCCTCCGGGACACCTGCGGTTCACGGGGCTGCGAATTGTTTAGGTTAAATGCAAAGCATGGTTTTATGGTTTCAGAAAGTGCTCGGAATTTTTCCCTTTACCAGTCTTGAGCTGCTTCTGCGGACGGTGGTTGCGTTAGTGTTCAGGGCTGGAAGTCCCAGCGGGGAACACAGACACAGAGATCTGCTCGTGCTGTGCGAGTTACCCAAATCACATTGAGCACCGCGCCGTCAGGTCCGACCCTCACCACTTGCCACGTTGTCAGAGCTGCAATGCGAGTAGCAAACTCCGCCAGGCCAGCGGACTTCGGCGAACTAAGGCTCGGTGCCCTCGTCATCGGGAAACAGCCTGGTCGGTTGAACGAATGATAGTCCTTTCAGATCATGCTTCCCAAGCACCTTACGTGCCATGTTATAACCACCTGATATTCGCATTAGAGTGACCGACTCGGCCCACCATTAACCCCCAGATGGTCACTTTTGTATAGAAGTCCCTACAAAATCAGGTTAGAAAACTGACACCCCCTGAAACTTGAATGATGTTTCTGGCAACACCATGGATTTTATCTGGAGCGAATCATTAAAGTGGGAAATATCAAAAACCTGCTGTGAACAATCGAATAAAGGAACCAGCCTGTTCCGGTGAGTCCCTCACCCCAGGCATGAATCCTGAAACTGCTCGGATGATCGTTCCAGAGCATAATCTCAATGGTTAGTAAAATACATGGTTGGATCAAACCATTTCGATACAATTCAAACGGAATGAGACAGTGCTCCATCTGATAGCTCATTCCGATTCCTTACAACAGGCAGAAGCTCTCCCGTAATGTCGAAACCACGCATGTGTCCCCATTGCCGGGCATTCATTGACATGAAGGACAAGACCTGTCAGTACTGTGGCAACGAACTGCCAATGACGGCAGCACGACGAATCGAGCGGGCAGACCGTATTTTGAGCAGCGAGAACAACCTTTCTTTCACAACACTCATGCTGATCTTGATCAATGCTGCTCTATTTACAGCATCGTGGATACTCACGGTACGCTTCACAGGCCAGAGTGGGCTTCTGGGAGATATAGATGGTAATGTACTGCTTCTTCTGGGTGCCAAGTACAAGCCATCCATCCTGATCCACAACGAATGGTGGCGTCTCATCACTGCCGGTTTTCTTCATGGTGGTCTGTTACATCTTGGGTTCAATTCCCTGTCGCTTTACAACCTTGGCCCTTCCCTTGAGTACCTGATAGGAGTTCATCGTTTTATCGTTATCTATCTCATCACAGGATCCTGTGGATTTCTGGTCAGCATGTTTTGGTCGAACTCCCTTTCAATCGGGGCATCCGCTTCTGTTTGCGGCTTGATTGGAGCCCTTTACTGTTATGCCCGCATGAGTTCTAATCCAATGCTCTTGTCACTGACCAAGCGTTGGATCCTTGGAATTGTTATTTTTGGGCTGTTATTTTCAAGAATCGACAATGCAGCACACGTTGGGGGGTTTGCCAGTGGCTTTGGGCTGATGTATGTAACTGGTGTACCCAGTACGGACAACCAAACAGAGACCTTATGGAAGATAGCTGCAATTGCTGCTGGAATCATTGCTACATTGGCTTTTCTGCTTGCTTATCGCAATTTCGTTCAAGGGACACTATAGATGACACTATAGATATGGATATAGCCTGTTTAAAGACAATCAGGAGTACTGACGTACTCACTCAGTTCAAATAATCATGCGGTAATCAATGTTCCGCTATTTGTTGCCTGAACTGTCTTTGCCAGTACATCCGGTTCATGGCCATTGACTATTGAAATACGCTGGATTCCGCTTTTGAGTGCTATCCGTGCCGCTTGGAGCTTAGCTTCCATACCACCTACCGCTGTCTTGTTTGCAATCAGTTCCCCTGCCATTCCTGCAGTTAAGTTGGCAATAGGATTATGTTCGGCATCCAGAACTCCACCCACATCTGTCAAGAACACCAGGCAATCAACCTGGAGAGCAGCCGCACATGCAGCAGCCATCTGATCGGCATTGACGTTATAAATGGCTCCGTTTTCGCCACCGGCTATGCAAGCCACAACCGGTAGGTAACCACAAACAACGAGTGTTTCCAGCAATGCCGGATTGACGTGCTCAACCTTGCCAACATTTCCTAGCTCCGGATCCATCTGGGAGGCAACAACTGTGCCGGCATCAATCCCCGAGAGCCCGACAGCCTGCAGCCCTGCTCTCTGCATGTTGGCAACCAGCTGATGGTTGACAGATCCAGCCAACACTCGCAGTACGGCATCCAGAATGACTGGAGGTGTTACTCGCAAACCATTGCGAAACTCGCTAACATGGTCTAATCCTTCCAAGTACCGGCTGAGACGTTTGCCTCCGCCATGCACAACAACAACGTGGTGCCCTTTATGAGAAAGACGTTTGAATTGATCTGCCAGTGATGCCCTGTGTTCATCGCTTTCCAGTAAGGTACCGCCCAGCTTTACAAGCAGTTTCATTAATTCTGCTCCGGTTGGACAGGAACATCATTGAGCAAGGCAGTCGTCTCATCACAACCGAGGAGCAGGTTCATGTTTTGGACAGCCTGACCAGCAGCACCTTTGACCAGGTTGTCAATTGCTGTAACAATCACTACCCGGCGACTCGCAGGATCCATACGAACACCGATATCACAGTAGTTTGTGTGACAAACACCTACAAGGTCAGGCAGGCGTCCTTCCGGGTACAGACGAATAAAAGGTTCATTTTGATAATGCTTCTTATAAACTTCCTGTAAATCATTCCAGGAAATGGATTTATCTGTCCGAAAATAGATGGTTTCCAGAATGCCTCGATGTACTGGCAACAACTGTGCAGTAAAGCTTAATTCCTCTTCAGGAATGTCAGATGTGAACAAAACCTCAGGTACATGACGATGCTCCAGAACGCTGTAGGCAGATAGATTTTCAGTTACTTCACAGAAGTGGGTCTTGAGTGATGGGCTACGTCCTGCTCCACTGACACCTGACTTGGCATCACAGATAATACCGGCTGAGCGGTCAATCACAGCTTCAGAAATCAAAGGACGCAGGCATAAATTTACTGCTGTTGGATAGCAACCGGGATTCGCTACAAGGCGTGAAACCTTTATAAGTTCACGGAAGTGCTCCGGAAGCCCGTAGACTGCTTCACCGAGCAACTCTGGACAGCTATGATCTACCCGGTACCAGCGCTTGTAGTTCTGGATTGTCCGCAACCTGAAAGCGGCACTGAGATCAATACAGCGTATACCCACCTCCAGAACTTTCGGAGCGGACTCCATTGAAACTTCCAGTGAAGTTGCCAGAAAGACAATCTCGATCCCCTCTTTTGCAAACAAGGCAGGATCGAAGGGGATGCGCTGGGTGGCTTCCCCGTAAGGCAGTTCAGAAGCTGCTACAGGCCGATGCTCAAGTAATACTGGTTCGACCAGCGGATGACGTTTCAGGATTCCCAGTAACTCTGCGCCACTGTATCCGGTAAAACCTGCAATCCCAATTCGTGTTTGTTTTGCCATTCCCTAGTGGTCCTGTTTTGATCGTACCTGTAATGTGACATTGTTGCCGTGGATAACAGGCAACCTGGATATTCTGAAAATGAGCTGTTAGATATCGCAGAGTCTGACAGCTTCAGCCAGTGATGTCCTTGGGTCTCGAGTCGGTATAAACTCATGACCAACATAGCCTTGGTAGCCGATCTCAACTAATGCTTCCATCACTGATGCATAGTCGATTTCCTGCTTCAGGTGAAGTTCATTGCGACCGGGATTGCCGGCAGTGTGTACATGCCCTATCAGGTCCTTCATCTCATGAATCCGACGCATGATGTCTCCGTTCATGATTTGTACGTGGTAGACATCGAATAGCAGCTTCGCACGAGGTGAATCAACTGCACGGATGATGTCGGCACAGTAGTCAATATCATCCCCCTGATAACCGGGATGCCCCTTCATGGGATGAGTATTTTCACGTGTGTTCAGCATCTCCAGACAGACGGTAACGCCCTTTTCCTCTCCGTAAGAGGCCAGTTCCTCCAAGCCTTCGATAGTGTTACGGGCACCTTCGCGGGCCGATATTTCACCACTCTGTGGATCTTCTGCATCATTCCACTTGTAGCCATTGAACGCGATTACGCTTGGTATGCCCTGTTCGGCGCATGCATCAATCGTTTTCCTGGTTGTCTCTATGACTGTTCGCTGGTAAGCAGGATTGTTGAGCCCTTTCTGAAACGGTGGATCCGGCATTCCATTGCTGGCAATTGCACAGGTCAGGCCATGCTTCTTCACAATTTCCCATTGCTCCGGGGAGAGTAGCTCGATGCTTGAAATACCCAGATCAACAGCATGTGCCGCAATGGTATCCAGGCCCCATGCCCACTCCGAGGTGTTAAAACACCAAAAACAGACGGAATGTTTGATCCTGTCGTTTACTGCACGAGTCCAGTCAGACTGTAATTCTTCTTGATTGTCAGTACCGCAAGCGGTTAAGGCTGTAGCCGCTGCAGCACTGCTGTAGTGCAGAACATTTCTACGACTCATGGCATTAGGTGAAATTTTCTTGGTTGTCATGATTAATTGTTGATTACTCCCCAATGTATGAGGTGGCATTCGATCTGGCCAGTTTGGGCCGAATTACCCAGAATACGCATGCAGTGACTGACAAAGGCAAGTAATTGCTATAACAAGCCTTTCACTTCGCTTGCCTGATGATGAAGCGCTGATTAACAGGGACTTCCTGCACGACTTGATGATTACCACTTGTCCATTCAATTTCGACTTGAACAGTGTCATCACTATCACCCAGTCCAAAATGCACTGCCCCCAGGCTGGAAGACGCATATCCCACTGAAGTTTTTTTGAGACGTGTCTGACTGGAGATTTCGATGCGACTTCCGATTGCATCACGATTCGAAGCCGATCCGACAAGTTCCAGCGCAATCCAGTGCCCAGATGGTGCTGTGACATTCCGCCAGAGTGTTGCGGGTCCGGAAAGTGCAGTTGCAATCACATCCAAACGGCCATCAGCGTCAAAATCTGCAGTGCTGACTGCACGATAAACTGCTTTCTGTCCAAATTCCTGAGCTTGTGCAAATATGCCAGTTCCCTGGTTTTGAAAGACAGTCATAGATTGCTTGTAAACAAATGGCTCGAAATTCTCTACCAGATCATTGACATGTGAGTTGGCAGTTACTAAATCCAACCAGCCATCGTTATCAAGGTCAGCGAACACGTTTCCCCATCCGGCATACTGCCTGGAAGACTTCGCTAACCCACTTGGAACCGTGGCATCGCGAAATGTTCCTCCAGGCTCGCCTCGGAACAGCGGAAAGGTTTCATTACTCAGTGCTGTGACAAAGATATCCAAAACCCTGTCGTTGTTATAGTCACCTACATCCACTCCCATGGAGGCGACCGGTCGACCGTGGTCCAGCAGCGCAACTCCAGAGAGCAGTGCATCCTCTAAGAATGTTTTTCCGTCCTGGTTGAAAAACATGAAATTGGGGAGGTTGTCGTTAGTTACGAATACATCCTGATAGCCATTTCCATCAAAGTCCGCAAAGGAAGCACTCATCCCTCGACCCTTGTGTGACAGCAAGCCTGCGGATTTGCTGTGATCTTCAAAACGTCCACTGCCCAGGTTCCGGTACAACCTGTTTGCTGTTGGCTTGAGATATTTTGGGTGGCAGTAGACACGCATGCCCCTGTCTCGGTCACCACAGAAACGATTGAAATCCAGGGTCCAGTCTGCGTAGTTCACAACGAACAGGTCAAGCAGCGAGTCATTGTCGTAATCGAACCATCCAGCAGCCACCGACCACTCACCTTTCGAGATTCCGGCTAACTCGCTGATGTCTTCAAATGTTCCATCTCCCTGGTTGCGGTAGAGGAGATTACGAAAGACTCCTGCAACGAACAGGTCAAGATCCCCATCATTGTCAAAGTCAGCTGCCGCTACTCCCATGGAATATCCCGTACCATGAACCCCTGCTTGACGGGTTACATCTGTGAAGTGCATGTCTCCTTCATTGCGATACAGTCGATTAAAGTACTCAGGAGATGATTTGCGCAGGTTCTCGGCATCTGCTCCATTTGTAAAGAAGATGTCTGGTAATGAATCCCCGTTGTAGTCAAAGACTGCAAGCCCACCCGCCATCGTCTCGATCATCCGTTTTTCAGGTGTTGGGGAGTTCTGGAGTGTGAATGTGATTCCTGAACCGCTGGTCACATCCTCGAATTGAATCTGGGCTTCAGTGTTAACTGCACACAATAACGGTATGAATGCGGGCAACACATGCAGTGCTTCAATCCTCCTGTTGCACAATGCAGATAGCATATATTCAGCTTATCGACAGTGTTCAATTCAACTTCTACAAGATCCAGCATGATTCAATAGTTGAGCCCGATACGTGAACTTGTTTGAATTTGTCCCGACAGGTATGTTAGATGAAGATTTTTGATCCGCACTACAGACGATTTTTGCAACAGAGTTTGCAAAACACCTTGACACCTTGTGGAAATTTTGACTAACATTAGTGTATTATATATTTCGTATTGTTAGTTGAGACAATACGTGTTAGAAAAGCCCGTTCAAGTAATATGGGTTTAATATGGGTTTTTCCTGAAGAGTTCAACATTTGTTGACCTCTTATGTAAAGAGAAGAAAGGTGGGAATAAATATGAAAACTAAACTTTTTGTTCAAACAGTAGTACTGCTAGCAGTATTCGTAATTTTCGGTACAGTTCCAAGCTCTGCCCAGGTATTGTACGGGTCCCTCGTCGGTACTGTGACGGATGGATCCGGTGCAGTGATCCCGGGTGCCAGCATCTCAGCTATTAACACGGAAACTGGTTTTGGGATGGACAGTTCAAGTGGTGGAGACGGACTGTTCCGGATTGTCAATGTTCAGATCGGGAACTACAACGTAACAGTGACCTCGGATGGATTCCGAACTCACAATGAGGCAAATGTTACTATCTCAGCCAACTCTGTAGCCAGAGTGGACATTGCACTCGTGATCGGACAGGTAACCGAACAGGTTACAGTTGAGGCGACAGCATCCCAACTGCAGACGGAGAAAGCTGATACACGTGCGGAGATTACAGAAGAAGCAATCATCAACTTTCCTCTGCCAAACTTCCGCAACTATCAAAGCCTGATCAACCTTGTTCCAGGTGCAACACCTGCCCGTTTTCAGAATTCGATTCTGGATACTCCGGCTCGTTCCTTGAGTACAAACGTGAATGGAACCAACCGCAACAATAATGTCACCCGCATTGACGGTGCTGCCAGCATTAACGTCTGGTTGCCGCATCATGCCGGTTACATTGCTCCTGCCGAAACCATTGAGACGGTATCAATCACCACTGGTGCGGGAGATGCTGAGCAGGGCCTTTCCGGTGGATCATCAACGACGGTTATCACCAAGTCGGGAACAAATGAGTTCCACGGTTCGGGGTTTTATTTCTTTGACAATGACGGCATGCGAGCCAGGGAATATTTTGCAGGTAGCAAACCGGAAAGTAGTTTCAAAAATTTTGGAGCAACTATTGGAGGACCCATCGTCCAGAACAAGGTCTTCTTCTTTTTCAGCTACGACAAGACATCACAAAATGTTGCAGGTGTGCGTACAAATGACACCGTCCCTACAGATGACCAGCGCAGGGGCGATTTCAGTGCCTATGACACACAGATTTTTAATCCTTACACTGGCAACAAAGACGGAACCGGGCGGATTCCTTTCGTGAACGCTACGATCCCGTCCCATATGCTGAGCCCCGTTGCACTTGCTGTGCAATCGTTCTACCCGGCACCGACTCATCCCGGCACAAGTGGAAACTTTCATTCCCAGGATGCACCCCCGTTTGACAGGGCTTACTACGATCCCAAGCTCAATTTCAACTTGACCGACAAATACAGCATGTGGGCCAAGTATGGCTTCATGGATGCTCCTGTTTCCGGAACGCCCATATTCGGCGATGCTGGTGGTCCCGCACCTGGCGGAAGCTCGGGTAGCGCAGAAACCTTTGTCAATCTTGCAACCTTCGGGCATACCTATGTTTTCTCGCCGACCTTTCTTTATGACGGCGTGTTTGGCTTCTGGCGGCAGGATCAAACTGTTACGCCAGCAGACTTCGGGAAAGACTTCAATCTGGGCATTCCAGGTATCGGTGGACCAGATCCCCGCCAGAAAGGATTTCCGAATATCAGCCCCGGTTACACGAAATTAGGTTCCCCAGGCTGGCAACCGCTTGAGCGCGTCGAGGAAAACTGGACAACCAGTCAGAATTTCACTTTAATCAAGGGAACTCACCAGATTCGTTTCGGCTTTGACGGTATCTTGCTCAAGCTGACGCACTGGCAACCGGAACTGAATGGTGGCCCTCGTGGAAATCTTGACTTTAATGGAGACATTACAGCACTGAAGGGTGGTGCTTCACCGAATGATTTCAACACCCGTGCAACATTTCTTCTAGGAAATAGCTATCGAATGAGGAAAGCGATTCAACACATCCTTGCGACTGGCAGAGAGTGGCAGTTTGCCGGGTATGCCACGGACCGTTGGCAACTCAATCAGCGTGTAACCTTGAACCTTGGAGTAAGGTACGAGTACTACCCACTGATGACAAGGGCCGGTGGAAAGGGTATTGAACGCTATGACCCAGAGACAAATCTCATGTATCTGGGTGGTCGAGGCAATGTGCCCCTGAATGCAGGAATTGAGGTCAGCAGTGGGCTGATTTCGCCCCGAGCAGGACTTGCAATCCGGGTTGATGACAAGACTGTCCTACGTGGCGGTTTTGGATTGAACTACAGCCCAATGCCATTTTCAAGGCCAATGCGTGGCCAGTATCCGCTAACTGTTGGGGAAACTTTTCAGAGGCCCAACTCGTTTGAACTGTTCCGGCAGCTTTCTGATGGAATCCCACCAGTCGTGGGACCGGAACTGGACACGGGAGTCCTCGAAGTTCCTTTCACTGTGGGATTTCGCAGTCCTTATGAAGGAAAACTGGACCGGGGCTACATCTCATCCTGGAACTTCACATTGGAACGTCGTATGCCCCTGGATATCATTACCTCCGTTGCGTATGTGGGTACAAAATCCGTTGGCATGCTTGCAGATCGGGATATCAATGCATCCCGACCTGGCGAAGGCAATTCAGGCAGACCGTATGCGTCCATCACGGGAAGAACTCAGAACATCAACATGTGGGACAGCTATCTAAACTCCGACTATCATTCATTGCAAGTTGCAATCAATCGCAGTGCAGGCGATGGCCTGATGCTGAAAGGTGCTTACACCTTCTCAAAGGCGATCAACATGGCAGATGACGAAGGCTGGGCTGGCGTCGAGTGGGATCACCTGGACGTGTTTGATCGAAACAGGGCGCGTGCCGGCTATGACAGGACTCACATGTTCCAGATGGGGTTTGTGTACGATCTCCCCTTCCTCAACAACAGCAACTCTGCGATGAGTGTCATTCTAGGCAATTGGCAGATCAGTGGAATCGCAGCTGTGTACACTGGAAGGCCGACCACAATTCGTGCTTCGGGCAGTTCCCTGAACGCGGCCAGTGCACGCCAAACGGCAGATCAGGTAGGAGAAGTTGTCAAACTTGGTAACTTTGGCCCCGGCCAGAAATACTATGACCCCAGTGCCTTTGCTGCAGTTACTGAACAGCGTTTCGGGACAAGTGGACGAAATATTATTGACCACCCTGGAGTTACCAACCTGGACTTTAGTTTGTTCAAGAAATTCCCTGTTGGAGAGTCAGTGGAAGCTCAAATAAGGGCTGAGGCATTCAACCTGACGAATACGCCTCAGTTCGGGAGCTTCAATCGCAGTCAGAACAGTTCCCAATTCATGGAGGTCAGATCTGCATCAAACAATCGGGTAGTCCGACTTGGCTTGCGGTTTGAGTTCTAGTTGCTGACAGCCTGACGGCTGTTTTATTTGAAGGCCCAGCACCTGTGCTGGGCCTTCTTGGGTTAACACCCCAAGCCCACATCCGGTGGCAGTCTTTTTACACTAGTTCCCGGTCTTGTTTGTTCGCTTCAGAGATACCCATGTGGCATGATGAACCCTGATTTGAATAAAGTGCATTCCACTCAATTTTCTCGTGCCCTTCCCTGCAAACGCAGTCCAGTCATACTTGTCTGGCTATTGCTTGGGGGCACCTGTTCTGGATTTGCCGAAACTGATTTTGCAGCACTCTCTGAGCAAGCACGGCAGGCCATGTCGGCGCAGCGATTTGAAGAAGCAGCAGAAATCTATTCCCATATGGCAAACAGTTATCCGAATGAGCCCATGCTCCTCAGCAATCTCGGGATAGCCCTTCACCTGAGTTCGCAGGATGAAGAGGCAGTCAGCCCCCTGCGCAAAGCTACTGAAGCCATGCCAGAGTCCTTTCAGGCGCATTTCTTTCTGGGTGCGAGCCTGACTCGCCTTGGCCTATACAAGGAAGCGATTTCACCGCTAAGACAATCAGGAAAGCTTGATGCCAATAATCCGTTTGTTCCTGCATTGCTTGCGGATGCACTGGAGGCAACCGGCCAATTTCAGGCAGCGATCAATTCCTGGCTTGCATTGCAGGGCATTGATGAGACCAATTCGTTTGCATATGCCGGATTATTGCGTTGCTATGAGAATCTGGCTGCACAAGCAGTTGAGAGCCTGCTTCAACAGGATCCGGAATCCGGTTTTCTATTGCGCTTGCTTGCAGAATCGCGGTTTTCCCAACAGCAATATCCCAGTGCATTCTTCCTGTTCCGGCAGGCTTTACAGCAACAGCCCAATGTTCGAGAGGTACACGAGGCAATTGCCGAAATCTATGACCGCACGGGTAACGGGAACTGGGCTGCAATTGAGCGACAACGGATTGAGTCACTTTCAGAAAGTGATTGTTCCCAATCAAGCTCACTAGATTGTTTGTATAGAGCCGGAAAGTACAAGGCAGTCCTTGGCGCTAGCGCAGGATCAGACCAGGAAAGCCTGTTCTGGTCTACCAGGGCTTACAGTCGTTTAGCGGAAGGGGTATTTCAAGACTTGAAATCATTACCTGACACATTCGACAAGTTCAGGCAATTGGCTGATATTTTGTTATCCCGGAATAAATACTCCGAAGCCGTCGGCATTATCAAGCAAGCGTTGGAGCTGAGACCTGGACACCCCCAGATAGAAAGACAACTGGCTGAACTGTTGTTCTTGGCAGGTCGTAATCAGGAAGCTCGACCATTGCTTGAGAAGTTTCGTGGACTTGAGCCAAATAATCCAAGCTGGCCCACCATGCTGGGAAACCTGCTTGTTGCTGAACAGCAGTTTGACCAAGCCATCCCTTTACTGGAAGATGCCATAGCCCAGCCTGATTCAACTGCAAGTGCCAGATTGGCTCTGGGACGCTCCTACCTTGCTGTTGGCAGACCTGTGGATGCGATTGCCAACTTGGCTGCTGCCAGTGCACAGGACCCGGACGGGAGTGTGCATTACCAGTTGGCACAGGCTTACCAACGCTCCGGGGATAGAACCCGTGCAGGTGAAGCACTGCAGATTTATCGCGAAAGAAGTGAACGCAACCAGAGGGAAACAGAAGATGCTGCATCCCTGGAAATTCTTGCTCCTGAGTGAAGTTTTGTCCACAGGAGATCCTTTTCTGATTACGATATGATTGAGACAAAACGAGTATGAGTAGGCAGAACAACTACCCAAAACTTCATAATGCTGCCTGGCCTGGAGTCGTCGGAAAGGGTCCCGATTCGGAACCACCGATTGATCTCGACACAATGTTGAGCCTCACTGCTCAAGCAGAGGTCAATGGGCAGAAGTTTGACGGTGTTGACCTTTTTCTGTCAGAACCACATATCAGCATTGACATTACGGATGACGAACTGAAAACCTGGGCCGACAAGTTCTCAGACCGAGGTTTGGTCATAGGGTCAGTAGTAGCTCCAGTCTGGGAACCCACAGGCGGTGGAGCAGCAATGGATCCCGGCCCTGGACGCACTGCATTTCTGACGGCTGTTCAAAAGGGTTGCCGAATCGCACAAAAGCTTTCAGAGTGGGGTATTCGTCCAACTGGAGTTGTACGGATCGATTCAGCGAGCGGAGTGGAAGACTGGGCCAAGGATCCTGCAGGAAACACAGCTCACATTATCGAGACATTCAAGCAAGCAGCAAAAATTGCTGGCGACCATGGTGAACTGCTTTCAGCAGAAGGAGAAATCTGCTGGGGAGCCATGCACAGTTGGAAACACATGCTAGAGGTCCTGGAAGCTGTAAACAGCTCGCAATTAGGCTTTCAAGCCGATATGGCACATACACTTTTGTACACATTGGGTTATAACGCACCCGACCATGCCATCTTGCCCCGGGATTTTGCCTGGGATGACCATAAAATGCTGGATGACGCACTTCGTCAGTTGACCAACGCTCTCCGTCCCTGGACCAACGACTTTCATGTTGCCCAGAACGATGGAACTGTTTTCGGAAGTGGCAGTCATGACCGTACAGGACGTCATTGTCAGGCACTTGATCCCAACGGGAAGCTTGACATAGCCAATCACGCTGGATTTTGGCTGCGAAACGGTCATGGGCAGTTAACAAGGAAATGTCGCCACATCTGCTGGGACGGCTGCATGTTCCCCAATGACGTGATGATGGATCCCCAGACCTGGAACGATATTCTTGGAGTCATGGTGCGGGTACGGGACAAGCACGGCTGGTCTGAATAATCCCAAAGCCTCTCCTGCAAAACGCAAATAAGCCCCCATTAGTAGTGGGGGCTCTAATACTACCGAATAACTTCGGTGACAAGTGGATAGAAAATTGGTGGACGGAGCCACTACTGACCCCGCCCACCTGACAAGCCGATTTGAGTGAGTGCAAGAACAAGTCCTGCTGAGACGCCCAGCTACAGCGCCTCGTCGTCCTTCTCGCTGTTGCGGATCCGGATGGCTTCGGCAATGTCTGTAATAAAGACCTTGCCGTCACCAATCTTGCCGGTTCGGGCAGATTCCACGATTGAGTTAACCGTTTCCTCTACTCGTTCATCAGCAACAACTGCTTCCAGTTTGACTTTAGGAAGCAGGTCGACCTCATACTCCTGTCCTCTATAAACCTCTTTGTGCCCTTTCTGGCGGCCATGACCGCGCACATCGTAGATCGTCATGCCATTGATTCCAATCCCTTTGAGCGCTTCGCGTACATCATCCAACTTGTATGGCTGGATAACTGCTTCAATTTTTTTCATCTTTGTAATCTCCTGTTTTTTGAACTGGTATGTCTTTTCTTTGTGTTAGGTGCCATGCCAAGGTCAGCTGCTCACCACAAAGTCAGGATATGCACTCGAACCGTGCTCGCCGATGTCGAGACCCTGAAGCTCTTCCTCTGCAGTGACGCGCAGGCCAACCATCTTGTCAATAAGCTTGAAAAGCACAAAGGCCATACCAAACGTCCAGACAAATGCTACAACTACACCAACAACCTGTACCCCCAGTTGTCCTAGCAAGTTGTACTCAAGGCCAAGGAATATGTTTTCGTGTAACAATGCTGCTGCGAGCGTTCCCCAGACTCCGCATATTCCATGAACCGAAATCGCACCGACCGGATCATCAACCTTGATCTTGTCGAAGAACAATACACTGATGACAACCAGTACACCTGCAACTGCGCCAATGATGATTGCTCCTAACGGTGTTACTGAATAACACGGTGCTGTAATGCCAACCAGCCCTGCAAGGACACCATTCAGTGTCATTCCCACATCAGGATTGCCGAATTTTCGCCAGGATGTGAGCATCGCGAATATAGCGCCTGTACAAGCTGACAGGAATGTGTTGACTACAATGCGTGCGATCGTTCCATCTGCAGTTGTCGTAGAACCGGCATTGAAGCCGAACCAGCCGAGGAACAGAATAAAAACACCCAGTGCAGCCATGGACATGTTGTGACCCGGGATCGGCCGACCAGTGCCATTACTTGCAAACTTGCCAATACGCGGACCGACCACAATAGCTCCTGCAAGAGCAGCCCAACCACCAACCGAGTGAACCACTGTTGAGCCCGCAAAGTCGATAAATCCCAAATCAGCCAGCCATGATGACTGATCAAGCAACAGATTGCCCCAAGCCCAATGGCCAAACACTGGGTAGATAACTGCTGAGATCACAATGCTATAGAGAAGGTATCCAGCGAATTTCGTGCGTTCCGCCATCGCACCGGAAACGATCGTCGCTGCTGTAGCAGCAAAGACAACCTGGAACATCCAGAACGTGTATTGCCATTGCCCGTCCCCTGTAGAGTTGTCCGGTGACAGGAAGAAATGATCCGTACCTAAAAGTCCGTTAGTTGCACCAAACATGATTCCAAAACCAATCGACCAGAAGGCCAGAGCGCCAATGGACATATCCAGCATATTTTTCATCATGATGTGAGCAGAATTCTTGGCACGTGTGAATCCAGACTCAACAAAAGCAAAACCGGCCTGCATCCAGAAAACCAGACAGGCAGCCAGCAGGGTCCAGACAATATTTGAGTTCGTCTGCACCGTTTCGATGGCGGCTTGTAAGTCACCACCTTCCTGAGCCCAAGAAGAACTGGCGGCAAGGGAGAACAGAATTCCTGCCATTCCCAGCTTCCGCCCACCTCCAAGTGCCCTGAACAATCGAGAATTTGGTTTTCTCATCGGGTATTTTTTAACCTCCATTCGAATCCGAGTGCTTGGCACTCATATTTAGACAATTGCCACATCAGCAACATCCCGCATCGAGTAGTACAGCTCTGTATGCCCTGTTGGCATACTTGGTGCAAACAGCAGAGAGCAAAGTCCCTAAAGTTAGCAATGCCATATCTCTCTGCAGCGGATTGCCTTGTTCTTCGAAGTTTAGCTAGCAGGCAAACAGGTTTGGAAACAGAATCTTTCTATCGCTCCTATAAACAAAACTGTTATGGCATCAATCATTCGCAATTGCTCACAGAACTGACTTGTACCCGCAACACTAAACCCCCGGATTTCCTTCTTGCAATACCCTCACACAGTGATTGTGATCAGACCAGATATGATGTTGCGGATAGGAGGAGTACTAAAGCACATGCATGTTGCTAGGGTGCGGCGAATACTCTGGGAGCCTGGGTTGACTTGCTCCTCGGTAAAGCATCCACGTCCCAATCATCTGGATGACATGGTAGAGATCGTTATGGTTGAAGTTCTGATGAGGAGCCAGACCCAATGCCTGAATTCCAGCACCTGAGAAAGAGACCAGAATGCCACATGTAATCCATCTTGCTGCCTGGTTTTGCTTTCTGATCCAAGCCTTCCAATGCAACACCAGAGCCAGTCCAAACGCAATCGAGTAATCTATGATTGCGATCAGAAAAGCATCCTCCCAAAAAATTATGACTGTAAAGAGTGCAAGTTTGACAAAGGCAGCCACCTGAAAGACTTTTTGCCATTGTGCTGCAAGATGTATACGGATTGTAGCGATGACCACGCAGTACGATGCACAACCAATTGACCATAAGGTTGCCTTCCACAGAACTTTGCTTGACAGAGATGGTAGCCATGGAAGGAAACCGTGATATGTGCCACCAAGAATGGCAGCTGCCGCGCTGGCAGCCAGGGCTGCAGTCCAGTAGACTCGAGTCGCTTCGATTCCTCGATTGGCCATACGTATAGCGAGGATTCCAGACAACAGACCGAGTGCGTAATCGGTCAACAAGGTCATCGGCTCATGAAATTCCATGATGGGTAGAATATGAAATGCAACGGCGTACTACAATATCAAGCGCAAACCAGCAATGAACAAGATATATGCGGCAGTAGCTGCCATCTCTTTGTTTTTTATTATCTATCTGGCTTGGACACAGGGCTGGTTAGCTGGTCTTGTTCAGCATGAACAGCTTGTCGCATGGATGCGACAGGACGGGATTAAAGGTCCCTTGATCTGCATTGGCGCACAATTTCTGCAAGTTGTGATCTTCATGATTCCTGGTGAGATCACACAGATTGCCGCAGGTTATGTATTTGGCCCCTGGTTCGGATTTTTATACTCCGTCATTGGAATCCTGTTTGGAAAGCTGTTTTGCTTCAGCTTCGCCAAGAGCGTCGGCCGCCCCATAATGAGGCGTCTGCTCGGTACTCAAAGGCTTACTCGTATTGATGAGTTGATGCGTTCAAACAGAGGAGTTACTGCCATATTTGTGAGTTTTTTACTCCCGGGAACTCCAAAGGATGCCATGTCCTATGTTGCAGGATTGACTGGGATTTCCCTTGTAAAATTTGTATCCCTCAGCCTGGTAGCCCGTATGCCGGCATTATTCTTAAGCACCTTATTTGGTGCAGAAGCCTACGATAGAGATTACACTGCAATGTTCTGGATCGCTGTTGTAGCCGGTCTGCTCGTTGTAGCTGCTATTTATCACCAGCGCAAGCGCTGGAGGAACATCTGATTGTTTGTCTTTCAATCATGCCGTAGAGCGGATATGCTGAAACATCTCCCCGGGATTCTGTACCAAGCGGCAATTAGTTGATTGATTGAGCTTGTGTCCTTCAGTAGAGTGGTGACGGTTGTCCTGCGGAGTAGGGAGAAAGTCACAAGAACGCAGGGATAGAAGTTCGCAGAAGGAATCGAGTTCAGTGGAAAGACAATGGGATTAATTCGCCAAAAAGCAATCTGGCGCGTGTGTGGTGAAGAAATCACACTCGGTGTAAAAACCTGGGTAACAGCCCGCATCAATCTGGTTCCTGGGTCAGGAAATAGCACACAACGTCCTGATCCTTCAGCCATTCTGGAACAATGCTTCGAGTTGGAAGAACTAGGGGCAGACATCATAGAAATCAATGCAAGTTCAAGGAACCCCGCAATTGCCCTGTCAATGTATCGAGAAGAAACTGCGCGACTGGTTCCTGTTATACGCAAGCTGGGTAATCAGTTACATGCACCAGTAAGTGTCGCAACAATCCATTCTTCAACTGCACGTCGGGCGATTGAATTGGGTGCATCCATCATTCATGACATTAGTGGTTTGATTTTTGACAATAGCCTGGCCAAGGAAGTCAATAAATCCAATGTTGGACTGGTACTAGGCCATATGCGTGGTACTCCGGATCAATGGTCAAGTCAGCCAGGAATTGATCAATTAACCACTACTGTTTCCAAGGAGATGAGGGCATCGCTGCTGCGAGCTAACCACAGCGGGATTGAGCCACGAAGGATTGTTCTTGATCCTGGACTGGAGCAAGGCAAGCGCGGTCATGAAAACCTGGAACTTCTGAGATCCCTTAAGCGACTAGTCCCTCAAGGACAAGGGATTCAGGCGACACTCTCCGGCAAGCGCTTTTTGTATGAATCAGCTCATGACACAGAGGAGAGAAAGCACGCCGCTGATTGTGTTGCAGCAACCTTGGCTATTGAAGCCGGGGCACATATTCTGGGTATCGACAATCCAGAATCCTTGCGAGATGTGATTGCAGTGTTTGATCGCATTTACAAGGCCAATGAAATAGCCAGTCTAAAAGCTAATGAAATAGCCAGTCTAAAAGCTAATGAAATAGCCAGTATGGAGAATTATAAATCACAGCAATAAAACGGCACTAGGAGGCTGGAGCCAATGACTTTCTTAAATCATTCCGAGCGTGACACTCAACTGTTCTTTGATGTTTGTATGTTGGACAGTTTCATAAGCAACAGAGGCAAGGGGTTATGTCAGCTCATATGCTTGGCAACTGTTGCAGCTCTAATAGGCTCTTATAGTGTTGCTAGGGCCGAAACTTGGCGAGGATTGACGGTTGCTCCTGAATCTCGTTGCTCTCCATACAACAGTAATGATTATCGTTATTCCTCCTTGGTGGAAGGACATGCAATCGCCAATATGAACGGTAAGATCTATAGCCCCTACACTGGACGTTGCTTCAGTAGCGCCAGTGAAACTGACATTGAACACATTATTGCCAGATCAGAAGCTCACGATAGTGGACTTTGTGCTGCAGACAATTCAGTAAGACATCGCTTTTCCAATGACCTTCTGAACATTACCCTGGCGTCACCTCAACTGAATCGAGGTTCAAAGAGTGACAAAGATGCTTCCCAATGGATGCCAATGATGAATCGCTGCTGGTTTGCAAATCAGGTCGTAAGAGTTCGACGCAAATATAATCTGACCATCGACCGTCTTGAAGCTGCTGCTCTGGAGCGTGTACTTTCCCAGTGTTCCTCTACCGTAATGGTCGATCAGACATGTTCTTCCAGTACTACTTCATCTCCAATACAACCATCCTCTGCCGGCAATGCAACTCCTCTTGAGCTCTGGGACGACAACAAGAATGGGAGAATTACCTGCAGTGAAGCCCGCGCCCATGGCATTGCACCAGTTCAGCGTGGACATCCGGCATACCAATACATGCGGGATGGCGATGGGGATGGTGTTGTTTGTGAATAAGGCAAGCCTTACGTGCTTTCAATGCTGTAACAATATCGTTGGCACTTAATTCAATTTGCTAACAGGAGACTGCCTCATGTCACATGCCAAATCAATCAGGTCATTGGGACTACTTGCGATAGCATTGCTCATGGCAGGTTCTGCCTTCGCGCAAGTCCAGGGACTCTCAAATCCCTATCGAGTTATTGATGGCTGGGCAAGGATGCCGGTAGGGCGACGCATGGGAGCTGTTGGCGGTATGATCGCTGACCCTGACGGCAAACATATCTGGGCAGTAATACGTTGCGATGCCATCGAACCCGAACGTTTCGGCAATGAATGCCTGGATTCGGATCTGGATCCAGTTGTGCAGTTTAATCTGGAAGGGAACGTTGTCAACAGTTTCGGAGGTGGCATGTTCATCTGGCCTCACGGGATTGATATCGACCCGGAAGGTAATGTCTGGGTCACTGAGGCAGTCAGACCTGCACGTACACCGGAAGGCAAACGTGGGCATCAGGTCATCAAGTTCAGTCGCAACGGAAAAGTACTCATGGGGCTGGGCACACCTGGAAAACCTGGTAGTGGTCCAGATCATTTCATGTCCTCCAGTGATGTTGTGGTTGCAGACAATGGCCATATTTTTATCGCAGATGGCCATCTGGATGACGGAAACAATCGTGTTGTAAAATTCGCAGAAGACGGCAAGTTTCTCAAGGCTTGGGGGAAAACAGGCTATGCTCCAGGTGAGTTTCGTACGGTTCACGCAATCGCTATCGATTCCAGGGGACGAATTTTTGTTGCAGACCGCTCCAACAATCGTATCCAGATCTTTGATCAGGACGGTGAATTCATAGCCATCTGGTCACAATTCGGACGGCCAAGTGGTATCTCGTTCGACAACAATGATAGAATCTATGTCGCTGATTCCGAATCAGACAACGAACAGAACCCTGGTTGGGAAATGGGTATCAGGATCGGAGATGCTCATCTCGGCTGGGTAGCTTCGTTTATTCTTTACCCTTGGGGCGACCCACGTGAGGTTGCTGGTCATGGGGCAGAATTTGTAGCAGTTGCCCATGATGGCAGCCTGTACGGAGGGGAGCCAAGACCGCGTGTATTGCGACGTGTTCGACCCTGAACCATGCACATGCCTAGCTGATCTCGGACTTGCAACACAGATCTGTAAATTGGATAATGATTGTAGCCTCGCCACGTTGTCGGGTCGCAAGGTGACATGCGATTCGACTCTTACACTATTGATGGTTATTACGACGAAGTCTTTCAAAGCGACGGATCAGTACGCCCCGAGGCACAGGCTTTAGTCAACCGTATCCACAGTCTCAGTGATGGCGAACTGATTCGCAGGCACAAGTCCGCCGAGCGTGCGCTAATGCGCATGGGCATCACATTTCAGGTCTATGGCGCTGAGGAAGGGGCCGAGAGAATCTTCCCGTTTGACATCATCCCCCGTATTGTGTCCGCCAAGGAATGGGAGAGAATCGACAACGGACTTAGTCAACGCATTCAGGCATTAAACCTGTTCATTGACGATGTCTACCATTCCCAGAAAATATTCAACGACAAAGTTATCCCTCGGGAGTTACTCGAATCTGCAGCAGGTTTTCGTCCTCAATGCATGTCGCTAGATCCTCCCGGTTCTGTATGGTGCCACATCACGGGTACAGATCTCATAAGAGACGCTGACGGTGTTATTTACGTACTGGAGGACAACCTCAGGAATCCTTCCGGAGTGTCTTACGTCGCAGAAAATCGTGCGGTCATGAAGGAAACCTTTCCCCAGGTTTTTGGAGGTTTGCCTATCCGTGCTGTGGATGACTATCCGAGCCGCCTTTTGACCATGTTGGAGGATGTAGCCCCCAGTCAGGTTGAGCAACCTGAAATCACTCTGTTAACTCCTGGAATCAACAATTCGGCATATTTTGAACACTCTTTTCTGGCACGTGAAATGGGCATCGAATTAGTAGAAGGTGGAGACCTGCTTGTCACTGACGGAAATGTCTACATGCGAACCACCAAAGGGCTTGAAATGGTGCATGTCATCTATAGAAGGATTGATGACGATTTTCTTGATCCGAAGGCTTTTCGCTCGGATTCCTTACTGGGAGTCCCTGGTCTCATGCAGGTTTATCGTGAAGGTCGAGTTACGCTGGTCAATGCACCCGGGACAGGCATCGCTGACGACAAGGTGCTCTATGCGTATGTTCCGGAAATGATCAAGTATTACCTTGATGAGGATGCGATCCTTCCGAACGTTCCGACCTATCTTTGCTGGAGGGACAAGGACCGTAAACATGTCCTTGAAAATATTAAAGAACTTGTCGTAAAGCCTGCAAACGAGTCAGGTGGCTACGGAATGTTGATCGGCCCGCACTCCTCTGCCGAAGAATGCGAGGATTTTCGGGAGCGAATTGAAGCTAATCCCCGTAACTATATCGCTCAACCCACTTTGGCGCTCTCAAGGGTTCCAACGTTGATTGAAGACCGATTTGAGGGCCGCCATGTTGACTTGCGTCCTTATGTTCTTTATGGCAGTGATATCTACGTGCTCCCAGGAGGTTTGACCCGGGTTGCACTAAGGAAGGGCTCTCTGGTCGTGAACTCCTCACAGGGTGGTGGCAGCAAGGATACCTGGGTACTGGCGAAATGAACTCAAGACACGAATCAGTGGCTTACCTGCCCATCTCGGCATGGTTTTTATTGAGCGTCGCGCCAGTCCTGCATGCGCCACAGTACATCCGCGAAGAGTTAGATTGATGTTGAGTCGCGTTGCAGAATCCCTCTATTGGATGAGCCGCTATACCGAGCGCGCCGTGAATGTCGGTCGGTTTGTCGATGTAAACCTCCACTTGCTTCTTGACATGCCAGGACTGCTGGCAGGCCAGTGGGAGGCGTTGATCAAGATCACGGGAGATGAAGAGGATTTCCGGAAACGATACAATCACTCCACTGACCAAAATGTCATTGAGTTCCTGACCTTTGACCAGAAGAACCCGAACTCTATCATTTCCTGTATAACAGTTGCACGTTCAAAAGCACGTTCAATGCGAGAGATACTTTCCTCCGAGACATGGGAAGAACTGAATATTTTCTTTCTGAACCTGACTTCTTCTGATTCCCAGCAACGAGCCAACGAGAATCCCGCAGAATTCTTCAGGGAAGTACGCAGGGCTGGTCACTCTATCACTGGGGCGATGGCTGAAACCATGTCCTATGAAGAAGCTTGGCATTTTGCCTGCATAGGACAGCTACTTGAGCGTGCTGATAAAACCACACGCATCCTTGATCTCAAGTATTTCCTTCTATTACCAAACGTGACAGATGTCGGAACTCCAACAGATGACATACATTGGTCGGCAATCTTGAGATCAGCAAATGCGTTTGAAATGTATCGCAAAGTTCATGGTCGAGTCACTTCAGAACATATCATTCAGTTTTTGATGTTGAATGCAGAATTTCCGCGTTCCATTCATTTCTGCCTCAACAATGCCGAAAGTTCACTGCGTGCAATTACCGGAACCCCTTACAAGCAATATCGCAACCCTGCCGAGCGACGACTAGGGCAGTTGGTATCAGAGCTTGATTACACCGACTACAAAGAAGTTATTGCGAACGGTCTGCATCAGTTCCTGGATGACCTGCAGGGTAAACTGAATACCGTGGATGACAGCATGTACAAGACTTTCTTCTCTTTCGAACGACCTTTATAAACCTCTCGCAGACCGATCTCCGGCCATTTATCACTAAAGGTTCTTTTCGATAAAATTGTTCCAGAGAGCACAATTCACATACTCGCTCTTCTTCCCTGCCATTGCCGATATGACATTCTGCCTTTCTATTGCTGTCAATGATGGGATAGTTGGAGTTGCGGACACTCTTGTTACCTCTGGACTGGAGTTGATCACTGCTCGGAAATTGTCAACATACCATCCCTCCGATGGTGCAATGTTCCTGATGACTTCAGGCCTACGCTCAATCAGGGACAAGGCTCTCACGTACTTCGAAATCGCTTTGGACGCCAGGATTGAGTCGTTTGACAACTTGTACGAAGTAGTTAACCTGTTTGCCGTACAACTTCGAAAAGTGCGTAAGGAAGATCGTGAATGGCTGCAGGAGGACGGTCTGCAATTCAACTCGCATGCCTTGGTCGGCGGGCAAATGCGCAAAGACAAAACCCACAAGCTTTATTTGGTCTATCCAGAAGGAAATTGGGTGGATACCAGTCGGGCAACGCCCTACCATGTCATCGGATCAACTGGCTATGGCAAGCCGATTCTTGATCGCACGCTGCAGATCAGTGATCCGATTCAACATGCGTTCAAAGTAGCTTGTCTGGCGTTTGATTCCACTCGTATCAGTGCTTCAGATGTAGATTTTCCAATTGATGTTGTCTTGTACCGGAAAGACAGCTTCAAGGTAGTCGAGCATCGCTACTACAAGGAAGACCTGGACCCTCTTTCAACCCTGTGGCAGGAACATATTCGTAGTGCCGTACAGAACCTGCCGATGGAATGCCAGGAAAAGCTGTTTTTGAAGATTGACAAACCACTGCCGTGATCCTGCGAGTTCAACACATTACCTCCTACAAATACTCGCTTCCGGTATTTCTGGAACCGCATATCATCCGTTTGAATCCTCGCCCGGATCCTGCCCAGAAGCAACTGTTCTCTAGCCTGAGAATCTACCCCGAACCGGTTTGCCACGTCCAGGTATTGGACTGTTGTGGCAATTTGATTACACATGTTTGGTTTGACAAGCTTACACAGGACTCGCAGATCGTTTCGGAATTTGAAGTTGAAACTTTGCGAGTAAATCCGTTTGATTTCCTGTGGCTTGAAGGGTCTGACAAATTAGGCTTTGAATACTCCGAGAAGAAGTGCCTGGAGCCCTATCTTCAAAACAAGGATTCCCCAGGGCCCCAACTTGATATCACACAGTACATTTTAAAGAAGAGTAAGGGATCAACGCTTTATTTTCTTACTGCTTTAACCCAGGAAATCTTTGAATTGATTGAAAGTGTGATACGGGAAGACGGGGCTCCCTACACTCCTGAGGAAACACTTCGACTTGGCAAGGGGGCATGCAGGGACGTAGCCATGTTGTTCTGCTCATGCTGTCGCGAGGTCGGACTGGCCGCAAGATTTGTCAGCGGCTACCAAGCTGGAGACCCAGACACCAAGGAACGCCACCTCCACGCATGGGCAGAAGTCTATCTACCCGGAGCAGGCTGGCGTGGGTTTGATCCCACCCTCGGTTTGGCCGTTGCGGATGAACATGTGACAATCGCAGCCGCTGTTGACCCGGAAGGAGCTGCTGCAATTTCTGGAAGCTTTCGAAAAACAGGAGCAACTGCTCAAATGAGCACAGTACTTGAAATTCAGCATGGCTAGATGCTCAGTTTCAGGTTTGTGTCTTGGGAGTGATTGAAAATCCTATCTGTCTGAACCTTTCACACTGAGAACTTCCAGTTCCTTCACAATCGTTTCACACATTTCCTGGGACAGTTTTTTCTCTGACTTCAGGACATAAAGCACGACAATCGAACGCTGGCCAAAAGTATGTTGCAGGATGACATAAATGCTGCAACCAAGCCCGGCTAGCAACCTGGCATAGTCAAACATTAGCCCTACTCGATCATCTGCCTCAAGGTTGAGTATCGTAGCTTTTTCGGAAGTCTCGTTGTCGTATGTAATATATGGCGGACGGCCACTTCTTTTACGTATGGGCTTTGGATTCCGGATTGCTAGTAACTCCCCCAGTGACATGGCACCTGTTGCAATCTTTTCCAAGCGTTGCTTTAGGTCCTCCAGTTCGTTTTGATCCAGCACGGTACTGATAGCATCTGTAGCCTTTGAAATCTTGAACCTGTCAAGAGCAAGACCTTTTCCATTAGAAAATCCTTCCAGGCTTTCAATATTGAGATTGCAAACAAGCATCACAGCGCACAATGTGGCATACAGGTTGTTTTGATCCCAGGCCATTACTGTGATCTCATAAACTTCCTCAACTCGTTCAATTTCAACAATGGCCCCATCCCTGCCAATGTTCCTTGCTTTTTGAAAGTCTGTGAATACCCGTTCGGGTGTCTGTATTCCCAGATAGCGCTCAGGAAACCCAAACAAATACTCCTGCAGTTCCTTTTTCTCAGCTGAGCTGGAAGCCAGTTCAAGACACTTTGCTTCTGAGTCGTCAGCAATGCGGAGGTCACCAAGCTCACGCCGGAATTCATAAAACATGCCCGTGTACAGATTCCACAGCAAGCCCTTGCGCCATGTAATCACTGCATGTGGATTGACTGCAACCGTATCGGCATAAGTCAAAACCGCCAATAAATTCAGGTCTTCGAGCGTCCGGACCGTCTTCTTGAAATCCCTCAAAACCGAACTGTCTCCCAGATCCCTTGAGACCATGATCTTGGACATGGCCAGATGTTCCCCAATGAGAAACTTTACGGTTTCACGATCCTTCTCATCGTTAAGTCCGATTCGATCCATCGCCTTCTCGGATAGCTCAACACCGATTTTTGCGTGTGGCTTGCCCTTGACTCCCTTGCCTACGTCATGAAACAGGAGGGCAAAGTACAACAACTCCTTGCGCTTGATCTCTTGATGCACCTGGGAAAAGCGCGAATCAATAGACCGGAAATCCTCTTGGAGTTCCTTGAGTATCTTGATTGTGATGAAAGTATGCTCATCGACTGTATAGCGATGATAAAAATCTCGGATTACAAGGCAATCAACCAACTCATAGTCCGGGAACAAGGCGAACAGGATTCCTGTATCCCGCATTGTTTGCAATGCCATGTAAGTATGCGGCAATAGCAGGATTTCCCTGAAATCCTCCCAATGTGTAGCTGTCGAGTCAAAGTATGCCTTGATGGATTCCAGATTATTCTGGATGCGCCGTTCTGTCTCTGAAGCCAGCAACAGGCCATGCCTGGCCTGAAACATGATCAGTTTCAGAACTAGCTGCGGATCAGATTCCAGGTTTTTGCCGATCAGGAAGATCTTGCTCCCGGAAACATTGAACTCAGGGGTAGAGAGCTTTGCTTTACGGCGCTGGAATATCATCAGCAGGGATCCCCCACGACTCGTGGCTTTCTCAATTTGCCTCTTGGCCAGAAGGTTAATTGAGCGACTGTGCTTGTAGTACTCCCGCATCAACTCCTCTTCAGCGCTGCCGTAGGGAATAATCCGGCCCTGCCCTGCCATGACCATTAACTCCTGTTCATTGAAATTCAGGTTGTTTTTGTCACGTCCGTAAAAGTAATGCAGGTAGCAGCGAACCGTAAAAAGAAAATTCTTGGCTTCCTGTATCTGTTCATAGTTACGAGTTCTTGAAATATACTCCTCGCTGTCAGGAATCTTTGTTGCTGAAAGGTTGTCAAGCTGTGTCATCCAACAAGCAAGTTGATAATCGCGCAGGCCTCCCGGGGTTTCCTTGACATCTGGCTCTAGGTGATAAATCGTGTGATCGTATTGTTTGTGCCTGATAAGTGAAAGCTTTGCGAGTGCACTTGAGATGGCCTTTTGTTCACGTAAATAAAACTTTGGAAGCCTGCCAGTGACGAATTCATCACAAAAGGGTTTGTCCCCTGCAATGAATCGGGTGTCCAGAAGACTGATATGTAACTCAGTGTTATCGGCTGCCAGGGTTGTGCAATTGGCTGGATCTCTAACAGACTGGGAGATTCGCAGCTTGGCATCCCAAAGAGCGCTGACCAAGTCCGAGACATTCCGTGCATGGCGTACAGCTTCCTTCTGGCTTTCAAACAGTAAAAGCAGGTCCACGTCGGAGTGGGGAAACAACTGCGCCCGACCGTAACCTCCCACTGCTAGTGCAGCAATACCCTGACTTTTTTCGGAAAATATTTGCTCAAAACCGTACTGGATGATCTTGTCGGCTGTAGCAGTTCGCTTGGCTACCGCTTGCAGGCCATTACCGCCTGCAATGAAGTCGGTTATCACCGCCTCCATTTCTTCGTTGTGATATGTGGAGAGGTCGAGCAAGACTATGTTCCAGCCTCAACTCCGGGGCACAACCCGGATTAACGGATCTTTATAGAAAAGTCAACTGAAGGCCATTAGTTCTGGGAGATTCCATTAGGCACTACAGGTCTGCATGACCTGATCACAATCTGGCACTCAAAAAAGACTCTTAAGAATTGTTACCGCATCATGGACACAACATTAAAGAGCTTCTTCAGATCTTTCGCCGTTTCGAATCCGGATGGCTTCAACAACATTGTAGATGAAGACCTTGCCATCACCGATTTTCCCGGTACGTGCAGATTCCACAATGGCAGTGACCGTCTCATCCAGACGCTCATCTGGTACAACTGCTTCCAGTTTTACCTTTGGCAACAGGTCAACTTCGTACTCCTGTCCACGGTAGACCTCTTTGTGGCCTTTCTGCCGACCATGACCTCTCACGTCATGCAAGGTCATGCCATCAATTCCGATCCCCTTGAGTGCCTGGCGCACCTCGTCGAGTTTGTAAGGCTGAATAATTGCTTCAATTTTCTTCATGACTGTAATACCTATTATATAAGGTAAGCCTCTTCACCATGCTGCGTCATGTCGAGTCCAGAGAACTCATGAGACTCTGTAACACGAAGGCCACCAACAAGCGCATCCACGATCTTCAGGATGATGAAAGTCGCAACTCCAGCAAGCACCCACGTTAAGAGAACTCCCAACGTATTGTTGATGAGCTGTTGGCTGTTGCCCTGCAGCAAGCCGGACGAACTACCATCAACTGACGGATGAGCGAACAGACCTGTCAGGATCGCTCCGAGCGATCCACCGATTCCGTGCACACCAAAGGCATCCAGAGAATCGTCGTACCCAAGCTTTACCTTGAGAACCGCAACAAAGAAGTAGCAAACAAATCCCGCCGTAAAGCCGATAGTCAATGCCGCCATCGGGGTCACAAAACCTGCCGCAGGGGTAATGGCTACCAGTCCGGCAACCGCACCTGTGATGCCGCCCAGAGAACTGGGCCTGCCGTCCCGAATCCATTCGATCAGCAACCAGCCGATAACCGCAGCTGCAGCAGCAAAATGCGTATTTACAAAAGCAGCCGATGCAAGGCCGCCTGCTGACAGAGCGCTGCCAGCATTAAACCCGAACCAACCAATCCAAAGAAGACATGCGCCAATGAAAGCCAACGGAAGATTGTGCGGCCGCATTTCTTCTGTCGGATAGCCCCTGCGTTTGCCTAGAAACAGGGCAGCGACCAAGGCTGACACTCCAGAGGAAACATGCACCACAGTTCCACCTGCAAAATCCAGACAGGGAAGTTGCCCACCATCAAAGGCATTCATATACCCACCTGGGCCCCAGACCATGTGGGCCATCGGAAAATAGACGATTGTTCCCCAGAGCGCCATGAAGATCAGCAATCCACTAAACTTCATGCGTTCCGCAAATGCTCCGGTAATCAGAGCGGGCGTGATAATCGCGAACATCAACTGGAAAACCATGAATGTCAGATGCGGGATCGAGCCGTTGGCTTCCTGTCCCACTCCATTCATAAAGAGATATTCCAGGCCACCGAAAAACGGAGTTCCCGAGCTGAAAGCAATGCTGTAACCGTATAATGCCCACAGCACTGTCATCAGTCCCATCATTGCGAAGGACTGCATCATTGTTGAGAGGATGTTTTTCTTGCGGACCAGCCCACCATAGAACAAGGCAAGGCCGGGGCCTGTCATCATGAGTACCAAGGCACAGCTTGTCAACATCCAAGCGTTATCTCCGGTATCAATCTCGTCCTGGGCCATAGCCATGGACGGAAACAGCAGTAGTGCAAGCAAGAGCATGATCTTCATCATTCCTTTACTTTTTCTCATCTCCATACTCCTTTAACGGTTTTCAGATGCTTCAGCCAGAACCAGTTGGAAATTGACAATACTTTAAAATCAGTAATCGACAGGTAACCATACCTATTGCTTCATTAAGAGATCAACAACAATTTCTACCCAATGCTTCTCGAATCTGGCAGGAATCGCACAATCCACTCATCTCATCACTTGCTTTCCAAGAATTCTGAAAGAATTGAATACTATACACGGTTTTGGATGAAAGCATCCATATACACCACAAGTGCTGTGTCAATTCGGTTGTTACTAACTCGCAGTCAGCGTTGCAGGTCTTGTTACACGGCATTTAGGCTTTGGCTTGCCGTCATGAACAGCGGGTTGCGGTTCACACCGCCATAGCAGATGTTCAAGCAGATCCGAGGCAACTTGATCAGGCCGATGCAGTCGCCGTCGATTGCGAAGACATACGCGCCATCTTATCTGTCGCCGAATCAGCTTACCGACGATTACACGTTGCCATCCGTGTCGCAGAGAATGCCGTCGGTGTTTCCGGCTTGCTCGAAGCCGTCCATGCGAGTTGAGACGAACCGCCTTCCATTGCACAGCATACGCCAGTTGTTAACGCCCCAGACCTTGATCTCTCTCCACTTTGGGATAGTGCGACACACTGGTGCTGACGACGTTGATCATCCTGTAGTCAGGCGAGAAGCAAGGTCTGTTGGGGTTGAAGATCCAGTCCGCGAAAAACTCCATCTTACAGCTTCTGCGGTCGAAGCGTTAGATCTGTTCCTTGATCTCAAGAGGTCACTTGTTGCCCTCGTAGACCATCAGTCTGGAGTAACCGTAATCCGAGAAGCAGATGTCCTACCCGTCGGGATCGACCACGATGTCGTTCGGGCGTTCAGATGATTGCCATTCCAGCTGTCAACCAGGACAGTGGCCTAAAGCCCGTGTTCATACAGCACCAAGCGGCAATTGCCGTCCTCGCACAACAACTGATGATCCCCTACTGCCGTTCGAGTTACCAGAGAGATTACGGAACACGTTGGCATGACCATCATCATCCAGCCAGTGAAGCTACACACTGTGGGGAAAGTCGGAATAGACCAGATACCGTCCCACGGCATTCCATGTCGGCACTCACGCCCAAATCGTTCCGGCATGCAGGCACTCGATTGGCGTAGTGCCCAACTTCTACTTGTCAAATCGCTAGTGTACTGATCGCCAAATAATATTAATTAACTACCTTCGCTCTCGAGAGCCTGGCGTGCCCGGTGGATCTTGGCGAGAATCTCCTCGCCCTTGGCCTTCCAGCGGTACGGCTTCGGATTCTCGTTGCGCTCCATCAGGTAGGCCGTGATCGCGTCCGTCAGTTCCTTGACGCTCCCGAAGCTGCCGTCCCGCACGCAGTCCGCCGTCAGGTCAGCGAAGAACCGCTCCACCAGGTTCAGCCAGGAACTCGAGGTGGGCGTGAAGTGCATGTGGAAGCGCTTGTGCTTGCCCAGCCAGTCCCGCACCTTCGCGTGCTTGTGCGTGCAATAGTTGTCCGCGACGATGTGAATCTGGAGACCGTTCGGAACCTCCCGGTCGATTTGCTTGAGGAATCGCAGCCACTCCAGATGGGTGTGCCGCGCCTCGGTGCGGTAGATCAGCTTGCCTTCCAGGTAGCTCATCGCCGCGAACAGGCACACGGTGCCGTGCCGAATGTAGTCGTGAGTGCGGGTGCGAAGGTGTCCGACACCGAGCAGCAGGGCGGGCTGGGTGCGCTCCAGCGCCTGGCATTGGCTCTTCTCGTCGCAGCACAGCACCACGGACTTCTCGGGCGGGTCCAGGTACAAGCCGATCACATCCCAGAACTTGCTTTCGAACTGTTTGTTGCTGGAGAGTTTGAATGTCTTGGTGCGGTGCGGCTTGAGGCCCTGCTGGTGCCATATGCGCCCCACGCTGGACGGCGCGATGCCCACTGCGGCGGCCAGCGTGCGGGTGCTCCAGCGCTGGCGTCCGGGCGGCGTCCGCCCCGCTTCGGTGACGACTTTCTCCACGGTTTCCAAGGGGATCGTGGGCCGCCGTCCGCGGCCGGGCATGTCCTGCAGGCCCGCAAGGCCCTCGCGGTCAAAGCGCTGTGACCACTTGTTCACACACGCGACGCTGACCCCGAGGCGCTCGGCGACGTCCCGCTGCTTAACGCCCTCGGCACGCAGCAGCACGATCCGCGCGCGCAGGCAGTCGCGCCGGGAAGTGGGCGCGGCGCGGACCCGCCGTTCCAACTCCCGTTGTTCCTCGGGATGCAGATCGAGAACTGCAACCGGTCGTGCCATAGTGCTCCCTCCCGCGAGAAGCAGTATGGCACACTTTGCAAATTAATTCAATCTATTTGCAGGTCAGGACACTAATGACCGCTATGACAGGCATAAACCTGGAGGAGGCACGTGCGGACCGGGAGTTCTGGGGGCGGTTAGTAGAATCTGCGGTTGGTGCGTACTTAGTCATCGCTGAGGCTTCCGGTTCGTGCAAAGTGTACTACTGGCGGGACCGGAATCTTGAAGTCGACTTCGTAGTGCACTCTGGCAGGAGGTTGGCGGTGGTTGAGGTGAAGAGCAGCAAGGCGCGGCTTGCTTTGCCGGGTATGTCTGCCTTCTTGGAAGCCTTTGGCCCGGCTCGCAAACTGCTTATCGGGGGTGATGGCATCCCCGTCGAGACATTTTTATCCGAGCCGGTCGAGAGCTGGTTCCGCCCTTAGTGAACCGACAGGAACCGAGACCAAACGATTGCGGAGCGTGGTTGTTACATTACTTCAAAGGGCGTGGCTCGGGCTGCGGCATTGAACCGACGCCCACTGCGTACGTGAAAAGGCTACGTGTGGTTCGGCTTTACCGTACGATCAAAGGTGCCGCACCCAGGCCGACTCTAACCTCTGATTGCGGTGTTGCCGCATGCAGGTAGACCATAGGTCAACGTTGCCCTGAGGCGGTACAATCGGCAGAGGAAGCTTCCCATGCCTTGACTGCACAATCTTACACTTGCGCTCTTGCGCCTACACTCTTCAAAATAGCCGTTTAACCTATTTGCTGAGTATATTCTTCAACCTCTTAGACCGATTGGTTAAGAAATAGGGGGTTACCAATGAAAAGATATATTTTAACCTGTACCGGAATCACGGTACTCTTGGTACCGCTCTGTTTCGGCCAGTCTAATTTGGCCACCTTGACAGGGATCGTCACCGACACCGGTGCGGGTGTGATTCCCGGCGCGGAAGTCACCGTGATCAACACCGGAACGGCGATCTCAAGGGATCAAACAACCAACGCCATCGGAAGCTTTACCTTCCCGGCATTGAATCCGGGTGACTACCAGTTGATCGTCACATCGGAGGGCTTTCAGCAGCACGTTGAGCAGGGCATCTTGCTCCGCACAGGCGACAACCGTCGCATCGATATTGAACTCAATCTCGGACAGATAACCGAGTCGGTCACCGTTGATGCCCAGCTCATTACGCTCAACACAGAGAACGGAATGATCAAGGGCGATGTGATTGTGCAGGAGGAAATCCAGGAACTACCACTGAACGGGCGCGATTTTACGGACTTGGCGTTCTTCGTGCCGGGCGTCGTTCCTGGGGGCAGTGCCGCAGGCTCGTTCGCTTCGGTAAATGGCGCCCGCCCGACGAACACTAACTTCTATGTCGATGGCTTTGATAACCGCAACGCGCAGAGCGGGACCGCACAGGTCCGTCCCAACATTGACGCGCTACGAGAATTCAAGATGGAGGTGTCGGGATATTCGGCAGAATACGGTCGGATGGCCGGAGGCATCTTGAATATGTCTTTGCGCTCCGGCACGAACGCCCTGCACGGGAACGTTAGCTATTTCTTGCGCAACGACGCCTTGGACGCACGCTCCTTCTTCGACGCCGACAAGACGAGGCTGAACCAGAACCAGCTCTCGGGCACACTGACCGGCCCAATCGTAAAGAACAGGACATTCTTCTTGCTCAGTTACGAGCTGCAGCGTCGCAACCAGGAGCACACGAGACTGTCCAGGGTGCCGACCGCCATGGAACTCAGCGGCGATTTCAGCCAGACAATCGACCTGACCAATGTCGATAACTCAGTGGATGTGACGGACGCGGCAGTCATCGCCAACCTGCAGGAGCAGTTCCGGATCCGGGACAGGCCGCAGGGCCGCTTCCGGAACGACATGATTCCCGCCAGCAGGCTGGATCCGATCGCCCAGCGGCTGTTCCAGGAATATCCCTTGCCGAACCTTGAGTCAAGACGCGACCTGCTGAACTACCGCATCGTCGACAACGACAACGACAACTTCGACAGCATCATCACGAAGATCGATCACAAGATCGGCGAGAACACTCTGGCTGGACGCATTCAGTACCGTGCCAACAATGGAGAAAACCCGTTCGGCGGTGAAAGCAACCTTCAACAGTTCGGCAACACCATCGACGATAACCGGTACCTGCTGGGCGTGGACTACACGCACATGTTCTCCACGACGTTCCTCATCGAGGTTCGCGTCGGGTTCAGCGGCAATGACGTATTCCAGCGAGGCGCGTTCGCGGACACGAACATCATGGAGGAACTCGGCCTGCCGAACTTCATCTCTGACGATGACCAACAACTATACCCTGGCATCAAAGATTTCCCGCGGATACGCGCTGACAACCACGTGACAATCGGAACGGCGACGAACCAGCCTAACATAGCGGACATAAGCGATACGCAGGCGAGCTTCAAGCTGACGAACATCAAGGGCAACCACACGATCAAGTACGGTTTCAACTACAACTACGTGACCTACCAGCGGCCTGGCGTAAACAACGCCCGTGGAGACTACCGATTCCGCGGGCAGCGCACGGGAAGCTCGATTGGCGACATGTACCTCGGTTGGCTGCACAATACGAACATTCGCAAGGGCATCAACAATCCAGACTGGAGACAGATTGCGATGGGGGCGTTCTTCAACGACGACTGGAAGGTAACTCCGAGATTGACGATGAACCTAGGCGTGCGCTGGGAGGTCAATCGCATGCCTTGGGACGTCAACGACAGGATGGCGAGCTACGTTCCGGAATTCAACAAGGTCGTGCTGTCCAGCGATCGTAACTTGCCTGCCAACTTTGCCCAAATCACGGCGGACTACGACTTGACCGGCCAGTTTCTTACGGCCGAGGAGGTGGGATTTCCCCGGTCAGTGATCGAAACGGACTGGAATAACTTCACGCCACGGCTAGGCTTTGCCTATCGTCTCAACAACAAGACAGTGATCCGCTCTGGATACGGTTTGTTCGTGGCGGGCACGATTCTGAATCCGTTCCGCAACGATCTCGGGAATGTCTTCCCGTTTACCATCCAAACGAACTACCCGGGACAAAACAACAGGCCGAACTTGATCTCCCTGCAGAACCCAACAGACGAAGCGCGCCTGCGAGTTAGTGGCACCGCCAGCGCGAGCGGAATAACGCAGAATCCCCAGCAAGCGTACCTGCAGTCGTGGAATTTCACGATTGAGCGCGAATTGCCTGGCGGCACTAGCATAGAAATGGACTACCGCGGATCGAAGGGTACGCACCTGATCCGGCAGTATGACTTGAACCAGCCAATCCGCAACGAGGAATCGTTCCTTGGCGAGGACGGCTTCGCCCGGCCCATCCCCAACTGGGATGGGATCTCCTTCAACAGCACCGGTTCCAACTCGAACTACAACGCAGCGAACGTGTCCTGGCGCAAGCGCAGCCGCGGTGGCTTGTTCTGGCGCGTCAACTACTCGTTTTCAAAATCGATCGACGACGCGTCGCGCACCAAAGGATCAGGTGGGGTGACGGGGACAGACTTCCAGAACGCGCTGGACTCCAGGAACCTGAAACTTGAGCGCGGCCGTTCAACTTGGGATCTCAGGCATGTGTTCACAGCTGTGGCATCCTACCAGTTGCCCTTCGGGCATCAGGGAAGGTGGGGAAGGGAGTGGAGCAACGTGACCAATGCCGTTCTTGGCGGCTGGCAGTTGTCCGGCACCCAGACATCCTACTCCGGCTCGCCATTTACCGTCATTACGGCGAATGTCGATGAAACCCTCGGTGATTCACTACGGCCAAATCGGCTGACCAACGGCTATCAGCCTGACGATCCTTCGCTCGGTACGATTCGCGGGTCAGATTACGCGTTCTACAGCACGCGCGCGTTCGAGAGGATCCCGATTTGCAGCCCTGCGGATGGCGATACCCCGGCCTCTTGTCCGTCAGGGGCCTTTGCGCACGGAAACTCCGGCCGCAACATTCTTGATGGACCGGCTCTGCTCTCGGCAAACATCGCGCTATCGAAGAACTTCCAAATTCGGGAAGGCATGCGTCTGCAGTTGCGGATTGAGTCGTTTAACTTCCCGAATCACACGAACTTCCTCATGACGGACTTTTTCCGACAGTTCAACGGAGTTGGTGGCGGCTACTTTACCCGTGTCGGGAACATCGGCCGTGGCGGAGGACCTCGTATCTTCCAGTACGCTCTCAAGCTGCGGTTCTAGTTCACGGGCTCGGGTATCCCGGTTCAGCAGGTGTGTCTGAGTGCCTCTATCGGCTTGATCCAAAATGTTGTCTAGGCTTCCTGAGAACCGGTTGCAGCAAGATCTCGACATGGGGCGATGGTTGGTCGTCATCAAGCTCGTTTGACTTGTTTTTTACAGTTCAGAACGCCTCGCTAGAGCACGAGCCTTTCTGATCCCTGACCCCCAATTCTGCTCAAGGGCCGTTGATTTTAGGAATAGGTCTCGATTGGCCTATTGAATCTGCTGGCCAGACTAGCACGTGTCCTCCAATGTAGAATCTGAGGAGACTGCCACTATAGACAACTCACACAACACTCCCATATTGCCCTTGTTGCTACTGCTTCTCAGGCATCTGAAATGAATCGCCTGTTCGCAGCACTCCTGCTTCCTGCCATCGCCATCGCAGCGACTGGGAGAGCCAATGTCGTCCTGATCGTCTCTGACGAACAGGGTTACGCGAACATCAGTTGCTACCCGCACCCCGACGAAGTTTCAACCCCCAACCTCGACTGTCTCGCTACTGAGGGTGTCCGCATGACAAGTGGCTATGCGAGTTGCCCAGTCTGTGCTCCGACCCGCGCTGGCTTGTTGACCGGTCGCTACCAGCAGCGATTCGGGTTCTGCACCGCCGCTGACTCACGGGCCGGGCTCCCCCGTTCCGAGACCACGCTCGCAGAACTGCTACGAAACTCTGGCTACGCCACTGGAGTATTCGGCAAATGGCATGTGGGCTACGAGCAGCCGTACTGGCCACTTGAGCGAGGATTCGATACCTTCTACGGGTTCCTTGGCCATGGGGGACACGATTACTTCGAACTTTCTCGTACCGACGCGATCAGGTCAATCTCCCGTGACCGGGAACCGATCGACGATACGGGCTATCTAACCCGAAACATTACCGCGAAGCAGTTGCATTCATTGAGGCGAACAGCGATCACCCGTTTTTTGTGTACGTGCCCTATAACGCCGTCCACAATCCAGTCCAGGCACCAGATGACTACATCCAACGCTTTTCGAACCCGGACCGAACACGCAACACCTACCTCGCCATGTTGGCCATCATGGACGAGGGCGTAGGCGAGATTCTCGACACACTGGATCGCTTCGGCCTCTCCGACGACACGCTCGCCATCTTTTTTTCCGACAATGGTAGAGTGCGCGGTACAACGGCGACGAACGGCACGTTGCGAAACTACAAGCACAGCGTCTAAGAGGGTGGGGTCCGAGTGCCATTCTTGCTTCGATGGCCCAAACGCATACCGTCCGGAACGGTATCTGACGAACCCGTTATTTCCATCGACGCGTTCGCGACAATTCTCGCTGCGAGCGGTGTCGAACTCCCTGCAAATCTGATCATTGACAGGCGCGACATCCTGCCCGCAGTGACGGGCGCTCTGGACCACCCTTTGCACGAAGCGCTCTACTGGAGCTGGATCAACAAGGATTCGGACAAGGGCTGGGCAGTTCGCAAGGGGCACTGGAAACTACTCACTGACAAGGGTGGTCTTGAGCTCTACGACTTGGAAGGGGACATCTCGGAGACCCACAACTTTGCCTCCTTGGAACCTGCGATCGTCGAAGAGCTTCTGGCCTCTTACCGGAGATGGCAGGAAGGGCTGGTTCCCCGGATTCGCCGTCAGCGGTGAGCCTTGCAACCATGCCACATTACAGATACTTGTCTGTGACCCCTTGCGCGGACGGAATCAGCAATCACGCGGCAGATGGAATCAGTTCGAATCAGTTTGCTGACACCGATTGAGTGGGGCCGTGTCGAATTCTGTACTGCCTGTTGTGAACATCTATCGTAGCTGAGGCCAAACCCCACTCGCCGTTATTTTTAGTGAGGTACGTCCTTGAGTGACGACAAAGGCCTCACACTGCATAGCTGGCATTCCCCACTAGATGAGATAACAAGGGGCCAAACCCGATTCCGCGTAAAAAACGCGAATATCTATCCGTTCGTTTTCAATCGCTGATGACACTTCTTGTCAAACATTGACTAATGCACATCGACCATGTTGATTGGTGGGATATGGATATGGGTCACACTCGGGCGACGTCCCAGAAAAGTCTGAGACATCTCCAGCGCCTCATCCATTGATGAAGCACAGTCCCATCCCATGATTTCAGCTGCTTGCTTGTCTTCAGCACCGACAATAATGATCTTGCCGCTGTGCTGCCAGCCATTCTCTGCCCAGTACCACATATAAAACGGATGGACTCCGTGATATGCATAACCGTGACGGTACAGTTCCTTGTATTCAGGATTTGAGGCGAACTCGGGTTCGTATTTATTCTGGAGCGTTTCCGAACATCTCGTTTCAGCCAGGCAGCGGTGAAAGAATTCGTGGTATGCAGCGTGATGTTTTTCACTAAACTCGTTATAAAGCGGATGGGTCAGGATCACTACCCCGCCCTTTTTCACAATCGGCATGCCCCTGTACATGTTGAAGAAGTAGCCAAGAGTCAGGCAGCGGACAAGCAATGGATTCATGGGTGCATTGACGTTGTAAGGGCAAACAAATGGCACACCCATCACAGCAACATCTGACTGACCCTCAACAGGTACGCAGTACTGCTGGTAGTTGTATGCAAGGGTTTTCTCGTGTACTGGATCTGTCGCGCCCGCATGAACAGCAATCATCTGGTAAGGGGCAGGTATGGAGAACAGCAAGTCCCGTTTCACTTTGCGAGGCATGGCTCCCAACCCGATCTGGGCAATCCTGCACGATACCTTGTCAAGAATATTCCACTCATCTTCCGGTTTCGTGAAAAATGCCATGCGGGGATCGAACATGCGATTGTTTACAACTGTTTCAATATGAAAAACATTCAGCTTTTCATTGACAATTTTGCCCATCCGGTTGCAGGAATCTGTCAATGGGGAACTGGTGTGATCGAAATAGGAGTTTGAGTTCAGGATGGTCTTCGGGTTGTGATGTGCCTGCAATGAGGGATAGTCACAAAGGCCGACTCCAACAGATTTATTGCCACCATCCATCGGAACAAGGTTGATATTGACGTAAATCAGCAAGTCGGAGTCTGCAGCCCTGCGATTGATACGTACAGGTTCATCGTGTTCCGTTTTGCCAAGCTCAACCATCCCTTTGGAATCTTCCCCGTCATGACAATACAGGTTGTGTGGAAAGTAGCTGTTAAAAATCATCCTGCCAACTACCCAACGAATCTCAAAAGGCTCCATACGACGATGAAACGAGGTCGCAATGATGATTTTGGTGTCACTAACACCAGCATCTTCCAAAAGTTCGAGAAGTATGGTCAGGATGGATTGCCTGATGTCCGGCCGATTCATTTTGGGCAGAGGGAGTGAAATGTCATCAATTGCAATGGTGACTTTCATACCTGGCAGCAACTGATACCTCAAAGGATCTGCCTGGATGGGATGATCCAGGGCATACCGGATTGCAGCTTCTCTGTCCAGAAGGCCCGGGATGGTCGGTTTGGGATAAACAATTCGGGCTTCTGACGGTAATTTCACACGGATCAGATCCTCGCCGTACCACAGCAACCGGTCTGCTGAGAAGTTATCCAGTTCACGAATACAGTCATCGTGCGAAACTAGTGCAGTTCGACCGACTGCATTCGGAGTAGGGTCGCCAAATTCCGAAGGATCCGGGAAAGTTTTCGACGGGGTTTTAGCTGCCATCTTGCAAGAGTGTACCGAGTCAGGAATTTATGTGCTTAAAGATGTATAAACAACTATGTTTGGATCGTAACTCAACCCCAGGACAGGGCGTTCATTTGATCAGGTTACAGATATGGGCTGATTCAAATCCAGTATTTTCCAGCCATTTCTAACAGCCATTTTTTTGAGTTTTGCATCAGGGTTAGTAGCCACAGGTTGTCCTACTACCAATAACATAGGTAAATCTGAAGCACTATCGGAATAGGCCTTGGCCTGGTTGATCTCAAACCCCCTTTCCTTGCAATAGTTCTTCAGTGCCTCGACCTTTTCTTGCTCAGCAAGGATTGGTGGATGGAGTTCACCTGTAGCAACACCGTTTTTGAAGATTAGTCGATTCACAAGGATCTCATCAAATTCCAGGTAATCTGCTACCGTTTGCAGTGCAAAATCGAGTCCTCCGCTGACCATCACGACGTGGTAACCATTGGCCTTATCCTGAGCGACAAGCTCTTTTGCAAATGGATACAACCGGGGATGTATTTCCTGTCTGTACATCTCTTGCGATTGGGCCAGCAACCAATCCCTGTCCATGCCGCAATACTGCCTGAAAAACACCCTGTTGAACAGCTTGCGCGAGTACACATCCAGTGCAATCCAGAAGGGCACTCCAAGTAGCGTTTTAACATATCGCCACAGGGCATTCAGTTTAGAAGGGTAATTCCAAGCGTACCAGGCGTAGCGGGTCACGACATTACTCGTTACAAGCGTACCGTCGAAATCGTAGAAAGCGACTTTCTGGCCGCAATGTTCAGCCGCTGGCTGTAACACTAGCCATGACCCAGTCGCATCAACCAGCCCAGAACAAATATCACACCCAAAAAGTAAAGAAAACAATAAAGCCCGTAGTTCAGCCGGTCACGGTCTGTGGATCGTCCTACAATCCCCATGACTACAGAAGCGAAGAGCGCAAATAACAAGATTGTTTCAAAGTGTGAAGGTACATAGCTCATTTTTTTGACCCTGTTGAGAGTTCGTAAACATCCACCATGGCAAGCAGATTCAAAAATCCTGAACAAACCATGAATTTTGTTCCATAGTCGTGGATGGCACCGGGTATGAGTTCCTGCTCATAGCCCAACATGACTGTGATCATATACAGCAGGCCGTTGCAAAGATCCCCGAAATATCCACCATAGTTCATGATTTGAGTGAACATATCATTGCCTGTCGGTTCGAACATGCGACCGTTCATCAAAAGTCCACAGACAAACATGCCTACAACCGATCCAAACAGGAGATTCCCAAGCACCCGCTTTTTTAGGAAGAAATGCCCGCCACCGGGAACAAGCCAAGCGATCAGTACTGGTAGTAAGCACCTGGGGTCGAATTCTACTCGTTCACCCGATTTTTTATGAGTGCTTGTCTTGGATTCTGAAGCCATAGCCTATGTTCTTGAATTATTACATGATGCTGCAGTTTTGGTGTCAGGAAGCAGGATGCCGAGACATCAGGCCCTTTCAATCACTCGGTATTCGTCCTTGATAGTTCAGCCCCTCCTGATCCAGGATAAACATAACAATCCTGAACTATCTGTTTGCGAGCTGCTCATAAACCTGCCAAGTCTGTTCAGCACAATGCTGCCAACAGAACTGTTGCACCCGTTTCTTGCCCTTTAAATGCAGTTCTTCCTGCATCTCCAGGTTGTCAAGTAATCCATCAAGAGCACCAGCAATCGCTTCGACATCAAGAGGATCCACAAGGATTGCTGCATCTCCAGACACCTCGGGCAATGCTGAACTGTTCGATGTAATCACTGGCAGCCCCATGGAAAACGCTTCAAGCACAGGTAACCCGAACCCTTCTTCAAGGGAAGGAAAAAGTAACACCTTTGCGTTGGAATACAAGGTCGCTCGAACGTCATTTCCAACATGTCCGGTCAATAAGATTCGCTTGCTAGCAGTGCTTTTCTGAATGCACTGCTCAATTTGCTCACCACCATAACCCATGGAGCCAGCTAGGACCAGTTGCAAGGATTCATCAACAGATTCGAATGCGGCGACTAGCCGTTCAATATTCTTTCGTCTTTGCAGGGCTCCAACATGCAACACATAGGGGCGCTCTATCCCCAGTTGTTGCAGGATTTCTTCCTGTCGCCATTCTGTAGGCAACTGCATTGCTTCTACCCCATGGTGAACCACATGGATCAACTCTCTGGGGAAATCGAGAAATGCTGCAACCTGACCAGCTGTGTATTGCGAGATTGCAATGATGCAACCTGCTCTTGAAGCCGTTTGCTGGGCAAGATCTCTAAACCGCTCACGAAACTCTGGTGTTGAGTAATCCCCTGAAAAGACAAACAGATCATGGAATGTGGCGACCCCAGGGCAACGCATATTGCCAGGAAGTCTCTGGTTCAGACCGTGAAAGAGACGCAACTTATGTGATGAGCGGCCCAGTGCAAACTCCATCAACAACCGATTTCTTGCATTTGGGGGCATCCGGGTACTGAAAGAACGCAGCCAACGGTTACTTCGGTAGTACCAATGAAACTTCTCATCTGGGTTGCCAGCGGCCAGTTCATGGATCAGGTTGCGTGCATAGACGGCAACCCCAGTTGGCAGCCTGTCAAGGCTGTGTCCTGCATCAATACCAATCATCGTGGCAACGTTCGATCAACTTCCACGAGCACCGTGTGCCTGTCCTGGATCTGATCCACAGGTATCACATGCACAGGAGCTGGCCCTGCAGGCGTCCAGCGGTCACACATCCTGTCTGAAGCAGCCCCGGCAAAGATATCAATCACAGGCACTCCCAATGCTGCTGCTAGATGAGCAGCGGCTGAATCATAACCAACAAAGATATTACAAGCCTCTGCAAGCCCACCGAAACCAGACAGACTTCCCTGCCAAGTAATGAGGTCAGCATTATCTGCACCAAAATGGCTGACTGTTCCTTGAAACGTACTTATCCTGCCTTCAACCAGTTGAGCCTCCTGTTCACCAGACCCATAGTCAAGTAATATCCGGAATCCCTTCTGATGCAGCAGTTTCAGCAGACTGTCTTCAAATCCGGAGTCCAGCCGTTTGGATTCTCTTCCCCCGACTCCGAAGCTGACCGCAGCCAACGCCTTGTGTGAGTTGGCACGAAGCTGCTCACCCCTGTTCATGTCATCATCGGAGAGCTTGATGTAAGGCCGACAGGTTTGGCTGTTGAGGGATGGCAGGACCTCATGGCACCAATCGGAAGCAAGCCTGGACAGGTTGCATCTGGATTCCGCCTGATAACTCCTGCTTTCAAAAAACCGATACGAATCATCATTTGCAATCGGCAACAGTCCAAGTTGTGTCAATCGACTGTCGGGGTCCAGAACAATCCATTTCTCAGACTCCAGACCAGTCAGGCATTTTTCCACACAACTTTGGAGGTCAATCCACGCAGACAGTCGTTCTCCAAGCAATGCTCCCCTGCCATAAGAAACAGGCTTGTGGTGTACATGTTTATCTCCGGCAAAGAAAGCTGCATTCTTTTTTCCACCAATAAAATCAATGCTTGCATCAGGGAATGCTCGTCTGGCAGCACCCACAACCGTACTAGTGACAGCAATGTCTGCTCCCAGCGTTACTCTCGAAAGGATTAAAACTTTCCTAACGCTTTCAGTGTGATTCGGCATCTTGCTTGGATCGCTAACACACCGGTAACGATTGATTAATTGCTGTGGATGCAAATAACCAAGTTTTTTCAGATTTTCTCTGATCGGCCCTTCCTTATGAAGAAGTAACTCTGCCATGAACACCAGATAGCGTTCACACAGCAATGGGTCAAAACTGTCTGCCCAGGGCTCTATGATTTGAGAAAAAATTACTTGGGTTGCTTGCGCTGCCAGTGCGTGGTCGTTGCTAAACGCATCTGCAGCGAGGACTCTTGTCGATTCCAGAAAGTCATCTGAACCGGGATCACTCACCAGTAGTCGAGCGGTATGTTCGGACAACTCCATCTCTTATGTTCCAGCATGGCGAACCTGTAATCTGGTGGCAACACGAGAATGGAACCCATCACGATTTGTTTGCTACAAGTGCATGTAACACTCGACCATACTCTTACGGTTATAGAGTATTTCCTATTGCCTGGTAAATAAATCGCAAGCGTTCGGACGGGGGCCGTGCTGGCCTGTATCAGGTTCCGGCAGATATCCCTGGGAGCGGGGGGCATTTGGTTGTTTCCGGCGAGTTGACTCGTTTTAGTCAGGCCCCTCAATACAGGCCTGCCAGCCCGACCGGATACTCAAGAGAATAGAACCTGGCCGCGGAGGACGTTGCAACCCCTCCCCGGCCTCTGCTTCAGATCAGGTCCTAACGAAGAAGCCTTCAAACAAGATACAGAGGGAAAGTATGGAAAAGCACTAGATACTAGAATCGGGTTTGTACAAATGGACGAGCATGCTTGCTGGGAGTACGCTTGCGAAGTATTCGGCGTGGTGGGAGCGAAGTGTGGTTGAGCGCGATTGCGGTTGCGAACGAGGAACTCCACCTGACACTATTAATGCCACGAAAAGCATCTACAACCTGATGATTGCCCTACGCAGAGTTGGAAAATCAGAAGAAGCTTCGAAACTGGCAATCCGCATGCGAGAGCAGCTCGAAGTAGCCAAGGATGAAGAAGTCAAACGGAATCGCTACCGGCTCTTCAAGATGGATGCTCCCACAAAGTGAATCTTACCTTCTGTCAGCACTGGCCTTTCATGAACAATTCGTACCTGTCGCTATAATCGGATTTCCTTTTCTGAAAAAAGCAAGGATCAATATGAAGGTTTCCCGTATCCACTCCTGTGGTGGTCCTGAAGTTATTCGTTACGAAGACGGACCGGAGCCCACTCTCAAAGCTGACGAAGTACTTGTTAAAGTCGGTGCCTGTTCACTGAACCATCTGGACTTGTGGGTTCGAGGAGGGCTGCGGACACTCAGGCTTGAGTTTCCGTGGACTCTTGGTAGCGATGCAGCCGGCGAGATTGTTGATGTTGGCGAGTTGTGTACAAAGGCCAGGATTGGAGATCGCATCCTGGTCGCTCCGGGCAGAACCTTGCACGGGAGTCGAGAAGCCGCACACGGCCGGGATAACCTGGCGTCGGATTATGGACTTTTCGGAGCTGTTTATCCGGGATTGAATGCAGAGTATATTGCGATTCCAGAAGAAAATGCCCTGCCCATCCCCGGGAACCTGAGCCTCGAGGAAGCCGCATCCATCCCTCTTGTTTTTCTGACTGCCTGGCACATGCTGGTCGGCATTGCCAAGATTCAGATGCTGGATGACGTTCTCATCATTGGGGGCTCAAGCGGAGTCGGTATTGCAGCAATTCAGATTGCCAAGCTGCATCATTGCCGGGTCATTGCAACGGCAGGTGGTGACGAAAAGGTTGCCAAAGCAAAGCAACTTGGTGCCGATTACGTAATTGATCATTACAAACAATCGATCAAGGACGAAGTGAAAAAGATCACTGACCGCCGTGGAGTCGACCTTGTTTTTGAGCATGTTGGCTCCGAGACATTCGGACATTCGACAGCATCCATGGCAAAAAATGCAAGACTTGTAACTTGTGGAGCAACAACAGGTTTTGAGACTACTCTCAACATTGCCCACATGTTTTCAAAGCACCTGAGCATCCATGGCTCCTACATGGGGGCGCTTGGTGAACTCTATGACTTGCTGCGCTTTTTTGATCGTGGTTTGCTCAAGCCTGTTATCGATCGCAGATTCCCTCTCAATGATGTCCGTGGTGCACATGAATACATGGATGCCAAAGGGCATTTCGGCAAGGTTGTCATTGTGCCCGACTAGTCGATTGCACCGCTCTTTTCGTTTGAACAAAACCCGAATAAGCTTCATGACGTACTCGGGGCTATACTGACAAAAAGCGCCTTATTGCAGTGGCTGTTCTGCCTCCAGCGCAACTTGACACATCAATGAACCGCGTAAGATTTGCGCCTGCCCCTACAGGGTTTCTGCATATAGGGGGAGCCAGGACCTATATTTTCAACTGGCTTTTTGCACGTTCGACAGGTGGTCAGATGGTCTTGCGCATTGATGATACGGATACAGTGCGCAACACGGAGGAATCTGTGGAATCCATTCTTGATGGACTGCGCTGGATGGAGCTTCCCTGGGATGAGCAGCATAACCAGTCCGACAGACTGAAGTTGCATCTCGAAGCTGCTGCATACTTATTGGAAAAGGGTCTTGCTTACAGAGACTTTACACCGGAAAAAAGCAAACCTGCAAAGGAGGAAGAAGCAGGTGACAAGAAAAGCTCAAGAGTTCCATGGCTATGCAATCCGCAAATGCGTGAACTGACTCCAGGACAAAGCGCAAAACGTGCTGTTTCTGGTGAACCATTTGTTTTACGCTACCGTGTGCCACGAGAAAGGCCAGATGGCGTCAAGTTCAAGGATCTCGTTTTTCGCAAGCAGTTCCGCAAGTTTACGGATATTGAGGACTTTGCCCTGCTGAGAAGCAATGGACAGCCAACTTATCATCTGGCTTCTTCGGTTGATGATGGTGATCTGAAGATCAGCCATGTGATTCGTGGACAGGATCATCTGACTAACACTTACAAGCACATCATGCTGCTTGAGTCACTTGGTTACAACATCCCGGAATTTGGTCATTTACCGTTGTTACTGGGGCCTGACGGCTCGAAATTGTCCAAACGCAGACACGGTAAGGTAGTAAGTGTCATCAATTACCGCGACATGGGCTTTTTATCGGTTGGCCTTGTCAATTACCTGAGCCTGCTTGGATGGTCTCCAAAAGATAACCGTGAGGTAATGACAGTTGAGGAGTTGAAAGCAACATTCCAGCTGGAACAAGTGCTGCGAACCAATGCAGTTGTTCAGTTTGGAAAAAAGTCACAAAGTAAGGATATCGACCCCAAGGCAATCTGGCTGAATGGACAACATCTTCGCAAACTGCCAATTGAACAGATTCTCCCTGTCGTTGAGAACCAACTCAAGGAACTGGGCTGGTGGGATGATGCATATGCGGGACCCAGGAAGACCTGGTTTTGCAATGCCGTGAATGCCTTGCGCTCCAGACTGAACATGCTGAGTGAGTTTTCTTATCGCTGCCGTGCATATTTTCAGGACGACTTTGAAATTGATGCAAAAGCACTTGCGAACCTCGACAAGGAGAGCGTGCGTGGGTTATTGCACAACCTGGCGGACCGGCTAGAAACAACTTCTGAATTCACCGAAGAATCAGTAGAACGTGAACTGCGAGCACTGGCTGAACTCAAAGGGGTAAACCCCGGCTTGTTAATCAATGGTTCGCGGGCTGCTTTGACTGGACAACCTGTTGGTCCCAGTGCCTTTCAGGTGTTTACTTTGATTGGCAAGTTACGGACTATCAATCGCTTACGGGCAGTCTAGAAGGCAGAAATCAACACAATATGCTGCTGCTTGGAATTGGGGGTTGGTTGCACGATGGTGCGGCCGCAGTGATGCGAGACGGTCGTATTCTGGCCGCCATCGAAGAAGAAAAGTTGTCCCGGGAATCACACCGTGGTGGCCTGCCAGTAAGGGCAATAAATTCCTGTCTTGCCCTGACAAAGGCAACAGCAGATCAAGTGGGATGCATTGCACTTGTGCGCCCACTAGGTCGTGAAGCTGACAATTTTTTCCGCATTCACCTGAAATCACTTTTCCCAAAAGCACGTATCGTTGTGATTGATCATCACGATGCGCATGCTGCGAGCGCCTATTACGCATCACCTTTTGAAAGTGCCAAAGTTCTGACCCTTGACCGGGTGGGAGATATGCGTTGCGGAGCTGTCTGGGAAGGTTCTGGGATAAACCTTGAGTCGATTGAAGATCTTTATGCTCCAGACTCACCAGCTGTTGTATATAGTCGTGTTACCGAATTACTCGGATTCCAATCAGATCGTGAAGAACACAAGGTGCAGTGGCTGTCACTGGCTGGCAAACCACGATTTCAGGAACTTTTTGCAGAAATTATCGGTAGCCACAATGGACGGCTTCCGAACCTTGACTACAGCTTTTTTGACACCTCCAAATCTGCAAATGGAGCATTTAGCGATAAATTCTATCGAGCAATAGACCTGGACCCTGCAAGCAACTTGAGTGATTCCATACGTCATGACCTTGCGGCCAGCGTGCAAGCTGCTGTTACCGATGCAGTACTCCAACTTGCCGGAGAGTCCGAAAATCTCTGCCTGGCAGGTGGAATCGCAATGAATGCCTTGCTAATCCAGTCCCTTGAGGAATGTGGAAAGTTCAAGCAGATTTTTGTCCAGCCGGCAGCTGGCAACGCTGGTACTGCCATCGGAAGCCTTTACCACACCTGGCACAAGGTCATGAAACAACCTACCAGGATTCCCATGAATGACCTGTTCTTGGGGCCGGGCTACAGCCGGGAAAAAATCAAGCATACCCTTGAGAACTGCAAGCTTCATTTCACAACTCTGTTGACAGATGCGGAACTGGTTTCCTCAGCGGTCGGAAGACTGGCTAACAATCAGATTCTGGCCTGGTTTCAAGGACGTACGGAGTTTGGCCCTCGTGCACTGGGTAACCGCAGCATTCTGGCCTCACCGCTCAACCCGTACTCAACAGAGAACCTGAACGTTTATATCAAGCGACGGGAAAAGTTCCGCAAGTTTGCAGCCTCTGTCCCCGAAGAAGCGGCGGATGAATATTTTGTGACATGTCCCTCAGCACGTTACCTGGCTACTGTCAGTCGTGTTAAGCCGGCACATCGCAAGACCTTCAAAGCTGCAATGCTGGATAGTGAGCGGATACGTGTTCACGTTGTACACAAAGAAGACAACTGGTTATATGCAGAACTGCTGCAGGAAGCAGGCCGTGTGAGCAACCTACCAGTGCTTTACAACACTTCTTTCAACCTGTTTGGCGAACCACTGGTCAACGACCCAAGAGCAGCCCTGCGCAGCTTCTACGCTTCCGGCGTAGATTCACTTTTTGCAGGAAACTTCTTGCTGGAGAAATAACCCCCGCCACAAATCGTTTCAGTTACAAGTCTGGCTCCCGGTAACGGCCTGCTCCGCCACTAATCACTCGAACGGTGTACCAATTCACTCGTACTGTGTATTGCTGTTCCAGTTCTTGACCATGACCCTAATTCGATCTGTGTTGCACACCAAAAGCGATCATCTAAGTGACAAGTTTCTTCGGATATATCGGGCCGTAGTACCCTGTACTATTGTTGTCATCGTTGATGCCCTGCCCCATTGGGTACGGCATCCTGCTGTTCAAGGAGGAACATATGGAAAAGAAGAATCTTTTGATCTCAGGATTAGTGGTCTTTGTCGTGCACCAAATTCTGGACTATTTCATCCATCAGGTCATACTTGCCCCCACCTATGAGGCAACAGCAGAGCTATGGCGGCCTGAGGACGAGATGTTATCGCTGATGTGGGTCATGATCTGCGTTGGCCTATTGTGGTCGTTTATCTTCACCTACATTTTCGGTTGGTTTCACAAAGGACTGGGCATTATGGAAGGAATCCAGTACGGCTTCTGTATCGGCCTCTTCGTGATGGTTCCGATGGCATTCAACAACTACGTGGTGACTCCCATCCCGTTCTCATTGGCCCTTGGTTGGTTTGGTTATGGCATGGTTCAGGTCATAATCTGCGGAGCAGTCTTGTCGCTTGTATATCGGCCAAGCCAAGCAACAGGATAGGTTCAAATCCGCTTGGAGCGATTAACGACTTACCTCTACTTTATGGCGTTTGGCATCGCCTCCGCATTGTCGGCGAACCTCGAGGTTCTCACCCGTGGAGGATGGGATTATAGTCATGGGTTCAGGTGTGCGGAGTTGGCGGTCAGCCCGACGAACGTATGCCACGAAGTCCTTGAGGCGTACATTGGGTTACGCCGTCAAGAGGCGGTCACGAGACTAATCAGGATGTGATTGAGTTGGGAATTATATACGAAATTACCCAAACCGCATGACGTCGTCTCAGCGCGAAGGGCTCTACGGACGCAGTGCGGGCACTTTTTTGAGGTAGCCTCTCTCTTTCTTCGGAGGCCCTGCCATGATCACCCGGGCGATGTTCTGTGTTCAGCATCAACTTTGGCATGGGCCTCGCCTGTCGTCCTTGCCGACGACAAGTACGTTTCTCCGCTTCCATCCTTGCTCCCTTCTCGCCCGCTATTGAAGGCAGGACATGTGAGATGCTGGAACCTCTCCCGTTCTGAGGTCTGTTCTCAACCATCGCTCAATCCTAGCAGCGACCTTTTCCGGGCCGCTCTTGAACAAGCGGCCAAAGAGAGCGTCCATACCAAACTGAACTCTGGTAGATGCGGTCCAGATTCTTGTCGCGTGGTGAAGGGGCCGACAACAGCGTCCGCTTGGAGGTTGGGTAGGTCCCCGAAAGTCTCACTCCAAGCAACGGTGCCACAACGATCCAGCATCTTAACGGCGGCTGCAGCTGATTTGTGCCGCGGTGCTAACCAGCCCTCGTACTACTTTCCATTTCGGTCCTTGTACCACGATCCAATGGACTGAAGGATATAGTCGGCCCTGACCGGATCGTACACGATCCCAAGAGGAACCTTCCACTTGCTGAACGTGGCGTTGATATGGCTCTGAAGTTGAGATCCCCAACACTATCTGCGATGTGAACCGTTTGACCTTGTCCATAGGCACGCCCGGGAACCCTCCAGATCACAGCAACGAGAACCATGCGAGGGCGCTCCGGTAATGGCACAGTTTCAAAGACGGTGCACTTCGTGGAGATGGTTGCACTAACGGTGTCACTCCCCGTCTGGCTTCGTCAGAGGCTGGGGCTTCGGCAAAGGCTTCCGAGGAAGCAACTCATCGCGGTTGGCTGCATGATAAACAAACGAGGCGACAATCATTGATGCCTGAATCAGGTCAGCTGCCTGAGCTCGGTCGTATGCGTCCATGTTGGAATGATGTGATCGGGTCTCGTACTCGATGCGGTCCTGTATGAACTGAAACCCTGGCAGGCCTATGTTGTTGAACGACAAGTGATCGGTCCCGCCGGTATTGCGGATGCTCAGCATGGTCGCTTCCATGTCATGGAAAGGAGTGAGCCACTTCTGGAAAATCGGCCGAATTTGGTCGTTTCCCTGAAGGTAGACTCCACGAATCTTGCCCGAGCCGTTGTCAACGTTGAAGTAGACAGAGAACCTGGCGTGCATGTCGGTCAGATCCATCGTCTCGGTGTCCCCGAAATGCTTCTTCACGTAAGCCTTCGATCCGAGCAACCCCTGCTCTTCCCCTCCCCAAAGGGCGATGCGGACGGTTCTTGCCAGTGGCAGGTCAAGTGCCTTCAGAATCCGGACGGCTTCCATCATCACGGCGCAACCAGCCCCGTTGTCGGTCGCTCCGAGTGCAGCAGCTGTCGAGTCAAGGTGCCCACCAAGCATGACCAGCTCGTCAGCCTTCGTAGTTCCGGGGATTTCCGCAACGACATTGATTGAATCGAGGGTGTCCTTGTAGATCGTCGTGCGTACCTCGACTTCGATCTCAGCACCCACCCCCTTGTCCACCAGTCGGTAAATCCGGTTGTAGTGTTCGGGGGTTAGAGCAATCGACGGTGGGGGTAGTGTATCCTCCACGTGCCGGTTGCCCGCGCGTGGAGGGAACACGGTGCCGCCGTCTCCGCGAGCAGCCGGATGGATCACAAGCCTCACGCCTTCCGCAACAAGGAAGTCATTGAGTTTCGACTGCACAATACGACGTTCCTTCGACATATACTCGCGATACCACCGAGGAGCCTTCGCGAAGAAAGCGCGCCGATCCTCGGGATCCTCAGGAATCGCCAAGTCGGGGTCAAGGTAGTCGATTGGTGGCGAGGCTGGCCGGGCCTTGGCCAACTCCTGCAGTTCTGAGCTTGAGTAGCGGTGTAATGCCGGACTGCTCTGAGGCCGCACTTTCTTCAGCTTACTGATCATGAGCAGTGCTCCGGATAGCTTGCCCTTCCATACAGTGATATATTCATCGACAGCCTGCACATCTCTTTCGAGGCGGCTTTCCCGTTTGAGCGGAGCCAGAATCGGTTGGCCGACCAGCTTGCCGTTTGTGGATGGACTCCAACCCAGCGGAGTACCAATCATTTGCTCGTACTGCGGTGCTGTAAGGTGTGCCGAGAAATACTCCCTCGACCATCCTTGCCCGAACGGCCCCCATTCCTCGAGTGCGGCGTTCTCAAGCCCCCATTCCTCAAAGCGTTTGGTGGCCCATTTTGCCGAATCCATAAAGCCTTTCGAGTTGGTAATGCGAGGACCGTATACTTCGACAAGTTGGAAGAGATGCTCCATCACCTGGCTGTTGTCCTGGGCCTCCTGCTTGATACGGTTGACCACCTCAAGATCAGGACTGTCGGCTCTGGCCAACATTGGACAAAGGAAGATCAGAGCCAAGAGCAATCGATTCATGTACATAGACTAACAAAACTTTGCCAGATCCCGGTTACTGCCCCTGATGTCGTACACAGTTAACATCCGCGAGCAACCCTCGTAGCACAGGGGTTGCTTCAAATCGGGTTGCGGTTTCTGAAGTCGGAGACGGCGCAATGGCTGCAACAGGCGTTACGGCTGGGAAAGCTGTCCCGGAACACTCTTGTCCAAATCTTCGTCACGAGGATCTCAACTGCAAAACTTCTACACTTCCGGTATAGATTCACTTTTTTATCGATAACGTCTTAATGGGGAAATAGCCACCACCACCAGGCGTTTCAATTACAAGCCTGTCTCCCTTGCGGGCTGTAAAATTCCCTTTGGATGGCAGCGGGTCATTGTTCAACCAGTTCTTTCCTGTCTTGCCAGGCTCTCCACCCTCTGATCCTGTCGGAGGCAGTTTTCGACGTTCCGATAATATTGCCAGTGATACATCTGTCAGAAACTTGATCTCACGGATGATTCCATCCCCGCCCCAGTACTGGCCTGCCCCGCCACTACCCTCTCGAATTGTGTACCGATTCACTCGTACCGGGTATTGCTGCTCCAAAGCCTCGACGGGAGTATTCATGGTGTTTGTCATGTGCGTATGCACAGCACTCAGCCCATCTGAACTGGATCTTGCCCCCATGCCCCCAGCAATCGTCTCGTAATAACTGAACGGACTACCTGTACGAGGATTGATTCCTCCGAAACTGATGTTATTCATGGTTCCTGTGCTACCTGCAGGAATATCTTCAGGCAGAGCTTGGCGCAAGGCGCCGAGCAGGACATCAACAATACGTTGAGACGTCTCAACGTTTCCAGCAGCGGTACTGGCTGGCAATCGGGCATCACATATTGTTCCAGCTTTTGTCAGGATCTTGATGGGACGCAGGATCCCAGCGTTATAAGGCACA